>NZ_CAJPVG010000001.1 GCF_905397375.1 Ralstonia mannitolilytica
GCCATCAACTGCGCAGCCAGTGTGCGCAGTTCGTCCGGGCTCAGGGCATCGAGGTTGGTGGGTAGGTTCATGCGGCGAGTCTGCCAGAACCCCAAGTCCTCTGGAAGGAAGCCAGTTTACGGCTTTGGGGGTATTACACGACCGTGATCGCGTGGTCGTGGGTGAGCGTCTGCCAAGGCAGCCCCGTCACCAGCGCACGCAATTGCTCGGGATTGAGCGCCGTGGCGATCGCCTGGTCGCCGTTCGTCCAGATGAAGCGCCCCTTGTTGAGGCGCCGCGCGGCCAGCCAGATGCCGAAGCCGTCGTAGACCAGCACCTTCATGCGCGTCGAACTCTTATTGGCAAACAGGTAGGCGTGGTGGGGGCGTGCCGCGCCGAACACCTTGACGACCCGCGCGAGGATCGTTTCGGTACCGGCGCGCATGTCCAGCGGCTCCACGGCCAACCAGATCGCGTCCACCCGAATCAACGCAACCACCCTTGCAGCCACTGGGCGCACTGCGCTGCGGCCGATCCCGGCCAGCGAAGACTGATCGTCGTCGCGCCACGGCGGACTTCGATCTGGATGTCCGGCACGGCAGTGGTCGGCTCGCCGATCCGCAACGGGATGAACTCGCCTTGCGGCACCCTCATCAACTCGCGGTCCTCAGGCGCGCCATTCTTTGCTTCCTGCTCGGCGACCCAGCGCCGCAGCAGATTCGCATTGAGGCGATGGTGCAGGGCTATCGCCGCGATCGAAACACCCGGCTGCATGCACTCCTGCACTGCCTTGGCCTTGAACTCGGCGCTATGCCGACGTCGGCGCCGTATTGGCGCGCTCTCTTCGATAGTGTCCACGTGTCCACCTAGAACTAGATGGACACGATGCTCCTTGCTACGCGGGTCCCCTTCAAGACGGGTTCACCGGGTGCTTACCGTCATGCAGCACGAATCCGTATCAGATCGCCAAGCGCATCGGCGTCGCCCATTACAGGGCAGGAACGCTACTGAATCAGCAAAGGTGGCTGGTTGGTGCGCTGAGAGGCAGCTGGAGTTGACGAGACAGTCTTTCTGAGAGAGCTAACGGAACACGTTGAATCCCATCTACCGGGCTTGCAGAAACGTGGCAACCGAAAAAAATGGAGAGGGGCTATAGAGGGGAGCTCTTCACGGATAGGTTCGGTTGCCTCGTGGGTCAAAGGTGCGTTTGCCGTTCGCCCCCACATGGAGAACCTTCAACGGCAACAAGTCCTCCAGGTCTTCTGGCGTCATGAATTGTGTCCATCAAAATAGTGATGGACACAATCATCTGCCGCCTCCCGACTGGGGGCTACGTTTGGCTAAATTCGCGCTTACGTTGTACGTTTGCGTACGCCTTAGTACGGCAGCATCTCCCATCAGTACATTCAACGCGATGCCATGCGCTACAATGCGCGCATGTCACGTGCAACCCTAAGCATCTCGCTTCGGGCTGTGTTGCTGCTTCTTATCGTGTTGCTGCAGCTGCTGAGCCCACTTCTGCACGGCCATTTCGGAATTCCGAAACAGACTGGCCTGCACGTGCACACCGCGCTTTCTGGCGCGGTTGATTCTCATTTTCAATCCCTCGGATCTTCCCATCATCGAGCCTCCGCGCATGAGGGGTATGCTCTTGATCGCGAGCTGGCTCTGACGAGCAGGGAACCCTTTGAGGTTGATGTAGAGCCCTCGATCGGTCCATCGGATCTCGCCGGATTTCTTTGGGCTGCTGCGGGGCCTGGGTTATCGGCACTCACCTTTCTTCTGCTGGCAGCGCTTGCCTGTTCAGCCATATCACGCCCAGTCTTTCGGCCAGCACCAATTCGCGCGCGCTGGCGCGATCGCATCAATCGAACGCCTCCAGCGCAGGCTCCCCCACCGGCCTGCTGATCCTAAGCAGGCGGACGGCACGCGCGTCACGGTGCAGCAGAACACTCGTTGAGTTGATCTGCAACAGCCCCATCACGCCCACCGTAGCGATCATGAATTCGTTAGGAGCATTGGCTTCTGACCCATCACGTTCGCTCGACGCCACAAGGCGGTAGCTGCATTGCTATCCGCTGGCCATCCACTGTTCCTACATTCTTGTTCGCGTCGCCTCGAAGCGCCACGCCGCAGTCGGTGTTCGTGCCGCTTCGGGAGGCGACGCAGTTGGAGGATGACGCCGACAGCGTTGCCTTCGTGGATTGGAGTCAGGCATGTTTCTCAAACGAATTGTGGTGGTTGGCGCATCGATTGCACTGACCGCATTTCCTGTGCGTTGGGCTACTGCTCAACCGGCGGCACAGGCAGTGTCTCTGTCGGCCGAACAGGCGCGCGCACTGGGTGTGCGCTTTAGCTCGGTCGCAGCTTCTGGGGGCTTGGAAGTCGGCACCCACGCACGTGTCGTGTTCAAGCCGGATGCGCAATATGTGGTGGCGGCTCCGTACGCGGGCGTGGTGCCTCGCGCGCTGGTGTCACTGGGGCAGACCGTCCGCCCGAGTCAACCGCTGGCGAGTTTCCTGAGCCCGCAGCTCTTTGAAGCGAGCCGCGCGCTCACGGAGGCCAACTCGCAGGCGCGTTTGGCGCAGCAATCGCTCGCCCGCGATAAGGCGCTCTTTGATGACGGCATCATCGCCGGAAGCCGCTGGCAGGCAACGCAGGCGCGGGCCGCTGAGGCCAACGCCATGGCCATGGCGCGCCGGGCCGAACTGGCTTCCGCAGGTATCGCATTCGCTGGCGCGGGCGGCGAAGCGCAACTGATCGCGAATCATGGCGGCGTGGTGTCGGAGGTCAACGCTGTTCCGGGGGCGCGAGTTGAAGCGGCCGCGCCGCTTTTCCGGATCGTTGACCCGGCTGCGCTGGAGCTGGACCTGCTGGTTGGCCGCGATGTGCCTGTGCCAACCATAGGCGACCGCATCGAGATCGTGGCGCGTGGTGCAAGCGGTACGGTCATTGGCGTTGCGCCTTCGGGTGACGGTACGGCAGGGGTGCGCGTGCGGGCGTCGCTGGAGCGCTGTGGCGATCTGCGTGCCGGCGAGAGCGTCAACGTCACGCTCAAGCTGCGCGGCGCTACCGGCGCGGGCGCCTCGGGGCTGGTGCGGGTTCCGGCGGCCGCGTTGGCCTACGTGTCCGGCGTTCCGGGCGTGTTTGTCGCCACCGACAAAGGCTTCCGCTTCCAGGAGGTCGCCGTTGCCAGTACGGATGACGCCGTCGCTGTCGTGCGCGCCAATCTGCCCACAGGGACACGCGTAGCGGTTGCGGGCGTCGGTGCACTCAAGGGCTTGCTGGCGGGAGAACAATGATGCTGTCCCGCCTGATTGAGTTTTCTTTGCGCCAGCGTGTACTGGTGCTGATCGCGGCCGGCGTGCTTGCTGCCGCTGGCGTCTGGGCTTACCTGAACCTGCCGATTGATGCGTTTCCCGATATCTCGCCGACGCAGGTCAAGGTCGTGCTCAAGGTGCCGGGCATGACGCAGGAAGAAGTCGAGCAGCGTGTCTCGACGCCCATCGAGCAGGAACTGCTCGGCCTTCCGCATAAGACGATCGTGCGCTCGGTGTCCAAATACGGCATCAGCGACGTGACGGTCGATTTTGAAGAGGGTGTGGACGTCTACTGGGCACGCCAGCAAGTGTCGGAGCGCCTGGCAGGTCTTGCCCGCGACCTGCCGTCGACAGCCGTGGGTGGCCTAGCGCCGATCACCACGCCGCTGGGCGAGATGTTCATGTTCACCGTGGAGGGCGACGGCTACTCGCTGGCGGAGCGGCGCCGAGTGCTGGACTGGGTCATCCGGCCGGCGTTGCGCACCGTTCCTGGCGTGGCCGATGTCAACGCATTGGGTGGCGAGGTCCGCAGCTATGAGGTAACGCCCGATCCGGCACGCTTGCGTGCACGGGGGGTGACGCTGGAGCAGCTGCGCCAGGCGCTGGATGCCAACAATCGCAACGATGGTGCGGGCCGGCTTGATCGCGGTGACGAGCACTGGGTGGTCCGCGTGGAAGGCGGCGTGCGCGGGCTCGACGATCTGCGAGCGATTGTCGTGGTGCCAGCGCAGAGTCCGGCGTCCAACCCTGCCGTCACCGTGGGCGATGTGGCCACCGTGCAGCTGGGTGAGGCGACCCGCAACGGCGCCGTCAGCAAGGATGGCAACGGTGAGGTAGTCGAAGGGCTGGTGCTGGGCCTGCGCGGCAGCGATGCCCGCAAGCTGGTCGAGGCGGTACAGGAACGGTTGGACACGCTTGGCCCTCAACTGCCCAAGGGCATGTCGGCACACGTGTTCTACAACCGTGGCGAGCTGGTGACACGCGCAGCCAACACGGTGGTGCGTGCGCTGATTGAAGCCAGCGTGTTGGTGGTCATCACGCTGTACCTGTTCCTGGGCGGTGTGCGGGCGGCGCTGGTGGTGGCGGCCACGCTGCCGCTGTCGATGCTGGCGACCTTCCTGCTGATGCGCTACGTGGGCCTGACCGCCAACCTGATGAGCCTGGGTGGACTGGCCATTGCTCTGGGCATGCTGGTGGATGCGGCGGTCGTTGTGGTGGAGAACATTGAGACCGCCATGGCGCGTGCCCAAGACCACAAGACCGATCCAGCGCTGCGCGGGGCCGTGATCCGTCACGCAGTGGCTACCGTTGCGGTGCCGATGCTCTCCGGCGTTTCCATCATCGCCATCGTGTTCCTGCCGCTGTTGTCATTGCAGGGGCTGGAGGGCAAGTTGTTCGGGCCGGTGGCGCTGACCATCATGCTGGCACTGGCCTCGTCTGTGGTGATCGCCTTTACGGTCGTGCCGGCGTTGGCCTCCATGCTGCTGCTCGCGCATGCGGATGAGGCGCCTTGGCTGATGCGCAAGGTGGCGGGTGGCTTTGCCCGCCTGCAGGCCTGGACCACGGCGCGCCGCCGCATCGTGTTTGGCGTGGCGGGGGCGGCGCTGGTCGTGGCCGTGGTGCTGTACATGTCAGTCGGCAAGACGTTCATGCCGACCATGGACGAAGGCGATCTGATTGTGCTGTTGCAAAAGGCGCCGTCTGTTTCCCTGGCAGCATCGCTGGACCTGGACCAACGCGTGCAGCAAACGCTGCTCAAAGAGGTGCCCGAGATCCGCTCCATCGTGGCGCGCACCGGCTCCGACGACCTGGGCCTGGACCCGATGGGTCTGAATGAGACCGACACCTTCCTGGTGCTCAAGCCCAAGGACCAGTGGCGCGGCAGCAAGGAGGACATCGCGACAGCCATTCGTCACGTGATGGAGCGCTTTCCCGGCGTGATCTATGGCTTCACGCAGCCGATCGAGATGCGCGTGTCGGAGATGCTGACCGGTACGCGCGGGGATATCGCCATCAAGCTCTTCGGCAGCGATCTCGCCGCTATTGACGCGGCCGCACAGGCCATTGCTGCCAAGGTGCGCTCCATCCGTGGCGCCGCCGAGGTGATCGCGCCCAGCAACAGTGGTGTGCAGTACCTGAAGGTCTCGCTGGATCGCGCGGCAGTCGGCCACGCTGGCTTTACCGGAGATGCCCTGCAAACGCAGTTGCGAGCCCTGATCGAAGGTGACCGGATTGGCGTAGTGCCCGAAGGCATTATGCGTACACCGCTGATCCTGCGCGGCGGAGCGGGCCTGCGCCAAGCGCCGGAGAACCTCACCGGCCTCCTGGTGACGGCGCCAGATGGCAAAACTTGGCCGCTCTCGTCTCTGGCCCGCATCGAACGCGTGGACGGGCCGGTGCGCATCAATCATGAAGACGGAGCCCGGTTTGCTGTGATCCAGGCCAACGTTGAAGGCCGGGATCTGGCCGGCTTTGTGCAGGAAGCACAGGGTGCGGTTGGCAGCATCAGCACGCTGCCGAAAGGACTGCGTGTTGTCTGGGGCGGCCAGTTCGAGAATCAGCAACGTGCGGCGGCGCGTCTAGCACTGGTCGTGCCGCTGGCCTTGGGCGCCATCTTTCTGCTGCTGATGCTCACGTTCCGCTCGGTGCGGCAGGCGGTGCTGGTCGTCGCGAACATTCCGTTTGCCCTCGTAGGCGGCATCGCCGCGCTGCGGATATCGGGCGAGTACCTGTCGGTGCCGGCCTCCGTCGGCTTTATCGCGCTGCTCGGGATCGCGGTGCTCAATGGTGTGGTGCTGGTCTCGCACTTCAACACCTTGCTGGAGTCGGGCTCAAGCATGGCGGAAACCGTGCGTGTGGGCGTGCAAGACCGCCTGCGGCCGGTGCTGATGACAGCCTGCATTACCGCACTGGGAATGATTCCGCTGCTATTGGCCAGCGGGCCAGGGTCGGAGATTCAACGCCCGCTGGCGATCGTAGTGTCGGGCGGGTTGCTTTCTTCGACGGCACTGACGCTGCTCCTGCTCCCCTTGCTGTTTGAACGCTTTGGTATGCCCCGGGCCCGGACGGCCGACGGGCAGGGAGATTTGCAATGAGGTTGAACATGTTTCGCTTCGCATTGGCCGGAGCCGGCGTGATGCTGCTTTGCGGCACCGCCGCGCAAGCGCAGAACACGCCGGGCTACCTACCCGCTGAGAGCTCGGTGCGTGAAGCGGTGGCGCAATCGCCCGAGGTGATGACGGCCGAAGCCCGGCGCGATGCCACGCTGGCCCGTGCCGAAGGCATTCGAGCGGGGACGGCCGAGACTGTGGTGAGAGCGATCGGACAGGGGCGTCAGGTCCGAGATCCATCTGAGCGACATGCCGAAGGGCAGATCGCCGTGGAGCGGCCGTTGAGGCTGTGGGGCAAGGCTCAAGCCGATGGCCAGCTTGCTGATGCGGCGGCCGAGGCTGGGCAACTTGCGGTGAAGGACGCACGCCACGAAGCATCGCGGCAGATCCTCTCGCTGTGGTTTGCTGCTGTGCGGGCAGGGCAAGCACGCCAGGCCGCTCAGGAGAATGCCCGGGCTGCGGCCGAGTTGGCGACGCTGACGGCCCGCCGGGTCCAGTTGGGTGACGCTTCGCGCTTGGACGGTGAACTGGCAGCAGCTGACCAGGCTCGCATGCAAGCCGCACTGGCGACGGCCGCTGCAGCCGAACAGGCCGCGCAGGCGGAACTGCAGGCCCGTTTTCCGGGGTTGCCCCGGCCCATGATGGCCGCTGACACCGCGCTGCCTGTGTTGCCGCAGGACCCACCGGAACGATTGCGCACGCAGTACATACAGGACAGCCACGAGTACCGGCTTGCCATGGCGGAAGAGGTGCAGGCACAGCAGATGGCCAAGCGTGCAGATCTGGAGCGCCGGCCCGATCCCACCGTCGGCATGTTCGTATCGGTGGAGCGTGGTGGTGCGGAACGCATCATGGGAGTGAGCGTGGCGATGCCGCTCGGCTCTGCGCATCGCCGTACTGCCGCAGCAGCGGCCGCGGCCGATGCGGAAGCTGCAGCTCGCCGCAGACTCGGTGCAGAACGACGCCTGGGTGCGGAATTCGACGTGCTCTATCGTGACTTGCAAGGCAAAGGGGGAGCCGCGCAGGCACAGATCGAAGCGGCTACGTTACAGAGATGCGCAGCCGATCGCGCCACCCGCGCGTTTCGCGCCGGCGAGTCCGGCTTGACCGAGCTGTTGGTGGCACGCCGCAGCCTTGCCGACGCAGTGTTGGCCGAGCGGCTCGCTCGGGTGAACGTACTGGAGGCGGACAGCCGGCTCCAGCTGGATCTGCATCGCATGTGGGATTTCGATGACTGATCTTGAGCAACACCTTACATGCCCCATGAATAGATAGCGATAACCATCAACGTGGGTGCGTTCGCAACGACCGAAGCAGCGGCGTACTCCACGTGTCCTAACGTAGATGAATCATGCGACATCCCGAAGACCTCGATCTCAAGATCGACCTGGATACCGAAGACAGTGCGACCAACCAGGCAGCCGCACGGCGCACCACGCTGGTGAGCGTGGGCGTCAACCTGAGCTTGACCGTTGCACAAGTCGTGGCGGGCATCCTGGCCGGCTCCCAGGCGTTGGTGGCCGATGCCATCCACTCGTTGTCCGATTTGATCTCGGACTTCGTTGTGCTGTTTGCCAGCCACCACAGCCAGAAAGGACCGGATGCAACTCACCACTATGGCCACCAGCGCTTCGAGAACGCCGCGTCGCTAGTGCTCGGCTTGCTATTGCTGGCCGTCGGCGTCGGCATGCTTTGGAATGCAGTGGTGAAGCTGGAGCACCCCGAGGCCATTCAGCCAGTCAAGCTCATCGGCCTGTGGGTCGCTCTCGGGGCGCTGGCGGCAAAGGAGCTGCTGTTCCGCTACATGCTGGCCGTTGCCGAGCGTGTGCGCTCCAGCATGCTGGTCGCCAACGCCTGGCACGCACGCTCGGACGCCGCCTCGTCGCTGGTGGTGGCGCTCGGCATTGTGGGCAATGTGTTCGGCTACCGCCTGCTTGATCCTGTGGCTGCCCTGATCGTCGGCCTGATGGTGACGCGCATGGGTTGGCACTTCGGGTGGGAGGCGCTGCACGATCTCATGGACCGTGCCGTCGACCAGGAAACCGTTGAGGCGATCCACCAAACGATGCTGGAAACGCCGGGCGTGCACGGCGTACACGACGTCAAGACCCGCCGCATGGGCGACATGATCCTGGTCGATGTCCACCTGGAAGTCGATGCGCGTGCCAACGTGAGACAAGGCCACGACATTGCATTGGAAGCGCGGCGCCGCGTCATGCTGCGCCGCGATGTGCTCAACGTAATGACCCACGTGGACCCTGTGGAGGCACCGACCTAAACGTGTTTTCCTTTTTGATCTGCAACAACTGTTTTCCGTATCGCGGCGGCGATCGATCAGAAGTCGCTGCTCCGTAACGGGGCATGCGAGTACATAGATGTTGTACTGCGCAGCCATGATTCACACACTCCAATTTCTAGGTGGTTTTATGCGCTCTGAACAGAAGTACTCCCTTGCCATGCGATCCCTGCATTGGCTGGTATTCCTGGCCGTCACGATTGCCGTGGTGGCGATCGAGATCCACGACTTTTTTCCCAAAGGCAGCACCGCGCGCACCGCGGCATTTGCGGTTCATCAGACCGCGGGGCTGTCCGTGCTCGCGTTGATGGTGCTGCGTTTATTTGTCCGCTGGGGAACCCAGCCGCCGGCACCGGTCCCTGGCCCACAACTGCTGCAGCGTGCAGCATGCCTCACGCATGGCGTGCTCTACCTGTTGATGGTCGGGATGCCCATTCTTGGCGTGCTGGCGCTGGCCTGGGGTGGTAAGCCGATTCAGCCGTTCGGGCTGACTTTGACGCTCCCCCTTTTGCAGGACAAGAGCTTGGCGAGCCTCAGCAAGGAGGTGCATGAGTCAGGTGCCACGCTCGTGTACATCTTTGTTGGGCTGCATGCGGCCGCAGCGCTCTGGCATGAGTTCATGCTGAAAGACCGATTGTTGCGTCGCATGATCTAGCGCAGCAAACGGTTCTTCCAGGTCGCTATTCGTGCAGGCCCATCGTTCATGGAATCCGGCTTCCGTCATCTCAATATAGCGCTGCTCGCTGTCTCGGCCGCGACGCTGGCGGCCGGATTGTTGGCGCGCTACCTGCGGGCCGACCAAGATAAGCCGACCCGCTATCATAAGCCTCTCGGTGATGAAGGCGGCGCTTGTTATTTCGTTTGGTAATTAGGCGTCAGGCCGGTTTTGGCCGCTGGCCAGCGCGTCCAACTGGCGCTTTCTTCAACACATCTACCAACCGGCGCGTCGTTGCCGCCTCGGTCTCGGCGCGCTCAGCGCGTCGCAGCGCTTCCTGCAGCTGCAACTGAGTCTGCGCCAGTTGATCGGCCGCCGCGCGCAGCTGAGCCACGGCGGCGTCTGCCTGCTGCTGCGCCCCGCCCAGTTCCGCGCGCAAGGCGCCGATCGCGTTGGCGTGCTGAACAGCCGCCTGCTGTATCTCGGCCCGAGTGGCCACAAGCTGCGCGCGCAGTTCTTCCGCCAGCTTCTCGCTCTTCTGGCGAGCGGTACGCTCCTGGTCGATCTCGCGCAGTGCTCGCTTCTCGTGACTGGCCGCGCGCATGTCGGCTGCGTCAGCACGTTCCCGTTCACGCTCAAGCTGAGCGCCGAACTCGGTCCGCAGCTCCGTCAACTGCCGTGTCGCTTCATCCAGTTGCCGGCGGGCCTCCTGCAGACGGGCATCGGTCGCGGCATGGGCTTGGCGTTCGGTGGACAGCGCCTCCTGCTGCTCCGTGAGCTGTGCGCGAACGGCATCGAGCTGCGTCTGGGTCGCTGCCGTCGCCTGCCGGGCAGCTTCCGATTCGGCGGCCGCCTGGTCACGTGCCGTCTCGGCAGCGTGCACCTGGTGGCGCGCTTCGGCCCGTAGCGCGGCAAGTTCACCGGTCGCGGCCGACGAGGCGGCCTGCCAGATCGTCAGCACGGCCTCGGCCGCGACCTGCTTCATGGCGTCGGGGAGCTCCGGGTGGTCGATCTTGACGCGCGTCTTTTCCCGCAAGTCCTGCCAGAAGCGGTTCAGCACGTCGGTCGGCGTGCTCATGCTGCCCTTGCGCACCAGGCTGTAGAGCTTGTTGGCCGTCGGCGTGACGCCGTAGCGAAAAAACAGCAGCGCACAGACCTCCCGGTAAAGCTCGCGGGTATCGGTGAAACGGCCGCGCAGCGCGGCGATATCGGCTTGCAGGGCTTGGTCTTCCACAGTGGAAGCGGGGTCGAGCGTCATGGTCGCGGGCTTTGTTTGCGTCTTGGAAGTAAAATAATACAACGTAAACCGATTGATTCCCTATTATCCGCCGCAGTCTTTAGACATAATGGCGCTTCTGTCTAGTGATCATGTCACAGTGGCCCGGCCTAACGCGTCTCGCTCAAAGTGACTTGGCGGACAGTTGATTGCGCGGCGTTCAATCACTATGATTGGTTTTTAATCACAATGATTTGCCTGTGCTATAGCCGATGAGCCTCAACATGCCCTCCCCAATGAAAGACACTGCCTGGGATCGCCTTGAGAACGCCATCAAGGAGGACCGTCCCCTGCAACCGATCCGCAAGCTCGTCATCAGGGGCTCGGTCGATGTGGTGTTCCGGCGCGCGGACACGCCCGCACTCGTGGTAGCCGGTGAAAGTGCCGACGCGGTGGCGGCGGTCCGGACCGAGTACAAAGGCGACAAGCTGGTCATCGAGCGCGAAGGCGTATCGATCAGCTTTGGCAGCGGCCACATGACTTTCCACGGCACGGTCGGCTCGGTGGTGATGGGCGACATCGTGAACGGCCAAGCCACCGGGCAGACGGTTTCGCTTCGCCAGCCTCGCGCGGTGGTGAGCCTCGCGCTGCCCGAGTCCCCCGCGGTCAAGATCAAGGGCAGCGGCGACGTCACCTTGCTCGATCTGCGGCAAGATGCCCTGGACCTGGAGATTCAGGGTTCGGGCGACATCACCGTCTCCGGCGAGGTCACCCGCCTGCACGTGCAGGTCGCGGGCTCCGGCGATGTCGATGCCAGCGAGCTGATCGCCGAGTCGGCCGACCTGTCAGTAGCGGGTTCCGGCGACATCGAGGCCTTCGTGCGCTCCGACGTGCGCGCCCGCGTCGCGGGCTCCGGAGACATCGTCGTGCGGGGCAACCCGCCGCGCCGGGACGACCGGGTGGCCGGCTCCGGCAAGATCAAATTCCGCTGACGGCGCCGGGCACTTCGCCCGACTGTATTGACCCGATTTCAGGAGGACGCCATGTCCAAGACCGAAACCCGCGTATTGACCGCCCACGTCCCGGTGCCGCTGGCCGAAAAGGTTGACCAACTGGCCGACCGCCTCGAACGCTCGCGCGGCTGGATCATGAAGCAGGCGCTGTCTGCCTGGATTGCCCAGGAAGAGGAGCGCGATCGCCTCACCCGTGAGGCACTGGCCGATGTGGACGCCGGCCGCGTCATCGGTCACCAAGCGGTGCAGGCCTGGGCGGACAGCCTGGGCACCGGTGAACCGCTGGCGGTGCCGCGCTGATGGAACTGCAGTGGACTGGAAAGGCGCAGGAAGACCTCGCACGCCTGTACGAGTTTCTCGCCCCGGTGAACCAGCCAGCGGCAGCGCGCGCAGTGCAGGCGTTGATCAAGGCGCCAGAGACCCTGTTGACCAATCCGCGCGTGGGTGAGCAACTGTTCCAATTCGAGCCACGCGAAGTACGGCGCATCCTCGTCGGCCAGTATGAGATGCGCTACGAGATCCAGGGCGACACCATCTACGTGCTGCGGCTGTGGCACACCCGCGAAGACCGATAACAGGAGGCAAGACCATGCTGGAGTACCGGCTGACGCCGAACCATGCCGGCGTCGCGTTGTGGGGCGATTTCGCGGCGCTGGAACGGCTGCATGGTTTCATCCACTACGTCGTGCAGGAAAGCGTCTACATCGAGGACAAGGAGGGTTTTGTGCTCGGCCTCGCGTACGACGTACGCAAAGCCTACTCGGGGCAGCGCAGCGTCGACCATCGCGGCGACACCAAGGACGACCGCTGCCGCATTTACGGCGTCGAAGTCCTGTGGCCGGTGCTCCTGACCCAGGTCGGCGTGCTGCGCCAGGCCATGGCCTTCGTCCCGACCAACAAGCTCGACCAGGCGATCATGTTCGAGTTGGAGCACGTGGTCGAATCGGCAGTACGCGCCGCCACGCCGGTGTTGGCCGATGAAGTCATCCACCGCACACGGTCCGCCTCGAACGCGACCTACGTGCACCTGGAGAGCGTGCTCGATAGCCGCTGTCGGTACTTCATTGCGCTGCCGCCCAAACAGCGCCTCAAGATGCTGCCCAAGGTGATGGCGACATTCGATCCGATGTATGGATACCTGGCCAAGTCGGATGTCACGATGCGCCCCGATGTCATCCCGCCCACCGCCTTCATCGACAGCGATGAAGACTGGCCGGACTTCGAGTGGTGATGCACATGCAGTCCATTCCGGCTGACCTGACCGCACCTCTTCATTGATGACCCAGCTTGTTCCTTCGTTCAACGGCCCCGCACAGGCCATCGAGCAGTTGCGCATCCCGCCGGTACTATCGGGGGCCAACGGCGGCAACCGTGCGCGCGCAGGCACCCGCCAAATCACGGCGGACGATGATCTGTCCGCCGTTGCTGCGTGGCTCGCACGCTATGCCGCGGTTCCAGGCACGGTTGCGACCTATCGCAAGGAAGCCGAGCGCCTGATGTTGTGGGCGATCCTGCAGCACGGCAAGCCGCTGTCCTCGCTCACGCACGAAGACCTGTTGGTGTATGAGCGCTTCCTGGCCGACCCGCAGCCGGCATGGCGCTGGGTCATGGCCTCGCGCAAGAAGCTGGCGCGAACATCGCCCGATTGGCGCCCGTTTGCCGGCCCGCTGTCGCCCACGAGCGTGCGGCATGCGATGACGATCCTCAACGCGCTGTTCGCTTGGCTCGTCGAAGCGGGGTATCTGGCCGGCAATCCGTTGTCGCTCGCACGCCGGCGCGGCACCAAGGCGCCGCCGCGCGTGACGCGGTACCTGACGCACGACCTTTGGGATACCGTTCGAGCCACGATCGAGACGATGCCCGTCACGACCGAACGCGACCGGCTGCATGCGGCCCGTTGCCGGTGGCTGTTCTCGGTCTTGTACCTCGCCGGCCTGCGTGCGGCGGAAATCGCCAGTACGCCGATGGGCGCGGTGTTCTGCCGACGCGATGCCACTGGCGTCGAGCGCTGGTGGATCGAGGTCAAGGGCAAGGGCGACAAGACACGACTGGTCCCTGCCACCGACGAACTGATCGCGGAACTGGCACGCTACCGGCGCATCTGTGGCTTGCCGCCGTCGCCGCAGGCCGGTGAAACGCGCCCTTTGCTGCTGCCCGTGATCAGACCGGAAAAGCCGCTCTCGCGCGCGGCGATTCACTTGATCGTCAAAGAGGTGTTCAAGCTGGCGGCTGACCGGCTGCGGTCTCAGGGGCCTGAGTTCAACGTGCAGGCGGATCGGCTGGCCAGCGCATCGTCCCACTGGCTGCGCCATACCGCCGGCACCCACATGACCGACAGCCATGTCGACCTGCGTTTCGTGCGCGACAACCTCGGCCACGCGTCGCTCACCACGACCAGCATCTACCTGCACACCGAAGAGGATCTGCGCCACGCGGCGACGCAGGCGAACCACCGGCTGGGCTGGGGCACCTAAGCGTACCCAGGTAGGTACCGTAGAGGGACAGCCTGAGTCATCCAGCTTTGTCGTCGGGGTGCGTCCAATCCGACAAGGCGATCAACTCGTTCAGTTCGTCGTCTGGGATCGAGAGCAACCAGGCACGTAGCTCATCCTCATTCATCTCGACCGGGTTCTTGTCGAGGTCTACGATGCGCCAACGCAACCGCTCGCGGGCTTCCACGTTGAGCGGTGGCGGAAGAATCGGATGCGAGTGCGAACCGCTCGCACCCGATTTCGGCCTCAGACGGAACCCATAAAAGGTCTTCATTGCACTACCGACGGGCCGAGGTCAGTCCGTGAAACCGACCAGCCACTGATTGTCGTGGTCGAACAAGTAGGCCACCACGGTCCTATGCTTTTGGATCTGGGCCGCCTGCTTGGCGGCGCCGCGATAGTCTGCGAACACCTTGGCCAGGTCCGGGTTGGCACCATACCGATAGACCGTGACCCCGCGTTGGGACTCCATGGCATCGGCCAGGAATTCGTCGCTATCGGGCAGGTGCACGACGTAGCCCACGAACTTCGCGGACGCCGCAAAACCCATACTTTCGCGCATGGCCTCGGGGCTCGGTACCGCGCCAATGGCAGCCTCCACACGTTCTGTCTGACTGCCGCGCCGCTTGGCCTCACCCATGGTGAGTACCTCCGGACGGGCCGTCGAGCGGGAGGTAGCGCCCATCGGACGATTGGCTGCCGACGACGCCTTCGCTGCCAATCATGTCCTGCCACGCAAGGATGGAATCGGCCACCGCATCGGAGTCGCCCTTGAATGCGACGACCGACTCCCCGCACGTCGGGCACGGCCCGCCAAAGGCCGCATCGATACCGGCCAGGCCGCGCGTGCCCAGCGCCTCAAACTCGGCAAACGCCGTTTTGCAGCTGCCGCACACCAGCGTCTCCGGGCGCAGCGCCGCCAGTTTGGCGTGCGCTTGCGCCACCCGTTGTTCTTTGGTCCCGCGTTGTTTTGCTTGTCCCACCATTTCTCCCTTGTTGATACGGCCTGAGCCGGCAAAGTCAGAGCGCGGTCAGCGGGCCGCTATTCTTCAGGCATCCAGTAAAACTCACCCGCATCCACGTCTTCCAAGATACGCGGCTCCGGCGCTCCCTTCTGCTCGACCGAGACAATCGTGCCGTGTCCGTACATGCGTTGGCCGACCTTTGGAAACTCCACGATCGCGATCACGGGTACCGCGAACGATGTTTCTTGGTTGTAGGCGTAGGCGTCCCCTGAAACCTCAATCCTCAGAATATCCGGCACTTGATCTTCGGCGCAATGGCAGCGGCTTGAGGTCGCTCTCTTGACATCCGGGTAACCGACCAATCGCTGGATGGCGTGGATTCGGGAATTGGACGTGTCCTCGAAAACAAGTTCAGCCGCGTTGTGCATGCCGCCGATGGTGGTCAGCCAAAATGGCGTAATGCCGCTGGGTCGAAGCGCCAAGGAAACGTCTCGCCACTGCGCTTCAGTCACGGCAAGTCCGAGGTCCTCCGCGCGTGCGAGTCCCGCCGCATCGTCGAACAGGACATAGTGGGGCTTGCCATTCAGGGTGTCGAGATCCGTCGCGCGAAGCGACGCGTACGTTCGGTGGCCGAGGCAGGCAGCGAGGAGCTGATGCACTTGGCCGAGTTTGATTTTGGGAGCTTGCTTGACAAGGAGGGCGTGCGCGATGCCGCTCCAGCGGGAGAACTGGTCCATGGTTGTCTCTCAGAGCACAGCGAACGTTGAGCGTTTAGCGTCCGCCGCCTTTGACAATCATGCGACGCGGAAGGAAGAGATGAATTCGTGCCAGTTTAAGCCGCTCAAAACTTGGGCTGGGAGCCCAGGCGGCGATGCGCGCCCGTGATGATTCTGCCATTGGTCCGAACCAAACGCAAACGCAGTCACGAAGATGGCAACGATGGTCTGCCCTCGGGCGGATCTAAACGACTACTGCTCGATATAGGTGCCGAGCACCAGCACCTGTCCCGCCTCGGAAATCTCGAAAACGACGTTGCGACAGTTGAATTCAAAGCCGGTCCCATCGACGCCGTGCAGGTAGGAAACAACTCCGCCGCCTGCGAAGTGCACCGTATGGGACACGGTGTCGTAGAGGCGGATGATGCTGTGTTTCACAACCTTCGAGAGATCGGCGATGGTGACTGCGCGGATAGCCGGCGTCCGCCCGTCGATGTCACCGTCGCGTGAGCAGTGAACCGTGGCGACGCCTGGCAACGTGACCATGAAGCTACCGTCGGGGTAGTCCATCCGCTGCCCACCTTGGCAGTCGACAGCGGCGCGGGAATGTGGCGAAGGTGGGTCGGATCGGTCAGGCATGGAGGTCTCTCGAAAACAGGACGGAAATGCTGTTTATGCGATCAAGGCGCCCCGGAGATTCCGACAACGCTGAAGACCAGCAACGGCAGCAGCATCAACCCTCCGATTCCCATGAAGACATAGGCGATTGCACGCAATACACGTCGCTGTGCGGCCATAGAGCGCAGCGCCTCCTCATCCGTGGAGGCACCCGTATCAGTCATCCCCATGGAAGCGAGCAGGCTCGCGATCCCGAGTCCGAGCAGGACGATTGGGAGGTCGAAGTCAGCTGAGGAAATGCCTGTTTCCTGGCTGCGTCAAAGCATGGGGACCCCGCCGCCTGAGTACTGCTCCAGGACGCGCTTCGCACCACGTTCCAGCGCGTCTTGGCCGGCAGACAAGAGCTTGCGAGCTGTGCTCGCTAGACCCTCTTCTGCGCTATGCGCGACTTCGCCGACCTTCTGGGAGACTGTGTCCGCTACCTTGCCAGGCACCGCCGCCACACGGTCCCACGCCGCTTGCGCACGCTCGCCCAGCGTCAGCTCCGGCGCGAAGTGTGTGCGCCAGCGTAGATACCCCCATACTGAACTGAACTCGCGTCCGGTTTTCTCCAACGGCAGCGTGCCGTCCTTCAGATAGCGGTCCAAATCGATGCGATCCTGACCCATAACTGGTGGCGGTGGCGGCGCGACTTCACCCTTGCCGCCGTCAGAAACCGGCGCATAGCGCTCGATCGTTCCGCGCGGGTCCCGCTGGAGGTCCGCGCTCATCTTCTGCCACTCCGCCTTCCATCTGGCGTTCCACTCGGCATCTTTGCGCTTGAGGTCTTCCAGCCGGTTTTTTTCCCTCAGCTTCCAGACCCCTTCATTGGTGGCGCCCATTGGCTTGAACCACGCACGCGAGTCGTGCACGTAGTCGTCAAAGAACTTGACGATCCTCGGGTCCAACGGCGACGTGTCATTCCAATACTCTTTGACCTCTCGCCACTGTGCAACTTTGTCGCCCCATATGGCACGGTGGAGTCTGATCAACGCCTCAGCGGCCACACCTGACCTGCGGAATACCGCCGCCATCCAGCCATCTGAGTACAGGATGGAGTTTTCCATCTCCGACATCGTCTTGGCTTCTTCGCGCAATTCTTCGTTTGCGCCGCTCAGATCCTGTGCGCACTGAGCACTGTAATTCTGTGCTCGCCTGAAAAAGGGTTGGTTCTCAAAGGCATCGGGTCCGCTGCCCAGGCGCAGCCGACGCCAACGCAGGTACAAGCCGTATTGCACGTGTGCTGCGCCAGTAGTTCCTCCGCCCTTCTTTTTGATAAGCGGATTCACCGCATCAACGTACGCGTTGTAGTCCTTGATCAGTTGGGGCGAGATCTTGAGTGCATCCAGAACCCGAGGTGGAAGATCCGCTGACGGCTTCAACGGCACGCCGGCAGCAACGGCTTCCCGATACATCTTGGCAAGTGTCACTTGCGAGAGCTTGGTGCTGTCGTCGGGTGTTCCGTCGGCCCTGCAACCACGGCCTTGGTCCCCTGGCCGGTATGCCCCGCCCACATCCGTGTGGACGCCTGGATAGGCGATTTCGAGCAGATCCCTGGCGACCGCCTTGTCCAACGGGAACGAGCCACGTATTTCGTGTGAGGAAATCAAGTGGACCGTCCGATTGACATATTTCGGAATGCGTAGGAATTCCTCTTGGCCCCACCCGCCGTGGCCGGTGGAGAACATGGAGCTTTGGGCGAACCCCACGGACGCGACAGTATCCAAGATTCCGAGGAAATCGAAGCTCACCTCGACACCAGCCAGCGTCATACCTGGGTCGAACGCATCTTCCAGCCAGTTGCTGAACACCCGAGCTTCCGCCGCGCCGCGTGAGAATCCGAACACGTACAGGCGAATGCGCTGGAGCTTCGGCTTGCGGTCGGCGATGAGTGCCTTCAGCTTTTGCGAAAGGAACTCGCGCCGCCGTTGCAACTCCTGCTTGCGCGGAATGGCATTGGGAATGTTGTCCGCCGTGTCCAACGCGACGGCGAGCGTGCGCCCCGTCCCTGCGTCATTCAGTTGCTCCACTTCGTCTTTGATCTTCTGCGCCTCGTCGCGTGCGCCGGCTTCCGCGCGCTTATGTACAGGGAAGCTCAAATCGCCCGAGATTTTGCGAAGCACCTTCAGATCTTCGGTGCCCATCGCCCTACTCAGATCATCTCCGTAAAACAGCTGGTAAAGCGCATCGGTTAGTTTCAGCAATGCCCAATTGATGCGGGCTTCACCGCCCCAGCCCGCCATCAGCCCCGCCCGTGCGTCATAGCCGCGGCCGGTGTCGCCGATTTCTTTCTCGAACGGTGTCCCGATGCCGGGCACATAGAAGGCCACCTGATTTTTCTTCCGCTCAAAGATGTCGTACAGCCGCGCTACGTTACTGTGGGCGTGCTTGGGTGCGTCCCGATCCTTGTTGTTGTTGGTGCCATCGAAGAAGATCCCGATTCGCAATTCCTCGGTGCATTGCCCTGAGAAGGCCTCAATGTTGTTCGCCATGCACCGTCCCTTCTCGTCCAGCGTTAGGGCGAAGGGATTTGGCTGCAGTCGTTCGAGTTCGGCCATCTCATCGCTCCTGGCTGGATGACGCCATGCGCTCGGGATAGAACTTGGCGGCGCACGCCTTGTCCGCCATGCAAGCGTCTTCTGGATACTTCAGTCCGCCTGGAAATTTGGGATTGAGAGGCGTATAGCGCGAAGCAATGGCTCTTATCTTCTTGCCTGGGTAAAACGCTAGCCAAAGCGAACTTGGATCGCCGTCAGGATACGGCTCGACGGGGACCTGTGCCTTGTATGTCGCATCATGGTCCTTCCGGTAGAGCGTGTCGTCCTGCCATTCAACTTCTACTGTAAGACCTGGATGCCACTTGCGTGGCACACCGATTGCCCCTGCAACACCAAAACCCCCTGCATGGCGCTTCTCACTTCCTACCCAAACGCCGTTTACATAAACGATGTCGAGTCCCTCATCCATGTAGTTGAGCACTCGGACCTCAAGGCCGAGGTCTTCATCTTGCTGGGCAGCATTCGCCTGCTCCGCAGGCTTGCAGCCGGCGCTGAGCGTGGCCAACACCACCAACACGAGTGCCATCCATGTTCGAATTTTCATGACTGTTCCGTCGTTTCTTGCGACTGCAGCAAACCAGCTTCACTCAATGCACCGGCGACTACTCGAAAAACCACTGCGTCATGCGCGCCCGCGTTGAACTCGGGGCTATCCAGCGCCATCCGAATGCAGCTATGCGCCTGAGATGGTGTACCTGTTAGTTCTCCCCACCAATGCACGTTCGTCTGAATGAGTCTCAGCAGGCCATCCGGGCGAGCCAGCGCATCAAGACGATCCATCTGCTCCCGACTGAAGACATAGGGTTCGTCAGTCCGGTCGGCTGAAGCATCGTCAGGGTGACCGACAGCCTGCAACCTGCCATCGCGTCGGAAGTACCACCACCGCAACCCATTCAGGAAGCGCTCACGCTGCGCGTCATCAAACACCTGCAGCAGCGCATCCAACGAGCGGGTATCCGCGAAGCGGATCAGGAACGCCTTCCCCTCATGGTCCACAGCTTCCATCTGGTCCTGGAGGTGCGCGACTGGATCAAGAGCCGACGCGATGCGATGCAAGAAGCTCAGCATCGGCTTGCCCGAAGTCTCATTCAGAACGAACTCAAGGAACGTACGCCGTTCGGATTCTTCAACCGGTATGCGGACCACGGAGGGGGCGATTTCTGCCAAGCCGGGCCCGTCATAGCGCCCCTCGTAGAGTGACTGCGGATGCAAGCCCGGAAACCGCGAGCGTAGCCGCTGCGCGAAACCGGTATCGAACGCGTTGTCGACCAAGGCATACACGTTCGCCTCCGGCAATGCGCCAAAAAGTTGTGCCAGAGCGCTATCCGGGAAATCGTTCACCCAAGCAGGTTCATCCGAGCGTCTGCGTTGAATCTGGAAACGGGTTGCCATGGTGCCAATGACCTCGATGTCTGCTAAATCAGCCGTTCCTGCTACCGAGCGAATGACCGCCAGCCATTGCGCGCAACATGCATTCGACACAGATGCTCTGTGGAAACGCCGGCAACGGATACGACTGGTTCACCGGCCCATCAAAGGTGCGCTGCGCGGCCTTGTAGGTAATCGGCCCGGAGCACTCGACGGTGATGTTGCCGTCCTCCAGCGTAATGGCTGCACCGGCCGCCGTCGCCAGGCGAATCCGCTTGGCCGCCGCAAAATCCACGTTCATGTTGGCCGACACTAATTTCAGGTCATCCTTGGCCATGAGCTTCAGCGTGTCGTGCTGCGCCTGAACGTCGATGTTGCCCTGGCCGGCGGTCAGTTGCAGGCCGATGTTGTTGTCACCCGCCTTGGACAGGCCCGCCGCCACGCCGATCGCTTGCCCAGCGTGCATGCGCGCCTGTTTGCCGACGGCGATGTTGGTGTCCTGGCCGCTGCCCAGGGCGATGCTCTCGCCGTTGGCCAACTGCAGATCCTGACCGGCCACCATGACCAACCCGGCGCGGCCGTTCGCATGCACCATCGCCTCGCCCTGGTGTGGCACCTTGCCCGGCGTGCTGGTGTTGCCGGCGCTGGCATCCTGCTTCGCCGCATCGAGCGCCTTGCCGTCCACCATGCCGGCGGCGGCCTTCTCCTGCTTGGCCAGCGGCGCATTCTCGTCCTTCGCCGACGACAGGCCAGCGGTCTGATGGGTGACGGCCCCTTGGCCCAGCGATTGGGTGAGCGCCTTGGCCTGCTTGATGAGGGCAATGCCGGCGGCGTTGTCGCCTGTGGGCACAGCTTTGCCGCTGGCGGCGTCGCGGTAGGTGGTCAGCAGCAGTCCGGCCTGGCCGCGCACGGCGGCGTGGCCGTCGGTGCGCAGCTCGAAGCCCTGACCACGGAAGCTGCCGCGCCGGTTGTCCTGTTGGTGAACGAGGTGGCCAAGGTTGATCTGGCTGTGTAGCTGCGTGGTGGCAAGCTGCGTGCGCAACTGACCATCGCTGTCATCGAAGACGAGCTGGTTGTAGCCGCTGCCGCCGTGTTCGGCGCTCTTGAAGCCGGTGTGCGCAGCAGCGTTGCGGTGTCCGTCCGCGTCGGTGCCCATGCCGTGCCAGGCGGGGCTGTGGCCGCCCGCCACGTTACCCTGGGCGCTCGGGGCCGTATCGCTGCCTTGTTTGTAGAGTGCGGCCGTGTCCATTTGAGCTGCGGTTTGGCCGCCGGGCGTCGGCGCAACGCCGGCCTCGCCCTGACCGTTGTAGAGGGCACCAATGACGACCGGCTGGTCGACATCGTCTTCGCTGAACTTGACGAGCACTTCCTGCCCAATGCGCGGCAGCCATTGCCAGCCCATGCCGGAACCGGCCTGCCGCTGCGCGACGCGTACCCAGCGGCTGCTTCGGTCATCTGCACGCTCGCCTTGTTGCCAGGGAAAGCGCACGCGGATTTCACCTGCGGGGCTGGCATGGTGCTCGCCGTCTCCGCCGGCTTGGGTCTGGCCGTCCGGGCCGACCACGATGGCGCTGTGTACGCCTTGCGCGGTGGGCGCCGCGTAGAGACGGCCGCAATCGGGTTCAGTCACGGCCGGGCGCCAGGGCCGGCGTGCGTCGCCGGCGCGGAAGACGCCAGCGTAACCGTGCGCGCGTGCTGCTTTGAGCAGATCGCCAGTCGGCGTGCTGCGTTCGACGGGGCCTTCTGCTTCTTGGAAACCAAAAACGCCCGGGCCGGATTCCGGCGCGCTGGGCGGCGTATCGAATGCCAGCGCGGCATCGAGCCCGCCCAAACGCTGGCTGAGCGCGTTGTGCGTATCGACGGTCAGGTTGTTGATGCCGCAGTGCTCGACCAGATCCATCAACAGCGGATAGGCGCCTTCCACGTCTTGCGGCAGGTGCGGGCAATCCACCACCTGCAGACGCGTACCGCTGCGCAGCGTGCGCACCGTGCCTCGCCCCGAGAACAGCAGTGCGCGCGCCTCCAGGCTTTCCATGACCTGCTCGGCAATGCGCTGGGCATTGGCGGAATCCGGCGCCAGCGACGGGCTGATGGACAGATACGCGTCGGGGCTGCCGGCGCTGGTGGCAAAGCGCGCGGGCGCATGGGCACGCACGCTGTGCTTGCCTTCCGGGTCCCACGCGGCCACGGCAACGCCGCCGGCAGTTGTGCGGGTGTGGCAGGCCAGTTGCTGGATGGCGTCGCGCTCTTCCAGGCTGTGCGCGCGGTGGAAGCGGATGCCGCCGGCCGCAGCCGACTCCGTGTCTTCCGGCAGCTGCGTGCTGTCGGCAAAGATCACCAGCGTGTGGCCGCCGTGCGCCTGGTCGTCTTCCACCGTGGTGAAGCCGAGCCCCGCCTCGGCGAGAAGGCGTGTGACGAAGTGGTAGTCCGTCTCGCGAAACTGCGCGATGTGCGCGCGTGTACCGAAATCGCTCATGCGTGCTTCGGCACCGGCCGCGTAGCGCCACGAGGCGTACGGCTCGTACGGCGACAGCATCTGCTCAATGATGTCAGCGAGCGGCCGATTCTGGAACACCTGGCTGTGGCGCTGCTGCGTGGTCAGCCAGAACCATGGCACCACCGTCAGGCGATAGCGCGTGAGGCTGCCGTCCGCGCCGAGCTTCTCAGCCAGGCGGATCAGGCCCGTGCGCTTGGTCTGCGTACCATCGGCCAGCGTCGTGACCAGCGTGACCCGCTGGCCCAGCAATGATTTGAGCGCGATGCGCGCATTGGCGCTGACGGCCACCACGCGCCATTCGAACAGTTCGGACAGTGCCTCGCGACCGAGCCAGGCTTCCACCGCCAGATCCGCAAGCGGCCCGTCGCCTTCCAGCGTGTACAGGCGGCGTGTGGGGGCGAAGAGGTTCTGAAGAAGGGTTGTGACTTCCATGCGGCGATCTGCCCGTTACAGGTGCAATGTCCAACCATCCACCGGCGGCTGCACGCGCGCAGGATCTGGGCGGGGGGATTTGTTTTCGAGAAGTTCGGTAATGGCATCGAACGCTGCTAGGCGCGCAGCCTCATCAGAGGCATAGCCCGTTTCTGCCCGACAGATTTCGGTTTGCCGGATGGGGCGAATTTCGTAACGCCATCCGTTCTCCTGCCGCCACACCGTGGTCACATAGCCATCGGCCGGAAGCGACATGGGGCCATCGAAACTGCCGCCGCGCTTCCATGCGCGGGTCAGCCATAAGAGGCGCTTGGTCGCCCGGCTGCGCGGCGGCGGCTTCGGCTCGCTCTGTTGCGGTTTCACCCGCAACTCGCGGGAACAGTCTTCGTCGACGCGCAGCACGCCGTGGTAGTTGTGATGACGTAATACGTGCACCGGCCCCGTGAACACGCCACGGCATCGGTCACACGTGCCGACACCGGCGTCGCCCTCGTCGGCAGCGACGCGAATCCACCCATCGCGCGGCAAGCCGGCCTTGATCCATCGGCCTTGCTCCCAGACAGTGGGCGGTCGGGTTCCGCGGGCTTTGCGGGGTGACCTGATTGACCTCATCGACGACCAGCACGGGTTGACCAAAACCCGGGATGGTAGAGCGGCTGTGGCCCGTTATCGCTGAAAAATATCGAAATCAGACTTAAAAAGAACTGTCCACCAGACCCGATGCTGGCATTGCTTGCATGCGCGCTGACACGGTTTTCAGCCCGAGGCGGGGCCGATATCGCACCGGTCAGCCCTTATGATGCGTAGCCTGGCGTGACGAGACTCAAGACGCAAACATTCTCGGCGGTTGAGACGATGCAGCAGATCCATGACACGGCCTACCCAATGCTGCCGGCCGAACTGGGGGAAACGGAACTGGCCACGGTGTTCACCCCGAGCCCGGCCGAAATCCGCTTTGTTGCCGACCAGTATCGGCAAGCGCCCACGCGCGCGCTGATCCTCGTCCAGCTCAAGCTGTACCAGCGGCTGGGCTACTGCCCGCCAGTTTCGGGCGTTCCGACGGCCATCGTGCATCACGTGTGTTCGGTGCTGCGCATCCGCCCACTGCTGCGCAGCGTGCTGGCACGATACGACCGTTCAGGAAGCAAATCCCGCCACCAAAAGCTCCTGCGCGACTTTATCGGCATTCGCACCACGGACGCGCAGACACACGCGTGGCTTGCCGATGTGGCCGCGCACGCGGCGCGCATCAAAACGGAACTGCCTGACATCATCAACGTCCTGATCGAGGAGCTGATCCGGCACCGCTATGAATTGCCGCCGCTGGCCGCGCTGACCAGGATCGCTGCCCACGCCCGCAGTCAGGTCAACGAAACCATCTACCGCACGATCGTCGAGGCGCTGGGGCCCGACCTGATCGTCAGAATCGATGCGCTCTTCGACAACCGTGGCGGGCGCACCGGCTGGGATCAGGTCAAACGGGAACCCAAGCGGCCCGCGCCACGGGAGATCGCCGGGTTCCTCAAGCACATCGAGGCGCTGCGTGTCTTGGCTGATGGCATGCCGGTGGCACCGGAGATCCTCACCGCGCCAAAGTGCACGCAGTTGGTCACGGAAGCGCGCGCCCTGGATGTCCAGGAAATGCGGTCGCTCAAGCCCACCAAGCGCTATGCGTTGGCTGTCCTGTTCATCCTTGCGCAGTTGCAAAAAGCACTGGACGACGTGGCCGAGATCTTCATCAAGACGGTGCGCAACCTGGAACATACGGCCGAATTGCGCCTGCAGCAGTACCAATTAGCGCACGCGGACCAGCTTGAGGCCCTGGTCGGTCAGTTTCGAGACGTGCTCGGTGTGCTGCAGGACGACACGCTGCCGGCGGAAGCCCGTGTCGCGAAGATGCGCGCGGCGCTGGGCGGCGATCCCGATGGGGTACTGACCCGCTGCAATGAACACATCGCCTACGCGGGAAACCATACGTTTCCCTTCATGCTGCGTCCGTATCGGAACCTGCGGGCGCTGCTGTTCCAGTGCCTCGATCTGCTATCGCTCAGGGCCAGCTCGCAAGACGATGCGCTCCTGCGAGCGCTGGACTGGATGCGCAGCTACAGGACCTCGCACCGCGAATACCTGATGCTCAGCGACCGTGACGCGGCCAACCTACCGCTGGGCTGGATACCGGACAAGTGGGAGAAGCCGATTTTCCCGAATGGCAAGAGCGGCCGGCTGATGCACCGCAAGTACTTCGAGCTGTGCGTATTCAGCCAAATCATGCGGGAGTTGAAATCGGGTGACATCTATGTGGAGAACAGTGACCAGTACGACGATCCACGTGTGCACCAGGTGTCGTGGGAGGAGTTCCGGGCGGAACTACCGCGCTACAGCGAGCTGGTCAATTTCCCGGTCGACGGCAAGGCATTCGTCCAGGCGTTGAAAGAAGAATTGGGTACGCTCGCTGACGCGGTGGACTCTGAGTTCCCTGCCAACGACCATGTGGAGATCAGCGAACAGGGGCTCATCCTGCATCGGCTGGAGAAAGATCCCGATCCGCCCAACAAGCTGCTGATCGATCAGGCCATCACCGCGTCGATGCCACCGGTGAGCATTCTGGACATCCTGATCGAGACCGAGCGGTGGCTCGACTTGCACAAGCTGTTCGGTCCGCTGTCGGGGTTCGAAGCCAAGATCGACGATCCGCGCAAGCGGTTCATCACAACGCTGTTCTGTTATGGCTGCAATCTCGGACCGAGCCAGACCGCGCGCTCGGTGAAGAACCTGAGCCGCAAGCAGGTCGCCTGGCTGAATCTGCGACACGTCACCGAGGAGCGCCTGGACAAAGCCATCGTGCAGGTCATCAATGCCTACAACCGGTTCGCTTTGCCGAAGTTCTGGGGTTCCGGCAAGCGGGTGTCGGCCGACGGCACGAAGTGGAACCTCTACGAGCAGAACCTGCTGTCGGAATATCACATCCGGTACGGTGGCTATGGCGGCATCGGTTACTACCATGTCTCCGACATGTACATCGCGCTGTTCAGCCACTTCATTCCCTGCGGCGTGCACGAGGCCGTCTACATCCTGGATGGGTTGCTCAAGAATGCCTCCAGCGTGCAGCCCGACACCGTCCATGGCGACACGCAGGCGCAGAGCGGGCCGGTGTTCGGCTTGGCACATCTACTGGGGATCAACCTGATGCCGCGCATCCGAAACATCAAGGATCTGGTGTTCTACAAGGCCGACCGGCGCCGGCGCTACAAAAACATCGATTCGCTGTTCCGGGGCACCATCGACTGGGCACTGATCGAGCGGCATTTCCCGGACATGCTGCGCGTGGCCATCTCGATTAAGGTCGGCCGTATGACGCCGTCGACGATCCTCCGGCGCCTCGGCTCCGAGAGCCGCAAGAACAAGCTGTACTTCGCTTTCCGAGAGTTGGGCCGCGTCATCCGTACGATGTTCCTGCTGAAGTACATCAGCAACCCCGACATGCGACGGGCCATCCATGCGGCCACCAACAAGAGCGAGCAGTTCAACGACTACGCGCAGTGGCTGATGTTCGGGGGAGAGGGCGTCATCGCCGAGAACATCCGGCACGAGCAGCGCAAGGTCATCAAGTACAACCAACTCGTGGCCAACATGGTCATCCTGTACAACGTGCAGTGGATGTCGCGCAAGCTCAAGGAGCTTCAGGAGAAGGGGTTGCCGATCGACGCCGAAGTGCTGAAGGTGCTGTCGCCTTACCGGAAGGACCACATCAACCGGTTCGGCGATTACTTGATGGACCTGCACAAGAAGGTGCCGCCGCTTGATCCGACGATCGATTTCTCTTTCAAATCAGCCGCTTAGACTCATTCTGGCGGAAATTTTACGAATCCCGGCCGACCCTCTGTATTGGACGTATGACTGGTACCGCGACGCGTTGCAGCACCTGGCCGGCATGCCCGTCACGGTCAAGGCGAAACCGATGGAAGGCCCGCGACAGCCGCTCGAAACTGCGGCAATTGAGCGCACGTGGAACGCTTTCCTTGCCAACGCGTCGAACTATGGAACCGCCACCCTGCGTATCGACGATGCTCGCAGCGGCAAGGTCGATATCAACTGGCTGCCCGCCGATGCTCCGCATGACCGGGCCTTCAACCGCTTGACGCTAGACGCCGGCACCGGCGCCGTCATCCGCAACGAATCCTTCGCCGACAAGCCGCCGATGCAACGCCTGCGGGCGGGCATGTTGCCGCTCCATAATGGACGCTACTTCGGGCCGATCGGCATCGTGCTAGTGTGCATCGGAGCATTGATGCTGCCGGTGTTTGCGGCAACGGGGTGGTGGCTCTATCTGGATCGGCGCCGACGCGCCCAACCGCAGCGCAGACAGGCATCTGCAGCGACACGTCCTTGCTGACAACGTAGGGGCGTAGACGCGATGCCAAGCGCCTCAACACAACAAGGACAAGACCATGGTGATCGAGAAATCCCGCAACCTTTGCCTGCGCCCGCTGGAGCGCAATGACCTGCGCTTCGTACACGAGCTCAACAACGACGCAAAGATCATGCGTTACTGGTTCGAAGAGCCGTACGAAACCTTCACCGAACTCTCGCAACTGTACGACCGCCACGTGCACGACCAGCGCGAGCGCCGCTTCATCTGCGAAAACGATGCCGGCGAGGCGGTCGGGCTGGTCGAGCTGATGGAACTGAACTACATCCACCGCCGCGGCGAATTCCAGATCATCATCGCGCCGGGCTGGCAGGGCCGCGGTTATGCCTCCACGGCAACGCGCCTGGCCATCGACTACGCCTTCATGGTGCTGAACCTGCACAAGCTGTATCTCGTGGTGGACGTGAAGAACGAAAAGGCGATCCACATCTACGAGAAATGCGGCTTTCACCGCGAGGGCGAACTCGTCGAAGAGTTCTTCAGCAACGGCGTGTATCACAACGCGCTGCGCATGTGCGCATTCCAGCGCGACTACGTGGCCTCGCAGGCTGCGCGCAACTGACGCCCGCCCACACCACGGCGGCCTGGCCGAGGGGCTAGGCCGTCGTCAGCCAGGCTGGCAGCTCGCGCTGCCCAGCCTCGGTCACTGCAAGCGCGCGCGAATGCTTCTGGCGCGCGAGCCAACCCAGCGCAATGCAGCGCTCGGCCACAGCGGCTCCGAGTGCACCGGCCAGATGCGGCCGGCGCTCGCTCCAGTCCATGCAACCGTAAGCAAGGCGACGGCGCCCCGCGCGCAGTGCAGCCACGTCGATGCCGATGGCGGCAAATGCGTGCGCTCCAGCCGGCGTGACGTCGTATTCGGCATGGGTGTCGTCTTGCTGCACGATCCAGCCGCGCGCGAGCAGCCGCGCAGACACGTCCGTACCCAGTTCTCCCGCCAGATGGTCGTAGCACAGCCGTGCGGCACGCAGGTTCTCGGGGACGGTCGAGCGGCGTGGGTCGGCCGGCTTTTCCGGCGCCACGACCAGCAGCGATTCGATCAGCTCTGCCACGGCAGGCGAGCGCAGCCCGAAGTACTTGTAGCGCCCGCTCGCGAGGGACGTGATGAGCGCGTCCGCCTCCAGCCGCCTCAGGTGCGCACTGGCCGTCGCGGGTTCCACGCCGGCTCCGTAGGCGAGTTCCTTGGCGGTCAGCGAGCGGCCCTCCATCAACAACAGCAGCATGCGGATGCGGGTCGGGTCACCGATGGTGGCCGCTAGCCGGCCGATATCGGGTTGCGTGGCCGCCAATGCGGCGGTGGACGATGCGGTCATGGTTCGATGCAGACCAAACTGTTGGCGCGTGACAGGCACGCGGCCGGTTCAGACAATGGGAGCCATCTTACTCCCGCCCCTGCTGTCCGACTGCACGCTGCCTCGCCATGGACATTGCCATCGCCCCACCCATCGACGCGCTGCAAGCCGTCACGCATGCCGATCCCGCGCCCTATTACGCGCAGCTTGCCGCCACGCGTGCATTCTTCTTCGATGCCGCGCTGGGCTGGTGGGTCGCCGCCAGCGCCAAGGCGGTGGACACCGTGCTCGGCAGCGATGCCTGCCGCGTACGGCCCGCCGATGAACCCGTGCCAAACGCGGTGGCTGCCTCGCCCGCAGGCGCATTCTTCGGCCGGCTCGTGCGCCAGATCGACGGCCCCGAGCACGGCATGCGCAAGGCCATCGTGATGGCCGCGCTCGGCAAGCTGGACACCTCGGCACTGGCAGCGCGCGCGCCGCCAGGCCTATGCCGCGCTGCCTGATACGGCGCAGCTCGATGCCGCCCTGGCTCGGGACGCGCACTTTCGCGTGCCGCTGGCCACGATGGCGCAGACTCTGCTCGGCGATGCTGCCGATGCGCCGGCATGCCACGCCGACATCGCTGCCTATCTCGCAGCACTGGGCCCTGCCCCAGATGCCGCTTCTGTCGCCCAGGCCGACGCGGCCGTCCGGCGCCTGCATGGCCGCTTCGAAGGCTCGCCGCTCGTTGCCGGCAATGATGATGCCGAGGTCGACAACCTCGCTGCCCTGCTTGCGCAGACCTATGACGCCTGCGCGGGGCTGCTCGGCAACTGCATCGTCGCGCTGTCGCGCCATGCGGCCTTGCGCACACGGCTGCGCGCCCAGCCCGGTGCCGTTGAACCGTTCGTGCGGGAAGTGCTGCGTCACGACGCACCGGTGCAGAACACGCGCCGCTTTGTCCAGCGCGACGTCCAGTTGCTGGGCCAGCACGTGCAGGCCGGCCAACGGATTCTCGTGCTGCTGGCCGCCGCCAACGTGGACGCCGCCGTGAACCCGGCGCCGCTGCGTTTCGATATCGACCGCCCCGCACCGCGCCTGTGGACGTTCGGCGCCGGCGTACACCGCTGCCCCGCCGAAACGCTGGCCACCATCATCGCGCGCGAAACGGTGCGGCACCTGCTCGGCCTGCCGGGCATCGATCGGTGGCTTGGCAATCTCGGCGAGGTGACCTATCGCGCCTCGCCCAACGCCCGCATCCCGGTGTTCAGCGCCTGAGATGCGGATCACTCCTCCAACAAAGGACTCGCCATGATCGCCGTCATCTTTGAAGTCGTACCTGCGCCGGGCCAGCGTGATGCTTACCTGAACCTTGCCGCGCATCTGAAGCCGCTGCTGGAGCAGGTGGACGGCTTCATCTCGGTGGAGCGCTTCCAGAGCATTGCGAACCCCGACAAGATGCTGTCGCTGTCGTTCTTTCGCGATGAAGAGGCCGTCCGTGCGTGGCGCAACCTCGAGCAACACCGTCAGGCCCAGCACGCCGGCCGCGAGCGCGCCTTTGCCGACTACCGCCTGCGCATCGCCCACGTGGTGCGCGACTACGGCATGACCGAACGCGACGAGGCGCCCACAGACAGCCGCGCGGCGCACACCTGAGCAGGCTCCCGCGGGCGATGTGACGCCATTTGCCCTTGCCGGGCATCGACTTTGCTACGTCGTTTCAGAGACAGCATGCCGCTGCGCGCCCTGCTGCCGTATCGCAGGGGCCGCTCGCCTGCATGCGCAACGATTGCAAAGGAATTGTCATGTCTACCCCTTTTCACGAGGCTGAGCGTGAACCGCAAGTCGCTCCACCACGGACCGTGCAGAGCCCGGTGCGGTATGCCGTGGTCGGCGCCGGCTGGATTTCGCAGGCCGCTTTCCTGCCTGGCGTGGCGCAAAGCGGCAACTCCGTCGTCACCGCGCTGGTCACGGGCGACTCGGCCAAGGCCACCGCGCTGGCCAGGCGCTACGGCATCAAGCACGTGCACGGCTATGCCGACTACGAGCAACTGCTCAGCGCCGGCGAGGTGGACGCCATCTACCTCGCCCTGCCCAACGACATGCACCGGCAATACGCGCTGCCCGCCTTGCAGCGCGGCATCCACGTCCTGCTCGAGAAGCCCATGGCCACGAGCGAGGCCGATTGCGAAGCGATGATCGACGCGGCCCGCAGCGGCAATGCCAAGCTGATGATCGCGTATCGCCTGCACTTCGAGCCCGCCACGCTGGCCGCCATCGAGCTGGTGCGCTCGGGCAAGCTGGGGCGCATCCGCGCATTCTCGGCCATGTTCAGCCAGTCCGTCGCGCCGTCCAACCATCGCGCGAGCCACGGCTACTGGGCCGGGCCGGTGTCGGACATGGGCGTCTACCCCATCAACGCGGTACGCAACCTTTTTGGCGAGGAGCCGGTTGAAGTCTCGGCCTGCGGTGTGCGCGACCCCGACCTTCCCTTCAACTTCGACGACACCGTCAGCGTGACGCTGCGCTTTGCCGACCACCGCATCGCGCAGTTCGTGGTCTGCTACAGCGGCGCGAACATCGACCAGTACCGGATTCTCGGCACCAAGGGCGATCTGGAGGTCTCACCCGGCTTCACGTTTGGCGTGGGCTTGCGGCACCACCTGACGCTCGACGGCAGCACGCAGGAACAGGTGTTCGAATCGACCGACCAGTTTGGCGGCGAGCTGCAGTACTTCTCCGATTGCATTCTGAACAACCGCGAGCCCGAACCCAACGGCGAGGAAGGCCTGGCAGACGTGCGCGTGCTCGCCGCCATCGAGCGTGCGCTGGAATCGGGCCAGCCGCAAAACCTGGGGCCTTTCCAGCGCCAGCGCCGCATGGAGGCGTCGCAGGTGCGCAAGCTGCCGCCCGTTCCGGCACCGGAACTCGTGGATGCGGCCGAGCCGAGCAAAGGATAAGGAAAAGAAAACGCCCGCAACGAACAGCGGGCGTGGGGGTTACAGCTTGATGCGCTGCATGGCGTCGCGCATGCGCAGGCGCGTGGAAACGTCGGAGTTGTTGCTGCCGGAGCCGTCGGTTTCCATGGCGTTGTCGCAGCGCAGTTCCGTGGCCTCGCCGCTGTCGGTCAGCGCGCAGACGCGGTGGGTCCAGCGGTCCCACACGAACACATCGCTGCCGGCCTCGCCCGAGAGCAGCGGCTCGAAACGGTACATCCACAAGTAGCCGATACCCAGCAGGGTAAAGACCAAGATCGCCATCCAGGACGCTTTGATTCGGCGTCGCATTGTCATTTCTCCTCGCGGAGCCGCTGCGCCGGACGCGTCAGACTGTGCGTCGCCAAGCCAAAAGCGCTGTGCTCCGAGTGGCGAATCGTAACATGGGCCCTTGCCGCGCCCGCCCACGCCCGGCGCGGTGATGCGGCAGCGCGACACCATCAGGCGCATCAGTTGAAGACGTCTTGCCGATACCGTCCGGCCTGCATCTGCGCCGCGAGCCAATCGGATGCCGTTGCAAGATCGCTGCCATGGCGCGCCTGATGCATGCGGATGAGCGTGTCGCGCACGGCCGGCGCCATGGCCCGCCCGTCGCCGCAGACGTACAGCGCGGCCCCGGCATCGAATGCCGCCCACACGGCGTCACGCGCATCCCACAGTGCATGCTGTACGAAGCGATGCGGATGACCGGGCACGCACGAATATGCGGGAAAGACGCGCACCACGCCTGCGTCCTGCCAAGCACGCAGCGTGTCGCGGTACAGGAAGTCGTGCTCGGGATGGCGGCAGCCGAAGCACAGCAGCGACGTCGCCACAGCGTGCCCTGCGGCCTGCCGGGCGGCGCGCTCTTCGAGAAAGCCGCGAAACGGCGCGATGCCCGTGCCGGCGCCGATCAGCACCATCGGCGTGCTCGCATCCGCCTCGGGGGCGAACGGCGGGTTGGGCGTGCGCACGGCGGCGGCGATCTCCGCACCGGGCCGCAGCTGCATCAGATAGTTGGAGGCCGTGCCGCGATACATGCCCGCACCGGACCACGCCGGGCCCGACACCATGCCGACCGTCAATGACACCACCTGCGGCGACACACGCGCCGACGAAGCGATCGAATAGAACCGTGGCCGCATTGCGCCAAGCCGGGCCAGGAACGCCTCCAGCGACAGCTCGATCGCCGGAAAGCGGATCAGCAAATCGAGCACGCTCACGTGCGCGGCCTGCACGTCCTGATCGAAGCGCCGCGCCGCCTCATCGCCCTCGAGCCACACGGCAAGCTGCCCGCGCGTGACCGGACAGCGCGTGGCCGCGTGCAGCGCTGCGATATCGCGCACCGTGGCGGTGTCCTGCAGCTCGACGAAGTCGCGCAGCAGCTGGCGCACCGACACGGGCTGCTCCAGCGGCAGATGCCGGACATGCGCATGGCGCGCGGTGAGCGTGACCAGTGCATCGGCCTCCAGGCCGAGTCGCGCGATGGCGGCATCGACGCGGTCATCGGCATTGCGCGGGTAGATGGCGAGGTGATCGCCCGTGGCATAGGTCTGGCCGTCCGGCAGGCGCACGGTGATGTGCCGCGTGGGGCCGCGAGGCGCTTCCTGCGTGAAATCCCACAGGCCCGTCGGGTCGCTGACCAGTTCATCGTTGCCGAGCACTGTCACAGGTCGTGCCGTGGGCGGCAGTGTGGCCGCGCGAACGGCGTCCGGTGCGACATACCGGACGCTGACGGACGCACCCTCTGCGTGCGCCTGTCGGGCACCGAGTGCGCTCCATAGGCCGCGTATCCACGCCTCGACCGCGGCATCGAAACCGGCGTTGCCGTCGGCCTCGCCGCGCGGCACGATGGCTTGCGCGCCGGATGCCGCCAGCATGGCTTCCACCCGCTTCGGAAACGCCTGGAACGCAGGCCATTGCGAGTTGCCGCAGCCCAGCACGGCGTAGCGCAATGCGCTGGCCTGCGGCACGCGCGCGCCGCTCGCGTCGAGCCTGGCTTCGAGGGTGCGGGCGCTGTCCGGCGCCCGGCCGTTATACGTCGCGGCCACGACGATGAGCGTGCCGTGCTGCGGCAGCGCATCGGCAATCGTGTCCAGCGGCGCGACCTTGGCATCAAAGCCCGCGCGCGACGCCGTGGCGGCAAGCTGCTCGGCAATGTCCTGGCATGTACCGAGGCTGCCGCCGTACAGCACATGCATCGGTTCACCGCCGCCGGCCAGCGCGGCCTCGGCATCGGGCTGCTTGGCAGCATCGACGCGCGCGGGCATCGCCACCGACAGCCGCTCGTGCGCATTGCGCCGCCGCGCACGCAGGCGGAAGCCGTCTGGCTTGAGGGTCAACGTCTCCTTGATCCGGAAGCCGTAATCGTAGGGGTCGGACAACGCGAAGCGCTGCAGGATCACCGCGAGCGCCAGCTTTGCTTCGGTCAGCGCAAACTGGCGGCCGATGCAGGCACGCTCGCCGTTGCCGAACGGCTTGTATGCGTGCGGGTGCAGGCGGGCCTCGTTCTCAGGCAAGAAGCGGTCGATGTCGAACACTTCAGGACGCGCCCATACCGCAGGGTCGCGATGCAGCCCCAGCAGCAGCGTCACCACGCGTTGGTCCTTGCGGATGACGTAGCGGCCGCCGATGCGCGTGTCTTCATACGGCGCCACGGCAAAACTCGGGGCGGTGGGCCACAGGCGCAGCGTTTCCTTGAGCACGCGCTCGAGCACGTCGAGCCGCGCCAGATGCGCATACTGCGGCACCGTGTCGCCAGGCAGCACGCGGTCGACTTCGGCATACGCCTGCGCCAGCACGGCCGGATTGCGCAGCAGCATGTACAGCGCGAAGGTGAGCAGGCCGCTGGTCGTTTCGTGCCCAGCGATCAGGAACGTGATGACCTGGAAGCGGATGTTCGTGTCGTCCAGCGGCTCGTCGGTCACCGGGTCGCGGGCGTTGAGCATCAGACCCAGCAGGTCGCTCGCGGCGGCGGCACCGTCCGGCGCATGGCGACGCGCGCGGATGACCTCGTCCACCAGCGCGTGCATGGCAGCCACGTCCTGCGCAAAGCGGCGATGATGCTCGCGCATGAACCGGTCTTTGAGCGGCAGGCGCGTGAGCTTGCCCATGGCTTCGGACAGCACGCCCACCATCGCCGCCAGGAACGGATGCAGCTCCGGCGTATTGAACGAGTCGAAGCGGTATCCGAAGCCCGCCAGCGAGATGGTGTCGAGCGTGAGCCGCGTCATGTCGTCGGCCACGGCGATGTCCGCCTCGGGGCCCTGGCGCGCCCATTTATCAGCCAGTGCGTTGGCCACCTCGAGCATCACGTCAAAGTAGCCCTTCATCGCGCGCTGGCTGAATGCCGGCAGCAGGATGCGGTGCGCCTTGCCCCAGTTGGGCTCGTCGTGGTGTGCGGTGAAGAGCCCGTCGCCAGCCCCGGCACGCAGGAACGACAGCGGCGGGCCGATCAGCTTGCGAAAGCGCGTTTCGTCACTGAGCTCGGCCACCAGGTCGGCGGCGTAGACGAAGGGCACGCGGCGGCCGGCAAAGTCGAGCTGGTAGAGCCCTTGCGGAAAGTGCCGGCTGGTTTCCAGCAGCGTCTGGGCAAGGCGGTCCTTGGGCAGTTGCAGCAGATTGCCCAGCCAGGGCAGCCCCTTGGGCTGCGGGATGGGCTCGGCCTTGGGGTCAACCATGGCCGACACGTTGGCGGGCAACTCGGAGGCAGAGCGCATGCGTGGTCGACGGCGGGAATGGGGTTAGGAGCCCTAGCCAATGTACGCGCCGCTTGCGAGCGACGGCAAACACTGTCGCCGTGTTTGGAAATCGCCCCCTAAAAGTGCATCGGGCGACCCGTGGGCCGCCCGATGTCGCGTTTCATGCAGTCGCGCTCAGCGACGCCGCTGCTGCGAATTGAACGGCGCATTGACCTGCGCCTCCAGCTCGCGAATCTGGCGCTGCAACGCCTCGACACGGGCGCGCGCGGCGCGGCGTTCGGCGTCCAGCGCATCGGCCTCGGTGCGGGCGACCTTCTGGCGCTCCAGTGCCTGGGCCTGCTGCTGGCGCTGGATGTCGAGATCGGTGCGCAGGCCGCGCAGCCGTTCTTCCTGCGCGGCGATCTGGCGTTCGGCGCGCTCCTTCTGGGCCTCGAGACGGATCCGCTGCAGCTCCAGGTCGGCCATGGCACGCGTCTGCTTGGCGAAGTCGTTGTACAGGCGCTCCGCAAAGGCCTCGTTGGTGGTCTTGACGACGCGCCAGAGGTCTTTCTGCTGAAACAGCGTCACGTAGTACGTCAGGTCGCTCTGGGCAAACAGCAGGCTCGCGCCATAGGCACCGTTGTAGGTCGTGCGCAGCTCCGACAGCTCGCGGGCCTGCATGCGCTGCTGCAACTCGTGCACGGCACCGCCGGCGGCCGACGCTTCAGCCGGGGCCTTGCCGTTCGACGCGGCCGGTGCACTGGCGGCCGCCGGCGCGGCCGGCTGGCCCACCGTGGCTGTCAATGCAGGCACGGGCGTGCCGGCAATCGGTGCAATGGCGGTGGGCGGTGCAGCCGGGCTCTGTGCCACGGCCGATGTGCAGGCGGCTGTGCCGCCCATGATCGCCACCGCGGCGGCAACGGCCAATCCCCTCTGGAACGCCTGTTGCGGCGCTTTCCCTGACTGTTTTGTTGTTCTCATCTCGACACTGTGGATTCTGCGCAGGTGTTGCAGCCGAAAACTATACGCGATCCGCCGCCCGAGTGGCACGCGGGCCCGCCCCAGGGCCGTGGGGGTGTTGTTTGGCGTCACTCCAGCTCGCGCAGCTCGGTTTCGCCGTCGGCAATCTGGTATTTGCGCATCTTTTCCCACAGCACCTTGCGGCTGATGCCGAGCGTGGCGGCGGTGTCCTGGCGGCGCCAGTTGTTGGCATCCAGCGCGGCAAGGATGCGGCGGCGCTCTTCTTCGCCGCCATTGCCGCCGTTGCTCCGCTCCCCGTAGGAGCCATTGCCGGCCTCCCGCTCGAAGGCGTCGCGCTGCAGGCCGGCAAACAGCGGCAGGATGCGCGCTTCGTCCCAGCGGCCGAACTGGCGCAGGGTGATGCCGATGCGCTCGGCGAGGTTGCGCAGCTCGCGCACGTTGCCCGCAAAGTAGGCGCGGCCGACGGACGCCCGCACCCACTCGGGCACCGGGGGCATGCTGTCGTACACCTTGTCGCCCAGCAGGTGCCGCAGGAAAGACAGCAGCAGCGCGACCTTGTCTTCCGCGCCGCGCTGTTCCAGGCTCGGGATGCGCAGCTCGATCACGGCGAGGCGGAAATACAGGTCGGCCCGGAACTTGCCGGTGGCCACCATCTCGCGCAGGTTCTTGTTGGTGGCGGCCACCAGGCGGAAGTCCAGCTTGACCGGCACGGTGGAGCCCAGCCGCGTGCACTCGCTGTCTTCCAGCACGCGCAGCAGCTTCACCTGCTGATACAGCGGCAGGTCGCCGAGTTCATCCAGGAACAGCGTCCCGCCGTTGGCCTGCTCGAAGTAACCCCGGTGCGCGTACATGGCCCCGGTGAACGCGCCCTTGGCATGGCCGAAGAACTGCGATTCGAACAGCCCGTCGGGAATCGCGCCGCAGTTGACCGCCACAAACGGGCCCTTGCCGTACACGCTGTTCTTGTCGTGCAGCAGGCGCGCGATGCGCTCCTTGCCTGCACCGGTTTCGCCGTAGAGCATGACGTTGCTGTCGCAGTCGGCAAACGTATCGACCTGCTCCAGCAGCCCCTGCATGGCGGGCGATGCGGCCACGAGATCGCTCTGGTCGCGCGCCTCGTCCTGCGAGGACGACAGCGCGGGCAGCACCTTGCCGATCTGCGCGCGCAACTCGGTCGCGCCAAAGTCCGGCCCCAGCACGTGTGTGTATTCGGGCGGGAAACGGCTCGGATCGTGCTGCGTATCGGCGGCCACCCAGATCACGGGCATGCCCTGCGCGGCCTGCCAGTCGAGCACGGTAAAGCCGCCGCTTTCGACCACCGACGCGCTGATGATCGCCACGCTGGGCTTCAGGCGCGGCTCGGCCGGCTGGAAATCGATGCCGCCGGCACGGATCACCTCGGCGCCGAACGGCGCCATGAATCGTGCCACGCGATCCGCAATGTCGTGGCGGCCTTCCCAGACGAAGATCTCAAGCGCTTCGTACGCCCAGCGATCGGTTTTCATGTCGTCGCTTCCCTGTCAGTAGACGAGCTCGACGGCGTCGCAGCCGAGCGAGAGGAGTTTGATGTCGGCGTAGCCGAGCTGGATGCCGAGGGCGCCGAGCAAAGGTGAGAGTACGGTGTCGAGTGTCTGGCCGATGGCCGCCACAACGGGCGCAAGAATCAGCTTGCCGGCGTCGCCGAGCGGAATGGTGCCCACGAGCGGAAGCGTCGCGTTCAGCTGAAGTTGATTCAGATTGCTGTTCAAGATGGAACTGAAGACCGCCGGCGTCGCAACGCGCGGTGGAGACTTGCCACCCGTATCCGTTTGGGGATTCAAGCCGATCTGGCTTGCTGCAATCGTTTCGTCGCTCCAGTTGGAATTGGCGGTCGGCGACACATTGGCCTTGATGGTCACGGCTCCCAAGGGCCCCAGATCCACCAAAGGCGCAAACGGCGCCGTTGCACAATTCATGGCGCCATTCACCGCGCTGGCTGCACCCGCTGCAATGCATAACGACACGGGCTGAGGCTGGACCGAGATGGTCGCGGTCGAATTCTTGCGAGGGATCGTGCAACTGGTCGATTTTGCGTGCGCCTGTGCTGCTGCAACCTGTAAGCCGATCGGCAAGTCGAGGCCGGCGAGAAGCAGATTGGCATTCACGTCCAACCCCAACCGCACCTGCGCCGTGCGCGCCTGCGTTTTCCACTGCCCCGCATTCGGCCCCGACAGGAACTGGCCCGGCGGCCCGACGGCGATGACCGGCGGCTCGATGATCTTCAATGACAGCTTGACGGAGCCGAGCCCGAGGAGGTTCAGCGTAACGGGGCTCACATTCACGGCCGACTTGCTGTTGGCAATCTGCGCGGCGGTCGTCAGCAGGTCCAGCACATTGACCGTGGCATCGAGCGCGGCCTTTTCGTTACCGGCCAGCGCCAGCACCTGCAGCAGGCCCGGCGAAGATGCGCCGCCGTCGCCAATGTTGATCGGCACGTTGAGGTCGCTGCCGAACGACAGCGCGTTGCTGGCCCCGGCACCGCCCACCGACAGCCCGGCCAGCCCCGACTGCGAGGCCACCGACACCATGGCGTTGAACAACGTCCCGAGGCTCGGCGACAGTGCGAGCAGCTCCTGCATCGACCCCGCGCCGAGCGCCACCGCCAGGTCGCCCAGCCGGATATTCGTCGTGGCAAGCCCCTGGTAGGAAGCCGCGTCCAGATTCAGGTTGGTGTGCAGCAGATAGCCGAGCAGCCGGTTGAGCAGACCGTTGTCAAGCGACGCCAGCCCCGAGCCAAGCGAGAACGCCACGATGGACGTGTTCTTGGCAATGGCCGTCGCCTGCAGCGTGCGCTGCCCGATGGTGAAGAAGTACGGCACGTTCTGCGACACCGTCACCTGCACCGCATTGGTGTTGCCGTCCACAGCCGACTGCGCCGTGAAGTAGGTCGGCGCGGTCCCGGTGGTGGCATCCCAGACGCCGGGCGCCGCCGTCAGCTTGACGTTGTTGCCGTCCACCGTCAGCCCGTTCTGCTGCACGGCGAGTTGCGCGGCATTGGGAACATCCAGGCGCTGCGCTGCCGCCATGGCCGCCAGATCGGCCGCCCGCTGCAGCGCCCGCTGCGAATAGAACAGGTTGCCGATATCGATCGACACGAGCACCGCCAGCCCGATCGTGGCCACAAAGGCGGCCGTCATCACACTGATGGCGCCATGCATGCGGCGCAGCGTGACGATACGCAAGGGGCGGATGGCGGGCCGGTTCACGATGCGCTCGGTCAGCGGCCGGATTGCTGGACGAAGTTCACCGTGGAAGCGCGCGTGCCGGACTGCGTCTGCGTGAGCCCCGGCATGGGCTGGGTGAATGAATCGAGATAACGCTGATACCCCAGCACCGCCACATCACCGCGCAGCGGAGCCGGTTCTCCGGCATACGTCCCCTCGCGCTGGGCCTTGAGCAATGCGCGCGTCGCGTCGGCCACGTGGTGACCGACCTTGGGCGCCTCGGGCTCGGCCCCCGGCTGTGCCGAGCCGCTGAACCCCTGCGCAGCCACCGGCCCCGCGGCAAGCCATGCCGCGACGCCTGCGGCCAGAAGCATCCGATCGATCATTGCGCAACCTCCAGGGTGTCGAGCAGGCGCCCGCGCTGCAGCGCAAGCGGATGGTTGGATGGGCGAGCGGCCGGCTGCAGCGTGGCCACGGCACGCGGGGCCACCGGTGCCGCCGGAGCAGTCTCGCGGGCGATGCGCCGATCGCGCCAGGCACGCATCACCTGCATGGCATCGTCGTCGATGGCCTTGCGTGCGGCCGTGCTCAACTGTGCGTGCGCCGCCAGCGATGCGGCTTCCTGCTTGCGGTCATTCACCGTCAGCCAGATCACGAGGTTGCCGGCAATCTTCGCGCTCGATCCGGCCATCTGCTGGGCCTGCATGAGGGGCACCCGGGCCTGCTCGACTTCGCCGGCGCGCATCAGCGCGTAGCCGTAGTCGCTCACGGTGCTGGCGTCAGTGGGATTGGCCTGCGCGGCCACCTGCAGGAAGCGCGCGGCGTCGGCAAAGTTGCCGCGGCGGCCGGCGGTGATGCCCAGCCCCCGCCACGCGCCCGCATTCAACATGGCGCCCTGCGTGCCGGCGCCCATGGCCGACGTCGCGGCGATGACGGCACGGTAAGCCGCTTCAGCCGCGGCGGCCTGGTCGGTCTCGCGCAGGGCATCGGCGCGCAGCAGCTGCATCTCGGGCACGCGTCCGTAGCGCTGCTCATAGGCATCGATGTGCGCCAGCGATGCGTAATACAGGCCCTGCTCCTGCATCTTGCGGATCAGCGCCTGATACGTGGCCGGGCTGCTGATCTCGGCCTTCTCTTCGCCCTGGCGCTGGCGGGCCATCTCGATATCGGCGTCGGTACGGCGGCTCATGTCCGACGCAGCCATCGAGCCGCAGCCTGCCAGCACCAGCAGTGCCGCCATCGGCCATGCACGCCGGGCGCGTGCGGCGATCTGGATTGTCCTCACCTCAACCTCCTCCTGCGACGTGTTTCAGGCTGCGCATCACGCCCATGAACCCTGGGCCGGCGGTGATGATGAGCAGCGCCGGCAGCAGCGTCATGACCATCACCGCGGTCATCTTGACGGTCAGCTTGCCGATGCGCTCTTTCATGCGCGCGCGGCGGTTTTCCTGCAGGCGCAGGCCGAACTGCCGCAGCGGCTCCTGCACCGCGCCGCCAAAGCGGTCCACCTGCGTGAGCAGCGTGATCAGCCCCTTCAGGTCTTCGTTGTCGAACAGGCGGGCGATGCGCAGCAGCGTCTGCTCGCGCGGGCGGCCCGAGGCGAACTGCTGGTTGGCCCGGCCAAACTCGCCGGCCAGCACGGGCAGCATCCCGGGAAATTCATTGGCGATGACCTGCAGGCTCTGGTCGATCGACAGCCCCACCCCCTGCAGCAGGCGCAGCATGTCCACCATCACCGGCATCTCTTCGTCGACGCGCCGCCGGCGGTCCTGCGAGCGATGCTTGAGGTACCACTTGGGCGCGAGGTACCCGATGGCGAAACCCATGAACGCCCAGAGCAGCGCCTTGCCCCCCGTTGCGGCCAGCACGAAGCCCACTATGGCCAGTAGCGGCGGCAGCACGATGCGCAGACCGCCGAACACGGTGCGCGCGTGTTCGCCGTAAAAGCCGCATTCCTCCAGCAGCTTGCTGTCTTCCTCAGTGAGGATGCGCTGGCCCAGCGGCGTGTCGATCCAGCGCTGGCCGACCCTGGCGATCTGCTGCTGCAGTTGGCGCGCCTCGCGCACGCCGTGCGCCGGTACCTTGGTGGCAGGCGCTGCCGGCACAGCCGGGGCCGCCGGCGCGGGTGCCGCGCCTGCTGCTGCCGCCCGTACATTGGACAACGCTGAATCAAGCTTGCGCACGCTGCGCTGGCGCATCAGCACGGCGCGAACCGCGATGCCGCCCAGCAACAGCAACCCCGCCGCCGCCGCGGTCAGGCTCAGGGTGAGAAACACGTCATCCATGCCTGCTCCTAGACCGACTTGGCCAGCTTCGCCAACGCCAGTCCTCCGATGACCTCGAGCCCGAACGCCGCCATGATCAGCATCTGACCCACGGGATCGCGCCACATCGACATCACGTAGTTCGCGTTGAACATGACGATCAGGCCGCCCACCACCACGGGCAGCAGACCCAGGATCCAGGCCGACAGGCGCGTCTCGGCCGACAGCGCGAGCAGTTCGCGCTGGGCCTGCTGCCGGTCGCGCATGAAGGCCGCGGTGCGCTCCATCACGATGTCGGCGCGACCGCCATAGCGCAGCGACAGCCGCAGCACGGAGGCGAGCAGCACCAGTTCGGTCACGCGGTACTGCTGACCGACCGCCAGCACGGCGGCATCCAGATCCTTGCCGGCCCGCTGCATCTGCGTGGTGGAAACGAGGCAGTTGCGCAGCGGCGGCTCGGTGTTGGCGCTGGCGGCCTGGAAGGCGGCCGGCACAGCGCTGCCGATGCTCATCAGCCTTACCACGCCGTCGAGGAATCCCGGCAGCTGCTGTAACAGCCGCTCATTGATGCGCCGCGTGCGGTTCCAGAACCAGAACACGGCGATGAGCGCGTACAGCGCGAGCGCCATCACGGCCGAAAGTACGCCCGATGCCGCCCAAGCAACGAGCGCGAACACCAGCGCCGGCCCAATCAGCAGCATGTAGAAGCGCCGGGTGGGCTCGATGTCTGCGCGGCGCAGCGCATCGTTCCAGGCGCGGTGCAGCGAATCCGGCACGCTGGCCGGCACGGCTTCGGCATTCGACTGATAGCGGGCGTTGATCTGCTCGGTCTGCACGCGCACGAACGCGCGCGACGCCTCGCGTTCGCGGCGGCGCGCAGCCTCGGACCACAGCATCAGCGCGCCGCCCACGAAGGCCAGCGCCAGGCAGCCGAACCAGAGCGCCTCAGACATGGAACCGGCCTCCGCCGCCGAATCCGCCCCCCATCCCGCCACCCATGCCGCCCATCGCGCCGCCTTCCAGGCCACCGTTGCGCAGGCGCGCCAGCTTGGGCGAATGCGGCTGCAGGCCGAGCGCGGTCCAGCGGTCGATCTCCTCACCGTCGGGGCCGACATAGGGCTCGTAGCGGTACAGCTCCTGTGTGGAGATGATGTTGTCGCCCAGTCCCGTCACTTCGGTAATCGACAGGATGCGCCGCTTGCCGTTGGACAGCCGCCCGATCTGCACGATGAAGTCGATTGCGTTGGTGATCTGCCGGCGCAAGCTGATTTCGCTGCCCTGGAAGCCTGCGAAGCCCGCGAGCATCTCGAGCCGGTATAGGCACTCGCGCGGGCTGCTGGCGTGGATGGTGCCCATCGAGCCATCGTGCCCGGTGCTCATGGCCTGCAGCATTTCGAGCACTTCGCCGCCGCGCACTTCGCCCACGATGATGCGGTCCGGGCGCATGCGCAGGCTGTTGCGCAGCAATTCGCGGATCGTCACCGCGCCGGTGCCCTCAAAACCGCCGGGCCGGCTCTCCAGACGCACCACGTGCGGGTGGTTGAGCGACAGCTCGGCCGTGTCTTCGATGGTGATGACGCGCTCCGAGGTCGGAATGTGATACGCCATCGCATTGAGCAGCGATGTCTTGCCCGAACTCGTCCCGCCGCTCACGAGAATGTTGCAGCGTGCCTGCACGGCGGCCTCCAGCAGCGCGCCGATCTCGGGGCTCATGGTGCCCAGGCCGAGCAGGTCATCGGGCTTGAGCGGATCCTTGCGGAACTTGCGGATCGACACCACGGGCCCTTCGAGCGCCAGCGGCGGAATGACCACGTTGATGCGGCCGCCGTCGGGCAGGCGCGCGTCGACCATCGGGTTCGATTCGTCGAGCCGCCGACCGATCGGGGCGAGGATGCGGCGCACGATGCGCAGCAGGTGGTTGTTGTCGGCAAAGCGCACCGGAATGCGCTCGAGCACGCCGTGCCGCGACACGTACACATCCAGATGCCCGTTCACGAGAATGTCTTCCACGGCCGGGTCGGCAAGCAGATCCTCGATCGGGCCGAAGCCGGCCAGCTCCTTGGTGAGCGCCTCTGCAATCTGGCGCACTTCCGTCTCGTTGACGGGAATGCGGCGCACGCGGGTGAAGCCCTCCACCTCCAGATCGACAAAGCGCTGGATGGCGGTGCGCGACCAGCGCCCGAACTCGGCACCGAGCTCTTCGATGCGCGTGAGTAGATGCTCGTGCGCGGCTTCCTTGATGTCCTGGAACGCCTGCGAGACGGCAAACGCGCCGTGGCCGGCGTCCGTCTGGTTGGAGAACTCGATGGGTTGTGTCATGTCGCGTTCCGTCCGGTGGTACCGATATCCAGTTCAGTGGCCTCTGCCGCTTTGCGCCGGAAGCGACTGCCCAGGCGCGCGCCGAGCCCGGTCACCCAGTTCTGCACGCCCGTGGCGCGTTCGCCCTGCTCGGCGTAGCCCAGCGTTTGCGCGATGCCCGCGAGGGCGCGCACATACGCATCGCCCGGGTGGCTCTCGGCCAGCGTCGCGCCCTGGTTGGACGCAATCACCAGGGCCTCGCGCCGGTTGGGCACGGTCAGCACCGAGGGAATCTCCAGCCGCTCGGCAATCTGCGCCGCATCCAACGACAGGCGTGTGTCGAATTTCGAGATGGTCAGGTGCAGGTGGTCGCGGTCGATCTCGCGCTTCTTGAGCTCCTGCATCAGCTCCGCCGCCGAGACGATCGCGCCCACGCTCTGCTCGGCCACCAGCATCACGTCATCGGCCGCCTTGACGAGCTGCGCGATGAAATCAATGGTGCTGAAGCCGCCCAGGTCCACGACCTGCAGGTCGAAGAAGGTGCGCAGCCGGTTCAGCAGCCCGAGCGCCTCCGAAAACGAGATGTCGCGCATCTCCGCCAGCGAAACCGGCAGCGGCAGCACGGCGAGCCCGCTCGGGTGACGCGACAGCGCCGTCTGCACGAACACCTGGTCAAAGCGGCGCAGGTTGCGCACCGCCTCAACAAAATGGAAATGCGCATGCACGTTCAGGTACAGCGCGCCATCGCGCAGCGGCTGGCCGAGGTCGAGCAGCATCACGTCGCTGGCCGACGTGCGCCGCACGAGCGTGGCGAGGTTCGTCGCCAGTGTGGTCGTCCCCACGCCCGGGCGCGCCCCGAGGATGGCCAGCACTCGCCCGCGCCTCGTGGGCTCGGCGGACGCGCGCTCGGCCAGCAGGCGGCGCACCACACGCACTGCCTCGGCCGGGGCGCCGTCCACGTCGATGAAGTCCTTCACGCCTGCGCGCAACGCGGCCAGCATCGCGCGCCCGTCGCTGGCCGAGCCGACGGCCACAAGCGGCAGCCCCGGATACAGCTGCGTCAGTTGCGCCACCAGCTGCGTGGCCTCGCTGATGGCGTCGGTGCCTTCGCCGAGCTTCTGGTCCTGCTCGGGCGCGGCCGCGGAGTCCGGTGAAGAGGCGAAGCGCACGAACACCACTTCGGGATTGACGGCGGCAATCTGCTCGAGAAAGCCGTCGGGCCCGCTGGTCTGCGCCACCAGCACGCCGAGCTCGCGGATGGCGCCCGCCAGCCAGCGGTGGGCCGCTGCCGATTGCGCGTCGCCCTGGGCGCCGTAGGTGCCGCCATGCAGGAGAAAGTAATCCATGCCCGCCCCTGCCCTTTACCGCGAGAAACCCGGCATGGTGGCCGGATCGGCAATGCCGAGCGCAAACGGCCGCCACACCGGCGCGCCCGCGCCGTCGCGGTCCTGCCCGTTGGACTGGCCCGGCAGCATCTTGTCGATGGGCGCATTGCGGGCCATCGGCTTGACGAGGTGCGGCGTGACGACGATCACCAGCTCGCGCTCCTCCTGGTTGTAGTTCAGGCGCTTGAAGAAGGTGCCGATGACGGGCAGATCGCCCAGGAACGGCACCTTGTCGAGGTTCGACAGCGTCGAGCGGCTCACCAGCCCGCCGATGACGAAGCTCTCGCCGTCGCCCAGCTCGACCACGGTGTCGGCGCGCCGCGTGACGATGGCCGGCACGGTGGCGCCATTGAGCGTGATGCCGCGGCTGAAGTCGAGGTCGCTCGCCTCCGGGGCGACTTTGAGGGCGATGCGATTTTCCGACAGGATGGTCGGCGACACCGTGAGCCCGATGCCGAACGGCTTGTATTCGATGGTGGTGGTGCCGAGCGCCTGCGGCACCGGGATCGGGATCTCGCCGCCGGCCAGGAAGTTCGCGCTCTGCCCCGACAGTGCCACCAGGCTCGGTTCGGCCAGCACGCGCGCCATGCCGTTGGACTCGAGCAGGCTCAGGTCCGTAAAGATGCCCTTGCTTCCCCACGACAGGAGCAGGTTGAACGCCGAACTGATCGGCATGGTCGATTCGGTCGACAGGCCGTTGGCGTCGACGGTGTACTTGGTCAGCGAAGACGGCGCAAACGTGCGGAAATCGAACCCGCCGCGCTTGCGGCCAAAGGTGAAGCCCGCCTCCTTGAGCACCGTCTTGCTGAACTCGACCACGCGCACGTCGACCTGCACCGTCCCCGGAATGCCCAGAGACGTGGTGTCGACCACATTGCCGCCCTTGGCCTTTTCCGCGCCCGTGGCCGCGGCACCGGCGCGGTGGGCCCGGGCGAGCCCATACACGTCTTTCGGCTGGCCCGACACGACAGCCGTATTGCCCTGCACGCTGACGCTCGGGTCGCCCGCCACGGGCTCCGCGGCATCCACCTGCACGTTGTACGTGATGGCGGCCCCGCCCTGCGCCCAGACCATCACGCTGGCGGCGCCGGGCTTCTTGGCGACGATGAGCAGGCTGCTTGCGGCACCTCGCCCCTTGAGCAGCAGGGCGTCGGCAATGTCCGGATTGCCGATCGCAATGCGCTCGAGCGGCTTGCCGAGGCGGATCTCGCGCTGGCTGCCGGCCAGCAGATGCAACGTCTGCCCGGCGGGCGCCGTTTCGGCAAATGCGGTCGATGCCAGCACCGCGCAGCCCAACACAACCGCGCCCATCCAACCGCGAACCACGACGGCTTCAGTCATGTTGCTCCTCACGTTTTCCTGCGCGGATGATCTCGACACCGCCTGTGCTGGTGCGCACGGTGGCGCTGCGCACCGCGGCCGCGAGCGGCAGCGCCGGCATGGGGGCAGCGGCCAGGCGGCGCGGCTCGCCGGTCAGGTTGCTGATCGATACGCCGGTCTGTGCGACGTCCATCGGGTTGCGGTTGGCGGCCGCCAGCACCGCTGCATCCTGCGGCTTGACGGTGGGCTCGGCATCATCGGCGGGATTGCGCAGCGCCAGCAGCAGCCGGCCGGACTGATGCGCCATCGCGAGCTGGCTGACGGCCTCCACCGGCACGGACAGCACGGCCGTCTTGGCGGGTTCCACCTTGCGCGACATCGCGCCGCCGTCCTGCACTTTCTGCGGGGGCTCGTTGACTGCCACCGCGCCGAAGGCCAGCACGCGCAGATGCGGCAACAGCAGCTTGGCGCGGCTGCCGTCGATCTCCTGGCCGTCGCGGCGCATGACGAGGAAGACATCGACGTAGTCGCCCGGCTCCACGCGGTTGCCCACGCCGATCACCTCATCCACCGTGATGGCCACCGCGCGCTGCCCGGGTGTGACCTGCAGCGCCAGCCCCGACGACAGTTGCGAGCCGATCAACGGCACGCCCATGCCCAGCGCGACGATCGGTTCGCGGCCGATCACCTTGCCCACGTCGGAGAACCCGTCCGCCGGATTGATGGGCAGCATCTCCACGGCCACGGCATTGGCGGCAATGGGCTTGCCGGCCTCGAGCGGCTTGGTGGTCACGACCACCGGATACAGTGTCTTGCCGTTCTCGCGCACGGTGGCGGGCGCAGGCGGCTTGTGTGCACTGCGCCAGGCCACGGCACCCAGGACAGCGGCCAGCACCAAGAGCGCGGCGGCGAAGATCTGGAGATGTTTGCTGGTCATCGGAGCGGTCTGTCGATACGGTCGAGGGGAGCGGTGGGGGCCATGGCGCCTACGTATTCGGAACGAGCTGCACCACGGCCGAACCCGTGAGCGCATCGGGCAGCGGCAGCAGCGGAATGGCGGGCAGCAGCGGGCTGGCGCCGGTCGTCACCGGCAGCGTGAGCACCACGTTCAGGCATTGCATGCTCGCCATGGTCGGACACGTGACCAGCGGCGTGGCGCTCTGGTTGGTCTTGACCTGCGCGCTGATGAAGGACGGCAGCGCGGCATTGGCAGCCGTATAGGCCGCGGCCACGCGCTGGGGGTTCGAAGGCTGATAGCGCAGCGCGGCGCGGGCTCCTTCTTCTGCGGCGAGCGTCAGCACCTGCTGCATGGCAAAGATGAGCCCGTAGTACGTGATGCCCAGCATCAGCGTGAGCAACAACGGAAGCACCACGGCAAATTCGATGGAGACTGCGCCAGTGCGGTCTCTTCGGCAATGCGGGCGACGCCCGCCGCCCCGGCGCGCCCGCTCGCGCGCCTGTTCCCGTTGCTTGATCGGCATGGCCGATTCCCCTCTATGCGATGGCCGCTTTCGCGCGACTCTTGGTGAATCCTGTCTGTACTTTTTGGGGCGCCTCCCGCGCCGCCTTCCCGCGGTGTTCAGCGATACGTCCACCACGGCAGGCATAACAATCCGACGGCCATGTACGCCGCATACGGGATGCCGCGCCGGCCGGCCTGCGCGACGTCCCAGCGCGCCAGAGGCGGGCACGCCCGCATGAGCAGCCACGCAGCCGGGCTCGCCGCATCGACCCGGCGCGCCATGAGGATCAGCAGCGCGTGCAGCCCGGCAAGCACGCTGCCGACCACCCACACCGGCAGCAGCCCATGCCAGCCGCACATCAGCCCGGCCACCGCGAAGAACTTGACATCCCCCGCGCCCATCCAGCGCATGGCATACAGCGGCAGATAGACCGCGAAACCGATGGCTCCGCCCAGCAGCGCGTCCCGCCAATCCACGGCCAGCGCACGCACCGGCCCCAGCCCGATCAGCGCAGCCGCCAGCGCCAGGCCCGCAAGCACGAGCCAGTTCGGCACCCGACGGGCGCGCAGATCAAACCAGATGGCAAAAGCCGAGAAGATTGCGACGGCGGCCCAGCCTGCGGTGTTCGCAAGCTGAGTCCCAACCATCGGATCAGGACGTCGGGGCGACCAGCTTGCCCTTGATGTAGTTGAAGACGCTGTTGAGGTTGGTCCCAACGTTGCCGACCGTGGCCACGATGGCTGCAGCGATCAGACCTGCCATCAGGCCATATTCGATGGCCGTGGCACCTTGCTCGTCGCGGATGAACTGAAGAATGGCGTGTTTCATGATCTCTCTCCTGCTGTGCACTCGCCCTGTTGCTACATTCTTGTAGACCGTGGGATCAGCTGCTTGGAACAATCCCGGTGAGCTTGTTGCTGATATAGGTGAGAACGCTGCCCAACTGCGTTCCAACCCCACCAACATTCGCGACGATCGCCGCTGCGATTAAACCAGCCATCAGGCCATATTCGATCGCGGTGGCACCTTCGTCTTCGCGTAAAAAACGCGTGATGATGGCTCTCATTCCCGTACCCCCACTTTCGCCGCACAGGTTCTTCGTTTCGTTCCCGAAATGTCACGCCTGTCACGTAACGTTCCGTAACGCTTTTATAGGCTTGCGAGGGTCCAAACGAAATAACTCAGTTGAGGTACTTGTCACAATTTAGAGTTAACGCTCTATTAAATTGTATTGAAGGCGCGCCAACTCCTTGATACGTAATGGAAATCCCTTAATGCGCCGCAGATTACCCCCATTATATGGGTGGGTTATCCCTGCATTCTGCGGTGGATTGGAACGCTCCCCATACTGTCTTGGGCAAAAAAAGGATGCGCGAGCGACGGGAACACGCCCGCGCACCTTCAAGAGCACAGACAGGTACTGCTCAGTGCGCCGGGCTGCCTACGCCGCCCAGCAAGTTCGTAACAGGGGCCAGCGGATTGCCGCTGCCCGATGTACCGCCGGCCGCGCTGGTTGCGCCGCTCAGCAGATTGGTAACCGGTGCCAAGGGGTTGCTGCCACCCGAGGCGCCGCCCAGCAGGCCGGTGACGGGCGCGAGCGGGTTGGCACCGCCCGATCCGCCGCCAAGCAGCCCCGTGACCGGCGCCAGCGGATTGGTGCCGCCCGATCCGCCTACACCGCCCAGCAGCCCGCCCAGCGGGTTGCTCCCGCCGCCGGAATTACCCGCGGTGGCCACACCGCCAATCGCCGCCACGGTGGTCCCCACCGACGTGACAACCGGGCCCAGACTCGAGACCACCGGCACGCCCGTCCCGGTGATGGTGTTGCCGGCTCCGGCCACGCCGCCGCCGATCGTGCCCAGCAAGGAGCTGAACGGACCGCCCAGGCCCGTGGCATCGCCGCCGGCCTGCGTGGCGTTGGTGATCTGCGTGGTGACGGGCACGATGGCCGAGCTGACTTGCTGCGTGACCTGCTGCACAGCCCCCGACGACAGCGCGCTGCCCAGCAGCGTGCCGCCACCGATGAGCGCTTGGCCGATCTGCTGCACACCGCCGCCCACCGGCTGGGTGATCGGTGCCAGCGGGGCTCCCGAGCCCTGGCCCAGCCCTTGCACCAGCGACCCGGCGCTGACGGTTGCCTGGCCCAGTTCGGTCACCACGTTGCCCGTGCTGGCGACCGTGGTGCCGACCGGATTGGGGTTCTGGCCCATCTTGCCCACGCCATCACGCAGGCCCTCGCCGAGCGCGGTCACGGCGCCGCCGGTATGCGAAACCGTACCGCCCAGGCCAGCCTTGGCTTGGTCGGAAACGCCCGGAAGATTGGCGTTCTGCAAGGTCGTGCCCAGCCCGCTGACGGCCTGGCCCGTGGCGATCACGGTGTTGCCCGTGCCGTTGGCGACCTTGCCGACGGGCGTGACGCCCGTCATATCGTTCGGGCTGGGGTTGGGCGAGCTTCCCGAGCCCGAGCCTCCCGAAGAACAAGCTGCCAGCATGAGCGCGGCAACAGCGCAGGCCAGCGGCGCAACGCGGATGGAGTAGCGAATCTGAGTCATGGTCCGTCCCCTTCTTGGAATGATGTTTCTGATGTCTGAGCTCGGTACTGCGCACTGCGGGCCGATTTCTGCAAACACCATGCCAATACGGTGGAGGAGAGCTTCGATTTTCCGGCAATGGCTCTGTTGCGCGCTTTGCGGGCCACACCCTGGCGATTACCCGAATACGGAGTGCCCCCGTTACGGGCCCGAAAATCGTGTTCCGGACGTTACGACGTAACGTGACACGGAACATGCTGGACACGGACATAACCGCCGTTTTTGAATCGCGCCCACCTCATTTCGCCCGATTTCCCGATCAAAGTTGCCAAATGCACATAAGCGATTACGGATTGCGTAATAATCGCCGCATGGCACACCGTTTGCAGAGTCCGCCCACCCATCAGCACATTGGGACCATTTTCCAGCCGTAAAAAGCGGATTTTCAAAACGGGAGAACCATCATGAACAAGAACATCAAGAGCCTGGCAGCCACCATGGCAGGTCTGTTGATCCTGGGTGGATGCGCAAGCTCGGGCTCGGGGGATATGAGCGGCGGGCTGGGCGGCGGCGGGTCGAACAACAACGGCAACACGCCGTCGCCTTCGCCTTCGCCGTCCCCCTCTCCGTCGCCGTCGCCTTCGCCATCTCCGTCACCTTCCCCTTCCCCGTCACCCTCGCCGACACCGGCGCCTGCTCCGCTGACGCCGACGGGCAGCGTCCTCAATACGACGGGCGGCATCGTGACGGCAACGGGCGGCGCCGTCAGCGGCGTGGGCACGGCAATCAAGAACGCACCGCTGCCGTCGCAGCTGAGCGGCGTGCAGAGCGGCGTGGGCGGCGTGGTCGAGAACGCCGGCCAGACCGTGTCGGCGCTGGGCAAGGGGGTGCAGGATGGCCTTGGCAGCATCGGACGCAACCCCAACCCGGTGGGCACGACGGTGTCGAGCCTCGGCAATGTGGTCACCGGCGCAGGCAACACCGTCACGGCCACCGGAACGCTCGTCAACAACCTGGGCACCGGTCAGCTGGCACCGCTCGCACCGATCACGACGCCGCTGGCGGGGGTCGTCACGCAGGTCGGCCAGGCCGTGGCGAATGGCGGCAGCACGCTCGGCACGGCGCTGTCGACGGGCCCGGTGGAACAGCTCACGCAGCAGCTCAGCACAGCGATCGTGCCGCTCACCTCGCAGTTGACCAATGGCACGCAGACGCTCGGCGCGGCCACCGGCCTAGGCTCGCCGGCCAACACGCTGCTCGGCACGCTGGGCGGCGCTGTTGCCAACGGCGGCAACACGCTCACGGCAGCCAATGTTCCGGTCGTCAGCAACCTTGGCGGCGTGGTGACGGCGGTGGGCAATACGGTGGGTGCGCTCGGCGGCGTCGTGTACTCGTCCACCTCCACACCGACGAATCCGCTCGCTCCGATCACCGGGCTCCTGGGCGGCCTCGGCGGCGGCACGGGCGCGACGAATCCGCTGGGTGCCATCACCGGCACGCTCGGCGGTCTGGGCGGCGCGGGTGGCACCGGTGGCACCAGCCCGCTGGCGCCCGTCACCAATGCGCTGGGCGGCCTGACCGGTGGCGCGGGCGGCAACCCGCTCGGCGCTGTCACGGGGGCGCTTGGCGGCCTGGGCGGTGCCACGGGCGGCAGCAATCCCGTCAGCGCGATCACCGCGCCGGTTGGCAACATCGTGACCACGGTCGGCACGGGTGTCACGTCGACAGGTGCCACCACCCCGCTGGCGCCCATCACGAACACCGTGGGCGGCCTGCTGGGTACGGTGGGCGGCCTGCTGGGCGGCGCGCGCCAGTAACCGCTGGAACGGGAGCGGGCCAGCCCCCGTTCTGGTCCGCAGCCATCGCATCTCAAACACCGATGCCGCGCAATGCGGCATCGTGATTGGCTCGCAGGCACACGCGCCGCGGCGCCGGTTCAGCCGCCGACGTTGCGCCGCGTGAACGCCGCCTTGATGTGTCTTGTTGTAAAGCACCATGTCTCGCGGTTATCGTTTGATGCAATGCGCGGCGGTATGCGCTTGCACCATGACAAACGAACACCACCACGGAGAAGACAGGCGTGCGGACCACCACCATGCGGTTGGCCCTGGCGACAGGCGTTGTGCTCACGAGTCCGGCACTCACCTGGGCACAGAGCAGCCCCACCCAGGGCAACCCGATCGATACGCTGCCCAAGGTCGATACCTCCCGCCCGCGTGAACAGAAGATCCAGGTGGAGGTTCAGCGCCCCAACCCCGCGCTTGAGAATCTGCTCGCCACGCACCTGACGCCGAGCAAATTTCAGATCGAGGGCGTCAAGACCCTGCCCTTTCCGGAGATTGCCGCGCACTTCGCGCCGCTGGCCGGTCACGATGTCACGGTCGCACAGCTGCTGCAGGCGGCCAACGACGTCACGAAGCTCTACGCCGAGCGCGGCTATCCCCTCTCTTTCGCGTTCGTGCCTGCTCAAACGTTCGAGGGCGGTGTGGTGCGCATCACCGTGGTGGAAGGCTACGTGGCACGCATGCGCATCGAGGGCACACCTGGCCCGCTCGAGGATCGCCTGCGCGAGATCTCGCAACGCATGATGGACGAACGCCCGCTGCGCAAAGAGACGTTCGAGCGTGTGACCGGCGTGCTCGCGCTGCAGCCGGGCGTGCAGATCACCGCCACCGTGCAGCCCCCCACCACCACCGATGGCGCAAGCGAACTCGTGCTCAACGTCAAGCGCCAGCCGTACACGATCGGCACCGGGGTGGAATACCGCAAGCCCGGCGTGCGCGCGGTCATCACCGGCACGCTCAACAGCGTGACGCCGTTGGGCGAGCAGATCACCGTGTCCACATTGCAGCCGCGCGGGCCGGATCATGAAACGTTCTACTCGGCCACCTGGGCGCAGCCGATCGGCACCGATGGCATGCTGGCCAAGCTCACGTGGTCGCACTATCGCGGCACGCCCGAAAACCTGCCGCTTGAGCAGCTCGGCTACCAGTCACGCTACCTGACCGATACGCAGCGTCTCGGCCTGTCGTTGAGCTATCCGGTGCAGCTGTCGAACACGCGCAGCCTGACGCTCACCGGCACGCTCTACGGCAACGACGACAAGCAGCGCTACACGCCGCAAAGCCCCGTGTTCGCGCAGACCGAGCTGGACGCCAAGGTTCGCGTGGCCGGCGCCGAAGCCCTGTACACAGAGGTGAAGCCGGGGGAGACACGCCGCGCCTCATTGGGGGTGTATCAGGGCATCAACGGCATTGGCGCAGGCAAGTCGGCCAACAACAATGTCGACCTGAGCTTCCTGCGCACCCGCGTGACGGCCAGCGAGGCGCACGATCTGCCGATGGGCTTCGGGGTGGCCGTCTCGGCCGCCGCACAGTACAGCGGCGCCGTGCTGCCCTCGTCCGAGCAGATCAGCTTCGGCGGACGCTTCTTCGGCCTCGCCTATCCTGCCGGCGAAGTGGCCGGAGACCGAGGCTGGGGGGCGGCGGTTGAACTGAACCGCGCGTTCACCGTGTCGATGGACTACCTCAAGACCGTGCAACCGTACGTGCTGTACGACACCGCCAAGGTGTATTCCAATGCGGGCACGCTCATTCACGACCAGCTCGGCTCCATCGCCCTGGGTGTCCGCTTCTCTGACCGCAAGTACTACACGCTCGACCTTGCCGTGGCGCGCCCCGTGGGCGACAAGCCGGTGAACAACAGCTCGCGCGCCCTGCGGTTCAATGCCGCGTACACCTACCAGTTCAACTGAGATCCGACGCGCACGACCGCCGATCGTGAACATGTGCACGATTTTTTTGAATTGTTTATTTTTTCAGCGCTGAAAGTCGCCCATACTCCCCTCTACTGAGGGGGATACATCACCGCCCGAATTTGGGAGCATCAGAGCGGAATGTTCAGTTTTTCCAACGCGTTGCCGATCACCACAGAAGTCGCGCAAAACGACAAGAACCAATACAGCGACAGCGGCATCAGGCCGCAACACGCCGACAGCAAGGGAGCGCACCCTCAGCCGTCGCAATACGCACCGGGGGCCATCATGCTGCAACGTCTATCGGATGACGCAGAGTTTCATCGACTCGTCGACACCCTCTACGAGGCGGTACTCGAGCCCGCGCAGATGCCGATTGCGCTGGCCCTGCTCTCCGTCTATGCCGGCGCGGAAAGCGCGCACTATTTCGTGTGGGACAAGCATGCCGGCGCGCCGCGCCATGGCGTGTCATCCGGCTGGTGCCAGCAGTGCCCGCATGCTGGCCGCTGCCAGGATTTCTGCCAGGACGCTCGACTGCACGTGAGCGCTGCGACGGAGCCATCCTCCGCGGCGGCTGTCACGCTCATCGATACGCCCGACCTGCAGGTGGTGATGCGCCTGCGCACCCGCGAAGGCGAATCCGAGCTCAGCGCCAGCGAACGCGAAACGCGCCTGCAGCGCGTGCTGCCGCATCTTCAGCGCGCGGCCCGCATGCAGCAGCGCAATCTCGAGCTCAACGAACTTGCCGCGCTTGGCATGGCGGGGCTCGACACGCTCGACTTTGGCGTGATGGTCATCGAGCGCACCATGCGCGTGAAGTACGCGAATGCCTGGGCCCGCACGATGACGGCCGAAGACGATAGGTTGTCGCTCGATGGAGGCATGTTGCGGTCCGAAGACCACATCCATAACACGGCGCTGCGCAACCTGATCGAGCATGCTGCGGGCTCGATCGGCGTGCAGGGCGCGGCAGGCTCGTGGATGTACCTGGCTCGCGATGGGCGGCCGGTGCCGTTCATTGCGACGCCCCTGGCGCCGTCCGACGCACTGCGCTCGGCGTGGGCGTCGCCGCTGGCGCTCGTGCTGGTCGGCAACTCCGAGGCCCGCTCCGTCATGGATGCCGGCGTGCTGGCGTCGCTCTTCGGGCTCACGAACAAGGAGTGCATCGTCGCAGCGCGACTGGCGGCGGGCGAGACGCTGCAGGAGATCGCCGAGCACGAGTTTCTCTCGCTGCATACGGTGCGGGTGCATATCCGCGACATCCTGCGCAAGACGGGCACGCATCGCCAGTCGGAGCTCGTGCGGCTGCTGCACCTGCTGCCGAGCGTCGACCTTGAGCGCGCGGGTGCCGCCACGGTCACCACCGCGCGCCGTCGCGGCCGGCTGAACGCCTGACGCCGATCCGGCAGCGCGAAGCCATTCGCGTATACCCCTGTCACGTTTTCGGCGTTCGTGCCGATGCATGAGAACAGGCGTGGCGTCGCCGTGCCCGCATGATGCGATGCCGTCACGGCGGATTCTCCCGACGCATTCTGTGAATAGCGCGCAACAAACATCTTTCTTCGCGGGCTGAAACGGCACGCGTTTGCGCTATCCTCGCCGCCAAACAAGACCAGGCGTGGATCGGGGCCGCGCCGAACGCGCTCGCATGCATAACGATTTCCATATTGCGCTGCTGCTGTTTGCGTGGGTCAGCACGGGGCTGACCACGTTTGCCGCATTGGACGCTGCGACACGCCTGCCGGGGGGCTCGACGGTCGCGAAACGCCGCAACTGGCGCATAGCCTGTGCGGCCATTCTTGGCATCGGATTGTGGTCCGGGCTGTGGCTTGCCATGCTCGGCCTGCATCGCCAGGTCAGCCTGCCGCTGGCCGCGCCCTTCGCCGCCACGCTGACGACGGCACTGGCCGCCGCGGTGGCCGCATTTTCGATCGTGCTGGCCGACGCTGCGCCGGCCAACGCGCCGCAACCGATGCATCGTCGCAACATCGCCATGGGCACCGTGGCGCTGGCCGCCGGGCTTCTTGTCATCGAGCTGTACCTGACGCGGCCGTGGGTCTACGACACCGGGTCGCTCGCGCGCCGCGTGTTCGGCTGGGGCGGCAGCACGATCGTGCTGGGAGCGGGCGCTTGCCTGGCGATGTGCATGGCGTTTCACGGACCGCCGTCGCGGCGGCGGGGGGCAGTGGGGCTGCGCGCGGAGGCGGCGGCCGTACTGGCCACCTCCGCCATGGTGTCGCTGGCGGCGTGGCCTTCGGCGGCCTGGCCCGCAGACGAGTCGATGGCGCATGCCGTGCCGATCATCATGGTCAGCGCCGGCGGCGTACTGCTGGCGCTGGGCCTTCATGCGGCGCTCATCATGCTGGAGACCCGCATCGATTCCGCGCAGGCACATCTTGCGGCCTCGCTTGCACGCGTGGCGAGCCAGTCGCCCACACCGCAACATCACGATGCACTCACGGGCCTGCCCAACCGGCTGTATCTGCGTGACGCGCTGGACGCCGCGATCCTGTCTTCCACCCGGCGCGGGCGGCCGTTCGCGCTGTTCTACCTGGATCTCGACCACTTCGGCCACATCAACGAACAGCACGGCCGCAGCGCCGGCGACCGCGTCCTTCAGATCATCGCAGAGCGCCTGCGCCAGGCCATGCGGGGCGAAGACATCGTCGCACGGCTCGGCGGCGATGAATTCGGCATCCTGGTCGAAGGCCTGGCGCTGCCCGAAGCCGCCGCCACCATCGGCGACAAGCTGCTGTTCCGCCTGCGTGAATCGGTGGAAATCGACGGCCGGCGCGTGCGCGCAACGGCCAGCATCGGCGTGGTGATCCACCCGCACAACGGTGCGACCGCCGATGCGCTGCTCGAGCACGCCGACACTGCCATGTTCGATTGCAAGCAAAGCACCGGCAACGCCTACCGCTTCTACGAGCCGCGGCTGAACACGACGGCCCACCGTGTGCTGCAGATCCAGCGCGCACTGTCCCACGCGGCGCTCAATGGGCAGCTCTCGGTGTACTACCAGCCCAAGTTCGACGCGCGCACGCACGCCATGACAGGCGCTGAAGCCCTGCTGCGCTGGAACCACCCGGAGCTGGGCCCGGTGTCGCCGGCCGAGTTCATTCCGCTGGCCGAACGCACCGGCATGATTGTCGAACTCGGCGACTGGGTGATCGAAGAAGTCTGCCGCCAGATCATGCATTGGGACGCGTCGGGCCTCGCGCCGCAGCGCATCGCCGTGAACCTGTCGCCCACCCAGTTCCAGCAGCCCGACCTGGTGCCGCGGCTGTCGCAGATCCTGCACCGCTACCAGGTCGATGCGCACCGGCTGATGTTCGAGATCACCGAGACCGCAGCCATGCGCGATGCCGGCCAGAGCATTGCGGCGATCCGGCAGATCCAGTCGCTCGGTTTCGAGGTGGCCATCGACGACTTCGGGACCGGATATTCCAGCCTCAGTTACTTGCAGCGCTTTCGCGCGCAGCAGATCAAGATCGACCGTGCCTTCGTCAGCGCGCTCGACGAAAACCCGTCCGAGGCGGCGGCCATCATTCGTGCCATTTGCGCGATGGCCCATTCTCTCGACATGACCGTCGTCGCCGAAGGCGTGGAAACCGACGCACAGATGCAGGCGCTGGTGAAACTGCAATGCGACCAGGTGCAGGGCTTTTTCCTCGCCCGCCCCTTACCGGCCAAGGAATTCCAGACGCGACTCGCCCCCGAGTACGCGTGAAATCGGACGGCCAAAAAATGCGCCATTTTGATGCATGGACGCATTTTCCCTTTCAGAAGCCTTTCACGCGCGAATGTGGAAAGCACCGGTCCAGCGTTTGATACGCCTGCCCGGGCAATGAAGCCATCGCATAAAAAGGATGGTCCTCACAGTGTGGAGGCCCAAGGCGTAGGGCTTGGCGGCCTACGGGAACATCGACACTGAGGTTTACATTTCGGACGGCCACGTAAATGCCCATGCCACGATGATTTGCGCAAAAATACCCTCCCGAAAAATGCGCCTCATTGGCCTATGGACTTAACAGAATTTATTTCTCCCTTGCGAAGTCGTTATAATGCCGTGGGCTACGGGGAGCGTGCCCATGTTTCAATTGCAACGTAGAGGAATCCATAATGCCGACTTACAAGGAAATCGTTCAGAAGATCTCTGAACTGCAGCGTCAAGCCGATGAACTTCGGGCAAATGAGCAGGCGGCGGTGATCGCTGAAATCAAGCAGAAGATCGCGGAGTACGGCCTGACCGCCGAAGACCTCGGTTTTGGCGCCAAGGGTGGCGTGCCCTCGAAGAAGGCCGGCCGCAAGGTGCCCGTGCGCTACCGCGACAACAATGGCAACACCTGGACCGGCCGCGGCAAGCGTCCGGGCTGGCTGGTCAAGGAACTCTCGGCCGGCCGCAAGATGGAGGATTTCCTCATCGCCTGACCCGGCAGAAGCCTTACCTCCGAGACAGCACAAAGAGGCGTCCGGAAACCACAAAAGAAAAGGCCGGCAAACTCTGCCGGCCTTTTTCATTCCCGCGCGCTGGCGGGCCTGGGCCCCGCTGCGCTAGACCTGGAAGCGCCCCACGGCCGTGCGCAGCAACTGCGCCTGCTCCTCCAGCGAGAGCGCCGCTGCGGCCGCCTGCTCCACCAGCGCCGCATTCTGCTGTGTCACTTCGTCCATCTGGTTGACCGCCTGGTTGACCTGCTCGATACCCGAGCTCTGCTCGTCCGACGCGGCCGAGATTTCGCCCATGATGTCCGTCACGCGCTTGACGGCGGTCACCACTTCTTCGATGACCACGCCGGCCTCCTGCACGAGCGCGGCTCCGTTCTGCACGCGCCCGACCGAGTCGCCGATCAACTCCTTGATCTCCTTGGCCGCGCCTGCCGAACGCTGAGCCAGGCTGCGCACCTCGCCGGCCACCACCGCAAAGCCGCGCCCCTGTTCCCCGGCACGGGCGGCTTCCACCGCCGCGTTCAGCGCAAGGATGTTGGTCTGGAAGGCAATGCCTTCGATCACACCGATGATGTCGGCGATCTTCTTGCTGCTTTCGTTGATGCCCGACATGGTTTCGACCACGCGCCCGACCACCTCGCCGCCCTTGACGGCGATGTCCGAGGCGTTGACGGCCAGGGCACTCGCCTGACGTGCGTTGTCGGCGTTCTGCTTCACGATCGAGGTGAGCTCTTCCATGCTGGACGCGGTTTCCTCCAGCGACGACGCCTGCTGCTCCGTACGCTGCGAAAGATCGGCGTTGCCGGCGGCGATCTGCTTGGTGGCGCTGGCGATGGAATCGGCGGAGTTCTTGATGTTGCTGATCGTGCCCGTCAGCTCGCGCTGCATCTGCGCCATGGCGTACAGCATGCTGTCGCGGTCGTCCGGACGGGTCTGCACCTGCACGGCAAGATCGCCGGAGGCAATTCGGCTGGCAATGCTTGCGGCATAGGCCGGCTCTCCGCCCAACTGGCGCTGGAGGCTGCGCGTCACGGTAACCACCACGAACGTCATGAGCAGGCCGACGCCGAACAGCAGCCCAAGCGCCTTGAATAGCGACGCGCGGAACGCGGTGTCGATATCGTCCATGTACGTGCCCGTGACAAGGCACCAGTCCCACGGCTGGTAGTACAGCACATAGCTCTTCTTCGGCTGCGGCTCCTCGGCGCCGGGCTTGGACCACAGATAATCGACAAAGCCGCCGCCGTTCTTGGCCACGCGGGAGATTTCCTGAAACAGGTGGTTGCCCGACGGATCGGTAAAGCCCGACATGTCCTTGCCGACCATCTCGGGCTTGATCGGGTGCATCAGCATCACGGAATTGGTCAGGTTGATGCTGAAATACCCATCCTTGCCGTAACGCATCGCCTTGATGCGCGCCATCGCCTGGGTGCGCGCGTCGTCGGCGCTCAGCTTGCCTTCCTGGGCCAGTTGGCCGTAGTCCTTGATGACGCCAAACGCGGCCTCGCTGACGTTCTGGAGATCCCGCTGGCGCTCTTCCAGACGCACTGTGCGCGTTTCCCACGCGCTCCAGACCGTGATGACCAGCAGGCACAGCCAGCTCAGAACGAGCGGCAGCCACAGCTTCTGCCGAAGCGTGAGTCGATTCATCTTCCTTCCCTCCACCGTTTCTTTTTTATCCGCGTGATGCGTGCGGCGCTCCCCCGGGCGCGATCGCACGCGCCCTGCATGAGCTATCGGGCAAGGAAGCAGAAAACTTGAGGGCGGCGACCCTCCTGGCCAGGTCGCGCCCGTGCCGGACCACCGTTCAGCGCAGGGCGTGCGGATTGATGCTGGGCAGCGCCGCATCGGCGCCCGATGCAGCCACCGGCTGGAGGACCGCAGGCGCCGCTGCCGCGTGATCGTCCTCGATGGGCGACCACGTTTCCCACAAGCCTTGCCGGCGCCAGGCTTCGGGTGTCACGGCCGGCTCGCTCGCGCGCGGCCCCGGCTCAGCCGCCGCCTGGACGGTGATCTCGACATGCGAGCCCGCCATGCGCGCCGCGCGCCCGCCGGCGTCGCGCCACGCTACGCCGTGCGCGCGCACATGGCGATAGCCGCCGTCCTTGTGGCGCATGCGGAACTCCGCGACGTAGGCAGCGGTATTGCCGTCCACATGCGCCTGGATGCGGTTGAGCACCATCGGCAGGTCGTCGGGATGCACGAGGCGCAGGTATTCGCTGGTGCTCGGGCCGATTTCCTTGAGCGTATAACCGAGCATGTCGGCAAACCGCGCGGAAAACTGCGCCGACCGGGTCACGAGGTCGAATTCCCACAGGCCGACCTCGACGCCATCCAGCAGCAGTTGATGGCGCGCCGCCAGTTCGGCTTCGCGCTGGCGGTAGCTCTGCTCCAGGTCATTGAGCGCCTGCATGGCTTCCTTGCGCAGGCGCATGTCGCGCGCGGCCGACGCGGCGGCAACGTCGGCGGCGGCGCGGTCGCGATAGCCGAGCAGGAGCGCCGCCAGCACCGAGGCCACGGCGCCCACGGCAAGCGCCACCCGCAGCCACGCGGGCGCGGCATCCCGGGCCGCCGAAAACGTCCCTGACAGCGATGCCATGCAGGCGGCGTTCACCGTCAAGGCCGCCCCGAACAGCGCACACACGAATACGCTCACGGCAGGGCGGCGCACCGGTGCACCAGCGGCGCCGGGCCGGGGCGACAGCGCAAGCTGCAGCGCCGCCGCACAGGCCACGGCCGACAGCACCATGACGATGCCCAGCAGGCCGGCGTCAGCCCACGCCATCGCAGCAAAGTGCGCCGTGCCCGCGACGAGCAGTACCGCCACCGGCCCGCTCAGGCTGAGCAATGCGCCCAGCAGGACGGCGCGCACGCTAGTGGCACGGCCGCCCAGCACACACCACAGCGCGGCGACGGCCAGGCTCCAGCCGAAGGAGGCCACCGTCATCAACACGACGAGGTTCTCGTCATGCGGCGGCCAGTGCATCAGCAGCGCAAGCAGCGGCACCGTCCAGAGCCCCACCGCGGCAAACAGCGCTGTCATGACGAGCGGCAGGCGCGCATGCGAGGCAGTCGCGCGAGGCAGGCCGTCCAGCACGCGCAGCAGCAGGCTGCCGGCGCCGCACGCCACCAGCAGCGACAGCAAGGCGGGCGACAGCGCATCCGCGAGCACGCGGATCACGTGCGTGACGAAAGCCTCATCCACGGCCGGACGTCTCCTGCTGCACGGTGTCGTTCAAGGGGCGCCCGGATCAGCCGCGGCTCTGGAAGCCGTCCGGGTTCATGCTCTGCCAACGCCACGAGTCTTCGCACATGCGCTCGATGCCGTATTGCGCGCGCCAGCCCAGCAGCGACGCCGCCAGCGCCGGATCGGCGTAGCAGGCCGCAATGTCGCCCGGGCGGCGGTCGACGATCTGGTACGGAATCGGCCGGCCGCTGGCACGCTTGTAGGCCTCCACCACTTCGAGCACCGAATATCCGCGGCCGGTGCCCAGGTTGACGGTAAAGCCGCGGCCGTCGCGGCGCAGCGTATCGAGTGCAGACAGATGGCCACGCGCGAGGTCGACCACGTGAATGTAGTCGCGCACGCCGGTGCCGTCGGGCGTGGGCCAATCCCCGCCGTAGATGGACAGCTTCTCCCGCTTGCCGACCGCCACCTGGGCGACGTACGGCATCAGGTTGTTGGGGATACCGCGCGGGTCCTCGCCGATCAGTCCGCTGTGGTGCGCACCCACCGGGTTGAAGTAGCGCAGATAGGCAATCTGCCAGGCCACGTTCGAAATCTCGAGATCGCGCAGCACCTGCTCGCCCATCACCTTCGTCTGACCGTAGGGGTTGGTGGCCGACAGCGGAAACGACTCGGTGATCGGCACCGTATGCGGATTGCCATACACGGTCGCCGACGAGCTGAACACGAGTTGGCGTACATTCGCATGCGCCATCGCCGCGCACAGCGTCACCAGGCCGCCCATGTTGTTGTCGTAATAGGCCAGCGGCTTCTGCACCGACTCGCCCACCGACTTGAGCGCGGCAAAGTGGATCACCGCGGAGATGCGCGTGCTGGCAAACAGGTCGTCGAGCAGGCGGCGGTCGCGCACGTCGCCTTGCACGAACTTCGGCGTCTTGGCGGTGATCTGCTCGATGCGGGACAGCACGGTCGCGCTGCTGTTGCACAGGTTGTCCAACCCGATCACCTGATAACCGGCATCCAGCAGTTCAACCCAGGTGTGCGAGGCGATGTAACCGGTGGCGCCGGTCAGCAGAATGGTTTCTGTCATTGGGTTCGAGGTATCGAGGAGGAGCGTGGTAGCGTGCCGCGTTCACGCGCGGCATCGGGTTGTACAGCGCCGGCGTGGCAGCCGGCGCCCGAAACAGCGCGATCATAGCAAAGCGCCCTACCGCATTGCGGCGAACTTGAACCACGGCGCGACTACGCCGCCGCGTCGGGATGGGCGGCCGCCTGCCAGGCGGCGTAGGCGGCGCGCAGGCGCCAGGGCGAGGTCTGGTCGCGCAGGCCGAGGGCATACCCCACTTCAGCGGGGGTCGCGCCCGCGTCGAACAAGGCCGCTGCGTACCCGTTGCGCAGCGTCTGCGGAGACAGCCGTTCGCTGCGGTGCACCAATGCCGGCAGCGCAGCCAGCCACGCCTCCACGCGGCGGTAGACCGACGCGGCATGCATGGCGCGGCCGCTTGCATCGGCGACGAACACCCGTTCGCCCGGCACCTCGGCCTGACGGCGCACCGCCAGCCACGCCGCCAATGCCGGGCGCGCCGCTTCGAGCAATGGCGCCTGATACGCCGGACCACGCAAGCGCTCGATGGTGATGGTGGCCAAGGCCTCATCGACGTGGTGCAACAGCAGCGCCTGCACCTGCGCGACTTTCAGCCCCGCGCCATGGCAGACGGCCACCAGCGCACGGTCGCGTGCGAGCTTGAAGGCGCTGGCATTGGGCGCCGCCTCGCCCGCGCGCGGGCCCACCTCGAGCGACGCTTCGATCGCCGTGCGCTCGGCCTCGGAGAGAAACGTCGTCGGGTCGTTCTCGCCCTCCGCCAGCTTCTGCTGCACGGCTGAACTGGCGGGGTTGTGCGTGCCGGCGCGCAACTGGTCGATCTGATGGAACACGCGCTCGATCAGCCGCGCGTAGCGGTAGCGATGCAGCTTGGTCAGGCCCGATTCATCGAGGAAGGCGGCAATGTCGGCGGCGCTCCAGTCGGCCAGGGCGCGCTGGTGCGATTCGGTCCAGCGCAGCCACTTGCGCCACATGGCGCGATACACCGTGGCGGACGATTCACGATAGCCGCGCGCGGCGAGCCAATGCTCGAAAGCCTGCGCGGGCTGGTCGGTCCAGTCCTGCAGGCTGGGCTGGAACAGGTCGGGGACGGGCGTGGCGGGCGGGGTGAAAGCGGCGGACATGCGGCAAAAATGGAGCGCGTGCGAGCGTTTCGCGTATCCTGCCGAGCGTAACACGCGCCAACCGGACTCCATTGCGGACCCCATCGTGAAGAAAACCGACCTCGAAAAACTCAAGGGCTTGAAGATCGCCAACAACCTGAAGCGCGACAATCAGCGCACCGGCAAGCCTGGCCAGGGCGCCGCCAAGCCGGTGCCGCAGAACAAGCTGCTCAAGGCGCTGCTGAGCAAGCCTGCCGACGGCGACCAGAAGAAGCCCTGACGCGCCGCTCCCACATCTAGAGCCCCGCCCTGTTGTTCCAACGGGCGCTTGGGTGCTACCGTCCGGCGCGTTTCCACAGCCTGTGATGCGCCGGACATGCCTTCCTCCACACCGTCCCCCTACCCCCACCTGCTGCAGCCCCTCGACCTGGGCTTCACCACGCTCAAGAACCGCGTGCTCATGGGGTCGATGCACACCGGGCTGGAAGACGGCAATCACTTCGACCGGCTCGCCGCGTACTTTGCCGAACGTGCCCGCGGCGATGTCGGCCTGATCGTCACGGGCGGATTCGCGCCCAACATTGCCGGGTGGACCAAGCCGTTTGCCGGGCGTCTCGCCACCCACGGCGCTGCGCGCCGGCATCGCGCCGTCACGCGTGCCGTACATGAAGAAGGCGGCAAGATCGCGCTGCAGATCCTGCATACGGGCCGCTACGGCTATCACCCATTTGCAGTGGCCCCGTCTGCGTTGCGCTCGCCGATCAGCCCGTTCACACCGCGGGAGCTGTCGCCGCGCGGGATCGAGCGGCAGATCCGCGCATTCGTGCGCTGCGCCGAGCTGGCCCGCGAAGCCGGCTACGACGGCGTCGAGATCATGGGCTCCGAGGGCTACTTCATCAATCAGTTCCTCGTCACGCACACCAACAAGCGCACCGACGACTGGGGCGGCAGCTATGCCAACCGCATGCGCCTGCCCGTGGAGATCGTCCAGCGCACGCGCGAGGCGGTGGGCAAGGATTTCATCCTGATCTATCGCCTGTCGATGATCGACCTCATCCCCGACGGCAGCTCGTGGGAAGAAGTCGTGCAGCTTGCCAAGGCCGTGGAGCGCGCGGGCGCCACCATCATCAACACCGGCATCGGCTGGCACGAAGCGCGCATCCCCACCATTGCGACGAGCGTGCCCCGCGCGGCCTTCGCGTGGGTGACAAAGAAGATGAAGGGCGAGGTCGGCATTCCGCTCGTTACGTCCAACCGCATCAACACGCCCGAGGTGGCAGAGGCCGTGCTGGCCGATGGCTGCGCCGACATGGTGTCGATGGCGCGCCCGCTGCTGGCCGACCCGGAGTTCGTACGCAAGGCCGCATCGAACCGCGCGCAGGACATCAACACCTGCATCGCGTGCAATCAGGCGTGCCTGGACCACGCCTTCAAGGCGCGGACGGCCAGCTGCCTCGTCAACCCGCGCGCATGCCATGAAACGCAGATCGTCATTCGCCCCGCGCCCGCACGGCGGCGCTTTGCGGTGGTTGGTGCAGGGCCGGCCGGGCTGTCGGCGGCCACCACGCTGGCCGAGCGCGGTCATGCCGTGGACTTGTACGACGCCGCGGCGGAAATCGGCGGCCAGTTGAACATGGCCAAGACGATTCCGGGCAAAGAGGAATTCCACGAGATGCTGCGCTACTTCACGCGCCGCGTGCAGGCCACGGGCGTCTCGCTTCACCTGGGGACGCGCGTGGATGCGCAGCAACTCCTGGCAGGCCGGTACGACGAGATCATCATCGCGACGGGCGTGTCGCCGCGCAATCCGAAGATCCCGGGGCAGGAGCATCCGAGCGTGCTGTCGTACATCGACGTGCTGCGCCACCGCAAACCGGTGGGCAAGCGCGTCGCGATCGTCGGCGCGGGCGGCATCGGATTCGACGTGGCGGAGTTCCTCGCGCTGGACGGCCATTCGCCCACATTGGATCTGCAGGCGTGGCGCGCCGAATGGGGTGTAGGCGACCCGACGCAGGTGCGCGGCGGTGTCCACGGCATCCGCCCGCAGCCGCCTCGACCGGCGCGCGAGATCACGCTGCTGCAGCGGCGCGCAGGCAAGCTCGGCGCAGGCCTGGGCAAGACCACCGGCTGGATCCACCGCACGAGCCTGAAGCACCTCGGCGTGCGCATGGTTGGTGGCGTCAACTACGAGCGCATCGGCGACGAGGGCCTGCTGGTGAGCTACGGCGAGAAGCGCGAAGACGCCGAATGGCTGCCCGTCGATTCCATCGTGCTGTGCGCGGGCCAGGAACCGCTGCGCGAACTCGTTGAACCGCTGCAGGCCGGTGGCGCGAAGGTGCACGTCATCGGCGGCGCGGATGAGGCGCGCGAACTCGATGCCAAGCGCGCCATCGACCAGGGCACGCGACTCGCGGCTTCGCTGTGACGCCCACGACGCTCGGCATGTGAAGAATTTGCATCACGCGCCCGTTTTTACATACCGGCCGACCGGCCGCCGGCCGCGAAGGGCGAAATGACAACGCCCCGCGCGGTCGGCCCGGTTCTTGCGTGAACTGGCGCATCACGCACATTCACCCTGGACCGGTTTGACCAAGAACGTTTTACCCCAGTCTTCTGCCAACGCGGCGCCCCTGCCCCCGCTCGATCTTGCGCGAACGGCCTTCCTGCTCGACTTTGACGGCACCCTCGTCGACATTGCCCCGCAACCGGATGCCGTACACGTGTCGGCACCGCTGCGCGAAACATTGCGCGCGCTGCACGCAGCCAGCGGCGGGGCGCTCGCCGTCATCACCGGGCGCACCGTGCACGACGTGGAGTCGCGCCTGTCGCTGCCGGGCCTCGTCATTGCAGGCGTGCACGGCGCGGAGCGGCGCTACGCGGATGGCCGCCTTGTCCGCCTGAACACCGATGCCGACGCGCTGGCCGAGCTCGAGCGCGCACTGCGGGCCGACTTCGCGCAGCTGGCTGCGCAGTTTCCCGGCGTGGTGCTCGAGAACAAGGGCATCGCGTTCGCCCTGCACTATCGTCATGTGCCCGAGGCGGAGAACGCCGTCCTCACCGTGGCCGATCGCCTTGCGCACCGTCATGCCGAGCACGTGCGCCTGCAGGCCGGCAAGATGGTCGTCGAGCTCAAGCCGCGCGGCGCAAGCAAGGGCGACGTGGTGCACACGCTGATGACCGAGCCGCCCTTCATGGGCCGGACCGCGGTCTTTGCCGGCGACGACCTCACCGATGAAACCGCCTTCGATGCCGTCAACGCGCTGGGCGGCTGGTCGGTCAAGGTGGGAGCGGGCCCAAGCCAGGCGCGCTGGCGGCTGAACGATCCTGCAGCGCTGCGCGCGTGGCTTGCCGCGCTGGTGACCCCTCACAGCACCGACGGAGGTGCACGATGAGCCGGCTCATCGTTGTTTCCAATCGCGTGGCGCCCATCGCGGAAGGCCAGGGCACCGCGGGGGGCCTGGCGGTGGGCGTGTTCGATGCGCTGCGCGATACCGGCGGCATCTGGTTCGGCTGGAGCGGCGAAGTCGTGTCGGGTACGGCCACCGTGTCGAACGAGCCGAGCATCGTCACCAAGGGCAACATCACGTACGCCACCGTCGGCCTGAACCGCAAGGACTACGACCAGTACTACCGCGGCTTTGCCAACGCCACGCTGTGGCCGATCTTCCACTACCGGGTCGACCTCTCGCGCTACCAGCGAGAGGAGTACCACGGCTATCGGCGCGTCAACACGCAGTTTGCGCATCAGCTCAAGGCGCTCGTGCAGCCCGACGACGTCCTGTGGGTGCACGATTACCACCTGATTCCGTTTGCCGCGGAATGCCGCGCGCTGGGCATCACGAACCGCATCGGGTTCTTCCTGCACATTCCGTTTCCGTCGCCGGAAATCCTCACGACGATTCCGCCGCATGAAGACCTGATGCGGGCGCTCTGCGCGTACGACCTGGTCGGCTTCCAGACCGAGACCGACCGCGTGGCCTTCTACGACTACATCGAGCGCGAGGCGCGCGGCTACATCGAGCACAAGGAGCAGAACGGGCCGGTGCATGCCTACGGCCACACGCTGCGCGCCGAGGTGTACCCGATCGGCGTGCACCCGGACGAGATTGCGCAGCAGGCGATGTCGTCGCTGGCGCGGCGCAACCCGTTCACGCGGCACGCCGGCACGCGCGGCGAACGCGCCGGCGGCCACGGGCAGCCCAAGCTCATCATGAGCGTCGACCGGCTCGACTACTCCAAGGGCCTGCCCGAGCGTTTTCGCGCGTTCGAGCAGTTGCTGGACGATTTTCCCGATCACCGCCGGCACGTGACGTTCATCCAGATCGCGCCGACGTCGCGCCAGGACGTGCAGAGCTACCAGCAGATCCGCCAGCGGCTCGAAGCCGAATCGGGCCGCATCAATGGCAAGCTGTCGGAGCTCGACTGGACGCCCATCCGCTACATCAACAAGCAATATGAGCGGCGCGTGCTGATGGCGCTGTTCCGCAGCGCGCAGATCGGCTACGTCACGCCGCTGCGCGACGGCATGAACCTCGTTGCCAAGGAATACGTGGCCGCGCAGGATCCGGAAGACCCGGGCGTGCTCGTGCTGTCGCGCTTTGCCGGCGCGGCGCGCGAGCTCGATGCCGCGCTCATCGTCAACCCGTACGACACGCGCGGCATGGCCGAAGCGCTGAACCGCGCGCTGACGATGCCGCTGGAAGAGCGCAAGGCCCGCTACGCCCACATGATGGACCGCCTGCGCACGGCCAACCTCACCGTGTGGCGCGAGCGCTTCGTTGCCGATCTGCGCAACGCGCCTGCACGCTGATCACGCGCCGCCGCTGCCGCGACGCAGGATGCGCCCGACAGCATCGGCCGCATCGTCTTCGGCGTCGGCGTGCGGCGCCAGCATGCCAGCGAGCACGGCGCTCATGCGCGTCCAGTGCGAGCCCGGCCAGTAGACGCGGCGGCAGACATCGCACGTGCTGAACAGGCGCTGCCGCTCGCGCACGCGGGGCGGCACGCTGGCGGCGGCCTCTTCCGTGCTGAGTTGCCGCAGTGGTGCATTGCATTCCAGGCAGCGCGAAAACGGCCGGGCGACATCGGCCAGCCGGAAGCGCGCGACGACTTCGCGCATCTGCGCCCGCGGCTCGCGTGCGCGGATGAACGCGCCCCGGCGGATGCCGCGCCGCTTGAGCAGCTCCCGGTCTCGGGAGAGGACGATCCAGTCTTCGGCCTGCGCCAGCGCTTCGATGGCGACATCGGCGTAGTTGTTGTCATACGCCGTGTCGAAGCCGGCCATGCGCAGCAGCCGGGCGGTCGCGCCGAGGTGCGCATCGCACAGGAAACGCAGCGGAGGCGACGGCAGCGCGGGCACCACACCGGAAACCGCCACATGACCGGCGGCCGGCAAGATGGCTTCGAGTGCCATGGGCTGACCATCGACCAGCACGCGTCCGACTTCGGTATGGGGCACGCCCAGCGCTTCGATGGCGTGCTTCAGTGTGGCTCCTTCTGCCCACGTGCGTACGATCGGGCGGCCGCGTAGCGCTCGCGGCAGGAGCGGCGTCAGGTTGGTATCGAACGTGAAGATGACGGGCTGCATGCCTGCCACGATACTCCCCGGCGGACAAATCCGCGAATCGGGGGGGCGACCCCGCGATGAAGCACCGGCGCGCTTCATCGCGGCTCATGGGCGCGGATGTCAATCCGGCCTCCGCACCCCACATCGATCGAAATGAAAACGGCGTGACACTCGGTGCGTCACGCCGTCTACACCGCAGCAGCGGTCGCACACCGACCGTCAGGCGGCGCTGGCAATGTGCAGCCGCGGGTTTTCCTTCAGTTGCAGGCACGGATGATCCGCAAACAGCGTCGCCACCCAGTCCACGAACACGCGCACCTTGGGCGACAGATGCCGGTTGTGCGGATACACCACTGACACCGGCACCGGCTCCGACACGTAGTCGGGCAACACCTCCACCAGCGCGCCTGACATGAGGTGCTCGTACACGAGGAAGCGCGCGGTCTGCAGCAGGCCGAGGCCGTGCAGCGCGCACGCCGCCGCCGATTCGCCATCGTTGACGGACACGATGCCGCGCACCTTGTGGATCTGCTTCTGGCCGTCGATGACGAAGTCCCAGTCCATGCGGCGGCCATTGCGGGCCGAGAAGTAATTCACCGCGATGTGGTCCTGCAGGTCTTCGAGCGTCTTCGGCGTGCCGTAGCGCGCGAGGTATTCGGGCGACGCGCAATTGACCATCGACAACTGGCCGATGCGCCGCGCGACGAGGCTCGAATCCTGCAGCTCGCCGCCACGCACGGCGCAGTCCACGCCTTCCTGCACGAGGTCGACCGTGCGGTCGCTCATGCCGATCTCGAGCTGAAGATCGGGGTACGCCTCGTGGAAATCGCGGATGCGCGGCACAAGCAACCGTTTGCCAATCGACGCAGGAACATCGATGCGCAGCGTGCCGCGCGCACCCGCCGCGCTTTGCGAGAACGCGGCCTCGGTTTCTTCCAGGTCGCCGAGCAGCCGCACGCAGCGCTCGTAGTAGGCAGCGCCGTCGGCCGTGACGTTGACGCGGCGGGTGGTCCGGTGCAGCAGGCGCACGCCGAGGTGCGCCTCGAGGCTTTGCACCAGGTTCGTCACCGTGGCGCGGGGTAACTGAAGGCTGTCGGCAGCCTTGGTGAAACTGCTGGCCTCCACGACGCGCGTGAAGACCTGCATGGCCTGCAATCGATCCATCTGCGGCTCCTGAAGGTCGGACTCCACGGGCCGTGCGCACTGCCGGAATCCGAACGGCAATGCGCAAGGCAGTGAAATCTCAAGGGGATACCCGGGTGGCGCGATCGGCGGACGGAGGCATTTCCGCAGCGCAACAAGATCGGCCTCAAGCAATGACACTTTGTAGCACAACCGTCAATTTTGATTGTTCGGCTGTGACTAATAGTGATGTCCGATTATAGGCATTTATCCGCGTTCGTCTAATCACCATCATTCAGCCCATCGATATCAGGGTGATCCGCAAAGGTAAGCCCCGCCTGACATCATGGGTTCTTCTCCACCGCGCCTGGTTGTTTCTGAATACTCGCCCGATCGGGATGCGGGTTCGGTTGCTGTTCGTCCGGCGCAATCGTACTCGCGCTCCGACGTTACAAAGGTTGCAGTGAATAACCATTTGCGCAGCGCAACATCTCCGCTGCCTGAGCAAGCATGTCACGCCGACGGGGCCGCCGACACCGCCGCCCTCCCGCGCGACGTGCACGCCGAGGACTACTGGACGCAGGGCTACGCCGGCCGCATCCGCCTGCGCGTGTATCGCCCGGAAATGCGCCCGGACGAGGCGGCCGCGCCACTGCGCCATGCCGCCGTGCTGTATCTGCACGGCGGCGGCTTCGTGCGCGGCACGATCGACGATGCCGATGCGCCGGCCCGCCACCTCGCCGCCACGCTGCCCGCCGTCGTGGTCACGGTGGGCTACTCGCTGGCGCCGGCCGCGCCCTTCCCGGCCGCGCCGGAAGACGTCTACGCCGCGCTGTGCTGCATGGCCGAGCATGCCGCCGCCTGGGGCATCGACCGCCGCCGCATGGCGGTGGCCGGGCACGACGCGGGCGGCAATCTGTCGGCCGCGCTGGCCATGATTGCGCGCGACCGCGGCGGCCCGCACCTGCGCGCACAAGTGCTGATCGCGCCCATGCTCGACCCGACCATGGCGCGCGTGCGCCCCGACCGCCTGGCCGACGCCGACAACTCGGCCGAAGTTTGCGCGGAGTGCTATCGCCAGTACCTGCCGCGCCCTACCGAGCGCGTGCATCCGTACGCCGCGCCGGTGGAATCGCGCCGCCTGCAGGGCCTGCCGCCCGCGCTGCTGCTGACCGCGCCGCAGGACCTGCTGCGCACCGAAGCCGAGCGCTATGCCGCGTGCCTCATCGAAGCCGGGGTCGTCACGCAGGTCGTGCGTGTGAACGATGCGTGCCATGACTCGATCGCCATGAGCGCGGTCGCGCAGGACGAGATCACGTGTTTCCTGCGCTGGCACCTCGGCATGACACGGCAGCCCGCCGGTCGCGCCAGGCGCCGCGCACGTGCGGACCGCAAGGACCGCACGCCCCCTGGCCCCACCGAGGAGACGCCTGGCTGACCCCACACAACAAGAAACGGAGTGCGAGGCCGCGCGCGTGTTTCTACGCTGCGGCCCACGCGCTTTTCCTGAGTCTGTTCTCTTTGCCTATCCCAACGAAATCGAGAGAGTCATCATGAGCCTGTCCAAACGCACCATCGCCATTTCGGTTGCAGCAGTGCTCGGCGCTGCCGCCGTGGGCACATACGGCCTGGTTTCCAATGCCGGTGCCTCGCAGCAACCTGCCGCCGCCCCCGCCGCCACGCCGGTGGATGTCGCGCCCGTCCTCGCCAAGAACGTGGCCGAGTGGGATGAATTTTCGGGCCGCATCGAAGCGGTTGAACGCGTGGAAGTCCGCCCTCTGGTGAGCGGCACCGTCACGGCTGTGCACTTCAAGGACGGCAGCATCGTCAAGAAGGGCGACCCGCTGTTCACCATCGACCCGCGCCCGTATGCGGCGGAAGTGGCCCGCACGCAAGCGGCGCTGACGGCCGCCAAGTCGCGGGTGGCCTACACCACGTCGGAACTCGAACGCGCGCAGAAGCTCGTGGCCGACAACGCCATCGCCCGGCGCGAGTTCGAAGAGAAGGAAAACGCCGCCCGCGAGGCGCAGGCCAACCTGCAAGGCGCCGCTGCCGCACTGGAAGCGGCCAAGCTCAACCTCGAGTACACGCGCATCGTGGCGCCCGTGTCGGGCCGCGTGTCGCGCGCGGAAATCACGGTGGGCAACGTGGTGTCCGCCGGCGGTGCCGCGCCGGTGCTCACGACGCTGGTGTCGGTCTCGCCGATGTACGTGGCGTTCGATGCCGACGAGCAGAGCTACCTGCGTTACTCGGCCCAAGCCGCCAAGGGCACCAAGACGCCGGTCTACATCGGCCTGGCCAATGAAGACGGCTATACGCGCGAGGGCTTCATCCAGTCCGTCGACAATCGCCTGGACGTGCGCTCAGGCACGATCCGCGTGCGCGCCACGCTCGACAACGCCGACGGCCGCCTCACGCCGGGCCTGTACGCCCGCGTGCGCATGAGCACCGGCGCGCCGCACGACGCCATCCTCATCAGCGACAAGGCCATCGGGACGGACCAGGACAAGAAGTTCGTGCTGGTCGTGGATGCCGCCAACAAGACGAGCTACCGCGCGGTCACGCTCGGTGCCTCGGTCGACGGCCTGCGCGTCGTGAAGTCGGGCCTGAAGGCGGGCGAGCGCATCGTCGTCAACGGCATCCAGCGTGTGCGGCCGGGCGACGCCGTGGCCCCCAACGTGGTGACCATGGACAGCCTCGTCACGAAGCGCGTGGTGCTGCCCGGCGCACAACCGGAAGCCCCCGCCACGCCCGCAGAAGCCAAAGCCGATACCCCTGCTGCCCCCGCCGCGAAGGCCGAAGCCAAGCCTGCCGGCGCCAAGACCGCAGCCAACGCACAACGCCTTCCGGCCGACCGCGCCTGATCGCGACTGAAACGCATCGCTGACAGCCATGAACTTCTCCAAATTTTTCGTGGACCGCCCGATTTTTGCGGGCGTGCTTTCCACGCTGATCCTGCTGATCGGGATCATCTCGATCTGGCGATTGCCGATCTCGGAGTATCCCGAGGTCGTGCCGCCTTCGGTGGTGGTGCGCGCGCAGTTCCCGGGCGCCAACCCGAAGGTGATTGCCGAGACCGTCGCCTCGCCGCTCGAAGAACAGATCAACGGCGTCGAGAACATGCTGTACATGCAGTCGCAGGCCAACAGCGACGGCAACATGACCACAACGGTCACCTTCAAGCTGGGCACCGACCCCGACAAGGCGCAGCAGCTCGTGCAGAACCGCGTGTCGCAGGCGCTGCCGCGTCTGCCCGACGTGGTGCAGCGCCTGGGCGTGACGACCATCAAGAGCAGCCCCGACCTGACGATGGTGGTGCACTTGCTGTCGCCCAACGACCGCTACGACATGACATACCTGCGCAACTACGCGGTGCTGAACGTCAAGGACCGCCTTGCACGGATCAGCGGCGTGGGCCAGGTGCAGCTGTTCGGCTCGGGTGACTACTCGATGCGCGTGTGGCTCGACCCGAACAAGGTGGCCGAGCGCGGCCTGACGGCCAACGAAGTCGTCAAGGCCATCCGCGACCAGAACGTGCAGGTGGCGGCAGGCGTGATCGGCGGCTCGCCGTCGGTGCCGGGTACGGACCTGCAATTGTCCGTCAACGCACAGGGCCGCCTGAAGACCGAGCAGGAGTTCGGCGACATCATCCTCAAGAGTTCGCCCAACGGCGCCGTCACTTACCTGCGTGACGTGGCCCGCATCGAGCTGGCCGCGTCGGAATACGGCCTGCGCTCGCTGCTGGACAACAAGCAGGCGGTGGCCATTCCGATCTTCCAGGCGCCGGGTTCCAACGCGCTGCAGATTTCGGATGACGTGCGCAAGACGATGGCCGAGCTGAAGGAAGACTTTCCCGAAGGCGTCGACTACCGCATCGTCTATGACCCGACGCAGTTCGTCCGCTCCAGTATCGAAGCCGTCACGCACACGCTGCTGGAAGCGGTGGCGCTTGTGGTGCTCGTGGTGATCCTGTTCCTGCAGACGTGGCGTGCGTCGATCATTCCGCTGCTTGCGGTGCCGGTGTCGATCATCGGCACGTTCGGCCTGATGCTGATGTTCGGCTTCTCGATCAACGCGCTGTCGCTGTTTGGGCTGGTGCTGGCGATCGGGATCGTGGTGGACGATGCCATCGTGGTGGTGGAAAACGTCGAGCGGAACATCGCCGAAGGCTTATCGCCACGCGAGGCCACGTACAAGGCCATGCGCGAAGTGAGCGGCCCGATCATCGCCATTGCCCTGACGCTGATTGCCGTGTTCGTGCCGCTCGCCTTCATGACGGGCCTGACCGGTCAGTTCTACAAGCAGTTCGCGCTGACGATCTCCATCTCGACCGTCATCTCGGCCTTCAACTCGCTCACGCTGTCGCCGGCGCTGGCCGCCCTGCTGCTCAAGAGCCACGACGCACCGAAGGATTGGCTGGCGCGCGTGATGGACAAGGGCCTGGGCTGGATCTTCCGTCCGTTCAATCGGGTGTTTGGCGCCGCATCGGAGTCGTATGGCCGCAGCACATCGCGCGTGATCGGCCGCAAGGCGCTGATGCTGGGCATCTACCTGGCGCTCATCGGTGCGACCGCGCTGCTGTTCAACAAGGTGCCCGGCGGCTTCGTGCCGATGCAGGACAAGCAATACCTCGTGAGCTTCGCGCAACTGCCGGACGGTGCCTCGCTTGACCGCACGGAAGACGTGATCCGCCGCATGTCCGACATCGCCCTCAAGCACCCGGGCGTGGAAAGCGCCGTGGCCTTCCCGGGCCTGTCCATCAACGGCTTCACCAACAGCCCGAGCGCCGGCATCGTGTTCGTCACGCTCAAGCCGTTTGACCAGCGCAAGAGCGCCGACCTGTCCGGCGGTGCGATTGCGGGCCAGCTGAACAAGCAATACGGCGCCATCAAGGATGCGTTCATCGCCGTGTTCCCGCCGCCGCCGGTGCAGGGCCTCGGCACGGTGGGCGGCTTCAAGATGCAGATCGAAGACCGGGGTTCGGTCGGCTACGAACAGCTCTTTGCCGCCACGCAAGCCTTCATGGCGAAGGCACGCCAGACGCCTGAGCTGGGCCCGTCGTTCTCGAGCTACCAGATCAACGTGCCGCAGCTGAATGCCGACCTGGACCGCGTGAAGGCCAAGCAGCTGGGCGTGCCGGTCACGGACGTGTTCGACACCATGCAGGTGTATCTGGGCTCGCTGTACGTGAACGACTTCAACCGCTTCGGCCGTACGTACCAGGTCAAGGTGCAGGCAGACGCGCCGTTCCGCGCCCATGCAGAAGACATCCTGCAGCTGAAGACGCGCAACAGCGCGGGCGACATGGTGCCGCTGTCATCGCTGCTGCGCGTGTCGCAAGGCTTCGGGCCGGACATGGTCGTGCGCTACAACGGCTACACCGCTGCCGACATCAACGGCGGCCCGGCCCCCGGCTTCTCGTCGGGCCAGGCGCAGGCGGCTGTGGAGCGCATCGCGCATGAAACGCTGCCCAAGGGCGTGCGCTTCGAGTGGACGGACCTGACGTATCAGCAGATCCTGGCGGGCAACTCGGCGGTGTGGATCTTCCCGATCTGCGTGCTGCTGGTGTTCCTGGTGCTGGCCGCACAGTACGAAAGCCTGACGCTGCCGCTGGCCGTGATCCTGATCGTGCCGATGAGCCTGTTCGCCGCCATGCTGGGTGTGTGGATCTCGCGCGGCGACAACAACATCTTCACGCAGATCGGCCTGGTGGTGCTGGTGGGGCTGGCGTGCAAGAACGCCATCCTGATCGTCGAGTTTGCGCGCGAGCTCGAGCTGCAGGGACGCTCCATCGTGGAGGCCGCCATCGAGGCTTGCCGCCTGCGTCTGCGCCCGATCCTGATGACGTCGATCGCTTTCATCATGGGCGTGGTGCCCCTGGTGGTGTCGACCGGCGCCGGTGCGGAAATGCGTCATGCCATGGGCGTGGCCGTGTTCGCGGGGATGCTCGGTGTGACGCTGTTCGGCCTGTTCCTCACGCCGGTGTTCTACGTGGTGCTGCGTACGCTGGCCTCGCGCCGCGGCGAGCGCTCCGAGAATGCACCGGACCGCGATCTGGACCTCGATGGCGCGCTGCCGGTGCCGTCGAGCCAACACTAATGACAACATCGCTATGAACGCGCTCAAACAACACACCGGTCCGGCGCGGCCGGGCCGCTGGACTCCGCTGGCGCTGGCCGCCGCGCTGTCCCTCGCGGCCTGCTCGCTGGCACCGAACTACGAGAAGCCGGACGTGGGCACGCCCACGGCCTTCAAGGAAGCGGCCGAATCTTCCAAACTGGCCGCCGACGCACCGCTGGCCGCCGGCGAACAAGGCAAATGGAAGACCGCTGAACCGTCGATGCCGGCTGACGGCGCGTGGTGGAAGATCTTCAACGACCCGACGCTCGACAAGCTCGAAGCGCAGGCCGCTGAAGCGAGCCCCACGCTGGCCGCCGCGGCCGCGCGCGTCACGCAGGCGCGCGCCTTCGTGCAGGCCAATCGCGCATCGCTGTTCCCGGAACTCGATGCGGGCTTTGGCCCCACGCGCCAGCGCCCTTCGGCCGCGTCGGCGGGCCTGCCGGTCGGTGCGCCCGTGCAGCCGCAAACGTACTGGCGCGCGCAGGCCACGGTGGCGTATGAAGCCGATCTCTTCGGCCGCGTACGCAACAGCATCGATGCCGCCGGCGCCGATGCCGAACGCGTGGAAGCGCTGTACCGTGCCGCGCGCCTGTCGCTGCAGGCCGACGTTGCACAGACGTACTTCAGCCTGCGCACGCTCGATGCCGAAGAAGCGCTGCTCGCACGCACCGTCGTCGGCCGCGAAGAGGCGCTCAAGCTGGTGCAGCGCCGCTTCAACACCGGCGACATCGGCGAGCTGGACGTTGCGCGCGCCGACGCCGAGCTGGCCACCGCGCGCTCCGACCGCATTGGCGTGCAGCGCCGCCGCGCCGTGCTGGAGCACGCGCTCGCCACGCTGCTCGGCAAGGCCCCCGCCGACTTCAGCATGGACGCGCAACCGCTGACCGCGCTGGACGTGCGCGTGCCGGCCGGCCTGCCCTCCGCCCTGCTGGAGCGCCGCCCGGACGTGGCCGCCGCCGAGCGTTCCATGGCCGCCGCCAATGCGCGCATCGGCGTGGCACGCGCGGCGTTCTTCCCGCAGCTGCAGCTCACGGGCGGCTTCGGTTATGAGTCGCACGACATCGGTGACCTGCTCAAATGGGGCAGCCGCACGTGGATTCTCGGCCCGCTGGTCGGCACTGCGCTGTCGCTGCCGATCTTTGACGGCGGCGCCCGCAGCGCTGGCGTGAAGCAGGCGCGCGCCGCGTATGAAGAGAACGTTGCGAACTACCGCGAAAGCGTGCTGGTCGCCTTCCGCGAGGTGGAAGACAACCTGTCAGACCTGCGCCTTCTGGCCGATCAGTCCAAGGCCCAGAGCGATGCGGTGCGCGCCTCCTCGCGCGCGGCACAGCTCTCGCGCACGCGCTACAACGCGGGGTCGGTCAACTACCTGGACGTGATCGATGCGGAGCGCAACATGCTCTCGGCCGAGCGCATCGGCGTGCAGCTGGCCGGTGCCCGCGTCAATGCCACGGTCGGCCTCATCAAGGCGCTGGGCGGCGGCTGGGGCGATCTGCCCGCGCAACAGGCCCAGCCGGCAACGGTGGCCCAGCAGTAAGACGTTGCTCCTCTCTCGGGAAAGCGAGATTACGCGCGGCTTCGGCCGCGTTTTTTTTTGGCGCTTTGTTCGTGGGCGGTGGCGCTCCATCCTCCCCGTCGAAGCCGGATGCCGCACGGACTCTCCGTTCCGGGCATGAAAAAAGCGCGGCGCCTTCCGGACGCCGCGCACCGTGCACTTGGGGGAAGCACAAGGATTAAATCGCCTCCAGCTCGCGGCCGCGCGTTTCCGGCAGCGTGAGCGCCGCCAGGATCAGCAGGCCATACGCGCCCGCGGCAAAGATGCCGATGGCGTGCCCGAGCGACGAATGCGCGCTCACCTGCCCGATCAGGAACGGAAAACTCGCGCCCACGGCCCGGCCCACGTTGTAGCAGAAGCCCTGGCCCGAGCCGCGCACCGAGGTCGGAAACAGCTCGGTCAGGAACGCGCCCATGCCCGCAAAGATGCCGGAGGCAAAGAAGCCCAGTGGCAGACCGAGCACCAGCATCAGGCTGTCGGTCACGTCCAGCTGCGTGTACACGAGCGCCACCACCATCGACCCGGCGGCAAACAGGATGAAATTGCGCTTGCGGCCCAGGCGGTCCGTCAGCACGGCGCTGGTCAGGTAGCCGATGTACGAGCCGATGATGACCACCGCCAGGTAGCCGCCGGTGCCCAGCACCGTCAGGTGGCGCTCGGTCTTCAGGAAGGTGGGCAGCCACGTGGTGATCGCGTAGTAGCCACCTTGCGCGCCGGTCGTCAGCACAGCGGCCCGCAACGTCGTGCTCAGCAGGCGCGGCGAGAAGATCGCAAGGAAGCTCGAGCCCACGCCGCCGGTCTGCTGAGACTTCGCCTCCTGATACACCTGCGGCTCCTTCACCAGCCGGCGCAGGAAGAACACGAACACCGCCGGCACGATGCCCACCAGGAACAGCGCGCGCCATGCTGTCTCGGGCGGCATCACGCTGAAGAGCCACGCGTACAGCAGCGCCGATGCACCCCAGCCCAGGGCCCACCCGGCCTGCACCATGCCCACGGCCTTGCCGCGGTCCTGCGCGCGGATGGCCTCGCCGATCAGCACGGCGCCGGCCGTCCACTCGCCGCCAAAGCCGAAGCCCATCAGCGTGCGGGCAATCAGCAGCTGCCCGTAGTTCTGCGCGAGGCCGCACAGGAACGTGAAGACGGCAAACCACAGGATCGTGATCTGCAGCGCGCGCACGCGGCCGATGCGGTCCGACAGGATGCCCGCCACCCAGCCGCCCGCCGCCGATGCCAGTAGCGTGCACGTGCCGATCAACCCCGCATCGGCCTTGGAGAGCCCCCACACGCCGATCAGCGTGGGGATGACGAAGCTCAGGATCTGCGTGTCCATGGCGTCGAGCGCGTAGCCGACCTTGCAGCTCCAGAACGTGCGCCGCTCCTGCGGCGAGATCTCCCGGTACCAGCGGAACAGGCCGCCCGGATTCGCGGCGGATGGGGCTGCGGTGTCCGCCTCGGTGGGCGCTCGCGCAACCGATGCTTCGGTCGTCATGGTGCTTCCTCCTTTTTCACTGTTGCTGTCTCGTGCTTCTTTTTGTTTCTGATAGGCCAACGCCTCTGCGTGCGCCAGCGGGAACCCCGACCCGTCCGCCCCTGCTTCTCTCCGTCCTGAAGGCCTGCGATGCGGCAGCGAACCCGATCAGACCAGCGCCGCGGTGCGCAGGTCGGTGATCAGCATGTGCCCCGGCGCGTGGGTGATGCACAGCTCCGGCCGTGCCTGCTGCACCACGGCCTGGGGCGTGACGCCGCAGGCCCAGAACACCGGCACTTCGCCTGGCTGCACGGGCACGGCATCGCCCCAGTCGGGTTGCGCGAGGTCCGCAATGCCGATGGCGGCCGGATCCCCAAAGTGCACCGGTGCGCCGTGCGCACGCGGCATGCGCGAGGTGATCTCGATGGCACGGATGGCATCGGGCACCGACATCGGCCGCATCGACACAACGAGCTTGCCCGCAAGGCGCGACGTCCCGGCCGTGTCGATCGACGTGCGGTACATCGCCACGTTGCGCGCCATGGCGATATGGCGCAGCGGCACGCCGGCCTCCATCAGCGCGTGCTCGAACGAGAACGAACAGCCGATGGCGAAGGCGACCATGTCGTCCGTCCACAGCGCTTCCACGTCGAGCGGTTCGTCGGCGAGCTCGCCATGGCGGTACACGCGGTAGCGCGGCACATCGCGGCGCACGTCCACGTCCTGGCCCAGGTGGCGGAACACGGGCACACCGGGCTCCGTCACGTCCAGCAGCGGACACGGCTTCGGGTTCAGCTGGCAGAAACGCAGGAACTCGTTGGCCCAGGTGTCGCGCAGCATCACGATATTGGCCTGCACATGACCATCGCACAGACCGCTGGTATGACCGCGCAGCACGCCGGAGCGGGCCGCCAGCCGCGCCGAGTACGGGTTCGCGTAAGACACGCTGGCCGCCGTGCGGGCAGGTGCGGAAATCGGCGCCGGTTGTTCCGGCATTCTTTTTGCCTGGGCTGACTCCACTGCCATGTTCATACAAAGCTCGTCCACAAGATTGTTCGTGCGGCAAATTGTGAAAGCGCGATGAAACCGGGTCCAACGAAAGTTTCGGATGGCAGGCGATAGAAAAAGCTGATTGCCGCGGCCAGGACCCACGCCACACCTGCGCGTGTAGAATCCTTCGCCCCAACCGTTGCCCCCAGCCTCCGATGCGTCACCAAGCGGATTACCAAGCGATCCTGGACACCATCCACCGCGACATCCAGCCGTGGCTCGGCCGGGGCCGCGTCGCCGACTACATCCCCGAGCTGGCCAAGGCCAGCGCGTCGGATTTCGGCATGGCCATCGTCACGCTGCAGGGCGAGGTTCATCGCGTGGGCAAGGCCGATGTGCCGTTCTCGATCCAGAGCATCTCGAAGCTGTTTGCCTGCACGCTGGCCTTCCAGCTGGAGGGCGAATCGCTGTGGCAGCGCGTGGGCCGCGAGCCTTCCGGCAATGCCTTCAACTCGCTCGTGCAGCTCGAATATGAAAACGGCATTCCGCGCAATCCGTTCATCAACGCCGGCGCGCTCGTCGTGACCGACGTGCTGTGCCGGCGCTTCGTGCAGGCCGAGACCGCGCTGGTGCAGTTCATGCGGCGGCTGGTCGGCAACCCGGGCATCGATTACGCGCCGCGCGTGGCCGAATCGGAGCTGGCCCATGCCGACCGCAACCGCGCCATGGCGCACTTCATGAAGAGCTTCGGCAACCTGCACATGCCGGTGGAGACCGTGATCGATGCCTACTGCCGCCAGTGCGCCATCGAGATGAACTGCACCGACCTGGCGCGCGCCGTGCTGTTCCTGGCAAACGCCGGCGTGGTGCCCTGGAGCGGCGAGCGCATCGTCGATGCCAGCCCCGCCAAGCGCCTGTCCGCGCTGATGCTGACCTGCGGCACCTATGATGCCGCCGGCGACTTCGTCTACCGCGTCGGCCTGCCCGCCAAGAGCGGCGTGGGCGGCGGCATCGTGGCCGTGCTGCCGGAGGAGTTCGGCGTGTGCGTGTGGTCGCCGGGGCTCGATGTCAGCGGCAACTCGCTGGCCGGCCTGCAGGCGCTGGAATGGCTGACCACGCTGTCCGGCCGGTCGATCTTCTGACGCGGGCGCCGCGCCACGTTCAGGCGGCCTCGGTGCTGCGCTCGAGGTCTTCGGCAATCGCGTAACGCGGCCCCACCGAGAGGCAGAACTCCCGCGCCATCGTGCGCGCCAGGCCGACGATGGCCTCGTGCACCTCCAGCCCCGCACCCACGCGCCACGACGCGATGACGGGCAGCGCCGGCAGGGCCGGGTCCACTTCGAGCACCGTCAGCGCACCGCTTTCGATGCGGTCGCGCACCAGCACGGTCGGCAGCGCCCCCACGCCAAAGCCGTCGCCCACCAGCCGCGTCATGGCGGCCACCGAGTTGACGCAGTTCACGCGCAGCGATTCCACGCCGTTCAGGTGCAGCAGGTTCAGCATGTCCTGGTGCGGCCGCGAATTGCGCACGAAGGTGATGAGCCGCTCGTGCGCCAGTTCGGCAAGGCTCGCGTACGGATGCGCCAGCCGCGAGCTGGTGGCCACCACCCAGTGGATCGGGTACTGCGCCAGCTGCACGTTGCGCACGCTCTCGGCGCGCAGCAGGTCGGTCTGGAAGGCGATGTCGAGCGCGCCCTTCTGCAACTGCTCGACCAGGTGCATCGCGCTGTCGGCCACCAGTTCAATTTCGAGCGCGGGAAACATCTCGGCCGTGCGCGCGATCAGCGGCGAGAGCCACGTGTGGATGACGCTGTCCATGGCCCCCACCCGTACGCGGCCCTCAAAGCCGGGACGCTGCGCCACGGCGGCCTGCAGCTGATGCAGCGTGCTGACCATGCGGTCGGCATATTCGAGCACCTTGTGGCCATCGGGCGTGAGCTGCACGCCCCGCGTGTCGCGGTCGAACAGGCGCACGCCCAGTTCCTCTTCCAGCGCGGCAATGCGCGCCGAGATGGACGCCTGCGTGGTGAACAGCTTGTCGGCCGTGAGACGGAAGCTGCGCAATCGCGCGACCCAGACGAAGGTTTCCAGAAACCGTAGGTTCATGCCCTGCCCCTCATGCTGTTGTGTGCGGCCCTTCTACCGCCTTGCGCGTACGGGGCTGGCCCACCCCGCCGCCGTCATTTTTACCAAGCCCCGTGCCGGCGGCCACGGCGTCTCGTAGTTTCTACAACGCACTGCATCACACGCCGCCGCCGCACTACGTGTTTTGCCAATAGCTGCGTTGCCGACCGGCGTCCAGAATGCCCCTATCACCGGGTTGCTTTCAATCAGGCACACCCCGCATGGGGCGCCGCTGGAGAACACCATGCCCGCCATCGACGAGATCAACGGCCGCATCGTCTACTACCGGCCGCCGCCCCCGAAGCCCCAGCCCACACCAGAACAGCAGCAGGCCGCCGCCAGCGCCAGGACCAAGACCGACACGGCCATCCAGAACGCCAACGGCGCGGTCAACAACTACATCAAGAACGGCGACGATTCGGACGCCGCAAAGGCAAAGCTCGACCGGCCGCTGTCCGATGTCATCACCTCGGTGCAGAACGAACTGCGCCTGCAGGCGGACCAGGCGGCGCCCGGCAACGAAAAGCAGGCCGTGGAAGATGCCGCTGCCGCCATCAAGAAGCGGGACCCAGACGCCAAATGGCTCGACAAGATCGTCGACGACGCCAAGGAAGCGGTGGAGAAGCAAGACCCGAGCCAGCGCGCGACGTCCGAAGCACGCGACGGCGTGCTCGATGCCCAGGACAAGCTGCACCAGGCGCAGAGCGTCAAGGTCACCAGCCGCATCGCCGCGGAAGACAAGGGCGACTCCGTCAGCGCCGCGCAGGCTGATCTGGAGAAGGCCATACAGACGTTCAGGACGGCCATCGGCAACGAGCTTGCCGGCTACGAGACATTCGGCTCGGGCGACAACCTGAAGGCGGCCAACAACGCCGTCGACGCACTTGCCAAGGCGCACCCCGACTGGGACGACGGCAGCATTGCGTTTGCCAGGAACATCGCCACGGGCGACGCGATCCGCTACCAGATCCAGCACATCGACCCGAACGACCCGACGCTGTCGGCACAGGACAAGGCGCTTGCCACGAACGACCCCGTGCAGTTTGCCTGCGTGCAGCTTGCCCGGCCGTACGCCAAGGAGAAGAACGCCGAACAGGTCTTCGAGCAGATCGGCGCGGCCAGCTACGACGTGCGCGTGGCCTACACCAAGGATCAGGTCGCGCAGCACATGAAGAACGGCGACGCCGAGGGCGCGCTGAAGATCCTTGCCACCAACATGAACGACGTATCGGTTTCCAGCGCCGATACCGAAGCGCGCGACCACCTGTTCCAGGTGGCCGGCGAGCCCTTCTTTGGTGCCCACAGCGATTATTTCGACAAGCAGATCACCAACCTCACGCAGGTCTACAAATACGACCCGAGCGACCCCGACAGCGGCAGGAAGATGGCCGACAGCACCGTCAAGTACGACGCCGTCGGCAAATGGATGAAGGACCTCGCCAAGGTGGCACCGCCTGAGGTGGCGAGCAATCTGCTGTCCACCGTTCAGGACCGTTTCAACGACAACGGCCACTGGTTCCAGAGCAACTCGGGCGATACGTCCGGCTTGATCGCTCACGGGTCGGATTTCTACGGCGGGCTGAGCCTCGCAGCCGCCGTGGCCGATGCGCCGCGCTTTGCCAGCGACCAGCCGAGCACCGACCACGCGCAGCAGGTGGCCAACTGGCTGACCACCAACGCCGACGCCAAGTCGTTCCTCTACAGCATGCAGACCTCCGGCTCGGGAGGCACCATGCCGTCGTGGACGCCCGTGCAGAACGCCGTGGGCGAAGGCAACGGCGGCACGCTCACGAACGCGCTGATCCAGCAGCACGGCAAGGACCTGCCCAACGCCGACATGCTGCAGCGGGCCTTTGACCGCGGCAACGAGAAGGTCCAGCAGCGGCAGGCCGAAGCGGACTACAACACGTTCCAGGCAGACCAGAACGCGGGCTTGAAGACCATCTTCGGCCAGATGTCGAAGGCGACCTTCGGCAAGGACACGCCGCTCTACAACGACAAGACCCAGACGTTCACCGGCCCCGACGCCGACACGCAGCTCAAGAACTACATCGGCGGCGCGCTGATGATCCAGGCCGACAACGCCGGCGCGCAAGGCAGCGGCGCCACGGGCACGGCGTGGTTCACCAGCGGCAACAGCACGAAGATCATCAACGAGGTCAGCGACGCGATCCACAAGTACGGCGGCGACAACCCGACCGTCAAGGCCATTCCGATCGCCTATGTGGACAAGAGCGCGGGCGTCATGCCCACGGCACTGTTCGAGGTGAAGGGCACCGACGGCAAGACGCACTACATCGACGACCGCGGCTGGGAGTACAAGGACCTCGACGAATACCGGCGCAACAACGCGCTGTCCGACGGCGGCACGATCTACGTGCCGAAGAACCTGGCGGGCAGCGTCACGGCCGGCCCCACCGGGGTTCCGGACGTCGACCATTTCAGTGCGCACATCACCACCACGGGCCAGAAGATCCGGCACGTGGTCGACATCGTGGCCGGCGTGGCCACGGCGGTGGGCGGGGTCATCCTCTCGGTCGGTTCGGGCGGCACGCTGTCGTTCGTGGGCGGTGCGATGGTGGCGGTCGGCACGGGCTGGATGGTGGGGGAATCGATCGACCACCTGAACACACTGGCCGATCACGGCCGGTCGTGGTCGCCGACGAACCCCGAGGCGTTCAACGACTGGCTGGCGATCGTCACGTCTGCGGCGGGCGAATACAGCCTCGCCGGCAAGGGCCTCTCGGCGGTGTCGGAAGCGGCGGCCGCCTCGAGGATGTTCAGGCTCACCCGCACCGCATCGGACGTCGTCGCGGGGATGGCCGGCGTGGTCATGACCGGCGCGCAGGTCAGGGATCTCCTGATGTACGGCGACCGCATGTCGGGCGAGCAGAAGGCCGAGGCGATCATGTTCCTCGGTCTCGGCCTCGGCCAGATCGGTGCGACGCGCATGCTCCAACGCATGGGCCTCTCGCAAGGCACCGAGCGCACCGGCCTGCTCAATGCACTCAAGAACAACGCCGACCGCTACAAGACCACGGAGATGCCGGCGGAGCCGACCACGATGGCCGCCAACGACCCCGCCAGCGCCGGACGGCCCAAGGGCGATCCGACCAACGAGCCGGTCGTCACGCAGACCGGCGGCCAGCACACCGAGCCCGAAGGCGGCACGACCGGCAACGACGGCAAGACCGCCGAGGCCGGCACCGACCCCGCGGCCCCCCCCAAGGGCAAGACCGGACCGGTGGCCGATTCCACGACGGACAAGACCGGCAGCGAAGCCGATCCGCCGGGCACCGGCCCCGCGCGCCCATCGCGTCCGCTGCCCGGTGCGCTCGATGATCTTGCCAACCCGGAGGTCACGCTCACGGGCTTCACCGACACCCAGAAGGCGCTGGATGCGGACCAGCAGAACGCATTGGCGCGGCATGCCAACCTGCTGCTCGACGCCGAGAACTACCGCACCAGCGGCAGCACTGTCGGCCGCCACCCGCGCGGCATCGGCGTGCGGCGCCTGGCGGCCGCGCTGGCAAAGATGAGCGACGAGCAGCGCCGGCTCATCCTCGACAAGGCCGAGTTCGCGCGCGACACCGCCAACATCAAGGACCCGGTGCGCATGAGCTGGCGCCAGCGCATGCAGCTCTATCGCGGCAAGTCGTCGGTGTTCGGGCGGACGGCCGATCGCATCATGTCGCCGGTCGACCGCATCCAGGCCATCTTCGTCGATCGCGGCATCCGCAATTTCTTCGTCAAGGGCGGCACGGAAGACGCGGCGGCGGCGCTGGTCGGCGTCAAGCGCATCCTGATGGTGACCGGCTTCACGGTCGGGCGCGACGCTGAAACGGGCCGCTTGCTGCCGGAAACCGACGGCCCCGTCGGCGCCGCAGAAAAAGCCGCGACGCTGGCGCGCGCCGGCTACGACATCACCATCGCCACCGACTCGGCCAGCATGCCGGTGCTGCAGGCCGTGCTGGACACGTACGAAGGCGGCAACCTCGTCAAGCTCGAGCTGTTCGACGCCAGGCGTGGCCAGCCCGCGCGCGATGCGGCCAACGCGCTGCTCGACCGCGTGCAGCCGGAGGCGGTGGTCGCCATCGAACTGCCCGCGCGCAATGCCGACGGCGACTACCTGAACATGCGCGGCGTCTCGGTGGCCGACGTGAACGCGCCAAAAGACGAGATCGTGCTGGCCGCCAACGAACGCGACGGCATCATCACGGTGGGCGTTGGCGACGGCGGCAACGAAGCCGGCATGGGCAGCCTGCGCAGCAAGATCCCGGCCGTCGCACTGGCCGACGGCAGCCAGGTCGATTTCGCGTCGACGGTGCCGGTGGATTTTCCCGTCACGGCGTGGAACTCCAACTTCGGCGCGCAGGCCATTCTCGCCAACATGCTGCGCCAGATGGGCCGCATGGACCTGATGCCCAAGCCCGAGCAGCTGCACGCGGCCATCAAGGCCTCGGTGGAGGCTGGCGCGGTGGACGGCGTGAGCCGCAAGGGCGAAGCCAGCGTGGACGGCTTCCCGTCGCAGGTACACCAGGGCATGCTCGTGCTGCTGACCGAGGCGATGAACCACATGCCCAAGGGCAAGACGTTCGATCAGGCAACGGCCACCGAGCCCTTCACGTTGGCCGCGTTCGACTCCAGCAACGGCGGCCTGATCGCGGCCAGGAACATGCTGGCGACCATCAAGGCGCAGACCGGCGAAGACCTGCGCGTGGCCATCGTCGTGGACCACGCCAACGCCCCCTACGGACCCAAGGGGCCGGACACACTGGTCCGCCTGGTCGGCAATGGCCTGCAGACCGCGCGGCGCCTGAAGGCGGCGATGGTCGCCATGGCGTGCAACACCGCCTGCACGGCGTTCCCGAAGGCGCTGGAGAACATCGACGTGCCGGTCATCGATCTGATCGATATCACCTCGCGCGCGATCGTGCAGCACGGCGGCGACCGCCCTGCCGTCATCGCCACCGCCGGCACCGTCAAGAGCGGCGCCTACCAGAACACGGTGGCCGAGCTCACCGATGGCGCCATCCGCCCGCAGGCCGTGGCCGCCCACAAGTTCGCGGATTTCGTCAACGCCCTCAAGCACAAGAGTGACGACCCGGCCGTGAAGACCGAGCTGCAATCCGCCTCCGACGCCTATGTGGCCGAGCTGGACCCGAACACAACGTCGCTCTGGCTGTGCTGCACCCACTACCCGGCCATGAAGGATTTCCTGGTGCGCTCGCTGGAAAAGCGTGGCATGGACATACCCGTCGTCGACCCGATGAAGTACCAGGCGGAGGCCGTCCTCAAGGCCACCGACGCGCGCGAATGGAAGGTGCCCAGCGCCGCGTACGCCACCGACCCTTACGTGGTGACCTCGGGCAAGACCAAGGCCGTGAGCGAATCGGCACGCAACCTGATGGAACTGCCCGACGTGCCCGTGCAGCGGGTGCGCCGCTTCGGTCCCGGCAAGACGCTCGACGACGTGATTCCGCCGAACCGGCGCATCGAGCCCAGCCCCATCAGCAATGCCGTGATGGCGATGTTCGACCCCGACATGGCCCGCATCGAGAACCCGCTCGGCATCGACAACGCCGCGGGCGCGCTGCAGAACAGCAACCGCATCCTCGTCCTGGCCGGCTCGCGCAATGCGCACGGCGCCGTGGACACCGACGGCATGGCCGGTGCGGCGCTCTTCGGCCACGACATGCGGGCGGCCGGCAAGGAGATCGTCTACGTGGTGCCGCATGAAGCGGTGCCCGCGCTCGATGCCGCCCTGCAGGCGCGCGGCGCGGCCGTCAACGACTACAGCATCATCCCGTTCGATGCCGCGCCCGGCGAAGCGGCACGCAACTTCGCGCATGACCTGCTCGGCGCCGAATCGCCGGACGCGATCGTCTCGATCAACGTGCACGGCCGCAATGCCGAGGGCCGCTACATCGACCAGAACGGCGTCGACGTCACCGACCAGACCGTGCCGCTCGATGAAGTGGCCGTGGCGGGCTGGAAGGCCGACGGCGTGGTGACGATCGGCGTGGGCTCGCGCGGGCACGAGGCCGGCATGGGCAACACGCGCCGCACGGCGCCGCGCGTGACGCTGCCCGACGGCACAGTGGTCGACCCGCGCTCGGTGGTGCCGGCCGCCCACCTGGTGACGGCATCGACGTCCAACTGGGGCGCGCACGGCCTGGCAGCATCCGCCCTGAAAGCGGCCGGCCGCACCGATCTGCTGACCACGCACCAGCAGCACATGGACGTGCTGCAAGCCACGGTCGACGCCGGTGCCATCGATGGCGCAACGGGCCGCGCGCAGGCGACCGTTGGCGGGCAGGACCGCAACGCATACGAGACCGTCGTCCGCATGATCAACCTGGCCGCGGGCCAAAAGCTCGAGCCGCCTGCCGCGAGCGTCACCGGCCCGCAGGGCCCGGAAGGCCTGCAGCCCGGCAACCCTGCGTCGAACACGCCGCCCACGAGCGGCAAGACGGGCGAGCCGACCACGTCGGCCGCAAAGCCCGCCGGCGCAGGAGACGACGGCAGCGGCACGCCACCGAAGGCGCCGGACGGCACCGCGGGCAGCGACGAGCCCAAGCGCAAGCCGTGGATCCGCTGGATCTTCGCGGGCTCGCTCACGGGCGCGTTCTCGACGGCCGCGACGTCAGCCACGCTCACGTCCGCGCACATTCCTTCCGCGGCGTTCGACCCGGCCGTCACCAGCCCGCTGTCGTTCATCTATCGCGGCGGCATTGCCGCGCTGCGCGCCAACAAGGCACGTGCGATCAACGAACAGCTCGGCAAGCTGGGCACGGAGGACTCCGCTGCGGCCCTGGCATGGCTCAAGACCAACGTGCGCGGCCAGGCCGGACGCTGGGGCATCTCAAAGGCCGACCGCGCGGCGATCGGGAAAGCGATCGACCATTTCCAGTCGAATCCGGATGCGCTCACCGCCGCCCTCGCGCGCAAGGACGACCCCGCAGCGCAAAAGAGCGACCCGGACGTGCGGCGCCTGCAAGCGCTGCTGGGCGCGCCCGGCAAGCTGCTGTCGCCCAAGAGCATCACGGGCCGCGCCAACGACACGCTGCAATTGCTCACGCTCGCGCTCAACAACGGCAATACTGCGTACTGGTTTGCCACGCACGGCGCGCATCTCAATACACCGGCCTTCTGGAGCAACGCGCTGTTCCTGACGGCCAACCTGGCGCTGTCCAGCCGCAACTTTGCGGGGCGGCTCGGCGCCACGTTCAACGACAAGGCCACCATGGGCAGCCCATGGCTGAACCGCGCGCAGGCGTTCACGATGTCGCTGTACACGGTCGGCTCGGTGCCGCTGGCGATGAACGATGCGCTCATGCACACCAACAGCCCCGCCATGGGCGCCACCAAGGCCGCGCTGGATCTCGCATTCGGCGCCGGCGCGCTGCGGCTGGCGGGCGACCTGATGCCGAAGGTCGGCAAGCGCCTGCCGAGCAGTGCGATGGTGCCCGGCGGCGTGCTGCTGGGTGTGGCTGCCGTCACGCGCTTCGGCATCGAGTTCTTCGTACCAAACCAGACGCCCGCGCCCGCGGTGTCGCAAGTGCAGGGCAATGGCAAGGGCAATGACAACCAGCAGGATCAGGGCATGCCGCCTGTCGCCACGCTTGCGTTTCCGGACATGCAGGGGGTCAGCGGCGAAGTGCTGCGTGCCGACGCCACGCAGGCGCTGCGGTCCGTGGGCACCGCTACGTCGCCGCAATACGCGATCGTCGGCCCCGGCGACACGCTCTGGCGCCTGAGCGCCGCCGATGCGGCCAGGCTGCTCGGCACGAAGGCTCCCGCGTCGGACGCGCGCACGGCAGCCGCGCTCGACAAGCTGCATGCACTGAACCACCAGTTCGACTGGGTCGCGCTGGACGGCGATCCGCAGACGCCGGGCGCGACAGCGCAAGACCCGGACCTCGTCGTGCCGGGCGACATCGTGCGGATCGGTTAGCGGACCCGCAGGCCGGCATACGCCGACTGTCCTGGCGCGGTGCCGCCTCAGGACCGCGACGAGACATAAGGCGTGCCCATCGCATCCGCGCCGTCGGCCCAGCGCAGCAGCGCCGCCACATCGCGGAAGAGCGTGCGGCCGATGGTGGTATCCATCGGCACGGTGTCGTGCAGGCGCTCGGCCAGGCCGGCATTTGCGGCCGTGGGCACCAGGTGGTACTCGGCCATCTGGCGGATGCGCTGGACGGCCTCTCCGCTGCCCTTGGCAATCACCATCGGCAGCGTGCCGTCGCCCGGGTAGTACAGCGCCACGGCATGCCGCGCGCTGAATACCACGGCGGTGGCAATGCGCATGCGGTCTTCCAGCGCGCTGTATTGCACCTCCAGCGCCAGCTGCCGACGGCGCCCGACGATATGCGGGTCGCCCTGCAGCTCGCGGTGTTCGCGGCGCAGTTCTTCGGTCGACATGCGGTTCTTCTTGAAGAACTCGAAGCGCACGTGCCAGTAGTCCACCGCAGCCATCAGCACGTACACCACGGCCGCCCATCCGAACAGCACCAGCACCAGGTGCGCCACCACGGCCAGGATGGCCGCCGGCCGCCCGTAACCGGCCTGCAGCGGCAGCGACAACGACCCGCGGAGCACCACGAACAGCATCAGCGCCAGGCAGCCCACCTTCAGCAGCATGATCGCCAGGCCGACCAGGTTGCGCACGGAGAACATGCGCTGAATCCCCTCACCGGGGTTCAGCCGCGACAGCATGGGCGCCAGGCGCTTGGGCGCCACCATGCCGCCCACCTGCGCGAATGCGCCCAGCGCCGCCAGCACGGCCACCACGCCGAACACCGCCACGCTGACCACCAGCCATTGCCCCCCCGCCGACACCAGCGCCTGCACCACCGCCGCAGACGGATCGTGCGCGCGGGCGGCTGCGGCCACGTTCTGCACCAGCAGGCCGCGCAGGCGTTCGAGCAGCCATGGCCCGCCCTGCCACAGCAACATCAGCACGCCAATGAAGACGAGCGCACCGACCACATCGGCGCTGCGCACCACCTCCCCTTCGCGCCGTGCATGTTCCAGCCGGCGCTGCGTGGGCTTGTGCTGCTTCTCGCTCATGACGCGGGCTGGCGCAGCAAGGCGCGCAGCAGCCAGACCATCTCGCCGTTGCCGGCCAGGAAGGTGCGCAGCGACTCGAACACGAAGCCGAGGAACAGCACCATCATCAGCACCGCCAGCAGGCTCTTCACCGGTTGCGCAAACAGGAACACGTTCAGCTGCGGCACCGACCGGTTGATGAGCCCGATGCCGAGTTCCGCCACCACCAGCACGATGATCACGGGCGCGGCGAGCCTGAGCGTCCAGCCGAGCACGCTGTCGGCCTCGCGCACGGCAAACTGTTCGAGCGCCACCGACGCGCTGGGCAGCATGCGCTCGATGGGCCAGAGCTTGTACGACTCGAAGAACGCGCCGAGCATCACGTGCAGCCCGCCGCCGGTGACAAACAGCGTGATGGCCATGAAGCCGAGGAAGCTCGCCGTCGGGCCGCTTTCGTGGCCGGCCACGGGATCGAAGAACGAGGCGTTGCCCGAGCCCGTCTGGAAGTCGATCAGGTGGCCGATGTTCTCGATGGCCCACAGCAGCGCGCCGAACGCCATGCCGAGCAACACGCCGATCAGTGCCTCCTTGAGCGCCAGCGCCATCCACAGCCCGCCGCCCTGCACGTTCATGGCCGCTCCCGCCATGGACGGCGCCACGAACACCGCGAGGATGGCGATGAACCCGCTGCGCACCATGCCCGTCACCACCCGGCCGCTGAACACCGGCACGATGAACATGATGGGCAGCAGGCGCGGCAGCACCAGCAGTGCCTGGCGGAACAGCCCTTCCATGGAATGCGGATCGAACCCTTGCATCGGGTCAGCCCGTGATGACGGTGGAGCGCGCGAGCTGTGCTTCCAGCGCGGCGTCTTCCTCCTGCCACGCCTGCGCACGGCGCTGCGCGGCCGCCACGCGCTCTTCGGCACGCGCCACCGCTTCGCACCTGGCGTTGGCGCGCGCGACGCGCTGTTGCGCCTGCATCTGGGCTGCCTGCTCGGCCGCCAGCGCCGCGCCCGCGTGCGCCGACTGGCGATGCGCGTCGAGGATGGCGCGGTCGAGCGCCAGCCGTGCCGCGTTGGCCTCGCACAGCAGCAAGACGGCGCTGCGCGCATCGTCACGCACGGCCCGCTCGATGGCGGCATCGTGCGCCGACCGCGCGCTGACCACCCGCTGCAGCCCTTGCCGGGCCGCCGCTTCCTGCGCGGCGGCCTGTGCGACCAGCGCCGCCTGCTTCTGCGCCCGGGCCAGCGCGGCAAGCTTGCGTGCCTCGCGCACGCGGGCAAGTTGCTGCAGCACGTCGCTCATAGCGCCCCCACCACGGCCTGCAGGTCAGCCACCGTGCGCTCCAGCGGCACGCGCGTATCGGCATCCTGCTCGAAGAAGCGCGTCAGCGCGGCATGCGCGCGCAAAGCGGTGTCGCCCAGGGCATCGCTGCCCTCGCGGTATTCGCCGATCTGCACGAGCAATTCGATCTCCTGGTACTTGGCGAGCAGTTCGCGCACACGCTGCGCGGCTGCGCGATGCCCGGGCGTCGTCACCTGCGGCATCACGCGGCTGATGCTCGCCAGCACGTCGATGGCCGGATACCGCCCCGCCAGCGCCTGCTTGCGCGACAGCACGATGTGCCCATCCACGATGGAGCGCACTTCTTCGGCGATCGGGTCGCTTTCTTCATCGCCTTCCACGAGCACGGTGTAGAACGCCGTGATGACGCCCTGCGCCCCCGCCCCCGCCCGCTCCAGCAACTGCGGCAGCACCGAGAACGTGGACGGCGGAAAACTGCGCCGCGTGGGCGGCTCACCGCTGGCCAGTCCGACCTCGCGCTGCGCTCGGGCGAAGCGCGTGAGCGAATCCACTAGCAGCAGGACGTTCTTGCCCCGGTCGCGGAAGTACTCGGCCACGGCGGTGGCCACCAGCGCGCACTTCACGCGCTCCATGGCCGGGCGGTCCGACGTGGACACCACCAGCACCGTCTTGCGGCGCGTGGCCTCGGGCAGGCACAGTTCCAGGAACTCGCGCACCTCGCGCCCGCGTTCACCGATCAGCGCGATGACGTTGACGTCGCTCTGCGCGCCACGCGCGATCATGCCGAGCAGCGTGCTCTTGCCGACGCCCGATGGCGCGAAGATGCCGAGCCGCTGGCCGATGCCGACTGTCAACATGGCGTCGATCGCGCGCACGCCCGTCGACAGCGGCGCGTCGATCCGCCGCCGTGCCAGCGGGCTTGGCGGCTCGGCATGCGTCGACACCCGCCCGCTCGTGTACAGCGGGCCCGCGTCGTCCATCGGCGCGCCGAGGCCGTCGAGCACGCGGCCAAGCAGCGCATCGCCCACGCCAAACCGATGCGCGCTGCCCGACGGGATCACCTCCGTGGCGGCCGACAGGCCATGCACGCTGCCAAGCGGCGTCAGCAGCGTCGACTGCCGCTCGAAGCCGACGACCTCGGCATAGACGCTGCGCTCGCCCGGCGTGCGCAGTTCGCACACCTCGCCAAGCCGGGCCTGGATGCCGGAGGCATTGAGCATCAGCCCGACCGCTCGGTGGATGCGGCCGCGCATCTGCACGCCGGCGGCTGCACCATCCGAGCGCTCAAGCGCGTCGCGCAGGCTGCGCTCGAGCTCGCTGGCGTCGATGATGTGCGAGGCGACGGGTCCGTTCATGTCTGCTCCCCCACCAGCGCGGCATGCAGCGCGGCAAGCTGCGTATCGATGCCCGCCTCGACCACGCCGGAGGCCGTTTCCACCACCAGCGCATCTTCCGACAGGCTGGCGTCGGGCACCACGCGCACGCGCCGCGTGCCGTCGGTCATGGTGTCGAGCACGCGTTCGAGATCGGCCACCTGCTGCGGGGCAATGCGCACCGTCAGCACGGGCTCGTGTTCGACCAGCGCTTCGATGCGCGCGAAGGCTTTGGCATAGATGGCGTCGCGGGGCAGGTCGGCCGCCAGCTCGCGCACGGTGCGCGTCACCAGTTCGGCCATCAACTGCTTCATGGCGGCCAGCGCGCGCGCATTGGCCAGCGCATCGGCATACAGGCGCGTGGCCGCTTCGCGCTGGCCTTTTTCGTAGCCGGCGTCGTAGCCCGCCTTGAGCTGTTGCTCGCGCTGCGCCTGGGCGTCTTCCAGCAGGCGGGCACGCTCTTCCTGCGCGGTCGCGAGGATGCTCGTGGCATCCAGCAGCGCGGCGTACTCGTGCTGCTTGAGCACCTTGCGCTCGCTCAGGATGTGCAGCTTGTCGGTGGTAATCAGAAAAGCCAGTCCCATGCCGGCACCTGTTCAGGAATCAAGCTCAGTCGCAACAGCTCTCCCAGCTCCGCGCGCTGCGTGCGGCCGAGCAGATACGGCGGACGATCCGCACCGCCTGCGTTGCGCGGAAACTTCAGCGCAAGCCGGCGCAGGACGGCGGGGCCGAACGGCGCGAGGAAATCGGTCAGCAGACGGCGCCCGCGTGCACGCAATGTCTCGACCGCCAGGCGCGGGTGCTGGCGCTGCGTCTGCAGCGTTTCTGCCACCGCCTCGAAGGGCGGCATGCGCTCGAGGGCAAACGCCATCAGCGGCGCACCGAAGGCCAGGTCGATGGCCTGCCGCGTCTTGCGCGGAACGTCCGCCTCGCGCAGCCACTGGCGGTGCAGGCACAGGCCGCAGCACACGGCCATGTGTTCGAGCGCGTTGCCGGGCAACAGGGCGATGCGCTTGTCCACGGGCGCGAAGTCGTAATCCCATTCCTCATCGAGGTGATGCGCCTGCAGCAGCGCGCGCGCGAGTACCGCGCGGCCTGGCTCCCCGTAGCTGGCCGGGTCACGCAACGGCAGTGGCCAGTCGGCCGGCAGCCATGAAGGATCGATGTACCGGTCGGGCCGCAGGTTGAACGTAGCCACCAGCCCGGCCAGGCGCGCATCGGTCGTCATGAGGCGCGCTCCGCTTCGCGCGTGCCCGGCCTGCCCAGCCCGTCGAACACACCGCGCCGCCACGCAACCAGCCCCGTCACCGCCAGCGCCGCGACGATGAGCAGGCCGAGCAGCCACACCAGCGGATTGCGCATGCTGAACGTGCCGAGCAGCGCCGTGCCCTTGCGCACGTCCACCGGCACGGGCTGCGCACCCTGCAGGAACAGCGAGACGTTGTCGTAGCTCAACCCTTCGATGCTGTGGGCAACCAGGTCCTTGACCATGGGCGCCATGGCGGTGAGGTTCACGCCGGGCCGGTAGCGGATGTACACCGCCGCCGAAGCGGGCTTGGCCTTGTCCGCCAGCGGATCGTTCTCGGGAATGACGACGTGCACGTGCGCGAGCATGACGCCATCCACATCCAGCAGCGTGCGCGAGAGCTCCTGCGACACGCCATAGATGTAGCGCACGCGTTCTTCAGCGGGCGTGGCCACCAGCCCCTGCTTCTGGAACACCTGACCGAGCGACGCCAGGCGCGGACGCGGCAGCCCCTGCGCGCGCAGCACGGCAAGCGATGGGCCCATGTCGGCCTGGTCGACGGTGAGCGTCCAGGTGCGGCCCTCCTGGCCCTGGCCTTCCTGCACCGTCTTTTGCGCACTGATGCCTGCCGAGGACAGCGCGGCCACCATCTCGTTGGCCTCGACCTCTGACAGGCCGGTGTACAGCTCTTGCTCGCACCCGGCCAGGCCGAAGAGGCACGCCAGCGCGAGCAGCACCCCGAGCAATCGCTTCATGTCAGCCTTCCTGGTTCTTCAGCAGCGAGTGGCTCACGCCGTTGGCGGCCTGCGCAAAGCTCATGTCCATCTGGTATTCGGCCAGCGTCATGGAGGCGAAGTAGCTGAAGTCGGCCAGCTTCACCATCGTCATGGTCACGTCCATGCTGTCGAGCGAATCGAGCATCTCCTGCCGCTTGGCGTTGATGCTGGTGTAGCGCTCGTTGAGGTCGTGGCCGTAGTCGCGCCACTGGCCCATCGCGCCGTCGGCGCCTGGCCCGCGCGTGAACGTGAACGATACGTCCGCCACCGGAGACGGCGTAGCGTTCGGCACCACGGGGATCGGCTGGGCGGGAAGCGCGCCCGGCTGCACGGCGGTGGGCGCGCCGGCGCGCATCATGCTGCCAAAGTGCTGCGCATCGGCAGGGCTTGCCGCCTGCGCTGTCGGTGCACCGATGCCCTGCTCGACCTGCCCCGGCCCCTGCGCGGCATAGGCGGCGGGATTGGTATGGGCGGCCTGCGCACCGCCGGCAGCGTTGCTCGCTTGCGCGGGCGCGGCCTGGCTTGCCTGGGCGGCGCCCACGGCCGCAATCGCATTGGTTTCGATGGACATCGTGGCCTCCTGTATTCGGTGGAACGGCGGCGGGCCGTACCCGCCGCCGCATTGCATCGTCAGCTGGCGCGTGCACCGTCGCGGACGGCACCGGCGGCCGAAGCCGCCGTGTTGCTCAGCGACTGGGCGGCACCGATGATGCCGCTGGCCGCGGCACCCTTGGCTGCGGCGGCCTGCACGGCCGTGGCGATCTTCAGTTGATCTTCGCCGGACTGGTTGATGCTGTTGATGGCGCCATCGACGCCGGTGGTGGGAGCTGCCATGGTCATCTCCTGCTTGGTCAAAAAAAGGGGTCACAAAGACAACAAGAACTGCATACCAACGCACTGCTCACGCCGACACACCGGGCAGCCCCGGCGCTACGGCGTTTGCGGCTGGATCGGCCAGGTGACCGATTGCCCGCCGCGGTCGAGCACCACACCATCAGAAGCGATGCTCTTCACCTGGAGGCCGCCCTTGAGCCGGGCGCCCTCGAAATACAGCTGGCCGTCGCGCGTCTGCACGAAGCGCGTGCCGTCTTCATCCTCATACGTGCTCACGATCGCGGGCAGGCCGTCGGCACGCGGCGTCTCGGCCACGATGTTCGGCGGCGGCGGGCCATCCCAGGCGACGCGATCGATGATCTCGACGGCGGGCCTGGCATCGCGCGCGTAGTTGCGGATGCGCTGCCACGCCTGCGCGCGGTCGGCCGTGCCGCTCACCACGATGCGGCCGTGCCCGTCGTACGCGACGTTCAGGCCCGCCGTGCCGCTGGTGCCCCCCGCGCTGAAGTACTGCTGTGCAGCCGCCAGCAGGTCGCTCACCACGTAGACCTCGCCGATCGACACATCAGACAACCCGCGCGCGCGGCTCAGCAGCGCCTGGCGGTCGGCCTCGGTCTGCACATAGCCAGACACGCGGGACGTGCCATCCGGCGCGGGCATCACCACGATCTCGGGCAGATCGCCCAGCGCGTGCCGCACCTGCAACGCACGCGCCGCCGGATCCCGGCCCCACAACGACCACCCGTCGTGCCCCGCAAACGCCACCACGCCGCCGGCCAGCAGCACCGCCAGCCACAGCCCGATGCCGGCAACGAGCCACGTCCGCCCCCGCCCTGCCCGGGTCGAGAACCGCGACAGCCACACCGCGGCAGCCAGCGGCAGCCACGACGGCACGCGTTCGGCCAGTGCGGTGGTGCCCGCGCCTTCCACGGCCGCCGTCGGCATGCGGATCGTGCCGACCTTCTCGATGCCGACGCGGATGTCACCCATGGCAATCACATCGCCGGGCACCACGCTGTGGCGCGTCTGCCCGAACGGCTGGCCGTTGAGCGTAGGCGTCGCCTCGTCGAGCCGGCGCGCCGACACCGCGATGCCGCCCACCTCGAACATCAGCTCGCGCGGCGCGACGCTGCTGTCGGGCACGATGATGTCGCACGTGGGCGCGGCGCCGACCACGTTGGCGCCCATGCGCAACGGCATCGATCTGCCGTACAGCGGCCCGCTCAGGAAGCACAGCTTCCAGGGCGACTTGTCAGCGTGCGGCGAGGGTGGAACGGCTGTCGGGTTCATGCAATCGAGACACAGGCGGCGTGGGCAGCGTGCCCGGCACGGCAGGCGCCGGAGCGATGGGCGACGGGCCCGGTTTCCAATCGGTCGCACCTGGCACCGGCATGCCGACGCCGGGAATCGACACCGCCGGCACGTCGTTCGGGCTGGTGCTGGCGGCGGTGAGGATGCGCGGAGTCAGCAGGTAGAAGCGCTCCATGTGCTGGCCGGTCTTGTTGGTGTACTTGAACAGGTTGCCGATGAAGGGCACGTCCGACAGGAACGGAATGCCCGACTTGGTGTTGTTCACGCTGTCGGAGTTGAAGCCGGCAATCAGCAGGCTCTTGCCCTCCTCGATCATCGCCTTGGTGACGATGGAGCGCTCCTGCACCACCGGCAGCTGCGAGACGCGGTCGTTGGTGAGATTGCCGTCGTCGATGTCGATCGACATCATCACGCTCATCTGCCCGCCCTCGTTGACGATGAGGGGCGTGACCTTCACGCTCGTGCCCGTCGTGATGCCGTACAGCGATGCATCCTGGAAGCCCGACACGGGCACGTAGAAGTGGATGAGGTTCTCGAGGATGGCCTCGGTGTTGTCGAGCGCCAGCACCTTCGGCTTGGCCTGCAGCTGCGCATTGCCGGTCTGCGTGAGTGCGTTGATGCGCGCCAGCAGGTAGTTGCGCAGGCTGCCCCCGATCGATGCCGTAAGCGCCAGCCCCACCGGCGTGGTGGCGCCGGTCTGGCCCTCTTCCGTGGTGCCGAGGTTGAACGTCAGCGGCGGGTTGTTGCCGTTGCCGTACTGGAAATCGCCGTGCTTGGTGTGCAGGCGCCAATCCACGCCGAGGCTGTCGAGCGAATCGGTGCTGATGTCGATGATCGTGAGGTTGATCTCCACCAGCCGCGGCTTGGTGTCGAGCGAGGCGATCAGCCGCTCGTACTGCGCCATGTGCTCGGGCACGTCGCGGATGAGCACAGCGTTGATGCCGGCATCCGCTTCGATGCGGGGGAGGTCCGCCGGTGTGCCGCTGCTTGCCGGTGCCTGGGCTTGCGCTCCATAACCGGAGTCGCCTTGCGCGCCGGCCAGCGGAATCTCGATGCGCGGGACATTGATGCTGTCACCGGAGCTGAGCTTCATCTGCCGCGTCGGCCCCGTCAGTCGCATCGCGCGCGTGGGCGACGTGCCCGGGCTGCTGGCACCCGGGTTGGGGGCGCCGAGCAGGCGGCGCAGCATGGTCGCGATGCCGGGGATCGTCACCGGCTTGCCGGAACGGTTGATCTCCACGTCGCCCGCCCAGGCGTACTTGAGCGGAAACGCGCGGATTTCCGCGCGGTCCATGCCGCGCGACGGGTCTGCAATCGATGCAATGGCCTGGCGCACGAGCTCCACGTAGCGCTTCGGGCCCGAGGCGTAGACGGTGTTCTCCCTGTCGCTCACCACCAGCGGAAAGCGCTGGTCCGTGATCTGCATGGCGCGCAGGATCTGCGCGAGCTCGGGGCCGCTGCCCTTCGGGATCGGGAAGACCTGCGTTTGCGCATCATCGGCGCGGTCCACATAGATGAGCGAGCCGTCGTAGTACCACGTCAGCCCGTAGGTGGCGCACACGGTATTGAGCGTGTTGGCCGGCGGGCCAGAGAACTTGCCGCTGATGGTGCCTTCCACCTTGGGGTCCACCACGGCCGTCACGCCTTGCGAGGCGGCCAGCTCGCGGATGAAGTCGCTCACCTTCTTGCCCTCGGCCACCAGCGTGTACGACCGGTTGCGCCAGCGCAGCTCGGCCGCCTGCACCACAGCGGCGGTCGTCAGCAGCCACAGGCACACCGCCGACGCACTCCACCTCAGGAATCGATAGCGTTTGTTCACGCGTGTTCTCGCTCGGATATGTTGTTGTTCATCGGCGCGCTCTCTCTGGGCTCAGAACGGCGCCGCACCGCCGTAAAACACCTGCTCCACTGCCATGCGGGCAAAACGCAGCACCTCGCGCCCACCCCAGCCCGCCAGCACCACGATGGTGACCATCACCGCGATCAGCCGCACCGAAAGCCCGATGCTCTGGTCCTGGATCTGCGTCACGGCCTGTGCGATGGCAATCAGCAACGCCGACACCGTCGCTACCGCCACCACCGGCAAGGACACCAGCAGCACCAGCAGCAGCCCCTGGCGCGTGGCTTCGAGAAGGGTGGCGCTCATGTTCATCCGCTTGTCTCCTTCGCCCTGCGTGGTCAGGCCGGGTTGGTGACCCAGCCGACCGTGTTGAGCTCGATGGCCTCGTCGATCTCCTGGTACGACAGCACCGGCAGATCGCCAAACACGGGCTGCAGCATCGTCTTCACATAGCGCCGGCAGTTGAGCGAGACCATCACCGCCAGCGGGCGGCCGTTGCGGTCCTTCTCCAGCGGCCGCGTGCCGCCGAGGATCTTCACCACCTGGTCGGTGATCGCCTGCTTGACGTCGCGCGTGAGGCTCAGCACGCTGCCCTGCTTGGTGTGCACGACGGCCTGCTCGATGCGCTCCTGCAGCGACTGCTCGAACAGCACCACGTCCAGCACGCGGCTGGTGCCGCAGAACTGCTCGGTGATCTGGCGGTGCAGATCCACGCGCACGAGTTCCACCAGGCCGATCACGTCTTCGGGCTCCTTGGGCGACCACGTGATCAGGCTCTCGAAAATGGCGCGCAGGTTACGGACCGACACGCCCTCCTGCACCAGCCGGCGCAGGACTTCGGTAATGCGCTGCGGCGGCACCAGGCGCGTGAGTTCCGCCACCAGCTCGCCGTGCTCGCGACGCATGATCTGGATGAGGTTCTGCGTCTCCTGGATGCCGATGAGCGACGCGGCGTTGCGCTCGATGAGCGTCTCCACCTCGGCGGCCAGGCGCGCTTCGCCGGGCAGCGCGCTGGCAGGGATGGCATCGCGCCCGGGCAGCGTCCCCTCGGCGGCCGGCACGTCCTGCACGAGCAGCGCGTAGCCGCGGGCCGGCAGAGCGGCATCCCAGTTCAGCTGCACGCGCGGAAACACGGCGCCGAGCTTGCGCTGCACGCGCGATTTGGCCTCCGCCAGGCGCGTCTGCAATGCAACGAGGTCGATTTCGCCCCGCAGGTCTTCGGCCAGACGCACGGCAATGGGCGCCGCAATGCCTTCCATGGGCGAGCCGGTTCCGGGCTCGTCCAGCTGTCGCGTATCGGTGCCCAGCACCAATAAATCCAGCGGCGGCGCTTGCCGGCGCTGCCGCATGCGCAGGAACGCCGCCCCGGCCGTGCCCACGGCCAGCAGCAGGAACGACCACTTGGGAAAGCCGGGCACCAGCAGGAATGCGAGCAGCACGCCGCTGGCCATCAGCATGCCGCGCGGGTGGGCCGTGATCTGCGCACCGATCTGCTGGCCGAGGTGCCGTGCATCGCGGTCGCGCGTGGCCACCCGGGTGGTGACGATGCCGGCGGCAATCGACACCAGCAGCGACGGAATCTGCGAGGCCATGCCATCGCCCACCGTCAGGATCGCGTACCGGTGCAGCGCGTCGCCGATCGACATGCCGTGCATCAACGCGCCCACGGCAATGCCGGCCAGGATGTTGATGACGGCGATGATGATGCCGGCAATGGCGTCGCCCTTGACGAATTTCATCGCGCCATCCATCGCGCCGTGCAGCTGCGACTCCTGCTCCAGCGCCTCGCGGCGGCGCTTGGCCTCATCCGACGTGATGATGCCGGCGCGCAGGTCCGCATCGATGCTCATCTGCTTGCCGGGCATCGCGTCGAGCGAGAACCGCGCACCGACTTCCGCCACACGCTCAGAGCCCTTCGCGATCACGATGAACTGCACCACCGCAATCACGAGGAACACCACGCCGCCCACCACGAAGTTGTTGCCCACCACCAGCTTGCCGAAGGTGTCGATCACGTGGCCTGCATTGGCCTGCAGCAGGATCAGCTTGCACGAGGCGATGTTCAGCGACAGGCGGAACAGCGTCGTGAACAGCAGCACCGCCGGAAACGACGAGAACGCCAGCGCCGACGGCAGATAGATCGACACGCACAGCAGCACGATGCTGGCCGCCAGGTTGAGCGAGATCAGCCCGTCGAGCACAACGGTCGGCAGCGGCAGCACGAACAGCGCCACCACCGCCACCACGAACACGGCGATTGCAATGTCGTAGTTCACCAGCCGCGCCCAGCGCATGCCGGTGAGCGGAATGTCCAACGCTGCAGCAAGATTCCGAGGCTTTGCCATGGGGCGCCTTCGGGCCGTCGGCCCACGATTCTTCGTAGATGGCAGACGCGGCTGCGTCCGCTTTCCCTTGCGGAAAGTGTAGAAGTGGGAGGCAACCCGGCTCAACGCTGAAACTCGTAGTCGTGCAGCCAAACTCCCACGAAGTTCCGGGGGCGACTACGTTTTTCTGTAGTTCATCGCAACGCATGCGTGCCACTACATTAACTGCATCCATGTGCCACGCGAGGGGCGACGGTTGACTGCTTCCAATGTGGGTGCCGGCGATGCCCGCGCGCCAATCCTGTTTGGCGAAGAACACATCGTGGTGGACCCGGATGCCATCCGCGTCGGTCCATCGCATCCCGAGGCCTTCTCGGAAACCGCGCATGACCTGCGCACTGCGCATGGCCCGCAGGAACGTCAGTTGCTGCTGCGCGCCGCGCTGCGCAGCATCGGCTTCGACTGGCTGTGCTACTACCGCGTGACGCGCATCGGTGAATCAATTACGCGCGTGCTGTACTTCCGCGCATATTCCCCGCCCAGCTGGCCCAAGCGCTACGTAGACGAGCGCTATTACGAAGTCGACCCGCGCCTGGCCTTCGCACTGCGCTACGAATGGCCGCTGGTGTGGGACCTCACCGACCTGGGCGCCACGCCCACCGCACCGGCCGATGCCGAGCGTCTGCACCGCCTGCTGCAGGATGCCGAGCGCGCCGGCCTGCGCAGCGGCATCAGCTTTGGTGTGCTGAGCCCGCGCAGCCTCGAGCACAGCGTCATCTGCTTCGGCTCCGGCAACAACGCCAAGGGCTGGATTGCCGACAACGTGGTCGGCCAGGCGTATGCCGTGGGGCTTGGGTTGCACGAATTCCTCATGCAGCACGCCAAGCCGCTGCACGACGACACGCACGCCCGCGCCCTCACGCAGGTGCAGCGGCAGATTCTGGAGTTCATCACCAGCGGCCTGTCGGACAAGGCGATTGCCGAGCAGCTGAACATGTCGCCGCACAACGTCGACTATCACCTGCGCCAGCTCAAGAAGAAGTACGGCGCGCAGAACCGCGTGCAGCTTGCCTACATGGCCGGCCGCATGCTCATGACATGAACACACTGGACGCGCGCATGCTCTCGGCCGTCGATGCCGCGCTGGCGCGCGCGCTTTCGCGCCTCTACCTGGCGCGTGCGGCGTTGCCGTTTGCCGTGGGCGGAATCGCCTACGAAGCGCGCTGCGAAGCCCACGCGGTGCAAACCATGGCGCAGGCGTACCGCTTCACGCTGGGCGACGCGCCGGGCTGGCTGCTGCTGGACGCCGCCGCAGAGCGCGCGTGGCTGGCCGACGCGGCGGACGCGCACGTGCCGCAAGCGCTGCGCTGCGCCGTACTGGCCGATGCGCTGGCCGCGCTCGCCCACCTGGTCGAGCAGCACAGCGGGCGCGCCCTCGCATGGCTGCCCGATCGCGCACCGCCCGACGTGCGGCTTGAACGGCCGGACGTGCTGCAGCTCGTCATCACCCGCCGCGATGCCGCGCCGGCCGAGGACGGCACCACGCCATGGCAGGCGCGCGCCGGGCTGGTATTCGATTCGCCCCAGATCCTGCCCGCGCTGTGCCCGCCCGACCTGGCGCCGGAGCCCATCCCGGTGGCGGTCTTCATGGGCACGCAGGTCGGCTTGCGCTTCGAACTGGGCGCCACCTTCCTGTCGCGCCGCGATCTGGCCGGCATTGCGCTGGGCGACATCGTGCGCATCGAGAAATGGCTGCCCGCCGGCGACGCGCTGCGCTGCGTGGCGCGCGTGCGGGGCCGATTGCACCTGCTCGTGTTCGGCCACGTGCATGGCAACCGCATCGTCGTGGATAACGTGGAGGAGAAACCGATGACCACCGAAACCCCAGCCGCCGCCTCTGCCGGGGAACCAGCGGCCCGACCGCTCCCGACCGACAGCCTCGACGACATCGAACTGGTCACCACGTTCGAGCTGGAAGAGCGGCGTGTGTCGCTGGCCGAGCTGCGTGCACTGCGGCCCGGCACGGTGATGGAGCTGTCGCAGCCGCTGAACCAGGCCGTCATCCGCATCCTCGCCAACGGCACGCCGGTGGGCGAAGGCCATCTGATTGCGGTCGGCAACCGCCTGGGCGTGCGGGTCTCGCGCTTCATCGGGCAACCTTCGACGGCGCAGGGTTGAGCCAGCGCCCCGCCGACCAGAACAACGCATCCACAACACTCGACACGCCCATGGGAAACCTGCCCAATCCCGTCGCGATGATTGCCGTGGTGGCGGCACTGGGGATCGCGCCCTTTGCCGCGCTCATGGTCACGAGCTATACCAAGCTCGTCGTCGTGTTCGGCCTGCTGCGCTCGGCGCTGGGCATCCAGCAGGTGCCGCCCAACATCGTGCTCAACGGCATCGCGCTGATCCTGACGGTGTTCATCATGGCGCCCGTCGGCATGGAGATGGTCGACAACCTGCGCGGTCGCAACTTCAACCTCAGCAGCCAGATGAGCGTGGACGACGTGATCGCCATCCTCGATGCCGCACAGCCGCCGGTGAAGAAGTTCCTGCAGGCCCACACGCTGGAGTCGGAGCGCAACTTCTTCGTCAAGTCGGCCACCAGCATCTGGCCCAAGGAGCGTGCGGCCGAACTCAAGAACGATGACCTGACCGTGCTGGTGCCGAGCTTCACGCTCACCGAGCTGATCAAGGCGTTCCAGGTCGGCTTCGTCCTGTACATCGTCTTCGTGGTGGTGGACCTGATCGTCGCCAACCTGCTGCTGGCGCTGGGCATGCAGATGATCGCGCCGACCACCATCTCGGTGCCTTTCAAGCTGCTGCTGTTCGTGATGCTCGACGGGTGGTCGGTGCTGGTGCACGGGCTCGTGCTGTCTTATCGATGAGGGGGCGACCATGCGCGTAACCGCGTTGCTCGTGTGTGCCATCGTATTTGCCGGCGCAGCAGCCCCACCCGCGATGGCCGGCCCGCGGATCGATGCGCAGTCGTTCGCCAAGCTGGCCGCGACGTGCGCGCCCCACGTCGACCGCCTCACGCTGGAAGCCCTCGTGCGCACGGAATCGGCCTACAACCCGTATGCGATTGGCGTGGTGGGGGGCCGGCTGGTGCGCCAACCGGCCACACTGGAAGAAGCGTTGGCCACGGCGCGTGCGCTCGAGCGGCAGGGCTACAACTTCAGCGTCGGGCTCGGGCAGGTCAACCGCTACAACCTCGCGCGCTTTGGCGAGACGCTCGACACCGCGTTCGACGCGTGCCGCAACCTGCGCGCCGGCGGCACCATCCTCGCCGAGTGCTTTGCGCGCTCGCTGCCGCGCTACGGCGATCCGCAGCAGGCCCTGCGCGCCGCACTGTCGTGCTACTACAGCGGCAATTTCGAAACCGGCTTCCGCCACGGCTATGTGCAGAAAGTGGTTGCCAACGCGGGGCAGGTACCGGCCCTCGCGCCGGAGGCCGGCGCAGGCCGCGTGGAGCCGATTCCGGTGGTGCCGGCCGGTGGCAATGGCCCGGCACCCCGGCCCGCTCGCGCCGCACGGGCCGCTACGCAGCCGAACGTGCTGTCGGGCAGCGCCTGCACCGGGCAAAATGCGCGGCAGGTCATGATCGTTGCGTGCAACCGGGCCGATGGCAGCGCGTGCCTGCGCTGCGTGGCCCTGCCGCGTTGAACACCTCGCGCGGCAGCGGCGCCGTTCAAATCAGGTTGAGGCGGCCAGCGATATAGGCCAGCTGCGCGCGATTCGTGGCGCCATAGCGGCGGCGGACCAGGCGCAGGTGGTAATCCACGTTGTGCGCGGTGGTGTGCAGCTTGATGGCGATTTCCTTGTCGCTCATGCCCGCGGCCAGGCACGTGAGGATGCGCCGCTGCATGGCCGACAGCGGTGCCTCTTCGCTGCACTGCCGCGTGTGGCGCGCGAACGTTTGCATCGGCCCGCGCCAGACTTGGTGCAGCGCCATGCCAAACAGGATGGATTGCCCGATCACGCTGTCGCTGATCCAGTCACGCCCCGCATGCGACGACGTGAGACTGACCACCGCGTGGCCCGTGCCGTCGCCCGCGCCGAGGCTGAACATCACGCCGCTGCGCAAGCCATGCTCGTCCATTGCCTGCAGAAGCGTGCGCAGCGCGGGCTCCATGCGCGGCTGGCTGCGCGCCAGCGAGGCCAGGTCCCACACGAGCGGCATGCCGGTCGCGAACACCGCCGAGAGGCGCGGATCGACGGCAAACAGGCGCTCCTCGCAATAGCGCTGCATGAAGCGCGGCGCCACGTAGTTCTTGAGCATGGCCACCGTGGGCGGCGCGTTCTCATGCCGCTCGGTCAGGGCGTAGGTGAGCGAGGCAAAGCCCATCAGCCCCATCAGCCCCGACACGATGCGCGCGCGTTCGGCCACGCCGCGCGCCGCCTGCAGTTCTGCAGCCAAGCGCAGGCGGCCGGGCTGCGCCGGTGCCGGGTCGAACGTCAGCGCGTGTTCGTCCACCGGCACAACCTCGGTGCCAGGCGGCAACGGCACGAAGAAGCGGTCGCCGTTGGCGGCGTCGTCGGCAGCAACACGGGAAGTGAGCGGATCGGCGTGCCCAGGTCGGGGCGCGGTGCGCTCGTGGGCGGGGAATGCGTCGAGGTCGATCCGGACGGAAGCGCCCGGGTGGGCGCAGATGCGGGCCTGCGCGCCATCCGCGTCCTGGAGCGTGGTGCGCATGTCCAGCAGGGGCGCCAGCTCTTCGGCGCGGGGAAAACGTACTGCCTGCAAACCATCTGAGCGATGTGCGGCGGCCATTGCCGTCCTCCGGTCATGTTGGAAACACCTGCTCGGCCGCCCGATCTTCGCCGGTCGTGGCCAAGGCTGTTTCCCCCCCGGGGGATGACTCATGCTGTGCGGTGACCCGTCTGCACCGCCGGGCGCGGATCGTGAAAAGCGACGTCCGGCCTACGTTTTGGCGCATTGTTGCAAAGCGGCGGCAACATTGTCCAACAAAACTTTTTAGTGCCCTACCATCGAAGGGGCTTATGTCGCGATGCAGCGAACGACACCCCTGCCACCGCGCGGTGCGAGGTGGCGCCATGCGCTGGGCGGCATGCCGGGCATCACGGTGTCAGGATTGACCTGGCGTTATATCCAACTCTATATTGCGTGTCATTCACCCAATCTGTCGCGAGGCGCCAACGAGGCAACAGGGTCCCCCTGCCGGCCGATGCCGCCTTCGTCGCGCTGCGCCCATGTCTGACTCCATCTGGACGCCTCTGCTGCTCTCCCTCAAGGTGGCCGGCTGGGCTACTGCCCTGAACCTCGTCCTCGGCGTGGCTGCGGCCTACGCACTGGCGCGCACGCGCAGCCGGCTGCGCGATGTCGTCGATTCCATCCTGACGCTGCCGCTGGTGCTGCCGCCCACGGTGCTCGGCTATTACCTGCTGGTGCTGCTGGGCCGGCGCGGCACGATCGGCGGATGGCTCGACAGCCTTGGCGTCCAGCTCGTCTTTACGTGGCAGGGGGCGGTGATCGCGGCGACGGTGGTGGCGTTTCCGCTGGTCATGAAATCGGCGCGCGCCGCATTCGAAGGCGTGGATCACCAGCTGGAAAACGCAGCCCGCGTGCTGGGCCTGCCCGACGCGGCCGTGTTCTTTCGCGTCACGCTGCCGATGGCTGCGCGCGGGATCGCCGCCGGCGTGCTGCTGGCCTTTGCCCGCGCATTGGGCGAGTTTGGCGCCACGCTCATGATTGCCGGCAACCTGCCGGGCCGCACGCAGACGCTGTCCGTCGCCATCTACGAAGCCGTGCAGGCCGGTGACGACGCCACCGCCAACACGCTGGTGCTGATCGTCTCGCTGACGTGCATCGTGGTGCTGGTCGTGGCGAGCCGCCTGCTGCAGGGTCGCGCGCCGGGCCTGCAGGAGCAGCCGGCATGAGCGCCGTCATGCTCGACCTCGCGATACAGAAGACACTGGCCAGCGCGGCGCGCGTGTTCTCGCTCGACGTGGCCGTGCGCTCGGTGAGCCGCCGCGTGGTGCTGTACGGCCCGTCCGGCGCCGGGAAGAGCCTGACGTTGCGCGCCATCGCGGGCCTGATGACGCCCGATCGCGGCCGCATCGTGCTCAACGGCCGCACGCTGTTCGACCATGCAGACGGGGTGCATGTCAGCGCGCGGGACCGCGGCGTCGGCTATCTGTTCCAGGATTACGCGCTCTTCAACCATCTGACGGTGGCGCAGAACATCGCGTTCGGGCTGCAGCGCGGATGGTTCAATCCGCCCCGCCGCACACGGGACCCGCGCGTGCTGCAGTGGATCGACGCCTTCGAGCTGAGCGCCGTGGCCGCCAATTACCCGTCGCAGATCTCCGGCGGCCAGCGTCAGCGCGTGGCATTGGCCCGTGCGCTCATCGCCGAGCCTTCGATGCTGCTGCTCGACGAGCCGTTCGCGGCGCTGGATCCGGCCCTGCGCACCCGCATGCGCTCGGAGCTGTCCGCGCTGCAGGCCCGGCTGGACGTGCCCATGCTGATGATCACGCACGACCCCGCCGATGTGGAGATCTTTGGCGACCATGTGTTCGAGCTGCGCGACGGCCGTGTCGTGGCCGATGCGGTGCGCGCGCCGGGTGCGCCGCCTGTCTCATCGTATCCGCATCTGACGGTGGTGGCCGGCGGCCCGGTCTAGAACACGCCCAGCGCCAGCCCCGCCGACATCACCTCGCCGAGCGCACGGCAGCGCTCAAGCTCGTCCGCCGCGAGGTGTTTGGGCGCCAGGATCGCCTCGGGCGTCTGCGCGCGTGTGCAGACCACGATCGGTTCAGCCACGCGCTTGAGCCGCCAGCCGGTGGCAATGCGTTCGATCTGCCGCACCGCGTTCTGCCCGTCGCTGCCGGCACAGACCAGGCACGCATACGGGCGGCCATTGATGCGGTCCAGCGCGGGGTAATAGCAGCGGTCAAAGAAATCCTTGAGCTGTCCGCTGATGGATGCGAGATTCTCCGGCGTCCCAAAGAGATAGCCGTCTGCGCCGAGCACGTCGTCGGGGCCGGCCTGCGCCGCGTGCAGCAGCCGCACCGCCACGCTGCCGTCCGCCTCGGCGCCGGCCTGGGCGGCTTCGGCCATCTGGCGCGTGCCGCCCGTCATCGAGTGGTAGACGATCAACAGGGTCCTGGGCGCAGCCATGGCGGCCTACCCCAGCCCCAGCATCACGCTCGACGCCTCGAACACCGCCACGGTTTCCACGCCCTCGGCCAGCGCCAGCGTTTCGACGGCCGTGCGCGAGAGCATCGCCACCAGCACGGTCTGCGCCGACGCAGCGCCTGCATCCTGCAAGCGCAGCCGCACTTCCGACTGCACCGCGCCCTCGCGGATCTCCGTGACGACACACGGCAGCTGGTTCTCGGCGGAGACGCGCCACTCGCCGGACGCGCGCAGCAGCATCACGGCCGGCGCCTTGATGAGCGCGACGGCCTGTACGCCCGGCGCGAGCCCCAGTGTCTGCGTGCTTTCCTGCGTGATGGTGGCCACGACCGCCTGGCCGCCCGGCAGGCGCAGCGTGACCACATCGTTGACCGCGCCCGACACGACGGACGCCACCGTGCCGAACAGCGCATTGCGCGCGCTCGTGCGCAACATCAGGCGGCGCAGCAGCGTCGCATCTTCGCTGGCGGCCTGTGCAGCGGCATCCAGGCGTTCGACAAAGCGGCGGTGCTCGGTCTCGAGCACACGGAAGCTCTCGATCAACCGCAGCGCGCGCGGTGTCAGCACACTGCCGCCGCCGCCCTTGCCGCCGGTGGTGCGCACGACGAGCGGCTCGCCGGCGAGGTTGTTCATCGTGTCGATGGCATCCCACGCAGCCTTGTACGACAGGCCCACCGCCTTGGCCGCCGCGGTAATCGAGCCCGTCTGCCCGATGGCATCGAGCAAGGCGATGCGGCCGTGGCCGCCCCAGTTGTTGTCACCGGCGCGCAGCCAGATGGTGCCGTCGAGTTCCAGCATGTCGTCTCGTAGGGAATCGCGATTTGCAACATGCGGATGTTAGCGCCGATTGCGAGCCGATCGGCGGCGGCGCAGGTCTCAGGCAGCCACCAGACGCGGCGTACGCACGTGCAGCAGCACCGAGCGCGAGAGCAGCAGCCCGCCCAGGAAGCCGAACAGCGCACTGAACGCCGCCATGAAATTGCCTGAGTGGGAAACCTCCGGGTGCATCGCGAGCATCACGTTGTAGGCATAGCGGGTGGCGAAGAGCCCGACAATCACCACCATCGGCACCCAGCTGCCGGGCACGCGCACGGTGCCGGGCATCTCAGACACCGCGCCGTCGGGCGGCGACAGATACGTGAGCAGACATGCCATCAAGACCGCCACCACCCACATCGTGAGCGCAAGCGGGCTGCCGTGGCTTGCCGTCGCCACGCCGTAGAACGAATACGCGGCAATCAGCAGCGGCAGGACGATCAGGCGGCGGCGCGACACAACGCGCGGCTGCGTCTGGCGCAGGCCGATGGCGATGAGGCCGGCAAACAGCACGAACACCCAGGCGGGCGTATGCGACACGATCGAAGCGATGGATCCGGGCATGGCAGTCTCCGTGTTGGAATGACGCCAGCTTAGGTGCCGGCCCGCGCACGCGGGAGCGTTTTGCGACAAACGGCAGAAAGCCGGCCGCGAATGGTCGAAGCCCCGGATCAGCCCAGCGCAGCCCGCACGCCGGCATCCACCACCGACAGGTGCGCCCGCAGCAGCCGGTCAAAGCCCTCGGCCGTGACGGGCTTGCCGATGTAGTAGCCCTGGATCTCCTGGCACCCCGCCTTGGCGAGAAACTCCACCTGGTCGGCATCTTCCACGCCTTCGGCCGTGACGGTCATGCCCAGCGCCCGCGCCATGGCGACGATGGCCTCCGTCAGTGCCACCGAATCGGGGTCGCCCGGAATGCCGGTGATGAACGACCGGTCGATCTTCACGTTGCTGATCGGGAAGCGCTGCAGGTACGACAGCGACGAGTACCCCGTGCCGAAATCGTCGATGGAGATGCGGATGCCCTGCGCCGTGAGGGCGTCGAACATCGCTCGGATCTCGTCGGCGCCGCCCATCAGCAGGCTTTCCGTAATCTCGACTTCGAGCGCGGTGGGCGGCAGGCCGGTGTCGGCCAGCGTCTGCTCGATCATCGGCACGACCTCGCCCGCCTGGAACTGGCGCGCCGACAGGTTGACCGCCATGCGGAAGTCGTAGCCGAGCGCCTCGTACCAGATCACGGCCTGCTCGCACGCGCGGCGCAGCACCCATTCGCCGATCGGCACGATAAGGCCGGTCTCCTCCGCCACCGGAATGAACTCCACCGGCGAGATCGCCCCAAGCTTGGCGCTGTTCCAGCGCAGCAGGGCCTCCGCGCCCACGATGCGGTGGCTGGCGAGGTCGTACTTCGGTTGATAGACGAGCTGCAGCTCGTTGTTGTCGCGCGCGTCGCGCAGGGCGTTTTCGAGCAGGTAGCGGCGCTGCAGGCGCGCATTGAGCTCCGCCGTGTAGAACTGCGCGCGGTTGCGGCCGTTCTGCTTGGCGCGGTACATGGCGGCGTCGGCCGAGCGCAGCAGGTCGGAGCCCGAGATGCCGTCATGCGGATACAGCGCCACGCCGATCGACACACCCAGGTAATAGCGCCCGTTGACGGTGTCGAACGGCTCGCGCATGGCCTGCAGGAGCCGTTCGGCCAGCAATGCGATGCGTTTGCCTTCGACACGCTGGTCGATGAGGATGACGAACTCGTCCCCCCCCAGGCGGGCGATCACGTCGCCGGGGCCGATGCAGTCCGTCAGCCGGGCAGCGGCGCTCTGCAGCAGCGTGTCGCCGCAGGCATGGCCGGCGGTGTCGTTCACGCTCTTGAAGCGGTCCAGGTCGAGAAAGAACAGCGCCAGTTCGCGGCTCTCGTCGCGCGCGCGTTCGATGGCGCCTTCGAGGTGGCTGATGAAGAAGCTGCGGTTGGTCAGGCCCGTGAGCGCATCGTGCGCGGCCAGGTGGCGCAGGCGCTGTTCCGCGCGCTTGATGTCGGTAATGTCGGCAAACGACAGCATCACGCTGCTGGGCAGCGGATCGCCATGCCGGCGGATCGGGATGACATTCTGGCGCAGCCACACCAGCTCACCCGTTTTGAGCAGCACGCCGTAGACGTGGCCCAGCATCGGCTCGCCGCTGCGCAGGACCTGCGCCGACGGCATCATGGTCGGCTCGACGTCGTTGCCGTCTTCGTCCATGACGCGCTGGATCGCATCGAGCCGGTTGTGGCCGACGAGTTGCCCCGGACGCACGCGCAGGATGCGCTCGGCACTGGCGTTGGCGGCCAGCACCACCCCGTCCAGCGACTGGATCACCACGCCTTCATGCAGGTTCGAGATGGCCAGCCGGTAGCGCTCCTCGCTTTCGGCAAGGCCCCGCTCGATGCTGTCTTTCTGAATGGCGACGCCGGCCAGGTGGGTGACGTCGTCCAGGAAATGCTGCTCTTCTTCCACCGGCAGGCACGGCTGTCGATAGAACAACGCCAGCACGCCCAGCTTGTCGCCGCGCGACGATCGAATGGGCAAGGCCCACGCCGCGGCAAAGCCGGCCGCCAGCGCCGCCGTGCGCTCGTGTTGCCAGCGCGGGTCGGCGGCGATGTTGTCGATGAGGACCGTGTCGCCGAGGTAGGCGGCACAGCCGCACGCGCCGGCCTCGGGGCCGACGGGGGTATTCTCCAGCGTGGCCGCATAGGCCGCGGGCAGCGTGGGGGCCGCAGCCACGCGCAGCGTCGTCGTCTCGGCATCGAGCAGGAGCACGGCCGCCATGGCATTCGGATAAACCTGTTCGACGTACAGGCACAGATGGCGCAGCACGCTCGACAGCGTTGCGTTGGAGGCGAGTTGGGCGAGCACGGCGTTCTCGGAGGCAAGCAGGCGGCGCGCCTGCAGCGCCTCGGCACGAGCCTGCACGGCGTGCCGCTCCAGCGCATGCCGGGACACGGCTTCCCGGAGCACGAGCATGACGGCGGGCTGGCCTTCGTGCTCGCAGGCGGCCGCCTCGCTGGCGACCAGCACGTGGGTGTAATCGGCGCGCACCAGGCGATGCTCCACCGGCTGGGCGGGCGCACTGCGGCTCACCATGCCGGCCAGGCGTGGGATCGTCTGGGCAACGTCGTCGGGGTGGATCAACGCCGCCACTTGGGCGCCCACGAGCTGCACGGGATCCTGCGCCCCCATCAGGCGGGCGGCAGCCGGGTTCGCGCGCACGACACGCCCGTCCACCGTCAGCAGCACGGCATCGGACGACAGCCGCGCCAGCGCATCGAAATCGGTATCGGCCCGGCTTCGCGCGCCTGCCGCAACGGCGGCCGCTTCCCGATGCGGCGCGGCCCCGGGGCCGGGTGCGGCATCATCAGCAGGGGCCCCGGCATCGGCCGGCAGGAAACGGGTCATGGAAATTGCGATGGTTCTGGCAACGACAGCAACGGAATCACGAAAGACACGGCAAGCACAAGGCCGGCGCCTCGACCCTATCCACAACGGCGCGCTGGCCAAAAACTGAAGAGTGTCGCGTGATACCCATGACACGCGTGTGGCTGCACCGCCAACATTGACGCAACCAAAGAAAAACCCGCGCTCAGTTGACGAGGCGCGGGTTGAAATCTCTGGACCGTGTCGATCTGTTCCAGAGAGGAGAACCGACCCATGAAGCGAGCGGCGCGTCGTGGCACCGCATCGCCTCCATGTTTTGAATCATAGTGTGCCGCTCCAAAAAACAAAGGGAGGAAAAGACGGGGTATCCCGTCCCATTTTTATTTTCGGTTGACCCATTTTCCTGTCACTGCTCGAACCCCTGTGCTGCTGGTCCCGTCCGCACGTGCGGGCCTTGTTGCTGGCCCGTCTGGCGATGCCGACAACGTCGAGAAAATCTCCCCGGCATATTGGGTGGATCAACGCGGCGCCGAGAATGTTCCGCACCAGCCGATTATGTTGCGTGGGCCTCGCATCTTGCCGCGGCAAACGCGCACCCACGTGACCGATGAGGCAGATTGCCGCGTCAAGTTTCGCGCCCATGTGCCGTTACTGCATGAGAGCCCGCCTGCCCGTGATCCCGCAGGCGCATTGGATGCCCGTGTCTTGACCGTCATGCCATCTCTGTCCCGCCCATCCCGTTCCTCGCCCGTGGCGTTGCGCCCGCCCGTGCGGCTGCTGATCGCCGTGGCGGTGCTGGCCGCGCTCGTGGCCCTGCCGCGCGCGCACGCTGCCCCAACCCCGCCGGCGGCATCGTCCGCCAGTGTGCCGGCTGCGCCGTCCGCAACGTCCGCCAAGGGCAAGCCGCCGACCTGCCAGGCCATCATGCAGCGCCTGTCGGGCAGCCTTGCCGGCACACCGAGCACCGCCGACAAGCCCGGCGCCGTGCTGGTCGACGTGGACAAGGCCGGCGTCACCATGGCGTGCAGCCATTCCGACGCCGTGGCCATCCCCGTGCCGGGCGCGGGCAAGCCGAGGTAGCGCCGCTCTGGCTTCCGCGCGGCGGCGTGATCGTTGGTAACATCGCCGCGTGCACCCCGCTCCCACCCCCGCCTCGCCAGACCCACGCATGACCGCAGACGCCAGCGTCTTCGGCACGCTCGCACGCGGCTCGCGCGCCTCGCTGGAACGTGTCGCCAACCTGGGCGATGGCGTGACCGCCGCCATCTGGCGCAACGAACACGACGAGGCGCGCTACACGCAGCCGGGGCACCACACGCTGTCGGTCTATCTGCAAGGCGGCTACACCACGCACCGGCAGGACCTGCCCAACCTCTTTGGTGCGCCGGGGCGCGTGTGCATGCTGCCGGCCGAGCATGAGTCGGCATGGGTGATCGAACAGCCCATGCGCTTCGTCCATCTGTATTTCGCGCCCGAGGCGCTGGCCGGGCACGCCGTCCGCCTGCTCGACGCCGAGCCGCGCCTGTTCACCCTGCACGACCGCACCTTCATCGAAGACGTGCACCTCGCACAGGCCTGCGCCCGCATCGCCAAACTCGACTGGACCGACCTCGACGACCGCATGCGCGCCAACGCGCTGGCCAACGACACGCTGTCGTACCTGGTGCAGACGCAGGGCCGCACACGCGCGCTTGCCGTGCGCGGCGGGCTTGCGCCGCACGTGTGTCGGCGCCTTGCCGCCCGCATCGAGGCCGAACTGCATCTGGCGCTCTCGCTCGGTGAGCTTGCGGCGGAGGCCAACCTGTCGGCCTTTCATTTCGCGCGGATGTTCCGCGCGTCGTTCGGGGCGGCGCCGCATGACTGGGTGATGCAGCAGCGCATGGCCCGCGCGCAGACACTGCTGCGCACGACCGCCCTGCCGCTGGCAACGATTGCCGAGGGCTGCGGCTTTGCCAGCGCGAGCCATTTCAGCCGGCGCTTCTCCATGCAACTGGGTGCATCGCCGTCACGCTATCGGCAGGCCTGGCAGGGCCGATAGGCAGCCCGCCCAGGGGCCCGCACACGCAGGATTGGCGGGACGTCGCAGCCCCTAGCGTTTTCCACGATAGAGGCGCCCGCACGGGCGCAGTAACGTGAACATGGGTTCCCCATGGAGACCGCCATGTTTGCCCATATCCTCCTGCCGACCGACGGCTCCGAGCAATGCCGCAAGGCCATCGACGGTGCCCTCAAGCTCGCGCGCGCCACGGGCTGCCGGCTCACCGCCTACACGTGCATCGAAGAATTTCCCAACATGGCCTACTCGGCCGGCGTGGGGGAATGCCCGCACGCGCACTACATGGAACAGGTGCAGGGCTACGCCAAGGATTGCATCGAGCGCATCGCCGAGCGTGCCCGTGAAGAAGGCATCGACTTCGACACCGACGTGTCGCAGTTTCCCGAGCCCTACCTCGGCATTCTCGACGCGGCAAAGCGGCATGGGTGCGACGTCATCTTCATGGCCTCGCACGGGCACCGCAGCCTGATGGGCCGCCTGCTGATCGGCAACGAGACGCGCAAGGTGCTCACCTATGCGCACGTGCCGGTGGTGGTGTATCGCTGAATGCGTGTGACGTGGGCGGGCGGCTAGCCGGCAAAGCGGTAGCCCACGCCCGTCTCCGTGAGCAGGTGCACGGGCTGCGCCGGGTCGGCTTCGAGCTTCTGCCGCAAGTGCCCCATGTAGACGCGCAGGTACTGGCTGCTCTGCGCCTGCGAAGGGCCCCACACCTGGCGCAGCAGTTCGCGGTGCGTCATCACCTTGCCCCGGTTGGCGAGCAGCACGGCCAGCAGGCGGTATTCGATGGGCGTCAGGTGCACGGTCTGGCCGGCGCGCGTGACGAGCCGGTTGGCGAGGTCGACCACCACATCGCCGAACGCCAGTTGCGACGTGCCCTGCGCATTGGCCTTGGCGTGCCGGCGCAGCAGCACGCGCAGGCGCGCAACCAGCTCGCCCACGCCAAACGGCTTGGTGAGGTAGTCGTCGGCACCGGCATCGAGCGCGACGATCTTGTCGCCTTCATCGGCGCGGGCGGAGAGCACCAGCACCGGCACCTCCGTCCACGTGCGCACTTCGCGGATCAGCGTCACGCCGTCGCCATCGGGCAAGCCGAGATCGAGGATGACGAGATCGGGCTTGCGCGTGCCGGCCTCGATCAGCCCGCGCTTGAGCGTTTCCGCCTCGTGCACGGTGCAGCCCTCGGCTTCCAGCGTGGTGCGCACGAACCGGCGGATATGGGGCTCGTCTTCAACGATCAGCACCGTGGGCGAAAACTCGAATGGCATGTGTGCCGCCTCTCTTACGTACTTGCTTGATGCCTAGGCCAGCTCGGCCGTCTCAGGCTCGATCCGGGGCGGATTGCCGCGCGGCAGCGCCACCACGAAGCGTGCGCCCGCCCGGGCGCTGGCCCCATCGGCGCGCTGCGCGGCTTCCACCCAGATCCGCCCGCCATGCGCTTGCACGATGGCCTCGCATACCGCCAGCCCCAGCCCCACACCAGCCAACGCCGACTCGCGCTCGCCGCGCGTGAACTTCTCGAAGATCCGCCGTTCCTTGCCGGGCGGCACGCCGGGGCCATCGTCTTCCACCGTCAGGCGCAGTTCATCGCCGTGCACCTGCGCGCCAATGCGGATTTCCGTGCCGGCGGGCGTGTACTTCGCGGCGTTCTCCAGCAGGTTGCAGACGACACGCTCCATCAGCACGGCGTCGCATTCCAGCAGCGGCAGCGCAGACAGGTTCGCCACCACCACGCGATGCTGCGCCAGCGCGCCGCGCATGGCGGCCAGCGCCCCGCCCACGATTTCCTCGACCGACTGCCATTCCTTGCGCATGGCGACATCGCGGCTTTGCAGGCGCGCCATGTCGAGCAGGTTGATCACCATGGTATGCATGCGCTGTGCCTGCTCGCGCATTGCCTGCACGGTGTCGGCCACCGGCGGCGCCAGCGGTGGATGGCTGCGCTGCAGCGTTTCCGCCATGCCGATGAGGCTGGTGAGCGGCGTGCGCAAATCATGCGACACCGCCGCCAGCAACGAACTGCGCAACCGCTCGGATTCCATCTGCAGCAACGCCTGCTGCGCCACGTCCACATAGTGCAGCCGCTCGACCGCAATCGCGATGAGCGTGCAGAACGCGTCCACCTGCCGGCGCACGGCCGGCTGGGCAAACGCGCGCCATGTGCGGGGCTCCACCGCCAGCACGCCGCGCACCTGCATCGGCGCCTTGAGCGGCAGATACAGGACGGAGCTGCCAGGCAAGGTATCGGTGCCGGTGCCGGCCGGCTGGCCGTGGTCGAACACCCATTGCGCCAGTACGCGGTCCACCGCATCGCCGTGCTCGGTCACGCTGCGCTCGCCGGTCTCGGACACCGGCGGCAACAGGCGCCCCTCTGCGCAGACAAAGAAGAACGCCGCATTGGCATCGAACGCGGCACGCAGGAAGCGGCTGCCGATCGCCACGATCTGCTCGTTCATGAGCGCGGCGGACAGCTCGCGTGCCAGCTCGTAGAGCGTGCGCGCCTCCGTCTCGCGCGCGACCGCCAGGTGCGCCTGCTCGCGCAGGCCGGCGGTCAACTGGCCGATCACCAACCCCACCGCCAGCAGCACCACGAACGTCACGAGGTACTGCACGTCGCTCACGGCAAACGAGAAGCGCGGCGGCACGAAGAAAAAGTCGAAGGCCGCCACCGCCAGCACCGAGGCAAACGCCGCGGGCCCGCGCCCGTGTCGCAACGCCACACCCACCACGGCCGCCAGGAACAGCATGGCGATGTTGACGAGATCGAACCACGGCCGCGTGAGCGCCGACAGCGCCGTCGCGCCGGCGCACCAGATGGCGGCCCAAGCGTAGTCTTTTCGACGTGCACCGTCGGTGCCAGCGGCATCGGCATCGGCGCGGCCGCTGTCGTGGCGCGGTTTGACGTCGACGCGCGTGGTGTCTGCCGCCACGCGGATCACGTCGATCTCCGGGCAGCCGGCGGCCAGCGCATCGGCAAAGCTGCGTCGCCCGAACAACCACCCCTGCGCGCCCAGGAACGGCGACAACGCAAGCGCCAGCAGCGCCCGGCCGCGCGCCGGCCACGAAGCACCGCCACGGCGCCAATCCGCCGGCGCGCGGCCCAGCACCACCTTGGTGAGATTGTGCCGGCGCACGTAAGCCACCACGGCGTGCACCATGTCGCTGCCGGCCAATGCCTCGGTGCGCGCGCCGAGCTGTTCGGCCAGCCGCATCGCCGCCTGCAGGCGCGCCTGTGCGGCGTCGGACGGCGGCGCCAGACGCGGCGTGGCGATGGTTACGACATGCCAGTCGCAATCGAGCTGCCCCGCCAGACGGCGCGCACTGCGCACGACCTGCTCGGCGTCGTCGCCGCTGCCAATGCAGGCCAGCACCGCCTCGCGCGTGCGCCACACCGGCTGCACGGATTCCTGCGTGCGCCACGCCCGCACATCGTTGTCCACGCGGTCCGCCGTGCGGCGCAGCGCCAGTTCACGCAGCGCGATCAGGTTGCCCTTGCGGAAGAAGTTGCGGGCGGCGTGCCGGGCCTGTTCCGGCAGATAGACCTTGCCTTCGTGCAGCCGGCGCAGCAGTTCATCGGCGGGCAGATCGACGAGGATGACCTCGTCCGCCCCATCGAACACCGTGTCCGGCACGGTCTCCCACACGCGGATGCCGGTGATGCCGCCCACCGCCTCGTTCAGGCTGTCGAGGTGCTGCACGTTGACCGTCGTCCACACGTCGATGCCGGCCGCCTGCAGCTCCTGGATGTCTTGCCAGCGCTTGGGATGGCGGCTGCCGGGCGCGTTGGAATGCGCGAGTTCGTCCACCAGGATCAGCGCGGGCCGGCGCGCCAGGGCGCCATCGAGGTCGAATTCCCTGAGCACGCGCTCGCGGTAGGGCACGTCCTTCATCGGCAGCCGTTCGATGCCGTCGATAAGGGCTTCGGTCTCAGCCCGGCCGTGGGTTTCCACCACGCCCAGCACCACGTCCACACCCTGCGTGCGCAGCGCCCGCGCGGCGGTCAGCATGGCAAACGTCTTGCCCACCCCCGCCGACGCGCCAAAGTAGACGCGCAGCCTGCCCATGGCAGCACGCACGCCCTCCTCTTGCACGCGTTGCAACAGGGCATCGGGGTCGGGGCGCGGCGCAGGATTGCGCGGGGTGGCGTCAGGCATGGTGGGCTGGGTGGCCCGTTGTGGCGGGCGTTGCGGATTGTGCCATGGGCGGATGGACGGCCCGGGTGTGGGGTGTGGCGGGTGGTGGGGAGCTTAGAGAGGGTGGTGTAAAAACGGCGTAAAAATCAGAGATATCGACGCGCGGAGGGTTTAGCCGATGCCTCGGACCGCCGCCGCAGCGCCGCTGAACAGCAAGCGAGGCGTTGATGACCGCATGCATGAGGCTCAGAACCCCACTTGCGGCGTTGAGAACCCTGTGTTTGAGGTTCAGAACCTGATGAAAAACGTTCGGAACGCCATGGTGTGAGGTTCCGAACGCCAAGCATGGGGTTCAGAACCTCATGCCTGCCGTTCGGAACGCTAACCGCGGGGTTCCAAACGCCACGTGTGGCGTTCCGAACCCGGGGGCCTCAGGTTCTGAACCGCATCCGCGGCGTTCCGGACGACATCCACATAGGTGTTTTCTGAAAAATGAGGGGCAGCATTGCAGATGGGCCGCGCAGCATCCACTCTCGCGCAGTCATGCCCTTCCGGCATGACGTTGCCAACCCGTAACAGAGGAATGCGATGTCGCAGAATTTGATCTCATTTCAGCTCAGCCCAACCGATCTGGCCGCCGTGGATGGCGCGCTGAAAACCCTGGAGGACAAGCTTGGTGGGCTGATCGACCTCACGGTCGAACAGCGGCGGTTTCTGACCAAGATGGGCGATAAATCTGAAGCGTTTGCCCGCAAGGCCGTCGAAGTGCTGGGCGCTAACCCCAACGTGCTGCCCGCCAACTTCAACATTGCTGAACTGCGTCGTGATCTGGCTGCGTTTGACCTGTTGCGCAGCCGTCTGACGCGCCTGGACCGCATTCATGAACGGATGACGGACTCGCAACTGGCGTTGGGTAGTGATGTGATGAATGCCGCGTTGGAGGGGTATGCCTTCCTCAAGGTGGCTGGCCATGGTGAGGGACTGGATGCGGCGCGGAAGGCGTTGTCGGTGCGGTTTGCCAAGGGGCCGAGGAAGAAGGAGGCAGCAGCAGCGGTCGAGTGACATTTCGTGCGCGATGAAAACCGCCGCAAGGCGGTTTTCTGCTAAATCCAAACAAGAAATACAAACAGAGACACGCCAGATGAGTACGTCAGACGAAAAGATGCAGTACCTGGAAAAAAGCATCCTGTGGAATCCGTGGTGGGTGCTCTCAAAGAACACTTGCACGGCGCTTGATGCAGAGGAATTTTCCTTGTCCATGGCAAAACCTGCGCCACCCCTGCGGGATCAGCCACCCCCACCACCGCCCCCACCCAAGCCGCCAGAACCAAAGCAGCCGCCGAAAGGCTTGATCGAGAGTTTTTATGACTTCAAGGATTGGCTTAATACACCGCCACCCCCGAAACCCAAAAAGGCTGCCACCAAGCCAGAAGTCAAAAAGCCCAGAGTGGCGCCGTCCGATATCCAGCAAATTCCAGATGCGATGGAGCGTATCGGCTGGCCGATGGCAGCGAAGCTACAAAGGAAGTGGTTTGCTGGTGAACTTAACTACATCACAAGCGATAAAGGCGAAAAACTTGGCCTAAATCAAGATGGGAAACAATTTCCACCAAGCATGATTGACACAACCATGTTTAAGATGGATTGGATTCTTAAATTTGAGTGAGCAAAAGAAAAATATGACGAACTTGTTAGGCGGCGCATATTTTCCGAAAACGAAAAAAAGACGCTTGTAAGCAAGGTTGTAAAAAGCGAGCCATCCCCATACATTGTTGATGTGTGGGATCTTTGCGGGAGGGATATGCAAAAACTCCATAATCATTGGCAATATCAATTCATTTACGTTGACGCCAACGGAGGAGAGCAATTTGCGATGCTATTTAGAGGCGTCCAATGGAAGAGTGGTCGGTTCATGGACGATCTATATGGTGCGCTTGGCGCATTCGCCTTCTACTTGGCACTGGGAAGATATCGCTATACAACATACGTCACATATGAAAGGCGGCAGCGCGGGAGGCTCGAAATACATGAGGTTTTCGCGTATATGCGTGACATCTTCACATTTTACGACCGCCCTAGCGACGGGGGCAGTCAGTATTTAGGTCATTGGAACAAGGGCGGATTTATTGTTGTTCCAGCCGCCTTTGCTGCTGGAAGGATAACCAAGTCTCGCTGGGCCAGATTTCCTGTTGCAAAAAATGGGGCGCCTCAAGACTGGACAGTATATTATCCGGCCAGCAACGATGACTACAGGAATTGGCAAATCGAGCACAAACAGGGAGGAGATTTGATATTATACTCCGACATGAGAAAAATATATTTTCATCGCCCTATTATTATTGATTTTGACTTGCTAACGGGCGAGATTTCGTGAAATTGATACTGAAGGTTATTCTTTCCTTAATTGCGATAATTTGCGCGTCGCAATATTTCATGAGTGTTCGGCATCGGGAGCAAGCCTATGATTGCGAGCAGGAGAAAAGTTATTTCAATTATTATATTGGAGAAATATGTTATTTGCCTTATAGGAATGGCACGCTTTTTAGAATTTATAATGAAAAAACGCATGAACTTCTCGCGGAAAGGACGTATAGCGATCTGAGTCCGCAAATTGTATTTAGCAATGACAGGGTTATTTACAGTATTGATGCGGAGAAGCAAGATGCATATGTGCCATTGCCGCCCACATGGCTAGACCGCCTGAGAGCCAAGCTCCAGTGAGCAAACTCTGCATCGAATGGGACCGCTACGGCGAGGTGTATGAGTAACGCCGACAACACCGGCAGGCTGACGCCGCCGCGTGGGGAGCGCGAGGAACGGGGAAGAGCGTGAGGCAAAGGCGGGGATGGGGGGCCTCAGCCTGAGCGGCACATGATCTGCACGGAGAGAGCCGCGACATGCGGCTCCTGTTGGTCGATGAGAATGCCTGCCGTGTTTTACGTCTGGACTGCTGCGCCCCGGCAGCAATGGCTCGCAAGGAAGCTCTCGCTAGCCGTTCAGCGATTTTTACACCCCGTTTACACCCCTCCCTCCAACCTTTACCCCGTTTTTACCCCCCTTTCCCTACTGTTGCACTGCACGCAGGCCCTGTGACGGGAGCCTGCCTGCACGCCGCATCCGGCCCCGTTGACGCGCACCTGCGCCGGGCCGGGCGGCACCTAAAACAACAAGGGAAAGGTCCATGCAAGCCAAGGTTTCTTTGCACGCCACCGTCATGGGTGGCGTTGTCTTCTGTGCCGCAGCACTGTCGAGCGCGGCCGCTTTTGCGCAGTCCACTGACGCTGCGCCGGCCCCGGCCGCAGCACCCGCCAGCCCGTTGACGGCCAATGTCACGCTGGCCAGCCAATACCGCTATCGAGGTCTCATGCAGACCAACAACAAGCCCGCCATCCAGGGCGGCGTGGATTACGCGGTGCCCAACGGCTTCTACGTGGGCAACTGGAACTCGTCGATCAGCTGGCTGGGGGATTCCAACCCCAACGTCTCTGCGCCCATCGAGATGGATTTCTACGGCGGCTACAAGACCGAGGTGATGAAGGACGTGCCCATTGATGTGGGCGTGCTGCAGTACTACTACCCGGGCAGCTACCCCGACGGCTACACCCGCCCGCACACCACCGAGGGTTATGCACAGATCGGCTACGGGCCGGTCTCGTTCAAGTACTCGCATGCGTTCTCCAACCTGTTCGGTTTTGCAGATAGCCACCACAGCCAGTACTTCGATCTGTCGGGCAACTTCGACACCGGTTTCTGGGGCCTCACGCTGAACCTGCACGTGGGCTATCAGCAGGTGCCGCATCAGGTGGTGCGGACCTCGTATGCCGACTGGAAGGTGGGCGTGACGAAGGACTTCGGCAGCGGTTGGACGGCATCGCTTGCGTACATCGACACCAACGCTGCGCGCGCCGCGTACACCAACACGCGCGGCAACTACATGGGCAAGGCCACCGCGCTGCTGGCGGTGACCAAGACGTTCTGACCAACACGACCTGAAGGAAAAGGGAGCGCATATGGACCTCGTTTATCTCGCCGGCCTTGCGGTGCTGGCCCTGGCAGTGGGCGGCTTGCTCGCCCTCTCCGGCCGGCTTGCCACCAAAGACCAACCAACCACGCACGCGATGGAGAAACAGCAATGACCTGGCTCTATGTGCTGTCCGGGGCCATCACGGTGGTCCTGCTCGTCTACTTGTTCGTCGCCCTCTTGTGGCCCGAACGCTTCTAACAACACTGCGAGGCACACCATGAATGCGTTCCTCCTCCAGCTGGCGATCTACCTGGTCGTGCTGCTGGTTCTGGCCAAACCGCTGGGCGCGTATATGACCGGCGTGTTTGGCGACAAGCCATCGCGCGCGCACTGGCTCGGCCCCGTCGAGCGGCTGTTCTATCGCGTGGCCGGCGTCAACCCGCAGGCCGAGATGGGCTGGAAGCGCTATGCGCTGGCTGTCATCGTCGTCAACGTGCTGGGCGCGCTGGCGGTGTATGCGCTGCAGCGCGTGCAGCAGTGGCTGCCGCTCAACCCGCAGGGCTTTGGTGCCATCACGCCGGATTCGTCCTTCAACACGGCCATCAGCTTTGTGAGCAACACCAACTGGCAAGGCTATTCGGGCGAAAGCACGATGAGCTATCTCACGCAGATGCTCGGCCTGGCGGTGCAGAACTTCCTGTCTGCGGCGACCGGCATTGCGGTGGTGATTGCGCTCGTCCGCGGCTTTGCGCGCCACTCGGCCAACACCATCGGCAACTTCTGGGTCGACTTCACGCGCGCCACGGTCTACGTGCTGCTGCCGCTGTCGATTCTGGTGTCGGTGTTCTTCGTGAGCCAGGGCGTGATCCAGAACTTCGATGGCTACAAGGAGGTGACCACCGTCACCGCCACCACGTACGACAACCCGAAGATGGACGCCAGCGGCCAGCCGCTCAAGGACGCACAAGGCAACCCCGTCACCGAGAAAGCCACCACGCAGACGCAGACCCTGCCGATGGGCCCGGTCGCGTCGCAAGAGGCGATCAAGATGCTCGGCACCAACGGTGGCGGCTTCTTCAACGCCAACTCCGCCCACCCGTACGAGAACCCCAACGCGCTGACGAACTTCGTGCAGATGCTGGCGATCTTCATCATCCCGGCGGCGCTGTGCTTTACGTTTGGCGGCATGGTGGGCGATGGCCGGCAAGGCTGGGCGGTGCTTGCGGCGATGACGGTGCTGTTTGCCGTGCTCGCCGTCTTCCTGGCATGGGCTGAGCTGCATGCCAACCCGATGCTTGCGAACCTCGGCATCGACCAGGCCGTGGGCAACATGGAAGGCAAGGAAACGCGCTTCGGCATCGTGGCCTCGTCGCTGTTTGCCACCATCACCACGGCAGCGTCGTGCGGGGCGGTGAATGCCATGCATGACTCGCTGACCGCGCTGGGCGGCTTCGTGCCGATGTTCCTGATGCAGCTGGGCGAAGTGGTGTTTGGCGGTGTGGGCTCGGGCCTGTACGGCATGCTGGTGTACGCCATCCTGGCCGTGTTCATTGCGGGCCTGATGATCGGCCGTACGCCGGAATACCTCGGCAAGAAGATCGAGGTGTTCGAGATGAAGATGACGTCCATCGCCATCCTCGTCACGCCGCTGCTGGTGCTGGTGGGCACGGCCATCGCCGTGGTGGTCACGCAGGGCAAGGCCGGCATCTTCAACCCCGGCACGCACGGCTTCTCTGAAGTGCTGTACGCCTTCTCATCGGCGGCCAACAACAACGGCAGCGCGTTTGCGGGCCTGTCTGCCAACACGCCGTTCTACAACATCGCGCTGGGCATTGCGATGTGGCTGGGCCGCTTCTGGATCATCGTGCCGGTGCTGGCGATGGCAGGCACGTTTGCCGCCAAGAAGCGGCTGCCCGTGACGGCCGGCACGCTGCCCACGCATGGGCCGCTGTTTGTGGTGCTGCTGATCGGCTCGGTGCTGCTGGTGGGCGCGCTCACGTACATCCCGGCGCTCGCACTGGGCCCCATTGCAGAGCATCTCGCCCGCTAAGCGCACGGCGAGTCGTCTACCCCATATCAACAGGTGCCTTATGGCTATCCGTTATCCCGAATCCGAACCGGCTGTGCGTACGGTCAAGCACAAGCTTGAACCGAGCGCCGGCATTGGTGCTGCTGCAGCCGCCGAGCCGCAGGCACGCAGCACGCATACGACGCATACCACGCTGTCCGCCAAGGATGTGCGCAAGCTGTCGATGTTCTCGTCGGCGCTGGTCAAGCCCGCCATTGTCGACAGCTTCCGCAAGCTGTCGCCGCGCGCGCAGGCCAAGAACCCGGTGATGTTTGTCGTCTACGTCGGCAGCATCCTCACCACGATCCTGTGGGTGATGGCGCTGCGCGGCCAGGCCGAGGCGCCGGCGGGCTTCATCCTCGCCGTGTCGGTGTGGCTGTGGTTCACGGTGTTGTTCGCCAACTTTGCCGAAGCGCTGGCCGAGGGCCGCAGCAAGCAGCAGGCCGCATCGCTGCGCGGCATCAAGACCACGGTGCAGGCCAAGGTGCTGGCGGATGCAGGCCGCCGTGACCGTGTGGAAGCACGCGCTGCCACCGCGCTGCGCCGTGGCGACATCGTGCTCATCGAAGCCGGCGACATGGTGCCCGGCGACGGCGAGGTCATCGAAGGCGTGGCCTCGGTGGACGAAAGCGCCATCACGGGCGAATCGGCACCGGTCATCCGCGAATCGGGCGGGGACTTCTCGTCCGTGACGGGCGGCACGCGCGTGCTGTCGGACTGGATCATCGTGCGCATCACCGCCAACCCCGGCGAGAGCTTCCTCGATCGGATGATCTCGATGGTGGAAGGCGCCAAGCGCCAGAAGACGCCGAACGAGCTGGCGCTGACGATCCTGCTGGTGAGCCTGACCATCATCCTGATGCTGGCGACCGTCACGCTGCTGCCGTACTCGATCTTCTCGGTGGACGCGATGAAGGCCGGTTCGCCGATCACGATTACCGTGCTCGTCGCGCTGCTGGTGTGTCTGATCCCGACCACCATCGGTGGTCTGCTCTCCGCCATTGGCGTGGCGGGCATGAGCCGCATGATGCAGGCCAACGTGATCGCCACCTCCGGCCGCGCCGTGGAAGCGGCCGGTGACGTGGATGTGCTGCTGCTCGACAAGACCGGCACGATCACGCACGGCAACCGCCAGGCGTCGCGCTTCATCCCCGCGCCGGGCGTGACGGCCAAGCAGTTAGCCGAGGCCGCATGGCTGTCGTCGCTGGCCGATGAAACGCCGGAAGGCCGCAGCATCGTCACGCTCGCGCGCAACCTGGGCGAGGCGTCCATCGATGAAGCCGCGCTGGCGAAGACGCAGCCGGTGTACGTCGCCTTCTCTGCGCAAACGCGCATGAGCGGCATCAACGTTGGGCACAACGGCGAGGCACGCCAGATCCGCAAGGGTGCGGCCGATGCGATTCGCACGCATGTCACGCTGCTGGCCGGCAAGTTTCCCGATGCCGTGTCGACGGCCGTGGACGACGTGGCACGCGCGGGCGGTACGCCGCTGGTGGTGTCCGACAACGACCGCGTGCTCGGCGTGGTGGAACTGAAGGACATCGTGAAGGCCGGCATCCGCGAGCGCTTTGCCGAGCTGCGCCAGATGGGCATCAAGACGGTGATGATCACCGGCGACAACCGCCTGACCGCCGCGTCCATCGCCGCTGAAGCCGGCGTCGACGACTTCATTGCCGAAGCCACGCCCGAGACCAAGCTGGCGCTGATCCGCGAACAGCAGGCGCAGGGCCGCCTCGTTGCCATGACCGGTGACGGCACCAACGATGCGCCCGCCCTGGCACAGGCCGACGTGGCCGTCGCCATGAACAGCGGCACGCAGGCCGCCAAGGAGGCCGGCAACATGGTCGACCTGGATTCCAGCCCGACCAAGCTGATCCAGATTGTCGAGATCGGCAAGCAGATGCTGATGACGCGCGGCTCGCTCACCACGTTCTCGATCGCCAACGATGTGGCGAAGTACTTCGCCATCATCCCGGCCGCGTTTGCGACGACGTATCCGCAGCTCGCCGCGCTGAACGTGATGCACCTGGCAACGCCGGCATCAGCCGTGATGAGCGCCGTGATCTTCAACGCGCTGATCATCGTGTTCCTGATCCCGCTGGCGCTCAAGGGCGTGAAGTACCGCGCGCTGGGCGCCGCCACGCTGCTGCGCCGCAATCTCTTGATCTACGGCCTGGGCGGCCTGCTGCTGCCCTTCCCGGGCATCAAGATCATCGACATGTTCCTGGCCGCAATGGGCTGGGTTTAAGGAAGGAGTGCATTCATGGCAACCACAACTCAAGCGCGTCAACCTGTTCAGGCCGATGTGCCGCAACAAGGTGGGCTGCTGCGTGCGGCGCTGGTGGTGTTCGTCGGGCTGTCGCTCATTACCGGGGTGCTGTATCCGGTGGTGGTGACGGGTGTCGGCAAGGCGCTGTTTCCGGCGCAGGCCGGGGGCTCGATCATCGAGCGTGGCGGCAAGGCTGTTGGGTCTTCGTTGATCGGGCAGAACTTTGACACCCCGGAGTATTTCTGGGGGCGGATCTCGGCGACTGCGCCGAATCCGTATAACGCGCAGGCGTCAAGCGGATCGAACCTTGGGCCGAGCAACCCGGCGTTGACGGAAGCGGCCAAGGCACGCATTGCGGCGCTCAAGGAAGCGGACCCGACGAACACTGCGCCGATTCCTGCTGATCTTGTGACCGCTTCTGCGAGTGGGCTGGACCCGGACATCAGCCCGGCGGCGGCGGCGTATCAAGTGGAGCGGGTGGCGCGGGCGCGGCACATGTCGCCGGACCTGGTGAGGAAGGTGGTCGCCGAGCATACCAAGGGGCCGGTGCTTGGTGTGTTTGGGGAGCCTACCGTGAATGTGCTGGAACTCAACCTGGCGCTGGACGATCTGCGGTAGGCGCCCCCGATGTGCCGGCTACATCACCGGCACGGGCTCCAGCCCACCCTCGCCGTGTTCGAGTTCGGCCACGCGCTGCGCCTCGCGCTCGCCGATCTGCTTGCGCTGCTCGGGCGTGAGCACCTGCATGATCTTGGCACCCGCCTGTGCACGCAGTTGCGCTTCGCGGGCCACCGCCCTGCCGAGCGTCTCGGTCAGCGCGCGGGCACGCGCTTCGTCATACTGGCCGGACACGACCATCTGGTGCAATTCGCGGTGAGCCTGCGCGATGGCCTTGCGCTGTTCGCGCGCTTCCGGCATCTGCGCATATTCGATGGCGAAGACCTTGTCGCGCTGCGCTTCGGTCAGCTTCAGGCCACGCAGGAACGGAATGCCGCCACGGTACGGGCCCATTTCCATGCCTGGGCCGCGGCCCATCATGCCGGGACCATGCGCGGGCATCGGCGACAGCGGAACCGCACCGGGTGCGGCGGTCTGCGCCAGCGCGGCGCACGAGAGCAAGAGCCCGGCGGCAAGCGCGGGCAGGCGGCGGGAAGTCACAACGGTCATGAATGAGGCTCCTGAAGGGTTCATCGGCCGGGCGCGCCGGCCATGCGCCCACTGTAGGCACTGAAGTTGCACCAACGGTGGGCAAACCGAGGAGTTTTCTTGAACCTCAGGCGTCGAGCCGGTAGCCCACACCGTAGACCGAATGGATGAGATCGGTGCCCGGGCTGGCCTGCTCCATCTTGCGGCGCAGGTTCTTGACATGCGTGTCGACCGTGCGATCGGTCACGATGCGGTGGTCGTCGTAGATCTGCTCGAGCAGGTTGGCGCGCGACAGGATGCGCCCGGGTGCGGCCGCGAGCGCCGACAGCAGACGAAACTCCACCGGCGTGAGATCGAGCCGCTGGCCGCGCAGCGTGGCGGTATAGGCGGTGCTGTCGATCACCAGGGCGCTGTCAGGCACGCCGCCCGCACGCTGCACCCGCCGCAGGATGGTCTTGATGCGCGCCACGAGTTCGCGCGGGCTGAAGGGCTTGCAGACGTAGTCGTCGGCGCCGAGCTCCAGGCCGAGGAGACGATCGATCTCCTCCACGCGCGCCGTCACCATGACGATCGGCACCTCGCTGAAGCCGCGCACCTCGCGGCAGATCTGCAGGCCGTCCTTGCCAGGCAGCATCAGGTCGAGCAACACGAGCTCGGGCGTGGTCTCGCGGATGCGCTGCACGGCGTCCGTGCCGTCGGGCAGACACTCGGTCTCGTAGTGGGCGGCGCGCAGGTAGTCGGTCATCAGCGCGGCCAGCTTCGGTTCGTCTTCGATGATGAGGATCATGGTCGGCTAGCGTGTCATGGCTGGGCGAGCAGCGGCAGGCGAATCGCAATCCACAGCCCGCCCAGCGGCGAGGGTTTGGCTTCAATGGTGCCGCCGTGCGCGGCAACGATGGTCTGGCACAGGCTGAGCCCAAGCCCGGCCCCGCCGTGCGCCCGGCTGCGCGACGCATCGGCACGGAACAGCCGATCGAACACGCGCGGCAACATCGCCTCGGGCACGCCCGGCGCGCTGTCCTGCACGTCGACCTGCTGCCACGCGCCGTCCTGGTGGACGCGCACACGCAGCGTGCCGCCATCGTCGGTATAGCGCAGCGTGTTCTCGAGCAGGTTGTGCATGACCTGGCGCAGGCGCTGCGCGTCGCCGCGGACCATCGTTGCATGCGCCGGCCCCTGCGGCACGTCGATCTGCAGGGCGATGCCCTTTTCCATCAGGCGCGGCGTGAAGCCCTGCACCGCGCTGCACACCGTGTCGGCCAGGTCCAGCGGCTCCATGTGGAATGCGAGCGCGCCCACGTCGGCCAGCGAGAGCTCGTACAAGTCGTCGATGAGCTTGCTGAGTATGGAAACCTCGGCCTGCAAAGACGCAAGCGACGTGGCTGTCAGCGGACGCACGCCGTCTTCCAGCGCTTCGAGTTCGCCCCGCAGGACGGCCAGCGGCGTACGCAGCTCGTGCGAGATGTCGGCGGTCAACTGGCGCCGCATCTTCTGGTTGGCCTCGAGCGACGCAGCGAGGTGGTTGAAATCCGCCGCCAGCCCGCCGAGTTCGTCGCGCGAATGGACGTCGACACGCGTGGCGTAGTCGCCGTCTGCCATGCGGCGTGCTGCGTCGGTCAGGCGGCGCATCGGGGCCAGCAACCCGCGCGCGAGCAGCACGGCCACCAGCGCCGCCAGCAGGACGGACAGGCCCGCGATGATCCACGTGGCACGCAGTTGCTGGGCCTGGAAAGCCTGGTCGGCGCCCTCAGGCACGCGCACACGCGGCGGCATGGCCAGCCAGCCGATCGTCTGGCCGTTGTGATGCAGCTCGTGCCAGCGCGCGTTCGGGCCAAGCGGCGGGCCATCGCCAATGACGACGTTGCGCGCGGCGTCCAGCAGCCAGATGGGCGAATGCGGCATCGGGGGCGGCTCGCCCGGCAGACGCGGTGGGCCCGGCGGCAGCGGCATGTCCGGCTCGAGGCCGGGCGGCGGCTCGAAGCGGTAGCCCGCCGAGGGTTCGAAGCGATCGGCGCCCATGCCGCTTGCCCGCGCACGTGCGCCCTCGCGGCGCAGCAGGCGGAACCACGCGGCGCGGTCGCTGCGCAGGAAATCCCAGTTGCCGTGCTGCGCGTAGGCGGCCTCGACGCCGTGCGCGATGGCGGCCATGCGCTCGGCCTCGCGGGCATTCACGTAGTCGAGAAAATTGGCGTCAAAGCGCCAGCGCACCGCCGCGCCCATGGCAAGCGCAACCACGATGCTCAGCGTGAACAGCGCAACGAACAGCTTGGAGGTGATACCGAAAGACAGGCGCATGAATCAATCAGGGCGGCTTGGCGCACCGCCGGCGGGAGCGGCTTGCGCAGTGCCCGGCAGGTGGGCCGCGCTCATCTTACCGGGCGTGCCAGCAGCCGTACGCGAGCATAGCAACGGCACGCGGCCAGAAAGTGAGCGAAATGCGAAGAAAGCGTATGCTGCTGCCACTTGGCGCCCCGGCGCGCCCCACACGCTCTTCACCCACGGAGCCGCCTTTGCCGCGCCAGACGCCCCGCCCCGCGTTCTTCATGCCGCGCTGCGCCATGCCCGGCGTGGAGGCCGTCGCCGCAGACACGCCGCACAGCTTTCCGCGCCACACGCACGGGCAGTTCGGCATCGGCATCATCGAGCGCGGCGCGCAGAAATCGTTCAGCGGGCGCGGCATGGTGGAAGCCGGCGCCGGCGACGTCATCACCGTCAACCCGGCCGAGGTGCACGACGGCACACCGATCGGCGATACCGGACGGGCGTGGCGCATGCTCTACCTTGACGCCGACGTGGTGGCGGACCTTGCCAGCGACCTGCACGCCAGCGTGCCCGGCGCGGCGGAGTTCAGCCGCCCCGTCATCCGCGACGCCCGGCTGGCCCGCCAGGTGCGCCTGCTGTTTGCGCAAATGACGGCCTCGGGCGGGCGCGGCGATGCGCTGCTGCGCGAGCAACTGCTGCTGGCCGTCCTTGCCGATGCGCTGCACGCCCGCACCCATCGTGCCGACGATGCGCCCGATGCCATCCGCGCCGCGCGCAGCCGCATCGACGATGACCCGGCCGCCGCCGTCTCGCTGCACGATCTTGCCGCCGAGACCGGGCTGAGCCGATTCCAGGTCCTGCGCGGATTCGCACGCGTGACGGGCCTGACCCCGCACGCATATCAGCTGCAGCGGCGCGTGGCGCTGGCCCGCCGCCTCATCGCGCAAGGGCTGCCGCTGGCCGAGGTGGCCGCCGCCTGCGGCTTTGCCGACCAGAGCCACATGACGCGGCAGTTCGTGCGCAAGTACGGGGTCTCGCCCGGCATGGTGGCGGCGGCGCGCTAGGGCACACACCGCCGCGCTGCAATTTCGTTCAAGACGGCCGCCCAGCGCGGGGGCATCCTGCGGCTTTCATCTGCGCGGGGTGCGACATGTCGAAGCGGCTCGAAGGCTATCTCTATCTGGCGCTGGCGATGGTGCTGGTGGGCAGCACCGTGGCGGCCAGCAAGATCATCGCGGCGGGCCTGCCACCCTTCACGGCAACGGCGCTGCGTTTTGCGCTCGCGCTGCCGCTGTTTCTTCTCATCATGCGGGTCATGCGCACGCGCTGGCCGGTGCTCGCGCGGCGCGACTGGGCGCTGCTGGTGTTGCAGGCCGCAGCAGGCAGCGTCGGCTACACGACGCTGTTGATCTCGGGGCTGCGCTACACCTCCGCGGCAGATGCCGGCGTGATCATCGGCACGCTGCCTGTCATGTCTGCGCTCATTGCGATCCTGCTGCTGGGCGAGCGGCCGCGCCGCGCCGTCCTGGGCGCCATCGCACTGGCCACGGCCGGTGTGCTTGCCATCGCGTTCCAGCCGGGCAGCGACGCCGCGCACCCGCTGCTGGGCAATCTGCTGGTGCTCGGCGCCGTGCTATGCGAGGGGCTTTTCATCCTGCTCAACAAGCGGCTGCGTACGCCGGTGCCGCCACTGGCGCTGTCCGCCACGATGAGTGCGTTCGGCTTGCTGACGGCACTGCTGCCTGCACTGGGGGAATCGCCCTGGCAACTGCACGCATCGACGCAGGCAGCGCAGGCGCTGGTGGCCGTTGCCTACTATGCGGTCGTGCCGACGGTCGGCGGTTTCGTGGTGTGGTATGCCGGCGCAGCGCGCGTGAGTGGTGCAGAGGCAGCGCTGTTCACTGCGCTGGCGCCCGTCGCGGCGGTGGCGTTTGCGGCGGTGCTGCTTGGCGAATCCGTCAGCGTGCGCCAGGTGGGCGGCATTGCGTGCGTGCTGGCGGCGGTGGCGAGCCTCGCGCTGACACGCAGGCCCGCGCCTGCCGCATCGCCACCCGAAGAAGCCGTTTAGGCTTCGGCCTCTGGCGCCGTCACGTCTTCCATGCGCTCGATGCGCACGCGCACGATGCGGCGGCTGCCAGCTTCGAGGATGACGAACCGCAGGTCGTGGCGCACCAGTGTGTCGCCCACCTCGGGCAGGCGGTCCCACTGGTTGAAGAGGTAGCCGCCCAGGCTTGTCGCGCCGCCGCCTTCGTCGAGCAGCCAGTCGACTTGCAGCACGTCTTCGAGCTGCCGCAAGTCGGCCTCGCCGGCCACCTCCCAGCAGCCGTCGCTCACCTCGACCACGCCGGGGCGTTCGTCTTCGTCGGGAAACTCGCCGGCAATCGCTTCCAGCACGTCGATGGGTGTGACCACGCCCTGCACGACGTCAAGCGGGTCGGTCACGACGAGCATGCGCCCGCGCGCACGTTTGAGCTGGTCCATCAGGCGCAGGATGCCCATGTTGTCGGACACCTTGAGCGCGGGCTTGACGGTGCGCTCGACGTCGATGGTGCCGCGTGTGTCGAGATCGCCCATCAGGTCTTTGGCGCGCGCCACGCCCACGAGGTCATCCAGCCCGCCGCGGCAGACCGGGAACTGGTTGTGCGGCACCGACAGCAGCAGCTTGCGCGTGACGGCCGCATCGGCCTCCAGGTCCACCCACGAAATATCGTGGCGCGGCGTCATGATGGAACGCACCGAACGCTCGGCCAGATCGAGCACGCCGCTGACCATGCTGCGCTCTTCCGGGCGGAACACGGCCTGCGGCTCGGGGTGGCCATCCTCGTGCGGCACTGCTTCATGCGATTCGGCATCCGCTGGCGTGCCGGGGCGGTCGCCCAGCAGGCTCAGCACGGCATCGGCGGTGCGCTCGCGCAGGGGGCGGCGGCGCTCGTAGCGCACGGTATTGCGCTGGGCCACCTGGTTGAAGAACTCGATCAGGATCGAGAAGCCGATGGCCGCATACAGATACCCCTTCGGAATATGAAAGCCCAGGCCCTCGGCCACCAGCGAAAAGCCAATCATCAGCAGGAAGCTCAGGCACAGCACCACCACCGTGCGGTGGGCGTTGACGAAGTGCGTCAGCGGGCGTGATGCAAACAGCATGGCGCCCATGGCGATGACCACTGCGGCCATCATCACCGGCAGGTCGTTGACCATGCCCACGGCCGTGATGACGGAGTCGATGGAGAACACCGCATCCAGGATCACCACCTGCGCGATCACGTTCCAGAACTTGCCATGGCCTGTGCCGTGGCTTTCGTCATGCGGCTGGCCGTCAAGGCGCTCGTGCAGCTCAGACGTGGCCTTGAACAGCAGGAAGAACCCGCCGAGCAGCAGGATGATCGACCGCCCGGACAGTTCCACCGGCCCCAGCGTGAGCAGCGGCCTGGTCAGTCCGATGAGCCACGACATGGTGGCCAGCAGCACCATGCGCATCACGAGCGCCAGGCCGAGGCCGATCATGCGCGCGCGGTCACGCTGCGCGGGCGGCAGCTTGTTGACCAGGATGGCGATAAAAACGAGGTTGTCGATGCCGAGAACGATCTCGAGCACCACGAGGGTGAACAGCCCGATCCAGACGGACGGGTCAGCAAGCCAGGTCATAGAGGGCAATCAAGACTGCGGGAAGACGATCTGCCGATGATAACCGGAGCGCACGCCCGGGCAGCCGCGCGTACGCTTCGGGGCGTTGCAACAAACGGGCCGCAGGCTCAGCGCCGGGCAACGTGTGGCGGTCGGTAGCCGTCGGTGAGGGTCTTGAGGAAGGCGACGATGTCGCGCACGTCGGCCTCGGACAGCGCCGGCCTGTCGCCCGGCTTGCCGCCGAACGGCGGCTCCATGTTGACGTTGGCGTGGTACCGGGGCGGCAGGTCGTCGAACTTGTCGACCGTGCCGTCGGCCTTGCGCGGGTACCACTTCTGCGGCTGGGTATCGCGCTGGGCGTAGAAGCGCACCGCATCTTCGAGCGAGTGGATCGCGCCGTTGTGGAAGAACGTCTTGCGCAGCGCCACGTTGCGCAGCGATGGCGTGCGGAAGCGGCCGCAGTACTCGGCGTGATCCTTGAGGTCGGTGCGGTCGGGGCCGCACAGGCCGAGGTCGAAGAACGCCGGGTCCGCGTTGGCTTCGAGCTTGCGGTTGCGTGGCACGCCCACGGCAATGTGGCCGAAATCGGTGAAGGCCGGGAACGCGCCGTCCTGCTTGATCGCGCTGACGTGGCATGACGCGCAGTTGCCCTTGGCCGGATCGGAGAACGCCCGCAGGCCCCGCATTTCCTGCGGCGACAGCTTGACCTGGCGGCGCAGGAACGCGTCGTACTTGCTGTCGTACGGGTAGAACTCCGATGGCGTCTGCTGGAACACCTCCAGCGCCATCAGCGCGGCGCGGAAGGCCGTGTCTTCGTTGTCGAGGATGTCGTTGCCGAACACCTGGCGGAACGCCAGCGCATGGCTGCCATTGCGCAGCTTGGCCACCACGCTGGCCGGGGTGCCGTTCGCCATCTCGTGCGCGGAAAGCAGCGGAATGCGTGCCTGGTCGTGCGTGGACGACACGCGGCCGTCCCAGGTGTAGCCGCCGGTCGGGCCCTGGTCTTCTGAGTCGTTGCCGTCGTTCTCGAAGAAGTGCTCGCTAAACGGCGGCACGCTCTGCAGATAGCGCAGCGACGGCGCGGCGCGCACGCCGGTCTTGTCCATGCCGGGGCCGCCCAGCTGCACCGAGAGGTCATTCGGGGGGCCATAGGCGTGCGCCGGGCTATGGCAGCTCGCGCACGAGAGCTTGCCCGAGGCAGACATGGCCGGATCGAAGAACAGCGCCTTGCCCAGTGCCGCCATGGCCGGCACCGACGGGCGGCGCGTCGCCATCATCGTGTAGAAGGCCTTTTCGTACGCAGGGACGGACTTGGCCGCGGGTGCCGACGCACCGGCCGGCGCCGCGGCATGCGCCACCGCCGGTTCGCCGCGCCCGCAAGCGGCCAGCCCCAGCGCGAGCGCCGAAGCGGCAATCGCGCGAACAGTGGACAACGGCAGAAGACGAGGCATCGACGATGGGCGCAATGATGGAAGCCTTGCAACTTAGCACGGCCACCATGACACTTTGATGTCGTCAAACGCGCGTCACGTCAGTCCTTGGAGAGGTCCCATGGTGGCAAATGTCTTCAAACGTTCGGCGGTGCCCCTGCTCCTCCTGACGATGGTGTTCCTGCTGAGCTCGGCCCAGATCCGCTCCGCGCCTGCGTTTGCATCATCAACTTGTCACACACGAGGCACAGACTCCGGCTCGCTTTCGTCCCCCACACAACAATCAAGGGAAATCATGAGCCGAGCATTCCGTCTTTTGCCTCACCTTCCGCTCGCCGCGCTGGTGGCAGCCAGCATGACTGCCTGCGGCGGCAGCGATTCGAACAGCAGCGCCTCCACGCAATCGACCTCCGGCGTGGTGACCGGCAGCTACTTCGAGAACGCCAAGGTCTGTATCGACGCCAACAACAACGGCAAGTGCGACGCCGGTGAAACCAGCACGCGCACCGACAAGAACGGTGCGTACACGTTGGCCGGCACCGGTGCCATCACCGTGGAAATCGGCACGGATGCCAAGCGCAATGATCCGGACAAGAACACGAGCACGCCGGTCACGCAGCCGCTGGTGTTCCGCGCGCCGGCCGGCGCCAACGCTGTCGTGAGCGCCATCTCGACCGAACTTGCCGCGCTGATGGACAGCAACGGCGGCGACATCAATGCCGCCAAGACCGCGCTGGCCGCGCGCCTGGGCGTGACGGTCGACAAGCTGCTGGAAGACCACAACAAGGAAACCGACGCAGCCACCAAGACCGCGCTGCAGGCCGAGATCGACCAGGCCATCGCACTGATCGCCGATGCCGTGGCTAGCGGCGGCGACGTCGGCAAGACAATCCGCGACGGCGTGAGCAAGCGCATGGCGCTCGCTGACAACGTCAAGACCATCGTCGTCATCTACGCCGAGAACCGCGGCTTCGACAACCTGTACGGCCTGTTCCCGGGCGCCAACGGCATCCCCGGCGTGAACCCGACGTCCACCGGCACGGCTGTCGCGCAGAAGGACTTCGATGGCTCGGTGCTGCCGAGCCTGCCGCCCACCTGGGGCGGCCTGACCGCCGCCGGCCAGAGCGTGACCCTCACGCAGGCGCAGACCACCGGCTGGCCGAACAAGATGTTCCAGATCGACGATCCCAATGGCGTGAACGGCACGGGCGTCGTGGTGCCGCAGAGCGTGACCACGCGCGACCTCGTGCACCGCTTCTACAACAACCAGATGCAGATCAACGGCGGCAAGAACGACAAGTTCGCCGCGTACTCCGACGCGGGCGGCCTCTCGATGGGCTACTACGACGGCAGCAAGATGGCCATGTGGAAGATCGCCCAGCAATACACGCTCGCCGACAACTTCTTCATGGGCGCATTCGGGGGCTCGTTCCTGAACCACCAGTACCTGATCTGCGCCTGCGCGCCGATCTATCCGAACGCGAAGTCCTCGCCGGCGGCGGGCAGCATCTCGAAGGTCACGGTCAATGCCGACGGTGTGCCGGTGCTTGACGCGGGAACGGGCAACCCGAGCTCCGTGCTGTCGGGCAAGGCGGTCTACGCCAACGACAGCACGCTCACGGCCGACGATGGTTCGGGCGTGTTCTACGCCGTCAACACCATGCAGCCGCCGTTCCAGCCGTCGGGCAACGGCGTGGCCAGCGGCAATGCGGCCTACGCAGACCCCACCAAGGCCTCGACGATGCCGGTGCAGTCCACGACCAACATCGGTGACCTGCTGAGCGCCAAGGGCGTGGACTGGGCCTGGTATGCCGGCGCGTGGAACGCCGCCATCGCCGACGCGCCGAACGCCACGCGCAGCGTGATCTACGCTGGCACCACGCAGTTCCAGCCGCACCACCAGCCGTTCAACTACTTCAGCCGCTTCGACCCGGCCACCGCCAGCGGTGCCGCCGAGCGCGCCGCGCACCTGAAGGATTACGACGCCGCCTTCCTGGCCGATGCCGCCGCCGGCAAGCTGCCCGCCGTCACGTTCTACAAGCCGCAGGGCAACCTGAACCAGCACGCCGGTTACGCCAACGTGGCCGACGGCGACGCCCACATCGCCAACGTGATTGCGCAGCTGCAGAAGAGCCCGCAATGGAAGAACATGGTGATCGTCGTGACGTATGACGAAAACGGCGGTTTCTACGACCACGCCACGGTGCCGAAGGCTGACCGCTGGGGCCCGGGCACCCGCATCCCGGCGATCATCGTCTCGCCGTTCGCCAAGAAGGGCTTCGTGGACCACACGCAGTACGACACGGCCTCGGTGCTGCGCCTGATCACGCACCGCTTTGCCCTGCCGACGCTGCCCGGCCTGAAGCAGCGCGACGACGCCCTCGTCGCCAACGGCGACAAACCGATGGGCGACCTGACCAACGCGCTCGATTTTTCGCAGGCGCAATAACGCCGGGCGCATCGGGAAAGGCGGCCGCGGACATGCGCGGCCGCCTTTCTTTCTTGGGCGCTATTTCCCTTTCTTCTTCCCGGCGGGCTTCTCGCTTTCCAGCGCCTCAAGCCGCATGCCGACCTTGAGCGTCACCTGCCAGTGCGCGATCTTGCCGTCGACCAGATGCCCGCGCGTCTCCAGCACCTCAAACCAATCCAGATGGTTGAGCGTCTCGCCCGCCCGCGCGATGGCATTGCGGATGGCTGCATCGCTGGATTCGGGTGACGAGCCCACCAGCTCGATCATCTTGTAGGTATGAGAACCCATATCGCCTCCTTGTTGGCATGGTTGGACGCCGGCAGAACGCCCCGCACACGATATGCGCCGCGTCATTGACCAGCATGGCACCTGCGCCTCGCGCCTGATAGCCCGGATTTGCACGGGGCCCCAAAATCTTGGCGGTTAATTGCGTATTTGGCCGATTTACGAAAATGACAAATTTCGTCAGCGAAGCGACGCATGGCGTCAAGCCGAGCGTCGGTCCGACGGCCGATCCGGCGATGAAGTGCCACTTTTGGGGCGACACGGACTGCAGGGCCGCCAAAGCCGGCTGGTACGGAACCTGCGTTGCGCCCCATACCTCCCTGAAGAGAAAGCGCCGTGCGCCGCCCCGAACAACCGACCCCAGCCAGCCCTGCGCCGCTGTCCATGCCGGCGCCCCATCCGGAAACCGTCCGGCTGGTGGCCGAGACCATCGGCTTCCATATCGAACGCGGCGGCCGCCGCATCGACGCGACCTACTCGGCGCGCAACGGCATCGTGACCGTGAATTACCGCGGCAAGACGCTGTCGACCTATTCGCCACAGGGTGACCCCGAGAGCTACCGGACCGTGGCGCGCCAGCTGCTGAGCGTCATGCTCGCCCTCTGACCCGCCATCCGCAGGGGCGCCGCCGCGCTCAATGCCGCGCCTTGGCAGCGCCGCGCGTGGGCCGGCCGAACTCGGCGCGCAGGCTGTCCTTGGCACGCTCCAGGATTTGCCGCCGCCCCGCACTGAGGTTGTGCCCCGCACGATTGATATAGAACGTCAGCATCGACATGGCCGACTGGAACGCCGTCCCTTTGCGCCGCCTGCTGTGCTCGGCCGATGCCTTGAGCGACGCGGCAATGCGCGATGGGCTGCGCGACTTGAAGATGTCGGGTTCAAGATCCAGTGCGTCGCTCGTCTCCATCACGTGGTGTGACCAGCGATGCGGCGCGCCCTTGCCCGGCTTGGCATCGGATTTCGGCTTGGCGTGCGATGTGGCCATGATGAAATCTCCCGTAATGATGTATGGGCAGTTTCGCAAGCCACGTACCTGTACGAGACGCTGCGGGCCGCCGACTTCCGTTACGATGACGGGCGTTCCGCTCACCCTTTCAGCAAGTCGCCGGGTTCCGGCGCGCATTCAACGTGTCTGGCGACGCCGGTCTTTCCCCCGCTTCTTCCGCGCCCCCTCCCGCGACAGCGCTGTCGCACGCGCCCTTCTCCTACCCCGCCTTCCGCCTGTTCTGGTTTGCCAGGCTGTCCACGACCTTTGCGTACCAGATGTTTGGCGTGGCTGTGGGCTGGCAGATCTACGACCTCACACGCAGCGCCTATGTGCTTGGGCTGGTGGGTCTGGCCCAGTTCCTGCCCTCAGTGGTGCTGGTGCTGGCGTCGGGCCATATCGCCGACCGCTACGACCGGCGCCGCGTCGTGCGCGCGTGCCAGGCCGTCGAGGCGCTGGTGGCGCTGTCGCTCTCGGTGATGGCGGCAATGGGGCACGCGAGCATCCAGCCCATCTTTCTGTGCGTGGTCGTCATCGGGGCGATGCGGGCCTTCGAGACGCCCACCCTGCAGGCGCTGCTGCCCTCGCTGGTGCCGCCCGAGGTGCTGCCGCGCGCGGTGGCGCTGTCAAGTTCAGCAGGCCAGACGGGCATCATCCTGGGGCCGGCGGTGGGCGGGTTCCTGTACGTGGCCGGCGCGCCGGTGGTCTATGCCACCGCGGCGGGGCTCTTCCTGCTGGCGCACGTGCTGATCGCGTGGGTGCGCATGGCGCGGGCGGCGCCGGTCAGCACGCCGGTGAGCCTGGAGTCGCTGTTTGCGGGCATCGTCTTCATCAAGGGGCGGCCCGTGGTGCTGGGCGCCATCTCGCTGGATCTGTTTGCGGTGCTGCTGGGCGGCGCCACGGCGCTGCTGCCGATCTACGCGCGCGACATCCTCGGCACGGGCGCGTGGGGGCTGGGGCTGCTGCGTTCGGCGCCGGCGGTGGGGGCGCTGGGGATGGCGCTCTTTCTCGCGCATCGTCCGCTGGACCGGCACGTGGGCCGCGTGATGTTTGCGGCCGTGGCGATATTTGGCATGGCGACGCTCGTGTTCGGGGTATCGCGCTGGCTGCCGCTGTCGATGCTGGCGCTGGTGGTGCTGGGCGCATCGGACATGATCAGCGTGGTGATCCGGACCTCCCTGGTGCAGCTCGATACGCCCGATGCGATGCGGGGCCGCGTGAGCGCGGTCAACTCGGTGTTCGTGGGAGCATCGAACCAGCTCGGCGAGTTCGAATCGGGCATGGTGGCCGGTCTGCTTGGGCCGGTGGCCTCGGTGGTGCTCGGTGGGCTGGGCACGCTGCTGGTGGTGGCGATCTGGATGCGGCTGTTTCCGGACCTCGTCCGGCGGGACAGGATGCGCGACCCGCACCCCTCGTCGGAAGGGTGATTGCAGCCGGGAGGCTATTGCCACGCACGAATCGGCGGCCGTCTTGCACGCGTGTCAGTGAAAATCCGATGGCAGCCACGCCGGCCAGTTCGTATGCTGAGTCACCTTTGCCCGCCCTGTCTGGTCGCGTCGGATACCGCGCCCGATCATGAAGTCCATTCCGCCTCGTCCATCCCGTCCGTCCGATACGCATACCGCTGAACCGCCCCGACCGGCAGACCCGGGTCCGTTCAGCAGCAGCGGCCTGAAGGCCGCGCCGGCCATCCGCCCATCGGCATGGCTGGTGGCCATCGGCGCAGCCGTGCTGGGCACGGCGGTGCGGGTCGCGCTCGAGGCGACCATGGGGATCCACCTGCCGTTCTACCTGGCGTTTCCGGTCGTGACCATCGCCGCATGGTACGGCGGCTTCTGGCCGGGCATGCTGGCCATCGGCGCCTACGGGACGCTGTTCCTGGCGGTAGCCGCCGTGCAGACCTGGGCCGGGCCGCCGCCGCCGACAACCGCGCAGGTGCTGGTCTTCAGTGTGGGCGCGCTGCTCATCTGCGTGCTCTGCGAGCAGTTGCGGCGTGCGCGCGCCGGCGCGGAACGCCGCGCGCTGGCCGAAACGCAGCAGCGCCTGTCACAGCAGCGCCTGGTGGCAGCGCTGCAGGCGTCGCCGATCTCGCTGTACGACGTCGACAACACGATGCACTTCACCTGGGTGCACAACGCCGTGTTCGGCCTGAAGCCGGAGCAATTGCTCGGGCGCACCGTGCGGGAAGTCTTCGGCCGTCGGGCCGCCGCGCGGCTGACCGAGGCCGGCCAGCGCGTGATTGCCACCGGCACACCCACGCGCGTGGAGTTCGCCTTCCGCCGCCGGCACACGCAGCGCGTGGTCTACGACGTGGTGGTGACGCCGCTGCGCGACGATACCGGCGAGATCATCGGCCTGACCAACGCCGTCATCGACATCAGCGAGCGCCGCCAGGCCGAGGAGCGCCGCGCCCAGCTGCTCGAAGCCGAATCGCGGGCGCGGGAAGAAGCCGAACGGGCCAGCCGCCTGAAGGACGACTTTCTCGCGACCGTCAGCCACGAGCTGCGCACGCCGCTCAATGCGGTGCTGGGCTGGGCGCAGTTGCTGAACATGCGCCCGTACGAAGAGGGCTTGTTCAAGCGCGGCATCGAGGCCATCGAGCGCAGCGCGCGCACGCAGGTCCACCTTATCGACGATCTGCTCGACATGTCGGCCATCCTCTCGGGCAAGGTGCCGCTCGACATTGGTCCCGTCGATCTCGCCGACGTGCTGGAGCGCGCGCGAGAGACCATTGAGCCCATGGCGCGCCAGAAACAGATCACCATGGAGAGCGACTACCTGCCGGTGCCGCTGCTGCAGGGCGATGCGGGGCGGCTCAAGCAGGTGTTCTGGAACCTGCTGGCCAATGCCGTCAAGTTCACGCCCGAGGGCGGGCATATCAGGCTCTCGGTGCACCCGGCGCCGGAGGGTGTCGTGGCAACCGTGCGCGATACGGGCATCGGCATCGAGCCGGCGTTCCTGCCGCACATCTTTGACCGCTTCCAGCAGGCAGACCTGTCGAGCACGCGCCGCCACGGCGGGCTGGGGCTGGGCCTGGCGATTGCCAAGCAGCTCGTCGAGCTTCACCACGGCCGCATCACCGCCGCCAGCAGCGGTGCAAACCGTGGCACCACCATGGCCGTCACGCTGCCGCTGCACGCCGCGCAGCCCGGCGAGCAGGAAAATCGCGCGCCCGGCGTGGTGGCCGGCACGGGCATGCCGACGCTGGAGGGCATCCGCGTGCTGGCCGTGGACGACAACCCTGAGTCGCTTGGCGTGATTGCGCTGATGCTCGAGCGCTACGGCGCCGAGGTGACGACGGTCTCCAGCGGCGCGGCAGCACTCGACGCACTGAAGGCCGCGGCCGGCAACCACCCGTTCGACGCACTGGTCAGCGACCTCGCCATGCCGGGCATGGACGGCCTGCAGCTCATCCACGCCGTGCGCGCCAGCGGCATGACAGAGCTGCCCGCCATTGCCGTCACGGCGTTTGCCGATCCGATCCGCCTGAAGGCGGCCAAAGAGGCCGGCTACCAATCCGTCATTACCAAGCCCATCTTCCCGGGCGAGCTGGGCCACGTGCTGGCCGCCAACGTGCATCGCAAGGCCGGGCCCCCGACGTTGGCCTAGCGGTCACGCATGGCCGCGCCTGCGCCGCGCGCAAACCATGCCTTGACGGAATGGTTGACCGAACAAAAGTCATTGGCGCGCGTGATGGTGCATCCGCATACTTGTTGGTCTGTGCCGGTCGGTGGGCATCTCTCCCCTAGCAGTGCCCAGCACCCAGTTCACCGATCGGCCAGCCTGCCTTCCGAATCAGCCGCCGTCCGCCGCCGTGCAGCTGTCTGCCGTACCCATAAGAACGCCTGAACGCCGCCGCCCGCCTTGGGTTGCGCCGGCATTCCGGGCACAAAGAGGAGACCGCATCGCCATGCCCATCCGTTCCCTTCCCGTTCTGCTGTCTGCCGTTGCGCTTGGCGTGGCCACGCAGGTCGTCGCCAAGGAGTCGCCAACCCCCGCTGCCGCGCAGACGATCGCCGTGCCCGGCCTGTCCAAGCCCGCCGACATCCTGATCGACCGCTGGGGCGTGCCGCACATCTACGCCAAGAGCGAAGACGACGGCTTCTTCGCGCAGGGCTTCAATGCCGCGCGCGACCGCCTGTTCCAGATCGATCTGTGGCGCCGCCGCGGCCTGGGGCAGCTCTCGGAAGTGTTCGGCCCCGCCTATGTGGAACAGGATCGCGCCACGCGGCTGTTTCTCTATCGCGGCGACATGCAGACCGAATGGAACCGCTACAGCCCCGATGCGCAGCGCATCGCCACGCGCTTCGTCGCCGGCATCAACGCCTATGTCGACTGGCTGACCAGGCATCCGGAGCAGATGCCGTTCGAGTTCCGCAAGCTGAACTACACGCCCGCGCACTGGGCGCCCGAAGACGTGGTGCGCATCCGCAGCCACGGCCTGACGCGCAATCTGCAGTCGGAAGTGGCGCGCGCCAACGTGGCCTGCAAGGCCAACCTCGCCGACGACACGATCCGCTTCGGCCTGCAGCCGGCGTGGCAAACCCAGATGCCGGAGGGCCTGGACCCGTGCCTGCCGAAGGATCTGCTCAAGGTCTTCACGCTCGCCACGCAAGGCGTGAAGCTCGCGCCGGAATCGCTCAAGGGCGTGGACACTGACGGCACGCGGGTCGCCGCTGCGGCCAACCTCGAAGAGGCCATGGAGGGCAGCAACAACTGGGTGATCGCGCCGGGCAAGTCCACCACTGGCCGCGCCGTGATGGCCAACGACCCGCACCGCGCGTATTCCGCACCGGGCCTGCGCTACATCGCCCACGTCAGCACGCCGACGCTCGACATCATCGGCGCGGGCGAGCCGTCATTGCCGGCCGTGTCGATCGGCCACAACGGCCACGTCGCCTTCGGCCTCACGATCTTCAACATCGACCAGGAAGACCTCTACGTCTACGAGCTGAACCCGGCCAACCACACCGAGTACCGCTACAAGGACGGCTGGGAGCCGTTCAAGGTGCTGCACGAAACCGTGAAGGTGCGCGGCGGCGAGTCGCGCCCCATCGACCTCACCTTCACGCGCCACGGCCCCGTCATCTATATCGATGCCGAGAAGCACCGCGCGTATGCCGTGCGCTCGGCGTGGCTGTCGCCGGGCATGTCGCCGTATTTCGGCTCGGTCGGCTACATGCGCGCCCGCACGTTCGCGCAGTTCAAGCAGGCGATGATGAACTGGGGCGCCCCCACCGAAAACCAGGTCTATGCCGACACGAAGGGCAACATCGGCTGGGTGCCGGGCGGCCTCGCCCCGATCCGCCCGAACTGGGACGGTCTGCTGCCCGTTCCCGGCGACGGCCGCTACGAATGGGCCGGATTCTGGCGCGGCGATCAGCTGCCCAGCACCTACAACCCGAAATCCGGCTACTTCACCTCGTCCAACGAGATGAACCTCCCACCCGATTACCCGTACCGCGAACGCAAGCTCGGCTTCGAGTGGACCAACGGCTCGCGTCACGCGCGCATTGACGAAGTGCTGGCCAAGCTCGAGAAGGTATCGCTGGAAGACTCCATGCGCCTGCAGAACGACATGGTGTCGATCCCGGCACGCCGCCTCGTCGCGCTGCTGGCCCCGCTGTCGTCCAGCGATGCCGACACGCAGGCCGCGTTGAACCTCCTCAAGGGCTGGGACGCGACCATGCTGGCGGATTCTGCGCAGGCCGCGCTGCACGAGGTCTGGTTCACGCATCACCTGGGCCGTGCGTTCAAGAACGCGGTGCTCTCCAAGGCCGCCGCGGACGCCATGGGCGCGCCCGATACCGCCGTGATGCTCGACACGCTCGAACACCCCCAAGGCGCCGACCACAGGTTCGGCGAAGACCCGCGGCAAGCGGCCGCCAAGCGCGACGCCGTCCTGCTGGCCAGCCTGAAGGACGCATGGGCCGATATGGTCAAGCGCCAGGGCGCGAACCCGCAGGCATGGAACTGGGGCCAGCTGCACCACAACCTGAACGCCCATCCGTTCGCCGCCATCGTCGACGAAGCCACGCGTGCCAAGCTCAACGTCGGGCCCACACCCGAAGGCGGCAGCGCTTACACGCCCAACCAATCGACGTATCGCGCGAGCGACTTCCTGCAGACCAACGGCCCATCGTTCCGCACGGTGGTGGATGTCGGCAACTGGGACAACTCCCGCGCCGTCAACCTCCCCGGCCAGTCCGGCAATCCCGACAGCCCGCACTACCGCGACCTCGCACCGCTGTGGCTCAAGGGCGAGTACTTCCCGCTGTTGTATTCGCGCAAGGCAGTGGAAGCCGCGACCGAGTCGCGCGTCCACCTGGTGCCTGGGAAGTAAGGACACGATGCGCAAGCAAAAACGCCACCGCAAATACGCGGTGGCGTTTTTTTCCAACAGCTGAAACATCGACGCTAGCAACCGATCCACGATGGTGTGGCCGTACCCTGCCCTAGATGGCGCCTTAGATTTTTGTCGCGGGGAGGAAAAAGGAAGGAGCCCTGTTTGAGCGCAGCGAGTTTGGCTCCTTCCCCTCCCCGTGACACAAATCCAAGGGGAAGTCGCCATCTCGGCCGCGCCTTTCTTTGCTTACTTTCTTTGGCAAGACAAAGAAAGTGAGTCAGCCCCGGCAGGGGATGAAACACAAAAGCCCACCCACAACGCCCATTCAAGCCGGCTGAGCCGAGGCCAACACCGCCCGCACAACATCCGCCCTCGGAATCGGCGCCACAGCGCTATACCCCGTCGTAGAAATCGCAGCCGCCACATTGGCATACCGCGCCGCCTCTGCAGGCGGATCTCCGGCAACAATCCGCGCCACAAACGCACCACCAAAACAGTCCCCCGCGCCGGTCGCATCGACGGCATTGACCGTATGACGCGGCACCAGCGTACGGGACTGCGGTGTGGCCACGTAGCACCCTTCCGCCCCCATCTTCAGCGCGACCAGCTTCACGCCCCAGCCAAGCAGCGTATCGACAATGCCATCACGGTCATGGCAATCGAGCAGCACCGTCACGTCGTCCCAGCTCGGCAGGCACAGGTCGCAGGTCTGCATCGCCTCGCGCATGACGGCCCGGGCACGGGCCAGCGGCCACAGACGCAAGCGCAGGTTCGTGTCGAACGACACCATCACGCCCGACGCCCGCGCATGCGCCATCGCCGCCAGACCGGCATCGCACGCGGTGTCGCTGATCGCGAGGCTGATGCCCGACAGGTGAAACGCCTTGGCCGCCGCAATCGCCTGCAGCGGCAGTTGCGCCGTCTGGAACCGGCTCGCCGCGGACCCCGCGCGCAGGTAATCGAAATGATGGCCGCGCGCATCGTGCGAGACAAAGTACAGGCCCGTGGGCGCCTGCGCGTCGGTGAGCACGTAGGTGTGATCGACGCCTTCGTCCTGCCACAGCGCGCGCAGCGCCTGGCCAAAGCGGTCGGCACCGACCGCGCTGATGTAGCCCGTGCGCGCGCCCTGCCGTGCCGCCGCAATGCAGAAGTTGGACGTATCGCCGCCAAAGCCGAACGTCCACGACGTGCTGCCGGGGTCCGCCTGGTTGAACTCGATCAGCGCTTCGCCGTAAGCGAGGATGTCTGTCATCGCCGCGTCCGACTCAGAAATAGGTCTGCACCACGTCGACGACGTTGTACGCATCGTCCACCACGGAGATCTGGCGCCACTTGTCGAACGTCAGGCACGGGTGCGAGATGTCGAAGGCGATCATGTCGCCGACCTTGATGTCGTCGCCAGCGGCGATCTTCAGGTAGGCGTGCTGGTCCATCATGCCGGTGACTTCCCAGTGCGCGGGCGTGGCGGAGGGCGCCAGCGAGGCGTCATCACGCCCCGGGCGGTAATGCAGCACCGGCAGCGGCAGACCGGCGTCGAATGCGGCGTCGCGCTTGCCCATCGCGATGATGGCGCGCCCGGGTTCGGGCACCGATTGCACATAGGCCCACAGTTGCAGCGCGGGCAGCAGGCTCGAGCGCATCTTGTGCGCGATGGGGTTGTTGGCGTCGATGCGCGCCTGCGCGGCCTTGTAGATACCCACGTCGTGCGTGAGGTAGCAGCCCGGACGCAGCACCACATCCAGGGGCTGCCCGATGTCCGCCTTGGCAAACTCCTCGGCCACCACGTCGTACCACGCCGAGCCCGCGCCGGTCAGCACGGCAGGCGTGCGTTGCAGGCGGCCCGCGCGGGCCAGGTCGCCGAGCGTCTTGACGGCGCGTTGCAGGAAGGCGCGGATATCGGCTTCCTCCTTGATCACGCCCTCATACACTTCCACGCCGGCCAGCTTGACGCCGCCATTGGCGCGCGTGAGCGCGTCGAGCACGGATTGCAGCTGCGCATCGTCGCGCACGCCCGTGCGGCCGCCTTGCACGCCGAGCTCGATCAGCACCTGGATCGGCCGCCCGGCCTTGCCGAAGAACGTGGCAAGCTGCTCGACCTGGTCCGCCGCATCGACGAGGCAGAAGAACTCGAACGACGGATCGGCCAGCAGTTCCGCGAGGATGGCCATGTTGCGCTTGCCCACCAGCTGGTTGGCCATCAGCACGCGGCGCACACCGTGCGCGTAGGCCGCGCGCGTCTGATGCGCGGTCGCCAGCGTAATGCCCCACGCACCGCCGGCGAGCTGATGCTGGAACAGGCGCGGCGCCATGGTCGTCTTGCCATGCGGCGCGAGCTTGGCGCCGTACTCGTTCACGAAGCGCTGCATCCACGCCAGGTTGTGCTCGATGCGCGATTGCGAAAGCACCGCCGCCGGCAGACTCAGATCTTCCTTGAGGACATTCCAGCCTTGCGCAGCAATCTGCTCCGGCGCACAAGCGGCGTCCAGCGCACCCAGACCTTTGTCCAGCGGATCGACGACGGGGGTGGCATCTCCTTGGTACTTTGTATCACTCATGGGAATCGACTCGCGTTCCTGTGGGGGTAAACATCGGGTTGACACAATGATAGCGGGGAAATTATTCTCCGGGCCAGCCTGTTACAAAGTACCAAACCTAGTCGACTGCCGCTATCCGGACGGACCCGGGAGCCCCGAATGCGCGAACCCATGGACATCGTCACCCGCCTCTCCCAGCGTGCCGCCGAGTTGCGTCCCGCCGAGCGGAAGGTCGCGCAGACCGTCCTGAGCGACATTGCCGAAGCGGCGGCCGGCAGCATCCAGACGCTAGCCGAACGGGCCGGCGTGAGTGAGGCCAGCGTCACCCGATTTGCCAAGGCGATGGGCTGCCGCGACGTGCGGGAACTCAAGCTCAAGCTAGCCCAGGCGGCGGCAGTCGGCCAGCGGTTTCTGGATGGCGGCGCCGATCGCCCACCCTCCAGCGCCGACGGCATCCTGGCGGACATTTCGAACGTACTGGAAGCGAACCGCGCGCTGGTACGCCCCGAGGCGTTCCGCGCCGCCGCCGAGGCGCTGGCCGCGGCCCGCATGATCGCGGTGTTCGGCATGGGCGGCGGCTCGACCACCATGGCCGACGAGATGCGCTACCGCCTCGCGCGCCTGGGGCGGCCCGTCACCACCTATCATGATTCGATGCTGCAGCGGATGGTCGCGGCCACGCTGAGCCCCGAAGACGTTGTGGTCGTGTTCTCGGTGACGGGCCATGTGCCCGAGGTGATCGACAGCGTGAACATCTCGCGCGAGTACGGCGCAAAGGTCGTGGCCATCACCGCCATCGGTTCGCCACTGGCCGCGCTGGCCGATGTCTTGCTGCCGATCCAGGCCATGGAAACCGATTTCATCTTCAAGCCGTCGTCATCGCGCTACGCCATGATGATGATGATCGACCTGCTGGCCACCGAAGTCGCGCTGCAGCAGGCCGATCGCAGCAAGGAGCTCTTACGGCGCATCAAGTACGTGCTCGATGCGCATCGCGGCGGCGGCAACCGCCAGCCGCTTGGAGATTGAGATGGAGCAGTACGACACCGTCATCCGCCAGGTCCGCATCGTGGACGGCAGCGGCCACGAGCCCGAGGCCACGCTGTTCGACGTGGCCATCACCGATGGGCGCATCGCCGCCATCGCCACGTCGGACTCCACCGCCTGGCTGGGCGACAAGGAAATCGCCGGCGACGGCCGCGTGCTCGCTCCCGGCTTCATCGACGTGCACACGCACGACGACACCAACGTCATCCGCACGCCCGACATGCTGCCCAAGGTGTCGCAGGGCATTACCACGGTCATCGTCGGCAACTGCGGCATCAGCGCGTCGCCGGCCACGCTCAAGGGCGATCCGCCTGACCCGATGAACCTGCTCGGGCCGGCCAGCGCGTTCGCGTATCCGACCTTTGCGTCGTACGTGGAAGCCGTGGAACGCGCGCAGCCGGCGGTGAACGTGGCCGCGCTCGTTGGCCATACGGCGCTGCGCAACAACCACCTGGACCGCCTCGACCGGCCCGCCACCGCCGATGAGGTGGCAGGCATGCGCGCGCAGCTGCGCGAGGCGCTCGACAACGGCGCGCTCGGGCTGTCCACGGGACTGGCCTACGCCAACGCCTTCGCATCGACCACCGAAGAAGTGATGGGCCTGGCCGAGCCGCTCGCCCAGGCCGGCGCCATCTACACCACGCATCTGCGCACGGAGTTTGCGGCGATCCTCGACGCGATGGACGAGGCCTACCGCGTCGGCAAGCATGCGCGTGTGCCCATCGTGATCTCGCACCTGAAATGCGCAGGCGCTGCCAACTGGGGCCGCGCCGGCGAGGTGCTGGCCTCGATCGAAAGCGCGCAGCGCTACCAGCCGGTCGGCTGCGACTGCTATCCGTACACCGCGAGCTCGTCCACGCTCGACCTGAAGCAGGTGACCGACGAATTCGACATCTTCATCACGTGGTCGGAGCCGCATCCGGGCATGGCCGGGCAGACGCTCAAGGACATCGCCGCGGCATGGGGCACCGACCTGATGGAGGCCGCGCGCCGCCTGCAGCCGGCCGGCGCGGTCTATCACAACATGTCGGCGCAGGATCTCGACCGCATCATCACGCACCCGGCCACCGTCATCGGCTCCGACGGCCTGCCGAACGATCCGAAACCGCATCCGCGCCTGTGGGGCGCCTTCCCGCGCGTGCTCGGCTACTACAGCCGTGAGCGCAAGCTGCTGTCGCTGGCGGCAGCCGTGCGCAAGATGACGGGCCAGTCCGCCGAGCGCTTCGGCCTGGCCGAACGCGGCCTGGTGCGCGAAGGCTACTGGGCCGACCTCGTCCTGTTCGACCCGGACACGGTGCGCGACGTCGCCACCTTTACCGACCCGCAGCAGCCCGCGGCGGGCATTGTGGCGGTGTGGGTCAACGGCCATCTGTCGTATCGCGAAGGCGCCGTGCAGCCGCGCCGCGCCGGACGCTTCCTCAGGCGCGCGCTGCGTGCGCACGCCGCGCCCGCCACGGAAGCCCACTGACACTGCATCCAAGTTTTGTTTGAAAGAAGGAAGGAACCATGACGATTACGCGAATTGGCGTTGAAGGCGGCACCGGCACCGGTGGCCAGCACCTGCCCTTTGCCCGTGCGGCCGGCGCGGATGGCTGGCTCTTCGTCTCGGGCCAGACGCCCATGGTGAACGGCGAAGTGGTCGGCAACGGCATCGTCGAGCAATCGCACCAGACCCTCAAGAACCTGCTGGCCATCCTGGCCGAGGCCGGCTACGGCCCCGAGCACGTCGTGCGCTGCGGCGTGTGGCTGGATGACCCGCGCGACTTCCAGTCGTTCAACAAGGTGTTCAAGGAGTACTTTGGCGCCAACCCGCCGGCCCGCTCGTGCGTGGTGTCGAGCATGGTGATCGACTGCAAGGTCGAGGTCGACTGCGTGGCCTACAAGAAGCCCTGACAGAAGAAGCGAACCTTCAAAACGGGCGCCCTGCACAACGGGGCGCCTCACAACAAGAGCCGTGAAATCCCCTGAGGAGGAAACCCGATGGTCATGATGCAAGGCAACTCGCTGTTGCTGACCGCCGCACTGGCGGTGGTGGCGCTCATTTACCTGATCGCCGTCCAGAAACTGAACCCGTTCGTCACGCTGATCGTCGTCTCGCTTGTGCTGGGCGTGGTGGTCGGCATGCCGATGGGCAACATCGTCAAGGCGTTTGAAACCGGCGTGGGCAACACGCTCGGCCACATTGCCCTGGTGGTGGGCCTCGGCACGATGCTCGGCAAGATGATGGCCGAGTCCGGTGGCGCCGAGCGCATCGCCAAGACGCTCATCCAGGCGTTTGGCGAGAAGAACGCGCACTGGGCGATGATGGTGGTGGCGTTCATCATCGGTTTGCCGGTGTTCTTCGAAGTCGGCTTCGTGCTGCTGATCCCGATCGCCTTCAACGTGGCCAAGCGCACGGGCACGCCGATCCTGATGGTGGGCCTGCCGATGGTGGCGGGCCTGTCCGTGGTGCACGGTCTGATCCCGCCGCATCCGGCAGCGCTGCTGGCCGTGACGGCATATCAGGCAGACATCGGCAAGACCATCCTGTACGCGCTCATCGTCGGCCTGCCGACTGCCATCCTGGCCGGTCCGGTATGGGCGATGCTGGTGTCGCGCTACGTGAAGCCGGTGGAGGACAACCCCCTCGCCGCGCAATTCGTTGAAGCCGATCAGACGCGCGAGCTGCCGGGTTTCGGCATCACGCTGTTCACGATCCTGCTGCCGGTGGTGCTGATGCTGATCGGCAGCTGGGCCGATCTCTTCACCACGCCCAAGACGCTGGCCAACGACATCCTGAAGCTGGCCGGCAACTCCGTCATGGCGCTGCTCATTGCTGCGCTGGTGAGCTTCTACACGTTCGGCAAGGCGCGCGGCTTCAACCGCGACACCATCCTCAAGTTCACCAACGAATGTCTGGCTCCCATCGCCACGATCACGCTGGTGGTGGGCGCAGGCGGCGGCTTCGGCCAGATCCTGCGCGACTCGGGTGTGTCGAAGGCGATCGTCGGCGTGGCCATGGGTGCGAACCTGTCGCCGCTGCTGCTGGGCTGGGTGGTGGCGGTGATGATCCGCATCGCCACGGGTTCGGCCACGGTCGCCATGACGACCGCCTGCGGCATCGTCGCCCCGATCGCCGCAGCTTCGGGCGCCGCCGTGCGGCCAGAGCTGATGGTGCTGGCCACCGGCGCCGGTTCGCTGATCCTGTCGCACGTCAACGATGGCGGCTTCTGGCTGGTGAAGGAGTACTTCAACCTGACCGTGCCGCAGACCTTCAAGACGTGGACGGTGCTGGAAACGATCATCTCGATCGTCGCGCTGCTGCTGACGCTGGCGCTGTCGACCGTGATCTGAGTCTGTTCTGTTGATGTGTTGATCTAGGAGAACGTTGTGGGTATCGATTCCGTCGTCAAGGCCGGCCCGGTGATCCCGGTGCTGCAGTTCCAATCCGTCGATGAAGGCGTCAAGGTGTGCCGCGCGCTGTACGAGGGCGGCATCCGCACGTTCGAGATCACCATGCGCACGCCGGTGGCCCTCGACACCATTGCGGCGGTGGCCAAGGACCTGGGCAGCGATGCCATCATCGGGGCCGGCACGCTCACGCGGCCCGAGCACTTTCAGCAGGCCAAGGACGCCGGCGCCGTGTTTGCCGTATCGCCTGGCGTCACGCCGATGCTGGCCGTGGCTCAAGCGAAGGCCGAGCTCGACTGGCTGCCCGGCATCGCCACGCCGTCCGAGCTGATCCTGGCGCTCGAGTTCGGGCTGACCACGCTGAAGTTCTTCCCGGCCGAAGCCGCCGGCGGCATCCCGATGCTCAAGTCGATCTACGGGCCGTTTGGCGATGTGCGTTTCTGCCCGACCGGCGGGATCACGCCGCAAAGCGCCCCAGACTATCTCGCATTGCCAAACGTGGTGTGCGTGGGCGGCTCGTGGATGGTTCCCAAGGACAAGGTCGCTGCCGGCGACTGGGCGGGCATCACGGCGCTGGCCAGGGAAGCGGCCACGCTCAAGCGGTAATCACGTCACCTCTCTCGCGCGGCCGGCTTTGGCGTCAAACGAAGCTGACCGCGCGCTCCATCTGCTCCCGATACTGGACGATGTCTTCGATGGTCAGCACCGGCAGGTTGTGCTGATCGGCGAAGCGCACCGCGTCATCACGGCGCGCCATGGTGCCGTCGGGCAGCATCAACTCACATAGCACGGCCGCCGGCTGCAAGCCGGCCAGGCGTGCCAGGTCGACCGAGCCCTCGGTATGACCGCGCCGCGTCAACACCCCACCGTCCTTTGCCACCAGCGGGAACACGTGCCCCGGGCTGACAACGGATTGCGTATCGGCATCCGCCGCAATGGCCGCGCGGATGGTCGTGATGCGGTCCGCCGCCGACACGCCGGTGCTCACGCCGGTACGCGCCTCGATCGACACCGTGAACGCCGTGCCGTACTGGCTGCGGTTCTCTTCCACCATTGGCCGCAGGCCCAGTGCGGCCGCCTTCTCGGCCGTCAGGCACAGGCACACGATGCCGCTGCATTCGCGGATCAGCATCGCCATGCTGGCCTGCGTAAGCTTGTCAGCGGCGACGATGAGGTCCGCCTCGTTCTCGCGGTCGGCATCGTCGAGCACGACAACCGGTACGCCCAGGCGCACCGCGTCGAGCGCGGCCGCCATGCGCGCCGGCATGTCGGCCGGGTCGAAGCGCGCTTCGACGGCATCAAGGGTCGCATGACCGGCAGGCAATGCGGGCGGATGAATGACGGGGGATTGCTGAGTGGACAACATGGAAACGCTCCTCGCTGAGATTGGCGACAAGACGTTCCAGGGCAAGCAGACAAACACGCCCGTGCAACGGCAACGCCCGGCAAAGCCGAAGCGCGCCCCGTCGGCGGGAGCATGTCGTTCCGCACATCTTCTTCCATCCGGACTCTGACCGTCGGCCCCGGCATCTCACCGGATCTGCTGACCCCGATATGCAGGCGCATACCGGGCGCTCGCGGGCTCACGGGCGCAAACACACTGCCCGCATACCGCCGGTGGGGAATTCCACCCCGCCCTGAAGACGTACTGAACCGGCAGGATTGCCGGCAGGCGCCATCCTACCGCAACAAGGTGCAGGACCTCCACCCTACTGATGAGTCGGACAAAGCGCAGCACGCGTCATCCGGCCCGCGCCAGCATGGCGTGCAACAGCACGTCGGCGCCGCGCGTGACGTCTTCGGGCAGGGCGTCCTCGGCTTCGTTGTGGCTCAGGCCGTTGACGCACGGGATGAAGATCATCGCCGTCGGGCAATGCCTGGCGATGTGAATGGCATCGTGCCCCGCGCCGCTCACGATGCGCTGATGCGGGTAGTCGAGCCGCTCCACCGCATCGGCGACGGCCTTGACGCACGCGGCATCGAACGGCGTGGCCGGGCTCACCCAATGCTGGTCGATCCGCACTGCCAGGCCGCGGCGCGCGGCGATCTCGGCAAAGCGCTCGCGCAGCGCGGCTTCCATCTGTGCGATGCGCGCGTCCTCGTGATGGCGCAAGTCCACCGCGAAGGCAAGGTCGGCGGCGATGGTGTTGCGCGAGGCGTTGCGGATGCCGATCTCGCCGATGGTCACGAGGCCGTGCGGCGCAAAGGCGTCGACCAGGACTTCGAGCGAACACGCCATCTCGGCAGCGGCAAACATCGCGTCGCGGCGAAAACGCATCGGCGTCGTCCCGGCATGCGCGGCCTGGCCCTGCACGCGCACGTCGAGCCAGCGGATGGCCTGCCCGCCCGTGACGACGCCAATCGGCACGCCGTTCTCCTCCAGGATCGGGCCCTGCTCGATATGCGCCTCGAAATACGCATCGAACGGCTCGCCCGGGACCGCGCGATCGCCTGCATAGCCTGTCGCATCCAGCGCCTCGGCGACGGAAACGCCCTGTACATCGCGCGAGGCCAGTGCCTGCTCCAGCGGCATCACGCCCGCAAACGCGGCGGAACCCAGCATGGCCGGCGTAAAGCGCGCGCCCTCCTCGTTCGTCCACACGGCGATCTCGATCGGCTTATCGGTTTCGATGCCCGCATCGTTGAGCGTGCGCACGACTTCCAGCGCGGCCAGCACGCCATACACGCCGTCGAAGCGGCCGCCTTCGGGCTGCGTGTCGAGATGGCTGCCGCTTGCCACCGGGCGAGCATCGGCGCGCTTGCCCGCCCGGCGCGCAAAGAGGTTGCCGATGCGGTCGGTGCTGAGCGTCATGCCGGCGTCCTGGCACCAGCGTGCAAACAGGGCGCGGCCCGCCGCATCGTCTTCGGTCAGCGCCAGGCGCCGCACGCCGCCCTTGGGCGTGCCGCCCACCGCTGCCATTTCCATCAGGCTCGACCACAGCCGCGCCCCGTTGACCTTCAGCATGTCTGCATTCCTCTGCATGCGCGCCGACCGGCTCGGCGCATTCAGGCGTCTTTATCTGGCAATCGCAAAATGCGCGTCAAATTGCGAATGTTTATCCGGGCTATAAGCGGGGCAAATATTCCCACCAACCCACCGATGCGAAACGCACGGTGGTGCTGCCCGACCGCACCGCCGTAGCGCAGACATCCCCGCCCGCGCCCCACTCCGATGCATAAGCCCGGCTAATACGGGGAATCAAAAATGCGAATTTGCCGGCATCCGCATCGGTGCGCATAAATGGCGGCGTCGGCTGACGACCGACAACCCGCTCTCGTGGCACAGACCGATGCACGAACATCGGCGGCGCGGCGGCGGGCCACGCCCAAAAGAGGAGGACGCCCCATGTCAGCATCACAGCCATCCACGGCCGCCACGGCCACGCACCAGCCCGTGCGCGCGGCCACGGCCGCCTTCATCGGCACGGCGGTCGAGTTCTACGACTACTACACCTATGCCACCGCCGCCGCGCTCGTCCTGGGTGAGGTGTTCTTCCCGAGCAGCAACCGTTTCCTGAGCACGATGGCGTCGTTTGCGACGTTCTTTGTGGGCTTCATTGCGCGGCCGCTTTCCGGCGCCGTGTTCGGCCACCTGGGAGATCGCATCGGCCGCAAGAAGATGCTGCTCGTGACAATGCTCCTGATGGGCCTTGCCACCACGGGCATCGGCCTGCTGCCCGGCTACGCGACCATCGGCATCTGGGCGCCGATCCTGCTGGTGCTGCTGCGCGTGCTGCAGGGCATTGCGGTGGGCGGCGAATGGGGCGGCGCGGTGCTGATGGCGAGCGAGCACGCGCCAAAAGCGAAGCGCGTGTTCTTCGCATCGTTCCCGCAGATGGGCAGCCCGGCCGGGTTGATCCTGTCGCTGCTGTCGTTCCGGCTGGTGTCATCGCTCGACCACGACAGCTTCGTCACGTGGGGCTGGCGCCTGCCGTTCCTCGCGAGCTTCGTGCTGCTGCTCGTGGGCGTGGCGATCCGCATGGGCGTCAAGGAATCGCCCGAGTTCGAGCGCGTGCAGAAGAACAACGAAGTGCTGAAGAACCCGGTGGGCGAAGTGCTGCGCACGGCGTGGCGCCCGATCGCGCTGGCGGCGATGGCCACGACGATCGGCTCGGCCGGCTTCTTCTTCACCAACACGTTCATGATTTCGTACGTCACCACGCATCTCGGCATGTCGAAGGCGCTGATTCTCGACTGCCTGTTCATCGTGACGATCCTGCAGTTGCTGTCGCAGCCGGTGTCGGCGCTGCTGGCACAGCGCTACGGCGACACGCGCTTCCTCACGTGGGCCGCGTTCGTCTCGATGTTCACGCCGTATCCGATGTTCCTGCTGGTGAGTACGCAGAACGCGGTGGCGATGGTGGCGGGCATCACGCTGGCAGTCGTCACGCTTTCTGCCGTGTATGCCGTGATTGCGGGCTTCATGACGCCGGCCTTCCCGGCGCGCGTGCGCTACTCCGGCATCTCGATCGCGTACCAGCTCTGCACCATGATCGCCGGCGGGACGACACCGCTGATCGGCACGATGCTCGCCGAGCGCTACAAGGGCGAATGGCTGCCGCTCGCGCTGTTCTTCACGGTGCTCTCCGCCATCTCGCTGGCCGGCATCATCGGCCTGGGCCGTTATCGCGACGGCAGGCAGCCCGCAGAAGAAGCCGCGGCGCTCGCCACGAATTGATGTCCACCTCCAATCGCATTTCCATGGAAGCCCAACACGGTTCGCTGCACACGCGCCGCCCGGCGGCGTTTTCCGAAGAGGAATGGCAGATCCGCACGGATCTTGCCGCGCTGTATCGGCTGGTCGATCACTTCCGCATGACTGACATGATCGACACGCACATCACCGCGCGCCTGCCCGATGAAAACGGCCGTCCGACGTTCCTCATCAACCGCTACGGCGTGCTGTTCGGCGAGATGCGCGCATCCGACCTCGTCAAGATCGACCTGGACGGCAACGTCGTCGACGCGCGGGCCGACGCCAATCCTGAACACTACGCCGTCAACGCGGCGGGCTTCACGATCCATTCGGCGGTTCATGCTGCGCGCGACGATCTGCATTTCGTGGTGCACACGCATACGGCGGCGGGCATCGCGGTGTCGGCACAGGAGCATGGGCTGCTGCCGATCAGCCAGCATGCGCTGAAGTTCTACGGCAAGCTCGCGTATCACGATTACGAAGGCATCGCGCTGGACCTGGGCGAGCGCCAACGCCTGGTGCGCGACTTCGGTCCGCACAAGGCGATGATCCTGCGCAACCACGGCCTGCTCACGGGCGGTGCAACGGCGGCCGACGCATTTCACGAGATCTACTTCCTGGAGCGCGCATGCCAGGCGCAGATCCAGGCGCTGGCCGGCGGCACGCCGCTGCGCTTCCCTCCAGAGGACATCCGGCAGCGCACGGCAGCACAGTTCAACCGCGAAGAATCGCCCGTCATCGCGCGGCGTGCATGGCTCGCTGCGCTGCGGCTGATCGACACCTCGCGCTCGGACTACCGGAGCTGAGCGCATGACCACGCTTGCCCTCGTCAGCCGCGACTACGACATGTCGCACCTGGTGCCGTCCATCCTGCGCGCAGCGCCCGAGCTGGACGTGCGCAGGTACGGCGAACCGGGTGCGCAAGAGGCGGAGGTCGCGGTCTGCTGGAACCCGCCGCCAGGAGCAATCGCCGCCATGCCGCGCGTGCGGCTTGTGCACAGCATCGCAGCCGGCGTCGACAACATCCTCGCCGATCCGACCCTGCCCGCCGTGCCGTTGTGTCGCGTGGTGGACCCGCAGCACGCGCGCGGCATGGCGGAGTTCGTCACGTGGGGCGTGCTGCATTTCCATCGCCAGCTGGACCGCGTGCTCGCCAACCAGCGCAGCGCCACGTGGTACCGGCCGGAGCAGCAGGCTCCGTCGACCTGCACCGTGGGCGTGATGGGCCTGGGCGAGATCGGCGCGCACGTGGCCGCAGAACTGCATCGCCTGGGCTTCAGCGTGCGCGGCTGGGCGCGGCAATCGCGTGAGCTGCCCGGCATCGGCGTGTACTGCGGTGAAGCTGGCCTGCCGATGTTTCTCGAAGGCGTCGACATCCTGGTCTGCCTGCTGCCGCTGACCGACGCCACACGCTGCCTGCTGAACGGCAACACCTTCGCGCGGCTCAGGCGCGGTGCCAAGTTGATCCACGTCGGGCGTGGCGAGCACCTTGTCGCCGCGGACCTGCTCGAAGCGCTGCACGGCGGCCAGCTCGGCGGCGCGATCGTAGACGTCTTTCCCAGCGAGCCGCTGCCGGCGGACGACCCGCTCTGGCGTGCACCGAACCTGATCGTCACGCCGCACATGGCGTCGGTCGCCAGTGCGGACACCATCGGCCTGCAGGTCGCGCAGAACGTGCGGCGCCTGCTCGAGGGCGAGGCGCTTGCCAACGTGGTCGACGTTTCGCGCGGTTACTGATGGCCGGCCGTTTCGGGATAGCGCGCATCGATGAAGCGGTGCAGCGCTTCCAGAAACGCTGCTTCGGCCGCGCTGAACTTGCGCTCGACCAGCCATAGCAGGTGCATGTCGACATCGGCCACGCCGCCTTCGGGCGGCAGGCGCTGCAGCCGGCCCTGCTCCACATCGTCCTGCGCCACGTGCTCGGGCAGGCAGCCGATGCCGAAGCCCGCCACGATCAGCCGCCGCACTTCCCACATGCTCGATGACGAACCGACCACCGGGCCGGTCAGCCCCATTTCGTCGCGAAAGAACGTGAGCATCGACAGCGGATCGCCGATCTTGTCGCCGGTGAAGGAGACGAACTTCTCGCCGGCCAGATCGGCGATCTGCACATCCGGCTTGCCGAACAGCGGGTGGTACTGCCCGCAGAACAAGGCGTAGCGCTGGCGCAGGAACAGCCTGTGCGCGATCTTCCTGGGTAGCGCGCGCTTGGGCGACAGGCCCAGCGTGGCGGTACGCAGCTCCAGGCTGCGCACGACATCGGCGCTGCGCATCTCCTGGCATTCGAGCTCGATGCGCGGGTAGTCGCGATGAAAGCGCCCGAGAAAGGCGTCGTATTCCGGGAAATCCAGCCCGCTGACGATGGCCACGCGCACCATGCCGGCAATCCCTTGCCCGCCCTCGCCGGTGGCCTGCGACAGCCGCGAGATGGTGCCGTAGACCTCTTCCGCGATCTGCCGCACTTCCTCGCCCGCGCGCGTGACGTCGATGGGGTTGGCCTGGCGGTCGATCAACTGCAGGCCGAGCTGGTCTTCGAGCCGCTTGAGCGCCTGGCTGACCGCCGGCTGCGTCAGGTGCAGGCGCGTGGCGGCGCGGCTGATGCTGCGTTCGCGCGCAATGGCGAGAAAGGTGCGCAGCAGATTCCAGTCGAGGCGGTCATTCAGGTAGGTATCGAGCTTGGCCTTGCTCATGCAATGGTCTGCAGTGGGGTCAAGTAGAGGGGCGCCAGGCCAATGCAAGCCATGTGCCATGCGGCATCGACTAAAATCCTAGCCTTTCCGACCGTGCCCGCGAAGTCTACCCCTCAGCATGGAATCCCGCATGGACCTCTCCCGACGCCGTTCCCCGTGGATGACGTTGATCATCGTTGCGCTCATTGCGGCATTTCTTGCGCTATGGATGGACGACCTCTTCCAGCGCTCCACGCTGTTCCGGCCCGATGAAGGCCGCTATGCGGAGATCCCGCGCGAGATGGTGGTTTCCGGCGATTGGGTCACGCCGCGGCTGAACGATCTCAAGTATTTCGAGAAGCCGCCCCTGCAGTACTGGACGACCGCGGCCACGTTCGAGACCTTCGGCGTCAGTGCCTGGGGAGCGCGGCTGTGGCCGATCCTGTTCGGCCTGGGCGGCATCGTCATGACGGCCTGGACGCTGGCGGCGTACCGCGGCGGCCGCGCGGCGGCAACGGGCGCGGCCATTCTCGCTTCGTCACTGCTGTACGTGCTGTTCGGGCAGGTCATCACGCTCGATATGGGCGTGGGCTTCTTCCTGACCGTGGGGGCGTGCGGGTTTGCGCTGGCGCAGCGCCCAGACGCATCGCGCCGCGCAAGACTCGGGTGGATGCTCGTGGTGTGGCTCGCGCTGGCCGGTGCCACGCTCACGAAGGGGCTGATCGGGCTGGTGCTGCCGGGCCTCATCGGCGCCGCGTATCTGCTGATGACGCGTGACTGGGCGCTGATCCGCCGCATGCACTGGCTGCCGGGCCTGGCGCTGTATCTGCTCGCCACGGTGCCGTGGTTCGTGCTCGTGCAGCAGCGCAATCCGGAGTTCTTCGACTTCTTCTTCGTCCACGAGCATTTCCAGCGCTTTCTGACCAACGAGCATCATCGCACCGGCAAGTGGTGGTACTTCGTCGCCGTGGGGGCAGCCGGCCTGCTGCCCTGGACGCCGCTCCTGTTTGCCGCCGCCGGCCGGCGCATCGGGCGCGTGGCCGATCTCTTGGTCGGCACGCATCGGTTTGACCTGATGCGCTGGTCGATGGCGTGGGCTGCGATGATCTTCCTGTTCTTCTCGGCGTCCAGCTCGAAACTGCCCGGCTATATCGTGCCGGCCTTTCCCGCCCTGGCGATCGTGCTGGCGCTGACCCTGGAAAAGATGCCGACGCGCACCCTTGCCTGGGCACTGGGCGTGAACCTGCTGATCGCCATCGGGCTGTGGCTGGCGGTGCCCGTGATCGGCGCCAAAGGCGGTGCCAAGATGCCCCCGGAACAGGTGGCGCAGGCCATGCCCGTGTTGCGCACGGTGCTGGCAATGCTGGGCGCCGGCACGGTCGCCGCGCTGGTGGCCCTGCGCTGGCAACGGCGCACGCTGGCGGTGATCGTGCTGTCGCTCTCGGCGCTGTTCTGCTGGGACCGCGTGCTCAACGCCAGCGAGATCTTCCGCGATGCGCTATCCGCCCGCGACGTCATCGAGAAGACGCTGAATGCCACCGGCCCGATTCCGCCGGAAACGCCGTTCTACTCGGTGGAGTGGCTGGACCAGACCGCCATCTACTACCTGGGCCGACCGATGACGCTGGTGGCTGGCTTCGACGAACTCGAGATGGGCGCGGGCCTGGAGCCCGACAAGGTCGTCGCCACCACCGCTGAGTGGATCCGGCGCTGGACGGAAGGCCCGCCCGCCTACGCCTTCATGCGCCGCGTCACGTGGCAAAACCTGCAGGAAGCCGGCGTACCGATGCGCCTGGTGGCGGAATCGGCAGACAAGGTCGTGGTAGCGCGGCGTTGAGACGATTTGGCGTCACGGGCCGCGCGGCGCCCGTGCATGGCGGCGTACCCGAAACTGGCTGAGCTCGCCGGCGGCCAGTCCGCAGGACTGCCAAGCTCGCACCCGTGGTGCATATGGCAGCGCACAGACCGCATCGCCGCCAAGCCCGGCACAGCCCACGCTGATTGCGTCGCCACATGGCAGAAGGGCCGCATCCCGCGGCCCTTTCTCTGACAGCCAATGACTTGGCTTACCACGTACAGCTGCCCCGCAGGAATGCCCACTGCTCGCACTCGTCCCCACGCGGGCTCACGCAGGTGCCCACCTCGGCCCCGCCGGCCCGGGTGGAGAACTCGAGTTCACCACCGCGCTGCAGGCAGTACGTCGACGCCGGATTCGGCATGCCGACCGCGGCTTGCGGCGGTGCGGCGCTCTCGGGCGCTGCCGGGTACGCAGGTGACGGCGGCGGCGGCGCGATCGGCTGCGCGGACGGCGCCGGGGGCAGCGTGGCGGCCGGTGCAGGTGGTGCAGGTGGGGGCGCCGGCTCGATGACGGTACGCGGCGGCTGCCACGGAGGCATCGGCGACGAGCAGGCTGCCAGGCCCACGGCCAAGACACAGGCGGCAATGGCGGCGGCGGCCCTGCGGCCCTGACGAGGATCCTTGACGAGGCAGACTGCACAATCCATGCGTTTTCCTCCATGAGTTCTGGTGGAACACACGCGACAAGCATGCTTGTCGCGCCAAGAGCCGCTCACAAAACCCGGTGAAGCGGCTCTGGCAGGCGGGCAACGCTGGCACGGCAGCGGCACAACGACGCCAGGCGGGTCTTGGTAGCGGCCCTTAGGATAGCTTAGGAAATCGCCCAGCCATGTGTCAGGCAGTCGCAGCCGGGTCTGGAAACCGCATGGTCACGCGGAAGCCGGGTGAAGGCGCATCGGCCGCAACCGGGCCGATCGTGAGCTCCCCGCCGAGGTGGCGCACGAGCCGGTCGACGATTGCCAGGCCCAGACCGCAATGAGCATTGCCGCCGCGCGCCGGGTCCAGGCGAACGAACGGGCGCGTGACGCGTTCCACGTCGGCGGCCGGAATGCCGGCACCATGGTCTTCCACCGTCAGCGTAAAACCGGCCTCGGTGGGGGCGGTGCGCACGTTGACCGGCTCGGCGCCATAGGCGAACGCGTTGTCGAGCAGGTTGACGACGATGCGCTGCAGATGCGTGGGCTTGAGCCGGAAGCGCTCTCCGGCCTGCAGGTCCAGCGCAACGTGCTTGCCCTGCTCGGCAAACGGCTGCACGAGCCCCCGCAGATGGCGATCGACCGAGACCTCGCGCGCCTCGGTGTCACCGCTTTGCGCGTAGGCGAGGAACTGCTCGACGATGGCCGACATCGATTCGACGTCGCGCTCGATGCCGGCGCCGGCCTTCTGGTCGACCAGCATCTCGGCGCGCAGCCGCAGGCGGGACAACGGCGTCTTCAGGTCGTGCGCGATGCCGGCCAGCATGGTGTTGCGCTCTTCATCGGCGGCGGACAGATCGGCGGCCATGTGGTTGAACTGATCGGTCAGCTGGCGCAGCTCGTATGGCCCGCGCTCCTTGAGCGGGGGCACGTAGCGGCGCCGGGCCAGCGCGCCGGCCGCGTCGGCCAGGGCACGCACGGGGCGCTGGATCTGCCACGCGGCGAACAGCGAGAATGCGATGGCAATGGCAAGCACCACCATCACGCCCGGCACCACGGCGGAGATCGTCGGCGGGGCATGCACCCACACGAGCGGCATGGCGATCCACTTGGTGCGCTGCGGAAAGCGCACGAACACGCGCGGGGTGGCGGCCGCCTCCAGCCGCAGCTCCGTGCCAGCCGGCAGGCGGCGTGCAAGCTGCCGCGCGAGCTCGGCCGACTTGTCTGACGTGGACAACGCCTCGCCGGCGGGCGCTTCCGTCGTTTCGGTCACGAGGTCGGGGAGGGTTACGTGCAGGCGGCCGTCCGCCACCGCCTGGAAGGCCTGCAGCTGGAAGGCCATCTGATCGACCGACGCCTGGAACTGCCGCTCGCGGCGTTCCGCGCGCAGCACGCCCAGCCACGAGAAATGGCTGAGCACCAGCACAACCACGATCAACACGGCCAGGCGGCCGAAGAGCGTGTCGAACCTAGCCTTGTACTTCATTGGCCCCTTCCCGTTCTTCCCGCTCGTCCGGCACGAAGGTATAGCCGCGCCCGCGCACCGTCTGGATATAGCGCGGGCGCTGGGCGTCTTCGTCGAGCACCCGGCGCAGGCGCCAGATCTGCACGTCGATGCCGCGGTCCGACACACCGCTGCCCGGCCCGTACATCAGCTCGACGATGTGCTCGCGCGTGAGCACTTGCATGGGGTGCGTGATCAGCAGCTTGAGCAGCGCAAACTCGGTATCGCTGATGGACAGCGCTCGCTCGCCGCGAAACAGCGTGCGCATGCGGAAGTTGAGCTTGAACGGCCCGAAGCTGAAGCTGTCGCGATCTTCCGGCGCCGAAGCCGGCACGGCGTGGCGGCGCCGCAGCACGGCGTTGATGCGGGCCAGCAGCTCGCGCGGCGAGAACGGCTTGCCGAGGTAGTCGTCCGCGCCGATCTCCAGGCCGATGATGCGGTCGATCTCGTCGCTGCGGGCGGTGAGCAGGATGACGGGCACATCGTCGTTGCGGGCCCGCAGATCGCGCAGGGCCGAGAGGCCATCGACCTTGGGCATCATCAGATCAAGTACGACCAGCGCCGGGCGCTCGCGCTCGAGGCGCGCGGCCAGGCCGTCACCGTCATGCAGCACCGACACGGCAAAGCCCTGCTGGGTCAGGTATTCGCGCAGCAGGTCGCGCAGTTCGACGTCGTCATCGACGACCAGGATCTTGGTGCCGCTCATCTTTCTGGGGGACGCTGGAAGGTGTGCTCATGATAGCGACTGCGGCCGCAGCGTCGCCCGCGCATGTCTTCCATGTTGTTTCTCGCAGTAACAGCCCGCTCGGTTTGTAATGGGCCGTAATACAACCGGCGGTGCGGCTAATTCTGCGCAAAGACGATGCCTTTAAGCTGCGGGCTGACTGGTACGGGCGCCCAGTATCATGTGCGCTCGTCCCCATATTGCCAAGAAACAGGAACGCCAACATGTCCGACGCCCAGGACCAGAAACCCGGCTCACCGGATGCCGCACGCCCCACGCACGACGGGTCGCCGGGGCCCGATGCCGTCTCGCCAACGCTGCTGCCGCCGCCCCGTGAGGGCGGCAAGCGCCGGCGCTGGGCCATCTGGGTCGTGGTGATCATCCTGGCGCTCGTCGGCTATGCGATCTACCACGCGATGCACCGCAACAGCGGCGGCCCGGGCGGCGCCGGCGGCCGCGGGGGACGCGCCGCCATGGCTGGCAAGCCAATGCCGGTGATGGTTGCAGCGGCCACGCGGGGCGACATCAACGTGGTGCTTTCGGCGCTGGGCAACGTCACTCCGGTCAACAACGTGACCGTCAAGACGCGCGTGGACGGCCAGCTCGTGCGCTTGGCCTTTACCGAGGGCCAGACCGTCAAGGCCGGCGACCTGCTGGCGGAAATCGACCCGCGCACCTACCAGGCACAGCTCGCACAGGCCGAGGGCCAGCTCGCACGCGACCAGGCGCTGCTGCAGAACGCCCGGCTCGACCTGCAGCGTTACCAGACGCTGCTCGCGCAGGATTCGATCGCCAAGCAGCAGGTCGATACGCAGGCGGCGCTGGTGCGGCAATACGAAGGCACGGTCAAGCTGGACCAGGGCAACGTCGACAACGCGCGCGTGCAGCTTTCGTACACGCGCATCACCGCGCCGGTGTCGGGCCGCGTCGGCCTGCGTCAGGTGGACCCGGGCAACATCGTGCATGCGTCGGACACCAACGGCATCGTCGTCATCACGCAGGTCGATCCGATCAGCGTCATCTACACCATCCCGGAAGACAGCCTGCCGAAGGTCATGCCGCGCCTGCAGTCGGGCGACAAACTGCCGGTGGAAGCCTGGGACCGCGCCCAGACCACGGTGCTCGCACACGGCACGCTCATGACGGTGGACAACACCATCGACAACACCACCGGCACGGTCAAGCTGCGCGCCCAGTTCCCGAACCAGAGCGCGATGCTGTTCCCGAACCAGTTCGTGAACGTGCGCATGCGCGTGGATACGCTGCGCGACCAGGTGATCGTGCCGGGCGCGGCCATCCAGCGCGGCACGCAGGGCACGTTCGTCTACGTGGTCGGCGAAGACAGCAAGGTGACGCTGCGTGTGGTGAAGCTGGGCGTGACGGAGGGCGAACGTGTATCGGTGGCGCAGGGCCTGAAGGCGGGCGAGCGCGTGGTCGTCGACGGCGCCGACAAGCTGCGCGACGGCGCGCCGGTGGAGGTGATCCAGCCCGGCGCCGGCCCGGCCAGCGCGCCGGCGGCCGGACAGGACGGCCAGCAGGGCCGCCGCCATCGCCGCGGCCAGGGCGGCGCATCGGCACCCGCTGCCAGCGCGCCGGCAGCCAAGCCGTAAACCGTGCACCGCGTGTATCCGCCTGACGACGTCTTCTCCGAGCTGGCATGAACCCCTCCCGAATCTTCATCCTCCGGCCCGTGGCGACCACCCTGCTGATGGTGGCCATCCTGCTGTCGGGCCTGGTGGCGTACCGGATGCTGCCGCTCTCCGCCCTGCCCGAGGTCGACTACCCGACCATCCAGGTGACGACGCTATACCCCGGCGCCAGCCCGGACGTGACGACGTCGTCCATCACGGCGCCGCTGGAGCGCCAGTTCGGCCAGATGCCGGGGCTCAAGCAGATGACGTCGTCGAGCTCGGGCGGCGCGTCGGTAATCACGCTGCAATTCGACCTGTCGCTTTCGCTCGACATCGCCGAGCAGGAAGTGCAGGCGGCCATCAACGCGGCCGGCAACCTGCTGCCGAACGACCTGCCGATGCCGCCGATCTACAGCAAGGTCAATCCGGCCGATGCGCCGATCCTCACGCTGGCGATCACCTCCAGGACGATGCCGTTGCCCAAGCTCGAAGACCTGGTCGACACGCGCATCGCGCAGAAGCTCTCTCAGCTGCCGGGCATCGGGCTCGTCAGCATCAGCGGCGGCCAGCGGCCGGCTGTGCGCATCCAGGCGAATACGTCGGCGCTTGCCGCGCTCGGGCTGTCGATCGACGACATCCGCACCGCCATCGGCACCGCCAACGTGAACGGCGCGAAGGGCAGCTTCGACGGCCCGATGCGCGCCTCCACCATCGACGCCAACGACCAGCTCCGCTCCGCCGCCGAGTACGGCAAGATGATCGTCGCCTACAAGAACGGCGCGCCCATCCGCCTGACCGACGTGGCACAGATCGTCGACGGCGCCGAGAACACCAAGCTCGCGGCGTGGGCCAACACCACACCGGCCATCATCCTGAACGTGCAGCGCCAGCCCGGCGCCAACGTGATCGAGGTGGTCAACCGCGCCAAGGCACTGCTGCCCACACTCAAGGACACCCTGCCCGGCAACGTGGAGGTGTCGCTGCTGACCGACCGCACCACCACCATCCGGGCATCCGTCTCCGACGTGCAGTTCGAGCTGATGCTGGCCATCGCGCTGGTGGTGATGGTGATCTTCCTGTTCCTGCGCAATGTGCCGGCCACGGTCATTCCGGCGGTGGCGGTGCCGCTGTCCCTGGTGGGCACGTTCGGCGTGATGTACCTGGCCGGCTTCTCGATCAACAACCTGACGCTGATGGCGCTGACCATTGCCACGGGCTTCGTGGTGGACGACGCCATCGTCATGATCGAGAACATCGCCCGCTACATCGAAGACGGCGATCCGCCCATGGAAGCCGCGCTCAAGGGTGCCAAGCAGATCGGCTTCACCATCATCTCGCTCACGTTCTCGCTGATTGCCGTGCTGATTCCCCTGCTGTTCATGGGTGACGTGGTCGGGCGCCTGTTCCGCGAGTTCGCGATCACGCTGGCGGTGTCGATCCTGATTTCGGCCGTGGTGTCGCTCACGCTCACGCCGATGATGTGCGCACGGTTGCTCAGGCACATTCCCGAGGCCGAGCAGTCGCGCTTCTACCACGCCGCGGGAGCGTTCTTCGACCGCGTCATCGCACGATACGGGCGCATGCTCGAGTGGGTGCTGGATCGCCAGAAGACCACGCTGCTGGTGGCCATCGGCACCTTGGTGCTGACGGGCCTGCTGTATGTGGTGGTGCCCAAGGGCTTCTTTCCGGTGCAGGACACGGGCGTGATCCAGGGCATTTCGGATGCCTCGCAGTCGATCTCGTTCTCGGCGATGGCCGAGCGCCAGCAGAAGCTCGCCGAGGTGGTGCTGAAAGACCCGGCGGTGGAGAGCCTCTCGTCGTTCATCGGCGTGGATGGGGTCAACACCACGCTCAACAGCGGCCGCATGCTGATCAACCTGAAGCCGAAGGATGAGCGCGACGCCAACGCCAGCGAGGTCATCCAGCGGCTGCAGCCCGAACTCGCCAAGGTGGCCGGCATCCAGCTGTACATGCAGCCGGTGCAGGATCTGACGATCGAAGACCGCGTGAGCCGCACGCAGTACCAGTTCACGGTAGAAGATCCGGACCCGAACAACCTGTCGAAATGGGTGCCCAGGCTGGTGGAACGCCTGCAGCAGACGCGCGAGCTGCGCGACGTGGCGAGCGACCTGCAGGACAACGGCCTGCGGGCCTACGTGCAGGTCGACCGCGACAAGGCGGCCGTCTACGGCATCACGATGGCCACGATCGACAGTGCGCTCTACAGCGCGTACGGCCAGCGCCTGGTGTCGACGATCTTCACGCAATCGAACCAGTACCGCGTGGTGCTGGAGGCCGATCCGAAGATGCAGCTCGGCCCGCATTCGCTATACGACCTGCATGTGCCGTCCAGCAGCGGGCAGCAGGTGCCGCTGGGCGCCTTTGCCACGGTGGTGGAGCAGCCCGGCTCGCTGGTGGTGAACCATCAGGGCCAGTTCCCGGCCGCGACGATCTCCTTCAACCTCGCGCCCGGTTCATCGCTGGGCGCGGCGGTGGACACCATCAACGCGGTGGAGCAGGAGCTCGGCCTGCCGGCCAGCATGCAGACGAGCTTCCAGGGTGCGGCACTGGCATTCCGTGCGTCGCTGTCCAACCAGTTGTGGCTGATCCTGGCGGCGGTGATCACGATGTACATCGTGCTGGGCGTGCTGTACGAGAGCACGATCCACCCGGTGACGATCCTGTCCACGCTGCCCTCAGCGGGGGTGGGCGCGCTGCTTTCCCTGCTGCTGTCGGGCAAGGATCTGGGCATCATCGCGATCATCGGCATCGTGCTGCTGATCGGGATCGTCAAGAAGAACGCGATCATGATGATCGACTTCGCGCTGGAGGCCGAGCGCGAGCAAGGCATGACCCCGCGCGATGCGATCTACCAGGCGTGCCTGCTGCGCTTCCGGCCGATTCTCATGACGACGATGGCGGCCCTGCTCGGCGCGCTGCCGCTGATGCTCGGCACGGGCGTCGGTTCGGAGCTGCGCCAGCCGCTGGGGATCACGATGGTGGGCGGCCTGCTGGTCAGCCAGGTGCTGACGCTCTTTACCACGCCCGTCATCTACCTGGCGTTCGACCGCCTCGGCCATCGCCTGCGTGACTGGCGCGCGCGCCGCTCGCCGGGCGGCCACGGCGCACCGGAGGCGAACCGACCTGGCGGGCAACCATGAACCTGTCCGCCACCTTCATCGCGCGGCCGGTTGCCACGGCGCTGCTGACCATCGGCGTGGCCCTCGCCGGCATGGCGGCGTTCCGCCTGCTGCCGGTGTCGCCCCTGCCGCAGGTGGATTTTCCGACCATCTCCGTCAGCGCGTCGCTGCCCGGCGCCAGCCCCGAGACGATGGCTGCCACCGTGGCCACGCCGCTGGAGCGCTCGCTGGGCCGCATCGCGGGCATCACGGAGATGACGTCGTCGAGCTCGCTGGGCTCGTCGCGCATCACGCTGCAGTTCGACCTGTCGCGCGATATCGACGGCGCCGCGCGCGACGTGCAGGCTGCCATCAATGCCTCGCGCAGCCTGCTGCCTTCGGGGCTACCGAGCAATCCAACCTATCGCAAGGTCAACCCGGCCGATGCGCCGATCATGATCCTGGGGTTGACATCCGACACCATGTCGCGCGGCCAGCTGTACGACGCGGCGTCGACGATCCTTGCGCAGAAGCTCTCGCAGATCAACGGCGTGGGCCAGGTCAACATCGGCGGCGCATCGCTGCCGGCGGTGCGTGTAGAGCTGAACCCGACGGCGCTGAACAAGTACGGCATCTCGATGGAGACCGTGCGCACCGTCATCGCCAGCACCAACGCAAACAAGCCCAAGGGCATGCTGGAATCGGGCGACCGCGTGTGGACGATCTACGCCAACGACCAGGCGAAGAAGGCCGCCGAATACCGGCCACTCGTCATCGCCTGGCGCAACGGCTCGCCGGTGCGGCTGTCGGACGTGGCCGAAGTGACCGACAGCGTGCAGGACATCCGCAACTATGGCTCGGCCAACGGCAAGCCGTCGGTGCTGCTCATCATCAGCCGGCAGCCGGGCGCCAACATCATCGACACGGTCGATCGCATCAACGACGTGCTGCCCTATCTGCGCAACACCATCCCCGCGCAGATCAACCTCGACGTGATGATGGACCGCACGCCCACCATCCGCGCCTCGCTCAAGGATGTGGAACGCACGCTGGTGCTCTCGATCGCGCTGGTGATCATGGTGGTGTTCCTGTTCCTGCGCAACCTGCGGGCCACGCTCATCCCGAGCGTGGCGGTGCCGGTCTCGCTCATCGGCACGTTCGGGGTGATGTACCTGTGCGGCTACAGCCTCGACAACCTGTCGCTCATGGCGCTGACCGTCGCGACAGGCTTTGTGGTGGACGACGCCATCGTGGTACTGGAGAACGTCTCGCGCCATATCGAGAACGGCATGCGGCCCATGCAGGCAGCGCTCAAGGGCGCACGCGAGGTGGGCTTCACGGTGGTCTCGATGAGCTTCTCGCTGATCGCCGTGTTCATCCCGCTGCTGATGATGGGCGGCATCGTCGGGCGGCTGTTCCGCGAATTTGCCGTCACGCTGTCGGTGGCCATCCTGGTGTCGCTGGTGATCTCGCTCACCACCACGCCGATGATGTGCGCACGCCTGCTCAAGCCCGCCGCCGAGCAGGAGCACGGCTGGTTCCACCGCAAGACCGAAGGCTTCTTCACGTTCCTGCTCGACATGTACCGCAGCTCGCTCGCGTGGGCGCTGCGCCATCGCTGGCTGACGCTGCTGATCCTGCTCGCCACGGTGTGCCTGAACGTGTACCTGTACATCATCGTGCCGAAGGGATTCTTCCCCCAGCAGGACACGGGCCGTGTGATGGGCTTCATCCAGGCGGACCAGGCCATCTCGTTCCAGGCCATGCGCACCAAGCTGACGGATTTCATCCACATCGTCCAGCAGGACCCGGCGGTGGAAAACGTGGTCGGCTTCACGGGCGGCTCGCAGCGCAACAGCGGCTCGATGTTCATCCAGCTCAAGCCGCTGGCCGAGCGCAAGATTTCCGCCGACCAGGTCATCAACCGCCTGCGCGGCAAGCTTGCGCGCGAGCCCGGGGCGAGCCTCTTCCTGCAGGCGGTGCAGGACATCCGCGTTGGGGGGCGCGCCAGCAACGCGCAGTATCAGTACACGCTGCAGGCCGACAACCTCGATGAGTTGCGCACATGGGAGCCGAAGATCAAGCAGGCGCTCTCGCAGGTGAAGTCGCTCGCCGATGTGAACACCGACGCCCAGGACAAGGGCCTGCAGACGTCGCTGGTCATCGACCGTGACAAGGCCAAGGCGCTCGGCATCAACCCGAGCGATGTCGACAACGCACTGAACAACGCCTTCGGCCAGCGCCAGATCTCGACGATCTACAATCCGCTCAACCAGTACCGCGTGGTGATGGAAGCCGCGCCGCAGTACTGGCAGAACCCCGACGGCCTGCGCGACATCTACCTCATCACCTCGACCGGCGCGCAGGTGCCGCTGTCGACCTTCTCGCATTACGAGCCGACCAACACGCCACTGGCGGTCAACCACCAGGGCCAGTTCGCGGCCAGCACGATCTCGTTCAACCTGGCGCCGGGCGCGTCGCTGTCGGGCGCCACGCGCGACATCCAGGACGCCATGAACCGCATCGGCGTGCCGATCACGGTGCACGGCAGTTTCCAGGGCACCGCCAAGGCGTTCCAGGATTCGCTCTCAAGCCAGCCGGTGCTGATCCTGTTTGCGCTCATCACGATCTACATCGTGCTGGGCGTCCTGTACGAGAGCTACGTGCACCCGATCACCATCCTCTCGACGCTGCCTTCGGCCGGTGTGGGGGCGCTGCTGGCGCTGATCATTACGGACACGGATTTCTCGATCATCGCGCTGATCGGCGTGATCCTGCTCATCGGCATCGTGAAGAAGAACGCGATCATGATGATCGACTTCGCGCTGGAGGCCGAGCGCAGCCAGGGCATGAGCCCCGCGGACGCCATCTTCCACGCCTGCGTGCTGCGCTTCCGGCCGATCCTGATGACGACGATGGCCGCGCTGCTGGGCGCCCTGCCCCTGGCGCTGGGCCACGGCGACGGTGCGGAGTTGCGCACGCCGCTGGGCATCTCCATCGTGGGCGGGCTGCTGGTCAGCCAGATCCTCACGCTCTACACCACGCCGGTCGTCTACCTGGCGCTCGACCGGCTGCGCCTGCGCCGTGCCGGGCGCAGCAAGGACGCACCGTTGCCCGCACTGGATTCGCAAGGAAGCTGATATGAAAAGAGGCCACCAAGCCCTCCGCACCCCGTTGCTCGCGCTGGCTGCGTGCGCGCTTGTCTCTGCCTGCGCGGTGGGCCCCGACTACAAGCGCCCCGACGCGGAAGTCCCGCAGCAATACAAGGAAGCCGGCGACTGGAAGGTCGCCAGCCCCAACGACGCCATCGCGCGCGGCAAGTGGTGGGAGATCTTCAACGACCCGCAGCTGAATGCGCTGGAAGAACAGGTGGCCGCCGCCAACCAGAACATCCTCGTGGCCGAAGCGCAGTACCGGCAGGCCCAGGCGCTGGTGCAATCGGCGCGAGCCTCGTTCTTCCCAACGCTGGGCGCCAGCGCGTCGGCCACGCGCAGCCGCTCGGTGCGCACAACGGTGAACCCGGACGGCAGCCTGTCGACCGGCAACCCGAGCCTGCTGAACTCGCAGAGCCTGTCGCTGGACGCAAGCTGGGAGCTGGACCTGTGGGGCCGCATCCGCCGATCGGTGGAGTCCAACAAGGCCAGCGCCGAAGCGAGCGCAGGCGACCTGGCTTCTGCGCTGCTCTCGGCCCAGGCCACGCTTGCGCAGAATTATTTTCAATTGCGTGTCACGGATACCCAGAAGGCGGTGCTGCAACGCACGGTGGCCGACTACGAACGGTTCCTGAAGCTCACGCAAAACCAGTACGCCGTGGGCGTCGCGCAGCGCTCGGACGTGCTGACCGCGCAGACGCAACTGAAGCAGGCGCAGGCGCTGCTGCTCGATGCCGAGGTCACGCGCGCGCAGCTAGAGCACGCCATCGCCGTGCTGATCGGCAAGCCGCCCGCGGAGTTCTCGCTGGCGCCGACGACTGCGGCCACCGTGTACGACCTGCCCGCACTGCCTGACATTCCGCTGGAGATTCCGTCGGCCGTGCTGGAGCGCCGGCCCGACATTGCCGCGGCCGAGCGCCGCATGGCTGCGGCCAATGCGCAGATCGGCGTAGCCAAGGCCGCCTACTTCCCCACACTGACGCTGGGGGCATCTGCTGGGCTGGCCGCCAACACGCTGTCGCGCCTGGCCACGCTGCCGAGCCGCGTCTGGTCGATCGGGCCCTCGCTGGCGGCGACGCTGTTCGATGCGGGGGCGCGTTCGGCGGCCGTCGACAAGGCCGGCGCGGCCTACGACGCGGCTGTCGCGACGTATCGGCAAACCGTGCTGGGCGCCTTCCAGGACGTGGAGGACAACCTCGCCGCGCTGCGCTGGCAGGCCCGCGAGTTCGACGCCCAGGCCGATGCCGTCAAGGCGGCGCAGGAAGCCGCGCAGCTCGACCTGAACCGCTACCGCGCCGGCACGATCAGCTTCCTGGAGGTGATCACCGCGCAAGCCACGGCCTACAACGCCGAGCGCACGCTGCTCACGCTGCAAGGCAAGCGCTATTCGGCCGCGGTGCTGCTGGTCAAGGCGCTCGGCGGCGGCTGGCACGGCGAAGTGCCCGTGGTCGGCCAGGCGGCGATGCGGCCCGCTGCCTCGGCACCAGCCGCGCAGTAACGCGCTCCGTGTTGCCGGTGGCCGACGATATTTCGCCGCCGGCAATATCCCCTTGTGCGTAAGCACGCACGCAGTCCGATCGTTCCCCCTATAATCGTCGGAATTTGCTTCAGGCTGCCCTGATCGCGTGGGCATGCCGTGCGGGGCCGGGCGCGCAAATTGCTTCGCCCGGTGCCTTGCAGGTGTGTCGCCGTGCCATCCTGACCGTCTGTTTGCCTGCCGCCATGTCCGCCGCGCGCGTGGTTGGCCGACCCTGTTGCCTGGACCCACGCGCGCGGCTCAATTGATTTCTGGCGCTCTCTCTGATGATCCGATCCGCAATTTCCCGCCCCGCCAAGCTGCTGGCCGCCGCGCTCGGCGCCGCTACGCTCTTCGCCGCCGTGCCTGCCCAGGCCGACCCGTCCGTGCGCGTGATCTACGGCAAGGACAACCGCCACGGCATCGAGAAGTACGGCGTCGATATCGATTTCGACTCCGGTTTCCACTGGGGCAACCCGCAAGGCTGGTTCGTGAACCTGGACTGGGAGGTCGCGCTCGGCCAATGGCGCTCGACGCAGGGCACCAACCGCCAGAACCTGACCGAATTCGGCGTGACGCCGCTGTTCCGCATCGAAAAGCGCGGCAGCTCGTGGGTGCCGTTCGTGGAAGTGGGCATCGGCCCGCGCCTGCTGTCGCACACGCGCACGTCGGATGAGCACAACTTCAGCACGGCCTTCCAGTTCTCCGACATGATCGGCGTGGGCGTCGCCTTTGGCAGCAAGCAGCAGTTCCAGGTCGGCTATCGCTTCGAGCACCTGTCGAACGCCTCGATCAAGCGTCCGAACCCGGGGACGGACCTGAACGAGCTGTACCTGCGCTACACGTTCTGAACGGCTTCACCCCGAAGAAGACGGCCTGCCATTGCGGCGGGCCGTTTTGTTTTGCGCGCCGTGCTCAGCGCGCGCCGGCCTCGCCGTCGACATCGCGATCGCGATCACGGCCGCGCTCGCGCGATCGCATGCCCATCAGCCGCTCGTAATTGAGCGAGGCATGAAAGCCGAAGCCATTGCCGCCCGCGCGCTTGACTTCGTACATGGCCGCATCGGCATTGCGGATCAGCGTCTGCGCGTCGCGGCCGTCTGCGGGGTACAGCGCCACACCGGCGCTCACGCCCATCGACAGCACGTGGCCCTCCACGCGAAACGGCGTCTGCAACTGCTCGATCAGGCGTTCAATCGTCTGCGTGACGTCCTGCCGCGTGGCGCAATGCGTGAGGATAGCCACGAATTCGTCGCCGCCCAGGCGCGCCACCGTATCCGACGCACGCAGGGCGCTGCGCAGGCGCATTGCCGTGGCCTTGAGCACGAGGTCTCCCACGGCGTGGCCGTATTCGTCGTTGACGGGCTTGAACCGGTCCAGGTCGATGAAGACCACGGCCACCTGGCTGCGTGCGCGGCGTGCGGCCTGGATGGCGACGAACAGCCGGTCGCGCAGCAGGCGCGCGTTGGGAAGGTCGGTCAGCGGGTCATGCAGCGCCAGATGGTGCGCCTGGTCGAGTGCGGCGCGCCGCTTGGTGACGTCGAGCAGCGTGCCGCTCACACGCGTGGCCACGCCGCGCGCATCGCGCTCGGTCACGCGGCCGCGCGCCGCCACCCAGATCCACTGGCCGTGGCGGGCCCGCATGCGCTGCTCGACTTCAAAACTGTCTGCATCGCCACGCAGGTGCCGGTAAATGCGGCGCACGCTCAGCACGGCGTCCTGCGGATGCACCATCGCAAACCATGCATCCGGATCGGTGGGAAGGTCGGCCGGCTCGTAGCCCAGCATGTCGGCGGTGCGGCGGTTGAACGAGACGTGTCGCGCGCGCGTGGACCAGTCGAACGTACCGAGCCCCGCGCCGTCGAGCACATAGGCAAGACGCTGCTCCGATGCCCGCAGCGCCTCCAGCGCCAGGCGCCGCGCCGTCACATCCTGAAGCTGCACGATGAGGTGGCTGCCGCCGCTCCCGGTGTCGGTGCGCGCCACGGCGAGATCGGCCTGCACCCAGACGGTGCTGCCGTCATGGCGCACCAGGCGGGTTTCCATCGAAAGCGCCTCGCGCTCGCCCGCGAGCAGCGCCTGCACACCGCGCCGCGTCCGCTCCGCATGGTCCGGATGGCAGAGGTCGAACAGCGCGCGCGAGCGCAGTGCCTGCGCTTCGTGGCCCGTCGGCGCGCACAGCGCACGATTGACGTCGAGGAAGCGACCCTCCGGCGCGCACAGGCCGATCCCTATCGGCGAATGTTCGATCGCAGCCTTGTACAAGTGGTGGTCCTCAAGCATGGCGATGCAGTTTCGCGAATGCGGCAGTCCAGGGAGCGACTGGCGTGATGGCCGTCCCGTCGCCGGGCTCCACGGTGCAATGGTTTGCGTGGGCTGGATGCGGCGGTGGTCGGCGGAGGTCCCCGTAACCGGTCTCGTAGTCTGCCGGGCCCGTTGACGGCTGGCGGTGGACAGACCTGTCGCGCGCAACCCATGCGCGCGAATCGAGGCGGACTATAGACGCCGCGAGTTAACGGGGCAATCCCTTCCCGCGAGGGGCACAGATGCAGCATGCCCTCGAGTACAAGTCGACGCGAAGGAAACGCGCCCCGCGTCATCCCCGTCAGCGTTTTGTTGATGCCGATTGTCGGCAGGCGCCCGGCGGTCCCAGACGTGCGGCAACTGTACACCGCCGGCTCATCGGGCGGCAGCTAACCTTTCGGCTAGGTACGCAGACCCCCACGGTGGCAGCCGTTTGCCGCAGGCCGCGCCGCGCACACGGCTATGCGGATGTCTGCAGTTCGAAACAAGGCCACGGACGCTCCTCCGGACGCACGAAACGCTGCCACGACCGGCTGACTCCGTTACTATTCTTGAAAATCGCCTCGGGGGGCGAGTCCAACACGGCGAGCCGCGGCACCAACACGCGGTTGCAGGAGATCGTATGGAATTGAGCTTCGTTGCCCCCGGCACGCAAACGCACCGCTATGCCCTCAAGCTGGCGGGTCTGCCCGAAAGCACCCCGCCCGTCGATCCGGCCTGGATCGACGATGCCCTGACCGCCGCCGTGCGCGTATTCGATGCACATCGCGTCCATTTTGCCGACGCCTATTTCGCCTACCGCGCGCGTGATGCGGCGCAGCGTTCCCACCGAACCGAGCACGGCCCCGCGCGCAGGCGGGTCGGCGGAGACCTGCACGACGACACACCGCTGCTCGCGGATACGTTTGCGATCGCGCAACTGGCGGCGCTCGTCTCGCTGGAAGCGGCAGGCCTGGCCGATGTGATCGACGTGCATCTCGTGGTGGAGCGTTTGCCCGATGACGACGGGCCCGGTACGCCCGCGACCCGCATCGATGACGTCATGTTGGCCACCGGCAGCCCGGCGATCCGGCCGACGGCCCGCCGCCCCGCCAGCCAGCACTAGGCATCCGGCTGCCTGCCGCGCGCGCGCCGCGGCGCGATGACCGGCTGCGGCTCGGTTGGCGCACCCACCGCCGCCGCATCGCGGAAGGTCCAGTGCCGGTGCACAAGAAAATTGAAGATCGCGGTGATGGCGGAGGCGAAGACCTGCGCGATGAGGTAGTACAGGCCGAGCCCCAGCCCGATCGCCATGATGGTGGCGTTGCAGCCCAGCGCCAGGAACGCGACGATCCCAAAGCGCACCATGGCACCCATGTGGCCGCGCGTGCTGTTGAACACGGCCTGCCGGCTGATGAAGTAGTTCAATGTGGCGCCGAGCACGCTTCCCGTCACCGACGCCCGCCACGGCGAGACGCCTGCCTGCACGAGCCCGAAGAGCACCACGTAGTGGACCAATGTCGCGCCGAAGCCGATCACGACGTAGCGTGTGAACTGCTCCACCGCTGCCCAGAAATGCCGTCGATGGCCCATCGCCGCGCCAGCCCCATTCACGTTGGAATCGCCATTGTGCTCGATCATGAGGGCGCCGCCGCAACCCGCGTGCCATACCGGCCGCCGGCACCGCAAGTGCGCTTAAAGTTGTGCAAGATTTGGCCGTATAGACACGTGGGGCGCCGCGCTACCGCGGGCTCCACGCTGTCTTGCCATGCTCGAACTTCAACCTCTCGACATTCCGCTAGCGATTCCCCTGCCGTGGCCGATGCTGGACGCCGACGGACAGCTGCTCGTCCCGAAGGGAGACGTCATCCATTCGCCGGAAGAGATCGAGCTGCTCTTCACGCTGCATCGCCCGCATCGCCAGGCCGAGGGCGCGCCGGCGGCCGCGCCTGCATTTCCGAACACGGCGTTTCCGAACACGCTCTTCCCGGACATGGGCGGCGACACCGAGGCCGAGCGTACGGTCGCCATGGAACTGCTGGGGCTGCGCCCCGGCGGCATGCTCACCGTGCGCCTCACGGCCGGCGCCGGCCACACCAAGGGCGCCGCACGCGTCATGGGTTACAGCCCTCAGCGCCACCTCCTGATCACCATGCCCACCGACAACGGCCGCACCGTCATGCCGGTCAAGGACGAGCTGGTGGAAATCCACGCGTTTTCGGGCGAAGGCATTGCGAGCTTCGAATGCACAGTGATGGCGGTATGCCGGATTCCGTTCGAGTACGTCGTGCTCTCGCCGCCGCGGCGCATCAAGAACCGCGCGTTGCGCAAATCGCTGCGCGTGCGCGCCAACGTGGTCGGCAAGATGCTCGTCAGCGGCGAGCCGCCGCGCATGATCCATATTTCCGACATCAGCACGACGGGCGCCTCGTTCCGTTCAGCGCACCGGTTGCACGTGAGTGGGGCGCCGGCGCGGCTGCGCTTCCGGGTGAAGACGCGTGACTATCACTCCGAGTTGGTGGCGGCCGCGCTCATCCGCAGCGAAAAGCCCGCAGACCTGCCCAATGTCTATCAATACGGCGTGGAGTTCATCGAGCTCGTCGCCGCGCAGAAGATGCTGCTGCAGTGCTTCATCTACGAGCAGTTGCTGTGGGGCGGCCAGCGCATGGTCTGAGCAAAGCGGCGCGATGTACACACGATTTGGATCAGCATTAAGCAACGTTAAAACGTTAAAAACACGCGTGAGGTTGGCGCGACAGCAGACGATGGACTGGCCCCCGAGCCGCGCTTTGGGCTTATGATCGCCGCAGGCCCGCTTGTCAGCCGCGACACAATCGCCAAAGCACAATCGGGCGCACGCATTTCCGCATCAAAGGTATTTGCAGGACGGCCCTATCTATGAATCGCGCAAGGTCTGCGCCATTGGGTCTGGACCCCATCTCCGGATTGCCGGACCGCGAACGATTCGTTCAATCGCTGGCAGCCATGCCGCGACCCGCACGCCGGGACGCGGTCGGCGCGTTGCTGCTGATCGGCTTTGACCATTTTGCCGAGGCGACGGCCACGCTCGGGCCGCTGGCCGCACGCGCGGTCATCGTGGAATGCGCAGCGCGCCTGCAGGCCTTGTGCCCGCCGGGGGCACAAGGCGCGCCGGTGGTTGGTCGCGTGGGTGCAGAAACGTTTGCCATTGCCTCGGCCGAGTTCGACTCCGCGCAGGACGTGCACGACCTCGCACGGCGCATCTCGGCAGCGCTCGCGCGGCCCTTCATCACACACGGCTATGAACTCGTGTGCTCGTGCAGCATCGGCATGACGCTGTTCGACAGCACGCCATACGATGCGGCGCGCCTGATCGAACAGGCTGACCGCGCCCTCTACGGGGTTCAGCACGGCAGGCAACAAAGCCCCGCCCTCTACCCGCCGGCCGCAACGGCACAGCGCGGCAGCAACGACGCAGCCGCACCTGGCCGGCACGACCCCATGGCCGAACGCCCGCGGCTGGCAGCCCATGTCCGCCACGCGTTGGCTCGGCGCCAGTTCAGCCTGAACCTGCAGCCGCAGCTGAGCCTCGCCGACGGGAGCATCGTCGGCTATGAATTCCTGCTGCGCTGGATCTCGCCCGAGCTGGGCGGCGTGCCACCGGCGGATTTCCTGCCGATCCTGGAGCAGACCGGCGACATCCGCGAGGTGGGCCGCTGGGTACTCGACAACGCCGCGCAGATGCTCGCCGGCCTGCAACGCGAAGAGTCCGAGCGTGCACCGCACAGTGGCGCCCGGCGCCAGCCCGAGGTGCATGCGGCGGTCAACCTGTCGGCGGCGCAGTTGCTCGACCCGCAGTTGAGCGACGTCGTCCGCGACATTGCATGCGTGCGGTGCACGCGTGGCCGTCGAAGACTTCGGCGCCACGAGCTACAGCCTGGCGTGCCTTGAAACCTTCCGCCCCGACCAGGTCAAGCTCGATCAGGCCGTCGTGAGCGCCGTGGCCAATGCCGGTGATCACGCTGCCCTGCATCAGCTGGTGGCGGCCGCCCACGCCGCCGGCGTGCCCGTCACGGCCACGCGCGTGGAAACGGCTGCCCAGCTCGACGCGCTGCGCGCATGCCGTTGCGACGTGCTCCAGGGCTACCTGCTCTCACAGCCATTTCCGGCACGCTGGATCGACGATACACAAGACGTGATCGCCGAACGCGCGCGCGACCTCCTGCCCTGAACGCGGCCCCTACGCTTGCGCGTGGTCGACGCGGAAGACGGCCACCGCGCTGCGCAGCGCCTCCGCCTGTTCTTCGAGGGACTCTGCAGCGGCCGCGGCCTGCTCGACCAGCGCCGCATTCTGCTGGGTCACCTGGTCCATCTGCGTGACGGCCTGGTTGACCTGCTCGATCCCGCTGCTCTGCTCTTCCGACGCCGCGCTGATCTCGCCCATGATGTCGGTCACGCGCTTGACGGCGACGACCACCTCGTCGATCACGCTGCCGGCCTCGGCCACCAGCGTGGTGCCGTTCTGCACGCGGCCGACCGAATCGCTGATGAGCTCCTTGATCTCCTTGGCCGCCGTCGCGCTGCGCTGCGCGAGGCTGCGCACCTCGCCGGCCACGACGGCAAAGCCGCGGCCCTGCTCTCCGGCGCGGGCGGCCTCCACGGCAGCGTTCAACGCAAGGATGTTGGTCTGGAAGGCAATGCCCTCGATCACGCCGATGATGTCGGCGATCCGGCGGCTGCTCTCGTCGATACCGGCCATGGTCTCCACGACGCGGCCGACGACCTCCCCGCCCTTGGCGGCGATGCCTGACGCATTGACCGCCAGCGCGCTGGCCTGACGCGCGTTATCGGCGTTCTGTTTGACGATGCTGGTCAGCTCTTCCATGCTCGACGCCGTTTCTTCCAGCGACGAGGCCTGCTGTTCGGTCCGCTGCGACAGGTCGGCATTGCCCGCGGCGATCTGCTTGGTGGCGCTCGCAATGGAGTCCGACCCCGTCCGCACCTGCCCGATGATCCGCTGCAGGCTTGCCTGCATCTGCGACACGGCGTGCATCAGGCGCGCGGTCTCATCGCGGCGGCCGGCGGCGGTCTGCCCTTCCACGCGCGTGGCAAGGTCGCCTGCGGCCATGCGCTCGAACACCTGGATGGCGCGCTCCAACGGGCGCACCACGGTGCGACCCAGCACGCCGCGCGCCACCACCGAGAGCAACAGCGCGGCCGCCAGCAGCCCGCCCGAAATCCAGATGCTCATGGTGTAGCGCGACTGCGAGCGGTCGAACCGCGCCTGGCCATAGGCAAACCTCGCCTTGACCAGCGGGGCGAGCGCCACGTCGTAGGCGTTGAACAGTTGCGGCACCTGCGTCGTGTTCAGATCTCGGTAAGTGGTGAGGTCGCTGCGCTCAAGCGCGGCGATGGCGGGCTCCAGCGCGGTCTTGACGAACTTGCTGCGCGCGGCATCGGCCGCCTGCAGCTGGGCGCGGTCAGCCTCGGGCACGGGCAGCTTCATGAATTCGGCCCAGGCGGCGTTGGCCGAATCGACCATGCCGTGCGCATCGGCAAGCAGCTTCTTGAGCTCCTCCGGGGACGAAACCGAATCGAAGTTCGTCAGGTGAATGCGCGCCCACAGCAGATTGATCGTGTCCTTGGCCAGCAGGTCCAGCCCCTTGGCGTCTTCCAGATACACCGCGCGCAGATCGGCGTTGGTCGCCCGCCCGGACGCGATGCCGGCCGCGCCCACCACTGCAATCATCAAAGCAAATGCGGCCACCAGGATCGTCAGCCGCGTCCGAATGCTCGTATCCATCCACTTCCACATATGTCGTTTCCCTTGCTTGGTTCGGCCGTCCGGTACTGTCGTGCTCCCCTGCTTGCAGCACGGCGTGGGCGATCCGGGTTCACTCCTGAAAGGTTCTAACGGCAGCGTCGGACAGAAATGGAGGGCCGGCGCCTGAATGTCTCGGATGTGGCGGCCGTGATACCCGGACTGTAAAAAAGATGCCCCGGGCGCACCCCGCCGGCGTGGGGTGGCTCTAGAATGCACGTTGCGCCATCCCGTGGGATGGCAATCACGCGAAACCGTGCGGTATGCCGCACTGCTCTCAAGGGGATCGAGATGAAGACACTGATCGCACTGCTGGCCCTGGGCTGCGTTGTCCTGGCGGGCTGCAACACGATGGCCGGCATGGGCAAGGACATCCAAACGGGCGGCCAGAAGCTGGAAAGCGCGGCGGATAGCACCAAGCAGAAGATGTAATGGGGCCAACCCCGAAGGCCAATCCCGCCTGAATAAGAAAACGCCGCGCATTGCGGCGTTTTTCTTTGGCCACGCCCCGCATCGGTTGACCGGGCGGTGGGCCTAAAGCAATTCCTCCGGCGTAAACGGCGCCAGCATCTGGATCCATGCCCGACGCCCGAAACCCACGTCGGGCTCGTGGTCGACGGAGACCTCCTTGCCGTTCTGGTGAGTGGTCCACCGCAGATGGCCCTCCACCTGGGTCACGCGGTAGGCACTGTCGCCGATGGAGTCGTCGAACAGCCTGGCGACCGCCTGCGCGAGCACCGGGCTGCGGATGATCAACCCGGTCTCGGTATTGAGTGCAATGGAGCGCGGGTCGATGTTCATCGAGCCGACGAACAGCGTGTTGCGGTCGATGATGATCGACTTCACATGCAGGCTCGCCTGGGACGAACGGAACGAACCGACCGCCTTCGGGCGATCGCCGAGCGTCGGGCGCAGTTCGTACAGCTCGACGCCGCTGTCGAGCAGCGCGCTGCGGTATTTCGCATAGCCCACGTGGACGATGGGCGCATCGGTGGCGGCCAGCGAGTTGGTCAGCACGCGCAGCCGCACGCCGCGCTCCCGTAGATGCCGGATCACGTCCACGCCGGCTTTGCCGGGTACGAAATACGGCGAGATCAGGGCCACCTCGCTCTTCGCTTCGTCAATGAGGTGCAGCAGGGTCTGGGCGAGGCGCTCGCCGCCCGGTTCCACCTTTTCGCCGGAAACCTTGGCCGGGCGATCGACAATGACCTGCGCCGGCACCCACTCCAGGCGCAGCCGGCGGCGCGCGATCTGATCGGCCAGGAACCAGTCCCGCAGCGCAGGGCGAAGGGGCAGCGACTCAGTCGGCGTCGGGTGGGCCAGATCCGTCTCGTTGCGCATGCGCTGCTGCTCGACGTCGGCCACGCTGCGTGCGGATTCCTGCGGACCCGAGCCGAAATCGAGGGGCGCAGTCGGTACGTCGATATGCCGCGGTGGGCCTTCCGGTGTGCGGGCGGCCGGCACGGGCGGCGGATAGTTGCCGTCCTTCTGCTCGGGCGGATGCGCGTTGCTGGGTTCGGGCGCCAGCGCCTGGACCGGATAGGCGAATTCGCTGTTCCAGTACGAATCGAACGCGGCCGACAACTGCCGCACCGCAGGCCCCGCCGCCAGCACGTCGAGGTCGACGAAGTTCGTGTTCTTGTCCTGCGTGAAATACTCCGCGCCGAGATTGCGGCCGCCCGTGACCGCCAGCGCGTTGTCGGCAATGAAGGCCTTGTTGTGCATGCGACGGTTGACACGGCGGAACTCGGCCGCGCCGCTCAGGTAGCGCGTCACGTTCGACATGCGCCCGCCCGGAAACGGGTTGAACAGCCGCACGTCGATGTTCTTGTGCGAGGAGAACTTCAGGAACGCCACGTCGCGCCCGTCGCTGTGCAGATCGTCGACCAGCATGCGCACGCGCACGCCGCGCTCGGCGGCGGCGAGCACATGGCGCATCAGCTCACGCACGCTGTTGTCGCTTTCGATGATGAAGTACTGCAGATCCAGCGTGCGCTCGGCACGGTCGGCCAGCGTGAGCAGCGTGGCGTAGGCCTCCTCGCCCGAGGCGATCAACCGGAACCCCGACACGTCGGGCGACGGCGCATTGGCCTGCACGAGGCGCCCCAGCGAGGTGGCGGGCGCCGGGGCGGCCAGCGCCGTCGTCACGGGCCGGTCGACATGGTCTGGCAGGCTTGCACAGGCGGCCAGCAGCACGACGAGCCAGGCGAACCAGCCGCGCGAATGCTGCACAGGGAGTCTCGGAAGCGGTTGCATGATCGTCCTGATGGTTGTCGTCGCTGCTCGACAGGACGGCAACGGCACATTAGCAAGCCGCATGCCGGCCGTCCCCGATGCGGCGAGCCTACGCCAACCGGGCGGGGCGGAAGTATCCGTGTTTGTCCGACGCCACCTGGGCCATGTCAAAATGACTCAGGGTGGGCTTTACTCTGCTGCTTCTGATGCTGACCAATACCACGGCGTTCGCCGCCTTCATTTTTGTCATGCACTGCGTGGGCGTGCTCGCCGCCGTGCACGCGGTGCTGACGGTGCGCACATCGCAGGGCGCCATTGCGTGGGCCATTTCGCTGGTCACGCTGCCCGAGTTCACGCTGATTCCGTATCTGATCTTCGGACGTAGCACGTTCGCCGGCTACGTGGATGCGCGGCGCTTCAACAATGCGCGCATGCGCGAGATCACCCTGTCGGACGACTGGCGCCGCCTGCGCGACCATGAATCGTGCGTGGTCGTGCCGCAACATGCCTGCATGCAGGCCCTGCCCCGGCTCACGGGCATGCCGTGCCTGTCGCACAACCGGGTGCGGCTGCTCGTCAACGGCGCGGAGACGTTCGAAGCCATCTTCGCGGCCATCGCCCAGGCGCAGCGGGTGCTGATCGTGCAGTTCTTCATCGTGCATGACGACGCGCTCGGCCGCCGCCTGGCCGAACTGCTTGTCGAACGGGCCCGCGCCGGCGTGCGCGTGTACTTCCTGTTCGATCGCATCGGCTGCCATGCCCTGCCCCGCCACTACGTGCAGCGGCTGACGGAGGGCGGCGTGCTCGCCAAGCCGTTCTCCACGCACGCCGGGTTCGTCAACCGGTTCCAGCTCAACTTCCGCAACCACCGCAAGCTCGTGGTGGTGGACGGTGAACGCGCCTACGTGGGCGGCCACAACGTCGGTATCGAATACCTGGGCGAGAAGCCGCCGCTGGCGCCGTGGCGCGACACGCATATCGAGATAGTCGGCGCGGCCGTGATGGACCTGCAGCTGACTTTTGCCGAAGACTGGTACTGGGCCGCGCGCGAAGTGCCGCAGCTGATCGTGCCTGAGCTGCGCCCCGATGAGGACATGGTCTGCCAGGTCGTCGCCAGCGGCCCGGCCGACAAACAGGAAACCTGCTCGCTGTTCTTCATGGAGGCCATCCAGTCGGCGCGCAAGCGGTTGTGGATCACCACGCCGTACTTCATTCCCGACGAGGCGGTGTTTGCCGCGCTGCGCCTGGCCGTATTGCGTGGCGTGGACGTGCGCATCCTCATCCCGTCGCGGCCGGACCACCGCGTGGTGTTCCTGGCCTCCACCCTGTATGCATACCAGGCCATCCGCGCGGGCGTGAAGATCTACCGCTACCTGCCGGGCTTCCTGCACCAGAAAGTCGTGCTCATCGACGACGATGCCGCCGCCGTGGGCAGCGCGAACCTCGACAACCGCTCGTTCCGCCTGAACTTCGAGCTCATGATCATGACGGCCGACGCGCGCTTCGCCAACGACGTGGCCCAGATGCTCGAAGCCGATTTCGGCCAGGCCACGCGCGTCGGCCGCGACGAATACGAGCACGCGCATCCGCTGCGCCGCGTGATCATGCACGTCGCCAAGCTGTTCGCGCCGATCCTGTAGCCCCCCCGGCCGAATTTGGCAGCAAGAAGCGGAGCGCATCCCCGCGTCGACATCCGTAGCCTGAAGCGAACGTCTTCAGGAGAAGCGCGATGTCCGAGTCCTTTGCCAAGCCGCTGCCGGCGGGCTTCAACCGGCTGGCCGGTTCGAACCTGGCGGCACAATCCGCCGAGCAGATTGCGCTGGCCGCCATGCCGATGGTGGCGGTGCTCGCGCTGCACGCCGACGCCAGTACGGCGAGCTGGCTGCAAGTGGCCCTGACGCTGCCGTTCGTGCTGTTTGCCATTCCGATTGGCATGCTGGCCGACCGCTGGCCAAAACGCGCGCTGATGGCCAGCGCAGAAGCAGTGCGGGCGATGGCGTTGCTTGCAGTCGCCGGGCTGCTGGCGGCCGGGCTGCTGAATCTGCCGATGCTCGGCTTGCTCGGGTTTGTCGCGGTGTGCGGCACGGTGGTGTTCAGCGTGGCGGCGCCCGCGCTGATGCCATCGCTCGTGCCATCCGCCATGCTCTCACGCGCCAACGGGCGCATCGAACTTGCCCGCACGGTGGCGTTTGCCTGCGGGCCGGCGATCGGCGGCGCGCTGATCGGTTGGACGGGGGCCACGGCGGCGTTCCTGCTGGCCGCAGGACTATCTGCGGTGGCGGCCGTGCTGCTGCGGGGTGTGGCGTCGCCTGCGCCGGACGCACGGCGTGCATCGCATCCGCTGCAGGACATCGCGGAAGGCGCGCGCTTTGTGTTCCGTCATCCGTTGCTGCGCCCGGTGTTTGCCACGCAGTTCCTCTTCACCACGGCCATCTTCATGGTGTTTGCGATCTTCGTGCCATATGCCGCGCATCGGCTCGGGCTGTCGGCGCAGGCGATCGGATTCACACTGGCGATGTACGGCGCCGGCATGGTGGTCGGCGCGCTGCTGGCCGCGCGCATCCTGGCGCGCTGGCGTTTCGGCCATGTCGTGGCAACGGGCCCGGTCTGCGGGTTGGCCGGCGGCGTGTTGCTCGCGGCCACGCTGTGGCAGCCGTGGCCCGCACTGGCCCACGCGGGGTTCTTCCTGCTGGGCTGTGGGCCGATCCTGTGGGTGGTCAGCACAACGACGCTGCGGCAGACCGTGACGCCGCCCGCGCTGCTGGCACGCGTCTCGGCGGTGAACGTGATGTCGTATGGGGCGCGGCCGCTGGGCGCTGCGCTGGCCGCGTGGCTGGCGGCGCGGGCCGGCATGGGCGCTTGCCTGGTGGCGGCACTTGCAGGCTTCGCGCTGCAGTTGCTGTGCATCCTGCAGTCGCCCGCGGTGCGGCTGTTGCGTCAGCCGACGGCCGCCGGTGCGGACATGGCGTTCGGGCCGACGCGCGGCGAGCCAGCCTGAACGCCCATCGCTTTACACCATGCGGCGAATGCCAAACCGCTGCGCGCGGCGGCGCCAAACGAACCCGTAGTACGCGCCCTGCATGACGAACATGGCGATGAACGCCGCCGGATACGCTGCCCAGATGCCGTCCGTGCCGATGTGGCGGCTCAACGCCCAGGCCACCGGCACCTCTACCGCCACGATGGCCAGGATCGAGATGGCCGTGGGCGCCATCACGGTGCCGCTTGCACGCATCACACCTGAGAAGACACTCGCCATGCCGAAGATGACCGAGCTCCACAGCGAGATATGCAGCAGGCTCTGCGCGAGGTCCATCACTTCGGTATTCGTGGTGAACCATCCGATGACGGCGCGCGAGAACAGCAGCGCCATCACCACCATCAGCCCCGTGACCGCCACGTTCAGCCACAGCCCGGTGCGCGTGATGGCATCGAGCCGTTCGGTGTTGCCGGAGCCGATGGCCTGTGCCCCGAGGATCGACGCCGTGATCGCAATCGACATGGCCGGAAACTGCACGTAGCTGATGATCTGCGTGCCGGCCCCGTAAGCCGCCGTGGCATCGGAGCCGAAGCCGTTGACGAGCGATAGCAGGGCCAGCTCCGCAATCGAGATCACCACGAGCTGGATGCCCGTCGGCACGCCGATCTTCAGCACCGTGCGCAACACGGCAAAGTCGATCCACAGATGGCGCGCCAGGGCGGCATCCGGCGCGAGCGGATGATTGCGCCGGCGCAGGAAGAACCCAAGCCACGCGAGCGCCACCAGGAACGCAATCGTCGTCGCCACGGCGCCGCTGGCAACGCCAAGTTGCGGCAGGCCAAACCAGCCACGGATGAACGACGGCGTCAGGACCAGCCCGATGGCCGTGGACAGCAGCAGCGTGCGCAACGGCGTGCGCGTGTCACCCACGCCGCGCATCATGGCCGTGGCGAGCAGGAAGACGAACAGCCCCGGCATGGCATACAGCATGACGCTGGCATAGAGCGTCGCGTCGCCCAGGATGTCGGCCGGCGTGCCAAGCCGGCGCAGCAGCGCATGCGCGAACGGCCCACCCAGCAGCGCCACCACCGCGCCGGCGACCAGCCCCACCGACAGCGTGGTGCCCGCCACGGTCTTTACCGCGTCAGGCTTCTTCGCGCCCCACGCCTGCCCGATCAGCACCGCCGCGCCCGAGCCCAGCCCGATGACAAACGCGATGAAGAAAAACAGGATCGGGAAGAACGCCGATACCGCCGCCAGCGCCTTCACGCCCAGCATGTGGCCGACGTACACGTTGTTGAGCGTGCCCGACAGCGATTGCAGGATGTTCGCCACGATGAGCGGCCCCAGAAATGCAACGAAGGTCCGCCACAGCGGGCGCGCATTCGCCGCGGGCACGGGCGCCACGGGCGACTGCTGGCCGCTCGCGGGCGTGCCCTCGTCGGTGGCGCGGGGGCCGTTCTGACTGGTCATGCTGCCTCCTCGTGTGAAGCCCATGCAGCCTGCGCCAGCTGGCGTGCGAAATCCCGCACGTCGGCCGGCCACGGTTGGGTGAATGATTGGAATGCGCCCGCATCGAGCGCGAACAGCGCGCGTGTGGCCTCTTCAAAGCCCGGCGCATTGCCAGCCATGGCCGACATGAAGCGATAGGCAGCTTCCTGCGCGATGCGGCGGCGATCCGCCCCTTCGGCAGCGCGGCGAGCGTCTTCCACGAGCTTGCGCAGCGTCACCGACGCCCCGCCCGGCTGGGCGGCAAGCCAGTCCCAGTGGCGCGGCAGCAAGGTCACCTCGCGGGCAATCACGCCCAGCCTTGGGCGGCCAGGGCCGCGTGGGCGACTTTCGGATTCGCCGGGTTCGGCAGCTGGGGCGGCCTGATCCAGGCGCGCAAGCACGTCTTCAACGGTGCCGCGCAGGTCGAGTTCCACCGGCTGTGCGCTGGTGTTGTCGAACACCAGCACCTGCGATTCGGGGTGCGCATCGAGATACGTTTTGACGGCCCGGGCGACGTCGCGCGTCGGCCCGCTGGCCAGGCGATGCGCGCCAGCAAAGGCCGTGCACGCGTTGACTGCGGTGGGATCCATGGATGGTGTTCCTGATGTGTTTTTATCAGGAACGAATTCTACCCGGATTTAATCAGACGTCAATATCTTCCGGGTAGAAATAGACAGGCCATCGGATGTGATGCTCTCACCACCCTTGGCGTGCTGGTCACGCGGCCTGCTGTACCCGCGCCTCCACCAGCAGCCGCTTGAGTTCCGGCACGCACGAGCCGCAATTTCCCCCGGCCTTCAGGCAGGCCGTGATCTCTCCGGTCGATTGCAGGCCCTTGTCCCGAATGGCGTCGCAGATGGTGTTGCGGCCCACGCCAAAGCACGAGCACACCGTGGGCCCGACGTCCGCGCCGGCCTCAATCGGCTGGCCGAGCAGGACGCCGGCGCGGTCGAGATCTTCCAGGCGCGCCTGCGCGAACAACCCGGCCAACCAGTTGCGCGACGGCAGATCGGGGCGCGGCGACAGAAACACACACGCCTCAATGCGGTCATCCACGACGTGCACGGCACGGTAGACGCGCGCGGTGGTGTCTTCGTATTCGAGCCAGTCGGCATGCGGGTCGGTCACGCCGAGCAGCTTGCGCGCCCAGTCATGAACGTTGCCGAGTTGCTGGCGCCCGGCCAGTTCATAACGCACGAACTGCTTCCCCTGGATGCGCGTCCACCACGTGGCGTCGTCGGTGTCGAGCGCGCGGCGCGACAGCACGAAGCAGTGCCACGCCACGTCGAACGGCTCGACCATCACGGGCGTGTGCTTGAACTCGGGCTCGCCGGACACGGGGTCGACGACCGGGTTCACCACCGCGCCCACGCGAGCGTCCGACGCAAACTGGCCATTCCAGTGGATCGGCACGAACACGCTGCCGCGCGCGATGCCACCCGTCATGCGCACGCGCGCCACCACGCTGCCCCAGCGGGACGACACACGCGCGAGACTGCCCTCGCGCACGCCGGCCAGCAGCGCATCGTGCGGGTGCAGATCGACGAACGGTTCGGGAATGTGGTCGGCCAGCCTGGGCGCGCGGCCGGTGCGCGTCATGGTGTGCCACTGGTCACGCACGCGGCCGGTGTTGAGGACGAGCGGGTATTCGCCATCGGCTGCATGCGCGGGGGCGCGTGCCGGCGTCGGCACAAAGCGTGCGCGGCCATCGGCGTAGGCGAAACGGCCGTCGCTGAAGAGACGCGCTTCGCCACTGCCGGGCGCGGTCACCGGCCATTGCACGGGCGACATGCTGTCGTAGGCATCGGCATCGAGCCCCGTCAATCCGCCGAGGTGGAAAGCACGAGGCACACCGCCCGCCGTGTTGGCATAGGCCGAGAGGCGCGCGTGTTCGTCGAACACATCGCGCGGGCTGGTGAAGTCGAAGCCGTCGTAGCCCATGCGGCGCGCCACGTCGGCGATGATGTCCCAGTCTGCGCGGGCCTCGCCGGGCGCTGGCAGGAAGGCGCGCTGGCGCGAGATGCGGCGCTCGGAGTTCGTCACGGTGCCGTCCTTCTCGCCCCAGCCGAGCGCGGGCAGCACGATGTCGGCCAGCACCGTGGTGTCGGTGGCTTCCACAATGTCGGAGGCGACCACGAGTTCGCACTTGGCCAGCGCGCGGCGCACCTGGTCGGCGTCGGGCAGGCTGACCACCGGGTTGGTGCCCATGATCCACACGGCCTTCACGTGCCCGTCTTCGATGGCCTGGAAGAGGTCCACCGCCTTGAGGCCCGCCTTGTCGGCCATGCGCGGTGCGTTCCAGAACGTCTGGACGAGTTCACGATGCGTGGGCTCGTTCAGTTCCAGGTGCGCGGCCAGCATGTTCGCCAGGCCGCCCACCTCACGCCCGCCCATCGCGTTCGGCTGGCCGGTAATCGAGAACGGCCCCATGCCGGCGCGCCCGATGCGGCCCGTGAGCAGATGGCAATTGATGATGCTGTTGACCTTGTCGGTGCCCGCGCTGGACTGGTTGACGCCCATGGAGAACGCCGTGATGGTGCGCTCCGTGTCGGCAAACCAGTTGTAGAACGTGAGCAGGTCGTCGAGCTTGAGCTTGCATGCCTTGGCCACCGCTTCCACGTCTTCGCTGTGCGTGCCGGCGGCTTGCAGCGCGGCGTCGGGGCCGTTGGTGTGCAGGGTGACGAAGTGGCGGTCAACCACGCCGCGGCGGGAAAGGAACGACAGCAGGCCGTTGAAGAGCCACACGTCGGTGCCCGGCCTGATGGGCAGATGCAGGTCTGCCAGCTCGCACGTGGCGGTGTGGCGCGGGTCGACCACCACGACTTTCAGCTGCGGCCGCGCCTCTTTTGCACGCATGATGCGCTGGAACAGGATCGGATGGCACCACGCGGTGTTGGAGCCCACCAGCACGATGAGGTCTGCGGCTTCGAGATCGTCGTAGCAGACCGGGACGAGGTCTTCGCCAAACGCGCGCTTGTGCCCCGCCACGGCCGAGGACATGCACAGGCGCGAGTTGGTGTCGATGTTGGCCGTGCCGATGAAGCCCTTCATCAGCTTGTTGGCGACGTAGTAGTCCTCGGTCAGCAGCTGGCCGGAGACGTACAGCGCAACGGCATCGGGGCCGTGTTCATCGATGATGCGGCGAAAGCCCTGGGCGACGGTGTCGAGCGCGGCGTCCCATGAGACGCGCTGCAGCGGGGCAATGGGGGCATCCAGGTCATGCGAACGTTCGCGGATGGCGGGATACAGGAGACGGCCTTCGAGGCTGACGGTTTCCCCCAGCGCGGAGCCCTTCACGCACAGGCGCCCTGCGTTGGCGGGGTGCGTTGGATCGCCTTGAATATCGACGCTGCCATCCGCTTGCGGGGTTGCCAGCACGCCGCAGCCGACGCCGCAGTAGGGGCAGGTGGTGCGCACGGCGTTCGTTGCGGGGTGGAGGGGGATGGTGGTCATCGTCGTCTCTGTGGTGCTTTGCTTGATTGGTGCATCCCTTGTTTCATCCCCTGCCGGGGCTGACTCACTTTTCTTTGTCTTGCCAAAGAAAAGTAAGCAAAAGAAAGGCGCGCCCGAGATGGCGACTTCCCCTTGGATTTTTGTAAGCGGGCGGAAACAAGACGGGGAACTGTCTGAGCGCAGCGAGTTTTCCCCGTCTCCGCCCGGTTACAAAAACCCAAGGCGCCATCAAGGGCAGGAACGTCAAAGGCCACACCGGCGGCGTACGAAGGGTGATGCCGGTTCCGTATCTTGCCGGTGTTCATTACGCCGCTTCCGCTTCGCACAGCGCGCGGCCAAACAACAGGCGCTGGCGGATCGACGTGATAGGCACCTCGCGTTGGATCAGGTCGAAGTACCACGGGCCGTCGGCGACATCGCCGTACAGGACTGCGCCGACGATACGGTCTTCCTTCAGCACCAGGCGCTTGTAGACGCCGCGGCGCGGGTCGCGCAGCACGATGTCTTCGGTGCCGTCGCCGCCGATGAAATCGCCCGCCGAATACAAGTCCACGCCGGTGACCTTCAGCTTGGTGGCCGTGGCCTGCTGGACATAGCGGCGGTGGCCGGCCCCCGCCAGGTGTGCGGCACATACGCGGGCCTGGTCCCAGATAGGCGCCACCAGGCCGAACGTGGCGCTACGGTGCTGCACGCATTCCCCCACGGCGTAGATGCGCGGGTCGTAGGTCTGCAGGGTGTCGTCCACGATGATGGCGCGTTCGCAACGCAGGCCGGCCGCCTTGGCAAGCTCGATGTTCGGGCGCACGCCGGCCGTCATGACCACGAGGTCGGCCGGGATCTGCGTGCCGTCCTTGAAGCGCACGGCGGTCACGCGGTCGGTGCCGAGCAGCTCCGCCGTGTGCGCGCCGAGCAGGAAGCGCAGGCCCCTGGCTTCCAGTGCCTTCTGCAGCAGCTGCGCGGCGGGCTTGTCGAGCTGGCGCTCCATCAGCGTGTCGGGCAGGTGCACGACCGTCACATCCATGCCCTGGCGCATCAGACCGTTGGCGGCTTCCAGCCCCAACAGCCCGCCGCCGATGACGACGGCATGCCGATGGTTGCGCGCTGCCTCCAGCATCGTCTCCACGTCCTGGATGTCGCGAAAGGCGATCACGCCCGGCAGCAGGTGCCCCGGCACCGGCAGGATGAACGGCCGCGAGCCGGTGGCGATCAGCAGACGGTCGTAGCGGACCTCCACGCCGTCGCGCGAGCGCAGCGTGCGGCGCGGGCGGTCGATGCTCACCACCGGATCGCCCGCATGCAGCGTGATGTGGTTCTGCGCGTACCACTCACGCGTGTTCAGCATGATGTCGTCGACCTGCTTCTCACCCGCCAGCACAGGAGATAGCAGGATACGGTTGTAGTTGCCGTGCGGCTCTTCGCCGAAGACGGTGATGTCGTACAGGTCGGGCGCCAGCTTGAGCAGCTCTTCGACCGTGCGCATGCCGGCCATGCCGTTGCCGATGACGACGAGCTTGGGGCGAGTCATCGCGCCACCCACACCGTTCCGCCTTCCACCTTGGCTGCGTAGGCCTGCACCGAGTTGGCCGGCGCTTCGAGGCACTCGCCCGTTGCCAGATCGAAGTGCTGCTTGTAGATCGGCGAGGCCACGACGATGCGGTCGCCGAGGTTGCCGACGAGCCCGCGCGAGAGCACGGCCGCGTCGGAGTTCGGGTCGTAGTTGCCGATGGCATAGACCGGCTGCGGTGCACTGCCCGCAACGTGGAAGACGGCGACCTGCTCGCCGTCCACGAGCGCGCACACGCCGGTGTTGGGCACGATGTCGTCCAGCGGGCAAACAGGAATCCAGCGCGATGCTTGCATGTCGGGCTCCTCTCTCAAGCGGCTTCTGCAACAACCGGAATGCGCACGGGACGTGTCTTCGCGCGCTCCTCCACCGTGGCCGGGCGGATCTGCCCGCGTTCCTCGACAAAGACGACGTTCGCGTCCTTCGCGTCGCTGTTGACGAAGTGGCGGAAGCGCTTGCGCACATCGGGGTTCGTCACGGCGGTCTTCCATTCGTCCTGGTAGGTGTCGACGACGTGCTGCATCTCGGCTTCGAGTTCGGTCGCAATCCCGAGCTTGTCGTTGACGATGACGTCCTTCAGGTAGTCTAGGCCGCCTTCGAGGTTGTCGCGCCACGTGCTCGTGCGTTGGAGGCGGTCCGCTGTGCGCACGTAGAACATCAGGAAGCGGTCGACATACTTGATGAGCGTGTCCTGGTCGAGGTCGGCCGCCAGCAGTTCGGCGTGGCGCGGCTTCATGCCGCCGTTGCCGCATACGTAGAGGTTCCATCCCTTTTCCGTAGCGATGATGCCGACATCCTTGCCTTGCGCCTCCGCGCATTCACGCGTGCAGCCCGACACGCCAAACTTCAGCTTGTGCGGCGAGCGCAGGCCCTTGTAGCGATTCTCCAGCGCAATCGCAAAACCGACCGAGTCGCCCACGCCGTAGCGGCACCACGTCGAACCCACGCACGACTTCACCGTGCGCAGCGACTTGCCATACGCGTGGCCCGACTCGAACCCGGCCGCAATGAGCTCTTCCCAGATCAGCGGCAGCTGCTCCAGGCGCGCGCCGAACAGGTCGACACGCTGGCCGCCGGTGATCTTTGTGTACAGGCCGTATTTCTTGGCGACTTGGCCCACGGCGATCAGGCCATCGGCGGTGACCTCGCCACCCGGCATGCGCGGCACGACGGAATACGTCCCGTCTTTCTGGATGTTGGCGAGGAAGTAGTCGTTGGAATCCTGCAGGCTGGCGTGCTCCTTCTTGAGCACGAAGTCGTTCCAGCACGAGGCCAGGATGCTCGCCACCGTCGGCTTGCAGATGTCGCAGCCCAAACCGTGGCCGTGCGCCTGCAGCAGCGCGTCGAAGGTCTGGAATCGGCCCACGCGCACGAGGTGATACAGCTCCTGGCGCGAGTACGGGAAGTGTTCGCACAGGTGGTTGTTGACGGCCAGGCCCTGCTTCTTCATCTCGGCCTTCATCACCTGCGTCATGAGCGGCACGCAGCCGCCGCACGAGGTGCCGGCCTTCGTTGCGTCCTTGAGCGCGCCCACGGTGGTGGCGCCGGCGCACACGGCCTGGCACAGCGCGCCCTTCGATACGTCGTTGCACGAGCAGATCTGCGCGCTGTCCGGCAGCGCATCCACGCCCATGGCCGGGCGCGCGTTGCCATCGGCCTGCGGCAGGATCAGGAATTCCGGCGCCTCAGGCAACGGAATGCGGTTGAGCATCATCTGCAGCAGCGTGCCGTATTCCGATGCGTCGCCCACCAGCACGCCGCCGAGCAGGTACTTGCCGTCTTCCGACAGCACGAGCTTCTTGTAGATCTGCTTGCGCTCATCCGTGAACAGCACGCTGCGGCTGCCCGGCGTCAGGCCTTGCGCGTCGCCCAGGCTGGCGACGTCCACGCCCATCAGCTTGAGCTTGGTGCTCATGTCCGCGCCGTTGAACGTCGCTTCGTCGTCGGCCGCGAGGATCTGCCTGGCCGTGATGCGCGCCATTTCATAACCCGGTGCCACCAGGCCATAGACCTTGCCGCCCCACAGCGCGCATTCGCCAATCGCGTATACGTCCGGCGCGGACGTGCGGCATTCGGAGTCGATCACGATGCCACCGCGCTCGCCCACTTCGAGGCCGCAGGCACGCGCCAGTTCATCGCGGGGGCGGATGCCGGCCGAGAAGACGACCATGTCGGCTTCCAGGTGAGTGCCATCGGCAAAGTTCAGGCGGTGCGTGCAGGTTTCGCCGTCGACGATCTCGACCGTGTTCTTTTGCGTATGCACCGTCACGCCCAGGTCTTCGATCTTCCGGCGCAGCATGCGGCCGCCACCGTCGTCCACCTGCATCGCCATCAGGCGGCCGGCAAACTCGACCACGTGTGTTTGCAGTTGCATGTCGCGCAGGGCCTTGGCGCATTCCAGGCCGAGCAGGCCGCCGCCGATCACCACGCCGGTCTTGGCGCGCTGGCCGCATTCGGCCATCGCCTCGAGGTCTTCGATGGTGCGGTAGACGAAGCAGTCCTTGCGGTCGCGGCCCGGCACGGGCGGCACGAACGGCGACGAGCCCGACGCAATCACGAGCTTGTCGTAAGGCAGCACCTCGCCGGTGGAAGCCGTCACCGTCTTGGCGATCGTGTCGATGGCCGTGGCGCGGGCATTGAGCTTGAGCACCACGTCATCGCGGTCAAAGAAGCCGGGTGCCACCAGCGAGAGGTCTTCCGCCGTCTTGCCGGTAAAGAACTCAGAGAGGTGCACGCGGTCGTATGCGGGGCGCGGCTCTTCGCACAGCACCGTCACCTCCAGATGGTGCCCGGGCGCCTGCAGCAGGCTCTCCAGAAACTTGTGGCCCACCATTCCGTGGCCAATGACGACGATCTTCATGGTCATGGTGATGTCCTCTTTCAGGCGTTGCCGGCAGCGGCCAGCGTGTTGTCGTAGAGCGCTTGTTCACGCGCCTTGTGTTCTGCCGAGAAGCGCACCGCGATGGCGCAGATGGCCGACAGCCCCACCAGCACGCCGAGCATCGACAGCGTGGCCTGCGTATCCGCCATGCCTTTCAGCAGGAAGCCCGCCGCCACCGCGCCCGCGTTTCCGCCCGCGCCGATGATGCCGGCCACACCGCCCAGCGCACGGCGATCGATGAAGGGCACCAGCGCATACGTCGCACCGCACGCCATATGCGTGAACAGGCCGAAGCCGAGCATCGCCAGAATCGCCACCGGCACGCTGCCGGCATGGGCAAAACCGAACAGGCCGAGGCCCTCGCCCAGCATCAGCAGGCACAGCAGTTGTGTGCGCGCATCCAGGCCGCGCCTGGCTGCCACGCGGTCCGACACGATGCCGCCCAGCGCGCGCGCAAACAGCGCAAGCAGGCCGAAGCTGGCCGCGGCCATCCCGGCTGCCGACAGCGACAGGCCAAAGTGATCGACGTAGTAAGTGGCGGCGATGTTGTGGATGAAGATCTCCACGCCGAAGCACGCGCCGTAGGTGATGAAGAGCAGCCACACGCGGTAGTTGCCCGCGGCCGCGACGAAGCTGCCCCAGCCGCCCTTCTTGCCGCCGTCGATGGTCTTGCCGGCGGCACGCAGTTCTGCGTAATTGCCCTCGGGGCAGTCCTGCGTATAGCGCCAGTACAGCGCCGCCACGATCAGCATCGCCACGCCCGGCACCACCATGGCCAAACGCCAGCCCATGCTCTGCGTCACGCCCATCATCACGATGGCGGTGAGCAGCAGCGGCATCGTGCCCTGCGCCACGCCACCGCCCGCATTGCCCCAGCCCGCTGCCGCAGCGTTGGCTGTGCCGACCACGTTGGGCGCGAACATGACCGACGTGTGGTATTGCGTGATCACGAAGCTCGCGCCGATCGCGCCGATCGCCAGGCGAAAGAAGAGAAACGCCTCGTAGCTCTGCGCCAGCGCCACACCGAGCACCGGAATTGCCCCCACCACCAGCAGGCCGGTATAGGTCTTGCGCGGGCCGAAGCGGTCGCACAGCGGGCCGACGAGCAAGCGCACGAGGATCGTCACCGCCACCGCGGCGATGTTGATGTTGGCGATCTGCCCGGGCGTGAGGTGGAATTCGCCCTTGAGCACCGGCATGAGCGGCGCGCAGGCGAACCACGCATAGAAGCACACGAAGAACGCGAGCCACGTCAGATGAAAGGCGCGCATCTGCGGCGTACGCAGACTGAACAGATCGATTCGGGTGGCTTTGCCGGTCATGTCGAATCCCGCATCCAAAAAAAGAAAGGCGTCCGAGAACCAGGCCGCATTGGCCGGGTTCTGGGACGCCGTTGTCCAAGTGACCCTGGGCAGCAGGGCCTTCACCACGAAGAGAGCGAATCGCCATTGACCCGCGCAATGGTGCTATGCAACAGGTATGCCAGGCGAGCGAAGCCTTGTGAGATAAAGCTCTGCGGGAAATGTGCGCCCAGCGCGCAGCGCTGCATGCCTCAAGCGCGAGCACCGCGCCGCACGCTTTCGGTGCAGCGGCGGCTTGGGATGGTGCGGCACAGCAAATGCGTGGGGCGCGTCAGGTGATGCGCCGTGGGGCTCAGTAGCCGTGCGTCACGATGGAGAGGACAGACAGATCCGGGTGCGTGCCGTCGACGATGCTGCGCGCGACGTGCACCGCCTCGTCAACGGCGTCTTCCACGGTGCGGAAGCTGTCGTCGCCGTCGGCATGGAACGGCACGACATGGCCGGGCAGCGACGCATCTGCGCCGGGGTGGCAGACGTAGCCGGTATAGGTGTAGCGGGCAGGATCGGTGCGCGCCGGAGACAGCGCGACGTGAATCTCGAACCCTTCGTAGAGTTCGACGGGCGAAGTGAGCAGATCAGACATGGCGGTCTCGCTTGTGACGTTTGCCTGCCGCACCGACGCTTGTGGCGCGGCTTGGTGTCTTGTACCCACCAGTCTAGGTGATGTGCCGCGCGGTGGAATCCGGCGGTTTGGATGACATCGGCCGCGCACGCGCGAGTGCCCGGCCGATGCCGCATTGCCGTGCGGCTACGCGCGTTTGATGAACCGCAACAGGAACAACAGCACCAGCGCGCCCGCCACCGCCGTGGCAATGGAGCCCACCCACCCGACGCCAAACGAAAGGCCCAGCGCCCCTGCGAGCCATCCGCCAACAAACGCGCCGACGATGCCGACGACGATGTCGGCGAGCAGGCCAAAGCCGCCGCCCTTCGTGATCCAGCCGGCCAGCCAACCCGCGACCGCGCCGATGATCAGCCATGCAAACAAACCGTGTGAGGCCATCTTGCCGCTCCCGAAAACGTGCGTTTCGACGTACTGCTGCCTGGGCATAGTAGGGCGAACACCGCACAATCGCCACGTCCGTCCCACACGGTTTTTGCAATTGCCGGCGCGGGCCGATTTCAGCGGAACACGTTCACCGCCTCCACCAGGCGCGTCGCTTGCACACGCAGGCTTTCGGCAGCGGCAGCACTCTGCCCCACGAGCGTCGCGTTTTCCTGCGTGACCTGGTCAAGGTGGCTGACCGCCTGGCTGACCTGCGTGATCCCTTCGGTCTGCTGCGCGGTAGCCAGGCTGATGTCGGCGATCATGGCCGAGACCCGCTTCACCTGCGCAACGATGTCCTCCATGGTCTTGCCCGCCTGGTCGACCAGCTGGGAGCCCGATTCCACCTTGTCGACGCTGGAGCCGATCAGTGCCTTGATCTCCTTGGCCGCGCCAGCACTGCGCTGCGCGAGCGCACGCACTTCGCCCGCCACCACCGCAAAACCGCGCCCCTGTTCACCCGCCCGGGCAGCCTCTACCGCGGCGTTGAGGGCCAGGATGTTGGTCTGGAACGCAATGCTGTCGATCACGCCGATGATGTCGGCGATCTGCCTGGCACTCTGCGAGATCGAACTCATCGTGGCCACCACCTCTTCCATCGCGCGGCCGCCGTTGAGCGCGGCCTGGGTGGCCGTGCCGGACAGCGTATTCGCCTGACCGGCCGTTTCGGCATTGCTCGCCACCGTGGCCGTCATCTGCGTCATCGAACTCGAGGTTTGCTCCAGGCTGGCGGCCGCCTGCTCGGTGCGCGTGTTGATATCGCCATTGCCTCTGGCGATCTCCTGGCTGGCCGCCTGCACGTTGACCACCTGCTCGGCCACGTCGTCAATCAGCCATCGGAACATCAGACCAAGCTGGCTGACGGAGCGCAGCGTCATGCCGATCTCGTCCACGCGGTCTGCGATGGCGACTTTCCGGCTTTCGCCCGATGCCACGCTCAGTGCCAGCGCCTGCAGCTTTTCGAGCGGCGTGGCGATCTGCACCTTCAGCGACCACGCAGCGACCAGCAGCGCCACCGCCAATGCCGCCGCGAAGCCGCCGAGGGCGGCGCCAGACAGGCCGGACGCCCACGCGGCCCCCAGCAGTGCGGGCAGCAGCATCAGGAACGTCAGCCGGATGCGCCAGCGCACCGGCATCACCTGGAATACGGAGCGCCAGGCCATCAGGCCGGTGCGCACGATCAGTCCTTTGTAAAACTTGCGCGTGCCTGCCTGTCCGGTCCGAAAATCCTTGTAGAGGGTTTCGGCGGCGGCAATTTCATCGCGGGTCGGCTTGGTGCGCACGGACATGTAACCCGTCGTGCGGCCGTTGCGCACCACGGGTGTCGCGTTGGCACGCACCCAATAATGGTCGCCATTCTTGCGGCGATTCTTGACCAGCGCCGTCCATGGCTGGCCCGACTTCAACGTCGCCCACATGTCCGCAAACGCTTCTGGGGGCATATCGGGGTGCCGCACGATATTGTGCGGCTGGCCCTCGATTTCCTCGCGGGAAAATCCGCTCGCCTCCACAAAGGCAGCATTCGCGTAAGTGATGTAGCTCTGGGTGTCGGTCGTCGACATGAGCGTGGCGTTTTCCGGGAACTCGTATTCACGCTGGGTGACAGGTTCATTGACACGCATGGGGGGGCTCCTCTGGCGATTTTGCTTAGCAACGAGGTTTTCGGCAGAAAACCCGATTTATTAAGGACGAGACAGCCCTTCGTACGCAGAGTGTGAGACGAAGTCCTCGATTAAACTGCCCGAGCAGATACTGCTCAACGAAAACGATTTTTGCCTGCCGCTCAGGGCGGCCCAGCGCGAAAATCCTTGGGTATCTCCGTTTTCCGCAGGGAGCGCCGTCGCGTCATATATCAACCTGCAAAACCAATTAATCCCTTGTTTGCGTTATTTTTCCCGTGTCAAGGGGAGAATAGAAGGCGCCTCCTAATCTGCACGCGTTTGCTTGTGAGCAACATTCACATCGCCATTTGAACGCCCCGCGTTGCGCTTCGTGCCGCCCCGCGACAGCACGTCACATTGCACCGCCAGGCCGGGCAGCTAAACTTTCACAAATTCCTGAAATTTGAGAAAGATCAAAACGATGCAACTCTCCCCCTTGAAACAGCGCTTCGTCTTGCATTTTGGCGAGATGGGCAGCCGCTGGGGCATCAACCGCACGGTCGGGCAGATCTACGCCCTGCTCTACGCGGCGCGCGAGCCGATCAACGCGGACGAGATTGCCGAGGCATTGGGTTTCTCACGCTCCAACGTGAGCATCGGGCTGAAGGAACTCGAAGCGTGGAAGCTGGTGCGGCTGTCGCACAGGCCGGGCGACCGGCGCGAGTACTTCGCCGCCCCCGACGACATCTGGACCATCTTCCGCACGCTGGCCGAAGAACGCCGCAAGCGCGAGATCGACCCCACCCTCTCGCTGCTGCGCGACGTGATGCTCGAATCCCCCACCGACCCGGACGACCGCCACGCCCAGGCCCGCATGAAGGAGATGTATCAGCTCATCACCCTCATGACCAACTGGTTTGATGACGTGCAGAAGCTGGACGCCGGCTCCCTGCAGCAGCTCATGAAGATGGGCGCCAAGGTGCACAAGCTGCTGGAGATGAAGGACAGGCTTGCCGTTGTGGTTGGCGGCAAATCGAAGTAGCACGCCCCCAAAAAGAAAGAAGAACCATGTCATTTGATCCGGTTGTACTGGCGCGCATCCAGTTCGGCGCCAACATCACGTTCCACATCCTCTTTCCCACCATCAGCATCGCGCTCGCATGGGTGCTGCTGTTCTTCAAGCTGCGCTATCGCAAGACGGGGGATGAAGCCTGGATGGCCGCGTACCGCCTGTGGGTGAAGGTCTTTGCGCTCACGTTCGCGCTGGGCGTGGTGTCCGGCGTGACGATGAGCTTTCAGTTCGGCACCAACTGGCCGGGCTATATGAACACCGTGGGCAATATCGCCGGGCCGCTGCTGGCCTATGAAGTGCTGACGGCATTCTTTCTGGAGGCAAGCTTCCTCGGCATCATGCTGTTCGGCGCAAGGCGCGTGAGCCAGCGAATCCATACGTTTGCGACGTTCCTGGTCGCGCTGGGTACGACCATCTCGGTGTTCTGGATCATCGCGCTCAACTCGTGGATGCAGACGCCGGCCGGTTACGTGATGATCGATGGCCGCGCGCATCCGGAAAGCTGGCTGGCGATCATCTTCAACCCGTCGTTCCCGTATCGGTTCACCCACATGCTGCTGGCCTCGGGGCTGACGGTCGCGTTCCTGCTGGCGGGGTTGTCCGCTTACCGCTGGCTGCGCAACGATCGGGGTGCCGACGTGCGCGCCACGCTGAAGACGGGCGTGATGATGGCGGCTGTGCTGATCCCGTTGCAGATTGCCGCAGGCGATGCGCACGGCCTGAACGTGCTCGAGCATCAACCCGCCAAGCTCGCCGCGATGGAGGGCATCTGGCAAACCGAGCGCGGCGTGCCCGCCGTGCTGTTCGGCGTGCCGGACCCGGCCACACGCAGCAACCGCTTCGAGATCGCGGTGCCCAAGCTGGCGTCGCTGTACCTGACGCACTCGTTCGATGGCGAGGTGAAGGGGCTCGATCAGTTCGACCAGCATCCGCCCGTGCTGCCGGTGTTCTTCGCCTTCCGCCTCATGGTGGGCGTGGGCTTGCTGATGCTGGCGGTATCGTGGGTGAGCGCCTGGCGCCTGCGCGGCAACGCAGCGCTGCCGCAATGGCTCGCCCGCACGCTCGTGGCTGTGACGTTCTCCGGCTGGGTTGCCGTGGTCGCTGGCTGGTACGTCACGGAAATCGGCCGCCAGCCGTGGCTCGTCTACGGCGTGCTGACCACCGCGCAGGCCGCGTCGGCCGTGCCCGCACGCATGATCGGCAGCACGCTCGCCATGTATCTCGCGCTGTACGCATTCCTGATCGCCTCGTACGTCGGCGTCGTGTTCTATCTGGCCCGCAAGGCGAGTGGCACCATCGACCCGACCGATGCCGACATCCCGGGCCAGCGCACGCCTAATCTCTCCCCTTCCCTCGCGAGCCGCGCATGAGCACGATTCCCGACCTCACTCAACCCGCCGGCTGGCTGCCGGTGGTCTTCATGGCCCTGATGGGAATTGCCGTGCTGGCCTACGTCGTTCTTGACGGCTACGACCTGGGCGTCGGCATCCTGCTGCGCCGCGCCGACGATGCCGACAAGGACACCATGATCGCCTCCATCGGCCCCTTCTGGGATGCCAACGAAACCTGGCTCGTGCTCGGCATCGGCCTGCTGCTGGTGGCATTTCCGGCAGCGCACGGCGAAATCCTCGGCGCGCTCTATCTGCCCGTCGCCCTGATGCTGTTCGGGCTGATCCTGCGCGGCGTGGCGTTCGACTTTCGCGTCAAGGCACGCGCGCACCACAAGCCGTGGTGGAACCGCGCGTTCTATGCCGGGTCCGTCATCGCCACCGCCTCACAGGGCCTGATGCTGGGCCTGTATATCACGGGCTTTCGGTACGACGCTGCCAACGTCGTCTTTGCGATCTGCACGGCGGCAGGGTTGATCGCGGGGTACCTGCTGCTGGGCGCGACGTGGCTGATCATGAAAACCGAAGGTGCGCTGCAGCTGCGCGCGGTGCAATGGGCGCGCGGCACCTTGTGGTTCACGGCGCTGGGCGTGGCAGCGGTATCGGCGGCGACGCCGTGGGTCAGCACACGTGTGTTCGACAAGTGGTTCGCATTGCCCAACATGATCCTGCTGGCGCCCGTACCGCTGGTTACCGTCGCGCTGTTCGGCCTGATCGACTGGGTGCTGCGCCGGCTGCCGCAGCAGATTGCCAAGGGCGATGAGCACCTCGCATGGGCGCCTTTCGTCGGCACCGCCGCGATCTTCCTGCTGGCCTTCAACGGCCTGGCCTACAGCTTGTTCCCATACCTGGTGGTGGACCGGCTCGACATCTGGCAAGCCGCCAGCGCGCCAGAGTCGCTCGAGTTCATGCTGGTGGGTGTGGCAATCGTGCTGCCGACCATCGTGGCGTACACGATCTACTCGTACAAAGTGTTCCACGGCAAGGCGACGGAGCTGCGGTATGACTGAGATGGATGGCGCGGCCGGCTGCGCGTTGCGCGACGATGCGGCGCTCCGGGCTTGTCGCATGCATCGTCGTCGTCAATACGCGGACGCAACCGGCCGCATCGTCAGTGACGAACGCGGCTTCTTCGCCCGGTCTTCGCAGCCTGCGATGACCACGCACGTCGCCCAAGCGGCAGGCCGAAGGCGGCACCTCGCTATTGCGCCACCGGCTTGTTCTGCGACAACACCCACAGCATCGCCCCTACTGCTTCGGCCTGCGAGCGCGAGGCGGTTTTCTCGTAGATCGAGCGCAACTGCGTGCGCACCGTCGACACGGCAACGCCGGCACTGGCAGCGTACTCGTCAGGGGAGCGCCCCACGATCAATGCCTCCGCGACGGCAGCCTCCGCCGCCGACAAGCCAAACGCCTGCCGTAGCTGCGCCGCCGTGACAGGACTGGCGGCACCGCGGCGGCGCACGGTGACCATCATGGCAGCGTCGCCGAACGCGGCATGCGCGGCATGGGCGGGCAAGAGCGAAATGCCGAGAAAGAGCTCATGCGCTGCACCCAGCGAGGGGCGCACCGCAACACTCTCGCCTTTGCGGGATTTCGCCACGCGCGACAGCGCGCGCTGCAAGCCATCGTCGTCTGCGGCAAACGCGGCCCGCAGGCGGCCGTGCTCGAGCCGCAAGCAAGTCGACGCGCGCAGGAGCGCCTCGGCCTGGGCGTTAGCGAACAGCACACGCTGGTCACGCCCGAGTGCGAATACCGCCAAGCCGAGCTGCTCCATCAATTCCGCACCGAGCGCCGCGTCGCGATGGAGCACGCGCGTGTCCTGCCAGAGGTTGATCGTGCGCTGCAGATGGCCGGTCATGCTGGCCGCATTGGCCCGATCGGTGTCGGAGAACGGCGTGCGCCCCGTTGCCCGCAGCATGCCGAGCAGGATGTCGCTGCCGCCCGGACGCGCCAGACGCACACCCATCAGGTAACGGAATCCCGACGGTATCTGGAAGTCCTGATAGAACTCGCTGCGCTCTACATAGGCCTCGGACACAAAGTCCTGGCAGAAGGCGAACTCACCGAGCCTGGCGCGCTCGACATGCTCGCGGCGCGGGTCGAGCGCACCGTAGTACTGGTCGTAGCGGGCGATCACCTCGTCCCACCCGCGGTCGGGCGAATAGGTGGACAGATGCGGCGCATTGCGCGCGGCATCCCAGCTGAACATGTGGAAGACGTTGGCGCCCAGCGCCTCGGTCACCTCATGGAACACCTCCAGGAAACCGTCGCGTGTGACCGCAGCTTCGTACAGATCACCAATCAGCTGGTCCTTGAGCAAGCTCCCTCCCCCGAAGGATGGTCACCGAGACCACGATGCACGCTGCGCTGCGCCCAGCGGGCGGACGCGCATGCTGTTTGCGCAAAGCTAGCACGCTCGCCCGAAGACCGGCATCACTCTTTTTGGGGGGCATTCAAACGAACGATGCGGTCGGCACTGTGCCGACGCGAAGCGCCACGACCGTCGCGCTTCTTGCTGCGCCCATGCGCCACCGCAGAATGCATCGGCACCGGCCATGAAGGACCGGTGCCGACAGCATCGGAGGCGGGGCAGCGCGCGCTCGCTGTTACTGCGCGGCCGGCTTGTTCACCGAGACATTGACCTGATACGTGCTCGGTGTGACAAACGGCGAGCCGTTCCATGCCAGCGTCAGTCCGCCCAACGGCAGTTGCCAGACCTCGCGGCACGTGGTCGCGGCTCCGGAGGTGTTGGTACAGGCATTCTGAGCGCGGTGGCGCAGACCATTGAAAGGATCGTTGTAGGCGATCTGGTCGGTGTGGTTGTCCGCAAAGGTGCGAGTGACGGTGGAGCCGTTCACAGCCGTGATGGTGTGGCTGTCTTCCGAGACGGCACTGAGTCCGGCGCCCGATACCGTGCTTTGCCAGAAGCTGCTCACGGTGTTGAGTGCCGGCACAGCGAGCGTCGTCTGCGGAGCGAAGATGCCCACGCCTCCGCCCTGGCCCGGCAGCATCGTGGCGATCCACACGATATTGCCTTGCGCATTCTGGAAGCCATAGGCGTGGAAATCCACGCCGATCGCCGGATCGCCATCGTCCACCCAGTCGGCGCCACCGTCTGCCGTGGCGACGAGGTGACCATAAGGCGATTTGGTATCCACCTCGCATGCGGAGCCCACCGAGCAGTCCGTGGCAGCCGTGGTCACGCCCTTCGTATAGTTGTGCGTACCGTAGGCGCCCCGGGCAGGGCCGCTCAGGGCAGCGTAGTTATAGAGGCCGTTGATCGCGCTCGGATCCAGTGTCTGCTTGGGCATCGAAATGGACAGCGTGCCCCCGGCGCCCGTGCCGTTCGTCCACACTGCCAGGCCGGATCGGGCGACCAGCACGCGCGTCGATCCCGTATCGTTGAGTACGAAATCGCAGGCCGTGGAGCCGGCGGTGAGCTGATAGCTCGCCCCGCCCATCGCGACGGTCAGCTTGGTGGCGTCGATGCTGACGACTTGTGCAGAGCCATCGGAGAACTTGATCAACCGATGGTCCCCGCTCTTGAGCGCCGGACACGTCGGATTGGCCGGCGCCAGCACCGTGCCCACGGTGGAACCTGCGGCGTCGGCGGAAGTGCCGCTGGTACTGGCAACCGCCGTGCTGAGATCCACGAGGGTGACACCGGCCTTGGCCAGCGTCGACTGCAGTTGGTCGAGCACCCCGTCGTAGCCTTGGCCGCTGCCGGCGCTGATCGTGCCGCCCAGGAAGTCGCCGACGCTCGACGCATCGAAACCCGAGTTCTGCAACACCTTGACGAGCGCCGACTGTGCCGCGGTGACGTCGCTGGCGCTCACCACCGTGGTCGGCGTGAATCCCGCTACGTACTTTGCGGGATCCTGGCCGGCCAGCTGGGCGAGCAGCAGCTCAGTCAGGGGCGTGACGTTCGCCGTCGCACCGCCGGTGACGGATCCCGAGCCCGCGATGAGCGAGTGCAGCACCGTCTTGCCGTCGCCGCTGGTGGCGGTCAGCACGCATGGCAAGGTCGCCCCGCTCACCGGCGCCGAATAGCTGCCATCCGCACGCGTCGTGGCGGTGCCCGACCCGGATGAACAGACGACGTTCACCGTTGCACCCGACAAGGCGGCGCCGGTGGCCGCCACGCCCGTGATGGTCTGCGACTGCGGCGCTGGGTTCTGCGCCGGCGCAGAGTCCCCCCCGCCGCCACAGGCTGACAAGACGAGCACCGCAGTACTCAGTGCGACCGGTGTGAGCTTCATGGTTCCCTCCCTCGGAGTCGTTCCGTTGTGTTGTGGAATCGATTCTCCGGAAGCCCACCCCGCCATTCATCCTCCAAATGAAGGAAAACGACGATCGCTGCACCGTGGCGTTCGAACTCGGCGCAGCGGCCATCCGACCACGCCGTAGCCGCTCATTTGCGCTACGCTTACGGCCTTCGCACGCCCGCGCCCATCGCTTTTTCCTGCCGCTTCATGCCTACCCTGCAACACGTCGACCTGCGCACGGACCCCGCCGCCCGCGCCTTCATCAAGGACGAGACCGTCCACGTCGACTTTGCCACCGAACCCGGCGAGCTGATGAGCCTCGAAGGCCCCAACCGCTACGCCGCCGGCGATGCACTGATCACGGGCTCGACGGGAGACCGCTGGGTCGTCTCTCGCGCGCGCTTCGACGCGAAATACGTCTGCACCGATGCAGCCGCGGTGTACGGCCAGCCGGGCGCCTACCGCAACCGCCCGAGCGTGGTGCTCGCCAAGCAGATGCACGGGCCGTTCTCGATGGCCCGCTCCGAAGCCGGCGACGTCCTGCACGGCCAGGCCGGCGACTGGATCCTGCAATACGCCCCCGGCGATTACGGCGTCGTGCAGGCGCAGCGCTTCGCCAAGGTGTATCGGCCAGCCTGATCGGCCGCGCTATTGCGCCGTCCGCTGGCGCTCCACCTCGCTGCGCTTCATCCGGAGGTATGCCTGCTGGTCGATCTCGTGCAACTGGCGGGGGTATTGTTCCGTCGCGTTGAACCACGTCGTCAGGCGTTGCTGCAGGCGCTGCTCGGGCGGTGCCGCCAGCGCCTTCAGGTAGGCATCGATCGCTAGGTAGTAGCGCATCGTGTTGCGCTCGAGCAAGCCGCGCACACCGCCCACGTACTGCGGCTCGGCGGCGGACGATTCCGCCGTCTTCGTGAAGCCCACCTTGTCGCTGCCGACGGTTCCCAGGTAGGTTCGCATCGCCAGCCGGCCGGCCGTGCCGTAGCCATACGAATAGGTCAGATGCAGGAAGGTGCGATTGCCCCCGGCCGGCGAGGGAATGGCCTCCAGCATGATGTGGTAGTCCCGCGTGCTGAAGGGCCCCGAAGCGGCGTTCAGTTCGACACGGAAATACGCCGCACTGTTGGCCAGTGGGCGGTAGCTGAACGCCAACCGGTAGCTGCTTGACAGGCTCTGCTCCACCTTGCGCCCCAGGTTCACGTCGAGCACGTTGCCGTTGGGCCCGGGCATCGCATGGCAATACTTGATGTTCAGATGCAGGATCAGCACGTCGCACCAGTTGGCCGGGCCCTGAGCCGGATCGCCGAGGGTGCCGCTGACGGTTGCAAACGGGTAATCGACCACGCTGTAGATGTCGCCCTTGAGCCTGTCGGATGTCTCGGTCGATTCGAGCACTAGGGGGCGGCGGAACGCGTTGTCGGCCAGCTGGCTCGCAACACTCTCATATTTGTCGCGCAGGCTTTGTGCGTTGTCGGCGGCACGCGCGGCGGGGCTCAGGCTCAGGACGGCAAGCAGCACGATGCGGCCGAGCCAGGCCGCATGTTGACGGGGCGTCATATCCATGGCGTTCTCGTAGGTCGTTCTTCATTCTAGGCAGCACGCACACGTGTCCCGCAACAAACGGTCCAGCCGCGCCGCCGCCATGCGGCGTTCCGCCATCCGCGCCAGGCGTGCGGCCCGGTAAAATTGCAGGCATCCTCCCGCCTCGCCCTTCGGCACCATGCCCCCGCTGCCCTCTCCGTTCACGGCGCTTCGCGAACGCATCGCCAACCAGGTCCGCGGCCTGACCCGTGCCACGGGCGGCCTGTCGCTCGACATCGGCTCCCCGCCGGGCGATCCGGGGCTGTTCGGGCCGGATGCGGTCTGCTGGCAGGTCCACGCCGATTTTCCGGCCATGATGGCGGGCGGCATCAGTGCGCTGCTGCTGCAGGCCTTGCATCCGCGCGCCCTCGCCGGCGTGTGGGATCACTCCAACTTTCGTGAAGACCTGCAAGGCCGCCTCGGCCGCACCGCGCAGTTCGTGGCAGGCACCACCTACGGCAGCCGCCACGACGCGCTGGCGCTCATTGCGCGCGTCAAAGACATCCATCAACGCGTACAGGGCATCGCGCCGGATGGCCGGCCCTACTCCGCCAATGATCCCGACCTGCTCACGTGGGTCCATGTGGCCGAAATGTCGAGCTTCCTGGCCGGCTATCTGCGTTACGTCGACAGCCAGCTGAGCCCCGCGCGGCAGGATCGGTATTTTGAGGAAACCGCGCTGGTGGCTGAGCTGCTCGGCGCGCGCGATGTGCCGAAATCGCGCGCGGCCGTCCATGCCTACCTGAACGCGATGCGCGCCGAGCTCGTGGCCAGCGACCGCACGCGAACGGTGGTGGAAGTCCTGATGACGTGGCAGGCGCCACGCCCGGGGCTGCGGCCCGCCGTGCGGCTGTTTCTGGACGCCGGCATCCAGCTGCTGCCGCCGTGGGCCATGCAGATGCTCGACCTGAAGCGGCCGCCTCTGCAGGCGGCGCTTGCAGCGGCGGCCATGCGGACTGTCGCGCCGACGCTGCGCTGGGCCTTGTCAGAAGGCAGTGTCGCGCGGCGTGCACGGCTGCGTGCGCTCGCGCCGGCTACGACCTGACCGCGCGCACGCCCCGCTGACAACGCTAGCGAAGCGCCACCCCGCCGCTTTCATCGGCCGCGCCTACTCGATCGCTTCGGCCACCGACACCTTGCCGCGCAAGGCCTTTTCCTTGAGCCGCCCGACCAGCAAAGGCGAGATCACGGAGACGGCCGCCGCAAAAAAGAACAGGTGCCGGAACGCGCTTTCGCCGGCGCGCTGCAGCGCCTGCGCATCGGCGCCGGTGCTGGCCAGCGCGGCGTGGAACAGGTCCATGAGCACATCGCCGCCGGCGCCCACCTCGGCCTGCGGCGCGGCCTGGCGGAGCAGCGCGATCAGCACCGACGTCAGCACCGCCACCCCGACCGCACCGCCGAGCAGGCGCGAGAACGCGGTCAGCGCCGTCGCCAGCCCCACCGTCTGCGGCGGCACGGCGTTCTGCGTGGCCACCAGGCCGGTCGGGAACTGCACGCCGATGGCCAGGCCCAGCACGATCATCGCCAGGGTCAGGGCCGCCACGTTGTGCGGGTCCAGCAGGCCCAGGGCGACGAGGGCAAACGGCACCACGCATGCGCCGCCCAGCATGAGCGGCTTGTAGCGGCCGCTGTGCGTCATCCACTTGCCGGCCACGAAGGCGCCGAATGGGATCGACAGCGTCAGCGGCACGAGGCGCAGCGCCGCGGCATCGGGGCTGGCGCCCGCCACCATCTGGAAGCGCAGTGGCATCAGCACCGACGTGGCGATCAGCTGGAAGAAGCACAGAAACAGCGCGAGACAGCAGATCGTGACCGTACGCACGCGGAACATCGACAGCGGAATGATGGGCTCCGCCGCGCGGTTTTCCTGCCAGACGAAGGCGCCCAGCAACACCACCGCCCCCGCCAGCAGGCCGAGATTGTCCGGCTGCGCCAGCGACACGCCCTGACCCACACGCGTGATCATCAGCAGCAGCGCAGTCAGGCCGAGCGCAAACAGCACCACACCCGGCACGTCGATGGGGCGGCGCTGGTGCGCGACCGGCAGGTGGCGCAGCGTGCGGCGCACGACGAACAGCGCGACGATGCCCAGCGGCAGGTTGATCCAGAAGATCCAGCGCCACGAGAGGTAATGCGTGAGGTAGCCGCCGATCACGGGGCCCGCGAGGCTCGCCATGGCCCACATGCCGCTCACGTAGCCCTGGTACCGGCCGCGCTCGCGCAGTGGCACCACGTCGGCGATCGTCGCCTGCGCCACCGAGATCAATCCGCCGCCGCCCAGCCCTTGCAGCACGCGCGCCAGCAACAGCATCGGCATGCTGCTGGCCATCGCGCACGCCACCGACGCCAGCACGAACAGGACGATGGCGGTGGTCAGCATGGCCCGGCGGCCGTACAGGTCGCTCAACTTGCCGTAGATGGGCGTGACCACGGTCGACGCGACCAGGTACGCCGAAACAACCCACGCCATCAGCGCAAAGCCGTTGAATTCGCCAGCGATGACGGGCAGCGCCACGGCCACGATCGTCTGCTCCAGCGCGCCCAGCAGAATGGCCAGCATGAGGCCACCCATGACGGCCATCACCGGGATCTCGGGCGCCGGCCGCGCGCCAAGCGGGTCACTCAGCGATGCGACGGCGGTGTCTGGCTGGGGCGGTTCGATGCTGGGGCGCGAGGACATGGGAGCGTGCGCGAACGCCGTCACAGACGTCCACACAAATGGCTGGAGCGAAACCGCCGATGATACTGCTGATCGGTAATCGTTGCAGGGTCAACGATTTGGCTGGCGGGCGATGTCTTCATAGCAGCGGCTGACCCGCGCAGTCACATCGGGCAGCTCTTCAGCCAGGAATTCGATAAAGGCGCGCACAGCCGGCACCAGGCCCCGGCGTGACGGGAACACTGCATGAAACTGGTGCGCCGGCAGCCGGTAGTTGGGCAGCAGCACCACCAGCCGCCCGTCGCGGATCGCGTCTGCGCACAGATTGAAGGGCAACTGCGCGATGCCCACGCCCTCCAGGGCGGTCTGCCCCATGAGGTAGAGGTCGTCCGTCACCAGCGCGGGGGTGAACTCGATGTCGACGGAGCCGCCCTCGGGTGTGGTCAGGCGCCAGCGTGCGCGCTCGCCGGGGCGGCCAAAGCCAACGCCTGCAGCGCCGCGCATCGATTCCGGCGTGTCGAACGGCCCATGCTCGACCACGAAGGCCGGACTGGCCACCAGCACCTGGTCGCTCACCCCGAAACTGCGCACGACCAGATTGGAATCCTCCAGCGTCGAGCGCACGCGCAACGCCACGTCATAGCCCTCGCCGATCACGTCGACGCGGCGGTTGGTGACGTCGAGTTCCAGGCGTACGTCGGGCTGCGCGCGCAGGAACTTGGACAGCACCGGCGCGATGAAGACGTGCGCCACGCCCACCGGGCAGCTCACGCGCAGCCGGCCAGAAGGCTTTTCGCCCGCATGCTCGGCCACCTCGAAGGCGGCGCGCGCCGCCTGGGTCATCGCCTCGCAATGCTGGTAGAACGCCGAGCCGACGTCGGTCACGTGGACCGCCCGCGTGGAGCGCTGCAGCAGCCGCACGCCGAGGCGCGTCTCCAGATCGGCCACCCGCCGGCTCACGCGCGATTTGGGGATGCCAAGCGCGCGCGCCGCGCCGGAAAAGCTGCCATGCGTGACTACGCTGGCAAACAGGACAAGGTCGTTCAGGTCTTCCATGGCGGCTCCGGGGCGCATCGCGGTAATCCGCGCATTGTCCCACTGATGGAACGATGTGTGTCGATTCGCACCACTAGTGGGACTCGCCGCACCGCACTATCTTTGCGTCAACCCACCTTTTTCTTGGAGAGACGCCATGCAAGTCCTTCACATCGATTCCAGCATCCTCGGCGACGCCTCGGCCTCGCGCATCCTGACCGCCGCCATCGTCGACGAACTGCGCCGCGTCAACCCCGATGCCACCGTGACCCACCGCGACCTGGCCGTCGAAGCGATTCCGCACCTGGACGGCGCCATCGCGGCGGGCTTCCGCGCCACGGGTGCCAATGATTTCGACGAAGCCACCCGCGCCGAGCACGCCCGCTCCGAAGCGCTGGTCAATGAACTGCTGGCCAGCGACGTGATCGTGGTCGGCGCGCCGATGTACAACTTCTCGGTGCCGAGCCAACTCAAGGCATGGATCGACCGCGTGGCGCAAGCCGGCCGCACGTTCAAGTACACCGAGAATGGCCCGGTCGGCCTGGCGGGCGGCAAGAGGGTGATCGTCGCCTCGACGCGCGGCGGCATGTACTCCGCGGGCCCCGCAGCGGCCATGGACTTTCAGGAGGCGTACCTGAAGACCGTGTTCGGCTTCTTGGGCATCACCGATGTGCAGTTCGTGCGCGCCGAGCGGCTGGGGATGGGCGCCGATGCGCGTACGCAAGCGATGGAAGCCGCCCATGCAGCCCTGCGCGACGTCGTCGCCGCCTGATTCGCTCCACGCAATACCAGACGGGCGCCTGCAGCCATGCAGCGCCCGTTTTTTATGGGCGCACGGAAACGGCGGACACCGGAACGATCGGCCGGCGGGCCGGTCTGCGCATCACTCGTCGCGATGCTCGCGGGCCTGGTGCATGGCCTCGAGCAGACGGCGCGTACGCAGCTTGCGCCACATGACCGGCACGACAATCGCGGTGGCGACCAGGCACGGCGCAACCCAGGCAATGGTGGATTCCAGAAAAGTCGTCATGATGCGTTCCCCCCGACACATGTTGCCAATGCGCGATAAGGGTGGCGCGCATCGTGTAGTCCCCGCAGGGCTTTGCCTCCATTGCTGAAAGCGCCCTGACATCTATATGGACGGCTATCGGCGCGGGGCGGAAAACCTGAATGCCCAACGTTTGCCGTTTGCTCTATTTCCGACCTATCCCGACGATCTGTCAATAGCGTGCCGATAAGTTTGTAGAACATTGTGGCGCTGCGCTGACACACGCACCGGCGCCGCACAATCGCTGCGCAAAGGTAACGGCGGATTACGGCGGCACCGGGCCCACGCGTGGCGCACACGCGGCGGGCCGGCAAATCGGTAGGCGGGCGCCGCAGTTTTGCTTACAAACGGTAAAGCGCGGTTGCGAGGCGTTTCCATACAGTCGAGGCAGGTCAAGACAACCACGGAGCTCATCATGAAACGCACCATCGCCCTGCTCATGCTTGCCGCCGCCGCTGCTTCCGCGCTGAGCGCGTGTGTGGTGGTGCCGGCAGGCGGCTATTACTACGACCGCCCGCACTACCGCCCGTATTACCGCGGTTACTGAGCGGCAGCCCGCCCGCCGCTCAGGCTTTGCGCATCTGCAGCATGCGGATGCGCGCCATGGCCTGGTGATCCGCCGTGGCGGTGTCGTACAGACGCGCGAGATCCGCCTTCAAGGCCGTGCGGGAGCCGCCATCCAGGTACACCATATGCCCCGACGGGTAGAACCCGGCCGACAGGTTCTTGCGTACGTCGGCATCCAGTAGCGGCATGGCCTTCAGGTCGAGCATGGTCTGGTAGAACGGCGTCACGAAATCGTAGTAGCCGTTGGCGGAGAACACCTTCAGGTCGACGTTCAGGCTCATCGTCGCCGCCAGGTCGCCGGCGGTATAGAGCGCGACGTTGCCGTTGGCATCGAGCCCCTTCTGTGCCCCGGTCGGGTCGATGTGCCCGAAATCCCAGTGCCGGAACGCCTGGTCATTCAGATCCGTGAAGGCGGAGTTCGAAGTGAACTTCAGGTCTTGGTTCAGGTAGGTGTTCCACATGGTGGTGTAGACGCCCGATACCGCCGTCATGGTCGGGTCGTTGCCACCGGAGTTCGGATCGACACTCGCGGCGATGCCGGTGTGGATGCCCGTCACACGGCCGTCGTAGGCGCCCACGGACAGGCCCTTGTCTGCCAGCAGCGTCGTCAGGAACAGCGACGTGCCGGCGCCGTCGTACGCAGCCACGTCCAGGCGCCAGCCCTGCAGCGTCGCCGCATCGATGCCGGTGTAGGCGGCGAGCGTCTTCACCACGGCCGGATCAGCATGCGCGGGCTTGGCGAGCGCCTTTTCGTAATCGGTGCTGGCAAACACGGCGGCCGCTTCGGCAAAGTCGCCGACGTCGGCCGGCAGCGCCCCACCGCTGGGGGATTTCGCGCGCTTGTGGAACCACGCGTCGGCTGCGCACGTGGGCAGGAGCCCGACCGGGTTCCCCGCCTGCGTGTAATCCAGAATCGACGACTGCAGCGTGATGCCGTTCAGGTCGATGCCATCTTCGTGCAGCACGTACGACAGCACGCACGAACGTGCCGTGCCATACGATTCGCCGAACAGGAACTTGGGCGAATTCCACCGCCCGTTGGCCGTCAGCCAGCGCTTGATGAACTGCGCGATGCTGCGCGCGTCCTGGTCCACGCCCCAGAAATCGACATTGCGCTTGGGCGCGATGGCCGTGGAATACCCCGTGCCTACCGGATTGATGAACACCAGGTCAGACCGGTCGAGCAGGCTGTCGGGGTTGTCTTCCATGCGGTACGGCGCAGGGGGCGTAAACGACGGCATCGACGTCACGATGCGCCGTGGCGCAAACGACCCCAGCAGCACGAACACTGCCGACGAGCCCGGCCCGCCGTTATAGAAGAACGTCACGGGCCGCGTGTCCTTGCTCCCCGGCGACGCGGCCGGCGTATCGGCCAGGAACGCCACATGGAACATCTTCGCCACGGGCTGCGAGCTACTCGGGTCCACGATGACGAGATGGCCGGCATGCGCGGTGTAAGGGATGTTGCGTCCGCCGATGCGCACGGTGTGGTGCGTGACCGCCATGCCCTCGCTGGTGTCGGTCACGCTGTCGTCGGGGCCGTTGCCATAGGCGGTCGGGTCGAAGAAAGGCTGATCTTTGGTCGTCATGTTCGCCTCTGTCTAGAAGAGATCGGCGATCGCGTCGCCCTTGGGGCTGCCCAGGCCAGTGCAGGCATCCCACCCTGGCGCAGCGGCAAAGCTGCCGTTGTTGCCCTGCCGGATATCATTGAAGGCGCCCGGGTTCTGATACAGCCGTACGTGCGGATACCCGACCGGCCCGCGCTTGCTGGCATTGATGCGCGCCACAAGCGCGGCCCAGAGCGGCGCGACGGCGCTGGTGCCGCCTACGACGCCCGTCTCTCCGTCGACCCGCACGACGTAGCCGGTGAGCGGGTCGGCATTGCCCGCCACGTCGGGCACGCCGCGCCGTTCCAGCGGCACGCTCTTGCCATGCGTCTGCGGGGCACTCAGCCCGCGCTGCCAAGCCGGCAACGCAAACACGCTGCTCACACCGCCGCCCCCGGCACCGCCCTGCGCACCATCGTTCCAGACGGTTTCCTCGGCGATGCGGCCATCGGTGGCATGCAGGCTGGTCCCTCCGCACGCCAATGCGTAGGGGCTTGAGGCAGGAAAGTCGACGTGATCCGCGTGATCGGACAAGCCGTCGCTGGAGCCGTTGTCACCAGAAGCGACGCACACCGTGACGCCCATCGTGGCCGCGCTTTGCAGCGCCGCGTTCACGGCCTGCATGGCCTGCGGCGTCCAGCGGCTCTCCGGCGCGCCCCAGCTGATGGACACGACCGACGGCCGCAGCGTGGTGTCGTGGACGGCCGCGTTGATGGCCTGCAGAAAGCCCGCATCGGTGTTGGGCGCGAAGTACACCGCCAGCGTGGCACCCGGTGCAGCGCCGCCCGCCACTTCAATGTCGAGCATGACCTCGCCGTCGGGGCCGTTGGGATCGCCGGTCGGGCGGTTGGCGCCCTGCCCGACCGGCACGGCGGTCACCTTCGGCATCGGCACGCCGAGTTCATGGAAATACGCGCGCAGGTCTTCCTCCCGATAGCCGCCGCCCAGTTCGATCAGTGCAATGCATTGGCCCGCACCGTCGCCCTGCGGAAAACCGTAGAGCCTTGCCAGTTGCACCGGCGTATACGACGCCATGGGCGCGGCGCGTGCGGGCCGCAAGGACACCGGCGCGGGCGGCAGCGGCATGAAGCGGAAATGTGGATCGGCCTGCGGACGGGAATCGAGCCCCAGCACCGCGACGACCACATCCTGGAGGCTCTCGGGCAGCCGCAGCGGCCCGGACCGCCCCCGGTACTCGCACGTGCCGTGCATCACGCGGTGCAGGTGCGTGTCGAACGCGCCGCAGAACTGCTGGACCGAGCCTTCCAGCGTGACCGTCGCGGCTGCCGGATCGACCTGTGCCACGTGCAGGCCATGGTCGCGCGCGAAGGCACGCACGGCATCGACGTCGCCCGCAGAGGGGCCAAACTGCGCGGCCCATTCTTCACGCGTGAGCGGAGCGGGCGGCGGCGTGCCGGCCGCGTGGGATTGCGCAAAGCCGGACAGGTGCGCCTCCAGCGCGGCCTGATTGGGGCGGCGCAATTGCACCAGCACCCGAAGCTGCTCCGCGGGCGGCGCATCGCCCAGGATGCGTGCGTCTTGCGGGATCGTCCGTTCGCTGCCGCGCAGGGGTTGCCGAGCCATCGCCTTCTCCATGCAGATAGGTGGCCCGTGCGTCGCAACTGGCGTGCCGCCTGGCACGCCGCTGCAGGGCCATCGTCTTCAAGGTAGGCGATACCCTGCCCGGCTGATCAGTCGGCCGGTTCGGTGTTGGCGGAAGTGTCTGCGGGAGGATGCTGCGGCCGCCCCTCGGCGAAGGCGCGGCGCATGAGCGCACCACAGGCGGTGCTGCGCACGTAGGCGCGGGGCGCGAGCGTTTCCCGCACGAGCATGCCGTAGTGGCGCTTGTCCGCAGTGATCCACGGATAGAAGCCGAACGCGCCGGCCGAACTGAAGGCGCCGTCGCCGCCGGGGTGGTCTTCGATCCAGTAGTTGAGCGCGTAGTGCCACGGGAGCGAGGCCGGCGTACTGACGGCGGTGGGGCACGTCCCCGGTTCGGTACATACCGCATGCTGGCCCAGCATCCTGCCGAGCCGGTATTCGCCGCGAATCAGCCGACGCAGGAACTGCCCATACGCGGCCGGCGTGCCAATCATGCCCCCCGCCGGCTCCGGCGCCAGATAGCGGATGCCAAGCGGCAGGCCCGCGTCACGCAGGCCGGGCGTGTTCGCCAGCTGGCGGTCGAGCTCATCGGTGAGCGCGGCGGCATCGGCACGGCCAAATCCGAGGTCGATCAGCAGCTTCTGGTCGTGGCCGCCGTTGTAGCTGAAGCGGCCGACATGGCCGGGCGTGAAGGTGCTGTTGCGTCCGCGATCAAAGCAGCTCTGCACGGTGTCGTTGCGGTTGCATTGAAGCGGGTTGAGGCCGTCGTAACCGGAGCGCATCGTCAGCGCGTCGATCTCGGCCTTGGTGAGCTTGCCCTGGGCACGCTCGACCACGTAGGCACCGAACACCCATTTGGATGCCGATGCGAGCCGCACCGTCTTGTCGGCGCCGATGCGCTGCCCATGCTGGCCGTGCATCAGCACGCCGCCGGCGTCGCCGATTTCCCAGTAGTAGTCGCCCAGATGCTGGCAACTGCTGGCACGCGCCAGCGTGGATTCCACGGCGGCCCGCCGCGTCGCCAGGCTGGGCGGTTCAGCGTGCGCCGTCGTCGTGACCACGGCCGCGAGGGCAGCGGTCAATCGTAGAACGTGCCCTACGTGCGCCCTTGCCTTCCGGGCGCGTCTTGCTTGCGTCATGTCGATGTCCTGCTTGTTCGGTATGCCACGGCTTTTGGGCCGCACTGTACCGTACGGCACGCATTTCTTCCGTGTTGGCCTCGCGCGGGCCTGGGGTAAAAACCCGAGGTGCCGACGGGCAGCCCGGACTCTACCGGCCTGGCTGCATGCAGATTGAAAAATCTGCGGGCAGGCGTTTGAAACGTAAGCGTTTGCGTATCGATTAACTGACTTTAGCACCGGAAAAATCGCTCGATATTTCATCCCCCAAATTGTCCTAGGCCACCCGTTTATGAGCCAAATGGACGAGAAGAATCATGCCAAGGCGCACTAGCGTTCTGCACCGACTGTTCCTAGAATGCAACCGAAGAGAAAAGCAGAATTAAATAAAACTAAATACACGAGGCGAGGTTCCGGGTCATGAGCGCAATCAAACGGGGAACGGCAGGGTGGACATCCCGCCTGGGTTGGGAGCGCCATGCTGCCGACTGGCAGGTCATTCCGACACGGCGGCGCCTGTTCCTGACACGCCTTCCGGCAACGCGTATTCCGACGATTTTGCTGTGGCTGGCCGCGGTTTCGATCGCCTTGGGCCTGGGCCACATTGTTTTGCACCGATGGTGGTGACCATAACGTCATTGAAGACGAATTTGTACGGGGAAGGTCACAGCGCGAGAGCAATCCGCAGTCAAACACCGAACTGACAGACCGTATAACGGCGCCGAGGGATAGTCTGACCCGCTTCACTGGGTCTACCGCATCCGGATCGATTCTGCATCCGGAGCATCGTCATCCCTCCATTCGGAACCCAGGCTCCCGCACGTGATCACTGCGCCGCGAAAGCGGCATGTAGGACACGTTGGCCGATTGGCGTGTCCGGTCAATTGGGGGGAGCATCATGAACATCTCGTTCACCGGCAAGACATTCAGGTCCGTAGGCGACCTGTTTTTCCAGGCCATCGTCGACGGCAAGGCCGTCAGTTGTTTTGTCACATCCGAAGCGCTATCGCTGTGCGACTGCGCGCACCAGAAAGCGACCGCCGAGGAGGTGTATCGCAACTACCGTGACTGGATCGAGCAGGCGGCGTCGGATCTGATCCGCGCCGGCGCTCTGGCCCCGGTCATCGTGCGCGGGCGCGACCTGGCGGCCTCCCGCGCGTCGCTGCCGCATGGCGGCGTACCGTCCTATGACCTGGACCGCGCGCGCCAATTGCGCCTGGTTCCCCGATCATCGCGCTGAAGCAAACGGCGCGGGTGCGGCGGAACGTGCGGTCGGGGGCGCGCGTTCCGCCAAGTGCCCAAGTCTGCTCAGTCGGCGGGAAAATCCTCTTCCCAGTATTCGTGAACGTTGCGTGCTGCTTCCGGGCGGCCGGCTTCACGCATGCGCAGCTCGACGCGGCGGATCTTGCCCGAAATGGTCTTGGGCAGATCGGCAAACTCGATGCGCCGCACGCGCTTGTATGACGCCAGCCGGTTGCGGCAAAACCGCAGGATGTCGCGCGCAAGCTCCGGGCCGGCTTCGTGGCCCGTGCGCAGGACGAGGAACGCCTTGGGCACGGCGAGCCGCACGGGGTCGGGGCTCGGCACCACGGCGGCCTCGGCGATGGCGGGGTGTTCGATCAGCACGCTTTCCAGCTCGAACGGGCTCACGCGATAGTCCGAGGCCTTGAACACGTCATCGGCGCGGCCAACGTAGGTGAGATAACCGCTGGCGTCGCGCGCGGCGATGTCGGAGGTGTGATACACGCCGTCCCGCATGGCCTCTGCCGTTTTGCCGGCGTTGCCGGCATAGCCTTCCATCAGCCCGGTCGGCCGGGGGTCCAGCTCAATGCAGATTTCGCCCTCTTCCGCCTCGTTGCCGTCGGGGTCGCGCAGCGTGATGCGGTAGCCGGGCAGCGGCCTGCCCATGGAACCGGGCCTGACCGGCTGACCCGGGCTGTTGCCGATCTGGCAGGTCGTCTCGGTCTGGCCGTAGCCATCGCGGATGGTGATGCCCCACGCCGCGCGCACGCGCTCGATCACCTCGGGGTTCAGCGGCTCGCCCGCGCCGACGAGCTCGCGCAACGCGGGCTTCCAGGCCGCCAGATCCTCCTGGATCAGCATGCGCCATACCGTCGGCGGCGCACACAGCGTGGTGACCTTCGCGCGGCAAAGCGTATCGAGCGCAGCCTTGGGGTCGAAGCGTGCGTAGTTGTAGATGAAGACGGTGGCGCCTGCATTCCACGGCGCGAAGAAGCAGCTCCACGCGTGCTTGGCCCAGCCGGGCGAACTGATGTTCCAATGCACATCGCCGGGGCGCAGGCCGATCCAGTACAGCGTGGACAAATGTCCGACCGGGTAGCTCGCATGCGTGTGCATGACGAGCTTGGGCTTGGACGTGGTGCCCGATGTGAAATACAGCAGCAGCGGGTCGCTGGCCTGCGTTGGCGCGTCGGGGCCGAACCCGGCCGGTGCGCCGTACGCGTCTTCAAACCGGTGCCAGCCTGCCAGCGGCCTGTCGGCCCCGACCGCGATGCGCGTGAACGTGCCCGATACCGCATCGAGCTTGGCACAATCGGCTGCGCCCACCACCACGTGCCGCACATCGCCCATGGCAATGCGTTCGCGCAGGTCTTCGGCGGTGAGCAGCGTGGTGGCGGGAATGATGACGGCGCCAAGCTTGATGCTGGCGAGCATCACGTCCCACAACGGGGGCACGTTGCCGAGCATGAGCAGCACGCGGTCACCGCGCTGCACGCCGAGTGCGCGCAAGTGGTTGGCCACGCGAGACGAACGTTCGGCCATCTGCGCGAATGACAGGCGCGTCTCGTTGCCCTGATCGTCGACGACCCAGAGGGCGATGGCCTCGTTGCCGCGCGCCATGGTGTCGAAATAGTCGAGCGCCCAGTTGAAGCGGTCCAGCTCCGGCCATGCGAAATCGCGTACGGCGGTGTCGTAATCCTCACGGTGCGCGAGCAGAAAGTCGCGGCACCGCAGGAAGGCGTCCAGCGATGTCATGCGTGTCTCCCGTGGTTTGGCTGCACGCGCCTCGTCCGGGCGCGACCAAAACACACCTGCAACCGACATCGCCACTCATAGGAGGATTTTCCGCGCCAGACCAGCCCGGACTCACCCGAGCCGCCGCGTCATCGCGGGCGTGGCGGAAAACGCAGCGTCCGGCCGCCGCCCAGGCTCAGCCACGCCCATGCCGCTGCCGCGGCCACGGCACCGAGTACGGCCGTCCATTGTGCGCATACGAGCATCAGCTCGATCGTGCTGGCAATGTCGGGCAGGATGTGCGGCCACGCGGGCCCGAGCCAGCCGCTGGCCTCGAACCAGCCGCCGCGGCCCGCCCCTGTCGCCAGCTCTGCGGCCAGCGCCGCCGCATTGAGCGCCGCAAACGCCATGCCGCCATGCGACAGCGCGCGGCTGAACACCGGCAGTTCATACAGCGGTTTGAGATATTGGATATGCCGCGTGAGCGACCACGCGCATACCATGAGCAGCGCGATGCTGACGGAAGCAAGGAACGCCGGGCTGCGCAGGCAGACACCGCAGGCGATCCACGCCAGCGCGTTGATTTCGTGGCGGCGATAGATGCGCAGCGCGCGTGCCGCATGCAGCAGGCCAATCGGGGGAACACCGGCAGACGCCATCGTGTACTCCATCAGCAGGCAGGTTGGTGCGGCGCCGCATCGCATGGCCGTGGGCCGCTACTGCGTGCAGTGTACCGATGGCCCGGAACGTGTGCGAGCGCCCGCCGCGCGCTTCCACCGAATGGCGGACGCGCACCGGTGTCACGCCTCGCGCAAATGCCCGATCAGCTGGCGCGCGAATGCGGGCAGGTCGTCGAAGCGGCGCACGCAGATGCGCAGCAGGCGCGTCGCCCAGGCATCGGTCAGCCGCACGCGCCGGATGCCCATCGAGCGCTGCAACCGGATGGCCGCATGCTCGGGGATGACGCCCACGCCCACATTGCGCTCCACCATGCGGCAGACGGCATCGAAGCTGCGCAAGCGTACGCGGTACTTGAGCCGGAAGCCTGCGCGCGCCGCGTGGCCGGCCAGGTAGGCCTGCAAGGCGTTGTCGCCGGTCAGGCCGACGAAATCCTCCTGCAAGGTTTCAACGAAGGCCAGCTCGCGGCGCTTGGCGAGCGGGTGGTTGCGCGCGGTGACGAGCACCAGCCTGTCATGCCGAAACGGAAAGGTTTCCAGCCCGGACAGGTCCACCGCGTCATTGACGATCCCGACATCGGCCCGCCCCTGCGCGATCGCCTCGACGATCTCGTGGCTCACGAGCTCCTCCAGGTCGATGTCGACCTCCGGGTGCGCCGCCAGGAACGCGCTGAGCGCCTCGGGCAGGAACTCCGTCATGGCGGCGGTGTTGGACAGCAGCCGCACGTAGCCCTTCAGGCCACGCGCATACTCGCCGAGCTCGCCGCGCATGCGGTCCATCTGCTGCAGCACGACGCGGGCGTGGTGCATGAGCGTGCGGCCGGCCGCCGTGGTCTCGACGCCGCGGCGGTTGCGCGTGAGCAGCGGCACGCCGAGCGCGTCTTCCATGCCGCGGATGCGCGCACTGGCCGAGGCCAGCGTGAGATGCGCGCGCGCGGCGCCGGCGGTGATGCTGCCGGCCTCGGCGGTGTACAGGAAGAGTCGCAGATCGGTCAGGTCGAAGCGCACGGCAAGTCTCAGGAGAGGCATCAGCCTCAGTGTCAGCCTGAGGCTCGGTCAATGTATCGCAGATTGTCTCGTGGCTGCCAGTGGCAGAAACTGAGCCATCCTCCAGAACGACAACGAGACCCTGCGCCCCATGGAATCTGCCCCGCTGCTGCTCTTTGGCGCCGGCCTGCTTGCCGGCATGATGAATGCGCTGGCCGGCGGCGGCTCGTTCGTCACCCTGCCGGCGCTGATGTTTGCAGGTGTGCCGTCGGTCTTCGCCAATGCGTCGAGCACGGTGGCGCTGCTGCCCGGCGCGGCGACATCGGCATGGGCCTATCGCTCCGACTACCGTGGCTTCCAGCACGTGCCGATGCGGGCCATGGTGGGGGTCAGCCTGGCGGGCGGCCTGCTCGGCGCGCTGTTGCTGATGAACACCTCGTCGCGCGCGTTCGACTTCATCGTGCCGTGGCTGCTGCTGGTGGGGTCGCTCGCGTTTACCTTCGGAAGGCAGGCGGGTGCGTGGCTGCGCCGGCGCGTACACATCGGCCGCACGACGCTGCTGGTCGCACAAGGCGGCCTGGCCATCTACGGCGGCTACTTTGGCGGCGCGGTCGGCATCATGATGATGGCGGTGTGGGCACTGTTCGGCCACGACGACATCAGAGCATTGAACGCCTCGCGTACGTTGCTGGTGGGGGCGACCAACCTCGTCGCCGTGCTGTGCTTTGCGCTGGCCAGGATGGTGTGGTGGCCGCAGACGCTCATCATGCTGGTGGCCGCCGCGCTCGGTGGCTACCTCGGCGCGCACGTGGGCAAGCGTTTGCCGGCACCCGTGGTTCGGGCACTGATTTCGACCTTCGGCTTTTCGATGACGGCGCTGCTGTTCTGGCGCGCCTGGTCGCACGCTTGAGGAGCACTGCCATGCCGCACGCGCCACGGCATCCGAATCACCGCACAACCGCGCCACGCGCCTGCCGAGATGTGGCCCCCTTGCATGCGTCCCGCTACGCCGCGCGGGGTGCCTGGCATGGGCACGCGGGCGAGCCAGCGCCGCGCAAGCCCGACAGCGTCGGCGCACAGACGGTGTTTTACCTCGCACGCGGTGTGGCGGTCCTGCTCGCTGCAACCGCGCTTGGCCTGGGCGCGGCGTCCGAGGGAGCCGGCCCGACATCGGCGCCATCCTCGGCTTCATCGCAGACCCCAGCGCGTTGAACGCGCGGCGTCGCTGGCGCCACGGCGCAGATGAGGATGTGTTCACATACCCAACGCGCGGACCGTTCCATGCGCACACGCGAGGCAAAGAAAAAGCCCGCGGGCCGGGGGGCGGGCGGGCTTAACATCTTCAGCCTTTGACGACGAAAGATGGTCGGGTGTGCTTTGTGAACGAGCAATGCGCCGGAATTCACAAAGCGTCGCCATTATAAAAAGGGCGCCCACCCCGCCATACCCCAACAACGAGGGGGGTCTGCGCCATTTCCTGGTCAATCCCTGAGCGCGGCATCCAAGGCCTGCGGCGTGAGCAAGCCGCTCGATGCATGACGCTTGCCGTCGGGGCGCAGGATGATCGTGCGCGGCATCTCGCCCTGCCAGCCGGGGTCGAGTGCGGCACGCAGGCGCTCCGGTATGTCCTCCGCATTCGCGTACTGCGGCACATGGGCAAGGCCGATCTTGCTGTCGCGGGCCAGGGGCGCGAGCGCGCGGTTCAGCATCTCGGCCTGTTCGGGGCCGTCCATGGCGACCATCACCACATCGACGTTGCGCCCGGCAGCGCGCCGCCACTGGGCGATGCGGGCGATGTTCTCGCGGCAGTAGCTGCAGTCGAGCGACCAGATCTCGACGATGCGCGGCCGCGCTTGCGGCGTCTGCAACAAGGCCGGCACATCGCGTGCATGCAACGGCCGGAACTGCAGCGCTTCGGCGGCCTGCACCGCAACGGCTGCGGCCCACAGCGCCATTCCCAACGCCAACGATTGGTACCGTACGGTCATTGCGATGCCTCCTGGGTTGCGGTGGCCGGAACCACGCCCGCCACGTCGATCAGCCGGTAGCCCTCGACCTGCGTGCGCCACGACAGGTAGACGTGCCCGTTGCCCGCGAGCAGTTGCGGGTGGTCGCTTCCGCCAGCGGCGTCGGCCACGTTTACGGGCATCGTCCAATGCGCGCCGCCGTCGGTGGACTTGCGCAGCACGATCTGCATGCGGTCGCCGGCAAATTGCTTCCACGCGAGCCACAGCGCGCCGTCTGCGGCCAGCAGCGCCGGATGCGATGCCTGCGCACCCGCCTGTGCCGAACCGGCAAATGGCCACGCGCCGCCGATCGGTTTGCCGTCAGCGGCAAGACGGCTGTAGAACAAACCCGGCTTGCCGTTCACCACGGAAAACCACGCCATGTGCCGCACACCGTCGGGCGTGACGGCCAGCGCGGGGCCGTGGTGCGGGCACGCATCCACACGCCAGTCCGAGAACGTCGCGCGCGTGATGACCGGCGGCGTGTTACCGATTGGCAATGTCGTCAGCGCATGGTCGCGGATCTGCCCGGCAAACACGTTGCGCCACAGCGCCAGCATGTGCCCGTCGGCGTCCGGCACCAGCGCGATGCGGCAGCACTCGCAGGTCTGGTCGATGACCTTGCGTTCGGGCGCGAACGTGGCGCCGCGGTCGGTCGACACCGTGTAGTAGACCGCCGCCCCGTCATACGGCTGCCGGGCGGCCTGCGCACGCAGCAGGTCGCGCTTGTCGATCCACGTGACGAAGATGCGGCCCGCGCTGTCCACCGCCATCGAGTCGAAGCGATGCGTGATGGGCTGGCGATCATGGTGCACCGTGACCGGCACGCTCCATGTCCTGCCGCCGTCCAGCGAGCGCGAGAAGCGCACGAAACCCGTGTACGGCGCATCGAGCGGCCGCGACCAGCTCACATACAGCGCGCCGTCCGGGCTCGCGATGACCTTCGGGCGGTTCTCGCCGTCGGTGTAGATCGGCTCGGGTTGCGGGTTCACGCGCTGCGGCCTGGAAAGCGTCTTGCCGAGGTCATCGGACGAGGCCACCACGACATGCTGCCCTTCCGCCCACGTCACCCAAAGGCGACCGGCCTTGTCAAACGCGGCCGTGGTCGCGAGTTGCGGCTTGGCGACCCCCTTTCCGGCCATCGCACCGTGGTCGTGGCCTTCGTGAGCGCCGGCCGCCATCACGGCCAGGGCCAGGAACAGGCCGGCCGCCCAGCGCGGAATCGAGTGCATTACAGACGCCATTTCAGTTGTCCATAGAACGTGCGCGACGGATACGGGTGGTACACGAAGTACCGCCGATCGGTCAGGTTGTCGACGCCCAGCGCCAGCGTGAAATGCCTGTCGATACGGTAGCTGGCTTTGAGGTCGACGGTGAAGAAACTGCTGGTGCCGCCGTAGACATTCGGCAGCACATCGGTGTTGTCGAGCGTGCCGTACTGCCGGCCGGAATAGCGCACGCCCGCGCCCAGTGTCCAGTCGGGCGTCGCATGCCAGCTGGCAAACAGGTTGGCGCGCACACGCGGCATGCGCGGCCACGTCTTGTCGACATACGTGGGGTTGGCTGCGTCGGCCAGCGTCTTCGATTGCGTGAACGCGACATTGGCTTCCACATCGACGCCGCGCACACCAAGGTCTTGCAGCACGTTCTGCCCGGAATACGCAAGCTCGATGCCGCGCGTGCGCACGCGGTCGACGTTCTGCACATTCGTCACATTCGGCGTGACGAGGATGTTGGTCTGCGTATAGATGCTGTCGCGCACGTCGCTCTGGAAGAGGCTCGTGCGCAGCATGCCGTACGGCACGGCCTGCTCGACGGTGAAGTCGAAGTCGTTCGCGCGTTCGGGCTTGAGGTTCGGGTCGTTGTTGACGATGGTGTTGCCGCTGATGGTGCCCTGGAACAGCTCGGCGACCGTCGGGAAACGCACCGCCCGGCCGTATGAGAGCCGCAGCAGCGTGTCTTGCGTGGCCTGCCATTGGAGGGCCGCCTTGGGCGAGAACGCGTCTTCGGTGCGGCTGGCATAGCCGAGCGTGGTGCTGCCGTTGCCGAGCTGGCCGTTGTAGGCGCGCCAGTTCTCGTAGCGCAGGCCCAGCGTGGCGAGCCAGCGCGGCGCAAAGGCCCAGGCGTCCTGCAGGAAGACGGCCTGCGTCTGGGTATCGCCCTGGTAGCCGGATTTCAGCGTGGACACCGTTTCGGCCGACCAGTTCGTCGCATTGAAGGTCTGGTTGCGCAGGTGGTACTGGTCGTAGTGGTAGCCGGTCGTGAACGTATGGCCCGCCACCATGGGCGACGTGGCCTTGACGTCGAGGTTGGACCAGCCCGTGCCGTCGCCGTAGAACACCGTGCCGGGCCCGCCGCCCGCCGCCGTGTTGGACGCCCGCAGGATGTCGCGCGTGACGTTGTAGGCCGACGCATTGGTGTCGATCTTCCAGCCGCCGAGCCTGCCCTTCACACCCAGCCCGTAGAGCCAGTTTTCCTGGTCGCCGTTCTGCGGGGCGAAGGCGTTCTGCGCAATGGTGTAGCGCGTGCCGTTGATCAGCACATTGCCGCCGGTGACCGGATTGCCGGCGGCATCGCGAAGGAAGCTGACGGCCTGGTCGCTGAAGTGGTTCTCCCAGTGGCCGAGCATGAACGACGCTTCGAGGCTGTCGCTGAAGACATAGCCGAGGCGCACCGTTTCCTGCAGTTGCTGTGTGCGCTCGAGCATCTGCGGGCCGAGAATCACACGCGGCTGGCCGTTGGGGCCGCGGTCCGTCATGGCGCCCGTGACAGGCACCGGCACGCCCGCCGACGCATTGAACGCGGAATTGGGCGTGGCGTACTGCATCGGCTGGCTGTCGTTCTCGAGCCGGTCCACCGACACCGCATACCAGAACCTGCCGATGCGGTCGCCCAGCGACGCGCTCTCGTGGTTGCCGGTGACGGTGCGCGAGAAACCGTACGCATCGTTGTAGTGCTGGCTCATCACCTGCGTCTGGGCGGCGGCCTCGAAGGTCTCGGGGCGGCGCAGCGTCAGCGCGATGGTCGTGCCCATCGAATTGCCGGGCAGCAGCGCCGAGAACGGCCCGTACAGGATGTCGACCCGCGCCAGGTCGTCCGGCCCGATCATCGACCAGCGCGGCGGATAGCTGTAGCCCGAGCCCAGCAGGTTCGAGAGCAGGATGCCGTCGGCGTACAGCAGGCCGCGCGCGCTCTGCAACTCGTTGAAATCGCGCCCCGCGAAGATGGAGTTGCGGTCGCCAATGAAGCGGCGGCGCACCATCACGTTGGGCTGGTATTTGACGGCGTCTTCGGTGGTGACGACGTTGCGGTCGGCCAGTTGATCGGCCGTGACGCTCTGCACGACGGCCGGCGTGCTGGGGGCAAAGGGCGCGCGGGCGGTGCTGGCGCGCACGACGGTGGGCGCGAGTTCCTGCGTCGCGGGCGCGGGCGTCGCCTCGTCCGCGGCAAAGGCGGACAGCGGCGCCGCTGCGCTCAGGGCCAGCGCTGCACGGCACGCCAGCGTGCGCCGGGGCCGCGCGGCGGCAATGCGCTTGTAGGATGACATCGGGGTGGTCTCCGGGGTTGCGATGGCGCCGGCCATGCGTGGGCCAGGCGCACAGGCGCCGCGAGACTCACTCCCGCGGGCGCGTCAGTTCGACAACGGCGAAGACAGCGGAGGCGCGCGCGAATCGGCTACGCGCAGCGCACTGCGCGCGTACACGGGTGCCGGGCTGGCCGGCTGCCGCACGCGATAGACGAAATGCGCGGTAGGAACATCCAGCGCCGGCGCGGCCGCCAGCGCAAACCCGGCGGCAAAGCCCGGGCAATACAGGCAATGCGCCACGCCGTGGTGCGCGGCAGCGTCGTCGGCGCGGGCGCCATCGCCTGGCAGGTCGACGGCAATCTCGACCGTGCTGCCATGCGCAGCCGTGGCGCTGCAAAGCTCGACGGCGAGCGTGCCGGTCTGCGCCGCGCGGGCAGACGCGAGCACCGGCGACAGTACGTTCAGTACGGTCGCAAGCCAGACGAGGAAGAGCCAGCGGCGATGGAGCATGGGGATGGCGAGGGAATCCGGCGAGTATAGCGCTGCACAACAATTCACGTTTGTCCTGCGACGTCCTGCCGCGCAACGCGTGTTTTCCCGGCAAGCCGACTGAATTAGCCTTAATTATTGGATTGACTATAATTTATACCGACTTACATAATCAGGTCTAAAACGGGGCACCCGATGGATTCAGACACCGACACCGGCCGCTTCAACTTCCACCGCCAGGACCTTGCCAACACGCTGTGCGACAGCCTGGAAGGCAAGGGCCTGGCCGACGCGCGCTCCGGCCTATTCTTGGCTGCGCCCCGGCGCACCGGCAAAAGCACGTTCCTGCGCGAAGACCTGGTGCCCGAGGTCGAGCGCCGCAAGTGGATCGCCATCTACGTCGATTTGTGGGCCGACCGCGCCCGCGACCCGGGCCTGCTCATTGCCGACGCCATCAAATCGAAGCTGGCCGAGTTCGACGGGCCCATCGCCAAGCTCGCCAAGCAGGCCGGCATGGAAAAGGTAGACGTGCTGCGCACCTTCACGTTCAACCTCGGCAAGATCGGCCTGCCGCCGGGAATCACGCTGGCCGATGCGCTCGATGTGCTGTACAAGGCAGCGCGCCGGCCCATCGTGCTGATCATCGACGAGGCGCAGCACGCGCTGTCCACCGAGGCGGGCACCAATGCCATGTTCGCGCTCAAGGCCGCGCGCGACCAGATGAACCAGGGGGTGGCGGAGCCGCGCCTGTTCCTCGTCTTTACGGGGTCGAACCGTGACAAGCTGGCCAACCTGCTGCTCAACCGCACGCAGCCGTTCTTCGGCTCGCGCGTGACGAATTTCCCGCTGCTGGGGCGGCCGTATGTGTCGGCGTACACCGCGTGGGTCAACCAGCACCTCGCGCCCAACAACCAGTTCAAGGAAGACGACATGTTCGCCGCCTTCCAGCTGGTCGGACACCGGCCCGAGATGCTCAAGGGCATCGTCAGCGAAATTGCGCTCGAGCTCGGCGAGGCGGCCAACCTGGGCGAGCTGCTCAAGCGAGGCGCCCAGGGCATCCGGGACCGCATCTGGGGCGAGATCGAAAGCGATTACGCTGCGCTGACCGAGATCCAGCGCGCCGTGCTGGCCGTGCTGATCGAGCGCGGGCCGGGCTATTCGCCGTTCTCCGAAGAATCGATGAAGGCGTATGCCGCAAAGCTGGGCCACAGCGAGTTCTCGACCGCGACGGTGCAGGCCGCGCTCGATGCGTTGCGCGACAAGAACCTCATCTGGAAGGAATCGCGCGGCGCCTATGCGCTCGAAGACGAAAGCCTGGCGCTGTGGTTTCGCGAGACACGCGCCGCACACGCCGTGCCGCCGCGCTTGAGCGAGTAGGTCGACCGTCGCGACGATTGAACGATCGCCCCCGCCCGCTACACTGCAACGACCACCACAACAACATTTCGGGGAGCCGCCACATGCCACGCAACCGCACCACATGGCGCGCGCTCGCGGCCGCGTTCTGCCTGCTGACGGGCATCGGCAGCGCAGCCGCGCAGGATGCACCGGCATCCGCCGCCGCACACTGCCCGCCGCCCGCCTCGAGCTTCATCCCCCAGGACGGCTGGGCCGCCGCCGCCCAGCGCGCCACCGACCACGGACTGCTCTGGCGCATTGAAAGGAACGGCCACACATCGTGGCTCTACGGCACCATCCACGTCGCGCGCGCAGACTGGATGCTGCCCGGCCCCGCCATCCGGGAGGCGCTCCAGCAGGTGGACGCCGTCGCGCTGGAACTCGACCTGCTCAACAAGGACACCGCCGGCAAGGCGCCCGCCGCGCGCAATACGAGCGAAGACCGGCAACTCCTTGCGGGGCGCCGCGGAGAACGCTTCAACAAGCTGCTCGCCGCCGCATGCCTGCCCGACACGGCCCTCACGCAGATCCGCAAGTTCCAGCCGACCATGCAGCTGGCATCGCTGGCGGTGCTGGGCGTCCGAACCGATGGCCTGTATCCGGATTTCGGCATCGACCTCTTCCTGACCACCTACGCAAAAAGCCGGCGCCTGCCCGTCGTGCCACTCGAAACCCTCGCCCAGCAGGTGCGCGTGCTCAACGAAATCGTGCCGAAAAACGAGCTCGCACAGCAGTTCGATACGGTGCTCGACGCGATTGAATCGGGCGAGGCGCGCACGCAGACGTTGACGCTCGCCAACGCATGGGCCGACAGCGACATCGGTACGCTCGAGCGCTATCCGCAGTGGTGCGACTGCCTGAAAACGCGCTCCGACAAGCGCGCGTTCCAGCGCCTGGTCACGAACCGCAACCGCGCCATGGCCGAGAACATCGCCAAGGTGCACGCCAGCGGCCAGCGGGTGTTCGGCGCCGTCGGGGCCCTGCACATGATCGGCCCCAAGGGCATTCCGGCACTGCTGGCGGCACGCGGGTTTACGGTCACGCCCGTGCTGCCGCCGCCAACGCGCTGAAAGGTCTGCGCGGGTACGGGTTCAATCCAGTTCAAGAATCCGCTGCGCGCAAGCTTCGTCGGTCACCAGGCCAGTCAGCCACCCGCCGCGCAGGGCGGCCGCAATCGCGCCCGCCTTGGCAACGCCCCCCGCCATGGCGATCACCGGGTGCGCGGGCATCGGCTGCAGCGGCAAGCTCGTGATGCGCGTTTGCAGCGGCAGGTCGAGCAGGCGCCCTTGCGCATCGATCGGCCGGCCGATCAGTTCGCCAGCGGCACCGTGCGCGAGCAGGTCGTCGACGTCTTGCGCAGTGATGAAGCCGTCGACCTGCAATGCGCACCCCGGCCCGATCGTGCCGACGCCGATGAAGGTGACATCCGCCTGCGCGGCCAGGTCTGCGACCACGCCGTAGAGGCGGTGCTGGCACCACTGGCGCGTGTCTTCCGCACTGTCGGCCACCAGCGGCGCGGGCAGCAGGTAGTAGCGGCTGCGGGTTTTCTCAGCGGCAGCCAGCGCGACGTCGTAACGATTGGACGAGCCGTCCGCGGCAATCGCCCCCACCATCGAGACGATGCGGTGCTGCGGGCGGTCGAGATCCGGCAGCTGATCGATGGCGGCGCGCAACGTGCGTCCCGAGCCGACGCTGACCACGCGCGGCGCCTCGGCCAGCAGGTGGCGCTCCATGGTCTCGGCAGCCGCCACGGCAATCATGCGCTGTACCGCTTCCGCGCTGTCGGCGGCGGTCGGCACCACGTGGCAGGCCTCCAGCCGGAAGCGGCTGCGCAGGCTTTCCGCCAGTTCCAGGCACGCTGACACAGGGTGCGTCACGCGGACCTTCACCAGCCCATGCTCCACCGCGTAGGCGATCAACCGCTGGGCGATCTGGCGCGACACCCCGAGTTGCTCGGCGATGTCCTGCTGCGTGTGGTTGCCCACGTAGTACAGCCACGCCGCGCGAGCGGCCTGATCTCGTTTCTCTTGCTGCTTGGACACGCAGCGTCTCCTCTGGCTAGAACCTTGGCGATACGGTGTACTGTATCGCGCTTTTGCTCCACGAACGAGCATTTGCTTGACAAGTGCGATACCGCATCCGATTATTTGCTCACAACAAGGACAATTGCTCAATTCAGACCTCTTGTCCAGGCGATGCGGCCGCATCGCCACATTCCAAAAAGGAGACGACTGCATGTTCCGCACGTTCTTGCGCGGGATGGCCCGCCCATCTCATGTCTTCAGGCTGGCTGTCTTCGCGGCCCTCCCCGCATTCCACACGTTCTGTGCAGCCGCGGTGCACGCCGCGCCCACCACGCTCACGATCGCCACGATCAACAACCCCGACATGATCGTGCTGCAAAAGCTCTCCAGCCAGTTCGAGCAGGCCCACCCCGACATCAAGCTGCGCTGGGTCACGCTCGAAGAAGGCGTGCTGCGCCAGCGCGTGACCACCGACATCGCGACGGGCAGCGGCCAGTTCGATCTGATGACGATCGGCGGCTACGAAGCGCCGCTGTGGGCAAAGAAGGGCTGGCTCGTCCCGCTGGACATGCCCGCCGGCTACGACACGACCGACCTGCTGCCCACCGTGCGCGAGGGCCTGTCGCAAGACGGCAAGCTGTACGCCGTGCCGTTCTATGCCGAAAGTTCGATGACGTACTACCGGCGTGACCTCTTCAACGCCGCCGGCCTGAAGATGCCCGAGCAGCCGACGTATGACGACATCGCCAGATTTGCCGCCAAGCTGCATGACCCGGCCAGGGGCGTCTACGGCATCTGCCTGCGCGGGCGCGCGGGCTGGGGCGAGAACATCGCCCTCGTGTCCACCATGGTCAATACGTTCGGCGGCCGCTGGTTCGACGAGAAGTGGCAGCCGACCATCGACACGCCGCAGTGGAAGCAGGCGGTCAACACCTATGTCGACCTGCTGAAGAAATACGGCCCGCCCGGCGCCAGCAGCAACGGCTTCAACGAAAACCTCGTGCTGTTCTCGGGCGGCAAGTGCGGCATGTGGATCGACGCCACCGTCGCGGCCGGCATGGTCAGCAGCGCGAAGGATTCCAAGGTCGCCGACAAGGTGGGCTTTGCCAACGCGCCGATCGCCAGCACGCCGAAGGGCTCGCACTGGCTGTGGATCTGGGCGCTGGCGGTGCCCAAGTCGTCGAAATCACCCGAAGCCGCCAAGACGTTCGCGGCGTGGGCGACTTCGAAGGACTACATCCGCGCGGTCGCCAAGGCACAGGGCTGGGGCGAGGTGCCGCCCGGCACGCGCGCATCGACGTATGACGACCCGGCTTACCAGAAGGCCGCGCCGTTCTCAGGCTTCGTGCGCCACGCCATCGAGACGGCCAACCCGAACGATCCATCCGCGCAGAAGGTTCCGTACACCGGCGTGCAGTTCGTGACCATTCCGGAGTTCCAGTCGCTGGGCACGGTGGTGGGGCAGGCGATTGCGGGCGCGCTCGCCGGCAAGACGACCGTGGAGGATGCGCTGCGGACGTCGCAATCGCAGGCGCAGCGCGCCATGCGCCAAGGCGGCTATCTGAAGTAATGCAGCGGCGGCTGCGCCCGGAGGTCTCATGGAACACGCATTGGAATCGCACGTGAACGGCGTCGGCGGCACGCCGTCACCGGTGTCGGCGCCGGCACAGCCGCAGCGCACGCGGCGCTGGCTGCCGACGCTGCTGGTCTCGCCATCGGTGCTGGTGCTGCTGCTGTGGATGATCGTGCCGCTGGCGATGACGCTGTATTTCTCCGTCAGCCGCTACAACCTGCTCAACCCCGACCAGACCGGCCTGGCAGGGCTCGACAACTACCGCTTCCTGGTCGAAGACCCCGCCTTCTGGCCCGCCATCACCAACACGCTGGTGCTGATCGGGTCGGTGCTGGTCATCAGTGTGGTGGCGGGCACGTTGCTGGCGGTGCTGTTCGATCAACCATTTGCGGGGCGCGGTGTGGCCCGCATTCTCGCCATCAGCCCGTTCTTCGTCATGCCGACCGTGGCGGCGCTCATCTGGAAGAACATGATGCTGCACCCGGTGTACGGCCTGGCCGCCTGGGTGGCGCGGCTGTTCGGCGCCGAGCCGGTGGACTGGCTGGCGACGCATCCGATGCTCTCGATCATCATCATCGTGGCGTGGCAGTGGACGCCGTTTGCGTTCCTGATCCTGCTGACGGCGCTGCAATCGCTCGATCCAGAGCAGAAGGAAGCCGCGCAGCTCGACGGCGCGAGCCCCGTGCGCATCTTCTGGCACATCGTGCTGCCGCACCTCAAGCGTGCGATTGCCGTGGTCGTGATGATCGAGACCATCTTCCTGCTCTCCATCTTTGCCGAGATCCACACCACCACAGCAGGCGGCCCCGGCACCGCCACCACCAACCTTGCGTACTTCGTCTACAGCCTCGGCCTGCAGCAGTTCGACATCGGCATCGCGTCGGCCGGCGGCATCGTGGCCGTGGTGCTGGCAAACGTCGTGGCGTTCTTCCTCGTGCGCATGCTGGCCCGCAACCTGAAAGGAGTGCACGAGCAATGAGCACGCTGACTTCCACCTGGCGCACCCGGCTGGCTGGCGTACTGGCTTGGACGATCGCCCTGGCGCTGTTCTTCCCTATCGCCTGGGCAGCGCTGACGGCCTTCAAGACCGAGCAGGACGCCTATACGCCCACGCTGTTGTTCACGCCCACGCTCGACAGCTTCCGCGAGGTGCTGGAGCGCGCGCACTACCCGAGCTTCCTCGGCAACTCGCTGGCGGTATCGGCCATCTCCACGCTGCTGGCCCTGGCGATTGCCATCCCGGCGGGCTATGCGATGGCGTTCTTCCCGAACAGGCGCACGCAGCAGGTGCTGCTGTGGATGCTCTCCACCAAGATGATGCCGGCCGTGGGCGTACTGCTGCCGGTGTACCTACTGGCAAAGACGGCGGGGCTGCTAGATTCCATCACGGCGCTCGTCATTGTCTACACGCTCGCCAACCTGCCGATTGCCGTCTGGATGGTCTTCACCTACTGCAACGACGTGCCGCGCGAGATTCTCGAGGCCGCGCGCATGGACGGCGCCAACCTCTGGCAGGAACTCGTCTACGTGCTGCTGCCGACGATGCTGCCGGGGCTCGCCTCCACCGCGCTGCTTTTGCTGATCCTGTCGTGGAACGAAGCCTTCTGGAGCCTGAACCTGACCAGCATCGACGCGGCGCCGCTCACCGTGTTCATCGCGTCGTACTCGAACCCTGAAGGCCTGTTCTGGGCCAAGCTCTCCGCCGCGTCTGTGCTGGCGATTGCGCCGATCCTCGTGCTGGGCTGGCTGGCGCAGCGACAACTCGTGCGTGGCCTGACGTTCGGAGCCGTGAAGTGACGATGACGCAGACCGACGTGCGCGCCCCCGCCTACCTGATCTGCGACTGCGACGGTGTGCTGATCGACAGCGAATCCGTGGCGCTGCGCGCGCTGATCCGCACGCTCGGTCCGCACGTGCCGCACCTCTCGCCGGCCGCGCTCGAGGAGATGCTCGAACCGCGCCTGGGCATGAACACGGTGGCACTGCTCGACGAGCTGCAAGGCAGCATCGGCCTGAGGCTCTCGGATGCTGAGCTGGCAAGCGTCCTTGCAGACGTCGAGCACGACTGCGCCACGCAATCGCAGCCGGTGCCTGGCATCGCCAAGCTGCTCGCCACCGTGCCGCAGCCCAAGGCAGTGGCAAGCAACAGCAGCCGCCCGCGCATTGAAGCCAGCCTCGTGCGCGCCGGCCTGCGCGACGTGTTCGGCGAGCACATCTACAGCGCCTACGAAATGCCCCAACCCAAGCCGGCGCCGGACGTGTACCTCGCGGCGTGCGCAGGCCTCGGTGCAGCACCCGTGCATTGCCTGGCCATCGAAGACAGCGACACCGGGGTGCGCGCCGCCCGCGCCGCCGGCCTGACGGTGTTCGGCTTTGCCGGCGTTGCACACGCGCCGGCCGTTGCCACGCAGCGCCTGCTGGCCGCGGGCGCACGCTACGTCTTTACCGACATGCGCGCCCTGGCCGACGCCCTGACGTCGACACTCGCCACGCCCGCCTGAGCCACATATCGCATACCGAAGATCGAAGATCGAGTACGCCCAAGGAGACGCCCCATGGCCAGCCTCACTCTGCGCAATCTGCAAAAGCGCTACGAACAGAACACCGTCCTGCACAACATCAACCTCGACATTGCCGACGGTGAATTCGTCGTCTTCGTCGGGCCCTCGGGCTGCGGCAAGTCCACCCTGCTGCGCACGATTGCCGGCCTGGAGGACATCGACGGCGGCGACCTGCTGATCGGCGATACGCGCGTCAACGACGTGGTACCGGCCAAGCGCGGCATTGCGATGGTGTTTCAGTCGTACGCGCTGTATCCGCACATGAGCGTGTACGACAACATGGCCTTCGGTCTGAAGCTCTCGGGGATGAAGCGCGAGGCCATCGACGCCGCCGTGCGCCGCGCCGCCGAGGTACTGCACATCGACGCGCTGCTCGATCGCAAGCCACGGCAGCTCTCCGGGGGTCAGCGCCAGCGCGTTGCCATCGGCCGGGCCATCACGCGAGAGCCCAAGGTCTTCCTGTTCGACGAGCCGCTCTCCAACCTCGATGCCGCGCTGCGCGTGAAGATGCGCCTGGAGTTTGCGCGCCTGCACGATGCGCTCAAGACGACCATGATCTACGTCACGCACGACCAGGTCGAAGCCATGACGCTGGCCGACAAGATCGTCGTGCTGCGCGATGGCCGTATCGAGCAGGTCGGCTCGCCGCAGACCCTCTATCACCATCCGGCCAGCGAGTTCGTCGCGGGCTTCATCGGCTCGCCAAAGATGAACTTCCTGCGCGGCAGCGTCGTGCGTGCCGATGCGTCGGGCGTGGACGTGGCGCTTGCGGGCGGCCAGCAGCGTGTGGCGGTGTCGCCAGGCGCGTTGCGCGCGGGCGATGCCGTCACGCTGGGCGTTCGGCCGGAGCATCTGCATCTTGATGCGGCCGGCGCGATGCGGGCGTCGGTCACGCACATCGAATCCCTGGGCGATGTGGCGTACCTGCATGCCGACTGCGAGGCCGCGCCCGACGGCCTCGTGCTGCGCGTGCCGGAGTCGACCAGGCTGGCGCACGGCAGCGCCATCAGCGTGGCTGCGGATGCCGCGCACTGCCATCTGTTCGATGCCGAGGGCCGCGCGCTGCCGCGCCTGCAAACCCAACTGGCCGCCTGACCTGCAACGCTCCACGCCCACGCTCATGCCTTCTTCCAACGCTTCTTCCACCTGGCTGCACCTGGGGGCCGGCTCGTTCCATCGCGCGCATCAGGCGTGGTACCTGCATCGCCTGCGCGAGGCCGGGGATGCCCCATGGCGTCTTGCCCTGGCCAACATCCGCAACGATGCCGCAACGCTGCTGCACGACCTGGCCGCGCAGCACGGCGCTTACACGCTGGAGACGGTGGACACCGCCGGCCATCGCGCGTACGAGCGCATCACGTCCATCGATACCATCGTGCCCTGGGATGCCGACCTCGCTGCGGTGTGCGAAATCGGGGGCGCGCCCGAGACACGCGTGATCTCCTTCACAGTCACGGAAGGCGGCTACTACCTCGACCAGCAGCACCAGCTCGACACCACGCAGCCCGACATTGCGACTGACCTGCGCGGCGGCGCCTGCACGCTGTACGGCGCGCTCGCACGCGTGCTGCGCCAGCGCATGCGCCGCGGCGGCGCACCGGTCACCCTGCTCAACTGCGACAACCTGCGCCACAACGGCGAGCGCGTCGCGCACGGCCTGCGCCAGTTCCTCACGCTGCACGGCGACGACGATCTCGTTGCATGGCTGGACACCCACGCCAGCACGCCCAATACCATGGTCGACCGGATCACCCCACGCCCGACCGATATCCTGCGCGAGCGCGTGGCCGCGCACACCGGCTGGCAAGACCGGTGCCCCGTCATGGCCGAGACCTTCGTGCAATGGGTGGTCGAGGACGATTTCCGCGCTGGCCGGCCCGCGCTGGAACGCGTGGGGGTGAAGTTCGTGAGCACCGTGCTGCCGTATGAGGAGGCGAAGATCCGCGTGCTCAACGCCAGCCATAGCTGCATCGCGTGGGCCGGCACGCTGCTGGGCCTGCGCACCATCGACGAAAGCGTGGCCGTACCGTCCATCCGCCGCATGGCGTGGGACTACGTCACGCACGACGTCATCCCCTGCCTGACACCGAGCCCCGTCGACCTGGCTGCCTACCGCGACACCGTGCTCGACCGCTTTGCCAATCCGCACATCGGCGACACGAACCAGCGTGTGGCGGCCGACGGCTTCTCGAAGATTCCCGGCTTCATCACGCCGACGCTGGTGGAGTCGCTCGCGCGCGGTCATGCGCCGCTCGCCACGGCGATGCTGCCGGCGCTGTTCTTCGTGTTTCTGGAGCGATGGGGCGCCGGTGCGCTGCCGTATGCCTACCAGGACGGCCAGTTCGACCCTGCCGCCGCCCGCGCCATGCTCGATGCGCCCGACCCCGTCGCCGTGTACTGCCAGAACGCCGCACTGTGGGGCAGCCTCGCTGGAACGCCACCGCTCACAGGCCTCGTCCGCGATGCGGTGGGGCGTGTGCGCGCGTGGCTCGGGATCGAGCAGGCTGCCACCGCCGGTTGACGACGAACGGATACGCGCGACAATCGACGCCTCACACAACCGGACCCGGCGGCCCCATGTACCTCGGCATCGATCTCGGCACCTCCGAAGTCAAAGTGCTGCTGCTGGACGCAGCGGGCAGCATCGTCGGCACGGCCGGCGAAGCGCTGACCGTGTCGCGGCCGCAGGTGGGCTGGGCAGAGCAATCGCCTGACGACTGGTGGCAGGCCACGTGCGCGGCCATCGGCAAATTGCGCAGCGTGGCGCCGCGTGCGTTTGCCGCCACGCGCGCCATCGGGCTGTCGGGCCAGATGCACGGTGCCGTGCTGCTCGATGCGCGCAACCGCGTCTTGCGGCCGGCCATCCTGTGGAACGACACGCGCAGCACCGCCGAATGTCTCGAGCTGACACGCCGCGTGCCCAGCCTGCACGCCATTGCCGGCAACCTGGCGATGCCCGGGTTCACTGCGCCCAAGCTGCTGTGGAGCGCGCGTCATGAGCCGGCGGTCTTCGACGCCATCGACTGCGTGCTGTTGCCCAAGGACTATCTGCGCCTGCGCCTGACGGGCGAGCGCGCGTCAGACCCGTCGGATGCCGGCGGCACGCTGTGGCTGGACGTGGCGCGGCGCACCTGGTCTGACGAACTGCTGGCCGCGACGGGGCTGTCGCGCCGGCACATGCCGCGGCTCGTGGAAGGCAGCGCCGCCAGTGGCACGTTGCTGCCCGAGGTGGCCGATGCGTGGGGCCTGGCGCCTGACGTCATCGTGGCCGGCGGCGGTGGCGACGGCGCGGCCAGCGCCGTGGGCATCGGCGCGACGCAGCCGGGCGACGGCTTCCTGTCGCTGGGCACGTCGGGTGTGATCTTCGTGGTCAACGACCGCTTCCACCCCAACCCCGCACAGGCCGTCCATGCCTTCTGTCACGCGCTGCCCGAACGCTGGCACCAGATGAGCGTGATGCTTTCCGCCGCAAGCTGCCTGCGCTGGTTCTGCCGGCTGACCAGCGTGCACGAAGCCACGCTGCTCGAAGAGATTGCCGCGCTGCCCGAACCCGCGCGCGAATCCGCGCCGTTCTTCCTGCCTTACCTGTCGGGCGAGCGCACGCCGCACAACGATGCACTCGCGCAGGGGCATTTCCACAACCTCACGCACGCCAGCGACCGCGCCGCGCTCGGCTACGCCGTGATCGAAGGCGTGGCCTTCGGCATGGCCGACGGCCTGGATGCATTGCGCGCGGCCGGCACGCAGGTCGCATCGCTGTCATTTGTGGGCGGTGGCTCGCGCAGCCCGTTCTGGGCGCAACTGCTGGCCGACACGCTCAGTACCGAACTGACAACGCACGTGGGCAGCGAAGCAGGCGGGGCGCTCGGCGCCGCCCGCCTGGGCTGGATGGCCGATGGCGGCATTGAAGCCACCGTCTGCGCCAAGCCGCCCGTGCTGGCCACGTATCGGCCCGACGCCGCGCGCCATGCGCGCCTTGCGCAGCGGCTGTCGGCATTCCGCGCGCTGTATCGACGCGCATCGCCGCCGGCCACCGCGCCCGCTCCACAAACCGCTGCCCTGCCCTTGCCTGCATGACCGCCCCCGCGTCGCCCGCCCAACCGCTGCCCCGCCTCGTCGTCTTTGGCGAGGCGCTGACCGACTTTCTGCATCAAGGCAACGGCCAGTGGCTTGCCCGGCCCGGCGGCGCATGCTGGAACGTCGCGCGGGTGGCGGCACGCCCGGGCGCGCCCACCGGCTACGCAGGCGCCATCAGCAACGACGTATTCGGCGATGCGCTGTTCTCCGATTCGCGAGCCGCCGGGCTCGACCTGCGCTTCCTGCAGCGCGTGGACCGCGCCCCGCTGCTGGCGATGGTCACCTCCACGCAGCCACCGCACTACTTCTTCGTGGGCGACGACAGCGCAGACCTGCATTTCGATGTGCAGGCCCTGCCGGCCGGCTGGCAGGCCGCCGTGGAGGTCGCGCATTTCGGCTGCATCAGTCTGGCGCGCGAACCGCTGGGCAGCCGCCTCGTGGCACTGGCCGAAACGCTGGCGGCGCACGGCACGCGCATCACCTTCGATCCCAACTGGCGCGTGACGATGGCCGCTGCGCACTATGCACCGCTGCTCCGGCGCATGGCAGCCATTGCGTCGGTCATCAAGGTATCGGACGAGGATTTGCACCAGCTGTTTCCCAGCCATGCCGATCCGCTCAGCGTGCTGCGTGCGCTTGCGCCGCAAGCCGACATCCTGCTCACGCTCGGCGCGAAGGGCATGGTGTGGGTGCAACACGGCCACGGCGATGTCCGCATCGCGCAGGAGGCGTTCACCGTGCCGGTGGTCGACACGGTCGGATGCGGCGATGCCGCCATGGGCGGCTGGCTCGCCAGCCTGCTGCGCTGCCCCGACGCGCCCGTGCAGACGCATCTGCGCCAGGCTGCGGCTGCGGCGGCCTTGACGGCTTCGCGCGCAGGCGCCTATGCCGGCACGCAAGCCGAGGTGGAAGCCCTGCTGCAGGCGCATGCTGCCATGCCACAATCGGCGGTCTGATATCGGATCGCCCCGGGGCTTGTTTTGGAACTGCTTCGCATTGCTGTGCTGTTTGCCGCCACCGCCGTGGCGGAAATCGTCGGCTGCTACCTGCCATGGCTGGTCCTGCGCCAGGGCAAGCCGATGTGGTGGCTGCTGCCCGCAGCCGCGTCGCTGGCGCTGTTTGCGTGGCTGCTGACGCTGCACCCGACGGCAGCCGGCCGCACGTATGCCGCCTACGGCGGTGTGTACATTGCCGTGGCGCTGGTCTGGCTGCGCGCGGTCGATGGCGTCACGCTCACGCGTTGGGACATCGTCGGCGCGGCCATTGCGTTGGTGGGGATGGCGGTGATTGCGCTGCAGCCCCGGGGCAGCTGATCGTTGGCCGCAAGGCGCGCGATCTTTACGCTTCGCTGACCGCAATGGAACTGTCAGCCACCGCAGTACCCGACCGAAGCATCATCGCAGCCGGCGATTGCGCTCGGCGCTCACTCGCCGCCCCCTTCCAACCGTTTCTTACTGCGGAGGCCAGAATGCCTGCCAACCTCGTCAAACACCTTCCTGTGGCCCCGATGCTGATGGCGGCTGCCACGAGCGCGTCGGCGCTGACCACATCGCCCCACACCTTCCGCGAGTCGGATTTGCAGGCGATGCTGGCCCAAAGCCAGCCGGCGCAGCCTGCTCAGCGTGCGCAACAGGCACCGCGCGCACCATTGACCATCGGCGTGAGCGATCCCGAGACCAGGCTCGTCCTGCCGTGGTTCCTGGCCGAGCTGGTCGACGCCGTGAACCAGCACACCGCACCGCAAGACGTGGCGAAGAAGCTGCGCAAGGGCATCTGACGCGGGCTTTCGCTGGGCGGCGCGCGCAGTGCTGTATATTCATACAGTTATTTTTTGTGACGCCCCACCGTGCTTGCCGCCTCCCCCGCCCCTGACACCACCAGCGCCCCGGCCACGCCGGGCTATCTGGCCCAACTGAACGACCAGCAGCGCCAGGTGGTCGAGTTCGGCATTTCGGGGCCAGACGCGGCAGAGACCGGCCCGCTGCTCGTATTGGCCGGTGCAGGCTCGGGCAAGACCCACACGCTCGGCTGGCGCGTGGCACATCTCGTGGCCAACGGGGCGGATCCGCAACGCATCCTGCTGCTGACGTTCTCGCGCCGGGCGGCGAGCGAGTTCTCCAGCCGCGCGGGCCATCTGCTCGCCCGCGCCATGCACGGTGAACGCACCAACGGCGGGCTCAACGCGGCGGGCGCCTCCTACCAGACGACCCTGCCGTGGGCTGGCACCTTCCACGGCATCGGCGCGCGCCTGCTGCGCGAATACGCCGAGCGCGTCGGCCTGGCACCCGATTTCACCATCCACGATCGCAGCGACTCGGCCGACCTGCTCAACGTCGTGCGCCACGAGCTGAACCTGTCGACCAAGGAGCGCCGCTTCCCGCTCAAGCAGACGTGCCTGGCCATCTACTCGCGCGCCATCAACGCCGAAAGCCCGCTGAACGCCGTGCTCAAACACCACTTTCCGTGGTGCGCGATGTGGGAGGCGCAGCTGCGCACGCTCTTCGACGCATATGTCGAGGCCAAGCAGGCCCAGCACGTGCTCGACTACGACGACCTGCTGCTCTACTGGCACGCGATGGTGTCCGACGCGGACCTTGCTGCCGAGATCGGTGCGCGCTTCGACCACATCCTCGTCGACGAATACCAGGACACGAACCGGCTGCAGTCGTCCATCCTGCGGGCGCTGCGCCCGGACGGCCGCGGCGTGACGGTGGTGGGCGACGATGCGCAATCGATCTACGCATTTCGCGCGGCCACGGTGCGCAACATCCTCGACTTCCCGCGCCATTTTTCGCGCCCGGCGCGCACGGTGCTGCTGGAGCGCAATTACCGCTCGACCCAGCCGATCCTGGACGCATCCAATGGTGTGATGCGCTTTGCCACCGAACGCTTTGCCAAGACGCTTTGGACCGATCGGGCGTCGACGCATCGGCCGCGGCTGATCTCGGTGCGCGACGAGGCCGAACAGGCGCGCTGCGTGGCCGAGCAGGTGCTGCGTCACCGGGAAGGCGGGCTGACGCTGAAATCGCAGGCCGTGCTGTTCCGCACCGCGAGCCACAGCGCGCCGCTCGAGATCGAACTCACGCGCCGCAACATCCCGTTCGTGAAATACGGCGGCCTGAAGTTTCTGGAGGCGGCGCATGTGAAGGACGTGCTCTCGGTGCTGCGCTGGGCCGAGAACCCGCGCAACCGCATCGCCGGCTTTCGCGTGATCCAACTGCTGCCGGGCGCCGGCCCCGCCACGGCCGCGCGCGTGCTCGATGCGATGGCCGAAGCGGTGGACCCCATTGCCGCGCTCCTGGCCTACGAACCGCCCGCACGCCTCGCCGGCGACTGGGCCACGCTCATGGCGCTGATGCAGACCCTGCGCGCGCCCAAGGACAGCCTGGCCTGGGCCAGCGAACTCGAAGCCGTCGGCGCGTGGTACGCCCCGCACATGGAACGCCTGCACGACGATGCCGCCGTGCGCCAGGGCGACCTGGACCAGCTCGCGCGCATGGCCGCCACGTACGCCACGCGCGAACGCTTCCTGACCGAGATGACCCTCGACCCTCCCGAACTGACCAGCGATGAATCGGGCGAACCGTACCGCGACGAGGACTACCTGATCCTGTCGACGATCCACTCGTCGAAGGGCCAGGAATGGAAGGCGGTGTATGTGCTGAACGCCGTGGACGGCTGCATGCCCGCCGACCTGGGCGCCGGCTCGCACGAAGAGCTGGAGGAAGAGCGCCGCCTGCTCTATGTGGCGATGACGCGGGCGCGCGAGCATCTCGACATCCTCGTACCGCAGCGCTTCTACGTGACGCAGCAAACACCCAATGGCGATCGGCACATCTACGCGTCGCGCACGCGCTTCATTCCGCCGGCGCTGCTGCCGCTGTTCGAAGCCTGCGCCTGGCCGGAACCGGAGCCCGGCGCCGATCCGGCAGCCGAAGCCCGCGCCGCCGCCAAGGTAGACCTGACCAAGAAGATGCGCGGCTACTGGCAGAAGTAGGCGGCCTGCCTCAGTCGACGATCTCGGGCCGCTTGACCACCTGCGTGGACTCGAAGCGCGAGAGCTGCGCGAAGATCCACGCGGCCGCCGCCGTCATCACGCCCACGCACAGGAAGGTCTTGTGGAAAGCGGCCAGTGTGTCGTGTCCTTCCGGCCCGGCCGTGAAATCGGTAAAACCCGTGAGCAGCGCGCCCGCCGCCGCCACCCCGAGGCTCATCGACAGCATCATCACCATGGACAGCATGCTGTTGCCCGCGCTCGCCAGCGGCCCGTTCAGGTCCTTGAGCGTGAGCGTGTTCATGGCGGTGAACTGCATCGAGTTGAACGTGCCGAACAGTGCCAGCTGGACGATGCGCAGCCACAGCGGCTTGTCCGGCGTCATCAATGCAAAGCTGGCCATCATCAGGCCGACCATGAGCGTGTTGGCAAACAGCATGCGGCGATAGCCGTAATGCTTGATCGCCCAGGTACCCAGGGGCTTGGCCGCCATGCCGGCCGCAGCCACAGGCACCATCATCAGGCCCGCCTGCAACGGCGAATACCCCAGGCTCACCTGCAGCAGCAGCGGGATCAGGAACGGCATGCCGCCGCTGCCGATGCGCGCAAACAGGTTGCCCAGGATGCCGATGGAAAAACTCGGGATCCCGAACAGCGTGCGCGGAAACAGCGGCCCCACCACACGCCCAGCGTGCAGCCAGTACGCCGTGAGCGCCGCCAGCCCGAAGATCAGCAGCACCAGCACCGTGGCATGCTGGAAGCCCAGCTCCGACAGCCCGTCGAGCGAGAACGACACCGCCGCCATGCCGAAGGCCAGCATCAGGTAGCCCGACCAATCGAAGCGGCTGTCGTCGTCGGCCCGCACGTCCGGCATCACCTTGAGCGTGACCAGCGCGCCCACCACCCCGACCGGTATGTTGATGAGGAAGATCCAGTGCCACGACACGGCCTGCACCAGCCAGCCGCCGAGCGTCGGGCCGATCAGCGGGCCGATCAGCCCCGGGATCGTGACGAAGCTCATGGCGGGCAGAAACTGCTCGCGCGGCACCACGCGCAGCACCGTCAGCCGCCCGACCGGCATCAGCAGCGCACCGCCCACGCCCTGCACCACGCGCGAAGCAATCAGCATGGTCAGGCTGCGCGACTCGGCGCACAGCAATGACCCGATCGTGAACAGGAAGATGGCCACGAAGAACATGCGGCGCGTGCCGAACCGGTCGGCCAGCCAGCCCGACGCGGGCATCAGCATGGCGGTCGTCAGCGTGTAGGCGATGATGACCGACTGCATCTTCAGCGGGCTTTCCGACAGACTGCGCGCCATGGCGGGCAGCGCCGTGTTGACGATGGTGGAATCCAGCGTCTGCATGAACAGCCCGATGGCCACCAGCCAGAGCAGCGGTTGAAGCGACTTGTCGACGGAAACGGAAGTGGACATGGGCGGGTCGGTACGTGCGGCGCAACCGCCATTGTGGCGCGCCTGGGATGCGCCCGCAAACGATGTTCCCGGCCGGCGCGACCCCTCGTCCATCCGCCCTGTCGCCAACAAGGGCTCTGGAGCCTGCCTATACTGGAGCGTTCGTCCCAGTCACCTTCCTCCTTGCCATGACCACCCGAACCGAACGCGACACCTTTGGCCCGATTGAAGTCCCGGCCGATCACCTGTGGGGCGCCCAGACACAGCGCTCGCTGCAGAACTTCGACATCGCGGGCGACCGCATGCCGCGCGAACTGATCGACGCGCTTGCTCGCATCAAACGTGCCAGCGCGGCCGTCAACCAGCGCCTCGGGCTGCTGCCCGCCGACAAGGCCAACGCCATCATTGCCGCTGCCGACGAAGTCATTGCCGGCAAGCACCCGAACGAGTTTCCCCTCGTGGTGTGGCAAACCGGTTCGGGCACGCAGACCAACATGAACATGAACGAGGTGCTCGCCAACCGCGCCAGCGAACTGCTCGGCGGCGAGCGCGGCGAAGCCCGCCTCGTTCACCCGAACGATGACGTGAACCGCAGCCAGTCGTCGAATGACGTGTTCCCGACCGCAATGCATGTGGCCGCCGTGACGGCCATCACGCATCACCTGATCCCGTCGCTGCGCACGCTGCGTGAAACGCTCGCCCGGAAGGCGGCGGATTTCGACGACATCATCAAGATCGGCCGCACGCACCTGCAGGACGCCACGCCGCTGACGCTCGGGCAGGAATTCTCCGGTTATGTGGCCCAGTTGCAGCACAACGAAACGCACCTGAACGCCACGCTGCCGCACCTGTGCGAGCTGGCACTGGGCGGCACGGCTGTGGGTACCGGCCTGAACGCGCCGGCCGGCTATGCAGAGCAGGTGGCCGAAGAGCTGGCGCAACTGACCGGCCTGCCGTTCGTCACGTCGCCAAACAAGTTCGAGACCATGGCGTCGGCCGACGGCCTCGTATTCGCGCACGGTGCGCTGAAGACGCTGGCCGCCAGCCTCACCAAGATCGCCAACGATGTCCGGTGGTTGGCCAGCGGCCCGCGCAGCGGCCTGGGCGAACTTTCCATCCCCGAGAACGAGCCGGGCTCCTCCATCATGCCGGGCAAGGTCAACCCCACGCAGAGCGAAGCGTTGACGATGCTGTGCGCGCAGGTGTTCGGCAACGATGTCGCCATCAACGTCGGTGGCGCCTCGGGCAACTTCGAGCTGAACGTGTTCCGCCCGATGATCGCCTACAACTTCCTGCATAGCGTGCGCCTGCTGGCCGACGGTATGCGCAGCTTCAATGACCACTGCGCCGTGGGCATCGAACCGAACCGCGACCGTATCGACGAGCTGGTGCAGCGCTCCCTGATGCTGGTGACGGCGCTCAACCCGCATATCGGCTACGACAAATCGGCGCAGATCGCCAAGAAGGCGCACAAGGAAGGCACCAGCCTGCGCGAAGCCGCCCTGGCGCTCGGCTATGTCACGCCCGAGCAGTTCGATGCGTGGGTGCGGCCAGAGAACATGGTGGGCCGCTAAATCATCCGACACGGGCCCACAGCCTGCGACGCGTGGCGTATCCTTCCTCCTTTTCCATTGCCCGTTTCAAGCGCGCCGGCCCGGCCGGCGCCCCTTGCGCATGAAACCCGCTCCCATCCCGAAGAACGAACCCGAACGTCTTGCCTCGCTGCAAGACATGCTGCTGCTCTCTACACCCGACGAGGAGTTGTTCGACCGCGTCACGCGCACGACCAAGCGCGTGTTTGACGCCCCGATCGTGCTCGTGTCGCTCATCGACGCCCAGCGTCAATGGTTCAAATCGTGCATCGGCCTGAGCGTGCGTGAGACGCCGCGCGACATCTCGTTCTGCGGCCATGCCGTGGCCGAAGAGCAGATGCTGGTCATTCCCGACACCCAGGCCGACCCGCGCTTTGCCGACAACCCGCTCGTGACCGGCGCGCCGCATATCCGCTTCTATGCGGGGCGGCCGGTCAAGAATCTGGCCGGCTATGCCGTCGGTACGCTCTGCGTGATCGACCAGAAGCCGCGGCCATTTGAACAGGCCGAGCGGGAACTGCTCAATGACCTGGCCAGCTGGGTGGAATCGGGTTTTCGCGAGCGCGAGCTGAGCGAAACGCAGCGCTCCATCCTGACCGAGCTGCAGGTGGCACGCCACGAGAGCCTGACCGACCCGATGCTGAGCATCTGGAACCGGCGCGCTGCGATGGAGCTGCTCACGCGCGAATGCGGCCACGCCATGCTGCACGGGCAACCGCTTTCCTTGCTGGTGGTGGATGTGGACCACTTCAAGCGCGTGAACGATACCTACGGCCACCCCGCCGGCGATGCCGTCCTGGTTGAGATCGCACGCGCCATGCGCGTGAATTCGCGCCCCGCCGACGCGGTGGGCCGCTACGGCGGCGAGGAATTCCTGGTGGTGCTGCCGGATACGACCACACTGCAGGCCGCCGGCATTGCCGAACGACTTCGCAGCGCGGTGGAATCGCTGGAGATCGCCACGCCAGAAGCCAACATCCGCTGCACCATCAGCGTGGGTCTGGCAAGCTGCGAGCCGGGGAAGAACGCGTGCACGCCCGCAGACCTCATCATGCGTGCCGATGCCGCCCTGCTGGCGGCCAAACGGCTGGGGCGCAATCGCGTGATATTCGACGGCCAGCCGGTGTAACTCAGTTTGACGCGGGCGCTGTCCCGCGACGAACGATGCGCACATCAACCCGTTGCGGTGCCAACGCGCGCTCGAACACCGCGCGCGCGGCATGCGTCGTGCCGGTGCCGCACATGAATGCGTCGATGGCGGCAAAGCCGTGCTCGGGCCAGGTGTGAATCGAAAGGTGCGACTCAGCGAGCAGCAACACGCCTGTCACGCCGCCCTGCTCGCCGACGGGCAAACCCGTGCGCACGGAATCGAAGCGATGCAGGTGCGCATGCAGGATGGTCGCGCCGAGCGCATCGGCCGCATCGCGCAGCGCGGTTTCGAGCGCCGCCGCATCGCGCAGCAGCGCCGGTGCCACGCCGTAAAGATCGAGCAGAAGATGCTCGCCCACGGCGGCGGAGGCCTCCTCCGCAGACAGCGCTGCGTCGGTCCGCGTCACTTGTGGCCCCCGCTGAAACCGCCGCCATAGCCGCTACCGCCCGAAGAACCGCCCCAATAGGACGACCCGCCCGTGCTACTGCTGCCGTACGACGGCGTGCGCGGCGCGGCAAAGCCGGCCTTCCAGTCCATATACGTCGCGCCGATCACCACGGCCACGGCATAGAGAACGAACCAGTTCTTCATTCCCCGCCCCCAATCTTGGCGACCAGCCACGCCGGCACCAGCAACAGCAGCGCCGCGAAGAACGTGATACCGAACACCGAACCCGGCGCCATGAAAAACGGCACGAGGTTCAGCAGACCAAGCAGCACGCACGCGACCACCGCCACCGTCATGTAGTTCGACGACGATGCCTTGTCGGGCTCGGCGACCACCTTGCCGAACCACGCCTTGATCTGCGCGGCGCTGACCGGCGTGCTCTTGGACCACGTCAGCTCATGCGCGTCGCTCTCCGCCGCGAGGCTTTCCTCGCCTGCGGTGTATTCGACTACGCGCGTCTGGTCACCCGATCGGACACGCCAGTTGAAGGCGCCAGCGGCATACGTCACGCGCGAGGTGTAATCCTCATCGCGGGCGTAGACCTTGCCGTCGAGCACCGCGGTGCGGCCGTCGCGCTGGGTGGGCCAGCGGTCGAGCACGTTGGCGCGGAACCAGCCGTCATCGGCTTCGATCATCCAGCTGAAACCGCGCTTGGGCGTGTACAGCAGATATTCAAACCATTCGCCGCCGCCGTCGACGACCGTGCGACGCATCACGCCGATCACCTGCCACTGCAGGCCGTCGATGAGCGCCTTGTCGCCCAGCTCGAGCGTGGTGGCGACCTGCGGCACCGAGCGCGCGCGCGCAATGATGTCGCCGCGCGGCGTGGCCGCATCGATGGCCGCGCCGCAGCCGGGGCAGAGCACATGGCCGGTCACGCCGGGGCTGAACGGGATCGACGTGCCGCACTGCGGGCAATCGAGATTCGTGAGCTTGCCCGGGACGCGGCCCGCGGTTTCCTTGATCTCGGCGTCGGTGCGCAGAAGCTGGCACTTGAGCACCTCGAGCGTGGTGGCTTCACCCACGTAGAGCGTTGGCGCCGTACCGTCGGAGTAGTCCAGCGTGATGAAAGCGTCTTCTCTGCGGCCATCGGCCACGCGTGCATGCCAGCCTTCGCCCACGCGCAACGGCAATTCGCCCTGGCCCCCGGTGCAATCGGCTTCACGCACATCGGACAACACGTACTGCTTGCCCTCGGCGTCGTACAGCTGCCCCGGACGCAGCGCCTCGAAGGCGACCGCATTGGCGGGCGTGCCGCGCGCGAACGTCATCGTGATCTGCCCGGACGCTTCGGCCAGCCAGCCGTCGGTGCCGTCGTCGAACAGTACATACCACTCGTTCCAGAAGCCCGCGTCGTAGCGCAGCTGGATGCGGCCGACGACGGTGAACGCCTTGTTCTTGTAGCGCCCGGTGGTGCCGATCTGCACGCGTGCGTAGTCCTCGAGCACGGCAGACATCTTGCCGATGTCGGAAAGCGTCTCGCCGTCGCGCAGGAGCGTGCTTTTGCAGAAGCTGCACACCGCCATGACGGCCGCGGCAGACTTCAGTTCCACCGGCGCGCCACACGCCGGGCAGTTGGCATGAAACATGGTCAGGTCGTTCGATTGCGCAAAAGATTGCGCAGAAAAACGGGCGGCTTGCGATGCCGCCCGGTCATCCGATCAGCGGGGCCGGGGCTCAGCCTCCGGTCAGCGCCTTGAGCACAGCAGCCTTGCCGGCGTCAAAGTCGGCCTGCGTGATGAGGCCCTTGTCGAGCAGTTCCTTGAGCTTGGCCAGGCGCGCGGTGGGGTCATCCGCTGCAGGAGCCGCGGGTGCGGCGGCAGCGGCAGGTTGAGCCACCGCACCGCCGGCGTTGCCCTGCACCGCCGTGCGCAGGCTGTCGGCCATCGCCTGGCCCATCGCCAAGCCGGCTGCCAGGCCGGCGCCCGTGCCCGCGATGCCGCCCTCGTTGCGTGCCGCCAGCGGCAGCGATTCGGCCGTCTGGTATTGCGTGAAGCGCTGCATGTCGCCGGTCATGTCCATGCTGATGCGGCGGTCCAGCGCGGCCTGCAGTTCGTCCGGCAGCGTGACGCTGGACACCTGGAAGCTGTCGAGCGCCAGGCCGTACTGCGTGAACTGCGGCAGCAGCGCCTCGCGCACCTTGTTCGACATCAGCATCTGGTTGGCGGCCAGGTCCAGGAACGGCACACCGGATTCGCCAAACGCCGTGGCCATCGCACCCATGATGACGGGGGCAAGTTGCGCCTCGACTTCATCCACGGTGTAGATGTCGCGCGTGCCGCTCACCTGCTGATAGAACAGCTTCGGGTCGGCCACGTGGTAGGCGTACACGCCAAACGCGCGCAAGCGGATCATGCCGAAATCCTTGTCGCGCACCGTCACGGGCTGCGGCGTGCCCCAGCGGCGGCCGAGCTGCTGGCGGGTGCTGAAGAAGTAGACGTCGGACTTGAAGGGGGACTCGAACAGCTTGTCCCAGTTCTTGAGATACGTGAGAACGGGCAGCGTCTGCGTGGTCAGCTTGAAGGTGCCCGCGCTGAATACGTCGGCGATCTGGCCTTCGTTGACGAACATCGCCATCTGCGAGTCGCGCACGACCAGGGTGCCGCCGTTCTGGATTTCCATGTCCTGCATCGGATAGCGCCAGGCGAGCACGCCGTCTTCGCTTTCCGTCCATTGCAGGATGTCGATGAACTGCTTCTTGATGAAACTGGACAGGCTCACAGCAAACTCCTTCGCGATGATTCGCGGGGCAGGAACAATCAGGACAAGGTCACGACAGGCATGCCGCGTTGATCACGCCAACGGCCAGCGCGCTCACGCCAAACAGCATACCGGCGGCGATGTTGTTGTGCTCGATCTGCAGCCGGTAGTCCGGCATCAGACGCGTGAGCACCAGGAAGACGATCAGCTGCACCACCGACGCCATCACCGCCCAGAACAGGAACGGCACCAGGCCATCGGCATGCGTGATGCTCGACGCGATGGTCAGCACGAAGCCGAGCAACGCCCCGGCCAGCGACAGCGCCGCGGCGATATTGCCTTCGCGGATCAGCTTGAACTCGTCATACGGCGTCAGGCGCAGGTAGACGAAGAAGAAGCCGGAAAACACCACGGCGCCCGCCAGCAGGTGCGAGGCATAGGCGATCACGGAAGCGGTCATGTCAGGCATGGAAAGGGGCCGTGCAGTACTTGGGTGGCGCCACTATAGCGGCTGATGCGCCGCTTGCGTACCCCCCGATGCGGCCCTGCACCGGTCGGCTCGCAGGCCGGGAAAAAAGGCGGCACAATCGCGCTCGCCTTGGCATCCGCCGTTTGTTAACGCCCGTTCATTTTCCATCTTCGCAGCATGTCGACGCCGCAGCCTGACGCCACATACGAACCCAAGCAGCCAGCCGGCCGCGGCAATGCCCTGCTGGTCCTCGCCGTCTTCGTGGTGGCCTCGTGCGGGCTGGCGTACGAATTGATTGCCGGGGCATTGGCTTCGTATCTGCTGGGCGATTCCATTCTGCAGTTCTCTTCCATCATCGGCGCCTATCTGTTTGCCATGGGCATCGGCTCATGGCTCTCGCGCTACGTGGCCGACGACGCGCTGCTCGCCCGCTTTGTCGATCTGGAATTGCTGGTCGGTCTGTTTGGCGGCGTGTCCGCTGCTGCGCTGTTTGCGTTGTTTGCGCTGGAATCGGCGCCGTTCCGGCTGGTGCTGTACGCGCTGGTCACGGTGATCGGCGTGCTGGTCGGCATGGAGATCCCGCTGGTGATGCGCATGCTGCATCGCCGGCAGGCCAAGTTTTCCGATCTCGTCAGCCGCGTGCTGACGTTCGACTACCTCGGTGCGCTGGCGGTGTCGCTGTTGTTTCCGCTGGTGCTGGCGCCGCGCCTGGGGCTGGTGCGTACCGGCTTCCTCTTCGGCCTGTTCAATACGGCGATTGCGGTCTGGACCCTGTGGCACTTCCGCACCGAGCTGGCGCTCACGGCGCGCATGCGCACGGCGATGGCGTGGCGCGCCGGCGCAGTGACAGCGGCATTGCTTGCGGGCTTTGGCGCATCGGACAAACTCACGCATTGGTCGGAACGCGCGCTCTTCGGCGACGAGATCATCCACGCGATTTCCTCGCCGTATCAACGGCTGGTGGTGACGCGCTGGAAAGACGACCTGCGCCTGTACATCAACGGCAACCTGCAGTTTTCCTCACGCGACGAATACCGCTATCACGAAGCGCTGGTGCTGCCCGCCCTGGAATCGGTGCGCGGTGCGCGGCGCGTGCTGGTGCTGGGCGGCGGCGACGGCCTCGCGCTGCGGCAGATCCTGAAGTACCCGCAAATCGAGCACGTCACGCTGGTCGACCTGGACCCGCGCATGACGAACCTGTTCTCGCACGCCGAGGCACTGGTCGCGCTCAATCAGCATGCGTTCAGCGACCCGCGCGTGACCGTGGTCAACGCCGATGCAGCGCAATGGATGCAGACGGCCACCGACATGTTCGACGTGGCCATCGTCGATTTTCCGGACCCGTCCAACTTCAGCATCGGCAAGCTGTATTCGGTGCCGTTCTACCGGTTGCTGTCGCGCCATGTGGCGGATACAGGCCTGGTCGTCATTCAGGCCACGTCGCCCTATTTCGCGCCGCGTTCGTACTGGTGTGTGGATGCGACGCTGAAGGAAGCCGGCTATCGCACGTGGCCCTACCACGCGCTGGTGCCGTCGTTTGGCGAATGGGGCTTCATCCTGGCCGCACCGGGCCGCGCGGATTTCAAACCGCCTACGTCGTACCGCGTGCCGACGCGCTTCCTGGACGCCGACACCACGCACCAGATGTTCAGCTTCGCGCCCGACATGCCGCACCCGCAGGTGGAACCGAACCGGCTGAACAACCAATCGCTGGTGCGGTATTTCGAAGAAGACTGGCACGGCGTGCTGCGCTGATGGCAACGCGACGCAGCTTTCTTGTGGGTGCAGCTGCGGCCGGTGTGGCTGCGGCGGGTGCCGGTTCGTGGGCAGGCTTTCGCGCCTTTACCGAAATCACGCCCAACGTGCGCATGCCCGGCCAGGCTGCGGGCCATCGGCTGCGCGGCCTGCGCGCGCTGCCGACACCATCGGAAACGCGGCGCGTGGGCGTTGCCATTTGCGGCAGCGGCATCGGCGGATTGAGCTGTGCTTGGCGACTCGCAAAAAGCGGCCGGCGCGACGCGGTGGTCGTAGAAGGCCCGGAGCGCTATGGCAATGCCGCTGGCGGCGCCTTCGGTACGCAGCGCTTCCCGACCGGTGCGCATTACCTGCCGCTGCCGTCGATGGAATCGACGCACGTGCGCGAGATGCTGGCCGACTTTGGCGTGATCGAGCGCGACCCGTTTGCCCTGCGCCCGACGTACGACGAACGCGTGCTCGTTCACGCGCCCGATGAACGCCTGTGGCTCGGCAATCGCTGGCAAGACGGTTTCGTGCCGCGTGAAGGCATTACCGAAGCGGAACGCGCCGAGCACACACGGTTCTTCGCCCACATCGACCGGCTGCGCCAGACCATCGGCGCCGACGGCCGCCGCGTCTTTGTCGTGCCGACCGCGCTCTCGTCCGCAGACCCGGCGTGGCGCGCGCTCGACGCACTCACCTTCCGCGACTGGCTGCACCGCGAGGGCTACCGCGCCGCCACGCTGCACTGGTATGCCGACTACTGCTGCCGCGACGATTACGGCGTCACCGCCGATCACGTTTCCGCCTGGGCCGGCATTGCCTATTTCGCCAGCCGAGGCGGCATGGCCAGCAATGCCGAACAAGGCACCGTGCTCACGTGGCCAGAGGGCCTGGACTGGATGGCGGAGCGGCTGTTCGAAGCCGCCGGCCTGAATGAACCCGGCCGCCTGCTGCCGGGCAGCGTCGCGCGCATCGGCACCACAACCGAGGCCGGCGCCCGCGTCTTGGCCGATGTGCTGCAAGCGGATGGCCGCGTCGTTCGGCTGCTGGCCGATCACGTGGTCAGCGCGATGCCGCTGCACGTTGCCAAACACATCGTCGACGGCTTTGATGTGCCCGCCGCCGAGTGGCCCGAAACCGCGCCGTGGCTGCTTGCCAACCTGCTCATCGACGGCTTCCCGCCCGAACACGACGACACGCCGCTGGCGTGGGACAACGTGGTGTATCGCGGTACGGGGTTGGGTTATGTGGTGGCCAATCACCAGGACATTCGCGTCGGGCCGCCTGCGCAGAGCGTGTTCACCGCCTACGTGGCGCTGTCGGACATGACGCCGAAGGCCGCGCGTGAATGGCTGCTGAAGGCATCGCCGCAAGCGCTGCTCGATCGCGCGCTGGCCGATCTGGATACCGTGTACGGCATCCGCCTGCGCACGCAGATCCGCCGGGCCGACCTGACGCTACGCGGCCATGCGATGGCGATTCCCACACCCGGCTTCCTCTCCCGACCCGGCATTGCGCGCTTGCGTGAAAGCGCCGGGCCGATCCACTACGCGCATGCGGACCTGTCCGGCTATTCGGTTTTTGAAGAAGCGGCGTGGTGGGGGGATCGCGCGGCGCGGCGCATTCTGGGCGGCTGATTGCGGCGCTGCCGCTGGGCTTCTAAGGCAACCGCTCGACCTCGGCCATCAATTCCCACGTGGCCGGATCGATATCGCTACGCTCAAGTGCCAGCGACACGTATGCGCCGATCATGTCGACAAACCCGCGCGCAAATGCGGGCGGATATGCGCCCCCCGTGTACTCCATCAGTTGCTGCCGCAAGAGACGTGGCCGATGCTGCCCGAACTCGAGCACGTAGGCCTGCGTTCGGCAGAGGAAGGCTCGCGCTTCCAGCGCACCATCAAGGTAGACGCGGCGTTTGGTGAGTGTCATTGGCGGCTCCCGAATCGCAATGGAGCGGGGCACAGCCAAGGTGGAGAGGGAAAAGACGCGGGGCGACGCCCGCTGAATACAACAGTCATGGAGCCTCCTACGGATTGCAAAAGGCCCGACTAGTCGCTGCTAAACGAGGGTGGCGGGCCCGACGACAGGGTTAGCAGACCGGCCCGTAGGACGCCGGCGACCCGAAGGTCCCCTGCCCGGCCCGCCAAAGTACAAGCGTGCGCGAGCACGGACGTAAAAAAGCCGCACAAGGCGGCCGTCCGGCCATACGGTAAGAATAGGCTGCTAAACCCAGCTGCCGTTGTTGCGGCAGCGCCGTGAATTATAGCGGCGGCAACAGCGCAGCCCACATGCGAAATTGCAGCATTTCGTGATCGCGCCGTACCGCCAAACCCGCCGTCCTGTGTGGGCTTACCAGAGCGTGCGGCCGAAGAACGTCAGCGCGCGGTCCCAGGCGTGTTGCGCCCACACCGGGTCGTATTGCGTGATGGCGATGCGGTTTTCGCCCACGGCCGTTTCATTGGCGAATGCGTGATGCGCGAGATAACGATGGAAATCGACATCGACGCCGGCATCGACGAGCTTCTTTTCCAACGCATCGACGCCTTCGATCTTGAAGGCCGTGTCCTGCGTGCCCCAGTGGCCCTGCACCGGCACCTTGATCTTCGAGGCGTCGATGTATTCGAGCGGAGGATAGCCGTACCACACCACGCCGGCGTCCGCCTCCGGCACGTTGCTCAGCGTCAGGAGCGTCAGCGCGCCGCCCATGCAGTAGCCCGTCACGCCGACGCGTGCGCAGGTCTGCTTGAGGTATTGCACGGCGCCGCGCACATCCTGCGTGGCCGCGTCGCCAAAGTTGAGGTTGGTCATCAGGTGGTGGGCTTCTTCTTCCTCCACCGTCATCTTGCCGCGGTAGAGATCGGGCACCAGCGCCACGTAACCGGCACGCGCAAGGCGGTCGGCCACGCCGCGAATCTGGTCGTTCAGGCCCCACCACTCCTGGATGACGACGATGCCCGGGGCGCCCTCCGCCTTGGCCGGCTTGGCCAGGTAGCCCTGGACATCCTGCCCGTCCGGGCGCTTGAACGAAATCATGGATCCTTGCGTTGCGGTCATGCGATGGCTCCTCTTTGAAACGCGTGCAGAGAAAACGCACAGGATAGCCCGTCACGATGAAGTTTTCAGCGCCCGGCCGTAGAAGTCATCGGGGCAACCTTTTATGATGCGTGATCCGCCATCCACACTGCCCGTCATGATGAAAACGCTTGCCCTGATCGCCTACCTCGTGGTCCTGCTGATCCACGTCTACATCGTCGTGCTGGAAATGGTGCTGTGGAAGACGCGCGGCCCCAAGGTGTTCGGCATCACGCCGGAGAAGGCGGCAGAGACGGCGGCGATGGCGTCCAACCAGGGCCTGTACAACGGCTTCCTTGTGGCGGCGCTGGTCATCGGGCTGGTGGCGCCGGACCCGGCCGTCAATGCATCGTTCGCAGTGTTCGGGCTGCTGTGCGTGGCCGTGGCGGGCGTCTGGGGCGCCATCACGGTCAACCGCCGGATTCTCCTGGTGCAGACCGTGCCGGCCGTGGCGGCGCTGGCGCTGGCGCTGGGGTGGTTTGCATAGCGCTTCCGGCTGAGGGCTTCGCGGGCGGCGGCCCAGGCGCCTTCGCGCTGCCCGAGGCGGGCGTCCCGCTTCGGAACAGCGCATACGGCACGCCGCGCCCAGGATGCGCCGTCGTCTCGTTGATGAAGCGCTCGACATCGGGCACCTCGCGCAACGCCGCCATGAACGGCGCCAGCGAATACCCCGGTGCCACGCAGCCCTGCACCAGCACCCAGCGTTGCCAGACCGTCACCCATAACGTGGTGTGCTGCCGCCAGCCCGGCACATTGGCTGATATCCATTGCAGGCGCCGCTTGGCCGTCTCGGCAATCTCGTCGTCGTAGGCAAAGGCGTTGGGCAGGCGGCAGCGGCCCTCGATCCAGCAATGGTTGCCGTGCTCGATGCGGTGGTGGGAATCACGCTTCCATTCCGCCTCGGTGATGCGCGGGCCGGCCGGTTCCGGGCAGTTGGCCACGCCAGACGATATCTGGAAGAACGGATCGTTGCCGCGATTCTGCAAGGTGTCGTCGGCGTGCGCGGCCACCGCGCAGCATGTCCATGCGAATACGATGCCGCCGGCGCGGATGTCCATGGCGCCCTCCCTCTCGAGCCGGGGCGTGCCCGGTTGCTGCAAAGGATAGACGCTGCGAGGCGGCGCGGCCAGCGCGCCGCGACGGCGCTTATGCGCGTGCCGGATACTGCGCCAGCACCTTGTCGCGGATCGACGGCTTGATGTTCGCCAGCGACATGTTGCCGTTGTAGTGCGCCACCACGCGCGGGTTCATCACCCGGAACCACAGCGGCGGCACATAGGCGATCAGGATCATCGCGGCATAGCCGGCTGGCAGTTGCGGCGAATGCTCGAAGTGCCGCAGCGCCTGGAATGAGCGCGTCGGGTTGGCGTGGTGATCGGCATGCCGCTGCAGTTGATACAGGAACAGGTTCGTCACGACATGGTTGCTGTTCCAGGAATGCTGCGGCGTGCACCGCTCGTAGCGGCCGCTGGGCAACTGCTGGCGGCACAGGCCGTAGTGCTCCAGGTAGTTCACCACCTCCAGCAACGACGCCCCGTAGATCGCCTGGATGATCAGGAACGGCACCACCTTGACGCCCACGAACGCGATGCACACGCCCCACAGCAGCGCCGTCATCGCCCAGGCGTTGAGCACATCGTTACGCCACGACCACACCGAGTGGCCATGCTGCTCCAGCCGACGTTTCTCCAGTGCCCATGCCGATTTGACGCTGCCCACCACCGTACGCGGCAGAAATTCCCAGAACGATTCGCCATAGCGCGCGCTTGCCGGATCGGCCGGCGTCGCCACGCGCACGTGGTGCCCGCGGTTGTGCTCGACATAGAAGTGCCCGTAGGCCACGGGCGCGAGCGTGATCTTCGCCAGCCAGCGCTCGAAGCGGTCGGTCTTGTGACCCAGCTCGTGCGCGGTATTGATCGAGATGCCCGTCACCACACCCACCGAAAACGCGAACGCGATGTAGTCGTACCAGGTGAGCTCGTACGTGCGCAGCACCCACATCGCCACGGCAAAGCTCACGTAGAGCACGGTCGTGGCCAGGTAGACGATGCGGCGGTAGTAGCGCTGCTGCTCCAGCGCCGGGACGACGTCTTCCGGCGGGTTGTCCGGGTCGTCACCGATCAGGAAATCGAGCAGCGGGATGATCGTGAAGACGATGAACGGCCCGGCCCACCACAGCGGATGCCACCCCGTTGCCAGCGCCGAGACGGCCGCAACGATGGGCAGCGTGATGGTCAGTGCGCCGAGCATCCACAGATAGCGCTTGCCGTCGGTCCATTCGAGGGACGCGGCCATGCCGGGTGTTGCCATTGTCTTCCTCCTGGTTGCCCCGCTTGATGGCTTGGCTTGTGTGCACACATGCGTGCGCCGCCGGGGTCGTGCCCGACGCCTGTTTTATAGGCGCGCAAGAAGAACGCTCCAACGTCCGGATCTAGGCACAGCCTTCCAAACGAAAAGGCCGCCGGCCGGCCGCATGCCGGCTGGGGAAGCGGTGGTGCTTGAAACTGCGGGTTTTCTGACGGTCGTTCGTTTTTGGTGCGCCGCAGGAGAGCAACCGCGCAGGAAATGGCGTGCGTTACACGCGCTCGGCGAGAAAGCTGCTGACGGCTTCCAGCACCGCTGCTTCCTGCTCGCGATGCGGCACATGACCGCAACGCGGCAGCAGTTTCAGTGTGGCGGGCGCGCCGGCCAGCGTGACGATGCGCTCGGGCTGCGCGGTGGAGCCGTACTCGTCTTCCGTGCCATGCAGCGCCAGCACGGGGCAGCGCACCCCGAGCAGCGCATCGTCCAGGCACCACGACGCAAACGCCGGCGACAGCCACGTGCTGACCCACGCGTCCAGCACCCATTCGGCCTTGTCGCCGTGATACTTCTCCAGGCGCGCCATCTGGCCCGGGGCCGCAAATTGCGCCTGTGCCACGCGGATGCCTTCGCACGTGCGTTCTTCGACAAAGGCCTGCGCCGATTCGGTGACCAGCCCCACGCAACGATCGGGATAGGCCGCAGCGACCGACACCGCCATGCCGCCGCCCACGCTGTGGCCAAAGACGATGAAACGCTGCACGCCAAGCTGGTCGATGAGCGCGGCAAAACCGCCGCGCGCTTCGTCGCCGATGAAGCCGGCGCCAAGCCGGCCGGCAAACGCATCGGAACGGCCGAAGCCGAGCCGGTCATACGCAATCACCGCATGTCCGGTGGCCAGCGCCAGGCGCTGCGGAAAATCGCGCCACAGTTCGACACAGCCGAGCGAATCGTGCAGCAGCACGATGGGCGGCGGGGCTGCGTCGTCAGTGACGTCGCCCCACTGCTTGGCATACAGGCGGCCGTCGGGTGTGTCGACCCACACCTCAGCGGCATCGAGAGACAGCGACTCCGTCATCGTTGCGCAGCGCCATCCCGTTCAGAACAGACGATCCATCCAGCCATGCGGGTCCGGCGCGCGGCCATTCTGCAGGTCGACCAGCGCGGCCTTCAGCTTGCTCGTCAACTCGCCGGCCCCGCCGTTGCCGATCGTGAAGTTGTGCTTGCGGCCCTTGACCTTGCCGATGGGCGTGACCACCGCCGCGGTGCCGCAGGCGAAGGCTTCGCGCAGGCGGCCGCTCTGGGCGTCGGCCTGCCATTGGTCGATGGAGTACGGCGCTTCGCGCACGGTCAGGCCCATGCCGCGCGCCAGCGTGATCAGCGAATCGCGCGTGATGCCCGGCAGGATCGTGCCGGTGAGCGGCGGCGTCTGCAGCGAACCATCGTCAAACACGAAGAACACGTTCATGCCGCCGAGTTCCTCGATCCACTTGCGTTCCACGGCATCGAGGAAGACCACCTGGTCGCAGCCTTCGCGCGCGGCTTCGGCCTGCGCGACGAGGCTCGCTGCATAGTTGCCGCCGCACTTCGCATCGCCCGTGCCGCCGGGCGCGGCACGCGTGTAGTTGTCCGACACCCAGATCGTGACCGCACCCGATGCGCCGCCCTTGAAGTACGCGCCGACCGGGCATGCGATCACGCAGAACAGGTATTCCGCCGACGGCTTCACGCCCAGCACGACTTCGGTCGCGATCATGAACGGCCGCAGGTACAGCGCCGAGCCCTCGCCCGACGGAATCCAGTCGCGATCGAGCTTCACCAGTTCGCGCACGGCTTGCAGGAACAGGTCTTCGGGCAGCGAAGGCATCGCCAGGCGCTTGGCCGAGTTCTGGAAACGGCGAGCGTTGGCTTCCGGGCGGAACAGCGCGCCGCCGCCATCCGGCAGCCGGTAGGCCTTCATGCCTTCGAAGATTTCCTGCGCGTAGTGCAGGACCAGCGTGGACGGATCGCACGGGATCGGGCCGCGCGCGCCGATCTTGGCATCGTGCCAGCCCTTGCCCTCGGTGTAGCGGATGGTGGCCATGTGGTCTGTGAACACGCGGCCAAAGGCCGGATTCTCCAGCAGGCTCGCGCGCGCATCCGGCGAAACACAGTTCGGGTTTTTCTCGATCGAAAGGGCCGATTCGGCAACGTTGTTCATACCGTCTCCAAGGTGTGCAAGGGGGGGCGCAGCCGCGCCCAAACCGCTATTTTGCGCCAACGGCGGCGCAATTGGGTTGCGTATTCGGCACCGGGGTCGCACCTCGGGTGCCTGACGCGGCTGCGTGACGCCCGCATGACATGACGGCGGAGGGCAGCGCAACGCGAAGTCCTATGGTAGGTTTGGCGGGATGATGCCCAGAGATCCATCCCCACTGATGCACTGTCGAGGCACGCGACGGACATGAGTGATACCAAGCACAACCCGTGGCGCACGGTGCGCATCGACAAGGCCGCGGCCAGCCGCGCCCTGCGCCTGAGCGTGCCGGCAGAAGCGCGCCCTGCGCCCGTGAGCCGGCAGGAATGGCTGCGGCAGAAGAAGGCGCAACTGCAGGCAGCCCGCGCGGCTGCCAAGCAACGGCGCGATGAACTGAGGGCCGAGATCCTGTCTGCCGCGCAAGACGTGGCCCGCGAAGAACGCGTGGCTGCGAGGCTGGAGGCCGATCGCCTGAAGGCCGAAACCAAGGCGGCCAGCATCCACGCGCAGGAAGACGCACGCGCCGCAGCGCAATTCGAACGCAAGAAGCCGGTCCGGCCCAAGCGCAAGGCACTGAGCCCCGGCAAGCGCAAGCTGATCTCGTACGCCGATCTGCTGCGCATGCGCGGGTAGTGGCGAGGCCACGGGGCAGCCTGCCCGGATGTGGACAGCAAGGCAGCGACCACCCGGTTGGCCGATTCACACGCTGAATCGGGTACGGGCGGTGCAGGCGCTCACACCACCACCTCCGTCCGGCTCACCACCTCCCGCAACCCCATAAACGACCGCACCTGGCGCACACCCGGCAAATACAGCAGCTGCTCCGCGTGCAGCCGCGTAAAACTCTCGGAATCGCGCGTGCGGATCAGCAGGAAGTAGTCGAACTCCCCCGTCACCAGGTGGCACTCCATGCAGCCGGAGATGGTCTGCGCGGCCTTTTCAAAAGCAGCGAAGGACTCCGGCGTGGAGCGGTCAAGCACCACGCCGATCAGTACCACCGTGCCTGCCCCCAGCGCCTTCGGATCGAGCAGCGCCACCATCCCACGGATGACGCCCGCGGCCTTGAGCCGCTCCACGCGGCGCAGGCACGCAGCGGGGCTCAGGTTCACGCGCCTGGCCAGCATGACGTTGCTGATGGACGCGTCTTTCTGCAAGGCGCGCAGGATGGCCTTGTCCGTGCGATCCAGCTCGGGCGCTACTGCGGCGGCGGACTTGGCGGAACCCGATGCCGCTTTCGGTCCTGCACGCAATTTTGTTGCCATAAAGATCGCCTGAACACAATTTCAGATACCAGCGTACCCAATTCTGCGTGCCATGATGCGCCATGGCGTGAATCTTCACAACCCTGTTTCTCGCGTTCTTCCCTAGCATGGGGGCATCCATTCCACCGGAGTCCGCGCATGAATCTGCAACGCTTTCCCCGCCATCCGCTCACGTTCGGCCCGACGCCCATCCAGGCGTTGCCGCGCCTGTCAGCCCAGCTGGGCGGCAAGGTGGAGATCTACGCCAAGCGGGAAGACTGCAACAGCGGCCTCGCCTTCGGCGGCAACAAGACGCGCAAGCTGGAATACCTGATCCCCGAGGCGCTGGCACAGGGTTGCGACACGCTGGTCACCATCGGCGGCATCCAGTCGAACCACACGCGGCAGGTGGCGGCGGTGGCCGCGCACCTCGGCCTGCGCTGCGTGACGGTGCAAGAGAACTGGGTGAACTGGTTCGACAGCGTGTATGACCGCGTGGGCAACATCCAGATGTCGCGCATCATGGGGGCGGATGTGCGCCTCGTCGATGCGGGCTTCGGCATCGAGTTCAAACAGAGCTGGGAGCAGGCGCTCGAAGACGTGCGCCGCGCGGGCGGCAAGCCGTATGCGATCCCGGCCGGCGCATCAGATCATCCGCTCGGCGGGCTCGGCTTTGTTGGCTTTGCGGAGGAAGTGCGCGAGCAGGAGAAGGCGCTTGGCTTCCGGTTCGACTACATCATCGTGTGCTCGGTCACGGGCAGCACGCAGGCCGGCATGGTGGTGGGCTTCGCGGCGGATGGGCGCGCCGACCGCGTGATCGGCATCGATGCCTCGGCCAAGCCGGAGCAGACGCGCGAGCAGATCCTGCGCATTGCGCGCAACACTGCCGACAAGGTCGACCTCGGCCGCGACATGACAGACGCCGACGTGGTGCTCGACACACGCTACGCGTATCCGGAATACGGCGTGCCGTCGCAGGAGACGCTCGACGCAATCCGCCTGTGCGCCCGCGCGGAAGGCATGCTGACGGACCCGGTGTACGAGGGCAAATCGATGCAGGGCATGATCGACCTGATCCGCCGTGGCGAGATCCCGGCGGGCTCGCGCGTCTTGTATGCGCACCTGGGTGGCGTGCCGGCGCTCAACGGTTACAGCTTCCTGTTCCGCAACGGCTAGGCGGCAGCTCAGGCCCATTCCGGAATGCCGGGCACGCGCATGTGCTCGACTTCCGGAAGATCGATGCCGAAATACTCCACCAGCAGGCCACGCAGCGCGCGGCGGTCTTCCAGCTCGAACCGGTGCGGCGTGTCTGCGCGCCAGATGGTGGCGTCGCGGTTCATCACCGTCACGCGGCCTTCATCGGTCAGCGAGCGCATCAGGATGCGGTTCTTGAACGGCGAGGCCGGATACGTGGACGTGTAATGGTTCGCCATCTCGAAGTCGATGGGGTAGTCCTCTTCGAGCGTGGTCACCCAGGCATCGACCGGCGTATCGCTGCGCACCTGCGCGCGAAGTATCCAGCGGCCTTCGTCGCGCACCATCCAGTGCCGCTCGCCATCGATGCTGGCTTCCTGGCCGTCGACGAGCGGTACCGGCACGCGCGGCGCCAGCGCCCCAAAGCCGGGGTCGACGACAAAGGTGCCTTCGGGCAGCGGAACCGTCAGGAACATGTGCGTGCGCGGCGCCTCCGCGCGCGGCGACAACAGGATCACGCGCGACGAATGGCGCACCGGTTGGAAACCGAGGCGCTCGAGCACGGCCGCAAACAGCGTCGCATGTTCGAAGCAGTAGCCGCCGCGACGCGCGCGCACGAGCTTGTCCTGCACGCTTTCGAGGTCGATCCGGATGCCCCGCCCCAGCAGCACGTCGAGATTCTCGAACGGGATGTACCGCATGTGCGCGCGCACCAGTTGCGCGAGCGTCTCGTAGGTCGGGCGCGTGTGGCCGCCCCAGCGGATGCGGTGGAAGTAGGCGTCCAGATCGAGGTGAACGGTCACGTGGTGTCTCCTTGTGCGGACGTCGGGATGGCCGGCTGCATCCGGGCGCCTGAAGATAGCAGGATCGGTTGCGTCCAGACGCCTATGGAGCGGCCGGATGGCTTCGGACCCCAGATTGGGGCCAAAACCCATGCCGCGCAATGCCTCATCCATGATGGACCCACGCAGATGTGCAAGCGGCACGTGACCGGAGCCGTCAATGCCAGCGGCGCAGGGCACCATCTAGGTCTGCGGCGGCGATTGCGCGGCGTCCGCCGCGCTAGTTGAACGGGGGGGATGGCGTGCGACTGCATCAGGACAGCAGGTGCGGGCGCGTCCTTGCGGGCCTCATCGGAGCGATGCGCCGGCCTGTGCGGGCCGGCGGGCGGCAGCGCGGTGCCCCGCTGCGCACGGCCCAGGAAGCGCTGCATCAGGCAGAACATGCACAGCAGCACGCCGATGGCAATGCGCGCCCACCACGAACTGAGCGTGCCGTCAAACGTAATCAGCGATTGGATGACCCCCAACAGCAGCACGCCGACGACGCTGCCGCTGATCAGCCCCACGCCGCCGGTCAGCAGCGTGCCACCCACCACCGTGGCCGCAATGGCATCCAGCTCCATGCCCTGCGCATGCAACCCGTAGCCCGAGAGCATGTAGAACGTCACCAGCACCCCACCCAGTGCCGAACAGAACCCGCTGAGCCCATAGACGAGGATGCGCGTACGCGCGACCGGCAGGCCCATCAGCAAGGCCGAGCGCTCGTTGCCGCCCAGCGCATACACCGTGCGGCCAAAGCGGCTGCAGTGCGCAAGCCACACGGCAGCCGCAAACACCGCCAGCGCAGTCACCACGCTGGGCGACACGTAGTTGCCGCCGCCCACGAAAATCTTGTGCTGCGAGAGCGCGGTGTAGGTGGGGTTCGTAATGCTGATCGAATCAATGCTGATGAGGTAGCACAGCCCGCGCGCCAGGAACATGCCGCCCAGCGTGACGATGAACGGCTGGATGCGGAACACCTGGATCAGCACGCCCATCATCAGGCCGAACAGCGTCCCTGCGACCAGCACCAGCGGCACCACGGCACCGATCGACCAGCCATGGTGCTCGACCAGCGCGGCGGAGATCATCGTGGTGAGCGCCACCACCGCCCCCACCGACAAGTCGATGCCGCCCGACAGGATGACGAACGTCATGCCGATGGCCACGACGATCAGGAAGGCGTTGTCGATGAACAGGTTCAGGAACACCTGCACGCTGAAGAACCCGGTGTACGTGACAGACCCGAAACCGAACAGCAGCGCGAACAGGAACAACGTCACATAGAACGGCAAGCGCCGTGGATTGATTCTCATGACTGCGCCCCCACGCGGCGTTGAAACACCATCGCCCGGAATGCCGCCGATTGCGCCAGGCACACGGCAAACACCACCACGGCCTTCACCACCAGGTTGACCTCCGGCGGCACGCCCATCGAGTAGATCGCATACGTGAGCGTTTGAATGATGAGCGCCCCGACCACGCTGCCCCACAGGCTGAACTTGCCGCCCGCGAGCGACGTGCCACCCAGCGTGACGGCCAGGATGGCGTCCAGCTCGAGCAGCAGGCCCGCGTTGTTGCCATCGGCGCTCTTCACGTTGGAACAGATGATGAGCCCTGCCACGCCGGCCATGGCACCGCAGAACCCGTAGATGCCGAACAGCAGCGCCTTGGTGTTCAGCCCCGCAAGCCGCGCCGCCACGGGGTTGATGCCAACCGCTTCGATGAACAGGCCCAACGCCGTGCGATGCATCAGCAGCAAAAGCAGGCACAGCACGGCGCCGGCGATGTACAGGCCGAACGGCAGCCCGAACAGGTAGCCATTGCCCACGAAGAAGAACGGCTCGTAGTAGACGGTGATGATCTGCCCGCCGGTGATGAGCTGCGCCACGCCCCGCCCGGCCACCATCAGAATCAGCGTGGCGATGATGGGCTGCATGCCGGCGCCGGCCACCAGCATGCCGTTCCACAGCCCGCACACCAGCGCGGCGCCCACCGCGGCCAGCAGCGCGAGCATCAGCGGCACCTTGGTCACATACACCGGCATGCCGTTCTGGACGACGAGCGTACCGCCGATGAGCGATGCCGCAATCGCGCCCGAGATGGCGACCACCGCACCGACCGAAATGTCGATGCCACCCACGGCAATCACCAGCGTCATGCCCAGCGACACGAGCATCAGCGGTGCCGCGCGGTTGAGGATGTCGATCACGCTGCCGTACAGGTGCCCGCCGCGGATCTCAAGGTGAAAGAAATGCGGGTTGAACCACGTGTTCAGCACGCACAGCAGGATCAGCGTCACGCAGGGCCAGAACAGCCGGTGGCCGGCGAGCGCGTGCATGCGGGAGCGTTGCGTCATGCTGCGCCTCCGGTGGTGGCAGACGCGCTGGGCGGTGCCTTGGCGGGCAGCTCACCGCCGGCAATCACGTGGCACAGGTTGTCTTCGGTCATGTCTTCGCCTGCCAGCTCGCCCACTTTCTTGCGGTCCCGCAGGATCGCCAGGCGGTGGCTCACGCGCAGCACCTCGGGCAGTTCGCTGGAGATGAACAGGATCGCCATGCCCTTGCGGCACTGCGCGGTCACGAGGTCCATGATGTCGAGCTTGGCGGCAATGTCGATGCCACGGGTCGGCTCGTCCAGGATCAGCATGGCCGGGTCGGTCGCCAGCCAGCGTGCGAGCACGGCTTTCTGCTGGTTGCCGCCCGAGAGCTGGCCGATGGGCTTCTCCGCATCCGGCGTCCTGATGCCGAGCTGGGCGATGTACTGGTCCGCAATCTCGCGCTGGCGCTTCCTGGGCAGATAGCGGAACAGGCCGCGCTTGGCCTGCAGCGCGAGGATGATGTTCTCGCGGATCGACAGCTCGGCAATGATGCCTTCGGTCTTGCGGTCTTCCGGGCAGAAGCCGATGCCTTGGCGGATCGCGTCACGCGGCGAGCTGAACTGGCGGGACTGCCCTTGCACGTTGATCGAGCCTGCATCGTTGCGGTCTACGCCGAACAGCAGGCGCGCGGTCTCGGTGCGGCCCGAGCCGAGCAGCCCGCCCAGACCCAGCACCTGGCCCGGGCGCACATCCAGGTCGAGCGGCTGCACGACGCCGCGGCGGCCCATGCCGCGCGCGCTCAAGAATGCTGGCGCCGTGTCGTCCACGGGCGGCACCTCGGTACGCGCGAAGCGGCTGGCGTCGATGTCGCGCCCGACCATCTTGTTGATCAGTTGCAGTTGCGGCAGGTCACGCGCGGCGTACTCGCCTTCCAGCCGGCCATTTCGCAGCACGGTAATGCGGTCCGAAATGGCGTACGTCTGCTCCAGGAAATGCGTGACGAACAGCACGGCCATGCCGCGTGCCTTGAGCGTGCGAATGGCGGCAAACAGGCGCGCGACTTCGTCGTCGTCCAGGCTGGAGGTCGGTTCGTCGAGGATGAGGATGCGCGCTTCGGTGGAGAGCGCCCGCGCAATCGCCACCATCTGCTGGATGGCCACCGGGTACAGCGACAGCGGCAGGGTGACGTCGATGTGGATGTTCAGGTCGGCCAGCAGCGCCTGGGCAGCGCGGTTCGTGGCGCGCCAGTCGATGCTGCCCAGGCGCATGGGAAAGCGGCCGATGTGGATGTTCTCCGCCACCGTGAGGTTCGGGCAGAGGTTTACCTCCTGGTACACCGTGCTGATGCCCAGCTTCTGCGCTTCCAGCGGCGAGCCCGGCGCGATGGGCTGACCGCCGAGCAGAATCTCGCCCGCATCCGGCGCCTCCACGCCGGTCAGCACCTTGATGAGCGTCGATTTGCCGGCGCCGTTCTGCCCCATCAGGGCATGCACCTCGCCGGGAAACAGGCGGAAATCGACTCCGGCCAGCGCCTGCACGCCGGGAAAGTTCTTGGAGATGCCGCGCATGTGCAGCAGCGCGCCGCGTGCATCGTGCGCGGCGGTTTGGTCAACGTGGTCCGGCATGGGTGTCACCTGTTAACGTGGCGCAACCGGCATGGCGGAAGGCCTCCACCGTGCCGGTTGCGCCTGTTCAGCAAAGGGCTTGCGAACCCGCGCAGCCTCAGTACTTGCGGTTCGGAAACTCCTTGGCCGCCACTTCCATCGGGAAGATGCCTTCCTTGGTGACGATGCGCTTGGGCACCGGCTTACCCGCCAGCACGGCGTGCGCGGTTTCCATCAACTGCGGCCCGAGCAGCGGGCTGCATTCCACCGTCACGTTCAGCTTGCCGGCCATCATGGCTTCGAACGCGCCCTTCACGCCGTCGATGGAAATGATGGTGATGTCCTTGCCCGGCTTCAGGCCTGCCTCTTCAATCGCCTGGATGGCGCCGATCGCCATGTCGTCGTTGTGTGCAAACAGCACGTTGATCTTCTTGCCCTCGGCCTTGAGGAAGGCTTCCATCACCTCCTTGCCCTTCGCGCGGGTGAAATCACCGGTTTGCGAGCGGATGATCTTGTAGCGCGGGTCGGCCTTGATGATCTCTTCGAAGCCGCGCTTGCGGTCGATGGCCGGCGCCGAGCCGACGGTGCCCTGCAACTCGACGATGTTCACGTCGCCCTTGCCCTTGTAGTTCTCCAGCAGCCAGCGGCCGGCCTTACGGCCTTCCTCCACGAAATCCGAGCCGATGAACGTGGTGTAGAGCGACGGGTCTTTGCTGTCGATGCCGCGGTCGGTCAGGATGACCGGGATCTTGGCGGCCTTGGCTTCCTGCAGCACGGTGTCCCAGCCCGATTCCACGACCGGCGAGAACGCGATCACGTCCACCTTCTGCGCGATGTACGAGCGGATCGCCTTGATCTGGTTTTCCTGCTTCTGCTGCGCGTCAGAGAACTTCAGGGTCACGCCGTTCGCCTTGGCGGCGGATTTGATCGACTCCGAATTGGCGGTGCGCCATTCGCTCTCGGCACCCACCTGGGCAAAGCCCATGGTGAAGGCCTTGTCCGCCGCGTGGGCTGCAGACCCGGCGCCGGTTGCCAACAGCACGCCGGCCGTGGCGAGAAAGGTCAACACGGTACGTCGGGCGCGATCAGCGCGCGTTGTTGCCATTGCGTCTCTCCTCTTATGGTGGAAGCAGCCCGTCACTGCCTGCGGCTGCGCACGTTTGTTTTTTCAGCGGCAACCCTGCCTGCGTTGCTGCCGTTCGTGCTGAGCCATGTTATGGACAGCGAGACATAACCGTCTAATGCTTTTTTCTGGCACGACGGATATCGGTTTTGATATCGATTGCCCGACTGCAGCATCGTGCAACGCACAAAACCCGGCAGGGTTTCGCTCGCAAAAACCGCAGAACCATATCGAAAAAGCTTCGTTCCCCTGCCAACGCCGGCTTTTTAGACTGGGCGCACCCACTTGTCATAACGAGTTCGCCCCCGATGACGACATCCCCATCCTCCCCTCGCCTGCCGGCCCCGCCGCTCTATGAGCGGATCAAGGGCGCGCTGCGCGAGGGCATTGTCAGCGGCCTGTACGCGCCGGCATCCCTGCTGCCCTCAGAGGCGGCGCTCGGTGCGCAGTTTGGCGCCAGCCGCATCACCGTGCGGCAGGCCCTGGCCGACCTGCAGAACGAAGGACTGATCTACCGCCGCCATGGCAAGGGCACGTTCGTGAGCCAGCCCAAGGCGTTCCAGAACGTGACGGCGCTGCAGGGCTTTGCCGAGGCGATGTCCGCGCAGGGCCATGCGATCCGCAACCGCGTGCTGAAGCTGCAGACGGTGCCGGCCCCCGCCGACGTCGCGCAGGCGCTGCGCCTCGCACCCGGCGCGCCCGTCACCGAATTGCACCGCGTGCGGCTGCTGGATCAAGCGCCGGTGTCGCTCGAGGTGACGTGGCTGCCTGAAGCGCTCGGCCGCATCGTCGCCAGGGCCGACCTGGTGACGCGCGACGTGTTTCTCGTGCTGGAGCAGGACGCGGGCGTGGCGCTCGGGCATGCCACGCTGGCCATCGATGCGGCGCTCGCCGACCACGCGACCGCCTGCGCGCTCGACACGGGCGCCGGTGCGCCGCTGCTGCGCGTGGAGCGCCTGACGCACGACGCGCATGGCACGCCCATCGACTATGAACGCCTCAGCTTCCGTGGCGACGCCTTCCAGTACCGGCTTCGGCTGGACCGGCAGGTGGCCGCATCGGCGCAATCGGTCTTTTCTCTGCAAGGCACCGTATGAACACGTTGGAACTGGAGTACGACCTCGTCGTCGTGGGCGGCGGCACGGCCGGCCCGATGGCGGCCATCAAGGCAAAAGAACGCAACCCCGCGCTGCGTGTGCTGCTGATCGACAAGGCGCACGTGAAACGCAGCGGCGCGATCTCCATGGGCATGGACGGGCTGAACAACGCCGTCATTCCCGGGCATGCCACGCCGGAGCAATACACGCGCGAGATCACGCTGGCCAATGACGGCATCGTCGATCAGTCGGCCGTGTATGCCTATGCGCAGCACAGCTTCGCCACCATCGAGCAGCTTGACCGCTGGGGCGTGAAGTTCGAGAAGGACGAGACCGGCGACTACGCCGTCAAGAAGGTCCACCATATGGGCAGCTACGTGCTGCCGATGCCCGAGGGGCACGACATCAAGAAGGTCCTGTATCGGCAGCTCAAGCGTGCGCGGGTGGAGATCACGAACCGCATCGTCGTCACGCGCGTGCTGACGGATGCCGATGGGGCCGCCTGCGGCGTGCTCGGCTTCGATTGCCGCACGGCGGATTTTCTCGTGGTGCGCGCGAAGGCCGTGGTGCTGAGCTGCGGCGCCGCCGGGCGGCTTGGCCTGCCGGCTTCCGGCTACCTGATGGGCACATACGAAAACCCCACCAACGCGGGCGATGGCTACGCGATGGCGTATCACGCGGGCGCGGAGCTTTCCAACCTGGAATGCTTCCAGATCAACCCACTCATCAAGGACTACAACGGCCCCGCCTGTGCGTATGTGACCGGCCCGCTGGGCGGCTACACCGCCAACGCGCGCGGCGAGCGCTTCATCCAGTGCGACTACTGGAGTGGCCAGATGATGTGGGAGTTCTACCAGGAGCTGCAAGGCGGCAAGGGGCCGGTGTTTCTCAAGCTCGACCACCTGGCCGAAGAAACCATCCAGACCATCGAGACCATCCTGCACACCAACGAGCGCCCGAGCCGCGGCCGCTTCCACGCGGGGCGCGGCACCGACTACCGCACGCAGATGGTAGAGATGCACATCTCGGAAATCGGCTTCTGCAGCGGGCACAGCGCGTCTGGCGTGTATGTGAATGCGCGCGCGGAAACCACCGTGCCGGGCCTTTACGCAGCGGGCGACATGGCCGCCGTGCCGCACAACTACATGCTCGGCGCCTTCACGTACGGCTGGTTTGCGGGGCAGAACGCGGCGGACTACATCGCCGGCCGGCAAGGCGACGCCCGCGTCGACGACGCGCAGATCCAACGCGAGCGCACGCGCATCTTTGCGCCGCTGCAACGCGAGCACGGCCTCGCGCCCGCGCAAGTGGAATACAAGCTGCGCCGCATGGTGAACGATTACCTGCAGCCGCCCAAGGTCACGCGCAAGATGGAAATCGGCCTGCGGCGCTTCGACGAAATTGCCGAAGACATCACGCACCTGCACGCACGCAATCCGCACGAGCTGATGCGCGCGATGGAAGTCAGCTTCATCCGCGATTGCGCCGAGATGGCCGCGCGCGCGTCGCTCTTTCGTACCGAAAGCCGCTGGGGCCTGTACCACCATCGCGTGGACTACCCCGAGCGCGACGACGCCAACTGGTTCTGCCACACGCGCCTCTACAAGGATGCGCACGGCCACATGGCCAGCCGCAAGCAGGCCATCGAGCCGTACGTCATCCCGGTCGACGTGCACGGCACCGATTCGTACGCGCACCTGCGCATTCCGCAAGCCGCCTGAGCCATCGCCATGCCCCACACCCCACACGACATCGCCTCGCGCAGCAGCGCGCCGGTCACCATTGACGAAGCCCGGTGCATTGCCGACAAGGGCTGCACCGTCTGCGTCGACGTCTGCCCGCTCGACCTGCTCGCCATCGACCTGACCAAGGGCAAGGCCTTCATGCAGTTCGACGAGTGCTGGTACTGCATGCCCTGCGAGCAGGACTGTCCGACCGGCGCGGTCAAGGTCGACATCCCCTACTTGCTGCGTTGAGGCGCCGATGACGACAACGATCCTGGCGCGCCTGCACGATGCGGATGCCGCCACACGCCGCATCGCCCTGCTGCAACTGGCCGACGAGGAAGACGCCGACGCACTGCCCGAGGTGACGGCGCTGCTTGCACACGACCCCGCGCCCGAAGTCCGGCTGGAAGCCGCGCGCATCATCGCCACGTGGGAACGGCCGGACACCGTCGCCGCGCTCGCCCGCGCGCTGGAAGACGACGATGCCGCCGTGCGCGAGGCGGCGGCGCTCGGCCTCGGTGAACTGAAATCGGCGGACTCGGCCCCCGCGCTGCTGCCTTACGTGGACCACGCAAGCGCGTTCGTGCGCGCCGCCGCCCTGCGCGGGCTTCGTGAACTGCGCGTGCCCGAGAGCGACGCGCCGGCACTGCAAGCCTTGCAGGACGCGGATGCCGCCGTGCGCCGCGAAGCGGTGGCCGTGCTCGGCTGGCGCAAGCATGTGGCGGCGCTGCCGGCCTTGGCCGAGCGCGCCCGCCAGGACGACGACGCCGAGGTACGGCGTGCCGCAGTCGGCGCCCTCGGCCTTGCGGCGGACGCATCGGTCCTCCCCGCGCTGCTCGACGCATTGCGCGACACCGCGTGGCGCGTGCGCGAGGAAAGCGCCGGCACGCTCGGCAAGCTGCGTGCGCTGGCACCGAACGCACACGTCACGCAGACGCTGGTGGAGGCCTTGACCGATGACTACTGGCAAGTCCGCCTGCAAGCTGCACGCGCGCTCGGCCGCTGGCGCGCCGCGCATGCCGTGGAGGCGCTCGCTGCGCTGCTCGTCCACCCGATCAGCAATCTGCGCAAGGAGGCCGCGCTTGCGCTCGGGGAAACGGGCTCAGCCGCGGCCGTGCCCGCCCTGCGCCGTGCGGAAGGCGACGGCGATCCGGAAGTGGTGAAAGCCGTGCGCATCGCGCTGGCACAGTTCGAGGGCACCCGTGCAAGCCCCTGAACGCATCAACAACGACGTTGCCACACACACCCTGCGCGTGCACTGGCCCGGGGCGTCCGTCGCGCTCGACCACACTGCGCTGCGCCGGGCCTGCCGATGCGCCGAGTGCCAGTTCAAGCGCCACCAGGGCATGCCGATCCGCGCGCCGGCCGACGTGCGCATCACCCGCATTGAGCCCGTGGGCTACGGCGTGCAACTGGTGTTCAGCGATGGACATGCGCGCGGCGTCTATCCATGGGCCTATCTGGCGGAGCTTGCCGCTACCGCCGTGAAACGCTGACCCTGCCGGCGTCTATGCACATGCAATCTTGTTCGTTCCTTCGCACGCGCGCGGTCCGTAGCATCGGCCGCACGCCACCCAACTCGCTGGAGGAACCATGCAAACCCAATCGCACCACACCGCTGCATCGCCTGCGCGACGACGCTGGCTCGCCGCACTGCTGGGCGCCGGCCTCGCGCTGAGCGCCGGCTTCGCACATGCCGCAGACCCGGCTGGAACGGTCCGCATCGGCTTTCAGAAGGCAGGCCTGCTCGCCGTGCTCAAGGCGCAGGGCTCGCTCGACAAACCGTTGGCCGAACTCGGCTACAAGGTCGAGTGGAAAGAATTTCCCGCCGGGCCGCAACTGTTGGAGGCACTCAACACGGGAAGCATCGACTTCGGCTATACCGGCGCTCCACCGGCCGTGTTTGCGCAGGCGGCAGGTGCGCGCCTCGTCTACGTGGGGGCCGAGCCCGGCGGCAAGACGAACGAGGCGCTGTTCGTGCTCGACGGCTCACCCGCGCGCAGCGTGGCGGACCTGAAGGGCAAGCGCATTGCGCTGCAGAAGGGCTCAAGCTCGCACTACCTGCTCGTGCAGTTGCTCAAGCGCGCGAACCTGACGGTACAGGACGTGCAGCCGATCTATCTGCCGCCGGCCGAGGCACGTGCCGCCTTCGAAAGCGGCGCCGTCGACGCGTGGGTGGTGTGGGATCCGTATTACGCGCTGGCGCAAAAGGCATTGAAGACGCGCACGCTGGGCGATTTCAGCGAGTTGCCGGTGTTCAACTTCTACGAGGCCACCCCGGACTTCGTGAAGACGCATCCGCGCGCCGTGAATGCCATCCTGGCGCAGTTGCGCACCTCGGGCCTGTGGGTGAACCAGCACACCCAGGAAGCGGCAGCGCTGCTCTCGCCGAAGCTGGGCATCGAGCAACCCGTGGTGGAAACGTGGCTGCGGCGCGTGCCCTATGGCGTAACGCCGGTCACCCCGCAGATCGTGGCGTCACAGCAGCAGATCGCCGACCTGTTCCTGCAGCAGAAGCTGATCCCGAAAGCGGTGAACGTACAGGGCGCGGTCTGGCAGGCGAGCTTCCCGGTGGCGGGCTTGTAAGCGCGGCCGCCACGCAGCAACGACGTCGGTCAGGAAGTCGTCAAGGCGCAGCCGAGCGGGCCGGCACAGGTCGAGCATCCGTGCCGGACGCCATCAAGGCTCGCCGGCGCAGGCCCGCTCTGCAGGCGGCACCGGACAGGGCTGTCTCAGAAGGGCCGGCCGCCGCGCCGGCATTCGCGTCCGGAGGATGGGCAGCAAGGCGATCATGACGCGGGTGTCGGCACGGGCGTTCCGCAAAGATCCCGTGCGACAATACCGCGCCCCCGGGGCGCCACCTTTGCCTCACGCTTTGGCCCACCTGACCATAGGAGATCCGGACGCATGTTCGGCGATATCACGCGTTTTCTGCTCGACACGATCTTCACGCTCTTTGGCGCGGCGCTGCTGCTGCGCGCCTGGACGCAGGCGGTGCGGCTGTCGCCGCGCAATCCGCTGTCGCAAGCCATCTTCCAGTTGACGGGGTGGCTCGTGCATCCGCTGCGCCGGGTGATTCCCGCCACTGGCTACATCGACTGGTCGTGCCTGGTGGCCGCCTATGCCACGGCGCTGGTGTATCTGCTTCTGCTGCTGGCCTCGGTGGGCCTGAGCCCGATGGCGTTTCTGCCGATGGGCTTTGTGGCGGCGCTCTTCACGGTGCTCAAGTGGGCCTTCAACGTGCTGGTGTGGGTGACGATCGCTTCGGCCGTGCTGTCCTGGGTTGGGCCGCACTCTCCCATGGGCGCCGTCCTCAACACGCTGGTCGATCCGCTGCTGCGCCCGATCCGCCGCGTGGTGCCGCCGCTGGGCGGGCTCGATCTCTCGCCGCTGATCCTGCTGGTGATTGCGCAGGTGATCGTGATCGCCCTGTCGCACCTGTCGCTGTCGCCGCTGTTCATGTGAGGGCGGCACGCGCTTTGCTCGCCTGCGGATATGCCGGCTGCTGCATCTGGCCGGCTTCTCCGGAGGGCATCATGAAGACATGGAAAACAGCACTGGTGTGCGCCCTGGCCGTGCTCGCGCCCACGCTGACCGGCTGTACGGCGGGCGGTGCGGTGGCAGGCGGCGTGGCCGGCCATGAGCTGACGCACAGCCCGGCGGGCACGATCGGCGGTGCGGCCGCGGGTGCCGTCATCGGGCACGAACTCAGCAAGTAAGCCTCGGCCAACCAGCGCACACGCGGGCTGCTGAGGAACGACGTGGCGCAGCAGGCAGCGTAACGGGTGCAGCGGGCACCGAGAGCACTGCGGCGCCACCCTCTGCGGTAATGGGGTCCCGCCGCTGATTGCCTGCGTCGTGATCCCGGTCTACCATTCGTTGTTACCGGTACCAATCAAGCGGCGGACGCTGGTGTATCGCCACGCCAACACCCCCGCAGAGGGAAGCCCGGCCACACAACGACGGAGACACCATGCCCACCCAAGCTCCACGCAGACTGCGCAGCCAGCTGTGGTTCGACGACCCGAGCCACGCCGACATGACCGCGCTCTACGTAGAACGCTTCATGAACTACGGCCTGACGCGCGAAGAGTTGCAGTCAGGCCGGCCGATCGTCGGGATCGCGCAGACGGGCAGCGATCTGGCGCCGTGCAACCGGCACCACATCGAGCTGGCGCAGCGTGTGAAGGCCGGCATACGCGACGCGGGCGGCATTCCGATGGAGTTTCCGGTTCACCCGCTGGCCGAGCAGAGTCGCCGCCCGACTGCTGCGCTCGATCGCAATCTCGCGTATCTCGGTCTGGTCGAGATCCTCCACGGCTTCCCGCTCGACGGCGTTGTGCTGACCACCGGCTGCGACAAGACCACGCCCGCCTGCCTGATGGCCGCCGCCACGGTGGACCTGCCGGCCATCGTCCTGTCTGGCGGGCCGATGCTGGACGGCTGGCACGAAGGCAAGCGGGTCGGCTCCGGCACCGTCATCTGGCATGCGCGCAACCGGCTGGCTGCCGGCGACATCGACTACGAAGGCTTCATGGAGCTGACCACCGCCTCGTCGCCGTCGATCGGCCACTGCAACACGATGGGCACGGCGCTGTCGATGAACAGCCTGGCCGAAGCGCTGGGCATGTCGCTGCCCGGGTGCGCGAGCATTCCGGCGGCGTATCGCGAGCGCGGGCAGATGGCCTATGCCACCGGCAAGCGCATCGTCGACCTCGTGCGTGAAGACATCCGCCCCTCGACGATCATGACGCGCGCGGCATTCGAGAACGCCATCATGGTGGCTTCGGCGCTTGGCGCGTCGACCAACTGCCCGCCGCACCTCATCGCAATCGCGCGCCACATGGGCGTGGAACTCAGCCTCGAAGACTGGCAGCGCCACGGAGAATCGGTGCCGCTACTGGTGAACTGCATGCCGGCCGGCGAATATCTGGGGGAGAGCTTCCACCGTTCGGGCGGCGTGCCCGCCGTGCTGCGCCAGTTGGACGCGGGCGGGTTGCTGCGGCGCGATTGCCGCACCGTGTCTGGCCGCACGATCGGCGCGATTGCGGATGCCGCGCCCGACGCCGACCGCGATGTCATCTTCCCTGTGGACGCGCCGCTCAAGCATCGTGCGGGCTTCATCGTGCTGTCGGGCAATTTCTTTGACAGCGCCATCATGAAGATGTCGGTGGTGGGCGAGGCATTCCGGCAGACCTACCTGAGCGAACCGGGCGCGGAGAATGTTTTCGAGACGCGCGCGATCGTCTTCGATGGCCCAGAGGACTATCACGCCCGCATCAACGATCCGGCGCTGGCGATCGACGAGCGCTGCATCCTCGTCATCCGCGGCTGCGGAACGGTCGGTTATCCGGGCAGCGCGGAGGTCGTCAACATGGCGCCGCCGGCGGCGCTGGTCAAGCAGGGGATCGAATCGCTGCCGTGCATGGGCGATGGCCGGCAGAGCGGCACCTCGGCGAGTCCGTCCATCTTGAACATGTCGCCCGAGGCGGCCGCGGGTGGCGGCCTGGCGCTCCTGCGCACGGGCGATCGCATCCGTGTGGACCTCAACGCCCGCAAGGTCGATGTCTTGGTGGACGCGGAAGAGCTTGAGCGCCGGCGTGAGACCGCCACGTTCAGCGTGCCGCAATCGCAAACGCCTTGGCAGGAAATCTATCGGCAGTTTGTCGGGCAGCTTTCGACGGGCGGATGCCTGGAGCCGGCAACCCTGTATCTGAACGTGATCGAGACGCGCGGCAATCCACGGCACTCGCATTGACGCTGCGCATGAGGCCGCCCGCTATGCGCTCTCGCGTTCGACCACGCTGAAGTCGATGTGCGAGAGCTTGGGGGCGCCCGTGGCCTCGCCAACGCCGAGCGCATCAAGCAAGACCTCGCCCGTGCGCAGGCCGATGCCATAGGCATCGACGGAAATCGTCGTGATGGTCGGATGGCAGCACCACGCGACTTCAAAGTTGCCGAAGCCCGCAACGGCAATGTCGCCGGGCACGGACATGCCGCGCCGGTGGCATTCCATGATGGCGCCGAATGCGGACATGTCGCTCACGCACATCACGGCATCGGTATCGGGCCACGCTTGCAGCAAAGCGGCCATCGCGGGGCCGCCGTGGCTCATGGTGATGGGCGATTCGCCCAGGCGGATCACGCGCGGCTCGCCCAGGCCAAGCGCCTTGATTCCGCTGACGTATCCACGCATGCGGTCGGTGCCGCGCCGGTCCAGTTCGCTGGCGCCGCACAGGAAGCCGATGCGTCGGTAGCCCCGTTTGTGCAGGTGATGCACCATCGCGAGCGACGCCTTGGCGTTCGAGAACCCAACCGCCCTGTCGATCGGGCGCTGAGGCAGATCCCACATCTCGACGATCGGGATGCCGGCGCGCTCCAGCAACGCCCGCGTGCCGGCACTGTGGTGGCGACCGGTCAAGGCAATGCCACGCGGCTGATGGCGCAGCAGCGACTTCACCAGCGCCTCCTCCTGATCGAGGTGGTAGTCGGTATCACCCAGCAGCAGTTGCAGACCATGCGGCGCAAGCGCATCGCTCAGCCCGCGCACGGTATCGGCAAAGTTGGAACTGGCCAGCGAAGGCACCAGGGCGGCGACGAATTCCGATCGGCCGCTGGACAGCATCCCGGCTGCGGCCGTGGCAACGTAGCCGAGCGCGTCGATGGCCTCCTGCACGCGCGCGCGGGTTTCGGGCGACACGCTGCCGCCTGCCAGCACCCGTGACACGGTCATCTTCGACACGCCGGCAACGCGCGCAACATCGGCCATGCGAGGAGGAGTGGTGCCGGTGGTCATGAGAAACGCCTACGCGCCAAAGGAAAAGAGGAAAGAAAAAAGAGGAGTGGCGATCATAGCGGAACCGGCCACGCAGCAGCCCGCCGCTATGCCTGCGCGAGCGCGCGGCCGATGCGGTCCGCCATGCCTGCAACACCGACGACAAGGCGCCTCTCCCGGCGGGCGTCCAGTCGGCTGACGGGCACGCTGGAACTCACCGCAACGCGCTTGCCGAGCGGCGTCACACCTACAAACGCCGCAAAGCAGGCCAGCCCCGCCACCACCTCCTCGCGCTCCGTCGCCAGGCCCCGCACGCGAATGCGCTCAAGCTCATCGAGCAAATCGGCGCGGCGCGTGGTGGTGCGCTCCGTCATGGCGGCAAGACGCGCCGGCAGCAGCGCACACACCGCTTCGTCATCGAGGCTCGCCAGCAGCGCTTTGCCGAGCGCGCAGCAATGGGCCGGCAGGCGCAGGCCGACATCCGATACCAGGCGGACGGGCCGCGGCGCATCCTCCCGCGCGATATAGACGACCTCCGTGCCGTCGAGCACAGCAAGCTGCACGACTTCGTTGTGCGTGGCAACGAAGGCGGCGGATTCGCGCCGGAACGCGGCCAGCAAGCTGTCGTGGCGGAAATAGGCGTTGCCCAGCTCAAACAGCGTCAAGCCGATCAGGTAGCCGTCGGCCCGCTTCTCGATCCAGCGGCGCTTTTCAAGCGACTCCAGCAGCAGGTACAACGTGCTTCTGGACATGCCCGTCGCCTGCGCCAACGCAGCCGGCCGCACAGGGGACGTCGCCGCACAGAGTATCTCCAGCACGTCATGAATGCGCTTGAGCGCTGGCACCTCATAGTCTGTCTTCACTGGAAACCTGCCTTGTTCATGCGTGTCTAGATTGTCCAACAGGTTGGAAATTGCGTCACGCTGTTGGACACCCTGCATCGCCGTCTCTACGATCACGCGGGTTCCCTCGCAACAGGGGTGTCCTACTCACGGAGTGCACATGACCGACATCGCCAACTACTTGCCGCACGATCTTGAGCATGCAACGCTCGTCGGACGAGTGTGGCGCACAACGGCCAACGGCGAGGGGCCATCCGTCGTGGTGGTACGCAACGGTGTCGTTTTCGACATCACGGAAGCGGTGCCGACCGTGTCGGATCTGTTCGAGCATCCTGACGCACTGGCCATCGCCCGGCAGGCACCCGGGGAAGACCTGGGCCGCGTCGAAGCGCTCGTCGAACGTTCCTTGGCCGCCGATCGTGCAAGCAACACGCCCACCCTGCTCGCCCCGAATGACTTGCAGGCGATCAAGGCGTGCGGCGTGACGTTCGCCGTCAGCCTGATCGAACGTGTGATCGAAGAACAGGCCGGCGGCGACCCGGCCAAGGCGCGCGGCGTGCGCGAATCCATTGTCGGCGTGGTGGGCTCCGACCTCTCGAAGATCAAGCCCGGCTCCGATGCGGCCATGCGGCTCAAGGAAGAACTGCAGCGCCGTGGCGCGTGGTCGCAATACATGGAAGTCGGTATCGGCCCCGATGCGGAAGTGTTTTCCAAATCGCAGCCGATGTCGGCAGTCGGGTTCGGCGCCGACGTCGGGCTGCATCCGGCCTCGCGGTGGAACAACCCGGAGCCGGAGATCGTGCTGGCGGTCAGCAGCGCCGGGCATGTCGTGGGAGCGGCGCTGGGTAACGACGTGAACCTGCGTGACATCGAGGGGCGCTCGGCGCTGCTGCTGGGCAAATGCAAGGACAACAACGGCTCCTGCGCCATCGGCCCGTTTGTGCGCCTGTTTGACGAGCACTTCACGATCGACACGATTCGTACGACGCAGGTATCGCTGCGCGTTGAGGGCGCCGACGACGGCTTCGTGCTCGACGGCGTGAGCCATATGAGCGAGATCAGCCGTGACCCGCTCGACCTCGTCGCGCAAACCTGTGGTCCGCACCATCAATACCCGGACGGCTTCATGCTGTTCCTCGGCACGATGTTCTCGCCGATCAAGGACCGCGACGCGCCGGGCGCCGGCTTTACGCACCACCTCGGCGACCGCGTGACGATCAGCGCCCCGCCCCTCGGCGCACTGGTCAACACGGTGCGCCTGTCCACGGAGATCGCACCGTGGACGTTCGGTGTCCGCGCCCTGTATCGCAACCTGGCGGCACGCGGGCTCGTCCGTCAGGATTGATCGGGCTTCGCTGCGGAAACGTCCACGGCACATTCCGTGGATGGCAGCCCCTTGACCGGCGCGCGAAACATAAACAAGCCGCCGGCAAGCGGCTCCTTCTGCAACGCCTCGTACGTCAGCCCCTTTCGTGCGGTGGTGGCATAGACGGTCTGCAAATCATCGCCGCCGAACGCGAGCTTGGTGATGTTGGAACACGGAAAGGCGACGCGCCCGACGCATCGGCCGTCGGGTGAGAACCGCTCGATCCGGCCTCCGCCAAACAACGCGATCCACACGCACCCTTCTTCATCGACAGCCATGCCGTCGGGGTAGCCGGTGCCGTCGATGGCGGTGAAGACGCGCTTGCGTTCCAGGCTGCCGTCGTCCCCGAGGTCGAAGGCGTAGACCACGCGCTGCAAGGTATCGGTGTGATACAGCGTGCGGCCGTCCGGGCTCGCGGTCGGGCCATTCGTGATGACGTAGCCTGAATCGCGCACGCTCAACCGGCCATCCCGACCGACGCGGTAGAGCTGCCCGCTCGCTTCGCGCTCCCCATCGTCCATCGAGCCGAACCACAGCGCCCCGGTGCGATCGACATAGCCGTCGTTCAGGCGGTTTCCCGGCCGATCGGTTTCGACGGGCAGCATGCGGCTGAAGGTACCGCTTGCGAAATCGAACCGGTAGAGACCGCCCTGCACGCCGCAGACCCAACTGCCGTCAACGCAGGGCAGCGCAAAGCCGATCTGGCCGGGCGCGACCCAGCTGCGGCGCACATCGGTATCGGTGTCATATCGGTAGAGCCGTCTGCCCTTGATATCGACAAAGACCACGCAGCGCGACGCGGCGTGCCACACCGCGCCTTCCCCCAGCGTGGCACCGACGCGCCAGACGCATTCCGGAATGATGGGCGCCATCATCCGCCGTACCACCCGGCATCGACAAAGTACTCGCGTGCCGTGCAGCGCGCGGCATCGTCCGATGCAAGAAACAGCGCCATGCGCGCCACGTGTTCCGGCTCGACGCGTTCATGCAGGCATTGCTCGCCCAGCAGCTTGGCCTCGCTTTCGGGGGATTGCCAAAGCGCCATCTGACGCGGCGTGCGCACCGCGCCGGGCACGATGCAATTGACGCGAATGCCGAACCCGCCAAGATCGCGCGCCAGGCCGCGCGTCAGGCCTTCAATGCCGGCCTTGGCCGTCATGTAGATGGCGAGGTCCGGCTGGGCGAGGTGCCACGAGATCGACCCGAGGTTCAGGATCACGCCGCGCCCCTGCTTCTTCATGCTGGGCAACACGGCTTGCGCGCAGAAAAACTGGTGGCGCAGGTTCACCTCGATGCGGTTGTCCCAATACGCCGGCGTCACGGTTCCGATCTGATGGCGGTCATCGTTCGCGGCGTTGTTGATCAGGACGTCGATGGGACCGGTGTCGGCCTCGATGTCCGCGAACGTGGCGTTCAGCGCGTCGATATCGCGCAAGTCGCAGTGGCGGAAGACGGGTGGATGTGCGCATTCGCCCAGCGACGCCGCCAGCGCTTCTGAGTCAGCCCGCGCGATATCCAGGAACGTGACGCGCGCCCCCTGTCTGGCAAAGCCTTCGACGATGGCCGCACCAATGCCGCTACCGCCGCCGGTAATCACGACGTTCTTGTTAACGAGGCTCGGATAAATCGCATAAGACATAGGAGATTCCAGTGACAGCAAAAGGGATAAAGCGTGCAGCGCAGCCTCAGCGGCGGCCGGAGCGCGAGATGACATCCACCCAGACGGCCAGCACGAGGATCCCGCCCTTGACGATCATCTGCCAGTAGGCGTCGACGTCGAGCATCGACATGCCGTTATCGAGGCTGGCCATCACGAGCGCACCGACCAGCGCGCCGTACACGGTGCCTGCGCCGCCGCGCATGGACGTGCCGCCGATGAAGCACGCCGCAATGGCATCCAGCTCGCCCATGGTCCCGGCAGAGGGCGAACCCGCCGCAAGACGTGCCGTGTTGACGATGCCGGCAAACGCGCACATCAGGCCCATGAGCCCGAAGATGGCAAGCTTCACGCGATCGGTGTTGATGCCGGACAGGCGCGTGGCCTCGAGGTTTGAACCCACGGAATAGATACGGCGACCGAACACCGTCTGGCTGGCGATCCAAGAAAAAATACCGAGCAACGCCAGCACGAGCAGAACGGGCACCGGAATGCCGCCATAGCTGTTGAGCGTGGCGACAAACGCGACGATGACCGCGCCCGCCACGACAAGCTTGGCGACGTCCTGCCAGAGCGGCGCAACGTCGAGTTCATAACGGCGATGTTCACGCCGCTGCCGGATCACCACGAAGATCAACAGGCAGAAGATCAGCACCGCCATCAGGTCGCCCACGCGGCGCGGCAGGTAGCCCTGGCCGATCAGCACGAAGCTGTCCGACACCGGCGCGATCGTCGAGCCATGCGTCAGGCCGAGCAGGATGCCGCGATACGCCAGCATGCCGCCCAGGCCGACAATGAATGACGGCACGCCCCGGTAGGTCGACCACCATCCGTTGAACAGGCCCATGCCCACGCCGAGCAGCAGCACCACAGGCACCGTCGCCGTGATCGGCCAGCCCAGTCCTTGATCCAGAATGGCCGCCACGCCGCCGAGCAAGCCAAGCAGCGATCCGACCGAAAGATCGATCTCGCCCGCGATGATGACGAACACCATCCCGCAGGCCAGCATCCCCGTGATCGACATCTGGCGCAGCAGGTTGGACAGATTGCGCGGCGAAGTGAACGCGCCGTTGGTCAGCATCGAAAAGAACAGCCAGATCGCGGCCACGGCAATCAGCAACGCCAGGATCTTGTAGCGTGCGAACAGTTGCCTCAGGCGCTGGCTTGCCTTGAACGTATTGCGCGAATCGCCGACCCCGCCGGCGGCTTGTGGGCTGGTTTGAGAAGTCATGCGTGACCTGCCTGATGGAAAGTGGCTGCGTGCCCGGGTGTGTGCCTGGGTGTGTGCCGGACGGGCTGAATGGCGGCGGTCAAAATGTGTTCCTGCGTCAGTCCCTCGTTCACGAAATCGCCGCGCAGTTCGCCCTCGCCGATCACGAGCACGCGGTCTGAAATGCCAAGCACTTCGGGCAGCTCCGACGAAATCACGACGATGGCCATGCCACGCTTGGCGAGGTCACCGATCAGCTTGTAGATCTCGTACTTGGCGCCAACGTCCACGCCGCGGGTTGGCTCATCCAGAATCAGCACGCGCGGCTCGGTGAGCAGCATCCGGGTGAGGACCGCCTTCTGCTGATTGCCGCCCGACAGGCTGGCAATGGGAAGCATCGGATGCGCGGCACGCAAGGCAAGCCGCCGCATCTCCTTGCGGATCGTGTCGAGCTCGGCCGCGCCGTCGATGCGACCGAGACGCGCGAAGCGCTGAAGGACGGCCAGCGTGATGTTGTGCCCGACGCTCATCAGCGAGACGATGCCGTGACGTTTGCGGTCTTCCGGCACCATGGCGATGCCTGCACGAATGGCATCGAGCGGCGCGCGGATTTTCAACGGCTTTCCGTCCAGGACGAGGTCCGCCTCACTGGCACCTTCATACGCGCCAAACACGGCCTGCATCAGCTCGGTGCGCCCTGCACCGACCAGCCCCGCCACCCCAAGAATTTCGCCGCGCCGCACCGCAAAGGACACGCCGTCGACCCGCTTGCGCGCCGGGTTGTTGACGTCGTAGCACGTCACGTTGCGCGCCTCGAACACCACCTCGCCGATGGGATGCGGTTCACGTGGGAACAGCTGCGTAATTTCGCGCCCGACCATCTGCGCGATGATGCGGTCGGTGGTGAGCGCATCCATCGGGGCAGTCGACACATGGCGGCCGTCGCGGATGACGGTGACCGTGTCGCACACCGCCTCCACCTCATCGAGCTTGTGCGAGATGTAGACGCACGCAATGCCGCGCGCTTTCAGGTCGCGCACGATGTCGAGCAGGATGCGCGTCTCCGCCGCCGTGAGCGATGACGATGGCTCATCCAGGATCAGCAGCTTGGCGCGCTTGTTGAGCGCCTTGGCGATTTCAATCAACTGCTGGTGGCCGCCGCCGTAGTGCATCACGGGCAGCGCCACGTTGATGCCCTGGATGTTCAGGTCGCGCAGCAGCTTGTCGGCGCCCTGGTACATGGCCGCGTAGTTCATGCGACCGCCTGGCAGCGTGATTTCGTTGCCCAGGTAGATGTTCTCGGCCACCGACAATTCCGGCACGAGCATCAGTTCCTGATGGATGATGACGATGCCAGCGCGCTCGGTGTCGCGAATACCACTGGCGTGGAGCGGCCGCCCCTCCCAAAGGATTTCGCCATCCCAGGTGCCGCTCGGGTAGACGCCCGAAAGCACCTTCATGAGCGTCGACTTTCCGGCGCCGTTCTCGCCGCACAGGCCAACACACTCGCCCGGCTTCACGACCAGGTTGATACCGTCCAGCGCCTTCACACCGTCGAACGTCTTGACGATGCCGCGCATCTGCAACAGAGGTTCAGACATGCCCCGTCCTTGAGGTACGAACGCGGCCGGCGATGCAGCGTTGGCTCATCGCCGGCACAAAGCGGTCCTGACTGCGGGACCTTACTGGCCGCCGATCTGCGCCTGCGTGTAGAAGCCGTCTTTCACCACCAGGTTGACGTTGTCCTTCGTGAGCTGGGTGGGCTGCAGCAACACCGTGTCGACCTTCTTCTTGCCGTTGTCGTACTGCGCGTTGTACTTCGGCTTGTCGCCCTTGGCGAGCGCCACCGAAAGCTGCGCGGCCTCGGTGGCAATCAGCTTGAGCGGCTTGTAGACCGTCATCGTCTGCGTGCCGGCAATCACGCGCTTGACGGCGGCAAGGTCGGCATCCTGCCCCGACACCGGCACCTTGCCGGCCAGCTTCTGCGCAGCCAGCGCCTGGATCGCGCCACCGGCCGTGCCGTCGTTGGAGGCAACCACGGCATCGATCTTGTTGTTGTTCGCGGTCAGCGCGTTTTCAACGATACCCAGCGCCGCAGAAGCGCTCCACTCCGGCACCCATTGCGAGCCGACGACCTTGATGTCGCTGCGGTCGATGGCCGGCTGCAGCACCTTCAACTGGCCCTGCCGCAGCATCTTCGCGTTGTTGTCCGTGGGTGCGCCGCCCAGCAGGAAGTAATTGCCCTTCGGGCGCACGTTGTAGACGCCCTGCGCTTGCAGCTCGCCCACCTTCTCGTTGTCGAACGAAATGTAGGCATCAACGTCGGCATCGAGAATCAGGCGGTCATACGACACCACCTTGATGCCGGCCTTCTTGGCTTCGGCCACCACGTTGGTCAGCGCCTTGGAGTTGAACGGCACGATGACGATCACGTCGACACCGCGCGAGATCAGGTTCTCGATCTGCGAGATCTGGCGTTGCTCGCTGGCGTCCGCCGACTGCACCGACACCTTGGCACCCAGCTTTTCGGCCGCTGCGACAAAGTAATCGCGGTCGCGCGACCAGCGCTCCACGCGCAGGTCGTCGATACAGAAGCCAATTTCCGGATGCGCCTTGCTCGCGTGCGCCAGCGGCGCGGCCATCGACAGGCTGGCGAGCACTGCACCGCAAAAGGCGGCCCTCAGAACACAACGGCGTTGGTTCGATTTCATGTCTCACTCCATCTTCTTTTGTTGGTGGGTACCGACGTGGCGTCTGCTGCGCCGCAATAGATTTCGGCCGGCTCGACGGCAGTCGCATGGTGCATGCGCCGCCTTGGCACCGGCAATTACGAAATTGCCCAACCGCCCTAACATTTCTTGCCACCCGGCGGGCATCGTCTGACAGCGCCGCATGCAGCCCATAGAATGTGCGGGCGAGCGGCACGCCCCAGCACCGCCGCCGTATGGCAACCCCTGCCACCGCGAGCGCCCCAACAGCCCATGCATCGTCAATTGCCCGATCCATCGCAGCACGCGCGGATTCATCGCATTGCGCTGCTGTTCAACGCCAACAAGGTGTACGACCGCGAGATCATCGCGGGCATTGGCGACTACATGCGCTCCACCCGCGTGACGTGGGACCTGTTTCTGGAAGAGGACTTCCGCTGCCGCCTGCCCGGCATCGAGCGCTTTGACGGCGACGGCATCATTGCGGATTTCGACGACCCCGCCGTCGCCGAAGCGCTACGCGGTTGCCCGCTACCGGTGGTGGCCGTCGGCTCTTCGTATGAGGACCCGGCGCACTACCCCGCAAAGGAGCCTTATGTCGCCACGGACAACGGAAAGCTGGTCGCGCTGGCCTACCGGCACCTGATCGAAGCCGGCCTGCAGCACTTTGCGCTGTACAGCCTGCCCCAGGCGCCGGAGAACCGCTGGGCACAGCAGCGCGAACTGGCCTTTACGCGCTTGCGCCGGCAGGACAATCCCGCCGCGCCCGTTGAGCAGGAGATCTACCGGGGCCTATCGACCAGCGCACCGACCTGGCATCAGGCGATCAGCCAGTTGATCGAATGGCTGCGCAGCTTGCCCAAGCCCATCGGCATCATCGCCGTGACGGATGCGCGGGCGCGGCATCTGCTGCAAGCCTGCATGACGGCAGGGTTCGCCGTGCCGGAAGAGATCGCCATCATCGGCATCGACAACGATCCGCTCACGCGCACGCTGAGCCGGATCCCGTTGTCATCGGTCATTCAGGGCACCGTGGAGATGGGGCGTACCGCCGCACATCTGCTGCACCAGATGCTGGGCGGCGCGCGCCTGGCTGGCCGGCAGATTCTCGTGCCACCCGTGGGCATCAATGTGCTGGCGTCGTCCCGCCATCAGCCGCTTGCCAGCCCGTATGTCATGCGGGCGCGGCACTTCATTCGGCAATACGCCTGCCAAGGGATCAAGACCGAGCAGGTCGCGGACTACGTCGGTATTTCGCGGTCATCGCTCGAAGAACACTTTCGTCGTGAATTGCATTGCACCGTGCACCAGGAAATCCTTCGCCATAAGCTCGACGCGGCCAAGCACATGCTGGCCAGCCGTGATGTCGCCACCGCCGAGGTGGCGGTGCGCTGCGGCTTTACCTCCCCGCAATACATGCATGCCGTATTCCGCCGTGAGCTGGATTGCACCCCGCGCGAATACCAGGAACGCGCCATCGCAGAGGGCCAATCATGAGCATCGCGCCCGCGCTCTCCGCACACGTGCCGCTCGACGGCGCCATCTCGTCGGCAACATGGGGGCACTTGCCGGACGGTGAACCGGTTCGGCTCTTCACGCTGCGCAATGCCTCGGGCATGCGCGTTTCCATCAGCGATCTGGGGGCGACGCTCGTCTCCTGGCAGGCGCCGGATCGCGGCGGGCGTCTGGGGGAGATTCTGCTCAACCATGCGACGCCTGCGGCCTACCTTGAATCGGGAGGCTATCTGGGCGGCTTGATCGGACGCTGGGCCAACCGGATTGCCGGCGCGCGCTTTACGCTCGACGGCATCGACTACGCGCTCGACCGCAACGAGGGCAGCAACCTGCTGCACGGCGGCGCGAGCGGTTTTCATCGGGCGCTATGGGACGCCGAGGATCAGGACGGCGCACTCGTCATGCGGCTCACATCTCCGGAAGGCGATGCCGGATTCCCCGGCAATGTCGCCGTGCAGGTCCGCTACGCGCTGGACGACGACGGCACGCTGTCGATCGACTACGAAGCCCGCACCGATGCGCCCACGCCAATCAACCTGACCAGCCACGGGTATTTCAACCTGAGCGGCAGACCCGGCACCGACATCCGGGGCCACATCCTGTCGATCGATGCCGATGCCTTTCTGGAAGTCGATGCCAAGCTGATCCCGACGCGAGCAATGAACGTCGCGGGCACGGCATTCGACTTTCGGCAGGGGGCGCCCATTGGCGCGCGGCTGGACTGGCCCAACGCGCAGTTGGCGCAGGTCGGCGGGTTCGACCACTGCTTCGTCCTGCGCAATACGGCACCGGACGATCGCCCGCATGTGCGTCCGGTCGCGCGGCTGTATGAACCCGGCAGCGGCCGCGAATTGACCGTGCTGACCGATCAGCGCGGGCTTCAGTTCTATTCGGGCCACATGCTGTCGGGCACGCACGCGCAACGCAGTGGCTTGTGTCTGGAAGCGAGCGCGTTTCCGAACCAGGTCAACATGCCCGATGCAGAAGCGGTCATGCTGCGCCCGGGCCAGGTCTACCGGCAGCACACCGCATACCGCGTCTCGGTTGCCGGAGAAGCCGGAGAAACCTGAGCCGCGCTGAAGCGCGGCGTTGGATGTTCAATGCGCGGCTGCGGCCGCACCGAGCATGACTTCGTGCGAGCCGCGGATGCCGTTGAACCAGGCATTCAGCACCACGGCCACCAGCGTGCCCATCACGATGCCGCTGTGGGTGATGGGGCGCGTCCAGTCCGGGAAGTGATGGAAGAAGGCCGGCGCCAGCGTCGGCATCATGCCAAAGCCGACCGACACCGCGATGATCAGCAGGTTGTGGCGCTGCTGCTGGAAATCGACCATGCCCAGCATGCGGATGCCGGCCGCGGCCACCATGCCGAACATCACGATGCCCGCCCCGCCGAGCACGTATTGCGGCACCGATGCCACCACGTACGACAGCTTCGGAAACAGCCCCAGCACGATCAGCAGCACCCCGCCGGCCGCCGCCACATAGCGCGAGCGCACGCCCGTGATCGACACCAGCCCGATGTTCTGCGAAAACGACGTATGCGGGAACGTGTTGAACACCCCCGCCACCACCGTCGCCAGACCATCGGCACGCAGGCCGTTGGTCAGTTCATTGCGCGAGATGGGCTTGCCGACCACGTGCGCCAGCGCGAGGAACATGCCGGTCGACTCCACCAGCGTGATCACGATCACGATGCACATCGAGATGATGGCCGACAGCTCGAACTTCGGCATGCCGAAATGGAACGGCGTCACCAGCGTCATCAGCGGCGCCGCGCCGGCATCGGCCAGCGACACCTTGCCGAACGCCGCCGCCACCAGCGTGCCCGTCACGATGCCCAGCAGCACGGCGATGTTGCACAGCAATGCGTTGCCGAACTTGGTCAGCAGCAGGATCGTCACCAGCACAAGCGCAGCAATGGCCAGGCCGAACGGATCGCCAAACGCGGGGTTCGGCACCATGTGTTTCACGCCGTCCACCACCTGCGGAATCATCTGCTGGCCGCCTGCGGCCCAGTTGATCCCCACGCTCAGCAGCGAAAAGCCGATCAGCATGATGACGGTGCCCGTCACCACACGCGGGAAGAGGCCCAGCAGCCGCCCCATCAGCGGCGCAACGGCAATGCCGAACACGCCCGAGACGATCGACGCCCCGAAGATGCCTGGCAGCCCCATGCCCGGCTCCACGCCAATGGCGATCATCGGCGCCACCGCGGCAAACGTGACACCCATCATCACCGGCAGGCGGATCCCGAAAATCAGAAAGCCGAGCGACTGGATGAGCGTGCCGACACCGGCGGCAAACAGGTCGCAATTGACGAGATAGGACAGTTCATCCTTCGACAGGCCGAGCGCATTGCCGACAATCAGCGGCACCGCAATGGCGCCGGCGTACATCACCAGCAGGTGTTGCAGCCCGAGCGCGAACAGGCGCGGCAGTGGAAGGAACTCGTTGACGGGATCGACGCGGGTCGACGCGGAAGCCGAGGATTGGCCTGAGGATGGGCGCATTGTCTGTCTCCGGGGGCCGCTCCCGTGTTCGTGCCGGAAGCGTGCTTGGGGCAGGCGGAGGGGGCTCCGTCTGCCAGTATTCGAGCGGCGTGATGCCGCGTATTGGCCGGAATCTTGGGCCGCTGCTATTTTTATGTCAACAATTACCGCCGTTTTTTGTGTACATATTTTGCGTTCCGAAATGCGGGTGCACGCCACGCATCACGCGCTGGCCCGCCAGGGGCATCGACGTCAGGAAGAAGGAACGTGACGGCGGCCGACGACCCGCTAGCGCGACTTGCTACGTGCGCCCTTTCTCGCCCCAGGCGTCCGGCCTGCGTCGCCCGGCGTGGTGGCCGTGTCGCCGCCCATCTGCTCGAGCCACGACAGTGCATCGATGTAGCCGAGAAACTGCCGCAGGTACTCGGGCGAAACGGTGCGCATCAACGACAGCGAACGGTGCACCAGGCTCAGCGAATTCAACGGGCCGGCATTCACGGGCACCTTGTCCAGCGACTCGCGCACCTGTTTTTCGGCGCTGAGGCGCGACCAGAGCGCGCGGACCTCTTCGAGCATGTCGAGCGGCGGGTGGCCGCTGCGGCCGCCGCGATGGTGCTCGATGTCGCCCAGCAGCGCCGCCAGCGGGCTGGGCCCTGCGCCAGAGGGCGGCGCTGGCTGCGGGGGCTCGGCATCGACCGGGCAGGCGGCCTGCAGCTCGGCCAGGCGTTCATCGAGCAAGCGGCGCACTTCGCCCGTCTGCCCTGCCGCGCGCCGCCGCAACGCCTCGATGCGTTGCATCTGCATCGCGTTCGGCCCGACGAGGTGTTCAGTGTTGCGCATGGGGTGCGCCATTGGATGCGGCCGAACGCGGTACGGGAGCAATCTCTACGCGCCGGTTCTTTGCGCGCCCCGCGTCGTCGGCGTTCGAGCTCACGGGATGCTGCGAGCCGAACGCGGCGGCAAAGACCGATGACGCGGCGATGCCCTCGTCAATGAGGGCGCGCGTGACCGTCAGCGCGCGCTTGGCCGACAGCTCCCAATTGTCCGCAAAGAGGCGGTTGCCTGCGCGCACCTGCTGGTCGTCGGCAAAGCCGCTCACCATCAGGATTTCGTCGCGCGACTCAAGGTACGCCGCCAGCGGCCCCGCCAGGCTCTTGAGCAAGGCCCGGCCCTCGGGCTGCAACTGGTCGGAGTTCAGGGCGAACAGCACGCTGCCGTTGATGCCGATGCGCCCATTGACCAGCGTCACCCGCCCCGCCGCCAGCGGGCCAGCCAATGCCTGCTCCAGGGTCTTTCGGCGCTGTGCCTCGGCCTCGCGCTGCCTGACCTCGCGCTCCAGCTTCGACGACAACTCGAGCTGCACCCCGATCACGCCCACCAGAATCAGCACAAAGGCGCCCAGCAATACCGACATCAGGTCGCCGAACGCGGCCCAGACGGGCGCGGTCGCTTCCACGCCGCCGTCGATCTCGTCGCTCATGCCGCCTCGGCTCCGGCACGCGCGCGCTGGCTGCCCAGGCGCTGCAGGTCTTCCATGATCTGCTTTTGCGACAGCATGCTCAGGTCGATCACCTCCCTGGCCTGCGCCACGTAGTATGCGAGTTGCTCATCGCTGCGGGTGAGCGACTTCTCCAGCGCGGCTTCGATACGCTGCAGGTGCGCGACCAGCGTGTCGTTCGACTCGCCGAAGCGCTGCACGGCCGCCCCGAAGGCGTCGCCCAGGCTGGCCACCTCGATGGCGCTGCCCGTTACCTGTGCGGCCACGGCACCGAGCTTGCCGGTCTCGGCTTCCACGCGGTCCGTGAACTGCGTGCCCACGCGCTCGAGCAGCCCGGCCGATGTCGCGACCAGCGCATCGACGGCCGAGCGCTGCTGCGTCGATGCATGGTTGACGGCATCGAGCAGCGTTTCCAGCGTCGACAGCAGGCGCGTGCGCTCTTCGAGCATCGCGGTGTCGCGCGCCATGCTCTCCGAGAGCTTCTGGCGCAATTCGGCCACCACCTCGGCAGCGGCCTTGGGCGCCTCCGACGCGGCCTGCACGAGCCGGGAGATTTCGGCGATCGTCTCGCGCGCATGGGCCTGCGTTTGCGCGGAGATGTCGCGTGCGGTCTGCTCCAGCGCGTCGCAGATGGCCTGCTGGCGACGTGCGGTGTCGGCCCCCGCCTGCTCCCACGCCTCGCGCAGTGTCGCGGCGGTCGAGCCCAGCGTGTCGGCCCACGTGGCAAGCCGCTCTTGGTCGCGCGCCTCGAGTTGCGTCTGCCATGTCGCGTGCGAGCGGTCCACCGCCTGCAGCAGCGCTGCCGCGTGCTGCTCGAACGTGGCAGCCGCCTGCTCGAGGGCATGCTGGTGCCGGCTGGCCTGCTCGGCCTGCGTGCGCGCCTGCTGCGCGAGAGCATCGTTCCACGTGCCGGACAGCTGTGCCGCCGTGGTTTCCAGGCGGGCCGAGACGCTGTCGACCCACGCGCCCGAGCGCTGCTCGAACGTCTCGACCAGCCGATCCACGGATGCGCCCATGTGACCGGCCAGCGCTTCGCTGGCGCGCTGATGGTCGCGCAAGGCATTGGCCCAGAGCGTGGAGACGGCCTCCGTCGTCGTCTCGAAACGGTGCGACGCCTCGTCCAGCTGGCGCTGGAGTGCCTGCGTCACGGCCCCGTGCAACGATGCGGTTTCGCGTGCGAGCCCCGCCATGGTCGATTCGACCACCGGCTGCAGCACCGAGCCTGCCGCGCGGGCGCTCTCGGCGGCGCTGTCCTTCAACGATTGCCCCACCGACGAGGCGAGGTCGCGATAGGCCGCCTCGGCCCGCTCGAGAAATGCCTGCTGATTGGCGATCTGCCGCTCGCTGCTAGCGGCGCCCTGCTGTTCGAGCGCTGCCATCATCGCCTGCAGCCGGTCGACCAGCGCGGGCATCACGTCGGCTTGCCGTTGCAGCAGCTTGAACGTTTCTTCCCGCTGATGGGCATGCGAATACATGCGCAGCGTCGTCGCGATCCGCGCGTCGAGCGCCTGCACGGCCTGCTGCCGCTCGCGCCGGCACAGCGCAGCGAGCAGGCCCAGCATGGCCGATGTGGCCACGCCGGCAATCGACGTCCCGAACGAGAAGCCGAGCCCCTTGATCGGCGCAGCGAGCGATGCGCGAATGGCCTGCAGATCCGTCGCGCTCTCGAGCGCGGCGCCGGTGCCCTTGAGCGTCACGACCATGCCGAGCAGGGTGCCGAGCATGCCGAGCAGCACCAGCAGCCCGACCAGGTACGGCGTAAGCGCGGGCGCCGGCAGCGCAGCGCGTTCGCCCTCAACGCGCAGGCGCACGGCGTTGCGCAGGCTTTGCGGCAGCTGTTCGAGCCAGCCGCCGAGCGTGGCCGGCGGCGCCGACAAGCCGTCCACGGCCGTCGCCAGCGTTGCGGTGGCCTGCTGGTAACGACGCAACTCGAGCGCCCCCGCCACGTAGACGCCGCCGATGATGAGCGTGACGATCAATGCCAGCGGATTCGCGCCGACGATGTAGCCGACGGCAATCCACCCCAAGGCGGCGAGCCCGGCGATAAAGACGAAGAGATTCAGGTGTTGTCTGGACATGGTGTCCGCTTAGCAGGATCGAAGGGCCGCGAGCAGCCCGTCGACCGGTTGAAAACGCACATCGAGCTCGGCCAGGAGCACGCTCTGCATGTCTTTGCGGAACGCCTCCAGCCACGCGCGCGATGGTGTCGGTGGGGCGGCAGAGGCCCCGTCTGGCCGCTCAGCCGCTTCTGCCGCTCCGCCCGCCTCCGCGGCAGCGCGCAGCCGCTCGAAGTGCGGGCCAAGCAACGTCGGCACGGTGCCCAGCAGTGTGCGTTCGCGTGCGCCCAGGGCCTGCTCCATGCTGGCGTCCAGCACTGCAAGACGGGCCAGGTCAGGCGTCGAGGCGGCCAGCACGCGGCGCAGGCGGCCACGCAGGCCGCCGATCTCCAGCTCCATGCGGTCCTGCATCAGGACGTAGCGCTGGCGGAAGTCCGCATAGTCGGCGGCGGCCACGGCGGTGCCCAGCACCGGCTGGCGCCCCAGTGCGCCGGTGCGTGGCTCGGGGGCACACGTGGAAGCGATGGCCTTGGCGAGCGCCGCGCGCACGCGCGAGCACATGCCGTCCGCATCGGCCGGGCCAATGCGGCTGCCGCTGGAGGCGAGCGCCGGAGGGCTCGCCGTCAGCGCGGTCGAAAGCGTGATGGCATCGGTCCAGCTCAGCCATTGACTGAGCCGGTCGGAAAGCGGCTGCGCCGATTCGCGCACATCGACGTCCGTCAGCCGGGCAAGTAAGCGGATCAGCGCAGGGCCGCTGAGCGCGGTGCGATGCTGGGCGTGCGCCATGCTGCGAGGGCCAAAAAAAGGCAGCAGTTTACACTGCCGCCCGCACCGCTCCAGCCGGTCGTCGGGATAACGCGGCCCGGGCGGCGAATCAGCCGCGCCGGCGTGCCTGCACGGCTGCGGCAAGCGTGTCCAGCAGCGGCTCGGTCTGCGCCCAGCCGAGGCACGCGTCGGTAATCGACACACCGCGCTGCAGCGGCACGCCGGGCTTCAGATCCTGGCGGCCTTCCTCGAGGTGGCTTTCGATCATGACGCCGAGGATGCGGCGCTCGCCGGCCGCCAACTGCCGCGCGACGTCCTGCCCCACGTCGATCTGGCGCACGTGCGATTTGCCCGAGTTCGCGTGCGAGCAGTCGACCATCACGTGCTCGCGCAGCCCTGCCTGGCGCAGGATCGCGCAGGCGTCTTCGATGGCGGCCGCGTCGTAGTTCGGCCCCTTCTTGCCGCCGCGCAGGATCACGTGCGCATCGCGGTTGCCGCGCGTCTCGAAAATGGCGGCCATGCCCATCTTCGTCATGCCCATGAACGAATGCGACGAGCGCGCCGCCAGGATCGCATCGGCCGCGATCTGCACGCCGCCGTCGGTGCCGTTCTTGAAGCCGATCGGGCAGCTCAGACCCGAGGCCAGCTGGCGGTGGCTCTGGCTTTCGGTGGTCCGCGCGCCGATCGCGCCCCAGGCCACCAGGTCGGCGATGTACTGCGGGCTCAGCAGGTCGAGGAATTCCGTGGCGACCGGCAGCCCCAGCGCGTTGACCTCGAGCAGCAGCTCCCGCGCACGGCGCAGCCCCTCGTTGATGCGGAAGCTGCCGTCGAGCCTCGGATCATTGATGTAGCCCTTCCAGCCGACGGTGGTGCGCGGCTTTTCAAAGTACACGCGCATGACGATGAGCAGATCGTCTTGCAGGCGTTGCGCAGCGGCGTGCAGCCGATGGGCATATTCCATCGCCTGATCGTGATCGTGGATCGAGCACGGGCCGACCACCGCGATGAGCCGGTCGTCCTGCCCGTTCAGTGCGGCGGTGATGGCCGTCCGGCTCGCCTCGACGTGGGCCTGCACTTCGGGCGACACGGGCAGCTCGTCGAGCAGCAGTGCCGGCGAGATCAGCGGGCGCACGGCGCCAATGCGCACGTCGTCGATACGGGTCGTATCCTGCGTTGCGTCGGCCACGCCGACTTCCTGGTCATGTTGGGGGTTATCGATACGCATCATGGCAAGCAAGGGTGGAAGCTCTCAGCAGCCCGCATGTTGCTACAACTGCGCTGAAAAAGGGGGACAAAGCGCAATCCGGCAGACCGGAGTACCCTTGCGAAGCCGCCAAACGTCCTGATCTGGGCGGAATCCGCGTTCTCCCGCAAGCTAGAGCCGCAGCATCGCGCCCCGACCGGTGCCCGGCGTCATGGTGAAATGAAGAACCCCTATTACGATCCCGCCAAACCCCATCACACGCCGGACGGCTTTCGCAACCGCTACGCACACCCTCGCCCGGGCGGCGATTTCTGGCAATGGCAGCGCGAGCGCCGCCGCCTCGGCCTGCCCAAGCCCCCCACGCGCGACCTGTCCTGCGTTGCACCGAACCTGGCGGCCATCCACCAGCCGCCGGCCGTACCGCAGCTCACGTGGATCGGCCATGAAACGCTGCTGCTGCAGATCGGGGGCCTCAACGTGCTGACCGATCCGGTGTTCTCCAACCGGGCGTCGCCGCTGCCGTTTGCCGGACCGCGCCGGCACCAGCCGCCGGGCCTGTCGCTCAGTCAGTTGCCGCATATCGACCTGGTGCTGATCTCGCACAACCACTACGACCACCTCGACAAGGCCAGCGTGCGAGCCTTGATGCGGCAGCCGGGCGGCGCGCCGATGTTCTTCGTGCCGCTGGGGGTCGAGCGCTGGTTTGCACGCAACGTGCGCGGCACGCGCCTTGCCGGAAAGGGCGCGGACCACGGCGCCAACGTGCGCGCCTTCGACTGGGACGACGAAGCGCGCTTCGGCCCCTTCACCGCGCAGTTCTGCGCCGTGCAGCATTGGTCCGCACGCGGCCTGTACGACCGCAACCAGACGCTCTGGGGCAGCTGGGCGCTGCTGCATCCGCAACTGCGCTTCTGGTTTTCGGGCGACCTCGGATACTCGCAGGACACGCGCGACATCGGCGCCCGCTTCGGCCACTTCGACGTGGCGGCGATTGCCGTGGGCGCCTACGAGCCGCGGTGGTTCATGAAGGCCCAGCACATCGACCCGAGCGAAGCCGTGCAGGTCATGCACGATGTCGGGGCGCGGCAGGCCGTGGGCATCCACTGGGGCACGTTCGAGCTGACGGACGAACCGCTGGACCAGCCCATCACCGACCTGGCAAACGCCCTGAAGGCCGCGGACGTGCCGGCCGAGCGCTTCCTGCTCTTCCGCCATGGCGAGACCCGCGTGTGGGACGCCGCCGCCGAACGCCTCGTCGCCGAGCTGCCGCAAATGAAAACGCGGCCGCGAAATGACTCGCTGGCCGCGCAATAGAACGCTGTCCGGTGCCGATCAGGTCGGGGTCGGCAGCCACGCGCGATCGCGCAGCCGCGCACGGATCCGGGCAATCGCCTGGCTGTGGATCTGGCACACGCGCGACTCCGACACGCCCATCACGGCGCCGATTTCGCGCAGGTTCAGGTCCTGCTCGTAATACAGGCTCATCATCAGCTTCTCGCGCTCGGGCAGCGCCTCGATGGCGGCCACCACCGACTCGCGCAAGTCGTGGTCCAGCAACTGGTCCAGCGGCGTGGCGTCGTTTTCGGCGGCGCGGTTCTCGATGAAGGCGTCGGCGTCTTCGCGGTCGAAGTCTTCGTAATACAGCAGCTGGCTGCCCTGCAGGTCGACAAGCTGCTTCTGGTAGTCGGCCAGCGACATGCCGAGCGCCGTGGCGATCTCGGTTTCGGTGGGCGCGCGGCCCTTCTGCTGCTGCAGTTTCTGAATGGCCTGTTCGATCGTGCGCGCGTTGCGGCGCAACCCGCGCGGCAGCCAGTCGGAGCCGCGCAGCTCATCGAGGATGGCGCCGCGAATGCGCTGGGCCGCGTAGAACTCGAACTGCACGCCCTGCGTTTCTTCATAGCGCGACAGCGCATCGAGCAAACCCATCATGCCGGCCTGGATGAGGTCGTCGAGCTCGACGCTGGCGGGCAGCTTCACCATCATCTGGTTGGCAATGCGACGTACCAGCGGTGCGTACGTGGCCATCTCGTCGGACTTGGTCTTGCGACCGGTTGCGGTGTACATATCCATGCCTGCCTTTGGCGCTTCGTTCATGGTGCGCCTCAATAAACCAGCTCGGCCGCGCGCGTTGCGGCGCGTGGCGTTGCCGTCGGTGCCGAACTCGACATCGTCTGTGCCTGCGCCGACACCATCACCTGCGACGGCGACCCTGCCGCGCCGGCTTGGGGCTGGGCCTCGGCGCTGGCCCAGCTCAGCATCTCCTCGGCCAGCTGGCGGAAGGCCATGGCCGAGGGGGATGCGGGAAACGCGCTCGCCACGGGCTTGCCGAGCGAGAGCGCCAGTTCGATATGCCGGTCTTCCGGCAGATAACCGGCGAAATCAATGCGGGTGTTCAGGTACTGGCCCACGGTGTTGGCGAGGTTGCGGAACACGCGCACCGCAGAATCGACCGAATGCGCGCCGCACACCAGGGTGCGGATGCCCGCGCTGCCCTGCAGCACCGCGGTTTTCTTGAGCAGCGTGTAGGCGCTCTTGATGCCTTCCGCGCCGTCGGAGAACGCCAGCAGCACGTCGTCGCACGCCTCGGCCACGGTGGCCAGCGCGCGCGTACCGAAATGCGCGGCCACGAGCGTCACGTCTGCCGTGTCGTCGTGCTCCTCGAGCACACCGGCCACGGCCACGACGGTCTGGGCACTGACCACCGCAGCGTCGCGACCCAGGGCCGACAACGCAATGCGCAGGTTGTCGACGATGTCATCGACCTGCTCCTGCGCGCCGATCAGCAGCACGCGCCGGCTGGCAGCCTGCCCCAGCATGCGGCGCAGCCCGGCGGCCTGGTCCTTGACGAATGGGGTCGTCATCGTGCCCCCTTGCTCATGCGAAGTCGAACGCGGCCAGACCGGGCTCGCGGCCGAGCTGGCCACGCGCGGCGGCCTGCGCCACCAGCAGCGATTCGTCCGAATCGAGCGCAAACGACGACTGCTCCGCCCCCGCGCGGAAACTGCGATGGATCAGCAGCTTCTTGTTGGGCGCGGCAATGTCTTCCGGCACGCGCTGGCCGTACGACACGTAGTGCAGCGGCAGGCGGCGGCGGATCATCACGTCCATCGCGTGGCCGACCGAAGCGGCCTCGTCGATCTTCGTCAGGATGCAGCCGGCCAGGTTGGCGTCGCCGGTGTGGGCGTTGCGGTAGGCGCTGACCACCTCGTCGAGCGTCTTGCCGTTGCTCGTGGCGTTCAGCAGCAGCAGCCGCTTGATCGACGGGCCCACGGCATGCAGCATCGCCATCTGTTCCGACACGGCGCGGTCGCGCTGGCTCATACCTATGGTGTCGATCAGCACGACGTGCTTCTCGCGCAGGTCGTTCAGCGCAAGGCTCAGGTCCTGCGCGTCCTTCACGGCATGCACCGTGACGCCCAGGATCTTGCCGTAGATGCGCAGCTGCTCGTGGCCGCCGATCCGGTAGCTGTCGGTCGAGAGCAGGGCCACGCGCGACGCGCCATGGCGCAGCACGAAGCGCGCGGCCAGCTTGGCGGTGGTGGTGGTCTTGCCCACACCGGTCGGGCCCATCAGGGCAAACACGCCGCCCTGGTCGAGCAGGCTGTTTTCGTCCTGCACCACGGCGAGGTTCTTTTCGATCGCGCGCTGCACGAAGTCCAGCGCACCTTCATAGGTGTCGTGCTGCGGCATGTTCTCGAGCACGTAGCGCGTGAGCTGCGCCGAGAACCCCGCGTTCAGCATGGTCTGGAACAGGCGCGTACGCACCGGGTCGCCCAGCTTCACACCCAGCGAGGCGAGGCTGGACATGGCGTCGTTCAGCGTGCTCTTGAGCGTGTCGATCTCGCTGACCATGCGGCGCGTCATGGCGTCGCTCTCCGCCTTCAGGTCGGCCTTCAGGTCGGCGCGCAGGTCGATCGCCGAGCGCTGCAGGCGCATGTCTTCGAGGGGCGCTTCGGGCTTGGCCATCGTGTCTTCCATGCGGACGAAGATGTCGTCGGTCGATTGCCGCGCGTGCACCTTCTGCTCGGCGCGCGTGGCACGGGCCTGCGCCTCGACGCGCTCGGCAAAACTGCGCAGCGCGGGCTTGCGTTCTTCCTGCGCGCGCGGCAACTCGTCGTCTTCCGCGGCGGCGCGGCGGGCAATGAACTGCGCGGTGCTGGCCTGCGCGTGTGCGGCGCTTTCGTTGGCGCGGTCCAGCGACAGACCGGCGAGCATGCGTGTGGAAGCCACGAGCGGGTCTTCGGCCGAAGCCTGTGCGGGCGTCAGGGCGACGTCGTCATCGACGCGCGTCTGCAGCGTGCTGCCGGCGGCCTTGGCGGCGGCAGCCGGTACGGCATCGTCCTGCGCGGCACGGCGCGATGCGATGAAGCGGTTGCGCAGGCGGGCCAGTGCGCCCGGTGCGGGCGTGTCGGTCTGCGCGCTGTGTTCCGCGGGTGCGGCCACAGCGGCCACGGCGGCTTCAGCGGCAGGTGCCGGCTCCGGGATCGGCGCCGGGGCCACCGGACGGCGCTGGGCGGCCCTTGGCGCGGTCGAATGCGGATCGACCAGCGCATCGAGATGCGTGTCGGATGCGGCAATGACCTCGATACCGCCAGGCACGGCGCGGTTCGACAGGATCAGCGCATCGTCGCCCAATTGGTCTCGGACCTTGCGCAACACGTCGCGCGACGTCAGTCCGGTAAATCGATGCATTTTCATGCGCGGCCTCCAAGCATGGCGACAACCTTAATCGTGCGGTGATCGGGAATTTCGGCGTGCGAGAGCACGCGCAGCCCCGGCGCGGCCCGCTTGAAGAGGCGGGCAAGCATCGGGCGCAGCGCGGGCGGCACGAGCAGGACGCCCGTCTGGCCCATCTGTTCGTATTGGCGCGACGAATCGGCGGCCGCCTGCATGAGCGAGTCAGCCAGTTGCGGTTCGATCGGGCCGGCATTCGAGCCAACGACGCTTTGCAGCAAGATGTTCTCCAGATTCGGGTCGAGCGTGACGACCTGCATTTCGGTCTTGTTCGGAAAGAGCTGCTGGGCAATCGCCCGGCCAAGGGCCACGCGCACGGCGGCGGTGAGTTCGGCGGGGTCTTGCGTCCTGCCTCCGTGTTCCGCCAGCGTCTCGACGATGGTGCGGATGTCGCGGATGTGCAGGCCTTCGTCCAGCAGGTTCTGCAGCACCTTCTGCACGGTCGCGACGGGCAACAGCTTGGGCACAACGTCTTCGACCAGCTTCGGTGCTTCCTTGGCCAAATGATCGAGCAACTGCTGCACTTCCAAACGGCCGAGAAGCTCGGTGCTATGGGTGTAAATCAACTGATTGACGTGCGTGGCGATGACCGTGCTGCAATCGACCACCGTATAGCCCTCGGCCTGGGCGCGGTCGCGCACGTCGGCGGTGATCCACAGGGCCGGCAGGCCGAAGGTCGGGTCGACCGTGGGCGTTCCGGGCAGTTGCGTACCGAGGCGCCCGTCCTGGCCACCCGGGTTGATGGCGAGGAACTTGCCCTGCTGCACCTCGCCCTGGCCGATCTCGACGCCCTTGAGCGTGATGCGGTACGACGAGGGCCCCAGCTCCAGGTTGTCGCGAATGTGCACCACCGGCGCCAGGAAGCCCATGTCCTGCGTGAACTTCTTGCGGATGCCCTTGATCCGGCGCAGCAGCTCGCCGTCCTGGCTCTTGTCGACGAGCGGGATCAGGCGGTAGCCGATCTCGAGGCCCAGCACGTCGACCCACGAGACGTCGTCCCAGCTCGCTTCGGGCGTATCGACGGGGGCAATGGCCTGCAGCACCGGCTCGACTTCGGGCACCGCGCGCTTCTTCTTCAGGTACCAGCCGAGGTAGCCCAGCGCACCGCCGAACAGGATGAACGGGAAATGCGGCATGCCTGGCACCAGACCGAGCAGGCCGAGCACGCCGGCGGTCGTCATCAGCACCGTCGGCATGGCGAACAGCTCGCTGGACAGTTGCTGGCCGACGTCCTTGTCGGTCGACACGCGGCTGACCATGATGCCCGCCGCGGTGGAGATCACCAGCGCGGGAATCTGCGCGACCAGCCCGTCGCCGATGGTGAGCAGCGTGTAGTTGGTGGCGGCGTGGCCGATGTCCATGTTGTGCTGGAGCACGCCCACGGCCAGGCCACCGACGATGTTGATGAGCAGGATGGCGATGCCCGCCACCGAATCGCCGCGCACGAACTTGCTGGCACCGTCCATGGAGCCGAAGAATTCGGCTTCCTGGGCGATGGCCGTGCGGCGGCGGCGCGCCTCGTCTTCTCGGATGAGGCCGGCGTTCAGGTCGGCGTCGATGGCCATCTGCTTGCCCGGCATCGCGTCGAGCGTGAAGCGCGCGCTGACCTCGGCGATGCGGCCCGCGCCCTTGCTGATCACCATGAAGTTGATGATCACCAGGATGACGAACAGCACGATGCCGACGGTGTAGTTGCCACCCACCAGGAAGTGGCCGAACGCCTCGATCACCTTGCCGGCGGCGTCGGGGCCGGTGTGACCTTCCATCAGCACCACGCGGGTGGAGGCCACGTTCAGCGACAGCCGCATCAGCGTCGTGATCAGCAGGATGCTTGGGAACGACGAGAAATCCAGCGGCTTGAGCGTGTGCATGCTGATGAGCAGCACGATGATGGACAGCGCGATGTTGAACGTGAACAGCAGGTCCAGCACGAACGGCGGCAGCGGCAACACCATCATCGCCAGGATCAGGATGATCAGCACCGGGCCGGCGGCGGAGCGGTAGTCGCCCTGGCGCAGGAAGCTTTGGACTCGGAGCAAGGCGGCGTTCATCGTGGGGGGACAGGCAGCGGGGGGCTTTTGCGATGGCTGCCATCTTGCCGCCCGCACCGCCAAACCGAAGAAGCGAGAAAGCCGCCCAAAAGGCGGCTTTTCTCTGAAATACCCTCCCACCGGGGGGTGCGCTTTGCCCCCTTCACGCCGCCAGGGGGGCCTGGAGGTGCGTCGTACCAGACTTTCATACAGAATCGCGTACTCAACCAGGCTGTACCAATCCCGTCCCTCAACCGCACCCCTTTCGATACCCTCGCGCTGAAGCAGCGGCCTGGTCGTATGCGCCATGCAGCCCGGGGCGCTGGGTATGGGACTTGCAAATCATCCTGAAACGCCGCCCACAAGACCCGGTTCCACGCATCACCGCACGAAGGTGGTGCAGTGTCCGGTGCGTGGATGCACCAACCCGATCATAGGCAAGGTTCAATGAAGCACCCCACCTCTGGATTACCGGACATCCATGATTGTTTGCCGGACTGGCCGTTCATCCGATGAGCGGCGCCATGGACCATCAGCTTCATCACGCAAGCAGCGCCGTTGCAGCAAGCCCGCCCCATGCCGCCCAGCACACGATGCTCGAAGACGTCTACGGCATGGCCGTGGGCATGATGTTCATCGTGACGGGGGTGGTGCTGCTCAGCGCAGCCGGACTCGTGACCGGTGGCATTGCAGGGATCGCGTTGCTCGTGTCGTACGTGGCGCCGATGTCGGTCGGCACCATTTTCACGTTGGTCAACGTGCCGTTTTTCGTGTTCGCCTATTTCGTCATGGGCCCGCGTTTTGCCATCAAGTCGACGCTGGCCAGTTGCGGGATCACCCTCCTGCTTGCAGTGACGCGGCAGGCGTTACACATCGATTTTGAGAGCCCGCTGTTTGCGGCGGTGGTGGGCGGAACGCTCAACGGCATGGGGGTGTTGGCGCTGGCCCGGCATGGCTCCGGCGTGGGCGGCACGGGCGTTCTGACGCTCTGGCTGCAGCGCACGCGGGGAATCAATGCGGGGATCGTGCAGGTGGCCATCGACTCGATGATTCTGCTGACATCGCTCCTGGTCATTCCGACCGGCCGTGTGGGCTGGTCGGCCCTGAGCGCAGTTGCCATGAGCGCGATGGTGATCGCATGGCACCGCCCAGGCCGATATAACGTCGTGGTGCGGTAGCGGCAGGCGGGGCCTCACCGAAGAAAGCGTCAGCATCAAGGTTGGGATTGCCGATCCGTCAGGCGTTGCCGGTGACGTCGTCATCGGCGTCGTCCGGGCCGGGCTGCGGCCCCGGGTCCATATCGGCGGGCACCGGCAGATCGGTCGGGCGCACGGGCGCACGGCCACCGACCTGATGCATGCGGCGCAGCTGATAGACGTACGCCAGCACCTCGGCCACGGCCGCGTACAGCGCCTGCGGAATCTGCTGGCCGATCTCGGTATGCCGGTACAACGCCCGCGCCAGCGGCGGGGCTTCCAGAATCGGGACCTTGTGCTCGGTGCCGAGCTCGCGGATCTTGGCGGCCACCAGGTCGGCGCCCTTGGCCAGCACGCGCGGCGCGCCGCCCTCCTGCTCGGAATAGCGCAGCGCCACGGCGTAGTGCGTCGGGTTGGTGACGATCACGTCGGCCTTGGGCACGTCGGCCATCATGCGGCGCTGGGCGACCTGGCGCTGCATCGCGCGGATGCGGCCCTTGACATGCGGGTCGCCCTCCGACTCGCGGTGCTCCTTGCGCACCTCCTCCTTGGTCATGCGGTGCTTGCGGGCGTATTGCCACAGCGCCAGCGGCACATCGACGGCCGCCACCAGCAGCATCACGCCCGCCATGCAGAGGAACGCCACACCCGCCACATGCATCGTCTCCTGCATGGCGGTGCGCAGGTTCTGCTGCGGCAGCTCGATGAAGGCCCCGCGGTAATACGTGATGAGCCACCAGCCCACACCCGCCACGAGCGCCAGCTTGATCAGCAGCCGGGGCAGCTCCAGCAGCCCCTCCACCGAAAACATGCGCGTGAGGCCGTGCAGCTTGAACAGCCGCGTGATGTCCGGCGCCAGCGGCTTGAACGATATTGCCCCCCGTGTGAGCGCCAGCGGCGTCAGAGCCGCCAGGACAAGCAGAAGCAGCAGCCCGCCCAGCACCACGGCCAGCGGCGTGAACTGCGCCGCCACGTACGTCCACTGGTCTTGGGTGCGGGTGTAGTCGTAACGATGGAACTCCAGGCACCGCGCCAGGAACGACGAGGCCGCCCGCACGATCGCGTCGCCCATGACCCACAGGCCGCCAGCGCCCACGGCCAGCAGGGCGAACGAACCCAGTTCCCGCGATCTGGGAACGTCGCCTTCCTCGCGCGCCTGCTCGAGGCGCCTCGGAGAGGCGGGTTCGGTTTTTTCGAGATCGCTTTCTTCGGACATGCCGGCGCGCGAGGGGTAAACGGAATGAAGTACACAGCACCGGCCTGATGACCGACCGCTGCATTATTCCGGCACCCGCGCCTGGCAGAAGCGTGGAAAAGAGAGCCCGGGAGCGTTTTTTTCGATGAAATGGCCCGGGCTGCAGCGCAAACGTCGTCCATTCAGAGCTGACGTGGGGTTCGCAATGGCGCGGCAACGGCCTGCCGACCGGCAAGACGCCTCTCCGTCATATCGACCTGCGGAAAACTTCGTCGCCTTATGCAGGGGGCCTCCATAGCATGACCCGTTCTCCAAACCAGAATGCAGAACGGACCCACCGTCATGTCGCCCGATCGAGCCAACTCCCCTGCCTTGCCCCTGCGCCAGCGCATGCTGGCGGCCCTGCTCGCCACCGCCCTTGCCACACTCAGTGCGTGCGGCAGCGATTCGCCGCCCGGCACGTCCACAGCCGGCACCGACAACAGCACACCGGACACGCCGGCCCGCAAGCCAAACATCCTGTACATCATGGCCGACGACCTCGGCTATTCCGACATCCATGCCATGGGCGGCGAGATCGACACGCCCAACCTCGACGCGCTGGTGCAGTCGGGCCGGCTGCTGACCAACCACCACGCGGGCACCGTCTGCGCCATCACGCGCGCGATGCTCATTTCGGGCACCGACCACCACCTGGTGGGCGAAGGCACCATGGGTGCACCCAACGATGAGCGCGCGGGGCTACCCGGCTACGAGGGCTATCTGAACGACCGCGCGCTGTCGGTCGCGCAACTGCTCAAGGACGGCGGTTATCACACCTACATGGCCGGCAAGTGGCACCTGGGCAACGGCATTGCGGGCAGCGCCGCCAACCTGGGCAAGACGCCAGACCAGTGGGGTTTCGAGCGTTCGTATGCGCTGCTGCCGGGTGCGGCCAGCAACCACTTCGGCCATGAAAACGCCAACGCCAGGAACTACACGGAAGACGGCGCCTATGTGCAACCGGGCCAGCCAGGGCAACCGGGCGGCGCGGGAGGCAGCCCCGCAGTGTTCTATTCGACGGATTTCTACACGCAGAAGCTGATCAGCTACATCGACTCGCACAAGGGCGACGGCAAGCCGTTCTTTGCCTATGCGGCCTACACCTCGCCGCACTGGCCGCTGCAGGTGCCGGACCCGTGGCTGCACAAATATGCCGGCCGCTATGACGCGGGCTACGACGTCATCCGCGATGCGCGCATCGCGCGGCAGAAGGCGCTGGGCATCATTCCGGCCGATTTCACGCCGTTTGCCGGGCTGCCCGGCACAACCACGCGTTCGGCCGCGTCGCCCAACAACGGCACCGCCAATGCGCGCTACATCAACGCCAACCACGGCCCCGCGCAGGGCTATACCGACTACGGCCCCGGCTATGTCAACAAGAAGTGGAGCGACCTCACCCCGCTGGAGCGCAAGGCGCAGGCGCGCTACATGGAGATCTACGCCGGCATGGTCGAAAACCTCGACTACAACATCGGCCTGTTGATCCAGCACCTGAAAGACATTGGCGAGTACGACAACACCTTCATCATGTTCCAGTCGGACAACGGCGCTGAAGGCTGGCCGATCGACTCCGGCGCCGACCCGAAGGCCACCGATGAAGCCAACGCCACCGAGCCGGTCTACTCCAGGCTCGGCACCGATAACGGCCTGGCCAACGCACAGCGCCTGCAATACGGCCTGCGCTGGGCCGAGGTGAGCGCCACGCCGTTCAACCTGGTCAAGGGCCATGCGGCCGAAGGCGGTGTCTCGGTGCCGGCCATCGTGCGCCTGCCCGGCCAGACCCAGGCGCTGCCGCCCATCACACGCTTCACGCATGTGACCGACAACACCGCCACCTTCCTGGCCTTGGCCGGCATTACGCCGCCCAGCACACCTGCGCAGCCGGCCGTGGACGGCAACGGTGTGGACCAGAACAAGGGCAAGGTGCAATACGGCGGCCGCGCGGTGTATCCGGTGACGGGCGTGTCGCTGCTGGCGTCGATCCGGCAATCTGCCGATGCGGGGCCCATCCACACGCAGCCCTTTGGCGACGAGTCGTACGGCCGCGCCTATCTGCGCAGCGCAGACGGCCGCTGGAAGGCGCTGTGGACCGAACCGCCGCTGGGTGCGGCCGACGGCCACTGGCAGCTCTTCGACATTGCCAGCGACCGCGGCGAGACCAACGATGTCTCTGCGCAGCACCCTGACGTGGCCGCCACGCTGTACCAGCAATGGCAGGACTACATGCGCAGCGTTGGCGGTGTGGAGCCGCTGCGCCCACGCGGGTTTTACTGATGGGCGCCGTGGTAGAGAAGCGCAGGCGCAGGGGCTTGCGCTGGTTGTTGGCCGGTACGCCGCTGGCCGCGGTGACCGCCGTTGCGTTGCACCCGGCCGGCGGCAACATGGCGGCCCGCGCCGCGAACGTGGTCACCGCGCACACCGCCCCACGCCTGCCGCTGGGCACCACCGACGCCTGTGCCCGCTACGCCGGGTTGCCGCCCGGCTGGCGGCACGACACGCGGGCCGGCATGGTGCACGTGAGCAGCGGCAGCTTCACCTTCGGCACCACGCTCGGCTATCCGGACGAACGCCCCGCGCAGCGTGATGGCACCGCCGCCCAGACGCGCGTGCGCGGCTTCTGGATCGACCAGACGGAGGTGACCAACGCCCAGTTCGCTGCCTTCGTGGCCGCCACCGGCTATGTGACCGACGCCGAGCGCCAGGGCGGCGCGGTGGTGTTTCACGTGCCCGATTCGGCAGAGATGCAGGCACGCCCTTATGCATGGTGGCGCTGGGTCAAGGGCGCGGACTGGCGCCACCCGACAGGCGCCGACAGCAGGCTTGCCGATGCCGACAACCAGCCCGTGACACGTGTCACCCAGGCCGATGCACTGGCCTACGCCCGCTGGCTGGGCCACGACCTGCCGACGGAAGCCGAGTGGGAATACGCCGGCAAGGCCGGCCGAGACGGCGCCGATCTTGAAAAAGCTCCGCGCGATGGCAACGGCAAACCCGGCGCCAATTACTGGCAGGGCATCTTTCCCGTGCTGGACACCGCGGAGGACGGCCGCGCAGGCATCGGCCCGGTCGGCTGCTATGCCGCCAACGGCTTCGCGCTGTACGACATGATCGGCAACGTATGGGAATGGACGCGCGACGCCTATACCGGCCCGCATCAGTCTCACGCCAATGGCGACACACGCGCCGTGGCAGCGCTGGACCAGCCGCAACGCTTTGGGCAGGGCAACAGCGAGCCGAACCGGCCGGTGGTGATCAAGGGCGGCTCGTTCCTCTGCTCGCCGGACTTTTGCGTGCGCTACCGGGCCTCTGCACGCGAGGCGCAGGAAGCCGATCTGCCAGCCGCGCACATCGGGTTCCGGACCATCCTGCGGGATTGAAGGCAGCGGTATTTGCCGTATTGAACGAGGAAAACAAAAAACAAAACGGGCGTTGCGCACATCGTCGCAACGCCCGTTTTGTTGTGTCCGGCGCCAGGTTCAGAAGCCCAGGCTTTCCAGCAGATCGTCCACCTGCTCCTGGTTGGCAACCACATCCGGATGGTCCGGGTTGATCTGCGGACCGTTGAGCAGCGTCGGCGCCACTTCCACGCGCAGGTGTTCCGGCGCGTTGTCGAGCAGGATGCTGACGAGCTGGCTTTCAATGAGCTGCACCACGTCCAGCACCTTCTTGATGACCTGTCCGGTCAGGTCCTGGAAGTCCTGGGCCATCAGGATTTCCATGAGCTGGTGGTTGGTGTCGCGCGTCTTCTGCGGGACGCTGCGCAGGAAGCCGTTGGTCTGGCCGACGAGCTCGCGGATCTCATCATCGCCAAGCTGGCGGTCCATCCACGACTGCCAGCGGTTGACCAGCGCCTCGGCGTCGGACTCGAGTGCGTCCTGCACCGGGCGGGCCGCGTCGATGGCGTTGAGCACGCGGGTAGCCGCCTGCTCCGTCATGTTGGCAATGTAATTGAGGCGGTCACGCGCGTCGGGAATGGCCGAAGCAGCGCGCTCCACGCCCTTGTCCAGGCCCAGCTCGCGCATGCTCTCGCGCAGCATGCGCGTGAGATGGCCAATGCGCTGCAGCATCTCGGGCATGTCGCCGTGGTCGGCACCCTGTGCGGCGCTCGCCTGGGCGCCGTCGTGCATCTCGCTCATCAGGCCCCCGCTTTTTCCAGTTTCTCGAAGATCTTGCCCAGCTTTTCGTCCAGCGTGGCGGCCGTGAACGGCTTGACCACGTAGCCGCTGGCGCCGGCCTGCGCGGCGGCGATGATGTTTTCCTTCTTGGCTTCGGCCGTCACCATCAGCACCGGCAGCTTGCTGATGGACGGGTTGGCATCCGCGCGGATGCTCTGCAGCATCTGCAGACCGTCCATGTTCGGCATGTTCCAGTCCGAGATCACGAAATCGAACCGGCCTTCCTTGACCTTGGCCAGGCCGGCCGCGCCATCTTCGGCTTCGTCGACGTTGGCAAAACCGAGTTCCTTGAGCAGGTTACGCACGATCCGGCGCATCGTCGGAAAGTCATCGACGACGAGGAATCGGAACTGGCTCTTGTCCATGGACACAATCTCCACTTACTAAAATTTTGGGGGGTTCGGGCTTCCTTGGCTGTCTTATCGGCGCTCCTGGCCGATTCTTGAGCGCCGCCGATGCAACGACCCGGTTCGCGGCCCATGGCGGGCGGCCCCACGGGCCGCACCGAAGGCGCGGCCAGCCTGAGAGCCGGCCGGCTACACCCGCGTCACGCGGCCATGGGCGGACAGCCGGGCCAGCACGTGCGGGCCGATCTGCGACAGCGGCAGCACCTCGTGCACGCCGCCGTGCGCCACGGCTTCCTTGGGCATGCCGTAGACCACGCACGAGGCCTCGTCCTGGGCCACGTTGTAGGCGCCGGCGTTGCGCATCTCCAGCATGCCTGCCGCGCCGTCCTTGCCCATGCCGGTGAGGATCACGCCCAGGGCATTGGCCCCTGCGTTGCGCGCGGCGGACCGGAACAGCACGTCCACCGCCGGCCGGTGGCGGTTCACGGGCGGGCCCTGGTCCAACTCGGTGACGTAGTTGGCGCCGCTGCGGCCGAGCGACAGGTGCATGTCGCCCGGGGCGATGTAGGCGTGGCCGGGCAGCACGCGCTCGCCGTGCACGGCCTCCTTCACGCGGATGCGGCACAGGCCGTCCAGCCGCTTGGCGAACGAGGTGGTGAAGCCGGCCGGCATGTGCTGCACGATCAGGATGCCGGGGCAGTCGGGCGGCATTTCCAGCAGGAAATCCTTGATCGCCTCGGTGCCGCCGGTGGAGGCGCCCACGATGATGAGCTTCTCCGTCGACGAGAAATGGGTACGCGCCGGGGCCGGGGTGGCTGGGGCGTGCTCGGCCCGCACGTGCGTGCCCTGCGGCGCAGCCGTTGCGGCAACGGGGGCGGCAGTGCGCGGACGCAGCCGTGCCCGGGCGGCCGCGCGGATCTTGTCGGCGATCTGGTCGGCGTATTCGTTCATGCCGTCGCGCATGCCGAGCTTGGGCTTGGCGACAAAATCCACCGCGCCGAGCTCCAGCGCACGCAGCGTGGCTTCAGAGCCGCGCTCCGTGAGCGACGAGATCATCACCACCGGCGTCGGGCGCAGGCGCATGAGCTTTTCCAGGAAGTCGAGCCCGTCCATCTTGGGCATTTCGACGTCCAGCGTGAGCACGTCCGGGTTGGTCTGCTTGATGAGGTCGCGCGCGATGATGGGGTCTGGCGCCACGCCCACCACTTCCATGTCGGGCTGCGCGTTGATGATCTCCTTCAGGATGCTGCGGATCAGTGCCGAATCGTCGATACACAGCACCTGAATCTTGCGTTTGTCGTTCATATGGAGAGCAAGGATCAGGAATGATGGGGATACGGGAACGGGATTACGTAAACAGTTGCAGGCGCGAAGGCGGCTTGGCCGCGATGGATTTCGACAGCTTGCTGGCGTACTGCGCTTCGCCATCGAGCTCGGCCGCGGAACTTTGCGAGCGCAGCTTGCGCACCATGATCTGTCCGGTGGAAGGCACGAAGTAGACCTTGCGCGGATACACGTCAAAGAGATCCTTGGCCGCCACGGGCAAGCCTTCGTTGCGCAGGAACTCGAGGACGAACTTGCCGTTGCGCTCGCCCACGTCGAGCGTGCTCATGCCGGCCAGAACGGCCGCGCCGCCAAACACCTTGATCTCCAGGTGTTCGCGCCGGGCGCCGGCCTTGTAGAGCTGGTTGAGCAGGACTTCCATGGCGTGCGTGCCGTAGCGCATCGATGGTGACAGGATCGACTCGGCCTCGTTGCGCGAGGGCAGCATGAAATGGTTCATGCCCCCGATGCCGAGGATCTTGTCGCGCACGCAGGCCGTCACGCAGGAGCCGAGCACGGTCACCAGCATCAGGTCTTCCGTGGTGACGTAGTACTCGCCGGGCAGCACCTTCATCGCGCGGCGGCTGAAGGTGGTGTCGTAATACGCGTGCGTGCTGGCGGCCGACTGCGCGAGCGTGGCCATCGCGCCCGCCGTCATGCCGCTGTCGCTGCGCACGGTGTCAGCCGGGGCACGCGGGGTGGCCATTTTGCCGAATTCGATCATCGCGCGCCCGCCATCTTCGCGCGCACGTCGGGCGCGATCTCATAGACCGTCTTGCCGCGCAGCGACCACGCCTTGCTGATCTGCAGAAAGCTCTCCGAATGGCCCGCAAAGAGCAGGCCGTCGGGCTTCATGACGTCGATGAAGTGCTCCAGGATCTTGGCCTGCGTGGGCTTATCGAAATAGATCATCACGTTGCGGCAGAAGATCACGTCGAACTTCTGCGTGAGCGGCCAGTCGCGGTCGAGCAGGTTGATCTGACGGAAGTCGATCATGGCCTGCAGCTCGGGCCGCACGCGCGCATACCCTTCGTGCTTGCCGGTGCCGCGCAGGAAGTACTTCTTCAGCCGCTCGGTGGACAGCGCCGCGACGCGTTCCATCGGGTAGATGCCGGCACGCGCGCGGGCCAGCGCGTTCGTGTCCACGTCGGAGGCGATCACGCTCACCTGCCCCGGATGCATCGAGCCGAAGGTCTCGGCCAGGGTGATGGCGATCGAATACGGCTCTTCCCCAGTGGACGAGGCCGAGCACCACACCGTGAACGGCGTGCGCTTGGCCTTGGCGTGCTCGGCCAGGATCGGGAAGTGGTGCTGCTCGCGGAAGAACGCGGTCAGGTTGGTGGTGAGCGCGTTGGTGAAGGCCTCCCACTCGTCGGGCAGGTGGCCGTTCTCCAGGGCGTCGAGATAATCGCGGAACGAGCCGAGGTTGACCACGCGCAGGCGGCGGGCCAGGCGGCTGTAGACCATCTCGCTCTTGCGGTCGGACAGCGAAATGCCCGCGCGCCGATAGATCAGGCCACGGATGCGGGCGAAATCCTCCGCCGTGAACGAAAACTCACGCGACGCGAGCGTCGGCGAAACCGGCGCCAAGGTGTGTGCCATAGCCATTGATAACTACCCCGTAATTGCGGGTCTGGCGCCCGCTATCCATGCTCGGCGGGCGTCACGACCGTGGCCGCCACGCCAGGTTTGCTGCTGCAGAGCCGGCGTCAGAACGTGCTCCAGTCATCATCATCGGCAGAACCGGCCGCCAGCTTGAGGGCGGGCCCTGCCGATGCGGCCGAAACCGCCGCCACTGCGACGGGATGGGCCGGCACATGTGCTTCGTTGGCCGCTTTTTCTGTGCGTGCGGTGGTCGCCACCGGCGCAGACGGTGCATTCTCCGGCGTCTGCGCGGGCGCGACCGGCGCTGCAGCAGCCTTGCGCGAGGCCTGAGCGCGCGCTACGGCCGGCACGACGTCGTGTCTGGGCGGGTGCGTCTGGCTCCGCGGGGCCGGGCTGGCCGGCGCACGAGCCGCTTCGGCAGCGGGTGCAGCCGCCTCGGCAGACGCATCGGTGCGGAACGCCGCCACGGCGTCGCGCAGCAGTTGCGCCTGCTCTTCCAGCGACAGGGCAGCGGCCGCGGCCTCTTCCACCAGCGCGGCGTTCTGCTGCGTGACCTCGTCCATCTGGTTCACGGCCTGGTTGACCTGCTCGATGCCGCTGCTCTGTTCGTCCGAGGCGGCCGAGATCTCGCCCATGATGTCGGTCACGCGCTTGACGGCCACCACGACTTCTTCGATCACCTCGCCGGCCTCCGCCACCAGCGCCGAGCCGTTGCGCACGCGGCCCACCGAATCGCCAATCAGCGCCTTGATCTCCTTGGCCGCCGTGGCCGAACGCTGCGCGAGGCTGCGCACCTCGCCCGCCACCACGGCAAACCCGCGTCCCTGCTCGCCCGCACGCGCAGCTTCCACTGCCGCATTCAGCGCCAGGATGTTGGTCTGGAAGGCAATGCCTTCGATCACCCCGATGATGTCGGCGATCTTCTTGCTGCTTTCATTGATGCCCGCCATGGTCTCCACCACGCGGCCCACGACTTCGCCGCCCTTGACGGCGATATCCGACGCATTGCCCGCCAGCTGGCTCGCCTGCCGGGCGTTGTCGGCGTTCTGCTTCACGATGCTCGTGAGCTCTTCCATGCTCGATGCCGTTTCTTCCAGCGAGCTGGCCTGCTCTTCCGTACGCTGCGACAGATCGGCGTTGCCGGCGGCGATCTGTTGGGTGGCGCTGGCAATGGAATCGGCGGAGCGCTTGATGTTGCTGATGGTGCTGGTCAACTGCTGCTGCATCTGGGCCATGGCGAAGAGCATGCTGTCGCGGTCGCCCGGGCGGGTCTGCACATGCACGGCGAGGTCGCCGGCGGCGATGCGGCGCGCGATGTCGGCCGCGTATGACGGCTCGCCACCCAGCTGGCGCGACAGGCGGCGCGCAATCACGAGCCCCAGCACGATGCCCAGCAGCGCACCGGCACACGCCAGGACGACCATCACGAGCCGCGAGCGCTGGGCATCGTCCCGCGCCTTGACGGTGGACGCCGCAGACACCTCCTCCACGCGCTTGACCATCTTGTCGAGCGTCTTCTCGAACGCAGCGGTGTCGTCGAGCAGGCCGACGTTCTCGGCCGTGACGCGGCTGTCGAACTGCGTCGGGTCCAGGCCCTGCTTGTCCATCAGCGCAACGAAGTCGTTCATGCGCTTGCTCCACACGGGGTAGACGGCATCCACCTCGCGGATCATCTTCTTGCCCTCGTCAGAGGTGAACAGCGGACGCACGTTGTCCACGCCCTCCTTCAGGCGCTGCATGCTGTCGGCGATCTGGCCGCTGAGCGTCTTGCGCTCGCTGAGCGTGGTGGCGATCAGCAGTGCCGTCTGCGCACGGCTGGCATGGGCGAGGCTGTTGGCCGCACCGCCCATCTGCGTGATGGCGCGCATCTGCTTCTGGGCCAGCTCTTCGCTAGCTTTCGTCAACTGCGTGATCGTATAGATGCCCAACCCGCCAATGGCCGCACCCATTGCGGCCACGATCAGGAATCCGCCGGTGAGGACCGTGGACACCGGCAAGCGCTTGATCCAACCCATGTTTGTCTACCCCTCTCTTTCTGTATGCCCCTGTAACCGCTATCGGCCCCCAGGGGACGGCTCTTTAGAACCGCCTAGGGCGCATGCCCCTTCAGAGGGGGATCACCCCGTCTTTGCGACATGACCTGCCCAGGCAAAAAAAAAACCTGCCCCGAGGGGCAGGCTGCACACCACAAACACGCACGAGAGAGCTTTCGCGAGCAGCGAAGATCTCGTGCATACATGGTTAAAAGGTTTCCCAGTCGCTGTCGTCGCCGCCTGCGGCGACCAGCTTCGGTGTTTGCAACTTGGGCGCTGGCGCGGCCGCCTTTGCCACAGGGGCGGCGGCTGCGCTGCGCGTGCCTTGTTGTACGGTTGCAGGCGCTGCCGCCACGGCCGCAGCGGTGGCTCGGGCCGGAGCCGCGGCAGTCGGCGTCGGGCGCGCCGCGCGAACACGGGCGGCCTTGGCCTGCGGTTCGGCCCTGGCCACCGCGGTTGCGGCAACGCGCGATTCGGGGTGGCCCGCAGATGGCGTTGCGGCCGGCGTACCCGCTTGCGTGCGGAAGGCCGCCACGGCCTGGCGCAGCCCATCGGCCTGCTCCTGCAGCGACATGGCGGCAGCAGCCGCCTGCTCGACCAGCGCGGCGTTCTGCTGCGTGGTCTCGTCCATCTGGTTCACGGCCTGGTTGACCTGCTCGATGCCGGTGCTCTGCTCGTCCGACGCCGAGCTGATCTCGCCCATGATGTCGGTCACGCGCTTGACGGCAACGACCACCTCGTCGATCACGCTGCCCGCTTCGGCCACCAGCATGGAGCCGTTTTCGACACGACCCACCGAATCGCTGATCAGTTCCTTGATCTCCTTGGCCGCCGTGGCCGAACGCTGCGCGAGGCTGCGCACCTCGCCCGCCACCACGGCAAACCCGCGTCCCTGCTCGCCCGCACGCGCAGCTTCCACTGCCGCATTCAGCGCCAGGATGTTGGTCTGGAAGGCAATGCCTTCGATCACCCCGATGATGTCGGCGATCTTCTTGCTGCTTTCATTGATGCCCGCCATGGTCTCCACCACGCGGCCCACGACTTCGCCGCCCTTGACGGCGATATCCGACGCATTGCCCGCCAGCTGGCTCGCCTGCCGGGCGTTGTCGGCGTTCTGCTTCACGATGCTCGTGAGCTCTTCCATGCTCGACGCGGTTTCCTCGAGCGCGGAAGCCTGCTGCTCGGTGCGCTGCGACAGATCGGCGTTGCCGCTGGCGATCTGCTGCGTGGCGCTGGCGATCGAGTCGGAGCCCGCGCGCACCTGGCCCACCATCCTCTGCAGGCTTTCCTGCATGCGTTGCAGGGCCAGCAGCAAGCGGCCGGTTTCATCGGCGCGGTCCACATGGATCGTGTGGGTGAGGTCGCCCTGGGTAATGTGCTCGGCCTGCTCGATGGCCTGCATCAGCGGCACCGTGATGGACCGGCGCAGCGCCCATGTCATCAGCCCACCGGCCACGATGCCGCCCAGCAGCAGCGCCGAAGTCAGCGCGCTCAGGTTGTCGTGCTCACGCTGCGTGGCCTCGTAGCTCGCGCGGGCGACATCCACCTGCATGCGGTTGAGGGCGATCACCGTATCGCCCAGCGGGCGGTACAGCGCGGGCATGACGTCCATGACGGTCTTGCTGATGCGCGCCTCGTCATGCGCCTGCACCGCCTGCAGCAGAACCTCCACGCCATCGCGCAGGAAGGCGGCGCGCTGGCTTTCGGCCTGCTCGGCCAGCTTGCGCTCGTCGGCCGCGACCGGCAGCGCGCGATAGCGCTTCCAGGCGGCGTCCGACTTGTCGAGGAACATCCTCGCGCGCTCGATCGTCTTGTCGATCCCTGGCGCATTGGGCGCCATGGCGGCCCGGTCCAGCACGATGCGCAGGCTCAGCAGGTTGGCATCGGACTCCGCCAATGCGACGGCCCCCGCCAGTTGCACGGAGTACGTTTCCTGCACACGGGTATTGGCGTGCCGCATGCCAATGAGGCCCGTCACACCAACGATGACGGCGAGCACTCCCACACCCGCCATCATCAGCCCCAACCGGAGCCGGATGGTCATTCTGCTGAACATGCTTTCCTCCCCTTGAGGCGCTGCACCTGTTGTGGCGGTGTCTTGTCGCCTGCCGGGCCTCCCCGGCCCGGACCGATCGGCCGCGGGCACGCAACGCGCCCCGGCCGGATTCATGTTGCCGATCAGGCCGCTTCGGCCTCGTCGCACAGTGCCATGTCGGCCGACATGAGCAGTCGCTCGATGTCCACCAGGATCAGCATGCGTTCATCGATCGAGCCCAGGCCGCGGATGTACTCCGTGTCCAGCGCCCCCGAAAACTCCGGCGCCGGCTTGATCTGCTGACTTTGCAGCGTCAGCACGTCGGACACGCCATCCACCACGATGCCGACCACGCGGTCCTTCAGGTTCAGGATGATGACGACGGTGTACTGGTTGTACTCCACGCGCTCGAGCTGGAACTTGATGCGCAGGTCCACGATCGGGACGATGATGCCGCGCAGGTTGATCACGCCCTTGATGAAGTCCGGTGCGTTGGCAATGCGCGTGACAGTCTCGTAGCCGCGGATTTCCTGCACCTTCAGGATGTCGATGCCGTATTCCTCGCGGCCCAGCGTGAAGGCCAGGTACTCTTCCCCGCCGGTGTCTTCTCCGATCGCGTGTTCCTTGACTTCCATTGCGGCTCCCCTTGGCCCGTCGGGCCACTAGATTGAATTCGATGTGGGTGGCTGATGCATGCAGCCTGGCGTGGACGCTTATGCCGCGGCCATGGCCTCGGTCGAGAAACGCCCGCCCTGTGCTTCGCCCATCTCCTGCTTTTCGGCAGTAACGGCACGCATGGCGTTTTCTGAATGTCCGGCGCGGGTCTCGCGCATCAGCGCCGACACGTCGACGATCAACGCCACGCTGCCGTCGCCCAGGATCGTCGCGCCAGAGATGCCCGGTACCTTGCGGTAGTTGGTCTCCAGGTTCTTGACCACCACCTGCTGCTGGCCGACCAGCTCGTCGATCTGCAGGGCGATCTTCTTGCCCTCCGAATCGAGGATGACGACGATGCCTTCCGACGGATCGGGAATCGACGGCGTGATGCGGAAGCGCTCGTACAGCGGCACCAGCGTCAGGTATTCGTTGCGCACCTTCAGCAGCCGCCCGCCGCCTGGCACAGCCTTGATGTCTTCGGGGCGCGGCTGCAGCGATTCGGCCACGCACGACAGCGGGAGGATGAACACCTCGTCGCCGGTCTTGACCGACATGCCGTCCAGGATCGCCAGCGTGAGCGGCAGCACGATGCGGATCGTCGTGCCCTTGCCCTTCTGCGACTGGATCTCGACATAGCCGCCCATCGACTGGATGTTCTGCTTGACGACGTCCATGCCCACACCGCGGCCGGACACGTCCGTCACCTGGTCGGCGGTGGAGAAGCCCGGCGCGAAGATGAGCTGGTTGATCTCGTCGTCGGTCATGTTGTCCGACACGGGCAGGCCCCGCTCGCGCGCCTTCTTGAGGATCTTGTCGCGGTTCAGGCCCTGGCCGTCGTCGCTCACCTCGATGACGATGTTGCCGCCCTGGTGCGCCGCGGACAGCAACAGCTGGCCGGTCGCATCCTTGCCAGCCGCGACGCGGGCTTCCGGCGATTCGATGCCGTGGTCCAGGCTGTTGCGCACCAGGTGCGTAAGCGGATCGATGATGCGTTCGATCAGGCCCTTGTCCAGTTCGGTCGACTTGCCGAACGTCGACAGCTCGACCTGCTTGCCGAGCTTGTGCGCCAGGTCGCGCACCAGGCGCGGGAAGCGGTTGAACACGTAGTCCATCGGCATCATGCGGATGGACATGGCGGCTTCCTGCAGGTCGCGTGCGTTGCGTGTGAGCTGCGACAGGCCGGCAAACAGGCGCTCGTTCAACACCGGGTCGAACGACGACGCAGTCTGCGCGAGCATGGCTTGCGTAATCACGAGCTCGCCAACCAGGTTGATGAGCTGGTCAACCTTCTCCACCCCCACGCGGATCGACGTTTCCGCCGCCACGGCCGGCTTTTCGGCTGCGACGGGGCGCGTCGGCACCGGTGCGGCAGCAGCCGGCGCGGGCACCGCCTCGTTGGCGGCCGGCGCATGCACGGCGGTCTGGGCTGCGGCCGGCGTCGGCGCGGCAACGGCGGCTTCGGCCACCGGTGCAACGGCAGCCGGCGCGGCGTCACCAGCGTGCGGCGTGATGACGATCTGATCGGCGTCGATGATGAAGCAGCTCACCGCGATGATGTCGTCGGGCGTGCACGTGCTCTGCAGCACGATGTCGCTGTTGCGGCCGCTGCGCACGTGGCGCAGCACGGTGCCCAGGTGCTTGAGTTCGGTGACGATGAGCTCGCAGTCTTCATTCGAGACGTCGATGAGCTTGATGTCCAGCCCGCCGTCGATGGCGCCCACGGGCGCAGCCACCGGTGCCTCGGCAGCCACCGGCCCGGGTTCGGGGGCCGCCACCGGGGCCGGCGCGGCGGCCACAGGAGCGGGCGCAGCCGGCGCGGCGGCGTCGTCGGCAGTCAGGCTGTTGAGCTTGGCCACCATGTATTCGAGCGTGGCCGTATCGATGGGGTGCTCTTGCCGGTAGGCATCAAGTTGGCTTTTCAACACGTCTTTCGTTTCCAGGAAGGCATCGACCATGTTCTCGCGCAGTTGCAGGGTGCCGGTGCGTGCGCGGTCCAGAATTGACTCCAGCACATGCGTGAGTTCGGTCATGTGCGTGAAACCGAAGGTGGCCGCACCGCCCTTGATGGAATGCGCGCAGCGGAAGATGGCGTTCAGATCATCAGAAGAAGGATTCGCGAGATCGAGATCGAGCAGTAGCCGCTCCATGTCGACGAGCAGCTCTTCCGCTTCTTCGAAGAAGGCGCCGAAAAACTGGCTGAGATCGAGGTTCATGTTGGTCGTCTCGGTCGATTAATGGGCCGACGCAGACCGGTGGGTCTGCGCATGCCATTCGAACAGTTGCATGACAGAATCGGTGAGGCCCTCGGGGTCGAACGGCTTGGGCAGGAAGCCGGTCGCGCCGGCCGCCCGGGCCTGTTCGCGGATCGTGCCGTCGGCCTCTGTGGTGAGCATCAGGATGGGCGTGTCGGCGTAGGCCGGCAGCGCGCGCAGTGCACGGATGAGCGTCAGGCCGTCCATCGAGGGCATGACCTGGTCGGTGATCACGAGGTGATGCGCGCTGCCGGCGTGCTCGCGCACAACGTCGAGCGCCGCGCTGCCGTCGGCGGCCTCCGTCACGGCAAAGCCGCATTCGCGCAGGCACGCGGCAATCATGCGGCGGATCGACGTGGAGTCGTCCACCACCAGGATATGTTTCTCGCTCATTGCGTCTTTCTCCCCTCGGCGCTTGCTGGCTTGGCCGGCGACATCGCATCGGCCACACCCGTGGCGCGTGCGGCGGCGTCGGTCAGCGTGTCCTTGCCGTCGTTGCGAAGGTCGGCCACCGGCTCGACCCCACCCGAGCGCACGGCCTCGGCCGCACGGCTGTTCAACACGACGATGCTGATGCGGCGGTTGATCGGGTTGTAGATGTTGGTCTTGTCCAGGGGCACCGATGCCTCCAGGCCCACCACGCGGCTGACCTTCTCGGGCTTCATGCCGCCCGCGATCAGTTCCCGGCGCGAAGCGTTGGCGCGGTCGGCAGAGAGCTCCCAGTTGCTGTAGCCGTGCTGCGTGGCGTATTGCGTGGCATCGGTGTGGCCCGACAGGCTGATCGGGTTGGGCACGTCGTTCAGCGCCGAGCCCAGCTCCCGCAGGATCGTGCGCATGTACGGCTGCACCTCGGCGCTGGCGTTGGCGAACATCGGCCGGTTCTGCTGGTCGACGATCTGGATGCGCAGCCCCTCGCTGGTCATGTCGATCAGCAGCTGGTGCTTGAACTGACTCATCACCGGGTTGGTCTCGACCATCTCGGCGATCTTCTGCTTGAGCTTGTTGAGCACCGCATCATCGGATTCGTCGCGGATGTTGCGCTGGCGCTGCACCGTGGGGCTGGGGCTCGGGTTGGGCTGCGGCATGTTCTGCTTGATGGCCGGACTGCCGTTCAGGATGCTGGACTGGTCGCCCGAACCGGCACCGCCGAACAGCGCCACCTTCAGCGGCGTGCGGAAGTACGTTTCCACCGAGGACAACTCGGCCTTGGTCACGGAGCTCAGCAGCCACATCAGGAGGAAGAACGCCATCATTGCGGTCACGAAATCGGCGTAGGCGATCTTCCACGCGCCACCGTGGTGCGCGTGTCCGCCTTTTTTGTTGCGCCGAATGACAATGAAGGTCGGCGTGCTGGACTTGCTCATGGTCCGTTCCGGTCGGTGTGTACTGCGTCGTTATCCGGCGCGGCTCATCGGCTGCGCTTCGTGGTCATGGGTTCCCGCTACGCCGTCTTGGCACCGCGCACGTGGTCTTCCAGCTCCGCAAACGAGGGGCGCTCGGTCGAGAACAGCACCTTGCGGCCGAATTCCACGGCGATCGCCGGGGCGTAGCCGTTCATGCTGGCAAGCAGCGTCACCTTGATGCACTGGAACAACTTGGTCGATTCTTCGGCGCGCTGCTCGAGCAGCGAACCGAGCGGCCCGATGAAGCCGTACGCCAGCAGGATCCCGAGGAACGTACCGACCAGCGCGGAGGCGATCAGCTTGCCGAGTTCCGCCGGCGGCAGGCCGACCGAACCCATGGTGTGCACCACACCCATCACGGCGGCCACGATGCCGAAGGCCGGCATGGCGTCGCCCACCTTGGTGATGATGCGGGCCGGTTGTTCGGCCTCGTGGTGGTGGGTGTCGATTTCCTGATCCATCAGTGCTTCGATCTGGAACGGATTCAGGTTGCCGCCCACCATCAGGCGCAGGTAATCGCAGATGAAATCGAGCGCGTGGTGATCGGCCTGGATGGCCGGGTAGTTCGCGAACAGCGCGCTTTCGTGCGGGGCTTCGATGTCGGCCTCAATGGACATCATCCCTTCGCGGCGGATCTTGGACAGCACCACGTACAGCAGCGCCATCACTTCCATATAGAGCGCCTTGGTGTATTTCGAGCCCTTGAACAGGCCCGGAAGGGCCTTGAGCGTGGCGCTGATGGCTTTCTTGTCGTTGCCGACGACGAACGCACCGCAGCCGGCGCCGAAAATGATCAGCAGCTCCGTCGGCTGGAACAGGGGGCCCAGATGGCCTCCGGCCAGCATGTAGCCGCCAAACACCGAGGCGAGAATCACGATGTAACCGATGGCGACTAGCACGGGGTGAACTCCTGAATGGGATCCTGCGATCAATACAAGGGGAATAACGGCATGGCACGGGTTAACTGAAGGCTCGCGCAGGCTTTTGCAGCCCCCGCAGGTCCGGAACACCGCGCCGCGCACCCCTTACCCACCATGAACGGCAGCAAAACGGGCGGCTTGAGCATCACCCTCCCAAAGGCGGCCGCGCGCCCATGAGAAAAGGGGCGGAAATCGCTTTCCGCCCCCTCTTCTTCGGGTAACCGTGGCGCGCAGGCGGCACCGGGTGCGCCCAACGCGTTCGTCGGGCGCCGTCAACCGGTGGGGCCGTGCCGATACGGAAGGAGGCACATGCACGACGGGACGCACAAAAAAAAACCGGTCTGCAGTTGCCTGCGACCGGCGTACCCCCTTCCCCTTTTTTGACTGTCTGAGCCCCTGTGCTGCTCGTGCGCGGGTTGTGTTCGATATGTGTGGTACTGCGTGCCGGACTGGCCGGCGCTTCCCGTTTCCCGTCTTTCCCGTCCGGCGTTCCCGGCCGTCCGTGTTTCCGTCCCTACCGCGTCAGGCTTCGATCGTCTTCTCTGCGACCGCATCGGCCTGGCCAGCCACGCGCTTCTTCTTCCCGGCGCGCGACGGCGGCTGGCACACACCGCACACGAAATCATGGTGCAGGTCGTCTGCGTGGGCCACGAAATGGCCGGTGCAGCGCTTGCACTTCACGGTGTGCAGCATCTTCCCCTCGAAGAACTTCAGCATCATCCACGCACGGGTGATCGACAGCACCTCTTCCTGCTCATGGACGTAGATGTGTTCCTGGTACAGCTTGTAGGCCGAGATCAGGCGGCGCACCCCGGTGCTGCGGCTGTTCTCGCCCAGAAAGCGATAGATGTTCAGGAAAATCGACGAATGGATGTTCGGCGACCACGTCAGGAACCAGTCCGCCGAGAACGGCAGCATGCCCTTGGGCGGCGATTCCCCCCGGATTTCCTTGTACAGCTTGACCAAGCGCTCACGGCTGAGCGTGGTCTCCTGTTCCAGCAGTTGCAGACGCGCACCGAGCGAAATCAATTCCGCTGCCAGGTGGATCTGCTCGACTTCATTCATGACGCTGGTGTGTCGCATGGCACTGCTCCCGCTACGCTTGCTACTCATCCAAAGTGCAATCCCTGAACCCGGCGGAAAACCCGCCGCAAACAGTTCAGTTGATCTGCTCAACCGCCTGACGCGCCAGCAGGATCGACATTTGCGATTGCTGCAGGCCCTTGTCACGGTGCGGCTGGGTCACCAGACCCAGGATGGCGTGATCGTCGAAGCGGAAGCGGCACAGCAGCACGTTGGTGCTGGCCAGCTTGACGATCTGCGCGGGCGACATCGTCAGCAGGATGTCAGCCAGTTCTTCGGAGATGCCGAGGCGAAAAAGCGCGGCATCGCGATCCTTGGCCAGCATCTGCTGGGCAAGCATCAGGTAGGTGAGATTCAGCTCGCTGATCTCGGAAACAATGTCTTGCGTATCCATGTTGTCCCGTCGTGTGCAGTAAAAGTACAGCGTGCATCCGACCCCGCACGGTGCTGTCCGGTAGCACAGACTTCGTCTGCACCTACCCTCGCCGGACATGCCCCGATCCCCACAGACCGGATGCTTCTGGCGGTCGGCGCCGTTGCCGGCACTTTCCGCCCCTTCTTACTCACGTCAATCAAGACATGGTGAAGTTGTTTTGTGTTGAACACATTGTGGGTTTCAGTTGAGGGTAAGTAAAGAAGGGTAGCCCCCTACATCAGGGGGGTAAGTTCTCCGACAAACTTGTAGGCCATTTTCCTACAAATGTGTTAACAAACATTGCACGAGAAGCGTTTGTGGGCCGACGGACCCGGGATAGACAATGTGCTAAAGCGGACGTTTGACACGTATTTACCCCAATCTTTGTCTCAAAAAAGCAATATTGTTGCGCTTGTGAACCCTCATTCGACAAAGAAGACGTGGCAGTTTTGCGACTGTGAGCATGGGATGCTCGGTTAACGGTTTGTAGGACACTTCTTACTGCTTCCTACAAGCCATGTAGGACAGTTCCGACCGGCAACAGGCAGCTTTGTAGGATCGCTCCTACAGTACGAACCCAGCTTTGTCGGACAGCTCCTACCCTTCTGTATTACCTATAGATACATGTCTCTCATATTGAGACAGAACCGGCCGGTGCACTTTGTCAGGTGCGGAATCGACGGTATGGCGGAAGGCGCTGCGTGATCTGCGCCGCGCACCCATGGGCCGGGCGTGCCCCCTCGGCGCGCGGAAGATGACCGTCAGGCGAGCTCGAGCCCGCGCCAGCTGGCCTGGAGGACGGTGCCGGTTGCCGACTCCGTGATGACGATGCCCTGACCATCGGGGGTCAGCGCGACGTTGGTGGTGGAGCGCCCGCGGCACGATGCGATGCGGGCCAGCGGCTCGCCGTGGGGCGACAGCGCGAACACCGCGCCCAGCGAGGCATGCGCGACGAGCAGGTTGCCGACCGGGTCCATCGCCATGCCGTCCGGGCCACTGGTGCCATGGAACTGCGCGAAGCGGCCGACCTTGCTGGTGCTGCCGTCGGCAAGCAGCGGCAGGCGCCAGACGGCGTTGTCGCGGGTCATGGCGACAAACAGGGCGGATTCGTCCGGTGTCAGTGCCAGGCCATTCGGGCTGGGCCCGTTCGAGAGCAGGCAGTCGAGGCGTCCATCGGCGCGCAGGCGGTACACGCGGCCGGTCGGGTCGTGCAGACCGGTCTGGCCCTGGTCGGTGAAATACACGTCGCCATTGCGCGCGACGACGAGATCGTTGGGGCCCTTGAAGCGCTCGCTGTTGCGGCGGGTGAGCAAGGGTGAGATCGCGCCGGTCGCCGGATCCAGCGACAGCAGGCCGTTCTTGTAGTCGGCAATCAGCAGCGTGCCGTCGTGGCGCAGCGCGAGGCCGTTAGGTTCGCCGTCGTATTCGGCCACGACGTTCCACTCGCCCTGCGGCGACACGCGCAGGATGCGGCCATGCGGAATGTCGACCACCCAGAGGTTGCCCTGCGCGTCCCAGCACGGGCCTTCAAGAAAACAATCGACCGGCGCCCCACCCTTGTTGGCGCGCGACCATTCGGTCGGGACGGGCCGGCGCAGGGCGGCCGGCATTTCGGCAAGGACGGTGGTCTCGACCGGGGGCCAGTTGCAATACGTCATGACGCAGTCGCCGCGTCGGTCTGCGGCAGATGCCGCGTGGACGCGCCGGTATAGCGGTAGGGCAACTGGCGCGGCATCGGGCCCTTGTTGCGCTCGTCGCGGCCCGACTGCTCCCACGCATGCGCCAGGATGCCCACCGCGCGCGACAGGCAGAACACCCCGCGCGCCAACGGTGCGGCAAACCCGAGCTCGGCATAGATGACGGCAGTCGCCCCATCGATGTTCATCGGGATCGGCCGGCCCTTGCGCGCAGCCAGCAGCGCCGCGATGGCCCGGCCGATGGCGGCATAACGACCGCCGACCACGTTGTCTTGCGCGGCCTCGTCCACCAGTGCGAGCAGACGCACCGCTCGCGGGTCCACCGGATGGAAGCGATGCCCGAAGCCCGGCAGGTACTTGCCGTGCGCGGCGATGAACGCATCGACGCCCGCCGCCGTGGCCGCCTCCAGCGAGGCGCCGTCGAACATGCGCGCCTCGATATCGTGGAACAGCCCGACCGCCTGCTGCCCCGCTCCGCCGTGCACGTCGTCCAGCGCGTTCAACGCAGACGCCATCGCGCCATTGAGCGGCAGGCCGCAGCTCGTCGCCATCTTCGCGATCGCAATGGATGGCGCATGCGGGCCGTGATCGACCGACGCCACCAGCGCCGCTTCCAGCAAGGCCGCCTGCCCCTTGGCCGGCAGTTCGCCGCGCAGCATCAGCCAGATCATTTCGGCAAAGCCGATCTGGCCGATCAGTTCCTGGATCGGGTAGCCGCGTACGTGGATGCGGCCGGGTTCGATGTCGATGATGTCGGTGCGCCAGTAATCGGCAGCGAGGCCGGCGGCGTCCTGTGTCGGTGCGGTCGTCATGATCAGATGGCGCCTTCGGCGCGCAAGGCTTCGATTTGGTCGCGGCGGTAACCGAGCCTGGCAAGCCAGTCGTCGGTATGGGCGGAGAGCGATGGCGCCGGTGTCTGCGGGCACGGGTCTTCGCCCGAGAGGCGGAAGCCCGCGCGCGTCACGTGCTGCCCGGCCTCCGGGAACGAGGTGACGAAGCCGCGGCCCGTCACCTGTTCGTGCGCCAGCACGCCAGGCACGTCGAGCACCAGCCCGGCCGGCACGCCGGCTTCGATCAGCAGCGGCTCCCATTCGGCGGCCGGGCGCGCGGCCAATGCCGTTTCCAGCGCGTCGTTGAGTTGCTGGCGATGTTCCTTGCGTGCATGGCGCTCGGCAAAGCGCGGGTCGGTGGCCAGTTCCGGATGCCCCACCACGCGGCACAGCGCGGCAAACTGCTTGTCTTCGTTGGCGGCGATGTTGATCAGCCCATCGCCCGTGGTGAACGTGCCCGACGGCGCGGCGGTGAAATTCTGGTTACCCATCGGCTGCGGCGTCACACCGGCGTTCAGGTAGTTGGAGACGACCCAGCCCATGGTGGCGAGCGTCGATTCCAGCATCGACACATCCACCATGCAGCCCTGCCCCGTGCGTTGCGCGCCGAGCAGGCATGCGGTGACGGCTAGCGCCGCCGTGATGCCGCCCACCGTGTCGCTGATCGGGTAACCGACGCGCAGCGGCGCCGATGCGTTGTCGCCGGTGACGCTCATCACGCCGGAAATGCCCTGGATGATCTGGTCGTATGCGGGTCTGCCGCTGAGCGGGCCGTCCTTGCCGAAGCCCGAGATGGCGCAGTAGACGAGACGCGGGTTGACCTCGCGCAGCACGTCGTAGCCGAGGTCCAGGCGGTCCATCACGCCGGGGCGGTAGTTCTCGATCAGCGCGTCGGCCTGCGCCACCAGCTTGAGCAGGATCGCGCGCCCCTCGGGGTGCTTCAGGTTGACGGTGACGGACTGCTTGCCCGCATTGACGGCGACGAACGAGGCGCCCATCTTGCGGCGCGCCTGCTCAGGATCAGCGCCCAGACGGCGGGCGAGATCGCCATTGCCCGGCACCTCGATCTTGATGACTTCAGCGCCGAGCAAACCCAGCTGATAGCCGCAGAACGGCCCGGCCAGCACGTTCGACAAGTCGAGCACGCGCAAACCCGCGAGAGGCAAAGCCATGAAAACAACTCCTGCTACACAGTCGGCTCCGCCCCTCGCCCCGCTCAGGAGGTTGGGCGTCTTGGCGGAGCCTAGGTTTTAGAGATCAGTTGGGCAGCGAGACGCAGCGGCGCGGGGTCGCCACCCAGCGTGGACGTGATTTGCGCGGCGTGCTCCAGCACCGGCACGCGCCACGATTGCAGCAGCGCCCCGTCGATGCGCGACGCCGGACCGGCAAGGCACAGCGCACCCCGCAGCGCCTGCTGCACGCCAAACACCGGCACCGACAGGCCCACCGTTTCCCGATCGCGCTCGCCGATCGACACGTAGTAGTGATCGCGCCGGATCGCGTCGTACGTGGCGCCTTGCATGCCGGAGAACGCACACAGCACGCGCCCGCCGGAGCCGCGCTCCAGCGGCAGCACGTCACCCTCGCGCACGTGATCGCGGATGGCGTGGCTCGAATCGACGCGATGCAGGCAGACACGCACATCGCGCTCGCGGATGTAGAACGACACCGCCTCGCCGGTGGCCTCGGCCAGCGCGCGCATGTGCGGCAGCACCACGTCGCCCAGGCGCATGCTGCGCTGGTAGAGCGCGCCGAGCATCAACGGCGCGGCACCGATCTGGTACCGGCCGTCTTCCAGGCGAAACAGCATGCGGTGCTGGATGAGCGAGCCGGCCAGCCGCAGGATCGTGCTCTTGTACAGCCCGGTGCGCGCGGCCAGCTCGGCCAGCGTCAGCGCGTAATCGCCGGGGCGGAACGCAAACAGGATCGAGAACGCGCGGTCCAGCGCAGCCACGCCCGACTGCCCCGGCGTGGCGGCATCGCCCTCGTTGGCGGCGGGCGTGATCTCGTTCTGGGTGGTTTGGCGCTCTGCGGTCATGGCGGGTTGGGCGAGACGGTTCACTTGACCGTCTTCAGGGCTTGGTCGACGAAGCGGTTAGTGTACGTTTTCGCCAGGTCGATCCTGGCGTTGCGGATCTTTTCGTCGTAGCTGGAAAGCACCGTCAGCGCCACCTTGGCATCGGCATCGGTCATCAGGCCGTCCTTGGAGAAGATCGGCTTGGAGTGGCGCAGCGCATCGACAAACACGTCGCGCCCGCCCACCTGCTGCTCCTTGGGCATCTTGTCGGCAATGGCCTCGGGCGTGCTGGCGTCGATCCATTTGAGCGTGCGGATGAAGGCGTTCACCAGACGCTGCACGGTCTCCGGATTCTTCATCATGAAGTCGCGCGTCACGTACAGCGTGGCGGTCGGGTAGCGGCCGCCGAACACGGCGTTGGAGCCGGCATCGGTGCGCGTATCGACGAGGAACTTGGCGGCGCGGCGCTTCTCCAGCAGGCTCGCTACGGGGTCGAAATTGACGAGCGCATCGATCTCCTTGCGATCCAGCGCCACCATGCCCGGCGCGCCGGAACCCACGGCGATGTACGACACGTCGTTCACCTGCAGCCCGCTCTTGATGGCGTAATAGCGGGCAAACAGATCGGTGGACGAGCCCGGTGCGGTGATGCCGATCTTCTTGCCCTTCAGATCCTTGCCGCTCTTGATATCCAGGTCGGGCCGCACGGCCAGCACGATGCCGGGCGTAACGTTGAGCAGCGCGACCGACACAATGTCCTTGCCCTGCGCCTGAATGTGGATGGTGTGGTCATAGAAACCCACCACCGCATCGGTCGATCCGGCAATCAGCGCCTGCAGCGCCTTGCTGCCGCCGGCCTGGAAGTTCTCCACCTTCACGTTGAGCCCTTCCTTCTGGAAGTTGCCCAGCGACTGCGTAAGCGGCACCGGCATGTAGTTCAGGATCATCGAGCCGACCGACAGGCTCACATCCTTCTTCTCCGGCTCGGCCGCGTTGGCTGCCGTGCAGACGGCCGCACACAACAGGGCCGAAATCCATCGCTTCATGGTTGTCTCCATCATTGTGATTGGGGCTCAGGCGCCCGTTTCGGGGTCGACCTTCGGGCGCCACACCAGCAACTTGCCTTCGAGCGCATCGACGCTGCGGTCCAGCGCAATCACGAAGGCCGACAGCACGACGATTCCCGAGAACACGCCGGTGGCATCGAACACGCCTTCGGCCTGCGCAATCAGGTGGCCCAGGCCAGCGGACGAGCCGAGGTACTCCGCCACGATCGCGCCCATTACCGCCATGCCGACGGAAGCGCGTAGGCTGGAGAGAATCCAGCTCGTGGCAGACGGCACATACACGTGGCGCAGCAGGCTGACGCGGCTGGCCTTGAGCAGCCGCGCGTTGGCGAGGATGACGGGGTTCACCTCGCGCACGCCCTGGTACGTATTGAAGAACGTGATGAACAGCACCATCGTCGCGCCCAGCGCCACCTTGGAGGTCAGCCCCAGACCGAACCACATCACGAAGATGGGCGCGAGCAGGATGCGCGGGATCGCATTGAAGACCTTGATGAACGGGTCCAGCACCTCGGCCGCGAGCTTGGACAAGCCGAGCCACAGCCCCAGGCTGATACCGAGCAGCGTGCCGATGCCGAACGAGAGAATCGTCTCGGCCAGGGTGATGGCCAGATGCGTGTAGATGTCGCCGGCGGTGAACCACTCCCAGATGCGCGCGACGATCGACGACGGCATCGAGAAATAGAACGGATCGACCACGCCCGCGCGGCCGAGGCCCTCCCACGAGCCGAACATCAACACCACCACGGCCAGCTGGAACAGGCGGATCCTGGTCTTGTGGGCGAGACCGGCGCGCTGCGTGCCCACGGTAGGCATCGTGTTAGTGCTGGACGGCATGGCTCTTCTCCACTTCGGTGCCGAGGATCGACCAGATCTCGCGATACAGGCGGATGAACGCGTCGGACATGTTGATTTCAGACACGTTGCGCGGACGTGGCAGCGTGATTTCGACATCGCCAACCGGCCGGCTGGCGGGCCCGGCGGACATGACGACCACGCGGTCGGCCAGGGCAATGGCCTCCTCCAGGTCGTGCGTGATGAACAACAGCGATTTGCGGTCTTCCTGCCAGAGGCGCAGCAGCTCGCTCTGCATGAGGTGGCGCGTGTGCACATCGAGCGCCGAGAACGGCTCGTCCATCAGCACGATCTTGGGCGAGAGGATCAGCGTCTGCGCCATGCTGATGCGCTTCTTCTGCCCGCCCGAGAGCTGATGCGGATAGCGCGCCTCGAAGCCGGCCAGGCCGACCTTCTTCATCCACGGACGGGCGCGCTCGCGGGCCTCGTCTACCGGCATGCCCTGGAACACCAGGCCGAGCGCGACGTTGTCGAGCGCCGTCTTCCAGGGCAGCAGCGAGTCCTGCTGCATCATGAAACCAGCGCTGCCGTTCAGGCCTGTCAGCGGCTCGCCAAACACGTTCACCGTGCCGCCGGCCGGCTTGAGCAGCCCCGTCACGGCGTTGAGCAACGTGCTCTTGCCGCACCCGGTGGGCCCCACCACCGCCACGAATTCCCCCTCGCCGATCGACAGGTCTACGCCCTGCACCGCCGTAAAACTGCCAAACCGCACTGACACCTGATTGAGCTGCACCGCCGGCAAACCGGGAGGCAGCCGGCCATTCGCGGCCGGATGGGAAGAAAGCATGGGCGTCTCCTTGAATGCGTTGCCTCTTTGTCGTTCTGTTATACAGAATTTTGTTCTATTTTACGCAGCATCTGGAGCCGGGATAACAGACGTAAACCCGTAGAAGCCAGGGCAGCATGGCGAACGTCGCCAAGTATCCAACGACTCTTCTCGCTTTTTGTTTCTTTAGTCGGAATTTAATTCTATCTAACAGAACGTAACGGCAGCAAAGAAAGTCGCCGCGACCGCTAAAGTTTTCGCTCGGCCATCCGATCAAGGGCGTACTGATCAGCGAGATGGCAATGCAACTCACTTCCTCGTCCGTTTCTGGCACTGTGGCCACCGGCGCTTCGGGCGGCGGGAGCGGCTCGGCCAATGAAATCGAACGGCTGCAACGGCAGCTCAAGAACCTGCAGAAGTCGATGGCAGACTTGGCCGGGCAGGGATTGCCGGCCGAGCAGAAGAAGCAGCAGATGCAGATGCTGAGCCAGCAGATTCAGATCGTGCAGGCGCAGATCGCCCGCCTTCAGGCCCAGAAAGGGCTGGAGCAGGCCGAGACGCGGTTGGAAACGCGCAAGTCCGCGGACACCGGCAGTGCCGAGGTGGCCACCAAGGCGCGCACGACAGACAAGGTCACCGGCACATCGAGCGTGACCGACGCCCGCTTGCAGGCCCGCCGCGTGGAACAGGCCCAGCCCGCGCATCCGGCCAGCGCCGAAGCGCTCACCCCGGCCGAGCCGCCGCTGGTTTCCCTGCGCGCCTGACGCTGGAACGGCCCTCGCGCGCCGCGCAGAGCCCGCAGCGCGCTATGGACTAAGCACGCAGCGCACTGAGCGACATGCGCTGCCGCCCCTGCGCATCGAAATTCTCGGGCGAGAGCCACCGCTCGAAGGCCGTCCGCAGCTGCGGCCAATCGGCATCGATGATGGAAAACCACGCCGTGTCGCGGCTGCGCCCCTTGTAGACGACCGCCTGGCGGAAGATCCCCTCAAACTGGAAGCCGAGCCGCAGTGCAGCCTGACGCGACGGCGCATTCAGGCTGTCGCACTTCCATTCGTAACGGCGATAGCCCAGGTCTTCAAAGACGTGCTTCATGAGCAGGAACTGCGCTTCCGTCGACGCGGGGGTGCGTTGCAGCAACGGCGAAAACGTCACGGCACCGACCTCCACCACGCCGTGCTCGGGCGTGATGCGCATCAATGCCAGCGTGCCGACGGCGCGATCCGTCTGCGCGTCGATCACGGCGTACTGCAGTGGATCCCGCTTGGCCGCAATGCGCTCCACATAGGCACGGTGGGATGCGGCGTCGGCAAACGGCCCTTCCATCAGGTACGTCCAGTGGCGGTCGTCGGGCGCCTGGCGGGCGGCTTCGAACAGCGCATCGGCATGGCGCACGGCGTCGAGGGGCTCCAGGCGGCAGTACCGCCCAGGCAGCGGCGTGTGCGGCGGCAGCGGACGCGCGGTCCAGTCGGGCATCGGCGTACCGATGGGCTGTTGGTAGGCGTTCAGGGTGGTCATGCGCGCAGCGAGGGGTTGGACAGGATCCGCATTACCGTACCGAATCTCGTGGCTCCATGAAAAGAGCCATGGCGAACGCCATCTGAGGAGCCACGCCGCAACAGAGCGCCAACATCGCATCGCCGGAAACGCCCTCGGACCCAGCCAATTGTTGCGTCGCAGCAACGGCCAGGACACAGCGCGGCAGGGCCCCGACATGCGCAGGCCGCACCACGCCAGCGCTGAAATTTGTTGTTACCTTTGGAACAGTCTGTTCACCCGTCGGGATATTGTTCTTCCGCATTGCAACACCTACACTGCGTAACAGTTGTTCAGACATCGATTGCCTGAACAAGCAATGCAAGTGCTGTAAGGAGAACGATGATGAAATGGTTGGATATCGGCGCCGTCATGGCCGCCTGGATCGCAAGCTGCGTCGCAGCAGGCTGGCTCATCAGCGCCGCCGCTTTCCTGGCCTGATCCGGGCCCTCGAAGCAACACGGCCGGGCGGGATATCGCTGCCCGCCCGGCCCTGAACCCCAGTCGATCGATGCGTCAGGCGCGCTTGGCGCCTGCCCACTGAACGAATCGGTCGACGAATCCCTGCAGGAACTGGCGCGTCCGCGCATCCACCACCCCGCCCTGCGCGTCGAAGGGTTCTCCGGCAAAGTGGAAGAACACCTCCGGCAGCGGCAAGACCTGCACCCCCAACGCCGACAACACGTTGCGCAACTGTGCTTGCGACAGGGCCGTCCCGATGGCGCCCGGCGACGCCCCCGCAACGCCGGCCAGCTTGCCGCCCCACACACTCTGGCCATACGGCCGCGAACCCCAGTCGATCGCGTTCTTGAGCACGCCCGGGATGCCGCGGTTGTATTCCGGCGTGACGAACAGGATGGCGTCCACACCCGCCACGGCCGCCTTGAAGCGCTGCACGGGCTCGGGCAGGTTGCTGTCCAGATCCTGGTTGTAGAGCGGCAGCTCACCGATCTCGATGAACTGCGCCTGCGCGCCCGAAGGCAGAAGGCCGACCAGCGCCTGCGCCAGTTGGCGATTGAACGACGCCTTGCGCAGGCTGCCGACGATCACCCCGATAGTCAGATGGCTCATGAACACTCCTCGTTGGCAAAAACGGTTGGGGACGGCCTTGAAACTCAATCGGCCCCAGCGGGCTCGGCGGCGACCTCGCGCTTGATGCGGTCGATCAGGGCAAACATGAGCGGATTGAGCAGGATCGACAGGATCGCCGCCGCAAGCAGCAACCCGCGCGCGCGCACCGGCAGGATCTCCAGGCCGATGCCCAGCCCGATCAGGATGAACGAAAACTCGCCGATCTGCGCTAGGCTCGCCGAGATCGTGAGCGCCGTGCGGTTGCCGTGCCCGAACGCCCGCACCACCGCAAACGCTGCCAGCGACTTGCCCATCACCACGATCAGGACCGTGCCCAGCACCGCCCACGTGTCTTCGACGAGCACGCGGGGGTCGAACAGCATGCCCACCGACACAAAGAACAGCACCGCAAACGCATCGCGCAGCGGCAGCGACTCTTCGGCCGCGCGCTGGCTGAACTCCGATTCGGCCAGGACCATGCCTGCAAAGAACGCGCCCAGAGCGAACGACACGCCAAACAGCACGGTCGCCCCATACGCCACGCCCAGCGCCGTAGCGAGCACGCCCAAGCGGAACAGCTCACGGCTGCCCGTCATGACGATGCGCTCGAGCATCCACGGAATCACGCGGCGGCCGACCACCAGCATCAGCGCCGCGAATGCCACCACCTTGGAGAGCGTGATCGCGAGCACCTTGGCGATGTCCCACGCGCTGACCGACGTGCTGCCCGCGCCGCCAAGCGCGCCGGCCAGCGCCGGCAACAGCACGAGCGTGACCACCATCACGAGGTCTTCCACGATCAGCCAGCCGACGGCGATATGGCCCTCGTGCGAGTGGTCCAGGCCGCGGTCTTCCAGCGCCTTGAGCAGCACCACGGTACTCGCCACCGACAGCGCCAGCCCGAACACCAGCCCCGGCCCCCAGTCCCATCCGAGCAGCCACGCCAGCCCCATGCCCATGAGCGTGGCCAGCGCAATCTGCCCGATGGCGCCCGGAATGGCGATGGCCTTGACGGCCAGCAGCTCCTTCATCGAGAAGTGCAGCCCCACGCCGAACATCAGCAGGATCACGCCCAGCTCCGCCAGCTGCGGGGCAAGGCTCTGGTCGGCCACGAAGCCCGGGGTAAAGGGGCCGGCCACCACGCCCGCCATGAGGTAGCCCACCAGCGGCGGCAGGCGCAGCCGCTGCGCGATGGTGCCGAAGATGAAGGCCAGCACAAGGCCGCCGATGATGGTGGAGATGAGCGGGGTCTCTACGTGCATGCGTTGCTGTGACGTCGGGGCGGATCGAGGATGGGGGAGACAGCGGCGCGGCGGAGCCGGCCAAGATGCGACAGCGCGCACGCCGGTTTGTTCGGCCAGCGTCACACGGAGGACGAATATACGGGATTTCGCTTAGCGGGCCGTACCGCACGCATGGGCAGGCGCAAGAGCGGTGCCAACGCCGCCGGCACCGTCAACGGATGGCAGTTGCCGGCACGCGGCCGGCAATGCACGCCAGATGCGCTCAGGCGTAGTCGCGTGCGTCTTCGATCAGCTTGCCGTCTTGCGGCAGCGAGCCTGCCGCCACGAAGCGCACCTCGCCGCGCAGCCGCGTCACCTCGCGCAGCGAGCCGGCCACGGCTTCACGCAGGCCGGCATCATCGCCGGTGGCGTCGCAGTGCAGCGTCATGACGTCCACGCCCGGCGTGCCCGACACCACGAGCCGTGCGGCGCGGATCTCCGGATGCCGGCGCACCACCTCCGCCACCTGCCCGGGATGCACGAACATGCCCTTGACCTTGGTGGTCTGGTCGGCGCGGCCCAGCCAGCCCTTGAGGCGGATGTTCGTGCGCCCGCATGGGCTGGCCTGCCGCGAAGAGCCAGCCACGATGGCAGACAGGTCGCCGGTGCCGAAGCGGATCAGCGGATAGTCTCCATTGCCGAGCACGGTGACCACCACTTCACCCACCTCCCCCTCCGGCATCGGCTGCGTGCCCCCCGGCTCGACGATCTCCACCAGCACGTTCTCGTCGACGACCCAGCCGTCGCTGCCGTCGGCCTCATAGGCGATGAGGCCCAGGTCGGCCGAACCGTACATCTGGTGCACCACCACGCCTTGCGCAGCGAGCCATTCGCGCAGCGACGGCGGCAGCGCCTCGCCCGAGACGACGGCCTTGGTGAGGCTTGCACAGGGCTGGCCTGCCTCGGCGCTCTTCTCGAGCAGGATGCGCAGGAACGACGGCGTGCCCACGTACGCAGTGGGCTTGAGCATCGACAAGGCCTGCACCTGCATCTCGGTCTGGCCGACGCCGGCCGGAAACACACAGCAGCCCAGCCGGTGCGCGCCGGATTCCATCATCAGCCCCGCCGGCGTGAAGTGATACGAAAACGTGTTGTAGACGAGGTCCCCCGCGCGGAATCCGGCGGCAAACAGCGCCCGCGCCGTGCGCCACCAGTCGGGCCCGTGACCATCGGGCTCATGGATGGGCCCGGGCGACTGAAACACGTGGCGCAGGCCGCCCAGCGGCGTGGCGTTCAGTCCGCCCAGCGGCGGCGACAACTTCTGCATGCCCGCCAGTTCCGATTTGCGCGTGACCGGCAACGCCGCCAGCGCCGCGCGCGACGTCACGGCCTGCGGGTCGACATCGCGCAACCGCTGCGCAAAGTACGGCGCATTCGTCTGCGCATGCGCGATCTGCTTGGACAGCGCGGCAAACAGCGCCTGTTCGCGCAGTTCAGGCGCGCGCGTCTCGAGGGCATCGAAATGTTCCGGCATGGTGGGCAGGCGGTTGGAGGTGTTCGGGAAGACGGGCGGGTTCGGGTCGCTTCAGGCCAGCCAGCGCTTGCGCCGGCGGTAGCTCTTGATGTCGCGGAAGGACTGGCGCGCGCCGGCCTCGTCATCATTGGCGGCCACGCCCAGGTAGAACTCCTTGACGTCTTCGTTGTTGCGCAGCGCTTCGGCCGTGCCGTCCATCACCACGCGGCCGTTCTCGAGGATGTAGCCGTAGTCGGCATGGCGCAGCGCCACCATGGTGTTCTGCTCAGCGAGCAGGAAGCTGACCTTCTCGCGCTGGTTGAGATCGCGCACGATCTCGAAGATCTCTTCGACGATCTGCGGCGCCAGCCCCATCGACGGCTCGTCGAGCAGGATCATCTGCGGCGCCGCCATCATGGCGCGGCCGATGGCGCACATCTGCTGCTCGCCGCCCGAGGTGTAGCCGGCCTGCGACTTGCGCCGCGTCTTCAGACGGGGGAAGTACGCGTAGATGCGTTCGAGCGCGTCTCGGGTCTGGGCGCGCGAGAAGTGACGCGTGTACGCGCCGGTCAGCAGGTTCTCTTCGATCGTCAGATGCGCGAAGCAGTGGCGCCCTTCCATGACCTGGATCACGCCGCGCCGCACGAGGTCATTGGGCGTGAGCTGATCGACGCGGCTGCCGCGGTACTCGATCGATCCCTTGGTCACGTCGCCGCGTTCGGCATGCAGCAGGTTCGAGATGGCTTTGAGCGTGGTTGTCTTGCCGGCGCCATTGGCGCCCAGCAGCGCGACGATGCCCCCCTCGGGCACCGCAAGCGAAACGCCCTTGAGTACCAGGATGACGTGGTCGTAGATGACCTCGATGTTGTTGACGGTCAGCAGGCTCATGGTGCGGTGCAAAGTGGGTCGAAAAGAGGGTGCAGTCAGGCCGTGCCTCGCCCCATGCCGGCGGACGAGGCGGCCGGTGCGGGTTCAGGATTTCACGCACGCCGGCGTGATGCCCTTCTCCTTCGCGTACTGCGCGGCGGTCGCCTTGAACAGCGGATGGACGAGGCCCTTGTTGCCCTCCACCCAGTCAGACACCACGACCCACTTGCTGCCGTCCCACTGCTGGATCTTCACCTTGCCCGAGCCCTCGTGGTTGCTGCAGCTGGTCTGGATTTCCGGCAGCAGACCCGTGGCCCCGAGCTGCTGCAGGCGCGCGCTGCCCAGGTTCAGGTTCTCGAATGCCCAGCGCATCTGCTCGCCGTTCATGACCTTGCCCTTGCCGAACTTCGCCTGCGCCACGCGGATGGCCTCCACCGTCACCACGGCCGCAGACACGCCGCGGTTGTACAGCACGGAGCCCACCTTCGACGCGTTCTGCATGTTGCCCTTGCCGGCGCCGTACACCACCTTGTCGATGTCGGCGATGAGCGGCACGTTCTTGCCGGCCACGTTCCAGGTTGCGCTCAGGTACCCCTTGGCGGCTTCACCGGCCGGGATGGTGTCTTCCTCCGACCCGGCCCACCAGGAGCCGACCATCTTGTCGCGCGGGTACCCGACCTTCTGCGCGGCCTTCAGCGCGGTCTGGTTCATCACGCCCCAGCCCCAGAAGATGACGTAGTCGGGGTTCTCCTGGCGGATCTTCAGCCACTGCGCGCCCTGCTCGTTGCCGGGGTGCGCCACCGGGATCTCCACCAGGTTGAACTTGCCGAGCTTGGCCTCCGCCTCGAGCGCGACGATCGGCTCCTTGCCATAGGCCGAGTCGTGATACAGGTAGACGATCTTCTTGCCCGCCAGCGACCCCTTGTTCTTGTCCGCGAGGTACTTGACGATGGCCGAGGCCTGCATCTGGTACGTCGTCACGAGCGGAAACGCATACGGAAACACCGAGCCATCCACGGCATCGGTGCGCCCGTAACCCATCATGACCAGCGGCACCTTGTCGGCGGCGGTCTTGTCGACCAGCGCATACGAAATGCCGGTGGACATGACGTGATACGCCGTCCCGTGCGAGGCGCTGCTGCGCGCCTTCAGGCGCTCGTAGCACTCCACGCCTTTGGCGTTGTTGTATTCGGTCTCGCACTCTTCCCACGCGAGCTTGACGCCGTTGACGCCCCCCTCCTTGAGATTGACGTAGGTCAGGTAGTCGACAAACCCGCCGTACCACGACTGCCCGTTGGTGCCATAGGGCCCGACACGATAGCTCGGGATCGCGATGAACTGCTCGGCGGTCTGCGCCTGCACGGGCGCCGCCAGCGACACCAGTGCGACCGCCATTCCGAGCGCCGCGGCACTGCGTTGCAGTTTGCTAACCAGCATGTTCATGACCGTCTCCTTCACCTTGGCAGGTGGATTTCGTTTTGGTGGTGACTACGTGATCTCAATGCGGGAATGGCCACAGGCGCAGCTTCTCCTTGCCGATCTGCCACAGCCGCGCCAGCCCGTGCGGCTCGACGATCAGGAAGAAGATGATCAGCGCGCCAAACGCCATCAGCTGGATGTGCGACACCGTCGCGTTGGTGAACGGCAGATGCAGCAGTGCGGCCAGCGGCGGCAGCACGTTGTCCAGGAAGATCGGCAACAGCAGGATGAACGCCGCCCCGAGGAACGAGCCCAGGATCGACCCCACGCCGCCGATGATGATCATGAACAGCACGCGGAACGACAGGTCGAGCGAGAAGCCGTCGGGCTCGACCGAGCCGAGATAGCAGAACGCATACAGCGCCCCCGCCACGCCGCAGTAGAACGAGCTCACGGCAAAGGCCGCGAGCTTGGTTCGCATCAGCGGAATGCCGATCACCTCGGCCGCCACGTCCATGTCGCGCACCGACATCCACGCGCGGCCGGTGGAGGAGCGCACGAGGTTCTTCGCCACCATGGCCATCACCGCAACGATGCCGAGCACGAACAGATACCGTTTGACCGGTGTATCGATGGGCACGCCAAAGAGGTCGAGCCGCTGCGCCGTGATCACGCCCGAGGAGCTGTTGTTCGAGAACCAGGGAAACTTCGTGAGCACCCACACCACGAAGAACTGCGCAGCCAGCGTGGCCACCGCCAGGTAGAAGCCCTTGATGCGCAGCGACGGCAGGCCGAAGGCCACGCCCACGAGCGCCGCGCTCAAGCCTGCCAGTACGAACGTCAGCAGCACCGGCATTCCCTCCACGCGCAGCTGGAAGTTGTATGCGGCATACGCGCCCACCGCCATGAACGCCGCCGTACCGAGCGACAGCTGGCCCGCATATCCCGTAAGGATGTTGAGCCCCAGCGCCGCGAGCGAAAAGATCAGGAACGGGATCAGGATGGCCGAGAACCAATACTCCGAGCCCACCAGCGGAATTCCCACAAAGGCCACCGCCAGCAGCACGGCCACGCCGATGCGGTCCTGCCGGATCGGGAAGACCTGGCTGTCGGCCTCATAGCTGGTCTTGAACTGGCCGGCTTCGCGATAGAACATGCGCGTCTCCTGAAAAGCGCAACGTGGGCGTCAAACGCGGTCGATATGCCGCTCGCCGAACAGCCCTTCCGGGCGGACCAGCAGGAACAGCAGCGCGAACACATACGGGAACCATCCCTCGATGCCGCCGAAATTGCCGCCGAACATCGACTGGAACACCGGCGGGACATAGATCTCGGCGAGTTTTTCGGATGCGCCGATGATCAGCCCGCCGACAATCGCGCCCGGCACGGAAGTAAAGCCTCCCAGGATCAGCACGGGCAGCGCCTTGAGCGCGGTCAGCGTGAGCGCGAACTGCACGCCATTGCGCGAACCCCACAGCATGCCGGCCACCAGCGCCACGAACCCCGCCACGCCCCACACGATCGCCCAGATGTGCTGCAGCGGAATGCCCAGCGACAGCGCGGCCTGGTGGTCATCCGCCACCGCGCGCAGCGCACGCCCCACCCGTGTGTACTGGAAGAACAGCGCGAGCACCCCGACCAGCAAGCCCGCGATCAGCGCCGAGGTCAGGTCGAACTTCGACACGACCATGTTCAGATGCGTGAGGATCGCCTCGATCGGTTCGTCGACGATGCCCAGATCGATGGGGCGGACCTCGTTGCCGAACAGCATCGGCCCGAGACCCTCCAGGAAGAACGACAGGCCGATGGTCGCCATGAACAGCGTAATGGGTGGCTGGTTCACCAGCTTGCGCAGCACCAGGCGTTCGGTTGCCATGCCCACCACGATCATGATGCCGAACGCGCCGATGGCAGCCGCCCAGATCGGCAATCCCTTGTCCACCAGCCCGACCACGGCCAGCGCCGCAAAGTAGACCATCGCGCCCTGCGCAAAATTGAATACGCCGGAAGCCTTGTAGATCAGCACGAAGCCCAGCGCCACCAGCGAATACATCAGCCCGGACAACAGCCCGCCCACCAGCACTTCAAGGAAGAAACTCATGTCGTGTGCTCCTGCTGCGCGCTTCGGTTGTCAGGCGTGGGACTGCCCAAGATAGGCGCGGATGACCTCGGGGTTGGCCTTGACCTCGTCGGGCGTGCCGTCGCCGATCTTCTTGCCGTAGTCGAGCACCACCACGCGGTCGGAGATGTCCATCACCACGCCCATGTCATGCTCGATCAGCACGATGGTGGTCCCGAACTGCCGGTTGACGTCGAGGATGAAGCGGCACATGTCCTGCTTTTCTTCCACGTTCATGCCGGCCATCGGCTCGTCGAGCAGCAACATCGACGGCTCGGCCGCCAGCGCACGGCCCAGCTCCACGCGCTTCTGCAGGCCGTACGGCAGGCGCCCCACCGGCGTCTTGCGGATCGCCTGGATCTCCAGGAAGTCGATCACCTCTTCGACCTTGCGGCGGTGGCGCATCTCTTCGCGGCGCGCGGGGCCGAACCACACGGCATTGGCGAACAGGTTGCTGCGGAACAGCGTGTTGCGCCCCGTCATGATGTTGTCGAGCACCGTCATGCCCTTGAACAGCGCGATGTTCTGGAACGTGCGCGCAATGCCCTGCCGTGCCATGGCGGTCGGGTTCATGCGGCGGCGCTCCTCGCCGCGGAACACGATGCGGCCCTGCTGCGGGTGGTAGACACCGTTGATGACGTTCAGCATGGAGCTCTTGCCCGCGCCGTTCGGCCCGATGATCGCCCGGATCTCGTGCGCGCGAATGTCGAACGAGATATCGGTCAGCGCCTTCACCCCGCCAAACGACAGCGAGATGTGCTGCAGGTCGAGCAGCACCTCGCCTTGCAGCGGGCCGAGACCCGCCTGCGCCCGGCCCCCCGGCAGCCCGATGCCCGCGCCGGTCTGCCTCGCCACGCCTTGCCATGCCATTTGCGTCATGTTGTTCCCCGTGCGGCGGTCTGTTGATCTATGCCGCCTTGCGCTGGACCGGCGGCACGATCTTCGCGTCCACCAGCTTCAGCGTTGCGCTGACACTCCCCTCGCGGCCGTCTTCAAACCGGACGCGCGTCTCGATGTACTGCTCGTGCCTGCCCGCATACAGCGCGTCGATCAGTACGGCGTACTTCTCGGCGATGTAGCGGCGGCGCACCTTGCGCGTGCGCGTCAGCTCGTCGTCGTCCGGGTCCAGCTCCTTGTGAAGGATCAGGAAACGCGCGATCTGCGAACCCGACAGCATCGGGTCCTCCGCCAGGTCGGCATTCACCTGCGCCACACACTCCGCAATCATCTCGATCACCTGCGGCTGACCGGCCAGGTCGATATAGCCGGCGTAAGGCAGATGGCGGCGCTCGGCCCAGTTGCCCACGGCCTCGAAGTCGATGTTGATGAACACGCAGACCCGGTCGCGATCGGCGCCAAAGGCCACGGCTTCCTTGATGTACGGGAAGAACTTGAGCTTGTTCTCGATGTACTTGGGCGCGAACATCGAACCGTCGGCCAGCCTGCCGACATCCTTGGCGCGATCGATGATCCGCAGGTGGCCGTCGGCGTCGATGAGGCCCGCGTCGCCGGTCATGAAATAGCCGTCGGCGTCGATTGCCTCGCGCGTGGCGTCGTCGCGCTTGTAGTAGCCCTTGAGCAGGCCAACGCCGCGCACCAGCACCTCTCCGCTGTCGGCAATGCGGATCTCCATGCCCGGCGCGGCCGGCCCCACGGAATCGAACTTGACCTGGCCATCGGGCTGCAGGCAGACATAGGCGCAGGTCTCCGTCTGGCCGTAGAACTGCTTCACGTTCACGCCGATGGAGCGGTAGAAGCGGAACAGGTCCGGCCCGATCGCCTCGCCGGCGGTATACGCCACGCGGATGCGGCTCATGCCGAGCACGTTGCGCAGCGGCCCATAGATCAGCAGTTCGCCCAGCGCATAGCGCGCGCGGTCCAGCGCAGCGACGGGCTGCCCGTCGAGAATCTGCGTACCGCAGCGCCGTGCCACGCGCATCGCCCAGTCGAACAGCCTGCGCTTGATCCAGCCCGCGTCTTCCATGCGGATCATCACCTGCGTGAGCAGACCTTCGTAGATGCGCGGCGGCGCGAAGTAGTAGGTCGGGCCGATCTCGCGCAGGTCGGTCATCACCGTCTCGCGCGACTCGGGGCAGTTGACGGTAAAGCCAGCCACCATGGCCTGCGCATACGAAAACAGGTTGTCGCCCACCCACGCCATCGGCAGGTAGGACAGTACGTCGTCATCGGCATGCAGGCCGTCAAAGGCGCAGCCGCGCGTGGCCACGGCAATCAGGCTGCGGTGCGCGTGGCACACCCCCTTGGGCTTGCCGGTGGTGCCGGAGGTGTAGAGGATGATGGCCGTGTCATCGGGCGCGCCGGCCTCCACGGCCGCCTCGTAGAAGCCCGGATGCGCGCGGTCGAACTCGCGGCCGATCTCCTGGATGCGCTCATACGACATCAGCTCGGCATCGTCGTAGTCGCGCAGGCCGCGCGGGTCTTCGTAGACGATCCATTGCAGCGGACGCGCCTGCCCCGCGAGTTGCGGCTGCAGCTCGAGCAGCTTGTCGACCTGCTCCTGGTCTTCGGCAATGGCAAACGCGATCTCGGCATCGGCCAGCACATGCAGCATTTCCGCGGCCACCGCATCCTGGTAGAGCGGGATGGGCACGCCGCCCAGCGCCTGGGCGGCCGTCATCGCCCAGTACAGGCGCGGACGGTTGTCGCCGACCACGGCCAGGTTCATGCCGCGCTCGAAGCCCAGCGCCGCCAGGCCGCAAGCAAGCGCGCGCACTTCCTGCGCCACCTGCGCCCACGTCGTGGTCTGCCAGATGCCGAGATCCTTCTCGCGATAGGCCGGGTGGCCTGGCCTGCTCTGGGCGTGCGCCAGCAGCAGTCGCGGAAAAGTCGTCGCCGACGAATCCTGCATGCGTGTCTCCTGTCCCTTTCGCCTCCCTGACCGGGAGGCCGCTTCTGCTGCTGGTGTCCAGGCTCGGGTGTCCAACCACCCGTTCGTGTATGCCGCCCGTCTTCGCAGGCTGATTTTCCGCACGAGCGTTCGTTCTGGTGCCCGGCCTCAATCGTGACGGTAAGATAGTCCACGCCTTTTTGGCCGGATGTCGCGCCGGTGACAATTCCGGGTTAATCCCTACAGGAACTCCCAAAACCCATGCCGAATGACTTCATCGACCACTGCGCGTGGGCAGCGGACCTGAGCGCGGAACAACGCGAGCGCGTATGGCAGGCCACCTACGTGCGCGAATACGGCCCGGGCGACTACATCAGCCACAAGGGTGAGCGCGCCGAGGAGTGGATGGGCGTGGTCGACGGGCTGGTCAAGATCACCACGGTGTCGCCATCCGGCAAGTCCGTCACGTTTACCGGGGTGCCGACCGGCGGCTGGTTCGGCGAAGGCGCCGTGCTCAAGCACGAAGTGCGCAAGTACGACGTGATGGCGCTGCGCCGCTCCCGCATCGCCTTCATCCCGCGCGAGACCTTCCAATGGCTGCTCGACACGAGCCTGCCCTTCACCCGCTTCCTCCTGATGCAGCTGAACGAGCGGCTCGGCCAGTTCATTGCGGCGGTCGAGTACGAACGGCTGCTCGACATTGATTCGCGCGTGGCACGAGCCGTGTCGTCGCTGTTCAACGAGCTGCTGTATCCGCGGCTGGGCAACACGCTCGAGATCTCGCAGGAAGAGATCGGGCTGCTGGCGGGCATCTCGCGCCAGCGCGCCAACCAGGCCCTGAAGGTGCTCGAACAGCAGGGGCTGGTCAGGGTGGATTACGGTGTGATCGAGGTGCGCGACCTCGTCGGCCTCAGGCAGTACGGCGAGTAGCCGCCCTCTGCACAAACGCCTGCACCGTGCGACACTCACCGCCAACACCGCACCGGAGGAGACCCGCATGCCCGCCAAGACTGTAGACTGGTTCTTCGATGTCATCTCGCCATTTGCCTACCTGCAGCTCGAGCAGTTCGACAAGCTGCCCTCGGACATCGTCATCGCGCCGCGCCCCGTGGTGCTCGGCGCCATCCTGAATCACTGGGGCCAGAAAGGCCCGGCAGAGATCGGCGCCAAGCGCGTGTTCACATATCGGCATGCGCTGTTCCGTGCGCAGCAGCTGGGCATTCCGTTTCGCATGCCGCCGGCCCATCCGTTCAACCCCATCAAGGCCTTGCGGCTGACCATCGCCATGGGCGGTTCACTGGAAGCCGTGCGCGCCGTGTTCCGGCACATCTGGCGCGACGGGCACGATGTCGGGTCGACCGAAGGCTTTGCAGCGCTGTGCGAGGCCGTCGGCTTTGCACAAGGGGTGTCCGCCGTCGAGCAGCCGTCCGTCAAGGAGGCACTGCGGCACCACACCGATGCCGCCATCGCGCTGGGCGTGTTCGGCGTGCCGACACTTGCGGCCGACGGCGAGCTGTTCTGGGGCGAGGACGCGACGGCCCTGTTCCTCCAGTGCCAATCGACCGACTGGCTCTCCACCCCGGAAGTCCACCGCATCAGCACGCTGCCGGTGGGCGTGCAGCGTGCGTGAGCCGCAGGACGCCGCGCGCCCGGGTATCAACCGCGCGCGGCTGGCCCACATTGCGGCGTGGTCGATCGACCTGCCCGCCGACGAAGCCGAGCGCGCCAGCACCGGCATCATCGAGCGCACCTACGAGCGCGGCAGCTGCATCTGCGCGAAAGACACGGTGCTGGACTCCTGGACGGGCGTGGTCAGCGGCCTGGTGAAGATCGGCACGGTGTCACCGGAGGGGCGCAACGTCACCTTTACGGGGGTCACGGCCGGCGGCTGGTTCGGCGAGGGCTCCTTGCTCAAGAACGAGCCGCGCCGCTACGACATCATCGCGCTGCGCGACACGCGCATGGCCTTCATGAACCGCGCGACGTTCCAGTGGCTCGTGCAGAACAGCGTCGCGTTCAACCGCTTCCTGGTGCGGCAGCTCAACGAGCGGCTCGGCCACTTCATGGCGCTGCTCGAGTACGACCGCATGCTCGATACCACGCCGCGGCTCGCGCGCTGCATTGCCTCGCTGTTCAACCCGGTCCTCTACCCCAGCGCCGGCGACCACCTCGAGATCACGCAGGAAGAGCTCGGCCTGCTCTCTGGCATGACGCGCCAGGCAGCCAACCAGTCGCTCAAGGCCCTGGAGAGGGACGGTGTGGTGCGGCTGGAATATGGCGGGGTGACGGTCGTCGACCTCGACCGGCTGCGCAGCTACGGCGCCTGAACGTCACCACTATTAACGAATTTTCATCTCGCCGGGCGCGGTCCTCCCGCTAGAATCGCGGCGCAACAAAACAAGATCACTAAGCTGCGGCATGCGCCCCGCGCGCGCGGCAGCCGGAAGAGGGAACAGGGCCGCGCACCCCGTGCTTGCCCGCATCTATGCTGCCGATTCATCTGCTTTCCACCGGCAAGGCGCTGCCGGAGCAACAAGTCACGTCCGCTGAACTGGATGCCCGCCTCGGGCATCGGGCGGGGTACGTGCGCGAGAAGTCCGGCATCGACGTTCGCCACCATGCCACGCTGGCCGAGCGCCAGTCGGAACTCGCCGGCGCTGCCGTGCGCGATGCACTGCGCCGCGCCGATGTTCCGGCTGCGTCCATCGACCTGCTGATCTCCGCCTCGGGCGTGCAAGAACAGGCGCTGCCCAACACGGCCGCGCACATCCTCGAGCCCGCCGGGCTGCCGGCCGGCACGCCTGCGTTTGATGTCAATGCGAGTTGTCTGAGCTTCGTAACGGCGCTGCATGTGGCGGGCAGCCTCCTGACGACGGGCGCGTACAAGCGCATCGCCGTGGTGGCGTCCGACCTCGCCTCGCGCGGCATCGACTGGGACGACGCCGAGACCGCATTGATCTTTGGCGACGGCGCAGCGGCGGTCATCGTTGAGGCGGCGCGGTCGATGTCCGGCGCGGGCATCCACGCCTACCGCATGGAGACCTACCCCGCCGGCAAAACCTACTGCGAAATCCGCGCGGGCGGCACGCGCCGCAACCCGCGCACCGGTGCGCAACCGACCGATTACCTGTTCCACATGGATGGCAAGCGCGTATTCAAGCTCGCCTCGCAACTGATGGACGGTTTCCTCGATCGGCTGTTCGCGGGCAGCCAATACACGCTGCGCGACATGCATGTCGTCGTGCCGCACCAGGCAAGCCACCTGGGGATGCAGCATCTGCGCACGCGGTTGGGCGTGCCGGAAGCCAGCGTGGTCGATATCTACGCGCAGCACGGCAACCAGGTGGCCGCGTCGATTCCCACCGCGCTGCATGAAGCCGTGACGACCCAACGCATCGAGCCCGGCAAACCGGTGCTGCTGGTCGGCACGGCGGCCGGCCTGACGCTCGGCGGCATGGTGCTGACGCTATGACGACGCTGGTGACGGGCGCCACCGGTGGGCTCGGCCGCAACGCGGTCGACGCGCTGCTCGCGCAAGGCGCTCGCGTGCGCGCGACGGGGCGCGATGCCACGCAACGCGACGCCTTTGCCGCCCGTGGCGCCCACTATGTGCCGGCCGATCTGGCACAGCTGGCACCCACCACGCTGGATGCGCTGCTCGACGGTGTCGACACGGTCTGGCATTGCGCGGCGCTGTCATCGCCCTGGGGTGCGTATGCAGACTTCTACGCGGCCAATGTGCGCGCCACGGCGGCGCTCGCCGAAGGTGCCGTCAAGCGTGGCGTCCGCCGCTTCGTGCATATCTCCACACCGTCGATCTATTTCGACTACCAGCATCACGCCGATCTGCCCGAGAGCTATCGCCCCGCGCGCTTCGCCAATCATTACGCGGCGACGAAGATGCTGGCAGAAGCGGCCATCCTGCAGCAGGTCGCCACGCAGCACCGCACGCACTTCGTCATCCTGCGGCCGCGCGGGCTCTTCGGCCCGCACGATCGCGTGGTCCTGCCACGCATCCTGCACTTGCTGGAGCTGCGCGGCGGCGTGCTGCCCCTGCCCCGTGGCGGCGCGGCGCGCATGGACCTGACCTATCTGGAAAACGTGGTGCACGCCATGCAGTGCGCCACCACGGCGAGCGTGCCTTCCGGCGCCGCCTACAACATCACCAATCACGCGCCTGCCACGCTGCGCGATCTGCTCGATCAACTGCTGGGCCAGCAGCTCGGCCTGCGTTATCGCATCCGCGCAGTGCCGTATCCGGCGATGGCGCTGGCGGCGCGTGCCATGGAAGGTGCCAGCGCCGTCACGCGTCGCGAGCCGCTGCTCACGCGCTACAGCGCCGCGGCCCTGCACTACGACATGACGCTCGCCAACGACCGCGCGCGCATCGAACTCGGCTACGTGCCGCCCATCGACATGGCCGAAGGCATCCGCCGCACGGCTCACTGGTTACGTGAACATGGCAACGTTGTCCGTTTTTGAAGCCGGGTACTGCACGCATACCGCATGTGTGGCGCTGCGCGGCGCGGGCCTGCGCACCTGCGCGTTTCCCGCACGCGCCTGGCTGATCGAAGCCGCCGGGCGGCGCTGGCTGTGGGACACGGGCTACGCCTCCCATTTCCATGACCACACGCGCAGTGGCCTGTTTGCGATCTATCGCAAGGTCACGCCCGTGTATTTCGACACGTCGGAATCCATGGCGGCGCAGCTTGCGCAACAGGGCGTGCGCCCGGCTGATCTGGATGGATTGATCGTCTCGCATTTCCACGGCGACCACGTTGCCGGCCTGCGCGACTTTCCGGGCGTGCCGGTCATCTGCTCCGGCGAGGGATGGATGCACCTGCGCGCGCTGCGTGGCGTTTCCGCGTTGCGGCGCGCTTTCGTGCCGGGGCTGATTCCCGAAGATTTTGAAACGCGCACGCGCTTTGTCGAACAGTTCGAGCAAGTCGCGCTGCCGCCGGAGCTGGCGCCATTCACATCCGCCTGGGCCTTGCCCGACAGCAACGGCGACGTGCTGCTCGTGCCGCTGCCCGGCCACGCCGCCGGGCACCTTGGCGCGTTTGTCCGCACGCAGGAAGGCTGGGTGCTGCTAGCCGCCGACGCCGCCTGGTCGCCGCTGAGCTATCGCGAGCTGCGCGGGCCGTCGGTACTGGCGTATTCGATCATGGAAGACCGCCATGCCTACTTCGACACGCTGCGCAAGCTGCACGCGCTCGATGCGGGCGGCCACGTGCGCATCCTGCTCACACACGAGGGGGCGTTGTGACGGCGTTGCACCGCCTGCTGTGGTCGTACTGGCAAACGCGCCGGCTGCGGCTGCCTGATCGCGCCGCGCTGGAAGCGCACCAGCAGCGGCAGATCTCGCGCTTCACGCAACGCGTGCTGACTCGCAGCCCGTATTTCCGCCCGTTCGCATCGAAGCCGATGCACGAATGGCCGTTGATGGACAAGGCCACGATGATGGCCAATTTCGACGCCATGAACACCGCCGGCCTGCGCCTGAACGACGTGCTGGCCTGCGCGCAACAGGCCGAGCAGTCACGCGATTTCCGGCCGACGGTCGGTGCGTATTCAGTGGGCTTGTCGTCAGGCACCTCCGGCGGACGCGGCGTATTCGTCGTGAGCCCGACCGAGCGTGCGCAGTGGGCCGGCATTCTGCTCGCCAAGCTGCTGCCGCGCGGGCTGTTGCACGGCGAGCGCGTCGCGCTGTTCCTGCGCGCCAACAGCAATCTGTACACCGCCGTGCGCAACCCGTGGCTGACGTTCTCGTTCTTTGATCTGTTTGCGCCGTTCGAATCGCACCGCGCGCCGCTGGAAGCATTGCAGCCGACCATCATCGTGGGGCCGGCGCAGGTGCTGCGTGCGCTTGCCATGGAGAAGCTTGCCGGCCGGCTCGACATCGCGCCCGTGCAGGTGCTGTCCGGCGCCGAAGTGCTGGAACCGATGGACCGCGCACTGCTTGCACAGGCCTTTGGCAACGTCGGTGAGGTCTATCAGGCCACCGAAGGCTTTCTGGGCGCGACCTGCCCGCACGGCACGCTGCACCTGAACGAAGCGCACGTGCACATCGAGCCGCAATGGCTGGACGCGCGCCGCTTCGTCCCCGTCATTACCGATTTCACACGCCGCACGCAACCCATCGTGCGCTACCGGCTCGATGACATCCTCATCCGCCGCGAGCCGGCGCTGGGCGCTTGCCCCTGCGGCAATCCGGCGATGGCCATCGAGCGTATCGAAGGCCGCTGCGACGATACGCTCGTCCTGCCCGCGCTGGGCGGCGGCACCGTCACGCTGTTTGCCGACGTGTGTTCGCGGGCGCTGGCACAGGCGCTGCCGCTGCACGCGGATTACCGCCTGGTGCAGACCGATGCGAACACGCTCGCGTTGTCCATTCACCCGGCCGACGCCGACATTGCACGCGCGTGCCGGGCGCACCTGACCGATGTCTTCGCCTGCCAGGGTGTCGATGCATCGCGCGTGACGTGGCACGCCACGCCCGAGCGCATCGCCACCGATTTCACCACCAAGCGCCGCCGCATCGTCCGGCTCGCGGCGCCAGGAGCGTCACGATGAGCCCGCTTGCCACGCGCCTGCGTCATATGGCCTTTGGCTGGTGTTCGGTGGGCCTCGTCTATGGCCTCTGCGGAGCGCTGCAGGGCGTTGGCACGATCGTGCCCGAGACTGCACTGGACCGCGCCATTCCGTTCAGCACGTCGGGCATCTGGCTGTACGTGTCGTTCTTCGTGCTGATTCCGCTGGCGTACTTGCAGGCCGACATGTCGCGGCTGCCCTGGCTGGAACGCGCCATGCAGATGAGCGCGCTCGTGAGCGGTGCGGTGTTCATGCTGTGGCCGACCACGCTGCACTACCCGCCGCTGGCGGACGCATCGTTGCCCGGCAGCGTGCAACGCATGCTGATCGCCATGGATTCGAGCCAGAACTGCCTGCCCTCTCTGCATGGGGCGCTCACGCTGCTCTCGGTGTGGGCGCTGGCGGATTCGCGCAGGCCGATGCGCACGGCGCTCGCGGCCGCCTGGGGGCTCGGCATCCTGTACGCCACGATCCAGACGCGCCGGCACGTCGCACTTGACCTGTCGGCAGGCGTGGCCGTGGGTGTGCTGTGCGGCGCGGCTGTCCGTCTATGGTTGGCGCGGCGCGCGTCAACGCTCTCCATCGAACCGGTGTCCACATGAATGCCTTTGCCCTGCCGCTTGCATTGATGCTCGGCTGCGTGCTGCTGGAACTGGCTGCGCTCAAGTGGTGGCGCGGCCAACCGCTGCCGTGGCGCGACGTCATCCTCAACCTCAACTCCGGCCACGTGCTGATGTGGCTGTGCCGCGGCGTGGAAGTCGCGGGCTTCACGTGGCTATATGCCCATGCCAGCCTGCATTGGGTGGATGGCTGGCACCCGGTTGCGGGCTGGGCCTTCGCGTTTGTCGCGTGGGATCTCGGCTTCTACTGGCTGCACCGCATGCACCACACGCTCGGCTTTCTGTGGGCGATCCATGCCGTACATCACGAGGGCGAGCATTTCAACCTCTCGCTGGGCGTGCGCAACGCGTGGCTGTCGTCGCTGACATCGCTGCCGTTCTTCGTGCCGCTGGCGCTGATCGGCGTCACGCCGGAAATGTTCGTGGCGGTGTCGGGCCTGCATTACTCGGTGCAGTTCTACAACCACTGCGGACTGGTCGGGCGCTCGGGCGTGTTGGACCGCTTCATGGTCACGCCCGCCAACCACCGCGTGCATCACGGCTGCAACCCGGAATACATCGACCGCAACTTCGGCGGCACGCTGCTGCTGTGGGACAAGCTGTTCGGCACCTATCAGCGCGCGCTGGCCGACGTGCCGATCCGCTATGGCGTGCACAAGCCCACCCACAGCGACAACCCGTTCTGGGCCAACGTGGTGCCGGCATTGCAATGGCTGGGGCTGCGTACGCCGCATTTGCAACGCGATACGCGCACCACGCCCGCCGGCTGGATCGCCACCGGCGGTGTGCTGCTGTTTGGCGTGGTGATCGACTATGTGCACACCGACGGCCTGTGGCCCGGGCACTGGCAAGCGGTCTGGTTCGTGCTCATCCTGCTCCTCACGCTGGCGCTGGGCGGTTTGTCGGATGGGCGAGGCTGGGGACGCTGGCTTTGGCCGCTGCTGGCGCTTGCGCTGCCCGTGCTGATGATCGGCATATGCGGCGCGGGCGATGCATTGTCCGACACGTTGGCCGTTGCGCTCGGGTTGCATGGTCTTGCTTGCGGCCTGTGGCACGCGCTGCGGACCGAATCGCCGCTCTCTTCTTCGCCGCATGCCGAATCTCGCTAAGCTCCGCTACGCTTCGCCGCGCGCCTCCTCGCTGGCCGAAGATTTGCGCCGTGCCGCGCACGACCATCTGCAGGCGCACGGCGACCATCGCTTTGCCGATGTGCAGTTCATTGCCAAGGGCGCCTTCCTCGTTGTGGTATCCGCCCTCCTGTATGGCGTCATGATGACGGCCACGGGTGCGACGACATTCGTGCTCGCCTACATGGCCTTTCCGTTCATCGCGATGCTGCTGGCCATGAACGTGCTGCACGACGGCGCGCATCGGGCGCTCTCCCCCTGGGCATGGCTGGACCGCCTCATGACGCGTGTGACCGCCATCCCGCTCGGCATCGAACCGGCCTACTGGACGGTGCGCCACGTGCACTATCACCACGCGCATGCCAACGTGGAGCACTACGATCTGGACACCGCCGCAAACCGCTTCCTGCGGCAGACGCCCTTTCAGCCGTGGTATCCGCAGTTTCGCTATCAGCATCGCTACTGGCCGCTGATTGCTGCACTGTCGCTGCCCTACATCAACTGGATCTACGACTGGTCGGATCGCCTCGGCCTCACGCCGCTGGCGGCGGATCGCGTGCTGCCCGGCCTGCGCGGCTGGATGACGTTCCTGTCTGCGAAGGCGTTGCACTTGCTGATTGCGGTGGTGGTGCCGGCCTGGGTGGCACATCGGCTCGGCCTCGGCTGGAGCTGGGTGGCGTTCGGCTACTTCGCGGGGCAGATGCTGGCGTCATGCGTGCTGGTCGCGCTGATTCTGGGCACGCACTGGGCGGACGTGACGTTCTATCTGCCGCCCGAATCGGGCCAGCTGCCGCACACGTGGCACGAGCATGCGTTCCACACCGCGTGCGACTGGCAACCGCAACCGGCGTGGATCGGCTACTGGCTCGGGGGCCTGAACTGGCACCTCACGCATCACCTCTTCCCTACGTATAGCCACCGGCACTATCCAGCGCTGGCTGCCCGTGTGGCGGAGGTGGCGCGCGCCCATGGGCTTGATTACCGCGCGCTCACCTACCGCGAGTTGCTGACCGCGCAGCAGACCTTCCTGCGCGCCATGGGCCAACGCCCGAACTGACGCGCAGGCAACACGCGCGCGGCCTCAGTTGCGCGCCTCAACCGCGTGCACCGCATCCAGAATCACCTTTGCCACATCTTGCGGCCGCGACTGCTGCGGCACGTGGCTCGTCGGCAGTGTCGTCACCTTGGCGCCAATCTTCCGGGCCATGGCGTGTTCCAGAGCCGGCTGGATCATCCTGTCGTGCGCGCTGACGATGAACCACGACGGCTTGCTTTGCCATGCCGCCACCGTGGTGCGCTCGCCAAATGCCGTGGCCTTGATGGGACCTTGCGTCGCGGCCATCACGCGTGCCTGCGCGGCGGGGCACATCCTGCGCAAAGTCGCTCGCCAGCTCCGCGGGGGGCAGTGACAGATAGCCGTTGGCGTCCGCGACGAGCTTGCCGATGCCCGGCGCGGGCGCGTAGTCCTTGTCCACCTCTTCCGTCGACTGGCCGGCGTCCGGCGCAAACGCCGCCACGTACACGAGGCCGGCAACCTTGCTGTCCGCACCGGCTTCGGTGATGACCGTGCCGCCCCAGGAGTGCCCCACCACCACGACCTTGCCCGGCTGGTTGCCGATGGCGCGGCGCGTGGCGGCCACGTCGTCGGCCAGCGAGTTCAGCCCGTTCTGCACCGCCTGCACCTTCACGCCCTTGGCCTGCAGCAGCGGGATCACCTTGGCCCAGTCGGATCCATCGGCAAGGCGCCGTGCACGATCACGACGGAAGGTTGATCGGCGTCGGCCACCGTGGCGGCCAGCAGGGGCGCACTGACGGCCATGCCAAGTGCCAGCACTGCGATGGAGACGGCCTTGAAGCGTCATCACGGCCGGCATGGCCGCCACGGCCATCACTGTCTGCGCAGCGGTGATGCCGGCCATGAGCGGCGCATCACCGCCCAGCGCGGCGCACCATGATGTACGACGCAGAGGCGGTGGGCAGCGCCTTGAACAGTGCAGCCGGGGCAGCACCGGCTCAATGGTCAGAAAACGCGGCCTTCCTTCAGGTGCTGCGTTTCGCCATTGAGGTGGTAATCCCCCACCACCCGCGCCTTGTGCAGCAACGGGTTGTGGCTGAAGATCGTCCGCAGGTTGCGCCAGTGACGGTCAAGGTTGTGCGCGCGCGCCGTCATGGATGCACCGCCCGCTTCAAAGAGCTGCTGCGCGGCATGCAGCGCCAGCTTGCCGACAACCAGCTGCGTTTGCGCCGTGGCCAGCGCGCCTTCCAGCACCAGCGCGTCGGCGTTTTCCGCTTCATCGCGGATGGCGTCGGAGGATCGATCCAGCACGCGCGCGTTCTCGCGCACCAGGGCATCGATGGCATGGCTGTGTGCGGCAATGTCGCCCACCACCTGCTGGATGAAGTGGTCCTCCCGCGCGGACGGCGCCGGGCTGTGCAACACCGGCCGCCCATGGTTGACCACATACCGCCGCGCGTCGGCCGCCACATTGCGCACAATGCCTGCCGCCACGGCCACCAGATGCAACTGGCGCAGTGCACCGGTATGGCGCCCCACCAGCGAGCTGCTGACGCGCGAGGCCACCTCGTCTGCGCGCACCTGCACGTGCTCGAACACGATGCTGCCGCTGGCCGTCATGCGCTGGCCCATCCCGTCCCAGTCGTCGATCACCTTCACGCCCTCGCGCGTGACCGGAATGATGATCTGCACGTTTCCGCCTGCGTCATCGTTGACATTGAAGCGGCCGTAATCGGCGAACGCCGTGCCGGTGGTGTAGTACTTGCGGCCGCTGAGGCGGTAGTCGGCGCCGTCGCGCTGGAGGGTCGTGGTGACCTCCCCCGGGCGCGACGTGCCGCGCTCGGTTGAACCGCCGCCAAAGAGGGCGCCCTCCAGCAGCCGATCCAACTGCGTCCGGTGAAACGCATCGAGCGGCGACAGACGGATGACCTCGGTCAGGTCGTAATGAATGCGCAGCGCATGCGCGACGTTCGATTCGTGAGCGGCCAGCGTGCTGATCGTCTCGAACAGGTCGACGAGCGAGCCGCCCAGACCGCCCCACTCCACGGGAATGCGCAGCAAACCCAGACCCGACGCGCGAAAGTGCGCAAAAGCTTCGTACGGCAGCACGCGCCGCACTTCGCGTGCAGCGGCATCTGTCCCGATGCGCTGGGCCAGGTCAGGCAGCTCGGCAAGGGCTTCCTGCAGGCGGTCGGGGAGATGAAGATCGCGTGGCGTATTCATAAGATCAGCACGATGAAAGCGGCTATGCAGCCGCGCGATTGGTCGGGCGACCGACAGGCCGCGCGAGGCCGAAATGCTCGCGCAGCGTGTGTCCGGCGTATTCGGTTCGAAACAGCCCGCGCTGCTGCAGGATGGGCACCACGCCATCGACGAAGTCCTGCAGCCCGCCCGGCAAGGCGTCGGGCATGAGATTGAAGCCGTCGGCCGCGCCGTGGCGGAACCAGTGTTCGATGTCGTCGGCGATCTGCTCGGGCGTGCCCACCAGCACGCGATGCCCGCCACCGCCGGCCAGTTCGCGAATCAGTTCGCGTACGGTCAATTGCTGACTGCGCGCCAATGCCAGTGTGGCGTTGAAAAACGTGTGATTACCATTGCCGTTGTTGGGCAACGGCAAATCGTCCGGCAGGCGTGTGTCGAGTTGCAGGCGCTCGACCGGCACACCGAGCGTGCCGGCCAGCCGCGTGAGGCTGTAATCCCATGGGATCAGGTCGACCAATGCATCGCGCCGCGCGCGGGCCTGCGCCTGCGTGGCACCGATGATGGTGGTCAAACCGGGCAACACACGAATCGCCTCCGGCCCTCGCCCCAAAGCCTGAGCGCGTGCCTTGAGTCCGCGCGCATAGGCCAGCGCTTCTTCAAAGCCTTGCGATGCGGAGAACACGGCCTCCGCGTGGCGCGCAGCCAGCTCGCGGCCATCGGCCGAACCGCCCGCCTGCACAAGCACCGGATAGCCCTGCGGAGAACGCGGCAGGTTCAAGGGGCCCTGCACACGAAAGAACTCGCCACGATGGGCGATGGGATGCACCTTCCGCACATCGACAAAGCTGCCGCCGGCCTTGTCGCCAACAAAGGCATCGTCTTCCCAACTGTTCCAGAGATCCTTGACGACGCTCGTGAATTCGTCGGCGCGGGCATAGCGCTCGGCGTGGTCGGGCACGGTGTCCCGGCCGAAATTGCGTGCCGACGGCAGATCGGCGGTGGTGACCACGTTCCAGCCCGCGCGGCCGCCGCTCACATGGTCGAGCGTGGCAAAGCGCCGGGCGATGTTGAAAGGCTCGTTGTAGCTGGTCGATGCCGTGCCGATCAGGCCGATGTGCGTGGTGGCCGCTGCGATGCTGGCCAGCAGCACGGTGGGCTCCAGCGCGGTGATCGGCCGAAAGTGGATCTGATCGACGATGGCGGCGTTGTCTGCCAGGAACACGGCATCGAACTTGGCCGCCTCGGCAATCCGCGCCACCTTCACGTAGTGCTGCACGTCGGCAAAGGCGTACGGATCGCTCTCGGCCAGTCTCCAGGCCGACGGTACAAAGCCGGAGTGCAGGATGTTGACGTTCAGGTGCAATTGACGCGGTACCTGCGTGTCGCTCACGGGAAACCTCGGCGCTTGGACAAGCGCTCACCATACCGGCCATGCCGTGTCGCTCCAACGAAGCAATCGTTGCTTCGATATGCGGATTCACGGCGGTGAACATGCTGCGAATTTGCTACTTCGGTTTTGTTCGTGGACCAGCACTGCACGCCGCTTCTAGACTGGGCCACGTCTTCACAACACACGAGCCGCCCCATGAAACGACGCCCTTTCTTTCACGCCCTCCTGGCCGCTGCAACTGCCCTGACGCTGGGCGCCGGTTCCGTGCTGGCGGCAGACAAACCGATCAAGGTCGGTGTGCGCGGCGGTGTTGATGAAGAAATCTGGGAGGTCGTCACCCGCGTGGCCGAAAAGCAGGGGCTGAAGGTCCAGCCCATCGTCATCACCGGCACCGCAAGCCCCAACGAGGCGCTCAACAACGGTGATCTCGACGCCAATGCGTTCCAGCACATCCCTTTCCTGCGCGACCAGATCAAGCAACGCGGCTACAAGCTGGTAACGGTAGGCAACACGCTCATCTCGCCCATCGCCTTCTACTCGCGCAAATACAAATCGCTTGAAGCCCTGCCGGTGGGCGCCCGCATCGGCCTGCCCAACGACCCGAGCAACCAGACGCGTGCGCTTGTCATCCTGCGCGATCATGGCCTGATCAAACTGCGCGACGGCTTCGATCCGTTTACCGGCACGGCCACGCTGGCCGACGTGACGGCCAACCCGAAGAAGCTGGAATGGGTGGAGAGTGCATCGGTGGTGCTTTCGCGCTCGCTGCCCGATGTCGACACGGCGGCCATCGTCAACACCTTTGCCTACCAGGCCGGATTGATTGCCACGCGTGACGGTATTGCGGTGGAAAAGAAGGAACGCAATCCGTACGTCAACGTGATCGTGGTCCGGGAACAGGACAAGAGCGCGCCGTGGGTGGCGCCGCTGGTGAAGGCGTATCAGTCTGAAGAAGTGCGCCAGTTCATCCTGAGCAAATACCAGGGCTCGGTCATCCCGGCGTTCTGAGGCAGCCGATCATCCCCCCGCTCGCGCCGCACCTCGCTGCATTGCCGAACACGGCAGCCCCGGTCATGCCGCACATTGCGTTCGAACGCATCAGCAAGACCTACCCCGGCGCCAGCACGCTCGCGCTCGACAGCATTTCGTTCACTATCGCGCGCGGCGAGGTGTTCGGCATCATCGGCCGCAGCGGCGCGGGGAAATCCACGCTGCTGCGCACGGTCAACATGCTGGAACGCCCCGACGCGGGCACGATCCGCATCGACGACATCGATGTCGGCCGCCTTGACGAAGACGGCCTGGTCGCGCTCCGCCGGCGCGTCGGCATGATCTTCCAGCATTTCAACCTGTTGTCGGCCAAGACCGTTTTCGAGAACGTTGCGCTGCCGCTTCGTGTGGCGGGTGTGCCGCGCGAAGCCATCGGGCCGCGTGTTATGGAGCTGCTCGATCTGGTCGGCCTGTCCGAAAAGGCCGGCGTGTATCCGGCGAAGCTCTCCGGTGGGCAAAAGCAGCGCGTCGGCATTGCCCGCGCGCTGGTGCATCGCCCGGAGATCCTGTTGTGCGACGAAGCGACGTCTGCGCTGGACCCTGAAACCACCGAACAGATTCTCCTGCTGCTTGGCGACATCAACCGGCGCCTGGGGCTGACCGTCGTGCTGGTCACGCATGACATGGCGGTGATCCGCGACGCCTGCGATCGCGTCCTGGTGCTCGATCAAGGCCGCATTGCCGAGCACGGCACGGTCGATCAGGTGTTCGCCGATCCGCATGCAGACGCCACGCTGGCACTGCTGCGTCCGCTGCGCCAACGCTCTGGCATGACACCCACCAAACCTGTTGCCCTCTTGGCCGATCCGCCGGGTCGCGCTTACGCCCATGCTTGAAAAATACCTGCGCGCATTCGGCGAAACGCTCTTGATGGTCAGCAGCGCATGCCTGGTGGTATTCGTCGTCGGCCTGGCGTTGGCCATCGTGCTCACCACGTCGGCGCCGGGCGGCCTGCGGCCCCGGCCGCGCCTGCACCGCGTGCTGTCGGTACTGGTCAATACGTTCCGCTCGATCCCTTTCATCATCCTGCTGGTGGCGATGCTGCCCGTCACCCGGCTCATTGTCGGCACGACCATGGGCACGTGGGCGGCCGTGGTGCCGTTGAGCGCCCATCTGATTCCGTTCTTTGCGCGTGTATCGCAGGTGGGCCTGAACGAGGTCGATCGCGGCCTGGTGGAGGCCGCGCGCGCCATGGGCTGCCGCCGCTGGCACATCGTGCGGCACGTGCTGCTGCCCGAGGCGCTGCCCGCGCTCATCGGCGGCGCCACCGTGACGGTCATCGCCATGATCGGCGCTTCCGCCATGGCAGGTGCGGTGGGCGCCGGCGGGCTGGGCGATCTTGCTATCCGCTACGGTTATGAGCGTTACGAAACCGCCGTCATGTTCAACGTCATCGCCATCCTCATCGTGCTGGTGACGGCCGTGCAGCTGGGCGGCGAGCGGCTGGCGCGCCAGTTCGATCACCGCCACTGACGGCGCCCACCGAGGCCTGCCGATACCGTCAGTTGTGGCAGACCAGCCCATCCTGCAACTGGCTCACCTCGAAGGCAATGTCGCCGGCGCGCTGTGTGCGGGCGCGGGCCAGCGCACCGCCGGTCTTCCAGACGCGCACTGCACGGTCCACATAGTTGGCAGACACGGCATCGCGGGTGCGCAGGGCGATCTGCGCCGCAGTGTTGTCCGGGGCGATGTCGTCTTCCAGCGTGCGGTAGAAGCGCCATTCCGGCAATTGCACCAGCCGTGCCAGCGCTTGCGCATCGTCTGCCAACGCCTGGCACTCGCCCGAAAGGAATCCCCAGATGGCACGGACCGCCGACGGATACTGCCGGGGAATGGCGCCATCACGCGCAGCCAATCCGCTGGCATACGGACTGCCCTGTGCAACGCAGACCGTGCGTGCGCGCAGATCGGCGGCGAAGCGATACGGAGTGTTGCGCAGCACCACCAGCGCGCCCTGCCCGCCGGTATACGCCGTGGGCACAGGCTGCCACGCAGCAGGCGCCGGTTGGCTGCCGGCGACGACCAGGTCGATATGCGCGTCGTGAGGCACTAGGCCGTCTGCCGGCAGGTTGACCAGCCGCAATTGCAATTGCAGGTGCTGCGCCAGCGTGGCTGCGAATTCGGCATCAAAGTGATCGGGCTCCATCGGTGCGGTCACCCCGGGCGGCGCCGGCCGCGCATAGGCGCGCACTGCCACGACCAACTCACCATTACGTTGCGCATCGCGCAGCACCGGGCCCAGCGGCAATGCGGCCCAGTCCGGCTCCGCTTGACGCTGTGCCAGCCAGGCCTGCATCGGCAAGGGCAAGCGCTCGGGCCAATGCGGAACGTGGGGCATCAGCGCCGGCGCACCGAACCAGGCCAGCGCGCCTGTCGCTGCAATGCCCAGCGCAACGAGCCAGGGCCTGCGCAGGCGCGATGCCTGCGCAATCGGCGCGGTCAGGATTGGCACGCGCCATGTGGGCGCACGCTCAGGCATTGAGCGTCAGGCCCTTGCGCCAGCGGGTCAGGCGCCGCTCGATCGATGCCAGGATGGTGTTCAGCACCAGCCCCAGCACGGCCAGCAGAAGAATGCCCGCATACATCGTCGGGATCTGGAACACCTCCTGCGAATTCAGCGTCAGGAAGCCCAGCCCGGAATGCGCACCGATCATCTCCGCTGCCACCAACGCCGTCACGCAATACGTACCGGCCAGGCGGATGCCGGTGAAGATCGACGGCGTGGCCGCCGGCAACACCACCTTGCGGAACACGAACAGGTTCGACGCGCCCATGGAGCGCGCCGAGTGGATCAGCAACTTGTCGACCTGCCGCACCCCGCCGATCGTGCTCAGCAGCACCGGCCAGAACGACGCCCAGAAGATGATGGCCACCTTGGACAGCTCGCCGATCCCCAGAAAGAGGATGAACACCGGAAACAGCGCAAATGCGGAGGTCTGCCGAAACAGCTGGAGGATGGGATCGACAATCGCCTCGAAGCGCGTGAACCAGCCCATCAGCAAGCCCAGCGTCACACCCAGCGCGATGGCCAGCAGCAGGCCCCACAAGGAACGCTGCAGACTCGCGGCCACGTGCTTGAGCAGCGCCCCGCTATGCGCGAGCTGCCAGATCGCCTCGGTCACTTGCGACGGCGGGCTCAGGTAGGCATCGCTCACGATGCCCAGGCGCGGCACCAGTTCCCATAGCAGCAAAAATCCTACGATGCCGGCCAATCCCCATGCGTGATCGCCAAGACGGACGGTCAACTTGCGCGTGCTCATCGTGCGGGCCCCGCAACGGCAATCTGGCCGCGGACGTCGTGCCCTGCGGCGTGCAGCACGGCTTCACCTTCCGCACGCTCCCGCGGATCGGCAGTGGCGCCCAGCGGCCGGGGCGCGGCGCCCGGATTGGCAAACTGCACTTCGTCCTTGAGGATGTCCCACGCCTGCTGGCGCAGCGCGACGAACGCCTCTGAATTGCGCAATTCCGGCAGGCGCGGGCGCGGCAACGGCACCTCCAGGATCTGCTTGACGGTACCGGGCCGGCGCGTCATCACGGCGATGCGGTCCGACAAAAATATGGCCTCATCCAGGCTGTGCGTGATGAACACGATGGTCTTGCGGTACTGCTCCCAGATGCGTAGCAGTTCGCCCTGCAGGATCTCGCGCGTTTGCGCGTCGAGCGCGGCAAACGGTTCGTCCATCAGCAGCACATCAGGCTTGTAGGCCAGCGAGCGCGCAATCGCCACACGCTGCTTCATGCCGCCCGAAATCTCGTGCGGATAGCGGGCACCCGCGCCCGTCAGGCCCACCAGCTCCAGATGCTCCTGCGCGATGCGGCGGCGTTCCGCCTTGGGCACGCCACGAATCTCCAGACCGACTTCGATGTTCTCCAGCACCGTGCGCCACGGAAACAGCGCGTAGCCCTGGAACACCACGCCTTGCTGCGGGTTGATGCCCGTGAGGGGCTGGCCGTCGATACGGATGCTGCCGCCGGTGCGGTCGGTGAGCCCCGCCAGGATGCTGAGAAACGTCGACTTGCCGCACCCGGACGGCCCCAACACCGAAAGAAACTCGCCGTCGCGAATGTCCAGGTCGAAGTCTCGCAAAACGGCCACGTCTTCCCGTTGCCCTGCATCGTTGCGTACGCTGTAATCCATGCGCACACCGCGCGCCACGATCTTGCTGCTCATCGTCGTGTCCTTCAGGCCTTGACGTACGGGTTGAACTCGTTGGTGTAGATATCGCGCGCGGCCACCTTGCCCTTCGCAAGCTTTCCCTCGCGTTCGAGCACGTCGATGTAGTACTGAATGGGCGGCTCGGTGATCACCAGGTCCTCTACATACGCATAGCGATCGACAAACTGCAGATCGAGCTTGATGCGCTGCGAGACCAGCTTGCGTGCATCCTCCGGGTTGGCGTTGACCCAGTTGCCCGCCTTGGCCAGCGCCGTCACCACGTCGCGCACTGCTTCGGGCTGTTCCCGGATGAACTTGCCGTGCGCGCTGTACGGCGCCATGCCGCCCAGGCCGCCGTCGAGGTCGTAGTCGCTCCACAGGCGCACGAGGTTTTGCGCATGATCGGCGCGGCCCGAGAATGGCGCATGGATGATCGCCAGATCGGTGTTGCCTGTGGCCAGTGTCTGCTCGGCCTGGTCATCGGGAATCACAACGAAATTGATCTTGTTGACGTCCACACCCTTCTGCCGCAGGAACGTCTTGGTCACAAACTCGGCGCACGCGCCAAAACTGTTGAAACCGACCGTCTTGCCTTCCAGGTCTTTCGGCTGGCGAATCCCGGAATCCTTGCGCACGAAGTACTTCATGTGGGGCGCTTCTTCCAGCGTCTTGCCGCCGGCGGCCACCACCTTGATATCGGCGCCGCTGGCATAGGCCGAGATGACCAGGGGCACCATGCGCGAGCCGAAGTCGATCTCGCCCGTACCGACCAGCGGAATGATCTGCGGCGCCGCCACCTTGCCGATGTAATTCGGCCGCGTGTTGGTGCCGTCGAAGTAGCCAAGCTGGTCGGCCAGGTAGATCAGGTCGAACGCCGGGTTGTCCGGATATTTGAAACTCACCTTGTCACCGGCTTTCTTGATGACGGCCGGGCCACTGCCCGCCTTGGCGTTCTGCTGACCATCGCTGCGCGAACATGCTGTCAGGCCCAGGCCGGTGCTGCCCAATGCGGCCAGCGTTGCAAGGTGTTTCAACGCCCGGCGGCGCGACGTGAGAGAGAAGGCATTGGATGACATCAGGCGTTCCGCAAAGGTGGAGTGTCTGCAAGCGCCCACAGCATGGGCGCAGCCTAGTATTGGATAGGCCATCCCGCACGACAACGAAGCTTTTCGCGCATCCATATCGGTTGCGCGCTGCGCCCGACATCCCGGCCCGGGCCACGGGTTTTCCTCTAATGCCGGCGGCCCTCAAGCTCCCTACAATGACGAGTCATATAGATGAATAGTTGACCACTTTCGATACCCATGCCCGCCGATCTCCGCCTGCCCCGCTATCAGCAATTGCGCGACGATCTGGCCGCGCAGATCGCCCAGCAGCACTGGCGCCCGGGCGACGCCATCCCCACCGAGGCCGAGCTGGCCAAGACGTACAACGTGGCGGTCGGCACGGTCCGCAAAGCCGTCGATGTGTTGGTGGCGGAGGGCCTGCTCGAACGCTTCCAGGGCCGGGGCACCTTCGTGCGGCGCGCCAGCTTTGCCAGCTCCTTGTTCCGGTTCTTCCGCTTCCAGAGTGAAAGCGGCGAACGGCGCATTCCTGAGAGCCGCATCCTCAAGCGCGATGTGCTGGATGCGCCGTCTGCCCCCGCTGCGGGCCTGCAGATTGAGACGGGCGCCCCCGTCATTCGCCTGACCCGACTGCGTCTGCTGGATGGCGCGCCCATGCTGGCCGAAGAAATCTGGCTGCCGTACGACCGCTTTGCGCCGCTCGCCACGTTGGAACTCGAGGCGTTTGGCGACCTGCTGTATCCGCTGTACGAATCGCACTGCGGGCAGATCATTGCCAGCGCTGAGGAAACGCTCACCGCCGAAGCCGTCAACGCAACGTATGCGCGGCTGTTGCGCATCCAGGCCGGCGATCCGGTGATGGTCATCGAACGCGTTGCGCGCGGCTACGACCGGGTACCGCTCGAATGGCGGCGCTCGCGCGGCGCGGCGGCGCACTTCCGCTACCACGTCGATATCCGGTAGCGCCGCATACGCCGCAACCCAATCCGACAAAAACACACACAGGAGACAACCATGCAGGCCAACTCACCGACCGCGCCGCCGCTGCTGGACGTGCGCGGCGTCACGCTGCAGTACAAGACACGCCAGCATCTGGTGACGGCCACCTACCGCGTCGACTTCCAGGTCTATCCCGGCGAGCGCTACATCCTGCTCGGGCCGTCGGGCTGCGGTAAATCGACATTGCTCAAGGCCATCGGTGGCTACCTCACGCCCACCGAGGGCGAGATCCGCCTGAAGGGGCAACCCGTGACCAAGCCCGGGCCGGATCGCATGATGGTGTTCCAGGAGTTCGACCAGCTCCTGCCGTGGAAAACGGTGAAAGAGAACGTGCTGTTCCCGCTGCTCTCCACCGGCAAGCTGGGTGCGCGTGAAGCCGAAGAGCGCGCGCTGCACTACATCAACAAGGTCAACCTCACCAAGTTTGCCGACCATCACCCGCACATGCTGTCAGGCGGGATGAAGCAACGCGTGGCCATTGCGCGCGGCATGGCGATGGAGCCCGACGTGCTGCTGATGGACGAGCCGTTCGCCGCGCTCGACGCGCTCACGCGCCGCAAGATGCAGGACGAGCTGCTGCAGCTGTGGGACGAAACGCGCTTCACCGTGCTGTTCGTCACGCACTCGATTCCGGAGGCGATCCGCTGCGGCAGCCGCATCCTGATCCTGTCGCCGCATCCGGGCCAGGTCCGCGCAGAGCTGCCGAGCCTCGCGCGCGGCGATGATGACCCGGAGCGCTTCAAAGCGCTCGAAGCCGAGATCCACGACATGCTGTTCGCCCGCGCAGTGGAGGAAACCCATGCAGACTGAAACGCTTTCCATGCCAGCCACCACCGACATCAGCAACCGCGCGCCCGTCTACAGCACGCCCGTGGCGTTCGAGCGCATCGGCGTGGTGGAAAAACCGCTCTCCATTACCGAGCGTTTGTACGAACAGGCATGGCTGCGCAAGCTCGTCATCCTCGTCGTGCTCGCACTCGTGTGGGAAGGCGGTGCGCGCTGGCTCGACAACCCGCTTCTGCTGCCGACCTTCTCTGACACCGTGCAGGCTTTGTGGGCTGGGTTAGCGAGCGGCACGCTGTTCGCGCGCATCGGCACGTCGATGCAAACGCTGCTGGCAGGCTACGCGCTCGGCTTGGCGTTGTCCTGCGCGCTGGTCGTGCTCGGCATCAGCAACCGGCTCGGGCAGGACTTCCTGGAAACGCTCACCGCCATGTTCAACCCGCTGCCCGCCATTGCGCTGCTGCCTATCGCACTCGTGTGGTTCGGCCTCGGCAACGGCAGCCTGATCTTCGTAATCGTGCATTCGGTGGTGTGGGCGGTGTCGCTCAACACGCATGCCGGTTTCCTGTCGGTATCCAACACGCTGCGCATGGTGGGCCGCAACTACGGGCTCTCCGGCATGGGATACCTGACCAAGATCCTGATCCCGGCCGCGTTCCCCTCCATCCTCACCGGCCTGAAGATCGGCTGGGCCTTCGCATGGCGCACGTTGATCGCCTCCGAACTGGTGTTTGGCGTCAGCTCCGGCCAGGGCGGCCTGGGCTGGTACATCTACGAAAACAAGAACCAGCTGCAGATTCCGGAAGTATTCGCCGGCCTGCTGACGGTGATCATCATCGGCCTGCTGGTAGAGAACCTAGTATTCCGCACGCTCGAAGCCCGCACCGTCAAACGCTGGGGCATGCAGAACTAAGAGCGCGCGCGGCTACCGAAACCATCCAGGCGCATACGGTCGCCCCCAGACGGTTCGGCCTTACCCTGCCCTATGCGGCGCCTTGAATTTTTGTGAGCGGGCGGAAAAAGAAGGAGGCCTGTTTGAGCGAAGCGAGTTTGCCTCCTTCTCCGCACGGTCACAGAAATTCAAGGAGTCTTTCGCCGCATCGGGCGCGCCTTTCTTTGCTTACTTTCTTTGGCAAGACAAAGAAAGTGAGTCGCCCCCGGCAGGGGGTGAAACAAGGGACACACCACCAACAAACAACCATATCGACAACAACAAGGAGACAACACATGCAGCACCCCCGCCGCACCATCCTCCGCCTGTCAATCGCCGCCACGCTGGCCACATCGCTCCTGGCCGGCGCCATCACCACCGCCCACGCAGAAGCCACCGAAGTCCGCATCTCCCACGGCTACGGCATCCTCTACCTGCCCATCATGGTCATGGCCAGCGAGCACCTGCTGGAGAAGCAAGCCAAGGCCGCCGGCCTGGGCGACGTGAAGGTCAGCTACCGCGTGCTCGACGGCGGCAACGTCATCAACGACGCCATGCTCTCCGGCGCGCTCGACATCGCCTCGCTGGGCGTACCCGGCTTCCTCACGCTGTGGGACAAAACCCGCGGCAGCGCGATGGAAGTGCGCGGCCTGTCATCGCTCAGCTCGTCGTCGATGTACCTGATGACGCGCAACCCCAACGTCAAAACGCTGGCGGATTTCTCCGACAAGGACCGCATCGCCGTGCCCGGCATCAAGACCTCGCTGCCCGCCGTGGTGCTGCAAATGGCCGCCGCCAAGACCTTCGGCGACAAGCAGTTCAACAAGCTCGACCCGATCACCGTGCCGCTGCCGCACCCCGACGCCACGGCCGTGATGCTGGCCGGCGGCAGCCAGATCAACAGCCACATGGCCTCGCCGCCGTTCTCGTACACCGAGGCCGCTGCCCCGGGCCTGCACCGCGTGTTCAACACGGTCGACGTGCTCGGCAACATCACGCTGGACATGACCTACACGAGCAAGAAGTTCTACGAGGCCAACCCGAAACTGTCGGCGGCGTTCGTGGCGGCGCTGGATGAAGCCAACGCATTCATCGCCAAGGACAAGACCAAGGCGGCGCAGATCTACATCGCCCAGTCGAAGGTGAAGAGTTCGCCGGAAGAGGTGAAGAAGATTCTCGATGATCCGGATTCGCGCTTCACGACGACGCCGGTGGGTGTCGCACACTATGCTGAGTTCATGCAGCGCGTGGGCACGCTCAAGAACAAGCCGGCGTCGTGGAAGGATCTGTTCTTCCCAACGGTGCAGAGCCGGCAGGGTTCGTAAGCAGGCCGCGCGCAGCATCCACACGGAGACATTCCATGGCACTACGCATCGTCCGGCTCGGCGAGCCGCGTCACCCCGATGAAGGCTTGCGCATCGGCACCGTACGGCGCCCGCCGCGCGGCGTGCCCAAGGAAGCATTCGCCAGCCGCGATTTCTATGACGTGTGGATGCCGCTGCTTTCGCCCACGCCCGAACTGGTCAAGCAAGCCCAGGCCGCGCAATCCCAGCACGATGAAAAAGCCTGGCAAACCTTCGTGCGCCACTTCCGCACCGAAATGCGCGACGGCGATGCCGCCCGCCTGCTCGACATGCTGGCCGCGCTATCGCATCAGACCAACCTGTCGGTGGGCTGCTATTGCGAGGACGAAGCCCATTGCCACCGTTCCGTGCTGCGCGTGCTGCTGCAGGAGCGCGGCGCCAGAGTGGTCGGCTGAGCCGGGCGCCTCAGCGCTGTCCTACCCCGCTCGGGTGACGACACTGCCCCCCGGCGAACCTATAACGAACGTACGCGCGACGCCCGTTTCGGCATCGCGCGGCCATCGTTTAGTTTCAGGAGTACCGCCATGGGCCGCCGCTACATCGACTGCCGGGCCTTCCCCAGCGAGACCAACTGCTCGGTCGCCATCCGCGCCGACAGCGACGCCGAGCTGCTCGAAGCCGCCGTGCAACACGCCGTTTCCGTGCACAAGCATGCCGACACGCCCGAGCTGCGGGCGCAGCTTCAAACGCTGTTCAAGGACGGCACACCCAGCGCCGAAGCGCCCCAGGTGGCAGCAGCCTGACCGCGCAGCCGCGTCAGCGGCGGGCGGATGCCGCGAGCATCAATCGCACCACATCGCATTGACTGTGCGTGTTCGTCTTGCGATAGACGTGCTTGAGGTGCGTGCGCACCGTGTCGAGCGAGATCCCGAGCTTGCGGGCAATGCTTGCCGGATCGGCGCCGTGTGCCAGCAGGTCGGCCACATCCGCCTCCCGGCGGGTGAGGTGGAAGAGACCTGTCAGCCAGGCGTTGGCCGGCTGCACCGGCGCCACGCCTGCGCGGGCGGCCGCGCGCTGCCAGCACAGCGGCAGCGCCTGTGCCACATGCGGCAGCAGAGCGAGCGGCCCCGCCCGGTACCCCGCACGCGCTCGCTGCCCCCGCGGCCGATCCTCGAACCACACCATGCCGCGCACTTCGGCGTCGGCAATCGGCCAGCCGGTCACGCCGTCGCCGTGCCTGGCGTGCAGCAGCAGCCTGGCCATGCAGACACCCTGCGACGCCGCCCAATGCCACCGCCCATCAACGCGCCAGCGCACCATGGCTGCGGCATGACGTGCACCGCACGCATCGCGCACTACGTCCATCATACCCACGGCATCGCCCGCGCACGCCGCCACGTAGCATTGGCGCAGCACGATTGCCGAGGCATGAGACGGCATGGCAACAAAGCGCGGCATGGATGCAATACGGGCGCAGCGGCCTGGCCGGTGCGCCCGTCGAAAAAAGGAACTTCATTATAGGAAGCACGCTTTGCGCGTGCTGCCATGTTTGCCCTAGGCCAATCCGCCCATCAGGCAAGGACACGGCGCGCCATCCAGCGTGCGCGCAGGTGATCGTAGGCGAGGTTGAAGAAGAACGTGTACGGCAGAAACAGCAGCATGATGCCGATGTCGAGCACGAACGCTTCCCACAGACCGACGTCGAGCCACCAGGCGGCCAGCGGCACCAGCATCAGGACCAGCCCGCCTTCGAACAGGCAGGCATGGACCACCCGCAGGATCACGGTGCGCGAGAGCCTGTAGCGACGCTCCACGCGCTCGAAGATGGCGTTGAACACCATGTTCCACACCATCGCCACTGCCGCAAACATGAGCGTCATCACGCCCATTTCGGCCAACGGCAAATCCATCAGCCAGCTAAACAGCGGCGCGCAGATCAGCATGGCAACCAACTCGAACGTCAGCGCATGGACAAGGCGCTCGGCCGGCGTTTTCTGTATGACTTGCATTGCATATACCTCCAAAGAACAGGGGTATTTTCATCGGTACGAACCGTATGATCCAGTTCTTTGATATCGGTTTTTCCGATACTATGGGCGCTATGCCGCTCGCCGGAGGACTCAATGCGTCATTCACCCGAAGCCTTGCTCGCCTTTGCCGAAGCCGCCACGCTCGGTTCCTTTTCCGCCGCCGCCCGCAAATTGGGCAAGCGGCAGTCCACGATCAGCGAGGCGATCGCCAATCTCGAAATCGACCTGGGCCTGACGCTGTTCGACCGCAGCACGCGCCAGCCCACGCTGACGGAGGCGGGCCGCGCCATGTTCACGCAGGTGCGCCGCGTGCTCGAGGCCAGCGAGCAGATGGACCGGCTCGCCGCGCAGATGGCTGGTGGGCTGGAGGCACGTCTCACGCTGGTGGTGTCCGATACCTATCAGTCCGACCGCTATGAGCAGACGCTCGCCACGCTCGAGCAGCGCTACCCCGAACTTGAACTCGAATGCCTGATCGCCGAGCACGAAGACGTGGTCGACATCATCCAGCTGGGCCGTGCCCAGATCGGCCTGGTGGCCGCGCAGGCGGCATATCCGGCCGATATTGGATGGGCAACCATTGCGGAACAATCGGAGATCGGATTGTTCGTGGGGCTGCAGCACCCACTCGCCCGATACGGCGACGAGGAAGTGCCGCACGCCATACTCCGTGAGGCGCGCGAGCTGCGGCTGAACACGTTCGTCGATCCGACGGGCCCGCGAACCGACGCTGTGCCCGTGCGCAGCCTGCGCCGCTGGTCGGCGCCGAGCTACCTGATGCTGCTGGAAATGGCGGTGCTGGGCTTCGGCTGGACGGAACTGCCGCGCTGGCTGGTGGACCACTTTGCCGCCGACCGCCTGCACGAAATCCGCGCACGGGGCTGGCCCCGCCAGGTGCAGGTCGATGCAGTATGGTCGCGCAACCGTACGCTGGGCCAGGCAGGGGCGTGGCTGCTCGAAACCATGCTGTCGGGCTGATCCGTCAAAGCGGCTCGTCCAGCCGTTCGATGATCAGCCGGGACAGACGCGCCGTCTGCTCCTTGGTCAGCGTGAATTCCACGCCGAACGATGGAAACGCCGTCGTGCCTTCTTGCACCGACGACGTACCGGCCACGCGCCCCACCAGAGCGAAATCCTCCTGCTGCCCGTCGACGTAGGCGCTGAAGTCCAACGCAATGCGGTCGCCCGACCGAAACGTCGGGGCGGCACTCTGCACAAGGGCTCCGTTCAGGCAGATATCGCGCAGCACGGCGACGCGGTCCGTCGGCGCCGGGCACTGCCCTTCGGGACGCACCGTCGCACCAATGCGCACCTGCACCCGCCGCGCACGCCGCAACGGCATCTTTTGGACCTTGGCGGGCATGGACAACACGAGATAAGGCACCGGGAACTGGCCCGTCGCGACCACGCTGCACATCATGGTGATGACCGCGCGGCCCGAGAAGCCGCGCACCATCAGCACGTCGCGCGCTTCGGGCCGCAACGTGCGCTTGGCATCGGCAGGCTGCGTGATGAAGAGCGCCTCGCCTTCCACGTAGCCGATCAACCGGCACGGCAGAGGCCCGCGCAACGGCGCCGACTTCTCGTGGACTTGCAGCACGGTTCCGATGCTCAGCCCCGTGGCGCCCAGGCGCGGCCTGCCTTCCGGCGGTTCCTTGGGAGGCTCGGTGCCGGCGGTGTCCTGGGTGTCGACCTGCGTCAACGCCAGCACGGGCCCATGCTGGAACAGGAGCCGCACATCGTCGGGGTCGTGCACGACAACGCCGGCGGGCAACAGCAGACGGCCAGCGGGGTCGCCCATGATGAAAGGCAACGGTTGCCCGATCGGTACATCGTCCTGCGTGAGTTGCCGTGCGGCTTGGATCATGTCTTGGGGCGAGTCGTCTGTCGTGGCCACGGGCAAAAATGCCCGGGCAGGAACCTCCGGCATCTTGCAACAATGGCCGGTAAACCGACGGACATCAACCCCCCTCACGCGGCCTCATGCTGACGCCCGTCAACGGCAAGCGTTTTGTCATCCGGCCAGCGCCGTCGCCTCGATCTCCACGGCCAGGCCGTAGTGCAGCGTCGGCACCGGCACCACCGCACGCGCCGGGCGCACGTCCCCGATCCACGTACGGTACAGCGCATCGAAAGCCGGCCAGTGCGTTTCCATGTCGGTCACGTATACGCGCACCTGCACGAGGCGCGAGCGGCTGGTGCCCGACGCGGCCAGCACGGCGTCGAGGTTGGACAACACTTGCCGCACCTGCGTCTCGAACGGCGCGTCGACGAGTTTTTCACCGGCCGGCGTCACGGGAATCTGGCCGGCCACGAAGACGAAGCCGTTGGCGCACACCGCGTGCGAGTAGTGCCCGGCGGGCGGGCGCAGCGCCGGCGCGTTGAGATAGCGCGCCTCGGTCGTGTCGCTCATGCGTGCTCCAGAACGAGCCTGGCGAAGTGCTGCAGGTCGACATTGCCCCCCGAGATGACGATGCCGACGCGCCTGCCGCGCACATCGACCTTGCCTTGCAGCGCCGCCGCGGCAGCCAGGCAGCCCGTAGGCTCGACCACCGACTTCATGCGGCCCGCAAAGAAGCGCATGGTGGCGACGAGTTCTGCATCGCTGACCGTGACGATGTCGTCGACGAGTTGCCGGATCACGGCAAACGTGTAGCGGCCCAGATGCTGGGTCTGCGCGCCGTCGGCCAGCGTCTTGGGCGTATCGATATGGACGATCTCGCCACGGCGCAGGCTCTGCTGGCCGTCGTTGCCGGCTTCGGGCTCCACGCCGATGATCTTGCAGGCGGGGTTCAGTGCGCGTGCGGCCGTGGCACACCCCGAGAGCAGCCCGCCGCCGCCCAACGGGGTGAGCAGCACGTCGAGCGGGCCGACTTCTTCGATCAGTTCCTTGGCCGCCGTGCCCTGCCCGGCCATCACGTGCGGATGGTCGTACGGCGGGATCAGCGTGAGGCCGTGTTCCTCGGCCAGCTTGCGGCCGATGGCCTCGCGGTCTTCGGTGTAGCGGTCGTAGAACACGACTTCACCGCCGTAGCCGCGCGTGGCTTCCACCTTGATGACAGGCGCATCCTTGGGCATGACGATCACCGCGCGCATGCCGAGCAGCCGCGCCGACAAGGCAATGGCCTGCGCATGGTTGCCCGACGAGAACGTGATCACGCCCGCCTTGCGCTGCTCGGGCGTGAACTGCAGCAGCGCGTTGTATGCGCCGCGAAACTTGAAAGCACCCATGCGCTGGAAGTTCTCGGCCTTGAAGAACAGCTCTGCGCCGGTCTGCGCGTTGGCGGTGCACGAGGTCAGCACGGGCGTCTTGTGCGCCACGCCTTGCAGGCGGGCATGCGCGGCAGCAATGTCGTCGTACGAAAGGGGCAGGCTCATGCAATGTCCTCGGAGTTTTCGGGCAGGTAGGTGTAGACGGTGGAGCGCGCCACGCCGAGCGTCTGCGCGACTTCAGACAACGCGCGGCGCAGGTTCAGCAGGCCGCTGGCGGCCAGTTCTCGCATGGCCTCGCGGCGCTGGTCGAGCGTCATCGCCATGGGTGTGGTGTTGCGCGCGACGGCAAAGCGTTCGAGTGCGGCACGCACTTCTTCCACGCGGCGGGGCGCGAGCGACTCGGCCACCGGCGGCGCTGCCACGTCAATGCGCACCAGTTGCGTGAGGCCGGCCGTCACGGCGCCGAGCATCGACACGTCCATGTTCAGGCAGATGGCGGCCACGTACTCGCCGCGGCTGTTCTTCAGCCCGATCGACGTGCTCTTGGCCGGCCGCCCATCGGGAAACCGGTTGGCGTAGTTTTCGATGACTTCCGGGAAGCCGGGATCGGCCATGCGCGCCAGGCCCATTTCCGTCGCGGCGTCGCCCACCCGGCGGCCCGAAAGATTGTTGGCGATGGCGACCACGGAATGGTCGGGATCGGTCAGGTCGTGCAGCACGACCTCCACCAGCGGCGCCAGGGTCTTGCCCAGCGCCTCGACGATCTTGCGCCCCTCGCGCAGGAGGAGGCGGTTTTCTTCAGCAGCCCTCATGGGTGTTGACGATACGTTATTTTTTGACATTTCGTCAATGTAATGAGGCTCTGGCACGCGCCGTCGGCCACCTCGCGCCACCGCTGAACTGTTACGCAATGGTCAACGTTGCAGCCTTTGTCTTCTGACAAACCCTCGGTGTGGTCAACGCGCGCCCTTGGCCGGCGTTAATCGGTCACGCACGTATCCCGTGTGCCTCGTTGAGGGTCTCGTTATGAAACTGTCTGCGTTGATGTTTTCGATGGGTGCGCTGGTGATGGGATCGGCGTTTGCGCAGGGCACCGCGGCGCCGGCCGCGCCCGCCGCCGCGGCACCTGCTGGCGTGCACGCAGTCTGCAAGGACGGCACGCCTTATAGCGGGGCGACCCTCAAGGGTGCCTGCCGCGGTCATGGCGGCGTCGACAAGAAGGCCAGCGCCGCGAGCGCCTCGACGGCACCTGCTCCGGCGCCGGCCCCTGCGGCCGCTGCACCGGCCAAGCCGGCTGCTGCCGCGCCCGCTGCACCTGCTGCAGCACCCGCCCCGACGCCCGCGCCGGCCAAGCCCGTTGCCGCTGCACCCGCCAAGCCGGCTGCCGCAGCGCCAGCCACCGTGGCTGCCGGTGGCGGCCCCGACAAGGTCTGGGCCAACGCCACCACCAAGGTCTACCACTGCGCGGGCGACCGTTACTACGGCAAGACCAAGCAGGGCCAGTACATGACCGAAGCCGACGCCAAGGCCCAGGGCATGCGACCGAGCCGAGGCAAGGGCTGCGCCAAGTAAGCGCCGCCGCCTGCTGCTGACACCGCACGCCGCGCCCGCCTGGTCGCGGCGTCTTCCTTTTCTGCCCTGCATCGCATGCCTTCACACCAGGAACAATCCGCCACCGCGCTGCAGCACGCAGAGAACTTCGCGCCGCTGGCCGCGCCCCCGCAGACGCCGCAGCGCCGCGTGCTGGGCGATGTGGTCGCCGGCCTGTCGATTGCGGGCCTGCTGCTGCCCGAAGCCGTCGCCTATGCGGGCATCGCGAGCCTGCCGCCGCAGGCAGGGCTGATCGCGCTGCTGTGCGGCCTCGTTGTCTACGCGCTGCTCGGCACAAGCCGGTTTGCCATCGTCTCGGCCACATCGTCGTCTGCGGCGGTGCTGTTCGCGACGGTGCTCCCGGAGCCCGGCACGAACGGCGCGACGGCACTCACGATGGCGGCGGCGCTCGTCATCGCGACGGGCGTGTTGTTCATCCTGGCCGGGCTGGCACGGCTGGGCGGCATGTCGGACTTCATCGCGCGGCCGGTGCTGCGCGGCTTCACGTTCGGGCTGGCACTGACCATCGCCATCAAGCAGTTGCCGAAGATCCTGGCGGTGCCCGTGCACCACAGCGACACCCTCCGCGTGGTACTGGACCTGCTCGGCAGCACGGGAAGCGCCAACCGCTACAGCGCGGCGCTCGGCGCGGTGGCACTTGTGCTGCTCTTCGGGCTCGGGCGCTGGGGGCGCATTCCGGCCACGCTGGTCGTCATCGTGCTCGCCATCGCAGTGGGCTATGGCGTCGACTGGCATGCTTATGGCATTGCCGTGGTGGGCCAGATCGATCTGCAGAACGTGAGCTTCGGCGTGCCGAGCCTGGGCCGCGTGCAATGGATGCAGAGTGCGGAGCTCGGCTTTGCGCTCATGCTGATCCTGTATGCCGAGTCGTACGGCTCGATCCGGAACTTCGCGCTCAAACACGGCGACAGCATGTCGGCCAACCGCGACCTCGTCGCGCTGGGCTGCGCGAATCTGCTGTCGGGCCTGCTGCACGGCATGCCGGTCGGCGCCGGGTATTCCGCCACGTCGGCCAACGAGGCGGCGGGCGCGCAGTCACGGCTGGCCGGGCTGTGCGCGGCGGCCGTGGTGGCGCTGATCGTCTGGCTGTTCCTTGCGCAGCTCGCACGGATTCCCGAGCCGGTGCTGGCCGCGATCGTGATCTTTGCCGTCAGCCATTCGCTGCACCCGGGCGTGTTCAAGCCGTACTGGACATGGCACCGCGATCGCCTCGTCGTCATCGCCGCGCTGCTGGCCGTGCTGGTGCTTGGCGTGCTGCACGGGCTGCTGGCGGCGATCGGCGTGAGCCTGCTGCTGACGCTGCGCCAGCTCTCCGAGCCCAACGTGAGCGTGCTCGGACGCCTGCGCGACAGCCATGATTTCGTCGATGTGTCCCTGCACGCCGACGCGAAGCCGCTGCCTGGCGTACTGATCGTCCGGCCGGAGGTGCCGCTGTTCTTCGCCAATACCGAACGCGTGCTCGGCAACGTGCGGGCGATGCTGCAGCAGCCGTACGACGTGCCCTTGCGCACGATCATGCTGAGCCTCGAAGAAACGCCCGACGTCGATGGCTCGGCCATCGAGGCCTTGCGCATCTTTGCGGCGGAATGCGCGGCGCGCGGCCTGCAGCTGATGCTGGTGCGGCTCAAGCCGCGTGCGCTGGCCGCCCTGCTGCGCGCCACCGACGAAACGCTGCGCCCGGCGATGCTGCACGAATTGAGCGTCGATGAGTGCGTGCAGTCCCTGGCCGCCGGCGGTTGACACGCACGAGGCGCGGCGGCCACGACTGCCATCGGTCAGCGCGCGACAGCCCCGCCGCCGCCCGCGCGTGCCCCTTCGAGGATGATCCGCGCCAGCTTGGCGTAGTCGCCATCGAAGTGATGGCCGCCGGGCAGCCTGACGAGCTGAACCTGCTTCGGGTCCAGGGCGGGGCAATTGCTGTCCTTCTCGTCCTTGCCGTAGATGCACATGCCGAGGCCCGTGGGCAGCTTCTGCGCCTCGGGCAGGATCAGCAGGCCCGACGAGCTGCTCGACACCCAGTTGGTCATGTGGAATTCGAAGTCGGCGCGCTTGCCCAGGCCCATCATCACCGCCAGCGCAACGTGGTCGCGCGAGGCGGCCGGCATGCGGTTGACGATGAACGGCAGCACGTCGGCGCCTTGCGAATAGCCGATCAGCAACGCCCTCGGCTTCTTCCACCGCGCGGCGTAGAAGCGCACGAGGCGGTCCATGTCGGCGGCAGCGGAGGCCGGTGTGCGCGGCGTCCAGAAATAGCGCAGCGAATCGACGCCGACCACCGGCACGCCCGATTTGGACAACGCGGCCGCGACCTCCTTGTCCAGCCCGGCCCAGCCGCCGTCGCCGGAGAGCAGCACCGCGAACAGGTCGGACGACGTGCCGGGCTGCGCGGCGACCTCGATGATCGGCAAGTCCGACACCGCGGCAGGCGGCGGCGCAGCGGGTGGCTTGCGCTGCGCCACGAGCTTGGCGAAGGCGGCCTTGAACAGCTCGTTCGCGGTGATGGGCTGAGCGTTCGCGCCCGACACGGACGCCGGCAGCGCCACCGACTGCGCGCCCGAGATCGTGTTGATGAAGGCTTGTGTGGCATGCGCATCGCACAGCGGGCCGGAGCGGCGCGCAAACGGCGTGAGCGTGTCGGATTGCAGCACGACCCACGGCGCCGACAGCTTGGTCGCCGGCAGCAGCACCACGCCGGCGTTCTCGGGCGGCTTGGTGCGCTTGGCAGTGGTCCGGCTCTCGCTCTGGCGGCGGCTGAAATGGATGCCCTCGCCCTTGCACAGCGGCTTGCGCAGTTCGAGCACCGGGCAGAACTCGATCGACATGGCTGCCGCGAAGATGTTGGGGCGCGCCTGGGCGATCATGGCGTACGCCAGCGCACCGCCTTCGTTGTCGCCGACGAGGATGGGCGGGAAATAGCCCGGCACCTTCTCGTACGCCTGCAGGAAGCGGCTGAAGTTTTCGAGATCCCCGTCGGGGAACGCGCAATCGCCAAAGTCGGCCTCGAGGCTGGAGAACAACGCGGGCGTGGAGAGCCCCGCCACCAACGCACCCTGGTCGGCCAATGCCTGGGCCATGCGCGAGGCCGTGGTCGTCCAGCCCAGATCGCCCGAAAGCATCAGCACGACCGAGCGGATTTCGCCCCTGGGCTTGTAGACCGGCACATCGCGAAAGCGCCCGTGGGTGACGAACTCGACGGCGCCGGGCGCGGCAGCCGAAGTGGCCGGCGACACGACCGGCAGCGACAGCACGCCGCCGTTGGCTGCCTTGTTGGCCGCGACGGCGGCGGGGCTCATCTGCACGCGCGGCGGCATGTCGCCCTGCGGTGGCGCGGCTGTCACGCCGCTGGCGCCGGTCATCCCGACCGGCGGCACGAGCACCGGGCCCTGCACCGGCGCGGGCTTCGGTGCGGTGGCGGCCGCCCACGCATTGGGCACCACGGCGCACGCGGCCGCCAGCGCCATGCAGGCCGCGCCCACGCGGGCCGCCAGACGCCAGCCCCTGGGCTGCACTCCCCGATGCCGCGCCTCTTGCGGGCGCGGTGCTTGCCGACTCATTTGGAGATCACTCCCTTCAAGCCGCCGCCGATCAGCGCGGCGACGTCCGTCAATGTAAACAGCGGCGCGAGGCCGCCGCGTGCGAGCAGGTAGCGGGCTTCCCATACCGGCTCGAACTTGTCCTTGAAATTGCGCAACCCGCGGAAATTGTAGAAGCGCGCGCCATGGCGGAACATCATCCGTCCGAACCGGTGCCAGCGCGGCGCAAGCTGGTGCTCGACCATGCCGGACATGGGCGCCATCCCTAGTCCAAAGCGCTGATACCCCTCGGCCTGGAAGTGGAGAATGACCTTGCCGAACAGGAAATCCATCGTGCCCGGCGGCACGTTGCTGCGGTAGCGCATCAGGTCGACGCTGGCCTCGATGCGCAGCACGTCGGGGCACATCAGCGTGGCAAAGGCCAGGATGGCGCCTTCGCGTCGCACCACCGCCACGGGCTGGCGGAGGATGTAACGGTCTTCAAACGCGCCGAGCGAGAACCCCTTCTCGCGCGCGTTCTGGTTGCGCAGCCACTCGTCGGAGATGGCGCGCAGCTCCTCCAGGATGGCCGGCACGCCTTGGGGCGGCACGATCTCGAACGACAGCCCTTCGCGCTCGCCGCGCGTCACGCCGTGGCGCAGGTTGGCGCGGCGGGATCCCTTCAGGCTGAATTCCGGCAGGGACACGTATGCCTCCTCGCCGAGCTTGTACGCGCGCAGGCCGGCATCAAGGTACAGCGGCAGCGTCTGCGGGCGCGTCTTGTAGAACGCCGCGCGGCCGCCGTGCGCATCGGCCATTTCGATGAAGCGCCAGATCAGCTCGGGCCACTCCTGCTGCGCGCCCACCGGGTCGGACAGCGCCACCCACGAGCGCCCCTGCCGGGCATACATGATGAAAGCCTTGCCGGACGGCGAGAACAGCAGGCTCTTGTCGCCCATCAGGGCGAGCACGGCGTCGGCGGCGGGTTGGGCGCGGATGATCTCGGCGGCGCGGGCAAGGTCTTCTTCGGTGGGCAGGGCCGTCTCGCCGGGCTCGCTGCGGAACAGTTGCCACAGGCCGAAGCCGAGGCCCGTCACGGCCACCGCCATGAGCGCGCGGATGGAGCGCGGCGCATCGCCATCGAAGGTGAACTGCCACCAGAGCTGGTTGGCGTAGGCGACTTCGCGGTAGGCAAAGAAGAGGATCCACACGCACGCCGCGAACACGCATGCCATGGCGATGAGCCAGCCGGCCTCCAGCCGCTGCGAGAACAGCGACGACGGCCGGTCGAACTGCCGGCGCGAGATGACCAGCAGCACCGCCAGCGTCACGAGCACCGCCATCTCCGACACGGCGATGCCCTTGGGCAGCGCCAGCACGCCCGCCAGCAGCGACAGCACCAGCGCCGCCCACCACGCCGCGTCGAGCCGATGCAGCAGCCCCCGCGCGACAAACAGCATGACGAGCCCCGCCACGCTGCCGATCATGTGCGACGCCTCCACCAGGAACAGCGGCACGTGCATGCGCAGGAGGTCTTCGGCCTCGTCGGTGGCAGGGGTGACGCCGGAGACGAGCAGCATCACGCCCGAGACCATCGTCAGCGCCGCCAGCAGCCCCGGCGATAGCTTGACCGCCGCGCGCCCGAACGGGGCAAACGGCGCACCCGCACCGGTGCCCGAGCGCAGCTCGAAGACGCCGAGCATGGCGGTGGCCAGCACCAGCGGCATCAGGAAGTAGATCGCCCGGTAGTAGAGCAGCGCAGCCAGGATCTCGGCCGGCGCCGCCTGGTCGCCGCACCCCAGCAGGATCACGGCCTCGAACACCCCCAGGCCGCCCGGGCTCTGGCTCAATACGCCCAGCGTGACGGCCAGCGCGTAGAAGGCTACGAACGTGGGCAGATCGACGGCGCCGGCCGGCATCAGGACCCACAGCGCCGCCGCCGCCGCGCTCAGGTCCGCCGCCGAGATCACGAACTGCCGCGCCGCGAGCCCGGGCGGCGGCAAGCGGATTTCCCAGCGGCCGACCAGCGTGACGTGCCGCTGCCGCAGGCACAACGCCAGCAGCACGACCACGCCAGCCAGAACGAGCAGCGCCACCGCTTCGAGCAGCGACGCCGGCAGATGCGTGATGGCGGCGATATGCGGTGCGCCCCACAGCAGCCCCACCGCGCCGAAGGCCGTGGTGGACACGCCCAGCGCGCTGGCATCGAACGCCACGGCAGCGGTCACGCGGTCGGCGTCGACACCGGCCGCTGTGTACAGGCGCGTGCGCACCGACCCCGCCGTCAGCGAACCGAGCCCGATCGTGTTGCCGAGCGCATAGGCAATGAACGAGGTGGCAGCGACCGTGCCTGGCGCCAGTTGCGCGCCGACATACCGCAAGCCCGATGCGTCGTACCGCGTCAGGGCGGCATAGCTGAGCGCCGTGGCCAAGGCGGCCAGCAACAGGCGCGAGAACGGCATGGCATGCAGCGCAGCCACCATGTCGGCGTAATGCACGTGGTCGAGCAGCGCATACAGGCTGTCGAAGACGAGCGCGCCCAGGACGAGCACGATGCCGATGACGGACCAGCCGCCCAGGCCGAAACCGGAATCGGCGCGGGAGGCGCTGGCGGATGGGTCGAGCGCGGCGTCTGCGCCGTCACGGGCGGAACGCTTGGGCGACGGTCTGCGCGAGGGGGGACTGGCGTCGTTGGACGCGGCGTCAGGCATGGTGAAACACGAAATCCTGCTGGCTTGAAGGGTGCGCCACGTCATGCACGCGGCTGAGCGCGGCGCCGGTGGCGCACCGGATGGGATGCGGGTACGCGCAAACGGGAGGTATCGGCGCGCGCCGGGCCGGAATCTGGCGGCCCTGCGGCTTGCGCCTCAAGAAGCGTCCCCAACCTGTGTTGAGCCCCCGTTGTTGCCGGGCGCGGTCGGTTGTCTTGCGGCCGCCGGCGCGCCGGTCATGTCGCGCGTGCGCGATCCGAACGTCATCTCTGATGTCACGTAATACGGACGAAGTGGCGATTGCGTTGACACATATTGCGCATTTTATGGCCTGGGCGCCTGTGCCGGCACTTCCGGCGGGACATCGGGCTTGCCGGTATCGACCGACACCGGGTCGCTCGCGGGAAAGGTTTCTTCGATGCCCTCGTCGAGCAGCGCCTCTTCGTGCGTATCCGCGACGGGCGGATGCGGGTTGGCGGGCGCGGGCGTGGGCGAGGCGCGGTCGTCTGGCATGGCGTTCTCCAAGGGTGCGGATCCAGCATAGGCAAAGGTGGTGATGAGGTGGGGCCCGCCCCATCGAAGCGGTGCGGTGCGGCGCGCCCGGCACATCCCCCAAGGGGTTAGCAAGTGCTGCACCTGCGCGACGCGGCGGCGTAGGAGCGCGTACGCAAACGTTTTCGCTGCGCAAAAGGTTCTACAACCTATTGCCTAGGAAGGTGGAGTCCGGTACACAATCGTCCGCCTCATCACTAATTCACAATTCGCGCATGCCTCTCCAGCGCGCTACGGCGGCCCTTCTGCGACGCCCTCCCCTGCTGATCGCCGGGGCGTCGGTGCTGTCGCTCGTGGTGACTGGGTTGACGGCACTGTCGCTGTGGGAGATGCGCGTCGACGCGCTGGCGCGCGCGCGGGACAGCGCAGACAACCTCGCACTGATCCTGCAGCGCGACATCGCGCGCAACATCGAAGTGTACGACCTGTCGCTGCAGGCCGTCATCGACACGGTCCATGATCCGGTCATCAGCGCGCTGCCGGCCAACGTGCGGCAGCTGGTGCTGTTTGACCGGTCCACCAACGCACAGGACATGGGCTCGCTGCTGGTCACGAACGCGGCGGGCGACGTGGTCGTCGATTCGCGCGCGGTGCCGCCCCGGCGCATCTACCTCGGCGATCGCGACTACTTCCAGGTGCAGCGGGGCTCCCCGAACATGGGGCTCTATATCAGCGAGCCGTTCAAGCCGCGCGTGAGCGGCCTGGAGACGTCGATCGGCCTGAGCCGGCGCCTGAACGGTCCCCACGGGGAGTTCAACGGCATCGTGGTCGCCACGCTGCGCCTGAACTACTTCCGCCGGCTCTTCGACGGCATCAACCTCGGCCCGCACGCGGCCGTGACGCTGGTGCGCACCGACGGCACGCTGCTCATGCGCCGCCCGTACGACGAACAACTCATCGGCCGCAGCGTTGCCGGTGCCACCGCGTTTCAGAAGCGCCTGCTGGCACCCGAGGGCTCCTACATCGACGTCGGCGGCATTGACAACATCGAACGGCTCTACAGCTTCCGCCATATCGGAGACCACCCGCTGATCGTCACGGTCGGGCTGGCCACCGAAGACATCTACGCCGAATGGTGGCAGCGCGCCTGGGTGATCGGCGGCATTGTGCTGATCCTCGACGCGGTGTTCATGGTGCTGTCTGTGCTCTTTGCGCGGCAGCTGCGCAAGCGCCTCGAGATGGAGCAGCAGCTGCAGCTCATGGCCAACACCGACAGCCTGACCGGCCTCGGCACGCGCCGCGCGCTCGATGCCGCGCTGGAAATGGAATGGCTGCGGTCCAACCGGCACCGCACGCCGATGTCGGTCCTGATGATCGACGTGGACGACTTCAAGCGCTACAACGACCGCTACGGCCACGCCGCCGGCGACACCGCGCTGCGCACCGTCGCGCGCTGCGTGAACGACAGCATCAAGCGGCCCGGCGACTTTGCCGGCCGGTACGGCGGCGAAGAGTTCTGCGCCGTGCTGCCCAATACGGACCTCAGCGGCGCCGTGCGCGTGGCTGAAGCCATTCGGGCCGCTGTCTTGGCGGCCGACGAGCCCAACGCGGGAAGTGCGTACGGCCAGCTGACGGTGAGCATCGGCGTGGCCGTGCATTCGGGCGTTGCCGCCGAAGACGACACGCTGGAAGACCTTGTTCGGCTGGCCGATGGACGGCTGTATGAAGCCAAGGCCGCAGGCCGCAACGTGGTCATGCCCAGACCGGAGCGGCCAAGGCTGGCGGTGGTGTAGGCGAGCGTGCGGCGTAAACCCTCCTTTTGGAGCATGCCGTCATCGGCCACGACTTCTGCACAATGCCGGGGGCTTTGAGGAAACCGCCGTGAGCAAACCACCGCATTCGCACTTCGATACATCTGCGCTTGCGCGCGAGCATCAATTCGCCGCGTGGCGGGACGCGATCAACGTGCTGTTCGACACGCGCTCTGCCGTGCCGCGCGCGGAGGGGTTCCGGGCCAGCGTCGATGCCTATCTGTGCGGGGAGACCGGCGTGGGCATGCTCAGCGCACAGGCACAACACTACGACCGCTCCCGCTCCAAGCTCGGGCGCGACGGCGTGGATGTCTACGTTCTGCAGTATTACCTGGAAGGCAGCTGCGGACAGCGCGATGGCGACAGCGGCAGCGCCACGCGCCCGGGCGATCTGTTCATCGTCGACGCTGCGCAGCCGCTCGCCACCAGCACGACCGACAGCCGCTTTCTGAGCCTGGCCGTGCCACGGCGCCTGCTGGCACCGCTGCTGCGCGCACCCGACGAACTGAGCATGCGCGTGCTGCGCGGCGACGCCCCGATGGTCGGGCTGCTGCGCGATCACCTGTGTTCGCTCTATCAGTCGATGGGGAAGTTGAGCGATGCCGAAGCGCAGGCCGTCATCCCGGGCACCCTGCAACTGGCTGCGGCCGCCATCAACTGCCAGGTGACCGAAGCCAATGCGCCGTCCGTGAGGGAAAGCCTGTTTGCATCGATCTGCCGGCACATGCAGCACAACTTGTCGGATCTGACGCTTTCGCCCGAAGGCGTGGCCGTGCAGTTTGGCATCTCGCGTGCCACGCTCTACCGGCTGTTCGAGCGCGAAGGCGGCTTCTTCAACTACCTGCGCATGCAGCGCCTGCGACAGTGCCACGCGATCCTCGCCGACCGGTCGCAGACACACCGTTCGGTGGCCGAAATCGCGCAGACCTACGGTTTTTCCGACGCTTCGAACTTTGCACGTGCATACCGTCGTGCGACCAGCATGTCACCGCGTGAGACGCGCATGCTGGCCGTCGAAGGGCGCGCCGCTGCCATGCCCTTCGTGCAGCACAAGGACTGGCGCACCTGGGTCATGCAGATGCGCTGATGCGCGCAGCGCCCCTCTTCCCGCACGCGTTTTTTCCTCCCTCCTCCCGCGCTTGCCGCTCCTGGGCTGAGACGCGCTGACAGGTTCGCGCGACAGCGGAACCGGTTAGCGACGGCATGCGCCTTCTTCGTTGAAGCGCGCCCGTCGTGCATGCGAGCATCCGGCCCGACCTGACGAGCGCCAATGCGCTTGCGGCGGGCACGGACGATGTGCCCTCTCTTCGTCGAACAGGTCAAAGCGGTGCGGGCATCCCGCGCTTCGCACAACTCACAACGACAAAACGGGGGTCTCGTGAAAGACATAACGGGAAAAACGCTTGCCTTGACGCTGTTCGCCACCGTGGCCCTGGCCGCGTGCGGCGGCGGAGATTCCGGCAGCAACACAGCCAGCACTGGCGGCGGCAACAACGGCGGCAACACGCCGCCCGCATCCACCTGCGCAGAAACTGGCGTCGATGCCAAGTACGCCTGCCAGACCGGCAGCACCGAGCCGCTGTACGCCTACCAGTGGGCGCTCAGGCAGGCGAACAGCTTCTTTGCGGCGTTCGGTCTCGTCGCCGACGGCACGACCGACATTGATGTGGAAGACGTACACCGGGCCGGCGTCAAGGGCCAGGGCGTGAACGTGCTCGTGCTGGACGACGGCATCGATGTGCACAACGAAGACCTGTTCGCCAATGCCAACTCGGACATGACGCACAACTTCGACGATGGCTCGAACGATCCGACACCGGCAGACAATCCCGCGAACATCAAGGACGCGCACGGCACCAACGTGGCCGGCATCATCGCCGCGGCGCAGAACGGCAAGGGTGTGATGGGGATCGCGCCGCGGGCGACGTTGGGCGGTGCACGCTACCTGCGCGCGGCGAACCCCGACATTAACGCCGCCTATGGCGGCGCGGCCTGGTCGAAGAACGGCCACATCATCAATGCGTCGTACGGTGCGAACCCGCAGGCGCCCCTGGAGTACGACACGCCCACCTCGGCACAGACGGCGGTTCGCGCGTTCCCGAACCTGCGCGGCGGCCGTGGAATGGTGATGCTCAAGGCAGCGGGCAACGAGTATGACGCGATCGTGGTTCCAGGGCAGCCGGAGCGGACGTGCCCTGCCGCCGGCGGCGTTCCTGGGCTCGTCAGTTGCGAGAATCCGGCCAATGACCCCGAAGCGCTTGAGCCGGGCGTGATCCTGGTGGGCGCTGCCAATGCGCGTGGCGTCAAGGCGAGCTATTCAAACGCCGGATCGGTCAACTGGATCACGGGCCTGGGCGGCGAGTCCGGCAACGGCGGCAAGTACGGCGAGGTCGGGTCCGGGCCGAAGATCTTCTCCACCGACCTCAGCGGCTGCGCGCGCGGCTACAGCCGTGCCAATACAGACGAGCTGGATGACTTTGCGATGGCGGGCACGGCCACCAATCTGAAAGACAACCCGAAATGCGACTACTCGAGCATGAACGGCACGTCTGCGGCAACGCCCACGGTGTCCGGCGTGGTTGCGCTGATGCTCTCGGCCAATCCGAATCTGACCTGGCGCGATGTGCGTGAAATTCTGCGGGCCACCGCACGCAAGATCGACCCGGACTACGGCAATCGCGACGGCCGCAATGCCAAGATCGACCTGACGAGCAACACCACCACGGCCGACACGAGCACGAGCCTGGTTGACGGCGCCACCACCGCACGCCTGGACTACGGCTGGCAGACCAACGCCGCTGGCTATGCGTATTCGACGTGGTACGGCTTTGGATTGATCGACGCATCCGCCGCCGTGAAGATGGCCAAAGCCACCACAACGTATAAGCCGGCTGCCTTGTCGGTGCCGGATTTCGCGGCGGCGTTCGCCAACGTCAACCAGCTGAACTACGGCGCGGTGCAAAAGCTCGGCCAGTTCAACGTGTCGGGCACTGACAAGGTCGATGCCTTGCAGTTGCGGGTGTCGGGCTCCGTCTGCATTGGTAGCGTCGGCTTCTTTGTGAAATCGCCGTCGGGCACGGTGTCGGCGTTGTCCCTCCCCTACAACGGCTACTACAACAACGGCGTCAATGCCGTGAACAAGTACGGCCTTGGCAGCTACGCCTTCTACGGCGAAAACGCAGCCGGCACGTGGGAGGTCTATGCCGTCAGCGGCGTACCGACCAACGCCTGCTCGACGTACCAGCCCCAGGGCGGCACCCACACCGTGACCCTGGCCACGCCCCTGGCCGTGGAATACCGCGTGATCGCCGCCAAGTGAGCCCGTTCGGAGAACATTCAACATGATCCATGCAACTTTTATGAAAACCGCGTCGCTGGCGGTGCTCCTCTCGATGGGCGCCGCCTGCCAAGCCGCGGACCTGGCGGTCGGCAAGCACCTCAGCACGCAGGAACTTGCGCAGTACGCAAGTGCACCGACGGTGCAGATCGAAACGCAGTCGTTCAAGGTGCTTTCCAGCGGCACGCGTACCAAGGCCGCGGGCGCTGCGTCGGCAGCCGTCACGCAAGTCGCCAACGAGCGCGGCGTGGTTGGCGAGAGCCGCAACGAGGTGGTTGTCTCGCAGGTGTCAGTCGACAGCGTGCGCCAGGCAGTCGGCACCCTGCCCGCAACACCCGTGTCGGCGGAGTATTACGGACACCTGAACATCAGCACGCTGCGCTTTGCGTCGTTCCAGGAGGCCGTGAACGCGCGTGCGCAGCTCAAGAAGACGCTGCCGCAGGCGCGGGTAGACATTCCGATCCAGTACGCCAAGCCCGTGGCGCGCTGAGCGCCGCCGCCCCGTTGTACAAGACGCCCCGCCTCCGCGCGGGGCGTTTTGCATGGGGCGGCGTATCATCCGGGCCTTTCCCCAGTCAGGACAACACCATGACCAAGGCCACCGGCAGCTTCGAAGCGCTGGCCGCACGCGAAGGCGGCCTGCAGCACCGCCTCTCTTCCGCGCAACTCACCATGATCGCCATCGGCAGCGCGATCGGCACCGGCTTGTTCCTCGGCAGCGGTGCAGCCATTCAACTGGCCGGCCCGGGCGTCATCGCCAGTTACGCCATCGGGGCGTTCATCGCGCTGCTCCTCATGGGCTGCCTTGCCGAAATGGTCGTGGCGCACCCGACCACCGGCTCTTTCGGCGCCTATGCCGAGCACTACGTGAGCCCGCTGGCCGGCTTCCTCGTGCGCTATGCGTATTGGGCGGCCGTCGTCTTCGTCATCGGTGCAGAAGTGACCGCGGTGGCGGTGTACATGGCGTACTGGTTTCCGGGCGTGCCGGCGTGGGTGTGGATCGTCGGGTTCTCGGCCGTGCTGGTGTGGATCAATGCCAGCAGCGTCGACGTGTTTGGCGTGGCCGAATACTGGTGCTCGATGATCAAGGTGGTGGCCATCGTCGCGTTTCTGGCGGTGGCGAGCTACGCCATCTATCGTGCACCCGACGGCGGCCCGATCGGCTTTCACAACTACGTGAGCGCGGGCGGCTTCCTGCCGCACGGCTGGAATGGCGTGTGGTTCGGCGCGGTGGTCAGCATCTTCAGCTTCTTCGGTATCGAGCTGATTGCCGTGGCCGCCGGCGAGGCACGCGAGCCCGAAGCCGCCGCCACCAGTGCCTTCCGCTCAACGCTGTTCCGGCTGGTGTTCTTCTACCTCTGCACGCTCGCGCTGATGCTGGCCGTGGTGCCGTGGCAGCAGGCCGGCACGGGCAAAAGCCCCTTCGTGCGCGTGATGGAAATCCTCGGTATTGCCGGGGGTGCGGGCGTGATGAACTTCGTGGTGCTGACCGCAGCGCTGTCGTCGATGAACGCGCAGCTGTATGTATCGACGCGCATGCTGTTCAGCCTCGCGCGGGGCGGGCAGGCGCCTCAGGCGTTGGGCGCGGTAAGCCAGCGCGGCGTGCCGCTGCGCGCGCTGGCGGTGTCCAGCTCCGGTGCGGCATTGGCGGCGGTGCTGAGCGTGGTGCTGCCGGGGCACTCGTTCCTGCTGATGATGTCGCTGGCGATGTTCGGTGCGCTGTTTACGTGGCTCGTCATCTTTGTGACGCACTTGCGCTTCCGGCGGGCCGCCGAGCGCGAGGGTCGCGCATTGCGCTTTCGCATGTGGGGTTTTCCGGTGCTGACCACGCTTGGCGCGATCGCCATGGCGGTCATCATCGTGAGCACCGCTTGGATGCCCGATTTCCGGATGACGCTGGTGGTGGGTGTGCCGTTTCTGGTGCTGCTGGCGGTGGTGTTCGGGTGGGTGCGCGGCCGGCAATGAACGCCTGACCGCGCCCCGGCTTCAGGCGCGCGCCAGCGCCTGATCCAGATCGGCCAGCAGATCATCGATATGCTCGATGCCGATCGACAGCCGGATCGTCTCCTGATGCACACCGGCCTTGGCAAGCTCCGCCTCGGACAGCTGCCGGTGCGTGGTCGATGCCGGATGCGTTGCCAGCGACTTGGCGTCGCCAATGTTCACCAGCCGCGTGAACAACTGCAGCGCATCCTGAAAACGCGCCCCGGCAGCAAAACCACCCTTCACGCCAAACGTGAGCAGCCCCGGCGCCTTGCCTGACAGGTATTTGTGCACGAGCCCGTGGTCGGGGTGATCGTCCAGGCTGGCGTGGTTGACCCACTCCACCTTGGCATGGCCGCGCAGATGCCGGGCGATCTGCGCCGCGTTCTGCGTGATGCGGTCGATGCGCAGGCCCAGCGTTTCGATGCCTTGCAGGATCAGGAACGCGTTGAACGGCGACAGCGCCGCGCCGGTATTGCGCAGCGGCACCACGCGGGCGCGGCCGATATACGCCGCATCGCCGAGCGCTTCCGTATAGACGACACCGTGGTAGCTGACGTCCGGCTCGTTCAGCCGCTTGAAGCGCGCCTTGTGCTTGGCCCACGGAAACTTGCCCGAATCGACGATCGCGCCGCCCAGGCTCGTGCCGTGGCCGCCCAGGTACTTCGTCAGCGAATGCACGACGATGTCGGCGCCATGTTCGAAGGGGCGCGCCAGGTACGGGGTCGGCACGGTGTTGTCGACGATGAGCGGCACGCCGTGGCGGTGCGCGATCTCGGCCAGCGCGGCAATGTCGGTGATGTTGCCGAGCGGGTTGCCGACGGTCTCGGCAAAGATGGCCTTGGTGCGGTCGTCGATCAGCGCTTCGAATGAAGCGGGGTCGCGCGGATCGGCAAACCGCGTGGTGATGCCCGACAGCGGCAGCGTGTGCGCAAAGAGGTTGTAGGTGCCGCCGTACAACGTGCTGGCCGAAACGATGTTGTCGCCGGCTTCCGCAATCGTCTGGATCGCATACGTGACAGCCGCCTGCCCCGACGCCAGCGCGAGCGCCCCGATGCCGCCCTCGAGCGCGGCGATGCGCTTCTCCAGCACATCGTTGGTCGGGTTCATGATGCGCGAGTAGATGTTGCCCGGCACCTTCAGGTCGAACAGATCGGCGCCGTGCTGCGTGTCGTCAAACGCAAAGGCCACCGTCTGGTAGATCGGCACGGCCACCGCGCGGGTGGTCGGGTCGGCGCTGTAGCCGCCGTGCACGGCAACGGTGTCGAGTTTCCAGGCGGGGGCGATCGTGCTCAGGGATGGCTGCGTCATGCTGGCGTCTCCGGAAGGTCGTTCCGGCGAGCATATGGGCAGGCCCGCGGCGTGCGAACGACCGTTTTCGTCTTTGCTTATTCGCTGTGCCCGCCCCGGGGAGTGATCCACGCACGACGCCGTGTGCCGCCAGCGGCACGAATCTCGCTGCACGCAGGGCACACGTTCCGACGGAGCACGACAATGGCAAACCATGGCGGCACCACGACTTCTTACTGGGCGGCAAACACCGAACTGGCCAGCGCGCCGCTGCAGGGCGATGCGACCTGCGATGCCTGCGTGATTGGCGCCGGCATGGCCGGGCTGTCGGTCGCCTATGAACTGGCCGCAGCCGGCGCATCGGTCATCGTGCTGGACGCCGACACGGCAGGCGCCGGTGAAACGGGCCGCACCACGGCGCATCTCATGACGGCGTTCGACGACCGCTACTTCCACATCGAGGACCACCTCGGCCGCGAGGCCGCGCACATGATCGCGCAAAGCCACGCCGCCGCCATCGACCGGATCGAGACGATCTGCACGGCGGAATCCATCGCCTGCGGTTTCGAGCGGGTGGACGGCTACCTCTTTGTCGAATCGCCCGAGGATGAGGACGTGCTGGCCAAGGAGTTCGAAGCGGCACATCGCGCCGGGCTCGTGGATGTCGAGCGCGTGAGCGCCGTGCAGACGGGCAAGGCGGTGCTGCGCTCGGCGCTGCGGTTTCCGCGGCAGGGCCAGTTGCATCCGTTGAAGTATCTTGGCGGCCTCATCGAGGCCATCCGCCGTCGCGGCGGCCAGGTGTACGGCAAGACGCGCGCAACCGGCGTCGAAGACGGCAGCCCCGCCCGCGTGCTTACCGCCGATGGCCACCGCATACGCGCGGGCAGCGTCGTGGTGGCGACCAACACGCCGTTCATCGACCGGTTTGCGATCCACACCAAACAGGCGGCCTACCGCACGTTCGTGGTCGCCATGAAGGTGCGCCGGGGCGACATGCCGAACTGCCAGTTCTGGGATACGCCCGACCCCTACCATTACGTGCGCATCGCCGGGGACCTCGACGCCGATCACCAGTTGCTCATCAGCGGGGGCGAAGATCACAAGGTCGGGCAGGCCGACGATGCCGACGCGCGCTTTGCCCGGCTCGTCCGCTGGACGCAGCAGCGCTTCCCGGTGGTGGACGACCCGCTGTACCGCTGGTCGGGCCAGGTCATGGAGCCGGTGGATGGCGTCGCCTTCATCGGGCGGAACCCGGGCGACGCGCATGTCTACGTGGTCACCGGCGACTCCGGCAACGGCATCACGCACGGCGCCATTGCCGGCATGTTGATCTGCGACCTCGTGCGCGGCCGCGACAATGCCTGGGCCGCGCTGTATGACCCGTCGCGCAGGTCGCTGTCGGCCGCGCTCGAATATGCCCGCGAGAACGCCAACGTCGCCGCGCGATATGCCGATTGGCTGGGCGGCGCCGCCGCCACGGCGTTGGACGCCATCCCGCTGGGCGAAGGCCATGTCGTCAAGGCGATCGGCCGGCATGTCGCCGCCTTCCGCAGCCAGGACGGCGTGCTGCACACCTTCGATGCCGCGTGCCCGCACCTGAAGTGCATGGTGCATTGGAACAGTCTGGAGAAGAGCTTCGACTGCCCCTGCCACGGCTCGCGCTTCGGCCCGGACGGCGCCGTGCTGCATGGGCCGGCCAACGTGGGGCTCAAGCGCATCGACGTGGGCAGCGACACAGAGCAGCGCTGAGCGGCTTCCGCGCTATTTCTCGTCCATCGCGCACGTCGACTCGGCCAGCGTGTGGAATGCCTGCTCCCCGGGAATCGTCTGTACGGGCTTGTAGTAGTCCCTCGGCCGCACCGACTCCGACGGCTTCTTGACCCCGAACAGGCAGATGTCGTGGAGCATCATGCCGTCGGCGCGCACGTAGCCGCCCTGGGTGTACATGTCGTCGATCATCATCGACCTGAGCTTGGCCATCACGCGGTCGGCGTCGTCCGTGCCCGCAGCCTGCACGGCGTTGAGACACGTGAGCATGGCGGAATAGTCGACCGCCTGCAGCAGGTAGGACGAAAAGTCCGGGGCGCCGAGCGGATGCTTCCTGCCACCCACCACCCTGCCGCCGCCCGCTGCGACCACGCGGGCGATGCGCCCCGAACGGCCCCGCCGGAGGAGCACACTGTCAAGCAGAGGCCGACAGTGGTGCGTTGAGGCGCTCGGCGCTCAGAAGACGCTGTTGATGACCACGACCGCATTCAGCGCCGTCACCAGCACCGTGGCCACGGTGGTCAGCACCACGACGCCGCGGCCGGCCACGTGCGGGCCCATCACATCGGGCCGACCCGTGAGCCAGACCAGCGCCGCCATCGGAAACGGCACCGCCATGCTCAGCACCACCTGGCTGAGCACCAGCGCCCGCGTCGCGTCCACCCCCGCCCCGATGACGATGAACGCCGGCACCATGGTGATCAGCCGCCGCAGCCAGACTGGAATGCGCACGTGCAGGAAGCCCTGCAGCACGATCTGCCCCGCCAGCGTGCCGACCACCGAACTGGACAGCCCCGAGGCGATCAACCCCACCACGAACACGACCGCCGCCGCCGCACCGAACAGCGGCATGAGCGTGACGTAGGCCGTTTCGATGCTGGCCACGTCGGCATGTGCGTCGTGAAACGCGCTGGCCGCTACCAGCACCATCGCCAGGTTGATGCAGCCGGCCACCGCCAGCGCCACCACCACCTCCACGTTGGAATAGCGCACCAGTTGCGCAGTCTCGCGCGCACTGCGCGGGCGCACGCGCGTATCGGTCAACCCCGAGTGCAGGAAGAGCGCATGCGGCATCACCGTCGCGCCCACGATGCCCGCCGCCAGCATCAGCGCATCCGGCGGCATGGCAGACGGCATCACGGCCTGGCGCAGCGCCGCCCCCCACGCAATGGGCAACATCCACACCTGGATGATGTAAGAGATACCGATCACGCCGACCAGCGCCCCGATCAGCAGTTCGACGCTGCGAAAGCCGCGCGCCTGCAATGTCAGCAGCAGATAGGTCGCGACGCCGGCCACCACCATCGCGTGCAGCAGCGGCATGCCGGTCAGCAATGCGATGCCCACGGCGGCGCCGACGAACTCCGCCAGGTCGGTCGCCATGGCGGCCAGCTCGCTGATGAGCCACATCGCCAGGGCGGCGGGCGCGGGCAAATGCGCGCGGCACAGCTGCGCCAGGTTCTGACCCGTGACGATGCCCAGCCGCGCCGACAGCGCCTGGAACAGCATCGCCACCACGTTGGCTGCCACCACCACCCACAGCAGCTGGTAGCCATAGCCGGCGCCAGCCTGGATGCCGGTCGCGATATTGCCCGGGTCGGTATACGCCACCGACACCACGATGGCCGGCCCCATGAGGGGCGCCAGCACCCGCCAGCCTCGGCGCCGCCCTTCGAGCACGTCGTGCACCTGCGCGACCACGCAGGCAGAGGCAGAAGGCTTGTCGTGCACGAGGGGGAGACTGTCGTCCATGGGCGCAATGGGAGGGAGGGGCGTGGCGCTGCGGGTATCCGCAATCGGCGTTCCCGGGCCGACCGGCAGCGGCATACACAAAGGCCGCGCGCGATGGAACAGCCGTTGCGGACAGACCTTCGCCACTCCGGCATACGCACACCTGAACACGCTCTCAGGAGAATCCCATGTTCATGCACAACAAGCGATTGCAGTACACCGTGCGGGTCAGCGAAACCGACCCGGGCCTCGCCAACCTGCTACTTGAGCAGTTTGGCGGCCCTCAAGGTGAGTTGGCCGCGGCCATGCGTTACTTCACGCAGGCGGTGGCCGAAGAGGATCCGGGCCGCAAAGACATGCTCTACGACATCGCCACCGAAGAGCTGAGCCATCTGGAAGTGATCGGCACCATCGTGGCCATGCTCAATCGCGGGGCCAAGGGTGAGCTGGCCGAAGCCGTGGACGAACAGGCCGAGCTGTACCGCAAGCTCAACGGCGCTGGCAACGACAGCCACGTCACGCAGGTGCTCTATGGCGGCGGTCCGGCGCTGACCAACTCCGGCGGCGTGCCCTGGACGGCCGCGTACATCGACTCCATCGGCGAGCCCACCGCAGACTTGCGCTCGAACATCGCCGCGGAGGCACGCGCAAAGATCATCTACGAGCGCCTGATGAACGTGACCGACGACCCCGGCGTGCGCGAGGCGCTCGGCTTCCTGATGACACGCGAGATTGCGCACCAGAAGTCGTTCGAGAAGGCGCTGTATTCCATCTCGGGCAACTTCCCTCCGGGCAAGCTGCCGCCGGTGCCGGAGTTCAGCGATGCGTACTTCAAGATGTCGCGTGGGGCACCGGTGGTGCAGGCGCCATGGAACAGCGGCACGGGCCTGGAGCTTGTCGAAGAGCCGCCCATCCCGGCCGACCCAGGCGGCGACGGCAGTGCCTCGGTCCAGTTGAGCGACGTTGAACTCGCCACGCTGCAGGCGATGAAGGAGCGCCAGGCCTCCGACACCGCCACCGACCCGCGCACCGGCGCCGAACTGGGCGAGATGGGCGCGCAGGACGAAGAAGGTACCGCGTAATCCGCAACCCGCAACTCGAGCCGGCCCTTCCGTTCCGGCGTGGTGCGGAGGGGCCTTTCAGGAGAGCACGCATGGAAACCCAGGAACTGCTGACCATCGTCGTGACCACACTCGCAGCCATTGCAGCCTATTCGCTGGTGCACGACCCGGCCGCCATACCCGGCGCCGTCGCCTCGCAAGCGGCCGTGCCGCGTTCGCGGCCGGCCCCCATGCTGGTGGACCTGGGATGGTGATGCACATGGCTTCCCCCGCCTCTGACAACAATGCAGCGCCGCGCATGTCCGACCTTCCCGATGCGCGCGCGGAATACGCCGGCTATACGATCCTCGTGTACGCGATCCAGAACGAACAAGGCGTGTGGCTGCCGCGGGTGACGGTGCTCCAGGGCGCAGAGCGCATCGAGATGCCGCAGCTCACGCAGGCGTGGCGCGGCTGGCTGACCCGCGGTGAAGCCGTGCGCGACGGCCTCGAGCAGGCGCATCTGCTGCTGAGCGGCGACCGGCATCAGCCGTGAACCCCCTCGGCGCTGCGCCGCTCGCGGGCCGGGCCTCGAATTGGCCGGACCCGCTCCATTGCGACACCGCCGGCTGGGAATGCAGCCGCTTGCCCGCGCGGCCGCCCACGGCGCGCTAGATCAGGGCGCCATAGGCGAGCGCCACCACGCATAGCAGCGCCACGAAGATCCAGCGGATGTCGGCCATCGGAGCGACCCGCGCTCAGCGCTTGGCCTCGAGCCCAGGCGTCTGTGCGCGGGTCAGGAAGGCCTGGGTCACTTCAGGCAGATGCTGCGACAGCCATTCGGCCATGGCGCGCTCCTGCGGCAGGATCGCGTCGCAGACGCGCACGGTCTCGGTGTCGCCGCAGTGCTGGGCCGCCGCGCGCAGCGTCGTATACGCCGCGATCTCCATGTGTTCGAACACATAGCCTGCCATCGAACCCTTGACGACTTCGTCCGAGACGAACATGCCGCTCAGGCCCTGCCCGAATGCGGTGATGCGCGCGGCCATGTCCTTGATGGCCGACGTGCTGCCGCCGAGCCGGTCGATGCACGACTTCACCATGCGCTGCTGCTCCCGCGTCTCTTCGATGTGCTGATCGATGCGTGCCTTGAGCTGCGGGTAATGCTCGAGCCGCGACGATTGGGAGCGCAGCATGTGTTCGGCCTGTTCTTCCATGGCGTGCGCGTCGCGCAACCAGTCGAGCAGATGGTCTTTGGCGGAGGTGGTCATAGGAACTCCTGTGTCGAGTGGAGCCAACGACAACGCAATGCACGGGCCTGGCCGCTCTGGCAAGAGGCGGCGTGCGTCCGGCGAGCGGCACACGCATTGCTGCATCGTGCATGCAGGACTTGTTGCCTGCACCAACGACGGAGCAAATGATGTCCAACCAGAAGCGTAGCGAAGACAAGAGCAGTCAGACGTCCCGAAACGAAAACCGCCGCGACGAGGAACGCCGCGAGGGCGGCTCGGCGGAAAACCGGCGCGAGGAAGACCGCGAGCGCGAAAGCCGGCGCGATGAAGAACAGCGCCGCGAGCGCCGCGACGAAGAGCAGCGTCGCCAGGAGTAAGCCCGCAACATCGTCCGGCCCGGGCCTCGCCGATGCGTTGCGGGGCCCTTTTTTTTGCCCCGCCCAGTGAGACCTGCCATGACGCGCCCCTTCTCCGTTGACGACATCCTCCACCATGAGCGCATCACCGGCCTGGCTGCGTGCCCGGCACAGCGCGCGGTCTATTGCGTGGAATCGATCGACGCCCATGCCGACGCATACCGATCGTCTCTCTGGATCGCCGGCAACGAAGACGAACCGCCGTGGCAGCTCACCAGCGGCACCGCGCTCGACAGCGCCCCGCAATGGGCGCCCGATGCGCGCACCATCGCCTTTCTTTCCGACCGCGACGGCGGACCGCCGCAGATTTACACGATCCGCCCGCACGGCGGCGAGGCGCGCCGGCTCACGAACCTGCCCAATGGCGTGCAGACCTTCGCCTGGGCGCCCGATGGAAGGTCGCTGCTGGCCATCGCGCTCGCGCACGTCGACCCGCCGGACACGACGCACGGCAAGCGTTGTGCAGAAGGTGTGCAGGTCATCACGGAAGTGCCGTACAAGCTGGACGGTGTCGGCTTCACGCTCGATGAACGTACGCACCTGTTTACCGTCGATGCCGGCAGCGGCGCGCACCGGCAGCTCACACAGGGGCGCTACGAAGTCCGGCACGCAACGTGGAGTGCCGATGGCGAATCGCTGTACTACACACGCACGCGCGAAGGCAGGATGGCGCACCGCACCGACATCTGGACCCTGCGCCGCGACGGCACGGATGCGCGCCAGCTCACGCACGAAGTGGCCATCGTGCAAGACCCGGTGCCCTCGCCGGATGGCAAGCGCATCGCCTTTGCGGGCAGCGAGTGCGGCGGAGATTCCCAGACGCGGCTGTGGTGCCTCGACCTCGGCACGGGCAGCGTCAGCGGGCTCGGCAGCGCGGACATCGAAGTGGTTTCCGGCAAATCGCTGCACTGGTCTGCCGCGTCCGATGCCGTGGAGACCATCGCCGCCCGCAACGGCCTGCAGGAGGTGGCGCGCATCGACGCGGCGTCCGGACGCACCGAGACGGTGTTGTCCGGCCTCAGGCACATCTCGGCCATGAGTCGCGCGGGCGACACGCTGTACTTCGTGGCCGAGTCGATCGGCGAGCCCGGGCAGCTGCACGTCTGGGACGCCGGCAGCGGTGAAGAGCGCCAACTCACGGCACTCAACGCATGGTGGTACGAGCGCTGCCTGCCCGAGGTGCGCTACGAACCCTTTGTGGTGAAGAGCGATGCGGGCGGTGAGGAGACGGTCTGGGCCTGGGTCATCCGCAGTGCGCAGCCGCACACACCGGGGCCGTTGCTGATCGACTTTCATGGCGGGCCGGCGAGCTACGTGCTGCTGTCGTTCGCATCACACCCGTACTGGAACATCCTGTGGTCGCACGGGTGGACGATCGTGGCCGTCAACGCCGTGGGTTCGAGCAGCTTCGGCCGCGCATTCAGCGACAGGCTGCGCGGCCGGTGGGGTGAGCTGGACCTGCCGCAGCACCTCGCGGTGGCCGATACGCTGCACGCGAGTGGCGTGCACAACGGCATGCTCGCGGCTGCCGGCAAATCGTATGGCGGCTATCTCGCCGCATGGGCGGCGTGCACGACGGACCGGTTCCGCGCTGCGATCGTCTCCGCGCCGGTGGCCGACCTGCGCAGCCATTTCGGCACATCCGATTCGGGCCCGTATGCCGACCCCTACGCGCTGGACGGCAGCCCGTGGGACGCGCCGCAGACGTACAACCGCCTGTCGCCGGTTGCGTGTGCAGCGAATACCGTGACGCCGATGCTGCTTCTGCAAGGCATGGACGACGAGCGCTGCCCGCGCGGGCAAGCCGAGCAGCTCTTCACCGCGCTCGCCGCCACCGACGCAGCCCCGGCGGAACTGGTGCTCTACCCTGGCGGCGGGCACCACTTCTTCGAGGACGGCCGCCCGTCGTACCGCATCGACGCGGCAGCACGCACGGTGGACTGGCTCACCCAGTGGCTCGCGCTGGAGCCGCCCCACCGCTGATGCGCGGCCGGATGCGTGCTATGTCTTCCACCCTTCGGCCGACATCCGTCCGAGGAGGATGCCGGCGCTCAACGCCATCCCAAGCGATATGAAACCCTCCGGCAGCCCAGAGGCGGTCCATCCCGTCGGTGCGCCGTCTGTGGGAATGAACCGGAATTCGCTGTGCCATCTGCCGTCTTCGCCCCGATCTGCGCGCACTTCCACGCGCCCCTTGTTCGCGCTCACTGTGGTCTGCATGCTCTTCTCCGTTGCCATCGCCGGTCTCCGCCTCGCATTCGGATGGCCCTTCCGTGAATGACCATACGAACGGCCGAAACGGGTGTCCAGCGTCTTATGCGCGACTCTGCGCAATAGTGATACGGGCGTTGGCTCTTACCGATGTGACGCCGGACGCAGGAGAGGAATTTGCTACGTGCGGCGTCCGTGCTCAAAGAGCGGCTCGCCGGCCTGCGTGAGCTCCAGGCCGCGCGTGCAGCGGCGCTGCCACTGCGCGCCGGTTTCGCGCGCCAATGCCTTCAGACGGCTGCTCAGGTTCGAGCGTGTCATGGCGGGCTTTTGCGCGGCGGAGGTAAAACTGCGCGCCTCCACGATCTCGACCAACAGGTGGATGAGCTTGAGCTCCATGGCGGGGCAGGAACAGCAGCTCGGCGTTGTTCAATGGCATTCACCAGTGTGCGCAATCCCAAGCAGATTGTTCAGCGCCGTCCAATCCGGCATGCTGCGTAGATTCGAACCACAGCCAGACCGAGGCACCGAGACCTCGCGCCCGTCACCACGGAGACACGCATGACCGCCCACCTGATCTTCGACGATCGCCCCACCGACGCCGATACGCTGCTCGCGCGCGGCGCCGCCCTTGCCGGCGGTCTGCGCCGCATGGGCGTGCAGGAGGGCGACGTGATCGGCGTGCAGCTGCGCAATGCACCGGCCTACATCGACGTGATGCACGCCTGCCGCATCGCGGGATGCTACTTCTGCCCGATCAACTGGCACTTCACGCCGGCCGAGGTGGAATTCCTCGTGCGCGATTCGGGCGCCAAGGTATTGATCGGCCATCGCGATCTCGTCGACGCGGCGGAACCGCTGCTGCCGGCCCATGTGCAGCTGCTGCGCGTGGACGCCGAAGGCACCGACCGTGCCGACGGCTATGCCAACTGGCTTGCGCTGCAGACGCCGTACGACGGGCCGCTGGTATCGCCGCGCGGGCACATGGCCTATACCTCGGGCACTACCGGGCGGCCCAAGGGCGTGGTGCGTCAGGCCGTGCCGCTCGACCAGCTCGACGCGCATCTGCAGAAGGCCCGTGCCGTGGTGGCGGCCACGTTCGGTATCGTGCCGGGCTGCCGTGCGCTGGTGCCGGCGCCGCTCTATCACAGCGCACCCAGCCTCTTCGCTCAGCAAGCCGCGCAGATGGCGGAGCTGCTGGTGGTGAACGCGCGTTTCGATGCGCTGCGCGTGCTCGAGCAGATCGAGCGCTACCGCATCGACACCGTCTACCTCGTGCCGATCATGTATGTGCGCCTGCTCAAGTTGACGGAGGAAGAACGCAGCCGCTACGACCTGTCTTCGCTGCGCTTCGTGGCGTCCACCGGTGCACCGTGCGCGCCGGAGATCAAACGCAAGATGATCGACTGGCTCGGCCCCGTCATCTATGAAACCTATGCGTCGAGTGAAACCGGCATGATCACGGTGATGGACCCGCGCGACGCAGCCGCCCGCCCCGGCAGCGCGGGCCGCCCGGTGTGCGACGCCGAGGTGCGCATCCTGCGCGAAGACGGCACGCCATGCGCGACGGGCGAGATCGGCCTGATCTACAGCCGCCAGCCCGCCTACCCCGATTTCACCTACCGCGGCAACGACGAGGCGCGCCGCAAGATCGAGCGCGACGGCCTCGTCACGCTCGGCGACATGGGCTATCTCGATGCCGACGGCTACCTGTATGTGTGCGACCGCGCATCGGACATGGTCATCTCGGGCGGCGTGAACATCTACCCGGCCGAGATCGAACATGCGCTGCTGCGCCACCCCGATGTGGTCGACTGCGCCGTCTTTGGCGTGCCGTGCGATGAATACGGCGAGCGCCTCGTCGCGGTGGTGCAGACCGAACGCAAAGACCCGCAGGCCGAACCCGTGATCGAATGGCTGCGCGGGCAGATTGCAGGCTTCAAGATCCCGCGCCAGATTGAATTCACCACAGCACTGCCGCGCGACGACAACGGCAAGATCGCCAAGCGCCGGCTGCGCGATGCGTGGTGGGGCGACCGGCAGCGACGCGTATAAGGCTGCACGCACCGCCGCCGGCATCGGTCACGCAACTACCGCCTCCTGCGCTGTGCCCGACTTGGCGAACAGCGTGCGCTCCGTGAACTTGATGTTCTGCGGATCGTAGTACGGGTCGGCCCATGCGCCGGTCGGCTTCAACACCAGCGGCTTGTCGGCCGTGGCCTTCGATTCCCCCGCGCGAAAGCGGTAGTGGTCGAACAGGCGGATGGCCTCGATCGCATAGGCCGTGACGATGGCCGGGTCGTAGATGGCGATCAGGCTGTCGCCGTTCTGCTCTTCGCCGCCCTTTGACAGGTTGGACGAGCCGCAGAACACGACCGGCTCATCGCCATTGAAATCGCACACGACAAACTTGTGGTGGATGTGCTGGCCGGTGCCGGCATCCACTTCCTGCTTGAACGGCGCAGGCGCTTCGTCCTTCAAATACGCGAACGACACGGTTTGCGACGGCACATCGCGGCCGGGCGCAAAGGCATCGACACCACCCTGCTTGTCGATCACGCCCAGCGAGAGCAGCCCAGCCTTGTGCGGCACCACCTGTTCGAGCGTGGTCAGCATCTCGCCGCCGCCATCGGTGGCCATCACCGCAAACAGCACGGACGACAGCGCGCCCTTCACGCGGTCGGCCGCTTCCGTCAGCAACGCATCGGTCTGATGCGGCGAGAAGCCGAAGCGCGCACGCGGCGTGCTGCCTTGCGGCACCGCCTGCCAGCTGGCGGCCAGCGCGTCGGCGCGGAAGGCTGCGGCCACCTTGCGGCTGCCGGCGGCGTCTTCACCGTATTGACCGATCCATCCCCACAGACGCTCGAACACCTGCGCATATAGCTGCGCGGCGTCTTGCTCGAACACGAGCACGCTGTTGGCCTGCACATACAACCCGCGCAGCGAGAAGTTGGCAGAACCGGCCAGCACGCGCACCGGCTTGCCGGCCGCATCACGCAGCAAGATGGCCTTGTGGTGCTGGAACCGCGCCAGGTGCGTGCGGCGGACATCGGCGCCGGCCTGCCGGAAGTAGTCAGTCGCTTGCGTCTCAAACGCGTTGGCGGTGCCATGGCCCGTCGGGCTGGCGCCAGTGCCGACGTAGTTGTCCTGAATCACGCGGACCTTGCGGCCGTTCTGCGCAAGCCACGCAATCGCACGGATGATGTCGGGCTCGTCCAGATCATAGGCCAGCACGTCGATGCCGTAGCCCTCGGACGCATGGCACTGGTTCAGCAGATCGATGATGAGACGGCGGCCGGTGGCGCCCAGGTAGGCGTACTTGTTCTGATACGGCTGCGTGTCGTACAGCAGCGGCGATTTTGTCTGCGCGCGCTTGTCCGGCGCCAGCGCGGTGTTGCCGCCGTAGTGATCGATGAACGCCTGCGACGACACATACCCACGCACCATGCCCACGGTGGCCCAATCGCTCATCGGCTGCTGCAGCGTGACAGTGGCGGTGCGCGTGGCGCGCGTCTCCAATTGCACAGGGTTCGTCGACGCGAAGTAGCGCGCGTGCACGGTGTAAGTCAGCTGCGCAGCGGCATGCGGCGGAAAGTGGACCCAGTGGAACGACTGAAACGGCGCGTCGATGGAATCGGCATAGTGGCCGGCCTTCAGCGGCGCATCTGCATGGATGGGCGTGTCGAAGGTGAGCCGGTTGGGCACCCAGTAAGGTGCCCCGCCCTGCGGCGTGCACTGGATGGCAAAACCGGCCAGATCGGCGCGATCGGCATCGGCCACATCAAAGGCGAACAGCACGGCGCTGTCGCCCTGATACACCTTCACCTGAAATGAATCGACGGATGTCGCCATGGGAGCCTCCTGGGGTGGCAGAGCATCCGTCCAGTTAGCACCGCGATTGTGACAACCATCTGACGCCGGGCACCGAAACCTGGCCGCCATGCAGGTTGGCAGGCGGCAACGTCAAGGTGGCTTCGCTCTGGCCTGCGGATCGACCAGCATGGAGGTGGACGACCCGCCATTTTCGGGCATACCGACCCCCGGCGATTCAACCAAGCCCCGCCAGCGGATGTACCTCCGCCCGCCAGGGCGACGTCAGAAAATGCCGCACCCGCTCGGGCCGCACCTGCGGCAGCGTGGCCGGCGCCCAGCCGGGCCGGTGATCCTTATCCACCAGATGCGCGCGCACGCCTTCGCAGAAATCGCCTTCCTGGATTCCGCGCGCAACGATGCCCAGCTCCATTTGGAAGCATTCCGCCAGTGACAACTGCCGGCCCCGCAGCAACGCTTCGCGCGTGACATGCAGCATCGTCGGCGAATGCGTGGTCATGGCGTCAAGCGTCGCCTGCAGCCACTGGCGCGGCTCGCGTGCCGGTTCGCGTTCGAGGCTCTCTCGCAGCGTGGCCACAATGCGATCGACCGAAGACCGCCGGTCGAAATAGCGCAACACCCACGGCATCGCCTGTGCAAGCGGCGCGTGCGGAACGATGTTGCACGGCGGCTCGAATACGCGGCGCAACGCCTGCATGAGGTCGCCATCGTGCGGCATGCGCTGCAGGCGGTCTTCGAACGAGGCGAGCCATTCGGCAGGCACGCACATATCGGCCAGGTGGCAATGCAGCGCATCGGCGCCGGTGAGCGTCACGCCCGTCAGGCCGACATACAGCTCAAGCTCGGGCGCCATCACGCTCAGAAAGCGCGTGGCGCCCACGTCGGGCAGAAAACCGATCCGCGTTTCCGGCATCGCCATCTTCGTGCGCTCGGTCACGACGCGCAGCCGTGCGGCCTGCCCGAGGCCCATGCCGCCGCCCATGGTGATGCCATCCATCAGCGCAACGATGGGCTTCGGGAACTGGTGCAGCGCGTAGTCGAGCCGGTATTCGTCGACGAAGAATTGCAGCCAGCCGTCGTCGCCGTCCATGCGGCCCTGTTGCGCCAGCTGATAGAGCGCCCGCACATCGCCGCCGGCACAGAAGCCTTTCTGGCCCGCGCCGCGCAGCACCAGCGCGGCGATGCCGTCGTCATGGCGGCATTGCTCCAGTAGCGTGGCCAACTGGCGCACCATGCCGTGCGACAGCGCATTCAGCGCAGACGGCCGGTTCAAGGTGATGACGGCCACGCGGTTCACCACGCGCATCAACACCTCGGGCTCGGCAGCGGCGGCCTGGGGCGTCGCCGCCTGCAGTTGGACGGCACTCATTGCAGCGTCTCCGATTCGTGTGAGGAATGCCAGCGCGGCGCGCGCTTCTCCAGAAAGGCATTCACGCCCTCGCGCTGGTCCGGGTGGTCGAACAGATCGACAAAGCGCTCGCGCTCCACGGCCAGCGCCGCGCTGCGCGGCACGCCATTGCGCGCCTGATGGATGAGCTGCTTGCTGAAGGTGACGGCCTGCGGGCTCAACGTCGTCACCCGCAGCGCCATGGCGATGGCGGTTTCGCGAGCAGCGCCCGTTTCCACCACCTCTTCCACCAGGCCGATGCGCAGGGCGGTCTGCGCATCGACGCGTTCGCCGGTCAGGATCATGCGCTTGGCCCAGCCCTCACCCACGAGCCAGGGCAGCGTCTGCGTGCCGCAACCGCAGCACAGCAGGCCGACGGCCGTCTCCGGCACGGCCAGCTTGGCATGGGCCTCGGCGATGCGGATGTCGCATGCCAGCGCGCACTCCAGGCCACCGCCCATCGCAAAGCCGTTGATGGCGGCGATCACCACCGGGCGCGCATTCTGCAGCGCCTCGAACGCGGCACCGAAACGTGCAGCGGCCTCGCGCGCGACATCGCGATCGCCATCGGCAAAGGTGTTGAGGTCGGCGCCCGCGCTGAAGAACTTCGGCCCATCGCCGGTGACGACGATGGCGCGCACGCGTGCATCGGCGTTCAATCGCTCGACGGTGCCTTGCAGCTGCAGCAGACCTTCCGGGGTGAACGCGTTGGCCGGCGGACGCTTGAGCGTCAGCACTGCGACGGTGCCCTCATGCAGCGTTTCCAGTTCGATCATCACGCCGCTCCGTCTTTCCGATACAGCTTGATGACGGCGGAGAAATCCAGCTTGCCATCGCCCTTGCTGCTCACGGTTTGATAGAGCTGCTGCGCCAACGCGCCCAGGTAGACCGGCTGACGGACGGACTTTGCTGCGTCACCGGCCAGGCCCAGATCCTTGAGCATGAGGTCGGTGCCAAAGCCGCCCGTGTAGCCGCGCGACGACGGCGCGGTCTCGATCACGCCCGGGAACGGGTTGTAGGTGTCTGAACTCCAGCACCGGCCCGTCGACGTGTTGATGATGCCGCCCAGCACCTTCGGGTCAATGCCCAGCGCCTCGCCCAGCGACATGGCTTCGGCCACGCCGGCCATGGTGATGCCGAGCACGAGGTTGTTGCAGATCTTCGCGCCCTGGCCCGCGCCGGTGTCGCCGCAATGCACGAGGTTCTTGCCCATGGCGGACAGCACCGGACGCACCTGCTCGAACGCCTGTGCGGTGCCACCGACCATGAACGTCAGCGTGCCGGCTGCCGCGCCGCCCGTGCCGCCCGAGACCGGCGCATCGACAAAGGTGTTGCCGTGCTCGGCCGCCAGCGCGGCAAACGCCTTCACGCTGGCCGGGTCGATGGTGCTCGAATCGATGATGGGCACGCCCTTGGCGATACCCGCCAGCACGCCGTCTTCCGCCGTCAGCACGTGGCGTACATGCGCGGCGGCGGGCAGCATGGTGATCACGGTTTCCGCGCCCGTCGCGGCGTCCTTGGGAGATGCAGCGGCCATGGCACCGGCTTCCACCAGCGCGCCCACGGCCTGCGTATTCAGATCAAAGACGGTCAGCGCGTGGCCCGCCTTGAGCAGGTTGCGCGCCATCGGGGCACCCATGTTGCCCAGGCCGATGAATGCGATTTTCATGTCAACGCTCCCGGTGCGATCAGCGCAGGCTGATGGTGGTATTTACGCCGCCGGCATCGACCGCGTCGTCAAACCAGCGCGCCGTGACCGTCTTCGTTTGCGTGTGGAACTGCACGACCTGCTTGCCGTACGGGCCCAGGTCACCCAGCTTGGAGCCGCGTGAGCCGGTAAAGCTGAAGTACGGCACGGGCACCGGAATGGGAATGTTGATACCGACCTGCCCCACGTCGATCTCGCTCTGGAACTTGCGCGCCGCCGCACCGCTCTGCGTGAACAGGCCCACGCCGTTGCCGAACGGGTTGGCATTGACCAGCGCAATCGCATCGTCCAGCGTAGGCGCGGTCAGCACCAGCAGCACGGGCCCGAAGATTTCGTTGGTGTAGATGTCCATATCGGTCTTCACGTCGGTAAAGACGGTGGGACCGATGAAGTTGCCGTCTTCGTAACCCGCGACGCGCACATTGCGGCCGTCGAGCGCCAGCGTGGCGCCCTGCTGCACGCCCGATTCGATCAGCCCGAGAATGCGTTGCTTGGCGGCGCGTGACACGACGGGGCCGACATCGGTACCCGGCTCGACACCGGCATTCACCTTGAGCGTTTTTGCCTTGGCGATCAGATCCGGCACCCACTGCTGCGCGGCGCCCACCAGCACGACGACGGAGGTCGCCATGCAGCGTTGCCCCGCTGCGCCGAAGGCCGCACCCACCAGCGCATTGATGGCCTGCTCGCGATTCGCGTCCGGCAGCACCACGGCGTGGTTCTTCGCGCCCATCATCGATTGCACGCGCTTGCCGTGCTCGCTGCCGAGGCGATACACATGCGTGCCGACCGCGGTGGACCCGACAAACGAAATCGCCTTCACATGCTCGTGCGTGCACAGCGCATCCACCACGTCCTTGCCGCCGTGCACGACGTTCAGCACGCCCGGCGGCACCCCGGCTTCCAGCGCCAGCTCAACGAGCTGCATGGTCGACAGCGGATCCTGCTCCGAAGGCTTGAGCACGAACGTGTTGCCGCACACGATGGCCATCGGAAACATCCACAGCGGAATCATGGCCGGGAAGTTGAACGGCGTGATGCCCGCGCACACGCCAATCGGCTGGCGCAGCGTGTAGGTGTCGACCGCGCCCGCCACGTTCTCCAGGAATTCGCCCTGCTGCAGCGAGCCCACCGAGCACGCATGCTCCACCACCTCCAGCCCGCGGAAGATGTCGCCTTCTGCATCGGGCAGCGTCTTGCCCTGCTCGGCCGTCAGCGTGCGGGCAATGCGCGGCGAGTGCTCGCGAATCAGCGCCTGGAACTTCAGCATGATGCGCATGCGCGCGCCGACCGGCGTGTTCTTCCACGTGGCAAACGCAGCGTGTGCGGAGCGGATGGCCGCGTCCACTTCGCCGGCCGTGGCAAACGGCACGCGCGCCAGCACTTCCTGCGTGGCGGGGTTCACGATGTCGCGCCATTCCTTCGACTGCGATTCAACAAATTCGCCGCCGATCAGCAGCTTGACGGTGGGCGGGGTGTCCTGCTGTGCAGCAGGCTTGGCGGAAGCGAGGGAAGCAACGGCGCTCATGGGAGTCTCCTGGCGATTCGGTATCGGTTGCGGTGGCGGTAGCGGTAATGGGTTCAATGCGGGACGGGCAAATCAGGCGAAGTCTTCTTCCCAGTACTCGCCGGGCAGGCGAGCCGGTTGCGGCGTGCGTTCAAGCTCCAGCCGACGCAGTTCCACGCGGCGGATCTTTCCGGAGATGGTCTTGGGCAGCTCGCTGAACTGCAGCCGGCGGATCCGCTTGTAGGGCGCCAGCTTTTCGCGCGAGAACAGGAACACCGCGCGCGCCAGTTCGGGGCCGGCCTCATAGCCCTGGCGCACCGTCACGAACGCCTTGGGCACGGACAGCCGCAGCGGATCGGAACTCGGCACCACGGCGGCCTCGGCAATGGCCTCGTGCTCGATCAGCACGCTTTCCAGCTCAAAGGGGCTCAGCCGATAGTCGGACGACTTGAACACGTCGTCGGTGCGACCCACGTAGACGAAGTAGCCGTCGTCGCGCCGCATCGCCACATCGGACGTGTGGTAATAGCCGTTGCGCATGGCCTCGGCCGTGGCTTTGGCGTTGTTGGCGTAGCCCTGCATCAAGCCGAGCGGGCGGTGCGAGAGCGGCAGCACGATTTCGCCTTCGCTGGCGGGCTGATCGTCGTGGTCGACCAGTTCCACGCGGTAGCCGGGCAGCGGGCGCCCGACCGAGCCCGGCACGACCGGCTGCCCCGGCGTGTTGCCGATCTGGCAGGTGGTCTCGGTCTGGCCGAAGCCGTCGCGAATGGTCACGCCCCAGGCGCTGCGCACACGCTCGATGATCTCGGGGTTCAGCGGCTCGCCCGCACCGACGATCTCGCGCAGCTTGACGGCGTAGGTGGCCAGCGGCTCCTGCACCAGCATGCGCCACACGGTGGGCGGCGCGCACAGCGTGGTCACGTTGAAGCGCACCAGCACGTCCAGCGTGTCCTTCGGCACGAAGCGGGCGTAGTTGTAAACGAACACGCAGGCCTGCGCATTCCACGGGGCAAAGAAACAGCTCCACGCGTGTTTCGCCCAGCCGGGTGAGCTGATGTTCCAGTGGATGTCGCCGGGTTGCAGGCCGATCCAGTACATCGTCGACAGGTGGCCGACCGGATAGCTCTGGTGCGTGTGCTCGACCAGCTTCGGCTTGGACGTGGTGCCCGAGGTGAAGTACAGCAGCAACGGATCGGTCGCCTTGGTCGGCCCCTCGGGCACGAACTGGGCGGGCGCCTCGTATGCTGCTGCCAGGTCGATCCAGCCTTCGCGCTGCGCGCCCACGGCGATGCGCTTGACGCTTGCATCCACACTGTCGAACTTGTGCAGCTCCGCCGCGTCGACAACCACGCAGTGCGCGCCGCCCAGTTCAACGCGGTCGCGCACGTCATCCGGCGAAAGCTGCGTCGTGGCCGGCAGCACCACCGCACCGAGCTTCATCGCCGCAAGCATCACGTCCCACAGTTCGACACGGTTCGGCAGCATCAGCAGCAGACGGTCACCCCGCACGATGCCAAGCCCACGCAGGAAGTTCGCCATGCGCGACGAGCGCTCCGACATCTGCGCAAACGACAGCTTCAACCCTTCGCCATGCGCGTCATCGACGATCCACAGCGCCGGGTTGTCGTTGCCGCGCGCCATCACATCGAAGTAGTCGAGCGCCCAGTTGAACGTGTCCAGCGTCGGCCACGCAAACTCGCGATACGCCCGGTCGTAGTCGGTGCGATGGCGCAGCAGAAAATCGCGCGCTTCCACAAAACCCTGTGCTGCAGATACCGGTTCGTTCATCGTCGTCTCCTGGTCGGCGCGTTTGCGCTCTTTCGTATGCGGTCGATGTGCGCGGGCCGTGCTACACGTGCCGCGCGATCACCATCCGCTGGACTTCGCTGGTGCCTTCGTAGATCTGGGTGATGCGTGCATCGCGGTAGTGGCGCTCGACGGCGTAGTCGGCCAGGTAGCCATAGCCGCCGTGGATCTGGATGGCGTTGGAGCAGATTTCTTCCGCCAGTTCCGATGCGTAGAGCTTGGCCTGCGAGGCCTCCGACAGGCACGGTTTGTCTGCACTGCGCAGGCGCGCCGCGTGGTGAACGAGCAGGCGCGCCGCATTCAGGCGCGTGGCCATGTCGGCCAGCATGTTGGCGATGGTCTGGTGCTCGCGCAGCGCCTTGCCGAACTGGATGCGCTCATTCGCGTAGTTGCGTGCCGCATCGAACGCAGCGCGCGCAATGCCCACGGCCTGCGCGGCAATGCCGATGCGTCCGCCTTCCAGGTTCGACAACGCGATCTTCAAGCCCTCGCCACGTTCGCCCAGCAGGTTCTCTTCGGGCACGGCGCAGTCTTCCAGCGTGATCGGGCAGGTGTCAGACGCGCGAATGCCGAGCTTGTGTTCGGGCCGCCCAACGTGAAAGCCCGGCGTGTCCGTCGGCACGATGAAGGCGGAGATGCCGCGCTTGCCCGCCTCAGGGTCCGTCACGGCAAAGACGATGGCGATGTTCGCGCGTGCACCGTTGGTGACGAACTGCTTGTTGCCGTTGAGCACCCACTTGCCGTCGCGCAGCACCGCACGCGTGCGCAGGTTGTTGGCCTCGGAGCCGGCATGCGGCTCGGTCAGGCAGAACGCGCCAATCGCGCGGCCAGTGGCCAGATCCGGCAGGTAACGCGCCTTCTGCGCCTCGGTGCCGAACTTGAGGATCGGGCCGCAGCCCACCGAGTTGTGCACGCTCATCATCGTCGCGCTGGCAGCGCAACCGGCGGCCACCTCCTCCAGCGCGAGCGCATAGGCCACGTAGTCCGTGTACGAACCGCCCCACTCCGCGGGCACGATCATGCCTAGCAGGCCCAACTCACCCATCTCGCGCACCACCTCGTCGGGCAAGGCGCCGTCACGGTCCCACTGCGCGGCGTTGGGCGCCAGGCGCTCGGTGGCAAAATCGCGCGCGGCGTCCTGGATCATCCGCTGCTCTTCGGTATAGAGGTCGTCCATCGCTTGGCTCTTGCTTGTTTGCTGACCGGTGCCGCGTGACGCTGCCTGTGCAGGCGCCTTACACTGTGCAGCCCGCGGCGCTCCGGTTCGATGGGGAAAAAGTGTAGGCACGCGGCTGGGCGGCTTCGATGCCCGTCACGATCAACTTGCGTGAGCGGATTTGCCATACCGATGAAAAACAACGAAAAAGGAACCGTCTCTGTCAGCCTCGTCAACGAGGCCGTGACGCGCGCCCGCGCGCATGGCGTGGACATGCAGCCCATCATGGCCGCCGCAGGCATCACGCCGCAGATGCTGGCGCAGCCGCGCAGCCGCGTGTCATCGGCGCAGTACGGTGCGCTGTGGGCCGGCATTGCGCAGGCCATGGACGACGAGTTCTTCGGGCAGGATGCGCACCCCATGCGCTGGGGCAGCTTCGTGGCGATGACGCAGGCGGCGCTGACCGCCCGCACGGGCCGGCAGGCGCTCGCCCGGGCCACGGGTTTTCTGCGCCTGGTGCTGGACGATCTGCATGTGCGCGTTGAAGAAGACGATCAGCGTGTGCGCCTCGTCTTTGTGCACCGCAAGGGCACGCGGGTGCCGCCCATGTTCACCTACGCCACGTGGCTCATCATGGTCTACGGGCTGGTGTGCTGGCTCGTGGGGCGGCGCATTCCGTTCATTGCCGCGCGCTTCCGTTGTGCGGCGCCGCAGGATGCGCAGGAATATCGCCTGATGTTCTGCGACGACATGGTGTTCAGGCACGATGCGTCGTACGTCGACCTGTCGCCCGATTTTCTGGACCTGCCGGTCATTCAGACGGCCGCGTCGAGCAAGACGTTCCTGCGCGACGCGCCGGGCAACTTCATCGTCAAGTACCGCAACCCCGATTCCTTCGCCGCGCGCGTGCGCAAGACGCTGCGCAATCTGCCCGTGGCCAGCTGGCCCGCGTCGGACGCAATGGCGCTCAAACTGAACGTGGCCGAGGCCACCATGCGGCGGCGCCTGAAGCTCGAGGGCCACACGTATCAATCCATCAAGGACGACCTGCGGCGTGACATCGCCATTGGCCTGCTGCAGGACACGCGGCGCACGATTGCGGACATTGCCGCCGCGGTCGGTTTTGCGGAACCGAGCGCCTTTCACCGCGCGTTCCGCAAATGGACGGGCATGCGACCGACCGACTATCGGCCGGCCCGCGCGGGCTGAGGCTGCGCGGCGACGGCGTCCCCGGCCGTGCCGCTCACTTCCCGCAGCGTCTCCAGAAACGCCTTGAGCACCGGCGAGTGATCGTCCACACGATAGTGGACGTACAGCGGCACAGCAGGCAGCGCCGGCTCCAGCGGGCGGAAGACCACACCGGGCGGCGCCAGGTTCGCCGTCGAGCCCGGCAGCAGCGCCACACCAAAGCCCGCGCTCACCAGCGCCAACAGCGTCTGCACTTCGGTCACCTGCTGGCGCACGAGCGGCGCAAAGCCGGCCTGGATGCACAGATGCAGCAGATGATCGGCAAAGCGCGATCGCTTGGATTCGAACGCAACAAACGGCTCGCCGGCAAAGTCGCCGAGGGCCAGGCTGGTGTGCCCGGCCAGACGGTGTGTGGCCGGCAGTGCCATCACGATCGGCTCGTGCTGCAGCAGTTCGCTGCACACGGCGGGGTCTTCCTGCCCCAGCCGGAAGATGCATGCATCGATGCGGCGCTCCTTGAGCGCGGCCACTTGCGCGGCGGGGGTCATCTCCTGCAGATGCCATTCGACGCCGGGGTAGCGCTCGCGAAACTGGCGTAGCGCTTCGGGCAGCAGCCCCACCATCACCGAGCTGATCATGCCGATTTCCAGCTCGCCCACCTGGCCGCGGCCCGCCTGCCGGGTGAGGTCCAGCGCGCGGTTGAGCTGGGCGAACACCAGCGGCGCCTGCTCCTTGAGCGTGCGTCCGGCGGCCGTCAGTTCCACGCGGTGGTGACTGCGCACAAACAGCGGCGTGCCGATCTCGTCTTCCAGCAGCCGGATCTGCTGGCTCAGCGGCGGCTGCGACATGAACAGGCGCGCCGCCGCCCGGCCGAAGTGCAGCTCGTCGGCCAGCACTGAGAAATAACGCAGCAGGCGGATGTCCACGGTATGCCCTACGCCTTCAGACCGAAGTTGAACGGCGTTTCGCGCTGCCGCTTGCCGGTCAACCGGAAGATGGCATTGGCGATGGCGGGCGCCACCGGCGGGTTGGCCAGCTCGCCCACACCACCGGGCTTGTCGCGGTTGCCATCGACGATGACGATGTCGATGGCGGGCATGTCCGACATGCGCATCACGGGGTAGTCGTGGAAGTTGCTCTGCTGCACCGCGCCGCCCTGGATGTCGATGCGATCGAACAGCGCATGGCCGAGGCCCCACATCAGCCCGCCGTACAGCTGCTCCTCCACGCCCGTGCGCGAGACCGCAAGGCCAACGTCGGCCACGCAGGTGAGCTTTTCGACAACGACGCGGCCGTCCTTGCGCGCCACCTGCGCCACCACGGCGATGTAGCTGTCGTACGCCTGATGCGTGGCGACGCCCAGTGCGTGGCCGTGCGCCATGTTTCCCCACCCCGCACGCTGTGCGGCGGCGCGCAGCACGTCGACATGCCGGGGCCGGTCGGCCATGTGAGCGACGCGGAAATCAACCGGATCGCGCCTGGCCGCCACAGCGAGTTCATCGATGAAGCTCTCGGTGGCGAAGACGTTGGGGATGAAGCTGACGGCGCGGTACCAGCCCGTCGGGATGCCCGTTTCGTGCCGCACCCAACCGATGTCCATGTGGTTGGCGCGATATGGAAAATCCCACTTCGAGAGGGCCTCGGTGGTGCTGTAGTCCATGCGATCGGGGCGGTCGAAGTAGCCTGGCTCCCACTGTTCCGGCGAGGCGGGCGACACCGCGCGGATGCGCAGCGCATCGAGCCGGCCCTGCGCATCAAGCGCGCCTTCGAGGCGGTGATACGTGGCGGGGTGGCCGTACAGCGCGCGCATCTCGTCTTCGCGGCTGTTCATCAGCTTGACGGGCACGCCCGTCTTTTTGGCAAGGTAGCTGACTTCGAACAGCCAGTACTTGCTCTCGCGCGCGCCAAAGCTGCCGCCCGACACCATCTCGTGCAGCACCACCTTTTCGCGCGGCACGCCGCAGATCACCTCGGCAGCTTCCATCGCCGTGGATGGCACCTGGATGCCACCCCAGTATTGAATGGCGCCGTCCTTGAACCACGCGGTGATGTTGACGGGTTCCAGCGGATTCTGCTGCTTGTACGGCATGCGATACGCCGCATCGATGCGCTTGGCGCCGTGGGCCATCGCCACGTCCGTGTTGCCGGTCTGCACGCTGTGCACCACGCGCGCCTTGCCGCTGGCAAGCCATGCGGCCTGGTGCTGCGCGACATGGCCGCTGTCGAAATCGGCGAAGGCGCTGTCGTCCCACTCGACCTTGAGGGCCGCGCGGCCCTTGTTGGCGGCCCAGTAGTCGTCGGCCAGCACGGCCACGCCTTCCTGGTTGCCGCCCAGCACATCGGCGCGCATCGGGATGGTCATGACCTGGCGCACGCCGCGCACCTTCAACGCCTCGGCGCTGTCGATGCGGCGCACACGTGCACCGGGCATGGGCGCACGCTGCACGACCGCCACCAGCATGCCGGGCAACGACACATCGATGCCGTACTGGAACCGGCCCGTCGCCTTGGCCAGCGCATCGCGCTTATGCCTGAGCTTGCCGATGTACTTGAAGTCCGCTGGATCCTTCAACGTCACGTTGGCAGGCGCAGGCAGACGGCCCGCCGCATCGGCCAGTTCGCCGTAGGTGGCCTTGCGGCCGTCGGCATTGCAGATGACGGTGCCGTCTGCGGTGCTGCAAGCGGCCACGGGCACGCCCCAACGTTGCGCCGCCGCGCTGATGAGCATCGCGCGCGCCGTGGCGCCGGCTTGCCGCAGGCGCGTATATTCGAGCGACACGCTGGTGCTGCCGCCGGTGGAATACACCTTCCAGACCGGATGGATGTAGTCCTGGAAGAACGGATCTTCCGGCGTGACGACGGCAATGCGCATCGGGTCCACATCCAGCTCTTCGGCCACGCAGGCGGCCAGCGCGGTTTGCGTGCCGGTGCCCGAATCGTGCTTGTGGACGACGATCTTGACGGTGTTGTCGGCCAGCACGCGCACCCACGCATTGGGTTCGAATCCCCCCGCGGCGCCATCCTTGCCGGCGGCCAGTGCATCGGGCAAGCGAAAGCCGACCGCCAGCCCCGCCGTCAGCAGCGCGCTCTGCTGCAGGAAGCGGCGGCGCGACGGTGCATGCAAGTCACGCGGCGCGTTCATGCCTTGCCTCGCTCGTCGGCGGCGCGCTTGATGGCCTGGCGGATACGCCCGTAGGTGCCGCAGCGGCAGATGTTGCCGGCCATGGCATTCGTGATGGTCTCGTCGTTGACGGGCGCGCCTGCCGCCAACAACGCAGCGGCCGACATGATCTGCCCCGATTGGCAGTAGCCGCATTGCGGCACGTCTTCGGCCACCCAGGCGCGTTGCAGCGGGTGCGTGCCGTCTTTCGACAGGCCTTCGATGGTGGTCACGCTGTGCCCGGCCGCGGCCGATGCCGGCGTGATGCACGCGCGGATCGGTGCGCCATCCAGATGAACGGTGCACGCCCCGCAAAAGCCGCCGCCGCAGCCGAACTTGGTGCCCGTCAGCTTCAGCCGATCGCGCAGCACCCACAGCAGGGGCATGTCGGCATCGGCGTCATCCAGCGCATGGGGCGCGCCATTGACCATAATCTCGGTCATCATTGTCTCCTCCAGAATCGGGCCGTCTTGTGCGGCCGCGCCTGGCTGCAATATGAAGCCGCGCACCGGCACCCCGCCAGCGACGATTTCTGCCAGCCCGTGTAAGTCGAACTAACAGCTCACCCACCGCCGCCATGTACAAGCGTTATCCGTCGATCCAGTCGATGCATGCCTTCCTGCAGGCGGCGCGCACCGGCAGCTTTACCAAGGCCGCGCAGCAACTGGACCTGACGCACAGCGCGATCAGCCAGCAGATCCGCTCGCTGGAGGAGTTCATCGGCCAGCCGCTGTTTGTGCGAGAGGCGGGCGGCATCGTGCTGACCGATGCGGGCCAGCTCTTTGCCAGCATGCTGACCGACGGCTTCGGGCAGGTGGACCGGGCGCTGTCTTCGGTGCGCAACCGGCACGTGCCGCAAACGCTCATCGTCGATGTCGACAGCGAACTGGCGCAGGGCTGGCTCAATGCGAGGCTGCCGCAATTGCTCGCGGCCCTGCCCGGCTACCAGGTGATGTTCCTCTCAACCCCGCGCGGCGAGCGGCCCTCGTTCGAGCGCGTGGATGTCTCGCTGCGCTACGGCTATGGCGAATGGGATGACTGCGAGATGGCGCTCGTCTGTGGCGACCACGTCACCGCTGTGGCGGCGCCCGCGCTGCTGGAGCGGCATGGCGTGCAGGCGCCGCTGGCGCCGTCGGCCGCGATGACGCTGCCGCTGCTGGGCTACACGCGGCGCTCGTGGATTCCATGGCTGGACGCCGCCGTACTGGAGCCGCTGGAGCCCGCCGTGGTGGCCGCGTTCGACAACGCCGCCAACATGGTCGCGGCCGCCGAAGCCGGCATTGGCGTGGCGCTGGTGCGTGGGCTGCTGGCGGCCGATGCACTGCAACACGGGCGCCTCGTGCGGCTGACCGATGTCGCCATCCCGGCGCACTACAACCTGTATGCCGTCTGGCAGCGCGGCCAGGGTGAGCGCGCACAGGCGGTGGTGAACGCAGTGCAGCAACTCGCGCGCAACACGCTCGGCGCCTGAGCACCCGCCGCCTGCCGACCGACTTGCCGATATCGGCAACGTATCAAGACCGCCGCCAAATAGTATTGGCCGGCCCCCGGCCCTGACTCCGATACTGCGCCCCAAGCAGCACGCATCCGGCATCACGCGATCCGGCGAGGGGAAGGCACACGCCTAGCAAAGAGCGCCGCGCTGCAGGACGTGCCTGCCCTCACCGGGAAGCCATACGCGCTTCCTCCCAGTCATCAGGAGATCCAACGATGATCATCGACATCAGCTGCTACCCCACCGACCTGGTGGACCTCGCGTGGTGGCACGACGGCGACCCCTTTACCGGCGAGCGCCTGCTCGAAATGATGGACGGCCCTTACATGATCAACGGCAAGCCGCGCCGTATCGACAAGGCCTTCATCCAGCCGCCGCAGGGCAACACCATCTACACGTGGACGGACGGCGAGCTTTCGGGCCGCGAGTCCATCGACGCCTACATGGCGTACACGCTCAAGATGGTGCAGACCTACCCCGACCGCTTCATCGGGTGCTTCGTCTACAACCCGCGCTGCGGCGTGCAGAACGGCGTGGAGGCCATCGAGCGCTACGTCAAGGAGCACGGATTCAAGATGGTCCAGATGCAGGCCAACATGCACGCCTACCGGCCGGACCGCGCGCTGGACTGGGTGATGCCCGCGTTCGAGAAATGCGCCGAGCTGGGCGTGCCCGTCAAGCTGCATACGGGCGACGGCCCCTACAGCATTCCGTCGGAATGGATTCCGATGATCAAGCGCTTCCCGAATGTCGATTTCATCATGGCGCACTTCGGCGTGCAGACCGGCGGCGTCTACGTGTTCGAGCCGATGCAGTGGGCGATGGAGCTGCCCAACGTGTATTGCGAATCGGGCTGGTGCCTGCAGTCGCGCATCGTCGAATTCGCCAAGGTGCTGCCCAAGCACAAGATCCTGTTCGGCACCGACACGCCGCCCAACGAGCCCGGCATGTGGCTGCGTCTGCTGGAAGTCTTGTGCATGGACCCGCCGCAGGGCCTGAACCTCGATGAAGACACGCTCGAGGATTACCTGGGCAACAACATCGCCCGCATGATCGGCCTGGAGCCGACCCGTCCGCCCAAGACCGTGGCCGAAGCCGAAGCGCAGCTCGCGCTGGCTGCCGCCTGAGCCACCGCAGACCGCACGGAGCGCAACACATGATTATCGATACCCATCTGCACCCAACCAACCTCGTCGACGAGGCCTGGCGCCACACCGGCACGCCGTTCAATGGCGAGCGCATGATCCAGCTGATGGACGGCCCGTACATGATCAACGGCAAGCCGCGCCGCATCGACATGGGCTTCATCCAGCCGCCGCCGGGCAACACCGGCTACCGGGACGGCAACCGCCGCGGCCGTGAAGGCATTCGCGACTACATGGCGTACATCGCCGAACTCACGCAGAAGTACCCGGACCGCTTCATCGGCAACTTCACCTACAACCCGCGCTGGGGCCCGGAGAACGGCGCGGCGGAGCTGGAATTCCACATCAAGGAATACGGCTTCAAGATGGTCAAGCTGCACGCCAACATGCACGGCTATCGGCCCGACCGCGCGCTCGACTGGCTGCGCCCCGCGATGAAGGTCTGCGCCAAGTACAACATCGTGGTGCTGATCCACACCGGCGACGGCCCGTACACCATCCCGACGATGTTCTACCCGATCATCCGCGAGTTCCCGATGGTGAACTTCATCATCGGCCACTTCGGCATCCAGACCGGCGGCAACTACTCGTTCGAAGCGTTCTGGATGGCAATGGACACGCCCAACGTGTACTGCGAATCCGGCTGGTGCTTCCAGTCGCGCATCGTCGAGTTTGCGAAGCAGTTGCCGCGCGACAAGATCGTCTTCGGGACCGACTCGCCGCCCAACGAGCCCGGCATGTGGCTGCGCGAGCTGGAGGTGCTGTGCTCGGCGCCGCCGCAGGGGCTGGGCATCGATGAGGACCACCTCGAAGACTATCTGGGCAACAACATTGCGCGACTGGTCGGCATCGAACCCACCAAGCCGCCCAAGGACCTGGCCGAGGCGGAGCTTCGCCTGAAGTCGACCTACGTCCAGACAGCAGAAGCGGCCTGAGCGCCGATCCCGCGGGCGCCGTGCCTCTGTGGTGTTCGGCGCCCGCCTCTAGCGAGGTGTGCCATGAGCATGACCCGGCTTGGCGAAGGCCAGGATTTCCACGTCTTCGCCAATCTCTACCGCGAGCTGTATCCCGAAGATGTGCTGACGGTGCGCCACGGCATCTCCGCCGACCAGGACGTCACCGCCGTCATCGATCAGCTTGCTGCGCGCAACCAGACCCCCATGCTGGTCTGCGAGCAGGTCAGCGGCCTGCAGGTACCGCTGGTCACCAACGTCTTTGCCTCGCGGTCACGGCTGGCACGGTTGTTCGACGTGTTGCCGCATCAATTGCACGATGCCTTCCAGGCACGCGCCAATGCACCCATCGCACCGCGTGTCGTCTCGCACGGCCCCATCACCGACGAGGTGATCGAAGGCGACGCGGTCGACGTTGCGCTGCTGCCGATGATCAAGCACTTCGAGAGCGACCGCGCGCCCTACATCACCAACGCCATCATCGTGGCCGAGGATCCGGTGACGGGCGTGGCCAACATGAGCTATCACCGCTCGATGCGCCACGCACGCAACGCACTGGCGACGAGCCTGCACTCGCGCGGCCACCTGTGGCGCATGCTGCAGACCGCGCGCGAACGCGGCGACGTGCTGCGCGTGGCGATGGTGGTAGGCGCGCATCCGCTGTTCATGCTGGCCGCCGCCGCCCGCCTGCCCTTTGGCGCCGACGAACGCGCCGTGGCGGGTGGCCTGCTCGGCGCGCCGCTCGACATCGTCCGCACGCCGCGCTACGGCATCGGCGTGCCGGCGGCAGCGGAGTTCGTGCTCGAAGGCACCATCGACCCCGCCGCCTATGCAGAAGAAGGCCCGTTCGGTGAATTCACCGGCTATTCGTCCGACCGCTCCACCAACAATGTGCTGCGCATCGATGCCCTGATGCGTCGGCGCGACGCGTGGCTGGTCGACGTGGTAGGCGGCCCGTACGCCGAGCACCTGACGCTGGCCCGCCTGCCGCGCGAGGCCGAGATGAGCGAAAAGCTCAAGGCGCGCTTCCCATCGGTGACGGCGCTGCACTATCCGAACTCAGGCACGCACTTCCATTGCTACGTGGCACTCAACCCGACGCGCGACGGCGAGGCGCGGCAGGTCATGCTGGCGCTGCTCGGCTGGGATCCGTACCTCAAGACCGTGATTGCCGTGGATTCCGATATCGACCTGCAGCAGGACGAGCAGGTGCTGTGGGCCATGGCCACGCACTTCCAGCCGCACCAGGATGTGTTCATGGTCGATGGCCTGCCCGGCAGCCCGCTCGATCCGTCATCGTCCGTGCACGGCACGACTTCGCGCATGGGCATCGACGCCACGCGCGGCGCCGGCTTCGAAGGCATCCGCGCACGCATCGATCCGCAGGCGATTGCCCGCGCGGGCGACATCCTCCGCCAGGCCGGAGCGCGTCCATGAGCGCGCGCCACCCTCGCGCTCCCGCCCGGCCGCGCATGGTGGTCGGCATCAGCGGTGCATCGGGCTTCGTCTACGGCGTGCGGCTGCTCGGACTGCTGCGCGCGCTCGATGTGGAGACGCACCTCGTCGTCACACGTTCTGCGCTGCTGACGATGGCGCACGAAACGCCGTACAAGCTGGCCGACGTGATCGATCGCGCCACGCATTACCACCGTGCGGACGACATGGCCGCCGGCATTGCCAGCGGCTCGTTCCGCGCGCTGGGCATGATTGTGGCGCCGTGCTCGATGAAGTCTTTGGCGGAGATTGCCACGGGCGTCTCGTCGACGCTGCTGACACGCGCGGCAGACGTCACGCTCAAGGAGCGCCGTCCGCTCGTACTGATGGCGCGCGAGACGCCATTCACGCTCGCACACCTGCGCAACATGCAGGCCGTCACGGAGATGGGCGCCATCGTCGCACCGCCCGTACCGGCCTTCTATGCGCGGCCCAATACGTTGGACGACATGATCGACCACACCCTCGGCCGCGTGCTCGACCTGTTCGGGCTCGATGCCGGCACCGCCCTGCGCTGGGGCGAAGAAGCCTTACCTGCCTTAGTCCGTACCCCACCCACGCTCGACAAGGAGACAACATGAAACCCCAAGCCACGGCCCACGCCACGCTTCCCGGCCCGAACACCAAGATTCCGGTCACCATCCTCACCGGCTTTCTCGGCGCCGGCAAAACCACGCTGCTGAACTTCATCCTGCGCGAAAACCACGGCCGCAAGATCGCCGTGATCGAAAACGAGTTTGGTGAAGTCGGCATCGACGGGGGCCTGGTCATGGCCTCCGAAAACGAAGAGATCTACGAGATGGTCAACGGCTGCGTGTGTTGCACGGCCGAGGTCCGCGAAGACCTCGTGCGCATCGTGCGCCAGCTCGTCGCGCGGCCCGAGCGACTGGACCACATCCTGGTGGAAACCAGCGGCCTGGCCGATCCGTATCCGGTGGCGCAGTCGTTCTTCATCGACGACCCGATTGCAGAACATGTGGAGCTTGACGCCATCGTGACCATGGTCGACGCCAAGCACATCGCCGCGCATCTGGACGACCTGCAGCTGGACGGTGTCGACAACCAGGCCGTCGACCAGATCGTCTGTGCAGACCGCATCGTCATCAACAAGGTGGACCTTGTGGGCCGCGACGACATCGACGCGCTGCGCGGGCGCATCCGCGGCTTGAACGCCACGGCCGACATCGTCACCTCCAGCTACGCCCAGGTCGATCTGAACAAGATCATCGGGGTCGGCGCGTTCGAGGCGACGCAGAAGCTGCTGGAGATCGGCGCAGACGCCGGCCACGGCGAGCATGACGCGCACGACCATGAACATGACCACGAACATGAACATGTACATGCTCACGCCGGCGCTCACGAGCATGACCATGAGCACGACCACCAGCACGATCCGAGCGTCTCGTCAGTGGGTTTTGACGTGCCGGCCGACGTGGATCTCGTGCGCTTCCACACGTGGATCGACACCCTGCGCACCGAGCAGGCGGAAACGCTGTTCCGCATGAAGGGCATCCTGGCGGTGAAAGGTCAGCCGCAGCGCTACGTGCTGCAGGGCGTGCACAGCCTCATCGACTTTCGCGCGACGCAGCCGTGGGGCAGCGAAGCGCGCAGCAGCAAGATCGTCTTCATCGGCCGCAACCTCGATCGTGCGGCCCTGCAGGACGGTTTCAACGCGTGTCTGGCGGCGTGAGCATGCCATGACATGACATCCCCCTGACCCGAGGGCGGCTCCTGGCACGCCCCGGGCATGACAACGATAGGAGACAACCATGACAACAGCCGTACACCCGGTCGACCAGATTCTGTCGACCCGACAGATGTTGACGTTGGGCTTGCAGCATATGGCGGTGTCGTACATCGGCGCCATCGCGGTACCGATGATCATCGCGTCGGCGCTCAAGATGTCGCAGGCGGACACCATTGTGCTCATCAGCACCACGTTGTTCTGCTCGGGCATCGCCACGCTGTTACAGACCATCGGGTTCTGGAAGTTCGGGGTACGGCTGCCGATCCTGCAGGGGGTGGCGTTCAGCAGCGTGGGGCCGGTGATCGCCATCGGCACCAACCCTGCCGTAGGTTTCGCGGGCGTGTGCGGTGCGGTCATTGCGGCCGGGCTGTTTACGCTGCTCGCCGCACCGCTGGTGGGGCGGCTGCGGCGATTTTTTCCACCGGTGGTCACGGGCTGCATCGTGACCGTCATCGGCCTGCAGCTCTTTCCCGTCGCCTATGACTGGGTGGGCGGCGGACGCAACGCTGCCAACTTCGGTGCACCATCGTTTCTGCTGGTGGCCGCGGTGGTGGTCGCCACCATCCTCCTCATCAACCGCTTCGGCAGCCCGCTGCTGCGCAACCTCGCTGTGCTGGTGGGCATGATCGTCGGCACGTTGCTGGGCTGCGCCATGGGCATGGGCAACTTCCACGGCGTGGCAGACGCGCCGTGGGTCACGCTGCCGGTGCCGTTCCACTTTGGGGTGCCTGTATTCGCCGTGGTCCCCGCGCTGACCATGATCGTGGTGATGATCGTGCAGATGGTGGAATCGATGGGCTTGTTCCTGGCCATCGGCGACATCGTCGAAAAGCCGATCGAAGAAGAGGAAGCCATCAACGGCCTGCGCGCCAACGGGCTGGCCAGCGCCATCGCCGGCATGTTCGCCGCATTCCCCTTTATCGCCTTCATGGAAAACGTCGGGCTCGTGGTGCTCACCGGCGTGCGCAGCCGCTGGGTGGTGGCCGTGAGCGGCGTGCTGATGTGCCTCGTGGCGCTGGTGCCCAAGGCGGGCGCCGTGATTGCGGCCACGCCGACAGCCGCATTGGGCGGCGCGGGCATCGCCATGTTCGGCGTGGTGGCCGCGGCGGGCATCCAGACCCTGGCGCGCGTCGACTACGAGCACAACCGCCACAACGTGCTCATCGTCGGTTTCACGATTGCCGCCGCGCTGGTACCGGTGCTGGCGCCGACGCTGTTCAAGCAGTTGCCCGACTGGTCGCAACCGTTCCTGCACAGCGGTGTGGTCATCGCCTGCCTGGTGTCGGTGGCGCTGAACCTGCTGCTCAACGGTACCGAAGAAGCGCACGTGCCCGCGTCGGTCGTGCGCACGGCGGGCCGCGCCTGATTTTCCAATGGACCTCTCCATGCACAACACGCCTCAAGACATCCTCATCCGCCGCCCCTTGGCCGTCATGACCGGCCTGCGTGGTGACGCAGCACGCGCCGGTGCGGTCGACATCCGCATCGCCGGCGGGCGCATCGCCGAGATGGGCCCCGACCTCATGCCCCGCCCCGGCGAGCGCGTCATCGACGCCAGCGACTGCATCGTCTACCCGGGCTGGATCAACACGCATCACCACCTGTTCCAGAACCTGCTCAAAGCCGTGCCGGAAGGCATGAACCAGGATCTGCAAGGGTGGCTGGCCAGCGTGCCGTATCCGCGCCTGCCGCTGTTCACGCCGGAGCTGATGCGCACGGCTGCGCGCCTGGGCATGGCGGAGCTGCTGCTGTCGGGCGCCACCACCTGCGCCGATCACCACTACCTCTATCACGCAGGCGGCGGCACCGAATCGGGCGACATGCTGTTCGACGTGGCCGATGAATTCGGCATGCGCCTCGTGCTCTGCCGTGGCGGCGCCATCGAATCGGCCAGCAGCCACCCGGGCTTCTCGAAGACGGCGTTGCAGCCCGAAACGCTCGACCAGATGCTGGCCGACATCGAGCGGCTCAAGCACCGCTATCACGACGACGCACCCGATGCGATACGCCGCGTCGTGGTGGCGCCGACCACACCGACGTTCTCGTTGCCGCCGGCATTGCTGGTCGAGCTGGCGCGTGCCGCGCGCGGGATGCACCTGCGCATGCATACGCATTTGTCGGAAACCGACAATTACGTGCGCTTCTGCCGCGAGAAATACAACTGTCTGCCCGTGGAGTTCGTGGCCGAGCACGAGTGGCTGGGCCCGGACGTCTGGTTTGCCCACCTCGTGCACCTGCAGCCGTCGGAGATTCGCATGCTGGCCCAGACGGGCAGCGGCATCGCGCACTGCCCGGTCAGCAACAGCCGGCTGGGCAGCGGCATCGCACCGGTGCCGCAACTGGCGGCGGCCGGCGTGCCGGTGTCATTGGGCGTGGACGGCGTGGCGTCCAACGAATCGGGCAGCATGACCGGCGAGGTCAACACTGCATGGCTCATCCACCGTGCCACGCAAGGTGCCGGCGCCACGACCGCCGAAGACGTCATTCACTGGGCGACCGCAGGCGGTGCGCGCGTGCTCGGCTTGAGTGAGGTCGGCACGCTGCAGGTCGGGCAAGCCGCCGATCTGGTGCTCTACAACATCAACCACCCGCGCTTCTACGGCTTCCACGACCCCGCGCTCGCGCCTGTGGTTGCCGGGGAGCCCATCACCGTGCGCACCAGCATCATCGGCGGGCGCGTTGTGGTGGACGAAGGTGTGGTGTGCGGGCTCGATGTGGCGAGCATCCGCGCCGAAGCCAGCCGGGGCGTGGCCGACCTGATGGCGTGTGCTTGACGGTTCAGACATCTAGCCGCAGCGCCATGTGTTCTTCGTCGTAGAAGCGGTCACCGACACGCATGGCGCGGCGCTCGACGCCGAAGGTCTCGAAACCCGCGTTGCGATACAGCGTTTGCGCACGCGGGTTCTCGGCATTGACACACAGGTGGATCTGCAACACGCGCGCCGCACGCGCATGCGCAATGGCGGCGTCGAGCAGACGGCCCGCAATACCGCCCCGCCGATGCGCCGGGTCAACAAACACGCCCCACAGCACGGCCTTGTGGGCGACCTGCGCCAGCGGCTCGCGACGCAGTCCGGCAATGCCAATCAGCTCCGGCCCCGCAAATGCACCGAACACGATCTGATGCTCGGTCGCCCGGATGCGGTTGCAGGTTTCCTCCAGCGTGCGGCCCGACTCTTCATCGTGCGTCGGCCAGATGGCGGTCGGCGCATCTTGAATGGCCTTCAGGCGCAGGGCCTTGAACGCCGCAGCATCCTCATCGATCAACGGGCGGATGGCGATGTCGCTCATGGCTGTTTGGCCTCCACGGTAAATGCATCGCCGGTTTCGAAGAACGCTCCGCCCGCGAGGTAATGCACGGTCTTGCTGCCCGCATCGGTAAAGTGCCAGCGGCCGTTGCTGAACAGCGCCGGATCCGCCCAGGCGGCGGTCACTTCAGCAATGAAGAGGTCGTAGCGCTTCTCGTTGTGCGGTTCGGGAATGACGCGGCATTCCAGCCACCCTGCGCAGCCCGCGACGAGTGGCACGTCGATCGTGCGGGCGGGCACCGTGGCCAGGCCGAGTGCATCGAACTTGTCGCCGTCCCGGCCAGACAGCGTGCCCACCGTGAGCGTGGTCTCGGCAATTGCGCGGGTGGGGATGTTGAGCGCGAATACGCCCGAAGCTTCGATCAGTTCACGCGTGAGCGTGCGGCTGTCCACGACGACCACGACCTTGGGCGGATCGAAGTCGAGCGGCATCGCCCACGCGGCGGCCATGATGTTGCGCACGCCGTTGTGGGCGGTGGTAACCAGCGTGGTCGGACCGTGGTTGAGTAGGCGGTAGGACTTGGCCAGTTCCACTGGGGCCAGGGGGATGGGGGTGGACATGATGGCGAGGATGTGTTTGGTGTGTTGGGAGTGGTTTTTGCCTTGTTCTTTTGTTGGTGGTGCCTCCCCCAGGGACAAAAAAACCATCCCAACAAAAACCCCAGCAAACTTCACTGGGGTTCCAATTCACTCAGCAACACGCTTGGCAATATGCTCCAACGCCTCCTCCACCTGATCAATCAAGATCAGGCAAAGGTCGCCAGGCTGCAACCGCCCGAGCGCCGTATCGATCGCAAGAAATTCTCCGCGGATCTCTTCAACGTAGCGGGTGCGCTGCGCACCCTCCAGGCCCTCGCGCAGTAGCGCCAGCACTTCCCCATCCGCACGCCCGCGCTGGCACTGGTCTTCATACAGCACCACGTCATCAAACACGCCGCCGAGAATCTGCGTCTGCTTGCGGATGTCTTCGTCGCGCCGGTCCCCCGCGCCGCTGATCACCACCACCCGCCGCTTGGCCGGCATCGTGGCCACCGCGTTGCACAGCGCCTGGATGGCATCTGGGTTGTGGCCGTAATCGGCGATCAGGGTGGCGCCCTTGTAATCGAACAGGTTGAAGCGGCCCGGTGCCGTGGCGGCGTCGTTCACGAACGTGGCCAGGCCGCGCCGGATGATCGCCCAGTCGATCCCGAGCGCCCACGCGGCGGCGATCGACGACATTGCGTTCTCGACCTGGAAGCCGATCGTGCCGTTGCGCGTGAGCGGGATGTCCGCCAGGGCGATGCGCGTTTCGCTTGCGCCTTCGGCAGCGACGATCTCCGCGCCATCGACGAACACCACGCGCTTGCCCTGCGCACGGTGCAGCGCCATGGTCGGCAGGCTGGGGTCGTGCGCGAAGAACGTCACGGAGCCCGGGCAGCCGTCGGCCATGCGGGCGACCATCGGGTCGGCGGCGTTGAGCACGGCCATGCCGCGCGGCGCCACGTTGCGCACGATCACGCTCTTGAGCACCGCCAGGTCTTCGACGGTGCTGATGTAGTTCAGCCCGAGGTGGTCGCCTTCGCCTACATTGGTCACCACGGCCACGTCGCAGCAGTCAAAGGCCAGACCCTCGCGCAGCAGCCCGCCGCGCGCGGTTTCGAACACGGCGGCATCCACGTCCGGATGCAGCAGCACATTGCGGGCGCTGCGCGGGCCGGAGCAATCGCCGGTGTCGATGCGCTGGCCCTGGATGTAGACGCCGTCGGTACCCGTCATGCCCATACGCAGGCCGCTGCAGGCCAGCAGATGCGTGATCAGGCGGACCGTCGTGGTCTTGCCGTTGGTACCCGACACCGCCACCACGGGGATGCGGCCATCGTCGCCGTCGGCAAACATCGTCGAGATGATGGCCTCACCAACGGCGCGGCCCTTGCCGTAGGAAGGCTGCAGGTGCATGCGCAAACCCGGTGCGGCGTTGACTTCGACGATGCCGCCCGCCTGGTCCTCGAACGGCTTGAGCATCGTCTCGCACACAGCGTCCACGCCGCAGATGTCGAGGCCGACCATCTGCGCCGCGGCCACCGCACGTGCGGCGATGGCGGGGTGGACGTCGTCGGTCACGTCGGTCGCGGTGCCGCCGGTGGACAGGTTCGCGTTGTTGCGCAACACCACGCGCGTGCCCTTGGGGGGCACGGAATCGGCGGTCAGGCCCTGCTTGGCCAGCGTGGCCAGGGCGATGTCGTCAAAGCGGATCTTCGTGAGCGACGTGGCATGGCCTTCGCCACGGCGCGGGTCGCGGTTCACCTCGTCGACGAGCTCGCGCACCGTGTGCTTGCCGTCGCCGATGACCTGCGGCGGATCGCGGCGCGCGGCGGCCACCAGCTGCTTGCCCACGACGAGCAGGCGGAAATCATGGCCGGGGATGTAGCGCTCGACGATCACGTCGGAGGAAATCTCGGCGGCCACTTCGTAGGCCGTCATCACTTCCTCGCGGGTGCGGATGCGCACGGCCACACCCTTGCCCTGGTTGCCGTCGCGCGGCTTGACGACCACGGGGCCGTCGATCTCCTGCGCGGCGGCCCAGGCTTCCTCGGCGCTGCCCACCGAGCGGCCCAGCGGTACGGGCACGCCGGCCGCATGCAGCAGCGTCTTCGTCAGTTCCTTGTCCTGCGCAATCGATTCCGCCACGGCGCTCGTCATGTCGGTTTCTGCGGCCTGGATGCGGCGCTGCTTGCTGCCCCAGCCGAACTGCACCATCGAGCCCTGCGTGAGGCGCCGGTACGGAATGCCCCGCGCCACGGCGGCCTGGACGATGGAGCCGGTGCTCGGTCCGAGGCGCACGTCTTCATCGAGATCGCGCAGGCGGTGCAGCGCGTCGTCCAGGTCGAACGGCTGGTCGTCGCGCGCGGCCAGGCAGAGCTGGCCGGCCAGTTCAAACGCCAGCCGGCCGACTTCCTCTTCGCTGTACTCCACCACCACCTGGTACGTGCCCGGCTCGAGCGTGGGCTCGGTATGACTGAACGTGACCGGGCAGCCGGCGGCCGCCTGCAGGCCCAGTGCCGCCGCTTCGAGCGCATGCGCCATCGACGGCGCGCCGGCTTCGTCATGGGGGCGCAGCGGCCCGATGGCCGGAAACCGTGCGCGCAACCGGTCTTCAAAGCCCGGCAGCTCGGCCAGCAGGTGCGATTGGTCCGAGCACGCCACGATGGCTTCGATGGCCGTGTGACGACACCAGAGATTCGGGCCGCGCAGGGCCCGGATGCGAGAGACTTCCATACCGTCGATTTCGTTGTGCTTGGGGCTTCAGGCTGCGCGTTCGGCGCGGCCCATCCACTGGTGGACTTGCTCGACCGTGCCCTCGATCGCGCATTCGTCGCATTGCAGGACCAGCAGATCGCCGGCCTTCAATTGCGACAGCGCGGCTTCCACCGCCTCGCGTCGTTCGCCGCCTTCCACGACGATCTCCGCGACGCGGCCGCCTTGCTGCAGGCCTTGCTTGAGCAGCGCGCGCGCGTGGCTGCCGAAGCGCGCATCGTCATGCCTGACGCTCGTGTCTTCACACAGCAGCACGCGGTCGAACGTCTTGCCGATGACCGCGCCCTGCGCCAGCAGGTCTTCGTCGCGGCGCTTCAGGCCTGCGCCGAACACCAGTGTGCGCCGCTGCGCCGGGAAGTTGTCGAGCGCTGCCGCCAGCGCCTCGAGCGCCGACGTGTTGTGCGCATCGTCCACGACGATCGTGGCGCCGTTGTGCTGGATGAGGGTGAAGCGGCCCGGCACGTCGACCTGGCCCACGTCAAACGTGACGATGCCGGCGCGGATCAGGTCGTTGGAAATGCCCAGCGCCCAGCCCGTCGCCACGGCAGCCAGCACGTTTTCCACCTGGAACGGCACGCGTGCGCCGTATGTCAGCGGAATGGCCGACACGTCGACCAGCGCGGTCTCGGTCGCGCCAGCGGCGAGCACCACCTTGCCGTCACGCACGAACACGGCCCGTTTGCCGGCCGCACGGTGCGCCGCCAGGGCCGGCAGGTCGGCAGACAGCGCGAAGAAGATCACATCGCCGTCGCACAGCCCGGCCATCTCGACCAGGCGCGCGTCGGCTGCATTCAGTACGGCCACGCCGTTCCTGAGCACCACGTCCACCTGCGTCCGCAGCACGCTGTACATGCGGTCTTCGTCTTCGATGTAGAAGTCGCCCAGGTGGTCGGGCTTGCCGAAGTTGGTGACCACGCCGACCTGGCAGCGGTCATACGGCAGACCCTGCGAGAGGATCATGCCGCTATCGTTTTCGAACACCGCGGCTTCGACCGCACGGTTCATCAGGATGCGGTGGCAGGCGTCCCACGCGGCACGGTCGCCGCGGCCACCGGCTTCGACGCGTCGGCGATCCAGGTACAGGCCGTCGCTGCAGCCCAGGCCCGTGTGCTTGCCGGAGAGCTGCAGCAGTTGCGCGACCATCTTCGCCACGACCGTCTTGCCGTTGGTGCCAGTAATGCCCACGACCGGAATGCGACCGTCGTCCTGCACGCCGTCCTCGTCTGAGAACAGGTGATCGACGATGGCGCGGCCCACGGGGCGCGGCGTGCCCTCGGCAGGGCGGATGTGCATCAGCAGCCCGGGCCCGGCGTTGACCTCCACAATGGCGCCGCGCTGCTCGTCGAGTGGGCGGGAGATGTCTTCGGCCACCAGGTCCACGCCCGCGATGTCCAGGCCGACGACGCGCGCGGCAAGCGCGGCATGCGCGGCCACGCTCGGGTGCACGCGGTCGGTCACGTCGAAGGCGACGTTGCCGTTGCGCTGGATGAGCACGCTGCGACCTGCGGGCGGCACGGCGCTGCCATCGGCATAGCCTTGGCGCTTGAGCTCGAGGCGCGCGGCCGAATCGAGCCGCACGAAGTTCAGCGGATGGTCTTCCGTGCTGCCGCGGCGCGGGTCGGAGTTGATCTGCGATTCGATCAGTTCTTCGATGGTCGACTTGCCATCGCCCACCACCGACGCCGTCTCGCCCATCGCCGCCGCGGCCACACGCCCGCCCACCACCAGCAGGCGGTGCTCGTTGCCCGGGATGAAGCGCTCGACGATCACGCCGCTGCCTTCTTCCATGGCTACCGCATAGGCGGTTTCCACTTCTTCGCGCGTGGTCAGGTTGGTGAATACGCCGCGGCCATGGTTGCCGTCATACGGCTTGACGACCACGGGCACGCCGATATCTTCGGCGGCATCCCAGGCGTCTTCGGCGCTGTCGACCATGCGGCCCTCGGGCACAGGCACGCCGCACGATTGCAGCAGGCTCTTGGTGAGATCCTTGTCGCGCGAAATGGACTCGGCAATGGCGCTGGTGCGGTCGGTCTCCGCCGTCCAGATGCGGCGCTGGCGCGCGCCGTAGCCCAGCTGCACGAGGTTGCCGTCCGACAGGCGGATCGACGGGATGTTGCGGTCGTCCGCTGCGTCGACGATGCAGGCGGTGCTCGGGCCGAGGCAGCGCTCGTCGACCATCTCGCGCAGCTGCCCGACCGCCGCATCGACGTCATACGGGCGGTCTTCGATGGCCGCCATGACCAGATCGCGCGCCGCCGCCAGGGCAGCGCGCGTCACCTCTTCGTGCCAGGCGCGCACGATCACCTTGTAGACGCCGCGCACGGGCGTTTCGCGGGCCTTGCCGAAACCGCCGGGCATGCCGGCCAGGTTCTGCAGCTCCAGCGTGACGTGTTCGAGGATGTGACCCGGCCACGTGCCTTCCTTCAGGCGCATCAGGAAGCCGCCGCGCACGCCGGGGCTGCAGCGGTGTTCGATCAGCGTGGGGAGCCACGTCGACAGGCGCTCGTAGAAACCCGGAATCGTGTTGGAGGGGAAATCCTCCAGTTCACCAATGTCGACCCATGCCTCGAGCACCGGCCGATATGTCCACATATTCGGGCCGCGCAGCGACATGACATCGAGAATCTCAATGTCCTTCTTCTTCATCAAATTTGCTTGAGGCAGTGGGCGGTGCGCCCGTGAAATTGGCCCGTGGAATCGAACCGTTACCTTTCAATAACGTTACAACGGCTTCGGCGTTGACCTCTTGAGCGCGGCGCGCGTTGTGCAACGCAACAATCCCGCCCGGGCAGCTCCCCTATGTATACTTGCGAACAAAAATTTGCGGACCGGCAGACGCGCGGCTCCGCACTCTTGCTCTGATTTATGTTCGTCCTTTCTCCGTTTTGGGCCGTTTTTCGGGTCGTCGGGACGCGCTTTTTGAATTCTCTGCGCCGATCATGACCCAGTCCTCCCCGTCGTCCACCCTGGCTCCTGCCTCAGCTTCCGCCCCCTGGAGCGCCGAACTGCTCACGAGTCTGGCGCCAGAAGAGGCCGTCCTGGCCGGGCTGCAGCTGGATCTGGACGAAAGGCTGCATTTTACCCAAGGCTGGCTGGTCGTTACGAACCGCCGCCTGATCGGGCGGGCGCCCGGCGCCCCTGGCCCGCAAAGCTGGGACATCGCGCCCGGCATGGTGCTGTCGCACACCGACCACGCCGGCGTGGGCACGCTGGAGCTGACTGACGGCCAGCGCCGTCTCGCCGCCTGGCGCTATACGCTGGGCCACAATGCCGAAGCCTTGCGCCTGGCCGACACGTTCGATGCCCAGCGCGCAGCGCTGACCGAAGGCGCGCAGGCCGCGCGGCCCGACACCGACGTCTGCCCGACCTGCAAGGCGCCGCTGCCGCCCGGCGAAGACACGTGCCCGCAATGCAGCCGCGAGCTGGAGCAGCCGCCCTCCACCTGGGCGCTGCTGCGGCTGTGGCGCTTCGCGCGCCCCTACCGCTGGGAGTTGCTGGCGGGCTTCGCCCTGCTGCTGCTGGGCACCGGCGCAACGCTCGTCCCGCCGTACCTGACCATGCCGCTGATGGACAACGTGCTGATCCCGTATCAGAACGGCAAGCCGGTCGACTACGGTCTGGTCACGCTCTACCTGTCGGGCCTGTTCGGCGCGGCGCTGGTGGCGTGGGCGCTGGGGTGGGCGCGCACGTACCTGCTGGCGCGCGTGTCGGAGCGCATCAGCGCCGACCTGCGCACGACCACCTACGAGCACCTGCTCAAGCTCTCGCTCGAATACTTCGGCGGCAAGCGCACCGGCGACCTGATGGCGCGCATCGGCTCCGAAAGCGACCGCATCAGCGTATTCCTGTCGCTGCACCTGCTCGACTTCGCCACCGACGTGCTGATGATTGCGATGACGGCGGTGATTCTCGTCTCCATCGACCCGTGGCTGGCGCTCGTCACGCTGGTGCCGCTGCCCTTCATCGCGTGGATGATCCACCTGGTGCGCGATCGCCTGCGCCACGGCTTCGAGAAGATCGACCGCATCTGGTCTGAGATCACCAACGTCCTGGCCGATACGATTCCGGGCATCCGCGTGGTCAAGGCGTTTGCGCAGGAAAAGCGCGAAGTGGCGCGGTTTCGCGAAGCCAACAAGCACAACCTGACGATCAACGACCGCGTCAATGCGGTGTGGTCGCTGTTCACGCCCACGGTCACGCTGCTGACCGAGGTCGGGCTGCTGGTGGTATGGATCTTCGGCATCTACCAGGTCAGCCACAACGCCATCACCGTGGGCGTGCTGGTGGCGTTCCTGACGTATATCAGCCGGTTCTATACGCGGCTCGATTCGATGAGCCGCATCGTGTCGGTCACGCAGAAGGCCGCGGCGGGCGCCAAGCGCATCTTCGACATTCTCGACCACGTGTCCAGCGTGCCGGAGCCGGCCAAACCCGTGCACATCGAGCAGGTGAACGGCGCGATCGAGTTGCGCGACCTGGGCTTCCGCTACGGCAACCGCGCGGTCATCCGCGGCCTGAACCTGTCGATCCGGCCGGGCGAGATGATCGGCCTGGTGGGACACAGCGGGTCGGGCAAGAGCACGCTGGTCAACCTCATCTGCCGGTTCTACGACGTGTCCGAAGGTGCGATCCGCGTGGACGGCGTCGACATCCGCTCGCTGCCCATTTCGGAATTCCGCCGCAACATCGGCCTCGTGCTGCAGGAGCCGTTCCTGTTCTTCGGCACGATTGCCGACAACATCGCCTACGGCAAGCCCGATGCCACGCGCGAGGAGATCATCGCCGCCGCGCGCGCCGCGCATGCGCACGAGTTCATCCTGCGCCTGCCGCACGGCTACGACTCCCTGGTGGGCGAGCGCGGCCAGGCACTGTCGGGCGGGGAGCGCCAGCGCATCTCGATTGCGCGGGCGCTGCTCATCAACCCGCGCATCCTGATCATGGACGAGGCCACGTCTTCGGTGGACACGACCACCGAGAAGGAAATCCAGAAGGCGCTCGACAACCTCGTGCAGGGCCGCACGACGATCGCCATCGCGCACCGGCTGTCGACGCTGCGCAAGGCAGATCGCCTGGTCGTCATGGACCGCGGCCAGATCGTCGAAGTCGGCAGCCACGACGAGTTGCTCGCACGCGAAGGCGCGTACTTCAGGCTCTACCAGGCGCAGGCGCGCAACGTCGATGCCGACACCGACATGACGAGCGACGGCGAGCGCGTGGACGCCGCCGAGCCGGCCTGACCGACGTGCGCGCGCAGCCAACCTCTTCTCCGGACAGTGCGATGCAAACGCCCGATTTCACCCTCAGCCGCAACAGCCTCGGCAAGCTCGTCATGACGCTGGTCGACGGCACCTCGCATGCGGGCGTGGTGCCCGTGCGCGCCTTCCCGATCTCCGCCGCCGGCGAGGGCCTGAGCCTGATGAGCGCCGACGGCAAGGAACTGGCCTGGATCGCCAACCTCGACACCCTGCCCGCCGCCATGCGCGCGCTGATCGAGGCGGAACTCGCCGCGCGCGAATTCATGCCCGAGATCCGCAAGATCGTCGGCGTATCGACCTACGCCACCCCGAGCACGTGGACAGTGCAGACCGATCGCGGCCACACCGATCTCGTGCTGCGCGGCGAAGAAGACATCCGCCGCCTGAGCGGCACCACGCTGTTGATATCTGACAGCCACGGGATCCACTACCTGATCCGCGACCATTTCGCGCTCGACAAGCACAGCCGCAAGATCCTCGACCGCTTCCTCTGAACCGCTGCGCGCGGGCGCCAGTGCGGCCACCACGCTTTTGAGCAACGTTTCGGCCTGCGTGCCGATCGCACGCTCGTTGTAATCGCCCGCGGTGGTAACGACGACCATGTCCAGCGCGGGGATGACCCACAGGCGCTGTCCGCCATTGCCGATGCCGCCGATCCACGCGTGCTCCGTGCCCTTCACGGGCACAGCGCCGAGCCACCACTGGTAGCCGTATCGCAGGTTCGGTGCGATGCCCGTGTCGACGTGCGGGCGTGTGGATTCGGCAATCCAATCGGCCGGAACCACCTGCCGGCCACGCCATTCGCCATGCTGCAGCACGAGCTGGCCGATGCGCGCGAGGTCGCGCGGGCGCAAGCGCAGGCCGGCAAATGCCAGCGCACGGCCGCGGTAGTCGTCCACCCATTCCCAGTCGGTGATGCCCAGCGGCTCGAAGAGCTGCTGGCGCGCGTACTCCGGCAACGGCATGCCCACGCGCTGTGCAAGCAAATGCGCAAGCACCGCGGTATTGCCGCCGTTGTAATTGAACTGCGTGCCGGCCGCGGCCGCCATGGGGCGGTCGAATACATAGCGCACCTGGGAGGTGTGCCAGAACAGCCCGAACTCGTCATTGTTGAACACGCTCGTGGCGCGCCATTCGTTCCACGCCAGGCCGCTCGACATGGACAGCATCTGCCCGAGCGTGATGCCCTCGCGGCCGTCGCGGTTCAGCTTGGGCATGTCGCGAGCCAGTTCGGGAAACAGCGGCAGCGCGGGCGTATCGGGCGGCGGCACCCTGCCCTGCCCCTGCGCGATGCCCCACAACAGGCTCGTCACCGATTTGCTGATCGACCGGATGTCGTGGAGCGTGTTTGCGTCAAAGGTGCGCGTGGTGCGGAACAGATCCTTGACGCGCTCGTCCTTGCCCGTCCGGTACAGTTCGGCAACCAATCGGCCGCCGCGCACGACGAGCAGGCTGTGGAAGTTGACGTCGCCGCCGGCCACTTCGCGCAGTACGGTGCAGAGCCGGTCGGCATCGAAGCCGGCAGCGCCGGGGCTGGCCGCGATCTGCCAGCCGTCGGCCAACGGCGCGGGGGCATCGCATGGCGCTGCGGCGCCGGCCGTGCGCGCAGCGCAAGCCAATGCGAGCAGGAGCACGCCGCGCGCGCAAAGTCCTCTCCGGATCATCGCCACCCCCCCCCATGCGTCAATGTGATCCGAAGTATCCACCACCAGGGGCTCCGCGCCGTCCAGATTGCGACGAGCGGTCGAATTCCGGGTGCATCGGCCCCCGGACCCTCCGCCGTTCGCATGGCGCGGCGGAACCCTGCCGCGCGTTACCATGTCGGACTGTTCCGATTCCAAGTTATGTCATAGGCACCTATGGTCACGCGTCGAACTCTTCTTGCCTCCGCTTCGCTCACCGCCACGCTCGCCGCGCTCGGCATCACGCCCGAAGCCCTGGCGGCCAGCCGCGTCAAACTGGGCGATGCCGCACCATTTTCTTTTGATTCCCTGATCGAGCGCGCCCGCGCAATGGCGGGCCAGCCGTACGCGCCGCCTCCCACCGCACCGGCCGACATCCTGTCGAAGATAGACTACGAGGCGCACGGCAAGATCAAGTTCGACACCGCGCATGCGCTCTTTGCCGACGGCCCCGGCCAGTTTCCGGTGACGTTCTTCCACCTCGGCACGTTTTTCCGCGCGCCGGTGCGCATGCACGTGGTCGAAAAAGGCGCCGCGCGCGAAATCGTCTACGACGAGTCGTACTTCGACATGCCCGCCGACAGCCCTGCGCGCAAACTGCCGCGCGGCAGCGGCTTTGCCGGTTTCCGCTTCCAGGAAAGCCGCCTGGGCGACCAGAAAAAACTCGACTGGAAGAAGAACGACTGGGTCGCCTTCCTGGGCGCGTCGTACTTCCGCGCCATCGGCGAGCTGTATCAGTACGGACTTTCCGCACGCGGCATCGCGATCGACGTGGCGCAGGCCGGCAAGCCGGAGGAGTTTCCCAATTTCACGCACGTGTGGTTCGACACGCCGGCAGACAACCACGCTGATTCCGTGACGATCTACACGCTGCTCGACGGCCCGAGCATCACGGGTGCGTACCGCTTCGTGATGCACCGCACGAAGGGCGTGGTAATGGACATCGATACCGCGCTGTTCCTGCGCAAGGACGTCGAGCGCTTCGGCATCGCACCGGCCACGTCGATGTACTGGTTCTCGGAAACCGCCAAGGGCACCGCCACCGACTGGCGCCCGGAAGTGCACGACTCCGACGGCCTGGCCCTCTGGACCGGCAACGGCGAACGCATCTGGCGCCCGCTGAACGATCCGCCGCGCACGATGGCGTCTGCCTTTGGCGACAACAACCCGCGCGGCTTCGGCCTGCTCCAGCGGGACCGCGACTTCAACAACTACCAGGACGGCGTGCACTACGAGCGCCGCCCGAGCCTGTGGGTGGAACCGCTGGAGGGCTGGGGCGAAGGTGCCGTGCAGCTGGTCGAGATCCCGACCGACGACGAAATCCACGACAACATCGTCGCCATGTGGGTGCCGAAGGCGCCGGCGCGCGCGGGCAACCAGTACCGCTTGCGGTACCGCCTGCACTGGCTGGCCGATGAGCCGTACCCGACGCAACTGGCACGCTGCGTGGCCACGCGCCTGGGCAACGGCGGCCAGCCTGGCCAGCCGCGTCCGCGCGGGGTGCGCAAGTTCATGGTGGAGTTCAAGGGCGGCCCGCTGGAAAAGCTGCCGTTCGGCGTGAAGCCGGAGGCGGTGCTGAGCACCTCGCGCGGCACGTTCTCGTACGTGTTTACCGAAGCAGTGCCGAACGGCGTGCCGGGCCACTGGCGCGCACAGTTCGACCTCACGGTCGACGGCAAGGAGCCCGTGGACATGCGTCTGTTCCTGCGTGTCGACGGCAAGCCGCTGTCCGAGACGTGGTTGTACCAATATCACCCGTTCCAGTCACCGGTGGGGCCGGTGGCGGCGTAGTCGCCGCCACCGCGGTCACCAAACAAGGCGGGACGTTCCCGCCTGGTTTGTTCTTGTTACTGGTAGGACAGCGTCACCACCGCCAGCGCCGGTTCCGCCCCCCGCGCGCGCGACACGGTGAGCGTGCCGTTGTTTGCCGTCAGCAAGGTGGCCTTGAAGCCGCCGTATTCGACCAGGACGTCTGGCTTGTCTCGCGCGTCGCCCACCCGCAAAGGCCTGAGCGACGATGCCGCCCGCGCTTGCACCGACACGTCGACCGGCACCACCCGCACCGCCGCCGAGTGCAAGTCCAGCACCACCCGATCGCCGGACGCAGACGAACGCGCCCGTAGCGCCTCGCCCGCGCCCGTCGCCTGCAGCGCAGGCTGCACGCGGAACCCGGCCTCGACGATGGCCCCCGTGAAGTAGATCACGCCGTCCTGGCTGCCGCCGGCAAGCGCGCTGCCCGCTCCGATGGCCGTCACCGTGGCGACGGCCATTGCCTTGCACTCCCTCAACATAAGACCCCCGATGCCCGACCCTTGGGCGATGTGTGGCGTCTGCCCGTCTTGCAGGCGACTGCCTCAATAGTTTTTGACGATTTTCATCGTCCTCGGGATTCCATCCCAGTGGGGATTGTGGGCATCCCGGATTGCGGGTCGGACGGAGAGCGCGTCTCAGAGTACCGGCCACACGTCCAGCGCCTGCATCAACTGCTTGCCCAGCGGAATGCGCTTGGCCATGTCGCCCTCGCGCGGCATGTCGATGTTCAGCGCAAAGGCATAGACGCGTCCGGCACGCTCGACCCAGCCGACCCACCAGCCGATCTCCGGCTGGTATTCCGTGGCGACGCCGGTCTTGGCGTACAGCGCGGCATCCCCTTGCTGCTCGATCAGCAGCATGCGGTGAACCATGTCCCACGTGCGCGGCTTCACCGGCAACTGCTTGAGCGCCATGCGGCTGGTGAAGCGCGCCTCTTCAAGCGCCGAGATTTCGAGCGGACCGCGCAGCCAGAACTGGTCGATCACGCTGCCAAGCTGGCGATTGCCATAGTCGAACGCATCGACATACGCCTGCATGCGCTCCAAGCCGACGCGGCGCGCCACTTCCTGGTAGATCGGCACGGCCGACAGGCGGATCGCCTCGGGCAGCGCCATGTCGTGCTCCCACTGCTTGTAGGGCTGCGGCTTGCCGCCGTATGGCAGCACTTCATGATCGTCACGCACCGCGCCCGTGTCGAAGGCGATGAGGCTGTTCGGGATCTTGAAAGTTGAGGCCGGATGAATGCGCCGCGCGGCGCGGGCCGGGTCAACGACGTAGGTGCGGTCGGCGCTGATATCCATCAGGACGAAGGTACCGGAGACGCCGGCCTCGTCGAACACGCGCTTGAGATCGTTGCGCACGATGAGTTCGGCGTGGGCGGTGGCGGCGCTCATCGCCATGGCGCACACCGTGGCGGCAAGCACGAGAGGTTTCGACCAACGAGAGAACATGCAATGACTCCTTGAACGTTGTGGGTGGCTGCCGGCAGTCTCGACCGTACCGGCGCTGCGCATCGTAGGGAGTGCACGGCGCGCTGGCCAGCGCGCGACGCACGCGGCACGTCACGCGCGTAACGCCTGTAACGGCGGGCATGGCGCACAATGACACCCCGTTCTGCTTCGCCTGGCCTGTGCATGACGCCGCCCACCTTGCCCTCCCTCCATGTCGAACTGACCACCCCGCAAACCGTCGACGGGCGGCGTGCGCCGTTCCAGAGCCTGTGGCTGCTGGTGCGGCTGGCGTATGCACATCGGCTGTCGCCGGAGCAGCCCGTGGTGCGCCTGGCCGACCTGCGCGGCGCCGTATCGGACGCCAGCACGCAGCGCATGATGATCAGCCGCGCATTCCGCGACTGGCAGAACTGGGGAATCCAGGCCGGCTGGGGCGAACAGCGCGACCGCGAGCCGCGCTTTCTCAACGCCGACAAGCGCAGTCAGGGCCCGTTCTGGCTCACGCCCGAAGATGCGGCCCGCGTGCTGTGCCTCGTCGAAGGGCGGATTGCCGACGATGCCGACATACGCGCATTCCTCGGCATCACGGTACCGGAGGGCGGCGCGGACCACCTCGCAGACGCCCACCCCAGCGTGTTGTCCGGCCCGGCGGCGGGCACGCCCAACCCGGCGTTCTGGCACGCCTTCCTGACGGCGCGCCACGCCATGCGCGAGGGCCGCCTGCTGCATGCGCTCGGTGCCGGTGCAACGGCGTCCGACACCGAGCGCGGCGGCGCCCTGCTCGCGTTGCGCCACGCCAGCGATGCCGCCGACAACGACTTCCAGCGCGCCCTCGTCACCCTCGGCGAGGCAATGGCCGCGCGCCGCCTGGGGGATTCCACCCGTGCCAGCGCCCTGCTCTCGCAGTTGCGCGCGCACCGCCGCCAGCGCCACGTGCTGGGCAACGACTACCTCGCGGCCATGGAGCGCATCGTCACCGCATGGTGCGCGTATGACCGTCGCGACCTCGACCTCGCTGCCGGCCTGTTGGCCCGGCTGGCAGAAGCCGAGCCCGGTCGCAGCTTGCTGCGCTATCACCCGCAGATCCGCTTTGAGTGGAACAACCTGAGCGCCCTGATCGAGCGCGCCCGCCTGCTCTACGCCGAAGCCGGCAGCATTGCCCCGGCCGCGCAAACCCAGGCTGCGCAGCGCATCGTCGCGCAGTTCGAGACCGCGCTGGCCGCCGCGCTCGAGAGCCAGGCGGCAGATGCCGTACAGCAGGTCGCCGCCAACCTCGGCATGACGTGCTGGCTGCTGCGGGACGCGCTAAGCCCCGCCCCCGACGCCGACGGAACGGTCGATGCCGTGCGCTGGCTCGCGATGAGCGAGTGGCAGGCGTTGCGCAACGGCGGGCCGCTGCAATCGGCGTGGAATGCCATCGCGCTGATGCGCATCGCCCGTGCAGACGCGCGTGACGCCCCGCTGACACTCGCCGACCTCCGCACGCAGGCTGGCCCGTTTGCCGAAGCCTTCGACACGCGCTACTGGCCGCCGCGCTGGACCGACGTGGCCGCGCTGCGCCTGCGCGAGCATGACAGCGGCCGGCACCGCTATGGCCATGTGCAAGTCAGCGGGCTGCTGCTGGAACTGGCATGGTTTGCCCATGCCGATGGCGACCACGTTGCCGCCCGCACCGCCATGGATCGCCTGTCGCAAGCGATGCTGGATCTCGCGCCGCACGATCGGGCTTACTTCGTGCAGGCGCTCAAGGGGCTCGCATGCCGAACGTGCACCGGCTCCACATGAAGACGCCTCAGGCCACCAGCGGCATCAGCAGCAGCCGGTCCGCCAGCTCTTGGCGAAAACGATCGAATGCGTGCGGGGCAACGTCGGGCCGGCCCATGTTCTGCAGCCGTATCCCTTCCACCTGCCGGATGCCCATGGTCGCAAACACATAGCGCAGATATGGCATCAGGAAGTCGGTCTGGGCGTGGGCGCCGTCAAAGTTGCCGCCCGATGCCGACACCACGAGCACGGGGCGGTCCGCCAGCATGCCGACCTTCCCTTGCGGCGAGCCGCGGAACGTACGTCCGGGCCGCACCACGAGGTCGATCCACGCCTTGAGCACCGACGGCACGGTGTAGTTGTGCACCGGCGTGGAGATCAGTACCGCATCGGCCGCTTCGAGTTCGGCGATCAGCGTTTCAGACAGGACCAGTTCCGCGCGATGGGCGTCGGTGCGGTTGGCGTCGGGCATGAGGCTGGCCTCGACGAAGCCGGCATCGGGATGCGGCAGCGGCGTCGCAGCCAGGTCGCGCTCGATGATGCGCAGGCCGCTGGCCGCCTCGGCGAGCTGCCCGAGCACGAGTTGCGCGCCGCGCCGGCTGTGCGAGCGTGCTTCGCGCGGGCTCACTGCCACATGCAGCAGCGTCGTCATTGCATGCCTCCGAACTGCGCCTTGACGCCGGTGTTGAATCCGAAGCGCAAGGCACCGGCCAGCAGGCCGTTTCGATAATAGAAGCGGTGCCCGAGCACGTTGGACAGCGGCGTGTCCAGCACGAGCCGCGTGCAGCCCATGCGCGCTGCCTCGGCCTTGAGGTGGTCCATCAGCACGTTGCCGAGGCCGCTGCTGCGCAGGCGGTTGTCGGTCACCAGATCGTCGACATACAGGAATGGCCCGTAGACGAGGTTCTCCTGCAGCCGGTAGCCAGCCAAGGCGACAGGCTCACCGCCGCGCCAGACGGCGATGAGGCGATAGCCGTCTTCCACCTGGCGGCGCCAGCGCGCGACGAGTTCATCGGCGTCAGCCAGGTGCGGCCGCAGCTGGTGCATGACGGCAAAGCAGGCGCGCACCGCCGCTTCGCCTTCAACGGGGCGGATGGCTTCCATGGTCATGCCTCGGCCGGCGCGGGGGCCGGCACCTGCGGCGCAAAGCGCATCGCAATGGCGATGCGGTTCCACGCCTGGATGTTGGCGATGGCCGCCGTGAGGAAGGCGACCTCCATCCGGGAGAAATGCTGGCGCACGGCTTCGTATTCGTGGTCTTCCACGCCATGGTCGGCCGCCCTGGCCAGCGTGGTCAGCGCTTCCGTCCAGGCCAGCGCGGCACGCTCGCGCGGCGTGAAGACCGCTGGCGTATCGCGCCACACGGCCGCCAGGTCCAGCTTGGCCGAAGCCACGCCGAGCTTGCGCGCGAGGTTCAGGTGGAACTGCACGCAGAACGCGCAGCCGTTGATTTGCGAGGCGCGCAGCTTGACGAGCTCCGTCAGCGGTTTCTCCAGACCCGACGCGTCCACCGCCTTGCCCAGCGCCTGCAATGCCGGCGCCACGCCGACGGCGGTGTCGACAAACTCGGCGTAATTCATGCGGGGAGAGAGATCTTCCATGCCTGACTCCTGGTTGAGGGTTGATTGGAGCGTTGGTGGTAATATCAGTGCTCGAACATCTTATTCGAACTCTGACATCATGGGCAAGCGCACCACCTCCGCCAACGTGGGCAACGACACCTCTTCCCCCGCCATCCCCCCGCTTGGCCAGGGCAAGCGCGGCGAGCAAGGCTATCTTGGCTATCTGCTGCGGCAGGCCAGCGCGGCACATCGCCTGCGCATGGAGCGCGCCATGGCTGACGTCGGCGTGACGCTCCCGCAATTCCTGGTGCTGACGATGATCCGCGCGTACCCCGGCATCTCCAACGCCGACCTCGCCCGCCTGGCGCTGCTCACGCCGCAGACGGTGAGCGTGATCGTCGCCAACCTGGAACGCAGCGGCGCCATCGCGCGGCGGCCGCACGCGGTACACGGCCGCATCCAGCACATCGACGTCACACCGGAAGGCCTCGCGCTGCTGGACGCGTGCCGCAAGCGCTCAGGCGGCATCGAACGGGAACTGCTGGCGGGCTTTTCACCCGAAGAAGAACAGGTCGTACGGCGCTGGCTCGTGCATGTGGCCATGCTGGGCGGCGACAACGACTAGGCGGGCTCCGTTTTTTTTTCTGTCATCGCCCTTGACTTCTGCAGGGCGGCCACTATCATCCGATGTATCTTACGATATATCTGATGATGTACTGCAGGAGAGCGACGATGCACGGATGGTTCGGACGCCACCACAAGCTGTGGCTGGAAAAGCATTTCATGATGGGTCGCCACGGTCATGGCCGCGGCGGTTTCGGGCGTGGCATGGGCGGCTTCGGCGGCCCCGGCGGCTATGGTGAAGGCGATGATGAGGGCGGCAGTCCCTGGCGTGGCCGCCGATTGAGTTCGGCCGACCTGCAGCTCGTGCTGCTGGCGCTGCTCAAGGACGCGCCGCGCCATGGCTACGAACTGATCAAGGCCGTCGAAGAGCATTCGCTCGGTTTCTATACGCCGAGCCCCGGCATGGTCTACCCGGCGCTGTCGTACCTGGAAGACCACGGCTTTGCGTCGGTCACCGCCGAGGGTAACAAGAAGCGCTACGGCATCACGCCCGAAGGAGAGGCGTGGCTGGCCGAGCGGCAGCACAGTGCCGACGCCATCCTGGCGCAGTTGCGCGCCATGGGCGAACGCGTCAAGCGCATGAACGAGGCCATGGCCTTCGACCGCGAAACCGACAATGCGGCCGAATGGGCCGACGCGGGCCACGACCCGCTGCGCACCGCGCGCTGGCGCCTGAAGTTTGCGCTCATGGAAAAACGCTTCGCCTCGCGCGAAGAACAGCAGCGCGTGGCCGACATCCTGCTACGCGCCCTCAAGGAAATCACCGGAGAGCGCTAAGCCGCCCTTCCTTTTCCGCAGCCATCTATGTTTGCCTTCTATCGCACACAAGGTCTCATGTCGCAGCTGCTCAGTTCCACTCCGCCCGCCACGCGCCGCATGCGCGTTCGCGCCATCCACACGCTGTCGCCACGCATGCGGCGCGTCGTCTTTACCGGCACACACCCCACCGAGCTTGCAGATCTCGCCAATGCCCCGCCGGGCGCGGCGATCAAGCTGATGTTTCCGCAGGGCACAGCCGGCGCGACGCGCACGCTCGGGCGCGCCTACACCGTGCGCCACTATCACGCCGAGCGCGGTGAACTCGACATCGATTTCGTGGTGCATGACGAGACACCGGTCGCACGGCACGGCCCCGCCGCGCGCTGGCTCGAGCGCGCGGCACCCGGCGACGAAGTCGAGTTTGCCGGCCCCAAACGCGGGTTCGTTGCCGACCCGAGCGCGCCGTGGACATTGCTGATCGGCGACGAAACCGCCCTGCCGGCCATCTTCGCCATCCTGGAGCACCTGCCCGAACCGGCGCAGGTGCAGACCTACATCGCCATCGGCGACGCCCGCGCACGGTTGCCACTGGACGGCCCCTTCGCGGCACACCCGCGCAGCCGCAACATCCATTGGGTGGAAAGCGACACCGCGCATGCGGGCGCCATGATGGTCGGCGCACTGACGGCGCAGCCCATGCCTGCCGGCACGCCGCAGGTGTTCCTGGCCGGCGAATCGTCGTTGCTCAAACAGGTGCGCACGCTGCTGGAAGGCGCGTGGGCCGTGCCGCGCGAGGTCATCGACGCCAAGGGATACTGGACGGCGGGCCTGTCGCGCGAAGAACGCAAGGCGCAGGAAGCACGCTGACGCGTACCGGCCGCGCCTTCAGGTCGCGGCTTTTGCGCCCGGGTTTGGCGCCACGCCGATGACCCACTCGCGCAGCAGCCGCTGACCGTGCAGCAGCGCCGCGTCCATCGCCTCGCGCGGCGAACCGAACGTGCAGCCCGGGCGCACGGGCTGCGAACCTGTCAGCGACTGGCCCTCCGCGCTGCGAAACACCACGTCGATACGTGCCTCCCAGCCGCGCACACCGGCCGGCGTCACGCGCGGGACGATCTCGACGTCCCCGGAAATCTTGTTCACCTCGTTCCTCCATTCCCCGCGCCTTGACGGGCGCATCGCGGTTTTTTCATAGCAACGGCCGTGCCCGTTTCAGGTGAGTGCGCATGTACTTGATCCAGGTCAAACTGCGTCGCCGCCGCCACCTTTAGGGCAGCGGCAGTGTGCCGTTGCAAGGGAGGACATCCCATTTTTCCCTCCCATTGCTCCGCGCCCCGAAGCGCCGCATCCCATGCGCAAGAACCTGCCCGTCACCCAGGCCGAAACCGCCCTCACCCCAACGGACTACCTGATCTCCCGGACCGACCTCAAAGGCCGCATCGTCTTCGCCAACCCGGCGTTCGTGCGTGTCAGCGGCTTTGCACACGAAGAGCTGATCGGCGCGCCGCACAACCTCGTGCGCCACCCTGACATGCCCGAAGCCGCCTTTGCCGATCTGTGGGCCACGCTGCAAGCCGGCAAGCCGTGGCGCGGTCTCGTCAAGAACCGACGCAAGGACGGCGGCTTCTACTGGGTGCTTGCCAACGTGACGCCGGTGTTCCAGAACGGCGCGATTGTCGGCTACACGTCGGTGCGCTCCATGGCCACGCCTGCGCAGGTGGCCCGTGCCGAACGCGCCTACGCGGCCATCAACGCGGGCGACCGGTCGTACACCGTGCGTGCAGGGCACATCCAGCGCACGGGCTGGCGGCGTGCGCTGAACCTGTTCCAGCGCGACAGCCTGCGCTTCAAGGTGATCGGGCTGCAAACCCTGATCGCCATTGCGATCCTGATCGGTACGCTGTGGGCGCACATCGCGCTGGAAGCGGCCGACCTGCACGGCACGCCGTGGCTTGTGCTGAGCCGCGACTGGCTGTGGCTGACCGGCGTGGGTTGCGCGGGGTTGGCGACGCTGTCCGGCATGCTGCTGGCCCGCACGCTGATCGGCCCACTTGAAGAAGCGGCCACGCTGGCCACACGCCTGGCGGCCGGCGATCTCACCTCGGCGGTGGACGTGCGCGCCACGGGCGAACTTGGCGAAGTGATGCGCGCCATGGGCACGATGCGCGCAAGCCTGTCGTCCATCGTGCGCGACATCCAGGATGGCGCCGCCAACGTTGCGCACAGCACGCTGCAGATCTCGGCCGGCAACCATGACCTGTCGTCGCGCACCGAGCAGCAGGCGGCGGCACTCGAGCAGACCGCGTCGAGCATGGATGAGCTCACCTCGATGGTGGCCGCCAATGCCGACCACGCCCGCGAGGCCACCGCGCTGGCCGAGCAGGCCTCCACGGTCGCGGCCGACGGCGGCCAGCTCGTGCAGCGCGTGGTGCAGACCATGGACGCCATCCGCGCCGACAGCCAGCGCGTGACCGAGATCATCGCCACCATCGAGAGCATCGCGTTCCAGACCAACATCCTGGCGCTCAATGCCGCCGTGGAAGCCGCACGCGCCGGCGAGGAAGGCCGCGGCTTTGCCGTGGTGGCCGGCGAGGTGCGCAGCCTTGCCCAGCGCAGCGCCCAGGCCGCGGCGCAGAGCAAGGAGATCATTCGCGCGTCCGACCAGTCCGTGCGCGATGGTGTGGAGCTGGTGCACCAGGCCGGCGCCACGATGACGCAGATCGTGCAGTCGGTGCAGACCGTCACGCAGCTCATGTCGGAAATCTCGGCCAGTTCGCGCGAGCAGAGCAGCGGTATCGCGCAGATCAACGCGGCAGTCTCGCAGCTCGACGGGGTGACGCAGCAGAACGCCACGCTGGTGGAAGAGGCGGCGGCGGCAGCCTCCATGCTGGCGCGCCAGTCCGAAGCGCTGAAGCATGCCGTGGCAGTGTTCCGCGCATGACGCCGTGGCGGCGGCGCCTACAGGGCGAATCGCGTATCGCGCTCGAGCAGCGCCGTCACCGCATCGGGCAGCAGCGGCTCGCTGAAGTAATAGCCCTGCAGCACGTCGCACTGGTGTGAGGCCAGGAAGGCCGACTGCGCCGGGTCCTCCACGCCTTCGGCGCACACCTTCACGCCGAGGTTGTGCGCCAGCACCACCACCGTCGTGCAGATGGCCGCATCGTTGGAGTCGCGATCGATGTCCTTGACAAAGGCGCGGTCGATCTTGATGAGGTCGATCGGCAGGCGCTTGAGGTAGGCCAGGCTCGAATACCCGGTCCCGAAATCGTCGATGGCGATGCGCACGCCCAGTTGCCGGATCGCGGTGAGGTCTTCGATCGTACGCTCGGTGCCCTCCATCAGCATCGACTCGGTCACCTCCAGCTCCAGGAAACCGGAGCTCAGGCCATACTCGCGCTGCAGCCTGAGCAGCGTCGGCAGCACGGTGCCCCGCTTGAACTGCAGCGGCGACACGTTCACGGCCACGGTCAGCCCGTCGGCCAGGCCGCGTGAGTGCCATTCCGCGCGCTGGCGCGCCGCCTCGCTCAGCACCCAGTTGCCGATCTCGACAATCAGGCCGCTCTCTTCGGCCACCGGAATGAACGCGGCCGGCGGCAGCAGCCCGCGCGTCGGGTGGACCCAGCGGATCAGTGCTTCAAGACCGCATACGCGACCGGTCCGGCTATCGACTTGCGGCTGATACAGCAGCCGGAACTGGCCGTGCTCCAGTGCGGCCCGGATCTGGTGCTCGAGGTTCAGGCGGTACGACACGCCAATGTCCATCTCGGGCGCGAAGAACTCCAGCCGGTTGCGACCGTTCTGCTTGGCCGCGTACATCGCCATTTCTGCGTGGCGGATCAGCGTGTCGGCATCGGGGCCGTGGGCAGGATATTCCGCCACCCCGATACTGGCGGTGACGAACACCTCGTGGCCTTCCGCCCGGATGGGTTCGGCAAACAGGTCGAAGCCGAAATCCACGCCGCGCGAACCGGCATGCGAAATCACCAGCGCAAAGACATCGCCGCCAAAGCGCGCGACGGTGTCCACCGAATCGGCGGCGTCGCGCAGGCGCTCGGCCACGCGGCGCAGGACTTCGTCGCCCAGCAGGTGGCCCAGGCTGTCATTGACAACCTTGAAGCGATCGATGTTGACGAGCGCCACGTAGAACCGGCTGCGCTGGCGCGCCGCCATCTCGACCGCCTGCTGCACGCGGTCGGCCAGCAACGTGCGGTTGGGCAGGCCGGTGAGCGGATCGATCGTGGCGTGCTGCGCAAGGCGCGCGCGCGTCATCTCCTGCTCGGTCACGTCGTCCTGAATGCCGACGTAGTGCGTCACCACACCCTGCGTATCACGCACGGGCGAGAGCAGGAAATTGTTCAGGAACGCGTGCCCGTCCTTGCGGAAGTTGCGCAGCAGCACGCGGATCTCACTGGCGTCGCGCAACGCCGCGCGGACTTCATTGAGCGCCGGCTGCCCTGGCTCGGACGAATGCAGGAAGCGGCAATTGCGGCCGAGCACCTCTTCAGCGCGATAGCCGGTCATCCGCTCGAAGCCCGGGTTCACATAGACGACGGGAAGGTCCGGCTGCTGGGCATCGGCCACGGTGATGCCGGACGGCACCGATTCGACCACACGGCGCAGCAGACGCAGCTGCTCGTCTGATTCGCGTCGCTCGGTGATGTCCTGCATGGTGCCGAACAGCGCGACGACTTCGCCCTGCTCGTTGCGCTCGATGTTGCCTCGCGAGAGCACCCAGCGGCGCTCGCCATCGCGGCGGATCATCTCCAGTTCCAGCGAGTACGGCTGGCCTTCGGTAACGGCGCGGCTCGCGGCCTCGCGCAGGCGGTGGTAGCTGTCTGCGGTGAAAAACTGCGCCTGCTGCGCAAAGGTCGGGGGTGCGCCAGGCGGGGTTCCCGTCAGCACGTACATGCCTGAAGACCACGTGGTGGAGTCGCGCAGCACGTCCCAGCGCCAGCTGCCGAGCTGGGCGATCTGCTCGGCCACGCGCAGGTTCGCCTCGCTTGCGCGCAGCTCCTGCTCGATGGCGGAGCGCTGCGAGATGTCCGTCACGCCGCCCACCATGCGCAGGGCGCGGCCATCTTCTGCGCGATACAGGCTCGCCCGAATTTCCACCGTGCGCGTGGTGCGATTGGCGTCGATCACTCGGCAGACCTGGTGCCAGCTGTCGCGATCGGAATTCAGTGCCGCGCGCAGTGCAGCGCCAAACGCCTCGACATCGTCCGGATGCACGAACTGCTGGAACGTCAGCGTGCGCGAAACGCCGTCCCCCTCGCTGGGCCCGAGCAGCGCATCGCTGCCGAGCAGGCGGTGCAGGCTGGCATTGGCCCACGACTCTCCGGTGGCGATATCCCAGTCGAAGATCCAGTCGTTGGTGGCGCGCGCCACACGCTGGAAGCGCTCGGTCAGGCGGTGAACGGTGGCGTCGTGGCGCGCGATAGCGGCGCGCATCTCGTTGAAGGTGCGCTCGAGCAGCGAGAGTTCATCGCGCGCATCGCCATGCTCGGTGACCCGCGCCGAGAAGTCGCCGCGCGTGTAATGGCGCGCCGCGTCGACGAGCGCATCGATGCGGGGCATCACGAGCCGGCGCATCGCGCCCTGGATCAGCGCAAGCAGCAGCGCCACCATCAGCAGGATCGCGCCGCCGCCGGCCAGCGTGATGTTGCGCTGCTGGCGGACGATATCGCTGGCATCCAACCCGCGCACGACGTGCAGGCGGCCGGCGGCTGCGTGCGGCGGCACCGCCATGGCGGCATAGGCGCGCGGCACACCGTCGGCGTCGTTGGTCAGCAGGGGCCGGCCGGCTGGACCAGGCATGACGGACAGCGCCTCGCGCACAACCGGCGGCATGCCCGCGCGCGCGGGTTCGCCCAGGTGCGAGAGCACGTTGCCGGCTGCATCGACGAGGTAGACCGGTGCGCCCGGCTCGCCGTCCACGGCGGCGGCCATCAGTGCACGCTGGTGCACCGCCGCGTAGGCCACGCCACGTACCTTGCCGTCGCTTCCGACCAGCGCACGGGCGGTGACCAGAACGGGCTGGTGCGATACATGCCCCGTCACAAACGGCGACAGCGCCGGCTTGCCGCTGGCCAGCACGTCTCGCACGTACTGGCGGTCGGACACATCGAGACCAAGCCTGGACGCATCGGGCGCGCAAACGACCTTGCCGTTCGCATCGACGATGCCCAGTCCGGCGAGCGTGTCCTGATTGCGGAAGACGCGGCTGACGAAGCGGCTGCATTCCGTGGCTTCCATGCGCAGCGCCGAATCGTCGGCCACCAGCACGGAAAGCAGCGCGTCGGCATTGGACAGCACCATGCCTACACGCGCGGCGGCGGCTTCGGTCTCGTGGGTCAGGCGCTGGGCGAGATGGTCATTGAGCCGGTCACGGTAGAGCGCCACGCCGGCCGTCGCCACGATGATGGCCGGCAATGCGGCCACCGCGGCCAGAGCGAGCAAGCGGCCGCGCAGCGTGGTGGGAAAAAAAGCGTGCTTCGGCACTTGAATGACCGGTAGAGCCTGATATGGAGAGAGTGTGCACCCTGCATTGGCACGATGCGCGGCTCAACGACCGTTCGAGCGCACGATGCCGATGCGGCATCGTGCCGAAAAACGGTTGACGCAGTGCGGAGGCATTTTGCTTGCAATTCCTATCGCACGCAACTTGTGGATAGCCAGCACACAACTGTGCCCCAGCGCCGCAAGGCGGGGCCAAACAAGCCCCGTGCCCGTACCGCCGGCAGCCAGGCCCTGTACTGGGCGGCGGCGGCATCAGGCGGCTGGCCGCAGAATCGTTAAAACCGTGCGGCGACCGATGGGTCAACGTGCGCGTCGATGGCCCACCGGATCTTGAACACGATGCGCTCGGCGGTCGATGCGGCGCCTGCGACAGCCTCGCTGGCGGCCGTGCTGACGGGCGGCTGCCGAGCAGCGTCCGACACGGAAACCGGGAACGAGTTACCCTTTCCCCCGATCTCCGGCACAGTCTGCCGCGTTTTTCCCCTGCCTTCGGAGGCTCCTTTGCTCCGCGCGTTCGAACACCTGCTCGACCCCTTCCCGCCCGATGAGCCGCCGCTGCCGCCCAAGGGCCTGGCCGCCTTCCTGTGGGCCTGCACCCGCGGCACGCGCCGCTACATCGCGGCACTGGCGTTGCTCAGTGCCGGCGTGTCGGTCTATGAGGCGTGGCTGTTTTCGTTTCTTGGGCAGGTGGTCGACCTGCTGTCGGCATGGCAGGCCGGGCACGAAGCCGCCGCGCAGGCGCAGCGCGTGCTGTGGGGCATCGGCATCGTGCTGGTGGTCAGCGTCGGCCTGGTGGCGCTGCGCACGATGGTGCAGCACCAGGTGCTGGCCATCAATCTTCCGCTGCGGCTGCGGTGGGATTTCCACCGCCTCATGCTCCGCCAGAGCCTGTCGTTCTTTTCGGACGAGTTTGCCGGGCGGGTGACCACCAAGGTCATGCAGACGGCGCTGGCCGTGCGCGAGGTGCTGTTCACCTTCATCGAGATCGTGCTCGCCATCGGCGTGTACTTCATCACCATCATTGCGCTGGCGGGCGGTTTCGATCTGCGCCTGATGCTGCCGTTCATCGCCTGGGTGGTGCTGTTCGGGCTGGCCATGCGCTACTTCGTGCCGCGTCTTGGCAAGGTCGGGCAGGAGCAGGCCCATGCGCGCTCGTCCATGACCGGGCGCGTGACCGACGCCTACACCAACATCACCACCGTCAAGCTGTTCTCGCACACGCGCCGCGAAGCCCATTTCGCCCGCGCGGCCATGGAGGATTTCAAGGACACCGGTTTTCGCCAGATGCGGCTGGTGAGCCAGTTCGAGATCGTCAACCAGACGCTGGTGGTGGCGCTGATCGCGGCGGCGGGCGGTTATGCGCTGTGGCTCTGGCGGGCGGGCGAAGTCGGCACCGGCGCGGTGGCGGCCGTGACGGCCATGGCCCTGCGGGTCAACGGCATGTCGCACTGGATCATGTGGCAAATGGCTTCGTTGTTCGAGAACATCGGTACTGTGCAGGACGGCATGGCCACACTCACGCGCGTGGCAAAGGTGCAGGACGCACCCGGCGCGCCCGCGCTCCATGTCACGCGCGGCGAGGTGGAATTCGACAACGTCAGCTTCAACTACAACGGCGAACGCCAGGTGATCGACGGCCTGAGCCTGAAGGTGCGCCCCGGCGAGAAGATCGGCCTGGTCGGCCGCTCGGGCGCCGGCAAATCGACGCTGATCAACCTGCTGCTGCGCTTCTACGATGTCGACAGCGGCCACATCCGCATCGACGGCCAGGACATCGCCCAGGTGACGCAGGACAGCCTGCGCAGCGCGATCGGCATGGTCACGCAGGACACATCGCTGCTGCATCGGTCCATCCGCGACAACATCGCCTACGGCCGGCCGGACGCCACCGACGCGGAGATCCGCAACGCCGCCATCCACGCGCAGGCCGAGGAGTTCATCCGCCAGCTCAGCGACCCGCACGGCCGGACGGGTTACGACACTCTGGTCGGCGAGCGCGGTGTGAAGCTCTCGGGCGGCCAGCGCCAACGCATCGCCATCGCGCGCGTCATGCTGAAGAACGCGCCGATCCTGCTGCTCGACGAAGCCACCAGCGCGCTGGATTCGGAAGTCGAGGCCGCCATCCAGGAAAGCCTGGACGCGATGATGGAGGGCAAGACGGTGATCGCCATCGCGCACCGGCTGTCGACCATCGCTGCCATGGACAGGCTGATCGTCATGGACCAGGGGCGCATCATCGAAGAGGGCACGCACGCTGCCCTGCTGGCCCGGAACGGCACCTACGCGCGGCTCTGGCGCCACCAGAGCGGCGGCTTCCTCGGCGAGGAGCAGGATGAGATGTCCGACGCCATCCAGTAGCGCACGGCCAATATGACGGCGGCGAGCCGGGCCAAGCGGCAGCGGCCATGAAAAAAGCCACCGGATAGCGGTATCCGGTGGCCTCAAGAATACGCTTTGAACGGGGAAGTTCAGCGCGTTTGAAGCATAGGCAATGGCCCTCACCCGCGCCAATACCTAGGATTGGGTAATTTGGAAAAAACCCTGCCTGCGCAGCGGGTTTGCGCCACACATCGGTCCGTGTGTGTGCCTTCGGCGCAACGCCGCCACCCCACGTGGATATCCACCCCGGCGACCGGGTGCCGCAGTCCCGCCACAGTCCGGTTGCGATATAATGAAAACGATTCGCATTTACGTGGCTCTCGCAGCTGCCTTCCAGTTATCACGTTAACGATACGCACGATGCGGCTTTCCGAGCTCTCCCGCCGGGCGACGGCGGTGGTGGATCACGTTGAAGACCGTGAGCCCGCCGATCCCATCAGCCAACGCCTGCGCGAACTCGGCTTCGTGACGGGCGAACCGGTGCGCGTGGTGGCCGTGGGACCGTTCGGCGGCGACCCGCTGGTCGTGCAGGTCGGCTTCACGCGTTTTGCGCTGCGCCGCCAGGAGGCCGATCGCGTGCGCCTGCGCACCGAGGCCGCCGCGCAGCCCGCCACCCCATCGATCACCGCCGCCGAGACGGCGCCGCCCGCCAAGGTGCGCGAGGCGGCCTGAGCCGCCCACGACTGGCCGCGCCCGCCGCCCGCTTATCCGGCTTCATGCAGATGCACGCTTCCTCCTCCTCTTCTTCCTCGACCGCATTGCGCGTTGCGCTGGTGGGCAACCCGAATTGCGGCAAGACCGCGCTGTTCAACCTGCTGACGGGCAGCCGCCAGAAGGTGGCCAACTACGCGGGCGTGACGGTCGAGCGAAAGGAAGGCCGCTTCACCGCGCCCTCGGGCAGGCACGTGCAGATTCTCGATCTGCCGGGGGCCTACAGCCTGGTCGCCACCAGCCCGGATGAGGCCATCACGCGCGACATCTGTCTGGGCACGTTCCGCGGTGAAGCGCGCCCCGATCTGCTGGTCTGCGTGGTCGACGCCACGAACCTCCGTCTGCACCTGCGCTTCGTGCTGGAACTGCAGCGCCTTGGCCTGCCGATGGTGCTGGCCCTGAACATGGTGGATGCGGCGGAGCGCCGCGGCATCCGCATCGACCGCGCCAGGCTGGAAGCGGCGCTCGGTGTGCCCGTCGTGCAGACGGTGGCCATCAAGCGCAATGGCGCGGCCGAACTCGTCGCGCACATCGATCACGAGCAGTTGCCGGCGGCGCCGGTGGGGCTGCCCGCCGACGCCGACCCGCACGTCGAAGTCAAGCGCCTGCTGGACGCCGCCGTCAGCATGCCGCGCAGCACGGCCGAGCTGGACGACCGGCTCGACCGCATCGTGCTGCATCCGGTGCTGGGCCTGGCGCTGCTTGCCGTGCTGATGTTCCTCATGTTCCAGGCGGTGTTCTCGTGGGCACAACCGCTCATGGAAGGCATCCAGCGCGCGGTGGAAGCCGTGGGCGCGTGGGTCGGCACGGTCATGCCAGACGGCATGCTCAAGAGCCTGCTCGTCGACGGCATCATCGCCGGCACGGGCAGCGTGCTGGTATTCCTGCCGCAGATCCTGATCCTGTTCCTCTTCATCCTGTCGCTCGAGGAATCGGGCTACCTGCCGCGGGCTGCATTTCTGCTCGATCGGCTGATGGCGGGCGCGGGATTGTCGGGCCGGTCGTTCATTCCCCTGCTCTCGAGCTTTGCATGCGCGATCCCGGGGGTGATGGCGACACGGACGATCCAGGACCCGCGCGACCGTCTGGTGACGATCCTCGTCGCGCCGCTGATGACGTGCTCGGCCCGGCTGCCGGTGTATGCACTGCTGATTGGCGCGTTCATTCCGGTGCGCCAGGTGTGGGGCGTGTTCAACCTGCAGGGGCTGGTGCTGTTCGGGCTGTACATGGCCGGCATCGTCTCGGCGCTGATCGTCGCCTACGTGCTGAAGTACCTCAAGCGCGACCGCAGCGAGCATCCGCTCATTCTTGAGCTGCCGTCCTACCGGCTGCCCAGCGTGCGCAACCTGGCGGTGGGGCTGATCGAGCGTGCGCGCATCTTCCTGCGCCGCATCGGCACGGTCATCCTCAAGATGATGGTGCTGCTGTGGTTCCTGTCCACGTTCCCGTCGCCGCCGGCCGGCGCAACGGGTCCGGCCATCGACTACAGCTTTGCCGGCTACATCGGCCGCGCGATGGAAGTCGTGTTCGCGCCGATCGGCTTTACGTGGGAGATGTGCATCGCGCTCATTCCCGGCATGGCCGCGCGCGAAGTCGCCGTGAGCGCCCTGGCGACGGTGTACTCGCTGTCGGCCACGCACGAAGATGCGGCCGCGCAGCTGGCCCCGGTCATCGCGCAGCAATGGTCGCTGGCCACGGCGCTGGCGTTCCTCGCGTGGTTCGTCTACGCGCCGCAGTGCATCTCGACGCTGGCCACCATCCGCCGCGAGACCAACTCCTGGAAGGTGATGGCGGGCACGGCGGGCTATCTGTTTGCGCTGGCCTATCTGGCCGCGTTTGCCACCTACCAGATCGCACGGGTGCTGACATGAGCGTGTATCACGTGGTCGAAACCGGCGTCGTCGCCACCGTCGTGGCGCTCAGTGCGCTGTCATTGACGGGCCGATATGCGGCGGACATGCGTGCCCGCACGATGGCGCGTATGGCTGGCTGGTGTGACCGTCCGTCGAGGCCGGCATGGATGCGTGCGTTCGGCCAGCGCTTGCTGACCCCCGGCGAGGCACCATCGTGCCATTCGGACCCGCTCTCGGGCAGCGCGTGCGGCAGTGGCTGCAGCGGCTGTGCCTCGGGCGAATCATCATCGCAAGCCACCGTCGAACAGCCGATCCGCTTCGTACGCCGCAAATAGCTGGCGTCGACGCCACATCACAACACAACGGGCCCGAATCACGCGGGCCCGTTGTGTTTTTGGAAAGCGCAGGCGTAGACTGGTCCAAACCTGAACGGGGGACGCGTCATGACCGAAGAACTGCTGGTCCAGTTGATTGCGGAAGTCGAGAAGGAAGACCCGGTGGATTTCGCCAACCTGCCCTTCGACGAGCAGATGTTGCGCGACCTGGTCTGCAGGCTGGTGTCGCGCCAGCTGACGCAAATGGAAGATGCCCACTTCAGCCAGGACGAGGTGATCGTCTCGCTCACGGCCAGCATCGCCAAGCTTGTGCTGGAAAACCTCGTGTTGAATGCGCGCCTGCTGGCACAGCAGGGTCACACCGAGACCGCGCGCGAACTGCTCGACCGGATCGCCCGGCAGGCAAGGGGATAGCGGCTCAGCGCGCGACGTTGTACTGCGTGCGCGCCCGCATCAGCAAGCGCTTGGCAACGGACAGTCCGCGGATAGCCGCTTCATCGTCGTCGGTGCGGACATCGAACTCGGCGCTCCAGTTGCAGCCGGTATGGTCGGGGCGATGGATGCACATCGCGCGCAACTCGCATTGCGCGCATTCCGGATGTTGCTGAACGCAGCGGGCCAGCAAGGTCTTGAGTTCGTCTTCGGACTTCAAACGGCGTCGCATCGGCATCTCCTGGGTAACACGGTCTGTTGGAACCGCTGCCGCCAGATGAGTTTCGCCACGATCGCCCCGATGATGTTTCAGGGCGTTACCGCGTCACATCAGTGTGAAGTGCCTGCCGGCGGCTGGCAGGCCGGACACACGCCATACAGCGCCAGCGCGTGGTCGCGCAGCACGAAGCCGCGCTCGTTGGCGACGCGCTCTTGCCGGGCCTCGATGGCATCGTCGTGAAACTCCTCGACACGGCCGCACGACATGCAGATGAGGTGGTCGTGATGCGCGCCCTCATTGACTTCGTAGACCGCATGACCCGCCTCGAACGTGTGGCGCAGCAGCACGCCGGCATCCACCAGCTGGTTGAGCACGCGATACACGGTCGAGATACCGATGTCGAGCTCCGATGTGAGCAACTGGCGGTAGACATCTTCCGCGCTCAGGTGGCGGCCGTGCTCCGTACCGGCAGCGAGGATTTCCAGGATCTTGACGCGCGGCGACGTGGCTTTGAGCCCGGCCCGGCGCAGGTCGGTCGAGTTTGGCATGGCGTTGGGGGCGTGAATGAGGTACGACCGGGGGGCGGTACTGCAGGCAGAACCAGAAACAGCGGGATCGCAATCCTTCACGCGCAGTCGCTGCGTTCTGAAAAAAAACGGCATGGCTGGCAGCCCGGGAAAGACGCAGTCGGGAAAGCGGGGTCTGAGTGCTTTCCCGACTGTCGGGCGGCTTGCTACGGCCAAACGCTCTGTGTGTCAGAGCGGTCCCCACAAAAGATCGGTTGCCGGGTGCGCCCACCTGATGGAGCACGGCGCACGCGGCGGAATTCGGCTCGACGCGCCGTGCGATGGAGAGGCCGTAGAGACGTTTCCACCGACTGCAGCGCCGTCGATGGACACACTATAAATGCGAATGATTCGCATTTCAAGAATTTTTTGGTGGCCGCGGAAGGCCATGCGCCGGGTGGGGTCACCCGGTCGCGCGCAAGTTACACCGGCCCGATTGCGCGGGCATAGCCTGTCGGCGAGAAGCGCAGCGTGGTGGCCATCGACACGACGATGACGCCGATCAGCAGCAGCCACGGCGTCTGGAAGCTTCCCGTAGCCGCGCGCAGCCAGCCGACGACGTAAGGAATGATGCCCGTGATGATGAAGCCGATGCCCTGCACGAACGCGGCGAGGTAGCCGGCGGCACGCGCGTCGGGCAGATGATCGAGCGTGAGCGCCAGGCACAGCGAGAACATCGAGCCCAGCCCGCCCCCGATGAGCGCCACCCACAGCGTGGTCCCCGCCGTTGGAGCGAGCAGCAAGCCCAGCATCCCCCCAAGTTGCAGGACCAGCATCGCCAACAGCCACGGGCGGCGGTCTGGCCAGCGCCGCGCCAGCACCGGCGCCGTGAAGGCACCCAACACCTGGAACATCGTCATCACGCCGATCAGGCCGCCGGCATCCTGCGCGCTCCAGCCCAGTTGACGATAGAACATCGGCAGCCACGCGATCATGCTGGTGTAGCCGCCGTTGGTCACGCCAAAGTAGACGGCCAGCAGCCATGCGCGGCGATTGCCGAAGAAGCTCAGCACCGGCCCGCGCTGCACGGCGGCAGCTGCCTCGCGGGGCCGCGCCGTCGTCCACAGCATCAAGGCGGCCAGCGCAGGCACGGCCCACACCCCCAAACCGACGTGCCAGTCGGCAAGGTGGGCGATGCGCGGGCTCAGCGTGGCGGCAAGACCGCCGCCGGCCATCAGCGACGCGGAATACAAACCCAGCGCCATCGGCACGCGCCGCGGGAACCATCGTTTGACGATGCCGGGCACGAGGGCCTGCACGATGGCGACGCCGGTGCCGGCCAGCGCTGCGCTGGCGATCAGCGACAGGCCATCACCCGCCCACAGGCGCCACGCGCATGCGCCTGCAATGGCGAGCAGGCTGCATGCCACGCCGCGATGTTCGGGCAGCCAGCGCGCGAGCCACGGCAGGAACAACGCCACGCTGCCCATGCACAGCACCGGGATCACGGTCAGCAGCGACGCACCCGGCAGGCCGAGGCCCGTGCCTGAGCGAATCTCCGCCAGCAGCGGGCCGATGGTCGTGAGGATCGGCCGCAGGTTCAGCCCGAGCGCAATCACCACCGCCATGCCGATCCATCCGGCATCGGCCCACGCGGATGACGCGGCCGATGCGGCCGAGGCCGCGCCCCGTACGGCCGCGTCACTCATGCCTGGCGCGCCTGCCACGCGTCGTAAAGCCCGTGCTCACCCGCAGGTTTCAGCGGGCGCAACTGCAGCTCGCCTGCTTCCGGGGCACGGCGGATCTCGGCGTACATGGCGGCGGTCGACATGCCGAACGCCTCGCCGTCTTCGTTCGAGTACGCAAAGTACGCCGCGCGGATACCGCAGCGGTGCATGGCCGCGAAGCACATCGGGCACGGATGGCCGCTTGCGTACATCACCGCGCCGGTCAGGTCGGGCGTGGCCAGCGCGTGGCTGCCCTGGCGAATCGCCTGCATTTCGGCATGCGCGGTTGGGTCGTTGGTCGTGTGCACCTCGTTGACGGCGCGCGCGACGATCTCGCCGTTGCGTACCAGCACCGCGCCAAACGGCAGGCCACCTTCGTTGACGTTGGCGCGGGCCAGCGCGACGGCCTCGCGCATGTGTTGTTCATGGGTCATGGGTTTCTCCAAAAAGTCATCGGGCGCTGGCAGGGACCAGCATGTCGGCGATCGCCTTCTGGCCGCGCGCGCGTGCATGCTCCAGGGGGTCACGCCCCGGCCGTCGGCGAGGTTGACGTTGGCGCCGCGCTCGAACAGCAGACGCACGATTTGCTGATGACGCGGGCCGCCGTCGCCGAACAGGATGGCTTCGAGCAGGCCCGTCCAGCCAAGGTTGTCGACGTGGTTCACGTCGATGCCGGCGTCGAGCAGCGCCCTGACGACCGCCACGTGGCCGCGCTCGCACGCCGGGATCAGTGCGGTGCCGCCGTAGCGGTTGGTGCTCTTGAGGTTGGCGCCGTGTGCGAGCGTCATGCGCAGGATGTCAAGCCGCCCTTCCGCACCAGCCAGCAAATAGGCGCTATCGAGCCGCGTGTTCTGCGCGTTGACGTTGGCGCCGGCGTCGATCAGCACGCGCGCCGTGTCGACGTGGTTGCCTTGCGTGGCCAGCAGCAGCGTGTTGCCGCCACCGTCGCGCACGTCCACGGGCACGCCCTGCTTCAATTGCTCGAGCACCTTGGCAGTGTCGCCCTGTGCCGCGGCCTTGAGCAGCCATGCGGGCTCGCCGGCTGCCGCGCCGCCTGCGGCCGCGCCCCATGCGCAAGCCAGGACGATCCATCGCTTCCAGACATGCAACGCCATGCTGCAGCCTCGCGCATGTAGTCAACAAGCGGACGATTATGGTTGCGCCCCTACATATGTTCAAATTAAATAGTTGAATCGCACCCAGTGGGTTTCCAAATGATCGATCTGGTCTTGCTGCGCAGCTTTGTCACCGTGGTGGATACGGGCAACTTCACGCGCGCAGCCGAACACCTGCACCTGACGCAGTCGACCGTCAGCCAGCAGATCCTGCGGCTCGAGCAGCAACTGGACTGCCGCCTGCTGGACCGCAGCCAACGCCAGGTGCTGCCCACGGAAGAGGGCGACCGCCTGCTCGGCTACGCCCGGCGGCTGCTGCGGCTGGCCGACGAAGCCAGTGAGGCGCTGAGCCCCGAGCACACCGAGGGGGTGCTGCGCCTGGGCGTGCCGGAAGACCTCGGCAGCGGTGCGTTGATGCCGCTGATTGCCAGCTTTGCGCGCGAACGCCCGCGGCTGCGCCTCGAAGTGGAAAGCGGCCTCTCGCATCACCTGCTGCGCCAGTACCGCAATGGCGATCTGGACTTGCTGCTCGTCAAGCAATGGGGCACTGACAGCGACTGTCATGCACGCTGGGCCGAGCCGATCTGCTGGATCGACAGCGCCGAGCGGCCGCACATGCTGCTGCCCGGGCCATCGCAACCGTCGCTGCCGCTGGTGGCGTTTCCGGTAGGCGCGCTGTATCGGCAGGAGATGCTGCACGCGCTGGAATCGATCGGGCAGGCGTGGCGCATCACGTATTCGAGCCCGAGCCTGGCAAGCCTGTGCGCGGCCGTCAGCGCGGGCCTGGGCGTAAGCCTGCTGCCGGCCAGCTGCGTGCAGCCCGGGCACCGCGTGCTCGGTGCGGCGGATGGCTTTCCGGAAATCGGCGGGCTGGAACTTGCGCTGTTTGCGCGGCCCGACCTCGACAGCGCGGGCCGCGTGCTGCGCGATCGCCTGGTCGACATGTGCAGCGCACGCGCACAGGCGTTGCTCTGCGCCGCAGGCTGAACGCCAAAGAAAAAGCCGGACCCGCTTGTCGCAAGGTCCGGCTTCGTACGGCTTGGGCGCAGGCTTATGCCGCCTCGGCCAGCGGCACGCGGATGAGGTGGTCGAATGCCGACAGCGCGGCCTTCGCACCATCGCCGGTGGCGATGATGATCTGCTTGTACGGCGTCGTGGTCGCATCGCCTGCGGCAAACACGCCTTCCGCGCTGGTCTGGCCGCGCGCATCGACGACGATCTCGCCAAAGCGGTTGCGCTCCACCGCGCCATCCAGCCATTCGGTGTTGGGCACCAGGCCGATCTGCACGAACACGCCTTCGAGCGCGATCTCATGCTCGGCGCCGTCCACGCGGCTCTTGTAACGCAGGCCGTTGACCTTCTGGCCGTCACCCGTGATCTCGGTGGTCTGCGCGTTGGTGACGATGGTCGCGTTCGGCAGGCTTTGCAGCTTGCGCACCAGCACGGCGTCCGCCTTCAGCTCGCCGGCAAACTCGAGCAGCGTGACGTGGCTGACCAGGCCGGCCAGGTCGATGGCCGCCTCCACGCCGGAGTTGCCGCCGCCGATGACGGCCACGCGCTTGCCCTTGAACAGCGGGCCATCGCAGTGCGGGCAGTACGCCACGCCCTTGTTCTTGTATTCCTGCTCGCCCGGCACGTTGACGTTGCGCCAGCGCGCGCCGGTCGACAGGATGACCGAACGGCCCTTGAGCACCGCACCGTTGGCCAGCGTCACCTTGGCAAGGCCGCCCGGCTTGTCTGCAGGGGTCAGCTTGACCGCCCGTTGTGCGTTCATGATGTCGACCTCGTACTGACGCACGTGCTGCTCCAGCGCGGCGGCAAACTTCGGCCCTTCGGTCTCCTGCACGGAGATGAAGTTCTCGATGCCCAGCGTGTCGAGCACCTGGCCGCCAAAGCGCTCGGCCACCACACCGGTGCGCACGCCCTTGCGCGCCGCATACACGGCCGCAGCGGCACCCGCCGGGCCACCGCCGACGATCAGCACGTCAAACGCTTCCTTGGCAGCCAGCTTCTCAGCGTCACGCGCGGCGGCGCCGGTGTCGATCTTGGCCAGGATCTCTTCCACGCCCATGCGGCCCGTGCCGAACATCTCGCCGTTCAGGAACACGGTCGGCACGGCCATGATCTGGCGCGCCTCGATCTCGCCCTGATACAGCGCGCCGTCGATGGCGACGTGCTGGATACGCGGGTTGATGACCGACATCACGTTCAGCGCCTGGACCACGTCCGGGCAGTTCTGGCACGTGAGCGACATGTACGTCTCGAAGCGGAAATCGCCTTCGATGTTGCGGATCTGCTCGATGACGTCGGCATCGAGCTTGGGCGCATAGCCTCCCACCTGCAGCAGCGCCAGCACGAGCGAGGTGAACTCGTGGCCAGTCGGCACGGCCGCAAAGCGCACGCTCACGTCGGCGCCGGTGCGGCGGATCAGGAACGACGGCGCGCGCTCGGCGGCATCGCGTTGTTCGGTGAGCGAGATCATGCCGGACTGCTCGGCCACGTCGCGCAGCAGCTCCATCATGTCGCGGGAGCCCTCGCTGTCATCGACGTTGGCGACCAGCTCAATGGGCTGCACGAGGCGTTCGAGGTAGCCCTTCAGTTGGGCCTTGACATCAGCATCCAGCATGACGACTTCCTTTTTTCGTTGAATCCGTGACAGGGCGCGGCACATGCCTGCGCCCTTAAGCAAACGGCCGGCAGAGCCGGCCGTTTTTTCTGCTGCATTCCTGCAGCAAACAGCCTCACAACTCAGATCTTGCCGACCAGGTCCAGCGACGGCTTGATCGTCTTCGCGCCTTCGTTCCACTTGGCCGGGCACACTTCGCCCGGGTGGCTGGCGACGAACTGGGCAGCCTTGAGCTTGCGCAGGGTTTCCTTCACGTCGCGGGCGATGGCGTTGTCATGCACTTCCATCGTCTTGATCACGCCTTGCGGGTCGATCACGAAGGTGCCGCGCAGGGCCAGGCCTTCTTCGGGGATGTGCACGCCGAAGGCGTTGGTCAGTTGGTGCGTCGGGTCGCCCACCAGCGGGAACTGAGCCTTACCCACGGCCGGCGAGGTTTCGTGCCACACCTTGTGCGAGAAATGCGTGTCGGTCGTCACGATGTAGACCTCGGCGCCGGCCTTCTGGAACTCGGCGTAGTTGTCGGCGGCGTCTTCCACTTCGGTCGGGCAGTTGAAGGTGAATGCGGCCGGCATGAAGATCAGCACGGACCACTTGCCCTTGAGCGACTCTTCCGTGACTTCGATGAACTTGCCGTTGTGGAACGCTTGGGCCTTGAACGGTTGGACTTGAGTATTGATCAGCGACATAGTGGTTTTCAGTAGGTTGCTTGGTTGACAACGGGAGTGATCGTATCGCCGTTCCGTCAATTGCACAAGTTGATTGATCTTATTTTTCCGATTGTTTTTTTCTATTAAAAGACAACCGTGGCACCCGGACTCGTTGGCCCTCCGCGCCCAAGCGCGGTTGCCATGGCATGGAGGAAATTACACAACGCATACCCAGGTTGCACACGCTGCACGTGCCGGCTCCGCGGCACGTTTCATGCAGCCGCAAGGCGCCGCGCGGAGCGGATCGCAGCCTTGTCAGCGTCTGTCTGACTGGCATAGGTCTTGCGCGAAGGGGGAGATCGCAAACCTCCGTCACGCACCGGAGCCGTGCCATTGCTCATGCAGTTGGCCGATCCGGCGATGGCGGTTCCCCCGGGAGCATGACCTTGTCGCTGAACGTCCTTTTTGTCGCTTCGGAAGCTGTGCCGCTGGCCAAGACCGGCGGGCTTGCAGATATGGTCGGCGCATGCGCCGTCGCGCTGCGCCGGGCCGGTCTGCAGGTGACCGCGATGCTGCCGGGCTATCCCGACGCCATCGCCCAACTGCAGCAACCCCGCACGCTATGTGAATGGACCGACCTGCCCGGGGGGCCCGCGCGGCTGCTCAGCGGGCACGTGGGTCCGCATGCGATTCCGGTGCTGCTGTTCGATGCGCCGGCGCTGTTCGGGCGGCTGGGCAATCCGTATCTGGACCACCACGGCGAGCCGTACGACGACAACGCCTTGCGCTTTGCTGCATTCAGCCATGCAGCAGCGCGGGTGGCCGCGGGCGTGCAGGGCGCGGGGCGCTTCGACGTCGTGCAGGCGCACGACTGGCATACCGGGCTCGTGCCGCTGCTCGTCAAGCGCGCGGGCGCGCGGGCCAGGACGGTCTTTACCGTGCACAACCTGGCCTTCCAGGGCAATTTCCCGATGAGCGTGGTGCCGCAGATCGGCGTGCCGGCCGATGCGGCGCACGAGGCCGAGTTCTGGGGACAGTTCAGCTTCCTGAAGGCGGGCCTGCTGTGGGCCGACCGCATCACCACCGTAAGCCACGCCTATGCGCGCGAAATCCTGACCGAGGCGGCCGGCTGCGGCATGGAAGACCTGCTGCGCGCGCGCCAGCAAGACCTCGTCGCCATCCTCAACGGCATCGACAACGAGGTGTGGAACCCGTCGAAGGACCCCCTGCTGCCGCAGCCGTTCGCGGCATCGAACCTCACCGGCAAGCACACCGCCAAGCGCGTGCTGCAGCAGCGCTTCGGCTTGCCGGAGGATGCGCAGGCGCCCCTGCTCGCCGTGGGCAGCCGCCTGACGCATCAGAAGATGGCCGATGTGACGCTCCAGGCGTTGCCGCAGCTGCTCGAATCGAACCCGCGCCTGCAGGTGGCGGTGCTCGGCTGCGGCGAACACCAGTACGAGAGCGGCATGGCCGAACTCGCGGCACGCTACCCGCGCCAGATGGCCGCGAAGATCGGCTACACCGAGGCCCATGCCCACCTGCTGCACGCGGGCGCCGACATCCTGCTGCACGGCAGCCGCTTCGAGCCATGCGGCCTGACGCCGCTGTACTCCATGCGCTACGGCACGGTGCCGGTGGCCTCCCGCGTGGGCGGCCTGATCGACACCATCACAGACCTTGGGTCGCCGGAGGCGGCGCTGCATGGCGCCACGGGTTTCCTGTTCGACGGCGAGACGGCCGACGCGATGGTTTCGGCGGTGGACCGTGCGCTGCGCGTCTTCGCACAACCGCAAGCGTGGCGCGTCCTGCAATACAACGGCATGACGACTGACTTCGGCTGGTCGCAGCCCGCACGCGAGTACGTCGCGCTGTATCGCACGCTGGCGCCCGCGGCCACGCCCATGCCGTCGGTGGCGCTGGCGCAGGCCCCCGCCACGCCGGAGCCGCTGCCGACCCATCGCGCCGATGCGCCCGCGCGCGCGCCGGCACGGCGGCGTTCGACGGGCTTGTCCGATGAGGTCCGCGCCCACGCGGTGGCACGCGCAGCCAGCACCGAAAAGATTCGCGCCTGATCGTATCGGCGCCCCGCCCCGGTTTCACGCATGCCCCAGACCAAGAAGCCCAACACCACCGCACCACGCAAGAACACCGCAGCGCTCAAGGCTGCCAAGCCCCCGGGCAGCGAAGCCCGGGCGGTGGCCCGGACGGCGGACCGGCCTCGCACCGCGCCGCCGCTTTACGCGCCTGCCATCTGCTATCTGCATCCGCTGCAGATGGGGCGGCTGGACCGCTGGGAAGGCGTGCTCGACCGCATTGCGTCGCTGGGGTTCGACCACGTGTTGATGGCCCCGCCGTTCCAGACCGGCGCGGCGGGCAACGTGTTCGTCACGCGTGACCACGCGCAGTTGCATGACGCGCTGGGCGGCGGCCCGGCCGATGCCGCACTGGCGACGCTGGCGCAGGCGTGCCGCGCGCGCGGCCTGACGCTGCTGCTCGATCTCGTGATCGACCGTGTGGCGACCGATGCGCCCTTGCGCGCCGACCACCCCGACTGGTTCGCCAGCCACGCAGAAGACGGCGACGCGCTGGACCCGCGCCTGCCGCCCTCGCACCTCGAGGTGGCCTGCTTCCGCCACGACAACCCGCACTGCGGCGACGCCATCCTCGCGTGGTGGACGCAACAGCTGCGTGCGTGGGCCGCGCTCGGCATCGGCGGCTTCCGCTGCGAAGCACCGGCGCGCCTGCCCGCCGAGCGATGGCAGGCGCTGATGGCCGACACCCGTGCCGCGGCCCCGCCAGACCCAGGCCTGCGCTTCCTGGCCTGGACGCCCGGCATGGACGCCGCAGCCGTTGACGCCTTGGCCGGTGCCGGCTTTGACGCCACGTTTTCGTCGCTGCGCTGGTGGGATTTCCGCGCCAGCTGGATGGTGGAAGAACACGCACGGCTGGCGGCCGTGGCACCGCCCATCGCCACCGTGGAAGCGCCGTTCGGCACGCGCTACGGCCAGGCATTCGGCGACGCGATGGTGCGCGAACGCGCGTATCGCCGCATCCTGCATGTGGCCGACACGCTCGATGCGGGCTGGCTGATGCCGCTCGGCTTCGAGCGCGGCGCGCTGCTGCCCATGCTGGCCGACCGCGGCGATCCGTCCGATCAGCAATGGATCGACGCGCACGCTGCCTTCGACCTGAGCGATGCCGTGCGCGACGTCAATGCGACCATCCGTGCGGCGCGCGATGCCGGCACCGTGGCGCCGCACGCCGAGCTGCGCATGCTCACCGGGCCCGATGCGCCGGCCACGGCCATGCTGCGTGCCGACGGGCCCGACCTGCGCGCCGGCGATGCAGCCACCCTCGTCGTCATCAACCCCGACCTGCACATGGGCGTCTCGGTGCACGCAGACCACTTCCTGCCCGGCGTGGCAGGCGGTTTCACCCGTGGCGTGGCGCTGGACCTGCTCACCGAACCCATCGGCAGTTGCGACGACGCACTGCGCCCGAAGGCCCGGCCCCTGGCCGAGATCGACCTGCTGCCCGGCGACGTGCAGGTCTGGCGTGTGTTCCGCAGCGCGCCCGTACGCTATCCGGCGGCAGAGAAGACCGCGAAGCGCGCGCGCATGAAAGGCGACGATGCAAAGGCACCGGTCAACGCTGCCATTGCGGCGCCGCGCATCGGGATCGAACACGTGCAGCCGGCCGTCGACGATGGCCGCTTTGCCGTCAAGCGCCTGGTGGGCGATGACATCGTCGTCGAAGCCGATGTGCTGATGGACGGACACGACCAGCTCGCGGTGCAGCTGCTGTGGCGCGCGCAGGATGAAGACACCTGGCAGCAGGTGCCGATGGTGCCGCTTGGCAATGACCGCTGGCGCGGCGTGTTCCGGCCCGAACGGCTGGGGCGGCACGTGTATGCGGTGGCTGCGTGGCGCGATGCGTTCGGTACGTACCGGTCGGAGCTCGAGAAGAAGCACGCGGCCGGGGTAGACGTCACGCTGGAGCTGGAAGAAGGCACGCGGCTCGTCGCGCAGGCGGCCGAGCATGCGCCCGCCGATGCGCCCGCCGGGGCGCTGCACAAGCTGGCGCAACTGCTCGCAGATGCCGATCCGGCGCATCGCCTCAAGCTGCTGCTGGATCCGCCCACCGCGCACGTGATGGCGCAGGCCTCGCACTATCGGCCGTTCTACGTGGAGACCGCGCCGTACCCGCTCGAGGTCGAACGCGGCGGCGCTGCCTTTGCGAGCTGGTACGAACTCTTTCCGCGTTCCGCCTCGGGCGACGAGCACCGGCACGGCACCTTCGACGACGTCATCCGCCGGCTTGGCGCCATTCGCGGCATGGGCTTCGACGTACTGTACTTCCCGCCCATCCACCCGATCGGCCGCACCAACCGCAAGGGCCGCAACAACAGCCTGCAGGCCGCGCCGGACGACCCGGGCAGCCCGTACGCCATCGGCGCGGAGGAAGGCGGACACGATGCCATCCATCCGCAGCTCGGCACGCTGGAAGACTTCCGCCGCCTGCGCGACGCTGCCCGTGAGAAGGGCCTGGAACTGGCGCTGGACTTCGCCATTCAATGCTCGCCCGATCACCCGTGGCTGCGCGAACACCCGGGCTGGTTTGCGTGGCGGCCCGACGGCAGCATCAAGTACGCAGAGAACCCACCCAAGAAATACGAAGACATCGTCAACGTCGACTTCTACGCGAATGACGCCAAACCCGCGCTGTGGCTGGCGTTGCGCGACGTGGTGATGTTCTGGGCCGACGAAGGCATCCGCCTGTTCCGCGTCGACAACCCGCACACCAAGCCGCTGCCGTTCTGGGAATGGATGATCGGCGAGGTGCGCGCGCGATACCCCGACGCGGTGTTCCTCTCCGAGGCCTTTACGCGGCCGAAGGTGATGTACCGCCTCGCCAAGGTCGGGTTTTCGCAGTCGTACACGTACTTCACGTGGCGGCACACCAAGCAGGAGTTCATCGATTACCTGACCGAACTCACGCGCACGCCGGTGCGGGAATATTTCCGCCCCCATTTCTTCGTCAACACACCGGACATCAACCCGGTGTTCCTGCAGACCTCCGGCCGGCCGGGCTTCCTCATTCGTGCCGCGCTGGCGGCCACGCTGTCTGGCCTCTGGGGCGTCTACAACGGCTTCGAGCTGTGCGAGGGGCGCGCGATACCGGGCAAGGAGGAATACCTCGACTCCGAGAAGTATCAGCTGCGCGCGTGGGACCACAACCGCCCCGGCAACATCGTCAAGGAGATCGCGCTGCTCAACCGCATCCGCCGCGCCAACCCGGCCCTGCACTCGCACCTGGGCGTGACGTTCCAGCCGGCATCGGGCGAGCACATCCTGTTCTTCAGCAAATCGACGCCGCCCGTGCTGCCGACCAACCCGGCGGAACTCGCCAATGCGTTGCAGCATGGGCAGCAGGACCGCTTTGGCGACAACACGCTGTTCGTGGCCATCAACCTCGACCCGCACCACGCGCATGAGTCCGACATCGAACTGCCGCTGTGGCAATGGGGCCTGCCCGATCACGGCGCCCTGATGGCCGAGAACCTCGTCACCGGCCACCGCACGGTGTGGCGCGGCAAGTGGCAGCACATCCGCCTGGAGCCCGAGCAGCCGTTTGCGATCTGGCGCGTACGTCCGGCACTGCCCTCGGAGGAACAACCGTCATGACGCGCAACCCGACCGCGCTGCTGGTGGACGATCCGCTCTGGTACAAGGACGCCGTCATCTATCAACTGCACGTCAAGTCGTTCTGCGATTCGAACAACGACGGCGTGGGCGACTTCCCCGGCCTGATCTCCAAGCTCGACTACATTGCCGAGCTTGGCGTGGATGTGATCTGGCTGCTGCCGTTCTACCCATCGCCGCGCCGCGACGACGGCTACGACATTGCGGAATACCGCGGCGTGCATCCGGACTACGGCACGATGGCCGACGTGCGGCGCTTCATTGCCGAGGCGCATGCGCGCGGCTTGCGGGTCATCACCGAACTCGTCATCAACCACACGTCGGACCAGCACCCGTGGTTCCAGCGCGCGCGACGCGCCAAGCCGGGCTCGGCGCTGCGCGATTTCTACGTCTGGTCGGACAACGACAAGAAGTACGCCGGCACGCGCATCATCTTCATCGACACCGAGCCGTCCAACTGGACGTGGGATCCGGTGGCCAATGCGTACTACTGGCACCGCTTCTATTCGCACCAGCCCGATCTCAACTTCGACAACCCGCGCGTGCTCAAGGCCGTGCTGGGGGTGATGAAGTTCTGGCTGAACCTCGGTGTGGACGGCCTGCGTCTGGATGCGGTGCCCTACCTCGTCGAGCGCGAAGGCACGTCCAACGAGAACCTGCCCGAGACACACGCCGTGCTGCGCAAGATCCGCGCGGCAATGGATGCGGAATTCAAGAACCGCCTGCTGCTGGCCGAAGCCAACCAGTGGCCGGAAGACACGCAGGAGTACTTCGGCAACGGCGACGAATGCCACATGGCGTTCCACTTCCCGCTGATGCCGCGCATGTACATGGCGATCGCGCGTGAAGACCGCTTCCCGATCACCGACATCATGCGGCAGACGCCCGAGGTGCCGCCCAACTGCCAGTGGGCGATCTTCCTGCGCAACCACGACGAGCTCACGCTCGAGATGGTGACCGACGCCGAGCGCGACTACCTGTGGGAGGTCTACGCCAGCGACCGCCGCGCGCGCCTGAACCTCGGCATCCGCCGGCGCCTCGCGCCGCTGCTCGAGCGCGACCGCCGCCGCGTGGAGCTGATGAACAGCCTGCTGTTCTCGATGCCCGGCACGCCCGTCATGTACTACGGCGACGAGATCGGCATGGGCGACAACATCCACCTGGGCGACCGCGACGGCGTGCGCACGCCCATGCAGTGGTCGCCCGACCGCAACGGCGGTTTCTCGCGCGCCGACCCCGAGCAGCTCGTGCTGCCGGCCATCATGGGCTCGCTGTACGGCTATGAATCGGTGAACGTGGAAGCGCAGAGCCGCGATGCGCATTCGCTGCTGAACTGGACACGCCGGCTGCTCGCCACGCGCAAGCGGCATCGCGTGTTCGGGCGCGGCTCGATCCAGTTCCTGCAGCCGGCCAACCGGAAGGTGCTGGCGTATATCCGCGCGCTCGAAGGGGAGGCGCCGATCCTGTGCGTGGCGAACCTGTCGCGCGCTTCACAAGCGGTGGAGCTCGATCTTTCGGCATTTGCACAGCGCGTGCCGGTAGAGCTGATCGGCGGCACGGCGTTCCCGCCGATCGGGCAACTGTCGTACCTGCTCACGCTTCCGCCGTATGCGTTCTACTGGCTGGAGCTGCGCGAGAACGAGCCCGGCCCCACATGGGCGCAACCGGCCGCCGAGCAGTTGCCCGAGTTCACCACGCTGGTGTTGCGCGCCGGGCTGGATACGCTGGCCGACACGCGCCAGCGAGAAGCACACCGCCAGCTGATCGAGCGCGAGATCCTGCCGACGTACCTGCCCAAGCGCCGCTGGTTTGCCGCCAAGGACAGCGTGCTGCGCAGTGCAAAGTTCGCGTGGGGTGCGACGGTGCCGGTCGATGCAGCGTCCACGAACCGTCCGCTGGCCGGCGCGACACGGCCCGAGGTGTTCTTCAACGAAGTGGCCGTCACGCTGGGCGGGCCCGACGGCTCGGAGCGCGTCGAGCGCTACCTGCTGCCGCTGTCGATCGCCTGGGAATCGGCCACGCTGCCCGCGCTGCCGATCCAGCTTGCGCTTGCGCGCGTGCGGCGCGGCCGCCATGTCGGCTACCTGACCGACGCCTTCACCACCGAGACGTTCGCGCGAGCGCTGCTGACCAACCTCGTGCGCGGCACCACGCTCGAAGCCAACGACGGCGCGGTGCGCTTCGAGCCGGAGCCGAACATCGCCGAGCTGGACCAGCCGCCCGAAAGCACCGAGACCGGCGCGACGCCACTCGCGGCGCTGCCGCTGTCGCCGGATGCGCCCATCCATTGGCTGGCTGCCGAGCAGTCGAACAGCTCGCTGGTGATCGGCGAATCGGTGATCGTCAAGCTGATCCGCCGCATCGCCCCGGGCGTGCACCCCGAGGTCGAGATGACGCGGCACCTCACGCGCGTCGGTTACGCCAACACGGCGGCGCTGATCGGCGAAATCGCGCACGTGAGCGCCGACGGAGAGCGCGCCACGCTGGCCGTCATGCAGAGCTTCGTCCCGAACCAGGGCGACGCCTGGACGTGGGCGCTCGACTACCTGCGGCGCACCATCGACGAGTTGGCGGTCGTCACGGAAGGCGTGACGCGGGGCGACGGCGAATCCTCTCCGGTGGCCGTGACGGAAGCGCGCACCGACACCGACGAGGCGCTGGCCGGATACGTCGCTTTCATGGGCACGATCGGCACGCGACTGGGCGAGCTGCATGCCGCTCTCGCCGCCCCCACTGAAGATCCGAACTTCGGGGCGCGCCTTGCCGACCCCGACGACGCCAACTACTGGACGGCCCGCGTGCACGAGCACCTGACGCGGGCGCTGGACCACCTGGCGGCGTGGCAGCAACAGAACGCGCCGCATGCAGACGTGCAATGGCTGCTGTCTGAACGGCAGGCGCTGCTGGACGCCGCCAGCGAGCGCGCGCAGGCGGGCATCGGCGCCAGGCTGTCGCGCATCCACGGAGATTTCCACCTGGGTCAGGTGCTCGTCGCGCAGGGCGACGCCTTCCTGATCGACTTTGAAGGCGAGCCGTCGCGCCCGGTGGAAGAGCGCCGCCGCAAGACCAGCCCGCTGCGTGACGTGGCCGGCCTCATGCGTTCGCTCGACTACGTGGTCGGCGCCATGCGGCAAGGCCCCGAGCACGTGGCCGGGCCCGCACAGGAACGGCGCGACCACCTGCTGGAGCTGTTCCGCTCCGCGTCTACCGAGCGCTTTCTGGAAGCCTATGCGGCGGCCATCCGCGGGCCCGAGCTGAACACCCTCCACGCGCCCGTGGTGGACCTCGATCTGCTCGACCTGTTCCTGCTGGAAAAGGCCGCGTACGAGGTGAACTACGAAGCGGCCAACCGGCCGGCCTGGCTACCGATTCCGCTCGCCGGCCTCACGCGCGTGGCACGCCGCCTGCTGCATGCCGAACCACCCCAACCTGCTGCGGAAGACTCGACCGGAGGCCCACCGTGACCGCGCTGGACTTTGCCAACCCGCCCAAGGCGGCCGCGCCTGAGCCGGCCGTCGTGCTGCCGCCCGGCGTCGACCAGGCGCAGGTGGACGCGCTCACGCACGGCCGCCTGGGCGATCCGTTCTCCGTCCTGGGGCCGCATCGCGTGGACGGCAGCGAGGGCCCGCGGTGGGTCGTGCGCGCCTTCTACCCCGGCGCGCGCCGCGTGCAGACCATCGATTCGCGCGGCCAGACGATCACCGAGATGACACAGGTCGGGCGCACGGGCCTCTTCCACGGGCCGCTGCAGGCCGATGCACAGGACGTGTACGGCCACCCCGAGGCCTATCGGCTGCGCATCATCTGGCCCGCCGGCACCGGCCACGAGGCCGTGCAGGAGACCGAAGACCCGTATGCCTTCGGCCTGCTGCTCGGCGACGACGACCTGCGGCAGATCAACGAGGGCACGCACTGGCGCCTCGCCGACTGCCTGGGCGCACACGCGGTGAAGATGGACGGCATGACGGGCGTGCGCTTTGCCGTGTGGGCCCCCAACGCGCAACGCGTGTCCGTGGTGGGCGACTTCAACCAGTGGGACGGCCGCCGCCACCCGATGCGGCTGCGCCACGAGGCCGGCGTGTGGGAGCTGTTCCTGCCCAGCGGCCTTGGTGTCGGCCCCGGTGCGCGCTACAAGTTCGAGCTGATCGGCGCCGACGGCCACCTCGTGGTCAAGGCAGACCCCGTTGCGCGCCAGACCGAGCCGCCGCCGGCCACGGCGTCCGTGGTGGCGGACCCGTCGGCATTCCGCTGGGGCGACGATGCATGGATGCAGACGCGCGCCGAGCGCCAGCAGCCCGAGGCGCCCATCGCCATCTACGAGGTGCACGCCGGTTCCTGGCTGCGTGACCTGGAAGACGGCCGCCGCAGCCTGCACTGGGACGAACTGGCCGATCGGCTGATCCCGTACGTAAGCGCCCTCGGCTTCACGCACATCGAACTGCTGCCGGTGGCCGAGCACCCTTTTGGCGGCAGCTGGGGCTACCAGCCGCTCGGGCTCTTTGCGCCATCTGCGCGCTTCGGCGCGCCGGAGGCGTTCGCGCGCTTCGTGGATCGATGCCATCAGGCCAACCTCGGCGTCATCGTCGACTGGGTGCCCGCGCACTTCCCCACCGACTCGCATGGCCTTGCCCGCTTTGACGGCACCGCCCTCTACGAGCACCAGGACCCGCGCGAAGGGTTTCACCAGGACTGGAACACGCTCATCTACAACTTCGGCCGCAATGAAGTGCGCGGCTTCCTGATCGCCAGCGCGCTCGAGTGGCTGGAGCGCTTCCACATCGACGGCCTGCGCGTGGATGCCGTGGCGTCGATGCTGTATCGCGACTACTCCCGCCGCGCCGGCGAATGGGTACCCAACCGCTATGGCGGCCGCGAAAACCTCGAAGCCGTGGCCTTCCTGCAGCAGATGAACACGCTGGTGCACGAACGCTGCCCCGGCGCCATCACGATCGCGGAGGAATCCACCGCGTGGCCCGGCGTGACCGCGCCCGTCGAGTTCAACGGCCTGGGCTTCGACTACAAGTGGAACATGGGCTGGATGCACGACACGCTGCACTACATGCAGCGCGACCCGGTGTACCGCCAGCACCATCACGACGGCATGACGTTCGGGCTCGTCTATGCATTCTCCGAACGTTTCATCCTGCCGATCTCGCACGACGAGGTCGTCCACGGCAAGGGTTCGCTGCTCGGCAAGATGCCCGGCGACGAATGGCAGCGCCTGGCCAACCTGCGCGCCTACCTCGCCTTCATGTGGATGCACCCCGGCAAGAAGCTGCTGTTCATGGGATGCGAGTTTGGGCAGGTGGGCGAATGGAATCACGATGCCTCGCCCGAATGGCACCTGCTGGACGACCCGAGACACCGCGGCGTACAGCGGCTCGTGCACGACCTCAACGCGCTGTACCGCAGTGAACCTTCACTGCATGCGCGCGACTGCGCGCCGGAGGGCTTCAACTGGGTGATCGGCGATGACCGCACCAACAGCGTGTTCGCGTTCCTGCGGCTGGACGGCGATGGGCGGCCGATGCTGGTGGTGGCCAACATGACGCCCGTGCCGCGCGAAGGCTACCGGATCGGCGTGCCGCCGGCAGACGGCGCCGTGCAGTGGCGCGAGGTGCTGAACACCGATGCCGCCGTGTATGGCGGAAGCGACCTCGGGAATGGCGGCGCGGTGGATGTGGACCATGTCGGGTCGCATGGGCAGGGGCAGTCGCTGGTGTTGAGGTTGCCGCCGTTGGGGGTCGTGGTGTTTAAGGTTTGAGGTTTTCGGGTTGTTGGTTTTGGTCGGGGTTGGGGTTGGGGGTTTTTGTTGTTGGGGCATTTCTGTTTCCCCCCCTGCCGCGGCTGACTCACTGTCTTTGTCTTGCCAAAGAGAAGCAGGTCGGCCACAGCAGGGGACGATACGAGGCATGCACCACAAGCACCCGCCCCGGCAAGGGCGAGAACCAAGGGACGCACCACAAAAAAAATAGCTCCACTCCACCAGAGCAATCCAAAGGGGACAAAACCACCAGGAAAAAAACAACGCCTCACGCACTCAACCAATGCTCCGCCTACCAAGCACGCTAGCCCCCGGCAAACCCTTCCCCTTAGGCGCCCACTGGGATGGCCTTGGCATCAACTTCGCTGTCTTCTCGGCCCATGCGAGCAAGATCGAACTCTGTCTGTTCGACCCCACCGGCCGCAAGGAGCTGACCCGCTTCGCCCTGCCCGAATGCACGGACGAGGTCTGGCACGGCTATCTGCCCGGCGTGGAGGCCGGTCTCGTCTACGGCTACCGCGCCTATGGCCCCTGGGAGCCGCATCACGGCCATCGCTTCAATCCGCACAAGCTGCTGCTCGATCCGTACGCGCGCCGGCTGGTGGGCGGCTTGCGCTGGTCCGATGCGCTCTTCGGCTATCGGCTGAACTCCAACCGCGGCGATCTCTCTTTCGACCGCCGCGACAGCGCACCCGCCATGCCCAAGGCCGTGGTGACCGACGAATCGTTCAACTGGGGCAACGACGTGCGGCCGAACACGCCGTGGTCGCGCACGATCATCTACGAAGCGCACGTGCGCGGGGTGTCGATGCTGCGCGACGACCTGCTGCCGCCCGAGCGCGGCACCTTCAGTGCGCTGGGCGACAGCGTGTTCATCGAGCATCTGCAGAAGCTCGGCGTGACGGCCATCGAGCTGCTGCCCATCCATGCGTTCCTGCAGGACCAGTTCCTGGTGGAGCGCGGGCTGCGCAACTACTGGGGCTACAACACGCTGAGCTTCTTCGCGCCCGAGCCGGCCTACCTGTCGACGCCGTCGCTGCACGAGCTGAAGGTGGCGATCCGGCGGCTGCATGCGGCGGGCATCGAGGTGTTTCTCGACGTGGTCTACAACCACACCTGCGAGGGCAACGAGCTGGGGCCGACGCTGTCGTTCCGCGGGCTCGACAACGCGAGCTATTACCGCCTCGTGCCCGGCCAGGAGCGCTACTACATCAACGACACCGGCTGCGGCAATACGCTGAACCTGTCGCACCCGCGCGTGCTGCAGATGGTGATGGACTCGCTGCGCTACTGGGTCAACGCGTTCCACGTGGATGGCTTCCGCTTCGACCTCGGCGTCACGCTCGGGCGCGAGGGCAGCGGGTTCGACCCGGGCGCGGGCTTCTTCGATGCCATCCGCCAGGACCCGGTGCTGTCGACGGTCAAGCTCATTGCCGAGCCGTGGGACGTGGGCCCCGACGGCTACCAGGTCGGCAACCATCCGCCGGGCTTTGCGGAGTGGAATGACCGCTTTCGCGACGGCATCCGCCGTTTCTGGCGCGGCGATTCCGGCCAGCGCCCCGATCTGGCCGCGCGCCTGACCGGCAGCGGCGACCTGTTCGACCGGCGGCACCGCAGGCCGTGGGCGTCGGTCAACTACGTCGCCTCGCACGACGGCTTCACGCTGCGCGACCTCGTCACCTATGCCGAAAAGCACAACGAGGCCAACGGCGAAGACAATCGCGACGGCCACAACGACAACTGCAGCGCCAACTGGGGCACCGAAGGCCCTACCGAGGACGCCGCCATCGTCGAGACGCGCGAACGCGTCATGCGCGCGATGCTCGCCACGGTGTTCTTCTCCAACGGCACGCCGATGCTGCTGGCAGGCGACGAATTCGGCCGCACGCAGGCGGGCAACAACAACGCGTATTGCCAGGACAACCCCGTGTCGTGGCTCGACTGGTCATTGCTGCAGACAGACGCGGGGCAGGCGCTGGCGCGCTATACCACGCGGCTGATCGCGCTGCGCAAGGCCAGCCCCGCCCTGCGCTGGCCCCACTATGTGCACGGCAACACCGAGATCCTGCCCGGCGTGCAGGACATCGCCTGGTTCGACGAACGCGGCCAGATGCTCTCGCCCGAGGCCTGGAACGACAGCGAAGCCCGCGCACTGACGCTGCGCCGCGCCTGCATCGAAACCCTCGACGGCCAAGGCGAGGAACAACGCCCGCACGTGGCGCTGCTGCTCATCAACGGCGCTGCCACCGACCTGACCTTCACGCTGCCGGAACCGGCCATGGACTGGCTGCTGGCCCTCGACAGCGCGGCGCCGGAGCGTGACGCCCGCCCGCACGCCGGCAGCACGCTGCAGGTGGCCGGGCGCAGCGTGGTGCTGCTGCTCGCCACGCAGCTCGCCAGCATCGCGCAGATTGCCGGCCACCCCGAAGCCGACGCCCGTGGCGAAACCGTTGGGCATGTTCCCGAAGCCGGCAGCAGCGCACCGAGCGAAGCGCCGGCGCAGCCGGCCGAAGACGAGCGCACCACGCCCACCGCCGGCAACGCACCCACCGGAGACGCCACACCATGAACGAACCTGCCCCGCGGTTTGCGCACGACATGCCGTTCGGCGCCGCCGTCCTGCCCGACGGCACCACGCGCTTCCGGCTCTGGGCGCCCGATGCGGCCAACGTGTGGATCGACGTCCAGAACATCGACGGCAACGTGGCCTTTCCCATGGAGGCCGAACCCGGCGGCTGGTATGCGGCCGTGGTGCCCGTGGGCGCCGGCACGTGCTACCACTATCGCGTCACCAACCGCGAGGGCGTGACGCTCTCGGTGCCCGACCCGGCCTCGCGCGCGCAGTGGCAGGATCTGCCCGGTCCCAGCCTCGTCGTCGATCCGCAAGGCTACCGCTGGCAGCACCCCGACTGGCAGGGCCGCCCGTGGCATGAAACGGTGCTGTATGAACTGCACGTCGGCGCGCTGGGCGGCTTCAACGGCGTGCGTGCGCGGCTGCCGGAACTTGCGCGGCTGGGCATCACGGCCATCGAGCTGATGCCGGTGGCGGAGTTTCCCGGCGCGCGCAACTGGGGCTACGACGGCGTGCTGCCCTTCGCGCCGGAGGCCAGCTACGGCACGCCGGACGATCTCAAGGCACTGATCGATACCGCGCATGGGCTCGGCATGATGGTCTTCCTCGACGTGGTCTACAACCACTTCGGGCCCGACGGCAACTATCTGCACCACTACGCGCGGCGCTTCTTCCGCGACGACGTCCAGACCCCGTGGGGCGTGGCCATCGATTTCCGCGTGCCCGAGGTGCGCGAATTCTTCATCCAGAACGCGCTGATGTGGCTGATGGAGTATCGCTTCGACGGGCTGCGGCTCGATGCGGTGCACGCCATCACCGAGCGCGACTGGCTGGGCGAGCTGGCCGGCCGCGTCCGGACGGCGACGGAGCCCGGCCGCCATGTGCACCTGGTGCTCGAGAACGAGCACAATGCCGCCTCGCTGCTGCGCGATACCGAGCGCCACGGCGATTTCGAAGCGCAGTGGAACGACGACGGCCACAACGTGCTGCACGTGCTGCTCACCGGCGAGCGCGAAGCGTACTACGCCGCCTACGCCGACGCCCCCGCCCAGCATCTCGCACGCGTGCTGCAGGAAGGCTTCTGCTACCAGGGCGAGCCGTCGCCGATCCACGACAACGTGCCGCGCGGCGAGCCCAGCGCCCATCTGCCGCCCACGGCCTTCGTGCTGTTCCTGCAGAACCACGACCAGATCGGCAACCGCGCCTTCGGCGAGCGCCTGACCCACCTCGCCAACGCCGATGCCCTGCATGCGGCGCAGGTGTTGCTGCTGCTGTGTCCGCAGATCCCGATGCTGTTCATGGGCGAGGAATGGGGCAGCCTGTGCCCGTTCCTGTACTTCACCAGCCACCACGGCACCCTGGCCGAAGCGGTACGGGACGGACGCCGCCGCGAGTTCGCCAAGTTCGCCGCCTTTGCCGACCCGCAGCAGCGCGAGCGCATTCCGGACCCGAACGACGAGCGCACGTATCTTGCGTCGTGCCCCGGCAAGGCCGATGAAAGCCATCCCGAATCGCTGGGCTGGCTCAACCGTACGCGCCAGTTGCTGACGCTGCGCAACGGGCAGATCATTCCGCGCCTGCCCGGCACGCGCGCGCTCGATGCGGTGCCGCTGGGCAAGGCGGGCGCCATCGCACGGTGGCGCCTGGGCGACGGCAGCGTGCTGACAATCGTGCTGAACCTGGCCGACCAGGCCGTCGCCGTGCCGACGGTGCTGGCGGGCAACCCGGCCGATCTGCTGCATGAATCGCGCGAAGGCGCGGCCGCCGCCCTCGCCGGCCATCGCATGCCGGAACGCGCGTGCGTGGCCCTGCTGCAGGCACCGTCGCACAGCTGAACCTGTTCAACGCACCATGGATCGCACCCCCCACGCACCCCGTTCACCGTTCACGCCGCTGCAGCAGCTGGCCAGCGATGCCGGCCTGATGGTCGACTGGGAAGACGCGGCCAGCCGCCCGATGCGCGTGGCCGACGACGTGCTGCGCGCCGTGCTGCAGGCGCTGGGCCTGTCCGCCGGCACACCAGCCGAGGTGGAAGAGAGCCGCGCGCGCCTGCGCGCCGAGACGGACGCGTCCGCCATCCCGCCGCTCGTCACCGGCGTGGTGGGCCAGCCGATCGTTGTGCCCACGTCAGCCGCCCACGCGGCACGACTCGGTGGGCAGACATACCGCATCGATTTCGAGCACGAGGGCCGCACAGAAGGCAAGCTGGGCGTGAGCGCCGACACGCAGCACGCCACGCTGCGGATCGCGCCCGTGCAGGTGGCGGGGTACCACCGCCTGTGCATCGATACCGGGGCCGGCGCCGCCATGGAAGCGACGCTCGCCATTGCGCCGCCACGCTGCTACGGCGTGGCCGACGCGCTCGGGCAGCACGATCGGGCGGCAGACCGGCGGCTGTGGGGCGCCTCCGCCCAGCTCTATGGGCTGCGATGCGGCGGCGAACACGCGGCGTGCAGCGCAGGCCTGGGCGACTACACCGCTGCCGGCACGCTGGCGCGCCATCTCGCCCGGCATGGGGCGGATGCGCTGGCGCTCAGCCCGGTGCATGCGATGTTCACGGCCGACCCGCATCGCTACTCGCCGTATTCGCCGTCGAGCCGCCTGTTCCTGAACGCGTGGATGATCGACCCTGCCGCACTCTTTGGCGAGCAAGCCGTGCGCCAGACGGTGATCGACTGCAACCTCGTCGACGACTACGCCCGCCTGGAAGCCACCCCGCTCATCGACTGGCCGGCCAGCGGACACGCCCGCATGACGGTGCTGCGGGCATTGCATCGGCGCATGCGGCAGCCGGCGTCGGGCGACCATGCCGCACAGGCCCTGCTGGAGGACTACCGCGCGCACTGCGCCGCGGCCGGCCGCAGCCTGCTCGATCATGCGCACTTTGAAACGCTCCACGCGCACCTGGGCCCGGCGCACTGGAAGCAATGGCCCGTGCAATACCAGCACCCGGCGTACCTGGCCGTCGAGTCGTTTGCGCGCCAGCACCAGGAAGCGGTGGATTTCCATCTCTTCCTGCAATGGGCCGCGTCCCGGCAGCTGGCCGCGGCGCAGCGTGCCGCCGAAGAGGCCGGCATGGCCATTGGCCTGATCGCCGATCTGGCCGTGGGCACGGACAGCGCGGGCAGCCACGCGTGGGCCTGCCAGAAGGACTTGCTGATCGGCGTGACGGTTGGTGCGCCGCCGGACGTATTCAATGCGCACGGCCAGGGCTGGGGTCTGACCACGTTCAGCCCGCGCGCGATGCGCTCGCAGGGCTTTGCCGCGTTCATCGACATGCTGCGCGCGGTGATGGCCGTGCCCGGCGGTGTGCGCATCGACCACGTGCTCGGCCTCATGCGGCTGTGGGTGATTCCGGACGGCGCACGCCCGCTCGACGGCGTCTACCTGCGGTATCCGCTGCAAGACCTGCTGCGGCTCGTGGCGCTGGAATCGTGGCGCAACCGCTGCATCGTCATCGGCGAAGACCTGGGCACCGTCCCCGCCGGCCTGAGGGACCAGCTCGCCGACGAGGGCCTGCTCGGCATGCGCATCCTCTGGTTCGAGCGCGACTACACGCGCGAAGACGCACCCTTCCGCGCGCCGGGCACCTGGGCACCGGCATCGGTGGCGATGACGAGCACGCACGACCTTCCGCCGCTGGCCGGCTGGTGGGTCGGCAACGATCTGCGCTGGCAGGGCAAGCTCGGCCTGCTGCCGATCGGCATGAGCGAGCGCGAGGCGAAGGCGCGGCGCATGGAAGACCGCGCGGCGCTGGTGGCCGCGTTTGCGGAATACAACCGCGGGGCTTCCGCCGATGACCGCACGCCCGTGATCGAGGTGGCGCCCTTGCTCGCTGCGCTGGAACAGGCACGCGCGGCCGACGACGACACCGAGGCCGAAACGATCCTCCAGGCCACGGCGCAGGACTTCGTAACGGCCGCCGGCATCTTCACAAGCGCCGCGCCGACGCCGCTGGCCCTCGTTCCGCTGGAAGACCTGCTCGGCCTCGTCGAGCAGCCGAACCTGCCCAGCACGGTGGACACGCATCCCAACTGGCGCCGCCGCCTGCCCGGTCCGCTGGACGCACTGCTGGACGGGCCTGCCGTGCAGGCACGCATGTCGGCGCTGGCAACCGCACGCAACGAGACGCCATGACCACGCCCACCGCAGCGCCGACACCGCAAGCCTTCCCCCGCGCCACCGTGCGGTTGCAATTGCACCAGGGCTTCACGTTCGACGACGCGCGGGCACTGCTCGACGACTTTGCCGCGCTCGGCATCTCGCATCTGTACACGTCGCCCATCACCACCGCGCAGCCGGGCTCGATGCACGGCTACGACGTGACCGACCCGACGCGCGTGAACCCTGAACTCGGCGGTGAAGCCGCGCTCGAGCAACTGGTCGAGGCACTGCATACGCGCGGCATGGGGCTGATCGTCGACATCGTGCCCAACCACATGGGCGTGGGCGGTGCGCACAACGCGTGGTGGCTCGACGTGCTCGAATCGGGGCCCGACAGCGCCTACGCCAACTTCTTCGATATCGACTGGCAACCCGCCAACCCGGCGCTGCGCAACAAGGTGCTCGCGCCCTTCCTCGGCGAGCCCTATGCCGATGCGCTTGCCGGCGGCCGGCTCACGCTCGAGTACGACCGCACCGCCGCGCGGCTGGCGGTGGCGTATTACGACCACCGGTTCCCGATCGCCCTGGATGATTACGCCGCGCTGCTGCGCACCGGCAACGCAGACACCGCCATGCACGCGGTGGCGGATCGCTTTGCCGCCGTCGGCACGCCGCGCTCCGTGCGCACGCGCCGCGAGCGCGCCGAAGAGGCCCGCGAAGCGCTGCGCCACCTTGCCGCCACCGAAGCCGGCGCCGCGCACATCGCCGAAGCGGTGCGCGCGATCAACGCACGGCCCGATCAGCTCGATGCGCTGATGGCGCGCCAGCACTGGCGCCTGAGCTACTGGCGCACCGCCAACGACGAGATCAACTGGCGCCGCTTCTTCGACATCAGCTCGCTGGCCGGCCTGCGCATGGAGCGCCCGGAGGTGTTCGAAGCCACGCATGCGCTGCTGTTCCGGCTCTATCGCCAGGGCTGGATCGACGGCGTGCGCATCGACCACGTGGACGGGCTGGCCGACCCGGCCGCCTATTGCCGGCAACTGCGCCGGCGCCTGGAGGCCGAACACGCCGCCCGCCCTGCCGACCGGCGCACGGGGCAGCCGTGGATCGTCGTCGAGAAGATCCTGGCGCACGACGAAGCCATGCGCACCGACTGGGGCGTGGACGGCACCAGCGGCTACGACTTCATGAACCAGGTCGGCGCGCTGCTGCACGACGCACGCGGCGAACATGCGCTGACCTTGGGCTGGCTCGAATGGATCGACGCACCGCCGTCGGAGGCGCCGTTCTCGGCCACGGCGCTGCGTGCGCGGCGGCAGATCCTGCACGAGCACTTTGCGGCGGAACTCGATGCCGCAGCCACCGCGCTGCACGCCGTGGCGCAGCAGCGGCGCGACAGCCACGACATCACGTGGCATGCGATCCGCCGCGCGCTGGCCGAGCTGGTCATCCATTTTCCGGTGTACCGCACGTATGCGCATGCGCAGGGGCGCGACGCGCAGGACACGGCCATCGTGCGCACCGCCATGGCCGGGGCCGCCGCGCGGCTGCGCCGCGTGGACCAGCCGGTGCTCGATTGGCTCGATGCCTGGCTCGGCGCGCAGCCGGCAGGGCCGGACCGGTTGCGGCAGCTGGCACTGAGGCGGTGCCAGCAGTTGTCATCGCCCGTGGCGGCCAAGGCGGTGGAGGACACGGCCTGCTACCGCTACGGGCGGCTGCTTTCCCGCAACGAGGTCGGCGCAGACCCCGGAGCATTCGCCATGAGCGCGGCTGCCTTCCACGCCGCCATGCAGGTGCGCGCCCACACCTGGCCGCGTGCGATGCTGACCACCGCCACGCATGACCACAAGCGCGGCGAAGACGTGCGGGCACGGCTGGCCGTGCTGTCGGAGCGGCCAGCGCAGTGGCTCGCCGCGGCGCGCCAGTGGCGCAGCGAACACGCGCGGTGGGTGCAGCCCTTGGCCAGCGGCCCGGCGCCTTCGCCCTCCGCGCAATGGATGCTGTACCAGACGCTGGTGGGCGTATGGCCCGCGGCATTGGACTGGCGCGACGCCGATGCCGTCCACACCCTGGCCGAGCGCGTCGCGCTCTGGCAGGAGAAGGCGCAACGCGAAGCCAAGCAGCGCACGGACTGGTTTGCCCCCGATGCCGAGTACGAGGCGGCCAGCCGCGCATTCGTCTTCACGCTGCTCACGGGCGAGGCCGCGGCCACGTTCCTGCCATCGCTCGCCGCGTTCGTGGAGAGCCTGGCGCCCGCCGCGGCCGTCAACGGGCTCGCCCAGACGCTGCTGCGCGCGACCGCGCCCGGCGTGCCCGACCTGTATCAGGGCGCCGACTTCTGGGACACGAGCCTCGTCGATCCCGACAACCGGCGGCCGGTGGATTATGCGGCGCGGCATCGCGCGTTGCGGGCGCTGCATGCGCATGCCGGACACAGCCTCGCCTCGCTGCTCGGCCACTGGACGGACGGCCGCATCAAGCAGGCCGTACTGGCCCGGGCCCTGGCGCTGCGCGCCGCCCTGCCTGCGGTGTTCAGCTCGGGCGACTACCAGCCGCTGGCCGTGACGGGCAGCGGCGCGGAGCACGTGCTGGCATTCGCGCGGCAGCATGAAGGGCAGGCGATCGTCGTGATCGTGCCCCTGCACGCGTCCGCGCTGCTGGGCCACGCCGCCACACCGGCCTTTCCCTCCGGCGCCTGGCGCGACACCACGGTCTGCCTGCCGGCGGCGCTCGCCCACGCCACCCTGCATAGCGCGTTCGACGGCCAGATCCTGCGCACGCCGCGCCTGGCGCTGGGACAGGTGCTGGCGCAGTTGCCGGTCGCCCTGCTGCACACCTGACGCACCACGCCTCTTCACGGGTTAACACCGACTGCGTCGCCCTTTTGCGCGCTCTACAATTCATCTATTCATATATATGACTAGAGCAATGTGTGATGAGCACATCGCTTGCGTCGCCCGGAGGAGACCGCATGTTCGGCTGGTTCAAAGAAATTTCGAAAGGGGAAAAGCGCACCTTCTGGGCGTGCTTCGGCGGCTGGGCGCTCGATGCGCTGGACGTGCAGATGTTCAGCCTCGTCATCCCCACCATCATCGCGGCATGGCACATCGGCAAGGCGGAGGCCGGGCTGGTGTCGGGCGTCACGCTCGTCGCATCTGCACTGGGCGGCTGGATTGCCGGCGCGCTGACCGACCGCTTTGGGCGCGTGCGCACGCTGCAGATCACGGTGCTGTGGTTTTCCATTGCCACGTTTGCCTCGGCATTTGCACAGAACTTTGAGCAGTTCCTGGTGCTCAAGGCCCTGCAGGGCTTCGGCTTCGGCGGCGAATGGGCGGCGGGCGCCGTGCTGATGGCCGAGAGCATCCGCGCCAGCCATCGCGGCAAGGCCATGGGCACCGTACAGAGCGCGTGGGCCGTGGGCTGGGGCGGCGCCGTGCTGCTGTATGCGCTCACGTACTCGCTGGTGGAGCCCGACCTTGCGTGGCGCGTGATGTTTGCGGCGGGCCTGCTGCCGGCGCTGCTCATCATCTACATCCGCCGCGGCGTGCAGGAGCCCGTGCCGGCCGTCAAGCCAAGCGCGAGTGCATCGGACATGCCGGTCTCGCGCTTTCCGCTGCTCGACATCTTCCGTCCGCAGGTGCTGCGCATGACGCTCATCGGCGGGCTGCTCGGCGTGGGCGCGCACGGCGGCTACTACGCGCTGATGACGTGGCTGCCGACGTACCTGAAGACCGAACGCCACCTGTCGGTGCTGGGCACCGGCGGCTACCTGGCGGTCATCATCTTTGCGTTCTGGTGCGGCTGCGTGGCCAGCGCGTGGCTGCTCGACGTCATCGGCCGGCGCGGCAACATCCTGCTGTTCTCGTGCTGCTGCGTGGTCACGGTGCTCGTGTACCTGCTCGTGCCGCTCTCCGATGGCGCCATGCTGGTGCTCGGCTTTCCGCTGGGCTTCTTCGCGGCGGGCATCCCGGCCAGCATGGGCGCGCTGTTCAACGAGCTGTATCCGCACGGCGTGCGCGGCACGGGCGTGGGCTTCTGCTACAACTTCGGCCGCGTCGTGTCGGCCGCGTTCCCGGTGCTGGTGGGCAAGATGAGCGCGTCGATGTCGCTGGGCACGGCCATCGGCATCGACGCAGCCATCGCGTACTCGATCGTCGCGCTGGCGGTGCTGATGCTGCCCGAAACACGCGGCCGCGACCTGGCCGCCGTGACCGCCTGATCCGTCCGTTCCGCTTTGCCATGACGACCCGCACAACACCACACCAGGAGACTCCATGCCATCGCGCCGCACCTTCAACACCGGGTTGCTCGCCATGCTAGGTTCCACTGCCCTTGCGGGCTGCGCAGGCACCGGCATGCGCGAGACCACGCGCATCACGGCCATCGACACACACGCGCACGTGTTCGAGCGCGGCCTGCCGCTGGCCAACGCGCGCCGCTATGCACCTGCGTATGACGCGCCGCTGTCGGCGTATCTTGCGCAGCTCGATGCGCACGGCGTGTCGCACGGTGTGCTGATCCAGCCCAGCTTCCTGGGCACCGACAACAGCTACATGCTGGCCGCCCTCAGGCAGGCCTCGCAGCGGCTGCGCGGCGTGGCGGTCATCGACCCGACCGCGCCTGACACCTTCCTCACGCAGCTGAACGCCGAGGGCATCGTCGGCATCCGGCTGAACCTCATCGGCGCGCCGGACCCGCAGTTGAAATCGCCCGTGTGGCAGGCCGCGCTGGGCCGCCTGCACGCGCTCGGGTGGCACGTCGAACTGCACGTGGAAGCCCGCCGCCTGCCTGCGCTGCTGCAGCCGCTGCTGGAAGCGCAGGTCAATGTGGTGGTGGACCACTTCGGCCGGCCGGACCCGGCGCTCGGCGTGGACGACCCTGGCTTCGCGGCATTGCTCGCCGCCGGCCGCACGCGCCGCGTCTGGGTGAAGATTTCCGGCGCCTACCGGAACGGCGCCAACCCGCGCGGCGAGGCCATCGCACAAGCCGCCATGCCCCGCCTGAAAGACGCGCTGGGCCTGGACCGCCTCGTCTGGGGCAGCGACTGGCCGCACACGCAATTCGAATCGCAGATGGATTACGACAAGGCATGGGCCTTCGCCAGCGTGTTGCTGCCGAGCGCGGCGGACCGCCAACAGGTGTTGGTGGATACGCCGGCGCAGCTGTTCCGCTTCGCCTGAACCCGCGATACCGGCCTTCGCCAACCACGAATTTCGCCGCGCGGACCGCGCTCCTACACTGGCCGCTCCTCGTCCCCACCTCAAGAAAGGAGCCGCCATGCAGCAGCATCGACTCGTCGACCGGCAATTCGGCCAGGTCGCCCAGGCCTACTTCACCAGCGCCGTGCACGCACAGGGCGCCGACCTCGACGCGCTGGCCGCGCTGGCGCAGTCCATCCCGCAGGCCAAGGTGCTCGACCTCGGCTGCGGCGGCGGGCATGTGAGCTTCGCCATGGCACCGCACGTGGCCACGATGGTGGCGGTCGACCTGTCTGAAGCCATGCTGGCCGTGGTGGCCGCCGAAGCCGCACGCCGCGGCCTCCGGCAGTTGCACACGCAAGCCGCGCGCGCGGAGGCGCTGCCGTTCGACGATGCCGCCTTCGACATCGTCGCCACGCGTTTTTCTGCCCACCACTGGTACGACGTGCGCCGCGGGCTGGCCGAGGCGCGGCGCGTGCTCAAACCCGGCGGCAAGCTCGTCGTCGTCGATATCGTCGCGCCGGAGGTACCGCTGCTCGACACGCTGCTGCAGACGGCGGAAGTGCTGCGCGATGCGTCGCACGTACGGGACTACCGCGTCTCGGAATGGCAGGCGATGCTGGCCGAAGCCGGCTTCCATCCGGGCACGCCGCGCACCTGGAAGCTGACGATGGCGTTCGACACCTGGATCGCGCGCATCCGCACGCCGCAGGTGCGCGCCGACGCCATCCGCCACCTGTTGGACCACGCCGCCGACGAGGCACGTGCCTACTTTGCCGTGGCGCCCGATCATTCGTTTGCGATTGACGCAATGATGATCGAGGCCACCTGAGCCGTCTCATCCTTTTTGCCCCCCCTCTTTGGAGGGAGTGCCGCGCGAAGCTCGCGGCGAAGCGCTTTTTCAGGTTTCGCTTAATCCTGAATGAAAAAGAAGTGAAATCGGAACATGTGTGGGCCAGGCGAGATTGCCCTTACCCTTGAAGGTCGTCCGCGCATCGTCGGCAATACCGCCATTGGCCGCGACCAGCTTCCGATTCCATGTACGCACTCCTTCCGGCATTCGTCTCGTCGCTGTTTCTGTTCTACGGCATCTATGTGCTCGGTACGCGCGGCCGCACGCGGGCGAGTCTGGCGTTTTTCGGCATGGCGGTGCTGACCAGCCTGTGGCAAGGCTTGTGGGCGTTTCTGTTTCAGACTGCCGATAGCAGCGTCGCGACCCTGCTCACAAAACTGGGGTGGGTCGCGATCCTGGTCGTGCCGACGGCGTTCTACCATTTCATCGCCGAAATCTCCGAACGCGCCGAAGAGCAGCGGTGGATCGTCGCCTCCTATGCGGTCGATGGCGTGCTGATCGTTTTGCTGCTCACCACGGATTGGGTGATTGCAGGCGTATGGCACTTTCCGTTTGGGTTCTACCCCAAGGCCGGTCCGCTCGAGGCAGTACACATCAGCCAGACCGTGCTGCTCGCGCTGCGCAGTGCATGGCTGCTGTATGCAGCACAACAGCACACCACAGCGGAAAAACGCAAACGATTGTGGGTCTGTTTGCTGGGCCTCGGTCTTTACACGCTTTCTGCCGCCGACTACGCGGTGAACTACGGCTTGATGTTCTACCCGCCGGGTGTACTGTTCATTGCCGCAAGCCTGGGCATCATTGCTGTTGGCGTGGTGAAGTTCGATCTGATGCACCCGTACGCGTTGGCGGCCACGGTAGCGCATGAAGTGCGCACGCCTTTGACGACAATCCGCTTGCAAGCGAGTGAGATCGCCCGCGCGTGGCCTGAGCTGTTCCACGGCTACCAGCTCGCCGTGCACCATGGCCTGTGCAGCGACCGCGAGCCGCTGTCTCCGGCGGTACTGGAACGTGTTTCCAAGCTGGCACAGGCCATCAGCGCGGAGGTGTCGAGCGCCCACAGCGTCATCGAAATGGCATTGGCTTCCGTCACGCTGGAGCGTCTGGACCGGCGTACCTTCAGCGCTCACTCGCTGCGGGAGTGCGTCACCATGGCACTGGAACAGTACCCGTTTCGCCCCGGTGAACGGGAGCGGATCAAAGTCAGCGAGTTTGATCCGAACTGGCGATTCATCGGCTCGGAAACGCTGCTCATGTACGTGCTGTTCAACCTGATCAAGAACGCGCTGCACGCCATCCAGCTCGCACGCAAGGGCCAGATCGTCATCTCCGCGCGGGACGATGGGGACGCTTACGTGCTGGAGGTCCGGGACGACGCAACCGGAATTCCACCAAGGGTGTTGCGCCGCATCTTCGATCCGTTCTTCTCCACCAAGCATCACGGCAAGGGCGCAGGTGTGGGGCTGACCTTCTGCCGCCGCGTCATGCATGCATTTGGCGGCCATATTGAATGTGAGTCCGTGGTCGGGGAATACACGCTGTTCTCCATGCGGTTTCCCCAACCGTCAGTGCATTAGCGCAATTTACGCGACAACGGGCGTGCGCGGCCTCAGTTCATACTCCTTGGCGCGCTCCATGATGTGTGTTGGCAGCCGCTGAATCGTGCGATCCGCACCTGCAATCACAATCTGCTGATAACCCAGCGACACCAGTTGCCCTGCCGACTCGAACCGGAAAAGCAGATAGGCCGAGCACGGCCGGACCTGGAACGTATTCAGGTAGCAATCGATGCGCTGGAACGGGAATGTCTCTTCAACGAACTCCTGGTGCGCTCGCTTGGTAATGAAGATGACGTTCCCTCCCACGAGGTTTGCATCGACACACTCGTAAAACCATCGTTCGCGCGCCACGCCCTGCCACTCGAAATACCGGGCAAAGTACGTGTTTGCGAAGGCGTTGGAATCCTTCAAATACACATCGAACGTGTGGTGAAACGTCAGGTCGGCCGAGAATGCGGCAGATTGCGTGCCCGCGCGCATGTACTGGGAAATCACCGACTCAATCGGATTGCCTGCTGGCATTTGTGTACTCCATGAACGGAAAGCTGCTGGCGGCAGCCGCGCATGTGAAGTCAATCCCTCACATGCATCCATTCTTCCGATGCCAGCATCACTCCGTCACGATCCGATGCAATCGCCTTCCCGGCCGCGTCATTCCCCCCCTGCCACGCTGCGCAGCCCCACCCCTGCCACATCGAGCCGGAACGTATTCCGCCCGCCGCGCTTGGCCGCGTACAGCGCCGCGTCTGCCCGCTCGAACAGCCCATCGAGGCGCTCGGCGTCGGGCGTGAGCGTCACCGCGCCGGCTGACAGCGTCACGTACGGCGCAACCGGCGATGCGGCATGCGGCTGCGCCTGCTCCGCGACCTTTGCGACGGCGCGGGCCACCGCCTGGCGCGCCTCGTCCCGCGTCAGGTCGAAGAGCATGGCGACAAACTCCTCGCCGCCCACGCGCGCGATGAAATCGTCGGGGTGGCGGCACGCCTTGCCCAGCACGTCGGCCACCATGCGCAGGCACTCGTCGCCCTGCAGGTGCCCGTAGGTGTCGTTGTATTGCTTGAAGCAGTCGATGTCGAAGAGCGCCAGCGTGACCGAGCGGCGATTGCGGCGCGCATGTTCGAGCAGGCGCGGGGCCTGCGTCTCGAAGAAGCGGCGGTTGTGCAGATGCGTCAGCGCATCGCGGTTGACGTCGTTCTCGAGCACGCTCAGCTTGGCCTGCGTGCGCTGCAGTTCGCCGCGCAGAGCGTCCTGCGCGCTGGCCATGCCGGCACGCTGCAGTTGTTCGGCCGTCACGTCGCGCAGCAGCAGGAAAACGCCGACGCGCCTGCCCCGCGCGTCGCTCAGGCCATCCAGGGTGATCTCCAGCGTGCGGCCCGCGTCCGGCAGCCAGACCTGGTGACGGTTGGGCACGCGCGTGCGATCGAACTCACGCAGCAGCGCGGGGGTCTCCAGCTCCGCCGGCGGCATCGCGTATAGCCGCGCCGTGGGCAACAGGTGCCGTGCGGCGGCGTTCATGCTGGCGATCGTGCCGTCTGGCGCGAGGACGAGACAGCCATCGCGCATGGCGTCGAGGATCTTGCCGCGCGCATAGGCAGCGGTATCTCGCAGGCGCGGCAGCAGCACCAGGCCGCCCACGAGCGCCGCGCTGGCGGCAAAGGTGGCGGGCGTGAGGTCGCCGCCCAGTGCAACCGTCCAGCGCTGCAGGTAGGCCAGATGCGCAACGAGCGGCAGCAACTGCCCGATCACGAGCGCAAGGCGCACACGCGTGCCGGATGCCCCATGCAGCACCGTCGCGGTGGCGCCGGCAGGAAGCGTCAGCAGCACGAGGCTGGCCGCGAGCAGCGCATAGTTGTACGCCGTGGCGATCCAGAACATCGGCCCATGGTCGAACACGGCGCGCTGCACACCGCCCATGACGACGAACCGCGCATCGAGCCACACGAGGTGGTGCAGCTCATTGGTCGCCACCAGCCCCATGAAGCCGGCGCCTACCAGCAGCGCCAGCACCGAGCCCGCGCGCACGAGCGGCAAGGCGTTCAGTTCTGGCCGCGTCAGCCCGATCACCATGCGCAGCCACGCCGCCGGCACGATCATGATGCCGAGGTAGGCCACCTTGGCCCAGCCCACGCGCGCGGGCATGTCCAACGTGACGACTTCCATGAGCCGTGCGCCGCTCCATAGCGCGGTGCCGAGGACGAGCAGCATGAACGAGGCAACCTCGGCGTCGTCGCGGCGTGACCATGACAGGCCGATCAGCGCGATCGAGACGAGGGCAGCACAAGCCAGTGCGGCGATCAGCATGATCCGCACTCCCCGCGCCCACGGCGATACCGGCGGTAGGCCCGGCCAGCCGGTCGATCCACGTTGCACTCCCCGTTCGGTGTTGTTCTTTTCCCAGGGAATCGATGGCGAAACAGCTCGCCAGATGCCCTGTCAAGCATTATCGGCGGCAAATGTAAAAACTGAAGGGCCAGCCGCATCCCCAGACGCCGCCGTGGTTCACCGCGCATATCGATCTGCCAACGAATTCGTTTGCACGGCCGGGCGTCGGCCCTACGCTTGGACCCCTCAAAATCTTCAGGGGAGTTGTCATGCAGGCAGGCTTTTCAGGGCGGCTGTTGTTGCGGGGACTGACGCGCGCATCCCGGCAGGCGGTGGGCATGGTGATCGGGGCGGCGCTGGCGGTCGCGGTACTGCACGCGCCGGCCGCCCGCGCCGACCGGCTGGACGACATCCGACGCGCGGGCGTGCTGCGCGTGGGCGTGTTCGATGCCAACCCGCCCTTCGGCTATGCCGACGCCAGGACTGGCCAGCCCGTCGGCCTCGATGTCGATTACGCGCAGGAGATCGCCAGGAAGCTGGGCGTGAAGCTGGAACTGCGCGCCACCAACCCGGCCAACCGCGTACCGCTGCTCACCTCGGGCAAGGTCGACATCGTGGCGGCCAACTTCACCATTACGGACGAGCGCAAGAAGCAGATCGATTTCAGCACGCCGTACTTCGCCAGCGGCCTGCAGTTCATCGCGAGGAAGGGTTTCCTCAAGCAACCGGAGGACCTGAAGAAAGACGGCATCCGCCTGGGCGTCGACAAGGGCACCACGCAGGAGACCACGCTGCGCGACGGCTATCCGAACGCCCGCGTGATCGCGTATGACGATTCGCCGCTCGCGCTCACCGCGCTGCGCAGCGGCGCCATCCAGGCGTTTGCGCAGGACGGTGCGAAGCTCGGCGCGCTGCTCGCGACGCTGCCCAACCGCAACGAACTCGAGATCTCGCCGTTCGTGCTGACACGCGAGTACATGGGCATCGGCATTCCCAAAGGCGAAGCGCGGCTGACCGCCACCATCGACCAGATCCTGCTCAGCCTCGAGAAGGACGGCACCGCCGCCCGCATCTACGACCGCTGGTTCGGCCCGAAGAGCGCGGCACCGCTTGCGCGCGACTTCGTCATCGGCAGTACGAAGTGAGCTTGAGCCTGCCAGCCTTCCTCCAGCCCCTGCCGCCGCGTTATCTCGGCTGGATGCTGGAGGGCTTTGGCATGACGCTGCTGGTGTCGGCGGCCGCCATCGCGGGGGGATTGATCATCGGCCTGCTGCTGACGGGGCTGCGGGCCAGCACCCTGCCGTGGCTGCATCTGCCGGCACGCGCGCTGGTGGCCTTCGTGCGCAAGACGCCGCTGCTGGTGCAGTTGTTCTTCTGGTATTTCGGAGCCGCGCAGCTGCTCGGCGAGCACGTGATCGGCGCCATCACGGGCTGGAACGGGATCGCGCTGGGCAATTGGCGGCTGCCTGCGCCATCGTTTGAATTCCTGGCGGGGGCGTTCGGCATTGCGCTGTATGCGGGCGCATTCTTCTCGGAGGAGTTGCGCGCCGGCCTGCGCGCCGTGCCGCAGGGGCAGCGGGAGGCCGCCCTGTCGCTCGGCTTTACGCCGCGCGCCGCCTTCCTGCGCGTGGTGCTGCCGCAGGCGTTGCGCGTGTCGGCCCTGCCGCTGCTCGGGCAGTGCGCCAACACCATCAAGAACACGTCGCTGGCCATGGGCATCGGGCTGGCGGAGCTTTCGTACAGCGCGCGGCAGGTGGAAACCGACACGCTGCTCGCGTTCCAGGCCTTTGCCGTGGCGACGGTGCTGTATGCCGCCGCGATCCTGCTGCTGCAATGGGCGGCGCCGATGCTGCTGCACCGACTCGGATGGGCGCGTGCCTCGGCAACGCCGGCCGGCGCCCCCGCATGACGATCGACGCCGTGCTGCTGCACCTGCGCTACCTGCTGGTGGGCCCGTACCCGAACGGGACACTCGCGGGCGCCGCACTCACCCTCTGGATGGCCTTGTGGGCCTGCCTGGCCGCCACGGCGGCAGGCGTGGGCGCCGCGCTTCTGCTGGACCGGCTCGATGCCGCCCCCGGCCTCGCCTGGCTGGCGCGCCTGCTGCGCGGTCTGCTGGCAACGCTGCGCGCCGTTCCGGTGCTCATGCTGATGTTCTGGGCGTACTTCCTGATCCCGATGGCGCTGGGTGTGGCGGTGCCTGAGACCGCCACGGTGGTCACCGCACTCGCCGCCGTGGGCGCGGCCTACATTGCACAAAGCATGGCAGCCGGGCTGCACGCCGTCGGCACGGGACAGCGCAACGCGGCGCTGGCGCTGGGCATGCGACCGACGCAGGCGCTGCTCACGATCGTGCTGCCGCAGGCGTGGCGCATCATGCTGCCGTCGCTCGCCAACCAGTGGGTGTCGACGGTCAAGGACACGTCGCTGGCCTACATCGTGGGTGTGGTCGAGCTATCCACCGCCGCGAGCCAGGTCAACAGCCGCACGGTAGCCTATCCGGCCGAGGTGTTCGGCGCGGTGGCGATGCTGTACTTCCTGCTGTGCAGCGGCATCGAGGCGCTGCCCAATGGGCTGCGCGCGGACACGGGCAAGGCCGTCGCGCACCGCTCCCCCATGTCGACCTGGCAGCGCTTTTTGCGCTGGCGCGCGCGTCCGGCATCCGACGCCGTCACCTAGGCAACGCCGCTATCTCAGGTTCACAAAACGCCGGTATCATCGAAACATGACCGATACCCGCGCCACTCACCTCTATCCCGCGCAAGACCTGGCCATCTGCACCGATGCCAACACCGCCGTCGAGCGCATCACCGCCATCTACGAACGCTCGGCGCAGGCCGTCCGCGATCGCTTCCACGCATTTGCGCGAGGCGAAGACTGCAGCGAGGCCGCTGCCGCGTGCTACCCGTACCTGGGCATCACCGTCGACCCGAAAACGCTGGTGAGCGATGCGCGCCCGGCGTGGGGCACGGTGGCATATCCGGGCGTCTATGGCACGACGCTCACGCGGCCGGATCTCTTCCGCGATTACTACCGCGTGCAGATCGAGCGCCTGCTGCACTACCACAACAGCCCCGTGGTCGTGGGCGTGAGCAACCGGCCGATTCCGCTGCCCTTCGTGGTGGAGGCCTCCACCGTCGACATCACGCCCGAACAGGCGCGCGCGCTCGGCAGCGCGTTCACGCTGCCCGATCTGTCGATGATCGATGACTCCATCGCCAACGGCACCTACCGGCCGATGGGCGACGAGCCGCAGCCGCTGTCGATGTTCACCGCCGAGCGCGTCGACCTGGCGCTGCAGCGCCTGTACCACTACACCGCCACGCACCCCAAACACTTCCAGCGCTTCGTGCTGTTCACGAACTACCAGCGCTACGTCGATGAATTTGCCGCGCTGGGCCGCAAGCTCATGGAAGACGGCAACGACGAGGGCTACATCCGCTTTGTCGAACCCGGCGACACCGAGCACGACCTCGGCATGCCCGCGCCCGACGACGCGCACCGCATCAAGGGCCTGCCGCAGATGCCGGCCTACCACCTCGTGCGCGAAGACAAGCTGGGCGTGACGCTGGTGAACATCGGCGTGGGCCCGTCCAACGCCAAGACCATCACCGACCACCTGGCCGTGCTGCGTCCGCACTGCTGGATGATGATCGGCCACTGCGGCGGGCTGCGCCGCTCGCAGCAGCTCGGCGATTACGTGCTCGCCCACGCGTATGTGCGCGACGACCACGTGCTCGACCAGGACCTGCCGCCGTGGGTGCCCGTGCCGCCCATCGCAGAGATCCAGGTGGCGCTGCAAGAGGCGGTGGCGCGCATCACTGGGCTCTCGGGCGCCGACATGAAATCGCGCATGCGCACCGGTACGGTCGTGTCCACCGACGACCGCAACTGGGAGCTGAAGTACCAGGCGCTGTACACGCGCTTCAACCAGTCGCGCGCGATCGCCATCGACATGGAAAGCGCCACGATTGCCGCCAACGGCTTCCGCCTGCGCGTGCCCTACGGCACCCTGCTCTGTGTATCGGACAAGCCGCTTCATGGCGAGCTGAAACTGCGCGGCATGGCCAACCTGTTCTACCGCCAGCGCGTGAGCCAGCATCTGGACATCGGCATGGAAGCCGTGCGCCTGCTGCGCGCCACCGGCGTCGAAGCGCTGCACTCGCGCAAGCTGCGCAGCTTCGACGAGCCAGCGTTTCGCTGACCCACCCCCGCCCCTACGAACATGCCGGCACCGCACGCCGCCTCGCAAACGCTGTCACGCAAGAACCCGCAGCGCTGCACGTGGCTTGCCGCGCTCCTGCTGGGCGCTGCCGGTGCGGCCAGCGCGGCCGACCTGTCCACCGCGGACGCCGAACGCTATGCGCAGGGCACCTACCGTGAATACTTCGAGGTGCTCTCCCTGCCCAACGACGCCATCGCGCCGGAGGACATCCGCAAGAACGTCGACTGGCTCGAGCAGGCGTTCCGCAAGCGCGGCTTCACGACACGGCAGCTCGCAAACGACGGCAAGCCGATGCTCTTCGCCGAGCTGCCGAATGCGGACCCCGCGCGCAAGACCGTGCTGTTCTACATGCACCTCGACGGGCAGCCGGTGATTCCCGCGCAGTGGGCGCAGAAGAGCCCGTGGACGCCCGTACTCAAGCGCAAGACGGCGCAGGGCGGCTGGGAAGAGATCGACCCGGCGCAACTGTTCAACGGGCCGCTCGACCCCGAGTGGCGCGTGTTCGGCCGGGCATCCGCCGACGACAAGGGCCCGATCATGATGATGCTGGCCGCCATCGATGCGCTGAAGGCCCAGGGCGCGCAGCCGGCGGTGAACGTCAAGGTCATCCTCGACAGCGAGGAAGAGAAAGGCTCGCCGTCGATCAGCAAGATCATGCAGGCCAACCGTGACCTGCTGCGCTGCGACGCCATCGTCATCCACGATGGCCCGATGCACGCGACCAACCTCCCGACGCTGATCTTCGGCAACCGCGGTGCGGCCGAAGCGCGGCTCACCGTCTACGGCGGCAAGGTGCCGCTGCACAGCGGGCACTACGGCAACTACGCGCCCAACCCGGCGCAGCGCCTGGCAACGCTGCTGGCATCGATGAAGAGCGACGATGGCCGCGTCACCATCCCGGGCTACTACGACCACGTGAAGATCAGCGAGGCCGACCGCCAGATCATGGCGGCCGTGCCGGATGACGAAGCCGCGCTCAACAAGCGCCTGGGCATTGCGCACGCCGACAAGGTCGGCGCCAACTACCAGGAGGCGATGCAGTACCCCTCATTGAACGTGCGCGGCATGGGCGCCGCGGCGGTGGGCGACAAGGTGGCCAACATCGTGCCCGACAAGGCCGTCGCCGAACTCGACCTGCGGACCACACCCGACTCCACCGCAGACTACCTCGGCAAGCTGATCGAGCAGCACATCGTCCGCCAGGGCTATCACCTTGTGAAGAATGCGCCGACGGACGAGGAACGCAGCCGCTATGACAAGCTCGCAAGCTTCTGGTACCAGAGCGAAGGCGCGGACGCCGCCGGCTCGCCAATCGATTCCGCCGTGGGAAAGTGGGCCTATCAGTCGCTGGCGGACACGTTTGGCGCCAAGCCCGCGCCGGTGCGCATCCGCATGATGGGCGGGACGGTGCCCACCGCGGAAATCGTGCGCGTGCTGCAGGTGCCCTTCGCGATCGTTCCGCTGGTGAACGCGGACAACAATCAGCACGCCGCGAATGAAAACCTGCGCATGGGCAACTACGTAAGCGGTGTGCGCACCATCCATGGCCTGATGACGCATCCGCTGTGACGGCAGCGCGCCACGCGGCGCGCCAACGAGGAAGGTGCCGGGCGCACCTCGCAAACGATCCGCCGGGTGCACGCGGCAGGCAGGCGCTACCGGAGATCGCACCCCGTACAAAGAAAACACCCGCCGGGGTGGCGGGCGTTTGCGGTTCCTGGCGCTAGTGCGGCAAGCTGGACAGGCGGTGTTCTGCCAGCAGCACACTCGCGCTCAATGCGAGCTGGGGCGAGATGAAGCCCTCGGGCATCTCGACATCTTCCCAGTCACACACGACATGGCCGGCCCGGCAGACCTGAAAACGCGCCGTCCAACGACGGTCATCGCGCTGCAGCGGATCGATGAAGATGACATGCGCTCCGTGTGTCACTTCCTGAATCGGCATGGTGTTTCCCCCGCTCATGATTGTTGAGCATTCACCATAGCAAAGGCATGTGACATAAATCTGTCCGCCGCCCACCTACAAATGGGTGAGGCCGGGTGATGCATCGAGCGTAGGCCGCTCAGCCGACCAGCGGATCAGGCCGCGCAGACGAGCGCGTACCGGGCAGCGGGTGGTTGCCGGGCCCGTAATACGTGAACACCGCCGAGAACTTGACCTGCCCCGTCTGGTTCGCGCGTGCAGCGTGGAAGGTGTTGCAATGAAAGAGCAGCACGTCTCCCGGCAGAAGGGGCACCGGGCGGGCGGTGTCGATGAGCTCCCGATTCTCCGGCAAGTCCTGGCGCAGGAACAGTTTTTCGTCGAAACGCTCGGCGGGCAGGTTCAGCGTGTGGCTGCCCGGGATCACCCAGAGGCAGCCGTTGTCGACCGTTTCTTCCACCAGCGCCAGCCACGACGACACCAGCTCGTTGCGTGCAAACGACCAGTAGCGGCTGTCACGATGCCAGTGCGTGGCCGTGCCGAATGCCGGATGCTTGGTCATCACGCAGTTGTGATGCGCGAGCGAAAGATGCACGGGGCTTCCAATCAGCTGCGCAATCGCGCCGGCCACGCGCCGGTCGCGGGCCCACTCGGTGTAGGGCGTGCCCCGTGAATCGGCATCGAGCAGGCGGCGCACGGTCTGGCCGCCTTCGGCTTCGCGCGAAGCGGGCGCGCCGGCATAGCCGACATCGGTTTCCAGCTCCAACGGGGGCACCGCGTTGGCCAGCGCCTCCTGGGCCGCCGCGAGCAAGGCCGCGCATTCCTGCTGGCTCGCAAGACCGCGCAGCACGACGTAGCCGTGTTTCTGGAAGAAGGCTTGCTGCTCGTCGGAGAGCGGTTGTGGATGGGAAGTCGTGGAAGCGGGCGCGGTCATGGCGAGACGAACGTACGAATACGGCAATCGATATGCGGCGAAAGATGGTGAGTGTAGCGCGCCACCCCGTCGCTTGCAGGCCGGCCGCGGTACCAGACCGCGCGCGGCCTGCGCAGGATCAAACCAGCTTCAGTCCACTTCCAGTGCTGTCACCGTCAGCACGCCGTTGATCTTCTCGGCGACAAAGCGGACCTTGCTGCCCGGCCGCACCTTGGACAGCATGACCGGGTCCTGCACGCGGAAGACCATCGTCATGGGCTCCATGCCGAGGTTCACGAGCGGGCCATGCTGGATGGTCAGCTTGCCGGCAGCAGCATCGACCTTCCTGATTTCGCCTTCGGACATGGGTACGGCCGTCGTGGCCGCGGGCGCGGAAGCGGAAGCGGCATCCTCGGCTGCGTGAACGAACGGCGCGCCGAGGAGCAGCGCGGCCAGCATCAGGGCATAACGAATCATGTCGGCCTCTTTGTCGAATGAAGGGGTTGGAGAGATCAGGACTGGCGGCCGCGCACGCGCACGGCGCCGCGCATACCGGCCTCGAAATGGCCGGGCTGCAGACAGCCAAACTCGACCGAGCCGGGGCGCGTGAAGTGCCACACGATTTCGCCGCGCTGGCCTGGGTCTACGGTGACGGCGTTGGCGTCGGCATGCTCCATCTCGGGGTGCCGACGCATCTGCTCGGCGTGGGCGACGAGGTCGGCCGGCGTGCCCAGCGTCATCTCGTGCCGTACCTGGCCGCTGTTGACGACTTCGAAGCGGATGGTCTCGCCGCGCTCCACGGTAATCCGCGCGGGCGTGAAGCGCATGGTGTCGGTCATGTCGACGCGCACCGTGCGCGTGATGCGGGCGGCGTCGCCGGGTTCACCGATGGCGGCATCGCCATGGTCATGCCCGTCGACGTGAGCGCCAGATGCGTGCGCGATGGCGGCCATCGACATCAGCGCGGCCAGGAAGGTGGAACGGATCAGATTGCGTTGCATGTTTGGTCTCGGTCTACGTTTTGTATGGGGTGTGGATTCAGGATCGATCAGTCGTCGATGCCGGTGCCGGTGTATTCGTAGGCGACGGTGCCCTTCGGGTGCTTGTACCAACCGGGGTCGGCATAGCTGTTGCGCGGCAGATCGCGGCGCACCTTCATCACGGTGAACATGCCGCCCATTTCGATGGCGCCGAACGGGCCCTGCCCCGTCATCATGGGCAGCGTGTTGTCGGGCAGCGGCATTTCCATCTCGCCCATGTCGGCCATGCCGGCCTGGCCCATGCCCATGTAGTCGGGCACCAGCGCGTTCATCTTCTTGGCGAGGTCTTTCTGCTGCACGCCGATCATGGTCGGCACGTTGTGTCCCATCGCGTTCATCGTGTGGTGCGACTTGTGGCAGTGGAAGGCCCAGTCGCCGGGGTTGTCGGCAATGAACTCGATGGCGCGCATCTGGCCCACGGCAATGTCCGTCGTCACCTCCGGCCAGCGCGCGCTTGGCTGGACCCAGCCGCCATCGGTGCCCGCCACTTCGAACGTATGGCCGTGCAGATGCATCGGGTGGTTCGTCATGGTGAGGTTGCCCATGCGGATGCGCACGCGGTCGCCCAGACGCACGGGCAACGGGTCGATGCCGGGAAAGACGCGGCTGTTCCACGTCCACATGTTGAAGTTGGTCATCTCGGCCACGCGCGGGGTGTAGGAGCCGGGGTCGATGTCGTACGCGGCGAGCAGGAAGACGAAGTCGCGGTCGACGCGATGCTGCGCCGGGTCTTTCGGATGCACGACGATAAAGCCCATCATGCCCATCGCCATCTGCACCATCTCGTCGGAATGCGGGTGGTACATGAAGGTGCCGGACTTCTTCATCTCGAACTCGTAGACGAAGGTCTTGCCGGTTGGAATGTGCGGCTGCGACAGGCCGCCCACGCCGTCCATGCCGGCGGGCAGGATCATGCCGTGCCAGTGCACCGTGGTGTGCTCGGGCAGCTTGTTGGTCACGAAGATGCGCACGCGATCGCCTTCCACGCATTCGATCGTCGGGCCAGGGCTCTGGCCGTTGTAGCCCCAGAGATGGCCCGTCATACCGGGTGCGAATTCGCGCTCGACGGGCTCGGCCACGAGGTGGAACTCCTTCCAGCCACCGCGCATGCGCCACGGCAGCGTCCAGCCGTTGAGCGTGACGACGGGGTTGTACGGCCGGCCGGTGGGCGGCGCAAGCGGCGGCTGCGTGGCGGGCTTCGATTGCAGCGGTGCTTCGGGCAGCGAGGCCGCGCCGGCGCGCGAGACCATCGCTGCGCCGAGCATGGCCGCGCCCGTGCCACCGAGAAATTGACGTCGGGAAACCATGTTCAATGTCCTTGAGGAGAGTTCGGCGCTGTGGTGGCCGCATTCGCTTCAGCCGGCGGCAGCTTGCCGCCCAGCGCCATCTGCAAGTCGGTCTGTGCAATCCAGTAACCGCGCAGCGCGTCGATGTAGCCGTTCACGGCATTCACCTGCTCGCGCGCATCGGCCAGCAGTTCGAACACGCTCACGAGCATGCCGTTGTAGCGCAGCAGCATCTCGTCGGAGATGCGCTTGCGCACGGGCACGACCTCGTCGCGGTAGTGGCGCGTGAGGTCATATGCCGTCTGGTAGCGCACGTACGATTCGCGCACTTCCGAACGCGCACGCACGGCCGTGTCGGCAAGCTGGTCGGCCGCCTGCATGTAGATTGCCTGCGCGCGCGCCACGCGGGCACCGCCCCAGTCAAACAGCGGGATCTCGATGCTGATCTCGTAGCCCGTTTCACGGGGCTCGTTCGATTTGCTGTTGCGCACGTAGCCGAGATCCAGCACGTTGATGAAGCGCGTGGCCTGCGTGAGCCCCAGCGACGATGCCAACCCCTCGACCTGCAACTTGCCCGCCAGGATATCGAGCCGGTTGCGCAACGCATAGGCCTCGATCTGCTGCAGTTCAGGGCGATCCTTCGGCAGGTCGGGCAGCCGTTCCGGCAGCTTGAAACCGGTATCTGCGCCCCACACACCCAGCAGGCGGATCAACGCTTCGCGCTCGGCCTGCGCCTGCTGCCGCGAACGGGCCAAGGTGGCGGTGGCCTCTGCATAGAAAGCGTGCTCACGCGCGCGATCCAGCTTGCTGAAGTTGCCCGCAGACGCCAGACGCTTGGCGAACTCGGCCCCGGCTTCGGCAGCTTGCTGAACCTGCTCCGCATAGCGTGCAGATTGCTCGGCAGCGACGGCATTGACGTATGCGCGGCGTGTCTCTGCGGCCACCTGCAGCATCTGGTTGGCGACCAGCAGCTTGGTCTGCTCGAAGTAACGGCCTTCCATGCGTGTGGCCATTGGCAGCGTCAGCAGGTTCAGGAACGCCAGCGAGAACGTGCGCTCGATCGACACGTCGTCGCCGCTGCGCGTGCGCTTGAAACTGAAGCCGGGATTCGGCAGGCGGCTGGCCTGCACGAGCGCGGCTTCCGATAGCCCCAGCTCCGCATACGAAGCCTGCAGGCCACGGTTGTTCAGCAGCGCGATCTGTACGGCGCTGTCCATCGTCAGCGGCTGGGCCAGCAGCTCGCGTGTGCGTTGCGCGGCGCTGTCGCGTGCTTCCGGTGAACGTTGCCAGGTGGCGTCCTTGCCCAGCCGGTCGCGCGCCACATCGGCAACGGTCTTGAAGCCGCTGTCTTGCGTGACGGTGGCGCAGCCGCTCAGCAGCGTGCCCGCCAGCGCGCACAGGGCGAGTCGGCGGTTGGAGAGTTTGAGCATGGCGCCGCCTCAGTGGTGGTGCATGCCGGGCATGGGCTCGCCGGCAGGCTTGTTGGAGGAGGCGGCCGGCGCGCTCGCGGGCATGCTGTGCGCTGCGTGGCCGCCATGCGCGGCCGCGCCCGGCTCAGGGCTCACGGCTGCGTTGGTCTCGCGCCAGGGCGCAGGACCGGTATCGCGATAGGCGTGGTAACTGTCGAATGTGCGCGGCACGGCGACGGCCGGCACAGCGGCGTCCGCGTTCAGCGGATCAGGCGGAGATGCCGCCGGCGCAGATGCGGCGCCCTGCGCGACTGCCCATGGCGGCGCCAGCGCCAGCAGCGCGGCGGCCACGAACCATCGTGTGAAAAGCATGAGAAACCTCGTTCAGGCGTGATGACGTACGGCCGCATGCGGTGCATGGAGCCGTCAAACCAGAGGCCAGCCCGTTCTATGGACGGACTGGTGGCGTCAAACGCGAATCGAGGGTGGACGTTGCAACGCTTCAGGAATGAAGCTGCGGAAGAAAACAGCGCGGCCGCGCGGCGCATCGGCCGGCAGCTCGAGGAGCGGCACGCCAAGGCTGGCAGCCAGGGGAATGACCGAGCCGAGCGAGCACGCGGCACAGACCGGGCAGGTCTTGCAGTGCGACGGGACGGGCATCTTCGTACCCGCCTCTTCGTGGTCATGGCAGCCATCGGCCATGAAAGCACCGTCGTCGGAAGGCATTGCCGCGGCAGCGACAACCGCGTCCATCGCACCGGCGCGCGCCATCATGGTGGTCGCGGCCAGGCCCTGCAGGGGCAGTGCCAGGACGACCAGCCAAAGCAGAAGGCGTGTCAGGAAGCGGTGCATGGAAGAAACGGTGCGGCCAGGAAGGCAGGGCACGAAAGCCGATAGTGTAGCGCGATGCCATCAAATGACGCGCAATGCAGCACAAGCTGAGGCGGACACGGCACAATGGCGGGCCATTGCGTACCCATTTCTGCGCGCCGCTTTTCTCATCGTTCCGCTTCGACGCTCCATGAACACCCTATCCCACCAGCTCAGCATGACCGTGCTGATGACGCCCGACATGGCCAATTTTTCCGGCAATGTGCATGGCGGCCACATTCTCAAGCTGCTCGACCAGGTCGCCTACGCGTGTGCCAGCCGCTATGCCGGGCGCTACGTGGTGACGCTGTCCGTGGATCAGGTGGTGTTCCGCCAGCCGATCCACGTGGGCGAGCTGGTGACGTTCCTGGCGTCGGTGAACTACACGGGCCGCACGTCGATGGAGATCGGCATCAAGGTGGTGACCGAGAACATCCGCAACCAGGTCGTGCGCCACACCAACAGCTGCTACTTCACCATGGTGGCCGTGGACGACAACGGCAAACCCGCCGACGTGCCGCCGCTGGTGCCTGCCAACGCGGAAGAAAAGGAACGCTTCGAAGCGGCCCAGCAACGCCGTGCGCTGCGCCAGGAAATGGAAGCCCGACACAAGGCCATCAAGGCCGCGTATGGCACCCCGGGTACATCGGATACCGTCAGCTAGAACAACACGGCGCCAACGCTGCCTGCCTGCGCCGTTGGCAAGCCAGTGCCCACCGCGTTGTATCGCCATCCGGCAACGTTATCCACAGGCTTACCCACTGTTTCTGTGGATAACGCGCCGGCCCGGCGTTTGCGCAAAGTACGCGGCTGTGTCTGTCAGCGGTCTTCTTCGATCGTGATGCCCAGCTCGTTGAGCACCTCGCGCGCCGACCGGAACGCCTCGATGGCCGCCGGCGCTCCCGCATAGAGGGCGCTGTGCAGCAGCACTTCGCGGATCTCCACGGCTGTCGCCCCGTTGTTGATGGCGCCGCGCACGTGGCCTTTCAGTTCCGTGCTGCGGCCAAGCGCAGCGAGCATGGCGCAGGTGCACAGGCTGCGCGTCTTGAGGTCGATGCCGCCCGGCACATCGCGCAGCCACGTGCTGCCCCACGCGTGCTCGTTGAGCCAATCCTGCAACGGCGCTGAAAACGCATCGAGCCCGCTCATCGCGCGTTCCACAAACGCCTCGCCCATCACCTGTGCGCGCCGCGCACGCCCTGCTGCCTTGTCCTGTTCTGCCACGATGCTTGCTCCTTGCTCAAAAATGCGCATTACACCGGCTTGACGCACAACATCATCAACGCCGTGCCGAGCAGCACAGCGCAGAACGCAAGCCGCAGTCGGCGCGCAGAAAACCGGTACGCCAGCGCCACGCCCCACGACACGCTCAGCATTCCGCCCACGGCGAGCGGAATGCCCGTGCCCCAGTCCACGTGGCCCGCATGCGCATAGGTGCCCAGCGCGATGAGCGAGCCCGGCACCACCAGCGCCAGCGCCATGCCTTGTGCACGCGTTTGCGGCATGTCGAAGAACGTCACGAGCGCGGGCACCACCACCAGCCCGCCGCCCACCGTAAAGATGCCCGACATGGCGCCGCTGGCCAGGCCCATCAGCGGCAGCGCAGCGGCAGGCATGGCGTGCTGCGTGGCAGCGGCGGCATCGTATGCGTGGCCCGGATTCTCTCTGGGCTGCGAGCCGAAGTACACCGCCAGCGCGATCAGGAACACGGCAAACGCCGTATGCAGCAGGTGGGCATCCAACCCCGCTGCAAAGCGGGCCGCCACGTACGTCGCCACCATCGAGAACACGCAGATCAGGGCCACGGACCGCAACTGCACCGGATGCCGCTGGTGGTACCGCAGGAAACCGATCAGCACATTGGGCGCGATCATCACGAGCGCGGTGCCCTGGGCCAGGTGCTGGTCCATGCCGTACAGATAGCCGAGCACCGGAATGGCGATCAGCCCGCCGCCGATGCCGAGCAAGCCGCCCGCCACGCCCAGGCCCATGCCAAGCAGCAGATTGATGAGGCCGGTGGTAACCGCGTGGAACGTCATGCCCGGATGCGATGCGCAGGAGAAACGAACACGGCGGCGCGCCATGCTCAGCACAGCGCGCCGCCGGAAATGGGAACGGGAAATTGTAGTCGCCCTAGGCGATGTGCGCGGCAAAACCGGATGCGGCTGGCGCGATGTCGGGCCGCAGCGTGAGGGCCGGGATCTCGTAATCGCCGGCGTTCTGCTTGCGGAAGGGAATCGGCGCAGCGCTGAACAGGGTGTCAAGCCGACGGCCGAGCGCGTCGGTCAGCCGCGCAAAGCGGGCCGCATCCATCCGTCCCGTGCGGTAGGCCACGAACGGCGGCAGGACATCAAAGCCGGGGTAGTACAGGATGCCGTGCTGGATCGGGAACAGGAGGTCGTCGATCGGGCCGTTGATGCCGCGCGCGCTGTAGTGCGATTCCCAGCCGCCCGTGGTGACGACGAGCATGGCCCGCTTGCCGACCAGCGTACCTTCGCCGTAGCGGTCGCCCCAGTGGGTGTCGGAGTGCTCGCCCACGCCATAGGCGAATCCGTACGCATACACGCGCTCGACCCAGCCCTTGAGGATGGCCGGCATGGAAAACCACCACAGCGGAAACTGCAGGATCACAGCGTCGGCCCAACGCAACCTGGCTTGCTCGGCCGCAATGTCCGGGGCCTGGAAGCCGTTTTCAAACGCGTACTTCGAATCGAGCGACGGATCAAAGCGCGGACCGACCGGCGCAACGGTACTGTCGCTGGCATCGAGCACGGCCTTCCATTGCATGGCGTACAGATCGGAGACCTGTACCGTGTGCCCGGCGGCCTCGAGACGGTGAACGGCAAAGTCCTTCAGCGCGCCGTTGAGCGACCTCGGTTCAGGATGCGCATAGACGATCAGAACATTCATGGTGGGAACTCCTCGATGAGAGGGCCACAGAATGCGCGCCGCGCAGGTATATTGGAAATGAATTGTCAGTATTCTAGGTATCACCATGAATAATCTCAGGCGACTGGACCTCAACCTGCTGGTGACGCTCGACGTGCTGCTGACCGAGCTCAACGTCACCCGGGCGGCGCAGCGGCTCAACTTCTCGCAGCCGTCGGTGAGCGTGCACCTGGCCAAGCTGCGCGAGATCCTGGGCGATCCGCTGCTGCTGCCCGGCCCGCGCGGCATGCGGCCCACCGCGCGTGCCGTGGCGCTGCGCGAACCGTTGCGGCAAGCCCTCGAAGCGCTGGAACAGGCGGTGGCCCCGGCCAGCCCGTTCGACCCGGCGCAGGCGAGCAACACCTGGCGCGTGGCCGCCACCGACTACGGCGAATCGACCATCGTCCTGCCTGCGCTCAACGCCCTGCGCGCGAGCGCACCCGGCACGCGGCTGGCCGTCCTGGAGCTGGTGCCGCCACGCATCGAAAAGCAGGCCGAGCAAGGCGACATCGACCTCGCCTTCCACACCACGGACGGCGCTCCACCGGGCTTGCGCCGGCGCGCGCTCTTTACCGAACGCTACGTGCTTGTGGGCCGCGCCGGACACCCCCGCCTGAAGCGGCGGCCGACGCTGGCGCAGTTCTGCGCGCTGGACCACGTGATCGTGTCGCCCGACGGCGGCGGGTTCTCCGGCGTCACCGATGACGTGCTCCAGGCCGCCGGCGCCGCGCGGCGCGTCGTCCTGTCGGTGCCGCACTTCCTGTTCGTGATGACGGCGGTTGCCGGCAGCGACCTCGTCGCCATGCTGCCGGAGCGGCTGGTGCGCGGGGCGAGCGCCTTGCAGGTGGTCGAACCTCCCGTGGAGGTGCCCGGGTATGAGATGTCGATGCTATGGCACGAACGCGTGCACCGCGACCCGGCGCATCAGTGGCTGCGCGACGCGATTGCTGGCGCGATGTAGCGACGCGTCACGACCTGATCGTCAGCAGCAAGGCTCGGCCGCAGCCGTGCCCGCGTCGGTTTCCGGCAACGTTCCGGCCTCACACGACGATGCCGGCACATTCTCCGTTTGCCGGGCACGCGCACCGTCGGTAGAGTCTTCGTCCAATGGGCCACGGCCCAGAGACGGTTCGGCAAAACCGGAGCGATCCGGCGACGCAAAACTACAGGGACTCCCAACGGGGGGAGTCAGCCAGCTGCCCGTTGGTGGAAACAACGGCGGGCCAATTGCAGCACGCACGCGCGGCGTGCTCACGAGGCAAACCATGAAAACGACACACTGGAAGGAACCCGCTGCCGCAGTGCAGGCGGGCCGCAAGCAGGACCGCACGCCCGGCCGGGGAAGCAGGCTCGCACGCAGGGTGTGCGCCGCGTTCGCGCTGATGGGCGGCGCACTGGCGGCTGCGCCGCATGCCAACGCCGAAGGGCTGCTCGTCCCGGCCTACATCTACCCATCGGGCCGCGGTGCAACGCAATGGAACACGCTCGCCGCCAACGCGAGCGCCGTCCCGACCACCGTGATCCTCAACCCCGACAGCGGCCCGGGCACCACGCAGGACCCGAACTACGTCGCGGCCGTCGCCAAGGTGCGTGCGGCGGGCGGCAAGGTCATCGGCTATGTCTACACCTCGTATGGGCAGCGGCCGCTGTCGGACGTGGTGCAGGACATCAATGCCTATCAGGCGCTGTACCAGGTGGACGGCTTCTTCATCGACGAGATGACGGCCGACGGCACGACCGCCAACGTGCAGTTCTATCAGTCGGTCTACAACTACATCAAGGGCCTGTCGGCCAACTACACGGTCACGGGCAACCCGGGCACCAACGTGCCCGAAATCTACGCCAGCCTGCCGGTGGCCGACCAGATCGTCGTCTTTGAAGACAACGCCAGGCACTACGCCAGCTATGCCCCGCAAGCGTGGCAGGCCAGCTACCCGACGAGCCGGTTCGCACACATCGTGTACGCGGCGTCGGCCACGCAGATGCAGAACTTCGTCCAGCACGCATCGAGCAAGGGCGCCGGCAGCGTGTACATCACCTCGAAAACGCTGCCGAATCCGTACGGCGCGCTGCCCAGCTACTGGAGCCAGGAGGTGGCCGCCGTGGCCGCCGCCAAGTAAGGCGCGGACGATCGACACGCCGGGCGCTGACGAGGCGCGCCCGGCACATGCTTTATATTGGGCCACACGCCAATCCATTCCCGCGCTGCCCGCCAGCGTCGAGGCAACAACAAGGAGAACATCGTGGCCCTCTCTTCCAACAAGCTGCCGCTGTGGACCATCGCCGCCCCGCCCATCGCGTGGGTGGTGCTGGTCGCCGGCACGTTGACCGCCGCCCCCGGCTGGCTGATCGCGCTGATGGCGCTTGCACTGGCCGGCGCCGTCTTCGCCGCCGTGCACCATGCCGAGGTGGTCGCGCACAAGGTCGGTGAGCCGTTCGGCACGTTGGTCCTGGCCATTGCGGTGACGGTGATCGAGGTGGCGCTGATCGTCTCCGTCATGCTGTCTTCCGGGCCGGAAAAGGCAGGGCTGGCGCGCGACACCGTCTTTGCCGCCGTCATGATCATCTGCAACGGCATCGTGGGCCTGTGTCTGTTCGTGGGCGGCCTGCGCCACCGCGAACAGGCCTTCCAGGCGCCGGGCGCCAATGCCGCGCTCGCCGTGCTGGCCGCGCTCGTCACGCTGACGATGGTGCTGCCCAATTACACAAGTTCCACGCCGGGCCCGGTGCTCACGCCCTCGCAGCTCGGCTTTGCCGGCGTCACGTCGCTGGTGCTGTATGGCTGCTTCGTGATCGTGCAGACCATCCGCCACCGCGACTACTTCCTGGCCGAAGGCTCCAACGAAGACGTGCACGCGCCGCCACCGCCGGCCCCCGTGGCCATGCTGAGCGGGGTGCTGCTGATGGTGTCGCTGGTGGCCGTCGTGGGGCTTGCGAAGGTACTGTCGCCGTCGGTGGAGGCCGCGCTCGTGAACGCCGGTGCGCCGCCGGCCGCGGTCGGTATCGTCATCGCCGCACTGGTGCTGCTGCCCGAAGGGTTGGCCGCCCTGCGCGCCGCCAACGCAGACCGCATCCAGACCAGCCTGAACCTGGCGTTGGGTTCGGCGCTGGCGAGCATCGGGCTGACCATTCCCACGGTCGCCGCGGTGTTCATCTGGATTGGCCGTCCGCTCGAACTGGGCCTGGGCCCCAAGGAAATGGTCCTGCTGTTCCTCACGCTCATCGTGTCGTCGCTCACCCTCGGCAAGGGACGCACGACGATCCTGCAAGGCGTGGTGCACCTGGCGATCTTCGCGGCGTACCTGTTTCTTTCGATCGTGCCCTGAGGCGCGGGCCCGCAGCCAGCATGTCGGGGTGCCCAGCGGCACCCCTTTTTGTTTGGCACGCTTTACGCTTTACTCGGCGGGCTCCATCCCCTGCAGCAAGGTGGGAATCAGCTCGCACACCGTCGGGTGGATGTGCATGGCGCGGCTGATGGTCTTGTACGGCGCCTTCGCGGCCATCACGTCGAGAATCGAATGCACGGCCTCGTCGCCGCCCACGCCGAGGATGCATGCACCGAGAATCTCGTGCGTCTGCGCATCGGCCACCACGCGCATGAAGCCCCGGCTCTCTCCCTTCTCCACGGCGCGGCCCACACGCGTCATCGGGCGGTTGCCAACCAGCAGCCTGCGCCCCGACTTCCTCGCCTCGGCGAGCGACATGCCCACGCGCGCCAGCGGCGGGTCGATGTACATGGCGTACGCCTGGATGCGGTCTGAGACCTTGCGCGGGTCGCTGTCGAGCAGGTTGGCCGCCACGATCTCGTAGTCGTTGTACGACGTGTGCGTGAACGCGCCGCGTCCGTTGCAATCGCCCATGGCCCAGATGCCCGGCACATTCGTGCGCAACTGCTCATCGACGCGGATGTTGCCGCGGTCGTCGATTTCCACGCCGGCCTTGTCCAGGCCAAGGTCATCGGTATTGGGCACGCGCCCGACCGCCATCAGCAGATGCGAGCCCGACACTTCACGCCCGCCGCCTGCGCAATCCAGCCCGACCACGACGCCGGCGCCGTTGCGCCGCACGCTCAGGCAGTTGGCGTTCACCCGCACGTCGATGCCCTCGCCCGCCAGAATCTCGTGCACGGCCTCGGAGACGTCTTCATCTTCGCGCGCGATGAGGCGCGGGCCTTTCTCGACGATCGTCACGCGCGAGCCGAAGCGGCGAAACATCTGGCCGAACTCCAGCCCGACGTAGCTTCCGCCGATCACGATCAGGTGCTCGGGCAGGAAGTCGACGTCCATCATGGTCGAGTTGGTGAGATAGGGCACCTGGTCGAGCCCCGGCATCGGCGGCACCAGCGCACGACCGCCAACGTTGATGAAGATGCGCTGGGCTTCCAGCAGCTCGCCGCCCACGCGCACCGTCTTCGGGCTTTCAAAGCGGGCGTGGCCCTGGAACACGGTGCCGTGCTCGAGGCCGCGCACCCATTGCTCGACGTTGCGGTTGGAGCGCCCGGCGATGTCGTCCTTGCGGGCCTTCACGCGCTGCATGTCCACCCTGACGGGGCCGTCGATGGCCACACCGTAGTCGGCCGCGCGCCGCGCCATGTGCGCCACGTACGCGCTGGCGACCATGGCCTTGGTGGGAATGCATCCGGTATTGACGCAGGTGCCGCCAAAGCGGCCGCGCTCGATGATGGCAACCTTCATGCCGGCCGCGGACAGCCGCGCGGCCAGCGGTGGGCCCGCCTGGCCCGTGCCGATGATGATGGCGTCAAAGCGTTGCGTCATGGCGCTCTCCTTCGTAGCGTGCCGGGGCGGCCGTCCCGATAGGATAGGTCGGCCACGCGGCTACGGTGGGTCCGACAGCCCGCCGGGCAGTCGGCGCCGCCCGTCGTCCGAAGGAGAGCAAGAAAGCGACCGGGGCGCCTCACGCTCACGCGCTGGCGCCCCGGCGTCACATCAGATCAATGACGGTGACGGTGCTTGCCGTGGCGGTGGCGGCCGTGGTCGTCGTGGTCGTGATACGAATTGCGCTGAACGTTGCCGCCCAGCGCCGCGCCGGCACCGCCGCCCAGGCCCGCGCCGACGATGCCGCCCGCGCGGCCACCCATGGCGTTGCCCGCGGCAGCACCCACGCCGCCCCCAAGTGCGCCGCCCACGATGGCGCCCTTGCGCTCGCGGCCATTGGCCGTCAGCGCGCCGCCGGCGCCGCCGCCGATGGCACCGCCGATGACGGAGCCGGTCTGGCCGCCGAGGGCGCCGCCCACTGCGGCACCACCGGCACCGCCGAGCGCCCCGCCGAGGGCGTTCGTCAGATCATCTGCGGCTGCAGGCAAGGCCGTCAGGCCGGCAAGCGCGGCCACTGCCAGGGCGGGTGCAATCTTCTTCAACATGAGGTTCTCCTGATTCGTCTATGCGGATGCGGTAGGCGCTGGCGCGCCCCGACCCGGGCTCGATGGGTTCGCGGCGCAGCATACAAGGCACACCCCCGCCGGGGTTAAACAGGCCGGTCAATCTCGTAACAGAATGTTGCAAACACGGCGTCGCGCTATCCTCGCGTCGTGGCCGCCCACAAGTGCTGACACGGCCGGCAAAGCTGCCTCCCAAGCGCCCGCAGCGTGCGCGCACTGCGGCGAGGAGGCGCAACGTCCAGCGGGTGAGGATCGCGCTTCTAAGCCATTCAAAAGACAACCGGAACAGGAGACCCCATGCCCGCCTACATCGCCCTGCTGCGCGCCGTCAACGTGGGCGGCACCGGCAAGCTGCCCATGGCCGAACTGCGTGCGATGTGCGAATCGATCGGCCTGACCCACGTGCGCACCTACATTGCCAGCGGCAACGTGGTCTTTCAGAGCCCCCTGTCGGCGGCCTCGGTCAAGGCCAAGCTCGAGCGCTGCCTGGAGGACTACGCCGGCAAACCCGTAGGGGTGGTGGTGCGCACGGGGGACGAACTCGCCGCGGTACTGGAAGCCAATCCGTTCAAGACGACCGCGCCAAACCGGACGGTCGCCATCTTTCTCGATGCGCCGCCGCCGGCCGACGCGCTCAACGCCGCCACCGGCCGCCAGGCAGAAGAGATGGCGCTCGGCACGCGCGAGATCTACGTGCACTACGGCAGCGGCATGGCCGATTCCAAGCTGAAGATCCCGGCCGCCAAGGCCGGCACGGCGCGCAACATGAACACTATCGCCACGCTGGTGAAATGGGCGACGGAATAGCCATGCAGGCGGCCGCGCCGCGCGCCGTCACTGCGCGGCGGCCTTGTGCTGCGCCATATGGTGGAAATACGCGAGCAGATCGTTGAGCTGCGCGTTGGACAGCGTCTTCTCGTCGATGGCGGACATGCGTGCATTGGGCCACCAGCGCAGCGATTGCGGATCGCGGATGAGGTGGCGCAGCTTCTCGTCGCCGAGGTATTCGACGGGGCTGTACGGCACGTTCAGATCCGGCCCGAGCGTCGCATCGCCGGCGCGGTTGAGCGTGTGGCACGAAAAGCAGACACGCTGGAACGTGGCAAAGCCCCGCATGACGGGGCCATCGGCGGGCTGCCCGGCGGCGGGGCGGATGGCCGCGAAGCGCTCGCCCGGCAATGCGGCAATGTCGATGCGCACGATGCTGTAGGTCCACAGGCTTTCATTGACGAGCGAGGACTTGGCCGGCGGCGCTGTCCAGATCAGCCGGAACGGGCCGATGCCCTGGCCCTTGAGCGTGGGCCACGGCGCGTTGGGGTCTTCCACGGCCAGCCATGCGCGCGGGCCATCGGCGCGGTCGGCCAGCAGCAGGCGCGTCGGCAGGTGCGAGACATAACCGTCGCTGGCGGCCGTGGTGGCGCTGGCGTCGGGGCTGATCGACTGCCCGCGGAACAGCTCGGTCACGGGCAGCGCCTTGAAGGTCAGGCGGCGCTTGAGGTTCTGGTCTTCCACGGTGACATCGCGCAGGTGCGGATCGTGCAGCAGCGCGTCGCGCGACAACGTACGCGATTGCCCGCCTACATTGACCGTGAGCGCGGCGCCATCGTCGGCGTGTGCCGTGCCGCCAAGCATGGCGCAGGCGCCGAGCACCCATCCCGCCATCGTCATCAGCCAGTGCTTCATGGAGTCTCCTTGAGAGCGTTGCGACGCAAGTGTAGGCAAGCTCACGCCGTTTGGCATGGCCCTCATCGGTATTACTGTTCAAGCACGCGCTGCCTCACGGTCTGCAGGGCAGCCTCCAGCCGCTGCGGGGCGACCGAGCCCAGCGCCAGCCGCAACGCATGCGGCACCGGCTTGGACGTCGCAAAGGGCTCGGCGGTGGAGACCGAAATGCCGTCTTCCTGCAGGCACGCCGCCACGCGATCGGCGCGCACTTCGGGCGGCAGGGCAAGCCAGACGAAATACGACACCGGATGCGCAACCAGCGTCAGCCCCGCCAGCGCCTTGCGGGCCAGCGCCTGGCGCGCGGCGGCGTCCCGGCGCTTGTCGGCCTCGAGGCGGGCGACCGTGCCGTCTTGGAGCCAGGCGCACGCGAGGTTCGTCACGATGGCCGGCGTATTCCACGTCGTGGCCCGGATGGCCCGCTCGAGCGACGGCACCCACGCGGCCGGCGCCGCCATCCACCCCAAACGCAGCCCCGTGGCCACGCTCTTCGACAGGCCGGACACGTACACCGTCGATTCGGGCGCCAGCGCGGCCAGCGGCGCCGGCGCGTCGCCGGCAAGGAATGCGTAGGCGGCATCTTCAATCGCAATCAACCCATGCCGGCGCACGCTGGCCGCGAGGCGGCGGCGCCAGCCCAGGCCGCTCACCCAGCCGAGCGGGTTGTGCAGCGTGGGCATGACGTAGACGGCCCGCACGCGGCGACGCGCGCATAGCCGCTCCAGCGCATCGGGGTCGAGCCCCTGCCCGGCCGCAGGAAGCGGCGCGAGCTCCAGATGCAGCATCTGCGCAAGGACCTTGAAGCCGGGATACGTCAGCGCATCGACGGCGACCACGTCGCCGGGTTTGAGCAGACCCATGGCCGCGACCGCCAGGCCGTGCTGCGCGCCGTCCACGATCAGCACCTGCTCGGCCGCCACGGCGAGGCCGCGCCCGGCCAGATGCCGCGCCACGCAGGCGCGCTCATGCGCGCGTCCGCCGTGCGGTGCGTAGCGCAGCAGCGCCTCCAGATCGCCGCTGGCCGCCAGGTCGCGCAATGCGCGGCTCAGCAGCCGGGCCTGCCCGGGCACCGACGGGTAGTTGAAGTTCAGGTCGACCACGCCGGCGGCCACGGCCTGCTGGTCGATGCCCAGACCGCGCGGCAGCGTGTTCTCGCGCACGAAGGTGCCCCGTCCGACTTCGCCGCTCACCAGCCCCATCGCTTCGAGCTCGGCATATACACGCGTGGCCGTGACCAGCGCCACGCCATGCCGCTGGGCAAGTTGCCGGTGTGTGGGCAGGCGCGTGCCCGGCGGCAGTCGGCCGCTGCGGATCTGCTCGGCGAGCCGTTCCACCAGCGGCTGATAACGGGTTTGGGTCATGGCAGTGTACTCAGGACAATTTTTTGATTGTATTGCCGGCAGCCCCTAGCATGCTCAAACCCCCAACCCTGCGCTGCTTCGCCATGCACATCGCCATCCTGACTTTCGACGGGTTCAACGAACTCGATTCGCTCATCGCCCTGGGCGTGCTCAACCGCATCCGGAAGCCGGGCTGGCACGTGAGCCTGTGCTGCCCGCAGGCGGAAGTCACGTCGATGAACGGCGTGACCGTGCGCGCGCAGTCGATGCTCGAAGAGGCGCGCACCGCCGACGCCGTGCTGGTGGGCAGCGGCGTCCGCACGCGCGAGGTGGTGGCCGATGCGGCGTTGATGGCGCGTCTGGGGCTCGATCCCGCCCGCCAGCTGATCGGCGCGCAGTGCTCGGGCACGTTGGTGCTCGCCAGGCTCGGCCTGCTGGGCAGCGTGCCGGCCTGCACCGACCTGACCACCAAGCCGTGGGTGCAGGAAGCCGGCGTGGAGGTGCTCAACCAGGCGTTCTACGCCCGCGGCAACGTTGCCACGGCGGGCGGGTGTTTGGCGTCGCCGTATCTGGCCGCGTGGGTGATCGCTCGCACGGAAGGCATGGAGGCGGCCGCCGCCGCGCTGCACTATGTCGCGCCGGTCGGCGAGAAAGAGGCGTATGTCGACAACGCCATGCGCCACCTCGGACCCCACCTGCCTGGCTGATGCCCGGCGCGGCACGACGGCGATAGACTGACCAGCCCTTCACCCTCGCAGGCCTTGCTCAGGAGTCACATCTTGAACACGCTGACGACATTGAAGACGCTGGCGCTGCCCATCGCGCTGGCGGTGCTGGCCCACAGCACCGGCGCCCTGGCGGCGGAAAGCCTGGCCAACGGCATCAAGCGCCGCGCGCCGCAAGGCATCACCACGCGGATGTACGCCTGCGTCGACAAGGCGGGCGAGAACGCCGACGCCATCGGCGCCTGCCTGTCTGCCGAGAAGGCGGCGCAGGACGAACGCCTGGCCACGGTCTACAAGGCGCTGCTCGGCAAGCTCGATGGCAGCGCCAGGGACGCGCTCGTGAACTCGCAACAGGCGTGGCAGGACTTCCATGCCAAGAGCGCCGCCCTGGAGACGAGGCTCTATGGCAAGAGCCCGTTGAACGACCTGCAGCGTCTCGAGAACGCGATCTTCCGCCTGAGCGAACGCGCGAATGCGCTGGACAAATACCTGGCCGCAAAGGGCCAATGACGCTGCGGGCCGTGCTCAGGCGGCGTGCATCGCCGAGAGCCAGTTGCGCAGGATCGCCACGCTATAGCGCGAATCGACCTGTGCGATGAACTGCGCAAAGTCCACGCTCGCCGTGTCGTCCGCGCGGTCGGAAATCGTGCGGATGGCCGCAAACGGCACGCCCCACTCGTCGCAGACCTGGGCGACGGCGGCGCCTTCCATCTCCACGGCCAGCGTGTCGGGCAACGCATGGCGCAGCACGGCGCTTTCGGCCGACGTGCAGACGAAGCGATCGCCGCTGACGATGAGGCCGGAGTGCACCTGCGGCGCCGCAATGCCAAAGGCCTGCATCACCGCGGGCCCCAGCAGCGCATGCGGATCTGCGAGCGCCGCGCATGCGCTTTGCCGCAGGGCATCGGCCAGCGCCGCGTCGGCGGCAAAGCGGGCCACGCCCATCAGCGGAATTTCCCAGCGCGGGAACAGCGGCGAGGCATCGACGTCGTGCTGCAGCAGCTCGGACGACACCACCACATCGCCCACCGCCACCCCCGGTGCCAGGGCCCCGGCCACACCGGCAAACACCACCGCCCGCACCCCGAAATGCGTGATCAGCACCGCCGCCGTGGTGGCCGCCGCCACCTTGCCGACGCGTGAGAGCACCACCACCACGGGCTGCCCCTCAAACGCACCCGTCCAGAAGTCCCGATTGCCGATGCGCACGCGCTGCGCGTCGGACAACAGCGTCAACAGCTCGCTGATCTCCTCGTGCAGGGCGGCGACGATGCCGATGGGGCCATTGGCGTGAGGCTGGGCGGAAGGCGCGTTCATGCGGTGGCAGGGCCGGCGTGCGGCGATGGCGTCGAAAACCCGCCATTGTCGCCGCAATCGGCCGGCACCCGCATTGACATTGCCTGCGCCGCCTTCTGCACGGCCGCGTAGCGATCGGCGCGCAGGCGATTCAGGCGCTCCGTCACGGCGTGCAGGACCGGGGCGGCGGCACGTTCGGGGCGGCCGCAGTCGAACGGCGGTGCGGGGGCGTACTCGATGCCGAGCTGCACGGCCTGGGCGTGGTCGGTGCCGGCAATGTCGGCCATGACGGTGAGCGCCATGTCGATGCCCGCCGTCACCCCGCCGCCGGTGATGAGGTTGCCGTCGCGCACGACGCGGGCTTCGTCGACGGTCGCTTCAAACGTGGGCAGCAGGTCGCGCCAGGCCCAGTGGCATGCCGCGCGCTTGCCGCGCAGCAGCCCCGCCGCACCCAGCACGAGCGAGCCAGTGCACACCGAGGTGACATAGCGGGCGCCATCGGCCAGGCGGCGCACCTGCCGCACGAACTCAGCGTCGCCCATGGCTTCGATGACGCCGAAGCCGCCCGGCACGCAGATGAGATCGGCATGTCCGATGTCGGCCAGCCCCTGCACGTTCGAGATCGTGAGGCCGCCGTCGGCATGGATCTCGCCGCCGCGTGCCGAGGCGACGATGCATTGCGCGCCGGGCAGGCGCCAGAACACTTCGTGCGGGCCGGTGAAGTCCAGCTGCGTCACGCGGTCGTACAGTGCAAAGACAACGATGAACGGGGATGCGGTCATGGTCCGGTTCTCCGGGGTTTCGGGTGGTTGACGCCTCGTAGCATCGCGCTCTATCGTGTTGGCAGCAATGTCGTGTATCCCACTTTTTCTGCCATGACCCATCGTATTGCCGTGCTGGTCTTTCCCGACTTCCAGGTGCTCGACGCCGCGGGGCCCGTGGCCGCATTCGAGGTCGCAAGCCGCTATCGGGACGACCACTACGCGGTGCGCACGGTGGCCGCCCAGCCGGGCCTGGTGCGCAGTTCTTCCGGCGCAAGCTGGGCGGCCGAGCCGCTGCCCCCGGCCAGCCAGGTCGATACGCTGCTCGTGGCCGGCGGCGACGGCGTGGATGCCGCCATGGCCGATGCACGCACGCGCCGCTTCGTGCAGCGCTGCGCGGCCCGCGGTGCGCGTGTGGCCAGCGTGTGCTCGGGCAGCCTGCTGCTGGCGGCCACCGGCTTGCTGGACGGCCGGCGCGCCACCACGCATTGGGGTCGCAGCACGCAGTTCGCACGCGAGTTTCCGCAGGTGCATCTCGAGGCCGACCACATCTACGTCAACGACGGCCGCTTCTGGACGAGCGCCGGCATCAGCGCAGGCATCGACCTGGCCCTCGCCCTCATCGCCGAAGACCTGGGCGAGCGGCTGGCGCGGGCCGTGGCGCGGCAGCTCGTGGTGTATTACCGGCGGCCCGGCGGGCAATCGCAGTTCTCCGCGCTCAACGAGATGGACTCGGCGCGCGGCCGCTTCAAGCCGCTGCTCGACCATGTCCGCCGCAACCTGGCCGATGCCCACCGCGTCGACGACCTGGCCGGCCGCGCCTGCATGAGCCCGCGCCATTTCGCCCGCGCATTCCAGGCCGAGACCGGCCTCACGCCCGCCAAGGCGGTGGAAAAACTGCGCGTGGAAGCGGCCCGGGCGGCACTCGAGAGCGGCGCGGCCTCGATGCAGCGCGTTGCCACGGAGTGCGGTTTTGGCGATACCGAGCGCATGCGGCGCAGTTTCCAGCGTCTGCTGGGCATGCCGCCGTCAGCATTGCGGGCCCGGTAGCACGGCCCAAACCCGCGCCGTTGTGCGATTGGCCTGTCGCAGGCCTGAACCTTGCGTCTGCGCATGCGCGCCGCCCGACCGAGGCGGCAGACATCGAAGAGGAGACGCACATGCCAATCCGCGAATTGCTGACCATCGTGGGGGTCTCGCTGGCCGTCATCACGGCATATTCGCTCGCCCGCGACCTGACGGATGATCCGGTGGGCGCCATCACGCCGCATGACAGCATCGTCCAGACCTATGCGCGCATGAACGGGCCGCACGAGTAAGCGGATGGCGCGCAAACGCCGCCGCAACGCCACGCTGATCGACTGGCCGCCACGGCTGGTGGAAGACATCGCCCGACGCCGGGCGGTGCTCTTCTTCGGCTCGGGCATTTCGGCCAACGCGCGTTCGGCCGACGGTTCGCGGCGCCCGCCCACGTGGGCCGAACTGCTGTGCGAGGCCGCCAACACCATCGCGGCGGATAGCCCGCAACTGGCCGAGGAAGTGCGCGCGTTCGTCGGGCGCGGCGACGTGCTCACCGCCGCCGAGATCGTGCGCCGCACGCTCGGCCAGCGGCGGCTGACCACCCTGCTGCGCCGCCAGCTCGTTGCGCCGGACTTTGCGCCCGCGCCCGTGCACGAAGCGTTGCTGGCGCTGGACTTCCGCATCACGCTCACGCCCAACTTCGATACGCTGTATGAAACGCTGGCCACGGCGCGCGGCATGCCGCCCGTGGCCGTGTGCGACTACAGCGACCCGACCGTCGCCGCGCGCGTGCGCGAAGACCGCAACCTCATCATCAAGACGCATGGCTCGATGACGCAGCCGGCCTCGCTGATCTTCTCGCGCTGCGATTACGTCCGTGCACGGGCACGCTACCGCGCCTTCTACGACCTGGTGGAGGCGCTGCTGCGTACGCATACCTTCCTGTTTGTGGGCTGCGGCATCGACGATTCCGACATGCGCGCGCTGCTCGAGACATACGGCGCCGAGCACCCCGAGGCGGAACGCCACTACTTCGTCGCGGCGGCCGACACGTTCTCCGACCTGACGGCCAGCGTGCTGGAAGACGCGCTGAACCTGCACGTGCTGCGCTATCAGGCACCCGCGGCCGACCACGCCGCGCTGTTGAACGCGCTGCAGGCGCTGGGCGCCGCCGTGGAGGCTGCGCGTGCCGCCATGCGGCCCGGCCGGCGGCGCGCGCCATGACGATCCGCATCGGCATCTCGGGGTGGCGCTATGCCGGCTGGCGCGGCGTGTTCTATCCGGAAGACCTGGCGCAGCGGCGCGAGCTCGAATACGCCTCGCGGCAGTTCAGCACCATCGAGATCAACGGATCGCACTACTCGCTGCAATCCATCGGCAGCTGGCGCGCCTGGTACGACACCGTGCCCGACGACTTCGTCTTTGCCGTCAAGGGCCCGCGCTACCTCACGCACATGCTGCGCTTTCGCGACGAGACGGCGGTGCCGGCCATCGCCAACTTCTTTGCCTCCGGCGTGCTGGCGCTTCGACACAAGCTCGGGCCGTTCCTGTGGCAGTTTCCGCCCAACTATCGCTTTGATTCGCAGCGGTTCGAGCGCTTTCTGTCGCTGCTGCCGCACGACACCGCCGCGGCGCGCGCCCTGGCCCGGCAGCACGATGCGCGCGTCAAGGCGCCCTGGTTTGCCGCACGCGGGCAACAAGCGCTGCGCCATGCTGTGGAAGTCCGCCATGCAAGCTTCTGCACGCCCGAGTTCGTCGCGCTGCTGCGCCGGCACGGTGCTGCGTTGGTGGTCTCGCACGCCATCGCGGAGTGGCCATATCTCGAAGATGTGACGAGCGATTTCGTCTACCTGCGCCTGCACGGCGCCGATGCGCTGTACACCGGCGCCTATTCCGATGCGGCGCTCGACCGCTGGGCCGAACGCATCGACCTGTGGGCGAGCGGACGCGAACCGGCCGATGCACAACGCGCAGGCAGTGCGGCGCGGCCGCGGCGCGCGGGCCGGGACGTGTACTGCTATTTCGATAACGACGTGAAAGTGCAGGCGCCCGCGGATGCGCGGCGGTTGCGGGAGCGCCTGGCCCTGGCAACGTGAGGCGGACGCTGCCCTACCGCCCGTGGCGTTATCCGAGCCGCACGGCTGCGACCAGGCCGCCGCCCTCGCGGTTGGACAGCTTGAGCACACCGCCCGCCGCCTCCGCCAATTGCTGCGCAATCGCCAACCCGAGCCCCGTACCGCCAGACTCCCGGCTGCGTGAATTCTCCAGCCGCACGAACGGCTGCAGCCCCGCACCCAGCTTGTCTTCGGGGATGCCCGGCCCGCGGTCGCCGACCTCCATCACCCGGCCTCGCCGTCGCGGCGCACGCAACACTCGCAAGCCGCAGCGACCGGCATGACACGCGACGAGCGCGCCCGCCCTCACGACTTCCAACGGGCGGGCCGCTTCTGGAGGAAGGCGTCGATGCCCTCGGCGGCGTCTTCTTCCATCATGTTGCGGGCCATGACGTCACCGGCGTACGCATAGGCGTCGGCCAGCGGCATCTGGCGCTGGCGGTAGAACATCGCCTTGCCGTAGCGGATGGCCGCCGGGCTCTTCGAGACGATCTCCGCCACCTTGCGGGCCACGGCATCGTCCAGCTCCGCATCGGGCACAGCCTCGTTGACGAGGCCCCAGTCCGCCGCCGTGGCGGCATCAATGAAGCGACCCGTCACCAGCATGTCGAACGCGCGCTTGGGCAGCACGTTGCGCGACAGCGCCACCGCAGGCGTCGAGCAGAACAGCCCCACGTTGATGCCCGACACCGCAAACCGCGCCGCCTCGGAAGCGATGGCCAGGTCGCAGCTGCCGACCAGCTGGCACCCCGCCGCCGTCGCAATGCCATGCACGCGCGCAATGACGGGCACCGGCAGGGCCTGGATCGCCTGCATCACCACGCTGCAGCGGGCAAACAGCGCCTGGTAGTACGCCAGTTCAGGCGTGCCGCGCATCTCGCGCAGGTCATGGCCCGCGCAGAAGGCCCTGCCCTCGCCGCCGAGTACCACGCAGCGCACGCGGGCATCGGCGGCAATGTCGGCAAGCGCCTCATGCAGCGCATCGAGCATCGCCTCGGACAGGGCATTGAACTGCTGCGGCCGGTTCAGCCGCAGCGTGACGACGCCGTCGCGGTCGTCGCGCAGGACGGGCGGCTCGGTGGTGGTGGCAGCGGCGGAGGCGGTGGGGTGGCGTTCCATGTGCGGTCCTTGTGGCGATGACCTGCGGGAAGAGCAGTCTATCGCCACCACGGGCGCCCCGCACTTGGGCATTGCCCGTGGCCGCCATGAAAGGTTCGCTCACTTCGCGTTGACATCGGCGGCGCGGGTGACTATCACCGGTTCTATAAGACATCGGCAGCGGCGCCGTGCCGCGCCGCACAAACCGGACGGGTGACACGGTCACCGCAAAAAGGGGGTCCATCTTGGTATCGGAAACGGTACACATGCCGCGCGGCCTGCTGCTGAGCCTGTCGCCCGGGCGGCGCACGTACTGGATGGCCCAGGCCGTGGCGCTGCTGTCGCTGGTCGTGCTGGTGTCGGCCTTGCCGTTCGCCAAGGTGCAGCTGCCGCGGCTTCCGCTGTTCGTGCCGATTTACGAATCGGCGCTCATCCTCAATGACCTCATCACCGCTGCGCTGCTGTTCGGCCAGTTCGCCATCACGCGATCGCGCGCCATGCTGGCACTCGCCTGCGGCTACCTGTTCACGGCCGCCACGGCGGTGGGGCATCTGCTGTCGTTCCCGGGCCTGTTTTCCGCGAGCGGCCTGCTCGGCGCAGGGCCGCAAAGCACGGCGTGGATCTACATGTTCTGGCATGCCGGCTTCCCGCTGTTCGTCATGGCGTATGCGGTGCTCAAAACGCGCGAAGAGCGCGAACCCGACCGCTTTGCCGGCCATGTCCTGACGCGCAGAACGGCGCTCGGCACCGTCGCTGCCGTGCTGGGCGCATCGGCCGCCTGCGTGGCGCTTGCCACCGCCGGCGAGCCAGTGCTGCCCGCCATCATGGCCGCCCACCGCTACACCCCCACCATGGCCATCGTGTCGGGCGCCACCTGGTGCTGCTGCATGCTGGCGCTGGCCGTGCTCTGGCGCAGCCGCCCGCACCTCACGCTCGACGTCTGGCTGATGGTGGTGCTGTGCGTGTGGATCTGCGACGTGGCGCTCAGCACCGTCTTCAACGGCGGGCGGTATGACCTGGGCTTCTACGCCGGCCGCGTGTTCGGCCTGATGGGTGCGAGCTTCGTGCTCTTGCTGCTGCTGATTGAGAACACCGTGTTGTATTCCCGCCTGACGGCTGCCCGGACGGAACTGAGGCGGCTGGCGGCGGATGATCGGCAAGACGGGCGCGGCTGAGGCGCTGTTCAGGGCGCCGGCCCAGCGTCCTGCCGGAGGCGCATCAGCTTCTTCGCCCAAGCGGGCACGCAACTCGCACGACGCCGCGACGGCGCACCAGAGAGCTACCCCTCCCTCGGGCGTCTTGTCCGCGCGACAACCCTTCTCTTAGTATCGAGCGCCGCATGCTTTCCGAGCATGCGCCGCACCCAGGGGGGATGCGGATGCCCCAACTGAACGGGATTCAGCGCGGGCAAATGCGCAGACAACACATCCGACAAAACACATGCAGAAAAAGATCGAAAGGACCGCGTTGGCGCTCGGCTTAAGCGCCATGGTGACTGCTTGCGGAGGTGGCGATGGCGCCGTCAGCAGCGGCGATTTGCATGTCGCCTATGGATGCAGCATGCCGGGCGGCACGATCCCCATGACTTTCACTGACTACAGCGCCAAGGCGACGGTGCAGGGCCTCAACGGCAACACCCCGCATTTCTCGATCGTTTCTGGCCAATTGCCGGCGGGCCTGACACTCAACGGCGATACGGGGGACATCAGCGGCACCGTCACGGCATCTGCCGGCATGTACAACGTGACGATCCGCCTGACGGTCTCTGGCTACTCGGGCTCTCTGGACACGACCTGCCCCATCCAAGTCGCCAACTACACGCTCCGGTACTTCGGCGACAACTACACCAGCGTCGGAAAGTCCTCGACCCTTGCACCGTCGCGGCCATCCACCAGCAAGCCGTTCGGCGAGGCGTACACCATCAGCAACGCCGCAGCCCTGCCGCCGGGCATGTCGTTCGACAGCGCCACGGGAAGAATCACCGGCACGCCCACGACCGCCGGGAACTATGGGTACACCACGGTCACGCAGTACATCACGTTCCAGGGCGTGGTCTACACCTTTTCGGACCCGTATGTCGGGGTCAACGTATCGATGTAACAGCTCGCTGTGCCGCAATCGGACGGCACAACGTCTCATCCCTGCCATCACTCCCTTCTTCCCGGCCCGGCGCGTCGCCGGCAGGTGGCACCCCCGCAGCGTCACCACAACGGCCTCAACCAACGAACGGTTGCATAGATGCTTATGCAGACCGTTTGCCTATGGATAGAAAAAACGCGTCGTTCATTCGGCTGCTGCGCCACGGTATCGTTTGATCACCGTCTTTCGCTCTTCGCATCTGCGCAACAGCGAAAGTGCCATCGCATTTCGGGAGCCGAGTCGTGTCCACCCCCCTGAAGATCGTTGCCGTCAATGGCAGCACACAACAGCCGTCGCGCACATTCGCGCTGGTACGCGCGCTGATCGCCGAGCTCGAGGCACGGCTTCACGTCGACGCGCACATCGTCAACCTCGTCGACATTGCGCGCCCGCTGGGCTCCGCGCTCTGGCGCACGGAACTGCCGCCGGAAATCGAAGCCGAGCTGCAGGCCGTGGAAGGTGCGGACCTGCTGATTGCGGCGTCGCCGGTGTATCGCGGGGCGTATCCGGGGCACTTCAAGCACGTGTTCGACTTGGTGGGCCAGGAGGCACTCGTCGACAAGCCCGTGCTGCTCGCCGCCACCGGGGGCAGCGACCGCCATGCGCTCGTGCTCGAACATCACCTGCGGCCGCTGTTCAGTTTCCTGCAGGCACTGACGCTGCCGATCGGCGTGTATGCGGCCACCGCAGACTTTGACGGCTACGCCGTGCGCAGCCCCGCGCTGCAAGACCGCATCCGGCTCGCGGCAGACCGCGCTGCATCGCACTTTGCCGCGCACCGCCGCGTGACCCTGAAAGCCGCCTAGCGGCGCATCGCCTTGGCAACGGGTGCGGGCCCATTCCGCCTGCGCCCATCCGGACGGCAGCCGGCATCCCGGCGTGCCGGCGGGCCGATGCGTTTCCGGCGCATGCGGCGCGCACGCCGCGCGCCCCGCCTACCTTGCTGACTTGCCATGACCAACCTATCTGACGTGCAAGCCTTGCGCCCGCCGACCGACGTGCCGGCACGCGAGCCCGCACTGCCCGACCCCGCCAAGGTGCGCCGCCTGCGCGACGCCGCCGAGGCCATCGATGCAGCCCATGCGCTCGCCGGCGAATTCCGCCAGGGCGCTTCCGCCCGCGACCGGGAGCGCCGGCTGCCCTGGGACGAACTGGACCGCTGGTCAGCCAGCGGCCTGGGCGGCATAACGGTGCCGAAAGCCTACGGCGGCGCCGAGGTGTCGTACGCGACGCTGGCCGAGGTGTTCGCCATTCTGAGCGCAGCCGATGCGTCGCTGGGCCAGATCCCGCAGAACCACTTCGGCCTGCTGGGCGTGCTGCGTGAAGCCGGCTCGGAGGACCAGAAGCGTCGTTTTTACGCCGAAGTCCTGGCCGGGCAGCGCCTCGGCAACGCCGGCCCCGAGCGGCGTTCCGCTGCCAGCCGCACCATCCTCGAGGGCACCACGCGCCTGCGCCGCACGCCGCAAGGGCTGCGGCTGAGCGGCACGCGGTATTACTCGACCGGCGCGTTGTTTGCGCACCGCGTGCCCACGCGCGCGCTCGACGATGAAGGCCGCGCCGTGCAGGTGTGGGTGCCGCGCAATGCCGCCGGCCTGACGGTGGTGGACGACTGGTCTTCGTTCGGCCAGCGGACCACCGCCAGCGGCACCGTCATCTTCGACAACGTGGCCGTCTCCGAAGACGACGTGCTGCCCATCTGGCAGCTCGCCGCGCGGCCCAGCCTGTACGGTCCGAATTCGCAGCTGATCCAGGCCGCCATCGACCTTGGCATTGCACAGGCCGCGTTTGACGACACGCTGGCGTTCGTGCGCGAACATGCGCGGCCGTGGACAGACGCCAAGGTCGAACGCGCCGCCGACGACCCGTACATCATTGCCGACGTCGGCCGTCTGGCCATCGACATCGAAGCCGCGCGCGCCGTCCTGCAGGAAGCCGCGCAAACGCTCGATGCCATCGCCGCGCAGCCCATCACCGATGCCGGCAGCGCCCGCGCCTCCGTTGCCGTGGCCGAAGCCAAGGTGCTGACCACCGAGGTGGCGCTGCAGGCCAGCGAAAAGCTGTTCGAACTCGCGGGCTCCTCCGCCACGCGCGCCCGGCACAACCTCGACCGCCACTGGCGCAACGCACGCACCCACACGCTGCACGACCCCGTGCGCTGGAAGCTGCACCTGATCGGCAACTACCAGCTCAACCAGGCCTTCCCGCCCCGGCACTCCTGGAACTGACATGTCACTGCTTTTCACCCCGCCACCCGAGGACGGCCGCGTGCCGCCGGCCCCTGCCCCGCAGCAAACCCCGCACGTAGTGCGCGACGATGCCGAGGCCATCGAGATCGCCCACCGGCTCGCGGCCGTTTTCGCACCCGACGCCGCGTTGCGCGACCGCGAGCGCCGCCTGCCATGGGCCGAACTGGAAGCGTTCAGCGCCAGCGGCCTGTGGGGCATCACCGTGCCGCGCGAGTACGGCGGCGCCGGCGTGTCCAACACCACGCTGGCCGAGGTGATCGCCATCATCGCCGCGGCCGACGGCTCGCTGGGGCAGATTCCGTAGAACCACTTCTACGCGCTGGAAGTGCTGCGCGTGGGCGGCACCGCGGCGCAGAAGGCGTTCTTCTATGCGCGGGCGCTGGCCGGTGAGCGCTTCGGCAATGCGCTGGCCGAGATCGGCCACAAGGATTTCCGCCGGCGCACGCGCCTCACCCAGGACGGCGACGGCTTTCGCATCGACGGCAAGAAGTTCTACTGCACCGGCGCGCTGTATGCGCACTGGATCCCCACCCTGGTGGTGGCCGAGGATGCGGGCCGGGAGGTCACGTGGCTGGCCTTCGTGCCACGAGCGGCCGCCGGCGTGACCGTGACCGACGACTGGGACGGCTTCGGCCAGCGCGTCACCGGCAGCGGTTCGGTCAGCTTCGACAACGTGCGGGTGGAGGCGGAATGGGTCGTCCCCTTCCTCGCCTCGTTCGAGCGGCCGACGACCATCGGGCCGGTCGCGCAGCTCATGCACGCGGCCATCGACCTCGGTATCGGGCGCGGTGCGCTGGCCGCGACGCTGCCGTTCCTGCGCGACCATGCGCGGCCCTGGATCGACGCCCGCGTGGAGCGCGCCACCGACGACCCGCTGACGCTGCATCACCTCGGCGAAGTGCACGTGCGCCTGCGGGCCGCCGAGGCCCTCGTGCGCCGCGCCGGCCGCATCACCGATGCCGCGCAGCAGGCGCCCGATGAACGCACGGTGGCCGAGGCGTCGGTCGCGGTGGCGGCCGCCCGGGCGCTGACCACCACGGCATCGCTGCTGGCGGGCACGCGCCTGTTCGAACTCGGCGGCACGTCGGCCACGCTTGACCACCGCGGGCTGGACCGCTTCTGGCGCAACGCGCGCACGCACACGCTGCACGACCCCGTGCGATGGAAGTACCACGCGGTCGGCAACTTCCACCTCAACCACACGCTCCCGCCGCGGCACGGAGCAATCTGATGGCGGGCAAGCGCATCCTGCTCAACGCGTTCAACATGAACTGCGTCGGGCACATCAACCACGGCCTGTGGACGCACCCGCGCGACCGCTCGGCCGACTACAACACGCTGGAATACTGGACCGACCAGGCCCGCACGCTCGAACGCGGCCTGTTCGACGGGCTGTTCATCGCCGACATCGTGGGCGTGTATGACGTCTATCGCGGCAATGTCGATGTCACGCTGCAGGAATCGATCCAGTTGCCGGTCAACGATCCGCTGCTGCTGGTATCGGCCATGGCGGCCGTGACGCAGCATCTGGGCTTTGGCGTCACTGTCAACCTGACGTACGAGCCGCCTTACCTGCTTGCCCGGCGTTTCTCGACGCTGGACCACCTCACGCGCGGGCGCATCGGCTGGAACATCGTCACCGGCTACCTGGACAGCGCAGCCCGCGCCATGGGCCTCGACAAACAGTTTGCCCACGACGAACGCTACGACCGCGCCGACGAATACCTCGAGGTGCTCTACAAGCTCTGGGAAGGCAGCTGGGACGACGACGCCGTGCGGCGGGACAAGGCCGCCCGCGTGTTTGCCGATCCGGCCAGGGTGCGCAAGGTCCAGCACAGCGGCCGCTACTACAAGGTGGACGGCTATCACCTCGCTGAGCCGTCGCCGCAGCGCACGCCGGTGCTGTTCCAGGCAGGCAGCTCGGGCCGCGGGCAGCGGTTTGCCGCGCGCCATGCCGAGTGCGTGTTCATCTCACCGCCGAACAAGGAAGCCGCGCGCCAGACCGTGGCCGCGCTGCGCGAGCAGCTCTTGGCGGCCGGCCGGCGCCCCGACGACATCAAGGTCTTCATGGGCGCCGCCGTGGTCACCGGACGCACCGAGGCCGAAGCCCATGCCAAGCATGCGGACTACCGCGCCTACGCCAGCCGTGAAGCCGGCCTTGCGCACTTTGCCGCCAGCACCGGTGTCGATTTCTCGCGCCACGGCCTGGACGACCCCATCGACTACGGCGGCGGCAACGCCATCGAATCGGCCACCACCACCGCCGCCCGGCATGGCTGGACGCGCCGCAAGCTGCTCGAGCTGTTCGAGCTCGGCGGACGCTACCCCGCCATCGTCGGCGACCCGGGGCAGGTGGCCGACACGCTCATCGAATGGATCGACGAGACGGGCATCGACGGCTTCAACCTGAGCCGCACCGTGGTGCCCGAGAGTTATGAGGATTTCGTCGACCTCGTGGTGCCGGTGCTGCAGGAGCGGGGCCGCTACAAGACCGCGTATGGCGAAGGAACGCTGCGCCACAAGCTCTTTGCCGAAGGAGACCGCCTGCCCGCACGCCACGCCGCCGCCGGATTCCGCCACCTCTGACCGCCTTCTTCCGACACATCCCAACCGACCATGAAGCTCTCGCGCCTGCTCCCTATCCTGTTTGCCGCCCTCGTTCCGGTGCTGATGTCCGCCGCGCATGCCGCGCCGCTGCGCATCGGGGTCACGCCCGGGGCGCTTGCCGATTCCGTTGAAGTGGCCGCCGCCGAGGCGCGCAAGCAGGGGCTCGATGTGAAGGTCGTCGAACTGACCGACTGGACCACGCCCAACGTCGCACTCGCCTCCGGCGATCTCGATCTCAATTACTTCCAGCACCAGGCCTTCCTGGACAACGCCATCAAGGAACGCGGCTATGCGTTCAAGAGCGTGGGCATTGGCGTGCTCGGCAACATCGGCCTGTATTCGAGCAAGATCAAGCGCCTGTCCGACCTGAAGGACGGGGCGCGCGTGGCCGTCGCCAACGACCCCGTCAATCAGGGCCGCGGGCTGCTGTTGCTGCAGAAGGCCGGCCTCATCAAGCTGCGCGACGGCGTCGGGGCGCGCGGCACGCTCAACGACGTGATCGCCAACCCGAAGAAGCTGAAGTTCGTCGAGATCGAAGGGCCGCAGCTCGTGCGCGCGCTGGACGACGTGGATCTCGCCCAGGGCTATCCCGCGCACTTCGTCAACGCCGGCAAGCCGGAAGTGGCGAGCGCCGGCCTGCTGTATTCCGGCATCGACGACGAGTACTTCGCCATCCGCTTCGTCGCGCGCAACGACAACGCCAACGACCCGCGCATTGCGCGCTTCATCAAGCTGTACCAGGACTCGCCCGCGGTACGCCAGCAGGTGCGCACGTCCTACGCCAACGACGACAAGCTCTTCACCCTGCCCTGGGTCAAACGGTGATGCCATGACCACGCTCGCTTCCAACCCCGCACACGCCTGGCCGGGCGCCCCGGCCGACCCCGCGGCGCACGCGCGGCACGCCGACGCAGCCATCGCTGCGCCGGGTGCCGGCACGATCCGCTTTCGCAACGTCGGCAAAACGTACCGCGCAGCCGCCGGTGACGTGCATGCGCTGCAAGGCATCGACCTCGACATTCCGGCCGGGGGCATCTTCGGCATCATCGGCCGCAGCGGCGCCGGCAAGTCGAGCCTGCTGCGCACCATCAACGGGCTGGAGAAGCCGACCAGCGGCCAGGTGCTGGTCGACGGCGTGGACGTCGGGACGCTCGGCACCGCCGCGCTGGTGGCGCTGCGCCGGCGCATCGGCATGATCTTCCAGCACTTCAACCTGCTCTCGGCCAAGACCGTGTGGGAAAACGTCGCGCTGCCGCTGAGGGTTGCGGGCGTGCCGCCAGCGGAAATCGCCGAGCGCGTGGACACCCTGCTGACGCTCGTGGGGCTGGAGGGCAAGCAGCATGTGTATCCGGGGCGCCTGTCGGGCGGGCAGAAGCAGCGTGTGGGCATCGCCCGTGCGCTCGTGCATCGGCCGGAGATCCTGCTGTGCGACGAGGCGACCTCCGCGCTCGATCCGGAAACCACCGACGCCATCCTTGCCCTGCTGCGCGACATCAACCGGCGCCTGGGCCTGACCATCGTGCTCATCACGCACGAGATGGGCGTGATCCGCGATATCTGCGACAACGTGCTGGTGCTCGAAGCGGGCCGCATTGCCGAGCAGGGCCCCGTGTGGCGCGTGTTCGGCGATCCGCAGCACGACGCCACGCGCGCCCTGCTCGCACCGCTGCGCGGCGGCCTGCCCGAAGACGTGGCCTTGCGCCTGGAGCCCGCGCCGCCTGCCCGCGCGCCGTTCGAGCAGCTGATCGAACTCGCCTACACCGGCGTGGCGCCCGTGCCGGACCTCGCGCACATCGCCCAGGCGCTGCGCCATCCCACCCGCCTGCTGCGGGCGGATCTCGACCGCATCCAGGGCCGCACGCAGGGGCGCCTGCTCGTCGCCGCAGCGGGCAGCACGCTGTCGCACGACGCGCTCGTCGCGTTGCAGCTGTCCCAACACACCCGGAGCCTTGGCTATGTCGCCGCTCACGATTGACCGCATCTGGCAGGGCCTGCTCGACACGTTGACGATGGTGTCGGCGTCTGCACTGATCGCCGTGCTGGCGGGCATCCCGCTGGCGCTGATCCTGGTGCTCACGGCGCCGGGCAGCGCGCTGGAATCACCGCGCGTGCACCGCGTGCTGGGTGCCGTCATCAACGGCTTCCGGGCCACGCCGTTCATCATCCTGCTCGTCGCGCTGCTGCCGTTCACGCGGCTCGTGGTCGGCGCCACCATCGGCGTGTGGGCAGCGGTGGTGCCGCTGTCGATCAGCGCCACGCCGTTCTTCGCGCGCATTGCCGAGATCAGCCTGCGCGAGGTGGACCGCGGGCTGGTGGAAGCCGCGCAGGCCATGGGCTGCACGCGCCGCCACATCGTCTGGCACGTGCTGCTGCCCGAGGCGCTGCCCGGCATCATCGGCGGCTTCACGCTGACCATCGTCTCGCTGATCGGGGCGTCGGCCATGGCGGGTGCCGTGGGCGCCGGCGGCCTGGGCGACATCGCCATCCGCTACGGCTACCAGCGGTTCGACACGACCGTCATGGCGGTGGTCATCGTGCTGCTCATCGGGCTGGTCAGCCTCGTGCAGTGGGTCGGCGACCGGTCGGTGCGGCGGCTGAAGGCCCGATGACGGCAACGCGGCTCAGGGCACGATCACGACCGGCTCGTCAGGGTGGATCAGCCCGACATTGCGATGCGCGAACTGCGGGTTGAGCTGCAGCAGCTGCGCCAGGGCGGCCTCGACCTGCTGCTCGTGCGACATCGCCTGGCGCTGCGCATCGGAGACGTGTGCCTCGTGCAGCAGCGGCGTGCGATACCGGTCTGCAATGCCGTTGAGTGTGTCGCCCGGCTGCACCACGTATTCGGAATGCGTGGGCTGCGGGGTGGCCGATGTGCCGGGCGGCTGGCTGGTTGAGGGCGCACTCGCGCTGGCCGATGGCGAAGACGAGCTGGACGGCGAGACGGTTGGCGACGGCGACACCGAAGGCGATGCCGATGCACTCGGTGTTGCGCTCGGTGCCGCGCCAGGCGACTGCGTGACAGCCGGTGTGCCGGGCGGACGCTTGTTCTTGTCGTCCTGCATGAACAGCGGCTTGATCAGGTTGAATGCATACGCCGAGAGCGGCAGCAGCGCGATGGCGATCTTGTGCTTGCTCACAAACTCCGACGCGTTCGGGAAGTGCGAGCTGAAGCGCGAGAGGCCGAGCGCGCCCGACGACAGCAGCATCGGCACGCCCTTGAGGTAGTCGCCACCCATCATCTGCGCGGCGCCGAGCAGCATGCCGCCGGTGGCGGCCAGCGTGTCCGCCGAGATATCGAGCCCGCGCACCGTGCGGCTGCGCTGCTCAATGTCGATGTTGCGGCCGCGCCCGAGCAGCACGCCGGTGGTGTACGCGATCGACGCCACCGTGCCGCCCGTGGGCAGCACGTACCAGATGGCCGAATCGTGGGCCAGTGTCCAGGCCTTGGTCGCCATGGCGTGTGCATACGAGGCCAGCCCCGCGCTGTAACCGCCGATGGCGAGCTGCCGGCCCCAATAGCCGAGCTTGGTGCGCGGGTGGCCCAGGTGCACCTGCTGCAGCCCGGTGCCGCTGAAGATGGCCTGGATCTGTTTGACCAGGTCGGCCGACACGGCCTGGGTAGCCTCGGTGGCCTGCGTGCGCGTGATTTCGCGATTGCCCAGGCGCTGGTAGATGTTGTGCACGCTCCAGTTGGCTTCGGCCACGAAGGTGCGCAGCCGCGTTTCGATGTCGGCCAAGTCGGCCGGCACGGTCTTCTCCGACGTGTGGTCCGGCAGTGCCTTGACGAGCCGGTCGACCATCGTCTGCGTGGCTTCGCTGAAGACGCGCGGATCGGCCCGCTCGATGGTCGCCATCGTCGCCTGATGCAGCACCTGCGCCGAGCGTCCGACCCGCAGCAGCAGCATGGAGGGGTTGCTGGCCAGCGAAACCGTGTTCGCCCCGGTGCCCGGGATGCCGATCAGCACCGCACCGGCGCCCCCTGCCAAGGAGGCACCCACGGTCATCACTTCGCGCGCACGCGTGCCGAGCTTGGGCTTGGCGCCTTCCACGCCCAGCGCATTGAGTTCCGCGGATGCCTGTTCCGGCTTGAGCAGCACCTTGCGCGCGGTCTGCGTGGTCTGGACACGCCCCGCGCTCTGCGGCTCGCCGGACGCGTCCACCGACAGGGCCTTCTCGTTTTCCACCATCTGCCTCCAGGTGGGCAGCGGTGTGGCCGGGTCGCGGGCCGATGCCGGCAGCGCCTTGGCGCCCGCGGGGCGCGCAGCCACGCCCATCTCGTCCGTCCATTGCTTGGCAAACTGACTGGCGAGTTCCTCCTTCGGACTCAGGCGCCCCTTGGCGTCCCACAGCGGTTTGGCAAAGGCGATCTCGGTGGCGCGGGCACGATTGACGAGTGCGGTCGTGTTGCCGTTGAAGACGCGGTCGATGATCGCGTTGACCTGGCTGTCCGAGAGGTTGTACTTCTGCCTGCCAAGCCGCGCGATCTCGGCCAGCAGCACCTGGTTCTGCGCGTCGTACTGGCTCTTGGACGGGCGTTCGAACACACGCGTGAGGGCATCGTCGCCATGCAGCCGGCCCTGGGTGGGCGCGCCGTCCTGCTCGAAGCGCAGCACCATGTCGGCGACGGCGGTGTTCAGCCGTTCGTTGGCGATGGCATCAGCACCATTGGTGGCGTACGACACGCCCATGTGCACCCAGGGCAGCGTGGGCCGCTCCAGCACCTGTTCGACGAGCTTGGCATTGCCGCCGCCTGGCACCGGCTCGAGCACCGTATCCCAGCCGTGGAAGCTGACCATCACGTGGGGCGCCGGCGCATCGGCATGGGTGGCGCCCCACTTCTCCAGCATCGAGAACAGCCGCACGTGGTTGTCGTACGCGTCATTGGTGCGTGCGGTGAAGTGGTTGTTGGTGCCGATCAGCGGCCGCGACGGCGCGAACTCCAGCCGGATGACCACGCCGGTCTGCGACGACAGGTCGAGCCATTTGTCGAGATGCGACTGATGCAGATCGTCGAGGAACAGCTTCTTCTGGTCGGCGCCGCTGCCGGACTTGATCTGCGCGTTGGCATGGTCGATCGTCGCGTTGTTCACGTCGATCTGCTTGGCGGCCTGCACAAAGCTCGGGTCCTGGCGCTTGCCCACGGCAGCGCGCAGCGAATACGGGTCCACCACGAGCGAGATCACCGGCATGGCGCCGCCGGTTTTCTTGATGAACGCCAGCGCCTTGGCGGGATCGTCGCGCAGGCGGTATGCCCGGCCCATCGGCGCCAGCCGCGCCTGGAGCGGGAATTCCGAGCGCAAAAACGTGTTGACCATGTGCCGGTCTGCCGTGGCCGCCGCCGAGAACCGCTGTGCCATGCGCTTGCCCGCAAACGGCACGCGGCGCGACACGGTGTTGGCAGCAACGTCGCGCGCCACGCGCAGCTTGAGCTTGAGCTTGCGCCACAGCTGCGCATCGGCCATCACCACTTCGGGCGCATGGTCCTTGACGGGCTTGAATTCGACATTGCTGGCGTAGGGATCGTCCTTCTTGCCGGCCAGCAGTTCAACCTCGTCCAGAGGCCGCGTCAGGTTGCCCAGCTTGGGCGCGTCGGGCGGCAGCGCCACCGTGGTGGTGCTGGAGAGCACCGGCTGGTACACGCCAATCTCCAGACCGCTGCCGCTGCGCTGCCATGCCTCGAACTGGTCGGGCGGCAGGCGCGTGAGCAGGAAGTGGGTATCCGCGCCAAAGCTGTCGTGCCCGATCGCCAATTCCTTGGCCGGGGTGCCGTTGTGCGGCGTGGCCGGCTTGTTCCAGGCGGCATACCACGTGAGCGAGTTGCCGGTATCGCCGTCCGGCTCCAGGCGGCCCGTGGGCGTATGGCGGGCGAGCTTGCCCGCGTGGTCGGCCGTCTCGTAGACGTAGATGTAGTGCGTGCCGGCTTCGAGCCAGCCTTGCTTCGCCAGGTCGCGCAGGTGGGCGATGTTCGGCCCGCTGTAGTCGAGCGCATGGGCGTCGGACTCGGGCAGCATGCGCGCGTCGGCGTAGCCGAGAGCCGAGCCTTCCAGCGGCGTGCCGGTCGTGACGGGCGCCTCCAGCGTGCGCTGCCGCCATTGCAGAAGCTGCGCCGCGCGCCCACGCAGGAAGCCGCCGTTGGCCCGCCGGTTCAATGTGGTGGCGGCCTGTGCAATCTCGCCCGGCTTGAAGGCCGGCATGCCGTATTCGGCCTGCTTCCACAGCGTGCGCGGCTTGAGGAAGCCGCCCAGCTCCTTGACCGTCTCGGGCTGCATCGAGCTGACCACGAAGCGCACGCTGCGCAGCGTGCGCGCGCCGTGCGTCTGCTGCCGGGCAAAGGCGGCTTCGAGGCTGCGCCCGGGCACGGTGGCGCCGTCCATCGGCGCATCCACGTGGTACGTCCATGTGCCGTCGGTGCCGCGCCTGGCATAGCCTTTGGGCGCACCGCCCTTCCTGTCGATCACGTAGATGATGTCGCTGTCCTTCGCGGCGTCGGTGGCGTCTTTCACGCTCTTGTAGCGCTTGGCGTGCCCAAGCTGCTGTATATCGGCCACGACCTTCGCGTCGATCTTGTCGGCCGCCGGTGACAGCACGTGCGAGCCGTCATCGCCATTGATGCGCGATGGCCCGCCAAATGCCTGCAACCGCTCGTACGACACGGGGCTGATGTAGAAGTCGACGTCCTTGCGTGCGCTGCGCATTGCCGAGTTGTCGCCGCGCACGGCGCGCTTGACGATCTTCGGCACGTTGCTGCCACGCACCGCCGTGGGCGGCGCGAAGGTGCCGTCGTCACGCACTTGCGTGGTGGCGACGATGACCGGCGTGCCGTCCGGCTGGCGGGTGTCCTTGAGTGCGATCAGGACGGTCTTGCTGCCGGCCTTGGTGGCCAGCTGGCTCAGCTTGGGCACCTCGGCGCCGGGCACGTGCCGCAGCGTGCGCAGGTCTTTCACGTCGAGCCATTCGGCGGCCTTCGCGGCGGCCTTCTGAGCGTTCGATGCCGCCGCCGAGGCCGGTGCCGGCATGTGCGGTGTGCCGGGCGCCGCGCCGTTCCAGCGCGAGGCGTAGTACTGCGCGTAAGTCTGGTCCGGCGCCGTGGACGTGCGCATGCTGCCCATGGTCTGCGCCAGGCGCAGGTAGGCCTCGGGGTTGTTGGCGTCCCATTGGGCATAGGCCTGTTCCAAGGGCTGCGGCATCTGCGCGCGGGCGCCGATGTCCACGCCCGTTGCGGCCAGCACCTCGTCGCGCACGTTGAACGCGTTGCCCTGCGCGCTGGCCTCGGCGGCGAGCGCGGTCTGCACGTAGCTGCCCTCGCTTTGGCCTTGCAGGCCCAGCAGATCGAGCTCGACCTTCACGGCGTGATCGGTCTCATGGCCCAGCGTGTAGACGAGCGCCCCGGCGTCGGGCGCGTTGGCATCGAGCGTGATGGTCTTGCGCTCGGCATCGACCGCAGAGCCGCGGTTGCTGCGCCCGAAGCGCACCGCCCAGCCGGCGTCGTGCAGCAGGCGCAACTGGCGCGTGAGCGTGTCGGAGGCGCCAATCAGGGCATGGGCCGCGGGCGGCAGCGGCGCGCCGCCAAACGCCATCGTCACGCGATCGCCCGGCGTGGTCTGGTAGGTGGCATCCTGCGGGCGGTACTGCGTGCCGGTGCCGCTGTAGTCGGGCGAGCCGGCCGGCCGGTCCACGGGGCCGCCGAGGTTTCGCGCCGGGTTGGCGGGGTCGACGCCGATCTCGGCAAAGCGCCGGCTGGTGGCCTTCTGCAGCGCGGCGCTGTAGTCGAACGGTACGCCGTATTGCGCGGCGGCCTGCTGCGCCAGCACCGTGTCGTGCTGCGCCAGGGAGATCGCATAGGCACGGATGCTGCCAAAACTCTGTTCCGGGCCCGGCGTGCGGCCGATGTTGGAGGCGCCAAACTGCGTGTTGCCGGCGGCAAAACGGTCGATGGCACTGAGCAGCCGGTCCACCATCGCGGGCGTGGGCTCCGCCGCGGTGGACACGCCGCGCAACTGCGCCTGCGTCATCGACGGCACGGTGTCGTGGAAGTGGTCCGGATGCTGCTGCTGGTAATGCCGCAACGCCTCCACCACGCGATCGACAGCCGCGCGGTCGGTGGCATACACAACGATGTTGTCAGCGCGCGGGCCGGCGGCGTCGGGGCCGGCCGCCTTGGCTGCATAGACGCCCGGGAAGCGGCCGGGCTGATCCACCACGCCGCGCACCAGGAAGTCGAGCACGTCCAGCACGTGCGGCGTCTTGGCGTTGACATAGACGCGCTCGGTGACGGCGTTCGGGTCGACAAGGCCGTCCTCGCGCATGAAGTGATAGAACGTGGTGCGCGCGCGGCCTTCCGTCGGCATCGTGCTGTCAACGAAGGCGCCGTCGGCTTGCGACACGGTGTAGGCGCCTTCGGGGCGCTGCTCTGCCAGGGCGATCAGGCGCGGGAAATAGAACTCGCCCGGCATGGTGTCTTCCGGCCCCGTGACGCCGCCCGTGCGGGCGTACAGGCGGTACACGTCCTTGTTGCTCAACGCACCGTTGGCTGCGTCTGCCCCTTCCGCCTGCACGCGGGCCAGCAGCGCCTGCTGCGACTCGAGTGCCGATTCGGCGCCACGCGGGCCCCGCTCCGGCAGCACGCGCTGCGCCGGCGAGCTGCCCGGGGCGGGCGCCACGCCCGGCATGCGCACGCCCGATGCGGCCAGGTCGGCCACCGCGGCCGCGTAGGCGCGCCGTTGCGACGCGCCATGCTGGCGCGCCACGCCCATGCCGGCACCCATGAGCCCGGCCGAGGTGAAGAACTGCACCCAGTCTTCACCCGTCGCCTGCCCGTTGGATGCCGCCAGCGACTGCCCCTGGTGCAGCATCGCGGCAAGGTTGGTGTTGAGCGCGCCGGTGCCCATCAGCCGATACGCCAGCGCGCCGCCGCCCAGGAACTGCAGCCCCGCCAGCCGGCGCAGGCGTGCCGGCAGCCTGGCGAGCACGTCGGCCCGGTTGAGCAGCGGGATGGCCTCGTTCAAGCGCTGCAGGCGCATCGTGCCCAGCGTGAGATCGGCAGCGACACCCGGGTTGCGCGTGACGCCAAACACGGCATTCAGCCGTCGCGCCGCGTTGGCGGTGGCCGCGGGCGAGCCGTACAGCGCGCGGCTGAGCACGGCGTTGGTGAGGTTGTTCTGGAACGGCCGCAATGCCCAGCGATTGTCATTGAGCAGGCTGATGCGCGCGGCTTCTTCGGCGCTCGCGCCACGCGAGATGCGCACCGCGTTGATCGCCTCCATGAGATCGGCGTTGTAGGCGCCCACGCGCGCTACAGCCACGGCCGTGCGGTTGATGAGCCCGCCGACACCGGCGGCGCCGCCCAGCACGTTGGCACCCAGGCCCACCCAGTTCCACGGGTCTTCACGGCCCTCGGCGGTGGAGAGCGCATTGATCGAGTGTGCCGCGCCTGCCACGGCCGTCACCGCAAAGTACGCATCGGCCAGGTTCGACAGCACCACGGCCCACAGCGCAGCGGTCTCGGGCTGCACGACGGTGGTGATGATCCCGGCCGCCACCGTCAGGCCGATCTCCAGGTCGGTCTTCAGGTGCTCCCAGTTGTACCAGTGATCGTCGGGCTTGTAGGTCTTCCAGTAACCGTCGCCGGTCATCAGGTTGCCGTTGGCATCGACCACCCAGTGCGGCTGCGCGATCAGCAGGCCGCGATCCAGCCCGCTGTGCGATTCCCACTCGCCATAGCCGTTGCGCACGGTGGTATCGGCCGGGCCCACGTCGATATAGCGCCCGTCGGTGCCGATGCCCTCCATGATGGCCAGGCGCTTGGCGTCGCCCTTGCCCTCGCGGTTGTCCCACCACTGCATCGACAGCGAGGTGAGCACCACGGGCGTGGTGCCGCTGGGCGTGGTCACGCCTTCGCCGCGCATGAGCTGGCCGGCCACCTGTGCCAGCGTGGTCTTGTGGCCCTTGTGGTCGTAGACGACTTCGTTCCCGCTGTATTCCGCGAACTGGCCGTCGGCCATGGCTTGCTGCTCGCCGAGCGTGCGCGCCGTGTAGGTCGGGTCCAGCCCGTATGCCTGACCCACGGCGTTGTACACCTGGGCCTGGCTGGTGGTCGTGTGCATGCCGTCCTGCCAGGGCAGGCCGACGGTGTTGCCGCTGGCCGTGACACCGGCGGTGGTGCCTGAGCTCACGCCTGCGGTGTCGGGGGTCCAGTTCAGATCGTTCTGCAGCCGAGGGCTCGCATTGGTGGCGTGGGGCGCGGTGCTGACGGGCGCCGGCGGCCTGGAGGCCTCCTTGATGCCGGTCTCGCGCCGGATCTCCTTGCTGACCTCGTCGTCGATGTTGTCCCCGAGGATGTCCTGCGTGAGCTGCATCGGGACGTTGTCGTCCTTCACATCCGCCAGCCCGAAATCCTGCCCGGTGACCACGGCCATGCCACCGCCGCCGACGAAGTACGTCGTGTTCAGCCGCGAATCGACCGATTCCGTGCCCAGCCCGCCCTTGTCGATGGGCTTGAGCATCAGGCCTTCGATCTGCTTGCGCAGGTCGGTCATGTCCTGGTTGCGTGCACCGCCCGCGGCCGCGTAGATGCGCGACATGGCCTTCAGGTCGGTCACGTCCAGCTTGCCGCGGAACTGGCTGTGGTACAGCGCAGCGGCCAGGTCCGGCGCGACGCCGTTCATCTGGTCCGCTGCTGCGTTGGCCTGGTCTTTCTTGTCCTTGCCGAAGACCTGGGCGCCGCTCTGCTGAAACAGCGACTGCGTCTGCGGTGCCTGGATCGTGTCGTCCAGCAGTTGCGCGTAGAAGATCGTGCCCTTGTAGACATCGAGCGCCGTGCCCATGGCAGTGAGCCGGCCCTGCGGCGAATCCTTGCCGTCGTTGGCGGCCGTGCACATCATCGGCGCGTGGTCGAGGATGGATTGCAGCGCGCGCTGCTGCAGGCCCGAGACGCTCGCGTCGCCCATGACCTGGTCGAACAGCGGGTCGCCGGACTGCATGCCCGCGAGCAGACCGGTGAGCCGCTTGGCCGCCGCCGCGTCGCCCTTGCCTGGGCCGCCGTTGGTTTGCAGGGCGTGCGCGGCAATGTGCAGCGCCTGCTGCGCGCCCAGCGCCGTCTGCCATTGCTGGAAGCTCGTCAGCAACTGCTTGAACTCGGGCGAGTTCTTGCCGGTGCCGCGCGCCGCGTCCATCTCGGGCGCGATGCCGGCCATGGTGACGGCGTTCTGCGCCTTCCACAGGGTATCGACGTTGTCGGGGCTGAGCTGCCAGTCGCCATCCTCGGGCTTGCGGCCGGCGGCAACGTTCAGCGCCTTGTCGAGATCGTCGTGATACGCCTGCAGGGCGCGTGCGGCAGCGGCCTTGAGCTCTGCGTTGTCGGGCGCCTTGTCAGACTTGGCCTTGGCGTCCTGCCACGCCGCGTAATCGGTTCGGGCCTGCGTGACCGCGCCGTCGAGCGCCTTCTGGTCGGGCTGGATGTCCTGCTTCATGATGCCGGCCGTCACGCGCAGCACGTCCGGGTCCAGCACGTTCAGCTTGGCAAGGTCCTTGGCCCCGGCCTCCACTGGGTCCTGCGTCGGGTCCTTGTAGTAGTCCTCCAGGTGCTGCTGCGCCGCCACAGTCAGTGCGGATTGCGTCAGCATCGCCTCGTTCTGTTCGTTGCCGCCGAGCCAGGCCCGCGTGGCGGCAATCGCCTCGGGCAGCGTCATGCCGCTGGCCACCAGCTGGCTCAGATGGGCGGTGGTGTCGGGCTGGGCGCCGTCGCGCTGCGTGTCCGGCGTCTTGGCATCGGGCGTCGCCGCCAGGTTGCCCTTGCGCAGGGCGTTCACGCCGTCCTGCAGATCCTGTTCGGTAAACAGCTGGGCGGCATCGACATCCTTGGTGGCCTGGTCGATCGGGTCGCTGGGGGGCTGCGCGGCCTTGTCGCCTGACTTGTCGCCGGTCTTGTCCTGCTGCCGCGCCACGGTCACGGCCTGGGCACGTGCCAGCACCGCTGCCTGCGCCCACGTGCGGTTGCTGATGTCGGCGTTGGCCTTGTCGTTGCGGGCGGCATCGAGCGCCTTCTGCAGGCCGGCCGCATCGGCCGTGCCGCCGCCCAGCGCCTTGTTCAGCGCCGCCTGGGCCTTGGACAGGTGGGCCGCATCGTCCGGCCCCACCTGCACCGTCGTCGGCGACGGCTTCAGGCCGGTGTGCTTCTGCAGCGTTTTCGACAGCGCACCGTTCGGGTCTTCATCGATGATCGCCTGGTACGGCGCCATCGACGCATTGTTGGCCTTGGCCAGCCCCAGCGTGTCGAACGGTGTGTTGGGCGGCGTGTAGCCGTTTTCCTTGTAGCGGTCCAGGTCGGCCTGCGCATTGGAGAGGAAGGACCGCAGGCTGCCCATGACATGCGCCGCACCGTCGCTCTTGGGGCCGCCCAGTGCGTTGACGATGCGGCTGATGGGGCCGTAGTAGTCGTCGCGCTCGTCCAGCGTCTTCATGCTGGGGGCGTAGATCTCGGGGTCGCCCGCCTTGATCTTGCTGTCGATCTTGCCCTGCAGGTTTTGCGTGTAGAGCGCCTGTGCCAGCTCCGGCGAGGCGCGCTGCACGTCTTCGAGCAGTGCCGCGATGTCGCGCAGCTCACCCGGCGTGCCCACCTTGGCGATGTTGTCGTGCGTGATGCCGGCGTTCAGCACCGAGTGGACGAGGCCCTTGTACAGCGCCGTGTCCTTGTAGCGCGACAGCGCGTTGCCTTCGGCCACCAATGTGTCGTGCGGGTCCTTGCCGCTGGCGTGGGTGATGTCCTGCAGCGCGCCAGCCTGGATATCCTGCGTGCGTGCGTCGTCCATGACGCTCGTATAGAGCGGGTCGGTGTCGGCCACGCCGCGCAAGTGTTGCGTAAGCGCCTGCGCTGCCTTGAGGTTGCCGCCGGCGCCGCCCGAGGCACGCGCGGCCTGTGCGGCATCGACGATCTGGGCGGCTTGCAGGTCGTTCAGCACGCTGGCCGCCGAAGGTACGCCTTGCGCGCCGCTTGCGGCGCTATTGCGTTGCGCGACCAGGCGCTCGGCAAGCAGGCGCCGGTCGGTCTGCAGCGGATCGGCACGCCACTGGCTGTCGGGCTGCCCCGCAGCGGCGTTCAGTTCGTCGGAAAGCGCGGTGTGGTAGGCCTGCTTGTCGCGCGCCAGCGTGGCCGCGTCGGCATTGGCGGCCTTGTCCTTCTGCCAGGTCTCCAAGGCGGTCTGGGTCGCCCTGACGGTGTCGTCCAGGTTGGCGGCCGGCTTGAGCTCGACGTGCAGCGTCTTCACGACGTTGTCGATGGTCGGCTTGGAGAAAATGCCGAGCCAGACGTCCTGCTTGGCGGCATCCTGGATCGGGTCGGCGTCGGCTGGGACCTTGCCGTCTGCCACGGCTTTCTCGGCCGCGATAGTCAGGGCGGCTTCGCTCAGCACCGTCTCGTTCTGCTCGCTGCCGCCGAACTGGGCGCGCGCCGCGTTGACGGCTTCGGCCTCGGTCATGCCGCGGTCGAGCCCGGTCTGGATGGCGGTCCGCGCGTCTTGCAGCGTCACGGCCTGCGGGGGCGGCGCCTTGTCGGTGGTCAGCGGCTTGTCCGACAGCGCATGCGTGGCGCCATCCAGCGTGGTGTTGTCGAACACGTGCGTGAGGCCGACCTGGCTGGCGGCCTGCTCAAGCGCGTCCACCTTCGGTTGCGCTGTCGCATGCGCGGGGCCGTTGTGCGCGGCTTGCAGCAGGATGGCGGCCCGCGCAAGGGCCTCCCGGTTGATGCCGGGCTGCGTCTGCTGGATTTTCTCGACGGCGGCCTTCAGCGCCTCCGTGTCGTCGCAAGCCTTGCCCTGGAGCGCATTGCGCAGCGCCGTCTCCGCATCGGACACATCGCGCGCACTGGGCGCCGGCGGCGGTTGGATGGGCTTGGGCGGCGTCGGGATGCCGCCACCGCCGTCGATGGCTCTGAGCATTACGGTTCTCCTGGGCAGACTACGAGCACTCGCCCATGATTGCCGCGCTTGCCAAGTCCGCCTATCCGGAAAATTCGTAGAAAAACGCGCGAGCCGCCCGGCTCCGTGCGGCGGACTACGGGATCCAGTAGCGATTTTTCGCGAAGTCGCGCCGACGCCGCTCGGCACCGCGCGTGGCTGACGCGGACTCATGCAGTTGCGCAAACCGTCCGTCTGCCGCGCGCGGGTCTGGGCGACAGGACGCTGCAGGCCCTGTCCCACCCGGCCAACGCATGTCATGCCGATGGCGCGGTGGTGATGTCGCTGGTGTCACACACCATCGTCTTCAGCAGGTGGCGCGCATGCCGGATCGTCCATCTGCTCCCGCCGGTGAGGTCGCCCGTCGCTGCCCGCGAGCGTGCGGACGGCACAACGCCGCTGCCGGAAGCGTTGCGGATACGATCACGCGGCGGCCAGCGCAATCAACGGCGGACGCAATGCCGCCACGCCCCGAGCCTGGCGGCCCGCATCGGCGTGGCGCGCAGCAAACGCGAACCACCAGCGGGCCTGGCGAAGCGCTTGATGCCCGCCTGGCCTGCGCTTAGCATGCACGGCACTACAACAGATGTTTCAAGGGGCAGGAGTTGTCGCAGAAGATCATCTCTCTGGTCTTGGCCGGCGTTTGCAGCCTGAGCCAAGCGGCATTCGGGCAGACGGAACCGGAGGCGCTTCAGCTGGAAGTCGTCCAGATCGGGGCGCTCCAGGCGCCCGCACCTCAGGCCGAAGCCGTGCCAGCCGGAACGCAGCAGGCAGAAGGCCCCCAACGGGAAGCGCCCGCACCCGCGCCCGCGCCAACGGCGGCACCCGTCGTGAAGGTCGAACAAAGCTATTGGGCGGCCGAAGGCCTGAGCGCGCGCATGCGCAAGGCGCGTGCGATCACGCTGTACCTGATGGACCCCGCCGTGGTGTCGCTCAGGGCCGTGGATGAAGCCCAGCTCAAAGACACGGGCTGCGAATACCGCACCGAAGACGCCGCGCTCATCGCCAGTTTTGCCGATGCGGTGGAAGCCACGAGCGTGCGCAGCAACTCGTTCACGCTGCAGTTCGAGCCGCGCGAAGCCGTCTACCTGGCGCTCGGCGACAGCGGGCTGAAGCTGCTGTTCGAGAAGCCCTACCCAAACCAGGCGGAACTGCTCGGGCAGATCAATGGTCAACCCGTCACGGCGAGCAAGGGCCTGGTGGAAGCGCTCTACCGATGGGCGGCCAGGCTCCCCCGCGTGCGCAAGTGCGAGGCGTTTGTCGGCCGGTATCGCTAGTCAGGCGGGCTGCACGAACGGCCGAAGGTTGGCACCGAGCACAAACTGCTCGCACACGTGCGCCGCCAGCGGCCGGCTGAAGAAGTACCCCTGAAACCGGTCGCAGCCGAGCGCAAACAGGCGCGTGAGCTGCCGCTCGGTCTCCACACCCTCCACCACCGTCGAGATGTTGAGCGTGCGGCTCAGGCCGGCAATGCTGCGCACGATGTGTTCGTTGACGCTGCCGGCCGTCACATCGGCCAATGAGCGGTCGATCTTCACGGTGTCCAGCGGCAGCTCGCGCAAGTAGTGCAGCGACGTGTGGCCCATCCCGAAATCATCGAGCGCCACCTTCACGCCGGCTTCGCGCAGCCGCTTCAGGTTGTCGATGGCATTGGCGCCGGGCAGCAGCACCGTCGATTCGGTGATCTCCAGTTCGAGCACGGCGGGCCGCAAACCCTCGCCGCGCAGCAGGTCGATCACGCGGTGATGGAAGTCATGGTCTTCCAGTTGGCGGGGGGACAGGTTCACGGCGACCACGAAATCGTCGGGCAACACGTTGCGCCACGCGGCGCGCTGCCGGCACGCGAGCGACAGGATGCGCAGGCCCAGGGCATCCATGCGGCCGATCTCGTCGGCCAGCGCCACGACCAGCGGCGGCGCCACGCGGCCCAGCACCGGGTGCTGCCAGCGCAGCAGCGCCTCGGCGCCGAACACGCGGCCCGTGCGGCAATCCAACTGCGGCTGGAACTCCAGGAAGATCTGCCCGGGCTTGCGGATCGCGTCTTCCAGGTCGCTCGCCAGCGCCACGGCCATGCGGCCCTCGTCGCCCGGCAGGTCGAGGCACCGCTTGCCCTTCAGGCTCACCTCGGGCGATTCCGCAATCTGCTGCAGCGACGCCAGCACAGCCTGCCGCCGCCGGCTCGACACCGCATCGGCCATGCGAACGAACGGCATGTAGATGAGCGTGCCCGCCGCCAGGCAGACGAGCTGGACCACCGCCCCCGCCCACGAACCCGTGACCGCGTAACCGCTGAAGAGCGCCGGCGTGGTCCACACAACGCTGTAGCCGGTCTTGGGCATCAGGTCGGCAACGATGGCCGCATAGGCGATCAGGATCTGCACCAGCGGCGTGAGGATGAACGGAATCGCATACACCGGGTTCAGCACGAGCGGCAGCCCGAAGAGCAGCGGCTCGTTCACGTTGAACAACGCCGGCAGCATGACGAGCAGCGCCATCTTGCGCCCGCGCAGCGTGCTGCTCGACAGCAGCAGCGCCACGATCAGGCTGAGCGTGCCGCCCGAGCCACCCATGCGCGCAAACACCGAGAAGAAGTCGTACGTGAAGATGAACCGGGCAGGCTCGCCCAGCGCCACCGCCGCCACGTTGGCATGTGCGGCCGGCTCCAGCACGTGCTGCTGCACCGCGTACAGCGCGTTGGGCCCATGCACACCCAACAGCCACAGCGCCTGCGCGGCGGTCTCGTAGCCGAGGCCAAACAGCAGGCGGTTGGCCACCCCGGAAACCGGTGCCGCCAGCAGCGAGTTCCAGATCGCCACGAGGTTCGGCCACCACGCCCACGTCAGCGCGACCTTCAGCGCCGCAAACGTGAGGATCGTCAGCATGCCGGCCGGCAAGACCGCCAGCACATCGCCCACCAGCAGATCGTTGCCGAGATGCGCCGATGGAATGCGCAGCCACCGCACGCTGCACAGCTTCAGAAACAGGCTCCCGCCCAGAGACGCCACCACCAGCGCCGCAAACAGCCCCTGCCCCAGCGACAGCGAGGCCATGACGCTGGCATTCGCAGCCGGCACGACGAGCGTAAAGAAGCACGACACCACCACGACCGCCGCCACGGCGGGGCTGACCACGCGATGCCCAACGCGCTGGTTGTGCATCTGCGCCAGGACATCGGCAAAGCCGTACAGCGCGACGAGCGAGCCAATGCCGAACGTGCCGGCCAGCACGCTGTTGCAGAAGACATCGAGCCGCGCACCGAACACGTCCACCAGGAACCCGCGCACGCCGGCCACCGGCGGATCGCGCAGCAGCAGCGTAAGGGCGCCCGCCATGATGAGCGGCAACGACAACGCCAGCCCGCGCCGGATGGCAATGAAATACGGCATGCGTTCCACCCGCTGTGCAGCGCTCAGCAACCGGAGCCAGGGCGATGGCGCATGCGTCGTCATACGGTCGGACCTTGTTTGTAGTGGATCGGGTCGATGCCACGAGCCGAAGGCGTGACGATCGGGCTACGCATCATAAACGGCAACGCCCGGGGCCGGCTGAAGCGCCTGCCCGCCAGAAATGCTCCCCCACGTGGCAAGGTTCGTGCAATGCCCAGGGGCAACCCCGATGGTTTCCGGCCCTTGCGCACCGCACCGGAACATCGGCACCAAGATGGCGCGCACACACTGCGCGGCGCGCCCTAGAATCTACAAGCCTTGCTCTCATGTCGATTTCCCTTCGTGCGCCACGCACCTTGAAACTCCCGGCCCCGCTTCTCTCCCTGCTCCGGCTGCTGCGCGACCCGCATCGGCGCTATCGCCATGCGCGGCACATCCACGCCACGCGCGTCGGGCTCGGGGTGCTGCTGTCCATCGCCATCACGGCGGGCTTCGGCTGGCGGCATGGCGAATGGGCAACCATCTCGCTGCTCATCGTCATCGCGGGCCTGCAGCACCACGGCAACATCCGCAAGCGCGCGGCCGAGCGCGCCTGGGGCACGCTCATCGGCGCGGTGGCCGGGCTGTTGATCATCGTCCAGCAGACGTGGCTCGGGCATCTGCCGCTCACGTATGCGCTGGTGGCCGCCGCGTGCGGCATCTGCGCGTATCACGCCATCGGCAAGGGCGGGTACATCGCCTTGCTGGCGGCCATCACGCTCGTCATCGTGGTCGGCCATGGCGACAACAACCTGCTCGACGGCGCCTGGCGCACGCTCAACGTGCTGGTGGGGATTGCGATTGCGCTGCTGTTCTCGTTTGCGCTGCCGCTGTATGCCACGTATTCGTGGCGCTACCGGCTGGCCGATGCGCTGCGCGAATGCGCCCGCGTGTATGCCAGCCTCGGCCAGCCGGAAGGCGCGAAGGGAGAACGCAGCAAGCAGCTCGGCAAGCTGAACACGCTGCTGGTGCAGCTGCGCTCGCTCATGCCGTCGGTATCGAAAGAAATTGATGTGCCCCTTGAGCGCCTGGAGAACATCCAGCGCAGCCTGCGCATCTGCATCAGCACGCTGGAACTGCTCAACGCCACGCGCGGCGCGCCGGGCCAACCGAGCCCAGCCGCACTGCCCGCCGCCGGTGCCGGCGCCCGCCGCATTCGCGACACGCTGATCGGCATGTCGCGCGCGCTGCGGTTTGGCACGCTGGCGCGGCTGGCACGCCCCCGCGCCGCCGACTCCGCCGACGTCAGCCACACCCTCGGCACGCCCACCGTGGAGAGCACGCTGGCCGACGGTTTTGCCAACGAGATCGAGAACCTGCGGCGGCAACTGCTGGCGATTGCGCCGCAGTGGAATATCGGGTGAAGCGCGGGCCCGGCTCGGCGCCCCCCCCCCCCCCCCCCCCCCCCCCCCCCCCGCGGGCGCCGCCCCCGGCCCCCCCCCCCCCCCCGCAACATGCCTTGGCGGCGGCCGCGACCATGGGCCACGACGCCCCCACCCGCTGCGCATCCTTGAAGGTCGCGCCGAAGATCGAGCAGCGCAGCGTGCCGCAACCGGTCTGCGGTGCGATGCACATGGCTGCGTTCGCCTCCAGCCCCGCATAGACAAGTGCGCCATGAGACCGACTGCAGCAGCGCCCCGAGCTTTTGGGCCAGTTCGGTGCGTTCCACAAAAGGCTGTGCCCCCCAAAAAAAAACGCTCGCAACGTTGGCGAGCGCAAAGTCCGCACCGGTGGGGCCGATGGAACCGCGGGAATGTGTTACCGGGGGCCGAGGGGGAATATCAGGCCCGAACATCCAGTGCGACACCGAGCGTCGCCTGGCAATGCAGCGCCATCACCGTGCGCTCGGACAGCCCGAGCTGCAGTAAGGGCGGCGGCGGGCTGCAGTCGAGATCCAGTGCTTCGGCCACGCCAAGAAACTGCCCGAGCACGCCATCGCGGGCGGCAATCGCCTTGCGTATCGCTTCGGGCACAGAAGTCTGGGCCATGAATTCGTCCTGCGTCTGCCCTGCCAGCACATGCAGAAGCGAATACACGCCGGTTTGATAGGCCGCGTCTGCCAACGCATCGTTGCCCAGCGAGACGGCCTTCGCCAAAAGCTCCATGAACCGCGCCCTGACCGCCACCATCCGAAAGAGCGGGTTGGTGGCGAGGTCCGTCTCTGCCGCGCCGACAAACAGCAGCAACTCCGCCCAACGGCCCAGCGTTTTCGTGCCGACCCGCATGATGGCGTCGCGAATCGTGATGGTGCTGCCGCGCCTGTCTCCGTAGGCGGCGGACTGCGCAAGCTTCATCAGCCGCGTCAGCAGGAGCGGGCTTTTCTTGACCAGGCTTTCAAGCTGCGCAACCGATGGCGCCTGCGTCAACAGCTGCAGCAGCGTAAAGAGGCTGTTCGTCGATTCCGGCAACCGCCGCTGGGCCAAGACTTCCGGGCGTGCAAAGAAATAGCCCTGAAACAGGTCAAAGCCGAGCTCGCGCAACAACAGATGTTGCGCCGCTGTTTCCACCTTCTCCGCCAGCACCTTGAACTGGTAGCAACGTGCGGCGGCAAGAATGTCGTCAATGGCAGCCGGCGTTGCCGCCCCCACGTCCACCTTCACGACGTCAGCCAGTTCAAGCATCTGGCGCGGCACCAATGCGATGTCCGTCACGTCATCCAGAGCGAGGCGATAACCGTGCTTCTTCAGCACTCTGCACTCGGCAATCGTCGCCTCGTCAAACTGCACGCTCTCCAGCAGTTCGAGGGTAAAGCGCTGCGGAGGCAGCATCTCGAGCAGCGCGAGATGGATGCCTTGCTGGCCGATATTCACGTACCCGCACAGATCACCCAGAACCCGGTCGACGCCAAACTCGCTCACCGTGTTGAGAATGACGTTGCTTGTGGCCAGCGTTCCGTCGGAGAACTCCGCACCCGTATCGTGTGTGCCCCCCCGGAAAAGCAGTTCATAGGCCACCAATGCGCCCGCCCGGTCCACGATCGCTTGCCGCCCGATCAACGCCTGGCTGCCCGCTCTCTCAGATGATCCTCCACTGGCGCGCTCACTGCGCCGCCATGGCCGACGCGCTGGCGTCCGCATCCGACGTGATGATGTGCGAGCAGAAGTGGGCGAGGTCTTGAAGGACAGCAATCTGTGCGGCATCGATGCGCCGGGGCACGACATCGAGCACACAGAACGTGCCCAGCGCGTAGCCGGATCGATCGAACAACGGTGCGCCCGCATAGAAGCGGATGAACGGGTGGCCCGTCACCAATGGGTTGTCCGCAAACAGCGGATCAGCCGCCGCGTCTTCCACGATGAACGGCTCTGTACCCTGGATGGCATAGGTGCAGAACGCCCATTCGCGGGGTGTCTGCCGTGCGTCCAATCCGTGGCGGGATTTGAACCACTGGCGCCGGTCGTCAACAATCGAAACCAGCGCCATCGGTACGCCCAACGCATGGCAGGCAAGCCGCGTGAGCCGGTCGAATTTGGGGTCGTCCGCGGTGTCGAGAATGCCGCAGGCCAACACCGCTTCTACGCGCGCGCTTTCACGTGCGTCTGCTGAATGGTCGGTCATTCGTGTCTCCTGGGGAGGCGGTCTCTTATGCGACCTGGAAGCTCTGCACCGACTGGGCGAGCGCCTTACCCTGTTCTTCAAGCGCTTGCGACGCGGCCGCAGCCTCCTCAACAAGCGCGGCATTGCGCTGTGTCATTTCGTCCATCTCCGACACGGCAATGTGAACCTGTGCGATGCCCTGGCTTTGCTCCGTGCACGCCGCTGCAATTTCTTCGATCAGCGTCGTCACGGTAGCGACGGAAGTCGTGACCGATTCCATCGTCTTGCCGGCGCGGTCGGCCACGATGGCGCCTTCCTTGACGTGCGCGCGCGACGATTCAATGAGTTCCTTGATTTCCTTGGCGGCCGTGGACGAGCGCTGCGCCAAGGCGCGCACCTCGCTCGCCACCACGGCAAAGCCGCGCCCCTGCTCGCCAGCGCGCGCTGCTTCCACCGCTGCGTTCAAGGCGAGGATGTTGGTCTGGAAGGCAATGCCCTCGATGAGGCCCGTGATCTCGCCAATGCGCGCAGAGCCGTCGCTGATCTTGTTGATGACGCTGACCACATCGCCCACGTCTGCGCTGCCCTGTTGCGCGATGCTCGACGCGTTGGTTGCCAGCGCTGCCGCCTGCTGCGCGTGGGCCGCATTCTGTTGCACGGTGGTGGTCAGTTCTTCCATGCTGGAAGCCATCTCTTCAAGCGCGGAGGCCTGCTCTTCCGTTCGGCCTGACAGATCGACGTTGCCGCTTGCAATCTGCGTGGAGCCTGCGGAAACGGAGTGCGCCGCTTCGCCAATCTGGCCGATGAGCGTGCCCAGCCCATCGCAGATCGTCTTCATGGAGGCCAGCACACTGCCCGGATGCGCATCTTCAAAGCCCGCCTTTGCGCGGAAATCACCGCCCGCGATGCGCGTTGCAGCGTCCGCCAGCGCCACCGGTTCTGCGCCGAGCTGGCGGAGCAGGCTGCGCGCAATGGCGAACCCGAGCACACTGGCCAACACCAGGCCAAACAGCCCCGCGCCAATGCCGACCCGCACGCCAGCCACCGCATAGGACCGCGCGTTCTCCACGGCTTCGCTTGAGCGCTTGACGACGAACTCGTCGTATGCGCGAACGGCCTCGACAAGCGCGGCGAGCAGCGGCACGCAATCGCGATTGATCTTGTCGATAGCGGCGTCGCGCTGCCCGGCACGGCCGAGTTTTACGATGTCAACGGCAACCGGGCCGTACTTGTTTTCCACCGCGCGGATGCTATCGACAAAGCGCCGGGTCTCATCCGTGGAGCTGGCGCTGGTCTTGGCTTCGTACTCCAGCTGCGCGAGCCGTTGCTGAACGTCGGCATGCGCTTTTTCAGCGGCGTCAGCTTCCTTCAATCGATCTTGTTCGTTGGACGCCAAGACCAAGTTGCGCACCGCAACGGCACGGGCCTCCACCGCCGCCCTGACCGAATGCGCCAGCATTGTTCTGCGGTACACGCCGCTTTCAAAATCTCCGAACTGCCCGCCAAGGGCATTCAGCTGATAACAACTGATGCCGGCCACCACGGCCACCAGGAATGCCAGCGCACCGAATGCGCTGATGAGTTTTGCCTTTACCGTCATGGAGCCCCCCGCTCAAAAGTGCTTCTGTATGAAGCTTGTTTTGCTGGAGCGTAAAGGGCTTCTGTGATGGTTGTTCGGGCAAAGTTGTCTACTCCGAAATAGTTAATCCTTGCGAAAACCGAACACAACCAAAACGCGTACGCACGTTTTGTTGCGCTCTATAACGATCTGCGGTGGCCGCTACGGCCGGGCCATCGTTTCCTGCACCCCTCTGGCGCGGGGGCCCAGTGCGGTTTTTTTGGCACAAAACCGGTGCAACGAGCAGCGGCGAGGGACTCTACCTACTCCATTTAAGGTAGCGCGCCAGCGATGAATTTTCCGTATCGGGCCCATAGAGAACGTTTTCGAGGCGCAACGTTGGGCTGCCTGGCGCACTTTCGGGCCGTCATCACAAATAGCGCGCGATATAACATTACGCGACGCTTACACGACGGCCGCGGCTGTGTCTTCCCGGGAACAATGCCGACCGCTGTTGGCGCGGGGGCTTGCGGCGGCTCTTTCAGGGTTCGGAACGCGACTCCGGGTTCTGGACTCCACCGTTGGAGTTCTGAGCCGCACCTTCGGCCCTCAAAGCTCCGATTTGTCGGACCTAACACCTCGGCGGTTGGCCTGCTGACCGCGGTGCGACTGTTTGAGATCGGCACGCGGGTGTCTGCGCTCGGTGCGCGCGTGTTTGCGGTCGAAATTTTGAATGTCTGCGAGCGGCGCTTGGACGTTGGCGCTCGGCGATTGGGCCACAGACGTCTGCGGTCGGGCCGTTGAGCATCGTGCGTGGGCCGTTGGGCTCGGCACGTCAAGGACTGGGTAGGTCCCCCGGTATAGCGTGCCCCGCCCGTCTCGGGGTCGCCTTTCCTGCTGTTCTCTTATTTCTTGCGGTTTGCGCTTTCCAGCACGCGCAGCACTTCCCACCCGTACAGATCGACCAACACCCCCTCCAGCGTGATCAACATGTAGGCGCCAATCGCGTCCAGAAAGCCGGCCTGATATTCAGGGGACTTGTCCTGGACGTAGAGCTGATATTCCCAGCGGAACGTCTTGGGCTCGAACTGCCGATGCAGTTGCAGACTCGCTTGCGTGCGCCGCAGAAACTCTCGCCCGCCTATGGCGCCCTGCAGATACTGGCGGTTGGTTTGCAGGCTCATCGGGCACCTCCGGACGGAGGACGTTGCGCGATGCGTGGGAAGTCACAGATTGCGGGGCGATGCCCGCGTGGGATGGGTATGGCTTGGGTCGGTTGATCCATTGTCTTGCCCTCTGGTTGAGTGAGGAGCCACCCACCTGGGAGGGTGGGCGGGCACACGACAAGGTCTGCAATACCGACGATCCATCAAGACGGCAGGGCCTAAGCCCTCCCTGCCGAGGCCCGCCCGTAGGGGCGAACGACAGCAGCGGTAGAAACTTGATGTTTCTTCCGGACGGATCGATCGAGATTGCAGTCTCGGCTGCGGTTGTTGCCGCAGCGGGGGGAGTTTAGCCGGTCGATAAGCGGCAATGCAAGTTGGCACCAGTTGGCAAACCGTCTCCACGTAAAAGGTGATATATGGGTTATGCGAGATATTTAATTCTTACAAACCTTCCCCAACAGCCAACAAATCGGACGCGATTGCGCTATTGAGAAGCGGACTGACACCCCGGGCCTTTGTGCCAAGAATTTCAACTCGAAAGCGTGCACGCGTAAGCGCCACGTAAACTCGCTGGTGCGAGGCGTAGCTTAAGAAATTCTGACTGTCCTCGTAGGAGGATATACCGCGAGGCGGCACCCGCCCGTTATCGATACCAACCAAAATCGCCCCTCCAAATTCGAGCCCACCAACGAATTCTGGTGCAGTTAACACATATCGACCCGAGACGCGCGCTCTATTAACTGCTTCAATATCACCTCGACTCTTCACCAACTCCACTGGCTTGTTTAGCTCTCGGGCCCGCTTTTGCAGTTCACCAAAAATCTCGTCTCCGAAGGCAATGATTACCACATCCGCCTTCGCGGCACTCATTTCCTTTGCTATAGTCTCAGCCCGGGAAAATGCACCCGCGTACATCGTGGAGTCTGAAGAGTACTGAAGAAGGATTGGCCGCTCACACTTCCGCTCCTCTTCCTGAGTAAACGCACTTACTGCCGCTGTTAGAGGGTTATGGAAATTGGTAAACAGCGTCGCCCCTGACGAAGTAACCGAAAATGCCAAATTGACAATATCGGGAGAGCACCGAAAAACTGATTTTATTTGAGTTGGAGCAATTTCTCCGGCATTAGCATCAGGATCAAAAGCAAGATCGAAGGATTCATCCGTCCATCCTCGATCGCCTAACGCTTGAGACCTATCAACCGAATATGCGATAGGTTGCATATTTTCATTTCTAGTCAGCCTATGAAAAACGGATAGCTCATTCAGATTAAAAAGATGAGTTTCATCAATATAGATGCTATCGTAACCCTCCCTTTGTCGACGACGCTTCCAAATCGGCGTACTAATCTGAGATATCGCACTCAGAACAACATCATCCGTATCAAACTGGCCAGCAGAAACCAACTCTTTTTGATAATGCTCATACATTATAAATGCAAAAGCCTTATCCCCGGAATTCTCCACTGGAAGTCCTACCTTCAGGCGCTGCAATTTCTGATACTTTGTTAGATCTTGATCTGCACGACCTTTTATCTGGACACTAATTTCGTGCTGCAGCATGTCCGCGATTACCCAGCCATCGGACTCTCTTAGAAACTGCTTGAATCCTTCAGACAAAAATGGTTCGTGGGAAGGAAACTCCTTCGCCATCGCATATTCCACCGCCTCCCGTGCATAAAGGGTTTGAATCTGTTTCGACTCATAGGCATCCCTATCAACTAACTCCGACTCCGAGATATCCTGATGAAGCAACTCGGCGCACAACTCCTGAAGAGTCGATATTTTTAATGTTTGCAATCTACCAAATGGGGAACGCTCTGTATCGGAAAATCCGAACAAATCGTTCATGGCAAATAGATTCTCGATAGCTCGCTTCGTCGCCTCGCTGTGCGCAATAAACAGTGTTTTATGCTCTTGCTGCTCCTTCGCTTTCGCCTCTAATGCGTGAAGACATTTCAAAACGAGGCAAAGGGTTTTTCCTGTACCCGCAGGGCCCTCAATACGGTGTGGCACATCAAGGTTTCTTTCTACGAAAGCTTTTTGCTTATTCGTTAGGAAAGAAAGCCAACTTTGAACACCTGCCTGCTGGACGGGGTTATGAAGAACTGAGCTCTCCAACTCAGTCACGGCGAGAGCCTTACTTCCTGGTTGATTAATGCGTTGGACCTGGGATAACTGTTCAATCGCTCCCTTGTATGCATCTTCTCGGCCCTCGCTTGCCTTACGAAAATTCGTTAACCTGGGCACCTCCGAAACGCCGTCTCCCTCAGCATCAGAGAACTTATAGACCAACAGTGCAGACCCGTCTTCGCGTTTTGAACGCCTTTTCTCATCAGGATTTCTTTCAATAACGACCCGTAACTCCGTCTGCATCCCAATTGGGTAAGGAAATACAACGGCTTTGTTGTTACTAAGTATTCGCTCATGCGAGCTGGGTTTCAATTTATCCCACAGCTTAATTGCAAATCTCAGCGTTTTCTGAAGGACAAGCAAAACACTGTTACCATCCCTAGAGATTAGAAGAGGAGCCTCTTCATAGTCAAAAACTATGAAATTACTCTTCTGCCCATGCTGACTTATCACATAACAACCTTCGCCTTGTCGAATACCAATCACTTGAGGCCCGAGTGCAATAGTCTTAACTGTCGACCTCAGAAATTCAACCAACAGCGCACCGGTTTCGAATTCAGCGGATTGCAAAGTTCTCTCCGAGATGAGCTCTTTTGCAGCCAACTGATCCACATATAAAAATTTCATTTAACCTCCAATTCCAATCTTGTAAAGCGATCTCTTTACTTCCATGTAATTGTTATTTTTAACCCCAATACGCGAAAAAAGAAGCGTGAAATTCTGCATTAGATGCTCAATCCACGGCGACCTAAGCTTTGCTATCGGCATGGACAACTCATCATTACCATAGAACGCAGGACAAACAACATGCGCAGTTGCTACAGCCTCTCTGTGCAACCCGTGAGCAATTTTTTTTGCTATCGGCGTCGCCACGTGATGAACTTCACGCAATAGGGCGACGAAATCAGTCCCATCCTCATCATTCAGTGAAGTCAAATCACGAAGCAAGTAATATCCACTTAACTTGTTGTCCGTCAGATCTCGCACCACTGAGGTAACCTTTTCGTCAAACTTGCGAAGGAGGCAAGTTAGACGATCAACCTCTTTGGGGTTGCTCTTGATATAGCGGCACTCTTCAAGGCTATCAATCACGCCCTTGATTTTTTCGCACTTACTCTTCTTTCCACGATCATCCTCATATTTCCTCAAATGGACGTCGTATATAACGGACATCTCATGAGATTTAATAAGAGAATCGGATAATGAAAAATCCCTCAAATTGTTCGCGAACGTATTTATTAGATCTGCCTCAATCCTCTCCAGAACGATTAAGGCACCATCATGCATCATCCAGCGACTTATTGATACAACGGGAACATAACTAAACACAGGGACTTTGTCCTGCGCAGCGTCACATCTCGCGGTAATCACTAATCCGAGTACACCAGCAATTGGATAGTTTTCGGCATGCGCGCAGGAAAACACCGTTCCTTGAGTAAACTCACCTTCAAGGGGTGAATCGAACATTCTCATTTTCCGTAGGTTGTTATTGCGAACTGAGCCATCAGGCTGTGCCACACAACAAGACACAGGGCTTTGCAAACCAGCATGCCCCACCAATTCATTGCCGGTACGGGCTTGTATTCAAGGCGCGCCCCATCTGCAACGTATACCGACACCCCTTCCAGTAATTACTGCACCCCCAAAACGCCCCACTCCTCCCCTTCCGCGCCACCAGCTTCACCCCACAAGCCGGGCACGAAGGCGTCCGGTAATCCCCCTCAAACACCTTCGCCAGCAGCGCGACCTGCTTGTCTTCGGCCAGCGCGCGAATGCGCTCAAGCACCGCTGGCCCGTCCAATAGCTGGATACCGGCAAGCTCGGAATACTCTTGCACCGGGTTGCCGACATAACCGGACAAAGACCAGAACACGCCACGCTTGACCTTGTGTGCCAGCATGGAGCCCCCCAGCGCCCGCACCTGTTCCACCTTCACGGGCTTGGACCACGCCTTGCACTGGACCACCGCCACGGGCGCGTCCTGGCCGGCCATGTACAGCGTGGCGTCAATGCCGCCGTCCGGGCCGTGCGGCACGGTCTTCACGGTGAACCCCATGTGTTCGTAGTACTGGACGCACAGCAGCTCGAACCGCTTCCACTCGAGCGACTGGATGGCTTCCAGCGTCCAGCGCTGCGGCGTGGCGGGTTCTATGGGGGTGGGTGTTTGGGTTGGGGTGGCAGTGGCGCCTGCCGGGCTGCGCGCTTGGTGGTCTGCCGCGTTGTGGGCAGTGCGCAGCGGCGCGTGGGATGACCGGCCGCGCGTGGCAGGCTCAGCGCGCACGGGGCCGAGCCGGGCATCGGCCTGATGGCTGCGCTCGCGCAGGTACGACAACAGGGCAAAGAACGCCAGCAATACGGCGGGCATCCACGCCAGCCCGCGAACGAGCATCGCGAGCGGCGCCAGGATCGGGTTGCCGCGGAATATTGCCGGCGCGAGGCTCAACACCAGGTAACTCGCCAGCGAACCGATCGCCAGCATCCACCACGGCAACGCAAGAAGCAGATCGCTCGTGGACGGTTGTTGTTTTCTCCTACGCCCCATTCATCATCCCCCGGCCCGCTGTTTTTAGATATTTTGGATTAGGCGCTTTCTCTGATAATCCCAACGCAAATCAGGGCGCCGTTTTTTGCCGGGAAACAGCATAGACGATGGGTTGCGATTTCGCTGCCCCCATTGGTGGGGTTTTATGGGGGTTTTTTGCTTTCTGCTAATGAAAATCCAAGCTCTGCCTCTGATTTATATTTAGTTGATATCTGAATTCAATAACAAGCATCACTGGCACCTTCTTTTGGGGGATGCGACTGGGTATGCCGCCTCCTAAGATCGTGGGCACTTTCCGTGGCCGCCACAAGCGGCGTCCGGCAACACTTACCGTCTCCCAAAAGGAAGTCATGACACTGCTCTCCCGCCCTGCTGCAGTGGTGCCCGCGGGCGCCCTCGCGAGTGGGCCGCTGCGCTCGGCACAGGCAGACATCCACGCGTTCCGACAAGCTTCATACGCGCCTCAACGATGCAATCGGGCAGTGGTGGATTGCGCTGCCATCACTGGCATCGCTCTATCGCTACCGGAGCACGCACGGGTTACTTTGCGGGCGAACAGCCTGCCGTGAACTGCTGGATCAAACGCGGCTACCACCATGAATAAGCGTTCTCTGGGCCCTTGGAATGTGGCGATCCTGCTGGTGTCGGCCAGCTACGGTATCGGTTTTGTATTCGGCACCGGTGAACTGGCGCGAACTGTGGGCATGGCCTCCAGCCTCTACGCCGCAGCCACCGGTATCGGCATGCTGTTCCTGGCCGTGGCGGCCGGCACGTTCTGGCGGCTGGGCACGCCCATTTGGGGCCTTTTCAGAGGCAAGAACGCAGCGCTTGAGAGCGGTGTCGCGCTGTTGTCTTCGGTGTGGTTGCTTGGAATTTTCTCTGTACAACTGCAGGGCGCTGCTGCGGTACTCGGGCTCAATTTCGGCCTGACGCCAGTGTGGCAATACGCCATTGCCGGGTTGCTGGTGTGGGGGCTGGGGCGGCTGCGGCCGGGCCGGCTGGGGGCTGTGTTTTCAGTATTCCTCGCCGCCGCCTCGGCATCGCTGGTGGTGGTGATTGTGCTGAACAACGGCATTGGCTTATATGGCCGCTCACTGGCCTTGCTCGCCACGGATGCGGCGCGCTACCTGTCGGTGTCGGACATCGGGGTCACGATGTTGAGCACGATTGCGCTGGTGGTACTGGGGGCGGACTACCAGCAGTTCGTCATCCTCGCGCGTTCCCGGCGGGCGGCCGTGTTGGGCTGTGTGCTGGCCGGTGTGCTCGTCATGTTGATCAGCACGTTGCCTTCCACGGCGGTATTGGCTGCCATGCAGGCTGGCCATCTGCCCGACGGCTTGGCCGCCAAGGAGACAATTCCGTTCCTGGTGGTAGAGCCGTTCGGCGGCAGCCATACCGGCGTTGGCAAGGGCATTCTGTGTGCGCTGCTGCTGGCGGCGCTCGGTTCCGGCGCCGCCGTTGCCATGGCGGCAGCACACGCCATGCGGCAAGCGCTGTCGTGGCACCGCGCGCCAGACGGCGTTGTTTCGCTGGCCGTCGTGCTCGGCGGCATCGGTATCGCTCAGATCGGCACGAGCATGGTTGGGTTGATTGTGTCGATCAACACGCTGTTTCTAGCCACGGTGGCAGTGCCCTTGGTGGCCACGCTCCTTGGCTATGGCGGCGGGCGCAGTACCGCATGGGCTATGGGTGCGAGCTTTGTGAGTGCGCTGACGATGCTGTGCGTATCACCGCTATTGGGGTGGCACGCCAGCGCTTGGGTGAGCGCGCTGGTGGGCATTGCGTGGGGGGCACTGGTGCTGGTGGGCGTTGCGCTGTACGAGGCGCGGGCAGACGTGGCGTCGGCCGCCTGATTGCCACCGGTAGGATAGGCGCTTTGCCAACATCGCCCCGCCATGAGAATCGCCGCCCTCTCTGATATTCACGGCAACCTGGCCGCGCTGGACGCCGTGTTGGAAGACATTCAAGCGCAAAGTGTCGATCTGATCGTGAACCTCGGCGATATTGCGTCGGGCCCGCTGCAACCGCGCGAAACGGTCGATCGCTTGATGGCGCTGAACCTGCCGACCATTCGCGGCAACCATGAAAGGCAGGTTCTTGCCGGCGACCCGTCAAGCATGGGCCCGTCGGACCAGTACGCGTTTGCGCAGTTGAGGCGGGACCAGCTCGCGTGGCTTGCCCGCCTGCCCGTGCTTCGGTACATCGAAGACGAGGTGCTCCTCGTTCACGGGTCTGTGCACTACGACCAGACCTACTTTCTGGAATCGCTTTGCGAGCAAGGATGTCGCGCGGCGACCCACGATGAAGTGCTCTACCGCGCAGAGGATGCCGACGCGAGGCTCGTGCTTTGTGGGCACACCCATATGCCACGCGCGATGCGACTGTTGGATGGCCGCTTTATCGTCAACCCCGGCAGTGTCGGCCTGCAGGCTTACAGCGACGCCTATCCTTTCCCCCATACGATTGAAACCGGCAGCCCGCATGCACGCTACGCCATCCTGACTGAACAGGAAGGAGAGTGGACCGCAGAATTCCGTGCGGTGGACTACGCGTGGGACGATGCAGCGGCGCTTGCGGACGAACGAGGCCGCCCGGATTGGGCGTTTGCGCTGCGCACTGGCAAGGTGCGCTCGCGGGGTTAGGCCCAGAACGCACGAATGCGGCTGCCGAAGGCTGTCCGCGCCACCCAACAAACTTATAATGTCGCCCGGCCACACCAGCCCACGCGCCACGTGCCCGGGCCGCGCACAAAACTTGCGCCGCCCACGCAGTGGCACCGCCGGGCGGCTGCCTGATGACGCATCGGGCACATCGTCCGGCCGAGCCCTTTTGCCCAACACCATGCCCATCCGCCTCCGTCTGTCGTCTGCTTCGTGCGCCCTTGCCGTTGCCGTGTCTGCCCTGTCGGCGTGCAGCTCTTCTCCCACGCCGCTCTACCAGCAAGAACAGTTCGATGCGGACAAGAGCCCCTACGCCCGCACGTTCCACGCACGGTCCGACGCCACGTGCGAGGCCGCGCGCCGGGCGCTGCTGAGCCAGGGCTATGTCGCGAGCTCACCGCGCGCAGACACGATTGACGGCAGCAAGAACTTCCAGCCGAGCAACGATTCGCACGTGGTGATCTCGTTCCACGTGGTGTGCGCCGATGCCACGTCAGACGGCACGTCGAGCACGGCCTACGTGAACGCGGTGCAAGACCGCTACGCGCTCAAGAAGACAAGCACGTCGGCAAGCGTGGGGCTGAGCGTACTGGGCTCGCTGTCGCTGCCGATCGGCTCGGGCGACGACTCGATGGTGAAGGTGGCAAGCGAGACGATTCCGGCCGGCGTGTTCTACGAGCGCTACTTCAACCTGGTCGACCACTTCCTGAAGATCGACCCGGCGCGCCACGACCGCAAGGTGGCCAAGGCCGCAGAAAAGGAACCCGTGGCTCCGCTGCCCGAACCCGCGCCCACGCCGCAGGGCGAGCCGATGAAGATGACGACACCGGTGGTGCCGACGCCGCCCGCGCCGCCTGTGCCGGTGGCGGCGCCGGCTGCTGCGCCGGCACCGAAGGCACCGGCGGAAGCGGCACCGGCATCGGCCCCTGCGGTGACCACGCCGCCCGCACCGGCTGCGGGGCCGGCACCTGCGTCCGGGCCTGCCAGCTCGACGACGGGCGGCGCGAGCTGAGCGCCTCCGCTAAAAAGCGGTGCCGGCCCCTTCAGGAGACAGCCATGACGAGCAAGTGCCGGGACAAATGGGGCCTGTCGTGGCAGATCACGCCGCGCGCGCTGATCGCCGCCGTGACGGACTCTGACCGCGCAGCCGCCAAGCGCGCGTTTGACGCGATGATGACGATGGGCAAGATCGACATCGCCAGGATCGACGCCGCGCGGCGCGGTTGAACCGCGCGCGGGGCGGCACGGGCACAAACCGTGCTGAAGTGACATCACCGTCGCACGCCGTCGGCGGTGACGGCGCGTGTGGCCGCCTTCCATGCGCCGGGGCGCGGCCCTCGCGGCGCATGGAGCCAACACAGCATGCCCCAAACAGCCGATCTGATCGTCACCACGCCCAGCGGGCTGTACTGCCCCGCGGGCGATTTCTATGTAGACCCATGGCGGCCGGTGGACCGCGCCGTCATCACGCACGCGCATAGCGACCACGCCCGCGTGGGGCACCACCACTACCTGGCGGCCGCGCCGGGCGCGGGTGTGTTGCGCGCGCGGCTCGGCAGCGACATTCCGCTGCAGACGCTCGCGTATGGCGAATCGGTCGTCCACCACGGGGTGCGGCTGAGTTTCCATCCGGCGGGGCATGTGCTGGGCTCCGCGCAGGTGCGGCTGGAATACGGCGGCGAGGTCTGGGTGGTCTCGGGTGACTACAAGGTCGAGGCCGACCGCACGTGTGCCCCGTTCGAGCCCGTGCGCTGCGACACGTTCATCACCGAATCAACCTTTGGGCTGCCGATCTACCGCTGGCGGCCGCAAGCCGAGATCTTTGCGCAGCTCAACGCGTGGTGGCGCGCCAATGCGGAGGCGGGCCGCGCGAGCGTCGTGTTCTGTTATTCGTTCGGCAAGGCGCAGCGCATCCTGTCCGGGCTGGATGCCGGCATCGGGCCCATCGTTTCGCACGGCGCCATGCTGCAGATGGACGCGGCGTATCGCGCGGCAGGCGTGGCGCTGCCGATGACGCAACTGGTGACCGACCTGCCTCGTGCGGCGTTGCGGCGCGCCATGGTGCTGGCGCCGCCATCGGCGCAACGCACGCCGTGGATGCGTCGCTTTGGCGACTATGCCGATGCGTTTGCCAGCGGCTGGATGCAGTTGCGTGGCGCGCGGCGGCGGCGCGGCGTCGATCGCGGTATCGTGCTATCCGACCATGCCGACTGGCCGGGCCTGCTGCAGGCGATCGAGGCCACGGGCGCCACGCGCGTCTACGTCACGCACGGGCAGGTGCCTCCGATGGTGCGCTGGCTGTGCGAGCAAGGCTTGGACGCGCGCGCCTTCGCCACCGAGTACGGCGACGAAGATGAAGCGGCCGCGGCGCAGAGCGCGCCGGTTGCAACGGAGCCGTCCGCCCCATGAAAGCCTTTGCCGACCTGTACGCGCAGCTGGACGCCACCACGTCGAGCAACGCCAAGCTGGCCGCGCTGGTGGCGTATCTGCGCGCCGCGCCCGACGCCGATGCGGCGTGGGCCGTGTACTTCCTGGCCGGCGGCAAGCCGAGGCAGCTCGTGCCCGTGCGCGTGCTGGCCAACTTCGCGCAGTCAGCCTCCGGCCTGCCCGAATGGCTGTTCGACGAGTGCTACCAGGCCGTGGGCGACCTGGCCGAGACCATCGCGCTGATCCTGCCCGATGCCGACCACACGGACGACGCCAGCCTGGCCGAGTGGATGGAAGCGCGGCTGCTGCCGCTGCGCGGCCTGCCGCCCGAGGTGGTGCTGCCGCGCCTGGCGGAGTTGTGCCGAGGCCTGCCGCTGCACGCGCGGCTGGTACTGATGAAGCTGATGACGGGTGCGTTTCGTGTGGGCGTGTCGAAACTGCTTGTCACGCGCGCGCTGGCCGAGGTGGGCGGCACCGACCCGAAGCATGTGGCGCAGCGGCTGATGGGCTATACGGATATCGCCCAGGCGCCCACGGCCGAGCGCTATCGCGCGCTGCTGGCCGATGCGAGCGCCGACGGCCACGCGCTGGACGCAGGCCACCCGTATCCGTTCTTCCTGGCGCATCCGCTGCAGGCCGACGTGGAGGTCTTCGACACGCTGCTGGGCCCGCCGGCCGATTGGCAGATCGAATGGAAGTGGGATGGCATTCGCGCGCAACTCGTGCGCCGGGCCGATGGCGCGTGGCTGTGGTCGCGCGGGGAGGAGCTCATCACCGAGCGCTTTCCTGAACTTGCCGACATGGCGCGCGTGCTGCCGGCCGGCACGGTGCTCGACGGCGAAATCGTGGTCTGGCGCGAAGGCCGCGTCCAGCCGTTCGCACTGCTGCAGCAACGCATCGGCCGCAAGACGCTGAATGCGCGCGTGCTGCGCGATGCGCCCGCCGTGCTGCTGGCGTATGACCTGCTCGAATGGCAGGGCGAGGATTGGCGCGGCCGCACGCAAGCCGAGCGGCGCGCCCAGCTTGAACGCGTGATTGCCGAATGCGTGCACCCGGCGCTGGAGCTGTCGCCGCTGCTTCAGGGCGACGACTGGCCGCACCTTGCGCACCAGCGCGAGGCCTCGCGCGAGCTCGGTGTGGAAGGGCTGATGCTCAAGCGGCGCGATGCGCATTACGGCGTGGGCCGTACCAAGGACGTGGGCGTGTGGTGGAAGTGGAAGATCGATCCGTACTCGGTCGATGCGGTGCTGATCTACGCGCAGCGTGGCCACGGGCGCCGCGCGAGCCTGTACACCGACTACACCTTCGCCGTGTGGGATGCCCCGCCCGACGTGCCCGAGCGCAAGCTGGTGCCGTTTGCCAAGGCGTATTCCGGCTTGAGCGATGCGGAGATCCGCCAGGTGGATGCGCTCATCCGCAAGACCACGGTGGAGACCTTCGGGCCCGTGCGCAGCGTGACCCCGACGATGGTGTTCGAGCTCGGCTTTGAGGGCATCGCCCGCAGCGCGCGCCACAAGAGCGGCATTGCGGTGCGGTTTCCGCGCATGCTGCGCTGGCGGCACGACAAGCCCGTCGCCGAGGCCGATACGCTGCAGACCCTCGAAAGCCTGCTGCCCGTGCCATGAGCGAAGCCGCGCTGCCCACCGTCGATGCATGGTTTGCCGCGCGCGGCTGGACGCCGATGCCGTTTCAGCGCGCGGTATGGGACGCCATGGCGCGCGGCGAATCGGGCCTGCTGCATGCCACCACGGGCGCGGGCAAGACGTATGCCGTGTGGCTGGGTGCGCTGCAGCGCCTGGCCGACGTACGCGGGCGCGGCGGTGCGCCGCCGCTGTCGGTGCTCTGGCTCACGCCCATGCGTGCGCTGGCCGCCGACACCACGCGTGCGATCTCGGAAGCGGCACAGGCGCTGGCACCGCACTGGACGCTGGGCCTGCGCACCGGCGACACGGGCAGCGCCGAACGCGCTGCGCAATCGCGCCGCTTGCCCACGGCACTGGTCACCACGCCGGAGAGCCTGTCGCTCATGCTGGCGCGTGCCGATGCGCGCGAAGCGCTGGGCTCCGTGCGCGTGGTGGTGGTGGACGAATGGCACGAGCTTGTCGGCAACAAGCGCGGCGTGCAGGTGCAGCTGGCGCTGGCACGGCTGCGGGCGTGGTCGCCGGGGCTGATCGTGTGGGGGCTCTCGGCCACGCTGGGCAACCTGACGGAAGCCATGCAAGCCCTGGGCGACGCCGGCACGCCCGCCGCCGGCACGCTGGTGCAGGGCCACCTGCCCAAGCGCATGGAGATCGACACGCTGCTGCCCGATGGCGTCGGGCGGTTTCCGTGGGCGGGGCATCTGGGCATGGCGATGCTGCCTCACGTGCTGGAAGAACTGGAGAGCGCCCGCACCGCGCTGGTGTTCCTGAACACGCGCTCGCAGGCGGAACTGTGGTACCAGGCCGCCATCAACGCGCGGCCGGAATGGGCGGGTCTGATTGCGCTGCATCACGGCTCGCTCGATCGCGGCACACGCGACTGGGTGGAAGCGGGGCTCAAGCAAGGCGCGCTCAAGGCGGTGTTCTGCACGTCGAGCCTGGACCTGGGCGTGGACTTCCTCCCGGTGGAACGCGTGCTGCAGATCGGCTCGCCCAAGGGCGTGGCGCGGCTGCTGCAGCGTGCGGGGCGGTCCGGCCACGCGCCGGGGCGGCCGTCACGCGTGACGGTAGTGCCCACGCACAGCCTGGAACTCGTGGAGAGCGCGGCCGCGCGTGCAGCCGCGCTCTCGGGCCAGGTCGAGGCACGCGCCTCGCCGCACAAGCCGCTGGACGTGCTGGTGCAGCATCTGGTGACGGTGGCACTGGGCGGCGGCTTCGTGCCCGATGCGCTGCTGCAGGAAGTGCGGCGCGCGTGGGCGTATCGGGATCTGCGCGACGACGAATGGCAATGGGCGCTCGACTTCGTGCGCCAGGGCGGCCACTCGCTCACGGCCTACCCCGACTACCACCGCGTTGCGCCCGACGAACACGGCATCTGGCGCGTGCCCGACGCGCGCCTGGCCCGCCGGCACCGCATGAGCATCGGCACCATCGTCAGCGATGCCACGATGACCGTGCGCTGGTGGCGCGCGGCGGGTGGCGGTGCGCTCGGGTCGATCGAGGAAGGGTTCATCGCGCGCCTGCGCCCCGGCGACAACTTCCTCTTTGCGGGCCGGCTGCTTGAACTGGTGCGCGTGCAGGACATGACCGCCTATGTGCGCCGCGCCAGCGGCAAGCGGGCCGCCGTGCCGCGCTGGAATGGCGGACGCATGCCGCTGTCCACCGAGCTGGCGCATGCCGTGGTGGCACAGCTCGATGCCGCGGCACACGGGTGCTTCGACGGCCCCGAGATGCTGGCTGCGCGCCCCCTGCTGGAGTTGCAGGCGCGCTGGTCTGCACTGCCGACCACCGCCACGCTCGTTGCCGAGACCTTGCACTCGCGCGAGGGCTGGCACCTGTTCCTGTATCCGTTTGCCGGGCGGCATGCGCATCTGGGGCTGGCGAGCCTGCTGGCGTGGCGCGCGGCCGAGCGCACGCCGGCCACGTTCTCGATGGCGTTCAACGACTACGGGCTGGAGCTGCTGTCTGCCACGCCCATCGACTGGCCCACGCTGCTGGCCAGCGGCGAGCTGTTTGCAACCCACACGCTGCTGCACGATGTGCTGGCCAGCCTCAACGCCGGCGAGCTCGCGCAGCGGCGCTTCCGCGAGATTGCGCGCGTGTCGGGGCTGGTGTTCCAGGGCTATCCCGGCGCGCACAAGAGCACGCGCCAGCTGCAGGCGTCATCGGGCCTGTTCTATGAAGTCTTCCGGCGGCACGACCCGGGCAACCTGCTGCTCACGCAGGCCGAGAACGAAGTGCTGCGCCAGGAGCTCGATCTGGACCGCATCGACGCGGCCCTCACACGCATGCGCGCGCTGCGGCTGGAGCTGCGGGCGCTGCAGCGGCCATCGCCGTTCGGGTTTCCGTTGATGGTGGAGCGCTTTCGCGAGCAGCTGTCCACCGAGAAGCTGGCCGACCGCATTGCCCGCATGCTGGCCGACGCCGAACGCGCGGCCGGCCCGGAGCCGACCGACCCCGATGCGGCGCCGCGCCCCGCCATCGATGCCGACGTGCAAGCCGCGCTGCGCATGACGGAATCGCCTGAGACGGCGGGCAAGGGCAGCCGCCGTGCGCGCCGTCCGCGCAAGACGTCGAAACCGCTGCCGCTGCTATGACCGGGCCGCACGATCTCGTCATCCAGTGCGCGGGCGAAGCCGTCTGGCTGCTGCCCGAGCGCGCGCTGTGGTGGCCGGCGCAGCGCATGCTGATGGTGGCCGATGCGCATTTTGGCAAGGCGGCGACGTTCCGCGCGCGCGGTGTGCCGGTGCCCGCCGGCAGCACCGGGCAAGCCGTGGCGCGGCTCGATGCCATGCTCGCGCGGCTGCCGGTGGCGCACATCGCCTGGCTCGGCGACCTGCTGCACGCACGCGAGGCGCAGGCGGCCCTCGAAGCGCTGGCGGCATGGCGCGACCGGCATGCCGACGTGGCGTGCACGCTGGTGCGCGGCAATCACGACCGCCACGCGGGCGACCCGCCGGCCGCGCTGCGCTTCAACGTGGTGGAAGAACCGTGGGTGCTCGGCCCCTTCGCGCTGTGTCACGCGCCGCAAACGGTGCCCGGCCACTACGTGATCGCCGGGCATGTGCACCCCGGCATCGTCATCAGCGGACGCGGGCGCGACCGGCTGCGGCTGCCGTGCTTCCGCTTTGGCCCCGGCGCTGCGCTGCTGCCGGCATTTGGTGAGTTCACGGGCTTGTGGACGGCCCCCGCCGCGCCCGGTGAAGCCCTGTATGGCGTGGCAGACGGCCAGGTGTGGCCGTTGTTCTAGCGCGCCCAGCGCGGCGCCTCAGACGCTGACGACCTTGTTCTTGCCCGCGCGCTTGGCCTGGTACATGCCGCGGTCTGCGCGGTGGATGGCCGCCATGGGCGGTTCGTCCTTGCCCAGCTCCGCCACGCCGGCAGAAAACGTGATGAACAGGCGCGTGTCGCCGGCCATGAAGAAGCGCTGGGTCAGTGCACGCTGCAGCCGGACGATGGTCTTCACGCCGTCTTCCAGGCGCGTGTCCGGCATGAGCACCACGAACTCCTCGCCGCCGAAGCGGGCCAGCGTGTCCTGCGGCCGCATCGACTCGCGCGCCACCTGCGCCAGGTGCGCGAGGGCATCGTCGCCCGACGTGTGGCCGTGCGTGTCGTTGATGGCCTTGAAGTTGTCGATGTCCAGGAAGGCGATCGACAGCGCGGCGCCCTGCTGCATCGCCTGGGCCACCTCGCGCTCCAGCGCCTCTTCCAGGCCCTTGCGGTTGAGCGCACCCGTGAGCAGGTCGTGCCGCGCCGACGCCGAAGCAAGGTCCAGCGCCTTGCGCAGCCGGGCCACTTCGGCGGCGGCTTCTTCGGCCTTCATCTGCATGGCCGACAGCTCGTCGCGATTGCGCGCGGCTTCCGAAGACATCCACCGCGTGGCCGACAGCGCGTCCTGGATGACGGGCGCAATGTCCGCCACGGTCCGGGCCGCTTCGATGCGCCGCGCGCAGGCTTCCATCTGCCGGTGGTGTGCGTCCGACGTGGCGGCCGCGGCAGACAGGCGCTCCATGAAGGCGGCCAGCAGCCGCTTCATCTCTTCCTGCGCCTCCATCGACTTGCTCTTGAGCGAGCTCTGCTTGTGGATGACCTCCTTGAGGCGGCGCCGCAGATCGTCCAGCCGGCGCAGGCTCACGGGCGCTTCGCTGGCCCGCATCAGGGCGTCGATCTGGCCGCGCAGCCAGTGGTCGTCCAGCGAGAGTTCGCTAATGTTCTCGAACACGAGCTGCAGCAGGCCCAGCAGCGACTGGCGGATGTCGTTCTGGTCAGCGGCCGCCAGCGCCAGCCGCTGGTTGAACGCCGCGAGCCGGCTGTTCACGCTGGCGAGGCTTTCGGCGTCGGAGCGGCACGCCTTGACGAGCGCCCAGGCCGCTGGGCCGACCAGGGCATCGTCGGTGCCCAGGGCCGGCAGGCAGCACTCGACGGTGCGCGCAAGATGCTCGCGCAGGTCGCGCACGAGCGCCGCGCGCTCTGCCGGGGCGTCTTCATGGGGCTTGCTGCCTGCGATTTCGTAATAGATCGCGGCAAAGTTATCTGGCGTGGGAGCCAACCTGCGTGAGGCCAGCAGCCGGAGAGCGTGCCGCGCGGTCTCCGATGGGTTCTTTTCGGTCATACCTAATACAACAGGTTGGCAAGCGGGATTGGAGACCGATTCTCCATGGTTCGCGCCGCACCGAAAAGCCGCGAAAAGGTGTATGTGGGTGTTTGTTGTGGAAAGGCGTCCGCCGTGATCCCCGGGCGAGACACGCCGCCAGGCGCGGTGGCGAGCGAAGGATTGCGCCGGGCAGCGCCGTGCGCCGCTGGTGGACGCGGCCCGCCGTTACGACAGCTCGGGCGCGGCAGCGGCGCGCGCGCGTTGCCCACGCGTTGCCACCCAGCAGAGGATGGAGCCCGCACACACCATCGAGGCGCCTTTCCAGAACGCGAACGACAGCGGCGTGCGCAGCAGCGCCGCGGCCAGCGCCGCAGAAAACACCGGAATGAAGTACGACGCGCCGGCCAGCACCGTCACGTTGCCGTGCAGGATGCCCACGTTCCACGCTGCATAACCGAAGCCCATGGCCGATGCGGCCATCGCCAGGTAGACAATCGCCTCGACGCTGAAGTGCATCGCGCCGCCGCCGGTGGCGAAGTATTTGATCCACAGCGCCAGCGCCGTCAGCATGAAGAACAGCGTGATGCCGTTCTTGCCCTCGGCGATCCGGGCGGTCACGGTGCAATACGCGGCCCAGATCACGGCGCCCGAAAACGCCAGCCCATAGCTGAGCGGGTTGTCGCGCACGTTTGCGGCCATGCCGCCGATGTCGAGCCCCTGGTCGCCGCCCAGTACGAGGCAGATGCCGAGAATGGCAATGAGAAACCCCGGCACGATCAGCAAGTTCGATCTCTGCTTGTTGAACACGATCGCGCACAGCATCGTGAACGACGGCCACAGGTAGTTGACCATGCCGACCTCAATGGCCTGCGGGCTGGTGTTGGCATAGCCGATCGACAACGACAGGCACAACTCATACGCCACGAACAGCAGGCTTCCCCACACGAGATACCGGCGCGGAAAATCCTTCCAGCGGATGAACCCGACGGTGAAGAGCAGCAGCACCGAGGCCACGCTGTACATCATGGCGGCACCGCCCACGGCCCCGAGGCTCTGGCTGACGCCCCGGATCAGCCCGACGATCGAGGCCCACAACAACACCGCGATGAGCCCGATGAGGGTCGCCCTGCTCCTGCTTTGCATAACGTGCCTGCGCTGACTTGTCGATTGGGAAGGGGCCGATCTTACCGCCATCGCGCGGCACGTCGATCGGCTAGCCGGCCTGCAACCGCCGCCACAGCGTCGTCTTGCTGATGCCGAGCGCCGCGCACACCGCGTCGCGGTCGCCGCCATGCGCGGCCAGCGCGGCCCGGATCGCTTCGGCTTCCACGCCACGGCTGCGCTCACGCAGCGTTTGCGCGCCGCCCCTGCCGCGCGCCGTCTGTGCAAACACCTCGGGCGCGATCATGCGCAGCACGTCTTGGGTGAGGGGGCTGGCGTCGTCGTTATCGGCCAGTTCCACCGCAATGCGCTCGACCACGCTTTGCAGCTCGCGCACGTTGCCGGGCCACGTGTAGCGCTGCAGCGGCGCCGCAATGCCGGCCAGCAGATGCGCGGCCTCGTCGGTATCGGCAATGCGCAGCAGCAGGCGCGGCTCGCGGCGTGCGGCCTGCACGAGCAGTTCGGCGGCCAGCGGCATCACGTCGTCGGGGCGCTCGCGCAGCGGGGGCAGCGCGATGCTGAGGATGTTGAGGCGGTAGTACAGATCGGCACGGAAGGCGCCGGCTTCCACCGCGTCGGTCAGGGCACGGTGCGTGGCCGCCACGACGCGGATGTCCACGCTCGTGGGCTCGGTCGAGCCAAGCCGCACGACTTCGCGCTCCTGCAGCACGCGCAGCAGGCGGCTTTGCAGCGGCAGCGGCATCTCGCCGATCTCATCGAGGAAGAGCGTGCCACGATGCGCCGCCTCGATCAGCCCGGCCTTGCCGCCCTTGCGTGCGCCGGTGAACGCGCCTTCTTCGTAGCCGAAGAGCTCGCTCTCGAGCAGCGCCTCGGGAAACGCGCCGCAGTTGATGGCGACGAACGGAAAATCGCGCCGCGCGCTGAGCTCGTGCATGCTCTGCGCGACCATCTCCTTGCCGGTGCCGGATTCGCCGAGCACGAGCACGGTCGCATCCGACCTGGCATAGCGGCGCACGAGCGTGCGCACGCGCTCCATGGGCGGTGATGCGCCCACGAGATCATCGAGCCGGTAGCGCGCGCTGAACTGCTGCGGGCGCTGGCGCGAGCGCAGCGTGCGGTCGAGCCGCTCCACGGCGCGCGACTCCTGGAACGTGAACACGGTACCGTCTGCGGCGCCCATGCCGGCCAGCGGGCCGCGGTGGATGACGTAGCTCACGCCGCGCACGGTGCCGAGCGTGTCGCCGTCCGCATCGGGCAGCAGGCCCAGCAGGTTCGGCGCGATGCTCAGCAGCGGCTGGCCGATGGCCTGCTTGGCGTCGATGCCGAGCGCCGTGGCCAGCCGCTCGTTGATCGCTTCCACGCGACCTTGCGCATCGAGCGCCACCACACCGTCGCGCAGGTGCTGCAGCAGGTTGTCGAGCCGCTGGCGGCGCTGCGCTTCGCGGCGCGTGGCCTGCACGACTTCAAGCGCGGTGTCGAACGCCGCGCGCACGGAATCGCGCGAATACAGGAACACGGCCTGCATGCCGGCGCGCGCGGCCAGGTCCGTCACCAGGCCCGGTCCGACGACAGCGCCGACGCCGCGGTCGCGCAGGTCGAGCACGCAGCTCTCCGCGTCCTGCCGCGACGCATACGACGCGAACACCACGTCCATGTTGTATGCAGCGACAAAGCGGCGCACCTCCTCGGGCGTGTCGCCATGCGTGACGAGCGCCACCGGCTGCGCAGCATCGGCCACCGCACGGCGTGCACGGGCCAGCGCGTGCATCACGTCAAAGCCCGTCGGGTTGATGACGACCACCGGCAGAGACAGCCGCGGCTTCAGGTACGCGCCGTTCGAGCCGCCAGCGACCACCACATCCGGGCGCTGGGGTCCGGCCATGTCGATCTCGCGCACGATGTCTTCAAAGCCGCGCGTGACGACGCGCAGCTCGGCGCGGTCGTTGTACTCGGCGGCAATGTCGAGGAACAGGTCGCTCAGGCGGCTGATGCCGCACGCCCAGATGCGCGGGCGGTCAGCATGGTCGGCAGTCGGATGCATGATCCCTGCATTATGCGCCCGCCATTTCCATATTGAAATGGAAATTTCAATTCTGAAATGAGGTGATCCGGGGCGCCAACGCCACACCCATACAAATCAACGGCTTAGGCGGCGCGGCGCCGATGGCCCGCTTCCTGCTCTACACGGCGATTCTTCTGGAGCACGCATGAGCACAACCAAACGACAGCCCACCAGCGCGGGCGCCAAGTTCCGCCAGGCCGTGGCGGAGTCCCAACCGCTGCAGGTGGTGGGCGCCATCACCGCCTACGCCGCCAAGATGGCCGAGCAGACCGGCTTCAAGGCCCTGTACCTCTCGGGCGGCGGCGTGGCCGCCAACTCGCTGGGCCTTCCGGACCTGGGCATCAGCACGATGGAAGACGTGCTGATCGACGCCCGCCGCATCACCGACGCCGTGCAGGTGCCGCTGCTGGTGGACATCGACACTGGCTGGGGCGGCGCCTTCAACATCGCACGCACGATCCGCTCGTTCATCAAGGCGGGCGTGGCGGCCGTGCACCTGGAAGACCAGGTCGGCCAGAAGCGCTGCGGCCATCGCCCGGGCAAGGAAGTCGTGCCGACCGACGAGATGGTCGACCGCGTCAAAGCCGCCGTGGACGCCCGCACCGACGACGACTTCGTCATCATGGCCCGCACCGATGCGGCCGCTTCCGAAGGCATCGACGCCGCCATCGAGCGGGCCGTGGCCTACGTGGAAGCCGGCGCCGACATGATCTTTCCGGAAGCCATGAAGACGCTGGACGACTACCGCCGCTTCAAGGCCGCCGTGAAGGTGCCCATCCTGGCCAACCTGACCGAGTTCGGCAACACGCCGCTGTTCACCACGGACGAGCTGCGCAGCGCGGACGTCGATATCGCCCTGTATTGCTGCGGCGCGTATCGTGCGATGAACGCCGCGGCGCTGAACTTCTACCAGACCGTCATGCGCGACGGCACGCAGAAGGCCGCCGTCGAAACCATGCAGACCCGCGCCGATCTGTATCAATATCTCGGTTACCACGCGTACGAAGACAAGCTCGACGCGCTGTTTGCCGCACAGAAATAAGCCCGAAGATTCAACGCATCCAAGGAGACACCGCACCATGAGCGAAGCAGACAACAGCACCCCGAACACCGGCGCCTTCAAGCCCAAGAAATCCGTGGCCCTGTCGGGCGTGACGGCCGGCAACACCGCGCTGTGTACCGTCGGCCGCACCGGCAACGACCTGCACTACCGCGGCTACGACATCCTGGACCTGGCCGCGGCGTGCGAGTTTGAGGAAGTCGCCCACCTGCTGGTGCACGGCAAGCTGCCGAACAGGGCCGAACTGGCCGCCTACAAGGCCAAGCTCAAGGCGCTGCGCGGCCTGCCCGCCAACGTGAAGGCCGCACTGGAATGGGTGCCCGCCTCGGCCCACCCAATGGACGTGATGCGCACCGGCGTGTCGGTGCTCGGCACCGTGCTGCCCGAGAAGGACGACCACAACATCCCCGGCGCCCGCGACATCGCCGACCGCCTGATGGCCAGCCTCGGCTCGATGCTGCTGTACTGGTACCACTACAGCCACAACGGCAAGCGCATCGAAGTCGAAACCGACGACGACTCCATCGGCGGCCACTTCCTGCACCTGCTGCACGGCGTGGAGCCGTCGAAGTCGTGGGTCGATGCGATGCACGTGTCGCTGAACCTGTACGCCGAGCACGAGTTCAACGCCTCGACCTTCACCGGCCGCGTGATCGCCGGCACGGGCTCGGACATCTACTCCGCCATCACCGGCGCGATCGGCGCACTGCGCGGCCCGAAGCACGGCGGCGCAAACGAAGTGGCGTTCGAGATCCAGAAGCGCTACGACACGCCGGACGAAGCCGAGGCCGACATCCGCCGCCGCGTGGAGGCCAAGGAAGTCGTGATCGGCTTCGGCCACCCGGTGTACACCGTGTCCGACCCGCGCAACAAGGTCATCAAGGAAGTGGCGAAGAAGCTGTCGAAGGAAGCCGGCAACATGAAGATGTTCGACATTGCCGAACGCCTCGAAACCGTCATGTGGGACATCAAGAAGATGTTCCCGAACCTCGACTGGTTCAGCGCCGTGTCGTACCACATGATGGGCGTGCCCACCGCGATGTTCACCCCGCTGTTCGTCATCGCACGCACCTCGGGCTGGGCCGCGCACATCATCGAACAGCGCATCGACAACAAGATCATCCGCCCGAGCGCCAACTACACCGGCCCCGAAGACCTGAAGTTCGTACCGATCGGCAAGCGCCCGTAAGAAATAGGAAAGAAGAAAGGAGCGTCAACACACACCCACCGGCGGTGTGGCCGTTGACGTTGCTGCCCTGGATGGCGCCTTGAGTTTCTGTAAGCGGGCGAAAAGAAGAAGGAGGCTTGTCTGAGCGAAGCGAGTTTGCCTCCTTCTCCGCACGGTTACATAAATTCAAGGGGAAGTCGCCATCTCGGGCGCGCCTTTCTTTGCTTGCTTTCTTTGGCAAGACAAAGAAAGTAAGTCGCCCCCGGCAGGGGGAGAAACAAGGGATGGACCCACACCATGAACACAGCACACCGCAAACCCCTCCCCGGCACACACCTCGACTACTTCGACGCGAGAGAAGCCGTCGAAGCCATCCAAGCCGGCGCCTACGACAAGCTCCCCTACACCTCCCGCGTCCTCGCCGAGAATTTGGTACGCCGCTGCGACCCGTCCACCCTCACCGCCTCGCTCAAGCAACTGATCGAGCGCAAACGCGACCTCGACTTCCCGTGGTTCCCGGCGCGCGTGGTCTGCCACGACATCCTCGGCCAGACCGCATTGGTGGACCTCGCCGGCCTGCGCGATGCCATTGCCGACCAGGGCGGCGACCCGGCCAAGGTCAACCCGGTCGTGCCGGTGCAGCTGATTGTCGACCACTCGCTGGCCGTCGAATGCGGCGGCTTCGACCCCGACGCGTTCGCCAAGAACCGCGCCATTGAAGACCGCCGCAACGAAGACCGCTTCCACTTCATCGACTGGACCAGGCACGCGTTCAAGAACGTCGACGTGATCCCCGCGGGCAACGGGATCATGCACCAGATCAACCTGGAGAAGATGTCGCCCGTCATCCAGGCGCACGACGGCGTGGCCTATCCCGACACCTGCGTCGGCACCGACAGCCACACGCCGCACGTCGATGCGCTGGGCGTGATCGCCATCGGCGTGGGCGGGCTGGAAGCCGAAAACGTGATGCTCGGCCGCGCCTCGTGGATGCGCCTGCCGGACATCGTCGGCGTGGAGCTGACCGGCCAGCGCCAGCCCGGCATCACCGCCACCGACATCGTGCTGGCGCTGACCGAATTCCTGCGCAAGCAGAAGGTCGTGGGCGCGTACCTGGAGTTCTACGGTGAAGGCGCGTCCAAGCTGACGCTGGGCGACCGCGCCACCATCTCGAACATGGCACCGGAATACGGCGCCACGGCGGCGATGTTCTCGATCGACCAGCAGACGCTCGACTACCTGCGCCTGACCGGCCGCAGCGACGAGCAGGTCAAGCTGGTCGAAACGTACGCCAAGACCGCGGGCCTGTGGTCCGACACGCTCAAGAACGCCGAATACGAACGCGTGCTGCGCTTCGACCTCTCCAGCGTGGTGCGCAACATGGCCGGCCCGTCGAACCCGCACGCGCGCGTGGCCACGACCGACCTCGCTGCCAGGGGCATCGCCGGCAAGTGGGAAGACACACCGGGCCAGATGCCCGACGGGGCCGTCATCATCGCCGCCATCACGAGCTGCACGAACACCAGCAACCCGCGCAACGTGATCGCCGCCGGGCTGCTGGCACGCAATGCCAACCGCCTGGGCCTCACGCGCAAGCCGTGGGTCAAGACCTCGCTCGCGCCGGGCTCCAAGGCGGTGGAGCTGTACCTGAAGGAGTCGGGCCTGAAGGAAGAACTCGAGAAGCTCGGCTTCGGCATCGTCGCGTTTGCCTGCACCACCTGCAACGGCATGAGCGGCGCGCTGGACCCGAAGATCCAGCAAGAGATCATCGACCGAGACCTCTACGCCACGGCCGTGCTGTCGGGCAACCGCAACTTCGACGGCCGCATCCACCCGTATGCCAAGCAGGCGTTCCTCGCATCGCCGCCGCTGGTGGTGGCCTATGCGATTGCGGGCACCGTGCGTTTCGATATCGAGCGCGACAGCTTCGGCACCGATGCCAACGGCAAGCCGATCCTGCTGAAAGACCTGTGGCCGACCGACGAAGAGATCGACGCCATCGTGCGCGCCTCGGTCAAACCGGAGCAGTTCCGCCAGGTGTACATCCCGATGTTCGAGCAACGCAGCGAAACGGCCGCCAAGGTGAGCCCGCTGTACGACTGGCGCCCGCAAAGCACGTACATCCGCCGCCCGCCGTATTGGGAAGGCGCCTTGGCCGGCGAGCGCACGCTCAAGGGCCTGCGCCCGCTGGCGGTGCTGGGGGACAACATCACGACCGACCACCTCTCGCCGTCCAACGCCATCCTGCCCAACAGCGCGGCGGGCGAATACCTCGCCAGGATGGGCTTGCCGGAAGAAGACTTCAACTCGTACGCCACGCACCGCGGCGATCACCTGACCGCACAGCGCGCGACGTTCGCCAACCCCACGCTCGTCAACGAGATGGCCGTGGTGGACGGCAAGGTGCAGAAGGGTTCGCTCGCGCGCATCGAGCCCGACGGCAAGGTCACGCGCATGTGGGAAGCGATCGAGACATACATGGAGCGCAAGCAACCGCTCATCGTCATCGCTGGCGCCGACTACGGCCAGGGCAGCTCGCGCGACTGGGCCGCCAAGGGCGTGCGCCTGGCCGGCGTGGAGGCCATCGTGGCCGAAGGCTTCGAACGCATCCACCGCACGAACCTGATCGGCATGGGCGTGCTCCCGCTGGAGTTCAAGCCGGGCACCACGCGCCTCACGCTCGGCATTGACGGCACCGAAACCTTTGACGTGATCGGCGAGCGCAAACCGCGCACGGACCTGAGGCTCGTCATCCACCGCAAGAACGGCGAACGCGTGGAAGTGCCCGTCACGTGCCGCCTGGACAGCGACGAGGAAGTGTCGATCTACGAAGCCGGCGGTGTGCTGCAGCGCTTTGCGCAGGACTTTTTGGAATCGAACAAGGAAGCAGCATGAGCCACCCCGCGCAAGTGAAGATTCCCGCCACCTACATGCGTGGCGGCACCAGCAAAGGCGTGTTCTTTCGTCTGCAGGACTTGCCGCCGGCCGCGCAACAGCCCGGCGCCGCGCGCGACGCGTTGCTCATGCGCGTGATCGGCAGCCCCGACCCGTACGGCAAGCAGATCGACGGCATGGGCGGCGCCACGTCGAGCACCAGCAAGACTGTCATCCTGAGCAAGAGCACCCGCCCCGACCATGACGTGGATTACCTCTTCGGCCAAGTCTCGATCGACAAGCCGTTCGTGGACTGGTCCGGCAACTGCGGCAACCTGTCGGCGGCCGTCGGGCCGTTCGCCATCAGCAACGGCCTGGTGGACCCAAGCCGCGTGCCGGAAAACGGCACTGCCATCATCCGCATCTGGCAGGCCAACATCGGCAAGACGATCATTGCCCGCGTGCCGATGACCAACGGCGCGGTGCAGGAGACGGGCGATTTCGAGCTGGACGGCGTGACCTTTCCGGCGGCAGAAGTGCAGCTTGAATTCCTGGACCCGGCTGCCGAAGAGGAAGGCGACGGCGGCGGCGCGATGTTCCCTACCGGCAACCTCGTCGATGACCTGGAGGTGCCCGGCGTGGGCACGCTCAAGGCGACGATGATCAACGCGGGCATCCCGACCATCTTCGTCAACGCTGAGGCCATCGGCTACACCGGCACCGAACTGCAGGACGCCATCAATGGCGATGCGAAGGCGCTGGCGATGTTCGAGACCATCCGCGCGCACGGCGCGGTGCGCATGGGGCTGATCAACAGCATTGAAGAAGCCGCCACGCGGCAGCACACGCCCAAGGTGGCGTTCGTCGCACCGCCGAAGGACTACGTGGCATCGAGCGGCAAGAAGGTCGGCGCAGGCGATGTGGACCTGCTGGTGCGTGCGTTGTCGATGGGCAAGCTGCACCACGCGATGATGGGGACGGCAGCGGTCGCCATCGGCACGGCGGCGGCGATTCCGGGCACGCTGGTCAACCTGGCAGCGGGCGGTGGAGAACGCGGTGCCGTGCGCTTCGGGCATCCGTCGGGCACGCTGCGCGTCGGGGCGGAGGCCAAGCTCGTCGACGGGGAATGGACCGTCACCAAGGCCATCATGAGCCGCAGTGCGCGCGTGCTGATGGAGGGGTGGGTGCGCGTGCCGGGCTGAGCGTTGCCGACAAAAACGCCGTTCAGCGCCAACGCATGAACGGCTCGGAGAGGGCCAGCCATTGCTGGCCCTTTTCGCAGGATGCGGCTCAGCGCGACAGCGCGCCGCCCACGGTGGTCAACGCACCGCCCACCGCACCCGTGACGGGTGACAGCGGCGTGGTGGCCCCCGTCGACGTGACCGACGAGCCGACGCTCGTCACGAGCGAACCGATGGGGGCGGTGACGCCGGTGGTGGGAGTCGTCCCGCCCAGCGCGCCGGTCACGGCCCCGAGCGGGTTGCTGCCGCCCGTGGCACCGCCCAGTGCACCGGTGATCGGCGCCAGCGGGCTGGCCGTTGTGCTGCCGCCCGACAGCGGCCCGCCCAGGGCGGCCACCGTGTTGCCCGTGGCCGTCACCACGCCCCCCAGGTTCGACACCACCGGCGCGTTGGTCGCCGTGAGCGATGTACCGACGTTGGCCACGCCGCCGCCCACCGTCTGCAGCAGGTTGGTGGCCGGCGCACCCAGGCCCGTGGTGTTGCCCAGCGTCTGCGTGGCGTCGGTCACCTGCGAGGTGAGCGGCACCACGGCCGAGCTCAACTGCTGCGTGACCTGCTCCACTGGCCCCGTCGACAGCGACGTGCCCAGCGTGCCGCCCGCCTTGGCCACCGCCTGGCCGACCTGCGACACCGCGCCACCCACCGGCGAAGTGACCGGCGACAGCGGCTGCAGCGGCCCCGTGCCGAGGCTGTTCACCAGCCCACCCGTCGCCGTGACGGTGTTGCCGACCTCCGTGACGACGTTGCCCGTGCTCGACACCGTGGTGCCGATCGGGTTCGGGTTCGTGCCGATGCTGCCCAGCCCGGACTGCACGCCCGTGCCCAGCGCAGACACCGTGTTGCCGGCCTTGTCGATGACGTTGCCCAGGGCCGACGCGCTCGGCACATTGGTGCCGCCCACGGTGGTGCCCAGGCTGCTGACGGCATCGCCCGTGGCTGTCAGCACGCCGCCGCTCTTGTTGGCGATGGTGCCGGTGGGTGTGGTGGACGCGGTGGTGCCTGTCCCGCCCGTGCCGCCCGAGCCGTTCGACCCCGAACCGCCACCGCCGTTATTGGCCGAGCTGCCGCCGCCGTCCGTGGTGCCGCTCATGTCGCCCGAGCCCGAACTGGCGCAACCGCCCAGCACCAGCAACCCGGCCACAAGGGCCGACACCAAGGTCCCTCGTTGGATTTTGTTCATGTCCGCCTCCTGTTTGAAATGCATGCTCGAAATAATGCGAGACCCTGCCCTGCCAAGTGTTTTTCTGCATGCCGCCATCGATTAATACGCGGCATGTTCAAACCGAGTCTATTAACTGGACCCGGGGCGATTGCAAACATTGTCAAACGCCGAAAAGCCTTTGCTGATGCGGCATCGGCACATGCACCCGCTGCCGGTAGAGGTCAAGCTACAGGAAACAGTGTTTTCCGGGTGCATCGTGTGCCGATTATGTTTGGAGGCCAGGCTCTAAACTACCCAGATTGGGTTAAATCCATTCGGCCTTATCGGGCAGCCGGACGCACAAATGGCAGCCGCGGGAACCGGAAAACCGGAGTGCGAGGCGGAATGGCCGGATCAAAATGGTGGCGCTCGATGACAATGCCGCGCGCCGGCGCCTCCTCGATGAAGCGCTCGACCAGCTCGCGCACATCGGCATCGATGTAGTCCGCGCGCGCGGCATCGACGATGAGCGTGGCGCCGTTGGGCACCTGCGCCAGATAGCGCTTGAGCGGCACCTTGCCCATGAACGACACGTCCTTGCGAAACGACAGCAGGAAGTGGTCCTGGTGGCGCGCCATGACGATCGTGCGGCGCACGTTGGCGCGGATCGCCAGCGCAACGCTCAACGCGATGCCGATGAGGATGCCGACGAGCAGATCGGTCAGCAGCACGCCAACGACCGTGGCAATGAACGGGGCGAATCGGTCGACCCCCTGCCGCGCCACCGACGCGAACAAGGACGGCTTGGCCAATTTGTAGCCCGTGAAGATCAGGATGGTGGCCAGGCACGCCAGCGGAATGCGGTTGACGATGGCCGTCAGCACGAACACGCTCGCCAGCAACAGCACGCCGTGCACCACGGCAGACCAGCGGCTCTGCGCGCCGGCATGCACGTTGGCCGAACTGCGCACGATGACAGACGTGATCGGCAGCCCGCCCAGCGCGCCGGCCACCAGGTTGCCGATGCCCTGCGCCTTGAGTTCGCGGTCAGGCGACGCCCAGCGCTTCTTCGGATCGAGCTGCTCGACGGCTTCGAGACACAGCAGCGTTTCGAGGCTCGCCACGATGGCCAGCGCCACCGCCACGCGCCACACGTCTGGATTGCCGAGCGCGCCCAATGCCGGCGACGCCATCGCATCCAGGAACGCGCCGAACGATGCCAGTTCGGGCAGGTTCACCCGCTGCTCGCCCGACGGCGCGATGCCCGGCGCCACCGCATCGAGCAGCACCGTCACGCCGATCCCGAGCGCCACCACCACCAGCGGCGACGGCAGTGCCCGCACGAGTGCAAAGCGGCGCAGCGCCGGCGTATCCCAGCCGATCAGCACGGCGGCCGAAAGCAGCGCCACCAGCGTCGCCGTGGCAGACACGGCGCCCACCGGCGTGCTGAGCATGCCCGGGCCCGCCGCAGCCGGCCCCTCCGCCAGCCCGAACGCCAGCGGCACCTGCTTGATGATGAGCAGCAGTCCGATCGCCGCCAGCATGCCCTTGATGACCGAAGACGGCACATAGGCGGCAAAGCGCCCGGCGCGCAGCGTGCCGAAGAGAAACTGCAGCGCGCCGGCCAGGCCCACCGCCACCAGAAACGTAGAGAACCCGCCCAGCCTGGCGATGCCGTCAACCACGATCACCACAAGCCCGGCCGCCGGACCGCTCACGCTCAGTTGCGAGCCGCTGAGCAGCGCCACGACCAGGCCGCCGATCATGCCAGAGATGAGCCCCGCCAGCGGGTCGACGCCCGAAGCATTGGCAATGCCCAGGCACAGCGGCAGGGCGACGAAAAACACGATGACCCCGGCGAGCACGTCGCGCGGGGAGAATGCCGGTGAGGTGGATGTCTGCATGGCTATCGGTGTTGTCGGAAATGCGTACGCGCGAACGCCTGCCCGCGGGCGTGGCACCGCCGCGCCGGCATGCGTGAGGAGAAAACGTCAGGAGATGCGGCCGCGCAAAGGCAGCCGCGCTGGCTAGGCGATGGCCTCGGCGGGCATCAGGATGTCGCCGCGGGCCGCGTGTTCGGCATCGGGGTCGCCCGAAGCCAGCACGCGGATGCGCCCGTCCGCGAGGCCGAAGATCCAGCCGTGCACGCGCGGCGGCGGGTCGGCATCGCGCACGATGGGGCTCTCGCGCAGGCAGCGCACCTGTTCGAGCACGTTGAGTTCGGCGAGCCGGTTCACGCGATCGTCCGGATCGGGCACCGCCGACAGCGCGCCGCGATGCCGGGCAGCCAGCGCGCACAGCGGCCCGATGCGGCGCGCCACATGCGGCAGCCCGTCGGGCGGAGGCAGCAGGGAAGCGCGCACGCCGCCGCAGCCCTCATGGCCGCACACGATCACGTGCGCAACCTTCAGGACGCGCACGGCATATTCGAGCACGCTCATCGTGTTGTCGTCGGCCGGACACACGAGATTCGCGATATTCCGATGGACGAATAAATCGCCCGGATTGGAACGGGTAATGGTTTCAGCGGGGACACGGCTATCGGCACAGCCGATCCATAACACTTGCGGTTGCTGGCCTTGTGCCAGCCGTGAAAAGAAATCGGGATCGCGCGCGACGGTTTCGTGCGCCCACGCGACATTCTCGACGAGCATGCGTTTCGGACGATGCATTGAATACACTCCTGCGGAATCGGCTTGGCCGCTGCGAGGCTGAAAAACCCGTAAACCCAGATCTGAAGGGCTTCTACGTTGACGTTGCAGTGCAGCGAAACAGCTACGAAACGATCGTACGAGAAAGGTTCCCGCCGTGCCAATCTGGTCCCGATGCAATATCGGCGCGAGAACGCACTGATAATGTGCACACATCTGCAAGAGCGAATCACGACGATTATCTGCAAGCGCGAAACTGCGTGCAGTTATTGCATGGCCGAGTTATCTATCCTGAATATTCAAACCAGGGATTGGAAAATATTCCATCACAAGTGAATGACCGGAACCCTTCAACGCCACCGCTTTGCCCGTATTTGGGGCGCGCTTTCTAAGCCGATCGACAGCTTGTGCGCAACTCAGGCGTCGGCGGGCAACGGCAGGGTCATGCGAAAGCACGTGCCGCGACCAACCTCGCTGCGAGCCTCGATGTGGCCGCCATGCTTGCGCACGATGCCGTAGGAGATGGATAGACCGAGCCCCGTTCCGAGGCCCACGGGCTTCGTGGTGAAGAACGGGTCGAAGATGCGGCTGAGGTGTTCGGGGCGGATGCCGCTGCCCGTGTCTTGCACCTCGACCCAGACGCTGCCGGCGTCGCGGCCCGTGCGCAGCGTGATGCGCCCATGCTCGTGGATCGCCTGACCGGCGTTGACGAGCAGGTTCATGAAGACCTGGCTCAGCTGCGACGGCATGCAGTCAACCTCGGGAATCCCGCCGTACTCGCGCACCACGTCCACCTTGTACTTGAGCTCGTTCCAGACGATCTTGACGGCGGTCTCGAGGCACGTCTCGAGGTTGCAGCGCTGCAGCTGCGCATCGTCCACATGCGAGAACGCCTTGAGACCGTGCACGATGCTCTTGACGCGCTGCAGGCCATCCAGCGATTCGGCCAGCAGCGCCGGCACGTCTTCGCGTACGTAGTCCAGGTCGGCCCGCTGCCGCACCTCGGCCAGCGTGGCGCGTGTGGCAGGCGTCAACTCCGCCTCGTGCGACTCATACGCAGAGACGGTGTCGAGCAGCGCTGCGACGTAGCGCTGCAGGCTGCCCAGGTTGGCATTGACGAAAGAGACGGGGTTGTTGATCTCGTGCGCCACCCCGGCCGCCAGTTGGCCGATCGAAGCCATCTTCTCCGACTGCAGCAACTGGCCCTGTGCCTGCGCCAGCTCGTGCAGCAACTGCTCCTGGCGTGCGCGCTCGGCCTGCAGCGCCTGGTGCGCCAGCGCGAGCTGCCATCGGTCACGCTGGAACTGCTCGACGGCGCGCGCCATCTGGCCGATCTCGTCGTCGCCCCTGACCGGCACCGCCCCGGGAGCGCCGTCGGCATGCTGATCGCGCAGGCTGCGGCTGACCTGCAGCAGCCGCTGCAGCACGCGACGTCCCAGCAGCGCGTACGCGGCAAGGCAGGCAAACGCCACGCTGCAGGCGAGCAGCGCGGTCACCCAGCGCTCGTTGCGCTCCGACACGGCGGCCAGCGCCTCCAGGGCCTGCTGAAACGCATGCGCATGCCGCGCCGACAACTGCTGCGCAGACTGCACCATGGCGCCGGCCTGCATGTACAGCGCCTCCGCAGATCGACGCCCGGCCTGGGCGCGCGCCGACGCTGCCGCAGAAGCCGTGGCGCCAGCGCCCGCACGCTGCAGCTCGCTTTCCCACCACTGCGCGACGATGTAGACCGCATTGCGAAACAGCTGGGTCGACTGGTGCAGATCGAGCACTTCAATGTCGTCATCGGCGGCGGCCAGATGTTCGGACAGCTGTTCGAACGCCTGCAGGTTCTGCAGGATCTCCGCATAGTGGCGGCGCAGCGCCTCCACCGAGGCCGTCTTCTCGAGCTGCGCCGATTCGCGCTCGATGAGCAGCGTGCGCTGCACGAGCTCCTGCGCCTGCCGCAGTCGCGTGAGCTGTTCGTTGGCCAGCGCCCGTGTCGCCTCCGCGGATGTCCGCAGCGCATACACCGCGGTAAAACCGCCCGCCGAGATCAGCAGCGCCAGCACGGCCACGGCCAGCACGAACTGCCGACCGAGCGAACTCGGCCACACCCCGCGCAGCGGCACACGAAGGCGCACGAGAGCGATACCGGCGACGTCCCCTGGCATTCAGCGGCCCCAGATCCGCCGATAGACGGCGCGATACCCGCTGTCGGGGTCGTACTGCCCGAGCGGGCCACCGTCAAACGCGATGTTGCCCGCGGTGACAAGATGCACCGGCGACACATAGCCGCTCACCGGCTGACCGGCCAGAAGCCGGTTCAGCTCGTCCACCAGCTGCCAGCCCTGCAGGTTCAGCGGCTCGGCCACCGTGCTGGTCTGGAAGGCACCGGCCTGGATGCGCAGGAACGCCGCGGCGCTGCCGTCGCCGGCAGAGAGCATGCGCAGCCCTTCGGACCTGCCGGCCCGCGTCAGTTCGGCGCCGGCGTAATCGAAGTAGATGTCGTTGATGGCCAGCGCGTACGTCCACGTCCGCCCGTACCGCTCCAGCAGACGGCGCATGACGCCAGGCATGGCTTGCGCGCTGCCCGAGATGGGCACGTCTTCCAGCGCCAGCAGCCGGCAGCCGCTGCACGCGCGGATCACCTCCGCCATGGCAGCGGCCTTGGCCTTGGCGATCTGGAAGTTCGAATCGGTAAAGATGACCACGTTGGCGTGGCCGGCGGAATCCGCCACCGCTGCCATGGCGGTGAGCCGTGCGACGGCGAGCGGGTCGGTCGATACGTTCACCGCGACAGGGCCATCGGCCATGGGCCCGGCGGTGGCGGCCACATGCCAGCCCACCACCGGGATGCCGCGTTGCGTGAACGGGGCCAGCGCCGGGCGCATCTCGACGGCATCGCCGCCTACCAGCACGACGCCGCCGGGCTGCAGCGCCAGCGCGGAGGCCACGGCGCGCCGCCGGCCCTCGGGCGTACCGCCTGCGTCGTACACGTGCACCTTCCACCCGATCACGCGCGCAGCTTCCTTGATGCCCTTGGCAACGCCAAGGATGCCGCCGTTACGCAAGTCTTCACTCACGATGGCAAGCGTGATGTCGGCCCGCGCGCGCGGGCCCGACGCCGGACCATCCCAAGGCGCGCCGTGTTCGCTGGCGCGCGCGACGATCTGCTGCATGCGCACCGTGTCGGGCAGCGCCTCGGCCGCCCGTGCAGCCCCGCCTTGGGCGAGCGCGCTCAACAGGCCACACGCACATGACGCAGCCGCCAGCCTGCGCCTGCCATCCGTCCACCAATCCATGGGCGCTCCCAAAAGGCGAAGGTTCAAGCGGCGTCCGGGGCGCCGGGCGCCGTCGCCGCGGGGCCGCCCGACGCGCGTGCCGCTTCCGCGTAGACGAGGATGGCGAACGGCACGTCTTCGTGCGCTTCGAAATGCTTGATCTGCTGCACCTGGTGGGCACTGACCACGCTGTCGCGCGTGATGAGCAGCACCCCGCGGCGCGTAAGCAGGTCATCGGCCAGGCGCATGCCTTCGCGCAGTTCCGTCGAGGTGATCTGGCGCACGGGCATCACTTCGCCCTGCTGCTTGAGCACCGCAACGAAGCGCACCACCACATCGGGGTCGTAGCGCAGGCCGGACTGCGCCTTGATCATCTCCATGGCCTGGTCGGCCGACGTGCGCTGCTTGACGATCTCGCCCGACATCAGCCCCTCGAAATCGCGCGCCACGGCCACGATGCGCGCCCCGATGGGGATGGCCGGGCCTGCCAGGCGATCGGGCGTGCCGCGGCCATTGAAACGCTCGTACTGGTGGCGGATGATCTGGGCCACCTGCTCGAGCTGCGGCACCGGCGTGAGCACCATCTGCGCCCGCAGCGGATGCTGGTAGAACTGCTGCGCCTGCTCCGCAGACAGACGGTCGAGCGACGTGCTCAGCAGCACATCGGGCAACGACAGCTTGCCGATGCCATGCAGCAGCCCGGCATGGAAGATGTCCTGCACCTGCAGCCCCGTCAGCCCGCACCCGATGGCGATGCGCCGCGCGAGATCGGCCACCCGCAGCGACTGGCGCGCCATGGCACCGCAGCGCATCTCGATCATGCTGGCGCACACCTGAACCATGTTGGTGAAGCTGGTCTTCAGATCGCGCTGGGCGCCTTCCAGGAACATCACCGTCTGACGAATCTCTTCGGTGCGCGCCTGCACCTGGGTCTCCAGGCCTGCGTTGAGCCGCTGCAGCATGTCGTTCTGCTGGCGCGTGAGGTCGCTCAGGCGTTGCGCTTCACGCGCGAGCGTGCGCTGCTCGACCGCGTGCCGCACGGTGAGCAGCAGATCCTGGTCGTCCCACGGCTTGTTGAGGTAGCGGTAGACCCCGCCCTCGTTGATGGCGCGCACGGCCGAATCGATCTCGGAATAGCCGGTCAGCAGGATGCGCATCACGTCGGGATACCGCTCGCGCGCGCAGGCCAGAAACTCGGCGCCGCTCATGCCGGGCATGCGCATGTCCGAGACGATCAGGTCCACCGGATATACAGCCAGCATCTCGAGCCCAGCCGCCCCGCTCTCCGCCGTGATCACGCGGTAGCCAGTCGGCCGCAGCAGCCGACGCAACGATGCGAGCACGCCCGCCTCGTCGTCGACGAGCAGGATCAGCGGTGTGGCGGCAGCCGAGGCGGCGCCCGACGTTGCAGGCACGGGCTGGGCCGTCTCTGCCGGCCCGGGAGCGGTACCGGGCGTGGTGGTTTGTGCAGTGTCTTCTTCGTAGGCGAGCATGGCCCGGTCCTCTGTGAGTTCAAAGCGCGTTCAGAGCGCCTGCAGAAACTGCTCGAGCGCGCGCTTCATGGTGCGGATGGCCGTTTCGGGCAGCAGCATGACGAGCTGCGCCACAAAGCCGCCGCGCTCGAGTGTGAAGCGCACCTCCAGCAGCAGCGCGACGTCCCAGCGACGGAACTGTTCGCCCGACAAGGCCTGTTGCAACGCGGTCGCGGGCACGAAGCTCGGGCGCGAGAACGACAGGTTGCGCCCCAGCTGCTCGAACACGCTGCGCACGCACGCGCCCACCAGCAGGTTGGCAATGTCGGACAGCGCCTCGCTCTGGCCGTGGAGGTCGGCATCGTCGTAGCCCATCAGTTCTTCGAGCTCTTCGCGGCCGTCCTTGCCGAAGAGCACGATGGCTTCGCCGGAAATGTCCGACTGGAACGCCTGCCGCACCGGCGACGGCGCATCGCCTGCCATGTCGCAGGCCAGCAGGTTGGCCTGCAGCTGTGCGGCGTCGACGAGCTTGATGCCCGGCACCGACAGCGTCACGAACGCCCCCAGCAGTTCGGCCAGTGCAGCGCCGGCCTTGCCCATGCCGATGTTGGCGATCTCCTGCAGCGCGTCGCGCTGCTCTTCGTTGAGCGTCAGGTCATGCATAGAGCCCATACCCCCGCAGGATCGGAACAATCCGCTCGGCCGAGACCGGCTTCGGTATGAACCCGATGGCACCGAGTTCCTTGACGCGCTCCACCGCGCCGGACTGGATGTCAGCCGACACCACGATCACAAAGGCATCGGCGGCGGCCCGGCGAATGTGTTCGAGCACCTGGAAGCCGTCCATGTCGGGCATGGTGAGATCGAGAAAGACGACGGTGCCCTTGCCCGCCCGGAACAGCTCCAGCGCCTGCACGCCGTTGGAAGCCTGCGAGACTTCGACGTCCCAGTCCTCGGGCAAGGCGTTGATCAGAAGCTTGCGTGCCAGCGACGAGTCGTCGGCAACGAGCACGGGTAGCGCCATGGTGTGTCTCCCTTCAGGCGTAAGACGTGGGGTTCAGGGGGGCCGCCGCCTTGACGGCCGGCGCGGGTTCTGAGGCGAGGGCGGGCGCGGGGCCGCCCACGGGCAGCGTCACGCGAAAGGTCGTGCCCTTGCCGACCGTGCTCGATACATCGATGCGTCCGCCATGCGCCTGCACGATGCCGTAGGTGACCGACAATCCGAGCCCCGTGCCCTTGCCGACCGGCTTGGTGGTGAAGAACGGATCGAAGATGCGCTTGAGGTTCTCGGGCGGAATACCGCAACCGGCATCGGCCACCTCCAACCAGACCGACGCCTTGGCATCCGCCTCGCCAGGGCCGGGCGCATCGCACCCGGTGCGCACCGCGATCACCCCACGCTGGCCACCAGACTCGGCTTTCTTGGCGTACGCCTGCGCCGCGTTCACCACCAGGTTCAGCACCACCTGGTTGATTTGCGACGGGATGCACATCACGGGTGGCAGTGTGCTGTACTCGCGCACGAGATCGGCCTGGTACTTGATTTCATTGTGGACGATGTTCAGCGTGGATTCGATGCAGCGGTGGATGTCGACCTGTTCCCACTGGTGCTTGCTGTCCACGCGCGAGAAGTCGCGCAGGTCCACCACGATGTCGCGCACGCGGGCCAGGCCCTCTTTCGATTCTGCGACGAGCGCCGGGGCGTCTTCGGTGAGGTAGTCGATATCGGCGGCCTGGGCGAGCGCGGCGAGCTGCGGGTCCAGCGAAGGCGCCGCCTGCGTGATCAGTTGCTCCATGCCGCGCGCATAGTCGAGCAGCGTGCCCATGTAGCGTTGCAGGCTGTTCAGATTCGACAGCACGAAGCCCACGGGGTTATTGATCTCATGCGCAATGCCGGCCGCCAACTGCCCGATGGCGGCGAGCTTCTCCGATTGCAGCAACTGCTGGTGCGCCTGGGCCAGCTCTTCGTTCAATGCCGAGAGCTGCGCGTTGCGCACGGTCAGCTCCTGCAGCGCATCGGTCACGATCTTTTCGCGCTTTTTCAGCTCGCCATAGGCCAGGCAGACATCGGTCGCGTCGAGCAGCGTAATGCCGACGGCAATCACCACGCCGTGCTCATCCTCAATCGGAATGAAACTGCAGTTCTGCTGCATCCATTCGATCGTGTCGGTAATGGGCCGGGTATGCCGAAAACGGAACAGATAAGGCCGGTGCTCCCACGATGTATATGCCGAGACGCCCAATACAAAAACGCTCTCGATTTTCTTGCGCAGCCATTTTTCGGGCAGCTCGGGAAACAGGGCGAACATATCCTGGCCGAGCACCTCGTCGGCCGAACGCCCGCTGTGATACTGCATGAAACGGTTCCACGACAGGATCCGCATGTGCCGATCCACCGAGAACACGCCGCAACTCACCAGTTGCGCAATGGCGTCGGAGAGTTGGGATGGGGTGATGTCTGCCATGCCTGGGCGCCGGTCTGCAAATGCATGCGGTTGATGTCGGGTCACATCGCATAACCCGCTCTTACCCTGCTTATCGACAGAGTTTTGCTCAGGCAGATAAGGACAAATCCCTAATCGCGCGTGATTATCGGAAGATCAGAGTGAAGACACATGAACATCGGCCGCGGCGCCATGAATAATGTGCGGGATTACACGCTTTTTCTCGGCCGGTTTCAGCTGCGCAGATGCAATTGCGCCAGAAGCTGCCGCCACTGTGCGAATTGGCGCGCCCGTGCCTGCGGATCAGCAGCGTCGCGGCCATAGCGCAGCGCGACGTAGCCGGCGGCGGCCTCGCGGATGGCCTGCGCGGCCTGGGGGAAGTGCACGGCGGCGCGTTCGGCATAGGCCATCGGGCCTTCTGCCGGTGCGCGCGGGCAGCCATGCCGCGCCAGCCTGTCGCACAGGCGCTGCCACTGCGCCTGCACCGGATCGGGCTTCGGCTTGCGCGGCTGCCACAACAGCGGCAGCGCGGCCAACAGCACGAGGCCCGACACGCCCCACAGCACGGCGCGCGGGTCTGCCGCATCCAGCCCCAGCCACGCGAACAGACGCGCCTGGCGGCTGCGGTCATAGCCGAGCACCCAGCGGTTCCACCCGCTGACCAGGCCATCCAGCCCCCAGCGCACGTTGCGCAGCCACGCGGGCTCTTGCGCGCGGCGCGAGCGGAATTCGCTGGCGGGCACGGCTGCCGCAAGCCCCCGTTCCACCCGCTGCGGCGCGACGGCGGCGGTCGGGTCCACGCGCACCCAGCCGCGCCCGTCCAGCCAGACCTCGGCCCAGGCGTGCGCATCGGACTGGCGCACGATGATGTCGCCGCTCACGACATTCACCTCGCCCCCCAGGTAGCCGACCACCACGCGCGCCGGCATGCCCGCCGCACGCATCAGGAAGACGAAGCTGCCGGCGTAGTGCTCGCAGAAGCCGCGGCGCGTGCGGAAGAGGAAGTCGTCGATCTGCGGATCCTGCAGCGGTTCGGGCTCGAGCGTGTAGGCAAACGGCGCGCGGCCAAACAGCTTCAACGCGGCCGAGATGCGCTCGGCAGGCGGCAGGCCAGCCCATTGCGCGGCGAGCGCACGCGCCTGCGGGTTGCCCGGCGGCAGTGCCAGCGCCAACTGCCGCGTAAGCGGATCGAGCGGCCCGGCATCGTCCGCGCCACGGCGGCCGGGCAAACGCGAGCGCGCGTGATAGCGCATGCGCTGGTCGAACACCTGGGTGCTGACGAATTCGCCGTCGAGGCTGCGGCGGATGCCGTCGCGCGCGTCGATGGACACACCGCGGTCGAGCGCAAAGAGCCAGCGCTGGCGTGTCGGCTCGAGCGTGATGTTGTAGTCGACCAAGTCCGCTGCGCTGCCGGCAGCGTCCGCAGAATCGGGTACGCCTTCGGGCGCGGGACGCTGCCGCATCGAGGCGGCCGTCCACGCCTGGCCGTCGAAACGCCACAGCACCAGGCCGCGCCAGTAGAGCGTGTCGGGCGGCGGCGGCGCGCCGGCAAAGTCGGCGCGGAAGGCGAGGTCATCCGACAGGATCAGCTGGCCGACCGAGCCCGGCGCCATGCGGTCAGACAGGCCGCTGGTGGCGGTGTCGGCGGCTTGCGGCAGGCGCCACAGCGGGTGATCCAGGCGCGGGAACAGCAAGAAGAGTACGGCCGCGCACGGCAAACCCATCAGTACCAGGCGCGTCAACACGCGCGCGGGCGACACGCGCGTGCGCGCCTGCGGATGCAGCAACACCAGCCAGTTGCGCAGCAGCAGTGCCACGGTGGCCAGCATGCTGGCGGCCAGCCATGGCGGCTGGTCAAACAGCACTTGCGAGAGCAGCAGGAAGCAGCACAGCTGCGTGACCAGAACGCCATTGCGCACCGTGTGCGACTCCATCAGCTTGAGCACGAGGAACGCGCCGAGCAGCGCCACCGACAGGTCGCGCCCGATATTGCCGCCCGTGCGCATGGCCAGCACCAGCGTCACGAGCAGTGTCGCCACGCCGGTCAGCCCGAGCACCCACTTGCCCGGCAACGGCGCACGGCGCACCCACAGCAGCGTGCGCCAGAGCAGCAGCACGCCAAACACGGCACAGGTGACGAGCGGCAGCGCCCGCAGCAGCGGCGCCAGCACCACGGCCAGCTGCGCGATGAGCCAGCCGTGCTCGCGGTGCGTGAGCGCGCGGGCCGGGCCGAACACGGGGGTCTCCGAAGGCAGGCTCATGCGGAGGCCGCCTCGGGCATGGCAGGCCTGCCCCACATGGCCAGGGCTTGCAGGCACGCATCGCGATGCGCAGACCCGCGTGCGGGGCCGATCGACAGGCCCGGCAGGTTCAGGGTGTAGTCGGGCGCCTCGGCAGCCGGCGCGTGCTCGGCAGCCAGTACCCAGGCACACAGGCGCGAGAGGCGCTGCTCCACGCTCATCCACGGCGGCAAGGCATCCCACGCCAGCACGCACTGGGCGCGGCGCACCTGCTGCCCGGTGCGGCTGACCCACGTATCGAGCCGCGCACTGTGCTTCCACGCAATGCTGCGCAGCGGGTCGCCGGGGCGGTAGGCGCGCAGCTGGTCGGCGGCGTCTTCGGGGGCGCTGCGGGCGGCGCGCAGGTCATCTTCCTCGCCGGGGTCGGGAGCCATGCTGGCGGGCAGCGGTGGGGGCGAGGATTCCGGCTCGGGGTACACGAGCAACGTCAGCGGCGCGTCGGCATAGCTCCACGCGCGGAACAGCCCCAGCGGAAAGCGCGTCGACACCGTCAGCCGCGGCAGCGCAAACCAGCCGCGCGGCTGCGCGGCAAACGACAGCACCGCGACCACCGCGTCCTGCGCGTCGAGCGACATCTCCACCGCCGCCGCGTCGCGCGCGCCCACATCGATGCCCACACGCGCCCACGGCGTGACGTTCGCCAGCGCCACGCTCACGTTGACGGCGTGCCCGGCAAACACGGCATCACCCGCCGCGCCGCGCACTTCCAGGTCGACCAGGTTGCGATGCGTCTGCCACATGGCCGCGGCCACCACGCCGGCCAGCACGAAGGTCAGCAGGAAACCGAGGCTGACGTTGTAGTTGAGCGAGGTCAGCAGCATCACGATCAGCAGCAGCGCGAAGCCCGCACCGGCTGCGGTGGGCAGGATGTAGACGTGATTGCGGTCCAGCCGGATGCGGCCTTCTCGCGGCGTGCGCGGCCGCTGCAGAAAGCGCTGCACACGCCCGCGCACGAAGCGGATGCCGGGCAGCCTTGCCAAGCCCGCGCCCAGCACACGCAGCGGCGCAGACAACGCGGGCATGAAACGCGCCATGGCGCCGCGCCCTTAAGGGATGGCCACCGTATCGAGCAGCCGCTGCGCCAGCGCCGTGGCCGACAACGTGCCGCCCGTGGGCAGCAGCCGGTGCGCCGCCACGGCCTTGAAAACGGCCTGTACGTCTTCGGGCAGCACGGCGTCGCGGCCGTCGATCAACGCCCATGCGCGCGCCGCTGCCAGCAGCGCCAGCCCCGCACGCGGCGACAGGCCCATCTGCACCTGCGCATCGGTGCGCGTGGCGTTCACGAGGGCCAGCACGTAGTCGACCAGCGCGGGCGCCACGTGCACCGCGTCGGCGGCAGCCTGCAGCGCCACCACCTGCGCGGCCGTCAGCACCGACTCGATGTCCTGCGGCGCGCCACCGCCGAGGTACAGCGCCCGCTCGGACGCTTGATCGGGATACCCGAGCGACAGCCGCATCGTGAAACGATCGAGCTGCGATTCGGGCAGCGGGTGCGTGCCGATCTGGTTCAACGGGTTCTGTGTCGCAATGACGAAGAACGGGGCGGGCAGCGGATACGTTGCGCCGTCATGCGTGACCTGCCCTTCGGCCATCGCTTCGAGGAGCGCGCTCTGCGCCTTGGGGCTCGCGCGGTTGATCTCGTCGGCCAGCACCACCTGCGCGAAGAGGGGGCCCGGGTGGAATTCGAAAGCGCCCTTCTCTTTCACGTAGATCGACACGCCGATGAGGTCGGCCGGCAGCAAGTCGCTGGTGAACTGCACACGTTGGTACTGCAGCCCGAGCGTGCGCGCCAGCGCGTGCGCCAGCGTGGTCTTGCCCACGCCCGGCAGGTCTTCGAGCAGCAGGTGGCCGCGCGCCAGCAGGCACGCCAGCGCCAGCCGGATCTGCAGCGGCTTGCCGAGCACGATGCGCTCGAGCGAGCGCTGCGCCTGCAACAGGGCGGCCGGCAACTGCGCCGCTTGCGGCGTGCGGATGGTAGAGAGGGGAGCTTGGTTGGGCGTCATCGGGGCGGGTGCGGCCGGAGCAACAATGCCAGCGAGTGTAGCGGTATCGCACGACACCCGCGCGCCCGGTGTCCGGCCCTGCTCACATCAGCAACGGAACAGGCCGGGGCTGCGTGCGCGCTACCACATCAGTCCGGTTTGCGCGCGGGGATAGCCGCGTCGAGCAACACGCGTGCCGTGCGCGGCAGGCTCCGGATCAGGCGCGGCGCATCGGTGCCGAAGGTCTGGCTGGCGGTATAGGCGCCTTCAATGAGGAAGGCGAGGTCGTCCGCCAGCGCGTCGGGGTCGGTGGCGCCGGCGGCCTGTGCGCGATCGCGCAGGCGCGCCAGCAGCGTCGCCTTGTTGCGCTGGACGAACTGGCGCGCAGCGTGCGACGGGTCGGGAAACTCCGCCGCCACGTTCACGAACGGGCAGCCGCGATAGCCGGGCCTCGATGCCCGCTCCGAGACGTCGATGAAGAACTGCAGCAACTGCGCGCGCGCATCGTCGGGATGCTTCGCCATGCTGGCGTCGAAGTAGCCCCAGAAGCTCTGGTCGCTGCGCTCCAGATAGGCGAGGACGAGGTCGTCCTTCGACTTGAACTGGCGGTACAGGCTCATCTTGTTGACGCCGGCCTTCTCCACCACCGCTTCCACACCCACGGCCCGCACGCCTTCGTAGTAAAACAGCTGACGTGCGGCTTCGAGCAGGCTTGCGTGTGCGTCCTCACGGCTGATGCGGCGCGGCTTCGGGGGGTCGATATTGGGAAGGGCGCGTGGCCCACGTGCTGCCATGGTGATGCTCCTGCGGGCGCGGCGGGGCACAAAGACCCTGTTCCCCTGCCGGCGCCGGTGACATTCGATGCGGCTTGACATGTTACCGATCGGTACCTACTATCGCAACCACGTTGTTACCGGTCGGTAACGAATAAGATATTGCCACCCCCACAAGAATCGGATGCCCCTTCCATGCAACGCCTCGCCCGCCTAGTTGCCCCCCGTTTCCACTACAGCTGGATCGCCCTGGCCGTGGTTTTCCTGATCCTGCTGTGCGCAGCCGGCACGCGGGCCACGCCCAGCGTGATGATGCTGCCGCTTGAGCACGAGTTCGGCTGGAGCCGCAGCACCATCTCGCTGGCCATTTCGATCGGCATTGCGCTGTACGGATTGACGGGCCCGTTCGCGGCGGCGTCGATGCAGTATTTCGGCATCCGCCCGACGGTGCTCGGTGCGCTGGCGGTGCTGGTGTCGGGCACGGCGCTCTCGGCGATGATGCACGAGCCCTGGCAGATGGTGCTGCTGTGGGGCGTGATGGTGGGCGGCGGCACGGGCGTGGCGGCCATCACGCTCGGTGCAACGGTGGTCAACCGCTGGTTCACCACGCACCGCGGGCTGGCCATGGGCATCCTCACGGCCAGCTCGGCCACGGGGCAGCTCGTGTTCCTGCCGATGATGGCGGCGGTGGTGGAGCGCTACGGCTGGCGCCCGGTGGTGCTGATCGTGGCCGGCGCGCTCGCGCTGCTGCTGCCCATCGTTGCGCTGCTGCTGCCGGAATCGCCCAAGAGCGTGGGCCTGCGCACGTATGGCGAACCCGCCGATGCGCCGGAAGCGGCCCAGGGCCCGCGCGCCAACCCCATCACCCTGGCCATGCAGACGCTGCTGCAGGCCATGCGCCGCCGCGATTTCTGGCTGCTGTTTGCGAGCTTCTTCATCTGCGGGGCGAGCACCAACGGCTATATCGGCACGCACTTCATCGCCATGTGCGCCGATCACGGCCTCACCGAGGTCAAGGGCGCGAGCCTGCTGGCTGCCATGGGCATCTTCGACCTGGTCGGGACGACGCTCTCGGGCTGGCTGTCCGACCGCTACAACAGCCGCGTGCTGCTGTTCTGGTACTACGGCCTGCGCGGGCTGTCGCTGATTTACCTGCCGTATGCGTTCGGCTTCGAGTTCTTCGGCCTGCCCGTGTTTGCCATCTTCTACGGGCTGGACTGGATCGCCACCGTGCCGCCGACCGTGCGCCTGACCAACGACGTGTTCGGCAAGGCCGCAGCGCCCATCGTCTTCGGCTGGATCGTGGCGGGGCATCAGTTGGGCGCGGCGTTTGCCACGCTGGGTGCGGGCATGATGCGCGCGTCGCTCGGCAACTACACGCTGGCGTCGATGATCTCGGGCGGGCTGTGCGTAGCGGGTGCCTTCCTGGTGCTGCGCATTCACCGCACGCCCAAGCGCGATGCCGAAGGCGCCAGCCAGCCGGCGACCGCGTAGTCAGGGTTTCAGGAAACCGTACCGGGCCAGCACAGCCTGGCCTGCCGGCGACAGCACGAACGCCACGAAGTCGGCCGCCTGCTGCGGCTGCTTCGTGCCCGACGTCACGGCGATGGGGTACGTGAGCGGCACATTCAGCGGCACGGGGCTCGCCACCTTCACCTTGTCCGCGGCGATGGCCGCATCGGTCGAGAACACCAGGCCGGCTTCGACCTCGCCGCGCGCCACATAGTCGAGCGCCTGGCGCACGTTCTGCGCCAGCACCGCCTTGGCCTGCACCGGCTCCCACAGCCTGGCGTTTTCCAGGGCGTGCCGGGCATAGCGGCCCACCGGCACCGATGCCGGGTTGCCGATCGCCACGCGCTTCACCTCCGGCCGGACCAGATCCTTCAGCGCATGCACGGGCACCGTGCCGGCCGCGGGCACGATCAGGACGAGCTGGTTGGCCACAAAATCCCTGCGTGTATCGGTCTGGATGACGTGCTCGGCCACCGCCTTGTTCATCGCCTCCTGATCGGCGGAGGCAAACACGTCGGCGGGCGCGCCTTTCACGATCTGCTGCATCAGCATGTCCGACGCGCCGAAGTTGAGCACGACCTTGGTGTCCGGATGCTGCGCTTCGTACTGCTGCGCGATCGCCTTGAAGGCATTCGTCAGGCTGGCCGCGGCCGAGACGACCAGGTCTGCCGCATGGGCCGGCGCGGCGGCCCCCACCGAGAGCGCCGCCACCAGACCCAGGGTGCGCAGCCGCGCGCGAAGCATCAAACCTTGCATGAGGACACCGCCTTCGTAAAGGGAAAGACCGCCCGTAATATACGAGTCGATATAACGACCGGTCAACGCAGCCTGGCGGAATGCCGGGCATCACGCGCTGGCCATGGCGGTTCGGGCCGCTTCGTCGATGCAATCGGCAAGACGCCCCGCAATCGGCTGGCGGCTGTGACGCGGGCGTTCGATCAGGCCGATCTCGCGGTAGAACGTGTCATCGCCCAGCGCGATGGCGCGCACGCCGGGCGGCCAACCGTCTTGCGCGGCGGTCTGCGGCGCCAAAGCCACGCCCTGCCCGCGCGCCACGAGCTGCGTCATGCCGTGCAGCTCGTCGAGTTCGATCACGTCGTGCGGGGTGATGCGCCGGTCGCGCAGGAACTGGTCGACGCGGCGCCCGCCGAACGAGCGGCGGTCGTAGCGGATGAACGGCTGATGCTCGAGCAAGACACGCCAGTCATCGCCGGACAGGCTGGCGGGCACCAGCAGCACGAACGGCTCGGCCACCAGCGTGCGCCATTCGAGGTCGGCCGGCACCGCAAACGGCGGGCGGATGAGCACGGCCAGGTCGATCTCGCCAGCGTCGACCAGGCCGAGCAGGTCGAGCGAGACACCGGGCAGCACGCGCGCGCGGCAATGCGGGAATTCCGCGCGGAACTGCACCAGCGCATCGACCAGGAACGACGTGTGCACCGAGGCAATGGCCCCGACACGCACGAGGCCGCGCTGCTCGTTGCCGCCGGCCTGGTCGCCCAGCCGCTCATACAGCGTGACGATGTGCTCGGCCAGCGCCAGCGCATCGCGTCCGGCCGCATTGAGCGTGGCCGAGCGGCCCGTGCGGTCGAACAACGAAAAGCCGAGCGAGGCTTCGAGCCGCTGGATCTGCGCGCTCACCGCCGACTGCGTGAGCCCGATGCGCTCGCCGGCGCCCGCAAACGTGCCGTGCCGGGCGACGGCAATGAAGGTCTTGAGTTCTCGAAGCATGAGGCGCGCGGATCAGGGCAGAGACGCAAGGATACGCGCGCCGCACCGTCCTACCTGGCAAACAGCGAGGCCATGTTGGCAAACGCCTTGATCTCCAGCGCGTTGCCCGACGGGTCCAGGAAGAACATCGTGGCCTGCTCGCCCACCTCGCCCTTGAAGCGGATGTGCGGCTCGATGATGAACTCGATGCCGGCAGCGCGCAGCTTGTCGGCGGCGGCTTCCCACTCGGGCATGGACAGCACCACGCCGAAGTGGCGCACGGGCACGTTGTCGCCGTCGACGGCGCTGGTCTTGCGGTGGCCGACTTCGTCGGGCGCCAGGTGCGCCACGATCTGGTGGCCGTAGAAGTTGAAATCCACCCAGTCCGGCGCGCTGCGGCCTTCCGGGCAGCCGAGGATGCCGCCGTAGAAGGCGCGCGCGGCGGCGATGTCGTGCACGGGAAAGGCCAGGTGGAACGGGGCAAGCACAGGTGTCACGTCGCTCATGGTGAAGGGCAGGCCGCAGAGTTGGATCAGGTGGCACCGGTACGGGGGGGCCACCCACGCACCAGGCCACGCAGTGAGTCTATGCGCATCCATTCATCCAAAAAAAGCGATGTTTTTTTGGACTGAGCCCCGCATATTCCGATTGTTCGACCAAAAAGAAGCCGCCCAACGGCGGCGAAAGAGACACACGGTGAGCGCGCCTGCAGGCACGGCAGGCGCGCGAAAACGAAGCGCGATCAGGCGAACACGAACGGCGTCATGGCTGCGGCGGCATTGGCCAGCGGCAGGCGGACCATGCAAACGGTGGCGTCGCCGGGCACGTTGCTGATGCGAAAGCCCGCATCGCGCGCCAGGCCGATCATGCGGCGGTTGGTGGAAAGCACCTCGCCAAAGATCTCGCGTGCGCCGGCCACGCGGGCCGCACGCACCAGCGTGGCAAACAGGCGGCGGCCCACACCCTTGCCCTGCCACGCGTCGGCCACCAGCATGGCGAACTCGGCCGCACCGTCTTCCATCACGAAGCGGCCATCGGCGATGAGGTCTTCGCCCGTGCCGTCGGGGCGCGCCACGCTCACCACCAGCGCCATGTGGTTGACGTAATCGATCTGCGTGTAGGCCGCGAGCATCTCGTCGCTCAACCGGCCGCCCCCGACGAGGAATCGCGCATAGCGCGATTCGGAAGACAGCCCTTCCACCAGCGCTGCCTCCAGCGGCGCGTCTTGCGGCAGAATCGGGCGCACGGTGGCGATGGAGCCGTCGTGCATGGTCCAGCGGTCGATCCATTCAGCGGGATAACGATGGATGGTGTACAGCATGGGGATCTCCTCACGCGATGGATCTGGTTGATCTTGTCTGGACCGCCAGCACGGGATCACCGCCTGACTTTTCAATTTGAATCCAGCTTAGCAGAAACCCTGGCTTTTGCAAATAAAGTTAGTGGACTATCCTGTCTGATATGAAGATCCCCGAGCCTCTACCCGTTCCGCCGGCCCCCGAGCTCGTTACGTCGATGGACGAGCCATGCTCGATCGCGGCCGCCGTATCGATCGTGGGCGAAAAATGGACGCTGCTCGTGCTGCGCGAGGCGTTTTCGGGCGTGACGCGGTTCGATGAGTTTCTGCGCCGCACGGGGTGCTCGTCGGCGATCCTGTCGTCGCGCCTGAAGGCGCTGGTGGCGCACGGCATCCTGCGCCGTGTCCCGTATCAGGAACCGGGCGACCGGGTGCGCGACGCGTATCGCCTCACGCGGGCGGGCGTCGACCTGCTGCCCGCCATCGTGGCGCTGATGCAATGGGGCGACCGCTACCTCACGCCCGACGGCGAAGGCCCGATGCTGTTGCGCGACCGCGAAAGCGGCACCCCGATCCATGTTGCGCTGGTCAACGCGCTGGGCCAACCGGTGGCGCCGCAGAATTCCATGCGCGAGCGCAACCCGCGTTATCGTCATGGCAGCAATTGCGCTGCAGATGACGACAACAAGCCGCAAGTGGACGGGTAATGCACAACTTTACACGTTCATGAAAACCCCCTATCGTCGCGGATGAACGGGGGAATGGCGGCTTTCGGCCGGCCTTTTCATGTGCAACGCCCCGTGCCCGGCCACCGCCCGTTGGCGGCCCTTCCCGACCCCCGACCTCGCCGCTCACGCCCGGACCCACGCCTGCCATGCCTGATGCCGTGGTACCGCTCTACCACCAGATCTACGTCGTCCTGCGTCAGCAGATTCTCGAAGGCAAGTTCGGGGAGGGTCCGATGCCCGGCGAGATCGAGCTGGCCCGCCAGTTCGGGGCGTCGCGCGTCACCATGCGGCGCGTGTTCGACTACCTCGTCAAGGAAGGTCTCGTGCGCCGCCATCGCGGCATGGGCACGTTCGTCGTCAAACCCGATGATCCGGTAGCGGTCGGCGGCGGCAACCAGACGCTGCTGCAGAACATCATCGACGTGGGCGAGCGCACCTCGGCCGTCGTCGTGGAATTCGAAGACGTGCAGGCCCCGCCCGACGAGGCCAAGTGCCTCGAAGTCGCGCCCGGCACCCCGATCAAGAAACTGGTGCGCGTGCGCCATCTGGAAGATACGCCCATGGCGCTCATCACCACGTGGCTGCCGCTGGACGTGACGAGCAAGCTCACGCTGGACCGCCTGGCCAACCAATCGCTGCTGCGGCTGATCGAGGGCTCGGGCGTGCGCATCGACCGCGCATCGCAAGTGGTGTCGGCACGGCTGGCCGACGTGGCGACCGCGCAATACCTGGATGTGGCGGTCGGCGCGCCGCTGCTCTCGGTGCAGCGCATCGTGCGCGAAATGAGCGGCCGTCCCGTCCAGCTGCTGCAGGGCCTCTACCGGCCCGACCGCTACGAATACCGCATGGAGCTCTCGCGCGTGGGCGAAGACCGCGCCCGCCTGTGGATCGACAACGCCGGACACGATGTCCAAGGCGGCCACAGCGAAGACGTCGAAGAAGCGCCCACCCCAGCCCGCACGCGACGCTGACACCACGGCCGGCGGGGTTATTGGCCGCCTGCACGGCGCGCGGAAAGTTGCTAGCATCGGCACTTCGCTGCAACGCAGCAATTCCTCCATGAGGTTCCCATGTCGACCTCGCCAGCGTCCCCAACGCCTGCTGCTCCGGCTTCGGCCTCGAATTCCACCACCCCGACCACGCCCGACACGCAAGGGCTGATCCGCCTGCTCACCGCCGGTGCGGGCATCAGCGTCGCGTGCATCTACCTGAACCACCCGCTGCTCGGACTCATCAGCCGCGATCTCGCCATCACGCCGCACGCGCTGGGCGTGTTGCCGACGCTCACCGCGGCCGGTTATGCCAGCGGCATCTTTTTCTTCGGCCCGCTCGGCGATCGGTACGACCGTCGCCTCGTCATCCTGTGGAAGGCGGTGCTGCTCACGCTCGCGCTCATCGGCAGCTGCCTCGCGCCGAACATGCCGCTGCTGGCCGCGGCGGGTTTTGCGGTCGGGCTGTCGGCCACCATCGCGCAGGACTTCGTGCCCAGCGCCGCCGCCATCAGCACCGACCAGAACCGCAATCGCAACATCGGCACGGTGATGACGGGGCTGTTGATCGGCATCGTCGGCTCGCGCGTATTCAGCGGCATCGTGGCCGACCACTTCGGGTGGCGCGCCGCGTTTGGCGTGTCCGCCGTGGCGATTGTCGGGCTGGCCATTGCTGTGCGCGCCGCACACTTTGGCGGGGCGCCCTCCCCCGCGACTGCGGGGCAGCCCTACCTCACGCTGCTGCGCTCGCTCGGCACGCTGTTCATGCAGCATCCGCGGCTGCGCGCGTCGGCCATCACGCAGGCGTTCATCGGCATTGCGTTCTCGGGCTTCTGGTCGACGGTGGCGCTGCACCTGACAAGTTCGCTCGGGCTGTCGACGGGGCAAGCCGGCCTGCTCGGCCTCGCAGGCGCTGCCGGCGCACTCGGCGCGAGCATCGCCGGGCGGCTCTCGGGCCGTGTCGCGCCGGGTCACATCGCAGCGGGCGGCGCCCTGCTGATGGCGATCACGTTCGCGGCGATGGCGCTGTTTCCGCACGCGCTCGTCGCCATCGTGATCGGCACGCTCATCTTTGATGTGGGCGTGCAGGCCGCACTCGTCTCGCACCAGACGATCATCTACGCACTCGCGCCCGAAGCGCGCAGCCGCGTCAACGCGGTGTTCATGACGATGCTGTTCATCGGCATGTCGGTGGGGGCGTATGGCGCCAGCCTCGCGTGGAATGCGGGCCGCTGGACGGGCCTCATGGCGTTCTGCACGGTGTCGGCACTGGTGGCGTTCGGACTGCGCGTGGTGTTCAACGCGCGGCAAGGGCCGCGTTGAGTCGGAACGGTGCGGCCGCACACCGGCGGCCGTACCCGTTTCTGCGTCGCACTTGCGGGCCTGGCAACACCGCATCGCTTCCGCCGGGGCGATTCCGGAGCGCGGCAACGCGCGACATGTCGCTACAATTCTGAGGATCAGCTTACGCTGCCCATCAGAACAATCCGCACTGAGACGCTCCCATGGACACCACTGCCACACCGCACGCGGTCGACCCGCACGACACGCGCCGCCGCATCTTTGCCATCGTCGGTGCATCGTCGGGCAACCTCGTCGAATGGTTCGACTTCTACATCTACGCGTTCTGTTCGCTGTACTTCGCGCCGGCGTTCTTCCCCAGCGGCGACCGCACGACGCAGTTGCTGAACACCGCCGGCGTGTTCGCGGCGGGCTTCCTGATGCGTCCGATCGGCGGCTGGCTGTTCGGCCGCATTGCCGACAAGCACGGCCGACGCACCGCGATGATGATCTCGGTGCTGATGATGTGCGGTGGCTCGCTGCTCATTGCAGTGCTGCCCACCTACGCGCAGATCGGTGCGCTGGCGCCGCTGCTGCTGCTCGTGGCGCGGCTGTTCCAGGGGCTGTCGGTCGGCGGAGAATACGGCGCCAGCGCCACCTACATGAGCGAAGTCGCGCTCAAGGGCCGGCGCGGCTTCTTTGCATCGTTCCAGTACGTCACGCTGATCGGCGGCCAGCTGTGCGCGGTGCTCGTGCTCGTCATCCTGCAGCAGCTGCTGACCACGGCCGAGCTCAAGGCCTGGGGCTGGCGCATCCCGTTCGTGGTGGGTGCGCTGACGGCGCTGATTGCGCTGTACCTGCGCCGCTCGCTGCATGAAACGCAGACCACCGAAGCGCGCAAGGCCGAGCACGCCGGCACGATCCGCGGCGCGTGGCAGCACAAGGGCGCATTCCTGCGGGTGATCGGCTTTACCGCCGGCGGCTCGCTGATCTTCTATACGTTCACGACGTACATGCAGAAGTACCTCGTCAACACGGCGCACATGGAAGCCAAGACGGCCTCCAACGTGATGACCGGTGCGCTGTTCGTCTACATGCTGCTGCAGCCCGCATTTGGCGCGCTGTCCGACCGCATCGGCCGCCGCAACTCCATGCTGTGCTTCGGCGTGTTGTCCGTGCTCGGCACGGTGCCGCTCATGAAGGCATTGGCCACGGTGTCGAGCCCGGTGGAGGCCTTCGGCCTCGTCACGCTGGCGCTCGCCATCGTGAGCTTCTACACGTCGATCAGCGGCCTGATCAAGGCCGAGATGTTCCCGCCGGAAGTGCGTGCGATGGGCGTGGGTCTGTCGTATGCCATCGCCAATGCCGTGTTTGGCGGCTCGGCCGAGTACGTCGCGCTGTGGTTCAAGCAGGCGGGTACCGAATCGACGTTCTACTGGTATGTGACGGCGCTGTGCGCGGTGTCGCTCGTCGTGACGTACTGGATGCCCGATCCGAGCAAGGAAGGGTATCTGCGGCACGAGCCGTGAGCGGCAAAGCGCGGCCGGCCGCCGCTGCGCCGGGCCGCGCAACGTCTGATGGCCGCCTGCCCGACAGGCAACGGCCCGGATGACGCCGTTGTCCGCGATAATGGCGACCGCGCGGCGCCGCGACAACGCTGAACATCGTCGCTGCGCCGACATTGCAACAAGGAGAATTCACCATGCGCGACATCATTGACGGTTTTCTGCGCTTTCAACGCGAGGTCTATCCGCAACGGGTAGAGCTTTTCAAACAACTTGCGACCTCACAGAACCCCAAGGCGCTGTTCGTGACGTGCTCGGACAGCCGCGTCGTTCCGGAGCTGCTGACACAGCGCGAACCCGGCGAGCTGTTCGTCATCCGCAACGCGGGCAACATCGTCCCTTCGTATGGCCCTGAGCCGGGCGGCGTATCGGCGACAGTGGAATATGCGGTGGCGGTGCTGGGCGTGCAGGACATCGTGATCTGCGGCCACTCCGATTGCGGCGCAATGGGCGCTATCTCGCGCTGCACGTGCCTCGACCACCTGCCGGCCGTGGCGAGCTGGCTGCGCCATGCCGACGCGGCCAAGGTCATCAACGCGGCGCACACGTTCGACTCGCCCCGCGCCAAGCTGGACGGCCTCGTGCGCGAAAACGTGATCGCCCAGCTTGCCAACCTGCGCACGCACCCGTCGGTTGCGCTCGCGCTCGAGCAGGGTCGCCTGAACCTGCATGGCTGGGTGTACGACATCGAGCGGGGCAGCATCGACGCCCTGGATGGCGCGACGCGCCGCTTTGTGCCGCTGGCGGATTCGCCCGCCACGGTGGCCGTCGCGTCGCGCGGGCAGCGGCAAGGCTGACGCCCATGACCGGGCCCTTCGGGCACCGGTCTGTACCCAGCTATGCGGCGGGGGTGGCTCCCGCCGCTCAACATCAATCTGCGGATTGCCGGCTCGCAGGATGCTGATCCTGCACCAGCAGACCCGCCAGCGCCTCCTCCAGATTCGGGAAGCGAAACCGATAGCCGGCCTCCAAGGCCCGTCGCGGTTGCACACGTTGGCTGCCGAGCAGCAACACGGACATTTCGCCCAGCGCCATGCGCAATACCCAGGCAGGCACCGACAGGAACATCGGCCTGCGCAGCGTCGCCGCCAACGTGCGGGCAAAGTCTGCGTTGCTGACGAGGTCCGGTGCACACGCATTGAAAGCGCCCCAACCATCGGCGTGGTGCAAAAGGAAATCGATCAGACCGACCACGTCGTCAAGATGGATCCACGGCATCCATTGACGCCCACTCCCAAGCCGACCGCCAAGCCCCATGCTGAACGGCAGACGCAGCCTGGGCAACATGCCGCCTTCGCTTGCAAACACGGGCGCCGTGCGCAGTAACACGACCCGCACGCCAAGCGCCTCGGCACGGCGCGCTTCCTCCTCCCACGCGACGCAGAGTTGACTGCCAAAGTCGCCGTTGCCAGCGCCGCTGTCTTCATCCAGGGGTTCCTGCCCTCGATCGCCATACCAGCCGGTGGCAGATCCGGAAACCAGCACGCGAGGCGGCCGCTCGCAACGGCCGAGCCAATCCACGAGTTCCCGGGTCAGATCGACGCGGCTGCGCCATAGAAGCTCTCGTCGGGCCGCGCTCCACGGGCGATCGGCAATCGGCGCGCCCGCCAGATTGATGACTGCATCCAATGGCGCGGCACCGTCCAGCTCTCGCAGCGCTGCGATGCCGCGCGCACCGGCACACAGCCGCGCGACGCGTTCAGGCGTACGGCTCCAGACCACCAGATCGTGCCCCTGCGCCTGCCAGTGGCGGCACAGTGCCCGCCCGATCAATCCGGTGCCTCCAGTCAGCAGGATGCGCACGATGGGGCAACCTCCTTATTGCGGTTCAACGCAGTCATAACGCCTCCAGCCTTGCGCGCACGTCTTCGGCGCGCTTGCGCAGGGCGTCGCGCTCTTCGGGTTCCATCTTGGCGAGTTGCCGATAGACCATCGACAGCCGCGGGTTACGGCCGAACACTTCACTGTGGCGCGCAAAGAAATCCCAGTACAGCGCGTTGTAAGGACATGCGCGCTCACCGACGCGCTGCTTGCTGTCGTAATGGCAGCCCTTGCAGTAATCGCTCATGCGGGAAAGATAAGCGGCGCTACTGACATACGGCTTGGTGGCGATGCGGCCGCCGTCTGCCCATTGGCTCATGCCCACCGTATTCGGCAGCTCCACCCATTCGAATGCGTCGATGTACACGCCGAGGTACCAGCGGTGCACCTCGTCCGGCGCGAGCCCCGCCAGCAAGGCGAAGTTGCCGATCACCATGAGGCGCTGAATGTGATGGGCATGAGCGGTTTGCAACGACTGGCCGATGGCGAGTTGCAGGCAGCGCATCTGCGTCTTTCCGCTCCAGAACCAGGACGGCAGCGGCGCATCGTGGTTCAGCACGTTGCTCGAAGCGTACCCGGGCATCTGCGCCCAGTAGATGCCGCGTACATATTCGCGCCAGCCCAGGATCTGGCGGATAAACCCCTCCACGGCAGGCAATGGTGCCTTGCCATGCCGATACGCTGCCTCGGCGCGATCGATCACCTCGCGCGGATTCAGCATCTTCACGTTGAGCGAAAAAGACAGCAACGAGTGGAACAACCGCTGGTGGCTGCTGCTCATGGCATCTTCAAAATCGCCAAAGTGCGGCAGCACCTGCCCGACAAACGCGTCCAGGCAGGCCAGCGCTTCAGCGCGGTTCAAGGGCCACCGCAATGCCCCGGCCTGCGGGTTGCCGAACGACTTCACACCGCTGCGTTCGATGGTCTCCCACAACGCCCGGTGGTCATGCACAGGACGCGCGTCGGCGGGCTCCGGCGGCGAGCCGCGCCACGGCTTGCGGTTGTCATGATCGAAATTCCACTGTCCGCCCTCCGGCGCCCCCGTGCCGTCGAGCAGCACACCAAAGCGGCGGCGCATCTCGCGATAGAACCGCTCCATGAGCCATTGCTTGCGGCCGTCAAACATCGCGGCAAGTTCATGCCTGCCCGTCAGGAAGTGTTCCGTATCGACCTCGCACGTCGACAGCGACTGCGCTGGCGCCCAACGACGCAACTGTTCATCCAGGCGCCACTCGTCAGGGGATTGCCATTCGACCCGCTCGGCGCCGTAGTGCCGGGCGAGCGCGGCGAGATTCTCGGTCACGGACTGGCGGTTGCTTTCATCGTCGATCGCCACATACCGCACGCGGTGCCCCGCCGCCCGGAGACCGCGCGCAAAGTCGCGCATGGCCGCAAAGATGGCAAGGATCTTCTGCGCGTGGTGCAGGACGTAGTCCGTTTCCTGACGCACTTCCATCAGCACGTAGACGACGTCCGCGTCCACCTCCGCAAACCATGAATGCAGCGGGTTGAGCTGATCGCCCAGCACCAGCCGGAGAATCTTTGCGCGTTGGTTCATGTCATTGCGCCGCGTGCTCGCCTTCGGTCTTGTGCATACGCCCTCGCGCTACTGAGACGGATCCTGCCGCTCATGGGATACCAAGATGAGCGCATTCGTATCAATGCCCAGCGCACGTGCACGCGTAAAGATCGCCTCCCGCTGCGCGGGATCGAGTTGCCTGTCCCGCGTCAACACCCAGCAGTAGCTGCGGTCCGGCCCGACAACCAGCGCCCAGCGATAGCCCGGATCGAGCGCCGCCACGTGATAGCCACCATAAAACGGACCGAAGAAGGACACCTTCAGCGAGCCCGTATCGGGGCTGCCCACGAACAGCGCTTTGCCGACCGCCTCGCGCCATTCATTCTTGGCCGGATCGAAGCCACGATTGACCACACGCACGCTGCCGTCAGGTTGGGGCTGGTACGTGGCCGATACGTCGGTCAAGCCTCGCTCGAACGAATGATCGAGCCGTGCCTGCTCGTACCAGCGCCCCTGATACCGTTGAAGATCGAACGGCGTAACAGCAGTGATGCCTTCGGGCGGGCTCGTCGGCACACAGCCTGCCAGAAGCATCGTGCCTGCCAGCACCGGCACCAGTGCCCACCATTGCAAGCGCGCGCGCACTGCACGCAGGCCACGCTTCGCGCGTTGAAACGCGGTTGTCAACGCATCTGCCATTCAACTCCTCCCTACATGAATGCCGCCCATGGCGACATGAAACGCTGCACCACGCAGCGCGTCAACGAAATGCAGCAGAACGCGCGGCGCATTCCAACCAATGAACACGCTTTGCGTTGGCAAATGCGTCTACACCCGATGAATCCCGTTGCAGATCGGTGTAAGCCATGAGCACGATTTGCATCGAGAAAATTTCGCACCGGCGCCTCCGCGTCAGAGGCTCTGTCAGTAGACTTTCAAAGCAGCCTGTTCAACGCTTGACCCCACGCACGCCCTCGGAATATGCCTGCCAAACGCGTTCACGCCGCCCGAGCCTTGGCGCTTGTCCTGTCTTCCATCATGAGCGTCGGCGCCTGGGCCGACTGCCGCGACACGGTGCCCGCGCCGCAGCTGTCAGGCAAGGGAGCGCTGTGCCTGCTGGGGTTCTGCCTCTACGACGCGCAGTTGTGGAGCGCTGAACTCCCGCCCAGCTATGACGCGCCCTTTGCGCTGGAAGTGACATACCGGCGCGCAATCGAACGAAGCCGCCTCATCGAAACCGCCATCGACGAAATTCGCCGGCTGCAGAGCCCCGTGCCGCCAGACGACACGCTCGCGCAATGGCAGCGCGCCATGACGCCCGCCTTCCCCGATGTCAAACCGGGCGACACTTTGTGCGGCGTGTATCTGCCCGGCCGCGGCGCACGCTTCTACGCAAATGGACAACTGACGACCGAGGTGAACGATCCCGCGTTTGCGCGCGCCTTTTTCGATATCTGGCTGGCACCCGGCACGCGCGCTCCGTCCTTGCGCCGTCACCTTCTGGGCAAGTCACGTTGATGCGCGCACGGCTAGTTGGCGTCTCCCGGCGACTGGAAGCCCGGTTGCCCGATCTGGCTCGGGAACTGCGGTACGCGCCGGAAACGCGAAATGTCGTAACCCATGGCCTGGAAACGGCCCAATGCCGCGCGATAGTCCGCATCGCTCATGTTGGGCTCGCGCGAGAACACCCAGCCGAGGCTTTTGTCCGGATAGCCGAGCAGGGTCACGCGGTATTCGGGGTCGACATACAGCGTCAGTTGCGACACATAGATGGGCCAGAACAACCGCACGCGCCATTCGCCGCCGCCACTGCCGTCCACCACCGAATCGACGAACTGCATGCGTTTGAACGGCGCGTCGAAACTGCCGGGCCGATAGACGTACGCATCGTCAATACGGCCATCGGGCCGCAGCGACCATTCGGCATAGCTGCCGACGTTGCCCCGCTCGCCAAAGTACGGAATGTTGGCGATGACATACCAACGCCCCATGTAGCGCGGCAGGTCGACCGAAACCGTCTGCAGCGGCACGGCCGCCAGCGGGTTCGGATTCGGCGGTGGGCCGGAGCAGGCCGTGCTGGCCAGCGCCAGCGTGACGACGGCCAGACAACGTGCCCAACCTGACAGGATGACCCCACGAGGGCCTCTTTGATGCGTTCTCATCGTGCTCTCCTCTATGCGGTGGCCGGACAGGCCGGCTGGTTTGTCTGCGTGCTGAGTGCCGCGCGCGACGCCGCGTGGGTCGGCATCGTCTTCGTCGCCGGACTGCTGGCGCTGCACTTGCGGCAAGCCCCCCAGCCGCGGTGGGAGTTGCGGCTGGTGGTGTGGGTCGTGGTGCTGGCGGCGCCGTGGGAAACCGCCCTGATACGTGCCGGCCTCATCGCCTATCCGCACGGCACGTTGTGGGCCGGATTCGCACCGCCCTGGCTGCTGGCGCTGTGGGTGCTGTTCGCGATCCAAGTGAATGTCCTCTTTCGTTGGCTGCGCGGCAGATGGTGGCTGGCGATGCTGCTGGGAGCCGTTGCCGGCCCGCTCTCGTTTCGTGCGGGCGCAGCGCTTGGGGCCGCACACATTTCAGAGATGGCTGCCACGCTCGGCACACTGGCCATCGGTTGGGCGATATGGATGCCGCTGCTGGTGTGGATGGGCGAGCGCACCGATGGCACCGGCATTTCGCCCTGACTACCGCTGCGGTGCCTAGCGCTTGACGAACCGGTAATGCGCCACGCCCCATTCGTTGCCGTTTGCATAACCGAACAACGTCGAGACTGCCAGGTAGAACATGCGCCAGCGCTGAAACCACACGGCCGCCTGGGCCTTGCCGTAGGTCTGGACGAACACCGGCATCAAACGATCACGGGCCGCGTCCAGGTTGGCGAGCCAATGGTCGGCGGTGCGCGCGTAGTGCGTGCCGCTGACCCACCAGTGCCGCGCCATGCGCAGGTCGTCCTGGAATTCCAGCAGCAACGCCTCCGATGGCATCGTGCCGCCCGTGAAGAAGTACTTCGACATCCAGTCGGTGCCGTCCTGCACCTGAAAGTGATACGCCAGCGTGCGATGCGCAAAGATGTGCACGAACAGCACCGCGTCCGGTCGCATCCATCGCGCGATCTTGCTCAACAGCAGGCCGTAGTTCTTCATGTGCTCGAACATTTCGATCGAGACAACACGGTCAAAGCGGCCGCCCTTGGGCATCTCGGCAAACTCGAAATCGACGATGTTTCCGGTGTGCACGGTCAGGTTCGTCAGGCCTCGCTCGGCGGCGCGAGCCTCGATCCAGTTGCGCTGGCCCCGCGAATTCGACAACGCCACGATGCGTGCGTTGGGATAGCGCTTGGCCATCCACAGCGACAACGACCCCCAGCCGCAACCCAGATCCAGAATGCACTGACCGTCAGCCAGGCTGGCGCGCTCGGCGTAGCAGGCAAACATTGCCTCTTCGGCCTCGGCCAGCGTTTCGTTGCCAGTCGGGTACAGGGCGCAGGAGTATTTCAACTGCGGCCCCAGATGGGCCTCGAAAAAGGCGGGCGGCAATTCGTAGTGCTGCGTGTTGGCCGCATCTGTCTCGATGGCGATGGGGCTGCCGTGCAGCTCGTCCAGCAGTGCATTGAAACGACGCGAACGCAGTTCGCCGTCGTTCAGACCTTCGTCTCGCAGGCGTTGGCGCATCAGGGCGCGCATGCCGGCGCGCACGAGCCCATCCGGCAGCCATCCGCGCTCGCAGCACTGGATGAGCCAGCCGTCACTGGCGTCGGCCGCAGCCTGCGGCGGTAGGGTCGGCGTGGACAGTGCAGTCATGTGGGCTCCTTGGATCTGTACGTCTGGTATCAGTGGCGCGGCGGCCAGGGGATCAGTACGCTCGTCGTGCGGGCGTACTCGGCATAGTCATCGCGCGTGGCGTGCATGTGGGCCTCAAGCATCGGAACGCCCGAAACCTTGACGAGCAACCACGCCATGGCCACGGGCGGCAACAGCGTGAGCCATGCCCAGGGCGACCCGAGCGCCAGGGGCACATAGGCCAGCCAGTGCACGCATTCAAAAAAATAGTTGGGATGCCGCGAATAGCGCCACAGCCCCACCTGGCAGGTCTTGCCACGGTTGGCCGGGTCGGCTGCAAAGCGGCGCAATTGCCCGTCTGCCACGGCCTCGCCCGCCACAGCCACCAACCACAGGGCCACCGCAATCGCCATGGCGAAAGCGCTGGGGGAATCCTGCCGGTAGCTCGGCACGGCAAACGCGATCGACAGAAACATCGAGACCACCGCCTGCAACTGGAAGAAACCAAACATGTTTCGCGATGCGGCCGGGCCCCACTCCTCACGCAACTTGCGGTAGCGCGCGTCTTCCGGCTTGCCGGCGTTGCGCCGCCACAGGTGCCAGCCAAGGCGCGCACCCCACACCGCACCGCCGGCCCCGACCAGCAAGCGTGCCGGCAACGAACCGGTGCTCAGCGCCGCGTAGAGCAACGCCACCACGCCCAGCGAGAACGCCCAGACGGGATCGACCATGCCGGCGTTCCTGGTGCTCAGCTGCCATGCCCACACGGCACTGAACACCGCCACCAGGAACACCAGCGCAACCAGTGCAACGCCGATCGCCGACATCGTCACCCCCGCTGCAGCAGAAACTGCGACACGCCGATCCGCCCCTCGTCAAAGCCGGCCTCGCAGTAAGCGAAGTACAGCCGCCAGATGCGGATGAAGGGCTCGTCGAAGCCGAGCGCGCGCACGGCCTCCAGGCGGGCTTCGAAACGCTGGCTCCAGCGGCGCAGTGTCTCTGCGTAGTCGCGGCCGAAGTCGAGGCGGTCGACCACACGCAAACCGTGTTGCTCCGCCAGCCGGATAAAGCGCTCGCGACTGGGCAACATGCCGCCCGGGAAGATGAACTGCTGGATGAAATCGGTGCCGGCGCGGTAGCGCTCGAAATGCGCTTCGTCGATGGTGATGCTCTGCACCAGCGCCCGGCCGCCATGCCGCAGGCAGCGCACCAGCGTCCGGAAGTAGCTCGACCAGTACGCCTCGCCCACGGCCTCGAACATCTCGATGGAGGCGATGGCGTCGTACGCCCCGTCCAGGTCCCGATAGTCACGCAGCTCCACGCGGGCCCGGGGCTCGTCGGCCAGGCGCTCGGCCGTATAGCGGCGCTGTTCTTCCGAGAGTGTGATGCCGTGCACGTGTGCACCGCGCGCGCAGGCCATCTCCATCAGGCCGCCCCATCCGCAGCCGATTTCCAGCACATCCATGCCGGGCCCTACCCTCAGCAGGTCGCACACGCGCCGGTACTTGGCGGCTTGCGCCTCAGCAAGGCCATGCCGCAGATTGCCGTTGAACCAGGCCGACGAATACGCCATGCCTTCGTCCAGCCAGAGGCGATAGAAATCGTTACCCAGGTCGTAATGCAGATGGATATTGCGACGGCTGCCGCGGCGGCTGTTCCGGCGCAGCAGGTGGCGCAGGCGCAGGACGGAGCGCGCCAGCGCATTCCCGAAGATCGCCTGGTCCAGCGTGGCCGCATTGACGATGGCCAGCCGCAGCAGGTTGGTGAGGTTGCCCGAGTCGATCCATCCGTCGCGATATGCTTCGGCAAAGCCCACGTCGCCGCTGCGCAGGATGCGTCCGCAGGCGCGCCAGTCGGTGATGCGCAGATCTGCCACGAGGGGCGACGGGGCATCGCCGATCTGCACCTCGCCATCAGGCGTGACAAGGTGAAGGACGCCGTGCCGCAGCCGCCCGGCCAGCGCTAGAAACAGCCGGCCGGCAGCAGGAACATGGGGCGGCACCCAGGCAAGGGAGCGCGAGGCTGTCATCGGGAGTTCTCCGGAGAAGATCTGTCGTGCGGGACGCGGCCAAAAAACGGCACGCCCTTGAACCACAGGCGCAGGGCCTGCCAATGGATGCGGCCGATGACCTGCAGTGCAAGCAAAGGCTGGCGCAGCAGCGCGCGTCGCAGGTGGGCGGCATCGAACGGCTGCAACCGGCCACCGATGGCGGTCTGCAGCAAGGCGCCGTCTCGGTCGTGATAGTCGATGCGCACCAGCGCCGTTGCAGCGCCCTCGGCAAAGCGGAACCGATAACCGCCCTCGACCCGGCAGAACGGCGAGACATGCAGTTGCTTGCGGCACGTCAGCACGGTGTGCGCGTCGATGGCCCCGCCGTCGTGCGCGCACAGCAGGTATCGATGGTGCTGCCCGAAGGTGTTGTTGACTTCGGCCAAGACCGCGCGCAGCGTGCCGGCCGCGTCGTGGCAATACCAGAACGAGACGGGGTTGAACATCCAGCCGGCAATGCGCGGAAAGGTCTGCAGCCAGACCTCGCCATCGGCAGGCAAACCCGCGCTGCTCAGCACGCCACGTATCCACGCGAGCAGATCCGTGCCGTCGCGCGGGCCGTAGTCACGCACGCGCAAGGACAGCGGGCGGAGGCAGTCGACGCCGAACCACGCTCCGGTCAGGCGACCCAGCGCGGAGAGCTTCACCCGCACGGCAAACACCGGATAGACGAAGCGATTGGCGACCGGCCGCAGGCGACGGTGCATGACCTGGCCGACGAGAAGCTGTGCGTCGCCGTTCATGGCGCCACCTGTGCCCAGGCCGGAGCGCAGCCGAAATCCGCCACGACGCGCAGCGCGGACTTCAGGCCGTCTTCGTGGAATCCGTAGCCGGTCCAGGCGCCCGCAAACCAGGTGCGGCTGCGGCCCTGCAATGCCGGCAGGCGGGCCTGCGCGTCGATGGCCGGTTGGTCGAACACCGGATGCTCGTATTCGAAGCGCCGATACTCAAGCTCGGGCGCGGGCGGCGCGGATGGATTGAGCGTGACCACCACGGGCGTCGTCACCGGCAGCGGTTGCAGCTGGTTCAGCAGGTAGCTGACGCACGGCGCGCCCGCCGTTGCGCCGGCGTGGGGCGCGTCCAGATAGTTCCAGGCCGACCACACGCGCCGCCGACGCGGCAACAGGCGGGTATCCCGATGCAGGAATGCGGTGTTGGGCTGATACCGGAAAGCGCCCAGCACGGCGCGCTCGTCGTCGGTGGCATCGTCGAGCAGCTGCAACGTCTGCGGTGCATGCGTGGCGAGCACCACGGCGTCGTATCGCTCGCTTCCCGCATCCGTGCGGATATCGACATGGGCCTCTGCCCGGCGGATGCCGCGCACCGGCGTGCCGACACGCACATCGGCCAGCCGGCCGGCAATCGCCTGCACATAGCTGCGCGCGCCGCCTTTGACGGTCCGCCAACGCGGCCGGTTGAAGACCTGCAGCAAGCCGTGGTTCAGACAGAACCGAAGGAATGTTTCGGCCGGAAACGCCAGGATCTCGCGGCTCGGCGTCGACCAGATGGCGGCTGCCATCGGCAGTAGATAGTGGGCGCAGAATGGCTCGCCATAGCGGCCGGCCGCCAGCAGCGTGCCGAGGCTGTGGCGCTCGTTGCGCGCCATGGCCAGATTGGCGTGCGCCTGGCGGTTGAAGCGCAGGATGTCGCTCAGCATCGACAGGAACCGCGCCGACACCAGATTGCGCGGCTGCGCAAAGACCGTGCTGAGGCTGGTGCCGGCCCATTCCAGCGCCCCGCCGTCGACCGACACGCTGAACGACATGTCGCTCTCGCAATGCGCTACGCCAAGTTCATCGAACAACGCAATCAGGTTCGGATACGTGCGGGTATTGAACACGAGAAAACCGGTATCGACTCCAAAGACCTGCCCGCCCTCCTCGATGTCGACCGTATTGGTGTGCCCGCCAAGCCGTGGCGCGGCCTCGAACAGCGTCACGGCGTGCCGCTTCGCAAGAAAATGCGCCGCCGCCAGCCCCGAGATGCCGGAGCCGACCACGGCAATGCGCTTTGCAGGAAACTGAAGAATGTTCAAGGCGATGCCTCTTGGATTGGCTGGGCGCTCATCCGCCGTGGCGGCCGGGCAGCAGCGCAAGAAACTCGCGCCGCAGGCTGGGATCGGTCAGAAACACGCCGCGCATCACGCTGCTCACCATGCGCGACTCGTCGTCTTTCGTACCGCGCCAGTGCATGCAGTAGTGCTCGGCCTCCAGCACAACGGCCAGGCCGTCGGGCGCCATGCGGTCTTCCAGCAAATCGGCGATCTGCTTGATGGCTTCTTCCTGGATCTGCGGACGGCTCATGACCCAGTCGATCAGCCGGGCGTACTTGGACAGCCCGATCAACTGGGAGTCCTGGCGCGGCATGACGCCGACCCACGCGCGCCCCATCACCGGACACAGGTGGTGCGAGCAGGCGCTGCGCACCCGCAACGGCCCGACCACCATCAGCTCGTTGAGCCGCTCCGCATTCGGAAACGCCGTCACTTCGGGGGCTTTGACGTAGCGGCCGGCAAACACCTCGCGCACGAACATCTTGGCGACGCGGCGCGCGGTTTCCCGGCTGTTGTGGTCTTGTTCCACATCGATGACCAGCGCGCGCAGCACCGCCTGCAGGCGCTCCTCCACCTCTGCCTGGAGCAGGTCCAGTTCACCCTCGCGCAGGTAGGCGGCGATGTTGTCGTTGGCGTGAAAACGGTGGCCGGCACTCATCAGCCGCTCCCGAATCCGGACAGAAAGCGGCACGCTGCCAGCCGCCCCGGCAAACCCGGGCGGATCCAAAGTCAGTTTCATTGAAATGCCTCCGAAAAGCGGGCGGCGCTCACCGCCCATGCCGGCTCAGCACAGCGCCCTGGCGGCGCTCTGTTGCGTATACGCGGCTAAGTGGCGGGTGGATGCATCGACTCGGCCCGTATGGCGAACTCCATCGCGTCTTCCAGCATCAGCCGCGCGCGGTTGGCGACATCGCCCAGATGCCGGTGCAGTTGCTCATCGAGCGTCGAGCGCACCGCGCAGCCGTCACTGAACCGCTCAAAGGCATCGAGCTGCCGGATCAGGTCGACAAGATGCCGTGGGCACTCGCACGCAATCGTCTGTGACGCATTGGCAAAGATGTCCAGTTGGCGGTCGGTGAAACGGCGCGCATTCCGACGCAGGGGCTCGAGCTTCCCGTAGACAACGTCGACGCGCACGAGCTGCGTCAACTCGTTCAGTATCTGGTCCAGTTCGGCCTGGGCGTTGGGGTCCCGATACAGGCGCACACCGGCGGCGCGCAGCATGTCGGTGGCGCGGACCGTGCCAAAGCTGTAGATCACGCCCACCGCACGCGTGCCCGTGCTGCGGGCTGCCACCAGGATGGCTTGCGCGGTGTCAGGCTGCAAGGAAGCCGCGTCGACGATCAGGACGTCCGTACCAGCCGGTACCGCAGGCGGCACGTGTCCATCCAGGGCGGGGAGTTCAGAGACCGCGTCAACGCCGAGGGAGGCGAGCGTGGTTTTCCTGCGCCGCACGCGTTCGGCCAGCAGGCTGCCACAAACGGCGAGCGAGATTGCAGCGTGCCCGGCCACGGGCGGACCCGGCTCTTCGCTGGCCTGTGATGCTTCCAGAAGCTGTTCAAGCTCGGCGCTGCTGATGCGTGCAATCGTGCCGATCGCGTGTCCGCGATTGACCAGCGTCCTGAGCAGCGCCAGGCGCCGGACGTCTTCGCCGGAATACAACCGCTGGCCTGTCTCCGATTTGGCGGGCGAAATCACGCCGTAGCGCTGTTCCCACACACGGAGCGTGGACACAGGCATCCGGGCCATGCGGGCGGCTGTACCGCTTCGATACCGTGGCGTTGCGTTGTCTTCGTGTTGCACATGCGTCTCCATGCGAGCGCTGATTCGCTTACATGAAACGCGGTGGACGGGATAACGTCAACGAAATGTCGCGGGATACGCCACATTTTCGTACGATTGAACAGGATTTGAGTTGGATTTATGCGGAACGTCGTGCCGCCACAGGCAGACGAGGCCGCCCCCCCTTTCTGCCCGGCCGTTCCCAACGTGGTGCTATGCTTGCCCCCGCACGCCATTGCGTGCCCATCCCGGATGGCCCATTTCAATCCAATCTACGCATCCCATGGCGACGAAAACCAAGACCGCAGCAAAGAAAGCCGCACCGGCAAAGAAAACCGCACCGGCCAAGAAAGCCGCTGCCGCGGCACCGGCCGTCAAGCCGCTGAAGAACACGTTCACCAAGGCGAGCCTGGTCAGCCATCTGGCCGAGCAGGCCGCCGTCGACGCCAAGTCGGTGAAGGCTGTGCTTCAGCACCTTGAGCACACCATCCTGGGCGCCCTGCACAAGAAGGGCGCTGGCGAATTCACGCTGCCGGGCCTGTTCAAGGTGACGTCGGTGAAGGTGCCGGCGACCAAGCGCCGCTTCGGCAAGAACCCGTTTACGGGCCTGGAACAGTGGTTCGAGGCCAAGCCGGCAACGGTGCGGGTGAAGGTCCGGGCGCTGAAGAAGGTCAAGGACGCCGCCGTGAACGGCTGACGTCTCATCAAGGGAGCTTCGGCTCCCTTTTCTTTTGGGCGCTGCCGCTGAACGGGCAACGCCCTCGCGCACGTCCGAGCGGCGGGTAACGTTTCCACTCGAATACGGTACCCGCAGCCCGGCGTGCCCACGCCGCGCCGATCAAGACAGCGCCGCGAACGCCGCCGCAACCAGACGGCGCTGCTCGGCCTGATGCGCACGCACCGACGCATGCGCCCCCGACGGCGTAGCCCGACGGCACACCGCGGCGAGGCGACTGCCCTTCGGTACTGACCCCTCCAGTGCGTCGCGCACGGAGCGCCATGCCCCCTGGTTGGCGTCTTCCTCCTGCGCCCAGACGATTTCCGCCAGGTTCGGGAATCGCTCCAGCGCGGCCTTGAGCGCGTGCTGGGGGAACGGATACAGCTGCTCCACGCGGATCAGCGCGACATCGGCGCGCCCCTCCCGCTCGCGCTGTGCGAGCAGTTCATAGAAGAACTTGCCGCTGCACAGCACGGCCCGCGTGACGGCGTCCGGATCGCGCGTTGCGGTGTCGGGCAAGACCGGCATGAACGCGCCCTCGACAAGGTCGCGCACGCGCGCATGCGAACGTGCATGACCCAGCAGCTCCGCCTTGGGCGACATGACGATCAACGGCTTGGGCTCGGTCAGCGCGGCCTGCTCGCGCAGCAGGTGGAACCACTGGCCGGAGGTCGACGGCATGACGACGCGCAGGTTGCCGTCCGCGCACAGTTGCAGGAAGCGGCCCAGGAACCCGCTCGAATGCTCGGGGCCGACGCCTTCATGGCCGTGCGGCAGCAGCATCGCGAGCGCAGACCGGCAACCCCATTTGTACTCGCCCGATGCGATGTACTGGTCGATGAAGACCTGGGCGCCGTTGACGAAATCGCCGAACTGCGCCTCCCAGAGCGTGAGCCGCGTACGGGTCTGCACGCTATAGCCGTACTCGAAGCCGAGCGCAGCCTCTTCCGACAGCGGCGAGTTGAGGACGTCAAACCCACCTTGGTGTGGCGCCAGGTGCTGCAGCGGGACGTACGGACTGCGCTCGGCAGGCTGCGTCGCTTGCGAGTGCCATACCGCATGGCGGTGCATGAACGTGCCGCGGCCCACATCCATGCCGGACAGCCGTACGCTGTGGCCGTCTTCGAGCAAGGTGGCATAGGCCAGGTTTTCGGCCATGCACCAGTCGGCCGCTTGCTCGCCGTCCGACACCGCCGTACGCCAGCGCTCGCACAGACCGCGCACCACGTCGTGCAGCAGGACACCGTCGGGCGGTGTGGTCAACGTTTGCGTGAGCGCCTGCAGGCGCCGCAACGACAGCGGCTGAAGCGGTCGCCGCGTGCACGCGGGGCCAGCTACCGCATCCGCGGCGGACACCGCTGCGGCATGCCCCGCCACCAGCGTCCGCAGCGCGTGCTCGCGCAGGTCGGCCAGGCGCGTCGATGCCGCGCTGGCCGGGTGATACTGCTCGGTGACCGTGGGATGCGCCGCAATGGCCGCATGCAATGCGGGCTGCGTGAGGGCGGGCGTGTCGTGCTCGGAATGGCCCAGGCGCCGGTAGCCGATCAGGTCGATGACGATGTCGGCACCGTGCTCCATGCGGTATGCGATGGCGATCCGTGCTGCGCGCACGACGGCTTCCGGATCGTCCGCATTGACGTGAAGGACCGGCGCATCGACCATGCGGGTGACGTCAGTGCAGTAGTCGTTCGCGCGCACGTCCATCGCGTTGGGCGTGGTGAAGCCGATCTGGTTGTTGACGATCACGTGCACGACGCCGCCAGCGGTATAGCCGCTGCGGCGGGTCAGGTTCAGCGTTTCCATGACGACGCCCTGCCCAGCGAACGCCGCGTCGCCGTGCACCATGATCGGCACGCACGGTGTATCGGGGTGTTCGTCCACGTACGCGCGGGCCATGCCGCAGACGACCGGATACACACTTTGCAGATGCGATGGATTGGGCGCCAGCACCAGAGACACTTCACCGCCGGCAACGGTGCGCCGGGCCGCGCCCCCGAGGTGATACGGCAGGTCGCGCTGCGCGATGGCGACGTCGGAATCCGGATCGAGCCGCTCGAGCATGCCGCGCGCATCCACCCCCATCACGTTGACCAGCGCGTTCAGGCGCCCACGGTGCGGCAGGCCGAGAAAGATCTGGCGTACGCCGCAGTTGCCGGCCTCTTCGATGAGCGTGTCGAGCAGCGGCACCAGGCTCTCGCAGCCCTCCAGCGAGAACCGCTTGGCGTGCGCGAACGTGCTGCCAGCCAGCCGCTCCCACATTTCAGCGGCCAGCAGCCGGCCCAGCAGCCAGCGCTTGTGCTCGGGCGCCGGCGGCGGGGCAAGCAGTTCGGTTTCCATGCGGGCATGAAGCCACGCACGGCGCTGGCGCTTGCGCACACCGCTGCAATCGAGACCGATCGATCCGCAATACACGCGCCTGAGCTGCCACTCGAGCTCCTGCACGGTGGTCGCTGTCGGCAGGGCGGTGCCATCCGGTTCGCGGCGCTGTGCCGGGTCCAGGCCATGGAACGCCGGACGCAGTTCGGGCACGTCGGGCAACGGCACGCGCGCAAGCGGATCGAGACGCGCGCGGCGATAGCCGAGCTCGCGGTATGCGTCGATCAGGCCGCCGACAGCGGTGGCGGCAGCCACCGGGGCAAGCGTGGGGTCCGGCCCCACTTCGACAAGTTGCGGAGAGTGTGAAGACATGGTTGTTCACGAGAAAAGAGACACCGTGGTTTGCCCCCACCACCGGCACGCCATGCTCCCGCGCGCAACCCTCCAGCCGGCACAGCGGTCGGTCAGCAGGCACGTGTTCGGCAGACGGCGGGGACCGCTCGAAACGCCACACCGGGCAACCGCCCGGGCGCAACGTCGATTCCTTGTTCTACGAGCCGCCTGGCGACGGCCCGTGCCTCCTCCGTTGGACTGCTGACAGCAACATCACTGCAACGACGGCACTGCAACGACAGATTACGAAAGCGTCTGGACCTCGCCCCAGGCCGCAGCCGCTGCGGGCAACGTGGCCGCGGCCCCGCCATGCACGGCATGCGTGCGATCCGACAGATCGCCATGAAGCCGGAACGCGCTGACCATGTGAGCCAGCTGATCGGCCTGGTCCTGCAGGGCCTGGGCCGCCGCGGCGCTTTGCTCGACCAGCGCGGCGTTTTCCTGCGTGACCTTGTCCATCTGGGTGATGGCCTCGTTGATCTGCTCGATGCCCTGGCTCTGCTCGCGGCTCGATGCGCTGATCTCCGAGACGATGTTCGTCACATTCTGGATGCCGGCCACCACGTCGCGGATGATCTGGCCGGCCTCTTCGACCTTGGCGGTACCGGCGCCGACGTGGCTGACGGAATCCTCGATGAGCCCCTTGATCTCCTTGGCGGCAGCCGCGCTGCGCTGCGCGAGGCTGCGCACCTCGCCGGCCACGACCGCAAACCCGCGACCCTGCTCGCCGGCGCGCGCGGCTTCCACGGCGGCGTTCAGCGCAAGGATGTTGGTCTGGAAGGCAATGCTGTCGATCACGCCGATGATGTCGACGATCTTGCGCGACGACGCGTTGATCGTGCTCATGGTCTCGATCGCATCCCCCACTGCGTCACCGCCCTTGGTGGCGACCTGCGACGCATTCGACGCCAGGCGGCTGGCTTCCTGTGCGTTGTCGGCGTTTTGCTTGACGGTGGACGTGAGCTGCTCCATCGCGGCCGCGGTCTCCTCCAGGGAGCTCGCCTGCTGCTCGGTGCGGCTGGACAGGTCGAGGTTGCCGCTGGCCACCTCGCGCGACGCCCGGGTAATGGTGTCGGTGCCGTCGCGCACGCGCCCGACAATGCGGTGCAGGTTTTCCGTCATGTGCTTGAGCGCACCGAGCAGGCGGCCGATCTCGTCGCGCGTGTCGACCTCCAGGTGATGCGTCAGGTTGCCCTGCGCCACCGCTTCGGCCAGCTGCACGGCGCGATTGATCGGTCGCGTGATCGTGCGCGTGATGAAGCCGCCGGTGGCAATAGCCAGCAGCGCCGCCACCACGCTCAGCACGATCATCTGGATCTTCGCGCTGGCCCCCTGCTCGGCCGCTTCGCCCACGTCGCGTTCCATCTCGGCGGCCTGGTGGTCGACCATCTTGTCGACCAGCACGTAGTACTGGTCCTGCAGGCGGCTCATCTCGCCCTGGTAGAGCACGCGCGCGTCTTCCGGCCTGTTGGCATCGACGAGCTCGAAGAACTTGCGCACGCTCGCGCCATACGCCGAGCGCGCATCGAACTGCTCCTTGAACAGTGCCTTTCCCTGGTCGGTCTTGAGCAGCTTCTCGAGCCGCCCGTACGCCTGCCCGTTGGCCTGCCGGATGGCCGCGTAGTCGTTCATGTACTTCGCCTTCTGTTCAGGCGAAGTGGCCAGCAACAGGTTGCTGAGAATGCCGTTGGCCTTGTAGCCGTTGTTCTTGATCTGGTTGCTCAGCGCGATCAGCGAATAGCGCTCGCTGACGATCCGGCTCATCTTCGTGTTGTTGTCGTCCAGATGCTGTATGCCGACCGTCGCGGTCCCGATCAGCAGCAGCACGACGAGCGCGAACGCCGCACCTAGCCGTACGCCGATCTTCATATCCGAGATTCTCATTTGCTTCATTCCTGTTTCAGCGCTTCAAGAGAGAGACGTCATGGCCGGGCAATACCATTGCCGGCCATTCGGCGATGCACTCAGGTGCATGCAGGAAGGCAGAAGAATTCCGCGCAAGAAAATGCGGCCGCCATTTACCGATCTGTTTCTCCGGCCCCCTTCGACCGGACTTGTCGGCATGGCAGGACAAATCTTGAGCAGCGGCCAGATGCGGCCATGGGACTCGTTTTTGGCGCACGCGTCGTATCGCGCGCACCTCATGCACGAAATGGAATCAATACGATGAGAACAGCGTGCATCGGGCCGAATTCACGTGCATGAAAACGCACCAAATCTGGGATTCAGTATTTCGCCGGCCGCGATTTTTTCGTCGTGAAATTATTTTAATTCTCATATTAGAGGGCCATTTCAGTGTGACCGCCGCACGTCATCACGGTGCATGCGGCCGGCCGGCAGCCGGCCCTCCTCAGCGCTCGAACCGCTGTCCGATACAGGCTTCTTTCTCAGGTACGAAGCCTTGTGTATGCCGAGCTTCTGCGCTCAGTCCGGCACCACCGCCGTCACCTCAATCTCGACTTTGGCTCGGTCTTCCACCAGCGCCGACACCTCCACCGCCGTCATCGCAATGCTGAAGCTTCCGATCAGCTCACGGAATGCCTTGCCGATTTCCGGATACGCCTCAACGTAGGCCTGCTTGTCGGTCACATACCACGTCATGCGCACGATGTGCTCGGGCTTGGCGCCACCTTCGGCCAGCACCTCGACAATGTTCTGCAGCGCCTGGCGCACCTGGCCGGCGAGGTCATCGGTATGGAAGACGCCTTGCGCATCCCAGCCGATCATGCCGGCCACGAAGATCATGCGCCCGCGCGCAGAGACGCCGTTTGCATAGCCTTTCGGGCGCGGCCAGCCGGGGGGGAGAAGCACTTGCATGATGCGATTCCTTCTTATTCGATGTTCCAGTGTGGGACGCTTGCCTCGATCGCCTGCCGCACATCCGGCGGCACGGCAATCGCGCGATGCGTATTGAGATCGGTAAATACCAGCACCTGCTGCGAGCGCACGCGCTGTTCGTCGCCGGCCCAGCAATCGAGGCCCAGCGTGAGCGACGCATTGCCGAGCCGCTCCACCTTCAGCTTGAACTGCACGTCGTCGCCCATGCGGCTGATGGCGCTGAACTCGCAGTGCAGCTTGACGATGGGCAGGCCGATGCGGCGCGGGCCGAGCATCTGCGCATACGAAATGCCCAGCCCATCGGTGAACCAGTCTTCGACCAGGCCGTTGAACAGCACCAGGTACTGCGGAAAGTAGACGATGCCCGCCGGGTCGCAGTGGGCGAAGCGGATGCGCGTGGCGCGCTCGAAGTGGTAGCTCATGCCGCGTTGTGCTCCCGCAGGCGATAGCGCAGCAGCTTGCCGACTTCACTGCGCGGCAGGCTCGCGCAGAACTCGATGGCGCGCGGGTACTTGTACGGCGCCACCGTCTGTTTCACGAAATCCTGCAGCGCCTTCACCATTTCCGGACCGGGCGCGTGGCCGGGATGCAGCACCACGAAGGCCTTGACGATCTGGCCGCGCTCTTCATCGGGCACGCCGATCACGCCGCACTCGGCCACGGCCGGATGCTGCATCAGCGCGTCTTCCACCTCGGGCGCGGCGATGTTGTAACCCGACGAGATGATCATGTCATCGGTGCGCGAGTGGTAGTGGAAGTAGCCTTCCTCATCCATCACGTAGGCATCGCCCGTGAGGTTCCAGCCGTTGCGCACGTAGGCGCGCTGGCGGTCATCGGCCAGGTAGCGGCAACCGGTCGGGCCCTGGACGGCCAGCCGGCCGACGGTGCCGGGCGGCACGGGGTTGCCTGCGTCATCCACCACGCGGGCGACATAGCCGGGAACGGTCTTGCCGGTGGCGCCCGGGCGCACGTCGGCATCGGCGGCGGAGATGAAGATGTGCAGCATCTCCGTCGCGCCGATGCCGTCGATCAGCTCGATGCCGGTGGCGTTCTTCCACAGTGTGCGCGTGGCCACCGGCAGCGCTTCGCCCGCCGACACACAGCGGCGCAGCGGCGTGGCGCGCAACTCGTCTCCGCGCGCTGCGATGTTGCGGTACGTGGTGGGCGCGGTGAACAGCACCGTCGCGCCGAATGTGCGGATGCCGTCCACGAGATCGTTCGGCGACGCCTTCTCCAGCAGCACCGTCGATGCCCCCACGCTCATCGGAAACAGCAGCAGGCCGCCAAGGCCGAACGTAAACGCCATCGGCGGGCTGCCGATGAAGATGTCATCGGCCCGCGGCTTGAGCACATGGGGCGGCCAGCACGCGCAGATGGCCATGATGTCGCGGTGAAAGTGCATCGTCGCCTTGGGCACGCCGGTGGTGCCGGACGTGAAGGCGAGCAGGCACGTGTCGTCCGCCGCCGTATCGACGTTGACGAACGTGGCCGGCTGGCGTGCCATGGCCGCTTCCAGTCCCTCGGGCGTGTCATCGTGAAAGCGCATCACCTGGACCGGCTTGGCGGCCTGCGCAACCGCGTCATTGAGCTCGTCAATCAGGCGCGCATCGCAGAGCGCAAAGCCGATCTCGCCTTTGCCGATGATCTGCCCCAGCTCCTTGGCGCGCAGCAGCGGCATGGTGGTGACGGCAATCGCGCCCACCTTCATCACCGCAAACCAGCACGCGGCCAGCATCGGGCTGTTGGGCGAGCGCAGCAGCACGCGGTTGCCCGGCACAACGCCCATCTCGTGCACCAGCACGTTCGCGATGCGGTTGGCGTGCTCCTGCAGGTCTGCATACGTCCAGCGGATGCCCGGCGCCTGGATGCACAGGCGATCGCCCTCCCCCGCCGCCACACGACGGTCCAGCAGCTCCGTCGCGCAGTTCAGCTGCGCCGGAAACTGCAATGCCGGCAGGTCGAAGCGATACACCGGCTGCAGCTCCACCGGAGGCAGGCGATCGCGGGCGAAGGTGTCGATATGGGCGCTGGGCATGGCGAGCTCTCCGTCTCGATAAACGTGTCAGTGCGCTGCGGGCTGGGAAGGGGTGGCGGTACGCAGAAGCTCGCGCGCGATGATGAGTTGCTGCACTTCGGTCGCGCCTTCGTAGATGCGCAGCGCCCGGATCTCGCGGTACAGGCGCTCCACCGGCTGCTCGCTGACCACGCCCAGGCCGCCCCACATCTGCACGGCGGCGTCGATCACCTGCTGCGCGTTCTCGGTAGCGGTCAACTTCGCCATGGCAGCCTCGCGCGTCACGTTGCGGCCCTGGTCGCGCTGCCATGCGGCGCGGTACGTCAACAGCGCGGCGCTGTCGATGGCGGTGGCCATCTGCGCAAGCTTGGCCTGCGTGAGCTGGAAATCGGCCAGCACGCCGCTGAACATCTTGCGGGTGGTGGCGCGCGCCAGCGCTTCGTCCAGCGCGCGGCGCGCAAAACCCAGCGCGGCTGCCGCCACCGACGTGCGGAACACATCGAGCGTTCGCATCGCCACCTTGAAGCCCTCGCCTGCCGCGCCCACGCGCTGGCTGGCCGGAATGCGGCAGTTGGTAAAGCGCAGGCGCGCCAGCGGGTGCGGCGCAATCACGTCGATGCGCTCCGCAATCTCAAAGCCCGGCGTACCGGCGTCGACGATGAACGCGCTGATGCCGCGCGAGCCCGCCTCACCGGTGCGGGCAAACACGACGTAGAAATCTGCGATGCCGCCGTTGGAAATCCACGTCTTCTCGCCGTCGAGCACGTAGTCGGTGCCGTCTTCACGCGCTGCGCAGGCCATGGCGGCCACATCGGAGCCGGCCTCCGGTTCGGACAATGCAAATGCAGCGATGGCCTCGCCGCGCGCGACCTTCGTCAGATAGCGTTCGCGCTGCTCCGGCGTGCCGTGCAACGAGATGGCGCCGGAGCCCAGCCCCTGCATCGCAAACGCAAAGTCGGCCAAGCCGGAATGCCGCGCCAGTGTCTCTCGGATCAGGCAGATGGCGCGCGTGTCGATGGTCTCGGCGGCACCGCCTTGCGCGGTGCCGCCCACGGCGTGGCGCAGCCAGCCGGCCTGGCCGAGCGATTTGACCAGCGCGCGGCACTCGGCATCCACATCCGGGCCGTGGTCGTGCGGAATATGCTTCGTGGCCCAGGCGTCGAGTTCAGCTTCGAGCTGGCGGTGTTTGTCGTCAAAGAAGGGCCATTGCAGATAGTCTTTGTCGCTCATCTCAGTTCCCCTCGAACACCGGTTTCTGCTTGGCGACAAAGGCGTGGTACGCACGCGAGAAGTCTTCGGTCAGCATGCAGATGGCCTGCGCCTGCGCCTCAGCCTCGATGGCCTGCTCGATCGTCATCGTCCATTCCTGGTGCAGCATCGTCTTGGTGATGCCGTTGGCGAACGTCGGGCCGGCGGCCAGGTCGGCCGCCAGGGCTTGCGCTTGACTCAGCACTTCGGCCGGTTCGCACAGGCGGTTGAAGAAGCCCCAGCGCTCGCCCTCTTCGCCGCTCATCGAGCGGCCGGTGTAGAGCAGTTCGCTCGCGCGGCCCTGCCCGATGATGCGCGGCAGGATCGCGCAGGCGCCCATGTCGCAGCCGGCCAGGCCAACGCGGTTGAAGAGGAACGCCGTCCTGCTGCGCGCCGTGCCCAGGCGCAGGTCGGAAGACATCGCCAGGATGGCGCCCGCGCCGGCGCACACGCCGTCAACTGCAGCGACGATGGGCTGCGGGCACGCGCGCATCGTCTTCACCAGCTCGCCCGTCATGCGCGTGAACATCAGCAACTCGGGCGCCTTCAGTTGCACCAGCGGCCCGATGATCTCGTGGACATCGCCGCCGGAGCAGAAGTTGTCGCCCGCGCCGGCCAGCACGATGGCCTTGACGTCATCCGCCCATTTGAGCTGATGAAACAGGTCACGCAGCTCGGCATACGAATCGAACGTGAGCGGGTTCTTGCGCTCGGGCCGGTTGAGCGTGATGGTGGCAACGCCGCCTTCCACGCTCCACAGAAAGTGCTTGGCTTGATAGCCCGCCAGCGGTCGGCGGTTGCCGGCCAGCAGGGCCGGGTCCACATGGTGATTCGGGTCGGTCATGGTTGGGTCGGGTTCGTTCAAGGTTGATCTTCGCGGGCGTCCAGCTCTTGCTCGCGCTGCGCGAGGTGGACGCGCAGGTGGCCGAGCTGCGCATAGAGCGCGTCTTTGTTGGCCATGCCAAGGCCGTCGAACATTTCGATCAGCCAGCGTTCGTGTTCGGCGGCCATCTCGGCAAAGTGGCGGCGGCCGGCATCCGTCAGCAGCACGCGAAAGGACCGGCGATCATCCGGATCTGCCTCGCGTTTGACAAGCCCTTCCTTCTCCAGCTGGTCGGTCAGGCCGGTGACGTTGCCGCCGGTCACCATCAGGTAGCGCGACAGCACGTTCATGCGCAGCCCGTCCGGGTGGCGATCGAGTTGCGCCAGATAGTCGAAGCGCGGCAGCGTGGTGTTGAAGCGCGTGCGCAGGCGCTGGCGGATCTGCTGTTCGATCTGCGTGCTGCACGCCAACAGGCGCAGCCAGATCTTGACGTCTATGTGGTCGTCCACATGCGCGCGGGCTTCCAGGCCGATACGTTCATCGCCCAGCGCATGCACAACGGCGTGGTGGCCTGAGGCGCGCGTGGCGAGTGCGGTTTTGCGCCGGGTGCGTTCGGTGCTCACATCACCTCCCCGCCGGATACCGAGATGGCCTGCCCCGTGATTGACGACGCGCCTTCGGAGCACAGCCACACCACGGCGTTCGCCACTTCGTCGGGCGCGATCAACCGACCCTGCGGGTTGCCCTTCACCAGCTCGGCCCGCGCTTCTTCCGCGCTGCGGCCGGTGCGGGCAACGATGCGGTCGATGCTCTCACGCACGATGTCGGTTTCCGTATAGCCGGGGCAGACTGCGTTGACGGTGACGCCGCGCGCCGCAAGCTCCAGCGCCAGCGAGCGCGTGAGCCCGATCACCCCATGCTTGGCCGCCACATACGCCGACACATACGGATAACCGCGTTGCCCCGCCGTGCTGGCAATGTTGACAATGCGGCCGCGGCCCGAGGCTTGCACATCGGCCAGCGCCGCCTGCGTGCACAGGAACGTGCCCGTCAGGTTGACGGCCAGCATGCGCTGCCATTGATCGAGCGTGGTCTTGGCAAACGGTGCGCTCTCCGCCTGGCCCGCGTTGTTGACAAGAATGGAGATAGGGCCGAGCCCCGCGCGCGCGGATTCGAATGCGGCTGACACATTCGCCTCGTCGGTCACGTCGCACGTCACGACTTGTGCGCGGGCGCTGTCGGGCAACGTCTTGGCGGTGGCGTGCAGCACATCGGCGTTGCGGCCCATCAGCGTGAGCGTGGCGCCATGCGCCGCGAGTTGCGCGGCAATCGCCGCGCCGATTCCGCGCCCCGCGCCGGTAACAACGGCGTGGTGCCCGCTGAGCATTGCAGGTGTCGCCATCTCAAACCCCCTGCATGCGGTTGGCCTGCTCCAGCGGCGACAGCCCCGCCGCCTGCGCCGCCATCGCGCGCTCGCGCTCCAGGTTGCGCTCCAGCTGCAGCTTGCCTGCGCGATATTGCTTGGGCCACGGCATGTCGAGATAGCCGATGCGCGCGGCTTCGTTCAGCGTCCAGGCCGGGTTGGCCAGGTGCGGGCGCGCCACGGCGCACAGGTCGGCACGGCCCGCCGCGATGATGCTGTTGACGTGGTCTGCCTCGGAGATGGCGCCCACCGCGATGGTGGCGATGCCGGCCTCGTTGCGCACGCGGTCGGCAAACGGCGTCTGGAACATGCGGCCGTACACGGGCTGCTCTTTCTTGCTGACCTGGCCCGACGAGCAATCGATCATGTCCGCGCCTGCGGCCTTGAAGACGCGCGCAATTTCCACCGCATCGTCCGGCGTGATGCCGCCCTCCACCCAGTCGTGCGCCGAGATGCGCACCGACATCGGCTTGTTCTTCGGCCACACCTCGCGCACCGCGTGGAACACTTCCAGCGGGAAGCGCAGCCGGTTCTCCAGTGAACCGCCGTATTCGTCATTGCGCTGGTTCGTCAGCGGGGAGATAAACGACGACAGCAGATAGCCGTGTGCGCAGTGCAGCTCGAGCCAGTCGAAACCCGCCTGCGCCGCCAGCCGCGCCGAACGGACGAAATCATCACGCACGCGGGCCATGTCGTCGCGCGTCATGGCGCGCGACCACTGGCTCACGCCGTCCAGGTACTGCTGCGGCGATGCCGAGATGAGCGGCCAGTTCTGCCCTTCGTCCAGCGGCAGATCGATGCCCTCCCACGCCACACGGGTCGAGCCTTTGGCGCCGGCGTGGCCCAGCTGGATGCCGAGCTTCGCGTCGGTGTTGGCGTGCACGAACTCGACGATGCGCGCCCAGCCGTCGCGCTGCGCCGTGTTCCACAGGCCCGGGCAGCCCGGCGTGATGCGTGCATCGGGCGACACGCATGTCATCTCGGCCATGACGAGGCCAGCACCGCCCATCGCACGCGCGCCGAGATGCACAAGGTGGTAGTCCGCCGGCTGGCCGTCGACACACGAGTACTGCGCCATGGGCGACACCACCACGCGGTTCTTGAGCGTGACACCCCGCACGGTGAACGGCGTGAACATCGGCGGCACCGGGCCGTGCTGCGGCCCGCGCCGGACACCTGCCTGCTCGGCAATCCAGTCTTCAAACTGTTCGAGATAGCGCTTGTCGCGCTGGCGCAGGTTTTCGTGGCTGATGCGCTGGCTGCGCGTGAGCAGCGAATACGCAAACTGCTCGGTCGGCAGGCTCGCATAGCGGGCGACGTTCTCGAACCACTCGGTCGAGTTGCGCGCCGCGTTCTGGATACGCAGCACTTCCACGCTGCGCACGGCTTCGTAGTGTTCCAGCGCGCCGCGAAGGTCGCCCGGGTGCTCGCCGATGCTGCGTGCGAGTTCGATCGCATCTTCCAGCGCCAGCTTGGTGCCCGAGCCGATCGAGAAGTGTGCCGTGTGCGCCGCGTCGCCCATCAGCACCACCGGCGTGCCATTGGCATTGGCATGCACCCAGTCCCGGCACACCACGCGCGGAAACCGGATCCACTGTGCCGAACCGCGCAGGTGCGCCGCGTTGGAGATCAGCGGGTTGCCGTCGAGGTGCCTGGCGAACAGGCGCTCGCAGAAGGCGATGGCCTCTTCCTTCTCCATCGTGTCGAGCCCGGCCTTGCGCCAGACCTCTTCGGGCGTCTCCACGATGAAGGTGGAGGTGTTGTCATCGAAGCGGTAGGCATGCGCCTGAAACCAGCCGTGTTCGGTCTCTTCGAATGCAAACGTGAACGCCTCGAACAGTTTGTGCGTGCCCAGCCACACAAAGCGGCAGCGGCGCGTGTCGATATCGGGTTGAAACGTGGCGGCGTACTTGGTGCGGATGCGGCTGTTCAGGCCGTCGCTTGCGATGATGAGGTCGGCATCGGCGTACGCGGTGTCATCTTGCACGTCGGTTTCAAAGACCAGCCTGACGCCCTCTTCCTCGCAGCGCGCCTGCAGGATGTTCAGCAGGCGCTTGCGCCCGATGCCGCAGAAGCCGTGGCCGCCCGAACGCACCACCTGGCCGCGGATGTGGACTTCAATGTCGTCCCAGTGGTTGAAGGCATCGAGGATCTGCGCGGCGCTCTTGGCGTCGGCGCGCTGCAGGTTGCTCAGCGTCTGGTCAGAGAACACCACGCCCCAGCCGAAGGTGTCATACGGCCGGTTGCGCTCGACCACGGTGATGTCGTGTGACGGATCCTGCAGCTTCATGAGCAGGGCGAAGTAGAGGCCAGCCGGCCCACCACCAATACAGACGATCTTCATGACGGCTCCGCGTTCAATGCGGTAGTACCTTAGTCATGAATAGTTTAGTTGTAAAGTAATTTCAGGGAATGTCCGAAGGCAGGCGATGCAGCGGCACGTGCGCGATGCGGCACGTCGTTCTTAATACTGGCTTAAGTTTGGCTTTCTAGAGTGGGCTCGTCACATACCAGTTCGAAGGCACCATCATGACACCGCAAGAGATGCAAGCCCTGGACACCTTCCTTGCCCAGCTCGTCCAGGCGCGCGCCGAGGCGAAGGACCCGCACGCCGAAGCGCGCATCACGCAAGCCGTTGCCCAGCAGCCCGACGCCGCGTACCTGCTCGTGCAGCGCGCGATGCTGCTCGACCAGGCGCTGGCCGCAGCGCGCTCGCAGATTGCCGCTCTGCAGAATCAGCTGCAGGCGGCGCAGGCCGGCCGCAGCACAGCGTTCATGGACCCGGCCAACAACTGGGGCAACCACACCGCAGGCGCGGCGTCCACCCCGGGATACGCACCGCAGCAGGCCGCCCCAACGCCCATGCCGCCTCAACCGCAAGCGGCCCAGGCCCAGCCCGCGCGCCCAGGATTCTTGAGCGGCGGCCTCGGCAGCACGCTTGGCAGCATCGCCACCACGGCGGCCGGCGTGGCCGGCGGCGCGCTCCTGTTCCAGGGGATTGAAAACCTGCTGCACCACAACAACGGGGGTGGCGGCTTCCTTGGCCAGCAGCCGCTGATGGGCGGTCCCACCGAAACCGTGATCAACAACTATTTCGACGGGGACAGCGCCGGCACCACCACCACGGCCTCGCGCGACGACAGCCTCGGCCTGCTCGACGACAGCGACCTGGTCGGCAGCGACTATTCCGACGACGATTCGACGCTGATCTAGCCCCCAGGCCGAGCCCCACCCGATATCGCGCCCCGAGAAGGAAGTTCCCAACTTGGGGCGCCTTTCTCGCCAGCTTTCCGCGGCAACACAGCTTCGACATGGCACCTGGAAAAAACAAGTTGCATATCTAACCATCACCGTCTAACATGCAACTCACCATGTTCGACCACTGCCTGTACTTCAACACCACCGCCCTGGCACGCAAGCTCGACCGCGTCTGGGCAGACGCCTTTGCGCCGTTCGGCCTGACGCCTCCGCAGGGCTTCATGCTCCGCGCGATCGTCGACCGCCCGGGCATGCTGCAGAGCGAGCTTTCGGCAGCCATGTCCATCACGCGGCCCACGGCAACCCGCGCGCTGGATGGGCTGGAAGCCAAGGGCTTGATCGAGCGCCGCAAGACGGAAGCCGATGGCCGCGAGACTGCCATCTTTCCGACGCGCGAAGCGGTGAAGATCGGGGCCGCGCTCAATGAAGCGAGCGGCGCCGTCACGGCACGGTTGAAGCGTGTGCTGGGCACCGCCGAGTTCACCGATACGGTGACGAAGATCCGGGGTGTGCGCTCGACCCTGACCTGAGCGTTTTTTTTGGTACATATAGTTGCATTGCTAATTAACAAGGAGAATCATCATGCCGATCCTCAACGTCAAAGTCAGTGCCCAGCGTTCTGCCGAGATGACGCAGAAGATCGCGTCCACGCTGCTCGAACTCACCTCGCGCATCCTCGGTAAAGACCCGAAGGTGACGGCCATCGCCATCGACTACATCGACCCGGCGGACTGGGTCGTCGGCGGGCAAACGTTGGCTGCGCAGGGCAAGAACAGCGTCTATTTCGACATCAAGGTGACGGACGAAACCAACACCAAGGCAGAGAAGGCGCAGTACATCGCCGAGGCGTTCGAGGCCTTCTCAGCACTGCTCGGCAATCTGCACGAGGAGTCCTATATCTATATACAGGACGTCCGGGCCGCGGCTTACGGCTATGGCGGCAAGACGCAGGAGTACCGCTTTCAGCACGCGTGAGGTGGGCGCGCAGCACGGCAGGCCAAACTTCAGGGGCAAATCATGAACCGCATGGGTGCATTCTTTGCGGCCAGCTGGCTGGCCGCCGCGTTGCTGTATTTCGGCCAGCACTCGCTGGCGTCCATGGCCCTGGCAGGCATTGTGCTGCTGGCCGGGTTCGATCTGCTGCGGCCCTGAACCTCGCGCCCATGCGCGTGCGGTTCAATCTCGCAGGGCGTTGGCAAAGGCTTCCACCACATCGGCAGAGGCGTCGGTGATGGCCCAGTAACCCATACCGGCACGGCGCCAGTGCAGCAACTGGTAGCCGCGCTCGGTGCGCAGGACGGGCGCCGTGTCGGTGCCGCTTTCGGGCCGCACGTACAGGTCGACCGGATGCTGGGCCGCGCGATAGACGAGCACCGCCACCGGGTGGCCGTCCACATAATCGAGCCGCCCCCCGACCAGCGGAAACCCGCGCGCGGCCAGATCCACGACCGGCGGCGCGTAATCGATGCGGCCGTTGAACCACGGCTTGACGGTATGGCGATCCGACGACACGACGTCGGTCTCGCGCGCGCCCAGCAGCGCCCGTACATGGCTGGCCGTGATATCGCGGGCGGTCAGCGCCGAGGTGTCGGGGCGGCCAACGAGTACGCCCACGCCAAGCGCCATGGCGGCAACGGCGCCGGCGCTCAAACCCCAGCCCACGCCGGTGCCGGGCGCCACCAGCCAGCCGGTCAAGCGTTTCCACGCCGAGCCTGCGCTGCGGCGCGCCGCCGACGGTGAGGCCGGTTGCGCGCCCGCCTCGGCTTGCACGGCGGACCGCACGCGGGCGGCCAGGTCGGCCGGCGCCCTCGCATACAGCGCCGGCGCGCGCAAACCTTGGCGCAACGCATCCACGGTGGCGTCATGGCGCGCGGCCGCCTCCGCGCAGCCGGCGCAGGCGGCAAGGTGCGCATCCATGCGCAGGCTGTCGGCCGCAGCGAGTTCGCCATCGGCGCGCGCAGCAAGCAGGGCGCGGATGTCGTCACAGGTCATGGCGGGCCTCCTTGGTGCCCTTGGGGCGATTGCCGCTGCCCGCCGTTGCGCGGATGGGCGTCACGTTCGTGCGCGGCGGCGCGCCGTCTTCGGTCAACAGGCGCGCGAGCTGCTGCCGCGCACGGGCCAGCCGCGACATGACCGTCCCGATCGGCGCCTCGATGATCACCGCGATATCACGATAGGGCAGCTCCTCCAGCTCGCGCAGCACGATCACCTCGCGATACGGCACGGGAAGCCGTGCCAGCGCGGCCTGCACGCGGCGCACATCATCCACGCGAGCGAGCAGCGCGGCCGGGTCGATGCCGTAGCCGGTGGTGTCGTCGTCGGTGGTATCGAACGCCTCGTCCCAGGGCTGGGCGGGCGCCTGCTTGCGGCGCGCGCATTCGGAGTACCACGTGTTGCGCACGATCGCGAGCAGCCACGGACGGCCGTCTGCGCCGCGGAATCCGCCGAACAGCCGGAACGCGCGCAGGCAGGCTTCCTGGACGATGTCGTCGGCGTCCTGCGTGTTGCCGGCGAGCCAACGCGCCAGGTTGTAGGCGGCATCGACATGCGGCAGCACGGCCAGCGCAAAACGCTGGGCGTCGGCGGACGGCGCGAGGGCGGGGTCGGACATGGCAGCCTGGGGGCAGTTGACCTGGGTATACCAAGGCGCAAACCAGTTTATTCCCGCACCCGAGAAATTTCGCGGCAAACGCGCGTTTGGCGGAATACGCCGCATCCGCCCCCGGTATGACAGGCAGGACCGGCGCACCCGTCACCGCGCCGGCTCGACCATCCAACCCAGGGGACCCTCATGAGCCAATCACCCGGCCGACGCCAGTTCCTGCAACTCGCGGCAGTGGGCGGTGCGGTCTACGCCTCCGGCCTGCGCGGCTGGCAGGCCATGGCCGCCACTGCGCACGCAAACGGCCGCGCGCCGGAAGACTTCTACTTCGTGCAGCTATCCGACACGCACTGGGGCTTCAAGGGCGCACCCAACCCCGATGCACGTGGCACGCTGCCCAAGGCGATTGCCGCCGTGAATGCGCTCTCGCCCGCGCCGGATTTCGTCATCTTCACGGGCGACCTGACGCACATCAGCGACGACCCGGCGGAGCGCCGCAAGCGTCTTGCCGAATTCCGCGACCTGGCCGCGGGGCTCAACGTGCCCGTGGTCCGGACCATGCCCGGCGAGCACGATGCTTCGCTGGACAACGGCGAGGCCTATATCGAACTCTTCGGCCGCACGCACTATTCGTTCGATCACAAGGGCGTGCACTTCATCGCCATCGACAACGTGTCGGACCCGTCCGCGCGCGTGGGCGATGCACAGCTCGCGTGGCTGGCGGCAGATGTGCGCTCCGTGCCGGCGCACACGCCCATCGTCGTGTTCACGCACCGGCCGCTGTTCGATCTGTACCCGCAATGGGACTGGGCCACGCGCGATGGCCAGCAGGTCATCGACTTGCTCATGCCGCACCCCAACGTGACGGTGTTCTACGGCCACATTCACCAGGAGCATCACCACATGACCGGGCACATCGCGCACCACTCGGCGCGCTCGCTGATGTTCCCGCTGCCCGCACCGCCCGCGCCGGGCTCGCAGGCAAAACGCAACCCGATCCCTTGGGATGCCGCCGCACCGTATCGCGGCCTGGGCTGGCGCAGCATCGCCGAGCACGGCAAGCAGGACGCCGCCACCTGGGCGCTGGCCGAGCAGCCGATCCAACCCACCAGCGAAGCCACCGCCACCAAGACCCCGGAGACCACCTGACATGCGCGCCTTCATCGCACACAACCCCAAGCGCCGCCTGGCGCTGCGTCAGTTCACCGTGCTGGCGGCCGGCGCGGCCCTCGCCTGCATTGCGCACGGCGAGGGCCCGGCGGTCATCCGCGTGCACGCGCGCAAGTTCACTTTCACGCCCGACAAGATCACGCTCAAGCGCGGCGTGCCTGTGGTGTTCGAGCTGACCGGGCAAGACATCCTGATGGGCTTTTCGATTCCGGATTTCAACGTACGGGCCGATGTGGTGCCGGGGCAGACCGTGCGGCTGGCGCTCACACCCGACAAGACGGGCACGTTCGATTTCCTGTGCGACATCTTCTGCGGCTCGGGCCACGAGACGATGAATGGAACGCTGACCGTCACCTGAAGCGCAGCGCCGCATACCCAACGCAAAACGCCCCGAACAGGTCGGGGCGTTTTCATCTGCGAGCGCGGTCTTAGGCCAGCGCGTCGCGCTCGGCCAAGGTCAGCAGCAGTTCGTCGAGTCGCTCCAGGGTGGAGGTCATGCCGTCCTTCAACCCCATGTCGATGACCTTCTGCACATCCTCCGGCGAGTTGTACAACACCACGGTCGTCACGAGGGTGCGTTCGTTCGCATCGGCAAAGGTGACATCCCAGCGCGCGCGAGGCAGATCAGGATTCACCGTGCCGGCTTCATCGGAAAAAGCATCAAGTGCCGCATAGCCGTCTATCGGATTGATCTTCTGATAGTCCAGGCGGCTCCAGAACGACTGTCCATCGGGGGTGATCATGGCGTAGTGCCAGTAGCCGCCCTCTTTGAATTCCATGTGCTTGGTCTTGGTGGTCAGCGGCTTGGGCGCAAACCACTGATCGAGCAGTTCGCGCTTGGTATGGCAATCCCACACAAGCTGGCGCTTCGCCGCGAACTCTCGCCTCACCGTGAGGCTGCTCTTTTGCATGTCGACCACGAAATCAAACCGAAGATCAGCCTTCACTGCCTTCTCCTTGGAGTTTCTCTAAGAGGTTGTCCAGATTGCGGTACCTGCTCGCCCAGATCGCGTGCTGTTGCTCAAACCAGCGCTCGGCGGCAGCCAGCTTCTTGCGCTCGAGCATGCACGTCCGGATTCGTCCGCTCTTTTCCGAGCGGACCAGCCCGACGCCTTCCAGCACCCGCATGTGCTTCATGAACGACGGCAGCGCCATGTCGAATGGCCCTGCCAGTTCACTGACCGTCGCGGGCCCTTCGCCGAGCCGTTGAATAACCGCCCTGCGCGTTGGGTCCGACAGCGCGTGAAATACCGCGTCTAGCGCAATTCCATTGTTATCCATTTGGCTAACTATACGCTTGAGAATCCGTCGATGCAAGCGCGCTCAACGACGCGTGCCGATGCGCGACATTGGTCCGCAAAAGTGTCCACATACCCATGCTAGGATGACTTTCCCCCCGGCAGCCGCCACACCGCACATGACGACCATCTACGCGACCCTCGGCGTGCAGCCGGACGCGACCCTGGACGAAATCAAGCGCGCTTACCGCCGCGCCGCAATGAAGTGGCACCCCGATCGCAACCCCGGCCGCGAAGCCGAGGCCTATGCGGCGTTCCAGGAGATCCGCGAGGCCTACGCCATCCTCTCCGACGCTGAGCAGCGGCGCGTCTACGACGAGGTCTTCGCGCAGGAAATGCAGCGTTGGCAAGCGGAGCGTGACGCACAGGAAGCACAGGAGCGCGAAGCGCAACGCGAGCGCGAACGCCTTGCGCAGGAACGCTACGAAACGATGGTCGCGACAGCCATGCGCTTTGCCGAGGATGGCCACAATCGCGACGTCCTGTTCGGCGTGCTGCTCGGTCGGGACTGCGATGCAGAACTGGCCGCGCGCATCGCCGACAGCGTGTGGGCCTTGCAGGAAGCGCGCCGCTCGCCCGAGCCTGCAACGGATGCGTCCGACACGTGCGCAGCCTCGACGCCCGAAGAACCAGCGTCCGCGCCCGACGAGCCAGCGTCGCCGCGCCGTGCGTTCGAATCGTTCTGGCATGGTTTGTTTGGTGTGCGGCAATAGCGTGCCGGATTCCCACGAGCGTGGGGCGGCGAGACACCATCCGACCGGCCATAGCCCCTGCTCAGACGAAGCAGCCATCGGCACACTCTGCGCCATCGTTTCCGTGCCATAGAGAAAGCGATCGAGGCTTGGAACCCCTCGCACATAACGGGCAAGCGCCGAGCATAGGTGCTTGTCCTCAACCGCTATGGCTTGGCTTCGTCTCCCTCATTGGGCGAGCCAGGCTTGTACGGCTTCGGCCGTGCCGATTGTTATGTGTCGGTGTTCCAAACCTGCCTGGGTTCGCCCGCCCTTTGCCCGCTGTGGAGCACGTCATACATCCACGACTGCGGTCGTATTGCACGTAACGTCGATATTCGCCGCTAACTGAACGTTGTACCGCAAGGAGTCGCTCGACGCGCCAACAACATGTGAATTCTTGTTGGGCTGATAGAAGTCGGGGCCTGTGCAAGCTAGCCTTGCCAGTTCCCCCGCGTTGGCCGCTGGTTGGCTCATTGCAAAACGCGGGTTCCATGACTTCTGTTGGAACACCGTCGATGGGCCACCGTCCTGCCTTGCTGAATGCGCGCACAGTTTCCGTCACGGGCCAAGGCCTGCCCGAGATTCTCGGCGAACCGGCGTTGGTGTTCTCCAAGCTCTCCGGCACCGAGCGGCTGTGCGAACTGTTCGAGTACGAAATCGAACTCAAGACCCCCGACGAACGCAACGTCCTCTACGGCCCCGGTGCCGACCTAGATACCAACGCCCTGCGCAGCCAGGAACTCACTGTCACCATCGCGTTGGACGGCACCGACGCCGGCACCCGAGAAATCAGCGGGCTTGTCACCGACATCGTCGGTCCCATCCCCGTCAACGGCGGCCGCCCACTCAAATATCGTCTCACGCTGCGCCCCTGGCTTTGGCTCGCCACGCTCAACCGCGACACCCGCATCTTCCAGCAGCAGACAGTGGTGGAGATTCTGGACACGCTGCTCGGAGGCTACATCTTCCCCGTCGAGCGCCGCCTCGACATCGCCCGCTATCCCAAGCGCGAATACCAAGTCCAATACAACGAGTCCGACTTCGAATTCTTCCAGCGCCTGACGCAGGAATGGGGCATCGCCTGGCACATCGAGCACAGTGACGCTGGCCGAGCAGGCGGGCGTGGCAGTGTCCAAGGCGCCGACGCATCCGCTGGTGGCAAGAGCCATGCGGGCTACGCCGCGAGAAGAATGGGTGGCGAAGGGAGAAAGACTGGCGCGCGGGGGAAGGTGGATTGGCTTTGCGGGAGCAACTGTGGCTGTTGGGTGGGATGCTTACCATGCGGGCGATGAGTACATGAAAGGAAATCGCCTCGTCGCGGTCTTGTATATGACCTCAAGCGCTTCTGGCCTCGCGGCAGCAGCGCTCCCGGTCGCAGCCGATATTTTCCCTCTGATATTTGGTGGGGTCCCGGTCTGGCCGGCCCTTGTAATCCTGTTTGGCGTGAACGTTGGCTTGGCGATGCTGGATGATCCCGCCACGCTCAAGTGGGTTCAGAAATGCCGCTTTGCCAAGCGGCCCGACCCCGACAAATATCACTCGATGGAAGCCGAGTGGAAGGAGTTTGTGCAATTGGGAATCGAAGTCAAGGACGAGGGCGTGAAATGAGATTTGCGCCAAAAGATGAGCGTATTTATTTTTACCAAAGAGGCAAGCCACTTGGAGAGTGGGAGCGAGAACACCGGCTGCACATTGACCAACCCGCGAGCGATGAGATTTTCGAGATTGGTAACGTCTACCGTATCGACTCGACGTGCCTGGAGATCACCGACGAATCGCAAACGCGTGTGCAGTTGGCCGGGATGCTGCTCTTGATCTGTGCAGTCGCGGTCGGATTTTCACTTTTCCTCGGGGCGATGTTTGCATCGACACCATTTCATGTCTCAGCCGAAGAGATGGGGGAGAATGGAAATTGGATTGCGACTGTATTTGGAACGATCCTCGGGCTTGCATCTTCTGCATTCTTCGGCCTAATTGGAGGCGACGCAGCCCGCCGCTATCTGCTTTCCCTCAAGCGCCGTCCCATCCGCCTGAATCGCAAGACGCGGCGCATCTACGCCATGCGCACCAAAGACCGCGAGGGCCTTTGGGAAGTGCCCTGGAGCAACGACGAGTTCTTTTGCATCGGCAAGCGTAGGGTGGGCGGCTTATCCACCAGCTATTCCATGTACGACATCCGCCACTACACACTGGATGCAAACGGCAACGTCGTGCGCGGCTTCGTGCTCGGGCGATTGATGTTCACGCTGGAGCAAGCCCAACAACAATGGGAGTACTACCGTCGCTACATGCAAGACGGCCCCGCCGATTTGCCCGAGCCGCACCGCTTCTGGAACCCCCGCGAATCGTTCTGGGAAGGCTTCAAGATTTGTCGCGAAGACAAGCTCTCCAGCCTGTTCAGTTCGCTCTTCGACTACGTCTTCTTCCCGTTCATGCTGCTGGACGCGACGGTACGCTGGCTTGTGCTTGCCACCTGTAGCGACCCGGTGTGGCCCGCCGAGATTGAGGCAGCCTGCAAGCCCGAACCCAACGACCCGTACGCCCGCCCCTACGCCGACGACTACATCGGTTTCGCCAGCGGACCAGGCGGCAGGCCCTCGCGGGCAGACCTGGAACGCGCGTGGGCACTGGAACCCCAGCGCAGGCGAGAGGGCGCGCTGACCCGATCCGAGGCAGAAGCCATCCTCAAGCAACAGAAATCCCAGGCGGTGTTTAACGCGATGATCGCGCCAACGCTCGATTCACCTGTCAAAAATTCAACATGACTCACGAACAAACGATCGCCACCGCTTCCGCAACAACCAGTACGGGCCCGTTGGCCTGGCGAGCAATCGAGATTGACCAGCACACCGACGAATGGAAGCTCAGCGTGCTGCTGATGGACGGTTTCATCACCGAAGCCGTCCATGATCAAGCGATCCAATTGCTTCAAGACACGAAGGCCGTCAGCACGAAGCGCATTCTCCTTGACGCCCCGCTGTTTGCCAGCCCTGGGGGCGCCATGCATTGGCTGGTCAAGCATGGTCTCGTGCCTGACGAGATGTTGGATGAGGTTGCATCCAAGGTCTTGAAGACGTCCGAAAGCGACGAAGACCTTGTGGCCGAGACCCGGCTAATTTCCTATTGTGAGCTGGATCCAGATCGTTTTCTGGAAAAAATCAGACCGATTTCGATCCGGATGAATCGGCGTAAAAGGCTGTGGCGCTTTGGCGGGTGGGCGACAGGGCTTGGCGTTGTGGCGGCGGCAGCAGCCTTCTACCTCGCCCCTCCCACCACGCCAGCCTGTAAATCGAAGGGGGCATCCGCATCCTTATTCAATATATCGATGAGTTCGTACTTGTCATCGATCGATGCAATACAGGCAGGACCTCCTGATTTGTCTAACATTCGGGAAATCGGATACGAAAACACTTCACGCTCCCGTGGATGCACGGTTGATGTCAAGGTCGGTGATTTGAAGACGACCGTTGGTTTTGTCATTCGCCCAGCGGCCGAGGGGGGCTCTGGTTTTGAGGTCGCTATGGTGCCCGCGGAGTTTGTTCAGACCCAATACGGTGGCGACCAACATAGCGAATCGCTGGGGGCGCCAATCGGAAACGAGAGGCTCCGCAAAGCGTTCATGGACGGCCTGGAGGTGTTGCAAAAGAAAGACCTTTCAGCCTCACCGACAAATAATCGGCAGGACCGGTTCGGCGTCAGCCATTCAAAAACATTGAGCCAGCGCGTGATGTCCTTGAGCCCCACGGCCGATTGCACCGAGAAATCGCCCACCCAACTGTCATGCCCTTTGCGCATCGCATACGAGGACCCGCTACTTGCAAAACTCTCGGAAAATGGCGTGCTTGAAATCGATGAGAAATTTACCTTTGAAAAGAAGGGGCAACTCGGTCGATGGCATGTGTCGGAGCAATTTGAGATTGAGTTTCTGGCTGCGTTGAGCAAGGCATTGGCAGCCGCGCCTAAGAGCCTATTCCCTGAAAGTACCGTCCAGGGGAACATCAAAGACAAGAAGTAAGGACAGCACAAGCATGGACGGAAGCATGATCACAGTGGGTTGCCCCCACTCCCATGGCGGCCACGTCACAACGGGCTCGCCAGAGAGCCTGCTCGATGGCAAACCAATCGCGCGGCGCACAGACTGGGTGGACTGCCCGATTCACGGGCCCAACAGGATCATCAAGGTGCGCTGCGATATGGAGGTGGACGGCGAGCCTGTTGCCACGCATGGGGACGAGACCGAGTGTGGCGCGGTGCTCATCGGGGATGGCTGCGCCATTGTGGATTGCAACCACAGCGCCATAGGTTCGCGTTGCTACCATCCATCGCTCGCCCCCCACCCCCGACCGGCGCGAGACGCGCGCAGCAGTACCAAGCCAGACCAGTGGGCGACTTCAGCGGCCACACGGCACGCCACACTGATCACCGCGCCCCCAACAACCGACACTCCGCCGACAACGCCAACAGATTCGGATCGCGCTCGCGATTGCGCTGCATCACCAGCACGATGTGCTGGCTGATCGCATAGCGCGCGGCCAGCGGAATCAGTTGCACCTTGGGGCTGAAATCGGCCACACGGCGCGGCAGCAGCGCATACCCGATACCGCCGCTCACAAGGTTCATGAGCGAGAAGATGTCGCCCACGCGCAGCGCGATCTGCGGGGCAAAGCCGGCCTTGTCGAAGGCGGCCATGAAGTCGTGGTACGTCGCAAAGTCATCGCCGAGTGCGACGAACTTTTCGCTGCGCACCGTCTGCAAGTCGATCTCGGCCGATGCGGCATACGGGGAGCCAAGCGGTGCGGCAAACAGAATCTCATCGTCGAACATCGGCACGGTCAGCAGATCGGGATTGCGCAGCGGCTCGCCCAGCGCGATGACGATGGCGTCGAGTTGCCCGTCTTCCAGCTTGGCAAGCAGGCTGCGGTTCGAGCCGAGGGTCAGTTCGATGTCGAGCGCGGAGCGGCGCGTTTTCAGGCCTGCAAAGATGCGCGGCAACGTGCCGACGGTCATCGAATAGAGCCCGCCGATCTTCAGCGTCGTTGACGAAAAGCCTGCAGCTTCGCGCGTGCGGCGCACACCGGCTTCGCACTCGGCCAGGATCCGTTCCACGTGCTCGGCAAACACGTAGGCGGTGGACAGCGGAATCAGCTTGCGCCCATCGCGTTTGAACAGGGGGCAACGCAAACCCTCTTCCAGCGAGTGCAGCGCGCGGTGCACGCTCACCGTGCTTTGCCCCAACGCCTCCGACACGCGGGCCATGTTGCCCAGCGTCATGAACGACTGGAAGACTTCGAGCTTCTTCAGGGTGATGTCTTCATCGATTGCCATGGCAGGGTCTCCTCCGCGCACGTTCTGTGGATGCGCTGCGATCGGTTTCCCACCATTGTTTCATTAACTTGAAGCTAACGAAACCGCGCCTAGGTTGATTGAAGTGCGCCTTTTTACGGCATACGGTACAGGGCATTCGATCCAACAAGGCTGGAGACGCCACCCATGCAACCGATGCCCACCCAATCGGCAAACGGGGCCAATGCACCCATCCCGCCCCAGTGGCGCCGGCGGCGCGATGAGAAGGAACGCCGCCTGACTGCAGCGCGCCGCATTGCAAACGGCAAGGTGATTCCGACTGGCGACATCGTCGCCGCGCTCGAAACGCTGCTCGCCCCCGGCGACCGCGTCGTGCTGGAAGGCAACAACCAGAAGCAGGCGGATTTCCTCTCGCGCTCACTCGCCAAGGTGAACCCCGAGCGCCTGCACGATCTGCACATGATCATGCCGAGCGTGAGCCGCGCCGAACACCTCGACATTTTCGAAGCCGGCATCGCGCACAAACTCGACTTCTCGTTTGCGGGGCCGCAGAGCCTGCGCATCAGCCAGTTGCTGGCCGACGGCCTGCTGGAAGTCGGCGCCATCCACACCTACATCGAGCTGTATGCACGGCTGGTGGTGGACCTGATTCCGAATGTCTCGCTGGTGGCTGGTTTCAAGGCCGACCGCGACGGCAACATCTACACCGGCCCCAGCACGGAAGACACGCCAGCGCTGGTCGAGCCCACCGCGTTTTCCGACGGCATCGTGATCGTGCAGGTCAACGAGATCGTCGATGACCCGGCCGACCTGCCGCGCGTCGACATTCCCGGCTCGTGGGTCGACTTCATCGTGCAGGCCGACAAGCCGTTCTACATCGAGCCGCTCTTCACGCGCGACCCGCGCCTGATCAAGCCCGTGCACGTGCTGATGGCGATGATGGCCATTCGCGGCATCTACCAGCGGCACAACGTGCAGTCGCTCAACCACGGCATCGGCTTCAACACAGCCGCCATCGAGCTGATCCTGCCGACCTACGGCGAGCGCCTGGGCCTCAAGGGCAAGATCTGCCGCAACTGGACGCTGAATCCGCATCCGACGCTGATTCCCGCCATCGAATCCGGCTGGGTGGAAAGCGTGCATTGCTTCGGCACCGAACTGGGCATGGAGCGCTACGTGGCCGCACGCCCCGATGTGTTCTTCACCGGGCGTGACGGCTCGCTGCGCTCGAACCGCATGCTGTGCCAGCTCGCCGGCCAATATGCGGTGGACCTCTTCATTGGCGCGACGCTGCAGGTGGATGGCGACGGGCATTCGTCCACCGTCACGCGCGGGCGGCTGGCCGGCTTTGGCGGCGCGCCCAACATGGGCCACGACCCGCGCGGCCGCCGTCACGCCACGCCCGCGTGGCTCGACATGACCGAGCCGGTGACGATGCTCGAGCGCGGCAAGAAGCTCGTCGTACAGATGGTCGAAACGTTCCAGGAGGGCGGCAAGCCCACCTTTGTCGACACGCTGGATGCAGTGGCCGTGGCGAAGCAAAGCGGCATGCCGCTCGCGCCCATCATGATCTACGGCGACGACGTCACCCACCTGCTGACCGAAGACGGCATCGCGTATCTCTACAAGGCCCGTTCGCTGGAAGAGCGGCGCGCCATGATTGCCGCGGTGGCGGGTGTCACGTCGATCGGCCTGCGGCATGACCCATCCAAGACCGAACAGATGCGCCGCGACGGCCTGATCGCGCTGCCCGAAGACCTCGACGTGCGCCGCAGCGATGCCAGACGCGAGCTGCTCGCCGCCAAGAGCATCGCCGACCTCGTCGAATGGTCCGGCGGTCTGTACGATCCGCCTGCGCGCTTCCGGAGCTGGTAATGGAACACACCCTCAACCGGCCCCTGCCCGCCAGCCCGAAAGCGCGCGCGAAGCGATTGGCCGCATTGGTCGAATCTGCCCTCATCGACGAGGTGACGCTGTCGCCCAAGCCCGGCCTGGTCGATGTGCGCGGCAACGGCGCGCATCACGATCTGGACTGGACGCTGATGGTGCATTCGGCGCAAAGCCTGCGTCCGGCGTTCGAAGCCATGGCGCTGGCCGGCGCACAGCTCGACGCACCGCTTGCGTTGCGCGAACGCATCGGCCGCCTCGGCCGTGAAGGCGAGGCGGCCATGCTCGATGCCACCGGCGGCATCAACACGCACCGCGGCGCCATCTGGGCGCTCGGCCTGCTGGTGACCGCCGCCGCGCAGGCGCCGCATGCCTTGGGCGCCGCGGCAGTGGCGAATCGCGCCGCGCGTCTGGCGAACATCCCCGACCGCTTCGCCCCCGTCTCGACCGGCCACAAGGGCGAGCGCGCCTGCAACGACTACGGCGTCGGCGGCGCCAAGGGCCAAGCCTGTGCGGGGTTCCCGCATGTCGTCAAGGTGGCACTGCCTGCGCTGCGCGAAGCGCGTGCGGCCGGCATCCGTGAAGACCACGCCCGCGTGGATGCATTGCTCGCCGTCATGGCCGCGCTGGACGACACCTGCGTGCTCGCACGCGGCGGTGCCCAAGCACTGCGCGTTGTGCAAGCGGGCGCGGCCGCCGTGCGTGCAGAAGGCGGCCTTGCAACACCGCAGGGCCGACGCGCATTCCGCTCGCTCGAACACGACATGCTGGCCCTGCACGTGTCACCCGGCGGCGCCGCCGACTTGCTGGCCGCCGCCCTCTTTCTCGACCGCCTGCCCGCAAGCACGCCCGCAGTGTCCGACACCGAATCCGCTCATCAGGAAACCGAACATGGAGCGTCTTGACTTTCAATTCACCGGCGGCGCCCCCGCCAGCCGCCGCGCGTATGCCGGCGTGGTCGGCTCGGGCGACCTCGAAGTGTTGTTGACGCCGGGCAACGCCGGCCAGATCGACGTGGCCATCACCACGTCCGTCAATGGCATGAGCGCGACGTGGCAGGCGCAGCTTGCGCGTGTGTTCGGCTCGCACGCGTGGCCGGCGGCCAAGATCATCATCAACGACTTCGGCGCGACACCGGCCGTGGTGCGGTTGCGGCTTGAGCAGGCGCTTGAATCGCTTAACGCGCTCGGGTCATAAGGAGAAGCCATGTCACGCAACCCGATTGAACGCGACAGCTTTATCGAACGCGATGCGCGCCGACGCGCCATTGCCCTGCTCGACCCCGGCACCTTCCGAGAGCTGCTGGACCCGTTCGAACAATTGACCTCGCCGTGGCTGCCGCGTCAGGGCATCGTCACGCAGGCCGATGATGGCGTCGTCGTGGCGCGGGGCACGCTGGGCGGGCAGCCCGCGGTGGTGCTCGCCATCGAGGGTGCATTCCAGGGCGGCAGCATGGGCGAGGTGTCCGGGGCCAAGATTGCCGGCGCGCTCGAACTGGCGGCGGAAGACAACCGCAACGGCGTGCCGACGCGCGCGGTCATCGTCTTCGAGACCGGCGGAGTGCGGCTGCAGGAGGCCAACCTGGGCCTTGCCGCCATTGCTGAAATCCATGCAGGCATCCGTGCGCTGCGCGAGTACGGGCCAGTGATCGGCATCACCGCAGGCGTGGTCGGCTGCTTTGGCGGCATGAGCATCGCCGCGGGCCTGTGCAGCTATCTGCTGATGACGCGCGAGGCGCGCCTCGGCCTGAACGGCCCGCAGGTGATCGAACAGGAAGCCGGCATCGAAGAATACGACTCGCGCGACCGCCCCTTCATCTGGAGCCTCACCGGCGGCGAGCAACGCGCCGCCACCGGCCTGGCCGATGTCTGCATCGAAGACGATTCCGTCACGATCCGCGCACAAGTGATCGAGTGGCTGCGTGCCGGCACACCCGCGCGCCAGCGCAGCGAGCAGATCGACCACTACCTCGCACAACTCGCCGCTGTCGACACGTCGCGCCAAGCCACGGCAGAGGATGTACGCGCGCACTACGCAAAGGACGTCGCATGAGCCAGAACGAACTTTCCACGCGCGGCGCGACCTGGATGCGCGCGCTCGCCGTCGGCACACCGGTGCCGGGTTACGGCAGCACGCTGCAAGTCGTCGATGCCGCGCTCGCGGGCCAGCCCGCGCGCTACATCGCCGTCGTGCCCGATGCCGAGAACCGCTTCCCTCGCGCACGCAACGGTGAAGTCGGCCTCGTCGAAGGCTGGCAGCTCGCGCGTGCCGTGCGCGATGTCATGACTGCAGATGCCGCGCAGGAAAAGAAGCGCGCCATCGTCGCCGTCATCGATGTGGCAAGCCAAGCCTACGGCCGCCGCGAGGAGGCCTACGGCATCCACCTCGCGCTGGCTGCAGCGGCGGACGCCTACGCTGCCGCACGCCTGGCCGGCCACCCCGTCATCGGCCTCATCGTCGGCCGCGCCATGTCGGGCGCATTGCTCGCGCACGGCTACCAGGCCAATCGCCTGCTCGCACTGGACGACGCCGACGTGATGGTGCACGCAATGGGCAAGGCCGCAGCCGCGCGCGTAACGCTGCGCTCCGTGGCCGACCTGGAACGCCTCGCACAAGAGATTCCGCCCATGGCCTACGACATCGCCAGCTTCGCGTCGCTCGGGTTGCTGTGGAAACTGCTGAAGGTGCAATCCGCCGACGCACCCGACGCCAGCGACGTCGACACCGTGCAGACCGCACTCGCCGCAGCACTGGCCGACATCGCAGCCGACCCATCACGCGGCCTGGAAAGCCGCCTGGGCGCACCGCTGCGCAACGCATCGTCGGAAGTCCGCAAACGCCTGCGCGAGCAATGGAACGCCCAGCCAGAAGGCGCATAACGAATAGGAAGCACATCACGGCGCGAACCTAAAGCACCAGATGGTGTGGCCGTGCCCTGCCCTAGATGGCGCCTTGAATTTCTGTTGGAGGGAGGAAAAAGAGAGGAGGCTGTTTGAGCGAAGCGAGTTTGCCTCCTCTCCCTCCCTGCGACAGAAATTCAAGGAATCTTTCGCCATCTCGGGCGCGCCTTTCTTTGCCTACTTTCTTTGGCAAGACAAAGAAAGTAGGTCAGCCCCGGCAGGGGATGAAACAAGGGATGCACCACCAACGCAATCAACGCAATCAACGCAATCAACGCCAAACAACCAGTCCTCAACCCTCGATCACCCAAACACCACAACAGGCGACCCATCGCCGTTCCTTCAGGAGACAAAGACGTGATCATCTACGGTACAACCCTGCTGGCGCTCTGTCATATCGCCGGCCTCTTCCTGGGCGACCTGCTCGGCCAGGCCATCGGCGTGAAGGCCAACGTGGGCGGCGTGGGCATCGCCATGCTGCTGCTCATCTTCGCGCGGCTCTACCTGCACAAGCGCGGCCTGATGCCCGCCGCCACCGAGGCGGGCGTCTCATTCTGGGGCGCGATGTACATCCCCGTAGTGGTGGCCATGGCAGCCACGCAGAACGTCGTCACGGCACTGCGCGGCGGCCCCGTTGCGTTGCTCGGTGCCATCGGCGCGGTGATCGTGTGCGGTGCGTGCATCGCGGTCATCAACCGCACAGGCAAGGCAGAAAACCGACAACCCCTGCCGCCACTGCCTGAATCCGAACAAGCCCGCGCCTAAGGAGCCGCACCATGCTGTCAATGCTAGAGAAAGTTCTGCAGCACAACGGGCTGGTCGCGGCGTTCGCGCTGGTCGGCATCGTCATGGGTCTGTCGATGTGGGTGTCCAAGAAGCTGACGTTCGGGCGCGTGCACGGCTCGGCCATCGCCATCATGATCGGGCTGGTGCTCGCCTATTGGGGCGGCATGCAGACCGGCGGCGAGCGTGGCCTGGCCGACCTGAAGCTGTTCGGCGGGATCGGTCTGATGGGCGGGGCCATGCTGCGCGACTTCGCCATCGTGGCGACGGCCTTTGAAGTGCAGGTGACCGAGGCACGCAAGGCCGGCATGATCGGCGCCATCTCGCTGCTGCTGGGAACGGTGCTGCCGTTCATCGTCGGCGCCTGCGTTGCCTACGCCTTCGGTTACACCGATCCGGTGAGCGTCACCACCATCGGCGCAGGCGCCGTCACGTACATCGTCGGACCGGTGACTGGTGCGGCGCTGGGCGCCACCTCCGATGTGATGGCGCTGTCGATTGCGACGGGCCTCGTCAAGGCGATCCTGGTGATGGTCGGCACGCCGTTCGCGGCCAAGGCGCTCGGCCTGAACAACCCGCGCGCGGCCATGGTGTTCGGCGGATTGGCGGGTACGGTCAGCGGGGTGTCGGCGGGCCTGGCCGCCACGGATCGGCGGCTGGTGCCGTACGGCTCACTGGTGGCGACGTTCCATACGGGCCTCGGCTGCCTGCTCGGACCGTCGATCCTGTTCCTGGCCACCCAAGCGCTGCTGCGATGACAGCCACGCCGCTGCGCGCGCACGATCTGCTGTGGGTGTCTGAGACACCCGTGGCGACGGATGGCGCGCCCTTGCCGGACTGGGCCATCACGGTATGCCGGCAAGGGGCGCCAGTCGTGGTGCGACGCGCACCGCGCGGCGCCGATGGTTCCGTCCCGGTCGGCCTGCGCGGTGGCGCACGGCATGAACGCTGCGCGGCGACGGCAGCTGCCAACAGCATCACGCGTGTCGTCTCGCCCGAGGCGCTGGCAACCGAAGCGGCCGCCATCGCACACGACGCGCCATTCGCGGCGCTGCGCACCTTGCGCGCGCTGGCACCAGGACTCAACGCACTCGGCTGGGCGTGGGGGCCGACGGGCGGCGCCGGCTTTGCGCTCGCCAGCGGGCTGCCTGTGCTGCATGCGCAGAGCGATCTCGACCTCGTTGTGCGCATGCCGCGTGCCCCGTCGACTGCGCAACGCGATCAGCTCGTCCGCCTGTTGAGCGATACCGAGTGCCGCGTCGATTTGCAGATCGACACCGGCTGCGGCGGCTTCGCGTTACGCGACTGGCTGGCGTCGCCGCATCAAACGTTGCTCAAGACCGACCACGGCCCCCGGCTCGTCGCAGACCCATGGAGCAACGCGGCATGAGCATCCTGTTCATGTTTCCCGGCCAGGGCAGCCAGCGCGCGGGCATGTTGCATGCGCTGCCTGATGACCCCGCTGTTGCGCAGACGTTGACCGAAGCTGGCGACGTGCTCGGCGTCGATCCGCTCACGCTCGATACCACAGAGGCGTTGCGGTCGACGGTCGCCGTACAGCTTTGTCTCCTGATTGCCTGCGTGGCCGTGGCCCGCACGCTGACTCGACAGTACGCAGGACCGGACATGGTGGCGGGCCTGTCCATTGGCGCGTGGCCTGCGGCGGTTGTAGCCGGCGTGCTGGAGTTCAGCGATGCGCTGCGCCTGGTGCGCCTGCGGGCTCAGCTCATGGAAGACGCTTACCCCAGCGGTTACGGCATGGTCGCCATCATCGGCCTCGCCGAACCGGAGGTCAGCGGCATCGTTGCGCAAGTCAACGCCACCGCCACGCCGGCCTATGTCGCCAACGTGAATGCGGAACGGCAGATCGTCGTGGCCGGCAACGACGCAGCGCTCGCGCGCGTCGCCGAGCGTGCGCTGGCCCACGGCGCGTCGAAGGCGACGCGGTTGTGCATGGCGGTGCCGTCGCACTGCCCGTTGCTGGGCGCGCAGGCCGCCGAGCTTGCGGCCGCCGCGGCAAAGGCCACCGCCCACGCGCCACAGATCACCTACGTCAGCAGCAGCCGCGCGCGTGCGCTGTTCCGCGCCAATCTCATCGTCGAAGATCTCGCCTGGAACATGGCGCGGCCGGTGTTGTGGCACGACACGCTACGGCATGCGCTGGAACGCGGCGCAAACATGGCGGTGGAGGTGCCGGGTGGCGGCGCTCTGGCGCGCCTGGCGCAGGGTGTGTTTGCCGCAGAGGCCGTGTTGGATGCGGGCGCCGGGCTGGATGCGGTGCGAGTGCGGATACGGCGAAAACGCCGCGGGGATGGCGTTTGAATGTCTGCCCGATGGACTTTTCAGCGGCATTCCGGCATCGTTGCGCGCCGGATTTCATCGCTCGTGAGAGGCCCCGAAGTGCGCGTCCTGCCCCTTGCCGCCATCGCCGCCTTGTTCGCCTCCTCCGCATTGGCGGCCAGCACGCAAACCGCCGAAGACGAACTCGCAAGCTGGCACTACGTCGCACACTCATTGACGTATGGCGGCTATGAAACCGAAGGCCTGAGCTTTTACGCCAACTGCGAGTTCAAGCGGCTCTACGTTGCGGTATCCATGCGTGCGCAACCGCGGCAAAACGGTACGGCCCTCCGCCTCCAATTCGCTTCCGGCCCTCTTCGTTTAGCGATCCCGGCGCGCCTGCAAGTGTCCGACATGGAAGCGTATGCCGTGGGTGACGTGAAGTCGCGCGCGCTTCTACGCGTTGTTCCATACAGGCAAGCCGATCACGGTCAAAGTGGCCGGCGCCAACCCGCAGCTTCTGCAGCTCTCAGCGCGAAACGCCGACACCGGCGCCCGCCAGCTTGAAGCGGTTTGCCCGGTGGCGCACCAAACAGGTCAATAAAAAACGGGGCGCATGGCCCCGTTTCTTCTTGCTCATCGCCCGCTAGACGATTTCCCGCGTTTCCATGAACTGGATGTCCGGAAAGCGCTCCTGCGTCAGGCGCAGGTTCACCTGGCTCGGCGCCAGGTACACGTAGTCGCCAGCGCCGTCGAGCGCCACGTTGTGGCCGGCCTTGTCGATGAGCTTTTCAATGTCTTCCGGCTTGCCCCTGAGCCAGCGGGCGGTGGCGCATTCGTGCGGCTCGAAAATCGCATCGACGCCGTACTCGTGCTCCAGGCGGTGCGCCACCACGTCGAACTGCAGGATGCCGACCGCGCCCAGCACGAGGTCGTTGGATGCCAGCGGTCGGAACATCTGCGTGGCGCCTTCTTCGGCCAGCTGCTGCAGCCCCTTCTGCAATTGCTTCAGGCGCAGCGGGTTGTTCAGGCGCGCGCGACGGAAGAACTCCGGCGCAAACGACGGGATGCCCGTGAACTTGAGCGGCTCGCCTTCGGTAAACGCATCGCCCAGGCGGATCGTGCCGTGGTTCGGCACGCCGATGATGTCGCCGGCAAAGGCCTCTTCCGTGGTGTTGCGGTCCTGCGCCATGAACGTGATGGCGTTGTTGATGGCGACCGTCTTGCCGGTCGACACCTGCAGCAGCTTCATGCCGCGCTCGAAGCGGCCCGAACACACGCGCACGAAGGCGATGCGGTCGCGGTGCTTCGGGTCCATGTTGGCCTGGATCTTGAAGACGAAGCCGGTGAACTTCTCTTCCATCGGCTTGACTTCGCGCGTTTCGGTGGGGCGTGGCAGCGGCTCGGGGGACTGATCGACCAGCGCATCGAGCAGCGACTGCACGCCGAAGTTGTTCACCGCCGAACCGAAATACACCGGGCACTGCTTGCCGGCCAGGAACGCCTCTTTGTCGAACGTGTGCGAGGCGCCGCGCACGAGTTCGATGTCGATGCGCAGCTCCTCGGCCTGCGCGCCCAGCACGCGGTCGAGCTCGGGGTTGTCCAAGCCCTGGATCAGGCCGGCGGTGGCGCCCTTCTCGCTGTCGGCGTTGGGGTCGAACAGCTGCACCGTATCGTTCACGAGGTGGTACACCCCTTTGAACGATTTACCCATGCCGATCGGCCACGTCATCGGCGCGCACTGGATCTGCAGCACGCTTTCGATTTCATCGAGCAGTTCGATGGGCGCGCGGCCTTCGCGGTCGAGCTTGTTGATGAACGTAAGGATGGGCGTGCTGCGCAGCCGGCAGACGTTGAGCAGCTTGATGGTCTGCGCTTCCACGCCGTTGACGGAGTCGATCACCATCACGGCGGAGTCGACGGCCGTGAGCGTGCGGTACGTGTCTTCCGAGAAGTCTTCGTGGCCCGGTGTGTCGAGCAGGTTGACGATGTAGTCGCCGCCGTCGTTCCGGTACGGGAATTGCATCACCGAGGACGTGACGGAGATGCCGCGCTGCTTTTCCATCTCCATCCAGTCGGACGTGGCGTGACGGTTGGCCTTGCGTGCGCGGACGGCGCCGGCCATCTGGATGGCGCCGCCGAACCACAGCAGTTTTTCCGTCAGCGTGGTTTTACCCGCATCCGGGTGGGCAATGATGGCGAACGTCCGGCGGCGCCGGATCTCCTGCTGCAGCGTACTCACGGGCAAAAAACCGAAAGGGAGGGGGTGAACAATGCGGACGAATGCGCACCTGGCAGGTGCGCGGGCCGGCGGGTCATCCTGCCGGCCGATGGAATGCCGGGTTCGGGTGGGCGATCCAGGGCAGCCGAGATTGTACGCGATCGGCGTAGTTGCTTAGGATCAACTGACCCGGGCGGCAAGAGAGGGAAACTCCGGAGGAACCGTCACCCGATGGGTGGAGACCAACCGCTTGTCGGAATACTCCGACAACCCTTTCGGAGATGGCGTTATCGAAGTTGTCATGAAGCTCCCGTATTGTGGAGCCCGTCGCAAAAACGGCGCCCATGCGTGGTGCCGGCGATGCTGAAAGACATCAAGAAGGAGTCTAATCGTGCGTAGTCGAACCCCTGTCGATCCGGCAGTGCAACGCATCATCGAGACCACGCGCAAGGCGTGGGAACTCGACGAGCAAAGCGTGCGCGCGGCGCGTCAGCAACGCGCCGCCAATCGCCGCAAGCGGATCAAGGCCCTGCCGCAGCACAGCCTGCAGGCACTCGCCGCACTGGCCCTGCAAGCTGAAATCTGGGCCGCGCGGAAAACCGTGGTGACGGTCGGTTAGTTGCGCAGTTCCTCACCGTGTCGAGGGCCACAGAAGTGGCCCTTTTCTTTTGCACGGCGTTCTTTGTGACGCTCCGGCAGGGCATGGCGGTTGCTTCGTGTTGGCTGAGGAATTCCACGCCGATGCACTTTACGGAGGCCCGCATGACCGAACTGAACCCCACCCCCACGTCAAGCAACGGCACGAACGGTTCCACCGTCACGACGCTCCATCCGCAGATCGATCAGACCGCCCAGCGCGTCAAGGATGCCACCGCCGACGGCATCGACCGGCTTGCCGGCGTCATCTCCAGCGCACTGGCGCAGTTCGACCGGCGCACGGAGCAGTTGAAGAACCTGCACGCCAACGTGTCGCAACAGGCCAGTGGCTCGGTGCGCGAGCACCCCGTCATCACGATCGGCCTGGCCTTCGTGGCGGGCATGCTGCTGGAGCAGCTGACGCGCGACTGAGTCAGCGGCTGTCGCGCGACAGGCTGGCCGCCAGCGTGGGGTTGAGCAGCGCCGCCTGCGCTGCGCGGCCGGCCTGCTCGTGCTGGCGGCTGCCGAACTGCAGCGCGTATTGGCGCGTGATGAGCGCCCCGAAGAAGAAGATCTGGGCCGAATAGTAGATCCACAGCATCAGCGCCACGACCGAGCCCGCCGCGCCATACGAAGACGCCACCGCGCTGTTACCGAGATACAGCCCGATCAGGTGCTTGCCAAGCGTGAAGAGCAGCGCCGTCACGACCGCGCCCAGCGCCACATCGCGCCAGGCCACCCGAGTCTCGGGCAGCATCTTGAAGATGGTGCCGAATAGCAGCGACACCACCGCAAACGAAAATGCGGACGACAGGATTTCGGCCACCACGGCAAAGGCGCCCGAGCCTGACCACAGCGCCCCCCAGAAGCGCTCCACCACCGCCAGGGCGGCGTTGATGATGAGCGACACGAGCAGCAGGAAGGCGAGAACCAGGATCAGGCTGAACGAGAGCAGCCGTGAGCGCAGGACGCCCCACAGCCCCGACTGCTGGCGCGGGGGCACATCCCAGAGTTCGTCGAGGCTGTCCTTGAGTTCGGAGAAGGCGGTCGTGGCGCCAACCATGAGCAAGGCGACTGCTGTGACGGCCGCGAAGACACCATTGCCGGACCGCTTCGTGGCCGCGAGCACGGCCTCGACTGCGGCCGCCCCCTGTGCGCCGACGAGACCCTCGATCTGGCCGAAGATCTCGCCGCGCGCGGCCTGTTCGCCGAAGAACAGGCCGGCAATCGAAATGACCAGCACAAGCACGGGCGCCATCGAGAACAGGGTGTAGAACGACAGCGCCGCGCCCTTGCTGGCCGCGCGGTGGGTGGACCACTGGCGCACCGCGCCGAGCAGCACCTGCGCAGCGCGCTTGAGCACGTCCCGGTTGAGGCAGGCAGCCAGGCGCATGGATTCCTCGCAACGTGGCGCGGCCATCCGCGCCCGACCTTGAGCGTAGTCACGGCGCGGCGCACGCGCAAGCGTGGCGGCCGCGCGTGAAACCGGCGCGGGGCCTCAATCTGCGCGGCCCCCGAGCAGGCGGCTGATCAGGAAGCCGGCCCCGAACGCCAGGCCGATCGTGGCCAGCGGATGGGTGCGCATGCACTCGGCGGCATCCCGCATGAGCTGCTGTTGCGATGCTCGCCACTGCTCGCGCCGTGCGGCCGCCTCGTCGAGTGCGGTCGCGGCCGCGTCGGCGGTACGGTCGATCGCCTCGGCGGTGGTCGCCTTGACGCGCTGCGCGGCTTGCGCCACGTCATCGCGAATCAGGTTGCCGTGCCCGTCGGATTTCGGGAACGGATTGGTCTCGGATGGTTCCATCGTGCGGCGCTCCTGTGTGGGGGATCTGGACTCGGGCGAGCACGACGTCATCCTCGTCCCGCCACCAGGCCCCAGATGAGGCTGACGACGAACAGCACCACGAAGATCATGAACAGAATCTTGGCAATGCTGGCGGCGCCTGCGGCGATACCGCCGAAACCAAGCACGGCCGCGATCAGTGCGATGATGAAAAAGACGACTGCATAACGCAGCATGGCAACCTCCTTGTGTGGTGGAGTGGGCTTGCCGCCGTAGGGCGGATACCCACGGTCAGCAAGCCGCGTACCGCACCACGTGCAGGTGTCATGCCTCCGTGGCATGCGTGCGGCCAGAGCCGCTGCTGTCGTCGCCGCTCTCGGCGCCCGTGCTGCCGTATTCCTCGAGGCGGTTGTACAGCGTCTTGAGGCTGATGCCGAGCAGTTCCGCGGCGCGTTTTTTCACACCGCCGCATTGCTCCAGCGTGGCAAGGATGAGCTTCTTGTCGGCGCTGGCGAGCGACGTACCCACCGAGATCGTCAGCGTGGAGCCCGATGAGGGCTGCGTACTCGACACCTGCAAGGGCACGTTGGCCGTGTCGATGCCCGCATCGTCGGAGAGGATGTAGGCACGCTGCACATAGTTGCGCAGCTCGCGCACGTTGCCCGGCCAGTTGTACGCGCGCAGCGTTTCGAGCGCAGATGGCAGGAACGTCTTCTTGGTGTTGTTCTGCGCGTTGAGCTGGTCGAGAAAATGCTGCGCGAGCAGCTCCACGTCCTTGCCGCGCTCACGCAGCGGCGGCAGTTGCAGCGGGAACACGTTCAGCCGGTGGTACAGGTCGGCGCGCAGCTTGCCGTCGGCCACGGCTTCTTCGGGGTCGCGGTTGGTGGCGGCAATCACGCGCACGTCGGAATCGATCTCGCGGTTGGTGCCCACGCGCATGAACACGCCGGTTTCCAGCACGCGCAGCAGCTTGACCTGCAGCTCGATCGGCATCTCGGTGATTTCATCGAGGAACAGCGTGCCGCCGTTCGCGCGCTCGAAGTAGCCCTTGTGCTGGCGGTCTGCGCCGGTAAAACTGCCGCGCTCGTGCCCGAACATTTCCGATTCGATCAGGTTCGGCGAGATCGCCCCGCAGTTGACGGGCAGGAACGGTTGCTTGCGGCGCAGGCTCAGGTCATGGATCGTCTGCGCGGCCAGTTCCTTGCCGGTGCCCGATTCGCCGATGAGCAGCACGGTCGCCTCGGTCGGCGCTACGCGGCTGACCTGGTCGTACAGCGTCTGCATGACCGGCGAGTTGCCGAGCATCTGGCCGAACAGGCCGAGCCGGCGCAGCTCGCCGCGCAGGTTGCCGATCTCGGCCTTCAGGTCGCCCGGGCGCGGGATGCGTGCGAGCACCGATTTCAGACGTTGGAAATTGACGGGCTTGACCAGGTAATCGGCAGCGCCCATGCGCAGCGCCTCGACGGCGGTTTCCACGCTGGCGTGCCCCGTCATGACTATGATCTCGGTGCCCGAGTGCGGTGGAATGTCTTCCATCAGGTCCATGCCGTTGCCATCGGGCAGGACAAGATCGATGAGCACCGCATCGGGGCTGTGACGCGACATCTGAATGCGCGCATCGCGCAGCGACCCGGCCAGCGCGGTCGTGAAGCCTTCGGCGCCCACCAGTTCACCGAGCGCGGCGCGTGCGTTGGCATCGTCTTCGACAATCAGGATATGTGGCATCTCGATTCGATTGAGTGAGCCGGCAGGGGCCGGCAGTCAGTGCGCACCCGACATGCATGCGCAAACGGACCTGTGCTGCAAGAAGCATTCCATCCGGGCCCATCCCGACCGCGGCGTGCCCCGCCACCGCCGGGGGCGGCAGTCGGGCATTTTTTACACGCGGCAATGCAAGTTAAGGACCGGATGCGTCACGCGGGGGCCCCGCGGACCAAGGCAGTGCAGTCAGCATAGTTGAGAAGGCCGACGCTTCGCCACCCATCCAGCCAAATGGACAGGCTACGCCGCGCCAAAAGGCGGAAGCGGGGCGCCGTCTGGGTTTCAGGCCCGTTTCTTGTCAGCGTTTGACCGACAGGATAACGAAAACGTCAGCGCCTGCCCGACATACAACGCACTCGGCGCGCCCTGATAATAATTTCACTTTTCGACACGATGTGACGGGATGACGACGTACCAAGACTTCCAGAGGCCGAATCGCTGACGCGGCCCTTGCCGGGACGTCCCCGTCGCGACCGACCACGAGGGAGCCATGTCCTTGAGCGAAGCCTTCGCCGACGATCGCGCAGTCACCACAGGGCGCATGCCCTGCCCGCCCACCTTGGCCGACTTTGACGACACCGAGCCCGTGTCGGCCGAAACCCCATCCCCTGCTCCACCCGTTGCCGCACCCGATTTCGGCCACCTGTACGGCCGGTCGCCGGTCATGCGTGCCCTGTACAAGCAGATCGGCAAGGTGTCGACCACGCTGGCCACGGTACTGATCATGGGCGAATCGGGAACGGGCAAGGAGTTGATCGCGCGCACCGTGCACGACATGAGCCCGCGCGCCGACCAGGCCTTCATCGCGGTCAACTGCGGCGCCATTTCGCCGAACCTGATCGAATCGGAACTGTTCGGCCACGAAAAGGGCAGCTTCACGGGCGCCACGCAGCGCCACATCGGCTATTTTGAGCACGCGTGCGGCGGCACGATCTTCCTCGATGAGATCACCGAGATGCCGGTGGACATGCAGGTCAAGCTGCTGCGTGTGCTGGAAACCGGCGTGTTCATGCGCGTGGGTGGCACCGAGCCCATCCAGACGCGCGCCCGCATCATCGCGGCCACGAACCGCAACCTGCACGAAGCGGTGGCCGAAGGCGCCTTCCGCGAAGACCTGATGTACCGCCTGGCCGTCGTGCCGCTGCAGGTGCCGCCGCTGCGCGATCGCGGCGACGACATCGAAGAACTGGCGCTGCACTTCCTCGCCCAGTTCAACGCCGCGCACCAGACCGACAAGGTGTTCTCACGCGCCTCGCTGGCGGCGCTGCGCAGCCATACGTGGCCGGGCAACGTGCGCGAACTGCGCAATGCCGTGCAGCGCGGCTACATCCTCGGCGAGAAGACGGTCGAACTCGCGACGCCGCTGACGCCCGCACGCGGCCCTGCCAGGCCGACAGTGAAGGAAGGCGTGCTGAGTCTCTCAGTAGGCGTCACGCTGGCCGATGCACAGCGCGCGATGATCCTCGCCACGCTCGAGCACTTCCAGGGCGACAAGCGCCAGGCTGCCAAGGCTCTCGGCGTGAGCCTGAAGACGCTGTACAACCGGCTCGATCTCTACCAAAGCACCGGGGCCGCCGCGATGGCGGCATGACGGCGCTGCGTTTTCCCTTCCTGGTGTTGCCTGACGCATCCGCGCTCGCGTCTTAGCGCGGATGCGCCTGCGTGCGCTCGCCCGGATGCTCGTGGCGCCGGCGCTCATGCGGCGGCCGGGCCGGCCGGCGTGGTGCGGTGTCCGTCTCGGCCCGGGTGCGCGGGCTCGTGCGGAGGGCGGCAGTGGTGGACATCGGCATAGCGGGCTCCCTCGTCGGTGTGTGCGTCACTGGCCTTGCTTCGAGCTGCCGGGCTGCGAGTTGCCGGTCGTCGTCGCGGCGTCGTTACCACCGGACTGCACGCCCGAATGCGACATGTCTCCGGCGCTGTTCGTGCCGCCCGGCACGGTCGACTTCGACTTCTTGTGCTGACGATGCTGCTTGTGCATGGGCTTTGTGGAGTCGCTGCTGCCGGCGGCCGCGGCAGCGTCGTTGCCGGGCATCGGCGTATTGGCGGTGCGGTCTGCGGTCGAGGACGGCGGATCGGTGCGCTTGCCCGGCGCCTTGGTCGGGTTGCTGGATTCCTGGTTGTCGACGGGCGCGGTGGTGGTCTGCGCCATGGCGGCGGTCATGCCGAGGCTCAGCAGGGCGCTGGCGAGCGCCGCAGTCAGGTAGCGAATTCGCATGGTGATGTCTCCAAGGATGTGGGCAGGGGTAATGCGGTGCAGGTATGTCATGCAGACGCGCCGCAGCGCATCTTCGACACCGTTGGTGGCAGCAACGCATGTACCCGCGCTGCCACGTCCGCACGGCGCCGCCACGCGTCGCCCGGCACTGGGCACTGTCACGTACGGGCAACACGGTGCATATAAAAAGGAACACGACCATGTAGAAACGGCGTGCCAGCGCCCCGCAAAGCCTTGTCAGAACTCGGTTTGCCGGCATGGCATACCCTTTGCATGAGTGCGGTGACCTGCCGGCGCGGACGCCGGCGTCCACTCACACAAGGAGGCAAGGCGAATGGTCAAGGCCGCTCTGGAAATGCGTGCGAAGCAGCATCTCGCGCTGACGCCGCGGCTGCAGCAGTCCGTGAAGCTGCTGCAGTTGTCTGCAACCGAATTTGCGCAGGAAATGCAAGAAGCGCTCGCCAGCAACCCGTTCCTGGAGGAGGTCGAACAAGAAGCCCAAGGCGCTGGGCTGCAGGCCGACACGGCAGGCGTGGGCGAGTTGCCCGCGACCGGTCTGGATGGCGCGGCCGATCATGCATCCGCCGACGAAGCCCCACTGGAGACCACCACCAGCGCCATCGAGACCGACCCGACGCTTGTGGCATCGGAAGACTTTCCTGCCGACTTCAGCACCTATTACAGCCACGGCGGTGCGCACCACGGCGATGGCGAAGACAGCGACATCGGGGAATGGGTGCATGCCACACCGAGCCTGCGTGAGCATCTGCATCAGGAGTTGGGCAGCTACCGGCTGTCGGAGCGGGACAGCCTGCTCGCGCAGACGGTGATCGAAGCGCTGGACGACGACGGCTACCTGCGCCAGTTGCTGACCGAACTGATTCCGCTCGCGCCCGTGGACCCTGCACCCACCGAGAAGGAGATGCAGATCGCGCTGGCGCTGGTGCAGAGCCTGGACCCGCCGGGCGTGGCCGCCCGCGACCTGTCGGAATGCCTGCGCCTGCAGATCGAGGCCCGCCCCGCTGACACGGAAGCCGAGGAACGCATCCAGGAAATCGCGCACGACATCGTGCGCAGCCACCTGCCGCGCCTGGCCAAGCGCGAGTTCACGCAGATGCGCCGTGCGCTCGGCTGTACGGAGGACGAGTTGCGCGAGGCCTGTGCGCTGATCCGCATGCTCGATCCGCGCCCGGGGCTGCGCTTTTCGCAGGCGCATGCCGGCTACATCGTGCCCGACGTGTTCGTCGCCAAGGTCAAGGGCAAGTGGGTGGCCGTCACCAACCCGGCGGTGGCGCCATGTGCGCGCATCAACAAGGTCTACGCCGAGCTGTTTGCGCAGACGCGCGGCCACCACCGCACGCCGCTGGCGCACCAGTTGCAGGAGGCCCGCTGGCTGATCCGCAACGCGCAGCAGCGCTTTGCCACCATCCAGCGCGTGGCCGAAGCCATCGTCGCGCACCAGAAGCACTTCCTAGAATATGGCGAGGTGGCGATGAAGCCGCTGGTGCTGCGCGACGTGGCCGAAGAGCTCGGCCTGCACGAATCCACCATCTCGCGCGCCACCGGCAACAAGTACATGGCCACGCCGCGCGGCATCTTCGAGTTCAAGTACTTCTTCTCGCGCCAGCTGGCAACGGACACGGGCGGCGCATGCTCGGCCGCGTCGGTGCGGGCGCTGCTCAAGGAGATGATCGAAGCCGAAGACGCCGAAGCGCCGCTCTCCGACGTCTCGCTGGCGAAAATGCTGGCGGAGCAAGGTGTGATCGTGGCAAGACGCACGGTCGCCAAGTACCGTGGCCTGATGCGCATCGCCCCGGCCGAAATGCGGCGCCAGGTTTGACGCCGACCACCGACACGACGCCCGTGCGCAAGCTCCTGGACCACCGCTTCACCGCCGCCGGCGACCCCACCGGGGTGTCCCTGCATCTGGCCGACGTGACGATGTTCTGGGCGGCGGAAAGCGGCGGCGTCAAGCGCTACCTGCGCGCCAAGCACGATTTCCTGCGCTCGACGCACTGGCGGCACACGCTGGTGGTGCCCGGCACGCCAGACGACGCCAGCAACGAGGTCGCCGTGGTGCCGGGCGTGCCGCTGCCAATGTCGCACGGCTATCGCATCCCGCTGCGCAGCGGGCCGGCCGAGCAGGCGCTGTGTGCGCTGTCGCCAGACCTGATCGAGGCCGGCGATCCGTACCGGCTGTCGTGGGCAGCACTGCGTGCGGGTGCGCGCCTGCAGGTGCCCGTGGCGGCGTTCTGCCACTCCGACCTGCCGGCCTTCTTTCGCCGCCTGGGCGGGCCACCGGCGGAACTGGCCGCTACGGCATATGCACGCAAGCTGTACCGCCACTTCGATACGGTATTCGTGCCGAGCCGCTACATCGCGCAGAAGGTGGCCGACCTGGGCGTGGAACGCGTCGAACTGCAGCCGCTCGGCGTCGACACGCGCCTGTTCCATCCCGCGCGTCGCTCGCTGCGCTGGCGCGAGCAGCTCGATCTGCCGCGCGATGCGCGCGTGCTCCTGTACGTGGGCCGGTACGCGCCCGAGAAGAACCTGCAAGTGCTGTGCGACGCGGTGGACCGTCTCGATGACGGCAGTGTGCTCGTCACCATCGGCTCCGGCCCGACGCCGCCGCGCGGCAGGCACGTGCGCGCGTTGCCCTATGAAGGCGATGCGCAACACCTGGCCGCCGCCATGGCCAGCGCCGATGTGTTCGTCCACGCAGGAGACCAGGAAACGTTCGGCCTCGTCGCGCTGGAAGCCATGGCCAGCGGCGTGCCGGTCGTGACCTGCAGTGCCGGCGGGCTCGGGGAACTCGTCAACGCGCGGGTGGGCTACGCGGTGCCGCATTGCCGCGCCGACGATTTCGCCCAGGCGCTGCAAGCACTGCGCGGGCGCGACCCGGTTGCGCTGGCGCACGCGGCGAGGCGCCACGCCCTGCAGTACGATTGGCGTGCGGTGCTGCCGCAGCTGCTGCGCCGTTATCTGGCGCTGCTGGGCCGACAGGCCAGCCTCGCCGCCGAACCATCGCCGACGGCCCGCCAGCACGTGCGCGCCGCACGCGGCCGCTAGAGGGTTGTCATGTCGCGCTACGTCGTTGTTGCCATGCATGACGTCACGCCCGCCACCTGGCCGGCGTGCAAGGTGTTGCTCTCGGCGCTGGATGAAGTGTGCCGCGTGCCGAAATCGCTGCTCGTGATCCCGAACTTCTACCGTGGGCCCACCGCGCGCAACAGCGAGCGCTTCTGCCGCCTGATGACCGAATGCCTGGCCGAAGGAGATGAGCTCGTGCTGCACGGTTATGCGCACCTCGACGACCAGCCGCCGGGCGGCCTGATCGAGCAGTGGATCCGCACGCGCTACACCGCCGGCGAGGGCGAGTTCTCGGCGATTCCGCTGGCGACGGCGCGCTCGCGCATCGAGGCCGGCGCCGCGTGGTTCGCGGCCAACGGCTGGCCGCTGCATGGCTTTGTCGCGCCGGCCTGGCTGATGAACCCGGCCACATGGGAAGCGCTGGAAGGCCTGCCGCTGCGCTACACGACCACGCTGCGCCGCTTCTACCTGCTGCACCCCAAGCGTGCGCTGAAGGCGCCGTGCCTGACCTACAGCGTGCGCACGCCGGCCCGCCGGCTGGTGTCGCGCTACTACCTGCGCTGGCTCGCCCAGCACCACGCCGATACGCCCGTGATGCGCCTCGGCCTGCACCCGGTGGACGCCGCCTACCCCGACGTCATCCGCCACTGGCAGGACCTGCTCGCGGCGTGCCTGGAAACGCGCACCCCCGTCACCAAGAACGGCTTTGCGCAGGTGCTGGCCCAGGCCTGGATGGGCGGCGGCCCCGAAACCGCTGTCGCCGGGCCTGCGCAGACCTCGTATTGACGTGCATCAGCGGGCCGGCACGATGCGCGGCCAAGCGAAAGCGTCAGAACAACCACACCGACAACCCGCCGATCAGCATGCCGAGCCCCGCCCCCGCGAGCACGTCGCTCGGGTAATGCAGGCCGAGCACCACGCGCGAGAGGGCCACCATCAGCGTGAAGGGGACGAGCGCGAGCGCCATGCGGGGGTAATACGCCGCCATCACGATGCTGAACGACACGGCATGCAGCGTATGGCCGGACGGAAAACTGAACTGGTCGAGCACGCGCCCGCACAGCCGGATCTCTTCGCACGACTGGTACGGCCGCGGGCGGCACACGCCACGCTTGAGCAGGATGTAGATCACCAGCGAGAGCAGCCCCGTGAGCCCCATCTGCTTGGCGCATTCCCAGCCCGTCTCACCGCCGACCACCGGCAGCGCCGCCATCAGCGCGTACCACAGCATGCCGTCGCCGAGACGGCTGACGCCACGGTAGAACCGCATGGCCGCCACGTCGCCGGCAATGTGGTTCAGCGCGACGGCGAGCTGCCGGTCGCGCTCGCGCCAGCGTTTCCAGTCAGGCCAGACGTGCGTCGCCATGGTAGGCCTCGCCCGTGGTGGCCGCTTGATGGACGGCCAGGAGTGCCGCTTCGAAACGCTCGAGCACCTGCGGCCAATCGAGCGCCTGTGCGGTCTGGCGCGCGGCGCGGCCAAGGCGCTCGCGCAGGCCGCCGTCGGCAGCCAGTGCGACGGCCGCAGCGGTGAAGGCCGCAACGTCCCCCACGGGGGCCAGGCAGCCGCTCTGCCCCGTGCGCACGTGCATGCCCGCCGCCGCGGTGTCGAACGCCACCACCGGCAGACCGCTGGCCATGGCTTCGACCACCACGTTGCCGAACGTCTCGGTCAGGCTCGGAAACAGGAACACGTCGGCCGAGGCATAGTGGGCAGCCAGCGCCTGGCCATGCTGCGTGCCGACAAACACGGCATCGGGACAGCGCCGCCGCAAGGCGTTCCGCTGCGGCCCATCGCCGACCATGACCAGGCGTGCATCGGGCCTGCGCTGTCGAATGGCGTCAAAGGCGTCGAGCGCCACACCCAGGTTCTTTTCCAGCGCGAGGCGTCCGACGGTCAGAACGACAGGCGTGTCGCGGCCCGCGCCCCATTTGGCGCGCAGTGCATCGCTGCGATGATGCGGCGCGAACTGGCGCGCATCCACGCCGCGTGTGCTGACGCTCAGGCGCTCGAAGCCAAGCTCGCCGAGCTGTTTGCACAGTTCGCGCGTGGGGACGAAGGTGCGGTCGGTGCGGTTATGAAAGGCGCGCAGGTAGGCGCGCACGAGCGTGACCGCGCCCTCCCACGCGTAGTGGCGGCCGTACTCGTCAAAGCGCGTGCGGAAATCCGAGGTGACCGGCACGCCGAGATCGCGCGCTGCGCGGATGGCGGACCAGCCGAGGGGCCCTTCCGTAGCCACGTGCACGAGGTCGGGCGGATCGCCGCGCCACGCACGCAGCAGACGGCGGCGCGCCGGCAGCCCCATGCGCAAGTCCGGATACAGCGGGATCGGCACGCCGGGCACGCGCAGCGCGTCTTCGGAAAGCGCCGGCTCGCCGGCGTCGATGGCGCGTTGGCGCGGTCGCACGACACGCACATCGTGGCCACGCGCGTGCAGAAAGGCCACCGTGCGCGCCGCCGTCAGCGACACGCCATTGAGCTCCGGCGGCCAGGTTTCGGTCACGTAGGCGATGCGCATGGCCGGCTCAGCCCTGGCTGTCGTCGTGGCTGCGCGACGGCTTGCCGGTCTGGCCGCGCTTGTGGGCAAGGTCGTCCGCGCTGCGGTTGGCGACCTGGCGGTCGGTGTCTTCGCGGTTGGCGGCGTGCCGCTCCCGCACGACGCGTTCAACGCCCGGCGTGTCGTGCAGGTCGGTATCGAGTTGCCCGCTTTCGATGTCGCGCGCGGCTTGCTGGACGTTGCTGCGCGGCTCCGAACGCTGCTCTTCGAGCTTCTGGTCGCGCTCGTGGGGCAGCCCGTCGGGCGCGCTTGTCACGGGCTTGCCGGACTCGGGCCGTCCGAGCACGGCTTCTACGCGCTCGGCGTTGCCGGCCCCCGGCCCTCCTGCCTCCCGTCGGTCCGGGCTGCACACGATGCCGCGTGGTTGCGGGGTCATGAGGCGCTCCTGCACATGATCTGGATGCCCTGGGCACCGCAACCGACGTGCCCGCACCGCTTCTGCAGGCGCTGCCGCGCTTCGAGCATCGCTGCGTCCGCACGCCCGGCACTGCGCGACGGACCGCTGCCGGTGCAGCCATCGCGCCCGTTGCGTAACGGTTACATGGCACTTGTAACGCTTGCTGCGCAGGCCCGCGTCAATGCGGCTGCGGGCGCTCGGGCCGCCGGGTGGGACGGCCGCGCAGGCGGTCGAGCACGCGCTGCGATACACCGGCCGGCGCATCGGTGGTGCCAAGCAGCGTGCCGAGGGGGCGCAGGCGCTCGACGTGATCGCAGACCACCTTGATCATCGCCGTGACCGACGTGCCGAGCAGCAGCCCCCACACGCCCCACAGCCATCCCCACAGCAGCAGGCCGATATAGACCACGCACGGATCGAGCTTGGACGCCCGGCTCTGCAGCCACGTTACCAGCAGCGTGCCGATGAGCGTGGCGAGCAGCAGCGTGGTGCCGGCCACGACCAGCGCATCCGACAGCGCGCCCATCTGCAGGTACGCGCCGACGCCGCTGGCCACGGCGATGACCGCCGAGCCGAGGTACGGCACGAAATGCAGGATGGCGCTGGCCAGGCCCCAGACGGCCGCGTTCTCCATGCCGAGCAGCACGAAGGCCACGGCTGTCACCACGCCCAGCACGATGTTCGTGACAAACAGCACCAGCAGCGAATACTGGATTTGCGTGCCGATGCCCGCCATCATGCGCACCGCGCGTTTCTTCTCGCTCAGCGTGCGTCCGACGGCCCGTACCCACTTGCGCTTGAGCGCCTGGCCCGATGCCAGCAGGAAGTAGACAAGGAACGAGACCACGACGATCTGCCCGGCCAGCGCGAACAGGTTGGCCGAACCCGTCCACAGGAACTCGCGCACCGGCAGCACCGGCGCCGCATTGGGCGGTTCGCCCTGGCCTGCGGGCCCACGCTTGGGCGGCGGTGGCGGGGGCTTGCCCTGCACGCCTTCGGCCGCGTGCTCGAGCGCGACCGTCACTTCGCGCATCGTGTCGAACGCGCCGCCCACGTGGTTGCGCAGGCGGTCGACCGATTCCGCCACTCGCCCGGCGGCAATCGGTATACGCGCGGCCATGGCTGAGATGCCGTCCTGCATGCCGAAGACGATCGCCGCACCGCCGATCCACAGGCCGAGCACGACGAGCGCGGACGCAATCGGGCGCGGCACGTACCAGCGCTGCAGCCACACCACCAGTGGGTTCAGGGCAAAGGCCAGCACCACCCCGATGGTGAGCGGCACCAGGAACACGCGCGCCCACTGCAGAAACACCAGCGTGCCGCCAATCGCGACCAGCACCATCGCAACGCGCCAGGCTGGCTGGCGCAGACCGTCCATCACACTGCCCTGCGATGTGGCAGGCGGAATGGCGGGCGGAATCGGAGCGTGTGTGGGGGGTTCCGGCATGGCAAGGATGTGGTGCACCCTTCTCTGCGCAAGAGCCGTGCCGCGCCAGCTACGTCATGGCCAGCGACCGCAGCGTGCGCACCAGGTCGTGCGGCGACACCGGCTTGACCAGATGCTGCTGGAAGCCGCTGGCCAGTGCACGCGCACGGTCGTGAGGCTGGGCAAACGCTGTCAGCGCAATGGCTGCCATGGGCGCAGCGCCGTCGGCAAGGTGCCGATGCTCCCATGCACGTATCTTCTGCAGGATCGCGTAGCCGTCTTCATCGGGCAGCGCAATGTCGCAGACGAGGGCTTGTGGGTGGCCATTCGATCCCCAATCGTCGAGCTGGGCGATCGCGTCCCGGCCCGAGCCTACGCTGCCGACGTCCGCACCGACCTGCGCGAGCAGCGTCGCAAGCGCGTCGCGCGCGTCCTGCTGGTCGTCGACGAGCAGCACACGCAGCCCCGCCAGCGATGGCAGCGGACCGCTGCGCGCCGGGTCCTCGCTCAGCGGTGCCGTCAGCTCGGCGCCGGCGTGCAGCGGCAGATATACGGTGAAGGTCGCGCCGCGCTGCTCGCCGTCGCTGTGCGCGTGCACGCGGCCGCCGTGCAGTTCCGTCAGGCGCTTGACGAGCGCCAGGCCCAGCCCGAGGCCCCCCGTGCGCCGCGTGTGCGCGCCGTCGGCCTGCCGGAACGCATCGAACAGGTACGGCACGAACGCCGGTGCGATGCCACGCCCGTTGTCGCGCACCTCGATGCGCGCCACCTCGCCGACGAGGTCGGCCGACAGCCAGACGTCTGCCCCCTCGGGCGTGAACTTGATGGCGTTGGTGAGCAGATTCCAGACGAGCTGCTGGACGCGGTCCGCGTCGCCGTCGATCTCGCGCTCGCCCAGTGCGATGCGGGTATGCAGCGTGATGCGGCGCTCGGTGGCGAGTGCACGCACGCTGTTCAGCGCGCTCTCGAGCGCCTTGCGCAGAACGAACGGTTCACGGGTCAGCCGCAGCTTGCCGCTCATCACGCGCGTGGCGTCGAGCAGGTCTTCGATCAGCCGCACCTGCTGCTCCACGCCCGTCTTGATGCCGGCCAGCGCGCGCTGCACCAGCGGGGAGCCGTCGGCAAGCTGGCTCTCCAGCACGTACGTCCAGTTCTGGATGCCGTTGAGCGGCGAGCGCAGTTCATGGGACACCACGGCCAGAAACTGATCGCGCGCCAACGCGGCGGCCTCGGCCTGTGCACGCGCGGCCTGTTCGCGCAACAGCAGCGCATCGCGCTCGCGCTCAGCCTCGGTGCGCTCGGTCACGTCATAGACGATGAGCAGCGCGGACTCCATCACGCCGTGCCGGTCGGCTTCCGGGATCACGCGTGCGTTGTAATGCGCGATGCGAGGCAGCGCATGGCCGTCTTCGAGATGCAGCGTGAGCGTCTGCTCGGCCCGCGTGTCGAACGCCCGCTGTGCGGCGCCCTCGAGCGCCTGCGCCACCTCCGCGGACAACGGCGAGGCCGTGAGCGTGCGGCCCGTCAGCGCAGCCGGTGCGACATCGAAGGCGTCGTTCACGGCGCGGTTGACGTACACGCAGCGCAGCTCGCGATCGAGCCGCGCGATGACGTCGGGCGCGTTTTCAACCAACGTGACGAATTCACGCTGATGCCGGAACCGCTCGCGCTCGGCCTCCTTGCTCTCGGTGATGTCTTCGATCACGCAGACGAGTGCCTGCACGCTGCCATCAGCCCCGCGCTGCGGCGAGTACGCGCCATGCACGAAGCGGCGGCCAAGCCCGTTCGGATACGGGAGCTCCATCTCGAAGTTCACGCGCCGGCCAGCGAATCCCTCCTCCAGGTGCGACAGGATGCAGGCATAGGCTTCCTCGCCCATCACGTCGCGGACCAGGCGCCCGTGCACGTCTTCGTGCGGCAGGCCGAACCGCTGGGCAAAGGCCCGGTTGGCAAAGCGCACGCGGCGATCGGGATCGAGTTGCACGAGCGGAAACGGCACGCTGTCGATCAGCCATTGCAGCTGGAACTCCGATTCGGCCAGCGCCGCCAGCGTCTGCCGAGGCTGTGTCACGTCTTCGACCATGCCGACGGCGTGGGCCGACGTGCCAACCGCCGACGGCATCATGAACCCGCGCTCGCGCACGCGTCGCTCGGCCTGGCCATCGCAGACCCAGCGGTATTCCAGTACGAAATCCTGGCCATGCGCCAGGCCATCCCAGGCGGCACGCAGCGCGTTGTGGTCTTCGGGATGGACGTGCGCGAGCCAGCGTTCGCGAACGCCGCACAGGGCCTCGGGCTGCACACCCCATGTCAGCGCGGCGGCGCTCACATGCAGACGCGTGCCCGTCAACGGATCATCCACCCAGAACACATCGACTCGCTTTCCGCCGCCTGCTTCTGCGCACCTCTGTCGTTCGGTGCGCACCGCAGCCGGCCAGTCCGTTATGGATTCAGACATTGCGTCCATGCGTAGCAGTTTTTGTTCCTGGCCAGCCGGCCGCAAAAAAAAATGCGGTGCCGCGGCACCGCATCATCCGTCCGTGACTTTACTGCGACGGCAGTTCCGACGCCGTTTGCGATGCACCATTGGCCTGGGCCACGAGCACGCGGATATTGTTCGGCGTCACGGCACCGATGCCGCCGGCAGGCAGCGTCGTGATCAGCCAGTCGGCATTGTTGGCCAGGCTGAACGGCTGCGAGCTGAAGATGACATTCTTCGTGCCGGCGGTCGTCACGCGGATCTGATACGTGCCGCCGTCCACGTAGATCGAATCCTGCGTGCTGGCCGGCGAGGCAGCACCGTAGGCCGCGCCGCCCATGGTCGGGGCGACGTTGGTGAGGTCGGCATTGGGCGCCGTCACGTACACGTCGACGTTGGGCGCGTTGTACGAGGCGTTGAAGGTCCGCACGCGGGCCTTGTCAGAGAGGATGGACTTGTCGTACGGGTCATCGATGATCGACAGATTGGTGGCCGTGCCGTTCGCACCGACAATGGCGAGCGCCGTATAGCGGTGACCGTTGACGGGGTTGAAGGTGGCTGACGCCAGCGGCGAGTTGCTGCCTGCATTGGACACCGTAGCGGTGGTCGCTGTGGCATCGATGCCGAAGTAGTTGCTGACGTTCTTGAAGCCGACGTTGGCGATGCGCACGGTGCCGTTCACGCCGAAGTCGACGTTCTGGATGAACGGGTTGGCATGCACGGTGCGGTACTGCGGCGAACTCGTGCCGATGATCTGCCCGATATCGTCGTCACCACCGCCACATCCGGCCAGCACGGCCAATGAACCCAGTGCCAGCACGGCGGCAATCTTCCTGATCTGTATCTTCATCGTTCACCTCGGACGAAAGCGTGTTCAAGACAGGCGCAGACATCGCGCGCCCATGTAGGTTGTCATCGACATGTGGAGCCGACGATAACCGCGCCCATCCGGCGCGCCTATCGAGACGGTTCCGATCGTGTTGTCGGAAGACTCCGACATGCAACCCGACGCCCGGGCAACGAGCATGGCGCGTGCCCGCGCGCCTGAACCGTCCTTCGAGGGCTATGCGCGCGGCCGCGCAGACAAGCGGCTCGCTATACTTGCGCGATCCGTGTTTTCTCATGCGCCATCCGCTCATCCGCATGCCCGAACCGCGTCCGGCGAGCCCCGCGCCGCTGCCCGACCACACCGCTTCTCCGGCCGATCCGCAGGCCTTCGCGCGCGAACGCGAACGGGTGCACGCGTGGCTGCAAGCGCGTGCCTCCGGCGCACGCGCCGTGAGTGCGTCCACGCTGTCGCAATACCGCGTCGAAGCCGAGCGTGTGTGCTGGTATGCGCGCACGCTCGGTCAGCCAATCGCAAGCTGGCAGCGCGACGACGCGCGCGCGTATCTGCGCTTTTTGCAAGAACCGCCCGCCTGGGCTGTCAGCGCGCGCGGCATCGAGCGTGACGATCCGGGGTGGACGCCACTGCGTGGCCCGCTCTCCGCACGTTCGGCGCGGCAGAGCAGCATCATCGCGGCCAACCTCTGCGGCTGGCTGCAGCGCACCGGCTATCTGCAAACGAACCCGTTTCTCGATGACGACGCGATGGTCATCACCGTGCCGGATGCCGGACCGCGAGTCCGTGCCACACCGGCAACCGCGCCCGGAGCCTACACCGCACCCACCGCCGCCGACATGGCGTTGATGGCCGATGCCGTGCGCGCCCGCGTCGCCCTCGGGCGCGAAGCCCGCCTGCGACAGGCGCGCGACCACTTCCTCGCCGTGCTGCTGTCACAGGCAGGCATGCGCGTGTCAGAACTGGTGAATGCGCGGATGGGCGACGTGGCCCTGCACGCCGTGCCGGCCGAGCATGCCACCCCGGATGCGCCGTTGCCGGCGTCCGTGTGGCTGCTTGCGGTGGGCGCGGGGCGCGCGCGGCGCTGGCTGCCGTGCGATGCGCTGATGCCCGCGCTGCGCGAGTACCGCACCGCCTTTGGCCTGTCGCCGCTGCCGCTGCCTGATGAAGCGACACCGCTGCTGCTCTCGATACGCAAGCGCTCGCCGCGGCGGGCCGACGGCAGCATCATCGACTCGCCCGCCCTACGCCGCGATTTTGGCGAGCGCAAGGGCATTGGTTCACGCTCGCAGTTGCTGCTCATCGTCAAGGCGATGCTGAACGAAGCCGCTGACTACGCTCGCGCCATCGGCCACACCGACGCGGCACTGCGTCTGGCGAACACGTCGTTGCGCGAGCTGCGGGGTGCGCATCTGCGCGAGCGTCTTGCCGCCGGCGACGCCGCAGCCGACGTGGCGCACGCGCTGGGCCTGGCGGCGTTGCCGGCGGTCGCCGTACGCGCGCGCGAAGCTGACCTCGCAGCCAGCATCGCCGACGCCGCGCGCAAACTGGCCGGGCCTTCGGCCTGACATTCCTCCACACAGCGCGCAGAAACGGGTACGCATCGCATGCATCGGGCAGCGCGCCGATGCATTGTCGCGCGCCATTGTTGTCCGGCTTTACGCAACAGTTGTCGCTCACATCGTCCGCAGAATTGGGTTCGCGCGGGGCATGCATCACCGACGATGTCTCGCAGAAACGGGTACGCCCCGCTCGAAAATCGTGCGCAGAAATGGGTACGCTTTCAGGCAAAAAAAAACGCGGACCCACGGCCCGCGTCTTTCGTCTGCGATGCAATCGCTCAATGTCCGCCGGACAGATAGAAGAAGCGGAACAGGAACACGGCCGAGATGATCCACACAATGACCGGCACTTCGCGCATGCGGCCCGTGAACAGCTTCAAGCCCGAATACGCGATGAAGCCGAACGCCACGCCATTCGCAATCGAATACGTGAACGGCATCATCAGCGCCGTGAGCACGGCCGGCACCGCTTCGGTGGTGTCTTCCCAGTTGAGGTCGACCAGCTCGCGCAGCATCAGACACGACACGTACAGCAGCGCGGGCGCCGTCGCATACGCTGGCACCACACCAGCCAGCGGCGAGAAGAACAGGCACAGCAGGAACAGCACCGCCACCGTCAGCGCAGTCAGGCCCGTGCGCCCGCCTGCCTGCACGCCCGAGGCGCTCTCGATGTACGCCGTGGTGGAGGACGTGCCGAGCAGCGACCCGGCCATGATGGCGGTGCTGTCGGCCAGCAGCGCCTTGTTTAGGCGGTCCATCTTGCCCTGCTTGAGCAGGCCCGCTCGGTTCGCCACGCCCATCAGCGTGCCGGTCGCATCGAACAGTTCGACCAGGAAGAACACCAGCACCACGTTCAGGATGCCCACCGACAGCGCGCTCATGATGTCGAGCTGCATGAGCGTCGGCGCCAGCGACGGCGGCATCGACACCACGCCGTGGAAGGTGTTGCCGGCAAAGAAGAAGCTCGCCGCCGTCACCGCCAGGATGCCGATCAGGATGGCGCCCTTCACGCGCAGGTGATCCAGCGCCACGATGAGGAAGAAGCCGATCACCGCGAGGATCACCGACGGCTGATGCACGTCGCCGAGCGAAACGAGCGTCGCCGGATTCCCGACGATCAACCCCGCCCCGCGCAGCGACACGATACCGAGGAACAACCCGATGCCCGCGGTGATCGCCACGCGGATCGAATGCGGGATCCCGTTGACGATCATCTCGCGGATGCGGAACACGCTCACCAGCAGGAACAGGCAGCCTGAGATGAATACCGCGCCCAGCGCCGCCTGCCACGTGAAACCCATGCCCTTGACCACCGCATACGCAAAGTAGGCGTTCAGGCCCATGCCCGGCGCCATCGCGATGGGGTAGTTCGCGTACATCCCCATGATGACCGTGCCGATCGCCGCGGCAATACACGTGGCGACGAACACCGCATCGTGCGGCATGCCCGCATCAGCGAGTATGTTCGGGTTCACGAAGATGATGTACGCCATCGTGAGGAAGGTTGTCAGCCCGGCGAGCACCTCGGTGCGAACGTCGGTCTGGTGCTCCTCGAGCTTGAAAAAGCGTGCGAGCCACGTCATGCGTCTTGTCTCCTCTTGTTATGAAGTGCGATCGCCGCTCGGCCGTGCATCGGACCGAACGCCCCCGCTACGCGCCCGCGGTACGGGCGATTCGACTCTTAGCAAGATTCCGGCGCCCGAAGGTCGCGCGATCGAAATACTGTTCATGCGAATGGAATGATGGAGAACACGCCGGCCAGGCACGAGGCCGCCCGGCGCGCGGGATGCGCATGATGCCCGAAACACCACGCACGTGCACGCGGTGGCCAGCGGGCCGGCGGCGTCGGCTGCGTACCCGTTTCTGCGAAAGCACGATGCCAGGCCGCATGCGGGTCGATATGCGTACCCGTTTCTGCGCGGCAACTCGCAGAAATAGCTACGGGGCGAGGGCCGCTTCCACACGCTGGAAACCGGGCTTGGCCGTACCCGTTTCTGCGAATCCACACGCAGCTCCACCGTACCCGTTTCTGCGGCCCCTCGCCGTTTCGGCGCGCAAGCACCGAACCCGTTTCTGCGAAGCGGCTTGCCGCTGAGCCGTACCCGTTTCTGCGGGGTCGCGCGCAGAAACGGGTACGCGCCCGTTGTAGGCGTGCGGCGCAAGCCTTTGGCTAATAAGGGTTTTTACCCGCAGAAACAGGTACGGCGGTTTGCGCGGGCCGTCCAGGACCGGTCTGGCGCCGGGGCCATCGCCGGGAAGTTTCAGCGATGAAAGTTGTAAAGACGGAGCCGACGCCGTACTGGGCCATGCCGCATCGCCCTTGTACCGCTTCGCTCGTCCGCAGAAATGGGTACGCCAACGATTCATCGAACTCCACCGAAGCGTGTACTCGCTCTTCTGCAAACCGCAAGAGTATGCGGACGCCGAAACCTCACTTGTGTTCGAGCCCGCAGATTTGGGTACACACGCACGTGGCGCCGCATCACAGAATCACGCAGAAACAGGTACGCACAGGCTTTCCCGAAACGGCTGCAGCCGCCCCGATGGTCGCTTTCCACGCAGAAACGGGTACGCTGGCAAGGAAAGACGCTCCAGGACTGCCAGAGAAGGGCGTTTTCTGTGGATAACACTGTGGACAACCCAATGTTGTCCCCGCAGATTCCGGTACGGCCGATGCGCAGAAGCAGGTACGGTTTCGCGCAGAAGCGGGTACGCAGTCTCGCAGAATCGGGTTCGCACGTCCGCAGAATCGAGTACGGTTTTGCCCCCCAAACCCAGACCCGCCAAGGCTTTGCGGGTCGCGTATACGGTTTACCTGTAGTTAACGTAAGGGGTATATATGACTGGTAGTGAGGAAAGGTCTTCCGGGGACAACCTTGCAGGTTGCCCCCCGACGCCCTTCCCGCGACGACGAGCAAAAATCGGAAAACGTACCCAATTCTGCGTGACAAGCCGGAGGCGTTTTAGTACAAAGGCTCTGAACAATTCTTGCCCAATATGGTCACCAAACGCCTCACACCCAATGGGAAGCCGGACGACAATGCGCCCGGCCGCATCATCGTCCCCTCGGGAGGGCAAGTCATCGCCGCGCCGGAGAAATTCCAGAGGCTCTTCGATGAAGCCCAGGCCATGGAGCGCGAAGACGCCTGGCAAAGCGGCGAAGTCGGCTTCCTCAGCCGTGCAAGCGTGCAGGTTACCCTGCCCTACCGTGCGCCCAAAGGTTCGCCACCGGTCTGGACGCGCTCCAGCGGCAATATTTCGTTGATGATCCAGCCGGGGTACTTCACCCAGCAGCGCTCGGAGCGGGCCAGCAACGGGCGGCAGCGCATCGTCTCGGAGACGGTCTCCTTCGGCTACCCGTACGGCTCGTATCCGCGCCTGATGCTCGCCTGGATCGGCAAGGAGATCATGGCGAAGAAGAAGCGCGGGGAATTCCAGGGTACGGTCGAAGACAGGCGTATCTCGCTGGGCAATTCGCTGTCCGAGTTCATGTACAACCTCGGCATTCCGATGGCGACCGGCGGCAAGCGGGGCACCATGACGCTGGTGCGCCAGCAGATGATCCGGCTGTTCTCGGCGACGATCGCCATCGTCCAGAACAAGTCCGCCCCCAACCAGAACCAGGAGCCGCTGTCGATCGACCGCATCGGCTACCTGCTCGCCGACCAGCTGTCGACCTGGTGGGACCCCATGCAGCCTGGCCAAGGCTCGATGTTCGAGAGCTTTGTGGTGCTGTCCGAGCCGTTCTTCAACGAGCTCGTGAACCGGCCGGTGCCCGTCGACATGCGTGCGTTGAAGGCGCTCAAGCAATCGCCGTTTGCGCTCGACGTCTACTCGTGGCTCACCTATCGCTTCTTCACGATCCAGAAGCGGACGGAGATTCCGTGGGAAGCGCTGCAGATGCAGTTTGGTACCGAAACGGAAAGCGAGCGCAAGTTCCGGGCGCTGTTCCGCAAGGCGTTGAAGGACGTGCTGGTGGTCTATCCGGACGCCAAGGTGGATGCGGATTCTTCGAAGGCGCTGATCCTGCAGCCCTCACGCACCAGCGTACGCAAGCTGGCCTAGCGCATCGTCCAGACAAAAAGAAAGGGGAGCCGAAGCTCCCCTTTTTTCATCTCGGGCCTAACAGCCTGAAATGCTTATTCCGGCTTGATTCCCGAGGCTTGCAGACCCTTCGGGCCTTGCTTCACCTCGAAGGACACCTTCTGGCCGTCCTTCAGGGTCTTGAAGCCCGAACCCTGAATTTCGGAGAAGTGCGCAAACAGATCTGCGCCGCCTTCGTCCGGCGTGATGAAGCCGAAGCCTTTGGTTTCGTTAAACCATTTGACAGTACCCGTGGCCATGCAAAAATTCCTTTAAAAAACAAAAAACAGGTCGTCCAGCCGATCCGGACATCGCACGAAGAACCGGCTGATTCCGAATCCTGCGTAGACAAAGTCTTCAGACGACTGTCTGGGCATCATAACCAGTTTGTGGCGGGGTGTCGATGGGCGGCATTTTTCTGAAATGTCGCTTTTATGCACTCAATGGTAAACACCTAGAAAATGGCCAATTCGGACGAAGAACGCATGGGGTTATGCGTTAAAGGCCGCATTTACATCTCAATTCAAGTGTATTGAAAACCGCATGTGTTGCCGCGGCAACGTGACCCCGCTCTGGAGGATTTATATAAATTAAATTTTATCGATCTTGTGTTTTTCTCCTCTCTTCCCTAAGATGGGCGGTACTGACTTTCAGCGCTGAAAGTGGAGGACCAGTGAGCGCCAAGATCGTAACGGTATTCAATCAAAAAGGCGGCTGTGGCAAGACCACCGTCAGCATGCACATCGCCGGCACGCTCGGCTTACGGGGCAACAAGACACTGCTGGTCGACATGGACGAGCAGGGAACCGCCACCCGTTGGGCTTCCCAAGCCCCCGAGGACAAGCCCTTTCCCGCTTCGGTGATCGGTTTGGCGCCTTCCGGCGGCGCTATGCACCGCGAGGTTCGCAAGTTTGTGGCGGATTACGACTACATCGTGGTCGACTGCCCCCCGGCTGTCCATTCCCCGTCGTCTTCAAGCGCACTCCTTATTTCCGACATCGCGTTGATTCCCGTAGTGCCCTCGCCGCCTGACCTGTGGGCTGCGGTGGCCGCCAAGGCATTGGCCCAGCAGGCGCAAGTGACGAACGAAACGTTGCGAATTCGCGTGCTGGCGAACATGGTGCAGCGCCGCGTCTCGCTCGCCAAACAAGCCATCGAGATCCTTGGAGATGACGGGGATATTCCGTTGATGGATTCGATGATCGGATCCCGATCCGCGTTTCGTGAGTGCCAGGCAATCGGCGCAACGGTGCACGGCGTGTCGGGGGCCCGGGAGGCTGTCAGCGAGGTCGACGCCATGGTCGACGAAGTATTGCAGTTGTTGTTGCAGGAGGAACGCGTATGAGCGCGAAGTTGAAATCGCTCAAGGACGGAATGCTGGCCGGGATTGCGGCCGAAAAAACGAAAACCGCGCCCGTGGACCGATTCGCCTTGGCAGAGAAAGCGATCACCTCGCACCCACGCGGGCTGCTGGGTCAGCCGGTCGCCTCCACTTTCAGCGCTGAAAGCGCTGCGCACGAGACACCGGCCGAGCGCCGTGTCGTGAAGATCCCGCTGGACCGGCTGCAGGAGAACCCGCTGAACGCACGGCGGATCTATGATCCGCAGATCGTTCAGGAGCGCGCCGCTTCGATCGCCACGCATGGCCAGCAGACGCCCGGCTTGGCCGCCCCCGATCCCGCCAAACCGGGTTGGTACGTCCTCATCGATGGTCACTATCGCAAGCGCGCACTGGCAGCCGCCGGCAAGACCGAGATGGACTGCTTTATCGAAGACGGTCTGTCAGACATCGATTTCTACCGGCTGTCCTTCGTCCTGAACGAGCAGCGCTCGGGGCAGTCGGTGCTCGACAACGCTATCGCGTGGCGCCAGCTGCTCGACGAAGGAAAAGTAAAAAAAGAAGAAGATATTTGCGAAATTACCGGTGTCTCAGCCGGTACGGTCAACAAAACCCTTGCGCTGTTGAAGCTGCCAGAGTCGGTGCTCGAAGTCATGAAAGAACGGCCCGCCGGCATCGGGATCGCGACCGGTTACGAACTCACGCTGTACTTCAAGAGTGCCGGTGAGGAACGTACGCGTGAGCTGGTGCAGCGCGTGTTGGAAGAAGGGCTGTCCAGCCGCGACGTCGAACAGATTCGCAAAGTCGCCCAGGAAGGGCGCACGCGGAAGGTCAAGGAGGTTAGCCGGCAGTACAAGATCCGTAGCGCAGAAGGTGATCTACTAGGCACAATTAAGGAATGGGATTCTGGCCGCGTAATGCTGGACGTCAAGCTGGAAGACCGCGCCGCGCGCGAATCCCTCGTAGAGGCGCTGAAGAGCCGTTTCGGCCTCGACGTGGCGCTGCTATAGGCTGCTATAGGACTTTCCGCGGTTCGCTGATGAAAGCGCCCGTTCGGGCGCTATTTTTTTTTGTTGCTCCTTTCTTCAGTGCCGAAAGGGGCCGGGCCGTACCCGTTTCTGCGGGGCGACGGGCGGCGCCGCCTCATCCGTTTTCCCTCTGCAAAGGGACGGTTCACACCCTCCGAGAACCGTCTGCGGTGTCTCCCGTCCCGCTGCGGCCCACTGCAACTATATCGCTACATTATTGTAATAATGTACGAGTACAGAGATGTATTGATGTTTTTAACATCTGATGTACACTGTAAGAACATCAACAGTACTCAACATGGCGCGGCCCAGCCTTCACTTCTCTCCCCAGCAACAGCAGCGGATTCTCGAGGCGATCCAACGGCTCGACATTGCGTTTCCGCATGACAACGCCGTGTTCCTGGACGAAGTCATCGACGCGGTACAGGCGGTGACGCGGCGGATCTACGGCGCGGGCCGTTATGCCCGGTGGCTGGCGGAAGCCGGAGTGCGTCGGCGGCCGAGCAATACGACGCTGCAGAAGGCGGTCGATCGGGCGCGAGGGCGCGCCGGTGCGGTCTCGGGCGGGGCGGCGGAGGCCGTGCAACCGTGGCCGATTCCGTGGGCGCCCGCAGAAACGGGTACGCAGGCGCCGATTTCTGGCGTGTCGATGCGCATTGAACGCGACCGCGTGGCGTCGCGTGCCATTGGCGCACCCGGGGCCGGGGCCGAATGGATGGAAGCCCGCATCCGGGCAGAAGTGGCGGAGCGCGCGCTCGAGCACGAGGCCGCCCGCAATCGCCAACTGCAGGCCGCCATGGCGGACCTTGAACGCCGCCTCGGTGAGGCCCTGGCCACGGCCCCCGCCGTGCCGCCCAAACTGACCGACGCAACGCTGGAACGCCTTGAGCAGACCATCGAGACCGTGGCCCGCCTGGAAGGGGCCGCGAGCGCGCTGGCTGGTACCGAGCGGTTTCTACGGCTGCAGAACGATGCCGTGCGCCAGCAGACGCAGAACGAGGCCGATCAGCTGCGCCAGCGAATCCGCGCGCTCGAGGCAGAGGTCTCGCAATTGCGCGCGCAGATCGACGCCTACCGGCGTGCACCCGAACGTGCTGCGCCCGTCTCCCGAGGTTGGGTCAAGCCGTCTTTGTGATCCAGCCTGCCCATTCTGGCGGGCCGGTGCACGCAGAATCGGGTACGCCCGGTCCAACTTTCGGCGCTGAAAGTGGACTGGCGGACTTGCAACCGGTTGTAGGAACGCACGTGCGCCACGTCGCCCAGCCTTCTTTCGACGCCTGGCGAAGCGCGCTCCACCAAAGGGTTGAGCCACTGGCATATGACTTGCTGATGACGCTACGTCTCACCAATGGAGCTGTCATGAACGAGAAGATCACCAAGGCCGTGTTTCCCGTGGCGGGGCTCGGTACGCGCTTTCTACCCGCCACCAAGGCCAGCCCCAAGGAAATGTTGCCCATCGTAGACAAACCGCTGATCCAGTACGCGGTGGAAGAGGCGGCAGCCGCGGGCATCACGGAGATGATCTTCATCACCGGGCGCGCCAAACGCGCCATCGAGGACCACTTCGACAAGGCCTACGAGCTCGAAACCGAACTCGCGGCCAAGAACAAGCAGGCGCTGCTGGAGATGGTGCAATCCATCAAGCCGCCCGGTGTCGAGTGCTTCTATGTGCGCCAGCCCGAGACGCTGGGCCTTGGCCACGCCGTTCTGTGCGCGCAGAAACTGGTACGCGACGAACCCTTCGCCGTGATCCTGGCGGACGACCTGCTCGACAACGAGCCGCCCGTCATGCAGCAGATGACGGAACTCTACGATCATTACCGTTGCTCCGTCGTCGGCGTCGAAACGATTGCGCCCGAAGCAACGCGTTCGTACGGTGTGGTGGCAGGCCGCGAGTGGGATGACCGGCTCGTCAAGCTCGACGGCATCGTCGAAAAGCCGGCGCCCAAGGATGCGCCGTCGAATCTTGGCGTGGTCGGCCGGTACATCCTGACGCCGCGCATCTTCGACCACCTGCGCAACCTGAAGCCCGGCGCGGGCGGCGAGCTGCAATTGACCGACGCCATTCAGAGCCTGCTGGCCGAAGAGCAGATCCTGGCCTACCGCTACCGTGGCCAGCGCTTCGACTGCGGCAGCAAGTTCGGCTATCTGCAGGCCACCGTTGAATTTGCGCTGCGCCATCCGGAAGTGCGCGCCGACTTCGAGGCGTATCTGTACGACCGCCTCGGCTTGTCGCATGAAGAGGCCAAGGCCGAGGTCGACGCGCTGGTTCGCGACACCATTCCGCTCGGCGTGGCGGCCTGACGATCGCCCGCCTTCGGATCGGCCGTGCGGGTTTTCGCACGGCACGCGCGGCCGATTCTGAGAATCCGCACACTCCTCCCGTCTCCCGCCATTCGGCCACTTTCCCGCAAAGCCTGACACCACGGGCGTTTGCGGGACGCCCGCGCGCCTGCTTCCTGCATGGAATGCTTCTTGAGTAAGAGCGACCACTCATAAACCGGCGGACCGCCCCGCACCTGGCGCACGACACCACCCGGTGACGTGCCACGAGCAAGGCCGCCACGCTCCAAGGAGACATCATGACTCAGCCCCAGGCTGGCGCGGTCACGGGCGACTTTGCGCCCGCCCAAGCCCCCGCGAAAGACACCCCGGCGGACGTTCGCCGCCGGCTGCGTTCCATCTTCTCCGGTTCGGTCGGCAACCTGGTCGAGTGGTACGACTGGTACGTCTATTCGGCGTTTGCGCTGTACTTTGCCAAGGCGTTCTTTCCCAAGGGCGACCAGACGGCGCAGTTGCTCAACACCGCCGCGGTGTTTGCCGTCGGCTTCCTGGCGCGTCCGGTGGGCGGCTGGCTGATGGGCATCTATGCCGATCGCTATGGACGTAAGCGCGCGCTGTTCTTCTCGGTGGTGCTGATGTGCCTGGGTTCGCTCATCATCGCGCTCACGCCGAGCTACGCGACCATCGGCGTCGCGGCGCCCGTACTGCTGGTGCTCGCCCGCCTGCTGCAAGGCCTGTCGGTCGGCGGGGAATACGGCACCTCGGCCACGTACCTCAGCGAGGTCGCCAACAAGGAAAACCGCGGTTTCTATTCGAGCTTCCAGTACGTCACGCTCATCGCCGGGCAACTGACGGCGCTGGCGCTGCTGATCGTGCTGCAGCAGTTCGTGCTTTCGCCGGCGCAGTTGGAGGCGTGGGGCTGGCGCATTCCGTTCTTCATCGGCGCGCTGTGTGCGCTGGTGGCGATGCGCATGCGCTCGCACATGGAAGAGACGGAGTCCTTCACCGCCGCCAAGCAGAACAAGAGGCGCGGCACGCTGGCGGAGCTGGCCAAGCATCCGCGGGCCGTTGCGACCGTGGTCGGCCTCACGCTCGGCGGTACGGTGGCGTTCTACACGTACTCGATCTACATGCAGAAGTTCCTGGCCAACACGGTGGGGCTGACGAAGGACAAGGCAACGCTGGTGTCCGGCGCCACGCTGCTGCTGTTCGCCATCCTGCAGCCGATCGTGGGCGGCCTGTCCGACCGCATCGGCCGTCGCCCGATCCTGATCGCGTTTGGCGTGCTGGGTACGCTCTTCACGGTGCCCATCATGACCGGCATCAGCCAGACCACCAACGTGTGGATGGCCTTCTTCCTGATCATGGCCGCGCTGGTGATCGTCTCGGGTTACACGTCGATCAACGCCGTGGTGAAGGCCGAGCTTTTCCCGGCGGAAGTGCGCGCGCTCGGCGTAGGCCTGCCGTATGCGCTCACGGTGTCGATCTTTGGCGGCACGGCGGAGTACATCGCGCTGTGGCTCAAGCAGATCGGCCATGAGCCGCTGTTCTACTGGTACGTGACGGGTACCATCTTCATTTCTCTGATGGTGTACGTGTTCATGCGCGATACTCGCAAGCATTCCCGCATCGAACACTGAGCTCATGCCCGCCACCGACGGCCATGCCGATCACCTTGCCCACCCCGTACGCGGGCCCGGCTGGCGGTTGGCCGTCGCGCTGGCGATGGCCGCGTGCTGCGCGGCAGCGGGGTGGGGCGCTTATGCGATGGCCCTGCAGCGCTACGTGGCCACGCGCGCCGAAGAAGCCGGCCAGCGCACCACCTTCTATGCGCAGAACCTGCGCAGCACGCTCGCCCGCTATGAGTCGCTGCCGCGCCTGGCGGCACTCGAGCATGTGCTGCACGTGGCGCTGCAGGCGCAGCATCATGCCGGTGACGCCGCCATGCGGCGCGCCGCCAATGCCTACCTGAAAGAAGTGCAGGCCGCCACCGATCTGTCGGCGGCCTATCTGCTCGACACGACGGGCCTCACGCTCGCTGCCAGCAACTGGGATCTCCCGTCCTCCTTCGTCGGCCGCAACTACGCATTCCGCCCGTACTTTGCCGAAGCCATGCGCGAAGGCCTGGGCCGCTTCTACGGCGTGGGTAACACCACGGGCGAAACGGGCTACTTCCTCGCGGCCCCGGTGCGCGAGGCGGGCAAGCCGATCGGCGCCGTGGTCGTCAAGATCAATCTGGATGCGTTCGAAGCCACGCTTTCGCGCAGCGGCGATACCGTACTGCTGGTCGATCGGCATGGGGTGATCTTCCTGAGCTCGGTTCCTGAATGGAAGTACCGCACGCTCGGCACATTGAACGCCGACCAGCGCGCCGCCCTCGATGCGACCCGCCAATATGCGCCGCATGCGTTGACTCCGCTCGACACGCACGGTGCGAGCGTACCCTTTTCTGCGGACCGGCCGCCGCAGACGGTGCACGTGGCGCTGCCCGGAAAATCGCCGTCCACGCTGCGCGTGCAATACCGCCCGGTGGATCTGCTCGGCTGGCAAGTCGCCGTGCTGATCGACCCGCGCGACGAGCAACGGACCGCCCTCGTGGCCGGCGCCAGCGCGGCGTTTGCGATGGCGCTCGCGTTTGCCGTGTTGGTTGCGCTGCGCCTGCGTGCGCGCCGCCGGGAAGAACAGCGCCGCGCCCGCGCCGCACTGCGTGAGGTGCAGCGTGACCTGGAGGCGCGCATCGCCCAGCGCACCGCCGAGTTGACGTCGGCCAACACCGCGCTCGCCAGCAAGGTGGAGGCGCTCGACGCCGCGCAGCGCATCCTGCGCGAGACGCGCGACGCCGCCGTGCAGGCCGGCAAGCTCGCCGTGCTGGGGCAGATGGCCGCCGGCATCACGCATGAACTGAATCAGCCGCTCACCGCGCTGACCACGCTGTCCGACAACGCCAACCAGCTCGCCGAGCGCGGCCGCATCGACGAAGTGCGCAGCAACCTCACGCACATCAGCCAGCTTGCCAACCGCATGGGCCGCATCGTTTCGCACATCAAGGCGTTCTCGCGCAAGGGCGACGCCGCGCGCGCCGCTGTGTCGGTCGACGAGGCGATCCGCCAGGCGCTGATGCTGGTCGAAACGCGCCGCCGCCAGGCCGCTGTGCCGATCATCGCCGCGCCCGTGCCGGCCGAGCTTGCCGTGTGGGCCAATGCGGTGCGGCTCGAGCAAGTGCTGGTCAACCTGATCCGCAACGCCATCGACGCCACCGCCGAGGCATCGCGGCCCGAGCCTGCGGCCGTGCACGTACGAGTCGAACCCGTGGACAAATGGGTCCGCGTCACCGTGCGCGACTTCGCGCCCCGGTATTCCGGACGAGGTGCTGCCGCGCCTGTTCGAGCCGTTCTTCACCACCAAGGACGACGGCCAGGGGCTGGGCCTCGGGCTGGCGATCTCGCTGGCCATCGTGGAGGATTTCGGCGGCCGGCTCATCGGCCGCAATGCCGAAGACGGTGCAGGTGGCGCAGAATTCCTCATCGAGCTTGAACGCGTTGACCCACCGCATGCCTGAAAACGTTTCTTCCGACCTCGCTGCCGTCGACCACGCGCCCGTCTTCCTGATCGAAGACGACGATGTGGTGCGCCTGGGCTGCGAGCAAGCGCTCGCCCTGGCCGACGTGCCGGTGCAGGCCTTTGCCGATGCCGAAAGCGCGCTGGCGGCGCTCGCCACGCAAACGCCCGCCGTGGTCGTGACCGACGTCCGCCTGCCCGGCCGCGACGGCCTGGCCGTGCTGCGCGAGATGCTGCAGCACGACCGCCAGCTGCCCGTCATCCTCATCACCGGCCACGGCGACGTGACGATGGCCGTGGCCGCCATGCGCGCCGGTGCCTACGACTTCATGGAAAAGCCGTTCCACTCCGAGCGCCTGGTCGACGTGGTGCGGCGCGCGCTGGAGAAACGCCGGCTCACTTCCGAAAACCTGCGCCTGCGCGAGGCGTTGCAGGGCCGGCAGGCGTACCCGCTCATCGGCCAGAGCGCCGCCATGCAGAATGTGCGCCGACTCGTCACGGCGCTGGCGCCCACCGATGCCGACATCCTCGTCATCGGCGAGACCGGCTCGGGCAAGGAAGTGCTCGCGCGCGCCATCCACGAGGGCAGCCGGCGGCGCGGGCCCTTCGTTGCGCTGAACTGCGCGGCGCTGCCCGAATCGGTGTTCGAGAGCGAAATGTTCGGCCACGAGGCCGGCGCCTTTACGGGTGCCAACCGGCGCCGCGTCGGCAAGATGGAATACGCCGATGGCGGCACGCTGTTCCTGGATGAAATCGAATCGATGCCGCTGGCGCTGCAGGCCAAGCTGCTGCGCGCGCTGCAGGAGCGCAGCATCGAGCGGCTGGGCAGCAACGCGAGCGTGCCGGTCAACTGCCGCGTGGTGGCCGCCGCCAAGGTGGATCTGAAAGAGGCCTCCGACCGCGGTGAATTTCGCGCCGACTTGTACTACCGCCTGAACGTCGTATCGATCGCATTGCCGCCGTTGCGCCAGCGGGCGGAGGACATCCCGCTGCTGATGGCGTACTTCCTGCAGCAGGCGGCGGTGCGTTACGACCGTGCCGCGCCTGACTGGTCTGCGCAGGACATGATGCGCTGGCAGCACCACGACTGGCCGGGCAATGTGCGCGAACTGAAAAACGTCGCCGAGCGCTTCTGCCTGGGTCTCGACGACGGCCTGGTCGCGTCGGAAGCGAGCCAGCACTCGCTGGCGGGCCGCATGATGGCGGTCGAGCGCGCCACCATCGAAGAGGCCCTGCGCGCCACCGAGGGCAACGTGGCGCGCGCGGCCGATCTATTGTCCGTGCCGCGCAAGACGCTCTACGACAAACTCAACCGGCACGGCATCGAGCCGGAGCGGTTCCGCAGCAGCTAGCGAGGAGGTCGACGCGCGCTAGCGCAGCGACGATTCGCCGGTCTTCCGGCCACCCTGCGGCGGCCAGCACGTCGCCGCCAGCAGAACCGCGACGACCGCGTAGATCGCTTCCGTCACCGCCAGCGGCATCACATGCACCTGGTAGAGCGCGGCGGGCAGATCGGCGAGCGCGTGCAGCAGCATCGCCACCACGACGAGCACAAGGCGGCGCTGCCGCACGGCATGCCACACCACCAGCGTGAGCGTGAACTGGATCAGCATCGCCGCCATGCGTTCGGCCACCGCCCCCGCCGCAAGCCACGGCGAGAGCTGCGCGAGCATCGCGTGGATCGTGCCGGCCATGGCGTCGGCGCCGCTGGCGGCCAGGCGCGCGTCGAGCTGGCCCTGGTTGGCGGCCACGCCAAAGGCCACCATCTGAGCCTGCGACGCCGTACCGACGAGCCACGCCTCGATACCGGCATGCCCGAGCGCATAGGCCACGGGCGTCGCAGCATCGCCGGGTCTGCGCGTCAGGAACCGCAAACCGAGCCAGCGGCCGGTTTCCTCGAACACGCCCGCCATCAGCGCGCCATAGACGACGAACAGCGCGGGAGCGCGCAGCCATTGCGCCGTCGCCGGATTGACCTGCAGCAGGTAGACGTGCAGCGCGCGCTCCAGCACCAGCGCAACGACCACGAACACCGCCGCGCCGACGCCAATGTCGCGCCACGCCAGGTCGAACCGCCGGCGCAGCCAGAACCACGCCACGATGGGAACGCAGGCGAGCAGCAAGGCCGCGCTGGCATGAGCAAGGAGGGCAGGCAGGGCAACGACGGGCATGGCGAAGATGTGGCGCGTGAGTAGGTGGGCCGCATCCTACCTGAGCGCCACGGGCCCGAGTCTTGCGGATCGATTGTTACAATGCATGGATGGCAGCAGATGCCGCGATTCTTGATAGGGCAGGGCAGACGGTCGTGAAACGCATGATGTGGCGGTGGATCTGGATGTGCGGCGTCGGCATCGGCGCGGTGGGTGCGGCAATGCCGGCGCAGGCTGCGTCCCGCTGGCATGAATACCTCACCACCACGTCGGTCTCGGCTTCCATCGACCGGACCTCCCTGCGCGCCAATCGCCCTGGCCACAAGACGTTTCTCGCGCGGACGGTGCTCAAGCGCAGTGAACGCCGCGCGCATGGCGCCCGCTATCGGCCTGGCACGGTGATCCTCTCGCGCCAGGAGATCGATTGCCGCCGCCACCGCATCCGTCTCGTCGACTACGTCGTGCGCGGCCCCGACGGCGCCACGCTCGACACCGACACCGCCGACGGCGCGCACTGGATGCGCATCCGCTCCGGCACGCTCGCGGCCCGCTCCGCCGCGTACGTCTGCGGCCGCCGCTAGCGCGGCATCGCCCCGGCGCTGCGCGCACGCGGCTCGACAACGGCCGGCCGCCATAGCACTATGGTGTGGCCCACGACAACAAGAAGGCATCGGCTCCGAGGCGCCGCTGCCGGCCGACCGTTTCGATGAAACTGACCCTCAAATCGCAGGCGGCAATCATGGCGACCGTCATCAGCGTGGTGCTGGTGAGCCTGTTCGGCTGGTCGCAGCGCGAGCCTATCCGCCGCGAGATGATGGCGCAGATCCAGGCGCAGCAGACGGCCCTGGCGAAGGTGTCGGCCGAAGACCTGCAGCAGCGGTTGGACACCTACCTGGGTGTGCTCGAACGCACCGCGCGGCAGATGCGGACCGTGCGGTTCGATACGCCGCAGCAGGAAGCGGCATTCTTCGCGTCGATCGAGCCGGCGGCAGGCCTGTTCGATAGCGTGTTTCTGGCCACGGCGGGCGGCGACGTGACGGCGCTGCGCCCGTTCCGCGAGGGCGTGGTCGGCATCAACATTGCCGACCGTGACTACTTCAAGCAGGTCATGGTGGTCGATCAGCCTGCCGTTTCCGCGCCGCTGAGCAACCGCGTGGGCGGCGAGCCCATCATCATCCTGGCCGCGCCCGTGCATGATGAGGCGGGCCGGCCGGTCGGGCTGATCGGCGCATCGCTGTATCTGCTCAAGCCGAACTTTCTGGGCGCGCTGCGTGACATGCGCGTCGGCCAGACCGGCCATGTCTACGTGGTTGCGCATGGTCCGAAGCCGATCTTTATCGTCCACCCCGACGCCGGCAAGGTCCTGGCGCCGCTCGATTCGGATCCGGCCGTGGCGGCGGCCTTCCGCGCCGATCCGTGGGCCGCGCCCGAGTCGGGCGCCGACGTGGTCGCCAGGCAGGACGTGGTAGCGGTCGGGTGGACGCTGGCTGCCGTGCTGCCGGGGGCCGAGGCCAATCGCCAGCTTTCCATCATGCGCCAGCGGTTCCGGTGGTCGGTGATGGCGCTGGCCGCGTTGATCGGGGTGTCGGTGTGGGCCGCGATGCTGTGGCTGCTGCGCCCGCTCGGCCGGCTGCACGCCGCCATGACGCAGCTCTCCACGACCGACCTGCGCAATGCCCCGCCCCTGTAACTGCCGGTCGCTTCGGCCGAGATCGAAGCCGTATCGACCGCCTTCCACAAGCTGATGAGCGAGGTGACACGCCAGCGCGCGGAACTCGAAGCCGTAAACGATGCCTCGCCGCTCGGCCTGTTCCGTACCGATACAGCGGGCCGCACCATCTATACCAACGAGGCGTACCGCCGCCTGCTGGGCGCAACGCACGACGAAGCGCTGGCCGACGTGTGGCTGCAGCGCCTGCATCCGCACGACCGCGACACCATCATGGCCGGCTGGCGCGATGCGGTGACGCGTGGCGTCGGCTACAGCGCCGAGCAGCGCGTGATCGTGCCCGGAGTGGGGGAACGGCTGCTCGTCGTCAACACGGCGCCCGTGCGCGTGGCGGGCAAGGTGGTGGGCCACGTGGGCGCGATGGAGGACATCACCGTCCGGGCGCGCGCGCAGCAGGCCTCGCGCGTGCTCACGAAGATTCTCGACTCCACCACGGACTTTGTCGCGCAGTGCGATGTGGACGGCAACGTCACGTACATCAATCCGGCCGGCCGCCGGTTTGCCGGCATCGCCGAGGACGCCGACGTGCGAGGCATGTCGGTCGAGGCGTTCTATCCGCCCGGAACGATGCAGTGGCTGCGCGAAGTGGCCGTGCCGGCGGCAGCACGCGACGGTGTGTGGATCGGCGAGACGACCGTACGCAACGCGCAGGGCAAGGACGTGCCGATCAATCACATGATCATCGCGCACCGCGATCCGGCCGGTGCGATGGAGCACTTCTCGTCCATCATGCGCGACATCACGCGGGATCGGGCAGCCAAGGAGGCACTGCAGCGCAGCCGCGAGACGCTGCAGACCGTGACCGACGCCATTCCCGCGCTGGTGTCGTTCATCGATACCGACGAGCGCTTCCGCTTTCTGAACGCGGCTTACGAAAAGACCTACGGGCGGCCTTCGTCCACCATGCTCGGGCAGACCGTGCGCGAGGTCGTGGGCGATGCGCCCTATGCCACCATGCAGCCCGCCCTGCGCCGCGCGCTGAACGGCGAGACCGTCGTCTTCGAGCGCGAGCATCGCGGCCGCGACGTGTATCGCTGTGAAGAGATCACGTACCTGCCGCAGTTCGATGCGCAGGGCCGTGTGAGCGGCGTGCACGCCGTCACGCTGGACGTGACGGAGCGCAAGAAGCAGGAGCTGCGTCTGCGCGCGCTGACCACGACCGACCACCTGACCGGTCTGCTGAACCGCGCGGGCTTTGAAGCGCGGCTCGCCATGGCGCTCGACCAGGCGCGCGTGGCGGCCTCGGCAGGGGCCTTGCTGCTCATCGATCTCGACGGCTTCAAGGCCATCAACGATACCTACGGTCATGCCACCGGCGATGCGCTGCTGCGTGCGTTCGCGCAACGGCTTGCGCGCGCGGTGCGCCCGTATGACGGCGTGGCGCGGTTCGGCGGCGACGAGTTCGCCGTGATCCTGGAGCATCTCTCGCAGCCGGACGACGCCAGAACGGTCGCGGCCAATATCCTTGGCGCATGCAACAGGCCGTTTCGGCTTGGCGAAGCGATGGTGCGGGTCGGGGCAAGCATCGGCGGGGCGCTTTTCGATGCGCGCACGCTCGCGCAGAACGCCGTCTTCGAGGCGGCCGACGAAGCGTTGTACGAGGCCAAATCGCGCGGCAAGGGGCTGTTCGTCAGCGCGGATGAACTTTCCACCGGATGACCCCGCGGCGCCGCACACCACGCAGAAACAGGTACGCCCGGTAGCATCGGGCCGAGCAATCCGGCGCGTGCTGCGGCGCAATATCGGCCTCCCGGCTTGGGTGGCGGACAATTCCCTATCGCACGACCGTGCGGTTTCCGGTAAAGTCCCGCGACTGACTGCGCGCGCCAGCCACCCTGGCGCGCCGCACGAGAGCGCTACACCCAAGGCGCCTTCGCTTCACTCTCCGACGCACTTCCTGGCTGCGCATGCCCGACCCGGCACCGCGCGCCTGGCTGGTTTGCCGATGTCATTGCCCGTCGAGCCCGACGGCGCCGTGCACGGCGCGCGCGGCCGGACGCGATGCAGGGCGCATGGGGAGGAGCGACGGTGTTGGGCCAGCGCACTCTTCGGAACATCGCAATCGCGACGGATAACAAGGAGCAGGTTCACATGCAAAACACGATCAAACGGCTGCTGTTGACGGCAGTGGCTGCGGGGGCGGCAATCGCAACGGGCGCGGCAACCGCGGCCCAGGACATCAAGATCGGCGTGGCAGAAGCACTGTCGGGCGGCGCAGCCCAGTACGGCGTGGCCATCCGCAACGGCTTCCAGCTGGCGACTGACGAGATCAACGCTGCCGGCGGCATCAACGGCAGCAAGATCGCGCTGGTGATCGAAGACGAGCAGGGCAAGAAGGAAGAGGCCATCAACGTCTTCAAGAAGCTGATCTTCCAGGACAAGGTGACGATGGTGTTCGGCCCCACGCTGTCGAACTCCGCGCAGGCGGCTGACCCGATCGCGCAAGGCGCCAAGACGGTCGTCTTTGGCACGTCCAACACCGCGGACGGCATCACCAGCATCGGCGACTACGTGTTCCGCAACTCCGTGACCGAAGCCGACGTGCTGCCGGCCACGATCCAGACCGTGGTCAAGAAGGCCGGCGTGAAGAAGGTCGCCGTGCTGTACGGCAACGACGACGTCTTCACCAAGAGCGGCTACGACAACTTCAAGAAGGCGCTCGAAGACCTGAAGATTCCCGTCACGACCACCGAGACCTTCGCCAAGGGCGACGTGGATTTCAAGGCGCAGCTCACCAAGATCAAGGCGACGAATCCGGATGCCATCGTGCTGTCGGCGCTGATCGCCGAGGGCGGTCCGATCATGGTTCAGGCCCGCCAGCTCGGCCTGAACGTGCCCATCATCGGGGGCAACGGCATGAACTCGGTCAAGGTGTTCGACCTGGCCAAGGACAAGTCCGACAACCTGTGGGTGGGCAGCCCGTGGTCCATCGAGAACCACACCCCCGAGAACAGCAAGTTCATCACCGCCTACACGGCCAAGTACAAGGCCGCCCCGGACCAGTTTGCCGCGCAGGCGTATGACGCCATGTACATCGCGGCGGCCGCGCTGAAGAAGGTGAAGTTCACCGGTGACCTCGCCGCGGACCGCAAGGCCATCCGCGATGCGCTGCCGGCGGTCAAGCACACCGGGGCAACCGGCGCGTTTGCGTTCCGCCAGGTGACGGCGCGCGGCAAGCCGGCCGGCTACGACGCCGTGCAGACGCCGATCGTGAGCGTGACCAAGAACGGCAAGTACACGATCGAGAAGTAATCTTCGGTTCTCTATGGACCGGGCAAGCGGGGCGTAGCGAAACCTACGCCCCATCGCTTTTTTTGTGGCCGCTTTGCAAAACGCGGCCACACCTCACTCTGATTCATCATGCTGGAACAGCAACTCGTCAACGCGCTGTCGCTTGGCTGCGTGTATGCGTTGTTCGCCCTGGGGTTCACGCTGGTGTTCGGCATCCTGGGCGTGATCAACCTGTCGCACGGCGCGGTCTTCATGCTCGGTGCCTACGCAGCGCTGCAGGTCGTGACGCATTTCGAACTGCCGCTGTGGGCGGCGCTGCTCGTGGGCTTCGTCGTCAGCGGCGTGGCCGGGCTCATCATCGATGTGCTGCTGCTGCGCCCCTTGCGCCGCCGCAACGCACCTCACCTGATCCCGATGATCGCCACCATCGGCGCGGGCATCGCCATCAACAACGCCATGCAGGGCGTGTTCGGGGCCGAGAACCTGCGCTTTCCGTCCGGGCTCGTCTCCGATGCCTCGCTGGACCTTGGCGGCATTCACCTCACGTCGCTGGAGCTGGGCATCATCGTCCTGTCGTTTGTGCTGATGGCCGGGCTCATGCTGCTGCTCAAGCGCACGCAGCTCGGCCGTGCGCTACGGGCGATTGCGGAGTCGCCCAAGGCGGCGGCGCTGCTCGGCATCAACGTGGAAGGGCTGTTCCTGCTCACGTCGTTCGCGGCGGCGGCGCTCGGCGGCCTTGCCGGCGTGCTGATCGGCCTGTACTCCAACGCGGTGTTCCCGCTGATGGGGCAGCCGATGCTGCACAAGGGCATCGCCGTCATCATCCTGGGCGGCCTGGGCGACATTCGCGGCGCGATGCTGGGCGGCCTCTTCCTCGGCTTTGCGGAGGTGCTGTCGGTGGCCTACATCGGCTCGACCATGCGCGATGCGGTGGCGTTCGGCCTGCTGTTCCTGATCCTGCTGGTGCGGCCCCAAGGGCTGTTCGGCAAGGTGCTGGAACGCAGGGCATAAGGAGACCGGCGACATGGAGTGGTTCGACAATTTCTGGTCGGTCTACAGCAACCTGGTGCTGACGCTGGGCATCAACGCGCTGCTGGCGCTGTCCATCTACCTGACGCTCTCGTGCGGCTTGCTGGCGATGGCGAACGCGGCCTTCATGGGCATCGGCGCGTATACGTCTGCGCTGCTGACGATGAATGCCGAGATGCCTTTCCCGGTGGCGGTGCTGGGCGGCATGGCGGCACCGGCCGTGGTGGCGTTCGTCATCGGCGGGCCGACGCTGCGCCTGTCCGGCGTGTACCTGGCCATGGCGACGCTGGGCTTTGGCGAAGTGGTGCGCGTGCTGATCCTGAACACCGAAGACTGGACCGGCGGCGCGCTGGGCCTGAACGGCATTCCGCAGCTCACCCAGTGGTGGCACGTGGCGCTGGCCGTGGCGGCCACGCTGTTCGTGCTGGCACGCATGCGCCGCTCGAAGGTCGGCCGCGCATTCGAGGCCATCAAGGAGGACGAGACCGCCGCCGGGCTGATGGGCATCAACGTGGCCGGCACCAAGCTGCTGGCGTTCGTGCTCGGTGCGGTGATTGCCGGCCTGGCTGGCGCACTCAATGCGCACCTGACCTTCTTCATCGGCCCGAACGAATTCGGCTTCGACCGCGGCGTGGAAATCCTTACCATGGCCATCCTGGGCGGCACGAACGGCCTGATGGGGCCGGTGCTCGGCAGCGTGATCCTGTCGCTGCTGCCCGAACTGCTGCGCGCGTTCAAGGATTTCCGCCTGGTCGTCAACGGCGTGATCCTGATGGTGATCGTGCTGTTCCTGCCCAAGGGCATCTGGGATCCTGCGCGTTTCGCGCGCTGGTTTGGCGTCAAGCGCGGCGGCACCATGCCCGGCGCGTCGGCGGCTTCCAATGAATCGCACTGAGGAGGCCCCCATGCTCAAGCTCACATCCATTTCCAAGCGCTTTGGCGGCCTGTCGGTCCTGCAGGACGTCAACATCGAAGTGCCGCAGGGCAGTATCTTCGGCTTGATCGGCCCGAACGGCGCCGGCAAGACGACGGTGTTCAACCTGATCACGGGGCTGCTCGCACCCAGTGGCGGCTCTCTCACGTTCAACGGCGAAGACCTCGTCGGCAGGAAGCCGCACCAGATCACGCAGATGGGCATCGCCCGCACGTTCCAGAACATCCGCATCTTCAAGGAGATGACGCTGCTCGAGAACGTCGTGGTGGGCATGCATCGCCACCTGGACTACGGCGCGCCGGGGCTGCTGCTCTCGCTGTCGAAGTACCGCGCTGCCGAGCGCCGCGCGCGCGACCGGGCGCTGGAGCTGCTCTCGTGGGTCAAGCTCGACCACAAGGCGCACGACATTGCCGACAACCTCTCGTACGGCGACCAGCGCAAGCTCGAGCTCGCGCGTGCCCTGGCGACCGAGCCGAAGCTGCTGCTGCTCGACGAGCCCGTCGCCGGCATGAACACCGGCGAGAAGGTCGACCTCATGGCCGAGATCGAGAACATCAAGGCGCGCGGCTACACGATCTTCATGATCGAGCACGACATGCGCTTCGTGATGGGCCTGTGCGAACGCATTGCCGTGCTGAACTTCGGCCGCATCATCGCCGAGGGGCCGCCGGAGGCGATCCGCAACAATCCGCAAGTCATCGAGGCGTATCTGGGCCGCGATGACGACGAAGCCGACGGTTCCGGCGCCGCAGAGAAGGAGACAGCATGACGACGCTGCTGGAAGTCAAAGGGCTGCAGGTGTCGTACGGGCACATCGCGGCCGTCAAGGGTATCGACTTTGCACTCAGGGCGGGCGAGATCACCTCGCTGGTCGGTGCAAACGGTGCCGGCAAGTCCACCACGCTGCTGGCGCTCTCCGGCCTGATCCCGAAGGCGCAGGGTGAGGTGCGCGGGCAGATCCTGTTCGAGGGCGAAGACGTGACGCAGTGGTCGGCCCACAGGCGCGTGGAGCGCGGCATCGTGCAGGTGGCCGAAGGCCGCGCCACGCTCACCACCATGACGGTGCGCGAGAACCTGGAGCTCGGCGCCTACACGCGCAAGGACCGCGGCCAGATCGCGTCCGACCTGGAGCGCGTGTTCCATCTGTTCCCTCGCCTGAAGGAGCGCATCGACGGCATGGCCGGCAACCTGTCGGGCGGCGAGCAGCAGATGCTTGCCATCGGACGGGCGCTGATGGCCCGCCCGCGCGTGCTGTTGCTCGATGAACCGTCGATGGGGCTGGCGCCGATCATCGTGCAGGAGATCTTCCGCATCCTGCGTACGATCAACGCCGAAGGGCTGACGATCTTCCTGGTCGAACAGAACGTACGCCAGGCGCTGAAGATCGCGCAGCACGGCTACGTGCTCGAAACCGGCCAGATCGTGCTGGCCGACAGCGGGCAGAACCTGCTCGGCAATCCGCGCGTGCTCGAAGCCTATCTGGGCGGCTGAACTCACATCGCACACCACCGGCGCCCACTTCGGCGCCGGTTTTTTTTGCAAAGCGTACCCGTTTCTGCGTACGCTCAATGCCCCGCCAATACGTGCCGCTGCGCCTCGAACAAGGCGATCATGGCATCGGCCACGGCGCGCACACGCGGCGATCGACGCACGTCCGGGTGGATGGCAAGCCAGATGTCCCGGTGCAGCGCAGGGTCGTCGATGGGTAGCCGGCGCAAAGGCGTACCCGTTTCTGCGGGCGCGCCCAGGAAGTGCGGCAGCGCTGCCACACCCAACCCGGCCAGCGCGGCCTCGTGCATCGCCAGCAGATCGCTGCAGCGTAGAACCACACGCCGCTCGCCCGCGAATGCATCGAGCCAGCGTTGCTGCGGCACGTGCCGCAGGCCTTCGTCGTACCCGATGAATTCCCATTCGGCTTCGGGGCGTGCGATTGCCTCAGCCGTCGCGTACAGGCCGTAGCCGAGGCTGCCGAGCGGCCGCGTCGCCAGCGTCGAGGCCGTGGGGCGCGACAGCCGGATGGCGAGATCGGCCTCGTGCGCCATCAGGTTGGCGTTGCGCTTTTCGCCCAGCAGGACCACGTCGATGCCCGGCCATTGCCTGCGCAGTGCCGTGAGGTTGGGCGCGATGACGTGGCTGGCGATGGTGGGCGGCGCCGAAATGCGGACCGTGCCGCGCAGGCTGCCCGCGCCCGCGGCTGCGCGCGCAAAGCCGGCGGCTTCCTGCTCCATGCGTTCGGCGCGTTCGGCCAGCGCATGGCCCTCCGCGGTCAGGCGCCAACCGCGCGGCAGCCGATCAAACAGCCGTACCCCCAGCGATTGCTCGAGCGCATCGGCGCGCCGTGCCACCGTGGTGTGTTCCACGCCGAGCCGCCGCGCCGCAGCCGACAGGCTTCCCTCGCGCGCCAGCACGAGAAAGTAGCGCACGTCATCCCACTGCAGCGAAGAAGAAGGTTCGGCCGCCGCAGCGCGCGCCTGCGCACGCTTAGCCCGACCTGTGTGTTTTTGCACAGAACGTGGTCAATTTTTCCGGATTCCCGGGCGATTCTGAACGGAATACGCTTCTTTCACAACGTGACACACGCGGCATCCACACCACGGATATCGAAAAGCGTACCCATTTCTGCGAGGACACCTGCCATGCCTGCCAAGGTCATTCAACTCCGCGAAACCGGACCAGCATTGGGTTTGCAGCCCGCCAGCGTCATGCTCGCGCCGCCCGGTCCCCATGCGATGACGGTGCGGCACACCGCCGTCGGGGTGAACTTTGTGGACGTGTATCACCGCACCGGGTTGTATCCGGTACCCGCGTTTCCGGCCGTGTTGGGTGTGGAAGGCGTGGGCGTGGTCGAAGCCCTGGGTTCGGACGTGCGCGGCTTTGTGGTCGGCCAGCGGGTCGCATGGGCCGGGCTCATCGACGGGGCGCCCGGCGGGTATGCCAGCCATCGCAACATCCCGGCCGAGCGGGCGATTGCACTGCCCGGTGCGCTCGATGACGACACCGTGGCGGCGACGCTGGTTCGCGGCATCACGGCGCACATGCTGCTGACCCGTGTGCGGCGGGTGCAGCCGGGCGATACGGTGCTGGTGCACGCGGCCGCCGGCGGGCTGGGGGCGCTGCTCGTGCAATGGGCAAAGCGGCTCGGCACCAGGGTGATCGGCGCCGTCGGCAACGAGGCCAAGGCGGCCGTCGCGCTTGCCCATGGCGCCGACCACGTCGTGCTGTATCGACAGCACGACATGCGCGAAGCCGTGTTGCAGCTCACTGGCGGGGAGGGCGTCGATTACGTCATCGACGGTGTGGGCGGCCCGATGCTGCACACCGCATTGGCGGTGGCGCGGCCGTTCGGCATGGTGGCGAGCATCGGGCAGGCCGGCGATGTCGAGAACGCGCAAACGCAGACGGTGGACCTTGCGGCGCTTGGGCCTTCGCGGTCCATTGCGCTGGCGCGGCCCGGCGTGTTTCGCTACATGGCCGATCTGTCGCGTTACCGCGATGGCGCACAGGCCGCGTTGCAGCGCATGCTGGAAGGCCTGCGCGTGCCGCTGGGCGGTACGTACCCGCTCGAAGACGCTGCTGCCGCGCATGCCGTGCTGGAGGCCGGCCACACGACCGGCGCACTGCTGCTGCGCCCCTGAGCGTACCCGTTTCTGCGAGACGCCTTGCGAGGTGAAAGCGTCCCGCTGTGCCAACCCGTCACCTCACCTACAAGGAGCCGTGCATGCTGTACCTGATTCTCTTGACCTACAACGCGCCGCTCGCGCAGCTCGACCGCGTGTTGCCCGCTCACCGGGCGCATCTGGATGCGCACTACGCCAGCGGCCATTTCCTGATGTCGGGGCCGTTCTTTCCGCGTGAAGGCGGCGGCATCCTCGCGCGCGCGGCTTCCCGGGAAGAGATCGACGCCATCGTTGCGCGCGATCCGTTCGTCGTCGAAAACCTCGTGCAGGCGCGCGTGATCGCATGGGGCCCGAACCGCCGCAGCGCCGATACACCCTCGGCATGGCTGCCCGACGCTGTCGTTGCGACCTCGACATAAAGCCGCGCGGCACGGCCGCTATCATGGCGATCTGCCATGTCCCGGACCGTCATGCCCGACACGCCGCCACGCTCACCCACTTCACCTGTTCACATGCCATGGTGGCAACGCGTACTCGCGCGGCTGCCGTTCGGCCGCGAACACCTCGTGTTCGTCATTGCCGGGGTGATCGGATGCGCGGGGGCGTTGTCGACGATCGTGTTTCGCGAGTGCCTGCGCCATCTGCAATGGTGGCTCTCGGGCACGGACCAGGGGCTGGTGGCCACGGCCCGTGCACTGCCGTGGTGGGCGCGCCTGGTGGTGCCGGCGGCCGGGGGGGTGCTGGCCGGCATCACACTGCAGGTGGGCTTGAGGTGGATCCCCCGCAAGGGGTCGGAAGACTACATGGAAGCGATTGCCGTGGGCGACGGCGTGCTCAGCGCGCGGCAGAGCCTGGTTCGCAGCGCGTCGTCGCTGTGCTCGGTGGCCAGCGGGGCATCCATCGGGCGTGAAGGGCCGATGGTGCAACTGGCGGCGATGTGCGGTTCGTTGCTGGGCCGGGTGTTGGGGCGCTGGACGCCTGTGTCGGTCGAGCAGTTGCGCCTGCTCGTGGCGTGCGGCGCAGCCGCGGGGATCACGTCGGCATATAACGCGCCAATTTCCGGGGCGGTGTTCGTCTGCGAAATCGTGTTTGGCGTCATCACGACGGCAACGCTTGGGCCCTTGCTGGTGGCGGCCGTCACGGCCGACATCGTGGTGCGCCAGTTCTTCGGCTACGGCGCGGTCTACGAGATGCCGCACTTCGATTTCGTCTCGGGCTGGGAGGTGCTGACGTATCTTGGGCTGGGCCTCGCGGCGGGCATGGCGGGCCCGCTGCTGCTGGGGCTCATCGACCGCGTGCGCGATGCATTTGCGCGGACCCGCTTGCCGCTCCCGTTGCGGCTCGCGGCCGGCGGCCTGATCGTCGGCGCGCTTTCCATTGGCGTGCCCGAAGTCTGGGGCAACGGCTACAGCGTGGTCAACGGCTTCTTGCACGAGCCGTGGCTGTGGCAGACGGTGGCGCTCGTCCTCGTCTGCAAGGTCGCGGCGACGGCGTCCAGTGCGGGGTCCGGCGCCGTGGGCGGTGTGTTTACGCCCACGCTCTTCTGTGGAGCCGCGCTTGGCCTGTTGTACGGTACGGGCATGCACGCGCTGTTGCCCGGTGCGGCCCCGGTGCCCGTCAGCTATGCGGTGGTTGGCATGGGCGCGCTGCTGGCGGCCACCACGCATGCGCCCCTCATGTCGATCCTGATGATCTTCGAGATGACCCTGTCCTATCAGGTTGTGCTGCCCCTCATGCTCGCGTGCATTGCGGGTTATGTGACCGCGCATGCGGCGGGCGCGCCGTCGGTGTATGCGCGCGCGCTGGCGCGCAATCGTGACGATACGCAACACGCTTCCTCCGCCTCAGGCGCTACGCAGAAATAGGTACGCTTCGCGCTCGCGGCGCCCTATCGGCCGCCACAAAACCCTCCATTCTCAGCAAAAAAGAAGAAAAAGCGATCTATAAATCGCTTCTTGGTGTGCGCGTTCGGGAACTTTTTGAAGAAAGTGCGACAAGTTGTTGCTGTTGAGAATCACTATCATTTATATTTGCGCTCGACATTCGTAGTGCGCTCTCGTGCACGGCGGCACGGGCGCAGGAGGGCGCCCGCAGCGGCCGGCATTCACAGAAAAAGGGCGCCGCTGGAGAAACCACGACAATGAACCGCCGTACCCCGATCGCCAGCGCCCTGCTGGCGTTGTCTGCCACGCCCGCCGTTGCTCTTGCCCAACAAGCCGCGCCCGCCCAGGTGGCAGCCACGGCCACCACCACGCTGCCTGAAGCCGTCGTCAAGGGCACCGCGCCGCGCGACGACTACAACGCCGTCAAGAGCTCCATCTCCAAGCTGCCCGAGAACCTGCGCGATGTGCCGCAATCGGTGACGGTCGTGCCCAAGGCGCTGACGGATGCGCAAGGCGGCAGCTCGCTGGCCGATGCGCTGCGCAACGTGCCCGGCATCACCATCGGTGCGGCCGAGGGCGGGCAGATCGGCAACAACATCAACCTGAACGGTTTTTCTGCACGTACCGACATCTACCTCGACGGCTTCCGGGATCGCGGCCAGTACTACCGTGACCTGTTCGCCCTCGATTCGGTGGAAGTGTTGATGGGCCCGTCGTCGATGCTGTTCGGCCGCGGTTCGACGGGCGGTGTCATCAACCAGGTGACGAAGAAGCCGAAGCTGAAGGCCGCCACGGAAATCACCGGTTCGGTCACCACCAACGGCCTGGTGCGCGCCACTGCCGACGTCAACACGCCGACGTCCGAGACTTCCGCTTTCCGCATCGCCGCGATGGCGCAGAACGGCAAGACGAGCACGCGCGACGAGATGACCGCGCAGGATTTCGGCGTCGCCCCGTCGTGGCGTTTCGGCATTGGCACGCCGACCGAGGTGACGCTCTCCGCGCTGCTGCAGCACAACCGCGACATGCCGGATTACGGCCTGCCGAACCTCAACGGCCACCCGGTCAACGTCAGCCCCAAGACGTACTACGGCTACACCGACGACCGCACCACGCAAGATGTGGCGTCGTTCTCGGCGAATATCGATCACAAGTTCTCGCCCAACCTGCGCCTGCGCAACCAGACGCAGTTCAACTACGTGCAGACCGACGCGCGCGAGACGGCGCCCAACGCAGTGGGTACGGTCAATTCGTCGGGCGTGTTCACGGCCCTGACCAACAGCAATCTGCCGCTGTCGGCGCTGTCGGTGCGCCTGCAAAGCCACGACCGCCGCATCCGTGACTACTCGTTGTTCAACCAGACCGAGCTGACGGCCAAGTTCGATACGGGTTCGGTCAAGCACACGCTGCTGGTCGGCACCGAGTTCGGCCACGACGGCTACGACAACCAGAATTACTATCGCAACGGTTCGTGCAACGGCACGCCGCTGGCGCAGTCGAGCATGACGAGCGGCTTTGTCTCGTGCGAGCCGCTGGTCAGCCCCAGCTACACCACGTCGCCGGCGAGCACGCCGTCGAGCCTGGGCAACCTGCAGGGCGGCTCGGCCAACACGGTAGCGGCGTACTTCAACGATTCGATCGAATTCACCAAGCAATGGAAGGCCGTCGCCGGCCTGCGCTATGACCGCTACGTGGCGAGCATTTCGAACTCGCTGAATGCGGCGAATACGCCGGCGTCGGCCAAGATCACCGCGCTGCCGTACGCGCAGCAAACCGTGAACTTTGTCAGTACGCGCCTGGGCGGCATCTGGCAGCCGACGGACTGGCAGTCGTACTACGTGTCGTACGGCACGTCGTTCAACCCGTCATTGGAGCAGCTCGTAGGTACCACGGGCCAGCAGAACCTGGACCCGGAGAAGAACAAGTCGTACGAGGCCGGCGGCAAGTGGGACCTGCTCAACGGCGACCTGTCGGTCAGCTCGGCGCTCTTCCAGATCACCAAGGACAACGCCCGCACGCAGGTCGACAGCACGACATACACGCTGGCGGGCAAGATCCGCGTGCGCGGCGCACGCCTCGGCGCGACGGGCCGCCTGACCGACAAGCTGCAGCTCTTCGCGGGCTACACGTACCTCGACGCGCAGATCGTCAACGGCATCGGTGCCGGTACGCAGGGCATGGTGCCGGCCAACACGCCCAAGCACTCGGCCACGGTGTGGACGAGCTACACGTTCCTGCCGAACTGGGAGGTGGGCGCCGGCGCGTTCTACATGTCGCAGCGCTACGCCAACAACACCAACACCGTGCAGGCGGGCGGCTTCGTGCGCTGGGACGCCATGCTGGCCTACCACCAGCCCAAGTACGACGTGCGCCTGAACCTGTTCAACGTGTTCAACAAGACATACTACGATGCGCTGATTCCGTCCGATGGCGGTCGCGCCGTGCCGGGGACCGGCCGGGCGGCGATGCTGTCCGTGGTGTATCGCATGTAATGGCTTGGGGGATGGGCCCTCGGGCTCATCCTTCTGTCCTGAGCGCCATGCTGGTCTGCATACCAAACGTCTTCAACGCCGCGCAGGTGGCTGCGCTGCGCGACCTGCTCGACAACGCGGGCGATGCCTGGGTGGATGGCCGCGTGTCGGCCGGCTATTCCGGGGCGCCGGTCAAGAACAACCAGCAGATCGATGAGGGCTCGGAAGTGGCCCTCCAGTGCCAGCAGCTCATCCTGAGCGTGCTGGAGCGGCATCCGCGCTTCATCAGCGCAGCGTTGCCGAATGTGGTGTACCCGCCGATGTTCAACCGTTATGGCGAGGGCATGACCTTCGGCGCGCACGTCGATGGCAGTGTGCGCATCCACCCGCACGACGGGCGCAAGCTGCGCACCGACATCTCGGCCACGCTGTTCCTGTCAGATCCTGCCAGCTACGACGGCGGCGAACTGCAGATCGAAGACACCTATGGCATGCACAGCGTCAAGCTCAATGCCGGAGACCTCGTCATCTATCCGGCCACGAGCCTGCACCAGGTCACGCCCATCACACGCGGCGTGCGCGTGGCGAGCTTCTTCTGGATCCAGAGCCTGATCCGCGATGACGCGCAGCGCGCCATGCTGTTCGACCTGGACAACGCCATCCAGACGCTGAACCAGACCGGCGCCGACGAGACGGCGCGCCGCACGCTGATCGGCGTGTATCACAACCTCATGCGGCAGTGGAGCGAAACCTGATCCGAGCCGGCTTCAAGCCGTGATGGCCGCGCCGCGCCCGGTTGTGTCAGCGGCGCTTAGCGGCCCGAACGGCGATACAGCTCGGCCATCATGCCGCAGCTTTCCACGTGCAGCGCGACGGCTCGGGCGGCTTCACGGCGGACGATCTGCCAGAAGCGGGCGAAGCGGGAGGTGGGGGCAGCATTGAGGACGGCGGCTTTCATGGCGGTTCCTTTCTGAGCGATGGCTAGGGATAACCCTAACAGGGAATACCCGAATATTAGTCCGAATATTGCATCGCAGCAAACCAGGCGTGCCGTTGTTGCCTCATCGCCACATCAACGTGATTCCGCTTCCACTCGAAAGACGACGCCGGCGTTGCCGTCCACCCGGAGGGCGTCGCCGTTCTTCAGCTGCGCCCGAATGCCGGGCAGATTCACCACCGCCGGAATGCCGAATTCGCGCGCCACGATCGCGCCGTGGGAGAGATAGCCGCCGGTTTCCATGACCAGCGCGCTGGCTTTCAGGAAGAGCGGCGTCCAGGCCGGGTCGGTGCTCGGCGCGACGAGCACGTCGCCCGCCTGCAGTCCGGTGCCGGCCGCGGCGTGGTCGACCAGGCGCGCTTCCATCAGGCCCCCTTGCGGGCGACGCCGTGCAGGAACAGGTCGATGACGGCGGCAAAGCCTTCGTGCAGGTCGCGCGCGCCCGTATCGGGGCGCGCCAGCCAGCGCATGAGCGCGCCGAGATACAGGTACTCCAGCAGCCCGGCAAGATGCTCCGCCCCAAGCCGGGTATCGAGTTCGCCCGCGCGTTGGGCCGCGTCAATAAGCGCCATGAACACCGCTTCGAACCCGCTGCGCTTGTCCGCATCATGGCTGCGATCGGCGGGGTCGGCACTGGCGAAGCGGTAGCGGAAGTACGCGGCCAGGTAGGGACGCCGGACGTTGCACCAGTCGGCCGAGGCAGACAGCAGCACCGAGAGCCGCGACGCGAAATCCGCCTGCGCTTCAATCAGCGGGCGCAACTGCGCACCGCCCTCGGCCAGCTCGGCATGGAAGCGGTGCGCCAGCAGCGCCTCCTTGAGCGGAAAGTGGTTGTACAGCGTGCCTTTGGAGACATCGGCCTGCGCTGCAATCTGCTCCATCGTCACCGCGTCGTAACCGTGCTGCTCGAACAGCGCGAATGCCGTGGCGGCGAGGTGGTCCAGCGTCTGGAGGCGCTTGCGCTCCCGGCGGCCGGTTCCGATGGGGAACGGGATGGACGGCATGATCGGCACATAATTTTTGACGATGCATAATTTTATACGTCGTTCAAAAATATTGCCGGGCGTACGTCGGGCCGCCCCCGAGTCTGGCGTGGGATTGCGCGGCGATGGGTCAGCGGCGGTCGGCCCAGCCGGCGTCGCGCTGGAACCACTCCGAGAGGAAATCGATGAACGCGCTGACTTTGGCCGACAGGTTCGCGCGCTCCGGATACACCGCGAAAACATCGGCCACGGGCAGCGTCCAATCGGTCAGCACGGGCACCAGCCGGCCGTCGCGCACGTGGGCGTGGATGTCCCACTCCGAGCGCATGAGGATGCCGTAGCCGGCCAGCGCCCACAGCACGCCGGTCTCGCCGTCGTTGGTGCTCAGCGGCCCGCGCACCTTGACGGTTTCATGCTTGCTGCCGCGTGTGAGGTACCACGTGCCGTAGGCGGCATCGCTCTCGCGCAGCACGATGCACGCATGCGATTGCAGATCGCGCGGCACCTGGGGCGCGCCCGCGCGTGCGAGATATTCGGGCGACGCGCACAGCAGCCGGCGATTGCTGACGATCTTGCGCGCCACCATGCGCGAATCGGGGACCGTGCCGAACCAGATGCCGATGTCGAACGCGTTGTCGGCCAGGTTGACGGAGCGGTCTGTCAGCTCCAGTTGCACCTCCACCTCGGGATAACGCCGGGCGAACTCGACGACGGCCGGCGCGATATGCCGGCGCCCGAAGCCGAACGTGGCATTCACCCGCAACAGGCCCTTCGGTGTGCCGCGGCTGCTGGAGACCGCCTGCTCCAGCGCCTCGAGTTCTTCCAGCAGCCGCGAGCCGGTGGCCAGGTAGATCTCGCCTTCATGCGTGACGCTCAGGCGCCGCGTGGTGCGGTTGAGCAGGCGCACGCCGAGGCGCCTTTCCAGTTGCGCCAGCCGCGCCGTCACGGCCGGCGGTGTCACGCCCAACTCGCGCGCCAACGCCGCCAGGGAGCCCTGCTTGACCAGCCGGGTAAAGAACTCGAGATCGGACACGCGATCCATTATTCAAATGAAGTAAAGAATAAATAAAGATGTCGGACAATTATAAAATGCATCTTCATGGATAGACTCCATCTCGCAAAGGAAGCCCGGCGCGCCGGACGCATCGAACGAATGGAGAACGCATGGCAAAAACGCTGTATCAGAAGCTGGTCGACTCGCACACCGTCGCCCGGCTCGATGCGCAGAACGTGCTGCTGTACGCCGATCTGCACATCATGAACGAGTACACCAGCCCGCAGGCCTTTGCGGGCTTGCGCGAAGCAGGCCGCGCAGTGGCGGCGCCAGGCCAGCACATGGCGGTGGTCGACCACATCATCCCGACGCACCCGGTGCGCGTGCGCGTCATCGAAGACGCTGCTTCGGCGTTGCAGGCGTCCAACCTGGCGGAGAACTGTGCCGAACACGGCATCGTCCTGTTCGACACGAACGATGCGCTGCAGGGCATCGAGCATGTGATCGCGCCGGAGCTGGGCATGATCCGCCCCGGCATGGTCGTGCTCTGCGGCGACAGCCACACCACCACCTACGGCGCGTTCGGCGCGCTGGGCTTTGGCATCGGCACGTCCGAAGTCGAGCACGTGCTGGCGACGCAGACGCTGGTGTACCGGCTCGCGCAGGACATGCGCATCCGCGTGGACGGGCAACTGCCGACAGGCACCACCGCCAAGGACCTGATCCTCCACGTCATCAGCCGCATCGGCGCGCAGGGTGCGCGCGGCTATGTGGTCGAATTTGCCGGCAGTGCCATCCAGGCGCTCTCGATGGAGGCACGCATGACCCTGTGCAACATGGCGGTGGAAGCCGGTGCGCGCGGCGCGCTGATCGCGCCCGACGCCAAGGCCACGCGCTACGTGCTCGAACACGCACGGGATGTCGCAGGCACCCACGTGAACGCGGCATTGGCCGACTGGCGCCAGCTCTTCAGCGATGCCGATGCGCAGTTCGATGCCGAGTACCACTTCGATGCCAGCGAGGTCGCGCCCTACGTGACGTGGGGCACCAGCCCGGATGAGGCCATCCCCGTGACCGGCACGATTCCGCCGGCGCAAGCGGCATCCGAGCGGGCCTTGCGCTACGTGGGGCTGGAGGCCGGCAGCGCCATCGAGGGCGTGCCGGTGCAGCGCGTGTTCATCGGTTCGTGCACGAATGCGCGCATTGAAGATCTGCGCGAGGTGGCAGCCGTCGTGCGCGGCCGGCGCGTGGCCGCGGGTGTGCGGGCGATGGTCGTGCCGGGGTCGGGCGCAGTGCGCCGGCAAGCCGAGCAGGAGGGCATTGCCGAGGTGCTGATCGCCAGCGGTTTTGAATGGCGCCAGCCCGGCTGCTCGATGTGCCTGGCGATGAACGACGACGTGCTCGCGCCGGGAGAGCGCTGCGCCTCCACCACGAACCGCAACTTCGAAGGCCGCCAGGGGCGCGGTGGCATCACGCACCTGATGAGTCCGGCCATGGCGGCGGCCGCCGCCATCACGGGCCGCATCACCGACGTCCGCAAGCTGCAAGCCGAGCCGCAACCTCACCTGGAGACCGCACATGCCTGAGACCACGTACATCGAAGGCATCGCCGCGCCGCTGCCCACGCCCAACCTCGATACCGATCAGATCATGCCGAAGCAGTTCCTGCGCGGCATCGATAAGGCCGGGCTCGACCGCGGCGTGCTGTACGACCTGCGTTACGACGCCAACCACGAGCCGCGCAGCGACTGCGTCCTGAACCAGCCGGCGTACCAGGGAGCGTCCATCCTCGTCGGCGGGAGCAACTTCGGATGTGGCTCCAGCCGCGAGCACGCGGTCTGGGGGCTGCAGCAGTTCGGCATTCGCGCTGTCATCGCCCCGAGCTTTGGCGAGATCTTCTACAGCAACGCGATGAACAACCGTCTGCTGCTCGTGATGCTCGAGCCAGCCGATGTGGCGCGCATCCTGGCCGAAGTGTCCGACCCCGCCACGCACCGCATCGCCATTGATGTGCAGGCGATGACGGTGCGCAGCCACAGCGTTGAAGTGCCGTTTGCCCTGTCGGATCGGCACCGACACATGTTCCTGCATGGCCTGGACATGATCGGTGCGACGCTGGCGCGCTGGAGCGAGATCGACGCGTTCCAGCGGGCGCACTGGCAGGCGCGGCCGTGGTTGCGCGACATTGCGGCCACCACGCGCGCGCGGCTTGCCGCGGCTCCACCGGGCAGCCTGCCTTGAGCGCTTCCTCGTTTCGTTACACCACCACACACAACAGCGGCGCATCGTCACCTCGCCCAAGACGAGGGGCGACGCCGCGCCTGTCAGGAGACAAACCATGCAAGCCTCCCTGCCTGCGGATCACGCCGCGCCCACCGGGTTCTGGCGCACGCTCGCGCGTTATCGCGTCGGGCCGTTGCCGTTGCCGCTCTATGTCGTCATCGCCGCCGTCACGGTCCTGGCGGCCGCCAGCAAGAAGCTGCCCAACGACATGATCGGCGGGTTTGCCGTGCTGATGCTGCTCGGCTTCCTGTTGGGCGAGATCGGGGCGCGGCTTCCGGTGTTCCGGCACGTTGGCGGGGCGGCCATCCTGTGCCTGTTCGTGCCGTCGGCGCTGGTCGGCTACAAGGCGATCGACCCCGAGATGGTCAAGGCGCTGACCACCACCATGAAGACGGCCAACCTCCAGTATCTCTACATCGCCTGCCTGGTGGCGGGCAGTATCCTCGGCATGCGCCACCGCGTGCTGGTGCAGGGATTCATGCGGATGTCCGTGCCGCTGCTGGTCGGCACGCTGGCGGCCGTCGTGGCGGGCGTGTCGGTCGGGCTGCTGTTCGGTCATGACCCGATGCATACCTTTTTCTTCATCGTCATTCCCATTGTGGGCGGCGGCATCGGGGAGGGCATCCTGCCGCTCTCGATCGGCTATGCAGAGATTCTGGGCCGGCCGCAAGCCGAGCTGGTTGCCATGCTCGTGCCGGCGGCCTTGCTCGGCAACGTGGTCGCCATCCTGTCGAGCGGTGCGCTCAGGTGGCTTGGCGAGAAGCGCCCGCATCTGACCGGCAATGGCGACCTCGTCAAGGCCGGCGACGATGCCGACCTGCTGCGCAACGATCATGTGGACGCCCCCATCCAGCTCGGGCTCATGGGCGCCGGCTTGCTGATCGCATGCGCGTTCTTCATCTTCGGCGCGCTCCTGGCGCCGTTCACGGGCATTCCGGGGCCGATCCTCATGATCATTAGCGCGGCGGTGCTGAAGGTGACGAAGCTCATGCCCGAGAAGATGGAGCTGGGCGCCTACCAGATGTACCGGTTTGTCTCGACCAACCTCACGTTTGCGATCCTCGTCGGGCTCGGTGCGCTGTTCGTGTCTTGGAAGGAACTGGTGGTGGCGTTCACGCCTGGCTACTTTGCGATCTGCGCGGCCACGGTGCTGGCGCTCGTGGCATCGGGCTTCTTCGTCGGCAGATGGCTGGGGATGCATCCGGTGGAATCTGGCATCGTGACGGCGTGCCACAGCGGCCTGGGCGGCACGGGAGACGTGGCGATCCTCTCGGCATCCAACCGCATGGGCCTGATGCCATTCGCGCAGATCAGCACACGCATCGGCGGCGCCGCGATGGTCGTGTGCGCCACGATCCTGCTCAAGCTGCTGCACTGAGGGGGCCACCACCAGGAAGCACGGCGGGCACGGCAACGGCGCTACACTCAAGCACCGTTCACGCACTTCCCGGATTGCCATGACCGCACTGCGCACGCTGTATCCCGCCATCGAACCGTACGAAACCGGCATGCTGGACGTGGGCGATGGCCACACGATCTACTACGAACGCGTCGGCACGCCCGGCGCCAAGCCGGCGGTGTTCCTGCACGGCGGGCCGGGCGGCGGCATCTCGGCCGACCACCGCCGCCTGTTCGACCCCGCGCGCTACGACGTCATGCTGTTTGACCAGCGCGGCTGCGGCCGATCGACGCCGCACGCGGGGCTCGAAGCCAACACCACGTGGCACCTCGTGGCCGACATCGAGCGCCTGCGCGCGATTGCCGGCGCCGGGCGCTGGCTCGTCTTCGGCGGCTCCTGGGGTTCGACGCTGGCCCTGGCCTACGCTCAGAAGTATCCGCAGCACGTGAGCGAACTCGTGTTGCGCGGCGTCTACACCGTCACGCAGGCCGAGCTGCGCTGGTATTACCAGTACGGCGTGTCGGAGATGTTCCCGGAGAAATGGGCCCGCTTCCAGGCGCCCATCCCCGAAGACGAGCGCGGCGACATGATCGCGGCCTACCGCAAGATCCTCACCGGCACCGACACCGCCAAGCAGATCGAGGCGGCCCGCGCGTGGAGCGTGTGGGAGGGCGAGACCATCACGCTGCTGCCCGACCCGGGCAACAGCGCCAAGCACGCCGACGACCATTTCGCGCTGGCCTTCGCACGTCTGGAGAACCACTACTTCACGCACCAGTGCTGGCTCGAAGAAGGCCAGCTGCTGCGCGAGGCGCACAGGCTGGCCGGCATTCCCGGCGTGATCGTGCATGGCCGCTACGACATGCCGTGCCCAGCGCGCTATGCCTACGCGCTGCACCAGGCGTGGCCCGATTCGGACTTCCACCTGATCGAAGGCGCGGGCCATGCGTGGTCCGAGCCCGGCATCCTCGACCAGCTCATTGCCGCCACGGACCGCTTTGCCGGCAAATAGCGGATGACGGACTCCGTCGACCTGCGCTTCCTGCTCGCCATCCAGGACAACGGCAGCCTGGTGGCGACGGCGCGCGCGCTCGGCCTGACGCCGTCGGCCGTGTCGCAGCGCCTGCAGCAGCTGGAGAAGAAGCTTGGCACGCGGCTGGTGGACCGGACCGCGCGCAGCCTGCGATTCACGCAGGAGGGCGCACTGCTGTGCGAGCGCGGCGCGGAGCTGATCCGCCAGCTCGATGCGCTGTCGGAAGACCTGCACACGCGCCGCGGCGGCCTGGTCGGGACGCTGAAGGTCAACGCGCCGCTCGGGTTCGGGCGGCGTTATGTGGCGCCGATCATTGCCGAGTTTCAGCAGCAGCACCCGGATGTCGACATCGAACTGACGCTGTCCGATGCACCGCTCACCGAGGCGGCGGATCGCTTTGATGTGGTGGTGCATATCGGCGCGTTGCAGGTATCGAACCTCGTGGGCTACGCGATTGCGCCGAATGCGCGGTTTGTCTGCGCATCGCCCGCGCTGGTGAAGCGTTTCGGCCTGCCGCAAGCACCGGAGGACCTTGCCGCGCTGCCGTGCATCGTGCTGCGGGAGAACAAGGAGGATGTCACGCTGTGGCACTTCAGCAAGGGCCGCACGAGCCGCAGCGTGCGCGTGCGGAACCACCTCGTCTGCAACGACGGCGACGTGATCCGCCAGTGGGCGCGCGAGGGCCGCGGCGTCATCCTGCGCTCCGAATGGGACGTGGCGGACGATCTGCGCGCCGGCCACCTGGTGCGCCTGCTGCCCGGCTGGAAGGCGCCCGACGCCAACGTGATCGCGCTCACACACGGCCGTGCCGGTTTGCCGCAGCGCACGCGCCACTTCATGCAGGCCTTGCAAAGCCGCTTCAGACCGCAGCCGCCGTGGCGCGCATGATGTAGTGCAACTGAATCTATGAATCAAAGCGGCTTCACCGAAAGACCGCGCGTGATGCCTACAATCGGCTGCATCGATTCCCGCCGATATGCAGGTGACACGCATGCCCCTTGCTGCCGCTCCTTCCCGTTACCCCAAGGCCGTCCTGTTCGATCTGCTGACCGCGCTGCTCGATTCGTGGTCGCTGTGGAACCGCGCCGCCGGCTCTGAGCCGGCAGGCCGCACGTGGCGCGCGGAGTATCTGCGGCTCACGTACGGCTGCGGCGCGTATGTGCCGTATGAAGCGATGGTGCGGCAGGCTGCCAGCAACGTCGGCCTGCCCGATGCGGCGCCCGATGCGCTGGAAGCCCACTGGCTCGAGCTGCAGCCGTGGAGCGGCGCGGTGGAGGCGCTGACCGCGCTGCAGCCACACTGCAGGCTGGCCGTCGTCACGAACTGCTCCGAGCGCCTGGGCCGGCAGGCCGCCGCGCTGTTGCCCATCCGTTGGGATGTCGTCGTCACGGCCGAGCAGGCGGGCGTCTACAAGCCCGACCCGAGGCCGTATCGGATGGCGCTGGACCAGCTTGGCGTGAATGCAGCCGACGCCGCGTTCGTGGCGGGCTCCAGCTACGACATGTTCGGCACCGCCGCCGTCGGCCTGCGCACGTACTGGCACAACCGCATCGGGCTCAAGCCCGTGCAAGGTGCGCAGGTGCCGGAAATCACCTCGCCGACGCTCGACGGGCTGCTGCCCTGGGCCGGCCGTTTTGCCGCACCCGTTTGAGGAGGCCACCATGACATCCGATACCGCACACCCGCTGGAGGCGCTTGACACGCCCGCCGCGCTCATCGACCTGCCGCGCATGCAGCACAACATCGCCCGCATGCAGCACCGCATGAATGCGCTGGGCGTGAAGTTTCGCCCGCACGTGAAGACCACCAAGTGCCTCGACGTCGTGCGCGCGCAACTGGCCGCCGGCGCGCAGGGCATCACCGTGTCGACGTTGAAGGAGGCCGAGGCGTTCTTTGCCGCAGGCATCAAGGACATCCTCTATGCCGTCGGTATCGTCGCGGGCAAGCTGCCGCGCGCCATGGCGCTGCGCAGGCGCGGCTGCGACCTCAAGCTCGTGGTCGACAATGTCGAGGCCGCCCGGGCCGTGGTCGACCACGCCCGCACGCACGGCGAGCGCTGCGAAGTCTGGATCGAGGTCGACACCGATGGCCACCGCTGCGGCCTCACGCCCGAACAGGATGCGCTGCTGGACGTGGGGCGCACGCTGCAGGCCGGCGGCATCGACGTGGGTGGCGTGATGACGCACGCGGGTTCCAGCTACGACCTCAGCGACCGTGCTGCGCTGGCTGCCCTGGCCGAGCAGGAGCGTGCAGGCTGCGTGCGCGCCGCCGAGCGCCTGCGCGAAGCCGGCGTGCCGTGCGCCGCCGTCAGCGTCGGTTCGACACCCACCGCGCTGGCCGCCGAGCGGCTGCCGGGCGTGACGGAGGTGCGCGCGGGCGTGTACGTCTTCTTCGATCTCGTGATGCACAACGTGGGTGTCTGCGCGATGGATGAAATTGCGCTGAGCGTGCTCACGACCGTGATCGGCCATCAGCCTGACAAAGGCTGGGTGATCGTCGATGCCGGGTGGATGGCCATGAGCCGCGACCGCGGTACCGCCAGACAGGCGCACGACTACGGCTACGGGCAACCGTGTACGCTGGACGGCATGCCCCTCGACGGGCTCACGCTGATCGGCGCGAACCAGGAGCACGGCATCCTGGGGGCCACCGACGGCACGGTGGCGAGCGATCTTGTCGGGCGTTTTCCGGTGGGCACGAAGCTGCGCGTTCTGCCCAACCACGCGTGCGCGACGGGCGCGCAGTTTCCGGCGTACCAGGCGGTGCCGTCATGCGGCGCGGTGCAGACCTGGGCGCGCTTCCATGGCTGGTAATCGACCGGGCTGTCGACTGTGCAAAAGCAAAAAGCCCGCATTGCTGCGGGCTTTTGCCTGAATCCTGGTGCCCAGGAGAGGACTCGAACCTCCACGGAGTTACCCGCTAGTACCTGAAACTAGTGCGTCTACCAATTCCGCCACCTGGGCTAGGTGAGCGGCGCATTTTACCGGCCGCTCCAGAATTTGCAAGCCCCTTTTTTGCGCAGGCCCGGCATTGCCGCGCGGCGCCGCGGTTACACCCGTTACGTCGCTGGCCATCTGCCGGGCCGCCACCTCGCTGCTACGCTGCCGCGCAGTGCATTGCAGTCCATTAACGAGGTTTGCCCGATGACGAAACTCCGCCACGCCACCACCGGCGCCTTCCTTGCCGCCCTGGCCACCTTCGCCCATGCCGAACACCCTGTCTGCACGCTCGTTGCCGACGCGGCCACGGGCAAGGTCGTCCTGCAGGAGGGCAAGTGCAACGAGCGCGTGACGCCGGCGTCCACCTTCAAGCTGGCGCTGGCCGTCATGGGCTACGACGCCGGCTTCCTGAAAGACCCGCACACGCCGGTCGAACACTTCAGGCGCGGCGACCCCGACTGGGGCGGCCGGCCGTGGCGCCAGCCTGTCGACCCGACGCTGTGGCTCAAGTATTCGGTGGTCTGGTATTCCCAGCGCATCACCCACGCGATGGGCGCGCAGATGTTCGCCTCGTACGTGCGCAAGCTCGACTACGGCAACATGGATGTGAGCGGCGACCCGGGCAAGAACAACGGCCTGGATCGCTCGTGGATCACCTCGTCGCTGAAGATCTCGCCCGAGGAGCAGGTCGGCTTTCTGCGCCGGCTCGTCAACCGGCAGTTGCCCGTGTCGGCGCAGACGTACGAGATGGTCGACCGCACCGTGCAGACGTGGCAGGTGCCCGGCGGCTGGGCCGTGCAGGGCAAGACGGGCACGGCGGGCCCGGCGCCGGGCAATACCTCGGCCGACGGCACGTGGGATCAGGCCCACGCTTATGGCTGGTTTGTCGGCTGGGCGAAGAAAGGAGGCCGGACCTACGTGTTTGCGAACCTGATCCAGGACGACAAGATCGAGCCCACCTCGGGCGGCATCCGCTCGCGCGACGCGATGCTGGCGCGCCTGCCGCAGGTGCTGGCTGCCGCCAAGCCCTGATCGGCCTCGGCATGGGCTGTGCCACGGGGTCGCAGATGGGGCGCGGCGGTGGGCGCCATCGGACCCGAGCGCTCGGGCACGGCGTCCGCGCTTGCCAACGTGGCGCGAATGAGCGGGGCGACGCTGGGCGTGTCCATGCGCGGCGCGGCGTATGCCGCCAGCGGCGGCGGGGTGCCGGGCTTGCGCGTCGCCATGCCGTGCGGCGGTGCGGTGCAGCTGGTTTTGCGCGGCCGTGGCATGGCGGCATGGGGACGGCCGCCATTCGTGAGACAAACCGACTAATACCCCCGGCAGCAGCCGGGATTCTGCTGTGCCGCGGGCCGGCATCCGTAACGCCCCGCGGCCAACACCGTCCGCCCCGCTTTGCTTGGCGGCAAGCCGCACTTGCGCGCCGCTTCCGCGTTTCCTCGCGTATCCCACCATCAGCGCGCGTTGCCGGAATTCGTGAAAACCCTAGGAAACCCGCACCAGCCTTAGCGATTGGTTATTTCACGCGAAAAGTCTACGCTTGCTACGTAGTACTACGTGTGGTGGGTGCGTACAGGTGCGGATGGTTTTCCGAGGATGGTGCGGTCACAGTGCGCCCGATAACAACAGAGACGGAAAGCACTTCGTCAGATGACTGTCCGGTCACGCGCTTCGCGTGGCACCTCACCGGTTCAAAACAACATCCGAAGTCCGCATCAGGAGACAGATCCATGAAGTTCTTGCTCGCGCTGCCATTCATCGGCCTGCTGTGGGTGCCGTTCTACAACCAGGAAACGCCCACGCTGTTCGGCTTTCCGTTCTTCTACTGGTATCAGTTCCTCTGGGTGCCGATCACCTCGCTGCTGATCTGGATCGTCTTCAAGAACGGCCAGAGCAAGGGAGAAGAATGATGGACGGACAGATCAACTGGACTGCGCTGGGCATCTTCATCTTCTTCTTTGCGCTGGTGACGGTGCTGGGTTTCATCGCCTCGCGCTGGCAGCGCGGGCAATCCGACAAGGGCGCGCACATCGACGAATGGGGCCTGGGCGGCCGCAACTTCGGCACCTGGATCACGTGGTTCCTGGTGGGCGGCGATTTCTACACCGCCTACACCGTGATCGCCGTGCCGGCGCTCGTGTATGCCGTGGGCGCGTATGGCTTCTTCGCGCTGCCGTACACGATCCTGGTGTATCCGATCGTCTTCCTGATCATGCCGAAGCTGTGGAAGGTGGCGCATGCCAATGGCCACGTGACGGCGGCCGATGCGGTGTACGGCCGTTACGGCTCGCGCGCACTCGAGTTTGCCGTGGCGCTCACCGGCGTGGTGGCGACGATGCCGTACATCGCGCTGCAGCTCATCGGCATGGAGGTCGTGATCAAGGCGCTGGGCCTGACGGGCGAGCTGCCGCTGGCGGCGGCCTTCATCATCCTGGCGCTGTACACGTACTCCGCGGGCCTGCGGGCGCCGGCGCTCATCGCGTTCGTCAAGGACATCATGATCTACATCGTGGTGCTGGTGGCCGTGGTGCTGGTGCCGGCCAAGCTGGGCGGCTATGGTGCGGTGTTTGCCTCGGCGCATGACGCGTTTGCCGTCAAGGGCGGGGCCACGGGGCTGACGCTGAAGCCTGCGCAGTTCCTGCCGTTTGCCTCGCTGGCGATCGGCTCGGCACTGGCCGCGTTCATGTATCCGCATACGCTCACGGGCATCTTTGCCGCGCGCAGTGCAGACACCATCCGCAAGAACGCCGTCTTCCTGCCGGCCTACACGGTGCTGCTGGGCCTGATCGCGCTGCTGGGCTTCATGGCCTACGCTGCAGGCATCAAGGTGACGAACAACAACGACGTGGTGCCCGCGCTGTTCAACGCGCTGTTCCCGAGCTGGTTCACGGGCTTTGCGTTTTCGGCCATCGCCATCGGTGCGCTGGTGCCGGCGGCGGTCATGTCGATCGGCGCGGCCAACCTCTTCACGCGCAACTTCTGGAAGCCCTACGTGGCGCCGGACCTGTCGCACGCCGGCGAGGAAAAGGTGGCCAAGGTGATCTCGCTGATCGTCAAGGCGGGCGCGCTGGTGTTCATCCTGTTCCTGCCGACGAAGTTCGCACTGGACCTGCAGCTGCTGGGCGGCGTGTGGATCGTGCAGACCTTCCCGTCGGTGGTGTTCGGGCTGTTCAACGTGTCGAACCGCTTCCGTGCGCCGGCGCTGCTGACCGGGTGGGCGGCGGGCATGATCGCCGGCAGCTGGTTGGCGTTCTCCGACGGCATCAAGCCCGTGCACACCTTTGTGATTGGCGGCGACAAGTTCTCCATCTACACGGGGCTCGCGGCGCTGTCCTTCAACATCATCGTCGCGGTGGTGGTGCAGCTGGTGCTGGGCAAGCGCGGGGAAGAAACGCCCGCGGTGCGCCAGGCAGGCTGATCGATGCAGAATGAAGAGCCGCCGGAAACGGCGGCCCTGGCGCAAAGAAGGCCGTGCTCGAGAGAGCGCGGCATTTTTTTCGAGGAGCGAGCCGCCTTCTGTCGCTTGGCATCGTCGCAACAGGAGCGCAGTGCCCCCCCTCTGATGTGACTGGGTCACCGCGCCCTTCGCGCTCAAGGGGTTTGCGTTGCGCTTGCCGACAAGCGCATGCACGCTGCGTGGGCGGGCGCGGCCGGTGCGCTCGAGCTCGAGTTGGCGAGCGCCATCGCGGAGCACTTCGACAGCATCGGGCCGCTTGCCAGTCTGGGCGGATCTGCGGGTTCGGCATCGAAACCTATCGGCTCGCACTGCGGGCCGTCCACGCGGAAATCGGCGGCTGAAGCGCACCGTTGCAGCCGTGGCGCGGCGCGACGGGTACCCGCACGGCGGCAAAGCCGGGCAAAGCGCCGCGGTCATTTAAAATCGCGGACTTTGCCCGGATTCCCATGTGGTTCAAGAACCTTCAGCTTCATCGTCTTCCCGCCCCCTGGACCGTTGCCCCGGATCAGCTTGAACAATGGCTGGCACCCCACGCCTTCCAGCCCGGCAACAGCGTCGAGAAGCAGACCTTCGGATGGGCATCGCCGCGCGACGACGGCGCGCTCGTGTATGCGGCAAACCGGCAGATGCTGCTCGTGTTCCGCGCCGAAAAGAAGCTGCTTCCCGCCTCGGTCATCAACCAGGTCACCAAGGAACGCGCGCTTGAAATCGAGGAGCAGCAAGGCTACAAGCCGGGCCGCAAGCAGCTGCGCGAACTCAAGGAGCAGGTGACCGACGAGTTGCTGCCGCGCGCGTTCAGCATCCGGCGGGATACCCGTGTGTGGATCGACACCGCCAACGGCTGGCTCGTCATCGATGCCGCTGCGCAGGCCATTGCGGACGACGTCCGGAGCCTGCTCGTGAAGTCGATCGACCCATTGCCGCTCACCACCGTGCAGGTGGCGCGTTCACCGGTGGCTGCGATGACCGATTGGCTGCTGTCCGGCGAGGGCCCGGGCGGATTCACCGTGGATCTGGACGCCGAATTGCGCTCGACCGGCGAAGGCGGCGCCACGGTGCGGTATGTCGGCCACGCGCTCGAGGCCGACGACATGCGTCGGCACATCGAAGCCGGCAAGCAATGCACGCGTCTGGGCATGACGTGGGACAACAAGATCTCGTTCGTGCTGACGCCGTCGCTGACCATCAAGCGCGTCACGCCGCTCGACGTGATCAAGGAAGCCGCGGACCCGACCGCACAGAACGACGACGAACGCTTCGCGTCGGACTTCGCCCTGATGACAGGGGAGTTGGCGCGGATGCTGGCGGATGTGGTCGACAGCCTCGGCGGGGATCAGCGCGAGGCGATGCAGCGAGCCGCTGCCTGAGCGCCGCGGGCTGCGGGGCGGCCTGGTCGAACGTAGACCCGGGCCGTCAGGCGCCGTAAATCCGTTCGCACCAGCCCGCGCTCGCGCCGAGCTTGCGCGACAACTCGGACGCCGCCTGCAACTGCGTCGCAACGAAATCGCCCGATGCGCGCGCGGCTTCCAGCCTGGATGCCGCGCCCGACAGCGTCAGGGCTGCCATGAATTTGTCGCCGGAGCCGAACACCGGCGTCGCAAACGCCGCCGTGTGCTGGTCGCGCGCGCCGGAGGTGAAGAGCGGCAGCGCGGGCGGTGTGTCGTACAGCGGTTCGCCCAGGCCCCAGTAGCGCAGCACGTGGCTGATGGCGGTGTCGTCCAGCGGTAGCGACGTACCGGGCAGCCGCGTCTCGCGCAGGCCCTCCGACGGCTCGGCGCGGAACAGGCAGAGCCGCCGGCCGTGGTCGATCACGTAGTACGATGCGCTCTCGCGCGTGGCGGCCGCCAGCGCATGCAGCACCGGCTCCACCACCGACGACAGGTGGAACGACTGTTCATACAGCTTGCCCAGGTACAGCAGGCGCGGCCCGAGCGAATACGCGCCAGACTCCGAGCGGATGACATAGCGCATGCGCTCGAGCGAGTTCATCAGCCGATACACCGTCGTCTTATGCATGCCGGACACTTGCGCCAGTGCCGCAAGTGAGAGCGACTCCGCTCCCGGCTTGAAGCAATCCAGCAAGGCCAACGCCTTTTCCACTGCGGCGACGCCGTCGTTCCCCATTTCCTCGCCCCCCGGACCGAATGACGGCAGGATTGTACTATGTACAACGCCGTTTTATGTGGCGGAAGGGTAAACGCTAGTGGATCGCCGGGGATGTCGTGGTTATAGTGGTTTCACTGGGTACACCAGTGTTGTACCTAGTAAAACTGATATCCACTGAGACAGGTTTTTCATGAGTACCCCTTTGCATTCCACTTCCACCATCGTGCGCGACATCGAGCGCGTTTCTCCAGCCCTGGTGGAGGCGGCTGCCCGCTTTCAGGCCGCCATCCTGGCCGACGTGGCAGGCCGTCGTGGCACGCTGAACGGCCGGGTCAAGCCACTGTCGCCGACGATGAAGTTGGCCGGCCCCGCCGTCACAGTGGAAGTCCGGCCCGGCGACAACCTCGCCATCCACGCGGCGCTGGCCGTTGCCAAGCCCGGCGACGTGATCGTGGTGGACGGCAAGGGTGACCAGAGCTGCGCGCTCATCGGCGAGATCATGGCCACGCAGGCGCATGCCACCGGCATTGCGGGCTTTGTGATCGACGGCGCGGTGCGGGATTCGCACGAGCTGGCGACCGGCGCGTTTCCGGTCTTCTCTGCCGGCCTCAACCCGTGCGGCCCGACCAAGAGCGTGGCGGGGCGCGTGAACCTGCCGGTATCCGTGGCGGGCGCGACCGTGCATGCGGGCGACCTCGTCGTCGGCGATGCGGACGGCGTGGTCGTCATCCCGCGTGACGATGTCGAGCGCATTCTCGTGCTGGCGCAGAAGAAGGTCGATGCCGAAACCGCCCGCATTGCCGCCATCCGCAAGGGCGACACGCGCCCAGGCTGGCTGGAGAAGGAACTGCGCGCCGTGGGCATGCTGGCCGAAGGCGAGGCACTGTGATGGGCGCGACTGTACACAAGCCTGTCGTCCTGGTGACGGCGGCCGACCTGGCGCCGCAGGCGCTCGACATGCTGGCCGACTTCGAGGTCGTGTTTGCCGGCAAGCAGCCGACCGAAGACGACATCGTCGCGCTGTGCGGGCGGCACAAGCCGGTGGCGATCATCGTGCGCTACGGCAAGGTCAATGCGCGCATCATGGATGCGGCCGGCAACCTGCAGGTCATCTCCAAGCACGGCAGCGGCATCGACGTTATCGACCAGGAGGCTGCTGCCGCGCGCGGCATCGCCGTGCGCGCCGCGGTCGGCGCCAATGCGGCGGCGGTGGCCGAGCATGCGTGGGCGCTCATCCTGGCGTGCGCCAAGGCCGTTCCGCAACTCGACGCGCGCATGCGCGCCGGACATTGGGACAAGGCGACGCACAAGTCGGTCGAGCTGGATGGCCGCACGCTGGGCCTTGTCGGCCTGGGCGCGATCGGACGGCGCACGGCCGCCATCGGGCTGGCGTTCGGCATGAAGGTGCTTGCGTTCGATCCGTATGCCAAGGAGGCACCGGCCGGCGTGCAGCTGGTCAGCCTCGACACGCTCTACGCGCAGTCGGACGTGGTCTCGCTGCACTGCCCGCTGACGGCCGAGAACCGCAGGATGCTGAACCGCGACACGCTCAAGCGCTTCAAGCCGGGTGCGATTCTCGTCAACACCGCGCGCGGCGGCCTCATCGACGAGGCGGCGCTGGCCGAGGCACTTGCCAGCGGCCAGCTGAGCGCGGCCGGGCTCGACAGCTTCGAGGTGGAGCCGATGACGACGCCGCACCCGTTCCAGGGCATCGGCAACGTCATCCTGTCGCCGCACATCGGCGGCGTGAGCGATGCGGCCTACGTGAACATGGGCAAGGGCGCGGCGGCCAACGTGCTCGCGGTGATCGAGGAGCGCGCGCGTACTGCCGCGTGATGGCCATGTACATGCTCTCGCCAGCTGTCGTGCGTGAAGCGGAAGTCTTTACGCGCATGCCGGACACGTTCCGCAGGCCCGACGTGCAGACCGAGTGGGCGCGCGCCAACCGCGGTGGCCAACCCACCGACGCCTTCCTCGAAGGGCCGGTGTGGAGCCCCGATGGCCAAGGACGCGGCCATCTGTACGTGACCGACATCCCGCATGGCCGCATCTTCCGCATCTCGCCTGCGGGCGAATGGGAGCTTGTCGTCGAATACGACGGCGAGCCGAACGGCATGAAGCGGTTCGACGACGCGCACCTGCTCATCACCGACTACCGCAACGGGCTGATGCTGCTCGACATCCGGCGTGGCGTAGTCGTGCCGTACCTGGAGCGGCGCAACTCAGAGCGCTTCAAGGGCGTGAATGACCTGACGTTCGATTCGCGCGGCAACCTGTACTTCACGGATCAGGGCCAGACCGGGCTGCACGATCCGACGGGGCGTGTCTATCGGCTCTCGCCGGAGGGCAAGCTCGACATGCTGCTGGACAACTGCCCCAGCCCCAACGGGCTGGTGCTCTCACCGGACGAGAAGGTGCTCTACGTGGCCATGACGCGCGGCAATTGCGTGTGGCGGGTGCCGCTGCAGGCCGACGGCTCGGTCAGCAAGGTGGGGCAGTTCTTTTCGTCGTATGGCCCAAGCGGCCCGGATGGCCTGGCGATCGACACGTCGGGCAGGCTGTTCGTGGCCAACCCCGGCCTGGGCCGCGCGTGGGTGCTGAACCATCGCGCGGAGCCGGAGGTGATTGTGACGAGCCCCGAAGGTGCCTCGCTGACCAACCTGTGCTTTGGCGGGCCCGGGATGAAGACGCTGTTCATGACGGAATCGATATCCGGCACGGTGCTCATGACCGAGATGGACATCGCCGGCCCGCTGCCGCACCGCGCGAGGGCTCCAGCCTAGCGCATCGATACGCAACCCGGAGCGCCCACAGAGGCGCGATGGAGGAGACCATGCAACTATCCCAGACCTTGAGTGCAGCCACGCCGCCAACAGACGCGAGTGCGCATGTCGCGGCCACCCTGCCGGATGCCCACTACCAGGCGAGCGAGCGCACGCTGGCCAAGGCGTTTCGGCGCATCCTGCCCTTCATCTTCGCCTGCTATGTGATCAGCTATCTCGATCGCACCAACGTGGGCTTTGCGGCGCTCACCATGAACCAGGACATCGGCCTGACCGCCGAGCAGTTCGGGTTCGGGGCGGGGCTGTTCTTCATCGGGTATTTCCTGTTCGAGATTCCCAGCAACCTCATCATGCAGAAGGTGGGCGCGCGCGTCTGGATCGCGCGGATCATGATCACGTGGGGCATCTTCTCGATGGCGACGGCGTTTGTAGTCGGACCCAAGAGCTTTGCGGCCGCGCGCTTCCTCCTGGGGCTGGCCGAGGCGGGCTTCACGCCCGGCATTTACCTGTATTTCACGCACTGGTTTCCGGGCAAGTGGCGCGCCAAGGTGACCGCGGCGTTCCTGGTGGGCATTCCGGTGGCCAACATGATCGGCTCGCCGATTTCCGGTGCGTTGCTGCAGCTCGGCGGCCTGCATGGCCTGCGCAGCTGGCAGTGGCTGCTGCTGATCGAAGGGTTGCCAGCCGTGCTGCTCGGTATCGCGTGCCTGTTCGTGCTGGCGGATCGGCCGGAAAAGGCGAAATGGCTCACCGACGATGAGAAGGCCGTCCTCGCACGCCGTCTCGCGCTGGAGCAGCGCGACATCGCCAGCAAGCATGGCGCGACCCTGCGCGATGCGATGACGAACTGGCGCGTCTTCGTGCTGGCGTTCATCAACTTCTGCGGCATCGTCGGCTCCATCGGCGTGGGCCTGTGGATGCCGCAGATCATCAAGCAGTTCGGCGTCGAGCACACCGTGGTCGGGTGGCTGACGGCGACTCCGTACGCAATGGGCGCTGTGGTCATGCTGTGGTGGGCGCGTGTGGCGAACCGCGCGCAGAACCGCATTCCTTACGTGGCCGGCGCGCTTGTCGTGGCGGCGGCGGCGCTGGCGGCCAGCACGGTGTTGCACGCACCCGCGCTGAAGCTGGTCGCCCTGTGCGTGACGGTGAGCGGCATCCTGGCATTCCAGGCCACGTACTGGGCCATCCCGTCGAGCTTCCTGACGGGCCGTGCGGCGGCGGGCGGTCTGGCGCTGATCGTATCGGTGGGCAATCTCGGCGGCTTTGTCGGGCCGTCGATGATCGGCGCGATCAAGCAGTTTTCCCACGGCTTCACGGCGCCGCTCATGGCGGTGTCTGCGGTGCTGCTCATCGGTGCGCTGGCCATCGCCTGGCTGGGCGACCCGGGCGCAGATGCCGGGGAAGCGGCCGCCCATTGACGGCCCCATCGCAGTACCTACCCTTGTTTCTGAACACCCCATATCGACAGCGCCGCAAAATCCACGACGGCGCCAGGAGACACACATGCAAGTGACGGGCAGTACCGGTGTCACCGATCTCGAGCAGCGGACCCTGCGCAAGGTGGTCTGGCGGCTCGTGCCATTCCTCATGGTCTGCTACCTGCTGGCCTTCATTGATCGCGGCAACGTGGGCATGGCCTCGCTGCAGATGAACCATGACCTCGGGCTCACGGCCCGGGTGTTCGGGTTCGGCAGCAGCCTGTTCTTCGTGTCGTACTTCTTCTTCGAGGTGCCGAGCAACCTGGCGCTGCAGCGCTACGGCGCGCGCATCTGGATCGCGCGGATCATGATCACGTGGGGCCTGGTCTCGGCCGCCACCGCGCTGGTCAGTGGCCCCGCGTCGTTCTACACGCTGCGCTTTCTGCTCGGCGCGGCCGAGGCGGGTTTCTTTCCCGGCGTGCTGCTGTATCTGTCGTACTGGATTCCGGCCACGCACCGCGCGCGCATCGTGGCGATTTTCATGGTGGCAATTCCGGCAGCGAGCTTCATCGGCTCGCCCATCTCGGCCGCGTTGCTGCAGATGGACGGCGTGGCCGGGTTGCGTGGCTGGCACTGGCTGTTCATTCTCGAAGGGATTCCCACCGTGCTGCTCGGCTTTGCGTGCCTGCGCGTGCTGACGAACCGGCCCGAAGAAGCGAAGTGGCTGTCCGACGAAGAACGCCAGTGGCTGACGAGCACGCTGGCCGGCGAAGCACGTGGGCCGAAGAAGGTGGCGCAGATGCCGCTGGTCAAGCTGTTCTGCAATCGCTACGTGCTCTGCCTCGCGCTGGTGGATGTGTGCGCGTCGGCGGCCGGCAGCACGCTCTCGGTGTGGCAGCCGCAACTGCTGAAGTCGTTCGGGCTGACCGTCATGCAGACCGGGCTGCTGAACTCGGTGCCGTACGCGCTGGCATCGGTCCTGATGGTTCTCTGGGGTCGCAGTTCCGATCGCCGGAAAGAACGTCGCTGGCACACGGCCATCCCCATGCTGCTGATCGGCCTGGGCCTGTTCGGCACGTCGCTCAGCGACTCGCTCATGCCGACCATGGTGATGCTGTGCGCGGTGCTCGTCGGCGCGTATTCGTTCAAGGGACCGTTCTGGGCGCTCGCATCGGGCATGCTGTCGAACAGCGCGGCAGCAGCCGGACTGGCCACCATCAATGCGATTGCCAACCTCATCGGCGGCGGCCTCATGGTGAATGTGTACGGCTGGGTCAAGCAGGCGACCGGCAGCTACGCACTCGCGCTGATGCCCCTGGCCGTGTTGACGCTTGTGAGCGTGGCGACGCTGCTGCTCCTGAGCCGGAACCGGCGGCAAGCGCAGGTGCTGAGCAAGACGGAGGCCGCCTGACCATGGCCGCGTTCAATCGAAGGCACTTCCTGCTGGCGACCGGCGCGGGTGCCCTGGCTGCCGCCGCTGCGCCGTTCGGCCATGCAGAGGAGGTGTGGTCCAGCGGCTCGGCGGCGCCGTCGTTCAAGCTGCCCGCCGGCGCCGTGGACTGCCACATGCACATCTACGACGACCGCTTCCCCAGCGCGCCCCACACCACGCTGCGGCCGCCCAACGCCAGCATTGCCCAGTACCGTCACGTCCAAGCCCGCCTGGGCGTGCAGCGCAATGTGGTGGTCACGCCTTCCACCTACGGCACCGACAACCGCTGCCTGCTCGACGCGCTCACGCAGTTTGGCGGCAACGCGCGGGGCGTTGCGGTCGTCGATACGTCGGTGACCGACGCGCAGCTTGCGCAGATGCACGCGGCGGGCGTCCGCGCGATCCGCTTCAACCTGAGCTACCCAGGCGCCACCACCGTCGACATGCTGGCCCCGCTGGCAGCGCGCGTGGCCACGCTTGGCTGGCATATCGAACTCGTCGTGCCCGGCGCAAAGCTGCCGGAACTGGAGCCTCACCTGCGCGCGCTGCCGTGCCCCCTCGTCATCGACCACATCGCGCATATCCCCCAGCCGGGCGGCCTGCAGTCGGACGCCATGCGCACGGCACAGCGCCTTGTCGACAAGGGCAACACGTGGATCACGCTGTCCGGCCCCTACGTGGACACGCAGACCGGCGCGCCCGCCTATGCCGATGTGGAACCCGTGGCGAAGGCGTTCATCGACATGGCGCCCGAGCGGATGCTTTGGGGCACCGACTGGCCGCATCCGACCGAGAAGACACACAAGCCCGATGATGCCGCCCTGGTGGACTTGATGGCGCGGTGGATCGGGCGCGCCGATTGGCTGGAGCGCGTATTTGTTTCCAATCCGGCGCGGCTTTATGGCTTTGGTTGACCCTGGCGCCATGCAGCCGCGTTGCGCCCCAATGCCTCGGCGGCCAGCCCAGCGCCTCACCGGGCCCGAGCCAACTTCCGGCACTCAGAAGTACACCGTCGCACTGGCCCGATACGTTCGCGGCGCGCCCTGCACCAGGATGAAACCCCAGCTCGGCAGCCAGTACCTCTCGTTGGTCAGGTTGTCGACGTTGAACCGCAACGTCACCGGCTTGCCGCCGACCTTGGTGCTGTACCGCGCGCCCACATCAAACGTGTGATACCCCGGCACGATGTTGCTGTTGTTCGCTTCGAGCGCCGAGTTGCCAACGTACTGCCCTCCCGCAGACAACACCAGCCCCGGCATCGCGGGCACGGCGTATTCGAGGTACGCCGTTGCCTTGAAGCGTGGCGCGCCGTAGGCCCGCTTGCCCTGCACCGACGCATCGGCCTGGGTGTTCTCCGCGTCCATGAAGAGCACGCCACCGAGCACCGTCCAGTCGCGCGCCAGCCTGCCGCGCGCACTGAGTTCCAGCCCGCGATAACGCGTCTCGCCGTCTTGCGTGTAGACGTTGTCCGGGCGCAGATAGGCCAGGCCCCGCTGCACCTGGAACAGCGCTGCACCGAACGTCCAGTCGTGCAGCTCGGCCTTGGCGCCGATTTCCATCTGCTTGCTCTTGAGGGGTCCGAACACCGTGCCCGCATTGGCGGCGGTGTTGGGCGCGCTGTTGCCGGCTTCCAGAGATTCCACGTAGCTCGTGTACAGCGTCAGGGGCTGCACGGGCTTGAACATCACCGCCAGCGTGGGCGTGATCGGGTCGCGATCGTACTTGGCGGACGTGGTGCCGTCGGCGTTGTAGCCGGTCTGGCGGAAGCGCGTGTAGCGCAGGCCACCGAGGACCGACCACTGCTCGTTGAACTTGACCGTGTCGCTCGCAAACACGGCGGTCTGATTGATCTTCGACGTGCGGTACATGCCGTCTGACGATGGCACCTGCATCGGTGTCGCGCCCGAAGAGACGAACGCCGACGTGTCATACAGGTTGCCCGTGCCGAGCAGCGTGGCGCCGAAGCCCGTGGTGGCCTGCGTGAGGCTCTGCCATGACGTGCCCAACACCAGCTCATGCTCGATCGGACCGGTGCGGACTCGGCCGTTGACCATCACCTGCGCCTGGCTGTACTGGTAGCGCTGATACGAGCCGTACTGCAGTTCCGTGAACGTGCCCGCGTTGTCGGTGAGCTGGATCGCGCTGTCGGCGTTGCCGCGATTCTGCTGCGCGTAGCGGTACGAGGCGCGCACGTTCCAGTCGGGCGTGGCGGCCCAGTTCAGCTCCGTGCCGACGGTCTTGATCTCGGTTTCGTAGTACGACCCGCGCGAGGCCACACGCTGGCTGCCGTCAATTGCGCGCGGCGTGCGCACGAACTCCGTCACGGGTACGCCAAAGTCCTGGCCGGGGATGATGCCGTAGTACGCGCCCTGTACGTTGCGCTGCATGTACAGCCCGTCGAACGACCATTGCAGATCGGGCGTGATGCGCGCATCGAGCGCGAGCGATGCGGAGTCGCGCTTGATGTGGCCGCCGTCGACAAAGGTGTCGCCTTCTTCATGCACCACGCCCAGACGCGCGCCCAGCGCCTTGCCCTCCCCGAAGCGGCCGCCCACGTCTATCGATTCCTTCAGCGTGCCGCCGCGGGTGAAGCCGAATGTGGCGCTGCCGCCAAACGTGTTGGCTGGCCGCTTCGTGACGAAGTTGGCAATGCCGCCCGGCGTGCCAAAGCCATACATGAAACCGGACAGGCCCTTGAGCAGTTCGACACGCTCGAAGTGTTCGAGCGGGAAATCGCTGCCCCAGTTCGGCACGGCAAGCCCGTCGATCTTGTAGCCCTCCAGCAGGTCGAGCTGCAGCCCGCGGATGGTGATGTTCGATGCTTCGCCGATGTAGCCGTCGTTGTTGGCCGTGACGGACGGGTCGCCCTTGAACACCTCCCCGATGGTCTGCGCCTGGCGATTCTGGATGAGTTCCTGCGTGGCGACGTTGATGGAGAAGGGCGTGTCGAGCAGGGGTCTGTCGCCCAGCGCGCCGGTACTTGCCTGCTTGGCGCCGTACGCGACCGATTTGCCCGCCGACACCTGCGTGGCAGGCAGCTCGACCTGCGCGGTGCTCGGTTGTGCCAACGCTGCGCCGGCGCTCATCGCGCTCAATGCCAGCGCAAGCTGCCGTGCCAGCGGCGTGGCACGAAGGTGGACGGTGGAATGGCGTGGTGCTGCGGCTCGCATGATCAAGCTCCCCGGGATCAATGTGTCGATACGGATGTGCGTGACCACGCGCATGCCGACGGCGGCACGCGCGAGGCCTCTGCGGATGGATGGTTTTTCTTTAGGGCGTCAGGGCTCTCGGGCCACGCTCCTCAGGCTGCGGTGGGCGTGCGATTCACGCGCCGGCATGGCCCAGACGGAATCGGGCGCACCGTGGCGCCCCCGGCGCAACGTGGCACGCGCGAGGCCGATAAAGCCGCACGCCAGCGCCAGTGCGCCGATGTCGAAACCGGCGACCATCCAGTCGCCGCGCGCGATGGTGCGCAGCAGGTGGTCTCCGGTCACGACGGCATTGGTGATGGGGGCGAGTACCGCCGCAACGGCGGCAGCGCCCAGCAACTCGACCGCGCCCCGTGCGGGCGGACGCAGCATCGCCCACGTAATCGCCGCGAAGAACACGGTGTAGTACGTCACGCCAGCCGATTGCCCGGGCCACAGCAGCGCTGCGGGAAACGTCGCCATCACGCCCACGCAGCAGCCGATGCAGACGCCCACCGTCGCACGCGCCAGCAGTTGGTGCACGCGCGGCTGGTCGGCCTGGCGTTGCTTGCGCCGCGATTCGATCCACAGCAGGTTGCCGGAATAGAACACGAACGCGCCGGCCAGGCCCATCACGAGGTAGGCCAGGCGCAGGGCGATATCGCCATAGGTGCCGAAATGCAGCCCGTAGACGAGGCTGTAGATGGCGTGGTTGGTGTCGCGCACGTCCGGCGTCTGGTTGCCGACGAGCTTGCCGCTGTCGGGCTGGTCGGCCGCCGCGCGGATCGCCACCGAGCCGTAGTCGCCCACGGCGCGTGTGCTGCTACCGCGCACTTCCGCCACGGCATTGGCGTCGCCAATGTGCTGATAGTGGATCGACTTTGCCGTAAAGGCCGGTCCGGCCGCTTCGCGTGCGCGGGCCAGCAGTTGCTCGGCGGGCAGCAGCGGCGCGGCGCGGTGGGCGGCGGTCACCGTGCCGGCTGCCGTGGTCACGCGCGGCACTGCGTCGAACAGCTTGCCGTTGAGCGCGACCGTGTTGAACACCGTCATCAGCAGGATGCTCAGGCACAGCACCGGCGCCGTGATCGCAAAGATCAGATGGAAGGGCAGGCTGAACAGGCCCAGCACGTTGTGCATGTCCATCCAGAAGCGCTTGAGATTGCGTCCCGGGCGCACCGCCAGCAGATCCTTCTTCAGGCGCGGCAGATGCAGCAGCACACCGGAAATGAGCGCCACGCAATACAGCACCGAGATCACGCCCATGAAGTACATGCCCGGCTCTTCCAGCCCGAGCGAGTAGTGCAGCCGGTTCAGGAAGTTGGCCAGCTCGCCCTTCATCGGTTCGATCGACAGGTCTTTCGGCGACGTCTTGCCCGCGGCAAGCCCGCTGCCGGTGGTCATCTGCCATTCGCCCTTGCTGTTCTGCCAGTAGGCGGAGAAGTCCGGCTCGCCCTCATTGGGAAAGATGACGTAGGTGCTGGCCGCCGCCGCCGGGTGCGTGCGCACCAGCGTGTTGACGAAGCGGTCGACCTCGGCCGGTGCGATGGCTGCCGACGCGTGATTGGCCCGCAGCGGGTTCTGCCAGGCGTGCAGTTCTTCATGGAACACTGTCAGCGCGCCGGCAAAGAAGGCGATGAACAGTGCCCAGCCGGCCATCAGGCCGACCCAGGTATGCAGCGTCTGATACAGGCGTAAGGTTGCAGGTTTCATCGCGGAGTCAGCTCACCATCAGGCGCGGCAGCCATAGCACGCCGAACGACACCGCGTTGGCCGCAGCCAGCACGGCCCAGGCGCGAGCGCTGGTCGGAAACAGCACACTCAGGCTGATGATCACCGCCCACAGCGGCAGGCAGAAGAGCAGCGCGCCGATGACGCCGCTCTCCCATCCGCCCGGCAGCCAGACGATGGCCAGCGTGCACAGCGCAATGGACAATGGCAGGCCAAGCACCGCCCCGGCCAGCCACTTGGTGCCCATGCCCGTCATGGCTGCGGCTCGGCGCCGGCGCGCCGGCGCTGCACCCAGGCGCCTGCCAGCGGCCACAGCGACAATGCGCCCGTCATGACGAGCACCACCGCGATAACGGCACCGGCCCAGCCCAGCACGTCATTCCACAGCACGACGGCCACGGCGCACAGCGCAGCGGCGGCGCTGCACAACAGCCGCCCGCGCCCGCGCGTTGGCGGCGCAAACAGCACCTGGTTCGGCGCGGCCGCATAGAGGCAGCCCGCCGCCAGCAGCCCAAGCAGGAGGGCAATACCGTGCATGGCAGTCTTCAATGGAATTAAGAACGCAAATGATAATGATTCGCATTGCAAGTGGCAAGCGCTACCCCTGCTCGTTGTAAGGACGGCGCGATGCCGTCCGCCGAGCCGGATGTCAGTGGAGGTTGCCCCAGCGCGGTACGGCCGGCTCCGCATTGGCCCATTGCCATGCGTTGCCGTTCTGGCAGGCGTAGATGGTGTATCCGGCGCCCGGGGCGGTCTTCGGCGCGCCGGCTTCCTGCACGGTGAGGATGGCTTCGCGGCAGGTGGCCAGCGGCGTGGTGAAGGTCCGCACGAGCACGACCTGGCCGTGCGCTTTGGTCACGCCCATCATCCGTTCGAGGGACCAGTTCAGCGACGGCGTGCTGTCGCTCAAGCGGCCCACTGCGGTGGCCAGCGCGTCCTGCTCGCTCGCGGCCCATTTGCGTGTCGCATATTTGATGGAGGCATCGGTGGCGGCGTTGACGGACACTGCCACGCCATAGGCCACCGCCGGGTTGGCTGTCACCGTGCCGGAAGCGATGCCCGCGGCAGCGCCGGTGAGCGGGCCGACCGACGAGCAGCCGGCCAGGAACGCGGCACCGGCCGCCAGGAGCCAGCGCATGCCGCTCATTGCAGCGAACCCCAGCGCGCGGTGGCCGGTTCCGCCGTGGCCCATTTCCATTGCTTGCCGTCGTTGCAGATGGAGGCAATGAAGAAGTCGACCTGCGTGGCCTTGCCATCGGCCGTGTCGACCGTGAAGAGGATTTCCTTGCAGTGGACGAGCGGCCCGCTGATCGACCGCGTGACGACCACACGCCCCTGCTCGTTCGGCTCGAGCGGGAGGCGGTGCTTGACCTGCCAGGTGCCGACCGTGTTGTCCGGCAAGCTGCCGGCCACCTGTGCGATCAGGTCCTGGGTCTCGGCATGCACGACGCGCTGCGTATGCTGCAGCGCCGCCCGCGCCCCCGCCTGCACGCCCAGGCCGATGCCGGTGGCAACGGCGGCGTTGTCGGTCACCTTGGTGGCGATGGCCGCACCGGTGACGCCGGCGGCGGCCGTGGTGCCCTCCGACATCAGTGAACTGCAGCCGCTGAGTGTCAACGTGCCGAGGGCGAGCGCGCTGCCCAGCAGCCGGGCAGATGCGAACCGAGGTGTGCGCATGTGAGGGCTTCCAAATCTGCAACACGGCGCATTCTAAAGGACACGGCGGCCCGCAAACGGCGATGCCGCGCGGTTTCTCACAATTGTTTTGAGTTGAGCGGATGCGTGATCGCAGCGCGTGGCAGCTGCGCACGGGGTCTCGCTGCCGGATTGAATCGATCGTCCGCGGCAGGAAACCGCTTGACATGTGCATATGCACTGATAAACTGCAGCCCATGTCGCAGCCACCCGGAACCCCCAAGTGCACCGCGCTCGCCATCCGCCAGGCGGCGCGTTATGTCACGCAGCTTTATGACCGCCATCTGGGCGAGGTCGGGCTGACGTCATCGCAGTTTTCGGTGCTGGTGGCCATTGCCACCGCCGCCGGTGAACCGACGATGGCCTCGGTGGCGGAAGCCCTGGTGATGGACCGGACCACCCTCGTGCGCGCGCTGCAACCGATGCAGCGCGATGGCTTGCTTGTGCAGAAGCCGGCGTCCACAGGACGTGCTACGGCCTTGCACCTGACGTCGCGGGGGCGGGCGCTGCTCAAGGCCGCCGAGGCACACTGGCGGGCGGCGCAGCAGGAGATTGACGACAAGTTCGGGGTTGACCGGGCCAGGGCGCTTCGCGAGGCCCTGTTTGCACTCACCACGGCTTGAACCCGCGCCAGGCAACGGCGCATTTTTTTGCGGTAAAACTGTGCATATGCACACATGGAGATCGATATGGATATCAAAGGCAAGACCATTCTGGTGACGGGCGCCAATCGCGGCCTGGGGCGGCAGTTCACGCAGGCGCTGCTGGCCGCTGGCGCCGCCAAGGTCTACGCAGGCGCCCGCGACCCGCAGACGGTCACGCAGCCGGGCGTGCAGGCCGTGCGCCTCGATGTGACCGACGCCGAGTCGATCGCCGCAGCAGCAGCGGCGCTCACGGACGTTGACGTGGTCGTCAACAACGCAGGCATCATGCAGCCCGCGTCCTTGCTCGCGCCCGCTGACATCGGCGCGATCCACCAGACCTTTGACGTGAACGTGTGGGGCCTGCTGGCCGTCACGCAGGCGTTTGCGCCGGTGCTCAAGCGCAACGGCGGAGGCGCCGTTGTGAACGTGCTGTCGGTACTGAGCTGGGTGGCGCTCCCGACGAGCGGGGCTTACAGCGCATCGAAGGCCGCGGCCTGGGCGCTCACCAACGGCTTGCGGCACGAGTTGCGCAGCCAGGGGACACGCGTGGTCGGCGTGCACCCGGCCTACATCGATACCGACATGACGGCGGGCGTGGCCGCGCCGAAGTCGACGCCCGAACACGTCGTGGCCGAAGTGCTGCGCGCACTGGCCGACGGCCGCGACGAAGTCCTCGTGGATGACGTGGGCCGCAACGTGAAGCAATCGCTCTCGGGCGCAACGCCGGCCTACCTCGCGGCCTGACCGGCGGCGGGGCGCTCGCCCTCGCCGCACATCTGGCGGCGATAGCGCTGCGGTGAAAACCCGACCTGCTTGCGGAACATCGCAATGAACGCAGAGGGCGCCCCGTAGCCGAGCGCAAGCGCAATCTCCTGCACCGGCCGGTCTTCCCTGAGCCACACCAGCGCGCGCAGCAGGCGTACGCGGTTGCGCCATTGCACGAAGGTCATGCCCAGTTCGGCCTGGAAGCGGCGAGCGAGTGTGCGCTCGGTACTGTGCACGCGGTCGGCCCATTGCTTGAGGGTGGTGTTGTCGGCGGGGTCGAGGCGGATGGCCTGCAGGATGGGCTCGAGCTGGCGATCGGTGCTGTCGGGCAGGTAGCTGTCGGCGTGGCCGGCCCGCACGAGGGCCTGGACGAGCAGTTCGAACTGGCGGAGGTCCCAGTCGTCGGCCATGGCGGTGATGCGGCGCGTGGCGAAATCCTCGATCAGTGCCCGCACCAGCGGCGTCTGCGGAATCAGGCATGCCATGGGCGGCAGCCGTTGCGCGAGCGGCTCGGCCACGTACACCGAGAGGAAATCCGTCGCCTGCCGGATCGACGCGGAATGCGGCTGGTTGGCCGGCACCCAGATCAGGTACTCCGCCGGCGCCGTCAACCGGCGGCCATCGACGGCCACTTCCATGAGCCCCAGGCTGATGCGGTTGATCTGGCCCCACGGATGCGTGTGCGGCTCGATGTCGGTTTCGGGCGCGAAATGGTCGTAGCGGAAGTAGAACGGTGCGCCCTTGGGCACCCGCAGATCGGCTTCGCGGTAGGCGGTGTACATGGGGCTCGCTCGGTTGTCGTCTTCGAGCGGTGAAGTTGTCCGGTTTGCAGTATATGTTCTGAACCGGACATCACTACACTGCCTTCTTCGATTGTTCCACGGAGGCCCTCGTGCCTGTGCTGTATCCCTTGCTGGCAGTGCTGATCTGGGCTGCCAATACGATTGTGTCGAAGGCCGCGGCCGGTGTGGTCGACCCGGCGGCCATCTCGCTGTACCGCTGGGTGGTGGCGGCGATCGTGCTGACGCCGTTCTGTGCGCGGCCGTTGTGGCGCCAGCGCCAGGCGATCGCGGCGCAGTGGCGGCGCTTTGCCGTGCTCGCGCTGCTCGGCATGGTGATGTACCAGTGCCTCGCGTATTACGCGGCGCACAGCACGAGCGCGACCAACATGGGCGTGATCGGCGCGTTGATCCCGCTGCTGGGGCTGGTCCTGAACGTGGCGGTGTTTCGTCAGCCCGTGGGCGCGCAGGCGGTGGCGGGGGTGGTTGTCTCGCTGCTGGGCGTGCTGTATCTGCTCGGCCGCGGAGAGCCGGCCAACCTGTTCGACGGCGGCATCAACCACGGCGACGTGCTGGTGCTCGTCGGCGCCACGGCCTACGCGCTGTACAACATCCTGTATCGGCGCTGGGCGCTGCCGTTCGGGCAGTGGCTGAACCTGTATGTGCAGGTGCTGATGGCCGTGGTAATGCTCGTGCCCGTGGCCATGACGGCGCACAGCCTGGCCATTCCGGCCAAGGGCATCGGGCTGGTCGTGTTTGCGGGCATTGCCTCGTCGATTGTCGCGTCGTACCTCTGGATGCTCGGCCTCAAGCGCATCGGCAGCGAGCGCACGGCGGTGCTCATGAACCTGATGCCGGTCTTCACGGCCGGCCTGGCCGCGGTCATGCTCGGCGAGACCGTGCACAGTTATCACTGGATCGGCGGCGGTCTCGTATTGCTGGGTGTGAGCCTGGCGCAGGGCATCGTGCGCCTGCCCGCGTTGGGACGGGGCGCGCGCGCCTGAACACGCACGGATTTCCCCCCGCGCGGCGCGGTGGTTGGCGGTAAAATCGACCGCACGACGGGCGCACCAGTGGCGCCCGCCGCGTCTTCCAGAACCCCAATCGCAGACCATGAAACGCAGCGCCGGAGCCGTCACCGTCGATGATGTTGCCGCGCATGCGGGCGTGTCGATCAAGACCGTCTCGCGCGTGCTGAACCACGAGCCCAACATTAGCGAAAAGACGCGCGCCAAGGTAGTCGAGGCGATGCAGGCGCTGGATTACCGGCCCAACCCCGCCGCCCGGCGACTGGCCAGCAAGCGCGCCGACATCATCGCGCTGGTCTACGACAACCCGTCGGACAACTACATCGTCAACATCCAGCACGGCGCGCTCGAAGCGTGCCGGGCGCTCGACTACAGCCTGCTGCTCACCCCCTGCAACTACCGCGATCCGGGCCTCGCCGCGCAGATCATCCAGAGCGCCCGCCAGCGTGCACTGGCCGGCGTCATCCTCACGCCGCCGGTGTCGGACGTGTCGTCATTGGTTGCGGCGCTGGATGAAGCCGGCATCGATTACGTACGTCTCGCACCGGCCGATCGCCAGCACAAGGGCCTGTCCGTCAACACCGAAGACCGCGCCGCCGCGCGCGACATGACGCTGCACCTCATCGGCCTGGGCCACCGCCGCATCGGCTTCGTGGTGTGCGACCCGCACCACGGCGCTGCATACCAGCGCGTGTTCGGCTACCGCGATGCGATGGCGCAAGCCGGCATCGAGGTCGACGAGCGCCTGGTCGAGCAGGGCGAGCATTCGTTTGAATCGGGCGTCGCCTGCGCCGAGCGGTTGCTCTCACGCGAGCCGCGGCCGACCGCGATCTTTGCCGGCAACGACGACATGGCCGCCGGCGTGCTGCGCGTGGCGCAGGCGCGTGGCATCAAGGTGCCGGAAGAACTGTCCATCTGCGGCTACGACGACACGCCGCTCTCCCGCCAGCTGTGGCCCGCCCTCACCACCGTGCGCCAGCCGATCCAGGCGATGGCGCATGCGGCGGTGGAACAGCTCGTCGCGATTCATCGCCCGCATTTACCGGGGCTGAAACCGCATTCGGTGCACGAAAATTTACAATACGAGCTGGTAATCCGGGAGTCCACCTGTCCACCCCGGATTTAAAATGCGGCTGGCCATGGCAGCCAGGCAAATTAAAAAGTGACGTCAGGCGCCCTTGTGCCGCCCCAATCCACTGACTGACCCACCCGGTCGGGGGGTGGTGGAACCTTGACCGGGACGTTATGTTGCAGTGCGGGTTATTCGCACAACGGTTTGCCGATCGCCTATATTGGGATTTCCGGTGACCGGCCGGGCCCTCCTGAAATGATTACGAAAACGTAAACGTCTGTTCCGTTTCGTCATCGCTTCTATTCGCGCAATTCGTCACCAAGCTGTCATGTCTGCACGGCCTCATGGCAAGGTTGGCGAGCCTCTTTGGCCCGATGCCCCCTCCGCTACCCGCGCGACTCTGGCGAAATGGACCAAGTCGAGGGCGCGATTGCGGCCACTCGCCGGCAGTAATTGAACGATTTTTTGGACGGAAGAATTGATGAAGAACGGCAATGCCGCGGTATATGCGGAAGACGGCGAGTTTGGTCTGGATTGGCAAGCATTAATGTCGCGCTGCTGGCAATTACGGCGACAGATCGTTTTGTTTTCCGTTGCATTTGCCGCACTGATTTTCGCCGTAGCTTTCTGGATGGGTCGGCAGTATTCCAGTGAGGGTTTCCTGCGTGCCCCCCGCAAGTTTGCCGAGTACAACGCGCAAAAGGCGGCATTCTGGGACCGCGAGACGCTGCGCCGCTATCTCGAAGAAAACAAGAAGCCCAACGACGCAAACGATAACTACCTGCTCGGACACCTGAGCGAACATTTCGTGCAGGCCCACGTGCAGCCTGTTCTACCGTTGTCCAAGGAGGATCTGCGGTATATCGTGGATGCAAAGGGTGTCCTCGATGCCGCCGGCATTCTCGGGTTCTCGATCTCGTTCAAAGACCCATCCGCAGAGCATGCGCAGGCACGTGTCCAATTGATGGGCGACTACATCAAGGACACCATGCTCAGCGAGGACCTCGTCGATACGATCTACACCAAGGCCGGCGAGGCGAAAACCAAGAAGCAGACGATCGACAACCAGATCATTCAGAAGCGCGTGGCATTGGCGCAGGCGGGCAGCCGGCTGGAAGCGGCGCGGGCGATCGCTGGCAAGTATCCGGAAGCGTCGAAGATGGAAGCGCGGCAGTTGCTGTCGACCGGGAGCGACAGCCAGTCCTCACGCTATCTGTCGCCCATGGCGCAGCTGGTCGGCATTGAAACCGAGATTGCCGACCTGAAGGCGCAGTTGACGTTGCTCGAACGCGATGGTGCGCAGAATGCACTGCGTATGGAGTTCTATGACCGCATTCAACAACGCAGCGCTCAGCCGCAGACAGGCGCCGCGCTGCTGGCTGAGTTCGTGAAGACGGCGAAGGCAGTCTTCGCTGACAAGGATCTTCAGGATGACAAGGTTCGCGAAGTCTATAACCAGATCATGCTGGTGGCCGAGCAGATGCGGAACAAGCACATCACGGAAGCACGGTTTGTTTCCGGCCCGACGTTGCCGGAGTATCGCTCGGGCCCCGGTCCGCTGGCGTTGATGCTGCTGTCGTTGATCGGGGGGATCGGCCTCGGCGCCGCCGTTGTGCTGGCGCGCGATAAGCTGCGTGCACCCCAGGCAGCGCACGGCCAGGAGGATGACCCGGAAGACGTCCTGCGACCCGTCCACGTGGCCTGACTCCAGACGCTGCAAATGCAAAAGGCCCGGCTATCATGCCGGGCCTTTTTTGCTGCTGGCGGCGCGGCTACTGCGATACACCGACCAGCGCATACAGGTCATCCTGCGGGTCATAACCCAGCAGCTTCCGGCCGGTCTCCAGCCCCCAGTCCATCCCGCTGTTGTTCGACACCCCGTTGACGACGATGGCCGGTGCCGGCCAGCTTTCCGGGTCTGCCGTGACGGCGCTGAGGAACAGCCGGCGCAGGTCGCCGTTCGATAGCCACATGTTGCGGAACCAGCGCAGGGCGATGCGGCTGGCTTCGTCGGGCAGTTCGTCCGGCACGGGCGTGCCGGCGGTGCCGGAATAGTTGATGTCGTTGGGATCGTTTTCGTCGGGCAGGGCCCAGCCGATGCGCAGCGACACGATCGACAGCTTGCCGCCGTTGGCCGCAGACACTTCGGCGATGGCTTTGCACAACCGTTCTCCCATCGCCTTGGAGGTGCCGTAGGCGAGCGAATAGACGTCTTCGGTGCCGTTGTTCCAGCGCGTGCCGGGCGCGGGCGGCAGCTCGGCGGTGAGCTTGCCGGGGCCGATGGTGGCGGCCAGCGGCTGATCCTTGTACGCGCCCATGGCGTGGTTGGACGAGGCGAACACGAAGCGGCGCACGCCGCGCGTGGCGGCGGCCTGCAGCACGTTCAGCGTCATGCCGTACGAGGCCAATGCCTGCTCCCACGTCGCATCTGGCGTGGAATGGATGGCGGCCAGGTGGATGACGGCATCGACGTTCTCGCGCACGCCGGTCCATGCGCCGTCGGCCTGCGTGAGGTCGGCTTTGACCCACTGGAGGCGCTGGGTGGCCTGCGCAGAGAACGACACGTTCTGGTCGACCCAGTCGATACCGATGATGGCGGTGCACCATGGGGCGGAGGCCAGTGCCTCGACGACCTTGCGGCCGAGGTTGCCGGCTACGCCGGTGACCAGTACGCGAGCGGGGGGTTGGTAGTTAGCCACGGTGTTGGAGTTGGGTTGGGTGTTGGGGTGGGGCGGGGGTTGGACGGTGGTGGTCCATCCCGTGCTTTCGTCCCTGCCGGGGCCGGCTGACTTTCTTTGTCTTGCCAGAGTAAGTCAGCAAAGAAAGGCACCCCCGGGATGGCGAGAACGTCGTCGGATTTCCGAAACGGGCGGAGATGCCCGCTTACAGAAACCCAAGGCGCCATCCAGGGCAGGGACAGCCAGACCGTCTCTGTGCTTTGCGTTGCGCCCGGCTGGGTTCCGCTCGCCTTGTCAGCCGCGGTTGGAGCCGGACAGCACGTCGATCAGCACCGCGAGCACGAGCACGCCGCCCTTGACGATCATCTGCCACGAGGCGTCGACGTTCATTTGCTGCATGCCGTTGTCGAGGCTTGCCATGACGAGGGCGCCGATCAGCGCGCCGTACACGGTGCCCGAGCCGCCGCGCATCGAGGTGCCGCCGATGAAGCAGGCGGAGATGGCGTCGAGCTCGCCGCCCACGCCGGCCGACGGCGAACCCGCCGCCGAGCGCGCCGTGGTGATGATGCCGGCGAAGGCGCACATCAGACCCATCAGCACGAACACGAACAGCTTCACACGGCCCACGTTCACGCCCGACAGGCGCGTTGCTTCCATGTTGCCGCCGACCGCATACACGTGGCGGCCGAACACGGTTTGCGTGGCCACGTACGAGAAGATGGCCAGCAGCACCAGCAGGATCAACACCGGCAGCGGCACGCCGTTGGCCTGGTTGAGCACGGCGACGAAGCCGAACGATGCCGCCGCGATGGCCAGCAGTTTCAGGCCGTCGGCCCACAGCGGCGGCAACGAGAGCGACAGGCGTGCGCGGTCACGGCGGCGGCGCACGGTCAGGAAGACCGAACCGGCGACGATGAGAGCGGCCAGCGACCACGCCAGCGATGCCGGCACAAAGCTCTGGGCCAGGTTGCCGAGGTCATCGGGCACGGGCGCGATCGTCACGCTGTCGGTGCTCCATTGCAGCAGGCCACGGAAGGCCAGCATGCCGCCCAGGCCAACAATGAACGATGGCACGCGCAGCTTGGTCGTGATGAAGCCGTTGACCACGCCGATGGCCGCACCGGCCACGAGCACGGTGATGACCGCCAGCCACGTGTTCCACCCCAGGTTGACGGTCAGGATGGCGACCAGCCCGCCCAGCAGGCCGAGCAGCGAGCCGACCGACAGGTCGATCTCCCCGGCGATGATGACGAACACCATGCCGCAGGCCAGCATGCCGGTCACCGACATCTGCAGGAACAGGTTGGAGATGCTGTTGGGCTTGAGGAACGTGCCGTTGGTCTGGACCTGGAAGAAGATCCAGATGAGCGCCACGGCCAGCAGCAGGGCCAGCACCTTGTAGCGCACGAACAGTTGCTGAATGGCGCGGCTGTCGAGGCGGGGGCCGCCGTTACCGCCTTGGCGGGCGAGTTGGGATTGCAGGATGTTCGACATGGCGAAGCTCTGTTCAGGCAGCCTGGGGCTGCGGTTCTGCATGGATGGCTGCGGCCAGGATGCGCTCCTGGGTCAGGCCTTGATTGACGAAGTCGCCGCGCACCTGGCCCTCGCCCATGACGAGGACACGATCGCTCATGCCCAGGATCTCCGGCATCTCGGACGAGACCATGATGATCGCGACGCCGCTGGCGGCCAGGTCGGCAATCATCTTGTAGATGTCGTACTTGGAGCCGACGTCGACACCGCGCGTCGGTTCGTCCAGGATCAGCACCTTCGGCATCGCCAGCACCATCTTCGTGACGACGGCCTTCTGCTGATTGCCGCCGGACAGGCTGGCGATCGACAGCGCCGGGCTGGCGGTCTTGATACGCAGGCGCTTGATTTCGCGATCGACGGTGGTCAGCTCGGCGCCCTTGTCGACGCGCAGACCGCGTGCGTACTGCGCGAGCGTGGCCAGCGTGATGTTCTCGCCCACGGCCATCAGCGGCACGATGCCGTGCCGCTTGCGGTCTTCCGGGACGAGGCAGATGCCGTTGGCAATCGCTTCCGCCGGCGAACCGACCTTGACCGGCTTGCCCTCCATGATGATCTCGGCGGTGGAGCGGCCGGGGTAGGCACCAAACAGCGCGGACACCATCTCCGTACGCCCCGCGCCGACCAGGCCGGCAATGCCGAGAATCTCGCCGCGCCGCACGGCAAAGCTCACGTTGTCCGCGCGCTTGCGGTTCGGGTTGGTGACGTCCCAGCAGGTGACGTTGCGTGCTTCCATCACCACCTCGCCCACGGTGTGTTCGATCTTGGGGAACAGCGACGTCATCTCGCGGCCGACCATCATGGTGATGATGTCATCGATGCGCATGTCGGCGGCCGGGCGCGTGCCGATGTGCTTGCCGTCGCGGATGACGGTGATGGTGTCGCACACGCGCTTGACCTCGTCGAGCTTGTGCGAGATGTACACACACGCCACGCCGCTGCGCTTGAGGTCTTCGATGATGGACAGCAGCACCTCGATTTCCTTGGCCGACAGCGACGACGTCGGTTCGTCCAGGATCAGCAGGCGCGCGTTCTTGGCGAGCGCCTTGGCAATTTCGAAGAGCTGCTGGTGGCCGCTGCCGTAGTTCATCACGGGCGCGGCCACGTTCACGTCGGTCAGTCGCAGGCGCGCGAGCAATGCCTCGGCCTTGGCGTGCATGGCGTCGTAGTCCATGCGACCCCCGGGCTTGGTGATCTCGTTGCCCAGGAAGATGTTTTCCGTCACGGAGAGCTGCTGGACCAGCATCAGCTCCTGATGGATGATCACGATGCCGGCGCGCTCGCTGTCGCGCACGGAATGCGCGTGCAGTGGTTGCCCCTCCCAGAGGATTTCGCCCTCGAAGGTGCCGTACGGGTAGACCCCCGACAGCACCTTCATGAGGGTCGACTTTCCGGCGCCGTTCTCCCCGCACAAACCGACGCACTCGCCCGGCTTCACTGCCAGGCTGACGCCGTCGAGCGCGCGCACACCGGAGAACGACTTCACGATGTTGCGCATCTCGAACAGGGTGCCGCTACTGCTCATGGCGTTCTCCTACTGACTACGACTGACCACTGCATCGACGGCTTACTTGCCGAAGACCTGCTGGCGCGTATAGAAGCCGTCCTTGACGACCACGTCCAGGTTGTCCTTGGTCAGCAGCGTCGGGGTCAGCAGGATGGTGTCGACGTCTTTCTTGCCGTTGTTCAGCTTGGTGTTGAACTTCGGCGTGGTGCCCTTGACGAAGTCGACGGCCATTTCGGCAGCGGTCGCGGCGATCTGCTTGATCGGCTTGTACACCGTCATGGCCTGGGTGCCCTCGGCCACCCGGCGCACGGCAGCCAGGTCGGCGTCCTGACCGGACACCGGCACCTTGCCTGCCAGCTTCTGGCGCGCCAGCGCCTGGATCGCGCCGCCGGCCGTGCCATCGTTAGACGCCACGATGCCCTGGATATTGTTGTTGTTCGCCGTCAGCGCGTTCTCAACAATGTTCTGCGCCTTGGCGGGGTCCCACTCGGGCGTCCACTGCTCACCGACGATCTTGATGTCGCCCTTGTCGACCAGCGGCTTGAGCACCTTCATCTGGCCTTCGCGCAGCAGGCGAGCGTTGTTGTCGGTCGAGGCCCCGCCGAGCAGGAAGTAGTTGCCCTTCGGGGCCAGCTTGACCACGCCCTGTGCCTGCAGCTCGCCCACCTTCACGTTGTCGAACGTGACGTAGCCGTCCACATCGGCGTTCAGGATCAGGCGGTCATACGACACGACCTTGATGCCCTTCTTCTTGGCGCTGGCGATGGCGTTGCCCAGCACCTTGGAGTTGAACGGCACGATCACGAGCACGTCGACGTTCTGCGCGATCAGGTTTTCGATCTGGGCGATCTGCTTGGCTTCGTTGGCGTTGGCCGACTGCACGTTGACAGTCGCGCCCAGCTTCTTGGCCGATTCGACAAAGTAATCGCGGTCGTGCGTCCAGCGCTCCACGCGCAGGTCGTCGATCGAGAAGCCGATCACCGGCGCTTCCTTGCTGGCGTGCGCCGACGTTGCGGCAAAGGTGAGGATGGCCGCTGCGGCCAGGGTGTTCAGTACGCGGGAAATCATGAAGGTCTCCTGTTTTGCGTCGATGCTTTAGAAGGTGACGCCCGTCTTCAGGCCGACGACGAACGCATTCTTGTTCTGCGTGGTGCCGCCCGGATGCAGGATGTACTGCAGATTCGGCCGGAAGTACACCGATTTCACCGGCGACCAGCTGTAGTAGAGCTCGCTCACGTACTCGTAGCCGTCGCCCACCACGGTATTCGCGCCGGTGCGGGCATTGACCTGGTGCACGTAGTCGGCGAAGCGCCCGTTGTTGTGCGTGGCGCCCACGGCAAAGCCGATGGTGTCCTGCAGGCGGTCAAACGGCCCCTTGTACTGCACGCCGACCGAGATCTGGTGATCGGTCTGCGCGGTGTTGCGGTCCGCCTGCGAGAAGTTCAGGAACACCGTGGCGCCGCGGCCATCGGGCGCGCCGGTGATCTGCTGCTGCAGGTTCAGGTAGGCGCCGTATTGGCCGTTGCGCTGGCGCGCATCCAGCCCGGTGATGCCGCGCGGGTTGCCGTTCACGTCTTCGTAGAGGTCCTTGCCGTCGGACGTGTTGTACCAGACGCCCACGCGGTACGTGCCGGGGCGGCCCTCGATCTTGGGCATCCAGCCGAATTCCAGCGGGATCAGGGCGCCGGTGGTGCCGCCCGGGTTGTTGAGCTTCCAGCCGTTGCGGCGGGCCCAGCCGTCATCCACGTAGTTCGGGTTGACCTGGTACACGCCGATCTGCGCGTAGGTGTCGGCCGAGGTGTGCACCTTGGCGCGCGCGCCCCACTGGCTGGTCGGCCAGTTCACCCAGTAGCCACCCACCAGGTTGCCCGGCTGCGAGCCGCAGAACGTCAGGTTCTGGAAGTCGCACGAGAACGAGAAGAAGTCTTCGCCCACCGTCACGCGGCCGGCCTTGATCTCCAGGCGATCGTTGAGCAGCTTCTGGTTCAGCCAGAACTGCGTCAGGTGCCACGTCTGGCCGCGGCCATAGACTTCCTGGATCAGCATGTTGTTGCCGATGTTCGCATCGCTGCCGAGGTTGCGGCCGTTGCGGTCCGTCACGGTCGCCTGGAACGTTGCACCCTGCCAGCCGACGAGCTTCTGCAGGTCCATCGCGGTGCCGATGACCCACTGGTCGGTGTAGCGCGTGAGGTGTTCGGTGCCGCCGCTGAAGTTGTGCGCGATTTCACTGCCGTAGCCGAGATTGAAGGTCACGCCCTGTTCGGCCAGGCGGGTGCGCAGGCCGCCCCAGTCGCCGGTCAGATACGGGCTGGTGGTGACGTCATACGCGTGCGCGCCGGCCGCGCCCAGGGCGAGCACCGCGGCGGTGATGGCCGACATGCCGATGCGTTTGCTGCGGGACTGCTGACGTGCGGCCGGACGTGCTGTCGAGCGGCGCGCGAATTCGAGCTCCATGGACTGTCTCCTGATATTGGAACCGCATGTCGCATGACAGCGGTGTCGGCGTTCTCTTCTGAATAGTGTGGCGGGCCGACGGACGCAAGAATGGACACAATTGACAGCGCTGTCAATCTCGGGGTTTGCCCTAGTTCGTTCGGGACCATGCACCGTGTCGAGGGCGATGGACGGCGATGCTGCGGTGCGGAAATCGCAGGCGACAGGCCCAGCGCTGCCATGGGTGCGCGGCTTTCTGCATGGTATCGATCTTGCTCATGCTGCACGCCGTTTTCCGAACCGCCCGAGGAGCCGCCATGCAACGCGAAGATGTGACCGACCTGATCTTCCTGCAGAAGATCAAAAAGCAACTGACGTGGGCGCAGTTGGCCGAGGTGATCGGCCACAGCAAGGAGTGGAGCACGGCAGCGCTGCTCGGCCAGATGACGCTGACCGAAGCGCAGGCGAACGCCATTGGTGCGGCGCTGGACCTGCCTGAAGAGGCCATCGCGCTACTGCAGGTGCCGCCGTACAAGGGCTCGCTGCCGACGGCCGTGCCGACCGATCCGCTGATCTATCGGTTCTACGAGCTCATCAGCGTGTACGGCACCACGTTCAAGGCGCTGATCCACGAGGAGTTTGGCGACGGCATCATGAGCGCGATCGATTTCAACATGGATCTCACGCGCGAGCCGGACCCGAAAGGCGACCGCGTTCGCATTGTGATGAGCGGCAAGTTCCTGCCCTACAAGACGTATTGAAGCGTCCTGCCGCGCCGGTGCGCCATCGCGCGGCAATCCGCTCGCTGCGAGGGCTTCGGTGTCGGCTCCGCGCTCTACGTGAAGCACTATCCGAAATCGAGATACCGGGTATTCCCAATATGGCGTTGTGAAATTTTGCTCCTCTTCCTACGATCCACCGCAGATCCGTTATCCGTACGGATGTTCGCAACAAGAACATCCGCTGCCGCCGCGGACGAACAGCGACAGATCCGAAGGATCAAGGAGACAAGATGATTTGGCGCCCCACGGCGCAGGCATCACGCCTGTGCGACGCTCTCCGGCTCCGCGCCACCGGCCGGGGTTGGCGAATGAGCACGACCCACGCAACAGCCGCACTCCACGTGCAGCGCTTCCTTGCCGAGTGCCCCTCCTCGCCGTCCCGGTGGCCCATCCTGCTGCTGCGTTTCCCGATCGTTGCCGCCTTCGGCTTTGTCGCGCCCGCACAAGGGCCCCAAAACCCCCGGCAACACAAGGAGACATCGCGATGAAGACTTGCGTCGCCATCATCGGTGCGGGGCCGTCGGGCCTGCTGCTCGGCCAACTGCTCAGCAGGGCCGGCATTGACAACGTCGTGCTCGAGCGGCAAACCGGGGAATACGTCCTTGGCCGGATCCGTGCCGGCGTGCTCGAGCAGGGCACGGTCGAACTGATGCGCGAGGCGGGCGTCAGCGAGCGCCTCGACAGGGAAGGCCTGATTCACGAGGGGATCGAACTCATCTATGGCGGACGACGCGACCGCATCGACCTGAAAACGCTGACCGGCGGCTCGACCGTGACGGTCTACGGGCAGACCGAAGTCACGCGGGACCTGATGGCCGCCCGCAAGGCCAGCGGCGCCCAGACCGTGTACGAAGCCGCCGACGTGCGCCTGCATGACCTCGACACCGACAAGCCCTACGTCAGCTTCCAGACGCACGGCGAATCGTTGCGCGTCGACTGCGATTACGTCGCGGGATGCGACGGCTTTCATGGCGTTTCGCGCAAGAGCATTCCCGAACATCTTCTGACGCACTATGAGCGCGTCTATCCGTTCGGCTGGCTGGGGCTGCTTTCCGACACGCCGCCCGTCAGTGACGAGCTGATCTATGCATACCATGCGCGCGGCTTTGCGCTTTGCAGCCAGCGCTCGACCACGCGCAGCCGGTACTACCTGCAGGTGCCGCTCGATGAGCGCGTGGAAGCCTGGCCCGACGATCGCTTCTGGAAGGAGCTGCGGACGCGTCTGCCCGAGGACGTGGCCGCCCACGTGGTCACGGGCCCGTCGATCGAGAAGAGCATCGCGCCGCTGCGCAGCTACGTTGTCGAGCCGATCCAGTACGGCAGGCTTTTCCTCGTGGGCGACGCGGCGCACATTGTTCCGCCGACCGGTGCCAAGGGGCTGAACCTCGCCGCGAGCGACGTGAACACGCTCTACCGGATCCTGCGCGGGGTGTACCACGAGGGGCGAACGGACTGGCTGCAGAAATACTCTTCGATTGCGCTCGGCCGCATCTGGAAGGCCGAGCGGTTCTCGTGGTTCATGACCAACCTGCTCCACGAGTTTCCTGGCCGCGACGCGTTCGACAGGCGCATGCAGCAGACCGACTACGCCTACTTCCTCGACTCCGAGGCCGGACGGAGAACCATCGCAGAAAACTACGTCGGCCTGCCGTTCGATCCCATCGAATGACGGCCGAGCGGCCGGGCCAGTTACTCTTCGTCGCCGTCGTCGTGCCCGTCGATGAGCGGGCGGCCGCGGCGCGGCATCTCCGAATCCAGCACCAGGCGGCCATGCACGCGGCCCTTCATGCGCGTGACGTGGTGCGTGCAGTCTTCCATGTGCGTACTCATGAGTGCACGCACGGTGTCGGCGTCGCGCGCGCGGGCCGCATCCAGAATCTGCCGGTGGAACTTCACGTTGGAGGCGCCGAACTTCGCGTGGTCCTTCGGCGAGGTTTCGTTGCCGAACACCACAAGCTGCCGAATCATCTCGTTGATCAGCTCGCAGCAGAACCGCAGCATCGGATTGGGATTGGCAGCGGCCAGGATGTCGTGAAAGCTCAGGTCTTCCTGGCGCTGGTCGAGCGGCGCAGCAGCCTTGGTCGACGCTGGGTCGCACAGGTCGATGGTGTGCTCGAGCGCGCGGAAGTCGTCTTCGGTCAGATGCGGCACGGCGCCGGCGGCCAGTTCAGGCTCCAGCAGGCGCCGCACGGTGTAGACATCCGCAATGCCGATGTCTTTGAAGAACAGATAGTTCTGCATGAGCTGGAACGTGCGGTCCAGCGGCACCTCGACGATGGTGCCGCCGCCGGCGGGCCCCGTGCTCACACTCACCAGGCCTTGCACTTCCAATGATTTGAGGGCTTCGCGGATGGTGCCCTTGCTCACGCCGAAGGTCTCCTGCAGCTTGACCTCCTGCGGGAGCTTGTCGCCGGGCTTGAGGTTGCGCTGCGTGATCAGCCGCTTGAGTTCTTCGGCAACGAGATCAGCGCGTTTCTGCTTGCGGATGCCGATCGGCGGTGTCTTGCCTGCTCCGAGTGTGGCCATGGATGTCCGTTCCTTGTTGCGCGCATTCTAACTGCCGGGCTGTGCTGCAGGGCTTGCCCGACGTGGTGCATGCATGCCCTCCGATCGTGCGCACGCACCGCGTTTTCGCATCGTCGCCCGGCGCCTTCATCGTCCATACCTTGGCGTAAACACCGACTTCGTCGTCGTTGACGCGGCGTGGAGGCGGCTTCTATGATGATTTCGCCTATTTATCATAACAAATATAAGAAACTGGTCTGGTTCTTGCTCGACGGGATGGCCGGCGAAGACCTTGCCGGTGAAGGCCTGGAGGAAGCTGCCGCCGGTGGTGGCTCCGAGCGCTGTTCTGTATCCACACGACCCCAAGGAGTGCGCTTTGAATCGTCGAGATTTGCTCAAACTGGCGGCGCTGTCCGCCGTGCCCGCGTCGGTGCTGCAGGCCCGTTCCGCGTTGGCCGCCGATGCCATCGAACTCGGCTGCCCGGTGCCGATGTCCGGCGCGTTTGCCGCCAACGGCAAATTCGCCGACCTGGGCATGAAACTGGCCGTGGAGCAATACGGCAAGGTGCTGGGGCGCCCGCTGGCGTACAGCGTGCTCGACACCGAAGGCAAGCCGGCCACGGCCGTGCGCAAGATGCAGGAACTCGCGCAGCAGAAGAACGCGCGCTACTTCGCGGGCGGCATCCTGTCGTCCGAGTCGCTCGCGATGGGCAAGGAGGCGGAGAAGTTCGGCGGGGTGTTCATCACGACCGCGGGCGCCGATGAAATTACCGGCAAGGACTGCAACCGTGCGACCTTCCGCTGGTCGGTGCCCACATACGGCGCCATCGAGCGCACCGTGCGCCCGCTGATCGAATCGATGCCCAAGGCCAAGCGCTGGTACACCATCACGCCGCAATACGTGTTTGGCGATGGGTTGCTCTCGGCGGCCAAGAACATCTTCAAGGAAAAGGGTATCGAGCATGTGGGCAACAGCTATCACGCGCTCACCGAGAAGGAATTCAGCGGCTACCTGACCAACGCGATGGCCGCCAAGCCCGACGTGCTGCTGATCCTGAACTTCGGCTCGCAATCGTCCGACACGCTGCGCCAGGCGGTGAGCTTCGGCATGAAGAAGAACACGACGATCCTGGTGGCGTGGGCGTCTGGCCTGGAGCAGTTCGAATCGCTCGGCGCCGACCTGTGCGATGGCGTGTACTTCGGCGCGCAGTACTGGCACGACGTCGATACGCCTGCCAACCGCGATCTGGTCAAGCGCACACAGGCCGCGTTCAAGACCAACCCGAACTACAGCCTGGCAGGCTCGTACACCTGCACCAAGATCCTGCTCGACGCGATGGCCAAGGCCGGCAGCGCCGATCCGAAGGCCGTGATTGCCGCGCTGCAGGGCATGAAGTACGACGGTCTGACGGGCCCCGAAGAAATTCGCGCGGCCGACCACCAGGTGCTCAAGAACTACTACCTGCTCAAGGGCAAGCCCAAGAACCGCATGAAGGACAAGGACGACTTCGCCGAAGTGGTCGCCGTCGGCAAGGCCTTCCTGCCGGTGGAGCAGACGCAGTGCAAGATGGCCTGAGGGTCTGATCTGCGGCACGCCCGGCTGGCTTCAGCTGTTGAAGCACGGGCGCTTGTCTTCCTGAGTGCCATTTCGGTCAACGCAATGAACGTCTACCTGCTCCAGGTCGTCAACGGCGTGGGGATCGGCATGCTCTACTTCCTGCTGGCGGTGGGGCTGTCGATCATCTTCGGGCTGTTGCGCTTCGTCAATTTCGCCCACGGCGCGTTTTATGCGCTGGGCGCGTATCTCTGCTTCCAGGCCTTGCAGATGGGCATGGATTTCTGGCTGGCGCTCGTGCTTGCGCCCATCGTCATCGGCGCGCTGGCGTGGGTGACGGAGAAGGTGCTGCTGCGCCACGTCTACGCGCAGGCGCACGAATTCCACATCCTCGTCACCGTGGGTCTGGCCCTGGTCGTGCAGGAACTCATCATCGTGGCGTGGGGGCCGCTGGGCGTCGATGTACCGGCACCCGATGCCTTGCAGGGCGTGGTGATGTGGGGCGATTTCGTCTACCCGAAATACCGCCTGTTCGTCATCGGTTTTACAGCCGTGCTGGCGCTCGCGCTGTGGTGGCTGCTGGAGGGCACGCGCCTGGGCAGCGCGGTGCGCGCGGGCAGTGAATCGACCGAGATGGTCTCGCTGCTCGGCATCAACGTGTTCCGCCTGTTCAGCTTGATGTTTGCACTGGGCGCGGCGACGGCAGCGGTGGCCGGTGTGCTGGCGGCGCCCATTCGCGGCGCGGAGCCGTTCATGGGCGTGGAGGCCCTCGGCGTCGCCTTCGTGGTTGTGGTGGTGGGCGGCATGGGCAGCTTTGCGGGGGCGCTGGTCGGCGGCCTGCTGGTCGGCATCGTGCAGAGCCTGATGAGCACGCTGTGGCCCGAGGGCGCGCGGCTGATGATCTACGTGGCGATGGCGGCCGTGCTGCTGCTGCGCCCGCACGGCCTGCTGGGGAGGGGATGATGCAAGCCGCATTCCATGGAATTTCGCGACACCGCTTCTGGTGGCTGGCGCTGTGCGTGACGTTGCTGCTGCCGCTGGTGCTCAGGTCAGGCACGTTGGCCACCGAAGTGCTCGTCTACGCGATGGCCGTGATGGCCTGCAACGTGCTGCTCGGCTACACGGGGCTGCTGTCGTTCGGGCAAGGCATCTTCTTCGGGCTCGGCAGCTACGCCGCGGGCATCGGCCTCACACAACTGGCGCTGCCGATGCCGGTGGCGCTTGTCCTGGCCGTGGTGGTGGGCGCGGTCGTGGCGGCGGTGGTCGGCTGGTTTGCGATCCGCCAGCGCGGCACGTACTTCGTCATGCTGACGCTGGCTTTCTCCCAGATGTTCTATTTCCTGGCCTACACCACGCCGTCGCTCACAGGCGGAGACAACGGCCTGCTGGACATTCCGCGTCCGGCGTTTGCGGCGTCGCCGTGGGCGTTCTACGCGTTCGTGGCAGTGCTGTTCCTTGTCGTGTTCTTCCTCGTGCAGCGTGTGACGGAATCGGTGTTTGGCCGCACGCTGCTGGCGATTCGCGACAACGAAGAACGTGCGCTCGCCGTCGGCTACAACGTGCGCGCCTTCAAGCTGCTCGCGTTTGTCATCTCCGGTGCGGTGACGGGGCTGGCTGGCGCCCTGCACGCCATGCTCACGGGCATCGCGCCGCTGGCCAATATCGACTACCACGTCAGCGAGATGATTCTGGTGATGACCGTCATCGGCGGCACGGGCAACGTGTTTGCGTCGGTGTTGGGCGCAGCGTTCTATGTGTTGCTGTCGGACTGGCTCTCGAGCCTGTGGCCGCGCTGGCTGATGCTGCTGGGCTTCCTCTTGATTGCGGTGAGCCTGTTCATGCAGCGCGGGCTGTTCGGGCTCGCGCAGAAGCTGTGGCAGCGCGTGCGCGCGCCGCGTCACGCACCGGCGGTGCAGGAGGAGCGCGCATGACCACCACGCCCATCCTCCAGGCCACCGGCATCGTCAAGCAGTACGGCAAGTTCACCGCACTGGGCGGCGTTGACTTGCGTGTGATGCCCGGCACGGTCCACTCCGTCATCGGGCCCAATGGCGCGGGCAAGACCACGCTGTTCCACATGCTCACGGGCACGCGCATGATCACCAGCGGCACCATCGTCTTCGATGGCCACGACGTGACGCGCGAAGCCGACTACCAGCGCGTGCAGCGCGGCATCGCACGTTCGTTCCAGGTGACGAGCCTGTTCCCGAGCTTGTCGGTGCGCGAGAACCTGCGCCTGGCCGCTCTCGGCACCACGCCGCGTCGCGCCATGCACGGCTGGCGCCTGCCGCAGGGCGATCTGGCCTGCACCGATACGGTCGACCGCGTGCTCGAACGGCTGGAGTTGCCGCGCCTGGCCGACACGCCAGCCGCCGCGCTTTCGCACGGCCAGCAGCGGCGGCTGGAAGTCGGCATGGCCCTGGCCGCCAACCCGCGTGCGATCTTTCTCGACGAGCCGACCTCCGGCATGGGCGTGGACGATCTGCCCGCCATGAAGGCGCTCATTCGCGGCCTCGCGCAGGACCACACCGTCGTTCTGATCGAACACAACATGGACATCGTGATGGACATCTCCGACACGATCACCGTCATGCAGCAGGGCAAGGTGCTCATGGAGGGCACGCCCGACGCCGTGCGGTCGGACCCGCGCGTGCGCGCCGCGTATCTCGGCAACATGATCACGGGAGGCAAGAAATGACGACGACGGCGATTCTCGACGTTGCAGACCTCCACGGCTATTACGGCAAGAGCCACGTGCTGCAGGGCGTGGTGCTCACGGTGGGAGAGGGCGAACTCGTGACGCTGCTCGGCCGCAATGGCGCCGGAAAATCGACCACCCTGAAGACGATTGCCGGCGTGGTGACGCCGCGCGGCGGGCAGGTGCGTTTTCGCGGCAAGGACATCGCTGGGCAGCCGCCGCATCGCATTGCCGCGCAGGGCCTGTGCCTGGTGCCGGAGCATCGCGGCATCTTCAAGCTGCTGACGGTGGAGGAAAACCTGAAGCTCGGCGCGCGGCGGGATTCTCCGTGGCAGCTGGCCGACATCTATCGCATCTTCCCGCGCTTGCATGAGCGGCGGCGCAACGGCGGCGCCAACCTCTCCGGCGGCGAGCAGCAGATGCTCGCCATCGGGCGCGCGCTGATGAACCACCCGCGCCTGCTGATGCTCGACGAACCGGTCGAAGGTCTGGCGCCCGTCATCGTGGAAGAGATCGTCGCGCAGCTGAAGGTCATCAAGCAGGCGGGCGTATCCATCCTGCTCGTCGAACAGAACCTCGAAGTCTGCACGCAGCTCGCCGATCGCCACGTGATCATCGAACAGGGCCGCGTGGTCTACACCGGCACCAACGAAGCCTTCCGCGCCGACGACGCCATCAAGGACCGCTACCTTGGCGTCGGCCTGGCCGCTTAAACGTACACATCATGACGACCACCCAACTCGACACCACTTTGCGCATCAACGGCGCGCGCCTGTGGAACACGCTCATGCAGCAGGCGCGCATCGGCGCCACGCCCAAGGGCGGCGTGTGCCGCCTTGCACTGACCGATCTCGACCGGCAAGGCCGCGATTTCTTCGTTGCACATGCCGAAGCCGCGGGCTGCACCGTGCGTGTGGACGCCATCGGCAACCTCTTCGCGCGCCGGCCAGGGCGCAACAACGCGCTGCCGCCCGTCATGACCGGCAGCCACATCGACACGCAGCCGACCGGCGGCAAGTTCGACGGCAACTACGGCGTGTTCGCGGGCATCGAGGTCGTGCGCGCGCTCAACGATGCGGGCATCGAAACGGAAGCGCCCATCGAAGTGGCCGTGTGGACCAACGAAGAAGGTTCGCGCTTCGTGCCGGTGATGATGGGCTCCGGCGCGTTCATCGGCGAGTTTGCGCTGGACGCCGTGCTGGCCGCGCAGGACCGCGACGGCGTGGCCGTGGGCGAGGCGTTGCGCAGTATCGGCTACGCGGGGAGTGAGCCTGTTGGCGGCCGAGCCGTCGGCGCCTACTTCGAAGCGCATATCGAACAGGGGCCGGTGCTGGAGGCGCACGCCACGACCATCGGCGTGGTGACGGGCGCGCTCGGCCAGCGCTGGTACGACGTGGTCTTGACCGGCATGGAAGCGCACGCCGGCCCCACGCCGATGGAGCTGCGCCGCGATGCGTTGCTGCCAGCCGCAGAACTCGTCGGCATTGCCAACCGCATCGCGCTCGAGCGCCCGCCGCATGCGCGCGCCACGGTGGGCTGCCTGAGCGTGCATCCGGATTCGCGCAACGTGATTCCGGGCCAGGTTTCGATGACGATCGACTTTCGCGCGGCCGACGACGCGATGTTGTCCGACATGGATGCGGCGCTGCATGACGCAGTGGCGGAGTTGCGCACCCGCAGCGGCATCGACATCGCATTGCGCCAGGTCGTCTACTTCCCGCCGCAGCCGTTTGACGCCACGTTGGTGAACGCGGTGCGCAGCGGCGCGCGGCAGTTGGGGTTGTCGGAGATGGACGTGATCAGCGGCGCAGGCCATGACGCGGTCTACCTGGCGCGCGTGGCCCCCACCGCGATGATCTTCGTGCCGTGCAAGGACGGGATCAGCCACAACGAGATCGAAGACGCCCGCCCCGAACATCTGGAAGCCGGGGCCAACGTGCTGCTGCACGCAATGCTGCAGGCCGCTGGCCGCGTTTGACACAACCCCCCGACCGCCCATGCGCATCCTGATCGCCCGCTTCAATCACGAGACGAATACGTTCTCGCCGGTGCCGACGTCGCTGGCATCGTTCCATCCGCACTACGGCGCCGACGCGTACCGTGCCGCCAAGGGCACGCGCACGGCGGCTGGTGCGTTCATCGATCTGGCGGAGGCGGCAGGCGCGGAAATCGTCGTGCCCGTCGTGGCCGGAGCGAACCCCAGCGGACGCGTCGCTGCCGAGGCATACACCACGTTGTGCGACGCCATCGTCGCGGCGGCGCCCGGGTGCGATGCGCTGTTGCTCGACCTGCACGGCGCGATGGTCGCGGAGAACAGCGACGATGGCGAAGGCGATCTGCTCGAACGTCTGCGCGCGGTGGTGCCCGATGTGCCGATTGCCGTCGCGCTCGACTTGCACGGCAATCTCACGCAGAAGTTCATCGACTTGGCCGACATCGCAGTCAGTTTCAAGACGTATCCGCACGTTGACATGTACGAAACCGGCGAGCACGCCGGCCGCCTGCTGTTCGACAAGCTGGCCGGCCGCGCGAACCCCGTGCTCGCGTGGCGCCGCCTGCCGATGGTCACGCACACCCTGCGCAGCCGCACCGACGAAGGCGCGATGCACCGCGCCGTGGCGCTCGCCAAGCAGGCCGAGAACGACGGCATGCTGGCCGTGTCGGTCCTGGCCGGATTCGGGCTGGCCGACATTGCCGCGCCGTGCCTTTCCGTCGTGGTGGTCGGCAACGGCGACAAACATGCCGCCGACGCTGCGGCGCAACGCATTGCCGATGCCATCTGGGCTGATCGCGAAGGGTTCGTCTATCGCTCTGAACCGTTGACCGAATCGATCGCGCGTGCGGCCAAGTTGGCCGACGCCCCGGGCAGCGGCCCCGTGCTGCTGCTCGATCATGGCGACAACTGCATGTCGGGCGGCACGTGCGACGACATGCACGTCCTGCACGAAGCGTTGCGGCAAGGCTTGACCGGCATCGCTGTCGGGCCGGTGTGCGACCCGGAAGCCGTCGCGGCGATGATCGAGGCGGGCAAGGGGGCCACGGTCACGCTGCCGGTGGGCGACAAGGTGCCGCTCGTGCAGCTCGGCATCTACCCCGTGCCGCGCGCGCTGACGGGCAAGGTCGTCGCCATCAGCGACGGCGAATACACCATCACGGGGCCGACCTATACGGGCCAGCGCATCCGCATGGGGCGAACGGCGCTGCTCGACATCGGCGCGGCGCAGATCGTCGTCACGGAGACGCCGCAGGAGCATTGGGACCTCGGCATCTTCACGCACATCGGCGTGGACCCGCATGCCGCGCGCTTCGTGCTGCTGAAGTCGCGCATGTATTGCCGGCCCGTGTTCGTGCCCATTGCCAGGGCCGTGGTGGAGTGCGACGGCGGCGGCGTGACGAGTTCGGACTACACCCGCTTTCCGTTTGCCACGCTCAAGCGGCCCGTGTTCCCGTTGGATGCCGCGACGGTTTCGTAGAGATACCCGACCGGCTTACCCTCGGTCCGTTGCGGGCGCGTCTCCGTCCTGTTGATGATGCGGCCCGCCAGGCCGTCGATCTCGTCGCATTGCGCGCGCGTCCAGCTGCGCAGCTTTTCGATGTTGCTCAGCAGGCCGAGGCGGAGGATCTGCGTGTCTTCGCCCATGCCGACAAGCCTGACCGAATGCTGGCCTGCCGTGACCACGTCGCCGGCGGCCAGCTCGAGCATATTGCCCGCGCCGTCCTTGAATTCGGCCGTGCCGCGAATGACGCGGTAAACGACCACCTCGCCTTTCGAGAAGGACGCCGCGTCCACTGCCCCTGCCTGGCTCTTGGGAAGGCTCGACTGACCACGCGGGTCGGTGGCAATGATGTGTCCCGTCACAAGCTGGCCGCTGGGTGCTTCGATGCCGGTGTCGCGCACGTAGACCGGTCCGGGCGATTGGATGGAGTCGCCGGCAAGCGGCTTGTACAGCGCATGCAATTCCAGCGGGTCTTGCACCCAGAAGTCTGCACCGGCCGGCCGGTCATGTGCCGGATGACTCCAGGCGATGCGCGGCGTCTCGGCTTCGTCGATCAGCGCCGACGGCACAATCGTCGGGTTGGGAAACGTCGTCGGATCGGTGATGAACGCTTCGAGAAACTTGCCCGAGCACCCCATGGAAAGTGCGTCGGGCACCACGGTTTGCGGCGTGCTCAGGTTGTCTTCGGTCGACAGGCCCGACCACGTGTAAAAAAGCTGCCGATGCACGATTGCGCTTTGCAGGATCACCGAGCCCGGGCCGACGTAATGCAGCCGGCCATCATAGTCGAACGTAAATACGCCCGAGGTGACCAGCACGAACTGAAACGCGCCCGGCGGCAGATGCAGATGGAAATCGGTCGGGCCGGTGTCTTCCAGATAGATCGGCCGGTTGGTGGCGACCTCATGCAGCAGGAAGGCTTCGTTGTTGGCGGCAAAGCCTTCGTCGGCGCGGCTGTACAGCGCCTGCGGGCGATAGGTCGCTTCGTACCTGGCATCCTGGCGGCGATCGACCGCAACGAAGTCGCCTGTATTGAGCCGGATGGGATTGCCGCCCGGATGCAACAGGCTCGCAGCGCGTTGGAACTCCGTGGTGTGCGTGTTCATCGCAACCCTCCGTGAATCGATCAACATCGATGGAGAACGACCTGCCCCGCTTCGATCCTCGCCCTGCTGAATGACGCCTCGCTGACAGTCAGTGTGTGAGCGCCATCCTGCGCGAGCGTCGGCGGGTGACGGCCTGGCTCGACGCTCGCGCATCGAGCAGCGCGCGCAGTGTGACGCGGTGCGCGTTGTCTTCGTCACTGGCGGTGGTGCTGGCGTCGAAGGGCTCGTTGTCGTGGATGGTGGCGCGCACGATCGGGTAGATCTGCTTTTCCCATTTGCTGCCGTTGAACACGCCGTAGTGGCCCGCACCGGCCTGCACATGGTGCGTCTTCAGGTAGGGCGGCAGCCCCGAGCACAGATCCTGCGCGGCGACGGTCTGCCCGACCGCGCAGATGTCGTCCTTCTCGCCCTCGACCGTCAGCAGCGCGGTGCGATGGATCGCCGCCGGTTCGACCAGCCGACCGCCGACCATCAACTCGCCGCGCGGCAATGCGTATTGCTGAAACACCTTCTCGACCGTTTCCAGATAGAACTCGGCGGTGAGGTCGCACGTGGCGAGGTATTCGTCGTAGAAGGCGCGGATCGTGTCGGCCTTGGCCGGGTCGCCCTTGGCGCGCTGGTAATACATCTCTTCAAACGACTGCACGTGGCGTTCCGAATTCATCGACATGAACGCGCTCAACTGCACGAAGCCCGGATACACGCGGCGCTGCTCGCCAGCAAAGCCGGGCGGCACAACGCCGATCAGGTTCTTCTCGAACCATTCGATCGGTTTGCTGTTGGCCAACGCATTCACCGCGGTGGGGCCCACGCGGCAATCGATGGGGCCGGCCATGAGTGTGAGGCTGGCGGGCTGCGCGGGGTCGTTGTCGGCGGCCAGGAGCGAGACCGCCGAGAGCGCGGCCACGGTCGGCTGGCAGATGGCCAGCACGTGTGCGTCGGGGCCGATGTGGCGGATGAAATCGATCAGGTGGCCGACGTATTCATCGAAGCCGAAGCGCCCGGCTGACACCGGAATGTCGCGCGCGTTGTGCCAGTCCGTCACGTACACATCGTGATCGGCCAGCATCGTGCGCAGCGTGCCGCGCAGCAGCGTGGCGAAGTGCCCGGACAAGGGCGCGGCAACCAGTACGCGCGGTTGCGGCGTGGGCGCGGTCTTGCGGAAGTGCACGAGGGTTCCGAACGGCGTTTGCATCGCGGTCTCTTCCACGATCGGGACCACGCGGCCGTCGACCTCGACGCTGTCGATACCGAACGATGGGCGGCGGTGCGTGATCGCGCTGCACTCCAGCAGTTCGAGCCACGCATCCACTGCCCGGGCAGTGGGATGCTCGGTCGACTGTGGCCACTGCGCCATCGCCAGCCGGGAGAACGAGGCCCATGCACGCGCGGGCCGCAGGCATTCGGACAGCCACTGGTAGAGGGGATACGCGAGCAGGTTCATGGCAGCTTCCGTGATGGCGTCGCAAGACACGTCAAGGCCGGTGGAACAAAGCAGGCAATACATGTGCCAACTCACATGCCGGTGGGCGCCAAACCGCATCCGCGCTGATGATGACTGGCACAGGCTTTGCGCGGCATCCACGCAGGGTGCGGCGTGGCACGCGTCTTTGCAGCGCGCGGGTGCAACCAGCGCACCGGCAAGGTGCCTGACGCCGGTCATGCACCTGATTGAAAAACGGGGACAACCGGGGACCGACATGAAATCCGTCGACCTGACAACGCTGACGATCAGCAGTCGCAACTATTCGTCGTGGTCGATGCGCGGCTGGCTGCTCGCCAAGCTCAGCGGCCTGCCTTTCGAGACGGTGAGCGTGCCGATCGACGCCTCATCGCGGGCGGAATTGCTGCTGCTGTCGCCGTCGATTCTCGTGCCGTGCCTCACGCACGAAGGCCGCAAGGTGTGGGACGTGCTGGCGATTGCCGAATACCTCAACGAACTCTCGCCCGAGGCCAAGCTGCTGCCCGCCGACCGACATGCCCGCGCGCATTGCCGATCGATCTGCGGTGAGATGCATTCGGGCTTCAGCGCGCTGCGCTCGGCGCTGCCGATGAACCTGCGCGCACATTTTCCGAACTTCCGCATCTGGTCCCGCGCGCAGCACGACATCGAGCGCATCACGCTGATCTGGCGCGAATGCCTCGCCCAGTACGGCGGCCCCTGGCTGTTTGGCGAGATCAGCATGGCCGACGCGATGTACGCGCCAGTCGTCATGCGATTCCTGACCTATAACGTCAAGCTCGATCCGGAGATTGCCGAGTACTGCCTGCGCGTGCTCGAGCACCCGCACGTCGCCGAATGGATTGCCGGGGCGAAGGCTGAGCAGGCAGATATCGATGAGCTGGATATGGAGTTTTAGGCGGGCGAGGGCGCCGAAGGACCGGCGTGACGATGGCCTGCCGATCAAATACCCGCCCCGCACCCGCGCGGATGGAACTAGCCCGCTGAATCCCAGAACCGCTGAGCACGGAACGGGCGAGCATCCACAGCCGGTGTTTCGCCCAGCATCATTTCCGCAATCAAGCGCCCGGTGATGGGCCCCAACGTCAAGCCGTGGTGTGCATGGCCGAACGCGAACCACATGTTTGCGTGGTGCGGCGCCGGTCCGATGATCGGCAGCATGTCGGGCGTGCAGGGGCGTGCGCCCATCCAGGGTTCCGCATCCACACGCTCGGCCAGCGGGAAGAGCTTGCGCGCGACGGGCTCGACGGCATTGAGCTGCACGGGCGTCTTCGGAGCATCGCGGTGTGCGAGTTCCGCGCCCGTCGTCAGCCGGATGCCGCGCGCCATCGGTGCCAGCACATAACCGCCGTCTGCATCGAGCACGGGATGGTTCAACTGCGCACCTTGCGCGGGTGCGTAGTGCATGTGGTACCCGCGCTTGACGGCCAGCGGCAGGCTGTAGCCCAGGCGCGAGGTGAGGACGTCCGCCCAGGGGCCCATGGCGATGACGACGTTGTCTGCGCGCAGCTCGCCTTCCTTGGTTTGCAACAGCCACGGGGCGTTCGGCGTGAGCGTGTTGGCATCGGCTTCAAACAGGCGGCCGCCGAGTTGCTCGAAATACCTTGCGTAGGCCGTGACCAGCGCGTTCGGGTCGCTCACGGAATCCGCTTCCGTATAACGCAGGCCGCCGAGCAGCGATGTGTCCAGATGCGGTTCAACGCTGCGCAGGCGCGCTGGGTCCAGCGCTTCAAAGGCGACGCCGTATTCGCGTTGCCAGCGCTCGACGTTGCGCGTTTCCTTGTCTTGCGTGGCGGCATTGCGGAAGACCTTGATCCAGCCGCTGGGGCGGATCAGATGCGTGGCGCCGGCGGCTTCGGCCAGAGCGCGGTGCTCGCTCACGCTGTGCGCGATCAGCGGCGCATACGCCCGCGCAATCGCCGCGTGCCGCGTGGGGTGGGAGTTGCGCCAGTACTGCCACAGAAACGGCAGCAACCGGGGCAGGTCGCCAGGGTGGTAATGCACGTCCGCCGACGTGTTGCCCGCATAACGCAACAACGTCGACAGGTCGCGCGGGAACGCATACGGATACACACCCTCGCGCTGAATCAGCCCGGCATTGCCGAACGACGTCTCAAAGCCCGGCGCACGGCGGTCGACAAGCGCGACGGCGTGCCCGCGTTTCTGCAGATGCACCGCCACCGATACGCCGACAATGCCGGCGCCCAGCACAAGGGTGTCAAAGCGCATGGCGGTTGGCTCCTTAACCCTTGGCCAGCGCCGTGACGGCGATCTCCACATCGATGCCCGGGCGCATCAGGCCCGACTGCACGCAGGCGCGCGTCGGCGCGTGGCCGGCCGGCACCCAGGCTTCCCACGCGGCGTTCAGCTCGGCGAAGTGCTTGGCGTCGGTCAGCCAGATGTTGGCGGAGATCAGACGCGTCTTGTCGACACCCGCTTCAGCCAGCAACGCGTCGATGCGCGCGAGGATGTTCTCGGTCTGCTCGGTGATCGACTTGAAGTCGCTGTCAGGCACTTGGCCGGCCAGATGCACGATGCCGTTGGCGATCACGATCTGGCTCATGCGGGCGTTGGTGTGGAGGCGTTGGATGTCGGTCATGTCGATTCGGGTGTGAACAAAAAAAGCGAAAGAAGCGTCGATGGTAGCGCTCCTCACTGCGGCAGACGGTGTGGGCGCATATCGGCTTCCTGTGAGGTTGCAGCGAGTGTAAGGAGCCTCGTCGCACACATCGCATGCAAATGGTTCCGACCGGTATGCGCGGCGGACATGCTGGCGCTTGCCGGCGAATGCGCCCACATAAGGCGCCGATACAACACTCAGTGATTTCAACATCTGATTTAAGAACAACTAATCACCCGCAATCCCTTGTCGGCATTGGATCGGCCCAGTCATTGGCGACAATGTGCTGCCGCCCCCACTCTAGAGGGGGGCGCCCGCTTTGCCCCAATGACACAATCGCCGAAATTCAGAAATCCATGCCGCGCCCCGGCGCGCCGCATGGCGGACCCGGATGAGGAGCTTCATGCAAGGAAGTTGGATTGCGATATCGGCGGCGCGTGCGCGGGCGCATCGGCTGTATGGCGTTCGCGGCTGGCTGGTGACGCTGCTGTGGCTGAACACGCTGCCCGCGCTGGTGGCGGTGCTGGCGATGGCCATGGTCCTGATGTCGGGCGAGACGGGCGACGGCGCGGCACGGTCGCTGCCGGCGCTGGCGGTGCTGGCGTTTCCGTTGGGGCTGGTGGTGGTGGCGTTCTTGCGTGTGCGCTGGTTTCCGTGGGTCTGGCTGGGATATTGCCTGCTGCAGTTGGCCGCCACGCTGGGCATGAGCGGTGGGCTCAAGGCGTGGGCCGCGCAGGCATCCGGTGCGACGTCGGCGGGATGGCCGCTTGCGCTGTTGCTCGCGGCGGAGGTGTTGGTGCCGGTCGGGACGCTCGCATATCTCGCCCGCTCCCGCCGCGTGCGCGTGACGTATCGGCACGAGGTGCGCGCCAGCGATCCGGCCGCCGCGCCGGCCGTGTTCGACAGGCTGAACCCCAACGAAACGCCGTCTGACGCCACCGACCATGCGCGCGAACGCGCTGCGCTGCGCCGCGTGACGCAGGAACTCAGTTCCGGCGTGCTCGACACGCAAACCTGGATGCACGTGATGCGCCATCACGCGGAGGCCACCGATGCGGCGCGCACGACGGCGTATGTGCGGGCGCGCATGGCTGTGCTGTGTCCGCCGGCGCATGTGCATCCGCCGCTCGTACGCACACTCGCATCGGGTTTGGGCGCGCTGCTGGTCAGCCTGTTCGCAGCGGCTGCGTTGATGGCCGCAGTGATTGCGCTGGCGATGAGCGTGCCGGGCGAGGCGACCGCGCTGCTTGAGTTGCTCGTTGCCGTGGCGCTGACGTTGAGCTGGCTGGCCGGGCTGTTTGTGGGCGCGCGCTTCCTGCGCGCCTGAGGCTTAACGGTTGGCCGTTGGCGTGGACGTGGGCGTTGGTGGGGCCATCACGTGGTTCCAATCGCCGCCCACCGCCTTGACGAGAAACACGCTCGTCGTCATCTGCTGGCCGAGAATCTGCACCGCCGTGCGCTGGTTGTTCAACAGCGACTGCTGCGCGGTGATCACGTCCAACGACGTTGCCAGGCCGCCCTCATAGCGCGCGCTGGCAATGTCGTAGACCTTGCGGGCGCTTTCCACGGCGTGGCTCGCCTGGCTTGCGGCACGGTCGAGCGATTGCAGTCCGGCCAGACCATCTTCGACTTCCTGCAGCGCGCCCAGCACCGTCTGGCGGTAGTTCGCGATCGCACCTTGGTAGGCGGCGTTGGCAATGTCCACGCGCGCCCGCGTACGGCCGGCGTCAAACACCGTCTGGGCGATCTGCGTGCCGAACGACCACAGCAGCGTCGGCGCAGAAAACAGCAGCGCCAGATCGCGGCTTTCCCAACCGGCGCCGCCGTTGAGCATCACGCTCGGGAAGAACGCAGCGCGCGCCACGCCGACCTGCGCGTTGGCAGCAGCGGCGCCGCGTTCAGCGGCCGCCACGTCGGGGCGGCGTTCGATGACGTCGGACGGCAGCGCCACCGGAATCTGTGGCGCCGTGCCCTTGAGCGGGTTCGGGTCGAGATGGAACGCAGGCGCCGGTGTGCCGACCAATGTGGCCAGCGCGTGTTCGTACTGCGCGCGCTGCTTGGTCAGCAGTTCGGCCTGCGTGGCGGTGCTGTCGACCAGCGCCTGTTGCTGCGCCAGATCGAGCCCCGATGCCACGCCGTCCTGATGCCGCGAGGTGACGAAATCGAGCGCCTTGCGCTGCAGCGCCAGCCCTTCCTGCACCACGGCGATTTCCGCATCGGTCTCGCGCAGGTTGTACCAGGTGGTGGCGACCTGCGCGGCCAGCAGCAGGCGGAAGTTCTCGGCATTGGCGCCGGCCTGCGCTTCGCTCGCCGCCGCGTTGGCGACGGTGTTGCGCACGCGGCCGAACAGATCCGCTTCGTAACTTACCTCGGCGCGCACCACGAAATCGCTTTGCACGGTCGACATGGTGGGGCTGGTGTACGACGAAAGCGGCCGTTCCGACGAGGTGCGCGTGCGCGTGTCGTTGTTGGTGGCCGTGATGGTCGGCAGCAGGCTGGCGCGTGCCACGCGCGTCTGCGCCTGTGCCTGCTCCAGGTTCGACAGCGCAACCTTGAGCGATTGGTTTTCCTGAAGCGCCTTTGTGATCAGCCTGTCGAGCTGTGGATCGTTGAAGCGCTGCCACCACGGTCCCTTGGGCGCTGCATCGGCGGGCTGCGCGGCGCGCCACGGTGCTTCGGTCTGCCAGTGCGCCGGCACGTCCATGGCGGGGCGCTCGTACGTCGGTGCCAGCGAACAGCCGGCCAGCGAGACGATCAGCCAAGCCGCCAGCGCGGCAGAGCGCAACCGCGGTCGACCCATCATGATGCGCGCGGCGCCGATGCCGCCGGTGCCGAAGCGGGCGCTGGCGTGACGATGGTCACCGCCTCGCCTTGCTCGATGGAATCGGCCGGGTTGAGGATCAACGCGTCGTTGGGCTTGAGGCCCGAGACGATCTCCACCGTGCGGCCGTAGTCGCGCCCGATGGTGACGGGGCGCAGGTCGACGCGGCCGTTTTCTGCGATGGCGATGCGCGGGCCTTCCTTGCGGAAGAGCAGCGTGTTCGTCGGCACGAGGTAGGTGCCCTGCGCGCTGGCGCTCGCGCTCGCACTATCGCCGGACGATTTGCCCTTGATGGCGACCTGCACGTACGCACCCGGCAGCAGGCGGCCGTCCTTGTTGGGCAGCTGCACTTCCACCTGCATGGTGCGGGTCGTGGCGTCGATGGCGCCCGAGGCGCGTGCGATGGTGCCGTGGAAGGTCTGGCCCGGCAGTTCCGACAGCGTGACGGCCACGTCCTGCCCAACCTTCACCTGCTGCGAATACGCCTGCGGCACATACAGGTAGATGCGCAGCGGATCGGTCTGCGCCAGCGTGAACAGCTCGCGGTTGGCGCCCGCGTTGCCGGCATTGACCAGCGTGCCGACATCGACGTTGCGCTTGGTCACCACACCCGCAAACGGTGCCACCACGCGGCGGAAGCCTTGCAGCTCCTGCAGGCGGCGCACGTTGGCTTCGGCGGCGGCCAGGTCGGCCTGGGCCTGGTTGGCGGCGCTGGTGCGCTCGTCCAGTTCCTGTTGCGAGACGGCGTCTTTCTGGCGCAGGTTCTGCCAGCGCGTGAGCGACGTCTGCGCCAGCGCCTTGCGTGCGGCGGCCTGGTTGCGTGTGGCTTGTGCCTGGTTCAGTTCCTGGTCGACTTCGGGCGTGTCGAGCAGCGCCAGCACTTCGCCCTTGTCCACATGGGCGCCGATGTCCTTGAACCAGCGCAGCACGTACCCGCTGGTGCGGGCATAGATCGGCGATTCAACGTAGCCCTGCAGCGTGCCCGGCAGCGTCAGCTCGCGGCTGGCGTTGGCCGGTTTGGGTGCAGTGGTGGTGACGTAGCGGCTGGTCTGCGCGCTCACCTGACGCTCCAGCGCATGCGCGTTGTAGTAGCGGCTGACCAGCGTGCGCCCAGCGCCCAGCGCCAGCAGAACCACCACGACGATCACGACCCAGCGTGCGCGACGCATGGCCGGCGCGCGGTCCACCTGTTCGATCGGGTCGACGGTGACGACGTGGTGCGGCGGGCCGTCCGCTGGATGCCCGGAATGCGCCCCAGGATGGGCACTGGATGTTTGCTCAGACATGTCCTTCGCTTCCCCGCAAATCGTCACTACGCCGGGCGGCGCGCCGCTGCAATCTGTTGTGCACGCTGGCAAACACCACCGGAACAAAGAAAAGGGTCGAGACGGTTGCGAACAGCAGACCGCCGATCACCGCGCGCCCCAGCGGTGCGTTCTGCTCTGCGCCCTCGCCGAGGCCCAGCGCCATGGGCACCATGCCGATGATCATCGCCAGCGCCGTCATCAGCACCGGACGCAGGCGGGTGGCGCCGGCTTCGAGCGCGGCCTGCACGGGCGCGATGCCTTCGGCCAATCGCTCGCGCGCGAACGAGATCAACAGAATCGAGTTGGCGGTTGCCACGCCCATCGTCATGATCGCCCCCGTGAGCGACGGCACCGACAGCGTCGTGCCTGCCAGGAACAGCATCCACGCAATGCCGGCCAGCGCGGCGGGCAGGGCGGTCACGATGATGAGCGGGTCGATCCACGACTGGAAGTTCACCACGATCAGCAGGTACACCAGCACGATGGCCATGACGAGCCCGACGCCCAGGCCAAGGAACGACGATTCCATCGTGTTGACCTGACCGCGCACCGTGACCTGCGCGCCGCGTGGCAGCTTTGGGCGGATGTCGTCGACGACCTTCTGCACTTCCTTGGCGACGGCGCCCAGGTCGCGGCCCTGCACGGCGGCATAGACGTCCACCACCGGCGTGATGTCGTAGTGCGACACCACTTGCGGCTGCACCGCGGGGCTCACCTGCACGAGGTTGCCCAGCAACTGCGGCCCGCCTGCCTGTGCGGCGCCACCGCGCGAGCTTGCCACCGGCGTGCGCAGCAGCGCGTCGAGCGAATCGACGCGGTACTGCGGGCTGGTGACGGCCACCTGGTACACCACACCGTTGATCGGGTTGAGCCAGAAGGTGGGCGAGGTCTGGAAGCTTGAGCTGAGCGACACGAGCAGGTTCTGCGCCACGTCGCGCCCTTCCAGGCCGACCTGCTGGATGCGCGTGCGATCCATGTTCAAGGCGAGCGTGGGCTGGTCGAAACGCTGGTGCACATGCGTATCCACCGCGCCAGGAATCTGCTTGATGCGGTTGGCCAGGATGCCCGCAAGCTGCTGGTTGGTCGCCACGTCGGCGCCGGAGAACTGCACGTCGATGGCCGACGGCAAACCAAAGTTCAGGATCTGGCTGACGATGTCTGCAGGCTGGAAGGCGAATTCCACGCCCGGAAAGCGCTTCGGTAATTCTTCGCGCAGGCGGCGGATGTATTCCGCGCTGGGTTTGCGTTCGCCCTCGTGCAGGGCGATGAGGATTTCACCGTCGAGCGTGCCGATGGTGCCCGCGTTGCTGTACGACAGGTTGATCCCCGAGTTCGGCACGCCCAGGTTGTCGAGGATGGTCGACAGCTCCTGCTTGGGAATGATCTCGCGGATGGCGGTTTCCACTTCGTCGGCCAGCCGTGCGGTTTCTTCAATCCGCAGGCCCGACGGCGCGCGCATGTGCAGGCGGATCTGGCCGGCATCCACATCGGGGAAGAAGTCGCGCCCGAGCACGAGGTACAGGGCGCACGACGCCACGCAGAAGCCCAGGAACGACAGTGCGAACACGCGGCGGTATTCCAGCAGCCCGCCGAGGATGGCGGCGTAGTTGCCGCGCATGTGCTCGAACTGCGTGTTGAATGCCCGGTAGATGCGGCCGAACGTGCTCGGTTTTGCGCCGGCTTTCCAGGCGTCTTGCGTGTGGCCGGTCATGAGCATCATCACGAGTGTCGGCACCAGCGTGCGCGAAAGCACGTAGGAAGCCAGCATCGCAAAGATCACTGCTTCGGCCATCGGCACGAACAGGTAGCGCGCCACGCCCGTGAGGAAGAACATCGGCACGAAGACGATGCAGATGCAGAGGGTCGACACGAAGGCCGGCACGGCGATCTCGGCGGCGCCGTCGAGGATCGCGGTGATCGGCTCCTTGCCTTCGTGCAGGTGGCGCTCGATGTTCTCGATGGTGACGGTGGCGTCGTCCACGAGAATCCCGACCGCCAGCGCCAGGCCGCCCAGCGTCATCAGGTTGATGGTCTCGCCGATCAGGTGCAGCACGATGATCGACGACAGGATCGACAGCGGAATCGACACCGCAATGATGGCCGTGCTGCGCCAGTTGCCCAGGAACAGCAGGATCATCGCGGCCGTCAGGCATGCGGCGATCAGCGCCTCGCGGACCACGCCTTCAATGGCCGCCTTCACGAACAGCGACTGGTCGAACAGCGGCGTGATCTTCAGGTCTTGCGGCAACACGGCGGCCGCGGCCGGCAGGAGCTTGTAGATGTTGTTGACGATATCGAGCGTCGACGCGCCGCCGTTCTTCAGGATGGAGAGCAGCACGCCGCGCTGGCCGTCCTGGCGCACCACATTTGTCTGCGGCGAGAAGCCGTCGCGCACATTGGCCACGTCACCCAGATAGAGTGTGGCGCCGTTGCTCGTCTTGACCGGAATCGCATTGAGCGCGGCGATGCTGCCCGGCGTGCCGTTGAGCGTGACGCCGTATTCGGTGGCGTCGATCTTTTGCGTGCCGGCCGGCAGGATCAGGTTCTGCGCGCCCACGGCGTTGACGATATCCACGGGCGTCAGGCCCTGGGCCAGCAGCTTCTGCGTGTCGAGGTCGACCGTGATCTGCCGGCTCTTGCCGCCATACGGAAACGGCACGGCAATGCCCGGCACCGTGATCAGGCGCGGGCGCAGGAAGTTCACCGCCGCATCGTTGAGTTCCTGCTCCGACAGCGTGTTGCTCGACAGGCCCAGTTGCAGGATCGGAATGCTCGACGCCGAATACTTGATCACCAGCGGCGGCGTGGTGCCCGGCGGCAACTGCCGCACCTGCGCCTGCGTGCTCGCCACGATCTGCGCGAGTGCGGTCTGGATGTTGGCGTTGGGCTGGAAGAAGACCTTGATGATCGACACGCCGCCCAACGATTGCGACTCGATGTGCTCGATGTCGTTGACGGTGGTCGTCAGGCTGCGCTCCGTGACCGACACGATGCGGTCGGCCATCTCCTTGGCAGGCAGCCCGTTGTAGTTCCAGATGATGCTGGCGACCGGAATGTCGATTTCCGGAAAGATGTCCGTCGGCGTACGCATGAGCGTAAACGGCGTCGCCAGCAGGATCAGCAGGGCGAGGACGATGAACGTCAGCGGCCTTCGCAGCGCGAGTTGGACAATCCACATGGAGGCGTTTCAGAACTGCGGTGCGAGGCGTTAAGGGGCGCACGCCGCTCGAACGGCGGCGACCCGTCATTCTATCGCCCGGGCCGATCGGTCAGCATGTCGCTTTGTTCTGACTTTATTACATTGCATAACGGCCTGTGCCGCCGCAACTTGAGCGCACCGCAGTCCAGCCCGTACCGGCGCGCACGGGCTGAACGCTGCTTGGGCAGGAAGCCCTCAGCCGTTGACGATCTCACCCCCGTTCGGATGCAGCGTCTGGCCCGTCATATAGCTGGCGTCGGCCGACGCCAGGAAGATGTAGCACGGCGCCACCTCGTCGGGCTGGCCGGCGCGGCCGAGCGGTTCGTTGCTGCCGAATTTGGCGACATGCTCGGCATCGAAGGTGGACGGAATCAGCGGCGTCCAGATCGGGCCCGGCGCCACGGCGTTTACCAGGATGCCCTTCTCGGCGAGTTGCTGGGCCAGCGAGCGCGTGAACGCCAGGATCGCGCCCTTGGTGGCGGCGTAGTCGACCAGGTGCCCGCTGCCCCGGAACGCGGTGACCGACGTGGTGGTGATGATGCGCGCGCCTTCGTGCAGGTGCGGCAGCGCGGCCCGCAGCAGGTAAAACATCGCAAAGACGTTGGTGCGGAACGTGCGCTCGAGCTGCGCGGCGTCGATGTCGGCCAGGCTCTGCTGGGGGTGCTGCTCGGCGGCGTTGCTGACCACGATGTCGATCTTGCCGAACGTGGCCACCGCCTGCGTGACGACGGCGCGGGCGTGCGCTTCGTCGCCGAGGTCGCCGGCGATCGCTTCGCAGCGGCGGCCGGTGGCACGCACGAGGCGGCAGGTCTGGTTGGCGTCGTCGTGTTCGTCCAGGTACGCGATCAGCACGTCGGCGCCTTCCTTGGCAAAGCCGATGGCCACCGCGCGGCCGATGCCGCTGTCGCCGCCGGTGACGATGGCGACCTTGTCGGTGAGCTTGCCGCTGCCGACGTAGTGTTCCATTTCCGCACGCGGGCGCGGCGTCATGTCGCTTTCGGTGCCGGGCTGGCGGTCCTGATGCTGTGGCGGTTGCTGCTGTGGTTGGTCAGGCATGGCGGTTCTCGATCGGTGGGTGGAACGGTCCTCCATCTTCAGCACACCGCATGCCATGGCGGGCGCATGTGGCGGGTGCTGCCCGGCACGCCGCTTGCTGGGCGGTGGAAGAGCAATCCACATCGACGGCAGGAGGTGCCATGGACGCGCTGCTGTTCCTGTTTGGCGAGGGCAAGGACCTCAACCCGCTGCAGACCGCCATGCGTGCCGTGGTGGTGTTCGCCATCGGCCTGGTGCTGGTGCGTCTGTCGGGCCGGCGGTCCTTCGGGCAGCGTGCGCCGTTCGATTTCGTTGTCGCCGTGCTGCTGGGTGCAACGCTGAGCCGCGCGATCGTGGGCGCGTCGCCGTTTGTGGCGACGTTGTCGGCGTCGCTCGCCCTCGTGGCGGTGCATCGGCTGCTGGGCTGGGCGTGCGTGCGGCTGCCCGGGCTGGACCGGATGATCGCGGGGCGCGAGCGGGAGGTCTATCGCGACGGCCGGTTCCAGCAGGACCAGATGGATGCGGCGCTGCTGACCGTTGGCGACATCGAAGAGACCGTGCGCCAGACGCTCGGCACGCGCACGCTCGACGACGTGCAGGCCGCCATCCTGGAGCGCAACGGCCAGGTCAGCCTGATCCGCAAGCGCCGTTGATCCGCACGACCGCACAACCCGCACACCACTGGACACTGGAGGCCACCATGCGAGAAAAGCAGCAGACCGAAAACCGTGGCGCAGAGAAGCGCCAGGCCGATTGGGAACAGGCCGAGTCGCACCGCAAGCCGGGCGAACGTCCCGCCGACGCCGCGCTGGGCCGCCCGGGGAGCACCGCGCCGAGACCGGAGAGCGTGCACGACACAGCGCGGCGCATCCGCCAGGGTGAAGTGCCGCCGGGCGTCACGCGCGACAAGCTCCACGACCCCGGCCGGCAGACGCCCGAAGCGCCGCCCACCGACAACCGCAGCTGACCGCCATCGTGCCGGACGCGGACGACGCCCCGTGGTATCGCCGGCTGGGGCCCGGCTTCATTACCGGGGCGGCTGACGACGACCCGAGCGGCATTGCGACCTATGCGCAGGCCGGTGCGCAGTCCGGGACAAGCATGCTATGGACGCTGCTGCTCACGCTGCCGCTGATGATTGCGATCCAGCTCGTCAGCGCGCGGCTCGGGCGGGTGTCGGGCTCCGGCGTGGTGGCGAACATCCGCCGACATCATTCGCCGTGGCTTGCGTATGCGTTCGTTGCGCTGGTCACGCTGGCCAACGTCATCAATGTCGGCGCCGATATCGCAGCCATGGGCGACAGCATCCGGCTGCTGCTGGGCGGCTCTACTGCCTTGTATGCGTGCGGGTTTGCCGTTGTCTCGCTCGTGCTGCAGGTGTGGATGCCGTACCGCCGGTACGCGCGCTATCTGCAATGGGTCGCGCTGTCACTGCTCGCTTACGTGGCAACGGCGTTCGTGGTCAAGGTGGACTGGGCGCAGGCGCTGCACGACACGGTGGTGCCGAAGATGCGGTGGTCCAAGGACTACGTGATGACGCTGATTGCCGTGTTCGGCACGACCATCAGCCCGTACCTGTTTGTCTGGCAGGCCGCCGGGGAAGTCGAGGAGACGCGGCTGGCCGACGGCGAGCAACCGTTGAAGAAGGCGCCGTGGCAGGCCGAGGCTCAGCTGGCGCGCATCCGCCTCGATACGACGGTCGGCATGGCGGTCTCCGCGCTCATCGCGTTCTGCATCATGCTCACCGGCGCCTATGCGCTGCACACCCACGGCGTCACGCAGATCGAGACCTGCGCGCAGGCCGCCGAGGCGCTCAAGCCGGTCGCGGGCCGCTTTGCGCAGATGCTCTTTGCACTGGGTGTGGTCGGCACCGGCCTGCTTGCGGTGCCGGTGCTGGCGGGCTCCGCCGCATATGCCGCCGCAGAGGCGTTCCGATGGCGCAGGAGCCTGGAAGACCGGCCGGCCCGCGCGCCCAAGTTCTATCTGTTCCTGGCCCTGGTGATGCTGATGGGCACCGGCATGGTGTTCCTGCCGGTGGAACCCTTCAAGCTGCTCTATTGGGCCGCGGTGCTCAACGGGCTGGCCGCCACCCCGGTGATGGTCATGCTGCAGCTCATGTCGCGACGCAAGACCGTGATGGGGCCGTTTCGCAGTTCCCCGGCGCTGCACGGTACGGCGTGGGTCGCCACGATCTGCATGTGCGCCAGCACGCTGCTGTTCCTTGCACTGGCGGTACTGGGGGACTGACGGCCTTCGCACCCTCGCTGCGCCCGAGGCGACGCGGGCACTGCAGTTGCGTGTCATGAGCGTCCAATCATCCAACGAGGGGTCCATCATGAAAGCTGTCGTATTTCACGGCGTCGGAGACATCCGTCTGGAAGACGTGCCCGAGCCGACACTGCGCGAGCCGACCGACGCCATCGTGCGCCTGACGGCTAGCGCCATCTGCGGGACGGACCTGCATTTCGTGCGCGGCACGATGTCCGATGTGAAGGAAGGGCGCATCCTTGGCCACGAGGGCGTGGGTGTGGTCGAGGCCCTCGGCGAGGACGTGCGCAACCTGTCGGTGGGCGACCGTGTGGTGATTCCGTCCACCATTGCGTGCGGGGCGTGCGCGTACTGCCGTGCGGGCTACACCGCGCAATGTGACGTCGCCAATCCGCACGGCCACCTCGCCGGCACGGCGTTCTACGGTGGCCCCGAAGGCGCCGGCGGGTTTGACGGCCTGCAGGCCGAGAAGGCCCGCGTGCCCTTCGCGCATGTCAACCTCGTCAAGCTGCCCGACGAGGTGAGCGACGACCAGGCGATCCTGCTGTCCGACATCTTCCCCACGGGCTACTTCGGCGCCGACCTGGCCAACATCAAGCCGGGGCACACCGTGGCCGTGTTCGGGGCGGGCCCGGTGGGGCAGTTCGTGATCGCCTCGGCCAAGCTGATGCAGGCGGGGCGCATCTTCGCGATCGATCATGTGCCGGACCGGCTCGACATGGCGCGCGCCCAGGGCGCCGAGGTGATCGACTTCGAGCGTGAAGACCCGGTGCAGGCGCTGCGCCGGCTGACCGGCGGCATCGGCGTGGATTGCGCCATCGACGCCGTCGGCGTGGACGCTCAGCATGCCGACCACGGCCCGGCGCGGCCCGACGACAAGACCACGCAGGCCTTTGCCGCCGAACGCAAGGCCACCGCGCCGCAGGCGCGCGGCACCGGCGCGGTGTCCGACGCCAACGAGAATGCGCCATGGCAGGCCGGCGATGCGCCGTCGCAAGCGCTGCGCTGGGCCGTGGAAGGGCTGGCCAAGGCGGGCACGCTGTCGATCATCGGCGTGTATCCGCCCACCGACACGACGTTCCCGATCGGCATGGCGATGAACAAGAACCTCACGCTGCGCATGGGCAACTGCAACCATCGCCGCTATCTGCCCAAGCTGGTCGAGCTGGTGCGCAGGGGCGCGATCGACCCGGCGGCGGTGCTGTCGGTGCGCGAGCCCATGGCCGCGGCGCTGGACGCCTACCGCGCTTTCGATACGCGCCAGCCCGGGTGGATCAAGGTCAAGCTCGATCCGCAGTCCGGCGACGGCGCGCGTGCACCGGGTGCGTCCCGCGCATGAGCCGCGCACTGCACGATCGCGTCGCGCGTCTGGGGCCGGTGCTGGTGATCTCACCGCACTTTGACGACGCGATCTTCTCGTGCGGCAACCTCCTGGCCGCGCACCATGGCAGCCACACCGCCACGGTGTTCGGCGGCGCGCCCGGCACCCCGATGTCCACGGAGTGGGACGCCCAGGCCGGCTTTGCCCATTCCACCGAGGCCATCGCCGTGCGTCGGCAGGAGGATGCCCAGGCCCACGCCCAGGTGAGCGCCACCGTGCATCACCTCGACTTCTGCGACAGCCAGTACGGGCAGACGCCCGCCCTCGATGCGCTGGAGCGCGCACTGTACCGGTTGGTCGCGCGTCACTCCGCCGAGGCGGTGTTCGTGCCGCTCGGGCTGTTCCATAGCGACCACGTCCTCGTGCACGAAGCGGCGCTGCTGATGCTGCCCAAGCTGCCGAAGCGGTTGTGGATCGGCTACGAAGACGCGCTGTACCGGCGCGGGCGCGGCGCCGTGCAGTCGCGCCTGGTCGCCCTGGCCGAGCGCGGCATCGTCACCACGCCGGTCTCGCCGGTCTGCGCCGTGGACGGCCGCCAGAAGCGGCGCGCCGTCGCCTGCTATGCAAGCCAGTTGCGCGCGTTCGGCCCCGGCGGTATCGAAGACGTCTACCAGCCGGAGCGCTTCTGGCTGCTGGAACAAGGAGATTCCGATCATGCAACCACTGGATGACGCCCGCACGGCGCCTGTGCCATGCTCCATCGTCGTGCTCACGTACAACCGTGCGGCCACCGTGCTGGAAACGCTCGGCAAGCTCACGGCCCTGGCCGAGCCGTGGCCCATCGTCGTGGTCGACAACGGCTCCACCGACGGCACGGCCGACCAGATCGCGGCCCGCTTTCCGGGTGTGACGCTCGTGCGCGCGCCGCGCAACTATGGCGCCGCCGGCCGCAACCTCGGTGTCGCGTCGGTCGACACACCGTACGTGGCGTTCTGCGATGACGACACGGTGTGGCTGCCGGGCTCCATCGCGCGTGCCGTGGACGTCCTGCAGCGGTATCCCTCGGTGGCGGTGGTGGCGGCGCACGTCGTGGTGGGCCCCACGCGGCGGGACGATCCGGCGTGCGAGCCGATGGCGGCCAGCACGCTGCCCTCCGAAGGCCTGCCGGGCCCGGCGCTGCTCGGTTTCATGGCAGGCGCCTGCGTGGTGCGCGCGCGTGCCTTTACCGAGGCAGGGGGGTACCGGCACGACCTCTTCATCGGCGGGGAGGAAAGCGTGCTGGCGCTGGACCTGGTGGATGCCGGCTGGCGCATCGTCTATTGCCGCGAGGTGGTCACGCACCACAACCCCTCGCCGGTGCGCGACGTGATGCAGCGGCGCGCGCTGCTCACGCGCAACGAGTTGCTGGCCGCATGGCTGCGGCTGCCGCAGGATCTCGCCTGGCGCGTCACCGGCCGGGCGCTGCGTGCGATGGCCGAACAGGGTGTGCTGGGCGAGGCGCTGCCAGCGGCGCTCGTGCGCCTGCCGCGCGCGCTGCTGCGCCGGCACACCGTGCAGCCCGCGACGGCCGCGCTGTGGCGGCAGATGGACGCCGACCGCCAGCGCCGCCAGGCCATCCCGACCTTGTCGATCGGCTGACCCGCCCGAGGTCTCAGGCAAGCACGGGGGCCGGCGCCAGGAAGAACTGCTGGCGGAAGTATTCGACCGTGCGCGCGAGCCCCACTTCCAGCGCGGTAGACGGCTCCCAGCCGAGCTTCTCACGCGCGAGCGTGATGTCCGGGCACCGTTGCGTGGGGTCGTCCTGCGGCAGCGGGCGGAAGACGAGTTCCGAATTCGAGCGCGTGCACGCCACGATGTGCCGCGCAATCTCCAGCATGCTCATCTCGACCGGATTGCCGAGGTTGACCGGCCCGGCAAAGTCGGGCGGCGTGTTCATGAGGCGGACGAGGGCGTCGATCAGGTCATCGACGTAACAGAACGCCCGCGTCTGGCGGCCGTCGCCATAGAGCGTGATGGGCTCGCCGGCGAGCGCCTGCATGATGAAGTTGGACACGACGCGCCCGTCGTTCGGGTGCATGCGCGGGCCGTAGGTGTTGAAGATGCGCGCCACCTTCACGTCCAGGCCGTGCTGGCGGCGGTAGTCCATGAACAGCGTCTCTGCGCAGCGTTTGCCCTCGTCGTAGCACGAGCGCACGCCGATCGGGTTGACGTTGCCCCAGTACGCCTCGGTCTGCGGGTGTTCGCGCGGGTCGCCATACACCTCGCTCGTCGATGCCTGCAGGATGCGCGCGCCGACCCGCTTGGCCAGCCCGAGCATGTTGATGGCGCCGTGCACGCTGGTCTTGGTCGTCTGCACCGGGTCGTGCTGATAATGGACGGGCGAGGCCGGGCAGGCGAGGTTGTAGATGTCATCCACTTCCACGTAGAGCGGGAAGGTGACATCGTGGCGCAGCACCTCGAAGCGCGGGTGACCGAGCAGGTGCGCGATGTTGCGTTTGGTGCCGGTATAGAAGTTGTCGACGCACAGCACGTCATGCCCGTCGCGCAGCAGGCGGTCACACAGGTGCGAGCCGAGGAACCCCGCGCCGCCGGTCACCAGCACGCGACGCTGGTCGCGCCAGTGGTGATGGGGCTCGGGATGGCCGGGATGGTGCGGGTCACCGTGGTGTCTCATGCTGCCTCCTGGCGATTCGCCATGACCGCATCGAACGCATCGAGCCAGTCCGCCACGAAGCGGTCGATGCCGAAGCGCTGGCGTGCGGTGTCGCGTGCGGCGTCGCCCCAGCGGCGGGCGAGAGCCGGATCGTGCAGCAGCGTGTGCATGGCGTCGGCCAGCGCATCGAGGCGCGTGTCGACATAGCCGTTGTGGCCGCTGTCGATGACGGTGCTCATCTCGGTGGTGGCCAGGCCCACGATGGGCATGCCGATGGTCATGGCCTCCACCACGGCCAGCCCCAGGCTGGTGTAGCGGATGGGGTTGAAGAAGAAGCGGTAGCGCGCGCAGAACGCGGGCAGATGCAGGTTGCCGACCTCGCCGATGCCGCCGGCGTCTTCGGCGCCCATGCCCACCAGGTCGAGCGGCACCTGGCGGCGCAGCGTGTCGAACACGTCGGCGCCGAGCCGGCGCCCGCGCCTGGCCAGGTGGTTGACGACCACGATGCCGCGCGCCAGGTCGCCGCTGTAGCGCGCCGGCACGGGCAGGTGCACGCCGTGCTCGATCACCCGCGTGGGCGTGATGCCGCTGTCCCACATCAGCGCGTTGAACGGCGTCACGTGCACCAGCAGCACGTTCGGATCCTGCACCCAGTGGCGCGTGTTGGTGGGGTGCTCCTGCGGCGGATCGTGTTCGAGATAGATCGTCGGCAGGGCGCGCTGCGCGGGGCTCAGCACCGTGAGGCGGTCCTGCTCCCAGTGCACCCGCGACTGGAACAGCACGGCATCGAACCGCTCGCCCGCCACGGCATCGAACGGCACCTCATGAACGTTGTCGCCCCACGGCAGCGCGCCCACCTTGCCGGCATAACCGGGCGGCACGCAGCCCGATGCGTCAGGCGGACGCGTGACGAGGTAGAAATCGTGCGGCACCTGCGAGAGGTAATACAGGTAGTTGCCGTGCACATGCCACGTCAGAATGCGCAGGCGTCGTGCGGTGGACCGCTTCATGGCGTGGTGCTCCCGAATGTCTTGGATGCGGAGGGCGGGATGGGTGCCGACGCGGCGCGTGTGGGTGCCGGCGGCGACGTGCGCAGTTCCAGCTCGGGGTCGAACAGCGCGCCATAGGCGGCGTCGAGCACCTGCCGCACGCTCACATCGCGCGCGCATTCATGTTGGGTCGGGCACGTCCAGTGCATGCACGGCCGGCACGGCGGCGCGGCCGCCAGCACGCGATGCAGGATGCGGTCTGCCGGGGCCCAGCGCGCCACATCGCTGCCGCACGCGACCACGATGCTCGGCGCGCGCACGGCCGCCGCCACGTGCGAGACGCCCGTATCGTTGCAGATGAGCAGCCGGGCCAGCCGCAGCAACGCCGCCAAGCCGCCCAGCGACGTCTGCCCCACGACCGATGCCGCGCGCTGGCGCATGCGGCTGCGCACGGCGTCCACCAGCTCGGCTTCGGACGGCGCGCCGGTCATCACCACGTGAAACCCGCTGACGATCAAGGTGTCTGCCACCGCGGCAAAGCGCTCGGGCCACCAGCGGCGTGACGGCATGCGGGCGCCGGCATGCAGGCAGACGAGGCGGTCGCGGTCGAGCGCGCGATGGCGCAGCAGCGCAAGCGCCTCGGCGTAGTCCTCGCGCCGCAGGGGAAAGTCCGGGATGGCCGGTACCGCAGGGGCGCCCAGGTAGGTCAGCAACGCCAGCAGGCGCTCGGCCTCGGGCAACTGCGTCGGCCACGGCAGCAGTGCCGGATCGGCCTGGCGCGCGGTCGCCGCATCGGGCTGAAAGCCGAAGACCTGCCGTGCGCCGAAGCGCCGGACGACTTCCGTCGATTGCGGGCCGCTGCCGTGCAGCTGGATGGCCACGTCCAGCCGGCGCGCCTGCATGTCGGCGTAGAACGCCTGCGTGGCATCGGTGTCGGCGGGGCCGGCTTCAGGAAACGCGTTGCCGCCGGGGAAGGGCACGAAGTCGTCCAGCAGATCGGCATATCGCTGCTGGAACTGCCGCGCCCACGGCAGGCCGACGAGCGTGATGTGCGCGTGCGGTGCAGCGGCCCGCAACGCGCGCAGCGCGGGCACCGCGCACAGCATGTCGCCAAGCTGCAAGGCCCGGAACACGGCGATGCGGCGTGCGCCGCGCAGGAGTTCGACAGGCGGCGTCATAGGAACCACACCCGGAAGTGCCACGCACCGCGCAGGCGCCAGTACAGCGCGAGCGGCGGGATGGCGATCGATGTCCACAGCATTTCCAGCACGTGCCGCGGCGAATGCGTGGTGCCCCGCAGGCGCATGGCTGCAAAGCGCAGCGTGAGCGCCAGCCAGAGCAGCGCAGCCCCCGCCGCCACCCACGGCCGTCCCAGCGCGAGCGCCGCAACGGCCACCACCACCGCGGCGCCCATGCCGTAGTAGTGCCACGGCGGCACGGGCCGGATGCGCGTGCGGTAGCGCTGCGGATGCTTCTTGTAGAGCAGCGCGTCGTAGAACACCTTGCGTTGCTGCGACACGCTCACGCCCCACGGCGCCGGCCGCACCGGGTGGTGCATCAGCGCGTTCGGCGCCTGTGCGATGTGCCCGCCCGCATCGAGGATGCGGAACTGCAGGTCGGAGTCTTCGCGCCAGGCCAGCCGGAAGCGTTCGTCAAAGCCACCGATGCGCTCGAGCATCGCGCGCCGCACGAAGCAGTTGGCGGTGACGAACTCGGCGCGCGTGAGGCCGCTGGCGTCGCGTTCGTAATCGGTCGGCTGCGCGGGCAGCGGCATGCGGATGGCGCCCGTGGCGGCATCGGGCGCGGTGCCGCCGTCGGCCGCCGTCATGACGCGCCAGCCTTCGGCCAGCCACGTGGGCGCCGGGATGGTGTCGTCGTCGGTGAAGGCGATGATGTCGCCGCTGGCGGCCTGCCAGCCGCGATTGCGGGCTGCGGCGGGGCCCTGCGTTTCGCGCACGGGCACGTAGCGCACGCGCCAGGCCGGCGCGGCGGCGGCAAAGGCCTCGACGACCGCGCGCGTTTCGTCGTCCGGCCCGTCGTCGGCAACCACGAGCTCCAGCTGGTGCGCATCAAAGGTCTGGGCCAGCAGGCCATCGAGGCAGCGCTGCAGCATCTGCGGTCGCCGCCATGTCGCAATGACGACCGACACGGCGGGCGCACGCCGCCGCAAGGGCACCTGCGACACATCAAACGGCAACGGCTGGTTCATGCGACCCCCGCCAGGCCGGGCACGCGCCGCACGCCGGTAGTGGCGCGGGCCGCGCCGTCCTGCTCTGCGCCGCCTGCGCGCGGTGTCTTGCGCAGCAGGAACGGGCCGATCACCAGCGCATCGAGCGGCGACGTCCAGAACGATTCCACCGCATCGCGCGGGCTGCAGACCATCGGCTCGCCGCGCGTGTTGAACGACGTGTTGACGAGGATCGGCACGCCGGTGCGCTTTTCGAAGGCGGCGAGCAGGTCGTAATACAGCGGATGCTGCCGGCGGTTCACCGTCTGCACGCGCGCGGTGCCATCGACGTGGCGCACGGCCGGGATCTGGGCGGCGCGGTCTTCGCGCACGTCAAAGACGAACAGCATGAAGGGCGCGGGCTGCTGGGCACCGACAAACCAGTCGGCAGCGCGCTCTTCCATCACCACGGGGGCGACAGGGCGGAAGTCTTCACGGTCCTTGATCTCGTTCAGGCGTGCCTGCATGTCGGGCGGGATGGGCGAGGCGAGGATGGAGCGCGCCCCCAGCGCACGCGGGCCGAACTCCATGCGGCCCTGGAACCAGCCGATCACCTGGCCCTGCGCGAGCAGCTCCGCGGTCTGTTCCGCGATGTTGTCCAGGCGCTCGAACGGCAGCTTGGACCACGTGAGGAACTGTTCGATCTCCTCGTCGCTGTAGGCGGGGCCGAGGTAGGCGTGGTCCATCTTCCAGAGCCGCCGCTTGTTGCCGCGCGCCTGGTAGTCGGTCCAGAGCGCCGCACCCAGCGACGTGCCCGCGTCGCCGGCGGCGGGTTGCACCCATACCTGCTCGAACGGGCCGCGGTCACGCACACGCGCATTCATCACGCAGTTGAGCGCCACGCCGCCCGCCATGGCGAGGTTGCGCGCGCCGGTGGCCTGATGCAGCCACTGGGTCATCGTCAGCACGGTTTCTTCCAGCACCTGCTGCAGCGAGCGTGCGATGTCGAAGTGCCGTGCCTCCATCGGGCCGCCACGCTGGCGCGGCGGGCCGAAGCGCGCTTCCAGCCGCAGCGGCGCGACGGTGTAGCGGCCGTCGCCGCTGATCGTCACCATCTCGCGGAAGGCATCGACGTAGCGCGGCTGCCCGTACGAGGCCAGCGCCATCACCTTGTATTCGTCGGACGAGCGCAGGAAGCCGAGGTAGTCCGTCACCTCTTCATAGAGCAGACCGAGCGAGTGCGGCAGGTCCACCTGCTGCAGGCGCGTGTACTCGCCGTTGCGGAACAGGCCGTACGACGTGGTGGCGCGCTCGCCGCGGCCGTCCATGGTGAGCACCGCGCAGTCGTCAAACGGCGCGGCCAGGAAGGCGCTTGCCTCGTGCGCGAGATGGTGCTCGACATACGACCAGCGGAACGGCCCGTCATGCCTGACATTGGCGAAGCGTGCGCGCAGGTGGTGCGGTGCTCCGCCTGCCAGCTGGCGCGGCGCGTTCACCACGTACGACAGGAACAGCGCGTCCCACGGCGCGGTCCCGGGCGCCAGGTCGGTCTGTGCCGACGGCTGCAGCGGCAGGGCGATGTGCGTCTGCCCCTGCAGATCGGCCAGCAGTGCCGGGTCCAGCGAGTAGGCGACGTGGTCGACACGGGCCAGATCGATGCCGGCTTCGGCCAGGCAATAGTCGATCGCGTGATACGGCAGCTGCCAGGTGGAAAACGGCACCGGCCGCTTGGCGTGCTTGACGTGCGTGAAGCGTTCGTCTTCGGCCGCGGCGATCACCACGCCGTCACGCACGAGCGTGGCCGACGAGTCGTGATACGCCGCGTTGATGCCGAGGGTATAGAGCGGTTTGGCTTCCATGCAGGGCTCCGGCAATCGGTGGTGGGACAAGGTAAAGGGCTCAGGCAACCGGTGTGGGTGCGGCCAAGCCCGGTGAGGCAAGTGCGGACCACAAGGCCTGCGCCACGCGCGTCGGCTGCCACAGCGCGTGCGTTGCCGCGATGACTTCGTCTTCCGTCACGCCGGTCAGGCACGCCTGATGGCCGAGCGGGCAGACGCTGCGGTAGCAGTAGCGGCACGGCACGTCGTGCGAGAGCACCGCGTGCGGCACGGCCCACGGCGTGTGCTGCGGGTTGGTGAGGGCGTAGAGGTCGACCACCGGCGTCTGCGTGGCGGCGGCCAGGTGCACCGGCCCGCTGTTGTTGGACACCAGCAGCGCCGCGCCTTCGATGAGCGCCGCCAGCTCGCCGAGCACCAGCGCACCGGCCAGGTTGATCACGCGCCGCCCAGCGGCCTGGCCCGGTGCGCATACCTGCGCCACGAGCTCGGCCTCGCCCGGCGCGCCGGTCACGAGCACCGGGCAGTCGTAGCGCTGCGCCAGCACATTGGCGATGCGGGCAAAGCGTTCGGGCGGATACCGCCGCGATGCCGCGGTCGCCCCGGGATGCAGCACGATCCACGGCGACCGCGGGCCGATGCCATGGGCGGCAAGCTTGGCGCGCACCGCATCGCGGTCGGCCGCACGCACGGTAAAGCGCAGGCGCTGCGGCAGGTGCGCGTGCGTATCGACGACCTGCGCCACGAGGTCCAGCTGGCGGCGCACTTCATGGCGCACGTCGCCGGGGGCCGTGGCGGCGATGCGCGCATCGGCGTCGGCAATCCAGTCGGTCAGCAGGGCATACGGGTTCTCGCGGCAGTGCGCCAGGCGCAGCGGAATGCCCGCCAGGAAGCACAGCATCGCGGCCGGCAGCGGGTTCTGCGTGTGGACCGTAAAGATGACGGCCGCGTCGAACGCACCGTCGCGCAGCGTGCGGATGAGCGAGGTCGTCTGCTCGGCATCGGCGGCGTTGGCATGCTTGGCCCACGGCACGTCGCAGGCGATCACGTCGTCGATGTCGCTCAGGTGCGGCTGGGCGATGGCCCCGGCGCGCGAGGTCAGCAGCGTGAGGTGCCGGTCGGCCGGGCCGCTCGTCTTGAGCGCGTGAAAGGCCGGCGTGGTCATCACCACGTCGCCGAGGTTGTCGGGGCGCACGCACAGGATGCGGGCGGCGTTGGCCCACACGGCGCGGCGCTCGGGGATACCGGCCACGTTCATGCAACGGCCTCCGCGTGGCGCGCGTGCTGGGCGATGACAATGGCGGCGGCCTCGTCGAAGCGCCCGACGATGTAGTCGGGCACGCGCATCGGCCCGGGCAGCCAGTGCGTTTCGTTGCCGTTGGCGATGAGGATGGTGCGGCAGCCCGCGCGGCGGCCGGCCTCTACGTCGTTGAGGATGTCGCCGATCATCCACGAGTGTTCGAGCGTCACGCCGTGCGAATCGGCAGCCTGCCGCAGCAGCCCGTCGTGCGGCTTGCGGCATGCGCAGCCGGCGCTGCCATCGGGCAGCGGCGCGTGCGGGCAGAAGTAGAAGCCGCCAAGCGTGGCGCCGTGCTGCGCAAACAGCTCGGCCAGGCGTTGCGCCACGGCCTCCAGCGCTTCGATGTGGAAGTAGCCCAGCGCGACGCCGGGCTGGTTGCTGACCACGATCAGCGGCAGGCCGGTGCGGGCCAGCATGCGCAGCCCGTCGCCTGCGCCCGGTGCCAGCGCAATGCGGGCGGGGTCGACGTTGTAGGGCACGTCCTGCAGCAGCGTGCCGTCCTTGTCCAGGAAGACCGCCGCACCCGATGCAGGCAACGTCCGCCGCGCTGGCGCCAGCATCACGGCCATGACGTCTCCCGCATCGGCAGCACCATCACTTCCGGGATCACCGTTTCAGCCGGCTGCAGCAGCACGAAGCGCACGGCCGCCGCCACGTTGGCCGGGTCCTGCAGGTTGTTGACGTCGATGTCGGGAAAGCGGTCCAGCAGGAACGGCGTGCGCATGCCGCCGGCAATCACGGCCGACACCTTGATACCGTGCGGGCGCAGTTCGGCGTGCAGAGCGTGCGACAGCCCGAGCAGCCCCCACTTGGTGGCGTGATAGACCGACGCATTGGGCCACGCGCGGCGCGAGGCGGTGGACGCAATGTTGACGATGGTCCCGCCGGCGCGCTTGCGCATCAGCGCGCTGGCGTGCTTGGCGAGCAGGAAGGGGCCGCGCAGGTTGGTGCGCACCACGCGGTCCCAGTCTTCGACGTTCAGTTCATCGATGGGCAGCGTGATGTCGATGGCCGCGTTGTTGATGACCGCGTCGATACGCCCGAAGCGATCGACCACGTCATCCAGTGCGCCGCGCACGGCCGCTTCGTCGCCCACATCCAGGGCAATGGCGTGCGACTGGCCGCCCTCGGCGATGAGCTCGGTGGCGGTGCGCTCGGCATTGGCGGCGTCCAGGTCGGTGGCCACTACGGTGGCGCCGTCGGCAGACAGCACGCGGCTGATGGCGGCGCCCAGCCCGCGTCCGGCGCCGGTGACGACGATGACGTGGTTGCGCAGCGTGGGCGGTGTATTGGCGTTGGTATTCAAGTCGGTCTGGGTCATGGGAGCGTGTTGCGAAGTGCGAGGAATTGCGAAGTGCGAGGAAGGCGGTTCAGGCGGCAAGCCCCGCCAGCGCCGAGGCATTGGCGACCGAAGGCGTGCCGTTCATCCGGGCGTTGGCGCGGGCGCGCATGTCGATGGCCTTCAGGTAGGCCTTCTCCAGTTGCCCGGCCACCCCGAGCCACGTGTAGAGCATGCGGGCGCGCACCAGGCCGGCCTGGCCGAACTCACGGCACAGCTCGGGCTGTTCCATCAGTTGCAGCAGCCGCGCGGCCAGTGCCTGCGGGTCTTTAGGCGGGACGAGGAAGCCAGTTCGGCCATGGCGCACCGTCGAACGGATGCCGCCCACGTCGGCGCCGATCACCGCGCGGCCGCACGCCATGGCTTCCACCGGCGTGATGCCGAACGGCTCGTACCACGGCGTGCTCACGAAGACATCGCAGGCGCTGTACCACGCGCGCAGGTCGGCACGGCCGCGCTTGCCGACGAATACCGTCTGCTCGGTCACGCCGGCTGCGGCGGCCACGGCCTGCAGCCGGCCGAGTTCCGGCGTGGCGGCCACGTCGGGCGTGACGGTGTTGCCGCCCACCACGTACAGGCGCACGCGCTTGCGCGCATCGGGCGGCAGCTTGCCGATGGCCTCGATGACGTTGTCCACGCCCTTGCGCGCCACCATGCGGCCGAGCTGCAGGACGACGAACGCGTCGGCCGGCACGCCGAGCTGGTGCCGGGCCTGAGCGCGGTCGATGGGCGCAAACTCGGCCGCATCGAAGCCGCACGGCACCACGTCGATCCGCTCGGGCCGTGCGTGGTAGAGCGTTTCCAGGTCGGTCTGGTCCTGCGGGCACTCGGCAATGATGCGCTCGGCGCGCTGCACGAGCGTGTCTTCGATCGTGAAGCGCGCATCCGGGAACCCGTCCGCGCTGCCCTGGTGCAGCCGGCGCACGCGGCCCAGCGCGTGGAACGTCATCACGAGCGGCAGCCGCAGCCGCGCCGCGGCGGCCAGCGACGCAAGCCCCGACATGAAGAAGTTGGCATGGATCACGTCATAGCCGTTGCCGGCCGCGTGGGCGCGTGCGCACTGATTCAGCAGGTAGCGGCCAAACGCGTGCATGTGCGGCAGCAGCGCTTCCTTGGGCAGGACGGCGGCGGGGCCGGCCGGCACGTGGATGACGCGGCATCCCGCGTCGAACGGCACGATCTCGGGCTCCGAAGGCCGTTCGCGCCGTGTGAAGACGTCGACCTGGTGGCCCAGCCGGGCCAGCTGCCGCGCCACGTGGCGCACATAGACGTTCTGTCCGCCGCAGTCCACGCCGCCCAGATCGGCGAGTGGCGAAGCGTGTTCACTGACCATGGCGATACGCATGTCGGTTCTCCTCATGTCGTGGCGATGTGGGGGCGATCTGGTGGTCCAGGCCACGTGCGATGCCCTCAGCAGCCCGCGTGCCACGGTCGCCACCTTGTGCTGCTGCGTGCATCGATGCCGGAAGCGAACGGCGAGGAGGAGAACCGCTTTTCGCTTGTCCGGACAAGCGTTTGCAGCGTGCCGCGCGGCGCCGCAGGGGCACGGGCGCGACGCACCGCTGCGGTGTTTGACGCGTGGGGCCGGCGCGCGGTGCTCGTAATTCTTACGCGGCCGACAAGGAGAATCGCAGCGGCGACGGCATCACGCTTGCCAGGTGCAGGCGGGGCTCACGCGAGGCGCAGTGTGCCGGCCGAGGCCGCGGCAGCCTGCTTGGCGATGGCGCGCAGGCACGCGGCCACCACATGCGCGAACGCTTCGTCATAGAACGGCAACGCGCCGCTCACCCCCACCACGATGCCGTCGAGCACCGCGCTGCCCCACAGGTTGGTGTCACCGGCGCGCAGCACATGCGGGCGCAGCGCCTGCAGGGCGTGCGTGCTCATGCCGTGCTGCCACGCCAGGCGCGCCTTGGCCCGCGCGTATGCAGCGTAGTCCGCATCCCAGCGGGTGCGGTCGCCCACCGAGTGTTCGTGCAGCACCGCCTCGTCGAAGCTGCAATCGGCGGGCGAGCGTGCCGGGTCCATCACCACGATGTGCAGGAAGCCGCTGTCGCCCACTTCCTGCGGCCGTGTCATGGCCTGCGTGATGAGCGGCAGCGCCATCTCCACGGCGCGGCGTGCCGCGTCGGGTCCGGCAAAGTAAGACGTCTGCGGCTGGGCGCCGGCTGGGGCATCGGCCCGGGTGCCGGAAGCGGTGGAAGGATCAAAATCGGCCAGCATGCTCATGAAGACTCCTGCGTACGATGGGATGAGATGGGGGCATGCGCCACACGCGCGGGCGCGCGGCGCGCACGGACGACACTGAGGATGGCGGTGACCAGTTCGCCGCGCTCCGTCGGCTTGGCCAGGTGAAGCTGGAAGCCGGCCAGCAGCGCGCGCGTGCGGTCTTCGGGCCGCGCATAGCCGGACAGCGCGACGGCAGGCAGCCGTGCATCGAGCGGCATGTCGCGCTGGGTTTCGAGCAGGCGCACCTCGCGCAGCAGGGTGTAGCCGTCCTCGTCGTCGCCCAGGGCGATGTCGGAGACGAGCACGTCGGGCCACGAACTGCTCGGCGCCGCGCGCAGGGCGGAGAGTGCCAGCCTTGCGCTGCCATAAGCGGTGACGGTGGCGCCGTAATCCTCCAGCAGCAGCTGCAGCATCTCGCGCGCGTCTTCCTGGTCGTCGACGATCAGCACGTGCACGCCGGCCAGCGCGTCGGTCGACGGCAGCGGCGCATGTGCGGGCTCGGGCGGGCGCTCCAGCCCCGGTATGACTTCGGCTTCGTCGGGCAGGGCAGGCAGCGGCGCAACGGCGCGGATCGGGAAATCCATCACGTATGTCGTGCCACCGCCATGCGAAAGCGGCACCACCGCAAACCGCCCGCCGTGCTGTTCCACCACCGAGCGAATCCACAGCGGGTCGAGCGTGGGGGTGGCCGTCTTGACGGTGGCTTCGCCGGGTTCGGTGTCGAACGGGCTGGCGGGCTGCCGCAGCGGCGCGAGCGGCTCGACGGGGTCCAGCATGTCGAAGGGCTCGGGGGTGGGCGCAGCGGGCCCGCCCAGGGCGACGCGCGCAGTTTCGGGCTCCGGCACTTCGGGTGGCCCGGGTTGGGACGCGCTCGGGATGGCTGCCTGCGCCGCCGCCGGGACGGGGATCGTGTCGGTCACGCGCAGTTGCGCCATGGCCTCCACGCGTTCGAGCACGATTTCCACACGGCTGCCCGGCTGGCTGGCGAGCACCGCGTGGGTCAGCACATCGCCCACGATGCCCTGCAGCCGGCTCGGGTCGCCGGTGATGCTTGGCGTCTCCGACCGGATGACCGAATACACGGTGATGCGGCGCGCGTCGATAGCTTCGCGCAGCCCGTCGAGCACGCTGACGACCAGCGCCACCAGGTTGATCGGCTGCTGCGCGAGCCGGTGCTGCGCCTGTTCGAGGTCGGACTGTTGGCGCTGCAGCGTCCAGAGCTGCGCGTAGACGCCGCCGGCGGCGAGCAGGTCGGTGTGGCGGCCGCGTTCCACGATGCGGCCTTTCTCGAGCACCACGATCTCGTGCGCGTCCACCACGGTCGACAGCCGGTGCGCGATCACCAGCGTCGTGCGGTGCGCAGACAGCCGGTCGAGCTCGCGCTGGATGGCCCGCTCTGAGCGCGTGTCCAGCGCAGAGGTGGCCTCGTCGAAGATCAGGATCGACGGGTTCTTCAAGAGCGCGCGCGCAATGGCGATGCGCTGCTTTTCACCGCCCGAGAGCTTGAGTCCGCGCTCCCCGACCATGGTCTGGTAGCCCTCGGGCAGCGCGGCGATGAAGTCGTGCACGTAAGCGGCCCGTGCCGCCTCGATCACCTCGGCCATGGTGGCGCCTTCGCGGCCGTAGGCAATGTTGTAGGCGATGGTGTCGTTGAAGAGGATGGTGTCCTGGGGGACGATGCCGATGGCGCGGCGCACGCTCTCCTGCGTGACCACGCGCAGGTCCTGCCCGTCGATCGACACGCGGCCGGACCATGGGTCGTAGAAGCGCAGCAGCAGCCGCGCGAGTGTCGATTTGCCCGAGCCGCTGCCGCCCACCACTGCGACCGTGCGGCCGGCCGGGATGTGCAGCGACAGGTCGTGCAGGATCGGCCGCGCGGCCTCGTAGCCGAATTCCACGTGCTCGAAGTGCACGTCGCCATGCGTCACGCGCAAGGGGGCGGCGTTCGGCATGTCGGCCACGTCGGGGCGCTGGTCGAGCAGGTGGAACAGGCGCTCGGCGTTGATGGCGGCGTCCTTCGCCTCGCGGAACATGAACCCGAGCGCATTGAGCGGCAGGCAGACCTGGATGATGTACGCGTTGATCAGCACGAGGTCGCCCACGGAGAGCACGCCGCGCGTCACGTCCTGCCCGGCAAGCAGCATCACGGTGGCCACCCCGCCCGCGATCACGCCGCTCTGCGATACGTGCAGCAAGGACAGCGCGCGCTGGTTGGCCACGGCCGTGTCGATGCGCTTGCGCAGGATGTCGCGGTAGCGGCGGGCCTCGAAGCGCTCGCTGGTATACACCTTGACCGCCTCGTGGTTGAGCATGCTGTCGAGCAGGCGGCTGCCGGCCATCGAGTCGAACTCGTTCATCTGCCGCTGCAGCCGCACGCGCCGGCGTGTGAGGAGCACGGTGGCGGTGCAGTAGGCCGCGAAGGTCACCAGGATGGTGACGAGGTACCACCCGCTGTAGCGGCTCATCATGATGATGAGCACGGAGCCGATTTCCACCAGCGTGGGCAGGATGGTAAAAAGCGCCACGCCGAGCAGGAATTCAATGCCGGTGGTGCCGCGCTCCACGTCGCGGATCAGCCCGCCGGTCTGCCGGCTCGCATGAAAGCGCGGTCCGAGCTGGTGCAGGTGCTCGAACGCCTGCGCCATGAAGCCCGCCACCGTGGGCTGCGCCACCCGCGAGAAGACCATGTCGCGCAACTCGCCGAACAGCGTGCCGCCAAAGCGCAGCACCGCATAGGCGAGCAGCAGGAAGGCGGGAAACACCCGCGCGCGCGTGGCGTCGCTAAAGCCGTCGACGATCCACTTGAGCACGATGGGCACGCCCACCGCGCAGAGCTTGGCCAGCACCAGCAGCGCCACCGCCGCGAGCACTCGCTTGCGGTAGCGCCAGATGGACCGCCACAGGGCGCCGAAAATGCGCTGCTGCAGGCTGGCGCTCGGCAGGGAGGGGGGCGATGCATTCGTCACCAGTCGTGAGTCTCCGGACACTCTTGCAACGCGAGCGTGCGACGCAAGCCACGTTCCACGCCGCGAGGCCCCGGCGCCCCAGGTGGCCCCCGATTCGCGCGATAATGTCCGACTTTCCGCCTTTTCTGCCGTTTCCTGCTGCCCCCGCCATGACCGGACTGACCACCGCCCTCCTGCACGCCGACCGCGAAGCCGGCGTCGAGCACTACGCCGTCCACAAGCCGCTGCACACGTCGACGACGTACGGCTACTCCAACACGCAAGAGCTGATCGAGGTGTTCCAGGGCAAGCCCGGCTATACCTACGCGCGCCAGGGCAACCCGACCACCGCCGCCCTCGAGGCGAAGATCACCCTGATGGAAGAGGGCCTGGCCACCGCCTGCTTTGCCACCGGCATGGCGGCCATCGCGGCGGTGTTCTCGACGCTGCTGCGCGCGGGCGACCACGTGGTGTCCAGCGCCTTCCTGTTCGGCAACACCAACAGCGTGTTCGAGACATTGCGGAACCTGGGCGTGCAAGTCACGTTTGTCGATGCCACGTCTGCCCAGGCCGTGGCCGACGCCGTGCAACCGAACACGCGCCTCGTCTTCGTGGAGACCATCGCCAACCCGCGCACGCAGGTGGCCGACCTCAAGGGCATCGGCGCGCTCTGCAAGGAGCGGGGTCTGCTGTATGTGGTGGACAGCACGATGACCTCGCCGTGGCTGTTCCGCGGGCGCGATGTGCACGCGAGCCTCGTTGTGCATTCGCTGTCGAAGTACATCGGCGGACACGGCAACGCGCTGGGCGGCGCGGTGGTCGATACGGGGCTGTTCGACTGGGCGGCGTATCCGAACATCTTCCCGGCGTATCGCAAGGTCAAGCCCGAGATGCAGGGCATCCAGCAGATCCGCAAGAAGGGCCTGCGCGACCAGGGCGCCACGCTGATTGCCGATGCGGCGCACCGCATTGCCGTGGGCGCCGAAACGATGGCCCTGCGCGTGGACCGCACCTGCAGCAACGCGCTGGCGTTGGCACGCACGCTGGCGGCCCATCCGAAGGTGGCGCGCGTCTACTACCCCGGCCTGCCTGAGCACCCGGAGCACACCCGCGCCACCGAACTGTTCCGCCGCTACGGCGGCCTGCTCAGCTTCGAACTCGTGGACGGCGCGGATTACATCGACATGCTCAACCGTCTTCGCTATGCCGTGCGCGCCACGCACCTCGGCGATACGCGCACGCTGGTGATCCCCGTGGCGCCGACGATCTACTGGGAAATGGGCGCCGAGCGTCGCGCCTCGATGGGCATTGCCGATTCGCTCGTGCGCGTGTCGGTCGGCATCGAAGACGAGGCCGACCTGCTGGCCGACTTCACGCAGGCGCTGGACGCGACCTCCATCGCCTGACGGCGCCCCGGCTCAGTGGAAGAACAGCAGGCGCGTGCCGAAGGTGTGGCCGGCTTCCGCGGCCATCAGCACCATCAGCACCAGCAGCGCCAGGGGCGGCAGCAGGATGGCGTACACCAGCGCCAGCCGCTCCCACATCATGTGCATGAACACCGAGACGATCAGCCCCGCCTTGGCGATCATCAGCACGACGATGAGCACCCAGCGCGTGAGCCCTGCCACGCGAAAGTAGTCGACCAGGTACGACAGCGTGCTGAGCACGAACAGCAGCCCCCAGATCTTGAGGTACACCCCGATGGAATGATGCTGGCCGTGCGGGGCGTGGGTGCCAGCGGGTCCGGTGTGGTCCATGACATGCCTCACCACAGATAGAACAGCGCAAAGATGAACACCCAGACGAGATCGACGAAGTGCCAGTACAGGCCGGCGATCTCGACGATCTGGAATTTGCCGTGTTCGGTGAAGCCGGGTTGCACGATCTTGCGCGCAATCACCAGCAGGTAGATCACGCCGCAGGTCACGTGAAAGCCGTGGAAGCCCGTGATCATGAAAAAGCACGCGCCAAACTGCGCCGCGCCAAGCGGGTTGCCCCACGGGCGGATGCCCTCGTGCACGATCAACTTGGTCCATTCGAACGCCTGCATCGACACGAACATCGCGCCCATCAACGCGGTCGCCAGGATCAGCAGGGCGGCCCGCCGCGCGTCGCGCCGGTAGCCGAAGTTCACCGCCATGGCCATCGTGCCGCTGCTGCTGATGAGTACGAACGTCATGATGGCGATCAGCAGCAGCGGCACCTCCACACCGCCCACCGACAGGCCGAACACCTTGGACGGGTCGGGCCACGGCACGGTGGTCGACATGCGCACCGTCATGTAGCCGATCAGGAAGCTGCTGAAGACGAAGGTGTCCGACAGCAGGAAGATCCACATCATGGCCTTGCCCCACGGCACCTTGAAGGCTTCGCGGTCGGCGGACCAGTCGGCGACGATGCCGCGCCAGCCTTGCGGGGCGGCGTCGGCTGAATCAGTGGGGAGCGTGGGCATGCTCATGGCGCGGCTCCATACAGCGGCCCGCAGATCGCGGCGACGAATGCGGGGGTGATCCACCACATCGCTGCGAGCAGCACGAGCCAGACGGCCAGCAGGAAGTGCCAGTACGTGGCACACAGCGTGACGGCGCGGTGGGCGCGCACGCGATGTGCATTCAGGCGCGCGACCGTGATGGCCCATGCGACGAGCCCCCCCAGCACGTGCGCTGCATGCAGGCCGGTGAAGACGTAGAGGAAGCTGCTGGACGGGTTGGCCGTCACGCCTGCGCCATGGGCGGACAGTTGCTGCCACGCCATCCATTGCCCGAAGACGAACAGTGACGCGAGCGCACCGCCGGCCAGCAGCCAGGCGGCCTGGCGGGCCCCGGTGCGCCGCGCCTGCGCCATCGCCAGGCTCGCCAGCACCAGCGCGCCGGTGTTCCACCACAGCAGCATCGGGTGGGGCACGGGCATCCAATCCGGCTCGCGCATGCGCATCGCATAGGCCAGGATCAGCAACGAAAACAACGCCGTCGCCACGGCCATGAAGACGCGCAAGCCCACGCGGCCGGCGTTGGGCAGAGCCGGCCCGGTGTCGGGAACGAAGTGGCGGGGCAGGGTCGTCATGCGCGCACCTCATTGCCGTGGGCGGCGCATCGGGCGTACGGGAAGGCGGCTCGTTCTGCGGCACGAAATCATCGCTGCGGCCGGGCGGGCTGTACTCGTAGGCCCAGCGGTGGACCACCGGCAGCACCGGCCCCCAGTTGCCGTGACCGGGCGGCGTCTGCGGCGTCTGCCATTCGAGCGTGGTGGCGTGCCACGGGTTGCTGCCGGCCTGTCTGCCGCGCACGAGGCTCCATGCGAGGTTGAAGAGAAACAGCAGCTGCGCCACCCCCACGACGATGGCGACGACGGTGATGAACGCATTGAGCGTCTGCGCGGACGGCGGGATGAAGCTGTAGCCCTCGTACGCGTAATACCGGCGCGGCATGCCGAGCACGCCCAGGTAGTGCATCGGAAAGTAGATCAGGTATGTGCCGATGAAGGTGATCCAGAAATGCGCGCGGCCCAGCGTGTCGTTCAGCATGCGGCCCGTCACCTTGGGGTACCAGTGATAGATGCCGCCGAACACCACGAGGATCGGCGACACCCCCATCACCATGTGGAAGTGCGCAACCACGAAGTACGTGTTGGACAGCGGGATGTCCACGCTCACGTTGCCGAGAAAGAGCCCCGTCAGCCCGCCGATGACGAAGGTGCTGATGAACCCGATGGCGAACAGCATCGGCACGCTCAGGTGGATGTCGCCGCGCCACAGCGTGAGCACCCAGTTGTAGACCTTCAGCGCCGTCGGGATGGCGATGATGAGCGTGGTGGTGGCAAAGAAGAACCCGAAGTACGGGTTCATGCCGGCGACGAACATGTGGTGGGCCCACACCACGAAGCTCAGCGCGCCGATGATGAGGATGGCCCACACCATCATCCGGTAGCCGAAGATGTTCTTGCGCGCGTGCGTGCTGATGAGGTCGGACACGATGCCAAAGGCAGGCAGCGCGACGATGTACACCTCCGGGTGGCCGAAGAACCAGAACAGGTGCTGGAACAGCAGCGGGCTGCCGCCGGCGTGCTTGAGCTGCTGCCCCATCGAAACCACGGCCGGCATGAAGAAGCTCGTGCCGAGCGTCTTGTCGAGCAGCATCATGAGCGCCGACACGAACAGCGCGGGAAAGGCCAGCAACGCCAGCACCGTGGCCGTGAAGATGCCCCACACGGTGAGCGGCATGCGCATGAGCGTCATGCCGCGCGTGCGCGCCTGCAGCGTGGTGGTCACGTAGTTGAGGCCGCCCATGGTGGCCGCGACGATGAAGATCGCCAGCGACACCAGCATCAGCACGATGCCCCAGTCGGTGCCCGGTGTGCCGGGCAGGATGGCCTGCGGCGGATACAGCGTCCAGCCCGCGCCTGTCGGCCCGCCCGGTACGAAGAAGCTCGCCACCAGCACCAGCACGGCCAGCAGGTAGACCCAGTAGCTGAGCATGTTGAGGAACGGGAACACCATGTCCCGCGCACCGAGCATCAGGGGGATCAGGTAGTTGCCGAAGCCGCCGAGGAACAGCGCCGTGAGCAGGTAGATCACCATGATCATCCCGTGCATGGTGACGAACTGGTAGTAGTGATTGGCGTCGATGAAGGCGAACTTGCCCGGAAAGCCGAGCTGCAGCCGCATCAGGTTCGACAGCACGAGGCCCACGAGCCCGATGGCGATGGCCGTGAGCGAATACTGCACCGCGATGACCTTGTGGTCCTGGCTCCAGACGTAGCGCGTCCAGAAGCTTTGCGGTGCATGGCTGGGATCGCCGTGGTCATTGTTGCCGTAGGACATGGCGTCTCCTCGCTACGGTTTCGCCGTGGTGGCTGCGGGCGCGCCGCCTTGCGCCTGGATGTACGCCACCAGTGCGGAGAGCTCCTGCTCGCTGAGGTCGAAGCTCGGCATGATCGGCGCGAAGCCTTTCACCACGCGTGCCTTCGGGTCGCGAATGAATGCCCGCAGGTAGGCCTCGTCGACATGCGCGGTGCTGCCGTCGGCCATGGTTTCGGTCTTGCCGTACAGGCCCTTCCACGTGGGGCCGACGCCGGGGCTGCCGTCCACGCTGTGGCATGCGACGCAGCCCTTGGCCTGCGCCAGCGTCCTGCCCTGCTCGGCCAACGCCTGCGACGGGCCGCCGGCCGATGCCGAAGCGGCCTGGGCCTTGGCTTTCTGGCGTTGCTCGAAGGTGGTCTGCTGTGCCAGCCAGCGGGCGAACGCGGCCTCGTCTTCCACCACGACCACGCCGCGCATGTTGGCGTGGCCGATGCCGCAGAGCTGCGCGCACAGGATGTCGTATCGCCCCGCCTTGGTCGGCGTGAACCAGAAGGTGGTGACCATGCCGGGCACCATGTTCATGCGCGCACGAAATGGCGGCACATAGAAGTCGTGCAGCACATCGCGCGAGCGTGCCAGTACCTGGATCGGGCGGTTGATCGGCAGGTGCAGCTCCGGCGTGTCGATCAGGTAGTTGTCGCGGCCGTTCGGGTCAGCCGGGTTCATGCCGAACGGGTTGTCGTTCGTCATGTAGCGCACGTCGGTCGTGCCGAGCTTGCCGCCGGGGCCGGCAAAGCGGAAGCGCCATTGCCACTGCTGGCCGAGCACCTCCATCTGCAGCGCGTTGGGCGGCGGGCGGACGTAATCGGCATAGACGAAGAGGCCCGGCGCGAGCAGTGCGGCCACGCCCACGGTGGTGACGCCGATCAGCCACCATTCCAGGCGCCTGTTGTGCGGTTCGTAACTGGCGCGGTGGCCGTCCTTGTGCCGGTAGCGCAGCAGCGCGGCCACCACGAAAAGGTTGATGGCGACAAACAGCACGCCGGTGATGACGATGGTGATCGTCAGCGTGTCGTCCATGCGGCCCCAGTTGGACGCGATTGGCGTGATCCACCAGGGGCTGGCAACGTGAAACCCCACCGCCAGCACGACGATCAGAACGAGCGCAATCGCAAGGGCCATGGGCACCTCCCGCGCAGGGACTCCTTCGACCCTAGGCTAGTTCGCGCACCGGGTTCGTGCAAGGCAACGTAAGGACGAGGCGCACCGGGCATGCGGATCGCCTCGATGCGCGCGCAGCCTGTTGCGCTGCAATGCAAAACGGCCGCCTTCGGCACACGTTGCCGCAGGCGGCCGTCTCTTGGTGGCGCCGCTCGACTTGCGGCGCCGCAGGAAAAATGCGGTGCGTCAGCGCATCGTTTCCTGCCCGCGCCGTTCCAGCATGCCGTACGCGATGGCGGCGACCACGCCAAAGAGCAGGTTCGCCAGCAGCGGTCCCGACCCGCGCTCCGACACGAACCACGGGAAGACCGCCGTCATGCCGTAGAAATTGACCACGTACGCGACGATCCCGAACGCCACCCCGATGACCGCGAGCATGCCCGGGCTCGAATCGAAGTGGAACGGCGCGATGATGGCCGCCAGCATCATCCCCATGAGGGCGCCGAGCACGAAGTGCAGCACGAGCGCCACGCCGACGATGCTGAAGCTGAACAGCGCCATGTCTTCCAGCGCCCCGCGGCCCATCACCATGGCCGCGATCTTGTGTGTCGGGCGCCACGGGCTTTCATTGAGCACCATGGTCGACCAGAAGAACTCCAGCACGATGACGAGTGCGCCGCCCACGATCCCTGCCACGCTCGCGGCGAGCCAGTCGGGCATGCGGCGCTCCCAATGATGCGATTGCATGTGCAGTTCCATACGAACCTCCTGCGGTGTATCAACGTCAGCACTTATGGATCGCACGCGCCACTTTGCGTGCAAGTGCAAATCGTATGGAATTCAGAATGGCAGATACGGGTGCCAACGCAAGGTACAAAAACCCTGCGCATCGCACAGCACCACGGCGTTCTGCTCGAACGTCAGCATCAGCGTGTCGGCGACGGCGGGGTCGTCGATGAACAGCAGCAGGCTCGGCTCCGGCGCCCATGCGTGCGCGGGCATGTCGTCCGGCGGGCCGCCCTCGCCGGGCAGCCAGGCCATGCCGCGTGTGATCACCCAGGCGAGCAGTTCGGCCTGGCGGGCGGTGTTTTCCTCGGCGGACACCGGGCGCGAGAACGGCTGGTGCGCCGTCACGAACACCGCCCACGGCGCGTCGGCCTGCGCGAGCAGCCCCGCAACGCACGGGTTGACGGCATCCAGGCGCAGCAGCACGTCGCCTTGCGGCCCGCGCACGCGATAGCGCGCACGCTGGTAGGCGGCAATGAGTTCAGGCGTGGGTGTGGGTGGAGACCGATGCATTGTTGTGCCGCGCGAACACGGCCATCTGATCTGGCGCAACGAAAAAGGGCTGCCGATGTCACAGAATAGCCTGGGGGCGGACGCTGCTCCAGCGCCGTTCCGACAACCACTCTCCTGCGAGGCTTGAACCATGTACAAGAAGATCCTGGTCGCCGTTGATGGCAGCGACACGAGCAAGCTGGCCCTGGCCGAAGCCATCCGCCTGGCCAAGGCGTTCCAGAGCATCGTGCGCGCCGTCTACATCGTCGACAGCCCGGCGATGCTGTTCGACGTCGGCTATTACGACCCGACGGAGCTGCGCAAGTCGTTCATCGAAGCCGGCACGCTGCTGTTGAAGGAGACCGCGGACGCGCTGGCCGCGGCGGGCCTCGCAAACGAAACCACGCTGGTGGAAACCGAAGGCGTGGGCGAGGATGTGGCCGGTGCCCTGCAGCGCGAAGCCCTGCAGAGCGGCGCCGATGTGGTCGTGATGGGCACGCACGGCCGCCGCGGCCTGGCGCACGCCATGCTGGGCAGCGTGGCCGAAAAGTTCGTCCGCCTGGCGACCACGCCGGTGCTGCTGGTGCGCGGTCCGGCCAAGGGCTGAGCAGCGGTGATTGCGCGCGCAGGCCGGGTTTGCCCCTGCGCGTGACGGATATCATGTGGGCATCTCGGGTCGCGGGCTGGCAGGCTCGCGGCTTGTTTGCCACAACAGTCTCCGTCGCCACCGCCATGAACGCCAATCCGGACGCCCAGTCACGTCCCCCCATCCGCGCCATCCGGGCGCTCACCGCTCTCGAGGGCCGCGTGCTCGGCGTCCTGGTCGAGAAGCAGCACACGGTGCCCGACACTTATCCGCTCACACTCAACGCGCTGGTTGCCGGCTGCAACCAGAAGACCGCACGCGCGCCGGTGATGAACGTTACTGAAGCGGAAATCCTCACCGCCATCGACGGATTGAAATCGCTGAGCCTCGTGATGGAAGGCAGCAGCAGCCGCGTGCCGCGCTTCGAGCACAACATGGGCCGCGTGCTCGGCGTGCCGAGCCAGTCCGTGGCGCTTCTGACCGCGCTGCTGTTGCGCGGTCCGCAAACGGCCGCCGAGCTGCGCCTGAACGCCGCGCGGTTGCACGCGTTTGCAGACATCTCGTCCGTTGAAGCGTTTCTGGAAGAACTGGCCGAGAACGACCCGCCTTACGTCGTGAGGCTGCCGCGCGCGGCCGGCGAGCGAGAAAGCCGCTGGACGCACCGGCTCTGCGGTGAAGTGGCCCAGAGCGACGTGCGGCCGCGTGATGCGGATGCGCCCGACGAAGCCATTCCGCCTTCCGAATTCGAAGCCCTGAAGGCCGAGCACAAGCAGTTGGCCGACAAGGTGGCAAGGCTTCAGGCGCTGGTCGAGCAGATGGCCGGCGAGCTCGGCATCCCGGTCGACAAGTCCGTGCTGTAAACGCGGCCGGCCTCAGCAGCGAAGACGGCCGCATCGTCATCCGCCTACGCGCCCGGCGACACGAACAGCGTGCAGGCGCCTTCCTCGGCGGCAGACACATTGCGGCGGAAGCCCGAGAACAGGTCGCGCCCGACGCCCGCGTGATAGTGCGAAAGATCCGGCGTGCTGACCTTGCGGGCGTTCCACTCCGCCTCCGGTACGCGCACGGACAGCGTGCCCGCCTCAGCATCCAGCACGACGATGTCGCCATCGCGCACGCGCGCCAGCGGCCCGCCGTTGAGCGCTTCCGGCGTGACGTGGATCGCCGCCGGCACCTTGCCCGATGCCCCCGACATGCGGCCGTCCGTCACGAGCGCCACCTTGAAGCCGCGCTCCTGCAGCACCGACAGCGTCGGCGTGAGCTTGTGGAGCTCGGGCATGCCGTTGGCGGCGGGGCCCTGGTACGGCAGCACGGCGACGAAGTCGCGCTCCAGCTCGCCGGCCTTGAAAGCGTCGATCAGGTCGTCCTGCGCATGGAAGACGCGCGCCGGGGCTTCCACGAAGCGATGCTCCGGCTTGACCGCCGACACCTTGATGACCGAGCGTCCGAGGTTGCCCTCGAGCACGCGCAGGCCGCCGTCCGGCGAGAACGGCTCGGCCACGCCGCGCACGATGTTCGTGTCGAGCGACGCAGCTATGCCGTCGCGCCACACCAGCTTGTCGCCTTCCAGGAAAGGCTCCTGGGTATGGCGGCGCAGGCCCTTGCCCATGATCGTCGTCACGTCCTCGTGCAGCAGGCCGGCGTCGAGCAGTTCGCGGATCACGATCGACAGGCCGCCGGCGGCCTGGAACTCGTTCACGTCGGCCTTGCCGTTCGGGTACACACGCGCCAGCAGCGGAATCACGCCCGACAGGTCGTTGAAGTCGTCCCACGTGAGCAGGATGCCCGCCGCACGCGCCATCGCGATCAGGTGCAGCGTGTGGTTGGTCGAGCCGCCCGTGGCCAGCAGGCCGACGATGCCGTTGACGAACGCGCGCTCGTCGAGCACATCGGCGATGGGCGTGTACTGGTTGCCGCTGTAGACGAGCTTGAGCACCTGGCGCGCGGCCTCGCGCGTGAGCGCCTCGCGCAGCGGCGTGCCCGGGTTGATGAAAGCGGTGCCCGGCAGGTGCAGGCCCATGATCTCCATCAGCATCTGGTTGGAGTTGGCCGTGCCGTAGAACGTGCAGGTGCCGGGGCCGTGGTACGACTTCGATTCGGCTTCGAGCAGGTCGGCGCGCGAGAGCTTGCCTTCGGCGTAGAGCTGGCGCGTGCGGGCCTTCTCGTCGTTGCTGATGCCGGTGGTCATGGGGCCGGCCGGCACGAACACGGCCGGCAGGTGGCCGAACGACAGCGCCCCGATCACCAGCCCCGGCACGATCTTGTCGCACACGCCGAGGTACAGCGCCGCGTCGAACATCTGGTGCGACAGCGCCACGGCCGTCGACAGCGCAATGGTGTCGCGCGAGAAGAGCGACAGCTCCATGCCGTCCTGCCCCTGCGTCACGCCATCGCACATGGCCGGCACGCCGCCGGCAAACTGCGCGGTGCCGCCGGCTTCGAGCGCAGCCTGCTTGATCCACGCCGGAAATGCCTCCAGCGGCTGGTGGGCCGAGAGCATGTCGTTGTACGCCGACACGATGCCGATGTTCGGCCGCTCCAGTGCCTTGAGCCGGATCTTGGTCTCGCCCTCCATGGCCGCGAAGCCGTGGGCGAGGTTCGTGCACGAGAGCAGCGTGCGCTCGACCTTGCGGCCGGCGTTCATGCGGGTGACGTCCAGATAGGCTTGGCGCGGGCCGCGGCTGCGGTCGATGATGCGCTGGGTGACGTCGGCCACGACGTCATGCAGGCGGTGCTGGGCCATGCGGGTTCTCCAGGAAGTGGGGTCCGGGGTGGGAGGTGTGCTGTAATTTTCCTACAAACACGCCCGTTGTGGGACAGGGTTTTCCACAAGGATGCGTCGTCTCGCAACGGCGTGCACGCGAATTGCGTGCCAGAAGGCGCGCCAGGAGCCACGATCCGCGTCGCAAGTCGGGCAGGAAACCCCTGCTCGGGCAGCGTTGCAGCACCTTGCTCGCGATGTAGTAATACTACAAAATGAGGCCAAAACAGGTGCTGGCCGGACCTGTCGTCCAATCGAGCGGGCGCGCGTTGCCCTGAGCCGGGCCTCTGGGCCGCAACGACGCCATGCGAGCTCAATGCCCCCTGGCGCATGCCCGTTTCATTGGATGACAGGCTCCAGTCAGCTAGGCTAGCCTAATCGATGGCTCACACACAGGAGATGACGATGTCGGTGCCCGCATTCGACATGGTGTTGTTTGGCGGTACGGGCGATCTGGCCCGCCGCAAGCTGATCCCGGCCTTGTTCGATGCGCACCAGGGCGGCGAACTGCACCCGCGCGGGCGCATCTTCGCCATCGGCACGCAGCCGCTGGAAACCGCCGGTTATCTCGCGCTGCTGGAGCGCGAGACGCGCCCGACCATGCGTCTGTACTCCGGGGCGCCGGTCTCCGATGACGCGTGGGCCTCGTTTGCCGAGCGCATCGTCTACCAGCAGGTCGATGCCCGCAAACCCGAGCAGTTCGATGCGCTGGCCGCCGCCCTCGGCGAAGACCGCGCCCCCGTGACGGTGTGCTACCTCGCCACCGCACCGGGCATCTTTGTCGACATCTGCAAGCAACTGGCCCGTGTCGGGCTGAACACGCCGAACGTGCGCCTCGTGCTGGAAAAGCCGCTGGGCACGGACCTCGCCTCCAACGAGCGCATCAACTCCGCCGTGGCGGAGTACTTTGCCGAAGACCAGATCTACCGCATCGACCACTACCTCGGGAAGGAGTCGGTGCAGAACCTGATGGCGATCCGCTTCGGCAACGCGCTGTTCGAGCCGCTGTGGCGCCGCGAGTGGATCAAGGACGTGCAGATCACCATCGCAGAGCAGCTCGGCGTGGAAAAGCGCGGCGATTTCTACGACGGCGTCGGCGCGCTGCGGGACATGGTGCAGAACCACCTGCTGCAGCTGCTGTGCATCGTGGCCATGGAGCCGCCGTCGAGCCTGTCGCAGGACGCCATCCGCGACGAGAAGCTGAAGATCCTCAAGGCGCTCAAGCCGATCCCGCTGCAGGAGGTGCCCGACAAGACCGTGCGCGGGCAGTACCAGGAGGGCGCCATCGCGGGCCAGCCGGTGCAGGGCTATCTGCAGGAGCAGGGCATTCCGCCGGACAGCCGCACCGAGACCTTCGTCGCCATCAAGGCCGAGATTGCCAACTGGCGCTGGGCCGGCGTGCCGTTCTACCTGCGCACCGGCAAGCGCATGCCGCAGCGGCTGGCGGAGATCGTGGTGCGCTTCCATGACGTGCCACACGCGCTGTTCCCGAAGCCGCTGATCCAGTTTCCGGAGAACAGGCTCGTCATCCGACTGCAGCCGGAAGAGAGCATCCGCCTGCAGTTCCTGACCAAGACGCCGGGCGCGGCGCTGGGCCTGCAGCCGTCCACGCTCGATCTGGATTTCACCGACCACGGCGGCGTGCGCCATGCCGGCGCGTATGAGCGCCTGCTGATGGATGCGGTCAACGGCAAGCTTGGCCTGTTCGTACGCCGCGATGAGCAGGCCGAAGCGTGGCGCTGGGTCGAGCCCATCATCGAAGCGTGGAACGAGGCACGTACGCCGCCCAAGGGGTATACGGCAGGCAGCTGGGGCCCCGCGGCATCGAGCGCCTTGCTCTCGCGCGACAACGCCGCCTGGCACGAGGAGATGTAATGGCACCCCGCTGGCACGCAGCCACCGACGCGGCGGCGCAGGTTCAGGCGCTCGCCACATCCATCGCCAGTACGCTCGCGCATGTGATCGAAGACCAGGGCACCGCGTGCCTGGCGGTGTCGGGCGGGCGCTCGCCGATTGCCCTGTTTGCGGCGTTGCGCGTGCTGCCCCTGCGCTGGGCCGATGTGTCGATCACGCTCGTCGACGAACGCGCGGTGCCGCCTGACCATGCCGACAGCAACGCGCGCCTGGTCCGCGAACACCTGCTGCAGGACGCAGCCGCCGCGGCGCGATTCTTTCCGCTTGTGCTGCCGCTGCAGGTGCATGGCGGCTCCGTGGACGTCGATGCCTGCGTCGCTACGGCCAACGCGCCGTTCCAGCAGCCCGACGTCGTGATCCTCGGCATGGGCGACGACGGGCACACGGCCTCGCTGTTTCCCGATGCGCCCGAGTTGCCGGACGGCGTGGACCGCACGAAGCCGCCCGGCTACCTGCCCGTGCGGCCGGGCACCGCACCGCACCGGCGCATCAGCCTCAACCTCTCGGCGCTGTGCGCGGCGCGGCGGCTGTTCCTGTCGATCGCGGGGCCGATCAAGCGCGCGGTGTTCGACACGGCGGCGCAGGACGTGGCACAGCCCGCGCTACCCGTGAGTTATGTCATTCATCAGCGGGAGGTACCGCTCGATGTCTATTGGACTGCATGAAGTGAGCGCGGGCACCGTGGCCGATGTGACGGCCTATCCGCGCCTGGTGGCCGACGTGGGCGGCACCAACGTGCGTTTTGCACTCGAGATGGCGCCCATGCGCCTTGCGCACATCGGCGTCCTCGCCGGCGACGATTACCCCTCGCTCGAGGCGGCCATGCGGGCGTACCTGGCATCGCTGCCGCCCGAGATTGCCGCAGCGGGTGTGCGCCACGCGGCCATCGGCATCGCCAACCCGGTGCTCGGCGACCAGATCCGCATGACCAACCGCGACTGGGCCTTCTCCATCGAAGCCATGCGGCAGTCGCTGGGCTTCGACACCTTCGTCGTGCTGAACGACTTTGCGGCGCTGGCCCATGCGCTGCCGTTCCTGCCCGCCGAAGAGCTGGAGCAGGTGGGCGGCGGCGCAAGCGTGGCCGATGCACCGCGCGCGCTGCTCGGCGCGGGCACGGGCCTGGGCGTGGCATCGCTGCTGCCGACGGCGGACGGCCGCTACATCGCCGTGGCAGGCGAAGGCGGGCATGTCGCGTTTCCGCCCATGAACGACGAGGAGGTCGCCATCTGGCGCTTCGCGCGCGAGCGCTTCGGGCATGTCTCGGCGGAACGGTTGATTTCGGGGATGGGCCTGGAGCTGATCTACGAAGCGCTGGGCGTGTGCTTCGACCTGTGGCAGCAGGGCCCCGCCGTGCGCCGCGCCGCCGACATCACCGCCATCGCCCTGGGCGAGATGGAAGATGCCGCCGGCGACCACGCGCGCTGCCGCTATGCCGTCGACACGTTCTGCGCGTTCCTTGGCACCATCGCGGCCAACCTGGCTGTCACACTGGGCGCGCGGGGCGGCGTGTATATCGGCGGCGGCATCGTGCCGCGCCTCGGGCCGGCCTTTGCCAATTCGCCCTTCCGGCGGCGCTTTGAAGACAAGGGGCGCTTTTCAGCGTACGTGGCGGCGATGCCGGTGTATGTCATCCACTCGCCGTATCCCGGCCTCATCGGCCTGTGCGCGGCGATGGACCACGCCGTGGCGCAGGGCCACTGACGCCGCGCTATTCCGGCAGCGGATGCCGGGGCGGGACGGCGTTGCCCTTGCGCAGCGCCACCTCGACCACCAGCGCATCGAGCAGCGCAAGGTGCAGCAGCCGCGCCACCATGGAGCGGTCGGTCACGGCATCGTCCACGTCTGCGGGCAGCACCACGTCGGCCAGGGCGGCCAGCGGGCTGCCCGGCGCCGTGACGGCAATCACCTGCACACCGAGCTCGCGCACGCGTTCCACTGCCGTCTGGAGCTCGGGCAGCGTGCCGGACTTGGAAATGGCGATCACCACGTCGCCGGCCTGCAGTACGTTCAACGACATCGACACCAGATACGGATCGCTATATGCGTTGGCCGCGATGCCGTAGCGGAAGAACTTGGTCTGCGCGTCGGCAGCGACGACGCCGGAGCTGCCGAAGCCATACAGGTCGATGCGCTGCGCACCGGCGACCAGCGCGACGGCGGCGTCGAGCGCGCGCGCATCGAAACGATCCTGCAACGCGGTGAGCGCGTCGATGGTGTTCTGCAATACGCGCGTGCCGGACGGCGCGGCTGCATGTGCGGCGCGTGCGGCACGGGCGGGCGCCTGGGCCGTGCCTGTGTGGCGTGCGGCCTCGGGGCCGACGTTGCCTTGTGCCAGCCGCAGCTTGAAGTCGGACAGCCCGTGGCAGCCCATCGAGCGGCAGAAGCGGATCACCGTGGGCTGGCTGACGCCGGCCTCGCGCGCAATGGCGGCCACCGGCAGGCTGAGCACCGTGCCCGCTTGGCGCAGCACCCAGTCGGCCACCTGGCGCTCGGCCGGAGACAGCGACGGGCGTGCCGCGCGGATGCGTGCGCGCAGGTCGGTGACGGGTTCGGTGGCGTCGGAGGGCGTGGCTTGCTGGGCGCTCATGTGCGCACGATGTTCGTGACAGGGATCGCGTCACGATAAAGGCAAGCCGTCTGCGGTGCAACCGCGTCATCCAGCGCGCTCCGGCTGCGCCGCGGCGATCGCGCGCGAGGCCGCCGGCCGGGACGTTCGGCCCATGCGGGCATGTGTGACAGCCGTGTCCGGCCAGCATGTCGGCACGCCATGCCGGCAGCGCCGCACAGCCCACCTGCGGGACAGTTCTACAATGAGCCTTTCCCGGCCCCTTATTTCTTCTGCCATGCGGGTGCTTCTCGTAGAAGACGACGACATGATCGGCGAAAGCGTGCGCAAGGGTTTGCGCCACGACGGCTTTGCGATCGATTGGGTGCGCGACGGCGAGGCCGCCGTGCAGGCCGTGACGGCGCCCGGTGCCCACGCCGCGGAGCCAGGCGGTTCCATGTTCGACCTCATGCTGCTCGACCTCGGCCTGCCCAAGCGCGACGGACTGGAGGTGGTGCGCGAGGTCCGTCAGCGCGGCATTGCCATCCCCATCCTGATCCTGACCGCGCGCGATGCCGTGGCAGACCGCGTGGCGGGCCTGAACGCCGGCGCCGATGATTACCTCGTCAAGCCGTTCGACCTCCAGGAGCTTGCCGCGCGCATGCATGCGCTGCTGCGCCGCCAGGGCGGCCGTGCCGATCCGCTCCTGCGCCATGGCGAAGTGCTGCTCAACCCCGTGACGCGCGAGGTGCTGCGCGCCGGGATTCCGGTCAAGCTGTCGGGGCGTGAGTTTGCCGTGCTGCATGCGCTGCTTGCGCGGCCCGGCAAGGTGTGGTCGATCGCGCAGCTGCAGGACAACCTGTACGGCTGGGACGAAGAAGTCGGCAGCAACACGGTCGAGGTCTACATCCACGCGCTGCGCAAGAAGCTTGGCAGCCACTTCATCCAGAACATCCGCGGCGTGGGGTATGTGATCCCGCGCGAGACGCCCACGCCGCCCGCGGAACCTGCCACCGGCGCAGACGCCCAATAGCCCATGCAATCGATCCGAAAAACGCTGCTGTGGTGGCTGGCCGGCGGGCTGCTCGCCGGCATCGTCATTGCCACTGGGCTCATCTATGCGCAGGCGCGCCAGGAGGCCAACGCGCTGTTCGACTACCAGATGCAGCAGGTGGCCGCCGCGTTGCCCAGCCAGTGGATCGACCCGCCCCCGCCCGCGCTGGCGGGCATCGCGCGCGATGACGACGTCGTCATCCGCATCTGGGACGGCTCGGGCCGCAGCCTGTATCTGTCGCATGCGAGGCCGGATCTGCCGGAGCGCGCGGAGCTCGGTTTTTCCGATGTGAACACGCCAGAGGGTGCCTGGCGCGTGTATAGCGTCGCGTTCGGGCCTGCCGTGGTGCAGATCGCGCAGCCCTACAGCGCGCGGCACGAGGTGGCGGCGCGCATGGCGCTGCGGACAGTCGCCCCGCTGCTGATCCTCTTGCCGCTGCTCGCCTGGATCGTATGGCTGGCGGTGGGGCGGGGGCTCGCGCCGCTGGGGACAGTCGCCCAGCAAGTGCAGACGCGCGATGCGGCAGCGCTGTCGCCGCTGCCCACGCATGGGCTGCCTGCCGAGATTCGCCCGCTCACCAACGCGCTGAATGACCTGCTGGTGCGGCTCGGGACAGCGCTCGCGCATCAGCGCGCGTTCGTCGCCGATGCGGCGCATGCGCTGCGCACGCCGCTGGCCGCGCTCAAGCTGCAGCTGCAGGTGGCCGACCGCGCGCAGGACGAGGACGAACGCCGCGCGGCGCACGCCGATCTGCATCGCGGTGTGGAGCGCATGATCCGCCTCGTCGGCCAGCTGCTGACGCTGGCGCGGCAGGAGCCTGGCGCCGCCGATACGCAGCGTGCGCCGGTTGCGATCGATGCGGTGGCGGCCGACGTGGTGGGCGAGCTCTCGGCAACGGCGGTGCAGAAGGGCATCGACCTGGGCATCGCCGTGGAGTCGCAGCCCGCGTCGGTGATCGGCAATGCCGATGCGCTGCGCGTGCTGCTCGTGAATCTCGTCGACAACGCGCTGTGCTATTGCCCACGCGGCGCGCGCGTCGACGTGATCACCGGCCATGCACCCGACGGCGGCGCGCAGCTCGTGGTGGAAGACAACGGCCCCGGCATTCCCGCCGAAGAGCGCGAGCGCGTGCTGGACCGCTTCTACCGCCCCACGCAGGCGCCCACGGGCGGCAGCGGCCTGGGGCTCGCGATCGTGCGCGAGATCGCCCAGGCGCACGACGCCACGCTGGCTCTGGAGGAGCGCGAGGGAGGCGGCCTGCGTGTCGTGCTGCGCTTTCCGTTTCAGGCGCGTGCATAGCCAGGCGGGCGGCATGTGACGCCAGGTGCCGCCCCCGCGTTTAAGTCTCGTTTAAGTCTGGCCGCCTACGATGCCTGCAACCGATGGGCACCGCAGGCGAGTCCGCCCGCCGTTGCCCTCGCACCAGCAAGAGAGGACACGACAATGACACGTCAAACCCTGGCACGCAGCGCGGCCGGCCTGGCCGCCGTGGTCGCCGTTGCAGGCGGTTATGCGTATCTGCAGAAAGACATGATCACGCGCGCCGTGGCCGCTCCCGTGGCCGCGGTGACAGCCCCCGCCGCTGCAACGGCCCCGGTGGCCGTGCCGGCGCCGATGGACTTTTCCGGCATCGTCGAGCGCTATGGCCCCGCGGTGGTCAACATCAGCACCACCGCGCATGCGCAGCGCACCAGCATGCAGGGGCTGCCGCCCGGCATGAGCCCCGATGATCCGTTCGCCGAATTCTTCAAGCGTTTCATGCCGCAGATGCCGCAGCAGCGCGGTGACCAGATCGTGCGCGGCCTGGGCTCGGGCTTCATCGTCTCGGCCGATGGGCTGATCCTCACCAACGCCCACGTGGTGGATGGCGCGCAAGAAGTGAACGTCAAGCTGACGGACCGCCGCGAATTCAAGGCCAAGGTGCTGGGCGTGGACAAGCAGTCCGACGTGGCCGTGCTGCGCATCTCGGCCAAGAACCTGCCGGTGGTGCAGATCGGCAACCCGGCCAACACCAAGGTCGGTGAGCCGGTGGTGGCGATCGGCTCGCCGTACGGCTTTGAGAACACCGTCACCGCTGGCATCGTGAGCGCCAAGTCGCGCTCGCTGCCCGACGACACCTATGTGCCGTTCATCCAGACCGATGTGGCCGTGAACCCCGGCAACTCGGGCGGCCCGCTGTTCAACCAGCGTGGCGAGGTCATCGGCATCAATTCGCAGATCTACAGCCAGACCGGCGGCTACCAGGGCCTGTCATTCGCCGTGCCGATCGACGTGGCGATGAAGGTGGAGCAGCAACTCGTCGCTACGGGCAAGGTCACGCGCGGGCGCCTGGGCATTGCGGTGCAGGAGGTCGACCAGTCGCTGGCCGATTCCTTCAGGCTGCCCAGGCCCGAGGGCGCGCTCGTCAACTCCGTGGAAGACGGCGGCCCCGCGGCCAAGGCCGGTTTGCAGCCCGGCGACGTCATCCTGCAGATCAACGGCGTGCACATCGATCGATCGGGCGATCTGCCGGAGCAGGTGGCCGACATCAAGCCGGGGACGACGGTACCGCTGCAGGTGATGCGTCAGGGCAAGCCGGTCACGTTGTCGGTAACCGTGGGCGCCGCCAAGGACGCGAAGGTGGCCTCCAGCGACAACGCTGCGCCCAACCAGGGCCGCCTTGGTCTGGCGGTGCGGCCGCTGCAGCCGGAAGAGAAGCGGCAGAGCGGTCTGGCCGGCGGCCTGGTCGTGATGGATGCGACGGGCCCCGCGGCCAAGGTCGGGATCCAGCCGGGCGACGTGATCCTGTCGCTCAACGGTACGCCGGTGTCGTCGGTGCAGGAGCTGCGCACGCTGGTGGATCGCGCCGGCAAGCATGTCGCATTGCTCGTGCAGCGTGACGACACGAAGATCTTCGTGCCGGTGGATCTGGGCTGATTCGGGGCCGATGGGGGCCCGGCCTCTCTCCTGAGCATGCACGTTGCGGCGCGCCCCGCCGAGGGGCCGCGCCGCTGTTTCATGGCGCCGCAGCGCAGCTCAGTGCGCCACGCACAGCCGCGCTGTCGCGCGGTCCAGTGCAATGCGATGCAGCGTGTCGAGCGACTGCTCCCGCGTGACGCGCTCGACTTCCTTTGCCACCTGCACCGGGCAATCCGCGCGGCCGCGTGCCGGGGCCGCGTCGCGCAGCGCTTGCAGGATGGATTTCTGCAAGCCGTCCAGCCTGGGCCGGATGACGTCGCGCAGGCTCTGCCGCTGCGCTTGGGGTGCGGCCCCGGCCCGGCGCCAGTCATTGAGCAGGGCGTACTGCACTTCCTTGTTGGCTTCGATCTGGTCGGCAAACACGCTCCCCACATCGACGGGGGCCAGCCCGTATGCCGGCGCTTCGCCCGAGACATTGGCAATGACCTGCGCTTCGCGTGCCGCGTCATAGACGGGTTGGCCGCTGTCCCATTTGCTCAGGGCGACCTGATCTGCGGTGACGAGTCGATCGGCCAGATGGCGGATCAGCGGCGCAAGCGCGCCTTCTTCGGCATGGGCGGGAAGGGCGCACGCGGCAGCCAACAACAGGGCGCACGCGAGTCGGGCGGTTTTGGGAACGTTGCAGTCGATCTTCATGCGGCTACCGGCCTGAGGGAGGAAGCGGCCATGATACCGAAGCAAGGACGGCCCGCGCGCTGCAACGTTGCGCCGGTGCCCGGCCCGCTTGCGTTTGCACGTGCCGTTGGCCACAAACCCAGGTATCATGCGGGCTACGCGCCGTGAGTGTCTGCAAAGCCAGCGGCGGCGCTAGCTTGAGCGTACGACGATGGATTTCGACCCCGATCTGGAAGGTTTGCCGCTGTTCGCCAAACCCGCATTCGGCTGGGAGGAACCGGTGTCGGCGCCGCCCACCGAAACACCCCCCGCCAAACCGAGTCGCCCGCGCCAATGGCGCGGCCCGATCACGCATTGGGAACGCGGCTATCGCTCCCACTACTACCGCGACAAGCGCGGCAAGAAGCTCGGTGAAATCCACCTCAGCCCGCGCGGTCAGCTGCCGCTGGTCTACCGCTGGCTGGCCGGCACGCTGTCTGGCATCGAGGGTTCGCTGTCGCATGCGCGCATGCGCGTGGAAGAAGCGATCGGGTTCGGGATGCGCCAGATGGCGCTGTTCTGAGTCGCTCACCGGGCACATTGGCGGGCACGGCCGATGCGTCGATGTTCGGGTTCACCAGCCAGGAGAACCCCCATGCCCACCATCGTCCGCATCTTCACAGACTCCGCCGCCGCCGAAGCGGCCCGCCTCGCCGTGCTGAGCACGGGCCTCGCACGCGAGCGCGTGGCGCTGTCGCATCAGGCTGACGAGGCAGGCGCCTTGTGCGGCAACTTCCTCTGCGGCGACTACGAGCCCGGCGGCGAGATTGCCGAGACGTACGAGCGCAAGTTTCAGAACGTCGTGATCGGCGGGCGTTTCCTGCTGACCATCGAAGCCGAGCCTTCGGAGGTGGATGCCGCCGAAGCGGCGCTGCACTCCGCCGGCGGGCGCGCCGTCGACGACTTGGGCCCGGAGCGCTGAGAGCGGGGCGGCGGCGCCGGCGTGCAGCGATGGCACCGGACTGCCGCCAGCGCTGCGGCCGCTGCTACAAGGCCAGCAAATCCTCCGGCCGGCCGAGCAGCGGCGCCCCCGCGTGTTGCTGCAACGCGTCTGGCGCCGTGTATCCCCAGGCCACTCCCCGGAACGCGATGCCTGCGGCGCGCGCCGCATCGGCGTCGCGCATTTCGTCACCCACATACAGCACGTCTTCCGGGCGCACGCGTGTCGAGGCCGTGAGCGCCGCCAGCTTGCGCGCCTTGCCGAATACCGAGATGCCGCAGCTGTAGTGGTGGACCCACCGTGTTGCCGGCCCCAGCACGGCCCGCACGTTGTCCTCGGCGTTGGATGTGGCGATGGCCAGACGCACACCACGCCCTGCGAGTGTTGCGAGCGTGTCCGCGACGCCGTCGAACAGGCGGGTCTGGGCGATGCGCTCACGCATCTGCTGCCGCATCTCGAGGGTGATGGCGGGGGCCTTCCACAACGGCACATCCAGCAGGCGCATGACGTCGCGCGCCGATGCTCCGCGCGCCTGCGCCAGCCGTGCACCTTCGAGCCGGTGGAATCCGTGTTTCGCTGCTGCCGCATTCAGTGCATCGACGAACGCGTCGAAGGAATCGGCCAGTGTGCCGTCAAAGTCAAAGGCGATGAGTCCGTAGGGCATCCGTGCCGGCGTTGGAAAAGGCGGGGCGCCGATTGTAGCGGCCCAGGCATGCGCTGGGGCGACGGCGTCCGTTGCGCCTCAGCCGATCTAAAACTCGCGCGCTGCCGATCCCGTAGCATTGCGGTCCCCCGAACAACAACGAGAGCGCATGCCATGTCCAAGACCCAGTACTACGCCGCCAGCAGCCTCGACGGGTTCATCGCCACGCCGGACCACTCGCTCGATTGGCTGATGCAGTTCGGCTCGCTCGAGGGCACGAGCTACGACGGCTTCATCCGCGAGGTCGGCGCGTTGGCGATGGGCGCCTCCACGTATGAATGGCTGCTGCGAGAGCTCGTCAAGCCGGGCACGGAGCACGCGCAGCCGTGGCCGTATGCGGCGCCGGCGTGGGTCTTCACGTCGCGCACGCTGCCGCGCGTGGAAGGCGCTGACATCCGCTTCGCACACGGCGATGTGGCGCCAGTCCATCGGGACATGCTGGCCGCCGCCAGCGGCCGCAACGTATGGATCGTCGGCGGCGGCGAGCTGGCCGGCCAGTTTCTCGATGCGGGGCTGCTTGACGAGCTGATCGTGCAGGTGATGCCGGTGGTGTTGGGTGGCGGCCTGCCGCTGCTGCCGCGCCGCATCGTCACGCCGCCGCTGAAGCTCACCTCGGCGCTGCCGTACAAGGACACGTTCGTCGAGATGCGGTACGAGGTGGTGCGGGCGTAACGCCAGGGTCCGGGCTGGTTCAGCCGGCAAGGTCATAGGGCCGGGTCATGATTTCCAGAAGGTGTCCGTCGGGATCGTCGAAATACAGGCCGCGCCCGCCGTTGTGCGCGTACGTTTCATTGGCCCGGTGCTTGCCGGGGTCGGCCCAGTACGGCAGCCCCTGCGCCTGGATGGACGCAAACGCGCGGTCGAACTCGGCGTCGCTCACGAGAAAGGCATAGTGCTGCATGGCGATCGGCGAGTCGCTGTCGAAGAAGTCGAGCGACACGCCGTTCGATAGCGGGACGACCAGCATCTGCCCGAACGGAATCGGCTCGGGCAAGTCGAGGATGTCGCGCAGGAAGCGTGTGGAGCGCTCCTTGTTGCGGCACCAGACGATGGTGTGGTTGAGCTCGATGGGCATGTAGCCCCCGCAACGCTGTTCTGACACGATAGTCCATGCAGCCTGGCATGCAAGGCGGGGTGGGCACGGGGCACCCGCGTGGCCGCGTGCATTGGCCAAAAGGGCATCTGTCCGCACGTTGTGTTCGCGGCTAAGATGGCGGCGTTCCCCTACCTGCCGATGCCATGTCTTCCTTGCGCGCATTCTTCACGACCGCCTTCCGCTGGCAGCGCGGCCGCCAGGGCACGGGCTACGACAAGATGCTGCTGGCCACCGCGCTGTGGCCGCTCCCGTTCGACAGCTACCTGATCCGCTATCCGGACGGGGCGGAGATTCCCCCACATACCGACCCGGTCGCCGATGGCCGCCACTACCGGCTCAACATCGTGCTGAAGTCGCCGCGTTCGGGCGGGGAATTCGTCTGCGCCAGCCCGATCTTCCAGACGCGGCGCATCAAGCTGTTCCGCCCCGATGCATGTGAGCACAGTGTCACGCGGGTGGAGGGCGGCAGCCGCTATGTGCTGTCGGTGGGCTGGGTGCTGGGGCGGCGCCGTGGATAGCGCGGTCTTCTACAGCAACGCCTGGTTCAGCAGCCTGCCGCGGCATGCGGCCGATGCGCTGCTGGAGGCGTCCGTTCCGGTGCCGGTGGCGGCGGGCGGGTTGCTGTTCCGTCAGGGCGATCCGGTCGGCGCGGGTTCACACGCGTTCTTTGGTGTGGCCGGCGGCGTGCTGAAACTGTCGGTCTTCAATGCCGACGGCGATGAGGCCATCCTCGCGCTTGTCGAGCCGGGCAACTGGTTTGGCGGCGTATCGACGCTCGATCAGCAACCGCGCGGCCATTGCGCGATTGCGCTGGAAGACGCCGAAGTGCTGGCCGTCAGCGGGGAGCGCTTCGACGCGTTGATGCGCGATGCCGCCTTTGCCGGCGCGATGGCGCGGCTGGTGGCCACGCGCCTGCGGCTCGCCTATGGTTCGCTCGCCGGTGCGGCGCTGCAGGGCACGCGGGCGCGCGTGGCGAGGCGCATTGCGATGCTCGCCCATGGCGACGTCTCGCAGTCGGCAGAAGGGCGTACGACCATCTCCACTTCGCAGGACGCGCTGGCCATGATGCTCGGCATCAGCCGCCAGACGCTGAGCAAGGAGCTGCAGGCGCTCGTCAAGCTGGGCGCGATCCGCTTGCGCTACGGCCATATCGAAATCGACGACATGGCCTTGTTGGTGAGCGCCACCGCAACGCGCGCCGACTGACGCCGCGCCCTCAGGCCAAGCGCGGCACCTCGTACACCAGCGCGGGCTGCAGCGTGTCGATGGCCTCCACTGGCTCGGGCGGACGCCACGTGAACAGCGAGAACGTCATCTTCTCGGGCGCCACGTCGATGATGGTGAAGCCGTTCTTCTCGGTCGGGCGCAGGGCTTCCTGCATGGCGACCGACAACGCCGGCGTCGTCTCGATGCTGCGGAAGGCCGACGGAAATGCCAGGTCGCCCGTGCCCAGCGTGCCCGTCATGACCGTGTGGACGGGTTGCGCGAGTGCGAGCTCGCCCGAGCGCGACATCGACCCGGCGGCCGATGCGTGGAAGTCTCCCTGCACGATCACTGCGGCGCGGCGCTTCTGCTGCGCCAGCGCAGCGACCAGGCGCTGATGCTGCGCATGCCAGCCGCTCTGCCAGCCCGGCTTGGGCACGTTGCCGACCAGCCGCCCGCTCTTCTTGTCGAGCAGATCCGGATACCAGTCGCCGAGCTTGCCCGATGAATACGCAAACGGCAGCGACGGCACATGGAAGAAATGCGCGGTGTCTTCTGCGCGCGTGCGTGCCACGACCCAGTCTTCCACCCATTGCGGCACCACGCGCGCGTGCATGCCCTTGTTGTCGAGAAAGCGGCGGCAGTCGTACAGCACGGCTTCGAGCAGGGCGCCATAGCGCAGCGTGCCGAAGGCGCTGTTCGTGTCGGCAGGCATGCCGGCCTTGTCGCCGCCGGGCAGCCACACGGGGCGGTTGGCATCGGGCAGGAACTCGGGGTAATAGCGGTGCTGCGTCAGCTCCGCGCCGACCAGGCCGTACGGTTCGGGCGGCAGCGTGGCGACCTTGTCATCGAACTCGTCGTTCTCGAAGGTGTCGTGGTCGTCCGTCAGGAAGTACGCGGGTGTGGAGCGCAGCGTGGTGCCGTACAGACCGGCGATCTGGTAGTCGCACACGCGGGTGAAGATGGCTTCGTTCTTCGGATGCGACATCGGCACCGACATGTCGAGCGCGCCGCCGAACTTTTCCCACATGAGCTCGCGCACCTGGCGCGCGAACGGCTTGTTCTGCGAGGTCTGGAGATCCCAGTAGATGTGGTCGCCGTTGGCGATCACGGTGTCGGGCGCGAACGACATGCCGCGCGCCAGCAGGCGGCGGCGTGCGTTCATGTCGAGCCACGCCGTCTTGCCGGCCAGGGGTGGGCCGTCGTAGCCGCCGGCACACGTGTAGGCCAGGATGCGCAGGCGTGCCGGCGTGGCGCCGGGCGCGGGGAAGGTCTTGAGCGACCAGGCATCGGCCAGCGGTTTGCCGCCGGCATCGACGATGCGCAGCGTGTACGGCGTATCCGCTTGCAGGCTGCGCGCGTCGAAGCGCCAGAAGCGGCCAGCGGTATCGGTCTGCTCGCCGGCGATGCGCTTGCCGTTGACGAGCAGCCACGGCGCACGCGGCAGCGGCGCCTGGAACGATGCCTTGATGAGGAACCGGTTGTGGCTGGCCGCCGGAATCAGGTGCACGAGCTGGCCGGCATGCCAGTTGGCATCGGCAGCGTGCGCGGCTTCCGGCAGGCTCAGGCCCAGGGCGCCCAGGCCCGCGGCGGCGGTGCCCAGCGTCAGGAAGTCGCGCCGGCTGATGCCGTGCGGCGGTGTCGTGTGCGGCGGGGTACGGGAGGGCATCGTCGATCCTCTGGCGGGGTGCGGAGCCGCCATCGTGCCCAGCCCGAGCCGGCCTGAATGTTCAGGTTTTGACAATCTACGGGTTAGCCCTCAACCGCCCGCCCATGACAAACGCCCCGATGGCCGAAGCCACCGGGGCGTTGTCAGGTCAGCGATGCCCGATCTGCGGCTTGCCGATCAGTAGCCCCACACCTGCATCTCGTTCACCGAGTAGCCCCATTGCGTGGCCCGCTGCGTGCCGTACATGCGCACATAGCGGCCGCTGCCCTTCAGGTTGGCCAGCGACGTGTGACCCCAGGACGCCCCGTTCGAGGTCGAGTAGAGGTTGGTCCAGTTCACGCCGTCGTTGGAGGTCTGGATGGAATACACCTTGGCGCCCGCGTCCCAGTACAGGTCGACGCCGGTGATGGTGCGCGTCGTGCCGAGGTCAACCATCAGCCATTGCGTCCCGGCGGCACTGCCTTCGATCGAATCCCAACGTGTGTTGGTCGTGTTGCCGTCAAACGCATAGGCCGGACCCAGGCTCGCGCTGTAGCTCGACGATGCGCTGGCCGGCTTGCCTTGCGAGAGCAGCGTGACGGCCGGTGCCGCCGCCGCGGCGCCGCCGCCGGCGTAGTAGTTCGAGCCGAGCTTCGCCTTGCTGGTATCCGAGTTCACGCCAAACTGCGACAGGCTCCAGCGCTGGCCGGTGGTCACGTCGCCGAGGTAGAGCTGGTAGCCGCCCGCGCTCGTCGACGAGAAGAACACGTAGTTCGTGCCGTTGACGGGGGCCGGGTCGGAGTTGTTGCTGTTGCAGTCGTTGAGCGAGAGCTGGTTCGGCGTGTCGCCCGGGTTGACCTTGGTGTAGATCTGGTCGGCCTGACTGGCAGCGTCGTGCCAGCGTGCGTAGAACACGGTGCCGTCGGCCCGCACGATCGGGTAGTACGTGGCGAGGCCCGCCGGCGTGTCGAAGGCCACCTTCGCGGTGCTGCCCACGGTCTGCTTGTACAGGCCCATGCCCGAGCCGGTGCCCGTGGTGTAGAAGATCGCCGTGCCGTCCGGCGTGGCAAACGGCATCGAGTTTTCCTGCGAAGGCGCCGTGCGGGTCAGGTTCACTACCGAGGTGAACACCGGCCCAGAGCTCGTGTACGACAGCGCGGCCTGCATCACGTCGCCGTTCTGCTTGAAGTACAGCGACTTGCCGTCCGCGCTGAACTTCGGGTCTTCATTGCGCGTCTGGCCGCTGCTGTTGGTCAGGTTGATCGGCATGTTGCTCGTGCCGATCTGCCAGAAGAACAGGTTCCACGCGTTGTTCTTGATGCCCATGAAGGCGAGCCACTTGCCATCCGGGCTGAACACGGCGTTCATCGGATCCTGGATGCCCCAGGTCGCCTTGGAGACTTGCGTGAGCGTGCGCGCAGCGAAGTCGTAGATGAAGATCTGGCTGGTGCCATCGCCGTAGCTCACATAGCTGTGATACGCGAGCTTGCCGGTCAGGCTGGCGGGGAATGTGGCGTTGGATTGCGTGGGCGGATTGGCAACGCAGGACGCTTGGCTGGGCGCCGAAAAAAGCGCAAACGTTGCGCCGGCGATCAAGCCCAGGGAGAACAGACGGGTACGCATGAAACAGGACTTCCTTGCAAGTGGGGCAGTGGCATGGGGGCCACGGCGTTGATCACTCGCCACTTCTCCGGCGTTGGGCAAGGCTCCGCCAATCTCGGGGTGTCCCAAGTTGAAAAAGCGCCACAAGCCGGGGGAGGTGACGAGGCGTGAAGACGCGCCCAAAAAACCCTGTTGCTTCGTACCGTCGTGCTTCTTGTCGGGGTCTCGACTACATCGAAAAGGCGAATCGCGGGCGAGACTGTAAGGGTTTCGCTGACACTCCGAAACCCCAATAAGAAAGCCGTTCTTGGCCTAATTCGCCGGGGTGGGAGCAGGTCGCCACATGGCCGTGTAAATGTGACATGCAGAAAATGCAAAACGTTGAGCGCGCTGCACGTGCATGGACGTTTTTGTCATTTTTACCGCGGCTATTTGCCGCGGCTTCTCGGTGCAAACTTTGCTGACGCTCGCCGGCGCTCTCCTACGCCATGGTGAAGGCCTGTGCAGGGTACATCGCTTCGAGATGGAACCCGCTCTCGCTCTGCTTTGCACGCCGCTTGGCGAGCGCCGCCGCGGTGCCGATGTCGTCGCTGTTGCGCGCCGCGCCGGGATGGACATGCAGGGCCCCCACGGCCATCGTCACAAAGCGGAAGAAGGCGGGAAGGCCCTTGCGGTCTTCTGCGTGAATGCCGCCGGCCGCGCGGTCGGCCTGCGTATACATGGCCAGGGCGTTGGCGTTGAATGCCGCCATCGCCTGCGCGATGCGCGCGCGCCAGTCGGCGCTCTGGAAGAGGATCAGGAAATCGTCGCCGCCCACGTGGCCCAGGAAATCGCGCGTGGGCTCGCACGCGGCGGCCAGCACGGCGGCGGCCATCTTGAGCATCTCGTCGCCCTGCCAGTAGCCGTACTGGTCGTTGAAGGGCTTGAAGTGATTGAGGTCGACGTAGCAGGCGTAGAACTCCGCGCGCGCTTCCAGCAGACGTTCAATGTGCAGGTTCAGCGGGATGTTGCCCGGCAGGAACGTGAGCGGATTAGCGTAGCGCGCGGCCTCGATGCGGATTTCCGTGACGGTGCGCACGAGTTCTTCGCCGGTGCCCAGGCCCAGGTAGCGGCCGTTCTCGGTGATGATGAAGCCGTCGGTCAGGTAGCGCTGGTCTTCGCTCATCAGCAGCGCCGACATGTCTTCGAGCGAGGCCGATTTTTCCACCAGCACCGGCTGCCGGTTGGCAAACGCCAGCGCCGGCTTCTTGCCGTACAGCTCGCGGTGATACGGCATCGCATAGCGGTCGATGAAGGCGCGGCGCGCGATGAGCGCGAGCGGGCGTTCGTCTTCATCGAGGAGCGCCACGGCGTGCAGGTCGGGGTGGCGGTTGAACAGCTGGAGCACGTCGTCATTGCTGCTGCGCAGGGGCAGGGTGGGCGCCACACGCAGCAGCTTGCTGGCCGTGATGGCACGCCACCCCACGCGCACGGCCTGTGGAAACACCGCAATCTGCGAAGACTGCAGCACGCGTGCCGCGTGATTCGACATGTCGCTCGCCGGTGTGTCGTGCGGGCGCGCCAGGAAGAAGCCCTGCCCGAACCGGATGCCTAGGTCGCGCACCACGCCCAGCTCGTCTTCGGTCTCCAGCCCTTCGGCGATGATGCTGGTGGCACCGCCCTTGAGCGTCTGCTGCAAGGAGCGTGCGATGTCGAGCTTGGCGGGATGCTTGGCGATGTCGCGCAGGAAATACTTGTCGAGCTTGATGAAGTCGGGCGTGAGCTCGATGAGCAGGTTGAGGTTGGCATTGCCGGTGCCGAAATCGTCGAGCGCGCATTGCAGGCCGAAGTCCCGCGCCACCGACAGCGCCTGCGCGAAGCTCGGCAGGTCGTCGATGGGCGTCTGCTCGGTCAGCTCGATGACGATGCGCGAGGGGTGGAGGTCGTGGTCGGCAATCGCGTGCAGCAGCCGGGCATGATCTTGCAGCAGCTGCCGCACGCCCTGGGCGCTGAAGTTCAGGAACAGCTTGCCCGGCAGCCGCATGGCCGAGAAGCGGGCGATGGCCAGGCGTGCGGCGGCGGTCTCCAGCGCGATCGCGCCGGCCGTGTCGCGGGCCGCCGCGAACAGCGCCGCGGGTGTCTCCATGGCCGAGCCGACCGGCCCGCGCAGCAGCGCTTCATAACCGAGCACTTCCGCGGTGGCAAGGCGAAAGATCGGCTGGAACACCGTGCGCAGCATCTCGGGAGCGATGCCCGCAGGCAGGGGGAGCGGCGAGGACGTCATGGGTCAGGGCAGCGAGCGCAGGATCGGACATTCTGCTAAACGGTCCCCTGAACATAGAGTTGAATGAACTTTTTGTGACGCCAGCAGCGGCGCGGGCTGGCGGTCCGGATGCCCCACCACGGAGGGGCGTGGCCCAATGACACGTTCTCCGAACGCAAGCGCTTGCGCGCAAAGAAAAACGCCCGCCGGCGAGCCGGTCGGGCGTTGTCTTCGGTGCAGCGGTGAGCCGCCGCTCAGATGCTCTGCGGCACGCCGCGCGGCGCACGTTGGCCGCCGTGCAGCCGGGCCTCTTCGTGCACGCTGTCGACTTCTTCCAGATAGCGCGTGTGCCAGCCGCTGGCCACGCCCCAGTGGTAGAAGACCAGCGAGATGGCCGCCACGATGCCCATGTCCCAGCCGTACGGGATGTAGCCATGGCCGCCGAACTGCGTGCTGCCGCAGTACGACAGCGCGGCGATGGTCGGCAGGTAGGCGATCATCCACCAGGCGCCCTTGAGCTCGGTCTTGAAGTCGGGCCAGCCGGCCTTGGCCTGGTAGTAGAAGTACACGGGCAGGGCCACCAGCATCAGCACGATGATCTCGCCTGTCAGCGGCCACTTGGCCCAGTACAGGATCAGCGACGCACACACGAAGGCGAACGGCGCGATGAGCGACAGGCCCGGCAGGCGCAGCGGACGATGCAGCTGCGGCGAGCTGCGGCGCAGCGACATCACGCTGATCGGCCCCGTCAGGTACGAGATGACCGTCGCCACCGAAATGACAGCCGCCAGCGCACCCCAGCCGCGGAAGAAGAACAGGAAGATGAACGACACCGCGAGGTTGAACCACATGGCCGGGCGCGACACGCCAAACACCGGATGCACGCGGCCGAAGATGGCAGGCATGGTGTTGTTGCGCTCCATGGCGTAGATCATGCGCGTGGTGGTGGCCATGTACGTGCTGCCCGTGCCCGAGGGGCTGACGAACGCGTCGATGTACAGCACCAGCGCAAGCCAGTTCAGGTTCAGCGCGATCGCCAGCTGGGCGAACGGCGAGTGGAAGTCGATGCCGTGCCAGCCGCCGGCCAGCGATTCCGGCGGCACCGCGCCCAGGAAGGCGACCTGCAGCGCCACGTAGATCACCGCCGCCAGCAGGATCGAGCCGATCACCGCGATGGGCACGTTGCGGCCCGGGTTGCGCGCCTCGCCCGCGAGGTTGATCGGGCTCTGGAAGCCGTTGAACGCGAACACGATGCCGCTGGTGGCAATGGCCGTCAGCACGGCAGACCAGCCGTACGGTGCGAAGCCCTGCGCCGTGCCGCTCGCGGCATCGCCCATGCCGAAGTTGCCCGGATGGAAGCCCGCCGCCACCAGCGCCACGGCCGTCGCCGCCGGGATGATGAACTTGAAGATCGTGATGGCGTTGTTGGCCTTGGCAAACACCTTCACGCCCCAGTAGTTCAGAAGGAAGTACACGACGACCAGCACTGCCGAGAGTGCCAGTCCGACCGGCGTCAGCTCACCGTTCTGGAACAGGCCTTGCGCCCACGGCCATGGCCACGAGCTCATGTACTGGATGGAGGCCTCGGCCTCGATGGGGATCACGGTGACGATGGCGATCCAGTTGGCCCAGGCCGCCACGAAGCCGACCAGCGAGCCATGCGAGTAGCGTGCGTAGCGCACCATGCCACCCGACTCGGGGAACATAGCCCCCAGTTCGGCGTACGTCAGGGCGATGGCGAGGATGACGACGGCGCCGATGACCCACGTGAAGATGGCCGCGGGGCCGGCCACCTGCGCGGCATGGCCGGCACCGAAGAGCCAGCCCGAACCGATGATCGAGCCCAGACCGGTCAGCATCAGGGCCCAGGCGCCAAGGTTGCGTTGTACGTTTTTTTCCAAGAGGAGTCTCCACCCCGGCGAGTCGGAGGCTCGACAGGGCATCGCGGTTTGGTGAGGAGTCCGCTTCGTTCTAACGAGGCGATGCGGTTTGGGCATCGCCCACCGTCCCGTGTGGTGGGTGTCACCAGCCTGGGACATGCGGGTGCCGGCTGACGCGAAGCATCAACCGCACCAGTCCGGTCGCGATGAAGGGCGGGGCACGATGCCTGCCCTCCGGGGGGATTCGCGTATAGTCACCGGCGACGTTGTGCGGGGTGCCGCACGTGCCGCTCGATTGCCGGAGCTCGCAATGGGGCGCAATGATAGCGAAATCAAGGGCGGTTGCACCGCTTTTTCACTGTTTCCGCCAGTTTTTTGCCCGCATGGAGTCCTCTTCCGTCACTTCGGTTGCACCTGCATCACCCGCGCAGTGGCACCGGCGCGTGCTGATGCTGGCCTTTCCCATCGTCCTCGCCAACCTGACCCAGCCCATCCTGTCGGCCGTGGATACGGCCGTGGCGGGGCACCTGCCGGGGCCCGAATACATCGGCGGCGTGGCGCTGGGTGGCGTGTTCTTCAACTTCGTATTCTGGGGCTTCGGCTTCCTGCGCATGGGGACGACGGGTCTCGTGTCGCAGGCGCACGGGGCCGGCGATACGCGTGCGCTGCGAGCGAGCGTGGTCCGCGCACTGTTGCTGGCGTGGGCCATCGGCGCGGCGCTGCTCGTGCTGCAGGTGCCAGCCATCCGCATCACCCTGGCGCTGCTGGGGGCAAGCGAATCCGTCACGCGCATGGCCGACGTCTATTGCCACGCGCGGATCTGGTCGGCGCCGTTCGCGCTCGCCAACTACGTGGTTCTCGGCACGCTGCTCGGGCGGCAGCAGGTGCGGCGCGCGCTCCTGCTGCAGGTGTTCATCAACGCGGTCAACATGGCTGCGGTGCTGGGTCTGGTGCTTGGGGCCGGCATGGGCGTCGGCGGCATTGGCGCGGCGACGGCGCTGGCCGACATGGCCGGCTTTGCGCTCGGCATGCTGTTGCTGTGGCTGCAGCGGCCGACGGGCTTGCCGCCGCTCACGCGCGCCGAATTGATGGCGCCCGACGCGTGGCGCCGCCTGATGGGCCTGAACACCGACATCTTCCTGCGCACGCTCTGCCTGCTGGCTGCCTTCGGCTGGTTTGCCCACGCGGGCGCCCGGCAGGGCGACGTGGTGCTGGCCGCCAACGCGCTGCTGCTCAACTTCCTGACCTTCATGGCCTATGGCCTGGACGGCTTCGCGCATGCGGCGGAAGCCCTGGTGGGCGCCGCGCTGGGCGCGCGGGATCGGGCTGCGCTGCGCATGGCGATCCGCGTGTCGACGTTCTGGTCCGTGCTCGGGGCGGGCCTCTTCGCGGCCGTGTATGCGCTTGCCGGCGCCGCCATCATCGGCGTGCTGACCGACCAGCCGCCCGTGCGCGAAGCCGCGCGCCATTACCTCGTGTGGGCGGCGCTGCTGCCGGTTGCGTCGGTGTGGGGCTTCCAGTTTGACGGCGTATTCATCGGTGCGACGCGCACGCGCGAACTGCTCGTGACGATGGCCGTGGCGGCGGTGGCGTTCTGGGGGTTGTCGGTCACGCTGCAGCCGTTGTGGGGCAACCACGGGCTGTGGGTCGCCATGCTGGCCTTCATGGCGTTGCGCGGGCTGATGCTCGGGATGCTGCTGCCGCGGGTGTGGCGGGTGCCGCCGCTGCAGGCGGCGTAGCCGGCTCATCTGCGGCGCTACTGCGCATACTCCACCACCAGCAGCGCCGTCGCCACCGTCTTGCCGGCGTTGGAAATCGCGTGCTGCACATCCACCGGATAACGCGCCGATTCCCCATGCCGCACCTTCTTCTCGCTCGGGCCTGACTGCACCGTCAACGTGCCGCTCAGCACGGACAGATGCTCCTTCGCGCCCGCCTCATGCGGTTCGGAGGCCAGCACGCCACCCGGCTGGATCGCGAGTTCATACCATTCAAAGCGCGCGGCCAGTTCCACCGGGCCAAGAATCTTCAATTCGCACTTGCCATCCGGGCTTTTGATGACTGGGATGGAGTGAGCAGGGATGACCGTCACCGCAGGCGCCGCATCCGCCGCGCCGTCTGGCGAGAGGAAATCCGCCAGCCCCACGCCCAGCGCCGTGGCCAGGCGCCACAGCACGGCAACCGTGGGGTTGGCGAGGTTGCGCTCCACTTGCGAGAGCATGGATTTGGAAACGCCGGCGCGGCGCGACAGCTCGTCGAGCGACATCTTGCGCGCCTGGCGCAGCGCTTGCAGCTTGGCGCCCACGGCGGGGGGGCCGTCGGCGAGTACATCGGTGGCAGGGGCTTGTGCCATCGGTGGGTATCTTGTAAATTGAACAAATTATTCGATATATCGAACTTGTTCGATTTATCGATCAGCGCAGTCTACAGGAGGAGCCCCATGGGGACAACGACAGCCAACGCTTGTGCCGACGCCTTCTACACGCACATCCGCCGCGAGCTCGAAGCGATCGACGAAGCGGGTCTCTACAAGACCGAGCGCATCATCACGTCGCCGCAGGGCAGCGTGATCCGCACGGACGACGGCAAGGAGGTCATCAACCTCTGCGCCAACAACTACCTGGGCCTGTCGTCGCACCCCGAGGTGCTGAAGGCCGCGCATGAGGCGCTGCAGACGCACGGCTTTGGCCTGAGCTCGGTGCGCTTCATCTGCGGCACGCAGGATCTGCACAAGACGCTGGAAGCCCGGCTGGCGAAGTTTCTCGGCACCGAAGACACCATCCTCTACGGCTCGGCGTTCGACGCCAACGGCGGGCTGTTCGAGACGCTGCTCGGCGCGGAGGACGCCGTCATCAGCGATGAACTGAACCATGCGTCCATCATCGACGGCATCCGCCTGTGCAAGGCGCAGCGCTATCGGTACAAGCACAACGATCTGGAGGACCTGCGCGCCCAGTTGCAGGCCGCCGACGCAGCGGGCGCGCGCTTCAAGCTCGTCTTTACCGACGGCGTGTTCTCGATGGACGGCACGATTGCGCGGCTGGATGAAATCCGCACCATCTGCGATGAATTCGGCGCGCTGCTGGGCATCGATGAATGCCATGCCACGGGCTTTCTCGGCAAGCGCGGGCGCGGCTCGCACGAGCACCGCGGCGTGTTCGGCAAGATCGACATCATCACCGGCACGCTGGGCAAGGGCCTGGGCGGGGCGTCGGGCGGTTTCACCAGCGCGCGCAAGGAAGTCGTGGCGCTGCTGCGCCAGCGTTCGCGTCCGTATCTGTTTTCGAATACCGTGGCGCCGTCCATTGTCGGGGCAACGATCAAGGTGCTCGACCTGCTGGAGGCCGATACCGCCCTGCGCGACAAGCTCGAAGCCAGCGCGCTGTATTTCCGCCGCAAGATCGTCGAACTCGGTTTCGACATCAAGCCGGGCGACCACCCCATCGTGCCGATCATGGTGTACGACGCACAAAAGGCGCAGGCCCTGTCGAAGCGCCTGCTGGAACTCGGTGTGTACGTGATCGGTTTCTTCTATCCCGTGGTGCCCAAAGGGCAGGCGCGCATCCGTGTGCAGATCAGCGCGGTGCACGAGCGCGAGCAGCTCGATGCGGCGCTCAAGGCCTTCGAGACAGCCGGCAAGGAACTGGGGATCATCTGATGAGCAGCGGGACTGGAACGAGCGGCACCGCGGGCGCGGCGCCACGCATCCTCATCATCGGCGCGAACGGGCAGCTGGGCACCGAACTGGCGGCCGCGCTGGCCGAGCGCTACGGCAACAACAACGTCGTGACGAGCGACATGGTGCCGCGCGGCCGGCACGCGCAGATCCGCCACGAGACGCTCGACGTGACCGATCGCGGCCAGCTGCGCGAGATCATCGAGCGCCACGGCATCACGCAGATCTATCACCTCGCGGCGGCGCTGTCGGCGGCCGGCGAGCAGTCGCCCACCTGGGCCTGGCAGCTCAACATGAACGGGTTGCTGAACGTGCTCGAGGCCGCGCGCAACCATCAACTCGAGCGGATCTTCTGGCCCAGCTCGATTGCGGCGTTCGGCCCGACCACCCCGCCGGACAGCACCCCGCAGAGCACGATCATGGAGCCCAGGACGGTCTACGGCATCTCCAAGCTGGCGGGGGAGGGCTGGTGCCGCTGGTATTTCGAGCACCATGGCGTCGACGTGCGCAGCCTGCGCTATCCGGGGTTGATTTCGTACAAGACCGCACCCGGCGGCGGCACGACCGACTACGCCATCGACATCTTCCATTCCGCCGTGAAGGGCGAGCGCTACACGTGCTTTCTCGACCGCGACGAGGCGCTGCCCATGATGTACATGCCCGACGCGATCCGGGCCACCATCGAGCTGATGGAAGCGCCGGCCGAGCGCATCACCGAGCGCGGCAGCTACAACCTCGCGGGGGTGAGCTTTACGCCGGCGCAGCTGGCGGCGGAAATCCGCAAGCACCGTCCGGCATTCGAAGTGGACTACGCGCCGGACTTCCGCCAGGCGATTGCGGCAAGCTGGCCGAACTCGATCGACGACAGCGTGGCCCGCCGCGACTGGGGCTGGAAGCCGGAATACGGCCTGGCTGAAATCACCACCGACATGCTGCAGAACCTGGCCCCCCTGGCCACGCAATCGGCCTAGGCGATTTCTGTCGGGGGAAATGAACGGCTCGGATGCGGCTGTTCTCGGTTTCGCTTCGGCCGGTTGTGTTCAACAATGCAGCATGGCCATCACTTCTTCCTCCCGCCGCATGTCCTGCCCGACGCCCGACGAACGTGCCAAGAACTCCGAGCCGGCGCCGCGCCATCGCGACGATCCACCGCCCGCGCAGCGGACATGGTGGGTGCCGGTGGTGCGCACCTCGGTCGCGGCGTGTGTGGTGGCGGCCATTCCGCATACGTCGATCCCGCTGCCGTTCCCGGATGGCACGTGGATGCTGCACACCGCCGCGGCGCTGATCTTCATGGTGGGAGCCATCGACAGCCTGTTTCTATTCGTCATGCGCCGCAAGCCGTAACAGCGGCGTCATCCGGCTGTCAACCGGACAGCGCAGGTCCATGCAATGTGGCGTCTGACGGGCGCCTCGGTAAGTTTTAAAACAGGTTGTAAAAACGTTCAGACGACGTCCGCCGGTAGGAGCACGCCGACGTCGCACACCGGGCAGACGTAACAGATTCGTTACAGAAACCGGGCGTATTTTCTGCATTGCAGCAATCACTGCATCAGCCCGGCAATCCTTTGCCACTGCGGGTCTCGGCCGCTTTCCCGCCCCCGGCTTTTGTGCCGGAAATGTAAGCAGATGTTGCGCTGCACGCGCCTGGCCCAATGCTTGCTCCATGACGTGCGGTCACTCTGCAAGTGCAGGGCGTATGCATCACACGCGGCACGTGCAGAACACGCTCTTCCTATAAGCGAATCCGGAATCGGATGTGTCCCCACGGCATTCGCACTTCGCTTTTCCACCGGCGGCTTTGGCCCGGCGCGTGGCAGGGCGCTTTCTCGGACGGTCCCGGGGTTTCGACGGTCATCTGCGCGCGCGCTTGCCGCGGCGGGCGCTTGCGCATGTGTGACCGGAATCGCTTCACAAGAAAACGAGGAAACCATGAAAGCAGTCCTGCTGGAGAATCATCCGTTGTTGCGAGCCGGACTTGCGCAGCTGCTCGCGCATCCCGCCCTGGGCCTGGAAGTCGTTGCTCCCGCACTGCCCGCACGCGCGCTTGGCGAGCTGCAGCCCGTCGATGTGCAGGCCGATCTGCTCGTGATCGGCCTGGAGGAGGCCGAAGCGCCGATCGATGCGACGCTGCTGCGCGAAACCATCGCCCGCAGCGAGGCGCGCCACGTGGTGCTGCTTGCAGCAAGTCTGTCGCCCGAAGAGGCGCACGTTGCTATGACATGCGGGGCAGACGCGTACGCCTCCAAGACGCAATCGCCGGAAGTCCTCCTGGCAACCCTGCAACTCGTGCTGGCCGGCGGCCAGTCGTACCCGCCGCTGATGCCGCGCGCACCGCACGCTGCGGCGCCGCTGGCGCTCGATGCGGCGCAAGCAGCGGAGCGGCTCAATGTGTCGCTGCGGCAGTACGAAGTGCTGGTGCTGCTCTCGCGCGGACATTCGGTCAAGGGTGTCGGGCGCCTGCTCGGCATTTCCGAAGCCACCGTCAAGACGCACGCCTGCACGCTGTACCGCCGCCTGAATGTGCGCAACAAGAGCGAAGCCGTGTACGCAGCCATGCGCCTCGGGATTCCGCTGGAACTGCAGGGCGGCACCTCGCATGAAGCCGCCGCAGGCACGGCGACGCCGCACGTGGCGAGCCGTGTGCCAGAAGACTCTGCCCCGTTTGTCCAGACGGGCGCACCTGCCATTCCCCTTGGCACGCCGGCACGGGATGCCGTGATGGTGTCTTCGTCTGCGCCCGCCGGGGCGCCAGACCTTGGCGCCGAATCGCGCTGGGCTGCCATGACGCGTGCCTTTGGCGGCGTGGCACCCGCCAAGCCGATGCGCGCGCCCCTGCGTGCCGCCAACGGTACGGCCCGCCTGGGCTGACCGGCCGCAGCCGCTTTCCATGCAATGCGGAGAGCGTGCCCATGCACGCGCCGCTTACTGGACACCAGAACAATGACAAACCACGAGCCCACTCTTTGGAGCCTGCCGGCCGAGCGCACGAGCGCGGCCGCGTCATGGCATCCCCGCCGCTGCGCCATTGCCGCCGCCACCGTTGTGGTGGTCGGCACCGCGCCCCTGTTTGCGCACGCAGCGATCGACGACAGCGCCAACGCGGCCACACGCCGCCTGATCGACGCACAACTGAGCGATGCCGCATCGAGCGGCCCCGCCGCGCTGGCCTCCACCACGGTGATGGCCGGTGACGCAGCCTTGCCCGAGCCGCCGGCCGCGGCCTTGCTGGTGGCGCAGCAGCCCGTGCCGCCGGCCGACGCCCCGGCCACGGCAGCGCCCGCCCCCGCGCAGATGCCTGCCGCCGAGGCAGCACCCGCGCCGTCGCCCACGGTGATCCTGCCGCCGGGCGTGCCGTCTCCGGACGCCGCTGCCGCCGCGCCGGCGGGACGGAGCGCCCAGGGCCCCGGCGTGCTCGAACCGCTGCCCGTATCGCCCGAAGCGGCCAATGCCGCGGCAACCCACGCCGCCGGCAACCCGCCGGACAACGCACCGGCCGGCGCCATGCCGACCGACCGGCAAGCCTTTCACGACGAAGTCATGCGCGAGACCCGCGAGGGTGCCGCCACGCTGGCGCAGGAGCACCTGCGCCAGCATCCGGACTGGTTCACGGAGGCCGAGTCCTGGCATGTCGACCATGCCGCCGCCGCGCAGCGCATCCGCTGGGGGCGCCAGCAGCTGAAGGTCATCAACGGGCCGGAGCGTTTCGTCATCATCGATCAGGCCGTGGCCGAGATCGAGGCGCTGATCAAGAAGGTGCCCGACACGCTCGAGAACGCCGAATTCCGCCAGGCGATCGTCGCCGACGAGGTGGTGGCGCTGGCCTCGCGCGGGCGCATGAAGGATGCCGTCAAGCGTTATGAGGCGATGTCACAGACGGGCAAGATCCCGGCCTACACGCGTGTGGCCGCCGGCGATGCCTATGCGTACCTGGATACGCCCGACAAGGCTGCCGCCGCATACGCCCAGGCGCTCAAGGATGCCGGCCCCGGCGAGATCGAGACGGGCGACGTGCAGGAAGGCCTGTTCTACGCCTACCTCGACACCGGCCGCTTTGAAGACGCCCGCGCGCTGCTCGACAAGATGAAGGCCGACAACCCGGAGTACGTGCGCCTCGCGCCCGAAGCCGGCACGCCCAACCCCGACTACTCGCGCGTCAAGCGGCTGGAAGCACAGTACCTCGTCCTCACGGGCCGCACGCACGAGGGGATTTCCGAGATGGACAAATGGCGGCACGAAGCGCCGTTTGCGGCCTCGCTGGTCAGCGCGCGCGCCGACGGCGCCATGGTGCAGGCCGAGCCGTACCGCTCGCGCGAGATGTACCGGACCGCGCTCGCCGAACACCCGGACGACCTGAGCGTGGTGGCCGGCTACGGCCGTGCATCGCTGGCGGTGGACGACTTGAAGACCGCCAAGGATGTCGCCAGCGGGCTGGACGAACGCTTTCCCGAGAATGGCTCGGTGCGCGCGCTGCGCAAGGACTTGGACGTCTACCAGAGCCCGCAGCTGATCATCCAGTCGACCGCGGACAAGGGCAACTCGGTGTTCGCCAACAACGAGTTTGGCGTGGACACGAAGGCGTACAGCAGCCCGTTTGCCGATCACTACCGGCTGTTCTTCCACAACTTCTCGGGCCGTGCGAATTTTGACGGCACGTCGCAGAGCCGCGTGCGCAATGGCGCGGGCGTGCAGTGGTTCAACACGGGCGTGGAAGTGAACGGCGAGGTGCACCAGTCGGTCGGTTCGGCCGGCAAGACGGGCGGCACGCTCGATGCCACGTGGATCCCGAGCGACCACTGGAAGGTCTCGGGGATGATTACCAACGACGACCTGGAAGTGCCCTACAAGGCGTACCAGGTCGGCGTGACGGGCAAGACGATCAGCGGCAACGTGCGCTACACATGGGACGAGACGCGCTACGCATCGCTCACATATGGCGTGTCGCGCTACACCGACGACAACCTGCGCCAGCGCTGGGGCGCGAATTTCTACCAGCAGGTGTTCGTCTCGCCGCGCCACACGCTCGGCGTGCTGTTTGGCGCAGACACCAGCAGCAACACGATGACGGGCCTGAACTACTTCAGCCCCTCGCGCGACTACAGCGGGCAGGCCACCGCCATCTGGTCGTGGACGCCCTGGCGCTACGCCGACAAGTCGTTCACGCAGCGCGTGTACCTGACGGGCGGCGTCTACAACCAGCAGTCGTTCGGCACCAGCCCGATGTATGAAGCGCGGCTGGAGCACGTCTGGCAGATCAATCGCAAGACGCAGGTCTCTTACGGCATCGGCTATGGCCGCCATCGCTACGACGGCCAGCCCGAGAACCGCAAGTTCCTGTATCTGAACCTCAACATTCCGCTGTGATGCCCATGCAAGCTTTCCGACAACCGTCGCTGCGACGACTCTTCGCCTGGATGGCACTGGCCGTGGCGCTCGCCCTCATGGCTGCGCGCCCGGCCGCCGCCATCCAGGTGGATTTCCTGCCCAAGCCCGACCCGGACGACGGCAAGACCTTCCGCGTGCTGTGCTTTCACGACATCCGCGACAACCTGCGGGCCAGCTTCGAGACGTTGCCCGACGGGTTCGCCGTCGACACCAAGATGCTGACCAACATGTTCAGCTGGATCCAGGCCAACGGCTATCACCCCGTGACGCTGGCCCAGATCGACGCTGCGCGCAACGGCGGCAAGCCGCTGCCAAAGCGGCCCATCCTGCTGACCTTCGACGATGGCTATGAAAGCCACTACACGAAGGTCTTCCCCCTGCTCAAGCAGTTCCGCTTTCCGGCCGTGTTCGGCCTGGTGACGGAGTGGACCAACGCCCCGCCGGGCGCGAAGATCAAGCTGTCGGACAAGCAGATCGTGTCGCGCGACTTCTTCATGAACTGGAACCAGGTGCGTGAGATGCAGGCCTCGGGCCTGGCCGAATTCGCCACGCACACGCACGACATGCACCACGGCACGCTGGGCAACCCGCAGGGCAACGAAATGCCCGCCGCCAGCACGCACGCCTACCTGCCGAAGCTGGGCCGGTATGAAACCGACGAGGAATACCGCAAGCGCGTGCGCTCCGACCTGCAGCGCAGTGTCGACCTCATCGAGAAGAACATCGGCGCCAAGGTGCAGACCGTGGTGTGGCCGTACGGCGCGCACAACCTGATCCTGGACCAGGAAGCCGCCAACGTCGGCCTGAAGTACATGCTCACGCTGGAGCCGGGCCCGAATACGCCGGACGTGCCGCTCACGGCCATCCGCCGCAGCCTGATGGGCTACGACACCAACACGGGCGACCTCGAGCGTTCGCTGCGCGAGCCCGTCACGCACCACGGCGAGATCAACCCCGTGCAGCGTGTCGTGCAGGTCGACATGGATTACATCTACGACCCGGACCCGAAGCAGCAGGAAGCCAACCTCGGCAAGCTGATCGACCGCATCAAGGACCTCGCCCCGCGCGTGGTCTACCTGCAGGCCTTTGCCGACCCGAAGGGCAACGGCGCGGTGGATGCCGTGTACTTCCCGAACCGCCACATGCCGATGCGCGCAGACCTGTTCTCGCGCGTGTCGTGGCAGCTGAAGACGCGTGCGAAGGTGGAGGTGTATGCGTGGCTGCCGTTGCTGTCTTTCAAGCTGCCGGAGAAGGAACCCGCGGCCACGCACTTCGTGCAGTCGGTGCCGGGCGCACCGCAGCGGCCGGGCACGGTCAAGCCGCCGCGCCTGTCGCCGTTCGATCCGGAAGCGCGCAAGGTGATCCGCGACATCTATGAAGACCTGGCCAAGAACTCGATCATCGACGGCGTGCTGTTCCACGACGATGGCGTGCTCGACGACTACGAAGATGCCAGCCCCGCCGCGCTGAAGGCCTACGAGGCCATGGGCCTGCCCGGCGACATCAACCAGATCCGCCAGTCGCCCGAGCTGATGCAGAAGTGGACGCGCGCCAAGACCAAGGCACTGATCGATTTCTCGCACGAGCTGATCACCGTGGCGCAGGGCTACCAGAACGGCCGCGACATGCTGACCGCGCGCAACATCTTCGCCAGCCCCGTGCTGGACCCGAAGGCCGAGGAGTGGACCGCGCAGAACTTTGACGACTTCCTGCACGCCTACGACTACGTGGCGCTCGAAGCCATGCCGTACATGGAAGAAGCGAAGGACCCGAAGGACTGGATGAAGAAGCTGACCGCCGCCGTGGCCAAGCACAAGGACGGCCTGAAGAAGACCATCTTCGAGCTGCAGGCCGTGGACTGGCGCAACCAGGACAAGCCGATCCCGACGACCGTGCTGCGCGATCAGATGCGCCAGCTGCGTGCCGCCGGTGCGCTCAACTACGGCTACTACCCCGACGACTTCATCGCCGGCCGGCCAGACACCGAGGTGCTGCGCGAGGTGATGTCGCTCAAGACCTACATCGAAACGCGCAAGGCGCAGCCGAGCGCCGAGAAGCTCAACGGCGCGGTGCCGGTGCTGCAGCCCGGCCAGTCCCCCGACGGCGCGCAGGACCGCAAGCCGGCGGTCACGGAGGCGGCCAACCCGCCGGCAGGCCCCAGCACCAGCACCAGCAACAAGGCGGGAGGCTGACATGTTCGACCCCCTTCTGGTCAAGCGCTGGATCTCCGGCTTCGTCTTCTACTACCCGTTCTTCATGTCGTATTTCTGGATGATCGGCGGGTTGCTGCACTACTTCCTGCTCGAGCGCGGGACGAGCCACGTGCGGCACCCCCTGGCGCTGCTGGGGGTAAAGAGCTACCCCAAGGTGTCGATCATCGTGCCGTGCTACAACGAAGAGGCCAATGTGCGCGAGGTGATCAGCCACCTGGCGCGCATGCGGTATCCGAACTACGACATCATCGCCGTGAACGACGGCAGCTCCGACCGCACCGGCGAGCGGCTGAACGAACTGGCGGCGCAGTACCCGCAGTTGGTCGTGATCCACCAGTCGTCCAACCAGGGCAAGGCCATTGGGCTGACCACCGCCGCGCAGGTGACCGATGCCGAGTACCTGATGTGCATCGACGGCGATTCGATCCTCGACGTGGACGCCATCGCCTGGATGATCCGCCACCTGATCGACAACCCGACCGTGGGCGCCGTCACCGGCAACCCGCGCATCCGCACGCGCTCCACGCTGCTGGGTCGCATGCAGGTGGGCGAGTTCTCGTCGATCGTGGGGCTCATCAAGCGGACGCAGCAGGTGTACGGCCGGCTGCTGACGGTGTCGGGCGTAGTGGTGATGTTCCGCAAGCACGCCATCGAGGAGGTGGGCTACTGGAGCAATGACATGCTCACCGAAGACATCGACATCAGCTGGAAGCTGCAGGTGGGCGGCTGGATCATCCGCTACGAGCCGCGCGCGCTGTCGTGGATCCTGATGCCCGAGACTTTCCGCGGCCTGTACAAGCAGCGTTTGCGCTGGGCCAAGGGCGGCATCCAGGCGCTCATCAAGTACGCCCCCGCCATGCTGAGCCTGCGGCAGTCGATGATGTGGCCGATCTTCTTCGAGTACGCGCTGTCGGTCGTGTGGGCCTACAACATGTTGTTCGTCATCACATGGTCGGTGCTGGGCCTGGTTGTCGACATGCCGCCGGAGTGGCGCATGGAAGCCTTCCCGCGCTGGCACGGCACGTTGCTGTTCATCACGTGCGTGCTGCAGCTGCTGATCGGCTGCTTCATCGACCGCCGCTACGACGACGGCATCCTGCGCTACTTCATCGATACCGTCTGGTACCCGGTCGCGTTCTGGATCCTGAACCTCATCACCACCGTGGTCGGCTTTCCGGCCGTCGCCTTTCAGCGCCAGCGTGCCCGCGCGCGCTGGACAAGCCCTGACCGGGGCATACAACAACAGGGGAATTCGCCATGACCATGCTCGTCATTGATGTCTCGCGCAACTCGATCCGGCAGTCGTTTTCCGACAAGGGGATCGTCGGCACGCTGCACCACGTGCTGTGGTTCCGCATCTTCCGGCCGATCCTGGTGATCTCGATCTGGGGGCTGCTGGGGCTGTACGTCGGGTACTCCATCAGCAGCGTGGGCCCGAGCGGCCTGCCGTTCGAGCAGTTGCGCATGTACGGCAACATCATTGCCGGCATGGGCGGGGTGCTCGTGGTGTGGATGATCCTGTCGCGGCTCGACCGCACCATCCGCCGCAAGATCGCGCGCACCAAGCCGCCGGCGCTCACCCCGAGCGCAGCGGCCTCGCGCGCTGCCATGCAGGCACGCAAGCCGGCCTGGCAACGTCCGCACAACACGCGCCTGCTCGTGGTCGACCACGACGACGACGGCGACATCACGCACGTGCGGACGTGGCAGGAGTGGACCGGCCGCCCGGCGCCGGCAGGCACCGCCACACCGCCGCAGCCGTTCGTGCGCAGCCCGGAATACGACCCCGAGGAGCCCGTGCTCGCCTCCAAGGCGATCGTCGTGCCCGAGAGCGGCGACCGTGCCGAGCCGTCTTTGGCCCGCACCGAGGCTCCGCAGCCGCGCGACGTGGCCCCGTCCGCAGACACCGTCACGGCCGATGCGGCGGGCTTCCATCGGTTCGGCTATCGCGGCCGGCTCGGCCGCAGCGACTGGGTGGAGCCCGAGGCCCCTGCGCCGCATGGCCTGCGCCCCGGCATGGCACGCCACTACGGCAGCGTGACAGCCGTCGTGCACGGGCACGCGGCGGCACTGGCGGCAGATCGCGTGACCGAGCACCACCGTGCGCTGCATGCCTTCGGGGTGCACGCGCAGCTCGAAGACCCCTATGCGCGCCTGCCCCGCGCCGAGCGCATCGACACCCTGCATGGGTTCGGCCGCCGAGGCAACGTCGTCGCCGACGACGTCTGACCGCGGGCAACGCCATCTCCGTGCGCTCCGGTGAGTGACCACCGGAGCGCTTTTCTTTTGGCAAACGTTCTAACGCGAACGGGGGAGGGCGAGATTTTCCTGCGACGCACACGTCGCGCAATCGTTGTTGCACATGCGCCCGGCTGCACGGCAAACGTATGTTGCCGCCGTGGCTCGCGCGCAGGTCAAAGATCGCGCCGGAAAGCGCCGAATTGGCGCCTTGAATGGCATGGCGGCTGTGCCTATGCTGGCTTCTCCTGCAAGCCGCCCATGCCCTCTCTCGATGTATCCGGCAGCCCTTGCAGTGCTCATGGTGTCAGTGAACCAAGCCCACCGTCGCGGCGGCGTGCCGTGGCCCACAAACAAGCTGGAGTCAACTGTGCTGAGTCCCCATGAATTTGCCGTGCTGCTTCTCGTCAACGACGGCGTCGCCTCGGACGACCTTGACCGCGCCGATATGGAAGCGCTGATCGAGCAAGAGCTCGTCACGTTGGAGCGCCGCGGCCCGGACCGCTGTTATGCCCGTGTGACTCTGCAGGGCTATGCGTTTCTGAAGGCTTCGGGCCATGGACGACCGGCGCCGCGCCGCGTGGCGGCTGCGCCGCATTGAGCCCGCCCTGTCATCCGCCCCCGATGCCCTGAATGACCTTGCCGGTGCCCTCGCACGTGGGGCACGGCACGTCGCCGCGCCGGCCGGTGCCATTGCAATCCGGGCAGACGGCTTCGCCGGTGCCGGGAGTGCCGGGCCTGGCTTGATCGCCGGGGGCGGGCTTCGCTGCGGGCGTGGAGTGTTCGTTCGCCATATGCGCTCCTGGATCCGTTGAGGCGGCGCGCGTACTGGCAGACGTACGCACGCTGTGGCAAGCGCCTGTGCGCTTCGCTTCAGGGCTGCGTGGCCGGAATGTTCGGCGGGCTCGCGGGCGGACGTTCACGCCCCTGCGGGCTGCCGCCCGTCGATTGGTCCTTCACCACGTTGCCGTGCTTGTCCTGATGCGAGCTTGAACCCGTGCGCGGCACGTACTCGCCGGAGGGCTTGGTCCCGATGCGGCTGCGGTTGCGGCTGGCGTCGCGGCCCACGGGGTTGTCGGTGCGGCTGGTGCTGCCGCTAGCCGTGGTGCTGTCCGATGTCACCGATGTCCCCTTGCCGCTGCCCGACTGCGCCCCTGTGGCCTGTGCAAAGGCGTTGGTGCTGACGACCGCCGCCGCCATCGCCGCGGCAACGCAGAGTGACCGCACGATGACGCCTCGCGCGCGATGTTGTCGTGATGGCCTGGTCATGATCGCTCCTGATGGTGTGTCCGCCATGGCGACGCAACTCGCGCGCCCGCGCCGCTACTTGTCCGAGGCCAGCGTGCGTGCGTGCTTGAGCGCGGCGACGATGTCGGCATAAGCGCGCTCCCGGGTGGCCGTATCGGGCGCCCGCAGTGCATAGGACGGATGCCACGTCGCGAGCACCATGCGGCCCGCGTGACGCGAGACCTTGCTGAAGTGCTCCTGCAGCCGCGCATGCGCATCGTCGAGCAGCGCCTTCAGGGCCGTTGCGCCCAGCGCCACGACCACGGCGGGCTGCTCCTGTTCGAGTTCACGCTCGAGCCAGTACATGCACGCTTGCACCTCGCGCTGCCCCGGTGTCTTGTGCAGGCGGCGCTTGCCGCGCAACTCCCATTTGAAATGCTTGACCGCGTTGGTGATGAACACGTCGTCGCGCGGGATGCCGGCGTCGGCCAGCGCCCGGTCGAGCAGCTTGCCGGCGGGCCCGACAAACGGCTTTCCGGCCAGGTCTTCGCCGTCGCCGGGCTGCTCGCCGACAAGCATGATGCGTGCACGCCGCTTGCCTTCGCCAGGGACGGCCTGCGTGGCACGCCGCCACAGGTCGCAGCGCCGGCATGCATCGAGCGATTCGGGTTGCTGGGTCGGGTCCGTCTCGTCCGGCGGGCCGGCAGGGGAAGGGGGCTTCGGTGTCTTCATCGGGAACGCCTTGCAGGATGCGCAGCGCCCAGCAAGCGGGATGCCGCGGCGCAGGCGTGGAACGGACGTTGCGTCGTCGCACAGGTCGATCACAGGCTGGGCCGGCGTGCCGTTGGAGACGCGATGCAGCAGCTCTTCGAGTTGTACCTGATGTATTTCCTGATCCCGCTGTGGGTGGTCGCGGGCGTGGCCGACTGGTGCTGCCATCGCGCCACGCACATCGAGAAGACGGCCGGCGCCAAGGAGTCGGTGCTGCATCTGCTCATGCTCGCCGAGATGGGCGTGCCGGTGCTGGCTGCGCTGTTCCTGCACGTCAACGCGCTCGTGCTGGTGATCATGGCCGTGGCCTACGTGGTGCACGAAGCCACGGCGCTCTGGGATGTCAGCTATGCCGTTTCGCGCCGCAACGTCACGCCGTTCGAGCAGCACGTGCACAGCTTCCTCGAGATGATCCCGCTCATGGCGCTGTCGGTGCTGGCGCTGCTGCATTGGGACGAGGTGCTGGGGCTGTTTGGCGTGGGGTCGGCCACGCCCGACTTCAGTCTGCGCCTGAAGGATCCGCCGCTGCCCTGGGCTTACGTGGGCGGTGTGCTGGCCGTGTTCGTGCTGCTGGAACTCGTGCCGTACGCCGAAGAACTGGTGCGATGCCTGCGCCAGCGCCGGCCTGCGACCGCAGCGGCCGAACGGCACCGGGTTTGAAAAAAAGGAGCTCAACTTGAATGCAACATCGAATGGCCCGCAGGACCGCCGCCGCCGGCTGGGCGACTGGCTGCCCGAGGGCGAAGACAAACTTGCCGCGTTTCGCTGCGAACTCGTGGAGCAGGCGTTATCCCGCCGGACCACGACGCCGGCCGTCTCCGCCGTACGCGCGCTGGCAAGCCTGATCGACCGCGAACCGGCGCTGCGCATGCACATGGCCCGCGCGATCGACGAGGCTCGGGACCGCGGCTACGTGCTCGGCTATCGGGACACCCGCGAACTGCTCCTTGCCATCGATCACGTCGTGACCACGGCGCCGCGGTTCAATGAATCGAGCATGGTGGTGTGTCCGATCAATGCGCTGCTCGACTGGCCGATATGCATGCCTTCCGGTTACGCGCTGTTCCGCGACCGGCGCATGAACGACGCGCTCAAGGCCGTGCTCAACGGCTGGAGCGCCTTCCTCAGCGGGCCGCATTCGCGCGCCTACCTGAACACGCATGCGCCCGACGGCTGGTTCTGCCCCGAAGCGACGCGGCGTGTCGGCATGGACCAGTTTCTGTGCGACCCGACGCAGCCGTACTGGGGCTTTGCCTCGTGGAACGATTTCTTCACGCGGCGCTTCCGTGCCGGCATGCGTCCGGTGGCGGGCGAGGACGACCCCAAACTCGTCGTCAGCGCGTGCGAGGCCGCGCCGTACAACATCACGCGCAATGCGCGCTACGAAGATACGTTCTGGATCAAGGCGCAGCCGTATTCGCTGCGCGACATCTTCGGGCCGGGCAAGGCGAACCTGGCGGAGACCTTTGCCGGCGGGAGCGTCTATCAGGCATTCCTGAGCGCGTACAACTACCACCGCTGGCACGCGCCCGTCGGCGGCACGATCGTCGATACGTATCACGTGGAAGGCACGTACTACTCGTGCGTGGAATCGGAGGGCGCCGATCCGGAGGGACTGAACGATTCGCAGGGTTACAGCGCCGCGGTGGCCGCGCGCGCCGTCATCACGATCGCCTGCGATGACCCGGGCATGGGCACCGTGGCGTGCGTGTTCATCGGCATGGGCGAGGTGTCGTCCTGCATGATCGACGTCACGCCCGGCCAGCGCGTGCGCAAGGGCGAGGAGCTCGGCTTCTTCCAGTACGGCGGGTCGACGTACTGCCTCTTCTTCGAGCCCGACGTCATCGAGTCGTTTCTGGTGGAGCCGCCGCCCGCGGGCAGCGGCGAGCCGGTCAAGGTGAACGCTGCACTCGCGCGGGCACGCTAGCAGCAGCGGCGTCAGGCCTTGACGACGTGGATGCGCAGGGCCGGTGCACCCGCCGCGATGGCGAGCAGGCGGTCGACGTTCGGGTGCGCGCCCGGGCGGTTTCGCGCGTCGGCGGTGTGCTCGGCAAACACGGCCAGTCCGTGCTCGGCTGCCTGCGCGTCGAGCTGGCCGAACGTCTGCTGCAGGTAGTGATACACCGCGAGCGACCCCTGCTTGCCGGGCTTGTTCTCGATGTCGGCCACCACGGCGCCCTGGCCGTCGATCAGATCGATGCGCTCGATGCCGTCAATGGCGGGCAGCTGGGCGAGGTTGTCCTTGAAGACGGGGGTGGGCTGGATCACTGCAATGGCTCCGTTGGTTGATCAGGCGGGCCGTATGTTAGCGGCTCGGCCCGGCCAACGCGAGCCTAGCGGCGGGTCTTGGACTGGTTGACCGCAACGGCCGCCAGGATGAGCGCCTTCAGCGCCTTCTCGTTGACCTTGTCGCCCTCCCGGAAGTCGATCGCGCGGCGCGCATTGCCTTCCAGGCTCGCATTGAACAGGCCCGCCGGGTCCGGCACGGACGCGCCCTTCGGAAACGTCATCTTCACCGCCTGCTTGTAGACCTCGCCGGTGCAGATGATGCCGTCGTGCGACCACACGGGCACGCTCCATTTCCATTCTTCGACCACCTCCGGGTCGGCCGCATGGATGAGCGCACGCAGGCGGGCAAGCATCGCCCCGCGCCAGTCGCCGAGCTCCGCGATGCGGGCATCGATCAATTCGGATGCGGGCACGGCGCTGTCGGGCGCGCTGTTCTTGGTCATGACGCTGGCTCCGTAATGGATGTATCCGCAGAGCATTCTGGCAGGAACGCAGCCGGGCGGCCACTGTGCGCGTCTGCGCCGCGCCCGCGTGCAGCCGCCGGTTTCTCCGGAATGGGAAACCTGAGAAATGCCTTTTTGCTGGATTTGAAATTCCAGCAATAAAAATCGAGCTTAAAAAGCCGCGCACTTTTAACGGCGGCAACGCGAGAAACTTTAGCTGCTTGCTGAAATTCCCCACGTGAGTAGGGTGCAAGCACCGGTTTGCCGCCAAGCCAAGCACGGTAAGGATGTCGGTATGCAATGCCTGCGCATTGCAATAGCCGGATGATGAATATGGCAGTCATCGATTGGTCATCTTTCGACTTCAATAATTGCGCCTCCGATGTTCAGGAAATCAACGGGCGTGTACCTCGCTTTCAGGCGGGGCGATTGAATCGAGAGAATTGAAAAATGACTATTCGTCAGCGGATTACGTTGCTGGTCGTGCTGATGTTCATTGCACTGGCGGCCATTGGCGGCTATGCCGTCTACCAGACGCGCAGCGGCGCCGCAGAGGTGCGCAAGGTGACCGAGGGCGTGGTGCCGAGTGCGCTGGCATCGGCCGATCTGGTGGCGCTCGTCAAGGACGTGCAACTGGCCACGATGACGCTCGTGTATGCGCCCGACGGCAACATCGTTGCGCAGGCCCGGGACGATCTGCAGGCCAAGGAGGCCGCGCTGCGCGCTGCGTTGCAGGTGCAGGCCACACGCGCCAACAGCCATGCCCAGGCAGGCCTGGTTGCACAGGCCAAGGAAGCCGTCGACAGCTATGTCGAGGCAATCGGGCAGACCACCGACATGAAGCTCGCGGGCAAGAACGAGTTGGCGCAGGCCTTCCTGTTTGCCAACGTGGCGAGCTACCGCGACGTGCTGGAGAAGATCGTCGAGACGCTGCGCATCGAGAAGAACCGCGAGAAGGACGCAGCCATCACCGTGCTCAACGGCAAGCTCGCCACCACGGCCACTGCCATTGGCGCGGTGAGCGGCATTGCCATCGTGGTGCTGACGGCCATCGGCATGCTGCTGTACCGGCAGATCACCCGGCCGCTGACGCGCATGCAGGCCGAGATGAGCGAGATCGCCGCCAGCCAGGATTTCACGCGCCGTGTGCCTGTGGGCCGCATGGATGAAATCGGCCATTCGGTCGTCGCATTCAACCGGATGATCGAGAAGATCCAGGAGAACGCCGCGCTGCTCAAGCAGAAGACGGCCGATATCCAGGCGATGCTGCAGAACATGCAACAGGGCATCCTGACCGTGGTGGGCAGCGGCACGGTGCACGAGGAGTACTCCATCTATCTCGAATCGATCTTCGAGACGCAGGACATTGCCGGGCGCAGCCTCATGGCGCTCGTCTTTGCCGACACCAACCTCGGCCCCGATGCGCTGTCGCAGGTGGAGGCGGCCGTGGACGCGTGCCTGGGGCAGGACATCATCAACTTCGCGTTCAACCAGCACTTGCTGGCCACCGAAGTCGAGAAGCGCATGCCCGATGGCCGTGTGAAGACGCTCGACCTGTCGTGGTCGGCCATTACCGACGACAGCGACACGATCCTGCGCCTGATGCTGTGCGTGCGCGACGTGACCGAACTGCGCAAGCTGGCCGCTGAAGCGAGCGAGCAGCGCCGCAACCTGGAGATCATCGGCGAGATCCTCGCGGTCAGCCAGGAGAAGTTCCAGCACTTCATCGAGAGCTCCACGAGCTTCGTGCACGAGAACGAGCGCATCATCCGCCAGTACTCGCAGGCCGACAGCGCCGCCATTGCCGCGCTCTTCCGCAACATGCACACCATCAAGGGCAACGCGCGCACGTACAACCTGCAGTACTTGACCAACGTGGTGCACGAAACGGAGCAGACCTACCATGCGCTGCGCGAGCCGGGCAGCGAGCACGCGTGGGACCAGGATTGGCTGATGGCGGAGCTGACGCGCGTGCGCGAGGCCATCGAGAACTACGCACGCATCAACGAGGTGAAGCTCGGCCGCAAGTCGGAACCGGCACACGGCGCGGCCGCACACGCCGCACCAGCGGTCCTGGCGCGCATTCACGAGAGCCTGCGGGCACTGGAAGCGGCCAACCCGGCCAGCCTCGATGAACTGGCCGCCATGCGCGAGACGGTGTACCAGCAATTGCGCCTGGCAGACAGCGAGACTCTTGGCGAGTTGCTGGGCAGCACGCTGCAGTCGCTGCCCTCGCTTGCGCGCGAGCTTGGCAAGGAGCCCGTCCGCGTGCGCATCGACGACAACGGTTACCGCATGCGGACCGCGGCGCGCGGCGTGTTGCAGAACGTGTTCACCCATCTGCTGCGCAACGCCGTCGACCACGGCATCGAAACCGCCGACGTGCGCATGGCACAAGGCAAGCCCGCCGCCGGCTCCCTCGACATCGAGGTGGGCGTCGACCGGGGCATGCTGCAGATCACGCTGTGCGACGACGGCCGCGGCCTTGCACTCGATCGCATCCGCGCGATTGCCGTGGAGCGCGGCTGGATCGGACCGGACGATCGGCCCAGCGACGAAGACATCGCGCAGTACATCTTCCGCCCGGGGTTCTCCACGGCCGACGAGGTGACGGCTGTGTCGGGCCGGGGGGTCGGCATGGACGCGGTGCAGGAATTCCTGCGCCGCGAGCAGGGCCGCATCGAGTTGCGTTTCACCGACGACCGCAGGGGCGCGGCATTCCGCCCGTTCCAGATGGTCATCTGCCTGCCCGAGCGATTGGCGGTGGACAGCGTGCATGCCGCCGTTGGCCCGGCCGGTGCCACGCGTGTGGCCGAGGATCAGGAAGCATCGTGATGGAATCGACCATGCTGGCCGCGCTGGCGGCGGGGATCGTGCTGGGCGCGGTGACGTGGTTCGTGCAGCAGCGTCGCGTGAACGCGCTGGCGAGCAGCTTGCGCGATGCGCAGCAGCAGGCCTCCGAGTTGTCGGAAGCCGTCGCCAGGCAAACCGCCATCGCGCAGCGGCACGCGAACGAGGTTGCCGCGCTGGAGACCTCCGTCGCGCAGATGCGCGATGCCGCGGCAGACCAGCTGGAAGTCATCGAGCAGTTGCGCACGGAGCTGCAGTCGGCCGCGCACGCCAAGTCGCAGTTGGCCGACCGCGCCCGACGGATTGCGCAGGAGGCAGCGCGCCTGCGCGGCCTGGCGCTCACGTTCGAGCGCTGGCACGAGCAGATGATTTCGCTGATGGAGCAGAACCACGACATGCATGCCAAGAACCAGGAGCTGCAGTCGATCGTGCGGCACGTGGTGATCGTGTCGCTCAATGCGTCCATCGAGGCCGCGCGTGCGGGCCAGGCGGGGCGCGGCTTTGCCGTAGTCGCCAGCGAGGTCCGCACGCTGGCGGCGCGCTCGGAGGAACTCTCGAAGAGCTACCGCGACAGCCTGCACCTGAACGACCTCACCACCACCGCCACGTTCCAGGACATCCAGGCGGGCGGCAAGATGATCACCGCATCGCTGTCGAGCGTCGAGGCGCTGGCCAGCGCGTTTGAATCGTGGACGGACCGCACGTGATCGGCACCAACGCACAGGACAGCCTGGACCGCATCTTCCGCAAGGCGGCGCGCACGCGGCTCGTACTGCACGCAGAGGACGCATGCAGCGTGGCCGTGGCCGCCGCCTCGGATGACGATGCCGTTGCAGGCGAGCAGGCCGTCCTGCTGACCATCTCGTCGGTGGCGTTCCGGTTGCTGCTGGTGCTGCGCTTCGATGCATCGGAGCCCACGCGCCGGTACTTCGCCGGCGAAGGCAACGGGCGCCCGTTTGACGAAGCGTGCATGGAGATCGCCAACCTGTGCTGCGGCGCGATCAACCAGGAGCTGCTGCAGGCGTTTCCGGACCTCGGCATGTCGACGCCGTATGCGGTGAGTGCGCGTTGCGTGTCGTATCTCGATGTGCTCAAACCCGGCTATGTAGCGTCGTATGCGGTCACCATCAACGGCGACGTGCGCGTGGCGGCGACCGTTTGCGTGTGCGCGCATGCACCGCTCGATTTCGTGGCCGAGGTACGTGACGAGGTGCAGCCCAGCGGCGAGCTGGAACTGTTCTGACGAAAAAGGAGAGAAGACGATGACAAGGATCCTGGTGGTCGACGATTCGAGCACCGTGCGTGACGAGGTGGCCGGTTTTCTGAGGAAGCACGGCCTCGCCGTGGATACCGCCGTGGACGGCAAGGACGGCCTGGCCAAGATCAAGGCCAACCCCGGCGTGAAGCTCGTCATCAGCGACGTCAACATGCCGAACATGGACGGCCTCACGATGGTGGAAAAGGTGCGCGGTGAACTCGGCAACAAGACGGTCAACGTCATCATGCTCACCACCGAAAGCAGCACCGCCATGAAAGACCGCGGCCGGGCGGCCGGGGTGAAAGGCTGGATCGTCAAGCCGTTCAAGGGTGAGGCGGTGCTGGAGACGTTCAAGAAGCTGGCGAGCTGACACGCGGCACCGGGGTGCGCCATCGTCGACTCGATGCCGGCGGGCGTGGCGCGCACGTGTTTTTGGCGCCAAACTTGCTTGACCGAGGCCGTGGGCTGAAGGAGTCGTCATGCAAGAGCTCGCCTTTCGCACCCTGCTGTACCGCTACTTCTTCTTCGGCTGGCTGTTCAAGGACGCCAGCCGCGGCAACCTGTTCGAGCGGTCGGCCGCGTGGCGCTTCAACAAGGCACATGCGCACTGGCTGCTCGCCTACATGCGACGATGGGCGTGGTGCGGGCTGCTGTGCTATGCGCTGGGCGGCGCGCTGGAACTGGGGCTCGGCACGCCGCGCCTGTCGGTGCTGTTCTACGTGCCGAGCGCGCTCAGCGTGCCTGTGAACGTGGTGATCGCGGTGCTGTGGATCGGACTCAAGGCGCTGCCCGGGCCGCTGCGCGATCAGTAGCGCGCGGCGCTCAGTTCTTTGCCACGGGCACCAGGTCGAAGCGGTCGGCCTGATACTGGAACAGCAGGCAGTCCTCCCCCTTTTCGCAGCCGCTGTAATGCGGCATGCCGGCGGGCAGCTGATAGAACGAGCCCGCCGGATACGCCACGCGCTTGCCGTCGATCACGGCGTAGAACGTTCCCTTGAGCACCACCGTCGGCAGGTTCTGCGTATGCACGTGGTACGGATTGCCCTTGCCGGCCGGGAAGATGACGAACGCTTCGTACGGCCCCTTGCCGGTGATGCTGCCGCGCACGTCGGCCACCTGGATGCCGCCGGTGTCCGGCAACTCGCGCCACTGCAGCCTGGCGGTCGGAAACGACACGAGCGGCAGCGGCACGACACTTTGCTCGGCGGCATGGCCGGCCTGGGCGACGAGTGAGCCGAGCAAGGCCGCGGCAACGAGTGCGCCGGTACGTCGGGGGGTCAACATCATGGGTTTCTCCTGAAAGGGCTGTGGAAGTCGGGCCAGTCTAGGAGAGGCGCCCCGCCGCGAGAATCCGCGCACGCACACAGCGCCTGTGCGCGGGCTGCACGGATCAGACCGTTGCGATCAGCAGTTCTTCGGCATTGCGTGGCGGGCGCAGGCCATCGGCGCGGCCGGCAAAGTAGCGCGCCGTCAATGCGTCTGCCGAGATGTGCTGCGCCTCGCGCAAGCCGTTGTCCCGCGCGAGCGCGAGCATCTCGGCCGGGGTGAAGAAGCTGATGAAGGGCGTGCCGCTCGCACGCGCGCCTTTCTCGGCCATCTCAAGCCCTGGGCGGACATCCGGGTCCGCCATCTCCAGCGGCAGCAGGAACGTCATGGCAAAGATCGAGCCCGGCGCCAGCGATGCCACTTGCCGCAGCGTGGCCGCATTCGTTTCCTTGGTCAGGTACATGCTCACGCCGGTCGATACCACGACGGCGGGCTTGCCGGCATCGAAGCCCGCATCGACCAGGGCGTCCTGCCACGATTGCCGCGCCTCGAAATCCACCGGCACGAAGCGCAGCCAGTCCGGAACGCCATAGCCGAGTTCCATCAGGCGCCGGCGCTTCCAGGCCTGCGGGCCGGGCGGGTCCACTTCAAACACCGTCATGCGCGAGGCCACGTCGGGCCGGCGCTGCGCAAAGCTGTCCAGCCCCGCCCCCAGGATCACGTACTGGCGCAACCCGTGCGCCGCGTGTTCGATGACGAGGTCCTCGATGAACCGCGCACGCGCCACGATGGACGCGCGAAACGGCCGCGTGAACTGGGGGTGCATGTCGCCGCGCTGCTGCCAGCCCGGTTCAGGCGCGAGCAGCTTCAGGCCCACCTCGTCTTCCAGCACGTGGGGCGCAGCGTCGCTCTGCACGTGCAACGCGCGCCACAACGCGACGCGGGCGGCGGTGCTGTCGGGGGCGGCATCGTGTGCGTCGTTCATGGCAAGGATCACTCCATCCGGTCGGTCGACGGCTCGTAGTCGGGAAACACCGCGAAGGCCTGCACGGGCTGCTTTGTCATGCACACCGCGAACAGGCGGCTGGCGAGCCACCCGGCCAGCCACGCTTGCACGGCGGGCAGCGGCTGGCCCGCGAACCAATCGGGCTGCACCGCCGCAAACTGCCGCACGAACGGGAAGATCGCCAGGTCGGCCGCACACGGCTGCGCCCCGCCCAGATACCGCTGATGCTGCAAGCGCGATTCCAGCGGCGCCAGCAGGGCCTCAACGGCCTGTGCGCGCACCGTCTCGCGCGGGACGGCTTCGTTTGGATAGCGCTCGGGGTATTTGTAGCGATCGAGCAGGCGCTTGAACTCGCCGTCGTTGGTGCGCAGCAGCGCGAGGTTGTCGTCGGCCTGGGCGCGGCGCCACCAGCCTTGCGCGTCGTCCGGCTCGAAGGCCCAGCGCATGATGTCCAGGCTTTCTTCCAGCACGGTGCCGTCGGGCAGGCGCAGCACCGGCACGGTGCCTTTGGGCGATAGCGCAAGCAGCTCGGCCGGCTTGTCGCGCATCACGATCTCGAAGGTCTGGAACCGGCGGTGGGCTTGCAGCATCGCCAGGCGGGCGCGCATCGCATAGGGGCAGCGGCGATAGCTGTAGAGCAGGGGCAGGGTGGCGTCGGCGGACATCGTGATGGCGGTGCAGGACATTCGGGCGCGTCAGGGTAACGGAATCGGGGCAGCGGCGCTGCTACGCGACCAGGCGCGCATGCCCGGCGCGGCCTGAGCGCCGCACGGACTGCGGCGGCTGGCCGAACACGCGGATGAACGCGCGCCGCATGCGTTCCGGATCAGCAAAGCCGACCGCGCGCGCCACCTGCTCCAGCGATTCGTCGCCCGCCTCTACGCGCGGGCGCGCGGCTTCTGCACGCAGTTTTTCGATGGCCTTGGCGGGCGTCTGTCCCGTCTCGGCCACGAAGGCGCGGTCGAACTGGCGGCGGCTCAGGTGCGCGACCTCTGCCAGGCGGTCGACATCGAGCGCTTCATGCAGGTGCTCGCGTGCATAGCTCAGCGCCCGGGCGATGCGGCTCGATGCCGGATCCAGCTCCAGCAGCGCCGAGAACTGCGATTGCCCGCCCGGGCGCCGGTGATACACCACCAATTCGCGTGCCACCGCGCGCGATACGTCGACACCCAGGTCGTCTTCGATGAGCGCCAGCGCCAGGTCGATGCCCGACGAGATCCCTGCCGACGTCCACACCGGCCCATCGTGGATGAAGATATGGTCGCTCTGCACCTGCACGCGCGGATAGCGCCGCTGCAGCAACGCCGCCATGCGCCAGTGCGTGGTCGCGCGGCGGCCGTCGAGCAGCCCCGCCGCCGCCAGGGCAAACGCGCCGGAGCACACGCTGGTCATGCGCCGCGAGTGCCGCGCCGCTTCCTGCACGAAGGCGATCAGCCGGGCAGAAAACGCATCTTCGCGCGGGCCGTTGCCGCCCGAGATGACCAGCGTGTCGAAGGCCGGGTCGTCCAGCGGCTGCGTCTGCATGACGAGGCCCGGTGCGCTCTGCACCTGCGCGCCCCCTTCGGACACGACATCAATCCGATACGCCGGTTGCGCAGCGAGCCGGTTCGCCACGTCAAAGGCCGTCAGTGGGCCGGTGAAGTCGAGCAGGCTGCAGCCGGGAAACACCAGAAAACCGATTCTGCGCATGATGGCTTGAAATGAGGGAATAACGTCATTCAAGACGGATGTTGCTCCGCCATGCTGACGCTGTCAAACGCACTCCTGGAGCACACCATGACGACAGCAGTCTGTTCCCCGGCCGCCGCAGGCGAGGTTTCACGCCATCACCGCTGGAAGGTGCTCGGCGTGGGCGTGGCGGCCAACGCGAGTTTTTCGGCGGCGTTCTCGGGCATCCCGACGACGGCCGTGTTCATGCGCTCTGCGTATCACCTGGGCAATGCGGAGCTGGGCGTCGCGCTGGGGGCGCTGGGGCTGGGCATTGCCGTCAGCGAACTGCCATGGGGCCTGCTGACCGACCGCTGGGGCGACCGCACGGTGCTGCTCGCGGGGCTCGGCCTGACCGCGCTGGCGTTGCTCGTGATGGCGTGCTGCGCGGTGCCGCTGCATGGCAGCGCGCCGCCCCTGGCGTGGCTGGTGGCGGGCATGCTGAGCGTCGGGCTGCTGGGCGGCAGCGTGAACGGCTCCAGCGGCCGCGCGGTCATGGGCTGGTTTCGCGAAGGGGAGCGCGGGCTCGCCATGAGCATCCGCCAGACTGCCGTGCCGCTGGGTGGCGGCATTGGCGCGCTGGTGTTGCCGGGCCTGGCCGCGCATGCCGGCTTTGGCGCGGTCTACGGCGGGCTGGCCGCGGCCTGCGCTGTGACGGCGGTGCTGACGTGGCTGTGGGTGCACGAGGCGCCCGGCATCGCGCAGGCCAGCATGGCTGGGGCCGGCGAAGCGGCCGGCGCCGCACCGTTGCGCGATCCGGTGCTGTGGCGCATGGCGCTGGCCATTGGCCTGCTGTGCGTACCGCAGGGCGCGGTGGTGGCGTTTGCCACGGTGTTCCTGCGCGATTTCGCGCATGCCGGCGTCCTCACGCTGAGCCTGACGATGGCCTCGGTGCAGGGCGGTGCGGCCGTCATGCGCGTCTGGAGCGGCCGCAGGACCGATCGGCACGGCAATCGCCGCGCATATCTGCTGACCTGCGCCCGCTGGAGTGCGGCGCTGTTTGTCGCGCTGGCCGGGGTGGCCTGGATGACGTGGGCGTGGTCGATGGACCTGACGGTCATGCGCGTGGCGCTGGTGGCGGTCATCGTGGCCGGCGGCATCTGTGTGTCGGCGTGGCATGGTGTCGGCTACACGGAACTCGCGACGCTGGCCGGCGCGCAGCGGGCGGGCACCGCGCTGGGCCTGGGAAACACGGGGGCGTTTGCGGCGCTCGGCCTCACGTCGTTGTGCCTGCCGCAGCTGCTGGCGTGGTCGTCATGGCCGGTCGTGTGGCTCGTGGCGGCGGGTAGCGCGCTGCTGGCCTGGCGGGTGCTGCCGGCGGTGCAGCCGCGCTCCGCCGGTGGTCGTATGCCGCGCTCGTGATTTCACGCGCCGGTGTTCGGAACCTGCGTGCAGTTCTGAATTTCGTTTCAAGCCAGCCCTTGCGGGGCAAGGCCTTGCGGGGCGCAAGGCCGTGCCCCGCAGGCAGCCAGGGCCACAGATCGGTTAAAGCTCTCTGAGAATCTGTCGTTAGCTTCGTTTATATCAAACGGGTGCTTCCAGCACACCGGGCAACACCCCCGCTTTCCCATCGAGTAGTGCACGGCAGATATGAAGACGCTTTCCATCAAGGCCCGGCTTGCGCTGGTGCTGTTCGTTCTCGCTGTATTCCTTGCAGGCGTTGGCGCGCTGGGGCTATACGGCAACCTGCGCTCGAACGCGGCGCTCAAGGAAACCTACGCCAACCAGCTCGCGTCCACGCGGGCGCTCGGCCAGGCGGTGTCGCGGCTGGTGCAGGCACGCACGGCGCTCGACCGCGCCGTCTATGAAAGCGACGACGCGAAGATCGCCGACCTGGTGAAGGCCGCTCGCGCGCAGATCGCCGCCAGCGACGAGGGGTGGAAGGCCTACAACGCCCTGCCGTTCGCCACGCCGGAAGAGGAGCAGACCGCCACCGAGGCCAAGCGTCTGCGCGACACGTTCTTTCGCGAAGGCATGGAGCCGGTCCTGGCCGCCTTCGACCGCCACGACTACGCGGCAGCGCGCCCGCTGGTCCTGGACAAGCTGTACGAACTGTTTGTGCGTATGCGGTGAAGGCGGACCGTCTGAACGCCATCCAGGCCGAGATTGCGGCCTCGGCGTACAACAACGCGCAGTCGTTCTTCAACCGCCTCGTCTGGATGTTCCTGATCGTGATTGCGGTGGGGCTGGCGCTGGCGGCGGGGTGCTATGTCGTGCTCTCGCGTGCCATTTCGCGCCCGCTGGAGGAGATGCTCGCGCATTTCCGCGAGATCTCCAGCGGTAACCTGACGACTGACATCCGCATCCACTCGCGTGACGAGATGGGCGTGCTGATGGAAGGGCTGCAGCAGATGCAAGCCAAGCTCAAGGAGACCGTGGTGACGGTGCGCCGGGGCAGCGAGTCGATCGCTTCGGCCACCCAGCAGATCGCGGCGGGCAACACGAACCTGTCGCAGCGCACCGAGGAGCAGGCCAGCTCGCTGGAAGAAACCGCGTCGAGCATGGAAGAGCTCACGAGCATCGTCAAGCAGAACGCCGACAACGCCCGCCAGGCCAGCACGCTCGCGGTGAGCGCATCGGAGATCGCCGTGCAGGGCGGTGCCGTGGTGCAGGACGTGGTCAATACGATGGGCGAGATCAGCGAGTCGTCGCGCAAGATCACCGACATCATTGCCGTGATCGAGGGCATCGCGTTCCAGACCAACATCCTGGCGCTGAACGCCGCCGTGGAAGCCGCGCGTGCGGGTGAACAGGGCCGCGGCTTTGCCGTGGTGGCCGGTGAAGTGCGCACGCTCGCCCAGCGCAGCGCGGGCGCGGCGAAGGAGATCAAGTCGTTGATCGAGGATTCCGCCGCGCGCGTGGAGTCGGGCTCCACGCTGGTGGCGCGTGCCGGCAAGACGATGGAAGAGATCGTCGTGGCCGTGAAGCGCGTGACCGACATCATGGGCGAGATCAGCGCGGGCTCGGCCGAACAGAGCAGCGGCATCGAGCAGATCAACGAAGCCGTCACGCAGATGGACGACGTGACGCAGCAGAACGCCGCGCTGGTCGAGCAAGCTGCCGCCGCCGCGCAGGCACTGGAAGAACAGGCCGACGAACTGCGCCGCGCGGTGGCGGTGTTCCGCGTGGCCATGTAGCGCACGGCGGCACAGCACTGCGATTGCTCCGGCAGCGAAGCGGCTGCGCCGGGGCTACACTGCGGGGTCGGCCTTCGGGTCGACCCCGCTTTTTGTTCGATGCGGCCCCCATAACGATTATCCGGAGGTGTCATGCGTTTCCAGTGTCGTCGTGTTCCCGTTCGAGCCTTGGTGTCTGCTGCCGTGCTTGCATGCAGCGCCGGAGCCTTCGCCCAGACCATTCCCGCCAGCAAGCCTGCGCCCACCTCGCTCACGCCCGAGCAGCAGCGCTATCACGACATCTACAAGGAGCTGGTCGAGATCAACACGACGCATTCGGCCGGTGACACCACCCAGGCCGCGCATGCCATGGAAAAGCGCCTGCGCGAGGCCGGCTTTGCGGCCGGCGACATGCAGGTGATCGAGCCCTTCCCGAAGAAGGGCAACCTCGTGCTGCGCTGGAAGGGCACCGGCGCCAAGAAGCCGATGCTGCTGCTCGGTCACATCGACGTGGTGGAGGCCAAGCGTGAAGACTGGAAGACCGATCCGTTCAAGCTGCAGGAAACCGACGGCTACTTCACCGCGCGTGGCGCCATTGACGACAAGGCGATGGCGTCGGCCTTCGTGTCGGTGCTGGGCCAGCTCAAACAGGAAGGCTTCAAGCCCTCGCGCGACATCATCCTCGCGCTGACCACCGACGAGGAGCGCGGCGACGTGCCGAGCAACGGCGCGTACTGGATCGTCAACAACAAGCCCGAGCTGGTGAAGGCGGAGTTCGGCATCAACGAAGGCGGCGGTGGCGAGCTGCGCAACGGCAAACCGGTGCTGCACCGCATCCAGGTGGCCGAGAAGATGTACACGACGTACGAGCTGGAGGTGCGCGACGTAGGCGGACACAGCTCGGTGCCGACCAAGACGAACCCGATCTATGCGCTGTCGGCCGCGCTGGACAGGCTGGGGGCGTATCAGTTTCCCGTCAGGCTGGCGGACGTGACGCAGACCTACTTTGCGCGCAGCGCACCGCTGGCGACGGGGCAACTGGCGCAAGACATGCGTGCCGTCGGCACCGGCAAGCCGGACCAGGCGGCCATCGACCGGCTTTCCGCCAATCCGTTCTACAACGCGCAGCTGCGCACCACGTGCGTGGCGACGATGGTCAACGCGGGCCATGCCGAGAACGCGCTGCCGCAGTCGGCCAAGGCGACGGTCAATTGCCGCATCCTGCCGCACGATGATCCTGCCGATATCGACCGCCAACTCAAGCAGGTGCTGGGCAACGACAAGATCAGCGTGCGCTATGTCAACAAGCCGCTGGCGAGCCCCGCCTCGCCGCTCAATGGCGATCTGGTGAAGACGGTGGAGGCGCTCACGCAGCAGATGTGGGGCGTGCCGGTAATCCCGGCGATGAGCACGGGCGCGACGGACAGCCGCTTCATGCGCAATGCGGGGATTCCGATGTATGGGGTGTCCGGGTTGTTTACGGAGCCGGCGGATCTGCGCACGCACGGGCTGGATGAGCGGATCGAGATTGCGCGGTTGTACGACGGGAGGGAGTTTCTTTATCGGCTGGTGAAGCAGTTGGCTGAGTAAATTGTTGGGCGCGGCTTGTTCGTGCTGGTTTTTGTTGGGTTTCGGCCCCTGGCGGGGCCGACTTACTTTCTTTGTCTTGCCAAAGAAAGCAAGCAAAGAAAGGCGCGCCCGAGATGGCGACTTCCCCTTGGATTTGTGTCACGGGGAGGGAGGGGAGGCAAACTCGCTGCGCTCAGACAGCCTCCCTTCTTTTTCCTCCCCGCGACAAAAATCCAAGGCGCCATCTAGGGCAGGGTACGGCCACACCCTCTGCGTGCGGGAGTTGGCGGCGTTGCACGCGTTTTGGCTGGTTACTTTCTCAGATGAAGCCGCCGTCAGTCATCAGGGTGCGGCCGGTGATCCAGCGGGCGTCGTCCGAGGCCAGGAAGGCGATGGCGTCGGCGATGTCTTCCGGCTCGGCCAGGCGGCCCATCGGGGTTGATTCGCGCATGCGCGCTTTCACTTCATCGGGGATCGGGGCGGTCATGTCGGTGCGCGTCATGGCGGGGGCCACGGCATTGACGCTGATGTTGCGCGGGCCCAGTTCGACCGCAAACGAATGGGTGAGCGCGCCCACGGCGGCCTTGCTTGCCGCATAGACGGACAGCCCTGCGCGCGGCCGGTACACCAGGCTCGACGATACGTTGACGATGCGGCCGCCGCGCGCGGGCACGTGCGGGAGCACGGCCTGCGTCACCAGAATCGTCGACAGCACATTGGTGCGGAACTGCGCGGTGAACGACGCCTCGTCGATGCTGCCCACCGCCTGGCTTTCCAGAATGCCGGCGTTGTTGACGAGGATGTCGATGGCGCCGAAGGCCTCGCGCACGGTGCTCACCATGGCGTTGATGGAACTGGCGTCGGCCACGTCGGCCTGCACGGCAATCGCTTCTGCGCCGGTGTTGCGGATGGATTGCACCACCGCGTCGGCTTCCTTGCTGTTGCTGCGGTAGACGACCGCCACGCGTGCGCCGTCGGCTGCCAGGCGCCGCGCCACGGCGGCGCCGATGCCCCGCGAGCCGCCGGTCACGATGGCGGTGCGTCCGCCCAGTCGGGGCGCAGATGCGGTTGTCTGGGTTTGCGTCATGCTGTTCTCCTGCAATGCAATGTGTCGGGAGAACAGGTTACGAATCGGGCGGCGCGTGCGCAGCGCCCCTCGCTGCGACGCCGCGTTGCAATGCTGGAACGACGGCTCAGCCCGGTAGGCGTTTGCGGTGGGCCGCCACCTTGTGGCGGTTGCCGCAGAGCGCCATGCTGCACCAGCGGCGCGTGTGGGCCTTGGTGCGGTCGTAGAACCATCGGCCGCAGTCGGGGTGCTCGCATTGGCGGATGTGGCGGAAGTCGCCTTCGGCCAGCAGGTGGGCGGCGGCTTCGGCCAGGGCGGCCAGGCGCTGCTCCACGGAATCGGCGGGGCGCACGCGCTCCACACGCGGCGTGCCGGCCGTCCAGATCAGGATCGGGTGGCTCGGCGCTTGTCGGAGGAACGTGTTCAGGGCGTCGGCACTGCAGGGCCGCCCCGCCTTGCGCGCTTCCACCAGCTGCCGGATCACCTCGCGCAGATGCCGCGCCACCGCCAGCAGAACGCCGGGCGGAGATTGGCCGGCGAACGGTTCGGCCCACCAGCCCGCACGCACGAGCCAGTCCGACACATCGTCGTCGGATTGCCAGAAGTCGTGCGGCCGGCCCTGGACGTGGTTCACGGTGTTGAGCATGTCCAGTACGGCGTCGTCGGCAATCAGCGGTGGGGTGTTGGCAGGCATGGCGGCAGCAGCAGATCGAGTGAGCCGATTGTAACCGCTGAATGTGGTTCAATCAGGTTACGAGCGCGGCCGGTACGGTGCCCCTCGGAACGCCGCAGAAGTCCGCCGCATTACCATGGGCGCATCGTCATCATCTTGCTGGAGACCATCATGAGCGCATGGCCCGATGCCCGCATCCTGGAGCTGTTCAACATCGACGTGCCGATCGTGCTAGGGCCAATGGCCGGGGCCGCCGGCGTGGACCTGGCGATTGCGGTGGCGCGTGCCGGGGGCCTCGGTTCGCTGCCGTGCGCGATGCTGAATGCCGAGCAGATCCGCCAGCAGGTCGAGCAGTTTCGTGCCGCCGTGCGCGCGCCCATCAACCTGAACTTCTTCTGCCACACCCCGCCGCAGCCCGACCCCGAGCGTGAAGCCAGGTGGCGCGCCCATCTGGCTCCGTACTACGCCGAGTTCGGCATCGACCCGAACGCGCAGGCACCGGCGGCCAATCGCGCACCGTTTGATGAGTCGACGTGTGCGGTGGTGGAAGACCTCAGGCCAGAGATCGTGAGTTTCCACTTCGGCCTGCCGGCGCCCGAGCTGCTGGCGCGTGTGAAGGCCACGGGGGCCAAGGTGATCTCCGCCGCCACGACGGTGGAAGAGGCGCGCTGGCTGGAGGCCCGCGGCGTGGACGCCGTCATCGCCATGGGCAACGAGGCGGGCGGGCATCGCGGCATGTTTCTCGCGACGACCATCGAATCGCAGGTCGGTACGTTTGCGCTGGTGCCGCAGGTGGTGGACGCGGTAAAGGTGCCCGTCATTGCGGCCGGCGGCATTGGCGACGGGCGCGGCGTGGCGGCCGCGTTCGCCCTGGGTGCGTCTGCCGCGCAGATCGGCACGGCGTATCTGCTCTCGCCCGAGGCGAAGACCTCCGCCATCCACCGTGCCGCGCTCAAGCAGGCGACGGATGCCGATACGGCGCTGACGAATCTGTTCACCGGGCGTCCGGCGCGCGGCATCGTCAACCGGCTGATGCGGGAGATCGGCCCGATGAACCCGCTGGCACCGGCCTTCCCGACGGCAGGCGGGGCGCTTGCACCGCTGCGCGCCAAGACCGAGCCGACGGGCTCGGGCGACTTCATCAATTTGTGGTCCGGTCAGGCGGGCCGGTTCGCAGCGGAAGAGCCGGCCGAAGCGATCACGCGTCGCATTGCGGCCCAAGCGCTCGAACGCCTGCGCTGAACGTTGACACCTGCCGTCGCGCACGCATGCGGGCACGCAAGACGGTGTGCCCGTCCTGTTTCGCATCACAGATCGGCATGCGTGCGATGGAAAAATTTCATGTAACTCCGTAAATGTCGATTTACGGGTTTCATCCAACTCGCGCGGCAAGCGGCTTCATGGTCGTTTCCTGCTGGAACCGATCGCGCAGAAATGCCACCAGGGCCTTGACCGACGGCGGCACGCCGGCGCGCGACGGATACAACGCATGCAGGTCGGCCGGCTCGGGCGTCCACTCCCGCAGCACGGTGCGCAGGCGCCCCTCGGTCAGCGCGGCATGGCAACAGTGCAGCGGCAGCACGGCCAGCCCCAGCCCCGCGATGGCCGCTTCGCGCAGGGCGATGATGTTGTCGCTCGCAAAGCGCGGCCGCACCGGCAGCGCCAGGCGGTGTCCGCGCGCGTCGTGCAGCACCCAGTCGCGGCTGCGCGCGAGGGTGCCCTGGCCGAGGCAGGGCAGGTCTTCGAGCGCAGCGGGCGAGGCCGGTTCGCCCAGCCGCGCGATCAGCGCCGGGCTTGCCACCAGCACGCGCGGCGACACGGCCAGGTGCCGCGCCACCACCTCGCGTGACGGCAGCGGCCCGGTAGCCGCGCGGATGGCCACGTCGATGCGCTGCTCGACCAGGTCGACGTAGGTGTTGGATAGATCGAGCTCGACGCGCAGCTTCGGGTGGGCCTCGGCAAACGCTGCCAGCCAGCCGGCCACGAGCGTTTCGGCCAGCAGCGGCGAGGTGCCCACGCGCAGCACACCTGCGGGCTCGCTGCGCGCCGCACCGGCAAGCGCCTCGATGGCGGCCGACGCATCGGCCATGTCGCGCGCATGCCGATACACCGCCTCGCCCACCGGCGTGACCGACACACGATGGCTGGACCGATGCAGCAGCCGCGTGCCGAGCTGCGCCTCGAGCTCGGCAATGCGCCGGCTCAGGCGCGACTTGGGAATGCCCGTGGCCCGCTCGGCGGCGGAAAAGCCGCCGGCTTCCACCACGCGGGTAAAGAGATACAGGTCGTCCAAGCGCTTCATGTTGGGGCGAGGGTGCGTTAGAACCGCGATTGAAGCACAGCTGGGGCCTGTCCCGCGTCGCGCGCCCGGCTGTACAGTGTCGGCTGGACCGGCCCACGCCGCCAACGCTGCCGCGCGCGCCGGAAGCCGTTTCGCAAACGCAAGGAGACCGCATGGACAGGCAAGCCACGCAACCGCACGGGATGTCCCGCGACCGGCTCGCACGGGTCGAACGCTTCATCGACGACGCTTACATCGCCACGGGCAAGCTGCCCGGCGCGCTCACGCAGGTATGGCGGCGTGGCGAGCTCGTCCTCAATTCTGTGCTCGGCCTCGCCGACCGGGAGCGGCAGGTGCCGCTGGCCGAGGACGCGATCTTCCGCATCTATTCGATGACCAAGCCGGTGACCTCGGTGGCGTTCATGATGCTGGTCGAAGCATGCGAGGTTGCGCTCGACGACCCGGTCAGCAAGTTCATCCCGGCATGGAAGGACCTGGGCGTGTTCGCCGGCGGCTTCATGGAGGGCTTCCAGACGCGCCCGGTGAAGCGCCCGATGCTGATGGTCGATCTGCTGCGCCACACATCTGGCCTCACCTACGGCTTTCACCAGAACACGAATGTCGATGCGGCGTATCGGCGGTTGAAGCTCGGCGACGTCACCACGCAGGGCACGCTCGACGAGATGATCGAGAAGCTGGCCGGTGTGCCGCTGGAGTTCTCGCCGGGCGAGGCGTGGAACTACTCCGTGTCGACCGATGTGCTCGGCTACCTCGTCGGCAAGATCAGCGGCATGCCGTTCGAGACGTTCCTGAAGGAGCGCATCTTCGACCCGCTGGGCATGATCGATACGGGCTTCTACGTGCCCGAGGACAAGGCGTCGCGCTTCTGCGCGTGCTATGCCGTGGGGGCGCTCGGTTCGGCGTTGGTGTCCGACCGGCCCGCGCTGCAGGATGATCCGCGCACCAGCCGGTACCTCGCGCCGCCGAGCTTCGTGTCGGGCGGCGGCGGCCTGGTGTCCACGGCGGCCGATTACCTGCGGTTCTCGCGCATGCTGCTGCAAGGCGGTGAACTCGACGGCGTGCGCCTGCTGGGGCCGAAGACGGTGGCGCTGATGACCGCGAACCACCTGCCGGGTGGGGCCGACATCTCGACCTTGTCGCCGCGCTCGATGTTCAGCGAGGCGGCCTACGACGGCGTTGGCTTCGGGCTGGGTTTTGCCACCACGATATCGCCGGCGGCCACGCTCATCCCCGGCAGCGCCGGCGACTTCTTCTGGGGCGGCGCGGCCGGTACCTTCTTCTGGGTGGACCCGCAGGAAGACCTGATCGGGCTCTTCCTCACGCAGGTTCTGCCGTCGTCCGCCTACCCGGTACGCCGACAGCTGCGCACGCTGGTGTACAGCGCGATCACGGAATCGGGTGCGGGCGGGCGTTGAACCCACGCTTGCAGCGGCGTCCAAGCTGTGCCGCCTAGGGGCGCCCGATCAATGCGCGGTGTTCGAGGTGCGCCGCGCGCCCGGCGGCACAACGGCGAGAAGCGCGCGCCGCTGGCGTATCGCCCGGGGGTGGATATGTCCGGGGCGATGACGCTCGAGCGAGGCCAACAGGTGTCTTGCCCATGCCGCAACCCCCGCGCGGTCCAATTCATCGGGTTCCCCATCACTGGGGAGCAAGAGCGAAATCGCAAAGTCGCGGGGGCTCAGCGCGGTGATCTCTTTTCTGCGCGGTTTTAATCGCGCTGTCATAACGTCCTGCTCGAAGGCGTGCCGATTTCGCCGGGGTATTTTGGGGCGAGCAAAGGATAAGCAGACAGTTTTGATCCTTCAAGTTAATCGGCGCGCATATACGGCAAAATAGTGAAAAGACTTTTATCGAGGGTGTAAGCGGCGTCGTAGGAATCATGTAGGACGAGGACTCGGCTGATTGTGCTACTGAAATTCCTGGCGGTTTTTCGTACGCTTCTGCGTCGGCGCCATGGGCGCAGATTGGCGGGCGTTGAGAATAAGAGCGGGGGAGCGGGGCAGTCGCCTGCCGCCGGCGATGCGCGGCCTAGCAATACAACTGCCCTTGTGTTTTGGATCGCCCTAACGGGCGATATTTTTTTGTTTTGGCGCGGTGCTAATCTCTCAGCGCACTTCCGGCGGACCGCGAAACAAAGGAAGTGACGAAGAGACAATAACATCATGAGGCGGGCCGTGGGTTTTTCTTGTCGCCCCGATAATGCTCCCTAGAGACAGCCCCATGCTCAGCCACGAAGTTCAATTGCGCCCGGCTTCTCTTGCCGATTGGTGCCAAGTCGCTGCGCTCCTGAAGAGTGCCAGGCTGCCGGCTGACGATATCGATATTCAGGACACCATCGAAGCATTTCACGTTGCACTGGACAAAGGCCGCGTCATTGGCTGCGCTGCTGCTGAGCGTGGAGGGGCATCCATCGTGATTCGTTCGGTCGTGGTCGACCCGATGTATCGCGATCAAGGTATCGCAAGTCGCCTGATTGGCACGCTGCTCGTGCGTGCGCGTGCCAGCGGCGTGCGACAGGCTTACCTGCTTTCTGCGCGGGCGCCGCTTTACTTCGCGCGTTGGGGGTTTTATCTCTTTCCCGTGGAGAACGCGCCGGCCGAGGTCAGGGCATCGGCGGCGTTCAGGGACGCCGGGCAGGCATCGCCGCTTTGCATGCGGTGCGATCTGCGCTGACCGGCGGGCGCGTCCATGGTGCCGGGCGCCGGCTCAGAGGCCCAGGTCGGACAACCCAGGGTGATCGTCGGGGCGGCGGCCCAGCGGCCAGAAGAACTTGCGGTCCTCTTCCTTGATGGGCAGGTCATTGATGCTGGCATGGCGGTGGGTCATCAGGCCGTGCTCGTTGAATGCCCAGTTCTCGTTGCCGTAGCTGCGGTACCACTGGCCGGCGTCGTCGTGCCACTCGTAGGCGAAGCGCACGGCAATACGGTTGCCCTCGAATGCCCACAGCTCCTTGATGAGACGGTAGTCGAGTTCGCGCCGCCACTTGCGCTCCAGGAACGCCTGCGCCTGTTCGCGCCCGAGCGGGAACTCGGCACGGTTGCGCCAGCGGGTATCGGGGCTGTAGGCCAGGACGACGCGGGCCGGGTCGCGCGAATTCCAGGCGTCTTCGGCCAGGCGGATCTTCTGGACGGCGGTGTCGCGATTGAACGGAGGCAGAGGCGGGCGGGTTTCCATGGTCGGTCCAGTGGCGTGGTGGTGTGAAGGTGGATCGGCTGCGGGCAGCGCGCTAGCGGGCCGGCCACGCACCGGTCCCGGCGAGGAACGGCGACGGTTCCGGCGCAGAGAACCGCCAGGGCAAGGCTTGCGGCCGCCGATACATGCGCTCGACATGAAACCGCACGAGGCGCTGCGCGCCTTCGAACGCCTGCAGATCGTGCCCGTCCCATACGATCTCGCATGTGCCCGCGAGATGGAGCAGGTCGCCCGATTCGAAGTCCGGAAACAGCAGCCCCGCCGAGGGGTTCACATGCAGGTTGCCCAGCGTGTTGAAGAAATTGTTGCCGATAAAGTCGGGCCACAGCAGCGTTGCGTCGTCATCGACACGGACGAACCCCGGCTTGCCGCCGCGGTGCGAGACATCCGCTCCCGTCGCCCTGGCAGGCCCGGCCGTCGCTGCATGCGTAGCGATGAAGAACGTATCGGAAGACCGGATGAGCCGCACCGCCGCATCGTCGAGTGCCGGCACCGATTGCGCCGCGGCAGGCGCCGTTGCCCGCTGGCGCGGCGCGAGGCTGCGCACCTGGATGTACTTCGGGCAGTTGCCGAAGCTCTGCCGCACGCCGATCACCATGCCGGCAGCATCGAGAGACAGCACCGGGCCGTTCAACCGGTTTCTTCGCCGCGTCGTCGTTTCAATGCCGAGCAGGCCGACGTCGCTGCCCACATGAAGCGCGCCCGCCAGCGGATCTTCGGGGTCGGGCAGGGCGCCAATGTGCAGGCTGTAGGCGTCGGGCACACGGATGAAACCGGCGTGGCCCGCCAGCAGGCTGGCACACGGCTTTCCGTCGCCGTCCAGGGCGCCGAGCACGATAAACGGGATCTTTCCGAAGAACTCCTGGTGCTGTTCCAGCAGGTAGGTTCGTATGCCGCGTTGCCCGTGCGCCTCTGCGCGGTCCCGGACGCCCGCCCGGTCCTGCACGGCGCGCTCGCCCCGGTGAAACGGCGAGGCCTGTTCTGGTAACTCCATGGCGTTGCCCCTTGACGTGTCGCCTCAGGCGGCCAGCCCCACGGCGCTCGCCTGCATGGCGACAAAGTTCGGCCATTGCTCGATGCGCGAAAGCCAGGCCCGCACGTGCGCGTAGCTGTCCAGCGAGACGTTGCCTTCCGGTGCATGCGCGATGTAGCTGTAGCACGCGATGTCGGCCAGGGTCGGTGTGGGGCCCAGCAGATAGTCATGCTCGGCCAGTTCCTCGTCGAAGATCGCCAGCAGGGCATGGCTTTGCGCGATCAGCGCCTGCGCATCCAGCGGCGCGCCAAAAACGGCGGCCCGGCGCGCCCCGGCCGGCCCCGAGGCAAGCGGCCCCGCGGCGACCGAAAACCAGCGCTGCACCTGCGCGGCGCCGACCGGGTCGGCGGGCAGCCATCTGCCATCGTCATAGCGCTTGGCCAGGTAGACGAGGATGGCATTGGAGTCGGCGATGACGGTGCCGCCGTCGTCGATCACAGGGACTTGGCCAAAGCGGTTCAACTGCAGGAACGCTGGCGTTTTGTGCTCCCGGGCGCGCAGGTCGATGTCGATCCGTTCATACGGCAGCTCCAGCAGCTTGAGCAGCAATTCGACGCGGTGGCAGTGCCCCGACAGGGCATGGCGGTAGAGCTTGATGGGCTGTGCCGGCTTGCAAGACATGGGGCGGCTCCGTTCAGGAAAGGGAGCCCCATTCTTGATTGATACGGTCGCCGGATAAATGGCTCGACACGAACTTCACTCATCCAAAAAATGGACTAATCTGTCGACCCATGTGCAACCCGCCTGGCAAAGATGGACAAGCTCCGCGCAATGCAGACCTTCGTGGCGATCGTGGACAACGGGACGCTGTCCAAGGCAGCCGCCGCGCTCGGATCGTCGTTGCCGTCCACGGTGCGCACGCTCGCGACGCTCGAAGCCGACCTGGGCGTGCGCCTGCTCAACCGCACAACGCGCCGCCTGTCGTTGACCGACGAGGGACGGATGTATCTGGCGTCGTGCCGGGACATCCTCGGCGCGGTCGACCAGGCCGAGCATCGCCTGCGGGCGCGCCAGGAAGAACCCAGCGGCCTCCTCACCATGACCGCGCCGGTCCTGTTTGGCCAGCGGCATGTGGCGCCCGCGGTGATCCCGTTTCTCGAGCGGTACCCGAAGGTGCAATGCCGTCTGCTGCTGCTCGACCGTGTGGTGAACCTGCTGGAAGAGGGTGTCGACGTTGGCATACGCATCGGCCACCTCGACGATTCCAACCTGATCGCGCAGCAAGTCAGCCGTGTCAGCCGGGTCGTCGTGGCGAGCCCCGCGTACCTCCAGCGCCGAGGCATTCCGCAGAAACCGGCGGATCTCGCGCAGAAAAACTGCATCCGGTTCTCCGGGAGCGGCCGCACGACGTGGCTGTTCCAGGAGCGCGGCCGGGAGCAGCGCATCGTGATCGGCGGCAATCTCGAATGCAACCACGGCGCCCCGGCCATCGACGCGTGCGTGGCGGGGCTCGGCGTGGGGCAGTTTCTGCGGTATCAGGTGGCGAGCCAGTTGGCCGGCGGGCAACTGCAGGAAATCCTGCATGCGTACAAGGTGCCCCCGCTGCCCATCAGCGTGGTGTATCCGCATGCCGGTCTGCTGCCGAGTCGCATCAGCGCGTTCGTCGATTGGATCAAAACGGAATTCACGAAATCCGAACATGATTTCGTGGGCGATGCGTAGCTGGGCTCGCACAGCCCGATGTCCGCATGCCGCATCGCGCGGCAAACTGGACATGACGTGCCCGGCGCTGTTCTGTAAAGTGCGTTGATCGAGTCGGGCACCGGTATCCACAAGCCCCGACGCCACAACACACGCTCCAGGCCAACTTCCTGCTCATGTCCATCCAACACGCCTTGCTCACATCGCTGCTTGAAAAGCCCTCGTCGGGCTACGAGCTTGCTCGCCGCTTTGACAAGTCGATGGGCTACTTCTGGAGTGCCACGCATCAGCAGATCTACCGCGAGCTCGGTCGCATGGCAGAAGCCGGCTGGGTGAGCGTGGAAGAAGAGGAAGACAGCCGCAGGAAAACCTACACCGTGCTACCGGCCGGCCGCGACGAACTCGCGCGGTGGGTGCTGGAGCCCACCGTGTCGTCGGACAACCGTGAAGAGGTGCTGGTCAAGCTGCGTGCCGAAGCGGTGATCGGCCCGCTCGGTTTTGCCGACGAGATGCAGCGTCTGATCGAGCAGCACCGCGCGCGCCTGAACACCTTCCGCGAGATCGAGCAGCGCGATTTCGCGCGCCCCGACCTCACGCGCGCGCAGCGGCTGCAGCATGCGGTGCTCCAGCGCGGCATCGTTTACGAAGAAGGCTGGCTCGCTTGGGCAGACGATGTGCTGCCGTTGCTGGAGCCAGCCTCTGTCACCGCTTGAAGGCATCGACGGAACGCTGCGAAGCGGTCCTGGCCAGGCGGCGGAGCGTTTGTCGGCGTCGCCGGGGGCTTAAACCGTCGCCTTGCCCGTCGCCGGGGCGCGCAAGGCCTCGATCGTGTTCAGGCGGCGGCGCGCCACCTCGAACTCCTCGGCAAAGCGCTTGATGAGTTCGGCCGCCGGCACCACCCGCTTGACCGCGCCCACGCCCTGGCCGGCGCCCCAGATGTCCTTCCACGCCTTGGCCTTGGCGCCGCCGCCCGAGCCGAAGTTCATCTTGCTCGGGTCCGATTCGGGCAGCGCGTCCGGGTCCAGACCGGCGTTCTCGATGCTCTTGCGCAGGTAGTTGCCGTGCACGCCCGTGAAGAGGTTTGTGTAGACGATGTCGGTGGCGCTGGATTCGACGATGGCCTGCTTGTAGCCTTCCACCGCGTTGGCCTCTTCCGTGGCAATGAAGGCCGAGCCGACGTAGGCCAGGTCCGCGCCAGCGGCCAGCGCCGCCAGGATGGCGTTGCCGTTGGCGATCGCGCCCGACAGCAGCAGCGGGCCGTCGAACCACTCCCGGATTTCATGGATGAGCGCAAACGGCGAGGTCGTCCCCGCGTGGCCACCCGCGCCCGCTGCCACCGCGATCAGGCCATCCGCGCCTTTCTCGATCGCCTTCTTGGCAAACGTGTTGTTGATCACGTCGTGCAGCACGATGCCGCCGTAGCTGTGCACGGCGCGGTTCACGTCTTCGCGTGCGCCGAGCGACGTGATGACGATGGGCACCTTGTACTTGACGCACAGCTCCAGGTCGTGCTCCAGGCGGTCGTTGGACTTGTGCACGATCTGGTTGACGGCAAACGGCGCCGACGGCTTGTCGGGGTGCTGCGCGTCGTATTCGGCCAGCTCGGTGGTGATGCGCTGCAACCACGTCTCCAGCAGCTCGGCCGGGCGCGCATTGAGCGCCGGGAACGAGCCGACCACGCCCGCCTTGCACTGGGCGATCACGAGATCCGGGTTGGAGATGATGAACAGCGGCGAGCCCACCACGGGCACGGACAGGCGGTTTTGCAGGATCGGCGGCAGCGACATGGCAGTCTCCGTTGGTCTTGGTATGGGAATGGATTCAGGAAACGGTTCAGGCGCCTGCTCTGAGCAGGCCGAGCTTGTCGCCCAGCTTGGCACCCATCGCCGCGCCGAGCGCCTGCAGCCCCGTGGCCGGGCGGACCATGACTTCGAATTCGACGATCTTGCCGTCGGCATTGAAGCGGATCATGTCGATGCCCTTGAGGGCCTTGCCGCTTACATTGGCGCTGAATTCGAGCACCACGCTCAGCCCATCGTCGGTGGCGAAGCTGCGGTGGTATTGGAAGTCTTCAAAAACGGTGTTGACGGTGCGCAGGACCAGCGTGGTCGCGGTGCGGCCCGGATACGCCGTGTGCGCCACGGGCGAGCGGAACACCACGTCTTCGGTGAACAGGTGCTCGAGCGCGTCCATGTTGTTGCGCTCGAGCATGACGTGCCAGGCCTCCAGGGTGGCTTGGGCGGCTGCGTTCAAGGTCTGGGGAATCGGCGGCGGCATGCTGGCTCCTGGGCGGAAAGTGCAACGGATTGCATCAACGTGGGGAGCAACATAGCACAGCGCTCTCAAACTATGCAACAAGTTGCATAGTGAGGGGGTTCAAAAAACGTGTGCCTTCGGTGCCTTCAGTTGGTGGCGTGTTCCGGGTGCTGCGCACGTACCACGATGACGGTGCGGCGCGATAGTTTGGTGGTCCGCTCCGCCACGCTGCCGAGCAGAATGCGCGCGAGCCCATGCTTGCCCTGCGATCCGACGACGATGGTGTCGGCCTGCCAGCGCACGGCGTCGTGCTCCAGCGCGCTGCCGATGTCGTCATCGACGGCGCTTAGCATCAGCACATCGGTTTCGATGGCAACGCCGTCGGCTTGCAGCGCGCGATGCAGTTCGGCCAGGGAGTGGTCTGCCGTCTGGCGTTCGGCCTCGCGGAGTTTATCGACGTCGTAGATCTCCCGCGCCTCGGGCATGCGCGGGCTGCCGATGGCCCATACGACACGCAACCGCCCGCCGAATGCCTTGGCTAGCGCGGCAGCCTGGTCGACGGCGAGTTTGGCTTCGTGGCTGCCGTCAAAGCCGGCAAGGATGCGTTGATACATGATGCGCTCCGGGCGTTCGGGATGCTTTTGACTGTAGCAGCCTGGGTGGCCCAGCGGGATGCGCCTGGTCAAGCTGCCATCACATCCGCGCGGCGGTGTGCGCGGGGTGCGCGAACAACAGGTCCAGCAGCGCCTGGGCCGCTACCGACAGGCTGCGCCCGTCGCGCCGGATCACATACAGGGTGCGTACCAGCCCCGGCAATGGCAGTGGCCGCACCACCAGCTCGGGCAGGCGGAACTGGAACAGCGCCAGCGCGGGAATCACCGTAATGCCGAGGTTGGCCGCCACCAGCGCGGCCGCCGTCGCCAGGTGCTCGACTTCCATGCCGCTGCGCACCTTGGTCGGGTGCAGGGCTGCATCCAGGTATTGCCGGATGCTCGTGTTGCGCGCGAGGTGGATGAACGGCACATCGACCAGATCGCCGACGCTGAGCGCGGGCTTGCGGGCCAGTGGATGGTCCTGGTGGCAGACGAGGTGGAAGTCGTCTGCGCAGAACGGTTGGGCGGCAAGCCCGGCCATGTCGGCGCCCATGGCGGCGATGGCGAAGTCTGCCGCGCCGCGCCGGACCATGTCGATGCACGGGTCGGACAACTGGTCGTGCAGCGCGAGCTGGATGCCCGGATGCTGCGCCGAGAATACGGCCAGCACGCCCGGGAGGATGCCCGCCGCGATCGACGGCAGCGCGGCCACCGTCACGCGGCCCGTGCGGGCGGCTGCCCGGTCGCGCAGGTCAGCGAACGTGGCTTCGAAATCGGCCAGCAGGCGCAGCGCGGATTCCGCAAAGGCTTCGCCCTCGGGCGTGAGTTCAACGTGGCGCGTGTTGCGGTCGAACAGGCGCACGCCGGCATCGGCCTCCAGGTTCTGGATCAGGGCGCTGAAGGCCGATTGCGACAGGTGGCAGGTCTGCGCGGCCTGCGTGAAGTTCTTGTGCTCGCGCAGCTGCTTGACGGAGAGGTTCATGGGCATGCCGACGGATAGGCCGCCAGCTTATCGCGGAACCTACGCCGGAACCTCCAGCGTGAGCAGCGCGCTCGAGAGCGACTTGCCATGCGCATCCAGCGCCAGCGAGCGCGTCACGCCGCCGGCCAAGGCGCCGTGCAGCACGAAGTTCAGCGCGCCCAACTGCGGCAGCACGTGGCGCTCGACATGGCCGGTGACGAGTTCTGCGAAATGCGCGCGCACGCGCTCGGCCGTCACGTGCTGCTCCAATGCGGCAAAGTCCTCCGCACGATGCGCGATGACGGATATGCAAGAGATGTCGCCCTTGTCGCCGGCGCGGGTGTGGGCGAGGTCGCGAAGCAGTCGGCGCATGTCAGCTCTCCAGGATGTGCACGGCGTGCGGAGCGAGTTCCGCAGGGATCAACGTCGAGGCCACGGCGATGATCTCGCGCGCGCTTTTCGTTGCGCCGCCGCCGCCCGAGGGGCCGCAGGTCAGCAGCGTTTCGACTTCGTTGCCGATGCGCACGGCTTCGGCCATCGATTCGGTGCGCGCGGCCACGCGCACGCGCACCTCGTACGGTTCGGCGTCCGCGCGAGAGAGGGCCGCGCCATGCAGGGCATCCACGCCGATCAGCTCGAAGCGCGTCTGCGTCGTCTGCACGCCTGTGAGCGCCAGGCGCTCGCGCACGATGTCGAGCGCCAGCCGCCCGCGCGCCACGGCGTTGGGGCCGGCATAGCTGATCTGGCCCTCGCCGATGTAGCTGTCGAGATAGCCGATCGACACTTTCAGCTGGCCGGTACGCGGCGCGCCCGTTGCGCCTTCGATGACGACGCGGTCCTGGCCGGCGGTGCGCATGCGGACGTTGGAGAAGTCGGCCACGACGTCGGGCGTGAGGTAGCGCGCCGGGTCGTGGATCTCGTACAGCAACTGCTCCTTGCACGTGGCCTCGGTCACGATGCCGCCCGCCGTGGGCACCTTCGTGATGAGCACCGATCCGTCTTCCCCGACTTCGCCGATGGGGAAGCCCAGGCGCGCGAGACCGGGCACGTCCTTGACGCCCGGGTCGGCGAAGTACCCGCCGGTGATCTGCCCCGCGCACTCGAGCAGGTGGCCGGCCAGCGTGCCGCAGCCGAGGCGGTGCCAGTCGTCCATGCGCCAGCCGAAGGCGTGGATGAGCGGTCCGAGTGCCAGCGCCGGATCGGCCACGCGCCCGGTGACGACAACGTCCGCGCCTTGCGCCAGTGCATCGACGATGCCCTGCGCGCCAAGGTACGCATTGGCCGAGACCATGCGCGCACCGAGCGAGGCGACCGGCGCGCCGCCGTCCATGAGCGTGAAGTCATGGCCGCGTGCCCGCAGCAGGTCCAGCACGTCGTCGCCGGTGACGGCCGCCACGCGCAGCTTGAGGCCAAGCTCGCGGGCGATGTCGAGCGTGCGCCCGGCCGCCGCCTGCGGGTTGGCCGCACCCATGTTGGTGACGATGCGGATGCCGCGCGCCGCGCAGGCCGGCAATACGGCCCGCATGCGCGCTTCGAGCAGCGGGTCGTAGCCGTGCGTCGGGTCTTTGCGGCGCACCTGCTGTGCCAGCGCGATGGTGCGCTCGGCCAGGCATTCGAACATCAGCACGTCGATGTCGCCGTGCTCTGCCAGTTCCAGCGCCGGTTCGATGCGGTCGCCCGAGTATCCGGCGCCGCCGCCGATACGAAGTTTGTTCATGCCATCACCACGGAATCACGCCCAGCACCACGGCCGCAATCGTCATCAGCAGCGTGGCACCGAACAGGAAGGGGATCGAGAATTTCTGGTGGTCGGCCAGCTCGATGCCGCACAGCCCCACCACCAGGAAGGTCGCTGGCGTGAGCGGGCTCACCGGGAAGCCGGTGGTCATCTGGCCGAGCACGGCGGCCTGCGCGACATGCACCGGCGCGACGCCGAGCATCTTCGACGCCTCGGCCACCACCGGCAGCACGCCGAAGTAGAACGAATCCGGATCGAACAGCAGCGACAGCGGCATCGACAGCACGCCCAGCACCACCGGAATGTGATGCGCCATGGCGGGCGGGATGAAGTCCACCGCCGTCCTGGCCATCGCCGTGAGCATGCCCGACTTGCTCATGATGCCGGTGAACACGCCCGCCGCGAGCAGGATGCTGGCCATCATCAGCGCGGCCTTGGCGTGGGCGTCCACCCGCTGGCGTTGCTGGTCGACGTTCGGGTAATTGATGAGCAGCGCGGCCACCACGCCCAGCATGAACATCACCACCGGGTCGACCTTGCCGCTTACCATCACGCCCATCACGACGACCGTGAGGATCAGGTTGATCCAGAAATTGCGCGGGCGGCGCAGCGCCTGCTCGGCGTCCGACAGCGGGCGTGCGACGACCTGCGCGGCGCCATCGTGGTGGGCGAGGCCGAGGCGTTTCTCTTCACGCTTGCCCAGCAGCCACGCACACACGAAGACGAACACCAGCCCAACGGCCTGCACGGGGATCAGCGGATTGAAGATGTCCGTCACCGGCATGTGCAGCGAGGCGGATGCGCGGATCATCGGCCCTGTCCACGGCAGGAAGTTCACGCCGCACGCCATCGACGTCACGCATGCCAGGATGCGCCTGTCCATCCCGAGCCGGTCGTACAGCGGCAGCATGGCGGGAATGGTGATGAGGAACGCCACCGCGCCCGAGCCATCGAGGTGGATCAGCAGCGCCAGCAGCGCCGAGCCCACCACGATGCGCGGCGGACGGCTGCCGACCGTGCGCAGGATGCGGTCGATGATCGGGTCCAGCATGCCGGCGTCCGTGACGATGCCGAAGTACAGGATGGCGAAGATGAACATCCCGGCCACCGGGGCGACATCCTTGATGCCCCCGATGATGAACTTGCTGGTGTTCAGCCCGAAGCCGCCGATGAGCGCGGCAACGATGGGAATGGCGATGAGCGCGACCAGCGGCGACATGCGCTTGGTCAGGATGACGACGAACAGCGCAACGATGGTCAGCAGCCCGAGCAGTGCGAGCATGGTCTCCTCCGCGTTTTGGATTCGGAATCCCTGTTGGCGGGATTTGTCGGCGACTGTAGAAGCTCGCGATCTGCCTGTGAAACGGAATATTTGGATGAATTATGCGGATCCGCCGATGAATCCATCCGACGCGGTCGGCGGATTCGCGGCAGAATGGAGCGTCCAAACTTGCTGCTGGAGTGCCCGTGAGCGCCACCCCCACCGTCCTGATCCTCCCCGGCTGGCAGAACTCCGGCCCCGAGCACTGGCAATCGCGCTGGGAGCGCCTGCATGGGGATCGCCGTGTCGAGCAGCGCGACTGGTTCACGCCCAAGCGTGCGGATTGGGTGGCGGCGCTCGAGGCCGAAGTCAGCGCGGCGCCGGGCGACGTGGTGCTGGTCGCGCACAGCCTGGGTTGCGTGCTGACGGCGCACTGGGCGGCCGCATCGCCGCGCGCGGTGCGCGTGCGCGGGGCGCTGCTGGTGGCGCCGCCGCAGCTCGATCGCGCCGACATGCCGGCGGAACTGGCGGACTTCCGCCCCATGCCGCAGCAGCGCCTGCCGTTTCCTTCCGTGCTGATCTTCAGCACCGACGATCCGTACAGCGACGCCGGCTGGAGTGCGCGCCAGGCGGCCGCGTGGGGCGCCGAGCCGATCGCCCTGGGCCCGCGCGGCCATATCAATGCCGAGTCCGGCCTGGGCGACTGGCCGGAAGCCCGCGCCATCGTCGCCAAGTGGACGAAAGACCTTATCTGAGAGGTGGGCTTGACCCTGAAGCTTCTTCAGGGTTTTGAATGGAGGGCATGAAACCCGATCTCGCCTCCACTCTGACTGTCCACGACCACGCCGCCAAGCCGGAAGCCGCCGCTTGCGGGGGTTGCTGCGGCCACCAGCCGCCGGTCGCAATGGACACTTCCCGCCACGCACACGATCACGGCCACGATCACCACGATCATGGCCACGCGCACGCAGCCGCGGCGCTCACCGATGACACCGCCCGCGCGGCAGCCACGGGCCGCACCACCGTGCGCATCGAGCAGATGGACTGCCCGACCGAAGAGCGCATGATCCGCGCCAAGCTGGGCAGCGCCGATGGCGTGGTCGCGCTGGATTTCAACCTGCTGGAGCGTCACCTCACGATCCACCACACCGTGGACGACGTGACGCCGTTCCTCGAAGCCCTGCGCGCCATCGGCATGGACGGCGAGGTGCTCGAACAGCACGGTCGCACGGCGACCGCGCCAGTGCCGCCGGCCGGCATTTCGCGCCGCACGTGGTGGCTGGGCGTGGGCGGCGTGGCGGCGTTCGCTGCGGAGGCCATTGCGTGGTCGCTCGGTGACCATGCGTGGCCGGTGCTGGGGCTGGCGCTCGCCTCCATCGCGCTGGCCGGCGGCCCGACGTTGCGCAAGGGCTGGATCGCCCTGCGCGCATTCACGTTCAACATCAACTTCCTGATGGCGGTGGCTGTGATCGGCGCGCTGCTGATCGGCAAGTGGGCCGAAGCGGCCATGGTGATCTTCCTGTTTGCCGTGGCCGAGGCGATCGAAGCGCGCGCGCTCGTACGTGCCCGCGATGCCGTGCGCGCGCTCACCGCCATCGCGCCCGATACCGCGGAACTGGCCGATGGCGCCGGCGGCTGGCGCGACGTCGCCGTCGGGTCGGTCGCCATTGGCGCGCGCCTGCGTGTGCGCACAGGCAGCCGCGTCCCGGTCGATGCGCGCGTCGTGAGCGGCCGTGCGGCGCTCGATGAATCGCCCGTCACCGGCGAGAGCCTGCCCGTCGAGAAGGCCGTCGGCGACACCCTCCTCGCCGGCACCATCGTCACCGACGGCGTGGTGGAGGCGCAGGCCACGGCCGTGGCGGCCGACAGCACGCTCGCCCGCATCGCCGGGGCCATCCAGGAGGCGCAATCACAGCGCGCGCCCACGCAGCGATTCGTCGACAGGTTCTCGTCCGTCTACACGCCCGCGGTGATGTTGCTGGCGCTGGCCGTGGCCATCGTCGGCCCGCTGGTGACGGCCGACGGCTGGCTTGCCTGGACGTATCGCGCGCTGGTGCTGCTGGTGATCGCCTGCCCCTGCGCGCTCGTGATCTCGACGCCCGTGACGGTGGTCAGCGGTCTGGCCGCCGCCGCGCGGCGCGGCATCGTCGTCAAGGGCGGCGTCTACCTGGAAAGCGGACGCCGCCTGCGCGCGCTGGCGCTGGACAAGACCGGTACGCTCACCGCCGGCCGGCCGATGCTCGATGCGGTGGTACTGCCCAACGGCGAACGCCGCGCCGTCGCCGCGCTGCGTGCCGCAACCGACCGCGAACACCTGCAGGCGTTGGCCGTCGCGGCTGCACTGGATGCCAACACCACGCACCCGATCGCCGTGGCCATCGTGCAGGCGGCTGCCCAGCACGGCGGCGTGGACGCGGCTTCCGTCGAGGATCTGTCGGTGCTGCCGGGCCGCGGCGTGGCGGGCACGCTCAACGGCGTGCGCTGGCACCTCGGCAATGCCGCGCTGGTGGCGGATCGCGGCTTGGACACGCCGGCCTGGCGCAGCGCTGCGGAATCGCTGCAAGCCGAAGGCATGTCGGCGGTCACGCTGTGCGATGCGAATGGTGCCGTGGCGCTTTTCGGCGTGCGGGACCGCGAGCGTGCGCAAAGCGCCGAGGCCATCGCCGCACTGCGCGCGCTCGGCGTGACACCGGTCATGCTGACCGGCGACGATCGCCGGGCCGCGTGGGCCATCGCCAGGACAGTCGGCATCGAGAACGTGCACGCCGAACAGCTGCCTGCCGACAAGCAGCGTGTGGTGGGCGAACTCGCCGCGCAGCACGGCTTTGTCGGCATGGTGGGCGACGGCATCAACGACGCCCCGGCCCTCGCGCGCGCCGACATCGGCTTTGCCATGGGAGCGGCCGGCACCGCCACGGCGCTCGAAGCCGCCGACGTTGCCATCATGGACGACGACCCGCGCAAGCTCGCGAGCTTCATCCGCATCAGCCGTCGCACGGTGGCCGTGCTGCGTCAGAACATCGTGCTGGCCCTCGGTATCAAAGCGGTGTTCCTGGCCCTGGCCGTGATGGGCGACGCCACGCTGTGGATGGCGATCTTTGCCGATGTGGGCGCGAGCCTGCTGGTGGTGTTCAACGGCTTGCGGGTGATGCGCGCGCGCGTTTGAAGGCCGGGGGCGCCTTCAGCGATGCACGCCCCGGATGTGCTTGTGCGCGTGCTCGGCTTCGCCATGATCGTGCCCGTGCCCGGCGTGGTGGCCGGCGACCGCTTCCTCGTGCAATGACTGCAACACGCCGCACTCCGCCACCGACGCGGCCCTCGTACAGCGCCGCCCGATCGCCTCGATCTGCCGCTTCAGATCGTTCAACTCGGCAATGCGCGCTTGCACATGGCGCAGATGCTCGTCCAGCAGGCTGTTGATCTCTTCGCACGAGGCCTGCGGGTTGGCTTGCAGCTCCAGCAGCCGGCGGATCTCGGTGTGCGCCATGTCGAGCGACCGGCACTTCGCGATGAAGGCCAGCTGCTCGGCATGCTCGGGCGTATAGACGCGATAGTTGTTGGCAGCACGTGCGGGCGGCGGCAGCAGGCCCTGCGCTTCATAGAAGCGGATGGTCTCGATGCTGATGCCCGTGCGCTGGGCGAGTTCGCCAATTTTCATACGCGTTGAAAGGAATGGTCAGAAGACGGTCGGTTCAGCCGTGACGGATTCCACGCCAGCGACCTTCAGACAGGCGTCCATGCACGCGCGGCAGGCGGCTGCGCAGTCCACGCAGTGCCCCTGCTCATGATGGTCGCATTCTTCTGCGCACTGGCTGCAGATTTCGGCGCAGTCTTCCAGCAGCAGTTCGGCAAATTCGCTGTTCCGCTCCAGGAACTTGCGGGTGAGCGCGCAGTATTGCCCGCAGTCGGTGCACACGCTGATGCAGCGCGCCATGGCCGCGGCGTGCCCATTCTTGCTGCATTCCGCCGCGCAATGATTGCAAGCGTTTTCGCACGCCTGGAGCGCCTGGATCACACTGGCAAAACGCTTGGCATTCTCTTTCGCGGTCGGACGATTGGTCATGTCGGTTCTCCTTTTGGGCAGTGGATGTGCGCGCAGGGGCGCTTCGAAGAGCTGCGCCGGGGAATCGCCCGAACGCACCTCTCCAATTTAGCAACTGGCGCTCCACTGTGTGGGCCGACGTGTGCCTTAAGCGGCTTGTGCCTCGTTCTTGCCGCTGCGCAGCATGCCGCTGCCCGCGTGGGTGATCAGCCGGTTGACGCCGCCCACCACCGCGCGGATCGACGCGGTGGTCAGGTTGGCATCCACGCCCACGCCGAACACGCTGCCGGCCACGCCCGGCGCTGCCACTTCCGCGAAAGCGATCGCGTCGGCATTGGCGCCTTGGCCCAGTGCACGTTCTTCATAGTGGTGGATCGACACGGGTGCCGTCAGCACGTGCGACAGCGCATGCACGAGCGCATCCAGCGGCCCGTTGCCCACGCCTTCGCAGATGTGCTCACGATCGGCAATGTTGACGACCAGGCGGATGTGCTGGCTGCCGTCTTCCTGCTCGGTCAGGCGGTGCGACACGTAGCCGATTGCGCCATCGCTGCGCAGATACGTCTGCTGGAACAGTGCCCAGATGTCGGCGGCGGTCACTTCGCGGCCGCTTTCGTCGGTCAGCTTCTGCACGGTGCTGCTGAACTCCACCTGCAGGCGCCGCGGCATCGCCACGCCATAGCCCGATTCGAGCAGGTATGCGATCCCGCCCTTGCCCGACTGGCTGTTCACGCGAATGATCGAGTCGTACGTGCGGCCCACGTCGGCCGGGTCGATCGGCAGGTACGGCATTTCCCAGATGGCGTCGGGCTTCTGCACGGCAAAGCCCTTCTTGATCGCATCCTGGTGCGAGCCCGAGAACGCCGTGAACACCAGGTCGCCCACGTACGGATGGCGCGGATGCACCGGCAGCTGCGTGCAGTCTTCGCACGTGCGGGCCACGTCGTTGATGTGCGAAAAATCCAGGCCCGGATCGACGCCCTGCGAATACAGGTTCAGCGCGAGTGTGACGAGGTCCACGTTGCCGGTGCGCTCGCCATTGCCGAACAGGCAGCCTTCCACGCGATCGGCGCCGGCCATCACCGCCAGTTCAGCCGCTGCCACGGCCGTGCCGCGGTCATTGTGCGGATGCACGGAGAGGATGATCGAATCGCGGCGCGCCAGGTTGCGATGCATCCATTCGATCTGGTCGGCGTAGATGTTTGGCGTGGCCATCTCCACCGTGGCAGGCAGGTTGAAGATGATCTTGTGCTCGGGCGTCGGCTCCCAGACTTCGGTCACCGCGTTGCAGACCTCCAGCGCAAAATCCAGCTCGGTGCCGCTGAAGACTTCGGGGCTGTACTGATACGTCCACTGCGTCTCGGGCATCGTTTCCGCAATCTCGCGGATCAGCTTGGCGCTTTGCACGGCAATGCGCTTGACGCCTTCGCGGTCGGTGTTGAACACCGTGCGGCGGAACACCGGCGCGGTCGCGTTGTAGACGTGGATGATGGCGTGTTTGGCGCCGCGCAGCGATTCCATCGTGCGGCGGATCAGGTCTTCGCGGGCCTGCGTGAGCACTTCGATGGCCACGCCGTCGGGGATGTGTCCGCCCTCGATCAGCTCGCGGACAAAATCAAAATCGGTTTGGGAGGCAGCGGGGAAAGCGGCTTCGATTTCCTTGAAGCCGATCTGCACGAGCATCTTGAACATGCGCATCTTGCGCTCGGCGTTCATGGGCTCGAACAAGGCCTGGTTGCCGTCGCGCAGGTCCGTGCTCATCCAGATCGGGGCACGGGTGATCGTCTTGTTGGGCCAGGTGCGATCGGCGAGGGCGATGGCGGGGAAGGGGCGGTACTTGGTGGCGGGGTTCTTCAACATGGTGCGTGCGTCCTGTGAGATCGAGATCGGTTTCGTACAACGACGGGGACGGCCGCGCGGGCAGCGTCCGGGGTGGCCGGAATCGGGTTCGGGAGGTGGCGGCCAGACAGCCACGGGCGCGTGGTCTGGCAACCGGTTGGTAGTCGTAGCGAAAGCGGGATCGAGGCAGGCATGAGAAAGCTCCAACGATTCGGCGCACGGACTGCGCCACACACAAGGCCCGTCGCCGCTCAGGGCACGGACCGGTCAAACACCGGAACGAGGGGGAAAGAGAGGTCTACGCGCTTACACGGGTAGTAGAGAAGCGGATAGCAGACCGCGCACGCACGAGAGGGTGCGGGCAGGAGCGGTACGGAGGATGGTCTGCTGAGAATGCATCCGGCGATAGTGATGGGGAGGGCGGGGTGTTGTCAAGCTGCCTGGGCGGATTCCGGACGGCTTTTTTGGGCACATGAACCACCAGATCCAGAGCCGACGAAAACGTGTGCAGCCAGCCAGAAGCCATGTGATGTGGCGCCAGCAGAACCCATCCGAACCTGCTTTAATACACCCCGTCCATACCGCCAGCCCGCTATATCGAAGGCGTCATAACGGTAAGACTCCCCTCACGCCCCACAAGGAGAATCCCCCAATGGTCACGTTGAACATCAACGGCAAACCGGTGGAAGTCGATGCGGATCCGTCGACCCCGCTGCTCTGGGCGTTGCGCGACAACCTGGGCCTGACCGGCACGAAGTTCGGTTGCGGCGTTGCGTCGTGCGGTGCCTGCACGGTGCACCTGAACGGCCAGCCCACGCGCAGCTGCGTGCTGCCGATTTCCGCAGTGGCGGGCCAGCAGATCACCACGTCCGAACACATCGCCGACGACAAGGTCGGCAAGGCCGTGCTTGAGGCGTGGGTCAAGCATGACGTGGCGCAATGCGGCTACTGCCAGAGCGGCCAGATGATGAGCGCGGTCGGCCTGCTGCGCAGCAAGAAGAAGCCGACCGACGCCGATATCGATGCCGCGATGGCCGGCAACCTGTGCCGCTGCGCGACGTATCAGCGGATTCGCGCGGCGATCCACGACGCTGCGAAGTCGCTGGCGTAAGCCCCACCGGAGAACCCACGATGCGTATTCGAAACCTGGAAGCGCTGGCCGGTGGCGGCGCGCAACATCAGCCGGCAACTGCGGATGCCGGCGCTGGGGCTACGGTGGCGCTCGACCGCCGCAGCTTTCTGAAACTCACGACGCTGGCCGGTGGCGGGCTGGCACTCGGCATTGCGCCCGCACTGGCCGGCGCGCAGGACGCGAAGGCCAAGCCGCCTTCGCCGCCGCAAGCGTTCATCATCATCGCGCCGGACAACACCGTGACGGTGGCCGTGAACCGGCTCGAGTTCGGGCAGGGCGTGCATACCGCGCTGCCGATGGCGCTGGCCGAAGAACTCGACGTGGACTGGCGCAACGTGCGCGGCATGCTCGCGCCGGCGGGCGATCCATACAAGGACCCGGGCTTCGGCATCCAGATGACGGGCGGCTCGACCGCGCTGAACCATTCGTTCCAGCAATATCGCGAGCTGGGCGCACGTGCGCGCGCGATGCTGATTGCTGCCGCGGCCGAGCGCTGGAAGGTCGACCCGTCGACCTGCCGCACGGTCAACGGCGTGGTCACGTCGGGTAGCCATCGCGCGACGTACGGCGAGCTCGCGCAGGCCGCGATGGCCCTGCCGGTGCCGGCGCAGGTCACGCTGAAGAACCCGTCGCAGTTCCGCATCGTCGGCAAGCCGACGCCCCGCCTCGATGCGCGCGCGAAGCTCGACAGCTCGCTCAAGTTTGGTCTGGACACGCGCTTGCCCAACATGAAGGTCGCGGTGCTGGCCCGCCCGCCGCGTTTTGGCGGCAAGGTGGCCAAGTACGACGCGGCGGCGGCCAAGGCGGTGAAGGGCGTGGTCGATGTGCTGCAGATCCCGACCGACCGCGGCGGCACCGGCGTGGCGGTCATTGCCGATGGCTACTGGCCCGCCAAGATGGGCCGCGACGCCCTGCAGGTCACGTGGGAAGACGCCGGCTCGACGGTGTCCACGCCCGCGCTGATGGAGGAATACCGCAAGCTCGCGGGCCAGCCCGGCACGGTCGCCAAGACCGCCGACGTGAGCGGCATTGCATCCGCGCCCACGCGCATCCAGGCCGACTACGAGTTTCCGTACCTGGCGCACGCGCCAATGGAGCCGCTGAACTGCACGATCGACCTGCAGCGCGACGGCGGCAAGACGACCGGTGCCAAGGTGTGGGTCGGCTCGCAGTTCCAGACCATCGACCAAGGCGCGATCGCCAAGGTGCTCGGCGTGGCGCCGGACAAGATCGAGCTCAACACGATGATGGCCGGCGGCGGCTTCGGCCGGCGCGCGATCACCACGTCGGACTATGTCGTGGAAGCTGCCAACGTGGCCAAGGCCTACGCGGCTGCCGGCCACAACGGCCCCGTCAAGGTGATCTGGAGCCGCGAAGACGACATCCGCGGCGGTTACTACCGGCCGATGCACCTGCACCGCGTCAGTGTGGGTGTCGACAACAGCGGCAAGGTGGTTGGCTGGGATCACGTGATCGTCGGCCAGTCGATCCTCAAGGGCACGCCGTTCGAGGCCTTCATGGTCAAGAACGGGGTGGACGAGACCATGGTGGAGGGCGTGATCGAGAACCACTATGGCTTTCCGATGCAGCTGACGGTGCATCACCCCGACGTGAACGTGCCGGTGCTGTGGTGGCGCTCGGTGGGCCACACGCACACGGCCTACGTGATGGAAACCATGGTCGACGAAGTGGCGCACGCCGCCCGGCAGGATCCGGTGGCCTTCCGCATGGCGCGCTTCACAGGCAAGGAACACGAGCGCCATCGCGCGGCGCTGCAGCTGGCTGTCGACAAGTCCGGCTACGGCAAGCGCAAGCTGCCGAAGGGCCAGGCGTGGGGCGTGGCGGTGCACGCGTCGTTCGAGTCGGTCGTGGCGTATGTGGTCGAGGTGTCGATCGACCAAGGCAAGCCGCGCGTGCATCGCGTGACCGCCGGCGTGCACGCCAACCGCGTGGTCAACCCGATGGGCGCCGAAGCGCAGATCCAGGGGGCGTGCTTGTTCGGCCTGGCGATGATCCAGCCCGGGTTTGCCATCGAAATCGAACACGGCGCCACCAAGAACAGCAACTTCACCGACTTCCCGCCCGTGCGCATGCCGGACGCGCCGCCGGTGAACGTGTTCTTCGTGCCGTCGGAAGACAACCCGACCGGCCTGGGCGAACCCGGCACGCCGCCGATCGCGCCGGCGGTGGCCAATGCCGTGTTTGCGCTCACCGGCAAGCGGCTGCGCAAGCTGCCGTTCGATACGGTGTGACCGTCATCCACGCGTGATGTGATTGGCGCCGGCATGCAGCAATGTATGCCGGCGTTTTACTGCGGAGCGTTTCTTGCTGCGCACGCTCTCTCACGAACCGGAGATCATCATGGCACTCAATATCCTGTACACCGCGCACGCCAAGGCCACGGGCGGCCGCAACGGCCACACGCAGACCGAAGACGGCCAGGTGTCGCACGACCTGTCGGTACCGAAATCGATGGGCGGCCCCGGCAAGCCCAATACGACCACCCCCGAAGACCTGTTCGCAGCCGGCTATGCCGCATGCTTCGGCTCGGCGTGCGACTTTGTGGCCAAGACCGTCCTCAAGCTCAACCCCACCAGCATCGAGATCCACTGCGACGTCGGCATCGGCACACGGCCCGAAGGCGGCTTCGGCCTGAAGGTCGGCCTGACCGCGCGCATCGGCGGGTTGTCGCAGGGCGATGCGGATGCGCTGGTCGCCAAGGCTCACGAGGTATGCCCGTATTCGAACGCCACACGCAACAACGTGGAAGTCACGCTCAAGACCGAGGTCGTCTGATGTCGCAGCGGCCTGTGGTGGGTGTCCTGCTGGCCGCGGGACGCGGCAGCCGGTTCGATCCGGCCGGCGCGGCCAACAAGCTGCTCGCGCCGCTGCGCGATGGCGTCACCGCCGGTACGCCGGTCGCGTTGCAGGCCGCGCGGCACCTGAAGCAGGCGCTGGACGATGTGGTGGCGGTGGTGCCCGCTGCCGCCACGCATGGGGCCCAGGTTGAGCGGCTGGCCGCGTTGCTGGCCGAGGCGGGCTGCGAGGTGCTGCGATGCGCCGACGCCGCGCGCGGCATGGGCGCCAGCCTGGCCGCCGGGGTGGCGGCCCGACCGCACGCCGGCGGCTGGGTCATCGCCCTGGCCGACATGCCGTGGATCGCCCCCGCCACCATCGCGCAGTTGGCCGGTGCGCTGGACGCGGGCCACTGCGTCGCACCGTTTTACGAGGGGCAGCGCGGGCACCCGATCGGCTTTGGCGCCGATTTCTTCGCGGGCCTGACGTCGCTCGATGGCGACGAAGGCGCACGGCGGCTGATCACGCCGGGCACGCTCATCCGCATCGATACGGACGATGCCGGCATCCTGCGCGACGTCGATACGCCTGGCGACCTGACGCGTTGATCCACCCTCGGTGCCAGTTCGGCTGGCTGGGGTAACGCCGGCGCTCTCTTGCCAGCCCGGTGGGGCCCAGAGTTTCCTGAACGGAACATCCATGGTTCCAATCATGGAACCACGAAAAAGGGACTGCACATGGGGGGGCTGTTGCAGACTGCGTATCCCGAACGGATCGACCGCCGTCTCCAGGCGCAATCGATCCTGCACGGACCACATCACCCCGCCCAGACTTGTCCACAGCAGCAGTCAAACCGGTTGCAAAAGCGTGTGCAACCGCTTGACGCGCAAGGAGTTGTTGCAGGATGTAACACCCCGTCACGATGTGGATAACTTGCGCTTGACACGGCAGCTTCCCGTGCTCGGCACGTTTGTCGAAAACCGTCAAGCCCTTTGTGATTTCTGGACTGGCGGCCATGGCCGGTTATGCACAGAACATGTGGATAACTCTGTGGGAAACCTTACCCGGCCCGCGTGGTGACGCGTTTGTGTCGGCGTTGCCCGCGAATTTGGCAAGGTGCGTCAGCGTTAAGGCATCTTCATTGCCGTCGGCGCGTGCAACGTCTGATTACAACTTGAAACAGCACGTTGTGCACTGGCTGGCCAGACTTTCGGTACGCGGTCGGTGATGGCAACCGACGCATTCCAAGGAGAAGAACATGATTCGGGTACTGACGACTCTGCTGGCCGGTGTGATGCTGCTGACGGCAACCGGCTGTGCCAACATGACGGCGCGCCAGCGCAATACAGCCATCGGTGCGGGCGTGGGCGGACTGGCCGGCGCTGCGCTCATCGGCGGTCCGGGGGCAACCTTGGGCGGTGCCGCACTGGGCGGTCTGGTCGGCAACGTGACGACGCGCTGATCGACGCCCGTCCACACAAGAAACGGACCTCCGCGGTCCGTTTTTTTTTATGCCCGCGCGCGGCTGTGCGAGCGTAGAAGCGCCTCCAGCGCCGGCACCTCCAGCGGCCGGCCGAAGAGAAACCCCTGCACTTCATCGCACGCGTGGGCCGCGAGGAAGGCCGACTGCTCGGCCGTCTCAACGCCCTCGGCCGTGACGGTCATGTTCAGCGCGCGGGCCATCGCGATGATGGTCTTGGTCAGGGCCACGCAGTCGGGTACCACCGGTACGCCGCTGATGAACGATCGGTCGATCTTGATGTTGTGGATCGGCAGGCTGCGCAGGTACGACAGCGAGGAAAACCCGATGCCGAAGTCATCCAGCGAGATACGCACCCCGCGCGCAGCGAGGCTCGTGAGCAGCCGCTGCGTCGACGGCCGGTCCGCCAGCAGCACGCTTTCGGTCAATTCAAGCTCCAGGCGCGTGGGCGCCAGGCCGGATGTCCTCAGCGCTTCGTCCACGTCCTGTTCGATGACGCCCGCATCGCACTGCCGCGCCGACACGTTCACCGCGATGCGTCCCGTAAAGCCGAACTCGCGCGCCCACGCCTGGCCTTGCGTGCACGCCTGCATCAGTGCCCAGCGGCCCAGCTCGAGGATGTAGCCAGACTCCTCTGCCACGTCGATGAACTCGGCGGGCGACACCGCGCCGAGCTCCGGATCCGACCAGCGCATCAGCGCCTCGACCGCGACCATCTCGCGCGACGCCAGCGCGTACTTCGGTTGATAGACCAGCCGCACCTGGCCGCGCGCGAGCGCCCTGCGCATGCGTTCGTTCAGGGTGAAGCGGCGCAGCATCTGGGTTTCAAGCGCACGCGAATACCGTGCGACGCGGTTGCGGCCCTGTTCCTTGGCCCGGTACATGGCCGCCTCGGCGTGCATGACGAGCGTGCCCGCGTCGCCGCCGTCTGCGGGAAAGACCGCCACGCCGATGCTGGCAGAGAGGTGCACTTCGCGCTGGTCGCCGGCAAAGGGCTTGGCCAGCGCTTCGAGCACCTGCCGCGCCAGGCCATCGGCTGCGGCCGGGTCTTCAATGGCGACGCAGAACCGGTCCCCGCCCAGGCGGGCCAGCAGCGCGCGCGGGCCGGCTGCGGCCCGCAGGCGCTGCGCCGCGGTGTTCAGGATCTGGTTGCCCGTGTGGTGGCCCATCGCCTCGTTGACCGTCTTGAAGTGGTCCAGGCCGATGTAGAGCAGCGCCAGTTCACCGCTGGCCTGCAATGCCAGCCGCGCATCGAGCCGCTCGACGAATGCGGCGCGATTCGGCAGGCCAGTGAGCGAGTCCTTGGTTTCAAGCAGGCGCAGCTGCTCGTGCGCCGAGCGCTCGGCCGTGATGTCGCTGAAGATGACCAGCACCGCGTGCGGCGAGGCGCTGTCGGGCGAGAACATCGGCAACACCGATTCGCGCAGCCAGACGACTTGCCCGTTGGTCGCCTGCACGCCCACCACGACGTTGCTGACGGCGCGTCCGGTGCGGGCCGCTATGGTCGACGGCCACGCGGCGCGCGGCAGGATGGTGCCGTCTTCGCTGAACATCATGTCGGAGAACGCGGCGCGCGGCCGCCCCTTCCACGACGCGCCGGACAGGCGAAGGATTTCCGCCGCGCTGCGGTTGTAAGACAGGACCCGCCCGTCAATCGACAGCGTCAACACGCCTTCGCTGAGGTGGTTGACCACAAGCCGATACTGGTCGCGCAACTCGCGGGTCTGGCGGTATTCGGTTTCGAGCCGCAGCAGTTTGACCAGTGCGGCGACATAGTGGCCGCAGGCGTCGCGCAAGGCTGCATCGCCGGGCGGTGTTGAATCCGGGGCGGGGTAGAACAGGCAGAGCAGATCTTCACCTGCCGCGATGCCACCGTGTTGGGCGGGGATGCGGCACAGCCAGGCAGGGCGTGCATCGGCCAGCGCGCCAGCCAATACCTCTCGCAATGCCGCGGGCACATTGGCGTGGCGCACCAGCTCGACCGGGGGCAGATCGTGCAGCAGGGGCGCCAGGCTCGCGAGGTCGGTGTCGAGCGTGTCGGGTGCCGGGCGCGTTGCAGATGCGGGCCGGGATGCCAACTGCGACCGTGCCGTCTGTGTGCCGTATAGCCTGGCACGCCCCGACACCACACGCACCACGACGCAGAGCGAGTTCGGCAACGTCGCTTCGATGGCCCTGAGCACCGCCTGCAGCCGCTCGCCTGGCGAGGTGCTCGACGGCAGTGTCGAGAGCAGGTAATCGAGGTGTTCATAGGGCAATGCTGCGCCAACGGTTTCAGCGCTGAGGATGCGTTCACCGGGTTTGCCCGGCATCTGCGCATCGAGCGGCAAGGGCAGGCCATGCACCACCACCTGCTGGGCCGGCAGGCCTTCGAAGCGGGTCGGGGTGACCGTCAGGCGGACGCGCACGGGGTCGGTCAGGGCGCCAAGCGCGATGGCCGAGACGAGCTGTGCTTGCGGCACCTGCGGCCCCTCCGGCATGGCGGGGTCGGCGTGGTCTGCGTCCGCAGCGGCAAGCCAGGCCGGAACATCCTGGAAGAAGCGGGAGAACGGCTCGCCCAGCAATTGATCGGCAGATGCCGCGTGCAACATGCAGACCCCCGCCGCATTGGCATACACGATGCGGCCCTCGAGCACGACATAGAGCGGAACGGGCAGGCTTTGCGCCGACAGCGGGTAGGAAAGTTCGTCTTGCATCCCACGCTCCAACCAATGGTATGGCCCACGAGATCTCGCCATGCACGGATCCGCGGCGCTGGGCCGGCGGAAGGGGAGACAACATTCTTCATGATGCGCAAAAGTCGTGCGTGGCGCAAAGTCTCGTTTGTGGCGAATACAACACTTTGATTGGGCTGTGTCCGCAGCCCACCCTTGTATTGCGACGTTCGGCCCGGCCCTGCGAGATCGAGGTCATGTGCGTGGCGTCGGTGTGTTCAATACGGTTTGACGTTTTTTTACCGTGCGGGAAAGTGGATTGATTGATCGCTGCGTAAGCTCCAATTCGCGCGGATATCAATAGGCACGTCTGTCGTCAAGCCGAAATGCGGGTGGAGGATTCCGCAGAACCTTCAAGGCGAAAAGAAGCCCCCTTGGCAAATTCGAGAATGCCGGCACGCCCGGGAATGCAAATCGCGCATGCACGGCACGCTCAAAAAGAACCACACCTGCGCCATTGAAACCACGCCACGAATTCGTATGCGGGAACGCGGTCCGACGATGGCCCTTGAGACAGCATCTGGCGTGCCAAGCCCGGGCGCCCGCGAGAGACGGGTGGTGTTCAACTCTGCTGCTATCGCTGCGGTCGTGGCCGTGCCGTTCTCTTGTACCGGTAAGCGCCGACTCGTGCGCCATGCCGGTTTTGTCGACGGCGCTAAGCCGCATGCTTTGAAGCTTCACAATTGAAAGCATTGAAATTTGATTTCAGTTGCGAATACAATTCGCCTAATATTCTGTCCACACCGGACTTCATACCGGTCTTTATCGGGAGCCCATATGGCGACATACAAGGAATTGATTGCACAAAAGGCCAAGCTGGAAGAACAGATTGAAATGGCGCGCGCCAAGGAACTGGAAGCCGTGATTCAGCAGGTTCGCCAGACGGTTGCCGAATATGGCCTGACGGCGGAAGATCTGGGCCTGGTCCCGCGCCGCGGTCGCCGCGCGGGCGCCAAGTCGCCGGTGCCGCCCAAGTATCGCGATCCGAAGACCGGCGCGACATGGTCCGGCCGCGGCCGTGCGCCGGCCTGGATCGGCAAGAACCGCGACAAATTCCTCATCGCCTGATCCGCATCCGGCGTACCGCACGGAGCAAAACGGCTCACCGCTCTGGTGGGCCGTTTTTGTTGGAGCGGGCGCCGCATGTTCCTGTATAACGCTGGCATGACGCCCCGCCTGCCCAAATACCTCGAACTGGCCGACCGCATCCGGCTGGACATCCTGCACGGCAACCTGCCGGCCGGCAGCATCGCCCCCAGCGAGAATGAACTGGCGCAGCGCTACGCCGTATCGCGGCTCACGGCGCGCCGTACGCTCAACGAGCTCGCCGCGCGGGGGCTGCTCAAGCGTGCACGCGGCCAGCGCAGCGTGGTGCTGGATTCCTCGGGGCCGCATCGGCCGGTGCTGTATGCGCGGGGGCAGTCTGATGCCGCGCTCGAATACGTGCCGGGCGCGGTCTACACCGTCAGCGCCTTCCAGCTCCGGCCGGCCGACGAAGCCGTTGCCGCGGCGCTGGAGCTCGAGCCCGGCGCGCAGGTCGCCTTCGTCGAGCGCCGTGCGCGCGTGGACGGGCAGACCATCATGCTGCTGCGCACGTGGCTGACCTCGAGCCTGGCGGCCATGCTCGAAGCACGGGACTTTGAAGACCGTCTTTTCGTGCAGGTGTTCCAGCGTGCCAACCTGACGATCACGCGCTCGCGCGAGGCGACGCTGGCGTGCCTGGCCGATGCCCACCAGGCTGACGCGCTTGGCGTGGCGGCCGGTGTGCCGCTCGTGCGCGTGCGCCGCATCGGCTATAGCGTGTCCGACCTGCCCATCTCCCTGACGTATTGCGATTTTTCGCCGGAGCGCTATCTGCGCGAAGTCGATCTGCGGGTGTTGCAGAACGACGAGCGGGCATGACCATGCTCCATCGCGCACTTGCGCCAGCACGGTGCAGAATCCGCGCCACACACCCCTGCGTTGGGACTTGTCTGCCACGGGTATTCAAGCTAGTCTGCGCCCCTTCCCGCGCAACGCATTGATTTGTGACATCCCGGCCGCCGTCACGGTATTGGCACGGCTGTTGCATTCGTTCGCGCCGTCTCAGCGGGGCAGGTTGAGCCGCCTGCCGCGCGAAGTCGATTCAACACAACGGAACCACAAGAGGGAGAAATCAACGATGCAACTCAAGCGACGTTTCAAGGTGGCCGCGGCGGGCCTGACCGCCGCCGCCAGCCTTGCCGCCGGCGCAGCGCAGGCACAGTCGTCCGTCATGCTCTACGGCCAGGTGGACGCCTGGGCCGGCGCAACCAAGAACCTCGGCGCATCCGATCGCGCCTGGGGCGTCAATTCGGGTGGCATGTCGACGTCGTACTGGGGCATGAAGGGCAGCGAAGACCTGGGCAACGGCCTGAAGGCGATCTTCACGCTCGAAGCGTTCTTCCGTCCCGACACCGGCAAGGTCGGTCGCTTTGACGGGGACCACTTCTTTGCCCGCAATGCCTTCGTGGGCCTGCAGTCGAACACGTGGGGCTCGATCAAGCTCGGCCGCAACACCCCGCCGTATTTCGTCTCGACGATTCTCTTCAACCCGTTCATCGATTCGTATACGTTCTCGCCGATGGTGTTCCACACCTACCTCGGCAACGGCCGTACGGGCACCGCCGGTATTTCGGGCCTGGTGGGCGATTCGGGCTGGGACAACTCGATCATGTATTCCACGCCCGATTTCAACGGGCTGACCGGCAACTTCATCTACGGGGCAGGCGAGCAGGCCGGCCACAACGGCCAGAACAAGTGGGGCGGCAACTTCCTGTACTTCCACGGCAACTTCGCGGCCACGGCGGCGTTCCAGCAGGTGCGCTTCGATGCGAGCCCCGGCGACCTGAACGCCCTGGTGACGGGCTTCTCGCGCCAGACGGCTGCGCAGCTGGGGGCGACATACGACTTTGGCGTGGTCAAGCTGTACGGCCAGTACCAGTACATCAAGAACACGATCAACACGGGCGACGCCAAGAGCAACGGCGGCCAGCTCGGCGTGTCGATCCCGGTCGGCCCGGGCAGCATCCTCGCGTCGTACGCGTACACGAAAACCAGCGGTGCAGTGGACGTGAAGCGCAATACGTGGGCGGTGGGGTACGACTACGCGCTGTCCAAGCGCACCGACGTGTATGCCGCGTATTTCCGCGACAAGGTGTCGGACCTGAGCTCGGCCGACACGTTCGGCGTGGGCATCCGCGCGAAGTTCTGAGCGGAGTCGTCTCGCTTTTCTTGTCATCTGCCGCCCGCGTGTCGACAGCGTGGGCGGGATATTCCAGCGGCGCCCCGATGTGGGCGCCGTTTTTTATGCGCGAAGGAAGACGGTGTCAGCCGGTGCGTGCCAGGCGCAGCGGCGTTTCTGCGCCGACCTGCGGACCGTTCAGCAACATGGCGCCGCGCTGCGTGGCGACGAACACGGCTTCGGTACGGCTGCGCACTTCGAGCCGCCGATAAAGCGCATTGATATGCGCTTTCGTGGTCGCCTCCGAGATATTCAGCATGCGGCTGATGGTTTTGACCGGATGGCCGCGGGAAAGCAGAACGAGTATCTCGTATTGGCGCTGCGTGAGTCCGAGCAATGCGCAGTCGTCATGGCCCCGGGGCGCGCCGGCCGCAATGGTTTCGGGCCGGGCCAACACGACGGACGCAGGCACATAACGGCCACCGGCCAGCACGAGTTCGAGTGCCGCCCCGATCAATTTGCCGGAATAGCTTTTCAGCAGATAGGCCGAAACATTCAATTGCATGAGCGCGCGCACGTGCGCAACCGAATCGTTTTCGCTCAGTACGGCGACATGCCGCGGATGCGGCTGCTGGAGCAACCGCGAGAGCGCCGGCAGATCGTCGATGCCCGGCAGCGGCAGGCCGATCAGGGCGAGTTCGGCGTCCGCATGCGCCGCGAGGTTTTCAAAAAGGTCTTCGTCCGGTTCGACGCTGACAACCTCGGAAATGGCCGGCAAGGATTGCAAGACGTGAGTCGCGCCGGCACGCACCAACGGGTGTGCCTCTACTACGATTGATTTCACTGCGCCGCCTGTCTGGTTATGGTTGTTTTTCCCATTTCCCGGAATCGCCGTCGCTGCGCGGATTTGGATCGGCGGGATCCAAAATCAATGCAAACGGGCTTGTGGAAACGCAATGGCGCGCGGCTTCGGTATATTTCCCCGTTCAACCGGCAGTCACCACGCAGCGGTGCCGCCGGGCCGAAACCTTGGCGCGCCAATCAGGCGCAATTTCCCTCCCGGTTTTTTGCTTCTTTATGTCGCCAGGCGCGGAGGATTAACCCCGCCAAAAATCGCAGAATAAATCCCCAGCATGCTTGTTGCACCCATCAATCGGATGTAAACCTTTTTGCTTATCCCGATCGGCGGTGTGCCAGACCCCTTATAGATATCAGGATCGGACGGCGGCAGCCAGCCCCACTTCATGCCCATTGACGTAAACGTCAAGCAGCGTTCGCGGGCCGTCAGGCGAGGAAACGGCAGGCGGGTGGCACCTATTCGGCAACGACCGAGAAGCGCGGCATCGAGAGCGGTTGCTTGCCGTCGCGGCCATAGGGTGTGCCGCCGCCGTTGTTGGCAGCGTGCAGGACTTGCAGCGCGTTCTGCGTGGCACGCAGGCGCAGGTCGATGAGGACGCCGTTGTCGAGGTTGCGCTGGCGCAGCGTGCGGGCCAGGGCCAGGTTTTCGTCGAACAGGCGGCTGGCGGCTTCGTCGGTGCGCAGGTATTTGACCAGCCCGTACGGATCGGCGCCGCCGTGTTGCGCCCACCAGAGGCGGCGTTCACGGTCGGCTGCGCCGAGGGCGGTGAGCTGCTGGTGCTTGGTCTGGGTAATGCGCTCGAGTTCGACCATGTCGCCGTCGCGCAACGCCTGCGCTTCGGCTTCCAGGGTCTGGTTGGCGGCGCGCAGCAGTTCCTGCTCGTCGGCCAGGGTGCGGATCAGCAGTGTGTTGTCCATGGGCGAGGCGACCTCAGCTTGGGCAGCCGCCGGCCGGCACACCGCCCCACCGCGTGCGGCCAGGGGCCGGCGGCGTCTTCAGGGTTGGAGGAGGCGCGACGGGAGTGTCCCGTCAGGCCTTTTTGCTTTGTGCCGAGAGCAGCGACTGGGCGTCGGAAAGCGCCGCATCGGCGATCTTGCCGGCGTCCATCTTCAGCGTGCCGTTCTGGATGGCATGGCGGATCTGCTCGACGCGCGCGGCATCGAAGTCGCCGCTGCCCACCTGGCGCGAGACCTGTTGGACTGACAGCGACGGCGCATCGCCGGTGTGGCGCGCCGTGCCCGCCGCTGCCGTGCTGGCGGCATGCGAGCCAGCGGCACGCGTCGACCCGGACGCAGTGTCCTTGGTCGGCGCAATCGCCGGGGCGTTGTTGACGATATGGTTGATTTTCACGGGTGTCTCCGAAGAGCGCGTTCATCCTAACACCCATATCGGCCAACCCCGCCCCAAACTTTAGCGGGCGTACTGCACGTCGCTTTGCAGTTTCAAAGTGATCGAGCAATCGCAATTCTCGGGTCAGAACTGGATGGCCACCACGCCCGCCGACTGCGCGATGCCCGAAACGACGTTGCCGTTGGCGGTACGCACCTGCGCCACCTGGCCGACTGCGGCCTGGTTCAGCGCCCGGCCGTCGCTCGTGACCTGGAATCCGCCACCCTCGGCAACCAGCTTGACGGTCTGGCCGGCCTGCACGGCGACCGGCAAGCGCAGGCTTTCGGCGCGCAGCGGCTGGCTGGCGGCCACGCTCGTGAGCAGCACGCGGCCGACCACGTCGGCGGGTTGCTGCACGACCGACGGCGGCAGCATCGACAGATCGCCGGTGCGGGCTTCCAGGTCGCTCATGTCGAGGGTCTTGCCCGGGGGCAAGGCGCGGGCGGCCACGTAGTACGTCCCTGTGATCTGGATGGTGGCCGGCACCCACGCCGCCCAGGCGTGCGGCGAGCGGCAGCGCACGCCCACTTGTATACGGCCGCGCAGGCGGTTGGCCGCGGGCAGCATCAGGTCGATCTGGTCGCACGGCTGGTTGGCGACGCGCGGGTCGACCGGGCCGACTTCGACCGATGCGCGCGGCGCACCGGTTTCGTTCGTGCCGCCCAGGATGTCCAGTTGCGACTGCAACTGCTGCTGGATCTGCATCTGGATGGCGTTCGGGCCCTGGATGGCGGTGGGCTGGCCGGCTTGCGACGCCCCCGGCATGGCGGCTGCGGCGGGCGCATACCCCACGCGCATCATGCCCTGCCCGTGCGCCGGCATCGGGCGCACGAGGCCGGCCAGCAGCCCCAGCGCGAGGATCACCAGCAGCAGGCGTCGCCCGGCGGCCGGCGGCATGGCCGCGGCCCGCGCGCGCCGCGCCGTCGCGAAAGTCGGGTGATCTGCCTCACGTGCAAACCGCTGTGGCATGGCAAGCCTCCATCAAAAGTCCAGTGGAGTGTAGCCACGCGCGCGGGGGCGCCAAATCCGGAAATGTCGGCCAATCCCCCCCTTATTCAGACGAATGCGGTTGCGCATCGGCCCCTAGACTTTGCAACGTGGTGAAGTCCCTGGCGTTGCGCGGCGGCTGTGCAGCCGGACCGTGCAACCTGCTCCGGTGCCTGGTTTTCCCGGCCGGCGTCGGGCCCGCAGGCAGGCCTTTGCCACTGAGGCTGCATGACGGCAACTCAGCAATACAGCGGTTTGGAGACGGCATCGGCGGTTTTGAAGGGGCTGCCGATGCCGCGTTCTCCATCCCACGGAACACGGAACACACACATGGTCGACAAGCTGGATCAGTTGTTCGGTTTTCAGGAGCAGGCGCTGCGGCTGCGTTCGCAGCGGCACCAGATCCTGGCCTCGAACATCGCCAATGCCGATACGCCCAACTTCAAGGCGCGCGATTTCGATTTTCAGTCTGCGCTGCAGAAGGCGGTCGGCCAGCACAGCGGCAACGCCCTGCCGATGACCGCCACGGCGGCCGGCCACCTGAACGTCAACGGTGCGCCCGCCGGCGAGGTGACACCGATGCAGGCATCGCTGTCGCAACAGACCAAGGCGCTGCAGGGCGAAGTGCAGTACCGCACGTCGCAGCAGCCGTCCATCGACGGCAACACGGTCGACATGGACGGCGAGCGCATGCGCTTTGCCGACAACACCGTGCGTTACGAGGCCGACCTGAGCATCGTGACGCAGAAGATCAAGTCGATGCTGGCCGCCATCCAGAGCAGCTAGCACGGCAACGTTGCAGGACGACCGCGCGGGTTGTGACGCGCGGCGAAAGAGGGGCGGGAGTGATGCGGCGCCCCGGGCCGGCAAGGTGCTGGCCCGGAGAGCGCCCACACAAACAGCGGATCTGATCCGACAACAGTTTCAAAGACAGCGGAATCGACATGTCGCTATTCAAGGTGATGGATGTGGCTGGCAGCGCGCTCACCGCGCAGTCCAAGCGCATGAACGTGGTGGCCTCCAACCTGGCCAACGCCGAGAGCGTGACCGGCCCGAACGGCACACCCTACCGCGCCAAGCAGGTGGTGTTTTCGCCCGCGCAGGAGTCTGACGACTACGCCACCGGCGTGTCGGTCGACCGCGTGGTCGAAGACACCGTCACGCCCATGAAGCGCATGCACCAGCCGGGAAACCCGCTGGCCGATGCCGACGGTTACGTGACCATGCCCAACGTGGACGTGGTGGACGAGATGGTGAACATGATTTCCGCCTCGCGCTCGTACCAGGCCAACGTGGAAGTCGCCAACACCACCAAGACGATGGCCTCCAAGGCCCTCACCCTGGGCCAGTAAGCGCTGTCAACGGGCGCCCGATACACAAGAGACCAACATGACCGTCAACTCCACCAGCAGCACCACAAGCACGACCAGTACCACCACCGGCAACCAGCTGGCCATCACCAACGGCAGCGATCTGCAGAACACGTTCATGAAGCTGCTGGTGGCGCAGCTCCAGAACCAGGATCCGCTCAACCCGATGGACAACTCGCAGATGACCTCGCAGCTGGCGCAGATCAACACGGTCAACGGCATCCAGCAGTTGAACACCACGATGTCGAGCATGCTGACGCAGAACGCGGCCACGCAGGCCTCGTCGATGATCGGCCGCACCGTGCAGGTGCCGACGAGCACCCTGACGCTGTCGTCGGGCGCCGCCAACTTCGGGGTCTCGGTGCCCAACGGCGCGGACGATGTCGTCGTCACCATCACCAACGCCGCCGGCGTGGCGGTGCGCACGGTGGACCTCGGCCAGATGACTGCCGGCAGCGGCAACTACACCTGGAACGGCAAGGACGACAAGGGCAACCAGCTTGCCGACGGCGCCTACAGCATCAAGGTGTCGGCGACGCTGGGCGGCAAGACCACCACGGCCAACGCACTGGGCCTGGACAAGGTGGCAGGTGTGACGATCAACAACGGCACGATGCAGCTGGTGCTCGCCTCCGGCGCGACGGCGCGGCTGTCGGACGTTGCTTCCATTCAGTAACGCATCACCGATCAGCAACGGGGACGGCCCCGCGCTTTTCATCTTCCACGGGAGAACACTATGGGATTCCAGCAAGGCCTGAGCGGTCTGGACGCCGCGTCCAAGAACCTCGACGTCATCGGCAGCAACGTGGCCAACGCCAACACCGTCGGCTACAAGAAGTCGACCGCCGAATTCGGCGACGTCTATGCCCGCTCGCTGGTGGGCGCAACCGACAACCAGGTCGGCCAGGGCGTGAACGTGACCAAGGTGTCGCAGTCGTTCACGCAGGGCAACGTGACCATCACCGGCAACCCGCTGGACATCGCCATCAACGGCACGGGCTTCTACCGCCTGGTCGACGCGTCCAGCGGCCAGGTGTCGTACTCGCGTAACGGCCAGTTCCAGACCGACAAGAACGGCTTCATCATCTCGGCCACCGGCCAGAACCTGACGGGCTACGGTGTGGACTCCACCGGCAAGGTCAACACCGCCGTGCTGACCAACCTGCAGATTCCCGTCAACGACCTGGCACCGCTGGCGACCACGAACACCGCGTTCGGCATCAACCTGGACGCCGCCGCCACGCCGCCGACGACCACGCCGTTCTCGCCCACCAACTCGGCCACGTTCAACCATTCCGTTTCGGAGCAGGTGTACGACGGCACGGGCACCGCGCACATGCTGACCAACTACTACGTGCGCACCGCCACCGGCTGGGATGTCTACTCGCAGGTGGACGGCAACAACCCCACCGGCGGCAACCCGGTGACCTCGCTAACCTTCAACGGCAACGGCCAGCTGACCTCCACGCCGAGCAAGATCAGCGTGGCGTTTGCTGGCATGAGCATCGCCAGCATGGATTTCACGGGCACGACGCAATACGGCGGCGGCTATAACGACACCGCCCCGGGCGTGACGCAGGATGGTTACGCCACGGGCCGCCTGGCGAGCTATTCGGTCGGCACGGACGGCGTCATCACGGCGCGCTATTCCAATGGCCGTACGGCCACGCTGGGCCAGGTTGCCATGGCCAACTTCAAGGCCCCGGAAGGCCTGCAGAACATCGGCGGCAATCAGTGGGTGGAAACATCCAACTCGGGCGCCCCGAACCTGGGTACGCCGGGCATGGGCTCGTTCGGCCTGCTGCAGTCGTCGGCGGTGGAGCAATCGAACGTGGACCTGAGCCAGGAGCTGGTGAACATGATCATCGCCCAGCGCTCGTACCAGGCCAACGCGCAGACCATCAAGACGCAGGACACCATCCTGCAGACGCTGGTGAGCATGTAATTAGGAGCCTCGCATGGATCGCTCGATCTACGTATCGATGACCGGCGTGAAGCACCTGTTCGACCAGCAGGCCGCCAGCGCCAACAATCTTGCGAACGCCAGCACTACCGGCTTCAAGGCGCAGATCGATGCGTTCCATACGGTCGGTGTGGAAGGCGACGGCTCGCCGACGCGCGCGTACGTGATGGCTTCTGCCATCGGCACGGACCTCTCGCCCGGTCCCATCGAGACCACGGGCCGCAGCCTGGACGTGGCGATCGACGGCCCCGGCTTCTTTGCCGTACAGACGCCCGACGGCGGCGAGGCCTACACCCGTGCCGGCACGTTCCAGCTCGGCGCGGACGGCACGATCCAGACGCTCTCGGGCCAGCCCGTGCTGGGCGACGGCGGCCCGATCACGTTGCCGCCCGACACCACGGTGCAGTTCGCCAAGGACGGGACCGTCAACGCTATCAGCGCAGACAACCGCACGCCGCCCGTGGCGCTCGGGCGCCTGAAGCTGGTGAGCATCGACCCGTCGAACATCGACCGAGGCGCCGATGGCCTGTTCCGCCAGCGCGACGGCCAGGACGCCGCCGTGGACGAGCGCGTGCGCATCACCGGCGGGGCGCTGGAAGGCAGCAACGTCAACCTGACCGACTCGCTGGTCAACATGATCGAGATTTCGCGCCAGCTCGAGATGCAGATGAAGTCGCTGCACACGAGCGACACGAACGCGCAATCGGCCAACGAACTGCTGCGCCACGCCTGAGCGGCGGCGTATTGAATTGAATCAACCAAGGACTCGAACATGATTCGCTCCCTGTGGATTTCCAAGACCGGGATGGACGCACAGCAATCGCAGCTGGACGTCATCTCCAACAACCTGGCGAACGTCAACACGACGGGCTTCAAGCGCTCGCGCGCCGTGTTCGAGGACTTGCTGTACCAGAACGTGCGCGAGCCGGGCGCGCAGTCGTCGCAGCAGACGACGCTGCCCTCGGGCATGCAGATCGGCACGGGCGTGCGCATTGTCGCCACCGAGCGCCTGCACACGCAGGGCAACCTGCAGCAGACCGGCAACTCGACCGACGTGGCCATCAACGGCAACGGCTTCTTCCAGGTGCAGATGCCGGACGGCACGCTGGCCTACACGCGTGACGGCAGCTTCCAGATCAACGCGCAAGGCCAGCTCGTGACGTCGAGCGGCTATCCGGTCCAGCCGGCGATTACCGTGCCGCAGAACGCCACCAGCCTGACCATCGGCAAGGATGGCGTGGTGACGGTCACCACGCCGGGCTCGGTCAACAACACACAGGTCGGTACGTTCCAGCTCGCCAACTTCATCAACCCGGCCGGCCTGCGCAGCCTGGGCGAGAACCTGTATGCGGAAACCGAAGCCTCCGGCACGGCCAACCTGGCCAACCCGGGCTCGAACGGCATCGGCGCGCTCAACCAGAACTACGTCGAAACGTCCAACGTGAACGTGGTGGAAGAGATGGTGAACATGATCCAGACGCAGCGCGCGTACGAGATCAACAGCAAGTCGGTGCAGACGTCCGATCAGATGCTGGAAAAGCTGTCGCAGCTCTAAGCTGGACAGTGCCGCTTTAGGAAGTGATGTGATGCGAACCCCCCCGGTTGATCCTCGTGCTGTTGGTGTATTGCCTGTTTCACCCCCTGCCGGGGGCGACGCCCTGTCTTTGTCTTGCCAGCGCAAGGAAGCAGAGAAGGGCGCGCCCGACATGGCGGCCTCCCGCTTGAGTCTGCGGGAGTGGGTTCGTGTCGCGAGCCTGGTTCGCCTCGCTCTGCTTGGCGGCGCTGCTTTGCTGACGACCGCATGCGGCATGCTGCCGCCACCCGCGCCGATCGTGCAGGGTCCGACCACGGCGCGGCCGCCGATGCCGGTGATGGCGCCGCGCCAGAACGGGGCGATCTATCAGGAAGTGGCCTCGGGCAGCGGCGGTTTTCGCGGCATGTTCGAAGACCGTCGCGCGCACATGGTGGGCGACACCATCACCATCGTGATCACCGAGAACACGGCCGCCAGCAAGCAGACCTCGGGCAGCGTCAACCGCACCGGCAGCATGAGCGCTTCGGTGCCCACGCTTGCCGGCATGAACGCCGGTGTGCTGTCGCTGCTGGGCGTGTCGGCCAGCGACGCCAACAAGTTCGACAGCAAGGGCGCCAATGGCGCGCAGAACAACTTCACCGCCACGATCACGGTGACGGTGGTCGAGGTGCTGTCCAACGGCAACCTCGTGGTGAGCGGCGAGAAGCAGATGGCCGTGGGCCAGGGCACCGAGTCGATCAAGTTCTCGGGTGTGGTCAACCCGACCACCGTCAACAACCAGAACACCGTGCTGTCGACCCAGGTGGCGGACGCACGCATGGAATACCGCGGTACCGGCTATGTGGCCGAGGCCCAGCAGATGGGCTGGCTGTCGCGGTTCTTCCTCACTGTGTCGCCGTTCTGAGGGGCCTCGCCATGACATTGCAACGACTCTTTGGCGCCGCGCTGATCGCCCTCGCTTCTCTGGCTGGCACGGCGCACGCCGACCGCATCAAGGATCTGACCACGATTGCCGGCGTGCGCGAGAATGCGCTGATCGGCTATGGCCTCGTCGTCGGCCTGGATGGCAGCGGCGACCAGACCACGCAGACGCCGTTCACGATCCAGAGCTTCAACAACATGCTCACGCAGTTCGGCATCAACGTGCCGCCGGGCGCCAGCATCCAGCTCAAGAACACGGCCGCGGTGGTGGTGACGGCCACGCTGCCGGCCTTCGTGCGGCCTGGCCAGACGATTGACGTGACTGTCTCGTCCATCGGCAACGCCAAGAGCCTGCGCGGCGGCACGCTGCTGCTCACGCCGCTCAAGGGCGTGGACGGCCAGCTCTACGCGCTGGCGCAGGGCAACGTGGTGATCGGTGGCGCGGGCGCGTCGGCCAACGGCAGCAAGGTGCAGATCAACCAGCTCGGCGCCGGCCGCATCGCCAACGGGGCGACGGTCGAGCGCGCCGTGGCGGCCACGGTTGGCGAAGCGGGCAGCATCCAGCTCGACACCGGCACGACGGACTTCGGCACCGTGCAGAACATCGTCAACGCCATCAACAAGCAGTTCGGCGCCGACACGGCCCAGGCCGCGGACGGCCGCACGATCAACGTGCGTGCGCCGGCCCTGGCGTCGGACCGCGTCGGGTTTGTGGCGAAGCTGCAGAACATTGAAGTGACGCCTGCACTGGCAGCGGCCCGCGTGGTCGTCAACGCGCGCACGGGCTCGGTGGTGATGAACCAGCTCGTCAAGCTCGAGCCCTGCGCGGTGGCGCACGGCAACCTGTCGGTCACCATCAGCACCGAGCCGGTGGTGAGCCAGCCGGCGCCGTTCTCGCAAGGGCAGACGGTGGCGGGCGCGCGCTCGAACATCGAGGTCAAGCAGCAGGGCGGCAGCCTCATCAACGTCAAGGGCGGCACCAACCTGGCCGACGTGGTGAAGGCCATCAACGCGATCGGTGCCAACCCGCAGGACCTGATCTCGATCCTGCAGGCAATGAAGGCCGCCAATGCGCTGCGCGCCGACCTGGAAATCATTTAACGCCGGGGTGATGCCATGAACCCGACCGACCTGACTACCCGCCTCGCGCTCGATTCGCGCGGCTTCGAATCGCTCAAGCAGACCGCGCGCACCGACCCGACGGGCGCGGCCAAGACCGTCGCCAAACAGTTCGACGCGATCTTCGTGAACATGATGCTCAAGCAGATGCGCGATGCATCGCCGCAGAACGGGCCGTTCGATTCGTCGTCGACCAAGATGTACACGTCGATGCTCGACCAGCAGCTTTCGCAGACGATGGCCTCGCGCGGCGTGGGCGTGGCCGACCAGCTGCTCAAGCAGATGCTGCGACAGGCCAACCGCGTGGATCCGGATGCGGGCGGCAAGGTCAACACGGCGTTGTCCAGCAGCACGGCCACGAATACCCCGCTGCCGGGCGCCGCGGGTTCGGCCACTGATGCGGCCAAGGCGATCGCGCGCACATCGCTCAACAGCATGGCCGCGTCGGCAGCGTCTGGAGTGGAAGACGACGGCTCGGGCATCAGCACCGTGCCGCGCCCCGGCCTCGAGGCGCGCGTGGAGCGCGCCCTGGCGGCGTTGCGCAAGCAGGCCGAGGCGGAAAGCAAGGCCGCCGACATGCTGCCGGAGGTGGACCTGTCCGGCGTGGCTTCGGAGCCGCGCGGCGACCGCATGGCCAGCTTCTACAACAAGCTGATCGGCCACGCCTCGCAGGCGGCGCAGGAGACCGGCATCCCGGCCAACTTCATGATCGGCCACGCCGCGCTGGAATCGGGCTGGGGCCGCCGCGAAATCAAGGCCAAGGACGGCAGCAACACGCACAACCTTTTCGGCATCAAGGCCGGCGGTTCGTGGACGGGCAAGACCGCCGAGGTGACCACCACCGAGTACATCGGCGGGGTGGCCCGCAAGGTCAAGGAGAAGTTCCGGGCCTACAGCTCGTATGCCGAGGCGTTCAAGGACTACGCCAACCTGCTGGCCAACAACCCGCGCTACAGCCACGTGGTGGCGGCCGGCAACGGCAACGATGCGGCGTCGTTCGCCAAGGGGCTGCAGCGCGCCGGCTATGCCACCGACCCGAACTACGCCCACAAGATCATGGCGGTGCTCAAGCAGATCGTGTGAATGTAATTGAAGCGCCACATTTGGTGGCATCGGCCGGCTCAAGTTTGTCCTTGGCCGGCCGATGTTGTTTCTAGAGCTGATTTCGGCGGCGTCCTGCTGCCCGCACCGAGACAACGATGAGCACCTCCCTCTTGAATATTGGCGCGACCGGCCTGCGGGTTGCCGATATCAACCTGCAGGTGACCGGCAACAACATTGCCAACGCCAACACCCCGGGCTATTCGCGCCAGGAAGCGGTGCAGACGGAAAACGTTCCGCTGTATGCAGGCGTCGGCTATCTGGGGCAGGGGGTCAATGTGACCACCGTCAAGCGGATCTACGACCAGTTCCTGACCGCCCAGGTGCAGAGCGGCCAGGCCGCCACGAGCGCGGCCGACCAGCTCAACAGCCTGGTGTCGGGCCTCAGCAAGTACATGTCCGACCCGAACAGCGGGTTGAGTTCGGCGTTGACGAGCTTCTTCAACGCGGCCGATGGCCTGGCCTCCAAGCCGTCGGACACCACGGCGCGCCAGGTCTTCCTGAACGCAGCCGCCAGCCTGCAAAGCCGCTTCAACTCGATTGCCGGCCAGATGAACGCGCTCAGCGGCCAGGTCAACACGCAGGTGCAGACCCAGATCAGCTCGGTCAACGGCACCGCGCAGCAGATCGCCGCCCTGAACGACCGGATCGCCAAGGCCGAAAGCTCGACCGGCCAGCCGGCCAACGACCTGCGTGACCAGCGCGACCAGCTCGTGCAGACGCTCAACCAGTCGATCAAGGCCAGCGTGGTGCAGACCGGCGACGGTCAGTACAACATCTACGTGGGCAATGGCCAGGCGCTGGTGCAGGGCAACCAGAGCTATCAGTTGACGGCGGTGCCATCGCAGTACGACCCGACGCAGCTGTCGGTGGGCTACAAGAGCCCGGCTGGCGTCGTCAACATCGACGACAGCCAGCTGGGCGGCGGCGCGCTGGGCGGCCTGATGGAGTTCCGCAACAAGACGCTCATCCCGGCGCAGAACAGCCTGGGCCGCCTGGCCACCGCCGTGGCCGCCGACGTGAACGCGCAGAACAAGCTCGGCATGGACGCCAACGGCAAGATGGGCACGGACCTCTTCTCCGTGGCGGGCCCGAGCGTGGCCGCCAGTGCCAACAACACGGGCAGCGCCACGCTGACTGCCAGCATCACCAATGCCAATGCGGGGCAGGGTTACGACTACCAGATCAAGTACCAGGGCGGGGCCTACACCGTCTCGCACTACCCGGACGGCTCCGGTGCCGTGACGGTGACGAGCTGGCCGACCACCATCGACGGCGTCACGCTGAACCTGTCGGGCACGATGAACAGCGGCGATTCGTTCCTCGTGCGCCCGACCGTCCAGGCTGCCTCGACGATGCAGACGCTGACCACGGACTATCACAACGTGGCGGCAGCGTCGCCGGTGGTGCTCACGCAGGGCAGCAACAACACCGGCAATGCGGCGGTGTCGTCCATCGGCGTGGACAGCACGTATGCCGGCGCACCGCTTGCCTCGCCGATCAGCCTGACGTACAGCTCGGCCGTGGGCGGCTCGCTTTCCGGCTTTCCGGGCAGCGTGACGGTGACAGTCAACGGCACGTCGACCACCTATACCGGCGGCACCGCGCCCTATACCCAAGGCGCCACGTACGCGTTCAACGGCGTGCAGCTGACGCTCTCGGGCACGCCTGGCAACGGCGACACGTTCTCCATCTCGGCCAACACCGCCAACAGCACCGACAACGGCAATGCCAGCGCGCTGGCCAAGCTGCGCAATGCGAACCTGCTGGACGGCGGCACCACGTCGCTCGGCTCGGCGTGGAACAACCTCGTCACGCAAGTGGGCGTGCAGGCCAACCAGGCCAGCACGAACCTGACTTCGCAGAAGGCGTTGCTGGCGAGCTCGACGTCGCAGCAGCAGTCGGTCTCGGGGGTGAACCTCGATGACGAGGCGATGAACCTGATGAAGTACCAGCAGGCCTACCAGGCCGCCGCCAAGGTGATGCAGACGGCCAACGCGCTGTTCGATTCGCTGCTGTCGATCGCCAACTGACAGTCGCCGCCGACTGCAGAACCGCCCAGCCCTGCCGATAACGCACTAAAGCCTTCCGCCCGGACCGATCATGCGAGTCAGTACCGCCCAGTTCTTCGCGCTGTCCAGCGCCTCGATGCAGAACACGCAGTCGAACCTGCTCACCTTGCAGCGGCAGATCTCCAGCGGCATCGCACTCGACAGCGCGGGCGACAACCCGACCGCCTATGGCCAGATGGTGCAACTGCAACAGACGCAGGACGCCAACGATCAGTACCAGGCCAACCGCGATGCCACCGATGCGCGCCTGACCAACGTGTCGTCTGCGCTCACCAACCTGGTCACCACGCTGCAGCAGGGCAAGCAGTCGCTGGTGAGCGCCAACACCACGCTGATGACCGATTCGCAGCGCATTGGCGTGCTGGCGCAGGTCAAGCAGCAGTATCAGCAGCTGCTGTCGATCGCCAACCAGCGCGATGCGTCGGGCGTGGCCCTCTTTGGCGGCGCCAACGGCACGACCGACCCGTTTGTCAGCTCCGGCGGCAGCGTGCAGTACGTCGGCACCGGCCAGCCGCCCACCGTCCAGGTGTCGCAGAACATCTCGATGCCCACTTCGGTGTCGGGCGACGCGGTGTTCGTACGCATTGCCAACACGGACCCGGCCAACCCGAATACCAACCAGAGCATCTTCAAAACGTACGAGAACCTGATCGCCGCGCTCTCCACGCCGATCAACCCCGCCACGCAGGCCACCGACGTCGCCAACCTGCAGAAGGCCGTGCAGACCGCACAGGGCAATCTGGACAACGCCTACCAGGTGGCGCTCCAGGCGCAGGTGACCGTGGGCACGCAGCAGGCGCAGATCACCACGCTCAACAGCAGCGGCTCGAATTACGGCGAGCAGTTGAAGGAGCAGATCGCCAAGCTGCAATCGGTGGACTACACCACCGCCATCTCGCAGTTCGCGCAGCAACAGGTGTCATTGCAGGCCGCGCAGAAGACGTTCACGGCGATGCAGGGCATGTCGCTGTTCCAGTACATCAATCCGTAGTCGCCGCCGATGGGCAGGGTGGGGCGCGGCGTATCATGTCGCCTCTCCTGCCGCCAGGATTGGGTATGCCCATCCAGTATCTGCGACGCCTGACCAGCCCCAAGCGCTCCGACGACGCCAACCGGCGCCTCGGGCAATGCCTGGCCTTTGTCGCGGGCGCTGCCAACGCAGGTGGGTTTCTCGCCGTCAAGCAATACACGTCGCACATGTCGGGCATCGTTTCCGCGATGGCGGATGACCTCGTGCTCGGCAACATCGTTCTGGTGCTCGCCGGACTGGCTTCGCTGCTGGCGTTTCTCTGCGGTGCCGCCTGTACGGCTGTGCTGGTGAACTGGGGACGCCGGCGCAGCACCCAAAGCGAGTTTGCCCTGCCCCTGATGCTCGAAGCAGGTCTGCTGCTGCTCTTTGGCCTGATGGGCACGTCGCTTGGGCAATACCGGGTGGTGTTCGTGCCGGCCACCGTGGCCCTGCTGTGCTTCCTGATGGGCTTGCAGAACGCCATCATCACCAAGATCTCGAAGGCGGAGATCCGCACCACGCACGTCACCGGCCTGGCCACCGATATCGGCATCGAGATCGGCAAGGCGCTGTATTGGAACCACGGCCACCACAACCTGCCGGCCGTGGTCGCCAACCGGCCCAAGCTGTGGCTGCTCGCATCGCTGCTGGCAATGTTCTTCGTGGGCGGCGTGGCCGGCGCGCTGGGGTTCAAGCACCTCGGCTATGCGGCAACGATTCCGCTGGCATCGATCCTGATGCTGCTGGCCGTGGTGCCGGTGGTGGACGATCTGGTGGCGCGCGGGCGGTAGGCGCGCCGCTCAGCCCAATACCAGTCCGATCGCAACGGCTCAGCCGAGGACGACCGGCCACGCGATGGCCGTTCCGGCGACCACGGTGCGCAGCCTGTCTGCGTCATCCGCCCGTGGGACGGCCGTTGGCGCGGGCCCGCATCTCAGGCCGCTTCGATTCTGCAGACTTCATGGAGTGTATTGAGCCGCCGTACCGGGTCGGCCACGAACGGATTCGTTTCATCCCACGCATAGCCGGCCAGGATCGCGCTGATCATGCGGCGGATGCCGGGCGAGTGCCGCGGGTGGAAGATGATGTCCTGAAGCTCGCCCGTGTACCAGCGGTCGACGAACGCGCGGAAGGTATTCACGCCCTTGCGCAGCGGCTTGTCGTAGTCGGCGAGCCAGTCCACGGTTTCGCCATCGAGCTGGCGCAGCAGCACGCGCGTGGCGAGTTCTGCCGAGCGCAGCGCGATCGTCACGCCCGAGGAGAACACCGGGTCCAGGAACTCGCCCGCGTTGCCGAGCAGCGCATAGCCGGGCCCATACAGCCGCTCGACGTTGGCCGCATAGCCGCCGATCTGCCGCACCGGCATCAGGAACGGCGCATCGCCGATCAGCGCGGCGATGTTGGGCTCTGCGCGGATGAGGCTGCGCAGCGTTGCTTCGCGCTGGGCTTCCGCCACATCGAGGAAGCCCGCCTCGGCCACGCAGCCGACCGACGAGCGCCCGTTGGCCAGCGGAATCATCCAGTACCAGACGTCGCGGCGCTCAGGGTGGACGGCCACGCAGATCTTGTCGCGGTCGGTGCTGCCGGCGGGCAGGGCGTCGCGCACATGCGTGAAGAGCGCCGCGCGCGTCGGCATGCCGGTCGGGGCTTCGAGGTTCAGCAGTCGCGGCAGCACGCGGCCGAAGCCGCTCGCATCGAGCACGAAACCGGCATGCACGGCATAGGCGTTGCCGGCTTCGTCCTCGACCTCCAGCACGGGAGCGTCGCCCGGCTGCATGGCGCGCACGGTGTGGCCGAAGCGCACTTCAGCGCCCTGGTCCGCCGCGCAGCGGATCAGCGTCTGGTCGAACACTGCGCGTTCGACCTGGTATGTGGTGCCCCAGCCGGCGGAATGCTTGTCGCGAAAGTCGAACGACGCATGCTTGTCGCCACGCACGAAATACGCGCCGTTCTTGTATTGGAATCCGGCCTCGACCACGGCCTGCAGCATGCCCGCCTGCTCGAGGTACGCCATGCTTTGCGGCAACAGGCTTTCGCCGATGGAGAAGCGCGGAAAATGCTGGCGCTCGAGCACCAGCGCGTTGCGCCCGGCCTGCCGCAGCAACGCCGCGGCCACCGCGCCGGACGGGCCCGCGCCGATGATCGCGACGTCAACGTGTTCGTGCTGTTCGATGGGTTGTTGGGTGGAGAGCATTATCGTTGGTGAATATCGCTGTCTTTTGGCCGCTGGCCGCCGGCTAATTAACGGGGGAGCTTACGTCGTACGTTCCGCTTTGAAAACCGGCATGCATTGTCGGTACAATGCGCCAGCCCTGGATACCCGCGCTGATTCAAGATCAACGCCATTTCAATTCCTATGGAAACCGCTTCAACGCCTGCGCATGTGGGTTCTTTTGTGCCCGAGACCGCATTCGGCATCTGGTTTCTGCGCACGTACACGTGGGAGCACCATGTCCTGCGCGTCGCCATTCGAGACCTTCAGCGCCTGATCACCACGCCGCTGCCGGCGGCACCGGTTCTGGTGGATGTCGGTTGCGGCCAGGGCATTTCGTTCCGGCTGCTCGAGCAAGCGTTTGCTCCCGCGCGCATCGTTGGGGTGGATTGCCACGCGCCATCGCTGGAGGCCGCGCGCCGGGCCGCCGATGCGCTGAGGGTGCCGGTCGATGTGCTCCATGGCGACTGTGCCGCGCTGCCGCTGCCCGATGCGTGCGCCGATATCGTGTTCTGTCATCAGACGTTCCATCATCTCGTCGAGCAGGAGCGCGCGCTCGCTGAATTCCGCCGCATCCTCAAACCGGGTGGCGTGCTGCTGTTTGCCGAATCGACCGACGCGTATATCAAATCGTGGGTGATTCGTTTGTTGTTCCGGCATCCGATGCATGTTCAGAAAAGCGCCGACGGTTATCTGCAAATGCTGCGTGCCGGTGGTTTTGAATTTGAACAGCGCAATATCTCGCTGCCTTATCTGTGGTGGAGCCGGGCCACCGACTTCGGCCTGTTCGAACGCCTCGGCCTGCACCATCCGAAGCCAGGCAAGCGGCGCGAGACGCTCGTCAACGTCGCCGCCACCAAGCCTGCCGCCTGAGCGTTGCGGGCCGAAGGCTTCGGCCTGCAACCGCGGTTGGCGTCTTACTTCTTCAGCGTCACGACCTCGCCCTTGAGGGCCACGCCCGACATGAGGGCGCCCGAGCCGCAGGTGAATTCCGTCGCGCTCTCGGTCAGGTTGTTCTTGTAGTTGCTCTTGATGTTGATGACCGCGTTGCCGCCCATCTGGCGCGCACGCTCCTGCAGCGCCAGCACGGCCGACAGGAACACGTACTGGCATGCGGCTTCATCGCTGCGCCCGACGCCGTTGGTCTTCTTGTTGGTCGCGATCTCGCCCATCGATTTGGCGACCGGCGCGTGATTCTGGCCCGCGAAGACCAGCGCGATGTCGCTGCCGACCTTGTCGGAGCCTTCGCTCTTGAGTGCCGCATCGATCGAATACGTGGCGACATCGTTGCGGGCCAGGGCGGCGCTGCTCATCGCGGCCAGGCACACGGCGGCCAGCATCAGGTGACGTTTCATTCCAGACTCCTTGTTGTCGGTATGGCGGGTTGAGGGAACGGGCGACGCACGATTATTTCGAAGCTTCCACGGTGACCAGCTCGCCGCTCACACGCAGTGCCGCCGACACACCGCTGACGCCGCAGGTGTAGTTGCTCGGGTCGTTGCTCACGGTCGAGTGGAACCACGTCTTGATGTTGATGACCGCATTGGCGCCACGGTCGTGCGCGGCATTGGCGAGCTGGCGCAGCGCGTCGGCCAGCGTGGCGTTGCAGATCTCGACCTCCGTGGCGGTCTTGCGCGCGGGGTGCGACGACTTGGTGACTTCTCCGAACGTGTTCACCACGGCCGGGTGCGGCTGGTTGCCGAAGTACAGCGCCACGCCGGGCGCGAACTGCTGCGATTGCAGCACGGGCTGAAGCGGATACGTCATGACTTCGGTGCGCGCATGGGCAGCCTGGGCAAGCATCGCGGCGCATGCGGCCAGCAGCAGTTGGGTCTTCATGAAGAGCACTCCCTGTGGTTGGTACGTCAAGAATCAAAGGCGCCGTTGACGGCGTCGAACATCAGCCCGGCGCAACTGCCGCCGAACCCGAATGAAATCGACAGCGCCCGCCCGATGCGCGCCGCGCGTGCCTGCCGCACCAGGGGCAGACCCGCGACGGCAGGGTCGGGCGTGTCGATGCCGGCCGAACCGGCGATGAAGCCGTCGCGCATCATCAGCAAGGTATAGATGGCTTCGTGTGCGCCTGCTGCGCCCGGCGGGTGGCCGGTCAGGCCCTTGGTGGACGAGAACGGCGGCACTTCAGCGCCAAACACGGATTGCAGCGCCAGCAGCTCTTCCGCGTCGCCCGCCGGGGTGGACGGGGCATGCGTGTTGATGTAGTCCGGCGGCGCGCCCGCCTCGGCAAGCGTGCTGCGCAGCGCGCGGGCGATGCCGTGCGCCCGCGGCGATACCATCGAGCCGACATCGGTGCTTTGTCCGAAACCCGTCAGCTCGGCATAGATGCGGGCGCCGCGTGCACGCGCATGGGCCAGCGATTCCAGTACCAGCATGCCGGCGCCGGACGCGAGCACGAAGCCGTCGCGCGCCACGTCGTAGGGCCGGGATGCGCGCTCGGGCGCGTCGGCCGTGGCGTGCGAGAGCGCACCCATGGCGTCGAAGAACAGCGCGTAGCTGTCGTGCAGCTCCTCCGCGCCGCCAGCCAGCATGATGTCCTGCTGGCCCGAGCGGATCCACTGCGCCGCCTGGCCGATCGCCAATGCCGACGTGGTGCATGCAGACGACGGCGAGTAGCTGATGCCGCCCAGCTCGAACATCTGCGCAAGGTTGGCCGACACGGTGCTGCTCATGACCTGCGGCACGATGTAGGGCGAGGCGCGTTCCACGCCGCGCGTGCGGGCCACGTCCAGCGCCGCGTCGTAGGCCGCAAGCGCACCCGTGCCCGATCCGGCCACCACACCGGCGCGGCCCGATTGCAGGGCGGCGGCATCCAGGCCCGCATCGTCAATGGCCTTGCGCGCCGCGTGACACGCCAGGCGCGCGGTCTGGCCCATGAAGCGATCGAACTTGCGCGCAAACGGCGGTTCGTCGTCAATGGACGCAACACCGGCCACCTGGCTCGACAACCCGAGCGCCTGCCAGGCCGGTACGTGCGAGAGGCCGCAGCGCCCTTCGCGCAGGGCCGCCGAAACCGCGTCGAGCGTATTGCCCAGGCACGACACGATGCCCAGGCCCGTCACGACCACACGTTCCTGCGCAGCGGGGGGGCGCGAAGCACTGGCCATCAGCCGACGCGCTTGAAGATCAGCGACGTGTTGATACCGCCGAACGCGAAGTTGTTGCTCATCACGTAGTCGGCGTCGATGCGGCGTGCGCTGCCGGCGATGTAGTCCAGCGGCGCGCAGGCCGGGTCGACGTGCTCGAGGTTGAGCGTCGGGGCATACCAGTTGCGCTTCATCATCTCGATCGTCCACCACGCCTCGATGGCGCCGCATGCGCCCAGCGTGTGTCCGATGTAGCTCTTGAGCGAGCTGATCGGCATGGTCGGGCGAAACACCTCGGCCGTCGCCTGGCTTTCGGCCACGTCGCCCAGGTCGGTCGAGGTGCCGTGCGCGTTGACGTAGCCGATGGCGTCCTGTGACAGGCGCGCGTCCTGCAACGCGAGCCGCATGGCCTGGCTCATGGTGGCGGCGGTGGGCTGCGTCATGTGCGTGCCGTCGGAGTTGCAGCCGAAGCCGACCACCTCCGCGTGGATGCGCGCGCCGCGCGCAACGGCGTGGTCGTAGTCTTCGAGCACCAGCGTGGCCGCGCCTTCGCCCACCACCAGGCCATCGCGTGCCTTGTCGAAGGGGCGCGGCGTGAGGTGCGGTTCATCGTTGCGCGTGCTCGTGGCGTACAGCGTGTCGAACACGGCGACGGCCGGCGCGGACAGCTCTTCGGCGCCGCCGGCCAGCATCATCGTCTGCTTGCCGGTGGCGATGGCTTCGTACGCATAGCCGATGGCCTGGCTGCCCGACGCGCACGCGCACGAAGTAGGGATGATGCGGCCTTTCAGATCCCAGAACAGCGCCACGTTCACGGCCGCCGTGTGCGGCATCATCTGCACGTAGCTGTTCGACGTGACGCCCTGCATCGAGCCCGTATCGAGCATGCTGCCGAACGCGCGGATCGGCTGCACCGAGCCCGACGACGAACCGTATGCGACACCCATGCGGCCATCGGCGATGGAGGTGTCGCCGCTCAGGCCCGCATCGGCCAGCGCCAGCTCGCTTGCGCGCACCGCATACACCGACACCGGCCCCATCGAGCGTGTCTTCTTGCGCGGGTATTCCGGCGGCGTGGTGAAGGCGGGCAGCGGGCACGCCAGGCGCGCATGCAGGGTGTCGAAGTAATCCCACTCGGGCATGCGGCGCACGGCATTGCGTCCCTGCTCGATGGCCGACTGGATCTCGCTCCACTCGGAGCCCAGGGCGGTGACGCCGCCCATGCCGGTCACAACGACGCGCTTCATCAGATCATCCCGCCGTTGACGCCAATGACCTGGCGCGTCACATACGAAGCGGCATCCGACATCAGGAAGCCCACCACCGCCGCCACCTCCGCTGGCTGGCCGATGCGGTTCATCGGCACGGTCTGCAGCGCGTGGTCCAGGTGTTCGACCTGCGACAGCATCTCGGTTTCGATCAGCCCCGGCGCCACGCAATTGACGGTGATGTTGCGCGAGGCCAGTTCCACCGCCAGTGCCTTGGTCGCCCCGATCAGCCCGGCCTTGGCGGCACTGTAGTTGACCTGCCCTCGGTTGCCCATCACGCCCGAGACGGACGCAATGGTGACGATGCGGCCGCCCTTGCGCGCACGCACCATCGGCATGGTCAGCGGGTGCACGACGTTGTAGAAGCCGTCCAGGCCGGTCTCGAGCACGATGTCCCAGTCTTCGTCCGTGAGGGCGGGGAAGGCCGCGTCGCGCGTGACGCCGGCGCACAGGACGATGCCGTAGTAGGCCCCATGCGCCTGCACATCGGCTTCCAGGTGGATGCGGCAGGCGCTGCGGTCGCGCACGTCGAACTGCAGCACGCGGGCCGTGCCGCCCTGCGCCTGGATGCCGGCCACCACGGCGTCGGCCTCGCTGCGGCCGCTGCGGCAATGCACCGAGACGTCGAACCCGTCCGACGCCAGCTGATAGGCGATGGCGCGGCCGATGCCGCGGCTCGCACCCGTCACAAGAACACGGCGGCTCATGCTGTGAAACTCCCTTCAATGAATGCTTGGAAATCGGTCGGCTGGTACACCTTGATGACGGCGCTGGCCAAAGGTTCGCCCTCACTGCGGATTGTGCACTCGTAGGCCCCGTGGCCCTCAGCACTGCGCAGCAGTTCACGCGCCTCGATGCGCAGCGGCCGGCCGTGCGGGAAGGCCGGTACGGCCGCTTCGACCCTGCGCGAGCCCAGCAGCACGCCCGGCCGCGCTGGCTGGCCGTTGCGCATCGACAGCAGGCCGACGTGCGCAGCAATGGCCTGCGCCATCAGCTCGATGCCGATCCACGCGGGCATGTTGCCCTCCGCGTCGGCATACCAGGCGGCCGGGTCCACATGGGCCGTCGCCGCGAGCGATTCGTCGTCCCACGCGTCCACCCCCGCGAGCAGCAGCATGGTGCCGCGATGGGGCAGGATGGACTCGATGGGCAGGGCACTCAGTTCGGCATCGGTCATGTTCATCCCCGGCCCAGGATCAGGCTCGCGTTGCTGCCGCCAAACGCGAACGAATTGCTCATCACGTACTGCCCGGCGGCCAGGCGGCGCGTGTCTTGGATCAGGTCCAGTGCGGGCAGCGCGGGGTCGGCCTCGCCGTCCCAGAGGTGGCGCGGCAGGGCGGTGGCATCGTCCGCAAGAGCCAGCCATGCGAAGCCGAGCTCCGTCGCCCCCGCCGCGCCCAGCGTGTGCCCCGTGAAGGGCTTGGTGCCGCTGGTGGGCACACCGTGCGCAAAGACCCGCGCCATGAGGTGGGCTTCCATCTCGTCGTTCTTGCGCGTGGCAGTGGCATGCAGGTTGACGTAGCCGATGGCGTCGGGCCCGATGCCGGCATCGGACAGCGCGGCACGCAAGGCGCGCTCGGCACCGGCGCCGGTCGGGTCGGGCGCGGAAATGTGGTGCGCGTCGCTCGATTCACCCACACCCGCCAGGCGCACGGGGCCGGGCTCGCGGCTCATCAGGAACACCGCCGCCCCTTCGCCGATGTTGATGCCCGCGCGGTTGCGGCTCATCGGGTTGGTGCGTGCGGCACTGGTCGATTCCAATGAGGCGAAGCCCTGCAGCGTCAGCTCGCACAGCGAATCCGCGCCACCCACGATCACCGCATCGCACAGGTTCAGCTGCAGCAGGCGGCGCGCCGAAGCGAACGCCTTGGCACTGGATGTGCACGCGGTCGACACCGTATAGGCGGGGCCCGTGGTGCCGAGCGCGGCAGCGGCGAACGGCGCCAGCGTGCCGATCTCCATCTGCCGATAGTCGAAGGCCGCAGGCAGCGCACCGTGCACCCTGGCATGGCGCAGCGCCGCCTCTGCCGCGTCGATGCCCGACGTGCTGGTGCCGAGCACGATGCCGATGCGGTGCGCGCCGTACCGCGCGCGGGCGGCCTCCAGCGCGGGCCGGATCTGCGCGACTGCGGCAAGCAGCAGACGGTTGTTGCGGCAATCGTAGGCAGCCAGGTGTTCGGGCGGCGCAAGTTCGAGCGCCGCCTGGGCGCGCCCGACGATGGCGGCCGTGCCGTCCGGGCGCTCGGCCGCGATCATGCCCGGCGCGTGTCCGGCTTCCAGGTTGCGGCGGATGGCCGGCACGTCATCGCCGAGCGCGTTGACCATGCCCAGCGCGTGCAGGTAGACGGAAGCTGAAGAAGCAGTCATGAGGATCGATGTTTCGAGTGCGGCAGCCTCGGCGGCATGCCGAGCGGCGCCAGCGCCACCGCAATGACGATGCCCAGGGCCAGCGTCATGCCAAAGCTGCGCAGCACCGGCATGGCGCTCGTGCCCAGCAGGCCAAACGACAGCAGCGTGGTGGCCGCCGAGAGCAGCACGCCCACCCACACGCCGCCAATGTTCGCAGGATCGCGCACGCAGCCCTCGCGCAGGAAGACGGCGTAGTTCGCGCCCACGCCCAGCACCAGCATCAGCGCGAGCCAGTGGAAGAGGTTCAGCGCAATGCCCGCGTAGCCGTACACCGCAAACGTGAGGCCGACGGCGCAGACCACCGGCAGCGTCACGCGCACGCCGGCGGCCACGCCGTAGCGCACGCAGAACAGCGCCAGGATCAGCGTGAGCGCGCCCGCCAGCCACCAGCCGCTGTCCACGCGGTACGCGGCAAACAGCCGTGCCACGCTGGCCGGCTTGTCGACGAAGCGGATGCCGGCATCGGCATCGGCCAGCGCAGCCAGCGCCGGCAGTTGCGACGCCATGGCTCCGACCGGAATGACGATCGCGGCGAAGACCGCAGGCGCCTCCGGGCTTGCCACCTGGCCGAGCCACAGGTGGCGGTACGGCTGCGACCACGGCGTGGCCAGCCACGCATCCACCGTGAGCGGGCTGCCGGTGGCACGCTCGAACGCGTGGATGTAGCCTGCGGCGATGTCGGGGCGGAAACCGGCATCGGTGAGCGTGGCACGCAGGGCTTGCGGGTCGGCAAAGACGCGCTGGGCCAGGCGGGCACGGTCTTCAGCCTGCCGGCGCGCTGACGGCACGAACTGCGTGATGGACTGCACGCCCTTGAGCGCCGCGCCCGCAACGGGCCCTTCCAGCCGGCGCTGCAGGGCCTCGGCACGCTGCAGGACCTGCTCGGCGGAATCGCCCTTCACGACAAAGAACTGCGTGTTGTTTTCCACGCCAATGGCCTCGCGCACCACGGCTTCCTGCCGTGCAAGCTGGGGGTCGCGCTGGATCAGCAGGTGGATGTCGTCGTCACTGGTCAGGCGCAGCCAGCCGGGCACCGCGGCTGCGGCAACGAGGGCCAGGCACAGCCACGTGCCGCGGTGGGCAAGCGCGGTCTGCCAGCCGGACAGCCAGCGTGCCGCGCCGCGGTAAGACCGCTGCGACTGCCGCGGCGCATTCGCCAGCAGCGCCGGCAGCAGCGAAACCACCGACAGGAACGCGGCCCCGATTCCCGCGATGGCAAAGCATGCAATCTGGCGCAGCGCCGGAAACGGCACGCCGACAAGGATCGCGTAGCCCAGCAGGCTGGTGGCCAGCGCAACGACCAGCGCCGGGCGGACGTTGCGCGCGCTGCGCCGCGCATCGTGTCCGGCCTCGGCACCGAGATGGCCGACAAAATACTGGATGGAGTAGTCCACCGCCTCGCCGATCAGGCTGGCACCGAATACCAGCGTGAGCAGATGCAGCTTGCCGAAGACCAGCAGCGTGGCCGCCAGCGCGAACACGATGCCGATACCGGTCGACACAAACCCGAGCACCAGAAAGCGCGGCGAGCGGAACACCCACAGCATCAGCACCGCAATGCCGAGGGCCGAGACGATGCCGATGCGATGCAGCTCCTGCTCCGACGCATGGCGCGCCGCGGCCGCGTAGAACACGGCGCCGGTGCGCGCGAGCGTCACATCCGGGAAGGTGTCCGCCAGCGACTGCTCCGCCTGGGCGACGGCGGCGCGCACCTCGGCCTGCGTTTGTGCGTCGTAAGCAGAGGCCCCGAGCGTGGTGGTGACGAGCACGCTCGTCGTGCCGCCGTGCCGGGCGAGGAGGAAGTTGTCTTCGAGTTCGAGCCGCATGGTGGCCAACGGCAGATCGGCCAGCCAATGGCCAAGCCAGCCGAACGGATCGTCGGCCAGCGGTGCACTCAGGCCGGTTTCCACCGGTGCATAGAGCCGCTGCGCGAGCAGCGCCGGCAACGCCGTGCCGCCGGCATCCAGCGCGGCGCGATCGCCGGGCGCGAGCAGCCCGAACCGATAGGGCAGGTAGAACCGCGTGATCTGGCCCGCGTCGAACGGCGGCAACTCGGCGATGACGTTGCGAAACGCCGTGCTGCGCTTGAGGTCGGCACCGAGCTGCAGCGCCGCCGCCTTGGCGTGCATGGCGTTGCGGCTGCTGACGAGGAAGACCGTGCGATCGCCCAGCGATGCGGCAAGCGTGTCGACGGCTTTCTCGGCGACGGGGTCGACTTCGGTGGCGGGCAGCAGCGCGAGCAGGTTCGTCTGCAGCGCGGCGCCGCCGTGCAGGCGCACGCCGCAGTAGACCAGCGCGATCAGCACGGCCGCCAGCCAGCCGAGACGAACGGCCCAGGCGGACGGGCTCGAAGTGCGCAGCGCCAGCTCTTGCGCCATCAGGGCGCCCCCAACAGGGTGCGTTCGGCCGCGGAGGGCGCGTCCACGCGCGTGCTGCCGGTGAAGTCGATGCGCGTTTCATCGCCATTGGCCGAGCGGATGCGAATGCTGCGCACATAGGTGTCGCCGGCCAGGTCGAGCCCGCGCAGCGCTTGCGCCAACTGCGGCTGGGCCGGCGTGAGCTTCAGTTGCCAGCGGCTGGCGTTGCCCTGTGCGTTGACGCTGAACTGCGAGTACAGCGCCGACAGGTCGCCCGCCAGCATCGCGCGCATCATCCGCGACACCTGTGCCACGCCGGCGGCGTTGCGGGTGCCGCGTGCCATCGGCTTGTCGTTGGCATCGAGCGTGGTGACGCCGGCGTCGGTCATCACGTACGTCATGCGCGTCGGCTGCTCGATGCGCCAGATCGCGCCCTGGTCGCGCACGAACAGCAGCGTGCCGCTGCTCACCAGCGGCTTCTGCAGGGCTTGCAGGGTCTGCGTCTGCACGAACTGCGCGCGCACGCCCCGGGCTTGTGCGAGCTGCGCCGCCACTTGCGAGACGAGTGCGCTTTCCTGCGGCGCCTCGCTTGGGGCCGCGCCAGCGAGCGCGCTCATGGCCAGGGCCAGGGCGGCCAGGCACGCGCGCATGGTGTCGTTCAGCCCAGCCATGCACGCTCCACACGTTCAATCAACACAGGCGGCGACACGAACTGCAGCTCACCGGTACGCGCGCACACCGCCACCTGCGTGGTGTAGCCCTTGGTCAGGCGTGTGCCCGACGCGCAGTCGACGATCTCGTAGGCGATCTTCAGCCGGTTCTCGTATTCGACCAGCGTGGCGCACACCTCGATCTGCTGGCCGTAAGTGGCCGGCTTGATGTACTTCAGGTGCGCCTCCACCACCGGCCACAGGAAGCCGGACTCGCGCATGTCGCGGTAGTCATAGTGGAAGCGGCGCAGCAGCGCGGCACGGCCGATTTCGAAGTACTTCAGGTAGTGGCCGTGCCAGCAGACGTCCATGGCGTCGACGTCGTGAAAGGGTACCTCCACGCGGGCGCTGGCGGCGAGCGGTGGATGGCCGGGCGGCAGGTCACGGGCGGTCATGGGCGTCCCCTTCGATAAGTTCGCCGCGCTCGATGGCGAGCGTGAGCGCGCGCAGCTCGGCTTCGAGCGGGCGGTCTTCTTCCACGAACCCCGACTGCGCGCCCACGCGGTCGATGAAGGCTTGCACCGGAGCGGGCACCTGCGTCGATGGATTGAGGCGGCAGCGCAGCCGCACGGCCTGCACCGCCGCGAGCGTGTGCGCGGCCGCCACCTGCTCCGTCAGCTCCAGCACACGCAGGCAGTCGCGCGCGGCAATCGTGCCCATGCTGACCTTGTCCTGGTTGTGCGCCTCCGTGGAGCGCGAGAACACGCTGGCCGGCATGGTGTGCTTGAGCGCCTCGGCCGTCCATGCCGACGAGGAGATCTGCACGGCCTTGAAGCCGTGGTTGATCGGCGCGCGTTCTGCCGTGGCGCCCGACAGGTTGCGCGGCAGGCCGTTGTTGAACTTGTCGTCCACCAGCAGCGCCATCTGGCGGTCCATCAGGTCGGCCAGGTTGGCAACGGCCGTCTTGAGGGCGTCCATCGCAAACGCGATGTGACCGCCGTAGAAGTTGCCGCCGTGCAGGACCTCCTGTGCATCCGGGTCGATCAGCGGGTTGTCGTTGGCGCTGTTGAGTTCGTTCTCGATGTCGCGGCGGATCCACGACTGCGCATCGCGTGCGACCCCGATGACGTGCGGCGCACAGCGGATCGAGTAGCGGTCTTGCACCCGGTGCGCGGAGGTGTCGTCCCAGTCAGCCAGGTCGGCGCGAATCCAGGCGGCGACCTCTGCCTGACCGGCATGCGGCTTGGCCGCAAAGATGGTCGGGTGGAAGTGCGCCGCGCGGCCGTCCAGCGCCACGGTGGCCAGGGCCGTCAGCCGGGACGACAGGCGCACCAGCTGCTCGGCCCGCGTGTAGGCCAGGCATGCGAGGCCTGTCATCACCGCCGTGCCGTTCATGAGCGCCAGCCCCTCCTTCGGGGCCAGCGTGATAGGCGGATGGCCCAACTGCTGCCATACGCCGGCGGCGGGCTGCAGTTGGCCGTTGAAGAGCACCTCGCGCTCGCCAACGAGTGCGGCGGCCACGTATGACAGCGGCGTCAGGTCTCCGCTCGCGCCCACCGAGCCCTCGGCGGGAATGCGCGGCAGGATGCGATGGTTGATCAGGTCGGCCAGGCGCTGCAGCAGCACGTAGCGCACGCCGGAATAACCGTGCGCGAGCGAGTTCAGCCGGGCGGCCACCACGGCCAGCGTTTCGGCGGGCTCGAGATGGCGGCCCATGCCGCAGCCGTGGTAGCGCGTGAGCTGCAGCGGCAGCGCCTCGACCAGCGCCATCGGCACGCTCACCTGGCAGGCATCGCCATAGCCGGTGTTGACGCCATAGATGGTCGCGCCGTCGGCCAGCCGTTCACGCAGGAATCGCGCGCCGCGCTCGATCCGATCGCGCCAGGCGGCATCGGCATTCAGCCGCACCGGCTGCCGGCCATGCGCAATGGCGACCACGTCTTCGATCGTCAGGCGGCGGTTGCCGATCACAACGGGGTGCTCGCCGGCCGCCGCATGCGCTGGCGCGGGTACGTTCAGATCGTGTTCAGCCATGGGCGGCATCCTTCTTGGGGCTCGCCCAAAAATCGAAGAAGTTGAACCATTGGAAAGGGGCCTTGCGGCAGTAGTGCTCCAGCCGCTCGGCGTAGCGTTGGGCCAGGGCGCCAAGATGGCGTGCACGCTCGGCGCGCGGCAGCTCGATGCGCTCGGCGAACGGCTCGAAATACAGCGTGTGGTTCTGCCCGTGCTTCAGGCAGAAAAACAGATAGACCGGGCAACCGAGCGCGTGCGCGAGCACGTACGGCCCCTGCGCAAACAGCGCCGATGCACCGAGGAAGCGCGCCTGCACCGTGCGGCCGGATTCGTGCGCCGGCACGCGGTCGCCCACGATGACGAGCAGCTCGCCTGCGTCGATGCGTTCCTGCATCAGCATGGCCGTAGCGGGGCCGAAATCCGTCACCTGCATCAGGTGCGAGACGACATCGGGATGCGCCTGCGCCAGTACGTGGTTGAAGCGCTGTGCGTGCTCGGTGTAGACGACCGCCGTCACCTTGGCGTGGCCGTTGCGGGCGGCCAGCGCGCGCGTCATCTCGAGGTTGCCCAGGTGTGCGCCGATCACGAGCGCGCCACGCCCGCTGGCGACGAGCGCCTCGAACGCGGACGGGTCATCGAAGCGCACGCGCTCGCTCTTGACCTGGCCCGACCACGCGGCGAGCTTGTCGAGCCCCGATTGCGCAAACGCGATCATGTGGCGATACGAGGTCAGCCATCCCGGCTGCGGCAGGCCCGCGTCCGGCATCGACGCATGCAGCCGCGCGAAATACTGCCGCGAGGCCTCCCGCGCGGTGCGCCCCGTCAGCAGGAAGTACGCAACGATCGGGTACAGCCACAGCGAGGTGAAGCGCGTGCCGAACACGCGGCAGCTCAGCGCCAGGAACTGCATGCCCAACCGGCTGCCGCGCTCGGCCATGCGCCACCAGCCTTGCTGTGCGCCGGAGGCGGCGGGATGGCGCCAGCGCGGCAGGAACTTGCCCGCCAGCAGCACGGGCAGGCGCGCCAGCATGCCGGCCACCAGGCGCGTGTGGCTTTTGCTGATGCGGACGTTGTCCCACAGGACATCGAAGTGCGACAGGCCGCCCGGCTCGTACGTCACGCGCGTGGGCAGCGTGACGATGCGCGCGCGGCGCCAGTGCAGGCGTACAAGGATCTCGATGTCGAAATCCATGCGCGTGGGCAGCGCCACGTCGTCGATCAGCTTGCAGGCCAGCGCCAGCGGGTAGATGCGGAAGCCGCACATCGAGTCGCGGATGTCGAACGACAGCGTCTCGATCCATACCCACACGTGCGTGACGTAGCGTCCGTAAAGGCGCGCCTTGGGCACGCTGTCGTCGTAAACGGGGCTGCCGAGGATGACGGCGTCGGGCGAGGCTGCGGCCGCGGCCAGGAAGCGCGGCACGTCGGCCGCATCGTGCTGGCCGTCGGCATCGATCTGCAGCGCGTGCGTGTAGCCGGCGGCGTACGCGGCGCGCAGGCCGGCCATCACGGCGGCGCCCTTGCCGCCGTTCACGGGCAGGCGCAGCAGCGTGACCTGCGATGCATACTGCCGGGCCAGCGCGGTCAGCACGGCTTGCGTGGCCGCATCGCTGCCGTCATCGACGATGAAGATCGGCAGCCCATGCACCGCCAGGTGCGCAACCGTGTTGCCGATGGCGTCCTTGTGGTTGTAGATAGGGATGACGATGGCGGTGCGCGGGTTCACGCGGCCTCCCGATGGGCCTGATGGACGAATGCGCCCGACGCGCACTCCCGCGCGCCCAGACGGGCGGTAAAACGCACGCGGCAGCGCTCCGGCTCGTGCGCAAGACGCAGTGACACCACCGCGCCCGGGGGCACCGGCGCCATGAACTTCAGCTGATCGACCGAGGTGACCGCGCGCACCGCCGGATTGCAGGCCGCTGCCAGGCGTATGGCCCAGTCGATCAGCACCACGCCGGGCAGGATCGGCAGGCCGGGGAAGTGCCCCTCGAAGTGGATCAACGACGGGCTGACGCGCAGTTCGTAGTGGTCGCCCTCGGCGTCGCTCACGTGTGCGAGCGTTTCGAAACCTTCGGCGCCCGGGCGGAACGCGGCAGCCACGGCGGACGCCGGCAGCTTGCCGCGTGCATCCACCGGCAGTGCCATGCAGAAGCGCCAGCGGCGCGGGATCAGGGTGGGCTCGGTGTAGGCAGACAGGTGACGGCGCAAGGTCTTTGCCAGCGCCACGCGGCCCTGCGTACGCAGGGCTTCCACGCCCGCCGGCGTGAGCGCCACCAGTGCGCCCAGCCGTTCGCGCGATGCCCCTGCCAGCAGCGTGGCGGCAGCCCTTGCCACGAACAGATGCGTGCCGAGCCAGTCCTCCATCTCGGGCAGCGAGACGCGCTTGCCGTCTACCTTGACGACGCGATCGAGCCGGCCGCGCAGCTTGAAGCGGCCGCTGTCGTCAAAGGCGATGGCGTCGTCGGTGCGGTGCCAATCGTCGTGCGGCAGATGCGGTGAGCGTACGGCCAGCGCGCCGTCGGCTTCCTGCCGGATGGCAACGCTGGCAAACGGCTGCCATGCGAGGGACTGATCCTGGCGGCGCCAGGCGATGCCGCCGGTCTCGGTGCTGCCGAACACTTCGATGGGCGCGCTGCCGTGTGCAGTGGCAAAGGCCGCGGCGGCTGCGGCATCCAGCGGCCCACCGGACGAGAACACCGCCGGCATGGGCGGCAGCCCCTCAAAGCCGGGCAGCTGGGGCCAACGGGCCAGTTGCGCCGGGCTCGAAACCAACGCCGCCACCGGCTGCTCCGCAAGGGCGCGCTGCAGCGCAGCCGGCTCCGAGACGGTCTGCCGGCCGAACGCACGCCCCGCTGCCAGCGGCCAGAACACGCGGAACAGCAGCCCATAGATATGGTGATGCGGCACGCTGGCCATCACGGCGCCGGTACCGATCTGCATGCCCCATTGCTGCTCGAGGGTCACGACTTCGGCGTCGAACTGCGCGAGCGTCTTCTGGATCGGTTTGGGCGTGCCGGTGCTGCCGGACGTGTACAGCGTGATGGGCGCATGCCGGTCGACTGCATCGAACGCGAGGGGGCCGGCGTGCGGGCCGATGGCCGCGAGGTCTGCATCGGTGACGAGCGCATCGTAGGCACCGGCGAGCGACTCCAGGTAGGCCGGTGCGGCACTGGCCGGAATCACGACGTGCCTGCCGCAAGCGAACAGCGCGAACAGCGCGCAGGCAAAGGCGAACGGGTCTTCCACGCACAGCGCCACGCGCGCAGCCGGCTGCGCGGCAAATGCGGCGGCCCAGGCGGCCACGCGGGCACGGAAGGCGCCATGGGCAATGTGTTGCCCGCCATCGACGCACACCAGGGCATCGTCGGGCCGCGCGGCCGACAACAAGGCATGGAGCGGAGTCATGCAGCCTCCGATGGCGGCGCATGCGGGCGCACGACCCAATGACGGAACGCCGCCTCGGCCGCGATGAGGCCACCCACCAGCACGTACGCGATGACGCCGTTGTACAGCGCCCACGCGCCGCGCGACCACGTCAGCGCGGCCACGACGGCCATCAGCCCGTTGAGCGCAAAGAAGCCGCACCAGACCTGCGTGACGCGCCGGGTATAACGAACGGCACGCGGCTGCAGATCGGGCAGGCGCATGCGCGCGAATTTCTCGATCATGGAAGGGCCGGAGCGCAGCGTGGCTGCAAAGCTCAGCAGCAGCCCCGCGTTGACCAGCGCCGGATACAGGCGCAGCAGCCGCTCGCTGTCGGTAATGGCCACCGCGGCCGACGTGCACGTGAGCGTGCCGGCGATCAGCCAATCGAGCGGCGTGAGCTGGCGCAGCAGCGACGACACGCTGCCCGCGCCGATCCACCGCTGCAGCCAGAGCAGCGCCAGCAGCGCGACGCCCGCATAGCGCGGCGTGCCGAAGTGCCAGGCCCCGATCAACACGAGCGGGTATGCGACCTTCAGCGCCGTCTGGGCAGCGGCGCGCGTCCAGTGGGGCAGTGCTGCTGATTGGCGCGCCGGTTGCGTCTGCATCCGCGCTTGCATCGGCTTATGCCGCCAGCAGCGATTCGACCGCGCCGATGACGTCACCCACCGTGCGCACGGTCTTGAACTCTTCCGGCTTGATGCGCCGGCCGGTCATTTCCTGCAGCTTGATGGCCAGGTCGACCGCGTCGATGCTGTCCAGGTCGAGCTCTTCAAACAGATGCGCTTCGGGCGTGACGCGCTCCGGCGCAATGTCGAAGTTCTCTTTGAAAATGGCGCGGATGCGTTCGAGGATCTCGGTGTCCGTCATGGTGTTTTCTCTCCCTGTATCTGCCGTTGCCAATGCCCGGCGGATTATTGTTGGCTCTTGACCAGTGCGGCCAGCGTATTGACCGAGCGAAAATGCTCGCGTGTGTGTTCGTCGTTGGCGGCAATCGTCAATTGATAACGCTTGCGCAATACGATGCCGATTTCCAATGCGTCAATGGAATCCAGACCGATGCCGTTCGTGTCGAACAGCGGTGCATCGTCGTCGATGTCGGCGGGCGTCATGTCTTCCAGATCGAGCGCCTCGATCAGGAGCTGCTTAATTTCGAGCTTCAAGGAATCCATATTGCAGAAGGTGGTCGGTGATGTGGGTTTCGATGCCGTTGGTGAGAGCCCGGGCCGCGAGCATCGTCGGCGCGCCGGGGGGCACGTACCGTGCGGCGCTGACGGCCGGCAGGACGGCCACCTTCATGCAGAAGGCGCGCGGCGGCACGTCGTACCAGCGCATGGTCTTGGTGAAGGCAGGCGGGTCGCAGTCCATCAGCACTGGCAGGATGGGCGCGCCCACATTGAGCGCCATGTGCGCAAAGCCGCGCGAGAACGGGTGCAGGCGGTCCTTGGCCGGGCTGCGCGTGCCTTCCGGGAAGATGATCATCGTGTAGCCGGCGGCCAGTTGCCGCGCGCCGGCTTCGACAAGCTCGGCCGGATCGGCGTTGCTGATGTATTCGGCGGCGCGCACGATGCCCCAGAAGCACGGGTTGCCCCAGTGCGCATGCTTGACCACGCAGCAGGCGCGCGGCGTCAGCGCCAGCAGCACCATGACGTCAAGGTAGGTCGGGTGGTTGGCCACCACGATGGCCGGGCCGCCGTTGCGCAGCTGCTCGGCACCGTGAACGTCGAGCTTCATCACGCCAAGCCATTGCAGCGCCCGCACCAGCGCGCGGAAAAACCAGTGGATGACCAGGGTGACAGTACGCTGGCGCGACGCCCGGTGCGGCCACAGCCACGCGAGCGGAAACACGACGATCGAGAACAGCAGTCCGCAGATGCCGAAGACGGTGAAGGCCAGCCCCGTGGCCGCCAGGCGCCAGGCCGTGTTCACGCGGGTGGTCAGTGCGGTTGCCATGCACCCTCGCGCCATTGCCATGCCCAGGCGCCGCCGGCATGTTGCCAGGCGCTGGAACTGCGGGATTCCAGGCAATGCAGCACTGCCCGGCTTTGCGTGGCCATGTCGCCTGCGGGCGCTGGCAACGCGCCTGCACACCCATGCGAGCACACCAGTGAGGCCGGCGCCGCGGCATCGAGGAGGATGGCGAGCGCGCACGCGTCCACGTCATCGGCCACGGTGCCGAAGCGCGCATCGGCCGGCTCATCGGCATAGACGAGCAATACCGGCGCACTCGGGTCCGAGACGTATTGCGCATGCGCCTCCAGCAACCCCAGCCCAAGCGTGGCGGGCCCGGCGGATACGGCTATTGCCGCGGAAACGTCGCCGCGTGCAATGCCGAAGACGCCCGTCATGGCATTGAGTACGGACAGGCTGAAGGCGGTGGGGGAGACGGGCTGGCCGTCTTCGATGTCGGCCAGGATGCCGGCCGTGCGGCGCAGCTCGCCATGGCGCGAGGCAAACACGATGCGCGCGTTCGGCACATCCGACACGCAATCGTGTGCGACCTTGAGCGCGCTTTTTGAGAGCGAACTCAGGCGGCGCCGGACCATCGGCTCAATAAAACCGATGTCAGGAGACGATGCCGAATCAGAACCAATGGCAGGCCAGCAGGACCAGCGAGCAACCGGGATTGTCCAGTGCAAATCGGGCATATCGGTGTTCGCGTGCGGAGCACCGCCGTGGCCGCATGCTGCGCGGCGCCCGGCGCGGGGTGGGCGGATCGCGCATGCACGCGACGTTTGCCTTGACCCGATTCGCTCTCGTTGTTGTCGATTGATCTGGGTGAGCGCGCGGGCCGTTATGCCGGCCGGTATTTGTCTTTCGGAACGCTTGCTATTCCCCAACCCCGGGCCGAATCATACTGAAAAATCCCTTAGGAAAACAACCACATGCGGGATTTCGTATGACAGAAGCGACGAATGCGGCAAACGCCCAGGCGCGGTAAAAACACGCCGCCGCATTACGGCGCCATTTAATCGGGCGCCGTTGCTGCCAAATGATTCCGCTCCGCGCGATTGGGGTGATATGAAACGATCGTTTTAGTCTTTTTGAAGCAGCCGGGATGCGGGCATGCTCAGCGGGCCCCGAACTGCCCAAATGCCCGTCCACCGAGTTCCAGCGCGTCCATGACGGAGCGCTCCACCACGGGCGCCAGCGAGGTCATCATCACCATCACGAGCATCAGGCCCACCACCACCGTGGCGGAAATGCCCACGGCAAACGGGTTGAGCGCCTGCGCCGTGCGCGACAGCACGGCAAACGCGAGGTTGACGACCATCATGATCGCGATGATCGGCAGGGCGATGCGCACGGCCAGCGCAAAGACCATCGTTCCTGCGCCGGCCAGCGTCTGCCAGCCCGGATTGGCCAGCGGCGCGGCCGAGACGGGCAGGGCGGTAAAGCTGTCGAACAGCGCATGCATCAGCACCAGGTGGCCGTCGCCGGCAATGAATGCGGTGAGGGCGGTGAGGCCGATGAAGCGGCCCAGCAGCATGCTGCTCTCGGTCTGCTGCGGGTCCAGCAGCGAGGCGAAGCCCAGGCCCATCTGGATCGACATCAACTCGCCCGCGCCGCTGATGGCCGAAAACACGAGCTGCACGCAAAACCCGAGCGACAGCCCGATCGCCACCTGCAGCAGCGTGAGCCACAGCCCCTCGTACGAGCCGACCGACACGCCCGCCGGCACCGGGAGCATGGGCGCCAGCGCGACCGTGATCACCACGCCAAACGCCACCTTGATCGACGTCGGCACTTCGCTGTTGGCAAACGGCGGCGCGATCGCAATGAACGCCAGCACGCGCACCAGCGGCCACCAGTACATGGCGATCCAGCCGTTGAGCTGGGCGGCGGTGAATTGGATCATGGCGGATGCGGCGGCGACGTCAGCGCGGCTGCGTCAGTTCACGTAGTTCGGGATGTTCGTGAGCAGGTCGCGCGTGTAATCGACGATCACGCCCAGGATCCAGGGGCCTGCCAGAACCATGGTGGCAGCCACTGCCAGCAGCTTGGGGATGAACGACAGCGTCTGCTCGTTCAGCTGCGTGGCCGCCTGGAAGACGGCCACCAGCAGGCCCACGACGAGCGAGACCAGCAGCATCGGCGCGCCCACCATCATGGCCACCTGCATGGCCTGGCGGGCCATGTTCAGAACGTACTCGGGTGTCATGGCGGTGCCTCCTTATTGCACAAAGCTCTGGGCCAGCGAGCCCAGCAGCAGGTGCCAGCCATCCACCAGCACGAACAGCATGATCTTGAACGGCAGCGAGAAGATCGACGGCGTGACCATCATCATCCCCATCGACATCAGCACGGCCGCCACCACGATGTCGATCACCAGGAACGGGATGAAGATGGCAAACCCGATCTGGAATGCGCTTTTGAGCTCGCTCGTGACGAAGGCGGGGATGAGCGCGCGCATCGGCGTCTGCTCCGGCGTGGCGATCGGCGGCATGTTGCCCATCTTCACGAAGAGCGCGAGGTCGGGCTCGCGGGTCTGCTTGAGCATGAACTGGCGCAGCGGCGTGGCCGCCGTGTCCATGGCCTGCTCCACGGTGATCTTGTTGTCGCGCAGCGGCACGTAGGCGTCGGTGTAGACCTTGTCGAGCACGGGCGACATGACGAAGAACGTGAGGAACAGCGCCAGCCCGATCAGCACCTGGTTGGGCGGCGTGGTCTGCGTGCCCAGTGCGTGGCGCAGCAAGGACAGCACAATGATGATGCGCGTGAAGCTGCTCATCATCAGGATGATGGCCGGCAGGAAGCCGAGCGACGTCAGGAAGATCAGCGTCTGGACCGGCAGCGAATAGCTCTGGCCGCCGGCCGTGCCGGTCAGCAGCGGCAGGCCGGGCTGGGCCTGCGCGAACACGGCGGGCGCCGCGCCGAGCAGCACCGCTGCGGCCAGGCAACGAAGGACGGCGCGCACGGTCATTCCGGCTTCCCCGTCAGGTGGCGCTTGAGCTGGATGGACAATGCGTCGGCAAAGCGCGGCGGCTTGCCGGTGCCGGGCGTGCCGTCGCCGGCATGGTCGTCCGGTGCATCTGTGGACGCTTGCGCCGGGCGCGGCAGCGTATGCAGCGTCTGCACGTGCTGCTGCGTGACGCCCAGCACGAGCCACGTGCCTTCCACGTCGAGGACCACCACTTTCTCGCGTGCGCCCAGCATCTGCTGCGCAACCACGGTGATGACCTGGGTGCGACGGCCGCCGGGGCCCATGCCCGCGCGCTGCTGCAGGCGCCGTATCAGCCAGCCGGCCGCCACGATCATCGCCAATACTACAAACAGCCCGCCTAGGGTGCGGGCCCAATCCACTGCATGGTTCATTTCAACACCTTGCCCGGGGGGAGCATTGGTTGCTGTCAGGGTGCCGATTGACGGCGCGCTGGTGCGGCTTAACGGTTCAACTTACGGATGCGTTCGGACGGCGTGATGATGTCGGTCAGGCGGATGCCGAACTTCTCGTTGACCACCACCACCTCGCCCTGGGCGATCAGGTAGCCGTTGACGAGCACGTCCATCGGCTCGCCGGCCAGTGCATCGAGTTCCACCACCGAGCCCTGCGCCAGCTGGAGCAAGTTCTTGATGGGCACCTTGGTGCGGCCCAGCTCCACCGTCAGCTGCACGGGGATGTCCAGGATCATGTCGATGTCGTTGCGCTGGGCGGCGCCCAGGCCATCCGGGGTCAGCGGCTTGAAGACCGGGCTCGGGCCGCCGGGGGCCGCGGCGGGTGCGCTGGCCGGCGGGCTGGCCGCGGCACGCTGGGCCGCTTCCAGGGCCATGGCCTCTTCCATCGTCATCTCGACATCGACGTTGTCGTCGGCGTTCATGGTCGGTTCAGTTGTCATCGTCGGACTCCGTGGCAGGCTCGCTGCCGCTCATGTTCAGCATGCGGTTGACCCGCAGCGCGTATTGGCCGTTGAAGGTGCCGTAGTTGCATTCCATGACGGGCACGCCGTCTACCTTGGCGGTCACGAAATCATCCAGTTCGAGCGGGATCACGTCGCCCACTTTCATGTTCAGGATGTCCGAGACCTGCACCCGGGCCGTGGCAAGGTCGGCAATCAGTTCCACCTCGGCGGTCTGCACCTGCTGCGACAGCAGCCGCAGCCAGCGCTTGTCCACTTCCAGCGCCTCGCCCTGGATGGCGGACGTGAGCCGGTCGCGGATCGGCTCGATCATGGTGTAGGGCATGCAGATGTGCACGTCGCCGCCATTGCTGCCCAGCTCGATGCTGAAGCTCGTGGTCACCACCACCTCGTTGGGCGTGGCCACGTTGGCGAACTCGGTGTGCATCTCCATGCGCAGGAATTCGAAATCGATCGGGTAGACCGGTTGCCACGCCTTGGCGTAGTGCTCGAAGACGAGCTGCAGCATGCGCTGGATGATGCGCTGCTCGACGTCGGTGAAGTCGCGGCCTTCCACGCGCATGTGGTAGCGCCCGTCGCCGCCGAACAGGTTGTCGACCACCAGGAAGATCAGGTTGGGGTCGAACACGAACAGCGCCGTACCGCGCAGCGGCTTGACGTGCACGAGGTTCAGCGACGTCGGCACCACCAGGTTGCGGATGAACTCGCTGTACTTCTGCACCTTCACCGGCCCGACGGAGATTTCCGCGTTGCGCCGCATGAAGTTGAACAGCCCGATGCGCCAGTTGCGCGCAAAGCGTTCGTTGATGATTTCCAGCGTGGGCATGCGCCCACGCACGATGCGCTCCTGCGAGCCCAGGTTGTAGACCCGTACACCTGCAGGGTCGGCCTCGGCAGGTTCCTCGTCTACCTCGTCGGAGACGCCCTTGAGGAGCGCATCGATCTCCTCCTGGGAGAGAAACTCTTCCTTGAGCATGTCACTGGATCACAAAGTTGGTGAACAGGACGTCCGCCACCGGCGATTCCTTCCCGACGGCCTTGTAGACCTGCTCGCACTGCTCGACGATGTCCCGGGCGAGCTTGGTCTTGCCTTCGGCCGGATACAGCTCCGCCGGCGTCTTGCTGGCCAGCAGCGTCAGGATGCGGCTGCGCAGCTCGGGCGTGTAAGCCTTGATGTCGTTTTCGGCATGCTTGTCGAAGCTCTTGAACGTGATGCCGATCTGCAGGTAACGGTCGCTGCCTTCTTCGGGCTGCAGGTTGACGGTGATCGTCTCCATGGCGACGAACACGGGCTCCTTCGGCTTGGCCGGCGCGCTGGCCGAAGCGGCGTGGCTGCCGCCGCCCAGGAAGAACCATGCGGCCGCGCCGCCCATGCCGACGAGGACAAGCACGATCAGGATGATCAACAGGAGCTTGGTCGCGCCGCCCTTGGCGGGCGCGGGAGCGGGTGCGGTATTGGCGGCAGCGGCTTCGGCCATGGGGATCACTTGAGAGCTAGGGGGGTGGTCTTGCCCGCTCGCGAACATGCAGAGTCGGGTTCTCGAGTGGCATTCTTCCTCACCTGCGTCCAGCTCATTCCGGCAAGAAAGGCGGTCAATCCGGGCTATCTCGCGGGTTTGCAGTGTTCCCGGCGCAGGCTGTCCCTTCGTATAAGTGATTTTTAATCCACTTGAAATGCACGAGGCGACGACGCCATGCGATGTTCGCGCCGCCCAGCACGGCGCGCGTGTCACAAAAGTGACGCTGGCCCGAAAGATTTGCCGGGGCGTGCCGTTGTAGTGGGCAGAAGGTGCCGATGTTGCGGCCCGCCCATACTGCGTTGTCCTGCCGGAAGTCGTCGTGAATCCCTTGCCTTTCTCCATCCGCGCCGATCACTCGTCTGCCGATGCTGACGGACTGCCGGACGGCTGCCCTGCGCGTGGCGAGCCGCAAGGGTTCTGCCCGAAGCTGGACCTGCTTTCGATGGTCAATGCGCTGACCGTGGGCATCCTCGTCTGCGATGCCGAGCGCCGCGTCACCTACGCCAACCCCAGCGCCGCACGGCTGCTGGGCTTGCCGGTGGCCGAGCTGGTTGGCCGCGCGCTGCCCGAGGTGGTGCACTCGGCGGTGGACGAGTTCGAGGCGTCCATCCACGCCGCCGACTGGCCGGACCGCGAAGTCATGGCCGACGGCCAGCCGCAGCTGAACCAGATCTTTGGGCTGCATTGCCTGAACGGGCGCACCGTGTGGGTGTCGAGCAACTGGACGCCGCTGTATGCCGATGGCGGCCGGACGGTCAGCGCCGGGCTGGCCGGACCGCCCGTGCCGCCGTATTCGGTGCTCGTGTCGCTGGTCGATATCACGCAGATCCGCGAGGCGCAGCAGCGTATCCGGCATCTGGCCACGCACGACACGCTCACGGGGCTGCTCAACCGCTCGGCGCTGGAAGACCGGCTGGAGCACGCACTGGCGCTGGCCCAGCGCAACCGCACGCGGGTCTCGGTCATGTTCCTCGACCTGGACCGCTTCAAGAACGTCAACGACACCCTCGGCCACCAGTTTGGCGACATGCTGCTGCGCGAGGTCGCGGCCCGGCTACAGGCGTGCGCGCGCGAAGCCGACACCGTGGCGCGTCTCGGGGGCGACGAATTCGTCGTCATGCTCGAAGCGCTGGACGGCCTCGGCACGCGGCGCGTGGCCGAGCGGATCCTCTCTGCCATCAGCGCGCCCTTCCATATTGAAGGGCAGGAACTGTACCTGGGCGTGTCGATCGGCATTGCGGTGGCACCGCACGACGGCGACGACGCCAACACCCTGCTGCGCAAGGCCGACGCCGCCATGTACCTGGCGAAGGAGCGCGGCCGCAACAACTTCCAGACCTTCACGCGCGACCTCGACGACCGCGTCTCGCGGCGTTTTCGCATCGAATCGGGCCTGCGCCGCGCGAGCGACCGCAACGAGTTCTATGCCGACTACCAGCCGCGCGTGGACGTCAGGACCGGCCGCATCGTCAGCGTGGAAGCGCTGATCCGCTGGAACTCCGCCGACTTCGGCCGCATGATGCCCGGGCAGTTCATACAGGATGCGGAGGAAACCGGCCTCGTCGTCGAGATCGACCGCTGGATCCTGCGCGCGGCGTGCGACCAGCTCGCGCGCTGGCGCCGCATCGGCCTGCCGCACCTGCGCATGTCGATCAACCTGTCGGGCCAGGCATTCAGCTCCGGCCAGTTGAGCGCGATGGTGCGCAGCGCGCTGTCCACCAGCGGCCTGCCGGGCAACGCGGTCGAGCTGGAGATGACCGAAGGCATCCTCATCCGGGATGACCCGTCACTGCACGCGCTGCTGACCGAGCTGCGGGCGATGGGCGTATCGCTGGCGCTGGACGATTTCGGCACGGGCTACTCCTCGCTGTCGTACCTGCACCGCTTTCCGATCGACACACTGAAGATCGACCGCTCGTTCGTGCAGGACCTGCCGCACGTAGCCGAGCGTGCGGCCATCACGCGGGCCATCATCATGATGGCGCAGGCCATGGGAATGAAGACTGTGGCCGAAGGCGTGGAGACCGAGGGTCAGCTTGAATTCCTGCGCGAAGCCGGTTGCGACGAGTTCCAGGGCTACCTGCTCACGCGCCCGCTGGAACCGGCGGCCGTGCAAGACCTCGTGCGCGAGAACGCCCGGCGCTACGGCGCGTGCATCCCGAGGTTCTATCCGTCTTGAACCCTTGCGTGGGCCCCGGGGCCTAGAGCTGGAGGCCGTTGCTGACGACGTACATCGTCAGCTCCGCGTTGTTGCGCAGCTTCATCTTGGAGAGCACGCGCCCGCGGTACACGCTGACCGTCTTGGCGCTGATCTGCAGCGCCTGGGCAATCTCGCTCAGCGTGCGGCCCGAGCCGAGCATGCGCAGCGTCTGGAATTCACGGTCGGAGAGGATGTCGTGGCGGGGCTTGTCCCAGTCGACGTTCAGGTTGTCGGCCAGCACTTCCACGAGGTCGGAGGGCAGGTACTTCTTGCCCTTGGAGATGGCGTTGACCGCGGCCAGCAATTGCGGCTGGCTGGCATCCATCGGCAGATAGCCGGCGGCGCCGGCCTTGAGGGCGCGCACCGCGAGCAGCGCTTCGGGATGGCGGCCCAGCGCGAGCACGGCCAGGCGGGCGTGTTGCTGGCGGACCATCTTGATGGTCTGGAACTCGTCTCCGGTGGCCGATTCCACCGAAAACAGCATGACGTCCCACTCGCGCTGGGCGAGCACGTCGTTGTTGGCGTCGCGCAGGTCCGGCACGGCCTCGATCTGACGTGCCAGGCGCGAATCCTTGAGGATCTGGCGCAGGCCGACACGGGCAATGTCGTGCGGTTCGACGATCAGGACATTGAGCATGGTGGGTGTTGCGGGTCAAACAGGCTCGCTTCGAGCTCTTATGACCGCCGGCAGGCCGCTGGAGCGCCTGGGCGGGGCTTGCAACTCCCCATCTGTGCGAAGTGGCGCTCTTTGTATGGAGGGATGCGGCGCCGTGATTTATCGGACGAGTATAGCCGAGGCCCTGTACGGCAAGAAGCAGGCGCGCTGCTGCTGTTGGCGGGCCGGCTCAAAAAAACGGGCGCCCGAAACCCGGACCGCCGCCAGCGCACAATTTTGTCAAGGCGACCCTAAACTTTCTTCGACGGCCACCGATAACCTGAGTACAACGCAGACCTGATCCCCTTCAAGTTGCAGGTCACGTTGCCCGGCACAGCCGGAACAAGCCGCCAATCGGGCAACAAACCAACGGGAAACTTAGGAGCCGTCATGTCCCTCAGCCTCAATACCAACATTTCGTCCCTGCAAACGCAGCAAGCGCTGTCGCAATCGCAATCCGCGCTGCAAACGTCTCTGCAGCGCCTGTCCACCGGCCTGCGCGTGAACAGCGCCAAGGACGATGCTGCTGCGTACGCTGTCGCTTCGAGCCTGACGACCACGCTGAACTCGCAAACGCAAGGTATCCAGAACGCCAACAACGCACAGTCGTACCTGCAGACGGCCGACTCGTACCTGGGTCAAGTCGAAAACAACCTGCAACGTATGCGCCAACTGGCTGTGGAAGCCAACAACGGCGGTCTGTCGGCAGCTGACCAGGCCAACCTGGACAAGGAATACCAGCAGCTGGCCACGGCCAACAAGAACATCGCGACCAACGCCAACTACAACGGCAACAAGCTGTTCGACGGCACGGTTGCTTCGGTGACGTTCCAGTACGGCCAGAACGCCACGACGGACAGCGCGACCATCACCAACGTCAACCTGTCGGCATACGGTTCGTTCACGGGCGCCGGCACCAGCGTGACGAGCGCTGCCAACGCAACGGCCGCGCAAACGGCAATCGACACCGACCTGACCGCCCTGAAGTCGGCGCGCGCCAGCCTGGGTGCCCAGCAAAGCGGCTTGACCTCGACCATCAACACGCTGACGTCGAACAACACCGCCCTGTCGGCTGCCAAGTCGGCCATGGTCGACACCGACTACGCTGCAGAAACGTCGAACATGACGCGTCAGAACATCCTGCAGCAAGCCGGTACGGCGATGCTGGCGCAAGCCAACTCGGCACCGAACAGCATCCTGAACCTGCTCAAGGGTTAATCGGCAGGCGGATGTCAGCCCGGCGCGTTGCGGCCGGGTCGAAGGCCGGCGCTCCTCGAGGGGGCGCCGGCCTTTCGTTTTGCTGATCCAATTGTGAAGAGTGGCCCACCTCCGCTAAAGAAGTGGCGAGCGCTGCCGTTGTGAGGAAGGACTCCCGCCAACGCATACGCTGACCGATCCGATCATGGCGACCACGACCAGCAGTTCCTCGAGCAACAACTACGTTCCGCCGATCTCGATTCCCGGTATCGGGACGAGCATCGACGTCAATACGTTGGTCACCAGCCTGATGAAGGTGGAAAGCCAGCCGCTGACCCTGCTGCAGAACCAGCAGACGTCTTACCAGACGCAGCTCTCGGCGGTGGGCAACCTCAAGAGCTCGCTGGCGACATTCCAGACGGCCATGGCGGGACTGAGCTCGGTGTCGAACTTCAGCGCGATGAAGGCGAGCGGCTACGACGCCTCCATCCTCAGTGCCTCGCTCACGGGTTCGGCGCCGGCGGGCTCGTACGCCGTCAACGTGACGCAGCTCGCGCAGTCGCAGGTGCTCGCCGCGCAGGGGCAGGCTTCCGCCACCGCGGCCATCGGCAGCGGGTCGTCGACCACGATTTCGTTCTCGTTCGGCTCGGTGTCGGGCGGCACGTTTGCCAACGGCAAGTATTCGGGCGCCACGTTCACGCAGAACGGCAACCTGCCGGGCGGCTCGATCACGATCGACTCCTCGAACAACACGCTCTCGGGCATCCGCGACGCGATCAACTCGGCCAACCTCGGTGTGTCGGCCAGCATCGTCAACGACGGCAGCGGCAACCCGTACCGCCTGGTGCTGACCTCCACGGCAGGCGGGTCGAACTCCGAGATGAAGATCTCGGTGTCGGGAGATGCGACGCTGCAGTCGCTGCTCTCGCAAGACCCGTCTGGCACGCAGAACATGACCGAGGTGACCACGGGCCAGAACGCCCTGGCCACGATCAACGGCATCACCGTGCAGAGCCCGACCAATACGCTGTCGAACGTGGTGGACGGCACGGCGTTTACGCTGTCCAAGACGGGCAGCACCACCGTGACGGTGGCCAACGACCCGACGGCTACCACGAACGCCGTGGTCAATTTCGTCAAGGGCTACAACGCGCTGCGCGTTTCCCTGAACTCGCTGACGAACATCGATACCGCCAACAGCGCCAACAATGGCCCGCTGGCCGGAGATGTCAGCACCAAGGCGCTCATCAACCAGATCACCGACGTGCTGGGCCAGGCCATCGGCAATGGCGCGTACCAGTCGCTGGGCAGCATCGGCGTGACGATGGGTTCGGACGGCACGCTGTCGATCGACAACACCAAGCTGGCCAACGCGATTGCCGCGTCGCCCAGCCAGGTGGCCGGCCTGTTTGCAGGCGCGGGCACCAGTACGGACGCACAACTGAGCGTGCCGAAGTTCGCCGACAGCACGAAGTCGGGCACGTATGCCGTCACCGTGTCGCAGCTGGCCACGCAAGGGTCGCTGAAGGGCTCGGCGGCGGCCAATACGACCATCACCGCGGGCGTGAACGATAGCCTGTCGGTCACGGTCAGCGGCATCGCTACCAACATCACGGTGCCGGCCGGCAGCTACACCGCATCGAGCCTGGCCGCGCAGATCCAGTCGCAGATCAACGGTTCGGCCGCGCTGCAGAACGCGAAGATCAACGTGTCGGTATCGGCGGATGCCAGCGGCGTGCTGACCTTCACCAATAGCCAGTACGGTTCCAACTCGAGCATCTCGATCTCGGGCAACGGCGCGTCGTCGCTGGTCGGCGGCAGCCCGACCGCCGTGACGGGCCAGGACGTGCAGGGCACCATCAACGGCGTGGCGGCGGTCGGTTCCGGCCAGAATCTGTACGGTGCCACGGGCACCGCGGTGGACGGGCTCACGGTGCAGGTGACGGGCGGGGCGCTGGGCAGCCGCGGCAGCGTCACGGTGCAGCGCGGCTATGCAGCGCAGCTCAATACCGTGGCGACGAACCTGCTCTCGACCACGGGCCTGGTGCAGAACGAGACCGATGCCATCAACAGCTCGCTCAGCTCCATCGCCGGCCGCATCACGGCCATGCAGCGCCAGCTCGATGCCAAGCAGGCGCTGTACTACTCGCAGTTCAACGCGCTGTCGGCGCTGGTGGCCAGCATGACCAACACCAGCAACTACCTGACGACGCAGTTGGCCGCATTGCAAAAACAGACCTCAAGCAGCAACAACTGACGCCGTAAGTACTGTCTGAACCGCTTACAAGAACAGACCAGGAAAACTCCATGTACGCAGCACGCCGAGCCATCGGTGCCTACGCGCAAGTCGGCATTGAAACCTCTGTGGTGGACGCCAATCCGCATCGGCTGATCGCCATGCTGTTCGAGGGCGCGCGAGCGGCCATCAACATGGCCACCGCCGCCATCGAACGGGGTGACGTGCCGGCCAAACTGCGCGCGATCGACAAGGCCATCTCGATCATCGGGCAGGGGCTGCAGGCGAGCCTGGACCACCAGCGCGGCGGTGAGATCGCGACCCAGCTCAACAGCCTGTACGACTACATGCTGCGCCGCCTGCTGGTGGCCAACGCCAACAGCGACGTGGCCATCCTCGCCGAGGTCGACAAGCTGCTCGTACCGCTGCAGGACGCGTGGCTTGCCATCGGCAAGCCAGCTGCCACGGCAGGCGCGAGCCACCTGAGCGTGGTCAGCTGAACATCATTTGAGCCAGGCGAACTTTGACTGAATCCGGCCCAACTGGAGCCAACATGCACCGCAACATCCCCATCAAGGACAGCGACAGTCTGTTCGCCTGCTACGAAGCCATCGCGCGCCTGACCGCCGAAATGGTCAGCGCCGCCGAGGTGGGCAACTGGGAAGTCGTCAGCACGCTCGAGCGCGAGAGCGCCATCTATGTCGATGCGCTGCGCCGCTCCGAGCCGCATCCGCCGCTGGCGCATGCCGGCATCGAACGCAAGCGCGCCCTCCTGGTGCGCATCCTGGAAGACGACGCCCGCGTGCGCGCGATGGTGTATCCGCGCCTCGAGCGTCTGCAGAAGCGGATCGATACGGCACGCCGCAGCACCAACGCAAGCAACGCCTACGGCAACATGGCGCGGTACTGAGCCGCAAGAGGGCGGCGCCGCCTCAGCTGCGGTCGTCCGCCGCCGCCAGCGCATCGAGCAGCTTGCGCAGCACGTTGCGCGTCGCGCCGATCTCATCACGCTCCAGCGGAATCCGGCACGCCAGGGCCTCCGGCACCTTGGCGGCGCGCTCGCGCAGAGCACGCCCCGAGTCGGTCAGCTCGATGACCACGCGGCGCTGATCGTCACGATCGCGCGTGCGCGTCACGAGGCCCTGTTCTTCCAACCGCTTGAGCAGCGGCGTGAGCGTGCCCGTGTCCAGATACAGCGTCCGGCCGAGATCGCCGACGGCGCAGGGCGCCTGCTGCCAGCACGCCATCATCACCAGGTATTGCGGATAGGTCAGCCCGAGCTCGTCGAGCAGCGGGCGGTAGAGACGCGTCAGCAGATGACCTGCCGCGTACAGGGGAAAGCACAGTTGCTGATCGAGCGCCAGCACGTCGTTCACGGAAGACTCCCGGGGACGGTCCGGCGCCCGAGCGGCGAGTGCCGCATCGGCCCACACGGGGCTCAGCGCGCGACCGTAGTCAATTGAACGTCAATATTGCCACGGACGGCATGCGAGTAGGGGCACACGCCATGGGCCGCGGCCACAAGCGCTTCGGCCGTCGCCTGGTCCACGCCACCCAGCGTTGCCACCAATGCCACGGTGAGCGCAAAGCCACCGTCTTCACGCGGGCCGATGCCGACCGTGGCCGTGACCGCCGTGGACGCGAGCTTGACCTGCCTCAGGCGTGCCACGTGCAGCACCGCGTTTTCAAAACACGCGGCATAGCCCGCGGCGAACAACTGCTCCGGGTTGGTGGCCGCGCCGCCCGCGCCGCCGAGTTCGCGCGGCAGCGAGAGCGCAAGATCCAGCGTGCCGTCTGCGCTGCGCACGTGGCCGGCGCGGCCGCCTTCTGCGGTGACCTGGGTTTGATAGAGCGTCTTCATGGTCGAGTCCTATTGCTTGCCTTTTGCCTTTTGCCTTTTGCGGGAAACCCGGTCGGCAACGCGTCGGCCGGGGCATCGATCATAAATCGATGACGCAATTATATTGCGCACGATATAAATGGCAAGCAGAATCGAACAGGTTCCCCGCAGCGTCCGCGGGGAAGTGCCGTCAGATCGACATGCTCATGATGCTCTGGTAGGCAGACACCAGCTTGTTGCGCACCTGCACCGCCGTCTGCAGGTCGATATTGGCCTTTTGCAGCGACAGCATCACGTCGTGCAGGTCGACGTCGTTGTTGCCCATCTCAAAGCTGCGCGAGATGGATTCCGCCTTCTGCTGCGAGGCGTCGACCTTGTCCAGCGACGACTTGAGCACCGCCCCGAAATCCACGCTGACCTTGGCATCGTCGCCGCCGGCGCCCGAGCCGATGCCGCCGACCTGGCCGGTCGGCGCCAGCACGCTGTTCATCAGCGACACCACGGAATTGGCGTTCGTCATATTCATGTGAAGAAAACTCCCCTTTGCGGGTGGCGTACGACGGCTCTTCTGCTTGGTCGCCATTGCGCCACGGTGCAGCAAAGGTAGCAGCGGGGTGCGCCGTTCCAAGCGCCCAAATGAGAGGGAAAAGGCCTTCTTCTTGGCGATTTGTTTGCACAGCGGCTGCCGATAATGCCAATCACGGAGTTCTGCCCGTTGTTCGGCGCAGCCGCTGTAACGCAGTCAGTCAGGAGATTTTGGATGCCAACGACAGCCGATTCGGTTGCTGTCGCCGACACGCTCGGTACGGTCGATATGCCGGCGGGGGGCCATGGCGCGATAGCGCGCCAGAACGCGGGCGCGCTTGGCGCTCTCGGTCCGCTCGGCCGTCTGTCGCCGCGTCTGCTCATGATGATCGGCGGCGCCGCGCTGGTGGCCGTGATCGCTGCCGCAATGCTGTGGAGCCGCGCGCCCGACTACCGTGTCCTGTTCAGCAACGTGAGCGACAGCGATGGCGGGGCCATCATCGCCGCGCTGCAGCAGATGAACGTGCCGTACCGCTTTGCCGATGGCGGCACCGCCATCATGGTGCCCGAAGCTAACGTGCACGAGACGCGCCTGAAGCTGGCGTCGCAGGGGCTGCCCAAGGGCGGCCTGGCTGGCTTCGAGCTGATGGAAAACCAGAAGTTCGGCACCAGCCAGTTTGCCGAGCAGGTCAATTACCAGCGCGCCCTCGAGGGCGAACTGGCCCGCACCATCCAGGCCATGCAGGAGGTGCAGTCCGCCCGCGTGCACCTGGCGCTGTCCAAGCCGTCCGTTTTTGTGCGCGAGCAGGCCAAGCCGAGCGCGTCGGTGCTGCTCAAGCTGTATCCGGGCCGCATGCTCGACCGCTCGCAGGTGCAGGCGATAGGCCACCTCGTTTCGAGCAGCGTGCCGAACCTGCCGCTGGCCAACGTGACCGTGGTCGACCAGTCGGGCCGCCTGCTTTCCACCGCCTTCCAGGACAACGCCTCGGGGCTCGACCCGACGCAGCTGAACTACGTGCGCGAGATCGAGCAGGGCTACATCAAGCGCATCGAAGCCATCCTCGGCCCGGTGGTGGGTGAAGACAACGTGCGCGCGCAGGTGACGGCCGACGTCGACCTCGACAGCACCGAGCAGATGGCGGAAACGTACCGGCCGAACCAGGATCCGGCGACGGCCGCCGTGCGCAGCACGCATACCGCAGAATCGACGCAGAACAAGGCCGACGCCCAGGGCGGCGTGCCCGGCGCGCTGTCGAACCAGCCGCCGACCGCGCCGCGCATGCTGCCGACCGCGCCCGCACCGGCATCGGCTTCGCAGCCCGGAGCCACCGGTCCGAACGGCCAGCCGCAGCAGCCGGCCGCCGCCAACGCGAATGCGGCCACCTCCAACGGCGTGACATCCAGTACGCGCGACACGACGACCAACTACGAAGTCGACAAGACCGTGCGTCGCACGCGCGCCGCGGTGGGTACCGTGCGCCGCCTGTCGGTGGCCGTGGTGGTCAACTATCGCGTCGACGGCAAGACCTGGAAGCCGCTGACCGAAGCCGAGATGACCAAGCTCAACGCGCTGGTCAAGGATGCCGTGGGTTTTGACGCCAAGCGCGGTGATTCCGTCAACGTGGTCAACAGCCAGTTCTCGGGCACGCTGCCGGCGGCCAAGGACGACCTGCCGCTCTGGAAGCAGCCGGAGATGATCCAGTACGGCATCCAGGCCGCGAAGTACGGGGCGCTTGCCATCGGCTTCCTGATCCTGGTGTTCGCGGTGATCCGGCCGCTGATCCGCTCGATCGGCAAGAAGGAGGAGCCCGTCACGCCTACCTTCGTTGGTCGCGAAGGCGAAGACCCCAACGCGCCGATCATCACGGGCGCCGCGGCACCCGCCGGGCCCGAGCTCGAAGGCCCGGCAGCCAATGCCGAAGACGGCGAGGATGTGCCCGAGAGCCTGCCGCAGCTCAAGAATGCCGACTTCGAGAAGAAGCTCGAGACCATGCGCCGCGTCGCGCAGAGCAACCCGCGCGCGGTCGCGGCCGTCATCAAGCAATGGGTGAGTAACGAATGAGCGCCGAAGGACTCCAACGCAGCGCCATCCTGCTGATGTCGCTGGGTGAAAACGAAGCCGCCGAGGTGCTCAAGCACCTGGGCCCGCGCGAGGTGCAGAAGCTCGGCGCGACCATGGCAGCGCTGAAGAACGTGTCGCGCGACCGTGTCCTCGACGCCTTTGACGCGTTCTTCGTCGAAGCCGAAGACCTGCCGCTGGACGTCGATTCCAACGAGTACATCCGCACCGTCTTCCGCAAGGCCCTGGGCGACGATCGCGCCGCCAACATCATCGACCGCATCCTCTCGGGCGGCGATACCAGCGGCATCGAAGGCCTGAAGTGGATGGATGCATCGTCGGTGGCGGAGCTGATCCGAAACGAGCACCCGCAGATCATTGCGACCATCCTCGTGCACCTGGACCGCGACCAGGCATCGGAGATCCTGACCTATTTCACCGAGCGCCTGCGCAACGACACGATCCTGCGCATCGCCACGCTCGACGGCATCCAGCCCAGCGCCCTGCGCGAGCTGAACGACGTGCTGACCAAGCTGCTGCAGGGCAACGACCATCGCAAGAAGAGTGCGATGGGCGGCGTGCTCACGGCGGCGGAAATCCTCAACCTGGTGCCGAGCGCGGTGGAGTCTTCCGTGATCGAGGGCGTGCGTTCGCGCGACCCCGAGCTGGCCGACGCCATCGTCGAGAAGATGTTCGTCTTCGACAACCTCATCGACCTGGACAACCGCAGCCTGCAGACGCTGCTGCGCGAAGTCGGCCAGGAGATGCTGGTGGTCGCGCTCAAGGGTGCCAAGCAGGAGTTCCGCGACAAGGTGTTCGCCAACATGTCGCAGCGCGCCGGCATGATGCTCAAGGAAGAGCTGGAAGTGCTGGGCCCCGTCAAGGTGTCGGAGGTGGAGGCGCAGCAGAAGGAAATCCTCGTCATTGCGCGCCGCCTGGCCGACGAAGGCGAGATCACCATCGGCCGCAAGGCGGAGGACGCTTATGTCTGAGCACGCCGGCCGCCATGTGCTGACGGAGCGCTGAGATGCCGCGCCCGCCGATCATTCCGCGCGACACGCTGGTCGAGTACCAGCCTTGGGAGCCGACCGACTTCGTGCGTGAGGCGGAGCGGGCAGCGCTTGAGGCGGCACCGCCCCCGCCCCCGCCCGAGCCGGAAGAGCCGCCCATTTCCGAAGAGGAATGGCAGGCCGCGCTCGATGCCGAACTCGCCAACGCCCGCGACGAGGGCCGGCGCGACGGCTTTGCACAAGGCTTTCAGGATGGCTTTGAGCAGGGCCGCCGCCAGGGCGAAGAAGACGCCAGGCAGATCGCCGCGCTCATGCAATCGGTGCGTGAAGCCGTGGACGAGCTGAACGGCAGCGTGGCCCAGGAACTCGTCGACCTGGCGCTGCAGCTTGCGCAGCAGTTCGTGCGCGGCGCGCTGCATGCGCAGCCCGAGCGCATCCTGCCGCTGGTGCGCGAGGTCCTGGGCGATGCGTCCACCGCACCGGCACCGGCCATGCTGCGCGTGCATGCGGACGATGCAGAGCTGATCCGTCAGACGCTGGGCGCCGAACTGGACGCCGCGGGCTGGACCCTCATCGTGGATGCCGCGATCGAGCGCGGCGGCTGCCGTGTGCAGACCCGCTTTGGCGAAACCGATGCCACGCTGCAGACGCGGTGGGCGGAACTGACCCGCGCGCTCGCCCGCGACACCGCCTGGCTTGCCAGCGAGCGTATCGAAGCCGAACGCGTGGCCGGAGGCGCGCTCCATGTCGCCTGAGACCGTGCAGCCATCGGACCAGCCTGCCGCCAACAACGCCCATGTGCGGCTGTGGCAGACGCATCTGCGCCAGACCGCGCAGCGTGCCCGCCTGGCGCGCCCGGTGGTGACGTGCGGCAAGCTCACGCGCGTGGCGGGGCTCGTCATGGAGGCCGTCGGCCTGAAGCTGCCGGTCGGCAGTGCCTGCCGCGTGGAGTTGCCGCATGGCCGCCACGTGCTGGCCGAAGTGGTCGGGTTTGCCGAAGAGCGCGCCTTCCTGATGCCGCAAACCGATCTGGTGGGCGTGGTGCCCGGCGCGCGCGTTTTCCCGCTGGAGCCGCAGCGCCTGCCCGCAGACGCCGCCGACCCGACGATTTCGCATAGCAAGTTCCTGCCCGTCGGCCCACGCCTGCTCGGCCGCGTGGTCGATGCCAACGGCGAGCCGCTCGATGGCAAGGGGCCGCTCGGCACGCATGAAGAACTCGCCTGGGGTACGCTGAACCCCGCGCCGCTGAACCCGCTCAAGCGCAAGCCGATCGAGCATGTGCTCGACGTGGGCGTGCGCGCCATCAATGGTCTGCTCACCGTTGGCCAGGGCCAGCGCCTGGGCCTGTTTGCCGGCTCCGGCGTGGGCAAGAGCGTGCTGCTGGGCATGATGGCCCGCTACACGCAGGCCGACGTGGTGGTAGTGGGCCTGATCGGCGAGCGCGGCCGCGAAGTGAAGGAATTCATCGACGAGATTCTTGGCGACGAAGGCCTGGCACGTTCGGCCGTGGTGGCTGCGCCGGCCGACACCTCGCCGCTGATGCGCCTGCAGGGCGCCGCTTACGCCCACACGATTGCCGAATACTTCCGCGACCGCGGCTGCAACGTGCTGCTGATCGTCGATTCGCTCACGCGTTATGCGATGGCCCAGCGCGAAATCGCCCTGGCCATCGGCGAGCCGCCGGCCACCAAGGGCTATCCGCCCTCGGCCTTTGCCAAGCTGCCGGCGCTGGTTGAGCGTGCCGGCAACGGCATGGTCGATGCCAACGGCCGCGGCGGCTCCATCACCGCGTTCTACACCGTGCTGGCCGAAGGCGATGACCAGCAGGATCCGATTGCCGATGCGGCGCGCGCCATTCTGGACGGCCACTTCGTGCTCTCGCGCAAGCTGGCGGAGCAGGGCCACTACCCGGCCATCGACATCGAACAGTCGATCAGCCGCGTGATGTCGGCCATCGTGCCGCGCGAGGAGCTCGACGCGGCCCGCCGCTTCAAGCAGCTCTATGCACGCTACCAGCGCAACCGCGACCTGATTGCCGTCGGTGCGTATGCGCGCGGCAGCGACCCGGTCACCGACCAGGCCATCGCCCGCTACCCCGACATGGAAGCCTTCCTGCAGCAGGGCATGTTCGAGAACGAAAGCCGCGAGCACACGCTGCAGAAGATGCTGGGGGTGCTCGCATGAGCCCGGCGCTTGACACTGTGAAGCTGCCAGCGTTGTGCAAGCCCGGGCTCAAGGCCGCGGGCCACCGGCCGATGGATTCATGTCATGGAAAGCAGGAGGTTGAAGGATGACCACTGGAACTGCGCCGTTCCGCCTCGAAACCGTGCTGGAACTGGCCCAAAAGGACACCGAGAAAGCCACCCAGGAAGTCGGGCGCCTGATGAACACGCGCGAGGCCGCCACGCAAAAGCTGGCCCTGCTGGCTGACTATCGCCTGAACTACCACCAGCAGATGCTGGCAACGGCCGAGGGCGGCATCGATGCCACGCGCCTGCGCAACTACGCCGCGTTCATCGATCGGCTCGGCAGCGCGGTGCATCAGCAGAAGGGCACTATCAGCGCGCTGGAGCGCCAGCTTGAAGCGAGCCGCGCGAACTGGCTCGAGAAGCAGCGCCGTGAGCAGTCGTTCGATGTACTGCGGCAGCGCCATCTCGAAGAGCAGCGCCTGCACCAGGAGCGTCGCGCGCAGCGCGAAAACGACGAGCACGCCGCCAAACTGATCCGCATGCGCGCTGCGCAGGGCGGCAACTGAAACTGAATCACCGAACGTGAAGACGGAGTTCCCGTGGGCTTGAGTGCCACCCCCAACGCCGCTGTCAAAGACCTGGGCGCCATGCTTTCGGCCGGCAACGCGCCTGCCGCCAAGGCATCGGCCGCGTCGTCCGGCGCCGATACGTTCGGCAACCTGCTGTCGGATCGCGTGACGCAGGAAGCCGAGCGCCGCCGCGCGACGGCGCAGTCCGCCGCCGATGACGCCGGCCGACGCGCCGATATCGCGCGCAAGGATGCTGCCCGCGCCAACGCTGCGCGTGACGACCAGGATGCCGGACCGGTGGAACGCACCCCGGGCGCGCAGGTTGAAACCACGCCCGCCAGCAGCACCGCTAATGTGCCCAACGCCAAGCCCGCGGCTGCCGAGGATCTCGACACCGCTGCGCAGCAGACCGTTGTCGACCCGGCCGCGCAACTGGCCGCCCAGATCGAAGCCGCCCGCCAGGCCGCGCAGCAGGCAGCTGCCGCGCAGGTGCCGGCGTCGCCCACCGCGGCGCCCTCGGCTAGCGACGCCCATGCCGACGCGATGACGCAGCCGGCAGGCAAACCGGCCACGAACGATGCCGCCACGCTCGCCGCGCTGAACGCGGCTGCCACCAACACGCAAGGCGCGGATACTGACGCAGCGGCGTCCCAGGCGGCGGCACAGGCGCCCAACGATGCCAGCGCGAACGCGACGGCCGTGTCCAATGCGCCCACCGCGCCCACTGCTGCATTGCCCGACGGCCATGCGCTCGCACAGACACTGGCCCGCACACGCGCCGTCGGCGACAACACGCCGCCCGGCGTGCGCCAACTGGGCAGCACGTCACAGGCCCAGAACGCAGGCGCCGAACATGGCCTGCCGCGCCGCAGCGACGCAAGCGCGCATGGCGCCGCCGGGTCAACCGCCGCCAGCGTGGCCGATGTCACCAATCGCACCGGCGGTAACGGTACCGGCGCCGACAGCGCAGGCACGCAAGCCGATACATCCGGTGCAGGCGCGCAGTTCGAGGGCATCCTGACGCGCGCCCATGGCGACGCCAGCGCTGCCGCTCCGACCTTTGCCGTCGGCGGTGCGGGCGCCACCGGTGCCGCCGCGGCTGCGTCGATCACGCCGGCGCAAGCGCACGCACTGCCCACCTTTGGCGATGCAGCCTGGCCGCACACCATGGCAAGTCAGCTCGCGTTCATGCAGGTGCACCGCCAGTCCTCGGCGGAACTGCAACTGAACCCGGCCGAGCTGGGCGGTCTGCATGTCAAGCTGGAAGTCGACAACGGGGCGGTGAACGCCAGCTTCGTGTGCCAGCACCAGGCCGTCGCCGAACTTGTGCAAGACGCCATGCCGCGCCTGCGCGATGCCATGCACCAGGGTGGGATGCAACTCGCGCAGACGTCCGTCAGCACGGGAGACTTCAGCCAGCAGCAGGGCGCCTCGCAGGGGTCGTCGGCGCAAGGCAATGGTTCGGGTAACGGGGGCAACGGCAGCCGGTTCGGCAGCGGCGCCACGCCCGAGCGTTCGGACACGGTGGCGACGGTGCCGCGGCGCGCGTCCGCCCACGATGGCGCGATCGATACGTTTGCCTAAAGTTTTACGCGCTCCTGCCGTTACCGCTATGAAGTGCCGTACCAACGGCCGGCCGCAAGGCGACAAAGCAGAAAGAAGGGCGGGAAATCACAACGCGAGCCGGTCGTGCATCCATGGATGAACAGCGGCCGGGAGCGTTGGAAAGAATAACAAGGGGGTCAAGTCCGACCGGCGAAGACGGGATCAAACGGGGATCACTTCGCCACATCCGCCCACGGCGGATGCATAACGGACCGATGCGGTGTGTCCGAGCCGGGGGGCTGGCGCATCGCATGTTTGCCGTACTTACGGGAAAGCGCACTGACGAGGTGCGCTTTTTGTTTTTGCCGGTCGCGTTTTGATGGGTTGACCAAGGGTGGCCTGGTCCGCAAGCTCATGCGCGAGCTTCGGCCGTCTGCAGCGTGGCGGGCGACACCGAGACCACGTGCTCCACGCCGTATCCGCGCTCGACCCACGCATCGATGCCGCCGTGCAGCGGCCGCACGCGCTTGAAGCCGCGGCTCATCAGCGTGCGCGCCAGCATGACGGCAGACGCCTCATTGGGGCACGCGCAGTAGACGATGATCTCGCGATCGGGGCCGTCGATCTCGATGGGATGGTCGTTGCTCGACATGTCGTACAGCATCGCACCGGGAATGCGCTGCGGCTGCAGCTGGCGCGAGCTGTCGGCCCGCACGTCGATGATGACCGGCGCGGCGCCCGATTCGATCAGCGCATGCAACTCATCCGGAGAGATGCGCACCATCTCCAGCATCTTGCGAAAACGCCAGCGCTGCAGCCAGCGCACCGCCACGTAGATCGCTGCCAGCACGACGATCAGCACGATCGCACGCGTGCCCAGGATGTCGAGCTGCCGCAGCGCCTGATCGATACTGTCATGCGCGATGCGCCCGAGCATCAGCCAGATCACCGCCCACACCGCCGAGCCGGCCAGGTTGTACAGCGCGAACGTGCTGAACGGCGTGCGCATCGTGCCCAGCAGCGCGGACGACACCGTCGACAGCCCCGGAATGAACTTCGACACCAGCAGCAACGGCGCACCCCAGCGCTCGAACTGCGTGCGCGTGCGCCGCACGCACGAATCGGGCGACAACGACACGCGGCACAGCAGCGCCATCACATGCCGTCCGTAACGCCTGCCGGCGAAGTACCACAGCCCGTCGCCGAGCAGCGCGCCCGAGACGGCCGCCGGCGCCAGTTCGATCAGGTACAGCGGCCCTTGAAACGTGAGCGCCCCGGCCACCAGCAATGTCGGCACGGCGGGCAGCGGCGCGCCGGCCTGCGTCAGCAGCACATTGAGGAACACGGCAAACGCGCCGTATTCGGCGATCAGGGGGAACAGGTCGTGCATGACGGGGAGGGCGCGCGGCAAAGGCAAGTGCGTCCGCCAAGTTACCGCATTCCGGCGCTGCCCGATAGCCATGTCGCCGTGTCGTGCCGGGTCTCGTGGGGTTGGGACGAATTTGGCGCGACAATGCAGGTTTTCGCGCACCTGCCGATTGTCATGTCCCCTGCACAGCCCTCCGACGTTTCCCCCGCCGCGCACAACGGCGCCATCCGGATCCGCACCGCCACCACGGCCGATCTGCCCGCCATCGTCGCCATCTACGCGCATCACGTTCGCACCGGCACGGCGAGCTTCGAGATCGATCCGCCCGACGCGGCCGAGATGACGCGCCGCTATCAGACGCTGCACCATGCCGGCATGCCGTACATCGTCGCCGAGGCGGCCGGCGGGGAGGTGCTTGGCTATGCCTACGCCGGCCCTCATCGCGCGCGGCCCGCGTATCGCCACACGGTGGAGGATTCGATCTACCTGCACACCGACGCGCAGGGGCGGGGCGTGGGGACGTTGCTGCTACAGGCGCTCATCGCAGAATGCCAGGCGCGCGGTTTCAAGCAGATGGTGGCCGTCGTGGGCGGCGGCCTTGAGAATGCGGGCTCGGCCAGGCTGCACGCGCGCTGCGGCTTTCGCGAGGTGGGCGTGCTGCAGGCGGTGGGTTACAAGTTCGGGCGCTGGCTCGACTGCCTGCTGATGCAGCGCACGCTGGAAGATCCGCCGCCTAGTCAATGATGTCCGCGCACGCATCCGTCGGCGCGGCGGCCACGTGACCGACCAGCGGCACCATCTTGAGCCCCGCCGAAGCCACGCGGCACGGCGCGGCAACGACACCGCAGCCCGAGAGCAGTGCGGCGCCCAGAACAGTCATGGCCAGGAGGAGGCGTTTCATCGTCGGTCGGTCCAAAGGCGAGCATGAAGCGGCCGGCGAGCGTGCACGGCGCAGAATGTCGCGCAGTGTGACACAGGTGTGCGCCCCCAGCCTGTGTGCGAGTGTCTCCGGACGTTGCGGTCCGTGCGCCGCGGTGCCATTGCGCAACGCGAAAAAAACAGCCCGCTCCTCGCGTTCGCCCATCGCACAACGCTGACTTTCAGCGAAAAAGTCACATCTTCTGTTTGCGCAAATTCGCGGATGATCCCTTGCCGCAGGCCGCTAAACCAGTGTTGATGCGGGTTTTCCCGCAATTTCACATATCGCAACAATAAATTGCCTGTCGCGACATTTATTGTCGCAACAGGCTCGCCTACGATGGCTTCATCGAATGCGGCGCCGCAGCGAAAAAGTCCGGATATCAGACACTGCCCGACGCGCTGCGCCCCCTCTTGGAGAAGACATCATGAACGCCCAACGCACCCCGATCGTCGCCCTGACCGCCGCCCTGATGGCCCTGGCCAGCGTGCCCGCCCTGGCGGCAGACAAGTTTGACGTGTACACGCAAGGCGCCTCGCAGGTGGGCCAGCGTTTTGACGTGTACTCGGACGGCGCCAAGGCTGGCAGCAAGTTCGACCCGTACACCGAAGGCGCCAAGGTCGGCGACAAGTTCGACCCGTACACCCAGGGCGCCCTGGCCCGCACCGGCAAGTTCGACACCTACACCGAAGGCGCCAAGGCCGGCAGCAAGTTCGATCCGTACACGGAAGGCGCGCTCGCCCGTGCCGGCAAGTTCGACACGTACACCGAAGGTGCCAAGGTCGGTGACAAGTTCAACCCGTACACCGACGGCGCCGTGGCCTGAGCCCGGCTCCTACAGCAAGAACGCCCGCTTCCAGCGGGCGTTTTTGTTTGGCGGCCCGCTTGCATGGTGATTGCGAACCCGGCCGCCCGGGCCGCGTCTGACTACCATCGTAATCAGGACCCCATGATGATCCGTTCACGCCCTGCGATTCGCTTGTTGCCACACATCGCCCTGGCTGTGGCCGCCGCCTTGCTGGCGGGCTGCGCCACCGTCACGCCAGGCCCGTTCCAGATCACCGTGCGTGACGCCGATGACACCGTGCTCGAACGCTTCCAGTTCCAGGCCGGCTCACAGAGCTCGCTGCAGACCGCCCTGATCGGCATGTGTCGGGTCTACCCGGACGCGACCGTCACGGCAGACCAGCTCAATACGCACGAGCGCCTCCAGGAACGCTGCAACCGCTCGTTTGCGTCGATGCTCGCGCCCTCCTGATGTGCGGCTGAAGCGGCTACCATGTCGCCTCATCGGCCGGCGCCGTGCCGGCTGCAAACACCGCATGAACGCGCGCGAGAGGTCACGTGAACCCGCAAGACCCGTCTTCTGAAATCTCCCGGTTTGCCGCGACCCGGCCGCGTCTGCTCACGGCGCTCGCGCTGGGCGCCGTAGCCGGTGCGATGCTGCCCGCGCAAGGCTGGCTGGCACGCATGCTGCTCGGTTGGGATGTCGCCGTGTGGTCGTATCTGATCCTGATTTCGGTGATGATGCTGCGCGCCGATCCGCGCCGCATCCGGGCGGTGGCCCGGCGCGAAGACGAGCGCGCGGCCGCGGTCTTGGCCGTGGTATGTCTTGGCGTGGTCGCCAGCATGGTGGCCATTGCGTTTGAGCTGGCGACGGCAAAGTCAGCGGGGCAGGCGCAGGCGTCGCATTACGCGCTGACCGGCGTGACGGTGGTCGGCGCATGGCTGATGGTGCCGATGATGTTCACCGTGCACTACGCGCATCTGTATTACCGGACGCCGCATCAGCCGCCGCTGCTGTTTCCCGACCGCGAACTTGAGCCGAATTACTGGGACTTTTTGTACTTCTCCTTCACGATCGCCGTTGCCAGCCAGACGGCCGACATCGGTATCCGCTCGCGGGCCATGCGCCGAGCGGTGCTTGGGCAATCACTGCTGTCGTTCTTTTTCAATACGAGCATCCTCGCGCTCTCCATCAACATTGCTGCCGGCCTGTTTTCATGACGATGCTTCCGCCCCACGCCCATACCCGCACCATTGATGCCGTCAGCTACGCGCTGGTGGCGGCCATGATTGCGGCGGTGCTATGGCTGCACCTGCTGCCGGCGGCCATTGCGGGCTTCCTGGTGTATTCGCTTGCGCGCAAGCTTGAAGCCCGGCTGCGCGCGCGGCATGCGGTGTCAAAGCGGGCGAAGGCCATCGCGGTGATCGGCGTGGTCCTGATGGCAGCGCTCATCCTTGCCGGACTGGGCCTTGGAATCGGTCGCCTGGTGGAACACGGGCATGGGCTGGAGGGCATGCTCACGCGTGTGGCCGACGTGCTCGACAACCTGCGGGAATCGCTGCCCGCAGCGGTGGCGGACTATGTGCCGCTGTCGGTGACGGAGCTGCGCACACGCCTGGTCGAGATGCTCAAGGAGCACGGCCACCAGGTATCGACCCTCGGCATCGACGGGCTGCGGGCGAGTGCGCTGACGCTCGTGGGCCTCATCCTGGGCGCCATGGTGGCGTGGTCGGACACGCCCGACCCGGCGCGCCACAAGCCGCTTGCGGCCGCGCTGATGACCCGGCTTGCCCGGCTGGCGGAGGCCTTTGACGCCGTAGTCTTTGCGCAGGTGAAAATTTCCGCGCTGAACACTGCGCTCGCGGCGGTCTATCTGCTCGGCGCGGTGCCGCTGTTCGGGCAGCACGTGCCGTATTCCAAGTCGCTGGTCCTGCTGACCTTTGTCGCAGGGCTGATCCCGGTGGCGGGCAACCTGATCTCGAACACCGCCGTGGTGGTGATGAGTGTGACGGCGTCTCTCGAGCTGGCGGTGGCATCGCTGATCTTCCTGGTGGTGGTGCACAAGCTCGAGTACTTCGTGAACGCACGCATCATCGGCAGCCGCATCGATGCGCGGGCCTGGGAGCTGATCCTGGCGCTGATCCTGATGGAGGCGGTGTTTGGCGTGGGCGGCGTGATTGCCGCGCCTGTCTTGTACGCCTACCTGAAGCGCGAGCTGACCGAGGCCGGGCTGATCGGCTGATCCGCACGATAGAGGGTGATGCGCCAGCGCCCCCGCGCTGACGGCATCGGCAGAAAAGGGCGCGCCCTACGGGACGAGGGGCGCGCAATAACCCGCTGACCGAGAGACGTCAGCGAGCCGAGGGTCGGTACACGGGAAGGATGCCGCGGGGGCAGGGCGCATGCCGCTGCCCGTGACATCCACCGCTTCAGAGGTCACGAAGCAGCAGACGACGCGGTCGTCGAGCAAGGCCTGATAGAAGAGGTCTCCCATCGCGCGGCAAAGCGTTCCCGTTAGCAGGATCATCATGGCTCCCCTCCCATGGTGGCCGATGTACGGCATCGTGGCGTGCCGGTCACGGGCTCGGTTTGCGGAGTCCCGTGCGGGCATGTGCGTGCGCAGCGGTTCCGTCTTGGCGTCGGCACTGGCGCATGACGCGTCGTGCAGCGCTCCATGCTGGCGAGTATAGAAAGCGTCTCCTGACGGGCCATGCTCCGAACGGAGTAGCCCCGTGTGCGAAAACGGCTAACAGGCTGGCTGTCTGCCGAGGCAAGCGTGGCGCGGGTTTACGGGCGATCGGTGTGCTGGCGGAGCAGACGGCGTGCGTAGGCCTGACGCTTCTGCTCCGACAATAAATTGTCCGGTTCGCGCTAATCATTGTCGAATGTGCGGTAACGCGCCTGCACCGTTTAGGCGCAAGATTCGAGGTCGCAACGCCTCGTTGCCGTCTCGCTTCCACTCTTCACCGCACATCCATCATGCAAACCACCGCAAACGGCACAGCCGCCTCCGCGCAGGCTGACAAGACCGGCTTTGGCGTGATCGGCGCCATCAGCTTCGCGCACTTCCTCAACGACATGATGCAGTCGTTGATCCTGGCGATCTATCCGCTGCTCAAGAGCAACTTCCAGCTCGACTTCGCCCATATCGGTCTGATCACGCTCGTGTACCAGATCACGGCATCGCTGCTGCAGCCGATGGTCGGGTTGTATACCGACAAGCACCCGAAGCCGTATTCGCTGGCGGTGGGCATGGGCTTCACGCTGGTGGGGCTGCTGCTGATGTCGATGGCGCCCAACTTCGGGATGCTGCTGCTGGCGGCGGCGCTGGTGGGCACGGGTTCGTCGATCTTCCACCCGGAGTCGTCGCGCGTGGCGCGCATGGCGTCGGGCGGGCGGCACGGGCTGGCGCAGTCGCTGTTCCAGGTGGGCGGCAACGTGGGCAGCGCGATGGGGCCGCTGCTGGCCGCGCTCATCATCATGCCGTATGGGCAGCACAGCCTGGCGTGGTTCTCGATTGCGGCGCTCGTCGCCATCTTTGTGCTGTACCACGTGGGCGGCTGGTACAAGCGCGAGCGTGCGGCTGGCCATGGCCGCAAGGCGGGTGCGCGCGCGCATGCGGCCGTGAAGCTGTCGGGGGGGCAGGTGGCGTTTGCGATGACGCTGCTGGTGGTGCTGCTGTTCTCCAAGTACTTCTACCTCGCCAGCCTGAACAGCTATTACACGTTCTACCTGATCACCAAGTTCCAGCTGTCGGCGCAGACGTCGCAGCTGTTCCTGTTCCTCTTCCTGTTCTCGGTGGCGGTGGGCACGATCGTGGGCGGCCCCATCGGCGACCGCGTCGGCCGCAAGCTGGTGATCTGGGTGTCGATCCTGGGTGTGGCGCCGTTCACGCTGCTGCTGCCGTACGCCAACCTGTTCTGGACGGCCGTGCTGACGGTGATCATCGGGCTGGTGCTGGCCTCGGCGTTCTCGGCCATCCTCGTGTATGCGCAGGAGCTGATCCCGGGCAAGGTGGGGATGGTGTCCGGCCTGTTCTTCGGGTTTGCGTTCGGGCTGGGCGGCATTGGCGCGGCCGTGCTCGGCAAGCTGGCCGATGCGACTGACATCTACTACGTCTATCACCTGTGCTCGTTCCTGCCGCTGATCGGCCTGCTGACGGTGTTCCTGCCGGACATCGAGCGCAAGCGCCTGCAGGCCGCCTGAATCCGCACTGAACCTCAGTGGTTGCGCTGCCGCGCATCGGCCAGCAGCGCGATCACTTCACTGTCTTCGGTCTGGTCGAAATTGCGGTAGTACTGGCCGACGGCCTGAAAGCTCGGGTCGGGCGCCGCGATCAGGCAAACGCCGTCATCGACTTCGGCGCGCAGCGCTTGCCATGTGGTGTCGGGCGCGACCGGCACGGCCAGCGCCAGCCGTGCGGGGCGTGCGACCCGTACGGCGCCAAGCGCCGCGCGCACCGTCGCGCCGGTGGCAACGCCATCGTCCGTGACGATGACCGTCGCGCCCGCCAAGGGCGTCGGCGTGACGCCGTAGCGTGCGCGCCGGCGCTCCATCTCGGCCAGCTCCTGCGTCGTCACGGCGTCCAGGTACGCTTGCGTCGGCGCGAGGGTGCGGAGCAGGGCGGTATTCCATTCCACGTGGGGCGGCATCCCGGCGCCGCAGTCTGCCAGCGCCCCGAGCGCCAGTTCCGGCTGCAACGGCGCCCCGAGTTTGCGCACGAGCAGCACGCCGAGCACCGCTTGCACGGCCCGCGCGATCGCGTGGCCGACGGGCACGCCGCCACGGGGCAGCGCCAGCACGACGCGCGGCTCGCCCAGCTTGAGCGAGGCCAGTGCATCGGCCAATTGCCGGCCGGCGTCAAGGCGGTCTCGGAAGGGCGCAGACATGACGGGCGCGGCGTCATGCAAACGCCCGTGCGGATCCGCTGCGTCCCCAGTTGCGCACCCGCAGCGCGGCCAGGATCAGCGCGATGCCCCACACGATGGCCCATGCGCCGATCCACCACAACACGGCCAGCACGCCGGCCTCGGGCCCCCACAGCAGCCAGCCGGCCAGCAGCACGCTCGCGATGCCGCCCAGGATCAGCCACCACTCGCCGGCGAGTTCTTCACGCAGGCGCACTGCCACGACGATCTGCAGTACACCCTGCGCAAGCAGCCATGCGGCGATGTACAGCAACAGGCCCAGCGCCGTCACGGCAGGGTGGATCAGCGTCAGCACACCGACCGCCACGCCAAGGAGCCCCTGCAGCACCAGCGGCCAGCGGTCATGCGATGGTGTGTGGCTGCCAAACGACGTGGCCAGCAGCAGACACCCTTCGACCAGCGCATACGCGCCAAACGCCAGCACCAGCGCCGCGAGCGTGGCCGCCGGCACGACAAACGCGCCAACGCCGATCAGCAGCGCACACATGCCGCGCAGCGCGAGCACCCACCACAGCCTGGAAAGCGTATGCAGCATGAATCGCCCCGTGGAAGCCAACCAGAAAGCGACCGCGCGCCGGAGCGCGGCGAGCGATCGCTGGTCTTTCCAAGGTAGAGCAACGGGCTGCCAGGCTCAATCGCGGCGTGCGCAGCGGGTGGAGTGGGCGTCGCAATGCGCCCACGCTGGGTGCGGCGTCAGGCGAGCCGCGCCAGGCCAAGCGCCAACCCGAGCCCGATGAGGATCATGCCGATGATGCGATCCACGGTCCGCTGCCGTGCCACGAGGGAGCGCCGCAACGCGCCAGAGGCAAACACCGTAGCGACCAGCGCAAACCACGCCGCATGCGCCGTCGACATGAACAGCCCGTAGCCGAACTGCGCGGCCAGCGGCGTGCCTGGGTGAACCAACTGCGTGTATGTGCTGACGACGAAGAGCGTCGTTTTGGGGTTCAGCGCGTTGGTGAAAAAGCCCAGGCGCAGGGCCGCCGCAGTGGACAGCGCACGAGGCGCCGCAGGCCCGGCTGAATTTTCGCCGGGCAAGGGTGCCGTGGCAGACAGCGTCTTCCAGCCGATCCACACCAGATAGGCGGCGCCCACCAGCTTGATGCCATGGAGCAGTGCCGGCGCATGGGCAATCAGCAGCCCCACACCGAACATCGTATAGAACACGTGCACCTGCACGCCGAGCGCAATGCCAAGCGCGCACAGCACGCCGGCACGGCGGCCGTACAGCAGGCTGTTGCGCGTGACCATGGCGAAGTCGGCGCCCGGGCTGATGACGGCCAGAAGTGTGATGACGGCAACGGCAACGAGTTCGGCCATGTTGGGCAGCCTGCGCAGAGTCGGGATGCGCAGATTCTGGCCGCGCCGGTGATCGCTGAAAATCGATTTATGATGCCGTATTTCAGTGATGAAAACTCACAGATGGCACTTCCGCCGCTCAATACCTTGCGTGTGTTCGAAGCCGCCGCGCGGCATGGCAGCTTTGTACGTGCCGCGCAGGAACTGCATGTCACGCATGGAGCTGTCAGCCGCCAGATACGGCTTCTGGAAGACTCGCTGGGCGTGGCGCTGTTCGCGCGGCGCAACCGTGCCGTCTTCCTTACGCCGGCCGGCGAGCAGTTGCGCGCGGCGGCTGCCGATGCGTTCTCGATTCTCACGGATAGCATCGACCGGATCGCGCGCCGCGCGGCGTCTTCCACGCTGGTGGTTTCCTGCGAGCCGACGCTGGCGATGCGCTGGCTGATCCCCCGTCTGTCGCGCTTCCAGGCACGGCACCCGCACGTGCAGGTGCATCTGTTTGCCGCCGGCGGTCCCATTGATTTCAAGCGCACCGGCGTCGACGTGGCGGTGCGCCGCAACGATTTCGCGTGGCCCGCGCATGTGCACGCAGCACCGATCTGCGACGAATGGATCGGCCCCGTGCACGCGCCGTCAACCGACACCGTGGCGCGACGGCGTCTGCTGCATACCGCTACGCGCCCCGACGCCTGGCAGACCTGGTGGCGCGTCAGCGGGCTCGCGCGCCCACGCGGCCGCTTGCCCGAGGCGCGCTATGAACACTTCTACCTGAGTCTGCAGGCGGCCCTGGCTGGGCAGGGCGTTGCGATCGCGTCCAAGCTGATGGCCGGCGACGACCTCAAGGACGGCCGCCTCGTGGCGCCCGAGGGGTTCCGGCGGGATGGCTCCGCATATTGCCTGCTGGCAGACGCACCGATTGCTCCCGACAGCGCTGCCGGCGCCTGGCTGGCGTGGCTGCGCGAGGAAACAGCGGCAACGCTGGCCGCCTAGACTGCCGCGTGGCGGTTTGACCCGCGCAGGATGGCGCGGATGGTCGCGAGATACGACTCGCCCACGGCCCGGTTGAGCGGCCGCGCACGCGTTGCGCGTTTGCGCGGCGGCGGCGTCAGGCTCAGCGTGCGGCACACCTCCGACGCATACGGCCGCCCGCGCCCGCCCATGCGCATCACGACTTCGCACAAGGCTTGATCGCCCAGGCGCTCACGCAGCCATGCCACGGTCTGGCGGTCATACTCGTTTTCGATGCGGATCAGGTCGTCCATGATGGGCTGTACAAATTTACAGTTACTGTAAATATATACAGTTACCCGCGGATTGCAAGGATGCGTTGCACGCGTGCCGCGCCCCTGCAATCGGGGCCCTCAATTGGCGTGATAGCGCCCCTCGTCATCCATCCGCACGCGGCCATCGCGCCCGAGCTCGGCCAAGTGCTGCGAGATCGTGCGCGTCTCGGCGCTCACCACCCACAGGGCCTCGTGGCCCGGCGGATACAGCAGGCGCTGCTCGACCAGTTGCGCCAATGTTTTCGGAGACGAACGCAGCATCGCCAGCAAGCGCTGTTCACGTTCATCGAGCTTGGCGGTGTAGGCGGCGAGGTCGCGCAGGAAATGGTCGCGGTCGGTATAGATGCCGCGGTGGTGCGACGTCACCCACACCTTGGCCCGAATGTCGGGCAGCCGCTCCAGGCTGCGGCGGAAATCGCGCAGGCTGGAGCAGGCATCGCCGTAATAAGGGCCGAAGCCGGTCAGGTCGATGTCGCCGATAAAGGCCACGCCTTCCGGCTCGACCACCAGGACGGTATGGCCGGCAGTGTGCCCCGGCATGTGGTACGCGCGGATCTGCGCGCGGCCCAGGTCCCACGTGGCGCCATCTGTGTAGCCTTGTGCATCGGGGCGCGGCGCGTAGAAGAAATCCCGCTGGATGTTCGCCAGCATCGCCGGGGCCTGTGCCTCTTCGATGCCGTAGTGGGCGACCATGCCCGCCCAGCTGCGCACTGCAGCCAGGTCGGCTTCGTTCACATGCACGCTGGCGTGCGGAAGGCGATGCAGGCCCGCCATGTGGTCTTCATGCGCGTGGCCCATCACCACCAGTTCCGTCGCGTCGAACTCCGGGCCGATGTGGTTGGAGACGATCGGCGTGTCGAAGGCCGCCAGTGTGTCCGCACCGCGGATGACGACCTGGTTGCCGTCGGGATACTTCCCGCGCTTCTCGCCAAAGAAGACGGACACGCGGCCGAAGTCGGCGCGCTGGATGGCGGTATTCATGGTGCGGCGTCCTGGTGCACGTGCAATCCGTGCATCTTAGACCGTCATGCCGCCATCGACGACGATGCATTCGCCGTTGGTGTAGCTCGCCGCGTCGGAGACGAGATACAGCACCGTGCCGGCCATCTCGCGGGGCTCGGCATGGCGGCGCAGCGGGATCTCGTTGATCCAGCGTTCGTACGTGGCCTTGTCTTCGAACAGAGCACCGGCAAACTTGGTCTTGGTCAGGCCCGGCAGCAGCGCGTTGACGCGGATGCCCAGCGGCCCGCATTCCTTCGCGAAGGCGCGTGTCATGTTGACGACCGCCGCCTTGGTGATGGAGTAGATGCCTTGCTTGTCACCCGGCCGCAGCGCGTTGACCGACGCCGTGTTGACGATCGCACCGCCGCCCTGCGCGCGCATCATCTTGCCGGCCTCGACCGACATGAAGAAATAGCCGCGCACGTTGACCTCCACGGTTTTTTCGTAGGCCGCGAGGTCGGTGTCGAGAATGTGGCCGAAGTAGGGGTTGGCCGCCGCGTTGTTGACCAGGATGTCGAGCCGGCCGTGCGTGTTGCGAATCTGCGCGAAGGCCGCCTCGATGTCTTCCATGCGCCCGACGTGGCAGGCCAGCGCTTCGGCCTTGCCGCCCGATGCGCGGATGCCCTCGGCCACGGCCTCGCAGTCGGCCAGCTTGCGGCTCGAGACGATCACGTAGGCGCCTTGCTGGGCGAGCAGCTTGGCGATTTCTTCGCCAATGCCGCGGCTCGCGCCGGTGACGAGCGCGATTTTTCCGGTCAGATCGAACAGGCTGGTGCTCATGTTGTGCTCCTCCAATGGTGGTCGGGTCGGCCGCCGTTCAGGTGTTCAGCCGTAAGTGTGGAAAGCGCGCCGCTGCGGGTCGTCCAGGTGCGGAATGCCGTTGAACGTGGCAAGCTGGAACGATTCCGCATTGAAGAAGTACTGAGAGACGCTGCTGTTGCGGATCTGCAGGTTGAGCGCGATGGCGCTCGTAGGCGGCGCTTGCAGGACCTGCTGTGCCATCACGGCAATCGGGCCGCCCGAGCTGACGGCAAGCACGCGCTGCCCGCTGCCGCGCTGGATGGCGGCCCGCGCGTCGGCCACGCGCTGCTGGAATGCGGCCCATGTCTCGGGCAGCGGCCCGCGGATCTTGTCGTCCGACCACAGATGCAGCACCTGCTTGAGCGCGCGGTAATGGTCGCGCATCGACCCGGAGGCGAGCTTCGTCAGCTCGGGAAAGTCCTCGCCCAGTGCGGCAAACAGCCCTTGGAAGTCGTATTCGTTCAGGCCGGCATGCTGCTCGTACGCCGTGCCGGCCGCGCCCATGCCGCGCAGGATGCCGTCGACGGTCTGCTCGTGACGGCGCAGCGTCCCGCAGACGATGCGGTCGAATACGATGTCGTGCCGCGCGAAGTACTCGCCGAGCCAGACGCTCTGCTGGTGGCCGAGCTCGGAAAGCTGGTCATAATCGGCCGCGCCGAAGGACGCCTGTCCATGCCGTACGAGATAGAGCTCCGCCATCGCCGTCTGCCAAAACCGAAGGGGATCCAGATTAGCGGCCCCCGCACTATTTTTGAAATTTATTCTTTGAATGACCGGTAATGCATAAAATGAATAGTCCGACGGCCTGAACTGAGACGGGAAGGGCAGCGCCCGGCGTTAGATGTAAACGACCAGACGCGACCGGCCGCCGCGCAGGTCCGATGTGCTATCGTCGCCGCCACCAAAATTTCACAAAAAGCGGGTATGCACGACGTTGTCATCAGCGGGACGGGGCTCTGGGTTGCGCCGGAGGTCATCACCAACGAGGAGCTGGTCGCCTCGTTCAATGCATACGCGCAGCGCTACAACGACGCGCATGCCGCGGCGATTGCAGCAGGAGAGCTGGCGCCGCTGCAACCTTCGTCCGCCGAATTCATCGAGAAGGCCTCGGGCATCCGCCAGCGCTACGTGGTGGAAAAGACCGGCGTGCTGGACCCGGCGCGCATGCGCCCGAAGCTCGCTCCACGCCCGGACGACGTGCTGTCGCTGCAGGCAGAAATTGGCGTGGCCGCCGCCCGCGAGGCGCTGGCCGCTGCCGGGCGCGACGCTGCCGACGTCGACATGCTGATCTGCGCAACGTCGAACTTCCAGCGGCCGTATCCGGCATTGGGCGTGGAAATCCAGAACGGCATTGGCGCGGGCGGCTATGCGTTCGACATGAACGTCGCGTGTTCGTCGGCCACGTTCGGGCTGGAGCAGGCGATCAACGCGGTGCGCAGCGGCACGGCCCGCGCGGCGCTGGTCGTGAGCCCCGAGATCACCTCCGGCCACCTCGACTGGAAAGACCGCGATTGCCATTTCATCTTCGGCGATGTCTGCACGGCCGTGCTGGTGGAACGCGCCCAAGAGACGCGCTCCACCGACGCCTGGCGTGTGCTCGGCACCCAGTGTGCGACGCGCTTTTCCAACAACATCCGCAACAACGCCGGCTACCTCTCACGCAGCGAAGACCGCAACCCCGACGACCGCGACCAGCTCTTCCGCCAGGAGGGCCGCAAGGTCTTCAAGGAAGTCTGCCCGATGGCGGCCGAGCACATCGCCGCGCATCTGCAGGCGCTCGGCCATGCGCCCGCGGATGTGCGGCGCTTCTGGCTGCATCAGGCCAACCTGGCGATGAACCAGCTGATCGGCAAGCGCCTGCTTGGGCACGATGCCTCGGCCGACGAGGCGCCGGTCATTCTGGATGAATTCGCCAACACGGCATCGGCCGGCTCGATCATTGCGTTCCACCGTCATCGCGCCGACTTGAAGACGGGCGACCTGGGCATGATCTGCTCGTTTGGCGCGGGCTATTCGATCGGCAGCGTGGCGGTGCAGAAGCAGTAACGCTCAGCGCGCCGCCGTGGCGCGCAGCGCGGAGGCAAACGTGCGCAGCGCCTTGGTCGCGACCGTGTCGGCCAGCCGCGAATGCAGCACCACGCTGCGCGCAGGCAGCGGCGGCAAGCCCAGCGGCCCCGTCATGTCGACGGTGCCAGGCGGCGCCACCCGGCGGCTCAGCGCCGCGACGGCCAGGCCCGCCGCAGCGGCGGCCCCCACGGTGGCGACCCCGCCGCCGATGAACACCTCCTGCCACGCAATGCCTGCCTGATCGAGCGCGGCCACCGCCATCTGGCGCACGCGGCAGGATTCCGACTGCATGGCGAGCCGGATCGGCTCGCCGGCATGCTGCGTGAAGTCTGGCGCGGCCATCCAGCCGAACGGCTCTTCCATGAGCACATCGCCGTCGGTGCGCCGATTGTCGTGGCGCAGCACGATCGCGGCGTCCAGGCCGCCGTTGTCGAAGGTCTCGAGGATCTCCCAGGAGCTGGCAATGCGGATCTCCAGCGTCAGCGACGGTTCGGCCAACCCCATCTGGCGCAGCAGGCGCGGCAGCTCCGCGCCAACGATGTGGTGGCTGATACCGACCGACAGCCGCCGCCGTTCCACTCCAAACGCCCCAAGCGCGCCTTCGTGCGCTGCGACGAGCTCGCGCGCCGCGCCCAGGAAGGCAGCCCCATCCTGCGAGAGCCGCACCACCCGTGGCGTGCGCTCCAGCAGGCGACGGCCGAGCGCATCCTCCAGCCGCTTGATCTTCAAGCTCACAGCCGATTGTGTGGAGTCCATGACCTCCGCGGCGCGGGTGAAGCTCTTCAGGTCGGCCGTCAGCACGAAGGCCTGCACGGCCTCCAGATCGAGCATCTTCATCGTTCAATCATTAAGAACTGCAATGACTGAAATATCTTAGGATGGCTTTTTGAAATGAACAATTCGGAGCATGCTGTGCGCATCCTCACCCCGGAGCCCACCATGCCTCTCGTTCAAGTGTCGTTGCGGCGGGGCAAGCCTGCCGCGTATCACCAGGCCATTTTCGACGGCGTCTATCGCGCGATGCGGGAGACGTTCAACGTGCCGGAGGACGACCGCTTCATGACGCTCACCGAGCACGACGCCAGCACCTTCAGCGTCAGCCCAACGTACTTCGGCATCGCGCGCAGCGACGACGTTGTGATCCTCCAGATCACCGCCAACAACACGCGCAATCTTGAGCAGAAGCAGGCGCTCTATCGCCGCATCGTCGAGCTGCTGGGCGACAAGCCTGGCATACGGCCCGAAGACGTCTTCATCAACCTCGTGGAGGTGCTGCCTGAGAACTGGTCGTTCGGCCATGGCCTCGCGCAGTATGCAAAATGACGCCGCGCCAGGCGCTTCTGGCGCACCTGGGCGGCGTGCTATGGGCGGCGGTGCTGATCGTGGGCGCGGCGTTCACGTTGGCGGTGATCGCGCGCGACGTATTGCAGAGGCTCAGTCCTTGAGCGAATTGCCCAGCATGTCGAGCAGGAACTGCGTGCCGCGCTCGCGCGATCCGGCATCGTCGTAGCCGTCGAGGAAGGCGCCTTGCTCGGTCATGACGAGGCGTGTGCCAGCGCCATCGTTGGCGGGCTTCAGCTCGAGCGTGGCGAGTGAGGCGGAGATCTTGCGATCGTCCAGGTGCATCACGTACGAGTAGACGACGCGCTCGTCCGGAATGACGTCGTGGTACGTGGCCTCGAAGCTGGACACCACACCGCTGTCCCACCGGCCCTTGAGCACTTCGCGGCCGCCGGGGCGGGCGTCCATTTCGCGCACGAGCTGCGTGTAGCCGTTGCCGCCGGCAAACCATTTGGCCTTGGCCGACGGGTCGGTGAGCGCCTTGAAGACGCGCGAGCGCGGTGCGTCATACGTGCGCTCCACGGTGAACGTCGCATGCACGACCGAGCGCTGGACGCCATCGGCCAACGGCACGCGCGCGGCTTCGCGCTCCAGCTTGTCCAGCGTCTGCTTCCAGCCTTCGGACGCACCCTTGATCATCATCTCGGCAATCGGAGCCAGCGGCGTGTGGGTCTGCGTGACCTCCATGCGCGTGCCGCCGCAGTCTTCGGCAAACGTGACGACGGTGTGGGCGTTCATCAGCGGGCGGTTGTCGGCGTCCACCACGTTCATGTCGATGACCAGGCGCGCGTTGGGCACGATCTCCAGGAAGTGCCCGCGCGACCAGTGGTCTTGCCCTTCGGGCGAGCGCATGCACACGTCAAACTTGCCGCCCACGCGAAACTCGACCGTCGCATCGGGCACCGTGAAATGCATCGGGCAGAACCAGCGCTTGATGTGTTCAGCGGTGCTCCAGGCCTGGAAGACCCAGTCGCGCGAGACGGGGAAGGTGCGCGACATCACGAGTGGGGGCAGCGCAGTGCCTGCGGGCTGGTCAACGGTCGTCGTCATGCGTGTCTCCTTGGGTCTTGAGTGTTTCGAGGTAAGCGCCCAGGCGGTCGAAGTGCTGCTCCCACTCCAGGCGTCGTTGGTTGATCCACTGCTCAGCGAGGCTCAGCGCCCCGGGTTCGATACGGCACGTGCGCACGCGGCCCACCTTTTCCGATCGCACGAGACCGGAGTTTTCCAGCACCGCCAGGTGTTGCATCACGGCCGGGAGCGAGATGTCGAGCGGCTCGGCCAGCTCGCTCACGGAAGCCGGCCCGCGAACGAGCTGCACCAGCATCGCGCGCCGGTTGCCATCGGCCAGCGCCTGGAAGGCGAGATCGAGAGAAGTGTCATGGTTAAGCATGTTGTTAACTATAGTGGCCCCGGATAGTTAAGCAAGGACTTCATTGTTTGAAGGTTGACGGCGGCATTTACTTCGCATACAAAGTAAAAACTTCGCATACGAAATAATCGATCCGATGGATGGCACGCCGCACACCATTCCCGCCGGAGACGGCTACCCGCTCGGCGCCATGCTCTGGCAGGCGGCCGGAACACCGCAGGGCGTGGTGGTCATGCACCCGGCCACCGGTGTGCCGCAGCGCATCTACCAGGCGTTCGCCACGTTCCTGGCATCGCGCGGCTTTCACGCCATCACGTACGACTACCGAGGCATCGGCGCGTCGCGGCCCAGCAGCCTGCGTCGCTTTGCCGCCCGCATGCGCGACTGGGCGTTGCTCGACGCAGACGGCGTGATGCGCTGGGCGCGGGCGCGGTATCCGCAGCTGCCGCAACTGGCGATCGGGCATTCGGTCGGCGGCCACGCCATCGGCCTGTGCTGTGCGGATTGGGACGTCGCCGGCGTTGTGCAGGTGGCCTCGCATACGGGCAACTCGCGCTTCATCCGCAGCCGGGCGGAGCGCTGGCGTGTCGAGCTCATCCTGCGCGGCGTGGGCCCGCTGTTTGCCCGGCTGATCGGCTATGTGCCCGGCAAGCGCCTGGGCCTGGGCGAAGACCTCCCGGGTGGCGTGGCGATCGAGTGGGGCGCCTGGGCCAGCATGCCGCGCTATTTCTTCGACGACCCGACGCTCGGCGCCATCGGGCGCTTCAACCGCGTCACGCATCCAGTGCTCGTCTACGGCTTTGACGACGACCCCTGGGCCACGCCCGCCGCCATCCATGCGCTCACGATGCACTTCACGAACACCCGGGTCGAGCGCCGGCAGATCGCGCCTGCGCAGGCCGGCGGGCCGGTCGGGCACATGGGCTTCTTCCGCCCGCAGTTTTCCGCCACGCTCTGGCCCGGCCTGGCGGACTGGCTGAGCGAGCGCGCCGCAGCACATCGCGCTGAGGTGCAAGCCGCATGACCGCACCCGATCGCCGCCTCGTCTATCTCATCAACGTCGGGCAGCGCCGCCTGCAGCGCTGGATCCAGACGCGCACCGGCGAGGGCGTGACCGCTGCCCAGTCCGGCCTGCTGTTCTTCCTGGAGAAGAACGACGGAGCGCTGATGCGCGAAGCCGGTGCCGCGCTGGACCTCGGCCCCTCCGCCATGAGCGGCCTCGTGGACCGCACCGCCGACGCCGGCCTCATCGAGCGCCGCCCCGACGCCAGGGACGGCCGCGCGTGGCAGCTCTGGCTCACGCCGGCCGGCCGCGCCGCACTCGTCGAAACGCGCAAGGGCCTGACCGAACTGAACGCGCGCCTGACCGAAGGTTTTACCGACGCCGAGATCGACGTTGTCGCCCGCTGGCTCGCCAGCCTGCAAACCAAGTTCCCCACCGGAGACGAGCAATGACCGAACACATCCAGCGGCAGCACGCCGATGGCATCTTGACCCTCACCCTGGCCCGCGCCGACAAGAAGAACGCCATCACCGATGCGATGTACGGGGCGCTGGCCGACGCGCTGGAGGCGGCCGAGCACAACAGCGCCGTCCGCGTGGTGCTGCTGCGCGCCGAGGGCGACATGTTCTCGGCCGGCAACGACATCGGCGAGTTTGCTTCGATTGCCGTGTCCGCCGGCAGCGGCAGCGGCAGCGGTGAGCGCAACGTCATCCGCTTTCTGCATGCGCTTGCGCGCGCCACGCGCCCGCTGGTGGCGGCGGTGCAGGGGCGTGCGGTGGGCATCGGCACAACGATGCTGCTGCATTGCGACTTCGTGCTGCTGGCCGACGACGCGCAGCTCTCCACGCCGTTCGTCAACCTGGCGCTGGTGCCGGAGGCTGCATCGAGCCTGCTGATGCCGGCGCGCCTTGGTCATGTGCGCGCATTCGAGATGTTCGCCCTGGGCGATGCGGTGAGCGCGCAGTCGGCGCTTGCGTGGGGCCTGGCCAACCGCGTGGTGCCGCTATACCAGCTCGGCACCGAGGCGAGGGCGATTGCCGAGCGACTGGCGCGCCAGCCGCTGGGCGCACTCACCGAAACCAAGCGCCTGATGCGCAACGCCGAGCTGCTCAGGCAGCAGATGGACGCGGAGAGCGCCTGCTTTGCGCGGCGCCTGAAATCGCCCGAGGCGCATGAGGCGTTCCGGGCGTTCGTCGATCGGCGGCCGCCCAATTTCAACGCTGTCGCGCACTGAGCGCGGTGGTGTCTCCTTCGGCAGCCCTGGTCCGGCTGCCTTTTTTGTTTTCACACGGCCAGGCGCCCCTGCGTGGCCGCCGCAGATCGTCGCCTTCATGCCGGCGCTGTCATTCCGGTCGGGGCTCCCCCTCATCGTCTTCCAGCGAGAAACGCCGCGCGGCGCGCGTGCCATTGCGCACCGTCTCGTCGACGACGCCCTTGTGCACCACCTTGTGTCCGGCCGCCGCAGCCACGGTCGGCTGCCCCTGACTGGGCCGGCTGTCGATGCCGGCAATGGGCGAGTCGGGGTCGTCCGGGTGGGCATTGGTGAGCGACGCGTTCGAATAGATGACGTTGTCTTGCCACTGCGATGGGTCCTTGGCGGCTTCCAGGCTCTTGCCGTCGGTATCCACGGTATTGTCGGACGCCTCGGTGCCGGCCGTATCGACCGAGCGGATGCGCTGTGAAGCCTGCTGCACCGGGTCCGTCGGTACCGGGCCGGCGACGTAGGTGCTGTCTGCGGGCAGCGGCGGGCGGGCAGAGCGGAATTTGTCGGAGTGCATGACGGGGCTCCTGAGTGGACGGCGGACGGCTACCGTGCCGCAACGGTCATGCCCGCGCGTATTCAGGGGCGCTTGCGCGTCGCCCGTTTGCCGGCCTCCCGCAGGAAGGCAAGCGCGCGCGGTTCGGTGGCATACGCGCTGTTGATGCGCACCCACGGCGACACCTCCATGTTGGGCCGGAAGTAATGGCCGGGGGCGAGCGTCACACCGTGCTTTTCCGCCATGGCGGCAAGGTCGCGCGAATCGTCGACATGCGGCACGCGCGCCCACAGGAAGTTGCCGCCCGACGGATGGTGAAACACCTCCCAGCCCGCGTCGGCCAGCGCATCGAGCGAGGCGATGACCGAATCCCCCGCGCGCTGGCGCAGCCGTTCGACGTACTTGCGATACGCGCCTCGCTCCAGCAGCGTGGCGACCACGGCTTCGGCAAAGCGCGAACCGCCTACGCTGGTGAGCATCTTCACGTTGGTCAGGTCGTGCACCAGCTCGCGCTTGGCGATCAGGTAGCCGACCGGCAATGACGCCGACACGGTCTTGGAAAAACCGCCCACGTAGATCACGTGCTCCATCTGGTCCAGCGTGGCGAGGCGGGCGGTCGGCTCGGCCTGCAGGTCGGCAAAGATGTCGTCTTCCAGGAACACGAAGCCGTGGCGCCGCGCGAGTTCCAGCAGCCGGAATGCCACCGGCGGCGACACCGTGGAACCGGTGGGGTTCTGCAGCACGCTGTTGATGAAGAACAGCTTGGGGCGATGCTCGCGCAGCATGGCTTCGGCCACCTCGACGTCCGGCCCGTCGGCCTTGCGCGGAATGCCGACCAGCTTCACGCCCAGCAGCCGCAGCAGGCCGAACACGGTGTAGTAGCCGGGGTCTTCCACGAAGACGGTGTCCCCGGGCTTGAGCATGTGGCGGATGACGAGGTCGATGGCCTGGCTCGTGCCCGCGGTGATGAGCACATTGGCGGGCTCGGCGTGGATGCCGAGCTGACGCGCACGCATCATGACCTGGTGGCGTAGCGTGGTGTTGCCAAGCGGCGTGGAGTAGTCGATGACGGCGTGCGTATCCGTGCGCGAGACCTGGCGGATGGCCTGCGTGAGGCCATCGACGTCGCGCCAGTCGGCCGGCACGAAACCACCGCCGAGCTTGAGCATGCCGTCGGGATAGCTGAACTGCTCGAAGATGTGCTTGGACTCGGCCTCCGCGCGGCGCGGGTCTGACCAGCCGCGTCCGTCGCGCCCGGTCAGCCCGCTTTCGGCCACGTAGAAGCCCGAGCCGTGGCGCGAGTCCAGCAGGCCCAGCGACACGAGCCGGTCATACGCTTCGATCACCGGGAAGCGGCTGATGCCGTACTCTGCCGCCATGTGCCGGATGGACGGCAGCCTGGCGCCAGGCCGGACGTCGTTGTCGCGGATCCACGCCTGCACGCCGGCCACGATCTGGTCGGCGATGGGCACGCCGGTGGTGGCGTCGATCTGGAGTTTCATGGCGGGGGAGGGTTGCCGGAAGCTGCCGAACACATCGGCAAGACTGTTCACAAGTGTTCGCTGCATTGTAATCCTGGGAAACCCGCCCCTCGGCGTGATGGCCACTGCACCGGGTTGCAGTGATACTTGTCATCCGGAGGCGGTGCGAAGAGGCCCGCAGGGCAGTTCACCATGAGGAGCGGATTCCCAATGAATGCATGGACGAAGCGTCGCGGCGCAGTGGTCGGGCGGCTGCTGTTGGCGGTGGTTGCGGTGGTGGTCGTGCTGGCGCTGTGCGTGGCCGTCAATACGTGGCGGCACGGCTCGCGCCAGCTCGATGTGCCGCCCGTGACGCCGGTGGCGGTGGACGGTGCTGCGGCAGCGGCGCACCTGGCCGAAGCCGTGCGCGCCCGCACGGTCTCCAGCGTCACCGACGCGCAGTTGAACGCCGACCAGTTCCGCCAGCTGCACGCCATGCTGCAGGCGCGTTACCCCAGGGCCCACGCAGTGCTCCAGCGCGAACTCGTGGGCGATTTCGCCTTGCTTTACACGTGGAAGGGCTCCGACCCGTCGTTGAAGCCCATCATGCTGATGGCGCACCAGGACGTCGTGCCCATCGCCCCCGGCACCGAGGGCGACTGGACGGAGCCGCCCTTTGCCGGCGTGGTGAAGGACGGCATGGTCTGGGGCCGCGGCGCGTGGGACGACAAGGGCAACCTGATCTCGCAGATGGAAGCCATCGAGCTGCTGGCCGCCGGCGGTTTCCAGCCGCGCCGCACCATCCACCTGGCCTTTGGCGCCGACGAGGAAGTGGGCGGCGACCGCGGCGCCCGGCAGATCGCCGCGCTGCTCAAGTCGCGTGGCGAGCGGCTCGATTTCGTGATCGACGAAGGGCTGCTGATTACCGAGGGCGTGCTGCCGGGCCTGACCAAGCCGGCCGCGCTGATCGGGGTGGCGGAAAAGGGTTTTCTCTCGGTGCAGCTGAAGGTGGCGGCAACGCCGGGGCATTCGTCGATGCCGCCGCCGCCCGGCCAGAGCGCCATCGCCATGATGAGCGCCACGCTCAAGCGGCTGGACGACGATCAGCTGCCCGCCGGCATCCGCGGCGTTGCGCAGGAGATGTTTGCCACGCTGGCACCCGAAATGCACGGTTTCAGCCGCGTCGCGCTGTCGAACCTGTGGCTGTTCGGGCCGATGGTGCAGAAGCAGCTGGAAGCGTCCGGCAGCTCCAACGCCATGCTGCGCACCACCACAGCGCTGACCATCGTGCAGGCCGGCAACAAAGACAACGTCCTGCCGGGCCGCGCCGAGGCCACGGTCAATTTCCGCCTGCTGCCCGGCGACACCATTGCGTCCGTCACCGCGCACGTGGAAGACGCCGCCAAGACCGCCGCGCCGCAGGGCAAGTTCGAACTGAGCAAGCTGCCCGGCTCAAGCGAGGCGTCGCCCGTGTCGCCCACGCAGTCGGCGTCGTATCAGCTGATCAACAAGACGGTGCGTGAGCTGTTTCCGGGCACGGTGGTGGCGCCGGGCCTGATGATCGGTGCCACGGATTCGCGCCACATGACCGGGATTGCCGACCATGTGTATCGCTTTTCGCCGGTGCGCGCGCGGCCCGAAGACCTGCCGCGCTTTCATGGCACCAACGAACGCATCACCGAGGCCAACCTGGTGGAGCTGATCCGCTTCTACCACCGGCTGGTGCAGCAGGCGGCCGGCTGAACTCAGTGCGCGGCGGCCACCAGTGCGTCGATGTGCGCATCGTTGGTGGCCTCGGGGCGGCGCAGTTGCGTGCTGCGTGTGCCGTCCACGGAGATGGCCGTGTCGCCGTGCACCGTCACGCGGCGCACCACGCGCGGCTGGTTGCCGTAATCGTTGATGGCGTAGTGCTGCGTGGCACGGTTGTCCCAGATGGCGACGTCGTCCTGCCGCCATTGCCAGCGCACGGTGTTCTCCAGCCGCGTCACGCGCTGCTGCAGCAGCTCGAACAGCCGCGCAGACTCGCTGCCCGACACGCCGGCAAAGCGTTTGACGAAATGGCCCAGCAGCAGGGCGCGTTCGCTCGTCTCGGGATGGACATGCACAACCGGATGCGACGCCTCGTACACGGCGGCGGTGAATACGTCGCGGTGATGCCGCAGGCGCGCCTCGTTGATCTGCGTGCGTTCGGCACCGTAGTCGTAGTCGTTGGTATGGACGGCCCAGAGCTGCTCGGCGAGCTGCTTGAGCGTGTCGGGCAGCTGCTCGTAGGCGCGCGCGGTGTTGGCCCACACCGTGTCGCCGCCGTAGGCCGGAATCGTCACGGCCCGCAGGATCGACACCTTCGGAAACGCATCGAGAAACGTCACGTCGGTGTGCCAGGAATCGGCCCGGCCGCCGCCCTTTGAAGCATCGAGTTCGAACAGCTGCGTGCCGGTCGGCGCGGGCACCGTCGGGTGCGCGACGATGCGGCCAAAACGCTTGCCGAACGCCTGGTGCTGCTCGTCGTCCAGATGCCGCTGGTCGCGAAAGAACAACACCTTGTACTTGAGCAGGGCGGCGTACAGGCTGGCGAACGTGTCTTCGGGCAGGTCCGCGCCCAGCTTGACGTCAAGCACCTCGCCGCCGATATGTCCGGCCACCCGGCGCACCCGCAGGGTTCCGAACGTTGTGTCGATGGCGCTGTCGTGGTTCTCGCTGGGGTCGTGCGGCATGGGCGGCTCCGGCAAATAGGGCAATGGCCCATGCTAGCCAGCCGCCGCCGCGCACAGAACGAACGGATTGACATATCCAAATGCAGTTCTGTCTGTCGTCGCACGGAACTGTTCGAGAAAGATGCTGAACAGTCCTGTCAAACTGTTCGCAACTGTTCATGTCCAATCCCCACCCTGCCGCGCAAGATGGAGTCGTGCCGATCTGCAGTGCCATAACAATCCACCACGAACCCCCGGCACAGGAGTCTCCATCATGCGCGAAATCAGGATCTTCGAACTTGACCGGCAGGGCGTGCCGGTAAGCTGGCGATCGGCGCGGGCCCAGACCATCGCCGCACAGGCCGGGTTGTTGTGGGTCACGCAGGAGCATCAGCGGCAGGACATCTGGCTCAGGCCGGGGCAGTCGATCGACGTGCCGGCGGGCGTGCGCTTCTGGCTCTCCGGCGAGACGGTGGACGGTACGCCCGCGCGCTTTTCCGTGACCGAAGACGTCAACGCCCCGCGCCGCCTGCTGCGCTTCGTCGGCCTGCTGGTGGCCGCCGCGTACCGCCGGATCGTGCGCGATGACGGCCAGGACGCCACGCGCACGCCCTCGGCGCTGCGCATCGGCACATGACGAAGCCGCGCGCCTAGTTGGGAAACACGAGCCGGAACTCGGTCCGCCCGTGCGGCGGGCTGCTGGCTTCCACGCTGCCGCCGTGCAGGTCCATGATGGTCTTCACGATCGCCAGCCCCAAGCCCGTCGACTGGCTCGACCGCGCGCCGGATTGTGCACGCGAAGGGTCGCCGCGGTAGAACCGCTCGAACAGCAGCGGCAGGATCGCCGCCGGAATGCCAGGCCCCGGGTTGCGCACGCGGATCGCGGTGGCGTGCGGCAGCGTCTCGATGGCCACGTCGATGCGCTCGCCGGTGGGGGTGTGGCGCAGCGCGTTGTCGAGCAGGTTGTTCAGCGCCCGGCGCAGCAGCGTAGCGTCGGCACGGACGAGGCCATCCCCGGTGACGTCGATGACGATGTCGCGGTCGGCGGCCACGGCTTCGAAGTAGTCCACCAGTACCTGAACCTCGTGGCGTGCCTCGAGCATGGCGGTGGCGACCGCCACGCGCGTGTGGTCGGCGCGCGCGAGAAACAGCATGTCTTCGATCATGTGCGACAGGCGCGCGTACTCCTCCAGGTTCGATTCGAGCACGCTGCGGTACTCGTCGGCCGCGCGCGGGTGGGCCAGCGTGACTTCGGTCTGCCCGACCAGGTTCGCCAGCGGTGTGCGGAAATCGTGCGCCAGGTCTGCGGAGAACTGCGACAGGCGTGCGAAGCCGTCCTGCAGCCGCGCGAGCATGGCATTGAGCGAGGCGAGCAGGTCGGCCAGTTCACGCGGCGCACCCTCCAACGCCAGGCGCGTCTCGAGCTGACTCGGGACCACGGCCGCTGCCTGCCTGCCGATGCGCGCCAGCCCGCGCAGCGTGCCGCGCACCAGCAGCAGGCTCAGCAGCGCCACGGCGGCCACACCGCCGACGACCGCAAACACGATGTGACGCTGGTACTTCGCCAGCAACGCTGCACGGCTGTCGCCGTCCTGCGCGACCAGCACGATCACCTTCGTACCGCGCTCGCCCAGCGGCGCCTCGGCCGCCACAGCACGCGACACCATGCCTGCCATCGATGTCCATGTCTGTACCGCAGCCTCTGAAGGGGCCACGCCGGCCGGCACAATGGCCGGCATCGCGACCGCCTCGCCTTCGGGGTTCACCTCCACCAGCGTGCGGCCGTCCGGGGCGGCAATGCGCAGGATCAGGCCGTCATGGCCGGACACCACGTCGGTGTAACGGTGGGCGTTGCGTGCCAGGTCGTCGACGCTCGCGGCCTCGCTGGTCAGATGCCGCAACTGCGCGATCTTGCCGAGCAGCATCGCATCGTCGGCGGCGCGCAATTGCGCATTCAGCGCGTAATACAGGTACGTGCCCGCTGCGGTGAGCGTGACCGACGCCACCACCACGAACGCCAGGACCAGGCGGCCGGCAAGCGAAGCGGGCCAGCGCATCAGCGGGCTGCCTCGTCGAGCACGTAGCCCATGCCGCGCAATGTGTGGATCAGCTTGTGCTCGAATGGGTCGTCGACCTTGGCGCGCAGGCGGCGGATCGACACGTCCACCACGTTGGTGTTGCTGTCAAAGTTCACGTCCCACACCTGCGACGCTATCAGCGAGCGCGAAAGCACCTCGCCTGCGCGGCGCGCCAGCAGGTGCAGCAGTGCGTATTCCTTGGCGGTCAGGTCGATGCGTTGGCCCGCGCGCGTGACGCGGCGCCTGATGGTGTCGATGGTCAGGTCCGCAATTTCGAGGATCTCGCTCTCGCGCATCGGGCCGCGCCGCAGGATGGTGCGTATGCGCGCCACGAGCTCGGCAAAGGCGAACGGCTTGACGAGGTAATCGTCGGCGCCGAGTTCCAGCCCCTTGAGCCGGTCGGGCAGTTCGTCGCGCGCGGTCAGGAACAGCACCGGCGTGCTCTTGTGCCGGCGCAGTTCCTGGATGAGCTGCCAGCCGTCCATGCCGGGCAGCATGACGTCCAGCACGATCAGGTCGTAGTCATGCTCCATGGCCTGAAAGAGGCCGTCGGGGCCGGTGCGGGCAAGGTCGGCCACGAAGCCGGATTCGGTCAGGCCCTTGCGGAGGTAGTCGCCCGCCTTGGGCTCGTCTTCAACGATGAGCAGTCGCATGGTGAGAAAGGCGCGGGCGCTGGTGGCCCGCCGTGCTGCCAATGCCGCCACGATAGGCCAAAACCCCCGTGGAGGCGACAAAGATGACAACTTTGTCATCTTCGGGTCATGCCCGCGTGGCGCGCCCCTCCGTAGACTGGCCGCACCGACATCGCCCCTTCCTGCTGCTGGTGTCGGCATTTTTCGAAGGAGATGATCATGGCGATCCGATTCCCACGTGCGCTCTGGCTGGCCGCCCTGGCGGCAACCCTGGCAACCGGCACCGCGCTTGCCGCCCAAGACCTGCGCGGCGACTGCTGCGAGCCGCAGGCCAAGCCGATGGCTGCCCCACTGGCCAAGACCGGCACGCGAGACGCCTATACCGACGGCGCCCGAACGGGCGCGCGCGACCCGTACACCGGCGGTGCTGCGCAAGCCGTGCTCGAGGCCCGCGTCGGGGCGCGTGATCCGTACACCGACGGCGGCTTGAGCGGCCCCCGCGCACGCGATCCGTACGCAGCCGGTGCGCACGCGTGATGCCCTGGCTGCAGCCTGTTGCAGCCGCCATCGCCGGTTGCGCGGCTCTGATGCCGGCCGCGGCGATGGCGCTCGACCTTACCGCGCCCACGGCCGCATCGGCATCCGGCGAACCAGCCGTGGCCCAGGGCCAAGCCGGCCGGGTGACCTTGCAGCAGGCCATCGACCGTGCCATGCAGACGCACCCGGCGATCGCGGCGGCCGGTTACGAGATCGCCGCCAGCGAAGGCGCGCTCGACCAGGCGCGCCGCTGGCGCAATCCCGAGGCCGCCTTCACGACCGAGGACGTGCGCCGCGATCGCGCCACGATGACGGCGCAATTGAACATTCCGCTCGAACTTGGCGGCAAGCGCGGCGCCCGGACGCGCGCCGCAGAAGCCGCGCGTGACGCGACGGCGCAAGATGCCGCGGTGCTGCGCGCCGAACTGCGTGCCGACGTCACGCGCGCGTTCTTCGACCTGCTGATCGCGCAGGAGCGCCTGTCGCTGGCGCAGGCGTCGGACACCTTGGCCGCCGAGGCCGAATCGGCCGCCGCACGGCGCGTGCAGGCGGGCAAGGTGTCCCCCGTGGAGCAGACCAAGGCTGGTGTGGTGCGGGCCAGCGCCGCCATCGAGTTGCGCGATGCCCAGGCGGAACTGCAGGTTGCGCAGCGCGCGCTGGCCGCGTTCTGGGGCGGTACGCCCTTCGCCCCGGAAGCCGACGGCAGCGTCGAGACCCTGCCCATCGTGCCGCCGGAAGCCCGCGCGGCGGCCGGGGCGCTGGAGGCCACGCCGCGTGCCGTCCGCGCCCGGCTCGAGATCGAACGCCGCCAGGCACTCGCCAATGTGGAGCGCGCCAAGCGCGTGCCCGACGTCACGCTCACCGTGGGGGCCAAGCGCGACAGCGCGGCGAACAACAACATGGCCGTCGTCGGCATTGCCGTGCCGCTGCCGCTGTTTGACCGCAACCAGGGCAGCCTGCTCGAGGCGCAGCGCCGGGCTGACAAGGCGTTCGAAGACTACCGCGCATTGCAGCTCGAACAGGGCGCCGCGCTCGCGCAGGATGTCGCGCGGCTCGAGGCCGCCCGCGCGACCGTGCAATCGCTGCGCGCCAATGTGCTGCCCGGCGCGCAGCGCGCGTACGATGCCGCCCGCATCGGCTTTGATGCCGGCAAGTTCAACTTTCTCGATGTGCTGGACGCGCAGCGCACGCTGTTCCAGGCGCGAGCCCAATACCTCGCCGCACTGTCGCGCGCGCATCAGGCCGCTGGCGGCATCGATCGCATCCTGGGCCGCTAGCGCCCGCTTCCTTTCCTGCTGACATGACACTTCCCCCGCAACAACGGCGCGCCATCGCGCTGATCGTCGTGCTCGGTGCGCTGGCCGCGACCGGCCTGTGGTTCGGCATGGGCGCCCGGCCATCGCCAACGGCCGAGCCCGAAGCCGGCGCTGCCCCAACGGACACCGCCGAGGGCCATCACGCCGAACTGCTGGCCATGACGCCGGGCGCCATGGCCAATGCAAACATCGGCGTGGAGACGGCCGGCCCCGCCGAGCTGCGCACCGAAGTCGTCTTGCCGGGTGAGATCCGCCTGAACGAAGACCGCACCGCGCATGTGGTGCCGCGCGTGGCCGGCGTGGCCGAGAAGGTCGCCGTGGAACTGGGCCAGGCCGTCAAGCGTGGTCACCTGCTGGCCGTGCTGTCGAGCCCCGCGCTGTCGGACCAGCGCAGCGAACTGCAGGCTGCCCAGCAGCGTCTCGCGCTCGCACAGCAGGCGCATGCACGCGAGAAACGGCTGTGGGAGCAGGGCATCGCTGCCGAGCAGGATTACCAGCAGGCCCGCACCGCATTGCAGGAAGCGCGCATCGCGGCCGACAACGCGCGCCAGAAGCTGGCGGCCATCGGTGCCGCGCCCGGCGGTTCGGCGTTGAACCGCTTCGAGTTGCGGGCGCCGTTCGACGGTGTCGTCGTGGCGAGGCATCTTTCGCAGGGCGAGGCCGTGCAGGCAGAAACGGCCGTCTTTACCGTGGCTGACCTGCGGACCGTGTGGGCCGATTTTTCCGTCACGGCCAAGGACCTGGAGGCGGTGACGACCGGCGCTGCGGCAACGGTGCGCGCCACCGCCACCGGCACCGCGGTCGACGGCAAGGTGTCATACGTGGGCGCATTGCTGGGCGAGCAGACGCGCACCGCGCCCGCCCGCGTGACGCTCGACAACCCGAAGCTGGCGTGGCGGCCCGGCATGTTCGTCAACGTGTCGGTGGAGTCGGGCCGGGCGCGTGTGCCCGTGGCCGTGCGTGCCGAAGCCTTGCAGACCGTCGATGACAAGCCCTCCGTGTTCGTGCCCGTGGAGGGCGGCCTTGAAGTGCGCCCCGTCAAGACCGGCCGCACCGACGGCACGTGGACGGAAATCGTCGAAGGGCTGGCCGCCGGCACGCGCTATGCCGCCGCCAACAGCTACGTGCTCAAAGCCGAGGCCGGCAAGTCCGCCGACCACGGCCACTGACGGAGGCGCCATGTTCGAACGCCTGTTGCGCACCGTCATTGCCCAACGCTGGCTCGTGCTGCTGGCCGTGCTGGCCGCCGCCGCTTTCGGTGCGTATAGCTACACGCGCCTGTCGATCGATGCGGTTCCGGACATTACCAACGTGCAGGTGCAGATCAACACGCCTGCGCCCGGCTACTCGCCGCTGGAGACGGAGCAGCGCATCACCTATGCGCTGGAGACCGCAATGGCGGGGCTGCCGAAGCTCGAGCAGACGCGCTCGCTGTCGCGCTACGGGCTGTCGCAGGTGACCGTCATCTTCAAGGAAGGCACCGACATCTACTTTGCGCGCCAGCTCGTGAGCGAGCGCCTGCAGGCCGCCAAGGAACAGCTGCCCGACGGCATCTCGCCGAGCATGGGGCCGGTCTCCACGGGGCTGGGCGAGATCTACCTGTGGACGGTCGAGGCAGACGCGAATGCGCGCAAGCCCGATGGCACGGCTTACACACCAGCGGACCTGCGTGAGCTGCAGGACTGGGTGATCCGTCCGCAGATCCGCAACGTGCCGGGCGTGACGGAGGTCAATAGCATCGGTGGATTCGCCAAGGAATTCCTGGTGGCGACGAGCCCGGAGCGGCTGGCGTCGTACAGGCTGACGCTGGCCGACGTGGTGTCGGCGCTTGAGCGCAACAACGCCAACGTCGGCGCGGGCTATATCGAGCGCAAGGGCGAGCAATACCTCGTGCGTGCGCCCGGCCAGCTGCGTGATGCGGCCGACATCGGCAACGTCGTGCTCGCCAGCCCCAACGGCACGCCGGTGCGCCTGCGCGATGTCGCCACGATCGACAGCGGCAGCGAGCTGCGCACGGGCGCGGCCACCAGCAACGGGCGCGAGGTCGTGCTCGGCACGGCGTTCCTGCTGATCGGCGAAAACAGCCGCACGGTGTCGCAGGCGGTGGACAAGCGCATGCAGGACATCCGCAAGACGTTGCCGGCCGGCATTCGCGTCGAACCGGTGTATGACCGCACGGTACTCGTCGACAAGGCCATCGCCACCGTCAAGAAGAACCTGGTGGAAGGCGCCATCCTGGTGATGGCGGTCCTGTTCGTCTTCCTCGGCAATCTGCGCGCGGCGGTGCTGACGGCGCTGGTGATTCCGCTGTCGATGCTGATGACCTTCAGCGGCATGGTGTCGGCCAAGGTCAGTGCGAACCTGATGAGCCTGGGCGCACTCGACTTCGGCATCATCGTCGACGGCGCGGTGGTGATCGTCGAAAACTGCGTGCGGCGCCTCGCGCATGCGCAGCAGGTGCGGGGCCGGCCACTGAGCCGCGCCGAGCGCCTTGACGAAGTGTTCGAAGCCGCCCGCGAAGCGCGCCGCCCGCTGCTGTACGGCCAGTTGATCATCATGGTCGTGTACCTGCCGATCTTCGCGCTGTCGGGCGTGGAAGGAAAGATGTTCCACCCGATGGCGACCACCGTCGTGCTGGCGCTCGCGGCGGCCATGGTGCTGTCCATCACGTTCGTGCCAGCAGCGGTGGCCCTGTTCATCGGCGAGCGCGTGTCGGAGAAGGAAAACCGCCTGATGGGCTGGGCGCGCCGCATGTACGCGCCGCTGCTCGAGCGCGTGCTGGCAGCGCCTGCCGTGGTGATGACGTTTGCCGTGGTGGCCGTGGCGGTCTCGCTGGTCGCGGCCACGCGCCTGGGTGCGGAATTCGTGCCGAGCCTGAACGAAGGCGACTTCGCCATGCAGGCGATGCGTGTGCCGGGCACGGGCCTGGCGCAATCGCTGGAGATGCAGAAGCAGATCGAGCGCACGCTCAAGGCCAAGTTTCCGGAGATCGAGCGCGTGTTCGCGCGTACCGGTACCGCGGAGGTCGCCACCGACGTGATGCCGCCCAGCATTTCCGACGGCTACATCATGCTCAGGCCCGAGCAGGACTGGCCGGCCGGCCCAGCGGGCACGCGCCGCACGCGCGACCAGTTGCTTGCCGATATCCGCGCCGTGGTGCAGGCGCTGCTGGGCAACGCATACGAGTTCTCGCAGCCGATTCAGCTGCGCTTCAACGAGCTGATCTCTGGCGTGCGCAGCGATGTGGCGGTCAAGCTGTTTGGCGACGACATGGCCGTGCTGGAGGCGCAGGCCAGGACCATCGCCGCGCAGCTGGGCAAGCTGGCCGGCGCAACGGAAGTGAAGATCGAGCAGACCGGCGGCCTGCCGTTTTTGAACGTCGACATCGACCGCGAGAAGGCCGCGCGCTACGGCCTGTCGGTCGGCGCGATCCAGGACACGGTGTCCGCAGCCATCGGCGGCAAGGACGCCGGTACGGTGTTCCAGGGTGACCGCCGCTTCGGCATCGTGGTGCGTCTGCCGGAAACGTCGCGCAGCGATCCGGCCTCGCTGGGCCGCCTGCCGCTGGCATTGCCCAACGGGCAGGGCTACGTGCCGTTGTCCGACGTGGCCACGCTCAACGAGGTGAGCGGCCCCAACCAGGTCAGCCGCGAAGACGGCAAGCGGCGGATCGTCGTCAGCGCGAATGTGCGCGGCCGCGACATCGCCTCGTTCGTCGAAGAGGCGCAGGCCGTGCTCGATGCGCAGGTGCGCCTGCCCGCGGGGTACTGGATGGCCTGGGGCGGGCAGTTCGAGCAGTTGCAGTCGGCCACGCAACGCCTGCAGTTCGTGGTGCCGCTGGCGCTGAGCCTCGTGCTCACGCTGCTGTTTATGATGTTCGGCAATCTCAAGGACGGCTTGCTCGTGTTCTCCGGCATTCCGTTTGCGCTGTCGGGCGGCATCCTGGCGCTGGCGTTGCGCGGCATTCCGCTGTCGATCTCGGCCGCCGTGGGCTTCATCGCCCTGTCCGGCGTGGCGGTGCTCAACGGGCTGGTGATGCTCACCTTCATCCGCAGCCTGCGCGAAGCCGGCAAGTCTGTGGACGAGGCCGTGCGCGAGGGCGCGCTCACGCGCCTGCGGCCGGTGCTCATGACGGCCCTGGTGGCTTCGCTCGGCTTCGTGCCGATGGCGCTGGCCACCGGCACGGGCGCCGAGGTGCAGCGTCCGCTCGCCACGGTGGTGATCGGGGGGATCCTGTCGTCGACGGCGCTCACGCTGCTGGTGCTGCCGGTGCTGTACCGGCTGGCGTATCGACGGGCGGCGCCGGTCGCGCGGGCAGACGCTCTTGCGCCGTCTGCCGCGCCGTAGTGCAACGCTTACTGCGCGTTCAGCGCCGCGATGATCTTGTCTGCGTGGGCCTTCAGCGTCTCGGGCGCGGCCTGCACGCGGGCGTGCGGATGCAGCTCCTTGCCGGGATAGCGCGGCAGCACGTGGAAATGCACGTGCGGCACCGTCTGGCCGGCGGCAGCGCCGTTGAGCTGGAACACGGCGATGCCCGGGGCGGAGAAGGCATCGCGCACCGCACGTGCGAGCTTGCGCGTCGTGACGATTGCCGCGGCTGCAGCTTCGTCCGACAGGTAGAACAGTTCCGTGGCGCCTTCCTTGGGCAGCACCAGCACGTGGCCGTCGGCCTGCGGCATGATGTCCATGAAGGCCAGGGTGTGCTCGTCTTCATACACCTTGGTGCAGGGCAGCTCGCCGCGCAGGATCTTGGCGAAGATGTTCTGGTTGTCGTAGGTCGCGTCAGGCATGGGTGTCTCCGGCAAACAAAAAAATGGCAGCGGGCAGTATATATGCGACGTACGGCGCCGCGCCGGGCGCCCAAGCTCGGGGCGACGCGTCAAGCCTGGCCATCGTCCATCGACAGCGGTGCGGCGACGTGCTCGAGCGGCTTGCGTTCGGCTGCCGTGCCCCAGCGCGCCTGCACCCCGGCGGCGAGCAGCATCAGTGCCGCGCCCAACGCGTAGCCGGCAAACACGGCGCCGCGCGAATGGGTATCGATGAGCCAGCCGAACAGCGCCGGCCCCGCCACACCGCCCAGCCCTGTACCGACGGCGTAGAACAGCGCAATGGCGAGCGCGCGCACCTCGAGCGGGAACGTCTCGCTCACCGTCAGGTACGCTGAACTGGCGGCAGCCGAAGCGAAGAAGAACACCACGGTCCATGCGAGCGTCTGTGTGGCGCCGTCCAGCACGCCGGCCTTGAACAGCGCACCGCTGGCAAGCAGCAGCACGCCGCTGGCTGCATACGTGGCGGCAATCATCGCGCGCCGGCCCACGACGTCGAACAGCCGCCCCAGCAGCAGGGGCCCGAGAAAATTGCCGAGCGCAAACGGCAGCAGATACGTGCCGACCTTCGTGGCCGGCACGTCGTAGAAGTCCGTCAGCACGAGCGCGTAGGTAAAGAAGATGGCGTTGTAGAAGAACGCCTGCGCCGCCATCAAGGCAAGCCCCACCAGTGCGCGCTGCCGGTGCTGCACGAACAGCACGCGCGCCACTTCCAGCAGGCTCGGATGGCCGCGGCTGCGCAGGCGCAGGGTTGGCACCGGTGCACCGTCGAAGCAATGGCCCCGCGCCGCGATCTCGTTTTCGATCGTGCAGACGATGGCCTGTGCTTCTTCATGGCGGCCGCGTGTGAGCAGCCAGCGCGGGCTTTCCGGAATCCAGAAGCGCATCACCAGGATGACGAGCCCCAGCGCCGCGCCAATGAAGAAGCACAGCCGCCAGCCGATATCGACGCGCATGTGCGCAGGGTCCAGCAGCCACAGCGATGCGCCGGCGCCCACGGCCGCACCGACCCAGAACGTGCCGTTGATGGCGAGGTCCGTCCAGCCGCGCACGCGCGCCGGTGTGAGCTCCTGGATGGTCGAGTTGATGGCCGCGTATTCCCCGCCGATGCCCGCCCCCGTGAGCGCACGGAACACGACGAGGCTGGCGAAGTTCCACGAAAACGCCGTCGCCAGCGTGGCCGAGATGTACACGCCCAGCGTGATGAAGAACAGCTTGCGGCGGCCGAGCCGGTCCGTCAGCCAGCCGAAGAGTAGCGCGCCGAGCACCGCGCCGGCCAGGTACGCGCTGCTGGCCATGCCGACCTGCGCATTGGTGAGCCGCAACGCCGGGCTTTGCTTGAGCGCACCGGCCACCGCGCCCGCCAGCGTCACCTCGAGCCCATCGAGCAGCCACGTGATGCCCAACGCGATGACCACGCGCGTGTGGAAGCGGCTCCAGGGCAGGCGGTCGAGCCGGCCGGGCAGGTCCGAGGTGTGAGGGGCTGGCGATCCGGGCATCGCGGCGCACTCCGGCTGATGGAATGCGCACGATGCAGCACGATTTATTCCTGCGAGGCTTTGCGCGGGCGCTCGAGGGGGGCTCCGGCCAGCAGCGTGTCTTCGAAGAAGCGGCGGCGCGCGTCCTTGTCGGGCTTGCTGCCCTGGTTCCAGAGCAGTGCCTCGGAAAGCTGATACGCGTACAGCATGAATGCGCGTGTCTTCGCGTCCTTGCGCGCAAAGCCCATCGCCTGGAAGTGCTTCACGTAGTAGTCCATGCGGTGCTCGTCGACCGCGTCGACTGCCTCCTGCGCCATGGGGTCGCGGCGTGCCCACGCACGGATGGCGAATTCGATCATGGCGGTGCGGCGCGCGCTGCGTCCGCGAAACGGCAGGGCGAGCAGATCGCGCACCAGCCCCTGCACCGACGCGTTCTGCCGCTCCAGCTTGGGGCCGATGCGCGTGCGTTCGCTCCAGTCCTGCAGCACCTGGTGGAGCAGGTCGTCGCGGTTCTTGAAGTGCCAGTAGAAGCTGCCGCGCGTGACATCCAGCTGCTTGGCGAGCACGTCCACGCGCACGGCGTCGATGCTCTTGGTCACCAGCAGATCCGTGGCGGCGCGCACCCAGTCGTGGGGCGTGAGCTGTGTACGGGGCGTGGGGCTGGCGGATGCGGTGTCGACGGGTGCGTCGTGTTCGTCGATCAGCGGGGAGGTCATGCGCACCTCGGCGGCGTGGACATGAAGGCGGATTCTATCGACGCCGGCACGGCTGTCCAGCGCTTCAATCGGGCTGACGCCCCCAGGTTTGCGCGGGTTGACACGTCAACAAACGCACTTCTACCATGCACATACGTTTGTGTATGGAAGGAACGAGCTGCCGCAAGCCTCGGTTTGCGGTTTTGTGAAGGTGCCATGCTCGACGATGCCTTCTGCACGGCGTCCACCGATAAAAGACAAGACATCAGGAGACATTTGCATGAAGGCATTTCGAGTCGCACTGTGCGCGGCCGCCGTGGCAGGCGCATTCTGCGCAGGGGCTGTACACGCCGAGACCGTCAAGATCGCCTGGATCGATCCGCTGTCCGGGCTGATGGGCGCGCTGGGCCAGAACCAGTTGCGCAGCTGGCAATACGCGGCGGATCTCGCCAACCAGCAGAACTGGAGCGGCAACGGCACCAGGTTTGAAGTCGTCGGCTTTGACAACAAGGTCTCGCCGCAAGAGAGCCTGACCATCCTCAAGCAGATCACCGACCAGGGCATCCGCTATGTCGCGCAGGGCGACGGATCGAGCGTGGGCATGGCGCTGCAGGATGCCATCGCCAAATACAACGACCGCAACCCGGGCAAGGAGATCATCTACCTGAACTACGCCGCGGTCGATCCGGACATGACGAACAGCAAGTGCAACTACTGGCACTTCCGCCTGGACGCCAACTCCGACATGAAGATGGAGGCGCTGACGACGTATCTGGCGAAGGATCCGAACATCAAGAAGGTGTACCTGCTGAACCAGAACTACTCGTTCGGCCACCAGGTGGCGCGCGCGGCCAAGGAATACCTCAAGCGCAAGCGTCCGGACATCCAGGTCGTTGGCGAAGACCTGCATCCGCTGGCGCAGGTGAAGGACTTCTCGCCGTACGTCGCCAAGATCCGCGCATCGGGGGCCGACACCGTCATCACCGGCAACTGGGGGAGCGATCTCGCGCTGCTGATCCGCGCATCGAAGGATGCGGGCCTGAACACAAACTTCTATACGTACTACGCCGGCACCACCGGCGTGCCGACGGCGATGGGCGCCTCGGGTGCCGACCGCGTGAAGGTGATCAGCTACTTTGCGCCGAACGACGGCAACCCGAAGACGAACGCCGTGCTCGACGGCTTCAAGAAGAAGTACAACGACGACTTCTTCAACGCCGATGTCTATACCGGCATCGCGTTCCTCGCCAAGGCCATCAAGACGACGGGCTCGGCCGAGCCCGCCAAGGTGGCCAAGGCGATGGAAGGCATGACGGTGGAAAGCCTCAACGGCCCGGTCGAGATGCGCAAGACCGACCACCAGGCCCAGCAGACGCTGTACGTGACCACCTGGGTCAAGGCCGACGGCAAGAAGATCAAGTACGACCAGGAAAACACCGGCTACGGCTGGCGCACCGACGTCACGCTCGAGCCGCACCTGGGCGCGCAACCGACGTCGTGCCAGATGAAGCGGCCGACCTCGTGATTGCGTGATCGCGTAGCAACCGTTCCCGGCCGGGGCTGCGGCTCAGACCGGGGATACCACGCCCGTGCCGGCCAGGTGCCCGCGGGCGTTCTCCAGGAAGCGGTCGACCGTCGCCTGCACCGATTCCGGCGACCAGCCCGCAATGTGCGGCGTCAGCACGACCTGCTCGAGGTCCAGCAGCCCGGCCGGCGGCGCTGGCTCGCTCTCATAGACATCCAGGCCCGCGCCACCCAGCCTGCCGGCGCGGATGGCGGCTTCCAGCGCGGCCGTGTCGACCACGCTGCCGCGCGCGATGTTCACCACGTAGCCATTCGGGCCCAGCGCTTCCAGGATCGTCTGGTTGACGAGGTGCCGCGTCTGCGCACCGCCCGGTGTGGCGACGATCAGGAAATCCGCCCATTCGGCCATGTCCTTGAGCGCATCGAAGTAGCGGTAGCCGACCCCTTCGCGCGGCTTGCGGTTGTGATAGCCGATCTGCATGTCGAAGCCGGCTGCGCGGCGCGCGATCTGCAGGCCGATGGTGCCCAGGCCCACGATGCCCAGGCGCTTGCCCCACACGCCGGGCTGCAGCGGAATGTCGTCGCGCCAGACGCCGTTGCGCGTGGTGCGATCCAGCTTGGGGATGCCGCGCACCGTGGCCAGCAGCAGGCCCATGGCATGGTCGGCCACGCAGGCGTCATTGGTGCCGGCGCCATTGGCCACCACCACGCCGCGCTCGCGGGCCGCCTGCACGTCGATATTCTCGTAACCGGCGCCCAGTGCGCACGCGAGTTCCAGCCGCGGCATGGCGTCCATCTCCGCTGCCGTCAGCCCCGTCGAGCCGTTGGTGAGAACGATGCGCACGTGGTGCCCGTCGCGGGCGATGGCCGCATCGCGTTCGGCCCGGGTCGGTGCGTGGATGACGTGGAAGTGTGGCGCGATCTGCGCCACGTTCTCGGGCGTCATTGCAATGAGGATCAGCAGCGTCGCTTTCATGGTGAAGAGGACAGGGCTGGCCGCGTCTTGTCGGCTGGCAGTGCCGCGCGCGGCGCCCGGCGATGATAGCGCGCCGCCGGACGGCATGCCGAAGCGCTGTCCGCGACGCGGTTACACCGCGTTACCGATGAGCAGGTTTGGTTGCACGGGCCGGTCCGGCCACGGCATAGACTTTGCGGCACCAGGCGCATCGCCACGCCGGAGCGTATGGCCCCGGCCGGCCAAGACGCCTTGTCCACAAGACGGGATTCATCATGCGAGCAACGAACAAGTCCGACCGTGCAGGGCGTGCAGCACGCTGGGTGGCGCTGGCCACGTTGACTGCCATGGCAGCAGGTCTGGCCGGGTGCGTCACGGCACCGCCGTACAGCAGCTACGGCGCGGGTTATGGCGCCGGCTATGCGGCGGGCAGCAACGCGTACGGCAACACGTCATACGCCAGCAGCTATACCAGCGGGTACGGCAACACGTACGGCAACGGCTACGGCAGCTACGACCCGAACGCGCCGCAGCCGTATGGGCCGCAGCCGGCGCCTGCCTATTCGCAGCCGAATTACTCGCCGTATCCGAGCACGTATCCGAATAGCGGCGACCAAGCCTACCAGGCGCCTGCCGACAACCGCTACGGCGTCGTCGAGTATGTCGAGGCCGTGCCGGTGCGCGGCCAGCCGAGCGGCGTGGGCGCCGTGCTCGGCGGTGTGGTGGGCGGACTGCTTGGCCACCAGGTCGGCGGCGGCCGCGGCAATACCGTGGCGACCATCGGCGGCGCAGTGGCCGGGGCCATGGCGGGCAATGCGGTGGAAGGCAATACCGTGGTCGGCCAGACCTACCGCGTGACCTTGCGCCTGAACGACAACTCGCGCGTGACGCTGACGCAGAACAATCCCAACGGCCTGCGCGCCGGGGACCGGGCCCGCATCGAAAACAACATGGCGGTGCCGTACTAGGCACTTTCGTCCGGTTCACGTCTGGCATGGGAGTCAGCCCGCTTCAGAAACCACGCGGGCTGGCCGATATAGCGGGAGCGACAACCCGCTGTGACTCTCATGCTGAATCGACTTTCCATCCGCTTCCGACTCAACGCGGCCCTGGCGCTGCTTGCCGTGCTGCTGGCCGCCATTGGCGCCATCGGCGTGGTAGGGATGCGTGCGTCCGAGGCGAACATCAAGGACATCTACACCAACCAGCTGGCCTCGACGTCGCTGCTCGGCAAGGCACAGTTGAATGCGGCCATTGTGCGCACGACGCTTGACCGCGCGGTGTTCCATCCGGACGCCGCGGATGTGCCGGCCATCCTCGACAAGGCCAACGGCTACCGCGCCAAGTCCGACGATGCCTGGAAGCAATACAAATCGCTGCCGATGGGCGCCGAGGAGGCGCGCCTGGCCGCCGACGTGGAGGCCAAGCGCAACGCGCTCTTCCGCGATGGCATCGAGCCGCTGATGAACGCATTGCGCGCACGCGATGCCGCTGCCGCCGACCACGTGGTGATGAACACGATCCCGCCGCTGTCGGTGGCGCTGTCCGCCGCCGCCGATGCGCTGGACCGCAGCCAGGTGGAGCAGGCCAAGGCCGCTTACGAGGGCGCGGTGGCGCGCTCGCGGGCCTTCCTGATGCTGGTGGTCGGCGCCATCGCGCTGGGCATCGCGGCGGCGCTCGGTTGCGCGTTCGGCCTGCATCGTGCGATCTCGGTGCCGCTGTCGAACATGCTGGGGCACTTCGGCGAGATCGCGCGTGGCAACCTGACCGAGCGCATCACCGTGCGCAGCCAGGACGAGATGGGCGCGCTCACCCAGGGCCTCATCGACATGCAGCGCGGGCTGATCCGCACGATCGAGACGATGCGCCGCGGCAGCGAGTCGATCGCCAGCGCCACCAAGCAGATTGCCGCCGGCAACATGGATCTGTCGCAGCGCACCGAGGAACAGGCCAGCTCGCTGGAAGAGACGGCATCGAGCATGGAAGAGCTCACGAGCATCGTCAAGCAGAACGCCGACAACGCCCGTCAGGCCAGCCAGCTTGCCGGCAACGCGTCGGACATTGCCGTCAAGGGCGGCGAGGTCGTCGGCCGTGTCATTGAAACGATGTCCGGCATCAATGAAAGCAGCAAGAAGATCGCCGACATCATCGGCGTGATCGAGGGGATTGCGTTCCAGACCAACATCCTCGCGTTGAACGCTGCGGTCGAGGCTGCGCGTGCGGGCGAGCAGGGGCGCGGGTTTGCGGTGGTGGCGGGCGAGGTGCGCAGTCTCGCGCAGCGCTCGGCCACGGCGGCCAAGGAGATCAAGGCGCTGATCAGCGATTCGGTGGGCCGTGTGGAGAACGGCTCGACGCTGGTGAGCGAGGCCGGCGCCGTCATCGACGAGGTGGTGGTGGCCGTCAAGCGCGTGACCGACATCATGGGCGAGATCTCCGCTGCGTCGGACGAGCAGAGCGCCGGCATCGAGCAGGTCAACCAGGCCGTGACGCAAATGGACGAGGTCACGCAGCAGAATGCGGCGCTGGTCGAGCAGGCTGCCGCGGCAGCACAGTCGCTGGAGGAACAGGCCGGCGTGCTGCGCGAGGCGGTGGCTTCGTTCCGCCTGCCGCCGGCCGGCACGCATGTCGCGCCGCAGGCCGTGGTAGCCGTGCAGCCAGCACCGCCAGCCGCCTCGGCAGCCGCTGCGAAGCCGGCGGTGCGCAAGCCCGCCACGACGGCGCCGCGCGTCACCCGCCCGCGTGCGGCTACGCCGGCCAAGCGTGCGATGCCGACCCCAGTGCCGGCAGCAGCGCCCAGTACGCCTGCCGCGGCAGCCGAGCCCAAGCCCGGCAAGCTTGCCCTGGCTGCCGCTTCAAGCGACGCAGACGACTGGGAACAGTTCTGACGCCCACCCGCCGATCCGCATTTCGACAAGCCGCGCCCGGTGCGCGGCTTTATGTTTCAGCCATGCAACCAATTGGCCCGATTGCGCGGGCGGATGTTGCCGATGCGGTCGACAGACGGCGTGGCGGGCCTCGCGCGGGCCCGACGCCATGTGCGCGCCGCTCGCGCTTGAAACGCGCTGTCGCGCGTGAACCGTTTGCCGGCAAGGCACGGCGCCCCCAATCGGCCGGGGTGCTGCTTTTCGGGCAGCACGGCGCGTGCTGCCGCCGCCGCGGCGGTCACCGGCCCACCTAACCCGAACACCCTGCACCGGAGCGGACCTCGCCTCCGTCGTTCGTACGGCGGCGCTGTCCGCTGCCTGGACGACGGTTTCGACTTGCCCACTGTGGCTGGGCTTCGCTGCGATACCGGCCCCGCTCTCGCCCGCCGCGATGTGCGTTCATCCATGCAACAACCCGGCGCGTTCGGCAGCGGCTGCGCGGGGGTGCGGCGCAGGACACCGCATAACCGCGCGCCCTCGCGGGTCTTGGTATGGTCCTCGCGTTCCCCCGGCGGAAGCGGGCAGGAGAGCGACGCATGCCACACGATCCGAGCCGATCGACGGCATGCCACCGCGTAAGCGGTCGCCCCGCACATCGATAAGACCTTGGGGGAATCAATGGCGGCGCAAAGCGGGGGAGTGTCCGGGCACGGGCAATGTGCCGGCATGGAGGAGCGGCCATGACCGACGTGCCATGGGAGCTCTATCTGGCGTTGCTCAACACGCTGACGATGGCGACCACGCTCGTCATCCTGATCAGCACGGCCGACGATTTCTTTCTCGACGCGTTCTATTGGCTGCGCGAGCTGTGGCTCTGGCCGCAGCGCGGCCGCACGCCCGTCACGATCGCGGCTGAAGAACTGCGCCAGCGCGAGGAGCAATGGCTCGCCATCATGGTGCCGGCATGGAAGGAGTACGACGTCATCGCCAAGATGGTGGAGAACACGCTGGCGACGATGGAGTACACGCGCTTCATCATCTTTGCCGGCGCCTATCGCAACGATGCCGAGACCACCGCCGAGGTCGAACGCATGGTTCGGCGCTATCCCGGCCGTGTGGTGCGCGCGGCCGTCACGCACGATGGCCCGACGTGCAAGGCCGACTGTCTGAACACCATTGTCCAGACGATCCTGCGCTACGAGGCCGGGCACGGCATCCGCTTTGCCGGCGTGATCATGCACGACTGCGAAGACGTGATCCACCCGCTGGAGCTGAAGTACTTCAACTACTTCATCCGCGATCAGGACCTCGTGCAGTTGCCGGTGCTCTCGCTGGAGCGCAAGTGGTACGAGTGGGTGGCCGGCACCTACATGGACGACTTTTCCGAGACGCACCAGAAAGACCTGGTGGCCCGCCAGGCGCTGACCGGCACGGTCCCGGGCGCCGGCGTGGCGCTGTGCTACAGCCGGCGCGCCATCGAGGCGGTGATGAAGGCGCGCGGCGATGCGCCGTTCAACACCAGCACGCTCACCGAAGACTACGACTTCAGCTTCCGGCTGCGCGAGCTCGGCATGCGCGAAGCGTTTGTGCACTTCCCGATCTGCGAAACCACGCCCCCGCAGGAAGACGCGCAGGGCAAGGCGCATGCACGCTGGCATCTCGGGCGGCGCAAGCCGCGGCGCGTGCAGCTGCTCGCCACGCGTGAGTATTTCCCGAGCACGTTCCGCACGGCCTACCGGCAGCGTGCGCGCTGGGTGCTCGGCATCGCGTTCCAGGGCTGGCTGCAGATGGGGTGGGACGGCAACCTTGTCACCAAGTACATGTTCTTCCGCGACCGCAAGGGCGTGGTGACGGCGCTGTTCTCCATCCTCGCGTATGTGCTCTTGCTCAACTACCTGGTGCTGGGCGTGCTGCTCGCCAAGGGCTGGGCCGCGATACCGGCCGGCACCCTGGCGGTGAACAGTCCATGGATGCACCAGCTGCTCGCCATCAACGCCGTGCTGCTCGCCAACCGGCTCGCGCAGCGCGTGTACTTCGTGGGCCGGCTCAATGGCCCGCTGCAAGGCGTGCTGTGCCTGCCGAGGCTGGTGGTGAACAACTTCATCAACTTCTTCTCGGTGTGCCGTGCCTGGAAGATCTTTCTGATCTACTGCCTGACCGGCAAGCCCATCGCGTGGGACAAGACCCAACACATCTACCTGTCGAATGACGCGCTGGGCCGCACGCGCGGCAGGCTTGGCGAGACGCTCGTCAAATGGGAAGTCATCACGCAGGAGCAGCTTGACGCGGCGCTGGCCATCCATCGGGAGACGGGGCAGCGGCTTGGGCAGGTGCTCCTGCGGCAAGGCCTGGTCACGCCCGACACGTTGGCCGATGCACTGGCCGAGCAGGCCGACCTGCCGCGCGTGAGCCTGACCAACGTCGTGCTCGGGGCGCTGGCAGATTGCCTGCCGCGCGACCTGGCGGTGCGGCATCACGTCGTGCCGTTCTCGATCGGCGAAGACGGCTCGCTCAACATTGCCGTGTCGGAGTTGCCCAACGGCGAAGCGCTCGAAGAGCTGGCCCGCGCGGCCGGCCGCAAGGTGGCGTGCTTCATGGCGTGCGACCACGAAATGTCGGCCGAACTCGCGCTCTTGGCCGACCTCAACCGCCGCGCCACGGTCGTCTTCGGCCCCGCGGCGTACTCGGCCACACTGGCCATCGAATCCATGACGGGCGCCGGCCCGAACCTGTCCGCAGGCACGGCACCCGCGCCCGAGGCTCCCAACATCCCCCCGATACCCGTGCCGCCGGACCCGCCACCGGGACCCGAGGCGCGTCCCAATCCATCCGTCGCGGGAGGTGTGGCATGAACACTGGACGAAAGAACGTTTCGGCATTGCGCAGGCCGCGCTGGCCCATCGCGGCGGCGGTGTGGGCGCTGTGCCACGGGGTGTCGGTTGCCGAGCCCGCAGCGCAGCCGCTGCAGCCCGACGCCTATTTCCGCGCCGACCGTGCCTACCGCGCCATCGACGCGAGCCGGCTCGACGATGCCGAAGCCGCCACACGCGCCGCGCTCGCCGTGCAGCCCGACAGCCTGCAGCTCAACCTGCTGCTGCTCGACGTGCTGACGCGCGAGGGGCGCATCGATGCCGCGCGCGCGCTGGCCGATGGGCTGCTGCAGAAGTATCCGAACGAGCCGCGCGTGTATGCGCAGCACGGCTTCCTTGCTCAGAAGGCCGGTGCGCCGGCAGTGGCCGAGCAGGACTTTGCCCGCGCCGTGCAGGGCGCTGAGTGGACGCCGCAGGAACAGCGCAACCTGCATCTGGCCTGGTCGGACAATGCGTACTCCGCCCGGCATCCGCGGGCAGCGCTCGAGGCGCTTGCCCCGTTGCAGGATCAGCCGGATGCCGCCGTGCAGCTGCGGCTCGCGCAATCGCGCCTGCAGCTCGGGGACCGCGATGGTGCGGCGCAGGCTGCCTCGCTGGCTTCCGAACACGCGACCGACCCGGCGCAGCAACAGTACGCAAAGGCGCTGCTTGCCCAGGCGATGGCACCCGAGGCCCAGCCGGAAAGCGCTGCCGCGGACGATGCGCGCGCGGCGGGGCAGCGTGCGTTGAACGAAGCCTACGAACACATGCGCGCCCGTGACGACCGCGCTGCGCTCGCCGCATTCCAGAGCGGCTTCTCGGTCGGGCAGGGCAACTGGAGCCATTACGCGGATGCGGCGTACGCCGCCAAGCGCCTCGGCGACAACCCGACCGCCATCGAGCTGTTCCGTCAAACGCTGGACCGCGCCGATGCCGATGCCAGGAACGAGGGCGGCAGCAACGGTGACGACCGCCTGAGCGCGGACCGGCGTTTCGGGTACCGGCGCGAAGTTGAACAGATGCAGCGCACGGTCGGCATGGTGCTCTCCGGTGCGTACCAGACCTCGGCGTTCGGCTTGCCCAACACCGTGAGCATCGCGCAGGCCGGCACGGAGGTGTACTGGCAACCGCCTGGCATCGGCTACCGCGACGGCAGCATCTTCCAGGTCTTCGCGCGCGGTTACGACAGCGTGTACGACCGCAACGGCACCACCGGCCTGCCGACGGTGCAGGGTTCCGTCGGCGCGCGCTACAAGCCGATCAAGGACATCAACCTTGTCTTCACCGCAGAGCGCCTGTTCCGCATCGGCCGGCTCACCAGCAACGACACCCTGCTGCGCATCGGCTTCTCGACCGACCAGGGCATCGACCTGCAGGTGACGAAGCCGCGCTGGCAGACGTGGCAGGTGTATGGCGAGGGCGCCTACTTCATCAACGCGGGCCGCATGATCGTGAGCACCGAGGCGCGCTACGGGCACACCTGGCGCATGGCTTCCATCAGCGATCGCCTGACGGTGTATCCGCACATCGTGCTGGCGGGCGACCACGATAACAAGGCAGTGGGCCAGCGCCTCGCACTGGGCGTTGGCCCAGGCATCAATCTGCGGTACTGGTTTCGCGAGACGCCGTACAGCGCTCCGGCCAGCTGGCTGGATCTGACCGTGCAGTACCGCCTGCCGCTGACCCATGCGGACCGGGCAAAGGGGGTGGTGGCGCGCGCCGTCTTGTGGTTCTGAGCTGGTGAACGTTGCGTACGTGCGTTCCATCAAGGAACGGCCGCGGGCCACGCATCATGCAGACCCCACAGAGGTGTCGCGAATGAAACGTTTCTGACAGTTGCCGCAAGTGGATCACGAAGAGGGACGGGCAATGGCGCCTGCAGGATGGCGCCGTACCGCCACGGTGGGGACAAAACAGCATGGATGGCACGACCTTCGCTCCATTGGCAGAGTCTGCGCCAGATCGGAAGCGACGCGGTCGTCGTCGCGCGTTGTCGCGCATGGAGCAGATCATTGGGGGGCAGTCATGAAGGAAAGAATCCTGACCGTGTTCGGCACACGGCCCGAGGCGATCAAGATGGCGCCGCTGGTGCAGGCATTGCGCGCCGAGGCAGGCTTCGACTCGGCGGTGTGCGTGAGCGCGCAGCATCGGCAGATGCTCGATCAGGTGCTGGAATTGTTCGGCATCGTGCCCGAGTTCGACCTGAACCTGATGCGGCCTGGGCAGACGTTGTCCGACATCACGTCCAACGTGCTGGGCGGCATCGACCGCGTGCTGGATGCGTACGCCCCCGACGCCGTGCTGGTCCATGGCGATACCACGACCACGCTCGCGGCGAGCCTAGCAGCGTTCTACCGGCGCATTCCCGTCGGTCATGTCGAGGCAGGGTTGCGCACAGGAAACATCTGGTCGCCGTGGCCGGAAGAGCTGAATCGCCGCGTGACCGACGCCGTCACCACGTGGCATTTCGCGCCGACGGCCGAGTCGCGTCAGAACCTGCTCGACGAGGGCATCGACCCTGCGCAGGTGACGCTTACCGGCAACACCGTCATCGACGCGCTGCTGGCGGTCAAGCGGCGGCTGGACACCGACGCCGGGCTCTCGACCGAGATGCTGGCGCGCTATCCGTTCCTGGATGCGGGCCGGCGGATGATCCTGGTGACGGGCCACCGGCGCGAGAACTTCGGCGAGCCGTTCGAGCATTTCTGCGTGGCGCTGCGCCTGCTTGCTGCCAGGCATCCGGATGTGCAGATCGTGTATCCGGTGCATCTGAACCCGAACGTCCAGGAGCCCGTCAACGCCATTCTTTCGGGCCACGGCAACGTTTATTTGATCGCGCCGCAGGACTACCTGCCCTTCGTCTACCTGATGGACCGCGCCCACCTGATCATCACTGATTCGGGCGGCATCCAGGAGGAAGCGCCGGCACTCGGCAAGCCGGTGCTCGTCACGCGCGACACGACGGAGCGCCCCGAGGCCGTTGCGTCTGGCACCGCGCGGCTTGTGGGTACCGATACGCAGCGCATCGTCGATGAAACCGAGCGCCTGCTGCATGACAGCGCCGAATACCAGCGCATGGCGCAGGCCCATAACCCCTACGGCGACGGGCAGGCCTGCTTGCGCATCGTCGATGCGCTGAAGGCCGCGTTTGCCGGGCAGCCGCAACAGGCTGCCCGCGGCCCCCAGCTCGTTCGCAAGCCAGTTGCCGAGGCCGAGATCATCGATCTGGACGTGGCGCGCGCGATCGCGCAAGGATCATCCACGCAACACCGCCTGAACGGTTAGGAGGGTTTGATGAATGCGAAACAGATCGGGGGCGGTGCGTTGCTCGCCTCGGCATTGGTGGCCGGCTGGCTGATCGTCGCGCCACCCGGCGCAGAGAAAGCCGGTGTGCTGGCTGTCGCGCCTGAGGCTGCCCAGAACGACCCGGTTGGCGGAGGCGACAGCAACGACAGGAAAGCCCCCGCACCCACGCCTTCAAAAGGCACGGCCACGGCCGCGCAGCCCGCCCAGCCCGCCGTGATGGCCGCGACGACACACAGGGCCGCGACCGGCGGCCCGCGCGCCTATGGCTACGGCGTCATGGACGAGAACGGACAGGTTGTTCCACCGCCTCGCCCGGCGGTCATGACAGAAGTCCGCCCCGGCATGCCGGAAAACGAGACGACAGGTACCGAACGCGGCCACGACCGTGGCCCTAACTTCAACCTCGGGCTCTACCGCCAAGCGGATGGCTCGGTGTATCGCCCATGAGTCGGAGCGCATCATGAAGACAGTCTTTCGGAAGTTTCTCTATGCAGTGGTGCTGGCCGGCGGCATGCTCGGCATTTCATTGACGGGGCCAGCGCAGGGCGCCAGCTGCACCATCGGGCTCGGCCCCGTCTGCGTGACGGTCGGAGGTTCGGCCTCTGCACAGACCACACCGGCGAAGATGCTGGTGCTGTACGACGCGCCCGCCAATGATCCGTACACCAACCTTGGCAAGGCGTACGCGATCATGCTGTACAACCTGCTCGCGCACTTCAACACCACCATCACGATGCTGCCGGTGCAGAACTACACGGCAGGCATGACCGAGCAGTACACCGCCACGTTCTATATGGGGAGCTACTACAACAACCCCATACCGGCAGCATTCCTCTCCGACGTGACCACCACGCAGAAGACCGTCGTCTGGTTCAAATACAACCTGTGGGAACTGGCCTGGAACCCGGCGTATCCGTTCACCGCGCGCTACGGCATCAACTTCGTGAACCTGCGCGGCATGAACGCCACGCCTTCGGCCAGCGCTCCGAACCCGGGCTTCTTCGATAACGTGAGTTACAAGAGCCTGTCGATGCAGAAGTACTACGCGTTCAACTCGACGACGGGCGCCGTCACGGCCGACCCGGACATCGGCGTGACCTCCGTGGCCGACGCCACCAAGGCCTCCAGCCTGGTGACGATCACCAACACGGCCACGAATGAGACCGCGCCGTACGTCATGCGCTCGGGCAACTTCTGGTACTTCGCCGACATGCCGTTCTCGTTCATCGGCCCGCGCGATCGCTACCTCGTGATCTGCGACTTGCTGCATGACATCCTCGGCACGAATGCGCCCACGTCGCACCGCGCCCTTGTGCGCCTGGAAGACGTGAATGCCACGACGTCCGTGGCCGCCATGAAGACGCTGACCGACTACATGCAGAGCAAGAGCATTCCGTTCTCGATCGCGACCATCCCGCTGTATACCGACCCGAACGGCGTATACAACGGCGGCGTGGCGCAGACCATCCATCTGGTCAACGCAACGGGGCTGAAACAGGCGCTGAACTACGCCAAGGCACGCGGCGGAAAGATCCTGATGCATGGCTACACGCACCAGTACAGCAACATTCCGAACCTCATTAACGCCGTGAGCGCCAACGACTTCGAGTTCTGGCTTGCCACGCAGAACCGGCCGGTGAATGAGGATTCGACGCAGTGGGCCGCAAATCGGCTGTCTGCCGGCCTGCTGGAGTTCCAGCTCAACGGCTACAACCCGTTTGCCTGGGAGGCGCCGCACTACCAATCGTCGCCGCTGTCGATCCAGGCGGTGCCCAAGTACTTCAAGAACACCTATCAGCGCGTGGTGTACTACACCTCGGACAATCCGCAGACGCTGAACGCGACCACGCCCGGGCATGACTTCTCGGTGGGCCAGTTCTTCCCCTACATCATCCAGAAGGACTACTACAACCAGCGCATCATTCCGGAGAACCTGGGCAATGTGGAATACAACATCTGCAATATCGACCCATCGTCCTGCCTGTCGTACACGGCGCAGGACATCCTGACCAACGCCAACTACGCGCTGGCGGTGCGCGACGGCTTTGCGTCGTTCTTCTTTCACCCGTTCTGGCTGGAACCCGAAGTCGGCACGCCCGGCTTTGCCGACTTCCAGACCATCATCACCGGCATCACGGCGCTGGGCTTTACCTGGGCCGACGCCAGCGTGGTGCAGTGACCATGCCGGCGGTGCGGGCGATACTGGCAATGGCGATGCTGGTATCGGCCGCATCTGCACAGGCCGCGGGGCCGGCGGACGCAATGCCCGTCGGCCCCGCGCCGCTGTATGGCGTGACGATCGATGCGGTGGACGACGTGCCGGCGGTGGTCGATGCGCTTGCGCATCTGCCGCATCGGCCCACCGCCCGCGTCGTCTTTGACGAGGGCATGCGCGCCTCGCACTATGCCGCTCCGGTCGCTGCCATCCGGCGTGTGGCCTACGTGATGGGAGAGCTTGCGGATTCGTCCACGCTCAAGCAATACACGCCACCCGAATTGCGCGAGCGCGCCAGCGCATACCTGCGTACGCTGGGCAGCCAGGTCGACATCTGGGAAATCGGCAACGAGGTCAACGGCGAGTGGGCCGGGCACCCGCGGGACGTGGTCGACAAGACGCTGGCGGCTTACGACGTCATCCGCCAAGGCGGCGGCCGGACCGCGCTGACGCTGTACTACAACGAAGGCTGCGCGGAGCAACCGTCACACGCGATGTTCGGCTGGGTCGAGCGCAACCTGCCAGCGCGGCTTCGCGAGGGCGTGGACTATGTCTTCATCAGCTTCTATGAAGACGATTGCAGGATCGCCACGCCGCCGTGGAGCGCGGTGTTCCAGCGCCTGGGCGAGCTGTTTCCGCATGCCGCGCTCGGCTTTGGCGAGGTGGGCACCCGCCGCGCCGCGGGCAAGCCGGCGCTCATCGCGCATTACTACGGGTTGGCGGTCGACCACCCTCGCTACGTGGGCGGCTATTTCTGGTGGTATTTCCGGCAGGACATGGTGCCGCGCTCGCGGCCGCTGTGGCGCGACCTCGACGCGGCATTCCGGGCGCAGTCCGCCGCGCTCACCCGCTAGCGCGCGCGTTGACGCGCTGCGTCTGCGGTGCGCCGGGCCTGCCGGTCACGAGGTCTTCCGGGCTGACCGGTTCACCGTCGCGGCGCACGAGCTGGATCGTGCGGGTGGGCAGGGCGAAGGCCGTGCCGAGGTTTTCGAGCCCCTCGAGGATCGTCAGGTTGATGCGCTGCTGGATATCCATGTACAGGTTGAAATCGGGGTCGGTCACGAAGTACACCACCTCGAAGTTCAGTGCGTTCTCGCCAAATTCCTTGAAGTGCGCGCGGTCGAAGCGCGTGTTGCCCGCGGTTTCAACGGCACGGCGCACGATCTCCGGAATCTTCTGCAGCTGCGAGGCCCGTGCGTCGTATGTCACGCCGAACGTAAAGACCACACGCCGTTCCGACATGCGTTTGTAATTGTGAATCGTGCTCTTGAGCAGCGCCGTGTTCGAGGTCACGATCTCCTCGCCGGACAGGCTGCGGATGCGCGTGGTCTTGAGCCCCACGTGCTGCACCGTCCCGGCGATCGATTCGAACACGATGAAGTCGCCGATCTCGAACGGCTTGTCGAGCCCGATGGCAAGCGACGCGAACAGGTCGCTCAGGATGCTCTGCACCGCCAGCGCCACCGCCACGCCGCCCACGCCCAGGCTGGCGACAAAGGCCGTGATGTTCACGCCCACATTGGCGAGGATGCCCAGCACGAGCATCGACCACAGCGCGAAGCGCAGCACCCACGCCATCATCGACGTGATCACGGGGTTATGGGTCGTGCGCCCCTGCGCGGAGAGCTTCTCGCGCGTCCAGAGCGTGACGCCGCGGTTCAGCCATAGCGCAATCTGGAACCCGATGATGACGAACCAGACGTGGTCCGCCTTGTTGGCAATGCGCGTCGGCAGGTCGATGAAATACGAACCCGCCAGCAAGGCCGCCAGCGCGATGAACAGCGGATGCGTGTCGTGCATTACCGCCGCGCTGAGAATGTCGAACCGGTGGCCGGTGCGCCGGGCCCGGGCCTCGAGCCGGTTGCCGATGAACCGGATGAAGTTGGACAGCACCGCATAGGCGGCGATGGCCGTCAGTGCCGCCGCCAGCCAGTCGCGGATCGGCACGCGCAGAAAAGTGTGGGCGTTGAGCCACTCCATAGGCATCTCCGTGCAATAACACGGATGCTGCGCCGCACAGAACGTGCCAGCGGCACGGGGCAGCGGCCCGGGTTTGGCCCCTGGTGCGCCGTTTCAGCCGGCCAGCACCTGCCAGACCAGCCACACGTTCGCCACGCTGATGATCCCGAACAGCGCCCACGCCAGCAGGGAAGTGACGCGCGTGTTGACGAATGCGCCCATCAGCGTGCGGTCGTCCGTCATCCGGATCAACGGAAACATGGCGAACGGCAGCTGCAGGCCCAGCACCACCTGGCTGATGACGAGCAGCTTGGCGATGGCGTGCTCGCCCAGCATGGCCACGCCGATGAATGCGGGAATCAACGCCAGCGCACGGGTGATGAGGCGTCGCTGCCAGCACGGGATGCGCAGATCGAGGAAGCCTTCCATCAGGATCTGTCCGGCGATCGTCCCGGTGAAGGTGGAGCTTTGCCCGGCCGCCAGCAGCGCGAAGCCGAACAACAGGCCCGCCAGCGCCGTTCCCACCATGGGCTCCAGCAGGCGGTAGGCGTCCTGGATATCGGCCACGTCGCGGTAGCCGTTGGCATGGAAGGCCGCAGCGGCCAGCACGAGGATGGCGCCATTCACCAGCAGCGCGAGGCTCAACGAGACGATGGTGTCCAGCCGCGAGAGCCCGATCGCTTCGCGCTTGGCCGCGTCCGTGGCGGCCGTCATGCGCGTCTGCACGACCGACGAATGCAGATACAGGTTGTGCGGCATCACCGTCGCGCCGAGGATCCCGATGGCGAGGTACAGCGGCTCGCGTTGGCTCACGGCCTGCCACGACGGCATCAGGCCCGCCGCGACGGACGGCCAGTACGGCTTGATGAGGACCAGTTCGACGAAGTAGCACAGCCCGATGGTCAGGATCAGCCCGAGCACGATGGCTTCGAGCTGGCGGAAGTTCTTGCCCTTCAGGCCCAGTACGATCAGCGTATCGAGCGCGGTCAGTGCAACGCCCACCAGGATCGGCACGCCCAGCAGCAGGTGGAAGGCCAGCGCACAACCGAGCACCTCGGCGAGGTCGCACGCGATGATCGACAGTTCGGCCAGCAGCCATTGCACCCGCAGCGCACCGGGGCGGTAGCGGTTGCGCGAGGCACGGGCCAGGTCCATCCCGGTGACGATGCCCAGCCGCGCCGACAGGCACTGCAGCACCATCGCCGCCAGGCTGGAAAGCACGACCACGAACAGCAGCGCATAACCGTAGCGGGACCCCGCTTCGATATCGGTGGCCCAGTTGCCCGGGTCCATGTAGCCGACGCAGACCAGCAGCCCCGGCCCCGCAAAGCGCAGCAGCTTCCTCCACAACGGCAGGCCGGGCGGGATGGCAACGGTGCCGCGGACTTCGGATGGGCAGAACGGCGCGGTGGCGGTGGTTGGCAGGCGGAGCATGCGCGCGGCAGAGGAAGAGGCAATCGGAACGGACCCATGATAGCCAGGCGCCGTCGGCGGCGCGTGGTGCGTGCACGACGCCCCCCACTTCGTGGCATGCCGCTCGAGGCCGGCTTTGGGTAAGCTGCGCGGCAGCTTCGGCTTGCCGCTGCCCAGGCATTCCTGCATGCCAGCGGCCCATGTCCATCCTTCCTTCTTCCTGACCATCGTGATTGTCGGCATCGACCTTGGAACCACCAACAGCCTCGTCGCCGTATGGCGCGACGGCGGCGCCAGCATTGTCCCCAACGCGCTCGGGCACGCGCTGACGCCGTCGTGCGTGGGCTTTCTGGACGACGGCTCTCTTGTCGTGGGCGAAGCCGCGCGCGAACGCCTGCAGACCCATCCGCAGCTGACGGCGGCGCTCTTCAAGCGGTACATGGGCACCGACCGCAAGATCACGCTGGGCCGGCAAACCTTCCGGCCCGAAGAGTTGTCGTCGTTCGTGCTGCGCGCACTCAAGGCAGATGCCGAGGCCCTGCTCGGCGAGCCCGTGACGGAAGCGGTCATTACCGTGCCGGCGTACTTCAGCGACGCGCAGCGCAAGGCCACGCGCGTGGCAGGAGAGCTGGCGGGGCTGAAGGTCGAGCGCCTGCTCAACGAGCCGACGGCGGCGGCCCTGGCCTACGGCCTGCAGAGTCAGGACGAGAGCAAATTCCTTGTATTCGACCTGGGCGGCGGTACCTTCGACGTGTCGATCCTGGAATTGTTCGAAGGCGTGATGGAGGTGCGTGCCTCGGCCGGCGACAACTTCCTCGGCGGCGAGGATTTCGCCACGCTGCTCATGCAGTCCTTCCTGCAGAAGACCGCGCTGGGCGAGCGCGTGGGCACCGATATCGGCAGCTTGCCCCCGGCACTGGCCGAGCGCCTGCGTGCAGCCGCCGAGCGCACCAAGCGCACGCTGACGGACGCCGTCTCCACCACGCTGCGCATCGAATACGAGGGCGAAACCTACAACTGGGAAGTCAGCGCCGATGCCTTTGTCTCGCTGGCCGAGCCGCTGCTCGAACGTTTGCGCTCGCCCATCGAGCGCGCCCTGCGTGACGCGCGCATCCGCCCGGCCGAGCTCGATCGCATCGTGCTGGCCGGCGGCGCCACGCGCATGCCGATGGTGCGCCGGCTCGTGAGCCGCATGTTCGGCCGCTTTCCGGTGGTCGACCTGAATCCTGACGAGGTGGTGGCGCTTGGCGCAGCCGTACAGGCCGGCCTGAAGATGCGCGATGCGGCCCTCGATGAAGTCGTGATGACCGATGTGGCGCCGTATTCGATGGGCGTGGACGTCGTGCAGCGCGTGTCGATGCAGCGCATGACCGAGGGCCATTTCCTGCCGATCATCGAGCGCAACACCGTGGTGCCCGTCAGCCGCGTCGAGCGTCTGCACACCGTGTCGGACAACCAGGCCGAGATCCACCTGCGCATCTTCCAGGGCGAGTCTGCGCGCGTGGTCGACAACATCTTCCTGGGCGAGCTGCGCATCCCGGTGCCGCCCAAGCCGGCGGGAACGGTGCACATCGACGTGCGCTTCACGTACGACGTCAACGGCATTCTCGAATGCGAGGGTACGGTGGCCGACACGGGCGAAAAGCACGTGCTGGTCATCGAAGAAAACCCCGGTGTGATGACACCCGACGAAGTGCAGGCACGCCTGGCAGCACTGGCGGCCATCAAGATCCACCCGCGCGACCAGACCGAGAACCGTGCCGTGATGTCCCGCGCGGAACGCGTGTTCGAACAGCTGCTCGGCGCCCAGCGTGGTGCGGTCGGGCATGCCATCGGCGTGTTCCAGGGTGCGCTCGATACGCAGGATCCGGATCGCATTCGCGAGGTGCGGACCAGCATCAAGCGCCTGCTCGACCAGGTCGAGTCCGGCGCAATGTTCGACTGAAGGCGCCCATGTCGACCGAACTGTTTGGACCGTGGGCGGTGCTGGGCATTGAACCCACACACGATGCCCGCCAGATCAAGCGCGCCTACGCGGCCCGCCTGAAGGTGGTGCGCCCCGACGACGATGCTGCCGGCTTCCAGGCGCTGCGCGAGGCCTATGACACGGCCCTCGCGCAATGCGACGATGGCGCGCCGCCGCCGGTTGTCGTGCACCTGGAGACCCGGCACGCTGATCCTGAAGCCGCGGCCCAACTGCCCGACGATGCGTCAGGACGCCCCGCGCCGCTGACGTTTCGGCCGGCACCGCAGCGCGAGCTTGGCCCGGCGCCGGGCGTTGTCGGCGTGCAGCACTGGCAGGCGTTCCTGGCCGAGGTGCCGCAACAGGACCCGGACGACGTGTCCGATGCGCGCGTGGAAGCGATCGAAACGTTGCTGCGCGCTCGCCTCCAGCATCCGGACCTGATCCATTTCGAGGCCCGCGAAGCGTTCCAGCACGCCGCGCTGCGTGCCTGCGCCGATCGGGCAACGCTCGGCACCGTCCGCATGGCGTGCGACAACGTGTTCGAATGGACCGGCGCCCCCATGCCGCTGGACCCGCATGAGCGCCGGCTGTGGCAAATCGCCATTGACCGTGCGGCCGGCGACGTGCAATACCAGGGCGTGCAGCACCGCGCCAAGCACTCCGCCACCGTGCGGCGCATGTTGCAGCCCGGGCCCGCCAGGATTCCGACGCTGCGCCTGTTCATGCCGTACTTCCTGTCGGACGTGCGCAAGTTCCTCGAGCAACTGAGGACGAAGTGGCCGCAGGCGCTCGAATATCGGCTCGACCACGCCTCGATGCAGGCCTGGGACGAGGCGGCGCGCCGCCCATGGCCGTCGTTTTCGGGGCTGGCGGCGCTCAGTGCATTCGGTGCGCTGATGTTCTGGGCGGGCGGCCACCGCTGGGATGCGCCGGATTGGTACCAGCAACTTGGCACATTCTTCGTGTGGCTGGTGACCGTTTGCATTCTGGTGCTGCCCGTGACGCTGCGCGTGGCCTATCCCGTGTGGATCGCGCCCGCGCTGGAGCGGCGACGCGCGCGCGGCCAGCTGCGGGCGCTGCATCCGGCAGTCTGGTACGGCATTCGCATTGCGCCGCCGACGCTGGCGCTGTGCGTGCTGCATCCGTCCGACTGGTACACCGGTGTCGTGACTGCGGCCATTGTGGGTGTCGCCTTCGTGCACGTGCTGGTGCTGCTTGTCCAGGAACGCGCCCGCGTGCTGGCGCTGCTGGTGCCGGCGGGCATGTTCTACGGCTTCAGCCTGGTGAGCGCCTTCGAGCCATTCTTCGGCAACGGCCTGCTGGTGCTGGCGTTGTCCGATACGTTGTTCCTGGGGCTGCGCGAGGTGCTGCTGCGTGGTTTTGGGCAGGACTGGCAGACCACCCGGGCGCGACTCGTCCTGCTGGCGGTTGGCATTGCCGCCGTGCCGCTGCAGCTGTTGCTGGCGCAGGATCTGCCCGCGGTGGCTGCAACGCTGGGGTGGGCATGGTTCCTGGCCGGCCTCGCGGCCGTCGACCCATTCTGGTCAAAGCTCGCGGAGCGCAAGGGCCTGGGCGGGACGTACGTCTGGATGTTCGCCATGGCGCTGACGCTCGGCGCGGGACTGCTGTTGAGCGACGTGCTCGTGCCGAAGGGGCACGTCCTGCGCGGGATGCTGATCCTGCAAGGCTCGGTCGCCTGGCTGGTATTGACGGCCTTGCTGCGCACCGCATGGCACGCGGTGCTGGACGGCATGCGCAGCCGTCGCCAGCGGGCGTGAGATCCCGCCGTTCATCGCAAACGAGGCGCGCAATTGTGCGCCGACGTGCATATTGCCCGGGCACATTTAAGGCAAAGCTCAGTCCGTTGCGGTAGATTTCAGCGTTTGCCGGCACCTGCACCCAGGTGCCGGCTATTCGTTTACGTCTTGACCGCCGAATTCCGGATTTCCGCGCATGAACGCCATCCTCCTCATCGAAGACGATTTGCCACTGGGTACGGCGCTGGCCCGCGCGCTGCGCCAGGCCGGCTACAACGCGACCTGGGTGCGCCGGCTGGTCGACGCGCAGAAATGGATGACCACCAACACGTTCGAGGCCATCGTGCTCGACCTGGGCCTGCCCGACGGCGAGGGGCATGTCTTCCTGGAGGAACTGCGTGCCGCGCATTGCGATGTGCCGGTCATCATCGCCAGCGGGCGCGATGCGCTGGACGAGCGCCTCAAGGGCCTGGACGCCGGCGCCGACGACTTTCTCGTCAAGCCGTTTCCCGTGGATGAGCTCATCGCCCGCCTGCGCGCGGTGCTGCGCCGCCATGCGGGGCAGAGCACGAACCAGTGGAGCGTCGGCAACCTCGTGGTGGAGCCCTCCCAGAAGCGCGTGACGCAGGACGGCCAGGTCATCGAACTGACGCCGCGCGAGTACCAGCTTCTGCTCGAACTGGTGCGCCGGGCCCATCGCTGGGTGCCGCGCGAAACGCTGATGGACGCGCTCTACCGCGAGGGCGACAGCGTGAGCGCCAACGCGCTCGAAGTCGTCATCCACCACCTGCGCCGCAAGCTCGGCAATGAAACCATCCAGACCATCCGCGGTGTCGGCTACATGATCGGGGGCGACCGGTGAAGTTTGCGGTCCCGGCCATCCTGCGGGTCCGCTCGCTGTCGTTCCGGCTGTATGTCCTGATCCTGCTAGCACTGGTGCTGATGCTGCTGGTGCAGCTTATCATCGCCCACCTCGAAATCTCGCGCACCAACAGCCGCCAGGTGGTGAGCGATCTGCGCATGTCGGCGCAGGCGTATGCCGACCTCACTGCGCTCAACATGGACGATGTGCCGCGCCGCGAAGAATTCCTGCGACGGCTCACCGATATCAAGCTGGGCCTGTCGCTGCCCAACATCCTGCCCGGCGAGTTCCGCTACGTGCTGTGCGATCGCAGCGGCAATGTCATCACCGCATTCCCGGGCGCACCGACCATGCCGTGCGGCAGGGCGCACGATGCGGTTGTCGAGATCAACCTCGAAGGCAAGCCGTGGCGCAGCTATACGGTCGACAGCGTAGACGGCCGGATCTCCGCCACCGTGGCGCAGCCGCTTTCGGCCTACGAGCGCGCCATTCGCGACCTGTTCCAGGAGGTGGCGATTGCGCTGGCCATCCTTGCCGTTGCGCTGATGGTGATGGTGGGCTGGGCCGCCCACCAGGGCCTCAAGCCGCTGCGCACGCTGACGCGGCAGGTGGAAGCGCGCGACTCGGCCGACCTCGAACCCGTGCAGAGCGTCGAGCATGCGGAGCTGAAACCGCTGGTCGACGCACTCAACGCGCTGTTCGCGCACGTGCGCCGCGGCATTGAAGCCGACCGCCGCTTCTTCGCCGATGCCGCGCACGAATTGCGCACGCCGCTGGCCGCCATTCAGGCGCAGGCGTACGTGGTGTCGCACTCCGACAGCGAAGAGGATCGCTCCACCGCATTGCGCGAGTTCGACCGCGGCATCTCGCGCGCAACGCAGTCGCTGTCCAAGCTGCTGGCCATCGCCCGGCTCGATGCGCGCCGTGTCGAGGCGCAACTGGCGCAGGGCGCGTTGTCCGATCTGGCCGGTTGCGCGCGCAGCGGCGTGATCCAGCAGGCTTCGCGGGCGGAGCGGCGCAACATCACGCTGTCGTACGAGGGGGCCAACCAGGCGTGGGTCTCGGTGTCGCACGAAGATGCCGCCACGCTCGTCGAGAACGTGCTCGACAACGCCGTGCGTGAAACGCCCAACGGCGGCGAAGTGCGCGTCGCCGTGACACGTCTCGGCGCGGGCAAGGGCGGCAACGCCGTACCGATGATCGAACTGCGCATCGAAGATTCCGGCCCCGGCATTCCCCCCGACGAGCGTGAGCGCGTGTTCGAGCGCTTCTATCGTCCGCGCGGTAGCCAGTCGCAGGGCAGCGGCCTTGGGCTGGCCATCGTGCGCCGCATCGTCGAGCTCGGGAACGGTTCGGTTGCCATTGAAGACGGCATTGGCGGCAAGGGCTGCGCGGTGGTCATCCGCCTGCCGGCGCTGGACGCCGTGCCCGAACCGATCGAGCCCGACGATGTTCCCCCTGGCATGGCCGATACGCCGCGCCACTGATTGGCGAGCCTCCCGGTGGATGGTTCTGGCGCTTGTGCTGCTGGGCCATCTGGTTCTGCTGGCCGAGTGGCGTGCGCGCCCGATGCCAGCCGTGCGGGAAGAACGGCCCCTGCTGCTCGGGCGCCTGCTTCACGATCAGGCGCCGCGCGCAACGGCTCCCGTATCCGGTCCCGCGCCGCGCCCGCAAAGTCCGCCGGCCCCATCGACTGCCGCATCACGGCGCGCATCGCTTCCACAACCCGAAGCGGCCGGCCCAGCCGCGACTGAAGAGCGCATGACTGCAGCCACCATTCAGGCGCGCCAGCTCGATCTCGGCATGGCTGCGGCGCCCGCCCGGCCCGCACGGTCTTCGGCGGAAAACAATGTCGCACGCAGCGCCGCCCAAGGGGCTGGTCACGCGTTCGGGCCGCATGCGGCATCCGCGCCGTACGCGAGCGGGCCCGTGCAGGAATCGCGCGGTGCCGCTGGCCGCTGGCAAGCCCGTGTGGACGTCGGCGGCAGCGCCTACTGCCTGCAGGCGCAGGACCCAAGCCTGCGGCGCGATCCGTTCGAGAGGGCGCTGGCCGTGCCGTCCACGTGCCGCTGATCAGTAGCCGACAGTGAACCGCTGACGCGCGTGCGCGGGCTTCTCGGCTTCGTCGAGGAACGCGATCGCGAAGTCCTCCATCGACACCCAACTCTTGCCGTTCGCGTCGACGAGCAGCGTGTCCTTGCCGATGCGGAAGTGCCCGGTGCGCTCGCCCGGCTCAAACAGGGCCGACGGCGACACGAACGTCCAGTTCAGCTCGGTTTCGTTGCGCAGCGCGTTGAGGAAGTCCCGCCCGGCCGAGGCTTCGGCAAAGTACGCCTTCGGGAACTCAGGCGTATCGATGAGCGCCTTGCCGGGTGCCACCTCGAGGCTGCCCGCGCCGCCCACCACCAGCAGGCGCGGTACGCCGGCCTTCTTGACGCCACCAACGATCTGGTCCGCGCTTGCCTGCAGAAAGCGCACGGTGCTGAACGCCACGTCGTTGCCGGCCAGTGCCGCAGCAAGCCCGGCCGCGTCTGCCACGTCGACGTCCTTGGCGGTCAGGCCTGGGCGGGCCGGCAGCTTCGATGCCGTGCGCGCAATGGCGGTGACCTGGTGGCCGCGGCGCAGGGCCTCGTCGATCAGGCGGGTGCCTACGCGCCCGGTGGCGCCGATGATTGCAATCTTCATAGTCAACTCCTTATGGAATGGCTCAAGCGGTTGAGAGGTGATATGTAATCAAATTGGTTGCATATCAGGACAAAAAAAACACGCCGGCGGTCAGGCCCGGCGGCGGCGTTGCGCGTGGCTTACCTCGTCGAGGATGCCGGCGATGGTCTGCGCGGCAAGTTCGGCTTCCAGCGCGGCCTGCGCGCGTTCGGTCATGCGTTCCAGCACGCCGGTGATCTCGCGGCCCACGGCGCACGCAGGATTGGGCGCGTTGGGCGGCAGCGCAATGAGCACCGGAGACTCCACCACGTGAAAGACGTCCAGCAGCGTGATGCGGTCGGCCGGCCGCGCCAGCGTGGCGCCGCCCGCTGCGCCCATCTGCGAGACAACCAGACCGGCATCGGCCAGTTGCGCCACCAGCCGCCGGATCAGCGCCGGGTTGGTCCCCACGCTGCCCGCGATCAGCGACGACGGCACCGGCCCGTCCGCGCTGGCGAGCAGGGTCAGGATATGCACGGCGACGGCGAAGCGGCTGCTGGTGGACATGGATTCAACGCAAAGTGTAATCAGTGTAGATACACATAAAACTCGCGTCAAGCTGCCCAGCGCAGCGCTATGCGCCGTTGAAGAAATTCAGGCCGACCGTGCCTGCGATCACCAGCGCAATGCAGGCCAGCCGCGCGGGCTGCATGCTTTCGCCAAAGAAGACGATGCCAAGCACGGTCACACCCACCGAGCCGATGCCCGTCCAGACGGCATAGGCCGTGCCGGCGGGCAGGCCGCGCATGGCATGCGTGAGCAGGAAGACGCTACCCAGCGCCGTCACGATGCCGAGCACGCTCGGGATGGGGCGCGTCCACCCGTGCGCGAACTTGAGCGAAATGGCCATGGCGATCTCCACGGCGCCCGCGGCCAACAGCCAGAGCCAAGCGGTTTGCATCACATTGAACCTCCGTCGATGCCGGCGCCAGCCGCGGCCCGGCGCGTTGCAGTGGCGCCAGATTAGGCGTACGGTCGCTTGCCAACAAGTACGCACCCGGAGGTAACCATGACGCAGAACGTGGGCATTGCCGAAGCCGCACCGGCAGCCGTCGAGCCCTGTCCATCGGTACAGGCGCTCGAATTGATCGCGGGCAAGTGGGCGCTGCGCATCCTCCCCGCACTCGAAAACGGTCCCGTACGCAACAACGCGCTGCTGCGCCGCGTGGGCGGGGGCATCTCGCAGAAGATGCTGACGCAGACGCTGCGCGCGCTGGAAGCCAACGGCCTCGTGCTGCGCACCGTCTACGACGCGGTTGCGCCGCACGTGGAATACCGCCTCAGCCCCCTGGGCGAATCGCTGAACCGCACCCTGGTGGGGCTGGACGACTGGGTGAAGGCGCATTGGGCCGAGATGGAACGGATCCGCAAAATGCAGGTCGATTCCGAATGACATCTGCACATGGCGGCCGGTCGCCGCCATGTGCAGATGCAGCAATTTTCCTGCTAGTATCGGGCCCCATGTCTGTGACCGCACTCCGATCCGCCTTGCCGACGCTGTGCCGCGCCAATGCGCGTGGCACGCTCTCGCGCACGCGCGGCGTGCGGTGGCTGCTCACTGTCTGGTGCCTGCTGTTCACCGTCTCGGTCTTCTCGGCCACGCACTTCCCCGACGGCCAAGCCGCTGACGAGGCGCTGGAGGCCATCGAGGCCGTGGTGGACGATGCCCTTGCCGATACACCGGCCGTCGCGCAGCCCAGCAAGGGTTTCGAGCGCGCAATCCAGGCGGCGCTTGGCAAGGTGGTCAAGCAGCCCAGCCAGTGCTTCAGTACCGAACACTGGGTTGCGCAGGCGCATGACGCGCCCGCCCTACCTGACACGAATGCGGCCACGCCCGACCATCCGAGCGATGCGCCGGAACTCTGGCTGCCGCCGCCGCCCATGGCGCTGACGCCCGGCCTGCGTGTCGCGCGCGTCCGTGCCGCACTCCCGCCTTTCCAGCCCGGCCCCGCGCCGGCGCCCATGCTGCGCCCGCCCGCGCACGCCTGATCTCCGGCATTGGCCGGAGCCATCCCTCTTGAGTTCGTAGTGCAGCGCCAGCCGTTCGTCTGACCGGCTGGGCGTTCGCGCTCGCCTGTTCCTCTTTTTCAGGATGATTTCGGATGTTGTCCAATCAGGACGCGGCCCGACCTCGCCCCGCGCAATCGCGCGCGGGCGCGCGGGCATCGCAACATTTGCTTCTTGCCGCCGTGCTGGCCGCCTTGTCGGCCCCGGCGTTTTCCGCTCCCTCGGCTGCGGCCGTACCGGCGCCCGCCAAGGCCGCGATGGCCGATTTCAGCACCCCGCGTGACGAAGCGCTTCCGCAGCCGCGCTACACGCTGGCGCAACTGCTCGAGCTTGCGCACACCCACCACCCGGCGCTCGCGGCCTCGCGGGCGCAGGTGCAGGCCGCACAGGCCGGCATGACGACCGCGCGCGCATGGCCCAATCCCGAGATCGAAGCCATGACGGGCCGCCAGCGCGCGCGCATGCCTGGTGCGGCAGAAGGCCGCACGACCAGCGTGTCGATCACGCAGAAGCTCGATCTGCCGTGGCAGCGCGCCGCCCGCACGCGCGCCGCCGACGCGGCCTACGAGGGCTCCCAGGCCACCGCCCAGTCGTATGCCCGCGACGTGGAGGCCGAGCTCAAGCTGCGCTTCTACGACGTCGTGCGCCGCGAGGCCGAGCAGCGCAACGCGCGTGAGGACGTGGCGCTGGTCGAGCAGATCCGCCGCCGCGTGGCCGTGCGCGTCGAGACAGGCGAGGCACCGCGCTATGAGCTCATCCGCGGCGACGCCGAACTGCTCAACGCGCAGCGCACCGAGCAGGCGGCCGCCCTGCGCGTGCAGCAGGCGCTGGCGGAGCTGCGCCGCGCCGTGGGCGCCGACCTGCCGCAGACCTTCGATGTGGCGGCCGATGCCGAGACACCGCCGGTGGCGCACCTCCCGCCGCTGGCCGACCTGGTCAGCATGGTTCTTGCCACGCATCCCGATCTCGAGGCCGACCGCGCCGCCGTGCGCGAGGCCGAAGCGCAGCTCGCCCACGAGCGCAGCCAGCGCTGGCCGTCGCTCGCGCTGCGCGGGTCCGTTGACCGCGCGCCCGACCTGCAGGACAGCCGCGTGGGCCTCGTGATGTCGATTCCGCTGTTCGACCGTCGCGAGGGGCCTGTCGGCGAAGCGGTCGCCGTGCTCGAGCGCGCGCGTGCGCGGCTGCGCGACCGCGAACTCAAGACGCGTCAGGCCGTGGAATCGGCCTATCGCCAATACGAGATCGCCGAGTCGCAGGTGAGCGCGCTCGAGTCTGGCGTGGTCAAGCAGGCCGAATCTGCCCTGCGCGTGGCCGAAGCCGCGTACCGCCACGGCGAGCGCGGGATTCTCGACTACCTGGATGCGCAGCGCGTGTTCCGCCAGGCCCGCAACGACCTGATCGCCGCCCGCGCCGACCTGCGTACTGCCGCGGTCGAACTCGACCGCCTGCGCCCGGAGGCCCAATGAGCCGCCGCAACGCATTCCGAATCCACATGACACGACCGACCATGCAACCACGTTCTTCCCGTTCCTTCTCGCTGCGCATGGCCGGTATGGCCGTGGCCGCCGTGCTGGCGCTGAGCGCCTGCGGCAAGGACACCGCCAGCGATGCGAAGGCCGCACAGGCCGCCACCGACCCGAACCTCGTCGTTGCGCCGCCCACGCTCGTGCAGCGCCTGAAGGTGGCGCCGGCTGGCAAGCAGCCGATTTCGGAGCGCCTGCGCGTGCCGGGCCAGATCGCGTTCGACGAGCAGCGCGTGGCGCGCATCGGCGCGACCGTCACTGGCCGCGTGACCGAGCTCATTGCCACGCCTGGCCAGAACGTCAAGGCGGGCGACATCCTCGCGCAACTGCACAGCACCGAACTCGGCGCCGCGCAGCTCGCGTACCAGAAGGCTGCCGCACAGCGCGACCTGCAGGCGCGCGCACTGGAGCGCGCCAAGCTGCTGCTGGCCGCCGACGTGATCGGCTCGGCCGAGCTGCAGAAGCGCCAGAGCGAGCTGGCCATGGCCGATGCCGAAGTGCGCGCGGCGGTGGACCAACTGCGCGTGATGGGCGTATCGCCGGCCACGCTCGCCAGGATGCGCGCGGGCGGCATGTCGTCCATCTCGCCGGTGGTGGCGAGCATCAGCGGTACGGTGGTCGAGCGCAAGGTCACGCGCGGACAGGTCGTGCAGCCGGCCGACGAGCTCTTCACCGTGGCGGACCTCTCGCGCGTCTGGGTGGTGGGCGAGGTGCCCGAAAGTGCCGCCGCCGCCGTGCGCGCAGGCCAGGCGGTGGAGATCGACACCGGCGCCGGCGAGCGCATTGTCGGCAAGCTGATCTGGGTGTCCGACATCGTCGACCCGCAGACACGCACGGTGACGGTGCGCACGGAGGTGGACAACGCCGAACGCACGCTCAAGCCGTCGATGCTGGCGACGCTGCTGATCCAGTCGCGCCCCGAAGACAGGCTCGTGGTGCCGACCTCCGCCGTGGTGCGCGAGGACAACCGCGACTACGTCTTCGTGCGCGCCAGCGAAACGGACTACCGCCTGACGCCGGTCAAGCTGGGCGATGAATCGAATGGCGTGCGGCCCGTGATCTCGGGTCTGCAGGCCGGCCAGCCGATCGTCGTGGAAGGCGGCTTCCACCTGAACAACGAGCGCAAGCGCGCCGAGATGGAGGGCGCATGATCGACGCATTGATTCGCGGCGCGCTCAAGCAGCGGCTGGTGGTTGCCGTGGTGGCCGCCGTGCTGCTGTTCTTCGGGCTCGATGCCGCGCGCAAGCTCTCGCTCGACGCTTTTCCCGACGTGACCAACGTGCAGGTGCAGATCGCCACCGAGGCGCCTGGCCGCTCGCCGGAGGAGGTCGAGCGCTTCGTGACCGTTCCGGTGGAAATGGCGATGACCGGCCTGCCTGCGCTGACCGAGATGCGCTCGCTGAACAAGCCCGGCTTGTCGCTCATCACCCTGGTCTTTACCGACGAGACCGACGTGTACTTCGCGCGCCAGCTTGTGATGGAGCGCTTGATCGAGGTGCAGTCGCGCATGCCGGCGGGTGTGACGCCGGTGCTCGGCCCCGTATCCACGGGCCTGGGCGAGGTGTATCAGTACACGCTCGACAAGCCGGACGATGGCGACAAGGAGCTCTCCGTGGAGGAGCTCACGCAGCGTCGCATCGCGCAGGACTGGGTGGTGCGCCCGCTGCTGCGCTCCATCCCGGGCGTGGCTGAAATCAACTCGCAGGGCGGCTACGAGAAGCAGTACCAGGTGCTGGTCAACCCTGAGCGCCTGCGCCATCACAACGTGACGGTCAAGCAGGTGTTCGAGGCGCTGGCCGCCAACAATGCCAACTCGGGCGGCGGCGTGCTGCCGCACTTTGCCGAGCAGTACCTGATCCGCGGCGTCGGCCTCGTGCGCGATACCAACGACATCGGCGCCATCGTGCTTAAGGAGGTCAACGGCACGCCGCTCACCATCCGCGATGTGGCCGAGGTGAAGATCGGCACGGCGGTGCGCGCCGGCGCGGTGGTCAAGAACGGCGTGACCGAATCCGTGGGCGGCGTGGTGATGATGATGCGCGGCGGCAACGCCAAGGAGGTCGTCGCGCGCATCCAGGAGCGCGTGAAGGCGATCAACGACAACGGCATGCTGCCAGACGGCCTGAAGATCGTGCCGTACTACGAGCGCTCGGACCTCGTCGATTCGGCCCTCAATACCGTCATCAAGGTGCTGGCCGAAGGTGTGGTGCTGGTGGTGATCGTGCTGCTGCTGTTCCTGGGCGATATCCGCTCATCGCTCATCGTGGTGGGGACCTTGGTGCTTACGCCGCTGCTGACCTTCATGGCGATGAACAAGCTCGGCATCTCGGCCAATTTGATGTCGCTGGGCGGGCTGGCGATTGCGATCGGCCTGATGGTCGACGGCTCGGTGGTGGTGGTGGAAAACGCGTTCGCCCACCTGGCCAAGCCGCGCGATCCGAACGAGAGCCGTGCACGCATCATCCTGCACGCGGTGACTGAGGTGGCGACGCCTGTGATCTTCGGTGTGGGCATCATCATCCTGGTGTTCCTGCCGCTGATGACGCTGCAAGGCATGGAGGGCAAGATGTTCGCGCCGCTGGCCTTCACGATTGCGATTGCGCTGTTCATCTCGCTGGTGCTGTCGCTCACGCTCACGCCGGTGCTGTCATCGTATCTGCTCAAGCCGAAGGCGCACCCGCACGTAGAGGGCGAACACGGCGACCATGCACACGACAAGCACGCCGAGCATGACGCCCACGATACGTGGCTCATCCGCAAGCTGAAGAAGCCGTACCTGCGCCTGCTCGAGCTGAGCCTGAACAATGGCCGGAAGACGGTGGTCGTGGCCGTGGCGGTGTTCTTTGCCACCGGCGCGCTGATGCCGTTCCTGGGCACGGCGTTCATTCCGGAGATGAAGGAAGGCTCGGTGGTGCCCGGCATCAACCGCGCGCCGAACATCTCGCTGGAAGAGTCGATCCGCATGGAAATGGAAGCCATGCGCCTGGTGATGCAGGTGCCGGGTGTGAAATCGGCGGTGTCTGGCGTGGGCCGTGGCGAGTCTCCGGCCGACCCGCAGGGCCAGAACGAATCGACCCCGATCGTCTCGCTCAAGCCGCGCGATGAATGGCCGAAGGGCTGGAACCAGGACGACATTGCCGAGGCGATGCGCAAGGCGCTGCAGGTGCTGCCCGGCGTGCAGATCGTCATGGCGCAGCCGATTTCCGATCGCGTGGACGAGATGGTCACGGGCGTGCGTTCGGACGTCGCCATCAAGGTGTTCGGTGACGACCTCAACACGCTGCGCGAGAAGGCCGAGGCGATTGCCAAGGTGGCGCAGGGTATCCACGGTGCGCAGGACATGCGCGTGGAACGCATCACCGGTCAGCAGTATCTGCAGATCGCGATCGACCGCCAGGCCATCGCACGCCACGGCCTGAACGCCGCCGACGTGCACAACGTGATCGAGACCGCCATCGGCGGCAAGGAAGCCACGGAAATCTTCGAGGGCGAACGCCGCTTCAGCGCGGTGGTGCGCCTGCCGGACGCATATCGCGGCAGCGTGGAGGCCATCCGCAACCTGATCGTGGCGGCACCGAACGGCGCCCAGGTGCCGATGGAGAGCATCGCGCGCATCGAGGTGACTGACGGCCCCGCGCAGATCAGCCGCGAGCTTGGCAAGCGCCGTGTGGTGGTGGGCGTGAACGTGCGTGATCGTGACCTCGGCGGCTTCGTGGCCGAGCTGCAATCGGCCGTGGCGCAGAAGGTGAAGCTGCCCGAGGGCTATTACCTCGAGTGGGGCGGCCAGTTCCAGAACATGGAGCGCGCCATGGGCCACCTGCAGGTGATCGTGCCGATCACGGTGGCAGCCATCTTCTTCCTGCTGTTCCTGCTCTTCAACTCCGTGCGCTACGCCACGCTGATCATCCTCGTGCTGCCGTTCGCGTCGGTGGGCGGGATCATCGGGTTGTTCGTCACCGGCGAGTATCTGTCGGTGCCGGCGTCCGTGGGCTTTGTCGCGCTGTGGGGCATCGCGGTGCTCAACGGCGTGGTGCTGGTCAGCACGATCCGCAGCCTGCGCGAGCAGGGGATGTCGGTGGCGGAGTCCGTCCGTCTCGGCGCGCGCATGCGCTTCCGCCCCGTGATGATGACGGCGACCGTCGCCATGCTGGGTTTGATCCCGTTCCTGTTCGCGACGGGACCGGGTTCGGAAGTGCAGCGGCCGCTGGCCATCGTGGTGATCGGCGGCCTGCTGACCTGCACGCTGCTCACGCTGGTGATGCTGCCCACGCTGTACAAATGGTTTGATGAGGAGGCCAAGGCATGAAGCAAATCCACATCGTAGTGCGCCCGCAGTTGCTCGAGCGCGTGCATGAGGCACTGCGCGCCTGTCCTGGGTTTCCGGGCATGACGGTGGGCGAGGTGGATGCGTACCCGCCGGTCGCGTCCCAGGCGGGCGCGCATTCCATCAAGGAGGACCTGACCGAGTTCGTACCGCGCGTGCGGATCGAGATCGTGGCGTCCGACACGGTGGCGGGCCTGCTGTTCGACAGCGCCGTGAAGGTGCTCGAGCACGGCCAGACCGGTGACAGCGCGGTGTGGATGACGGACGTGCTGCAGGCAACGTTCCTGCACCGCACGGGCTGACGCCGCGCTGAAACGGAAAAAGGCGGACAACGTCCGCCAGTCCATCGAAGCCCATGTTGCAACGGGCCGCTTCGGGTGAAGCGGCCCGTTTGCCTTGGTGCTTACCGCTTGATGTCGGTCAGGTGCTTCATGACGCCTTCGTAGCGGAACTTGTGGATCGGGCGATCCATCGACTGCATCTGGTTCAGCTGCACCGCCTGCGGACGCAGCGACCCCGTCGGCGTGACGGACTGCGCCGCCAGCGTGGCCACGGCAGGCTGCATGTTCTGGATGCCCACAATCTGGTCGTACAGCGCCTTGTCGATGATCTGCGCGTTGTACAACTGCGTGGCGTCGCCCGCGATGTTGGTCGTCGTTGCCTTGTTGCTGATGGAACCGGCCTGCGCCAGCAGCGCGCTCCACAGCGTCGGGCTGTAGTTGGTCACGTAGTAGTCGAGGCCCGTCGGGTTGGCCAGCACGGCCGAGCACGTCGGCAGCGTCACCTGCGCGGTCTGCTGATCCAGCACCACGGTCTGCGTCTGCGCGAAGCCGTCGCCGTACGCCAGCGTGAGCGGAATGTTCCACTGGTAGCCGGAGTACACGTTCTTGTTCGGGAACGCCTTCTGCGTGATGGTCAGCACGTTCTTGTCGGTGGCCGGGTTGCACTGCGCGTCAATGGTGACGAGCGGTACGCCGGTCTGCCGCACGAAGCTGTCGCCGACCTTGCCCACCGGCTTGCCGCTGGCGGCCTCCAGTTCTGCCCACAGGCGCGGCGGCGTGCCGTTGCCGAACTTGTACTTGTTCAGGTAGCTCTGCAGCCCGCGGCGCATGGCGTCCTTGCCGACGTAGTTCTCGATCATCTGCAGGACATGGCCGCCCTTGTTGTAGGCAAAGCGGTCCAGGAAGTCCATCGAACCTGCGTCGCTGAGGTTGTGCTGGACCGGCACGGCCGTCGGCTGCAGGTCAAGCGTGTAGACGCGTTGCTTGACCGCCGCGTAGTCCGCCCATGTGTTGCCCTGGAACTCCGGGTGCAGCGTGATCTTGGTGACGTTTTCGAACCAGTTGGCGAAGGATTCGTTGAGCCAGATGTCGTCCCACCAGTCGAGCGTGACGAGGTCGCCAAACCATTGGTGCGCCAGCTCGTGCGACACCACCACGAACGAGCGCGCCTTGCCCATCGTGTGGACCGAGGTGGGCGCGCCCTCGGGCGGTACGAGCACCTGGTCGGCAAACTCGAAGATGGCCCCCCAGTTCTCCATGCCGCCAAAGCCGGCGTTCTTGTTGTTGTAGCTGTCGTTGGCCGCGATGGTGTCCATCTTGTCGAACGGCAGCGGGATCTGGAAGTAGTTGTAGTAGTGGTTCAGCGCTTCCTTGGTGAACTGCATGCCGGCCACCGCGGAGTGCGCCTCGCCGGGCGGCACCCACCAGCGCAGGCGCATGTTGCTGCCGTCGAGCGGGCTCGTGAACTGGTCTTCCAGGATGTCGAACTTGCCGCCGCCGAAGAAGAGCAGGTAGGCGGGCATCGGCGGCGTCTTCGCAAAGGTGACCTGCTGGTAGCCGTCCGGGAGCTTGGTTGCGCCGGTCTGCTTGCCGTTGGCCACGGCCTTCCAGTCGCCCGGGATCTCGGCCGTCACCTCAAAGGTGTTGCGGAAGGCGGGCTCGTCCCAGCTCGGGAACCACTCGCGCGCGAAGTTCGATTCGCCCTGCGTGACGATGGCGTCGGAGCTCTCGCCCGTGGCGGCCTGCAGCCCGAGCTTGAAGATGCCTTCCGCCTTCGTGAAGTTGATCGTGCCCGTCCATTCCATGTGCAGCACGTAGTTGCCGGGCTTGATGTCGCCGGTGGGGTCGCGCAGGTCGTAGAACGCGCCCTGCGATTGCGGGATCGGCACCAGCACGCGCGACGGGCCATTGCCGGAGGTGGGCGTGAGCGTCAGCCGCGAGGCGTCGAACTTGAGGTCGCGCACGGCCAGCGTGACGGCGCCCGTCTGTTTCGTGACCTTGATCTCCACGTCGGCGCGGCCCGAGAAGCTGTTCAGGTCTGCACTGGGGCGGAACCACAGCTTGTAGTTGACGGGCTTGATGTAGTCGGGAAGCTCGACCGGTGGCACCGATGCGTCGACCGCCGGTGCCTGGGCGTTGCCATTGCCGTTGTTGGTGTTGCCCTGCTGCTGCGATCCGTTGGCGTCCAGCTTGCCGCCGGCCGGCGTGAGCGCATCGTCTGCGCCGCCGCCGCACGCGGCCAGAATCAGCGCCGCCACGGCTTGCGCGGCAAGTGCCAGCTTGAACGAGCGTGTCGTCGGCGTACGACGACGGGTGGTCGAATCCCGCATTGCATTTCTCCTGAGATGGAAACGAATCGGCGGCCCGGGGTCCGAAAGCAGGTCCGGTGGTGAGTCGCCGAATCGGGACAAGGAATTTCCCGTTTCTTGCGCGGTACACATCACTGGCCGCGCACGGGATGCACGGATTCTGGATGAAACGTTGTGCGAATCGAGACGAAGTTTTTTAATTCACACCCGCACAAAACCCGCGCCAGGATTGCAGTTTTGGCACCACGCAGCGTGAAGACAGCTGCGGTGATGGCGGGGGTCGGGTAGGTTTTTCAAATCGCGTTGAAAGAAAAGTACCGGCATGCTGTTTTGTGAAAGCGATTTAAAAATCGGCATGGTGATTTTTACAACACCGGTTAAAGAGACATTGAATGCGGCGGCCGATGACAAAGAACCAGTGGGGAACTTTCCTGCATGCCGAGCCCTAGCTGCGCCGCAGCAATGGAAAGGGCGCCGCCCACGGGGGTAATCCTTCCGGATGAGGGGGGCGTCATGCGCGGTATGGCGCAAAGCCGGTACGCTTCGGGGTTGTCCTGTTTTCTGTTAAGCAACGCATGCAATCCGCGCCCGGAAGTGTCAGCAGCCCGGCGGCTGTGGGGGTCGACCTGATCGACTTTTTTGACGTCACGCCGACCTCGCTGTGGTTGGAGGACTACAGCGACCTGCACCAGCTCTTTGCCCAGTGGCGCGCCGCGGGCGTGACGGATCTGCGGCGGTTTCTTGAAGAGGATGCTGCGCGGGTGGCGGCCTGCTCCGCATGCATCAAGGTGCTGCGCGTGAACCGGCGCACGCTGGCGATGTACGGCGCACCCGATGCCGCCACCCTGACCGCGCGCCTGGCCGACGTGCTGCGCGACGACATGCTCGAAGCCCACGTCGGCGAGCTGGTGCAGCTGTGGGCCGGCGAGCGCGCGTTCGAGAGCCGCAGCGTCAACTACACGCTGGGCGGCCGCCGGCTCGACATCCTGCTCAAGGGCGTGCTGTTGCCCGATCACGCGCAGCCGTGGGACCGCGTGCTGGTGGCGGTGGACGACATCACGGAGCTGGAAGACGCGCGCCGCCGCGCCGCGGCCAGCCAGATGTATGCGCGCGGCGTGTTCGAGCACGCGCCGGTGTCGCTGTGGGTGGAGAACTTCAGCGCCATCAAGTCGCTGCTGGATGAGGTCCGCATGCAGGGCATCACCGACTTCCGCACCTTTACCGATGTGCATCCTGAATTCGTCGAGCGCTGCATGCAGGAAATCCAGGTGCTCGATGTGAACGGCTTCACGCTCGAGATGTTCAAGGCGCGCAGCCGCAACGATCTGCTGGGCCGGCTGCCCGAGGTGTTTCGCGACGACATGCGCCCGCATTTCCGCGAGCAGCTGATCGACCTGTGGGACGGCAAGCTCTTCCAGCAGCGCGAAGTGGTCAACTACGGGCTCGACGGCAATCCGGTCAATATCCACCTGCAGTTCTCGGTGTTCCCCGGCCGCGAGCAGGACTGGGACATGGTGCTGCTGGCGCTGACCGACATCACCGCGCGCAAGAAGGCCGAGTCGTATCTCGAATACCTGGGCAAGCACGACGTGCTCACCAAGCTGAAGAACCGGTCGTTCTATGTGGAGGAGATCAACCGGCTAGAGCGCAAGGGGCCGTTCCCCGTGACGGTAATCATGATCGACCTCAACGGCTTGAAGACGGTCAACGACCAGCTCGGCCATGCGGCGGGCGACGCGTTGCTGCGCCGCGCGGGTGAGGTGCTCGGCAAGGCCATCGACAAGCCCGCGCATGCAGCCCGCATCGGCGGCGACGAGTTTGCGGTGCTGATGCCCGGGGCCGACGAGAAAGCCGGCGAGACGCTGATGGAAAGCCTGCGCACGCTGGTTGAGCTCAACAACCAGTTCTACTCCGGCCCGGCGCTGGCCTTCTCGATGGGGGCGGCCACCTGCCACGAGGGCGGCCGCCTCGAAGAGGCCTTGCGCGACGCCGACGCGGCGATGTACGAAGACAAGCGCTTGCAACAGGTAAGCGAGCGCCTGGCATAGACGCCGATGCATCGATCTGTGCACGCAATGCACAGAGCCTGTCGCCGGGCAGCGCTGGCTGTGTGGCGCACGCCCTGACAGACTGTGCTCCTGACCGTTTCTTCAGGAGCCGATATGTCCAAGCCAACCCTGCGCAGCATCCTCGGTGCAAGCGCGCCGGCATCGCTTCCCGCCCGGCGCACGGCGCTGCTCGTGATCGATTTCCAGGATGAGTACTTCACCGGCGCGCTGCCCGTTCCCGACGGCGTGCAGGCGCTGGCCCATGCGAACGCGTTGATCGACGTTGCCGACCGGCAGGGCTGGCAGGTCGTGCACGTCCAGCACGTGGCGCCGGCTCAGGCGCCCATCTTCTCGCGGCATGCCGCCATGCATGCGGACGTCCGCCAGCGGCCCGGCCACCGCCTCGTGCAGAAGAGCGCGGTCAGCGTGTTTGCCGGCACCGGCCTGGCCGATGAACTGAAGCGCGACGGCATGACGCATCTGGTCATATGCGGCCTCATGACGCACGCCTGCGTGGCCGGCGCCGCGCGCGATGCCGTGCCGGCCGGGTTCGAGGTGATCGTCGTGGACGATGCCTGCGCCACGCGCGATATCGTGGTCGACGAACGGATCAGCGTGTCGCACGATGAGCTGCATCGTGCTGCGCTGGCGGAGATTGCCGACACATTCGGCACGGTCATGCGCACGCGCGAGGTGATGGCGCTTCAGGCGGCGTAGGGCGCGGGCGCGCGTGATAGCATCCGACGCCTCGGCTACACGGGCGGCCAGGCACACGGTGCCTGCCGAGCCCATTCGACCATGGACCAGTTGCTTGCCATGCGTGTGTTCTGCGCCATCGTGGAGGCGCAAGGGTTTTCCGCTGCGGCGGAGCGCCTGGACAGCACGCATTCCTCAGTGTCCCGCCAGCTCAAGCGGCTCGAAGCCGAACTGGGCGTACAGCTGCTCAATCGCACGACGCGCCGCTTCTCGCTCACCGCGGCCGGACAGCGCTATCACGAAGCCTGCGTCGACATCCTCGCGCGCGTGGACGCTGCCTCGCAGGCCATGGCAAACGAGCATCAGCGCGTTGCCGGCACCCTGCGCGTGAGCGTACCGCTGGCCATCGGCACGCTCGAGCTCGACGATTGGCTGCCGGCCTTCCAGCAGCGTTACCCCGATATCCGCCTCGATCTGTCCTGCAGCGACGAGATGGTCGACCTCGTTGCGGAAGGCGTTGACGTGGCTCTGCGGATCAGCCGGCCCCTGGGCGACAGCAGCCTGATGGCGAAGCCGCTGGCCGAATCCAGCATCGTGCTGGTGGCATCGCCGGCATATCTCGCCAGGCGCGGGCTGCCCACGACGCCGCAAGCCCTCGGCCAGCACGAGCTGATCGCGTTCTCGGGCTCGCGGACGGCCGCCGAATGGTCGATTGAAACCGCGCAGGGCACCACCGTGTCCGTTTCCGTGGGAGGGCGGCTGACGACGGATGCGATTACCGCCGCCTATGCCGCCGCGCTCTCGGGCGTCGGCATTGCCGCCTTCACATGGAATACCGTGCGGCCGGCGATGGCGCGTGGGCACCTCGTGCACGTGCTGCCGGGCTGCACGCTCGGCCGCCGCATCTACTACGCGCTCTATCCGCATACCCGCCATGTAGCGCCCAAGGTCCGGGCCTTCGTCGACTACATGAGCGAGCACTATCGCGCCCGTTAGCAGGCGCCTTGCGGGCGCGGCAGCACGGACGCGGCCTGTGTCAGGCAGGCGTAAAGAACCGCTCGTGCAGCTCTTCCAGCCCCAGCGTGCTGATCACCTCGTTCAGGCGCTCGGTGGCGCGGCGGCGCGGCAGGTTCTTGTACTGCGCGATGATCAGTTCGTTCTTCATCGAGTGCTCCCAGCCGACGAGCTCGGTCACGCTCACCTGATAGCCGTGCGCTTCGAGCTGCAGGCAGCGCAGCACGTTCGTGACCTGGCTGCCGAATTCGCGCGTGTGCAGCGGGTGGCGCCAGATTTCGGTAAGCGCGTTGCCAAGCGACTTGCTCTTGTTCTTGCGCAGCACGCCCGCCACCTCGGCCTGGCAGCAGGGCACGAGCACGATGTATTTGGCCTTCTTTTCGAGTGCGAAGCGGATCGCATCGTCCGTGGCGGTGTTGCAGGCATGCAGCGCGGTGACGATGTCCACCGTGGCGGGCAGCTGGTCCGATGTGATCGACTCCGCCACCGACAGGTTCAGGAACGACATTCCCTTGAACCCGAGCCGCGCGGCCAGCTCGGTCGATTTGGCGACCAGCTCTTCGCGCGTTTCGATGCCGTAGATGTGCGAGGTGCCGTCACCGGGGTGTTCCTTGCAGAACAGGTCGTACAGGATGAAGCCGAGGTACGACTTGCCGGCGCCGTGATCGACCAGCGAGACGTGGCCCTTGGCCTGTTGCACATCGGCCATCAGCGGTTCGATGAACTGGAACAGGTGGTAGACCTGCTTGAGCTTGCGCCGGCTGTCCTGGTTCATCTTGCCGTCGCGCGTGAGGATGTGCAGTTCCTTGAGCAGCTCGATGGACTGGTTGGGGCGGATTTCGTGGGTCTTGTTGGACATCGTGGGACAGCCTGGCGGCATGCGGCGCCATGGGCGCAGGCGCAGTGCCTGAAGGAATACGCGGGTGAAGGCGTGAGTTTACCGAAAAGCAGCTCACCGCACGGGAGCCGGCCCGCACGCGGACGATGGGGCACGTCGATTGCAGGCCATCGCGACAGGATGGGACAATGGCGCCCCCCCGCTTGCCCGCGGTGCTCCGGACCTTTCTTCGCATGCCCGAATCGCAAAACGCTCCGCAAGTCGCCATTATCGGCGCCGGCCCCGCCGGCCTGATGGCGGCAGAAGTCCTGTCTCGCCAAGGCGTGCGCGTCGACGTGTTCGATGCCATGCCGTCGGCTGGGCGCAAGTTCCTGCTGGCGGGCATCGGCGGGATGAACATCACGCACTCCGAACCGCTCGACGCGTTTGTCGGCCGGTATCGCGCACGGCGGGATGTGCTCGCGCCGCTCATCCAGCGCCTGAGCCCGGACGCGTTGCGCGGATGGATCCACGGACTGGGCATCGACACGTTCGTGGGCACCTCGGGCCGCGTGTTCCCGACCGAGATGAAGGCCGCGCCGTTGCTGCGTGCCTGGCTGCATCGGTTGCGCGAGGCCGGCGTGAAGCTGTACATGCGGCATCGCTGGACGGGCTGGGCAGAGCCCTCGCAGCACGCGCACGTGCTGCGTTTCGATACGCCCGACGGCGAGCGGCTCGTACCGGCGGACGCCGTGGTGCTGGCCACGGGCGGCGGAAGCTGGCCGCGCCTCGGTTCAGACGGTGCATGGGTGCCGTTGCTGCAGGCGCGCGGCGTGCACGTGGTGCCGCTGCAGCCGGCCAATTGCGGGTTCGACGCCGATTGGAGCCCGTTCTTTCAGGAGCGCTTTGCGGGCCAGCCGGTCAAGTCCGTGGCGATCGGGCTGCCGTCCGGTGATGACGGCGCGATGCAGTTTCGCCAGGGCGAGTTCGTTGTCACGCAGACGGGCATTGAAGGCAGCCTCGTCTATGCACTGGCGGCACCGATCCGCGAGGTGTTGTCAGCGCATGGCGAAGCGACGATCTGGCTGGACCTCGCGCCCGGGTGGAGCGCGCAGCGCGTCCTGGATGCGGTGAAGCACCCGCGCGGCTCCCGCTCGATGTCGAGCCATCTGCAGAGCAAGCTGAACATCACCGGCGTGAAGCTCGGCCTGCTGCGCGAGTGCCTGTCGAAAGAGGCCTTTGCCGACCTTGCCCAATTGGCAAACGCCATCAAGGCGCTGCCGCTGCGGCTCACCCGCGCCCGGCCCATCGACGAGGCGATCAGCAGCGCCGGAGGCGTGGCCTTCGAGGCGCTGAACGCCAGTCTGATGATCGAGCGCCTGCCCGGCGTGTTCTGCGCAGGCGAGATGCTCGACTGGGAAGCGCCGACGGGCGGCTATCTGCTGACAGCGTGCTTTGCGACGGGTGCTGCAGCCGGCCAGGGCGTGCTCGACTACCTGGCAACGCCGCGCTGAAGGCCTAGCGCGCTTTCAGCCGCCACAACGACGTGACCTCGGCAACGCGCGCCTGATGAAGCGGGTCTGCCGGGTCGGAAGCCTTGGGGTGCCTGGGTTTGATGTCGTCGCGGCCGATGACCTGCAGGCCGGCCGCGTCGATCATCGCGAACAGGGCATCGCGCGTGCGCAGGCCGAGGTGTTCGGCAAAGTCCGAGAGGATCAGCCAGCCTTCGCCATCGGGCTCCAGATGCGCGGTGAGCCCTTCCAGGAAACCGCGCAGCATGCGGTTGTCCGGGTCATATACGGCGCGCTCGACCGGAGAGCTCGGCCGCGCCGGCAGCCACGGCGGGTTGCAGACGATGAGCGGCGCCCGGCCTTCGGGAAAAAGGTCCGCTTCCACCACCTCTACCTGGCCCTGCAGGCCGAGGCGCGCCACATTCTCGCGCGCGCAGGCCAGGGCTCGCGCGTCCTGATCGGTACCGACCACGCGCTTCACGCCGCGCTTGGCCAGCACCGCTGCCAGCACACCCGTGCCTGTGCCAATGTCGAATGCAAGTGCCCTTGACGGAAGCGGCGCCCGCGCTACCAGGTCGATGTATTCGCCGCGCACCGGCGAGAACACGCCGTAATGCGGGTGAATGCGTTCACCGCCCAGCGCGGGAATCTCGACACCCTTCTTGCGCCATTCATGCGCGCCGATCAGCCCCAGCAGCTCGCGCAGCGAGACGACTGAAGCCCCGTTGCTCGTGCCGTACGCCTCGGTGCAGGCCTCGCGCACGTCGGGGGCACGCCGCAGCGGGACCGCGTAGTCCGCCTCCAGCGGGATCAGCAGCATGCCCAGCGTGCGCGCTCGTTGCGACTGCGCTTGCCGGTGCAGGTTGAAAGCGTCGACGGGCGAGGTGGCCTGCTTGCGCGGCTTGCGTTCGGTGCGGCGCGCCATCGCCTGCAGCAGCTGGCGCGCGTTGTGGAAGTCGCCTCGCCAGAGCAGCGCCGTGCCTTCGCAGGCCAGGCGGTAGGCCGCATCGGCGGTGGTGCGGTCATCGGCAATGACGACGCGCCTGGGCGGCGGGTTGCCGGCTTCGGAGCGCCACAGGGTGGTATGGACGGCGCCGGTTTCAGCGTCGGTCCAGGAAAGGGTGGGGAGGTCGGTCACGGGAATTGCCAGGTACGGTGCGCAGGCGCGCGCGGGGGAGTCGGCATCGCGCCGGATTGGGCGACACGATACCGCTCATGGTGCAAACGCACAATGCGCACGGCAGTCGCCTGCAGATGCGGCATGACGGCCTGGCCCGAGACGGTTTGATCGACATCAGACCGGCTGGCCGCTTCACGCCTACATCGATCGGGCGAACCATTTCCTATACTGCCCATTCTGTCTTCTACCCCGAACAGTGAAACCGTGAACGCTGCGCCAGCCGATATCCTGCGGGCCGTCGTCAACGGCAAATATGGGCAAGCCGATGCTGATCTGGTCGGCGACGATGCCGAGTCGGTTCGCATGGCCTACTACCGCTATTGGTCGGATTGTGGAAAACCCCATTCCGAATTCCACCGCTGCCTTGCGCGTGCAATTTTTGCCAATGATGGGATCCAGCTGTGGTTCGTTCGACCGGCGCTGGCCGCGATGCTGGGTGCATTGGACCGACCCGTCGAAGTGAACGATGCGCCCACTTCCCGGCCTGCCCGCACGCCCCCGCCCGCGATTGAGGTCCCACGCCTTCTTTCCTGGAACGGGGCGTCAGCGGCGCCTGAGTGGGCCGGGTTCGGGCGGTATGGAGGTTGCTCCCCGAATCGTCGCGATGGTCTCGCAATGACTATGGAAACCACATCCCAGCTAGACGGCTATCTCGTCACCTGCGATTCCGAACTGTTGGAATCGCCTTATTTCCGTGTCTCCTGGAGTGCCATTCCGGAAGGGAAGTTTGCGCCGGGCAGGCCCCTGGGCGAGTCGTACATCTGTCGCGCGAAAACCGACGAGGAGGCGCTGGCGACGGTGCGGCAGCGCGCGCGCCTGATGATCCGCAAGGTGCACGCGGAAATGACCGAGGAGTAACCGTTCGACGCCTGCGGGAGGCCTTGGCGGAAAGGGACCGCGGAGGCGCGCTGTTCCCTTGGGCGCGGACCGTGGGCGCGGCGTCCCTTCCGGTGACGCCAGGCCGCTGCTGGAGACAGGAGCGAACAATGGCCACGTCCTCTGACAAAGCCCTCGAGGCGCTGTGCAGGCAGATCGAACAGCATTACAAGAGCGGCGCGCATATCGTCACGGGCGCCGACGCTGAAGCCATCCGGAGCGGTTATTACCGATACTGGGTCGGATGCGGCAAGCCGGAGACGAAGCTGCATTCGAGAATCGCGAGGTCCGTGTATGCGCAGGACGGCGTTCATCTGGCACTGCTGCGTCCCGCGCTAGCGGAGCTGAGGGGGATAGCGCAGCACGTTCGGTGAGCGGTGTGGTGCCTATTCTGCGAACGGCAGTTTGCTTGCTGCCGTCCTGCTGGGATAGGGGCACCACGAGCGGCGGGCCGGCGAGGGGCGGGCCACCGCGTTCCGCCTGCGTCCGGCGCCGCCCCGCAACACCACTGCGGCTCGCCGGCTGGCGCCCTACGCCGGAGGGTCAGCAGGGCCGATCGCGGCATTCGCCAACGCAAAGCTCACGGCTTGGTCGGTGGTGGCGACGCCCAAACGATGGCGCGCCTTTCGCAGATGGTTCTCTACGGTTCGTTCGGACAGCCCCAAAGCAGCCGCAATTTCGGCTTGACGCCGACCCGCGGCAATCCACTGGAGGATTTCACGCTCGCGACGTGAAAGGCCCGCAGAAAGGAGCGGAGTCGGGTGGCCGTCTATGCGTTTTCGAGCAGCGCGGAAAGCGGCCGCGCCGACCTGGCTCAGAAGGATGCGCGCTTCGGGGCTGCTATCAATGTGCTTGCCGCCAAGGCTCACCGCACCTTCAAGGCCGGTTGGGCCGAAGACTGGTATCTGGAGGCCGTGGACACCGTCGCCGCGCGGGTGCCTGACGACGCTATAGCGTTCTTCACGAGCGTTCTCGTGCTTCGTCCAGAAGAAGGGCTCGTTTAGATCGAGAAAATGCCGGGTCACTGGGCAGACTTGCATATACCGGGTTGCGGTGACTTCCGTCCCGTCGCCGACCCAGTCTTGTCCGGGTTGCCGGATAGCGTTGCAACATCGAACTCGAACCCTGCCTGGTCGAGGTGATACATCGGCAAGAGCGTTTCAACCGGATGGTTGCCCGTAGAGAAAAAGGTGCCGTTTGCGGTCAGCAGGTAGCGCTCGTCGGCCGCGATCAGTAGCACTTTCCGACGGCCTCCTCGATACGCTTCCGGATACACCGCATCCGAGAGGTTCGATTTTGGCGACGTGAATTGCGAGAGCCAATAGGGTGACGGAAAGAAATGCGTGGCGTTCCGCGGGATCAGGTGTGGGCTGCTTGCTGTCTGGCTGAAGAGTCATGATGAGCTTCCTTCTCAGGTAGAGCGGTCCTGCAGCTTAGATTTCTCGTGTCGTTACCCCAAATGAGGGGCATCCCCCAACAAAGGCAGTGGGCGTATTTCCCGTCCAGAACTGAAATCATGTCCCGCTGGCTGAAAAGACGGCGAGGTCTTTGGCGCATCCTCCGGCAGGATGGACGGCGAGAAGGAAAGGATTGCGATATCCGCTCGTGACTTTTGGGGGCAACTCATCTTGGATGACCAAAGTTGCCCCGCGATTGGCCGGCTGCCAATGAACGGCAGCGGAAGAGAACAGACAACAATCGCCCGCAAAGCCTTGTAATACCGCGATTATTGAGTTTTGTGCCGTTGTTCAAATCGTGGCCAATGAATAAAGCATAAGCTGGCCACAACGCAGGGACACTTATTCCGGCCGGTAGATGGGTGTGCAAAGCATAACCTGTCCTATCGGCACGGAATAAGGCATAACCTGTCCAAAATAAAATCTCTTCGCGCAACAACCCAGTATTTTTCTTGTCTCGGTCGCTGTACCTAGCGCTAGCATGGGATGGTGTTCAAGAGGAAGCGCCGCTGACCAATGGCGGCGCATTGAGACCATGTCAGAAGAGCCTCGGAAGTCCGGCAAGAATCCTCTGGCGAGTGAACTCCAGACATTGGGGCAGCTCGTACGCAGTCGGCGCGTGGGCAGCGAGTTGTCCGTCGAGGACACGGCGGACTATTGCGGTATTGCAGTCGAGACGCTCTCCTGCCTCGAGAACGGGGAGCCGTCCAGAACAGACCAACTTTTCAAGGTATTGGAAGCACTGGGTTTGGCCATGATGGTTTTGCCGAGGTCAGATGCGGATATAGCGCTCCGTGCACTTGGGCATGCAGTGAACTGGCAGGCAACCTCGCTGACGGCGGAAGACACGCTCAAAGTCACCCCACAGCCTGAGCTTGAGCAGCGCTCAGCCACCCCAACCCTGTTCGTCGACTACGACGGTACGCTCCACGCTGGTCACGCGTTGGTCGATACGACAACCGGCGAAGTGACGTTGGATTCAGGCAGACCATTGCTTGAGTACGCGCCGCTGCTGGCCGAAATGCTCGAGCCATACCCCGAGGTGGAAATCGTCCTCACAACCTCCTGGCTGCAGAAGCTGCCTTTGGACAAGGTCGTTTCGTATCTACCGCAAGAGCTAGGTCGACGGGTTGTGGGCACGACCCTCGGCATTAAGCCGCGACTGAGTTACGTCCTGGTCGGCTCCGAACGAACCCATATCATCACCAGCTACGTGTACGGCAAGGGCCTGCAAAACTGGATGGCGATTGACGATTCGGTGTATGGGGCTCTCCATTTTGGCCGTACACCAGGGGAATTTGTCGACCGATTTGTTCTTCTCGATTCGTCTCGTGGCATCAGCGACGAGGAAGCTCAGCGACGTATTCGGGGTTGGCTTTCCAGCATCCACGGAGACAACAGGAGGGGGGAGTAATGTCGAACCGGGCGATTCCTGCCGATTTTCCGCGCAATACGCCACCGGCCTCTGTGCCAGGCGCACAACCGAAACTCTTGGTCCGGCTGGTCAACGGCCGGTACGTCTCGGGGCTCGCCGACGAAGAATGGGTTGAGCGATATGAGTGCTGTGAGGACTTGGCGCAGCAGTGCGCCCCCTACTGCATGCGCAAGGTTGCCGAGAATCCAGCATTGACTCAAGAGCGCTGCCTGGCAAACGTGCGTAAGGGGTTCGCGCTGAAAGTGCAGAGTGGCGAGTGGGACTTCTCAGAGGCGGAACAGGATTGGGTCATGAAACGAGCGCGGCAGCTTCTTGGCTGGTAGGTACAAATGCCGCAGCGCCTGCAGGACATTCTCGGGAAACTCTACAGGCCGCCGGCCGACGGGGCCCGTCAGGTGTTCGCGCTGTCGAGGTCGGGCGCGGAGAGGTTAAGCGCGCGAGAAATCGAACTTCATCTTGGCCGCGGCCCAACAAAGTCAAACTAAACCTTGCTGCCGTCTCAGAACACTTGATGTCAGCCATATTCCGTACGAACATTTTCGATTGAGGTCCGGGCTCGGCCTGCATAGCAACCAGCAGACCTCCGGCACGTATACAGCCGGTGCCCGACGAGCCTCAGGCGCCGCCCCCCCTTCGCAGCGGACTCGACTCGTCGATGCACTCTATCGCCGTCCTGCAAGGCTCCGATACGTAGACCACTCGGGGTCGTGCTCCAGCGAAATGGCGATTGGCAAACGCGGCTTACCTTGTAGCGCCTCGTTGAGTACACGCATGAATTCGTCGTGTGAGCGAGCTTGGTAATACCACTCGACCCTGCCATCCCCCGTCACCACTGCGGCAAGCACACCTGTTCGGTTGCGCTCTTCCGCAGCCTGCAGCCCATCTTCAAACGCGTAGTGCAGTTCAGCTCGCGCTTGGTAGGCATGCCCGCGTGGTCAGCGTTAGGCCAAGAAATCACAACGAGTGCCCCAAACGACCGCCTTTGGACCCAACTGGGCATCTCGCTGCGATGGCGGATAATCCGCCGTACATTTCCCGCCGAGTCTTTGGCAGCCAATACATCCCAAACCTTCTCGTCCTGGGCAGCGAACGAGAATGAGCTAGCCACAACAGCAAGAGTGGCGCAGAGCCATTTTAAGAAGCCCATTTGAATTGATGGGTTAGTTGTTTGGGTTCAGTCTCGCCAGATAGAGCCGGACGTGTTGCGGACGCGAGCATATCTCGTGAACCAGCTCTGGCCAACCACGGGTATCTCGCTCGCCAACTGCCTCACTGCAAGCTACGCGCACGACGAACTATGCCGGCGACTATCGCAGGTATGCACAGCGCCGCCAGCCACAAGGGGAAACGCGTGAACATGAAGACCAACGCCCTGTAGGAACGGAGTGCGGCATACCATTCCTGCCCCTCCTTAGGTACATAGGACAAGCTGAACATCAGCAGATGGATGGTGACACCGACAAACCATGCGGCAACAGCAAAGAGTGTTCAAAATATACTGCCACCCCAAAGAAGGTGCGCCGGAGTTCGAAGGGGGGCTGCTAGAGTGTGCAGACATTTCTATCCAAGGCACGCCGTCGGCAATGAAGGCGATAGGAGAGTTCTTAATCTCCTGCGCTGAGAAGTTTGCAACGCTCAATGGAAATGAGATTGCCCATTTTCATCTCAGTGATGAATGGCGAAGCTGGAGCGAGTCCTTCACGGATATCGTCAGCGCTTCCTTACCGGTCATTGGCGACGACAAGTGACTGCTCCTGGCCGGGAGCGGTCGGCCGGGACACCATCTGTCGGCGGCTGCTACCGACCTCTTGCAGACAGTCATATCATGATGCGGCGGTCACTTAAAGCCGATGACTACATGGAGAGAAAATGCCGGAAACACAGGGGGCGCTGAGATTGCTCAGGTCCAAAGTTATCGAGGATATGGAGCGATACTTGGCCGAATATCGCTTGCCGCCCGCGGGGAGCACGGCTGGTAATCCCTGGAGCGTCAGCAAGGTAGAGCGGGAGCTCAGCAAGATGCGTGACCTCCTGGTCGAACCGTACCCGACCAAATACGAATGCGACGACACCCTCATTCCGGTACACCAGCGCCTGTCGAAAGGTAGGCGAAGAGCCTACGTCGTCGCCGAGGACGGGAGCTACCGGCTTGCGTTCGACGCAGATGCCGGCGACTTCGTTCTTATTTCTCTGGCGAGTAATGGCTCCTGGTATTCATGGGGTATCCGCGGAGACGCCTCTGGGTCGTTCCTAGCTCGGTAGTCAGCCGGGGCCCGTTATTGTCTGTTGAGCTGATTGCGTCGCTGTCCGTTTCTGGCCGTGAGCGGACGCCCTGGCATTTACTTCACTTCTGGTCAGCACAAGTCCCAAGCGAATAACACCTGCCGGCAGTGCCTACAGACGAATTTGTACAGAGCGAAGTCACCACCTGGTTGGTAACCCTCCGCAACCCGTCTCCACGCCACCTCGTCCTGTTTGTACTCTAGCAGCCAAGCTTGCTTGGTTGTGTCGGATGCCGACTCGACGTCCTGGATGCTGGCATCGCCATGGAACTCACAAGCGTCATCACAATGAGAAAGCCACCACTCCTGTTGCCAAGATATATAGCCCGGCGTCCGAAGATTCACCTCATCTATAACTTCAGCTGGCACACCCGCTCGGGCCAAAGGGTAAGAGTCAGCGAAAGATGCGTCCAGCTTGCTGGCTGCAGAGCCATCGGCAATGCACCACGGGCACAACGCCTCATTCAAATCGTTGACTGAATAGACTGGTCCCACATAGATGTAACCTCGCGCCTGATTGCAGCAAGCGCATATCTTTTCGCTGGTAGCGACAGCGCCGGTAGCAAGGGGAGCCGGATGGTAGCGAAAGTATGGGAGCGGTTCTGTTCTGTTCATGGTTCTGTACCGGCGTCGCTACGTTGGACTTCGTAGCCTGGACCGTAGATGTCGAATCCGATTTCGATTTGCCGGACCGCCAGGGCATGCAGAGAGGCAGATGACAGCGACAAGCCCTCGTTGCCATTTTTCATGAATAGACCACAGAACAGGTCGACCTTGTAGCGCTGGCCAATAGTCCGCCAGACCTCTAGGTCATCGGAAAGCTGTCCGAGAATTTCCGAAATCTGGCCGTCAATGTCTTCTGGCTCCCGTGACGTTGCCCGGAGCCTCCACATACCAAACTCGGCAATACGTGTCTGGCCAGTATTGTGACCGACGACTGCGTCGCCTTTGCGCTGGGCAGTTGTGGGCTTGCCGCCAAACAGACGGCTGATTTCTTCAGGGTCAAGGTCGTCCCCGGTGACGCGTAGGGTTGCTTTAGAGCTGGTCAAATGTGCCATCGTGAATGTGTTGGCAATCTGCGTCCGATTGGAAACCGTCTGACAACTGTCTTGACAACCCATAATAAGGGCTAGTCGCTCCTATTGCAGGAACGACTGCTTCCGGCCGGAAGCGGCCAGCGCTGAACTCACTGATAGCGACCTCTCCTCTTCCATGGGGCGCACACGCATGCCGGCCAGTGTTGGCAGGGGCCTATCGTTCGTAAAGCTACATCTCGGACCGTCGGTCGAATCGGTCTCACGGCGCTTGGCACCACTAGCAGTCATACACATGGGGCAAAAGCACGAGCGGTTTCGCAATGGCACGGCTGACCGTGGCGGCCAATTCATCTAGGTCGCCCGCGCCGTTCGCACTACAAATCGTCAGTGTCTTGGTCTCCTGGCCAGCATAGTCGCAGCGACATAGCACGCGCAGGGATGACCCACCCGGACCCTTTGCCGGTAGTACACGTTCGACCTGAAGCTGAACGACAGCCTCCATAGGGACAAAGTAAAGCTCCCGGCCATAGAAGATGAATGCGGTTCGGTCAGAAGAACATCCTATCCACCCACGGCAGTGGTCGAAGGCTGCATCAGGCGGTCGAGTGAACTCTAACTCGTACTGCAGGCCAGACCGAGGGAAAGAAGGTGCCGCCCCCAACCATTCCTCGCGAATTCTGGCCACCGGCTCGAAAGCCATGATTTGAGCTATTTCTGTTTCGCTGACCCATGGACGAAATCCCGTCGTGATGCCAATCCAGCATCCCGCCTTGAGCCTGGACTCCTTCTCGTAAGCGGGATTGAGCGCTAGCCCTTGTTGCATCTCGGGCGGCCACACATGCAACTCGACGGACGCCAGACTGGCGACCCACCGGTGTCCAAGAGAGTTGGAGCTTCTCAGTACCGTTCCGTCCCCAAGGAAAGGCTGCAACTGGTCAACAGTGCATCGAAGATTCTCGGCAGCGTTGTCGCTGACGTACGAGACGGCCGAAAATTCGGTAGCCGGCTCGTTGGGGGAAAACTGCGGGGAGACCTGAGCTGACAGCGGCCAAAGCAAGTGATTCACGAACGGGCGCGGAGTCTCAATCTCAATCGCATCCCAGTCATAGACAGCGTGCGGCCGGACGCCGTACCGCTTAGCAAGGTGCGCACGGGTAAGGAGCCATGGCAGGCCAATCTCGCTGAGATAAACCTGAATCGGGTTAGGACCTGTCATTTGGTTTGGCATTAGTTACTTGGATAAATTGGATAGCGAATGTCGGTAGCCACCCTAGCGGCGGATTCTCTTCGATGCGGAGCATCCGTGGAGGTGTCCCGTCATCACGCGAACGATTGAAGGGTTATCGATGGCAGTGGAGGTAACGGGAGCCCCTTTCATCGGGGAAGTCGTCGCATCCACGTATTTCAGTGGACCGCCTTCAGCGTTGTTCGACGACATGGCCCAATGCTGGACCGGCTGGCAAGGCGAGAAACGCTGGGAGGAGATTGACGGCGTGTTGTCGTTGGCCGCAACGGCGACATCTGTGGGACATGTGACGTTGCTCGTGAGGATGAGCACCAACGGTGGCGATTACACAGCTACGGCTGTGTTGAGGCTCGAAGCGGGCAGCCTGGAGCGGATTGCTGAAGACGTCCGCACTGTGTTCTCGCCCTGACCGCACAGAAGTGACACCAATGGGTCCGGGAGCGCGCCGGCTCTCATTTCTTATTGATGTTGGCGCTCAAGTGCCGAAAACTCGGTTGTGCCAATACATATGAGGCGCGCGAAACCATGAGGTGTTTCGTTCGCTTTCAAACTGGGCCAATTGCTCCATTGGAATTTGGTAGCGCCAGAAGAGCGCAAGCAGGTCGCGTAGAGCGGTCTCGGATATGTGTCTGGAGCGCATGACAAGCGTGTCCTGCTCCCACCGCAGGAAGCCTGCGATTTCGCAGGCCCACAGGAATAGATGTTTCTCGTCGAGTTGGGAGCCAAAGATGATGTTGGAGCAATCGAGTCGTACCATACTATCGCGCCGGTCAATATTCCTGACATTCCGTTTGTTTCAATAGGTTCATCACCCTACGGCTGTTCTGCCACTCGAAGTACATGCCGCCAGCACAGGATGCCACTGCAAACGCCCCGAACGCCAGGGCGGCCGTCGGTATCTGGACCACATCGTGCTCAACGAAAAGCAGCCATAGGAGCGCGGCGGTAGCCAAACATAGTAGACACAGGTAAATCAGACCGGCGACGGGCGATATGGACATAACGACCTTGTTCCGTTCATCGAACCGCCATGCTTGCAAGGTCTGCCAATTTCCCGGCTCGCTTAAGACTGCGGTTATATGCATCCCCGGTCGCACATCATGGTGTCCGGGCATATTGAACCATCGTTGCCGGATATTGCCGGCGACAAAATCGAACTCGGTGAACACGCCTTGTCGAGATGACTCGTGGCGCAGGGACGAAACCTCGTCCAGCGTCATCGATACAACCTGGTAGGCGTGGTGCATGGTCGGATTCAGCGGCACTTGCTGAGCAGTTCTTGGCTCAGAACGTTGTCAACCGAGACGACTTGCAACTGCCCGGTGAACGCGCGCAGGCTGCTGAAGAACTTGGTGATGTCACGGGTGGGCTTGTCGTACATGGGCACGCGAACCGGCATTGCGTAACCCTCCTCAGAAAAGGGGCCAAACAAGTCTGCCAGGTCGGATGGCGCTATCACGCAGGTATCTTTCGTTCGTGGGCGAAACAGAGGCTTGGGGGCAAGCTCATCCCTGACCACAATGATGGCATCCGTCGGGGGCATAAGTGTCGGTATCCCGTCTCCCCACACTACCACCGACTGCAACTCACCGCCGATGTTGGCAAACATAATTGTGGGCACGAACATCGACTCTCCCAGCTTCTGCTGGACCGCAGACTTTGTTTGATTCCATCGCCAAGCGACCTCGAGCTTCGCTTCTGGATAGGACAGAAACGGCCCCTTGTTCTGCGCAGTGATGGCCTCATAAGCGAATGCGTTTCCAGCATTCCAACCCGAGAGAAACCCTTCCGCAGTGTATGGGCCTTGGCCCATGCCGTGCATTTGAGGGTCCTCGACACCGGGTTGGAAATGCTCCACGAACGCGCGGACCTCAGGCTCGGCTTCCAGGCCGAAGATGTGCGGGCGGAAGTAGTTGACGTTCAGTGACGCACCCAGAAGCTGGTTCGGGTCGTCTTCGCTGGCCCGAAACTCGAATAGGAAGTACACCCCTGTGTCTCGGCTCTGGTAGACCGCCGACCCGTCGAGCTGGTAGTGCGGACGACGGCCAAAATATTCCTCAACTGTGCTTCGCTGAGTTGGTTGCCGGAACGTGAAAAACAGGTCGTAGCTCATCTATTTTGTATCCCAGATGTTCTTCATGTGCTGGTATGGCGCTTTGGGCGAGAGCGGCCTCAAAGAGAGGCGAGGCTGCCCCACCCGGGGGGGCTTCCGCCGCACGCACGAGCATGACGCAACCTATCCAAATAGAGTAGGTGGAAATAATGTTCGGAAGTAATTCTCGCCCGCCGCGAACTGCCGCTTTCTTATCCTAAATGTTGATTCTCGCAGGCTCTTTGGTATCGCGACAAGAGAACATAATCGGGCTGGGCCTTACTGAGTCCACAGATATAATGAATCGGCGCAACCCTGACGGAGCAATGCGAGCCCGCTCGTTGCGAAGGAATCACGGCAGTACGACAACTAATATCGCGGCTCAGCCAAGGTGACGCCCCGCATTGTGAGGCGCTCGACCGAGCCAGGCGAGAATCAAGAAGGGGCGGGTCATGACGCAGGGACAGGCAGATGAGGCCGAGAATTTGACGACTTCCGACGCGGCGCTACCGAGCGTCCAGGTTATTGCGGACCTCACGATAGGGTACGCAGCGGTTCAGAACAACGTCCCGGTCATCCGCGAAATTTTGGTGACCAATGATGGGGAGACAACGCTCACGGACGTTGAGCTAACCGTCAAATGTGTGCCCGCCTTTGCGGAGAGTGCCCGATTTCGGTTCGAGGCACTGGCTGCCGGCGAAAGCCGCCGCTTGGCGCCCGTTGACTTGCGCCCAGACCATCAGTATTTCAGTCGCCTGGATGAGTCCGAACGTGCAAGCATTACCGCTTCATTGCGCGTTCAGGGCAATGAGCTTGCGGCGGCGACGCACAGCATTGATGTGCTCGCCTACGACCAGTGGGCCGGTACGCGGTCCTTGCCCGAGCTATTGGCTGCGTTCTGCATGCCGAACTCGAGGGTCGTGGACAAGCTCATCGCCCGGGCATCCGGATTATTGCGCCAAACGTCTGTCGACCTGTCGATGGACGGCTACCAATCCAAGAATCGTGAAAAAGTCTGGAAGCAGGTATCGGCCATCTACAGCACCGTGGTTGCCGAGGACATTCAATACTCGAATCCGCCGGCCTCATTCGGGAACGACGGTCAGAAAATCCGAACTCCCGAACGTATCCTAGACAGCAAGCTGGCGACCTGTCTCGACCTTGCGATGCTTTTTGCGTCTTGCCTGGAGCAAGCCGGCCTGCATCCTGTCGTGCTGTTCAAGGAGGGCCACGCCTGGGTAGGCGTGTGGCTGATAGAAACGGATTTCCCCACTGCATTGGTGGATGACGTCCAGGCGATTCGCAAGCGAGTGAAGTCGGGCGAATTCATGGTCTTTGAGACCACCGGCGTGGCTGGCGGCCAGAAGCCGTCACTGCGCTGGGCATGCTCTCGTGGTGAGGAGCAACTGAACGACGAGGAGCAATTCGCGTATGCGGTGGACATTCGACGCGCACGCGAAGTCCAAATTCGCCCGCTGCCCTCTCGCTCGTCGCACATCGACGAATCTGCCACCCAGATTGCCGAAGTCGACGTCCCCATCATTGAGGATGTCCCTCAGTTGCCGCCATTGGACCCGGTTGTGGTGCCATTGCGTGACGATGTCGCGCCGGACACACCGGAAGGACGTTTGGCAAAATGGAAGAGCAAGCTGCTCGACCTGACGTTGCGAAACAAGCTTCTGAATTTCAAACCGTCCAAAACTACGCTGCGCGTCATCTGCCCTGACCCCGGCGCGCTGGAAGACAGGCTTGCTGAGGGAAGCGAGTTTCGCGTTCGCGCATTGCCGAAAATGATGACTGGCGCGGATGGGCGGGATGCCAACGTGTACGCCGGCCGCAATGGCACCTCAGCCATCGACGACTTGGCCGCCGATGCTCTCAGCCGGAACGAAATCGTTACTGACATCAGCGAAGATGCCTTGGAGGGCAAGCTTCTCGAAATATTCCGGGCCGCCAGCACGGGGATGGAGGAAGGCGGAGCAAATACGCTGTTTCTCGCGTTCGGGATGTTGCAATGGCAGGAGAGCAAAGATGCCGAGTCCAGCCACCTTGCCCCGATTTTGCTCATCCCGGTCACGCTGTCTCGTCAGTCCGTCAGGAGTGGCTTCCGGCTAGTGCGTCACGACGACGATGCCCTCGTGAACCCGACGCTGCTCCAGAAGTTGCTGCAGGACTTCAGCCTGAAATTGCCGTCGTTTGACACCTTGCCGACCGACGACCGGGGTATCGATGTTAATCGCATACTGCAAACCTTCCGGCTGCATGTGGGCGAACTGAAGGGATGGGAGGTCAAGGAGCAAGTCCACCTGGGTATTTTTTCGTTTACAAAATACCTGATGTGGAAGGACCTGCAGGACCGCCAGAAGCAACTCCAGGAAAGCAGTGTTGTTGCCCATCTGATTAACAACCCTGGACAAGCATTCGCGGACAGCGCGACGGGTTTCGAGCCAAACACTCTGGATGAGAAATTCCGACCACAAGACTTGTTCACACCGCTTCTGTCGGACTCCTCGCAGTTGCGCGCGGTTTGCGTCGCCGCCGAGGGCAAGAATCTGGTTATCGAAGGTCCGCCTGGGACGGGCAAAAGTCAGACCATCTCGAACTTGATTGCCCATCTTCTGGCGACGGGGAAGACCGTGCTGTTTGTCTCCGAAAAGATGGCCGCCCTCGAGGTGGTGCACCGCCGGCTTAGCAGCTTGGGGCTTGCTCCGTTCTGCTTGGAACTGCACTCCTCCAAGGCGAAGAAGGCGGACGTCCTGAAGCAGCTTGGTATCGCGCTCGACGCCGCAGGCGCACGCACGGTAAAGGACTGGGAGCGAGAGTCCGAACGGCTGCTCGCGCTGCGCACCGACCTGAATGGCGTGGCGAATGCCCTGCATCGCATCCATTCGAACGACCTGACCATTTACGACGCCATCGGGACCACGTTGCAGTATGCAGAAATGCGGCCGAGCCCAATGCCGTGGGCAGACGCGGACGTACACGACCGGGCTCAGCTTGAGGCATTACGGGAAACCTGCCGCCAGATGGGGGCGTTGGCGGGACAACTGACTGGTTTGCAGAATCACCCGCTGGCCGCAATCCATAAAACGGAGTGGACGCCGAGCTGGCAACAAGAGTTCCTCGATGCAGTCTCGATGCTTGAGGCTCAAATCAAGAAGCTGGATGAGGCTACATCGAGCCTGCTGAATCTACTGGGCCTGCCCAAGATTGCCTTCTCCTTGGACCAACTGGGTAAGTTCGATGCGTTGGTCGACGTGCTTTCTGCTGCGCCAGCCGTTCCCGTTGATGTTGCCCGGTCTGCGCACGACGAATCCGTTCGCAACAGGCTTGCCAGCCTGCGCCAGCACGGTCTTGCGCGTAATCAGGCATGGGAGCCACTTAGCAAGTTCTACGTGGAGGATGTCGCGACACTAAATGCCTCTGAGCTGAAATTGCAGTGGGCAGCAGCGACCAATACCTGGTGGCCGAAGAGCTGGCTCGCCCAGCGGGCAGTCACTGGGCGATTGCGCCTGTATCGTCAGGACCAACGGCGTCCGCAAGGCACCGATGTTCCGGCCGTCATCGCGGCATTGGCCACTGTCAACGTCGAGGACAAGGTCATCGAGTCCATGTCTTCGGATGCATCGCAACTGCTGCATGAAACCTTCGCGGCATCCAAGACGGATTGGAATGTCGTCGAGAGTGCGGAGCGGTGGGCGACGTCGTTTGCTGATGTGGTGAGTGCTATCGCGGGCAGCGACATCGAACTCGCCCAAACGCTGCGCGCAAAGCTCCAGCCCTTCGTCTCGGACAATAGGGCCATGCTGAAGGCAGGCACGCCTCTTGGCGTGAGTTTGCTGGCGTACCGGATTGACATCGGCGTAGTGGACCCACGTGCCCCGGGACGCTACTTGCTGGGGGTCGAATGCGACGGCCGCACCTATCACTCGGGCGCTACAGCACGTGACCGCGACCGGCTTCGCCAACACGTTCTCGAAGGACTGGGCTGGCAGCTGCACCGCATCTGGTCTACTGACTGGTGGTTGAATCCGGCAGAGCCAATTCGAAAACTCCTGACTCGATTGGACGAGTTGGTCTCGACCACACCGACCGAAAGCGAGCCGGTCGTTGAGCCGATGGAGGAGGCAGAACCCACCGACGCACCTGTTTTGTACGCCAGAGCTGAATCTGAATCAGAGTCTGCAGATTCCCTAACGTCGCTACCTGCGTATGAACTGACCGATTTGAGCGCAAACAACCCCGACCGCTTCTATGAGGGAAGTTTGATGCCGCTCCTTGCCAGCCAGTTGCTCAAGGTAGTCGAGACGGAAGGGCCTGTGTCGCAAGCGGCCGCATTCAAGCGGGTGACGCGCTCCTGGGGGCTATCACGGGTTGGCAGCCGTATTGAGGCTCATCTGAACGCTCTTGTACCGAGTCACGTGACCCGCACAACGGACAACGGTACGGTCTTCTACTGGCCGGCGCATGCCAATCCGAATACCTGGGACGGCATCCGTGTACCCGGAAGCGACCCCGACACGCGTCGCAGTATCGACGAGATTTGTCTTGAAGAACTTGGCAATGCTGCGGTGTACGTCCTGCAGCAGCAAGGCGGCACATCGCAAGATGGATTAGTAAAGGCAGTTTGTAGACTGCTGGGGGTAGCTAGAACAACGACTGAGGCCGGGGCGCGAATTTCCAGGGCTCTGACTCACGGACGAGTTCAAGCGGTAGTGGCGGTAACTGATGGTTCAGTCCGTCTGCGGAATTGACCCAACGTCATAGCCTGTTGCTCGGATGCAGTAAAACGGAGGAAATTTTGAGATTCATCCATGCGGCAGACATACACCTCGACAGTCCTCTCGTCGGCCTGAGCTCGACGCCCCAGCAGACATCCTATGAGGGGCAACGCGCGCCGCTTTTGCCAATCTGGTCAGTGAGGCCATTGAACTGCAAGCCGACTTCATGATTATTGCAGGCGACTTATACGACGGGCCGTGGAAAGACCACAACACAGGCATCTACTTTTCAAAGGAAATGGGACGCCTGAAAAAAGCGAATATTCCGGTGTATCTCCTCTACGGCAATCACGACGCCGAAAGCGAGATGACCAAGCAACTGCAGCTACCGGACAACGTCTACGGATTCGTGACCAGGAAGTGTTCGACCTTCCGCATCGAGCATCTCAAGGTGGCGTTGCACGGTCGAAGTTTCAAAGACGCGGCGACGTATGAAAATCTGGTCACGACCTATCCGGCGCCCGAACCCGGCATGTTCAACATTGGGGTACTGCATACAGCGCTTGAAGGCAATACGGTGCACGCCCCCTAGGCGGCGTAGAAGATGTGGGTGACGTTGCTCAATGTGTGCAGCCTGGCACGCGTGTCTGCGGCATCGAGCAGGTCGACGGCAATGTGGCGGATGCGCCCGTTCGACTCGCCGCCGCGCCGCGACAGGCCCACGATGTGCCAGTCGCCGAGCGTGGCAAGGTGGTCGATCAGGTTGCGGCCGATCACGCCCTGTGCGCCCACGACGAGCGCGACTTTGTTCTGTGCAGTCATGGTGATATTGCGTATGGGTTGAAACGAAGGGGGAGACGTCGGATCAGGCGCCCTGCGGACACTGCGCGGTCGTTTCTCCAGAGCCATGCAGGCGCAGCCCGATGAGGATGAGCGCGAGCGCACTCACAGGAGCGAGGGCGGCCACCCACGGCAGCGCCGTCAGCCCGGGGCCATGCGAGATGACCACGCCGCCCGCCCACGCGCCTAGCGCATTGCCGAGGTTGAACGCGGCAATGTTGAAGCTCGACGCGATGCTCTGGCCCGCACCGTGCGCTTTCTCCAGCACCCACATCTGCAGCGGCGGCACGGTCGAGAACGCCACCGCGCCCAGCAGTGCCACGAACACCACGACCCACACCTTGTCGTGCACGGCAAACGTCATCAGGGCAAGCGTCACGGCCAGCGCCACCAGCGTGCCGATGAGCGTGCCGCGCAGGTGGCGGTCGGCGAGCCGTCCGCCGACGAGGTTGCCGACGATGAGCCCGCCGCCGAACACGAGCATCACCGGTGAGACCGCCGCGCTTGTGTAGCCCGTCACTTCCGTGATGAGCGGCGCGATGTACGTGAACACCGCAAGCACGCCCGCATAGCCGAGCACGGTTGTGAGGAGGCCAAGCAGCACGGGGCCGCGCATCAGCACGCGTATGTCCTGACGCCAGTCTCCCGCGTCGGCCGGCGCAGCTTCGTGCGGCACGAAGCGAGCGATGACGCTCAGCGCGACCACGCCGATGACCACGATCGCCCAGAACGTAGCGCGCCAGCCGTACGCCTGGCCAAGCCACGTGCCGAGCGGCACACCGAGGATGGAGGCGACCGTCAGCCCCGTGAACATGATGGCGATGGCCGAGGCGCGGCGGTTGGGCGGCACGAGGCCCGTGGCCACCACCGACCCGACGCCGAAGAAGGTGCCGTGCGCAAAGGCCGTCAACACGCGTGCGGCCATCAGCAGGGCGTAGCCGGGCGCCAGCGCGCACGCCGCGTTGCCGATCGTGAAAATGACCATCAGCCCGACCAGCACGGCCTTGCGTGGCCAGCGCGCCGTCAGCGCGGTCAACACCGGCGCGCCGAGCACCACGCCGAACGCGTAGCCGGAAATCAGCAGCCCCGCCTGGGCGACGGTCACGTGCAGGTCTGTGCCGACTTCGAGCAGCAGCCCCATCAAGACGAATTCGGTGACGCCGATGCCGAATGCACCGGCTGTCAGGGCAAGTAAAGCGACGGGCATGATCCGTAATCTCCAAACGCCGAGGGCCACGCGGGAAACGCGCCGCAGTGGCGGAACGGAGGCCAGTATGTCGAAGCGGCAGCCTGTGCGATAGACTGCCTGCAAGAACAACATCTATGAATTCAAATCACAATGGCGCGGCTCGATGTCAATCGCTTCGGCGAGATGGAAGTCTTCGTGCGGGTGGTGGAGCAGGGCGGTTTCTCGGCGGCGGCGCGGGCGTGCCGGATGACGCCGTCGGCGGTGAGCAAGCTGGTCGCGCGGCTGGAAGCCCGGCTGGGCGCGCGACTCGTGAACCGCTCGACGCGGCGCTTTCAGCTCACGCCCGAGGGCGCCGCGTTCTATGAGCGCAGCGTGGCGGTGCTGGCCGATCTCGACGAGGCCGAGCGCGCAGCATCCGCCGGGGCGCAGCCCTCGGGGCGTTTGCGGATCAACGCGAATGTGCCGGTCGGCACGCATTTGCTGCTGCCGATCGTGCCGGCCTTCCTGGCGTGCCATCCACAGGTGTCGCTCGACATTGCCCTGACCGACCGCGTGGTCGACCTGCTGGAAGACCGCACCGACGTGGCGTTGCGCAGCGGCCCGCTGAAGAACTCCCGGCTGGTGGCGCGCAAGCTGGGCCAGACGCGCCTGCTCGTGGTGGCCTCGCCGGCGTACCTCGCGCGCGCCGGTACGCCGCGCACGCCGGCGGATCTCGCCCACCACAATTGCCTGGCGTTCAGCTACGTGCGGGCGGTCAACGGCTGGCCCTTCCTCAAGCGCGGCCGCCGCACCGAAATCATGCCGCAGGGCAATGCACAGATCAGCGACGGCGAGGCGCTGCGCGCGGTGGCCGTGGCGGGCCTGGGCCTTGCGCGGCTGGCGGAGTTCCAGGTGCGCGCCGATCTCGATGCCGGCCGGCTGGTGCCCGTGCTGGAGGACTACAACCCCGGCGAGACGGAGGACATCCACGCCGTCTATGTCGGCCAGGGCGCGCATTTGCCGGCGCGCGTGCGTGCATTCCTCGACTTTCTGGTCACGCACGTGAAGGTTGCCTAGGCGGCGGCCTCCCCACGCTGGAAGGGCAGCGCGGCGGGATTCGCAAATCCCTTCAAGTTGCGCGGCGCCCTGCCGTTTACCGCTCACATATGTGTGCTTGAACGGGGGAGACGCGATGTCACAGCATTCGCAGCACGAAGTCGATGAACGGACCAATCTGACCAACAACAACCGCTTCGAGCTGTTGCTGTTCCGCCTGGGCGAGTCTGCGCGCTCGAACCAGCGCGAGTTGTTCGGTATCAACGTGTTCAAGGTGCGCGAGATCATGGTCATGCCGCCCGTGACGCACGTGGCGGACGCCGGCGCGCACATCCTCGGCGCCGTGAACGTGCGCGGCCAGATCATCCCGGTCATTGACCTCGCCAGCGTGATCGGCACCCGCAACGGCAACGCCAACATCCTCTTGATTACCGAATACGCGCGCTCCACGCAGGGCTTTGCCGTGGAAGAGGTGGACGAGATCGTGCGCCTGGAATGGAGCCAGATCTTTCCGGCCGAGGCGAGCGTGGGCAGCAGCAACATCACCAGCCTTGCCCGACTGGATGGCAGCGCCGACAACTCGCGCCTCGCGCAGGTCATCGACGTCGAACAGATCCTGGTGGACGTGTTCCCGACCCGCCGTACCGACCTCGCGCCCGACAACGACGAGCGTCCGATCAGGCTTCCGGCGGGTGCGAAGCTGCTCGTGGCCGATGACTCGGGCCTTGCGCGTTCGCTGATCGCCAACGGCCTCGAGGCAATGGGCGCGCCGTATGTGATGACCAAGAGCGGGCAGGAGGCGTGGGACACGCTGCAGAACATCGCGCGCGATGCCGCCCGCGAAGGCAAGACCGTACGCGACAAGATCGCCCTCGTGCTGACCGATCTCGAGATGCCCGAGATGGACGGTTTCACGCTCACGCGCAAGATCAAATCCGAGCCGGCGTTCCAGTCGATCCCGGTGGTGATCCACTCCTCGCTGTCGGGCTCGGCGAATGAAGACCACGTGCGCCGCGTTGGCGCCAACGGCTACGTCGCCAAGTTCGAGGCCAACGAGCTCGCGCAGGCAATTGCTTCGGCGCTGGGCTGACGTCTATTTGCTGCGCGCATCATGGTCGCCGCCAAGCGGGTCGACGATGATCATGGTGCGATCGAGCACGCCGTTGTCGTCAAAGTAGGCGCTGAAGTGCGCCTGCTGATAGCCGTTGGTGAGCATCCGGTATGACCACGCTTCGCGCCTCATGAGCGGGTAATACTGCGTGGGCTCGCGCGGCGTGCCGAAACGCTCGAGCACGTCGCGCTTGGTCCACGTGCCGGGGCGGGCTTCGAAGATTTCCTTCTCCGTCAGCATCTGGCGAAAGCGCGTGAGCCTGCCGCCGGCATCGAAGTCGGCCGCATAGACTTCGTGGCCCATGGGTTGTTTCGAATAGATCCAGCGGTGCGTTCCATCGGCGAGCGCGTAGGTCTCGGTGGGCGTGCCGAAGGTCTCGCGCACGGCACTTTCCGGCTGGCCGATCATCTTCTGCGCCGTCTGCACCGGCGTGAACGCCGCACACGCGCTCAACACCAGCGCAGCCGCGCCAATCCATTTGCCCAATCGCATCTGCATGGTGGTTCTCCAAAGTCGCCTGGCTTGATGGTAAACACGCCAGGCGCAAGCACTATTCCATCGCTCGCCGGGGCCGCAGGCTCTACAGGCCGTTTTCCACCATCTCGACCACGCGCAGTGCGATGGCGCCGGTCTGCTCCGGCGGGCGTCCGCGCAGCGGCCCGTCGATGATGAGCAGCGCCAGGCCGTGCACGGCAGACCACGCGAGGTACTCCGCACCCGGGCGGCGCTCGGCGGGCAACACGCCGGCTGCCGTCATGCGGTCCAGGGCCCTGCCCAGCAACTGGAACGGATTCAGGCCGCTGTTGCCCGCCTTGTCCGGATCCACGTCGTTTTCCACTTCATCCGGCACGGCAAATGCGGTGCGGAACAGGCCCGTCTCCATTTGCGCAAATCGCAGGTATCCCACGCCGATGGCACGCAGCGACGCGCGCGCCTGCACGTCTTGCGGCCAGTTCGGGTCGATGGTGCCGAGTTCGGCTTCCATCGCGCGGGCCAGCGCCGCCAGCGCCGCGGCCCGCACCGCCTGAAGCAGGTCCATCCGCCCGGCAAAGTGCCGGTACGCCGCGTTCGGCACCACGCCGGCGCGGCGCGTGGCTTCGCGCAGCACGATGGCCTCGGGGCCGCCGGCACGCGCGAGTTCGATGCCGGCGTCCAGCAGCGCCCGGCGCAGGTCGCCATGGCGGTACGTCGTGCGTGCGGGCGGTCGGGGTGGCTCCTGGGACATGCAGTCAATCTCCGAAAATTCGATGTGGACACCGTCCATTATGTCTGCTATCGTTTGTGGACAGTGTTCACAAATCAACCCTAGACGCTGTTGTGCACCTTTCCAAGCCTGGAATGCGGCAGAAGTTCAGGAGGCCTACATGACGGATGCCACAAGCCAGGCAGACGATGAAGCGCAACTGCGTGCACTGATCGGCGAGTGGGCGGCCGCCGTGCGCGACAAGGACATCGATGCCGTGATGCGGCATTACGCACCCGATGTGGTCGTGTTCGACGTGATGCCGCCGCTGTTCGTAAAGGGCGCGCAGGCATACCGCCGCAACTGGCAGGGCTGGTTTGATGCGCTGGTGGACAAAGCCGATTTCCAGTTCATCGAGTTGCATCTTGAGGTGGGTGGTGATCTGGCCTATTGCTTTAGCACGAACCGTTTGCGCGCGCGCTATCGCGATGGCACGCAGCACGATGCGCAGACGCGCGCCACGGTGTGCTTTCGCAAGATCGACGGCCGCTGGTGGGTCGTGCACGAGCATGCCTCGGTACCGATGCCCGTGTCCGGCCAGCACGCGACGGATGACGTTCTTCACTGAGATGTAACCCCTGACCGCGCGATGCGATGCGCGGGTTTGCGGTCCCTACTAACCCAAGGAGTTGTGATGCAAGTTCAACCGTATCTGTTCTTCGAAGGCCGTTGTGAAGAAGCGCTCGAGTTCTACAAGAAGACGCTCGATGCCAAGGTCGACATGCTGATGCGTTTCAAGGACGCACCCCCGGGAGCCGAGCCCAAGGCCGACCAGTGCGGCGGCGTTGCACCGCCTGCCGACAAGGTCATGCACGCGGCCTTCCGCGTTGGCGACACCGTCGTGATGGCGTCGGACGGCATGGCTTCGGGCAAGGCCGATTTCAAGGGCTTCGGCCTTTCGGTGAGCGTGCCCGACACGGCCGCCGCCGAGCGCACGTTCCGGGCGCTCAGCGACGGCGGCCAGGTCACGATGCCGATGGCCGAGACGTTTTTCGCCAACGCATTCGGCATGGCCATCGACCGCTTCGGCGTCACGTGGATGGTGATTGCGCCCAAGCCGATGTAACGTTGCGCACTTGCCGCAGACGGCCGCCGCGAGGTGGCCGTTCTTTGTTTGAGACATCCCGATCGCAACGAGGAGTGCATTCATGACGCACGGCATCGACGAACGCAAACGCTGGCTTGCTCTCATCGTGCTCTGCCTGGGCGTGCTGATGATCGTGCTGGATACGACCATCGTCAATGTGGCACTGCCGTCCATCCGGGCGGATCTGGGTTTTACCGAAACGTCGCTGGTGTGGGTCGTCAACGCCTATATGCTGACCTTCGGCGGCTTCCTGCTGCTCGGCGGCCGGCTGGGCGACCTGTTCGGCCATCGCAAGATGTTCCTGCTCGGCATCACGTTGTTCACGCTGGCCTCGGCTGCATGCGGGCTGGCGAATTCGCAAGGTCTGCTCATCACGGCACGCGCGGTGCAAGGGCTGGGCGGGGCCGTGGTGTCGGCGGTGTCGCTGTCGCTCATCATGAACCTGTTCACCTCGCCGGCAGATCGCGCCAAGGCGATGGGGATCTACGGTTTTGTATGCGCCGGCGGCGGCAGCATCGGCGTCCTGCTGGGCGGGCTGCTGACGAGTGCACTGAGCTGGCACTGGATCTTCCTGGTGAACCTGCCGATCGGCGTGGCCGTCTACGCGGCGTGCGTGGCGCTCCTGCCGGCCGGCCGGCCGCTGGCTGACCGCACCAGGCTGGACGTGGCGGGCGCCATTACCGTGACCGCATCGCTGATGCTGGCGGTGTACGCGGTGGTGCACGGCAACGAAGCGGGCTGGACTTCCACGCAAACGCTGACGCAGCTGGGCATTGCCGTGGCATTGATGGCCGCGTTCCTGATCATCGAATCGCGGGTGTCGCATCCGCTCATGCCGCTGCACATGTTTGCACTGCGCAACGTGGCCACGGCCAATGTGGTGGGCGTGCTGTGGGCGGCTGCAATGTTCGCGTGGTTCTTCATCTCGGCGCTGTACATGCAGCGCGTGCTGGGCTACAGCGCGATGCAGGTCGGGCTGGCGTTCCTGCCGGCCAACGTCATCATGGCGGTGTTCTCGCTGGGGCTGTCGGCCAAGCTGGTGATGCGCTTTGGGATCCGTGCGCCGCTGTCGCTCGGCCTGCTGGTGGCGGCGGCCGGCCTCGTGCTGTTTGCACGCGCGCCGGCCGGCGGCAGCTTTGTGCTTGATGTGCTGCCCGGCATGCTGCTGCTGGGGCTGGGTGCGGGCGTCGCGTTCAACCCTGTGCTGCTGGCCGCCATGAGCGATGTTGCGCCCGACGAATCGGGCCTGGCGTCGGGCGTGGTCAACACGTCCTTCATGATGGGCGGTGCACTGGGCCTGGCCATCCTGGCGAGCCTGGCGGCAGGGCGCACGGATGGGTTGGCCGCGGCCGGCGCGGATGCGGCGACGGCGCTCAATGGCGGCTATCACCTCGCCTTTCTGCTGGGCGCCATTGCGGCGGTGCTGGCGTCTGCATTGGCCGGCGCGTTCGTGCGCACGCGGCCGCATGCCGCGCACGGCGAGGCCTCTTCCGCCGCGTCGATCTAGTTTTCGTCCGCACAAACAGGTTCACCGCATGTCTGTATCAAGGCATGCGGTGAAACCTGTTATTGACCGACCGGTCGGACGGTTTATAATCGATCCAGCCCCAGCGCGGCATCGGATGATGCGTCGTGCACATCCGCGTTCCGGTGTGTGCCCGGCACGCGCGCGGCCCGGAGGATCGCATGTACACCCAAAGCCTGGACCAGCCCGGCGGGCTGCCGACCGAACAGGAACTGGCCAACGTGCCGCAGGACGAGGCTGCGCTGCAGGCGCGCTTCGATGCGCGCATCGGCGCCGACCAGAAAATCGAGCCGCAGGACTGGATGCCTGCGCCATACCGCAAGACGCTGCTGCGGCAGATCTCGCAGCACGCGCATTCGGAAGTGGTGGGCATGCTGCCCGAGGGCAACTGGATCAGCCGCGCGCCGTCGCTCAAGCGCAAGGCCATCCTGCTGGCCAAGGTGCAGGATGAAGCGGGCCATGGCCTGTATCTCTATTCCGCTGCGGAAACGCTCGGCAGCTCGCGCGACGAGATGATCGACGCACTGCACGAGGGCCGCGCGAAATACTCGTCGATCTTCAATTACCCGACGCTGTCATGGGCAGATGTGGGCGTGATCGGCTGGCTGGTCGATGGCGCGGCGATCATGAACCAGGTACCGCTGTGCCGCTGCTCGTACGGCCCCTATGCGCGCGCGATGATCCGCATCTGCAAGGAGGAGTCGTTCCATCAGCGCCAGGGCTTTGAATCGCTGCTGACGATGATGCGCGGCACACAGGCGCAGCGCGACATGGTGCAGGAGGCCGTCAACCGCTGGTGGTTCCCGGTGCTGATGATGTTCGGCCCGCCGGATACCGCCTCGCCCAACAGCGCGCAGACGATGGCCTGGGGCATCAAGCGCATCTCGAACGACGACCTGCGCCAGCGCTTCGTCGATGCCACGGTCGAGCAGGCGCGCGTGCTCGGCGTGACGCTGCCCGACCCAGGGCTCCAATGGAATGAAGCGCGCGGCCACTATGATTTTTCGCCGCTCGACTGGTCCGAATTCAAGCGCGTGCTCGACGGCCACGGCCCATGCAACCGCGAGCGCCTCGCCACGCGCCGGCGTGCACACGAAGAGGGCGAATGGGTACGAGAGGCCGCGCTCGCCTATGCACGCAAGCAGGCCGAGCGCGCGGCCGCCAACCAGCAAGCCGCCTGAGGAGTACACCATGCATCAACACGAATGGCCGCTGTGGGAAGTGTTCATCCGCAGCAAGCAGGGCCTGGAGCACAAGCACTGCGGGAGCCTGCATGCCGTGGACGCCAAGCAGGCGCTGCAGATGGCGCGCGATGTGTATACGCGCCGGCAGGAAGGCATCTCGATCTGGGTCGTGCCGTCGTCTGCCATCACCGCGAGCGAGCCTGACGACAAGCCGATGCTGTTCGACCCGATGGCCGACAAGATCTACCGGCATCCGACGTTCTATCGGCTGCCCGATGAAGTCAACCACATGTGAGCGGCGCGATGAGTTCTGACGCGCATCTGCAATACATCCTTCGCCTTGCTGACAACGCGCTCATTCTTGGCCAGCGCAATGCGGAGTGGACGGGTCACGGGCCTGTGCTGGAAGAAGACATCGCCTTGTCCAACCTCAGCCTCGACCTGATTGGCCAGGCGCGGCTGCTGTACACGCACGCGGGGCAGCTCGAAGGCGAGCTGACCGGCCAGCCTCGCACGGAAGACGACTACGCCTACTGGCGCGCCGAGCAGGCCTTTCGCAACTACACGCTGCTCGAGCTGCCGCATGCCGGACCGATGGTGGCAACGTCGTCGGCCGCGCGCGACTATGCCGTCACGATCGTCCGCCACTTCCTGTATGCCGCGCTGATGGTACCGATGTGGCAGGCGCTTACGGCGTCGTCCGACAGCGAGCTGGCCGCGATTGCCGCCAAGTCGGTCAAGGAGATGCGCTACCACCTCGCCCACACGCGCGACTGGCTCGTGCGCTTTGGCGACGGCACCGAGACATCGCATGCGCGCGCGCAGGCCGCGGTCGACTGGCTGATGCCGTACACCAACGAGTTCTTTGCCACCGACGCGGTGGAGGACGCCGTAGCGGACGCTGGCATCGGGGTACGGCCCGCCGACCTGCGCGACACATGGGAGGCGACGGTGCGCGATGCAGTGGACGAGGCCAGGCTCGCGTGGCCGGAGTCCGGCCCGTACGTCAGCACGGGCAAGCAGGGCGTGCATTCCGAACACATGGGCTACCTGCTGGCCGAGATGCAAGGGCTCGCGCGCCAGTTCCCGGGGGCATCGTGGTAGCGCAACCGAGCGCTTCTGCTGACATGGACGCACGGCTGCGCCGCGCGCGGGCCGCCTTGGAAGCCGTGACGGACCCGGAAATCCCGGTGATCACGATCGCCGAACTCGGCATCCTGCGCGATGTGCAGGTCGACGAAACCGGGACGTTGGTCGCAACGATCACGCCCACGTATTCCGGGTGCCCCGCGATGGACCAGATTGCCGATGACGTCGGCCATGCGCTCCAGGCAGCGGACGTGGGCCCGTATCGCGTGCGTTCGGTCCTGTCACCGGCGTGGACCACCGACTGGATGACCGCGCAAGGGCGGCGCAAGCTGCGCGAATTCGGGATCGCCCCGCCCATGCATTGGGCGGGTGCGGGGGATGCGCGCGCCATCCACCTCGTACGGCCGGCCCACGCCGAGCACGTGCCCTGCCCACAATGCGGATCCCAGGACACGGTGCTCGTGTCCGCTTTCGGCTCGACCGCGTGCAAGGCGCTATACCGCTGCCGCGCCTGCCGCGAGCCGTTCGATTACTTCAAGCCGTACTGAGCCGAGCGACCGCCATGACTCCGCAATTCCACCCGCTGCGCGTTGCCGAGGTGCGCAGCGAGACTGCCGACACGATCTCCGTGCGCTTCGATGTGCCGGAGCCTCTGCGTGACGCCTATCGGTTCAAGCAAGGGCAGTTTCTGACGCTGCGTGTGCCGCCGGGGCAGTTGCCGGGGCAGGACGAGCTGCGCCGCTCGTATTCGATCTGCTGCGCGGTGCAGGACTATGACCAGCACGGCGAGCTGCGCGTGGCCGTCAAGCGCGTCGATGCGGGTGTGTTCTCCAACCATCTGCACGACCGCATCCGTGTGGGGCAGAGCCTCGACGTGCTGCCGCCCGATGGACGCTTCTATGTGCCGCTGGCTCCCGAGAACGCGCGGCACTACGTCGCCTTTGCAGCGGGCAGCGGCATCACCCCGATCCTCTCGCTCATCAAGACCACGCTGGCTGCCGAGCCGCAAAGCCGCTTCACGCTGGTCTACGGCAATCGCAGCGTCGACAGCATCATCTTTGGCGAGGCACTGGAAGACCTGAAAGACCGCTACCTCGATCGGTTCGCGCTGTACCACGTGCTGTCGCGCCAGGCGCAGGAGATTGCGCTGTTCAACGGCCGGCTCGATGGCGCCAAGACGCATGCGTTCCTCGATGCGCTGATCCCGCCGGACGACATCGATGCCGCCTTCATCTGCGGCCCGTCAACGATGATCGATGCGGTGGAAGCCGCGCTGCTCGAGCGCGGCGTGCCGCGCGAGCGCGTGCATGCGGAGCGCTTTGGCGTGCCGGTGGGCGATGCTTCTGCCAAGCCGCGCAAGCACGCCGCCGTGGGGGGCGATGTGGCATTGACGGTTGTGCTCGACGGCAAATCGCATGAGGTGCCGATGGCGGGCGACGCCAAGGTACTCGACAGCGCGTTGAGCGCGGGGCTCGATCTGCCTTATGCCTGCAAGGGCGGGGTGTGCTGTACGTGCCGCGCCAAGGTGCTCGAAGGGCGCATGGAGATGGAAAAGAACTTCACGCTGGAAGACTGGGAAATCCAGCAGGGCTTTGTGCTGACCTGCCAGGCGCGGCCGCTGACGCAGCGTGTGGTGGTCAGCTACGACGAGCGCTAGGCGCGGCAGACAACACTGCCGCGGTGACGCGTGCCGACGCCGACGGTCCAACCGGTACCGAGTGCTCGTTACTGCGGGAGGCGCAACGACGCCATGGCCGGTTTGCTTGCGGCTCTGAAGCTCACGGTCGCGTCTTGCCGCCCAGGCCGTTCTCGAGCATGTCGATGACCATCTCGGCATAGCCTTCGTAGGAGAGCGGCCCGTCGGGTTTGAGCCAGGTGAACGTCCAGTTCATCATGCCGAACAGCATCATGGTGATGGGCGTGCGGTTGGCGTCGTCCACCTTGTCCGGGTACGCCGCGCCGAGTTGCCGCCCCACGGCGGCCACGACGTCGCGTTCGCGTGCGAGCACGATGTCGCGCTGCTCGGGCGAGAGGTATTTCACATCGTTGAGCAAGGCCACGTGCCGCGTGCGCGAGGTCGCGTATTCGGCCAGGAACGTGCGCACCAGCAGGTGCAGCGTGGCGCGCGCCGACAGCTTGGCGTGGCGCGCATCGCTCTTTGCGCGTTCGACGAGATCCACCAGCCGGCGCGTGTAGCGATCGAGCAGATCGAACAGGATCGCTTCCTTGCCCTCGTAGTAGTGGTACAGGCGCGACTTCGATCCGCCGCACGCCGCGGCAAGCTGGTTCATCGACACGCTCGGGTAGCTGTCGGCCGCAAAGGCCTCGGCGGCGGTGTCGAGCACGCTTTCGCGGCGCAGTTCGAATTCGTCTTCGTTCTTGACGCGGGACATGTGTGGCGGCACATCGGTTGGATGGCCGCCATGTTAACCGGCCGCGTTGCCGCGTGTCGATGCATTAGACCGTTTCCTGCACCGCGAGGAAATCCAGCACGGCTTCCAGGAAGGCATCCGGCTGTTCCACGTTGGCAAGGTGGACGGTGTCCAGCACGCGCAGTTGCGCGCCGGGGATGGCTGCCGCGATTTCCTCGCCATGCTGCAAGGAGGTAACCGTGTCGTGCCGGCCCGCGATGACGAGCGTCGGATGCGTGATCAGCGTGATCGTGCGGCGCAGGTCGGCATCGCGCACCGCCGCCCAGCCGCCGAGGATGCCCTCGCGCGGGGTGGCCAGCAGCGTGCGGCGGAACAGCGCCACGGCGGGGTCGTTCGCTTCCAGCAGGCGGGCAGGAAACCAGTTGCGCGACGGCGGATGATGCAAGCGCCGGCAGCTTGAGGACGCCGCTCAGGGCCTCTGCATGCCGAGGCGCGCGCGCCACGCCTGGCGGCGGCCGCGCATCCATTCCACCGTGCGGCGGCCCAGCGCAATGGACGGCTGTTCGACGTAACGATGCAGCAGCGCAGCCAGCGCCACCGTGAGGCCGAGATTGATGGCAAAGAGCATCAGCTGCGTGCCGATCCACTCCGGTGCCAGTACGCCCACCACGCGGTGCGTGGACTCGATGACGCTTGGATGCACGAGATACAGCGCATAGGAAATCTCACCAAGCCAGACGGCCATGCGCGGTACGCGCAGTGTGCCGCAGTGCTCCATTGCCACCATGCCGACGAGCAGCGCACCGGCGGGGAGTCCCCGTCCAACCAGGTCGAACTTGGGAACGGGCCCGATCACCGACAGCACGAAGGTGGTCACACCCAAGACCATCAGCACACGAGCCAGCGCGGGCGTCAGCCGATGCCGATGCGCCGCATACAGCCACCCCAGTCCCGCGCCGAGCAGGAACTCGAGCACCAGCGGGTTGGCCGCCATGGCCTGCAGCGGCGTGGCCCAGTCATACAGCGCTTCCGGGCTGCGTTGCACGAGACCGTCGTGCCAGAACGGCATGATGACCGTGGTCGTGAACAACCCGAGCGCGACGACGGCAAGCGCGCGCCGGCCGAACAGCGCCAGCCCCACCGCGCACAGTGCGTAGAAGAAGACTTCGTAGTTGAGCGACCAGCCGACATACAGCGCCGGATAGCCGAAATACGGCGCGTCCGTGTTGGCTTGGGGCAGGAACGCCAGTGACGTCAACAACACGCCTGTCGAGACCGGGTTCAGCCATGTCGAGTGGAGCACCGACATCAGCCAGTAAGGCGGCACAAGCCGGAACGCCCGCTTCACCAGGAACTCGCCGGGCGGCTCGGGCCCCTTCGGGCCCAGGATGGCGGCCCAGGCGATGATGAAGCCGCTGATGACGAAGAACACGTCCACGCCGACATGCCCACGCTTGATCACGTGCGTGGTTAGCCACGCCAGTGCAGGAATGTCGGCATGGGCGAGGGCGAGGCCCGAGTGGAATACCACCACGTAGAGGGCGGCAAAGCCCCGCAGCGCCTGGATGCTGAGGAGAGACGACGTTGAACGGTTCACGCACGATGGACGACCTTGCGCAACCGAGGTTCCGCAGCCGTCTCGTTGTCGAAACTCAACCTGCCGAGCAAGCGACGTGCCGACCGCTCAACCGATACGGCCGCAGCGGGCCGCACGCTCCAGCAGCAGCGCGCGCTCCTGCCCATTGCGGGCGAGGGCGGCGGCACGTTCGTACTCCGCGCGGGCCTCGTCCAGCCGGTCAAGACGCGCAAGAAGATCTGCGCGCACGCTGGGCAGCAGGTGATAGCCGCGCAGGGCTGGTTCCGTCAGCAGCGTATCGGCAATCTCGAGCCCTGCCGCTGGGCCATAGGCCATGGCGACGGCCACAGCGCGATTCAGTTCCACGACCGGAGACGGCGTGAGCTGGGCGAGCGCATCGTACAGCGCGGCAATGCGCATCCAGTCGGTCTGGTCGGCAGTGCGTGCGCTGGCATGGCATGCCGCGATGGCGGCCTGCAAGCCGTACGACCCCAGCCCCTTGCCGCACGCCTGCGCTTGGGCCAGTGCCGCAAAGCCGCGCCGGACGAGCAGGTAGTCCCACCGGCTGCGGTCCTGATCCATGAGCAGGATCGGTCGGCCGCCCGGTCCTACGCGTGCACGCAGCCGCGAGGCCTGCAGTTCCATCAAGGCCAGCAGGCCGTGCACTTCCGGCTCGTTGGGCATGAGCCCGGCCAGGATGCGGCCCAGGCGCTGCGCTTCTTCGCACAGGGTGGGGCGCGTCCAGTCGTCGCCGGCGGTAGCGGCATAGCCTTCGTTGAAGATGAGATAGACGACCTGCAGCACGGCCGAAAGCCGCTCCGGCAACTGGCCCGCCTCGGGCAGCTCGAACGGCACGCGCGCGGCGGACAGCGTCTTCTTCGCACGCACGATGCGTTGTGCGATGGTGGGCTCCGGCACCAGGAAGGCGCGGGCGATCTCATCGGTTGTCAGGCCGCCCAACATGCGCAGCGTGAGCGCCACGCGACCCTCGTGCGGCAGCACCGGATGGCACGCGATGAAGAGCAGGCGCAGCAGGTCGTCGCCGACGGCCTCGTCGCGCGCGGTTTCGGCATCGGCATGGGCCAGTTCCTGCTCGACCTCCAGCTCGATGGCGAGCAGTGCACGCTTCTGCTCGGCAAGCGTGTGATGGCGCAGCCGGTCGATGGCGCGGTGCTTGGCAGTGGCCGTGAGCCACGCCGCCGGGTTATCCGGAATGCCCGATGCCGGCCATTGTTCGAGCGCGGCAACGAGCGCATCCTGCGCCAGCTCTTCGGCCAGGCCCACATCGCGCAGCAGCCGCGCGAGCCCGGCGATGATCCTGGCCGACTCGATGCGCCACACCGCCTCGATGGTGCGGTGGATGGCGTGCGATGCCTGCGTTGAGTCGGCCATGGACGGCATGCGGGACGGGCTTACGGCTGCTTCGCTGCGAGCTCCGCGCGCAGGCGTTCTTCACGCTCGCGCGCTTCCGGCGTGAACTCCGCACCAAAATCTTCCGCCTCGAAAACGCGCCGCACTTCGAGGCGCACATTGCCGCCGCCGTCGAGCCCGGGCCAGCGCTTGACCCATTCGAGCGCTTCTTCTTCCGACTTCACCTGCAGCATCGTGTAGCCGGCGATGAGCTCCTTGGCCTCGGCAAACGGGCCGTCGATGACGGTCGGCTTGCCGCCTCGGAACTCCACGCGCGCGCCGCGCGAACTTGGGTGCAGGCCTTCGCCGCCCAGCAGCACGCCGGCCTTGGCGAGCTCTTCCATGTAGTTGCCCATGGCGTTGAGCAGTTCTTCGCTGGGCATCACGCCGGCTTCGGTGTCCTTGTCGGCCATTCGCAGGACCATGAATCGCATGGGGTTCTCCTTGGGGGTTGGGTCGGGAGGAGGCGCGAGCGTTTCGCGCCCCTACCTGCACGTCGAATGAAGGGTGGCCGGAATCGACACGTCCCGTTGTCAAAAGTGTAACGAGATGTAAATGGCGGGCGGTGTCACTGCCGCAAGGCGGCGGCCGTTGCGGCCGGGGAGCCGGTGGCGCATGGTGCCGGGGCCGCGTCGCCCAGCTCGTTGGCGCGATAGGACTCGCCCCATTCCCGCAGGCTGATGAGCACGGGCGCCAGCGATTCGCCGAGCGGCGTCAGGGCGTATTCCACCTTGGGCGGCACCTGCGGATAGACGTGCCGCTCGATCACGCCGTCGGCCTCCAGTTCGCGCAACTGCAGCGTGAGCATGCGCTGCGTGGCATTGGGGATGAGCCGCGTCAGCTCCATGAAGCGCTTCTTTCCCGGCAGCAGGTGAAACAGGATCACCGGCTTCCACACGCCACCGATCACGGAAAGGGTGACTTCGACCGCGCAGCCGCTCTTGCCATCCAGACGTTTCAGACGCATGAGTTGATACCTACAAAAATGATAGTACTGGTCAAAATTGTGCGTTCTTGCGAGCTTCGACGTACGCCACGACAATGCCTGCATCGCAGCCGTTGCGCAAGTGTTTGCAAGGCTGTCGTCTGCCAACCGTTCTGCTGAGGACCCTTCACCATGAAAGGCATCACCCTGCGCCAGCCCGCTGGCCTCGACCAACTTCAATACGTCGATTTGCCCGATCCCGGCCAGCCCCGCGCCGGAGAAATCCGCGTGCGTGTGCACGCCAGCTCCCTGAACTTTCACGACCTGGGCGTCGTGACCGGCAAGATGCCGAGCGCCGACGGCCGCATCCCGATGTCCGACGGCGCCGGCGTGGTCGAGGCGGTCGGCGAGGGCGTCGAGGAATTTGCCGTGGGCGATTCGGTGGTGTCGACGTTCTTCCCGACGTGGCTGGACGGCGGCCCCACCATCAGCGATTTCCAGACGGTGCCCGGCGACGGCGTGGACGGGTACGCACGCGAATACGTCGTCCGCCCCGCGCACTGGTTCACCCACGCACCGCGCGGCTACACCCACGCAGAAGCCGCCACACTGACCACGGCCGGGCTCACCGCGTGGCGGGCGCTGGTCGTCGACGCGCGGCTGAAGGCGGGCGACACCGTACTGGTGCTCGGTACGGGCGGCGTGTCGATCTTCGCGCTGCAGTTTGCCAAGCTGATGGGCGCCAGCGTGATCGCAACGTCGTCGTCGGATGAAAAGCTCGAGCGCGTGCGCGCACTCGGCGCAGACCACACGATCAACTATCGGCGCGATACCGACTGGGCCGCCAAGGTGCTCGAATACACCAACGGCCGTGGCGTCGATCAGGTGATCGAAGTCGGCGGGCCGGATACGCTGGCGCAATCCATCCAGGCGTGCCGCACGGGGGGCCACATCTCATTGATCGGGGTGCTGACCGGCATTGCCGGCCCGGTGCCGACGGTCGAGCTGATGCGCCGCCACCAGACGCTGCAGGGCCTGATCGTGGGCAGCCGCAGCCAGCAGCGCGACATGGTCCGCGCGATTGAGGCCACGGGGATGAAGCCCGTGATCGACCGCACGTTCGCGCTGCCGGACATTGGCGAGGCGTTTGCGCATCAGGCCGCCGGCAAGCATTTCGGCAAGCTTTGCCTGTCGATCTGAACGTGGGGTTGGTGGCGTGCCCACCCCACAGCGGAGGTGCCGGGCCCAGACCATTGGGCCGGGCACATACCGGCGCTAGACCGTGAAGAACTCCGGACGCTGGCGGCGCGTGATTTCAAGCACGGGAAGCACGCGGTCCAGATGCTCGCGCATGGCGCGCACGGCCTGCTTCGGGTTGCTCGAGGCCAGCGCGTCGATCACGGCGCGGTGCTCCGCGAGCACCTCGCTCATGCGCCCTTCCAGCGGAAGCGTCAGCAACCGGTAGCGGTCGATCTGCGTCTTGACGTCCAGGATGATCTGCCACACACCGGGGTAACCCGACAGCTCGGCCAGCGTGGCGTGAAACGCTTCGTCGGTGCGGAAGAAACCGCGGCGGTTGCCTTCTCGCGCGCATTGGGCCTGGCGCTCGAGCACGACGTTGAGCTTGTGGATGCCCTCGGGCGTCATGCGCTCGGCTGCCTTCTCGATGATGGCGGCCTCCAGCGCGCTACGCACGAGCATGGCTTCTTCGAGCGTATTGAGCGGGATGCGCGAGACGAACGTACCGACGCGCGCCTGGACATCGATGAGCCCCTCTTCAGCGAGCCGCTGCACAGCCTCGTGAACGGGCGTGCGGCTGGTGCCGAACTCTTCCGCCAGCGCTTTCTCGACGATGCGCGTGCCCGGCAGCAGTTCCATCTCGACGATGCGCTCGCGCAGGCTCAGATACACGCGGCGGGACGCGGTCATGGTGGCCGGATCCTCAGACGGCGAGGGGCGTTGGCGCGAAGTCATATGGCTCGCAACAGGATTCGGGGTGGCAAGGGAAAGGTCGGCAACGCACTGCCTGAGGCTGTCGGCATGGGCCGGTCCGATGGCGTTGCGGGCATCATGATAGCGGCAAAGCTCACGCGCCCGAATGGAAGGCAGACAGGTGCAGCGTGTGCAAACCGTGCCCGGCAGGCCGGGCGCTCAGCACCGGTGGACCATGCCGATGGGGTGCCGAAGATGGCCTGGGCAGCGCACCTGCAGTAGCCCCGGCGGTGTACTGCATGCTGGTGTTAGACACCGCAACGTCGAACTGCGGCGGGGGCGTGTGCGAACCCGGCGGCGCCGACGGGTAGCCAGCGTTGAGGGCCGATGCGGGCACTCGAAACCCAATGCGTCAGCGGCGGCTTCAATACCGCTACGGAGCTCGGACCGCGCTCAGGCTGCCTGCTTGGTCGCGCTCATGTAGTTGCGGTTGTAGTTCAGCACACGCCCGGTGGCGAGATCGAAACCGATGCGGCCCGTGAGTGTTTCGAGGGCGCGGCCGTACAGGTGGAAGTGCCGGGTCGGAGTGTTGCCGACGACGTGGATGCTGTGGATGTCGTCGTCCAGGAAGGTGATGGGCGTGCCCGGCTGCACCACCACCTCGCGCGCCAGGCTCAGCGTGGCCCGTTCCGGATCACGGCCGTCATCGGTGCGCGTGTAGACGCGGTTCAGCTCTTCGCCTTCCAGCGCGACGATCACCGCCCATGTGGTGTGGTTGTGCGGTGGCGTCGCCTTGCCGGGGTTGATGGAGTTCAGGTACAGCGCGAAAGTCTTGTCCGCCTCTTCATGCAGGAGGTAGCGGCTGGAGGCATCGGCATCGTCCGCAGGGGGCGGCGGAAAGGCGTCGAACGGAAACAGCGACTCCTGCGCGGCCAGTTCCTGGAGCCGCTCTGCAATGCGTGCAAGCGATGCGCGCGTGATGCCGTCCTGCGCTGCTATCGCACGGACGGCGACGAGGGTTTGACGGATGGCGTGGTCGCGTTGCTCGGCGAGGCTCATGGCAGATCAGGTCAGAGGAAGGACACCGGAGTGTAGAACGCTGAACCGGCGCCACCAACGCATGATCCTGCATATGGATAGATGCATCGCTTCGTTCTCGCGTGCGTGCCGGCGTGCCTACCATGGCTGCCTCCAGCAACCGCAGAATACGCATCCACGCGAGGCCCGCATGTCCGTTCCATCCATCCACGCCACCACGCTCAAGACCTGGTTGCATGACGGTGCCGAGATCGCGCTGTTCGACGTGCGCGAAGCCGGCGAGTTTGGTGAAGGGCACCTGTTTCTGGCCACGCCCGTGCCCTACAGCCGGCTGGAGGTGGAAGCCGTGCGGCTGGCACCCCGGCGCGCCGTGCGCCTCGTCGTGACCGATGCCGATGGCGGCGCCCTCGCTACACTGGCTGCGCGGCGCCTGACCGATCTCGGTTACACCAGCGTGCACGTGCTGGAAGGCGGCAATGCGGCTTGGCAGGCCGCGGGGTATGCGCTGTTCCAGGGTGTCAACGTGCCGTCCAAGACGTTCGGCGAGCTCGCGGAACTGGCTTACCAGACGCCGCATATCACGGCGGGCGAGCTCGCCGCCTGGCAACGTGAACACAAGCGGCACATCTTGCTCGATGGGCGCACCGTCGCCGAATACCGCCGCATGACGATTCCCGGTGCGGTGTCGTGCCCGAACGGTGAACTGGCGCTGCGTGCGCCTGCGCTCATCCCGGATGACGACACGCCCGTCGTCGTCAATTGCGCGGGCCGCACGCGCAGCATCATCGGTGCGCAGACGCTGCGCAACCTCGGCCTGCGCAACCCGATCTATGCCCTGGAAAACGGTACGCAGGGCTGGCAACTGCATGGCCTCGCGCTCGAGCACGGCGCAGACCGTCGCTACCCCGACACGATCGACGTGCCTGCGCGCCGCCGTGCGCAGGAAGCCGTCACCGAGCTGTCGCGCCGGTTTGCCGTACCCAGCGTCACCGCCGCCGATGTCCGGGCCGAGCGGCAGCGCGACGCGCGCACGGTCTTCCTGCTCGATGTGCGCCCTGCCGAGGCGTTTGCACGCGGCAGCCTTCCAGGGGCGGTGCATGCGCCGGGCGGCCAGCTGCTGCAGGCGACGGACCAATACGTTGGCGTGCGCGGGGCTCGGCTGATCGTCTTCGACGACGATGGCATCCGCGCGCCGGTGATCGTCAGCTGGCTGCGGCAGATGGGCCACGATGCCGTCGTGCTCGACGGTGGCCTGAGCGAGGCGAATGCCGCCGCACTCGTGCAAAGCGACGCGGCGTGGCAGCCGCCCGCGCTCTCTGGCATCGCTGCCGCAGCGCTGCACAATGGCCTCCCGCATGGGCAGACGCAGGTGTTCGATCTGCGCAGCAGCGCGGCCTATCGCGCGGGCCACATCCCCGGCGCACGCTGGGCGACACGGCGCCAGTTGGCTGGTGTGCGTGGCGTGCATGTGGTGCTCGTCGATGACGATCCCGCTGTCAGCGCGCTGGCCGCGGTGGACGTGCGCGAGCACGGCGCCGCGTCCGTGCAGCGCCTGGATGGCGGCATCCCTGCCTGGCACGCCGCCGGATATCCGCTCGAAGCCACGCCCGCAATGCCGACCGACCCCGAGCGCATCGATTACCTCTTCTTCGTGCACGACCGCCACGACGGCAATCTCGAGGCGGCGCGCGGCTACCTGGCCTGGGAAGTCGGCCTCGTGGCGCAACTCGATGCGCTGGAACGCGCCGCCTTCAAGCCCGGCTTGCCCGCGCACGCGCGTGCCGCATCCGAAGCCAACGAAGTGGAGGCCCAATGACGCACGACGTCCGCCAAGCCTCCGGAGCGCTGGCCACCCGCATCGTCCACGCAGGCAGTCCGCCGTTTGTGAATGGCACCGCGCCTGTCAACGTGCCTGTCGAGCGCACGAGCACCGTGCGCCATGCCAGCACGGCGGCCCAGCACGATGTGCATGCGCGCCGCAAGGCCGGCGAGAACGTCGCAAGCTACGGCCGCCATGGCTCACAGACGCACCGCGCCCTGGAAGACGCATTGCTGGCGCTTGAAGGCGGCGTGCGCGCGTTCCTGGTGCCCTCCGGCCTGTCAGCGATTTCGCTGACCTTTCTCGCGCTGCTTTCGCCCGGCGACCACGTCATCGTGACGGATAGCATCTACGCCCCCGTGCGACGGCTCGATGCGGCGCTGTTGCAGCGGCTTGGCATCGAGCTGTCGTACGTGGACCTGGCTGACGGACAGCTCGAAGCGGCCATCCGGCCGCATACGCGGCTGATCTATACGGAATCGCCCGGGTCACTGCTGTACGAAATCTATGACCTGCCCGCCATTGCGAGCGTGGCGCGGCGCCATGACATTGTGCTGGCGACGGACAACACCTGGGCGTCGGGCATCCTGTTTCGTCCGCTGGATGCAGGGGCGGATATTTCTGTGCTGGCCGCCACCAAGTACGTGGCGGGGCATTCTGATGTGATGCTGGGCGCGGTCATCGCCCGCACGGATGCCGTGGCCGCACGCCTAGCAGCCGCGCACGATGTGCTCGGCCTCACCATCGGGGCAGACGACGCCTACCTCGCCCTGCGCGGCGTGCGTACGCTGCCCGTGCGCATGGCGCAGCACCAGCACAATGCCACGCGCGTCGCCCGCTGGCTGCAATCGCAGCCCGGTGTCGGCCGGGTGTATTACCCCGCGCTGCCGGATGACCCGGGCCACGCGCTGTGGAAGCGCGATTTCAAGGGCGCGAACGGCCTGGTTTCGTTCGTGCTCGAAGGTGCCGACGTGCAGGCAGCCGAGCACGTAGCCGATGCGCTGCGCTTGTTCGCCATTGGCGCATCGTGGGGCGGCTACGAAAGCCTCGTCACCGTCGTGGCACCGGAGCGTCTGGATGACCACGCGCAGTGGAACCGGGCCGGCGCCGTGCTCCGCCTGCACGTCGGGCTGGAAGACGCGGACGATCTGATAGCCGATCTGGCGCAGGCGTTGCAGCGCGTGCCTGCGGCGGCGTTGCATGCCATTGACGGGTGAGTTTCAGGTGGTCAGACCGCAAACGCCGCGCTGCTGAAGGCGGCGTGCCACGGTGCGTGCGGGGCCGGCGCTGCACCGGCATGCCCGGACAGCGCACGCCGCAGGAACGCACGCGTGCGTCCGCTGGCCGGGGACGCGAACAACTGTGCCGCAGGCCCGCGCTCCACCACCACGCCGTGTTCTGTGAATACCACCTCATCACTGATCGCGCGCGCGAAGGCCATCTCGTGCGTGACGAGCACGCAGGTGAGCCCATCGTCTACCAGCGCTTCGATCACGTTGAGCACTTCGCCCACGGTTTCGGGGTCGAGCGCGGACGTGACTTCATCAAACAGGATCAGCTCCGGGCGCATCGCCAACGCACGCGCAATCGCCACGCGCTGCTGCTGGCCGCCGGAGAGCTGGCCAGGGTAGGCGCGGGCCTTGTCGGCCAGGCCCACCTTGCTGAGCAGCGCGTGCGCGTCGGACTCCGCCTCCTGGCGGCTGCGGCCGAGCACGCGCACGGGCGCTGCGGTGAGGTTGTCCAGCACGCTCAGATGCGGAAACAGGTTGTACTGCTGGAACACGAAACCAATGCGCTTGCGCAGGGCAGTCGTTTCGGCTTCCGTGGCAAGCTGGTCAACGCGAATGCCATCCACCGCGATGCTGCCGCGCTGTGGGCGCAGCAATCCGCTGATGCAGCGCAGGAGCGTCGACTTGCCCGACCCCGACGGGCCGATGATGGACACGGCCTGGCCTCGCCGAACATCGAGATCGATACCGCGCAGGACGTGCGTGGTGCCGAAGCTCAGGTGCACGTCGCGCAATGCGACCAGTGGCCCGGCGGCGTAGGCATCGGGCGACGCGTCGAGAGGCAGGAGATCAGGCGACGACATGGGCGCGCTCCAGGCGCCGGGTCAGGCGCGAAATGGGGTAGCAGTAAACGAAGAACAGGGCGAGCACGGTGAAATACGTCAGCACCGTAAACGGCGTGCGGTTGACGGTGTTGCTCGCGATCTGCGCGGTGTCGAGCAGGTCGTGAACGCCCACCAGCGACGCCATTGCCGTGCCCATGGTGATGACCGCATACAGGTTCATCCACGAGGGCAGCATGCGGCGCACGCATTGCGGCAGCACGATGCGCCAGAGGATGTCGCGGCGCGTGAAGGCGAGCGATGCGGCTGCCTCCCATTGCGTGGACGGAATGGAGAGCACCGCGCCCCGGAAGATCTCGGCCACGTGTGCGCTGGCGGGCAACGCGAGCGCCAGCGTCACCTTGAACCAGTCGGGAAACGGCACGACATGGCCGCGCACGACAACCTCGAATGGCACGGCATACGCAATCCCGTAGACCAGCACAAGCCACGGCGCATTGCGAAAGGCCACAACGTAGGTCCCGGCCACGCGTTGCCAGCCGCGTGCGGGCGACAGATGCAGCGCGCCCACCGCAAGCCCCGCCAGCGAACCGAGGCCAACCGCCAGCACGCTGATGCCGATGTTGATGCTCAGTCCGCGCAGCAGGGCGGGTGACCAGTGCAGCAAGGTCGCAAACAGGGTCTCAGGCATGCGCGGCTCCTGCGATGGCCCTGGCCTGGCCGGCTGTGCCGTAACCCGGCATGCGCAGGCGCCGTTCCAGCCACAGCCCGATGGCGTGCACGGCATAGGTGACCACGCCGTAGAACAGCAGCAACAGCACCATGCATTCGAGCACGTTGTCACGTTGCGTCCAGATCATCAGCGCGCTGTAGGTGAGGTCGCCCACCGCGATGGCCGATGCCAGCGATGACGCTTTCACCAGCTCCACCGTGTTGTTCATCAGCGAGGGCAGTGCGGCGCGAAACGCCAGCGGAAGCTGCACGCGCCACAGCCGTTCCCGCGCGCTGAAGCCGAGCGACGCGGCGGCTTCGAGCATGGCGGGCGGCACGGCTTCGATGCCGGCGCGCAGTGCTTCTGCGTGGAAGGCTGCCTTGTGCAGCGAGAGCAGCGTTACCGCCCAGAAGAACGGCGTGAGCGGATTGGCCAACTGCCACTGCGCCAACGTCTGCGTGATGAGCGTGTTGACGACCAGGAACGCGCAGCACAACTGCACCAGCGTGGGCGTGTTCCGCGTGAGTTCGACAAAGCCCTGCGCAAGCCGCGTCACACGCCTGTGCGGCGACACCAGCAGGCGTGCCAGCCCCACGCCAAAGACAAGGCTCAGCACCACGGTGCTCAACATCACCAGCAGCGACGTCTTCGCACCCTGCAGGAGCGAGTTGCGCTCGTAGGCTTCAGCCAGGAACCCGTAGTCGAGGCCGGTGTGGCGGACCAGCGCAATCGCGCGCAGAAGCAGGTCGTCGGTCAACGGCAGATCCTCGGTCAGCTGCGATTGGCGCGCAGCTTGTCATGCCACTCCACCAGCGCGGGCGAGGGCGGCTGGATGCCATGCTTCTTCTCGGTTTCGATCAGCCAGCCGGTGCGGTGCCAGCCCTGCACGATGCGATCGAGCGCGGCCACCGTGTCGTTCTCGCCCTTGCGTGCCCAGATGACGGTGGGCGCGGGAATGAGGTCGGGGCCGACGACGCGGTAGTCCTTCCATTCCGGGTTGGTGCGCGGCAGCGGCTGCAGCAGCGTAGCGTCGTGTACGGCCGCGGCGCAGTTGTTGCCGCGCAGGGCCAGCAGCGATTCGGCGGGGCTCTTGAAGCCCTTGGGCGTGGCGCCGATGTCGGCGGCCAGCGGCTTGGTGTAGCTGCTGCCTTGCGACAGGCACACGTCCTTGCCCTTGAGGTCGCTCCACTGGTGCACGGGGCTGTCTTTAGGGACGAGCGCCACGCCACCCACGCGGTAGTAGGGCGTCGGCACGTGCGCCAGGAGTTCCGCGCGTTCCGCATTCAGTTCCATCGATGCCACGAGCACATCGACGCGCCCCTGCTGCAGAAACTGCACGCGGTTGGACGGCTGCACCTGCACGGTCTCGACTTCGACGCCCAGCCCGCGCCCCAGCGCCTGTGCAAGGTCAACGTTGAAGCCGGTCGCCCGCTGCGTGGCGGGGTCGATGGAGCCAAACGGGCCGCCTGACAGCACGACGCCCACTACCAGCTTCTTGCGCTGCTGGATCTTGTCGAGCGTGGCATCGGCATGGGCCGTAGCGGCCACCAGCAGTGAGGCGGCAGCCACCGCGGCTGAAAAAAAACGGAACCCAGCAGAACGAGCGGACATTGCATGCAGCCCATGGTTTTGGAGGCAGCCATTGTCGAAGAAGCCCATCGTGCGGGGAACGAATAAAAACTGGAAACGTTATGCGCTCCTGATGCCTTCGCGCCGCGTGTGCGAGCGTTGTTCCATATTTCCAGTCCGCGCGCGCAGAAGACCATGTCATTTCCTTCGTTGGCGCATACGGACGATTCTTCAATACTCGGCAGTCGCATCCGATGATGGCGTTGCCGTAGTGGCTCGCCGTCCGCTGCGTGGCCAATCCGATAGCGCGTCCAGGCTAGCCTTCAGTTCTGCGTCAGCGGATTCAGCGTTGTGCAGAGGAACCCACTGCAGTTGCTGGCCTTGAAGTAGTAGGACGCCGACGTGCCGATCATGAGGTCCCCAAGGTATGCGTTGCTTTGCGCGCCAAGGTCGTTCAGTTGCTGGATGTACGCTGCGCTCGCCGTCTGCATGGTCGCCGGCTGGTACGTGAACGAGGACGATTGCGTCTGATCCTTGACGTAGACCCACGCGGAGTCGGTGCCGAACCCCAGCGCCCCCTTGGCACGGTAGCCATTGGCACCTTCGCTGTTCGCCTGCGCAATGAAATCGCTCGACGTTGCCGGCAGCGTCAACGCATGGTAGGTGTAGGTCGCGTTCGAGGCATTGTCCTTCATGTACAGGCTCGTGCTCCCCGAGCCCAGCATGATCGGGCCGACCAGCCAGTAGCCCGACTGTCCTTGCCCGTTGGCCTGCGTGAGGAACGCGGCCTGGCTTGCTGGCCAGGCCAGGGCAGCGTAGGTATAGGTCGCAGACGACCCACCGTCCTTGCGATACAGGTTTCCATACGTCAGCGGACCTTCAAAGCGATAGCCGCGCGCGCCCTCCGCATTGGCCTGCGCGAGGAAGGCCGACGCGCTGCTCTGTGCGCCAGCCAGTTCGTACGTGTACGTTTGCGCGGTGCCGTCGTTGACGAAGACCGAAGTCGTCGTGGTCCCCGATGCGTTGAACCGATCGCTCAGGTAGCGGAAGCCTTTTGCGCCTTCGCTGTTCAGGAGCGCCAGGAAACTCGCCGCATCTGCAGCGGGCGACAGGGCTTCATAGCGCAGCGTCAGCGTGCTCCCGCCGTTGGAGCCCGAGCCTGTACCCGGTCCATTTCCAGTGCCCGTGCCCGTTCCCGTGTTCGGGCCGGTCGAAGCCGTTGAGGAGTCGTCACCGCCGCCACAGGCAGTGAGTACAACACAAGTCATTGCGATCAGCGCTGCGGTTTTCATGAGCTCACCTGGGAAAAATGCAAACGGAAACGTGCGTGCACGGGCCCGCCGTGCGCGGGGCGATTGGCAATCAAGCCGTGCGACCTGCCTTCAACCGATGATGGGCTGCCTCCGCCGGGGTGGGCGACTGACATACGCCGACGCCGCTTGCGAGTGCAGCCGCGAAATAACTATACCGGTCTATCTCATTTCAAATGGTGAGCGTTTGGTAACAGACGCAGTCTCATTGGATATGCGCGAGAACAGGCGTCCGGAGGGTGGGACTTTCGCAGTACTGCGTGGACGAAAGGGGCGCCGTTCGTCGTACCAGTCAGGATTTGGCTGATGCGTGCGCGGGAATACGACCCGCTTCACATACGCTTTTGCAGCGGACTCTTGTTTCACCCCGATCAACGGCCAGCAGGCGAAACGCAATTTCGCTACACTATTGATTGACGAAGCAATCGTTGATGCATCATTTGTATCCTGCCCCTGCTGCCATGGCCGTCCATACCGCGCTCCCGCACTCGCATACCCAGGTCCTGCCGTTCAAGGAATCGCTGCTGGCGATGATCGGCATCTGCTTTGTTGTCGTTCTGGTGGCGTTCGACCAGACCGTGGTCGGCACCGCCCTGCCGACGGTGGTGGCGGAACTGAAGGGGTTTGAACTGTATGCGTGGGTGGCCACGTCGTACCTGCTCACCTCCGTGGTGACGGTGCCGATCTTCGGGCGGCTGGGGGATTTCTACGGGCGCAAGCCTTTCGTCATCGCATCGATCGTGGTCTTCACGCTGGCGTCGGTCATGTGCGGCATGGCGGGCAGCATGTCGTTCCTGGTGTGGTCGCGGGCGCTGCAAGGCGTGGGTGGCGGCATGCTCGTTGGCACGGCCTACGCCTGTATCCCGGACCTCTTTCCCGATGCGCGCGTACGATTGCGCTGGCAGGTCATGCTCAGTGCGTCGTTCGGCATTGCCAACGCCATCGGCCCGACGCTGGGCGGATGGATGACGCAGGCGTTCGGCTGGCGCTCGGTGTTCTACGTCAACATTCCGTTTGGTGTGCTGGGGCTGTGGTTTGCGTGGCGCTTCTTGCCGCATCTGCGCCAGAACGCGCACACCGGGCGCGTCCGGCTGGATTGGCAAGGCGCACTGCTGATTACGGTGGCGCTCGGCGCGCTGCAGCTGTTCGTCGAGTGGTTGCCGCGGCACGGCCTGTCATTGCCGATGATGGGCTGGCTGGCGTTGTCGGCCGCGGCTTTTGCGGGGCTGTGGTGGTGGGAGCAGCGTGCCGAGCAGCCGCTGCTGCCGTCCGACATGGTGCGCAATCCCGCGCTCGCTGCGCTGTTCGTGCTCGCACTGCTGTCGGGGTTTTCGATGTTCGCGGTGCTCTTCTATGCGCCGCTGCTGTTCCAGGGCGGCTTCGGCATGTCGCCGCAGCAGGCCGGGCTGGTGATTACGCCGCTGGTCGTCTGCATCACGCTGGGCAGCATCATCAACGGGCGCATCGTCACGCGCATCCCTGAGCCGAATGCCATGCTGTATGCCGGCTTCGCGTTGTTGACCGCGGCGTTGGCCGGCATGTCGCTGTCCTCGAGGGACATGCCGCACGCGGTGCTTACGCTGCTGATGCTGCTGGCGGGGCTGGGCCTCGGCTTCGTGCTGCCCAACCTCACCGTGTTTGCGCAGCAGACGGCGGGGCGCGCACACCTGGGTATCGCGACCGCGCTGCTGCAATCGCTTCGCATGGTCGGCGGGATGGTCGGGACGGCGCTGGTCGGCACGCTGGTGACCGAACGCTATGCCGCCGGCGTTCGCGATGCGCTGAGCGCCGACAACGCAACGCACTGGCTGCGCCCGTTGGCCGACCCGGAGATCCTCATCGATCAGGAGGCGCAGGCCGCCCTGCTTGCGCACCTGCATGCCGCCGGCCACGATGGTGCGGCGCTGCTCGAGGCTGCGCGCCACGTGCTGGTGGGCGCCATCCACATCGGCCTTGTGGCAGCCACGGTGGCGGCGCTCGTGGGCCTGTGGCGGGTACGGCGCGTGCCGCCGGTGGTGCTCCATCACGTCGAACCGGTGCAACACACAGACTAGCCCGAGTACGCCACACCGGCCGACAGCGGTTAGCATGCGGGGTTTCAGCACTTTCACGCTTGATCCATGACCTCTGAACGCGAACGCTTCGCCGTCATGCACCAGTTTGGCCGGACCTACCGCGCCTTCATGGCCGCTTTCGAGGCGCATGTCGGCCAGCCGATGCCGCGCTGGCGCATCCTGCTCGCGCTGCACGACCACACCGGTGGCGGCATGGCCCAGAAGCAGCTGGCCGAGCGCCTGCAGATGGACCCCGGTGCGCTGACGCGCCAGCTCAAGGTGCTCGAGCAGCTCGGCTGGATCGAACGCACCACCGATGCCCGCGACAACCGCCTGACCAACGTATCTCTGTCCGACGCCGGTCTGGCCGTCGTGCTCGACTGCATGCCGCGACGCATCGCCTTCATCAATGCCACGCTCGACGGGCTGCCCGACGATCTCGTCCACGCGCTGTCCGAAGCGCTGGCGCAGATCGAAGCGCGCATCGCAGAGGTGCCCTTGCTGCCGGGCACGTCCGCTTCCAAGACCGCCAGTCAGCCAGAAGACCGATAACGCGCGCAGAATGCGCCCGGAGACAACCATGTCCATGGTGATCAACAGCGCGCTGTACCGCAACGGCAAGCGCGAGCGCGATCTTTCCGTCGAAGCCATCAGCGACGTCCTGCACACGCCGGGCTCGTTTGTCTGGCTAGGCCTGCACGAGCCGGACGACGCGATGCTCAAGCGCGTGCAGGAAGAGTTCGGCCTGCACGACCTCGCCATTGAGGACGCCCGCAACGCGCACCAGCGCCCCAAGCTCGAAACGTACGGCGACACGCTGTTCATCGTGCTCAACACCGCGCAGATGGACGACGGCAACGTCGTCTTTGGCGAGACGCACCTGTTTGTCGGGCGCGATTTTCTTGTCTCGGTGCGGCATGGACCGTCGGCGTCGTATTCACCGGTGCGCGAGCGCTGCGAACGCACGCCGCAACTGCTCGCCAAGGGCGCGCCGTTTGCGCTGTATGCAGTGATGGACTTCGTGGTCGACAACTATCAGCCCGTGCTGCATCGCATGCAGGACGAGTTCGAGCAGATCGAAAGCCAGATCTTTGGCGATACGTTCGACCGCGGGGCCATCGAGCGGCTTTATACGCTCAAGCGCCAGCTCCTGCGGCTGCGCAACGCCGCGCTGCCGGTGGAAGACATCGCCGGGCAACTCATCCGCCTGCACGAAGAGGTGGTCCCGAAGGAATTGCGCGCCTACTTCCGTGACATTGCCGACCATGCACACCGCGTGGTGGGCGCGCTCGACGTGATCCGCGAAATGCTGACCACGGCCATCTCCGTGAACGTCGCGCTGGTGTCGGTCACGCAGAACGACATCGTCAAGCGGCTGGCGGGGTGGGGCGCTATCCTTGCCATCCCGACCGTGGTGTTCAGCAACTACGGCATGAACTTCAAGGGCATGCCGGAGCTGGAGCACCCCGCCGGCTACCCGATCGTGCTGGCATGTACGGCCGCCGCCTGCGTGTGGCTGTATCGCAAGCTGCGCAGGTCCGGCTGGATCTAGGAGACAAGAGATGGCGCGTTGCTGCTGGGTTGGCGAAGACCCGCTGATGATCGAGTACCACGACACTGAATGGGGCTCACCTTCGCACGATGATCGTCACCTCTACGAGATGCTCGTGCTCGAAGGCGCCCAGGCCGGGTTGTCGTGGCAGACCGTTCTGCGCAAGCGGGCGCGCTACCAGGAAGTGTTCGAGGGGTTTGACCCGGCGCGCGTCGCGCGTTTCACGCCCGCGCGCATCGAGAAGCTGCTGGCAGACCCGGGCATCGTCCGCAACCGGGCCAAGGTGGAAGGCGCCGTCGTCAACGCGCGCAAGGTGCTGGAGCTGCAGGAAGAAGCGGGTTCGCTCGATGCGTTCCTGTGGGCATTCGTCGATGGCAAGACCATCGTCAACCGCTGGGACAGCTACCGCGACGCCCCCGCCGCCACCGATGTCTCCAAGGCGATGAGCAAGGCGCTGGTGGCGCGCGGCTTCAAGTTTGTCGGCCCTACCATCTGCTATGCCTTCATGCAGGCCACGGGCATGGTGGACGACCACGAAGCCGGCTGTTTCCGCGCCGGCAAGCGCTAGCTGGACCGCTCGGCGTGCAGCGTGCGGTTGCGTCCGGCCAGCATGCCCGCCACGATGGACGCCAGCGCAATCGCGCTGAACAGCCAGCCCATCACGGCCCAGCTGCCGGTCAGGTCGTGCAGCACGCCCATGAGGTATGGGCCGGCTGCCGCCATCGTATAGCCGATGCCCTGCGTCATGGCCGACAGGCTGGTTGCCACGCGCGCATCGGCCGAGCGCAGCACGATCAATGAAAGCGCCACGCTGAAGTTGCCGCCCTGACCGAGGCCCAGCAGCACCGCCCACCACCACAGCGTGGACAGCGGCGCATAGAGGCAGCCGAGCAGGCCCGCCCAGCACATCAGCATCATCAGCAGCACGGCCGGGCGCTGGTCGCGGCCGAGCCGCGCTACGAACGGGCCGGCCAGCGCGGTGATGAGCTGCATCAGGATCGACACCGCCACCACAACGCCTGATTGCACCGCAGACAGCCCCCGGTCCTGCAGGATCACGGGCAGCCATCCGAACACGCAGTACGCGAGCGACGATTGCAGGCCCATGTGCAGCGTCACCTGCCAGGCAATCGGCTTGTTCCACAGCGAGACGCGTTCGAGGCGCGTGGCGGCGTGCTTGCCATGCGCATGCCGCATGTGCGGCCACCAGCCGATGAAAGCCAGCAACGCGGGCAGCGCCCAGAACGCGAGCGCCGGCTGCCAGCCGCCAAGCCATGCCGACAGCGGCGCCGTCGCGCCGGCGGCAACCGCCGCACCCAAGCACAGCGCCATCGTATAGACGCCGGTCATCAGGTCGGCCTGGCGGCCGAAATCGCGTTTGACGATGCCCGGCAGCAGAATGCCGGTCACGCCGATGCACGCGCCTGCCGCCAGCGTGCCGATGAAGAGCGGCGCGACACCCCCCGCGCTGCGCAACGCAATGCCCGCTGCCAGTGCGACGAGCATGCCGCCAACGGCACGTTCCGCACCGAAGCGCCGCGCGAGCACCGCTGCGGCCGGCGCGAAGAGTCCCAGGCACAGCACCGGCAGCGTCGTCAGCAGACCCGCCGTGGCGCCCGACAGCCCCGTGCCGGCCGTCACCTGCTTGAGCACCGGCGACAGGCTCGACAGCGCCGGCCGCAGGTTCACGCCCACCAGCACCAGGCCGATCACCAGGAGGATCAGCGCGCCGGTCGAGCGGCGTTCAGCGTGCGGGGTGGCAGACGAGGACGGTGTGGAGGACATGGTAGGGCGGGGCGTCGAGGCAGGGTGCCGATTGTAAGCAAGGCCCTGGATTGGTGCATGCCTGCGGCCCAATCCCAATGACGCCGATGCAGTTATTGCGGCGGATCGAGGCGCCGCGCGAGACTCGCCAGCACGTCGGCAGGCGGTGCACCGCGTTCTGCCGCCAACGCGAGCGCGCGCCGGGTGAGCGCCGTATACAGCGCAGCGTGATCCGCGCCCAGCGTATCGAGCGCGTGCAGGTGTTTGTCGATGACGCCGCCGTCGCCTCGAGAGACGGGGCCTGACAGCGCGCCCGCCAAGCCGCGTGCGCGGGCCGCGGCCAATGTGCCGTCCACCAGCGGCCACATGGCGGCCACTGCGGCGTCGCGATCGATGCCCGCCGCTTCCCACAACGTCGCCGCTTCGTGCAGCGCGCACAGCAGAAAGCTGGCGGCGTAGTTGGCCCCGGCGTGGTACAGCGCACGCCGGCCGGCGCGCACCTTCAGCGGCGTGCAGCCGAGGCGCTGCGCAAAGCCGGCGAGCGCGGCGTCGTGTGGAGCGTCGGCGTCGATGGCGACGGAGGCGCCCCCCAGCCGCTCGGCATCATCCGGCAGGCCGGCAAAGAGAAACAGCGGATGAAAGCTGGCGGTGCCGGCCCCGGCACGTCGCGCGGCGGCAAGCAGCTCGCGCTCGCCAGCGCCACTGCAGTGGATGACGAGCTGCCCGGGGCGCCAGCGGACGCGTTGCGCCACGGTGGCGATCGCGTCATCCGGCACGGTGATGAAGACCCAGTCCGCCGCATCGGCCACCCCTTGGGCGTCGAGCGCGTCGGCGCCGGTGGCTTGTGCCAGCCATGCCGCATGGGCAGGAGTACGGCTGGCCACCGCAACGGTCTGCGCCCCAGCGTCGCGCGCCCGGGCGGCAACGGCGCGAGCGAGGCGGCCGGCCCCGATCCAGCCGAGCGAAGCCGGCGACTCCATCGAAATGGAAGACATACGCAACCCCTTGATCAGAACGGCCGGATCATAAGCCGCGCGATGCCTGGTGCATGCAATTAACCGCCAGCAATTTTCTGCGCCAGGCCAGGCAGCCGGCAATGGGAACGAGGCGTGCTAGGTGACGAACAAGACCGTCGCTCGCCCCCGGGTGACGGCATACCAACACGAAATCAGGAGGCATCATGCTGGGTACCATCCTCATCATTGTTCTGATCCTGCTGCTGATCGGCGCGCTGCCGTCCTGGCCGTACAGCCGCGGCTGGGGCTACGGGCCCACGGGCGGGCTCGGTCTGATCGTCGTCATCGTGATCATCCTGGTGCTGCTCGGCTACATCTGATGGGCATGTGCGTCTTTCTGAGCATCGCCTGACCCTTACCTGCGGTTGAACGGCCGCCGTCGCGGCGCAGGTGTCTTGCGAACGCTTGACTGGGCATAATTCCGGCTGCGTTCCCGAAGGACACTTTCTCCATGACGACAGGTCGATGCGCCGGCCGCCCAGCGCACGGCGGGCGGGCGCGATATGCCGCGCTGCTGGCGGCGCTCGCGCTGGCCGCCTGCGCGGTCGGGCCCGATTACCGTGCGCCGCAACTCGGCGGCACCGAAGCTCCGCAAGGCTGGCACGCCACGCTGCCGCACCACGGCAGCCGTATGGCGCTGGCGCGCTGGTGGGAGCAGTTTCGCGATCCGGTGCTGACCCGGCTCGTCGAGCAGGCCGACGCGACGAGCCCGACGCTGGCCCAGGCGGTCGGTCGCGTGCGCGAGGCGCGGGCAAGCGTTTCAAGCAGCCATGCGGCACTGTTGCCGCAGCTCAAAGGCACCGGCTCGGCAACGCGTCAGGGCGGGTTTGGCAGCAGCCAGTTTGGCGGGGCGTCCGGCTTTGGCGGGGTGCCCGCCGGCACGCTCGGGCCGACGCCCGGCCTGGGCACCATCACGACGCTGGCCGCCCAGTCCGACGCCTCCTGGGAGATCGACCTCTTTGGCGGCAAGCAGCGCAGCCTGGAAGGCGCAGACGCTCGCTTGAGCGCGGCCGAGGCAGATTGGCACGACGCGCGCGTATCGCTTGCCGCAGAAGTCGCCAACACCTACCTTCAGCAGCGCGAGTGCGAGGCGCTCGTCGAGATCGGCGCTGCGACGCTCGCTTCACGGCAGGAGACGCTGCAACTCACCGAGCGGAAATTTCACGCGGGCTTCGTCACCCCCGCCGATCACGCACAGGCGCAAGCCACCGTGGGCGATGCCATCAACGCCCTGGAAGCGCAGCGCGCGCAATGCGCCCAGGGTATCGACAAGCTCGTCACCCTGACTGGCGTCGACCACGACACGTTGAACGGCCTGCTCGCCCAGGCCGGTGCGCAGATTCCCGCCCCGCCCGATGCCGGCGTGCCGGAGGTGCCGGCGCGGGTGCTGTCGCAACGGCCCGATGTGTCGTCCGCCGAGCGCGCGCTGGCCGGTGCCAGCGCAGACATTGGCGTGGCGGTCGCCAGCCGGTTGCCGTCGATCACGCTGGCCGGTTCCATCGGCATCAATTCCTTTCGCTTCAGCGGCCAGTCGGTGACGACGAAATCGTGGTCGTTCGGGCCGTCGGTGTCGCTGCCCATCTTTGATGGCGGTGCCGGCGCCGCGCGCGTCGAAACCGCCCGTGCCCGCTACGACCAGGCGCTGGCAAGCTACCGCGCCAAGGTCCGCCAGGCGGTGCAGGAAGTGGAAGACGCGCTGGTGCGCCTGGATGCCGCCGAGCGCCGCCTCGATGCCGCCACGAAGGCCGATGCGCAATACGCGAAGGTGCTCGAGGCCGCCAATGCCCGCTATCGGCTGGGCGCGGGCAGCCTGCTGCAGCTGGAGGATGTGCGCCGCATGGCGTTGCAGGCTTCGCAATCGCTGGCGGCCGTCAGGCTTGAGCGCGCGCAGGCGTGGGTCGCGCTCTACAAGGCCGTGGGCGGCGGCTGGCGCGAAGACGACGTCGCCGGCGCGCTACCGGATTCCACTCATGCTCCCGCGTCTGCCGCACAGGGCGGCGCGCCCACCGGAAACGCTTCATGACAGGACAACGTGTTTGGATGGCCGGCCTCGCCATGGTGCTGGCCAGCATGCTGGCGGCATGCGGAAAGCCCGCGGCGCAGCACCAGAACAAGCAGCAGGCCGCCAAGCCCGCGCTGGCCGTCAACGTGGTGCATCTGGTGCAGCGCGTGTGGCCACGTATCGCCACGGCCAGCGGGGCGGTCCAACCGTGGCAGGAGGCCAGTGTCGGCGCCGAGGTCAATGGGCTGAAGCTGGCCGAAGTGCTCGTCAACGTCGGGGATGTGGTCAAGCAGGGCCAGTTGCTCGCTCGCCTGTCGGATGAGACCGTGCGCGCCGATGTGGCCGCGCAACGCGCCACGCTCGTCGAGGCCGAAGCGTCGGCCGCACAGGCGGCCGGTGAGGCGCGCCGTGCGCATGAGCTCGACAAGAGCGGCGCCATCAGCCAGCAGGATCTGATCCAGTACGACACGCAGGCCAAGACGGCGGCCGCCAAGCTGGCTGCCGCACGCGCGCAGTTCGACAGCCAGCAACTGCGCCTGCGTTACACGCGCGTGGTGGCGCCCGACGATGGCGTGATCAGCGCGCGCTCTGCCACCGTGGGCGCGGTGGTGTCGTCGGGTACGGAACTGTTCAAGCTGATCCGCAAGAACCGCCTCGAATGGCGCGCCGAGATGCATGGCGAGGTGCTGCCGCGCATCCAGCCCGGCCAGGCCGTGCGGCTGCGCCGCATGGATGGCGGTGTGGTCGAGGGGCGTGTGCGCCAGGTTGCGCCCACGGTGGATGCCAGCACGCGCAATGGCCTCGTCTACGTCGACCTGCCCGCGCAGGCCGCGGCGTCTGGCGTCAAGGCTGGCATGTACCTGTCGGGCGACGTGCTGCTGGGCGACGCGCCGGCTGCGACGCTGCCGGAGTCGGCCGTGTTCTCGCGCGACGGCTACGACTACGTGATGGCGCTTGTTGCACAAAACCGCGTCCGCCAGACCAAGGTGACGGTGGGCCGCCGCCAGGACGGGCAGGTCGAGATCGTGCAGGGCATTGGGCCGAACGATGGCGTGGTGGCCGCAGGCGCCGCCTTCCTGAGCGATGGCGACACGGTGCGTGTGGCGGACGCCAGTGCTGCGGCGTCCGCGGCATCGGCGCCCGCAGGAGCCCGGCGATGAACTTTTCCGCGTGGGCGATCCGCAAGCCGATTCCGTCGATCCTGCTGTTCATCCTGATCACGGTGGCGGGGCTGGTGTCGTTCAAGATGCTGTCGATCCAGAATTTTCCGGACATCGACTTCCCAGCCGTGTCGGTCACGGCCACGCTGCCGGGCGCCACGCCCACGCAGATGGAGACCGAGGTCACGCGCAAGATCGAGGACAGCATCGCCAGCATCGGCGCCATCAAGCACATCACTTCGACCATCAACGACGGCAACTCGACCACGATGGTCGAGTTCCAGCTCGAAAAGGATGTGCAGGAGGCCGTGAACGACGTGCGCGATGCGGTGAGCCGCATCCGCGCGCAGTTGCCGTCCGACGTGCAGGAACCCGTCATCTCGCGGGTGACGTTTGCCAGCCTGCCCGTGCTGACCTACGCCGTGAATGCGCCGGACATGGACCCGGAAGACCTCTCCTGGTTCGTCGACAACACGGTCAACAAGCGCCTGCTGTCGGTGCATGGCGTGGCGAAGGTCACGCGCCAGGGCGGCGTGGACCGCGAAGTGCGCGTACAGCTCGACCCCGTGCGCCTGCAGGCCCTGAACGTGACGGCCGCCGAGGTCAGCACGCAGGTGCGCGGCATGCAGCAGGAGGCGCCGGGTGGGCGCGGCAACATCGGCGGGCAGGAGCAGGCCGTGCGCACGCTGGGCACTGTGAAGAGCGCCCGCGAGCTCGCGCAGATGGACATCCCGCTGTCCGACGGCCGGCGCATTCGCCTCTCGGATGTGGCCGACGTGCGCGACACCGCCGCCGAGCCGCGCCAGATGGCCCTGCTCGACGGCAAGCCGGTGGTGAGCTTCCAGGTGTTCCGCTCGCGCGGCGCGAGCGAGATCTCGGTCGCCAAGGGCGTACGCGACGCACTGGCCAGGCTGCAGGCCGAACGCCCCAACGTGCAGGTGACTGAGGTCTACAACATGGTCAAGCCGGTGTCCGATGCGTACACCGCATCGATGCACGCGCTGTACGAAGGCGCCATCCTGGCCGTGCTGGTGGTGTGGCTGTTCCTGCGCGACTGGCGCGCGACGTTCGTGTCGGCGGTGGCGCTGCCGCTGTCGATCATCCCGACGTTCGCCGCCATGGACATGCTGGGCTTCACGCTCAACGGCATCACGCTGCTCGCGCTGACGCTGGTCGTCGGCATTCTGGTCGACGATGCCATCGTGGAGGTCGAAAACATCGTGCGCCACCTGCGCAACGGCAAGAAGCCCCTCGAAGCGGCCATGGAGGCGGCGCAGGAAATCGGCCTGGCGGTGATTGCGACCTCGCTCACGCTGGTGGCGGTGTTCCTGCCGACGGCCTTCATGGGCGGCATCTCGGGCAAATTCTTCAAGCAGTTCGGATGGACGGCGTCGCTGGCGGTGCTGGCCTCGCTGCTGGTGGCGCGGCTGCTCACCCCGATGATGGCCGCCTACCTGCTCAAGCCGCAGGCCGAGCCGAACCGCGATAGCTGGATCATGACGCGCTATCTGCGCGCGGCGCGCTGGTGCCTCGTCCACCCGTGGAAGACGGGCGGCATGGCGGCGGCGTTCTTCGTTGTGTCGGTCGCCATCATCGGGCTGATTCCAGCGACGTTCCTGCCGCCCGAAGACTGGGCGCAGCTGCAGATGACGGTGGAAAGCCCGCCCGGCAGCACCATCGCGCAAACGCGCGACAACACCGAACGCGTACGCAGGATCATCATGCAGCACAAGGAAGTGCGACGCGTGTACACCGCCATCGGCTCCGGCGTGATGGCCGGTGTGCCGGGCTCGAGCGGCGGCGAAGTCCGCACCGGCACGCTGACGATCTCGCTGACGGACCGGCACGAGCGCCACATCAGGCAGCAGGACGTGCAGCGCCAGCTGCGCGAGATGCTCGAGGGCGTACCCGGCGTGCGTATCTCATTCGGCGCGGTCGGTTCCGGCGAACAGCTGCAGGTCGTGCTGGCCGGCGACGACCCGGTCACGCTGCAGCAGGCCGCGCGCGATGTCATGCGCGACTTGCGCACCGTGCCGGGGCTGGGTGCCGTCACCTCATCCGCGAGCCTGCTGCGGCCCGAAATCGTCATCCGCCCCGACTTTGCGCGCGCGGCACAGCAAGGCGTGACCGCCGCGGCGATTGGCCAGGCCGTGCGCGTGGCCACCGCCGGCGACTACGACGTCAACCTGCCCAAGCTGAACCTGCCAGAGCGGCAGGTGTACATCCGCGTGGAGCTCGACCCGAAGGCGCGCAACCAGATCGATACGATCCGGCAGTTGCGCGTGCCGGGGCGCAACGGCGCGGTGCCGCTGGAGAACATCGCCGACATTTCCATCGCCAGCGGCCCCGCGCAGATCGACCGCTACGACCGCAGCCGCAATGTCACCATCAACGTGGGGCTGGAGGGGCGCGCGCTCGGCGACACCAACGAGGCCGTGGAGGCGCTGCCCTCCATCAAGAACCTGCCCGCAGGCGTGCACCGCATTGCCGCCGGCGATGTCGAGGGCATGCAGGAGCTGTTCGGCAGCTTCTTCCTCGCCATGTTTGCCGGCGTGCTGTGCGTGTATGCGGTGCTGGTGCTGCTGTTCCACGACTTCACGCAGCCGGTGACGATCCTGGCGGCGCTGCCGCTGTCGGTGGGCGGAGCGTTCGGGCTCTTGGCGCTGTTCGGTTTCAGCTTGTCGTTGCCGGCGTTGATCGGCTTGCTGATGCTGATGGGCATCGTCACCAAGAACTCGATCCTGCTGGTCGAATACGCCATCGTTGCGCGGCGCGATCTCGGCATGTCGCGCACCGAGGCGATCATCGACGCCTGCCACAAGCGCGCCCGCCCCATCGTCATGACCACGGTGGCCATGACGGCGGGCATGGTGCCGATGGCGCTCGGCTTGGAAGGCGATGCCGGCTTCCGCGCACCGATGGCCGTGGCGGTGATCGGCGGTCTGCTGACTTCCACGCTGCTGAGCCTGCTCGTGGTGCCGGTGGTGTTCGAGAAGGTGGACGACTTCAAAGAGTGGGCGTTGCGCAAGTTCCGCGGCGTGCGCCATCACGGGAACCGGGCGGAGGCCGCGTCGGAGCATGGCCCGCGCTAGGTGTAGCATCGGGCGGTCTGCCAACGTACCGCGCTGCGGAGACCGCCCATGCCCGATGCTGTGCTCTTCCAGACCGATGGCCCGGTCTGCACCATCCTGCTCAACCGGCCCGAATGCCGCAACGCGGTGGACGGGCCGACTGCTGCCGCGCTGCTCAATGCGTTCGAGCGTTTCGAAGCCGATGACGCGCTGCGTGTTGCCGTGCTTGGCGGCACTGGCGGCCACTTCTGTGCCGGCGCCGACCTGACGGCCATCGGCGACCCTTCCAGACGCAATCATCTCGATCCTGACGGCGGCATGCCCGGCCCGATGGGCCCTTCGCGCATGGCGCTGTCCAAGCCGCTCATCGCTGCGGTAAGCGGCTATGCCGTGGCGGGCGGGCTGGAACTTGCGCTGTTGGCCGACCTGCGCGTCATGGAGCGCGACGCCGTATTCGGCGTGTTCTGCCGCCGCTGGGGTGTGCCCCTTATCGACGGCGGTACGGTGCGCTTGCCGCGCATCATCGGCATGGGCCGAGCGTTGGACATGATCCTGACCGGCCGCGCCGTGTCTGCCGATGAAGCGCTGGCCATGGGTCTCGCCAATCGAGTGGTCGAGCCCGGGGGCGCGCTCGCTGCCGCCCAACAGCTCGCGCGGGACATCGCCGCCTTTCCGCAGCAGTGCATGTTGGCCGACCGGGCATCGGTATATGCGCAATGGGATCTGCCGCTGGCCGACGCATTGCGGCAGGAGGGCGTGCGCGGCGTACCGGTCGTGTTTGCCGAAGGCGTTGCGGGCGCCGCGCGCTTTGCGGGTGGCGCGGGCCGGCATGGCCGAGCAGAGCCTCCCATGTGAGTGAGTGCACAAGGCAAAACGCCAACCGGCGCAAGCCGGTTGGCGCTTTTTTTTTTTTTGAGCCTTGCTGACGTTCAGGCCGTAGCGGTTTCGCCTTGGTCGGCCCTGCTGCCGGCATGCAGCACATTGGCATGCTTGGCGCGCAAGCGGCGCGTGGCTTCCACCATGCCTTGCAGTGCCGCTTCCACTTCCGGCCAGCCGCGCGTCTTCAGGCCGCAGTCGGGGTTGACCCACAGGCGTTGCACCGGCACAACCTGGGCGGCTTTGTCGAGCAACGCTTCCATTTCTTCCACACGCGGCACGCGGGGCGAGTGAATGTCGTACACGCCGGGGCCGATCTCGTTCGGGTACGCAAACTCGCCAAACGCGTCGAGCAGCTCCATGTTCGAGCGCGACGTTTCGATGGTGATCACGTCGGCATCCATCGACGCGATGGCCGGCAGGATGTCGTTGAACTCCGAGTAGCACATGTGCGTGTGGATCTGCGTGTCGTTGCGCACGCCCGAGGCTGAGACGCGGAACGCGCGCGCCGCCCATTCCAGGTAGCCCGGCACATCCGATGCGCGCAGCGGCAGCCCTTCGCGGAAGGCCGGCTCGTCGATCTGGATGGCGGCAATGCCGGCGGCTTCAAGGTCGCACACCTCGTCGCGCAGGGCCAGCGCGATCTGCAGCGCGGTCTGCTCGCGCGGCTGGTCGTCGCGCACGAACGACCATTGCAGCATCGTCACCGGGCCGGTCAGCATGCCCTTCATCGGTTTGGCCGTGAGGCTTTGCGCATACTTGCTCCATTCGACCGTCATCGGCTCGGGGCGATAGACGTCGCCATAGATGACGGGTGGCTTCACGCAGCGCGAGCCGTAGCTCTGCACCCAGCCGTTGGCTGTGAAGGCGTAGCCCCAGAGGAGCTCGCCGAAGTACTCGACCATGTCGTTGCGCTCGGCTTCGCCGTGCACGAGCATGTCGAGCCCCAGCGCTTCCTGGCGGCGCACGACGTCGGCAATCTCGGCGCGCATGCGTTCGAGGTAGTCCAGGGCGGGCAGTTCGCCGCGCTTGTGTTGCGCGCGTGCGTGGCGGATCTCCGGCGTCTGCGGGAACGAGCCGATCGTGGTGGTGGGCAGCAGCGGCAGCTTCAGGCGGGCCTGCTGGGCTTGAGCGCGAGCCGGGTAGGGTGCGCCGCGCTCGGCATCTTCGGGGCGGATGGCGGCCACGCGCTTCTTGACGCCGGCGTTGTGCACGCGGCGCGATTGGGCACGCGAGGCGATGGCGGCGCGGTTCTCGTCGAGCGCCGTCTGCACGGCCGCGGGCCCTTCAACCAGGGCGCGCTTGAGCACCGCCAGTTCATCCAGCTTCTGGCGCGCAAAGGCGAGCCAGCCCTTGAGCTCGTCGTCGAGCTTGGTTTCGGCCGACAGGTCGACCGGCACGTGCAGCAGCGAGCAGCTCGGGGCAATCCACAGGCGATCGCCAAACGCTTCGGCCAGCGGCGTCAGGCGCTCGAGCACGCGTGCGAGGTCGGTACGCCAGATGTTGCGGCCGTCCACCACGCCCACCGACAGGATCTTGTCGGCGGGCCACGGCGCGAAGCTGCCCAACTGTTCCGGTGCACGCACGAGGTCCAGGTGCACGCCGGCCACGGGCAGCGACTTGATGAGCGCAGCATGATGCGAAGCGGCTTCGAAGTACGTGGCGAGCAGCAGCTTGGGGCCATGGGCGGCGGCCAGCGCCTTGTATGCCGGGCCAAATGCTTCCACCCAGGCATTCGGCAGGTCCAGCACGAGCGCGGGTTCGTCGATCTGCACCCACTCCACGTTCAGTGCGGCCAGGCGCTTGAGCGCGGCCGTGTAGGCCTGCAGCAGTTGCGGCAGCAGCGCGAGCTTGTCGGTCAGGCCATTGCGCGCCTTGGCCAGATGCAGGAACGTCACCGGGCCGATCAGCGCGACCTTCACGCGATGGCCGGCGGCCTGCGCCTCACGCACTTCGTCGAACAGCCATTCGGTGCCGGAGCCCCATTGCCGATCAAGCAGGTCGGGCGTGAGTTCCGGCACGAGGTAGTGGTAGTTGGTATCGAACCACTTGGTCATTTCCATGGCCGCGTGGTCGGCATTGCCGCGTGCAAGCACGAACGATTGCGCCAGCGTCAGCTGTGCCGCGTCAAAGCCATAGCGCGTGGGAAGGGCGCCCAGCAGGGCCGCCGTCTGCAGCACCTGGTCGTACCAGGCGAAATCGCCCACGGTCACGTAGTCGAGGCCGGCGTCGCGCTGGGCAGCCCAGTGGCGCTCACGCAGCGCACGGCCGGTGGCGCGCAGGTCGTCTTCGGACGAAGCGCCTTTCCAGAACGATTCGAGCGCGAATTTCAGTTCGCGTTGCGCGCCGATGCGCGGGTAGCCGAGGGTGTGGATGGTCGTCATGTTGATCGCACAGAGAGGCAATGTGTTGCAGTCCTGCGATGATGGGCGACCCTCGATCATGAATCAAATGATATTATTTTCGGTATCTTTGAATAGGATTCATATTTTGAGGCGCCTCGGAACATGCTCGAAATCCGTCACCTCCGCACGCTGATCGCCCTGGCCGATGGCGGCTCTGTGTCGCGCGCAGCCGAGCGGCTGCATCTGACGCAATCGGCGCTGTCGCACCAGTTGCGCGCGCTGGAATCGCACTACGGGCTGCCGGTCGTGCGCCGCAAGGGCCAGACGGTCGAGCTGACCGAAGCCGGCGAGCGCCTGCTCGAACTCGCGCAAAAGGTCGTCGCCGACATCCAGACCGCCGAGCGCGACCTCGAGCGCATCAAGGGCCGGGCGGCCGGCACGCTGCGTATCGCGCTGGAATGCCACACGTGCTTCGACTGGCTGATGCCTGTGATGGACGCCTTCCGCCAGCGCTGGCCCGAGGTGGAGATGGATCTCGTCTCCGGCTTCCATACCGATCCGCTGGCGCTGCTCAAGGACGGCCGCGCCGACGTGGTCATCGGCTCCGATGCCAAGATGCGCCGGGGCGTGGTGTTCGCGCCGCTGTTCCGCTTCGAGATCCTGGCCGTGCTGCCGGTCGACCACCCGCTGCGCAACAGGAAATGGATGGAGGCGAAGGACTTTGCCGACCAGACGCTCATCACGTATCCCGTGCCGGAAGAGCGTATCGATCTGATCCGGCAGGTCCTGACGCCTGCCGGTATTGCGTTCAACCGCCGCACGGCGGAACTCACGATTGCCGTGCTGCAGCTCGTCGCGAGCCGCCGCGGGCTGGCCGCGCTGCCGAGCTGGGGCATCAAGAACTACGTCGATTACGAATACGTGATCGCCAAGCGTGTCGGCAAGGATGGCCTGTGGAGCGATCTCTACGCCGCCATGACGCGCGACTACGCGCAGGCGCCGTTTGCGCAGGACTTCATCGAGACGGCCAAGGCGATCTGCTTTGCGCAGTTGCCGGGGCTGATGCCGCTGGAGGCCTGATCAGGCACGCGCCTTCTGGGGCAGCCGCGGCAGCTTGCCCTGCAACCCCTCCTTGAGGAAATCCAGCAAATGCCGCGTCGCCAGCGTCCGATACCGGCTCGGCATCGCCAGCATGTACAGGCGGCTGCCGAAGACGCTGAACCGATAGCCGGGCAAGACGCGCTTGACGTGCCCGTCGCGCAAATCGTCGGCCGCGGCGTAGTAAGGCAGGATGCCCAGCCCGTTGCCGGCGCGCACGGCCGCTTGCAGGAACAGGTAGTTGTCTGACGAGACGCCCGGGTCCAGCGTGACGAGGGTGCGTTCCTCCCCCGCTTGCGCCGACAGCCGCAGCGGCTGCCCCACGGCCGGCGCGCTGACGATGGTGTGGCCGGCCAGCGCATCGAGCGTTTCCGGCACCCCGCGCGCGGCCAGGTAATCGGGCGCCGCGCACAGCACCCAGTCGACCTCGTCGAGCAGGGTGGCGACGAGCGACTCCGGCGGGTTCGACACGATGCGCAGCGCCACATCGACGTCTTCGCCGATCAGGTCGGATACACGGTTGTCGAACCGCACGTCGAGGCGGATGTCCGGATAGGCGCGCTTGAATGCCACCAGCAGCGGCGACACCAGCAGGTGCCCCAACCCCGTCGGAACCGACAGCCGCACGCTGCCCTGCAGCGATTTGCCGAGCGACGAGACCAGCGCGTCGGCCGCCGCCATTTCACGCAGGATGCTGCGTCCATGCTCATAGATGCCGGCGCCGACCTCCGTGGGCTCCACGCGGCGCGTCGTCCGGCGCAGCAATTGCACCCCGAGTGCGCGCTCGAATGCCTTGAGCCGGTGGCTGACGTTCGAGCGCGTGGTCTGCAGCCGCCGCGCCGCCGCCGACAGGTTGCCCGCGTCGACGATTTCCACGAACAGCTTGAGCGCGTTGAGGTCCATGTGGGGGCCGCAATTGGTGAAGGCGATTCGACATTCTGTTGATGCAAGCCAGGATTGTCAAAGCGTCGCAGCCCGGTAACATCACCCGCAACACCCCTATGGAGCCAAGCCACATGGCGCTCGACGACGAATCCTTCGGCCTGCTGCAGCAATCGGTGCAGCGCTTCATCCAGGAACGGCTCATGCCGGCGGAAAACATCCTCGAGGAAGAGGACGACGTGCCCGCTGACATCGTCGCCGACATGAAGGAAATGGGCCTGTTCGGCCTGTCCATTCCCGAGCAATACGGAGGCATCGGCCTGTCGATGGCGCAGGAATGCGAGGTCGGATACGACCTCGGGCATACGGCGCTGGCGTTCCGGTCAGTGTTCGGCACCAACGTGGGCATCGGCTCGCAGGGCATCCTGATGGACGGCACCGAGGCGCAGAAGGCCAGCTACCTGCCGCGCATCGCCAGTGGCGAGCTCATCATCTCGTTTGCGCTGACGGAGCCGAATGCAGGCTCGGACGCCGCATCGCTGCAGACGCGCGCCGTGCTCGAGGGCGACCACTATGTCATCAACGGCACCAAACGCTTCATCACCAACGCGCCGCGCGCAGGCGCCTTTACGCTGATGGCGCGCACTGGCGGCGAGGGTGCCGGCGGCATCTCCGCCTTCATCGTGCCGGCCGACACGCCGGGCATCACGCTCGGCAAGCCGGACAAGAAGATGGGTCAGCGCGGCACCAAGACGTGCGACGTGGTGCTCGACAACGTGCGCGTGCCGACGGCGAACATCATCGGCGGCGTGGCAGGGCAGGGCTTCAAGACGGCGATGAAGGTGCTCGATCGCGGGCGCCTGCATATCTCCTCGCTCGCATGCGGCATGGCGCATCGGCTCATTACCGATGCGGTGGCGTATGCCAAGGAGCGCAGGCAGTTCGGTCAGCCGATCGCCGATTTCCAGCTGATCCAGGCCATGCTGGCCGACAGCCAGGCCGAGCTGTATGCCGGCATGTCGATGGTGCGCGACTGCGCCCGCCGCTATGACGCCAAGCCCGTCGGCAAGCAAGACCACGAGGTGAGCATGCTGGCCTCCTGCACGAAGATGTTCTGCACCGAGATGGTGGGCCGCGTGGCAGACCGCGCGGTGCAGATCCACGGCGGCGCCGGCTACATTGCCGAATACAAGGCCGAGCGCTTCTACCGCGACGTGCGCCTGCTGCGCCTGTACGAAGGCACGACGCAGATCCAGCAGCTCATCATCGCCAAGCACCTGCTGCGCGATTAGGCTGGCCCTAAACACTCGCGCAAAGTTGGCTCTGTTTTGGGGCCACGCATGCGCGCACAATGGGGGGTTCGTCCGCTGCGCCGGACTTTACGGAGCCGCCATGTACGTCCCCGCCCACTTCGAAGAATCACGCACCGAAGCGCTGCATGCGCTGATCGCGCAGAACCCGTTCGGCTCGCTTGTCACGCACGGCAGGAACGGGCTCGATGCGAACCACCTCCCGTTTCTGCTGCTGCCCGAGGACGGGTCGCTCGGCACGCTGCATGCGCACGTGGCGCGCGCCAACCCGGTGTGGCAGGACGTGGCCGGCGGCGATGAAGTGCTCGTCATCTTCCGTGCGGGCGATGCGTATATCTCGCCGACGTGGTACCCGAGCAAGCACGAGGCGCACAGGCAGGTGCCGACGTGGAACTACCGCGTGGTGCACGCCCATGGCCGCATCACCGTGCGTGACGACGAGCGCTTTGTGCGCGGTGTGGTGGCGCGCCTGACGCGCACGCACGAGGCATCGCAGCCGACGCCGTGGAAGATGTCGGACGCCCCCGCCGACTACACCGATGCCCTGCTCAAGATGATCGTCGGCATCGAGATCGAGATCACGCGCCTCGACGGCAAGCTCAAGCTGAGCCAGAACAAGGAGACGCGCGACATGGCCGGCGCCGGCGAGGCACTCAAGGCCAGCGGCCAGCACGTGATGGGTGACGCGATGCTGGCCTGCGCCGCAGCCAAAACCAAGCAGGCAGAGGGCAACGGACCGTGAATCCGTTGCACAACCCAGCCTTACTTCGCGCCGCGCGCCGGCAGGATTTCGCCGCGCACCTCACCGAAGCCCACGCGGTAGCCATCGCCCTGGCACCAGCCGGTCATGATCACTTCGTCGCCGTCTTCCAGGAACGCGCGTTTGACGCCGTTGCCGAGTTCCAGCGGCTGCTTGCCGTTGAACGTCAGCTCCAGCAGGCTGCCGTAGGAATCCGGCGTCGTTCCGCTGATGGTGCCCGAGCCCATGAGGTCACCCACGCGCACGTTGCAGCCGGACACAGTGTGGTGTGCAAGCTGCTGCGCCATCGTCCAGTACATCGCGCGGAAGTTGGTGCGGGCGATCGTCGTGCGCTCGCCGCCGTGCGGGCGCAGCGCGGTTTCCAGCGCAATGTCGTAGGCGTTCGGCCGGCTTTGCCGCAGGTACTCCAGCGGCTCGGGCGATTGCGCCGGATTGGCCACGCGGAACGGCTCCAGCGCTTCCATCGTCACGATCCACGGCGAGATCGATGTGCCGAACCCCTTCGAGTTGAACGGGCCGAGTGGCACGTATTCCCATTGCTGGATGTCGCGCGCGCTCCAGTCGTTGAGCAGCACGACGCCGAACATGTAGTCCGGTGCGGCGTCCACGGAAACCGGCTCACCGAGCACGCTGGGCTTGCCGACCACAAACGCCATCTCTAGCTCGTAGTCCAGCTTGCGGCAGGCCGTGAAGATCGGGCGCGGCTCGTCGGGCAGCTTGATCTGGCCCATCGGGCGGTGCAGCGGTGTGCCGCTCACCACCACGGAGCTGGCGCGGCCGTTGTAGCCGATCGGGATTTCCAGCCAGTTGGGCAGCAGCGCGTTCTCGGGATCTCGGAACATGCGGCCGACGTTGGTGGCGTGTTCCTTGGACGAATAGAAATCGGTGTAGCCGGGGATGTCGATGGGCAGGTGCATCACGGCGTGCGCCTGCGGCACGAGCGCGCGAGCGTGCAGTGTGGCGTTGTCGCGCACGTGCGTGTCGGCCACGCTGAACAGCGCTTGCAGTTTCTTGCGCGTTTCTGCCCAGACGGGCTTGCCGAGTGCGATGAAGGCGTTGAGCGTGCCGGTGCGGAAGGTGCCGCGTGTGGTTGCGGGCAGCAGGCCGGCGTCGTCCAGCGCGCCGAGGTCGATCACGTGGTCGCCCAGGGCCACGCCTGCGCGCGGGGATGGGTTGTCCTTCGTGGAGAAGATGCCGAAGGGCAGGTTTTCCAGGGGGAAATGGGTGTCGGGGGTGTTGGCGGATTCTAGCCAGCTTAGGAGGCGGGTGGTCATGGTGGGGCGGTGGATTGTTTTGTGGGCGGTTTGTGTTGACGTTGCTGGTGCATCCCTTGTTTCACCCCCTGCCGGGGGCGACTCACTTTCTTTGTCTTGCCAAAGAAAGTAAGCAAAGAAAGGCGCGCCCGAGATGGCGAAAGACTCCTTTAATTTCCGTAACCGGGCGGAGAAGGACCGAAACTCGCTGCGCTCAGACAGCGGTCCTTCTTTTTTCCGCCCGCTTACGAAAATTCAAGGCGCCATCTAGGGCAAGGTACGGCCACACCTTCTGGATGCTCGCGTTGGCGCCAAGGCGAAGTTCTTAGGGCTTGGTCGGGTCGAAATGCTTTTTCAGGCCTTGCCAGCATTCGAAGTACTTGGCTTGCAGTTGCGCGGATTCCGCTGCGAAGCGCGTGGGGCGGATCACGGCTGGCGTTTCGAACATGAAGGCCATCGTTGCGTCGACCTTGTGCGGCTTGGTGGTGTCGCCGTTGCTGGCTTTTTCGAACGTGTCGGCGTCGGGGCCGTGGCCGCTCATGCAGTTGTGCAGGCTGGCGCCGCCGGGCACGAAGCCTTCGGCCTTGGCGTCGTACACGCCCTGAATCAGGCCCATGAATTCGCTGGCGACGTTGCGGTGGAACCAGGGCGGGCGGAATGTGTTTTCGGCGGCCAGCCAGCGCGGCGGGAAGATCACGAAGTCGATCGTGTCCACGCCTGGCGTGGCGGAGGGGCTCTGCAGCACCAGGAAGATCGACGGGTCCGGATGGTCGTAGCTGATCGAGCCGATGGTGTTGAACAGGCGCAGGTCGTACTTGTACGGCGCGAGGTTGCCGTGCCAGGCCACGACGTCCAGCGGCGAGTGGCCGATCTTCGCGGTCCACAGGCTGCCCTGGAATTTTGCGACGAGTTCGAAGTCGCCCTCGCGGTCTTCGTACCACGCGTGCGGGGTGAGGAAGTCGCGCGGGTTGGCCAGGCCGTTCGAGCCGATGACGCCGAGGTCGGGCAAGCGGAAGAGCGCGCCGAAGTTCTCGCAGATGTAGCCGCGCGCGTCGCCATCCGGCAGTTCGACGCGGAAGCGCACGCCGCGTGGGACGACCACAATCTCCAGCGGCTCGACATCGACCACGCCCATCTCCGTCAACAGGCGCAGGCGGCCTTGCTGCGGCACGATCAGCAGTTCGCCGTCGGCGTTGTAGAAGAAGCGGTCGGTCATGTCGGCGTTGGCGGCGTACAGGTGGATGCCGCAGCCGGTCTGTGCGTCCGGCCCGCCATTGCCGGCGAAGGTGACGATGCCGTCGATGAAGTCCGTGCCGGGCGCCGGTGCGGGCAGCGGATCCCAGCGCAACTGGTTCGGCGAGGGCGGCACCTCGTTGAAGTTGCTGTGCAGGCGCGCTTGCGCAACGGCTTCGAACGGCAGGTGCACGGCGGCCGGCCGGATGCGGTACAGCCACGAGCGGCGGTTGTGCGCGCGCGGCGCGGTGAACGCCGTGCCGGAAATCTGTTCCGCATACAGGCCATACGGCGCCTTCTGGGGGGAGTTCTGGCCGTGCGGCAGCGCGCCGGGCAGGGCTTCGGTGGCGAACTCGTTGCCGAAGCCGCTCTGGTAGGCGGGCCGGTCCAGCGACGCGGGGGTGAATGCGTTCTTGACCGTCGGGGCGAGCATATTCATGGTGAAGTCCTTGGAGAAAAAGTCAGGAGCGGTCTTCAGGGAAAGCGTAGTCGTTACCGGGCCATCAGGCGGGTTTGCCGGTTGTGCGACCTGAGGCAAAGCGGGCGGCGTCGGTGCCACTGGCGGCCAGCGTCAACGCCAGCACCATGCCGAAGGACACCAGCGCCGGCACCGCTGCCGCCTGGAACAGCGCCGGCCCGCTCCACTGCATGGCAATCAGTTGTCCGCCGATGACCGGGCCGATGACCGAGCCGATGCGCCCGACGCCCAGACTCCAGCCGATGCCGGTGGCGCGCAGTGTGGTCGGGTAATACGTGGCGGCCAGCGCATTCACGGCAGGCTGCCCGCCGACGATGCAGAAGCCGGCAATGAACACCACCGCCACCAGCATCGGCAGCGCCGCTGCCACGTGGCCGATCAGCGCCACGGTGGCGCAGGCGACGAGGAAGCACACGGCCAGCACGCGCACGAAGCCCAGGCGGTCGATCAGCCGGCCCAGCGTCAACGTGCCGATCACGCCGCCCACCTGCAGCGCGGTCGCCACCAGCACGGAGGTGTCGGTCGGATAGCCGGCATCCCGGATCAGCGTGGGCAGCCAGTTCGACAGGAAGTACAGGTCGATCAGGTTCATGAAGTTGATGACCCACAGCACGAGCGTGACCTTGGCGCGGCCTTCCGTGAACAGCGCGGAGACCGGCATGCCGCGCGCCGGTGCTTCCGGCACCACGAATTGTGTTTGCGCATCGACATGCAGCGTCGGATCAAGCTTGCCCAGCCAGCGTGCCAGCCGTCGATGGCGCGTTTGCGGATCGCCCTTGAGCGCCAGGTATTGCAGGGATTCGGGCAGCCACAGCACCATCATCACGGCAATGAGGAGCGGCACGAGGCCGCCCACCAGGAACACCGCCTGCCACCCGAAGCGCGACAGCAGCGCCGCGCTCACGAAGCCGCCCAGCGCCGCGCCCACGGTAAAGCCGCAAGACACCAGCATCATCCACGTCACGCGCGTGCGCGCGGGGCTGAACTCGCCGGCCAGCGCCATCGCATTCGGCATGATGCAGCCCAGGCCCAGGCCGGTGACGAAGCGCAGCACCAGCAGCGCCCGCACCGTTTCCACCTGCGTGGTGGCCAGCATGCAGGCGGCAAAAAAGAACGTGGCGACGATCAGCACCGGACGCCGGCCGAAGCGGTCGCCCAGCACGCCGAACACCAGCGAGCCGACCAGCATGCCGAAGAGGCCCGCGCCGAACACGGGCCCCAGGCTCGCCTTGGTGATGTTCCAGTCCTTGATGATGGCCGGCGCCACGTAGCCCATGGCCTGCACGTCAAAGCCGTCGATGATGAGGCACAGCCCGCAGATGGCGAGCAGCAGGATCTGGAAGCCGCCGACCTTGCCCTGGTCGATGAGGCGGGCAAGGTCGATCGAGGCTGACGATGCAGCGGGGGCAGGGCGCATGGTGGTCTCCGGTGGCGGCGGCGTCTGGCCGCTCTGTCGTTCTGGCTTGGGTCTGCCGTATTGTCCGGATTCGGTGAAAATTTGGAATATCAATGCGAGAATGCATACCATTGATAATCTGAATAATAAGGCCAGGCCATGCTGAACCTGCGGGATGTCGACCTGAACCTGCTGGTGCTGTTCCAGGAAATCCTGCGCGAGAAGCGCATTTCTGTCGTGGCGGAGCGGCTGGGCCTGTCGCAGCCGGCGGTGAGCAACGCGCTGGCGCGCCTGCGCCAGACGTTCGACGACGAGCTGTTTGTGCGCACCCCGCGCGGCATGATGCCGACCGCACTTGCCGAGCAACTCTCCGAACCGGTGGCGATGGCGCTGGACACGCTGCAGCGTGCCTTCGGCCAGCGCGCACATTTCGATGCCGCCACATCCACGCGCAGCTTCACCGTGGCCATGAGCGACGTCGGCGAGGTGTACTTCATGCCGGTGCTGGCGCAACTTTGTGCGGAGCAGGCGCCCGGCGTGCGCATCCACACCGTGCGCGCGGGCGGGTTCGACATGAAGGCAGAGATGGAGGCCGGCGCCATCGACCTGGCCATCGGCGCGTTCGATGACCTGTCGGGCGAGAGCGTGTTCCAGCGCCGGCTGTTTCAGCAGGATTACGTGACGATGTTCCGGCGCGGCCACGCGCTGGCAGATGGGGCACTGACGCTCGAACGCTTTCGCGCCGCATCGCACCTCGTGGTGGCGAGCTCGGCCAGCCCGTACAACGCCATCGGGCCGCTGCTCGACAAGGCGGGGATCACACAATCGGCGCGCTTTTCGGTGCCGCACTTCGTGGCGGTGCCGTACATCATCAGCACGACCGATCTCGTGGTGACGGTGCCGCGCAAGTTGGCCGAGCGGGCAGCGCCGCCGTTCGGGCTGGAATTTGCAGCGCCGCCGCTCAAGCTGCCGGCGCTGCAGACCAACGTGTTCTGGCACCGGCGCTTTCATCAGGACGCCGGCAACCAGTGGCTGCGCAACCTCGTCGCGCAGCGCTTTGCCGAGCTGGACGGCTGATCCTTACGGTGCGGCGACGGTGCGCTGCAGCTGCTCGCCGAGGCCGGCGATGCCCAATCGCATGGTCTGCCCGGGCTTGAGATAGACCGGGTTCGGCTTGATGCCCAGCCCCACGCCCGGCGGCGTGCCCGTCGAGATGACGTCGCCCGGCTGCAGGCTCATGCAGCGGCTCAGATACGCGACCAGCTTCGCCACGCCAAACACCATCGTCCGCGTGTTGCCGTTCTGGTAGCGGTGGCCGTCCACCTCGAGCCACAGGTCCAGCGCCTGCGGGTCGGGCACCTCGTCGCGCGTGACCAGCCACGGCCCAAGCGGGCCGAACGTGTCGAAGCCCTTGCCCTTGTCCCACTGGCCGCCGCGCTCGAGCTGCCATTCGCGCTCGGAAATGTCGTTGACGATGCAGTAGCCCGCCACGTAATCGAGCGCGTTGGCCTCGTCGATGTACTTGGCCGGCTTGCCGATCACCACGCCGAGTTCGACTTCCCAGTCGGTCTTGACCGAGCCGCGCGGGATTTCGATGTCGTCGTTCGGGCCGCAGATGGCGCTGGTCCATTTGTTGAAGACGACGGGCTCGGTGGGGACGGCCAGGCCGGATTCCGCGGCGTGGTCGGCATAGTTCAGGCCGATGCAGACGAACTTGCCGACGCGCCCGACGCACGGGCCGATGCGCGGCTGCCCGCCGACCGCCGGCAGTGTCGATGGATCAACGTCGCGCAGCCTGGCGAGCGACGCATCCGACAGCACGTGGCCGGCAATGTCGTCGACGATGCCCGACAGATCGCGAATGGTGCCCGAGGCATCGAGCAGGCCCGGTTTCTCTTCGCCCGGCGGGCCGAAGCGCAGCAGTTTCATGGAAAGACTCGGAGTTGTGGTGGGAAGAAATCAGTTGGACCAGCCGCCGTCGATCAGGTGAACCTGGCCAGTGGTGAAGGCGGCTTCGTCCGAAGCGAGGTAGGCGGCCAGCGCGGCAATCTCCTCTGGCTGCCCGAGGCGCCCCATCGGCTGGCGCGCAACGAACGCGGCTTCCACTTCAGCACGCGGCCTGCCTTGCGCGCGCGCCTGTTCGTCGATGCGCTGCGTCAGGGATGGCGATACGACGGTGCCCGGACAGATCGCGTTGCAGCGGATGCCGCGCGCCACAAAATCTGCGGCCACCGATTTGGTCAGCCCGATCACGGCCGCCTTCGATGCGCCGTACACGAAGCGGTTCGGCACGCCCTTGATGCTCGAGGCCGCGGATGACATGTTGATGATGCTGCCGCCGCCATGCTCGAGCATGGCAGGCAGGAACGCGCGAATCGTCCGATACATCGACTTGACGTTGAGGTCGAACGAGAAATCCCACGCCTGCTCGTCGCATTCGAGCACCGAGCCGGCGTGTACGAAGCCCGCGCAATTGAAGAGGATGTCGATGCCGCCAAGCTCGGCAGCGAGCGCATTGACCTGCCCGGTATCGCGCACGTCGAGGCGGTGGACCTCGAACGGCACATCGTTCAATGTATCGATGCGCAGGTCGGTGGCGATCACGCGCGCACCTTCGCGGGCAAAGCGCTCGGCGCAGGCGCGGCCGATGCCCTGCGCCTCGCGCTTTCACATCATGGACGGCGTCAAGGCGAGCCTGAAGCGCCTGCAGCTCGACCACATCGATCTCTACCAGATCCACGGCTTCGATCCGGCCACGCCCATCGAGGAGACCGTGCGTGCGCTCGACACGCTCGTGCAGCACGGGCACGTGCGCTACGTGGGCGTATCGAACTGGGCCGCATGGCAGATCGTCAAGGCGTTGGGCATTGCCGAGCGCCTCGGTTGCGCGCGCTTCGAAAGCCTGCAGGCCTACTACACGATCGCCGGCCGCGACCTCGAGCGCGAACTCGTGCCGATGCTCAAGAGCGAAGGGCTGGGGCTGATGGTGTGGAGCCCGCTGGCCGGCGGCCTGCTCAGCGGCAAGTACACGCGCGAACAGCATGGCGAACAGGACAGCCGCCGCAACAAGTTCGACTTCCCGCCCGTGGACCAGGCGCGGGCGTATACCTGTATCGACGCGATGCGTGTCATGGCCCGTGCGCGCGGTGTGTCCGTGGCGCAGATCGCCTTGGCGTGGCTGCTGCACCAGCGCGTGGTGACGAGCGTGATCGTCGGTGCCAAGAAGGTCGATCAGCTTGACGACAACATCGCCGCGACCCAGGTGGAACTGACAACGGAAGAATTGGCGCAGCTCGATGAGGTCAGCAGGCTGCCCGCCGAGTACCCGGGCTGGATGCTGGAGCGCCAGGGTGAGTATCGCCGTGGTCAGCTCGCCGGGACGCGGCAGGGCGGGTGCTAATCCGCTGCGCCCGCCGGCAGGGCCAGTCGCGCAGCCGCCAGCGCCTCCCGCAGCACCGCCATGTCGCCGATATGGTTCGCGAGCAGCAGGATCAGCTGCGCGTTGAGCATCGCGCTCTGCGCGTCGCTCAGCCCGCGGTGCGTGTCGATCAGCGCCTCATAGAAGTCGTCCGGGCGCGGCAGGTTGGGCTGGGTGTTCAACGGCATGGCGGTCAGGCGGTGGCTGTAGCGGGCGATGGCGTGGTGGCGTCGGCATGGCCCATGGCGCGGCGCATGGCGGCCGCGAGCTTGGCGGTATCGACGCTGCGCCAGCGTGCGCAGACGTGCTGGTCCGGGCGGATGAGGTACAACGTGCCGGGCCGTGCGTCATAGCGTTGGGCGACCAGGCCGTCGATGTCTTCGAGCGCCGTGACGCCCGCCGACACCGTACCTGCGCCGCCGGCGGGAAAGATCGCCAGCGTGGGCACCGGCAACGCGTCGATGTGTTCTCCCGCGCGGCAGAAACGCAATGCCATGAAGCCGTCGCGCAGATGGCTGAGCAGCCACGCGGCACGCCCGTCGCGCGTTCGCACCGGCGCGTCGAGCGCGACACTGCCGGGCACCAGCGCACATCCGAAGTCGGCGTCGTCGGGCGTGCTGAGCGGGGAGCCTTCCAGCACCGTTGGCGTTGAAAGCCGCCCGCTGTTGACCAGCGTGCGCGCAAACGGATAGTGCTTGGCCAGGCGCAGCGCGGCATCGCGAAAGAGGCGGCTGACGGCGCTCTTGGGCGTGATGAAATCGGTCGAGCGGGTGGAGTGGCGGATGTTGTCGTCGGCGGCGAATTCGCGCTCGGTGGCGTAGGTGTCGAGCAGCGTATCGGGCGCATCGCCGGCCAGCACCATGCGCAGTTTCCAGGCGAGGTTTTCGGCGTCCTGCAGGCCGCTGTTGGCGCCGCGCGCGCCGAATGGCGAGACGCGATGCGCCGCGTCGCCGATGAACAGCACGCGGCCGTGGCGGAAGCGGTCCATGCGCTCGCATGAGAACGTGTAGACGCTCACCCACTCGAGTTCGAAGTCGACGCCCTCGCCGAGCAGCGCGCGCACGCGCGGAATGACGCGCTCCGGCTGCTTCTCGGCCACCGGGTCGGCGTCCCAGCCGAGCTGGAAGTCGATGCGCCAGACGTTGTCGGGCTGGTGGTGCAGCAGCACCGACTGGTTCGGGTGGAACGGTGGGTCAAACCAGAACCAGCGCTCGCTCGGGAAGGGCGCTTCCATGCGCACGTCGGCGATCAGGAAGCGGTCTTTGAAGGTCTGGCCGTGGGCTTCGAGGCCCATCATGCGGCGCACCGGGCTGCGCGAGCCGTCGGCGGCGACCACGTATTGGGCGCGCTGGGTATAGGCGCCGTCGGGCGTCTCCACGGTGAGCGTCACGCCGTCCGCATCCTGCGTGAGGCCCGTCACCTTGTTCTTCCAGCGCAGCTCGATGTTCGGCAGCGCCAGTGCCCGCTCGACGAGGAACCCCTCGACGTAGTACTGCTGCAGGTTGATGAACGCCGGACGGCGGTGGCCGGTTTCCGGCAGAAGGTCGAAACTGTAGAGCAGCTCGTTCTTCAGGTAGACCTTGCCGACGTTCCAGCTCACGCCTTTGTCGACCATGCAGTCGCCGCAGCCCAGCCGGTCGAAGATCTCCAGGGAGCGTTTGGAGAAGCAGATCGCCCGCGAGCCGGTCGACAGCGTGCAATCGTCATCCAGCACAACGACGGCCACGCCTTGCTGCGCGAGGTCGATGGCTGTGGCCAGGCCCACCGGCCCTGCGCCGACGATGACGACGGGGCGGGCCCCGGCCGTGCAGCCGGGCTGCTGCTCCGCGCAAGGCGCGTACGTGAAGACGCGGTTCTGGAAATCGGGGTTCATGTCTCGCTCGCACCTGCGGCAGTCGTGGCCGCCGCTTTGTCGGTGGATATCGTGGTCGAAGAAAGACGCCGGGGCGGATCAGCCCTGCAGCGCGGCCCACATCTCCTTGTCGCGCTCGGCCGTCCAGATGCGCGGGTGCTTGATGCCGCTGGCTTCGTCGTAGGCGCGCGTCACATCAAACGGCAGGCAATGCTCGTAGATGAAGACGTGGCCGAACTTCGGGTCCATGGCGGCGCGGGTGTGGGCCATGGCGGCTTTCAGGTCCATCTTCTGGGCGACGGCTTCCTTGCCGCGCTGGAGCAGCGTCGACACGAAGTCGCGCGTGTAGGCGAGGCCCTTGTCGACTTCCTGCGGGTTCAGCAGCGCCGGGCCGCGGCCGGGCACGAGTTTTTCGGCGCCCAGCGCACGCAGGGCGTCGAGCGTGGCGGGCCATTCTTCGAGTTGGGCATCGCCGCAGTAGCAGGCGGCGTCGTATTCGACCAGGTCGCCCGAGAACAGCACCTTTTGCGATGGAATCCACACGACCGTGTCGCCCTTCGTGTGGCCCGGGCCCAGGTGCAGGATTTTGACCTCGAGCTTGCCCAGGAACAGCGTGAGTTCGCGCTCGAACACCAGCGTCGGCCAGGTCAGGCCCGGCACGGTTTCAACGCCCGCGAACAGGCGCGGAAAGCGCTCGATCTCTGACTTCATATCGGCCTCGCCACGCTCGACGATCATCTCGTACGTGCCGCGGCTGGCGATGATGTTCTGCGCGCCCTCGGCAAAGTAGGCCGAGGCGCCCAGCACGCGCACCGCGTGGTAATGCGACAGCACGACGTGCTTGATCGGCTTGTCTGTGATGCCGCGGATGCGGGCGATCAGGTCTTGCGCCATCGCCGGCGTGGCGGTGGTGTCGACGATCAGCACCGCGTCGTCGCCGATGATGACGCCGGAGTTCGGGTCGCCCTCGGCGGTGTAGGCGTAGGCGTTGGGAGAGAGCTGCGTGAAGGTGACTTGTTTGGCCTCGAGGTCGGCCTGCGAGGCGAAGGCTTTGGCCATTCTGTCACTCCTGGTGTAGTGGATTACGGTGGGTGGAATTTCTTCTGCGGCCGGCTGGTGCCTGCCGTGTACGGTGCAGCGCACGCCATGCAGCAAGGGCCGCGTGCAGCGAATCATAGACCGGGCGGTCGGCAGTCGCGCCTAGGGTATACGAGAATTATGATTAGATTCATGATTTCTACAATGCGTAAGAACGACTGCGCGCCGCCAGGCGTGCGCGGCGTGCTACGCTCGCAGCACTTTGCCGGCCCGCCACGACGCCAAGAACATGGAGACCACTGAAGCAGCGAACGCCCCCCAACCCGATGGCGATGCGGATGACGCTCCGGCCAGCCGCGACCGCTCCGGCATCCAGTCCATCGAGGTCGGCTCCCATCTGCTGGTGGCGCTCACGCGGGCGATGCGCGCGATGGCCCTGGGTGATCTGGCGCGCGCCGCCGGCATGCATCCGTCCAAGGCGCACCGCTACCTGGTCAGCCTGCAGCGCGTCGGCGCGGTTTCGCAGGATCCGCTGACCGGCCGCTATGAGCTCGGCCCCTTTGCACTGCGCCTGGGCTTGGCAAGCCTGAACCGAAGAGAAGCCATTGCGCTTGCACGGCCGCTGCTGGGCGGCCTTCGGGACCAGACCGGCCACACCATCGGCATTGCCGTCTGGAGCGATCGCGGGCCGACCGTGGTGCACTGGGAAAAGGCGGGCGGCGCGCCCGGTGTGAACCTGCGCATCGGCGATGTCATGCCGATGCTCAACTCCGCCACCGGCCGCCTGTTTGGCGCTTACCTGCCGATCGAGCAGACCTTGCCGCTGGTCGAGCGCGAACTCCACGAGCGCGCCGCCGACGATCTGCCGGACCTGCCGCGCTCGCTCACCGACTACTACCGGCTGTGCGAAGAGATCCGTACCGAGGGCGCTTCATGGGTATCCGGTAGCCTGCTGCCTGGCGTAAGCGCGCTGTCGCTGCCGGTGTTCGGCATGCGGGGGCAACTGGCCCTGGTGCTGATCGCATTGAATCTGCATCCGCTGTTTCACGCGCAGCGCGGCGGCGAACTGGAGGCCACCCTGCGCGCATTCGTCAAGCGGCTGTCCACCTTGCTGCAGACGCCGCAGCCAGCGCGCACCAAGGCCAGCGGGCGGCGCGAAAAGGCGGCGCCTTAGGGTTCTCGCCAATTTCACCCTGTCGTAAAAGATTTACCCTCTCGTAACTCGTGGCGCGCCACGACCATCAGAGCAAGGAGACTCATGGACTTGTCGATTGCCGCCATCCTGGCGCAAGACGGCGTGACATCGGGCGCGATCTACGCGCTGCTGGCGCTGGCGCTCGTGCTGGTGTTTTCCGTCACGCGCGTGATCTTCATCCCGCAGGGCGAATTCGTCGTGTATGGCGCGCTCACGCTGGCGGCCATCCAGGCGAACAAGGCGCCGCTGTCTGCGAGCATGCTCGTGACGCTCGGCGTGCTCACCTTCCTCGTCGAGATGGGCCGCACGCTGCTGCAGCCGGAGCTGCGTCTGCACGCGCTGCGCACGGGCGCCGTCTACGCGGGCAAGTATCTGGTCTTCCCGATCGCGGTGTATGCGGCGGCCGGCATGCTTGCGCCGATGCAGCTGCCGCAGGTCGTGCAGGTGGCGCTGGCGCTGCTGATCGTCATTCCGATGGGCCCGATGATCTACCGCCTGGCCTATGAGCCGCTGGCCGAGGCGAGCACGCTGGTGCTGCTGATCGTCTCGGTGGGGGTGCACTTCGCGATGGTGGGCCTGGGCCTCGTGATGTTCGGCGCAGAGGGCTCGCGCACGGATGCGTTTTCCGATGCGCGATTCGATCTGGGCGCGCTGTCGGTATCGGGCCAGAGCCTGTGGGTGGTGGCGGTATCGGCGCTGATGATCGCGGCGCTGTATTTCTATTTTGGCCGCACGGTGTCGGGCAAGGCGCTGCGCGCGACGGCGGTGAACCGGCTCGGCGCCCGGCTCGTCGGCATCGGCACCACGCAGGCGGGGCGCCTGGCCTTCACGCTGGCTGCGGCGCTGGGCGCGCTGTGCGGCATCCTCATCGCACCCATCACGACGGTGTACTACGAGTCGGGCTTCCTGATCGGCCTGAAGGGTTTCGTGGGTGCCATCGTGGGCGGGCTGGTGAGCTATCCGGTGGCGGCGCTGGGCGCGCTGCTGGTGGGGCTGCTGGAGTCGTATTCATCGTTCTGGGCGTCGGCGTTCAAGGAGGTGATCGTGTTCACGCTCATCATCCCGGTGCTGCTGTGGCGATCGCTCACCACCAAGCATGTCGAGGAAGAGGAGTAAGCCGATGAACACGCTCGCCAAATCTTCCGGGAACGCCGCGCAGCGCGGCTGGTTCTCGCGCAACCGCGTGCTGACGGCGCTCTTCGTGATCGTGCTGGCGCTGATCCCGGTCGTGCCGACGCCCGAGTTCTGGATCACGCTGCTCAATTACATCGGGCTGTACAGCCTCGTCGCGCTGGGCCTCGTGCTGCTCACGGGCGTCGGCGGGCTGACGTCGTTCGGCCAAGCCGCGTTTGTGGGGCTGGGCGCGTACAGCACGGCGTATCTCACCACGCAGTACGGCGTATCGCCGTGGGTCGGCCTGCTGGCGGGGCTTGTGATCACGATGGTGTCGGCATACGTGATCGGGCTGATCACGATGCGGATGTCCGGTCACTACCTGCCGCTGGCGACGATTGCGTGGGGCCTGTCGCTGTTCTTCCTGTTCGGCAACCTGGAGTTCCTGGGCAAGTACGACGGCCTCAACGGCATCCCGGTGCTGAACGTGCTCGGCAAACAGCTGAACACCGGCCGCGAGATGTTCTATCTCATCTGGGCCGTCGTGGTGGTGGCCGTGCTGGCGGTGCAGAACCTTCTGAACTCGCGCCCGGGCCGCGCCATCCGCGCGCTCAAGGGCGGTGGCACGATGGCCGAGGCGATGGGCGTGAACACCGCGTGGATGAAGGTCGTGATCTTCGTGTTTGCGGCGGTGCTGGCCTGCATCTCGGGCTTTCTCTACGCGCACCTGCAGCGCGCGGTGAACCCCACGCCGTTCGGCCTGAACTACGGCATCGAATATCTGTTCATGGCGGTGGTCGGCGGCGTGGGCCACGTGTGGGGCGCCGTGCTCGGCGCGGGTTTGCTGACCATCCTGAAAGACAGCCTGCAAAGCATCCTGCCCAGGCTGCTGGGCTCCAACGGCAACTTCGAGATCATCGTGTTCGGCGTGCTGCTGGTGCTGTTGCTGCAATACGCGCGCGATGGCGTGTGGCCGTTCATCCGCAAGCTGTTCCCTTCTGCGCCGACAGCGCGCGCGCCGGAAGATGCGCCTGCGCTCAGGCAGCGCGAGAAACCGCAGGCAGGCGAGCTGATTCTGGACGTGCGCGCCGCGCGCAAGGAGTTCGGCGGCCTCGTCGCCGTCAACGATGTCAGCTTCCAGGTGAGGGCTGGAGAGATCGTGGGCCTGATCGGCCCGAACGGCGCCGGCAAGTCCACCACGTTCAACCTTGTCACCGGCGTACTGCCGGTCACGCGCGGCGAGGTGCTGTATCGCGGCGAGCGCATCAGCGACAAGCCCTCGCGCGAGATCGTCAGGCGCGGCATCGGCCGCACGTTCCAGCACGTGCAATTGCTCTCGGGCATGACGGTGCTCGAGAACGTGGCGCTGGGCGCGCACCTGCGTGGCGACTTCGCGGCGCAAGGCGGCGTGCTGGCCAGCGTGGTGCGCATGAACCAGGCCGAAGAGCAGAAGCTGCTGTTTGAAGCGCGGCGCCAGCTCGAGCGCGTCGGCCTGGCCGATTGCATGTATCAGGAAGCCGGCAGCCTGGCGCTCGGCCAGCAGCGGATCCTGGAGATCGCCCGCGCGCTGTGCTGCGACCCGGCGCTGCTGCTGCTCGACGAGCCTGCTGCCGGCCTGCGCTACAAGGAAAAGCAGGCCCTGGCCGCGCTGCTCACCAAGCTCAAAGCTGAAGGGATGAGCGTGCTGCTGGTCGAGCACGACATGGACTTCGTCATGAACCTGACCGACCGTCTTGTCGTGATGGAATTCGGTACCAAGATCGCCGAGGGCGTGCCGCAAGAGGTGCAGCAGAACCCCGCCGTGCTCGAGGCCTATCTGGGCGGCGTGGAATAAACCTGCACGGTCCAACCTCGGGCAGCCCCCAGCGGAGCGTGAACAGGTTTGGAGAAGGAGAACAACATGTCAGTCATCCTCGAAGTGAAAGACCTGCACGTCCGCTACGGCAAGGTAGAGGCCCTGCACGGCGCACACCTGAAGGTGGAGGCCGGGCAGATCGTCACCGTCATCGGCCCGAACGGCGCAGGCAAGTCGACCATGCTCGCCGCCATCATGGGCGCGCTGCCGACCACGGGTTCGGCCAACGGCGTGGTCTCCTATCTCGGCCACAACCTGACGGGGTTCCCGGTGGAAAAGCGCGTGGCGCGCGGCATGTGCCTGGTGCCCGAAAAGCGCGAGCTGTTCGCCACCATGAGCGTGGAAGACAACCTGGTGCTCGGTGCCTACCGCCGCAAGCGCGCGGGCGAGCGCAACTATCTGGACCAGATGGACGTCGTCTACGACCTGTTCCCGCGGCTCAAGGAGCGTCGCGTGCAGGAAGCCGGCACGCTCTCCGGCGGCGAGCGCCAGATGCTCGCCGTCGGCCGCGCGTTGATGGCCAAGCCGCAACTGCTGATGCTCGACGAGCCGAGCCTGGGCCTCGCGCCGCTGATCGTGAAGGAGATCTTCCACATCATCAGCGACCTGCGCAAAACCGGCGTGGCAACCTTGCTGATCGAGCAGAATGCGCGTGCCGCCCTGCAGGTGGCCGATTACGGTTACGTCTTGGAAACGGGCGACATGACGCTCGAAGGCCCGGCGCAGGAACTGGCCGTGAACCCGCGCGTGATCGAAACCTACCTGGGGCTGGCGAAGAAGGCGGCCTGACGATCAATCGTCGTCATCGTCGTCGTGGCGGCGGTGCTTCCAGTATTTGCGTTCCCATTTGCGCTGCTCGCGCCACTGCTTTTCCTGCCATTTGCGGGCACGCCAATCGTCGTAGTAGCCGGGGGCGACCACGACGGGCTGCGGCTCAACGTAAACCGGAGCGGGCGCGTAGACGGGCGCCGGCGCATAGACCGGAGCCGGCGCCACATAGACCGGCGCCGGGATTCCGATACCGATCCCAACGTCGACGCCTGCCTGCGCGGCCTGGGACGATAATGCCGCGATGGCGGCCAGGGCGCACAGCGCCAGATGCTTTTGCATGGTGGAGTTCCTCGACACGGCCGCACTGTAGTCGAGTGGCGCGCCGGCGGTCTTGCGAAACCTATACGAACGTTACGAGATGTAACGGCCTGCCGTCAGACCAGCGCGCGCTCCATCAGCAGGGCGTCATTGCCGTACATCTCACGCAGCGGGTCGAGCGCCTGTGGGGCCATCGCCGCGGGGCGATAGCCGAGCCGACGCCAGAAGGCATCCGCACCTTGCACGGCGACGAGCCGCGAGTGCAGCAAGCCCTGTGCTTGCGCGACCGCGCAGGCCATTGCGTAAAGGCGTTCGCCCAGGCGCTGCCCGCGTCCCGACGGCGCAATGGCCATGTCATGGACAAACCAGAGCAGGTCGGCTGCATCCGAGGCAGGCAGCGGCACATGCAGTTTCGGCGGCGTCCATGCATGCCACGCATGCGAGAGCAGGTAGCCCACCACCTCGTCACCGCGCACTGCCGCCAGGCACAGGGTCGGGCTGCGCGCCCAGCGGCTGATGAGCGCCTCCGCCGGCTCCAGGAAGCCATCGCCATAACAGGCTTGCTGCACGGCCAGGATGCCGGGCAGGTCGTCTGCAGAGATGGGGCGAATGGTCAGCTCGGACATGGTCGCGCAGGCGTGGACAAGCCGCCGAGTTTACCCGACGCCAACCGGCCCTCATGCCGTTTTCGCATAACCTGGGCAGACATCGGCAGTCGCGGCGCGGCGCCCGTATCCTATGCAGGCGTCCACGGGGCAGTTCCGCTCCGGCGTTGAATTCTCTCCCTCTCCAGCATGTCTCGAATCGTCTTTCTGAACGGCCAATACGTGCCGGCCGCCGAGGCCACTGTCTCAATCATGGACCGCGGCTTCACCTTTGCCGATGGCATTTACGAAGTGACCGCCGTGGCGCGCGGCAAGCTCGTCGACAACGACGCGCACCTCGCCCGCCTGACGCGTTCGCTGTCCGAGATCGGCATCGATAACCCATACACCGCCGCCGAATGGACGCGTGTGTGCGAAGAGCTGGTGGTGCGCAACGGGCTGGAAGAGGGCGTGGTCTACATGCAGGTCACGCGCGGCGTGGCTGAGCGTGATTTCGGCATCCCGGCCGACATCACGCCGACGGCCGTGGCGTTCACCCAGGTCAAGTCCATCGTCAACAGCCCGCTGGCCAAGAAGGGCGCAACCGTGGTGACGGTGCCGGACCTGCGCTGGAAGCGTTGCGACATCAAGAGCGTCGGCTTGCTGCCGCAGGTGATGGCCAAGCAGATCGCCGCCCGCGCCGGCGCGCATGAAGCCTGGATGACCGACGGCGACCGCGTGACCGAAGGCGCGTCGTCGACCGCGTTCATCATCACCGCCGATAAGCGCCTGATCACGCGTCCGCTGTCGAACGCCGTGCTGCCGGGCATCACGCGTGTGTCGATCCTGGCGCTGGCGCGTGAACATGGCCTGACGTTGGAGGAGCGCACCTTTACCGTTGCCGAAGCCCAGCAAGCCGCTGAAGCGTTCTATACGAGCGCGTCGACGTTTGTGATGCCGGTGGTGTCCATCGACGGCGTGCAGATCGGCAGCGGCCAGCCGGGCCCGCTCACGCAGGCGCTGCGCACGCTGTATCTGCGTTTTGCCGGCGTGGACGTTGCCGAGCCCGTCGACCAGATGTGACGTAAGCGGTTGCGCCAGCGCGGTAGAATCGCCCGCTGAGTTTTTTGCAGCAAGGCGAGACACCCCATGAAGACAGGAGGCTGGCGCTGGCAAAGCGCCATCGCGGCGACCGCTCTGGTTGCCGCGCAGTGGGCAGCGATGCCCGTATCCGCAGAAACCATTTCTGCGTCGGCCCCTGTGCCGGCAGCCGCAGCGCAAGCCGCTTCGGCCAATGCGGCACCTGCCCTCGAATCCACCGGCGCCGATTCCCGGTGGCGCCGGTTCGAGAGCATCAACGGCATCGTTTCGTACATCGACCGGCAATCGGTCAAGCCGCAGCCCGGCGCCGCGGCGGATGCCAATTCGCCCACCGTGCACTTCCGGCTGTTGCGCAACGTGCTGCCCGACTTCACGATCAAGACAGCCGATGGGCAGCCCATCCGCTCGTCGGTCAAACAGGTCGTGCTCGATTGCGCGCGACATAGCTACACGGTGATTGCGCAAACGCTCTATCGCGCGCGCAACGCCACCGGCAAGCCGCTCTACCAGATCCACTACGGCGACGAAGCGCAAAGCCGCTCGCTGCGCGAAGGCAGCGTGTTCGAGTGGATCGCCGGGCGCTTTTGCGGCGCGGGCCACTAACGCCTGGGTCGGCAGGGGCGGCGTAAATGCCGCCCGGGGCGTTCCCGTTCAGATGGGCGCAGCTTCGCGGCTGTCGCTTCCGTTCTCGCTTTCCTCGCGGCCCCGCGCGTAGGGCTGCCGCTCCTGCTCAAGCTCCGGATAACGGCGTGAGGCGAAGCCCATGGCGGCTTCGTACGAGCCAAACTGGTTCGATTCGGCGGCCACACCGTCGTTGACCAGGATTGCGTACCACTTCCCGTAGAGCGGGCCGTACACCACGACCTTGCTTTTCATTGTCTTGTCCCTGTTTCTTGTATCGATGGCCGGCAATGCGGTTTGCGCGAAGCGGCGGCTCGAGCCGTCCGGGCGCCAGGTCATGGCGCGCCGTCAGCGTGGTGGCGGACGATGATTACAGTGTGTTACACGCGCGTCAACGTTTGCGTTGGGCACAATCTTCTAATGCGGAGCGTTGAATATGTGCTCCAGCAGTTAAATTTTGTGAAATTGACATCACCGATGTGTCGCTTCTAACGTCCACGGGCGTGTTGCGCACACATGGCGTGGCGCCTTACGCGATGTCTGTTTGTCTGCTCAACCAGACAAACCTTTAAGACTCTCCGGAGAGTCGCTGCCCATGGATTGGATTCACACCGTGTTCAAAAGCGTGCCGGAGACGGCGCTCTTTCTGTCGCTTGCCATTGGCTACGCAGTCGGCAAGATCAATTTCGGCAAATTTCAAATCGGCGGCGTTGGCGGATCGCTGATTGCCGCGGTGCTGATCAGCCAGTTTGGCGTGACGATCGATTCCGGTGTGAAGAGCATCATGTTCGCGCTCTTCATCTACGCGGTCGGCTACGAAAGCGGGCCGCAATTCTTTAGCTCCCTCAATCGCAGCACACTGCGCGAGATCGCCATGGCGGTGTTTCTGGCGGTGAGTGGCCTGGTCACCATTCTCGTGTGCGGCAAGCTGTTCGGCTTCGACAAGGGCTTGACCGCCGGCATTGCGGCGGGCGGCATGACACAGTCGGCAGTCATTGGCACCGCGGGCGATGCCCTCTCACGCATGGGCCTGCCGGCCGACGAGGTGGCGCATCTGCAGTCGAATGTGGCCATCGGCTATGCAGTGACGTACGTGTTCGGCAGCCTGGGCGCCATCATCATGTGCGTGAACATCCTGCCGCGCCTGATGGGCCGTGAGCTGCGCGATGATGCCAAGAAGGCCGAGCTGGAAATGGCCGGAGGCAAGCGCCCGCTGGAGCAGGGCGAGGTGGCCTCGCTGCCGGCACTGGTCGGACGCGTGTATGACGTGACCACGGGCGCAGGCAAGACCGTGGAGGAAGTCGAGACCACGCTGGACGACGGCATCACCATCGAGCGCATCTTGCGCAACGGCGAGGAAATCGCCATTGAGCCGAAGTCGAAATTGCAGCGCGCCGATCGCGTTTTGCTGATCGGCCGTCGCGAAGCCGCTGCCAAGGCCTGGACGCTGCTGGGCGACGAGTCCACCGTGTCTTCCGACATGGACCAGCCGCTGCAAGTGCGCGATGTCGTGTTCACGCGCAAGGGCGCAAGTCACAAGACGTTGGGCGAGCTGAAGGCACAGGCCACACGCGACATGAAGCACGGCGTGTACATCGCACGCATCACCCGCATGGGCAAAGCCGTGCCGCTGTTGGACGGCACGGTCATGCTGCACGGTGATGTCGTCACCCTGCACGGCGCACCTTCCGATGTCAAACGCGCGGCGGCCGAAGTCGGCTATCCCGTGCCGCCGGGCGACAAGACGGACTTCGTCTACCTCGGGCTGGGCGTGCTGGTCGGTCTGTTGATCGGTACGCTGGTGGCAAAGGTGGGCGGCATACCGCTGACGTTGGGCAGTGGGGGCGGGGCGCTACTTTCCGGGCTCGTGTTTGGCTGGCTGCGCGGCAAGCACCCCACCTTCGGCCAGTTGCCGAATGCAGCGTCGCAAATCCTCAAGGACATGGGCTTGGCCGCCTTTGTCGCCTGTGTGGGCCTGGGTTCTGGCGCGCAGGCGTGGGCGACTCTGCAAAAGAGCGGCGTGTCGATCTTCATTGCCGGCGTGATCGTCACGATGGTGCCGTTGATCCTGACTTACCTGTTCGGCCGTTATGTGCTCCGCTACGACAACGTTGCCGTGCTGGCGGGTGCGCTGTCTGGCGCCCGTTCGGCCAACCCCGCGTTTGGCGGCGTGTTGGAGAAAGCCGAGAGCAGTGTGCCGACCATCCCCTTTGCCATTACCTACGCGCTCGCGAACGTGCTGCTGACCCTGCTCGGTCCGCTTGTGATCGCCTTCGCCTGAGCGTCTCCTCAGCCTGCTACTCGCGTGGCGGGCTCTTCTTCGCCAACGCTGCATCCACGGGAATCTGCGATGACCACCAATCCGACGCAAAAATCCAAGGAACTGGAAGCCCTTGGGCAACTGAGCCCGTTTGAACTGAAGGACGTGCTGATCCAGCTCGCGCAGAGCGACTCGCAACGCATCATGCTCAATGCCGGGCGCGGCAATCCGAACTTCCTCGCTTTGGAGCCGCGTCATGGTTTCTTCCAACTGGGCCTGTTCGCACTGGAGGAGTCCGAGCGCTCGTTTTCCTATCTGGCTGAGAGGATTGGCGGCATCCCGACCAAGCAAGGCTTTGAGGCCCGCTTTGAGAGCTTTGCACGTCGCAACGCAGATGTGCCCGGCGTGAAGTTTCTGCATCACGCGGTGTCGTACGTACGCGATCAACTTGGCCTTTCCGCCGAAGACTTTCTGGCGGAGATGGTGAACGGCATTCTCGGCTGCAACTATCCGGTACCAGACCGCATGCTGAAGATCAGTGAGCAGATTGCCGCGCGCTATCTGAAGCAGGAAATGATCGGCAGTGCGCCGTTTGTCGGCCAGTTTGATCTGTTTGCCGTCGAGGGCGGTACGGCGGCGATGACGTATCTGTTCAGCACGCTCCAGGAAAACTTCCTGCTTAATGCCGGCGACAAGATTGCGCTTGGCATGCCGATTTTCACGCCGTACATCGAGATTCCGGAACTCAACAGCTTCCAGCTCGTCGAGGTCAAGCTGAATGCAGACCCATTCAACGGCTGGCAATACACCGACGAAGAACTCGACAAGCTGCGCGATCCGAGCGTGAAGTCGTTCTTCCTGGTCAACCCCAGCAACCCGCCGTCGGTCAAGATTTCCAAAGACGGCTTGAAGAAGCTCAAAGCCATCGTGGACGAGCGCCACGAGGCCGGCAACGATCTCATCATCCTGACCGATGATGTGTACGGCACGTTTGCGGACGACTTTGTCTCGCTGTTTGCGGTGGCGCCGTACAACACGATCCTGGTGTATTCGTACTCCAAGTACTTCGGGGCGACGGGTTGGCGCCTGGGCACCATCGCCACGCATGAAAACAACGTGCTGGACGATAAGCTGGCCGCGCTGCCCGAAGACAAGCGCAAGATCCTGCACCAGCGCTATGCGTCGATCACGACCGAGCCGGACCAACTCAAGTTCATCGATCGTCTGGTTGCGGATAGTCGAACCGTGGCGCTGAACCACACGGCAGGTCTGTCGACGCCGCAACAGGTGCAGATGGCGCTGTTCTCGCTGTACGCGCTCATGGATCAGCCGAATGCCTACAAGGCGGCGGTCAAGCGCCTGGTGCGCGGGCGCAAGGCTGCCCTGTACCAAGCCATCGGTATCGACTGGGAGGCAGATGAGAATGACGTCGCCTACTACAACATCCTTGATGCCGAAGTGGTTGGCCGCAAGACCTATGGCGAGGCGTTCGTGCAGTGGTTCAAGACGAAGACCAAACCGGCGGATGTGCTATTCCGCCTGGCCAAGGAGAGTGGCGTCGTGCTGCTGCCCGGCAATGGCTTTGGTGCACTCAACCCGTCGGTGCGCGTGTCGCTGGCCAACCTGAACGAGCCGGACTACATCCGCATCGGTGCAACGCTGCAGCGCTTGCTGGAGGAGTATCACCAGCGCTGGCTGGACGAAGGCGGAAAGTAACGCGCTGACAAGATCAGGCCGGCACCCGCGTGCCGGCCACGCGGGCCTGCTGCAGTTCAGCGGGCTCCTGGCCGGATTCGACATAGTCGGCGAAGCGGCGGATGTAGTCGGCCACCCACTCGGGGCGACGCAGGGGCAGCCAGTGGCCGGCGTCGACCTCGTGGCGCCAGTAATGCGACACCCAGGCCTCCACAGCGCGCGTCACGGCGGGGCTGACGTAGCGATCGCGCGTTGGCACGATGAGCTGCACGGGCGCATGCGGCGCACGCGCCTGCGGGCGGGCGAGGCGGTCACGAAAATTTGCGCGGTACATTCGCACGCCGTTGCAGGCATCGCGCACAAGCGTCGGTCGCTGGGCCTCGATGCGGATGCCTTCCGTTTTGCGCAGCCACCACGGCCAGGCGCGCGCGACCCACAGCCGCCACGACCATTCCGGCACCAGCGGCAAGTGGAAATACCCCACGTACCAGGATTGCAGCCGCTGTTTCCACACCGCACGTTTGGCGGCCCATGTGCCGGTATCGAGCTGTGCGCGCATCCAGTGGCCGACGTGGTCCAGGCACGGGCCCGAGATCGACGTGTAGGACGCGATGCGCCCGCGCAGGCGATCGGTCGTCACCGATTCCCAGCTGTGGATGGAGCCCCAGTCATGCCCGACCAGATGAAAGCGCTCGCCGGGCAGCAGCGCGTCGGCCACGGCGGCCAGGTCGTCGACAAACTGCGGGATGCGATAACCGGTGGTGTCTGCGGGCGCATCTGACAGGCCGGCACCGCGCACGTCGAATGTGAGCACGCGGCGGTCGCGCGCCAGGGTATCGCGCACGCCGTGCCAGACGGAACTGTCGTCCGGATAGCCATGCACAAGCACGATGGCGGGGCGCTGCCGCGCGGACGCGTCGGCGGGCAGGGTCATGCGGGCATGCAGGCGAAGGTCGCCGGAGCGCACCACGTGGCTGCTGTGCATCGGGTCTCCAGTGAAATGGGCGCGGGAGTCTCCAGCCTACGGGGTGATCGGCTGATGCGGCAACGCGTGTTTTTACCCGTTTCAAGCAGTGCCTGAGCCACTCGGGGCGGGTTCGGCCTGCAGCAGTGGCGTGGCTGCCGTGAAGGCTGCCAGATGCTCCAGCAACGTCCGCACCTTGCGTGGCAGCTGTTGCTGCGGCCACACCGCGTAGATGGGCCGCTGCGGTGTCCGCCATTCCGGCAGCAGGCGTATCAGCCGGCCCGCCTCCAGCGCCTGGTGGCAGAGCGTGTGCGGACAGTACAGCAGGCCGAGGCCCGTTTCAGCCAGAGTCACGCCCAGTTCGATGTCGTTCAGGTCGCAGCGTCCATGGGGCTGCAGTTCGATGGTTTCCTCACCGTCGGGTGAGGTGAAGCGCCATGTCGAGAGCGGGGACGACACCAACAAGCGATGCGCTTGCAGGTCATGCGGATGGGTCGGCGCGCCATGCGCGGCCACATACGCCGGCGACCCCACCAGCACCATCCCGATCACGCCGAGCCGCCGCTGCCGCAGCTTCGGGTCGTCTTGCTGGCCGACGCGGATGGCCAGATCGGCGCCATGCCGCCACACGTCTTCATTGCGGTTGCTGAGCGAGAGCTCCAGCCGGATCTCCGGCCATGTCGCCATGAAGCTCGCATAGGCGGGCGCCAGCAGCCCGCGCGACAGGTTCAGCGGTGCCAGCACGCGCAGGGTGCCCTTGACCTGGTTGAGATCGTCGTCCAGCGTGGCCGTGGTTTGCGCAAGCGCGGTCAAGAGCGGGCGGCACTGCTCGTAGTAGAGCTGGCCCTCCGGCGTCGGTTTCAGGCTGCGTGCGCTGCGCAGCAGAAGCTGGCAGCCCAGCGAAGCCTCCAGCTTCTGCAGGCGTCGCGTCAGCGTGGCGGGCGGCAGGTTGGCGTGGCGTGCCGCGGCCTGCAGGCTGCCGTGGTCCACGATGGAAACAAAGAGGGCCAGATCGTCAAGCATGATTCCATTTTTGGAATTTAAGTTTCAGTATACGTCTATAGTTTCTGGAAAAGCGGTTGTCTAGTATGCCGTTCATCACATTGATGGCTTTGTCAGGAGAACCGCCATGTCGTTGCCCACTCGCCTTCGTGTCACGTTTGCGTGGTTGATGTCCGGCCTCATGTCGTTGCTGATGACGGGCTGGATCGGCTGGATCAACGCCGGCATCAGCGCCGACTTCCTCGCCCGCTGGGCACACGCCTTCGCGCTGGCGTGGCCGGCCGCCTTCACCATCGTCCTGATCGCCGGGCCTGCGGTGCAGCGGCTGACGCAAGCGCTGGTGACGGCCAACACGGTGCAGCCCTGAAAAGAAAGACGGCCCACCAGGAGGGCCGGCGGGCCGCAAGGTTGACAGCAGGAAAGACCGACGTAGACGGCGCGCGGGATGGATGTCGCATCCCGGCGCCGGGGCTGAAACACCCGACCCTTCATCATGATGGCGGCAGCGGCCGCATTGCCCGATGCCGGGTCGCAGCCGGGCCATGGCGCGCACTGTAGAGGGCGCCGGCTTTCAGCAAACTTTCTTCGCCTGCCGAGTCGCATCCGGACTAATCCCAGGAGCGGCTGGGCCCCAAGGCGCCGCATGGCGCGACTGGCACAATGCCAGCTCGCCGATACGGACCGCCATCATGCCCGCCGACCTGCTCATCCGCCCCATCCACCCAGACGACTTTGCCGCCTGGAAACCGCTCTGGGACGGCTACAACGCCTTCTATGGCCGCGCAGGGGATACGGCGTTGCCCGACATCGTCACGCAGACGACGTGGCGGCGCTTCTTCGACGCGTACGAACCGGTCCATGCCATGGTGGCCGAGCGCGATGGGGCATTGCTCGGCATCGTGCATTTCCTCTTCCACCGCAGCACGACGCAGATCCAGCCGACCTGTTACCTCCAGGATCTCTTTACCGCCGGGGTAGCGCGCGGGCAGGGCGTGGGCCGTGCCCTCATTGAAGCGGTGTACCGGCGGGCCGCCGCAGCAGGCGTGCCGCGCGTGTACTGGCAGACACACGAAACCAACGCGACGGCCATGAAGCTGTACGACACCGTGGCCGAAAAGTCCGGCTTCGTCGTCTATCGGAAGTTTCTATAAGCCCCGGAGCGCAGAGCGTCTGACGCCACGGTGGCCGGAAGACCCGCGCCGGATGGGCGATCCGGCCGCATGCCGCCTGAGCGGGTGGCGCTTTTGTACCGCACCATAGGGTAATCCCGCATCTTCGATTTCGAGGACGCGGTCTATAGTGCTACCTGTGTTCCAGATATTAACAGACGTTTCATAGGTAAAACAAGCGAAACGTGATGGAGTCGACAACCATGCAGCCGCAATACAACCCCGACCTGGCTCCCTGGGAGCCGGTTTCTCCGAACAACGTGGCCGGCAAGGGCCGCATCGAGCGCCCGGACCACGTTGCCAATCTGGTCTGGCAGACGCGCGCCGCCGAGCCCACCGCCTATGAGAACCAGCTTGGCGATTCACTCGAGGCTGCGTTTCTGGCCGGCGCGCAAACGCCTGCAGACATCGTCGCCGTGTTGAACGAACGCGGCCCGCGCCTGCCCTCCGGGCAAGGCTGGACGGAAGACGCGTTCCTGGCCGAGATGCGCCGCCTGGGCGCGTAAGCCGCAGGGCTGCTCAACACCGATTCGACGCCGCATCGCCCGCAGAAGCGTTCGGCGCAACCCCATCAGACGAGGCAAGCAATGGAAGGCAACAAGGAAGCGCAGAAAGAAGCGCGCATCAATACCGGTCTGCGCAACTACTGGTATCCGGTGGCCGCATCGTGGAATGTGAAGAACGCCCCGGTGGGCATCACGCGCCTGAGCCAGAACATCGTGCTGTGGCGCGATACCGAAGGCCAGGTGCACGCGCTGGAAGACCGCTGCCCGCACCGCGGCGCGCGCCTGTCGATGGGCTGGAACCTGGGCGACCACGTTGCGTGCTGGTACCACGGCGTCGAGGTGAACGGCGAGGGCACCGTGACGAGCGTGCCCGCGGTCGACAACTGCCCGATGGAAGGCAAGACCTGCGTGCGCAGCTACCCGGTGCAGGAACGCGCCGGTGCGATCTTCCTGTGGTTTGGCGACAAGGCCCCGTCGGAGTTTGACGATGCCGTCGGCACGCTGCGCCTGCCCGAAGAGCTGACCAGCGAGGAGCACAGCCACTTCCTCTGCTACGCACACTGGAACGTCAACTACCGCTACGCCATCGACAACGTCATGGACCCGATGCACGGGGCTTATCTGCATGCCGTATCGCACTCGATGGCCAGCGGCGAGAAGAAGGCCGTGATGGAAGTGGTTGAAACCGAGCACGGCATCCTGTTCCAGAAGACCGGCCAGCGCGGCGTGAACTTCGACTGGACCGAGTTTGGCGAGACCGGAACGATGTGGCTGCGCCTGTCGATCCCGTATCAGCCGAAGGTGGGCCCCGGTGGCCCGTTCACCATCATCGGCATCGTCACGCCGGTGGATGAGGCGCACTGCATCGTCTACTTCTGGCGCACGCGCCACGTGCAGGGTTGGCAGCGCGACGTCTGGCGCTTTCTGTATCGCAATCGCCTGGAAGGGCTGCACTGGGACGTGCTGGAGCAGGACCGCGTGGTGCTGGAGTCGATGGCACCCGAGGCGCGCGACCACGAGACGCTGTATCAGCACGACATCGGCATCACGCGCATCCGCCGCATTCTCGCGCGCCGCGCCGCCGCCGAACTGGCCGATGCGCCGGTCGCCATGCTCAAGCCCGTTGCCGCGGAAGCCCAACATGCCTGAGCGTCAATCCACCGCCGCACTGCTGGGCGGCCGCAAGGTGCTCGTCACGGGCGCGGCGCGCGGGCTGGGGTTGGCCTTCGCCAAGGCCATCGCTCAAGCGGGCGGTGCGGTGGCGATGGCCGACATCCTCGGCGAGCGCGTGCAGGAAGAGGCCGCAGCACTGCGCGCGGCAGGTTTCGATGCGTATGGCTTCACGCTTGATCTTGGCGATCCGGCATCCATCCAGGCATGCGCGGCGGCGTCCGTGCAGGCGCTGGGCGGGCTCGACGGGCTGGTCAACAACGCGGCCATCACGAACTCGGGCGGGCGCGACGCCTCGTCGATCGACATCGAGACCTGGGACCGCGTGATGAACGTCAACGTGCGCGGCACCTGGCTGATGACGACGGCCTGCCTGCCCGCGCTGAAGGCGTCCGGCCGTGGGGCCATCGTCAATCTGTCGTCGGACACCCCGCTGTGGGGCGCGCCGAACCTGCTGGCGTATGTGGCGAGCAAGAGCGCCGTCATCGGCATGACCAAGTCTCTGGCGCGCGAATGCGGCGCAGACGGCATCACCGTCAACGCCATCGCGCCGGGCCTGACGCTCGTGGAGGCGACCGAATACGTGCCGGCGCATCGCCATGCGCTGTATCGCGACCAGCGCGCCATTTCGCGCGACCAGTTGCCCGACGACGTCTGCGGCGCCGTGCTGTTCGCGCTGTCGGACCTTTCCCGATTCGTGACGGGCCAGACGCTGGCCGTCAACGGCGGTTTCGTCATGCAGTAATGCACTGACCGCCTCCATCCAGCAACCACACCATTGAGAAGAGGACTTCGATGAGCGATCTCTCCGAACAACAGCAAGTGCAACGCACGTGGGACCGCCCAGAAGGCGCATCGTTTGAAGCGTGGATGAACAGCCGCGTGGCACGTTTCTCCACCCGCCGTTACGACTGGGATGCCCTCAAGTTCCAGGCCGACTACGACCCGAAGTACCGCCGCGCGCAGATGCGCTACCTCGGCACGGGCGGCACGGGCGTCGCCGCTGACACCAATACGGTGCCGGCCGAGCATTTCACGTTCTCCACGATGATCATCCCGGCCGGCCACGAGGGCCCGTCGCATGTGCACACCGACGTGGAGGAGGTGTTCTTCATCCTGCGCGGCAAGATCAAGCTGATCCTCGAGAAGGACGGCGAGCGCTACGAAACCGTGCTGACCGACCGCGATCTCGTTTCCGTGCCGCCCGGCGTGTACCGCGAAGAAATCAACATCGGCGAGGAAGACGCGCTGATGTGCGTGATGCTCGGCGCCAAGAAGCCGGTCACGCCGACGTATCCGCCCGAGCATCCGCTGTCGAAGATCAAGCGTTGATGCCATGAGCGCGCAGGCTGCCATGTCTTCCCGTCCGTTTCGCGTGGCCGATGCACTGGCCGTGCTCGAGGCCGAGTTTGCCGAACGCAGCGTCACGATCAACGCCCAGCGCGATCGCATCGGCTATCGGCAGTGGGGCGGTCGCGGGCCGGTGGTGGTGCTGTTGCACGGCATCAGCTCCAGCGCCGCGTCGTGGCTGCCTTGCGCGCAGGTTCTCTCCCACACCATGCGCGTGTTCGCGTGGGATGCGCCGGGCTATGGCCGATCCACGCCGCTCGAACAAGCCGAGCCGCGCGCTGCCGATTACGCGGTGCGCCTGCAGGCATGGCTGGACGCGCTGCAGGTGAAGCCGGACGTGATCGTCGGACATTCGCTGGGCGCGCTGATGGCTGCGGCCTATGTGGCGCAGGCGCCGGAAGCGCTGCAACCCGGCTGCGTGCTGCTGCTGAATCCCGCGCAGGGTTACGGGCAGCCCGGTCACGAAGACCAGTCCCGCAGTGTGCGGGCCCAGCGCCTTGCCACGCTCGACCGGCTTGGTATCGAGGGCATGGCGGAATCGCGCCACGCGCATCTGCTGCGCCCGGATGCCGGCAGCGAAGAGCGCGCCTGGGTGCGCTGGAACATGCTGCGCCTGAACGACGCCGGTTACCGCCAGGCCGTGGTCATGCTCAGCGGCGACGACATCGGCGCGTATCTGCGCAAGCGCCCCGCCTCAACGCCCGCTGGCGTGGCCTGTGGCGATGTCGACGGCATCACGCCCCCGCAGGGCTGCGAAGCGTTGGCCGACGCCTTCGGCCTGCCTTTCGCGCGGGTGACCGCCGCCGGGCACGCGTCGTACATCGATGCGCCGGATGCCGTTGCCGGCTGGATCGCGCAAGCCGCTTTCTCCCCACTCCAAAACGCCTAAAGCGCCAAGACGTATGAGCAACGACCTCATTCCCGAAGACGTGCAGGAAAAGTACATCGTGCCCGGGCTCGAACGCGGCCTGCGCCTGCTGTGCGAGTTCAGCCACAAAGACCGCGTGCTGTCTGCGCCGGAACTGGCGCGCCGGCTGAAGGTGCCGCGCTCCACGGTGTTCCGCCTGCTGACCACGCTCGAGGTGATGGGCTTCATCGAACGCGTGGACGGCGGCCGGGATTTCCGCCTCGGCATGGCCGTGCTGCGCCTCGGGTTCGAATATCTCGCCTCGCTCGAGTTGACCGAACTTGGCCGTCCGCTGCTCGACCGCCTGCGCGACGACATTCACTATCCGTGCAACCTTGTCGTGCGCGATGGCCGCTCGATCGTCTACGTGGCGAAATCGGTGGCGCCGACGCCGTTCACGAGTTCGGTCAACGTCGGTACGCGCCTGCCCGCGCACGCCACGGTGCTGGGGCGCGTGCTGCTGGCAGACCTGTCGCTGGCCGAGCTGCGCCAGCTGTATCCGGAGCCGCAGCTGGAGGCATTCACCGCCAACACGCCGCGCACCGTGGAAGAGCTGTTCGAGATGGTGCAGCGCGACCGCGAACACGGCTACGTGCTCGAAGAGGGCTTCTTCGAGGCCAACATCTCGACGATCGCGGCGCCGGTGCTCGACCGCGCCGGCAAGATCGTCGCCGCACTCGGTACGACGATCCCGTCGCCGCGCATCGACCCCGCGCAGCTCGATCCCATGATCGACAAGGTGCGCGCCGCCGCAGACGAGCTCTCTTACCTGCTCGACTACCGCCCGGCCACCGGCAAGGTTGTCAACCTGTTCGGGGAGTGACCATGCCGATGATCGACCTGACCGGCAAGACGGCCGTGGTGACGGGGGGCTCCTCCGGCATCGGCCTTGCCACCGTCGAGCTGCTGCTGGAAGCCGGCGCCGCCGTGGCGTTGTGCGGACGCAATGCCGAGCGATTGGCCGCGGCCGAAGACACGCTGCGCAGCCGCTTTCCCGCCGCCCGGCTGCTTGCCGCCGCGTGCGACGTGCTCGACGCCGCGCAGACGGCTGCCTTTGCGCGGTCGGTCGAGCAGGAACTCGGTCCCGTCGACATGCTCGTCAACAACGCCGGCCAGGGCCGCGTCTCGACCTTTGCCGACACCGACGACGCAGCGTGGACGCAAGAGCTGCACCTGAAGTTCTTCTCCGTCATTCATCCGACGCGCGCATTCCTGCCGCAACTGGAGCGCTCGCCTCACGGCGCGATCGTCTGCGTGAATTCGCTGCTGGCGCAGCAGCCCGAGCCGCACATGGTGGCCACGTCGGCCGCGCGCGCGGGTGTGCTGAACCTCGTGCGCTCCATGGCGACCGAGTTTGCGCCCAAGGGCGTGCGGGTCAACGGCATCCTCATCGGGCTGGTGGAGTCCGGCCAATGGCGGCGCCGCTTCGAGGCGCGCCCTGAAGAAGACCGCCACCTCGACTGGGCCGCGTGGACGCGCCGCCTGGCCGTGCAGAAACACATTCCCCTCGGCCGCCTGGGCCTGCCCGAAGAGGCAGCCCGCGCCATTCTGTTCCTTGCCTCGCCGTTGTCTTCGTACACCACGGGCACCCATATCGATATCTCCGGAGGACACTCCCGTCATGCGTAACGAACAACAACTGGTCACGGTGGGCTGCGCGATTGCCGCCTTCCTGGAAGCCTGCGAGGTCAAGGCCGCCTTCGGCGTGATCTCGATCCACAACATGCCCATCCTCGACGCGATGGGCGAGCGCGGCAAGATCCGCTTCATCCCGGCGCGTGGCGAGGCGGGCGGCACCAACATGGCCGATGCCTATGCCCGCACCACGGGCGGTCTGGGTGTGTGCCTGACCAGCACCGGCACGGCCGCGGGCAACGCGGCCGGCGCGATGGTGGAAGCGCTGACCGCGGGCACGCCGCTGCTGCACATCACCGGCCAGATCGAAACGCCGTACCTGGACCAGAGCCTGGCCTACATCCACGAGGCGCCGGATCAGCTCACCATGCTCAAGGCCGTGTCGAAGGCGGCGTTCCGCGTGCGCAGCGCCGACACCGCGATCAGCACGATGAAGCTCGCCGTGCAGACCGCGCTGACGGCCCCGACCGGCCCCGTGAGCGTGGAGATTCCGATCGACATCCAGGCCGCGCTGATCCCGATGCCGGACGACCTGCGTCCGCTGCAGGTGCCGCAGCACGTGCCGTCGGCGCATGCGCTGGATGAGCTCGCCGAGCGCCTGTCGCGCGCGCGCCGCCCGATGTTGTGGCTGGGCGGCGGCGCCCGCCATGCCGCCAGGCAGGTCAAGCGCCTGCTGGACCTCGGCTTCGGCGTAGTGACCAGCACGCAGGGCCGCGGCATCGTGCCGGAAGACGACCCGCGCTCGCTGGGCGCCTTCAACCTGCACAAGCCGGTCGAAGCGTTCTATCAGACCTGCGACGCCATGCTCGTCGTCGGCTCGCGTCTGCGCGGCAACGAAACGCTCAAGTACGAGCTGAAGCTGCCGCGCCCGCTGTACCGCATCGATGCCGATGCTTCGGCGGAAGGCCGCTGCTATGCCAGCGACTACTTCGTCTGCGGCGACTCCGCCCTCGCACTGGACGGGCTGGCCGACCGGCTCGAACAGAAGATGCAGATCGACGCCGCGTTTGCAGGCGACCTGCGCGCGGCGCACGACCAGGCGGTGGGCGCGCTGGTCGATGGTCTCGGTCCGTATGCCGCGCTGGTGGAATCCTTGCAGGCCGCGGTGGGCCGCGAGTTCAACTGGGTGCGCGACGTGACGGTGTCGAACAGCACGTGGGGCAATCGCCAGCTGCGCATCTTCGACTCGCGTGCGGGCGTGCATGCGTTGGGCGGCGGCATCGGCCAGGGTCTGGCGATGGGCATCGGCGCGGCCATCGGTGCGGCCGCCACCGGATCGGGCAAGAAGACCTTCTGCCTCGCGGGCGATGGCGGTTTCATCCTGAACCTCGGTGAGCTGGCAACGGCCGTGCAGGAGCGCGCCGACCTCGTCATCGTGCTCATGAACGACAAGGGCTACGGCGTCATCAAGAACATCCAGGACGCGCAGTACGGCGGCCGCCGCCATTACGTCGATCTGCACACGCCCGACTACGCGGAGCTCGCCAGGTCGTTGCGGCTGCGCCATCGCCGCGTGTCGAACCTCGCAGACGTGGGCGCTGCGCTGAACGAGGCCACGACGGGGGAGGGCCCGTTCCTGCTCGAGATCGACATGCTCTCCATCGGCAGCTTCAAGACAGCGTTTGCCGGCCCGCCGGTCAACCAGCAGGCACCGAGCGGCCAGGGCGAACGCGCCGCCGAACGCATCACGGTGGTGGCGTGAGCCCGCAAGCGAGCCGAACCAAGGAGCCGGACATGCTGCATGTATCGATGGTCGGTTGTGGCGCGATCGGGCAGAGCGTGCTGGAGCTGCTCAAGAGCGATCCGGACGTCTGCTTTGACGCGGTCATCGTGCCCGAGCACGCGATGGACAAGGCGCGCGAGGCCATCGCTCCGTTTGCGCCTCATGCACGCGTGACGACGCACCTGGGCGCCGATGCGCATCCCGACCTGCTGGTGGAGTGTGCGGGGCACGATGCGCTCGAAGAGCACGTGTTGCCGGCGCTGGAGCAGGGCATCGACTGCCTCGTGGTATCGGTGGGCGCGCTGTCGGAACCGGGGCTGGCGGAACGTCTCGAGGCTGCGGCGCGGCGCGGCCACGCGCAGGTGCAGTTGCTGTCGGGTGCCATCGGCGCCATCGATGCGCTGGCCGCCGCACGCGTGGGCGGGCTGGACGCCGTCACCTACACCGGCCGCAAGCCCCCGCGCGCGTGGAAGGACACGCCGGCCGAGGGCGAGTTCGACCTCGATGCGCTGCGCGAGCCTACCGTGATCTTCGAAGGCAACGCCCGTGAGGCCGCGCGGCTGTTCCCGAAGAACGCCAATGTGGCGGCCACGCTGTCGCTGGCGGGCCTCGGGCTCGAGCACACGCACGTGAAGCTGCTGGCCGATCCCACCGTCGACGAAAACATCCATCACGTCGAGGCGCGCGGCGCCTTTGGCGGCTTCGAGCTGACCATGCGCGGCAAGCCGCTGGCGGCCAACCCCAAGACTTCCGCGCTGACGGTGTTCAGCGTGGTGCGTGCGCTGGGCAACCGTGCGCACGCCGTTTCGATCTGAGCCCCATCATGAACGCAATCACAACGACGTTGCTTCCCATCTGCATCGCAGGCGAATGGCGCCTCGGCACGGGCGAGCGCTACGCGACGCGCTATCCGGCCACGGGTGAAGTCGTGGCCGAGCTGAACGCAGCCAGCGTGGCCGATGTGGAAGAGGCCGTCGCCGGCGCCTACCGCGCATTCCTCTCGAGCGGCTGGGCGCAGCGCAAGCCCCACGAGCGTGCGGCCGTGCTGTACCGCGTGGCTGAACTGATCCGCTCGCGCAGCGAAGCCCTGGCCCAGCGCCAGCGGCTGGACAACGGCAAGCCGATCAACGAGACGCGTGCGCTGGTGGCCAGCGCGGCCGGTACGTTCCAGTTCTTTGCCGCGGCATGCGAGACGCTCGAAGAATCGCTCACCCCGCCGCGCGGCGACTGCCTGACGATGAGCGTGCACGAGCCCATGGGCGTGGTGGCCGCCATCACGCCGTGGAATTCGCCCATCGCCAGCGAGGCGCAGAAGATGGCGCCCGCGCTGGCAGCCGGCAACGCCGTCGTCGTGAAGCCGGCCGAGGTGACGCCCCTAATGGCGCTGGAGCTCGCCGCGATCTGCGAAGAGGCCGGCGTGCCCAAGGGCCTGATCAGCGTGCTGCCGGGCAAAGGTTCGGTCATCGGCGATGCGATCACGAAGCATCCGCTGGTGCGCCGCGTGTCGTTCACGGGCGGCACGACCACGGGCAAGCACATCGCGCACATCGCCGCCGACAAGATGATGCCGGTGTCGCTGGAGCTGGGCGGGAAGTCTCCGACGATGGTGTTTGAAGACGCCGATCTGGACCACGCCGTCAACGGGGTGCTGTACGGCATCTTCAGTTCGTCGGGCGAGTCGTGCATCGCGGGCTCGCGCCTGTTCGTGGCGCGTTCGCTGTACGAACCGTTCATGGACCGCCTGGCTGCCGCCACCGCACGCCTGCGCGTGGGCAACCCCGCCGACGAGGCCACGCAGATGGGGCCGCTGATCACTGAGCGCCATCGCCAGACCATCGAATCGTACGTGGCGATGGGCGTGGAAGAGGGTGGCCATCTGCGCACGGGCGGGCTGCGTCCGCAGGTTGCCGGCTGCGAGTCGGGCTATTTCTACATGCCGACCATCATCGAAGGCCTCACCAACCGCGCACGCATCTGCCAGGAAGAGATCTTCGGCCCCGTGCTCGTGGCCATGCCGTTTGAAGACGAGGACGAACTGATCGAGCAGGCCAACGACAGCGTCTACGCGCTGGCCGCGGGCGTCTGGACGCGCGACTACAAGCGCGCCTGGCGCATCGGCCGCGCCGTGCAGGCCGGCAACGTGTGGATCAACACGTACAAGCAGTTCTCGATTTCCACGCCGTTTGGCGGCTGGCGCGACAGCGGCCTCGGCCGCGAGAAGGGGCGCCTGGGCATCCTGCAATACATGGAGCAGAAGAGCCTCTACTGGGGCCTGAACGAAGAACCGCTGGCCTGGGCCAACTGACGCCCGGCAGTGTGGAGGAGACCAAGATGAAAACGATTCTGACGCAAGCATCGGTCACGCAAGGGAGCGTGCAATGAACTCGAACGCGCAACGCTGGCTCGGTGTGATCACGCTGTTCCTGGTGGTCGCCATTTCATATGTCGACCGCATCAACATCGCCGTGCTCATCACGCAGCACGACTTTCTGCAGCACATGGGCATCGCCGCCAATGACCGCAGCAGCCAGGGCCTGCTGGCCACGGCATTCATGGCCGGTTACGGGTTGTCTGCCATTGTGTTCACGCCTTTCTGCGCCGCGCTGTTCGGCGTGCGCCGCAGCCTGATCTACGGGCTGACCCTGTGGGGCGTGATCACCATCGCGTCGCCGTGGTTCCACAGCTATATGGAACTTCTCGCGTCGCGCTTCATTCTCGGCTTCGCCGAAGGACCGTTGTTCTCGCTGGGTGCGTCCTACATCAAGGCCCATTTCGACAGCGAGGAAAGCGGCAAGCCGAATGCGATCTTCAACATGGGCACGGGTATCGGCCTGGCGGTCGGGTATCCGCTGGTCGGCTACGCCATTGCCAGCGCTGACTGGGAGTCCTCGTTCCACCTGCTGGGCCTGTGCAACCTGGTGCTCGGCATTCCGCTGGTGCTGGCCTTTGTTCGCATGCCGGCGCGCTATGCGGCGCTGCCGCGGCCGGAGTCGTTACCGGCGGCGCTGAGCACGGTGGGCGACATGTTCCGCGGGGCCTTCCACACGCGGCATATCTTCACGATGACGGTGCTCACTGCGGCCTTCCTGGCGTACCTGTGGGGCAGCAGCAACTGGCTGCCGACGTATCTGAAGGAAGCGCGCGGCTTTTCGCTGCGCGAGATGGGGTGGATGGCGTCGATGCCGCAGTACGCGGCGGTGCTCGGCGTGCTGCTCGGCGGCCTGTTGCTGGATGTCATTCCGCGTCGGCGTGTGCCCCTGGTGTTCGTGCTGGGCAGCCTGGGCGTGGCGGTGGCAGTGCTGCTGGCCATCAACAGTACCGACCGCTATGCCGCGGCCTATTGGCTGACCGCCGCCAGCCTGTTCTGGGGCCTGCAGAGCCCAGCCATTCCGAGCACGGTGCAGTTCAACGCCGCGCCGCAGCACGTTGCCTGCGCCTTCGGTGTCGTCAACGGCGTGGGCAGCCTCGTGGCAGGGTTCATGCCGGCCGTCATGGGCGTCGTGATCGGGCTTGGCAGCGGCGGCGGCCTTGCCGCCGGCTTTGGCAGCCTGGTGGGCACGCAGCTGATCGTGCTGCTCTGCGGTCTGGCCCTGCTGCGCGGCGGAGCGCAGGCCGCACCGGCCGTTCCGGGCGCCGTGCATCCCGTCACCGGCAAGTGACGCGATCCGGCTTCGCATGGGGCGCGTTGCGCCATCGCAGTGCGGAGCTCGGCGCATCCAATGAATCACAGTCACTGGTGGCCGCTGAAGGCCACGCGGTGCACAGCAGGAGATGAAGATGAACACCATTCGTGGCATCGACGAGATCGTCTACGGTGCAGACGACCTCGCCGCATGCAAGCAGTTCTTTCTCGATTGGGGCCTCGCGCTGCAATCCGAAGACGCCAGCGGGCTGCTGTTCGAAACGCTCAATGGTTGCCGCGTGCGCGTCAAGCGCAGCGATGACGCCGCATTGCCGCCCGCCATGGAAGCCGGCCCGACGCTGCGCGAAGTGGTGTGGGGTGCCGATTCGCAAGCCGTGCTCGACCGCCTGGCCGACGCACTTGCAGATCAGCCCGGCTACGTCCATGCCGACGGCCGCGTCGGCTGCACCGACCCGAACGGCCTGGCGGTGCGTGTGCAGGTCAGCATCAAGCGCGACGTCGACGTGCAATGCGCGGCGATGAACACCTGGAACGACAAACCGCGCCGCAACCAGCCGAGCCCGATCTACGAACGCGCCACGCCCATCGAGGTCGGCCACGTGGTGTTCTTCGTCAAGGACGTGGCGGCCACCGAGCGCTTCTACATCGACAAGCTCGGGTTCGTGCCGTCAGACCACTACCCGGGGCGCGGCGCGTTCCTGCGCTGCGAGCCGGAAGGCGGCCATCACGATCTGTTCCTGCTGCAGACGCCGCAGGCCAGGAGCGGGCTCAACCACGTCGCGTTTACGGTGCGCGACATCCACGAAGTGTTCGGCGGCGGCATGCAGATGTCGCGCTGCGGATGGGATACGCAGCTCGGCCCGGGCCGGCACCCGATATCTTCCGCGTACTTCTGGTACTTCAAGAACCCGGCCGGCGGCCTGATCGAGTACTACGCCGACGAAGACCAGCTCGACGCCGAATGGCAGCCGCGCGATTTCGAGCCGGGCCCCACCGTCTTTGCCGAGTGGGCCATCGAAGGCGGTATCGACGGCAACACGCGCCGGCAGAAGAACGCCGCCGGCCCGGAGGGCAAGTTCCTCACGGAAAAGCGCTGAACTGGAAGCAGAGAGACGTGCCATGAGTACCCATCCTCCCCTTACGTTGCGCGTGCAGGCCATGCGCCACGAAGCCCAGGGCATCGTCAGCGTGGAGCTGCGCGATGTCGATGGCAGGACGCTGCCGGAATATGCGCCCGGTGCGCATATCGACCTGCACCTGGGCAACGGCCTGGTGCGCAGCTATTCGCTGTGCGGCGCGCCGGAAGTGCGCGACCGCTATGTGGTCGGCGTGCTGCTCGATCGCAACAGCCGTGGCGGTTCGCGCTACGTGCACGAACAATTGCGCGTGGGGTCGACGCTGAAGATCGGCGGTCCGCGCAACCACTTTGAACTCGATGAGAGCGCACCCCGCACGGTGCTGGTGGCCGGCGGCATCGGCGTCACGCCGATCGTCTGCATGGCGCGGCGCCTGGCCGAGCACGGCAGGCCGTTCTCGATGCTGTACTGCGCGCGCTCGCGCGCCGAGGCCGCGTTTGCCGATGAACTGGCCGCGCACGGCGATGCGGTGCGCTTCCATTTCGACGCCGATGCCGGCGGCCCGCCTGACCTGAAGGCGCTGCTGGCAGGCCACCCGGCCGACACGCATTTTTACTGCTGCGGCCCGGGCCCGATGTTGCGCGCCTTTGAAGCTGCGTGCGAGGCGCTCGGCTACACCAACGTCCACATCGAACGCTTTGCGGCTGACGCGTCCGTCTCTTCGGTGCAAGAAGGTGAATACGCGGTCAAGCTCGCCCGCACGGGCACCGAGCTGCACGTGCCGGCCGGCAAGTCGCTGCTCGATGCGCTGCTGGAGATTGGCGTGGAAGTGGAGCACAGCTGCAAGGAGGGCGTGTGCGGCTCGTGCGAGACGCGCGTGCTGGAAGGCGAGCCCGACCACCGCGACAGCGTGCTCTCCAAGAGCGAGCGCGAATCGAACCAGACGATGATGGTTTGCGTTTCCGGCTGCAAGGGCAAGCGGCTGGTGATTGATCTGTAACCGTTGGGGCGCCGGCCTGACCAGCCGAGCGCTCTTTTTTTTTGCTCACGGTCTTTTCTTAAACAGCGTTTCATATACGAAACAACCACAACCAGCTCGTCCACCAAGACGGCAACAACGGGTGGGGCCGGTACCCCAGCCACCGGAGGAAACAACATGAGGAAGACACTGTTTGTCATGGCCGCAATGGGCCTGGCCGGCACGGCAGCCGCGCAGGGCAGCGTGACGCTGTACGGCAGCATCGATGAGGGCGTGGCCTACATCAACAGCTTGAAGAGCGGCACCACCAGCGGGTCGGCCATGCGCCTTGATCCGGGCACGATGCAGCCGGACCGCTTCGGCTTGCGCGGTACGGAAGACCTGGGTGGCGGCACGCAGGCCATCTTCCAGTTGGAATCGGGCTTCCTGGGCGACAGCGGCAACAGCGTGGTGGCAGGCAAGCTGTTCAACCGCACCGCCTGGGTGGGGCTGAGCAACGAGCGACTGGGCAACATCCAGCTCGGCCATCAGGCAGACTTCATGTTCGATTACCTCGGGCGCCTGAGCAACGGCTTCCAGCTGACCAACTTCTATCTGTTCCACCCGGGCAACTTCGACAACCTGGCCAACCAGTTCCAGATCGATAACGCCGTGCGCTATGTCTCGCCCATCTTTGGCGGTCTGCAGCTCGGGGGCATGTACGGCTTTGGCGAGGTGCCGGGCTCCGCGTCCAGGAGCCGCAGCTACAGCCTGGGGGCGTACTACAGCAACGGCGGCTTCCGCGCGGCGGCGGCTTACACGGCCTCCAACGATCGCGCGCTGGACATCGCAGGGCGCCTGGGCATCACGAATACACTCGGCACGACGCTGGCGCCGGGCATGACACCGATGAGCTCGGTCAAGTCGTTCGGCGGTGGCGCGCTGTACCAGCTCAGCGGCCTGCCGCTGCAGGTCAACGCGGTGTACACGCAGACGCGCATCACGCTCGGCGGCGCCAACGCCCGCGCCCAGAACGTCGACCTCGGTACCGCGTGGCACTACAGCGCGGCCAACACGCTCAACGTGGGCTACACCTTCAGCAAGTACGAAGGCGCCCGCTGGAACCAGTTCAGCGTGGGCAACGTGTACGCGTTCTCCAAGCGTACGCAGGTGTATCTGCAGGGCACGTACCAGCGCGCATCGGGCGATGCCCAGTACGCGACCATCAACGGCGCAGGCGTTTCGGGCCGGCGCAACCAGCTCGTCGTCAGCACGGGGGTGCACCACTCGTTCTGATCCGCACCGCATGCGCCGTCGGCAAGTTATCCGGCGGCGCATTGCATTGGCGCACAGGCGCGCGCGATCAGGCGACGCTGTGATTGGCCATCAGTTCCAGCGCACGCACCATGGCGGAGTGGTCCCATGCCTTGCCGCCGTTCGCTGCGCATACGCTGAAGAGCTGTTGCGCGCTGGCCGTGTTCGGCAGCGCGATGCCGAGCTTGCGCGCGCCTTCCAGGGCAAGGTTGAGGTCCTTCTGATGAAGCTCGATGCGAAAGCCCGGGTCGAACGTGCGCTTGATCATGCGCTCGCCATGCACTTCAAGAATGCGCGACGAGGCAAAGCCGCCCATCAGTGCCTCGCGCACGCGTGCCGGATCGGCGCCGGCCTTGGATGCAAACACGAGCGCTTCGCCCACCGCTTCGATCGTCAGCGCGACGATGATCTGGTTGGCGACCTTGCACGTTTGGCCGGCCCCCGATTCGCCCACATGCGTGATGTTCTTGCCCATCAGCGCGAACAGCGGCCTGGCGCGCTCGAACGCCGCGGCCTTGCCGCCGACCATGATGGTGAGCGTGGCGTCGCGTGCGCCCACCTCGCCGCCGGAAACGGGCGCATCGAGGTAGTCGGCGCCGAGCGCCTCGATGCGCTTGGCAAAGGCCTGCGTCTCGATGGGCGAGATGGAACTCATGTCGATGAAGAGCTTGCCGGCCGTGAGGCCCTGGGCGACGCCGTCTTCGGCAAACAGCACGTTCGCCACGTCGGCCGTGTCCGGCACCATGGCGATGACGATGTCGGCCGCCTGCGCAACCGCGGCCGAGCTCTCGACGACGGTGGCGCGTGCGCGCAGGTCGTCGGGCACGGAATGTCTGCCGCTCACGACAAGCGTGTGGTCGCCCTTGAGCAGGTTGCGGGCCATGTGGGCGCCCATGATGCCCAGTCCGATGAATCCGATGGTTGCCATGATGTGTTTCCGAGTGAGGACGTCTGCGAGTCAATGTGGATGCGAACGCATGGCAAGCATAGTGCGTCACCCCGTTCCCGACGATCAAGCGGCGCACGATGCCCACCCGCCGGCCCGCGCCGTGAATAGCGCCCCAGAAGGGGTCGTGCTCATGCAATGGCTGCGCGCACTTGCCTCATAGACTGGAAATGCGCCGATCGCACCCGAGCGGCGCGGCCGGGATGGGAGGGAGAGATGTCCACCACAGCAGCCAACTGGATCGTCGTGCTCAGCTGCGCGTACATGGAGTACAGCACTTGGCGCGGCATGAGCGTTTATCGCCGCACGGTCGACTATGACAACGTGGTCTGGTGCTGATCAGCGCACGGGCCGCGGCAGCAGCCTCCGGATCAACCCGTCATGCGCCGAATGATCTGCCAGCAGCACATGGCCTGTCGCGTGATCGGCCAGCTCGAACTCACTGAACTCGAAGCCCGGGGCCACCGTGCAGCTGACCAGGGCATAGCCGTGTTCGCCCGGTACCCGCTCGGCGGCAAACCAGCGGCGCGCCGGCACCACCGCGTGGTACACCGCCACCTCGTCCTCGGCCGCATGGCCCAGGCGATGCGTGCGCACCGTACCGTCGTCTTCCAACACATGCACATTGAGCGAGTCACCCGCATGGAAGTACCACACCTCATCCGACTGGATCCGATGCCAGGCGGAATATGCATCATCGGCCAGCAGGTAATGGATGACGGTGGCAGCCGCACGTTCGACGGCAGGGATGCCTCGCTGGACGCGCTCCTGACTGCGATAGGTTTCGCGATAGAAGCCACCTTCCGGGTGCGGTTCGAGACCGAGGCGGGCGATGAGGCGTTGGGCGGCGGGCGTGAGGGGCATGGTGAAGTGAGGCTGTCCTGAAGGCAGAAAACGGCCACTGCAGTATTGCAGAAGACGGTCGGCCCGCGCGGCGCTCCCGGCCACCCGATCCGTTGGACAATTGCATCGCGGGCGTTGCCTTTGCGCACGAGTCGATGCATTGTGTCGCGCACGCCCGACGGGCCGCATGACAATGCCAGAACGGAAAAAAAAGGGGAGCCAACATGTCCGAAGGATTCCATGTGCATGGGGCGCACGATCACGTGCTCGAACACGCCGCCGAGACCGGCCACGCCGACAGCTTTGCCGGCCGCATTGCCGTCATGACGGCGATTCTCTCAACGGCCGGCGCCATCTTCGGCTACCAGGGCGGCGCCACGCAGAATGCCGCGCTGCTGGCCAAGAACGAGGCAGCCATCCACAAGACCGAAGCCGCCAACCGATGGGCTTACTACCAGGCCAAGGGGCAGAAGCAGGCCATCGCCGAGCTGACTGCGCAATTGCCGGGGGCTGACCAGGCCGCCGCCCGGCGCGAGGCGCAGCGCTATGCCACCGAGAAGGAAGACATCCGCCACCAGGCCGAAGACCAGGAGCGCCTCGCCAGGGAAGCCGACGAGGCGAGCGAGCGTGCCGTGCACCATCACCACCGGTGGGCGCAGGCGGTGGTCGCCATCCAGGTGTCGATTGCGCTGGCCGCCATCACACTGCTGTCGCGCCGACGCTGGATGCAGGTGCTTTCGTATGGCGTGGGCGCGGTCGGGGGCGTCCTGGCGGTGCTGGCGCTCCTGCATATCTAGGGCCTCAGCCAGCCGAGCAGTCTGCAACCGCGCTACCGGGCCCGGGCCGTGCGCTGGATGCTGCAAAATGCTCCGCATCTGAAATGCGGAGCACGCTCGTGGGGATCAACTTTGACTTGACGGACTTACAGGCGTTTCGCGCGGTCGTCGAGCTGGGGAGCTTTCGCAAGGCGGCGGAGGCCGTCAGCATTTCCCAGCCCGCGTTGAGCCGCCGGATCGACAAGCTTGAGAGCGCGCTCGGCGTGCCGCTGTTCGAGCGCACCACACGCAGCGTGACGCTCACCACCGTCGGCCGCGTGTTCGCCCGCAGCGCTGAACAGCTGCTCGACGATCTCGACGCAGCGCTATTGGGGATCCGCGATGTGGCATCGAGCCGCCTGGGCCACGTGACCATCGCGTGTGTGCCTTCGGTGGCCTATTACTTCCTGCCGAGCCTCATTGCGAACTATCACCGCCGGTTTCCGCGCATCCGGGTGAAGCTGCTGGATGCGAGTGCGAATGAGGTGCTTGGGGCTGTCATCAGCGGCGAGGCCGACTTTGGCGTGAGCTTCATGGGCAGCCAGGAGCCGGGGATCGAGTTCAAGCTGCTGCTGCAGGAGCGCTTCGTGGCGGCATGCCGTCGCGATCATCCTCTCGCGCGCAAGAAGCGCGTGACGTGGAGCGAACTCTACGAGCACGACTACGTGTCGGTCGACAAGACCTCCGGCAACCGCCTGTTGCTCGACCAGGCACTTTCTGCGGTGGTGCCGCATGCGTCCAGCGTTTGCGAGACGCGGCACGTCACCACTTTGCTCGGGTTGGTGGAAGCGGGGCTCGGCGTTGCCGCGGTACCGTCGATGGCCATGCCCGGGCGCGATCATCCCATCCTCACGAGCGTCCCGCTTGTCGAGCCGGCCGTGCAGCGGCGCGTGGGCATCATCAAGCGCCGCGGGCGCCCGCTCACACCGGCGGCGCAAGCGTTCTGCCGCACCATCGTCGAAGCCCGGCGCAGTACCGCCGCGAGACGCGACGCGTAGCAAGATCGCCCGGCCGGCGAGGGTGGGCCTTCTCAATGCGCGGGCACGGAATCGAGTCCCGTCGATTTCACCTCCGCCTGCACAGCGGGCGAGGCGAGATAGTCGAGCAGCGCCTTGGCTTCCTTCGGATGCTGCGCGCCCACCGGGATGCCGGCGGCAAAGCGCGTGACGGACTGCAGCGGCTCCGGAATCTTCCCGACGAAGCTCACCCCCTGCACGGGCAGCAGTTCGCTCACCTGCTGAAAGCCGATTTCGTAGTCGCCGCTGGCTACCACCGAGGCCACCGGAATGCGCGGAATCATCTTGGCCTTCGTTTTGACCTGCGCTTCAATGCCGAGCTTCCTGAACAGCTCGCGCTCGATATAGACGCCGCTGGCGCTGTCCGAATAGGCGATCGACTTGGCGTGCAGCAGCGCTTGCCGCAGGGCCTCGGGTGAGCTGATGTCGGGCTTTGCCGCGCCTTCGCGCACGACCATGCCGATGCGCGAGTCAGCCAGTTCCACGCGCGAATCCGGGATGACCTTGCCTTGCTTGATCAGCTCGTCAAGCGCGTAGCCCACCATGATGACGGCGTCGGCGGGCTCGCCGCGCGCGAGCCGGTTCGGAATGGCTTCGGGCGATTTGCCCATCGATGGGCCGAGTTCGGTGTGCAGCGTGTTGCCGGTCTGGGAGGCAAACTTCGGCCCCAGCAGCTTGTAGGCGGCGGTGAAGCCGCCGGAGGTCATGACGTGCAGATCGGCGGCCTGCACGTTTGCCGTCGCGGCCGAGGTGGCGAGGAGCGCGGTTGCGCAGAGCTTCAGAAGCAGGTGTTTCATGGTGGCGTCGTGCGGGTCGTATCGATGGTGAGCCAGCAAGGCAGGGCTGGGCGTTGGCAATGTTCGCCGGGAAGGCCGCAGACGATAAGTGCAATTTTGGAAACGATTGATGTTCTGGGGTTATCAATCGGCAGACGCCGATGGGGCGGCGGCGGTGGCCTGGAGGAATCGGTCGGCGGCGGGAAAAAGTTGTGCTTCTGTATATCCAAGCGGTCGTTACCGGCCCTGTGACGTATGCGGATGTAGTGAACCGGACCGAGACGGTGTAGCATACGAATACTGTATATCCATCCAGTTATCCTGGGCTGGTGGAGCTAAGTGGATACCCCACCTATCCATACAGTATTTAAGCGATTCGCCTTGCCGTCCGCCATGTTTGCGTCCTCCCCGTCTCTTTCCTTTGCCGAAGCCGTGGCAGAACGTCCGCCCGCGATGGGGCCCGTGACGTGCGGGCCACGCCGGCCCGCATCGAATGGCCGGGCCATCCCGGCACCCGAGACGCTGCACCCGGCCCTGTGGCGCGCGGGCAGCCTCGCTCGGGGCGGCGGTCGCGTGCTGGCCACCGGTTATGACGCGCTCAATGCCGAGCTGCCCGGTGGCGGCTGGCCGCTTGGCGGCATGACAGAGCTGCTGTGCCCGCAACCCGGTATCGGTGAATGCCGATTGCTGCGCCCGGCCTTGTCTACGTTATGCAGCGGGGCAGGCCGCATCGCCCTGGTCGGACCGCCGTATCTGCCCAACGCGGTGCGCCTGGTGGGGTGGGGTTTCTCTCCCGAACAGATCGTCTGGGTGCGTGCCGACAAGCCTGCCGACCTGCTGTGGGCCACGGAACAGATCGTGCGCAGCCAGGCGTTTGGAGGCGTGCTGATCTGGCTGAACCAGGTGCGTCCCGGGGCGCTGCGCCGGCTGCAGGTGCTGGCCCAGGCGGGCGAGAGTGCCATCTGGGTATTCCGGCCCGTGCAGGCGTTGCGCGAGTCGTCGCCGGCAGTGCTGCGGCTGGGGCTGGAACCTGCGGGCGGCGATGCCCTGGCGGTCCATTTTCACAAGCGGCGCGGGCCGGTGCGTGAGACGCCGCTGCTGCTGCCGCTGGCCGATCCGCTGCGTGCCGGCCGCGCTTCCGTGCGCCCTGTGCCTGCGCTGCCTGCCGAAACGTTCACCATGGATCCGGCCACGGCCGCGTTGCTGGCCGCACTGTCGTCTCCATCGTCTTCCGCCGCGTTCGATGCCTTGTCGGACGCTTCTGATCAGGACACCTCCGATCATGCCGTTCTGGATCGCGGTGCATCTGCCCCGTCTGCCGCTCGACGCACTTCGGCCCCGGTGGTCTGACCCGGCTGCGCTGCCCTTGCCCGTGATGGTGCTGGAGCAGGAGCGCGTGGTGTCGGCCAACCGCTTGGCGATGCGCGAGGGCATTCGGCCCGGATTGCGCCGGGCTGGCGCGCAGGCGCTGGTGCCGCACGCGGTGCAGCTGGAGCGCGATCCGGCGGCCGAGGCGCGGCTGCTGCAATCGCTGGCGCTGGCGCTGCTGGCTTTCACTCCGCATGTCACGCTGGATGTGGCGGACGAATCCACGGTGCTGCTGGAGGTGGAGGCCAGCTTGCGGCTGTTTGGCGGCCATCGGGCGTTGTGCCGGGCGGTGAAGTATTGCGCGTTCCGGCTGGGCGCGATGCCGCAGCTGGGCACCGGCCCCACGGCGCGCGGCGCGGCGTGGCTTGCCAGCACGCGTCCCGCGTCGGTGCGCGGGCGTCGCCGCATGGCCATGCGTTCGGGCTGGGCGCGGCGGGCGGTGCGGCTGGAACGCATGTCTGCACTGCTGGATCGATTGTCGGTCGATGCGGTGGCGCGCCTGACGCGGCCTGATTGGCTCGAGGGGCTCGGCTGCCGCACGTTGGCCGATTTGCGCGATTTGCCGCGCAGCGGCCTGCGCCGCCGTTGCGGGCCGCGGCTGGTCGACGCGCTCGATGCCGCATACGGCACCGGACACGAGAGTTTCACGTGGTTTGCCGCACCGCTGCGCTTTGACGTGCCGCTGGAACTGCCGGGCCGCATCGACAGTGCGGAAGGCGTGCTGGCGGCTTCTGAGCAACTGTTGCTGCAACTGGTCGGCTGGCTGTCGGCGCATCAGCTGGGCGCCAAGACATATCGCCTGACGCTGGAACACGAACGCCGGCGCGGCCGGGACAGCGCGGATGCCGACGCCTCCACGCCCATCGAGATCGCGCTGGCACAGCCGGTTCGCACGCTGGCGCACCTGTCGCGCGTTCTGCACGAGCGCGTGCACCGGCTGACGCTGATCGCTCCGGTGGTCGAGCTGCGTCTGACGGTGATCGACGCCACACCGCTCGCAGCGCCCACGGCATCGCTGTTTCCCGAGCCGGGCGGGCGCGCTGAAGACGCCGCCCGTCTGATCGACACGCTCATCGCGCGGTTGGGCGCTGGCAACGTCCGCCACCCGCAGCCGTGTGCCGACCACCGTCCCGAGCGCGCCAACCACTGGGTCGAGGTGAACGCCGCCACCACCGCGCAGAGCCGTGCCGCCGCGCGCCAGGCGCTGGCGCAATGGCATGCCCAGCAGCCGGAGCGGCCGCTGTGGTTGCTGCAGACGCCGATCCCGTTGCTCACGCGCAAGCACTATCCGTATTACCGCGGCCCCCTGCGGCTGGTATCGATGCCCGAGCGCATTGAATCCGGCTGGTGGGACGACGCCCTCATCAAGCGCGATTACTTCATCGCCGAAGGGGAGGGCGGCGTGCGGTATTGGCTCTACCGCGAACGTGTTTCTGCCGCCCAGGCCGGCGAGGAGGATGCCCGCTGGTATCTGCACGGCCTGTTCGGCTAGGTGTGCCATGGCTGCTTCCTCGTCTGTTCCCATCGGCCTGCCCGACTATGCAGAGCTGCATTGCATCAGCAACTTCACGTTCCTGACCGGCGCCTCGCACCCGCAGGAACTTGTGGAGCGTGCCCAGGAGTTCGGCTACCAGGCGCTTGCGCTGACGGACGAATGCTCCGTGGCCGGCACGGTGCGCGCGCACATGGAAGCCAAGGAGCGCGGGTTCAAGCTCATCATCGGCAGCCGGTTCACCGTGCGTGATGCGCAAGGCGAACCCTGGCTGCGGCTGGTGCTGCTGGCGCAGGACATCGAAGGCTACGGCAACCTGTGCGAAGTCATTACGCAGGCCCGGCTGGCCGCGCCCAAAGGCGAATACCGCCTGTATGCCGACGACCTGGCCGCACCGAAGGGCGACCTGGCCCACTTGCGCGGCGTGCCGCATTGCCTGGCCATCCTGCTGCCTGACTACGACCCCGACCCGCAGCACCTGCTGGCCCAGACGCTGTGGTGCCAGCGCGTGTTCGGCGACCGGCTGTCGCTTGCGCTGGAGATGCCGCTGCGCCACGCCGACGATCGCCATCGCGGCACGGTGGCTGCGGTGTCGGAGCAGACGGACGTGCCCATGGTGGCCACCGGCGGCGTGCAGATGCACACACGCCGGCGCAAGCCGCTGCATGACGTGCTGACCGCCATCCGCCTGTCCAAGCCGCTGGCCGAATGCGGGCTTGAGCTCGCTCCCAGCGCCGAGCAAGCCATGCGCACGCGCATGCAGCTCGGCTTTTTCTATCGGGACGAACGCGGCGAGCGGGCGTTGCAGCGTTCAGTGGAGCTGGCGCGTCTGTGCACGTTCGCCCTCGACGAAATCGAATACGAATACCCCAGCGAGGTCGTGCCAGAAGGCATGACGCCGGCGCAATACCTGCGGGCCGAAGTGGAGGCGGGCGCCGTCTCGCGTTATCCGAAGGGCATTCCGGGCAAGGTGCGCGAACAGATCGAGGAAGAGCTCGGGCTGATTTCGGAGCTGCGCTACGAGCCGTTCTTCCTCACTGTCTATGACGTGGTGAAGTTTGCCCGCAGCCAGGGCATTCTTTGCCAGGGACGCGGCTCGGCGGCCAACTCGGCGGTGTGCTACTGCTTGGGCATTACCGAGGTCAACCCGGAAAGCGGCAACACGCTGTTTGCGCGTTTTCTCTCACGTGCACGCAACGAACCGCCCGACATCGACGTCGACTTCGAACACCAGCGCCGCGAAGAAGTCATCCAGTACATCTACGAAAAATACGGCGTGACGCGCACCGCGCTGGCGGCCGCGCTCATCACGTACCGCACGCGCAGTGCGTTGCGCGACGTGGGCCGGGCGCTCGGCATCGATCTGGGCATCATCGAGCAGGTGGCCAAGGGGCAGGCGTGGTGGGACAGCCGCAAGGAATTCGCCCAGCGGGCGGGGCAGCAGGGGTTGGATCCGGAATCGCCGCTGGTGCAGCGCTGGGCCGAGCTTGTGAGCCAGCTGTACGGGTTTCCGCGGCACCTGTCGCAGCACGTGGGCGGATTCGTGATTGCGCAGGGCAAGCTTTCGCGCCTGGTGCCGATCGAGAACGCGGCCATGGAAAACCGCCGCGTCATCCAGTGGGACAAAAACGACCTTGAATCGCTGCGCCTGCTGAAGGTGGATGTGCTGGCGCTCGGCATGCTGACCGCCATCCGCCGCACGCTCGACATGCTCGATGCGCTGCCGGGCAGGCGCGAGCGTTATGGCGCAACGGGCAAGCTCGCCATGCAGAACATCCGCGATGAGGACAAAAAAACCTACGAGATGATCTGCCGCGCCGACACCATCGGCGTGTTCCAGATCGAGTCGCGCGCGCAGCAGTCGATGCTGCCGCGCTTGCGCCCGCAGACGTACTACGACCTGGTGATCCAGGTGGCCATCGTGCGCCCGGGGCCGATCCAGGGCGGCATGGTGCATCCGTACCTGCAACGGCGCGAAGCCATGCGCAACGGGCAGACCGACTGCGTGACGTACCCGGGCAAGGAGGTGGAGGGGGTGCTCAAGCGCACCCTCGGGGTGCCGATCTTCCAGGAACAGGTCATGCAGATCGCCATCGACGCCGCCGATTTCACCCCCGATGAGGCCGATCGCCTGCGCCGCGACATGGCGGCCTGGAAGCGCAAGGGCAATCTCACGCAACATCAGGAGCGGCTGCTCAGGGTGATGGTGGAAGAGAAGGGCTATGACCGCGCGTTCGTCAAATCGCTGTGCGATCAGATGGAGGGCTTTGCCGAATACGGCTTTCCTGAAAGCCATGCGGCGGGTTTCGCCAAGCTGGCTTACCTCAGCAGCTATCTGAAGTGCCACGAGCCGGCGGCGTTCTTTGCCGCGCTGCTCAACAGCCAGCCGATGGGGTTCTATTCGCCGTCGCAACTGGTGCAGGCAGCGCGCCGCAGCCATGTGCGCGTACTGCCGGTGGACGTCACGGCCAGCGTGTGGGACAGCACCTTGCACCCCCGCGCCGGTGGCGATGGCAGCGGGCAGCCCGACATCCGCCTGGGCTTGAACCGCATCCGCGGCATGCGCAAGCCGGCCGCCGAACGTATCGAAGCCGCGCGCGCCCAGGCCCCATTCACCAGCGTGGAGGATCTGGTCCACCGTGCGGCGCTGGATCGCCACGACCTGAACGTGCTGGCTGCGGCGAACGCGCTCAAGCCGCTGGCCGGGCATCGCCGCCAGGCGCTGTGGCAGACGCTCGCGCTGCAAGAGCCCGGCCGCGATCACGCGCTGCTGCGCCAGGCCCGCCCCGTGGAGGCGCCGCTCGTGCTGCCCGCGCCGCCCATTGGGGAGGAGGTGATGGCCGATTACGGCAGCCTGGGCTTGTCTTTGCAAAGCCATCCCCTGAGCCTGCTGCGCGAGCGGTTGACGCGCATGCGCTTTGCCACCGCCGCCACGCTGGCCGGTTACCGCAACGGGCAGCTCGCGCGCGCCTGCGGCCTCGTCACCGTGCGCCAGCGGCCGGGCACCGCCAACGGCACGATCTTCGTCTCCATCGAGGACGAAACCGGCGCCATCAACGTCATCCTCTGGCCACACCTGATCGAGCGGCAGCGCCGCGAAGTGCTGCATGCCCAGCTGCTCGGGGTGTACGGCAAATGGCAATGCGAGCGCGAGACCCGGCATCTCGTCGCCCAGCATCTGGTGGATCTGACCCCACTTCTCGGGCGCCTGGCCACCTCCAGCCGCGATTTCCACTGAGCCGGCACCTCGTCGGCCGCCGGGCTCCATTCCAACTGGCCGCAGCGTCACCTCCGGCACGGCAATTGCGTGACGGAAGACGCGCGCAGCCCTCCGGCCGTGACGCAGGCGGCGCAGGCGGTCACCTATCGCCCCGCCCCTCCAATTGGCGGATAGGGCAAGCGCGGATCGACGAATTGCGGTGTAGGTGCAAGGATTTGCGCTGGAAACGTCACAAAAGCGGCAGGCCAAGCGCAGTCCGCAGCATCTTCCGGGGAACCGACACTCCCGGCGCCTTGTCACCATAAGCACGGGCGGCGAGATGCGCTTTCATCACGCGTCGATGTTGGGTGCAGTCGAAATTACGTCTACTCTGTAGAAAACACATCACGGAGGCTGCCACCGGAAACGTGTGCAACGGCGTGCATACGCAACATTGCCGCTGCTGCCATGCTGTAGACCGCGGACAAAGGTGACCCACCCGGCCCGCATATTTTTTTCAGCCCATCGTTCGGGGGTCCAACCCGGCGGTGTTTCCCATCTCAGGTGCAGGAGCGAACAGATGGAACAGCCCTTCAAGCAGTTGCACAGTCTGCGCAAGTCGCGCAAGCTCAAACAGGAAGATGTCGCCAAGATGGCCGGTATCTCCCGCGAAGCGTATCTGCGCGCGGAATCCGGCCGTGCCGATCCCCGCCTGTCGACGCTGATGGCCGTGGCGGGCGCGCTGGGGCTGGAAGTCGTTCTGGCGCCGCGCGAGGCCGTGGCTGAGATCGAACGCGTGATCGCCAGCCACCCGACCCAGCCGCTGCAAGGCAGCGGCGCGGGCGATGCCGGCCAGGATCGCTCCGAGCATGGCTCGATGGGCGGCACCGGCGGTGGGCATGGCCTGGCGGGGCAGTATCGCGGGCCGGAGCGCCATCCGCAGTCGGCCTATCATCCGGGTGCCTCGCACAGTCAGGCCGGCCAGCAGGGCGCGCCGCATGCGGGCAGCATGGAAGACCGCTCGCGCATGACTACGTCCACTTCCGACCGGCCGGGTGCCGGCGGGGCGTCGGGCAGTTCGGACCGTCCGGGATCGGGTTCGGGCTCGCGCGAATCGTAAGCCCGCTCCCCAGCACGGGGCCGGCGCGCATGTACGCCGGCCCCGTGCGCTTGAGCGCCCTAGGCGAGCGCACGTAGAATCGGTGCGGCAAGCCGCGCCCGGCGGCTTGTGTCCTGTTGCGCCAACGTTTTCTTCCCACTGCATGCACGGCGATTCCTTCCGCACGCCTACCGCGTCACACCATCCGCCGTTCTGGCATACCCTCAAGCAAGACGTTTTCTTCTGGTGGCTGCTGGCCATCTGCGGCGTGCTGACGCTCGCCGCGCCGCGCCGCATCGTCGAGTATCCGGCGCTGGTCGACTGGCACACCATCGCCGCCCTGGGCGGGCTGCTCATCCTGACCAAGGCCGTGGAAGCCAGCGGCATGCTGCAACTGCTCGGCCGGCGCCTCGTCGATGTGGCCAGCAGCGAGCGGGTGCTGGCGCTCAGTCTGGTCGGCGCATCCGCCGTGCTGTCGACGGTGCTGACCAACGACGTGGCGTTGTTCGTGATCGTGCCGCTCACCGTCGGGTTGCGGCAAGTGGCGACGCTGCCGGTGACGCGGCTGGTGATTTTCGAGGCGCTGGCCGTCAACGCCGGCTCGGCCCTCACGCCGATCGGCAATCCGCAGAACCTGTTCCTGTGGCACCAGTCGGGCTTGTCATTTGGCGCCTTCGTCTGGCAAATGGCGCCCATGGTGGCGTTGCTTACGGTGCTGCTGCTCGCGGCCACGTGGCTGGCGTTTGCCCCGCACACGATCCGTCTGCACGCCGGGGCCGGCGACGTCGATGTGCACAGGCGCCTGCTGCTGCCCGCACTCGTGCTGTACGTGCCGTTTCTGGTCTTGACCGATCTCGGCTACCCGGTTGTGGCGCTGGCCGGGCTCGTGGTGCTGTATCTGCTCGGCGCGCGCTATGTGCTGGCCCGCGTGGACTGGGGGCTGCTCCTGGTGTTCGTGCTGATGTTCATCGACCTGCGGCTGGTGGCGCAACTCGGCGTGGTGCGGCAGGGCCTCGATGCGCTGGCACTCGGCAACCCGATGCACCTGTACTGGGCCGGCATCGGCGTGTCGCAACTCATCAGCAACGTGCCGGCGGCGATCCTGCTGGCCGAGTATTCGCACGACTGGCCGATCATCGCGTTTGCCGTGAGCGTGGGCGGCTTCGGCACGCTGATCGGGTCGCTGGCAAACCTGATTGCCCTGCGCATGCTAGGCGAGCGGCGCGCGTGGTGGTTGTTCCACGCGTATTCGATGCCGTTCCTGGCGGTGGCGGCCGGCGCGGTGTACGCGTGGCTCACCTGGGTGCGCTGACACGCCGCAATGAAAGCGCGCAAGGAAAACGGCCACCCGAAGGTGGCCGTTTCTTTTCGGATGGCGCAGACGTGAGGTGTTACACCTTCTTGGCCGCCATCACCGCTTCGGACACATTGCGCGGCGCCTCGGCGTAGTGCTTGAACTCCATCGTGTAGGTCGCGCGGCCTTGCGAGAGCGAGCGCAGGTTCGTCGAGTAGCCGAACATCTCCGCCAGCGGCACCTCGGCGTGGACGACCTTGCCGCCGCCGCCCGGAATGTCTTCCGTGCCCTGCACCATGCCGCGACGCGACGACAGATCGCCGATGACGTTGCCCATGTAGTCTTCGGGCGTTTCCACTTCCACGGCCATCATCGGCTCCAGCAGCACGGGGCCCGCCTTGCGCATCGCTTCCTTGAACGCCATGGAGCCGGCCATGCGGAACGCGTTTTCGTTCGAATCGACGTCGTGGTACGAGCCGAAGGTCAGGCGCACCTTCACGTCCACCACCGGGTAGCCGGCCAGCACGCCAGTGTTGAGCGTGTCGCGAATGCCCTTGTCCACGGCCGGGATGAACTCGCGCGGAATCACGCCGCCCTTGATCTCGTCGACGAACTCGTAGCCCTTGCCCGGGTTCGGCTCCAGCGTGATGACCGCGTGGCCGTACTGGCCGCGCCCGCCCGACTGCTTGACGAACTTGCCTTCGACGTCCTCCGCCGTCTTGGTGATGGTCTCGCGGTACGCCACCTGCGGCTTGCCGACGGTAGCCTCCACGCCAAACTCGCGCTTCATGCGGTCGACCAGGATTTCGAGGTGCAGCTCGCCCATGCCCGAGATGATGGTCTGGCCGGATTCCTCATCGGTCTTCACGCGGAACGACGGGTCTTCCTGCGCCAGGCGGTTCAGCGCCAGGCTCATCTTTTCCTGGTCGCCCTTGGTCTTGGGCTCCACGGCCTGGCTGATGACGGGCTCGGGGAATTCCATGCGTTCGAGCACGATGATGTGCTCGGGATCGCAGAGGGTTTCTCCGGTGGTCACGTCCTTCAGGCCGACGGCGGCGGCGATGTCGCCGGCCAGCACTTCCTTGATCTCTTCGCGCTGGTTGGCGTGCATCTGCAGGATGCGACCGAGGCGCTCCTTCTTCTGCTTGACGGAGTTGTAGACCGTGTCCCCCGAGTTGATCTTGCCCGAATAGACGCGGAAGAACGCCAACTGGCCGACGAACGGGTCGGTCATGATCTTGAAGGCCAGCGCGGAGAACGGCTCGTTGTCGCTGGCATGGCGCTCAAGCTCTTCATCCTTCTCGCCGTGGCCCTTGATGGCGGGAATGTCCACCGGCGAGGGCAGGTAGTCGACCACCGCGTCGAGCATGGCCTGCACGCCCTTGTTCTTGAACGCGGAGCCGCACAGCATCGGCTGGATTTCGCCGGCGATGGTGCGCTTGCGCAGCGCACGCTTGATCTCTTCTTCGGTGAGCTCTTCGCCGCCCAGGTATTTGTTCAGCAGCTCTTCATCGGCCTCGGCGGCGGCCTCGACCATTTTTTCGCGCCATTCCTGCGCAACGGGCAGCAGCGCCGGGTCGATGTCGGTGTACTCGAACTTCACCCCCTGCGAGGCGTCGTCCCACAGGATCTCCTTCATCTTCACGAGGTCGACCACGCCGCGGAAACCGTCTTCCGCCCCCACGGGAATCTGGATGGGCACGGGGTTGCCTTTCAGGCGCTCGCGCATCTGCCGCTCGACGCGGAAGAAATCTGCACCGATGCGGTCCATCTTGTTGACGAACGCGATGCGCGGCACCTTGTACTTGTTGGCCTGGCGCCAGACGGTTTCGGACTGCGGCTGCACCCCGCCCACTGAGTCGTAGACCATGCAGGCGCCGTCGAGCACGCGCATGGAACGCTCCACCTCGATGGTGAAGTCGACGTGGCCCGGGGTGTCGATGATGTTGATGCGGTGTTCGGGGTAGTTGCCGGCCATGCCGCGCCACATGCAGTGCGTGGCCGCCGACGTGATTGTGATGCCGCGCTCCTGCTCCTGCTCCATCCAGTCCATGGTGGCGGCGCCGTCATGCACCTCGCCTATCTTGTGGTTGACCCCCGTGTAGAACAGGATGCGCTCGGTGGTGGTGGTTTTGCCGGCGTCGATGTGCGCCGAGATGCCGATGTTGCGATAGCGCTCGATGGGGGTCTGGCGGGGCATGATGGTTCTCTTCGAGAAAGGCTCGCATCGCCGATTCCGCACCATGCAGAACGGCGATGTGCGAGTGGGAACACATTATAGGAGGGGTCCTATCCCACCGCATGTAGGGGCATTGGGCGAAATTTCAGCCCCTCGCCCATTCGTAGGACAGCGCGCGCAGGCCGGCCGGATCGAGCAGTTCGATGCCGCCATAGGCGACGTGGATGAGGCCCCGCGCCTGGAAATCCTTCAGGACCTGGTTGACCGTCTGGCGTGACAGCGCCAGCAGTTGCGCCAGTTGCTCCTGTGGCACATGCAGCACGCGGCGTGTGCCCAGGCGCAGGTCGCCGTAGCCCTCGGCCATCAGCAGCAGGCGGCGGGCCACGCGGACGGGTGCCGGGAGCAGGGCGGTCTCCTCGAGCACGGTGAAGGTCAGGCGCAGCTTGTGGGTCAGCAGTAGCGCGAATGCCTGCAGCAGCGCAGGCATGCTGTCCAGCAGCGCCGTCAGCGGGCCCTGCGGCATGTGGAGCAACGTCGTGTTGGCGTCGGCCCGGGCGTCGTGCGTGCGCGGCTGGCGGTCGAACACGCCGATCTCGCCAAACCAGTTGACGGGTTCCAGCACCGCCAGCAGCGCTTCGCGGCCATCCGGGCTTGTCGCGCCGATGTGGATGGTGCCTTCCACCACGCAGTACAGGCCGTCGGGCGGGTCGCCGCGCCGGAAGAGCGGGGTGCCGGCGGCCAGGCGCCGCACGGTCGCCACACGCAGCAGCGCGTCCTGTGCCGGCGCGCCGAGTCCGCCAAACCAGCTGCTCGCCTGCAGGCGTTCACGGTACGAGGCGGCATCCGGGGTGGAGGGGGGGCAGGGCGCGGCGGAGCGGTCCATGCGGGCCAGCATTAGAGGGGCGTTTCAGGAACGCGGATTTGTCGGCTACGTGACAGAGTGCCGCCGCCTCCGCTGACTAAGATGAAACGATCATAACGAGGGCGCAATTGCAGCGTCCATGCTGCAAACGCACAAAACGGAGACCATCATGCGCAGCCTGTCCGACCATCTTTCCAACTACGCGGCGTATCACCAGGACAGCCGCAATATCGCCACCCACTTCGTTGGCATTCCGGCGATCGTGCTCGCGGTGGCGGTGTTGCTCTCGCGCCCGGCTTTTGCCGAATGGGCGGGCGTGGCCGTGACGCCGGCGCTCATCCTGCTGGCGCTCGTGACGGTGTTCTATCTGCGCCTGGATGCGGCGTTTGGCGTGGTCATGTTCGTGCTGATCGGCGCGTGTGTCTGGGTGGGCGGCCACGTGGCGGCGCATTCGACAGCGGCGTGGCTGTCGGTGGGTATCGGCCTGTTCGTGATCGGCTGGATCATCCAGTTTGTCGGCCACTACTACGAGGGGCGCAAGCCGGCATTCGTCGACGACCTGGCCGGCCTGGTGATCGGCCCGCTGTTCCTGGTGGCCGAGACGGCGTTTGCGATGGGTTGGCGTGCGCCGTTGCGCGACGAGGTGGTCAGCCGCTCGCGTGCGATGCGGGCGGCGTTGGGCGGCAAGCACGCCGCCGCCTGAGCGCGTCAGCCCCGTTTATTGGCCTTCGGGCACCGCGGCCGGCTGGAAGACCGGTGCGCGCTGCTCCATGCCCGCTCGCACGGCTTCGCGCTGGTTCGCGCTCCCGATCAGCCGATCCTGTTCCGCCGATTCCGCCAACAGGATGGCAGCCGTGTCGCCGTCTTCGGCCACGCGCATGAGGCGCTTGGCAGCGCGGATGGCGTCGGGGCTCTTCTGCGCAATCTCCCGTGCGGCCGCCAGCGCAGCAGCACGCGGATCGTCCACGACGTGCGTCGCCAGGCCCAGCGCGCATGCTTCTTCGCCGTTGACGATGCGGCCGCTGTAGATCAGCTCGCGCAGGCGGTCGGGCCGTACCAGGCCGCGCGTGAGTGCCATGCCGCCCATGTCGGGCACCAGGCCCCATTTGATCTCCATGATGGACAGCCGCGTGTCGGCCGCCACGTAGCGCACGTCGGCACCCAGCGCGATCTGCAGCCCGCCTCCATACGCGACACCATGGACCGCGGCCAGCACGGGCACCGGCAGGTCGCGCCACACGGTGCAGGCGTACTGCGGCAGATTGGCCGCGCCGTGTGTGCGTCTGGCGAGGCGGCCATCGCTGCTGACACCGGCGTCGCCGCTGCCGAGGCTCGCCATGCTGCCCATGTCGAGGCCTGCGCAAAATGCACGCCCTTCGCCGGACAGCACCACGGCGCGCACGTCCCGCGCGTTCAGCAGGCGCTGCCCCGTGGCGACCAGCGCCTCGAACATGGCCGGATCGATGGCGTTCATCTTCTCCGGCCGATTCAGGCGGACTTCCGCCACGCCGGCCTCGATGGTGAGCAGGATGCGTTCAGTCATGAAGTGGTTCTCGTGCAGGATCAGCGTTGAACATGTTCGGGGTCGATGACGAGCGCGTCGCGCTTGTCCTTGATCTGCGCCCAATGGGCGTGGCCGGGCAAGGGGGCCTGCACCTTCGTCAGGCGCGGCCAATCGGCGCGTTGCGACAGTTCGGCATTCAATGCGATGAACGCCTGCTGGTCGGCCGGCACCTCGGCCTGCGGATAGATGGCGCCGACGGGGCATTCCGGCGCGCAGATCGAGCAGTCGATGCACTCGTCCGGGTCGATCACCAGAAAGTTGGGGCCGGCGTGAAAGCAGTCCATCGGGCAGACGGCCACGCAATCGGTGTACTTGCACTGGATGCAGGATTCGGTGACGACGTAAGGCATGACAGCGGGGGTGTGTAAGACCGGTTCGAGAGCGGCCCAAAATTATGCAGCATCGCGACATCGCGACCGTGCCTCCGCGCCGATCCCGCGCCCCGCACGCGAGAACGACGAACGCGCGGCGCTCGACCGCCCCTTTGAAAGAGAGAAGCCCAAAGCGCTCGTACCCCCCCCGCAAGTGGGGTGTGTTTCCTCCGCTTTCGCTCGATAAACGAGAAGAACAAAAACCCGCTCCAGACGATGGTTTTTGGGCGCACATCAGGGCAGTGCGCGCTTGTTTGCCGTCCTCGCTTTTTTTTTCTGGGCATCGCGTGGTTTGTGCTGCCGCGACAAACCGACCTTCCGGACTGGAATAGCTCGACGAAGCATCGCCCCAAGACGTACACCCCCACCGGCCAGGTGTGGCCAAATGGAACGGAAGACATGCAATTCATCAGCAACATGAGAATCGGCAAGCGCCTCGCCCTGGGCTTTGCCGTCGTCCTTGCATTCTCCATCGTCATCACGGCCATCGCGATCTGGCGTCTCGACAGTGCCTCCACGGCAACGCGCGAGATGATGAATGAGCCGCTGCTCAAGGAACGCCTGATGGGCGACTGGTATGCCAATCTGGCCGCCGGAATCCGTCGCACCATCGCCATTGCAAAGAGCTCCGACCCCGCATTGGGACCATATTTCGCGGCGGAGGTGGCTGCCTCGTCAAAGAGCTCGGGGGAGTACCAGAAGAAGGTGGAAGCCCTGCTGTCCAGCGACGAAGAGAAAAGGCTCTTTGCCCGGATCGGTGAACTGCGAAAGGTCTACCTGAGCGCCCGTGATTCGATCAACAAGGCCAAGGCCGGGGGCGACGCCGAAGAGGCGCAGCGCATTCTCGACCAGGTCTTCGTGCCGGGCGCCAACGCGTATCAAGACACCATGCGCCAGCTTGTCGAGGTGCAGCGGCGCACCATCGACGATGCCGCGAAGAAGATCGACGCTGACTCGGCAAGGAGCCGGACCCTGCTGATGGTGCTGGAAGGGTTGATCCTGACGATGGGCATCGCCTTTGCGTATTTCCTGACGCTCAGCATCACGCGGCCGTTGCATGCGGCGGTGGGCATCGCCAGCCGGGTGGCAGAAGGCGATCTCTCGACTGTGGTCGCAGCCAAGTCGACGGATGAAACCGGCAGGCTGCTCCAGGCCTTGGCAGACATGACGGCACAGCTGGTCGGCACGGTCGGGAGTATCCGCGTGGCCAGCGAGTCGGTTGCAGGGGCGGCTGGCCAGATTGCGGCGGGCAATATGGATCTGTCCACGCGCACTGAGGAACAGGCGGCTTCGATCGAAGAGACCGCCGCCAGCACGACGGAACTCACCGAAGCCGTCAAGCGGAATGCCGACAACGCGCGTGAAGCGACGTCGCTCGCGGCCAGCGCAAGAGGCATGACGGAAACCGGGCGCGCCGAAGTGGCCGCGATGGTGAAGACGGTCGAAGAGGTGAACGCGGCCTCAAAGAAGATTGCCGAGATCACCGGAATGATGGAGGGCATTGCATTCCAGACGAACATCCTCGCACTCAACGCAGCCGTGGAGGCGGCGCGCGCAGGCGAACAGGGCAGGGGGTTTGCAGTGGTGGCCGGCGAAGTCCGGTCGCTCGCGCAGCGGGCATCTGGCGCCGCGAAGGAGGTCAAGGCGTTGATCGAGGCATCGACGGGCAAGGTTCAGCTCAGCGCAGAGCAGGCCGCTGGCGTGAACGCAGCGATGACTCGCGTCAGCACCGCGATCGAAGGGGTATCGAGCATCATTGCCGAGATCGCGGCGGCGTCCGACGAGCAAAGCAGAAACCTGGCGCAAGTGAGCCAGGCCATCAGCCAGATCGATCAGGTGACACAGCAGAATGCTGCGCTGGTCGAGGAGTCCGCTGCAGCCGCACAGGCGATGCAGGAACAGTCTGGCAACCTCCGGCGTGCTGTGAGCGTCTTCAGGTTGGGGGCTGGGCAGGGCTGAACTCTCACAGCGCGGTCTGGGCACCGTTCCTGCATGGCTGGATCGGTCTTCTTGGGCGCTGGCGCACGCGGCTCATGTCGGCGCGCGCTGCGAGCGCCGTGGTCCTACCACCGTGCCTCGATCCAGTCCGACATCTGGGCCCACTCCGCGCTGAACTGGACGGCGCGACACGGTGCCCGGCTTGACGGTCTCTCGGCAGAGCAGGGCGCTGTACCCAACGAAGCCACGTCACGGCTCGCGCAACGGGCACACCAGGGACGCCAGCAACAGCGCGGCAGCAGCCAGGAGCAGCGCTCTCACGCCGGCGCCCGTTTGGCCGCCCGTCACTGCCCACGCCAGGAACGACAGGCATGCCGCGCCGGCCACAGCCATCGACACGGCAAAAGGCGTGCTTTGCCGCCATGTCACCGCGCGAGTGCGAATCTGGCGGAGGGTGTCCGCCGTGGCGCGATAGAAAAGCCACCCCATGCCGAGGAAGAGGAAGGTGGCGCAACTCCATAAAGGCAGGTTGTTTGTCACCGTCATACCGGCAGGCTCAATGTGAGACCGGAACCGGGCCGGCTGCGTGCGCGCCGCTGGAGGGCGGCTGCGGGGGCGGCCGGCCCCGCGTCAATACACACTGCGGCGGTAGATGGGGAGGGGGAGGGCGTTTTTCAAGTCTTCCGTGCCTTCAGGTAAAACGTCCGCCACCGTCCACCTGCAGGGTTTCAGCGCACCCGTAGCGATTGTCCAATGGAAACGCGATGGCGACTCCGACCCGTTCCGGTTGCCCACCCCCTGTCGCCCAGAGGCCGGCAGCAACGGGGACGCGTATTCCCATTCCGGCGCGCCGAGGTGCGTGAATCCGCGTTCACGGCTACAGCGTCGGCGGACGTAGGCCTTCGTCGAGCCCGGATTCGCTGCAACGTGTACCGGTGCCAGGGCCGAACACCACGGCGCTGGGCAGTGCCAGCGCGGCAGCACCGATGGCGCCGTACAGCATCACCAGGCCAAAACCGTGCCTGACCGGACGGTGGACCTGGTGGAAGAACACATCGATCTCGCCGTGCGCATCGGTGAACTGCCCGGCAGCACGACGCTCGTGGCACGACGCCTCGGCGTTCAGGATCTGAGCATCGGCGCCGCGCCGTCATACCTGGCACGGCACGGTACGCCCGTCGCGTTCGATGATTTTGCGCAGCACGTGGCATTGCGTATTCGCGCGACGGTGTGGTGTCACCGTGGCGCGTGCGGGACGCGGACGGCGTCGAGCGCGAGCTGCCGGTCAAACGGCAGTTGAGCCTCGATGATGTCCAGGCGATCGCGGGTGCCGGCGTCGCCGGCCTGGGGCTCGTGCAGTTGCCGTGCTGGCTGCTCACGCACTATGTGGACACGGGCCAGCTCGTAACCGTGAGGGAGCGCTGCGGCGTGCGGCCGATGGACGTCCACGCGGTATGGCCCAGGACGCCCTATCTTCCGCTGAAGACGCGTTGCGCGATCGATGCGCTGGCTGCGGACATTCCCCGGATGATTCACCCACGAGCGGGCCCGGGCAACGGGCTGCGCGCCATGCAATGAACGCGCGTGCTCTGTCCCCGGTCGACGGCTTTCGCCGCGAATCCGTTATGAATCCACCCCCAACTGATCGACGGTGATCACGAGCGTCCGGTCTCCGTGGTCGGTCTGGGCAAGCAGGCCGAGCTGCGTCCGCAGAACACGATCGAGCATGCGCTGGAGCTGGCAGAGATCCTGCCGATCGGCGCACGTCAGCCGGTTCATGACATCGTGCGTGAATGCGATCGTGAGTGTTCTCACACGCCAGATGCGGCTGCCGAGTTCAGGCACCTGCCAGTTTGCCGCCAGCACACCGGGGCTGGTGTTCCAGGTCTGCACGTCCTGCCCGGTAATTTCATCGAGCACGGGTTTGGTGAAGGCGACAAGGTCGAGCATCACGGATCTCCATGGCTGACATCGCGAGCCGGCGCATCAGTGGCGGGCGTTGATATGTGGAACTGGCAAGGAGGGCGGCGAGGGGCCCGAACCCGCGAGGGGCCGCCGAAGCCGGCGGATCACCCGTGTCGCGCGAACATGCTGTCGTGCGACGCAGGCATGGCCGGGCGCGCCGGGTCGCTGTCCCACTCTACTCCCATCCGTGCATCGCGGCGTGATGGTGTTCGCATGTGCAGAGGCGCGCCGCATGCGCAAGCGCGCAAGTGCGCCCGTGTGTGCAGACGAAAAAAAACCCCGCGTGGCGGGGTTTCTTATCGGTGTGCGCGACGGATCAGATCACTTCGATCTTGGTCGCCACCGGGCCTTTCTGGCCTGCGCCTTGCACGAAGCGCACTTTCTGCCCTTCTTGAAGCGACTTGAAGCCGCTGCCCTGAACTTCGGAGAAGTGCGCGAACAGATCGTTGCCGCCCGCATCCGGGGAGATGAAGCCGAAGCCCTTCGAGTCGTTGAACCACTTGACGATACCGGTTTCCATGTTGGATATCCTTAAATGTTCTGGATGAGCCCGTGCTCACCAGGCATGACGATCAAGGAAGGAACAAAGAGAAACAGGTGCCGCTTGCGTGACAACCCAGAACATCGGAGTAACTGCTTGAAAAGCCTGCGAGGGCAAGATGTACCGCTATCGCGCGGCTCTGTCAACAAAAAACGCAGATTCAACGCGAAAAGATGTACGAATGTGGATATGGGCGCGCTTTGCCGCTGCTGCATGTTGCCCAGGCACCGCGGCCGTTGCACGCCGGGGAACGGCATCGTTCGATCGCTACGGACCGGGCTAGCCTGGCTGAACCGGCTGGAGGCGGTGGCTGCCAGAAGCTGTTATGATGCGCAACCTTTTCCCGCTTCTGGAATCGAGCGGGCCGGGGGCCGGGCAAGACAAGACGACGTAGCCCTGGCCGTCCGTCGGGCGTACACCCGAATCGTCCTGGGCGACGCAGCCCACCAACCACCAGACCGGCGGTGAATCCGCTCCGTATCCGGCGCGCATGTACTAGGCGCCCGCATGCGCAAGTACGGTCATCTCGCCGCCAATGGCCGACGGTCTGCACCCGCGTGCATGACACACCGGCATTGGCCCCACCCATCGTGGCGTACGTCATCGGCAAGACGTGGTCCGCCTAGCCGCACCACGCGTGCCTTGAACGTTCGCCCGAAACCCGGCAGTGCATTGAGCAAAGTCCTTTCCCCCTACACGGTATCCGTGTACCCCATTGAGCAAGAACCAGGCGTCTGGTTTGCCACCTACCTCATCAGTGAATACAGCGACGGCATGGAGCGCATCCTCGCCAACGTCTCGATGCGCCACAACGTCCACGGCACCGAAGCCCTCGCAAGACATGCGGCCCGGACTGCAGGAAGAGCAGCCGTTGCACGGCTGACGCCCCGTCGCACGATTTGAGCGCGAGCGCCGCCAGCCGGCAGGCGCCCCACCAACGAAGTCAACGAGAAGGAAATCCCCATGTCTGTCAGCGATGAATGGGAAGAACTGCATCTGACGCCCGACGGCTGGAAAGCGGGCAGCTACCGACACGAGCCGGGCGATGCCGTCATCGTCGAGCCGCCGGTCAACGATGTGCTGACCGTGCGCAGGCATGTGGCTGCCGTGTATGGCGGCCCGTCGCGCGTGACCGAAGACAGAACGCCGCGCACCGATGACATGCCCGTGATCGAGCAACTGTTGCTGAAGTACGGTGCGCCCGCCTTTAGCGTCTGAACCAAAGGCGATGTGGACCAACATGTTCGCATCCGATACCCGGGCGCAGCTGCCAGCCCTCGCGGCGGCGGCACGGCGTCATTTGAGAGACACATTGGCATGACACTCTGCCGCGCTTGCCGCGCCATTGAAATCCATCGGGCCGGTGCGTCAGGCCATGCCTTCCTGACGATCACCGATACCCAGCGCATCAAACCATCCAAGGCAGCGGCCGTCACGGTGAGCACGTTTACATGCCGCACGTGCGGCGCGGGCTGGACGTATCGCGAAGGCAAGAACGCCGCCGAACCGGGATGGTCGCTCGATCAGTAGCGGCGTTCATTGACCCGCGGCCCTTTGCCGACCTGGCCGAGGTCTCGACCCACGCTTGGCGATGCGTCAGGCTGCCCACTCCAGGAGTGCTTCACCATGCTTGACCGTTCCCAGTTCAGCCAGCGCGCATTGCCTGTGCTCTTGCGGCTGTTCTCGTCGCTGCCGCTGCCCGTGGTTCACGGCATCGGACGCGCGGTCGGCCGCATGATCTATGCCGTGCCGGGCGGATATCGCCGCCACGTGCAGCGCAATGCCGCCCAGGCGGGCTTCCGTGAGCCCCGCTTTGCACGGCAGGCCGCCGCAGAAACCGGCGCGATGATGAGCGAGCTTGCGCGCGTCTGGTTCCAGAGCGATGCATGCATGGCCCAGGTGGTCTGCGAGGACTGGAGCGTCATCGAACAAGCCCTGGCCGAGCGCAACGGGCTCATCATGCTCACGCCCCATCTTGGCTGCTTTGAGCTTGCTGCACGCTATGCGGCGCAACGCATTCCGTTGACGGTCATGTTCCGCCCGCACCGCAAGGCCATGCTGCGCGGCCTGCTCGACGCCGTGCGCGCAACGTCGAACCTGACCACGGTGCCGGCAACATCGCAAGGCGTGCGCTCGTTCGTGCGCGCATTGCGCCAGGGCAACGCGGTCGGCCTTCTTCCGGATCAGGCCCCGAAAGGCGAGGGCGTATGGGTGCCGTTCTTCGGTAGGCCTGCGTACACCATGACGCTGCCGGGCAAGCTTGCGCAGCAGACAAACGCCGCCCTGATCATCGCCGCCGGCGAGCGCCTGCCCGGCGGGCGCGGATGGCGGATGCACGTCCGGCGACTGACCGGGCCGCTGCCCGAGGATGCCGAGGCCCAGGCCGCGTGGATCAATGCGGAAATGGAAGAGATGGTCAGGCGTTTTCCGCAGCAATACCTGTGGGGCTACAACCGCTATAAGGTGCCCGCGGGCGCGCCAGCTGTTCCCGCCGGCACGGCATAGGCGGATCGCGCCATTCACGCATGGCGGGCCGCAGCAAGCGGCCGGAACCGTCGGGCAAGCAGTCTGCGCACCGCAGGAATTCGGTCACTCTTATATAAGATATAAGACATTTGACCGTGTAGGGGTAGTGCCATTAGAATCGCGCCTACGTGGCATCCGCGATGGCCTCGGATGCCGGAAAAAGCCTTTCCTGTAACGCAAATCAGCAGACCCCACCATGCTTGAAAACTATCGTGCTCACGTGGCCGCCCGCGCCGCGCTCGGTATTCCCCCGTTGCCGCTGACGGCTCAACAGACCGCCGAACTGGTGGAACTGCTGACGAATCCGCCCGCTGGTGAAGAGAAGACGCTGCTTGACCTGATCACCCATCGCGTGCCCGCCGGCGTGGACGAAGCCGCCCGCGTGAAGGCCGGCTTCCTGGCTGCCGTGGCCAAGGGCGAGACCGCCTGCCCGCTGATCTCGCGCGCGCACGCCACCGAACTGCTCGGCACGATGCTGGGCGGCTACAACATCGCCCCGCTGATCGAGCTGCTGTCCGACGCCGAGGTTGGCGCCGTCGCCGCCGACGCGCTGAAGAAAACCCTGCTGATGTTCGACCAGTTCCACGACGTGAAGGAACTCGCCGACAAGGGCAATGCGAATGCCAAGGCCGTCCTGCAGAGCTGGGCCGACGCCGAATGGTTCACGAGCCGCCCGGAAGTGCCGCAAAGCCTGACGATCACCGTGTTCAAGGTCCCGGGCGAAACCAACACCGACGACCTGTCGCCGGCACCCGACGCCACGACCCGCCCGGACATCCCGCTGCACGCGCTGGCGATGCTGAAGAACGCGCGCCCCGGCATCACGCCCGAAGAAGACGGCAAGCGCGGCCCCGTCAAGTTCATCGAATCGCTGAAGGAAAAGGGTCACCTGGTCGCTTACGTGGGCGACGTGGTCGGCACGGGCTCCTCGCGCAAGTCGGCCACCAACTCGGTGCTGTGGTTCACGGGTGAGGACATCCCGTACGTCCCGAACAAGCGTTTTGGCGGCGTGTGCCTCGGCGGCAAGATCGCCCCGATCTTCTACAACACCATGGAAGACGCCGGCGCGCTGCCGATCGAACTCGACGTGTCGCAGATGAACATGGGCGACGTGGTGGAACTGCGCCCGTACGAAGGCAAGGCGCTGAAGGACGGCAAGGTCATCGCCGAATTCCAGGTCAAGTCCGACGTGCTGTTCGACGAAGTGCGCGCTGGCGGCCGCATTCCGCTGATCATCGGCCGCGGCCTGACCGCCAAGGCGCGTGAAGCGCTGGGCCTGCCGCCGTCGACGCTGTTCCGCCTGCCGCACCAGCCGGCCAACAGCGGCAAGGGCTTCTCGCTCGCGCAGAAGATGGTCGGCCGCGCGTGCGGTCTGCCGGAAGGCCAGGGCGTGCGCCCGGGCACGTACTGCGAACCGAAGATGACCTCCGTCGGCTCGCAGGACACCACCGGCCCGATGACCCGTGACGAACTGAAGGACCTGGCGTGCCTGGGCTTCTCGGCCGACCTCGTGATGCAGTCGTTCTGCCACACCGCCGCGTATCCGAAGCCGGTGGACGTGAAGACGCACCAGACGCTGCCGAACTTCATCAGCACGCGCGGCGGCATCGCGCTGCGCCCGGGCGACGGCGTGATCCACTCGTGGCTGAACCGCATGCTGCTGCCCGACACCGTCGGTACCGGTGGCGATTCGCACACGCGCTTCCCGATCGGCATCAGCTTCCCCGCAGGCTCGGGCCTGGTCGCTTTCGCGGCCGCCACCGGCACGATGCCGCTGGACATGCCGGAATCGGTGCTGGTCCGCTTCAAGGGCCAGATGCAGCCGGGCGTCACGCTGCGTGACCTCGTCAACGCGATCCCGCTGTACGCCATCAAGCAAGGCATGCTGACGGTCGCCAAGCAGGGCAAGAAGAACATCTTCTCGGGCCGCATCCTCGAAATCGAAGGCCTGCCTGACCTGAAGGTCGAGCAGGCGTTCGAGCTGTCGGATGCATCTGCCGAGCGTTCGGCCGCAGGCTGCACGGTGCGCCTGAACAAGGAACCGATCATCGAATACCTGAACAGCAACATCACGCTGCTCAAGTGGATGATTGCGGAGGGCTACCAGGATGCGCGCAGCCTCCAGCGCCGCATCAAGGCGATGGAAGCATGGCTGGCCGATCCGAAGCTGCTGGAGCCGGATGCCGATGCCGAATACGCTGCCGTCATCGAGATCGACCTGGCCGACATCCACGAGCCGATCGTCGCGTGCCCGAACGATCCGGACGACGTGAAGACGCTGTCGGATGTGGCCGGCGCCAAGATCGACGAGGTGTTCATCGGCTCCTGCATGACCAACATCGGTCACTTCCGCGCCGCGTCGAAGCTGCTCGAAGGCAAGCGCGACATTCCCGTCAAGCTGTGGGTGGCGCCGCCGACCAAGATGGACCAGAAGCAGCTGACCGAAGAAGGCCACTACGGTGTGTTCGGCACGGCCGGCGCGCGTACCGAAATGCCGGGCTGCTCGCTGTGCATGGGCAACCAGGCACAGGTGCGCGAAGGCGCGACCGTCATGTCGACGTCCACGCGTAACTTCCCGAACCGTCTGGGCAAGAACACGAACGTGTATCTGGGCTCGGCGGAACTGGCGGCGATCTGCTCACGCCTGGGCCGTATCCCGACGAAGGAAGAGTACATGGCCGACATCGGCGTGATCAACGCGAACGGCGACAAGATCTACAAGTACATGAACTTCGACCAGATCCAGGACTTCAAGGAAGTGGCCGACACCGTGCAGGTCTAAACGGGCCGTCGGTCTGCGGCCGGTTGTGCTGGCCGCAGCGGATGCGATGACGCCGCAGGTGGAATGCCTGCGGCGTTTTTTTTTTGCGATCCGCAGCAGCAAACTCACGCCGGCCGGCATTCGCACGAGTGCGGTACGATGGGCCGGTCTGCCTGCGAACTGCCCCACTACACCTGCTACGCAACATGCGCATTCCGCCCATGAAGGCGATCATTGCGTTCGAGTCCGTCGCGCGGACGAAGAGCGTGAATCGCGCCGCCGAAGAGCTTGGCCTGACGCCTTCGGCCGTCAGCCACCAGATCAGCAACCTCGAGGCGGCGATCGGCCAGCCGCTGTTCTTTCGGCAGGGGCGCGGGCTGGTGCTCACGCCCGTTGGCGAACAGTATCTGCGCGACGTGACCGGTGCGTTGGCCGATCTGGGTCGCGCCACCGAGCGTGCCTCCAGCCGGTCCGATGTCGAGATCCTGCGCGTGCACTCCAGCCCCAGCTTCGGCCTGATGTGGCTGCTGCCGCGCCTGGCCGCGTTCCAGCAGGACCATAGCGACATCCGCCTCAACGTGTCGTGCTCGTATGAAGAGGTGTCGTTCACCAGCGGGTTCTACGACATCGATGTCCGCTATGGGCACGCGCACTGGCGCGACGTGCAGATCAAGACGCTGCGCAACGAACGCATCGCGCCGCTGGCGGCTCCGGCGTATCTCGAGCGCCATCCCGTCTCGTCGCCGGCCGACCTGCTCGCACATCGGCTGATCCGCTCGGAGACGCCGCTGGTGCAATGGCAGCAATGGTTTGCGCGCTTTGGAGTCGAGCACATGCACGCATCGTTCGACTTTGCGTTCGACCGCTCGTACATGTCGCTCGAGACTGCTGCGTTGGGTCTGGGCGTGGCGCTGGAAAGCTCGCTGCTGGCTTCGGTGATGATCGCGCAGGGCAGGCTGGTGCCCGTGTTTGGCGAAGATCGCGCGCTGGAAGTCGCGGGCCACCATATCGTGCTGCCGCCGCAGAACGCCGACCTGCCGCGCGTTTCACGTTTTCTCGCCTGGGTGGACCAGCAGCTCCAGCAGGCTTGACCCGTTTGGGCTGGCAATGGTGCGTCGCACCAGAATACGCTGCCCGTTCAACTGAAAATTTCTCAGCCATAGTTGAATCCAACTGCGTTGATCGAATTGGCGCCTGGCACAACACTGCAGCCAACAAGATTTCAACAGTCAGGAGACAACGATGTTGCTCGAGAACAAGGTCGTGATCGTCACCGGGGCGGCCTCGCCGCGCGGGATCGGTAGGGCCACGGCAAAAGCGCTTGCCGCACATGGCGCGCAGGTGGTGGTGCTGGATCTGCGGCTCGACGATGCGCAGCAGGCTGCCCGCGAACTCGGTGAAGGGCATCTCGGCCTCGCTTGCGATGTGACCGATCGTAGCGCTTGCGATGCCGCTGTCCAAGCGGCTCTCACCAAATACGACCGCATTGACGGTCTCATCAACAACGCCGGCATCACGCAGCCGCTGCGCACGCTCGATATCGAGGCGGGCAATTTCGATGCCGTGCTCGACGTGAACCTGCGCGGCACGCTGTACATGTCGCAGGCGGTGCTGCCGCACATGAAGGCGCACAAGCGCGGCAGCATCGTATGCATGTCTTCGGTATCGGCGCAGCGCGGCGGCGGCATCTTCGGCGGGCCCCACTACAGCGCCGCCAAGGCCGGCGTGCTGGGCCTGGCCCGTGCGATGGCGCGTGAGTTCGGCCCCGACAACGTCCGCGTCAACTCCATCACGCCCGGCCTCATCCAGACCGACATCACCGGCGACAAGCTCACGCCCGAGATGCGCACCGACATCATCAAGGGCATCCCGCTCGGCCGGCTTGGCGACGCGGCCGACGTGGCCAACGCGTGCCTGTTCCTCGTGAGCGACCTCTCGGCCTACCTGACCGGCATTACGCTCGACGTGAACGGCGGCATGCTGATCCATTGAGCGACCGGGCCGCACGCAACCACAACGCATCACCTCACCGCCGCGGCCGCAGACGCGGGCCGTGGATCCCTTCGAGAAGCACGCACCCGGGCCCACCCGGGGCACATGGTAGGAGACACCATGACCACGAAGTTCGCATCGCCCCTGCCGGGCGACGAGATGGCGCGCGCGGACGCGGCCACGTTTGAATCCCGCACGTACGCCAAGGTGGCGCGCCGGCTCATTCCGTTCCTGATGATCTGCTACCTGGGCGCCTACCTGGATCGCGTCAACGTGGGCTTCGCCAAGCTGCAGATGCTCAATGACCTGCGCTTCAGCGAGACCGTGTACGGCCTAGGCGCCGGCATCTTCTTCCTCGGCTACTTCCTCTTCGAGGTCCCGAGCAACGTGATCCTGCACAAGGTCGGCGCACGCAACTGGCTCGCGCGGATCATGCTCACGTGGGCGGTCATCTCGGCAGGTTTTGCCTTCGTGACCACCCCGACGTCGTTCTACGTGCTGCGCTTCCTGCTGGGCGTGGCCGAGGCGGGCTTCGCGCCTGGGGTCATCCTCTACATGACGTACTGGTTCCCGTCGCAGCGCCGCGCCAAGGCGTTGTCGATGTTCTTCATGGCGATTCCACTGGCGGGCATCGTGGGCGGGCCGCTGTCGGGCTACATCATGCATGCCTTCCATGGTGCGGCCGACTTGGCGGGCTGGAAGTGGCTGTTCCTCATCGAAGCCTTGCCGTCGCTCGTGCTGGGCATCGCCATCCTGTTCTATCTCGACAACGGCATCGCCCAGGCCAAGTGGCTGACCGATGCGGAGAAGGCGCTGCTCGAACGCAACGTTGCCGGAGACAACGCGCAGAAGACCGCGCATGGCTCCGTGGGTGCCTTCATTGCTGACCGGCGCCTGTGGCTCCTGGCCGCCATCTACTTCTGCGTGGTGCTCGGCCAGTACGGGCTCACGTTCTGGCTGCCGACGCTGATCCGCAAGGCGGGCGTGGCCGATCCGCTGTGGGTCGGCGTGTTCACCGCGGTGCCGTACGTGTGCGCCATCGTCGCGCTGCCGCTGATCGGCATGAGCGCCGACCGCCGTCGCGAGCGCCGCCTTCACCTTGCCGTGCCGATGCTTGTGGCCGCCGCCGGTTTTGCGCTGTTGCCCCTGCTCGGCAACGTGGGCGCGTCCCTGGTGTGCCTGAGCATTGCGGCGGCCGGGATTCTGTCTTCGTCGTCGCAGTTCTGGTCGCTGCCGACGGCCATGCTGGGCGGCATGTCGGCCGCCGCGGGCATCGCCGCCGTCAACTGCTTCGCCAATCTCGCCGGCTTTTTCTCGCCCGCCATCGTCGGGTGGCTCAACGACCTGACCGGCAAATCGACGGCGGGGCTGATCTTCATCTCGTCGGCCATCGTGCTGGGCGCCGTGCTGGTGTTTTTCGTGCCGGCCCGGGCGGTCAACCGTTGATGCCGCTGCCTATCGCTTCTTGCTTCACCACAGGAAACACCATGACTTCCACATCATTGCCGCCTACCGGCGCCGTGCCGCTGGTCGAGCGCGCGTACCGCATCCGCCGCAACGCCCTGCTGATGGGCGAGGTGCAGGGCCAGGGCTACATCGGTCAGGCACTTGACATTGCCGACGTGCTGGCCGTCGCCTACTTTGACGCCATGCGCTATCGCCCCGAAGACCCGCAATGGGAGGGCCGCGATCGCTTCCTGCTCTCCAACGGCCACTATGCGATCGCGTTGTACGCCGCGCTGTTGGAGGCCGGCATCCTGCCCGCCGAAGAACTCGAAACGTACGGCAGCGACGACAGCCGCCTGCCGATGTCGGGCATGGCCAGCTACACGCCCGGCATGGAGATGTCCGGCGGGTCATTGGGGCAGGGGCTGACCATCGCCGTCGGCCGCTGCCTGGGCCTCAAGCGCAAGGGTTCCGATGCGTTTGTCTACACGCTATTTTCCGACGGCGAGCTCGACGAGGGCGCGGTCTGGGAGGGCATCCTGTCTGCCGCGCACTGGAAGCTCGACAACCTGATCGCCGTGGTCGATGTCAACAACCAGCAGGCGGACGGCCCTTCGACGCAGATCATGGCGTTCGAGCCGCTGGTGCCCAAGTTCGAGGCGTTCGGCTGGTTCACGCAGCGTGTGGACGGCAACGACATCGACGCCGTCAAGGCTGCGTTCGATGCCGCGCGCACGCACACGGGCGCACAGCCGCGCATGATCATCTGCGATACGCGCATGGGTCGCGGTGTGCCGTTCCTGGAGCAGCGGGAGAAGAACCACTTCATCCGCGTCGACGAACACGAATGGCAGCTCGCGCTGCAGGCACTGGAAGCCGGGAGGACCGCATGAGCCGCACCGTACTGAACAAGCCCAAGCTCAAGACCTCGGCGATGATCGCGTCGATCGCTGGCGAAGGGCAGGCGACGCGGCCCGCGCCGTTCGGCCATGCACTCGCTGAACTGGCCCGCGTGAAGGCCAACGTCGTCGGCATGACGGCGGACCTCGGCAAATACACCGACTTGCACATCTTCGCCAAGGCGTTTCCGGACCGCTACTACCAGATGGGCATGGCCGAACAGCTGCTCATGGGTGCAGCGGCGGGCCTGGCCAACGAGGGCGCGCAGCCTTTCGTGACGACGTACGCCGTGTTTGCGACGCGCCGTGCATACGACTTCATGCACCAGACGATTGCCGAAGACAATCTCGACGTGAAGATCGTCTGTGCGCTGCCCGGCCTCACCACAGGCTATGGCCCAAGCCACCAAGCCGCCGAAGACCTGGCCCTGATGCGTGCCATGCCCAACATGACGGTCATCGACCCGTGCGATGCGCTGGAGATCGAGCAGATGGTGCCCGCCATCGCCGCCCATGCGGGCCCGGTGTATGCGCGTCTGCTGCGCGGCAACGTGCCGCTGGTGCTCGATGAGTACGGCTACCAGTTCGAGCTTGGCAAGGCCAAGCTGCTGCGCGACGGCGCCGAAGTGCTCGTGATCTCGTCCGGCATCATGACGATGCGCGCGCTGGAGGTGGCCAAGGTGCTGCAGGACGATGGCCTGGGCGTGGCGGTGGTGCACGTGCCGACAATCAAGCCGCTCGATACCGAGACGATCCTGTGTGAGGCGCAGCGCTCGGGCCGGCTCGTCGTGGTGGCCGAGAACCACACCGTGATTGGCGGCCTGGGCGAGGCCGTGGCCGGCACGCTGATGCGTGCGGGGGTGAATGTGCCCTTCCGCCAGGTGGGCTTGCCGGATGCCTTCCTCGACGCCGGTGCGCTGCCGACGCTGCATGACCGCTACGGCATCTCGACAAGCGTCATGGCGTCGATGATTCGCGGCTGGCTCGGTTGAGCCGCAACCGCCAAGGGTGCACACGAAATGCACCCTTGGTGTTTTCGGGCCGGCTCCTCAGGCGTTGTTCGCCATGACGTGCGCGACGGCTTCGGCCACCGGGCCGACGTTGCGCTGGTTGAGCCCCGCCACGCACATCCGCCCCGAGCGCAGGATGTACACGCCGTGCTGCTCGCGCAAGCGGTCGACCTGCTCGGCACTCAAACCGGTGTACGTGAACATGCCGCGCTGCTTGATGTAGCGCGACAGCGCTTCGCCGCTCAGGTGCCGGCTCAGCCGGTCATGGATGGCCGTGCGCATGCCCGCGATGCGCTGGCACATGGCCGACAGCTCGCTGCGCCATGCCTGGTCCAGTTCGGGCGTGGTCAGGATCCGGGTGACGATCTTGGCGCCGTGCGTGGGCGGGTTGCTGTAGTTCGAGCGGACGGCGCTGGTCAACTGGCCGAGCACGCGGTCGGCCTCGGCGGCGCTGTCGCAGATGAGGCTGAGGCCGCCGCAGCGCTCGCCGTACAGCGAGAAGTTCTTGGAGAACGAGTTCGCCACCAGTGCCGGCACGCCGCGGCGCGCGAGCTCGCGAATGGCGAATGCATCGTCATCGAGGCCGGCGCCAAAGCCCTGGTACGCCATGTCGACGAAGGGCAGCAAGTCGCGCTTTTGCAGCACGTCAATCAGTTGCTGCCACTGCGCGTTGTCCAGGTCCACGCCGGTAGGGTTGTGGCAGCACGCATGCAGGACGACGATGCTGTGCTTGTCCAGCGCGTCGATGGCCGCGAGCATGGCATCAAACCTGAGGCCGCCGGTGGCCTCGTCGTAGTACGGATACGTGTTCACCGTAAAGCCGGCGCGCTCGAAGATGAAGCGGTGGTTTTCCCACGTCGGGTCGCTCACCCACACCTGGGCCTGGGGGAAATAGCGCTTGAGAAAATCGGCGCCGATCTTCAGCGCGCCCGATCCGCCCAGCGTCTGCACCGTGGCGATGCGGCCTTCGGTGCGGGCGGCGCAGTCCTGCCCGAACACGAGCTTCTGCACGGCATCCCGGTACTGCGCGAAACCGGCCATCGGCAGATAGGGCTTGGGGCCCGGCTCGTGGAGGATGGCGGCTTCGGCTTCGCGCACGGCCTTCATGATGGGCAGGCGCCCATCGTCGTCAAAGTAGATGCCGATGCTGAGGTTGACCTTGTCCTGGCGCGGATCCTTCTGGAAGTTCTCGTTCAAGGTCAGGATGGGGTCGCCTGGGTATGCGTCAACGTGTTCGAACATGATGGTGTTGCCTGGAAGTGGAAGGGGTCGATTGTGCCGGATCGCGCGCCGGCCCGTGTCGGCTGCGCGCAATCCGGCGAAGGCGTTACAGCGCCTCGGCGCGTGCCTGGGATGCCAGCGTGGCGTTCTTCTGGCGGAACAGGTAGCTGATGCCCAGCACGGCCATCCAGACCGGGATCAGGTACACCGAGATCCGCAGGTCCGGCGTCAGATACATCACCACCAGCACGCCAGCCAGGAAGGCCAGGCACAGGTAGTTGGTGAGCGGATACCCGAAGCTGCGGAAGGCCGTCGACTGGCCAGCCTTGCGCTTGTCGTGGCGGAACTTCAGGTGGATCACGCTGATCATCGCCCAGTTGATGATGAGTGCCGAGACCACGAGGCCCATCAGAAGCTCGAACGCCTTGCCGGGCATGAAGTAGTTGAGCGCCACGCACGCCAGCGTGGCGATGGCCGATACGCCCAGCGCCGCCAGCGGAATGCCCCGCTGGCTGACCTTGAGCAGCGCCCTGGGGGCGTTGCCCTGCCTGGCTAGGCCGTACAGCATGCGGCTGTTGCAGTACACGCCGCTGTTGTAGACCGACAGGGCGGCCGTCAGCACCACAACGTTCAGCACGTTCGCCACGAGGTTGCTGTTCATCGCGTGGAAGATCAGCACGAACGGGCTGCCGCCGGTGACGACCTTTTCCCACGGATACAGCGACAGCAGCACACCGAGCGCGCCCACGTAGAAGATCAGGATGCGGTAGATGACCTGGTTCGTTGCCCGCGGGATCGTGACAGACGGGTTGTCCGCCTCCGCCGCCGTAATGCCCACCAGCTCCAGCCCGCCAAACGAGAACATGATGACAGCCATGGCCATCACGAGGCCGCCGATGCCGTTGGGGAAGAACCCGCCGTGCGCCCACAGGTTGGTGACGCTTGCCGCGGGACCGGCACCGCCGGTGAGCAGCAGATAGCCGCCAAATCCGATCATGCCGACAATGGCGAGCACCTTGACGATGGCGAACCAGAACTCCATCTCGCCGTACGACTTCACGCTCGTCAGGTTGATGCCGTTGATGATCACGAAGAACGCCAGCGCGGCCACCCACGTCGGCACGCCCGGCCACCAGTACTGGACGTAGATGCCGACGGCCGACAGCTCCGCCATGCCGACGAGGATGTACAGCACCCAGTAGTTCCAGCCCGACATGAAGCCGGCAAAGTGCCCGCAGTACTTGTCGGCAAAGTAGCTGAACGAGCCGGCCACGGGCTCATCGACGACCATCTCACCGAGCTGGCGCATGATGAAGAACGCCACCATGCCCGCCAGCGCGTAGCCGAGCAGCACCGAAGGGCCCGCCAGCTTGATCGTCTGCGCGATGCCGAGGAACAGCCCCGTACCGATGGCGCCGCCCAGCGCGATGAGCTGGATGTGGCGATTCTTCAGGCCGCGCTTGAGCCCGCCTTCCTTGTCATGGGAAATCATGTCTTCCTGTCTCCTGCCTTGGATGGAAGCGGCATGCGCCATGGATGTCGGCGCGCCGCGTCAACGCTGCCCGGCGCTTTTGGCGCCGGACGGTGTTCTTGTATTTCGTAGGGGAATGGGGGCTCAGACCTTGAGCGTGCCACGCTCGATCTGATCGCGTTCCAGCGATTCGAACAGCGCCTTGAAGTTGCCTTCGCCAAAGCCGTCGTCGCCCTTGCGCTGGATGAACTCGAAGAACACGGGCCCGAGCAGCGTCTTGGAAAAGATCTGCAGCAACAGGCGCGGCGAGCCGTCTTCCGTCGTGCCGTCGAGCAGGATGCCGCGCTTCTGCAGCTCCGCCACCGGCTGGCCGTGGCCCGGCAGGCGCTTCTCGAGGTTTTCGTAGTAACGGCTGTTCGGCGCCGTCATCAGCGGCACGCCGGCGGCCTGCAGCTTGTCGATGACCTCGATGAGGTTGTCGGTGAGAAAGGCGATGTGCTGGATGCCTTCGCCGTTGAAGGCCATCAGGAATTCTTCGATCTGCCCGCTGCCGCCGGCGGACTCCTCGTTGAGCGGAATGCGGATCTTGCCGTCCGGTGCCGTCATCGCCTTGGAGGTGAGGCCGGTGTATTCGCCCTTGATGTCGAAGTAGCGGATCTCGCGGAAGTTGAACAGCTTCTCGTAGAAGTTGGCCCAGTACGCCATGCGGCCGCGATAGACGTTGTGCGTCAGATGGTCGACCAGGCGCAGGCCGTGGCCCACCGGGCGGCGTTCGACGCCCTCGATGAACTCGAAGTCGATGTCGTAGATCGATTTGCCGTCTTCGAAACGGTCGATCAGGTACAGCGGCGCACCGCCGATGCCCTTGATGGCCGGCAGGCGCAGCTCCATCGGGCCCGTCGCGATCTCGATGGGCTGGGCGCCCAGCTCCAGGGCGCGCGCATAGGCCTGGTGAGAGTCCTTCACGCGGAACGCCATGCCGCATGCGCTCGGGCCGTGCTCGGCCGCAAAGTACGCGGCCTGGCTGTTCGGCTCACGGTTGACGATGAAGTTGATGTCGCCCTGGCGATACAGCAGCACATCTTTCGAACGATGGCGTGCGACCAGCGAGAAGCCCATCTGCTCGAACAGCGGTTCCAGCACGTTGGGCGTCGGCGAGGCGAATTCGACAAACTCGAAGCCCATCAGCTTCATCGGGTTTTCAAAGAGATCGGTCATGGCGGGGGCGTTGTTGAGAAGTGAAGCGAAAGGGGCGGTCGCGGGGCACACAATGCGCGCAGGGAATGGTGGTGCCTGGCGAAATAAAGTTGCGGGTCACATTGTGCGCGGGGCGGCGCTCGAGCCTTGGGGCGGGGCGCGTGCCAGTCGCACTCTGGCCGTCTACCGGCGCGTCGTTTGTGGAGAAGTGTATATTTCCGCCTGAGAAATAGGATTTCGTGCGGTGGCCAGGGAAACCCTCGATTCTGAAACGAAATTTCCCTGTGACGGGGGTTCAGGAAATGGAAGTGCAGACAATCACGTTCGATCGCATCGACCTGCGGCTGCTGGGGGCGTTGCAGGAGCACGGCCGGATCTCGAATCTCGAGCTGGCCGAAACGATCAAGCTTTCACCGGCGCAAACGCTGCGGCGGCACCGGCGGCTTGAAGAGCTTGGCGTGATCCGCCGTTACGAGGCGCGGCTCGACCCGAAGAGCCTCGGCTTTGGCGTGGTCGCGTTCATCCAGGTCACCATGGAGCGCGGCCACATCCGTGATCTCGCCAAGTTCAAGGAGCTCGTCGCCAAGCTCGCGCAGATCCAGGAGTGCTATTCCGTGACTGGCGATATCGACTACGTGCTGAAAGTCGTCGCGCGCGACCTGAAGGCGCTGTCGGACTTCCTGCTGGACACGCTGATGCGCATTCCGGGCGTGAGCCGCGTGCAGTCCATCGTCTGCCTGGACGAGATCAAGGGAACGACCGCGATGCCGCTGGAGGCGTGATGGCGGCCCGCAGTGTGCCGCCGCGGTCGGATGCCGCGAGGGCGTCATCGCGCGTGGTCGGTGATCGGCACCACCGGCGCGCGCCGGTTTGGCGTGCAGACGGCGAGGCCCATGAGCTGGGCCGGGCGCGCTGCACCGACGTGTGGCCCTCGCCCGGCAAGCCGCGCGAGAGCCACGCGCCCTCAATGCACGATGATTGATACCGTTGAGTTTGCGGGCACCGTGAGCGTCTCGCTGTACGTGCCGGCCTTCAGCCCGCGCGAGACCGGGAACTGTCCGAAGCCCTGCAGCGTGGCCGGCACGGAGGTCGGCATGGTGCGCTGGCTGCTGTAGTTCGGGCCGTTGAGCGCCGGGATGGAGAAGCCGCTGTCCGAGCGCGCCGGATACGCAAAGCCCGACGGGCTGCCCGGCACCGGCAGCAGGGCGACGGCTGTACCCCAGCGGCTGACCGCATCGCCCAGGCCCGCGCCGCCGCCCGCGCGGATGGCGTTGTCGAGCACCGTGGCGGAATCGGTCGACGAGAAGTTGTGCAGCAGGTTGGTGTAGTACGCAACGCCGTACTGGCGCAGCAGGAAGCCACCGAGGCTGCCCGAGATCGGGTACCCCGGGCATGGCGACGACAGCGAGGGGTCGAAGGCCGTCAGCGCGCAGTCATATGCGCTTTGCAGCCAGGCCGGGAAGCGGCTGTCGCGCACGTTGTTGAAGCTCGGATCGATCTGGCTGGAGAGCACGTCTTCCATGGTCATGGCGGTCATTTCTTCGAGCCACGTGCCGTACATGTACTGCGAGCCGTGCAGCACGCCGCGCTGGTAGAAATTGGCCATGTGCGTGAACTCGTGGCCGAGCGTCGAGATGACCGTGTTCAGCCCGCTGGCGCCGCCCAGGTACACGGTTTCCGAATCCACATACAACGACAGCGACTGGTTCGACAGCGGCTGTGCGCTGGTGGTGAAGTTGTTGCGCGCCCAGAAGTAGCCGACGCGGCCATAGGGCTGGCCATCCGGCTGGATGTTCAGCACGACGATGTCGAGTGCCTGGTTCGGGTCGATCAGGCTGGCCGAGCTGGAGTAGCTGCCCCACGGCTGCCCGACGAGCGACGTCGCCAGCGTGTAGATCGACTGGTTGCCCGAGGCAAACTTGTTGGCCAGCGTGCCGATGACGCCGTCGGAGATCTTGCTGCTGCCGTACTCCGAGTCCTGCACCCACACGTTGACGATGCGGCCGTCCGTGGCGGTGGCCTGCTGCCGCAGCGTGGCCGAGACGACCACGGCCGTGCCGTCGGGCTGCTGGTGGTTCCACGTGCGCTGCGCGCCCACGGCTGCCACCGATTGCGGGCGCAGCACCGTGTTGCCGGAGCCGGATGCGCTCTGCGTCTTGAGCGGGCCCGCGCCGCTGGCATAGCCGTCCAGTGCATGCGCGTTGAAGTCGGAAAGCTGGCGGTCAAAGGCCGCGTTGGCATCGTTGCCCACCACGTCGGCCGCTGCCTTTGGTGCAGCCGTACCGGTGGTGTCGAGCAGCCCCAGGCTGGTGATCGGGACAGACGGCATCGGCTGGGCCGCCGCGCCCTGGTTGGTGTAGACGAGCGTCACGTTCTGCCCCGTGAGCCCCGCGATCGACACGGACACCGTTCCGGCCGAGCCGCCTGCATTGGTTGCCTGCCATACGCCCACGCCGGAGCCGGCATACGTGGTGCCGAGCGCGCCGCAGTTCGTACCGCTGCAGGCTGGCGCCACGGTAATGTTGGCGGTGGTGCTCTGCGGCGTGTTCGAGGCTCCCTCGCTCGCACCGCCTCCGCCGCCTCCGCAAGCGGCCAGGGTGCCTGCGGCTGCCACCATCATCGTGAGGGCCCATTGCTTCGTGCCGCGCACGGTCGTGCTGCTACGTTCCATCCACTTCTCTCCCAATCCGAATCCTTGCGCGCTGTCGGCTCGTGACTGTGGCGCGCGGACGGATTCTCAGGTGGAAGTGGCGGAGCCGATCCGTGGAAATAACGGGCCGTGAGCGCCCAATTCCCCCCGATATGGGGGTGCGGAACCCACCGCCTTGTCGGAAAGGATGAAAAAGTCGTAGCGCGAGGATGAGGAAGCGGAAAACGGACGAGGGCAGCCGGCACCGTTTTTGCCCATCCGCTGCTCCGCTAGAATGGTCCGCTCCCTTTTTCAGGCGCCGTACAAAGCGCCGGATACGCCACCCACCGATGCTCGTTGCGCAGCTCAAATCGTTCTTCATGGTCGCCCGCCTGGGCAGCATCACGCTGGCCGCCAAGCAGCTCGGGCTGTCGCAGCCGACCGTGACCTCGCAGATCCGCGCGCTGGAAGAGGCCTACGGGGTCGAACTGTTCTACCGGGGCGGGCGGCGCCTTGCGCTGTCCGATGCCGGCGTGCGGCTGATGCCGCTGGTCGACCAGCTCGTGCGCCAGGAAACCGAGATCGATTTCTTCCTGCGCAACTCCGGCGACATGGGCACGGGCCACCTGCGCATCGGCGCCACGGCGCCGTACTACGTGCTCGACATCGTTGACCGCTTCTGCAAGAGCCACCCCGGCATCGACGTGAGCATCGAAGCCGGCAACTCGGTGCAGATGCTCGAAGCGCTGCAGGAATACCGCGTGGACGTGGCATCGTCGTCGCAGCGCGTGGACGACGCGCGCTTCCTGCGCATCGAGCTGGCACGCGATCCGCTGGTGCTGGTCGTGCATCGCAGCCACCCGCTGGCTGCGCAGACCAGCGTGCCGGTGAGCGTGCTGTCGCAATGCCGGCTGCTCGTGCGCGAGGTCGGGTCCACCACGCGCGCCATGACGGAAACGATGATGGCGCAGGCGGGCGTGACGCCGGCGTCCACGGTCGAGATCGGCAGCCGGGAGTCCATCCGCGAGGTGATCACCCGCAACCTTGGTGTGAGCGTGATCGCGCGGCAGGAGGTGCCCAGCCATGCCGACCTGCGCGTGCTGCCGTTTGAGGGCATCGAAGGCGGCGCCCCGGAGCTGAGCGAATACCTGTACTGCCTGCAGGACCGCAAGGATGCACGGCTGATTGCCGCGTTCCTGGGGGAAGTCCGCCCGGTGGCGTAGTCGGCGATCCCCCAACCAAAATCCGGAAATGCGCACATTGGCGTTTTTGGGGTAACTGCCACATGGGCTACATGTCGGCTGGCTACAGTGGCGACCGTTTTCGCTACCGGCCCCGACGATGCCTCAGTCCGCTTCCCACCCGACCACGGGTCTGGCCACGCCGTTTCTCTCGGTGCGGCAGGTCACGCGCCGCTTCGGCACCGGCGCGGCTGCATTCACCGCGCTCGAAGGCGTATCGCTGGACGTGGCGCGGGGCGAATTCGTCTGCCTGCTCGGGCCCTCCGGCTGCGGCAAGACCACGCTGCTGCGTATCATCGCCGGGCTCGAGGCGCAGGATGCCGGCCAGATCGTTGCCGGCGGCCGCGATATCTCGAACCTGCCGCCGCGTGAACGCGACTACGGCATCGTCTTCCAGTCGTACGCGCTGTTTCCGAACCTGACGGTCGCGCAGAACGTTGCCTACGGGCTCGACACGCGCAACGGCAACCGGGCGCGTCTGCACGAGCGTGTGTCCGAGATGCTGGCGCTGGTGGGTCTGTCCGGGAGCGAGGCGAAATATCCGTCGCAGCTCTCCGGCGGCCAACAGCAGCGCGTGGCGCTGGCCCGCGCGCTGGCGCCCGCGCCGTCGCTGCTGCTGCTCGACGAGCCGATGTCGGCGCTGGACGCCCAGGTGCGCGAACACCTGCGCATCGAACTGCGCCGCCTGCAGCGCAAGTTGAACGTGACCACGCTCATGGTCACGCACGATCAGGACGAGGCCATGGCGATGGCCGATCGCATTGCCGTGATGTCCAACGGCCGCATCGAGCAGACCGGCTCGCCCGCCGAAATCTATTCGCGCCCGGCCACCGGTTTTGTCGCCGGGTTTGTCGGGCAGGCCAACTGGCTGCCGCTCGAGCGCGCGGAAGACGGCACGCCCACGCTGGCCGGCCAGCCGCTGCTGCTCGATCCGGCGTTTTCCGACGGCGCCGGCGACAACGGCCGCCTGTTCTGCCGTCCCGAAGCCGTCACGCTGCATCCCGACGACGACGCCCCGAACCGTCACCTGGCCCGCGTGGTCGACCAGATCTATCTGGGCAGCCGCACGCGGGTGATGCTCGCCATCGACGGTCTGGCCGATGTGCCGCTGGTGGCGGAAGTCGCATCCGGCGTGCTGCGCCACGGGCTGGGCGACAGCAAGTTGTGGATTGCCCTCGAGCGCGATGGGCTGCGCCTGTATCCGTACGACCGTGCCTGAGGCTGCCATGTCGATGCTGCCGCCTGAGGCCAACGTCATCACGGCCCCGCCATCCGAAGCCGCCCGCCCGACACGCACGCCCTTCTGGCGTACGGATGTGCCGGTGCTCACCGGCATGAAGCTCGGCTGGCTGCTGTTGCTCTGCATCGGCTTGTTACTGCCAACGGCGATGATGCTGCTGCAGGCGACAGGCCTCGTCACCAGCGCGCGCAGTTCAGACGAGCATGGCCTGGCGCTGGTGCTGCACGTCGTGCGCGGGCCGAACTTCCTCGACATGGTGGGCCGCACGCTGGCGGTGTCCGGCGCGGTCGCCGCCCTGGTGGTGCCGCTTGCGTTTGCGCTGGCCTACGCAGTGCAGCGCACGCGCATGCCGTTGCGCGGCACGCTGCGCACGCTGGCGATGCTGCCGCTGTTTGCGCCGTCGCTGCTGCCGGGCATTGCACTGGTCTACCTGTTCGGTAACCAGGGCCTGCTCAAGGCGTGGCTGCACGGCGGCAGCATCTACGGCTTCTGGGGCATCGTGCTGGGCGAGGTGTTCTACACGTTTCCGTATGCGCTGATGCTGCTGCTGGCCACGCTCACGCTGGCCGACGGCCGCTTGTATGACGCGGCCCGCGCGATGGGAGCGGGGCCGTGGCGCACGTTCCGCACGGTGACGCTGCCGGGCGCCCGCTATGGGCTGTTCGGTGCCTTTGCGCTGGTCTGCACGCTGGTCGCCACGGACTTCGGCGTGCCGACCGTGGTGGGCGGCAGCTACCAGGTGCTGGCCGTAGAGGCCTACAAGGCGGTGGTGGGGCAGCAGCAGTTTGCACGCGGCGCCGTGATCGGCCTGATGCTGTTGCTGCCGGCCCTGCTGACGTTTGCCGTGGAGCGCCTCGTACAGCGCCGCCAGCACGCCGCGCTGGCCAGCCGCGCACAACCGTATCACCCGCAGCCGGACCGCCTGCGCGACGGTGTCTTCCTGCTGCTGAGCGTGCTCGTGGTCGGCGGGATCCTGCTGATGCTCGCCACGGCGGTGGGTGCGTCGCTGGTGAAGCTCTGGCCATACAACCTCGAGCTGTCGCTGCGCAATTACGACTTCGACAACATGGACGGTGGCGGCTGGCTTGCGTATCGCAACAGCCTGAAGCTGGCTGCGCTCACCACCGTGTTCGGTACGGCGCTGATCTTTACCGGCGCGTGGCTGGTCGAGAAAACGCGCACGGCGGCGTGGCTGCACTCGGCCATCCGGTTTGCCGTGCTGCTGCCGATGGCGGTGCCGGGCCTGGTGCTTGGCCTGGGCTACGTGTTCTTCTTCAACCATCCGGCCAATCCGCTCAACGGCCTGTACGGCGGCATGGCGCTGATGGTGCTGTGCACCATCATGCATTGCGCCACGGCCGCGCACCTCACGTCGGTGGCGGCGCTGGGACAGCTTGATCCGGTGTTCGAGGCGGTGTCGGCTTCGCTCAAGGTGTCGGCGCTGCGCACCTACTGGCGCGTGACGCTGCCGATGTGCCTGCCCGCCGTGCTGTCGTGCGCGCGCTATCTGTTCGTGTCGGCCATGACCACCGTGTCGGCGGTGATCTTCCTCTACAGCCCCGACACCGTGCTCGCCTCCGTGGCCGTGCTGAACATGGACGACGCTGGCGACATCGGCCCGGCGGCGGCCATGTCCACGCTCATTCTTGCCACGTCGATCGTCGTATCGCTGCTTCTTGAGCTGGCCACACGCGGCATCGTGCGGCGCACGCAGGCATGGCGAGCGGCCCCCCATTGAATTCGTAGCCAAGACAAGGAAAGCAAGACATGGGTGATGTTTCCCCGATGATGGGCCGTGCCTCGGGCGCTGCCCGCCCCACGCCGCTGCGCCTCGAGGCCGCCGTGCTCGACTGGGCCGGTACCGTGGTCGATTTCGGCTCCTTTGCGCCCACGCAGATCTTTGTGGAAGCGTTTGCCGAGTTCGGCGTGGCCATCACGCTGGACGAAGCGCGCGGCCCGATGGGCCTGGGCAAGTGGGACCACATCCGTACGCTGTGCAACGACGGCGCGATCGCCGCGCGCTTCTCGCTCGCGCACGGCCGCATGCCGACCGATGACGACGTCACCGCCATCTACAACCGCTTCATGCCGCTGCAGATCGAAAAGGTCGGGGCGCATTCGGCGCTGATTCCCGGCGCGCTGGAGACCGTGGCCGCGCTGCGCGAAGCCGGCCTGAAGATCGGCACATGCTCGGGCTACCCGCGCGTGGTGATGGACCGCGTGGTCGACCTGGCCGCCCAGGCCGGCTACACGCCCGACTGCGTCGTCGCGTGCGACGAGGTGCCGCGCGCGCGCCCGTGGCCGGCCCAGGCGCTGCGCTGCGTGGTCGATCTCGCCATTGGCGACGTGGCGGCCTGCGTGAAGGTGGATGACACCGTGCCCGGCATCGAGGAAGGCCGCCGCGCAGGCATGTGGACCGTCGCATTGCTGATGTCGGGCAACGCGCTCGGCTTGCCGTACGCGCAATACGCAGCGCTGTCTGCCGACGAGCGCGCACGCCATCGCGTGGCCATCTCGGCTGGCTTTGCCGCCTGCCGCCCGCATTACGAGATCGACACCATCGCCGATCTGCCTGCCGTCGTGGCCGATATCAACCACCGCCTGGCGCGCGGTGAACGCCCGCAGGGCGCCTGATTACCGTAGTCCCATCCGTTGCATCACACCTACCGAGGAAACCATGACTGCACGTCTTTCTCTCTTTGCGACGGCGGCTGCTGCAGCCGCCATGGCCTTCGCCACGTCGGCCTTCGCCAAGACCACGCTGACGGTGTACACCGCGCTGGAAGCCGACCAGGTGAAGGCGTATCAGGATGCCTTCGAGAAGGCCAATCCGGACATCGACATCAAGTGGGTGCGCGACTCCACCGGCGTCGTCACCGCCAAGCTGCTGGCCGAGAAGAACAACCCGCGCGCCGACGTGGTGTGGGGCCTGGCCGCATCGAGCCTGGCCATCCTCGACAGGGAAGGCATGCTGGCGCCGTACGCGCCGGCCGACCTGGCCAAGATCGGTGCAACGTACCGCGACAAGGCCAACCCGCCGGCATGGGTGGGCATGGATGCCTGGGGCGCCGCCATCTGCTTCAACACCGTCGAAGCGCAGAAGCAGAACGTGCCAAAGCCGACGTCGTGGGCGGACCTCACCAAGCCGGTGTACGCCGGCAAGATCGTCATGCCGAACCCGGCATCGTCGGGCACGGGCTACCTGGACGTGAGCGCCTGGCTGCAGACGATGGGCGAGCAGAAGGGCTGGGCTTACATGGATGCGCTGCACCAGAACATCGGCCAGTACACGCACTCGGGTTCAAAGCCTTGCAAGATGGCGGCGTCGGGCGAATTCCCGGTCGGCATTGCGTTTGAATACCGCGCGGTGAAGTCGAAGAAGGAAGGCGCGCCGATCGACATCGTGCTGCCGTCCGAAGGCCTGGGCTGGGATGTGGAAGCGACCGCCATCATGAAGGGCACCAAGAACCTGGAGGCCGCCAAGAAGCTGGCCGACTTCTCCGCGAGCCCCACTGCCATGGCGCTGTACGAGAAGAACTTTGCCGTGGTGGCAACCCCGGGCTTCTCCAAGCCCGATCCGCTCCTGCCGGCCGACTACGAGAAACGCCTGATCAAGAACGACTTCACGTGGGCCAGCGCCAACCGCGACCGCATCCTGGCCGAGTGGACCAAGCGCTACGACGGCAAGTCGGAGAAGAAGTAAGTGACCGACGCTCCCGTATCCCCAGGGAGCCTGGATGCCAGCACCGACGTCGCCATCGTCGGGGCTGGCATTCTGGGCTTGGCGCACGCAGCCGCCGCCGTCAAACGCGGCCTGCGCGTGACGGTATTCGAGCGCAGCGAAATCGCGCTCGGTGCATCGATCCGCAACTTCGGGCAGATGCTCGTGACGGGGCAGCCGCCCGGCATCATGCTCGACCTCGCGCGCGAAAGCCGCCGGCTGTATCTCGACTGGGCCGACAAGGCCGGCATCTTTGCGCGCGCGAACGGTGCCCTGCTGTTTGCCCGCAATGCCGCAGAAGAGGCCGTGCTGGACGAGTTCATGGCGACGCGCGCACAGGCCTTCGGCTACCACGTCAAGCTGCTGCGCGGTGCAGACCTGGCGAATCTCTACGATGGCCGCTTCATGCGCCACCGTGCGGCGCTGCAGGGCTTCGACGATGTCCAGCTCTATTCGCGCGAAGCGATTCCGGCGCTGGCCTCGTGGCTTGCCGCGCAGGGCGTGTGTTTCCACTTCGGTACGCTCGTGCGCCACGTGGAAGGCGGCCGGCTGGAGACCACCGCCGGCGTGTGCAACGCCCAGCGAGTGGTCGTCTGTAGCGGTCACGATTACCAGACGCTGTGCGCCGATCAGCTTCGCGTACTGCAGCCGCAGGTTTGCCGCCTGCAGATGCTGCGTGTCACACCCGACGACGCCTTCCGGCTGGAGCACGCCGTGCTGACCGGCCTGTCATGCACGCACTACGGCGCGTTTGCGGACTTGCCGACTGCCCAGGCGCTGGCCATGCAGATCGAGCATGAGCGCCCCGAGCTGGCGCGCCACGGCATTCACCTGCTGGTGAGCCCCACGCCGTATGGCGACTGGATCGTGGGCGATTCGCACGACTACCGCCAGGACGCCGTCCCGTTCAACGCCGAATCGGTCGACAACCTCCTGCTGGACCTCGCCCGCGACACGTTCGGCAGCAAGCTGCGAGTGGTGGAGCGCTGGCAGGGCGTCTATGGCGCCAAATGCCGCGTGCCGGGCAGCGGCGCGTTCTCGATCACGCGCGTCGACGACCGTACGACCGTCGCGCTGATGCACAGCGGGATCGGCATGAGCGTGGGGCCTGCGCTCGCGCATCGCCATATCGATGCGCTCGTGAATGGCACGGCGCTGCCGCGCTGGACGCCGCCCGCGACGGAGCGGGTGGCCGCGGCTGCCTGAATCGGCGCGTGCGCGAATCCCGCCCGCAGGGCTGGCGCCGTGCGGGCGTTTTTCCGCTTACGCGGCGAACAGTTCGATGACCGGCCAGCCTCGCGATTCGGCCACGGCCCGCAAGGTCGCATCCGGGCTCACGGCCACCGGGTGCGACACCGCTTCGAGCAGCGGCAGGTCGTTGCGTGAATCGCTGTAGAACACGGTGCGCGAGAAATCCGCCATGCGCTGGCCGCGCTGCGCCAGCCATTCCGTGACGCGTGCGATCTTGCCCGCGCCAAAGCTGGGCGTACCCAGCAGGTTGCCCGTGAATTCGCCATCGGGCGTGCCACCCACGGTTTCGCCTTCCACTGCCAGCAGGTGCGGCACGTTGAAGGCGTCGGCGATCGGCTCCGTCAGGAAGCGGTGCGTGGCGGTGACGATGCAGCAGAGATCGCCGGCGCGCAGGTGTGCATCCACGAGCTCCCTGGCAGGCCGCCGGATGGCAGGCATGACGACCTCGCGCAGGAACATCGTGCGCCATGCATCGAGCAGCGTGCGCGGGTGGTGCGCCAGCAAGCCGAGCGAGAAGCGCGCGTGCCGCGCAAAGTCGAGCGTGCCTTCGCGGTAATCACGCATCCACCGCTCGTTGGCCTGTTCGAAGACGTGGCGATCGACAGCGCCCTGGGCAACGAGGAAGCGGCCCCATTCGTATTCGCTGTCGATGGGCAGCAGCGTGTGGTCCAGGTCGAACAGGGCGAGCGATTGCATACAACAGGGGCGGCGGTTGGAAAACCGCGAGCTTAAGGTCCTAGCGCGTCGCGGCCGTGTCCATCGCCATAACTTTGGCGATGAGCGCATCGGTCTTTTTCCGGGGGGCGTGTGCGTGCAGCGGGGTCAGGCAATCGAGGAACGCGCGCACGAGCCGCGCATCCTTGCGCTCCTTCAGGAAGTACAGGTACTCATGGATGACGGGCGCGTGCGCGGCAAAGGGCAGCACGCGCACGTCGGGCCGGCGTGGCGCCTCGCGCGCGGGAACGATGCTGCATCCGAGGCCGAGGCTGATCGCCTCGTAGATCGCCTCGCGGCTGCCGATGATGCTCATGCCCGCCGGCTCGACACCGGCGGCCGCCAACGCCTCTTCGGTCACGCGGCGGGTGATCGAGCCCGGCTCGCGCATCAGCAGCTGGCAGCAGGCGATGTCGGCGAGCGCCACGTGGGAGCACCGCGCCAGCGGGTCGTCCGCCGGCACGGCCAGTACCATGGCGTCTTCGGCCAGCGTGATGCGGTGCAGCCGCTCGTCGTCCACGGCGTGCGACGAGACGGCCAGGTCGATGCGGACCTCCGAGAGCGCCTCGAGCATCTGCTGCGAGTTGCCGAACTCGATGGTGATCTCGATGGTCGGGTGACGGGTGCGGAAGGCCGCCACGCTTGGCAGGATGTAGTAGGGGCCGGTGGCGCCCACGCGCAGGTTGCCGGTGCGCAGGTCGCCAGCGTTGCGCAGGAGGAAGTCCACGTCGCCTTCCTGCTGGGCAAGCCGCTCGACGATGGGCATGAGGCTCACGCCGAGGTCTGACAGGTCGAGCCGGCTACCGCGGCGGTGGAACAGCTCGACGCCGTACATCTCTTCCAGCTGGCGGATGCGCCCGGTCACCGTCGGCTGCGACAGGCGCAATTGCTTGGCGGCCGCCGTGACGCTGCCCTGGCGGGCCACTTCAAAGAACGACATCAACAGATCGCCCAGCATGCTCGTGTTTCCGTTTCGTGTTTGGAAGCGCAGTCTAGGCAGCGTTTGTGACGCCACATGCGGTGAAACCTTACGGTGTGCCACGCGTGCCGGAGCGGAAGCCATGTTCCGAGACGGGCATCCGAAGGGAGGGCCGCTGGCGCCGCTCGTGCTACCTTGTCAGCCAACGCGTGCAACACAGGAGACACCATGCCGGTGCTGAAGGTCGACGTCGTCACGGCAGAAGAGCGGCTGTACGAAGGCCGCGCCAAGTTCGTGGTCATTCCCGGTACCGAAGGGGAACTGGGCATCCTCCCTGGCCACGAACGCCTGCTCACGCGCATGCGCCCCGGCACCGTGCGCGTGACGCTGGAAAACGATGAAGAGGTGATCCTGTTCGTGGCCGGCGGCTTTGCCGACGTGCAGCCCGAACAGGTGATCGTGCTGGCCGATACCGCTGTGCGCGCGCACGACCTCGACGAAGCCAAGGCCCAGCAGGCGCGCAGGGCGGCTCAAGAGCACATGCAGAACAGCCACAGCAAGTTCGACTACGCCCGCGCCCAGGCCGAACTGGCGGAGGCCGTGGCCCAGTTGGCCGCCATCGAACGTTTGCGCAAACGTCGCTGAGCCGTCCACCACAATCGCATCACGCTGTCGCCCCACCCACTGTGGGGTAAAGAACCGCGCCGGGCCTCCGTTTTAAAGCAGAACACCCGAAACCCGCCGAACGCCCGAGCAGACACGCTCGGTTCTGCTGATGCCGCCCCATGTAGTGATTGCCCGTGCCCTTGCACGGTATTGCCGGACCCGCCTGGCCGTGACGCCGTTCGCGCCCGGCTGGCGCAGGGGCCACGCGCAAATGTTTGCGGTGCTGTGTACGTTGCTTTGCTCAACCAGCCACGCGGAAACCGATCTGACGGAGCTGCCTATCGAGCAGCTGATGCAGGTACAGGTCGTGACCGGTGCTTCCAAATACGCGCAGGCGTCCGACGATGCGCCGGCCAATGTCTCCGTCATCACCGCAGACGACATCAAGGCGCACGGCTGGCGCACCCTGGCCGACATCCTGCGCAGCCTGCCGGGGCTTTACACCAATTACGACCGCAACTACACGACGCTTGGCGCGCGGGGCTTTCTGCGGGCGGGCGATTACGACACGCGCTTCCTGCTGCTGATCGACGGCTTCCGCGCGAACGACCCCATCTTCGACCAGGCCGCCGTCGGCACCGATGCGCAGCTCAACGTCGACCTCATCGAGCGCGTGGAATACGTGCCCGGGGCGGGGTCCGCGGTGTATGGCTCGAATGCGCTGTTTGGCGTCATCAACGTCATCACCAAGCGCGGGCGCGACATCGGCGGCGTGCAGGTCAGCGGCTTCACGGGCAGCCCCAATGCGCCCAATGGACGCGAAGGCCGCGTGACCTGGGGCCAGCGCGCGGACAACGGCGCTGAATGGCTGCTCTCTGCCAGCATGAACGACGCGCCGGGCCGCGACCTGTACTTCGGCGAGTTCAACCAGCCCGGCGTGAGCGACGGCGTGGCACGCGGCATGGATTTCGACCGTGCCAGGCGGCTGTTCGCCAAGGGCGGCTTTGGCGAGTTCGGCCTGAGCTTCGGTTACGCCGATCGCACGAAGGGCGTGCCCACCGCGCCTTACGATCAGAGCTTCAACGACCCGCGCTCGCGCACCGTCGACACGCGATACATGGTCAACGGCACCTGGCAGCACGCGCTGGACGAGCTGACCGATGTATCGGCGCGGCTGTACTGGGGCCGCTATGTGTCGGAGGGTGACTACGCATACAACCCGCCGCCGGCCGGCATCAACCGCGACGCGTTCGACACCGCGTGGTACGGCACCGAGCTGAAGCTGGTGACCCGGCGCATCGAGCGGCATACGGTGGTCGTGGGCGCCGAGCTGCAGCGCGACTATCGCGACGCCATGCGCAATTTCGACACGGTGCCGTATGTCAGCTACCTTGACGACCACCGCAGCAACCACCGCATGGGGTTGTACCTGCAGGACCAGTTCGCGTTCCACCCGGACTGGCTGCTGGATTCGGGCCTGCGCTACGACCACACCAGCTTTGCGCCGGGCATGCTGAGCCCGCGCGTGGGCCTGATCTGGCACGCCACGCCGTCGACCACCGTCAAGGCGATCTACGGCATGGCCTACCGCGCGCCCAACGACTATGAGCTGCACTACCAGACGAGCGCGCCCGGTGGAGAGCAGTTGAACTCGCGCCTTTCGGCCGAGCGCATCCGCACGTATGAGGCTGTGCTTGAACAGCGCGTGGCGGCAGGCGGCAAGGCGACCGTGTCGGTGTTTCAGAACAACGTGTCGGACCTGATCAGCCAGAGCGTAGACCCCAACACCGGCCTGCTGTTTTTCAGCAACGTGGCCCGCGTGCGGACGCGCGGCGTGGAACTCGGCTACGAGCAGCGCTGGCCGGGCGGCACGCGCCTGCGCACGAGCTACAGCTTCCAGCATTCGGAGGACATCGATACCGGCCAGACGCTGTCGAACTCGCCGCGCCACATGTTCAAGCTCAATGCCACCGTGCCAGTGTGGCGCGAAGGCTGGCGTGCGGGCGTGGAGGCGCAGTACATCAGCAGCCGGCTCACGACGTCGGACGCGCCGCTGGGCCGCGTGGGCGGCTACTGGATCGCCAACCTGACCGTGGCGGCGGCGCGGCTGCTGCCCAACCTCGAGATGTCGGCCAGCATCTACAACGTGTTCGGCCGGCGCTATGCCGATCCGGCCGGGCCGGAGCTGGTGCAGCCGTCCATCCGGCAGGACGGCCGCAGCCTGGGCGTGAAGTTCACGTACACCTTCCGATGACCGTCCGGCACGACCTCGCACGAAGCGCCCGATGGCCGAGCGCGCGCAAGCTCTGTACGGCGCTGGGGATCGTGCTGGCCGGCGCGGCGGGCATGCACACCGCCTGCGCGCAGAAGCAGGCCAGCGAGACGCAGGTCAAGGCGGCGTTCGTCTACAACTTTGCGCTGTTCACCACCTGGCCGCCCGACGCCATGCCGCCCGACGGGCCCATGGTGGTCTGTGTGAAACCCGATCACCCGCTGCAGGCGGCGCTGGAAAAACTGACAGGAAAACCCGTGCGAGGACACCGCCTGGAAATCCGCAGACTCAACGACAGTACGGCCACCGGCTGCCATGTGCTCGTCATCGACGCGCGGGCGGCCAACGGTGTCCGGGTCGATACGGCTGCCGCCGTGCTCGTCATCTCCGACCAGCCCCGGACCCCACGCGGCAGCGGCCCGGACCCGGTGATCTCGCTGGCGCTGGACGGGGATCGCGTGGTCTTCGACATCGATGCGGCGGCTGCGCGCCAGGCTCGTCTGGAGCTCAGTTCGCAGTTGCTGCGGCTGGCAAGGAGCGTGCAATGAGCGAAGCGTTGACGACATCGCGCCCGCGCCTTGGGCATTCCGTGGTGCGCGCCAACATGGCCGGCGCGGGCGCGGCCCTGACCATCGCGGGTTTCCTGCTGATCGTGTTCCAGTTCATCGCGCTGCACGCCGCCCTGGTGCGCGATGTGCATGTGCAGGCGCGCATCATCGGCGCCAACAGCGTGGCGGCGCTGCTGTTCAATGACCGGCGCGCGGCCGAAGAGACGCTCGCCGCGCTGGAGGCTTCGCCGTCGCTGCGTGCGGCTGGCATCTTCAGCGCGCTGCGCAAGCCGCTCGCGCTGTACCAGCACGGCAATGCCGCACCGGTGGCCGCGCCCGATGCCGCCATGCTGCGCGAGTCCGATGTGTCGACGCTGACCACGCTTCAGGTGGTCGAGCCGGTGGAATCCGAGCGGCGCGTGATCGGCTACGTGGTCATCCGCTCCAGCCTCGCAGAGCTTTACATGCAGTTGCTCGGCTACGCCGTGCTCACGGTATCGGTGGGCATCGGCGCGATGGGGCTCGCGTACCTCGTCATCGCCCGCATGCGCCGTGCCGTGCTGCAGGCCGAGGCACACCTCGACTACCTCGCCCACATCGATTCGGTGACGGAGCTGCCGAACCGGCACGCGTTCAACGAACGCCTGCACGTGTCGCTCAAGCGCGCGGGGCAGGTGGGCGCCGTGGGGCTGCTTCTGCTCGACCTCGACAACTTCAAGGTGGTGAACGACACACTCGGCCACAACAACGGCGACCGTCTGCTGCGCCAGGTTGCTCGCCGGCTGAACGACGTGATCGAGCAAGCCAACCTGCGCGCCGTGCTGTGCCGCATCGGCGGGGACGAGTTTGCCGTCATCGCCGAACTCTCGGGGCGCGCGCAGATCACGCAAGCCGATGCGGCCGCGCTGGCCGATGGGCTGGCCAAGCGCGTGCTGGCGGCCCTCGCGGCGCCGTTTGCGCTCGATCTGCACCAGATCTACGTGACGGCCAGCGTGGGCGTGAGCCTGTATCCGCATGACGCGCGCGACGTGCAGGTGCTCACGCGCAATGCCGACACGGCGATGTACCACGCCAAGAACCACGGCAAGAACGCCGCCGCCAGCTTCACGTCGGAGATGGACCAGCAGGCCCGCCGCCGCCTTCGTGTGGAGGCCGACCTGCGCCGCGCACTGGACCGCGACGAGCTGCTGCTGGCCTATCAGCCTCAACTGCGCCTGCGCACCGACGGCGCGCACGACGCTGCGATCGCCGCATCGAACGTCCACGGTGTGGAGGCGCTGGTGCGCTGGCGCCATCCGGAGATCGGCGTGATCGGCCCCGGCGAGTTCATCGCCGTGGCCGAGGAAACGGGCCTGATCGTGCCGCTCGGCATGTGGGTGCTGCGCACCGCGTGCGCGCAGGTGGCCCGCTGGATGCGCGAAGACGGCGTCACGCTGCGTGTATCGGTCAACCTGTCGGCGCGGCAGACGCGCGATCCGAGCCTCGTGCAAAGCGTGATGGACGTGCTGCGCGACACCGGCCTGCCGCCGCATCTGCTCGAACTCGAGATCACCGAAAGCGTGCTGATGGAAGATATCGAGACCAACATCACGCTGCTCGAATCGCTGCACGCGGCCGGTATCAGCCTGTCGATCGACGACTTCGGCACAGGGTATTCATCGTTGGCGTATCTGCAGCGCTTCCCGATCCAGAAGCTGAAGATCGACCGCAGCTTCGTCCAGCGCATGCCGGGCGACGGCGAAGCGATTGCCAGCGCCGTCATCGCCATGGCGCACAGCCTGAACATGCAGGTGGTGGCCGAAGGCGTGGAAGGCGCCGACCAGCTCGCACTGCTGCGCCGGGCCGGATGCGATCTGGGGCAGGGCTATCTGTTTTCGCGGCCGCTGGACGCGCCATCGCTGATAGCGTGGGTCAGGCGGCTCGGCAATGAGGCGCAGGACAGCAGCCGTGCCGAGCCGCAAGACGGCGGGGTGCCGCTTGGGGCCTTGCCGTCTTCCCTGGCCGGATAGGGCTCACGCTGCGGCGCGGCGCGCCGCTCGCGTTGCGCCGGCCGTCAGGACCACCACCGCCGCCAGGATGATGGCCGTTGCGCCGAGCGTTTGCGGCGCGACCTGCTCATCGGCCAGCCATGCGCCCATCAGCAGGGCGATGGGCGGGTTCACGTACACATAGCTCGTCGCCATGACGGTGGACACGCGCTCGACCAGCGCCATGTAGGCCGTGAAGGCAACCGCCGAGCCGAACACCACGAGATAACCCCACGCCAGCGCGGACTGCATGCCGACATGCCGTGGCCAGCTCTCGCCCGTCAGGAGGCTCAGCAGCACCAGCGCCACGCCGCCAAAGGCCATTTCGAGTACGAAGGCCGTCATGCCCTTGGGCATGTCGATGCGCTTGGAGAGTTGCGAGCCGAACGACCACGAAGCAATGGCGGCCGTGAGCGCCAGCACGCCGACGGTGCTGGCCTGGAACTCCGCCCCGCGAAACAGCACCGCAATGCCGATGGTGCCCAGCGCGATGGCGCCGATCTCATACGCACGCAGGCGGCCGCCCGCGAGCAGCGTCCACAGCGTCGAGAACAGCGGCATCGACGCAATCATGACCGTTGTGGCCCCTGACGAGATCGTCTGCTCGGCCACGGCCGTCATGCCCATGCCGCCCACCAGCATGAACGCGCCGATCAGCGCGCAGTTGCGCACTTGCCGCCCGCTCGGCCGCTCGTGCTGGCGCAGGATGACGACAGGTGCAAGCAGCAGCGCCGCAGCCAGAAACCGCGAACCCATCATCAGGAAGGGCGGCAGATCGGTCAGCGCAAAGCGGATGGCGAGATAGGTCGTGCCCCACACCACGTACGTGATGAGCAGGCACAGAGCGATAAACGGCGACATGGCGGGACCTCGGCGAGGAAGCCCCGATGCTACTCAAGGCACGCTTATGCGCAAAACGAGTTTTGTTATCGCTCGTTGTGAGCGGGGTTAGCAAGCACGTGAGCGCGCGCGGCGCTCGTGCCCGGTCAGATCACACGGAAGCCATGCGTTCCATCCCGTGCGAGCTGCCCCACCAGGCCGAACTCCCAGTCGAGATACGCCTGCATGGCCGCGCGCGGCGCGCTCGTGCCTTCGTACGGGCGGCGGTAGCGGTCGATGCGCTCGGAGGCGAGGCGGGTTTCGCCGGCTTCGACGGGCAGGCCGGCGGCAACCCACGCAGCGGTGCCTCCATCGAGCACCCAGACCTCGGCCTGGGTGAGCCCCGCCAGGTCGGCAGCGGCAAAGCGCGCGAGCTGGCTCGAGCCGCAGGTCAGGACGTACCGCCGCGCGGGCGGAATGCGCTGCAGCGCGGCGGCCAGATCCGAACGCACGGCAAACCAGGCGCCCGGGATATGCCGCGCCACGTAATTGGCGCTGCGGGTGACGTCGATGACGGCGGTATCGCCGGCCTCCAGCCAGCCCGCCAGCGCGTGCGCATCGACGGTACGCACGGCCGGTGACGCCGGCACGGCGGGCTGCCATGCGCCAGTGACGTTGCGTTGGCTGGCGTCGACCGGATCCACCACATAGACTTCCCAGCCCATCTGCGCGAGCCACGAGGCGGTCATGTCGGCGCGCACGCCGTCGTCGTCTGCCAGGACGATGCGCGCGCCGCGCACGGCGGCGGTGTGGTCGGTTTCCTGCACGAGCTGGCCGCCCGGCGCGCTGGCGAAGCCGGGCAGGTGGCCGGCGGCGTACTCCTCGGGCGTGCGCACGTCGAGCTTGTACAGCGTCCGGTCGGGCACCTCAAGCGCGGCAACGTCGGCCAGTGCGATGCGCGGCACGTTCGCGCGTTCGGCCACGGCGCGTGCATCCGCCTGCGCCTGCGCGCGTGTTGCCTCGGACACGGTCTGCGGATGCCGGCGGCTGGCGCCGTGATCCAGCACCTGATCGGCCAGCAACCAGCCGATGGTGCCGTTGCGCAGCGCCGCCACCGGGTTCGGAATGCCGGCGTTCACCAGCGATTGCGTGCCGATGATGCTGCGCGTACGGCCGGCGCAGTTGACGATGATCTGCGTGTTCGGGTCCGGCGCCAGCTCACGGATGCGCAGCACGAGTTCGGCCCCCGGCACGCTCGTCGCGGTGGGAATGCTCATGGTCTGGAACTCGTCATAGCGGCGCGCATCGACGATGACCACATCGCGCTTGTCGTCGATCAGCGCCTTGACTTCCTGTGCGCTGAAGGACGGCGTGTGCCGCTGGGCCTCCACGTATTCGCCGAAGGCCTTGCTTGGCACGTTCACGTCCTGGAAGACCTCGCCGCCGGCGGCACGCCAGCCGTCGAGCCCGCCTTCGAGCAGGTAGACGCGCGTGTAGCCGAGTTCGGCCAGCCTCGCGGCGGCGCGCGTGGCGAGGTCGACGCCGTCGTGCTCGCCGTACAGCACGATCAGCGTATCGCGGCGCGGAATGCGCGACCACGCCTCCAGCTCCAGGCGCGAGAGCGGCAGGTTCACCGCCCATAGCGGGTGCCCCTGCGCGTAGGGGTCTTCTTCACGCACGTCGAGCAGCGCGATCTCCTTGCGGGCGAGCAGGGCGGCGCGCACCTCGGCGTAGGTCAGCGTGGGCACGTGGGTCTCCGCGAGCGGGGCGGCCACGGGGGATTCAGTCGTGTCGATGACGATGCTCATGATGCAGACGTGTCCTTGGAACGATCCCAGAGATTGGGCAGGTGAGTGTTCGAATAGCCCGAGACGAACGGCTTGCGCTCGCCCTCTTCGGTATAGACCGAGCGGTGGATGCCGCCGATGTTGCCGCCGTACACATGGATGCTGATCGACGTGCGGTCGTCAAACGCGTTGTGCACGCGGTGGATGTCGCCAACGCGCGGCGAGACGCGTTCAACGTCGCCGGGCTCCAGCCGGACGGCGGCGCCATGCGGCTGCGGTACGCCGCGCGCGTCGAGCGTGAACGGCTGCGAGTATTCAGCGCCGCGCAGCATGCCGATCAGGCCCCATGTGGTGTGGTCGTGAATCGGCGTGCGCTGGCCGGGGCCCCACACAAAGCTGACGATGGAAAAGCGCTCGCCCGAGTCGGCATGCAGCAGGTATTGCTGGAAGTGCTCGGGGTGCGGTTGCGCGTATTCGGCGGGCAGCCAGTCGTCGCGGGCGACAAGCGCGCCGAGCAGGCTCCCCGCGCGCGACAGGATCTCGGCCTCGGTCGGCTGCTGCTCGAGCAGGCGCGACAGCGCGATCACGAAATCACGCAGCGGCGCGATGGACTGCGCTGGCGGCGGCACAGCGGCAAGGGCGGGTGGGCTCATGATCCGGTTCTGGCGATGGAAGCGGAACGATCTTGCTGGAGTTGGCGCGCGCCGTCCAGTGAAACCCCAAGCGCGGCGCGGCCGGCGGCTACCAGGATCGAATCATTCTGCGGCGTGTGGATGCGGCTGCACAGCACGTCGCGGTAGTGGCGCTCCAGCGGATTGTGGCGCGACAGGCCGTGGTTGCCGGAAAGCTGCAGGGCGAGCTCCACCGCGCGAATGGCATGGGTGGTGACGGTGTACTTGAGCAACCCGCTGTCTGTGATGGACAGTGGTGCCCCGGCATCTGCGGCCTCTGCGGCGTGGTCGAGCAGCACGCGGTTCGTGCGCAGCGCGGCGGCGATGTCGCCCGCGGTTTCCTGGACGCGCGGCAACGTTGCCACTGGCGCGCCCAGGTTGGCCGGCGCGCGCGTGTTCAGGAACTGTGCGAGCCAATCCCACGCAGACTGCGCGACGGCGTCGTACAGGCTGCCAAGCAGCACGGTCATCCATGCCTGCTGGTCGAGCTGCGCACCGGTGTCCGTGGTGTAGGCCTGTTGGGCGCCGTGCGCCGTCCACTGCGCGGGCGGGCGGATGTCCACGGCGTGGTCGAGGGGGATGTCCACGTCTTCCAGTACGACGTCGTGGCTGCCCGAGGCGCGCAGGCCAAGGTGGTTCCACGTCTGTTCGATGCGGATGCCGGGCGTGTCGGCCGAAGGGCGCGGCACGAGAAAGAAGCCGACGCGCGGCTCTGGTTCGTCGGTGCGCCCCCACACGGCCAGCCAGCGCAGCGCAGGGCTGCCGGTGCTGTAGAGCTTGCGGCCACGGATGCGCCAACGGTTGCCCACCCGCGTGGCCACCGTGGCCGGCAAGCCGCCGCGCGCCGGCGAGCCGAGATCGGGCTCCACCCGCAGCGAGTTGATGAGTGCGCCTTCGTTCAATGCGGTGGCAAACACCTGCTGCCGCACGTGCTCGGGCCAGCGCGAATCCGTACGGCTGATGGCGCGGTGCTGCAGGTACGTCATGGTCAGCACGAGGGCGGTGGCCGCATCGGCGCGGGCGATGCTGGAGATGATCTGCCGCGCGGTCTTCAGGTCGGCACCGCCGCCACCATGCGATTGCGGAATGACCTGCGCAATGAGACCCGACGCGTGCAGTGCTGCAAAGTTCTCGTGCGCAAACGTGCCGTGCAGATCGTGTTCGGCCGCGGAAGCAGCAAGCTGCGGCGTGACTCCGGCCAGCACTTCGGCAAGCCGCTCGGGCGGTGTGGGCAGGCGATGCAAGGGGACGGACGACATGGCAATGCAGCGCAGTAAGCAAGTGACATGGCGCACAGCGTATCGGCGTTGCCCGATGCGGCGAACGACCGATGCCGAATATGCAGCGTTGAAATTATTCGTTCTGGCAGCACAGGCGGTAGCGTAACTTCGTTCGCACTCGCGGCAGGGCGCGGCATGCCCGCCGGCCTTCTAACGATATGCGGAAACGGAGCCACCATGAGCGTCGATTTCATCGGCATGATCCAGACCCAGAAGCAGTCGGAAATCCATCCGCCCGATCCCAACGGGCCGGTGGTCGACCGCGACTATGTGCGGGCCTTTGCCCAGGCCCACGAGCAGGCCGGCTTTGATCGCATCCTGGTGCCGCATCATTCGACCGGGCCTTCCGCCACGCTCACGATCTCGTATGCGGCCGCGCTGACGGAGCGCATCCACTTCATGCTCGCGCACCGGCCGGGCTTCACCAACCCGACGCTGGCCGCGCGACAGATCGCCACGCTCGATCAGTTCACCGGCGGACGCCTGGGCGTGCACTTCATCTCGGGCGGCTCCGACAGCGAGCAGCGCCGCGATGGCGATTACCTCGACCACGACCAACGCTACGCACGCACGGACGAATACCTCGGCATCCTGCGGCGCATCTGGACGGAAGCCAAACCGTTCGACCATGAAGGCCAGTTCTATCGCTTCGAGCAGGGCTTCTCGGAGGTCAAGCCTGCCCAGAAGCCTCATGTGCCGATCTACTTCGGCGGGGCATCGGATGTGGCGATCGAAGTGGCCGGCAAGCACGCCGATGTCTATGCGCTGTGGGGCGAGTCGCTCGACCAGGTGCGTGAGCTGACCACGCGTGTGCGTGCGGAGGCCGCGCGGCATGGGCGCAGCATTCGCTTCTCGGTATCGTTCCGCCCGATCCTGGCAGAGACGGAAGACGCTGCGTGGAAGCGTGCGGAGGGCATCCTCGAACGCACGCGCGCGCTGCGCGTGCAGCAGGGCTACAGCCGTGGCGGCCCGCAGCAGAGCGAGGGCGCCCGGCGCCTGCTCGCTGCAGCAGACAAGGGCGAGCGCGTCGACAAGCGCTTGTGGACGGCCATCGCCAAGGAAACCGGCGGGCGCTCCAACTCCACCGCGCTGGTCGGCACGCCGGAGCAGGTGGCCGACGCGCTGCTCGATTACTACGACCTGGGCGTCACGACGTTCCTCATCCGTGGCTTCGATCCGCTGGAAGACGTGGTGGACTACGGCCGCACGCTGATCCCGCGCGTGCGCGAGCTGGTTGCGCAGCGCGATGCGCAACGCAAGGCGGCGTAATCATGAGCGCCGTTCTGTGCATCGACCGGCCGGCGCCGGGCGCCCTCAAGCTGAACGCCGTTCCGCAGCAGAAGTTCTGGTTTGATCCGCCCGCCACACGGCCGACGCTGGAGGCGGAGCGGCGCCACCGGCAGGAACGGCTGGCCGGCGCCTTCCGCATCTTTGCGCGGCATGGCTTCGATCTTGGCCTGGCCGGCCACATCACCGCGCGCGATCCGGAGTTGACGGACCACTTCTGGGTCAACCCGCTCGGCGTGCATTTCTCGCGCATCAAGGTCTCGGACCTGTTGCTCGTCAATGCGCGCGGAGAGACGGTCATCGGCAGCCGCCCGCTCAACAAGGCGGCGTTTGCGATCCACGCGGCGATCCACGAAGCGCATCCGCACATCGTGGCCGCGGCGCATACGCACTCGACGTACGGCAAGGCGTGGTCTGCACTGGGCCGGCTGCTCGATCCGCTCACGCAGGACGCGTGCTCCTTCTACGAAGACCACGCGCTCTTTGACGACTTCACCGGCATGGTGGTCGACACGAGCGAAGGGGACCGCATCGCCCACGCGCTGCGCAAGCCGGACGGCGGCACGCACAAGGGCGTCATCCTGAAGAACCACGGCATCCTCACCGCCGGGCCGACGGTGGAAGCCGCAGCGTGGTGGTACATCGCGCTCGACAACGCTGCGCATACGCAGTTGCTGGCCGAAGCGGCCGGCAGGACGCACGCGCCGCAGCCCATCGATGCCGCCACGGCGCGCCGCACGCACAGCCAGGTGGGCGGACAGGAGGGCGCACTGCACGCCTTCGAGAGCCTCTACGCCGGCCTCGTCGCCGCCGAGCCGGACCTGCTCGATTGAACCTGCACAGAAGACGCCAAACGCATCATCACGGGGAGCATTCATGAGCCAAGACACAGCGGATCTGTCTCGCCGCAAGGTATTGCATGCGGCGGCGGCCACGGCGCTGGCGGGGCCGGCATTGATCCTGGGCCGCAAGGCCTACTCGCAGCCGCGCAAGCTGACGTTTGCGTGGAACCAGAATTCGTTCTGCCTGACGCCGATCGTGGTGGCCCAGGAGCGGGGCTTCTTCGAGAAGAACGGCCTGCAGGTCGACCTGATCAACTACAGCGGCTCGACCGACCAGCTGCTCGAATCCATTGCCACCGGCAAGGCCGATGCTGCCGTGGGCATGATCCACCGCTGGCTCAAGCCGCTGGAGGCCGGTTTTGACGTGAAGATCATCGGCAGTTCGCACGGCGGATGCGTGCGTCTGGTCGGGGCCAAGGCGGCGGGCGTGACGAGCCTGCAGGCGCTCAAGGGCAAGACTGTAGGCGTGAGCGACCTGGCCGCGCCGGGCAAGCATTTCTTCACCATCCTCCTGGCCAAGAACGGCATTGATCCCGACCGCGACATCACGTGGCGCCAATACCCGGCCGACCTGCTGGGCGTGGCCGTCGACAAGGGTGAGATCCAGGCCATTGCCGACGGCGACCCGAACCTCTACCTGCTCGGGAAGCGGACCCATGGCGCCTATGTGGAGCTGGCAACCAACCTTTCCGGCGAATACGCCCGCAAGGTCTGCTGCGTGATCGGCGCGCGCGGCGAGCTCGTGCGCAACGACCGGCCGACGGCCTCCGCACTGGCCCGCGCCATTGTGCAGGCCACCGACTTCGTCAACGAAAACCCGAACGAGGCGGCCAAGGTGTTTGCCAAGTACTCGCCCAAGGTGGCGCTGGACGACCTGCGCAAGCTCTACGCCACGCTCACCTACACGCATCACCCCACGGGCGTCGACCTGCGCGACGAGATCGCCTTCTATGCGGAGGACTTCCGCCGCATTGGCGTCATCAAGAAGACGACCGACCCGCAGCGCCTGGCGCAGCACGTGTACGTCAACGTGCTGGCCTGAGCCGGCCCTGCGCACATGAGGAGCACATCGACATGAGCACGATCCCCCAAACCTTGGAGGCACCGGGCGCGCTGGTCCATCCGCTGGCGGGCGCCGCAGCCGGCGGCCGTGTCTGGCGCACGGGCGTGGCGGCGGCCATCGCGTGGGCGGCATTCGGGCTGGTGACGTGGCGCTGGCCAAACCACGTGGTGGGCTTCAGCGATTGGGCGTTCACGACCGAGCTTGGCATGACGGCGCTGGCGGCCGGCATTGCGCTGCTCGTGCTTGCGGTGGCCGGGGCGTATGTTGTGCCGCTGCGCGCCGTGCAGGAGGCAGTGCAGCCGGCGGGTCCATGGCTGGTTGCGGTGGCCGCTGTGCTGGCATTGTGGGAGGCGTTGACGGCCAAGTCGGGCGTGTTGCCCACGCCGTTCTTCGCGCCGCCCCAGGCGCTGATCGAGGTCTATACCGAAGACTGGCCGCGCCTGGGCAGCAGCGTGGTCAACACGCTCAAGCTGCTGGGCATCGGCTACTTCCTCGGCGCACTCACGGGCTTCCTGGTGGGCGTGTCGATCGGATGGTCGCGTGCCGTGGGCTACTGGGTGCATCCGGTCTTGCGCGTTCTGGGGCCGCTGCCGGCCACGGCGCTGCTGCCGATCACGTTCTACTTCTTTCCGTCGAGCTATTCGGCGGCGGCGTTCCTCATTGCGCTGGCGTCGGGCTTTCCCGTGGCGGTGCTGACGTGGTCGGGCGTGGCGGGCGTGGGCAAGCGGTATTACGACGTCGCGCGCACGCTGGGTGCATCCAACGCCTTCCTGGTGCTGCGCGTGGCGATTCCGGCGGCGCTGCCGCAGGTGTTCGTGGGCCTGTTCATGGGCCTGGGTGCGTCGTTCACCGTGTTGGTGACGGCGGAGATGATGGGCGTGAAATCAGGCCTGGGCTGGTACCTCACGTGGGCGCAGGGCTGGGCCTCGTACGTGAACATGTATGCCGCACTGATCGTCATGGCGCTGCTCTTCTCGAGCATCATCACGCTGCTGTTCAAGGTGCGGGACCGCGCCCTGGTCTGGCAGAAGGGGACGCTGAAATGGTAGCCGTGCTCGAACGCGAGGCGACCATCGAGGCGCCGGCGCCATCGTCGAAAAACGGGGCGCGGATCGACGTGCAGGGCGTGAGCCACTGGTTCGGCAGCCAGGCCAATCCGTTGCAGGTGCTCGACAACGTGAGCCTGACCGTGCAGCCCGGCGAGTTCGTCGCGCTGCTCGGGCCGAGCGGTTGCGGCAAGTCGACGCTGGTGCGGCTGATTGCCGGGCTGGAGCCGCCCACGCGCGGCCGCATCCTGCAGGACGATGTGCCGATCACCGCGCCGGACCCATCGCGCATCGTCGTCTTCCAGGATCCGACGCTGTACCCGTGGCGGCGCGTGTGGGACAACGTGGCCCTCGGGCTGCAGGCGCGCGGCGTGCTCAAGGCCGAGCGCGACCGCGTGGACGATGCGCTCGAGCGCGTTGGCCTCGGCGGCTTCCACCGCGCGTTTCCGCACGAGCTGTCGGGCGGCATGGCGCAGCGTGTGGCGCTGGCCCGTGCGCTCGTCAACGATCCGCAGCTGCTGGTGTTGGATGAGCCGCTGGGCAAGCTGGACTCGCTCACGCGGCTGGCCATGCAGAGCGAGCTCGTGTCGCTCTGGCAGCGTGCGCGGTTTTCGACGGTGCTGGTCACGCACGATGTGGAAGAGGCGCTGTTCCTGGCGCAGCGCGTCGTCATCTTCAGCCCGCGCCCGGCGCGCATCGCGGCGGAGCTGACGGTCGACCTGCCGTATCCGCGCCACCGTGGCGATCCGAGGCTCGGCGCATTGCGGCATGAGGCGCTCCGCCATCTCGGGCTGGCCGAGAGCTGGTAGATGACCGAAGCATCATGAGCGGCCCGCCGCCAACGGTGTGGCTCAACGCGCTGCTCGTCTTCCTGCAATGGGCGCAGCACAGTGTGCTCACCGTCTGGCGCGCGTTGGGGCTGACAGGCGACGTGCATGGCCAGCCCGCGTGGCCCTGGGCCGTCCGCATTGCCGGCGAGACGTTGCTGATCGACCTCGGGCAGGCACGGCAACTCGGGCTCACGCTGATCGTTGTGGTACTTGCCTTGTTGGCTGTGTGCACGGCCTTGCTCGTGCGTCGCTGGCGCGCGGTGTCGTTTGGTGTGGCGGCGGGCTTGCTCGTGGTGGCGCCCTGGCCCTCGGCGGTGGTGTTTTCGGCCGCCGTGCCGACGAGCTTCCATGTGAGCCCGACCGCGTTCTCGCTGGCGTCGATCACGCAAGGCGCACACGTCTACCACGCCGCATGCGCAAGCTGCCACGGCACAGACGGCCGCGGCGAAGGGCCGCTGGCCGCCACGCTCACACGCTGGCCGCCCACGGTCGTGGGCCCGCTCCTCGGTCGCCGTGCCGATGGCGAGCTGTTCTGGCATATCGCGCACGGCATGCACGATGCGCACGGCAACGCCACCATGCCGGCCTTTGCCAATCGACTGAGCGACGCAGACCTCTGGGCCGCGCTCGACTACATGAACGTGCTGGCTGCCAGCGGCGGCGTGCGTGCCGGCGGATGGCCGGTGCCGGTGGCGATTCCCGCGCTGCCCGTACGTTGCGGCGACGCGCCGCCCACGCCGCTGGCTGCATGGCGCAACGGCCAGCGCGTGCGCGTGGTGGCCGTCGACACGGCGGACCGGATTCCCCTGGAAGACCCGCGCTTCCAGACGCTCCTCGTCACGCCAGACGGCAAGCTTCCCGCGCCGGTGCGTCCGTTCCAGATGCGCTGCGTGGCGGCGAGCCCCGAGGCGTGGCCGGTCTTCGCCGCCATTGCCGGCACCGCGCCGCAGGCGTTTGCCGGCACGCAACTGCTGGCCGATCGCGACGGCTGGCTGCGTGCGCGCGGGCAGCCTGGCACGGCGTGGTCCGATGCGGATTTCCTGTGCACCTCCACCCACCGTGAAACCGTCGGATCGCCCACCGGCGGCCTCGACGCCCTGATCGCCCGCATGGATGCCGAACCCGTGCGCTACGTGAAGGGCGGCTTCATTCATTGATTGACCCACACATCAGACCGACAGGCCATCGACATGTCCACTTCCCGACGACGTTTGCTCCAATCCGGCCTGGCGCTGGCCGCTGCGCCTGCGCTGTCCTTCGCGCAATCGCTGCAGTCACGCCCCGTCCTCAAGGCCGGCGACCAGAAAGGCGGCCTGCGTGCGCTGCTTGAGGCCGCAGATGCGCTCAAGGGCGTGCCGTACGAGATCCAGTGGACGGAGTTTCCGGCTGCGGCACCGCTGGCCGAAGCGCTCAATGCCGGGGCCGTGGACCTGGGGCCGATCGGCGATGCACCGGCCATCTTTGCGCTGGCCGCCGGCACGCGCATCAAGCTGATCGGCGCCAACCGGTCGGACCCATACGGCACCGCCGTGCTCGTGCGGCCCGATTCCGCGCTGAAGACGGCGGCTGATCTGAAGGGCAAATCGATCGGCACCAATCGCGGGTCGATCGGGCATTTCGTGGCGCTCAAGGCGCTGGAATCTGCCGGGCTGGGGCCGGACGACGCCAACTTCCGTTTTCTGCCGCCCGCCGATGCCAAGCTGGCGCTCGTCAACGGTTCGATCGATGCGTGGTCGACCTGGGAGCCCTACACGGCGATGGCCGAGACCGCCCGCCACGCGCGCGTGCTGGTGAGCGGGCGAGGGCTGTGGTCGGGCCTGAGCTACCTGGCCGCCACCGACGCGGCGCTGGCTGCCAAGCGCGAGGTGCTGCGCGATTTCCTGCAGCGTGTGGTACGTGCGCAGGCGTGGTCGTACCAGCATGTCGACAGCTTCTCGGCCACGCTGGCGCGCATCATCGGTATTGCCCCGGAGGCCGCACGGCTGCAGTTTGCGCGGCGTCAGACGGTGTGGCGCCCCATCGATGCATCGATCATTGCCGAGCAGCAGCGCACGGCCGATTTCTACGTCAAGGTCGGGCTGCTCAAACAGCGGCTGGACGTGGCGTCCACGTTTGACGCCGGGTTTCCGCTGACGGCCTAGCGTGCGCTGCCCGAGTGCGATTCTGCGCTCGGTCGCGACCCGCCATGCGGCCCGGTGGAGCCTGGGGCCTCTGCCACCGCCTTGGGCAGTTCGGTGGTCGACGTCACGGCATCGGGAGCCTGGTTGCCGCTCTTGCCGAAGCGGGCCGCCAGGCGGTCCTGTACCTCGGTCAGCTTGGCCTGTTCCTGGGCTTTCTGGGCGCGTTCGGTCTCGGCCTGCTGCGCTGCGGCCGCCTGCTCGACAGGGGACGGCGGCGGCAGCTTGCCCTGCGCGGGGTGAGACAGCACGGCTGCAAGCCCGGCCGTCAGGGCGAGCGCCCACAAGGTTGGGCGTCGAAGAGAAAGGGATGCGTCAATCATGGCGTCTCCACACGAGTGGGAATCGCCATCGGGTGCAGCAAGCGCAGTGCCGCGTGAGCTCAGCGCCGCTCAGACAGCGCCGCGTGCAGCACGCCCTTGAGCAGGTTGAACACCGGGTTGTCGTTGTCCTTGCGATAGGCCATCCACAGTTCGACGGGCTTGGCGGGCGTGGTGCGGACGGGGCGATAGACCACGCCTTCGAAATGCAGCATCGAGGCGGCGGCGGGGATGAGCGCCACGCCAATGCCCGCACGCACCAGCGCCAGCATCGAATGGATCTGGCTGACGTACTCGACGATGTCGGGCAGCACCTCCGCGCGTTCGAACAGGCCGCTCACCATCTGGTGGAAATAGCGCGCCTCGTACGGTGAATACATCAGCAGCGGCTGGCCCTCGCAATCGCGCAGGCTGGGGCGCTGCGGCCATCGGTCGGCCACAGCTTCCGGCAGTGCAATGACCAGCGCTTCCTGCGAGCACGGCGTCGCAACCAGCTCGCCATGCTCCACCGGCGGGCGCAGCAGGCCCACGTCGATTTCCCGCGCATTGAGCGCGGCCAGCTGCGCGCCGCTCACCATTTCCTTCAGCGTCAATCGCACGCCGGGCGAAGCGGCCCGCACCGCGCTGACCAGCGACGGCAGCTTTCCATACCCCACCGATGCCGTGAAACCGATCGCCAGTGCGCCTGCGGCCCCCGTGGCCACGCGCCGTGCCGTGGCTGCCGCTTCGTCTGCCAGGCGCAGGATGCGCGACGCATCCGGCAGAAAGCTGCGCCCGGCCGCCGTCAGCTTGACCGAGCGGCTGTTGCGCTCGAGCAGCTCGGTGCCGACCTGGTGTTCAAGCAGGCGCACCTGGCGTGAGAGCGGCGGCTGCGTCATGTGCAGGCGCTCCGCCGCGCGCCCGAAGTGCAGTTCTTCGGCCACGGCGACGAAGCAGCGGAGTTGGCTCAGTTCAAACATCGATTCAAAACGGGTATGGATTGAGTCAGACCTTATCTTGAAGCGGAAAGATTGGCGGTGCAAGAATCGGCTCGCCCTTGGAGCAGGAGGGCTGACGACAACTCTGGAGACAAGCATGTCCATGGAAAGCACGGAAGTCGGTCGCCGCACGTTTCTCAAACGCATGGCGGGCGCGGGCCTGGCGGCGGCCAGCGGCCTGGCGGCCGCGCAGAAGATCGAAGGCTTCAAGCCGAACGCGCGCTACCCCGATGTGGCGGTCGAGGTGCTGGATCCGAGCTTCCTCAAGTACCGGCTCTACAGCAGCTCGGTCGAGCAGCTCGCCACGGGCATGCGCTGGGCCGAAGGGCCGGTGTACTTTCCGGCCGGCCGCTACCTGCTGGTGAGCGACATCCCGAACAACAGGATCATGAAGTACGACGAGACGAACGGCGCGTTCAGCGTGTTCCGCGAGCCGTCGAACTACGCCAACGGCAATACGCGCGACCGGCAGGGGCGGCTCGTCACTTGCGAGCACTCCGTCACGCGCCGCGTCACCCGCACCGAGCACGACGGCCGCATCACCGTGCTGGCGGACCAGTACCAGGGCAAGCGCCTGAACGCGCCGAACGACGTGGTGGTCAAGTCCGATGACAGCGTGTGGTTCACCGACCCGACGTTCGGCATCAACGGCAACTGGGAGGGCTTCAAGGCCCAGCCCGAACAGGCCACCACCAACGTCTATCGCATCGACCCGAACGGCAGCATTCGCGCGGTCATCACGGACCTCGTCAACCCGAACGGCCTCGCGTTCTCTCCGGACGAGAAGAAGCTGTACGTCGTGGAGTGGAAGGGCACGCCGTCGCGCAGCATCTGGAGCTACGACATCGCGCCCGACGGCACGGCCAGCAACAAGACCAAGCTCATCGATGCCAACGGCCCCGGCGCGCTGGACGGCTTTCGTGTCGACAAGGACGGCAACCTGTGGTGCGGCTGGGGCTCCGATGGGCGCGTGGGCGTGAACTCGGCCGATCACGACGGCGTGAAGGTCTTCAACGCGCACGGCAAGCCGATCGGCTTCATCCACCTGCCCGAGCGCTGCCCCAACCTGACCTTCGGCGGCCCCAAGAACAACCGCCTGTACATGGCCAGTTCCCACTCGCTGTACGCGCTGTATGTGGAGGCCGAAGGCGCGGTGTGATGCCGTGCCGACGGCTGCGCGGCCGTGTCGCCACGTGCGGCCGCAGCATTGAATCTTCAGGTTAGGGAAGACCCTGTATCAATACAAATTCTGTATCAATCGAATCAGCAGTTGTTTTGGACTTGAATCAATCGCGATGCAAGAATTTGCTTCACCAACCACACTGCATTCAGTCGAGCGAGACATGTCCCGATATACCCCCAAAGAGTTCGCCCAACAGATCGGCTCCGGCCTGCTGTCCTTCCCGGTCACGCATTTCAAGCCGTCCGACCTGTCGTTCGATGAGGCGGCGTACCGCGCCAACCTGAGCTGGCTGTTCAGCCACCCGGCAGCGGGCCTGTTTGCCGCGGGCGGCACCGGCGAATTCTTCTCGCTCACCGCCGCGGAAACCGACCGTGTCGTGCGCGCGGCCGTGGCCGAAACCGCCGGCAAGCTCCCGGTGATTGCGCCGGCTGGCCGCGGCACGGCCGAATCGATCGCTTACTGCAAGGCCGCAGAAGCGGCCGGCGCCGACGGCATCCTGCTGCTGCCGCCGTACCTGACCGAAGCGTCCGCCGACGGCGTGGCCGCGCACGTGGAGCAGGTCTGCAAATCGACCAAGCTGGGCGTGATCGTCTACAACCGCGCCAACCAGGTCCTAGACGAGAACCACCTCGAGCGCCTGGCCGACCGCTGCCCGAACCTCGTCGGCTTCAAGGACGGCGTGGGCGACCTGGAACTGATGACGCGCATCTACGCCCGCCTGGGTGACCGCTTCACCTACGTCGGCGGCCTGCCGACCGCGGAGACGTTCGCGCTGCCGTACCTGACGATGGGGGTGACGACGTATTCGTCGGCCATCTTCAACTTCGTGCCGAAGTTCGCGCTAGAGTTCTACGCCGCCGTGCGCGCATTCGACAATGCCAAGGTCTACCAGATGCTCAACGCGTTCGTGCTGCCGTACATCCAGCTGCGCAATCGCAAGCGCGGCTATGCGGTGTCGATCGTCAAGGCCGGTATGAAGGTCATCGGCCGTGATGCAGGTCCGGTCCGTGCTCCGTTGACCGACTTGACCGACGCCGAGATGGCAGAACTGTCAGCGTTGGTGTCGCGTATTGCCGAAGTCGAGAAGCTTGCGGCCTGAGCGCAACCGAAAACACGAGGAATTCTCATGCAATTGAGCGGCGAACTGTTGTTGGGTGCCGCCCGCGTAGCGGGTGGTGCCGGCAAGGTTCGCGCCATGAACCCCGCCACCGGGGAATGGCTCGAACCGGAATTCACCCTGGCCTCCAAGGCCGAGGCCGCGCGTGCCGCTGAACTGGCCGCCGCGGCTTTTGATGTTTACCGCGAGACCGCGCCGCAAGCCCGTGCCGCGTTTCTTGACGCCATTGCCAGCCAGATCGAGGCCCTGGGCGACGCGCTGATCGAACGCGCGATGGCGGAATCGGCCCTGCCGCGCCCACGGCTTGAAGGCGAACGCGCTCGCACGTGCAACCAGCTCCGCCTGTTCGCGAACGTCGTACGCGCGGGCGATGCCGTGGGGGCCCGCATCGACCCCGCGCTGCCCGAGCGCAAGCCGCTGCCGCGTTCGGACCTGCGCATGCGCCGCATCGCGCTGGGCCCGGTGGCCGTGTTTGGCGCGAGCAATTTTCCGCTGGCGTTTTCCGTGGCTGGCGGCGATACCGCATCGGCGCTGGCTGCCGGTTGCCCGGTGGTCGTGAAGGCTCACCCGGCGCACCCGGGCACGTCCGAACTCGTTGGCCGCGCCGTCCAGGCCGCGGTGGAGCAGTGCGGGCTGCCGGAAGGCGTGTTCTCGCTGATCCTCGCAGACAACGATGTGGCCGGTGCCCTGGTGGCCGATCCGCGCATCCAGGCAGTGGGCTTTACCGGCTCCCGCGCGGGCGGCCAGGCGCTGCTGCGCATTGCGCAGGCGCGTCCGCAGCCGATTCCGGTGTATGGCGAGCTGAGCGCCATCAACCCCGTCTTCCTGTTGCCCGACGCCCTGGCCAAGCGCGCTGCTGCACTCGGTCAGCAGTACGTGGCATCGCTGACGATGGGCGCGGGCCAGTTCTGTACGAACCCGGGGCTGCTGCTCGCCATCGAGGGGCCGGATCTCGACACGTTCGAGGCTGCCGCCGCGCAGGCCATGAACCAGGCACCCGCACAGCCCATGCTGACGCCCGGCATCCACGCCGCCTACACGCGCGGCGTCGACAAGCTGGCGAGCGAGGCCAACGTACGCTGCGTCGCGCGCGGGCAGGGCAGCAGCGAGCCCAATCGCGGCCAGGCCGGCTTCTACACCACCGACGCGAAGAGCTTCCAGGCCCAGCCTGCGCTGCACGACGAAGTCTTCGGGGCGACCGGGCTGGTCGTGCGCTGCCGCGACGCGGAAGAACTGCGCACGCTGGCCGAATCGCTCGAGGGCCAGTTGACGGCCACGCTGCACCTGGACACGGGCGACACGCAGATCGCGCGTTCGCTGCTGCCGATCCTGGAGCGCAAGGCGGGCCGCATCCTGGCCAACGGCTGGCCGACCGGCGTGGAGGTCTGCCATGCCATGGTGCATGGCGGCCCCTGGCCCGCAACGACCGACGCGCGGACGACCTCGGTCGGCACGGCAGCCATCGAGCGCTTCCTGCGCCCGGTGTGCTACCAGGACTTGCCCGCAGAACTGCTGCCCGACGCATTGCAAGACGGCAATCCGCTGCAACTGCGCCGTCTGGTCGACGGCCAGTGGAAGTAAGTATCTGAAAGAAGAAAAAAGCCGGGCCGTTCAGGACCCGGCAACCTGAACCGACCGGCGCATGACGGGCGCCGGCCAAGGAGGAGACGATGGACATCAAAGCCCCCGCCGTGGGAGCACAGGCCGTACCGCGCGCCGAGCGCATGAGCCGCGTGCGCTTCATGATCCTCGCGATGCTGTTTATCGTGACGACCATCAACTATGCCGACCGCGCAACGATCTCGATCGCCGGCTCAGCCATGCAGAAGGAGCTCGGCATCGATGCCGTCTCGCTGGGCTACATCTTTTCTGCGTTCGGCTGGGCCTATGTGATCTCGCAGATCCCGGGCGGCTGGCTGCTCGACCGATTCGGCTCCAAGCGGGTCTACACGTTCAGCATCCTGCTGTGGTCGGTGTTCACGCTGGCGCAGGGCGCCGTCGGCTTCTTTACCGGCGCGGCGGCCGTCACCATGGTGTTTTGCCTGCGCTTCCTGGTGGGCGCGGCTGAAGCGCCGTCGTTCCCGGCCAACAGCCGCATCGTGGCGGCATGGTTTCCGGCCAACGAGCGCGGCACCGCCTCGGCCATCTTCAACTCCGCGCAGTACGCGGCCACGGTAGTGTTTGCGCCGCTGATGGCGTGGCTGGTGCACGAGTTCGGCTGGCACCACGTGTTCATCGTGATGGGCGTGATCGGCATCGCCATGGCCTTCGTGTGGAAGATGTCCGTGCACGAGCCGAAGGATCACCCGCGCGTCAACCGCGCCGAGATCGACTACATCGAGGCCGGCGGCGGCCTGGTCAACATGGACCGCGCGGGCGTGGCCAAGACCGAAGGCCCGAACCTCGGCTACGTCAAGCAGCTGCTGACCAACCGCATGCTGATGGGCGTGTACATCGCGCAGTACTGCATCAACGCGCTCACGTACTTCTTCATCACGTGGTTCCCGGTGTACCTGGTGCAGGCGCGCGGCATGTCGATCCTGAAGGCCGGCTTCGTGGCGTCGATCCCGGCGGTGTGCGGCTTCCTGGGCGGCATTCTGGGCGGCATCATTTCCGACGCGCTGCTGCGCCGCGGGGCTTCGCTGTCGGTGGCGCGCAAGGTGCCGATCGTGCTGGGCATGCTGCTGTCGATGAGCATGGTGATCTGCAATTACGTCGACGCGCAGTCGATCGTGGTGGCGGTGATGGCGCTGTCGTTCTTCGGCAAGGGCCTCGGCGCGCTGGGCTGGGCGGTGAACTCCGATACGGCGCCCAAGCAGATTGCGGGCTTGTCGGGCGCGCTGATGAACACCTTCGGCAACCTGTCGAGCATCACCACGCCCATCGCCATCGGTTACATCGTCAACACCACGGGGTCGTTCAACGGTGCGCTGGTGTACGTGGGGATCCACGCGCTGGTCGCCATCGTCTGCTACCTGTTCATGGTCGGCGAGATCAAGCGTGTGGAACTCAAGCCGCTGTAAGCCACGGGAGCCTCGTAAGTGACGTTGCAATCGATCGAGTCCGGCGCACGCACGCACACACCGCGGGTGACGGAGATGCAGGTGATTCCCGTCGCGGGCCGCGACAGCATGCTGCTGAACCTGTGCGGCGCGCATGCTCCGTTCTTTACACGCAACCTCGTGATCCTGAAGGACAACGCCGGGCGCACCGGCGTGGGCGAGGTGCCGGGCGGGGAGGGCATCCGCCAGGCGCTGGAGCGCGTGATTCCGCTGGTGGTCGGTCAACCGATCGGTCGTACCAACGGCGTGCTGAACAGCATTCGCCGCGCGCTGGCCGGTGCCGGCAATGCCGCGCATCAGGCGACGGTGCACCAGGTCACCTCCGCTTCGGAAGCGGCGGTACTGCGCCAGCCGCACGAGATCAACCTGCGCATGGACAACGTCATCACGGCGGTGGAAGCGGCGCTGCTCGATCTGCTTGGCCAGTTTCTGGTGGTGCCGGTGGCAGAGCTGCTCGGTGCCGGCCAGCAGCGCGATAGCGCCCCGATGCTCGCCTATCTGTTCTACGTGGGCGACCGCCGCAAGACCGATCTGCCGTATCTGGATGGCGCGAACGGCACCGACGACTGGCTGCGCCTGCGCCACGAAGCCGCCATGACACCCGCGGCCATCGCCCGCCTGGCAGAAGCCGCCACCGAGCGCTACGGTTTTGCCGATTTCAAGCTCAAGGGTGGCGTGATGCGCGGTGCGGATGAGATGGAAGCGATTGCCGCCATCAAGGCGCGCTTTCCGCACGCCCGCGTCACGCTGGACCCGAACGGCGCGTGGTCGCTCAACGAGGCGATTGCGCTGTGCAAGGGCCAAGGGCATCTGCTGGCCTATGCCGAAGACCCGTGCGGCCCCGAAGCCGGCTATTCGGGCCGCGAGGTGATGGCCGAATTCAAGCGCGCCACCGGCATCCCGACGGCCACCAACATGATCGCGACCGACTGGCGGCAGATGGGCCACGCCGTGCAGCTGCACGCGGTCGATATTCCGCTGGCCGATCCGCATTTCTGGACCATGCAAGGCTCCGTGCGCGTGGCGCAGTTGTGCGACGAGTGGGGCCTGACGTGGGGCTCGCATTCCAACAACCACTTCGATGTGTCGCTGGCGATGTTCACGCATGTGGCTGCCGCCGCGCCCGGCAACATCACGGCCATCGATACGCACTGGATCTGGCAGGAGGGCGAGGAGCGGCTGACGTACGAGCCGCTGCGCATCCAGGGCGGCCACGTGGCCGTGCCGGAGCGGCCGGGCCTCGGCATCGAAATCGACATGGAGCGCGTCATGGCCGCCCATGCGCTGTACAAGACCCTGGGCCCTGGCGCGCGTGATGACGCCATGGCCATGCAGTACCTCGTGCCGGGCTGGACGTATGACCCGAAGCGCCCGAGCCTGGGGCGCTGAAAAGAAGCCCGTTTGAGTTTGAATCAATCACGGAGTCTGTGATGTCTGAACCGACGCTGGCCCCTGAGGCCGGCAACGCAACTGAAAAGGCGCTGACGATCCGCGTGCACGACGGTGACAACGTCGCTATCGTCGTCAACGCACGCGGCTTGCCCGCCGGCACGGCACTGGCCGATGGCACGGTGCTCGTCGAAGGCGTGCCGCAAGGCCACAAGGTGGCGCTGGCCGACTTGGCCGAAGGCGACGCGATCATTCGCTACAACGAAGTGATCGGCTATGCCGTGAAGCCGCTGCCGCGCGGTAGCTGGGTCAACGAGCATGCGGTCAAGCTGCCGTCTGCGCCCGCGCTGGATGAATTGCCGCTGGCCACGCGCCCCGATCCGAAGCTCGCCAGACTGGAGGGCTATACCTTCGAGGGCTATCGCAACGCAGACGGCACGGTGGGCACGAAGAACGTGCTGGGCATCATGACCAGCGTGCAGTGCGTGGCGGGCGTGACGGATTACGTGGTCGGCCGCATCAAGCGCGAGCTGTTGCCGCGCTTCCCCAACGTCGATGATGTGGTCGCGCTCAACCATGTGTACGGCTGCGGTGTCGCCATCAACGCGCCGGCCGCCATCGTGCCGATCCGCACGCTGCAGAACTTGGCGCTGAATCCGAACTTTGGCGGCGAGATCATGGTGATCGGCCTGGGCTGCGAAAAGCTCGTCCCGGAACGCCTTGTGCCGGAGAAGCTTGCGCCGGGTGGGCGCATTCCGATCGAAGTGGCCGGCACCGCTGATTCGCCGGTGCTGCGTCTGCAGGACGAAGCCTTCGACGGCTTCATCGGCATGACCGACGCCATCATGGAGATGGCCGAGCGCCGCCTGGAGCATCTCAACAAGCGCCAGCGCGAAACCTGCCCGGCATCCGACCTCGTGGTCGGGGTGCAGTGCGGCGGCAGCGATGCGTTCTCGGGCGTGACGGCCAATCCGGCGGTCGGCTTTGCGGCGGACCTGATCGTGCGCGCGGGCGGTACCGTGATGTTCTCGGAAGTGACCGAGGTGCGCGACGCCATCCATCTGCTCACGCCGCGCGCCATCGATGAAGACGTCGGCCGCGCGCTGCTGCGCGAGATGGCCTGGTACGACAACTATCTCAGCGGCGGTCAGACCGACCGCAGCGCCAACCCGTCGCCGGGCAACAAGAAGGGCGGGCTCTCCAACGTGGTGGAAAAAGCCCTGGGTTCGATCGTGAAGTCGGGCAGCACGCCCATCGTCGATGTGCTTGGCCCCGGTGAGAAAGTGCGTCGGAAGGGCCTGATCTTTGCGGCGACGCCCGCGAGCGATTTCGTGTGCGGCACGTTGCAGCTGGCCTCCGGCATGAACCTGCAGGTGTTCACGACCGGCCGCGGTACGCCGTATGGGCTGGCCATGGCGCCGGTCATCAAGGTGTCGACGCGCAAGGCGCTGTCCGAGCGCTGGCATGACCTGATCGACCTTGACGCCGGCCGCATCGCCACCGGCGAAGCCACCATTGCCGATATCGGCTGGGAACTGTTCCACCTGATTCTTGACGTGGCGAGCGGCCGCAAACAAGTCTGCGCCGACAAGCTCGGTTTGCATAACGCGCTGGCCCTGTTCAACCCCGCCCCGGTGACCTGATATGACCCCTGAAATCAACCTTCAAAACGATCCGCTCGACGGCGTGACAACACGCTGCCACCGCCTGCTGCTGACTGGCGCCGCCGGCAACCTCGGCAAGGTGCTGCGCGAGCGCCTGCCCAAGTACGCCGATTCTTTGCGCTTGTCTGATATATCAAATCTGGGCGAAGCACGCACCGGCGAGGAGATCGTGCCGTGCAACCTGGCTGATGCGAAAGCCGTCGATGCGCTCGTCGCCGGCACCGACGCCATCGTGCATTTGGGCGGCGTGTCGGTCGAGCGGCCGTTTGAAGAGATCCTGCCGGCCAATATCGCAGGCACCTACAACCTGTACGAAGCTGCGCGTCGTCATGGCGTGCGGCGCATCGTCTTCGCCAGCTCGAACCACACCATCGGTTTCTACAAGCAGGGCGAGGTGATCGACAGCACGGTACCGACCCGGCCCGATGGCTACTACGGCTTGAGCAAGGTGTTCGGGGAGCAGCTCGCCAGCTTCTACTTCCACCGCTACGGCATCGAAACGGTGGCCATCCGCATCGGCTCGTCGTTTCCGGAAGCGAAGGACCGCCGCATGCTCGTCACCTGGCTCGGCTACGACGACCTGGAGCAGCTGATTCGCCGCGCCCTGTTCGTGCCGAACGTCGGCTTCACGGTGGTCTACGGCATGTCGAACAATCGCGACCGCTGGTGGGACAACCGCCACGCCGCGCACCTCGGCTACCAGCCCACGCAGACGAGCGAGATCTTCCGCGCGCAGGTCGAGGCTCAGCCCCCGCTGCCGCCTGACGATCCGGCGGCGGTGTACCAGGGTGGCGCGTTCGTCAAGGCCGGCCCGTTCGGAGATTGACGCGATGTCCCTGAACGTGGAACGCATCGGCACCATGCGATGCGGCGTGGGAGAAAGCCCCGTCTGGCATGCCGGCGAGCAGGCGCTCTACTGGACGGACATCCCTGACCGCAAGCTGTGGTGCTGGAACTTCTTCTCGGGCCAGACCAACAGCTGGCCGCTGCCCGAGATGGCCGGCTGTATAGCCATGGCGCCCAACGGTTGGGCGATGGCGATGGAAACGGGCATCTTTCTCGCGCCACCGCCCAGCGCCGGCGTCGCACTTGGGCCCCTGCAGCGCCTCGCCACGGTGGCGCATGCTCGCCCCGACATGCGTTTCAACGACGGTCGCTGCGATCGCCAAGGCCGGTTTTGGGCCGGCACGATGGTGCTGGACACTTCGCTGGGTCTGCCGCTGGGCAAGCTGTATCGGTTTGATGCAGATGCCGCGCGCACTGGGCGCGTCGATGCCGTCATCGATGACCTGATCGTCCCGAACGGCCTGGCGTTCAGCCCCGATGGCAAGACGATGTATCTGTCGGATTCGCATGCAAGCCGTCAGACGGTCTGGGCTTTCGATTACGACGTCGACACCGGCACGCCGCACAACCGCCGCGTCTTCATCGACATGAACGCGCACCCCGGCCGGCCCGATGGTGCGGCGGTCGACGCCGACGGCTGCTACTGGATCTGCGGCAACGATGCGGGCGTCGTGCACCGGTTCACGCCGGACGGCCAGCTCGATCGCAGTATCGCCATTCCCACGCCCAAGCCCGCCATGTGCGCCTTTGGCGGGCCGGGGCTGGACACCCTGTTCGTTACGTCGATCATGATCGGCGACGACCCGCTCTCGGGCGCCACGTTTGCAGTGCGCCCGGGCGTGGCCGGACTCCCGGAACCCGTTCTACACCTCTGAACCGCAGTACGCCCCACACAGAAGAACACACGGCGGGGCGCTCAGGAGACAACACATGAAACCCATCAAAGGCTTGCGCTGGTGGATCATCGGGCTCGTGCTGAGCGGCCTGATCATGAACTACCTCGCGCGCAATGCGCTCGCCGTTGCAGCGCCTGAAGTCAACAAGGTACTGAACATCAGCACACAGCAGTACGGCTACATCGTCGCGGCATTCCAGGCGGCGTACATGGTGATGCAGCCGGTGGCGGGCTACGTGCTCGACGTGCTCGGCACCAAGCTGGGCTTTGCGCTGTTTGCGGCGGCATGGTCGGCCGTCTGCATCCTGCACAGCACGGCCGGCGGCTGGCTCTCGCTGGCGGCGTTCCGCGCGATGCTGGGGATGACCGAGGCGGCCGGCTTTCCGTCTGCGCTGCGTGCCACGTCGGAGTGGTTTCCAGCCAAGGAGCGCTCGATTGCCACCGGCTGGTTCAACATCGGCTCGTCAGTGGGCGCGGTGGTGGCGCCGCCGCTGGTGGTCTGGTGCATCCTGCACGGCAACTGGCGCTTTGCGTTTGCCGTGATCGGCGCGATGGGGCTGGTGTGGAGCGTGCTGTGGTTCGTGCTGTACCGCGTGCCGGCCAAGCACCATCGCCTGTCGGCCGAAGAACATGCGTACATCCGCGCCGGGCAGGAAGCGCCCGACGACGATGCCGACGCGCCCAAGCCCTCGTGGGGCAAGATCGTCGGCAGCAAGCGGTTCTGGGGGATTGCCGTGCCGCGCTTCCTCTCGGAGCCTGCGTGGCAGACGTTCAACTATTGGATTCCGCTGTACATGGCCACCGAGCGCCACATGAACCTCAAGGAGATCGCGCTGTTCGCGTGGCTGCCGTTCCTGGCGGCCGACGTGGGGTGCGTGTTGGGCGGCTACCTCGCGCCGTGGTTCCAGAAGCGGTTCAAGGTGTCGCTGGTGACGTCGCGCAAGCTCGTGATGGTGACGGGCTGCGTATGCATGATCGGCCCCGCCTGCATCGGGCTGGCGACCAGCCCGTACACGGCGATTGCGCTGTTCTGTGTGGGCGGCTTTGCGCACCAGACGTTGTCGGGCGCGCTGTACACGCTCACGTCCGACATGTTCGGCAAGCACGAGGTCGGTACCGCCGTGGGTCTGGCAGGCATGTCGGGCTACCTGGGCGGCATGCTGTTCTCGCTGGCGGTCGGCACGCTGGCGGCCACCATCGGCTACAACCCGCTGTTCGTGGCGCTGGCGGTGTTCGATATCGTCGCGGCCATCCTGGTGTGGACGATGCTCAACGACAAGCAGGCGCAGCCCGTGCCCGTGCAGCCGGGCGGCACCGCATCGAGCCAGGCGGCCTGACGGGTCGGACTACGCTGCGCGGGCGCTGACCTTCGGGTTGAGCCTCGCGGGGCTGAGCGGGTCGAAGTCGATCCACTCGCCGTTGCGCCAACGGCCCGCTGCCTCTTCGACGTCCATGCCGCCGGCAGCCGCGAGGATGCGCGCTGCATCGGCCTCGCGCTCCGGCATGACGCGCACGGCAAGCAGGACGCCCGAATGCCGCGTGCGCAACGTGGCGTCGGGCGGCTGACTGGGCTGCGGTTCGTCGCGCGTGGCGATCATCGCGCCGGCGAGCGAGCCGATATAGGCGCCCACGCCGGCCGCCACCACGGAAAACAGCACGGCCACGTGCAGCGCAATCAGCACCACCACCCCAGCCACCGCGCCTATCGCTGCGCCGATGGCCATGCCCTTGCCCGCGCCGGCATGTGCGCGGGCGGCGCCGGGGTCGGCATTCCGGTCTCCACCGATGGGGTAGGCCGCGTGCTGGCCGGACGGATTGACGAAGAAGACGTTCACGTCTTCCTCGGAAAAACGCTCTGCGAAGAGCGTGCGCGCAGCGGCTTCGGCGCGCTCGAACGTGTCGAAACGTGCGGCGACGATGAGTGACATGGGGCCTCCTCCTCGGGAAACGCGGTTCCCCATGGCGCAAGCAAATGCGGGGCCTGCCCCGTGGGAAGTCGCCCCAACGTTACCTGCATGGACTCCGGGCGCAGGACGGCGTGCATGGCGTGGACCAGGCGGTCTGCCATCGAAGAGCCCATATCGGCGAGGCCGTATTGCAACGGCGCTCGCCCGGCCAGTGCTTTTCGGCCGGCCCGTTTCTCATGGCTGCGGCGCGCCCCGCTACAATCGCGGCCTGGCATTTGTAGATGGCGTTCGACATGGGGCTTGGCTGGTTTGGCATTTCCACCGTATGGCTGCTGCCGCTGGCGTGGCGGTATGCCGTGCGCATGCTGGCAGGGGAGCGCCACGTGCTCAGGGGTCGGGGCACCGTCAGGCTCTGGCTGGTGACGCTCGTGGTGCTGTGCGCCAGTGCCGCGCTCGAGGCACTGACGTCCGGCGCCGACCCACAGGATAAGGCTGGCGGTGCAGTCGGACGGGCGTTGTCTTCGGTGTTCTCGCAGCTGCTTGGATGGACGGGCGCGTTTGTGCTGATGCTCGGCGTGCTGATCTGGGTGGCGCCGATGGTGTTTGGGCGCTCGTGGCGCCAGCTCGTCACGCGCAGCCGCACGCTGGATGCATCCCCCGACACACCCGCCGAACCGCGCGACGAACCGCATGAAGACGTCCTGAAGCCCACCGCCCTGGGCTTGGGCGGGGCAGCGTCCGTGCGCTGGACGGGCAGCGCAGGCACCGCGCAACCGGCAGTCCGGCATCGCGGCATCGAAGCCGTTTCCGCACGTCGCCAGCCGGCCTGGCAGCCACCGCCTCGCACGCGTCCGTCGCCGCCCCAGCCCGGAGAGATCTGGCCATTGCTCGATGCGCAGAAAGCCGCGTCCGGCGAGGCGCCGGCAGTTGCAAAGCCAATGCCCCCGGCAGCCGCCGCGCCCGCTGCGGTGCCGGCCTCCGCACCGAAAGATCGCCCGAAGCCGCGTGCCACCATCGTCAGCAGCCCGTTTCATCAGCCGCAGCTGGGGCTGAAGACCGCGGCGCCGCCCAGCCCACCCGCACAGGCGCCCGCACCCGCGCAGCTCGCCGAACCGGTGCCGCCGGCACCCGTGGAACCGCCGGCACCTGCGGCCGAACCCCCCGTGGTGGATCTGGACGCCGTGCGCCAGGAGGCCGAGGCCTTGCTGGCCGAACTGCGGGAGCTGCTGCCACCCACCGCAACGACGCCCGAGCCGCACGCGGCAGCGCCCGGGGCGCAGTCGGTTCTTGCGGATGAAGCGCTGCCGCAAGCCGGACCCGTCCCCGCTGCACCGCCGGCCGAGCCCGTCGCTCCGGTGGCGGCACCGCCCGCGCCCAAACCGCGCATCGTGCTGCCCGCCGTGGTGGGCGAAGTGGTGTCGCGCGCTGCGCCGGCCCCGGCCAGCCAGGCCGAGCCGATCGTGCCACGGGACTATCGGCTACCGAGCACTGCGTTGCTGACGGCGGCTTCGAGCAACGCGGAGTCGGTCTCTGCCGAACACCTCGAGGAAACCAGCAACCTCATCGCGCAGCGCCTGGCAGAGTTCAAGGTGCCTGTCACGGTGGTCGGCGCCTCCGCGGGGCCGGTCATTACGCGCTTCGAAGTCGACCCGGCGGTAGGCGTGCGCGGCGCGCAGGTTGTCGGGCTGATGAAAGACCTGGCGCGCGCGCTGGGCGTGACGTCCATCCGCGTCGTCGAAACCATCCCTGGCAAGACGTGCATGGGCCTGGAGCTGCCCAACGCCCGCCGCGAAATGATCCGCCTGTCAGAAGTCGTGAACGCGGCGGATTTCCAGTCGCATGCGTCGCACCTTGTGCTGGCCATGGGCAAAGACATCACCGGCAACCCGGTGGTGACGGATCTCGCACGCGCCCCGCACCTGCTGGTGGCCGGCACAACGGGCTCCGGCAAGTCGGTTGCCGTCAACGCGATGATCCTGTCGATGCTGTACAAGGCCACGCCAGACGACGTGCGCATGATCATGATCGACCCGAAGATGCTGGAGCTCTCGGTGTACGAGGGCATTCCCCATCTGCTCGCGCCCGTGGTGACCGACATGAAGCAGGCCGCGCACGCGCTGAACTGGTGCGTGGGCGAGATGGAAAAGCGCTACCGGCTGATGTCGGCGCTGGGCGTGCGCAACCTGGCCGGCTACAACCAGAAGATCCGCGCGGCAGAACAGGCCGGCCGCAAGGTGCCGAATCCGTTCTCGCTGACGCCCGATGCGCCCGAGCCCCTCTCGACGCTGCCGATGATCGTGGTTGTGATCGACGAACTGGCCGACCTGATGATGGTGGCCGGCAAGAAGATCGAAGAGCTGATCGCGCGCCTCGCACAAAAGGCCCGTGCCGCCGGCATTCATTTGATTCTGGCGACCCAGCGTCCGTCGGTGGACGTCATCACCGGCCTGATCAAGGCGAACATTCCGACGCGCGTGGCGTTCCAGGTGTCCTCAAAGATCGACTCGCGCACGATTCTCGACCAGATGGGCGCCGAATCGCTGCTCGGCCAGGGCGACATGCTGTTCCTGCCGCCGGGCACTGGGTATCCGCAGCGCGTGCACGGCGCGTTCGTTGCCGATGAAGAAGTGCACCGCGTGGTCGAACACTGGAAGCAGTTTGGCGAACCCGAATACGACGAAGCCATCCTCGCCGGTGATCCGGGTGAAGCTACCGCAACCGGCGATTTGTTCGGTGGCGATAGCGGCGATGCAGAAGCCGATCCGCTCTACGACGAATCGGCGGCGTTTGTGCTCAACACGCGCCGCGCGTCGATTTCCTCCGTGCAGCGGCAACTGCGCATCGGCTACAACCGTGCCGCGCGGCTCATCGAACAGATGGAAGCGGCGGGGCTGGTGTCGCCGATGGGGCGGAATGGGCAGCGTGAGGTGTTGGCGCCGGGAGGCGGGGAGTGACAGGCGGGTGTCTGCCACTCCTGAAGGGTGCGGCGCGACCGATTCATTGCGTCTTGCGGCGGGCCTGAAGACCTTGGCCGACTGGCGCTTTCCGAGAAGCCCAGTCGGCTATCAACTGCCGGCGCAGCTCAACTTTCTGCGGTGACGCTCAACGATTGCAGCCACGCCCCGAGCTGCGCCTCGCCTTCCTCATCCAACTGCCCCGACAACACGCCATACCACTGAGCGACCGCCTCGGCCGGCAGGGTGGCCTTGAGAATCGGCAGGCTGTTTTCCAGAAAGCTCGGGAAAAACGGAATGCCGCGCATGTACAGGAAGTGCGAATCGGTGATGCGAACGTGCGCGTAGACATCGCGCAGCCAATCCAGATACGGCAATGCCTCGGCCACGTGCCCGCTCTGCGTGAGCGACGAGATGAACTGCGTGCGAGCCGTGACGCTGGACATCTCGTGCGTCTGCTCGTTGATCTCGTCGAACTTCATCAACCACGCTTCGCCGCGCTTCAGTTCGCCGCACATGACGGACGTCGTCGCCAGCTGCAGTGCGTTGTGCGCGCTCGGTTCCTGTTCGAACAATGCAAGCCAGTAAGGAAAGGCCTCGGGATAGCGGCGCATGTCCGAATAGGCGAGCGCGCATAGGCGATTGGCGTCGGCGTGGCGATCAGCGTAGGGTGCTGCCGCGGTGATGGCCGTTTCGTACTGGCCTTGTTGGTAGGCCTCCAAGGCAGGGGCGAGTTCGGGGGCGACGTCGGACGAGGTGTCGTCGTCTTTCGGCGGTGGGGGCGGGTTGGCGTCCCGGGCGCTGGCGTTTCGGCTGAAGAGTTTTTTCAGTATGCCCATGGTGTTTTGTTGGTGGTGCTGGAGCGGGCGCCCGAATTGCTGGGGCTTCAACCCACATTTCCCCAGCGTTTACAGCTTCGGATCAGATTGATCGCTATCCCACTGCCAGATGGTCGCTCCGTAATCGGATGCGACTTCCGGCATGATTTCGCCTAGCTTGAAATACCGACGTGATCCGCGCTTTGCGGGCGTCATCCAATACCCCGCTCTGGGGCACGGGCTATTTGCATCGCAACGCATACCGGCTGCTGCGGTGATTGAGTCGATACCGGCGTCTGGTGCGAGCCGCTCGACCGATTTATTTGCTCGGGCCCAGTCGGCAAGATCTTTTGGGTATACCAACTGATCCCTAAAGGAGCGGTCGTCAATGTTGTGCAGTACAGAGATCGCCGCCGATTCGAAGGACCAATAGCCGTAGTAGGGTATCTGGTGCTCTGCGGCGTGCACGTGTCCATCATGCCAGGGGGCACCCTCAAAGGCTTTATACCAACCGGCCAAGTATTTCTCGATCTCTGCAGCGGATGCAGCGGGACTTTCCGGGGAGTAGAACGAATCGATCAGCGCGTCATATGGGACGACATGGAAGTACTCGGTTATATCGCGTTGAGGATCAGGCACCGCCCGCGAGACGAGTTCCTCAAACAGGATATCGTCGCTGCGGTATGGGTGCAGCCAAACGGCGATTCTGCGCAGGGCCGCACCATCCCCAAACAGGACACCAAGGCTCACCATATCGATGGCTATTTGAAAGGCGTATAAGTCTTCAAACTCTAGCGGTGTGCTGTCTTCACGGAGCTCGTCGCCCGATTCAGCAGCGAGCGCCTTAATATAGGTCAGGTAAGCTTCATGCCAGTTGCCCAAGGCGTTCACGGCATCGGTATATAGCGGTAGAAGAGCCTCAATGGGCGAACCGGCTGTGTAGTGAAGCTTCAGCAGGTTCAGCTTTTCTTTGAACGTGCTTCCGGCAATCCCCGCGAAAGCCGGGTCTGACGGGCTTACGTTGTTCCGCTCTTCACTCTCGTTTTCGAGAATCAGTGTTGAGAGCCAGCTCTTGTTGAGTTCGTAGAATCGCTCCGTTAGGAACTTTTGCCGGCGACGGCTTCGAAATGTAGCTTCGGTCATAGGTACTGGCTTGCGGTATCCGGAACACAGATGGGGCGAGTATCGCTCTACTGTTGTGGCTTCCTTGGCTGCTTAGTGCCCTTGGAGCCTTTTGTTTGTTCTCCTCGAGGCGCCAAGTTTTTTGCAGCACGGGCACGATCTCGAGCTTTAACGACGGCGTCGATTGCGCTTGCTTCCCATTCTTTAGTGATCCCGTGCTCGGTATGTGGATGAACATCTTTGTCCTGCTTCCCCGCATGAATATCCACCAGGGCCTGAGCGTGATCGAGCGCCCCCTTGGACTCGAATGTCACCAGGACAGTACGTCGATGGTAGCGAGAAGCATTGATTTGGCGTAAGGCTAGCTCCGACTGAGCGTCAAGCCCCTCTTTTTTGGAGCGATCCTCTACCCATTCCGTGGACATCTGTACCTTGGGCGAGACAGTTCCTCTCTTGTCGCTACTGTCACTCAACAGATAGTGTAGAAGCTCGTTTTCTGGGCTGAGTCCCGTTACAGCAGGAATCTTTCCCTCTCTTACCAAATACTTCCCAAGCCCATAAGCCGCTCCTATGCTCTCGCGGGCCTTGGCTTCCGTTACCGTATAGGCTGCTCCATGCTGCCAGACAGCATCGAGGCCCGCGTGGTTCACTTTGGGCAGGTCAATCAGTCTTAGATTGACTGGCCGCTTGTCTACATTGATTTTTTTGATTGTCGCGGGCGCCCAACGCCCCTTTAGCTTATCGTGAGGCCAACTGCCGCTGAGACGTTGAACCTCGTGATAGTCGACCATATGCTCGCCTACCAGCCCCTTCTCTTGACTGGCCAGGTTCGCGAATGTTTTGCGCGTGAGTTGTATGGCTGCATGTAGCCGCCCGCTATTCTTCTTTGCACTAGTACGATCACTTTCTCTCACTTTGGTCCTACCCTGCCGCTCTGGCGTGCGGCCTCTGGGATGGAGGTCCGCCTTATTGTTCCCAGACTTTGCCCGGAGCCCAGGTGTCGCTGATCCAGCCACTGCTTTCTGTCCGGCAGCCATGACGATTGCGGCTGCTTGCTCGCCCAGCAGGTCTTCAAGGAAGGCATAGATTTCATTGCTGGCGCGCTGCAACGGTCCACCAATCTGGCCTCTGAGTTTCTTGAGCGAAGGGAGAATCTCTTTGGCGAGATTTTGCACTGGGTCAGGGATCAGCCAATCTTTCCAACCGCTCGCGGTCGCAATGAATTCGGTCAGTTCAATGGCCGCGGCAAGGGCAGTATCGACTTGAGCGATAGCAGAATTTGTGCGGACGACCCACTTGCCTAGTAGTTCCTGGCGGACCCATCTGATCGCGCCCCCTTTGCCTAAGCCAAGGAGGCCTTCAATAGCTTCAAGGCCAGTATGTATTGCACCCTTGGCGGCTCGCCGCTCTTTCCAAAGTGGCTTGAAAACCGTTTTGAAAGCGCTGCCAATTTCCGGGATGGCGCCGAACGCAGCGAATCCGAGATTGACAAGCTGAGTGCTATCTGCGTACTGGAACCCCCCTCGTCTATTGATTTGGAAAAGGGTGCCGGTGATGTCGCGAGCGTCCATTACTTGGTCCAGGACGGGCACCATAGAGATCAGCCCACCTACGAGTTGTGCGCTGGTGCTTTGTTCCTCTTCAAAATCACCAAGCAATAGCGTCCGAAAGAATCGCTCGATCTCGCTGCGCGTTCCGCTCATGCTTGAGCTCCAACGATGGGAGGTTCAGTTTTAAGCGCACGTTCAATCATTTCGGAGCCTTCCTGCTGGACCTCTTTTTTGTTGTATGCAGCGTCGTCCCGCGAAAGCGGTGGCGCCTTCCAATCCCGTGAGTCTTCTCCATAGTCCACTTGGTATGCGCCGGCTGGAACGCCCTTCAAGAGCTTGTATCCATCCTGATTCAATGTGCCTTCCAATACGGTGCCGTTGTCGAAGGTAACTTTGTAGGGCGCTTCCACAACCGGAGTGAGGTCGTCATAGTGATAGTGCAATTCAATCTCGTGGACGGGCTCAGCTAGCGTTCCCACCGGCAACGCCGGCAACTCAGCCGCCTGCCCCCCAGGTCCCACCAACGGATGCCCAGCCCCCTTCACCGACAACAACCCCGACGTCTCAAACGTCACCGCATTCCCTTCCAGCCGGATCAGGGAATCCCCGCCATGCAGCACGATGTTCTGCTGCGCGAGGATCTCCACCGAATCCGCTGACGAAGTCACGGTGACCGCCTTGTCCGCCAGCACGGCGAGCGCATCGGTATGCGCCTGAATGGACACCGGCCCGCCCTCCGCAATCGCGCGGATGCCGTTGCGCTGTGCAAACAGGCTCACGCCCTTGGCGGCCGCAGCGGCGATGACATTGCCCGCTGCAAGATGCCAATCCGCCTGCGCCGTGCCGTGCAGATGGCGGCCCGCATACACGGTGGTCGTGGCGTGCGAGGCGAGGGCGATGCTCGAAGGCGATTCGGCCACCAGCAGCGGCTGTCCAAACCTGTCGACGGGCTGCTGCGTGTCCTGTCCGTTGACGCTGTTCGGGTACTTGCCGTCCTGAGCGGGGTCGAGTGCCTTGTCGATCGGCTCGAATGCTCCGTTGGCAGCCAGCGGCAGCGCTTGCTGGCTCGATGCGGCATCGGACAGTCGTTGCGCGGTCTTCTGCGCGGCTGTGAGTTGTCCGCGCGCCTCGTGTGCGTCGAGCAGCGTGCCGGTGGCTTGAGGGCGTGCGGTGGTCGAGAGCAGCAGGCCCGCGCCGGCCCGCACCACGGCCCAGGCATCGGTGCGCAGCTCGGCGCCGGTGCCGCGCCACGTGCCGCGCTCGCCGCCGGTGGCGCCATGCGAGGTCACGTAGCCGAGGTTGAGCTGGCTGTTGGCGGTGGAGCTTGCCAGCCGCGTGCGCAACTGGCGGGGATGATCGTCGACGACCCACTGGTTGTAGCCGTCACCGCCAAGACCTTGTGAATGCCAGCCGGAAAGGGCTTGCCCAAGCGGCGCATCGGCAGGTGCCCAGGGCAGGGCGTCTTGCACGTTGTGCAGCTGCATGGCGACCATCGGACGGTCGATGTCGCCATCGATGAAGGTGAGCAGCACCTGCGTGCCGGCGCGCGGCAGGTGGTGGCCGCCCCAGTTCGGCCCCGCGCTGGCGGTGGCGACGCGCACCCAGGCGGTGACCTGCGTGCGGTCGTTGCCGGCCGGGTCGGAGAACGCGCCGGCTTCCGGCGCGCGCAGCCACGGAAAGCGTACGCGCACGCGGTGGTCGCGGTCGGTGGTCAGCGGTGCGCCTTCTTCGGCAATGACCACGGCGGCCTGGCCCTCAGGTGCGGTCGGGCGGCGGCGGTACGGCGGCACGATCGGGGCCTCGGCCGGCACGGCCACGAAACGATTGCGGTAGCTGCCCGATTCGATCTCGGTGGTGGAGAGCAACCGTGCGATGTCGGCGCCGAGGTTGTTGGCGGCTTCGTGTTCCACCTGCAGCGTGACGAACTCGCTGTGCTTGCTGTCGAAATGCTGCGTGAGCGTGAAGCGCTGGCCGGCGCCCAATTGGCGCACGCTGCCTTGGCCTTCGTAGCGCAGGTAGGCACCCTCGTGTGCCTGCATGCGCAGTTGCGCGGCCAGGCTGGCGCCTTGCGCATCGGCAAACTGATACGGCCCCGAGGCTTCAAAGCGCTCGAGCGTGGGCAGTTCGCCGCCGGGGTCGCTCGCGGTCGCCTGTGCTGCGGTAGCGGCCAGGGCCTTGTAGTCCCATGAGGCCAACGTGACGGCATTCGTGCCGACGCTGTGCGTGTGGGAGAGGCGCTCGATGGCGTCTTCGCTTTCCGTCGCGTCGACACGGTGGAAGCGGATCTCGGGCTGCGGGCACGTGGGCCGCTGCGCAGCGTTGTCGAAGATGACTACGGTGTGGCGCGACTGCGTACTGCCTTGCTGTTTCTCGTCGCCTTGCGCGTGCTCGATGCGGAACGACAGGCCTTCCTCGGCCAGCAGGCGCATCACGAAGGCGTAGTTGCTCTCGCGGTACTGGCAGCAGATCGAGCGCTTGGCGCACGGCTGCGTGACGGCAATCTGGTAGTGCGCGACAGGGTAGTCGGCGAAGACGTCTTCGATGATCTCGAGCGCGGTCTTGTCCTGGTAGACGAAGCAGTCGCTGCGTGTGCGCAGGCGGTCGAGCCAGGGCACGACGCGCAGCCGATAGCGTGCGAGGCCGCCATCGCCGCCCAGCGATGCGCAATCGGCCACGTAACCGTGCCACGCGCGTCGCTTGCCGTCGGCTTGCAGCAGGCGCAGCGTGACTTCCTGCGAGGCGAGCTTGGCGGTGTCCAGATGCGCCGATGGGCTCAGGCAATCGACGTGCAGCACAAACGAGGCCGATACCGCTTCGGTGGCGGTAAAGCGCTCCACGACGAGGTTGTCGAAGGCGAGCGCCGTCTCCAGCGTGATCTGGCGGGTCTGCTGCCCGAGCAGCGCGCCCAGAACGGCTTGTGGCACGGCGGCCGGCAGGTTAGACAAGGGCTTCATCGGAACAGCGTCGCGCTGGGGTTCGTGTTGCGGTTCTGCAGAAGGATGGGCACGCGGCCCATCGTGGCCATCACGGCAGCGAAATGGTCAGGTGCGAAAAGCGCGGCCCGAGCTTGATGACCTGCGAATAGCCTTCCAGCGTTTCGTTGGTCTTCGTGCGCAGCGTGTGCGACAGCCCCAGGAAGGCCAGCAGCGCGATCAGTGCGAACACCGCGCCGAAGATCCACAGCGGCGTTTCGCGCTTGAGCGTGTGCGCGACCTTGTCGGGCAGCGGCCAGTGCGGTGCAAACGCAGCCCGCTTGCCCTTGATGGCCGAGATCTCATCGCCCAGGCGCGCGGTAAGGTAAGCGAGCTTCTCCGGCCCTTCCAGGATGTACTTGCCCCGAAAGCCCAGCAGCAGGCACATGTGGAACACCTCCAGCGCCTGCAGGCGCGGCGCACCATGCGCACGCAGTTCTTCGAGCTTGACGAAGAACGTCTCGCCGGCGGGCTGTTCGCCGAACAATACGAGCTGCAGCGGGCGGCGCTCCCATGCCGGGCGGATCGAGAAGTTCGACGACAGGATGGTCTCGTCCACGGCCGCGCAGAACGCGTACTTGGCATCGAAGACGTCCTCGGCCGACACGTTCAGCCGCTTGGCGCCCCGGTCGAAATCTTCAAGGAAGGCGCGCACGCGCGAGAGGAAATCCTCCGCGCTGGTGGGCTGCTGGCCGTTGCGCAGCTGGAACAGCATGAAGAACCCGTCGTAGAGCAGGTCCAGCAGCGTACGCGCATGCATGTTCGATTCACGTGCATCCGCCGCTGCGTTGCCTGCATTGCCCGAACCGGGAGCCGAGCCGCCAAACAGCGAAGGGGTGGTGGTAGCGCTCATGAAGTCACCGCGATCAGTTCAAGTTTGAGTTCCCGGATGCCGGCCGGGGCATAGATGGTGAGGGTCTGCGCCTGCAGCATGCGCTCGTACAGCATGCCGCGCGGCTCGACGGCGAAATAGCACGCGCCCGGGCGCACCGGAATGGCTGGCGGCACCTGCGGCGTGTAAGTCAGCGGCACGCCGGGCATGGACGACAGCACGAGCTTCTCCACGTCGTCGGGCGCGCCCACCTTGAAACGGGCCGGAATGGCTTCCACCAGCTCCGCCACCGGCATGTCGGCCGAGACGGACAGATAGAAGCTCGTCTCGTCGTCGATCTTGCCGGAGTCGATGCGGCCGAGGTGGAACGACGGGCGTGTCTCTTCCAGTGCAATCGCAAAGTAGCGCGTCGAGATGACCGTATCGAGCAGCTCCCGCACGATGGTGTCGAGCTTGGCGAACACGGGGCCGGGGTTGTCGTGGTCGTAGGCGGGCAGGTCGGCCAGCGTGTAGCTCTTGGTGAACGTCATCAGTGCGCCGGCCAGGCGCAGCATCTCCTGGAACAGGCGCTCCGGGTGCAGGTTCGGGTGGTGATACAGGTGCGACAGCGCCGCAAACGCCGCATTGGCCGTATGCAGCAGCCAGAACGAGGCAATGTCGCCGGAGCGGAATTCGATGATGTTCTTGGTCGGCTCGCGATGAAAGCCGTACAGCGCGTTCACCTTCGCCTGCAGCGCGTCGAGCAGCCGGCGCAGGCGCTGATACAGCACGGCCGATGCGTTGATCGACAGGCTCGGCGCGACAAAGCTCTCGTCCAGCTCGAAGCCGCCGGTGCCCGTGCGCCGCACACGCACGACGGGCAGCGAGATGAACTGGTCGCGCGGCTCGGTCTCGGCAATCAGCTTGACCGACTTTTTCAGGTACGTGATCGACGCCGGCTCGGCTTCGGTATAGAGGTCGGCCGTTTCTTCCTCCATGCCGACGAAGCGCGAAACCGATGCGCCCTCGACCTGCTCACGGTAGTTGCCGCCGTTGTCCTGCAGCGGGTACAGCGCGATGTGGAAAGTCAGCTCCGATACGCCGGCCGGAATGGCATCGAGCACGAGTGGCGGCGGCAGCGTATCGGCCTGCGGCGCGAAATACAGCTCGCCATCGGGGAAGAACAGCGACAGCTCGATCACGCGCAGCACGCCGCTGGCGAGCGCATCGGTGTCGAAGCGCGCATGACGGACGCCCCATCCATAGGGCTGGATCATCTGCGCCGTCGCGTGCAGGCGAGACTCGTGATAGGCGTCCTGGCGCTGGAAATGCTGCGGGCGCAGGAACAGCCCCTCGCCCCAGAGAATCTTTGCGGAGTAACTCACGTTGGCCCTTGTTGTTCAGCTGCCGCAGCTTGCGGGGGAAAGCAGGTTCAGGTCGGTCAGCGGCACGGCACCGGCCGGCGTGGTTGCCGTGCCGGTGGTGAGCGTCATGGCACACGCATGCAGGCCGATGACGATGCCCGACTTCTCGTTCTTCTCCGTGTTGAAGGCGAACTTCCAGCGCTGGGCGGCGGGGCTGCGGAACAGCGCCACGATGCCCAGCGTTGAGGCCTCGCGCGAGACCTTCTCGGTGAAGTCGTAGCGCTGGCCCGGGATCAGCGTCATCTCGCGCACCTGGACCAGGTCTGCGCCGAGCGTCTGCTTTTCACGTGCGGGGTCGATGAAGGTGTCGTACGGCGCCTGCAGGAAGCTGGTCGGATCCTTCAACGAATACAGGCGCACCACCAGCGCGACAGGGCGACGGTCGTTGGCGGCATTCAGATTGGCACCGGCGGTCATCTTCAGCGGCACTTCGCGCGGCGGCTTCTGCGCGTCGGGCACGTTCGACGGCTTCAGGCCCATCGCCTCGAGTGCACCGTTGGCGGCACCGGCCAGCACGCTCGCACCCGTGGAGCACCCCGCCATGCCGACCACCACGGCCGTCGCCAGCGCGCATTTCCATGCCGTGGCGAGGCGGTGCTGGCGGGCGCTGCCGCAGCCCCGCTGCGCCCCAGAATGCCGCCAACTCGCACCGAATTTCATTATGTTCATGCCTGGGTTATTGATTATTTAATTCTCTCTGTCCCGCTGCGACACATACACCAAAACCGGCCATCCGTGGCCAATGTTTCGATTTCTTAATAAACGCAACACGAAAATATTTCGGTTTCTTAATAATCGAAACCCGACGCAAGGCGCTTCGGTAAGCTCTTGAATTCAAAGGAATGTTTCGGTTTCTTAATAATGTCTTTTTGGTTGTCAACGGCGACGAGCGGAGTGTACTATTTCGCGCCAGTCGAGACCAACATTTAACTCGCCGATTCCGGCGAATTCGATTGGATATCGACGTACCACTTTGAACTTCTGAAGAGTCTCGCCGTGGCCAAAACCCTGCCCATTTCCCGTCTTCTCCGTTCCCTCATCGTGCTGGCTGGCGCCGCCGCCCTCATCACGGGCTGCGCAACGTCCAATCCCGGGCCGCAGACTGACGAGGCCTTTACTCAAAGCATGTCGGAGGCCGAAGCCGCCGCGAAGGGCGGTCAGCAGGACAAGGCCATCGACCTGTATCAGCAGATCGCCAAGCAGAACCCCACGCGTGACGAGCCGTGGGTGCGCATCGCGCAGCTGCAGTTCGGCTCCGAGAAATATCCGCAGGCCATCCTGGCCGCTGAAGAAGCGCTGCAGCGCGATAACGCCGATCGCCAGGCCAAGAGCATCCTGGCTGTGAGCGGCCTGCGCGTGGCGCGCCGCTCGCTGCAGGAGCTGCGTGCCGACAGCGCGCTGGCCGGCGACGTCAAGACCGATGCGCAGGTGCTGGCCAAGATGCTGCGCGACACGCTGGGCGAACAGGTGCTGTTCCCGGCGGAGCAGCCGGCCCGGCCGCCGGTCAAGCGCCGCGTGACCCGCCGTGCCGCGCCGGCCGCCGAAGCCGCCAACCATGGCTCTGCCGCGCCGGCCGCCGCCACCGGTGCCGCCGCCGGCGGTAGCGACCCGTTCGGCGCGCTGCGCTGAACCGCTGCACTGGTTCTGCTCCCTGGAGGAACGTGATGGCCAAGAAAGAAAGTGTGCAGAAGCGTCTGCAGAAGGTGCGCCCGCCGCGCGTGCAACTGACGTACGACGTGGAGAAAGGCGACGCGATCGAGCAAAAGGAACTGCCGTTCGTGGTGGGCGTGGTGGCCGACCTGTCGGGACAGTCGGAAGTGCAGCAGCCCAAGCTGCGCGACCGCAAGTTCGTCAACATCGACCGCGACAACTTCGACGACGTGATGGCCGCCGTGGAGCCGCGCGCGGCGTTCCAGGTGCAGAACACCTTGACGGAAGAGGGCGGCAAGTTTGGCGTCGACCTGAAGTTCCGCTCGCTTGAAGACTTCAGCCCCGAAGCCGTGGTGAGCCAGGTCGAGCCGCTGCGCCAGTTGCTGGAGGCCCGCTCCAAGCTGGCCGACCTGCGCAACAAGATGGCAGGCAACGACAAGCTCGAAGACCTGCTGTCGGAAGTCCTGAAGAACACCGAAAACGCTAAGAAGCTGAGCGCCAGGAAGAACGGAGGCGACGATGCTTGAGAACCAATCCGCTGCACAGGGCGCCTCGGTTGCCGAGGAAGTCAGCCTGCTTGACAGCATCGTCGAGCAGAGCCGCGTCGCGAAGTCCGACTCCGAGCGCGAGCGCGCCAAGGACATCATCGGCGAGCTTGCCAACCAGGTGCTGAGCGGCACCGTGGTGGTGTCCGACAACCTCTCTGCCACGCTCGATGCACGCGTGGCCGAGCTGGATCGCCTGATCTCGTCGCAGTTGAGCGCGATCATGCATGCGCCGGAATTCCAGAAGCTGGAATCGACCTGGCGCGGCCTGAACTACCTGGTCAAGGAAACGCAGACCGGCACGATGATCAAGATCAAGGCGCTCAATGCGACCAAGCGCGATCTCGTACGGGATTTCAAGACCGCCATCGACTTCGACCAGAGCGCGCTGTTCAAGAAGGTCTACGAAGAAGAGTTCGGTACCTTCGGCGGGGCGCCGTTCGGTGCGCTGATCGGCGATTTCGAGATCACGCGCCAGCCCGAAGACGTCTACTTCATCGAGCAGATGGCCCACGTGGCCGCGGCTGCGCACGCGCCGTTCATCTCGTCGGCATCGCCGGAGCTGCTTGGTCTGGAGTCGTTTGCCGACCTGGGCAAACCGCGCGACCTCGCCAAGGTGTTCGACACGGTCGAGTACGCCAAGTGGAAGTCGTTCCGGGATTCGGAAGACTCGCGCTACGTGGGGCTGACGCTGCCGCGCTTCCTGGGCCGCCTGCCGTACAACCCGAAGGACGGCACCGTGGTCGAGAGCTTCAACTTTGTTGAAGACGTGGACGGCACCGATCACAGCAAGTACCTGTGGTGCAACGCCGCCTGGGCGTTCGGTGCACGCCTGACCGCGGCGTTTGACGACTTCGGCTGGTGCGCGGCCATTCGCGGCGTGGAGGGCGGCGGCCTGGTCGAGGATCTGCCGACACACACCTTCAAGACCGACGACGGCGAGATCGCGCTCAAGTGCCCCACCGAAATCGCCATCACCGACCGCCGCGAGAAGGAGTTGAGCGACCTCGGCTTCATCCCGCTCGTGCATTGCAAGAACTCCGACTACGCCGCCTTCTTTGCCGCGCAATCGGTGCAGAAGCCCAAGAAGTACGACACCGACAGCGCCAACGCGAATGCCGTGCTGTCCGCGCAGCTGCAGTACATCTTCTCGGTCTCGCGCGTGGCGCATTACCTGAAGGCGATGATGCGCGACAAGATCGGCAGCTTTGCCTCGGCCAAGAACGTCGAGACGTTCCTCAACCGCTGGATCTCGCAATACGTTCTGCTGGACGACAACGCCACACAAGAACAGAAGGCGCAGTTCCCGCTGCGCGAGGCCTCGATCCAGGTGTCGGAAGTGCCGGGCAAGCCGGGCACGTACCGCTCGGTGGCGTTCCTGCGGCCGCACTTCCAGCTTGACGAGCTGTCGATCTCGCTGCGCCTGGTGGCGGATCTGCCCAAGTCGGCCAACGCTTGATGCTTGATTCCTGACCGGACTCTCCCCGGGGGGGAATGTTCGGGCTTAACCACTCGTTACGCTCGTTACCCGTTGCAGTACCAACAACCAATCTATTGAAGAGGGTCTCTGTATGAAGGATATCTACGTCAAGTTCGACAGCCCGGCAATCAAAGGCGAGTCGCAAGACAAGGATCACAAGGACTGGATCGAGATCAACAGCTGGTCGCAGGACATCGTCCAGCCGCGTTCGGCCACCGCGTCCACCGCGGGCGGCCACACCGCCGAGCGCTGCGAGCACCGCGACATGGTCTTCACGAAGGACCTCGACGTCGTCAGCCCGCTGCTGTATCAGCACGCCTCCGGCGGCACGACCTTCGGTGAAGTCACCGTCGAGTTCTTCCGTGCAGACGGCGAAGGCAACCGCGTGAAGTACCTCGAGATCAAGCTGAAGAACGCCATCATCAGCGAGGTGGCTTCGCAGGTCGTGGCCGAGGGCATCCCGAGCGACAAGTTCAGCCTGCGCTACGCCGCCGTGCAGTGGAAGTACACGCAGCAGAAGGGCGCCGGCGGCCAGGGCGGCAATTCGCAGGGCGCCTGGAGCCTCACCAAGAACGACAAGACCTACTCGGTTTAACGTTTGGTGTCTTGACGGCGAGCACCGCAGCCACGCGCTGCGGTGCTCGCGTTGGTACGCAACATGAAAGGCTTCGAACCCAGCCTGCTCGACAAGCTCTTCGACGACGAGCCCCACGCGCCCATGCCCACCGCATTGCGCCAGCTGTCGCTGGAGGAACTCAAGAGCACCGTGGCCCGCGACATCGAGTCGTTGCTCAACACGCGCATCGTGCTTGAGGAAGACGACCTGCAAGGCTTGCCCGAGTGCAAGCGGTCGTTGCTCACATATGGGCTGAACGATTTTGCCGGCCTGAGCCTCGCGAGTTTCTACGACCGCAACTACATCTGCCAGTCGCTCACCAAGGCGATCGAGCGGCACGAGCCGCGCCTACAGCATGTGAACGTGTCGCTGGAGATCAACGAGCGGGCAACCAATGCGCTGTGTTTCGGCATCAGCGCCGTGCTGCTGGTAGGCCCTGCGCGCGAACCCGTGAGTTTTGATGCCATGCTGCAACCGTCCACGCTGCGCTATTCCGTGTCGCGCGGACGCGGCTGAGATTGCACGGCGCTGCGCGGCATCACGCCGGCAGGGCCGCCACCGGACCGCCACGAAATGGAAGAGCTGCTGCCCTATTACGAACGAGAACTGGCCTTCCTGCGCCGGTACTCGCGCGACTTCGCCGAGCGGTATCCGAAGATCGCCGGCCGGCTCGCCATGTCCGGCGACGGCTGCGATGATCCGCACGTCGAGCGGATGATCGAATCGTTTGCTTTCCTCACCGCACGGGTCAGCAAGAAGCTCGACGACGACTATCCGGAATTTACCGAGGCGCTGCTGGAGGTGCTGTATCCGCACTACCTGCGGCCGTTTCCGTCGTGCTCGGTGGCGCATTTCGATGTGCGCGGCGTGGCCTCGCAGCTGAGTGCGCCCGTGACCGTGCCGCGCGGCACGTTCCTGACCACGCGCGTGGTGCGCAAGGTCGAGTGCCGCTTCCGTACGGCGTACGACGTGACGTTCGCCCCCGTGCGCATCGCGCAGGCAACGTTCGAGCGCGCAGTTTCCGCGCCGGCCGCAGTGCAGCTGCCCAAGGGCGCCACGGGCGCCATCGCTCTCACGCTGGAATATGCCGGCGAACGCGGCGGCTTCGAGTCCCTGGCGATGGACAGGCTGCGCGTCTACATGGACGGCGAGCCGTCGTTCGTTGCCGCGCTGGGCGATGCCCTGTTCCTGCATACCGCCGCCGCGTACGTCGAAGCGGAACGCGCCGGCGTGTGGAAACGCCTCGTCCGCGTGCCGCTGCACGAGGTGGGCTTTGCCGAGAGCGAATCGCTGATCGATTGCCCGGCCCGCTCGCACCCGGCCTATCGGCTGCTGACCGAGCACTTCAGCTTTGCCGAGAAGTTCAACTTCTTCGACATCGACCTCGCCGCAGTACGGGGGGGCATGACGCCCGGCGTGCCGGTGCGCCGGCTGACGCTGCATCTCGTGCTGAAGGACGTGCGCAGCGATTCGCACGCCGCGCGCCTGCTCGAGAACCTGCAGCCCGAGCACCTGCGCCTGCATTGCACACCGGTGGTCAACCTGTTCCAGCAGAAGGCCGACCCGATCCGCATTGAGCACACCGCCAGCGCCTACCCGGTCGTGGCCGACAGCCGGCGCGCGCACGGCTTTGACATCTACTCCATCGACAACGTGCAGCTGGTGCGCGAGACCGCCGCGCACGAGAAGGTGACGGAGTTCCGGCCGTTCTATTCGCTGCATCACGGCGAGGAACCCGGCCGTGCCGGCCACTATTGGCTCGCGCGCCGCAACGAACTCGTCGCGCAGCGCAGCCCCGGGTTCGAGACGGAAATCTCCATCGTCGACACGCAGTTCGACCCCGTCAGCCCGCAGACCGATACGCTCAGCCTGACCGTCACGTGCACCAACCGCGACCTGCCCTCGACGCTGGCGTTCGGCCAGCCCGATGGAGACCTGTCGATGGAGGGCAGCTCGATTGCACGCAACATCACCTTCCTGCGCAAGCCGACGCCGTCGATGCGCTTTGGCGGCGGGCGTGCGGCGCAGTGGCGGCTGATCTCGCTGCTCGCGCTCAATCATCTGTCGCTGGTGCAGAACGGTTTGCCCACGCTGAAAGAGATGCTGCGCCTGCACGACCTGCCGCGCAGCGCCATCTCTGCCCGGCAGATCGAAGGGATTGTCGGCCTGGACTACCGACCCACGACGCAGTGGCTGGCCGGCAAGCCGTTCGCCACGTTCGTGCGCGGACTGGAAGTGCGGCTCACGCTCGATGAAGACGCCTTTGTCGGCACGGGCCTGCATCGGTTCATCCGCGTGCTGGACCACTTCTTCGGGCTGTACGTCCACATGAACAGCTTTGTGCAGCTGATTGCGGTGTCCCGCCGCAGTGGCAAGGAATTGATCAAATGCGCACCCCGCAGCGGCGAGTCGATCCTGGTGTGATCCGCCGGCTGCTGCAGCAGCCGCACCGGTACGAGTTCTTCCAGGCAGTGCGCCTGCTGGAGCAGCTCTTCGCGCGCAGGGGCGGCATCGCGCCCGAGCAGGCGCTGGCCACGCGGCTGAGCTTTCGCAATACGTTGTCGCTGGCATTCCCGCCGAGCGAGTTGCAAGGGATCGAGGCCGAGGGCGTTACGCCCGCCATGCTCGAGAACGACGCCGCCTTCATCGCCGCATGGGAAGAGGGCGCGCTCGATACGCTTGCCATCACGCCGACGTTCTTCGGCATGCTGGGCGGGCAGGGCGCTCTGCCGCTGCGCTACACCGAGATCGTCGCCGAGCGCGAAACCGTATGGCGCGACCGCGCCGCGCGCGCGTTCTTCGACATCTTCTCGAACCGCGCCACCGCGCTGTTCTACCTCGCGTGGAAGAAATACCGCCTGCCATTCCAGTACGAAGTCGACAACAACCGTCATTACCTGCCGCTGTTGCTGTCGCTCGCGGGCGCCGGCGACAAGTCGCTGCGCCGCGATCTTTCCGCCACGCCCGGGCCCATCCTCGATGAGGCGCTGGCCGGCTATGCCACCGCGATCCGGCATCGGCCGGTCTCTGCGGCGTACCTGCAGCGCGTGCTGTCGGACTACTTCCAGGCGCCTGTGCGCGTCGAGCAGTTCGTCGGCGCGTGGTACCGCGTGCCGGCGTCGCAATACACGCGGCTGGGCAGCACCAACAACGTGCTCGGCGCCACCGCGCTGGCCGGCGCGCGCGTCTGGCAGCGGGATCTGCGCGTGCGCCTGTGGGCCGGGCCGCTCAAGCGCGCGCAGTATCGCAACTTCCTGCCGGGCGCGCCGGGCTCGCTGGCGCTGCGCAAGATGCTGACCATCCTGTGCGGCACCACGCTGGAGTTCGAGATCAAGCTGATCCTGCGCCAGCAGGACGTGGCGGGCAGCACGCTCGGCACACGCGGCGGCAGCAACGACGGCCGCCTCGGCTGGGACACCTTCCTGTGCTCCCGCCCCGCGCAGCAGGACCGCAGCGATGCGCAATACACCCTCGCGCCGCTGCATTGACACCGACACATTCATCGATTCTTTCGGAGCGCTGCCGCCATGGCCATCCCACTCAAAACCCTGATCGCCAAGCTCAATGCGACGAGCCGGCAGGCCGCCGAGCGCGCCGCGTCGCTGTGCATGGCGCGCGGCAACTACGAAGTGGATCTCGAACACCTGTTCCTCGCGCTGCTGGAAAACCCCCGCAGCGACTTTGCCGTGGCTGCGCGCGCCAGCGGCATCGACCTGGCCGCGCTGCAGCGCGACCTTGAAGCCGAGATCGGCCGCTTCCAGACCGGCAATACGCGCACGCCGGCGTTTTCTCCGTATCTGCCCAAGCTGTTCGAGCACGGCTGGCTGATCGCCTCGCTCGATTCGCAAATCACGCGCATCCGCTCCGGCCATTTGCTGCTGGCCCTGCTGACGGAACCGAGCCTCTCGGCGCTCGCACAGCGCGGCTCGCGCCTGTTCGGGCAGATCGATGCGGACCGCCTCAAGCACAATTTCGACCGCATGACCGCCGGCTCGGGCGAGCAGGAGCAGGCCGTCGACATGGCCGATGCCGGCGCAGGCGGATCGCAAGGCGACGGCACCAAGCCTGCCGCAGCGCTGACGGCCACGCCGGCGCTCGACCAGTTCACCGTTGACCTCACGCAATCGGCGCGCGACGGCCGTATCGACCCGGTGGTCGGGCGCGACGCCGAGATCCGCCAGGTCATCGATATCCTCATGCGGCGCCGCCAGAACAACCCGATCCTCACCGGCGAGGCGGGCGTGGGCAAGACCGCTGTGGTGGAAGGGCTGGCGCTGCGCGTGGCCGCCAACGACGTGCCGCCGCCGCTGCAGGGCGTGACGCTGCGCACGCTCGACATGGGCCTCCTGCAGGCCGGCGCCAGCGTCAAGGGCGAGTTCGAGAGCCGCCTGAAGAACGTGATCGACGAGGTGAAGAAGAGCCCCAAGCCGATCATCCTGTTCATCGACGAAGCGCACACCATCATCGGCGCGGGCGGGCAAGCCGGCCAGAACGACGCAGCCAACCTGCTCAAGCCGGCCCTGGCGCGCGGCGAGCTGCGTACGATCGCCGCCACCACGTGGAGCGAATACAAGAAGTACTTCGAAAAAGATGCCGCCCTGGCCCGGCGCTTCCAGGTCGTGAAGGTGGAAGAGCCGGGCGAGGCGCTGGCAGCCGCCATGCTGCGCGGCATGGCGCCGTTGATGGAGCGCCACTTTGGCGTGCGCGTGCTGGACGAAGCCATTACCGAAGCGGTGCGACTGTCGCATCGCTATATCAGCGGCCGGCAGTTGCCGGACAAGGCCGTCAGCGTGCTCGACACGGCGTGCGCCAAGGTGGCGCTGGGCCAGAGCGCCACGCCGGGTGCCATTGAAGACGACCAGAAAACGCTGGAACGTCTGAAGGGTGAAATCAACGCGCTGGAGCGCGAGCAAAGCGCCGGTGCCGGGCACGACGCGCGCCTGAAGGCGCTGAACGAGCGGCGCACGGAGCTGGAGCAACGCGTCGCGCAGAACACCGAACGTCTGGCGCAGGAGCGCGCGCTGGTCGCTCGCATTCAGGCGCTGCGCGAGGCGCGCGAAAGCGGTACCGCCGAGGCCGGCGAGGAAGACGCATTGCCCGTGGCCGCCAACAGCGACGTCGTCTCGATCCCCAAGCGTAAGCGCGCTGCCGACAAAACAGACGAGCAGGACGAACTGGCCACGCTGCTCGCAGAGCTGCGCGCGCTGCAGGGCGAATCGCCCATGGTGCCGCTGCAGGTGGATGGCCATGTGGTGTCGGAGATCGTCTCGGCGTGGACCGGCATTCCGCTCGGCCGCATGGTCAAGGACGAACTGCGCACGGTGCTGAACCTCAAGCCGCTGCTGGCCGCCCGCGTGATCGGGCAGGACCACGCGCTGGATGCCATCGCGCAGCGCGTGCGCACCGCCACCGCCAACCTGGAAGACCCGAACAAGCCGCGCGGCGTGTTCCTGTTTGCCGGCCCTTCCGGCGTGGGCAAGACGGAAACGGCGCTGGCGCTGGCCGACATCCTCTACGGTGGTGAACGCAAGCTCATCACCATCAACATGAGCGAGTACCAGGAAGCGCACAGCGTGTCGGGGCTGAAGGGCTCGCCGCCGGGCTACGTCGGCTATGGCGAGGGGGGTGTGCTGACCGAAGCGGTGCGTCGCAACCCGTACAGCGTCGTGCTGCTCGACGAGGTAGAGAAGGCCCACCCCGATGTGCTGGAGATGTTCTTCCAGGTATTCGACAAGGGCGAGATGGACGACGCCGAAGGCCGCCCGATCGACTTCCGCAACACCATCATCATCCTCACGTCGAATGTCGGGTCATCGGCCATCATGCAGGCGTGCCTGAACAAGGCGGCCGACGAATTGCCCGACGCCGATGCGCTGGCCGAACTGCTGCGCCCGACGCTGTACAAGACGTTCAAGCCGGCATTCCTCGGGCGCATGAAGGTGGTGCCGTATTACCCGATCTCCGACGACGTGCTGGCCGAGATCATCACGCTCAAGCTCGGTCGCATCCGGGACCGGGTGGCGGCCAACCACAAGGCCACGTTCCAGTGGGACAACGCGTTGGTCGAATCCGTGCTCGCGCGCTGCACCGAAGTGGACGCCGGCGCCCGCGCGGTCGACCACATCCTCAACGGCACGCTGTTGCCGCAGATTGCCGAGTCGGTGCTGACGCGCATGGCCGAAGGCGGCAGCGTCGAGAAGATCAAGGTCGGCGTCGGCAAGAACGGCGAGTTCAAGTACCGCATCCAATAAGCGAGCACACCATGGTTTCTCCGACCGAACTGGCCAACTTGCTGCGCGCGTCGTTCTCGCAGGCCGACCGGCTGCTCCGGCTGGAAACGCCGCTGGGGCCCAACGCGCTGCTGGCGGAGAAGCTCGATGCCGCAGAGCACATCGACGCGGGCGGTTTCCGGCTGGAACTCACGGCGCTGTCCGACAACGCCGACATCGATTCCGCCAAGTTGCTCGGCGAGCCCGTGCGGCTGGACCTGCTGACGCAGCAAAGCCGCAGCGCGCTTCGACCGTTCCATGGCCACGTGACGCGCTTCGAGCAACTGGGCGCCAACGGCGGGCTCGTACGCTATCGGCTCGTGATCGAACCGTGGCTCGCGTTCCTGCGCCATCGGCAGGACAGCTTCCTGTTCCAGGACATGTCGGTCATCGAGGTGGTCGACAGCGTGTTTGGGGACTATCAGGGCCAGGGCCGGCTCGTGCCCGCGTGGCGATGGGCGCTGCGTGACAGCACCGTCTATACCCGCCGCAGCATCATCACGCAATACGAAGAAAGCGACTTCGATTTCATCACGCGCCTGCTGGCCGAGGAAGGGCTGTTCTACTTCTTCGAGCATGAGGCCAAGGACGGCCATGCGCTGGGCGTGCATCGCATGGTCATTGCAGATTCGAATGACGTCTTTGCCGACAACGCACAGGCGAGCATCCGCTTTGGCCGTGCAGATGCCACCGCCACTGAAGACGTGATCGATCGCTGGCAAGGCGCCCGCCGTTGGCAGACCAATGCCGTATCGATCGCCAGTTGGGACTACCGCGCCAACGCCAAGCGCACGGCGCAACTCGGCGCGCAGCAGCAAAGCAACGACGGTCCGCAACTGACGTTGCAAGACACCGATTACCCCGGTCAGTACTGGTTTGAGGACAACAACCAGGCGCAGCGTGTGGCGCGGCTGATGATGGAAGCGCTGGAGCTGCGCGACAAGCAGTTCGACGGCGAAGGCACAGCCCGCACCTTGGCGACCGGCACGCGCTTCCAGTTGCTCGATCACTTCGATCATGACGATGGCGAGCAGCGCTTTGCCGTGTTGGCCGTGAAGCACCAGGCGCGCAACAACTTCAACGACCGCTTCGGCCAGGTACTGACCGAAACGCTAGGCGCACTGCGCGGCGGCGATGTGCTGGCCGCGGGAAGCAACCATGCCGCAGGCGACGACGCGCCGTTCTATCGCAATCATTTCACCGTCGTGCGCGACAACGTGCCCGTGCGCCCGCAGCAGAGCGATGCGCAAGGCCGCGCGCTGCACCCTCGTCCAACCGTTATCGGTAGCCAGACCGCGCTGGTCGTGGGCGCAGACGACCCCGTGCATACGGACCGCGATCACCGCATCAAGGTGCAGTTCCACTGGCAGCGCGGCGCGCGCTCGGCCAGCCGCCAGCCGCATCCGGCAGGCGACGACAACGCACGCGCCAGCGCAGGCCTTGGCGCATGGGTGCGCGTGACCGCGCCCGTGGCCGGCCCGAACTGGGGTGGCGTGGCATTGCCGCGCGTCGGGCAGGAAGTGCTGGTGGAATTCCTGCAGGGCGACATCGACCGTCCCGTCGTGGTGGGCGCCGCCTACAACGGCCGCGGCCAGGCCGACGCGCAGTACAACCAGAACCAGGCCGGCGCGGCCGGCGCCACGGGCAACGCTCCCGCATGGTTTGCCGGCGACAGCAAGAGCCAGGGCGCCTACGCCCACAACGCCGTGCTGTCCGGCATCAAGACGCAGGCGCTGGCCGGCAGCCAGTCGGGCTCGTCGGGTTACAACCAGCTCGTGTTCGATGACACCGAAGGCCAGGGCCGCACGCAGCTCAGCACTACCCAGGCGGCCACCGGACTCGTGCTCGGCCACCACAAGGAGCAAAGCGACAGCGCCCGCCAGGCAGACCTCGGCCACGGCGCCGCGCTCGCCACCGATGACAGCGGTGCCGTGCGCGCCGGGGCCGGCCTGCTGCTCACCGCACACAGCGCGGGCACCAGCACGTCATTGCAGGACAGCGAAGCCGCGGCGAGCCAGATCGAGGCCGCCAGCGACCTCGCCGAATCCCTCGCAGATGCCGCACAGAAGCAGAAGGCCGGCATCTCCGACGAGCCGGCCGCCAAGGAGCTCCCCGCGCTCAAGCAACTGCGCCATACCACCGAGGTGCTGCGCCACACCGAACGCGCGGGCGAAGGCGCCGAAGCCGTTGCCTACAGCGAACCGCATCTGCAGGTGTCGGCGCCCAAAGGGGTGCTGGCGACCACGCCGGCCGATGCGGTGCTGGTTGCCGGCACGCACGTGACGCTGGCGGCCAAGCAGGATGCCAACGTGGCGGTGGGCGGCAACCTGTCCGTCGCCGTGGCCGAGGGCGTGAGCCTGTACGCGCACGGCAAATCGCTCGGGCAAGCCGGGGATGCCACGCCGGGCATCGCCATGCATGCCGCAAGCGGCAAGGTCGGGCTTTCGAGCCTCAAGGGCGAGACCCATCTGGTGGCGGAGAAGGCCGTGACGGTCGCCTCCACGCAGGGCAACGTCACTGCGGAGGCGAAGCAGCACGTGCTCGTCAATGCGGCCGGTGCGCAGATCAAGGTGACGAATGGAACGATTGAGCTGCATGCGCCTGGGATGGTGACGTTTAAGGGGGCGGGGCATCGGTTTGTGGGGCCGGGTGGGGCGGGCGGAGATAACAGCCTGGTGGGCGGTAATCTGAAGGGCTGTGGCGTGCAAGAAAGCAGCGCCGCCGCCAATGGTGCTGGCTCGGTGTCACGTTGAACCGGCAGGACAAAAGCATGACCCATCGCACGTTGGCGGACTTGGAAACCTCCTTATTTGCGGCCGACAGCACAGATACAGACGTGCCACATCCCGACGCCCTGGCAAGGTGCCGTGAGCTGGCTGCCCGCTATCACGCATTGAAGCGGCAGCAACGGCCGGGGTCACACCCATTGCGCGCCTATCTTCTCTTGGACGCGTGGGAAAGCAATCCGCTGGCTGACGCGATTTCCGACGCATGGCCGGAAGCCGCCACCTTGCGCGTTGCCGTGCCAGACGACTTTTACACGGGGCGCGAGAACGAAGCACCCTGCGTCGTGCCGCTGCCCGACAGCGCGTTACCAGACGGCGCAACGAACAGTTTGGAGCAGGAACTATCACGAGATGCACTGGCCCGTTTGGTGATGACCGCGGGCGGGCAGGCACATCAACGGTTGGTGCGGCAAGGTTTGGGGGCCGTGCTGTTCAGCGCCGACTCTGCAGCCAGGCTCGCACAACACCTCGGCATGCTGGGGTTTCAATATCCCCCCGAGGGCCGGAACGCCAAAGTCTTTCGCTACCAGGACCCACGCGTGCTGCAGCGCGTGTGGCCCGAACTGACTGCCGCGCAGCAAGCCATGTGGCTAGGCCCGGTGGAGGGATGGTGGTCGTTGACGCAGCCATGGGGGCCATGGGCGCTAGAGGAAATGGTATCGACGCAGGATGCCGTTGTGTCCGTTCCGTTATGGTTCGAGGCCGAGCTGTCTAGGGAGCCAGACAGGGGGACGGAGGGGGCGGTATTGAACCGCTTGATGGATGCGAAGCAATGGCGGGCGGCGCATTCGGCGCCGGTTGGGAATCGGGTGTGGGCGCGGTTTGCGGAAAACGGTGTCACTCCAAGTGAGCAACCCAACGCCAACCTGATGCGGCAATTGCTTTCAATCGGTACCGCGCACCATCTGGATGGGGGAAACCTCGAAGACTTCGTCTGGTGCAGCATCAGGTACCGCGAAGCACCACCTTCGATTGACTGGGACACGCCGCACTGGTCGCGCGTGTTGAACCAAACGCTGGAAGCACTGAGTGCAGATCCGGAAGCGCGTTTTGTGAGCGCCTTCGATGCCTGCCTGAACCCCGGAGACGAAACACATGGTTTGCACCAACCCGTGTGACGATTGCAAGCGCGAAGGCTTGCCGATTCTCTTTACACGCTACGCCGTTGGCTACAGTTCGCGGTCAGAAGGGCTGACTCTTCTCGACAAGTTCAAACCCACCGGCAAGCTTCAAGCCCAGCCAGGCGGGGTTTCCATCAAAACGGGACGCTACGGCGTACGGATGCTACGCGCCGGTTACTTGTACTTGCGCATCGAGCGGCGCGGCCTGCTGGAGTGGGAGGGGTACGCCATCCATCCGCATGGCTATCTGAAGCAGTTTCCTGTGATGCTCCCGCAGCAAGCCGAGGTCAAGATCGCCTGCGCGCGGGATGCACGGCAGGCCAATAACAGTCTGGTCTGGATCAAAGACGCAAAGAACGTCAAATCGCTCTGGTATGCGTTCCATCCCGATCCGATCGACCCGGCGCACCTGAAGCGCGAGATCGAACCGAACCCTGCAAAGTACATGCAACAGTTCGATGTTGCTGGCTGGCTCGGTGGCAATACCAGCCAGGCTGACAGCATGCAGCCTGCGCAACTGGACAAACAGGTGCTGGAATATGCCGCGCTTGGGGATGAGAAAGTTCAGGTTGTCGGGAATGAGCAGTTCTTCGGCCTGATGGGCATGACGCCGCAGGAGCGTGGCTGGGGCAATTACGAGGTCGAGGAAACCGACCAGCAAGTCATCCCCACGCCCGATGCGGCGCCCGTGATCATTGAAGAGGTGCGCACGGTCCTCGTAACACAGCCGACATATCAGAAGGCGCATGGCCCGCGCTTGGAGGGTATGCGCAAGTTCCTGCAGGACAACAAAGGCGCTGTAGTGGCGTGTGAAGACGCGCTAGGGATTGCACAGGAATTGAGCCTGCATCATTTGACGGCGGCGATTCCGTACATGAAGTGGCTCAGGGAAACGGACTCGCGGGGCGTCAGCAATGCTTGGAAGAGCAGCGCAAGTCAGGGCATCCAGGTCATCAAGACCGCGATGGAGAAGAAGGCCGTCTCTGACTATGACGCCGGGACGGATCATATGCGGGAAGTCAGGGACAACATGGGCAGTTATTATCCAGGCTCTGACAGTCCTCAACCGGTCAAGCTACGGCGCCCTGACGGCACGTATGAAACCATCACTGTTCAGGAATTAAACCGTCGTCGGCAAGCCGAGCTTCAGACGCGGATCAATGAGCGGGTAGCCAAGCATGGCAAGGCAGTGGAGGGCCTGAACGATAGAGCCACAAAGACTGTCGACCAGTACTGCGACATGGACGCAGTCCGGACCTTCGATGGGTTGCATCGAAAGAAGCTTCACAATCGCGACACCGGGATGAACTCGGTTGCCGAGGACCTCGTTCATTGGCTCAAGGCCGACAGCCTGACGGACCGTTCGCTGGGCCTGTACAGCGAAACGGCCTCCCCCGAGACCGGAGATGGCGAGCGCTGCGCCGGACAACTCTGCGCAATTTTGTTGCAACTGGATAATAGCCCGCGTGGCAGGGAGTGGTATGGCTCACTCGACACGTTTACTCCGCACAAGAAAAATCTCGTTTGGCGGATGCTGAGCTTGAACAACCGAGAAATCAGTGAGGAAATGGTGGCAGCGCTCCAGCTGTTGAGTCAGCCGTTGCCGCCCGACGATGGGATACCCACTGACACCAAAGAGGCCGCTCGCGACCAGAAGGCCTATGCCGATGCGATGGCCGCGATCAAGACGATGAGCAAGACGGTCAAGAACGCCGACAAGATCAATAAAGAAACCACCAAGCTTCTAGACGCTGTCGAAGCGTACAAAGCCACCAAGCAACAGGTTCCCGCCGGAAAGAGCGACCTTGAAAAAATGCTCAAAGACCGGGCGGCGGCAATCAGTAAGGGCAGGGATGCGGCGGCAGAAATCCGCAAAGCGGCGCTGGAGAGCCGTACATCGGTTCTGCTGGCAGCCGTCATGGGTAAGTTCAGAGTCGCGCCGATTACGAAATTGGAGGCGATGATTGCGCGGGCGCAAGCACTGATGCTGGTGAACGGGCTCGGCTCGAAGGCAGCTGCGCATCTCGTTGAGTTGCAGAAAGACAAGCTCAACAGCCAGCAGCGCAAAGACGTGTTTCAATACCTAGCGCACAAGGTTCAGAAAGCCTCTCGCAATTTTTTTAATCGTGGCGGGGCGGACAGCGCGGCGCAAGAGATGCGAGTGAGCTACGTCCTATGCGGGGTAAGTACGTTGGCTATTTTTCCGGCACTTGCGCGGGCATATTCCCGCCAAGACGCTCGCTCCATGGCGGACCTAACTACCGCAGCGTCGACGCTGGTTGGCTCTCTTAAGCAAGCCCGCGCGGATTTCTATGAGAAGGCGGTGTACAAGAAAGTGCCCGATGTATTAGCCAAGACGCAAAAGGCAGGAGTGTCTGCTGTTGCGGAAACGGAATTACTAGCGCTGAAAGCGGGCGCGGCACGATATGTAGCGGCTGGGACGATACTTGCGATTGTGGTGGATGGCGTGGATGGTATAACCGCGGCAAAAGAGGGAAATCTCGATCTAACGGCAGCGTATTTTGCACGCTCAATTACTGGCGGCGTATCAGTATACGGCGCTCTACGGGCCGCGAAATTTGTGACAGCTCCACAATGGTTGTTGCGCCTGAATATTTGGAGTGCGGTTGCTACTTTGTTGCTAACTGCAGCAATTGCAAAAATTAAGGGCAAGGCATGGGAGAACTGGCTGCAGGCTCAACCATTTAAGCGGTCTGATAGCAATAAAACCCCTTATAGAAGTGAAGGTGACATGCAGAAGGACTTGGCAGATGCGTTGGTTGAAATTGGCGCGTAAATTGGGGGCGTCGCATGTTTGATTGTGAGGCGGCATTTTTTATTCATAGAAAAAAGAATGGTCAGAAAGAAGCGGTTGAATACATAGCTGACATCAATCGGTACACTTCGTTGCTGTCGCCATCCAGCGGGAACATGGGGGCTGCGCAGCCAAGTCTAGATTGGATGAGAACGCTCTTTGATCGCAACGAACACTTCGTCGAGTTGTCGAACATGGGCGAAGCAGATCGATCGCTGGAATTTCTGCTCGGCATTATTCTGATGTCTGTTCCGGTGTTAGCAATCGTCTTTTTTGCTGTCGGATCGATTTATTTTAGTGAGCCTAGATTCTATCTATACTCTATTGCATTTTTTTTGGTGTCAGTTTTTGTGGTGCACCTGTTTTATCCTTCCAGCATAGCTCCGACATTCTTCACCTACCTTCGCCCCCGCTATCGCTTCAATCGGACAACGCGCAAGGTGTACGTCCTGCGGCCAAAGCGCTATGGCGGGAACGTGATCCTGGACTGGGATCGCGTCCAGGCACATGTGAACTGGTGCGCTCCGCGCGAGATGACGCCCGACCAGATCGATGACAAGTTCGCCCGCCAGCTTCGGCAAGAGCGCGGGGGTGGCCCCTTCGGCATACGTGGCTTGGTGCTTTATTGGCCGCCGCTGGACCCCACTGATCCGGAGCGCAAAGGCGAAGACGTTTTGTGGGTGGGCCCCAAATTCGCCGGGGAGGGCTTGTGGCAGTACATCCGCATGTTCATGGAAGAGGGTATGGAAAAGGTCCCGGCACCGACTGAATACGAATGGCTGCGCAAGGGCTTCCATACGCCAAGGCAGCACTTGGAAGAAACTGAGTTGTCGGCGTCGCGTGTGCTGGACGACATTGGCGGCCGTGGACACAACTCCGCGCAGACGAAGATCACCTTCCTGATGACGTTTCTGTGGGCGCCGCTGCATTGTTTGGCCGAGCGCCTTTGCACCTGGCCGACGTTTCCGAAGGAGTGGAACAGCGATTGTGGTCGGCCGCGTCGAGAAGACGGAATTGGGCCAGAGGAACCACTAAGGTGGGTGCCAGAAAAAGTGTGATTTGGCTGGCCATAGAAACGCGCCGCCGCCTTAAAGCCGAATCGCGGAAAGCAAAGCCATGTTGATGCCTTGCAGAAGTGGTGCGACCGCTGCGCCTTCGGCTTGAAGCGGGCGCACTGCAAGACAGCTACAAGACGGCCCAGTCGCAGCTTTCCGCCTTCAACAAAGCCTTGACGGGGGGGCGGAATGAGCGATGGACTGGAACTGATCTCGGGGATGGTCAGCAGCCTGACGATTCACGATGGCGAACAAGCTTTCTTGAGCGAAGCACAGCAGGGCTCTGGTGCGGCTGTGGCCGCTGGCCTTGCGACGGCGGGGCTGGCTGGAGCCGCTGCGGGCGCTGGCTTGGCGGCCACATCCACAGGTGACGCGGTGCAGTTCTTTACTTGCCAGTTGGGCGAGCGCACCGTGGCAGGCGGCTTCAGCAAGGTGACGTTCAAGAATGGGGATGAAGTCTCGTTTGTGGTTGCGCGTCAGCCACGTGCAGCAGATCGGGCCTTGGCCGCCATCAGGCCGAGGGACCACACCCTATGGATGAGTTTGCATTGCTCACGGGGTGTGCGAGCGCATAGGCGCTTTGCGTATGGAGTTTTTTTTGCGACTGGTAGTGGGTTTGCCCGTATTCTTTTGTGCCAGCTATTTGGCATCAAGCCTGTTTTCGTTTGGCCCCAAAATCGATGCCGGGACATTTCACATTGTGTTGCCGATGTTTTCTACATTCGGGGTTGTAGCAGCGATTTACTATGGCCTTCGCTTCTACTTCCAATGGCGCCCCGTTGCTCAGCAAGCCGAACGTATCTTTGCCGTCCTCGGCTACCCCAATCCTTCACGCGTCGATCTGCCGCGCGACCACAAGCGTTACAGCAAGGCCCGCGTACGTCGGACAACGCCTCGCTCCGCAGCCGAAGTGGCCGGCAGAGATCGTTTCGCAAACCGGCCTAACTCAGCGAATTTAGTTTTCTCGTGCCAGGAAGGTGCCGGTATCCATTGGGTATGAATCGCCGCACAAGGGCTTCCATACCTCAAGTCCGATGCAGAGGGAGCTGAGTTACCAGGCCAAGGCGGCGGATACCCTCGAAAAGCACCGTGCCGTATGTGCACCACCGAGTCCGTGAATTGAAGTGCACTGAATAACAGCATCCGACGATGTTCACATTTGAAGCTGCCTTTCATCGCTATCGCCGCAAGCACGGCATGGTCAAGGCCCTTGAAGACTATGCCGATTTGCGCGATGCCCCTATGCAGCACGCGCTTGATGGCACTTCGTCCGACTTGGCCATCCTGTGGCCTTCTGAGCCGACAGTCCTCGACTTGAACGAGCACTTCCTGGAACTGAGCAATCTGCGCAACGATGAGCTGCCGCGTTGGGCTGGCTTGGTCGTAGTTATGTGTTTCATACCGCTATGTTTGCTATTGAGCGCGGGAACACTGTGGTTCTTGTGGGATGTCGCGTTCGTTGGCGATCCGCAGATACCGTTTCCACCGAACTCCATCAAGGAGCTCGGGGTGCTCCTGGGGATGTTGCTCCTCACGGTGCTAGGCGTACCCATGGCATCCCTGCTCTGGCGCGAGTTTCAAAGCTACGTGTTTACGGCGCGCTGTGCACGCTATCGCTTCAACCGAACCACAGGGAAGGTGTACGTGTTGCGGCCCGGGCGGTGGGGCGGCAATGCAGTACTCGACTGGTCACGTGTCCAAGCCCACGTACATTGGGTGCCGCCCGCCGAATCTGAGCAAAGCCAGGAGTACGCGACCTCGCTCAACGATAGGGCTGAGCAGCTCCGAAGAGAGGTGAACTGGTCGAGGCAAAGCGGTAGCGAAGTGGATGGCAGTCTTGCTATCACGGGACTGCTGGATCTGGTCACTGGCTTTGGCGTGCCCGCTTATGACTTGTCGGACGAAGCGCGCGAGAAGCGGCGCAAGAAAGACTACGGCGGCTGCCTGCTTCTGTACTGGCCGCCGCTGGACGCAGTGGATCCGCAACGACGCGGAGAGGATCTGATCTGGGTTGGGCCGCGCAACAGTGGCGAGCGTCTCTGGCGCTACATACAGACGTTCATGCAGAAGGGCATGGACGCCGTGCAAGCTCCCGCCATGCCGAGCGAATGGCTACACAAAGGCCGCAACCCCGACCACGTACTCAATTGGCTGGCGGAGTGCCTGTGCTACTGGCCGGTCTTTCCTGTGGGGTGGAACAGCGAGGTTGGCCAGACCAGGCGGGAAAACGGTATCGGACCAGAGCAGCCGCTCACCTGGCCGGCCAAGGTACCTGAAGCGGTCTGAGCCGCCGATATTCGCAGAGACCTCTAGGGCCGGCTGTGGGGAGTGGGGCTACATGAAGATTTAGAAACAATCCCCCCAACCGCCCCAAGCCTGCGTAGCATCTCCACCGTCCGCCCCGCGCGCGCGGACGTCTCATTCACGCACGCTGATATGAACGCACTGTTCCGCCTCGCCGCCGCTTCTGCTGGGGTCGCGTTGCTGGTCACGCCCGCCTTCGCTCAGGACGACACCCCGTTGCAGGTTTCGTACCGCCAGGTGCTGACCGAATATTTCAAGGACGCGCCGACCGCGTCGAAGAAATACGACGGTCGCCGCCTGGTCTTCAAGGGTCAGGTCTATCCGCTGTCCGACGACAGCCTGAACACGCTGGCCATGACGGAAGACCTGAAGGTGGGCGCGCCGTTCCAGGACGATCAGCGTGACGCGCTCAAGGCGCTGTTTCCCGATCACAAGCTTGCGGCGTACAAGCCCAGCAAGGACATCACGCTGGACTGCCTGAACCGGCAGTTCGTTGGCCTGACGCTGGTGCTGGCCGATTGCCGCATCGCCAAACCCTGACCCTCGCATTACACGGCTCATCGTTTCACACCATGGCTTCTCTCCCATTCGACCAACTCCTCGCGCCGTTGCCCGGTGCCCAACCCTGCGGCGAAGACATGCTGTTCTCAGCAGAATTCGACAGCATCCAGGAGGCGCGGCGCTTTGACGACCCGTCGCTGGACCAGGGCGACTGGGTGACCGAGATCAAGGAAGCCGACTGGCGCGCCGTCATCGCCGAGAGCACGTCGCTGCTGCAGAACCGCACGAAGGATCTGCGCCTGGCCGCATGGCTGGCCGAGGCGTTGTCGAAGGAGCGTGGCTTTGCCGGCCTGCGGGAGGGCTACGAATTGATCGCCGGATTGTGCGAGCAGTTCTGGGAGCACCTCTACCCGCTGCCGGAAGCCGACGATCCTGAAGCGCGCATGGGCAGCATGGCGTGGCTTGCGACGCGTTCGAGCCAGCTCATTCGCGAGGTTCCGCTGGTGGAGGCGGGCAAGGGCGGCTATAGCCTGATCGATTGGGAAGTCGCCACCAGCCTGGTCGAAGCCATCCGCCGAGATCCGGAGCAGGCAGACGAGCTGTCGCGCGGAAAAATCACGCAGGAGCAGTTTGAATCCGCACGGCGGGCCACGCCGCCTGCGTTCTACAAGACGCTGCACGACGATGTGGTCGGCTGCGGCGCCGCGCTGCTGCGGTTGGAATCCGTGCTCGATGCACGGGCGGGTGATCACGCGCCGAGTTTCCGCCCGGCGCGCGAAGCCTTGCAAGCGGTGCGCGCATTGGTTGAGCGCTTCGGTGGCAAGCCGGAGCCCAAGCCAACCGCCGTGGAAGCGAAGGACGCTTCGCAACAGGCGACGCAGTCTGCCGCCGGCACCGTCATCGAAACGGTGGTTTCCGGCCCCATCCGCACGCGCGCCCAGGCGCTGAACCAGCTGCGCGATGTGGCCGAGTTCTTCCGCCAGACCGAGCCGCACAGCCCCGTTGCCTACCTCGCCGCACGTGCCGCGAAGTGGGGCGACATGCCGCTGCATGCCTGGCTGCGCACGGTGGTCAAGGACGATGCGACGCTGTCGCAGATCGAGGAGCTGCTGGGCCTGGGCGATCCGCCGTCGGAAAGCGCCAGCTGATTCGGCTAGCTGCTCGAGCAGCCGCCGCAGCCGCTGGATCCGCAGCTACTCGAGCTGCAACTGCTGGAACTACTGCTGCTTGAACTGCAGTTGCTCGACGTGTCGCCTCCGGAGCCGCCGGAACTGGCGCCGGCGGGTGGTCCCATCATCGATCGGTATCGCGCCCATGCTGTGTTGGCCAGCACGCTGGTGCCGCCAAACGCGGTCAACCACAGTAGGTCGTGCGTCGACAAACCGGCGCGTGGCCCCTGTTGGCCGCGCTTGCGATAGACCTCGAGCGCGGCGTTGGCCCCCGCAGTGGGGCCGGCACGCCCGACGCCGATCAGCCGCGCCGTCACGCCCCAGTACACGATGGCGAACAGCGCCATCTCGATCAGCAGCCACATCACCGGACGCTCGCGAGACAGGCCTACAAAGACCTTCATCACGCCCAGGCAGAGCGTCGCCAGCACAATGGCCCACGCTGCGAGCGTCGTTCCGCGCATCGCGCCGCGGGTCCACAGCCATCCTTCGCTGCGCAGCCGATCTGTCATGTCGGATGCTTCATCGACGAGCCGATTGTGAAAGTTCGGCCACGGCGAGCGCTGCTGCGTTTGCCGGGCGAGCCATGTCCACGCGTTGACGTGACGCTCCGGCCTTCGATCTTCGTTCGCGACCACGTAGGTGTTGCGGTCGCGCTTCCGTTTAGCCGGAGGGGCCATGCGGATCGCACCCGCATCAAGCAGCGTCAACGCCGCGACCTGCGCCATTCGTGCGGCATCGCCGGTGATGAGCGCCGCCTCCGCAGGTGTCAGCTGACGCGGCACGTTGCCAGCCGCGGCACCCCAGGGGTTCCGGCTGTAGGCAGCGCGATGCAGGCCCCGGATCAGCAGACACGCCATCACGCACGCGCCAAGGTAGAACGCGAGAAAGCGCGGCCCCGAATAGCTGAGCACATCGACATCCGAGGCGACATTTGTGGTGATGGCGATGAGAATGACGGCGATCACAAGCCATACGGATGGCATGAATGAGTGCGCTGTGGATGCGGGCGGCGGCATGACCGGCTCCGGCACATGCTGTGTGTGGACGACAGTTTCCGGCGCCTTGGCTGCCTCGGGCTGCTCCGGCCTCGGCCAGACGTCGGCTGGCGGCTCCTCGCCGAACATGCGCCGGTAGCTTTCCAGTGTTTGCGCGTAATGCTGTGCGTAGGCGTCGTCTTCGTCCGGCAAGCCAATCCCCGGCGCGTGATGCAGCGGCGCGCGCAGGACTTCGCCGCAGAACACCGTCCAATACTCTTTCGAATATTGCAGATGGAGATGCCAGGCGGCATCGATGGCCTCGGAAGGCGTGACGGGGTGGCCCGCAAACACCGCCAGATACGCGAAGCGCTTGTATTCCTCGATGACGGTCAGCGTATATAAGCGCGACCACCCTTCAGCGTCCGCTAGACGTTGGCTGAACGGCACTGGAGCATCGGGCGCGTCCGGTGAATACGCGCTCAGCCGAAGCAGGCAGGCTTCTCTATCCTCATCCGTCGCAGCGGCCTGGAGTGAAAAGGCGGAATCGGGAGAGGTCGATGGGGTGGGCGATGTCATCTGTTTTGGTGTCCGCCTTATGTGCCGAGAAGCACGCCGCCGGGAGGCTGGACTGGGCGCTCTCGAAGATTACTCTTGCTGCGGTCGCTCCAGCACCTGAAACACAGCACGCTCACAGCGGCCGAAGTCAAAGCTGCGCAAGCGGAGATGGCGGTTGCCGTATTCACCCGCCGCCATCATTTCTGGGATGGAGCGCAAGGGCCCCGCCATCAGGCGCATCAGCGTCTGTGAAATGATCACGAACAACATCGGCGCGAGGGTAAACATCCCGACCATCATCCCCGTGAGGGAACTGGCACCTTCCAGGCCCAATTCGCTACCTGCCACAAAAAGCATGACCACGAGCATCAGCGCACTGAAATAACCGAGAAGGCCGATCGCCTCGCTAAGGCTGGAGTTCCTGCGCGACAGTATGGTCTCCAGCGGTTCGGGCAAGTTTCGAGGGCGCTTTGCAACATAGACAGTCTGTGGCTCACGGCGGCCGGACAAGCGCATGCCCCACGCGGAAAAACAGCCGTTGTCCCACCAGCCTGCAGCAAGCACGCGCATGCCGTTCAGGCCCGCGAAATAAGGTGCATTGGACGAAACCCGACGGTCTGTGACCTGGTATTCGCAGAAGTGGATAACCCGATCATCCGTCAACGTGATGACGACGGGAGTCACGCGATAGTAGGTATCCCGCGAGATGTCGTCGGTGTAGTCGTATGCGCTGCGCGCGTTGGCGTCGACGCTCCATCCCATGGCCTCGTAGGCCTTGAATGCCGCGCTATCCACCTGTACTGAGCGAATGATGCCGCTGACGATCGCGACAGGCGCACCCCGTCGCCGACTGGCAAGCCAGTGCTCAAGCTGTTGCCATGCCCATACCAGATGGCACCAGAGCCACCAGATGCGCTCTTTCACCGGAGAAAATTGCGCGATTGGCTGCGACCGTCTCCTGGTGGGGTCGTGGTACTCGAGGCGGATCTGGGTGGAGGCACGCCGTTCATCACCCGGCTGCAATGGTGCAGCAGGCGACGGTTCACGCAACCGTGCCCGCCGGCGAGCATCCTCCCGCGTCACTTGCTCGCCCGAAACTCGATCCGCCGATTGCGCGATCGGCCTTCGTCGGTGTTGTTGGGGGCGACGGGCTGGTCCGGCCCCACGCCAATCGCGGTGAGCGTGCCTTGCTCGGCGCCCTTGGCGATCAGGTAGTTCTTCACCGTCTCTGCGCGGGCCTGGCTCAGGTTGAGGTTCATGGCGCGGCTGCCGGAGTTGTCGGTGTGGCCGACGATCTCGATCTTGCGGCCGTTCAGGCGCGGCAGCACGGCGGCCATTTCATCCAGAATCGCGCGGCCCTTGGGCGTGAGCGTGGCACTGCCGGTTTCGAACTCGATGATGCGATTGGCCAGCGTCTGGTCCAGCAGCCCTTGCTCGGACACCGCCGCCACGCGCAGCCCATTCTTGATCGTGTAGCTCTGGCCGAGCGTCGTCGCCATGTCGCTGGTGATCTGCTGGCGCTGGGCTTCGTTGCCGACGTCGCCGTGCAGGGCGATCTGCGTGCCGTCGATGTTCAACTGCCCGCGGTTCACCTGCTTGATGGCCGGCGACAGGATCTTCTGCACATTGGCCGACCAGTTCGGCGGCGACACCACATTGCCCACCTCGATCTGGTCGACCACGTTGGCGCTGCCGTACAGCTCACGCAGCCTGGCCAGCACGGTGGCCTTGGTGGCTTCGTCCGGCACCATGCCTCCGGCCACGACCTGCCCGGCTGCCGGTGCCGCATCTCCGGGGGCGCCGTAGGCGGGCAGGGCGGCACTCATACACGCGAGCAGGGCGGCGCGCGCCGCAAGCGTTGCAGGCCGGAAGCCGCGCTTGATTGCATGCAGACCCATGTTCATTCTCCGATGAAGACTTCGCGGAAGGTGTCGATGGCCACGCGTAGCGAAAGCTGCGGCTGTTCCAGGTAACTCACGAGCTTTGCCAAGCCGTACTCTCCACTGACGTGCTGGTCGACCCATTCCGGATCGTCGATGTTGATGTTCTGTTCGGCATACGCCAGCGGCGACATCACGCTGTGCAGCGTGCGCGACGATGCCCCGTTGAAGCCGATGACGAGTCGCTCCGTGCCGTTGATCTCGCCCAGGAACAGCGACAGTTCAAAGTCCGCACGCTGCAGGAAGCGCGATACCAGCTCCAGCCAGAAACTGGCGACGAGGCTGCGGTAGAGCGGATCAGCGGGCAGGGGAAGCGTCAGGCCCTTCTCCAGGCGCGACGAGCCATTGGCCATCACGGGCTGCAGCAGCGTGCCGAGCGCCAGCAGCGTGCGGCGCAGGCAGATGTTGTGGCCTTCCGCGCGCAGCATCTGCTCCAGGCCGGCAACAGTCTGAAAGTCGATGAAATCGGAGAAGCTCGCATCGTGCGACTGTGTGGCGGCGCCGGTCTCCACGCCGTGCTGGCCTTCGGCCAGCAGACGCAGGCCCTCGGTGGCGTCTTCCGCGGTGCCCAGCGACAGCATCTGCTGGCCGGCGCGCGTCCACAGGCGGGCCAGCGCAATCGGGCTGCGCGCGATGAAGTTGATGGGCCGCTCGACTTCCATCGCTGCGGCCGTCAGGAACGGAAAGCGGCGCGACGACAGGTCGCTGCTCGCCATCAGCGTACCGGCAATCGCCAGCTTGCTCTGCGAGCCCAGGAACGCAAACTGCACGGGCTTCCAGTTGTCGTACGTCGTCTTCCAATCGGGGGCTTCGGCCAGCAGTTCCATGCCCTGGGCCAGCCAACGGTCCAGCGTGTCGAGCAGCTGGACGTTGTTGGCGCTTTTCACAAAGTCGCCGCGCGAGGGCAGCTTGCCGAAGTACGAAAGCTGCAACTGGGTCTGGCTCATTGCGCCGTCCCTCCTTGCTCTTCCGTGACGGCGCCGTGGCGGGCTGCCTGCGTCGTCGCCGGCGCCGGGCCCGAGGGCGGCGCACCGGCCGGCGCGGGCGGCGTTGAGGTGTTCTGTGGCGCGCTGGCATCGGCAATCGACGTCGGCAGGCGCAGCCCGCGCAGGCCCTGGCCTTGCGGCGAATCGGATGCCGTGGTGCCCCCGGTCTGCGGGCTGCTGATGATGCGCAGGCTGATCGACACGGTCAGATTGTCCTTCGTCCACGACAGGTCGAACGCGCCATCCGGACGACGCTTGCGCGTGGCCGTGGCAATCAGCCGCTCCAGGCCGAAGCGGCCCGGCTCGTTGAGCAGCTCGACCGTGCGGCCGTCGAACGTGGTGGCCGTCACCTTCGCGCCGGGCGTGCCTTGCGGGTTGGGCCACACGAAGTTGGTCCATTGCGGCGGCGTGTTGCGGTAGCGCAGTTGCTGGCCGTCGATTTCGATGGTGTATTCCGTCGCACCCTGCGACGGCACCGGCAGGATCTGGAACACGGTCTGCGGGGCCGCGGCGGCTGCACCGCCCGCACCGCCGGCCGCGCCACCCGTGAGCGGCGCGATCCAGCGCGTGAAGCCGGTCGTGAACTCCGGCACGAACGAGATACCCAGGTCCCCCCAGGTGCGGGCCGCGATCATGTCGCCACGGCGCACCGACAGCGGGCCGATGGTCGTGCTGGCGAACTTGGCGATGGCCCCGTCCGGGCCGAACACCTGGCCGATCTCGGCGGCGCTGGCCTCGATCTTGGCGTTGGGCGAGAACGGGTATTTGTCTGCCAGCGTGGTGACGAACGGCTGATACACCTGCGCGTTCCACACCTTGTTGACCTCCACCGTGGCCGGACGGATCGCCACCGCATACGACTGCAGCAGCGGCCGCACCAGCAGCGGGCGCAGTGTGGCGCGTTCGCTGTCGGTCATGCCGGTCAGCATCTGCTCATCCACGTACTTGAGCGTGTCGGCCAGTTCCGAACCGCTGCCGTCCAGCGTCTGCTGCATCAGCTGGCGCGCGCCCGGCCCGGGGTCGCCCTGGTTCTTGATCTGGTTGAAGCGCGTGCGCACCTTGGACAACGACTCCATGTACCCGCGCAGCAGCGATTTGTCGTCGCGCATCACCACCACGCGCGCCAGGCCCGCAAACTCCTTGCCGACCGGGCCCATCGGGATGGCGCCGGCATCGGCATTGCCGCCCACCTCCAGGTTGACGTTCACCTGCGACGGCGTCTGGCGTGCAAAGAGCTGCTTGAACCAGCCGAGCACGCCGGTCTTGGCCTGCTTCAGGCCGGCGTTGAACATCGACGGGTTGTCCCACGACGTCTGCTCATACGCGGTGTCGAGCACCTTGCGGATCGGCGAGTTAGTCGGGTCGCCCAGCAGGTTCATGCCGGTGACGGCCTGGTCGAAGCTGCTGAAATCCTGGATCGCCACGCCCTGCATGAAGCGTTGCCATTCGCGCGCGTATTCGGTCTTGTACATCGTGACCAGCGCCTTCTGGATCTGCTCGGGGCTGCCTTCCAGCGTGAGGTCGTCACGCGCGGCAACGTTCAGCACCCAGTCCTTGGTCTGCAGTTCCTTGTTGGCCGCTTCCTTGATGGCGGGCTGCACGTAGCCGAACCACGCTTCCTTGGTGAACGTGCCGGGCACGGCGTAGCTGCCGGCTACCAGGCCAGCCCCGGTATCGCCGACGATGCGAGCGACGGTCATCGGGGCGTAGCGCGTGGAGGCGCGGGCCTTGATCTCGGCGTACGCGCGTTCGCGTGCGGGCATGCCGCGCACCACGCGGCGCAGGTTCTCACGCGTCTGGTCGACCAGCGCGAGGTTGCCTTCCAGCAGCGGCCAGTTGTCGTCGTTCACGCGTGCGAGGAAGAACGACAGGTTGCGCTCCGCCGAGCGGATCATCTGCTCGCGCGGCATGTTGCCCCGGTTGTCTTCCAGCCAGCCGCGCCAGAAGCGCGTGATCTGGTCGGTCAGGTGGGCGACTTCCACGTGGCGCTTGTCCGACAGCATCAGGTACGTCTTCAGCGCGTTGTAGCCGTCTTCCACGTTCGTGGGCGAGGCATCGGTGTAGCGCTTGGCGCCGGTGGAGGCGGTGGCCTGGTTGGGCGCAGCCGGTGCATTGGCCGCGGCGCCCGACGCCGTGCCCACCGTGGCCGTTGCCGTGGTGACGGACGTGGCGATCACCGCGCCGGTTTCGGGCGGACGCACCATCGGAGCAAGTTGGTCCGGATGCGCGTTGACCTCCGCCAGGAAGGTCTCGATGGCACTGCCCACCGGCTTGAGCATGACCTGGCGCAGGCCGTTGTAGTACTCGTCGAGCAGCTTGTGCTGCAGCGTGTCGCCCTGGTACAGGCCGAGCGACAGCGCGAGCGGATGGTCATTGCGATAGCGCTCCAGTTGCTCGATGCGGTCTTGCAGCGTATCGAGCGCTTCCAGGCGCGATTGCAGATCCACGCGGTTCTGCTGCATCTTCACGATCTTGTCGAGATCGGCCTGTACGTTGGCCGTGAGCGTGCGGTTGCCCATGTACGACCACGTCCAGCCGCCGAGCATCACGCCCAGCGCCAGCACCAGCGCAAAGAACGTAGCGATGCGCAGGCGCGTCTTGGCGGGGCTGGCGAATTGCCGCACGGTCTGCTTGTCGGCAAAGATCACCTTCGAGAACAGGTCGCGCAGGAAGAAGCCGTTCTTGGAGAACACCTCTCGCGTGCGTGCGGCGCCGTCGGTCGACAGGCCAAAGCGGCGCGCAATGCGTTCGGCCGACACGCTGTTGGTGGCGCCTTCCTGGAGCGCGCTGGTGAAGTAGAAGCCGCGGAATACCGGCTTGTACTGGAACGGGTTCTCATCGAACAGCGTCATCAGGAACGCACGCAGCGTCGGCTTGATCGACGCAAACTCCAGCGGGAAGCTCAGCAGCCCCGGCGACAATTTGCTGTTCCGGTGCAGCGCGATCTGCGCCACGCTGATCTCCTTCAGTCCGTCGCACAGCTCGTCAAAGCGCTGGTCGAACACGGCCGCCACGTCGGGCTTCGAATCGGGCTCGAAGGGCAGGGTGGCGCCCCACACGCGGTCGCGCTCCTGCTTCTCGCTGTCGCCAAAGAACTCGGTGAAGCCGGTGATGAGGTCGGCCTTGGTGAACATCACGTACACCGGTGCAAACACTTCCAGGCGTTCGGTCAGTTCCTGCACGCGCTGTCGCAGGTTCTTGGCCAGGTTGATGGCGAATTCGGGGCGGTTTTGCGTGAGTTCCGACACGCTCACCGTCACGACGATGCCGTTGATGGGCGCCTTGGGGCGATAGCGCTTGAGCAGGTCGAGGAAGCCCAGCCACTCGCGGCGGTCTTCTTCGTGCACCGAATAACGGCCGGCCGTGTCGAGCAGGATGCCTTCGGTGGTGAAGAACCAGTCGCAGTTACGCGTGCCGCCGATGCCCTGGATGACCGCGCCGCCCTTGTCGGCAAACGGAAACTGCAGCCCCGAGTTCAGCACGGCCGTGCTCTTGCCTGCCGCCGGGTTGCCGATCACGATGTACCACGGCAGCTCATACAGCGCGGCGCTTCCTGACATCTGCCCGAGCTTGGAGCGCTTGATCGTCTTGACGGCTTCGGCCAGGCGCACGCGCAGGGCTTCCACTTCTTCGCGCTTGTCCGGCGTGGTGGTCTGGTCGGCGGCCGCTTGCTCCAGCACGCCTTCGAGCTTGTTGCTGGCCTGGCGCGCGCGCCAGCGCTTCCATAGATACGTCAGCAGCCACAGCCCGAGCAGTACGCCCAGCACGACGCCGGCCCAGACCAGGCCAATCTCGAAGGTCTGCGCCATCAGCAGCAGGAAGATGGTCAGCACGATCACGCCCAGAATCGACAGCGTGCGTGTGTTGGTCAGGAATTTCAGGAAGCGTTGCATGTTGCCTTCGGCTCGTGAGCAGACGAAATCGGGATCAGGAACGGGGTCAGGTCAGGCTTGGCACCACGGCGATGGCGCCGCGTTGCTGGATGTCGTTGGCGGTAATGGCCAGCACCGGCTTGCTGGTCTGCTGGCTCAACTGGTGCGCCACGACCACGGACAGCAGCGGCCCGGCCGCGCCCACGTAGCCGCAGGGCGTGCCGACCGGCAGCAGGTCGGCTGCAACATCCAGCGCGGGAAGACGCTCGGCAAACACCCGCGCCACCTCGACGGTGCGCACGGGGTGCATGCCGGTGTCGGACACCACGCCGGCAACGCTGATAGGGGCAGATGCGCCATCGCCATCGGCCTGTCCGGCGGGCAGGGCATCGTGCGTGGACTGGGCGGCCGCCGCAGCGAGCGTATCGAGCACATGGCCGACGGCTTCGCCCAGCGCCTTGAGTTGCGGCTGGCCGCGATCGGGTGTGGGGGCATCGAGCCGCGTCACGCTGGCGCGCGTGATGGTGAATGACTCCGCTGGTGGTGCATCGCCTGCCAGCGCGGCAGGCATCAGGCGTTGCGCCATGTCCTGCGCGCACAGAAGAACACCGGCGGCGGCTTCGCCCGGCACGCGGCCATGCTGCCGATGTGCCTCGAACAACTGCTCATGCTGCATCAGATGCTCGACCGCACTCGGGCCGACGAGAGAATCGCTCACCAGCACCATGCGCAGCACGGGCGTGTCGCTGGCCCGGTTCACGCCTTGCGTGGCGCGGTCGAGCAGCAGCAGCGCATCGGCATCGCCCTTGGCGGCAATGGGCTCGATCGTCAGATGATCGGCCGGCCACATCTGCGCGATGCGCTGGCGCAGCCAGGCGTCGGCGGCTGCCTGCTGCTGGGGCGTCCACTCGCGCGGCAGCAGCGCGGTGACAATCAGCCGCGTCGCTTCGGATTCCGCTGGTTGCGGCGCATGGGCGACGGCATGGGCCGCCAGTTCTTCTGCCACCTGGCCGGCCAGGGCGAGCGCCCGCAGGCGTTCATCCGGCCAGTCGAGATCGGGATGCTGGTCACGCAGTTCGGCTCGCAGGTCTTCAGTGTCCAGGCCATCCACCGGTGCGGCAAAGACGGGCTGGCCAACGCCTTGCACGTCGATCAAACCGGGCTGCGCGTTGGCCTGCACAGCTTCGACCACCGACGCGGCGTCGCCGCCCGCAGGGGCGCGCAACGCGCTGGCCAGCAGCACCGCGCGCCATTGGCGGGTGGTGTCTTGCGCGTCCGCAGGCTGCGCATCGGCGCGTGCCGCAGCCGGCGCGGCGGCCGACAGTTCACGGCCCGCCGCCACGTTGGAGCGGATGCCATCCACCGCGCGCTTGATCACCCAGTATCCAACGATCATGCCCAGCGGCAGCAACAGCAGGTACGTAAAGATGTCTGCCGTGGTCGGCATGCGGTTGACGGACTGCCACCACACGATGACGGCGATCCACACCACCACGAACACCGCGAGCAGCGTCAGCCCGGACCGGAAGAGTCTTGCAACCATGTCGTGCGCGTTCAGAGGCTGCCGGTGTTGCCCTGGCTGGAGAGCAGCGTGGCTCCGCAAGCCGTCTTGTCGCCATGGCGCGCCGCCTGCCGGCCGTCGATGATGACGTTCGGGTCGCCCGTCACGATGACGGTCGTGCCGCCGTGGCCGTTCTTCGGGCACGTCACCTTGTCGCCCACGCAGGCGATGCCCTTGCCGCCCGCGCTTGTGTTGCCCGACGCGGTGATCACCACGCCGCCATGGTCCGTCTTGTCACCCAGCAGGATGAAGGGCCGTGTCATTGCATGCTCCCCATGTGTCCTATCGCTTTCGTCATTGTCTTGGTGCCGGCTGCTTGCCGAGCACGCCCTTGCGGCGCAGTTCGACGTGGCCCAGGTCCATCATCTTCCAGCGCCCGCCCCACACGAGGCCGACCGATTCCGCTGTCTGGCCGTACTGCTCGTAGCCGCGCATGGCCCACGGGTCTTTCTCGCTGATGACCAGCTTGCCCTCGCGGAAGAACGCGCTGTCCGCCGCCAGGCCGTACTGGTGGTAGCTCTGGAAGGCGCCGGCCTGCGTGACGTTGCTGCCCATCGCTGCCAGCTTCTGCTGCCGCTCGGGGCTGCGGTAACCCTCGAGCAGCGCCATTTCGTAACCGTGTTCGTCGCGCATGATCTTGTAGACGAGCAGCAGGCGCTGGCGGAAATCGGCGTCGAGCAGGTTCCAGTCGCGGCTCGCATCGCGGATGGCCGGGCGGATCTGCTCCACCTCACGCGTGGTGAACACCTCGGGCGGCAGCGGTGGCGGCGGAATCAGCCGCTCACCGTTGAGCAGCGCCGAGATGTGCGCATCGGGCTCGCGCACCTGGTCGTCGTCAAACTCAAACGACTGCTGCTCACGCAAGGCCAGCGCCAGCATCGGCGGCACCGACAACACGCCCAGCGCACCCAGCAGCAGCATCCGCCGCCTCACCACAAACGCCTTGAACGCCGACACGCCAGAAGTGGCGCTGTCCACCGACTCGCGCAACGACCCGGCCGAACGCGCCCCAACCACCGCTGCCCCCGCACTGACCCGCTGCCATTGCGCCCGCAGCACGGCCACACACCGCTGCCGCACCGATGGCAGCAGCAGCACCGCGGCCGCCAGCACCATGGCGACGAAGTAGAGAACCAGAACGACAAAAACCATACCGACCTGCGGACCGTGGGCGCCTACGTCAATTCAATCCGATGAATATCTGTATTTAGATTTAGAAGAATATTAATGAACGGTAATAATCCGGCGCACGCTGCGCAGAAATATTAAGAAACCATAAACAAAATACCGAAGCCCACGTCAATCATTTGTCTTTCAGCAAGGCCAGACTTAGAATCGGCAGCCACTACCGGAATCGGCGCTGTTTTTATCCATACGTTCGCCGCGCATTCTATTTCAATTCTGGACCCGTGATGAGTAATAACGGCGATTTGAAACAAGAAGGGCCTCCAACGCTCTTCAAATCTGAGTCCGAGACCGATGAGGCCGGCCACACGCGCATTCTGGCGAGCCTGGAAGGGCGGGTTTCAGCCAACGGCAAGGCGCCGAAAAAGTCGGGGCGCCGATACGGCGTTGCGGCGGCCATTGCGGTGCTCGTGGCGGGCGTAGGCGCGTGGGTCCTCCTGAACCCGACGGGTGAGTCCGCGCCCGCCCAGGTGGCCGAGCAGGCCGCGCCCGCGGCAGCGCAACCGCCGGCCGCCACGCAATCTGCGGCCGCACAAGGCGATACGGCGGCAGTGCCATCGGCTGCATCGGCGCCGGTTGTCGCGGTGGCCAGCGAACCCGCTGCCGAGATGCAACCGGCCACCATCGTCAACGTCACCCCCAGCGACGAACACGCCATCGACAAGCTGGGCAAGGCGCCGCATGCCGAAACGACGGTCAGTCACGCGGCCGCGGCAAAATCGGCCAATACCGATGAAGGCAAGACGGCCACGGCCAAGCTCGTTGCCAAATCGACCGATACGCCCTTCAAGCCTCTGCAGGCAACCAAAGCCAAGGCGCAATCGCCGGCCAAATCGGCCAGAAACCGTAAAGGCACGTTGGCGCCGGATGATCCGGATGCCGATCTGCTGGCGGCATTGCTCGCCCCGCAGAACGCGGCCAATAAAGTCATCAACCCGCCCAATTCCAAGGGGCAATAGCCGCCTGAGCGCCCGGTGATTTTCATGGCCGGGCGATTCAGCGGGGGGCGGGCGCGATATCACGCAGGGCTGCGCCCCCATAAAAATGCCCGCGTCGGCTTGGCCTTTGTCACCTGCGTGACGGGGCCGCCGTTGCAGCATCGGACAGCGAATGGACGCCACGACCCTTTTTCAGAACCTCTTCGCACCCACGCGCCGCCTCTACACGCTGGAAGGCGACGGGCCGCTCGCGGACCTCGCGGTGGAGGCCTGGCTCGGTCGTGAAGCACTCTCCGAGCTGTTCGAATGGCGCGTGGTGGCCGTCAGCGCCAATGCACGCATCGCGCTCAAGTCGTTGCTCGGCCAGCGCGTCACGCTGGTCACCACGCTGGCCGATGGCACACAGGCCAGGCGCACGGGGCTGGTCCGCCTGGCAGAGAAGCTCGGCGCAGACGGCAGCCTTACGCGCTATCGCCTGACCGTCGTGCCGTGGTTCTGGCTGACCACGCAACAGCGGCACAGCCAGGTCTTCCAGAACCGGCCGCTGGCCGACATCGTCGAGCAGATGCTTGCGCCGTATGCGCCGTATGCCTCATGGCGCTACGCCGCCGGCGCCGAAGCGCGCATGAACGACTTCGGCACGCGCGCCCATATCGCGCAGTTTCGGGAGACCGACTACCACTTCATCACGCGCCTGCTGGCCGAAGCGGGCCTCGGCTTCACTACCGTTGAAGACGACCAGGCGCACGGCGGCCACACGCTGCTGATCTTTGCCGACAGCACGCAACTGCCCGAGGACGCGGAATCGGCCGCGGCCGGCGGCATCCGCTATCACCGCGCGCACAGCGTGGAAGAGCGCGATGCCATCCAGCAACTCGCCTGCCACAGCCGTACGACGGCCGGCGGCGTGGCCGTGGCCGCGTGGGACCCGGAAGGCAAGCAGAGCCTGCGCGCCCATGCCCCCGCTCGGTTCACCACGACGGCCGGCAGCCCCGATGCGTATCTGTCGATCAGCCCATCGCTGGCGCCGGATGCCGCCAACGCCCAGCGCGTTGCCGAGCAGGTCATGGAAAGTCTCGAGGCGCGCGCCTTGCTGTTTTCGGGGCGGGCAACGGTGCGCACACTGCGCAGCGGCACCCGCTTGCAGGTCGTCGACTGCCCGCACCTGCCGCAGGACGTTGACGGCGCGTATCCGCTGCTGATGGACCTGGTTGAGCACTGCGGCATCAACAACCTGACGGCCGACACGCACGTCGCGTTGGGGCAACGCCTGGGCGGCCTCGATGCCGCGCTGACTTTCGATACGCCGCCCAGCGCGCCGGAATCCGGGCCGGGCGTGTTTGGCTTTCAGGAAGCGCAAGGCCGCGTTGAACGCGCCACGCCCACCACCGACCTGCTCAGCGCGGCGCGAGCGCATGGCTATGCCGGTCTGTTCCGCGCCGGCGACGCCCGCCGCCCGTGGCGTCCCGCCGTGACCGAGCCCGATTGCGGCCGCCTGTATGCGCCGCCCACCGCGCAGGGCGTGCACAGCGCCATCGTGGTCGGGCCCGATGGACAGACCCAGGCCGGTGGCGATGGCGAACACCACGCGAGCCCCGCCGGTGAGATCCGCGTGCGCTTTCCGTGGCAACAGGGCGAGCGCCCGGACGACCGAAGCAGCCGCTGGGTGCGCGTCGCGCAACGGCAGGCCGGTGCCGGCATGGGCTGGCAATGGCTGCCGCGCATCGGGCAGGAAGTGCTCGTCAAGTTCAGCGAAGACGACATCGACCAGCCGGTCGTGATCGGCGCGCTGTACAACGGTCAGGGCGAAGGCGGCATCGCGCCCACGCCGGGCGGGCAGGGCGCATCGGCCGAGAGCGACGGCGCGGCACTGTACAAGCAAGGCAGCGACAGCGCGCCCAGCGCACAGGGCAATCTGGCGGGCGGCCACAGCCCCGCGTGGCACGGCATGGGTGCGGATGCCGAAGGCCACCGCAACGCCGCCGCGCACACTGGCTTCAAGAGCGCCGAGCACGGCGGCAGCGGCTACAACCAGCTCGTCTTCGACGACAGCGACGGCCAGTTGCGCACGCAACTCGCCACCACGCAGCAGCACAGCCAGCTCAACCTCGGCCACCTCGTCCATCAGCAGGACAACCGGCGCGGCAGCTTCCGCGGCCAGGGCTTCGAGCTGCGCACCGATGGCCACGCCGCCGTGCGAGGGCAAGCGGGCCTGCTGATCACCACCTACCGCGACGCCAGCAGCGGCAAGGCCGTGCCCACGGGGGACAACGCCGCCGGCATCGCGCTCATCAAGCAAGCCAAGGAACTGACGTCATCGCTGGGGCAGGGCGCGGTCACGCACCAGACCGCGGCACTGGCCACCGCCAAGGACGACGAGGCACCGCTCGCCAAGCAGGCCAAGGCTGCTGCCGGCATGGTCGATGGCAAGGCGCTCGACGCTGCCAGGCAAGACGCCAGCGCGGGCAACACGTCAACGCAGGGCAAGGTGCCGCATCAGGCGGAAGCGATGGTCCATCTTGCAGGCCGCGCGGGCCTCGTCATGGTGGCGGGGCAAGACCTGCAGTTGGCCAACGGAGAAAGCATCGCGCTGGGCAGCGGGCAGGACACCAACCTCGCGATTGGCAAGCAGACGCGCATGCACGCCGGCCAGGCGATCGGCGTGGCTGCCGGTTTGTCCAAGGCGGGTGACAGCAACATCGGCCTGCAGCTCACGGCGGGGCAAGACAACATCGACGTGCAAGCCCAGCACGACGTGCTCAAGCTGATGGCCAAGCAGGACCTGAAGCTGGTGTCGGCGAATATGAATGTGGATTTTGCGGCGGCCAAGCGGGTCCGCATTGCTACGGCGGGCGGGGCGTCGATTACGCTGGAAGGTGGGAATATCACTGTGGAGTGTCCTGGGCCGATTACGTATAAGGCGGCGCAGCGGACGTTTCAGGGGCCTGTCAGTGCGAGTTACCCATTGCCTCTTATGCCAAAGAGTATTTGCGTTGAGTGTTTGCTGGCCGCTCAAGCGTCTGGCGCCCCCTTTGCCGTGAGGTAGTTGGCGTGCAGCAGCTTCCGTCTCCGCTTTGGTCTTCTTTTGACGCCCTACCGCCTCCAGCTGTCGGTGTGCATCGATATCTTTTGATTAACCAGGCCGCTTTGAAAGGACAGAGGGCACTTTTCAGCAGTTTGTCAAAGTTCGAGTGCCGACCCTTGTTCGGGCAGAGTGCCGCAGCTTGCCGAGATGGCGCGACACCATTTGTTCTGCGCGTTGACCCCACAACTCCCATTCGGACCATCATTCGAGAACTCGCGGACGCAGCGTGCTATGCCTGCGCCCTGACGCGGATCGATACACCGTCGGATATACAAACACTGACTGATGCATTGACGCGACGCTGCGAGGTATTGCTGCCCGATGGTGTGGCAATGTTGTTGCGCTACTTCGATACCCGCGTCTTTATGTCGCTGCTCGATGTACTTAGCCCCGAGCAGATTGATGCGTTTCTATCCTGCGCCAGCGATTGGTGGTACTCGGACCGAGAAGGGGCAATGGTGCCGGTAAGGGGTACGGTTCGAACGGCCAGTGATGTTTTTTCTCCGCCTCTTACGCTTTCCGTAGCTCAGGAGCACGCGATGATCGAAGCATCCGAGCCGGATGCGGTCATCGACCTAATTGCTTCCAGCGGCCGGCATCAACTTTTTGACATTCCATACCCGCAGCGCTATCCGATCGTGGTTGACCTCGTATATCGTGCACGCCAGTGGGGTCTGGAGGAGATACCTGACTTCGCGGCGTTCGTCACAATCGCGCTATCCAAGAGCAACGACTTCGATGTGTTACCCCCTTGGAATGAACTTCTGCCTCAGGTGCAGGCAGGCGAGCTGACTTTCAGTGCGGTGCTGGACCGAGTCCGGAATTTGGAAGAAACATGATGAGTAAAGTTGCGTTGAGTAAGGTCTGGTCTGCTGGCTGTGCGATCGCGATATTGGCCGGTTGTCTGCTGGTGGCGTGCGAGAAGAGCAGTGATGCGGCTTCCATTGCTGATGCCATGCCAAATGCAACGGAAGCGCAGCGCGAGATGATTCGTCGGATGGAGAAAACGGCTCCGCCAACACTCAACGGCGTTCAACTCTACACAGGGCCCGAACGGACCCCTACGACGAAGAAAGGACTGACGATCGTCGGCTACAACTACACGGACTCTGCAATCACCAACTTCTCCGTCGACGGGGCAGGGGCCGGCAACATCGAGGTGTCTTCACGTAGCTATAGCTATGGCGGCGGCGCATGTTGTGCACCGATTCCCCAAGAAAAGCCGTTGCCGATTCCGGTGGACATCAAGTGGCAGCGCGATGGAATTGGGGAGCGACCATGGTGCAAACAGACCGTTTTGCTAACCGGTCCTATGCCAAAGGAAGCGAACTATTTCGAGGTGCACTTTTATCAGGATGGCACCATTCAGGTGGCAATTACTGACTATCCATCGCGACCCCGCGTGTTGATGGATCGATATAGTCCTGCATTGCGAAAGGCTAACGGAAATGTGAACAACGATACTCAACACGCGAGGTGTGGTGATGAGTAACGCGAAGATGTCACGGGTATGTACGCCGCTGGAGCAGCCTATTGAGAATCGAGCGAGCGGTGCCGATGCCGCGACCCTGAACTCAGCGGCAACGATTCAGGTAGTGCCACCAGCCGCACCTTCCACGCTGGATGCCGCCTCGGGCTTGGCACATCGATCTGCGGAGCCAAAGCTGCCTTGTCAACAGAGCATCACCATCTCGTTCTTCTTTGATGGCACGGGCAACAATCTTGATGCGGATACTCCGACTGGAGAGCACAGCAATGTTGCCCGATTGTTCCGGGCGCATGTCATGGACGACGAGGAGAAGCAGGTTCATCGCCGCTACATCCCTGGGCTGGGGACTTACTTCAACGCCATTGGCGACCCAGGGGGCACGAAGACCGGCCGCGGCATGGGGGCGCTCGGACAAAAACGACTGGACTGGGCGTTTTCTGAACTCGGGATCATCTTGGGTAAGGCGGAAAGTCGGGCTAACAATCCGAGCAACAAAATCCTCAAGGTAGGAATCTCGGTCTTTGGCTTTTCACGTGGAGCCGCATCTGCACGCGCTTTTTGCCGTGACCTACAGGCTCGTTGCAGTAGTGAAGGCAAAATTTTCAAGCTGAAGCCTGGAAGGCTCTTTAGCTCGAATGGCGTCGTTAAGGGCGGCTACCAAATCGAGGTTTTTTTTCTCGGTATTTTCGACACCGTTGCGTCGGTGGGGCTTCCCATGAGTGCGAACAACACGCTAACGAAACGTCGCAATGGCGTGGGTTGGCGCGATCTTATTGGGCCGCCCGGTGCATCGTATGCAGAGGCGGAGCGAAATCTGCGCGCGCTTGCATTTGGTGATCCGGGGGCAGATCCATCCCCGGGTCCGGCTGACGGCCACGGTGCATGGGCGGATGGTCTTCAGATTCCAAAAATTGTTTCCAAGTGCGCGCATCTGGTGTCCGGCCACGAAATGCGTAATTCGTTTCCCCTCGATAGCGCCCTCGATGGACTGTCCTATCCACAAGGAACGATTGAAGCTGTGCTCCCTGGGGTTCACTCCGACGTAGGTGGCGGTTACCGACAGGGAGAGCAGGGAAAGGCGTCTGTCTTGGCGATCGTACCTTTGCGAGACATGCTAGACCGCGCTATTGCTGCGGGGGTGCCGATGTACAGCTTGAGTCAGCTGCCGACTTCAAGTCAGCGAGAGGATTTCGCCTTGGTGGGCCCGGCGGCAAAGCGATATGAGGAAATGCTCCCCCTATGGCGAACTTACATGGGGACAATTCCAAGCGGATTACCACTGGGAAAAGCGGTTCTCGCGCATATGCGCCAATATTGGCGTTACCGTGTATCGGCGGCAGTGTTGCGAACACGAGGGAAAAAGACAACCGAGCAGAACTCGATTCAGAGCAACGAAGATGGCATGTTCAAGAAGGATAGAGCACGGCTTAAATCAGTGGCGGAAAAACAAGAGCGGAGCTATCGGCTAGCAGCAGCGGAAGTTGACGCGGCGGAGCAGGCCGCAGAGGCGGCAAAGCAGAGCCCCGGCTTTAGCAATCAAGAGCCGTTTTGGCGCGCTAAAGCACAAGAGGCAAGCAGCCGAAGGGATGAGGCCTATGACGCATGGAGGCGTACACAGGCGCGGCTCGACACCGCTGCGGATGACAGTGATTTGCTGGAAAACATGCAAACATATGACAAGTGGCTGCTTGAGGATGCGGAGCTTATCTACAAATGGCACAAGGAAGATCCAAATAAGCGAATGCGCCCGCACTATGCTGCGATTGTCTCGGCTTACGAGGAAGTTGTAGTCAACGGTAAGGTATTGGCTGAAACCTCGGATCTGTACAAGTTTTTTTCGACCTATGTACATGACTCATTAGCGGGGTTCGCAACGGATAACACGCGAACCACTGACCCCCGTGTTCTGTACATCGGTGGAGATCAAAAAGAAAAGTACGCTGCCGTACAAACGGAAAAGCAGCTTGAAGTTGCTTAAACCGAAGTATTTCCCTCGTCACGCCTTTAAAGGGAGTGTCAGGATTTCCGTGTTCAAGGCGGAGTTGAGAATCACACGGACGGTCGAGCGAATCGATCGGCGTAGAGGATAGCGAACTGGTTCATCGCCTGCTTCCAATCATGAGCGGCACGGCTCCAACCCGCCGTGATGTTGCGCAGTGCCAGCCAGATGAGTTTGGTTGCTGCCTCGTCGCTCGGGAAGTGGCCTCGGGTCTTGATGATCTTACGTAGCTGCGCGTTGATGCTCTCAATGGCATTCGTCGTGTAGATCACCTTGCGTACTGCTGGCGGGAACGCAAAGAACGGAATCACGCGATCCCAGGCGTTGCGCCAGGCGGCACTGACTGTCGGGTATCGCTGCCCCCACGGGCTGTCGGCAAACGCCTCAAGCTCCGCCTGCGCGGCCTCCGCGCTCGGCGCTGTGTAGATCGGCCGGATCGCGGCAGCCAGCTCACGACGGTCCTTCCAGCTCGCGTAATCGAGGCTGTTGCGGATCAGGTGAACGATGCAG
>NZ_CAJPVG010000002.1 GCF_905397375.1 Ralstonia mannitolilytica
CCAAACTCATCTGGCTGGCACTGCGCAACATCACGGCGGGTTGGAGCCGTGCCGCTCATGATTGGAAGCAGGCGATGAACCAGTTCGCTATCCTCTACGCCGATCGATTCGTTCGACCGTCCGTGTGATTCTCAACTCCGCCTTGAACACGGAAATCCTGACACTCCCCTATGGCCTGCCCCAGGAGTTCATCACGGCCGCACTGCCCGCAGCAGAACGGCATGGTCGAGCGCGTGATCCGCACGCTCAGGGAGCAATGCATGCATCGTATCGCTTCGAAACCCTACAGGACGCCAGCCGAGCGCTCGGCGACTAGATCCAGTTTTACAACCATCGAGGGCCACACCAGGCGCTCAAGATGAAGACCCGGCTGCGGCATTCGCTTTAGCCGCTTAACTTGGGCAGGTTTCGCTGGGTCATTACACTGGTGCCATATGTACAAGGGGGCCTACCGATAGGATGACGGGGGAATCCTGAGTGGCAGGAAACCAGGATTGCAATGGCTATCTATGTCGAGGTACGACGCCGAATTGTGCGGAGAGTGATTTACTCAAACATGATTAAGTCGCGCCCTCATCCTGAGCTTTATCATAATTTAATAAAAAACGTGCAGGGCTGGATGTTGATCTCAATGCGCAATTTTTCCGTACTTCGCTAGCAACGCAAAATATTGGTCAAAAACTTTGCGTTCATCAAATAGCCGCGCCATTAGAGCACGCCCTGCAGCACCCATCGCTAAACGTTCGCTTTCTGAAAGTTGTAAAGCATTCTCACAACAACGAGTTAGCGCTCGAGAATTCTTTGGGGGGCATAGAAAACCAGTATTCTTGTCTATTACTACATCCCGGCATCCAGGGCTGTCCGTTGTAATGATCGGCTTCGCCATCGAAGCTGCTTCCATTAACGTACGCGGCACACCTTCTCTGTAAGAGGGCAGAACTACCCAATCAGCTTGCTCGATAACCGGTCGTACGTCCTCAACGGTGCCGAGATACTCGATTACCCCTTCATTTTCCCATTCCTGGATCTGTGAAAGGCTTATAGCCGATGGATTTTCTAAGTCGCACGCTCCTAGCAACTGAAATACAACGTTTGAATGCTTTCGACGGAGGGCTCGCGCCGTCTCCACGTACTCTCCGATGCCCTTATCCCACAACATGCGAGCTATTAGAAGGAATCGTATATTTCCATCTGGATGACCGACGTCCCTCGGGGCGAAGTAAGCTAAATCAACTCCTTCGCTGTGCAGTAGCATCGCCTTCTTCTCGTTGACCAGACTAAGGGCAACAAAAGCGGCGCGATCATCTGGGTTGAGAAACCATACCTCCAGTGCATAACGGAAAGCGAATCTATATAGCATTTTCGCAATGAACGAGGTCGCATTTTTGTTAATAAATGTATAACCCAGTCCTGTGGTGACTGCGATGCTCCGTATTCCTGCTAAGTGCGCAGCTATGGTGCCATAAATATTTGGTTTAATAGTGTAATGGATAATAAAATCCGGTTTGTTGCGCTTGTAGATGCGAAAGAGAGTCCAAAGCAATCGCGTATCTTCGAAAGGATTCTTTCCTTTTCGGGAGATGTCTATATCAATAACCTTGCACCCCAAGTCTTCAAGCTTGGTTGAATATGAGTCTTTGGGTGCGACAACTATAACTTCGAAGCCGCTCTCCACGAACTTTCGAATAAGTCCGTGGCGAAAATTAAACATGGACTGCGCGGTGTTTCCGACTAATAATAATTTCATTGGACTCGAAATATTTGTCTGAGCTCTTATTCGGTAATGCTACTTCTCGGTGCCTTTGCTGACAATTAGCCACCGTGGTGTCTTAAATCTGATGATTCGTGTGTAAAGCCAGATGTAGGTAATGGAAAATATAGGGATAAACAATATAAGAACTGTCGGAGTATCCCAGAAAATAGTTGCCGGCACGACCGCCGTGAGGCAGAGCAACCAAAGGTAAGGCGACGTAAGCGAGTTCCTCTTCACCACTCCTTTGGCGGTTCTGTCTCCCACAGTCCAGCGCATCAGTCGCTTGTATATAAGCATATGGAGATGTACGCCATCGGGAATGCCTGGAGAAATCCCGCGCACAAACTTCTTTCGGTATATTGAAAATATTGTTTCGAAAATGGGATATATTAGCATGAGTACCGGATACCAGGCGGATACTTGCGGGTTCCTCATCACAAGCCATATCGAAAGCTCTGCAATAATGAAGCCAATAAAGTAAGCTCCACCATCGCCAAGAAAAATAAGTCCGTTTGGAAAGTTCCAAAAAAAGAAGCCAAGAATGGAGCCGATCATGAGAATAGCGGCGGTGAGTATTAGGCTGTCGCCGGATTTAAATGCAACGTATCCCAATGACAGAAGCATAAAAATACTAACCATTGATGCCAGGCCATTGAATCCATCAATAATGTTAACGGCGTTGGCTAGCCCGGCTACCGCGAAGATCGTTATAAGAATGGCAATTGGCGCTAGATGGAGTAAATTATCGGCCAATGTTGCGTCTAGGCGAATAATTTTGATATCGAGAAATAAAATAGCTAAAAAGGCCGAAGCTAATGTGGCTGTCAAGCGGATGCGGGGACTTACTCGTTTGGTAATGTCTTCAATGAGACCCGATGCAAACGCAGGAATTCCGCAAGCAAGTAGGGCGAAGATTTTATAAGCAATGGCGGGTTGGCGGAATAGCAGCACGGAATTCGCGAGGAAAAACGCCACGAAGATACTTACGCCCCCAATGCGCGGAACTGGGTGCACGTGAAACTTTTGTACGCCATTCAGATCGTGGTCAGTCGTGAATTTCTCGTGGATATGATCGTACCTGATTATTCCGAGTGTCAGAAGGAAAGATGCTAAGAAGCTGAATGTAAGATTGAGCATAACGTGCTAAATATTTATGGGGTGAGCTGGCAAGAAATTTCATAAATCATTAAACTCACCTTATTTTTAAATCTTCCTCAAAAAATGGGAGAGGGTGCGAAATGCGATATTTTGGTCTTTCGGGAAATTGCTGCCGACCTCGCGAGGGTAAGAACGACAACTATTGCGGGTCGAGCCGATAAGGACGCTAGGCCCTCCCATATTTTCCCACAGCATTGCTCGAGATGCTGAATAATATCTTGATTGTTTCCGCGGAGCAGGGCCACTCGGTGTACGCTTGAACATGATCTCGAGAAGCAGAATAAGCATCGCCTGTGCGAGAGCCAATTGAGACTGGCGAGAACGGAGAGGTATTAGGTAGGGTGTGCTGCAAAAGCCGCAGGCCCCGAAATGCGTGTTTGTTCCCTTGGCGGCTAGTGCCCACCTAAAGCAGCATAATAGTAGGTGTCCTTAAAGCCATTAGCCTTTGCGTCAACGTGATGCCGTTGTCGGGCGTCCGATGCTGCGGCGGCGGAGGTATGCCAGGATTGGCTTGTTTCTCTCGCAAAGCGCGACGGGATAGCATTCGCAGGCTGTAGAACTGCCGTCTGTAATCCGTAGATGGTCTCTTTGCAGTTAAATCGTGGTTTTTTGCATACACTGGGGACTGGTCCTCTTGCGTCGCTGCTCTCGCCGGCTAGCACGCATTAGTGTCATTGCATGTTGCCATTTCGGCCAATCTACATTTGTGCTCAGCTGCTCAAGTATGGCAGCGCTGCGCGTCGTCGAAGCGTTTAGACACTGATGAAGCGAAGAAAGATGGCAAATGCCGTAGTACGAAGCGTTGCTCAATTTGGTGCTCGTGGATCGCGAATTGCATTATTGAGCAATGCAAAGCCTACTCCGGCCGTCAGCCCTAGCACGGCGCCAAGAAGAACCAGGATTGGCGCCCCCGGTGTGGTCGAGCGCATAGGAGCATACGCGGGTCCAATTGCTTTTGTGGGATAGCTACGCAGTGGTCCGAGGGCATCTTGATAGGCTGCAATTTGCTGCTGCAACGCAAGAATCTGTGAGTTGAGCTGCACAGCGGTATTGGATAGAAGGACCTCACGCACACCGCCTCGATCCTCACTAGCAGCGGCCTTCAGCATTTGGTTAATGCGAGCGTAGTCTTGTTGCGCTGCGGCGAGTTTCGTTTGTGCCTCGACAAGGGTGCTTTGCATCTCTCGCGAAGCTCGCTCGAACAATTCGCGGTGTGCGGCTGAAAACGTCTTCAGTGCTGCATCGAGTGCGGCTGCGGCGACGTCCCGGGAATACGCCGTCACCTGCACATTGATCACGTTTGGGCTGCGTCCCGCAGCGGCTTTCAAGGAGTCAAAGAGCAGATTCGCATCCTGGCTACCAGTTTCAGGAGCAGGTAGTCCAAGTTCATTGTGCACTTGGAGGCGGAAGCCCGGTAGGTTGTACCGCTCGGTGGCGGTCAACTGATTCTCGATCGGCTGAGGCATCGAAGCACCGGCCCCGAACGATGGAGTGGACACTTGCCCGATCTGTATTGCCATTGTGGCAGTCCAGCGAGGATGGATCACTTGAGAGGCCAAGAGACCCGCGACTGCGCCAGCGACGCCTACGACGAGAATCATCTTGAACGACGCCGTCAGAAGGCGCACAAGGTTCAAGATAGGGAGTGAGGTATCCGCATTTGCAGTGGACATGGGCAGTGCTTCCAGTAACTGAACCGCAGATTGTAGCGTGCCTTCCAGATACATCTTGATGAAGTAGCCCCGGCATTCCAAGCCGGAGTTTGCCGGCGCTGAACGAGCTTCAGCAGCTCTGATGCACGGGAAAGTACATAGCTTGGTCCAGGATGAACAAGGTCAACCCATTTACAATGGCATCGATCTCTCTTTTGCATACGTCGCTACGAACCATGCGGACAATCAACCCCACCATCTTCAAAGCCTACGACATCCGCGGCATCGTCGGAAAAACCGTCGACGCTGACACCGCCCGCCTGATCGGCCGGGCCTTTGGTTCCGCCGCCCGCGCCAAGGGCGAGTCGGCCGTGGTGATCGGCCGCGATGGCCGCCTGTCGGGTCCGGAGCTGCTGGCTGCACTCGCGGACGGCCTGCGCGCAAGCGGCGTCGATGTGATCGATCTGGGGCTGGTCGCCACGCCGATGGTCTACTTCGGCACCAACATCGAGCTGGCCGGCCGTCGCGCCACGTCGGGCGTGATGGTCACCGGCAGCCACAACCCGCCGGACTACAACGGCTTCAAGATGGTGCTCGCCGGCCAGGCCATCTACGGCGATGAGATCCAGGCGCTGCGCACGCGCATCGAGCAGGGCGACTTCACCGAAGGCGCGGGCGGGTACGTGCAGGTGGACATCCGCCAGCAGTACATCGACCGCATCGTCTCCGACGTCAAGGTGAGCCGCCCGATGAAGATCGCCGTGGACTGCGGCAACGGCGTGGCGGGGGCCTTCGCGCCGGCGCTGTTCCGGGCGATGGGCTGCGAGGTGACGGAGCTCTTCTGCGAGGTCGATGGCCACTTCCCCAACCACCATCCGGATCCGGCGCACGTCGAGAACCTGCAAGACCTCGTGCGCACGCTGCAGACGACCGACTGCGAGCTCGGCCTTGCGTTCGACGGCGACGGCGACCGTCTCGGCGTGGTGACCAAGGACGGCCAGGTGATCTTCCCCGACCGCCAGCTGATGCTGTTTGCGCAGGAGGTGCTCTCGCGCAACCCGGGCGGCGAGATCATCTTCGACGTGAAATGCACGGGCAAGCTGGCGCCGTTCATCCGCGAGCACGGCGGCCGCGCGACGATGTGGAAGACCGGTCATTCGCTGGTCAAGGCAAAGCTCAAGGAAACCGGCGCGCCGCTCGCCGGCGAGATGAGCGGCCACATCTTCTTCAAGGACCGCTGGTACGGTTTTGACGATGGCCTGTACACGGGCGCGCGCCTGCTCGAGATCGTCTCGCGCCTGGCCGACCCGAGCGCCACGCTCAACGCCCTGCCGAACTCGCACTGCACGCCGGAGCTGCAGCTGAAGTGCGCCGAGGGCGAGCCCTTTGCCCTGCTGGACAAGATCAAGGCGAATGCGACGTTCGAGGGCGCCAAGGAAGTCATCCGCATCGACGGCGTGCGCGTGGAATACGAAGACGGCTTCGGCCTGGCGCGGCCGTCCAACACCACGCCCGTGGTGGTGATGCGCTTCGAGGCGGACAACGATGCCGCCATGGCGCGCATCCAGGCGCAGTTCCGCCGCGCGATCCTGGCCGAGAAGCCGGACGCGCAACTGCCGTTCTGATCGAGCGGTTCGCACTCATGAGGTTGGGGGAAAGGATGGCGGCATGCGTGTGCTGATCGTCAAGGTGTCGTCGCTTGGCGATGTGGTGCATTGCACGCCGGTGGTGGCCGATATCCTGCGCGCGCATCCGGAGGCCGAGATCGACTGGGTGGTCGAGGAGGGCTTTGCTGGCATCGTGCGCATCGTGCGCGGCGTGCGCGAGGTGATTCCGTTTGCGCTGCGGCGCTGGCGCAAGTCGCTCGGCGCTGGCAAGACGTGGAACGAGATGGCGGCGTTTCGGCGTGCGCTGCGCACGCGGCCGTACGATGCCGTGCTCGATACGCAGGGGCTGATCAAGACGGCGCTGATTGCCGCGCAGGCCAAGCTCGCACCGAATGGCTTCGTCGCGGGGCTCGGCAACCGTACGGACGGCGCGGGCTACGAGCCGTTGGCGAGGCTCTTCTATCAACGCAAGATCATGATGGAGCCGCGCATCCACGTGGTCGAGCGTTCGCGCCGCATGGTGGCCGAGGCGCTGGGCTACGCGCTGCCCGATACGATCGATTTTGGTCTGCAGCCGCCGGCGGAGCTGCCGTTCGCTCTGCCGCGCCCGTACGTGGCCCTCGTGCATGCGACGTCGCGCGCCGACAAGGCGTGGCCCGAGGCCGCGTGGGTCGAGGTTGCGCGTGAGCTGCTGGCCCGCGATTACGCGATCGCCCTGCCGTGGGGCAGCGAGGCCGAGCGCCGCACGAGCGAGTCCATCCGCGAGGCGATCGTTGCGGCGGTGCCTGGCACGGTCGGCCGCGTGGTGATTCCGCCGCGCATGTCGCTGCCCGACGTGACGGCGTTTCTCGATCAGGCGACGGCGGTGGTAGGCGTCGACACCGGCCTCGTACACATCGCCGCCGCGCTGTGCAAGCCAACGGTGGCGCTCTACAACTTCACCACATCGTGGCGCACGGGCGGCTACTGGACGCCCAATGTGCACGACCTCGGCAGCGCCGACGCCCATCCGACCAGCGCGCAGGCGCTCGATGCGCTGCGCGCGCTGGGTGTGCTGTGATGCTGCGCGTCCTGTATCGCTGGCTGTGGCGCATTGCGCTGCCCTTTGCGCTGCTGCGCCTGTGGTGGCGCGGGCGCAAGGAGCCCGGATACCGCCAGCACGTCGGCGAGCGCCTCGGGTTCTATCCGCCGCGCGTCAATCCCGATCGTCCGCTGCTGTGGGTGCATGCCGTATCGGTGGGCGAGACGCGTGCCGCCCAGCCGCTCATCGATGCGCTGCTCGCGCGTTTTCCGCACCACGCCGTGCTGCTCACGCACATGACGCCGACTGGCCGCCGCACCGGCGCCGAGTTCGCAGCGCAACGCAACGGGCGCGTCATCCAGGCGTATCTGCCATACGACCTGCCCAGCGCCGTTGACCGCTTCCTGCGCCATTTCCGGCCGCGCCTGGGGTTGCTGATGGAAACCGAGATCTGGCCGGTGCTGATCGAGCGCGCGTACGCTGCCGGTGTGCCGATGGTGCTCGTCAACGGGCGCCTGTCCGCGCGCAGCCACCGGCGTACGGCCCGTCTGGGCGATGCCGCGCGCGAAACCTACGCGCAACTGGCCGCCGTGCTTGCACAGACGCCCGACGATGCCGACCGCTACCGTTCGCTCGGCGTGCCGCGCGTGCGCGTGACGGGCAACCTCAAGTTCGACATCACGCCGCACGTCGACCAGATCATGGCCGGCCGCATGCTGCGCGACGCGTTGGGCGGCCGCGCCGCCTGGGTGGCCGCCAGCACGCGCGAAGGCGAGGAGCCGCTGCTGCTCGAGGCGTGGCAGGCGCACCGTGCGCAGCACGTCGGCAGGCGGCATGCGCTGCTGATCCTGGTGCCGCGGCATCCGCAGCGTTTTGACGAGGTGGCGCAACTGGCCGAGCGTGCCGGCCTGCGGGTCGTGCGCCGCAGCGCGCTGTCGGTCTCGGCGGACGGCGTGGCGGGCGAGCTCGCGCTGGCAGAGGCCGATGTCCTGCTCGGCGATTCGATGGGCGAGATGGCGCTGTACTACGCCGCCGCCGAGGCCGCGTTCATCGGCGGCAGCCTGTTGCCGCTGGGCGGGCAGAACCTCATCGAAGCCTGCGCCGTCGGTACGCCGGTGGTTATCGGCCCGCATACGTTCAACTTTGCGCAGGCCACGCGCGACGCCGTGGCGGCGGGCGCCTGTATCCAGGTCGACGATGCGGCCGCGGTCACGCGCGTGATCGACACGTGGCTCTCGGACCCCGATGCGCGCGAAGCCGCGTCCCGCGCCGCACTTGCCTTTGCCGCCACGCACGGCGGTGCGACGGCGCGTACCGTGGAGGCGGTGGCATCACTGGTGCTGCCGACGCTGTAGCCGTGCGTCGTCGGCACGAAAAGTGCGAACTCATCGCGAACCGGGCAGACTAACGGCTCTTTGCGCATTTGCATTTCGTCATTGTTCACGACTGTTCATGTCTCAACCGAATCGTCCCACGCCCACCTTGCTGCGGACGCCGCGCCGTGTGGTGCTGACGGCGGCAGCCCTGGCGGTATTGACCGCTGCCACCATCATTGGCGCCGGCTGCATGACGCCGACGGCTTCGTCCGGGGCCGCCTCCGCATCCGAGCCGCACGCTGCGGCATCGGCCGCCGCCGCTGATAAACCGAGGCCGGCCAATGCCGCGCCCAACCCCGGCCAGGCCACGCTGACTCAGGCTCAAGGTGAGGGCCGCTCGCGCTTTGTGCTGATCCGTTGGCAAGAGCCCGGCATGGCGCCCAAGGTATTGCCCTCCAGCGAAGACGACGGCGCAGATGCGGCCGCGCAGCCGCTGTCCATCGAGTTCAGCGCCGGCCTGGAGGCCGCCAACGGCGTGGCGTCGGGCTACTCAGGCTGCAACCGCTTCACGGGGCCCTACGAAAAACTCGCGTCGGGCATGCGCTTCGGCAACCTGGTATCGACGCGCATGGCCTGCGATCCGGCACGCATGGAGCTGGAGAATGCGTTCCTGGAGGCGCTCAAGTCGCCGCTGGCGACCGTGGGCATGCAGCCTTCCGCCAGCGGCACCCAAGGCCGCCAGGTCATCTGGAAGACGGCCAGCGGCGCGCTGCTCCAGTTTGCCGAGCGCCCGCTGCCGCCGCGCGGCCAGTCACACTGATCAGCGCTTGGCAGATTGCGCTGCGGCCTTTGCGGGCGCCGTCCTGGCGACGCGCGCCGGCAGCGCGGTGATGTCGCTCGAGCCGCTGGCCGTGAGGAGCGTGTTCACCTGGATCACGTCTGCCTCGCTGAGTGTGCCGGCCGCGGACTTGAGCCGCAGGCCGTTGACGATCGTGTCGTAACGCGCGCGCGCGAGGTCACGCCGGGCCTGGAAGAGCTGCGCCTGCGCGTTGAGCACATCGGTGCCGATACGCACGCCGACACCGTAGGCGAGCTGGTTCGACTCATACGCCGTGCGTGCCGAGAGTTCGGCGGCTTCCAGCGCCTTCACCTGGGCCAATCCCGCAATCACGCCGATATACGCTTGCCGGGCGCCTTGCTCGGCAGAGCGGCGGGCGAATTCGAGGTCGTTCGCGGCCTTGGTCTCCAGTGCGATGTTCTCGCGCACGCGCGACTGGATCGCCCCACCCGCAAAGATCGGGATGGACACCTGCACCCCGATCTGCGAGCTGTCAAAGCGCGCGCCGCCGGGCAGCGAAGGCAGGTACTGGTTGCCGCTGGCATTCGTGTGGCCGGTCTGCGCGACGAGGTCCACGGAGGGCAGGTGGCCGGCCGCGGCCTTCTTCACATCGCGTTCGGCGCTCTGCAGGTTGTACTGCGCCAGCGCGACCTGCAGGTTGCCGGTGCGCGCTTGGTCCACCCACGGTTCGGCGGCAGCGGGCTCCGGTTGCGGCAACGTGGCTCCGGCGCGAACGCCTGCCAGCGTGCCGACGGGTTCGCCCACGATCTGCCTCAGCGCCGACTGCTTGACCTCAAGGTCGCTGCGCGCGGCGATGACGCTGGCTTCGATCGCGTCGCGGCGGGCCTGCGCGTCGTTCGCATCGGTGATGTTGGCGTTACCGACGTCGAAGTTGCGGCGCGCCTGTTCGTACTGCTGCTGGATCGCATCGCGCTGCGCGAGCGCGAGCTGCAGCGTGTCCTGGGCGTTGAGCACGTCGAAGTACGCCTGCGCCGTCCGGGTGATGAGGTCGAGCTGCGCTTGCGCGAGCGATGCTTCGGCGGCCTGGGCGGCAATCTCGCCTTGCTTGTAGGTCTCCCAGCGGTCCCAGCGGAACAGCGGCTGCGAAAGCGACAGCGTCCAGCCCGTCGACGAGAACGTCTTGTTGAAATCGACCGGCGCGTTCTGATCGAAGATGATGCGCGTCGTGCTCCACGCACCGCCCACCTGCGGCAGCAGGCCGGCGCGGCCCTGCGTGAGCTTCTCGCGCTGCGCGAGCGACTGCGCGCGCGCCGACGCGAATTGCGGATCGTTGGCCAGCGCGGCGCGGTAGGCGGAAAGCAGATCGGTCGCGGCCGCTGCGCCCGCCGGGGCCTGGGCCCAAGCGAACATCGGCATCATCGACGCGCACAGCACAACAAGTGCACCGCGCGCGACCATCCGCGTGCGGCTACTGCGAGCAACAGTCATAAAGCCCCCGAGCGAGGAAAACGTTCGGAAGGCAGCGCGGACCACCGGGCGTGGTCCGCGTGGCTTCCCCAATCAGTACGTCGTCATCTGCGGGTCCACCTGGTTGGCCCAGGCATGGACGCCGCCCTGCAGGTTGTAGACGCGGGCCGGATCGAAGCCCGCACGCGTGATCAGAAACTGCGCAACCTGCGCGCTGCGTCCGCCGTGGTGGCAGATGCAGACGATGTCTTGGTCAGCATCCAGCTCGCCCGCACGTGCAGGAATCTGGTCCATCGGGATATGCGTGATCCCGGGCAGGGCACAGATTTCGAGCTCTTCCGCCCAGCGCACGTCGAGCAGGACGGGCTTCGCGCGCGATGCGTCGGCGAGCCATTGGGCGAGGGCGGTGGGAGCGAGCTGTTGCATGGTGATTGGGGCAGTCGGGGCGGGGTCAGAAGCGGAAGTGCGAGGGCGCGGGAATTCCGACCAGCGGTGCCACGTACGTCTCGAACAGGTTGCGCGTCTGGTATTCGGTGTTCGAGATGCGCGTGATGAGCTGCGCTTCCATGACCGGCGCGCCGCCGACGAAGATCGACAGGCGGCCACCCACCTTGAGCTGCTTGAGCAGCGCTTCCGGCACGGCCGGCACCGAGCCCGACACGCAGATCACGTCGTAGAGGCCATCGCCCCAGCCTTGGGCGCCGCTGGCTTCGACGACGTCGACGTTCGTCACGCCGTTGCGCGAGAGGTTGTCGCGTGCAAAGGCGACGAGTTCGGGCACGACGTCCAGCGTGGTGACCTGGCGGCCGCGATGCGCCAGCAGGGCTGCCATGTAGCCGGAGCCGGCTCCCACTTCGAGCACGTCTTCATGCTTGCGCACGGCCAGTTCCTGCAGCACGCGGGCCTCCACGCGCGGGGCCAGCATGTTCTGGCCGCCGGGCAGCGGGATTTCCATGTCGACGAAGGCCAGCGCGCGGTAGGCCTCAGGCACGTAGTGCTCGCGCTTGACGACCGTCAGCAGGTCTAGCACGTCGGTATCGAGCACGTCCCACGGACGGATTTGCTGCTCGATCATGTTGAACCGGGATTTTTCGATGTCCATGGGCATGCCTTCCATGCGGAGCAAATGATGCGAATGAGGGTTTGACGACAAACCCGGCATTTTAGCAAGTCCGGAGGACATTCCGGCAGCGGTTGTCATGACGTGGCGCCTTCATCGGGATTGCCGCGCGTGGCCGGGTTGCGCCAGGGCTGGTCGGTGAGGGCAGGCAGCGGCGGAACCGTCGCGCCGACCGCCGGATTGCGCAGCACGCCGTGCAGCAACAGCGAGACCACGTGCGAGATGAACGCCCTTGGGTCGAGCTGCCGATGCGAACACGGGCCGAAGGAGTGCTTCCACAGCATCAGGAAGATCATCGGCGCGGCCATCGTCAGGGTGGTCAGGTCGATATCGACGTTGCGCAATTCACCGCGCGCCATGCCGCGCTCGAGGATGCGCGCGAACAGCCGGTCGCAGCGTGCGATGACTTCCTCGTGGTAGTACTGCGCCAAGTCCGGGAAGTTGCCCGATTCGGCCATCAGCAGCTTGGTCAGGCCAGAGGCGGGGGATTCGCCGATCAGCTCCCACCAGCCCATCAGGATTTCGTGCAGCAGCGCCTCGGTGGTGCCCTCGAAGGTGTCGATGAAGGCTTCGCCCTCAGCCAGCGCGGGCAGGAGGTTTTCCTGCACGACGGCCTTGAACAGCTCTTCCTTGTTGGCGAAGTACAGGTAGACCGTGCCCTTGGACACACCCGCCGCCGAGGCCACGTCCTCGAGCCGTGTGGCCGCGTAGCCGCGCGCCACGAACAGGTTCAGCGCGGCGGCAACCAGTTCCTGCGGACGCGCCTCTTTGCGGCGGGTCCAGCGTTTGGCGGAAGACTCGGAATCTCGATCGGTCACGACGGCAACAACGGTAGGGCGGGTCACGCGGCAAGCGCCACTGACTCGCAGATAACTTACTTTCGGGTCATTAATGTACGCACGCTGTACAGATGGGTCAAGCGACATCGACGCTGTCAATCAGATCAGGGCTCGAAGTGCACGCATTGTGCTGGTGCACAATAGCGGCTTCTGCCTTGATGTCACCGACTCGCACGGCCATGGATTGCCGACCTCACTGTGGGGCATGCTGCATCGCGCCCTCGATCTCCAGCCCGATCCCCGGGATGCCCGGCGGCAAGCCGGCGGGCGTGCGGTGCGTGCAACTGGACGAGGCCAACCGCTGTCGCATCTTCGGCCGGCCGGAACGCCCGGCCGTATGCGGCAGCCTGCGGCCGGAGCCCGACATGTGTGGTGCCTCGGCCGTGCATGCCATGCAGTTCCTGACCCGGCTCGAGGCCGCCACTGCAAGCTCCTGATGCCTGATGTGCCATGACCGATTCTGAAATTTCCACGCCGTTCGTGCGCGCCCGCCGTGTCCGCTGGTGGGCGGGCGCCGCCGCCATGGCGGTGTCCATTGCCGCCATGCTCGTCGCCTGCATGCCGACGGGCTGGACGGGCGACGGCTACACCTTCTCGCGCAGCCAGATGCAGGATGCGCTCGCACGCAAGTTTCCGTTTCAGCGGCGCTTTCTCGGCTTCTTTGACGTGACGCTGTCCAATCCGCAGGTGGCGCTGGACCCGGCGCGCAACCGCATCGCCATCCAGGCCGATGCACGCGTGGAAAGCGGCCTGTTTCGTGAACCGCTGACCGGCCCGCTGGCCGTCTCCAGCGGCCTGCATTACGACGCGCCCACACGTTCCATCCGCCTCGATCAACCGAGCGTCGACCGCTTTGACCTGCAGAACGTGCCAGGCGGCGTCGGCCCGCAGATCAGCGCGATCGGTTCGCTGATCGCCGGGCAGTTGCTCAACGATTACGCCGTCTACACCTTCAAGCCCGACCAGCTGAAAGTGGCTGGCATTGCTGTGGAGCCCGGTACAATCACGGTTTTGCCCGAAGGCGTGCACGTCCAGGCCAAGCGGCCTTGAACCCGGTGCACCCCTCAGCGCTTCGTTTTTCTTCCCCTGTTTGCTCACTGCATGGACATCGCACTCGCCATCAAAGCGCTGATTCTCGGCATCGTCGAAGGCCTGACCGAGTTCCTTCCCATCTCCAGCACCGGTCACCTGATCCTCGCCGGCCAATTGCTCGACTTCAATGACGAGAAAGGCAAGATCTTCGAGATCGTGATCCAGTTCGGTGCCATCCTGGCGGTGTGCTGGGAGTTCCGCCACAAGATCATCGACGTGGTGAAGGGCCTGCCGAACGACCCGCGGCAGCAGCGCTTCGCGATCAATGTGATCGTGGCGACGATTCCTGCGATCACGCTCGCGCTGATCTTCGGCAAGGCCATCAAGGCGCATCTGTTCAACCCCATCGTGGTGGCGTCGGCGTTCATCGTCGGCGGTTTCGTGATCCTGTGGGCGGAATGGCGCGAGCGCCATCGCGGCGAAACGCACGACCCGCGCGCCAATGCGCTGCTCGAAGCGGCCAAGGCCGGCGCGCCGCGCATCGAGACGCTGGACGACCTGCGCATCTCCGATGCCATCAAGGTGGGCTTCGCGCAGTGCTTTGCGCTGATCCCGGGCACGTCGCGTTCGGGTGCGACCATCATCGGCGGCCTGCTGTTCGGGCTGTCGCGCAAGGTAGCGACGGAGTTCTCGTTCTTCCTCGCGATTCCGGTCATCTTCGGTGCGACGGTCTACGAGATGTACAAGTCGCGCGCGCTGCTGTCGGCCGACGACCTCTCGATCTTCGCGGTGGGCTTCGTGGCGGCGTTCATCTCGGCATTCTTCTGCGTGCGCTGGCTGCTGAAGTTCATTGCCACGCACGATTTCCGTGGTTTCGCGTGGTATCGGATCGTCTTCGGCATCATCGTGCTGGTGACGGCGTACACGCACCTCATCGCCTGGCAGCCCTAAGCCGCCGGCAAGCATTTCCCTTCCTCGGCGCGCGGCTTTCGCGCCGTCTGCACGATCGGGCGGATTCGGACACACTGGCGGTTTCTTCCGTCAGTCGCTGACAACCGGATCGCCTGATCATGAGTGCACTTTTCCAGCCTTTTTCCCTGCGCGGTCTCACGCTCGAGAACCGCATCGTCATCTCGCCCATGTGCCAGTATTCGGCCGACAACGGCCGGGCGGCAGCATGGCACCACACGCACCTGGGCAGCCTGTCGCTGTCGGGTGCAGGCTTGCTCATGATCGAGGCGACGGCCGTGTCGCCCGAGGGCCGTATCACTCACGGCTGCCTGGGTTTGTGGGACGACGCAACCGAGGCGGCGCTGGAGCGCACGCTTGCGGCCATTCGCCACAACGCGCTGGTGCCGCTCGGCATGCAGATCGCACATGCCGGCCGCAAGGCGTCAAGCGCGCGCCCGTGGGAGGGCGGCGCGCTGCTGCCGCTGGACGCTGGCGGCTGGGAGACGATGGGCCCCTCCGCATTGCCGCAGCGCCCCGAAGAACGCGCCCCGCGCGAGATGACCGATGCCGACCTCGCCCGCGTGCGCGAGCAGTTTGTGGAGACCGCCCGCCGTGCTGTGCGCCTTGGCATGGCGGCCATCGAGCTGCACTGCGCGCACGGCTATCTGCTGCACGAATTCCTCTCCCCGATCGCCAACCGGCGCACCGATGCGTACGGCGGTTCGCGCGAGAACCGCATGCGTTATCCGCTGGAGATTTTCGATGCCGTGCGCGCCGTGGTGCCTGACAACATCCCGGTGGGCGTGCGCGTGTCGGCCACCGATTGGGTCGAGGGCGGCTGGACGCCAGAAGATTCGGTGGTGTTTGCGCAGGCATTGCGCGCGCGTGGCTGCGACTGGATCGATGCCTCCTCAGGCGGCGTGTCGCCGCTGCAGCAGATTCCGCTGTCGACGGGCTACCAGGTACCGTTCGCCGAGAAGATCCGCAACGAGGCCGACATCCCGACCATCGCCGTGGGCCTCATCAACGAGCCGCATGAGGCCGAGGCGATCGTGGCCGAGGGTCGCGCCGATCTCGTCGCCATCGGTCGCGCCTTCCTCTACAACCCGCATTGGGCATGGGCCGCCGCCGCCGAGCTTGGCGCGACGGTCAAGGCGCCGCCGCAATACTGGCGCGCCTTCCCGCGCCACGCCAAGAACCTCTTTGGCGAGACGCATTTCGGCGCGCGTTGATGTGCGCGCCGGCCGTGGTCAGCCGCGCTTGCGGAAGACCACGTCCCACACGCCGTGCCCGAGGCGCAGGCCGCGCTTCTCGAACTTGGTGACGGGGCGATAGTCCGGGCGCGGTGCGAAGCCGTCCGCGGTGTTTTCGAGCATCTGCTCCGCAGACAGCACCTCCAGCATCTGGTGGGCGTATTCCTCCCAGTCCGTCGCGCAGTGCAGGTAGCCGCCCGGCTTCAGGTGTGCGGCAAGGCGCGCCACGAACGGCCCCTGGATCAGGCGCCGCTTGTGGTGGCGCTTCTTGTGCCACGGGTCCGGAAAGAACACGTGGATGCCATCCAGTGTGCCTTCCGCAATCATGTGCTCGAGCACTTCCACCGCGTCGTGCGACACGATGCGGATGTTGCCGATGTCGCGCTCGCCAATCAGCTTGAGCAGCGCGCCCACGCCGGGCTCGTGCACTTCCACGCCCAGGAAATCGTCATCCGGACGCAATTGCGCGATGTGCGCCGTGGTCTCGCCCATGCCGAAGCCGATTTCGAAGATGCGCTTGGCGCCGGTACGGCGGAACGCGGCATCCCAGTCGAGCGGTTCGGTGGCGTAGGGCAGCAGGAAGCGCGGGCCGAGCGCTTCGATGGCACGCTGCTGGCCGCTGGAGGTGCGGCCGGCACGGCGCACGAACGAACGGATGCGGCGCAGGTGGCCGACTTCCGTGCCGGGGTCGGCGTCTGCTGCGGCGTTGGTATCTTGCGATTCCGGCGTGGCGTCGTCGGGGCCGGTGCCCGGTTGTTCAGTGGGCTGCATGAGGATCCCGGTGCCAGCACTGCGTCAGGCGCAGCAGGCAACAAAAAAGCCGCCGAGGGCGGCTGCAGGCTGTTCGGTGGAGCGGGCGATGGGAACATCATCGTGTTCCCAACTCGTTGATTGATAACGAGTTTTCCGCACTCGGCGAACCGAGATGGACATAATTATGGACTGAAAAACCACGCTTGGTCAACGCGCGCTCCGAGCAAGTCCAGTGCGAGCCATGGACAGCCAGCAGTAGCCAATGTACCCGAGCGCTCAACGTCACGAGGCCGGTTCATCTCCCTTTGGCAGGAACTCCTCGCGGGCGCGCTGCAGAAACCGCTTCATGGGCTCAGAGGGTTCGGCGCTGCGGCGCAGCAGGTAGGTGGACAGCATGGGCGGCGTGCCGGCCAAGGGGCGAACGGTTATGTCGGGGCGGTTCAGGGTCTGCACCTGCGAGGCAATGGCGAAACCTAGGCCATAACCGGCACCGACCAGAGTCAGCATCACGCCTAGGCTCGTCACCTGATCTACCAGCTTGAGCGGCTTGGACGCACCTTGAAGCACCGCCTGGATCTGGTGGTGGCAGCCCGATCCCGCGTCCGGATGGCACAGTACCAACGGAAACTTCAAGGCTTCATCCAATGGCACTTCCGCGTGCGCCAACAAGGGGTGGCGCACGGGCACGATCACCGACAGAGGATCGGTCCACACGGGCTCGGCGACAAGGCCTTCGCTCACCGCGTCCGACAGCGCAAAGCCGATGTCCAGCAGATCGTTGTGCAGGCCCTTGAGCTGCTGCGCGAAAGGCAGCTCGAAGACGCGAATCTCCAGTTCGGGCTCTTCCTCGCGGCTGCGCGCCAGCAAGGTGGCAATGTGGGGCTGCGCCAAGCTGTCGCAGATGGCGATGCGCAGATAACCCTGATAGCCCTGCGCCGCCGCCTTTGCGGCACTCACCGCCTGCTCCACGGTGGCCAGCACACGCCGGCACTCACCGAGGAACACTTGACCGGCCCAGGTCAGTCGCGTCTGGTGCGCGCTGCGGTCGAACAACTGCACGCCGAGCGTGGCTTCGAGATTGCGCATTGCGCGCGACACAGGCGATTGTTCTACGCCAAGGCGCTCGGCCGCTCGCGCGAAATGCAGTTCTTCCGCGACCGCAACGAAATAGCGCAGTAGTCTGAGTTCCAATGCGGCCTCCTGTTTGCCTCGTTCCTGGCCTGCGTCCACCTCAAGCGGATTGCGCCTCGCTTTCTCCTTCGATGATTGGCAAGAGGTTCCGGCGTTGCATGCTTGCCTATTCGGATAGGCAGATCGCATCCGAAAATTACGGAGGTTGAGGCGGAACGCTACCTGGCCGAAGACCTGAGAACCTCAATCACCGCGACGCTGCACTACCGCCTGATCCACAGGTTCAGTTCAATCAATTCCCGGGTTGCAGCTCCACACGCACCTCGCGCGATTTGCCGGCCCGTTCCACTGACAAGACCACCACATCGCCGACCTTCCTGTCGTCTAGCCGCGCGAGCAGCTTGGCCACATCGTCCGTCGCCTTGCCATCAACATCGATGATGCGGTCGCCCGGCACGATGCCTTGCGGCGTGACTTCGACACCCGCGAGGCCGGCCTTGTGCGCTGCCGAACCAGGGGTAACACGCAACACGAACACGCCCTTGCTTCCGGTCAGTGCAAGCAGGTGCTGATTGAGCTGTTCGTCCACCTCAATGCCCAGCGCCGGACGGATGTACTTACCGGTCTTGATGAGTTGCGGGACTACGCGCATGACGGTGTCCACCGGCACGGCGAAGCCAATCCCAGCCGATGCACCGGAAGGGCTGTAGATCGCTGTGTTGATGCCGATCAGACGGCCGGCGGAATCGAGCAACGGCCCACCCGAGTTGCCGGGGTTGATAGCGGCATCGGTTTGAATCAGGTGTTCGATGGTCACTCCGCCAGATTCTCCGGGCAGCGATCGATCTAGCGCGGACACGATGCCGTTGGTGAGTGTCCAATCCAGGCCGAAGGGGTTGCCGATGGCGAACACCTTTTGTCCCACCTTGAGGTCTGCGCTGGTGCCGACCGGAACGGCGGGCGGGCGCTGGAAGCCGACGCCGATTTTGAGCACCGCGATATCGTGTGCCGGACTCACTCCGACCAGCGCGGCTTGGTAATCGCGGCCGTCGGCCAGTTTGACCGTGGCCTCCGACGCCCCCTGAATCACATGAAAGTTGGTAACGACATGACCGGCGTCATCCCAGATGAAACCCGAACCCGTCCCGCGCGGCACGGAAAAGACGTTGCGCGTCCAGACATCTCGTACCAGTTGGGACGTCGTGATGTAGACCACCGATCCCCGGGATTTCTCGAACAGTTCGATGGTGGCCTGTTCGTCAGCGGCCAGATCGCCACGCGGCGTGACGGTGCGCTCAGCGGCTTGGCGCGGGCTGAACCAGGCCTCGATGGCGGGCAGGAACTGCCAGAACAGCATGAGTGCGGCAACGCACGCAGTGATGAAGAGCCACCGCCGGACGAAATGATCCGGAGCTGGGCGTTGTGGGTAAGGATCGTGGTAAGCCATGGCGGGGGTTCCTTTCGAGTGATTTAGCGCCAAAGGCCGCTCAGGCCCCGGCGTGGCGGGCGCATCGGGGCGAACGACCTTGGCGCGAGATATTCCGTTTGGAACGGCAGGGCCTGCGATGGCTGAGGCGCTAACGCCATCAGGCGCGCGATACGATCCTCTGTCGCCGGATGCGTGCGCAACCAGGACGGTTCGGGATTGCCCCAACCGGGCAACAACCAGGCTCGCCACGAGCGGCTCACCCGCTCGATCTTCGCCAGCGCCGAGGCGAGCCCGTGCGGATCCCCCGTCAGCTCTGCGGCCATCCGGTCGGCATCGAACTCTCGCACGCGTGACAAGCCCAACTGCGCGAGCAGTGCCAGTTGCGGCGAAGCGGCCAACAGCAATAAGCCAAGCCAGTTAATTTCTACGGTACCGGCCAACAGCGCCGGCATACTGATCAGGAGCACGACCTGCCCCAGCAATGCCAGCAGGTTCGTGAGCCGGCTGATCGAATCGGCCAAGCCCATGACACGAAGATCTTCTTGAGCGATGTGCGCGACTTCATGCGCCAGCACGGCTTGCAGTTCCCGGATACTCAGGCTGCGGAGCAGGCCATCGGTGAGGGCAATGGAGGCATGGCGTCGCGAACCAGTAGCAAAAGCGTTGACGATGCCGCTGGGCACATAGTGGGGAACCGGCGTATTCGGTAATCCGGCGCGCACGGCCAACTCCCGCAACAGCGACCAGATTGCGGGGGCTTCCTGGTAATGCAAGGGACGGGCGCCATACAGACGCAAGGTCATCGCGGAGGCGGCGACAGGTTCGATCAGCAGGGTCAATGCGCATGTTGCCAGTGCCAGCCAAAGGCCCATCTCGCCGAACAGCAGACTGCCAGCGGCAGCCGCGATCCCCACCAGGGTCAAAACCAGCAGCGCGGTTTGAAAGCGATTGAGCCAGCGGTGCCTCGACCTGGCATCGTGTCGGCCGACTAGACCATAGGGGGTCATGCCTCCATTACTCGCTCCTGCGGTCATCGCGTTCACGCATGAGCCAATAGGTCAGCCCCAACGCCAGTACCGTCCCCGCCAGCGCGGCCACTTTGGCAGGATCAACGTCGGGTTCTAGGATGATGAACTTGCGGGCCAGTGCCAGGATCGCGATCAGAATGACGGTCTTGACCTGGATGATGCTTTCCTTGCGCAGAGCCACTTTGACGATCGAATGCTTGAATTCCATGGCGATCAGCAGCGTCATGGTGGCACCGAACACCAGCTGGAAAACCTTATGATCCAGTGGATTCAGCGCATCCATGACGAGCAGCGTGAAGACGAGCCGAATCAACTGAATCAGCGAGATCACAATGACCACCGCGATGACGCCCGAAAGCGTGATGGCAACAACCTGCTCGAAGCGCTCGTAAACCGTCATCAACCGCCACTGGGAGCGTATCTCGTCAAGGGCCGTGTGGCCAGATTCTTTATTCATAAGCGTTGCGCTCTCTCTTTCAATGAAACGTTAATGGAACGGAGAGTCCGAGAAGACGACTCGATCACACCTGAATCACCGGGGCAATTGCGAAGCCACCCAGCGCATAATGTCCTGCGCGCCCATGGCGCCCGCCTGACGTGCAACCTCATGTCCCCCTCGGAACAAAATCAGGGTTGGAATGCTGCGAATACCGAACTGGGCGGCCAGGTGAGGCTCGGCCTCGGTATTTACCTTGGCCAACCTCACCTTGGGTTCAAGCAGGGAGGCTGCCTGCTCGAACTGCGGCGCCATCATCTTGCACGGTCCGCACCACGGCGCCCAAAAGTCAACCAGCAGCGGCAGGTCACTGCGCTCCAGATGACGGGCGAAGGTCGCTGTGGTCAGATCAATGGGTTCTCCGGTGAACAGCGGGTGCTGGCACCGCCCGCAATTGGGCTTCTCTGCCAACTTGTTGGCTGGCACGCGATTGATGGATTGGCAGTGTGGGCAGACGATATGAATGCTGTCACTCATGAGGTGGCTCCTTGGGACACAGAGGAAGTAATGGCTCCGGCAGTTGGGCCGCTGTGACATGGGGATTCGAGCTGTAGCCCTTGCGTCAGTTGCCGGATGCTGTATTCATCCAGCGTTTCCCGTGCGAGCAGTTCGCGCGCGCACCGCTCCAGCACTTCTCGGTTAATTTCGAGAATTCGGTATGCACGATCAAACACACCCATCACGATGTCACGGATGGCTTGGTCGATGCGTGTCTGAGTCGATTCGGCTACCCGGCAGCCACCCTGTACCAGTTCAGGCGCATCAAGAAAACGCGGCCTCTGTGCCTCAAAAGCAACGTACCCCAAGCCCTCATCCATGCCGAAGCGCGTAATCATGTCGCGGGCGATGTCGGTGGCCCGCGCGAGATCGTCTGAAGCCCCTGTGGACAGCTCGCCAAACACGAGCTTCTCAGCCGCGCGCCCTCCCAGGAGCACGGCGATCTTGTGCTCCAGGTCGGCACGTGTCATCAGAAATCGGTCTTCGGTGGGCCGCTGCAGGGTGTAGCCGAGTGCACCGATGCCACGCGGAACGATTGAAATCTTGTGTACCGGATCGGTGCCGGGCAGCGCCAGCGCCACCAGCGCATGCCCCATCTCGTGATAGGCCACGGTTTCCCGCTCCTTGGGATTGAGCACTCGGTTCTTCTTCTCCAGGCCCGCCACGATGCGCTCGATGGCGGCGGTGAAATCCTGCAACTCCACGGCGGACGCTTTGCGCCGGGTCGCGGCCAGCGCGGCCTCGTTGACCAGGTTCGCGAGGTCTGCACCCGAAAAGCCCGTGGTCAGCGCAGCCACCTGTTCGAGATCGATATCCTGAGCCAGCGTCACCTTCTTGACGTGGACTTTCAGGATGTCCAGCCGTCCCTTCTTGTCGGGCCGGTCCACCAGCACCTGGCGGTCGAAGCGGCCGGCACGCAGCAGCGCCTGGTCGAGGATTTCGGGGCGGTTGGTGGCGGCGAGGATGATCAGCCCGACCGAGCTGTCGAAGCCGTCCATCTCGGTGAGCAGCTGGTTGAGCGTCTGCTCACGCTCGTCGTGGCCGCCGATGGGCCCGCCGACGCCGCGTGCACGGCCCAGCGCATCGAGCTCGTCGATGAAGATGATGGCCGGCGCCTGCCCGCGCGCCTGCTCGAACAGGTCGCGCACCCGCGCCGCGCCCACGCCGACAAACATCTCGACGAACTCCGAGCCGGAGATGGAGAAGAACGGTACCCCGGCCTCGCCCGCCACGGCCTTGGCCAGCAGGGTCTTGCCCGTGCCGGGCGGGCCAACCAGCAACACACCTTTCGGGATGCGCGCGCCGAGGCGGCCGTAATCCTGCGGGTTCTTCAGGAAGTCGACGATTTCGACCAGCTCGGCCTTGGCCTCATCGACACCCGCGACATCGGCAAAGGTGACGCCGGTGTTCTTCTCCATGAACACCTTGGCGCGGCTCTTGCCGATGCTCAGGAAGCCGCCCATGCCCTGCTTCTCGGCGAAGCGGCGGAACAGGAAGAACCAGACGCCGAAGAAGGCCACCGCCGGCAGAATCCAGGAGAGCACATCACGTAGCCAGGTGCTTTCCACCACCCGCGCGTAAGGCACGTCGTACTTGGACAGCCGCTCGGCCAGGTCGGGTTCGACGCGAGTGGCCACGATGGTGGTCTTGCCCCGGCCGTCCGGCGATTTCAGGCGCCCGGTGACCGTGCGGTCCGACACCAGCACTTCGGCGACGCGCCCCTCGGCCAGCGCCTTCTCGAATTCGCTGTAGGGCACGGGCTCGACGGTCTTGGCCGCCTGCCAGTAGTTCTGCAGCGTCAGCAGCAACAGGCCGGCGACGATCCAGTAGCCAATGTTCCATTGATCTTTCTTTTCCATGGGCAATGTTCCTCGCAAGTCGTGCCGCTAGAGAATGGGGGTGAACAGACGGGCCACCCCGTCGCGCAAGCGGATGGCCAGCGGGCGGGCGCGCAACGCCATGGCCGATATCTCGTTCGATGCATCACGGGCGGCATCAAAAAGGGATTCCAGCCGCGTAGACAGCGCGGTGTCGTACACCTCCACATTGAACTCGAAGTTCAGGCGCAGGCTGCGCGCATCCCAATTGGCCGAACCCAGGCAGCACCACTGGCCGTCTATCAGCATCAGCTTGCTGTGGTCGAACGGGCCAGGCCGTTCGAAGATGCGTACACCGTGCTCCAGCACCTGCCAGTAGTGGGCGCGCGCGGCCCATTGCACCGTGGGATGGTCGCCGTTTGCGGGCGTCAGCACCTCGACGCGCACGCCGCGCAACGCGGCCGTGCTCAGCGCCGCGATCATCGGCTGATCGGGCACGAAGTAAGGTGTCCAGATGCGCACCGAATGCTTCGCCGCGCTCAAAGCGCCCATGAAGGTCCAGCGCATCCTGTCCAGGGCCTCATCGGGACCGGCCTCGATGCCGCGCGCCCAAGAGGTTCCTCGCTCATCAGCCGTTGCGGGCGGTTCGCCCCAGAAACCCTTGCTGAGCCGCTCGCCCGTGGTATCGCACCAATCATCGGTGAAGCACCGCATCAGATGCGCAACCACCGGCCCGCGCAGACGAAAGTGCAAATCGTGACAGGCCTGCTCCGGCGCATCGGGCCGCCAATACGGGCTGAAGATGTTCATGCCGCCGGTGAAACCCGTCTCGCCATCGATCACCAGCAGCTTGCGGTGATTGCGCAGATGCGCGGCATGCAGGCGCGCGGGAATCAACGTCGGGTTGAACGTCGCCGCCGGAACGCCGGCGCGTTGCAAGGCGCGGTAGGCGCTGCGGGGCCTCCAGCGGGCATAGACGTCGTCGATCAGCACCCGCACTTGCACGCCGCGCTCATGAGCCCGGCGCAGCGCATCGACGAACTGCGCCCCGATGCCTTGGCTGTCGAAGATGTACGAAGCCAGCGCGACGCTGTGCCGCGCCGACTCGATGGCAGCGAGCATGGCCGGGTAGGCCTGCTCGCCATCGACGAGCGGCTCGATGCGGTTGCCGCTGGTCAGCGACTGGCCGGTGGCACGTCCCACCAGGTGCGCCAGGCCGGCAAACGGCGCCGATACGGCCTGGGGCATCGTAGGCGCGAGGTCCTGCCGAACAGCAGGATCTGCCCCCGGAAACAGCCGCCGCGCCCGCCGCTGGTAACGGTTGATGCCGAACAGCCCATACAGCAGCGAACCGCCCAGCGGCAACAGCGCGATCAGCAGCACCCACAGCGTGGCCGATCGAGGGTCACGCTTGTAGATGACCGCGTGCCCCGCTGTGGGGATAGCGACCGCCAGCGACACGAGGGTGGCTGCCCATGTCAGCCCGTTGGGGTCGGACACGACAGCCTCCCCATGACTCAAGATTCGCCGCCCGCTGACTTCTTCTTGCGCGCAGGCTTGCTCGCGTCGCTCGGCGGCGTCTCGGCCACGTTCGCGGCATCGGGCTTCTCAGGCTCGGCCGGCTTCGCGGGTGGCTCCTGGCGCTCGAAGACCACCCGTTCGGCCTTGTCGTCCCAGCGGGCGCTGGCGTGATCGGCCTTGCCGATACCGCCACCCAGCATCTCGCGCGCCAGAGCAGTTTCCAGCTCGCTGCGGATCAGCCGCTTGAGCTCACGCGCGCCGAACTCGGGCTTGTAGCCTTCCTCCGCGAAGTGATCGATCAAGGTCTGATCGAAGGTCAGCGTCACGCCCTGGCTGGCGGCGTTGCGGGCCACACGATCGAGCTGCAGGCCGACGATATGGCGGATCTCCTCCTTGCCCAGCGCATGGAAGACGATGATCTCGTCGATGCGGTTGAGGAACTCGGGGCGGAAGTGTCCGCGCAGCACGTCCATCACCTCGCCCTTGGTCCTCTCGTATTCCTCGCCGGCGGCGCCACGGGCCTTCAGCCGACGCTGGATGATGTCCGAGCCCAAGTTCGAGGTGGCGATGATGATGGTATTGGTGAAATCCACCACCCGGCCCTTGCCGTCGGTGAGCCGCCCGTCGTCGAACACCTGCAGCAGGATGTTGTAGACGTCGGGGTGAGCCTTCTCGATCTCGTCCAGCAGCAACACGCTGTAGGGTTTGCGCCGCACCTTCTCGGTGAGCTGGCCACCCTCGTCGTAGCCGACGTAACCCGGAGGCGCCCCCACCAGGCGTGCCACGGCATGGCGTTCCCCGTACTCGGACATGTCGATGCGCAGCAGCGCACCTTCATCGCCATAGATGGACTCGGCCAGCGCCTTGGCGAGCTCGGTCTTGCCCACGCCGGTCGGCCCGAGGAACAGAAAAGTCGCCACCGGCTTGCTGCCTTCGCGCAGGCCCGCGCGCGACAACCGCACGGCATCGGCCACCGCGCGCACCGCTTCGTCCTGGCCCACGAGGCGCTCGTGCAGCCGCTGCTCCAGATGCAGCAGCTTCTCGCGTTCTTCCACCGTCAGCTCGTTGACCGGAATGCCGGTCAGGCGCGAGACGATCTGCGCGACATGCTCGGCTTTGACTTCGGCACTGCCCGAGGCGCGCTCGCGTTCCCATTCCTCGACAAGCTTCTTGAGTTCGGCCTCTTTGGCCTCGATGTGCTTGCCCAGCTCGGCGGCCTTGTCGTACTGCTTGCGCGAGGCCACATAGTCCTGCTCACGCCGCAGCTGGTGCAGTTCGGACTCCAGCTCTTGCACCGCCACCGGGCGGGCCGTGGCCGACAGCTTCACGCGTGCGGCCGCCTGGTCGAGCAGGTCGATGGCCTTGTCAGGCAAAAAGCGCGCGGTGATGTAGCGGTCCGACAACTCGGCGGCGGCGATGATCGCATCCTCGGTGATGCTGACCTTGTGGTGCGCCTCGAAGGTGTCGCGCAAGCCGCGCAGGATCATCATGGTCTGCGCTACCGTCGGCTCGGGCACCATCACCGGCTGGAAGCGACGCTCCAGCGCGGCGTCCTTCTCGATGTACTTCTGATACTCGTTGAGCGTGGTGGCGCCGATCAGGTTCAGTTCGCCGCGCGCCATCATCGGCTTGAACACGTTGGCCACGTCCAGCCCGCCTTCGCCGCCACCCTGGCCTGCACCGACGATGGTGTGCACCTCGTCGATGAAGAGAATCAGCTCGCCCTGGTGCTCGGTCACTTCCTTGAGCACCTTCTGCACGCGCTCCTCGAACTCGCCGCGGTACTTGGCGCCTGCCACCATGGCGTTGATGTTGAGTTCGACCAGACGCTTGTCGCGCAGCGTCTCGGGCACTTCGCCGGCGACCATCCGCTGCGCCAGTCCTTCGACAATGGCGGTCTTGCCGACGCCGGGCTCACCGATCAACACCGGGTTGTTTTTCTTGCGCCGGGCCAGCACCTCGATGGTGGTCTCGATCTCCTGCGCACGGCCGATGACTGGATCGAGTTTGCCCTCGCGCGCCATCTTGGTGAGGTCGCGCGAGTATTTATCCAGCTCGGGCGTGTTGGTCGGCGTCTCGGCGCGGCCATCCTCGGCCCCTTTGCCGACCACCTTGCTTACCTGCTGGCGCAGCGCTTGCGGCGTGAGGCCGTAACGGCGCAGCAGGTTGGCCGCCAAACCTTCGCCTTCCTCGGCGAGCCCGATCAGGAAATGCTCCGGCCCGACATAAGAGTGGCCGAGTTCGTTGGAGGCCACGAAAGCACGGCTGAGCGCGTCCTTGACCCGGGGCGACACGCCGATCTCGCCCTCGAACGGCTTATCGCCGCGCTTGGCTTCGGATTCTATCTGGCGCTTGAGGTCATCGACCTTGATCTTGAACTGCCCCAGGATGGTCTTGACCACGTCGCTGTCGGATAGCGCCAGCAGCAGGTGTTCGGTATCGACTTCGGCGCGCCCGAACTCTGCAGCGTGTCGGGCGGCCTCCTGCAATAGGGCCTCGGACTGTTCGCTGATACGGCTGGCGAGCCCACTGCCGCGACGGCGCGCGGTGCCCGTACCGGCCGGGGCGGGTTCGCCGAACGAGGCATCGACGACCTCGTCGGTATCGGCCGCCATGGACGGTGCGTCGTCACCGATGCGGAAGAAGTCGCTGCCAAGGAAGTCTTCGAACAGCCCGCTGCGCGAGCCGAACAAGGCTTCCAGCGGTGAGACGGTGCGCTTTTGCTGGCGCACCAGTTGGCGATAGTGATCGTCACACAACAGCATGGTGCTGTGGCGACCATTGAGATTGGCTTCCACCCGCACCGTGGCGGGCTGGCCGCAGACTTGGCATTGTTTTCTGGCCATGCTGATGCTCCTGTAAAGATTGATCTGACGAGGCACCGCCGATCACGGTGCCTCATCTCTTTGTGGTTTTTGAGAAAAACGCGCTGCCCCGCGTCAGCCGTTGATCGGGATCGAGCGCCCCTGCTTGGGCGTACTGGCCTCGCGCTTTTCCATCGTGATCGTGAGCACGCCGTTCTTGAAAGCGGCCTTGATCGTGTCCTGGTTGGCATCGGCCGGCAGGTTCAGAGCGCGCTGAAAGCTGCCGTAGGAGCGCTCCACCCGGTGGAAACCGCCGTCTTTCGTTTCCTGCTCCTGACGCTTTTCACCGCGCACCAGCAGCACGTCGTTGTCGAGCGTGATCTGGATGTCTTTTTCCTCGACGCCGGGTACTTCCAGGGCGATCTTGTACTGCTTGTCGGTCTCCTGGATGTCCAGCGCCGGCTTCAGCATGCCCGGCCAGTCCGACGGCCAGCGTGGCATGGCCAGCGTCGGGAAACCGAAGCCTCGAAACGCGTCGTCGAACAGGCGGTCGATCTCGCGATGCAATTGCAGGATGGGACTGACGGGCCCACCCGCCACCGGCAGGTCATTGCGCTGCACCGGCAGCGAGGCAGTGCTCTGTTGTTCTTCCTGCTCCTTCTTGAACCAGTTCCAGGGAGCCAATTTCTTGAAATCAATGTCCATGTCACACCTCCAGAAGAAAAATTGAAGACTCTCGCTCACTCCGTTTGCCTGCGGCGACGGACAGCGCGCCCAGACGACACGGAGTGTTCCGCTGACTTTGGCTGCTCATCTGTGCGTATCACCTCCTTCTTTCTGCCTGCTTGGATCTGATCATTGATCCATCGATCGATTTCACTTTGACGAAACCGCCACGTCCCGCCGACCTTGAAGGCCGGAATCTCCCCGTGCGAGGCGAGCCGGTAAAGCGTCCGCTTGCCGACTTTCAAGTAGGCAGCCAACTCGTCGAGTGTGAAGATCGCCTGCTGGCGCGCTGTCATACCACCCCCACAAGTTCCGTCGTCACGCGGCCTCGCCTGAGGAAATTCTTGCAAGACTTTGCAAGATATTGCGCCTAACATGCCGAAAGTCAAGAGTCAACATCCAGCGATCTGCTGGCCGATTGATGTGACTCAATCGTAAGCAGCCAGGAAACAAATGTTGGCTGCCACCGCGATGGTGCTCCCCAAGTCATCAATCTGCAGCCATGTGAAAGGGGAAGTCCATGAACGAGATTGCCCGAGTCGGGGTGGATCTGGCCAAGCGGGTTATCTAGGTGCATGCGGTGGATGCGCGCGTGGCGGTTGCCAAGGCGCTGGCCGCTGACAAGTTTGCGGCCTGGTGCGCGGAGCTGCCTCCCGGCTGCCTGGTGGCCCTGGAGGCCTGCGGCGGTGCGCATCACTGGGCACGCAAGCTGCGCGGCTATGGGCTGGATGCGCGGCTGATTGCAGGCCACTTCGTCACGCCCTACCGCATGGCCGGCAAGGGACGCAAGAACGGTGCGGCCGATGCCGCAGCGATCTGCGAGGCGGCAACCCGCCCGCACATGCGCTTCGTGCCGGTGAAGCCGCCGGCGCAGACGCTGCTGGCCAGCCATCAGCTACGCAAACCTCCCGATTCACTCACGCAGCTTATTCCTGCTTGCCTAGGGACGACCATGTAAGCGGCAGATGGTCGGAGTCCTTTGCGACCAGCACCTACGCGAGCAGCCCGGAGGTGGGGATGCCCTTGGCGATGATCTCCGCCGGGACCGGCGCCTGGGTCAGCGTTCGGCACCTATGCGCAGGTCCACTTGCTGCGGATGTGGCACTCGACCGTGAACACGCCCGGCGTGTAGTCCAGCTTCTCGCTGATGCGCTTGAGCGCACAGCCGCACGCGCAGCGGGTGTTCTCGGGCTCGTGGTGGCAGTCCACGCGCGGCAGGTCCGCCGGCAAGGCGGTGCGCTTAGGCATCGCGCCAGGCTTAGCCGGCGGCTTCTTCTTGCCCAGCAGTTCCTGGAGCTGCGCCTCAGCCGCGGCAAGGTCGGCGTCCAGAGCCTCGTCGAACAGCGCGCGTTGTTCGGCATCGAGCTGCTCGCTCTTCTTGCCGAACTTCAGGCGTCGCAGCTGGGCGATCTCGAACGAGAGCTTCGCCGTAGGCGCTGACATGGGCGAAAAGCATCCGAGCATCACCCCCCAGGATGGCTCTCATCTCGATACAGAGGTGAATCCTCCGCACTATTCGGCTCCCTACGATGATATGGACTGATCACATCGGTAGGGAGAAAGCATGAACTTACGCCATCTTCGCTGCTTCATCGCCGTAGCCGAGGAACTGCACTTCGGCCGGGCTGCTCGACGGCTGCACATCGAACAGTCTCCACTGTCGCGCACGATCCGCCAGATGGAGGCGGATTTAGGGGTGCCGCTGCTCAACCGCTTGCCACGCAGTGTTCGTCTCACACCGGCGGGACAGGTCTTCCTCGAAGAAGCCCGGCGCGTACTGCTGGCCTTCGAGCAAGCGCAGACCAAGGCACGCGCCGCAGCGAACCAGCGGAACACGCTGCGCATCGCACTATCTGGTGACATGGGGCAGGCCCGCTTGTCGGCGTTGCTTGCGCTTTGCCGCGAGGAGGCACCACAGGTCGGCATTCGGATATTTGAAACGCCACTGGCGCAGTTGGTGACTGGACTGCGCAACGACTTGTATGACGCAGGTTTTGCATTGGCTGGTGAAATGGACGCCGGCATCGTCGCCATGCCGGTGTGGCGAGACCCGCTGGTGGTGGCTTTGCCCGCCAGGCATCCGCTGCTGGCTTTCAAGGAAGTGCCGCTGGAGGAAGTGGCGAGCTATCCGCTGGTGCTGTGCGATCCCCAGGTCTGCGAAGGTTGCAGCCGGCAGCGCGAACGGCTGCTCCGCACGGTGGATGCGCCGCCGACGGTAGCCGAGTACGTCAAGACCCATTCCCTGATGCTGGCCCTCGTGGCCGCCGGCTACGGCGTGGGCTTTTCGAGCGCGGCGCATCTGGCGGGTTGCCATCAGGCCGATGTCGTCGTGCGGCCGCTGGCCGACGAGACCGCTTCGCTGACGACCTATCTACTGCGACCCGAAGGCGAAATCATGGAGCCGCTGCGGCAGTTCATCGACCGCGTGGAGCGTGTCGGACGCCCGCAAGGCACCGATCAACGCCCGATGTGACGCGGGGATTTTGGACGGTACGATTCCCTTTCGGTCTGGACCTTGACCCGCATTGCATCGGCGGCCGACCTTTTGCGTCACGGGCATGGATGGCGAATCGGGCCTATCCACCCGGCATCAAGCAAGGCACCTTCAAGCTGTCGAGGTCACAGCAGTGACGCAGAACGCATGAGCCCTTGCTGGATGCAAACCGGCTCAGCCGGAAGTCGCATTGGCGCTTTACCCCGCCCGTATTCCTACGAAAACTTTGCCCTGGTTTTCCGGTAAAGCGCAGCATCCCTTCCTGATCGAACTTGGATGCGCGGCTTTTCAGACCGTTGCGCCGGTAACAAGATTTTTCGCAGGTGCATTATGGTTGAGGTGTAGCGGGCACCGCAAGGAGGTTTGCCCCCTGCGTAACGCTCGGCGACATCGCCGCACCCAACGTCCACCACGATGCCGACCGGCTCGCGCTTCATCGGGTTCTTTGGGCAATCGCTGCGCCCATGTGGGCCGCGCGCGCTTGCCATGTGTCGATCCGACGATGGGAAGAGCGCGATATGCCGAAATCGAGCAGCCACGCCTTTGGCGCAAAGACGTACTACCGACCGATCGAGGGGGCCGTCCGCTGGTGCGGTCTCCTGCGCTTCGAGCAGCGTATTCTGGAAGCGCTGGAGCAGCGTGCCATGCCGGAGCCCGGCGAATTCCCGCGCTGGCCGCTGCTGCGCCTGTATGCCGAGCGCATCTTCGACGCGCTGACGCATGGCGAATTGCTCGGTGGCAAGGCCGGCATCGTGCTGGACTCGCAGCGGCCGGCGCTCGACGACCCCGAGTTGACCGTGCGCCACGTGGACTTGAAAGCGTGGATGTCGCAGTTCTACCCCGGCGATCGGCCGGGGTTTTTGTTTGACGGCATCGAACGCGCGGTGCATCCGGCGGTGAGCGTGGACACGCTCAACATTCTGCTGGCCGATCGCGAAGCAGCGAAGTCGCAACTTGCCGAACTTGCCCTGGTGCATGAAACGCTGCGCACCGCGCACGAAGCACTGGCGAAGGAACATGCCACGCGCGCGGCCAACGACGAACAGGCGCGCGAGCCTGGCCTGCGCAGCGAGACGACTTACCTCAACATCATCGGCGGACTGCTGACGCTGCTGCTGGGCAATTCGCCGTCAGGCGCGGCCTATTCGTCGTTCCGCAGCATGGATGCCGTGGTCAGCGCGCTGATCGCACACCATGAGGGGCGGCCGGGTCTCAGCGAGCGGACGCTGTGGAGCAAGCTCGCGCAGGCGCGGCGCCACCTGGAGGCGTCGCGCTGACGACGCGGCCAGCATGATGCCGATGCGGCGCACTGCAATTGCAGTCGCTGCTTCTGCAATTGCAGTGATTTCGGCGACCGCGGTGTATTGAATACGAGGCACTTTCCGAACAGCGCCAGTGAGCGTCAAGGAGTGTCTCTCATGTCTTCGCAGACCACCGCGCCGGCAGTGCCGGCCGAGCACCGCATCCTGCGCCGCGCCGAGGTCGAAGCCAAGACCGGCTTCAAGCGCGCGCACATCTACAGCCTGATGAAGGAAGGCAAGTTCCCCAAGGCGCTGCGCCTGGGCGTGCGCGCGGTGGGCTGGGACTCGGTGGAGATCGAACAGTGGATCGCCGATCGCCTCAAAGAACGCGCCTGACGCTTCTTCTCGGTTCATGCCATTCGACGAGGAGAAGCTCATGCAGGTGGTGTCCATCATTTCGACCAAGGGCGGCGTGGGCAAGACCACGACGGCGGCCAACCTGGGCGGCTTCATCGCCGATGCCGGGCTGCGCGTGCTGCTGCTGGATCTGGACGTGCAGCCCACGCTGTCGAGCTACTTCACGCTGGACGTGCGCGCGCCCGGCGGCATCTACGAGATGCTGGCCTTCAACGAACGGCGCATCGAGCAACTGGTGTCGCGCACCGCGATCGCGGGCCTGGACCTGGTGCTCTCCAACGACGACCGCGGCGAACTGAACACGCTGCTGCTGCACGCTCCGGATGGGCGCCTGCGACTGCGCCATTTGCTGCCCGTCTTCCGCACGCACTATGACCTGCTGTTGATCGACACCCAGGGCGCGCGCAGCGTGCTGCTGGAGATGGCTGTGCTGGCGTCCGACCTGGCGCTGTCACCGGTGACGCCGGAGATTCTGGCCGCGCGCGAACTGCGCCGCGGCACACTGCAACTGATCGAGGACATCGCGCCGTATCGCCACCTGGGCATCGAGCCGCCGCCGCTGCGCCTGCTCATCAACCGTGTGCATCCGGTGTCGTCGAACGCGCGGCTGGTCCAGCAGGCGCTGCGACAGGTGTTCCAGGAACAGGCCGGCGTGCAGGTGCTGGACACCGACGTGCCGGCCATCGAAGCCTATCCGCGCGCTGCGACACGAGGATTGCCGGTGCATCGGGTGGAGTACCGGCGGCCAGCTGGGCGCACGGCGCCCGCGGCGCTGGACACCATGCGCACGCTGGCCGGCGAGCTGTTCCCCGCGTGGCGGGAGTGCTTCGCGCTGGTCACCGGCCGGGCCGATGCGGGAGGGGCCGGCCATGGCGAGCGCGCATGAACTGGCGCGCGGCCGCGAACGGCTGCGCGCGCTGATCGAGTTCGCGCTGGGCGAAGGCTGGCGCGTGGTGCGCACGTCCGGCGGGCACCTGAAATTCACGAAGCAAGGCTGCGCGTCGATCTACACCAGCTCGACGGCGAGCGACCACCGTGCTGACCGCAATGCCCGCGCGCAACTTCGCCGCGCCGACCGGCAGGCGCAGGAGAACAGCCGTGGCTGAGCTGACGCCGCAGGACATGGCTGCCAAGCTGCTGGCCACCGGCTTCGAGCGCAGCGGCCCTTCGGCCGCGACCTTGAGCGACCCCATCGCCGACACGCCGATGGTGGTGACGCTGGACCAGTTGCGGCCCTACGACCACGACCCGCGCGTGACGCGCAACCCGGCCTATGCGGAGATCAAGGCGTCCATCCGCGAACGTGGGCTGGACGCGCCCCCCGCGATCACGCGCAGGCCGGGCGAGGCGCACTACATCATTCGCAACGGCGGCAACACGCGGCTGGCGATCCTGCGCGAGTTGTGGAGCGAGACCAAGGAGGAACGCTTCTTCCGGATTGCGTGCCTGTTCCGCCCGTGGCCGGCGCGCGGCGAGATCGTGGCGCTGACCGGGCATCTGGCCGAGAACGAGCTGCGCGGCGGCCTGACCTTCATCGAGCGGGCGTTGGGCATCGAGAAGGCGCGCGAGTTCTACGAGCAGGAAAGCGGCCAGGCGCTGTCGCAGAGCGAACTCGCGCGGCGGCTGACTGCCGACGGTTATCCGGTGCCGCAGTCACACATCAGCCGCATGAACGATGCGGTGCGCTATCTGCTGCCGGCGATCCCGACGCTGTTGTACGGCGGATTGGGCCGGCATCAGGTGGACCGGCTCGCGGTGCTGCGCAAGGCGTGCGAGCGCACCTGGGAGCGGCGTGCGCTGGGCCGCACCGTGGCCATGGACTTCGCCACCTTGTTTCAGGACGTGCTGACGCAGTTCGACACACAGCCGGACGATTTCTCGCCGCAGCGGGTGCAGGACGAGCTGGTGGGCCAGATGGCCGAGCTGCTGGAGGTGGACTACGACACGCTGGCGCTGGAGATCAACGACAGCGAAAGCCGCCAGCGTGCGCTGACCAGCGAACCAGCGGTGCCGACGCCACCGGCAGCGCCTGTCGTGCCTGCTGCTCCTCCCCCGCCGGTCTCCACGCCTCAGCAGCCACCCGCCTCGTCTGTGCCGCGCGACGCCACGCCGGTCGCGCCTCCGGCGCCAGCAGCAACACCGCCTGCACCGACCGGAGCGCCGGAGGAACAGTACGGGCAACGCGACGAGCGTCTGCAAGGGCACATCGTGACACCGGCACCGACCACCGAGCGCCTGCTGTCCATCCAACGGATGGTCGCGGACCAGCTCGGCGACAAGCTGCCCGACTTCGAGGCCGACGCGCTGCGTGCGATCCCCGTGCAGGCTGGCGGGCTCTATCCCATCTCGGACGTCTGGTATATCGAGCCGGGGCTGGACGCGCCGGATCGCCTGCGCGTGCACATCGCGCAGTTCGCGCGCGAGATCGGCGAGGAAGCGGCGGTCGCCGACCACATCGAGGCCAGCGTCGGCGGCATCGGCTTCGTCTGCGTGGCACCGGCCGTGGGCCAGGCGAAGGCGCTGCCGGCGTTCGCGCGGGCGGTGCTGACCCTGCTGCATGTGCTGAGTGCGGCTCCGCCCTCCGCGAACGGATTGGACCGCGCGCGGCTGGCCGACGAGCTGGCGGCGCTGCTGCATGGCCACGGCGGCTCGGCCACACGCCTGAGCGATGCTGCGCTGGTGAAGCTGTTCCGTCTGCTGCGCCTGGCGCGCCGGCTGCTGGATCTGGAAGCCGGCGTAGCGAGCCAGGATTCCTGAGCGCAGGAGGCTCCCGCATGTCGGCACCGCACCCACTCAACCAGGCCGTGATCGCCCAGGCCCTGCATGACCTGCGCAACGGCCAGTTGCGCCGCTGCAAGGCCATGGGCTTCGGCGAGGAGGAGCTGGATGCGCTGAAGCACCCCGAACTCGTGAGCATGCTGGTGAATGCCACGGTGTCGTGGTGTTCGGTGTCGGTGAACCGGGAAGTGTTGAAGCGGCTGCTGAGCCAGGTGCACGACGTGGAGCGGGAGATCGCCACGGTGGACCGCATGCTGCGCCTGGGGGCGAGCACGGAGATGGTCAGCAAGTTCTACGGCCTCACGCATCAGGAAGTGGCGCTGCGCCGCGACATCCTCGGGCTGCCCAAGCGCAAGGGCCGGCATCCGGTGCTCGACGAGGCGCAGGACGTGGCCTTGTGGGAGCGCTGGAAGGCCGGCGTCTCCGAGCGCCATATCGCCCTGACCGACGACATGGCGATGCTGGCGCTGACCATGGATCTGGCCGAGGCGCTGAGCCTGCCGATGTCGGTGGTGTGGGCGGCGATACGCAACTGGATCGACCAGGGGCTGGTGTAGGCCATGACCACGGGTGGCGCACCACGGCGCGAAGGCCCGGTTGCGCTGTCGGCGTTGTTCGACGAGGCGCTGCGGCACCTTGAGCCGAAGGAACCGGCGCAGGGCACGGCGCCGAGCCAGGACGGCTTTCTCTACAGCGGCAACCGCCATGAGAGCGTGCCGCGCCGACTGTTCCTCGACCGGCGCCTGACCCCGCTGGAACGCAACGCCTGGCAGGTGTTCCGCCTGCAGCTCAACGACGACGGCGTGACCGCCTTTCCCACCTACGACCAGCTCCGCCCATATCTGGCGTCCATGCCCTGTGCGGCGCAAGCCTCGCACGAGACCGTGGCGCGCGCCTTGACGCTGCTGCGGCTGACGCGCTGGCTCAGCCTGGTGCGGCGGCGGCGCGATCCCAAGACCGGCCGCATCCAGGGGAACCTCTACGTGCTGCACGACGAACCGCTGTCGCCCTTCGAGGCGATGCAGCTCGACCCCGACTATCTGGGCCTGGTGAGCCAAGCGCTCACGCACGCGGCGAAGGCGGTGCAGGTCGTGGGCATGAACACGCTGCGGGAGATCGCCGAAGACCCGCTGCTCAGCGGGCGCACGCTGCCGACCCGCCTGCAGGTGCTCGCGCAGCGCATGGCACGGCATGGCTGGACGACGCCAGGTTATCCACAGGAGGGTGCGGACCACGAATCCGAAGAAGGCCAGGAAGCCCTGCTTCGGAATGGCGCGCGCCCGTCTTCGGAATCCGAAGCAGGGCCGAAACCCGCGCCGGACGGCTCTCTTCGGATTCCGAAGGAGGACCGTACAGTACGTAATGATCGTATAAATGAAGTACGTACAGTACCGCGCGCGAGGGCCTTGCAGAACCTGCGGCTGCCCGAGCGTTTCCTGCGCTTGAAGGACGAGCAGCAGGCCGGCGCGCTGGTGGCGCTGCAGCAGGTGGACGAGGCGCAGAGGCAGGCCGTTCTCGACGAGTGGGCGGCACGCTGCCACAACAGCGCGGTACGCAACCCGGCCGGCTACCTGTTTGGCATCATCCAGAAGGCGATCCGCGGGGAGTTCAAGGCCTGGGCCGGAGAAAGTGCATCGGCGGCGCCAGCGTCCCCGCCGTCGTCACCACCGGCATCCCGTGCGGCTGACCCCGAGGTGGCACGTGCCTACCTGGCACAGCTCCGAGAAGCCTTGCGTGATCGCTGATGTTGACTATCCCCAGGGGATAGCTGGAACAGACACCTTTCCGCCGCGCTCAATTGTCGTCCGCCGAACGACAGGCGAAACTGTCGCCTGTGAATCAGACGAGGACAGCCACGCACGAGCCCGGCCGATGATGGACATGACGACTTCCCCCGTCACAAACGTACTGCAACCACTGCAGCGAGACGTTCAGCGCTTGCTGGGCAGATGCCTGTTGCGCCTTCAACAATACGAGCGCCTCATGAAAGCCATCGTGGCGCACCACGAGATTTCAGGCCCGGCGCATTCGCTGGAGGCCATTCGCACAGCGCGGATCGAAGATGCCGCGACCAAGACCCTGGGCACGTTGGTCGGACAACTGTTTGGTTCGTATGTGGTCACCGATGGAAATGGTGGCAAGGAACGCGACAACGATCTTCCCGGCGACGTGATTTCCTTTCGCACGCGCGTGCAACTGAGCCTGTCTGCGCAGGACTACGCCAAAACCCAGGCCGACCTCAAAGACCTGGTATCGCTGCGCAACACCCTGGTGCACCACTTCATCGACCAGCACGATCTATGGACCGTGGACGGGTGTCGCGCTGCACAGGACGAACTCGGTTCCGCCTACACGCGCATCGATCAACACTTTGAGCAGCTGCGCGGCTGGGCCGAGCACATGGATCAGGCGCGGCGCCTGGCAGCGGAGTTCGTCCAGTCGGATGTGTTCCACGACCTGGTGGTCAATGGCATCGCGCCGGACGGCACGGTGGACTGGCCGGCCGCCGGCATCGTTCGCGCGCTGCGCGAGGCCGCCGCGCAGTTGGCCGTCGAGGGCTGGACACCCATTGCCGCCGCTGGCCGCTGGATCGCGGACCAGCATCCCGAGCAGCTTCCAGCCAAGTACGGCTGCAGCAGTTGGCGGCAGGTGGTGCACGAGTGCCGCCTGTTCGAGCTTCGCTACCGTGAGGTGGAGGGGCAACGGGCCGCCTGGTACAGACCTCGCGAGGCATAGCCCCGCAACGCGGTCTCACCTCCGCGCGAGCCGCGAACAACTCCGCCGAGCTATCCCCAGGGGATAGCCGGCACACACAGCCTTCCGTGCGGAACAAACCGGGCGCGCATGGGCTGCGGTTTGTTGACTGACAGCCTTCCGGCCGATGCCGATGCTGGCGACTCGCCCCTTCACCGCGAGTCGCTCCAATGGCCAACGAACGCACAGAACCCCTGCAACTGAATCTCGGATCGCTGCGCAGCGCGATGTCGCTGACGCTGCACACGCACCACGCTTCGCGCATCTGGCACGGCCGCGCGCCGACCGAGGGGCGCCCCGGCATCATCGGTCTCAACGGCTTCATCGGCGCCATGAACAAGATGAAGCGCGGCGCCGAGCAGGACGACCCGTACTCGGATTGGTGGATGTTGCGGATCGAGGACAAGCTCGCCGACACCAAGACCCGCCTGCAGACCCTGCGCGAACAGGTCGACCAGGCCCTGGCCGACGTGCCACCGGCGCTGTCGCTGGGCGAGAACATGAATGTGCAGCCGGTGAAGCTGCCGCTGTTCGTGAATGCACAGCTCGGCTTCATGGCGGTGTACCTGCTGGCCGACTACGACGACCTGGCGCGCAAACTCATCCTGGCGCACCACACGGCGCTGATCGACCGCAGCACCTTGGAGCGCTGGCTCAATGATGGCGCGCACGCGCTGCGCAGCCTGTTCTCGCTCGCCCAGCAGTACCGCTACTCGGGCACGACGCGCGACGACTTCGCGGCGAAGAACGCCGCGGCGCGAGCGGCGCTGGAGAAGTTCGGCGAGCTGCCGCAAGACGTGCTGGAAGGCACGCGCCGCTCGCGCTTCGCGCCACCGATCGCGCGGCGGACGACCAAGCCCGGCACGCCGCCTGCTGCGCCCGCCATTGAGCCCGATGCGCCGGCTCACACGGATGGCGCAGCCAATCCAGCGACGGGTAATGAGGGTGCTGACGCATGACGGCATCGCCCCCCATCAGTCACTCCACGCGCTTCGTGACGCTGGAACAGGCGGACTTCCAGCGGCTGGAACACGCAGGCTACCTAAAAGGCCTTTTACAGCCTTTTAAGGGTAAGGGGAGTCTGGAGACCTGGGCCAGCCAGTGCGCAGCGCTGCGCGACGACGTGATTGGCCTGGCGCAGCGGCGTGTGCTGCCCCAGGCACGCGCCTACCCCTTCAGCCTGCTCGACGTGCAACTGGCCCAGCAGGCCACTGGCGCAGGGACGACCTTCCTGCGCTGGCGCAACCTCGACCGTTCCTCCATGGGCGTGGCGTTGTGGGAGGCCCTGCTGGCCAACCCCGCGACGCCGGCCTCGCTGATCGACGAGCTGTACGCGATCGAACTGCAGCGCATCGTGCTGAACATGCAGATCAGCCTGACCCACAGCATCGCTCGCCAAGCCCTGGAATGCGCCAGCAAGGCCGCCCAGGCCGAAGCGGCTTACCTGCGGCGTGTCCACGGGCATACCGCGGCCGTTCCACCCACCACCAAGGAGTCACCATGAGCACGCACTTCGTCGGCGAGGGCAACATCGGTTCTGCGCCGGACTACCGCGAGTTTCCGAACGGCAACGACGAGCCGCGCCGGCTGCTTCGCCTGAACGTCTACTTCGACAACCCGATCCCGAAGAAGGACGGCGAGTACGAAGATCGCGGCGGCTTCTGGGCGCCCGTGGAGCTGTGGCACCGCGACGCCGAGCACTGGAAGACGCTGTACCAGAAAGGTATGCGGGTGCTGGTCGAGGGCCGCACCGTGCGCGACGAATGGGAGGACGCCGACGAGAACGAGCGCGTGACGTTCAAGGTCGAGGCGCGGCGCGTGGGCATCCTGCCGTACCGCATCGAGTCGGTGGCGCTCAGCACCAAGCCGGCCGGCGGACAGTAATTCGCCCATCGCCGTTCCCCCGAGGGCGGCTGTAGCAACCGTCATACGCCCGCGATGCACCAGCGAGCTATCCCCAGGGGATAGCTCCAAGGTCGTCCACGGAGTTCCAGCCGCCCTCCCGAAACGACGCTCTTGCTGTGCCAGCTCCTGCGGTCTATGCACACCGCTGCGGCAACGGGCCGCCTGCCGATCACAAAGCGGTGTCTGCATCAATCGGCTTCCTTGCTGCCGGCATCTCCTGGCCCCGCCAAGCTGACGCCCATCCGATGAACCGCACATTTCCAAGGAGGCTTCATGCGCGTGTTCCTGTGCGAGAAGCCGTCCCAGGGCAAGGACATCGCCCGTGTGCTGGGTGCCGTTCAACGCGGCAACGGCTGCTACAGCGGCGCGGGTGTCGTCGTGACCTGGTGCATCGGTCATCTGGTGGAGGCGGTTCCGCCCGAAGGCTACGGCGAGCAATACAAGCGCTGGGCCATCGAGCAACTGCCCATTCTTCCCGAGCGTTGGCGTGTCGAGCCCAAGGCGGCGACCGCAGCGCAATTCAAGGTCGTGCAGCAGCTCGTCGCCAAGGCGGGCGAGCTGGTGATAGCGACCGACGCCGACCGCGAGGGCGAGATGATCGCCCGCGAGATCATCGACCTGTGCGGCTACCGCGGGCCGATTCAGCGCCTGTGGCTGTCGGCGCTCAACGATGCGTCGATCCGCAAAGCGCTGCGTGCGCTCAAGCCGTCCGCCGAGACGCTGCCGCTGTATTTCTCCGCACTCGCCCGATCGCGCGCCGACTGGCTGATCGGGATGAACTTGAGCCGCTTGTTCACACTGCTGGGGCGTCAGGCCGGCTATACGGGCGTGCTGTCGGTGGGGCGCGTGCAGACGCCGACGCTGAAGTTGGTCGTGGATCGTGATCGCGAGATCGCGCGATTCGTCTCCATGCCGTATTGGGCCGTGGATGTGCTGCTATCCCATGCCGGCCAATCCTTCACCGCGAGCTGGATACCGCCCGAAGGCAGCACGGATGCAGCGGGTCGCTGCCTTCAGCAGCCGGTGGCGCAGCAGGCTGCGGATCGCATTCGCGCGGCACGCGATGCGCAGGTCGTGTCGGTGGACACCGAGCGCGTGCGCGAGGCACCGCCGCTGCCGTTCGACCTGGGCACGCTGCAGGAGGTGTGCTCCAAGCAGTTGGGCCTCGACGTGCAGGAGACGCTGGACATTGCCCAGGCGCTGTACGAGACGCACAAGGCGACAACGTACCCGCGCTCCGATTCGGGCTACCTGCCCGAGAGCATGCTGGCCGAGGTGCCGACCGTACTCGACAGCCTGGTCAAGACCGACCCCAGCCTGTGGCCGCTGATCGAGCGCCTGGATCGCCAACAGCGTTCGCGTGCGTGGAACGACGGCAAGGTGTCGGCTCACCACGGCATCATCCCGACGCTGGAGCCCGCCAACCTGTCGGCCATGAACGAGAAGGAGCTGGCCGTCTACCGGCTGATCCGCGCCCATTACTTCGCGCAGTTCCTCCCGCACCATGAGTTCGACCGGACGGTGGCGCAGTTCTCGTGCGGCAGTCAGTCGCTGGCGGGCGTGGGCAAGCAGATCGCCGTCATCGGCTGGCGTGAGGTGCTGGCGACGCCAGGGCCGGACGATGCCGATGGCGAGGATGCGCAGCGCAGCCAGGTGCTGCCCGCCCTGCATGCGGGCCTGTCCTGCCCGGTCGGAAAGGTGGATCTCAAGGCGCTGAAGACGCTGCCGCCCAAACCCTACACGCAGGGCGAGCTGATCAAGGCCATGAAGACCGTCGCCAAGTTCGTGACCGACCCGCGCCTGAAACAGAAGCTGCGAGATACCACCGGCATCGGCACCGAGGCGACACGCGCCAACATCATCAACGGTCTGATCGGTCGCGGCTACCTGGTCAAGAAAGGCCGTGCCGTCCGCGCTTCCGACGCGGCATTCACGCTTATCGACGCGGTGCCCTCGGCCATCGCCGACCCCGGCACCACGGCAGTGTGGGAGCAGGCGCTCGACATGATCGAGGCCGGCCAGATGGCGCTGGACACCTTCATCGAGAAGCAGTCCGTGTGGCTCGGCCAGCTCGTGCAGCAGTATCGCGGCGCAACGCTCTCGCTCAAGCTGCCGCCGGCGCCGGCCTGCCCGCAGTGCGGCGCACCGATGCAGCAGCGCACGGGCAAGAGCGGCGCGTTCTGGTCCTGCTCGCGCTACCCGGACTGCAAGGGCACGTTGCCGATCGAGTCCCCGACGGGCCGGCGCAGCGCACCGCGCAAGCGGCGCGCTGCCTCCAAGGCGTCCTGATCCTCGCTTCCCCCTGCCGCGCCGGCCACTTCACTGGCGGCGAGGCAAACGTCCCGCACCGCGCGGGACTCCAAAGCGCGCGTCTCCTTCTGCAACGGTGTGCGCGCCCCGTCTGCCCGCCATCGGGCGACAGGGCGAGAAGGTCATTGCTCCACGAATCGCGCCCGCCGCCATTCCCTTGATCGGTGTGCCTTGCCTCGGTCATGAGGGGCTTCCTGACGCCTTGCCGCCGCGCGAGCCGTGAGGAGGCCCCTTGGGCCGAGGGTATTCCGTGCCGGTGCCCGCCGGCGGAACAACGGGCTCCCTTTGTGTGTGGATGCACGCCAGAGGTTTCCGGCCCCAGCCACGAAACGGGCCGGGTGCGATTGCTGACGCAGCGAACGGCTTTGACGACGGCCCGCGCTGACGCAGCCCACAGGTGGTTCTCCTTCCTCTCCAGCCGAAGGCCCGCGTGGCCTTCGGCGCCCTGGTCCTTGCCTTGTCCCGTGACGCGGGCCTGCCCTAAAGCGGGCCGTCCGCGATTCGGTTTTCCCTGCGACGACAGCCATGCTTCGCGCCCATCCTCACGCCATGCGTTGCTGACAGTCGTCAGCGGCATGCCCTGGCAGTCTCGGTCTTCAAGACTGCAACGCGGTTCGCCGCGTTGACCGATCCAGTCCGCTTCGCATCGCCCACCGCGGACGCTCGCCGGCCTGGCGACGATGCACTTTTCTCAACCACCCGAGGGGAACCCATCCCCTGCGGGATGCGTGCTCCCCGACCCACCAAGGAGCACGGCATGTCTGAACCTTCCGCATCTTCCTCTGCAACCGCAGTGCGCAGCGGTGCGCTGGCGCTGGCCTGGACCGGCAAGCGTTTGCCGCTACAGGTGCTGCGCAGCGCGGCCGGCCACTACATCGGCACGCAAGACGACGAAGGCCCGGTATCGCGGGAGTCCGTCGAGTATTTCCCGAACCACCTCGCAGCACAGCGCGCCCTGGATACCCATGCCTGGACACAGCGCGCTCACCCCTGATTCCCACCCTTCAAGGAGTTCTCTCATGAATCTGTCTTTACCCGAAGACGTGCTCGATCAGATGGCGCTGGAACAGGCGCACTTCGACGCTGCACCGCAGGCCTTCTTCGAGGCCTGGAAGCGCGGCGCGCAGATCGCCGGCCACGAGTGGTTCGGCGACGGCACACGCGAAGGTCTGCAGCGTGCCACCACCAAGTGGGACCTGCGGCCCAACATGCTGATGCTCAACGACGCCCTGGGTGTGCTGAGCAGCGGTCAACGCATGTTCCTGTCCGCGATGGTGAGCTTCTACAACTCCCGCGAGGGCGGCGCGATGCTCAAGCGTTGCGGCTTCGAGGGGCTGTCCGACTTCGGCGGCCTCGATCTGGAACGGCGCCAGGTCATCGCCGACCTCACGCTGCACTACAACGGCTGGTGAGCCGCGCCTGGCAACCCACCGTTCTTTCATCCCACCCCACGAGGGACATGCGTCCCCGTTCGGGGCCATGTCCCTCCTTCCTTTCGCAGGAGCGGCCATGTCCCGAATCACCATCTTCCACTGACCTGCACCGCCCGGCGCCAGGGCGGCCCGACGCCGCGGCCGGCTGACCGGTTGCCACTTCATCCACTCGCTGGGGTTCAATCCCCGGCAGGGGATTGCCTCGGCCATCCTCTGCTGGAGGAATCCCATGTCTCATTCCAAAAACCCCTTCGTCCGCGGCTACGATGGCCTGTCCGTGCAGCGGCTGCTGGCGATTTCCTACGACGACGACTGCCCGCTGAGCTATCTGCCGCTGCACGTCTCGCAGTCGCATCTGCCGGACAACCAGGTCGAGCGCCATGCCTGCGTCTTCTGCGACGACTTCGCGCTGATCACCGAGGGCCAGAACGTGCCGCCCGAGCTGGACGCGCAGTGCCCCAGCCACGGTATCGCCCGAAACCTCGTCTACGCAGTCATGGCCGAAGAAGCCGGCCAGCCGCTGCACGTCGGCGATACCTACTCCGAGGAAGCCGCGCGCGAGGTGGTACGCCGCCTGCGCTTCGAGACCGGGTTCTACAGCCGTGCCTGGGAAATCAGTTCGGCGCACATCACCGAGGAGGCCGGTCGCTTCCTCGCCGAACTGGCGGACATCGCCACGCCGAGCGGTTTTCTGTTCGTGGCCTTCCGCATTCCCTACAGCCCGGCGGTCGGCGTGAAGCTGATCGCCACGCCCTGGACGGATGCGAACCTGCAGCATGTCGAGGGCATCACCGCCGAAGAGCTGCGGCAGGAGCATCGGGCCAAGGGCGTGCCGGAGTCCCTCGTGGAAGTGTTGCACCTGGCTGCGCTCGCCGACGTTCGCATGTTGGTGTTCGATGCCGACGCGCCAGTGCTGGACGGGCTGACGCTCTACGACGACGAGTAACCCGCAACCCATTCGAGCCCCCACGTCGGGGCTCTTCTTTTTCGCGGAACGCGGTGCCGGCGCATTGCCGATTCCCAACGGATGGTCGCCGCCATGTGCCGCACGCTGGCCGCATGTTCGCTGGCGTTGCCGGCAGCATGCCCAGGCAGTCGAGACCTTCAAGACTGCGGCGCGGTTCGCCGTGCTGGTTGCTTCGTTCTCCGGGCGCACCCGCGTCCATCCACCTCACCCTCAAGGGACAGACCTCCCTTGCGGGCGGGAGTCCCTTGGTTGCCACAAGGAGTCTCCCCATGGATACCCAAGCCATCCGCGCACAGATGCCGACGCTCGTTGTCGGTCATGTGCCTTCCAACGTCCGTTCGTTCAAATTCAACATCTTCGACGGCCAGCCCAAGGTTTCGACGCTGGGCTTTCACATCGACCCGAAGCCTTTCGAGGGCAAGGTCATCGCCACCACCGACGAGGCCATCGTCGTCAAGACGGGACGAGCCGAGTTCGCGGTGCTCGATCGCACGCTCGTGACCGAAGTGCCCGACGAGGGCGCCAAGGTGCAGGTCGAACCCTATGTCAGACGCCGCTTCGACGGTCAGCGGGCGGACACGCCCGAGGAGCAGACCGAGTTCACCGCCGACGGCCAGCCCTACACGGTGAAGCGGTTCGTGCTCGGGTCCGCACCGGCGAAGCTGCCGATCCCCGAGCCGCGCTGCCCCGAGCTGCAGGAACTGGTCGACCAACTGGAGCAGTTGCCCGCTCCCGACGGTTTCCGGCGCGTCACCCACATGCTGGTGGATGCCGGCGCGCGGGACATCACCTGGGTCGATCCGCTGCCCGCCGACATCATCCGCACGCCGCCGGCCATCGGCTTCACCGTCGCCACGACGAAGTTCCAGGGTCGCGTCACCGTGCTGTATGAGCGTGGCCTCGACCTCTACGCGGTGGAGCTGCACCGCGACGGCGAGCTGGTCGAACGGGTCGATGAGGTGTTCTTCGACACCCTCGGCGAGACGCTGGAACGGCTGATCGACGACGGGAGTTGGCGGCGCATCCGCGTGCAGTGCCTGTCGTGTCGTAAGGCTATCCGGCACTGATCTCACAGCAGCTTCCCGCCCTCGCGGCGGGAAGCCTCTTTTCCTGCCCCCTGGAGATCACACCCATGACTGTTCGATTCAAAGGCACGGAGCTGCGGCCCGTGCTCGCCGAAGCGGTGGCGAATCAATGCCGCGTCATCCTGGTCAAGGATCAGGGCGTGTACTTCCTGGCCGAGTGCGGCGAGCGCCGACCCGATGGTCGCCAGAAGACCATCGCCTATGCCGCTGGCTGCAACCCGGATGTCGATGCCTTCGATGACTGGTGGGAGCTGGCGCGCGCCGAGTTCGGTGGCGACGACTTCGGCGAGTTCTTCGATCCGCAGGAGGGCGTGTTTGCGCGCATCCTGCGCAGCGAGGACGACCTCGACGTGTCCGCCTCCGCGACACACCTATCGCTGCAGGCGGTTCCTCCCACGCCCAGCGGTAACTGACCGCCCATCCCTGGCCCCCGCTCCGGGGGCCTCTTTCTTCCCGGCAATGCGGACAGCCGCGAGTGCCGATTGCCGCTCGCCTGCGCGCCGTCCTGGCGCCACGCTTCCGGCCATGTTCCGCTGACGTCCGTCAGCGACATGCCCAGGCAGCCACGATCTTCAAGGCTGCGACGCGGTTCCGACCGCGTTGATCACTCCAGTTCGCACCGGCATCCATGCGCGAACGGCCATCGGTTCTCGATGGCGATGCCTCCAAGCTGTTCCATCAACCCACGCGGGGGTTCCACACCTTCCCCGCCTTGGGTCGGGTGTGTCTCCGCCTCATTGTTCCCAGGAGATTCACCATGACCACTTCCACCGAAAAGTCCTACTTCGATCTGCACATCACCGGCCTCGGGTATCTCAATCGCATCCGCGAAGTGAAGCCCAAGAAGGGCGATGCGTTCCTGGCCTGCGACATCGCGGCTCTGAACGGTCCCAGCGACGACGTCTCGTATGTGCGTTTCGACACGCGCGTATCGGGTTCGGAAGCGCAGCACCTGGTGCGCCGCTGCATTCAGGCGGTCGACGCCGAGAAGAAGGTGATGATCGGCTTCCGCTTGGGCGACCTGTGGACCGACACCTTCACCTACTCCAAGGGGAAGCGTGCCGGCGAGCAGGGTGTGAGCCTCAAGGCCCGTCTGCTGTTCGTCAGTTGGATCAAGGTCGACGGCAAGCTCGTCTACAAGGCCGAACCCAAGCCGACCGAGACCGACGAGCGCGACCCGGAAGTCCCCGTGACGTCCGACGCGCCCGCCGCGCAGCAAGCCTCGGCACCGGAGCCTTCCAGGCCCGTCGCCGATGCTGCCGACGACGCTGCCGATGCCCCCGCATTGGCCGTTGCCGAGTCGTTCTGATCCGCAAGGCCCCATCCCCGGGGCCTTGTCTTCTCTTCGTCCGCAGGAGACCTTCATGATCACCATTCCCGGCCAACTGGCCATCAAGACCATCCACGGCAGGAACGGCGACTTCAACGTCGGCCGCCTGGCGACCTCGATCGGCGAGTTCGTCGTGAAGAACGCCGAACTCGATCAGTACCGCGAGGGCAAGTACGACGGTGATTTCGTCATCGTCGAGATTCGCCCCTCCACGTACAACGCCAACGGCCGCATGGTCATCGAGATCCGCGCCCATCTGGGCGGGATGACCCTGTCCAACATCGACGCCCTGAGCCGCGACGAAGCCCGCCGGCTGAGTCCGCAGGAAGTCGATCCAATCGACGAGGAAGCGCAGGCGCCCGCGCCGGCAACGCCCCCGGCCAAGCCGAAGGCGAAGCCGCGCAGTCCGCGCGATCCCCTGGTCGATACCACGCCGTTCGGCAGCGAACCGGCTCCCGTGTCCGCTGCGGCCTCGGCCGAGGCAGACGACGCGGCGCTGTTCGGTGCCTTGTGGCCCCTGGGCGAGACCGTAAAGCTCGATGCGACCGTGGATCGTCGTGTGCTGCGTCAGCAGCGCGACCGTCTCGACAAGCTGGGCTACGAGTTCGCTCCGCTGTCCCAGGACTGGCACCTCCAAGCTGCCTGATCCATCCGCCGCCTTGCGCGGCATTCCGCCACCCGCCGGGGTTCTCCCCCGACGGGGAGGGCTCCGGCCTTTTCTTCAAGGAGACCCTCATGGGCTGGACCTTCGTTCGTCAGACGCGCGATCAGTTGATCCGCGAGCTGCTCGCTCCGCAGGCGTCCGAACGCGCTTGCTGCGAAGTCATCGACCACACGCTGGACGGCGACGTTCTGTGGACCGTGGTTCGCGTCACCGCCAGGCAGGCGGGCGTCATGGGCCTCGCGGCCGGTGAGTCCGTCTGCTACATCGGCTGCAATCTGCTGGAAAGCTCGGGCGGCGATTGGGGCTACAAGTCCCTCGATGAGTCCGTGCATCCGTACTACTACTCGTGCCCGCTGCGCTATCTCGACATGGCGCCGGTGCAAAGCTCCGAGTGGCGCGAGCGGGTTCACCGCTTTCACGCGGGACGCGCTGTCTAGCGGCACGCATCTTCCTTCACCCAACCGGGGCGAGCACGGCCCCGCGGGCTGTGGTTGCTCCTTCTTTTCCAAGAGGACATCACCATGCCTGCACCTTCTTCCGCGAAACCGCTGTACCGCATCGACGAATGCCCCGACCTCATGGCCGACGGTTGCGTCGGTGACGAGCAGGGCAATCTCGTCTTTCTCTCGATCTGGGCGCGCGACACCGCCGTTCAGGAGTTCCTCGCTCGCCTGACCCTCGGCCGGGATGAACAGGGACTGGATCAGTTCCACGTCATCACCGAGCAGGGCGCATCCATCCCGGTCTTCGTCGGCAACGTCGAGAACCTGGAAAAGCGCATCACCCGCGCCTATCGGCGAACGCTGTTCGGTTCGCTGACGAATGTGTGGCTGTTCGATCGTCGCTGCGTGAAGCCAGACAAGGCCAACGCCAGCGCGCTGGCGCTTCTGCCCAGGGATTCCGCTTACCGGCTCGACCGGCTGTGGACGCTGGTGCAGGACACCTGCCCGCTGCCACTGCTCGACCACTGGCGCGACACCGTGCTGGAGCTGTTGCAGACACGGCGGATGCTGACCGGTCTTCCCTTGGCCCTCGGGCCGCTGGAAGGCCATCGGCTGGCCCTCGATGTCCCGGCGCTGACGAAGGCGCTGGGCGAGCTGATCCGCAACGGCACCCTCGGTGCCACGCAGTACGAACTGGCCGCGAACGCACCGCTTCGGCGTGTGGCGTGAGCCATTCCCACGGGCATGCGCGCCGCGCGTGCCCGCCTTCCCTCATCCATCATCAGGAGAAATCCATGGCACTCATGTTTCCGCGCCTGGCGCGCAATTTCATCCGTAACGGCTACTTCCCCACCGACGAGCCGACGCTGGAGCGCGCCTTGTCCGCACTGGCACCGTCTCCCGGCTCCATGTCCATCCTCGATCCCTGCGCCGGCGAAGGCGTGGCGATTGCTGAAGCCGCCCACGCCCTCGGGCGCGAGCAGGTCCAGGCCTTCGCCGTCGAGTACGACGCCGAGCGTGCCCGCCACGCACGGCACCTGGTCGATCGCTGCATCCACGGTGACCTGATGGACACGCTGATCTCGCGCCAGTCATTCGGGCTGCTGTGGCTGAACCCGCCGTATGGCGATCTGAGCAAGGACGTGAACGGCAACATCGGCTATCAGGGCCAGGGCCGTGCGCGGCTGGAAAAGCTGTTCTATCAGCGCGCGCTGCCGCTGCTGCAGTACGGCGGCGTGCTGATCTTCATCGTGCCGTCCTACGTGCTCGACGCCGAGCTGGTCGGATGGCTGACGCGCCACTTCGCCGACCTGCGCATCTACCGTGCGGTGGAAACGCAGTTCAAGCAGGTGGTGATCTTCGGCCGCCGGGTTCGCCAGCGCGACCAGGCGTCGGAGTCGGCCAAGGCCCTGCGTGGTCTGCTGCTGCAGATCGGTCAGGGCGACGCCGAAGCCGAGGAACTGCCGCTCGAATGGCCGTTCCTGCCGTACACCGTCCCTGCCAGCCCGGCCGAGCCGGAGCACTTCTATCGCGTGACGATGGAGCCCGAGCAGTTCGCCGATGAAGTCGGCCGGCTGCAAGGACTCTGGCCGGCGCTCGATACGCACCTGGGGGGCGCGCAGCAGTCGCTGCGGCCACCGGCGCGGGCCTTGTCGCACTGGCATCTCGCCCTGGCCTTGGCCGCGGGCGCAATCTCGGGCGTCGTGACCTCCAAGAGCGGCAGAACGCTCGTCGTGAAAGGTGACACCCACAAGGAGAAAACGCTCCAGACAGAATACACCGAGCGCGACGACGGGTCTGTCGCCGAGACACGCATCCTCACCGACAAGTTCGTGCCGGTCATCCGCGCCTGGGACATGACGCCGGGCTCCGCCACGCGGGGCGAGGTGCTGACCATTCGCTGATCGTCGTTCCTCGACGGCAAGCCGCCAGTGCTTCGCCGCCTTCTTTGTCCACCCACCGGGGTCATGTCGCCCCGATGGGGCGCCGTGGCCTCTTTTTCCTGAAGGAGAAATCACCATGGCACTCGCTGTTCTCAACCTCGTGTCGCAACCACGGTTCCCATCCGGGCAAGTGGTCATGACCGCCGGTATCAACGATCTGGTCCACCAGGGCCAGTTCAATCCGGTGCCTTATCTGCGTCGCCACCTTCGTGGTGACTGGGGCGATCTCGACGACTGCGACCGGCGTTCCAACGATGCCGCGTTGAAGTCCGGAGATCGTCTGTTCTCGTCCTACCAGGTCACGCCGACCTTGAATCTCTGGATCATCACCGAGTGGGACCGCAGCGTCACCACGCTGTTGCTGCCATCCGAGTACTGATCGTCATCTGACCGTTCTCTTCCCACCCCTGGGGCATGCCATCGCCCCGCAGGGGTCGGTGCATGCCCCATCTTCATTGGAGCATCACCATGTCCCTCGATCTTGAAACTGTTCCCGAAACCGCTGTGCAGGGCGACCTGCTCGAAGCGGCCGCTTCACCCCTCACGCTCAGCCTGCAGGACTTCGTATCGGAGTTCGGCGACGAGCTGCTCGACTCACTCAACCGCGCCAATCCTCCGGTCTACACCGGCCAGGTGCGGGTGCATCGGCAACTGATCCTCGCCACGCTCAAGCGCAAGCTGTTCCCGGCGCAAGCCGATGTGGTCCATGCCGTCACCGAGCTGTTGGTCGATCGCGGCGAACGCGCCGCGATCGTCAATGGCGAGATGGGTTGCGGCAAGACGACGGTGGGTATTGCCACCGCCGCCGTGCTCAACGCCGAAGGCTACCGCCGTACCCTGGTTCTGTCTCCGCCGCACCTGGTCTACAAGTGGCGGCGCGAAATCCAGGAGACGGTGGCCGGTGCCAAGGTCTGGGTGCTCAATGGCCCGGACACGCTGGTCAAGCTGCTGAAACTGCGCGAGCAGTTGGGCGTGCCGGCGCAGGGCCAGGAGTTCTTCGTCCTGGGCCGCGTGCGGATGCGGATGGGGTTCCACTGGAAACCTGTCTTCGTTCGGCGGCGCACGCCTCACGGCGACGTGGGGGCCTGCCCGGATTGCGGGCATGTCATCACCGACCTCGACGGCGAGCCGATCAACCCGGTCGAGCTGGAAGCCGAGGAGTCCCGCCGCAAGTGCAGCCACTGCCGTGCACCGCTGTGGTCGTTGATCCGTCCCAGAGGCCTGTCCGCCAGCGACCAGTCCTCGACCGTGCTCAAGGCACTGAAGCGTATTCCAACCATCGGGGAAGTCACCGCGCAGAAGCTGATGCAGAAGTTTGGCGACGCCTTCCTCGCGTCGATGCTCGGGGACAACATCCACGAGTTCATCAACCTGATGGATGGCAACGGCGAGCTGGTCTTCTCGGACCGGCAAGCCCATCGCATGGAACGTGCGATGGCCAACATGGAGTTCGGCTTCGGCGAGGGCGGCTACCAGCCGTCCGAGTTCATCAAGAGGCAGCTTCCCCAAGGCACGTTCGACCTGCTCATCGCCGACGAGGCACACGAGTACAAGAACGGCGGCTCCGCACAGGGCCAGGCCATGGGGGTGTTGGCGGCCAAGGCGCGCAAGACACTGCTGCTCACCGGCACACTGATGGGCGGCTACGGCGACGACCTGTTCCACCTGCTGTTCCGAGCCCTGCCGGGGCGGATGATCGAAGACGGCTACCGGCCGACGAAGAGCGGCAGCATGACCTCGGCCGCGATGGCGTTCATGCGCGATCACGGTGTCTTGAAGGACATCTATTCCGAGAGCACCGGCACGGCGCACAAGACGGCCAAGGGCACCAAGGTATCGGTGCGCACGGTCAAGGCGCCGGGTTTCGGTCCCAAGGGCGTACTGCGTTGCGTCCTGCCGTTCACGGTCTTCCTCAAGTTGAAGGACATCGGCGGCAACGTGCTGCCGCCCTACGACGAGGAGTTCCGCGAAGTCGCGATGGACACGGCGCAAGCCGCGGCCTACCGCGATCTGGCGGGTCGGCTGACCCAGGAGCTGAAGCAGGCCCTGGCGAAGCGCGACACGACGCTGCTCGGTGTGGTCCTCAACGTGCTGCTGGCCTGGCCGGACTGCTGCTTCCGGTCGGAAACGGTGGTGCATCCGCGCACGCGCAACACCTTGGCGTTCGTTCCGGCTCAGTTCAACGAGCTGGAGGTGATGCCCAAGGAACGCGAGCTGATCGAGATCTGCAAGCAAGAGAAGGCGGAAGGTCGCAAGACCCTGGTCTATTCGGTCTACACCGGCACGCGCGACACCACGTCGCGCCTGAAGGTGCTGCTGGAGCAGGAGGGCTTCAAGGTGGCGGTACTGCGCGCGAGCGTGGATGCCTCCCGCCGCGAGGACTGGATCGCCGAGCAGTTGGACCGTGGCATCGACGTGCTCGTCACCAATCCCGAGCTGGTGAAAACCGGCCTGGACCTGCTGGAGTTCCCGACCATCGTGTTCCTCCAGAGCGGGTACAACGTGTATTCGCTGCAGCAGGCCGCCCGGCGCTCATGGCGCATCGGCCAGAAGCAGCCGGTGCGCGTGATCTACCTCGGCTACGCCAACTCCTCGCAGATGACCTGCCTGGGGTTGATGGCCAGGAAGATCATGGTCTCGCAGAGCACGTCGGGCGACGTGCCCGAGTCCGGACTCGATGTCCTGAACCAGGACGGCGACTCGGTGGAGGTGGCACTGGCACGGCAGCTTGTCACGGTCTGATCCATGTGCTCATGCCGGCGGCCCCTCGGGGTCGCCGGCTTCTTTCCACGGCCCTTCGGGGCTGCCTTCTGTTAGGTTATCTTCGATCTCTTTATGAGGCGGGTAATGAACAAGAACGGTAAGCAGAGGGCATTGGTCGTGATGGGGGCCGGAGCCTCGGTGGAGCTGGGCATCCCCGCTACGATTGGATTCGGGAATCTTATCGATGACGCCATCAAGGCCGACAAATACTGTGCCCATGTGGGAGGAACGGAGGTCTATTTCGACATTCGAGACAAGTTGCGCACCTACTATGCCAGCGAGGCCGAAGCCCACTTTGAGCGCATCTATCACGTCATGCACGAACTCAGCCAGTTGCGCGCAAAGCAAGGCGCGGTTCCCAAGTTCCTACCCGTGATGTATCCGTTCCTGGGCACCGCTGTGACGCACCCTGAGCAAGCACTCAAGGCCGCCTGCAGCGCGATGCTTGATTTCATCTATGCGAAGGTCTCGGAAGTCTGCGACAACCCAGCCCTACCATTGAATCCCTTGTCTGCGTTCTTCGAGGTGCTGGAGCAGCAGTACGTCCCTCGCGTGTACACGACCAACTACGATGATTTCGTCGCCCAGGCGACCCAAGGGCGCTACTTCACCGGCTTTACGCAGCGACATGGCGATCACTCGGACTTCGACGGAAAGGCTTTCTGGGCGGAGTGGGGCAAGCCGGCCTTGTTCCATCTACACGGATCAGTCCATATGGGATTCTCCGTGCCCGGCGAGCATCAGATCGGTGACATCGTTTGGTTCGATGACAAGGCCGTGGCACGTCGGCAAGCCAGATTCAATGGCTCGGGCGTTGACAGGATGGATGGCACCCACGTCGAGCGGGGCGCGATCATCACCGGATTGGACAAACTCGGCCGCCTTCAGCAGTCGCCCTATGCGTTCTACTACTCGGCGCTCAACCGGGAGGCCATGGAGGCAGACCTGATTCTGGTGCTAGGCAGCGGGCTAGCGGATCTCCATCTGAACACGTTCCTGAAGGCTGCCCGGCGTGCCAGACCCGACGTGCCGATTCTCTACGTCGGCTATTGGGGGCGAGAGGCGCTGGACTTCTACAGCACCATCCATTTCGAGTTGGAAGATCGTGACATCGCGCTGTTCCATGAACTAGGCATCGATCTGGTAAACGTCGCTGAAGCACGCTTCAAAGCGGACGACGGCTGGACTGTGGATGCCCGTGGCAAAGCGGCGGTGTGGGCTGATGGCTTCCAATCGTTCCTCCTTGCACCAGAAGCATTCACGAAGGTATTGCTGAAAGTCGCTGCCACGTAGGTACCTGTCCAGGGCAACGATTTCTTGACCCACCGCACTAATCGGTCGGCGTCCAGTTCCCTTTGTTTGCTGCCAGCGCTCGTCACGGCAGCGATGGTGACGGCTCCACATTCTGGGGAGCCGAACCATGCGACTGTTCGCCCGTTTTCGTAGCCCTCCCACAATCTACGGCGCGATAGCCAGCTCCGTCCTGGCCGCCGGCTGCGCCACGACCGCCACGCCGTCTGTGCCAGCGGTGCCGGCCGCATCGCCAACCGCCGTCGCGCCGGAGCCAGGTTTCGTTCCGGTGGCCCGCTACGGCCGCTACACCCTGGTCGAGCTGGTGCCGGAGCCCGCGCAGCGTGATCTCTTGCAGCAGGCGGTGGAGGTCTCGATTCCGCCCATGCTTGATGCCAGCGTGGGCGATGCCATGCGCCATGTGCTCCTGCGCTCGGGCTACCGGCTCTGCGATGCGGCCGAGGCCGCCGCGCTCTACGCGCTGCCGCTGCCTGCCGCACACCTGCGCCTGGGCCCGCTGATGCTGCGCGATGCCTTGCTGACCCTTGCCGGCCCGGCCTGGGAGCTGTCGGTCGATGACTTGAGGCGCCAGGTCTGCTTCAGCCGGCGCGGTGCTCCCACCTTCCTTTCCGCCAACCCGCCCGGCACCGCCCCGCCCGTGCCGGACGCCGACCGGCCCGAGGAGATGCAGCCATGACCTTTCCCCAAGCGCCATCCGAGCGCAATTCCTGCACGCGCTGGCTCAAGATCGCCGCGGCCTTCTGGCTGCTGCTCATCAGTGCCGTGGCACTCATCAACAGCGTCGGCCTGTCGCGGCTCGCCGAACGGACCCAGAGCAGCGCACAGGATGCGCAGGTCAACGCGCTGGGCCTGCGCGTGGCCGATCTCGAACAGCAGGCCGATGCGGACAAGCGCCGGCCGACGCCGATCAGCCAGGCCGAATTCGCCACCGCGCGGCAGGCGCTGGACGAACGGATGACGCGCATCGAAGAGGCCGATGAGGCGAGGGCCTTGGCCGTCGACCTGCAGACGCTGCTGGCGCGCGTGAACGCAATCGAAACCCGCCTTGAGAAAACCCGGCAGGTGGCATCCGCCGCTCGCCCGCGCACTCCGGTTGCGACGAAGCCCAAGGTGCCGGAGCCGCCGTTCCGTGTGCTCGGCGTGGAGCTGCGGGGAGGCGAGCGCTTTCTGTCGATCACCTCCACCGCCGCGGCCTCGCTCGCGGGCGCCCGGCTGCTGCGCCAGGGCGATGCCGAGGGCGGCTGGCAACTGCAGTCCATCGAGGCGCAGGCGGGCGTGTTCCAGGTGAACGGCCAGACGCAGCGCGTTGCGGTGCCGTAGGGGGTCGCCATGAACCTGCGGCCGTTGCTCGCTACCGTCGTTCTGTTCGCCGCTTTCGGCGCATCCGCCCAGCCGGCCCCGGTGACGAACTCGCGCATGGTGCCCGCCCAGGTGCAGCCGGGCGCTGATGCCGCGCTCGACGAGAGACAGGCGCGGGAGTGGGGGCTTCAGCCCGAGGAGTGGGCACGTTACCGCCAACTGATGCAGGGGCCGCTCGGGGTCTATTCGCCCCAGCTCGATCCGCTCACGGCGCTGGGCATCGAGGCCCGCAGCGAGGAGGAGCGCAGGCGCTACGCGGAGTTGCAGGTGCAGGCCGAGGCCCGGCGCGTCGGCAAGACGCTGGCCTACCAGCGTGCCTACGACGCGGCGTGGCAGCGCCTGTTTCCCGGCCAGCCGCGCGTGAGCCTGCCCGGCGCCAAGGCGCAGGGTGCCAGCAACACCGGCTCCGGGCGCCTGGCGGTCTTCGTCAAGGCCGACTGCGCACCGTGCGCGCAGCGCGTGCAGCAGTTGCAGGCGGCCGGTACGGCCTTCGATCTCTACATGGTCGGCAGCCGTCAGGACGACGCGCGCATCCGGCAGTGGGCCACCCAGGCGCGCATCGACCCGGCCAGGGTGCGCGCCCGCACCATCACGCTCAACCACGATGCGGGGCGCTGGCTGTCGCTCGGCCTGCCCGGCGATCTGGCGGCCGTGGTGCGCGAGGTGAACGGCCAATGGCAGCGGCAATAGGTACCCCGGGCCGGAAGCGTCGGCCATCCCGCGTCGCCATCCGCTGCGCCAGCGTCGCGCTGCTGCTCGCCACCGGCGGCTGGGCGTTGGCCGCCCTGGCGCGGGAAGTGCCGCCGCCGGCCTATCGACTGGCGGCGCATCGTGCAGACGTGCCGGCGGCGGTGCTTTACGCGGTGGCCTTGCAGGAGAGCGGCGCCATGCTGCGCGGGCGCCTGATCCCCTGGCCGTGGACGCTCAACGTCGCCGGCACGCCGCAGCGCTACGCCACCCGCGCCGAGGCCTGCGCGGGGCTGCACCGTGCGCTCGCCCACACGCCGGCCAATCGCATCGACGCCGGCCTCGGCCAGGTCAATCTCGGCTACCACACTCATCGCTACACGCACCCCTGCGAGCTGCTGGACCCGTACCGCAACCTCGCCATCGCTGCGGAAATCCTGCGCGAACAGCACACGCCGGGCGAGGACTGGCTGCTTGCCATCGGCCGCTACCACCGGCCCGCCGGCGGGGCACCCGCGGCGCGCTACCGGCGCAGTGTGCATCGGCACCTGACCCGCGTGCTCGACCCCGGCGTTCCCGTTCCAACCCTCCAGGCCACCACGCCATGAACCACATCGTCCTCATCGCCGCCATCGGGCTGCTGTCCACGACCACCGTCTTCGCCCAGACCGCCTCCGCGCCGCTGATCGTCGTCGAAGATCGCGGCGGCGACTCCGCGCTGCCGTACTACCGGCCGCTGAATCCCCAGCCGGATCAGGCCGCACCGGCGGCCCCGATGCCAGCCCCGCGCGTGGGCAACGCGGCCGACGCCGAAGCCGCCATGCTGCCGGTGCGCTCGACGCAACTGTCGCCGGGTGAGGTGCAGCGCCGCGTCATCCGGGCGCCGGGTCTGACGGCGCTGTTCCTGATCGGCGACGACGAGCGTTCGCGTGCCTGGCTGCGGCAGCGGCAGGCGGCGCTGCGCGAGCTGCAGGCCGTGGGCCTGGTGGTCAACGTGGAGTCGATGGCCGCGCTGACGGCGCTGCGCAGGCTGGCTCCCGGCCTGACCCTGTCGCCGGCCTCCGGCGACGACCTGGCCCAGCGCCTGGGCCTGCGCCACTACCCGGTGCTCATCACCGCCACCGGCGTCGAGCAGTAGGTGCGCAAATGGCCCAACCGCATGCGGTCGAGGTGCTGCTGCGGCCAGCGGTGGAGCTTTATACCGTGGCGGTCTGCACCGGCGCCGCGATTCTGTGCCTGGTGGCACCGTGGTCGCTCGCGCTGAAGCCGCTGCTCGGCCTGGGCGCGGCGCTGGCCTTCCTGACCTTCGGCGCGATTCGCCTGCGCGATCCCTGGGCGATCCTGCGCTATCGCCGCAACATCCGCCGCCTGCCGCGCTACGTGATGACCAGCCGCGACGTACCGGTGAGTCAGCAACGGCTGTTCGTCGGCCGGGGCTTTCGCTGGGAGCAGCGGCACACGCACCGGCTGATGCAGACCTACCGGCCGGAGTTCCGCCGCTATGTCGAGCCGACGGCGATCTACCGGGCCGCCCGGCGGCTGGAGGAGCGGCTGGAGTTCGCGCCGTTTCCCGTCTCGACGCTGGCGCGCGCGCTGGCCTGGGACAGCCCGCTCAACCCGGCGCGGCCGCTGCCGCCGGTCGGCGGACTGCCACGCCTGCATGGCATCGAGCCGCACGAGGTCGACGTCACCCTGCCGCTGGGCGAGCGCGTCGGCCACACCCTGGTGCTGGGCACCACGCGCGTGGGCAAGACGCGGCTGGCCGAGTTGTTCATCATGCAAGACATCCGCCGCAAGGTCCGCGGCGAGCACGAGGTGGTCATCGTCTTCGACCCCAAGGGCGATGCCGACCTGTTGAAGCGCATGTACGTCGAAGCCAAGCGCGCCGGGCGCGAAGGCGAGTTCTACGTCTTTCATCTGGGCTGGCCGGACATCTCGGCGCGCTACAACGCGGTGGGCCGGTTCGGGCGGATCTCCGAGGTGGCCACGCGCATCGCCGGACAGCTCTCGGGCGAAGGCAACAGCGCCGCGTTCCGCGAATTCGCCTGGCGCTTCGTCAACATCATCGCGCGCGCCCTGGTCGAGCTGGGGCAGCGGCCGGACTACCTGCTGATCCAGCGCCACGTCATCAACATCGACGCGCTGTTCATCGAGTACGCCCAGCACTACTTCGCCAAAAACGAGCCGAAGGCCTGGGAGGTCATCGTCCAGCTCGAAGCCAAGCTGAACGACAAGAACATCCCGCGCAACATGATCGGGCGCGAGAAGCGCGTGGTGGCCCTCGAACAGTACCTGTCGCAGGTGCGCGTCTATGACTCGGTGCTCGACGGCCTGCGCAGCGCCGTGCGCTATGACCGGACGTACTTCGACAAGATCGTCGCTTCGCTGCTGCCGCTGCTGGAGAAGCTCACCACCGGCAAGATCGCCCAACTGCTCGCACCGAACTATTCCGACCTGTCCGACCCGCGGCCGATCTTCGACTGGATGCAGGTCATCCGCAAACGCGCGGTGGTCTACGTGGGGCTGGATGCACTGTCCGACGCCGAAGTCGCGGCGGCGGTGGGCAACTCGATGTTCAGCGATCTGGTCTCGGTCGCCGGCCACATCTACAAGTTCGGCATCGACGACGGGCTGCCCGGCGCCGCGGTGGGCGCCAAGATTCCGATCAACGTCCACGCCGACGAATTCAATGAACTCATGGGCGACGAGTTCATTCCGATGGTCAACAAGGGCGGCGGTGCCGGCGTGCAGGTGACGGCCTACACGCAGACCTTGAGCGACATCGAGGCGCGCATCGGCAACCGCGCCAAGGCCGGCCAGGTGGTCGGGAACTTCAACAACCTGTTCATGCTGCGCGTGCGCGAGACCGCCACCGCCGAGCTGCTGACGCGACAACTGCCCAAGGTCGAGGTGTACGCCACGGCACTGATGAGCGGCGCCACCGACAGCTCCGACCCGCACGGCAACACCGCGTTCACGTCCAACACCCAGGACCGCATCAGCACGACCAGCGTGCCGTTGATCGAGCCCGCGCATGTGGTGGCGCTGCCCAAGGGGCAGTGCTTCGCGCTGATCGAGGGCGGCAACCTCTGGAAAGTCCGCATGCCGCTGCCGGCACCCGATCCCGACGAAGCCATGCCGAAGGATCTGCAGGAGCTGGCCGGCTACATGCGGCAGCACTACGTCGAGGCAGGAGACTGGTGGGAGACCCAAGGCATCCCCGGCCTGCAGGACAAGGCGCTGCCCGACGACCTGCTGGACGACTTCAAGCAGATGGCCGCGGCTGAAGAGGCCGAAGCATGAGCGATCCGGCCGTCGCGGCCCAGCGCCAGCAGCAACGACAGCAGGGGCTGATCGCCGGCCTGGTCACGTTGCCGTTCCGCTTCTTCGGCGTGCTGTGCGGCGCGCTGCTGCTGTGCATCTTGATCGAGTGCGTCGGCATGCACTTCTTCTGGCCCGAGCAGGGCTGGCGCCACGCGCAGGGCATGCTGCACTACGAGCTGGATCAGCTCTCCACGCATTTCACGCGCAGCGCGCTGGTGCAGGAGCCGGGGCGCACCGCGCACCGCCTGGTCGAGCAGGGCTATGACTGGCTGTTCGTGAAGAGCGGTCTGCTGGACTGGATATCCGAGTCGAACTTCTGCAGCGGGTAGCGACGCATTTCATGGCTTGGCGTGACTGTTGCGGTGAACACGCCATCACGGACTGATCTGAGTGCCTGCACCAGCGTCGGCCGCTGGGCCTTTGCGCTCGCCTGGGTGAAGGCACTCCACTCGGCGCTATTCCAGAACCATAGAGGCACCTGCAGTTGCTCGATTCCATCGCCGGGCTCAACGGCATAGACGCGTACCTTGCTCATATCGCGGAAGGTGTTGGCGTACTCACCGTTGGGGTCAAGCACGATGAAGCGTGCATTGGGGTCTTCGCCCCCGCGAGCTTTTCGGGCTTCGTCCATGGACCAGCGGATCAGGCCTGCCACTGAGCATGATTTGCCACTGCCGGTGTTTCCCAGTACCGCCAGATGGCGCCCAAAAAGCCGATCTGGATCGACCATCACCTTGGCGTTGGCGGCCAATGGACTGCTGCCTATCAGCACCTGCCGGTTGTCGCCCGATTCCACGATTGCACGCAACTGGTTTTGCGTGGGCAACAACACCGGAGCACCGACCGTGGGGTAGCTCTCGACACCGCGCCGGAAATGGTAGACCTCCTCACCTTGTTCATTGCTGCCTTCACAGATGAGACAACCCAGCGGATTCAGGCTCATCTTGCGTAGCGGATAAGGCAAGTCCACCAAGCCGAAGTCCTGCAGCCCTTTGCGCTTGGGGTACTGTGACCGCTCGATGGTGATCCATTCGACCTGGGCAACCAGGTGCCCCTCGTCGCTGGGGATCAGCACATAACCGTTGATACGCGGAAACGAGCGCGGCGTACCAGTATTGAGCGCCACCCCGTCGGGAGCCTCAATGTCCAGCAGCACCTTGATTTCGTCGGGAGAGACGAACTCGATGCTGCCGATGCGCAAGGAGTCGGCATAGGCCAGCGGTGACAAACTCATACCAGATCGCTCCCGTCGAAGGCTCCAGCCTCTGCGGCAGGGCGTGGGGCAGGCGGCAGTTCTGTCCCCATTCGCTGCTTGAGCAGTTCGCTCATGCGGAAGGTCGTCTTGTCGATGGCTGGCTTGGGCAGATAGTTCTCGGTCAGCGTGGTCAGGTCGGCCAAGGCAGGGCCAATCAGCAAGCTGATCTGCGATGGTCTGCTCAATTCCTCGTAAGTCTGCATGATGCGATCAAGACGATCGTCGTATGAGATCACCACCAGATGCGTCGAAGGGATGGTGAGCATGTCACGGATCACCCGGTTGATATGCTCGTCACCAAAGCTGTAGCCATAGGTCACCAATGTGCTGTTTGGGCGGCACACAGCGGCCGCTAGATCGCGAAAAAGCTCAACGTAGGGGTAGTCGGCGGTTTCCCTATCCTTTGCAGCGTTGGGGTAGATCATCAGTTGGTGGGCTGTGACCGCGCCCATGCCCGGCACCTTAAGATAGGGATCGACGTTCTCTGCTCCAAACGGCAGGCCGATACGGCGGACGTCCTTGCCCACTTGCACCCAGTCCACCGAACCGTGCAACTTGGTGTAGCGAGCCACGCCTTCCAGATAGCGCGGCTCGCCGCGAATACCGGGCGGGTTGTAGTGCATATCCAGATCCAAGCGCGAAGAGCGAAAGATCGGCATGAGGTTGCCGAGAAACCGGTCCAGTAGGTGCAGGCCAGCCAACTCCGCCCCAGCCTCGATCAGCCGGTCATAGTTGGTAGTGAAAATATTCAGACGATCGCGTACCCCGGTGCGGCTGGCAAAGCTCATCAGGAAGGTGACCAGGGTATTGAACGCCTGCTTGCGCTTTCTTTCCTCGGCCGTGGCAATTCTCGCTTCGCTGCTCAAAATAGACTGCGCAAACGCCTGCATGCCGCTCTGCAGTTCGTTACGCAGAGCGTCGGCCTTGCTGTCTTGCTGCAGAATCTCAAGGCCGCGCAGCAGTTCGTTGGCAACGCGCAGTTGATCTTCCAGGTTACCCTTCTTACGCCCGGCCGCTTCCGCTGCTTTCTCTGCTGCTTGATCGATTTCGGCCTGGTGATTGCTCAGCGTCAGTTTGTCCATTCCGGCAGCAGCACCTTCCCCCACGGCGAGGTGATGCACGGCATGGGTGAGTCCGGCACCTGCGAGTAGCGAAAGATGCTCGGACTGAAAGAGTGCGGTGAGCCAAGGCTCGATCTGGCGGCGCAGTGCTTCGGGACCAAAGTTTTCACCAGCCCATGGGGCGTCGGAACCGTCGCAAATCTTGAAACTGCCTCCTTCGGCCCCTTTTTCAAAAAACACTGGTCGATGGTCATCACGGACCTTCAAGATATTGGGGGGCATTTTCTCGGCCTTATCGGACATCATTTCAGCTCCCATTCGACAGTGAACAGCCTTCGCTCCTCGACCTGCTGCTGGAGCTGCGCTTCAAGCTGACTGATCAATTCATTGCGCTGCGCCTCGACTTCGTCCTGCCGGGCAAACAGCTCGCGGCGCAGCTTGCTGCGCTTGCCTTCCAGTTCGCGCTGCTTCTTCTGCCATGACAGCTTTTCTTCCAGCGTCGGTGAGGTCGCGGCGGTGCGGCGCACTTCCTTGATCTCGCGGTCGATCTCCTTGATCTCCTGCTCCAAGCCGAGCTTCAGGTCGTCCGCCCAGGCGTCCAGCTTCTGGACTTCCTGTTCGAAGTAGCCGAGATTGCGCTGGTTGATTTCCCGCAGGATTGACGTTCGCCTGCTTTCAATATCGGCGGTCAACGCAGGAGACTTTGCGCTGTTGATCAGTTCTGCGGGCTGCTCGGTGGCCGGCAGGCGCAGCAGTTTTTCCGGGTCGTCCTCTGCCAGGGCGATCCCATCGGTGGTAACGGCCGAGACCAGAAGGTGCTGTTCCTGATTGCCCAAGGCTTCGACTGAAATCAGCTTGCAGGTGAGCCACCCGGTCTTGCCACGATAGGGCTCCAAGGTGCTGATCTTGGTCCCATATCCGTCGTAGTCGAACACCAGCCGGGCACTCCCCAGCTGACGGGACTTGGCCCGTTCCACAGCCCATAGGGCCAGCGGGTGATTGATACGGTACAGGTGCGCCTCGCCGGAGCGGCGCGGCAGTTCGTAGCGGCCCAGGCTGACGTCAGGCTCTGACAGACCTTGAGGCAAACGATGCAGGCTGAAGCCGTCATTGTCGAAACTGGCGCAATCACCCAGTTCCGCACGGCTCAGCTCGATCAGCATGCGCTCGAAGCGGCTGCGGGTGCTTCGGCTGTCATCAGCCCGTATGCGCAGCTTCTCTTGCACTTCCTCGTCGAAGTTCTCCAGCAGTACCTGGCGTGTCTCGACCATCGCCGCGTTGATCTCGGCGGAAAGATCGAGCCGGAGTTGCTCGAAGCTGGCTTTGATTTCGTCCGGGTCACGGCAGTTCTGGTAGATCTCGGCGATGCGGCGCTCGAAATCGACACCGGAGCCGATGGCACCCAGCACTTCGTCGCTCGCCCCGAACACGCCCTCGAAGAGCTGGAACTTCTGCGACAGCAGTTCGTAGACGCGCTTGTCCGCCTCGTTGCTCAGATCGACGAAGTTCACGACAACCACGTCGTGCTTCTGGCCGTAACGGTGGCAGCGCCCGATGCGCTGCTCGATGCGCTGCGGGTTCCAGGGCAGGTCGTAATTGATGACGAGCGAGCAAAATTGGAGGTTGATGCCTTCGGCTCCGGCCTCGGTGGCAATCATGACCTTGCCCCGCTCCTTGAAGTGTTCAACCAGTGCCGCACGGGTGTCGGCGGTCTTGGAGCCGGTGATGCGGTCGGTGCCTTCGTGGCGTTTGAGCCACTCTTTGTAGATCGCCTGCGCACGCTGGTCGCTATTTGTGCCGTTGAAGAGCACGATGCCGTCGCCGTATGGCGTGTCAGCCAGCAAGTTGAGCAGGTATTCCTGCGTGCGCTTGGACTCGGTGAAGATGATGGCCTTTCGCGCCGCGCCCAATCGATCCAGTTCGGCGAAGGCGCGATCGAGCGCGGTGAGCAGCGCCTTGCCCTTGGCGTTGTCGCGGATGTTGGTTGCCAGCGTTCTGAAGTGGCGCAGCTCCTCGATCTCCTGCGCGATAGCATCACGCTCGGCGCGGCTCGCTGCCTTTGTTCCCTGCTCCTGGTCTTCCCATTCTTCGGCGGTCTCGTCCAGCGACTCGTAGTCCTCGTCGAGTTCCTCGGTCAGATCGGGAACTTCAGTGGTTTCGTCGAGCACTCCCTGGAGGCGCTTGGCCATCGTCTCCAACGCACCCGCGATCGCGTGCGAGCTGGACGCGAGCAACTTCCACAGCACTAATGAAATCAGTTGGCGCTGCCCCTCGGGCATGGCTTTCAGGTTGGGACGACGCAAGTAATCGGCAACAAGTCTGGACAGTTCCTGTTCTTCGCTCGACGGCGTGAACTCCTGGATGATGGCCTTGCGCGCCGTATATGAAACATAGGGCTGCACCTGTTTGCGCAAGGTGCGCTTGCAGATGGGCGCCAGCCGGTCACGCAGGCCGTTGAATGCCTGCTCCCGGCCAGTGAATTGCGAGCGAAAACTGTCAAGGTCTCCGAACACGCGGTCGTCGATGAAGCTGACCAGTCCGTAGAGTTCAAGCAACGAATTCTGCAAGGGCGTCGCGGTCAGGAGCACCTTGGAGTGCACCCTCGACAGCGCATCCTTGAGGGTCTTGGCAATGACGTTGCTGGTCTTGTAGACGTTGCGCAGGCGATGCGCTTCGTCGAGGACGACCAGATCCCAGTCGATGCCCTTGACATCATCAGCCTTGGCCTTGGCGAACTGGTAGGAACAGATGACCGGACCGGAAGCGAACAGGAATGGGTTTTGTCGATCCTGCTTGCGGATTGCGTTGTAGCTTTTGGCTTCGAGAATCAATCCTTGCAGGCCGAACTTGTCTTGCAGTTCCTGGTGCCACTGCTTGCGCAGGTTGGCCGGGACGATGATGAGAATCTTGCGCCGCCGTTCCGCCCAGCGTTGCGAGATCACCAAGCCCGCTTCAATGGTCTTGCCGAGACCCACTTCGTCAGCGAGGAGCACACCGCGCGAAAGGGGATTGCGGCATGCGAAGAGGGCCGCATCGACCTGATGCGGATTGAGATCAACCTGCGAGTCGACCAGCGTTGATGCCAGCGACTCCACGGAGTCGCCTGCTGCACGCCTGGTCAGCAGCCAAGCAAAGTACTGGCTCTGGTGCGGCGTCAGAAGCTGCTGTGTCGTCAACGGCGATCCTCCCCTTGTTCTTCACCGAGCGTGATTCGGCGGCTGGCATGGTCCGCGCTCACTCGGCCTCCGGCTTCTTCTTGTTGATGCTTTCGGCAATCCACCGATCCAGCTCCGAACGGCGAAAGCGCCAGGTTCCTCCGAGCTTGAACGCCGGAATCTCTCCCTTCTGAGCCAAGCGATAGACCGTCCGTTTTCCCGCCTTGAGGTACGCGGCGACTTCGTCAAGCGTCAGGATCTCGCTCTCGACTTCACTCATCTGAAAACCATCTGGTTTGGTCTTTCGTGACTTTGGATTGCCAAGTTTGCTCAATTCTACCAAAGGGTGGTAGGCACTAGCCAACAAGAAATCCACCAGGCATTCGGCGAATGCCGGCCAGCGCGACCAACAAATCCGGTCATGCCGTAGTTCCCATTCCCTGCGGCGCAAAGCGAGAGCGCGCCACAGCATCTGGCCATCCGCTTCAACGGGGAATGGCACGATGGGACAGACCAACCGCCGCACATCCGCATGGCCTGCGCTTGCCGTGGTGTTGGCTGTGTCGTTCTCGGCGCTGCAGCCTGCCTTCGCCGCCGACAGCCTCGCCTCGGAGCGTGAGCAGATCGCCGCGCTCGCCCGCCAGCTCGACCTGATCGATCGCCTCGCCGAGCACGCCACCAGCGCCGCTCCGCAGGAACGCGCCCGCTACCACTTCGACTACGCCCGACTGCGCGCAGACCTGAATCGCGTCCGCGCCGGCCTGCAGGACTACCTCGTGCCCCAGCGCGCCCAGCCGCGCGATCCCGTCCCGCTGGCCGGCGACTACGTCCGCCGCGACCGCGCCGACGACGAGGAGCCGTCGCCATGACGCCCTCTGCCGATCAGGTCGCCGCCTTCCAGGCCAACGGCGGCTTTGCGCCTTCGGCCGTCGCTGCCGTGGTGCTGGGCTTCGTGTTCGCCGTGTTGCTGCTGTGGGGCGTGTGGGCCATGCGCACCGCCTACGTCGGCTGGGCCGAGCACCGCATCACTGAACGTCAGTTCCTCGCCGTCGTCGTGCGCTTCGTGGCGATGTACCTCGTACTGACCTTCTTCCTCCTCTCCTGACCGTCACGAAAGGCCATACGCCATGAACACGCCACTGACATCCCATCGCATTCCGTCCCGCATCGCCGCTCCGCTGCTGCCGCTGACGCTCGCGCTCGCGGGCCTGCCGCTGTCGGCCTTCGCGCAGGGCCTGCCGACCATGGAAGACCCATCACGCGGCCAGGGCAGCGGCATCCTGCAGACCTTGCAGAACTACGGCTACGACATCGTGCTGCTGATCGCGCTGCTCGTGGTCGCCTCGATGTTCGTCGGTGTCTGCTATCACGCCTACACCCGCTACTCGGAGATCCACACCGGCCGCGCCACCTGGGGCCAGTTCGGCCTGACGGTCGCCGTGGGCGCGATCCTGCTGGTGGTCGGCATCTGGCTGCTCACCAAGGCCACCGGCGTGCTGTAAGGGCGGCAAGCGATGACTGTCTCTTCGGAGAGCCCGCACGACACGCTGGTGACCTTCCTGCCGCACCGACTGAATCGCCAGCCGGTGGTCGTGCGCGGGCTGACCGCCGACGAGTTGTGGATCTGCGCCGGCCTGTCGGCCGCAGCCGGGTTCGCGCTCGGCCTGCCCTTGGCCTGGCTCACGCACAGCATCGCCATGGTGCCCACGCTGATCGTCGCCGGCATCGCGTTGGGCGTCTTTGTCGGCGGAGGCTTCCTGCGCGCGCAGAAGCGCGGCCGGCCCGACACCTGGCTGTACCGGCAGCTCCAATGGCGGTTGGCCCTGCGGCATCCGGCGCTGGCGGCGCTCCTGGGCGGGCAGCGCCTCATCACCCGCTCGGGCTACTGGACTACCCGGCGCAACACCGATCGAGGGGCGCCATGAGCCGTTTCAAGAACGAGGTTGCGCACCTGCAGGCGCACGTGAAGACGTTGCGTCTGGGGGCCGGCGCGCTGTTCGTGGTGGCGCTGCTGCTCGGCTTCGGTTGGTGGAGTGCGCCGAAGAGTCTCACCATCCATGTGCCGCCGGATCTGCGCTCGGGCAGCACGCGCAAGTGGTGGGACGTGCCGCCCGAGAGCGTGTATGCCTTCTCGTTCTACATCTGGCAGCAGGTACAGCGCTGGCCCACGAACGGCGAAGAAGACTATCCGCGCAACCTGCGCGCGCTGTCGGCCTACCTGACGCCGAGCTGCCGGGCCTTCCTGCAACAGGACTACGAGTACCGGCGCGCCAGTGGCGAGCTGCGTCAGCGCGTGCGTGGCATCTACGAGATTCCCGGCCGCGGCTACGGCGATGATCCGGCCACGCGCGTCAAGGTGGTCTCCGACCGCGATTGGATCGTCACGCTCGACGTGAGCGCGGACGAATACTACGGCTCCGAGCAGGTCAAGCGCGCCCTGGTGCGCTACCCCATCAAGGTCGTCCGGCTGGACATCGACCCGGAGCACAACCCCTTCGGCCTGGCGCTGGACTGCTACGCCGGCGCACCCCAGCGCATCGAACCGCCGCCGACGCCGACCCAGGCCGGCGCGCCCGCCAACGCCTCCGGCCATCTGCAGGGAGACTCCCCATGAAGCCCATTGCCTTGTCGGCCCTGGCCGGCGTCCTGCTGATCCTCGGTGTCGTGCCGGCCAGCCAGGCCGTGGAAATCCTGCGCTGGGAGCGCCTGCCCCTGCCGGTGCCGCTGGTGGTCGGCCAGGAGCGCGTGGTCTTCATCGACCGCAATGTGCGCGTCGGCGTGCCGGCCAGCGTCGGCGATCACCTGCGCGTGCAGAGTGCCGGCGGCGCGATCTACCTGCGGGCGAGCGAGCCGATTCCGCCCACGCGGCTGCAACTGCAGGACGTGGAATCCGGCGCGCTGATCCTGCTCGACATCGCCGCCGAGCCGGCGAAGGACGGTCAGGCGCCGCTGGAGCCGGTGCGCATCGTGGAAGCGGAAGCCCCCGCGAAGCGCTACGGCGGCGGTGCGGCAAGCGGCGCGGACGAGCAGGCCGACGCGCCCGCAGACAAATCCGTTCCCCGGCGCGAGACGCCGGTACCGGTCGTGCTGACGCGCCATGCCGCACAGAACCTGTACGCGCCGCTGCGCACCGTCGAGCCGGTCGCCGGCATCGGGCGCGTGAACCTGCGCCGTGGCCTCGCACTGGACACCTTGCTGCCGACGCTGCCGGTGCACGCGCGGGCATTGGCCGCGTGGCGCCTGGAAGACCAGTGGGTGACGGCCGTGCGCCTCACCAACACCTCGGCGCGTTGGCTCGACCTCGACCCGCGCGCCCTGCAGGGGAACTTCGTGGCGGCGACCTTCCAGCATCCGAACCTGGGGCCGGCCGGCACCCCGTCCGACACCACGGTGCTCTACCTGGTCACGCGCGGCCACGGCCTGGCCGAGTCGCTGCTGCCGGCGCTGAGCCCGATCGATGCCACCGCGAACCTGCCGCCGGCCGCCGCGGCCGGCTCGACCGGAGGAGCGCGCGATGAAAAGTAATCCGCTGCTCAAGTGGCTGCTGATCCCGATGGCGCTGCTGCTGGTGTTCGTCGGCGTCAAACTGTTCTCCGGCGCCCCCGGCGGCCAGCCCGCCCCCAAGGGCGCGGCCAGTACGCTCACGCCCGAGGAGATGAAAGCCCTGGGCATCGCAGGCGACACGCCGCGCGATACCGTCGCCACGCTGGTGGCCCAGGTGAAGCAGTTGCGCACCGAGCTGCAGAGCGCGCTCGGCGACAACAAGCAGCACAAGGCCGAGAACGAGCGCCTGCGTGCCCGGGAAAGCGCGATCGACCAACGCATCCAGAGCGCGCTGGAAGGCGAACGCAGCCGCCTGGAGCAGGAGCGCAATCAGGTGGCCAGCGACAGGCAGCAGACCCAGGGGCTGCTGCAGGATCTGCAGCGGCAACTGGACGGCCTTTCCGGCAAGGGTGGCCGGTCCGATCTGCCCGTCGGGCTGGGGCTGGAAGAGGGTGACGGCCAGCGCTTCAACCGCGGCGTCGGTGGCACGCAGTGGGTCGAGCCCGACGATGCCAAGGTCGACGCCAAGAACGCCAGCAAGGAGCCGAGCTTTCCCCTGAGCTTCGGGCCGGCCCAGAAAAGCCTGTCGGCCGCAGTGGAATCCGTCGCCGACGTCGGCAGCCGCGCGGTGGGCGCATCCACGAAGGCGGTCTACACCGTGCCGTCGAACTCGACGCTCATGGGGTCGATTGCCATGACGGCGCTGATCGGGCGCGTGCCGATCGACGGAACCGTCAACGACCCGTACCCGTTCAAGGTGTTGATCGGCCTGGACAACCTCACGGCCAACGGCATCGACATCCCCGACGTGGCCGGCGCCGTGGTCAGCGGCACGGCCTCGGGCGACTGGACGCTCTCGTGCGTGCGCGGGCAAATCCGCTCGGTCACGTTCGTGTTCCAGGACGGCACCATCCGCACGGTGCCGGAGGACCGCAGCAAGGACGGCAGCAACAGCGGCAACTCGGGGCACAACGGCGCCAGCATCCAGGGCGGCCTGGGCTGGATCAGCGACCCCTACGGCATTCCGTGCGTCAGCGGCGAGCGACGCAGCAACGCCCAGCAGTACCTGGGCAGCCAGGCGCTCATCACCGCAGCCGGCGCCGGCGCGGCCTCGCTCATCAAGTCCGACAACGGCAGCGTGGCCGTGGTCGCCAACAGCAACGGCTCGCTGGGCACCGTCGGCATCAGCGGCAACGAAGCGATGGGCCGCATCCTCGCGGGCGGCGTGCGCGACATGGCCGATTGGGTCAACAAGCTCTACGGCCAGGCCTTCGCGGCGGTCTACGTGCAGCCCGGCGCCAGGGTGGCCGTGCATCTGGAGCAGCCGCTCGACATCGACTACGACGCCAAGGGGCGTCGGGTCCACCACCGCACCGGAGAAGCCCATGCCTCGGATCTGGATTGACGCGGCCGCCGTGCTGCTGGCGGCCACCCTGCTCGGCGGCTGCGCCACCAGCAAGGAGAAGCTGCTGCCACACGGCGACAGCACCATGCTCGACATCTGGCATCAGGAGACCGGCGGCAGCGCGGGCGGCGGCCAGGCCGCGCGGCAACTGCTCGATGCGCGCCAGGGCCTGCGCCGGCCGCTGGCCGATGCCGATGTGCAGGCGGCGCCCGGCGTGCAGGCGCGCTACACCCGTACCGCGCAGAACGAGATCTACCGCCAGTTCCACCGCCTGCCGAATCCCGACCTGGTGATGTACGTGTTCCCGCACCTGGCGGGCACCGACCCGGTGCCGGTGCCCGGCTACAGCACGGTGTTCCCGCTCTACCAGCGCGTGCAGTACGCGATGCCGGGTGAACGCGTGGAGGACTACTGATGGCCTGGTCGCTGCCGTGGTCACGCAAGCCCGACGCATCGCCTGCTGACGCCGTGGATGCGACCGATGATGCCTGGGCACGGCACGTGGCGGCCTTGGTGGCACAGGGTGTCGCCGAGCCGGGCAGCGCGCTCGGCCGGGGCCGGCGCAGGCCGGCCACCCAGGCCGACCACGATGCGCTCTATGGCGTCGCGCCGTCGTTCGCGGACTTGCTGCCCTGGGTCGAGTACCTGCCCGGCAGCAAGTGCATGTTGCTGGAAGATGGCCAGTCGGTGGCGGCCTTCTTCGAGCTGGCGCCGGTCGGCACCGAGGGCCGCGAGATGGCCTGGCTGTGGCAGGCGCGCGATGCGCTGGAGAACGCCCTGCAGGACTCCTTCGACGAGTTGGACGACAACCCCTGGGTGGTGCAGCTCTACGCCCAGGACGAGGCCAACTGGGACAACTATCTGCGCTCCCTGGCGAACTATCTGCAGCCGCGTGCGCAAGGCAGCGCATTCAGCGACTTCTACCTGCGTTTCTTCGCCCATCACCTGCGGGCCATCGCCAAGCCGGGTGGCCTGTTCGAGGATACTGCCGTGACGCGCCTGCCTTGGCGCGGCCAGGTCCGGCGCGTGCGCATGGTCGTCTACCGCCGCACGCCCGCGACCCCGACCCTGCGGCGCGGCCAGTCGCCCGAGCAGGCGCTGACCACGATCTGTGACCGCCTCGCCGGCGGGCTGGGAAATGCGGGCGTGAAAGCGCGGCGTCTCGGCGCGGCGGACATCCACGCCTGGCTGCTGCGCTGGTTCAACCCGAATCCGACTTTGCTCGGCGCCACGGCCGAAGATCGGGAACGCTTCTACGCGCTGACCCGCTACCCGGAAGAGCGGGAGGAGGGCGAGATCGAGCTCGCCAGCGGCACCGACTTCGCGCAGCGCCTGTTCTTCGGCCAGCCACGTTCGGACGTGCCCAACGGGCTGTGGTTCTTCGACGGCATGCCGCATCGGGTGATCGTGATGGATCGCCTGCGCACGCCACCCGTGACGGGTCATCTGACGGGCGAGACGCGCAAAGGCGGCGATGCCATGAACGCGCTGTTCGATCAGATGCCCGAAGACACGGTGATGTGCCTGACGCTGGTCGCCACGCCCCAGGACGTGCTGGAGGCGCACCTCAACCACCTCGCCAGGAAGGCCGTCGGCGAGACCCTGGCCTCGGAGCAGACCCGGCAGGACGTGCAGCAGGCGCGCGGCCTGATCGGCAGCGCGCACAAGCTCTACCGCGGCGCGCTGGCGTTCTACCTGCGCGGCCGCGACCTGGCCCAGCTCGATGCGCGCGGCCTGCAGCTCGTCAACGTGATGCTCAACGCCGGCCTGCAGCCGGTACGCGAAGAGGACGAGGTGGCGCCGCTGAACAGCTATCTGCGCTGGCTGCCGTGCGTGTTCGATCCGGCTGCCGACAAGCGCCAGTGGTACACCCAGCTCATGTTCGCGCAACATGCGGCGAACCTGGCGCCGGTCTGGGGCCGCAGTCAGGGCACGGGGCATCCGGGCATCACGTTCTTCAACCGCGGCGGCGGCCCGATCACCTTCGATCCGTTGAACCGCCTCGACCGGCAGATGAACGCGCATCTGTTCCTGTTCGGCCCTACGGGGTCGGGCAAGAGCGCGACGCTCAACAATATCCTGAATCAGGTGACGGCGATCTATCGGCCGCGCCTGTTCATCGTCGAGGCGGGCAACAGCTTCGGCCTGTTCGGCGACTTCGCGGCACGTTTGGGCCTCACCGTGCATCGCGTGAAGCTCGCGCCCGGCGCGGGCGTCAGTCTGGCGCCGTTCGCCGACGCCTGGCGCCTGGTCGATACGCCGAGCCAGGTACAGACGCTGGACGCCGATGCGCTCGACGAAGACCAGACCGATGCCGGCATGGCCGTGGAAGGCGACGAGCAGCGCGACGTCCTCGGGGAGCTGGAGATCACTGCACGACTGATGATCACCGGCGGCGAGGACAAAGAAGAAGCGCGCATGACGCGCGCCGACCGCAGCCTGATCCGCCAGTGCATTCTCGATGCGGCCCAGCATTGCGTGGCGGACGAACGCACGGTGCTCACGCGCGATGTGCGCGACGCGCTGCGCGAGCGCGCCCGCGACGCCACGCTGCCGGAGATGCGGCGCGCACGGCTGCTGGAGATGGCCGACGCCATGGATATGTTCTGCCAGGGCGTGGACGGCGAGATGTTCGACCGGTCCGGCACGCCGTGGCCCGAGGCGGACATCACCATCGTGGACCTGGCCACCTTCGCGCGCGAGGGCTACAACGCCCAACTCTCGATTGCCTACATCTCGCTCATCAACACCGTCAACAACATCGCCGAGCGCGACCAGTTCCTGGGCCGCCCGATCATCAACGTGACGGACGAAGGCCACATCATCACGAAGAACCCACTGCTCGCGCCCTACGTGGTCAAGATCACCAAGATGTGGCGCAAGCTCGGCGCCTGGTTCTGGCTCGCCACGCAGAACCTGGACGACCTGCCGAAAGCGGCCGAGCCCATGCTCAACATGATCGAGTGGTGGATCTGCCTGTCGATGCCGCCCGATGAAGTCGAGAAGATCGCGCGCTTCCGCGAACTCAACGCTTCGCAGAAGGCGCTGATGCTCTCGGCACGCAAGGAGGCCGGCAAGTTCAGCGAGGGCGTCATCCTGTCCAAGTCGATGGAAGTGCTGTTCCGCGCCGTGCCGCCCAGCCTCTACCTGGCGATGGCGATGACCGAGCCCGAGGAGAAGGCCGAACGCTTCCAGTTGATGCAGCAGCACGGCATCAGCGAGCTGGATGCCGCCTTCCGCGTGGCCGAGAAGATCGACCGTGCGCGGGGCATCGAACCGCTGGCGCTGGATACGTTGGCCTGACGGGAGCAACACGATGCGCATGCCTTCATTCGCCCGCCGTCATCCCCGGATCGGTCTGCTGATCGTGGTGACGATTGCGGTGGCCTCGTGGATGCTGCTGCGCGCGCCGCATCCGGCGACCGAGCCCATGTCCCTGGCCGCCGCCGGGTCCGAAGCGCCGAAACCGGCCGGCCCGCCCTGGCTGTATGGCCGTGCCGATGCGCGCTTCACGGTGGTCGGGTACGCCGACCTGGAGTGTCCGTACTGCCGGGCCTACTTCCCCGCGCTCAAGCGCTGGATCGACGCCCATCCCGAGGTGAACTGGCAGTGGCACCACCTGCCGCTGTCCATGCACGAGCCGGCCGCGACTGCCGGGGCACGCCTGGTCGAGTGCGCGGGCGAGACGGGCGGACATGCCACGTTCTGGCAGGCCGTGGCGTGGCTCTACTCGAACACCCGCGGCGACGGCCACGGCCTGCCGGAGGGCCTGCGCTATCCCGACCTCACGCCAGCCATGCAGGGTTGTCTCGACAGCGATCGCCCCGATGCCGTCATCCGCGCCCAGGCGGTGGAAGCCGCAGAGCAGGGCATCGCGGCCACGCCGGCCCTGCAACTGCGCGACCGCGAGTCCGGCAAGACCCTCCTGCTGCACGGCCCCGTCGAAGGCGATGCCTTGCTGTCGGCCATCGACCTGCTCGCTGCCGGCAGCACGACCGCAGCCGAACCTGCCCATTCCCCAGACATGCCCGCCGGCGTCGCCGGTGACATGCCCAGGTAGCCATCGATCTTCAAGGCTGCGGCGCGGCTCGTCCGCGTTGATCGAAACCCGTTCGCATCGCATCCCTTGACGCGAACAGCCACCGCATCCGCGGTGGTGGATGCCCGCTCGTCACCTGTTCCATCCCCATCGTCCCCCGGAGGGTTTGCCCTCCTGGGGCAGGCGCCCTCCGATCTCATCCATTGGAGGTTCGCCATGTCTCTTGCCATCGCCGACTCCCGCCCGGAGTCGCTCACCCTGATCGCCGCCCAGCACGAAGACTGGATCATCCAGCAGGCCATCACCCTGCTGGAGAACCGCGTGTTCAAGGCCGGTCCGGCGCTGGGCAGTCCCGCCGCCGTGCGCGACTACCTGCGCCTGAAACTGGTCGCGGAGCCGAACGAAATCTTCGCCGTCGTGTTTCTCGACAACCAGCACCAGGTGCTCGCCTACGAGCCGCTGTTCAAGGGCACGGTCGACCAGACTTCGGTGTATCCGAGGGTGGTGGTCCAGCGTGCGCTGGCGCTCAACGCTTCGGCGCTGATCCTGGCGCATCAGCATCCCTCGGGGAACACCGAGCCCTCGGCCGCTGATCGTGTGATCACCGAGCGGCTGAAGAGCGCCCTGGCCACCGTCGATGTCCGGGTGCTGGATCACTTCATCGTCGGCAAGGGCAGCCCGTACTCGTTCGCCGAAGCCGGCTTGTTGTAGCAGCACCCCACGCGCATTCATTTCATCACCACGGGAGCCATTGGCTCCCGTTTCCTTTCGCCGGTGCGCAGGAAATCGGGACTGACCGGTTTCGGTTTCTTTGTCGTTCCCTGAACTGCGTTGCGCTCGACTACGAGTCTGCATCGACTCCGCGGAGGCGCGACATGCCGGCTCATTCCCTCAACCTTCCTGCTGTCTCGCGGCGCCCCCTGTCCGCCAGGCTGGCCGCTGGACTGTGCGCCGCGCTGCTCGGTCCCATCGCGGCGGCCGCCGATGTGCTCGTCGTCACCGACAGCCGTCATTCGGTGCAGGCCCCGGCCGGCGTGCGGGTCATCGAGCTGGACCACGCCACGCGCATCGAGGTCGAACTCGCCGCGCACCTGCCGGCCGACCCGCAACAGGCCGCAGCGGCGGTGCGGCAGCGGTTGCATGACGGCGGCGAGGCGCTGCAGCGCCGCATCGGCCATGCCTACCAAGGTGTCGCGGATGCCTGGGGACTGGGCATCGCCAAGATTCCCGCCGTGGTGGTCGATCGACGCTACGTGGTCTACGGCGAGCCCGACGTGCCCCGCGCCGTCGCGCGCATCAACGCCTACCGGAGCACGCAGCCATGAGCCTCCTGCTGGCATCCCGGCGCCTGCGCGCCACCGTCGCCTCGCTGCTGCTGAGCACGGCCACGTCGACGTTCGCCCTGGACACCGCCACCATCGTCTCGTCGGCGCTGTCCCCCGACTGCCTCGAATACCGCGTGGTCGGTATCTGCTACTGGCTGTACTGCACGCCCTTCGGCTGCTCGGTTCGCACTTCCGTCAAGGTGCGCCACTACGTCCCCGATGCGGTGGTGTCGAGCTACTCGAACACCGGAGAAAACCCGTGGCAGGAAGTCAGGGCGATGAGCATGCCCAACCCGACCGCCAAGGCTGGCGGTGACGGCACGACCAATCACGACAACGAGAACAACCTCGCCAAGTTCAAGAACGCCGATGTCATCGGCCATCCGGCCGGGCTGGTGTTCAGCCAGTTCGCCAGCGCCTCCGGCTACACCTGCGAAGGCGCTGGCACGGCCTTCATGCCGTATCTGCTGAGCACGCTCGACACGATCGCCTGGCGCTACAACATCCCGGAAGCGTTCTACCCCGAAGCGCTCATCCCCGGCCGGCGCGAAATCGGTACGCGCACCGGCCTGAACCTCTGGGGCAACGTGTATCCCCGCGGTGGCTTCCTGCACCAGACCGACGACCACAAGAGCGGCGCCGTGGTCGCGCAGCGCGCGGGCGACATCGTGACGCGCCGCAACCAGATTCACGTGTATCAGCCCCTGCTGGCCAACGCCCGCGACGGCTACTGGCCGGCCGGCGCGCTGATGGAGACCGACGCCTCGACGGGCAAGTGGCAGGAGCTGACGCCCACGCTCTCGAACAGTTGCGTGGTCTTCCCGCACAGCCGCACCCGCGTGCAGGCCCAGCAGGGCGACTACGCCTGGGCCTTGTGGCGGCCGTACTCCTGCTGCCGGCGCCGTGGCCAGGTCTTCCTCGGCAGCGTCGATTTCATGTGAGGAACCCACGATGACCGCCTCCCTCCCTCACTTCCTGCGCCGCGCGAAGTCGCCCCTGCAGGCCACGCTGCTCGTGGCGGCCATCACGCTGGTCGTCGGCGTCGCCTGGGCGCAGACCCGCATCGACCCCAATGGCGTGAACGTCAGCGGCAGCGTGATCGGCGACGACGTGCTCTACAGCATCGGCGGCGGCCGGGCCGTGTCGATGGGTGGTGCCGGCAACATGCAGAGCATCGGCGTCGGCGTCGGCTGGAACAGCAACCTGATCTGCGGCGACATGAGCATCACCACGACGCTGCAGAACCAGCTCAACGGCATCACCAACGGCTTCCAGACGATCATGAGCAACGTGATCCAGAACGCCACCAGCGCCGTGGCCTCGCTGCCGGCGCTGATCATCCAGCGCGCCGACCCGGGCCTGTACAACCTGCTGACCAACGGCATCCTGCAGGCGCGCCTGGATTTCGACCGCTCGAAGATGACCTGCCGGGCCATCGCCAATCGCATGGCGGACATGGCCGGCGGCCAGGCCGGCTGGGACCAGCTCGCCGAAGGGATGGCGCTGCGGGATGCGGTCAGCAGCACCGATGCCGTCTCCGCCATCGAGCAGGCCGAGTCCAACAAGGGGAACAACGGCGTGCCCTGGGTCGGCGGCGGCAACGCGGGCGGCTCCGGCCAGAGTTCGATCAAGGTGGTCGGCGACGTGACGCGCGCGGGCTACAACCTGCTCAACGGGCGCAGCGCCACCGATACCTCGTCGATCGCGCGCAGCGCCTGCGGCAACCGCCTGACCTGCCAGACCTGGTCGTCGCCTGGCGCGGCCGCGGCCTTTGCGAACCGCGTGCTGGGCGAACGCGAGCAACGCACCTGCGAAAACTGCACGAAGACCCAGACCACGCCTGGCGTCGGGCTCACGCCAGTGATCCAGGAAGAGTACGAGACCAAGCTGCAGGTGTTGCAGGAACTGGTGACGGGCGCCCGGCCGACGACACTGGCCAATCTCGACGCGGCCGGCAGCAGCTCGCTGCCGATCACCCGCGGCGTGATCGAGGCCCTGCGTGACGAGCCCGACCAGGACGTGCTGGGCCGGCGCCTCGCGTCCGAGGCTGCGCTGTCCAGCGTGCTGGAGAAGGCCCTGCTGCTGCAACGCACGTTGCTGACCGGCAAGAAGGAGCCGAACGTCGCCGCCAACGAGCTCGCCGTGCAGGCGGTGGACCAGGAGAACAGCGCGCTGGAGCAGGAGATCAACAACCTCAAGACCGAGCTGGAGCTGCGCCGCACGCTGGCCGGCAACTCGGCGATGGCGATCATCCAGCGCCACAGTACCCGCGCTGCCGGCTCGCGCGGCGTCTTCGAGGGCGACACCACGCGCGACCGTCTGCGGGAAGTCCAGAAGCCGCGGAGCGGTACGCCATGAGCCGGCTCGCCTGGCTGCGGCTGCCATGGCTGTTCAACCGCCGCGTCGGCGTGGCGCTGCTGTGGACCTTGCTGGTGGTCGCCGCCGCGGTGGCGGTGAACATCGCCGGCATCCACGTGGTCGGCGGCGTCGAGGGCTGGCAGCACTGGCTGCAGGCGCACGCCGGCCACTTCTTCGTGTGGCGTCTGTGCCTCTACGGAGCGACGGCTTACGGCTGGTGGTGGATGCGTCGGCGCCTGTTGCGGCGGGAGCCGTCCCGCGAGACGCATCAGCGCCTGCTGCGCACGGAGATCGCGGCCGTCATCGCCGTGGTCGCGCTGGAAGCCAGCCAGCTGCTGCGGCACGGCTGAGACCGGGAGGCAGGCATGACGCTCTACACCACGGACTACCTGGAGTATTACCTGACCCTGGTGGCTTGGGTGGTCAACAACGGCATCTGGAGCATCCTCGTGGCCAGCGGCGTGTTCGCGCTGCCGTTCGTGGCCATCGTGATCCAGGAATGGCTCAAGGCCCGCAGCGAAGGTGCGGACGAGGGCAACAAGGGCGTGCTGTCGTCGATGCGCATCGAGAACCGGGTGTGGGTGGCGATCGTGGTCATCATGTTCGCCGGCATCCCGTTCATCCCGGTGGATCTCGCCACGATCAGGTTCGACACCACGCGCTCCGCGCAATGCCAGGTCAGTGTCCCGCTGCCCAACGACACGGGCTGGTCCAACGTCTACACGGCGCTCAACGACCAGAGCGCGCTGGTGCCGGTGTGGTGGTTCTTCATGCACGCGCTGTCGAAAGCCGTGACGGGCTCCGCGGTGGCGGCGATTCCCTGCGGCACGGACCTGCGTCAGATTCGCATGGATGTGGATGCCACGCGCATCGACGATCCGGTGCTGGCACAGGAGGTCGCCGACTTCACGCACGACTGCTACGGGCCGTCGCGCGCCAAGCTGTTCATGAACCGGCCGACGCTCTCCGACGAGCAAATGAACGACGTCACCTGGATCGGGTCGAGTTACTTCCTCGACACGCCCGGCTTCTATGACACCTATCGCGCCAAGACCCCACGCACGGCCTGGCCCTACGACGCGACCCGCGATGCAGGGTTGGCACAGGTGGACAGCGGCGGCGGCTATCCGTCCTGCCGGCAGTGGTGGGCCGATGGCGGCCAGGGACTGCGCAGCCGGCTGCTGGCACAGGTCGACCCGGACCTGCTGACCCGCATCGGGCGCTGGGTGGGCTTCCTGTCGTCGAGCGAGGTCAATGACTCCGTGATCCGCGCCGTGGTCTCACCGAGGCAGCAGAAGATGAACCAGGGCGCCGTCTACACCGACTACGGCGGCCAGATCGACAAGACGCTGCCGAACATCGTCACGCGCGGCGCGAGCGACCTGGGGCTGACCGTCGGCTCGCTGGGCTTCTTTCCGGCGATGGACGTGGTGCGCCAGGCGCTGCCGATGGTGCTGACGATGCTCAAGATGGCGCTCGTCATCTGCATCCCGCTGGTGCTGCTGATCGGCACCTACGACCTGAAGACGGTGGTGACGGTGAGCTGCGTCCAGTTCGCGCTGTTCTTCGTGGACTTCTGGTTCCAGCTCGCGCGCTGGATAGACAGCACGATCCTGGATGCGCTCTACGGCTGGGGGTTTGGCGCGGACAGGCCGCACACGAACTTCGATCCGCTGATCGGCTTGAACAACGCCTTTGGCGACATGCTGCTCAACTTCGTCATGGCGATGATGTTCATCGTGCTGCCGACGTTTTGGGTGATGGCACTGGCCTGGGCTGGTGTACGGGCAGGCAATATTCTTGGAGCGCTTACCGTCGCTACCGGCGACGCAAAGGCGGCTGGAGGTAGTGGCTCTCGCCTTGCGATGACGGCTGCGTCGAAAGGCGGCGCGAAGTAAGGCGCATCCTTTCGCACCGATGGGGCAGCTACGACTCGTCAGAGTCGCCCATGTCGTGGCGCCACTCGTTCTTGTCGTACAGACCATGGCCGGAGTGTCCTTCACGCCACTCTGGCTGGTTCTCATCATCCGCATCGGCGTTCCGCGCGAGCCATGCGGCGACCACCGCAAAGGCAAGCAGCAGGACGAGCCAGGATACGGTGCAGAGCAGCACGCCAAGTACGGCCAGCTTGACGATCCAGAGCACCGCCGTGGTCGCGCCCGCAGGCACCCCGCGCGTCACCAGCCAGCCGGCGACACGCTGCTCGCGGCGCAGGTATCCACGCCAGGCACGGCCAGCCCCCCGGCCCAGCCGGTGGCTCCAGCGCCCGTTGTGCGTGTTGGTGGTCATGCTCATATGCCTCGGCTTCAGTGGTGCCTCACCTCGCGGAGCGGCCGGTCGTGGCCTGCCCTCCAGCATAGACCGCGATCAGGAGGGCGGGTTGCGGCCGGCAGAGCCGGGTTGGCTCGGGTCGTAGGTCGATTAGATTCTGCACGATAAATAAAACCTTATGCTACTTTCCATGCACGTTCTTGCAATGGCTCTAGGGGTCGATTGGATTCTGTGTTATTTTTATAGCATGGATGGAAATTCTCGGCACCAGGTAATCAAGCGACTGCAGGCGGGACTCTCCCGTGGGGCGCCGTTCGACCTTGCCACCCTGAGCCAGTTCGGGGTGTCGCCCCAGCTCGCCGCCCACTATGCCGACGGCGGGTGGCTCGTGCGCCTGGCCCATGGCGTCTATGCCTTCCCGAACGATGAGTTCGGGGTCTACGGTGCGCTGAAGTTCCTGCAACAGCGCGTGCCCGGCCTGCACGTCGGCGGCAAGAGCGCCCTGGCCCTGCAGGGGGTGCAGCACAACCTGGGCAGCCGGGAGGCGCTGGTGCTGTGGGGCGACGGTCGTTTCGCGTTGCCGGCCTGGTTCACCTCGCGCTTTCCGGCCCGCTACGTCCACGCCCGCCTGTTCGACTGGCCGGACACGGCGCTGGCCAGCAAGACCCTGACCACGCCGCCTGGCCTGCCCGAGGATCTGCGGGTGGCTGCCTCCGAGCGTGCCGTTCTGGAGCTGCTGTACGAAGCCGGCGTCAAGCAGAGCCTCGAAGAGGCCCGCAACGTCTTTGATGGACTGCGTTCCCCCCGCAAGGACTTGCTCGGGCAACTGCTGTCCTGCTGCGCCAGCGTGAAGGCCGTGCGCCTGTTCCTGACCTGGGCGCGCGAGACCAGCCTCGTGGATGTCGATGCCCTGCTGGAGCAGTACCCGGTTCGCACCGGCAGCAACACGCGCTGGATGAGCCGGCTCGATGACGGCACCTTGCTGAGCCTGAGACCTCATGGATAAGACCTACGCGGACACCGTTCGCCTGCTGCTGGCCGTCGCGCCCGACGTGTTCGCCAACGACATCTTCGCCATGAAGGGCGGCACGGCCATCAACCTCTTCGTGCGGGACATGCCGCGCCTGTCGGTGGACATCGACGTGGTGTACCTCCCGTGGCAGACGCCGCGCGACGAAGCGCTGCAAGCCATCAACCAGGAGCTGGCCGCCATCGCCACGCGCGTTGCACCACTGGGCGTGCAGACACGCCTGGTTCGCGCCAAGGACCTGGGAGACACCAAGCTGATCGTCGAGAACGACGCCAGCCAGGTGAAGATCGAGGTCAATGTCGTGTTCCGCGGCAGCGTGCTGCCCGTCGAGCGGCGGCCGCTGAGCGCCAAGACCAGCGATCTGTTCGGCGTCGAGTTCGAGCTGCCGGTTCTGGCACCGGACGAGCTGTACGCCAGCAAGCTGGTGGCCGCGCTGGATCGACAGCACCCCCGCGACCTGTTCGACGTGTGGCAGCTCTACGAATCGGGCGACATCAGCGACGGCATGGTCGAGTGCTTCGTGATCTATCTGGCGGGCCACAACCGGCCGCCCCACGAAGTGCTGTTCGGCAACGACAAGGACATCGCCGGCGAGTACGAGCGGGCCTTTGTCGGCATGACGGAAGTGGACTGCTCCCTGGAGATGCTGCTCGATGCTCGCGCCAGGCTGCGGCGCGAACTGCCACAGCGACTGAGCACCGCGCACAAGCAGTTTCTGAGCGGGCTGGTGCGCGCAGAACCGGACTGGTCGCTGGTGCAATGCCAACACGCCGCTCAACTGCCGGCACTGCGCTGGAAGCTGAGCAATCTCGAAACCTTCCGCAAGCGCCGTCCCGACGACTTCGCAGCGCAATCCGCCGCCCTCGACACCGGCTTGGGCCAGAGCTGACGAACATCCCGCAGCTTCCGGCTTGCCGGGATTGCCCCATGCCGCATTCATCGTGGCACCCGCGCAGCAGCGGCCCTATACCCAAAGGCTTCCGACAAAGGCCAAAGGGCTGGGAAGGGGCAAAGGAAGGGCGCCAAGGGGAAAGGCCCTATCCTGAAAAGGCCAAAAGGCGCCCCCGAGCAGCCCGTCATCCGGGGTTCGCCATGCTCTCGCTGTTCCAGCGCAAAAGGGTGCCACCCACCGCCGGCACGCCGCCCACCTCCGCCATCGAAACTCCGAAAGGGTCGATGCGGCCGGAGTCGGCCGCATCGCTGCTGGCCACGCCGCGCCGGCAGAAACTGCTGGAACACATCTGGCAGCGCACATCGCTCTCGCGCCGGCAGTTCGCCACGCTCTACCTCGCCCCACTGGAGCGCTACGCCGAGCTGGTCCAGCAGTTCCCGGCCTCCGAGAACCACCACCATGCCTATCCGGGCGGCATGCTGGACCACGGCCTGGAGATCGTCGCCTATGCGCTGAAGCTGCGGCAGTCATACCTGCTGCCTGCGGGCGTCACGCCGGAGGCACAGGCGGCACAGGCCGAAGCCTGGACCGCAGGCACGGCCTACGCGGCCCTGCTGCACGACATCGGCAAGATTGCGGTCGATCTGCACGTCGAGCATGCCGACGGCAGCGTTTGGCATCCCTGGCACGGCCCGCTGCGAAAGCCCTACCGCTTCCGTTACCGAAAGGAGCGTGAGTACCGCCTGCACAGCGCCGCCACCGGGCTGCTCTACGCGCGCCTTCTCGATCGGGACATCTTCGACTGGCTCAGCGGCTATCCCGACCTCTGGGCCGCGCTGCTCTACGTGCTGGCCGGCCAGTACGAGCACGCCGGCACGCTCGGCGAGCTGGTCGTGCAGGCCGACCAGGCATCGGTCGCCCAGGAACTCGGCGGCGATCCCAGCAAGGCGCTGGCGGCGCCCAAACATGCGCTGCAACGCAAATTGCTCGACGGCTTGCGCTACCTGCTCAAGGGAGCGTTCAAGTTGAACCAGGCCGGCCCGGCGGACGGCTGGCTGACACAAGACGCCTTGTGGCTGGTGAGCAAGACCGTCTCCGACAAGCTGCGCGCCCATCTGCTGTCGCAGGGCATCGACGGCATCCCGGCGAGCAACACGGCGGTGTTCAACGTGCTGCAGGATCACGGCATCGTGCAACCGACGCCGGATGGCAAGGCGATCTGGAAGGCTACCGTCACCAGCGACGCCGGCTGGTCGCACGCCTTCACCTTCCTGAAACTCTCGCCGGCGATGATCTGGGATGCCGCCGACCGGCCGGCGCCGTTCGCAGGCCGTGTGCAGGTCGAAGAGGAACAGGCGGAGCCGACGCCGCAGGCGACAACGGTGGCCGATGGGCCGCGCGCCGAAGGCATCGAAGCTGCATCCGCGAGCACGGCGCCGATCGCATCCACAGCCACGGATACCGGCGTGGCCGCGCTACTCGACCTGCTGGGCGACACCGCTCCACCCACGGCACCGGAGATCCCGAGTTCCCCTGTTGCCGAGCCCGAGCCGGCCCCTTCGACCGTGCCCCCGCCGCAGATGAGCCTCGCGCCTTCCCAGGATCGCACGGAGCCCTCCGGGGCGCACTTCATGGCCTGGCTGCGTCAGAGCGTCCAGACGCGCAAGCTCATCATCAACGACGCCAAGGCCCTGGTGCATACCGTCGCCGGTACGACCTATCTCGTCAGCCCCGGCGTGTTCCAGCGCTACGCGCAGGAGTACCTTCAAGTCGCCGCGCTAGCCAAGCAGGAGAAGCTGGAGGGGTGGCAGTGGGCGCAGAAACGCTTCGAGAAGCTGGGACAGCACCGCAAGCAGCCGAGCGGGCTGAACATCTGGACCTGCGAAGTCACGGGGCCGCGCAAGTCGCGCCGGCTGCACGGCTACCTGCTCGCCAGCCCGGATGCGCTGTTCCAGGAGACGCCGCCAGACAACCCATACCTGCGGCTCGTCAACGAGGCCGCAAAGCGCGAAGATTCAGCCCTTGGGGGCAAGGACGACGATCAGGCGTAGGCATGCGGCCGCTGTGCGGGCCGGCTTCAATCCGCGGATGGGGCCGACTCTGCCAGCTTGGCTTCGGTCAGAGTCATCAAGTGGGCGGAACTGCATTTCAGCGCACGGGCAATCTTGAGGATGAGAGGTAGCGTGGGGACATGCTCGCCGCGCTCGATCTTGCCCATGTGCGACCGTTCGATGCCGGCCATGTGGGCCAGCGTTTCCTGAGCGATACCCTGGTTGGTTCTTTCTTCCCGCACGGCAGCCCCAAACGCGATGGCTGGTTCCGCTTCGTAGGTAGTGGTGCCGGTGGGGCGGCCCCTTTGGATCGAACGCTTTGGCATTGCCAAGAGCGTCGAACACGGTCACGATTTAAACCACGTTAAACTTAACTCATTCAACGGCTTCGAGATCAGTTGCCACGAGTTCACCGCCTGGGGGGAGCTGGACGTGGAATCGAGTGACATCACCGCCGAAATTCGCATGGCCGTCCTCGGCGAATGGGTGCCTCCCCAGCTCGCCGACGTGCTCGCCCTGCAGCGCGCCGAAGAGCCGGAGACTCATGCCGTCCTGGCCGGATGGACAGATCCCGGTCGAGGCGCGGAGCTGCCGGGCGACGGCTTCGACTTCGCCTTGTCTGCGGCTGCCCGGCAGTGGCCTGGCTGGATATGCGAGCCGCTGTGGCATGACACGCTGGCGGTCGCCGTGGCCAAGCGCTCCCACCTGCTGGCCTACCGTGAAGTGCCGTGCGAGGAAGTGCTCAAGCAGCCCTTGATCTGCTCGCAGTCCACGGCCGATGAACCATGGCGCGTGACCGTGCAGCGCGTGTTCGAAAACGCGCTGCAGGAGCGGGAGCAAACGGTGGAGACATTCGATGTGGCGATGACGCTGGTTGCTGCCGGGTACGGGATCGCCATTGCGCCTGCCGCGAGACTGGCGAGCTACCTACGCCGAGGCATCGCCGTACGGCCGCTGGCCGGCGCACCAATGATCGTGATGGCTTACCTGCTCCGCCGCAACGCTACCTTGTCGGACACCCAGGCAAGATTCGCCCGACGAGCGCGCTTGGTGTCCTGACTGATGCGCTGGCCTTCCCATTGATGCGTAACGGCCGGAACTGCACGTCTTCGGCCCTCCGGCTCTGCCGCCATACGTAGTCGCCGATCAAATTGATGTGCTCCCAGCCCAGCGGCGACAGGTATTGCAGCAACCCGTCGTCGATCCCGTTGCCGGAGTCGCGCAGCGCCTGCGTCGCAGCTCATCCTGACAACAATCTACCCTTGTTACCCTTGTCTCGAATTTCAAGGAACCTAGCGATCAAACAGCCGACTCCGATGGAGATCGCAACATCGGCGAGGTTGAACGCGGGCCAGTGCATGCCCTGCCAGTGGAAGTCGAGGAAGTCCACAACCTGACCGCGCAGCAGGCGATCCACCACGTTGCCAAGTGCCCCGCCAAGAATGAGGCTGTAGCCGACGGCTTCGAAGCGCGGCAGCGTCTGCTTCAGTTGTCGGATGAGCCAGACCGCGACGAGCAGTCCTAACGTGATGAAGAAGTAACGTTGCCAGCCACTCGCTCCGGCCAAAAAGCTGAACGCGGCGCCCGGATTGAGCACATGCACGAGGTTGAAGAACGGCGTGATCTCGACCTGTTTGCCATAGACGAACGCCCGTTCGATCGAGAGCTTGGCTGCCTGATCAGCAGCAACCGCTGCCGCAGCCACCCCGTACCACGGCAAGGCCGGCGCGAGCAGCCCCTTTGCGCGCGCCGCAGTGGCGAACGAGATCAGCCACCGCGAGAGCACGGTGCAGCCCAAGCCCAGCCCCCAGCCTGCCAGCACGTCGCCCGGGAAGTGCATACCTGCCGCCATGCGTGACCAGCCAACCAGGGCGGCATACATCAACAGGCAACCGCGACCGCGCCAGGCCAGCAGCGGCCACAACGCAGCGGCCACCAGCGCCGCGTAGGTCGCGTGCCCGCTGGGCAGGCTGTAATGCAGCTCCACAGCGCCGATGACATGCACCGCTGCGCCCAGCACCGCATGCGGGCGCGGAAAGTCGAGCCACCACTTCAAGGCCGACGCCGCCGCCAAGGCCAGCAAGAACGCGACGCCGAAGTGCAACAAACGGCTCCGCACTAGCCGAACGCGGGCCGGATCGGAAGATGCCTTTGACCATGCCCATAGGCCCAGTACGGTTAGGGGCGCGGTCCAGTAGCTGCCGATTAGGCTGAAGAGCGACGCCAGCGGCCACAGCACTGCGGGCGTCCCAGCATTGATCGCTTGAAATAGCGCGAGATTCAGACCGGCCCAGTCATACAGCACGAATTTCCAACTCATCGGCGCAGCAGCCTCAAGCCATTGCCCACCACCAGCAGGCTAGCTCCCATGTCGGCGAACACCGCCATCCACATGGTCGCGTGGCCGGTGAAGGTGAGCACCAGGAACACGGCCTTGATGCCCAGCGCAAGCGCGATGTTCTGTGTGAGCACCTGTGCCGTGGTGCGGGACAGCCGCACGAAGGTCGGAATCTTGCGCAGGTCATCGTCCATCAGCGCCACGTCGGCCGTCTCGATGGCCGTGTCGGTGCCCGCCGCGCCCATCGCGAAGCCAATGTCGGCACGAGCCAACGCCGGAGCGTCGTTGATTCCATCACCGACCATGCCGACCCCGCCGGACTGGGCAAGCGCTTCGATCTCGCGCAGTTTGTCATCGGGGAGCAGGTTGCCTTGTGCGCGGTCGATCCCGGCCTGTGTGGCAATCGCCTTGGCGGTGTGTGGGTTGTCGCCGGTCAGCATCATGGTCTGGATGCCCAGCGCGTGCAGTTCGGCCACGGCGCTCCGGCTGCTGTCCTTGATGGTGTCGGCCACTGCCATGAGCGCCTGCACGCCCTCGGGCTCCACCAGCATCACCGCCGTCTTACCCTCGGCTTCCAGTGCGGTGATGCGTTGTTCCATTGCGGGGGAGCAATGTCCCAGCTCGTCGAGCATCCGATGGTTGCCGAGGTGATAGGCCACTCCGTCGATCACGCCGCGCACGCCTCGGCCGGGCAATGCGGCGAATTCCGCGACTTCGCGCAGCGCCACGCCGTCGGCAAGGGCGGCTTGCGCGATTGCCTTGGACACCGGATGGTCGGAGCGGCTGGCCAGGCTGGCCGCGAGACTACGGGCGTGCTGGGGCGAAGCGTTACCCAAGGCAACGAAGTCGGTCTGCGCGGGCTTGCCGTGGGTGATGGTGCCGGTCTTGTCCAAGGCCAGCCAGCGCAGCTTGCGGCCCTCTTCCAAATACACGCCGCCCTTGATGAGAATGCCGTGGCGTGCCGCTGCGGCCAACCCGCTGACGATGCTGACGGGTGTCGAAATCACCAGCGCGCACGGGCAGGCGATCACCAGCAAAACCAGCGCCCGATAGATCCAATCCAGCCATGCCGCTCCCACAAAGAGCGGCGGCACCAGTGCGACGACCACGGCCAAGGCGAATACGGCGGGCGTGTACCAGCGCGCGAACTGATCCACGAAGCGCTGGGTCGGCGCGCGGCTGCCTTGTGCGGCCTCCACCGCATGAATGATGCGGGCCAGCGTGGAGTTGTTCGCCAGCGCCGTGACACGGTACTCGAACGAGCCTGACTCGTTGAGGGAACCCGCAAAGACGGGATCGCCTAGGCCCTTGTCGACGGGCAGACTCTCCCCGGTGATCGGCGCTTGGTTCACGGTCGAGCGGCCTTCTACGACCTCCCCATCGAGGGCGATGCGTTCGCCAGGCCGCACTCGCACCCGGCTGCCGATCGCAACCTGCTTGGCATCCACCTCGCGCCATGAGCCATCAGGCTGTTGCACCGTGGCTCGCTCCGGGGCCAGATCGAGCAGCCCCGCGATGGCGTTGCGGGCGCGGTCCAGCGACTTGGCCTCGATGACCTCGGCCAAAGCGAACAACACCATCACCATCGCCGCCTCCGGCCAGTGCCCGATCAACATGGCCCCGGTGACGGCAATCGACATCAGGGCGTTCATGTTGAGGTTGCGGTTCTTGAGGGCAATCCATCCTTTCTTGTAGGTGGACAGGCCACCGGTGAGGATGGCGACCAGAGCCAGAACCATCACCGACCAATGATTGCCGCCTTGGAGCCAGTACACGGCCTCCGCCGCAACAGCGGCGACTAGCGAGATGCCGAGCGGCCACCAATGGGTCGTGGTCTGCCCCGGTGCTGATGACGCAGGCGTGCGGTTGGCTTCTTCGAGCACTTGGGCCTCGAAGCCGAGCGATTGCAGAGCACCCAGCACGTCAGGCAGCACGGCTGGGGCATGGCGCACGGTGAGCGTGCGTTGCATCAGGTTGAAGTCGAGATCGATCACACCGGCCAGCGTGGCGAGATTGCTGCGGATCAGCGCCTCCTCGGACGGACAATCCATCTTGGCGATGGCAAGGCGGGTGGTCTGCACCGCCGAGCGGTCGTCCTGTCGCACCGCCTGCATATCGACAGCCGCCAAGGCTTGTTCCACGGGGGCCAACGACGCCAGGGTGTGCCGCACGGTCAAGGTGCGCCGCATCAGGTTGAAATCGAGCTCCACCACGCCGGGCACGCCGCCCAGCTTGCCCCGGATCAGCGCTTCTTCCGTGGGGCAGTCCATGTTCTCGATGTGATAGACGGCAACCGCCACCCCGGTAGTGGCGCTGGTCTGTGTTTCTGATTTGAGAACGGGAGCATCAGCACAACCGTACCCGCTTGATCCGCAACTCATAGCAATTCCTCGGCGTCGTCATTCGTTCAAATGCATTAAAATCCCTATAGTGGCTATAGGGTCAAGCATTGGAGGACCAGCATGGAAATCAGGATCGGCGAACTGGCGCAGCGCACGGGATGCGAGGTCGTGACCATTCGTTACTACGAAAAGGAAGGGCTATTGCCTGAGCCGGCGCGAAGCAGCGGGAACTATCGGCTGTACGGCGAGGAGCAAGTCAAGCGCATGCAGTTCATTCGCCACTGCCGTTCGCTGGACATGTCGCTGGGCGAGATTCGGACCTTACTGAACCTGTGGGACAGCCCCACCCAGGATTGCGGAAAAGTGAATGCCCTGCTGGATGACCATATCCGGCAGGTGGAGGCGCGGGTCGAGGCGTTGTTGCAGCTAAGGCTGCATTTGACGGCCTTGCGTGAAAAGTGCGCCGGCGCACGACCCGTCGAGGCGTGCGGCATTCTTCAAGGGCTCGTGAATTGTTCTTGCCATACCGTCAGCACCCGAGACGAGGCCAGCGCTGGCGTTTAGCGTACGATTTTTCCCAAATTCTGTGGCTTCCCCTGCTAGGCGACCCCGACTCGCGGCGGGGTCCATTCGCTTTCCTTCACGGCCGTGCTCACTGCCATGGCGAGCTTGTCGAGATTGCTGGCAGTCACGCCCTCCAGTGCCGAACGCCCCCGCAGCATCGAGCGCGGTTGCAGCAGTGCATGGTAGATCTGCCAAGGGTCCGCATCCCTGGTCAGCTTCAGGACGGACTGGATCAGCTCGTGCTTGAGCGGGTCGAGGTGCCAGTCCGGCACGCGCTGGCCGCGGTTGCCTACGTTCAAAGCCAGCAAGTTGCCCGCCTTGATCTCGTAGCTGATCCACCTGCGGGATTTGCCTGCCATCTTGGCAAACGCAGCGACGGGAAGGTTGTGCGGCGCTTCGAAGACATCGAACAGCTCCATCCGCTCGCGCTGAATGTCCGAAGGCACCAGCGGCGCGGCCGATCGAGGGGGCGGAACCGCCGGCAGCCGATGTGCGGCGGCAGAAACCAACGGCATGGCGTCACCCGGCTTTGTCACGAGCAGGATTGGCGAAGCAGCAACCGGCGTAGAGGGGGCGTTTGCGGTTTGCTCACTCGGGAATGCGGGCACGCCTTCCAGATGCACGGTGAGGGGCATGCTGGCCGCCTCGACCTGGTTCTGCTCGAAGAGGTCGAGCCGATCGGCCCAGTCCTGCATCATGCGGCGACGCTGCTCCACGTACTCGGCATGGTTGTAGGTCGCGCTGACCTTGTTGGGATCGACGTGCGAGAGCTGTGCATCCACCCAGACTTTCGGGTAGCCGATCTCGTTGAGCGCAGTGGACATCGTGCCGCGGATGCCGTGTCCGGTCAGGCGTTCCTGATAGCCCATGCGCTTGAGGGCACCATTGAGGGTGTTCTCGCTGATGCGCTTCTTCAAGTCGCTGTCGTGCCGGAACAGGTGGCGCTGGGCCGGCTTGAACTCATCGAGCAGGTGCCGGACGATCTCCATGGCCTGAATCGACAGCGGCACGATGTAGGGCGGGATGTCCTTCGCCTGCTGCCGCTTCTTGCGCATATCCAACTGGAGTTGCTTCACGACGTCGGGCGGGATGATCCACAACCCACGGTCCAGATCGAATTGATCCGGCATCGCCTGTCGCAGCTCGCCGGTTCGCACGCCGGTCAGCAGCAATAGCCGCAGCCCGAGCTGGGTCTGCCGCCTGCCGCGATAGCTGCGCAGCCGCTGCAACAGCTTCGGCAGCTCGGCCATGCGCAGGAACGGGTTGTGGTTGACGGGTGGCAGCGGCAGCGCCACCACATCGAGATCGGAGGCGGGGTTCTGCTCCAGGCCCGGCACGATCACCAGCGCGTAGCGGAACAGTTGGTTGAACCACGTCCTGACTTTCTCGGCGACGGAGAGCGCCCTGCGCTTCTCGATCTTGGCGATCACCTCCAAGAGGTCGGGACGCTTGATCTCATAGATCGACCGCTTGCCCAGGGCGGGCAGCACATCTTTGTCGAAGATGCGCGGAAGTATCGAGAGGGTCGTCTGCCGGCCTTCCTTGAGGCTGAGCCCGCGATGCTTGAGCCACTTGCGATACACCGCCTCGAAGGTGTTTTCGTCGGCGAGCCGGACAGCGGTGCGCTTCTGCTTGCGGTGAACGCGAGGATTGGTGCCTTTGGCCAGCAGGGCGCGCGCTTCGTCGCGCAGGCTGCGGGCCTCGCGAAGCGTCACCTCCGGGTAGGTGCCGAGCGACATCCGCTTCTGCTTGCCCGCCCAGTAGTAGCGGAAGTGCCAAGTCCTGCCCCCTGCAGCCGTGACGGCCAGGGAGAGGCCATCCAAGTCAGGGAGGGTGTATGCCTTGCCAGTTGCCTTGGCCTGTCGAACGGCCAGGTCTGAGAGTGCCATGCTCTTGCTCCTGAACATGAGTCAGGAACCAGATGCTGGTCACGTCGACCTCGCCCCTCCATCAACAATCCGGAATCAGCCGCGCCCGCAAAAATGGACTTGTTTGTGGACTTAAAAGTCCCGGCTGTAGATGGATCGCAGTGGACCGCGGCAGAACGTCAAAGAGAGGAAAAGTCCTTGTGTGGCAACGACTTGCAGACTCTCTTGGACTTCTGCGGAAGTCCGCAGAATGATGCAGTGGAGCGGGCGATGGGAATCGAACCCACGGCTCTAGCTTGGGAAGCTAGGGTATTACCATTATACGACGCCCGCGTAGCCCCACATTCTATGCGGGGTTGCGGCGGTTCGGCAAGCTGAGAGCGTGGAGGGTGGCGTGAAAAGTGGCGCCACCGCCACTCCGCTCGCTGCATTCGCTGGCGCCTGTCTCCCCCCTAAACCCCCTGGCTCGCTAGCAAGTAGCGTAGCAGGAGCAGTTCAATCATAGCCCCTGCAGATGCTGGCGCTCGCGAGACCATGGTTGTCTCTGCAAAAGATGCGCATTGCCTCGCCAGGTGAGTTCGAAGTGGTTGGAATCCAATAATTGCTTACCACCAAATACTTGACGGTTACCAGAGTCGATCGAAGCCCGATCCAAGTCAAAGCGTGCTCGAGTGACGACAGTATTGGATTGGAGGACTCGATTTCATATTGAATGCTAAAAATGGCGGCGTCCGGTTCCATCCAAGGGCGGTCAGACAGTGGAGGTAAGCGGAACTTTTTCTCTGAGTTTGCCAATATTTTTTGTCCGTCAAGCTCTTCGTACGCTGCCGCAGGAATGTAATTTATGTTCCCACCGGGAAGTTCAACCTTACCGTCCGGCGTGATATTCGCGTATAGGTCTTGGGTTGTGTGGTAAACGAGCTGCTGCGAGGGTGCGCTCACGCGAAAGCGCTTGACTACTTTGTCAGATGGAGTGGCGTTCTTGAGCTGAAATTCATAGCCGCGATTGAGTGCCTGCACGAACTCAAGCGACACGTCACCTACCAGATACTGATAGGCCCCAGTCGCCAGCAAGGCAGAGATACCCGAGCCAACAAGGAACTTCCATGAGCCGGCAAACCCTTTGCTTTTTCGTTCATTATCTCGTTGGGGTTGAGTGCTGCTGCCGGCGCCGGTATTACCAATTCTCTTCTTTCTCTTTTTTCTCATAAAGTGGTTTCGTTCATGCCTATTATTAATGCTGGATTGATGTGATGGTAAAATCTATTGCGAGAGTCGTGTGTGTTTTATTTTGTCAGGCAAATTTTTGTGCGCGGCAAGAGTGCCGCCCTCCCCATGTTTCCATTTGATATATGCAGAACTGCGTGAGTAATGTTGTCCGTTACAGCGGAGACTTGGCGGTGGTGGGTAGGGGTTTGGCAGATAACTGTGTTATTTGTATTGCTATATGCGTGACTTATCTGCTCGAATGTTGATCGTTTGATTTATTGTTTCCATCCCTTGAGGGTGGGGCTATGCATGATTCGGGTGGATGTTCGCAACACTAAAGTCTGTGTTTCGCAAGTCTTATTATTAAGGTTTGGTAACCATTGGTGAGTATTTGCTGTTTGTGTTCGTAATCTTCGTACCCCTAAAATAATCGGTTCTGAAAAATCGATGCGTGGTGTCCCATAACGCTACCATCCCTGAGCCGATGTACCTGCCACAATCCGCACTGTCGGCGTTATCGGGCCTGCTCGGCCAGCACACCCGCCAAATCACCATTGAGACAGCACTGACCACGGATAACTTGGTCGTGGAGCGCTTCACTGCGAAAGAAGCGGTGTCTGCGCCGTTCGTGCTGCACGTGGATTGCCTGAGCCCATCCGCCCACCTCGATACCGCTAAGCTGGCTACCGAGGAAATCACGCTGCGTCTCATGCTGCCCGATGGCAACCGGCGTGCATGGCATGGTTATGTGGTGGGCTGTGCCGCGCTCGGCGGCGATGGGGGTCTTGCACGCTATCGGTTGACTGTCGGTTCTTGGTTCGACCGACTGCGCACGCGCACGGACTGCTACGTCTACGAAAACAAGACCGCGCTGGAAATCATCGAAGAGGTCTTCGCCGACTATCCACTCGCGCATTTCCGTTTGGCGGTGAGCCAGCCAATGAGGAAGCGCTCCATCTGCTGCCAGTACCGCGAAACCGACTTCGCGTTTGTGGAACGCCTGCTAGCAGAAGAGGGCTTGTCCTACCGGTTCGAGCACCAGCAAGGCGATGCATCTCAATCCAGCGATGGCAAGGCGGCGCAATCCCGCCACTGCCTGGTGATTTTTGACAACGACGCCGAACGACCGACCTGCGCACAGCCGGAGATTCGCTTTCACCGCGTGGATGCCACCGAGCAGGAAGACGCCATTGAGCGCCTTTCGCGCACGTATACCGTTGGCACCAATGCGGTGACGCTCGCATCGTGGGACTACAAGGCGCTGGCAGCAACGTCAGCACAAGCGAGTGCTGATGATCCCGGTGGCGAACTGCCGACGCTGGAGTGTTTCGAGGCTTCCGGCCCCTATCGATTCAAGGATGCGAAAGGCGCTGACCACGCTGCGCGTCTACGCATGCAAGCCCATGAGGGCGGCTACCTTCGCTATCAGGGCCAAGGCAGTGTGCGCCAGCTTGGCGCGTGTCAGCGATTCAAGCTCACGCAGCACTTCGATAGCGGTCACAGCGAGTTCGTGACGCTCCAGGTCGAGCATGACGCCGCCAACAACCTCGGCGCCGACCTTGCCCGTCTGTTGGGCACCACGGAAATCGAATCGGGCAGCTACCGGAACCGCTTCACCGCCGTGCCGGCTGAGGCTCCCATCGTTCCTGTCTATCGTCGTCGCCCCACTGCACCGGAAGGGCAAGTTGCCGTGGTGACTGCCGACGATGGGGCACCGCTCACAACGGACCGCGATCACCGCGTGCGTGTCCGTTTCCCATGGCTGCGCGCGCCAGATGCGAGCGCCTTCCGCGACCCAGACAGCAGCGACCGCAGCCAAGTCACCGCCTGGGTGCGTGTGGCCACTGCGAGCGCTGGCCCAAACTGGGGTGCCAACCACTTGCCGCGCGCCGGAACGCAGGTGCTGCTGGCCTACATCGACGGGGATACTGATAGGCCGCTGGTGGCAATGCAGTTGCACAGCCAGCAGGACGCCTTACCGTGGCCGGCTGCCGATGCGCCGCTGGGACAGGTCCTTTCCGGCTGGCACTCGCAGGGGCTCGGTGGGGAGGGCTACAACCAGTGGGTAGTCGATGACCACCCCGGCCAGCTACGGATGCGGCTGGCAAGCTCCACCGCCAACAGCCAACTCAACCTTGGCTATGTGATGTCGCACGGCGCGACCGGTGGCGAGCGGGGTAGCTGGCGTGGCACCGGGGCGGAACTGCGCACCGATGCGTGGGCGGTGGTCCGCGCTGGCGGGGGGCTGCTGCTCTCGACCACGGCACAACCACGGGCAGGCGGAACATTGCTCGACGCGCACGAGGCACGCGGTCAGCTCACAGCAGCGCAGAAGACCGCGCAGCGCTTGTCCGATGCCGCATCGAGCCAACAGGCATTGCCGCTGGCGGCCAACGAAGCCTTCGACCCGCTCACACAGGCGTTGGACCCCGCCCAGGATGGCCACTACGACAGCAACGTCAATGGGCAGGATGCAACGCAGCCGAACAAGGCACCGGTAGAACGCTTCGGCCAACCCTGGCTGGCGACAGAGTCGCCCACCAGCATTGCGCTCGCCTCGCAGGCAACCACCACCGTCTACGCAGGCCGACACTTGCACGGCACCGCTCAAGGAGACTGGCATCTCGCCGCTGGCAATGTCATTGCCGCTGCAGCGGCCAAAGGTGTGAGCCTGTTTGCGCAGCGCAATGGGGTTCGGGTGATTGCCGAAGGTGGGCCGGTCTCCATTCAGGCCCACACCGATGCGCTGGCAGTGCTCGCTGATAAAGCCGTCACCGTGACTTCCTCTGCGGCTTCGGTCGAAATCCTGGCACAGCAGAACATCGTGTTGCATGGCGGGGATTCGATGATCCGGCTGGAGGGCAATGCCATCACCTTCGAGACGACCAAGCTGGACGTGAAGGGGGCAGGGCACCCGCTGATCGGGCCGGGTGGGCAGGCTGCGACATTGCCGGCGTTGCCTGTGGGAGCCTTGGGTGAGCCCTCGCACTTCATCGAACTGAACCACCACTACGACGATCTGGAGCCCGTCAAAGGCGCGCCCTACAAGCTGCACTTCAGCGACGGGACCACGATCTCCGGCAAGGTGGATGGCAACGGCTTCGCTCGCCATGAGGGCGTCCCGCCAGGTGAAGCCAAGGTCGAATGGGGTGAAGACGCACGCAAATGGGCAGCCGAGTCGCAACGCACCAATGACCGCTTTGGCGCTGCCGCCGACGCTGACTCTGCCATCGCCCTCGTCAAAAGCTTGTTGTCATGATCGCTCGCACCATTCCCATCACCCAGGTCAAGCCGGACCTGAAGGACTCGCTGCGCATGGCCGTGGCGGAAATCGAACGTTTCCTGGCGATGTTCTACCCGGCCGAAGCGATCGACCAGACCCACGCTGCAAAGGCCATCGCCGGCCAGTGGCTGTCACGCGTCAAGGGCTTCCACGAGGACGACGACTTCCTGCACCTCGTGCGCGACTTCCTGAGCTATGTGCTCAGCGGTGGGGAGCACTCGCGTATCTCGGATCAACTGGCCTATTACTTCTCCGGATTCATGCCGAGCTACGGCTCGGCCTGCATCCTGCTCGGCATGGTCGCCGACGGGTTGCCTTGGTCTGAGGTGCAGGCGTTCATGCACAGCCAGTCCTACGGCAATGCTCGCGAGTACATCGAGACCTTCGATTGGGCCAGTGGACGCAAGCGCGCCGACGCTGAAGTGGATGCGTGGCTGGCCATCCTGAGAGAGCAAGACACCCGCCTCCAAACGGCAATGACGGGGGAACCCGTACTACTAGCATTTGCCCCGCCAAGCGCTACGCCGAATGGGCCGGTCACGGATGTGCCCGCTCGTGGACCTCTACCCGCGCCACGCCCTCCTGTGCCTGTCGCGTCACCGGAACCCGAAGCGCAGATGGCGCGCAGGCTGGCGCCTTCGCTGATTCGAATCGCCAAGGTTCCATCCATATCGCTATGGCCTCTCTTGCTTCTTTTAGTCCCGGCTAACGCCCTCAGGAAGAATACCGAGGACGAGGACATGCGGAAGCTGCACGAGCAGTATGCGCGGCAACAGAAGCTTGTCGTGCGTGACACGCAGCAGAAGGCAGAGGCCACGACCGATCAGACCAACAACGAGTGCAAGGCTCAGATCAAAGAAAACCAGAAGAATGGTGCGGTTTGCGAGAATGACGGCTATGTGCTGATGGAGTCGGCACTCCAGTACAAGCGCTTGGTGAATCCGCCCAAGGGTAGAGGGCTTGATGGTCTGTTTGAGAAGCTGCCGGCGTTTGATCAGCCTGCGCCGATGCCTGAGACCGTGACCGTACCCAAGCCGGGGAAGCTACTGTTCATCCCCACGGACAAGAAGCCGCCCCGGCCCGAGTATGACTACGTGGCGACGGCGCTGAAAAAACCCGCCGCGCCGACGTATCCAAAATTTGTGGTGCTTGAGGCCAAACACATTGCGAAAGCTCTTGACCCCTCCGATCCTGAGAAAATTTCGAAAGAGGCCAAAGCGCGACTGGGCAACACATGTGACGGGTTGCAGATGAGCGAGCCATGGACTGAGAAGCGAATTCCGCAGGCGCTTGCACGCAAAGATTCCGGCCTCAATCCAGCTCAGCAAAAGCAGAAGCGTCAGGAGATAACCGATGCCGAATATGCGCGTTGGCTCTTCGTGTGCCTACCCGGCCCTGTAGGCTCAGCCCAGCCATCGAAGCTGTTTGTATTGATTGATGTGGTCGCAACCGGATTGGACTTGGAGAGTCGCGCTCCCAAAGCGAGAGCCCCGCGTCCCAATAGCGGCAATGAATTGTAGGAACCTGATCTATGGCATTCAAAGACGTTCGTCGTCAGAAATTCCTGAGCGAGAAAGAGTATGTCGAGTACCTAGACCGCCTTATTTCTTGGGCGGAAACGGCTCGACACTCTCTGGCAACTAAGGAGTTGACCCCGAAGGCTATTGCTTCCTATAGATGGTCAATCGCCTCCGAGGGGTTGGAACGCTTGATTCTCCGCTACACCGGTGGGTGCCCGATCGATGAATTGAGGAATGAGTTGCCCGCAGTCATCGACGACTTCGATGTCTACATCGCAAACGAAATTTCTCCGCGTCTGCAAGACCCTCCACGCGCCGTTGCGGACACGCTTGAAATCACTCAGCTCGAAGCCTACGTCTATGTGTTCTGGTTGCTTGCTCTATGCAAACTGCTGCGGCACGAGGCGCTGATTCCCAAGGTCATGAGTTGGGTTGATAAGACATTCGACTTCAATCGGGGCCGGGATATCCTGTTCGAGAACGTTGTGCAGGCGTTGACAGGTAATCATGTCGAATCAGAGAAGGTCTTGCTGCATCCCGAGCCATATCGACCGCTGGGTCGCGCCACCGTGTACGCGCCCGAAGAACGCCCTGCGCTGGTCAAAGAGTTCGTCGAGACTTGGTACAAGCACATGAAACCGTGCTACTGGCACGGTACGCATACCGAAGGCACGTCTTACTTCGGCTATTGGGCTTTCGAGGCAGCGCTTGTCACTGTCCTCTGGGATATTGACGACAGCAGCTACCGGGACAACCTCGTCTATCCCAGGGACTTGGTGGACTGGTATCGAGCCCATGGCAATGGCTACACCGCGCCAAGCACGCCACCGCGCCAGCCAGCCGGCCAGCCATGCCCGAAGGAAGGCTGGTGGTTCACTCCTGCCGCTGCTGGCTCACGACGGCATTTCAAGCAAGGCGAAATCATGCCGGAGGTGCGATCCGACTATGGCTCAACCTTCTGGCAATGGGATAGCGATCAGTCCGCACCGAAGCTGTAGCCTTAGTTCTTGCCGGGGTGCCTGCGTATTACCGGAGGTGCCCCTCTCGGCAGATAACCCACTCGGTATGCCTCGCGTGCCTGTTGTCTGCCGTGCGATGACTGTTGATGGTTGGCGTATGACTTCCAGCCCTCAACGACATGTCGCAGACCCTCACCCAAGAGCAGGAGAGTTTTATCGCTGATGTTGTCGCCGAGCAGTTCGGCAAGACCATGGGCTTCGCGCGATTCGCGGATGCGCTGGCGATGATCTGCGAGGACATCGCTGGGTTCGAGGCTGGTCCCAGCATCGACGTGGTTCAGCGTATATGGGCCGCCTACGTCTGGCGCCAAGGCTGACCGTACATATGACTATGGCGTTTGTTTGCGTTGCCGAGGTTGCGGATACTTCGCCCGGAGTAGGGCCGTGAACTGCTGGACAAAGCTCACCAGCGCCCGTTCGTCCTCGTCCAAGTCTTTGAGCACGTCAGACACCGCAGCACTCTGATCGTCAATGTGCCGTGATCCGCGCCGCAAAAGCGCGTCCACAGTGCAGTCCAGCGCATCCCTCAACTGCTGAAGCCGGTACAGGGTAGGGACCCGCGTACCGCGTTCCCATCGAGACGCCGCCGGCTTGCCGGCCTAACTTCGCCAGGACTCCAATGCCGGCGCGGATCCGCCGGCAGCGGCGGTTTGCGCGGCGAGCGTGTGCGCGTAGTCGACATACCAGGCCAGCACCTCCGGGTTGGCCATCGCATCGGGATTGGCGATACGCTCCGGCGGCGCGCCCAGCAGCAGCTTCTTGATCGGCACTTCCATTTTCTTGCCCGACAGCGTGCGCGGCACGCCCGGCGCTTGCACGATCACGTTGGGCACATGCCGCGCCGACAGCCCGGCCTTGATACGCGCATTGATCGTGCCACGCAGCGTGTCGTCGAGCACGGCCCCTTCGCGCAGCACGACGAACAGCGGCATGAACGATTCCCGGCCGAGGAATTCCAGGTCGACAACGAGGCTGTCGAGCACTTCCGGCAGGTCTTCCACCACGCGATACAGCTCGGCCGTGCCCATGCGGATGCCGTGGCGGTTGATGGTTGCGTCGGACCGCCCGTAGATGATGGCGCCGCCGCGCGGAGTGATCTTGATCCAGTCGCCGTGGCGCCACTGGCCGGGGTACATGTCGAAGTAGCTGTCGCGGTAGCGGCTGCCGTCGGTGTCGCCCCAGAAGAAGAGCGGCATCGAGGGGATGGGCGCCGTGCAGACGAGTTCACCCACCGCATCGATGAGCGGGTTGCCCGCTTCATCCAGCGCTTCCACGCGCGAGCCGAGGTTGCGGCATTGCATCTCGCCGGCGTAGACGGGCAGGGTGGCCACGCCGCCGACGAAGCAGCCGGCAAAGTCGGTGCCGCCGGAGATCGGATTGAGCCAGACGTCGGCCTTGACGTGGCGGTAGATCCAGTCGTAAGCCTCGGCCGACAGCGGCGAACCGGTCGAGCCGATCGCACGCAGCTTCGACAGGTCGAAGTCGCGACCGGGCTCGATGCCGGCTTTCAGGCAATTGGCGAAGAACGCCGCGCCGGCGCCGAAGAACGTCACGCCTGCGTCCTGTGCGAAACGCCACAACGTGTTCAGATCGGGCGTGCCGGGGTTGCCGTCGTAGATGGCGAGGGTCACGCCGCCGAGCAGGCCGCTCGCCTGCGAATTCCACATGACCCAGCCGGTGCTGCTGTACCAGTGGTAGACGTCGTCAGGGCCAAGGTCGAGATGCAGCGCGCCCATCATCGTCTGCACGAGCAGCAAGCCGCCGTGGCCGTGCACGATGGGCTTGGGCATGCCGGTGGTGCCCGACGAGTACAGGATCCACAGCGGGTGATCCGCCGCCACGGGCGTGATGACGAGCGGTACGTCGTCGGCAGTCAGGTCGCGCCAGTCGCGGGCGTGCGGGAACTGCGTGCGGTCGATGTCGCCGTGCAGTTGCGGCACCAGCACGAGATGCTCGACGGTCGGCAGCGCGGCCATCATCTCGGCGACCACGCCGGTGCGGTCGAACGCGCGGCCGCCGTAGTGGTAGCCGTCCACCGCGATCAGCACCTTCGGTTCGATCTGGCGGAAGCGGTCCGTGACGGCTACCTGGCCCATGTCCGGCGCGCAGACTGACCAGATCGCCCCGATGCTGGCCGTGGCGAGGAACGCGACGATGGCGTCCGGCGTGTTCGACAGGTATGCCGCCACGCGGTCGCCCGGCGCCACGCCCATCTCGCGCAGCGCCGCAGCCAGCGAGGCGACGCGGCGGCGCAGTTCGCGCCAGGACAGGTCGGCCAGCGGTTGGGTCTCGCTGGCGTAGCGGATGGCGGTGCGGTCAGGGCTGCCGCCTTCCTCCACATGACGCATGACCTGATCGACGTAGTTCAGCTTGGCGCCGACCAGCCATTGCGCGCCCGGCATGGTGCGGTCGCCCAGCATCTGCGTGAACGGTGTCGAGGCGCGCAGGTCGAGGTAGTCCCAGACAGACGTCCAGAACGCCTCCAGCTCAGTGGTGGACCAGTCCCAGAGTTGCGCGTAGCCCTCGGGCGTGGTGGCCGAGAAGCGCAGCCCGCGTTCGCGCGCAAGCCAGTCGAGGTAATGCGTCAGGCGCGCGCGTGCGATGAAGTCAGACGATGGCGTCCAGAGCAGGGCGCCTTCCTGGATGGTGCTCATGTGTCTCCTCCGCCGGTCAGGCAAGGGGGAAGGCCGCCCGCTCTATCGATGTGGCAGGTCGGCCAAGGGGGGATGGCGTTTCAGATGCCGCCCATGCACAGATACTTGAGTTCGAGATACTCGTCGATGCCGTAGACCGAGCCTTCGCGGCCCAGGCCCGATTGCTTGATGCCGCCGAACGGCGCCACCTCGTTCGAGATCAGCCCCGTGTTGATGCCGACCATGCCGTATTCGAGCTGCTCGGCCACGCGCCAGATGCGGCCGATGTCGCGGCTGAAGAAGTACGACGCCAGGCCAAATTCGGTGTCGTTGGCCAGGCGCACGACTTCCGCTTCGTCCTGGAACTTGAAGATGGCGGAGACCGGGCCGAAAGTTTCTTCGCGCGCGATCAGCATGTCGGGTGTGGCGTCGGCCAGCACGGTCGGCTCGACAAAGCGCTGCGAACCGAAGCCCTGCATCAGCTTGCCGCCGGCGGTCAGGCGCGCGCCCTTTTGCGTCGCGTCGCTGATGTGGCGCTGCACTTTCTCCACGGCCTGGTCGTCGATCAGCGGGCCTTGCACCACGCCGGACTCGAAGCCGTTGCCGACCTTGATGCCCTTGACCTTGGCCGAGAGCTTCTCGACAAACGTGTCATACACCGAGGCATGCACGTAGAAGCGGTTCGTACACACGCACGTCTGGCCGGCGTTGCGGTACTTCGACTGCACCGCGCCCTCCACGGCGGCGTCGATGTCGGCGTCGTCGAACACGATGAACGGCGCATGGCCGCCAAGCTCCAGCGCGACCTTCTTCACCGTCGGTGAGCACTGCTGCATCAGGATGCGGCCCACCGGCGTCGAGCCCGTGAACGACAGATGCCGCACGATCGGCGATTCGCACAAGGCCTTGCCGATGGCGATCGAGCGATCCGCATCGCCCGTCACCACGTTGACGACGCCCTTCGGAATGCCAGCGCGGTGCGCCAGTTCGGCCATCGCGAGCGCAGACAGCGGCGTCTGCTCGGCCGGCTTGATGACGATGGTGCAGCCTGCCGCCATGGCCGGCGCAACTTTGCGGGTGATCATCGCCAGCGGGAAGTTCCACGGCGTGATGGAGGCGCACACGCCCACCGGCTGCTTGAGCACCACCATGCGCTTGTCGCGCCAGGTGCTGGCCATGACGTCGCCGGAGACGCGCTTGGCCTCCTCGGCAAACCATTCGATAAACGACGCACCGTAGACGATTTCGCCCTTGGCTTCGGCCAGCGGCTTGCCTTGTTCAGCCGTCATCAGGGCGGCGAGGTCGTCGGCGTTGGCGATCAGCAGGTCGAACCAGCGGCGCATCAGGCCGGCGCGCTCCTTGCCGGTCAGCTCGCGCCACGCGGGCCACGCCGCATTGGCCGCGTCGATGGCGCGCAGCGTTTCTGCGTGCCCGAGATTGGCGACATCGGTCAGGTGTGCGTTGGTGGCAGGGTCGTAGACGGGGAAGGTGGCGCCGTCTGCCGCGCCCACCCAGGCCCCGTCGACATAGGACTGCGTTTTGACGAGGGTGCGGTCTGTGATGCGCTCCAGCGCGTTGGCGGCGGTGCGGGATGCGTCGAGTGCTTCGGCCATGGCGTTCTCCATAAGGAAGGCGGGCCCAGTCGACAAAGAGGGCCCGCCTTTTAGATGCAGCAGTCGCTTAACTCGCTAAGAATAACCGAACGATCGTTCGCTCGCAGGCCACGCCGCCAAGCCTTGTGGTTAGTGGAAGAGCGTGTCCCACATGGCGTCGACGCGGGCTTTGACAGCGGTCTCCATGACGATGGGCTGGCCCCATTCCCGCGTGGTTTCGCCAGGCCATTTGTTGGTGGCGTCGATGCCCATCTTGGAGCCCAAGCCTGACACCGGGGACGCGAAATCTAGGTAATCGATCGGCGTGTTCTCGACCATGACCGTGTCGCGCGCCGGATCCACGCGCGTGGTGATTGCCCAGATCACTTCCTTCCAGTCGCGCAGGTTCACGTCGTCGTCCACCACCACGATGAACTTCGTATACATGAACTGCCGCAGGAAGCTCCACACGCCAAACATCACGCGCTTGGCGTGGCCGGCGTATTGCTTCTTCATGCTGACCAGCGCCATGCGATAGCTGCAGCCTTCGGGCGGCAGGTAGAAATCCGCAATCTCCGGAAACTGCTTCTGCAGCAGCGGCACGAACACTTCATTGAGCGCCACGCCCAGCACGGCCGGCTCATCGGGCGGCTTGCCTGTATACGTGGAGTGATAGATCGGGTCGCGGCGCATCGTGATGCGCTCGACCGTGAACACGGGGAACCAGTCCTGCTCGTTGTAATAGCCGGTGTGATCGCCGAAGGGGCCTTCGAGCGCGTGCTGGTAGCCGCTCGGGTGCGTTGGGTCCGGCTGGATGTGGCCTTCGAGGATGATCTCGGCGCCGGCCGGTACCTGCAGTTGTGCCTGCGCCAGCGAAGGCGTCAGACAGGTCGCAAGCTCGGTCCGGCTGCCGCGCAGCAGCCCCGCAAACTGGTACTCAGATAGCGTATCCGGCACCGGGGTCACCGCGCCGAGGATGGTGGCCGGGTCGGCGCCCAGCGCCACCGCAATCGGAAACGGCTGGCCCGGATTCGCGATGGCGTGCTCGCGGAAATCCAGCGCGCCGCCCCGGTGCGCCAGCCAACGCATGATGACCTGGTTGCGACTGATGACCTGCTGCCGGTAGATACCCAGGTTCTGCCGCTTCTTGTGCGGCCCGCGCGTGATGACCAGCCCCCATGTGACGAGCGGCGCCGCATCGCCGGGCCAGCACGTCTGTACGGGAATGCGCGAGAGATCAACGTCATTTCCTTCCCACACGATCTCCTGGCACGCCGGCGACGACACCTTGCGCGGTGCCATATCCCACACGGCCTTGGCCATCGTCCACAGCTTGCCGGCTTCACGCAGACCGCGCGGCGGTTCGGGCTCTTTCAACGCCGAGAGCAGGCGACCGACGTCCCGCAGTTCATCGAGCGACTCCGCGCCCATGCCCAGCGCCACGCGCCGCGTGGTGCCGAACAGGTTGGCGAGCACGGGCATGTCGTACTTGCGCGCACCGTCCGCCGGCCGTTCGAAGACGACCGCCGGGCCCTCCGCGCGCAGCAGGCGGTCACAGACTTCCGTCATTTCCAGGCGCGGCGACACCGGCTGGCGCACGCGGCGCAACTCGCCGGTGCGTTCCAGTTGGGCGAGAAAGTCACGTAAGTCCCTGTATTGCATGGAAATTTTGTAACCAAAGGTAAGGTGGATCGTCTATCACGCGGAGACCCGGGCCCGCCAAATGGTGGTCGGGCCGCGGTTTTTTTGGTGTAGGCAGGGTGGCCGCGATTGTAAGGCCAAAACCCCATGGCACCCTGATGACAGAACGAACCGCAGGTCGGCGACGCCGAACAACGCGACCCTTTTCATAACCTTTTGATATGAAAATCGATTTCTTTATGATTGACTTGGAATAACGCGCTTCCTACAATCCAAATCGATCTGGCAATTGTTGCGTCGCAACATATCTTCGGCTAGTGCCCTCGCCCATTCTCTCGCTCGTATGAGGGGCGATGCCAGAGCACTTCATCATCGCTGCGGGACGTGACCTCCCCAAGGACACGCCCCGCATTTGTCTGGGCACAAGGGGAGTGCCCCCAACAGATGCCGGCTGACTGCAACAGCGCGGCATCCTTACTAAAAACCGTTGCGATTCGAAACGCACGGCGCCATGCAAAAGAAAGGCGCCCACCGGATCTGCGCAGCGGACGGAGGTAAGTATGAACGGTTGGAAAACCCTTCATTCTTCCGGGATCGGTTCGGCGCTGCAACGTCGACTCGTCGCCCCGGTTGGCCGCCGCCTCGCGCGTGCAGGCCAAGTTGCGCTGCCTCGTAAGCTGCGCATGGAGTTGAACGCAGGGGGCGCCGTCGCGTCCCGCAATGAAATGCATCCGGGGGTGCTGCTGGTGTTCCGCAGCGGGCATGTCGTGCTCAACAGCATCGGCGTGCTGGCGGTGGTGGCTGCCGTCGCGCTCTCGCTGAACAGCGAATGGCGTGCCATGGTGGCTCAGCGGGTGCTCAAGTTCGCGCCAGGTGCGAATGCCAGCGCGGCTTCGGCCGCGCCGTCGCGTAGTGCTACGGCCGGCTTGGAGCCGGTTGCATTTGCGCCTGCCGCTCCGGCAGCCGGCGCGGGTTTAGCGCCGCCCGTGGTCGAAGGGGCTGGCTCGCAGGGCGCCGCAGTCGTTGCGGCCGGGTGGGACACGCTCTCGAAGGTGCCGTCCGTCGCCGAACTGGCCGCACAGATCCCGAACACGCAGGTCGTTCGCGAGGCACGTGAGTCGGCAACCGCCGGTACCCCGCGCGAGCAGGCTGCCGTGGCCGAATACATCGCCCGCAAGTACCGCGTGGCGGCGACCGCCACCGGCCAGCTCGTCAAGGCGGCGTATCAGACCGGCAAGGAAGTCGGCCTCGATCCGCTGCTGATCCTGGGCGTGATGGCCATCGAGTCCAGCTTCAACCCGTTCGCCGAGAGCGGCATGGGTGCGCAGGGCCTGATGCAGGTCATGACCAAGGTCCACCAGGACAAGTACGAAGTGATGGGCGGCGTGGGTGCCGCACTGAACCCGTACGCCAACATCAAGGTGGGTGCGCTGGTGCTCAAGGATTGCATCGCCCGTGCCGGTTCGATCGAGGGCGGCCTGAAGCTGTACGTCGGCGCGGTGACGCAGGGTGACGGCGGCTACGGCGGCAAGGTGCTCGCCGAACGTTCGCGCTTGCGCATGGTGGCGACGGGGCGCCGCTCGCCCGTGACGATGGCGGCGGAGCGCGAGCCGGTGAAGGCCGTTGCCGCACCGGTGACGCAGGCCGAAGCCAAGGCGCAGGCCAAGCCGGCCGACAAGCAGCCGCTCAGCGGTCAGCAGGAGGAGGCCCGCCTGGAAGACAAGTCGCAGGGCCAGGCCTGATCGACGATTCTTGCCACGCTATATAAGAAAGGCCGTCTTGAGGGACGGCCTTCTTGTTTGGGCGAACGCACCAGCGATTTCTATTGGCTGAACAGTCGGCCAAGCCTCGAAACGGCTTCTTCCAGATGGTCTATTGCGGTGGCGTATGACAGGCGGATGTAGTGCTGCGCCGTGTGCGGGCCGAAGTCCAGCCCCGGCACGAGCACGACCCCGGCGTCATGCAGCATCGACTGCGTGAGTGCGTCAGCATTGCCGGCGTGCGGGTGGTGCACGCCGCGGCAGTCGGCATACACATAGAATGCACCGTCCGGCTTGACGGGTACCTTGAAGCCCAGCGATTCCAGTGCCGGCACGATGAAATCGCGGCGGCGGCGGAATTCCGCCTTGCGGTCTTCGTAGATGGCCAGCGCCTGCGGCTCAAAGCAAGCCAGCGCCGCATGCTGCGCCACCGCCGAAGCGCAGATGAACAGGTTCTGCGCGACCTTCTCGAATTCGGGCACCAGCTCAGCAGGCGCGACGAGCCAGCCGAGGCGCCAGCCCGTCATGTTGAAGTACTTCGAAAAGCTGTTGATCGTGACGACATCGTCGCCGAAAGAGAGGGCGGAAACTGGCGCTTGGTCGTATGACAGACCCTGATAGATCTCATCGACGATCGTGAATCCGCCGCGCGCGCGCACCGTCTGCACGATGTGCTGCAACTCGTCGGGCAGGATCGACGTGCCGGTCGGGTTGGACGGGGAAGCCAGCAGCACGCCCTGTGTGCGCTCACTCCAGTGGGCGGCGACCTGTCCGGCCGTCAGCTGGAAACGGTCTTCCGGCCCCGACGGCACCAGCTTGGCCACGCCGTCGAAGGCCGCAACGAAATGCCGGTTGCACGGATAGCTCGGATCCGGCATCAGGACTTCGCCGCCGATCTCCACCAGCACCGCGCACGCCAGCAGCAGCGCTGCCGACGCGCCGGCCGTCACGATGATCCGCTCGGGCGCAATGTCGAGGCCGTACGTGGTCTGGTAGTAGCGCGCAATCGCCTCGCGCAGCGGGCGGATGCCGAGCGCCCCAGTGTATTGCGTGACGCCGCGCCGCATGGCATCGACGGCGGCCTGCACGACGGGCTCGGCGGCCGTGAAGTCCGGCTCGCCGATGCCCATGTGGATGATGCTGCGCCCGGCCAATTCCAGCTCGCGGGCCTGCTTGGCCAGCTCCATCACATGGAAGGCGCGGATATTGGCCAGCCGGGCGGCCGTGTGCAGGCGGTGGGCATCCATCTCGGGCGAAGCAGAGGAAGGGGAAACGAACAGCAGAACGCCGGAATTTACCGGCGGGCGGCCACCTCGACCGCACGCACCTGGGCGGCCAGCTTGTCGAGCACGCCGTTGACGTACTTGTAGCCTTCCACGCCGCCAAAGGTCTTGGCCAACTCGACCGCCTCGTTGATCACGACCTTGTACGGGATGTCCAGGCAGTGCACCAGTTCGTATGCGCCGACCAGCAGCGCAGCGCGCTCCACCGGCGAGAGCTCGGCTACCGGGCGGTCGAGGTACGGCGTGAAGGCCTCGGTGAGCGTCGTTTCTTCGCGGATGGCGCCGTGCAGCAGGGCATCAAAGTGGGCGCGGTCCGCCTTGTTGAAGCCCTGTGCGTCGTGCAGGTGCGCTTCTACCACGCCCGGATCGTTGCGGTTGAGCAGCCATTGGTACAGCCCCTGCAGCGCCAGTTCGCGTGCACGGCGGCGCGCGCTCTTGGCGGGCGCCTTGGTCTTGGCTGGGGAATTGTCTTGCGTCATGAAAAAAGCCCTTGCGCGGATGCTCGCGCTTATTCGTTCTCGTCGTCCTGGCCGTGGTCCTGCAGGCCATGCAACGCATTGGTCAGATTGGCCATCTCGACAGCGGCACGGGCGCAGTCGCGGCCCTTCTCGCGGGTGCGGGCGTGGGCCTGGGCATCGGTGTCGGTGGTGAGGATGCCGTTGGCGATGGCGATGTTGAAATCCAGGCCGACACGCGTGATGCCCGCGCCGGACTCGTTAGACACCAGCTCGAAGTGGTACGTCTCGCCGCGGATGACGGCGCCGAGCGCGATCAGCGCATCGAACTGGCCCGATTCGGCCATCTTTTGCAGTGCAAGCGGCACTTCCAGCGCGCCGGGCACGGTGACGAGCAGCACGTCTTCGCCGGCCACGCCGAGTTGCTCGAGCTCGTCGACGCATGCTTCGCGCAGTGCCTCGCACACGGGCTCGTTGAAACGCGCCTGGACGATGCCGATGCGCAAGCCTTCGCCGTTGAGATTGGTCGGGTAGAAGCCGTGGTCCATGGTGTATTCCGGTTTGGGTTGCCGCCGGGGCAACGTCACGAGATCAAGAAGCAGAAAACCAGCGCGGCAGCCGAGGCCGCCGCAGAAAATCCTCAATGCGTCGCCGCGTTGGCGGTCTCCGGGGTATCGGCCATCGACTGATACGCGGTGACCTCCAGGTCGTAGCCCGTCATGCTGGGCAGCTTGAGCGGCGAAGCCAGCACGCGCATCTTGCCCACGCCCACATCCTTGAGAATCTGCGCGCCGATGCCGTAGATGCGCGGGTCGGGTTTGGTGCGTGGGCGCTCGTGCGGGGCGTCCAGGGCACTGAACTGCGTAAACAGCCGCTCGGGCGAGTCGCCGCAATTGAGCAGCACGACCACGCCGGTCGGCGCCGCCTGCACGGCACGCAAGGCGGCCGGCACACTCCACGAGTGCGTCGTGCGCTGGCATTCGAGCAGATCGAGCACCGACAGCGGCTCGTGCACGCGCACCAGCGTCTCCGTGCCGGGGCTTGGGGTGCCCTTGACCAGCGCCAGATGGGCGCGGCCGGCGGCACGGTCCCGGAAGGCAACGGCGCGGAAGTTACCGAACTGCGTTTCCATCGTGCGCTCACCCACGCGCTCGACGATGCTCTCGGTGCGGCTGCGGTATTGGATCAGGTCGGCAATCGTGCCGATCTTCAGGCCATGCTCCTTGGCGAACTCCACCAGATCCGGCAGGCGCGCCATGGTGCCGTCGTCCTTCATGATTTCGCAGATGACCGAGGCGGGCGACAGCCCAGCCAGCGCGGCCAGATCGCAACCGGCTTCGGTGTGACCGGCGCGCATCAGCACGCCGCCGGGCTGGGCCATCAGCGGGAAGATGTGGCCGGGCTGCACCAGGTCTTCGGGCTTGGCATCGCGGGCGACGGCGGCCTGCACGGTGCGGGCGCGGTCGGCGGCGGAAATGCCGGTGGTCACGCCCTCGGCAGCTTCGATCGACACGGTGAAGTTGGTGCCATGCGGCGTACCGTTGCGGCTCACCATCAGCGGCAGATCGAGTTGGCGGCAGCGATCAGCGGTGAGCGTCAGGCAGATCAGCCCGCGGCCGAAGCGCGCCATGAAGTTGATGGCCTCGGGCGTGACGTAATCCGCCGCCAGGATCAGGTCGCCTTCGTTCTCGCGATCTTCCTCGTCGACCAGGATGACCATCCGGCCGGCGCGGATTTCGGCAATGATTTCTTCAACTGTGGCGATCGACATGGCGTGGCAGGGCTGCGCGCCGCCGGCCGACCCCCGCGTATTCGTATCGATGGGGCGCCGCGCGACTGCATAAATGGGAAGCCCGCTATTGTACGCCAAGGCGGCCGAGGCAATGCCCCGGCGGCGGGGGCTTAGGCGCTCGCGGCCGGCGCCAGGGTCGTCTGGCTCAGCATGCGCTCGACATAGCGGGCGATCAGGTCGATCTCGAGGTTGACCTGGCTCCCAGCCTTCAGGTGCTTGAGGGTGGTGACGGCGACCGTATGCGGGATCAGGTTGATGGAGAATTCGCAGCCGTCGGCGTCATCGCGCACACTGTTGACGGTCAGGGACACGCCATTCACCACGACAGAGCCCTTGTACGCCAGATACTTGCCGAGTTCCGCAGGCGCGCGCACGCGCAGCTCGTGAGACTCGCCCACCGGCGCGAAATGTGTAACGGTGCCAAGACCGTCGACGTGGCCAGACACCAGATGGCCGCCGATGTGGTCGGCCAGCCGCAGCGCCTTCTCCAGATTGACCTCGCCGGGGCGTTCCAGCCCGACGGTCTTGGAGAGCGATTCACGCGAGACGTCGACGTCGAATCGGGTGTCGGTCTTGGCCACGACCGTCATGCAGGCGCCCTGGATGGCGATCGAATCGCCCAGCGCCACGTCCGCCAGCGGCAGGCCGCCGGCGTCGATGGACAGGCGCACGCCCGCATCAGGGTTGGCACCCAGCGGCGTGACGGTTTCAATACGGCCAACTGCGGCAACGATTCCCGTGAACATGGTGGTCAGTCTGTAGGGTTGCGGCGCGCCAGGATGCGGAGGTCGCCCCCGATGCGCGAGATGTCATGAAAGAAGAACTCGGCCGCGCCTTCCAGTGTCTGCAGCGGCCCCATATTGAACATGCCCTGGCCCGAACCCAGAACCTTGGGCGCCAGGTAGACCAGGATTTCGTCGACCAGCCCCTCGCGCAGCAATGAGCCGTTGAGCTTGAAGCCGGCTTCGACGTGCAGTTCGTTGATCTCGCGGCGGCCGAGCTCGCGCAGCATGGCGGCCAGATCGACCTTGCCGTCGGCGTTGGGCAGGAGGATGACCTCTGCGCCGCGTTCGGCCAGCGCGCGCATGCGGCCGGCTTCCGGGTGGGCGGCAAAGATCAGTGTGGGTTCGTGGTGGCCGTCGGTGGTGAGGATGTGCGCGTCGAGCGGCACGTCCAGCTGGGAATCGATCAGCACGCGGCGTGGCTGGCGCGGGGTGGAAACGGCCCGCACCGTGAGGCGAGGATTGTCTTCGCGCACTGTGCCGATGCCGGTGAGGATGGCGCATGCACGGGCGCGCCAGCGGTGCCCGTCGTTACGCGCTTCGGTTTCGGTGATCCATTGGCTGATGCCGTTGTCCAGCGCCGTGCGGCCATCCAGCGATGCCCCGACCTTCACGCGGACCCACGGCGTGCCGCGCGTCATGCGCGAGACGAAGCCGATGTTCAACTCGCGCGCCTCACGCTCCAGCAGGCCGCAACGCACGTCGATGCCGGCATCCCGCAGCCTTTGCAGGCCGCGCCCGGAGACGGCGGGGTTCGGATCCTCCATGGCGGCCACCACGCGGGCGATACCCGCTTCGACGAGCCGATCCGCGCAGGGCGGGGTGCGGCCGAAATGGCTGCAGGGCTCCAGCGTCACATAGGCGGTGGCACCCCGCACATCTTCGCCGCGCGATTGGGCATCCTTGATGGCCTGGATTTCTGCATGATCCTGGCCGGCGGGCTGCGTATAGCCTTCGCCGATGACGGTGTCGCCGCGCACGATCACGCATCCGACGCGCGGATTGGGCGTGGTGGTAAACAGGCCCTTCTCGGCCAGCGCCAGGGCGCGCTGCATCATGGCGTGGTCGAAATCGGAAAACATGGGCGTGAAGCGGTGGTTGCGGTTAAGGGTCGTCGTCAGCGGTATCCGTGCAACGGCCGCGGCTCGTGGCCGGGTCGCAGATGCGAGGGCGGCCGGCAGCGTTGATGACCACGTTGCGCCGATGTCGCCCACAGGTGAGGGTCAGCGTGGCACCGTTCACGTCGGACATCCGTGAGTATCCCACAGCCTCGTAGGAAAGCGTGCCACGCCCCAGGTTGGTCGTGAGGCTGACGGCGGGCATCGTCGGCAGTGCAACGGCGGTCAGTTTCCTGCCGTTTGACGAGGGCGCCCCGTCCGGTGCCGCCAGTGGCAATTCCGTCAACGCCCATCCGGTAGCCCAGCTGGCGTTTTCCCTCGGGCCGAGCTGCGTCTGGACATGCCGCCGTTGGGCCGTCGCCTGAGCCAGCGAAACGGTGCTCATCAAGCGCTGGGCGAGGAGTTCGACGGTCTCGCGCTGCCATCGGTCGATGATCGACGGCACGGCAAGCGCGGCCAGCACGCCAACAATGGTGAGCACGATTGCCAGTTCCAGGAGCGTCACGCCCGCCTGGCAGTGGCGCTGGCGGTGCGTCACGGCCAGCATGCGGGATCGTCGGGGATGCGCTCGCCGGTGCTGCGCAGGGCGAGAAACGGGCAGTCCGGATCGGGGGTGTGCGGGACGGCCATCACTTGGACGCACTGGGAGATCGGCAGGCTTCCGTTGACGCCCGTGCACACCTGCGGAGGAAAGATGGTGTAGCCGTCCGCCCGCGTCATGGGGCCCGGAGACCGCGAATCATCCGTTGCGTACGTGCCGGTGCGCGCGTGTCGCAGCTCCAGTTGGGACAGCGTAGCGACCAACGCGGCGCCCGCCGCGGCCCGGTGCGTGCGCTTCCAGTAGGCCGGCCACGTTGAAGTCGCCACGAATGCCAGCACGGCCGCAATGACCAGCACGGCCATCACCTCAACCAACGTGAACCCACGCAAGCGATGCATCAGCGCGTCCCTGCTTCGGTGACTTCACGCCAGCTCAATCGCCCAAGCTGGCGCGTATAGCTGCGCGATTCGAGCCGCTGCGCGCGTCCGCCGGTGAGTTGCCACATCGTTGTGTGGACGGCTTGCACTGCGACCCCGCCGGGCACGTGCGCGGGTGGCGCGGCGTGCATGGTGATGAGCGGCGTGCCGGTCAGGACATGACCAGTGCGGCCCTCCTCGTTGGGCGGCAGGCCCGTGCGCGGATCGAGCAGGTAGGCCCGTTCCCGGCCGCTCGCGTCTCGTGTGGTAAGCAACACGCCGTGCGTGCCGGCCACTGTGAGGTCATCGACGGCCTCGCCTTTCGGCAGGTCGATGTGCCAGCCATTGGACGCACCGCCGCCTCCGTCGGCGCGGATGACGACACCATCGGCGTCTTCATTGGCGTTCAGCCTGGAAAGACTGTCGCGCGACAGGTTGCCCGATGTGCCGGTGTCAGCAACGCCATACACGGTGGCGGCGCCGTGGGCGTCGATCGCGGTGAACACCAGCAGCGGGCCGCCTGCCGTTGCGGCCAGCAGGATGGGGCCCAGCACGCGCTGAAGCGAGCCGCCGCGCGAGGTCGCCTTGAAGAACGGCGTACGCCGTTGCGTTTCATTCGTCCCCAGGGCTTGTCGCCAGGTGGGACCGTGGCTCAGGTCGAAACGCCAGATCTGGCCTTGGGTATCAGCCGCATAGGCGAGGGTGGCGGTCCCTTGCGGGCCGAGCGCCACGGCGGGGGCGCCGAGCCCACCCCGGCTTGCGGCTCTGGGCACCGTCATGGCATGGGCCGTGCGACCGGGCTGCCACGGCGAGGTACGCGGCTGGTCCAGCGCGAGCAGCAGCAGGCGGCTGTCTGCATTGGCATCCCCTTCACCGTTGCCGCTGATGGCGAACCACCGGGCCGGACCATTGTCGCTGTCGGCCAGCGGAACAACGGGGATGGGGCCGTCGACGCGGCCCACGGAGACGTCGTCACTGCCGTCATAGGCGAGCATCGGTACGGGCCCGGACCACGTGGGGTCGGTAATGTCCACGAGGAACAGACCAGGGCCCATGGCGCCGTTCGCGCAGGTCAGCACCGAATGCCATTGCGCGCCGGTCCATGCGTCTGCAGCGAACGGGCGGCGGCACACTGGTGCCGGTACCGGTTGCCCCGGTGACGTGTTCCGGGCGGCGGTCGGCAAGACGGCGTCGGACATGACGGCAAAGCGTTCTGCACCGGTCAGCGCATCAAAGCCGTGCAGCATGCCGTCGTTGGCGCCCACATAGACCATCCACGGCCGACGGGCGTGCGCTTGCCGGAACGCCGCATGGCGCGCATCGAGCACGAAGCCCGGTGGCCCGAGCAACTGCACGCGCGCGCCTCGCATGGCGCCGAGCACGGAAGCGCGTGGCCGCAGGCCGCGATCGCCGTATTCGCCGTTGCGCACGCCGCGCAGGTAGTCGATGCGCTGGCGGCCCAGCTTTTCGTCGGCGTCGATGGCGGCCTGCTGAGGGGCCGAGAGGGCCTCCCAACGCAGCGGCACGGGCACGCGGGACGTCGACTCGCCAGCGCGGAAGGTCCAGAGTTGCCGTGCGTCTACCGCAGTGCGATCGAGAAGGCGGCCTGCTTCCCACAGATCCGTCGGGGCGGACGCGTCCGGTGTGCCTAGCGTTGGCAGGAACCGCATGCCCCGCAACTGGCCGCTCCAAGCGTCGCCGCCACGCGCGATGACGACCTGCGTGGGCAACCGGCCTGCGGGATGGTCGAGGCTGGCGGCGGGCGTCGACCCGGCCAGCGCAGTGGCGAGCCACACACCAATGTGTCGCGCGCTCATGGTTCTGCCACCCGGGGCCGGTACACCGTCTGCAGCATCACGTTGACGGGGGTGTCCTCCGCATTGCCATCGGCATCTACGCTGGCGGGGCCAAAGCCGATCGCCGTGATCCGGAACAGCCAGGGCCTGCGCGGGGCACCGGCGTGCATCCACTGGCCAGGCAACGCATCGGGTATGGGTTCGATCACGTAGCGGGCGGCGAGTGTCTTCCGCCCCGTGACGGCATGGCTCGGCGCGAGCGCGATCGCGTGAGCGTCGCTTCGAGCCAGTTGCGCGAGCGCAGCGGCGGACTCACCCTGCAAAGGCCAGCACAGCCCCCGGGCGGCGCCTTCGCCGCATGCGCCTGGAGCAAAGCCGCTCAACGTGACGGGGTTCAGCGCGGCGATGCGCGCAGCGTCTGGCGCGGCACGGCAGTCTTCGCTGCGGTACGGCGTGTCGGTGGCGATGGCGATTTCGCACTCGGCCGCCGTCAACGCCGATTCCGCTTCGCGCAGAGCGACCGCACGGTCTGCGGCCAGGGTCGCGCGGCGCAGGTGGTCCTGGCTCAGATGCAAAGCGGTCAGCATCAACAGCCCGATGATGAGCAGTGGGCCGACCACAGCGATCATCGAGAAGCCATGGGCTTTTGCGGGGCGGCTCAGCATGTGTCTGCCTCGCAGTGCAATGGGTTGCGCACCGAGAACGTGGCGGTGAAGCGGGCACGGTTGCGGCGTAAGTCCGCGGGGCGGAATGCCACGTCCTCCGTCCGGGCGTCCGGTACAGGGCCGAGGTCGGGGAACAGCGTGATGGTGTCTGAGGGGGGCGGCCTGAGCGCGTAGTGGTCGCCGCGCACGACGATTGCCGCATGGACCTGTCTCACGCGGTACCAGTCTTCCGCCTGCATGGCCCGAGCCGGCTTGGTGGCACTGGGCGAGGTGGAGGTGGGCGCCATGGTGTACAGCAGTTGCAGTGTTTCGATGCCGCGCACGATTTCGTGTGTCTGGCCGGCGGCAGGCGCATTGGCGTTGCGGCCCGCGAAGGAGCGGCACATGAGCCGTGGGGCGCGCTCATCGTCATCGCTGACGGAGATGTACAACAGCATGCTGCCCAGGCGCGGGTCTTCGTCTCCGCCGATGCGTTCTCGAATGCCGAAACCGGCGCAGTCGTACGTCGCCGCGTCAGGGCTGCGACCGGCGAAGCGGGTCATCAGCGCGTCGCTGTGCTGCTCGCCTTCCGATTGACAGTTCAGGGCCGGGGTTTTCTGCGGCCGCCCGCAGTCGTCCGAGCCGAAAAGCGATAGCGGTGCGCCGGCACCTGGCCATCGGCGCACGAGCGAGGCGATGGGCGTATCGGTGACCCATCCCGCCTGGCGCACCGCCTGCGCGATCGCCTGCAGGGCGCGCATCGCGCGGTCTTCGATGAGCGCGTCATCGGCTAACCGCTGGTAGCGTGCCCGCGCGACGAGCATCAGCTGGAGCACGATGCCGAGCACCATCAAACCGAGCAGCATGCCGACCAGCAGTTCGACCAGCGACGCACCGCGCGCAGGCCGGGCGAGCGGGTGTGGCATTTCAGCGATCTTCTGTCTGATTGAGCGTGGCAAGTGCCTGCGCGCCGTACTCGCTGGCGGCATGGCTGGTGGCTTCGAGTACGTCGAACGCCCGGAACATGGCCGCCGCGCCGAGGGAGAGCACTGCCAGGGCGACGAGGGATTCGAGGAGGATGGTGCCGTGTTGGGGGCGGAGGTGGCGTCGGATGAGCATGGCGGAAAAGCGCTTTTTTCGAGCCGCTAAAGTTAGTGCGTATTGAGCCGTATAACTGTCATATCTGGTCAATATCATCCCGGAACCAGGAGCACGCATCCGCTGCTGTGGCAGAGCGTTGGTTTTTTGCCAACACGTGCCTCGCCCAAGTCTGCTGGGGAAGGAGGGGGTTGTTGACACTTTTTGACTAATTCCCCACTATTTCATGGATGCATTTGCCTGGACATGTTCACAAGGCAGTGCGTGTGCGTTCACGGGGGTGGGCGCGAGCACAAAGAAAAACTCAATCAGTTCCAAACCAGCAGGGCGTGCGAGTGCACTTCGCGGTCCCCTGGGGGGTTAAAACAATAGTCGGGGGTCAAAGCATGCTTAATGGGATTTCGCCTCTTGGGCAGGGTGGGCTTCTAGTCGGTCGTTTGTCTTGATATGACCGCAGCGGTCCGTCTTCACGTTACCGCGGATCATCAGCCAACATTACGCAACTTCCGGCGGGCATGCCGTGCAGTCCGGCGTACTAACGCCATTGGCGTTTGGTGTCTGCGCAAATCTCGCGGGGTCACGATTGTTGAGATCCTGACCACTTTGACTATTGTCGCCATCCTCGCGGTGATCGCAGTGCCGTCGTTCAATGGGACAATCCAGCGTGCCCGTACACAGTCCGAAGCCAATTCGCTGGTCAATGATATTCAATTTGCCCGCAGCGAAGCCATGAAACGCGGGATGCCGGTCAGCCTGTGTGCATCCAAGGATGGGGCAACCTGCACGAACGCCAACGCTTGGGACGTTGGTTGGATCGTTTTCAATGATGACAACGGATCCGGCAGTCTCGATGCGAGTACCGATACTGTCCTGCGTTATAGGGCCGGCTTCACGAACGGCGATAAGTTTACGGCCACGACAACTTCGACATCAAAGGCCTTAACGTACAGTCGTGACGGTTTTGTAATCAACCTCTCGAACGGCGGGACGTTCAAGGCCACGCTCAGCACAACGCCAGCGAACGCCACCGCAACCCGGTGCGTGACGGTCAACATGGTTGGGCGCGCCGTACAAACGGGGGGCGCATGCGGCTAAAGAAGAGTCGAGATTCGGCTGCCGGCTTTTCCTTGGTCGAGGCGCTTATCACTTTGGTGGTGGTGGGTGTTGGTCTGCTGGGATTGATTAAGATTCAGGCCGCCGCCGTGGGTAATACACAGACGTCCCGTGTGCGTTCACTGATAGCACTGCAGACAGAAAGCCTCGTTGCGGCTATGCACGGCAATCGCGGCTTTTGGGCGGTGCCAAATACCGCTCCTGCGACCTTCAGTGCGAGTGGTGTGGCCGTGACGGACTCGCGTGGCGTGCTTAGTGCAGCCGTGCCGAGCTGTCCGAGCGCAAGCGGAAATGGTTGTACCCCCGACAAGCTCGCAGCGTACGACCTGCAGCGATGGGCGCTGTCAATGAACACGCACTTTCCCGGATATACCGCCGCCGGCAACTGCAGCACGGCCACGACCTTGCCGGTGAGCTGCAATGTCACCGTCACGTGGGTTGAAAAGGCCATTGCGGTCAATGCCAATACGGCTTCTGCGGCTGCTGCGATGCAACCGTCCGTGCAACAGAGCTATACGGTCTACGTTCAACCATGACTCGCAAACCGTTGACTACCCGGATGCGACGGACGCGCAGGCAGGCCGGCACGAGCCTGATCGAGATACTGATCGCCATGGTCATTTCGCTCTTTATGTTGAGCGGCATGGTGATGATGTTCGTGAGCATGCAGAAGACCTTCACCAGCCAGGATCAGCTTGCGCAACTGCAGGATAACGAGCGGCTGGCATTGACTATCTTGACCAATACGGTGCAGTCGGCTGGCTATTTCCCCAACCCGTTGGTTAACACCGCAGTTACGGCATTGCCTGGGGGGGCCGGGTTGGCGGCTGGGCAGGCGATTTTTGGTACGAGTGGGACGGGGAGCGGGAGTAACAGCGATACCCTCACGACGCAGTTCGCCGCTGCGAGCGGCGATAGCGTGATGAACTGCCTCGGCCAAACGAACACGACGGGCGGGCAAGTTGCATACATCAACACGCTGTCCATCAGTGCCAACAACGAATTGCAGTGTTCGGTGAACGGCCAAGGGGCGGTGCCACTGGTCAGTGGGGTGTCCGGCTTCAGCGTTTTGTATGGCACAGACACCAATAACGATGGGTACAACGATGCGTACCTAACTGCCGCGCAAGTCACCACGGGAAATCTTTGGCCTGCGGTCCACACTGTTCAGGTCACCCTGACGTTCGCGACGCAGTTCGGCAGCGAAACCGGGCAGGCTCCTAAGCCGTGGACGCAAACGATCAGCCTCCGAAATCAGCCATGAGAGCCCCGATGCGTCTTTCAAAAATGGCCGCCCGGCGTACACGCGGCTACACCCTCATCATTGGGCTGCTCTTACTGCTCGTGCTTACGCTGTTTGCAGTGAGCATATTCCGCAGTTCAGGCCTCCAAGAGCGGATCGCTGCAGGAACACGGGATAAGCAGCGTGCCGTGGAGGCAGCCCAGAGCGCATTGCAGTATGGTGAATGGTGGATCGGGCAAGGCAATGCATCCGTCAGCGTCAACTGTTCCGACGTCAATAACGGCAATGTGCTGACCAACATGCGAGTCTGCTCGAACGCATTGACTAACCCGTTCAAGCTTCCCTGGAGCGCAGGAACAACCTATCAACCGCCTTCAATGACGGCCAATGGAGGTGGCGGTATGGCGGGGGCGAGTTCGCCCTCCGGGGATATCAACTATTCGGGCGTGCCGGGGCTTTACATCAGCTATCTGGGTCTGAGCCCCAGTGGGCTGGCTCAGCTGTATCAAGTGACCGCCTATGGCTATGGCGGGGATGCGACCACTGCTGCTGTAGTGCAGAGCACCTACCAAATGACCGCGGGTGCGAAGGATCTGGGACTGCAATGATCAAAAACAAACCACACTTCGCTTTGCTCGCGACTGCCGCCGTCCTACCGGGCGTAGCGCAAGCGCAACTCGTGATCAGCGACACGTTGACGGGAGTGGCGTCATCCTATGACTGGACGGCCTTGAACGGCGCCTGTCTTACAGCCGGTAATAATACGGGCCCCATTCCCGCCTGCACCGGATTAAAGTACTACGCCAACACGACTCTGGTAGGCGGGGTGACTGGCCGTCTTCCCGATACACCCGGCTCTGGTGCGCTCCGTCTCACGAATGGTGACTTCCAGGCTGGCACCAACGGTAACAACCAGACTGGTGCGGTAGTTTCGAACTTTACGTTTCCGACTAATCAAGGCCTGCAGGTTACGTTTACGACCGTCACGTATGGAGGTAATGCTTACTCCAACGCCAACGGCCAGAAGAGCGGTGCCGACGGGATCAGCTTCTTCCTATCTGATGGATCTAAACCGGCGACAGTGGGTGCGTTGGGGGGAAGCCTGGGATACAGCTGCTCCAATGGCAACCCCACCTATGATGGCGTGCAGGGCGGGTACATAGGGTTGGGGATCGATGAGTTCGGAAACTTTTCGAACGCCGGCGACAACACCAATACGGGCGCAAATGCGAATGGTGGGATCGGCGCAATTCCTGGTCGCATCAGCCTGCGCGGCGCCGGTAATACCAACTGGGCCTACCTTAATAGCGCCTATTCCAGCTACTACCCGTCATCCCTGACGGCTTCGCAACGCCAAGCTGCGGTGCAGAAGACATGTAGCACCGGTACGGTGTGGGATTACAGCAACCCCAGCAACCCAAAAAAGACATCTACGAAGCTCAGCTACAACTACAACTACATCACAGGTGACACGCTTAATGGCGTGACCATCTATAGCCAAGAAGCCACTAATAACCCAACGCGCGGCGCCGCCACACCGATCACGTATGCCCTGAGCATTACGAATGATGGGTTGTTGAGCCTCTCCTACAGCGTAAACGGCGGCACTGTGCAGCCGGTGATTACTAACCAGAGCATCACGGCGTCGAACGGCCCGTTGCCGTCGTCGTTTCGCTTCGGATTTTCGGCCGGTACCGGGGGCGGAAGCAACGTGCACGAGATTACGTGCTTCAAGGCTGCGCCGGTCGAGCAATCCAGTAGTTCTGCGGGCACCAACATTCCGCAGCTAGGGAGGGTTACGGCCGGTACGCAACTCTATCTCTCTTACTTCCACCCCAAGAACTGGTGGGGCGAGGTGACCGCCCAGACCATTGGGCCAGATTCGACGGGCAAGCTGGTCATTAATTCCACCGTCAATTGGGACGCGAGCTGTACGTTGACAGGTGGAGCGTGCACCGCAATGGGGTCGGGCACGACGGTAGCGGCACAGACTGCACGAAGCATCTTGACTTGGAATGGCACCGCCGGTATCCCGTTCCAGTGGGCGAACTTGACCGCTGCACAAAAGGCGGCGCTGACTGCTGGCGACTCGAGTTCCACCAGCGCTCGCCTTTCTTACCTGCGAGGAGACCGTTCACAGGAAGTTACCTCAGGCGGTTCCGGAACGTTCCGCGCCCGGACAGGCGTGTTGGGGGACATCGGAAATTCGAGCCCTACCTGGGTGGGTGGGCCATCTGCTCCATACAACGGGCCGTGGGTAGACGCCCTCTATGCCAAGGCCTCTCCCGCAGAGGCTGCTGGAAGCTACGCGAACTTCAAAGCGACCTACGGCCAGCGGCAAAACGTCGTCTATGTGGGATCTAACGACGGAATGTTGCACGGCTTTCGGGCTGGGAGCTTTGATGCCAACGGCAATTTCGTCAACAACTCGACGACGCCCAACGATGGCACCGAGATACTGGCCTACATGCCTGCCGCTGTGGTCAGCATGATTCACAACGGTTCGAACGGCAAGTTGGACTACGCGTCTCCGGGATACACCCACAATTTGTACGTAGACGCTACGCCGGGCACTGGGGAACTGTATTACAACGGAGGCTGGCACACGTGGCTGGTGGGGGGGCTGGGCGGCGGCGGGAACGCTAATGGTCCGATCGGCGATGGCACGACCACCGGTACCGGCGCGATCTACGCCCTGGACGTGACGGACCCGAGCACGTTTAGCGAAAGCAATGCAAGCAAGCTCGTCATCGGCGAGTGGTCTTCCGCGTCGATTTCTTGCACGAACGTTGCCAACTGTGGCGACTATCTGGGCAACACCTATGGCACTCCGGTGATCCGCCGGCTTCACAATGGCAATTGGGCGGTGCTGTTCGGCAATGGCTTGAATAGCAAGAACGGTACGGCGGGCATGTTCATCATGCTGGTCGACTCCAAAGGGCAAGTCACGTTCCGCTATTTGGATACCGGGTATGGTCCCGCAAAAGCGGGAACTACGAGCAAAAATGGCATTGCGTTCGTGACGCCAGCCGACCTTGATGGCGACCACATCAGCGACTATGTCTACGCTGGCGATGTCTATGGCAACGTCTGGCGCTTTGATTTGACGTCGCAAGATCCAAATAGCTGGAGTGTCTCGACCACGCCCCTCTTCACGACGTCGGCCGGGCAGCCGATTACTTCGAAGGTGATCGTCGCTTCAGTCCCGGGCTCAGGCCTGGGCGGGCCGGCGCGGTTGATTGTGAGCTTCGGCACTGGCCAGGCGTTTCCCGCGACGCTGACAAGCCCCGCTACGTATGCGACTGCAAATCAGGCTCTCTACGGTATCTGGGATTGGAACATGGATGGCTGGAACGCGATTGCTCCATCCACAGCGAAATATGCGTCGCTTGCGTCGTCAGCCGGCCCCTCGGGCGGGATAGTCGCGTCCAAGGATTTGAGGCAGCAGACATCGACGGATGCAGGTACTTCGACCTCGGGACTTGCCCAGCGAACCGTCACGAGCTCGAAAGTCTGCTGGAAAGGCTCGACTGATTGCGCCGGCAGTAATTCGGACTTCGGTTGGACGTTGCCGTTGCCTACGGGCCAGAACGAACAGGTCGTCTATAGCCCGTCGCTTCAATACGGCGTGGTGAATGTCAATACGTTGATACCGGCCGTTCAGCAAGTGCTGTCTTGCAATACGACGGCGGCTTCAGGTTTCTCGTATGGCATCTCGGTTGCCAATGGCGGTGCGACGGCGAACCCGTACTTTTACGACAAGGATGGCAGCTTTCTTACCTCGGGCGGGCAAGGTGTCAGCGCTGTCGGCATGAGCGGCACGGGGACCTCGACGTTTGTGTCGCTTAACGGAAAAGTGTATGCCGTGATGCAGGGCTCGGACGGCACGCCCCGATTCATTCAGATCAATCCGTCGGCCACGGCCATCGGGTCACGCCTGAACTGGCTCAGGCTGCGTTAACAATGGATGCGGTGATGAATCCAGAGAGATCTGTTTTTCTACGCAAGGCTGCCGGCTTTACGCTGGTCGAACTCATGATCACGGTGGCAATCATCGCCATCCTCGCGGCGATCGCGTATCCGTCCTACCAGCAATACGTCCTGAAGTCCCATCGAATCGACGCAAAGACGGCGTTGCTCGATCTGGCCACCCGGCAGGAGCGGTACTTCACGTTGCAAAACGTTTACGCGAGTTCGCCCTCAGCGCTCGGTTACGGAGCTGCATCGTTTCCGATGGCAATTCAGTCGGGAAATCAAAGCTATTACCAGATGAGCGTGCAGGTGAATAACGCGACATCATCACCTGCGTATTCAGCGTCGGCCGTACCAGCCGGCCCCCAGACGGCAGACGCCTGCGGTACCTATACGATCAACCAGCTCGGTGTACAGGGCAATACGGGTATGAAGAGCGGGACAACCTCGGCGCAGTGCTGGTAAAGGAAGAGGGCCCTGCAGGCTCTTTTTTCACTTCCGCACGTTCGTCGCGGCAATCTCGTCGAGCACATCCCGAAATTCCGACACATCCTCGAAACTCCGGTACACCGACGCAAACCGGATATACCCGATCTTGTCCAGCCGCTTCAGCTCCCGCATGACCAGCTCGCCCACCCGGTCGCTGCCGATTTCCTTCTCGCCGTGGCTCAGGAGCTTCTCTTCGATGCGGGCAATGGCTTCGTCGATGGCCTCGGCGGAGACGGGGCGCTTGCGCAGCGCCAGGCGCATGGAATCCTTGACCTTGTTGCGGTCGTAATCGACGCGGCTGCCGTTTTTCTTGACGACGGCCGGGAAGAACAGCTCGATGCGCTCGTAGGTCGTGAAGCGGCGGTCGCAGGCTTCGCACTTGCGCCGGCGGCGCACGGTGTCGCCTTCTTCCGACATGCGGGTTTCAATCACCTGGGTGGCCGCGTGGCCGCAAAAGGGGCATTTCATGCCGGTGGTCTCCTCGGAAACCTCAAAGAACGCGCTGCGCTGAAACGACAATGCCGCGATGGCCCGCCCATTCGACTTCGGGCGCATCGCGGCAGGGTACTACGCGGCCGGCAGCGCCGGCCACCGGCGGATACAACCTCAGCCGTACACCGGGAACTGCTTGGTGAGCTCGGCCACCTTGGCGCGCACCTCGGCGATGTTGTTTTCATCGTGCGGGTTGTCCAGCACGTCGGCGATCAGGTGCGCCACCTTCACGGCCTCGGCTTCCTTGAAACCGCGCGTGGTCATCGCCGGCGAACCCAGGCGGATGCCCGAGGTCACGAACGGCTTTTCCGGATCATTCGGAATCGCGTTCTTGTTGACGGTGATGTGCGCGTCGCCCAGCACCTTCTCGGCTTCCTTGCCGGTGATCTTCTTGGCGCGCAGGTCGACCAGCATCACGTGGCTCTCGGTGCGGCCCGACACGATGCGCAGGCCGCGTGCCATCAGCGTTTCGGCCATGGCGGCGGCGTTCTTCACCACTTGCTGCTGATACGCCTTGAATTCCGGCGACAGCGCTTCCTTGAAGGCCACTGCCTTGCCGGCGATCACGTGCATCAGCGGGCCGCCCTGGATGCCGGGGAAGATCGCGGAGTTGATGGCCTTCTCGTGTTCGGCCTTCATCAGGATCACGCCGCCGCGCGGGCCGCGCAAGCTCTTGTGTGTGGTCGTCGTGACGAAGTCGGCGTGCGGCACCGGGTTCGGGTACACACCGGCGGCGATCAGGCCGGCGTAGTGGGCCATGTCGACCATGAAATATGCGCCGACCGACTTGGCGATCTTGCCGATGCGCTCGAAATCGATGCGCAGGGCAAATGCCGATGCGCCGGCAATGATCAGCTTCGGCTTCTTCTCTTGCGCGAGCGCTTCGAGCGCGTCGTAATCGATGTCTTCCTGCGCGTTCAGGCCGTAGCTGACCACGTTGAACCACTTGCCGCTCATGTTCAGCGCCATGCCGTGTGTCAGGTGGCCGCCTTCGGCCAAGCTCATGCCCATGATCGTGTCGCCCGGCTTGAGCACGGCGAAGAACACACCCTGGTTGGCCTGCGAGCCCGAGTTCGGCTGTACGTTGGCGGCTTCGGCGCCAAACAGCTGCTTCACGCGGTCGATGGCGAGCTGCTCGACCACGTCCACATATTCGCAACCGCCGTAGTAACGCTTGCCGGGGTAGCCCTCGGCGTACTTGTTGGTCAGTTGCGAGCCCTGCGCGGCCATCACGGCCGGCGAGGTGTAGTTCTCAGAGGCGATCAGCTCGATGTGGTCTTCCTGACGCTGATTTTCCTTCTGGATGGCGGCAAAGATTTCGGGATCGATCTGGTCGATCGTATAGCGGCTGCGTTCGAACATGGCGAGTGTCTTGGTGAAACGAAACGGAATTGGCGGAGGTCGGGCGAGGCGGGCGGGCATCGGGAAACGCGCGCGGCTTGGACGACTGCTTCCGGTGTCGGCCGGCGGCAGCGGGTGCCCAAGTCACCCAGCTTCCCATTCGCTGCCCAGGCGAGCGGCAGGCGCCGTTGTGCATGACGCCAGAAACCTTGCGCTTCCTCGTGGTCGCTGCCCACATGTCGAAGCCGCTGGGATGCGGCTTCAGGATTCGCCAGTCGCGCAAGGTGGAATGGTTGCCCGCGAGTGTACGACAGCCCCATGGTCGCCGCAAGAACCGGGGCGTTTGCAGCGCACATTGCGGTGCAATACAACACGACGCTCGGGTAAACTCCAGTTTTTGCCATTTTCAGGCCCCGGAGACACTTCCATGATCGTATTCGTGACCGGCGCGACGGCCGGCTTCGGCGCAGCCATCGCGCGCCGTTTCGTGCGCGAAGGCCATCGCGTGATCGCGGCGGGCCGCCGCCAGGACCGTCTCGATGCGCTCAGGGCCGAACTCGGCGACGCGCTGCTGCCTCTCGTGCTCGACGTGCTCGACGCCGAAGCCGTGGCCGCGCTGCCGGGCTCGCTGCCTGAGGGCTGGCGTGAAGTCGACGTGCTGGTCAACAACGCCGGGCTGGCGCTAGGCCTGGAGCCCGCCCAGCGCGCCGACCTGAACGACTGGGACCGCATGATCGGCACGAACTGCTCCGGGCTGGTCCACATGACGCGCGCGTTGCTGCCTGGCATGGTCGAGCGCAACCGCGGCCACGTCATCAACATCGGTTCGATCGCCGGCACATACCCGTACCCGGGGGGCAACGTGTATGGCGCCACCAAGGCGTTCGTGCGGCAGTTCTCGCTGAACCTGCGGGCCGATCTGACGGGCACCCGCGTGCGCGTATCGAACGTCGAGCCGGGCCTGTGCTCCGGCACCGAGTTCTCCAACGTGCGTTTCAAGGGCGACGATGCCCGCGTGGAAAAGGTCTACGAAGGCACGGAGGCGCTCACCGCCGACGATATCGCCGAGGCCGTCTACTGGATGGCGGCGCTGCCCGGCCACTTCAATGTCAACGCGATCGAGCTGATGCCCGTTTGCCAGTCGTTCTCGGCCACCAGTGTGACGCGAGGCATGGCTTGAAATCCGGCGCACAAGCCCTCGGCCAGTCGGGGGATGGCTGGCCGCCACTTACGCCTTGGTAAAATTGCCGGATGTCTTCTTTTGACTGGAACCTGCGTGTGTATTGGGAAGATACCGACGCGGGCGGCGTGGTGTTCTACGCCAATTATCTGAAATTCTTTGAGCGCGCCCGCACCGAATGGCTGCGTGCGCTTGGGGTCGATCAGCAAGCGCTGGCCGACGCGACCGGCGCCATCTTCGTGGTGCGCAGCACCGCTGTGGACTACCGGGCACCCGCCCGCCTGGACGACCTTCTGCAGATCCGTTCGCGTATGGAACGCGTCGGCCCCGCGTCGGTCCAATTCGCCCAGGAAAGCTGGCGCGGCGACGTTCTGCTCGCTTCCGGCACGATCCGTGTCGGATGTGTCGACCGGCTCACATTCCGGCCGACCCCGATTCCCGCTCCCGTACTCGCAACCATCAAAGCCGCCGCATGAATCCCGTCGAGGTCACACAAGATCTGTCGATCGTCTCGTTGGTGCTGCACGCCAGCTTACTGGTCCAGTTTGTCATGGGCCTGCTGCTGGTGATGTCGCTGTTCTCGTGGACGTACATCTTCCGCAAAGCGTTCGCCCTGCGTGCCGCGCGCAGCCAGACCGAATCGTTCGAGCGCGACTTCTGGGCCGGTGGCGACCTGCAGGCGCTGTACCAGAGCGCGGCCAACAACCGCCACAACACCGGGGCGCTCGAGCGCATCTTTGAAGCAGGCATGCGCGAATACCTGAAGGCGCGGGAGCTCCAGCGAGGCGCCATTGCCGATCCGAGCGCCATCCTCGACGCCTCGCGCCGCGCCATGCGGGCCGCGTATCAGCGCGAAATGGATTCGCTCGAATCGCACCTGCCGTTCCTGGCGTCGGTCGGTTCGGTGAGCCCGTACATCGGCCTGTTCGGCACGGTGTGGGGCATCATGAATGCCTTCCGGGGCCTGTCGAACGTACAGCAGGCGACGCTCTCGGCGGTGGCACCGGGCATTGCCGAGGCGCTCGTGGCGACGGCCATCGGCCTGTTCGCGGCCATTCCGGCGGTGATTGCCTACAACCGCTACGCCACGGAAATGGACCGCCTGGCCAACCGCTTCGAGAGCTTCATGGAAGAGTTCTCGAACATCCTGCAGCGCCAGACGCGCTAAGGAGCCCAGCGCATGGCTACCATCCAGCGAACGCGCCGCGCCCGACGGGCCAAGGCAGACATCAACGTCGTTCCGTACATCGACGTGATGCTGGTGCTGCTGGTCATCTTCATGGTGGCCGCTCCCGTGGTGAACCCCGGTGTGGTCAACCTGCCGTCGGTGGCCAACGCCACGCCCCAGCAGACCCAGCCGCCGATTGTCGTGACCATCAAGGGCGACGGCACAATCCTTGCTCGCATCAAGACGGGTTCGGGTGCGACGGAGCAGAAGCTTGCCAACAACAATGAACTGCGCGCTTTCGTGAAGCAGCGCACCGATGAAAACCCCGACCAGCCGGTCGTGATTGCCGCCGACAAGTCGGTCCAATACGACCGTGTGCTGACCGTGATGAGCGTGCTCAAGGGTGACGGTGTCAAGCGCGTCGGCCTGATGGTGAAGTCGTCATGACCATGTTGTTGATGAACCGAGGCGAGGCAACCTGAACGTCATGGCCACGACGTCGTTGCACCGTTACGAGCCAGTTCGCGAGCGTGGCACGCTGCGCGCGTTCGGGCTGGCGGTCCTGACACACATCCTGCTGCTGATCTTTTTGTACTTTGGCGTGCAGTGGCAGAGCAGCACACCGCGCGGCGAAGAAGCCGAGTTGTGGGACGAGGCCGCCGTCCAGCAGGCCGTGCAGCAGCCGGTGCCTGTGCCCGAGACCAAGCCGGAGCCGGTGGTCAAGGCGCCGCCCGCCAAGGTGGAAGAAGACGCCGACATCGCGCTGGAACAGCAAAAGCGCAAGCGCGAGCAGGAAGCCGCGGCGGCGCGCCAGGCCGAGCTTGCGCGTCGCGCTGCGGAAGAGCGCGCCGAAGCCCAGCGCCTGGCGCGCTTGAAGGAAGAGCAGCAAGCGCGTCAAGCTGAACAGCACCGCAAGGCGCTGGCCGAACAGCAGGCCAAGGAAAAGGCCGCGGCCGAGGCGCAGGCGCTGAAGAAAGCCCAGCTGCAGGCCCAGGCGGAAGCGAAAGCCAAGGCCGAAGCCGAGGCCAAGCAGAAGGAACTGAAGGCCAAGGCAGCTGCAGAGGCCAAAGCCAAGGCAGAGGCCGAGCGTAAGGCCAGCGAGGCGCGCGCCAACGCTCAGCGTCAGGCGCAGCTCGATCGCCTGCGGGCGATGGCTGGCGCGGGCGCGACGGGCTCCGTCGCCGGTTCGGGCGGCGGCGTCGGCAACGCCATGGGCACGGGCGGTACGGCATCGGCCGGTTATGCCGAGCGCGTACGGGCCAAGGTCAAGCCGAACATCGTGTTCGACCCGTCGGCGATCAGCGGCAACCCGTCGGCCGTGGTGGCGGTGCAGATGGCGCCTGACGGCTCGATTCTGTCCAAGCGCCTGACGAAGTCCAGCGGCAACGGCGCTTATGACGAAGCCGTGCTGCGTGCGGTGGACCGTTCCGACCCGCTGCCGCGCGATACCAACGGCAAAGCACCGTCGAGCGTCATCCTGACGTTCCGGCCCAAGGAATAACGCGCCAGCGTCGCGCGGGCGGCGCCGGCATACGGTCCGATTGCAGATTCGATAGTAGGGACGATGAACATGATGCGAAAGATGTGGATTCCGATGTTCCGACGCGCCGCGCAGGCATTGCTGCTGAGCGCGGCGTGTGCCGGCGTCGCCCATGCCCAGCTGAACGTGGAGATTTCCGGTGTGGGTGCCAGCCAGTACCCGATCGCCATCGCCAACTTCCAGGGTGAGTCGCAGGCGCCGCAGAACCTTTCTGCGATCGTGCGGGCCGACCTCGTGCGCAGCGGCCGCTTCTCGAACGTGGACGTGGCCGGTGCCGTGGTGCCGGACAGCCCCGCGCCTGACCTCGGAGCGTGGAAGACCCGTGGCGCCGCCGCCTTCGTGGGCGGCACCGTCACCCGCAATGGCGATCGCTACGAGATCCGCTTCCGCCTCTACGACACGGCCAAGGGCGAAAGCCTGGGCGGCCTCGCGCTGACGCGCCGTCCAGATCAGCTGCGCCTGGCGGCGCACGAGATTGCCGACTACATCTATCAGAAGCTGATCGGCGAGCGCGGCGTGTTTGCGACGCGCCTGTCGTACGTGTCGAAGGTCGGCCGCCGCTTCCAGCTGCAGATTTCCGACTCGGATGGCGCCAACCCGCAGGTGGCGCTTACGAGCAACGAGCCGATCATCTCGCCGTCGTGGTCGCCGGATGGTACGAAGGTCGCGTATGTCTCGTTCGAGAGCAAGAAGCCGGTGGTGTACGTGCATGACCTGGTGGCAGGCCGCCGCACGGTCATCTCGAACCAGAAGGGCAACAACTCGGCGCCGGCGTGGTCGCCGGATGGCCGGCATGTGGCGGTGTCGCTGTCGCGCGACGGCAATACGCAGATCTACGTGGTCAACGCCGATGGCTCCGGCCTGCGTCGCCTGACCCGCAGCACCGCAATCGACACCGAGCCGTCGTATTCGCCGGATGGCCGTTACATCTACTTCACCAGCGATCGCGGCGGCGCACCGCAGATCTATCGCATGTCGGCCGACGGCGAAGAGGCCGGTGGCGCGCAACGCGTGACGTTCAAGGGCAACTACAACACGAGCCCCCGCGTGTCGCCGGACGGCAAGCTGCTGGCGTACATTTCGCGTGTGGGCGGGGCGTTCCGGCTGTATGTGCAGGATCTGACCAACGGCGATGTCACTGCGCTGACCGACACCTCGCACGACGAATCGCCGAGCTTTGCCGCCAACGGCAAGTTCATCCTGTATGCCACGCGCGTGGGCGGCAAGGCGGTGCTGGCTGCGGTGTCGACCGATGGCCGTACGCGTCAGGTTCTTTCGCTCCAGGCCGGCGAGGTTCGTGAGCCGGCGTGGGGTCCTTTCATGCAATAACGAAGCTGTTCCCTCTAGGAGAAATCGGACATGTCGAAGTCCCAAACCATGATCAAAGTTGCAGCCATTGCCGCGCTGCTGGCCCTGGGCGCTTGCAGCTCGGGCGTGAAGCTCGATGACACCGCCAAGAACGGTACGGGTGGTGCTGGTACGGGCGCCGACGCCCGCACCGTGACGCCGGTGGACGTCGGCCGCGACGAACTGACCGACCCGAACAGCCCCCTGGCCAAGCGCAGCATCTACTTCGATTTCGACAGCTACTCGGTCAAGCCCGAATACCAGGGCCTGCTGGGCCAGCATGCGCGCTACCTGCAGTCGCACAACCAGCGCAAGGTCCTGATCCAGGGCAACACCGACGAGCGCGGCACCAGCGAGTACAACCTGGCGCTGGGACAGAAGCGTGCCGAGGCCGTGCGCCGCGCGCTGTCGTCGATGGGCGTGCCTGACAGCCAGATGGAAGCGGTGAGCCTGGGCAAGGAGAAGCCGCAGGCCACGGGCCACGATGAAGAATCGTGGGCGCAAAACCGCCGCGCCGACATCGTTTACTGATCCGCGCGGTCTGATGTGCAACGCGCCGGCCGCGAGGTTGCGGCCGGCGTTCTTACGTTGAAATCCCATGACTACGATGATGAAACAGTGCGCCGGACGGATCGCCAACCGGGCCGTGCGTCGGGCCATTCTGGCGGCGGCGCTTGTCGCAGGCGGTGCCCTGACCATGGCCGGCCCGGCGGCAGCGGGGGTGTTTGACGACGATGAGGCGCGCCGTGCCATCATCGACATGCGTGAGAAGTTCAACAACTTCCAGTCCACGGCGGCGCAGCGCATCGACCAGAACAGCCGCAACCTCATCGATGCGCAAAACCAGATCGAGACGCTCAAGTCGGAAGTCGCACGCCTGCGCGGGCAGAACGAGGTGTTGCAGAACGCCGTCGACACGCTGACCAAGCAGCAGAAGGATTATTACGCCGATCTCGACGCGCGCCTGAAGAAGTTCGAGCCGCAGCAAGCCACGGTGGACGGCCGTGAAGGCACGGTGCAGCCGGGCGAGAAGGACGAGTACGACGCCGCGCTGAAGACGTTCCAGTCGGGCAACTTCAAGGGCGCGGGCAACCAGTTCTCGGCGTTCGTGAAGAAGTATCCGCAGAGCCCGTATCTGCCGCTGGCGCAGTTCTGGCTCGGCAACGCGCTCTATGCGCAGCGCGACTACAAGGGCTCCAGCTACGTGCTGGAGAACATGGTGCGCACGAATCCGCAGCACCCGAAGGCGCCCGAAGCGCTGCTGCAGGTCGCTACCAACCAGGGCGAGTCGGGCCAGAAGGCTGCGGCGCGCAAGACGCTGGAAGCCGTGATCGCCCAATACCCGGGCACCGAGCAAGCCAAGACCGCGCAAAGCCGCCTGAAGACGATGCATTGACGCGCGCGGTCACTGCCGACTGCCGATATGCCGCCCGCTCGGGATCGCCCCGGCGGGCGTTTTTCATTGCGGGGTGCAAATGCCCGGCATGTGCGGGCCCGAGCGCGGCCAGGATGGCAGCGCGCTAAAATGCGGGCCTTCCCTGACTTGCTTGACAAGGCTTCGCCATGAAAAAACGCGCCATCGTCCTGCTCTCGGGCGGGCTGGACTCCGCCACCGTGCTCGCCATGGCCAACGCCGACGGCTTCGAGACCTACGCGCTGTCGATGCGCTACGGCCAGCGCCACTCCTCCGAACTCGAAGCGGCCAAGAAGGTGGCGGCCGCGCTCGGCGCCGTGCGCCATGAAATCGTCGACCTGGACCTGCGCAAGTTCGGCGGCTCCGCGCTGACGGACGACAAGCTCGACGTGCCGACCGACGGGGCGCAATCGGGCATCCCGATCACGTATGTGCCGGCACGCAACACGATCATGCTGTCGCTGGCGCTCGGCTGGGCCGAGGCGGTGGGCGCGCGCGACCTGTTCTTCGGCGCCAACGCGGTCGACTACTCCGGCTATCCGGACTGCCGGCCCGAATACGTGGCTGCCTACGAGACGCTGGCCAACCTGGCCACCAAGGCCGGCGTGGAAGGCGAACGCATTCGCGTCAACGCGCCGATCATCGCCATGACGAAGGCGGAGATCATCCAGGCCGGCACGCGCCTCGGTGTGGACTACAGCCTGACCGTGTCGTGCTACCAGGCCGACGACACGGGCCGGGCGTGCGGCGTGTGCGATTCATGCCGCATCCGAAAGGCCGGCTTCGAAGCCGCCGGCGTGCCGGACCCGACCCGCTACGTGTGATGCGCCATGCCTGATATCGATCTCAATGCGCTGTCCCACACTGTGCTGTGGGGCACGTTTGCGCTCGCGTTCGTCTTTGGCGCGATCCTGCAGCGCACGCACTTCTGCACGATGGGGGCGGTGTCCGACGTCGTCAACATCGGTGACTGGACCCGCCTGCGCATGTGGGCACTGGCCATCGGCGTCGCCATGATCGGCACGGGCGTGCTGAGCTGGCTCGGCCTCATCGATACGAGCAAGACGATCTACACGGCGAGCAAGTTGCTGTGGCTGTCGTCGCTGGTGGGCGGGCTGCTGTTCGGGTTCGGGATGGTGCTGGGCTCCGGTTGCGGCAGCAAGACGCTGGTGCGCATCGGCGGCGGCAATCTCAAGTCGGTGGTGGTGTTTGTCTTTCTCGGGCTGTCGGCCTATATGACGCTCAAGGGCGTGTTTGGCGTGGTGCGCGTGGCCACCGTGGACAGCGTTGCCGTTGCGCTGCCCACGTCGCAGGATCTGCCGAGCGTCCTGGGTCATGCGTTCTCGGCGGATGCGCGCACGTTGCGGCTTGTGCTGGCACTGCTCATCGGCGGGGCGCTGTCGCTGTGGGCGCTGGCCGCACGGGATTTCCGTACCGGCGACAACCTGCTCGGTGGCATCGGCGTCGGGCTCGTCATCGTTGGCATGTGGTACGTGTCAGGGCACCTCGGGTATGTGCAGGAAGATCCGAACACGCTGCAGGAGGCCTTCGTCGCGACCAACAGCGGCCGCATGGAAGCGTTGAGCTTCGTGGCGCCCGTGTCGTACACGCTCGAATGGCTGATGTTCTTCAGCGATACGTCGAAGGTGCTGACAGTCGGCATCGTGAGTGTGCTCGGCGTGATCGCGGGCTCGGCCGTGGTGGCGCTGGTCACGCGCACGTTCCGCTGGGAAGGCTTTGCCAACGCAGAGGACACCGGCAACCACATCGTCGGCGGCATCCTGATGGGCAGCGGCGGCGTGACCGCGCTTGGGTGCACGATCGGACAGGGCCTGTCGGGTGTGTCGACGCTGGCCATCGGCTCGTTCATCGCGCTGGCGGGCATTCTGGCTGGCGCCGTGCTGGCGTTCCGCTATCAGATCTGGCGGCTCGAACGCCTGGTCTGACCTGAAGGTGCGTTGACAGCACCGCGGGTATCTCCCTATAATCGCGGTCTTTGGGTCGTTAGCTCAGTCGGTAGAGCAGCGGACTTTTAATCCGTTGGTCGCGTGTTCGAGTCACGCACGACCCACCAAAATTCAAAAGGGCTGGCAGGCGACTGTCGGCCCTTTTTGTTTGTCCGCGCTCTGCGGCGGGTGAGGGTGCGGCGCGGTCTGCCTCTCTGTCCCATGTCGGAGCTTCCTCTTTCGGCAAAGCGCCGCGCGGTGCCGTCGCACCCGGCCAGCAATGGCCGGCTAGCCGCATGACGCCTGCGTCGCTAGGGATTTCCTCTATAGCGTTCTCCTTCTGCAACGCCGAACATGTCTTCCATTGGAACCGGTTCCATACGGAGAAAAGAGCACAAATGGCAGACATCGTGATTGTGGCGAGCGCGTTCGGCGTCGCCCAGGTCCGTGAGCACGGGCACCACGCGTACGTTCCTGTGGCGGCCGAAGTGGGCGCCGCGGGCTTCGAGGTGCGGCGCGAGCTCTTGCCGGCAGGGCCGGACGGGGCTGTGTCGATGGAACTGCTGACGGCGCTGGGCCGCCTGATTGCCTCGCGCGGCCTGTGGTCGGTCTATTCGACCCCGGCCACCTTGTACACGCACGATGGCGCGCTGGACAAGGCCGCGGTGCGCGGCGCGCTGGCCGAAGCCAAGGCGCTGGATGCCCGCATTGTGAAGTTCCAGTTGGGCGGGTTTGCCGACGAAGCGTCGGCCGATGCGCTCGCCAGGCTGCTGCGCGGGTCGCGTGCACGGGTACTGGTCGAAAACGGCCAGCAAGCCGTGGGCGGGTCGCTTGCGCAGTTTCGCAACCTGTTCGCCGCGCTCGAGGCGGCGGGTGTTGACCACGCGCTTGGCATGACATTCGACGTGGGCAACTGGCATTGGCCCGGCGAAGCCCCGCTGGACTGCGCGCGTGCGCTGGCACCGTATGTCGAGTACATCCACTGCAAGGGGGTGGCGGGGGAGGGCGCGCGCCGCTTTGCCGTTGCGCCCGCCGGCAACGATGCGCGCTTCACCGCCGTGCTCGCGGCGCTGCCGGGCGACGTTCCGCGCGGCATCGAATTCCCGTTCGACACAACCGATCTTGCCGCAGACGCCAACCGGCACGTCGCGTGGCTCAAGGCCGCCTGACATCGCGCGGCATCGAAGGAGCTCTCCCATGCCACATCCACTGGATGTCATCACGTACGGCGAAGCCATGGCGATGTTCGTCGCCGCCGCGCCGGGCCCGCTCGCGCAGGCAACGCAGTTCACGAAGCGCATTGCCGGGGCCGACCTGAACGTTGCCGTCGGCCTGGCGCGCCTGGGGTTTCGCGTCGGCTACGTGAGCCGGGTCGGGCGCGACTCGTTTGGCGACTACGTGCGCGAGACGCTCGCGCGCGAGCAGATCGATGCCTCTTGCGTGACGGTCGACCCGCAGTATCCGACGGGCTTTCAGCTGAAGTCACGCGCCGACGACGGCAGTGATCCGCGCGTCGAGTATTTCCGCAAGGGTTCGGCGGCCAGCCGGCTGTCTCGTGCCGACTATGTAGCCGAGTATGCGCTGGGCGCGCGCCATCTTCATCTGACAGGCGTCGCGCCGGCGATCTCGGCATCGTCGTGCGAGCTTGCGTTTCATCTCGCGCGCGAAATGCGTGCGGCGGGCAAGTCCATTTCATTCGATCCGAACCTGCGCCCGACGCTGTGGCCGTCCGCCGCCGAGATGGTCAGCACGCTCAATGCGTTGGCCGCGCTGTCGGACTGGGTGTTGCCGGGGCTGTCGGAAGGGCAGCAACTGACGGGGTGCGAAGCGCCGGCCGACATCGCGCGCTTCTATCTGGAACGCGGCGTGCGTGGCGTGGCCATCAAGCTCGGGGCGGCCGGGGCCTACTACCAGACCGCAGACGGCGCGCAGGGCGTCGTGCCCGGCGTGCACGTCGAGCGCGTCGTCGATACGGTCGGCGCGGGTGACGGCTTTGCGGTGGGCATGATCAGTGCGCTGCTCGAAGGCCAGTCGGCGGCGCAGGCGGTGGCACGCGGCAACCGGATCGGCGCACTGGCGATCCAGGTGATCGGCGATTCCGAAGGCTTGCCCACGCGTGCGGCACTTGACCACCTGGAACGCGCCGACAACGCGGTGCACCAGCCCGACTCTGCCATCGGCGTGTAGCGCGGGTTCGACCGCCGCTCCATCAGCGGCGCACACCATAACAGGAGACAAACCATGGCCACACGACTTGCTGCCCGGCGCTGGTGGATGATCATGCCGATCGTCTTCATCACGTATAGCCTGGCGTATCTGGACCGCGCGAACTACGGCTTCGCGGCGGCCGCCGGCATCAACCACGATCTCGGTATCAGCCAGGGGCTGTCGTCGCTGATCGGCGCGCTGTTCTTCCTGGGCTACTTCTTCTTCCAGATTCCCGGTGCCATCTACGCAGAACGGCGCAGCGTGAAGAAGCTCGTGTTCGTGAGCCTGGTGCTGTGGGGCGGCTGCGCGGCACTCACGGGTGTGGTCAGCAACATCCCGTCGCTGATGGCGATCCGCTTCGTGTTGGGTGTGGTGGAGGCCGCGGTGATGCCCGCCATGCTGATCTACATCAGCAACTGGTTCACCCGGCAGGAGCGCTCGCGTGCAAACACGTTCCTGATCCTGGGCAACCCGGTGACGGTGTTGTGGATGTCGGTCGTGTCGGGTTACCTGGTGCGCGAGTTCGGCTGGCGGCACATGTTCATTGCGGAAGGCGTGCCGGCGATTCTCTGGGCCGTGTGCTGGTGGTGGCTGGTGCAGGACAAGCCCGCGCAATCGCCGTGGCTCAGCGCGCAGGAGAAGCGCGATCTCGAGCAGGCACTGGCCGCCGAGCAGGCTGCCCTCAAGCCGGTCCGCAACTATGCCGAGGCCTTCCGCTCGCCGGCCGTGATCAAGCTGTGCGCGCAGTATTTCTGCTGGAGCATCGGCGTGTATGGCTTCGTGCTGTGGCTGCCGTCCATCGTCAAGAGCGGGTCGGCGCTGGGCATGGTGGAGACGGGCTGGCTGTCGGCACTGCCATACCTGGCGGCGACGATTGCGATGCTGGTCGCGTCATGGGCGTCCGACAAGGTGGGCTCGCGGCGTGGTTTCGTGTGGCCGTTCCTGCTGGTGGGGGCGGCTGCGTTTGCTGCGTCGTACGCGCTGGGGTCGACGCATTTCTGGATGTCGTACGCGTTGCTCGTCATTGCCGGTGCGGCCATGTATGCGCCATATGGCCCGTTCTTCGCCATCGTGCCGGAACTGCTGCCCAAGAACGTTGCCGGTGGCGCGATGGCGCTGATCAACAGCATGGGCGCGCTGGGCTCGTTTGTCGGCTCGTATTTTGTCGGGTACCTGAACGGTGCGACGGGTTCGCCGCTGGCCTCGTATGCGTTCATGAGCGCGGCGCTGCTGGCGGCGGTCATCCTCACGCTGTGCGTGAAGCCGCAACCGCGCGAAACGTACCGGCTCGCCGATCCACTGCCTGGAAAATGAATCGATGAAACCTCTAGTCGTTGCCTACAAGCTCCTGCCCGACGATGTGGCTGCGAGGCTGCGCGAGCATGTCGAGCTCGTGCAGGTGGACGGTGCGGCCGCGCTGGCCGAAGCGCTGGCGCACGCCGATGGCGCCATCGGCGCGAGCCTGAAGATCACGCCGGCCATGCTCGACGGTGCGCCGCGGCTGAAAGTGTGGTCGACCATCTCGGTCGGTTACGACAATTTCGACGTGCCCGACCTCACACGCCGCGGCATCGTGTTGGCCCATACGCCCGACGTGCTGACCGAGTCGACGGCGGACACGGTGTTTTCGCTGGTGCTGGCGTCCGCCCGGCGCGTGGTCGAACTGGCCGAATGGGTCAAGGCGGGCCATTGGCAGCGCAGCATCGGCCCCGATCTGTATGGCACGGACGTGCATGGCAAGACCATCGGCATTGTCGGCCTGGGCCGGATCGGCGCGGCGGTGGCGCGGCGCGCGGCACTGGGTTTCCGGATGCGCGTGCTGTACACGAACCGGCATCCGCACGCCGAGGCCGAAGCGCAGTACGGCGCGCAGCACGTGACGCTCGACACGCTGCTCGCGCAGGCCGATTTCGTCTGCCTGCAGGTGCCGCTCCTGCCCGACACGCATCACATGATCGGCGCAGCGGAGTTGGCGAAGATGAAGCGCAACGCCATCCTCATCAACGCGGCGCGCGGGCCGGTGGTCGACGAGGCGGCGCTGATCGACGCGCTGCGCAACGGCACGATTCGCGGTGCGGGCCTCGACGTCTTCGAACGCGAGCCGCTGCCGGCCGATTCTCCTTTGCTCGCCATGAAAAACGTGGTGGCGCTGCCGCATATCGGCTCGGCCACGCAGGAAACGCGGTACGCCATGGCGCGCTGTGCCGCCGACAACCTGGTGCGGGCGCTGGCCGGCACGCTGCGCGAGAACGTGGTCAATCCTGAGGTGCTGGCGTCGGCACAGACCCCGTAAGCGTGGCGCGGCGATTACGCTATGATCGCCAGACGCTGGCGCCAGCATCAGGCGCCGGCCGCCAGTGCTCAAGTGCATCGTGACAGATTCTCCTTCCTCCTCCTCGCGCCCCGCGACCATCACCGATGTAGCCCGCGAAGCGGGCACCGGCAAGACGAGCGTGTCGCGCTACCTGAACGGCGAAACGCACGTTCTCTCCACCGATCTGCGGCAACGGATCGAAGCCGCCATCGAGCGCCTGAACTACCGGCCCAACCAGATGGCGCGCGGCCTCAAACGAGGGCGCAACCGGCTGCTCGGCATGCTGGTGGCCGACCTGACCAATCCGTACACGATCGAAGTCCTGCAGGGCGTGGAAGCCGCCTGCCACGCGCTCGGCTACATGCCGCTGATCTGCCACGCGGCGAACGAGCTCGAGATGGAGCGCCGGTTCGTGCAGCTGCTCACGACGTACCGCGTGGAAGGGCTGATCGTCAACGCGCTCGGCGCTGACGAGCCGATGTTGCGCCCGCTTCGGGGCCGCGACATTCCCGCCGTGCTGGTCGACCGGACCGTCGACGGCTTCGAGGCCGACCTGATCGGTCTCGATAACGAGCGCGCCGTCCGGCAGGGCGTGCAGCACCTGGTGGACCGCGGCTTCGATGCGATCCAGTTTGTCGTGCAGCCGTATGCGCACGTCAGTTCGCGCCGCGATCGTGAAGCGGCTTTCCGTGCGGTGATGGCCGCTCATGGCCGGCCCGTGGCGGCGCCCGTCGTGCTTGACCCGACCGACGCGGCCTCCGTCGACACCGCGCTGGCGCAGATCGATGCGCATATCGACGCAACCCGCCAGCGGGGTGGTACGCGCCCGGCGCTGTTCGTCGCAAACGCTCCCGTGGCGCTTGTCGTGGCGCGGCACTTGCGCACGCGCTTCGGGGCGGATTGGCAGACGCACGCTGCGCTGGTGTCGATCGACGATCCCGAGTGGGCCGAACTGATCGGCATCACGACGATCCGCCAGCCGACGTACGACATCGGTTACAAGGCGGTCGAGTTCGTCCACGAGCGCATTGAAGGCCTGGCCGGCGATGCGCGCGTCGTGCTCCTGCCGGGCACACTCGTCGAACGCGCCTCCACGGCAGCGTAACGGAGCCTGCGGATGCCCCTGCGTCTCTACCTGGCCGGTCCCGATGTTTTTCGCCCGCAACCTGCCGCGCATGGCGAAGTGCTCAAGGCCATGTGTGCCGAGTACGGCTTCGTGGGGCTGTACCCCCTCGACAACGTCATTGTTCCTCAACACGACGGGCCCGCGACGGCGGCCGAGATCTATCGCCAGAACATTGCGCTGCTCGATTCAGCCGACGCCGTGATGGCCAACGTGGCTGACTTCCGCGGCCACGAGCCGGATTCCGGTACGTGTTTTGAGATCGGCTACGCCATCGCGCGCGGTAAGGACGTGTGGTGCTATCACGTCCCCTCGGTCCCGCTGGTCGAGCAGGTGCCCCACACTGGCGGCTACGATGCCGAGGGCTGGGCGGTGGAAGACTTCGGCCTGCCGCGCAATTTGATGCTCGCGTGCAGCAGTCGGCTGGTCATCGGCGACGCGCGGGCGTGCCTTGCGCGCATGCGGGCGCATTACATCGGCGCGTAGCCGGCTTCGTGCGCCTTGCGCGTATCGATCTGCGCTTTTCTTCGTTGGAGCGGCTGGCGCGTGGGCGGTGTAATGTGAGGTCTCTCCATTGCCGCCCCTGTTCTCGCGCTTTGACCATGTCCGCCGCTGTTGCCGTTGCGCCCGAGGCGCCCGCCGTTCACACCGCCCGCTTTCACATCCGCCGCCTGGCCGATGCGCCGCTGGGTGCGGAAGTCCTTGGCCTGGGCGACGTTGCCGGTTTATCCGACGCCGATATCGCGGCCATCAGGCAGGCGTGGCTCGCCCATGACGGGCTGCTGGTGTTTCGCGACGTGCACCTCACGCCCGACGCGCAGGTCTCGTTCAGCCGTCGCTTCGGCCCGCTGCAGGTGCACGTGCTCAACCAGTTCCATCTGGCCGGGCATCCGGAGATCCTTGTCGTGTCCAACGTGGTGGAGAACGGCAAGCCTATCGGCCTGGGCGATGCGGGGCGAGACTGGCATTCCGATCTCTCGTACAAGCCGCTGCCGAGCCTGGGTTCGCTGTTGCTGATGCGCGAGCTGCCACAGGAGGGCGGCGACACGCTCTTCGCCAACATGGTGCGCGCATACGAAACGCTGCCAGCCGAACTCAAGCGCGTGATCGAGGGCCGGCGTGCGGTGCATTCGTACGTGTACCGCTACGAGCGGCTGCGTGCACTGTCGACGTGGCGACCGCCGCTCACGCAGGCACAGCGCGACGCCGTGCCGCCGGTCGACCACCCCGTCGTACGCACGCATCCGGAAACCGGCAAGCGCGCGCTCTTCGTCAACGAAGGCTTCACTTCGCACATTCTCGGCTTGCCGGAAGACGAAAGCACCAGCGTGCTGGAGCAGCTCTTTGCTCACAGCGTGCGCTCGGACAACGTCTACGCGCACCAGTGGCGCGCGGGCGACATGCTGTTCTGGGACAACCGCTCCACGATCCATTTCGCGCCGGGTTGCCCGGACGCGTATCGCCGCACGCTGCATCGCACGACCATCGAGGGAGACGTCCCCGTTTAAAGCCCCGCCTCGCGCAGACGCGCATCGATGCTGGCCAGCGTCAGCGTCTGCGCAAACAGCTTCGCCAGCGACTGACTCGCGTATTGCGGGACGTCGTCTGCGCTGGCCCACCGGTAGGCGTCCATTTCGGGAATCAGCTTGCCGGTGCGGTAGCTGTTGAACATCGAGGTGCACGTCAGCGAATCGAGCGCGACGTCGGCGCGGCGCAGGCGCGTGGCGAAGAGGTGAAGCTCCTTGTCGCGCCGATACGGGAAGCGGCCCAATTCGATGAGCGTGTAGCGATCGAGCACCAGCCCGGTTTCTTCGCGTGTCTCGCGCAAGGCGGTGTCGCGGTGGGCCTCGCCGGGGTCGGGCGCGCCCTTTGGGATGTCCCAGTGGCGCGTTTCGGTGGCGTGGGCGAGCAGCACTTCGGCGTCTTCGTTGAGCAGCACCAGGCCGCAGGACAAGGAAATCGGCATGCTATCGGGCCGCTCCACGCTGTGTGATACGGCTGGTCAGCAACTGATGCTGGCGGCTGAACAGCCGGCGATACGCCAGCAGCACGGCCGCCACGGTCCCCAACCCTGAGGCGGCCGCCAGCAGAAACATGATGACGATCTGGTAGCGCACGGCCTCGAGCGGCGATTGGCCTGCCAGCACCTGGCCCGTCATCATGCCGGGCAGGCTCACCACGCCCACCACCGTCATCTGGTTGATGATGGGCGTCATCCCGGCGCGTACGGCGGTGCGTGCCGCGTTGCGCGCCGCCTCCCAGCGCGTGCCGCCCAGCGCAAGCACCGTTTCGACCTGGTCGCGGGTGGCGATCAGCTCGCCCGTCACGCGTTCCAGCGCAAGCCCCACGCCGGTCAACGTGTTGCCGAGAATCATCCCCATGATCGGGATGGCGTACTGCGGCGCGTACCACGGCTGCGCGTGCAGCACGGCCAGCAGCCCGATCGCGCCGATCAGCCAGGCGCTGCCGAGCACCGACAGCGTGCCGTCAAGCCGCAGCCCCGCATACCCGCGCGTGCCGCGGCCGCCCGTCGCGTGGCCCGCAATCAGCGTCATGGCGGCCACGATGCCGAGCACCACGGCCCAATGCGCATGAGCGAATACCCAGTCGAGCACGAATCCGACCGCCAGCAACTGCACCACGGTCCGCACCGCGGCCCATGCCAGGCGCCGCTCGAGGCCCAGCCCGAGCGCCACCGAGAGCCCGCCATTCACGAGGATCAGCGTGGCTGCAATCGCCACCTGCCACGCTGAAAGGCTGAGATACTGGTCGTTCATGATGCCGCTTCCGTGTTCAGGCGGCCTGCCTCGACACGCCAGTGCAGATGCCCGATCCGTGTCGCCTGCGCCGGGTCGTGCGTGATCCACACCCAGGCGTGCCGTTCGGGCGCGCGTGCAAACCAATGCTGCAGAAGCGCTTCGACCGCACGCGCTGAAGCCGGGTCCAGTGCCGCGGTCGGTTCATCGAGCAGCAGGACGGTCGGCCCGGTCTGCAGCGTGCGGACCAGCGCAGCGATCTGCGCCTCGCCGCCCGAAAGCTCGCTGGCGGATTTGTCGAGGAAACCGGCATCGCGCTCGGCCCGCGCCAGCAGGGCGATGGCGGCATCGCGATCGAACCCGCTGCCGTGTCGCCGCACGTGCAGTTGATACGGCATGCGCAGGTTGTCCTCCACCGTACCGGGCAGCAGGGCAGGGCGCTGGCGCACATACGCCACGTGGCAACGGTACGCGGGGATGGCCTGTGCGCGGATGGGCTGGCCGTGCCATGTCACCGCCCCGCCGTCGATCGGGTCGAGCAGTGCCAGCGCTCGCAGCAAGACGCTCTTGCCTGCGCCCGACGGCCCCGTCAGGGCAATCCGGTCGCCCGGGCGGACGACCAGCGTGGCGGGCTGCAGGAGCGTGGCACCGGTGCGTGTATCGCATCGTTGGAGTTGGGTGGCGGCCAGCATCATGGAGGACGAGTGTGTTGCGTACGGTACGGCATCAATGCACCGCTTTCATGCATTATGCATATGAGCGGGTGTGGCAAGCCTGCGCCGAAATCCACATCGCGTATGCGCCCCGCCCCCTGCGGCGACCGCGCCGCCAAGCGCTTGACAGCCGATGCGGACCGATCCCTAGTCCGAAGGTCGGAGGCAACCCGTCTCGCCCCCGCGGGCTGTCGGACGAATCCGACATCGCATTCAGCCGCCGGCGGCTCGCCATTTTCGCAGGGCGCGCATAGGATCGAAGCATCACTAAAAGAAGCGACGGAGGGCGCCATGGAGACCGACAAGATGCAAGTGGCTCACCCATGGTGGCAGCCCGGAGTGTTTGCATCGGCTCCGGCAATTTTCTTGTGGGTTTGCGCTGAACTGCCGCCGGACATGCTCGCCGCCATCTTCCACGCGGGCACGTCCGCCGAATCTCTCAAGCATGTTGGAGATACGCTCTTTGTGATCGGCTGGACGGCTAGCGGTGTGCTCATGTGGCATGGCCGCAGACGCCCGGCGCATGGCACGGGTGCGGCAGCGCAACCGGCAGCGGCCGATACGGTTTCAGCCGGGGAACCCGTTACGCAGGTCCATCGCCTCTCGGCTCTGCGCCAAAGCATGGCGCGTCGGCTGGAACGCCTGCGTCACCCGATTCCGCTGCACTGACTGACATCGAGCCTCCCTACGACAAAGGCCGGCATCAGCCGGCCTTTCTTTTGAGCGTCCGCCAGCCTCAGGACGTGCTGCCGGGGATGATGTCGTCGGCGTCCGCGCCGGATGCCGCGGCTGGCGCGTCGGCGTGCTGCCCTCCGTCGCCGTGCGATTCACGCCACTTCTGATAGCCCCACCACGCGGCACCCGCGACCAGGCCGAGCTTGCCGAGTTTTCGGGTGGCGCGCCCAATGACGGTGCGCCGCAGCCCTGCATAGGCGAGCGACAGCACCGTGCCGACCAGCGGGTATTCCCGCGCAATGCCCAGCGTGCGCATCAGGCTGTTGGGTCTGGCCAGCGGGCGAATCAGGCTCGGCAGCAGCGCGCCCAGGCCACCCAGGCTGAACGTGCGGCGGGTGGCGCGGTGCAGGTCGTTGCGGGCATGCATGTAGTCGTAACGCTCCAGCGCGGCGCGCGTGAGCAGCAACTCCTTGCGCACCGCCAGCGGCAGCCGGGCTTCGACGCCGCGACGGGACGGGCGCACGTGGTGCCGCGCGTTTTGCGCTGAGTCGGATTCCGGGTGGGAGGCCGCGCCGGTGGACGGCGATGGTTGGGTCGGATCGGTCATCGGCGCAGAATCTCCCGGTCTTTGTCGAGTTCGGCCAAGGTGGCCTCGAACAGCGGGGGCGCGTGGTGCAGGAGCGCGCGCACCTTCCACAGGCACGCCGCCGCGCCAAGCCCATAGAGCGCGGCCATGATGGCCAGCGACTGCCAGCGGTAGGTATCCCAGCACAGGATGACGACCAGCGCCGTCAGCGTCATGATGCACAGCGCGATCAGGCTGACGGCCAGCATGCCGAGAAAGGCCGTGCCGAGCAGCCGTTCTTTTTCTTCAGCCAGTTCGACGCTCGCCAGTTCGAGCCGCGTCTGCAGCATCGAAACGACCGTGCCGGCCAGTGTCTTCAAGGAAGCAAGCAGCTTTGGACTGGTGTCGTCGGTCATGAAGGTGTCGGGAGAAGTGCGGGCGGATGGTGCTGCTGCCAGCGCAGCACGCCCCATGCCCGGGATGGAGCCCCAGAATGCGACTGGCCGATGGCGCGATCCAGCGGCGCGCCATCGGCCAGACAGGGTGCAGCGGATTACTTGCGATTGAGCAGCAGGCCGATCAGCAGGCCTACGCCGGCAGCGACCCCCACCGCCTGCCACGGGTGGTCATGGACGTAGTCGTCGGTGGCGCGCGCGGCGGCCTTGCTCTTGGTGACCACGGCATCCTGCAGGTCTTGCGCCTTTTCCTTGGCCTGGCGCAGCAGGCCCATGCCGCGCTCGCGCAGCTCGGCGGCTTTTTCGCCGCTGGTGGAGGCAGCTTGCTTGAGCAGCGCTTCGGCGTCGGACAGTACGGTCTTCACGTCGGTCATCAGTTTCTCCTTATTGACGGAATCGGCCAGGTTGGGGGAAGTGTTCGTCATGGTCGGGTCCTTGGTATTGAGGGAGTCGATCGGCAATATGTCGACGCGCATATTCGCTAGGATATGTGTGGGTGTCGCGAAACTTCAAGCGCCCCACTCGCGCACACTGCGGTGGATCAAGCCTTTGGCGATTGTCCGGCAATGTGCGCGCGCCTTCCACCTTTTCGCCAGCAAATGCCGCGCCTAATGACAAAAAGTGATGTTGTTGTGAATTTATAGTCGTTTTGGTTGGATGGCAATCTGGCTATAGTGGTTCCCAATGTGTGCATGGAGGACACGATGTCTCTACGTTTGGGCGATATCGCCCCTGATTTCGAGCAGGATTCGAGCGAAGGCCGCATCAAGTTTCACGAGTGGCTGGGCGACAGCTGGGGCGTGCTGTTTTCACATCCGGCCGACTACACGCCGGTGTGCACCACGGAGCTCGGCCTGACCGCCAAGCTCAAGGACGAATTTGCCAAACGCAATGTCAGGGTGATCGCGCTGTCGGTGGATTCTGTGGAGTCTCACAAGGGCTGGATCAACGACATCAACGAGACGCAGAACACCAGCGTCAACTTCCCGATCATCGCCGATGCGGATCGCAAGGTCTCGCAGCTGTACGACATGATCCACCCGAACGCGAGCGAGACCTTTACGGTGCGCTCGCTGTTCGTGATCGACCCGAACAAGAAGGTGCGGCTGATCATCACGTATCCTGCATCGACGGGACGCAACTTCAACGAGGTGCTGCGCGTGATTGACTCGCTGCAGCTGACCGACCATCACAGCGTGGCGACGCCGGGCAACTGGCAGGAAGGCGACGACGTCGTCATCGTGCCATCGCTCAAGGACGAAGACGTCATCAAGCAGAAATTTCCGAAGGGCTACAAGGCGTTGCGCCCGTATCTGCGCCTGACGCCGCAGCCTAACAAGTAACCGTCTCCTTGGTAGTGTGATTGCCGCCCGGCCTTTGTGCCGGGCGTTTTTTGCGTTGGGAGCCGGCCCCGAGCTGGTTTCCTGGCAAAACAAAAACCGGCCAGCCCTCGCGGGTCTGGCCGGTTTGCCTTTGTGAAGAGACGTTGTGCGCGATCAGATCGCCCAGCCGCCGGCATAGAACGCCGCCAGTGCCACGGCGATGCCGACGGTGCCGATGTTCAGCTTGCGCCATTCGCCGGCCACCACGCGGCCGATCACCAGCGTGCAGAAGCCGAGCATGATGCCGGTGACGATGTTGCACGTCAGCACGATGAACACGGCGCAGACCAGGCCCGCCAGCGCGTCCACCATGTCGTCCATGTGCAGCTTGCTCACGCTCGAGAGCATCAGCAGGCCGACGTACATCAGCGCCGGCGCCGTCGCATACGACGGCACCAGACCCGCCAGCGGCGAGAAGAACATCACCGCGAGGAACAGCACGCCGACCACCACGGCCGTCAGCCCGGTCTTGCCGCCGGCAGCCACACCGACCGTCGATTCGATGTACGCCGCCGCCGGCGCACCGCCGAAGAATGCCGAGAAGATCGAACTGACCGAATCGGCCGTCAGGGCGCGCCCACCGTTGACGATGTGGCCCTTGTCATTAAGCAGGCCCGCCTGGCCTGCCACGGCGCGGATCGTGCCCGTGGCGTCGAACACGGCGGTCATCACCAGGGCGAGCACGCTCGGCAGCACGGCCGTGGAGAGCGCACCGCGGATGTCCATCGCGCCGATCAACGAAGCATGGCCGGGCGCACTCAGCGAGGGCAGGGCGAACACCCCCGTGAACTTGACGGCCGGGTCAAAGACGAGGCCGAGCGCCGAGATGGCGATGATGACGATCAGGATGCCGCCCGGCACGCGGCGGCGCTCCATGCCGAAGATGGCGGCCAGGCCCAGCACCGACATCATCACGGGGAAGGCGGTGATGTGGCCGAGTTGGACGGGCAGCCCCGGGCCGGCGTTCTTGATCACCAGCCCCACGTCGTTCGACGCGATCAGCAGCAGGAACAGCCCGATGCCGATGCCCGTGCCGTGCGCCACGCCCGAGGGCAGGTTGCGCAGGATCCACGAACGCACGCCGGTGGCCGAGATGGCGGTAAAGACCACGCCCATCAGGAACACCGCGCCCAGCGCCACTTCCGGCGAGAGCTTCTGCCCCAGCACGAGCCCGAATGCCATGAACGCCGTGAGCGAGATCGCGCAGCCGATGGCGATCGGCAGCCTGGCCCACAGGCCCATCAGCAGCGACCCGAAGGCGGTGGTCAGGCACACGGCAACGAACACCGCGCTGGTATCGAAGCCGGCTTTGCCGAGCATGCCCGGCACGACGAAGACGGCATACACCATCGCCATGAACGTTGTGACGCCGGCCACGACCTCGCGCTTCTGGGTGCTGCCGCGTGCAGAAATCTGGAAAAAGCGATCGATCTGCGCGACGTTGGTCGCGTCAGTCAAGCCGGCGGCGTTGAGTTCCGTCACCGACGGAATGGACTGTTCAGCCATGGTGGGTTGTCTCCTGGCAGGACTCCGCGCGGGTCGATCTCTGTCAACCTGCGTAGGGTGCCCTGTTCTGGTTTTGAATATCGACCCGGGTGCCTGCGTGCGCGCGCGGACATTCTCCAGACCGTTGTCTCGCGATGGGTTGAGTCGCGTCGCGCTGCGATCTGCGTGTGGACCGCGCGCACGTTTTATCGGTGTGAGGGACGTGCCTGCCGAACGATCCGCTGGCACTTGGAGCGAAGCATAGACGCGTGCCAGCGGCGGTTTCATGTAGCCGCGCGTATCCCGATCATTTGCGAATGTGTATATCGCGGGAGAGGAGAACCACGGTGCCCAGGACGGGCGAGACATGCCCCAAGGCGGTATGGCGGGTGGTGCACAAGTGTGCATCACCCCGCGAGAAATGCAAAGCGCGTGAAATCAGAAGAATGCCTGGATGCCGGTCTGGGCGCGGCCGAGGATCAGCGCGTGGATGTCGTGCGTGCCTTCGTAGGTGTTCACGACCTCGAGGTTGACCACGTGGCGGATCACGCCGAATTCGTCCGAGATGCCGTTGCCGCCGAGCATGTCGCGCGCCATGCGGGCAATGTCGAGTGCCTTGCCGCACGAATTGCGCTTCATGATCGAGGTGATCTCCACCGACGCGGTGCCTTCGTCCTTCATGCGGCCCAGACGCAGACAGCCCTGCAGGCCGAGCGTGATCTCGGTCTGCATGTCGGCGAGCTTCTTCTGGATGAGTTGGTTCGCCGCGAGCGGACGGCCGAACTGCTTGCGGTCCAGCACGTACTGGCGCGCGATGTGCCAGCACGACTCCGCCGCGCCCAGCGCTCCCCAGGCAATGCCGTAGCGCGCCGAGTTCAGGCACGTGAACGGACCCTTCAGGCCGCGCGCGCCCGGCATCAGGTTCTCTTCCGGCACGAACACTTCGTCGAGCACGATCTCGCCCGTGATGGACGTGCGCAGGCCGACCTTGCCGTGGATGGCGGGGGCGCTCAGACCCTTCCAGCCCTTCTCCAGTATGAAGCCGCGGATTTCGTCTTCACCATTGTCGTTCGGCAGCTTGGCCCACACGACGAACACGTCGGCGATGGGCGAGTTGGTGATCCACATCTTGGCGCCCGACAGCGAATAGCCGCCGTCGACCTTCCTTGCGCGCGTCACCATCGACGCCGGGTCGGAGCCGTGGTTCGGCTCAGTGAGCCCGAAGCAGCCGATCCACTCGCCCTTGGCCAGCTTGGGCAGGTACTTCTGCTTCTGCGCTTCGCTGCCGAATTCGAAGATCGGCACCATCACCAGCGACGACTGCACGCTCATCATCGAGCGGTAGCCGGAATCCACGCGTTCCACCTCGCGCGCGATCAGGCCGTAGCTGACGTAGTTCAGCCCCGGGCCGCCGTACTGCTCGGGAATCGTCGGGCCCAGCAACCCGAGCTCGCCCATCTCGCGGAAGATCGACGCATCGGTCTTCTCATGCCGGAACGACTCCAGCACGCGCGGCACCAGCTTGTCCTGGCAGTACGACGCAGCGGCATCGCGCACCATGCGCTCGTCGTCGGTCAGTTGTTGGTCGAGCAGCAGCGGATCGGCCCAGTTGAAGGCGTTGCGAGCAGTCACGGCGGTAGTCTCCGAGTCATGTGTTGTTCCGATATGCGGAACACAGTTTCGAAATTCAGGGCTATGATAGCGCAACCGAAGACGATTTCCAGGCCTTTCTCCGAATGAGCACGACGCGCCTCCCCGACCCTGATTCCGAATTCGAGACCAGGCGCGAAGCCGATCCGAACTTTGTCACCGCACTCGCCCGCGGGCTGGAACTGCTGCGGGCTTTCCGCCCTGGCGACACGCTGCTCGGCAACCAGGAGTTCGTGCGCCGCACGGGTTTTCCGAAGGCCACGGTAAGCCGGTTGGCGGGCACGCTCGTCTCGCTCGGCTATCTTCGCTATGACGAGACGCTCGGCAAGTACGGGCTGGACGCCGGCGTCCTCGCGCTGGGCTTTGCCTATCTTGCGTCCAGCGACGTGATTCAACTCGCGCGTCCGCACATGAGCGCATTTGCGCACAAGCACGGCGTGTCGATTTCGCTCGGCAAGCGCGACCGGCTGGACATGGTCTATCTGGAAACCATCCGCCACGACAGCCCATCGATGAGCGGTTCGGCAGGCTTGGGCGTGGGTTCACGGCTGTCGCTGCTGTCGAGTTCGATGGGACGGGCGTATCTGGCTTCGTTGCCCGCCGCGCGGCGTGAGCGCTTGTACGAAGCGTTGCGCACGCAGCAGCCCGCGCAATGGGCGGCAGAAGGTGCCGCCGCAGACGATGCAGTCAAAGCCGGCGTACGCAACGGCTACGCCGTATCGCTGCGCGACTGGCATCCCGCCATCCACGCATGCGCAGTCGCGTTCTTCGCGCCCAGCCAGCGCGAGCCGTATGTCGTGAGTTGCAGCGCGCCATACACGTCTGCCGATGCAGAGCGCATCCGCGACGAACTGGCCCCCGCGCTACGCGAGTTCGCGGCAAGGCTAGGGCAAGTGGTCGAGCCCGCCGCGTAGGCCGCTCAGAGACCCCCGGAAACTGTTTGCCACCAGCGCTGGCGTCCAGACGGGTTTGGCCGTGGATGCCGTAGATGGCGCCTTGAGTTTCTGTTGCAGAGAGGGAAGGGAAGCTGTCTGGGCGCAGCGTGTTTTTCCGTTCCCCTCTCTGCGGCATAAGTCCAAGGAATCCTTCGCCATCTCGGGCGCGCCTTTCTTTGCTTACTTTCTTTTGCAAGACAGGGAAGGTGAGTCAGCCCCGGCAGGGGAGGAAACCAGAGATCGACCAATAGCAAAAGTCACAAGTCAGTGCGCAACTTCCAAAGCTCCGGAAACAACACCACATCGAGCATCTTCCGCAGATAACCGACGCCTTCCGTACCACCGGTCCCACGCTTGAAGCCGATCACCCGCTCGACCGTTGTCACATGCCGGAACCGCCACTGCCGGAACGCATCCTCGAGGTCGACAAACTTCTCCGCCAGCTCATACAGCTCCCAGTGGTGCGTCGGGTCACGATAGACCTCCAGCCAGGCCGCCTCCACCGAAGCGTTGTAGGTGACCGGCCGCGACCAGTCCCGCTCCACGCAATCCGCATCGAAGCTGAACCCGTGGCGCGCCATGTAGCGCACGGCTTCGTCGTACAGCGACGGCGTCTCCAGCGCGGCCTTCACCTGCGCGTAATGCTCCGGCCGGTGCGCATGCGGCCTGAGCATTGCCGCATTCTTGTTGCCGAGAATGAATTCGATCTCGCGGTACTGATACGACTGGAAGCCGGACGACTGCCCCAGGTGCGGACGCATGGCCGAGTACTCGGGCGGCGTCATCGTGGCAAGCACGTTCCACGCCTGCACCAGTTGGTCCATGATGCGCGACACGCGCGCCAGCATCTTGAAAGCGGGCGGCAGGTCGTCGTTGCGCACGCAATCCCGCGCTGCGCGCAGCTCATGCAGCATCAGCTTCATCCACAGCTCGGTGGTCTGATGCTGCACGATGAACAGCATTTCGTTGTGATCGGGCGAGCGCGGGTGCTGCGCGTTCAGGATCTGGTCAAGCGCCAGGTAGTCGCCATAGCTCATCGACTGCGAGAAATCCATCTGCGCGTCATGCCAGCTGTCGGCCTGGCCACCGTGCATGGGGCAGCCCGATGCTGCGGGTCGGTTCGGCGTTGTCATTTCAGGTCACCAGCGTACGTTCGTTGAATTGCGCCGATTGCCACGCGCCTGTTTCCAGCACGTCGCGCAGCACGTCCACGGCATCCCAAACATCGGCAAAGCTCGTGTACAGCGGCGTGAAGCCGAAGCGCATGATGCGCGGCTCGCGGTAGTCGCCGATCACGCCGCGAGCGATCAGCGCCTGCATCACAGCATAGCCGTTCGGGTGCTCGTAGCTGACGTGGCTGCCGCGGATGCCATGGTCGCGCGGTGTGACCAGCGTGAGCGGGAAGCCCGCGCAGCGCGTTTCCACCAGCGAGATGAAGAGATCGGTCAGCGCGAGGGACTTGGTCCGCAACTCGGCCATCGACGTCTGCGCGAAGATATCGAGCCCGCATTCCAGCATCGCCATCGACGTGATCGGCTGCGTGCCGCACAGGAAGCGGCCGATGCCGGCATCGGCGTCGTAGCGTGATTCCATCGCGAACGGCCGCGCATGCCCCCACCAGCCCGAGAGCGGCTGCCAGAAGCGCTCGCGCAGTTTTGGCGCGACCCACACGAACGCCGGCGAACCGGGGCCGCCGTTCAGGTACTTGTACGTGCAGCCGATGGCGTAGTCCGCGCCGCCTGCGTGCAGGTCCACGGGCACCGCGCCGGCCGAGTGCGCCAGATCCCAGATCGCCAGCGCGCCGTGCTTGTGTGCCAGCGCCGAGACGGCAGCCATGTCGTACATGTGCCCGCTCTTGTAGTTCACGTGCGTCAGCATGGTGACGGCGACGTCGTCGCCCAGCGCGCCTTCCAGTTCTTCCGGCGAGTCGATTAGGCGCAGTTTGTAGCCATCGCGCAGCAGGTCGGCCAGCCCTTCAGCGATGTACAGATCGGTCGGAAAGTTATGCGTTTCCGACACGATGATCTTGCGGGCGGGCGCGTCTTCGCGCTGCACGCGAATCGCGGCGGCCAGCACCTTGAACAGGTTGATCGACGTGGTGTCGGTGACGACGACTTCGTCTTCGCGTGCACCAATCAGCGGGGCAAGCTTGTTGCCCAGGCGGCGCGGCAGCTCGAACCAGCCGGCCTGGTTCCAGCTGCGGATCAGTCCATCGCCCCATTCATTGGCGACGACTTCCTGCGCGCGGGCCAGCGCAGCCTTGGGCCGTGCGCCGAGCGAATTGCCGTCCAGGTAGATCACGCCGTCGGGCAGCGCAAAGGCGTCGCGCAGCGGCGCGATCGGATCGGCCGCGTCGCGTTCGACGCAGGCGTTTCGAGTGATGGTCATGGTGGATGTCGGGGTGATGAATGGGGTGAATCAGGGCAGGCTGCGCAGCACCGCGCGCACGGGGCTCGCATCGAGCGTGGCGAACTTGAGCGGCAGCGCGATCAGTTCGTAATCGCCGGCGGGCACCTCGTCGAGGAGCAGCCCTTCGAGGATGGCCAGACCGTGCCTGCCGACCGCGTGGTGCGCGTCCATGGTCTTGGAGGTCTGCGGATCGAGCGAGGCGGTGTCGACACCGACGAGCTTCACGCCGTGCGCGGCCAGCAGTTCGATCGTCTCGGGCGCGACGGCGGCAAAGTGGTCGTCCCACATGGTCTGCGGCATCTGCGCGTACGTGCGCAGCAGCACGCGCGGCGGCGTGGGCGACGGATGGGCCAGCGCATCACGAACGTGTTCCGGCTCGACGCGCGCTACGCCCACGCAGTGGATGACGCGGCACGGGCCGAGGTACGCGTCCAGCGCCACCTGCCCGATCGCGGCGCCGTCCGCGCGGTAGTGCAGCGGGGCATCGGCATGCGCGCCGGTGTGCGGCGACAGCGTGATGCGGCCGACGTTGACTGGGCAATCGCCTTCGAGCTTCCACGCAATTTCCTGCGAAAACGGCGTGTCGCCGGGCCACGTCGGCGTGGCGGGCGAGAGGGCGGGGCTGATGTCCCACAAAGTGCGTTTCAAGGCGGCTCCCCGGCAGAAAATTCGTCGAATCCGTGCCGAAATGATAGGGAAATCCACGCGCAATGGGTTTGCATATTCGTGCGCACGATTCCGTTCGATTCGCATAAAATTCAACGAATTAACGGAATTACGCAAAGAACGACGACAGATGCAACTTGATACCACCGATCTGCGCATTCTCCAGGTCTTGCAGGAAGACGGCCGCATCAGCAATCAGGACTTGGCCGAGCGGGTGGCGCTGTCGCCATCGGCCTGCCTGCGGCGCGTGCGGATGCTGGAAGAGGGCGGCGCCATCACCGGCTACCGGGCGCAGCTGGGCCGGGCAGCGCTGGGGCTGGAGCTCGAGGCCATCGTGCAAGTGTCGATGCGGCAGGACGTGACGGGCTGGCACGAGACCTTCATGGCCGCCGTGCACAGTTGGCCCGAGATCGTCGCGGCCTACATCATCACCGGCGATTGCAACTACATCCTGCGCGTGCAGGCGCCCACGCTGCAGCACTATTCGGAGTTCATCATCGAGCGGCTGTACAAGACGCCTGGCGTGATGGACATCCGCTCGAACATCGTCCTGCGCACGATCAAGGATCGCGATGGCGGGCTGGCGCTGCTCATGGAATCGCGCGGCGTGCGGCCGCTGGAAAGCGGTGCGACGGGCAAGCGCGGCAAGTCCGGCGGCGTCTGACGGCGGTCAAATCGCGACCGCCGGCATGCGCGGATAGTGAGCCTGTGTTGTCGACCGGAGCCGGTCATGGCCAAGAGGTTTCCGTTGCATCCCGTACACCCCGAGCGCATCTGCTGGGGCTGCGACAAGTACTGCCGGGCCGACGCCCTCGCTTGCGGCAACGGCTCGGGCCGCACCCAGCACCCTGCAGAGCTGCTCGGCGACGACTGGTACGCATGCGGGGATTGGGGCATCGAAGCCGAGGCCCCGCGCAAGACGGCAAGCCGCGGGTGACGCGGCAACTTACTTGCCGAGCGGATCAAGCGACGAAAACGCGCCGCGATGAAACACCAGCGGCGCGGCGTTGGCATCCACCACTCCGCAGCGCTCGACTTCGCCGACGAAGATGACATGGTCGCCCTCGTCGTACCGGCTGCGGTTATGGCACTCGAACCATGCCAGCGATTGTGCAAGGATCGGCAGGCCGGTCGGGCTCAGCGCGTAGTCGATGTTGGCGAAGCGGTCGCCCTTGAGCGTGGCGAAGCGCTTGCACAGGTCGAGCTGGTCGGCCGCCAGGATGTTGATCACGTAGTGCGAGCCGGCGTGGAACAACGGGAACGAGTTCGCCTGCGTGCCAAGGCTCCACAGCACCAGCGGCGGGTCGAGCGACACCGAGTTGAACGAGCTGGCCGTCACACCGACGAACGCAGGCTTGCCGGGGCCCCCGTCAGAGCGCGTGGTGACCACCGTCACGCCAGTGGCAAATTGCGACAGGGCATGCCGGAAGTGCGCGGCATCGAAGTCGGGCGGGGCGGCGCGGCTTGTGCGACCGCGTGCCGACGCCTCGCGCGTCGGTCCGCTGTCGCGCGCCTCCATGGGAATGGCTCCGTGGTGATCCATGCAAACGACCCAAAGTAATGCGCAATTGTAACGGACGGGCGATAAGCCGCCCCTGCGTAGGGCTTTGCGTGATGCTGCACACACATGTTGGCGCGGGTGCCGGTGCCTGTGTCAGGATAAGCGCCCTGCGCCGACCAATGGCATCCCATCCAACCCAGCAGGAGAAACCAAATGACCGAGCAACGCGCCCTTGAAACCGCCGTCCTGGGCGGAGGCTGCTTCTGGTGCCTCGAGGCTGTCTTCCAGCAGGTGCAAGGCGTGCACAGCGTGGTGTCCGGCTATGCCGGCGGCCATGTCGATCACCCCAGCTATCGGGCCGTCTGCAATGGCGACACCGGCCATGCCGAAGTGGTGGCGGTGCAGTTCGATCCGGCGGTGATCCCGTACCGCGAGATTCTCGACATCTTCTTCGCCATCCATGACCCGACGACGCCGGACCGGCAGGGCAACGACGTCGGGCCGCAATACCGGTCTGCCATCTTCGCGCAGACGCCCGGGCAACTGGCAACGGCCCGTGAGGCGGTCGCCGCGCTCGACGCCAGCGCTGTCTTCGATGCGCCCATCGTGACGGAGCTGGTGGATGCCAGCGCGGGCAAGGTGACCTTCTGGCGCGCGGAAGACGAACACCAGAACTACTTCCGAGATCATCCGGCGCAGGGTTACTGCGCGTTCGTCATCTCGCCCAAGGTGGCGAAGTTCCGCAAGCAGTTCGCGCACCGCCTGCAGGGCTGAGGGAAGGCGCCGGGGTTACGCTGCGCCGCCCGGCAGGCGCGCGGCGATGGCCTCGGCCAGCTTGATGCACGACAGCGGCGACGATCCTTCCGCCTTGTTGCTGACCAGGATGGTTACCTTGCGCCCCGCCGCGAGCGCGGCAATGGCCATGTCGGCCAGCGTCTCGCGCGAAAACAGGTCTTCGTCGACGAGCTTGTTGAAGGGCTTGTAGGCGGCCTCGGCCTGCGCATAGCGGTAACGGCTGTTCAGGTTCCAGCGCACCACCAGGGGACCGCCGCCGCCTTCATCGAGCAGGGCCACGGCGGCCGCTTGCCGGTCGGCCGCGGGCATCCGCTCGTGCAACCCGACGCAGTAGCGCACGCCGACCGCACGCAGCATCTTGATGAAGCGCGGCGTGAGCAGCGTGGCATCGCGCAATTCCACCGCGTACACGGCATCGGGGTTGTGTTGCCGGTCCAGCGGCGGCAGTGCAGCCAGAAACGCTTCGAGCCGCTCCACGAAGCCGATGGCGTCTTCGGCCAGCGCGCCCAGCGGCGAAAACTGGAACACCAGCGGCCCACAACGCATGCCGAGCCCGCGCGTGGCTGGGTCGATAAAGTCCCGCACCGCGAATTCCGCGTTCAGGAAGGCCGGGTTGGGCATGCGGCCGCGCCCGTCCAGTTCGCGAATCCACGCGTCGCACACGGCGGCGGGCGCCTTGACGGCAAAGCGGAACGCTTCGGGCACGCTGGCCGCGTAGGCGACGTAGTCGGCCAGCGGAATCGGAGCGTAGAAGCCGCGATCGATGCTGACGGTACGCAGCAGCGGGTGCATCGCGTAGGCCGCCAGTCCTTTGCGCGCCAGCATCGACTCGGAATACTCGCCCGCATAGACGAGTCCATCCCATCCCGGATACGACCACGATGACGTGCCGATGCGCAGGTCGGGCGGCAGGCGCAGCGCGAGCTCTGCCACCTCGGGCGGAACGGCGGCCGGCTGCACGCCCTGGCGGGCGGGAGAACGCTTCGGTTTGGGAAGCGGTTCGGCCGCCGCGGTATCGCTGGGGGCCGGCGGCGCGCCGAACAGGTCGTCGATGGGCGGCGTGGCGGTCAAATGGTCAGGGGTAGATGTAGCGGCGCGACCACGGGATCGATGCGGCGGGCTTGCCGGCCTTTTGCAGCACGGTCTGGAAGATCGAGATCTCGTCGGCGTCGAAGGCATGTGCGCAGCCGGCGAGGTAGACACGCCAGATGCGGTACTTCTTCTCGCCGACCATGTTGCGGATGGTCTCGCCGTGGGTTTCGAAGCGTTCGGCCCAGTGCTGGAGCGTGCGCGCATAGTGGCGGCGCAGGCTTTCGACGTCAAGCGCTTCGAGGCCGCCTTCCTGCGCGGCGGACAGCGCCAGCGAGATGTGCGGCAGCTCGCCCTGCGGGAAGACGTAACGGTCGATGAAATCGCCGCCACCCATCGAGCTCTCGCCCCCGGCCGGGTCCGACGACGTGATGCCATGGTTCATGGCGACGCCGTCGTCGGCAAGCAGGTCATGCATGCGGCGGAAATAGCCGGGCAGATTCTTGCGGCCGACATGTTCGAACATCCCGACGCTGGTGATGCGGTCGAACTTGCCGGTGAGGTCGCGGTAGTCCTGGATGCGGATTTCGATGCGGTCTTCGAGGCCTGCGGCCTTCACGCGTTCGCGTGCGAGGTCGTACTGGTTCTGCGACAGCGTCACGCCCAGGCAGCGCGCGCCGTACTTCTGCGCCGCACGCAGCACCAGCGCGCCCCAGCCGCAGCCGATGTCGAGCAGCGTCTGCCCGGGCTGCAGGCGGATCTTGGTGAGGATGTGGTCGATCTTCTTGAGCTGCGCTTCATCGAGGGTTTCGTTGCCGTTCTCGAAGTAGGCGCACGAATACACCATGTTTTCGTCAAGCCACAGCTTGTAGAAGTCGTTGGATACGTCGTAGTGGTACTGGATCGATTCCTTGTCGCCTTCCTTCGTGTGGGCGAAATGGCGTACCACGCGGGCCAGCGCGTTGCCGCTGGTGGCGGCGGCCGAGGCGGCCAGCCCATAGCCGACGTTGATGATGTCGGCGAGCTTGCCTTCCAGGTCGATCTTTTCCTGAACGTAAGCCTCACCGAGGTTGTTCAGCGTGGGGGAGAGCAGCAGCGGCAGCGCGCTTGCTTCGCGCACGGTCAGCGTGACACGGGGTTGGTCGAAACGGCCGAGCTCGTATTGGTCGCCGTTCCAGAGGCGCAGGCGCACCGGAAGGTTGGCAGACTCGCGGATGTCCTGAATCCACTGTTCGAGCTTGCGGTCAATCGCCTGTTGAAAAAGCATGTCGACGCCTCCCTCATGTGCAGAAGTTCGGGGCAGCCATCGGATTGCCGCCCGAACGGATCACATTAGCTTACGACAAACTTTCCCATTGTGCTGTGCGGGTCTTGCCGGCGTCGGCTGGCCGTATCCGGCGGCAGCAAGCGCCATGCCCGGTTTGCCGCACTGCGCAATGCGTCATTGCGCGCGCCGGTGGTCAAGGGGCCAGGCGCACGATCTTCCAGTCGCCGTCTGCCTGTCTGCGATATTCGAGCCGGTCGTGCAGGCGCGACGGGCGGCCCTGCCAGAACTCCAGCCGCTCGGGCAGCAGGCGATAGCCGCCCCAGTGCGGCGGGCGCGGCGGGGCATCGCCAAAACGCTGGCGATACTCGGCTTCGCGGGCTTCGAGCGTGGCGCGGTCCGGCACCTCGCTGCTCTGCTCGGAGGCCCAGGCGCCCAGCCGCGATCCGAGCGGGCGCGAGTGGTAGTAGGCATCGCTTTCGGCGTCGCTCACCTTTTCGACGACGCCCTGGATGCGCACCTGGCGCTCCAGCCCGATCCAGTGAAACAGCAGGGCGGCGCGCGGGTTGGCGGCAAGTTCTTCGCCCTTGTGGCTGGCGTAGTTGGTGAAGAACGTGAAACCGCGCTCGTCGAGGTTCTTGAGCAGGACGATGCGCGCGGAAGGCTGGCCGTGGGCGTCGACGGTGGCCAGCGCCATGGCGTTGACTTCGGCCACTTCCGCCTTGAGCGCCTCATCGAACCAGCGGCGGAACTGGCGCAGGGGGTTGGTGTCCACGTCGGTGATGTCGAGCGAGGCGCGGGCGTATTCGGTACGGATGTCGGCGATGGAGGTCATGGGCGGTCAGGGTGGATGCGGCAAAGCGGCGTGCGGCCCGAGTATAGACAAACGCGCGGGGCCTCCGTTTGCGTGCGCGCAAGCCGCGCTGGCACGGTTCGCGCTTGGGCCGTTGTTCTGGCGATCCGCATTGCGGCGCCTATATTGGCTAGTCAAGGGCGCCCGGCGGACGGTGCCCGGCATCGTTCCCGCAAATGTTTCAACAGGATGTCGAGATGGACGCCCATTCCCCCACTCCCGAACCCCCGCAGACCGGCCTGACGCGCCGGCAGTGGCTGCAGGGCGCGCTGGCCCTGGCCGCTGCCGGCCTGGTCGGCTCGCAGGTGCTGCGTGCCGTTGCGCAGGTACCCACCGAACCGCTGGATGCCTTCATGGCGCTGTCGCAGGCGTTGACGGGGCGGCCCGCACTGGACCATGCGGTCGGGACGCGGCTGCTCGCGGCGCTTGGCAAGTCGGGGGCCGGTTTTGCCGCGCAACTGCGGCCGCTGGCGCAGGCGCTGGCCGCCGGTTCGTTGTCGGATGCGCAGCAAAAGACCGCGCTCAACATTCTGGAAGCCTGGTACGTGGGCGTGGTCGACGGCAACGTTGTCACGTATGAGCAGGCACTGATGTACAGCGTGGTGTCGGATACGCTCGTCATCCGCACGTATTGTCCCAACCAGCCCGGCTTCTGGGCCGAGCCCCCCGTCGAGAGGCAAGCCTGATGCCGGATACCCAACAAGCCGCACAACAGGCTGACATCGTGGTGGTGGGGTCCGGTGTGGCCGGCGCGCTGGTGGCATACGAATTGGCGCGTGCAGGCAAGTCGGTGCTGATGCTCGAAGCCGGCCCGCGCCTGCCGCGCTGGGAGATCGTCGAGCGCTTCCGCAACCAGGCCGACAAGATGGATTTCATGGCGCCGTATCCGTCCATGCCGTGGGCGCCGCATCCGGAGTACGGGCCGCCCAACAACTACCTGATCCTCAAGGGCGAGCACCAGTTCAACTCGCAGTACATCCGCGCCGTGGGCGGGACGACCTGGCACTGGGCGGCGTCCACGTGGCGTTTCCTGCCGAACGACTTCAAGCTGCGCAGCGTGTACGGCATCGCGCGCGACTGGCCCATCCAGTACGACGATCTCGAGCGCTACTACGGCCTCGCCGAAGCCGCGCTCGGCGTGTGGGGGCCCAATGACGAAGACCTTGGCTCGCCGCGCAGCCAGCCGTATCCGATGGCCCCGCTGCCGCTGTCGTTCAACGAACGCACGATCAAGGAAGCGCTCAACGCGCACGACCCGAGCTACCACGTGGTGACCGAACCCGTGGCGCGCAACAGCCGCCCGTACGACGGCCGCCCGACCTGCTGCGGTAACAACAACTGCATGCCGATCTGCCCGATCGGCGCAATGTACAACGGCATCTTCCATGTCGAGAAGGCCGAGCAGGCCGGCGCCCGCCTGATTGAAAACGCTGTCGTCTACAAGCTGGAAGTCGGCGCCAACAAGCGCATCGTCGCCGCGCGCTACAAGGATTCGAAGGGCGGCGAGCATCGCGTGGAAGGCAAGTGGTTCGTGCTGGCCGCCAATGGCATCGAGACTCCCAAGCTGATGCTGATGTCGACGAGCCACGATTTTCCGAAGGGCGTGGGCAACAGCTCCGACATGGTCGGGCGCAACCTGATGGACCATCCCGGCACCGGCGTGAGCTTCTATGCCGACCGCAAGCTCTGGCCAGGGCGCGGGCCGCAGGAGATGACCTCGCTGATCGGCTTTCGCGACGGGCCGTTCCGCGCGACGCAGGCCGGCAAGAAGCTGCACCTCTCCAACATCTCGCGCATCGAGCAGGAGACCGTGCGCATCTTCAAGGAAGGCAAGCTCATCAAACCTCCCGAACTGGACGCGCGCATCCGTGACCAGGCGGCGCGCTACGTGCAGTTCGACAGCTTCCACGAGATCCTGCCGCTGCCGGAAAACCGCATCGTGCCCAGCAGTACGGAGGTCGATGCCATCGGCATTCCGCGCCCGGAGATCACCTATCACATCGACGACTACGTCAAACGCAGCGCCGTGCACACGCGCGAGGTGTATGCCACCGCGGCCAAGGTGCTGGGCGGCACCGACGTGCAGTTCCATGATGACTTCGCGCCCAACAACCACATCACGGGAGCGACCATCATGGGCGCAGACCCGAAGGATTCGGTGGTCGACAAGGACTGCCGCACGTTCGACCACCCCAACCTGTTCATCAGCAGCAGTTCGACCATGCCGACGGTCGGCACCGTCAACGTCACGCTGACGATCGCCGCGCTGGCGCTGCGCATTGCCGACCAGCTCAAGAAGGAGGCGTGATATGAAGGCGATCGCTTCTTTCCTGGTGCTCTGCAGCGCGAGCGTGGCCGCCTGGGCCAAGGACACGCCGGCCGATACCGCGCAGATCAAGCGGGGCGAATACCTCGCCATTGCGGCCGACTGCGCCGCCTGCCATACCGCGCCCGGCGGCAAGCCGTTTGCGGGCGGCCTGCCCATGCCGATCCCGATGCTCGGCACGATCTACACGAGCAACATCACGCCCGACGAGAAGACCGGCATCGGCAAGTGGAGCTACGAAGATTTCGAGCGCGCCGTGCGCAGGGGCGTGGACGACGCGGGCAACAACCTGTATCCGGCCATGCCGTATCCGTCGTACGCGAAGATCAGCGACGCGGACATGCGCGATCTCTACGCGTACTTCCGCTACGGCGTGCCCGCCGTGCAGAACGACCCGCCGCCGAGCACCATCCGCTGGCCGCTGAACATGCGCTGGCCGCTCAAGCTGTGGAACCTCGTCTTTCTGAAGACCGAACCGTACGTGCCGCGTGGCGACAAGAGCCCGACGTGGAACCGCGGCGCCTATCTGACCCAGGGCCTTGCGCACTGCGGCACGTGCCACACGCCGCGCGGCTTCGCCATGCAGGAGAAGGCCATGGACGAGCGCGGCAAGGGGTACCTGGCGGGCTCCACGCTGGCCGGGTGGACGGCGTTCAACATCACGTCCGACCCGACCAGCGGCATTGGCGCCTGGAAACCCGAACAGGTCGTGCAGTATCTGCGCACGGGCAGCGTGCCGGGCGTGGCCCAGGCTGCCGGGCCGATGGGGGAAGCGGTGCAGCACAGCTTCTCGCGCATGACGACGCAGGACATCGAGGCCATCGCCGAATACCTGCGCACCGTGCCGGCGGTGAGCAACAACCTCGAACGCGCGCGGCACGACTGGGGCAAGCCCGCCACCGACGTCACCGCGCTGCGCGGCAAGCCGATCGAAACCACCATCGATGCGGCGCGCCTGTACCTCGGCAACTGCGCCACCTGCCACCAGGCGGATGGGCGCGGCACGCCTGACGGCTACTACCCGCCACTGCTGCACAACTCCACGGTGGGCGCGCGTGACACCACCAATCTCGTGCAGGTCATCATGAACGGCATCGAGCGCAAGGCCGGCGACCGGCACATCGGCATGCCGGCGTTCGGGCGCGAGCTGTCGGATGCGCAACTGGCGGCGCTCACGAACTACGTTACGCGGCAGTTCGGCGACCCGGCCACGCCGCAGTTGACTGCAGACGCGATTGCCAGACGGCGCTCGGGCCGATGAGCGGGCGGCTTAGCCGCCGGTCGTGTGCGGATCCCGCGATGCCGGGGCGGCCGGCTGGGCCGGACGCTGGGGCGGCGTCGCGGCAGCGGCCGGTTGTGCGGGCTTGATGTCGCCCTCGGGTGTGCGACCCGGCTTGTTGCTCTGATACGCCTTGCCGGGCGGCGGGGCTGTCGGACGCTTGCGTACATCTGCGAGCAGCCTGCCGCAGGCACTGTCCGGCGCCGGTTTGAGTTCGAGCACCGGCAGCACGGCGGCCACCGGCGCGGTCAGCGCCAGCGCCACCGCCCCGCCTGCACGCAGCGCCACCACGGCCGGATTGACCGACACATCCGGATGCTTGTACGTGCCCTTCACGTAAAGCGGCGTGCGCAGCGAGAACACGCGCAGCCCCTTCGAATCCGGGTGGATCGTGAAATCGAGCGCTTCACGCTTGAAGCTCGTCGCGCCCGTGATGTCGATGACGGCATCCTGCGTATCCACCACGAAGGTGCGCGCCTGCGCCAGCCCGTCGCTCACGGCGAAGTCGCCCACGGCGCAGTTGATGGTGACCTGCTTGTCGCCGAAGAGCTTGGTGAGGATCACGTTCGCCACGTTCAACCCCATCGCTTCGAGGATGAACTTGCTCACCGTGCCCTGCTCGACCATGATCTTCAGCTCGCCATTGGACGAGCCGAGCAGCGCCGCCACCGAGTTGCCGGTCGCCGAGAGGCGCGCGTCGCCGTTGAGTTCGCCCACGCTCGCGCGCATCGATTCGATCTTCGGGAAGAGCTGCTTGATCTTGAAGTGCCGCGCCGCCAATGCCGCGCGTGCCTGCATCGGCGTCGCATGGCCGTCGAGCTGGATGTTGGAGTTGAGCGTGCCGCCCGCCATGCCGAAGTTCAGCGGGTCCAGCGTCAACACCGCATCTTGCAGCTTGATGTGCGTGACCAGGTGGTCGATGGGCAGCTCCTTGGTGCGGACGATGCGCTCGCCGGTGAACTTCACGTCGGCGTCGATGGCGTTCCAGCGGTCGGTGCGGAATGGTTCGACGGGCAGGACCTTGTCAGCCGGCTGGCGCACCGTCTTGCCGCTTGGTTCGGCAGTGGGGTCGACGCTCGGGTCCGCACGCCTCGCCTTGCTGGCGTTGGAATCTGCCCCGATGATCGGCGCTAGGTCTGCAAACAGCAGCTGGCGCGAGACCAGCTCGCCGGTCAGCAAGGGCCGCGGCTCTCGCATCGCAAAGGTCAGCGTACCCGCCAGGTCTGAGCTGCCGACGCGGCCGGTGAACTTTTCATAACGCCATGTCGATCCCTGCTTGCGCAACTCGCCGATCAGCCGGCCGCGCGTGTCGAACGGCGGCGTGTCGGGCAGCACCACGCCCGTGAGCGGATAGAGGTGCGCCATGCTCGCGCCCGACAGATGCAGGCGCAGGTCCAGCGCCGCCAGTCTCGCCGGGTTGGTCAGCGTGCCTGCCAGGTCGATGCGCGTCTTGCCGACCGTCACGTCGGCCTGCACCGGGAAGGGCCGCTGCGTGTCCTGCAGGCGCAGCACGCCGCCGGCCTTGCCGCTGCCGCTGATGGCCGCGTTGTTGTACGTGCCCTTGACCGTCCAGGCAATGCCGTACGGCTGCTGCGGATCGGGCGCGACGGGCGCCGCCGCACTCGCCCCGGAAGCCGCTGCGCCCGAGTTGCCGGGCACCTTGGCGGCCTGGCCCTCGCCCTTGATCGTGGTGCCGTTGGCCGCGGCGTAGAGCGCCTGGTTGTCGACCGTGTCGATCGTCGCGGCCAGGTGGATGCGCTTGATCTCGTCGTCGAGCGCCAGCGAGCCCTTGCTGAACGCGATCTCGCGCAACTCGAGTTTCCAGTCCGAGGGCTTCTTGTCGCCGTCGCGGCCGGTGAGGTCGAACGTCCAGTTGTTGCGGTTCTCCTTGTCGCGCTCCAGCGCAATGATGGGCGTGTCGAGCGCGACGCTCGGGATGACGATGCGGTGCGTCAGCAGCGGCAGTGCTTCAAGCACGAACGTGAGCTGATGGATTGTCGCGACATGCGGCTGCCGGGCCCAGTCCGGATTGCCGACGGTGATGTCCTTGGCGATCAGCCGCGGCCAGGGCACGTACGCGCGCCATCCGGATTCCCCTTCGGGCTTCTTCCACGTAAGGATCAGGTCGCCGTTGATGGCGAAGGGCCGGCCGATGGCTTGCGAGACGCGATCGTTGAGATACGGCCGTGCGCGGTTCCAGTCAAACGTCAGCACAAACGCGACGGCTGCCGCCACGATGACGACGGGCGTGATGATCAGTCCGAGGGCGAGCTTGCCGGAGGTCCGCATGGTCTTCTTGTAGGTATCGAGCACGGAAAATGCGATCGCCCGCGTTGAGCTATAGTTCGGCGCAACCGCAATTCCATTGTGTCATGAGCCAAGTAGCAATCAGCGCGCCCGCGCACCCGCCCATCCTCGACGACGAATACGCACGCCGGTTCGGCGGCGTGGCACGGCTGTACGGCCCGCAGGCGCTGGAGCGCTTTGCCGCGGCCCACGTGTGCGTGATCGGCATCGGCGGCGTGGGGTCGTGGGCGGCGGAGGCGCTGGCGCGTTGCGGTGTGGGCAAGCTCACGTTGATCGACCTGGATCACATTGCGGTGTCCAACACCAACCGCCAGATCCATGCGCTCGGTGATGCGTATGGCATGGACAAGGTCGATGCGATGGCCGAGCGGATCCTGCAGATCAATCCGCGCGCCGAGATCAGCCGCATCGACGACTTTGTGACGGTGGAGAACGTCGAGGGGCTGCTCGGCCACCCGTTCGACTATGTGGTCGACGCCATCGATGCCGTCAAGGTGAAGACGGCCATCGTCGCGTTCTGCAAGCGCACCGGCAAACGCGTGGTGACATGTGGCGCCGCCGGCGGCCAGCTTGATCCGACCCGCATCCGCGTGACCGACCTCTCGCGCACGATCCAGGACCCGCTGCTCGCCAAGGTGCGCGGCAACCTGCGGCGCCAGCACGGTTTTTCGAAAAACCCGAAAGCCAAGTTCGGCATCGACGCCGTGTTCTCGGACGAGCCGCTGCGTTATCCCGAGCCGGAGCAGCAGGCATGTGCCGTCGAGGTGCCGGCGGAATCGAGCCATGCCGGCATCGATGACCTGGCTGCCGCAGGGCAGATCGAAGTCGTCAACGCGCCGCCCGCGCCCCAGCCGTCGCAGGGGCCGCGGGGCCTGGCCTGTGCCGGCTTCGGGTCGTCGGTGTGCGTGACGGCGGTGTTCGGCATGGTCGCAGCGTCGACGGCATTGCGCGCAATCGCCGCAGCCTGAGCCGCGTTCAGGCGGAGGCTTCGGCCGCCGCGTTCTTGCGTGCGCCCGGTCCGAACTGCGCGAGATGCGTGGTCATCATCCTGTCCATCACATCCACATGCTGTGCGAACCAGGCGGGCAGCTCCGCCACAAGGCGCCGGCCCAGTTCCATGTCGCCGGCCGCGGCGCGCTTGCGCACTTCCCGGCACAGCGCGAGCACGTTGTCGTGCTCGCCGCGATGGCAGTGGCGCGGGGGGAATTCCACGGCGTCCATCCACGCGTTTTCATCGGCAAAGTGCATCTCGGTGTGGGCGATGAACGCATCGAGTGCGGCGATGAACTGCGCGTCGGACGCGTCGGCCACGGCGTTGAGCAGGGCACAGAATTCGGCGTGGTTGGCGTCCGTGGCGGCGTCTCCGAGCTGGAGCGCCTCGGACCATTCGATCACGGGCATGGCGGAAGCACAATGAGATGGACGAGGCGTTCAGCTTAGCGATGGCCGGCTTGCGCTGGCTTGATGCCGGGCAAACCGGCTAGCCGGCGTCGGCGGCCGGGTGCTGCTGCAGCACCTCGACTGCGCGCGCATACAGCGCCACCGAAGGCGCATAGCCGCGTCCGATCTGGTACAGCGTGCCGCCATGTTCGGCCAGCAGGCTCGGAAAACCGTTGATGCCCCAGCGGCGGGACAGGCGGAAGTCTTCGCGCGTTTCGTTGCGCAGCGCCTCGGTGTCGAACGCGGCATCAAAGTGCGCCGCGTCGATGTCGTGGGCGAGCACTACTTGGCGCAGCACGTCCGGGTGCGTGGTGTCACGGCCTTCGGCGTAGAACGCGCGCTGGATGGCATGGAAGACCGTGAGCACGCGCTCGTCGTCCTCGCCCCAGTGCTCGCGCGCCATGACGACGGTGCGGCAGGCGGGTTCGGTGTCGTAGACGAAGCCCTCGCGGCGCATGGCCACCTCCGGCGATTGGTCGAACGGCATGCCGCTGCGCTCGGCAACGGCGTGCCAGTGTTGGAGGATTTCGTCGCGTTTCTCGGGCGCCAGCGGCTCGCGTTGGCCCGGCCGCAGCCCGCCGGTAACGAGCGTGACGGGCACCGGCGCGGCGAGCGTGTCGCCCAGCCGCTCGCGCAGGTCGGCCAGCTGCGGGCCGAAGCCATAGCACCACGAGCACATCGGGTCTGCCACGTAGATCAGTCGCATGGCTTCCTCAGTTCAGTCTGGACGCGAGTTGGCGGCGCCAGTGCGATACCGCCTGCGGGGCGTCGGCCATCATGTCGAACACCGACACCATGGTTTTGCGCGCGATGTCGTCGCGGAACGTGCGGTCGCGCTCGACGATGGCGAGCAGCTGTTCGAGTGCGGCTTCGTATTGGCGGCCGGCGATGTACAGCTGGGCCAGATCGAGCCGCGCCTGCAGGTTGTCGGGCTCGGCGTCGATCTGCGTGCGCAGTGCATCGGCATCGGGAAGCGCGTCGGCGCGCTCGGTCGCCTTCAGGCGCGTTTCCAGCGCAGCGTAGCGCTCGTCCTGCGGCGCTTTGGGCGAGAGCAGGGCGAATTCGTCCTGCGCGGCCTGCACGTCACCGCTGTCGAGCAGCAGGTTCACCAGTGCAAAGCGCGCGGCGTCAAAGCCCGGGTCGAACGCCAGCGCGCTCTGGAAGGCGTCGCGCGCCAGCACCGCGTCGCCGGCCTGGACGGCAGCCAGCCCTTCACGGTAGGCGATCTCGGCGGGCTGCGGAATCACGCGATCCAGGAACGCGCGCAGCTGCGGCTCGGGCAGGACGCCGACGAACTGGTCGACGGGCTGGCCATCCACGAAGGCCACCACATACGGGATGCTCCGTACACGAAACTGCGCAGAAAGCTCGGGGTTTTCGTCGGAGTTGACCTTGGTGAGTTTCCACTTGCCCGCGTATTCGGCCTCCAGCTTTTCCAGCATCGGGCCCAGCGTGCGGCACGGGCCGCACCAGGGCGCCCAGAAATCGACCAGCACGGGGATCTTGCGAGAGGTTTCGATCACTTCCTGCGCGAAATTCTGCAAGGTGACGTCGCTCATCGTCGGGGTTCTCCTCAGAAAGACAGCAGAAAAGCCGGCCGGCGCAACACCGGCGGGCGTCGTCCATTCTACTTGGGGGCATTCCGGCCGTTTTCAGGGCCAACAATGTGTGTCCTGGCAACGGTTGAAAATAGAACGATCGTTCGGATACCATCCGGTAAAAACAACACATACATTCTCGGAGACATGGCATGACACGACCGCACTTCCAGTTCTGGCCCCGGCGTTTGCCGCACAACATCCACTCGCCGCAGACCAGCCTTTGGTACAACCTGGAAGTGTCCGCGCGACGCTATCCGGACAAGGACGCCATCATCTTCTACGGCCGGCACACGACCTTCCGCGAATTGCATGACGACGCCGTGGCCGTGGCCGGCTGGCTGCAGCAGGCGGCGGGCGTGAAGAAGGGCGACCGCGTGCTGCTCTACATGCAGAACTGCCCGCAGTTCATGGCGGCGTACTACGGCATCCTGCGCGCCGATGCGGTGGTCGTGCCGGTGAACCCGATGAACCGGCCCGAGGAGTTCAAGCACTACATCACCGATGCGGGCGCGGCCACGGTCATCTGCAGTGCCGACCTTGCCGTCAACGTAACGGCGGCCAACGCCGACCTTCCCGAGGGGCAGCGCACGCAGCATCTGCTGGTCACGTCTTACGCCGACGCGCTGCCCGCCACGCATGAATATCCCGAAGACGCGCCCCCCGCCTGGATTACGGCCGAGCATCCGGCCCAGCCCGGTGCGGTGGCGTGGAAAGACGTGCTGGCCCAGCGCCTGCAGCCCGGCCCGCATACGGCCGGCCCCGACGACCTCGCCGTGATGCCGTACACGTCGGGCACCACGGGGTTCCCGAAGGGCTGCATGCATCCGCACCGCACCGTCATGCACAACATCGTGGGCGGCTCGCTGTGGTCGGGCGGCACGATGGAAGGCGTGAGCCTGTCGATCATTCCGCTGTTCCACGTGACCGGCATGCAGTACGGCATGAACGCGCCGATTTACATGGGCTCCACGGTGGTGATGCTGCCGCGCTGGGACCGCGAGGTGGCCGGGCGGCTGATCTCGCGCTACAAGGTCACGCACTGGACGAACATCCCGACCATGGTGATCGACTTTCTGGCGAGCCCGCAGCTGGCGGAGTTCGATCTGTCGAGCCTCGTCTACATCGGCGGCGGCGGGGCGGCGATGCCGCAGGCGGTGGCCGAGCGCCTGCTCAAGGAGTTCAACCTGGCGTACCAGGAGGGCTACGGCCTGTCCGAAACGATTGCGCCCACGCACAGCAACCCGGCCGACCGACCCAAGCAGCAGTGCCTGGGCATCCCCGTGTTCAACACCGACGCACGCATCGTCGACCCGCAGACGCTCAAGGAACTGCCGCCGGGCGAAGTGGGCGAGATCATTGTCAGCGGCCCGCAGGTGTTCCTCGGCTACTGGGGCAAGCCGCAGGCCACCGCCGAGGTCTTCATCGAATTCGAAGGCAAGACGTTCTTCCGCACGGGCGATCTCGGCAAGATGGACGAAGAGGGCTATTTCTTCCTCACTGACCGGCTGAAACGCATGATCAACGCGTCGGGCTTCAAGGTGTGGCCGGCCGAGGTGGAAAGCCTGCTGTACAAGCACCCCGACGTGCAGGAAGCCTGCATCATCGGCACGCGCGATGCGTATCGCGGCGAGTCGGTCAAGGCTGTGGTTGTGCTCAAGGCCCACGCCAAGGGCAAGACGACCGAAGAGGACATCATCAACTGGGCGCGCGACAACATGGCGGCCTACAAGTATCCGCGCGTGGTCGAATTTGTGGATGCGCTGCCCAAGTCCGGGACCGGCAAGGTGATGTGGCGCACGCTGCAGGAGCAGGAAAACGCGAGGAACGAGGCGGCCGAGAAACCGGCCGCAGCGTAAGGCAGAAGGGGCCCCGGCGGCCCCTTTTTCAATGCCCGCGCGCCTTGAAGAGCAATGCGCCGATGCCGTGGAAACCGCGCTGCCGCGCATGCCGCATCGGCGTGATGCCGCCGCGGTCGGGCAGGTTGGGGTCGGCGCCGCCGTCGAGGAGGATCTGCACGGTCTTCTCGTACTTTTCGCTGCCGTCGCCCAGGGCCACGGCTTCGATGAGCGCCGTCAGGCCCAGGTTGTTCGTGGCGTCGGGTGGCACGCCCGCCTTGACGAGCTCGTTGACAACCTCCACGTAGCCGCGCCGTGCGGCAGGGATCAGCGCGGTGTCGCCGTCGGCGTTGGTGGCGCGCAGGTTGGCACCGTGCGACAGCGCCAGCCGGACGGTCTCCGCATCGCCCTGGGCCGCGGCAAGCAGGAAGGCGCTGTTCTGCGCGTTGTCCTGCAGGTTGACGTCGGCGCCGGCCTGGATGAGCAGGCGGGCCGCCGCGCCCATGTGGGCGTACACGGCCGCGATGAGGGCCGTGCGGCCTTCGGCATCGCGCGCCTTCAGGTTGGCGCCCTCGGCGATCAATGACTGAATCGCCATCGTGTTGCCGGTTTGCGCGGCCACGATCAGGTCACGGTCCCGCGTGGCGGGGTCGCTGCGGCGGGTGGGGCGGGCGTCGGGCGTGCTGCCGGCGGGGGGCGCGACCTTGGCGCTGGCGTTGGCCGCCACGCGCAGGCTCGGCAGATGCTGCTCCTGCCAGGCGTTGGCCATGTCGCCCACCGCCAGTGCCATCCCGAGCATGACGCCAATCACCTGGTTGAGCGCGGGATGCGGGGCGAGGAGCATGGCGTAAGGGCTCAGGCGCTGAGGTAGGGGTCGGCCTGCGGCGCCGGTTCGGCCGCGGCGGGGGCGTTGGCGGCATCCATCGCCTGCAGCCGCGCCCACAGGCGGTCGAGATAAGCATCACGCAGGCCATTGCTGGCCAGCCCGATCAGCGTGCGCTGCAGGTATTCGCGTGCCGGGCCGTATAACCCGACCGCCTGGCGTAGGCAGCCGACCACGCGTTCGTCGGGCAGGCGGCCTGCATAGGCCTCGTGCGCGCGGTTCATGGCGAAGGCGAGGGCGTAGACGCGTTGGCCGTGGATTTCGGTCGGCAGCCAGCGCGGCAGATAGGCGCCGGTCAGCATCTCGCGCCGCCAGAGCACGCGGAACTCGCGCTCGGCATGCTCGCGTGGCACGCGGAAGGCGACGCCGCGGCAGCTGCCGCCGCGGTCGAGCCCGAGCACGAGGCCCGGGTTGTCCCATGTGCCGCGGTTGATGCGGGAATACAGGTAGAAGCCGCGGTGATAGCCGTGCACCGTGGCGGGCGCCGCCTCGGTGTGGAAGATCATCGGGTTCCAGATGAGGGAGCCGTAGCCGAATACCCATGCGTCCTGGCCTTCGCAGGGCGCGCTCGACAGCCGCGCGAGCGTCGATGCAAGCGACGCTTCCAGCGCAGCCTCGGTCAGCAGCGACGACGCGACGGGCGAATCACCCAGGGCGGCGCGCAACCGGTTCTGTTCGAGATCCTCTCGGGTGACGGCCATGTCGCAAGCATAGAGCAATCGTTACGCCTGGTCACGCAGGCGGACGGCCGATGCTGCGGAAACAGCGCGTTGCCGGGCTTGAGGAAGGTCTGACTATGGCGCGGCCGCAACGGTGGTGTCTGCACGGCCAGGAATGTGGAGGCGGGGGAACGGAATTGAACCGTCTTATACGGCTTTGCAAGCCGCAGCATTGACCACTCTGCCACCCCGCCCGGGGGAGGGCCCGCGATGCATCGTGTGACGCATCGCAGGCCGGGCGCGATTCTAGCGCAGGATCAGACTTCGAGCAGGTCGACCTCGAAAAGCAACGTTGCGTTCGGGGGGATCACGCCGCCGGCGCCGCGTGCGCCGTACCCCAGCGCGGCCGGGATGATCAGCTTGCGCGTGCCGCCGACCTTCATGCCCTGCACGCCTTCGTCCCAGCCCTTGATGACGTGGCCGGCACCCAGCGGGAAGGCGAACGGGTCGTTGCGGTCCTTGCTGGAGTCGAACTTCTTGCCGGCCTGCCCGTTTTCGTACAGCCAGCCGGTGTAGTGCACGGTGACGTATTTGCCGGCCGTGGCTTCAGCGCCGTCGCCGACGACGACGTCTTCGTATTGCAGGCCGCTTGCGGTGGTGGTGGTCATGGTGAGCCTCGTGGGTAATGACACGGTGAGGGAAAAGCTCAGGCTTGCGCGGCCTTGAGCGTATCGAGCTGAACGTGGACGTTGTCCGCGTCGTTGGCGATCCAGATATCGCCGTCCTGGATGGTCACCTGCAGGCGCATGGTGCGTTCCACCATGCCGGCCAGCGCAGCGACGGTATCGGGCGCGACTTCGTAGACCGACAGGTTGGCAAAGCGCGCGACCTTGGTTTCGGTCTGCTGCCACCACACGCGGCTCGCGTTGCCGCTATACGTATATACAGCGACCTGGCCCGCGCGGTTGCATGCCTTGCGGATGCGGGTTTCATCAGGGTTGCCGAGGTCGATCCAGAGTTCGATGGCGTCGATCAGGTCGCGCTGCCAGAGCTCGGGTTCGTCCGGTTCGGACAGGCCGCGCGTGAAGCCAAGCGCTTCGCTGGCGTGGCGCGCGAAGGCGAGCACGCGCACCATCATGCGCTCATCGTTCTCGCTCGGGTGGCGGGCGACGGTCAGCGCGTGGTTGGCGTAGTAGTGGCGATCCATGTCGGCGATCTGCAGATCGACCTTGTAGATCGTGGATTTGAGGGCCATGCGGGGTCAGCGGAGGGGCGGTTTTCAGCAAAGCGCGCATTGTCGCACGGGCCGGCGGCAGCGATGCGGCCGCGTGCAAGACGAGGCCGCCGCATTCCCTTCGGCCGCTGTTTGCGGTATACGAGCGGTGCGTGCGCGGTTCTGCGCATGCTTCTCCTATCCAAACAAGGATAATCAGAACGATGCGTTGGATATTCGGAATCGTGGGCCTGGTGCTCGGAGGCCTGTCGGGGGGCGTGGTCGGGGCGTTCTTCGGGGTGCTGGTCGGCGTGGGCTTGGCGTCGCTGATCCTGTACATGGACAAGCGCGCGAGCTCGCAGTGGGCGCATCCGCCCGAGCCCGATGCCGCGCGGCCGACGGTCACTGCCGCGACGATGACGCTGCACGAACGTGTGGCCCAACTCGAGCACGAGGTGTCGCTGCTGCGCCGCCAGATGGCGGAGATCCGGGGTGGGACGTCTGCCGCACCGCAGCCGGACGCCGTGGCCGACACGCCGCCGCACGTTGCGCCAGCGCCTGCCTTGGCCGAAACCTTGCCGCGTATCGAAGCCGTAGCCGCGCCGCAGGCGCCGATGGCGAGCCCGCCGCCGGCGCCCGAGCCCCAGCCGGAGCCCGTCGGGCAGCCTGCCATGCCGCCGATGGCGCCGCACGAACCGGACTGGGTCGAGCGCGCCGTGGGTGCTGCTCGTGACTGGCTGCTGGGCGGCAACAGCGTGGTGCGGGTCGGCATCCTGATCCTGTTCTTTGGCGTGGCCTTCCTGCTCAAATATGCCGCCGACAACAGCCTGCTGCCGGTCGAGTCCCGCCTGGCTGGCGTGGCCGTCGGCGCGATCGTGCTGTTGGGCATCGGCTGGCGGCTGCGCGACAGGCGCCCGGGATACGCGCTGGTGCTGCAGGGCGGCGGCGTGGGGGTGCTCTATCTGACGGTGTTTGCGGCCACGCGCATGGTGCCGCTGCTGTCTCCGGGGATGGCATTTCCCGTGTTGGTGCTGATCTGCGCGCTGGCGGCCGGCCTCGCTGTCAGGCAGAACGCGCCGGCGCTGGCATTCACCGGGAGCGCCGGCGGCTTCCTTGCCCCGATCTTGATCTCGACAGGCCAGGGTAGCCACGTGGCGCTGTTCAGCTACTACGCGCTGCTCAACGCGGGCATCTTTGCGATTGCGTGGTTCCGCGCGTGGCGGGCGCTGAATCTGCTCGGCTTTGTCTTCACGTTCGGCATCGCTACCGCGTGGGGCGTGCTGCGGTATCAGCCGTCGCTGCTGTCGAGCACCGAGCCGTTCCTGATCCTCTTCTTCCTGATGTACGTAGGCATCGCGCTGCTGTATGCGCTGCGCCGCCGCGTGAGCCTGAACCACTATGTCGACGGCACGCTGGTGTTCGGCACGCCGCTCGTGGCGATGGGCCTGCAGGCCGGGCTGGTGCACCACATTCCGTTTGCGATGGCGTGGAGCGCTGCGGCGCTGGCGGCTTTCTATCTGGGCATGGCAGCCTGGCTGGCGCCGCGGCGCGCGAACCTGGGCCTGCTGTACGAGGCGATGTTTGCGCTGGCCGTGATTTTCATCACGCTGGCGATTCCGCTGGCCTGCGATGGGCGCACCACCAGTGCGGTGTGGGCGCTCGAGGGTGCGGCGGTGGTGTGGCTCGGCGTGCAGCAGCAGCGGCGCCTGGCCCTGGCCGTTGGCCTGCTGCTGCAAGTGGCCGCGGGCGTGGCCTTGACCGGCAGCACATGGTTCGATTGGGATCCTGCGACCGGTTGGCCGGTGCTCAATCGCCGCTACATCGGCGGGCTGCTGATGGCGCTGGCGGGCGTGTTCACCGGCTGGCAGTTGCATGGCAGGGCGCCGGCGCGCGCGTGGCTGAAGGCAGCGCCCGCGCTGGGCATTGCCGCATCGGTGTGGGGATTGCTCTGGTGGCTCGGCAGCGGCAGTAACGAGATCGACCGCTGGGCCTGGCGCATCGCCAGCCAGACCATCGACCGGCCGGACATTCCGCTGTACGCCGGCTTTGCCGTGCTCACGGCATGGGCTGCGCACGCGCTGCGCCGCAGGCTCGACTGGACGCTGGCCGAGTGGTCGGCCCTGGCGCTGTCGCCAGCGCTTGCCGTCGTGGCGCTGGCGGCCATCGAGCATTGGCGCCCGTCGCCGCTGGCGGGGTGGGGCGGCCTCGTGTGGATCGCGTCGGTCGTGCTCGCCTTCGTGCTGCTGCGCCGCCAGGAGCGCGACGTGAAGGACGTCATCCTCGCGCCGCTGCATACCGTGCTGTTCTGGCTGATCTGCGGCATGTTGGCCACCGAAGGCTACTGGCGCCTCGACGCCTACGTGCCGGAGGGCACATGGAGCTTTGCCGCGTGGGCCTATGCCTATGGCGCGCTGCTTGCCTTGCTGGCGGGAGCCGGCTGGCGCATCCGCTGGCCCATCGCGCGTTTCGAGCGCGCCTATCTGCTGTGGGGCGCGGCACCGCTGGCCGCCTTGCTCTGGCTGTGGAGCCTGGCCAGCGCCGCCAGCGATGGCGACGCCGCGCCGCTGTTCTACCTGCCCGTTCTCAACCCGCTCGATGTGGCGCAGCTGCTCGTCTTCCTCGCCATTGCGCTGTGGATGCGCCGCGTGGCACTGCACAAGCTCGTGCCGGAGCCGTTGGTGATCGGCTATGCAATCGGCGCGACACTGTTCATCTGGGCCAACGCGGTGCTGCTGCGCACGCTGCACCACTGGGCCCACGTGCCGTACACGCCGGAAGGGCTGGGCGGCTCGATGCTGGTGCAGGCCTCGCTGTCGATGTTCTGGACGGTGCTGGCGCTGGTCGTGATGGTGCTGGCCACGCGCCGCGCGAGCCGGGCGTTGTGGTTCACCGGCGGCGCGCTGCTGGGTGTGACGGTGGTGAAGCTGTTCCTGTTTGACCTGTCGCGCGTGACGGGCGTCGAGCGCATCGTGTCATTCATCGGCATTGGCGTGCTGCTGCTGTTGATCGGCTATCTGTCGCCGTTGCCCCCCAAGGCCAAGGCGGCTGGCGAAACCGGGGAGGTTCTGTGAAGAAGGTTGTTCTTGCGATGGCCGCGGCCTCGCTGCTGTCGGCGTCGGCATGGGCCGAGCGGTTTGCGCTGACGGGTACGCCGGGTGCCGCCTATTACGCCGTCACGCTCAACGAAGACGTTTATGCCCACGCACACGAGGCGAGCCTCGCGGATCTGCGCGTCCTCAACGGCGATGGCGAACCGGTGCCATTCAGCCTTGACATCCCGCGCGATGCGCCGCCGCAGGCGCGCACGCTGCACGACGTGCATTGGTTCGCAGCCCCCGTGGATGATGCCCGGAAGCCCGGCACAGCCGGCGTGGTGCTCGGCGCAGACGGCGTATTGCGCGCCACCGGCACGGCCGCGCCGCAGGAGACCACGCGGGCATGGCTGGTCGACCTGAGCCAGCTGCATGACAGAAAAACGGCGACGGTGACGGCGCTCGTGGTGGTGTTGCCCGCGGTGGAGTTCCAGAGCGGCGTCAACGTGCAGGCGAGCGATGACCTGCAGCACTGGAGCCCCGTCGCGCAGGCCACGCTGTTCCGGCTGTCGAACCAGGGCAGCACGCTCGTGCAGGATCGCGTCGAATTCACGGGGCTGCGGGCAAAGTACCTGCGGCTGACCTGGCAGGGCAAGCCGCCCGCGCCCGAAGCCGTGCGCGCCGAAGTGGCCATGGGGGGGCGGGTGGCAGCGGCAGACAGCGCCATCCAGTGGCGCGCGGGGCTGGCGCCGGTGCAGACGCCGTCTGCCGGGGATTACCAGTTCGATACCGGCGGTGTGTTTCCGGTGGAGCGCGTGAAAGTCAGCCTGCCCCAGGCCAACACCGTCGCGCAGGCCACCCTCTACGCGCGCGCCGATGCGCAGGCGCCGTGGCGGATCATCACGTCGGCCCGCCTTTACCGGCTGGCGGGCGCAGGGGGCCAGGCGGAACAGGAGAACGCGCCCATCAGCGTGCCGGCAACGGCGGATCGCTACTGGCGCCTGCAGGTGGACACGCGCAGCGGCGGTCTCGGCGCCGGGGCACCGCAGCTGTCAGTAGGCTGGCGTCCGGCTACGGTCACGTATGCTGCGCGCGGCAGCGTGCCGTTCTCGCTGGCCATCGGGGAGGTGGCGCGCGGCAACCCCGTCGCACGCAACGATCTGCTGGCTGGCGCATCGCCCGCCATTGCGCCTGCGCAGCTTGGCGCGATGACGGATTCGCCGGCCGATGCACTCACGGCTGAGCCGCCCGCAGGACGGACACGGCAGTGGATCCTGTGGGGTGCACTGGTGGCCGCCGTGGCCGTGCTGGCGGCGATGGCATGGAAGCTCTTCCAGACGCCTGCAACGCCGCCCGACGCATCGCCGTAACGGCATCGCTCAGCGCATCGGCCAACAGCCTCGCCGAAACGACAACGGCGCCCCTGTTTGCAGCGGGCGCGGGAGGGCGTCGCCGGCTCAGTGAACGAAGGCCGGTTGCACGAACAGTGCGATGGTGATGCCATAAGCGGCCAGCCACATCAGCGAACGCGGCATGGCCCAGTCGGCGAAATAGCAGACCGTGTACAGGAGCCGAGCAACAATGAAGGCGACGGCCAGCAGGTTGACGCGGTCGATCAGGCCCCCGCCCAGGATGGCCACCAGCACGGCCACGGCAAAGAACGGGAATGCCTCGAAGTGGTTCTGCTGCGCGGCGTTGGCGCGGGCGGGAAAGCCGGTTTGCTGGGCGAGCCAGATGCGCGGGTTGTGGTTGTCGTACTTCTGGCCGCTCGCCTTGGCGACGGCGGCACACACGAGCGGAAACACGCCCGCAATCAACACGCACCAGAGTGCGATCGGCATGGTCAATCTCCTGGAGGGGGGACCGGCGCACGCTAGCACGCCGTGCGTTTTCAAACACCTGCGGCGCTATTCGGCATCGTGCACGGCAATGCGCACGTCGCCCAGCATCACGACCTGGCCGGCGCGGATCTTGGCCGTCTTGCGCAGCTCCGGATGACCGTCGACGGTGACGGCCCCATCCGCCACCACCGCCTTGCCGGCGCCGCCGCTGTCCACCACGCCGGTGAGCTTGAGCAGCTTGTGCAGTTCGATGTAGTCGGTGGTGAGGGTGAAATCGATATTGGGCATAGAAGGATGGATGGCGCGGCTTATTGAGGCGTGGCTTCCACGCTGATGTCGATGTCGACGCGGTCGCCCACGTCGGGCAGGAAACGCGTCATGCCGAAGGCGCTGCGTGCGATGGCGAAGTGGAAATCGCCGCCGCAGACGTGGCGCGTGCTGCCGGGCAGCTTCTCGTCGCCGCAGCTGAAGCGGCGCACGTCCAGCCGCACCGGCTGCGTCACGCCGTGCAGCGTCAGGCTCGCCTCGATGGCGACGAGCTTGCCGCCTTCGACGACAAAGCGGTCGCTGCGCAACCGGATGACGGGAAACTGCGCGGCATCCAGAAACTGTTCCGATTTCAGCACGCCGTCCAGCACCCGCAGGCGCGTGTTGATGGAGGCGGCATCGACGGTGAAATCGAAGCCGCCCTGGTGCGTTGCCTCATCGAAATTGATGGCGCCGTCGATCTTGTCGAAGCGGCCGCGCATCGTGGTGCGGTCAAAATGCGACGCGCCGAAGTAGACCGAGGTGTGTGCCAGGTCCGGCGCAAACGGCGCCGCGAAGGCGGGCGTGGCGAGCACTGCGGCCAGCAGCAGAATCCATGCACGCATGGTGCCTCCTTGTTCAGGGGCCCACGCACGCATGGGCCTGTGCTTACTTGCCCCAGCTGTCCTTCAGGCCGACGACGCGGTTGAACACGGGCTTGCCCGGTTGCGAGTCGATGCGGTCGGCCACGAAGTAGCCGTGGCGCTCGAACTGGAAGCGGTCTTCCGGGCGGGCGGCAGCCAGCGTGGGCTCCAGGTATGCGGTGACGACCTTCTTGGAGTCCGGGTTGAGCGCATCCAGGAAGTTCTTGTCGCCCGAATCCGGCTGCGGGTCGTTAAACAGGCGGTCGTACAGGCGCACCTCGGCTTGCAGCGCATGCGCCGCGCTCACCCAGTGGATGTTGCCCTTCACCTTGACGCTGTCAGCACCCGGCGTGCCACTCTTGGTATCCGGAACGATGTTGGCGTGCACGGCGGTGACGTTCCCGGCGGCATCCTTGTCGCAGCCGGTGCATTCGATCACGTAGCCGTAGCGCAGGCGCACCTTGTTGCCCGGGAACAGCCGGAAGTAGCCCTTGGGCGGCGTCTCGGTGAAGTCTTCGCGCTCGATCCACAGCTCGCGCGTGAGCGGGAACTCACGCCGGCCGAGTTCCGGCTGCTTCGGGTGCACGGGCGCGGAGCACGGCTCGTTGAAGTCGGCCGGCACGTTGTCGAGGATGAGCTTGACCGGGTCCAGCACCGCCACAGAGCGCGGCGCACGGGCATCGAGGTCGTCGCGCACGGCGGCCTCGAGGATGCTCATGTCGATCCAGCTGTCGGCCTTGGACACGCCCACGCGCTCGCAGAACAGCTGGATCGATTCGGGCGTATAGCCGCGGCGGCGGATGCCCACCAGTGTGGGCATGCGCGGGTCGTCCCAGCCGTCGACGCGCTTTTCGGTCACCAGCTGCAGCAGCTTGCGCTTGCTGGTGATGGCGTACGTCAGGTGCAGGCGCGCGAACTCGTACTGGTGCGGCAGCGTCTTGGGCAACACGCCGGCGTCGCGCAGGTGGTCGAGCACCCAGTCGTACAGCGGGCGGTTGTTCTCGAACTCCAGCGTGCACAGCGAATGCGTGATGTTCTCCAGCGCATCGGAAATGCAATGCGTGAAGTCGTACATCGGGTAGATGCACCACGCGTCGCCGGTGCGATGGTGATGCGCATGGCGGATGCGGTACAGCACCGGATCGCGCATCACGATGTTCGGCGCGGCCATGTCGATCTTGGCGCGCAGCACATGCTCGCCGTCCTTGTACTTGCCGGCCCGCATGTCGCGGAACAGCGCGAGGTTCTCGTCCACCGAGCGGTCGCGGAACGGCGACGGCGTGCCGGGCTTGGTGAAGTCGCCCCGGTTGGCGGCGATCTGCTCGGCGCTCTGGCTGTCGACGTAGGCCACGCCGCGCTGGATCAGCACCTCGGCAAAGCCGTAGAGCTGCTCGAAATAGTCGCTCGCGTAGTACAGGTGTTCGCCGCCGGCGTCGTTCCATGAATAGCCGAGCCAGTGCACGGCGTCGATGATCGAATCGACGTACTCGGTGTCTTCCTTGACGGGGTTCGTGTCGTCAAACCGCAGGTGGCAGCGGCCGCCGTATTCCTTGGCGAGGCCGAAGTTCACCCAGATGCTCTTGGCGTGGCCGATGTGCAGGTAGCCGTTGGGCTCGGGCGGAAAGCGCGTCACCACGGGCGGGATCGGTTGGCCTGCGGCGTCCTTGCGGCCGGCGTAGGTGCCCTGGGCGAGGTCGCCCTCGATGATCTGGCGCAGGAAGTTGGACGTGGATGCGGCGGAGGTGCCCGCGCCGCTGGCGTTGTCTTGGCTCATGGGAGTGCGTGATTCGGCAATCCCGTGATTTTACCGTGCCCGGCCGTCTGCGCCGGGTCCGGCCTATTTGCGCTGCGCCAAGCCGTCGAGCGCTTGTGCGCGCAGCAGCTCATTGGGCGCGGCAAAGGTCTGTGCGCGCAGTTGGGTGATCTGCGCGGTGCGGTCCGCTTCGGCGAGGCCGGGCGCGTGGCTGATGCGGTCGCGCTCGCGGGCGTAGGCGTCGTAGCGGCTGCGCCAATCGGCTTCTTCGCGGTTGCCGCGGATGAGGCGGTCGGCCACGATGCCGTCCACGCCCTGCGCCGCCAATTGCTGGCGGATCTGCGCGTCGGTGAGGCCTTGCCGGATCCACGCGTCCATCGCGCTGGCGAGCTTGATCGGGGCTGAGGCCTCGCGCCGGGCTTGCTGCACGGCGGGCGGCAGCCCGGCTTCGATGGCGGCCAGCCGGGCGGCGCGCTGTTCGGGCGACAGCGATGCATCGCTCATCACGGCCAGGCGGTCCAGTTCAGCGGCGTCAATGGCGTCTTGATCGCCGTACCAGGCCTGCGCGACGTCGGCGCCGAGCACCTGGCGCCGCAGTTCGGCACGCGCGGCCAGTTGCTGGCGCAACGTGGCCATCATGTCGGGGCGCTGCTGAAGCTGGTCGACGGTGGGCTTGCTGCGGCCGCCACCGCCTTGCGCCGCGAGGGCTTGGCGATACGCCAGATAGCGCTGCAACAGCGCCTGCGCCTGCGCCAGCGCGGGCGATACCAGCTTGGCACGCAGATGCGCCTGCGCCATCGCCACGCGCTGCGCTTCAGGCAGCGAGGCCGGCACGTCGAGAAAGTAGTCGAACACTTGCCGGTTGGCGGCCTCGACGATGAGGTGGCCGTGCGTATCGACGCGCAGCCCATCCGGCACCTGCGTGTCGGCCAGCTCCGTCGGCGGGTTGGCGGCCGCCTCTTGCGCTGGCGTGGCGTTGATGCTGCCGATGAAGGCGCCTGCGGTGGGGCGGGGCGGTTCCGGTGCCACTGCGGGCGCAGCCTCCCGCGCATGCCACCAGTAGACCCCGCCCGCCGTCGCCACCGCAACGAGCACGGCCGCCACAAACGTCATCGGCTGCATGGGCGACGGGCGGGTCTTCATGGGTGGCCCTTACAGACCGGCCGTCTTGAGCCGGTTGGCCTGCGTGCGGATCACGGCAACGGGGTCCGCCGCGAACGGGCCGATCAGCCCGAGCAACTGGTTGACCTCGTCGAGGTGGTTCCACGCGTAGTCGGTGGACAGCACTTGCCCGAACTTCGCGCTGCACACCGAGACGAGCCCATCGTTGGTGCCGGACCCGCGCGCCTGCATGACCGTGCCGGTAAAGACGAGCGCCGGATCGAACAGATCCAGGATGTTGGTGGCTGTCGAGCGGCCCGTCCACGAATAGAGCTTCTGCACGTTGCCGTTGCGCACATCGGTGCTGCTGCCGGTGTTGCAGCCGCTGGCCAGCCCGGCGCTCGGGAAGGCGGTGTTGAAGTCCGCCGCCCCGGCGGTCGACAGGATGCGCAGCGCGGCATAGCCGTCCTGCGGATTGCTGTTGCCGTTGAACCACGAGAGCACGGTGCCGGCAAGGTCGGCGCCGATGTTGAGCAGCGCCTTGAGCGGATCGGGCGCGCTCTCGACAAAGTCGGCAAACTCGGAGCCCTTGTGCGGTGTGCCGATGGTCGTGACGGAGGCCACCTTGTCAGGAATGACAGCGGCCGCGTAGCGAGAAGTCAGCCCGCCCTGGCTGTGGCCGATCAGGTTGACCTTGGCGGCGCCGGTGGTGGCGAGCACGCTGCGGATCTGGCTGACCAGCTGCTCGCCGCGCACCGTTTCGTCATTGAAGGCCGAGACGTTGGCCACGTACACCGTGGCCCCGTTGGCGCGCAGGTCTTCGGGAATCTGGTACCAGTAGTCGACCGTGCCGAGGAACTTGTCGGTGCCCGACAGTCCGTGCACCAGCACGATCGGGTACTTGGTGGCTGCATAGGCGCTTGCGGCCTGTGCCGGCGCGAATGCCGCGATGGTGACGGTGGAGGCGGCCACGACGGCGGCTGCAGCATGCGTGCGCAGAAACCGGCGCACGGCGCGGAGCGGGGAAGGCTTTGACATACGGTTTGTCTCCTGGACATTGGACTGTGGCCGGCCTCTGCGGGCCGATCGCCCTCCGTTATCCGAGGCGCGCCATCCAACGTCAACCGAAGTGGAGGTTTGGCTCTAATGCTGCGGCGCCGCGCCCGCAAACAAAAAACCGGAGGGCAGGCCTCCGGTTCTGTAGTGTGCGACGCAGCATGCGGCCGGGCTATTCCTCCTGGAACGCCTCCTCGCGCTTCTTGCTGATGACCGGCATGGCCACGAGCAGCACCAGCACGGCCGCCGCAATCAGCAGCCCGAGCGACAGCGGCCGCGTGACGAAGGTGGAGAAATCCCCGCGCGAGAGCAGCAGCGCGCGGCGGAAGTTCTCTTCCATCATCGGCCCGAGCACGAAGCCGAGCAGCATCGGCGCCGGTTCGCAGCGCAGCTTGACGAACATGTAGCCGATCAGGCCGAAGAGCGCCGTCTGGAAGATATCGAACGTCGTGTTCGACACCGAATACACGCCGATGCAGCAGAACACCAGGATGGCCGGATACAGGAAGCGATACGGCACCTTCAGCAGCCGCACCCACACGCCGATCATCGGCAGGTTCAGCACGATCAGCATCAGGTTGCCGATCCACATCGAGGCGATGAGGCCCCAGAACAGCGCGGGGTTGCTGGTCATCACCTGCGGGCCGGGCTGGATGTTGTGGATCGTCATCGCGCCCACCATCAGCGCCATCACGGCGTTGGGCGGGATGCCGAGCGTGAGCAGTGGGATGAACGACGTCTGCGCCGCGGCGTTGTTGGCCGATTCCGGACCGGCCACGCCCTCGATGGCGCCCTTGCCGAATTCGCTCGAATACTTCGAAGTTTTCTTCTCCAGCGAGTACGACGCGAACGACGCCAGCGTTGCGCCGCCGCCGGGCAGGATGCCCAGCACCGAACCGAGCGCCGTGCCGCGCAGCACGGCCGGGATCATGCGCTTGAAGTCCTCGCGGCTGGGCCACAGGTTGCGGACGTGGTCGATGAAGGTTTCGCGGTGCTCCTTCTGCTCGAGGTTGGCGATGATCTCGGCAAAGCCGAACACGCCCATCGCCACCGACACGAAGTTCAGGCCGTCGGCCAGCTCCGGCACGTCGAATGAATAACGCGCGGTGCCTGAGTTCACATCGGTGCCGACGAGGCCCAGCAGCAGCCCGAGCACGATCATCGCAATGGCCTTGACGAGCGAGCCGGAGGCCAGCACCACCGCGCCGATCAGCCCGAGCACCATCAGGGAGAAATACTCGGCCGGCCCAAAGTTGAACGCGAATTCCGACAGTGGGGTGGCAAACGCGGCCAGCACGAGCGTGGCCACGCAGCCGGCGAAGAACGAGCCGAGGCCGGCGGTAGCGAGCGCCACGCCCGCGCGCCCGCGTCGCGCCATCTGGTAGCCGTCGATGGTGGTGACCACCGACGACGATTCGCCCGGCAGGTTGACGAGGATGGCCGTGGTCGAGCCGCCGTATTGCGCACCGTAGTAGATGCCCGCGAGCATGATCAGCGCGGCCACCGGCGGCAGCGCGTACGTGGCCGGCAGCAGCATCGCAATCGTGGCGATGGGGCCGAGGCCCGGCAGCACGCCGATCAGCGTACCGAGCACGCAGCCGATGAACGCGTAGACGAGGTTCTGGATGGACAGCGCGGTGGAGAAGCCGAGCGCGAGATTGGCAAAGAGGTCCATGTCGTGCTCCTCAATTGCCGATGAAGGCGGGCCACACCGGGAACTGCAGCTTGAGCCCGTACACGAATGCCGCCAGGCTCATCAGCACCATGACGATGGCCGTACCGACGGCGCCCTTCCAAGAGAATTCATGGCTTGCCATGCTCGAAACCAGCACCAGCACCACCAGCGAAAGCACCAGCCCAAGCGGCTGCAGCAGCAGCCCGAACAGGACCACCGAGCCAAGGATCCACAGCAGCGTCTTGATATCCCAGCGCGGGATGCGGTCGGCCACGCCCTTGCGCGACAGCGACTGCAGCAGCACCACAACGCCCAGCGCCACGAGCACGATGCCAAGCCAGAAGGGGAAATAGCCGGGTCCCATGCTGCTCGCGGTGCCCATGCGGTAGCTGCGCGCCAGGATGGCGAACGCCGCGCCAGCGACGATGAACATGATGCCCGATGCAAAGTCCTGGTGACTGCGGATCACCGGACGATCTTGTGGATCGTTCTGCAAGAGTGGTCTCCTCGTATGGGCGCGCTGCGCCTGGAGTGGCGGGCCGCCTTGTTGGCGACCAAGTTTGCACGCTAAGCAGACCGGCTTTCAAGCACCTTGCAGTAGGGGCAGCGGGCGCATCGACGCACTGGCGCGGTGCGCCCGCAAACGGTTCAGGGTTTGTCCCTAGCGTTGGATTGGGGGCCGTACAACGTTCGAGCTCAGCCCGCGCGATCTAGATGCCGATGCCGCGCGCCATCAGCACCGCCGCCAGCGGGATGAACACGATGAGGTGCGATTCGATCATGACCCAGCGGCGCGTCTTGGCAATCTCGGCCGGCGTGGGCACGAAATCGGGCAGCGTCTTGGCTTGCTTCTTCCAGCGCAGGATGGTCACGGTCGGCATGATGGACAGTAGCCCCACCAGGATGAACAGACCCACCTTGATGTGGAACACAGGGTTATGGACGTAGAACGCGTACCCCTTGGCGCCGTAGAACACGCGCAGCAGGCCGGTCACCAGCACGGCTACCGCAGCGGCACCGTACACCGCGTCATAGCGCGCGAGGCGATTGCGGATTTCCGGCGTCATGCCGGGCCGCAGCACCACCGCTTCGGCGGTGATGAAGACGATCAGCGTGAAGATCGAGATGTAATGCAGATAAGCCAGCAACGCATCGGACCACATGTTGACCTCGTGAGGGTGGGGAAACGGTTTGGCGATGAAGCAGCTAGATCACGCCGCGGTCTCGGAGCGACGCGATCTGCTCGGCGCTCAGATCGAGCACGTCGCGCAGCACGGCATCGGTGTGTTCGCCCAGCAGCGGCGGATGGCTTGCGGCCTTCGGCGGCGTCGCGCTCATCTTGACGGGGCTGCCGACCAGCTTGACGGTGCCGGCGCTCGGGTGGGGCAGATCGACACGCAGGCCGCGCGCCTGCACCTGTTCATTGTCGAAGACCTCGTCGAGGTTGTTGATCGGTCCGCACGGCACGCCGGCGGCTTCGAGCTTGCCGATCCACGCCGTCTTGCCGAAACGCTTGACCATCTCCGCCAGGATCGGCACCAGCGCGTCGCGGTTGGCGACGCGCTGCGGGTTGGTGGCAAAGCGCGGGTCATCCGCCAGTTCGGCCATGCCGCCGGCTTCCACGAAGCGGCGGAACTGGCCGTCGTTGCCAACCGCCACGATGATCCAGCCGTCGGCCGTCTGGAAGGTCTGGTAAGGCACGATGTTCGGATGTGCATTGCCCCAGCGCTTGGGCGCCTGCCCGCTCGCCAGGTAATTGGTGTTCATGTTGGCCAGCATGGCGACCTGCACGTCGAGCAGCGCCATGTCGATGTACTGGCCCTCGCCGGTGCGGTCCCGATGCGCGAGTGCGGCCAGCACGGCCACGGTGGCATACATCCCGGTCATCAGGTCGGAAATGGCGACGCCGGCCTTCTGCGGGCCGCCGCCGGGCAGGTCGTCGCGCTCGCCGGTCAGGCTCATGAAACCGCCCATGCCTTGCACGATGAAGTCGTAGCCGGCGCGCGCGGCGTAGGGGCCGGTCTGGCCGAAGCCGGTGATCGAGCAGTAGATGAGGTCCGGCTTGACGGCCTTGAGGGATTCGTAGTCCAGCCCGTATTTACGGAGCTGGCCGACCTTGTAGTTCTCCAGCACCACATCGGCGTGCGCCGCGAGCTTGCGGACGATGTCCTGCCCCTCCGGCGTGCTGATGTCGACGGTGATCGAGCGCTTGTTGCGGTTGGCAGCCAGGTAGTAGGCGGCTTCGGCGGTGTCGCGGCCGGCCTTGTCCTTGAGCCAGGGCGGGCCCCAGGTGCGGGTGTCGTCGCCGGCGCCGGGGCGCTCCACCTTGATGACGTCGGCGCCGAAATCGGCGAGGTTTTGCGCGCACCAGGGGCCGGCCAGCACGCGGGTCAGGTCAAGAACACGGAGATGGCTCAGAGCACCCATGGATTGACGAATCGACACAATTGGAACGCATGGACTGTACACCAGCCTTCCACGTCACCCCAGCCCCCTGCGACCAATGGACGTAAAAGTGGCGTGAACCCCGTATAATCAATGGTTTGCACTGATCCAACAGCGCTTCCGGGCCTCGCCCCGGGCGCAATGCTGACTCCGGCACCCCGCGACATGAAAGCCTCCGATATCCGCCAAAAATTCCTGACCTTCTTTGAGGGCAAGGGCCACACCGTGGTGCGTTCCTCGCCGCTGGTGCCGGGCAACGACCCGACGCTGCTGTTCACCAACTCCGGCATGGTGCAGTTCAAGGACGTCTTCCTCGGCACCGACAAGCGCCCGTACGTGCGCGCGGCCTCCGTGCAGCGCTGCCTGCGCGCCGGAGGCAAGCACAACGACCTGGAAAACGTCGGCTACACGGCGCGCCACCACACGTTCTTCGAAATGCTCGGGAACTGGTCGTTTGGCGACTACTTCAAGCGCGACGCACTCGTGTGGGCGTGGGAGCTGCTGACGCAGGAATACAAGCTGCCGGCCGAGAAGCTGTGGGCCACCGTCTACCAGACCGACGACGAGGCCTACGACATCTGGACCAAGGTCATCGGCCTGCCACCCGAGCGCGTCGTGCGCATCGGCGACAACAAGGGCGCGCCGTATGCCTCCGACAACTTCTGGCAGATGGCCGAAACCGGCCCGTGCGGTCCGTGCTCGGAAATCTTCTACGACCACGGCCCGGACGTGTGGGGCGGCCCCCCGGGAAGCCCGGAAGCCGACGGCGACCGCTACATCGAGATCTGGAACAACGTGTTCATGCAGTTCGATCGCCAGCTCGATCCGGCCACCGGCGAATACACGCTCACGCCGCTGCCCGCCCCGTGCGTGGATACCGGCATGGGCCTGGAGCGCCTGGCCGCCATCCTGCAGCACGTGCACAGCAACTACGAGATCGACCTGTTCCAGGCGCTCATCGCCGCTGCCGCACGTGAGACGAACACCAAGGACCTGGCCAACAACTCGCTGCGCGTGATTGCCGACCACATCCGCGCGTGCTCGTTCCTGATCGTCGACGGCGTGATCCCGGGCAACGAAGGCCGCGGCTACGTGCTGCGCCGGATCATCCGGCGCGCCATCCGCCACGGCTACAAGCTCGGCTGCCGCACGCCGTTCTTCCACAAGCTGGTGGACGACCTCGTGGCGCAAATGGGCGAGGCGTATCCGGAGCTGCGCGACGCGCGCGACCGCGTGGTCGAAGTGCTGCGCACTGAAGAAACGCGCTTCTTCGAAACCATCGAGCACGGCATGTCGATCCTCGACGCCGCGCTGGGCGAATTGAAGACGTCTGGCGGCAAGATGCTCGACGGCGAACTCGCCTTCAAGCTGCACGACACCTACGGTTTCCCGCTGGACCTCACGCAGGACGTCTGCCGCGAGAACGACGTCATCGTCGACGAAGCCGCCTTTGATGCCGCCATGAACCGCCAGCGCGAGCAGGCGCGTGCGGCCGGCAAGTTCAAGATGGCCGCCGGCACGCTCGACTACACCGGCGACAAGACCACGTTCCACGGCTACGAGCAGCTCGTGAGCGAGACAGCCCGCGTGACGGCGCTGTTCGTCGACGGCGCGTCGGTCGATGCCATGCAGCCGGGCCAGACCGGCGTGGTGGTGCTGGACCACACCCCGTTCTACGCCGAGTCGGGCGGCCAGGTTGGCGACCAGGGCACGCTCAAGGCTGCCACCGTCTGGTTTGACGTGGCCGACACGCAGAAGGTGCTGCCGGACGTGTTCGGCCACCACGGCACGCTGCGCACCGGCGTGCTGAAGGTTGGCGATGCGGTCGCGGCCGAAGTGGACGCCGTGCGCCGTGCGCGCACCATGCGCAACCACTCCGCGACCCACCTGATGCACAAGGCCCTGCGCGAAGTGCTGGGCCCGCACGTGCAGCAGAAGGGCTCGCTGGTCGATGCCGACAAGACGCGCTTCGACTTCTCGCACAACGCGCCGATGACGCCGCTGCAGATCCGCGAGGTGGAAGCGCGCGTCAATGCCGAGATCTTCGCCAACGCGCCCACCGCCGCCCAGATGATGGGCTTTGACGACGCGGTCAAGAGCGGCGCCATGGCGCTGTTCGGCGAGAAGTACGGCGACGAGGTGCGTGTGCTGTCGATCGGCTCGTCGAAGGAACTGTGCGGCGGCACCCACGTGGCGCGCACCGGCGACATCGGCCTGTTCAAGATCGTGAGCGAGTCGGGCGTGGCCGCCGGCATCCGCCGCGTGGAAGCCATCACCGGCGACAACGTGCTGCACTACCTGCAGACGCTGGACGACCGTGTCAACGAAGCTGCGGCTGCGCTGCGGGCCCAGCCGTCCGAGCTGACCTCGCGCATCGTGCAGGTGCAGGAGCAGGTCAAGTCGCTGGAGAAGGAACTCGAGCGGCTGAAGTCCAAGCTCGCCGCAAGCCAGGGCGATGAGCTCGTCAGCCAGGCCGTGGACGTGGCGGGCATCAAGGTGCTGGCCGCGAAGCTCGATGGCGCCGATGCCAAGACGCTGCGCGAGACCATGGACAAGCTCAAGGACAAGCTGCAGAGCGCGGCCATCGTGCTGGGCAGCGTGAGCGACGGCAAGGTCGCGCTGATCGCCGGTGTGACGGCCGACGCCACCGCCAAGGTCAAGGCCGGCGAGTTGGTCAACTTTGTCGCCCAGCAGGTCGGCGGCAAGGGCGGCGGCCGCCCCGACATGGCGCAGGCTGGTGGTACCGAGCCCGAGAAGCTGCCGCAGGCGCTGGCCGGCGTGGCTGCGTGGGTGCAGCAGAAAGTGTGATGTAACGCTTTCAACGTGATGCGCTGAACGGCGCGCGTTCCCGACCGACGGGGCGCGCGCCGTTTTGTTTTGGGGACGGATTCCGTGCGCCATGCACGGGTATGGCCGCTTGTCCGGGCCCGCAGGACAAGCCCACGTTTGGGGCAGGCTGGAGGGTGGCTGCGCCATCGCCTATACCGGGAAAGCGTGACCGGTCCGTTCGCCTGGCAGGCAACTTGCATCGGTCGCCGGCGCTGTTCCCCGCAGTGCACGTCGTATCCCCATCCCCAAATCCGAGGAGAACCATGAGCGCTCTATCTGACAAGGTCGACGCCCAGCCGCCGCAGCGACCGCAGCGATTAGTCGGGCGGCTTGGCAAACGATTGCTCAAGACCATCGCTGCCGGCGCGTTGGTGGCGGCCGGCATCGGCGCGTCGACGCAGCCCGTGGCGCAGCTCGCGCCCGAGTCGCACGCACGCAAGGTCAAGGTGCTGATCATCAGCATGTTCGCGCCCGAGGCGCAGCCGTGGATCGACAAGCTGGGCCTCACGCAGGAGGTGCCGGTGCCCGGTCTGTCGATCGATTACCCGAACGTGCATTGCAACGCCAACGACGTGTGCCAGCTCACCACCGGCATGGGCAAGGCGAATGCGGCGTCATCGGTGTCGGCGCTGATCTACAGCGGCAAGTTCGACTTGCAGCGCACGTATTTCCTGGTGGCGGGCATTGCCGGCATCGACCCGTCGCAGGGCACATTGGGATCGGCCGCATGGGCGCGCTTCCTCGTCGACAGCGATCTCGCCTGGGAGATCGACGCGCGTGAGATTCCCGGCAACTGGCCGAATGGCTTCATCGGCATCAACACGCAGGGCCCGGGGCAGAAGCCACCGCTGGACTACAAGACCGAGGTCTTTCGCGTCAACGAGGCGCTGCTGCAGAAGGCGCTGGCGCTCTCGCGGGGCGTGGTGCTGGACGACAACGCAACGGCGCGTGCGTACCGGGCCAACTACCCGAGCGCACCGGCCAACCAGCCGCCTTCGGTCGTGCAATGCGACACCGCTGCCGGCAATACGTACTGGCACGGCGCCAGGCTCGGCGAGCGCGAGGCCGCCTGGGTCAAGCTGCTGACGGACGGGCAGGGCACGTACTGCACCACGCAGCAGGAAGACAACGCCACGTTTGAAGCGCTCACGCGCGGCGCGAAGGCGGGCCTGCTCGACCTGCAGCGCGTGGCCGTGCTGCGCACCGCATCGAACTTCGATCGGCCATATCCGGGGCAGACGCCGTACGACTCGCTGGTCAACAGCAACTCGGGCGGGTTTGTGCCGTCGCTCAACAACCTGTACCTGGCGGGCGGCCCGCTGGTCAATGAGATCGTCACGCGCTGGAGCGTGTGGAAACACGGAGTGCCCTCGCCATGATCGATTCCCCACGCAAAACGCCAATGCGATCCCTTGCCACGTTGCTCGCCGCAGGCGCGGCAGCACTGACCTTGAACAGCTGTGCGTACGACGGCGTGAAGGTCATCGTCATCAACATGTTCGAGGGAGAAGCGCAACCCTTCATCGACCGTTATGACCTGAAGGAGAAGGTCTACATCTCCGGCCTGTCGCCCGACGCGCCGAACATGCTGTGCAACTACGACGGCATCTGCCAGATCACCACGGGGATGGGCTACGCCAATGCGGCGGCGACGCTCTCGGCGCTGCTCTATCGCAGCAAACTGGACCTGACGCACACGTACTTCGTGATTGCCGGCATTGCCGGCATCGATCCTGCCCAGGGCACGGTCGGGTCTGTGGCGTGGGCGCGCTATGCGGTGGACTACGGCCTCTCGCATGAGATCGATGCGCGCGAGATGCCGGCCGCCTGGCCGTATGGCTACTTCGGCATCGGCACCAAGGGCCCCGGTCAGAAGCCGCCGATGGACTACCGCACCGAGGTGTTCCAGCTCAACGAGACGCTGCTGCAGAAGGCGTACACGCTGTCGAAATCGGCCACGCTGGAAGACAGCCCCGAGGCCATCGCCTTCCGCAAGAACTACGCGTATGCCCCGGCCAACCAGCCGCCCGGCGTCATCCAGTGCGATGTGGCTTCCGCCGATACCTGGTGGGCCGGCCGCAACCTGGGCCAACGCGCGCGTGACTGGGTGAAGACCATGACCGACAACAAGGGCACTTACTGCACCACCGCACAGGAAGACAACGCCACGCTCGAAGTCCTTACACGTGGCGCCCGTGCCGGCAAGATCGACTTCAGCCGCGTGGCGCTGCTGCGTGCGGGCTCGGACTTTGACCGTCCGTACGACGGCCAGAGCGCCTCCGACGGCTTGATCAACTACGCGCAGCAGGGCGGCTTCGTGCCGGCCACGCACAACCTCGTCAACGCGGCCAAGCCGTTGCTCGACGATATCGTGCAGCGCTGGCCGCAGTGGAAGCAGGGGGTGCCTTCGAATTGATGGTTGCTTACACGGGATTTCAAAACGTATAATGATAATCATTCTCAATTGATGGGCGGCAGCGGGCATCTGGCCTGATCGCTGGCCATCGCTGTTGCCGGGCGAGCCAGCGGGTGCTGACCTGCCAGCCGACGGACGACGCGCCGCACTTGCTGTTGCGGCGCGTTTTTTTGTCCTCCGCCGCCGTTCCCGGGGCGTCCGGTTCCGTCAATCCTGCTCGAATCCTGTGTCCGCGATGCCCCGTCGTCTCACGGCCCGCGCGTTGTCCTGCGCGCTCGCCGCCATGCCTCTTGCCGCGTCCACGTTGGCCCACGCCGACGAAACCCACCCTGCCACCCAGGCAAAGATCGACCTGGACGAAACCACAGTGACCGCGCGCAGCCAGCGCGGCTTTGCAGCCAGCACGGCAGAGGTGGGTGCATTCCGCGGCATGGCATTGCGTGACATCCCGGCCACCGTCAACGTCGTCACGCGGGAGGCGCTCGACGCGCAGCAAGACACGTCGCTGTACGACGCGCTGCGCAATACGGCAGGCGTCACGCGCCAGCAGCTTTCCGGCGAGACGTTCGACAACCTCGCCATCCGGGGCGTGACGATGGAGAACCGCACCAACTTCCGCTTCAACGGTTCCATGCCGATTCCCGCGCTGACCGCCATCCCGCTCGAGGACAAGGAGCGCGTGGAGGTGCTCAAGGGTGTGTCGGCGCTGTATTACGGCTACACCACGCCGGGCGGCGTCGTGAACCTGGTGACCAAGCGCGCGGGCAACACGCCCGTCACCACGCTGGGCGTGCAGCTCGACAGCAACGGCACGGCCATCGGCACCGTCGACGTGGGCCGCCGCTTTGGTGAAGACAACCAATACGGCATCCGCTTCAACGCCGCAGGTGGTTCGCTGCAATCGCCCACCAGCGGCATCGACGGGACGCGGCAGCTGGCGGCCATGGCGTTCGACTGGAAGGTCAACAGCCGCCTGAGCCTGAAGGCCGACCTCGAATATTCGCGCAAGGCCATCACCGAGCAATCCGTGGTGACGCTGCCCGCAGCACGCAATGGCGTCATCACGCTACCGGCCATGCCGGACCCGACCAGGCGCATCGCTCCGGGTTGGGCCGACTTTGACGGCAACAACACCAACGCGCTGCTGCGGGCCGACTACGCACTCAGCGATGCGTGGCTGCTGACGGTGGAGGGCGGCATGTCGGAGACGGCGCGCTCGCGGGCGTTTTCGGAGTTCCGCCTGAGCAATCCGGCGACGGGCGCGGGCACGGTGAGCGGACAACGTCAGAACGGCCGCTGGAACACGAGCCATGTGCGTGCCGACATCAACGGCACCGAGAAGACGGGCTGGATCACGCACGACCTGACCTTCGGCGTGGTGCGATCGGACATGCGGCAGGCGGCGGTGTACTCCGACCGGTTCTCCGGTGCGCAGAACCTGTACAACCCGATCGACCTCGGCTGGCTGCCGACCACCGGCACCGGCTTCACGGCCGAACAGCGTGCCGTCGACACGGGCATCTACGCGATGGACCGCATGACGCTTTCGCAGCACTGGCAGGTGATCGCCGGCCTGCGGTACACGCGCTACACCAGCGAGCAGGTGCCAAACCGCTACGAGGCCAGCAAGACCACGCCGCTGGGCGCGATCATCTACAGGTTCACGCCCACGCTGTCGGCCTATGCGTCGTACGCGCAAGGTCTGGAGGCGGGCCAGCGCGCGCCCAACACGGCCGTCAACGCCAACGTGGCCATGCCGCCGGCCTTGAGCGAACAGAAGGAAGTTGGCGTGCGCTACGAAACGCCAACCGGCACGCAGCTTGCGGCCGCCGTGTATGACATCGATCGCGCCGCCGCGTACACGAACGATGCCAACGTCTTCGTACAGGACGGCCGCGAGCGCATCCGCGGCGTCGAACTGACCGCGCAGGGCCGCGTGACGAACGACCTCTCGCTGCTGGCGTCCGCCGGCTGGACCGACGCCACGTTCCGCGGCGTCGGCAACGGCCTCGACGGCAAGACGCCCGAGAACACGCCGCGCAGCACCGCCAGCCTGTTCGCCGAGTACACGCTGCCGATGCTGCGCTCGGCGTCGCTCAACGCCGGCGCGTACTACCTCGGGCCACGTCCCGTGAACGACGCCAACCAGGCCGAGCTTGGCGGCACCACGCTCTTTTCGGCCGGCGTGCGATACGTCACGCGCATTTCGGGCAAGCGCACCACGCTGCAATTCAACGTCGACAACCTCACCGGCAAGCGCTACTGGGCAGGCGTCGGCAACAACCGCCTCTCGATGGGCGCGCCGCGGGTGTTCAAGCTAGGCATGAAGATCGACCTGTGAGGGAGAGATTTCTCCAAGCCCTACCCCCTCCTCACCGCCCCCAACACATCCATCGGCAACGGAAACACAATCGTCGACGTCTTGTCCCCGGCAATCTGCGTCAACGTCTGCAGATACCGCAGCTGGATCGCCTCAGGCTGCTGCGCCAGCATCCGCGCCGCCTCCAGCAATTTCTCGGACGCCTGCAGCTCGCCTTCCGCGTGAATGACCTTCGCGCGCCGTTCACGCTCCGCCTCGGCCTGCCGTGCAATCGCCCGGATCATCGATTCATTCAGATCCACATGCTTGATCTCGACGTTGGCAATCTTGATGCCCCACGGATCGGTCTGGATATCGAGCACCTTCTGGATGTCAAGGTTGAGCTTCTCGCGCTCTGCGAGCATCTCGTCCAGCTCGTGCTTGCCGAGAATCGCCCGCAGCGTGGTCTGCGCAAGCTGGCTCGTGGCCTCCAGGAAGTTCGCCACCTGGATGATCGCGCGCTCGGGGTCGACCACGCGGAAGTACACCACCGCGTTGACCTTGACCGACACGTTGTCGTGCGAGATCACATCCTGCGGCGGCACGTCCATCACCACGGTGCGCAAGTCCACGCGCACCATCTGCTGCACCGCCGGGATGATCAGCACCAGCCCCGGCCCCTTCACGCGCCAGAACCGGCCGAGCATGAACACCACGCCGCGCTCGTATTCGCGCAGCACCCGGAACGACGAGATCACCAGCAGCACGACCAGAAAGATCAGGCCGCCCGCGCTGAAGAATCCGTAGATCATGTTCGTCTCCTTAGGATGACGCCGGCACCACGTCGAGGGTCAGGCCGTGCCGCGCCGTCACGCGGATGCGGTCGCCGCGCGCCACGGGCCCATCGCAATGCACGCGCCAGCGTTCGCCGCGCACCTGTGCCCAGCCGGCGGCGGGGTCGTCGGGGTCGGTCGGGTCCAGTTCCAGCAATTCGCCGGTCATGCCGATGAGCGTGTCGCCACCAGCCACGCTCGGCTGCCGCCGCGCGCGCATCGCCATGCTGGAGAGCAACAGGATCACCGCCAGGCTCACCAGCGCCGTCGACACGATCAACGGCAGCGGCACGCCAAAGCCGGGCGTCTGCGTGTCGATCAACATGACGGCGCCGAGCACGAACGCAACGATGCCGCCCACGCCGAGCGCGCCGAACGTCGGCAGGAACGCCTCGGCCACCATGCAGCCGAGCCCGAGCGCAATCAGCGCCAGTCCCGCATAGCTGATCGGCAGCATCTGCAAGCCGTACAGCGCCACCACGATGCACACCGCGCCGAGAATGCCCGGCACCACCATGCCCGGCGTCGAGAATTCAAAGATCAGCGCGTACACGCCCACCGTCAGCAGCAACAGCGCGAGGCTCGGGTCGGTGATGACGCCGAGAAACCGGTTGCGCCAGTCGGGCTCCAGCGTGACGGTCTGCGCGCCGGCGGTATGCAGGGTCACGAGGCCCGCCGATGTGTGCAGCGCGCGGCCGTCCACCTGCCTGAGCAGGTCGGGTATGTCGCTGCCGATGAGGTCGATGACGTGCTGGCTGGCCGCTTCGGGCGCGTCCAGGCTCACGGCTTCGCGCACGGCACGTTCCGCCCAGTCGGCGTTGCGGCCGCGCAGCTGTGCCAGGCCGCGGATGTACGCGGCGGCATCGTGCATCTGCTTGCGGGCGAGGGTGTCTTCGTTGCTCGCAGCGGCAGACGGCGCGCTGGACGGCTTCGCGGCATCGCCGGGGCTGGGCGCATGTCCGCCGATGCCGATGGCCACTGGCGATGCGGCCCCAAGGTTGGTGGCAGGCGCCATCGCCGCGACATGGCAGGCATAGAGGATGTATGTGCCCGCACTCGCCGCGCGCGCCCCACCGGGCGCCACATAGCCCGCCACCGGCACCGGCGAGGCGAGGATCGCCTGGATGATCTGCCGCATCGATGCATCGAGCCCGCCCGGCGTATCCATTTGCAGTACCACGAGTTGCGCGCCTTGTGTACGCGCCTGCTGCAGGCCGTGAATGACGTACGCCGCGCTGGCCGGGCCGATGGCGCCGGTCAGCGGCAGCACCATCACCGGCGCGGCCGCCGTGGCAAGGCCGCTCCAGGCGGCAGCGGCCATTACGGCCAGCCGGGCCGTCCACTGCCGAATCCGCATTGACGGTCGCATGGCGCCTCCGTCGTGATTGCCGCGCTCGACTGCGCTGGACCGGCGGCACGGTCGGTGTGGGACTCAGCGCATCGTCCAGTTCAGTTTAGGCAGCGATGGCCTGCGTGGCGGGCTCGACGGCCGCGGCGTGCGGCTCGCGCAGCACCTGCACGAGCGCCTGCAGGGCGGGCCCGGCCATGTCGCGGTGCCAGGCAAGCACGGTGTCGACGCGGCCCGGTTTGCGCAGCGCGTGCACGCTGATCTCCGGCGCGTTCGTGTACAGCTCCAGCACCGAGCGCGGCACAAGCGCCACGCCGATCCCCGCTGCCGCGCACGCGATGATGGCGTGGTACGAGCCGAGTTCGAGCACGCGTGCGGGCACCACGCCGTCTGCTGCAAACCAGTCTTCGATCAATTGCCGATACGCGCAGCCGGGCTCGAAGGCGAGCAGGGCAGGGGTTTGTACGTCGGTGGCGCGGCGGATGGGCGGATGCGCGCGATGCGCGATCAGCACGAGCTCTTCGGCAAAGGCGGGCAGCGTGGTCACTGCGGCGCGCGTGTTCGCCATGCATGCGGTTTCCGCCACGAATGCGCAGTCCACCTCGAAGTTGGAGAGCGCCTGGAGGGACTGGCGCGTCGTCATCGTCACCAGCTCCAGCTGCACGCGCGGCCAGCGCTGGTGCAACGTGGCCAACAATGCGGGCAGGCGGCTGGCTGCGGTGCTTTCCATTGAGGCGATGCGCAGGCGGCCGTGCGGTTCGCGCGGCTGCACGGCCTGTCGTGCCTCGGCGGCCAGCCGCAGGATGTCGTCGGCGTAGGTCAGCAGCGTCTGGCCGGCGGGCGTGAGCACCATGCGCTTGCCCTCGCGCACGAACAGTTGCACCCCGAGCGACGTCTCCAGCTGGCGGATGCGCGTGGTTACGTTCGACTGCACGCGGTTCAGATGCTGCGCCGCCCGCGTCACACCGCCTTCGCGTACCACCGTGCGAAAAATCTCAAGCGAGGCCAGGTCCATGATGTATCTCAAATTCTAATGGGTTTGTTCAATATAATTCATTTTTCAGGATGGACTGGCTTGCGTACGATCACGTGCCGATTTCCTCATCCGGGCGTCCCCATGGAGCACACGCTGCCGTCCTCATCTGCCTTGTCCGCCGCGCACGATGCGCGGGTGTCTGCCTGGCGTGTCGCCATTGCGGGCATGGTGGCACTGTCCGTTGCCATGGGCATCGGCCGGTTCGCCTTCACGCCGATCCTGCCGATGCTGCTGCACGACGGCAGCGTCACGCTGGCGCAGGGCAGCTGGCTTGCCACGGGCAATTATCTCGGCTATTTCATCGGCGCGTTGGCCTGCATGGCGGTGCGCGGCGATGCGGCACGGCTGATCCGCATCGGGCTGATGGCAACGATTCTGCTGACGGCGGGGATGGGCGTGCTGCGAGGCCAGCCGGCGTGGTTCATGCTGCGCTTTGCAGCCGGCATGGCGAGCGCGCTGGTGTTCGTGTTCACCGCAGGCTGGTGCCTGCATCGGCTGACCGAACTGGGCCATGCGGCATTGGGCGGCATCATCTTCTGTGGGCCGGGGCTGGGCATTGCCATCCCGGGCCTGATGGCCAGCGGCATGGTCGCGCTGGGCTGGCACGCCACCTGGGCCTGGATGGCGTTCGGCGTGCTGTCGGCGCTGCTGTCGGCGGCGGTGTGGCCGACCATCCGGCCACAAGCACGTGCGGCGGCTGCCCCCCCATCGGCACCGTCGGACGCGTCGCCGGGGCTCGACGCGCCCACCGCGGCCGTCACGCTCGCCTACGGCCTGGCCGGTTTCGGCTACATCATCACCGCCACCTTCCTGCCGGTGATCGCGCGCAAGGTGCTGCCGGCCGGGTCGGTGTGGCCCGACCTGTTCTGGCCGATGTTCGGCGCCGGCGTGGCGCTCGGCGCGTTCCTTTCCACGCGGATCAGCCTGGCGCGCGACAACCGCTCGCTGCTCGCTAGCGCCTATGCCATGCAGGCGGTGGCCGTGACCATCAGCATCGTCTGGCCGACGGTGGCGGGGCTCGCACTGTCCAGCACGCTGCTCGGCCTGCCGTTCACGGCGATCACGCTGTTTGCCATGCGCGAGGCGCGCCGCCTGTGGCCGCACGCGGCGCCCCGGCTGATGGGGCTGATGACGGCGGCTTACGGCATCGGCCAGATCGTCGGGCCGCCGCTGGCAAATCGCCTGTTTGCGGCCACCGGCGGGTTCCATACGTCGCTGGCCGTGGCGGCGGTCTCGCTGCTGGTGGGTGGGGCAACGTTCCTCGCCGTCAAGCGCGTCTCGCCCATACGTGGATGATCGGCAGCCTGTAGCGCAAGTTGCGACACGCATGGTGCTCGTTCGGCGCACACGTTCTAGAATGGCCCCTCCATCGGAGGAGCCCCATGTCTTTTGCCCTGCGCCCCGGCGCTGTCGTGCCCGGGGGCGAGATCAGCGAGGCCGAGCGCGCCGTGCGTGTCGATCTTGCCGCCGCTTATCGACTGGCCGCGCTCAACGGCTGGGACGACCTGATCTATACCCACCTGTCGGCCACCGTGCCGGGTGAGCCGGACCACTTCCTCATCAACGCGTTCGGCCTGGCGTTTGATGAAATCACCGCGTCCAACCTCGTCAAGATCAGCCGTGCGGGCCAGCTCGTCGGCGATTGGCCCGATGCGGCCACGCGGCCATCCGTGAACGTGACGGGCTTTGCGCTGCATGCCGCCGTGCACGCCGCACGGCCCGATGCACACTGCGTGATCCATCTGCACAACACGGCGGGCATTGCCGTGTCGGCGCAGAAGCATGGGCTGCTGCCGCTGTCGCAGCACGCGCTGCGCTTCCACAGGCGCATCGCGTACCACGACTACGAAGGCCTGGCCTTTACGCCGGAAGAGGGCGCGCGGCTGACGGCCTCGCTCGGCACGCAGTTCGCCATGCTGCTGCGCAACCACGGCACACTTACCATCGGGCGCACAGTGGCCGAGGCGCACGTGCTGATGGCCACGCTCATCAAGGCGTGCGAGATCCAGATTCAGGCGCTCACGGCCGGCGAGGTGGTCTTCCCCGCACCGGAAGTCGCCGATCGCGCTGCCGGACAACTCGAAGATGGTGGCGCCATCGAAGGCGTGATGGAGTGGCCGGCGCTGCTGCGCAAACTGGATAAAATCGACGCTTCCTACCGAGACTGATGACCGGAGACCCCATGCCGACTTTCCATATCGAGATGTTTGAAGGCCGCACCGTTGAGCAGAAGAAAAAGCTCGTCGAGGAAGTGACGCGCGTGACGTGCGAAACGCTGGGCTGCGCACCAGCCGCAGTCGACATCATCATCAACGACGTCAAGCGAGAGAACTGGGCCACGGGCGGTGTGCTCTGGTCTGAACAGAAGTAACGAAGGAACGCGCCCCACCTCATGACGGCCGCCATGCAGCCCACCCAGCATTTCGCCTCCGACAACTACGCGGGGTTCTGCCCCGAATCGCTGAAGTACTTCCTGGAAGCCAACGGCAGCGGCCACGAGCCCGCGTATGGCGATGACTCCTGGACGCAGCGCGTGTGCGACCGCATTCGCGACCTGTTCGAGACCGACTGTGAAGTCTTCTTCGTCTTCAACGGCACGGCGGCGAACTCGCTGGCGCTGTCATCGCTGTGCCAGTCGTACCACTCCGTGATCTGCCACGAGCTGGCGCATATCGAAACCGATGAGTGCGGCGGCCCGGAATTCTTCTCCAACGGCTCCAAGCTGCTGACCGCCAAGGGCGAGAACGGCAAGCTCACGCCCGATGCGGTGGAAGCGCTGGTCACGCGCCGCTCCGATATCCACTACCCGAAGCCGAAGGTCGTTTCGCTCACGCAATCGACGGAAGTCGGCACCGTCTACACGGTGGAAGAGGTGCGTGCGATTGCCGCCATTGCCAAGCGCCGGCAGCTGCGCGTGCACATGGACGGCGCGCGCTTTGCGAATGCCGTGGCGTCGCTTGGCGTGCATCCGTCGGAGATTACCTGGCGCGCCGGCGTGGACGTGCTGTGTTTCGGCGGCACGAAGAACGGGCTGCCGGTGGGCGAAGCCGTCGTCTTCTTCGATCGGCGCCTCGCAGAAGACTTTGCGTATCGGGTCAAGCAGGCCGGGCAGCTGGCTTCGAAGATGCGCTTCATCTCCGCACCGTGGCTCGGCTTGCCGGAGAACGACGTCTGGCTGCGCAACGCGCGTCATGCCAACGCGATGGCGCAGTTGCTGCATGCACGCATCGCCAATGTGCCAGGGGTGCGCATCATGTTCCCCACCGAATCGAATGCCGTGTTTGCGGAGCTTCCCTTGCCCGCCATCGAAGCGCTGCGCGCACGCGGCTGGAAGTTCTACACGTTCATCGGTGCGGGCGGTTGCCGCCTGATGTGCTCGTGGGACGTGCGGCCCGAAACCGTCGAAGCCTTTGCCGCCGACATTCGCACAGCGTGCGAGCAAGCCGCCTGAATCGCCAGTTCAGCATCTCACCGCCATGAGCTTCGACTACCGCTTCTGCCCGCAATGCGCCACGCCGCTCGTCGAGCAGCATACGGCCGGCCGCCTGCGCCTTGCGTGCCCCGCGCCGGCCTGCGGTTTCGTCCACTGGAACAACCCGCTTCCGGTGCTGGCGGCGGTGGTCGAGTATCGCGGACAGATGTTCCTCGCGCGCAACGCGCAGTGGCCGGAGGGCATGTTCGCGCTCGTCACCGGGTTCATGGAGCATGGCGAAACGCCGGAACAGGGCATTGCGCGCGAGTTGAAGGAAGAGACGAACCTGGACGCGCAGTCAATCTCGCTGATCGGTGTGTACGAGTTCATCCGCAAGAACGAGCTGATCATCGCGTACCACGTGGTTGCCGATGGCGAGATCGCACTGTCGGAAGAGCTTGCCGAATACCGCCTGAAGCCGTTCGAGAAGGTGCGCCCGTGGACGGCCGGCACGGGCTATGCGGTGGCCGATTTCCTGACGGCGCGCGGCCTGCCCGTCAGCTACATCGACATCCGCACCGGCGAGCCCGCCGAGCCGCCGCCGCGCCGGTGGCAGCCGACGCGGCTCGCTACAATAGCCGAATGATTGACGTGGGTGGCACGATGCCGCCCACCCGCACCACAGAGGAAGCCATGGAGTTCCAGAAGGAAGTTGATGCACGCGGCCTGAACTGCCCGCTGCCCATCCTGCGCACGAAGAAGGCGCTTGCCGACATGCAGAGCGGCGAGGTGCTGAAGATTCTCGCTACCGATCCGGGGGCGACGCGTGATTTCCAGGCGTTTGCCAAGCAGACCGGCAACGAACTGCTCCAGCATAGCGAACACGACAAGGTCTTCACGTTTTACATGCGCCGCCGCTGAAGGCGTGTCCGCGAGCCTGGGGCGCTGACGCCGGCCGTGGAAGAGTTCTGAGCGCGGTACGCCAAACACAGTGGGGCGATCCGGCAAGCTGCCGGATCGCCCCGCAGTCGTTTACAGAATCCCCAGCGTGCTACTTGCGGGCTTCCATCGCCATGCGCAACGCCAGGCTCGTCAGCACCGAGCCCATCAGGTAACGCTGGATCGACAGCCAGCTCGGCTTGCGCGAGAGAAACGCGGCAATGCTGCCGGCCGTGGCGGCGATCATGGAATTGACCGTCACGCTCACGCAGATCTGGGTGATACCCAGGCACACCGACTGCACGAGCACGCTGCCGTGCGAGGGCTCGATGAACTGCGGCAGCAGCGACAGATACAGCACTGCCACCTTCGGGTTGAGCAGGCTCGTCAGCAACCCCATCGTGTACAGCTTGCGCGGGCTGTCCACGGGCAGGTCTCGCACCTGGAACGGCGCGCGGCCGCCGGGGCGCAGCGCCTGCCACGCCAGATACAACAGATAGATGGCGCCGCCAAAGCGCAGCGCATCGTACGCAAACGGCACGGCCATCAGCAGCGCCGTGATGCCGAACGCCGCGCACAGCATGTAGAACACGAAGCCCGTGGCGATGCCCGCCAGCGAGACCAGCCCCGCATTGCGCCCCTGGCAGATCGAACGCGAGATCAGGTAGATCATGTTCGGGCCGGGCGTGAGTACCATGCCGAGCGCGACCAGGGCAAAGGTAAGCAGGTTGGTGAGTGTGGGCATGGCGGGAATGGGCAAGTGGCAAATAGGAGCTTGCAGGCTAGCACCGGCCGTTGCCTGGCCGACAGGTACAGAACCACGTCAATTTTGTCGATTCTGTATCGGTCCGGCGCCGGACCGGCATGCAGTGCATGCCAGGACTGCAGCCGCGACGGCGATAGCATCGCGGGCTTTCTCTTCTCTTTCTCTGTGCCAACAAGACGCCCCTTCGCCGGCCACGCCCTCTGACCCTTTGATCAACTTTCCAGGCCGCCGGCACGGGACTGAATTAAGCTTGTGCACTGGCATGGTGGGCAACAGGGCGAACGCGACGCGCCGAGCAGGTGATTCCGATATGGCGACAGGGGACGATGTGAGCAAGGTGGCGGCGACGGTGCGCGCACTGATCGTGGGCGTGTGGCTGTGTTGGATGTCCGGCGGCAGCCACGCGGCTGCACCTTCCCCGTTCACGCCGGAAGAGCGCGCGTGGATCGCCGCGCATCCGGTGATACGCACCTGCGTCAACTCGGATTGGCGCCCATTCGAATTTGTCACCGGCGGGAAAGTGGCCGGTATCGTCCCATCGTTTCTCGACGAAGTCTCCAGCATCAGCGGCTTGCGGTTCGAATACGTGGATGGCGCCTGCCGGAGAGGAGCGCGCGAAGCGCTGACGTCCGGCGAGATCGACCTGGTGCCCGATTGGGGCAGAAGCGACGACCGGACGCATCACAGCTCCGGCTTTATTGCCAGCACGCCGTACTACGTCGGCACGATCGCGATCGTCACGGCTGAGAGCGAGAACCTGTTTGCAGACATTCGCCAGCTGAAGGGCAAGCGGCTGGCGATCAGGGGCGGCGGCGGCCTGGAATACGCGATTCGTCACAGCGGCGTTCCGGTGACGTTGCTGACGTTCCAGAATGAAGCCCAAGCGCTGCAGGCCGTTGCCGATGACGAGGCGGACGCAGCGCTGGGCACTGACGTGTCGATCCTTCCGCAGTTGCACCGCCAGTTCAAAGGCCGGCTGTTCCTCTCGGGCACCATTTGGTACCGGCCGTATGCGTTGACGATGGCAACGCGTCAGGACAACCCGGTACTGGCATCCATCGTCGAGAAATCGCTCACCGCCATTCCGGCACCCGAGGCTGACGCCATCCGCTACCGGTGGCTCGAAACCACGGACTACGGCGCCCCGTCGCTGGCATCGATCCTCCATTACCGCGGGCGGCAGGTTGCCCTCGTTGGCGTGGTGGTGCTCGCCTTTGCGGTGCTGGCGTACGTGCTGTGGCGTGCGCGCGCGGCGGCCGTGCGCAGTGAGCGCGACAAGGCGATGTTCCTCGCCTTCATCAGCCACGAGATACGCACGCCGATGCACACTATCCTGGCCTCGCTCGAGCTGCTGCAGCGATCGCACCTGACAGGTCAGCAGGCCAGCCGGGCCGATGCGGCGGTCTCGGCATCGGAAACCCTCCTGGCGCTGCTCGACGATGTTCTCGAATACTCGCGCCTCGAATCGCACAGCGTGACGCTCGCGCCCGAACCGACCCGGATCGGGCCGTGGGCGCAGCAGACCGTCGATATGGTGCGGTGGCGCTCGGATGAGAAGAACCTGGCGTTGTCCCTCGATGTGGCGTGCGCGCCAGATTTCAGCGTGGACATCGACCCGATGCGCGTTCGGCAGATCGTTCTGAACCTGTTGGTCAACGCGATCAAGTTCACGGCGGCCGGCAAGGTGGTTCTGCGCGTCGACCACCTGCCCGGCAGGCGGCGCGGTACGGGCACGCTGGTGCTCGAGGTGCGCGACACTGGCATGGGCATTCCTCCGGAACGTCAGCGGCATATCTTCGAGCCTTACGCGCGTGTGGAAAGCCCGGGCCATCGCGGTGCCAGCGGGAGTGGGCTGGGCTTGTCGATCTGCCGTGAACTGGTCGACCTGATGAAAGGCGTGATCACGGTCAGCAGCAGCCCGGAGATCGGCACGGTGTTCACCGTCATGTTGCCCACGCGCGAACCACATGCGCAGCCGGCACCGCAGTCAGGCGCCGACGAATCGCCCGCATCTGCGGCACAGGCGGTGTCACCGGTTCGGGTGCACAAGCCGCTGTCGCGGGATTCGAACGAGGGGCCGCTCGTCCTGGTCGTCGACGATCACGAGGCGGTGCAACACGCGATCCAGCATCAACTCAGCGCGCTCGCTTGCCGGTCGGCCATCGCGGGCACCGGCGAAGCGGCGCTCGAGCAGTTCGCCTCAGCAGCGTTTGACATGGTGCTGCTCGACTGCAACCTGCCGGGCATCGACGGCTACACCGTCGCGCAGCGCATGCGCGAGATCGAACGCCAGCGCGGCACCGAACGCACGCCGATCGTCGCCATCTCGGCCGCGGCCGACGATGCGCATCGCACGCGCTGCTTCGACAGCGGCATGGACGGCGTTCTCGGCAAGCCGTTGCGCCTGGCCGCGTTGCGCGAACTGATCGAACTCTGGTGCGGCCACGGCGACTCTGGCGCCAGCGCCGCGCCGGAAGCGCACGGCCTCGCGCGGACGGTGGACGTGCACGTGGTCTATCGACAGGCCATGAAAACCGATCTCGAGATGCTGAACGAGGGCATCGTGCATCGAAACATCGAGCAGGCACGTCGGGCGGCACATCGCATTTCCGGTGCGGCTGCCGTGGTGGACGATCTGCCGACGCACAATCTGGCAAGCGAGCTCGAGCGCCATCTCGCGTCCTCGTCCGGCGACATCACGGCCGACATCCAGGCGCTCGTCGCAGAACTCCAATCCTTGCACGGGGCCGGCACAGCCCCCGCGTGATCCCTCCTCTCGGGGCGCCCCTTGCCCTGACCCGGCCGTCCCGCATGGCGCCGTTCAGCGTGCCTGCGCCCGCGTGGAGCCTCGTACTCGTCCGGTGGCGACCTCCCGATGGGCCGGTCGATCTACCGCTCGTTTCCTCCCGAGAGAGCCTGCGCATGGCCGGGCGCAAGACGCGCAATCGATAAGGCTCGCCTGCTTTTCGGAGCAGTCCGATATGGCGCGCACGCCTCGCTTGAAATACTTGCGCCTGCCTTCTTCGATAGGCATTTGTTCTCGACCAAATCCCGCACGTTCGTGCCGCGGATTCAATCTAAGGGTAAGTCAATGAAAGCAAAACTGTTCCTGGCTGGCGTCGCCATGTCTGCTCTGTCCTCCGCTGCAATGGCGCAAACGACGCCCACATCGGTGGATGGCGTTATCAACTTCCAAGGCGCGATTCTGAGCGACACCTGTAAGGTGTCTTCGGTGACCGGCGATGCGGGCACCATCAACGTCGACATGGGCAAGGTCGCCGCCGACGACATCGGCACGGTTGCAGCACCGAAGCGTCTGACGAGTGGTGCCGGCTCCGCCAACTTTGACGTGGTCTGCAAGACCGGCGCCAAGGTCAGCATGAAGTTCGCAGGCAAGGCGGCCGACCTGAGCGCAGACAAGAAGACGCTGCGCGTGAACAACGGCAACACTGCCGCAGGTTTCGCCCAGGGCGTGGGCATTGCCGTGTACGAAGGTACCGGCGCGGGCGCAAACGCGTACGACCTGAGCAGCGGCGACCTGCTGGCACAGACGACGGTGCCGTCGACCGGTGGCGCAGTCAACGTGCGTTTCGCTGCAGCGTATGTGGCCGCAGACCCGACCAAGATCAAGCCGGGTATCGCCAACGCCAGCCTGCCCTTCACGCTCACCTACGAGTAAGCCTGGTGCCAGCCTTCACGGCTGGCTTCAATCGGCGGCGGTCAGCGGTTATTCCCCCGCCGCTGCCGCCCATCTGTTCAAAGGCCATCCCGGATATGAAAGCAAAACGATGCGCCGCTGGCGCGGCGTTGGCGTGCGCGTTGGCTGCGTCCGCGAGTCACGCCAGTATTTCCCTCAGCACCACGCGCCTGATCTTTGACGGCAACAACAAGGAAACGTCCGTCGTCGTCACGAACGATGGTGCCGATGCCTTGATCCAGGCCTGGCTGGATCCGCTTGAGGACAACGCGAATGGTCACCTGCCGTTTGCCATTACGCCGCCCCTGGCGAAGCTGGCAGCGAAGCAGCAGCAGCTTTTGCGCGTGCTGTACGAAGGTGTGGGTATGCCGACAGACCGCGAGTCGGCCTTCTGGCTGAACGTGCAGGAGGTTCCGCAGGCGGCTCCAAACGAGAACGTATTGCAACTGGCTGTCCGCCAGCGCATCAAGGTGTTCTACCGGCCGGCCGGTCTGACCGCAGACCCGCAGAAGGCTCCTTCAAGCCTGCAGTGGCAACTCAACCAGGATGGCGGCAAGGCGATGCTGAGGCTGAGCAACCCGAGTCTGTTCCACGTCACCGTGGTCGATGCAAAGGTGCACGCGGGCAATGCAGAAGCGCCGCTCATCGAGGCAAAGATGGTGGCGCCGCATTCCACGGTAGCGCTGCCGGTGCAGTTGCCGGGCAACGGCGCCGCCCAGCCCGAGCTTCGCTACGACGTCATCAATGACTACGGCGGCCGCCAAAGCTACCGCGTCACCTTGCGCGGCAGTCAGCCCAGCACGCCGGTCTCTACTGGTAACTGATCGGGCCGACGACCACTGACCCGATGTGCCAGCCCGCGTGGGCTAGCTTAGCCCGCACCCACCGTAGCGGAGCTTGCGTATGTGACACCCGCCGATTCACCAAGCCAGAAGCGAGCATTGCGATGTCTAGATGCCGGACTCCCAAAGCGTTCTCCAGAAAGACCCACGGAAAAGCAATTGCTGCACGCCCGAGCGCGACGCCGCTGTATCTGGCTGTGTGTCTGGCGATGATGAACAGCGCGCGCGCCGCCGAGGGCGAGACGCTGGTTGCGCAGATCGATCCTACGCTGCTGGCCTACAACACGAGCTTCCTGCACGGCCAAGGGCGCCCGGCCGACCTGAGCGCCGTGCTGAGCTCGGGCAGCAGCGTGCCACCAGGCACCTATCGTGTGGAGGTGGAGGTCAACGGCAATCTGGTCGGCCGTCGAGACATCGATTTCTACCAGGATGGCGACAACGCCAAGCTGCGGCCGTGCCTGACGGCCAAGATGCTGCAGGATTTCGGCGTCAACCTCAGTGCCATCACGCCGCCGCTGGACGTCAACAGCGAGGCTTGCCTCGATCTACCTCACCTGCTGGACCAGGCTGCGGTGGACTTCGACGCTGGCCGTCTGCAACTCAATCTCAGCATCCCACAGGCGTTTCTTTCCCGCGCGGCACGCGGCTATGTCGACCCTGCGCTGTGGGACGAGGGTGTCACCGCCGGCTACGTCAACTAGGCGGTCTGCTGAGTGCGGTCGCGATGTGCCCACGCGACGTTGAGATCACCGGCCACAACGGCAGGCTCAGTCTGGCCATTGAGGCGGATACGACCGGGTGGATACGGCAAAGCCTGCCGACCAGCCAGCACCATCGGCTGCCCATTGGCGGCCAACACAGGATCGCCCTGATCGGTCGATGTGCGAGGAATCGCGCCCACAAACATCGATTCGCCCGGGGCGCGTTCGGCACCTTCCGATGCCAGCCATTCGCCGACACCGATCAGCCGACTCCCCAAGGCATGTGCTTGGGGTGTGGTGTCGAGCACACCGCGTGCGAGATCGATGGTCGCGTCGGCGGCATCGAAGGCTAGGATGGCAACTGCCTCTGCAATCGCCCCACTGGCATCCACCAGATAGGCGTAGTCGCCCTCGGCCAGTCTCTCCGGCTGGCTGATGGCCGTCACCGGCATGCCGATGGCATCGACCTCGCTGGCAGTCAAGGCTGCATCAAGCGTCAGCAGTGGTGCGTAGTCTTCGCCCACCACGGCAGTGAGGTCGCCGCCGGACGCGCCGGTAGCCAGTTGCCAATTCAACTGCCCGCTGCCACCGGCGGCGGCCAGCGCACCGAGATAGGTGTCCGTGTCGGTCAGGTAGGCCAGATCTGCGCGCGACAAGCGCCGGGCCAGTTCCCAATACGGCACCTCGACGGCCAGCACCACGGCGGGCGGCAAAGGTTCGATGGTCGGCTCTTCGACGTGCGGTGGCGGGGGCGACAGCACGGTGTTGCTCATCCCGAACACATCTTCCATGGCTTCGATGCGCCACTCGGCCGCGCCCAAGGTGCCGGTGTCGATGCCGGTGACGCGCACCACCATCTGATCCACACCCAAGCGCGGCCAGTTCAGCAGGAACACGTCACCCGGCAATGGCGCACGTTCCAGCGTGTCGCGTGCCACTGTCAGACTCATCCGGGCCAGTGGTGAACCCAAGGCACGCAGGTCACGCAAGGCCAGCCGCGCGGCCAGTGGCCCGTAGTTAACGCCCGGGTAGTCGCGGCGTTGATTGATCACGCCGCCTTGCAACTGGATGGCGGCCAGGTTCTCGACCGTGACGGCAGCATCACCGCCGGTCTGCCAGTCGGTGTAGACCACCGTTAATTCGTTGGGCAGCTCGCCCCACTGGGCGCGCTCGAAGCGTTCCAGCCGCACAATTTCGTCAGGCCCCAACTGCGGCAGGCTGTCGATCCAATAGTCGTCGCGCAGCAGCTTGAGCTCAAACGTGCCTTGCTCCGGGTCGGTGTAGAGGATGCCGCCAATGTGGTCGATGACCTGGCCGATGAAGCTCTCGATGGGCTGCTGGCGCGTCCAGATCAGATTGAGGCCGAAGCCCTCGCTCGACAGGGCCCACGCTGCGTTCCAGAAACTCCAACCGATGGTGCTCTGCGGATAGCCCATACCCCAATGCGGATCGGTGAGGCACTGCACCAGGATGTGTGCCGGGTTCATTCCGACGCTGATCTCATGGCCTTCGTCCTCATCCCAGGTGCGGACTTCAGCGTTCCACTCCATCCACGGAGCATCGAACCAACCCGCCGTGAAGCGACGCACCCGTACCGCCCATGGCTTGATGTAAGGGTTGTTGGCCGCGAAAAGGATCTTGCGTGCCACCAAGGACAGCACGCCCCGAAATGCCGGAATGGAACTGCCGAGGCGACTCATCAGGTAGTCGTTGCGTCCTTGTCCGGCATGACCAGAAAGCACATCGACGGTTCCGACCACGCCGCCTTCGCGCTCGTCGCCGCCAAACAGCGTGGGCTTGTTGATCGAGAGGCTGGTCAGGCCATGCCCGCTGGACAGCGGCGCACGGTCGGCATCACCCCACGCGGTACGGTCGCCCATCTGAATCTCCTGCACGGCATCGACGGGTCCCTGGCACAAGGCCAGATGTAGCCCCATCCGGTAGCGATAGCCGACGGTTTGCTTCTTGCTGCTGCCACCCATCAGTCTTGCTCCTGCTGGCTGGATTGATTGCGGGCGTGTTCGACCACACGTTTTGCCATTGCATCGCTGGTGGCCAGCAAGGTTTCGGCGTCACAGCCATCGCGCAGGAAGGCCCGGAAATCCAGATCGTGACGCGCAAACCAAGTGCGCGTGCCGTTCACGCACAGGCCCACGGCGCGCACGTGATCGATGGTGATGACGGTCTGAGTGGTCATTTCTTGCCACCTTTCTTCTTGATCGGGTCGGCTTCCAGATCGCCGTACCAGACGACGTTGGAGCCACGCAGTAGCACGGTGCCGAACACGACGGGAATCGGTCGGCCTTCTTCTGCGGTGGGGGCATCGACGTCAGACAGGGACGCCGGTTTGGGTTCACCGGCCTCGGTCAGCTCCCATTCGTCACGGTCATTGCGGAACTGGAAGCCGTGTGACGCCAGTGACTGGTTCGTGGCCTTGGCCGAGCGGTTGAGCAATTTTCCGAGCTGGGTGGCGTTGAGCGCGCAGATCGGCTCATTGGCCGACGGCAGTGCGCGGCGCAACACCTCGGTGGTGATGCCCGTGTTCTCCTGAATGCAGGTGAGCGTTGCCGCCGCTGCGATGCCCGGCTTGACGCCCGGCACCTTCGCCACAGCCTCGCCGATCAGCAGAATCGCGGATACACGGTCATGGGTCGGTGCAGGCAAGGCCCCCAGCGCAGCGGGAGCGGTATAGCTGCCGGTCTTGCGGATCGCGGGCAATACCTCGTGGGTGACCCAGCGCTTGAAGCGCTTGGCGGCATCCTTCGTGCTGCCGAGGATCAGGGCGTAGAGGCCCGACTCGTTGACGTGGTTGGCGCGCTGGTTGCGTCCAAGGTTGTCGATGACGTCGCGTTTTGCGACATCATCCGAATCGACGTGTTTGGCGAGAGCATCGCGCGGATTCGACAGTTCCAAAGCTGCGCAGACGTCGGCGGCGTTGAACCACGGCTGGCCCGCGTCGTCGACCTGAACGCGCACAGCGTGCGCTTCAAACTGGAAGGGAATGATTGCACTCATGGCCATTACTCCGAATCAAGGGAAAGAGTGAAAGACGGCTTGCCGGAATCCACGGTGCGAGCGGCAGCGAACTGCTGCTGCAAGGCAGGCGGCCAGTTCGTGAAGCGGGATTCGGAGACGGACAACTTGATGTCGAGGTAGCCCTCGACTTTCTCGCCTGACGCCACGATGCGTTCGGCGATTTCGGTCAATTGCTGCTGGTTCCAGCTGACCTTCTTGGGCAACTCGAACTTGAGCCGCAGCGGGCCATCGCTGATGTGGGCGGTGCCGAAATCGCGGCCGGATTCGCGCAGCGCGGCGCGGGCCTGCTCCCCGTAGGCGGCGTCGAGCGCCGCATCGAACTTGGTGCGCGCCTTCTTGAGCCAGTCGATAGCCGCGTCGAGGTTTTTGTCGATCTCGCGCTTCTGCTCGGGCGGCAGTGCGGCCAGTTGGCTGACGGACATCTCGGCGATGTCGGCGGGGAAGATAGTCAGATCGCTCATGGCCGTCCTCCTCACTGATACGCACGGGCGAAGGTCGAGTAGCGCGCAACACGCCGCTCGAAGGCCTCGATCTCGGAGATCAGGTAGGTGACGCGCGAGCCGACCTTGCAGAAGATCGGGCCCAGCTGGTCTTGACGCCACCGACGCAAGGTGTGGACGGACAGACGCCAGCGGGCGGCGAGTTCGAACTCGTTGAGCGCGAGCAGTGGCTCACCCTCTGGCAGCGGCGGAAAGAAGGTCCGCGCGGATTGAACAGGTGCAGGGTGTTTTTGCATGGTGGAACTCCTTTTGTTTGGGAGTTCCTATTCAATTCCTCCATGTCTTGGGCTTGCGCATGTCCGTTTTTGGCTTTGACTGGCAAGCAGCCGTCGCATGATCCGTGCGGCAATTCTTGTAAGTTGTTGATCTATATTGAATCTTCGCCTCTGTTTCGGATATTGCGATTTCGGTTATTTCGTTTATAATGGCTTCAATGCGTACCTTGACCCGACGAGGAGACCCCTTATGAACGCTCCCGCCATCCCCAAAACCCTGCCTTCTGCCGAAGACATTGCCCTGGCCCGAGAGTCCGGCCGGGCGCTGTCGACCGTCCTCAAGACCCGTGCTGATACCCAGCAGATCGACTTCCATGACGACCAGGGCGCAGTGCACACCGTGTCGATCCCGACGTCGGCCCTGCGCCTGCTGCTTGATGTGCTGACCGAGATCGGCCAGGGCAACGCCGTATCCATCATTCCGATCCATGCGGAGCTGACGACGCAGGAAGCCGCCGACGTGCTCAACGTCTCCCGGCCTTTCCTTGTCCAGTTGCTGGAGAAAGGTGACATCCCGTTCCACAAGATCGGCACCCATCGCCGCGTGCGTTACCAGGATGTGATCGCCTACAAGAACCGCATCGATGCGGAACGCCGCAAGGCGCTGGATGAGTTGGCGGCCCAGGCCCAGGAACTCGGCATGGGGTACTGACTGGATGAGTTCGCACTTCACCGTCGTCTATGACGCCTGCGTGCTCTACCCGGCACCGTTGCGCGATCTGTTGATGCATCTGGCGCTGTCGGATCTGTACCGGGCGCGCTGGAGTGACACGATCCACGACGAGTGGACGCGCAACGTGCTGGCCAGTCGGCCCGATCTCACAGCCGAGCAGTTGAACCGAACACGCCAGCTGATGAACAGCCATGTCCGCGACAGCCTGGTCACCGGGTTTGAGTACCTGATCCCGTCGATCCAACTGCCCGACGCGGACGACCGTCATGTGGTGGCCGCCGCGATTCACTCGGGCGCGAGCCTGATCGTGACCTTCAACCTCAAGGACTTCCCGCCTGAGGCGCTCAAACCCTACAACCTCGTGGCCCAACACCCCGACGACTTCATCGTCGACTTGCTGGATCTGTTCCCGGCGGGTGTGTTGGAGGCCGTAGCTCACCATCGGCGCTCACTCAAGAACCCGCCCAAGACAGCAGATGAATACCTGGACACCCTGCAGGCGCAGGGCCTGACTCAATCGGTGGCGGTCATGCGCCAATGGACTGTGGCCATGTAAACGGCCGAAGGGAGAATCAATGGGCAAGAAGACCCTGACCAACGCGCACTGCCTGCTCGAACTGATCGAGAAGGCGCATGTGACCAACCTCAAGCGCTTCAGCGGTCTGCAGGAGTGTCAGGCACTGGCCCGAGGATTTGACTGGTCGCAAGACGCGGAGACACTCCCCACCGCACTGATCGAGCACGTCCGGCACCTTCGCAAAGAGCAACGTGACCCCGCCGAACGCGAGGCACTGCGCATCCTGCGCCTGGCTTCGCCCAGAGGTGCGCAGATTCTCACCACCGTCGCAGACCAATTGCACGACAACGAGCTGATCGCTGCCTTTCTGGCCGAAGACGGCGGCGAAATCGGTCGTTCGGTCTGGATGCGCACCCACTCCGATGACGCGGCGCGACTGTTTGATGTTGCCGAATCGATCCTGAACACCGGCGACATCCGGGGCAACAAGCGCCTTTTTGATGCCTTTGACATCCCCTGCGATGACGCACCACCGTTCATCTGGAACGACGCCATCAAGAAGGATCTGGAGTCGCAGCTCACCAGCACCATGCGGCTGGCCGAGCCCTGCGAGGTCATCCATGTGCAGATGGCCGAAGAAAAGAAAAACGGCGACACCCAGCTGACGCATTACCTGGTGGTGCGTTTTGCGGGTGACCAGGTCACGGCTGTGCAGATGCTCAACCGCAGCCGCAAGAGCTTCTGCTACTTCCCTGCGCGGGACGCGACCCTTGTCTACGCCCCTGACCGCAAGGTGGTGGAGGTCTATGCGCACACCCTGTCGACACGGGCCCCACTGGCCAATGTGCTGTCCAAACACGGTTTCAAGGCTCCGCTGTCGAGCCGACCGCTCAATCGCTCACGGTATGACCTGTCCCGCTTCGCGCTGCCACTGAAAGACACGAAACCCAAACTCGATGGCGTGCGCGTCGAGCGCCTTTATCTCACTGAAGCGAAGGCCTTGCTCGGGCACGCGACCGATACCGTCTCGCTGCACATCGACAGCTGCGCGGAACTGCACGAAGTCATCCATGAACATTGGAGCAACCACCCGTTCTCGCAACCCGGTGCCATCCTTGGCGTGACCCTGGTGGCCGACTTGGTGTTCGATGGCGAAACGGCTGAAACGCCGCTGTCCATCGTGCTGGCCGAGCCCGGCCGATGCAGTCTGCAAGGCGAGAAAGACGCACGCTTGCGGCAGGCTGGGACGCAGTTGCTCGAAGCCTTGGGCGTGCTCAAGCCCCTGCACCCGGGGTCAGGAATCGATGACCCGAAACTGGTGGTGCAGGTCGCACGCCTGCTGGAGTACGCCACCAACACGATGGACGGCTTCGCCCTGGCGCAACTTGGTATCGACATCGACCGCTTCGAGGACGAGGGCATCATCACGGAGGGTGACCGGATCATCGAGAAGGTCGTCGAACTGGCAAACGGTGAGCACACCAGCGTCAAACTGGAGCGCTGTGCCGATGGCAATCAGGTACGTTACCGCGATCCACTGACGGGGGCGGATGTGGTGCTGCCCGCCAAGCACGCCCGGCGCTGGAAGGTGCACCTGAACTGGCTGCGCGAGGAGATCATCACGGCGCTGGGCACTGCACTGCAGAGTGTGCGTGGCACGCACCAGGACGAAGAGCCGATTTTTCTGGGGGAGCTTGATATCGATGGCCATGACATTGCGCTGTACTTCGCGGCCAAGATGTCCAGCGAGCGCCAGTACGCCAAGGTCGATACCGCCTTGCGCCTGCGTCCACGCAGCGTCCCCGGCATCCTGCTGACCACGGCATCGGAACCCTTTCCGTTTGCCGGAACTAACGTGGTGATACCCATCGAGGACGTGCTGTCTGCTGCTGGTGCAACGACGGCCATCGACTTGGCGCAGTTGAAGCTGGCCTATCGCCACGGGCAACTGGCTGCCATGGGCGGCACCTCGGTTGCGCTGAAGCTCTCTCCGGATGGGTATGCCGCCACGCTATACCTCCCTGGACAAGCACCGTGGAAGGTGACGAACAAAGCCAAGATCATGGTGCTGCAGCGTTTGGTCGATGCCCATGCAGCGGGCTCGCCGCACGTGAACACCAAGAAGCTGATGGAGGACACGGGCTGCGCTTCGCCATCCAACCTGTTCACCAGTAAAAACTCACCGTGGCGCAACTACCTCGTTCGGGTCAAAGGCTCGCATGCCTGGCAATTGAATCTGCCGACCGTTGACGCCCCTGTCGAGGACGATGACCAGCCAGAAGCCGCCTCCGAAGTCATGGAGGATGCATGACCGGCGTCGCGTACAAATGGCAGTTCGCATCACGGTTTCGGCGGCATGCCTTCGGCTGGCGTTCGGACACGCCCATCCAGCGCATCAAGGAGGCCTTGGCCGAGATCAAGCAGGTGGCCCGCAAGGAGCCGGTGCTGGCCGCCGAGGGTGCCGTTACCTTGCTGGAGAAGATCTCGCCCGCACTGGAGCAGGTAGACAGCTCCTCCGGGGCGCTGGGCTCCGCCGTGAACAAAGCCATCGAGACCCTGGTGCCCCTCATCGTCAAGGCCAACGTCGAGCCCAAACAGCGGCAACGCTGGCTGGATCGGTTGTGGCAGGCGTTGCAGGACGATGAAATACCCTACATCGAACTGCTGGGCGACCACTGGGGTGAACTGTGTGTGACGCCGGACATGGCCTCGCGCTGGGCCGATGAGTTCATCCCTGTCGTTGAAAGCGTGTGGAGTCCGAGCGCATCTGGGCATGGCTACTTCAAGGGCACCAGCGCCTGTCTGTCCGCGCTGTTCGCGGCAGGTCGTCATGACGAGTTGCTGGCCCTGATCGACAAGGCGCGGTTCAAGTGGTGGCACGACCGACGCTGGGGGGTGAAGGCCTTGGCCGCGATGGGCAAGAAAGCCGAGGCGATCCGTTATGCCGAGGACTCACGCGGACTCAACGATCCGGGCTGGCAGATCGCTGAGGCCTGCGAGGCCATCCTGCTGTCGTCAGGCTTGGCCGATGAAGCCTACCGGCGCTATGCCATCGAGGCCAACCAAGGCACCACGAACCTGGCCACCTTTCGTGCCATCGCCAAGAAGTACAGCCACGTTCCACCGGAGCTCATACTGCGGGATCTGGTCGCCAGCACGCCCGGCACAGAAGGCAAATGGTTCGCTGCGGCCAAGGATGCGGGCCTGTTTGCGCTCGCCGCTGAACTCGCCAATCAAAGTCCTACTGATCCCCGGACCTTGACCCGCGCCGCCAGAGACTTCGCAGTCGACCAACCGCAGTTCGCCATCCATGCCGCTCTGTCAGCGCTGCGCTGGATTGCGCGTGGCCACGGTTATGAGATCACCGGCGCAGACATCCTGGACACAGCCCATGCCTTGCAGCAGGCGAGCACGCAGGCGGGTGTCGATCAGCAGCCACTGTCAGCCTTGCTTGCACCGATTTTGGCTGAGGCGCCGCCACGCCATCTTCTGCATCAGGTGCTGTCGCCATTCGTCAAAGCGTAGCGACCAGCGCCCGGCCATCGAGCCGCGCCGATTAATCAGCGTTGAGATTTACTTCGGAAAATCGGGCTCACTATCCCTGACGGTTGCAATTCCTCGGAGCCGTCATGAAGAACCTCGAACTCGCATCTCCCCCAGAGATGAGCGCCAGCGCCCGTGCTGGCGAAATCGCCGCCATCCTTGCGGCCGCCATCGTCCGGACCCTCGTCGCGGATGAGCCAAAACAGAGAGCAGTTGGCCTTGGCTTCCTGCCCGACCAGCGCGTTCATACAACCCCCTATCAAGAGGAGAAGTTGTGATGAACGAGAAACAAGCATCCGTCGCCGCGCGGATTGCGGAGCTGGCTTGCCTGCCGATGTCCGAGCTCTGGACGGTGTGGGATCAGTATTTCCCGCGTCGCCCGGACTACCCCAACCGCACGCACGTCGAGTCCCGTCTCGCCTACAAGCTGCAGGAGGAAGCCTTCGGTGGCCTTGCGCCCGAGACCAAGCAGCGCCTGGAAGCCATCGGCGCAAAACACTCCAAGATCAAGCTGCGGGCCAAGCCGCGCGAGTTCGATTTCGCGCCGGGCACGATCCTGCTGCGCGAATGGGGCGAGCGCGAACATCGGGTGACAGTCACCGCCGAGGGGCTGTTTGAGTACCAGGGGCGCAACTTCAGGAGCCTGACGGCGGTGGCCCGCCACATCACGGGCGCGCACTGGTCGGGGCCGCTGTTCTTTGGCCTGAGCAAGGGAGGTGCGCGATGAGCGATATTGCCAGCACCAAGGCCCGCAAGCGCTGCGCCGTCTACTGCCGGGTGTCCTCGGATGAACGACTTGACCAGGAGTTCAACTCCATCGACGCGCAGAAGGAGGCGGGCCACGCCTACGTCGCCAGTCAGCGATCCGAGGGCTGGATTCCGGTGGCCGACGACTACGATGACCCCGGCTTCTCTGGCGGCAACACGGATCGGCCGGGGCTGAAACGCCTGATGGCGGACATCGAGCGCGGCCAGATCGACATCGTGGTGGTCTACAAGATCGACCGCCTGACGCGCAGCTTGGCCGACTTCTCCAAGATGGTTGAAGTGTTCGAACGCCACGGGGTGTCCTTTGTGTCGGTCACCCAGCAGTTCAACACCACCACCTCGATGGGTCGGCTGATGCTCAACGTCCTGCTGTCCTTCGCCCAGTTTGAGCGCGAGGTCACCGGCGAGCGCATCCGCGACAAGATCGCCGCCGCCAAGCGCAAGGGGATGTGGATGGGTGGCGTCCCGCCCCTGGGCTACGACGTCGACAACCGCCTGCTGGTCATCAACGAGGCCGAGGCGGCGGTGGTGCGTCGCATTTTCGAGGAGATGCTGACCATTGGTTCTCCAACCCAGATCGCCGTCAATCTCACCGCCGACGGCATCACTACCAAGGCCTGGACGACGCAGGAGGGCCAGACCCGCAAGGGCACGCGCATCGACAAAAAGTACCTGCACAAGCTGCTGCGCAACCGCATCTACCTGGGCGAGTTGTCGCACAAGGGGAACTGGTACCCCGGCGCTCACCCGCCGATCATCGACCAGGAGCTTTGGGACAAGGTCCACACGGTGCTGGCCAGGGATGGACACGCCCGGTCGGTGGAAACCAAGATCCGGTCGCGCACCGACGCCTTGCTGCGCGGCCTGCTGTACGCCCCCTCGGGCGAACGGATGTACCCGACCTACTCACGCAAGAACGGGCGCAAGTACCACTACTACGTGTCCAAGTCGGAAAGCCGGTTCGGAGCACCGGGCAAGAGCTACGAGCGATTACCTGCGCCGGAGATCGAGGCGGCAGTGGTGGCCCAGATCCGCACCGTGCTGACCAGCCCGGAATCCATCGCATCGGTGGTGCGTCATATCCAGCGCAATGGCGGACAAGTCGATGAAGCCACCACGGTGATGGCGATGGGACGGCTCAACGACGTGTGGGATCAACTGTTCCCGGTCGAGCGCCACCGCATCGCCAACCTGATGATCGAGCGCATCGACCTCGTCCACATCGGCGAGGTTCAGGGCATCAAGGTGAAGTGGCGGGAACTGGGCTGGGACGCCCTGATCGGCGAGTTCGCCCGGAGAGGCATCGGCGCGGAACTGGTGGAGGTGGAGGCCTGATGAACGACACACTGGAAACCTTCGTGCCACTGACATTCCGCCGCCGGGGCGCGCGGCGCGTGGCCGCCGACGACCGCCATGTTCACGATGTGACGTTGCTGGAGGGGGTGGCACGCGGTTTCTACTGGCAGCACCTCGTGGACACCGGCGAGATGAAGAGTGGCTCGGAGATCGCCCGGGCCGAAGGCTTACACCCATCGGTCACCAACGAACTGATGCGCCTGAGCCTGCTCGCGCCCGACATCCTCGAACTGCTGATGGCCGGGCGGCAGCCTCGCCGGATGAACCTGATCTGGTTCCAGCGCAACCCGCTGCCGGTGGATTGGGAGGCGCAACGCCAGATCGTGAAGCGCTTTGAGGAGGACGCATGAGCAAGAAGCACCGGGGCCGGTTCAAGGGTGATCCGGTCACCTATCAACTGCCGAGTCCAGCAGGCGGCGTGCAACTGGAAACCTTCGTGCCCTGGACGCTGGTGAAGCGGGGGCTGAAGAAGCAGGTCATCACGCCCCTGGACGCTCCACAGGAATTCCTGTCCGAGGCCACCCGGGAGCGGGAAGCCCGGTCGGCCGCGCAGGACACCGCGTTGATGCGGGCGCTCGGACTGGCGCACCACTGGCAACGCCTTCTGGATGAGCAGCGGGCGGCATCAGTAGCCGAGATCGCCGAGGCCGAAGGCATGGACGTGACGCAGGTGCGCCGGGTCATGCGGCTGACGCTCCTGGCCCCGGAGGTCGTGGAACGGCTGGTGGGCTCGCCCGATGCCGTGCTGGAGAAGGTGATGCGCCGCCCCTTGCCCAACGGCTGGGCTGCCCAGAAACTAGTACTGCACGATACTGTCCAAAGTTGAACTAACACTTTCGACCCAATGCCGCCAGCGAGTTGCGTGATTTGACCTCCCGGAAGCACTCACGCGCGCATGAGGAGGCTGGGTCATCCAAATGGGACTACTTCAGCTTGATGTGCAAGTGATTTAAGCCTGCAGCATCTGTGGTCTCCTTGACTTCCAGGTAGTGGTGTTGCTTGCGCACCAGGTCGCTGAGCTTGCTGAAGCCGTAGTTCCGCGGATCAAATGATGCGTGGTTTTTGCTGATGAAGGAGCCTACGGCTGAGAGCGACGACCAGCCCGTGTCACGCTGTGTCTCTTTCACTGCGTGCGACAGCAGACCGTGAAGGGGCGGAACGTCTTTCACCTGTACGGGTAACCCAGGGTCTACGCCTGTGGCAGGTTGTTTCAACACCTCAACGAAGACGAACTTGTCGCAAGCCGCGATGAAAGCGTCTGGAGTCTTGCGTTCCCCGAACCCATAAACGACCTTGCCGGCCTCCCGTAGGCGAGTGGCAAGTCGAGTGAAATCGCTGTCGCTGCTGACGAGACAGAAGCCATCTACATTGCCTCCGTACAACAAGTCCATGGCGTCGATGATGCAGGCGCTGTCCGTGCTGTTCTTGCCCTTGGTGTAGGCGAACTGCTGCATCGGTTGGATTGCATGGCGGTGGAGGTGATCCTTCCAACCCACCAGGTTTTGCGTAGTCCAGTCACCGTAGGAGCGCTTCACAGTCGCGACCCCGTACTTCGCGACCTCCTCCAGCAGCTCCTTGATAACCGCTGCGCTGGCGTTGTCCGCGTCGATGAGTACAGCGAGCCGAAGTGCGTCTTGTGCCATTGTCTTGTTTTCTCCTTCCGACAGCCTACCCGATAGCTGTCGTAAGCAAACGACCGGTCGTGGCCGATAGCAGACGTCTATATTTGGCATAGATAGCACAACTTATTTCCCTCACAGGCACCCGCGACCATGTCACAAAAATGACATCAACGATGTCATCAGGGTGTCATATCACGACATTACCATCGCTGCAATTCAGATTCGTAATCAATTCATCATTTTTGATTACGAATTCAAATCTGCCGGAGGTGTCATGATCGAACTACAGAATGTCTCAGTCAGTTATGGTGATGCGATTGCACTGTATCCCACCACTCTCAAACTCCATCAGGGACAGTTCACCGTATTGCTCGGATCTTCCGGCGCTGGAAAATCCACGCTACTTCGCTGTATTAATTCGCTGCATGCGTCGCAGCGCGGCGCCACCATTGTCGCCGGCTTAGGAAATTTGGCGAACTCGCGTGCATTGCGCATGCATCGCCGACAGACTGGCATGGTGTTTCAACAGCATCAATTGATTGGCCGACTGACGGCTTTGCAAAACGTTTCGATGGGCCGAATGGGCTACCACACGGCATTACGCAGTCTATTCCCCCTCCCGGCGAAGGATCAATCCATATGCCTGCAAAGTCTGGACCGAGTCGGCTTATTGCACAAAGCCTTAAGCCGTGTCGACGCATTGAGCGGCGGCCAGCAGCAACGCATCGGTATTGCCCGGGCTCTGGCTCAGCAACCTAAACTGGTGTTGGCTGATGAACCGGTAGCCAGCCTCGATCCTGCTACTGCAGAGCGAGTGCTAAGTCTGCTGCACCGCATTTGTAAAGAGGACGGGATTTCGGCGGTCGTCAGCCTGCATCAGGTAGACCTCGCTCAACGTTATGCCGACCGTATTATTGGCCTGTCCCATGGCCGAGTCATTTTTGATGCCGCCCCGCAGACTTTGGATCAAGCCAGTTACGACACGCTGTATGAACAAGTACCCCGTTCTTCTTTGAGCGTTCCACAAGACGCTCGAGAGGAACGGCTTATCGATACTTCATTTCCCATGCAACTTGCTACCGTAAAGGATTGATTATGAAAAAACTCGCATCCGCATTAATGTCTGTCTTGCTTGCCGCCGTCTGCAGCATTGGCCATGCATCATCCAATCCCGATCCAGAAACGCTCAAAGTTGCGCTGCTGCCGGACGAAAACGCATCGACCGTAATTAAAAACAACAAGCCGCTCGAAATCTATCTGGAAAAAGAGCTGGGAAAGAAAATTGAGCTGGTGGTTACCACTGATTACTCGTCAATGATCGAAGCCATGCGTCACGGCCGTATCGACATGGCATATTTTGGCCCCTTGTCGTATGTGCTGGCTAAGCAAAAGAGCGACATCGAGCCATTCGCAGCGATGAAGCAAAAGGGTAGCACTACCTACCAGTCCGTATTGATCGCCAATACTGGCGCCGGCATCGCCAAAATCAGTGATATCGTCAACAAGAATGTCGCTTACGGTGATAAGGCATCCACCTCCAGCCATTTGATTCCGAAGTCGATATTGGCGGAAAACGGTTTGAAAGCCGGCGAAAACTATCGCGAACACTTTGTCGGTGCGCATGACGCGGTGGCCATGGCCGTGCAAAACGGTCACGCGCAGGCTGGCGGCTTGAGTAAGCCGATTTTTGAATCCCTGGTTCAGCGCGGACTGGTCGATCCCAACAAAGTAAAAGTTCTTGCCGAATCGAAGCCATATCCGCAATACCCGTGGACCATGCGCAGCAATCTGAAGCCGGAACTGAAGGAAAAGATCCGTGCAGCCTTCTTGAATCTCAAAGATCCGGAAGTCCTGAAACCTTTCAAAGCCGATGGTTTCGGCCCGATCAGCGACAAAGACTATGACGTGGTGCGCAGCCTTGGCACACTGCTCAAGCTCGATCTGTCGAAGTTCTAAGTGAGCGACAGCATGCAAGCTGATTTTGGTTTGATTCTGGCCGAGCGCCAGCGCGTATGGAACCGCACGATACTGCAGTTTGCCGTTGTGCTGGCGATTGTGATCGGTTGCTGGTATTACGTCGGCCTATTTGATGCCGAGCGATTGAAGGATGGCATGCCAAGCCTGGTAAAAATTGCCGGCGAGATGTTCCCACCGAACTTCTCGCAGGCTGGCACCTGGGTCAAACCGGTACTGGATACCTTGGCCATGAGTATCGCCGGCACGGCAATCGCGGTATTGCTATCCATTCCCTTAGGAGTGCTCGCCGCGCGGAATACTAGCCCTCATCCACTCGTGTATCAAGCCACACGCGGCCTGTTAAACGCTTTGCGATCGATACCCGAACTGATCATGGGCATCCTGTTCGTGGCAGCCGTTGGCTTCGGCGCATTGCCGGGTGTTTTAGCCCTAGGCTTACATTCGGTTGGCATGATCGCCAAATTTTTTTCGGAATCGATCGAACATGCCGATCCGGCACCGGTAGAAGCCGCGCATGCAGCGGGCTGCACGCCATTGCAGGTGATTTTTCATGGGATCTTTCCCCAAGTGCTTCCGCAAATGGCCGATACCGCGATCTATCGATGGGAATACAACTTCCGTGCTTCGACCGTGATGGGCATGGTCGGCGCCGGTGGAATCGGGTTCGAGCTGATGGGCTCTCTGCGCATCATGCAATACCAGGATGTCTCGGCTATTTTGCTGGTTATTTTAGGCATGGTTACCCTCGTCGACGCCTTCAGCTCCTTCCTGCGTCGCAAGTTCAAATAACTCCCAAAGCTTACAAAGGTTTTTATGAAGCCCAAAGTCGTCCTCACCCACTGGGTGCACCCGGAAATCATCGAATTGTTGTCCGCTAGCGCCGATGTTATCCCCAACACCACACGGGAAACCTTGCCGCGTTCTGAGGTAATTGCGCGAGCCAAAGATGCGGATGCACTCATGGCTTTCATGCCGGACAGCATCGACAGCGCGTTTCTCGAGGAATGTCCAAAGCTGCGTGTCATCGGCGCCGCGCTTAAAGGCTATGATAACTTCGATGTCAACGCCTGCACACGCCACGGTGTATGGCTTACGATTGTGCCGGATTTGCTTACGATCCCGACCGCTGAACTGACTATCGGCCTTCTTCTCGGTTTGACAAGGCATATGCTGGAAGGCGATAGGCAAATCCGTAGCGGACACTTCCAAGGCTGGCGGCCGACACTATATGGCTCTGGTTTGACAGGAAAAACGCTTGGCATCATTGGTATGGGGGCGGTCGGCCGTGCAATCGCCCAGCGCTTGGCTGGCTTTGAAATGAATCTCTTGTATTGCGATCCGATTCCGCTCAATGCCGAACAAGAAAAGGCTTGGCACGTACAGCGCGTCACGCTCGATGAACTGCTCGAAAAATGTGATTATGTCGTGCCGATGGTTCCGATGGCCGCAGAGACACTGCATCTGATCGATGCCACCGCGTTGGCCAAGATGAAAACCGGTAGCTACCTGATCAATGCATGTCGCGGCTCGGTCGTGGATGAGAATGCGGTGATAGCAGCACTGGCGTCTGGAAAACTAGCTGGATATGCAGCCGATGTCTTCGAGATGGAAGAATGGATACGCGCTGATCGCCCGCAGGCTATCCCCAAGGCGCTGCTCGACAATACGGCACAAACGTTTTTTACGCCGCATTTGGGATCGGCGGTCAAGGAAGTTCGGCTTGAAATCGAGCGGCAGGCAGCGATGAACATCATCCAGGCACTCGCTGGTGAAAAACCGATGGGCGCGATTAATCAGCCGTATCCGGGAGTAAAGGCGGCGTGATAGATCTGGAGCGTGTGGCGACGTTCATTGCCGTCGTCAAATGCGGGGGCTTTCGCGAAGCGGCGAAGCAAACTGGATTGTCCCAGCCAACAGTAACGCAGCATATCAAGCGGCTGGAGCAGTCTTTGCAGGCCCGGCTGATTGACCGCGCAACAATGCCGCAAAGCCTGACATTGGAGGGAAAGATTTTTTTCCCCTATGCGGAACAATTGCTCCGTACTAGCCATAAGGCTACGGCAGCCCTCCACAATAAAAGCCTGGTCGTTGGTGCAAGCTCCAATATCGGCATTTATCTTTTACAACCCTATATCAAGGCGCTCCAAGATAAATTAGCAAACAAGATCGATGTGAGGATCGGCAAAAATATCGAGATTGCCGCTTTGCTGGAAACGCTTGAAGTGGATGTAGCGGTAATGGAGTGGTGGGACTCACGTCCTGGGTTCGTCTCAACAGTATGGCGGCGCGAGAGGATGGTTGTCATTGTTCGCCCCGGCCATCCTTGGGCTGCCGAGTCGACCATTCCACTTAAGTGGTTAAAATCCCAGAACTTGCTTGGAGGCGAAGCGGCTACCGGAACTGGGCGCCTACTACAACAATATGCCGGTGCCGACTCGGCAGAGTTCACAGTGGGTATGCAGTTAGGTAGCACCGAGGCGGTCAAACACGCGGTCCACGCAGGGCTAGGAATCTCGCTTGTGATGGAAAGCGCGGTCAAGCATGAACAGGCAAGCGGATGGTTACATGCAATTCCGATTGAAGAAGATGTTTACAAAGATCTTTATCTCGTACATCGCTCAGAAACTTCGTTAAGCGGTCCGGTGGCAAGCCTTGCAGATTTGATTCTCCATTCTCCGGATTTAGGCTCAATAGAATATAAATAGCAAAACGAATGCCTGCTTCTGGCCGGGAGTAGCCTACCGCGTAGCGGTGCATATCGTCACCCTCAGTCGCCACCCCTACAGGAGTTGCCGACTACAACCGACCGCATCTAAACCCGCGCCAGCAAAGGAAATGACCTCGAGAACGCTCGCGTGGCCACCAGAGAAAACGGAGAACAGAGATGCGTCGGCGGGGGCGGAAAGGCCGCCTTTGCAGAGGTGGCGCTCGTGAGACCAGGCCTGGAAACCACGCCAACACTGGGGGGAACAGACGAAAAAAAACCAACCGAGAACGGTTGGTTTTTCAAATAGTGGTGGTGCTGAGGCGACGCCACGCGGCCTATCGCGGCTGCAATGAGTTCCAATGAGCACCGTTCGGCGATGATTCTACGCTGATCACCATCCCTTGGCTCTCCCCTGTCGCGTCCGGCCGTCTTTTGCGGACGCCGGTTCAATCCCCGAACACGGAATCGAACTCGACTCCTGAGACGTAGCTACGCTCGTGTTGTTGTAGTCCAAGTTGTGGCGCATAATGTCATCAGTTTGATGATGTGAACTGCCTGGCAATGGACAAACATAAAACCAATCGCAGTCTTTCGGTCGTCCGTCTTGGATGAGGAGCCTTCGGTGACTCAACCCCAGCGCGTCAAGAGCTTGAGCCACGCCCAGCGCGAGCGGCTGGCCTACATCGACTTCCGGCTCTACTTCTTCGGTGAGATCGGTCGCCCAGATCTGATTGAGCGCTTCGGCGTGGCGCCGGCAGGGGCGACGCGCGACTTGGCGCTGTACCGGGAAATCGCGCCGCAGAACATCACCTTTGACGGTAGCCACAAGATCTACCGGATCGGGCAGGCGTTCTCCCCGCTGTTCAACCACGCCCCGCAGCGCGTGCTGTCGGCGCTGGCGCTGGGCTTCGGCGATGGTGTGAACGGCCCGAATCAGTCCTTGCAGCCGCTGCTGCCGTGCGAGTCGCCCACCGCCCTGAGCAACCCCAGGATGGATGTGCTGGCTCCGGTCTGCCGGGCGATCCACGCCAAGCGCCCCGTCGCCATTCGCTACCACTCGATGAGCAGCGGTGAATCCGAGCGCGTCATCGTTCCGTTCGCACTGGTTGATACCGGCCTGCGCTGGCACGTCCGGGCCTTTGATCGCAAGAGCGGAGAGTTTCGGGACTTCGTCGTCACCCGTATCGAAGCGCCGACGCTGCTCGACGAGGAGCCACAGGCCTTTGAGCGACCGGAAAACGACATCCAGTGGACGCGCATCGTCGAGCTGGAGTTGGTGCCGCACCCGCGCCTTGAACACCCCGAGATCATCAGGATGGACTACGGGATGACCGACGGCTCGATCCGGATGCGCGTTCGCGCCGCCGTCGCGGGCTACATGCTGCTGCGCTGGAGCGTGGACTGCTCGCCCGACCACCGCCTCAAGGAAGAACAGTACCGCCTATGGCTCAGCGATCCGCTGGCGCTGTACGGCGTTGAGAACGCAAAGCTCGCGCCAGGGTATCAAGCTCCGAGCAGCCCCAAGAAACGATAGGAAAGAACAAGCGCAATGGCCAAGACACTTGAAGCCCACGACAAGCTGATCCGGGAGATCTTCGAAGGCAGCTACCAGTTCGAGATTCCGGACTACCAGCGCCCCTACGCCTGGACAACCGAGCAGGCCACAGAGCTGTTCGATGATCTGTACTCGGCGATGCAGGACGCCCGGGCCAACGGGGCCACAAGCCAATACTTCCTGGGTAGCATCGTCCTGATCAAGAACGACCGCGACCCCAAGGCGATGGTCGTTGACGGCCAGCAGCGACTGACCACGCTCACGATCCTGTTTGCGGCCCTGCGCGCAGCGTGGGAGGCGGCCAACTACCCACCAGGCGTCAAAAGCGTGACCCCTTTCCTCTACGAAGAGGGGGACGAGATGCTGGGCAAGGCCACCGGCTACCGATTCACCGCCCGCGAGGAAGATGCGGCGTTCTTCCGTCAGTACATCCAGGAGCCGGGTGGCATCGCACAGTTGGTCGCCAGTACGGACAAGCTGAAAGACAGCCGTCTGCGTTACCGCGAAAACGCCACGCTGCTGCTCGAAAAGGCCAAGGCCCTGTCGCCTGACGACTTGAATGCCCTGTGGAAATTCCTCGCGAACGACTGCTCCCTGGTCGTCATTTCCACACCCGACCTCGAAGCGGCCTACCGCATCTTCTCGGTACTGAACAATCGTGGGCTCGATTTGGCACCCATCGACATCATTAAGGCGGAAGTGCTCGGTTCGATCCGACGCATCGGCGGGGAAGACAAGGCGCGCGCCTATTCGAAGAAGTGGAGCGCGATCGAAAGCCAGTTGGGGCGCGATGCCTTCGGCGAGTTATTTGGCCACATCCGCACGATCTACGCAAAGCAAAAGCAGCGAGCAACACTCGTCAAAGAATTTCAGGAGTACGTCACCGAGTACAAAACCCCGGCTGACCTTATTGGCAATGTGATCCAGGCGGTGCAGATCTGGCTGATGGTTGCGCCTTCGGGGCGTTGCAGCATCCGGATCACTTCGGCTTGCTTGCTGTTGTCGCGGGTGCGCGGCTTGGCCCACGTTGCTTCGGCGGCGTTTACGGCGGCTTCCAGTTCGGGATCGCTCGCGGCGGCTGACGCGCCTTCAGCGTTGGCGATGATCTGGTCGAGATTGGCTTCGAATTGCCCGATGCCCGTCTTGTTCACGCTGGGACGCGGCATTCCCAGGGCGTCGTAGCCCTCGGCGGCGACGAACCAGTCGGTGCCGTCGTTGGTGATCAGGGCACGGTTGAACATCCCGTCGAGCACCTTCTTGCGTGCGCCGCCTTTGATGTTGTCGGGGAACCAGTCGATCTTGCCGCTGCTGGTGTTGATGGCCTTGGCCAGGATGGCGTGCTGGGCCGGGGTCAGGTTGGCGGTGGTCATGGGCTGCTCCTTCGGGGGTGGTGGATGACGATGTGATGAACGCGCTGTCCGGGACTGAAGCCAAGCGCTTTCTGCTTGGCTTGGCGGCTTTCCCGTCAGTCCTTGGCGATTTCCGCTTCCGTGGCCTTCTGGCTCGATGCGGCAAATTCGACGCCCGCCTTGAAGGCCGCTTCCAACGCGTCCTTGAGGCACCACACCGCCGTGTCGTGGAAGTCGAGGCTGTCGGCGTTGCGGGTCTGCAGGGTTTCGATGCCGAGATGCTTCTGGGCGATGAGGGTGAGGATGGTGTCGATCTGGCTCATGGCGTTTTCCTTTCGGGGTTGGTTGGCGTGACGTGATGAACGCGCTGTTCCCGATGGAACCAGCGCATTTTCGGCTGCCGGTAGCTCGGATAAGCGTTCGCCACGACCATCACGCCCCTCCCACGATCTTGCTCAGCAAACCTTCGGTCTGCCGCTCCAGCGCGAGAATGTCGGCGCGAATCTCCTCCAGCGAGCGCAGCGGCGCGGGCTTGTAGAAGTGGCGGGCAAAGGAGATCTCGTAGCCGATCTTGGTGGCCTCACGCGCGATCCAGGCGTCCGGCGCGTGGGGCAGCACCTCACGCCGGAAGAAGGCATCGATGCCGCCGGGTGCTTTCAGCGGCACCTGCTCGGTATCGCGCAAGTCGGTGTCGGGCTCGTACTCGACCAAGAACCGGTCTTTGCCCGCCACCTCGAGGTACACGCCGTCGAGCCCCGGCTCGAAGGGCTCGTCCTTTTTCAGCTTGGTGCGCTTGGCAATCACCGGTGGCGCCGTTTCGTCACGCCAGCTCACGGCCTTGAAGATGGCCTTCTTTTCGGTGGCGGCAAGCTTCTTGCCGTGCTTGGCCATAGCCGCCTCGAAGCGAGCGCGGAACTCGTTGTGGTCGTCGAACACGCCGTCGCCGAGCTCTTGCTGCGCGAGCAGCGCCAGCTCGATCAGGGTCTTGTCGCGTTGCCAGGTCGCGAAATCGAGCAGCTTCTTGCGGCGCTTCTCGGGAACCGCCTTCTTCGCGGGCGCGCCCTCGTCCTCATCGCCTTGCGCATCGTCGTTCTCTTCCCCGATATCGCCCTTCAGCCACGCCTCGATCTCGGGCTTGAGCTTGGGGAACTCGGCGTAGAGTTTGTCGCCGTACTTGGCCCAGATCTCGGCGCGCAGGGCCTCATCGCCGCTGGCGAAGCGCAGGCTCTCGATGGCGCTGCGCTTGAGCTGGCTTTTGAGCCGCAGCGGGCGTTCGACGGTGATCTTCCAGTAGCCGAAGTCGGCGGTGTCGAACCATTTGCTCTCCGGCGTGTCCTGCGGTGGCCCGAGGTAGAGATCGACGATGCGCTGGATGTCGGCCTCGGACAATTCGCAGTTTTTCTTGCCAAGGTTACGGCGCAGCGGCTGAAACCACTGGCTGGCGTCGATCAATTGCACCTTGCCGTGGTTGTCCAGCGCGGGCAGCTTGATGCGGCCGTCGGCGTCCTTGACCGGCATCGGCGACAGGTTGATCTCGGGGTCGAGAAAGTCCTCGATCAGGTAGCCAAGAACATGCGCATCCACCAGCGTCTGAATCTGGTCGCGGAACTTGAACTTGGTGAGGATCTCCTGGACGTTCGGCGAGAAGCCATCGAGGTAGGCGATGAAGTCCTCGCGCAGGCGCTGGCCCTGGCTGCTGGCCTTGAGCGTGGCGAGCGTGAACTCGGAGACGTTGTAGAACGCCTGAGCGTTGTGAGCGCGGCCAGATCCCCCTTGAAGGTTTCCGGCTCGATTTCCTTGGTGAGCGCAGCGTAGGTTTCTATGCGCTCGTTGATGCCCACCTTTGTGACCAACAGGAAATAGGTCAGGCGTTCCAGTGACTGGAAAAACTCTGCGAGCAGTTTGGGTTGCTGCCGGAAACGCTTGAAGTAGACCAGTGCCGGGGGCACCCAGTCCTTGAAGTCCACGCGGTTGAGCCAGGACAGGTAGTCATTGATGGTCTCGGCGTGCTCGGTGGCTTCAAAGTCGGCATCGCGCACGAAGTCCCACACCTCGGCGTAGGGCTCCGGTTGGCAGGCACACACGGTGCGCGGCACCTTTGCCGGGGCCTTCAAGAAGAAGCTGGGCCTGACCATCGTGTCGGACAAGCCGCAGGGCGGCGAGCGGGTGTACCGCATCGCCTGATCAGAATGATCGAGAAAGAGGCCAAGCGGCGCTTGGCTTCTCAATCGAACAGCGCGTTACTACGGGTGTCGCAACGATCAACCCGAAGGAGCCAGAGATGAACACCACCACGCAGATCCCCGCCACCCAGAACGAAGCCTGGGGCTTTTGGGGCACGATGAACGAACACGCCAGCGCCGCATGGCCCTTGGCCATGAACGCCATCTCGGACGCCACCGGCCAGCCCCTCGAATCGGTTCGGGCCTTCCTCGACAGCCGCCACGGACGCCACTTTGCCGACGACGTCCAGAACGGGCGTTACGAGGGCAAGGCCCTGGCGGACGCGATCAACGCAGCCACCCAACGCTGGATGGGCTGGACGATTGGCCGCCAGACCAGCAAGCAATACGGCATCCCGCGCGGCCTGCCTTACCTGACGGGCTTCGTGATTCACTGCGAGATCGTCGACGAGTCGCTCGCCGCCTGATCAAGCAACGCGCCATCCGCCTCGCGGGTGGCCTGCTTCCCGGTGAACTCTTCCCATCGGCGCACGATCACATCCACGTACTTCGGATCGAGTTCGATCAGTCGCGCAACGCGACCTGACTTTTCCGCTGCGATCAGCGTCGTGCCGGAACCGCCGAAGGGATCGAGCACCACGTTGCCGGGGCGGCTCGAATTGCGGATCGCGCGCTCGACCAACTCCACCGGCTTCATCGTCGGGTGCAGGTCGTTCTTCTGCGGCTTCTTGATGCTCCACACGTCGCCTTGGTCGCGGTCGCCACACCAGTGCCGCTGCGCGCCCTCCGGCCATCCGTACAGAATCGGCTCGTACTGGCGCTGGTAGTCGGCGCGGCCCAGCGTGAAGGTGTTCTTGGCCCAGATGATGAAGGTCGACCAGTGACCGCCCGAGGCGCGAAAGGCCGCCTGCAGTACATCGAGTTCGCTGGAGGACATCGCCACGTAGATACCGCCCCGGCAATGCGCCACGGTCGGCGTCAATGCCGCCAGCAGGAAGTCGTAGAAGCCATCCCCCAGGTTGTCGTTCAGGATCGCGCGATCCTTGCCGCGCATCTTGTCCTTGGCGCTGTTGGCGTAGTTCACGTTATACGGCGGGTCGGTGAAGACCATGTCCGCCAGGTCGCCCTGCATCAACCGCTCGTAGCTCTCGGCCACGGTCGAGTCGCCGCACAGCAGTCGGTGCTGGCCCATGATCCAGACATCGCCCGGACGCGAGATGGGTGTCTCGCTGACCTCGGGCACCGCATCCTCATCCGTCTGACCCTCGTTGTCCGGCTCGTCTCCTGCGATCAGTTCGGCCAGAGCGTCGGCGTCGAAGCCGGTGATGTCCAGATCGAAGCCTTCGAGTTGTAAGGCTTCCAGTTCGATCCTTAGCATCGCGTCGTCCCAGCCTGCGTTCTCTGCGATGCGGTTGTCGGCAATGACCAGGGCTCGGCGCTGGGTCGGCGTCAGGTGATCGAGCACGACCACCGGTACCCGTTCCAGACCCAGCTTCTGGGCGGCAGCGAGACGACCGTGGCCAGCGACGATGATGCCGTCGCTGCCCGCCAGGATCGGATTGGTAAATCCGAACTCCGCGATGCTGGCGGCGATCTGCGCCACCTGCTCCTCGGAATGGGTACGCGCGTTGCGGGCGTAGGGCAGCAACTTGGCGGTCGGCCACTGTTCGATCTTGTCGGCCAGCCAGTTCATGCCACCACCTCGGCATCAGGGGTGGTGGCGCGCTCAGCGGCGACCTGCTCGAAGGACTGACCGGTGGCGGTCAAGGTGACCGGTATGCCGGGGTGGTTCTGCTGGAAGCGCTTGATGGCCACGTCCACGTACTCGGGCGCGATCTCCACCGTACGGCAGATGCGACCGGTGCGCTCGGCGGCCAGCATCGTCGTGCCGCTGCCGCCGAAGGGTTCGAACACGATGTCGCCCGCGTCCGTGTAGGCCTCGATGACGAACTCCGGCAGGGCCACCGGGAACACGGCCGGGTGATCGATGTCCTGACCGATCTTGCCCTTGTGGCGCATCACGCGGATCACCGAGTCGGGGATGCGGTTGTCTTGCGTGGGCAGCCCCTTGTGCGTCCAAGGCCGCCAGTGCGCCGGGAACGGCGTAGCTGCCCGTCTTGCGGATCGCCGGCAAGACCTCGTGCGTGACCCAGCGCTTGAAGCGCTTGGCCTCTGGCTTGCGGCTGCCCAGCACGAGGCTGTACAAGCCCGGCTCGTTGACGATGGTCATGTCCTGCTCGCCGCCAGGGGTCGGAATTGAATTCCGCCCCTTTTCGTCATCGTCCAGGCGGGCGACGGCCTTGTGGGTATCGGGCAGATGGAGCGCGGCACACACATCGGCCGCGACAAACCAGGGATCGCCCTGTGCATCCGTGGTCACACGGATGGGCAAGCCTTCGAAGGCGAATGGGATCAGTTGGGTGTTCATGGTTCAGTCCTCCGAGACCAGGGCCAGCCGGAACGACGGCTTGCCGGAATCCACGGTGCGAGCGGCGGCGAACTGCTGCTGCAAGGCAGGCGGCCAGTTCGTGAAGCGGGATTCGGAGACGGACAGCTTGATGTCGAGGTAGCCCTCGACCTTCTCGCCCGAAGCCACGATACGCTCGGCGATTTCGGCCAGTTGCTGCTGGTTCCAGCTGACCTTCTTGGGCAGCTCGAACTTGATGTGCAGCGGGCCATCGCTGATGTGAGCGGTGCCGAAATCGCGGCCGGATTCACGCAGCGCGGCGCGGGCCTGCTCGCCGTAACACTGCTCCAGCGCGGCATCGAACTTGTTGCGCGCCTTCTTCAGCCAGTCGATGGCCGCATCGAGGTTCTTGTCGATCTCGGCTTTCTGCGCGGGCGGCAGTGCGGCCAGTTGGCTGACGGACATCGCGGCGATGTCGGCGGGGAAGATGGTGAGTTCGTTCATGGTCATCTCCTCACGCCTGCACACGTTCGGACGTCGAGGCATAGACGTGGCGCTTCTCGTAATCGAGCACGCCGTTCTTGCCATCGAGGGGATAGGCCACCTTCTTCGAGAACTTGTTGAAGACCGGGCCCCGGCCGAGGCCGCGCCAGCGCGTCAGTGTCTTGGGGGACATGCCCCAGCGTTGGGCGAGTTCGGCCTCGGAGAGGAAGCGCCGCTCGGATAGCGCCGTGGATTCAGAAGTTGGCGTCGAACTGAAACCGACGCCGGGTTTGCGGTCCGGTGTGCCACCGACGCCGCCTGGCGGCGCTCGTGGGGTTTGCCATCGCTGATCAGCTTCTTGGATGAGCGGTTCATGACAGTGCCTCCAGCTCCAGCATCTCGCCGCCGATGCTGTCAGGACGCAGTTCCCCGGCCAGCTCCCGCCAGCCGGACTCGCGCCAGACGATGTCGACGCCGTCGGAGAGGAGCTGGACACGCTCGATCAGCAGATTGACCAGACGCACTTGCTCGGCGGGGAACAGTTGTTTCCAGACCTCGCCGAGACGGCGCATGGCCAGCACGGTGGTCGGTTCGTCGATCTCCGGGTACTGGCTGCGCACGGTGTTCCAGACTCCCTGAATGCTCTCGGGCGACTGCAGCGCGCCGATCAGCAGGTTCACCACCACTTCCTCGATCTGGTCGGCCGGGATCATGCCGGTGGCGCTGCTGCGGTAGCCGTAGCGGCTGTCGGCCTTGGGGATGTAGTAGCGGTACTTCTTGCCCGAGGGCTTCTTGCTGTAAGTGATGTGGTACTTGCCGCCGTCGGGGCCGTACATCAGCCCGCGCAGCAAGGCATCGGTCTTGTGGCGGGTTTGGGTCTTGCCCATCCGCTCGTAGGCATCCTCGGCCAGGATGCCCTGCACCCGATCCCACAGTTGGCGGGTGATGATCGGCTCGTGCTGCCCGGCAAACACCGTTCCCTTGTGGCGGATCTCGCCGACGTAGATCGGATTGCGCAGCACCTTGGAGATGTACTTCTTGTCCATCGGCGTGCCGTTGCGCACGCGGCCGTCCTTGAGACGGTTGGGCTTGGTGGTCAGGCCTTCGAGGGCGAGTTCGCGGACGACGTCGGTGATCGAGCGCAGCTCGGTGAAGCGCGTGAAGATCCGCCGGATGATCTCGGCGTCCTTTTCCTCGATGACGAGCTTGCGGTCCTTGATCTCGTAGCCCAGCGGCGTGTAGCCGCCCATCCACAAGCCCTTGCGCTTGCTGGCGGCGATCTTGTCGCGGATGCGCTCGCCCGTGACCTCGCGCTCGAACTGGGCGAAGGACAGCAGGATGTTGAGCATCAGCCGTCCCATCGAGGTCGTGGTGTTGAATTGCTGGGTGACCGACACGAACGACACCTTGTGGCGCTCGAACACCTCCACCAGCTTGGCGAAGTCGGTCAGGCTGCGGGTCAGGCGGTCGATCTTGTAGACCACCACGATGTCGATCTGGTCGGCGACGATGTCGGCCAGCAGGCGCTTCAAGGCCGGGCGTTCCATGTTTCCGCCCGAGTAGCCGCCGTCGTCGTAGTCGTCGCCCACCGGCAGCCAGCCCTCGGCGCGCTGGCTCACGATGTAGGCCTGACCCGCCTCGCGCTGGGCGTCGAGCGAGTTGAACGACTGATCGAGACGCTCGTCCGTGGACACACGGGTGTAGACGGCGCAGCGTTTCTTGGTGACCACCGCTTTCATTTCCCACCCCGCTTGGTCTTGGTGATGCCGAAGAACAGCGGTCCCGACCATTGGGTGCCGGTGATGTGGCGCGCGACGCCAGACAGGCTTTTGAAGCGGCGGCCTTCATATTCGAAGCTGCCGTCGGCCTGCGCGGTCACGCGGTGCTCGCGGTTGTCGAATTCGCGCACCAGCACGGTGCCCGGCACCACCTGGACTTCGACGCCGCGCTGCGTCTTGATCTTCGATTGCGCTTCGCCGATGCGCGCCATCTGCGTCTGCACCTCGAGCTTGGTGCCCAGCGCTTCCTCCTGGATCTTGTAGGCGAGCCGACCTTCGACATAGTTCCGGTTGTGGTGCGGCGGGCGGCGCGGGAAATACTTGTCCCAAAGCGCCCACAACTCGCTCATGGGCAGTTTGGGCAGATTGGCGATCTGCGCCGCCAGGGACGGGCCGGTTGTCGATGCATTCATTGGCAAACTCCTTCTGTAGAGGGGTTTGTATGAACGCGCTCGGCTGCCGGGAAGCCAAGAGAAATCTCGCTGTCGCAGGGGCGGGTGGCATGCAGGCGGGCAATGGCGGCCGCAAGGATGGCTGCGGCCTCGCGCGCCCGGGCGCAGGGCGACATCAATTCGGGGAGTGTTTGTTCGACGGTCATATCGGTACCCAGTGAAATCATCAGACCGTCACGAAGAATATGCCCGAGCGGCGGTCGGAGTATCCCGTTTCAACCGGCATGAGCGGGGGGCGACGCACCTTCGGTCAGCAGCCGGTTCGGAGAGATTTCGCGCCGGGTCGCCTCCATTGACCTGATATTCATCAGGTCATATATTGCACGCGTCGGCCAGGAGCAAAGCCATGAGCAAGCGAAAGACCGAGGGGATTACGGAGCCGCAGGCCAGGACGTTGAGGGCGATCTGTCAGATCCTCGACAGCACAGGCCTGCCGCCCACCGTCAAGGAGCTGGCCGAGGCGCTGGGGATCAGCCACGCCAGCGCTCATGAACAGATCACACAGTTGGTGCGCAAGGGGTATGTGAGGAAGGAAGCAAAGAAGGCACGCAGCATCGTCGTGATCAAGCGCGACGATTGACGGCGATGCACTGATCTCTACGGGGGAAACAGGATGGGGCATGTTCGGCTCGGGGTTCTGCCAAGGACGAAGGAGTGGAAGGAGGTCGTCGGCCTGATCGCCGCCGGCGCCAACGTGTCTCAGATCGCCCAAGCCACCATCGCGGCGGCGGAAAAGGCTTTCTCCTTCGTCATGAAGGATGTCGGCTACACCGAGGCCGTCTGGCTGATGACGCAGATGGCGATTGCCGCCAAGAAGCCCGACATCCTCTTGCATCTCGCCGCGGCGGGCATCCATCTCCCCGCCGATCCCTCGCTCACCGATGTGACTACGGCAATCACCGAGGCGCTGGATCGGCGCGTAGAAGGCAACGGCAAGCGCTCCGATCTCGGCATGCTCGCCAACCGGGCCATCGTCGGTGCCGTCAACGATGTGCTCGCCCCCAAGCTGCATTCGCTGTTCTCTTCCGACCCGGACACGATGCGTGCGGCCTTGGCGGACTTGGGCAAGCCCCGGGAGTTCGGCGAGTTTTCACGGCACTTTTTCGCTCGGCTGGCCAACGAGGGTCTCCAGTATTTCCTGAGCAAGGTCGTCAACACCCAGCTCGGCGAACTTCTTTCGCAAACGCGGTGCGGTCTGGGAGACGCGATTTCAGGGCCGCAACACCATCTGCCTGCTCAACGTCGACAAGGGCGCGGAGTACATCAACCTCCTGCTGGCGTTTCCGGATCGAGAGATGTCGGTCTATGAGATCGCTGTCGGAAATGCCGTCAACACAATTGAACATCCTGCCGGCAGCGGCATCGCTCCGGAGGATATTGAAGATGGCTACCAAGTGACCCAGGGTATCCCCTTGGGGGACGCCGGAGACGTCGCGGACAGGCGTGCGCTGAACGAGTGCAAGCAGCAAGCGAGGGAACTGTTCGAGGAAATGGAAGAAGCGCGTGAACGTGATGACCACGCCCGCATTGAGGAAATCGAGAAGGAGATGGCGGCCCTGGTCAAGTACATCGAGGGCGGCAAGGGCCTCGGCGGGCGACAGCGCAGGGTCGGAGACAAGCGCAAGAACGTCCGTGACGCCTTCCGCAACGCCGTCGACCGCGCCATCAGGCAGATCGAAAAGTACGACAAGCCCTTGGCAGAACACCTGAAGGCCAGCATCAAGTACGGCAACGAGGTGGTCTACCGGCCCGGCATGGCAATCACCTGGGAGGTCCGGCCTATCGTGAACGGGTAGCCCGTTCGGGGTCGGGTCGCCAGCGTGCAGGCGGTTTGCCTGACGAACAAGCCGCCGGAAACCCGCGCCAGCTCTGGGGTGGGTGCGAAGTCCTCCTTCGCAGAAACAGAGAATGGGCGGGGACAGAGAACGGAAAACCGCCCGAAACCGGGTCATCCGGGGCGGCGGCGTCCGTCGCAGCAAGGCCGGAAACCGCGCCAACACTGGCATTCCGGGCATAAAAAAACCCAACCGATAAGGGTTGGGTTTTGGGTAAGTGGTGGAGCCGGCGGGAATCGAACCCGCGTCCGCAAGCCCTCCACAGAGAGTTCTACATACTTAGTTCTGTCATTTGATTTAACCGCCGCATCGCGGACGAACACGCTCTACGACGGCGAGTCACTAGGTTTTCGTCCTCGGGCCCGTGACACTCCCGAGGCTTATCTGACGTAGATGACCTCGCTGGTCTTGCGACCCTAGCCCGTCAGCGAGCCAGTGCGAGGACGGCGGCCCTTAGGCTGCCAGTGCGTAACGTTCGTCGTTAGCAGTTATTGCATTCCCATTGATTAACGAGGTGACGGGTCCTCGGTATGCCCTCCACTGCTTTGCAACCCACGTCGAAACCAGGTCGGCCCCAGAGAAGAAGATCGATTATCCCATAGATGGGCTACTTCAGTGCGAAATCAACCCGGGTCGTCTTGCCTTTGTCCTTGATGCCATCCGCGATGAGCTTCGGGGCTACTACGAAGAGACGTCCCGGATCCACACGTTCAGCCAAGGCCACATGAATGGCGTTGGCGCGGCGCTGTGCCAATTCGCGCAGGTCCGCATCGGTCACCTGCACATTGGTCTCCATCAGCTTGCGCATTTCTTCGGGCGGTAAGGATTTCGCCAGGCCGATCATGTTGCGCGGCTTGGGGAATTTGGCGGCTTTGTACGCGCGTTCAAGATACTTGTTCTGCTCTTCGGGGGAGACGGTGGCGTCGGCTTCGGCGGCATCGCCCGCGTCCTTGAGCTTCTGTTCGCGGATCTGCCGGTTCACGGCCTCGCGGCGCAGTCCGTCGCGGTCGAGCTCGGGGTCGACGCGGCCGACGATGTCGACCTTGAGCGCCGGGCGGTCCTTCAGCGCCGTGGCGAGCTTGTCTAGCTTGACAAGCGACGCCTGCGTGATGACGGCGGTGCCGGGGTCGAACTCGATGTAGCCGAGCTCTTCGCCGCCACTGCCGCCAAATGCGCTGGCGAGCAGCGAGAACGGCGCGGTCACAGCCCGTACGATCAGGTTGACGAACGCGCGCAGGATGACGCCGCCGAGGCTGAATTGCGGATCATCGAGCGAGCCCGACACCGGCACGCGCACGTCGATTTCTCCGCGCGAGTTCTTGAGCAGCGCCACGGCCAGGCGCACCGGCAGGTTGGTGGCGTCCTTGCTCTCCACACGGTCGCCGAAGGTGAGCTGGTCGATGAAGATGTGGTTGTCCGCCGTCAGCTTGCCCTGGTCTAGCAGGTAGTGGAGGTCCATCGTCAGCTTGCCCTTGGTGATCGGGTAGCCGGCATATTTGGCGGAATAGGGCGTGAGGTTGGTCAGCTCCACGCCGTTGGCCTTGGCGGTAAGGTCAACGAAGGCCGTCGGCGCGAGCGGGTTGACCTTGCCGTGGATGTCCACCGGCGCGGTGCCGTCGACACTGCCGCGCAGCGTCACGTCTGCAGGGGGCTGGGTGGGCGCCGTGCTGATGGTGCCGATGGAGCCGCCGATGGCGGTGAGGTTGGCGGTGTAGTTCGGTTTGACGAAGTTGTCGGTAAAGCGGATGTTGCCGTCTTGCAGCGTGATGGCATCGACGCGCAAGTCTGCGCCGCCCGCCTTGGGCGCGGGTGTGGTGGACGCAACCACGGCGGACGCCGGGGGCGAAGCGGGCGCCGAGGCTGCCACTGGCGCGCTCGTGGCAGCCGTGCCCGCGGCAGGTTCGCTCTGCGTGAGGGATCGGCGGTCTTCGCTCGGCTGCACGCGGATGTCCTGCAGGTTCAGGCGTCCGTTCGGGTTAATGATGACCCGTGCATAGAACGTCGACAGCGCCACCGCGCCCACACGCACGCGTGGTGTGTTGCCGTCGTAATTGGCCTGGATGCGGTTGAGCGCAAGCGAACGCCAGCGCAGGAAGTCGTCCGAACTCACGCGGTCTTGCAGCCGTACGTTGCCCAGCGTCGCATTGCCCTGGTAGCTCACCGTCAGCGCCTTGCCCTGGCTGACCACGAGGCGGCCGTCCATCGTCAGCAGCGCGCTTGTGATGGCGGCGTTCAGGGTTTTGTCGAGATACGGATCCAAGCCCGCCAGCGACAGGTTCTGCGAGTTCACGCGCAGGTCCGCTTTCAGCGGTTGCGGAACGACTTCGCCGCGCACGTCGAGCTTGCCCTTGGCGCCCATCCCCGCTCCAATTTGCACGTTGACGGGCTTGCCGAGGTCGGTGGAGGCGCTCTGCACGACCACGTTCAGCGGCTCGACACGCACCTTCACCGGACGCAAATTCGACAGGTCTTCGAAGCCGAGGGCGCTGTTGTCCAGCTTGAGCGCCTGCACTGTCACGGCCCAGGGTTTTTCGGCCGGAGCCTTGGCCTGGAGCTTGGCCGGCGCGGCCGGTTTGCTGGTGGCGGTTTGCGCGCCATCGAGCAACGTCAACGTGGTGGTGCCGTCCTTCTTGCGCAGCACGTCGATCTGCAGTCCGTCGGCGCGCACTTCGTTCAGCGCAAGCGTGCGTGCGGCCAAGTCGAAGCGCTTCACATCCGCGCTCAGATGCTTCGCACGCAGTGCGGTGTTCTTGCCGGTGGACGGTGCCAAGGAAAGATCGGCCAGGGTGGCTCTCAACGGTTCTGCGCGCACGTTGAACTTGTCGGTCCCGAAGTCGAGCGCGATCTTGCCTTCGGCAGACAGCGCGCCGTCCTGCAATTGGGGCGCTCCCCCTTGGCGCAGATACGGGCCGACACCTGCCAGCTTGACGGCATCAAGGTGCAGCTCCAGTTCGCCGGTGTTCTTCTCGAGCGAGGTGTTGCCTTTGATGCTGAGCGCGCCGCCTTGTGCAAGCTTGGCGCCTACGTCCAGCGTGGTGGGACCGCCGAGCGTGCGCACGGCGGCTTGCCCGTGGAGGTCCTTCAGCGTCAGCTCTGCAGCCGGTTGTGTGGTGGCGTCGCGCCAGTGGACGATGCTGTTCGCCAGTTCCAGCTTGTTGACCGCCACGTCCAAAGGCTTGGGCTTGGCGACCGGGGCCGGAGCGGGTTGCGCCTGCTTGACCTCGGCGGGCGCCGACTTGCCGCCAAGCTGCGCAAAATTGACCGCGCCATCGGTGCCGCGCACGGCATCGACGCGCACACCATCGAGCGACAGCGCATCGAGATGGAAAACGTTGTCCAGCGGGCGCACATCGGTCAGCGTGGCGCGCACTTGTCTAGCGGCGAGCAGGGGAGCCTTCTTCGCGTCGGTCACCTCCAGGTGGTCGACGCCCGCCGTGCCGTGCAGGCGCAGTACCGGCGCGCCGCTCTTGGGCTTCTGGAAATCGATCGTCAGGTCGGTCGTCAGCTTGCCTTGCGGCACGGCCACGGGCAGCGGGCCTGGCACGTAGCCGAGATAGCGCGGCAGATCGAGCCCGTCGATCTTGATGTTGAGGTTGGATTCCAGCGATTCGGCAAACGGCTTCGTCTTGCCGGCGAAGTGCAGGGGTGCGCCGTCGATGCGCGCCGCCAGCAGCGGTTGCACGAAGATGTCCACGTCGGCCGGCAAGCTCGCCAGGAAGGGCACGCCGATCTGCAGCGCGTCTACCTTGTGCTGTGTCCCAAGCGGCTGATCCACGAAGTCGATTGCGCCATTGCTGATCTGCAGGTTGGCGAAGACGAAGCGCGCCGGCTCTTCGGATTTCGGCTTGGGCGGGTTCTCGGGCTGATTGAGCCTGTCAATGATGTCGGAGAAATTGAAGCGCTGATCAGCAGTACGCACGATGCGAACGCGCGGCGCATCGATGCTCAGCGCTTCAATCACGGGGGCGCGGTGGAAGAGGGAGCTCCACGCCGCATTCACGTGCAGATGGCCAATGTCGACGAATGGCGTCTTGCCGTCGCGCTCGGCAACGTGGAGTTGGTCGACGTCAAGCCGCAGCGTGTACGGGTTGATGCCGATCTTGCCGACGGTCACGGGCCGGTCCAGCACCTTGCTCAACTGCGTCTGTGCCAGGTGGCGCAGCAGCGGGGGGCCGCCGAAGGCGCCGACCAGCCCAAACACCACGAGGAAGATCAGCACGCCCAGCCCGATCCGCCGGGTGCGCTGCGACTGCCCCGCCCGCACGGCACGCTGCCAGCCCGCCGAAGTCCGCACGCGATCGAGCCGGGCGCGCCAGCCGCTGGAGTTCAGTTGCAGATCAGGACGCGAGTCGGGGGAAGTGCTCATGCTGGTATCGGTCCGGCCGGGGCGGTGGCCGTACGTGGTCAGTGGATCGACCGCCGCGTCCAATCCAGAGGCGGCGGTCCTCAAAAAGATGCCCGGGGCGCTGGCCCCGGCCTCGCGCTCAGGCGCGTTGCGATTCGAGCAGCAGCGGAATGAGCTCGCCAGCGCTGGCGATCAAGGCGTCGGCGCGCCATTCGTCGGGCGAGGGCCCGTTACCACAATAGCCGTAACTGGCGGCAATGGTAGTCATGCCAGCAGCGCGGCCGGCTTCGATGTCGCGCAGGTCGTCGCCCACGTACACGATGTGCTTCGGCTCAACAGTGATCGACTCCGCCGCGTGCAGCAGTGGCGCAGGGTGCGGCTTGGCGTATGGCGTCGTATCGCCCGCGACCACGCAGGCTGGTGCGACGGGAAACGGCAGCTGCGCCACCAGCGGCACCGTCAGCCGTCCCGACTTGTTGGTGACGATTCCCCATGGGATTCCTGCCCGGCCGAGCTCGGCGAGGACGTCGTCCATGCCTGGGAATAGCCGCGTACGCACGCAGATTTCCGCTTCGTAATTGGCCAGGAACGCGAGCCGCAGCGATTCAAATTCGGCATCGCCGGGCCCCACGCCGAAGGCCACGCCGATCAGCCCGCGCGCGCCATGCGACGCTACGGGCCGAAGCGCTTCGTAGGCCAGCGGTTCCAGGCCGCGGTCGGTGCGGACCTTGTTGGTCGCGGCGGCGAGGTCGGGCGCCGTGTCCGCCAGCGTGCCGTCAAGGTCGAACAGCACGGCACCCAGCGGGTGGGGAAAACGGCTGGCGGTCATGCGTCGGCCGGACGGCGCGTGGCCATCAGATAGTTGACGCTGGTGTCGCGGGTGAGAGCGTAGCGGCCCGTGATGGGGTTGTATTCCAGGCCGCGCATCCCCTCGGCCTGGAGGCCCGCGGACCGCACGAACGCGGCCAGCTCGGAGGGGCGAATGAACTTCGCGTAATCGTGTGTCCCGCGCGGAAGCATGTTCAGCACGTACTCCGCGCCGATCACCGCGAGCAGATAGGCCTTGGCATTGCGATGGATGGTCGAGAAGAACACGTGGCCTCCGGGTTTGACCAACGTCGCGCAAGCGCGCACAACGGAGGCGGGGTCGGGCACATGTTCGAGCATCTCCATGCAAGTCACGACGTCGAAACTGGCCGGCTCGCGCGCGGCGAGCGTTTCTGCTGCGATCTCCTCGTAATCCACGGGCACACCGGCTTCAAGGCCATGGAGGTCGGCGACCCGCAATGCTTTGCGTGACAGGTCAATGCCTTTGACGGTGGCCCCGGCACGCGCCATGCTCTCAGAGAGAATGCCCCCGCCGCACCCGACATCGAGAACGCGTTTGCCCGCCAGTGGAACGATCGATTGGATCCAGTCGAGGCGTAGCGGGTTGATTTCGTGGAGGGGCTTGAATTCGCTATTCGGGTCCCACCACCGGTGGGCGAGTTCACTGAATTTGTCGAGCTCGCCGGGGTCGGCGTTCGCGTGAGTGGTTGTCATGTTGCGCTGCGCCAAGGCATAACGGCTAGGTGAAGAAATGTACCAAAAAGCACGGCCCCGACCAATGACGTTGAAGGCGGAAAAGTTTCACTTTGAAACAGAGGTGAACAAATGCGCATGCGCTTTCTCCAACTGTCACCAACGCTCAAGGAGAGACCAATGAAAACCGAACGCATTGTTGTAGGGCTCGGTATTGCGGGCATGATGATCTTGGCCGGTTGCGCCGCCCCCGGTTATGGCGGTGGCTACAACGGCGGATATGCCCCGCCCCCCGCGTACGGCGGCCAGCCGCAGCAAACGGGCGCGCTGTATGGCCGGGTCGAGTCGATCCAGCCAATGCAGGCGCCGGCCAATAGCTCGGGCATCCTGGGCACGATCATCGGCGGTGTGGCCGGCGGGATCCTCGGCCACCAGGTGGGCGGCGGCACGGGCAATACGGTGGCAACGATCGGGGGCGCCGCGCTCGGTGCGTACGCGGGTAATCAGGTGGAGCAACGCGCCGGCGCGGGCGGCCAGACCGTTTATCGCGTGACGGTACGCCTGGACGACGGACGTGTTGCGACCGTCACGCAGCGTAACCCGAACAACCTGCGTGTTGGCGATCGCGCAATGGTCGCCAACGATCAGGCTACCCCTGCCTACTAATTAATACGAGGGCCGGTCGGAAGATCCGCGATACGCCAAAAAGAAAGCGATGGCGCGTTGGCGTCATCGCTTTTTTGTTCCTCGCTTATTCGGAAATAAGCGGAAGCGATCCTCCGGAATGGAGGGCAAAAAAAAAGCCCAGCGAAAGCTGGGCTTTTTTTCCGGTGCTGACCGAATTACTGTGCGCTGCGGGTGCCGACCACTTCGACTTCCACACGACGGTTCGGCTGCTGGCAGGCGATTTGTGCCTTGCGCGAACCCTTGCACGACTTCGGATCAACCTTCAACTGGCGCTTGCCCTTGCCTTCCGTGTAAACGCGGTTGGCTTCGATGCCCTTGCTGACCAGGTAGCCCTTCACGGCTTCAGCACGACGGACCGACAGGCGATCGTTGTACTTGTCCGAACCGAACGAGTCGGTGTGGCCAACAGCGATCACGACTTCCAGGTTGATGCCCTTCAGCTTCGAGACCAGGTCGTCCAGCTTGGCCTTGCCTTCCGGCTTCAGCACAGCCTTGTCGAAGTCGAACAGGGCGTCAGCAGCGAACGTGACCTTCTCGCTCGACACCACCGGGGCAGCCGGAGCGGCCGGAGCGGCAGCCGGAGCAGCAGCAGGAGCCAGAGCGCCGTCGCACTGTGCGTTGGCGGTTGCCGGCGTCCAGAAGCCATTGCGCCAGCACAGTTCGTTCGTGCCGTTCTTCCAGACCCACTCGCTCGTGCCGTTACCCCAGTTGTCGTTGACGGCCTTCTTTTCGTAGGGCACCGACTGAGCGTAGGCGGACGCAGCCATGGCTACCGCAGCTGCAGCGAACGCGAGCTTGGCAAATTTTTTCATATTTCTCCTCTCAGGATGAGATCACCGCAGAAGACTGCGAGCAGATGGGACGAAAACAAGTCATACATTCTTCGGAGTATAACATTCTCGGTGTGGTGAAGGCTCCACTTCGAACAATGTCTGCCTCTTCGCTGGGGGATTGTGCCACAAGCACGCACTCCTAAAAAGCAAATATAAGCGATTCGAACGGGGCGCCATGGCCTTGTGGTGTGTACGCAACAAGGCAAAAAACAGCTCGCAAACCCTTATGGGGACTGGATCGCCGGTTTTGCCCACCCTCGCAGGGAACGTGCCCGGGGTTGAGGATGCGTCGCTCGCCGATGCAAGGAGGAGGGGGCTTGCGGCATGGTAAAATGTTCTGTTATTCGCGCAACCGCAGCGCCTTGTAGTGATCACTACGGGGCCTCCCATCGTTCGCCCAATGGATCAATTCGCCAAAGAGACACTCCCGGTATCGCTCGAAGAAGAAATGCGCAGCTCGTACCTCGCTTACGCGATGAGCGTGATCGTGGGCCGCGCCCTTCCAGATGTTCGGGATGGTCTCAAGCCGGTGCATCGTCGTGCGTTGTACTCGATGCACGAGCTCAACAACGACTGGAACCGTCCCTATAAGAAATCCGCGCGTATCGTCGGCGATGTGATCGGTAAGTATCATCCGCACGGCGACACCGCTGTGTACGACACTATCGTGCGCATGGCGCAGGACTTCTCGCTGCGCTACATGCTGGTCGACGGTCAGGGCAACTTCGGTTCGGTCGATGGCGACAACGCCGCGGCGATGCGTTACACCGAAATCCGCCTGTCCAAGATCGCCCACGAACTGCTGGCAGACATCGACAAGGAAACCGTCAATTTCGAGCCGAACTACGACGGCTCTGAAACCGAGCCGTCCATTCTGCCGGCGCGCATTCCGAATCTGCTGATCAACGGCTCGTCCGGCATTGCCGTGGGGATGGCGACGAACATTCCGCCCCACAACCTCAATGAAGTCGTCGACGGATGCCTGCATCTGCTGCGCAATCCGGAAGCCACGGTCGATGAGCTGATCGAGCTGATTCCCGCGCCGGACTTCCCGACCGCCGGCATCATCTACGGCATCTCGGGCGTGCGCGAGGGCTACCGCACCGGCCGCGGCCGCGTGGTGATGCGGGCCAAGACGCACTTCGAGGACATCGACCGCGGCCAGCGCCAGGCGATCATCGTCGACGAACTGCCGTATCAAGTTAACAAGCGCACGCTGCTCGAACGCATTGCCGAACTGGTGACGGAAAAGCGCATCGAGGGCATCTCCGACATCCGCGACGAATCGGACAAGTCCGGCATGCGGGTCGTGATCGAACTGAAGCGCGGCGAGGTGCCCGAGGTTGTGCTCAACAACCTCTATAAGAATACGCAGCTGCAGGACACGTTCGGCATGAACATGGTGGCGCTGGTGGATGGCCAGCCTCGCCTGCTGAACCTGCGCCAGATGCTGGAGTGCTTCCTGCTGCACCGGCGCGAAGTGGTGACGCGTCGGACGGTCTTCGACCTGCGCAAGGCGCGCGAGCGTGGCCACATCCTCGAAGGCCTGGCCGTTGCGCTGGCCAACATCGACGAGTTCATCGCGATCATCAAGGCGGCGCCCACGCCGCCCGTGGCCAAGGCCGAGTTGATGAGCCGCAGCTGGGATTCCGGTCTCGTGCGCGACATGCTCTCGCGTGCGGAGAGTGAAACCGCAGGCGGGCGCGCCGCGTATCGCCCGGAAGGTTTGCTGCCGGCGTTCGGCATGCAGGGGGACGGCCTCTACAAGCTGTCTGACACCCAGGCGCAGGAAATCCTGCAGATGCGGCTGCAGCGCCTCACAGGCCTCGAACAGGACAAGATCGTCCAGGAATACCGCGAAGTGATGGCGCAGATCGCTGACCTGCTCGACATTCTGTCGCGGCCAGAGCGCATTACGGCCATCATCGCCGACGAACTCACGGCGATCCGCGCTGAATTCGGCGACGAGCGCCGCTCGCAGATTGAGCACAATGCGACCGAGTTGGACACCGAAGACCTCATTACGCCGCAGGATCTCGTGGTGACGCTGTCCCACAGCGGCTATATGAAGAGCCAGCCGATCTCCGAATACAGGGCGCAGAAGCGTGGCGGGCGCGGCAAGCAGGCCGCCGCAACGAAGGAAGATGACTGGATCGACACCCTCTTCGTCGCCAACACCCACGACTACATCTTGTGCTTCTCGAACCGCGGCCGCCTGTACTGGCTGAAGGTGTGGGAAGTGCCGCAGGGCAGTCGCAACTCGCGCGGCCGTCCGATCGTCAACATGTTCCCGCTCTCGCCCGGCGAAAAGATCAACGTGATCCTGCCGGTCAAGCAGTTTGACGAACAGCATTTCGTCTTCATGGCGACGTCCAAGGGCACGGTCAAGAAGACGGCGCTCACGGAGTTCTCGAATCCGCGCAAGGCGGGGATCATCGCGGTGGACCTGGACGAGGGCGACTTCCTGATCGGTGCGGATATCACCGACGGCAAGCACGATGTGATGCTGTTCTCGGACGCCGGCAAGGCGGTGCGTTTTGACGAGAACGACGTGCGACCGATGGGCCGCCAGGCGCGCGGCGTGCGCGGGATGAACCTGGAAGAGGGCCAGCAGGTGATCGCCATGCTGGTCGCCCCGGCCGAGACCGAAGGCGACGGTGCCCAGGCTCGCGCGGGTAGCGTGCTGACAGCCACCGAGAACGGCTACGGCAAGCGCACCCCGATCTCCGAATACACCCGCCACGGCCGCGGCACGAAGGGCATGATCGCCATCCAGACGTCCGAGCGTAACGGCAAGGTCGTTGCCGCTGCGCTGGTGGCGCCGGAAGACGAGATCATGCTGATCACGACGGGCGGCGTGCTGATCCGTACGCGCGTGGACGAGATCCGCGAAATGGGCCGCGCCACGCAGGGCGTGACGCTCATCTCGGTGGGTGAAGGCAACAAGTTGTCTGGTCTGCAGCGTGTGGTGGAATCCGATGCCGAAGACGGCGACGGCGCTGACGGCGGCGAGACCGCTCAGGGCGCCGATGCACAGCCGGATGACAGCGCAGAGTCATAATTCGAAACAACTTTTGCTTGCCGTCAGGCGCAGTTCTGTCATGATGCCGGACCTGTGCGAGGCAGAGGCCGGAACTTCTGTGTGATGCGGCCGGCCTAAACGCAACGCTTATCTCAAGGGAGCAACAATGCACAAGAGTCTCAAACATCTGATCGTGGTAGCCGGTTTTGCGCCGTTGTTCGCATTCGCGCAGAGCGCTGGTGGCGATGCCGACAAGACGGCAGCCATCAAGGAACTGCTGACGACCATGAACGTCGATGCGGCCATCAAGGGTCAGGGTGAGGCGCTCGAAAATGGCGCCAAGCAAGAAGCTCCGCTGGTGCTGGAGCAGGCGCTGGTCGAGAACAAGAGCCTGAACGACAAGCAAAAGCAGGCCGCTGTCGAAAAGCTCAAGAAGAATGGCGCCGTGCAGCGCATGACGGACAGCGCCGGCAAGGACTTTGAGACGGCAGCGTTCCAGAAGGACGCCCTGCAGGCTCACTATGACGCGCTGGGCAAGTATTACTCCACCCAGGAAATCAAGGACCTGACCGCCTTCCTGAAGACACCGAGCGGCCAGAAGTTCATGGCCAACCAAGGCAAGGCCATGCAGGAGGTGTGGGGCACCGTGATGCAGAAGTACGGTCCGCAAGTCGGCAAGAAGATGCGCGACATGGCTGACAAGGAAGTGACCGCCGCCTCGAAGTAATCGATCAAGCTGGGTGGGCGCCGGGGCCTCAATTCCCGTGGCGCCGCCAGTTGGTAGATAATGGCTGTTTGGGTTTGCGCCCAGACAGCCATTTTTCTTTTGCCCCTTCGCCCCATGAACCAAGCGGATCGAGCCCTCCAAGCCAGCCAGGCACGCGTGTACAACTTCTCCGCAGGCCCGGCGGTGCTGCCTGCCGAAGTACTCGAGCAGGCGAAGGAGGAGATGCTCTCGTGGCACGGCAGCGGCATGAGCGTGATGGAGATGAGCCATCGCGGCCGCGAGTTCGAAAGCATCCTGGCGCAGGCATTTGGCGACCTGCGCGAACTGCTGGCGGTGCCCGACAACTACGAGATCCTGTTCCTGCAGGGCGGGGCCATCGCCGAAAACGCCATCGTGCCGCTGAACCTGATGCGCCGGTTGTCGGCCGACGCACCGAAGGCGGACTACGTCGTCACGGGCACGTGGTCGGTCAAGTCGCAGCAGGAGGCCCGCAAGTACGGGGCGGTCAACATCGCGGCCACCAGCGAGGCCCAGCGCTTTCACAAGATTCCCGATGTGTCGACGTGGCAGTTGTCGAGCGACGCGGCCTATGTGCATCTGTGCACGAACGAGACGATTGTCGGTGTCGAATACCAGGAGACGCCGAACATTGGGCAGTCGCATGGGCGCGTCGTAGTCGCTGACGTGTCGAGCCACATCCTGTCGCGCCCCATCGACTGGAGCGGTTATCAAGTGCTGTACGGCGGTGCGCAGAAGAACATTGGTCCGGCGGGCCTGACGATCGCCATCGTTCGCAAGGATCTGCTGGGCCATGCCCATCCGCTGTGCCCGTCGGCATTCAACTGGCGCCTGGTGGCCGAGAACGGCTCGATGTACAACACGCCGCCCACCTACGCGATTTATATCGCCGGACTGGTGTTCCAGTGGATCAAGCGCCAGGGCGGCGTGGAAGCGCTCGAGACGCGCAACATCGTCAAGTCCAAGATGCTGTACGACTTCATCGACGCCAGCAGCTTCTATCGCAACGAGATCCATCCGTCGTGCCGCTCGCGCATGAACGTGCCGTTTTTCCTCAACGACGAATCGCGCAACGACGCCTTCCTCGCGCAGGCGCGCGAACGGGGGCTGGTGCAGCTCAAGGGCCACAAGTCCGTCGGCGGCATGCGGGCGAGCATCTACAACGCGATGCCGCTGGAAGGGGTGGAGGCACTGGTCGAGTTCATGCGCGACTTCGAGCGCGCATCGGCCTGACGAGAGGCGCCGAAGCCAGGACAGAACATCGCGCAAGCGCTCACCTTGTGCACCATTGGCGACCTCCGTTGCCGAACCCGATTCCGACAATGACCAGTCAGTCAGACGATACGAAGCAAAACAAGGACGCTGCATTGGCGGCGGAACTGGCGCCGTTGCGCATGCAAATCGACGCCATCGACAGTCAACTGCTCACGCTGCTCTCGGATCGCGCCAAGGTGGCGCAGGAAGTGGGCGAGGTGAAGAAACGCTATTCGTCGCCGGCGTTCCGGCCGGACCGCGAGCTGCAGGTCATCCGCAAGATGCAGTCGAGCAACCCGGGGCCGCTGCACGATGAGAGCATCGCCGCCATCTGGCGCGAGGTGATGTCTGCCTGCCGCGGGCTGGAGCAGGCGCTGCGCATCGGCTACCTCGGCCCCGCCGGCACATTCTCGGAGCAGGCGGTGATCGCGCATTTTGGCCACGAGATCCAGCCGATGCCGTGTCCGAGCATCGATGAGGTATTCCGCGCGGCCGAGTCCGGTACCGTCGATTGCGGCGTGGTGCCGGTCGAGAATTCGACCGAAGGCGTGGTGTCGCGCACGCTCGATCTGTTCCTGCAGACGTCGTTGAAGATCAGCGGCGAGATTGCGCTGCGGGTGCATCACAACCTGCTGCACAAGACCGGCGACATGTCGCAGGTGAAGGTCGTGCGGGCACACGCCCAGGCACTGGCGCAGTGCCAGCGCTGGCTGAATACGAATTACCCGAATCTGCCGCGCGAGGCGGTGTCGAGCAATGCCGAAGCGGCACGCATGGCGGGCGAGGACGATTCGGTGGCCGCGCTGGCGAGCGTGCAGGCCGCCAACCGCTATGGGCTTCACGTGGTGCGTGCGAACGTGGAGGACGATCCCCACAACCGCACGCGCTTTGTCGTCATCGGCAATTACGAGACGGAACCGAGTGGGCGCGACCAGACGTCGCTGATCCTGTCAGTGCCGAACGAGGCCGGCGCCGTGTACCGGCTGCTCGCTCCGTTGGCCGAGAACGGCGTGTCGATGTGCCGCTTTGAATCGCGCCCGGCGCGCAGCGGCGCATGGGAGTACTACTTCTACGTCGACGTGGAAGGCCATCAGCGTGATCCGCAAGTCGCGCGTGCGCTCGAGAAGCTGCGACACGATGCGGCCTATTTCAAGGTGCTGGGGTCCTACCCGTCGGCGCACTGAAATCTTCGGCTCACCTCGGTCGAAGCGCTGGGCCCCCCTGAGTCGGCATCGGGCGCCGGGCACATCGGGCTACAATGCCGCTTTGCTTTTTTCCGGCAGGGCGGTGTTGTGGCCTCTTCTTTTTCCAGTTCCCGTTTGGTGATTGCCGGCGTTGGCCTGATCGGTGGTTCGCTGGCGCTCGCGTTGCGCCGCGCGGGTGTCGTTGGACATGTCGTCGGTGTGGGCCGCTCGGCCGCGTCGCTGGAAACGGCGGTCCGGCTCGGCGTGATCGACGAGGCTTTGCCGATGGAGGAGGCGGTGCGCGAAGCCGACATGGTCGTGCTCTGTGCACCCGTGGCGCAGACGCTGCCGCTGCTGCTCGCCATGCAGCCGCACCTGGGGCCGGAGACCATCGTGACAGACGCCGGCAGCACCAAGTCCGACGTCATCATGGCGGCCAAGACGGCGCTCGGCGATCAGGTGAGCCAGTTCGTGCCCGCGCATCCCATCGCCGGCCGCGAGTTGAACGGTGTGGAAGCAGCGCTGGCCGATCTCTATGTCGGCAAGAAGACCGTGATCTGTCCGCTGCAGGAAAATCGCCGCGCCGATGTGGCGCGCGTGCAGGGCATGTGGGAAGCCGCGGGCGCCCATTGCCACATCATGTCGGCCGTGCAGCATGACGCGGTGTTCGCGTCGGTCAGCCATTTGCCGCACGTCCTCGCGTACGCGCTGGTCGCCCAGATCATCAATGCGGAGGACGCCGAGCTCAAGCTCGACTTTGCCGGCGGCGGCTTCCGCGACTTCACGCGCATTGCGGCATCGTCGCCCGAGATGTGGCGCGACATCTGCCTATCGAACCGCGAAGCGTTGTTGCGCGAACTGACGACCTACGAAGCCCTGATCGGCCGCCTGAAGGCCATGATTGCCGAACGCGATGGCGATGCGCTCGAGCGCGTGTTCCGCCGCGCAAGCCAAGCGCGTCTCGCATGGCCGCAACGCACGACAGCGATCAACCAACCCGAATAACGTTCTTGTTTTGAACTGACTGGATTCATGGAACATCTCGACGTCGGCCCGCTGAAGAGGGCGCGCGGCACCATCAAGTTGCCGGGTTCGAAGAGCATCTCCAACCGGGTGCTGCTGCTGGCCGCGCTTGCGCAGGGGGAGACCACCGTGCGCGAGCTGCTCGACTCCGATGACACGCGGGTCATGCTGGACGCGCTGGGCAAACTGGGCGTCTCGGTAGGTGCGCTCGGCAACAACGCCTATCGGGTGAGCGGCACGGGAGGGCGCTTCCCGAGCAAGGCTGCGGACCTGTTCATGGGCAACGCCGGCACGGCGATCCGGCCGCTGACCGCTGCGCTTGCCTTGCAGGGCGGCGAGTACACCCTGCATGGCGTGCCACGCATGCACGAGCGGCCGATCGGCGATCTCGTCGATGGCCTGCGCCAAGTGGGCGCGCGCATCGACTACACCGGCAACGAGGGTTATCCGCCGCTGGCCATTCATGCCGCGCCGGTCAGGATCGATGCGCCGATCCGCGTGCGCGGCGATGTGTCGAGCCAGTTCCTCACCGCGCTGCTGATGGCGCTGCCGTTGGTTCAGTCCAGCGGCACCGTGACCATCGAAGTCGTCGGCGAGCTGATCTCCAAGCCCTACATCGAGATCACGCTGAACCTCATGGCGCGCTTTGGTGTGCAGGTGGCGCGCGAAGGCTGGGCGTCGTTCACCGTGCCCACGGGCGTGGCCTACCAGGCGCCGGGCGAGATCTTCGTGGAGGGCGATGCCTCGTCGGCGTCGTATTTCCTGGCCGCCGGCGCGCTGGGTGGGGGGCCGGTGCGCGTAGAGGGTGTCGGGCTGTCGAGCATCCAGGGCGATGTCCGCTTTGCCGACGCGCTCAACCGCATGGGCGCCAACGTCATGGCCGGCGACAACTGGATCGAGGTGCGCGGCGTCGAGCGCGACGATGGCAAGCTCCACGCAGTGGAGCTGGACTGCAACCACATCCCCGACGCGGCCATGACGCTGGCTGTGGCGGCGCTCTTTGCCGACGGCACGACGACGCTGAGCAATATCGCGAGCTGGCGCGTGAAGGAAACCGACCGTCTGAGCGCCATGGCCACCGAACTGCGCAAGCTCGGCGCCACGGTCGAAGAGGGCGCAGACTACATCCGTGTGACGCCGCCGTCGCAATGGACCGAACCCGCCGACGGGATCGACACCTACGAAGACCATCGTATGGCGATGGCCTTCTCCCTGGCGGCGTTCGGCCCGGTGCCCGTGCGCATCAACGACCCCCGTTGCGTGGCCAAGACGTTCCCTGAATATTTCACCGCGTTCGGCGGCATTACCGCCTGAAACGCAATTAACTGCCTTCGCTCGATCATGTCCGACGCCACTGCTTCCACGCCGTACCCTGTCATTACCATCGACGGCCCGACTGCGTCCGGCAAGGGCACTGTCGCGCACCAAGTAGCGGACCTGCTTGGCTTTCACCTGCTCGACAGCGGCTCGTTGTACCGCCTGGTAGCGCTGTGCAGCATGCGCGAGAACGTCGACGAGCACGACGTCGAAAACCTCGTTCGCATCGCCAGCACGCTGGATGTGCGCTTCAAGGCAGACCACATCTGGCTTAAGGGCGAAGATGTGAGCCAGGCGCTGCGCCACGAGTCGGTCGGCAACCAGGCCTCGGCCATTGCCGTGCACGGAGCGGTGCGGAATGCCCTCCATGCTCGCCAGCGCGCCTTTCTGGAAGCGCCTGGCCTGGTGGCGGACGGGCGCGACATGGGCACCGTGGTTTTTCCCGAAGCGGTGCTCAAGGTGTTCCTCACGGCAAGCGTCCAGGCGCGCGCCGAGAGGCGCTATAAACAATTGATTGCAAAGGGATTTTCTGCTACAGTGGAAAGTCTTTCGCAGGACTTGGAGGCGCGCGATTTGCGGGATCGTACCCGCAGTGTCGCGCCGCTGCGTCCGGCGCAGGATGCACGGCTGCTTGATTCGTCCGACATGACGATCGATGAGGTGGTCGCGCAGGTACTGGACTGGTACCGGCAGGTGCAGGGCGCCAAGGCGCAATGACCTGCGGTTTGGTCCGATCGGTGCCGGTGATGGTGTTGCCATTGCCGGCGTTGTTCAACTCGTAACCCCGCATGCGTGTCTTCGCCACCGACGCGAAAGCAATGCGAGGCATGTTTTGCGGATGCCCATTTTTATGTCCCAAACTAACGAATCTTTTGCCGCCCTGTTCGAAGAGTCGATCGCCCGTTCCAATATGAAGGCGGGTGAGGTGATCTCTGCGGAAGTTGTGCGTATCGACCACAACTTCGTCGTTGTGAACGCGGGCCTGAAGTCCGAAGCCTTTGTCCCGGTCGAGGAATTCCTGAACGATCAGGGCGAGCTGGAAGTGCAAGTCGGCGACTACGTTTCGGTCGCGATCGATGCACTGGAAAACGGCTACGGCGACACGATCCTGTCGCGCGACAAGGCCAAGCGCCTGGCTTCGTGGCTGAACCTTGAGAAGGCACTGGAATCCGGCGAAATCATCTCCGGTACCGTGACCGGCAAGGTGAAGGGCGGCTTGACCGTCATGGTCAACGGTATTCGTGCATTCCTGCCGGGTTCGCTCGTCGACGTGCGTCCGATCAAGGACACCACGCCGTACGAAGGCAAGACCCTCGAATTCAAGGTCATCAAGCTGGACCGCAAGCGCAACAACGTTGTGCTGTCGCGCCGCGCCGTGGTGGAAGCCACGCTGGGCGAAGAGCGCCAGAAGCTGATGGAAACGCTCAAGGAAGGCGCCATCGTCAACGGTATCGTCAAGAACATCACCGACTACGGCGCGTTCGTGGATCTGGGTGGCATCGACGGTCTGCTGCACATCACCGACCTGGCATGGCGTCGTGTGCGTCACCCGAGCGAAGTGCTGTCGGTTGGCCAGGAAATCACCGCCAAGATCCTCAAGTTCGACCAAGAGAAGAACCGCGTCTCGCTGGGCGTCAAGCAACTTGGCGAAGATCCGTGGGTCGGCATCTCGCGCCGCTACCCGCAAGGCACCCGCCTGTTCGGCAAGGTGACCAACCTGACCGACTACGGCGCGTTCGTCGAGATCGAAGCCGGCATCGAAGGCCTGGTCCACGTGTCGGAAATGGACTGGACCAACAAGAATGTTGCTCCGTCCAAGGTTGTCCAGCTGGGCGACGAAGTGGAAGTCATGGTCCTGGACATCGACGAAGACAAGCGTCGTATCAGCCTGGGCATGAAGCAGTGCAAGGCCAACCCGTGGGACGATTTCGCTCGCAACCACAAGAAGGGCGACAAGCTGGCCGGCCAGATCAAGTCGATCACCGACTTCGGCGTGTTCATCGGCCTGCCGGGCGGCATCGACGGCCTGGTGCACCTGTCGGACCTGTCGTGGCAGGAATCGGGCGAAGAAGCCGTTCGCAAGTACAAGAAGGGCGACGAAGTGGAAGCCGTGGTGCTGGCCATCGACGTCGACAAGGAACGCATCTCGCTGGGTATCAAGCAACTGTCGGGTGACCCGTTCAACAACTTCATCTCGGCCAACGACAAGGGCGCCGTGGTGACCGGTACGATCAAGGCTGTGGATCCGAAGGGCGCCGTGGTGCAGCTGGCTGACGACGTAGAAGGCTACCTGCGTGCCTCGGAAATCTCGAGCGACCGCGTGGAAGACGCCCGCAACGTGCTGAAGGAAGGCGAGTCGGTGACGGCAATGATCGTCAACATCGATCGCAAGTCGCGCAACATCAACCTGTCGATCAAGGCCAAGGACAGCGCTGACCAGCAAGAAGCCATGCAGAAGTTCGCGGCTGACACCAGCACCGCTGGCACCACGAACCTCGGCGCGCTGCTGAAGGCCAAGCTGAACGAAACCAACCAGTAAGCATCCACCGGGTCGACCTACAAGGACGCGCGCAAGATGCCCATGACCAAGTCTGAACTCGTGGAAAAGCTGGCCGCCCGTTTTCCGCAGCTCCTGCTGCGGGATGCGGACATCGCGGTCAAGACGATCCTGGATGCGATGTCGGATGCGCTTGCAGACGGCCACCGCATCGAGATCCGCGGGTTTGGCAGTTTTGGTCTGAACCGTCGTCCGCCGCGTGTAGGCCGCAACCCCAAGTCCGGCGAGAAGGTCCTGGTGCCCGAAAAGCGGGTGCCTCACTTCAAGGCGGGCAAGGAGTTGCGCGAGCGGGTCGACCGCAGCCTGGAGCGACAAGGCGAATCCTCCTCGGAGGGCGAGCCAGCTCTGTCGCTCACGGCTGTCAAGGCCGCCCGACAGGCTGACAGCAATCGCCAGACGGCCGGTTTTTCGGCCGATGTGGCGGTGCCGCTGGCTATGTCGCGTTGAGTCTTGGTTGGAATTGTTGGCAGTTTCAGAGACGCCCCGCTTTGCCGGGGCGTTTTTGTTTTGCGATGTCATTGCGGCGGCGCACCCGCGTGGCTGGCCGCTATGTGAATCCGCTACAATGCGGCACAACCCGTCAGTCGCGCCCTATTGGCCGCCACACGCCGTCCGTTTTTCGAATCCGCATGAAATTTCTTGTCTGGGTCATCCGCATCCTGTTGTTTGTGCTGCTCTTCGTGCTGGCACTGCACAACACGGCGGAAGTCTCGCTGCTGCTGCCGTTTGGCGTGGTGTGGCATGCGCCGCTGATTCTGATTGTGCTGGCGTTTTTCGTGGCCGGTATCCTGCTGGCCATGCTCGCGATGGCGCCGCGTGTGATGCGACATCGTTTTGCTGCAAGCCGGCTGCGTCGGCAGATCGGCCGCATGAAATCCGAAGAGGGCGCGGCGGCTGGGCCGAATGCGCCCGTGGTTGCCGACTCTCCCTATCACGTTCCCGGCCCCAAGGTCTGACGCATGGATTTCGATCTCTGGTGGCTGCTCGCCATCCCGCTGGTGTTCGGCCTGGGTTGGGCGGCTGCTCGGCTCGACGCGCGCCAGTTGCGCACCGAGCAGTCATCGCTGCCGCGCTCGTACTTCAAGGGCCTGAATTTCCTCCTGAACGAACAACCCGACAAGGCCATCGACGCCTTCATCGAAGTTGCGCGTCTGGACCCGGAAACGACCGAGCTTCACTTCGCATTGGGCAGCCTGTTTCGCCGGCGCGGCGAGACCGAACGCGCGATCCGTGTGCACCAGAATCTCGTTAATCGTCCGGATCTGCCGGCCAACGAACGCGATCATGCGCTGTACGAGCTGGGCCAGGACTTCTTGCGCGCCGGCCTGCTGGATCGTGCCGAAGAATCCCTGCGCATGTTGATGGAAGGCGCGTTTGCCGAGCCGGCCAAGCGCGTGCTGCTGGAGTTGTACGAAGTCGAGAAGGAGTGGCGCAAGGCCATCGACGCGGCGCGCGAACTGCAGAAGCTGCAGGGCAAGGACTATTCCGTGCAGATCGCGCAGTTCTGCTGCGAGTTGGCGCAGGAAGCCCTGCAGCGCAAGGAAGTCCCGACCGCTGTCGAATGGCTCGAGCAGGCCCTCGCCGAAAACCCGAAGAATGTACGCGCGACCATCCAGTTGGGCGACGTGGCGCAGGGGCAGGGCGATATTGAAGGCGCGATCAAGCGCTGGCGCAGCATCGAGCAGCAGAATGTGGCGTTCCTGCCGCTGGTGTCCGAGCGTCTGATGAAGGCGTATACCCAGCTCGGCCGTGCCGCCGAGGGCTTGGCGTGGCTGCGCTCCAAGATGGACGCGCGTCTGGGCCCCGAATTGCTGGACACGGTCTACAAGTATGAGCTCGACGTGCACGGTATCGACGACGCCGTGGCGTTGATGCGCGACCAGATTCGCCGCCAGCCTTCGTTGATGGCGTTGACGCGCCTGGTGGAGGCCGAGGCGACGCGTGCGTCGGAGGCGGTGAGCCACGAGCCCGTGGCGACGGCCGAGGTGGCCGAGAGCGCGCTGGCAGATCCGGTCGAGTCGGGCGTCAACGCTGATATCCAGCGCGCGCAGGATCTTGGTGCCATCCGCGACCTGCTGCAAAGCCGGACGCGCAACCTGGCACGCTACACCTGCCAGGAATGCGGCTTCCGCGCCCGTCTGTTCTATTGGCAGTGTCCCGGCTGCAACCGCTGGGAAACATATGCCCCGCGCCGCACGGAAACGTTGGGCGGCAGTGGCGGGGCGAGCATGTAATTCAGTCTGGCGTGGCCTGTGTCAGGCCGCGCCGGCGTGTTTTCAATCCTTGAAGTGTTCGTATGAAAATCACCATCATCGGTAGTGGTTATGTCGGTCTGGTTACCGGCGCGTGTCTGGCCGAACTCGGCAACGATGTCTTCTGCCTCGACGTCGACCAGAAGAAGATCGACCTGCTCAACGCCGGCGGTGTACCCATCTACGAACCCGGCTTGAAGGAGCTGATCGAGCGCAATCGCGCCGCAGGCCGCATCCGGTTTTCGACGGACGTGGCCGCCAGCGTGGCGCACGGTGACGTGCAGTTCATCGCCGTGGGGACGCCGCCCGATGAAGACGGCTCGGCTGACCTGAAGTACGTGCTGGCTGCCGCGCGCAACATCGCCGAGCACATGGATGGCTTCAAGGTGATCGTGGACAAGTCCACCGTGCCGGTGGGTACGGGCGACAAGGTGCGCGCCGCGGTTGACGAAGTGCTGGCCAGGCGCGGCAAGTCCGACGTCGGCTTCTCGGTGGTGTCCAATCCCGAGTTCCTGAAGGAAGGTGCGGCGGTGGATGACTTCATGCGCCCGGACCGCATCGTGCTCGGCACCTACAGCGACGAAAACGGCCTGCGCGCCAAGGCCATGATGCGCACGCTGTACGCGCCGTTCAACCGCAACCACGAACGGACGTTCTACATGGACGTACGTTCGGCCGAGTTCACCAAGTACGCCGCCAACTCGATGCTGGCCACGCGCATTTCGTTCATGAACGAGATGGCCAACCTGGCCGACAAGGTGGGTGCCGACATCGAGCTCGTGCGCCTGGGCATCGGCTCCGACCCGCGTATCGGCTACAGCTTCCTCTACGCCGGCACCGGCTACGGCGGCTCGTGCTTCCCGAAGGATGTGCAGGCGCTCGTGCGCACCGCGCAGGAGTACGGCCAGAAGCTGCATGTGCTCGAGGCCGTCGAGGCCGTCAACGACAAGCAGAAGGAAGTGCTGGTCGGCAAGATTGAAGCGCGCATGGGCGCTGACCTGACCGGCCGCACGTTTGCCATCTGGGGCCTGGCCTTCAAGCCGAATACCGACGACATGCGCGAGGCGCCGAGCCGCATCCTGATCGCCGCGCTGCTGGCGCGTGGCGCACGCGTACAGGTGTATGACCCGGTTGCCATGGAAGAGGCCCGCCGCGCATTGGCGCTCGATCTTTCTGCGGAACAACTGGAACGCGTAACGTTCTGTGCCGGTCAGATGGACGCACTCAGGAACGCCGACGCCCTCGTCATCGTGACCGAGTGGAAGGCGTTCCGCAGCCCCGACTTCCAAGCCGTGAAGGCGCTGCTGAAAACGCCGATGGTCTTCGATGGCCGCAACCTGTTCGAGCCGCAAGCCATGCGTGAAGCGGGCTTCGAATACCAGGCCATCGGGCGCTCCACCCAATCGTAATTGCCGTGACCTCGGCTGCTGCCGCATCCTAGACCCATGACCACGCCCGTCTCCGAACAGATCCGCGCCGCCCGCATCCTCGTGGTGGGCGACATGATGCTCGACCGCTACTGGTTTGGCGATGTCGACAGGATTTCGCCGGAAGCGCCCGTGCCGGTGGTGCAGATCAAACGCCAGGACGAGCGCCTGGGCGGTGCAGCCAACGTGGCGCGGAACGTGGCGGCGCTTGGCGCACAGGCGGCCATGCTTGGCGTGATCGGCGACGACGAGCCGGGCCGCAGCATTGAAGCGCTGCTGAACGAGAGCCACGTCGCGGGCCATCTGCACCGCGATCCGGCGGTCAACACGACCATCAAGCTGCGCGTACTGGCGCGCCAGCAGCAGTTGATCCGCGTTGACTTCGAAAACCCGCCCACGCACGAAGTGCTGATGTCGGTGCTGGATCGTTTTGGTGCGCTGGTGCCGCAGCATGACGTTGTGGTGCTCTCCGATTACGGCAAGGGCGGGCTGACGCACGTGGGCAAGATGATCGATGTCGCACGCCATGCTGGCCGTCGCGTGCTGGTCGACCCGAAGGGCGATGACTATTCGCGCTACAAGGGCGCCACCATGATCACGCCCAACCGTGCGGAGATGCGCCAGGTGGTCGGTTCGTGGAAATCGGAGCAGGACCTGACCATCCGCGCGCAGAACCTGCGCCGTGACCTGCAGCTCGAGGCGCTGTTGCTCACTCGGTCGGAAGAAGGCATGACGCTCTACACCGAGCACGAAGTGCTGCACGTATCGGCTCAGGCGCGCGAGGTGTTCGACGTCTCGGGTGCCGGCGATACCGTGATCGCCACGCTGGCCACGCTGCTGGGCGCCGGCGCGAACATCAAGGAAGCCGTGCAGTACGCCAACCGTGCGGGCGGCATCGTTGTCGGCAAGCTCGGTACGGCAGTTGTCACCCACGCAGAACTTTTCTCCCACGCATCATGACCATCATCGTCACCGGCGCGGCCGGCTTCATCGGCGCCAACATCGTCAAGGGCCTGAACGAGCGCGGCGAGACCGACATCATTGCCGTCGACAACCTCACGCGCGCCGACAAGTTCAAGAACATCGTCGACTGCCAGATCAGCGATTACCTCGACAAGACCGAGTTTGTCGAACGCTTTGCGCGCGGCGATTTTGGCAAGGTCCGCGCGATCTTCCATGAGGGCGCCTGCTCCGACACCATGGAGACCGACGGACGCTACATGATGGACAACAACTACCGCTACTCGCTGGGGGTGATGCGCGCGTGCCTGGATCAGGGCGTGCAGTTCCTCTACGCGTCGTCTGCGGCGACGTATGGCGCGTCGGAAACGTTCCGCGAAGAGCCCGAGTTCGAGCGGCCGCTCAACGTGTACGGTTATTCCAAGCTGCTGTTCGACCAGGTCGTGCGCCGTATCATGCCGACCGCGCTGTCGCAGATTGCCGGCTTCCGCTACTTCAACGTCTACGGCCCGCGCGAGCAGCATAAGGGACGCATGGCATCCGTGGCGTTCCACAACTTCAACCAGTTCCGCGAAGAAGGCACCGTCAAGCTGTTCGGCGAGTACAACGGCTACCCGCAAGGCGGCCAGATGCGTGATTTCGTGTCGGTGGAAGACGTGGTGAAGGTCAACCTGTTCTTCTTCGACCATCCGGACAAATCGGGCATCTTCAACCTCGGGACGGGTCGTGCCCAGCCCTTCAACGACATCGCTACGACGGTCGTCAACACGCTGCGTGAGGCCGACGGCAAGCCGGCGCTCTCCACCGAAGAACTCGCGCAGGAAGGCTTGATCGAGTATGTGAAGTTCCCGGATGCGCTGCGTGGCAAGTACCAGTGCTTCACGCAGGCTGACCAGTCGCGCTTGCGTGCGGCCGGTTACACGGCGCCGTTCCTGACGGTGCAGGAAGGCGTATCGCGCTACTGCCAATGGCTGCTGAAGCAACCAGTCTGAGGCCACCCAATCAGACAACGCGTGATTTTTTGTCAGCGCGCTTGGCATCCTCGTGATGCTCTTTAAGATGTGCCGAAACCGCCATGCCACGTGGCGGTTTTCTTTTTTCCTCTCACCATAGGAGAAGCACATGTTGAAGAAGCTGTTGGCCGTTGCCTTGATGTCGCTGTCGATGCTGTCCGCATCATGGGCGGCCGTGGATGTGAATACGGCGGATCATGCCGCCCTCGAGACGCTGTCGGGCATTGGCCCCAAGCGTTCCAAGGCCATCATCGACGAGCGCACGAAGAACGGTCCGTACAAGGACGCCAATGACTTCAGGTCGCGCGTCTCCGGCGTCGGCGACAAGACGCTCGCCAAGCTGCAAAACGAAGGGTTGACGTTCGGCACAGCAGCGCCTGCCCGCCCCGGTGCCAAGAAGGACGGCAAGGACGCCAAGAAGAAGTAAGCCTTCCCGCGCTCACGCCGACAACGCCTCGCCCGTGCGGGGCGTTTTGCCATGTGCTGCAAAGGGTTGTCAGCCCACTTCCGGTGCTGGATTACAATGAGCCGATTCCGGTCTCGCACGCATCATGGCTTATCTCACCATTGAAGACACCATCGGCAATACGCCGTTGGTCCAGCTCCAGCGCATTCCCGGCGAAGGCAACGCCCGCCGCGGCAACGTCATCCTTGGCAAGCTCGAAGGCAACAATCCGGCAGGCTCGGTCAAGGATCGGCCCGCGCTGTCCATGATCAAGCGCGCAGAGGCGCGCGGCCGCATCAAACCGGGAGATACGCTGATCGAAGCCACGTCTGGCAACACCGGTATTGCGCTCGCCATGGCGGCGGCCATCCGCGGTTACAAGATGGTGCTGATCATGCCCGAAGACCTGTCAGTTGAGCGCCGCCAGAGCATGGCAGCCTACGGTGCGGAAATCATCCTGACCCCCGTCAAGGGTGGCATGGAGTATGCGCGCGACTTGGCCGACGCGATGGAGAAGGAAGGCAAGGGCGTCATCCTCGACCAGTTTGCCAACCCCGACAATCCGCTGGCGCACTACGAAACCACCGGTCCCGAGCTGTGGCAGCAGACCGAAGGCCGCATCACGCATTTTGTCTCGGCGATGGGTACGACGGGCACGATCACGGGGGTGTCGCGCTTTCTGAAGGAAAAGAACCCCGCCATCCAGATCATCGGGGCGCAGCCTGAAGAAGGCTCGCGCATTCCTGGCATCCGCAAGTGGCCCGAGGCGTACATGCCGAAGATCTACGATCCGAAGTACATCGATCGTACCGAGCCGGTCAGTCAATCCGATGCCGAGCACATGGCGCGTCGGATGGCCCGCGAAGAGGGCATCTTCTGCGGTATCTCGGCGGCGGGCGCGTTGTGCGTGGCGCTGCGGGTGGCCGAAGCAGTCGAGAACGCGACGATCGTGTTCGTTGTGTGCGACCGCGGCGACCGCTATCTGTCGACAGGCGTGTTTCCTGCCTGACCACGCAGGGTGTGGCCACACAAAAAATGCGCAGCTTCGGCTGCGCTTTGTCTTTACACCCGTGCGGCTCAGCCCCGCATGGCCTGGCGCACGGCCTGGCCCAGCTCGTACACGGCGGCCGCGTAGAAGAAGCTGCGGTTGTAGCGCGTGAGAACGTAGAAGTTGCGCAGGCCGATGCGGTATTCGGTCGACTGGCCCGGCGTGGGCAGGTCGATCACGAGCACGTCGGTCTCCTGTTCGCGCGCTGCATCGACGCCCGCTGCCAGTGCCAGCCCGGCACGCGTGAGCTTGGACAGCGTCATGCGCGGATACGGCTGGCCGTCTGCGGCTGCCGCAGCGATGCCCAGGCTGTCGGCGTCGCCGGCGATGTTCCACATCACCGGGCGACCAGGTTCCCAGCCGTGCATCTGCAGGAAGCGCGCGACGCTGCCGATGGCATCCACGGCGCTGTTGCGCAGGTCGATATGGCCGTCGCGGTCGTAGTCGATGGCGTATTCGCGGATGCTGGTCGGCATGAATTGCGGAATGCCTACCGCGCCGGCATATGAGCCCAGCACCGAGAACGCGTCCGTGCCGGTGTCGCGGCACCAGAGCAGGTAGTCCTTGAGCTGGTTGCGGAACATCGCGCTGCGTTCTTCGCGATTGGGCGTGTCGGGGTAGTCGAAGGCCAGCGTGGACAGCGCATCCATCACGCGGAAGTTGCCCATGTCGCGTCCATAGATGGTCTCCACGCCGAGGATGCCGACGATCACGTCGGCCGGGACGCCGAATTCCTTCTCGGCACGGCGCAGCGTGTCGCCGTATTGCTGCCAGAACTCGACGCCAGCGCCGATGCGAATCGGCTCGATGAAGCGGCCTCGATAGGCCCTCCAGCTACGGCGGCCGGGCGTGGCCGGCGGCATGATCAGCCGCGACACGGTGGCGGAATACGCCGTGCCGGCAAACAAGGCCTCGAGCGAGGGGCGATCAAAGTTGTACTCGCCGACCAGCATGCCGATGAAGGCCTGCGTCTGCGGGTTGTTGCGGTAGCGGTCGGGGTCGATCTCTTCTTCATGCACCGCCACGCGGCGCTTCGACGAACGGGTGGCTTTCTTGGCTGCCAGCGAGAGCGCAGGGAAGGACAGCGCGGAGAGTGCGGCACCTGCGACCAGGGCGCGCAACACGGGACGACGGAGAGAAGGCGATTGGCTCATGGGCAGGCTTCGGACAGGACCGGGGCATTGTAGCGGATGGTTCTGCCGGACCACCTTGGCAACGGGCCCGCGTGCGACGCCGTGTCGCCGTGCTAACGTATCGGCTGGAGACACCGAAGCACCGGATCACAACACCAACATGGCGACCGGCCTCTATACGCATCCTGAATTTCTCCGGCACGAGATGGGGCCTCATCATCCCGAATGCCCGGACCGCCTGCGCGCGATCGAAGACCAGCTCATCGCAAGCCGCATCGAAGACCTGCTCGTGCCGTGCGAGGCCCCCCCCGCCACCGAGGCGCAACTGTGCCGCGTCCATCGCCCGGAATACGTGCGCGAACTCGTGGCGAATGTGCCGATCGCGGGCTACACGCCCATCGATCCCGACACCTCGATGAACCCGCACACCTACATGGCGGCCGTGCTGGCGGCCGGCGCGGCGGTGGATGCCACTGACAAGGTCATCGCCGGCGAGCTCGAGAACGCCTTCTGCAGCGTGCGACCGCCCGGTCACCATGCCGAGCCGGGGCGCGCCATGGGCTTCTGCTTCTTCAACAACGTGGCGGTGGCTGCGCGTCATGCGCTCGACCATCACGGCCTGCAGCGCGTAGCGATCATCGATTTCGACGTGCACCACGGCAACGGCACCGAGGCCGCGTTTCGCGACGAGCCCCGCGTGCTGATGTGCAGCATCTTCCAGCACCCGTTCTATCCGTATTCTGGTACCGAGGCGGTGGCGCCCAACATGGTCAACATCCCGCTGCCCGCCTATACCAACGGCCTGACCGTGCGCGAAGTCGTGGAGACGATCTGGCTGCCGCGTCTCGAAGCGTTCCGGCCGCAGATGCTGTTCATCTCCGCCGGCTTTGACGCGCATCGTGAAGATGATCTCGGCCAGTTGGGGCTGGTCGAAGCCGATTACGCCTGGATCACGCAACAGCTCATGCACGTCGCGCGTACGCACGCCAACGGCCGCATCGTCAGCTGCCTGGAGGGCGGTTACAACCTGAGCGCGCTGGGCCGCAGCGTGGTGGCCCACGTCAAGGCACTCGCCGAGCTTTAGGTGCTGAACGATGACGAATCGTCGGTGACATTCGAAAAAGTAATAAAGACATCGTTAAAGAATCGTTCCTCGCATGTAGCGGCTGCCTTACACTAGCGCCTTATTTCAAACAAGAACGAGACGGCAACAGCCTGGATCAGGGCGGTTGCCGTTTTTGCATGGAACGCATGATTGAACTCAAGGGGATATCGCAGCACTTTCGGGGGGCGGGCGGTGCCGACGTCCACGCACTGCGTGACGTCGACCTGACCATCGAGCGCGGCGAGGTGTTCGGCATCATCGGCCGCAGCGGCGCGGGCAAGAGCACGCTCGTGCGCGTCATCAACCTGCTGAACCGCCCGACCGCGGGCACCGTCACCGTGGCGGGGCAGGAACTCACCGCACTCAACGCCGACGGGCTGCGCCAGGCGCGCCGCAAGATCGGCATGATCTTCCAGCACTTCAATTTGCTGTCGTCGCGGACGGTGTACGACAACGTGGCGCTGCCGCTCGAACTGGCCGGCACGTCGCGCGAGCGCATCCGCGAGATCGTGCTGCCGCTGCTGGAGCTCGTCGGCTTGTCCGCCCACAAGGATCGCTACCCCGCGCAGATTTCGGGGGGGCAGAAGCAGCGCGTCGGCATCGCCCGCGCGCTGGCGAGCCAGCCCGACGTGCTGCTCTCTGATGAGGCGACGTCCGCGCTGGATCCGGAGACGACGCGCTCGATTCTCGATCTGCTGCGCAAGATCAATCGCGAGCTCGGCCTGACCATCGTCCTGATCACGCACCAGATGGAAGTCATCAAGCAGGTGTGCGACCGCGTGGCGGTGCTCGACGCTGGCCGCGTGGTCGAGCTTGGCCGCGTGATCGACGTGTTCCTCAAGCCGCAGCACGATGTGACGCGCGCGCTCATCGGCGAGGTGATCTCGCAGGAGCTGCCTCCCTCGGTGCTGGCGCGCGTGGAGAGCCGCCTGACGGCCCGCGAGCACGGCGGCCGCGACCACCTGTTCCGCCTGGCCTTTACCGGCGCAGGCGTGGACCAGCCGGTGCTCGCCCAGGCGATCCGCCACTATGGCCTCGACTTCAACATCCTGCACGGCCACATCGACGAGATCCAGGGCCAGGCTTTCGGCTCGCTGGCCATTCTGGCCACGGGCGATATCAACGACATCAGCAATGCGATGAACTTCCTGCGCGAGCAAGGCGTGGTGGTGGAGGAGATCAATCATGTGGTCTGACCTGACCGACCTGTTTCTGCCCGCCTTCTGGGAAACGCTTGCCATGGTGGGCGTGTCCGGGGGCATCGGCGGGCTGTTCGGCGTGCCGTTGGGGGTGCTGCTGTATCTGACGGTGCCGGGCGGCGTGCTGTCGGCGCCGGTGTTCAACCGCGTGGCGGGCCTCGTCGTCAATGCCGTGCGCTCGGTGCCGTTCATCATCCTGCTGGTGGCGGTGATTCCGTTCACGCGCCTGCTGGCCGGTTCGTCCATCGGCACGGCCGCGGCCATCGTTCCGTTGACCATCGCCGCGATTCCGTTCATCGCGCGCCTGGTGGAAACCGCCTTGCGCGAAGTGGACCGCGGCCTGATCGAAGCCGCGCAGTCGATGGGGGCGACCACGGGCCAGCTCGTCTACAAGGTGCTGCTGCCGGAGGCCATGCCCGGCATCCTCGCCGGCCTGACGATCACCTTCGTCAGCCTGGTCGGTTATTCGGCCATGGCCGGCACCATCGGTGGCGGCGGCCTGGGCGACCTGGGCATCCGCTACGGCTACCAGCGCTATGAATCGGACATCATGCTGGCGGTCGTCGTCATCCTGATCGTCTTCGTACAGGCGGTGCAATCGACGGGCGACTGGCTCGTGCGCCGCCTCAGCCATCGTTAATCCTTCATTCGACAGACAAAACGAGGAAACACAATGAACCGTCGTCAACTGCTGCAATGGTCTGCGAGCCTCGGCGCCGCGCTGGCACTGGCCGCGGGCAGCGCCCTGGCCCAGAGCAAGCCCATCAAGATCGGCGTGACCGCCGGCCCGCACGCCGAGATCATGGAAGAGGTGAAGAAGGTCGCCGAGAAGGATGGCGTGAAGCTCCAGATCGTCGAGTTCAACGACTACATCCAGCCGAACGCCGCCCTCGCTGCCGGTGACCTCGACGCCAACAGCTACCAGCATCAGCCGTATCTGGACGACCAGGTCGCCACGCGCGGCTACAAGTTCGTGAGCGTCGGCCAGACCATCACCTTCCCGATGGGCATCTACTCGAAGAAGATCAAGTCGCTGAAGGACCTGAAGGAAGGCGCACGCTTTGGCCTGCCGAACGATCCGACCAACGGCGGCCGAGCCCTGTTGCTGCTGCAGTCGCAGGGCGTGATCAAACTCAAGCCGAACGCTGGCTTCAAGGCCTCGCCGCGCGATGTGGCCGAGAACCCGAAGAAGCTGAGGTTCGTTGAACTGGACGCCGCCCAACTGCCGCGTTCGCTCGACGACCTGGACGCCGCCGCCATCAACGGCAACTACGCCGAGAAGGCCGGTCTGGATCCGACCAGGGATGGCATCGCCATCGAAACCCCGAAGGGCCCGTATGCCAATGTGATCGCTGTGCGCACGGCGGACAAGGACCAGCCGTGGGTGGCCAAGCTGGTCAAGGCGTACCACTCCGACACGGTCAAGGCCTTTGTGAAGGCCAAGTACAAGGACGCCGTCATCGTGGCTTGGTAATCACTTTCTGATCGCTGCGTCGATCCGATAGAGGGCTCTACCAAGCAGATTGCCGGACGTTTCACTGGCGTCCGGCAATTTTTCATGGTTAAAATAGCACGACCGTTCGGAAATTTAACGCGGCCGACTGGCCCCCCTTATAATGGCCGGCGTTTTGCAAAATCGTCTTATCAATTAGTGGAGTGAGCGCATGAAAGTCCTGGTCGCAGTCAAGCGCGTGATCGATTACAACGTGAAGGTCCGCGTGAAGACGGACGGCAGCGGTGTCGATCTGGCCAACGTGAAGATGAGCATGAACCCGTTCGACGAGATCGCCGTGGAAGAGGCAGTCCGCCTGAAGGAAGCGGGCGTTGCGACGGAAGTGGTCGCCGTGTCGTGCGGCGTGACGCAGTGCCAGGAAACCCTGCGCACCGCCATGGCCATCGGCGCGGACCGTGGCATCCTGGTCGAGACGAACGAAGAACTGCAGCCGCTGGCGGTGGCCAAGCTGCTCAAGGCCATCGTCGACAAGGAACAGCCGCAGCTGATCATCCTGGGCAAGCAAGCCATTGACGACGATGCCAACCAGACCGGCCAGATGCTGGCTGCGCTGGCAGGCCTGCCGCAAGCCACGTTCGCCTCGAAGGTGCAGATCGCAGACGGCAAGGCTTCCGTCACGCGAGAAGTGGATGGCGGCCTGGAGACCTTGTCGGTCAAGCTGCCGGCCGTGGTCACCACCGACCTGCGCCTGAACGAGCCGCGCTACGTGACGCTGCCGAACATCATGAAGGCGAAGAAGAAGCAACTCGACACGGTCAAGCCCGAAGAGCTGGGCGTGGACGTTGCACCGCGCCTGAAGACGCTGAAGGTGGTCGAGCCGCCGAAGCGCAGTGCTGGCGTCATGGTGCCCGACGTGGCGACGCTGGTGTCCAAGCTGAAGACGGAAGCCAAGGTGCTGTAAGCGGCGGTTTGTCCCTCCGCGCTACTGCACGCAACTTCAAGCACACCGAACAGGCAGATCAAGATGACCGCACTCGTTATTGCTGAACACGACAATCAATCCATCAAGGCCGCGACGCTGAACACCGTGACGGCTGCCGCCCAATGCGGCGGTGAAGTCCACGTGCTGGTGGCTGGCGCTGGCTGCAGCGCGGCCGCACAGGCGGCTGCGCAGATCGCCGGGGTGACCAAGGTGCTGGTGGCCGATGCGCCGCAGTTTGCCGATGGCCTGGCCGAGAACGTCGCCGAGCAGGCCCTGGCCGTTGCCGGTAACTACAGCCACATCCTGGCGCCCGCCACCGCCTACGGCAAGAACATCCTGCCGCGCGTGGCCGCCAAGCTGGACGTGGCCCAGCTGTCCGACATCACCAAGGTCGACGGCCCCGACACCTTCGAGCGCCCGATCTACGCCGGCAACGCAATTGCGACCGTGCAATCGGCCGACAAGGTGAAGGTGATCACCGTGCGTGGCACGGCATTCGACCCGGCTGCGGCCACCGGTGGCTCCGCTGCTACCGAAAACCTGACTGCCGTGGCTGATGCCGGCATCTCGCAGTTCGTCTCGCGCGAAGTGACGAAGAGCGACCGCCCGGAACTGACCGCCGCGAAGATCATCGTGTCAGGTGGCCGTGGCGTAGGCTCGGGTGAGAACTACACCAAGGTGCTGACGCCGCTGGCCGACAAGCTGGGCGCAGCGCTGGGCGCCTCGCGTGCCGCAGTGGACGCCGGCTTCGTGCCGAACGACTACCAAGTGGGTCAGACCGGCAAGATCGTCGCGCCGCAACTGTACATCGCCGTCGGTATTTCGGGCGCGATCCAGCACTTGGCCGGCATGAAGGATTCCAAGGTCATCGTCGCGATCAACAAGGATCCGGAAGCGCCGATCTTCCAGGTGGCGGACTACGGCCTCGTGGGGGACCTGAACACCGTGGTGCCGGAGCTGGTGAGCGCACTGGGCTGATCGCACCGCGCGGCGCGCTGATATGTGCGCCGCAGCCGCCCTAGGCAAAGCCGTTTCCGACCATGTCTGGAAACGGCTTTTTTATGCGCCCGAGCGCCATCAGGACGGCGCGGACGAGTGGACCGAGCTGACGTTTCGTCCTGATCGCGCTTAACGAGAGTTGGAGAGAGACATGACTTATCAAGCCCCCGTCAAGGACATGCTGTTCGTGATGAACGAGCTCGCTGGCCTGGACAATGTTGCCAAGCTGCCCGGCTTTGAAGACGCCACTGCCGACACCGCCCAGGCCGTGCTGGAAGAAAGCGCGCGCTTTACCGGTGAGGTCGTTGCGCCGCTCAATGTGGAAGGCGATCGGAACCCGAGCAGCTGGAAGGACGGCGTCGTGACGGCCACGCCGGGTTTCAAGGAGGCCTTTGCCCAGTTCGGCCAGGGCGGCTGGCAGGGCGTGCAGCACCCGGTGGAGTACGGCGGCCAGGGCCTGCCCAAGCTGATCGCCACGGCGTGCATCGAGATGCTCAACGCAGCCAACCTGTCGTTCGCGCTGTGCCCGCTGCTGACCGACGGCGCCATCGAAGCGCTGCTGACGGCCGGTACGGAAGCGCAGAAGCAGTTGTTCGTACCGAAGCTCATCTCGGGCGAATGGACCGGCACGATGAACCTGACCGAGCCGCAGGCCGGTTCCGACTTGGCACTCGTGCGCACCCGCGCCGAGCCGGTGGGCGACGGTACCTACAAGATCTTCGGCACGAAGATCTTCATCACCTGGGGCGAGCACGACATGGCCGAGAACATCGTCCACCTGGTGCTGGCGCGCACGCCGGGTGCACCGGAAGGTGTGAAGGGCATCTCGCTGTTCGTGGTGCCGAAGTTCCTCGTGAACGACGATGGCTCGCTGGGCCCGCGCAACGACGTGCACTGCGTGTCGATCGAGCACAAGCTCGGCATCAAGGCGAGCCCCACGGCCGTGCTGCAGTTCGGCGACCACGGCGGCGCGATCGGCACGTTGGTCGGCGAAGAAAACCGCGGCCTTGAATACATGTTCATCATGATGAATGCCGCGCGCTACGCCGTTGGCATGCAGGGCATCGGCGTGTCGGAGCGCGCGTATCAGAAGGCCGTCGCCTATGCACGTGAACGCGTGCAGAGTCGTCCGGTGGACGGCTCCGCCACCAAGGCGGTGCCGATCATCCATCACCCCGATGTGAAGCGCATGCTGCTGACGATGCGCGCCATGACCGAGGGCGCGCGTGCGTTGGCCTACGTGGCCGCCGCCGCATGCGATGCCGGCCATCATGCAGTCGACGAATCGATGCGCAAGCAGAATGCAGCGCTGTACGAATTCCTCGTGCCGATTGTCAAGGGCTGGAGCACGGAGATGTCCATCGACGTGACGAGCCTAGGCGTGCAGGTGCACGGCGGCATGGGCTTCATCGAAGAGACGGGCGCTGCGCAGTATTACCGCGACGCGCGCATCCTGCCGATCTACGAAGGCACCACCGCCATCCAGGCCAACGACCTGATCGGCCGCAAGACGGTACGTGACGGTGGTGCCGTGGCGCTGGGCATCTGCGCGGAAATCGCCAAGGTGGAAGCGGCGCTGGCCGCTGAGGGGGGGGCGCATTGCGAGGCCATGCGTGCGCGGCTGGCGGCCGGCCGTGAGGCGATGGAGTCGGTGGTGCGTTTTGTGGTCGCGCAAACCAAGGCGCAGCCGAACGCCGTCTTTGCGGGCAGCGTGCCCTACCTGCGCCTGTGCGGCATCGTGTTGTCGGGCTGGCAGATGGCCCGTGCGCTGCTCGTTGCCATCGACCGCGAAAGCGACGACCCGAACTTCTACGGCGCGAAGATCGCCACGGCACGCGTGTTTGCCGACGTGCTGCTTACGCAGGCGCCTGGCATTGCGCAGAGCATTCTCACCGGTGGCGAGACCATCGGCGCCGTGCCGGAAGCGCAGTTCTAAACCGCACTGCCGGGCAGCATCGACCGGCATGAAAAAAGGGAGGCCTCGGCCTCCCTTTTGCGTTGGTGCGACGGCGCTCAGGCCAGCGCAGGCTTGCCTGCCGGCATCGGCGAACCGCCAAGGTAGCGATACACCGAGAGGTCATCCGCGCGAATGGCGGGCGAACGACCCGACACCAGATCCGACAGCAACTTGCCTGAGCCGCACGCCATGGTCCACCCCAACGTGCCGTGGCCGGTGTTGAGCCACAGGCCGCGCACCGGCGTCTGGCCGACGATCGGCGTGCCGTCCGGCGTCATCGGGCGCAGGCCGGTCCAGAACGAGGCCTGCGACACATCGCCGGCACCCGGGAACAGATCGTTCACCACGAATTCCAGCGTCTTGCGCTTGCCTGGGTCCAGCCGCTTGTCGTAACCGACGATCTGCGCCATGCCGCCCACGCGGATGCGGCTGTCGAAGCGCGTGACGGCCACCTTGTACGTCTCGTCGAGAATGGTCGAGACGGGGCTCTTCTCGGCGTCCGTCATCGGCACGGTGATCGAGAAACCCTTGAGCGGATACACCGGTACGTTCACAAGGTTCTTCAGGAACGGCGTGCTGTAGCTGCCCAGCGCCACCACCACGAGGTCGGCATCGATCGGCTGGCCGTCGACCAGCGCGCCGCGCACGGCGTCGTTCTTGAAGATGAGGCTGTTGATGGTGCTGTTGAAACGGAAGCGCACGCCGAGCTGTTCCGCCATCGCAGCGAGGCGCGTGGTGAAGAGCTGGCAATCGCCCGTTTCGTCGTTGGGCAGGCGCAAGCCACCGGCCAGCTTGTGGCGGGTCGAGGCCAGGCCCGGTTCACTGCGCACGAGGTCGTCGCGCGAAAGCAGTTCGTACGGCACGCCGGCGCGCTCCAGCACGGCGATGTCGTTCGCGGCGCTGTCGAGCTGCTGCTGGGTGCGGAAGATCTGCAGCGTGCCTTGCTGGCGGCCTTCGTAGGCGATGCCGGTGTCGGCGCGCAGCTCGCGGATGCAGTCGCGGCTGTACTCGGCCAGGCGGACCATGCGCTCCTTGTTCTGCGCATAGCTGGCCGCGTCGCAGTTGCGCAGCATCTGCCACATCCACTTGAGCTGGAACAGGGTGCCGTCCGGGCGGATGGTGAGCGGTGCGTGCTCCTGGAACATCCATTTGATGGCCTTGAGCGGCACGCCGGGTGCAGCCCACGGCGACGCATAGCCGGGCGAGATCTGGCCGGCGTTGGCAAAGCTGGTCTCGAGCGCCGGGCCGGCTTCGCGGTCGACGACGGTGACTTCATGGCCGGCGCGGGCCAGGTAATAGGCGCTGGTAACGCCGATCACGCCGCTGCCAAGAACGAGCACGCGCATGCTGATACTCCCCGGGGATACGTAGACGATAGATGCCGCTATCGTATTCGTACATTTCCAGCAATTGTTTCTGTATATTCTCGGGAAACAGGAACAACTTCGATTTTGGGCCCGGCTGCGGCTCCCCTTGATCATGCGAACCCAGCGCAAGCCCGTGCGGGCCCTCGACAAGCTCGACCGCCGCATCCTCGACCTGCTGCAGAAGGACGGGCGGCTCTCCATGAAGGAACTGTCGGAGGCCGTCGGCCTGACCATCACGCCGTGCATCGAGCGCGTCAAACGCCTGGAGCGCGAAGGCTTCATCCTCGGCTATTACGCGCGGCTGAATCCCGCCATGCTCGGGGCTTCGCTCCTCGTGTTCGTCGAGATCAGCCTGGGCAGCAAATCCGGCAACATGTTCGAGCAGTTCCGGCGCGAGGTCCTGCGCATTCCCGAGGTGTTGGAGTGCCACCTCGTCTCGGGTGATTTCGACTACCTCATCAAGGCGCGCATCCGCGAGATGAGCGAATACCGGCGCCTGCTGGGCGACATCCTGCTGCAGTTGCCCGGCGCGGTGCAGTCAAAGAGCTACATCGTGATGGAGGAGATCAAGGAGACGCTCGCCATCGACGTGACGGAAGAGGGCGGGTGACGTCGCACTGTCACGGAAGCGCCTTACGCTGGCCGGCATTTCGATCCCGTATGCCGATGCCATGTCCGACCAGCCGATCTTCAAGCCGACCCGCCGCACGCTGATCAAGGGTCTTGTTTCCGCCGGCGGCGCCGCGTTGCTCGGCGCGCGAATCGGGGAAGTGCTCGCGCAGGGCGTCGCGCCTGCCGTGGTGACGTCCGAGCGACTGCGTCCGCAAGTGCCCGGCGCCGTGATGAGCGGCGATATCACCGCGGACAGCGCGATCGTGTGGAGCCGGACCGACCGTCCGGCGCGCATGATCGTCGAATATTCGAGCGACGCCGCCTTCAAGCACGTCGCCCGCCGCGTGGGCCCCGCTGCCATCGAGGGCAACGGCCTCACGGCCCGCGTTGACCTGACCGGCCTGCCCGCCGGTGCCGATGTGTTCTACCGCGTCCGCTTTCAGGATCTCGTGCACGACAAGGCATTCAGCGAGCCCGTCAGCGGCCGCCTCCGAACCGCGCCCGTGCAGGCCGATCGGCCGATCTGCTTCGTCTTCTCCGGCGATGAAGCCGGGCAGGGCTGGGGCATCAATGAGCGCTTCGGCGGCTACCGCCTGTACGAAGCGATGCGCCGCGAATCGCCCGACTTCTTCATCCACTCCGGCGACCAGATTTACGCCGACGGCCCCATCCAGGCAGAGGTGAAGCTGCCGGACGGCTCGCTGTGGACCAATCTCGTCACCGAAGCCAAGTCGCACGTCGCGCAAACGCTGGACCATTACCGCGGCGCCTTCGCTTACAACCAACTCGACAGGAACAAGCGTCGCTTCGCCGCCGAAGTGCCGTTCCTCGTGCAATGGGACGATCACGAGGTGCGCAACAACTGGTATCCCGGTCAGCAGATCGGCCCGGAAGAGAAGCGCTACCAGGAGCGCAGCGCGTCGCTGCTCGCCGCGCGGGCGAAGCAGGCGATGTTCGAATACAACCCGTTCCGCTTCAACCCGCTCGACCCGGAGCAGATCTACCGCGCGTTCCAATACGGCCCGCTGCTCGACGTCTTCATGCTCGATGAGCGCAGCTATCGCGGCCGCAATTCGCCGAATCGCCAGACCACGCTCGATGCAGACTCCGCCTTCCTTGGCCCAGCCCAGACGGCGTGGCTCAAGCAATCACTCAAGCAATCGAAGGCGACGTGGAAAGTGATTGCCAGCGACATGCCGATCTCGCTGGTGGTGCCCGACCTGAACCCGGACGTACCCAAGGGCACCTACGAAGCGTGGGCGAACGCCGATGACGGCGGGCCGTCCGGCCGCGAGCTGGAACTGGCCGAGCTCCTGCGCTTCATCAAGCACGAGAACATCCAGAACGTGGTGTGGGTGACGGCCGATGTGCACTACGCGCAGGCCACGTACTATCACCCGTCGCGCGCGAAGTTCACGGAGTTCAAACCGTTCTGGGAATTTGTCGGCGGCCCGATCAACGCGGGCACGTTCGGGCCCAACGAGGTCGACCAAACCTTCGGGCCGGATGTGCGTTACGTCAGCATCCCGAAGGACAATCCGCAGAACCAGTCGCCCGCCGCGCTGCAGCAGTACTACGGCCGCGCGAGGATCGATCCCGCCACGCGCACGATGCACGTGTCGCTGCACGACCTTGACGGCAAATCGCTCTGGGAAGTGACGCTCGACCCGGAAGCGTAGCCGGCGCCACCCCAGCGGAACGCGGGCGGATGCGATAGGATCAGCCCGGCCCCCGCATACGACTCCATTCCGCTGTGCCCGATATGTCCGACCGCCACGTCCCGCGCAAGGGACGCGGCGCCACCTCCAATCTGCAAGGCCGTTTCGAACGCGATGAACGCACACGCGTCGATGACGGCTGGCAACCCCTCGTCGGCCAGTTCGACGCCGCCGACGCGCCGCCGCGCCTGCAGACGAGCGTCTCCATCGAACGCGCGCGCTCGATCCTGAGCCACAACCAGTCGCCCGACATTCCGTTCAGCGTGTCGCTCAATCCGTATCGCGGTTGCGAGCATGGTTGCGTGTATTGCTTCGCGCGGCCCACGCATGCGTATCTCGAACTGTCTCCCGGGCTCGATTTCGAGACGAAGCTGTTTGCCAAAACGAATGCCGCCGAGCTGCTGCGCGAAACGCTCGCCAAGCCGAGCTACCGCTGCGAGCCGATCGCGCTTGGCGTCAACACCGACGCCTACCAGCCCATCGAGCGCGAACTGCGCATCACGCGCGACGTGCTGCAGGTCCTGCACGATTGCGACCACCCTGTGGGGCTCATCACCAAGTCGTCATTGATCGAGCGCGACATCGACCTGTTAGCGCCGATGGCCGCCAAGAACCTCGTCGTGGCGGCCGTGACGATCACCACGCTCGATGCCGACCTCGCGCGCAAGCTCGAGCCCCGCGCGGCCACGCCGTCGCGGCGGCTACGCACGATACGCACGTTGGCGGAAGCGGGCATTCCGGTGGGTGTGAGCGTCGCGCCGATGATCCCTTTCATCACCGACGACCACATGGAGCAGATTCTCGAAGCGTCACGCGAGGCCGGCGCCACGTACGCGAGCTACATCGTGCTGCGGCTGCCGAACGAGTTGAACGCCGTGTTCCAGGACTGGCTGACGGCGCATTTCCCCGATCGAGCGCAACGCGTGATGAACCGCGTTCGCGATCTGCACGGTGGTCAGGATTACAAGGCCGACTTCGCCACGCGCATGCGCGGCACCGGCATCTGGGCGGATTTGCTGCGCCAGCGCTTCTACAAGGCCGCCGACAGGCTCGGCTTCAGCTACCACCGCTACAACGAACGGGTGCTCGACACATCGCAGTTCAAACCGCCTGCGCGCGCGGCCAAGCCAAGAAAGCCCCTCGACGAGCGCCAGGGCAGCCTGTTCTGACCGGCTTATTGCGACAGTTCCTTCGCAGCCTGCACCTGCGATTCGAAATACGTCTGGAACGTGATGGCGAGCCCCGCCATCAGCAGGCCCGTACCGATCATCAGCGTCAGGATGGTAAGCACCACCACAGGCCAGCCCGAGCGGGTGGGCGTGCCACCCGCGTTGAATTGCGTGTCCCATCTGTCATCGGGTCGCAGGCCGTAGACGAGCGCCGAAAGAAACCCCGCCAGCACGGAAGATGCGCCGATGATGGCGCATACCCACCCCGGCACGCTGGCGCGCTGCGTCGACCACAGCAGCGCCACGCCGATCGCGCCGAGCACCATCGCCATGACTTGGGCCCACGCCCAGAAGTCCCGCACGCCCCGCAGGTAGAAGCGGTGCGCGCCCACGCTTCCGAACAGAAAGGCGAGCAGCACGGTCAGCAGCTTGGATTTTTTTTCGAGGGTGGTGGAAGGCATGGCGGGGCGTAGAACTCACGGCACGGCAAGAGGACACAGCGCCGCGCATTCTACGCCCAACACAAACCGCGGCGCAGCCAACGAGCGGCGCCGCGCACGCGTCTTAAAGACACATCAGCAATCTGGGGAATGGGCCGTCAATTCGGCCGGACGCGCACAGCCCTGGGCAGGCGCTGCGGTGGAGGGGGGAGCGGAGCTAAATCGGGACCGGACGCAGCGACGGCACACCCATCGAAGCCGTCAGGTCTTGCAGCATTTGCGGCGCCTGTTGGCGCAGGCTGGTTTCACCATAGAGCAGGTGAACGAGCATCAGCATGAAGGCGGAGGTCCATATCAGACCGAGGATGAGCCGCACATGGCGGTAGAGATTGGACAGCATTGAAGCACCTGTTGTCGTTGTGATCGGTGTGATGACGCGCGCACGTCGAGGCGCGGCGCGTCATCCAGTACGACAAGGCTGTCCGAGGGCAAGTTCCGGACGGTGAAGCGGTGCCCGCTTTGCATCAGCCCCGGCGCGAACTGCGCCAGTTGCCTTGATCGGCGTTGCCGCGTTCCTGGCGCATGCGCTCCTGCTGTTGCCAGTCGCCGCGGCCGCCGCTTTCGCGGGGCTGCACACGGCCGTTCAGGCGGTCATCGGCGCGTGCACGGGCTTCCATCCGCTCCATCTGCGCGCGGATCCGGGCCGCCTGGTCTTCGCGCGCGCCGGCGAAGAACTGCGCGACCAGCGGACGAGAGTGCGCGGCTGTGCCGGCGGTCATCGGCCATGCCGGCATGGGGGGCTCGGCGAAGGCGACGGCCGCCTGACGCGCCGTTGCGCTGGCAGCCAAGGCGCCCGCAGAGGCGACGATCAGAACACCCGCCGCCAACGGGCGAAGCAATGCGCGGATCGGCATGGCTATCTCCTGTCGGGCGAAGGTTCAAAAGCACCACGCGCCGCAGGCATTGTTGGTACGAGGGAGACAGAGCAGCAACGCGTGTTCATGCCTGTCAATGTACGGCTTCAGTGAGGGTGCATCCACTGTCCAAAGGTTTCCTGTGTAACGAGATGTTTCCCTCACGCCCGGGGCCCTGCTTGAAGGGGGCGTGTACGTCATCTGCCGATGTAGCGGATGCGATACACCGCCCCGGCCTCGTCGTCGCTGACAAGCAAGCTGCCATCGGGCGCGACCAGCACATCGGCCGGGCGTCCCCGCGCGCGGTCGTCCTGGAGCCAGCCTTGCGCAAACGGCTCCTGCTTCGTGACCTTGCCCGTGGCGTCCAGCACCACACGCACGACGCGATAGCCGACCTTGGACGAGCGGTTCCACGAGCCATGCTCGGCAATGAAAATGTTGTTGCGATACTCCGGCGGGAAGCTCGTGCCGGTGTAGAAACGCATGCCTAGCGCAGCCACGTGTGCCCCGAGTCTGGCCACCGGCGGTACGTAGTCCTTGCACGGGTGTCCCGCGCCGAAGTCGGGGTCGGGAATATTTCCCGCATGGCAGAACGGAAAGCCGAAATGCGGGTTCGGCTGCGCGATGCGGTTCAGTTCGTCGTCCGGCTGGTCGTCGCCCATCGAGTCGCGGCCGTTGTCGGTGAACCACAGTTCGTGCGTGACCGGGTGCCAGTCGAAACCGACCGTGTTGCGGATGCCTCGCGCAACGACCTCGAGTCCGCTGCCGTCTGCGTTCATGCGCATCAGGTTGGCGTAGCGGTTTTCATCCGGGCGGCAGATGTTGCAAGGTGCGCCCACCGGCACATACAGCTTGCCGTCCGGGCCGAACGCGATGAATTTCCAGCCGTGTTGCGCCTCGGTGGGCAGTTTGTCGTTGACGACGGCGGGCGGGGGCGGTCGGTCGAGCCGCTCGTCGATGCCGTCAAGCCGCACCACGCGCGACACCGCCGAGATATAGAGGCTGCCGCCGTGCCAGGCCACCCCCACCGGCAGTTTCAAATCCGACGCCACGATCCGCACGTGCGCGTTTGGCGTCTGCAGCGGCAGCGCGTACACGTTGCCCGCGCGGCTGCCAACATACAGGATGCCCGCGGGAGACAGCGCCATCTCGCGCGCGGCGGGCATCGCGTCGGTGAGCAATTCGACCCGGAAGCCGGACGGCACGCGCAGCGTGTCCAGCAAGGGTTTGGCTCCCGCTGAGGACCCGGCGCCAAGCCACGCGGCAAGCATAATCGCCCAGCCGGCGAACCTCTGTACCAGGTCGCGCCGACAGCAGCGTGGTTGCGATGCTCCTAAGTGTTTGTTTGGTCTGGAAAATTGAGCTATAATCGCGTGTTTCTCTGTACGCATACCCAGTTTTTCAAGGAAAAGATCCATGGTCGTGATCCGTCTGGCCCGCGGTGGCTCCAAGAAGCGCCCGTTCTTCAACATCGTCGCGACCGACTCGCGTAACCGCCGTGATGGCCGTTTCATCGAGCGCGTCGGTTTCTACAATCCGCTCGCCTCCGAAGGCGAAGAAGGTCTGCGCATTGCTCAAGACCGTCTGAGCTACTGGGAAGGCGTGGGCGCGCAACTGTCGCCGACGGTCGCCCGTCTGGTGAAGCAGGGCGCCAAGAAGGCGGCTGCCTGAGTTTTAGCATGCGTCGATCGACGGTGCCGTCCGAGCACTTCCTGCCGTGACGCGCCCGGTATCGACACCGTCGGGGGCACGTAAAAGCCCCGTGACCAAAGCTGCCGAGACCGCCTCGCAAAAGGTGGCCGAACGCTTGCAGGCCCTGCGGCCGCAGGTCGGCGGCAACCCGGCGCTGCCCGATGATCTTGTCGAGGTCGGCTATGTGGGCGGTGCCTATGGCATTCGCGGTTGGATCAAGGTGCAGCCGCATGGGGATGCCGACGCGTTGCTGAATGCGCGTACGTGGTGGCTGAAGCCGGCCGCTGCTGTGCCGGCTGCATCTGCGGAATGGCGGGTGTTCTCGGTCGGCACATCGCGCGAGCACAGCGGTACGGTGGTGGCAGGTTCGCCTGCGGTGCCGGACCGCAATGTCGCCGAGGCGCTGCGTGGCTGTGCCGTGTGGGTCAGCCGGGCAGAGTTTCCCGAGCCGGATGACGACGAGTTCTATTGGGTCGACCTGATCGGCGCCACTGTCGTCAACGAACAGCAGGAAACGCTCGGTACGGTGGCTGGCCTGATCGACAACGGCGCGCATCAGATCTTGCGGGTCGTTGGAGAAGACGACGTCGAGCGGCTGGTGCCGTTTGTCGAGGTCTACGTGAAGTCGGTGGATGTTGCGGGCAAGCGCATCGTCGTCGACTGGGGTCTGGATTACTGAACATGCGGCCGGAGAATTCGGCGATGCAGTTCGATGTCATCTCGCTGTTCCCGGAGATGTTCCGGGCGCTGACCGACTGGGGTATCACCAGCCGGGCAGCCAAGCAGCAGGTGTACACGTTGCGTACCTGGAACCCGCGCGACTTCACGACGGACAATTACCGTACCGTGGATGACCGGCCTTATGGCGGTGGCCCGGGCATGGTGATGCTCGCCAAGCCGCTGGAAGCCGCGCTCGATGCGATCCGTGACGCGCAGGCACCGGTAGCTCCGCATGTGGTGCTGCTGTCGCCGCAAGGCAAGCCGCTCACGCACCGGCGAGTGATGGAATTGGCGCAGCTGCCGGCCCTCACGCTGCTGTGCGGGCGCTATGAGGCGATTGACCAGCGCCTGGTCGATCGCCGGGTCGATGAGGAAATCAGCCTCGGCGATTTCGTGCTGTCTGGCGGCGAGATCGCGGCGATGGCCATCATCGATGCGGTCGTGCGGCAGTTGCCCGGTGTGCTGGGCGACGCGCAGTCGGCGGTGCAGGACAGTTTCGTCAACGGCCTGCTCGACTGTCCGCACTACACACGGCCGGAAGAGTACGAAGGTGTGCGTGTGCCCGATGTATTGCTGGGCGGCCACCACGCCGAGATCGAGAAGTGGCGCCGCCAGCAGGCGCTGTTGAATACGATGCGCAAGCGGCCCGATCTGATCGACGCTGCGCGCAGGCAAGGTTTGTTGTCCCGCAGCGATGAGGCTTTCCTCGCTGCCGCGGCGATAACGGCAAAGGGGTCGGAAGCTTCCACACCGGAAGCCTCGGCCGATTGAAGTTCCCATCCTCTACCGGGGCCACGGTTGGTACCGGGCAAAACGCCGGCATGATGGTCAAGGAGAAAAAGATGAATCTCATCGAGCAAATCGAGCAGGAAGAAATCAAGCGCCTGACGGCCAACAAGACGATCCCCCCGTTCGCCCCTGGCGATACCGTGATCGTCAACGTGAACGTCGTGGAAGGCAACCGCAAGCGTGTGCAGGCGTATGAAGGCGTGGTGATTGCCAAGCGCAATCGCGGCCTGAACTCGTCGTTCATCGTTCGCAAGATTTCTTCGGGCGAAGGCGTGGAGCGTACATTCCAGCTGTACTCGCCGCTGCTGGCCAGCATCGAAGTGAAGCGTCGCGGCGATGTTCGCCGTGCCAAGCTGTACTACCTGCGCGAGCGCTCGGGGAAGTCGGCACGCATCAAGGAGAAGCTGACCTTCAAGCGCAAGGAAGCCGCTGCGGAGTAATCTGCGCGCATTGCGAAAAGGCACCTTCGGGTGCCTTTTTTCTCTTTCGGGGTGGAAGATGGACGCGCTGGCTGCCTTCTGCCCACCACTCATTGTTTCCCTTCATGCGCCGTCCCGTGTTCGATCCCCAGCAGTTGCCCGTGGTGCCGTCCGAGGCATCGTCGTTGCCGGCGCTCGGGGCGGAGCGGCTGACGGCCGAGTTCGTGCGCGATCGTCTGCGTACGCCGCCCGACTGGGAGCCGGAGCATACGGACGAGTCGCGTCTGATCGACGCGTCGCTCAAGCTGCGCGAGGCTGCCGTCCTGGTGCCTCTGGTACAGCGTGACGCGGGATTGACGGTGCTGCTGACGCAACGCAATGCGTCGCTCAGCCAGCATGCGGGGCAGATCAGCTTTCCGGGCGGCGGGCGCGAAGCCATTGACCGTGACGCCGTTGATACCGCACTACGCGAGACGGACGAGGAAGTGGGCATCGCGGGCGACCACATCGAGGTGGTCGGCCGCCTGCCGGACTACATCACCGGCACGGGTTTTCACGTGAGCCCCGTGGTGGGGCTGCTCACACCGGATTTTGTGCTGCGGCCGGATCCGAGTGAAGTCGCCGAAGTCTTTGAAGTGCCGCTCGCCTTCCTGATGGACCCGGCCAACCACGAGGTGCGCGAGTTGCGCTGGGAAGACCGCGTGCGCCGCTTCTATGCCATGCCATATCGTCGGCCCGACGGCGCATACCACTTCATCTGGGGCGCGACGGCGGGCATGCTCCGCAACCTGTATCACCTGCTGGCGGCGTAGCGTCCGTGTCACGGTGCGCTGTTGCGCGCACGCTGTGTGCTATCGTCTTGCACATCGCCTTCACGGCGTGATCAACGCCTTCGCAACGCCCCTCCAATGACTTTCTTCTCCGTACTCTGCGCGCTGATCGTCGAACAGTTCCGTGCGCTCAGCCGCGACAACCCCATCTACGATGTCGTGCGTGCGTTGGCCGCGCGGGCGGAAGAATGGTTCGATACCGGCAATCGCCGCGATGCTGTGCTGGCCTGGTGTGTGGTCACGCTGCCTGCCGTGGTGGTGGTTGCGCTGGTGCATTACCTGCTGTCGTCGATCAGCCTCGTGCTCGCCTTTCTGTGGAACGTGCTGATGGTCTACCTGACCCTCGGCTTCCGCCAGTTCAGCCACTATTTCACGGATATCCACGAGGCGCTGCGCAGCGATGACGTGGTCACCGCGCGCCTGTTGCTCAACGAGTGGTCGGGGCGCGACACGACGGATATGCCGGCAAACGAGATCGTCCGTCACACGCTCGAATGCGCGATCGTGGCGGCGCATCGCCATGTGTTTGGGGTGTTCTTCTGGTTTCTGGTGCCGATCGGCCCGGCGGGTGTCGTGCTGTATCGCGGCGCAGAATATCTTGCCCGCCACTGGAGCGATACCTCGTCGACGCGCAGCCCCGCCCTTGGCCTGTTTGCGCGCCAGGCGTTCTTCGTCATCGATTACGTTCCCTCGCGCCTGACCGCTATCGGCTTCGCCATCGTCGGTAATTTTGAAGACGCCATCTACGCCTGGCGCAACCGGGCGGCCAAATGGAGCGACGAGGTCAACGGTATCTTGCTGGCCGCTGGCGGGGGGGCCTTGGGCGTACGCCTTGGCACGCCGATTCCGCAACGCGATTCGGCAGACAGCCTCGCCGACGAAGACGCGGCGTATCCGATGGAAGTCGGCCAAGAGCCGAACGTGCGTACCCTGCAGTCCGCGGTGGGGTTGGTGTGGCGTGCGGTGGTGCTGTGGATGCTGCTGCTCGCGATGCTGTCGATAGCCGTGTGGCTCGGCTGACCGGGCACGGTGCCTGACCCGTCAGGCCGCGTCCTCGCGGTCTTTTCCGCAGCGCCAGCACTGGGCGAACTGCGGTTCGTGCATTTCCCCACAGTGCGTGCAGCGCCAGGCCGAGCCGGGGGGCGGATGTTGCGCCTGGTCGAGCACTGCCTGCGCCTGGGCTTCCTGCGCCGGGTTCACGAGCCACACCTGGGCCGCACAATCCTGCGGCGGAACGTCACCCGCCACGCTGCTGAGGTAAATGTTGCGCAGTTCGGTGCGGATGCCGGCCGCGGTCAGCACGTTCTGCCAATGCGCGGCCATGCCGAGCGACGGACTGCTGATCAACAGTTTCATCTCACAGCCTCCCCGAACGTCCATCTGCCGCTACCAGGGCTTCTGCTGCTCCGATTCGTGCAGCAACTGCGCGTAGAGCTGGTGTCGGCGCGGATCAATCTTGCCTTCCTCCATCGCTCCCAGAATGCCACAGCCAGGTTCCTGCAGGTGGCGGCAGTTGTAAAAGCGGCATGCGGTCAGATGCGGGCGGAATTCCGGGAAGGCCCGCTCGAGCATGCCTTCGGTCAGGTGGTGCAGGCCGAATTCCTGAAAGCCGGGCGAATCGATCAGCACACCGTCGCGGCCCCAGTCTGCAGGGAGATGGTAGAGCCGCGTGAACGTGGTCGTGTGCTTGCCGGAATCGAGCTTTTCGGAGATCTCGCGCGTCTGCGCATCGACGCCCGGAATCAGCAGATTCAGCAGCGATGACTTGCCCATCCCGGATTGCCCGATGAGGATGGACGCGCGCCCGGCCACATGCGGCTGCAGTGCCGCGTGTGCGGCTTCGGCGGCACCGTGCACGGACAGTTCCACGATCGTGTAGCCGAGCTCCCGATACAGCGCGAGCCGCGAGCGTGCAGTCTCGAGCCGCGCCGTCAGGTCGATCTTGTTGAGCAGGATCAGCGGCGCGATGCCGAGGGACTCCGCCGCAACGAGCGCGCGGCCGAGCAGGTCTTCGGAGAAGCTCGGTTCGGTGCCGAGCATGATGATGACCTGGTCCAGGTTGGCCGCCAGCATTTTCGATTTGAACTGGTCGGACCGATAGAGCAGATTGCGCCTCTCTTCCACGCGCACGACGACACCCTGGTCGACCGCGGTCGCCTCATAGATGACGTGATCGCCGACGGCGCATTCACTGCGTTTGCCGCGCGGAAAGCACTGCAGCAAGCCGCCGCCTTCGCGTTCGACCAGGTAGTGACGGCCGTGCGCGGCGATGACAAGCCCGCGCTCGCCCGTGGCAGCCTGCTTGTGGGCGTGGCCCGGTTTGCCGCGCGTCATGCCCCGGCCTGCACGAGACGCGCCACGCGCTGCGACGCGGTCGGGTGCGAGTAGTAGAAGGTCGAGTACACCGGGTCCGGCGTCAGCGTCGAGGCGTTGTCCTGGAACAGCTTGACGAGGGCCGAGACGAGTTGCTTGGCATCCGCGTGCTCGGCGGCAAACGCGTCGGCCTCGTATTCGTCCTTGCGCGACGACAGGCTCGCCAGCGGCGACACGAAGAACGTGAACACCGGCAGCACCAGGAAGAACAGCATCAGCGGCAGCGCGTGGTTGTCGGCGCCAAGATTGGGGGCGACGCCAAGGCCGAGGTAGAACCACGTCCGCGTCATCAGCCAGCCCAGCAGCGCGAGCGCACCGAGGCTCAACACAAACGTGACGGCGATGCGCTTCGTGACGTGGTGGCGCTTGAAGTGCCCGAGCTCATGCGCCAGGACGGCTTCCATTTCGGAAGCATTCAGGCGCTCGAGCAGCGTATCGAAGAAGACGATGCGCTTGGTCGCGCCGAAGCCGCTGAAGTAGGCGTTGCCGTGCGCGCTGCGGCGGCTGCCATCCATCACGAACAGGCCCTTGCTGGCGAACCCGCACCGCTTGAGCAGACTTTCGATGCGCGTACGCATCTCTTCGTCCTGCAGCGGGGTGAACTTGTTGTAGAGCGGGGCGATGACGTTCGGGTAGATGGCCTGCACGAACAGCATGAACGCCATCCAGACGATCCAGGTGTAGAGCCACCAGTGCGCGCCCATCTTGTCCATCAGCCAGAGGACGGCGAGCAGCAGCGGCAGGCCCAGCACGGTGCCGATGAGGATGCCCTTGATCAGGTCGACCGCCCAGAGCTTCCACGTCATGCGATTGAAGCCGAAGCGTTCCTCGACGACGAATTGTGCGTACAGCGAGAACGGCAGCTCGACCACGCTGCTGATGACGATGACCGACGCAATGAGCGCGACCGCATACGCATAGCCGGGGCCGAACACGCCGAGCCAGGCCTGGTTGATCCAGTTCAGCCCGCCGAACAGGGTCAGCGCGATGAGCAGCGCGGCTTGCACCGGCACTTCGAGCATCGCCAGGCGGGTACGGGCGATGGTGTAGTCGGCGGCCTTCTGGTGCATGTCGAGCGTGATCGCCTCGGCAAACTGCGCGGGCACGGCGTTGCGGTGACGCGCCACGTGGCGAATCTGCCGGGCCGCGAGCCACAGGCGTGTGGCGGACATCAGGGCGAGAGCGACCAGAAAGACAACGGTAAAGGCTGGCATGTGGGGGAAACCCTATCGAATATGCGAAAATTATAGCCTTCAGTCATTTTCTCAAGGCCTTCGCGTGAGTAACCCTGTTTCCCAGCCCGTTGCATCCTCCACCAGCGCCGCCCCCGCCAGGATTGCCGCCAAGAGCGACAACAACCTGGTCTGGGTCGACATGGAGATGACCGGCCTGAGCCCCGAGAACGACCGCATCATCGAAGTGGCCGTGGTGGTGACCGATTCGGAACTGAACGTGCTCGCGGAAGGTCCGGTGCTCGTGGTTCACCAGTCCGACGAGCTGCTCGACGGCATGGACGCATGGAACAAGGGCACGCACGGCCGCTCGGGCCTGATCGACAAGGTCAAGGCTTCGACCACGACGGAAGCCGAAGCCGAAGCCGAATTGCTCGAATTCCTCAAGAAGTGGGTGCCGAAAAGCAAATCGCCGATGTGCGGCAACTCCATCTGCCAGGACCGCCGGTTCATGGCGCGCTACATGCCCAAGCTCGAGGCGTACTTCCATTACCGCAATCTGGACGTCTCCACGCTCAAGGAGCTCTGCAAGCGCTGGCAGCCGGCCATTGCCAAGGGCTTCGTGAAACGTCAGCAGCACACCGCGTATGCGGACATCATCGAGTCGATCGAGGAGCTGCGCTACTACCGCGAGCACTTCATCCGCGATGAGCGCCAGACGCCGGAGGCCGAGGCGCTGGCCTCGTCGGTCGCGCCTTAAGCCTGCAGCGGCTTCGCGCGGACGGCGTGCTTGGGTCGCCAGGCCTTGACCACGCTGTCGTACGTTTCAATGTACGGGCCGCCGATCAGGTCGATGCAGTACGGCACGGCGGCAAAGATGCCCGGCACCGTAGCGCGGCCCTCCACATCTTTCAGGCCTTCGAGCGTTTCCTTGATGGCGCGCGGCTGGCCAGGCAGGTTGATGATCAACGCTGCGCGGGTCGGCGTTTCGCGGATGACTGCCACCTGCCGCGACAGGATCGCCGTCGGTACGAACTGCAGGCTGATCTGGCGCATCTGCTCGCCGAAACCGGGCATCTCCTTCGTGGCGACAGCGAGCGTGGCCTCGGGCGTGACGTCGCGGCGCGTGGGGCCGGTGCCGCCAGTGGTGAGCACCAGGTCGCAGCCGGCGTGGTCGACGAGCTCGATCAGCGTTTCGGAGATCGTCGCCCGATCGTCCGGAATCAGTCGTTCCACCCCTTGCCATGGCGACGACAGCGCGGTGCCAAACCAGTCGCGCAGTGCCGGAATCCCTTCGTCCTGGTACGTGCCGGCTGAGGCGCGGTCCGAAATCGATACAAAACCGACGATCAGTTCGTCGGCGTGCCGGCGGGTGAGCGGGGCGGAGGCAGTCATGCGCGGTCGTCTTCGGCTTCGGGTTGGTCGGATTCGTCTTCGCGGTCATTGCCGGCCAGCGTCTGCTTGACCATCTGGAACAACTCGCGCGACGACCTGGGCGGCTTGGCCAGTTGCGCTTCCTTACGCGCGTTGCGCACCAGTGTCCGCAGAGCCTGCACGTCGGTATCTGGATGCGCGGCGATGAACTCGGTGACAGCATCGTCGCTTGCGATCAGCCGGTCGCGCCAGCGCTCGATGGCGTGCAGGCGCGCGGTTTCCGCCTTGGAAGCACCCACGAACGTGGCCATCACGCGGCGGATGGCTTCGACGTCTTCGTCGGTGAGAGCGCGCATCAGCTTGCCGATGTACTGCATCTGGCGGCGCTTGCCCTCGTGACTCGTGATGCGCTTGGCCTCACGCAGGGCGTCGGCCAGCGTTTCGGGCAGCGGCACCTTGGCGAGTTTGTCCTTGGGCAGCGCTTCCAGTGCGGTGCCGAGGTCCTGGAGGGCGTTGACCTCGCGCTTGCGCTGCGATTTGCTCTTGGGCGTATCCGGGTCGTCCTCGTCACCGATGTCGGTGCGCACGACAGGTTGCAGATACGTGGGGTTGTGTCGGGATGCTCGGCTCATGGCGCGCATTGTATCTTGCTATGATGGGCGTTTCCGCCAAAAACGGCCCCGCACGGGCCCAAGTTTCTCTCCTCTTCGCCTATGTCTCAAACGCTCGATTCCACCACCGGTTCCGTTTTCGCGTATCGCCGCGAACAGCTCCAGGAGATGGCCACCGATGTGCTGCGCATTGCACGCGAGCTCGGCGCCACCGACGCCGCAACGGAAATCTCCGAAGGGCAGGGCCTGTCGGTCACGGTGCGCAAGGGCGAGATCGAGACCATCGAACAGAACCGCGACAAGGTCGTCGGCGTGACGGTCATGCTGGGCAAGAAGCGCGGCAACGCCAGCACGTCGGATTTCTCGCCGGCCGCACTGCGATCAACGGTGGAAGCAGCCTACAACATCGCTAGGTTTACGGCCGATGACGATGCCGCGGGCCTGGCAGAAGAGGAACTGCTGGAGAAGCACCCGCAAGACCTGCAGCTCTACCACCCGTGGACGATCGATGCCGAAGCCGCCGTCGAGATCGCCCGCGCCGCCGAGGCCGCCGCCTTTGCCGTGAGCCCGAAGATCCGCAACAGCGACGGCGCGAGCATTTCGGCGCAGCATTCGCACTTCGTGCTGGCCACTTCGCGTGGTTTCATGGGCGGCTATCCGTATTCGCGGCACTTCATTTCGGCCGCGCCGATTGCCGGCTCGGGCGCGCATATGCAGCGCGACGACTGGTATTCCTCCAAGCGATCGCCCAAGGATCTCGCTGCGCCGGAGGCCATCGGCAAGTACGCCGCGGAGCGTGCGCTGGCACGCCTGGGCGCGCGCCGGCTGACCACCCGCAAGTGCCCGGTGCTCTTCGAGGCACCGTTGGCGGCGGGCCTGCTGGGTGCGTTCGTGCAGGCGGTGTCGGGCGGCGCACTGTATCGCAAATCGACGTTCCTGCTCGATTCGCTGGGCAAGGAAGTCTTTGCGCCGCACGTGCAGATCAAGGAAGACCCGCACGTTCTGAACGGCATGGGCAGCGCGCCGTTCGATGAGGAAGGCGTGCGTACCCAGCGCCGCGATGTGGTCAGGAACGGCGTGGTGGAGGGCTACTTCCTGTCGACGTATTCCGCGCGCAAGCTCGGCATGCAGACGACGGGTAACGCGGGGGGCTCGCACAACCTGACGCTGTTCTCCGACAAGACCGGGCCTGAAGACGACTTTGCAGGCATGCTGCGCCGCATGGGCACGGGCCTGCTGGTGACTGAACTGATGGGTCAGGGCGTGAACTACGTGACGGGCGACTACTCGCGCGGTGCGTCGGGCTACTGGGTGGAGAACGGTGTGATCCAATACCCCGTGGAAGAGATCACCATCGCGGGCAACCTGCGTGACATGTTCCGCCAGATTGTCGCCATCGGCGCGGATGCACTGGTGCGCGGCACGAAGGAAACCGGCTCCATCCTGATCGAGCAGATGACGATTGCCGGCGAGTGAATTGCCGCAGCGAGGAACAAACAACGCGCTCGTAACTGAGCGCGTTTTTCTTTGTGGCCGCTACTGGCTTATTGCTCGTCCGAGGGAGGCCGTTCGTATGTCACGAAGGCGTAGTCGAAATCGTTGGGCGGTGTGGCGTGGTGCGTCTCGCGCGCGACTTCGCGCCACACCTTGGGATCGGGCGCCGGAAAGTACGCATCGCCTTCGAAGTCGGCGTCGATCTCGGTCACGATCAGGCGATCGGCGCTCGGCAGGGCATCCGCATACAGCTGCGCGCCGCCGATGAGGAAGATCTGCTCGGCGCCCACGCACAGGCGCTGCGCGTCTTCCATCGAATATGCGATCTCGCAGCCCGGCAACTCCAGCTTGGCATTGCGCGTGACGACGATGTTGCGGCGGCCCGGGAGCGGTCGGCCGATCGATTCGTACGTCTTGCGGCCCATCACGATGGGCGCGCCCATGGTGGTGCGTTTGAAATGCGCGAGGTCTTCGGGCAGACGCCAGGGAAGGGCGTTGTCGCGGCCGATGACGCCATTGCGGGCGCGGGCGACGATGAGCGTGAGGATCGTCATGCCGTTACACCGCCACAGGCGCCTTGATGGCCGGATGGCTCTGGTAGCCGACGATCTCGAAGTCTTCGTACCGGTAATCGAAGATGCTCTCGGGCCTGCGTTTGATGTGCAGCTTGGGCAGCGGCAGCGGCTCGCGCGCGAGCTGCGTTTCGACCTGTTCGAAGTGGTTGTTGTAGAGGTGGCAGTCGCCGCCGGTCCAGACGAAGTCGCCTACGTCCAGGTCGGTCTGCTGCGCGATCATGTGCGTGAGCAGCGCATAGCTGGCGATATTGAACGGCACGCCGAGGAAGATGTCGGCGCTGCGCTGGTACAGCTGGCACGACAGCTTGCCGTCGGCCACGTAGAACTGGAAGAACGCATGGCAGGGCGGCAACTTCATGCGCGGAATGTCGGCCACGTTCCAGGCCGAGACGATCAATCGGCGCGAATCCGGATTGCGCTTGATCTGCGCGATCAGCTCGGCGATCTGGTCGATGTGCTCGCCGGTGGGCGTCGGCCACGAGCGCCACTGATAGCCATAGATGGGGCCCAGCTCGCCGTCGGCATCGGCCCACTCGTCCCAGATCGTCACGCCGTTGTCCTGCAGCCAGCGCACATTGGTCGCGCCCTGGAGGAACCATAGCAGTTCATACACGATGGACTTGATGTGGACCTTCTTGGTGGTCACCAGCGGGAAGCCGTCCTGCAGGTTGAAGCGCATCTGGTAGCCGAACACGGAGCGCGTACCGGTGCCGGTGCGGTCGGCTTTGTCGGTGCCATGTTCGTAGACATGGCGCATCAGATCGAGATAGGGCTGCATTCGTGGAGCAGGGCGTCGGAAATCGGTTGAGCCGCATTGTAACGTGGGCGGCCACGGCCCGACTGTACTGGCGGTGTCCGCAAACTGGCCCGGCTGGCGGGGCGGAACAGTTGGACTGACAAACCGCGGAATTGTCGATGTTGCGGGGCAGAATCGCCTGGGAAGATGCGCTCATCGCTGCCAACTGTCTGCCGGAGATTGCCATGTCGCCCGTGAACCCCGCCCCCTCGCTCGACCGTGCCGCTGAACTGCGTCGCCTGCGCGCCGCCGCACGTGTCGTCCACGCGGTGATTCCGCCGACGCCCCAATATGGCTGGCCTCTGTTGTCGCAAGCCTTGGGAGCCGCCGTGTGGGTCAAGCACGAGAACCATACGGAGGTGGGTGCGTTCAAGGTGCGCGGCGGATTGACCTATCTGCACGCCTTGCGCAGCCGCGAGCCCAGGCTGCGCGGTGTGATTGCCGCAACGCGTGGCAATCACGGTCAGTCGATCGCCCTGGCCGCACGCCGAAGCGGCCTGGCCGCCACCATCGTCGTGCCGCATGGCAACAGCGTCGAGAAGAACGCCGCCATGCGCGGCCTGGGTGCCGAGCTGATCGAGGTGGGCGAGGACTTCCAGGCCAGCCGCGAGGTGGCTGCGCAACTCGCGGCCGAGCGAGGCTTGCACTACGTGCCTTCGTATCACGAAGACCTGGTCGTGGGTGTGGCGAGCTACTGGCTGGAGTTCTTCGAGGCCGTGCCGCTGGACGTCGTCTACGTGCCGATCGGCATGGGCTCGGGTATTTGCGCGGCGGTGCGGGCGCGCGATGCGCTGGGGTTGTCGACCCGCATCGTGGGCGTGGTGTCTGCGCACGCGCAGTGCTATGCGCATTCGTTCGCGAGTGGCGCCCCGGTCTCGGCGCCAGTGTCGACGGTGCTCGCAGATGGGCTGGCCGTCCGCACGCCGGACGCCCAGGCGCTGGAGGTGATGTGGGCCGGCGTCGACGCGGTCGTTTCCGTGACGGACGATGCAGTGGCCGCGGCCATCCGCCTGTACTTCTCCACCACGCACAATGTGGCCGAGGGAGCTGCCGCCGCGGCCCTGGCGGGCGCATGGCAGCAGCGGGACCAGTTGGCCGGGTTGCGCATCGGCCTGCCGCTGACCGGCGGCAACATCGACCGCGCCATGCTGGCGCGAGTCCTCGCCGGCCAGCCGATCCAGGCTTAGGCGGCCTGCTGGCGGCGGCGCTGGACGAGCCAGCCGCCGCCCAGCACGATCGCGAACACCAGCGCGTACACGGCCCACATCAGCGGCCGCCGTTCCGCAAAGAACGGCTTGAGAACGGGCTCCGCCACGATCATGTGCGCGGCGGTATAGGCCAGCACCGCCGCACCACCGTAGACAATGATCGGGAAGCGCTCGATCAGGCGCAGTACCACGCCGCTGCCCCACACGACCACGGGCACGCTGATCAGGAGGCCGAGCACCACCAGCAGGAAGCTGCCGTGCGATGCGCCGGCAATGGCGAGCACGTTGTCGATGCCCATCACGGCGTCGGCGATGATGATGGTCTTCATGGCACCCATCAGCGTGGTGCTGCCGGGGCCGTGTTCGCCATCGCCCTGACCTTCGTCAGCGAGCAGCTTCCACGCAATCCATACCAGCGCGAGGCCGCCCACCAGCATCAGGCCTGGGATCTTCAGCAGCCACACCACCGCCAGCGTCATCAGCGCCCGCACGATGATGGCACCGGCGGCGCCCCAGAGGATGGCCTTCTTCTGCAACTCGGCCGGCAGGTTGCGCGCGGCCAGCGCGATGAGGATGGCGTTATCGCCTGCAAGCACGAGGTCGATCACGATGATCGATGCCAGCGCCGCTGCAAACTGCATGGTGAAGATGTCAGACAACCATTCCATGGTGGCTCCAGGTCAAACAACAGTGAAAAACCGGTGGACCGAACCGCATGGAATGCTGGGGCGAGACGCTTTGCAGACCATGAATCCGGTTGCAAAGGTCTTGCTCGACACGGGCAGGCTGGCAACCTGCCGATGCCGGCACGACCGGAAGCGCATGCTTCGTCATGACGATCGTGCCTGGGGCTGAAGAACCCCCGAGCTACTCCCCTTTGAGGAAGCCCGCATTGTAGCGCACTCCTGCCATGTTGCGGTGCGCAAGCGTAGCCATGGCGTCGCATCGCCACATGCGCGGTTTTTTCAGCGAGGCAGGTGATTTTTACGTTCGGCGGGATGCGGCATTGCCAGGGGCTCGGGTGAAAGAACGGTGGCGCCGTCACAAAGCGGCGTCTACGCTGCAAACTCGTCGATGCGTCACCAGGGCGGAGCCCATGGCACATTTCTCGCTGCCTACGGCTTTCAGACCATGCAGCACCGTGCCGTTCCACTCCAACGGGAGACACCATGCAGGCCACCAAGCCGTCCGCCGATGCCTATGCCCGCCGCGCGCTGGCCCGACTGATCCAGCCGCCGGCCACCGTCGACGCCGTCGGCGCAGGCCTGACGTTCTACCAACTCTTTACCGAAGACGATGCTGCGCTGCGTGCCGAGGCCGAAGCCGGCCTGCTCGCGCCCACGGCCAGCGTGAGCCCGAAGTTCTTCTACGACGCGCTCGGTTCGCGCCTGTTCGAGGCGATCACCGATCTGCCGGAGTACTACCCGACCCGCACCGAAGCCGCGATCTTCAGCCTGCATGCCGCCGAGATCGCCTTGCGCGTGGGGCGCGGCGCAACGCTCGTCGACCTGGGCGCCGGCAATTGCGAGAAGGCCGCGCGCCTGTTCCGCACGCTGGCGCCCTCGCGCTATGTGGCGATCGACATCTCGGCGGATTTTCTGCGCGACACGCTGCGCGCGCTGGCGCGTCAGCATCCGCATCTGCCGATGGTGGGTATCGGCGCAGACCTGTGCGCGCCGCTGACCCTGCCCGACGCCGTGGGTTCGGGCCGGCGCGTGTGGTTCTATCCGGGATCGAGCCTGGGCAACTTCACGCCTGACGAAGCCTGCGCCTTCCTCGGTCGCCTGCGCGAGGCTTCATCGCCGGGGGACAGCATGTTGATCGGGATCGACCTGATCAAGGATCCACGCCGGCTGGAAGCCGCGTACGACGACCCGCTGGGCGTGACGGCCGCGTTCAACCTCAACATCCTGCGCAACCTGAACCGGCTGCTCGGTGCCGACTTTGATGTGCGGGATTGGCGCCATCTCGCGCTGTACCGCAACGACGTGCACCGGATCGAGATGCACCTCGAAGCCCGTCGCGATGTGACGGTGCGGTGGGGCAAGCACACGCGCGCCTTTGCCGCCGGCGAGCGCATCCATACCGAGAATTCGGTCAAATACGATCTGCCCCGCCTGCGCAAGCTGTTTGCGGATGCCGGCTTCGACGACCTGCACGCATGGACCGATGCCGCCAGCGACTTTGCCGTGTGCCATGCGAGCATCAGCCGCTAGCGCGGCTCGCGAGCCCGGAGGGCGGTGCGATAATGGATCGATTCCCGCCCGAGGTGTGCCGCGATGGCTGAATTCTTCATGCTTCCCGATCCGACCTTCATTGGATCGCTTCCCGACTGGACCGACGGCCGCCGCCTGCCACGCCAGGGCATCGCGCACAGCCTGGTCGATGCACGCAATCGCACGCTTGCGCTGCTGTCGGCCTTCGGCGATACGCAGCGCGGCTGGCAGATCGAGCGCGTGCCGCACCACGCGCCGCCGCTCTGGACACTGGGCCAACTGGCCTGGTTTGCCGAATTCTGGTGCCTGCGCGAGCCGCGCCGCAGCGGCAGCGACACCATCGAAGACGGTGCCGGTACGGAGTGGGATCTCGCGCGCTGGCAGGCCACGCTGCCCGCCGCACTGGACGGCGCCGATACCTTCTTCGACATGGACCGCATGCCGCCCGACGCTTGCTGGGAACTCACGCTGCCCGGCATCGCCGCGGTCAAGCAATACGCACATGACGTGCTCGACCGCGTGCTGCGCAAGCTCGCGACGCTCGGCACCGACGATGATGCGGCGCTGGAGCCGTTCCGGTGGGCGGTCTTCCATGAAGACCTGCGCGCCGAGCACCTGCACGGCCTGCTGCAGATACTTGGCCTGCAACCGGCGGGGCAGCCGCCGCTGGCTGCCGTTCCCGTGCCGGCCGCGCAGATGCTGTCGCTGCCCGGCGGTCGATTCCAGATGGGCTGGCCGGATGCCGACGGCTTCTTCTTCGACAACGAGTGCCCGCCCTATCGGACGTATGTGCCCGCGTTCGAGATCGACGCGCAGCCGGTCACCAACGGCCAGTATCTGGAGTTCATCGAGGATGGCGGGTATGACCATCCGCAATGGTGGTCGCCAGCCGGCATGGAGTGGCTGATGATGCAGGAGCGCTCCGCGCCTCTAGGCTGGCAGCGGGAACCGGCCACGCGTGCGTGGCAGGTACAGCGCTACGGCCAGGCGCGCACGCTCAACCGCGACGAACCCGTGCGCCACGTGAGCCTGTACGAGGCGCAGGCGTGGTGCCGCTGGGCCGGACGCCGCCTGCCGACCGAAGACGAATGGGAGATGGCCGCGGTGCAGGGCCGGGCCGGCTTCCATTGGGGCCAGGTGTGGGAATGGACGTCATCGCCATTCGAGCCGTATCCGGACTTCGTGCCCGGCGTGCCGCGCGGCCGCGTGGCGAGCCTGTCGGCGCCGCATTTCATGACGATGCAGACCGTGCGCGGGGCCGCCGCGCATACGCCGCAGCGTGCACGCCATCCGCGCTTCCGCGGCTTCCTGCTGCCTGAGCGTGACGACATCTTTGTCGGCTTCCGAACCTGTGCGCTCTGAGCGCGGTCGCGCGGCAGGGAGATCGGTCTCGTCCCAGAAAGCAAAAACCCCACGTTCAAGAACGTGGGGTTTTTTCATGGCGGCGGTGTGTTCAGCCGATCAACGGTCGAAGTCGCGCGAGCGGCCCTTGCTGCCGTAGCTGTCACGGTTGCCATCGCGATTGCCGTAGCCGCGACGCGGGGCGCCGCTGCCGTTGTCGTTGCCGAAGCGGTTGCCGTTGCTGTCGCCGAAGCGACGCGGTGCGCCGTCACGGTTGCCGTCGCGGCTGCCATAACCGCCACCGTTGCCGTAGCCGCGGTTGCCGTCTTGCGTGCGGGCCGGGCGCTGTTGCCAGTCGCCGCGGTTTTGCTGGCCGTACGCTTGGCGCGGGGCGCGGTCGTCGCGGTTCCATTCACGCTGGCCGCCTTGGTAGCCGCCGTTGCGGTCGCCGCGATCGTCGCGACGCGGTGCGAAACCATCGCGGTCGCCACCGAAGCTGCGCTGGAAGCGGCCTTCGTTGCTGCCGCCGCTGCCTTGGCGCGCGGCATGGCCGTCGCGCTGGCCGCGCCAGTTGCCGCCGCCGTTGCCACCGCGATAGCCGCCACGGTCGCCGCCGGCACGCGGGCCGCCGGTGCGCGGCTTGGGCGTGCGCTTCGGCTCGAGGCCTTCGATGACGCTGGCGTCGATGCGGCGGTCCACGAAGCGCTCGATGCGGCGCCATTGGAACGTGTCGTTGTGGTTCACCAGGTTGATGGCGATGCCGCTGCGGCCGGCGCGGCCCGTACGGCCGATGCGGTGCACGTAGTCTTCCGCCTGCTTGGGCAGGTCGAAGTTCACCACGTGCGTGATGTCGGGCACGTCGATGCCGCGTGCTGCCACGTCGGTGGCTACCAGCACGCGCAGCTGGCCGCGGCGCAGCGCCGTCAGCGTGCGGTTGCGGGCGCCCTGGTGCATGTCGCCATGCAGCGCGCCGGCGGAGAAGCCCGTCTCGGTCAGGCGTTCGGCCAGCGAGTCGGCATCGCGCTTGGTGGCCGTGAACACGATCGCCTGCTTGAGCGTGGCATCGCGCAGCAGGTGGTCGAGCAGGCGCTCCTTGTGCGAGACGTCGTCGGTAAAGTGCAGACGCTCTTCGATGTGGCTCTGGTCGACCTTGGCGGCGGCGATCTCGATGCGCTGTGGGTCGCGCATCATGCGTTCGGCGAGCTGCTCGATGCGGCGGTCCATGGTGGCCGAGAACATCAGCATCTGGCGCGACTGCGGCGTGGCGCCGACGATGGCTTCGATGTCGTCGGCGAAGCCCATGTCCAGCATGCGGTCGGCTTCATCGAACACCAGCATGTTCAGCGCCGACAGGTCGATGCGGCCCGAGTCGATGTGGTCGAGCAGGCGGCCCGGCGTGGCGATGATGATGTCCGGCATGCGTGCCAGCATGTCGAGCTGCTTCGGATAGGGCATGCCGCCCAGGATGCTCGCACAGACGATCCGACGCATGTGGCGGCCGTATTGCGACGCGGCGGTCGTCACCTGCAGGGCCAGTTCACGCGTGGGCGTGAGCACCAGCAGCGACGGCTTGGCTGGGGCCGGGCGGGGGCGACGGCCCTTCATGCGCTGCGGCGGGCCGTCCATGCGCGGACGGTGCGGCTCGGGCTGCTCGCTGATGCGCTGGATGGCCGGCAGCATGAAGGCTGCGGTCTTGCCCGAACCGGTCTGGCTCGTGACCAGCAGGTCGCGGCCCAGCAGGCAGGCCGGAATGGCTTGCGCCTGCACCGGCGTCGGCGTGGTGTAGTTCACTTCGCCCAGCGCGCGGACGATGCGTTCGTCCAGGCCCAGCTCTGCAAAAGCGCTGGCACGGGTGGCGGCGTTGGCGATGAGATCGGTGGTGGTGGCGGTTTCAGCGTGCGCAATGGCGCCGCTGCCGTCTTGAGGCTGCGTCATGTCGAATAGCTTTTAAGTAAGGCTGCCGCGCCGGCCGCATCAACTGACGCGAACGACGGAAAGGGGATACGGCGACCGGTTAATCACGGGCGTCGGCGCCAATCGAATAAGGCCGGTTCGACAGACGGGCTGCAGAACGGACAAGGCGGGGGAGTGGGCCGGCCTCAAGCTGAATGTGGATCACATGGATCAGCGAGGTGGGGCGGCGGTCCCTTCGGCGTGATGTAAATCCACGCGGGAGATCGGAGACGATGCCAAGCACAATGGCAATCGGCTGCGCATGCTTTTGGGGCGGAGTCATGGGCGATGGACGCAGGCCTGAGCCAGCACATCGGCCAACCGCAATGGGCAGTAAGCAGCCAAGTCACGGACTATAGCACGATTTTTTGCAGTGCGTCAAACCGCCGTGACACCGCTTGCCGGATCGGGGTCGCGTCCTATACTCGAAACACCGGCCACGCTCACGGCCGGGAAAGGGGCGGATGATGGAATTCCCGATGGCCTTCTCCAACCTTTATCTGTTGCTCGCCGTGTGCGTTGCGGGCGTGATCGGACTGGCGTCTGCGCCACTGGTGATCCGAGGCGCGCGGGTAGGGATCCGCGTGCTGCTGACGGTCATCGGGGTGCTGATCGGGCTGCTCGTGCTCGAAGCTCTGCCGGTGCTGACCTAGACGGCCCGGGACCATCCGCAGCCATAGGCCCGCCCGCTGGTGGCGGGCCTCGTCGTTCGTTGTGCACCCAGCAAGCAAAAAAGCCAGCACGCTGCCTGGCTTTGTCGCATCCGGTGGTCCCGCCGACAGGAATCGAACCTGTATCTCACGCTTAGGAGGCGCGTGCACTATCCATTGTGCTACGGCGAGTGACCTGTGCCGGGTGACGCCAACGGCCGCCCGAGCGAGCGGCGATTCTACGCAATTTGGGCCGCCAAGGCCAGCCGGGCTAGGCCTTGGTGGCCTTTTCGGAGGCGGCTTCGACGGCCAGCGCTTCCCGCCGGAAACCGCGCGACGCCGCGTGATAGAACGGTCGCGGACAGAACTGGCGGCCCACGAACGAAGCGAGCAGGGTGGCGGCGAGCAAATGGAACATCATGTTCTGGCTGCGCGTCATTTCCATGACGATCACGCTGGCGGTGATGGGGGCCTGCGTGGCGGCGGCCAGGAAGGCTGCCATCGACACCAGCGCGAGCACCCGTTCATCGGCCAGGCCGCCCGTGAGCAGCCACAGATGCTGGCCGAGGCCCGCACCAATCGCCAGCGACGGCGTGAAGATGCCGCCTGGAATGCCCGCAAAGTACGACACGACCGCCGCCGCGAGCTTGGCCACGCCAAACCAGTGGGTCTCGATCGGCTGTCCGTTGAGCAGCGCGGCCGCCTGCTCGTAGCCGGTGCCGTAGGTGTCGCCGTGGGTGGCGGCGCCGATGCAGGCGATCAGCACACCGCATCCGAACGCCGTCCAGACCGGATGACGCTGCGCGCGCTGGCCGATGGCCACAGGGAGCACACCCGCCACGCCGCTCAGCAAGAGCTTGGCGAACAGCCCGCCGAACACGCCGCAGACGAGCGCCGCCATGACGATCCACGGCCACGCCTCGCGCAGAAAAAGAATCGGTTCGTGCACGCGGAAGTACGGGTTGTTGCCCACCACCGCCAGCGACAGGAAGCCCGAGGCCAGCACGCCGGCCAGCACCAGCCGGTCCCACCGCAGCGCAGCGCCCTTGCCCAGCTCCTCGATGGCAAAGACCACCCCGGCCAGCGGTGTATTGAACGCCGCCGCCAGGCCGCCGGCCGCACCGGCCGTCAGGAGCGCCTGGGCATGGAAGCCGACACGCACGCCGGCGCGGTGCTGCCACCAATGGCCCCACGCCAGCATGGCCGCCGCGCCGACCTGCACCGACGGCCCCTCGCGTCCCACCGAGGCCCCGAGGAACAGCGCCACGGCTGTCAGCGCGATCTTCCAGAGCGCCTGCGGAAAGGACGCCAGCGTGGTCTGCGCCAGGCCAAACGGCGGCAGGTGCTGGGTGGCGATGACCTGCGGAATGCCGCTGCCGCGCGCCTGCGGCGCCACCCGGAGCGTCAGCCAACGCACCGCGGCCAGGCCCGGCGGCAGCAAGGCCCACGCGACCCACGCTGTGTGCGTGTGCAACGCGCGTTGCCACGCCAGCGCAGTGTCTGCCAGCCATGAAAACACGAGCGAAAACACCGCGACGGCCATCGCGCCGGCCAGGAAGATCGTGAACCGCAGTCCATTGCGCGACATGCGCGACGCTTGCCGGAGCTTGCGCTCGAACGCGCGCAACATGCGAACACGCACGGCGGAAAACCAGGAGCGGGAGGCGTCACGCATCGAGGGCGGCAAGCCCGCCGGCGCGGGCTGCGATCAGAACACTGTGAAACATTGATGATGGCATGGGTTTTGTCGGGCGCGCCCCACAATGTGCGCGGGCGCGCCCCGCCGCAAACGGTAAATCGAACGAACGATCGGTCGAAGAAGCCAGATTTAAGTATTACGAACTTTGCACGATTGTGGCCGAACGTTATGCTTCCTTTCCCAAGCAAGAAACCTCCAGGCGACCAACATGCTGATTTCCGAAGAACGGGACGATCCGTGGACGGTGGAATCATCGCTGCAAGGCTTCCTGCCGGCCCATCGCGCAGCGACGGTCGATCGCCCCATCTACTTCCGCCACACCGACACGCCGGACGGCCACGTCATCAAGCAGTTTCCCGACGGCTCGCGCCAGCTCGTGCGGTTTGTCGGGCTGGAAGAACAGGTCGTCAAGCACTTCCTGTAACGGCTCCGGCTTTACTGTTGACCTAAACCCCGGCCGCCCAATACGGCCGTATGACATACGACGTTGCATTCGCTGACGATGTGCTGAGCGGGCCGCCGTTCTATCATTCGCGATTATTTCAATCAGCGATTGATCAGTCATGAGAAGCACGCAGCAGGGTTTGATGCCGACGGACGCGTCGGTACAGCATCGCCATCCCGCCCAGGCAACGTCCGCCGAGCCGCCGGCCATCGACATGGTGGTGCCCTGGCCGGTGCGGGAATGGGCGCCCCATGTCACGGCCGATGAAGCCGTTGCCATGCGCGCTGCGCTCGAGCGCGGCAACGTGCTGCATTTTCCCGATCTGGATTTTCCGCTCGATGCGCGCGAGCAGCGCTTTCTCGACGCGCGCTGGTCTGACGGCAAAACCAAGTACATCAACGTGCGCGCCAACGAGACCGCCGTGCGCGGCGCGGTGGGCGAACCGGCAGACCTGGCCGATCTCGCAGCGCTGATCCGCCGCTATGCCGATGCCGCGGAGCGCCTCGTCCTCACGCTGTTTCCGGACTACGGCCCGCACCTGAAGCGGGCGGGCACGTCGCTGCGCCCGGCGCAGATTGCCGGCCGCCCCGTGAGCTGGCGCAAGGACGATACGCGCCTGCATGTCGATTCCTTTCCGTCGAACCCGCTGCACGGCCAGCGGCTCTTGCGCGTGTTTCACAACGTCGACCCGGATGCGCCGCGCGTATGGCGCATCGGCGAGCCGTTTGCCGATTTTGCCCAGCGCTTCGTGCCGAAGACGCATGGGATGTGGCCGGGCCAGTCGTGGCTGATGGACAAGCTGCACATCACCAAGCGCCCGCGCTCGGAATACGACCATCGCATGCTCCAGTTGCACGATCTGGCCAAGGCCGACCTGCAATACCAGCGCAGCGCCCCGCAGCAGACCTTCGAGTTCGCGCCGGGTGCCACGTGGGTCGTCTTCAGCGATCAGGCGCTGCACGCGGCCATGCGCGGCCGCGCGATGGTGGAGCAGACGTTCTACCTGGACCCGGCCGCGATTGCCGACCGCACGCACTCGCCGGAGGCCGTGCTCTCGCGCATGCTCGGCAGACCGATGCTTCCGCGGCACTGACCGACCGCAAACAAAAACGCCGCCGTTCAAGACGGCGGCGTGAAGCTTCGGACGTTCTCGATCAGTCGGCGACCTTGTCGCTCGGGTACTTGAACGAATCGCGCAGCAGGAAGCTCATCGGGATGTCCAGCTTCGCGCCATGCGGCGGAATCGGTTGCTGGAACCACTTCTTGTAGAGCTTCTCGGCTTCGTAGTCGAGGATGATGTTGGTCATCGCGCGATCGACGAGGCGCTTGAACTCGGCGTCGTCCTTGCTCAGCATGATCGCGTAGGGCTCGACCGTCAGCATGTCGCCCACCACGGCGTAGTCGCCGGGGTTCTTGGCGTTGGCGCGAAAGCCGTAGAGCAGCACGTCGTCCATCGGGAAGGCATCGGCCTTGCCGGCCTCGACCATCGCGAACGATTCGGCGTGATCCTTCGCCTCGATGAACTTCATGTTCAGCACGCGCACGTCGTTCATTTTGCGCAGCTCGGCCACGCTGGTGGTGCCCTTGGTGGTGACGATGGTCTTGTCGCGCAGGTCCTCCCACTTGCGGATGCCCGATGACGTCTTGACGATCATGCGGATACCGGCGATGTAGTGCGGGATGGTGAAGGCCACCTTTTCGCGGCGTTCGCGGTTGTTCGTCGTCGAGCCGCACTCGAGGTCGGCCCTGCCTTCGGTGATCGTCGGAATGCGGTTGGACGAGGTGACCATCACGTACTGGACTTTCAGGTCGGGCCGCTTGAGGTCGGCGCGCAGTTTGTCGACCACGCGCAGGCAGAGGTCCATCGCGTAGCCGACGGGTTTCCTGTCGGCGTCGTAGAACGAGAACGGCACGGAGCTTTCGCGATATGCGACACGCACGGTGCCCGTATCGCGGATGCGGTCCAGCACCGGTGTGGAAGAGGCCAGGGCAGTGCCCGGCACCAGCGTGGACAGCACGGCAGAGAGCAGCGCTGCGGCGGGCAGCGTGCGCTTGAAGAACAGCATGGTTGTATCCCCCGGAGAAAAATCGCGGCCCGCCTTATCGTTATGTCCGGCTCGTGACCGGAAGGGCCTGCCGCATGATACGGTGCGATGGGGCCATGTGGAGGCCGGGCCTGGCCGGGGTGTTGTAAGCAGGCAGCAGGTGCGGATCGTTTGCGCTGAGATGCCGCCGCGCGGATGTGCATTCTAGTGGTGCGCGACGCACACCCGATGTGCGTATCGGGATGGGTTGCACCATCGACCCGCTGCGCAGGCGAGCCCTGCGGTGCATGCTGCGCATCGTTGACGCAGCATGCGTTGTTGCGGTGCGAAGCCGCGCCGGCCTTGGCGTTACGCGTTTGTCCTTACCGGGTTTGTCCTGACTGCCCGAGATGGAGAAGGGGCGCTATGCTCCGCCCATGTCTTGTTCGCAAGGCATCGAGGAGAGACTCTTCCGGCCCGCCGAAAGCGGGCCGTTTTCTTTGGTATCCCGGATTCAGCCCTGGTGGGGCAGCACGTCGTTCGGCTGCGCAGACTGCCGCGGCCATTTGGAGAACGCGAAGATCCACAGGCCGACCAGGTTGGCCACCGGAACCAGCACCAGCAGCGCCCACCATTGTGAAAAGCCGGTCCGCAACAGGATCTGCCGCACCGGAATGCCTACGATGATCAGGGCGATCAACAAGCCGAATAGTCCGCGCATCGTGTTTCCTTGGATGACGAGTGGGTGGCCTCGGCCGGAGCGGCAAAGCGCGCCCGGCGGCACAAGCGTTATAGCACCGCGATGTCCGAGCGCAATGCGCCACCGGCCCAATACCGGGCGGGGCGACTACAATACGCGCCTTCTGGCCGCACACGGCCCGCATCTTTCTTCTATCCGGCATGGCCCTGTTTTCCATTACCGATGCGCAACTGGCGTTCGGCCACGTGGCGCTGCTCGATCACACCGATTTCTCGCTGGAAGCTGGCGAGCGTGTTGGCCTGATCGGCCGCAACGGTACGGGCACATCGTCGCTGCTCAAGATCGTGGCCGGCACGACCGCGCCCGACGACGGCCTGATCGCCCGCCAGAGCGGCGTGACCTCGGCCTACGTGCCCCAGGAGCCCGTGTTCGATCCGGACCAGACCGTGGCCGAAGCCGTCGCGATGGGTGTGCCGCATGCGGCGGGCCTGCTGGCGGAATACGAAGCCCTCATCACGTCGATGGGCGATTCGCACGACGAAGCCGCGCTGCACACGCTGCATGCCCTGCAGGCGCAACTCGAAGCCGCCGACGCGTGGCAACTGCGTACGCGGGTCGAAACCACCATCGCGCAACTCGGCCTGCAGCCTGGCGCACGCATCGGCTCGCTGTCGGGCGGGTTGACCAAGCGCGTCGCGCTGGCGCAGGCGCTGGTGGGCGCGCCCGACATCCTGTTGCTGGACGAGCCGACCAACCACCTCGACTACGAGTCCATCCGCTGGCTCGAAGACCTGCTGCTCGCGTTTCGCGGCAGCGTGCTGTTCATCACGCACGATCGCGCGTTCCTCGACCGCGTTGCCACGCGCATCATCGAGCTCGATCGCGGCAAGCTGCGCTCGTATCCCGGCAACTTCACGGCGTACCAGACGCGCAAGGCGCAGCAGCTCGAAGCCGAGGCGCTCGAAAATGCCCGCTTCGACAAGCTGCTCGCGCAGGAAGAGGTGTGGATCCGCAAGGGTGTGGAAGCGCGGCGCACGCGCAGCGTTGGCCGCGTGGCACGCCTGGAGCAGATGCGCGTCGAGCGCGCCGCGCGCCGGGAGGTGCAGGGCAACGTCAAGCTCGAGGTCTCGCAGGGGGATCGCTCCGGCAAGATCGTCGCCGAGCTGATCGACGTGACCAAGCGCTACGGCGACAAGACCGTCGTCGACGATTTCTCCGCCACCATCCTGCGCGGCGACAAGGTTGGCATCCTGGGCGCCAACGGCGTCGGCAAGACGACCTTGCTCAAGCTGATCCTCGGCGAATTGCCGCCCGACTCCGGCACGGTGCGCAACGGCACCAACCTGCAGGTGGCGTATTTCGACCAGATGCGCGCGCAGCTCGATCTCGACCGTTCGCTGGCCGACACCATCAGCCCAGGCAGCGACTGGATCGAAGTCAACGGCCAGCGCAAGCACGTGATGAGCTACCTGGGCGACTTCCTGTTTCCGCCGGAACGGGCGCGCTCGCCGGTGGCATCGCTGTCGGGCGGTGAACGCAACCGGCTGCTGCTCGCGCGCTTGTTTGCGCGGCCGGCCAACGTGCTCGTGCTGGACGAGCCGACCAACGATCTGGACATCGACACGCTCGAACTGCTCGAAGAACTGCTGCAGGAATACAGCGGGACGGTGTTTCTGGTTTCGCACGACCGCGCGTTCGTCGACAACGTCGTCACGTCGGTGATTGCGGCGGAGGGCGAAGGCCGCTGGCGCGAATACGTGGGCGGGTTCTCGGATTGGCAGACGCAGTCGGCGCGTTCGGCGCAGATCGTGCAGGCCGCCAGGCCCGTCGCCGAGGAGAAGAAGCCCGAGGCCGCCAAGCCGCGCGAGCGCGCCACCGTCAAGCTCAGTTACAAGGAGCAGCGCGAGCTGGATGCGCTGCCGGCACGGATCGAGTCGTTGGAAGCCGAGCAGAAGCAGGTCGGCGCCGAACTCGAGGACGGCACGATCTACGCCCGCGACCCGGAACGCGCACAGAAGCTGGCCGAACGCCACGAAGCCATCGAGCTGGAACTGCTGGAGGCGCTGGAGCGCTGGGAAGCTCTCGAAGGCAAGCGCGCCGGCAACGTGTAAACCGCCTGGATGTCAGCGGGATGTCGGCCCAATGTCGGCTCGGGGTCGCATTTGGGCGCTGACCATCCCTCCGCATTGTCAAAGACAGCTTCCTTTACAATGCGCGCTGCATTCCGGTGCTCGGGGCAACCCTGAGCCTGCCTGTCTTTCCGCCTTCCATGAGCAAAACCTCCCAATACAGCGAATCGTCGATCAAGGTCCTCAAGGGCCTGGAACCGGTCAAGCAACGGCCGGGCATGTACACACGCACCGACAACCCGCTGCACATCGTGCAGGAAGTGATCGACAACGCCGCCGACGAGGCGTTGGGCGGCTACGGCAAGCTGATCGCCGTGACGCTGCACAAGGACGGCAGCGTGACGGTGGAAGACGAGGCGCGCGGCATTCCCGTCGGCATCCACCCGGAAGAGGGCGTGCCGGTGGTCGAGATCGTCTACACGCGGCTGCACGCGGGCGGCAAGTTCGACAAGGGCCGTGGCGGCGCGTACGCGTTCTCCGGGGGCCTGCATGGCGTGGGCGTGTCGGTGACGAACGCCCTGTCGACGCGGCTCGAAGTGACGGTGTGGCGCGACGGCAATGTGTCGACGCTTGCGTTCTCGGGCGGTGACGTTATCGAGAAGCTGACGACCCGCAAAGCCGAGCGCGGCGAGAAGAAGAGCGGCACCCGGGTGCGCGTGTGGCCCGACGCCAAGTACTTCGATTCCGAGAACATCCCGCAAGCCGAGCTGCAGCGCCTGCTGCGCAGCAAGGCCGTGCTGCTGCCGGGCGTGAAGGTCACGCTCACGCTGGAAAAATCCGGCGAGACGCTCGAATGGCAATACGACCAAGGCCTGCGCGGCTACCTCGTTGAATCGCTGGCACAGGGCAGCGGCGCCGAGCCCGTCATCCCGCTGTTCGAGGGCGAACATTTTGCCGACCCCGACAAGCCCGGCGAAGAAGGTTTCGCCTACGGGGAAGGCGCGTCGTGGGTGGTGGCCTGGACGGAAGAGGGCTCGCCGGTGCGCGAGTCGTACGTCAACCTGATCCCGACGCCCGCCGGCGGCACGCACGAATCCGGCCTGCGCGAAGGCCTGTTCCAGGCCGTGAAGAGCTTCGTCGAGATGCACGCGCTGCTGCCCAAGGGTGTCAAGCTGATGCCCGAAGACGTGTTTGCGCGTGCCTCGTTCGTGCTCTCGGCCAAGGTGCTCGACCCGCAGTTCCAGGGCCAGATCAAGGAGCGCCTGAACAGCCGCGATGCGGTGCGGCTCGTGTCGACCTTCAGCCGCCCGGCGCTGGAGCTGTGGCTGAACCAGCATGTCGACCACGGCAAGAAGCTGGCCGAACTCGTCATCAAGCAGGCGCAGGCGCGCACGCGCGCGGCGCAAAAGGTTGAGAAGAAGAAGGGCTCCGGCGTGGCCGTGCTGCCGGGCAAGCTGACCGATTGCGAATCGGACGACGTCACCCGCAACGAGCTCTTCCTGGTGGAAGGCGACTCGGCCGGCGGGTCGGCCAAGATGGGCCGCGACAAGGAATTCCAGGCCATCCTGCCGTTGCGCGGCAAGGTGCTGAACACCTGGGAGACCGAGCGCGACCGCCTGTTCGCCAACAATGAAGTGCACGACATTGCAGTCGCCATCGGCGTGGACCCGCACGGTCCGAACGAGGCGGTCGACCTGTCGGGCCTGCGCTACGGCAAGATCTGCATCCTGTCCGACGCGGACGTGGACGGCGCGCACATCCAGGTGCTGCTGCTCACGTTGTTCTTCAAGCACTTCCCGCAATTGATCGATCGCGGGCACGTGTGCGTGGCCCGTCCGCCGCTGTATCGTGTCGATGCCCCGGCGCGCGGCAAGAAGCCCGCGCAGAAGCTCTATGCGCTGGACGACGGCGAACTCGAAGCCATTGAAGACAAGCTGCGCAAGGATGGCGTCAAGGAAGGCGCCTGGCAGATCTCCCGCTTCAAGGGCCTGGGCGAGATGAGCGCCGAGCAGCTCTGGGAAACCACCATGAACCCCGATACGCGCCGCCTGCTGCCCGTGTCGCTGGGCGACCTGGGCATGGAGCAGACCGTGGGCGTGATGAACATGCTCATGGGCAAGGGTGAAGCCGGCGCGCGCCGCACATGGCTCGAGGCACGCGGCAACGAGGTCGAAGCCGATATCTGACAGCCAATTGAGAACGATGATGCTGTTCCGACGTTTCGCTTATGTGCTCACGGCGCTGGCCCTGCTGGCCGGCCAGCCGGCGCGCGCAGACGTCTACGGCTACATCGACGAAAACGGTCTTGCGCATTTCGCGTCCGAGCGGCTGGACGACCGCTACGTGCTGTTCATGAAGGGCGCCGCCGTGGCCGGCAATGCTGACAAGGCCGGCGACAAGGCCGACACCGCCATCGCGCTGCCCGCCACGGAACTGCCTGATGCCGACGCCTACCTCAACGCCAGCAAGCGCGATGCGCTCGACAACGGCACCGGCATGCGGCAGCGCCTCGTGCGCGCCGTGCTGCAGCACCCCAACGTGCCGACGGTCGAGCCGCTGATTCGCCAAGCCGCAAGCAGGCACGGCGTCGATCCCGCCCTGGTGAAGGCCGTGATTGCCGCCGAATCCGGCTTCAACCCGCAGGCCGTGTCGCCCAAGGGCGCGATCGGCCTGATGCAGGTGATCCCGGACACCGGCGCGCGCTACGGCGTGACGAGCGACGCGCGCCGCAGCGCCGCACAGAAGCTGGCCGACCCCAAGACCAACATCACCACCGGCGTGCGCTACCTGAGCGACCTGCTGCGCATGTTCTCGGGCAACCTCGAACTCGTGCTCGCTGCCTACAACGCCGGCGAGGGCGCGGTGCAGAAGCATGGCAACGACATCCCGCCGTACGCCGAGACGCAGAACTACGTGAAGACGGTGCTGCAGTTCTATCGTTACTACAACCCGGTGGGCGCCGCGCCCGGGATGATGAACGCGAGCGCCGACGGCGTCATGGCCACGCGCAAGCCCGGCCGGACGGGGCGCCCGGCGCGCATCGAACTCGTACTCGACCCGGCCACCGGCGTGGCCAAGAACATTCCCCAACATTGATCCTGGCGGCGCCGCCACGTTGAAGCGCGCCGCTTTCGCTTGAGCCTCCATGGAACAACAAGACATCCTCTTCGACCCCAGCGAGCCGGCCGAAGCGCTCACCCTTGGCGCCTATGCCGAGCGCGCCTACCTCGACTACGCCATCAGCGTGGTCAAGGGCCGCGCGCTGCCCGAGGTGGCCGACGGCCAGAAGCCGGTGCAGCGCCGCATCCTGTTTGCGATGCACGAGATGGGCCTGCGCGCCGACGCGAAGCCCGTCAAATCCGCGCGCGTGGTCGGTGACGTGCTCGGTAAATACCACCCGCACGGCGATCAGTCGGCCTACGACGCGCTGGTGCGCCTGGCGCAGGATTTCTCGCTGCGCTATCCGCTGATCGACGGCCAGGGCAACTTCGGCTCGCGCGATGGCGATGGCGCGGCGGCGATGCGCTACACAGAAGCACGCCTCACGCCCATCTCGCGCCTGCTGCTCGAGGAGCTCGACCAGGGCACGGTCGACTTCGTGCCGAACTACGACGGCTCGATGGAAGAGCCGAAGTTGCTGCCGGCGCGCCTGCCGTTCGTGCTGCTCAACGGTGCATCGGGCATTGCGGTGGGGATGGCCACCGAGATTCCGTCGCACAACCTGCGCGAAGTCGCCAATGCTGCCGTGGCGCTGATCCGCGACGACAAGCTCACCAGCACCGACCTGATGCAGTACATGCCGGGCCCGGACTTTCCGGGCGGCGGGCAGATCATCTCGTCGGCGACGGATATTGCACAGGTGTACGAGACCGGGCGCGGCAGCCTCAAGGTGCGCGCGCGCTGGAAGATCGAAGACCTCGCGCGCGGCCAGTGGCAGCTCGTGGTGACGGAGCTGCCGCCGAACACCTCGTCGCAGAAGGTGCTCGAAGAGATTGAAGAGCTGACCAACCCGAAGGTGCGCGCGGGCAAGAAGTCGCTGTCGCCGGACCAGTTGCAGATGAAGCAGACGATGCTCGGCCTGCTCGATGCGGTGCGCGACGAGTCGGGCAAGGATGCGCCGGTGCGCCTCGTGTTCGAGCCCAAGAGCAAGAACATCGACCAGCAGGAGTTTGCCAACGCGCTGCTGGCGCACACGTCGCTGGAGTCGGGGGCGGCCATCAACCTGGTGATGATCGGCATGGACGGCCGGCCGCGCCAGAAGGGCCTGGCCGAGATCCTGCGCGAGTGGATCAGCTACCGCTTCGCCACGGTCACGCGCCGCACGCGCCATCGCCTGGGCAAGGTGGAAGACCGCATCCACATCCTGGAAGGCCGGCAGATGGTGCTGCTGCGCATCGAGGAGGTCATCCACATCATCCGCGAGAGCGACGAGCCCAAGGCTGCGCTCATCCAGGCCTTCAACCTGACCGAGCGTCAGGCCGAGGACATCCTGGAAATCCGCCTGCGCCAGCTCGCGCGCCTGGAAGCCATCAAGATCGAGCAGGAGCTGAAGAGCCTGCGCGAAGAACAGGCCGACCTCGACGTGCTGCTGAAGTCCGAAACCATGATGCGCCGTCGCATCATCAAAGAGATCGAGACCGACGCCAAGCAATACGGCGACGACCGCCGCACGCTCATCCAGGAGGAGCGCCGCGCCGCCGCCGAAGTGAAGGTGATCGACGAACCCGTCACGGTCATCGTCTCGCAGAAGGGCTGGGTGCGCACGCGCCAGGGCCATGGCCACGACGCCACGCAGTTCGGCTTCAAGGCGGGCGATGCGCTGTACGACACCTTCGAGTGCCGAACCACCGATGCGCTGCTCATCTTCGGCACGCGCGACGACAAGGGCACCGGCCGCGTCTACTCCGTGGCCGTGGCGAACCTGCCCGGCGGCCGTGGCGATGGCGTGCCGCTGACCACGCTGATCGAGCTCGCGCCAGGCACGCACATCGCCCACACCTTCGCCGGCAACGTCGAGCAGAACGTGTTGATCTCCACGCGCGGCGGCAACGGCTTCATGGCCAAGGTGGGCGACATGGTCGGCCGTCAGAAGGCCGGCAAGGCGTTCCTGACGCTGGACGAAGGCGACCAGCCGAACAAGCCGGCGCCGGTGCCCGCAGACGCGTACGGCGTGGCGTGCCTGTCGGCGAACGGGCGCCTGCTGCTGTTCCCGATTGCCGAGCTGAAGACGCTCTCCAGCGGCGGCCGCGGCGTGATCCTGATGGAGCTCGAGAAGAACGAAACGCTCGCACAGGCGCTCGCCTTCGGCCCAGCCGGGTTCGTGCTGACGGGCGCCGGCCCGCGGGGCGGCAAGGTCAGCGAAACGACGATGACCACGCGCGCCCAGGAGCCGTACGCCGGCAAGCGCGCACGCAAAGGCAAGGTGCTCGAGCCGAAGCTGCGCGATCCGAAGCTCTCGCTGCCCAAGCCTGCACCGGAAGCGGCCTGACGCCATGAGCGATGCGCACGCCGAGCCGGCGGCCAATGTTCCTTCCTGCCGCAAGCTCTTCACCGAGTTTGCGCGCATGGGCCTGTCGGGCTTTGGCGGCGTGCTGCCGTTTGCGCGCGCCGGCATCGTCGATCGCAACCGCTGGCTTTCCAATGCCGAGTTCGCCGAGTTGCTGAGCCTGGGCCAGGTGCTGCCGGGCCCGAATGTCGTCAACCTCTCGGTGATGCTCGGCTACCGCTACCACGGCGTGCGCGGTGCGGCGGCGGCCCTGAGCGGGCTGGTGTTCACGCCGGCCGTACTGCTGTTGCTGATCGTCTTGCTGTATGACCATTTCAGCGGGCTGTCGCTGGTGCAGAACCTGCTCAAGGGCATGGCGGCCGTGGCGGCGGGGCTGGTGCTGTCCACGGCCGTCAAGCTGGCGCAGGGCCAGTCGCGCACGTGGCGCGCCATCGGTGTCGGCCTGGCGGTGTTTCTGACGATCGGCGTGCTGCAGTGGCCGCTGGTGTGGGTGATGCTGGTGCTGATCCCGCTCGCGCTCGTGCTCGAGTGGAGGGCGATGCGATGAGCCATCTCGCCACCGCCTTCGACCTGTTCTGGCACTTCCTGGTGTTGTCGTTCCTGTCCATCGGCGGGGCCAGTTCGACGCTGCCCGACATGCACCGGTTTCTGGTCGATACCCGCCACTACATGACCAGCGAGCAGTTGAGCGCCATGTATGCCATCTCGCAGGCGGCACCGGGCCCCAACGTGCTGTTCGTCGAACTGTTCGGCTGGCAGGCGGCGGGGTTGGCGGGGGCGATCGCCTCGCTGGTGGGCATCTGCCTTCCGTCGTGCGTGATTGCGGCGGTGATCGCGCGCGTCATGCACCGCTCCCCCGATGCGCGCTGGATCGCGCTGGTGCGCCGTGGCCTTGCGCCGCTCACCATCGGGCTGCTGTTCTCCACCGGCTGGATCCTCGCGCGCGGTGCCGACAACAGCTTCGGCACCATCGCCCTGACGGTCGCCACGGTTCTGACGTGCACCTTCACCCGCGTCCATCCGCTGATTCTGGTAGGCCTTGGCGCCTTGGCCGGCGGGCTGGGCTGGGTGTGACAACGGCCGGCTGACGTCCGCGCCGCCGACGCTTCCCGGGCGGCAATTTCCTTTCGCTTTTTCCGCATGCATGGCCCTCAGACAGCAGGGCCGAAGTGGGCTGCCGTTCGCGCAACTTCGGGAATGCCCTAATTTGTCTCGATATGTATATACAAGAACATTGTAGTTATCGATGTGTTGTATGTACGGCGAGCGATCGCTTGGAGGCCATGCCGCCCGCAGCCGTACCGCAGCTCACGCCCCACGTCGCCCCGGCATCACCGGACGCAGATCCGCACGCCCCAGCGACGAGCCCCCCGGGGGGCTCCCATCCAGAGAGGAGGCAGTTTGAACCACCTGCAACGCAACCTGCGCGCGCGGCATATCCGCTTTCTCGCGCTCGGCTCGGCCATTGGTACGGGCCTGTTTTACGGGTCCGCATCGGCCATCCAGCTGGCCGGGCCGGCGGTCATCCTCGCGTACATCATTGGCGGCGCGGCCGTGTACATGGTCATGCGGGCGTTGGGCGAAATGGCGGTGCGGCAGCCGGTCTCAGGCTCGTTCGGCCGCTACGCGCGGGACAACCTCGGGCCGCTTGCGGGCTTCCTGACCGGGTGGACGTACATCCTGGAGATGGTCATCGTCTGCCTGGCCGACGTGACCGCCTTCGGCATCTACATGGGCTTCTGGTTTCCGGAGGTGCCGCAGTGGATCTGGGTGCTGGGCATCGTCCTGCTCATCTGCGGCCTGAACCTGTGCAACGTGAAGGTGTTCGGTGAGATGGAGTTCTGGCTCGCGCTCATCAAGATCGTGGCGATCGGCGCGATGATTGCCGGCGGCATCGTGATCCTCTTCCTCGGCGTGCAACTGAACGGCAGCCATGCGCCCGGCCTGAGCCACCTGTGGTCGCACGGCGGCTTCCTGCCGCACGGCGTGGGCGGCCTGATCGCCTCGTTCGCCGTCGTCATGTTCGCCTATGGCGGCGTGGAGATCATCGGCATTACCGGCGGCGAGGCGCAGGACCCCGACAAGGTCATCCCCAAGGCGATCAACGCCGTGCCGGCGCGCATCCTGCTGTTCTACGTGCTGACGATGTGCGTGCTGATGGCGATCTTCCCCTGGACCGGCATCGACGGGCAGGGCAGCCCGTTCGTGCAGATCTTCTCGGGACTGGGCATCCAGTCTGCGGCGGCGGTGCTGAACCTGATCGTCATCTCGGCGGCCATTTCAGCCATCAACAGCAACATCTTCGGCGCGGGCCGGATGATGTACGGCATGGCCGAGCAAGGCCAGGCGCCGCGCGTCTTTGCGGCGACGTCGCGCCACGGCGTGCCGTGGGTCACGGTACTCACCATGGCCGGCGCGCTGCTGGGTGGCGTGGTGCTGAACTACCTGATTCCCGAGAACGTCTTCGTCATCATCGCGTCGATCGCCACGTTCGCGACCGTGTGGGTGTGGCTGATGATCCTGCTGTCGCAGGTGGCCATGCGCCGCCGCCTGTCGGCCGAAGAGTTGCGCGCGCTCAAGTTCAAGGTGCCCTTGTGGCCGGTGGGCCCGGCGCTGGCCATCGCGTTCATGCTGTTCGTGATCGGCGTGCTCGGCTACATGCAAGACACCCGCGTGGCCCTGTACGTCGGCGCCGGCTGGGTCGCGCTCATGTCTGCGGCCTGGTACGTGCGCGTGAGGCCGGCCGCAACGGACAGCCTCGCCGAAGAGCCGCGCGGCGCCTGAATCGGCCCCGTCGACGCAACCGTCATCACAGCCGTGCCGCGATGTCTTTTTCATCCCGCCAGGCCGGGGGGGCGCGGCCGGCCCCATCAGAAAGCACGCCCGGAGACCACTCATGCCCAACCACACGACCGCCCCGTCCTACGGCGCCCCCGACAATGTTCGGGCGCCGGCGCTTGCTCGGCCACTTTCGCGCACGCGCGCCATTGCCGCCATCACGATCGGCAATGGGCTCGAGTTCTACGATTTCGTGGTGTACAGCTTCTTTGCCACGCTGATCGGCCGGCTGTACTTTCCGGTCGGCAACGCGACCGGCCAGCTGCTGATGTCGTTCGCCACATTTGGCGTGGGCTTCCTGATGCGGCCGCTCGGCGGCCTGCTGATCGGCATGTATGCGGACCGCGCCGGCCGCAAGCCCGCCGTGGCGCTGACGCTGTGGCTGATGGGCCTGTCGTCGCTGATCTTTGTCGTGACGCCGACGTATGCGCAGATCGGCATCGTGGCGCCGGTGCTCGTCGTGCTGGCGCGGCTCGTGCAGGGGTTTGCGATCGGCGGCGAGATGGGCGCCTCGACCGCGCTGCTGCTCGAATACGCGGATGACCGTTCGCGCGGCTTCTACACGAGCTGGCAGCCGTTCAGCCAGGGCCTGGCGGCGCTCTTCGGCGCGCTGGTGGGCCTGCTGCTGAGCAACGTGCTGGCGCCGGCGTCGCTGGAGTCGTGGGGCTGGCGGCTCGCCTTCCTGATCGGCATTCTTGTCATTCCGGTCGGCCTCGTGATCCGCCGCCGGCTGGAAGAAACGGCCGCACCGCCGAGCACGCATGAGACCGGGGCGATGCTGCCGCTGCTGCGCGAGCACCGCAGCGCGCTGGTGGCCAGCATCCTGCTGATGATCGGCGTGGCTTCGTCGACGTACATCATCGTCTACTACCTCAGCAACTACGCCGTGAGCGTGCTGCACATGCCGCTGTCGCTGGGCATCTGGGCGGCGTGCATTGCGGCGCTGGTGCAGGTGCTGCTGTCGCCGTCTGCCGGCAGGCTGGCGGACCGTATCGGGCGCCGGAAGGTGGTGTTGTGGTCGCGTGTTGCGCTGCTGGCGATGATCTATCCGGCCTTCGCGCTGATCAACGCCGAGCCCTCGCTTGCGCGGCTGCTGGTCGTGGTCGGCTGCCTCTCGGTGCCGATGTCGATGACCTCGCCCGCGTCGATGGTGCTGGTGAGCGAGGTGCTGCCGCAGCGTTTGCGGGCGACCGGGCTGTCGATCGCCTATTGCGTCGCCATCGCCATCTTTGGCGGCTTCGCGCAGTTCTTCTCGACCGAGCTGATCCACCTGACGGGCAACGCGAATGCGCCGGCGCTCTATGTCATCGGCTGCGGACTGGTGTCGCTGATCGGCCTGGCGATGGTGCCGGAAACGCTGGGGCGCCGCTTGGCCTAAGCCCTGCTTCCAGGCAAAGAAAAAGCCCCGCGTGGAGCGGGGCTCTTGCCGTGAGGCGGGGCCTAGTCAATGCACGACCATGCGCGTGAACGGCTCCACGTAGGCTTGCAGCGTGATCAGCAGGCCCACCAGGAACGCCAGCGCGATCGAGTGGAAGAACACGTAGCGCAGGATGTCGCCCTCGTGGCCGTACCACTTGGTGGCGGTGGAGGCCACGACGATGGACTGCGCGTCGATCATCTTGCCCATCACGCCGCCCGAGCTGTTGGCCGCCGACATGAGGATCGGCGACAGGCCGAGCTGCTCCGCCGTGGTCTTCTGCAGGCCGCCGAACAGCACGTTCGATGCGGTATCGGAGCCGGTGAGCGCCACGCCCAGCCAGCCCAGCATCGTGCCGAACAGCGGATACAGCACGCCCGTGTGGGCGAAGGCCAGCCCGAGCGTGGCGTCCAGACCCGAATAGCGCGTGAGATAACCGATGCCGAACATCGCGCAGATGGTCAGCAGCGAATAGCGCGTGAGCTTGATGGTGTTCCAGTACTCCTTGAGCAGGCGCGGCACCGAATAGCCCATCAGCAGGCCGCCCACGATGGCCGACACGAGGATGCCCGTGCCCGCCATCGACAGCACGTTGAAGTTGAACACCGCGCCCTCGGCAATCACCTTGGGCACCACCGGCGGGCCCTTGAGCACCATCTTGTCGAGGCCGGGGATGGCGAACTTGAACGCCCACAGGCCGTCGGCAAACGCCTTGAACTGCGGCACGCCCCAGATGAAGACGAACACGGTCAGGATGACCCACGGCAGCCACGCCTGCACGCGCGTGATCTTGCCGTCGGTGGAGGTGGTGGCTTCGCGGGCTTCCGCGGCGGCTTCGGGGTCGACGCGGGAGTTGTCTTCGCGGTTGCGCAGGGCGGTCGACGTCCAGATCGTCTTGGGCTTCCACACCTTGAGGAACAGCGTGAGCGAGCCCATCGACACCAGCGCCGCTATCACGTCCACCAGCCACGGCCCGTGGAAGTTCGAGACCAGATACTGCGGAATGGCGAACGACACGCCCGCCACCAGAATCGCGGGCCAGATCTGCAGCATGCCGCGCCAGCCCGCAAACGCCCAGATCAGCCAGAACGGCACCAGCACCGAGAAGAACGGCAGCTGCCGGCCCACCATGGCCGAGAGCTGCAGCAGGTCCAACCCCGTGACCGAGGCCAGCCCGATCAGCGGTGCGCCCAGCGCGCCGTAGGCCACCGGCGCCGTGTTGGCGATCAGTGCCAGGCCCGATGCGGCCAGCGGCGAAAAACCCAGGCCGATGAGGATGGCGCCCGTCACGGCCACCGGCGTGCCGAAGCCCGCCGCGCCCTCGAAGAACGCGCCAAAGCTGAACGCCACCAGCAGCAGTTGGAGGCGGCGGTCTTCGGTGATGCCCGAGATGGAGCTCTGCAAGACCTTGAACGATCCATTCAGCGTCGTGAGCCGGTGCAGGAAGATGATGTTGAGAACGATCCAGCCGATCGGGAACAGCCCGGAGACGATGCCCAGCCCCGCCGCCTTGCCCGCCATGGCAGCCGGCATGCCGAACACGAACGAGGCGATGCCCACCCCGACGATGAGCGCGAGCCCCGCGGCCAGATGGGCCTGCACATGGAAAAATGCCAGCGAGCACAGCAGTACCGCGACCGGTATCCCGGCGGCAATGGTGGACCACACCGCGTTACCGAGCGGGTCATAGACTTGATTCCACATCTTGATCTCCTCCTGGTTCTGGGCGTTTCAGTTTCTTGAGCAAGGTGCTTCGGTCACCGAACGTCTTCTGTTGCCCCGTGAAAAGGACAATCGCGGATTGTAGGAACAAGCGTGTCCGGGTCCGGGCAATATTCTGTCACTTTCATACTGAAAAGTATTCATCGGTGCCCGAGGGCGCCGTGGCGCGGCGCACGCGATTGCACCGGGTAAATCCGGGTTGTGGAATCATTGCGCCTGCAACGTCGCCCAACAAGAAAACATCGCACCCGGTCTATGGCTTTCCTGGCTCTTTCGCTTTGCCGCTGCGCGTCCCGACGGGCCGCCGCGGCGCTCGCCATGTTGGCGATGCTGATTGCGCTGTCGCCGGCGGTGCATGCGCAGGCGGCCGACTCCGCCGGCAGCCGGGCACAGGCCGCACGGCCGCGCATCGGGCTGGTGCTGTCGGGTGGCGGCGCACGCGGCTACGCGCATATCGGCGTGCTGAAGATGCTCGAGCGCATGCACGTCCCCGTGGACGTGATTGCCGCCACCAGCATGGGCGCCGTGGTAGGCGGGCTGTATGCCAGCGGACTGCGCGCCGATGAACTCGAGCAGAAGCTCTCGCAGGTGGACTTGAGCGACATCGCCTTCGACCGCAACGAGCGCGCCAAGCTGCCGCAATCGCTGCGGGAAGACGATTTCCAGTATCCGATCGGCTTGTCGGCGGGCTACGGCGACGGCCGCCTGAAGCTGCCGACGGGGCTCGTGCAGGGCAACCGGCTGCTTGCCTTGCTCAAGAACTGGACGGCGCAGTGGCCAGACAACACGGACTTCGCGCGCCTGCCGATTCCGTTCAAGGCCATGGCGACCGATCTTGCGACCGGCGACGCCGTGATCCTGGACCACGGCTCGCTGCCGTTGGCCATGCGCGCCAGCATGGCGGTGCCGGGCCTGTTCGCGCCGATCGAGGTGGACGGACGCACGCTCGTGGATGGCGGGCTGGTGAGCAACCTGCCGGTGCAGCTGGCGCGCGACATGGGCGCGGACATCATCATCGCCGTGAACATCGGCTCGGACTTGCTGCGGCCGGAAGACCTCGCCTCGCCAGCGGCCGTGACGCAGCAGATGATCACCATCCTCGTGGGCCAGAACGTGCGCGCACAGAAGGCGTTGCTGCGCGGCGACGACGTGCTGATCGAGCCGCAGCTGCGCGATCTGTCATTCACCGATTTCGCCAAGGGCCCGCAGGGCGTGTTGCAGGGCGAGAAGGCCGCGCAGGGCGTGCAGGCGCGGCTGGCCGCGCTGTCGCTCTCGCCGCAGGCCTATGCCGCCTACCGGGCCGAGCACACTCCGCGCGGCACGCTGGCGAGCGGCACGCGCATCGATGCCATTGCGGTGACCACCAACGGCCGCGTGCCGGCCGCGCGCGTGCGGCAGATGCTCAACGTGCACGAGGGCGACCCGTACGACGCCGAACAGCTCAACCGCGACCTCTCGGCGCTGTCCACCACGGGGGACTTCGAGAGCGTGACGCAGCGGCTGGTGGAAGAGAACGGCGTGCACACGCTGCGGATCGACGCGCACGAGAAATCGTGGGGCAACCAATTCTTCCTGTTCGGGCTCGGCATGTCGACCAACTTCGATGGCCGCGGCGCGTTCAACGTCAACCTTGGGCATCGGTATCCGTGGCTCACGCAGAGCGGGCTGGAATGGCGCAACGACCTCGTGCTGGGCAGCAACCGCGCGAGCGTCCACACGGAGCTGCGGCAGCCGCTGTGGCAGGCGCGCGGCTTCTACATCGCGCCGTACGCCGAATACTCGCGCCGCCGCTCGGACATCTACTTTGACGACCTGCCGCCCACCAAGGACGTCAAGCCGTTCAACAACCTGACGATCGAGACGGCGCGCGCTGGCGTCGACCTCGGCATTCCGCTGGGCCGCAAGGGCGAACTGCGCCTGGGCGTGAACTACGTGGGCAAGAGCGCGACGTTCAATTACCTGCTGCTGGAAACCGACGAAACCGGTGTGCCGATGGGTGCGATGGACTTGCCGACGGTGCGCGCCAAACAGCCGGCGTTCCGCGCCCAGCTCACGCTCGATCAACTTGACGATCCGTTGTTCCCGCGCAGCGGCTACTACCTGTACAGCAGCGTGGAAGCCGGCTTCGGCTCGCTGGACAAGAAGTACAACACCGCGCAGGCCAAGGGCTTGTGGGCCACCAGCTACGGGCGCCATACCTTCAACGTGGCGCTGGAGGGCGCCGGCCAGTTCGGGGCGAACAGCCCCACGCGCGAGAACGGCGGCAACAGCGGCAGCGGTGCCAACGAAGGCTTCTATCTCGGCGGCTTCCAGCACCTTTCTGCCTATGCGCAGGATCAGTTCAACGGTCAGTACCTGCTCTACGGCCGGCTGACGTATCTGTACGATCTGCGCATCAACGATCTGCTCGGCTTGCGGGCGCCGGTGTTCGGAGCGAGTGCCGAGGCCGGCAACGTCTGGCAGCTGCGCAACAACTTCGGCCGGGGGGCTTACCTTAAGAGTGGCAGCCTGTTCGTTGGCGGCAACAGCCCGATCGGGCCGCTGTACTTCGGTTTTGCCGTGGCGCCGCAAGGTGTGTGGAACGTCTATCTGCAGCTCGGCCGCGTGTTCTGACGCAAGCCGTGACGCCCCGGAACGGGCGGGCATTGCCTGATTGTGGACAATCGTAAGGTCTTGTTCAGATTGGCAAATCAATCGGACAGCCAGGGGCAGGTGTGCGTGCTAGCCTTCCGCTTCGCTTCTCAAGACCTCGGGCGCGGACGCGCCCAGCCCCCCTCCCATGATGTTCTCCGTGTTGTCCCGTGGTGTCCGTTCGTCCACGTCGTTGCTGTGCGCATGCGCGCTGGCCACGCTGCAGGCGTGCGGCAGGCATGCCGATGAAGCCGCCAGGCCGGCAGGCACGCCGGAAATCGAGTTTGCCGTTGCGCAGCGCGCCGATGCTCCGCTGGTGACGGAACTGCCCGGCCGCATCGAGCCGTATCGCACCGCCGAAGTACGTGCGCGTGTGGACGGCATCGTGCTCAAGCGCACCTATGACGAAGGCCAGGTCGTCAAGGCCGGGCAGGTGCTGTTCCGCATCGATCCCGCACCGCTCAAGGCGCAGGTGGATGCCGCGCAAGGGGCGCTGGCCCGTGCGCAGGCACAGCTGTCCATCGCCCGTGACAAGGCGGCGCGCTACAAGGGCCTCGCTGCCACGCACGCCGTCAGTGAACTCGAATACGCCGAAGCGCAGGCCGCCGAGCGCCAGGCTGCGGCGGAAGTCATCTCGGCGCGCGCTGCGCTGGAAACGGCGCAATTGCGCCTCGGCTACGCCACCGTGACGGCACCGATCACGGGCCGTTCGCGTCGCGCCCAGGTCACCGAAGGCGCGCTCGTCAAGGAAGACGCGGCCACGCCGCTCACCACCGTCGAACAGATCGACCCCATCTACGTCGATTTCGCGCAGCCCGCCGCCGAGGTGCTGGCCCTGCAACGCGCTCTCAAGACCGGCCAGGCCGCCGCGCTGGCCGCCAAGGACATCGGCGTGCAGGTCATCCTGAGCGACGGCGTGGCCTATGAGCGCCCGGGCAAGCTGCTGTTCTCGGACCTGGCTGTGGACCGCGCGACGGACAACGTCTCGATGCGCGCCGTGCTGCCGAACCCCGATGGCCTGCTGCTGCCGGGCATGTACGTGCGCGTGAGGCTGTCGCATGCCGTGCAGCAGGGCGCGGTGGCGGTCCCGAAGGGCGCGTTGCAGCGCGATCGCCACGGCGCATCGGTGTTCGTCGTGCAGGCCGACGACACGCTGGCCATGCGCGCGGTGACTGCGCAAACGTTGGCCGGCGACCAATGGCTCGTGACCAGCGGCCTCTCCGGCGGCGAACGTATCGCTATTCCCGGCATGCAGACGCTGGAGGCTGGCATGGCGGTCAAGCCGGTGCCGACAGGCGAGCGCGCGGGCGCCAAGCCGCAGAAGGGCTGACCATGGCACGCTTCTTTATCGACCGCCCGGTCTTTGCCTGGGTGATTGCGCTGGCCATCATCCTGGCCGGCGTGCTCGCGCTGCCGACCCTGCCGGTGGCGCAGTACCCGAACATCGCGCCGCCCAACGTCAGCATTTCGGCCACGTATCCGGGCGCCTCCGCGCGCACGGTGGAAAGCGCCGTGACCGCCATCATCGAGCGCGAGATGAACGGCGCGCCGGGGCTGCTGTACATGTCGTCGTCGTCCGATGCGGCGGGCAATGTGTCGATCAACCTGTCGTTCAAGCAGGGTACGAGCCCTGACCTTGCCGCGGTGGAGGTACAGAACCGGCTGAAGATCGTCGAGGAACGGCTGCCGGAAGTGGTGCGCCGCAACGGCATCCGCATCGAGAAGGCGGCCGAGAACTACATGATGTATCTGTCGCTGTCGGCCGAGCGCGGGCGCTTCGACGGCATCGATCTGGGCGACCTTGCGTCGTCCGACCTGATCCCGCAACTGCGCCGTGTGCCGGGCGTCGGCACCGCGCAGCTGTTCGATGCCGAATACGCCATGCGTATCTGGCCCGATGCGGACAAGCTGACTGCACTCGGCCTCACCGCCGGGGATGTGAGCGATGCCGTGCGCCGCTACAACGCGCGCATCACCGTGGGCGAGATCGGCAGTGGCGCGGTGCCGAACAGCGCGCCGATCAACGCAAGCGTGACGGGCGACGACGGCCTGACCACACCGGAGGCGTTCGGCGAGATTCCGCTGCGTGCCGACGCGCAGGGCCGCATGGTGCTGCTGCGCGACGTGGCGCGCGTGGAGCTGGGCGGCAGCGACTACCTGTACCTCTCGCGCCTGAACGGCAAGCCGGCGACGACCATCGGCATCAAGCTCGCGCCGGGTGCCAATGCGGTGGGCGTCGCCAAGCGCGTGCGCGCGGTGCTGGACCAAGCGCAGGCGCATTTCCCGCCCGGCGTGCGCTACGAGGTCGCCTATGACAGCTCCCGTTTCGTCGGCATCGCGATCGAGCAGGTCCTCAAGACGCTGCTCGAAGCCGTGGTGCTGGTGTTCCTGGTGATGATGCTGTTCATGCAGAACCTGCGCGCGACGCTCATCCCGACGCTGGTGGTGCCCATCGCGCTGCTGGGCACGTTTGCCGTGATGCTCCCGCTGGGCTTCTCCATCAACGTGCTGACGCTGTTCGGCCTGGTGCTGGCCATCGGCATCCTCGTCGACGATGCCATCGTGGTGGTGGAAAACGTCGAGCGCGTGATGCATGAAGAGGGGCTTTCTCCGCGCGAGGCGACGGCCAAGGCGATGCGGCAGATCAGCGGGGCCATCGTCGGCATCTCGCTGGTGCTGACGGCGGTGTTCGTGCCGATGGCGTTCTTTGGCGGCGCGGTGGGCAATATCTACCGGCAGTTTTCGCTGTCGCTGGCGGTGTCGATGGTGTTTTCGGCCTTCCTGGCGCTCACGCTGACGCCGGCGCTGTGCGCGACCGTGCTCAAGCCCGTGCGCGGGCATGGCGCCGAACGCAAGGGCTTCTTTGGCGCGTTCAACCGCGGCTTTGCGCGATTGACGGCCCGCTACCAGGGCGGCGTCGCCAGGCTGCTCAACCGCACGGGGCGCGCGCTCATCGCATACGGAACCGTCATCGGCGTGGCGGTGCTGCTCTTCATGCGATTGCCGACCGCCTTCCTGCCCGAGGAAGACATGGGCGAGTTCATGACCATCGTGCAATTGCCGACCGGCGCCACGCAGGCGCAGACACTCGACGTCGTGCGGCAGGCGGAGCATTACTTCATGACGCAGGAGCCGGCGGTGGCGTCCACGCTCGCCATCACGGGCTTCAGTCTGTACGGCAACGGCCAGAACGCGGCCATGCTGTTCCTGACGCTCAAGGACTGGAAGCAACGCAACGGCGCTGACCAGCACGTCGATGCCGTGGTCGAGCGCGCCAATGCCGCCTTCGGCAAGATCAAGAGCGCGACCGTCATGGCGATGAACTCGCCCGCGCTGCCAGAGCTGGGCAGCAAGCCCGGCTTCGACCTGCGCCTGCAGGACCGCAGCGGCGCCGGCTACGAGCGCCTCGTGCAGGCACGGGAGCGCATGCTCACCGAAGCCGCGAAGCACCCGGCGCTGGCCGAAGTCACGTTTGCAGGCCAGGGCGATGCGCCGCAGGTGCTGATCGACGTAGACCGCAAGAAGGCGCTGTCGATGGGCGTGTCGATCGAGGACATCAACCGCACGCTCGCAGTGATGTTCGGCTCGGACTATGCGGGCGATTTCGTCTACCGCAACCAGGTGCGCCGCGTCATCGTGCAGGCCGACGGCAAGCAGCGCGTCTCGGTCGAGCAGCTCGGCCGCATGCACGTGCGCAACGCGGCCGGTGCGATGGTGCCGCTCTCCGCCTTCACCACGTCCAAGTGGGTCGTCGGGCCGCTCAAGCTCGACCGCTACAACGGGTTCCCCGCCATGACGATCACCGGCTCGCCCGCGCCCGGCCATAGCTCCGGCGAGGCCATGGCGGCGATGGAGTCGATCGCACGCGCGCTGCCCGACGGCTTCGGCTACGAGTGGACGGGCCAATCGTTCGAAGAGCGCCTGTCGGGTGCGCAGGCGCCGGCGCTGTTTGCGTTGTCGATCCTGGTGGTGTTCCTGTGCCTGGCGGCGCTGTACGAAAGCTGGTCGATTCCGCTGGCCGTCATGCTGGTCGTGCCGCTTGGCGTGCTGGGGGCGCTGCTGGGCGCCACGCTGCGTTTCCTGCCCAACGACATCTACTTCAAGGTCGGGCTCATTGCGACCATCGGCCTGTCGGCCAAGAACGCGATCCTAATCATCGAAGTGGCCAAGGATCTGGTGGCGCAAGGCATGGGCCTGATTGAAGCCACGCTGGAGGCCGCGCGGCTGCGCTTCCGACCGATCGTGATGACGTCATTGGCATTTACATTTGGCGTGGTGCCACTGGCGATGGCGAGCGGCGCGGCATCGGCCAGCCAGCGGGCCATCGGGACGGGCGTGCTGGGCGGCATCATCACGGCAACGGTGCTGGCGGTGTTCCTGGTGCCGGTGTTCTTCGTGGTCGTGCGGCGCGTGTTCAAGGGCAGCGAGCGGCAGCGCCGGCTCGATGCGGCACACGAGCACGAGGTGACGGGGCGCGGGCCCGCGGCCTGATCACTCGGCAGTGGCGATGCTCTTGCACCTGGCTGTGCCTACAGCTGGGTCGAAGCCGAAGAAGCCGAGAACCTCCGCTGCGACCTGATCGCGGTCGTTGTCCACGCAGATCATGTGGTAGCTGTTTTCCAGCACCACGGTGCGCGCGCGGGGCAGCGCCGCCTGCAGCGTCTGCGCGGAGCGCAGGCTGGTGAGTTCGTCTTCGCGCGCGTGGATGATGAGCGTCTCGCACCGCGTGCCGGGCGCCGCGTCCCGTGCCCAGCGCCGCAGGCGGTCGACCTGCCGGATGCAGGCCAGCGGCACCCAGGGGTAGTGGAAGCTGTCGCCGCGCGCGAGCTTGGCCTTGATGATCCGCCGCAACAGTGGGTTCTTGATGCCGAACGGCTCGTCTTCTTCCACGCGCATGCGCGCTGCCATGCCGGGAATGCGATACACCGCGTGCCGCAGCTCCCGATACCACGGCGTCGACCAGCCGTCGATATGGATGGGCGTGGCCAGCAAGGCGAGGCGGTCCTGCGGCCGGTCGATGCCGTGGCGGACACGGTGCGCCAGCACGAGCGCCAGCAACGCCCCCATGCACATGCCCGCGATGTGTACGGTTGCATGCTCGGCAATGAGCTCGCGGTACGCTTGCGCGAGTGTTTCCAGCCACGCTTCGGCCCCCGTGCCGACGAGGTCCTGCGGATGCGTGCCGTGTCCGGGCAGGGTCGGCGCGTGCGTTGCCGCGCCGGCACTGCGCAGCGCTTTCTGTAGCACGCCCAGGTCATAGGCCGTACCGCCCAGGCCGTGGATCAGCAGCACCGCCGTGCTGCCACGCTGCATCGTCACAGCGCCGTCTCAATCGACCACGTGCCGGCCACCAGCGCCGTATTGCCCATTGCATCCGTGAGCGGCCCGCCGGTATCGACGACGGTGTGCAGCGTGCCGTCGCGGGCGGTGATGCGCAGCGTCTGGCGGCGGGCGGGCGTCGCCGCTTCATCGTCCAGCGGTGCCGCGCCGAGCCAGCGTGCGCGCAGCGCATCACGGTCGTCCGGATGCACGAGCTGCAGCACGGTCGACACCGAGGCCATGCTGGCCGCGTCGTGCCCGAAGGCAAGCACCACGTCGCCGCCCCAGTCGATGCGGCCGCTGGCCGGGTCGATGGTGTACACCAGCTGGCTCGATGCCGCCAGCGCCAGTTCCACACGGTTCTGCCATTGCGCGCTTTGCTCGTGCAGTTGCTCGCGCGTGGTCTTGAGCGCGCTCACCAGCAGCACCAGCAGCGCGGCGATGCCCAGATACAGCTGCGCTTCCAGCAGCGACTGGCCATAATGCTGGTCCAGCACGGCGAACGGGCCGTCGCCCTCGGCGGTTTGCGTCAGCGCCGTCAACGTCAGCAGCAGCACCGCCAGCGAGCCGCCGCGTCCGCCCCACAGCAGCGCCACCACCACGGCAAAGAACAGCGGCACGTACGTCAGCGCAAAGCCAACGCCGGCGCCAAATTTCATGACGCTGTTGCCATCGAAGATCAGGTAGGCCGACAGCGCCAGCGCGATGAACGCTGCCAGCCCGAGCAGGAAGTCGGTGCGGTCCGTGCCGCCCGAGCGGAAGGCGCGGAAGCGCGACCACGCGGCCAGCACCGGCGTGACGATCAGCACGCCAAGGAAGTCCGAGGCCGCCCAGATGCGCAGCACGTGCCCGAACGCGCCATCCTGCGACCACGCAAACCATGCCGCGCCGAACAGCGCACCGAGCAGGGCGCTGAACGCACCGGCCGCCAGCATCGCGCGCAGGAAGTACAGGCCCTCGAGCGGCACGCGCGCCAGCCGCACCAGGGCCACGGCCAGGGCTGCGCTGCCGGCCTCGTCGAGCACGAACAGCATTGCGTGTGCGGGGTTGGTCCGCTCGATGGCCGCCAGCGCCAACTGCGCCACGGCAAACGCGGCGCCCAGTCCCGGCCATTCGCGGTACGGCCGCAGCATGAACGCAGCCATGGTCACGCCGGCCGGCAGCCAGAGATAGCCCGTCATGTCGACCGGCCCGTTCAGCCGATGCGACACGATGGCGGCAACCAGGTACAGCGCACCCCACAGGACGGTGGCGACGGTGGTGGAAGGGCGGTTCAGTGGCATCCGGGTTTCCCTCGGTGAAAACGAAAAAAAACCGCGCCGGCCCGGGTGCCGTGCGCGGTGGGTGATGCTACCGCAGTTGCTTTGGGGGCCGCTTACACGACCGGCAGCGCGAGCACTGAACGCGCTGCACGCCGATCGCGCAGCTCGGCCATCCACCGTTCGAGGTTGGGACGGGACGGGCGGTCCATCGGCAAGCCCAGCCAGCGGTGCGTGGCGCAGCCGCAGGCAATGTCGGCCATGGTGAAGCGCTGGCCGGCTACGTAGGGCTGCTTGGCAAGCACCGTGTCTAGGATGGCCGTTGCGCGTTCGGCCGACTTGCGCGAGCGCTCGATGCGTTCGGCGTCGCGCTCATCCTCGGGCGTGCGGACGAGTTGCATGAACGCGTCGACCATCGCCGGGCTGTACGACGTGGTCTGCCAGTCCATCCAGCGGTCGGCATCGGCGCGTTCGTGCAACTCCAGCGGATACAGCGTGCCCGGGCCGTAGCGCGCCGACAGATACCGCACGATGGCGTTCGATTCCCACAGCACGAAGCGGCTGTCGCCGGCATCGTCCACGCCGTCTTCAATGACGGGGATCATGCCGTTGGGGTTCATTGCCAGGAATTGGGGTGTGTTGACGCCTCCGAAGGCGCCGCCGACGTCGATGCGCTCGTGGTCCAGCGACAGCTCATGCGCGCACCAGACCACTTTCTGCACGTTGACCGAAGAGAGTCTTCCCCAGATCCGCAACATCGACGACGGCTCCTTTCTCAAGTCGTGACGTAAATTTAGGCGGCCTTCGGCGTGAGCGCCGCGATTTCTGCGCGGATGAGTTCGCCCAGCACCGCAATACCTTGTTCGATGCGCTCCGGCGGCACCGTCACGAATGCCAGGCGCAGCGTATTGCGACGCGGCGCGTTGGCATAGAACGGCGCACCGGGCACGAACGCCACATTGCGCGCGACGGCCTTTTCCAGCAAGGTCATGGTGTCGATGCCCTCGGGCACTTCCACCCAGATGAACATGCCGCCTTCCGGGCGGTTCCAGTGCACGCCGGCCGGCATGTGGCGCTGGAGCGATTCGAGCATCGCTTCGCACTGCTTGCCGTACAGCGCCCGGATCGTCGGGATATGCGAGTCGAGCAGCCCGGTCTTCAGCACTTCGTATGCCACGCGCTGCGTGAAGCTGGGCGTATGCAGGTCGGAAGCCTGCTTGGCCTGCACGAGTTTGAAGTGGATGGGCTCGGGCGCGATGATGTAGCCCAGGCGCATACCCGGCGCGAGGATCTTCGAGAACGAGCCCATGTAGATCACGCCGTCCGGGTTGAGCGAGCGCAGCGAGGGCAGCTGGTCGCCGGTATAGCTCAGTTCGCCGTATGGGTCGTCTTCCACCAGAAGCACGCCGAGTTCCTTCGCACGGGCCACCAGGGCGTGGCGGCGGTCCAGCGGCAGGCGGCGGCCGGTCGGGTTCTGGAAATTCGGGATCGTGTAGAAGAAGCGTGCGCCGGCCGCCAGTTCGGGCGTCAGGGCGTCGGGCAGCAGGCCCTTGTCGTCGGTCGGCACGGACGCATAGGCCGGCTCGAACAGCGAGAACGCCTGCAGCGCCCCCAGATACGTGGGCGTTTCGACCAGCACCTTGCTTTGCGGGTCGATGAAGATCTTGCCCAGCAGGTCCAGGCCCTGCTGCGATCCCGTGGTGATCAGCACGCGCGAGGCCGTCGTGCCGTGGCGCTGGGCAATCCATTCGCGCAATGTCGACAGGCCCTCGGTGGGCGTGTACTGCAGCGACGCCTGCGGGTTGTCGGCAAACATGCGGGCGCACGCCGCCTGAATCGCTTCGACCGGGAAGGTGACGGGGGCAGGCAGGCCGCCGGCAAACGAAATCACCTCGGGGCGTTCGGTGATCTTGAGGATTTCCCGGATCGCCGAGCTCGTGAGCTTCTGAGCGCGGCTGGAGAAGGTACAGGAAGCGTGGTCCATGGTGTGGTCCTAGTGTTGCGCAGCGCCCACCTCGTGAGCAGGCGCCACAGGTGGGCAAAACGGGTAGGATAGCAGGCAACGGCCCGGCCTTGCCGGGCCGAAGCGGTGCTCAGGCGACTTCTGCAATCAGCTCGATCTCGACGCACGCGCCCAGCGGAATCTGCGCGACGCCGAACGCGCTGCGGGCGTGCTTGCCGGCCTCGCCAAACACCTCGGCGAGCAGTTCCGACGCGCCGTTGGTGACCAGGTGCTGCTCGGTGAAGTCGGGCGTGGAGTTGACCAGGCTCATCACCTTGACGATGCGCTTGACGCGGGAAAGGTCGCCGCCCAGGTGGGCCGACAGCGTGGCCATCAGGTCGATGGCGATCGCGCGCGCGGCGGCCTTGCCTTCTTCGGTGGTCATGTCGGCGCCGAGCTTGCCGACCCACGGCTTGCCGTCCTTCTTGGCGATGTGGCCCGACAGGAACACCTGGTTGCCGGTCTGCGCGGCCATGACGTAGGCGGCGGCGGGGGCGCCGGCGGCGGGCAGTTCGATACCCAGTTGCTTGAGCTTGGCCTGGGCGTCGTGCGTGGCGGACATGAAGACTCCTTGTGTTGAAGCAGTGAGCAAAATCGGACGGATGACGCTAGCGGCGCACGGACGTCCGCCGGCCGATGCCGACCACGGCAATCACTGCCAGCGCAAACAGCGCCGTGGGCGCATCCAGCGACTCGCCGAGCAGCAGCCAGCCGCCAATGAGCGTCATGAAGGGTTGCAGCAATTGTATCTGGCCGACCCGGGCCACACCGCCCGCGGCCAGGCCCGAATACCAGAACAGGAAGCCGACGAACATGGAGAACGCAGACACGTATGCCAGCCCCATCCATGCGCGGGCCGATGCGTGCGCCAGCGCCTCGGCCTGGTGCGTGGACGGCAGCCACGCCAGCGCGCCCACCATCGGCAACAGCACGGGCAGCGAGATGACCAGCGCCCAGGCAATGGTCTGCATGCCGCCCAGCTCGCGCGAGAGCCTGCCGCCCGTCGCATAGCCGAGCGCGCCCGTCACCATGGCGGCAAACAGCAGCCAGTCCGCCCGGTGCAGGGCTCCCCCACCTTGCAGCAGCGCAAAGGAAACGACGAGCGCGCTGCCCATCACCGCGCACAGCCAGAACGCGACGGACGGCCGCTCGCGCCCGAACCACACCGCAAACACGGCGGTGGCCAGGGGCAGCAGGCCGGTGATGATGGCGCCGTGCGCGGCCGGCACGTCCTGCATCGCCAGCGACGAGAACAGCGGGAAGCCCACCACCACGCCCATCGCCGTCACGGCCAGCTGCCACCATTGGCGGCCCCGCGGGCGTCTGGCGACGGAGAAGGCGCCCGTTGCGGCCAGCAGCGCCAGCGCCAGCGCGCTCGCCAGCACCGCGCGCGCCAGCGCCACGAAGGTGGCGTCCAGCTCGGCGACGGCCATGCGCGTGAACGGCAGCGTCTGGCTGAAGATGGCCACGCCGATGAAGCCGAGCAGCATGCCGCGGCGTTCAGCGTGGTCCGGGGCACGCGCGAGGGGCAGGGAGGCGGGCCTGGTCATGGCGTGCTGTTCAATCGGCAAACGCCACGGCCACCCGGCGGTTCTGCCGGCTCTTCTTCTCGATCTTCGTGACGACCACGCGGCCGATTTCCCCGGTGGCGCGCACGTGGGTGCCGCCGCACGGCTGGCGGTCGATGCCGCCGATGTGGATGATGCGGATGGCCGACGCGCCCGCCGGGGGCGCCGCGCCGATGGTGCGCACGAGCTCCGGCTGCGCGGCCAGTTCCTCGGGTGTGATGAGGTCGATGCGCACCGGTGTGTTGCGGCCGATGAGCTCGTTCAGTTGCGCGGTCAGCGTGTCGCGGTCGAGCGTCGATTCGGGCAGGTCGAAATCGATGCGGCCGGAATCCGGCGAGATACCGCAGCCCGTGACCGGCACCGGAATCAGCGAGCCCAGCAGGTGCAGGCACGTGTGCAGCCGCATCAGGCGGTGGCGGCGCTCCCAGTCGATGGTGGCGGTGACGGCCGTGCCGGGCGCCATCCGGGCGAGGTCTGTTCCTTCGGCCGGCACGTGCAGCACGGTCTGGCGATCGGGGCTGTAGACCGTGTCGGCAATCGCCACGGTCTGGCCGTCGCTCAGCACCAGCACGCCGGTGTCGCCGGCCTGGCCGCCGCTGCGGGCGTAGAACACGGTCTGGTCCAGCTCGATGCCATCGGCATGCACGGCGACGACGGTGGCGTCGCAGGTGGTGCGGTAGGCGTCTTCGTCAAAGCGCTTCAGCGTCGGCATGGCGGTGCTCCGTAGCGTGGGGGCGAAAGTCCGACCTTGATGGTAACGAAGTGCGTCTGTACAGTACCTGTACACTTTATCGTGGCGCTTTCGGTACAGTTTTCGGCCCTTCCATCATGACCGGTTCCTCTCACATCATCAGCCTGGACGCCCGCCGTCCGGCGGCACGTCCGGCCGCGGAGCAGTTGCCCGACCCGATTCCTTCGGCGCAGATGACGCTGGTGGACCAGCTGACCGAATGGGCCCGCATGCGCATCGACGAGCGTGTGTTTCGGGCCGGCATGCGCATGCCGTCGATCCGGCAGCTGGCGCAGGAGAAGAGCATCTCGCGCTTCACCGTGGTCGAGGCCTATGAGCGGCTGGTGGCGCAGGGGTATCTGGAGTCGCGTCGCGGGTCCGGCTTCTACGTCAAGGAGCGCCACACGCCGCTGCCGGAGGAGCCGCCCCCACCGCCGGCGACGGCGCGCAAGATCGACGTGACCTGGCTGCTGCGCAACATGTTCCACTCGGCCGAGCCGCGCAAGGCCCCGGGCGTCGGCTTCCTGCCCAACGGTTGGCTGGACGGCGAACTCATCGCCAATGCATTGCGTTCGCTCGGACGGCTGAACGGCAACCAGTTTCTGTCGCTCGGCACGCCGCAGGGCTTTCTGCCGCTGCGCCAGCAGTTGCAGACCCGGCTGGCGGAACTCGAGATCGGGGCGCGGCCCGAACAGATCGTCGTGACCTCGGGGATCACCGCGTCGCTCGACCTCATCGCTCGCCAGTACGTGCAGCCGGGCGACACGGTGCTCGTGGGCGATCCGGCGTGGTTCCTGATGTTCGGCCGCTTCGCTGCGCAGGGGGCGCAGGTGATCGGCGTGCCTTACACCACCGAGGGGCCGGACCTCGTCGCGCTGGAAGGGCTGGTGCAGGCGCGCCGCCCCAAGCTCCTGGTGATCAACTCGATCCTGCACAACCCGACCGGCACGTCGCTGTCGGCGGCCAAGGCCTTCCAGTTGCTGCGGCTGGCCGAGCAATACGGCTTCTTGATCGTGGAAGACGACATCTACGGTGACCTTGCCCCGCCCGGCTATCAGGCCACGCGGCTGGCGAGCCTTGACCAGTTGCGCCGCGTGATCTACCTGAACAGCTTTTCCAAGACGCTGGCGGTGAACCTGCGCGTGGGCTTCATCGCCTGCCATCCGGAACTGGCCAAGAACCTGACCGATGCCAAGCTGCTCACCGGGTTTGCCACGCCCGAGATCAACGAGCGCGTGCTGTACAAGATCCTGACCGAAGGGCAGTACCGCAAGCATGTCGAACGGGTGCGTGGCCGACTGGATCGGGCCCGCGACGGCGTGCAGCGCAATCTGGAGCGCATGGGTCTGAAACTCTTTGCGCAGCAGGGCGCCGGCATGTTCCTGTGGGCCGACACAGGGCAGGACACCAACGCCATCGCCCGCGCCGGGCACGAACAAGGCTACGTGTTTGCGCCTGGGAGCCTGTTTTCGCCGTCGCAAATGCCGTCCACGTGGATGCGCTTCAACATCGCCACCAGCGGGGACCCCGACATGCTGCGCTTCCTGGCCGAGCAGCTGGAAAAGGGCTGAAGTTGCATATGTACGCCGGTGCTTTCGCCCGTTCCAGGCAGCAAGTGCCACGAACATGACCAGACAGACCAGGCAGAAGGACCGCAGCAAACCGAACGCCGCTCTTGAAATTGAGGCCGGACGCCCTATCTAGCGACACAAATTCACGCGGGCATACGTGACGTGGAGCCCGCTTCGCTTTCGTTTTCACTGACTTTTTGCACATCACACACATGAGCGCACCGCACGAGACGATGGCTTTCCAGGCAGAGGTGAAGCAGCTTCTGCACCTGATGATCCACTCGCTGTACAGCAACAAGGAGATCTTCCTGCGCGAGCTGGTTTCCAACGCTTCGGATGCCGTGGACAAGCTGCGCTTCGAGGGCATCGCCAACCCCCAGCTGCTGGAGGGCGGCGGTGAGCTCGGCATCCGCATCGGCTTCGATGCGGCCGCGCGCACCCTCACCATTGCCGACAACGGCATCGGCATGAGCCGCGACGAGGCCATCCGCAACCTCGGCACCATCGCCCGTTCCGGCACGCGCGAGTTCTTCAGCCAGCTCTCGGGCGACCAGCAGAAGGACGCTGCCCTCATCGGCCAGTTTGGCGTGGGCTTCTATTCGGCCTTCATCGTGGCCGATCGCGTGACGGTGGAATCGCGCCGCGCGGGCGTGCCTGCCAATGAAGGCGTGCGCTGGGAAAGCGCCGGCGACGGCGAATTCACCGTCGACACGATCGAGCGCGCCGAGCGCGGCACCACCATTACGCTGCACCTGCGCGAGGGCGAGGACGATTTCCTCAATGCCTGGCGCATCAAGTCGGTCGTGCAGAAGTACTCGGACCACATCTCCCTGCCGATCCAGATGCGCAAGGAAACGTGGGACGAAGAAAAGAAGGCGATGGTTGCCCAGGACGAATGGGAAACCATCAACCAGGGCAGCGCGCTGTGGGCGCGCCCGCGCGCCGACGTGACCGACGATCAGTACGTCGCGTTCTACCAGCACATCGCGCACGAAAACGGCAAGCCGCTCGCCTGGACGCACAACCGCGTGGAAGGCCGCAGCGAATACACGCAGCTGCTGTACATCCCGACCAACGCGCCGTTCGACCTGTGGGACCGCGAGCGCCGCAGCGGCCTGAAGCTGTACGTCAAGCGCGTCTTCATCATGGACGACGCCGAGCAGCTGCTGCCGGGCTACCTGCGCTTCGTGAAGGGCGTGATCGATTCGGCCGACCTGCCGCTGAACGTCTCGCGCGAAATCCTGCAGGAAAGCCGCGACGTGAAGGCCATCCGCGAGGGCTCGACCAAGCGCGTGCTGGGCATGCTCGAATCGATGGCCGAGTCGGATGACGCCGCCGAGAAGGAAAAGTACGCCACGTTCTGGCAGAACTTCGGCCAGGTGCTCAAGGAGGGCATCGGCGAAGACCACGCCAACAAGGACCGCATTGCCAAGCTGCTGCGCTTTGCTTCCACGCACAACGAAGACAGCGCCCAGACCGTCTCGCTGGCCGACTATGTCAGCCGCATGAAGGAAGGCCAGGACAAGATCTACTACGTGACCGCCGAGAGCTGGACGGCCGCCAAATCGAGCCCCCACCTCGAGATCTTCCGCAAGAAGGGCGTCGAAGTCCTGCTGCTGACCGATCGCGTGGACGAGTGGATGCTCTCGTTCCTGCACGAGTTTGAAGAAAAGGAACTCGTGTCGGTGGCGCGCGGCGATCTGGACCTCGGCGCCATGGAAGACGAAGCCGAGAAGGCCGAGCACGCCAAGGTGGAGGGCGAGTTCAAGGCGCTGGTCGAGCGCGCCAAGGCAGTGCTTGCCGACAAGGCCAAGGACGTGCGCGTGACGCACCGCCTGACCGACTCGCCGTCGTGCCTCGTAGCCGATGAAGGCGACATCAGCGGCACGCTCGCGCGCCTGCTCAAGCAGGCCGGGCAGAAGGCGCCCGAGACCAAGCCGGTGCTGGAGCTGAACCCGACGCATCCGCTGGTGCGCAAGCTGGCGCTGCTGGAAACCGTGACCGGCAATGAGCAGGACCGCGCCGCGTTCGAGGATCGCCTGCATGTGCTGTTCGACCAGGCGTTGCTGGCCGAAGGCGGCGCGCTGGCCGATCCGGCTGCCTATGTGCAGCGCGTGAACCGCCTGCTGGCCTGATCGACGTACTGTCGCAGTGACGCTCAAGCGATGCTTTCCGCCCGTGGTCGACGCGCACACGCGCGTGCTGATCCTGGGCAGCCTGCCCGGCGAGGCATCGCTTGCGCAATCGCAGTACTACGCCTACAAGCACAACCAGTTCTGGCGGCTCGTCGGTGACGTCATCGGCGAAGATCTGCCGGGCATGGACTACGCCGCGCGCCTGCAAACGCTCCTGGCACATCGCATCGGCCTGTGGGACGTGGTGGCGCAAGCCAAGCGCGAGGGCAGCCTGGACAGCAAGATCCGCGACCACGCCGGCAATGATCTGGTGGGCTTGATCGAATCGCTACCGAACCTGGTTGCGATTGCCTTCAATGGCGGGACGGCCGAGCGCATGGGTGTGAAGGCGCTCGGGCGGCATGGTGATCGGCATCACATCCTGCGGCTGCCTTCCAGTAGCCCCGCCTATACCGTTCCGTACGCCGAGAAGCTGCACGTCTGGCGGACGCTGCGGCGATGGCTCGATATGCCGGGCTGACGATCCAGGCACGCTGTCATCGATGCAGCGGCGTCTGGGCTAGTACAGCCAAGGCAACGAGCGCAGTCGCCATCGCAACGGGCCGCCCGTGTTGCCCTGTCATGCCGAGCCACCTCGTGCGCGGGTGCAGTGCATGTTCCATCAGCATGTCCAACCCTCGATGTTCGTCCTCACTCCTCCAACGGGGCGAGGTCGTCTTTACGTACCGTGCGGGTGCGTTGGAACGTCGTTTGCTCGTCGGTCGTCACAGCCCTCCAGGCGTTGCACGTGCGTGCTCTGGGGAAGGCTGATCACCCGAAAGATGGAGGACCACATGAGCAAGACAACTTCAATCAGTGCGCTCGCATTCGTCATCGCAGGCGTTCTCGCCGGCTGTACTGCCGCCGGTAGCGGAACGGGCTCGGCTGCAGGCTCCGGGAGCGTGACGCCAGGGACGGGCTCGATGTCTCAACCGGGATATGGCACCGGCACGAGCTCAAGCGGCAGCGCGAGCGGAGCAGGCACGGGCGCCACGAGCACGAGCCCGCGCTAAGCGACACCGACCTTTGCACAACTGTTCATCGACGGGCCGGGAAGCATTTGCAAAACAGGCCCGATTTTTTTTTGCACGCATCCCAAGGGCGACATGGTATGCGCGTTCACGGGGGGGGGGGCTGCGCCACCGCAAGATGCAGACGGTGTGGCACGTCGTCGGGCCTTGTCGCCCGCTGTGATGACGAACGCGGACACGTTCGAGCGCATGCAGGGATCGCGGCGGGGGCTTCGCACGGTTGCGTCGGCAGCGCATCGTGCAACGCGCAGGCCGGCGCGTATGATGAGCGCCTTGCCGCCCGCCCCGTCAGGGCGGCGCTCATTTCGTTCCTGCCGATTCCACGATGGCCCGTCTCAAGCTCGATCTGCCCGCCGACCAATTCTGCTATGGCACCCACCTCACCGTGCGCGTGACCGATATCAACGCGGCCAACCATCTTGCCAATGACTCGATGATCTCGATGATCTCCGAGGCGCGGGCGCGGTTCCTTTACGAGTTTGCCAGCGAGGACGTGAACCATGAGGGCGCCGGCATCATCGTGACCGATCTCGCCACCATGTACCGCAACGAAGCGCATGCGCGCGACCAGCTGTTGTTCGAGGTTGGCGTGATGGACTTCAACAAGTACGGCGGCGACATCATCTTCCGCATCACGCGTCCGGCCGACGACACGCTGATCGCCATGGCCAAGTCCGGCTTCGTGTTCTTCGACTACGTGGCAAAGAAGGTCGTGCCGATGCCACAGGCGTTCGCCGGCCGTTTCCCGAAAGTCAACTGGGTGGAGTAAACGGCGCCGGGCGGACAGCGCGCATCGAGTGTGAACCGCTGCGCCTACCGGGCTTGGCGCTGATCCGCCAGCCGGTTCCACAGCGCGCTCGCGCGGTTGCCGCTTCTGCAGTACGCCAGGATCGGTTTCGGCAATGCATCGACCAAGGCGCCGAACGCATCGACTTCCGCATCGCCGATGCGGTTCGGCTCCACGGGCAGGTAGCGCGCTTCCAGCCCCAGTTCGCGGGCAGCCGCGGCGATTTCCGCGAAGGCCGGCTGGTCGTCGCCTTCGCCGTCGGGGCGGTTGCAGATGACCGAGCGGAACCCCGCATCGCGGATGGCTTTCAGGTCTGCCGGCACGATCTGCCGCGAGGCGGCCAACCCGCTCGATGCCGTGGCCCGGCATTGCTCGATGGCCTGGCGGAAGCAGGCAATGGCCGCGTCAATGTCGTGCCCGGTCGTAAAGCGGCCGAGGCTGATGCGCACCGTGCGGCCCGCGGCCGCTGCGTCCAGGCCAATGGCCGACAACACATGCGATGGCGTACCGGCTGCGGAATTGCACGCCGAGGTGGACGACACCGCGAGCGTGTCACCCAGCATGAACGGGAAGAAGCCCGGCGCATTGACCGTCAGGCTCAAGGTGTGCGGAATGCGCTGCGTCGTGCCAGCGTTATGCACCACGTCACCGAGCGCCAGCACCGACGTTTTCAGCCGCTCGCTGAGCGCGGCAATGCGAGCCGTCTCACTCGCAAGGTCTTCTGCCGCCAGCTGGCACGCGACGCCCATGCCGACAATCTGATGCGTGGCCAGCGTGCCGGAGCGCAGCCCGCGCTCGTGTCCGCCGCCGTGCATCTGCGGTGCGATGCGCGCTGCGATGTCGCGCCGGACATACAGCGCGCCGATGCCCTTGGGCCCGTACACCTTGTGGGCGGATATCGACATCATGTCGATGCCGAGCGCACGTACGTCGATGGGCGTCTTGCCGAGCGCCTGCGCCGCGTCGACATGGAGCAGCGCGCCCGCGGCGTGCACGATCTGCGCGATGGCGCCGATGTCCGTCAGGGTGCCGAGCTCGTTGTTCACCAGCATGAGCGAGACGAGTCCTGTGTCCGGGCCGATGGCCGCGGCGACGGCCTCGGCCGTGATTTCCCCGGAAGAAGTCGGCGCCACGTACGTGACGGAACAGCCGCGCGTCGACAGGTTCGCCATCGTGTCGAGGATGGCCTTGTGCTCGATCCGGCTGGTGACGAGATGGCGCTTCGCGGTCGCGGTGTCTGCGTAGCCCTTCAGCGCGAGGTTGTTGGATTCGGTGGCTCCGGACGTCCAGATGATCTCGTCCGCATCCGCGCCGATGAGCGCGGCCACCTGTTCGCGGGCGCGCTCGACCTTGTCGCGCGCCAGCCGGCCGGTTGCATGCGAGCTCGATGCCGGGTTGCCGAAGGCGCCATCGATGCCGAGGCACGCCATCATGGCGGCGATCACGCGCGGGTCAGCCGGCGTGGTGGCGGCGTAGTCGAGGTAGTGCGGCGTGTTGGTGTTGCGATCGGTCATTTCGTTCTCTGGAGGCATTCGGTCGAGGAAATGATACGGCGGGCACGCGGGAAAAATAATTCAAAATGCCCTGCAGAATTCGGCTTGTCAGGAAAATAATTCCTTAGAATGTGCCATCTGAAGAAACCATTTTTGAGAGCCCATGGACGCCATTGACCGCGAACTGCTGAGGTTGTTGCAGGCCGACGTGACGCTGCCCATTGCCGAACTGGCGCAGCGCGTGAATCTTTCGCAGACGCCTTGCTGGAAGCGGGTGCAGCGGCTCAAGGAGACCGGCGTCATCCGCGCGCAGGTGGCGCTGTGCGACGCGCGCAAGCTCGGCGTCGGCACCACCGTGTTCGTTGCCGTGCGCACCGACCAGCACACGGAGAAATGGGCGCAGCGTTTCACACAGGTGGTCTGCGACATGCCGGAGGTGGTCGAGGTCTACCGGATGAGTGGCGATATCGACTACCTGCTCCGCGTGGCGGTCACCGGCATCGAAGACTATGACCGCGTGTACAAGCAACTCATCAAGGCCGTGCCGCTGTCGGACGTCAGCGCCTCGTTCGCGATGGAGCAGATCAAGTATTCGACCGCACTGCCGGTGCGCGACGACGCCAACGCGGGCTGAAGCGCGTCCGCCGCTGTCCCCGTTTTTGCTACCCGAGGAGAACCTGATGACGACCCCGTCGATGTATGCGTTTCTGGTGCCAACCGCCAATCGCATGCTGGGCAACCTGTCGGCCCTGCTCGACAAGGCCGCGGCTCATGCCGAGGCCCGGAAGTTCGACCCGGCCAACCTGCTGAACGCGCGCCTGGCGCCCGACATGCACCCGCTCACGCGCCAGGTACAGATTGCGTGCGATATGGCCAAGGGTGGGGCGGCGCGCCTGTCCGGCACCGAGGTGCCTTCGTATCCGGATGACGAGGCGACGATTCCCGAACTGAAGGCACGCATCGCCAAGACGCTGGCCTTCGTCAACAGCATCGACCGCGCAGCCTTTGAGGGCAGCGAAGACCGCGCCATCACGCTCAAGAGCCCGACGCGCGAACTGCATTTCAACGGCCTGGACTACCTGCGCGGCTTCGTGCTGCCGAATCTGTACTTCCACGTGACCACGGCGTATGCGCTGCTGCGTCATAACGGCGTGGAGATCGGCAAGTTCGACTATCTCGGCCGCGAGTGAATCACCCGGCGGTGGCAGTACGCCGGCGGCGCAAGCCCGGGCAGCGTTTTTCTGCTTCATCGGCTCATCTGTCACAATCGCGCCCGTGGCCGGCGGTGCGTCGGCGTGTTCTGTCATCGGGCTCCTGATATGTCGTTCTTCGGAATCGGGTTTCACGTCATCGTTGCGCTGTTCTTTGCCGTGCACTGTGTGCGCAGCAACCAGAACATGTATTGGCTGTTCATTCTGTTTGTGTTTCCGCTGCTGGGCAGTGTGGTGTATTTCTTCGCCATTTACCTGCCGGAGATTCGCCATTCGCGCGGCGCCCGCGTGGCCGGCCGCGCCGTCACCCAGTTGATCGACCCGAACCGCGCCGTGCGCGAAGCGCGCATTGATTTCGATCGCGCGCCGACCGTGCAGCACCGCCTGCGTCTGGGCGAGGCGTTGCTGCAAGCCGGCAACGCCAAGGAGGCGCGCGAGCATTTCGAGCAGGCCGCCACGGGCCCGTTTGCCTCGGACCCGGCTCTGTTGCTCTGCCTGGCGCGCGCCCAGTCCGCCACCGGCGACGCGGCACTCGCCAAGGACACGCTGGAGAAGCTGTTCGAGGTCCATCGCATTGCACGCCAGCAGCCCGATCCCACGTTGCTGTACGCACGTGCCTTGGCCGCCACCGGCGCGCCGAATACCCGCGAAGCGTTCGAGCAGGCGCTCACGTGTGCCAACGACGCGGCCGCCCGCTGTCTCTTCGGCGAATGGCTGCGCGCGCAGGACAACGATGCCGACAAGCAGCGCGCGCAAGCCTTGTTCGATGACATCCTGCGCGACGCCAAACACTGGACACGCTACGCCAAAGACCACAATCGCGAATGGCTGCAGCGTGCGGCCGCCGCCCAGTCCTCTTCCCGTTGATCCCATTCATGACGCTGTTGAAACGCAAATCCATCGAGGCCGTGGCCTCGCGCCGTCCGGCTCGCGCCAAGCGCGAAGAGCGTGCCGACCACGGCGATGCACCGAAGCGCATGGCGCCGCGCTTTGCGCCGGTCACGTTCTCGGAGCTGTCGGGGGTGCGCTATCTGCACTTCGGCACCGAGTGGGTACAGGGTGCCATGCGGCTGTCCAAGCCTGACGCGATCGAGCTGGAATATGCGCAGCAGATGATGGCGTGGCTGCTGTTTCTGGATCCGGCTTCCCGCCCGGATTTCCATGTCGTGCAGCTTGGGCTGGGCGCTGCGGCGCTGACCAAGTTCTGCCATCGCCAGCTCGCGCCGGCGCGTGTCACGGCGGTGGAGCTGAACCCGTCGGTCATCGTCGCCGCGCGCAGCATGTTCCACATGCCATTCGACGACGCGCGCCTGAGCGTGCTCGAGCAGGACGCCTATGACTGGGTCACGGATGCGAACCACCATGGCACCGTGGACGCACTGCAGGTGGACCTGTACGACGCCACCGCGCGTGGTCCGGTCCTCGATACGCCGGCGTTCTACAAGGCTTGCCGACAGGTGTTGCGCGCCCCGGGCGTGATGACGATCAACCTGTTCGGCGACCACACCAGCTTCCCGCGCAACATCGAGCGCATCTGCGATGCGTTCGACAACCGCGTGCTCGTCTTCCCCGAAGTGCACGATGGCAACGTGATTGCGCTGGCGTTCAACGGCCCGCCGCTGCAGGTGAGCTGGGGAGCCGTGCAGGCGCGGGCGGCGGTGCTGCAGGCATCGCTCAAGTTGCCGACCAAGGGGTGGGCGCAGGGGCTGCGCAATGCCAACGCCGGCCAGGAAGCCATGCTGACGATCTGAGCGCCACGGTCCCGCGTCAATGCAGAACGCCCCGGCATGCCGGGGCGTTTGCTTGTGGCGAAGGCACGTGCTCAGGCCGCATCGCCCATGCCGGGCATCTGGTCGATGAAGCCGGTGACCGCCTGCATGCGGCCGTCTGCGATGCGGACGAAATCCGTGCCCTTGACCAGCGCCTGCCCGTCGGGGCCCAGCGTCCAGCGGAAGCGGAGCGTGTCCTGAACCACGTCCACGCCGCCGTCGCGCGCAAAGCGGAACCCCGGAAACTTCGCCTGCACGCCGGCGATGAGCCCGTCGATGCCGTCATGGCCCGTGCCCTGCATCAGCGGGTCGACATAGGTGGCGCTTTCCGTCCAGGTTTGCGCGACGAGGGTGCGGCGCTGTGCGGCGTCGGTCGCGTTCCAGGCGGCGATGTAACGCTCGACCAGCGTATCGGCGAGGTTTTCGTTGACGGCGAGTTGCGTGATGGTCATGGCATTTCTCCGTGGGAGTCGAGGAAGCTGCATGGCACGGTGATCCGCGTTCCGTGCTGCATGGCTTCATCTTCGATGCTGGCGTGGACGGTGTCGATTACGCGGCAGGTAATGACCGCATCCAGGCCCGGAGGAATGCGGGAAGGCGCGTTACTTCGACAGCAGCCGCATCGCCGATTCCAGCCCGGCGATGGTCACCGGATACATGCGCGTCTTCACGATCTGGTTGATGACCGAGATGGACTGCCGGTACTGCCAAAGCGCTTCCGGCTCCGGATTCAGCCAGACGAACTTCGGAAACTGCTCGATCAAGCGGTTCAGCCACACGGCACCCGCCTCGGCGTTGTTGTATTCCACCGAGCCGCCGGGCTGCAGGATCTCGTATGGGCTCATCGTCGCATCGCCCACGAAGATCAGCTTGTAGTCGGGCGGGTACTTGCGGATAACGTCCCACGTGGAGAAGCGCTCCGCATGGCGGCGCCGGTTGTTCTTCCACAGCCATTCGTACACGCAGTTGTGGAAGTAGTAGTACTCGAGGTGCTTGAACTCGGTCTTGGCGGCTGAGAACAGTTCTTCCACGCGCTTGATGTGGTCGTCCATCGAGCCGCCAACGTCCATCAGCATCAGCACCTTGACGTTGTTGTGCCGCTCGGGGCGCATCTTGATGTCGAGCAGGCCGGCGTTGGCCGCGGTCGAGTGGATGGTGTCGTCGAGGTCGAGTTCGATGTCGGCACCGTCACGCGCGAACTTGCGCAGGCGGCGCAGCGCGACCTTGATGTTGCGTGTGCCCAGTTCGACGGTGTCGTCGTAGTCTCTGTAGGCGCGGGCTTCCCACACCTTCACGGCCGTGCGGTTGCCCTTGGATGGGCCGCCGATGCGGATGCCTTCCGGGTTGTAGCCGCCGTGCCCGAACGGCGACGTGCCGCCGGTGCCGATCCATTTATTGCCGCCTTCGTGCCGCTCGTGCTGTTCGTTCAGCAGCTCCTTGAGCCGCTCCATCAGCTTGTCGAGGCCGCCCATGGCCTCGATCCTGGCTTTCTCTTCGGGCGACAGCTCGCGTTCGAGCTTCTTGATGAGCCAGTCGAGCGGAATGTCCGCGCGCCAGTCGACGGCGCCTTCCACGCCCTTGAAATATGCGCCGAAGGCCTGGTCGAACTTGTCGAAGTGCTTCTCGTCCTTCACCAGCGTCATGCGCGCCAGGAAGTAGAACTCGTCGAGCGAGGGCGCGATGACCTGCTGCTTGAGCCCTTCGAGCAGCGTCAGGTATTCCTTGACCGAGACCGGCAGCTTGGCCTGCCGCAGGGTGAAGAAGAAATCGATGAGCATGTCTGTCTCCGCTCCGTGCGCCCGGTGCCTTCAATGGGAGGCGCCGCTCATGTTCAGCAGCACCACGCCGCCCACCACCATGCCGATGCCCGAGAGCTTGGCCATCGACACGCCTTCCTTGAACAGCAGAATGCCGACGATGGCCGTCAGCACCGTGCCCACGCCTGACCACACCGCATAGGTGATGCTCATGTCGATGCGCTTCATGACGATCGCCAGGCCCCAGAACGCGAGCCCATAGCAGACGGCCGTGCCGATGATCCACGCCGGCTTGGAAAACCCTTCCGACAGGCGCAGGCACAACGTGCCGATCACCTCAGTGACGATGGTGCCGGCCAGCAGCAGCCACGGGTTCATGGATGCTGCTCCAGCTTGTACTGCAGATGCCGCTTCACGGTCAGCCATTCCGATTCGATGATCGAGAAGACCACCGTGTCGCGGAAGCTGCCGTCGGGCATGCGCTGATGATTGCGCAGCACGCCGTCCTGCTTGGCGCCCAGGCGGGCGATGGCGGAGCGGCTCTGGTGGTTCATCCAGTGCGTGCGGAACTCCACCGCGATGCAGCGCAGCGCTTCAAACGCGTGCGTCAGCAGCAGCAATTTGCATTCGGTGTTGACGGCGGTGCGCTGCACCGATTTGGCATACCACGTGTGGCCGATCTCCAGCCGGCGATGGGCCTCGTCGACGTTGAAGAACCGCGTGGCGCCAACGACCTTGCCCGGCTTCCCGTCGCGCATCTCCCGCACGACGAACGGCATGGCGCCGAGACGCTCGCGCATGTCCATCGCGATCGCCAGCCAGTCGCCGACTTTCTCGGGCGAGGGCACGGACGTGTACCACAGCTTCCACAGCTCGCCGTCGGCGACTGCGGCGCGGACTTCATCCGCATGTTCCGGGCCGAGCGGCTCGAGCCAGGCGTGCTGGCCGGACAGGGTGACGGGCTCGATCAGGCGCGACATCTTGCGGCTCCGCTCAGCGGTTGGCGCGGTTCATGAACACGAGGCGCTCGAACAGGTGCACGTCCTGTTCGTTCTTGAGCAGCGCCCCGTGCAGCGGCGGAATCGCAGCGTTCTTGTCGTGGCTGCGCAGCGATTCCGGCGGAATGTCTTCGGCCAGCAGCAGCTTGAGCCAGTCGATCAGCTCGGACGTCGACGGCTTCTTCTTCAGCCCCGGCAGGTTGCGCATCTCGTAGAACGCGTCCAGCGCGGCCTTGACCAGCGCGGGCTTGATGCCGGGGTAGTGCACATCGACGATGGCCTGCATCGTCTCTGCATCCGGGAACTTGATGTAGTGGAAGAAGCAGCGACGCAGGAACGCGTCGGGCAGTTCCTTCTCGTTGTTTGACGTGATGATGACCAGCGGGCGGTGCTTGGCGCGGATGGTCTCGCGCGTCTCGTACACGTAGAACTCCATGCGATCCAGCTCGCGCAGCAGATCGTTCGGGAATTCGATGTCGGCCTTGTCGATCTCGTCGATCAGCAGCACGACAGGCTGGTCGGCTTCAAACGCCTGCCACAGCACGCCCTTGACGATGTAGTTGCGGATGTCGTGGACCTTGTCGTCGCCGAGCTGCGAGTCGCGCAGGCGCGAGACGGCGTCGTACTCGTACAGCCCCTGCTGGGCCTTGGTGGTCGACTTCACGTGCCACTGCAGCAGCGGCATGCCCAGCGCGGCGGCCACTTCCTCTGCGAGCATGGTCTTGCCCGTGCCGGGCTCGCCCTTGATCAGCAGCGGGCGCTGCAGTGTCATCGAGGCATTGACCGCGAGCTTGAGATCATCGGTGGCGACGTACTGGGCGGAGCCTTCGAAACGCGCGCGCTGGTCGGGTGCGGCAGGCGAGGTGGTGGTGTTCATCGTGCAAGCCTACTGAGCGGTAAAAGATTGGGAAACGGCCAGTATAAGAGCATTTGGCCGTTTGCCGCCGGGCGTTGGCGGGCGCGCCATTGCACGCTGTCAAGTCACGGGACCCCTAACTGGACTGGAAAAAATGCCGTGCGTTACAATGCGCCGGTTTGACGCACCTCAAATGACCGCCTGGTGGCCTCTTGCCAGTAGTCGGTGAAGGCGCCCAGAGAGACGGCCGGCTGACAGGTCCAGCAGGCAGGGCGAGCAGGATTCTGAAACTCCACGCTTAAGAACGAGATGAAAAAGATCCTCACCATGGTGGCATTGACCGCGCTGGCCGCGTCAGCCTCCGCAGCCGACGTCCAAGGCAACGCGGCCGCCGCCGAGAGCAAGGTCGCCATGTGCATCGGCTGCCATGCCATCCCCGATTACAAGACGTCATTCCCCGAGGTGTATCGCGTGCCCTACCTGGGCGGCCAGAACGCGAAGTACATCGAGGCCGCACTGCATGCATACCAGAAGGGTGACCGCAAGCACCCGACCATGCGCGCCATCGCCGGCTCGCTGACGGACCAGGACATCGCCAACCTGGCCGCGTACTACTCGCAGCAGACGCCCGCCACGCCCAACAACCCGCAGAAGTGACGAGGAAGAACATGAACAAGATCTCGCTCGCAATCGCGTCCGGTCTGGGCGCATGGATGCTGGGTGTCGCCGTGTCGGCGCAGGCTGCGGACCTGGAAAAGGGCAAGCAGTTGGTGGAGAAGGGCGCCTGCGCGGCCTGCCACGGCGCTGGCCTGAACGCCCCCATCTCGCCGGATTACCCGAAGCTCGCCGGCCAGCATGGCGACTACATCTATCATGCGCTGCTGGCCTATCAGACCAGCAACAACCCGCTGGTCGGCCGCAGCAACGCCATCATGGCGGGTCAGGTCAACAGCAACCCGGCGACCATCGGCGCAGACGGCAAACCACGCCCGTTCACGCAGGCCGAGCTGAAGGATATCGCCGCCTATATCGAATCGCTGCCGGGCTCGCTGGTGCTGAAGAAGTAAGCTGCTGCATCGGCAAAAGCCACCAACAAAAAACCGCTCTCCGGAGCGGTTTTTTGTTGGGCTGGCGCGAAGGCGTTTATCGGGCGGTGGCGCGCTTGCGCACGCATTCGATGTAGGCGTCGCCGTCGGGCGGCAGGCCGGTGCGCTGGGCGGTCCACAGCATCTGCCCGAGGCATTCCATCACCTGATGCTGCGCCTCGTGCGGCGAGTCGAGCCGCTGGGCCAGCGCTTCATAGGCGGCCCGGATGCCGCGCGGCTGGTCCACCGACACCTGTTCGCTGATCGACAGGTGCATCGACAGGTGCAGGAACGGGTTGCTCTGCCCGCTCTCGGGCGTGTAGTCGCGGGCCAGGGCCTCATCGCCGGCTTCGAGCGTGTCGTGGTATTCGGGATGCTGCAGCATCCAGTCGACCGCCATGGCTTCGAGCGGCGTGAGGATTTCCGCCTGGCAATGCTTGCGCCAGGCGCCGCAAAAGAATTGGCGAACTTCGTCGCGGGAGGGATTGAACATGATGCCACCATTGTACCGGCGCGCTGCGGCACGTGCCGGTGCGGCGCCAACGCTACAATGGCGCGCCACACCGCAGACGGCGATCCCGCAACCAACGCCGCACACCATGAGACAACGCACCGATTCCACCCTGGCCGCACGCGCGGGCGACAAGCTCCTCGGCGTCTTCCTGATTGCCATATCGGCAGCGTCCTTCGGCGCGATGGCCATCTTCACGCACTACGCCTATGCGAGCGGCGCCAACGTGGTCGGGCTGCTGATGGTGCGCTTTGTCATCGCGGCGGCCACGTTGATGGTGGTGATGCGCGTGCGCGGCATCGGCATCCCGCCGTGGTCGCGCGTGGCCGGGCTGGCCGCGATGGGCGGCATCGGCTATGCGGGCCAGTCGTTCACGTTCTTTACGGCGTTGAACTACGCCCCGGCCAGCCTGGTGGCGCTGCTGCTGTACCTGTATCCGATGTTCGTGACGGTGCTGGCCGCGATCTTCCTGCGCGAGCGACTGACGACGACGGCCATCATTGCGCTGGTGCTGTGCTCGGTGGGCGCCGGGCTCACCGTGGGCGGCGCGGGCCTCTCGGGCGGCAGCACGCTCGGTATTGCGCTGGGCGTGGCGTCGGCGGCGATCTACTCCGTCTACATCACGGTCGGTGCACGCGTGACGCGCGGGCTCGATCCGCTCGCCTGCACGACCGTCATCTGCACTGCCGCGGCGGTCGTCTACACCGGGATGGCACTGTTGGGCGCGCCGGCGCAACTGCCCGGCACGTTTGCGGGTTGGGCCGCCGCCCTGGCGATTGCCGGCCTGTCGACGGTGGTCGCCATCCTGAGCTTCTTTGCCGGGCTGCAGAAGCTTGGGGCGGCGCAGGCCTCGATGCTGTCGACGCTGGAACCGGTGGTGACGGTCTTGCTGGCGGCCGGGCTGCTCGGCGAGTCGATCGCTCCCATGCAGATGGCCGGCGGCGTGCTCATTCTGGCCGGCGTGCTGTGGCTCACCCGCGCCGACGCCAAGCCCACCGGACACCGCGCCGACGACATGGCGTGATCCGCCGCCCGGTGGCCTGACGCAAGGCGGGCGCCGCCATTACAATGCGATCCTTGACTCTTTTCTGGAGCGCTTTGCAATGCCCATGCTTGAACCGTCCGTGCTGGACCAACTGTTCCACGCAGCCCGTACCCACAACGTGTGGCTCGACAAGCCAGTCGACGACGAACTGCTGCACACGCTGTACGACACCGTGAAGTACGGCCCGACCGCCGCCAACAGCACCCCGGCGCGCTTCGTGTTCGTCAAGAGCGCGGCGGCCAAGGAGCGCCTCGTGCCGTGCATGTCGGCGGGCAACCAGGAGAAGACGCGCCAGGCGCCCGTGACGGTCATCGTTGCGTACGACACGCAGTTCCACGAGCAATTGCCCAAGCTGTTTCCGCACACGGATGCGCGTTCGTGGTACGCCGGGGACCAGGCCAAGATCAACGCCGCAGCCCTGATGAACAGCTCGCTGCAGGGCGGCTACCTCGTGATAGCCGCGCGTGCGCTGGGCCTGGATTGCGGCCCGATGGCCGGCTTCGACGCCGACAAGGTCAACGCAACGTTCTTCCCGGACGGGCAGTGGAAGGTCAACTTCATCATGAACATCGGCTACGGCGACGTGGAAAAGCTGCATCCGCGCAACCCGCGCCTGACGTTTGAGGAAGCCTGCAAGATCGTCTGATCGGAGGGCGACCGACGCAAAGAAGAACGGGGACGCGATGTCCCCGTTTTTCATTCCTTCGGCGCCGGTGTTTTCGGCTTGAACTCGCACAGCGGCTCGATGGCGCAGTGCCAGCATTCCGGCTTGCGGGCCTTGCAGACGTAGCGCCCATGCAGGATCAGCCAGTGGTGCGCGTCCTGGCGAAATTCCTCCGGCACCACCTTCAGCAGTTTCAGCTCGACTTCCAGCACGTTCTTGCCCGGCGCCAGCCCCGTGCGGTTGGCCACGCGGAAGATATGCGTGTCCACGGCGATCGTCGGCTCACCGAATGCGGTGTTCATCACCACGTTGGCCGTCTTGCGGCCCACGCCCGGCAGCGCTTCAAGCGCGGCGCGATCGCGCGGTACCTCGCCGCCGTACTGGTCGAGCAGGATGCGGCACGTCTGCAGGATGTGCTTGCACTTGGTGCGGTACAGGCCGATGGTCTTGATGTACTCGGTCAGCCCGTCCTCGCCCAGCGCCAGGATCTTGGCCGGCGTATTGGCCACAGGAAACAGCTTGCGCGTCGCCTTGTTCACCCCCACGTCGGTCGCCTGTGCCGAGAGCAGCACGGCAATCAGCAGCTCGAACGGCGTGGTGTATTCCAGCTCGGTGGTCGGCGTCGGGTTGTTCTCGCGCAGGGTCTCGAAGATGGCGCGGCGGCGGGCGGCATTCATCGGCGGCGGTGTCAGGTGTTGTCGGCGTCGGGTTTGGAGAGCGCGGCGATGCGCTTGCGGCGGGCTTCGGCTTCGTCGATCTGAGCTTGTACATCGGCCGGCACGTTGGTGACATTGCGCGGACCTTGCCCGCGCGCCGCCATTTCGGCCTGCTTCTGCCGGGCACGCTCGATGGCGGCCTGGATGATCGCCTTCTTGCGCGCCTGCGCGGCCAGCTCAGCCTCATCTGCGGGCTGCTCGGCGTTCACGGCGGCGAGCTTGGCCGCGGCTTTGGCGGCGAGGCGTGCTTCGTTCTCGGCCTGTTCGCGCTTGAGGCGCGCGTTGCGGAAGACGTAGCGGTCCCGGGCGACGTCGGCTTGCTGCTGGCTCCAGGCATCCCAGCCCGTGCGCTGGCCGGTAACGGTGACCATGTCGATGCAATCGACCGGGCAGGGCGCCACGCAGAGATCGCAGCCGGTGCACCAGTCTTCGAGCACCATGTGCATCGCCTTTGGGGCGCCGACGATGGCGTCAACCGGGCACGCCTGGATGCACAGCGTGCAGCCGATGCAGCGCTCCGGATCGATGACGGCCACCGCCCGGGGTTGCTCGACGCCGTTGGCCGGGTCCAGCGGCAGCAGCTCGCCCGGGCGGCCGAGGGCTTCGGAGAGCCGGCGGATGCCTTCCGCGCCGCCCGGCGGGCAGCGGTTGGGCAGGGCTTCGCCGCTGGCCATGGCTTCGGCGTACGGGCGGCAGCCGTTGTAGCCGCACTTCGTGCACTGCGTTTGCGGCAGGAGGTTTTCGAGCCGGTCGGCCAGGGATGCGGCCAATGTGGGGGGCAAGGAAACCACGATGGGATCTGTCATTTGAATAGCCCGGCATTATCGCCGATTTGTCCGTCGCGCAAGGCGTGCATGCCCTGACATCGTGTGCGGCGGGCATGTCTTATCCCTATGACATAATCCCTGCGTTCCAACGGACCGACGTGCCATGCCGTCTTACCCCGCCGCGCCGCTCCCCGACCTGGACGTCGATGCCCAGGGCGGATCCGCCGCCCCTCGTGCCCGTCGCGACCCTGCCGGCACGCGTCGACGCATTCTTGCCGCGGCCATCGAAGAGTTTGCGCGCGGCGGCTTTGCGGGCGCCCGCGTCGATGCCATTGCGCGCCGGGCGGAAACCAACGAGCGCATGCTGTACTACTACTACGGCAGCAAGGAAAAGCTCTTCCTGACCGTGCTCGAGCACATGTACTTCCGCTTCAAGGAGGCGGAAGAGCAGGTGCAGATCGAGTCGTCCGACCCGCGCGAGGCGGTGATCCAGCTTGCGCGTTTCGTCTGGGATTTCTATTACGAGAACCCCGAGTTCATCCGCCTGCTCAACAGCGAGAACCTGCACGAGGCGCGGCATCTGAAGACGTCTGCGCACCTCGGCGAGCTCGTCAATCCGGTCATTGACGTGCTGCGCGGCGTGGTGGAGCGCGGCCAGCGGGCGGGCGTCTTCCGCGACGATGTCGACGTGCCGCGGCTGTACCTGACGATTTCGGCGCTGGGCTATTACGTGCTGTCCAACCGTTACACGATCAGCGCAGTGGTCGGGCGTGACATTGCCTCGGCCGATGAGCACGAAGCGTTCGCGCAGCTCCACATCAAGATGCTTCTGGCGTACCTCGAGAAACCGAAGGGCTGACGCGCACCGCCTAACAAAAAAGCCTCGCAGTTGCGAGGCTTTTTCATTGCGCGGCGTTCAGGCCACGGCCTTGATGCGCGGTGCGTTGTGGTCGTAGCGGCGGATGAAATCGCGCAGTTGCGGATACACCTGCTCGCGCCAGCGCCGGCCCGAGAAGATGCCGTAGTGGCCGCACTTCGGCGCCGTGAGGTGTTGCTTGCGCGTTTTCGGGATGCCGGTGCAGAGGCCGTGCGCCGCTTCGGTCTGGCCGCTGCCGGAGATGTCGTCCAGCTCGCCTTCGATGGTGAAGAGCGCCGTGTTGCGGATGTCCTGCGGGCGCACGGGCTTGCCTTCCACCACCCACGTGCCGTTGGCGAGGTGGAATTCCTGGAACACGTCGCGGATGGTCTCGAGGTAGTACTCGGCGGCCATGTCGAGCACGGCGTTGTACTCGTCGTAGAAGCGCACGTGGGCTTCGGCGTCTTCGGTGTCGCCTTCGATCAGGCTCAGGTAGTAGTCGTAATGAGACGACAGGTGGCGGTCCGGGTTCATCGCCACGAAGCCGGCGTGCTGCAGGAAGCCCGGATAGACCTTGCGACCGTGGCCCGGATAGTTGGCCGGCACCGTGTAGATCACGTTGTTCTCGAACCAGCTGTACGACTTGTTGGTCGCCAGCGAGTTGACCGCCGTCGGGCTCTTGCGCGCATCGATCGGGCCGCCCATCATGGTCATGGTGCGCGGCGTCTGCTCGCCGTCCGACGCCATCAGCGAGATGGCAGCCAGCACCGGCACCGTCGGCTGGCACACCGAGATCACGTGCAGCTTCTCGGCCCCGATGTGGTTGATGAACTCGCGGATGTAGTTGATGTAGTCGGAGAGGTGGAAGGCCCCTTGCTCGACCGGCACCATGCGGGCGTCGATCCAATCCGTCACGTATACCTTGTGGTCCTGCAGCAGCGTGCGGACCGTGTCGCGCAGCAGCGTGGAGTGGTGGCCCGACAGCGGCGCGCACACGAGCACGGTCGGCTCGTCCTTGAGCAGCTTGATGGTCTCGGCGTCGTCGGCGTAGCGCTTGAAGCGGATCAGGCGGCAGAACGGCTTCTCGATGATGGTCTGTTCGACGATCGGGATGTCGCGCCCGTTGGATTTGACCGAGCGGATGCCGAACTCCGGCTTTTCGTATTCCTTGCCGAGGCGATACAGCAGCTCGTAGCCCGCGGCGTAGCGTTGTGCGCCGGGCAGCAGCGACAGCGGGCTCAGCGGGTTGGTGAAGGTCTTGGCGGTGGCCTGCGCCCAGGCCGTCATGGGGCTGAGCAGGGCGCGCTGGAATTCGTGGAGCTGGTAAAGCATGGCTGGACCGTTCTGTGGTGGCGGGGGCGACGCAAACGATTATGCACCGACGCACATATTACTGCGATGCAGCACAAACCCTGATACCCGAGTGTTGCGCGCCTCATATGATGCGCCCGTGTCAGTCTAGGACCATGCAGCAAAAAAGCGGCCGAAGCCGCTTTTCTTTTTGCAATTGCGCCACGGTGGGTGGCACACGCGTCACCTTACAGCACGTCGGCGATGGCGTTGACCACGGCGTCAATGTTGTGGGTGTTCAGCGCCGCCACACAGATGCGGCCCGTCGACACGGCGTAGATGCCGTGCTCCGTACGCAGACGATCGACCTGTGCCGAGGTCAGCCCCGAGTACGAGAACATGCCGCGCTGCGCCTTCACGAACGAGAAGTCCGTCTTCACGCCCTTGGCGGCCAGCTTGTCGACCAGCGCGTTGCGCATCGACTTGATGCGGTCGCGCATTTCACCGAGTTCCTGCTCCCACATGGCACGCAGTTCGGGGCTGTTCAGCACCGTGGCAACCACCGTGCCGCCGTGCGTGGGCGGGTTGGAGTAGTTCGTGCGGATCACGCGCTTGACCTGCGACAGCACGCGGGCCGCTTCGTCCTTGCTGGCCGTCACGATCGACAGCGCGCCGACGCGCTCGCCGTAAAGCGAGAACGACTTCGAGAACGAGCTCGACACGAAGAACGAGAGGCCGGACTCCGCAAACAGCCGCACGGCCAGGCCGTCTTCCTGGATGCCGTCGGCAAAGCCCTGGTAGGCCATGTCGAGGAACGGGATCAGGTTCTTGGCCTTGATGACTTCCACGACCTGCTTCCACTGGTCGGCCGTCATGTCGACCCCCGTCGGGTTGTGGCAGCAGGCGTGCAGCACGATGACGGTGTTCGGTGCGTAGCTGTTGAGCGAATCGAGCAGGCCGCCAAAGTTCAGGCCGTGCGACGCGGCGTCGTAGTACGTGTAGTTGACGACTTCAAAGCCGGCGCCTTCAAACAGCGCGCGGTGGTTTTCCCAGCTCGGATCGGAAATGGCGACCTTGGCGTTCGGGGCCAGGCGCTTGAGGAAGTCCGCGCCGATCTTCAGCGCGCCGGTGCCGCCCAGAGCCTGCGCCGTGACGACGCGGCCTTCGGCGATCAGCGGGGAGTCGGCACCGAACAGCAGCTTCTGCACGGCCTGGTCGTAGGCGGCAATGCCTTCGATCGGCAGGTAGCCGCGCGGGGCGACGGTCGCCAGGCGGGCCTTTTCGGCTTCCTGAACCGCGCGCAGCACCGGGATTTTCCCTTCGTCGGTGAAGTACACGCCCACGCCCAGATTCACCTTGGTGCTGCGGGTATCGGCGTTGAAGGCTTCATTCAGGCCCAGGATGGGGTCGCGCGGGGCCAGTTCGACGGCGGAAAAAAGCGACATGATGTCTCTGCGTTCGGTTGGTTTCAGAATGCGGTGGGATGCTGCAGGCGGTGCGCCGCAAGCGGCCGGCAGGGCTGTCGGCGGCAGTTGGATCCAGCGGGCACAAAGCCGGATTGTACCGAATACAGGCTCTAATCGCCCGAAAAATCCTTGTAGAACAGGCGCCTAAAGCGGTTGGGCGGGCGGTACAGATTTCGGAGTCCGGGCGCGCAAACGATCGCCGGGGCGGCGCGCTACACTACATGATTGGTTGCAATTGGCCGCGCCGCCCCGATCTGTTGCGGGCGTGTGCGTCACTTTGCTGACTGTTTGCGCTGCCATCCCACTCCGCCGCCATGACCGACCTGAGCCAAGTCCCCAGCCCGTACGACGAATCGAAATTTGTGACGTTCGAGGGCTCGCCGTTCCAGCTGTACCAGCCGTATCCACCGGCCGGCGACCAGCCCGAGGCCATCCGCAAGCTTGTCGAGAACATCGAGGACGGCCTGTCGTACCAGACGCTGCTGGGCGTCACGGGCTCGGGCAAGACGTACACCATGGCCAATGTGATCGCGCGCGTGGGGCGCCCGGCGATCGTGTTTGCGCCCAACAAGACGCTGGCGGCGCAGCTGTATTCGGAGTTCCGCGAGTTCTTCCCGCGCAACGCGGTCGAGTACTTCGTCTCGTACTACGACTACTACCAGCCTGAAGCCTATGTGCCGCAGCGCGATCTCTTCATCGAGAAGGATTCGTCGATCAACGAGCACATCGAGCAGATGCGGCTCTCGGCCACCAAGAGCCTGCTGGAGCGCCGCGACGTGGTGATCGTGGCGACCGTCTCGGCCATCTACGGTATCGGCAACCCGAGCGAATACCACCAGATGATCCTGACGCTGCGCGCGGGCGACAAGGTGAGCCAGCGCGACGTGATCGCACGCCTGATCGCCATGCAGTACACGCGCAACGAGACGGATTTCCAGCGCGGCACCTTCCGCGTGCGCGGCGATACGGTGGACATCTTTCCCGCCGAGCATGCGGAGATGGCTGTGCGCCTGGAGCTGTTCGACGACGAAGTCGAATCGCTGCAGCTGTTCGATCCGCTGACGGGCCGCGTGCGGCAGAAGATTCCGCGCTTCACCGTCTACCCGTCGAGCCACTACGTGACACCGCGCGAGACCGTGCTGCGCGCCATCGAGACCATCAAGGCCGAACTGCGCGAGCGGCTCGATTTCTTTTACAAGGAGAACAAGCTCGTCGAGGCGCAGCGGCTGGAGCAGCGCACGCGCTTCGATCTCGAGATGCTGCAGGAGCTGGGCTTCTGCAAGGGCATCGAGAACTACTCGCGGCACCTGTCGGGCTCGGCGCCGGGCGAGCCGCCGCCGACGCTCGTCGACTATCTGCCGCCCGATGCGCTGATGTTCCTGGATGAATCGCACGTGCTGATCGGCCAGCTCAACGGCATGTACAACGGCGACCGCGCACGCAAGGAAACGCTGGCCGAATACGGCTTCCGCCTGCCTTCCGCGCTGGACAACCGGCCGCTCAAGTTCGCCGAGTTCGAGACCAAGATGCGGCAGGTGACGTTCGTCTCGGCCACCCCCGGCGATTACGAGAAGGCGAAGGCCGGCACCGAGGTCGTCGAGCAGGTCGTGCGCCCCACGGGGCTGGTCGACCCGGTCATCCAGGTGCGCCCGGCCACGACGCAGGTCGACGATCTGCTGTCGGAAATCCATCTGCGCGTCGAGGCCGGCGAGCGCGTGCTGGTGACCACGCTGACCAAGCGCATGGCCGAGCAGCTGACGGAATTCCTGTCGGAAAACGGCATCAAGGTGCGCTACCTGCACTCGGACATCGACACCGTCGAGCGCGTGGAGATCATCCGCGACCTGCGCCTCGGTACGTTCGACGTGCTGGTCGGGATCAACCTGCTGCGCGAGGGGCTGGATATTCCGGAGGTGTCGCTCGTGGCGATCCTGGACGCCGACAAGGAAGGCTTCCTGCGTGCCGAGCGCTCGCTCATCCAGACCATCGGGCGCGCGGCCCGGAACGTGAACGGCACCGCCATCCTGTATGCGGACCGCATCACCGATTCGATGCGCAAGGCGATCGACGAGACCGAGCGCCGCCGCGCCAAGCAGATCGCCTACAACGAGGCGCATGGCATTACGCCGCGCGGCGTGGTCAAGCGCATCAAGGACATCATTGACGGCGTGTACAACGTCGACGAGGCGCGCGCCGAACTCCGGGCCGCGCAAGAGGCCGCCAAGTACGAGGACATGAGCGAGAAGCAGGCGTCCAAGGAAATCAAGCGCCTCGAGAAGCAGATGCTCGACCATGCCAAGAACCTCGAATTCGAGAAGGCGGCGCAGGTGCGCGATCAGCTGGCCAAGCTGAAGTCGCAACTGTTCGGCGCGAGCGGCGAAGACCACATCGTCCCGACCGCCTGAGCTGCGCGGCCGCTGCCGCCTGGGCCATGCGACCCCGCGTGGCTGCCCGCGGGGTGGTGGGCTGTTGACACAATTTCAGATCATTCTCAGGCGCTGCGCGTCGTCTGAGCGGGGAACCGGCACGTTGTCATGCAGTCGGCATACGTGGCCGTCATCAAGGGAGTTCGATGTTCAATTTTCTGCTGAATCCGTGGCGCAAGTGGCGCGCCTCCCGGCACGCCAGCCATCAACTCGACGCCATCCTGGCGCAGTTCGAGCCGACGCGCAGTCTGGCCGAACGCAACGAATGGCTGATCGAGCTGGCCTACTGGCTGCGCCGTGCCGACCGGCCCGAGGGTGCCGTGTCGGAATCGTGGCGCTATGCGCGCCTGCGTTATCTGCTGCAGGTGCTCGAGAACAACCCGTCGTTGGCCGAGCGGGTGGGGCAGACCCTGCGCGCCATCGTGCAGGACAACGATCCCGTGTCGCTGCTGTGCGATACGGGATTGTCCTCACGCGCGGGTTTCTGGAGCGAGCTGATCGACCGCTGGCAGGCGCGCCTGCTGCCGCCCGCGCCCAATGCGCCGCAATTGGCGTCGCTGTTTGCACTGCTGTTTGTCGGCCCGAACGATGCGGCATGGGTCGACGGGCTCGACGACGAGCTCGTCGCGCGGCTGCACGCGCTGTTCCGGGCCGGCATGACCGACGCCGAGGCATCGGCCGGACAGACGCGGCTGGAGCGCAGCCTGGGCATCAGCATCCAGATCCTCATCAGCCAGGTGCGGGCGGCGGGCTTGTCGCGCGGCATCCGCAGCCGCATGGCCTATGCGGAGTTGACCGATTCACCGTTCTACCTGCTGGCCGATGCGGCCAACGCCATCTTTCTCGAACGCCCGAATACCGAGCCGGCGAGCCCCGAGCGGTTCGTGCAGGAGCTCAATTATTTCCGCGCCGTGCTGGACCAGTGCCGCGCGGCCACGGAAGGCGTGTACCAGCATCTGGACGAGAACGGCGTCTCCGTGGAGATCGTGTTCCAGGTCGAGCGCATGAAGGCGTGGCTCGGCCGCATTGACCTGCTGCTGACCGCCTGGGCCGACACGCGCGGTTCGCGCCGCTTCGTGCACATGACCGCGGAACTGGTGTCAGCCAGCCAGCACCGGCGCAGCGTCGGGTATCTGATCCGCTCCACGTTTGCCGACCTGGCACGCAAGGTGGTCGAACGCTCCGCCGAAACCGGCGAGCACTACATCACCCGCGACGGCAAGGAATACGCTGCGATGGTCAAGGCCGCGGCCGGCGGCGGCGTCATCACGGCGGTCACGGTGTACGTCAAGTTCTTCATCACCGCGGCGCACCTGTCGCGGTTTACCGAAGGGCTGCTTGCGTCGCTCAATTACGCCGTCAGCTTCCTCGGCATCCATTTCGCGCACTTCACGCTGGCGACCAAGCAGCCGGCGATGACGGCGCCCGCGCTGGCGCACCGGCTTGATCAGGTCGGCCGGCCCGAAGGCCTGGACCGCTTCGTCGACGATACGGTCGCGATGATCCGCTCCAACGCGGCCGCCATTGCCGGCAACCTGCTGGCGGTCGCGCCCGTGGCGTTCGCGGTGCAATGGCTCGCGGGGCGGTTCCTGCACGCCGATTTGATCTCGCCAGCCAAGGCGGTTGCGACGATCGATTCGTTCTCGATCCTGGGGCCGACGCCGCTGTACGCGGTCTTCACCGGCGTGCTGCTGTGGGCTTCGAGCCTGGCGGCGGGCTGGGCCGACAACTGGTTTGCGCTGCACCGCGTGCACGATGTGATCGCCTACCACCGCCGCCTGCGCTTCATGGTCGGTACGCGCGGCGCGCAGCGCATTGCCAGCTTCTGGAAGCGCAATCTGTCCGGCATCGTGGCCAACGTGTCGCTGGGCTTCATGCTCGGGCTAGGGCCGGAGATCGTGTCGTTCTTTGGGCCGCACATCGAGGTGCGCCACGTCACGCTGTCGACCGGCGCGGTGGCCACGGCGGTGGGCGTGCTGGGGCCCGGCGTCATGAAGACGTCGCCGTTCTGGCTGGCCGTGGCGGGCATTGGACTGATGGGTGTGCTCAACGTGCTGGTGTCGTTCGCGCTGGCGTTCAACATGGCGATGCGCTCGCGCAATCTGCGAGGCGTCGATCGCAAGCGCGTGACGGGCGCGGTCTGGCGCCGCATCCTGCGCGATCCGCTGTGCCTGCTGGTGCCGCGCGCGCCGACCGTGACGACTCCGCCGGGCACCAGCACAGCGGCCTAGCGCGGCGTCAGGCGACGATGGCCGGGCTCGCGACTCCGGCGCCGCAGGTCTAGGCTTCGACAGCGGAGCAGAAAGGTCCGGCAGCGGACCTGTCGTGCTCCGGGGGCTGCACATTCGAGGTCGGCGCGCGAGGGTTTGCGGTCGAAAGCCGGAGTGCTGAAGTCCGACGCCCCAGTAAGAAACGCCGGCGTGCTGCGCAAAGGCGCGCTACAGGCCGTGCGGAACAGGCGCCGCGATCTCGCTGCGAAACGGGATCGACGGCTGCGCGCCCAGTCGCGTGACCGACAATGCCGCCGCGGCCTGGCCGAATTCGATCGCCGCTTCCGGGCGCGCCCCCTCCGCCAGAGACGACGCCAATGCCCCGACAAACGTGTCGCCGGCCGCCGTCGTGTCGACGGCCTGGGCGATGCGCGCGGGCATCAGCCGGCGCGTGTCGGCATCCGCATACGCGACGCCGCGCGCGCCCAGCGTGACGATCACGTGCCGCGCCCCCTGTGCGTGCAGGTCGGCGGCGGCGTCCAGGGCCGCGTCGGGCGAGTCGACGGGGCGGGCTGTCAGCAGCGCCGCCTCGGTTTCGTTGGGGATCAGGTAATCGCACGCCGCCAGCCATGGCGTGGGCAGTGGGCCGACGGCGGGGGCGGGATTCAGGATGACCGTCTTGCCGAGCTGCCGCCCGAGCTTCAGCGCGCACTCCACGGCATCGGGCGGGGATTCCAGCTGGCAGACAATCACGCGCGCGCGTTCGAACGCCGCGCGCTGCGCCTCGATCATGGCGGGTGTGAGCAGCTCGTTGGCGCCGGCCACGATGACGATGGTGTTCTGCCCGCTGTTGGCCACCGTCACGCACGCGATGCCGGTGGCGGCATCGGCATGCGCCGACACCATGGACGTGTCCACGCCTTCGCGGCGCAAGCCCTCGCACAGGGCGGCGCCGTAGGCGTCGCTGCCCACGCAGCCGAGCATGGCGACACGGGCCCCCAGGCGCGCGGCCGCTACAGCCTGGTTGGCGCCCTTGCCGCCCGGGATCGTCTCCAGCGCGGGCGCTGCCACCGTTTGGCCGGGGCACGGCAGGCGCGGCGTGCGGATCACCAGATCCATGTTGATGCTGCCGACGATCAGCACGTCGGCCGCAGGGTGAGCGGAAGAGGCGGAAGGGCGCTTGGCCACCATGGCTGTACTACGCTGAAGGCGTGAAAGGGATGCGGCGTCAGGCGGCGCGGGCCGGGCGCTCGGGCTCGGCGGTCGACTCGCGCAGCGACAGGCGCGGCGGCAGCACGATGCGGCGCGCGTGCCGCTCATCCAGCGGATGGCGCAGGGCGTTGTCCCCCAGGTGCTCGAGCAGCGTCTGGGCGGTGGTCTCGCCAAGCTGGCGGATCGACTGGCCGACGGTAGACAGCGCCGGGTAGACGTAGCGGCTGAGCTCGATGTCGTCAAAGCCGATCACGGAGAGCGCCTTTGGCACCGGAATCCCGAGCTCCGCCGCGGCGCGCAGCGCGCCGATGCCCATCAGGTCGTTGCTGGCGAAGATGGCGGTGGGCATCTCGCCCTCGGTCAGCAGCTGGCGCGCGGCGCGATAGCCGCCGGGGCTGGTGAAATCGCCCTCGGCAATGCGGGCCGAGGCTTCCGGCACGCCCGCTTCGCGCAGCGCACGGTGAAAGCCGGCCAGTCGGCCCGCCGTCACGCTCAGCTCCGATGGCCCGCTGATGCACGCAATGCGCCGGTGCCCGAGTTCCAGCAGGTGTCGGGTCGCCAGGTACGCGCCTTCCTCGTGATCGATCTGCACCTGGTCAGCCTGGATGCCTTCGGTCGGGCGGTCGACCATCACCACGGGCAGGGACGATTCGCCCAGCGCATCGGTCAGCGCATTGTCGGGGCCGGCGCTGCTCACGATGATGCCGTCGACGCGCTTTTCCATGAGCACGCGCAGGTAGTCGCGCTGCTTGCGGGGGTCGTCGTCGGAGTTGCACAGGATGACGCTGTAGCCGGCGGCCGCGCACACGTCTTCAATGCCGCGCGCCAGTTCCGCAAAGTACGGGTTGGTGGCGGTGGGCACGAGCACGCCGATGGTGCGCGTGGTGCGGTGCTTGAGCGAGCGCGCCACGGCGCTGGGCACGTAGCGCGTCGCACGGATGGCGTCTTCCACGCGCTTGCGAGTTTCGGCGTTCACCGGTCTGGTGTTGTTGATGACGTGCGAGACGGTGGTGAACGAAACCCCGGCCAGTGCGGCTACGTCCTTGATGGTTGCCATGTCGTGCTCCTCTGTCTCTCAGTGTGGCTTGGTCCGGTTGCTCCGGCTGCGATAGGTGTCCATGACCACGGCCGCGACGATGACGGCGCCCGTGATGACGCGCTTGGTGGGTTCCGTCGCGCCGATCTGCGCCAGGCCGGATTCGAGCACCGAGATGATCAGTACGCCGAACAGCGTACGCAAGACCGACCCGCGGCCGCCCATCAGGCTCGTGCCGCCGATGACCACCGCGGCAATCACCTGCAGCTCCATGCCGACGCCGGCGTTCGGGTCCGCCGCTTCCAGGCGCGACACCTGGAACAGCGCGGCCAGGCCCGCGAGCAGACCCATCAGCGCGAACACGGCGACCTTGTAGGGCCGCGGGTTCACGCCGGCCAGCCGCACGGCTTCTTCATTGGTACCGATGGCAACGAGGTAGCGCCCGAACACCGTGCGCGTCAGCACGATCTGGCCGACGACCGTCACCGCAATCGCAATCAGGAACGACGGCGCCACGCCCAGTGCCACGGGGCTCGCCAGCCAGTCGACCGCGCTGCCGATGTACACCGTGCGCGAATCGGTGAGGCTGTAGGCGAGGCCGCGCGCCATCTCGAGCACGCCCAGCGACACGATGAACGAAGGGATGCCCCAGTGCACCGTCACCGCGCCGGTCAGCGAGCCGGCCGCGGTGGCGAGCAACACACCGGCGAGCGCCGCCGGCAACACGCCCCAGCCGAGCTGGGTCATGGCGACCGACAGCACCGATGCCGCCAGCGCCAGCACCGAGCCGACCGACAGATCGATGCCGCCGATCATCAGGATGAACGTCATGCCGACGGCCATCACGAGCAGGTCGGGAATCTCGTTGGCGATGGTGGTGAAGGTCGGTAGCGAAAAGAATGTCGGCGACAGCGTGCTGAACAGCACCAGCATGGCCGCCAGCGCGAGCAGAAGCCCGCCGATGGTGCCCAGCGACATGCCGAATGCGGCGCGTGTGCCGGACGTCGGTTCGGGCGCGTTGGGCACGGTGGAATCAGAGCGCATCGGCGGTCTCCGGGGAAGGGGTGATCGATGCATCGGCTTCACCGAAAGCGGCGGCGAGCAGAGCGTCCTGGCTCCACTGGCCGCGTTGGAAGATGTGTGTGAGACGGCCGCCGCGCATGACGCCAATGCGGTCGCACAGCTGCATGAGCTCGCGCAGGTCGCTGGACACCACCACGAGCGCCTTGCCGCGCACGGCGAGCGCCTCGAGCAGGGCGTAGATGTCGAACTTGGCGCCGACGTCCACGCCGTGCGTGGGTTCGTCGAAGAGCATGACGGGCGTGTCGCGCTCCAGCCAGCGGGCGATCGCGACTTTCTGCTGATTGCCGCCGGAAAGTTCGCCGACGGGCTGATCGGCCCCCGCGCAGCGGATGCGCAGTGCCTGGATGTGCCGCTGCGCCAGCGCGCGTTCGCGCACGGGCTGCAGACGCCCGCGCTGCGTCACGGCGGGCATGTTGCCCAGCGCAATGTTGGCGGTGATCGGCAGAGGCAGCAGCAGGCCCTCATCCTTGCGGTCTTCGGTGAGCAGGCTGATGCCGTGGCGTACCGCATCGCGGGGGGAGTGGATGCGCACGGGCGTGGGCGGCGAGCCCACTTCGATGGTGCCGGCGTCCGCGCGGTCCGCGCCGAAAATCAGCCGGAGCAGCTCCGTGCGGCCGGCGCCCACGAGGCCGGCAATGCCGAAGATCTCGCCGGGCGCCACGTCGAAGCTCACGTCGCGCACGGCCGGCGCACGCGTCAGGCCGTTCACGCGCAGCGCCGGCGCACCGTTGCCCGGCCGCGGGCCGCGTGCGGCGCGGTCGGCGTCCGATGCAGCCGAGACGTCTCGCCCCACCATCGCCTGGATCAGCGCGTCCTGCGTGACGCTCGCGGCGGGCGCATCGGTGATCAGCTTGCCATCGCGCAGCACGACGATGCGGTCGGCAACGCGCGCCAGTTCGTCCAGCCGGTGCGAGATATACACGATGGCCACGCCTTCGCGGCGCAGCGCGTCGATGCGCTCGAACAGGGTCGCGCTTTCGTGGGCGCTCAGCATCGCGGTCGGTTCATCGAGGATCAGCACGCGGCAGGCGCCGGCCAGCGCGCGCGCAATCTCGATCATCTGCCGATGGCCGATGCCGAGCGTGTGCACGGGGGTCGCGGGGTCGAGGTTCAGGCCGACGCGTGCCAGCGCGTCCCGGGCCTGGCGGTGCAGCGCTGCGCGGTCGACGAAGCCGAGCCGACGCGGCAACGCGCCGAGGAACAGGTTTTCCGCCACCGTGAGCGTGGGGACCATGCTGAGTTCCTGCAGGACCATGCGCACGCCCAGCGCTTCGGCGGCGCTGCGCGAGGACGGCGCGTATTCAATGCCGCCCAGCGTCATCGAGCCCGTGGTCGCCTTCTCGAGGCCGCACAGGATCTTGGACAACGTGCTCTTGCCCGCGCCGTTTTCACCGGTGAGCGCGAGCACTTCGCCCGCGCGCACGTCCAGATCGATCTCGCGCAGCACAGGACCGGCGTAGTGCTTGCTGACAGCGGAAACGCGCAGCAGCGGCGGATGGGCTTCGTTCACGGAGAGCATGGCTGGCGGCGGCTGGCCTGTCTCTTAGCTGCGGGTCACGAGGTCCACCGGCGTCTCGATCACGCCGCCAAGCTGCGCTTGCGGCGTCTTCGCGGCCAGCGCCTTCAACGCGGTCTGGATGCCGTAGACGGCCTGCTGATCGGCGTGCTGGTCAGCGGTCGCGGCCACGCGCCCGTCGGCCAGCATCGCCTTGATGGCCGCGATGTTGTCATACCCGCCGATCGACACCTTGCCGGTCTTGCCGGCCGCCCGCACCGCAGACACAGCCCCAATCGCCATGTTGTCGTTGCCGCACAGCAGTGCCTTCAGGTCCGGCTGCGAGCGCAGCATGGCGGCGGCGACCCGGTTGCCCTTGTCGATCTCCCACTCGCCCGACTGCACGCTGACGATCTTCAGCTTGGCGGCCTGTGCGGCGTCCTTGAAGCCGGCGGTGCGCTGCTGTGCGTTGGTGGTGGTCGGAATGCCCTCGATGATGCCCACCGCATCGCCCGGCTTGAGCGACTTGGCGACGAAGTCGCCGACCAGCCGCGCGCCCTTGCGGTTGTCAGGCCCCACGAACGGCACATTCAGCCCCTTCTCCTTGAGCGCTTCAGGGTCCAGCCGGTTATCGATGTTGATCACCAGGATGCCGGCGTCCACGGCCTTCCTGATGACTGGCACCAGCGCCTTGGAATCGGCGGGTGCCAGCACCAGCGCATCCACGCGCGAAACGATCATCTGCTCGACCAGGCGAATCTGGCCGCCGGTATCGGTCTCGTCGCGGATGCCGGTGCACAGCAGGCTGTACTCCGATGCGTGTTCCTGCCGGTGCTTGCGCGCCCCGTTCTCCATCGTGACGAAGAATTCGTTGGCCAGCGACTTCATCACCAGCGCGACCTTGGGCGGCTGGTTGGCAGCGCGGGCCAGCGAAAACGGCAGCGGCAGGGCAAGAGCTACGGCAGAGCCCGCGCCAAGTTGCAAGGCGCGGCGACGGCGGATATCCATGGTGTCTCCTCCAGGAAGAGGCCTGTCTTGGGCGGTGGGTGCGGTCGTCGACCGCCCGTGCGCCGTAAGGCGTTCTTAAAGGGCAATCGCGCCGCGTCGTTCGCAAACGTTTGCGCATCAGAGAGTCTCGGGCGCCGGGTAACAAAAGTCAATGAATTTGTGTTGTGCCCACCTAAGGAAAAACCCGAGGTGCACGGCGCTGGCGCATGGCAATCGCAAGCTGCGGTGCACGATGTGGCGGGATAGCCCTATCCGACGTAGTTGATTGTTTTGGTCCACAATACGGCCTGCCGCGCGGTTGCCCCGTTTGTGGGGTCCGGCAAATCCCCTTGCTGCGACGCGGCATTCCCCCGACACCTTAGTTGACCGATTTTGTCGGGTTCCTTTATACTTGAGCAAAACGATCAGGTATTTCCCCGACGCCCATGAGATTGACCACCAAAGGCCGCTTTGCGGTCACCGCCATGATTGACTTGGCGCTGCGCCAAGAGCAGGGTCCGGTCACGCTGGCCGGCATCAGCCAGCGGCAGAAGATTTCGCTGTCGTATCTGGAACAGCTGTTCGGCAAGCTGCGCCGCCACGAGATCGTTGAGAGCGTGCGCGGTCCGGGTGGCGGTTACAGCCTGGCGCGCCGCGCGGACGACGTCACCGTGGCCGACATCATCATTGCGGTCGATGAACCGCTCGACGCCACCCAGTGCGGCGGCAAGGGCAACTGCGGCGGCGAGGAACACAACGGCCACGCGGGCCGCTGCATGACGCATGACCTGTGGGCCACGCTGAACCAGAAGATGGTCGAGTACCTCGATTCGGTATCGCTGCAGAACCTCGTCGACCAGCAACGCGAACGTCAGCCCGAAGTGATCCAGGATATGCGTGATGCGCGTCCGGCGCGCCGCGAGCGCACACCGGCCCGCGCACGGTCGGCCGAGGCGCCGGCTGCTGCCGTGCCGGCCGAGCCGGTCAAGCGCGCGCCGCTGGTCAACTCCGTCTTCAGCCTGGCGCAATCGTGATTGCCTGATTGCGCAGGCGTGAGGCTGGCCACGAAGCCGGTCCCGCACATAGAACATCGCCCCCACATAAGGCAGACAAGATATGAGCACCTTGCAACTTCCCATCTACATGGACTATTCCGCGACGACGCCGGTGGACCCGCGCGTGGTCGACAAGATGATCCCGTACCTGCGTGAGAGCTTTGGCAACCCCGCCTCGCGCAGCCACCCGTTTGGCTGGGAAGCTGAAAAGGCCGTCGAAACGGCGCGCGAGCAGGTCGCCGCGCTAGTGAATGCCGATCCGCGCGAGATCGTGTGGACGTCCGGTGCCACGGAATCCGACAACCTGGCGATCAAGGGCGCCGCAAATTTCTATAGCACCAAGGGCAAGCACCTCATCACGGTCAAGACCGAGCACAAGGCCGTGCTCGACACGATGCGCGAACTGGAGCGCCAGGGCTTCGAGGTGACCTACCTCGACGTGAAGGACAACGGCCTGCTCGACATCGAAGTCTTCAAGCAAGCCATCCGCCCCGACACCATCCTCGCCTCGGTGATGATGGTGAACAACGAGATCGGCGTCATCCAGGACATCGAGACGCTGGGCGAGATCTGCCGCGAGAAGGGCGTGATCTTCCACGTCGATGCTGCGCAGGCCACCGGCAAGGTGGAGATCGACCTGCAGAAGCTGAAGGTGGACCTGATGTCGTTCTCGGCACACAAGACGTATGGCCCGAAGGGTATCGGTGCACTGTACGTGCGTCGCAAGCCGCGCATCCGCATCGAGGCACAGATGCATGGCGGCGGCCACGAGCGCGGCATGCGTTCGGGCACGCTGGCGACGCACCAGATCGTCGGCATGGGTGAAGCCTTCCGCATCGCCAAGGAAGAAATGGCGACCGAGAACGAGCGCATCCGCATGCTGCGCGATCGCCTGTATCGCGGCCTGAACACGATGGAGGAGGTGTACGTGAACGGCGACATGGAGCACCGTGTGCCGCACAACCTGAACATCAGCTTCAACTTCGTGGAAGGGGAGTCGCTGATCATGGCGATCAAGGATGTGGCCGTGTCATCGGGTTCGGCCTGCACATCGGCATCGCTTGAGCCCTCCTACGTGCTGCGTGCGCTGGGCCGCAACGACGAGCTGGCGCACAGCTCGATCCGCTTCACGGTCGGCCGTTTCACCACGGAAGAGGAAATCGACTACGTGGTCGAGCTGCTCAAGAGCAAGATCGGCAAGCTGCGCGACCTGTCCCCGCTGTGGGAGATGTACAAGGACGGCGTGGACCTGAACAGCATTCAATGGGCGGCGCACTGAGCGCGGCGTTTGACGGACAACGGATCACGGCGCTTGCGCGCCAGCCAACGATTGAAAGAGGTGTGAGATGTCTTACAGCAACAAGGTTCTGGATCACTACGAAAACCCGCGCAACGTCGGTTCGTTCGAGAAGGGCGACGAGACGGTCGGCACGGGCATGGTCGGCGCACCGGCCTGCGGCGACGTGATGAAGCTGCAGATCAAGGTGAACGAGCAGGGCGTGATCGAAGACGCGAAGTTCAAGACGTACGGCTGCGGCTCGGCCATCGCCTCGTCCTCGCTGGTGACGGAGTGGGTCAAGGGCAAGACGCTGGACCAGGCACTGGAGATCCGCAACACGCAGATCGCCGAAGAACTCGCGCTGCCGCCGGTGAAGATTCACTGCTCGATCCTGGCCGAAGACGCCATCAAGGCGGCCGTGGCCGACTACAGGGAAAAGCACGGCGCCGCCGCCGAGCAGAAGGTTGCCTGAGTCCCACTGATTGGAAGGAAGTCGCATGATCACCCTGACCGATAAAGCTGCACAGCACGTGTCCCGCTACCTCGCCCGCCGCGGCAAGGGCGTGGGCCTGCGCCTGGGCGTGAAGACCACCGGTTGCTCGGGCCTGGCATACAAGCTCGAATATGCGGATGAGATCGCCGCTGAAGATCAGGTCTTCGAATCCAACGGCATCAAGGTGATCGTCGATCCGAAGAGCCTGCCGTACATCGATGGCACCGAACTGGACTACGCACGCGAAGGGCTGAACGAGGGCTTCCGCTTCAACAACCCGAACGTGAAGGACGAGTGCGGCTGCGGCGAGTCCTTCCGCGTGTGAGGCATTGAAGCAGGCGATTGTCGGGTTCGAGCGCGACGAGGAAGGCCACTGGGTCGTTCGTCTCGCCTGCGGGCACGGGCAGCACATGCGCCACGACCCGCCCTGGCAGCAGCGGCCCTGGACTCAGACCGAGGCGGGGCGCGCGGGCAGGATCGGCGTGGTGGTGGAATGCCTGAAGTGCGATCGGGGTGAACCGCCAGGTCAACCGATCGAGTAGCAACAAGGCGGCGCGGCCGCTTTTTTTATTCATGAATCCGAGCGATACGCATTTCTCCCTCTTCGGCCTGCCCGAGCATTTCGAGGTCGACGACGACGCGCTGAACGCTGCGTACCGCACTGTGCAATCGCAGGCGCATCCGGACCGCTATGCACACGCGGGCGACGCCGAGCGCCGTGTCGCGATGCAGTGGGCCACGCGTGCCAACGAGGCGTATCAGACACTGCGTGATCCGCTCAAGCGCGCGACGTATCTGCTGCACCTTCGCGGGATCGACGTGCAGGCGGAGAACAACACCGCCATGCCGCCTGGCTTCCTGATGCAGCAGATGGAGTGGCGCGAATCGCTGGACGACGCCAAGGCTGGCCGTGACGTGGATGCGCTCGACGCGCTGCTCTGCATGCTGCGCAAGGAAAAACGCGGCCGCTATGCGGCGCTGGCCGGTCTGCTCAACGGCGGTGGCAATGACGCTGCGGCGGCCGATGCGGTGCGCCAGTTGATGTTCATCGAAAAGATCGAACACGACACCGCCGAGGCGATCGACCGGCTGGAAGACTAGAACCCAGAATTTGCGACAATGCCGGGTTTGCCTGCCCGGCATCCGCCCCGCGCAATCGAGACACTCCCATGGCTTTACTGCAGATTTCCGAACCCGGCGAATCGCCCGCACCGCACCAGCGCCGTCTGGCGGTCGGCATCGACCTGGGCACGACCAACTCGCTGGTGGCTTCCGTGCGCAGCAGCGTGCCGGAGGTGCTGCCCGACGATCAGGGCCGCCCGTTGCTGCCGTCGGTGGTGCGCTATCTGGCTGACGGCACCGCGCACATCGGCTACAAGGCGCAGGCCGAAGCCGTGCGCGATCCGAAGAACACCATCGTCTCGGTCAAGCGCTTCATGGGCCGCGGCCTGAAGGACGTGTCCCACATCGAGAACACGCCGTACGACTTCGTCGATGCGCCGGGCATGGTGCAGCTCAAGACCGTGGCGGGCGTGAAGAGCCCCGTGGAGGTGTCGGCGGAAATCCTCGCGACGCTGCGCCAGCGCGCGGAAGACACGCTCGGCGATGAACTCGTCGGCGCCGTCATCACCGTGCCGGCCTACTTTGACGATGCGCAGCGCCAGGCCACCAAGGATGCCGCCCGACTGGCCGGCCTGAACGTGCTGCGCCTGCTCAATGAGCCGACCGCCGCCGCCATCGCCTATGGCCTGGACAACGCGGCCGAGGGCGTCTATGCCGTCTACGACCTCGGTGGCGGCACGTTCGACATCTCCGTGCTCAAGCTGACCAAGGGCGTCTTCGAGGTGATGTCCACGGGTGGTGACTCGGCGCTCGGCGGCGACGATTTCGACCAGCGCATCGTGTGCTGGATCGTCGAGCAGGCCGGTCTGCAGCCACTGTCTGCCGAAGACACCCGCCTGCTGCTGAACAAGGCGCGTGCGGCCAAGGAGTGGCTTTCCACCGCCGACAGCACGGAGATCGACGCGATGCTCTCCACTGGCGAGACCGTGCACCTCGTGCTGACCGCCGAGACCTTCGCTGAACTGACCGCCAACCTCGTGCAGAAAACCATCGCACCGGTGCGCCGCGCGCTGCGCGATGCCGGTGTCACGGTGGACGACGTGAAGGGCGTGGTGCTGGTGGGCGGGGCGACGCGCATGCCGATCATCCGGCGGGCGGTGGCGCAGTTGTTCGGCCGTACGCCGCTCACGAACCTCGACCCGGATCAGGTCGTCGCCATCGGCGCGGCCATGCAGGCCAACTTGCTGGCGGGCAATCGCGCACCGGGCGAAGACTGGCTGTTGCTCGACGTGATCCCGCTGTCGCTCGGCGTCGAGACGATGGGCGGCCTGGTCGAGAAGATCATCCCGCGCAACAGCACGATTCCCGTGGCGCGCGCGCAGGAGTTCACCACCTTCAAGGACGGCCAGACGGCGATGGCGATCCACGTGCTGCAGGGCGAGCGCGAACTGGCCAGCGACTGCCGGTCGCTTGCGCGCTTCGAGCTGCGCGGCATTCCGCCGATGGTGGCCGGCGCCGCGCGCATCCGCGTGACGTATCAGGTCGATGCGGACGGCCTGCTGTCGGTGTCGGCGCGCGAGACGGTCTCCGGCGTGGAGGCATCGATCACCGTGAAGCCGTCGTATGGTCTGGCCGATGACGACATCGCCCGCATGCTGCAGGAGGGCTTCCAGTCTGCCGAAGACGACATGCGCCGGCGTGCGCTGGCGGAAGAGCGTGTCGAAGGCGAGCGCCTGCTCGAGGCGCTGTCGCATGCGCTGGAGGCCGACGGCGATCTGCTCTCGGCCGAGGAGCGCGCCGCGGTCGATGCCCAAATGGCCGCGCTGCGCACCACCATGCAGGGCGAAGACCACCGCGCCATCAAGGACGCCGTCGACGCGCTCTCGCACGGCACCGACGAATTCGCCGCGCGCCGCATGGATCGCAGCATCCGCGCGGCGCTTTCCGGCAAACGTATCGAAGAGCTCGGCTGATCGCTGGCAGCCGGCTCCCCAACCCCATTCATCGACCGAGTTTTTCATGCCACAAATCGTCGTCCTGCCCCACGTCGAATACTGCCCCGAGGGCGCCGTGATCGAAGCCAAGACCGGCACGAGCATCTGTGATGCGCTGCTGGGCGCCGACATCGAGATCGAGCACGCTTGCGAAAAGTCATGTGCCTGCACCACGTGCCACGTGGTCGTGCGCGAAGGTTTCGACTCGCTGGAGGAGGCTTCGGAAAAGGAAGAGGACCTGCTCGACAAGGCCTGGGGCCTGGAGCCCAATTCGCGCCTGTCGTGCCAGGCGAGGGTGGCAGACGAGGATCTCACCATCGAGATCCCGAAATACACGATCAACCACGCCAAAGAAAACCACTAAGCCGTACGGCGCCGTGGAGAGGGAGCTCATCATGAAATGGAACGACATTCAGCAGATTGCCGAAGCGCTGTACGACAAGTACCCCGACGTCGATCCGACGCGCCTGAACTTCGTGGACCTGCACAACAAGGTCGTCGGCCTGGAAGGCTTTGACGACGACCACAAGCGCGGCGGCGAAAAGTTTCTTGAAGCGATCCAGCAGGCGTGGATTGACGAAGCGGCGGAATGAACGCTCGCCTCGCTTTTTGCGGACATGAAAAAACCGGCCCGAAGGCCGGTTTTTCTTTGGGATGAAGCGGAGCGCGGATCAGCCTGCCACCAGCGTGCCGTTCTCGATATGCACACGGTCGCCAGGCTGGAAGCCCGGGGCGGCCTTGTAGGTAAAGCTGCGGCTCGTACCGTTGTCCATGCGCACGTTCACACGGTATTGCGTATCGCGGCTGTAGTGGTTTTCCGCCACGTGGCCGGCATAGCCGCCGCCCACTGCGCCGGCCACCGTGGCCAGCGTACGGCCATTGCCGCGGCCGATCTGGTTGCCCAGCAGGCCGCCCACCACCGCACCGCCGATCATGCCCAGGCCGGTCTCCTTGCCCTGCGTGGTGATCGGCGTCACCGACGTCACGTGACCGGTATACGGGCTGGCGGCCGGACGCGGTGGCGTCTGTGCGTAGCGGGGTGCCGCCGAGGGAGCGCGTTCGGCATAGGCCGGCTGGTGTGTCGGCGACGGCGGCGTGGCCACGGTCTGAGGGGGGTACGGCGCAGCCTGGTTCGGCTGCGTGGTCTGGCCCGGTGCTGCGAGCGCCATCGGCGTCGTGGAAGCGCCGGGGGCCGCCGTCGTCGACTGCGCAGCGACGTTCGGATCGGTACTGCCCTGGGTCGCCTTCGACGTGGGCAGCACACCGGTGATGGCGGCCACCGCCGTCAGGCTGGCGATGATCACGGCCACGGCGGCCGTCGTCATCAGCGGGTGCATGCGGCGCGGCGACGGAGGCACCTGCCCCGGGGACGTGCCACCGTATGTTTGACCTGCGTTCGGCTGGATGTTGTTGTTCATCATCGTTCTCCTGCGGCCGTGATCGGTGCGGCCCTTCGATGATCACAGTTTGGTCGATCGCCCGAACGGATGCCGTTTTAATTTGTAAGCATCTGTAGCACCATTTTCCTCTGGAAAATCAAGGGGATGCCGCACTTCAGCTCACAGTGTGAACCGGTGCGGATGTTACAAATGGCGGGGTGAAAGCACAGCAAAAACGCCCCTGAAGGGGCGTTGGCGGTGCGTCGTCGCGGCGATCAATCTTCGCGGCGCAGGTGCGGGAAGAGGATCACGTCGCGGATGTTCGGGCTGTCGGTCAACAGCATCACGAGGCGGTCGATGCCGATGCCGCAGCCGCCGGTCGGGGGCATGCCGTATTCCAGCGCGCGGATGTAGTCGGCGTCATAGAACATGGCTTCTTCATCGCCCGCGTCCTTCTGTTCGACCTGCTTGCGGAAGCGCTCGGCCTGGTCTTCCGGGTCATTCAGCTCGGAGAAGCCGTTGGCGATTTCGCGGCCGGTGATGAACAGCTCGAAGCGCTCGGTGATGCCGGGCAGCGTGTCGGAGCCGCGTGCCAGCGGCGACACTTCGACCGGGTAGTCGATGATGAACGTCGGCTCCCACAGTTGCGACTCGGCGGTTTCTTCAAACAGCACGAGCTGCAGCGTGCCTAGGCCGGCATTCAGGAACTGCGGGGCGTTGGTGTCGATCTTGAACTTCTTGAGTTCGGCACGCAGGAAGTCGGCATCGGCCAGTTGCGCATCGGTGTACTGCGGGGCGTACTTCTGGATGGCCTGCGTGATCGTCAGGCGATGGAACGGCTTGGACAGGTCCAGCTCGCGGCCCTGGTAAGTCAGCGTGGCGGTGCCCGAGGCGTCGATGGCGGCCTGCCGGATCAGCTGCTCGGTGAAGTCCATCAGCCAGCGGTAGTCCGTGTAGGCCGCGTAGAACTCCATCATCGTGAACTCGGGGTTGTGTCGCGGCGACACGCCCTCGTTACGGAAGTTGCGGTTGATCTCGTACACGCGCTCGAAGCCGCCGACGATCAGTCGCTTGAGGTACAGCTCGGGCGCGATGCGCAGGAACATCTGCATGTCCAGCGCGTTGTGATGCGTGATGAACGGCTTGGCTGCCGCGCCGCCTGGAATCGGGTGCAGCATCGGCGTCTCGACTTCCATGAAGCCGTTGCCGGCCATGAAGTTGCGCAGCGAGGCGATGGCCTTTGTGCGGGCGCGGAACGTCTCGCGCGTTTCTTTCGAGACGATCAGGTCCACGTAGCGCTGGCGGTACTTCTGCTCCTGGTCGGCCAGGCCGTAGTAGTCGCCGGGCAGCGGGCGCAGGCTCTTGGAGAGCAGGCGCAGCTCCGTCACCGCCACCGACAGTTCGCCGGTCTTCGTCTTCATCAGCGTGCCGCGCGCGGCTACGATGTCGCCGAGATCCCACTTCTTGAAGCTGGCGTAGACGTCTTCGCCCACCGCGTCGCGGCTGATGTAGAACTGGATGCGGTCGGTGCTGTCCTGCACGGTGGCAAAGCTGGCCTTGCCCATCACGCGCTTGAGCATCATGCGGCCGGCCACGGCAACCTGGACCGGCTCGGCTTCCAGCGCGGCTTGCTCGAGCGCGCCGTACTGGGCGTGCAGCTCGGCAGCGCGATGCGTCGGGCGGAAATCGTTGGGAAAGGCGACGCCTTGCTGCCGGATCTCGGCCAGCTTCTCGCGGCGCTCGGCGATGATCTTGTTGTCGTCCTGCGCGGGCACGGCGGCGTTCGATTCGGCCGCGTTGTTCTGTTCGGTCATGATGAGGAAGAGAGGAAAGTCGGGTCAGGCGTGCGGGTTACGCGTAGTGACGCAGGTCGTCGAGTTCGGTCGCACCAAAGTCAGGGCGGGCAAGGTAAGCGGCGATGCGCGCGGCAGCGTCCTGTGGCGAAACCAGTTCTCCGTGCGCATGCAGGTCGCGGAAGCGCTGCACGCCGGCAAAGCTTGCGCCGCGGATCGTGCGCTGCATGTCGGTGTCGATGACGCCGGGGGCCAGTGCCACGGCCCGTACGCTGGCATCGCCATCCGCGTTGATGGCGCGCACGAACATGTCGAGCCCCGCCTTGCCGGTGCAATACGCAGCCCAGCCGGCGATCGGGCGGCGCGCGGCGCCCGACGAGATCGCCAGCACGCGGCGCTGCGCATTCCAGCCGGCGGTGCCGCGCAGCAGGGCGGCCGTCAGCGCCATGGGGCCGGCCAGGTTCAGTTGCAGGTGCGGCAGCAGCGTGTCGGCGCGCAGCATGTCGATCGCGCCGATCGGCTCGACGGCGCCGGCATTGAGCACCAGCGTCACGTTCTGATGGGCGGGCAGGGCGGCCAGCGTCTTGGTCATCCACGCCTCCGCGGCATGCGCGTCGGAGAGGTCGACCTGATGCCAGTCGAGCGCCACGCCGGCTGCCGACGCCTGCGCGCGAAGTTCGGCGTTGTCGCCGCGCGCCGCGCAGACGAGGCGATTGCCGGGCTGCATCAGCGCCTGGACCAGCGCGGCGCCGAGGCCGCGGGAGGCGCCGGTCACGATGAACAGGGACGTGTCAGCCATGGTGCTCGCCTTGGAGGTCAGACGCCTTGCTTCAGGCTCGCCTCGATGAAGGCATCGAGATCGCCGTCCAGCACCTTCTGCGTGTTGGAGATTTCCACGTTCGTGCGCAGGTCCTTGATGCGGCTCTGGTCCAGCACGTACGAGCGGATCTGGTGGCCCCAGCCCACGTCGGTCTTGGAGGCTTCGAGCTTGTCGGCCTCGGCCTGGCGCTTGCGCAGCTCGTGCTCGTACAGGCGAGACTTCAGCATCGTCATCGCCTCGGCGCGGTTGCGGTGCTGCGAGCGGTCGTTCTGGCACTGCACGACGATACCGGTCGGGATGTGCGTGATCCGCACGGCAGAATCGGTCTTGTTGATGTGCTGGCCGCCGGCGCCGGATGCGCGGTACGTATCGACGCGCAGGTCCGCCGGGTTGATCTCGATCTCGATCGAGTCGTCGACTTCCGGATACACGAAGATCGACGAGAACGACGTGTGCCGGCCCCCCGCGGAGTCGAACGGCGACTTGCGCACCAGGCGGTGCACGCCGGTCTCGGTGCGCAGGAAGCCGAACGCGTATTCGCCTTCGACCTTGATCGATGCGCTCTTGATGCCGGCCACGTCGCCTTCGGACTCTTCCAGCACTTCGGTCTTGAAGCCCTTGCGTTCGCAGTACTTCAGGTACTGGCGCAGCAGCATCGACGCCCAGTCGCACGCCTCGGTGCCGCCGGCGCCGGCCTGGATGTCGATGAAGCAATTGGCGGCGTCCATCGGGCCAGAGAACATGCGTCGGAATTCCATGTCTTCGACGATGGCGCGCATGCCGGCGGTGTCGGCCTCGATGGCTTCGATGGTGTCGTCGTCGCCTTCCTCGCGGGCCAGCTCGAACAGCTCGGCGGCGCCGGTGAGGTCTGCGTCCAGCTTGGTCAGCGCCAGCACGACGTTCTCAAGCGATTTCTTCTCGCGGCCCAGTTCCTGGGCGCGTTTCGGGTCGTTCCAGACCTCGGGGTCTTCGAGCTCTTTGTCGACTTCGGCTAGACGTTCAGACTTGACGTCGTAGTCAAAGATACCTCCGAAGTTCGTCGGCGCGCGACTTCAGGTCGGCCAACGTGTTCTGGATGGCATTGAGGCGTTCTGCTTCCATGGTGCAAAAATCCGGTCGGAAACCGGAAATTATAGCGGAATCAAGGGGTTCTCCGCCCGCGCCGCCGGCTAAAGGCCGCGTTTTGGAGGAGATTTGTGCGCCCCACCTGGCGCTGCGGCGGGCTTCGGTTAGCATGACGCCCAGTCCCTGGGTTTTTTAGCCATCCGATGATCATCCGCTCGCTGCTCGACACCGATCTGTACAAATTCACGATGATGCAGGTGGTGCTGCACCACTTTCCCGGTGCGCACGTTGAATACCGTTTCAAGTGTCGCAATACCGGCGTGGACCTGGTGCCCTTCATCGAAGAGATTCGTGCGGAAATCCGCCATCTCTGCACGCTGCGCTTTACCGAGGCGGAGCTCGACTACCTGCGCGGCTTGCGCTTCATCAAGAGCGATTTCGTCGATTTTCTCGGCCTCTTCCACCTCAACGAAAAATACATCGACGTGCGCCCTGCGCCCGGCAACGACCGGCAGATCGAGATCGTCATCGCCGGGCCGTGGCTGCACACGATCATGTTCGAGGTGCCGGTGCTGGCGATCGTCAACGAGGTCTATTTCAGCCGCACGCAGACGCATCCGCAGTGGGAGGAGGGCAAGCGCCGCCTGACCGACAAGCTCGCCACGCTCCAGCGTCCCGGCCTGGAAGACTGCCGCATTGCCGATTACGGCACGCGCCGCCGCTTCTCGCATACCTGGCACGAGCACGTGCTGCTCGAGACGCGCGCGCAGCTCGGCGGCCAGTATGCGGGCACCAGCAACGTCTATTTCGCCATGAAGCACGGCATGACGCCGCTGGGCACGATGGCGCACGAATACCTGCAGGCCTGCCAGGCGCTCGGCCCGCGGCTGCGCGATTCCCAGACGTTCGCTCTGGAAACGTGGGCCAAGGAATACCGCGGCGATCTCGGTATCGCCCTGTCGGACACCTACGGCTTTGACGCCTTCCTGCGCGATTTCGACATGTTCTTCTGCAAGCTCTTCGGCGGCGTGCGGCATGACTCGGGCGACCCGTTCGAATGGGGCGAACGCATGCTCCAGCACTACGAAGGCATGCGCACCGACCCGAAATCCAAGGCGCTGATCTTTTCCGACAGCCTTGACATGCCGAAGGTCATCGGCCTGTACGAGCGCTTCCGGGGCCGCTGCAAGCTCGCGTTCGGCGTGGGGACGAACCTCACCAACGACCTCGGGTACACGCCGCTGCAGATCGTCATCAAGATGGTCCGCTGCAATGGCCAGCCCGTGGCCAAGCTGTCGGACGCACCCGAGAAGACGATGTGCGACGACCCGGCCTATCTGACCTATCTGAAACAGGTCTTCGGCGTGCAATAAGGCTCACGCGGGCGCCGAATAAGTTTCAATGGAGCGGCCGGGTGGGCGCGCGCACGGCTCGTATAATCGACCGATCTTTCGGAGCCGCCATGGATACACGACCGGACACCCCAGCCGACCCGCTCGACACGAGTCGCGCCCGCGACGCCATCTTCGCGCGCATCCGCAATGCACAGCATCGTCCCGAGCAGCCGACGCAGGGCGAGCGCGACGCCGTGGCGGATTATCTGGCGCGCCATCCGGCCGGTCCGCGCCCGCCGATGCCCGACAACCTTGCCGGCCACTTTGCCGGGCAGGCGACGAAGATGGCCTCCACGCTGGACACAGTTGCCACGCTGGCCGATGTGCCGGCTGCGGCGGCGCGCTATCTGTCCGGTCTGGGGCTGGCGCCGCGCGCCGTGGCCTGGACGACGCTGCAGTCGCTCGACTGGGCCGCGGCAGGCATTGCGGTCGAGTTCCGTCCGCCCATCCGCGAGCCGCAAGCCGATCAGGCGCACGGCGACCTTGTCGGCATCACGGGCTGCTTCTGCGCGATTGCCGAGACGGGCTCGCTGATGCTGCTATCGGGGCCGGAGAACGTCGCCTCCACGGCGCTGCTGCCCGAGACGCATATCGCCGTGGTTCCGCAGTCGCGCATCGTCGCCACGCTGGAAGACGCCTATGCGCTGATGCGCGCAGAGCGGGGCGAGCTGCCGCGCGCCACCAACGTCATCAGCGGGCCGTCGCGCACGGGTGATATCGAGCAGACGATCGTGCTGGGCGCACATGGCCCGTATCGCGTGCATGTGATCGTTGTGTCGGGCGCCTGACATTCGCGTCGGCCTGCTGGGCCTTGTTCGCGGGGGCCTGCCGTTTCCTCAAACCTGGATGGACGTTTGCGGGGCGGCAGGCCCCAGGCGTTTACACTGGCGTCTTTGCTTGTTCGGCGCGTGGCCTCGCAGCGCGCCAGTGCTTAGGAGAACGCCTACGTGAAACGCCTCTGGCCCCTTGTCTTCCTGTTTGTATGTGGCCTGGCGCGTGCAGCCGATGTCAACGGTGCGCAGCTGTCCTTGGCATGGGGCATGCCGTTCGCCGGCATTCTGCTGTCGATCGCCATCGCCCCGCTGCTGGCGCCCAGGCTGTGGCACGACCACTACGGCAAGATCGCAGCCGCCTGGGCCGTGCTGTTTCTTGTGCCGTTCGGGATGGCGTTTGGCGGGGAAGCCGCTGTCGCATCTGTCGTGCATGCCGCGCTGGCCGAGTACATCCCGTTCATCGCGTTGATTGCCGCGCTGTACGTGGTGGCAGGAGGCATCTGCATTCGGGGCAACCTGCACGGTACGCCCAAGCTCAACACGGGGCTGCTCGCGCTCGGCACGGGGCTTGCCAGCATCATGGGAACGACGGGCGCAGCCATGCTGCTGATCCGTCCGCTGCTGCGCGCAAACGATGCGCGCCGCCATCGCACCCATGTCGTCGTGTTCTTCATCTTCCTGGTGGCCAACGCCGGCGGGGCGCTGACGCCGCTGGGCGACCCGCCGCTTTTCCTCGGCTTCCTGCAGGGCGTCGACTTCTTCTGGACGACCCAGCATCTCTGGCGCCAGACCTTGATGATGTGGCTGCTGTTGCTGGCCATCTTCTTTGTGCTCGACAGCTACTTCTACCGTGCCGGCAAGGAGGAGCTGCCCGGCATCACCGACCCGACACCCGACGACGCGGGCCCCCTGCGCTTCGAGGGCAAGGTCAATTTCGTCCTGTTGGCCGGCATCCTGGCACTCGTGCTGATGAGCGGCCTGTGGAAGCCCGGCATCGCCTTCCACGTCATGGGCACCGAGGTGCTGCTGCAGAACGCGGTGCGCGACATCGGCCTGGTGGTGGTCGCGCTGCTGTCGCTGGGACTCACGCCCGCCGGGGCACGCGCCGGCAACGAGTTCAACTGGGAGCCCATTCTGGAGGTCGGCAAGCTGTTCGCCGGCATCTTCATCACCATCGGGCCCGTCATTGCCATGCTCAAGGCAGGTGTGGACGGCCCGTTCGCGGGCATTGTGCGCATGGTCAACGACGGTGCGGGGCAGCCCAACAACGCGATGTACTTCTGGGCCACGGGCCTGCTGTCGTCGTTCCTGGACAATGCGCCGACGTATCTCGTGTTCTTCAACACTGCCGGCGGAGATGCGCAGATGCTGATGAGCGAGGGCGCGGCCACCTTGGCGGCCATTTCAGCGGCCGCCGTGTTCATGGGGGCCAACACCTACATCGGGAATGCCCCCAACCTGATGGTCAAGGCGATTGCCGAAAGCCGGGGGCTGCAGATGCCGAGCTTCTTTGGCTACATGCTGTGGTCGGTGGGCATCCTGGTACCGATCTTCGTCTTGATGACCTTCCTCTTCTTCCGCTAACCGAACGGGGTTGCAACCAATGAAACCTGGAATCCTCGTGACGCGTGCGCTGTTTCCGGAAGTGCTGGAGCGGCTGCGCGAAGTTTTCGACGTGGTCGACAACCAGGCCGATGCGGTGTTTCCGCCCGAAGCGCTGGCCGAGCGCCTGCAGGGCCGGGTCGGGCTGCTCGCCAACGCGGCCGACACCATCGACGCCGATCTCATCACCCGCGTGCCGACACTGCGCGCCGTCGCCAACATGGCGGTCGGCTACAACAACCTGGACCTGCCGGCGATGACGCGTGCGGGCATCCTTGCCACGAACACGCCCGACATCCTGACCGAGACGACGGCCGATTTCGGGTGGGCTCTGCTGATGGCCGCTGCACGCCGTGTGTCGGAGTCCGAGCGCTGGCTGCGTGCGGGGCGCTGGAAGCGCTGGACGTACGACATGTTCCTCGGCGCCGAAGTGCATGGCACCACGCTGGGCATCCTGGGCATGGGCCGCATCGGCCAGGCGCTGGCGCGTCGGGCGAGCGGCTTTTCGATGCGCGTGCTCTACCACAACCGCAGCCGCCTCGCGCCCGAGATCGAACAGCAGACGCGCGCGACCTACGTCAGCAAGGAAGCGCTGCTCCGGCAGGCCGACCATCTCGTGCTCGTGCTGCCGTATTCGCCGGAAAGCCACCACGCGATCGGCGCGGCCGAGCTGGCGCAGATGAAGCCGAGCGCGACGCTGGTGAACCTCGCGCGTGGCGGCATCGTCGATGATGCGGCGCTGGCGCAGGCACTGGCCGAGAAGCGCATCTTCGCAGCGGGCCTCGACGTATACGAGGGAGAGCCGAAGGTGCATCCGGCGCTGCTGGAGGCCGAGCATGTCGCGCTCACGCCGCATATCGCCAGTGCCACGCATGGCACGCGCCTGGGCATGGCGAACCTCGCGGCGGACAACCTGATCGCGGCGCTCGGCTTTGGGCCGCACGCCGGGCAGCCGCCCAACCTTTTGAACCCGGATGCGCTGGCCGTGCGGCGCACCTCTGCCTGATCGAACGCCCGTATGGATTGGATGGCTCTTCTGACCTTGCTTGGCGTGGCCGTGGTGGCCGTGCTGTGTGTGCTGATCTGGCGCGGTGTGTCACGCCCGGCAACGCATGATGTGTCGCCGATGTTCAATGCGCTGCGCGAAGAGCTGGCGCGTGGCAACGAGCGCATTGAACGCGAATTGCGCGGCGAGATCGGCGAGACCGCGCGCATCGGACGCAGCGACGTGACCCAGCAGCTCGGGCAGTTCCAGCAGGTGCTGGCCACGCAGCTGACCAGCGTCGCCACGCTGCAGAACAACCAGATCGACACGTTCGCCCAGCAGCTCACGAAGCTGACCGAGACGAATACTCAGCAGCTCGAAGCCGTGCGCCAGAGCCTGCAGCAGCAGGCCCAGCAGGCCCGCGAAGAGCAGGGCAACGCGCTGCGCCGGTTTGGCGACACGATGCAGCAGCAGCTCGCCCAGCTGGCCGAAGGCAACGAGCGCCGCCTGTCGGAGGTGCGGGCCACGCTCGAGCAGAAGCTCAAGGACATCGAGGCCAACAACGCGATCAAGCTCGACGAGATGCGCCGCACCGTGGACGAGAAGCTGCATGCCACGCTCGAACAGCGCCTGGGCGAATCGTTCAAGCTGGTGTCGGACCGGCTCGAACAGGTGCACCGCGGCCTGGGCGAAATGCAGGCACTGGCCCAGGGCGTGGGCGACCTGAAGAAGGTGCTGACCAACGTGAAGACGCGCGGCACGTGGGGCGAAGTCCAGCTCGAGATGCTGCTCGAGCAGATGCTCACGCCCGAGCAGTACGACAAGAACGTCGAGACCGTGCGTGGTACCGGCGCCCGCGTCGAATTTGCGATCCGCCTGCCTGGCAAGACCGATGCCGACCGCGACGCCACCGTCTGGCTGCCTATTGACGCCAAGTTTCCGAAGGAGCAGTACGAGCGCCTGGTCGACGCACAGGAACGCGCCGACGCGGAAGCCGCCGCGGCTGCCAGCCGCGAACTCGAGGTGGCGGTCCGCAAGGAAGCGCAAACCATCCACGAGAAGTACATCGCGCCGCCCGCCACCACCGACTTTGCGATCCTCTTCCTGCCGACTGAGGGCCTGTATGCCGAGGTGTTGCGCCGCCCGGGCCTGACGGACGCATTGCAGCGCACATTCCGCGTGACGGTGGCAGGGCCGACCACGCTGACCGCCATCCTGAACAGCCTGCAGATGGGGTTCCGTACGCTGGCGCTGGAAAAGCGCTCCAGCGAGGTGTGGCAGGTCCTCGGCGCGGTCAAGAGCGAATTCGGCAAGTTCGGTGACGTGCTGGCCGCGACCAAGAAAACGCTCGAGCGCGCCGTCAGCAACATCGAGCAAGCCGAAGTGCGTACGCGCCAGATGAACCGCAAGCTCAAGGCAGTGGAAGCGTTGCCGAGCGACTCGGCGCAGAACGTACTGGGCCTGGGAACCGCGTCGCCGGTCGACGACGAAACCGAAGCGGAGTAACGCGCGTCAGCAAAAGCAAAGGGGCGGAAATTTCCGCCCCTTCTTGTCTGGCCAGACACCTGGGATCAGGCTTCTTCGGGCACGTCGCGCAGCACGATTTCGATACCGCCGAAACGCGCCGCCACCCAGTTGTAGGCGCGGCAGGCGAGCCACAGGGCACCGAAGCCGACGAGCGCATTCAAGATCAGGCCGCTGAGCACAACGACCGTCGGCAGTTCACCGTAGCGCACGAAGCCGACGAAGAAGAACAGCCCCACGACCGGCAGCGAAAAACACAGATACACCAGCACCAGCGCGCGCGCGGTGTGGGCCGGGTGAAGGTAGGCAATCTCCTTGGTCATCATGGCATTACTCAAGCTCAGGCAAATCCGAACAATCAAACTGGCGCAAAGTGTAGCGAATCGACCGATGCGCCGATACCCGCGCCCTGTGGGTGACGCAAAAAACCGACAGCATGCCGCATTGCCTGCGGCGCAAGGGTCGTTGCGGCCACGCCGCTCAGACCAGGCCGTCGAAGAGCAGCACCTGCACGGCGTCGCCGGCGTTGACCTGGCCCTGATCATGACCAAGCACGACAAAGCAGTTGGCTTCGCTCATGGAGCGCAGCACGCCAGAACCTTGCTGCCCGGTCAGGCGAACTTCGAGCTGGCCTCGATCGTTCAGGGCGGCGATCGCGCGCTGATATTCCGTGCGGCCGGGGCGCTTGCGGATGGGCGCCGCGCTGATCGCCGGTACCAGCGGCGCGCCGGGCTCGTTGGCGCCCATCATGCGCAGCAGGGCGCCGCGCACGAAGTGATAGAACGTCACCATCACCGCCACCGGATTGCCGGGCAGGCCGAACAGAAAGGCGCTGTGGCCATTTGACGTGATCCGGCCGAATGCCATCGGCCGGCCGGGGCGCATGGCGATCTTCCAGAACGTCACGTCGCCGAGCTTGGCCATCATCTGCTTGGTGAAGTCGGCCTCGCCGACCGAGACGCCGCCGGAGGTGATGATCGCGTCGGCGTTTTCCGCGGCCGTGCGAAACGCGGCTTCCAGGGCGGCCGGGTCGTCGCGCACGACGCCCATGTCAAGGAGCTCCACGCCCAGGCGCGAGAGCATGCCGTGCAGCGTGTACCGGTTCGAGTCGTACACGCAGCCAGCATCGAGCGGTTCACCAATGGAACGCAGCTCGTCGCCGGTCGAGAAGAACGCCACGCGCAGCTTCCGGCGGACTGGCACCTCGGCAATGCCGAGCGAGGCGAGCAGGCCGAGGTCGGCCGGGCGGAGGATCCGGCCCGCGGACAATGCCGCGCTTCCCTTGGCGAGGTCTTCGCCGCGCAGGCGGCGGTTGTCGCCCACGCGCACGGCGTCGCGCGCAAAGCGGACGGTGTCGGCATCGCCTTGCGTGAATTCCTGCGGGATGACCGTGTCGCAGCCGCTGGGCATGACGGCGCCGGTCATGACGCGCACCGCTTCACCGGCGCCGGGCGTTCCGTCGAACGCAATGCCTGCGTACGCGGTGCCGATCACGCGCAACGCAACGTCGCCGTCGCCGCGCGCCAGTTCGGCGCCGGCAAAGGCGAAACCGTCCATGGCGGAGTTGTCGTGCGCGGGCACGTCGATGGTCGACAGCACGTCTTGGGCAAGCACACGATCGAGGGCGCTGCGGATCGGCACGCGCGCCACGCCGCCCACGGGATGCACGAAGTCGCGCATGATGGCTTGCGCCTGCGCCACGGGCAGCGCGTTCGGGTCGTAGTCGGAGAGGCAGGAAACGACGGAGGCAAGAGTGGTCATGACGTCGGTGAAGATCGATGGCCGTCAGGCGGTAGGGGCGTGCTACCGGCGCCCGGCCAGGTGATGCAGTTCTTCCAGCGTATTGATGTTGGCGAAGGCGGACGCGTCGTCGAACGGCACTTCCACCGTCGCGTGCCGCGCCGCCCAGCTTTCGATCTTGCGGCCGCCGCCTTGCAGATAGGCGATCAGGTCGTCGGCGAGCAGCGTATCGATGAGGCAGAAGACGGGCTGGACCTGGCGGCGCGGCTCGCCTTGCGCGTCGGGCTCCGTCGTGACCGGCATGGCGATGCGCGCGTCGTTGGCTTCGATGGCCTCCGACAGCCTCGCCGCCAGATCGGTCGGCACGAACGGCGAATCGCACGGCGCGGTGAGCAGGTAGCGCGTCTGACACTGCTCCAGCCCGGCCAGGATGCCCGCCAGCGGGCCGGCAAAGTCCGGCACCGAATCCACCACCACCGGGACACCGAACGACTCGTACGCAGCCAGGTTGCGGTTAGCATTGATGAGCACGTGGTCCACTTGCGGCGACAGGCGCAGCAGCGTGTGCATCGCCATCGGGGCGCCACGAAACGTCTGCAGCCCCTTGTCGACGCCGCCCATGCGGCTGCCCCGGCCGCCGGCGAGGACCAGGCCGGTGATGTCGGAAGTCGGAATCATGTGTTGGATGCGGGCGGGCTCAGCCGCCGATATAGGACATTTCGATGCGTCGCCCGGCCGGCTGGGCTTGGCCACTCGCGCGCAGTTCGGAATAGCGGTCGGCGCGGCCTTGCCAGATGCCGCGAATGGCGTTGGAGAGTTCGAGGTCGCTGGCCCCGCCCCGCAGCAGCGCACGCAAGTCGAAGCCTTCGGTCGCGAACAGGCACAGGTACAGCTTGCCCTCGGTGGACAGGCGCGCGCGTGTGCAATCGTGACAGAACGCCTGCGTTACGCTGGAGATCACGCCGATCTCGCCCGCGCCATCGGCGTAGCGCCACCGCTCGGCCGTCTCGCCGCTGTAGTTGGCCGACAGCGGTTCCAGGGCAAACTCCGCTGACAGGCGCTGGATCACCTCGGCCGACGGCACGACGTAGCGCATGTCCCAGTGGTTGGTCGTGCCCACATCCATGTACTCGATAAAACGCAGGACGACGCCGCTTGCGCGGAAGTGGCGCGCCATCGGCACGATCTGGTCATCGTTGTCGCCTTTCTTGACGACCATGTTGACCTTGATCGGCGCCAGGCCGACCCGCTGCGCGACTTCGATGCCGTGCAGCACCTCGCCGACGGCAAAGTCCACGTCGTTCATGCGGCGGAACGTCGCGTCATCGATGCCGTCGAGGCTGACCGTCACGCGCGTGAGGCCAGCGTCTTTGAGGGACTGCGCCTTGCGCGCGAGCAGGGCGCCGTTGGTGGTGAGCGTCAGGTCGAGCGGCTTGCCTTCCGCGGTGGTCAGGCGGGCCAGCATCTCGACCAGGCGCTCGATGTTCTTGCGCAGCAGCGGCTCGCCGCCGGTAAGGCGAATCTTTTCGACGCCGTGCTCGATGAACAGCCGCGCCATGCGCTCGATCTCTTCGAACGACAGCAGCTCGGAATGCCGCAAGAAGCGGTAGTCCTTGTCGAACACGTCTTTCGGCATGCAGTACACGCAGCGGAAATTGCAGCGGTCTGTCACCGAAATGCGCAGGTCGTGCAAGCGGCGGCCGCGCGTATCCGCCAGCCAGCCCTGCGCCGGGACGAGCACGTCCGGCACCGAAGGCACCGTGGCCCGGTGGTGCTGGCCATCACGGATATCGCGCAGATCGTAGAGGGGAATGACGGTTTCGGTCATGGTGCGGTGCAGTGCGTCAATCCACCGAAGCGGATTGCGCCCGATACAGCTTCGAGTGTAGCGCAGCCCCTGTTTCGCGCGGGGGAGTACAGATGCCCCCGCACGCGCAGCACACAGGAAAAAGGGCGGCCGAAGCCGCCCCAGGGTCATGCGCCGGCGGCAACCGCCGGAAACATCACCTGCTTACTGCTGGTCTGCGCCACCCGCGGGGCGGTTGGTCTCGACCAGGATCATCGGACCCTGCTGGATCGGCGGCAGCGGCTTGCGTTCGCGCGGCACACGCGGCGGTGTGACGGCACGCGCGGCTTCTTCCTGCGCGGCTTGCAGCTTTTGCGCGTCTGTGTGGACCCACGTCATGCCGGCGTTGGCCAGCACGCTTTGCAGCGTCTCGATCGGCAGCGGCGAGGCCTTGGCCACCGTGCTCACCGGCGCGGGCACTTCGGCAAACGCCGTCACGATCGCCTCGTGCGTCACGTCGGCTGCCGGTGCCGGTGCCGGTGCCGGTGCCGGTGCCGGTGCCGGTGCCGGTGTCGCGACCGGTTCGACCGGCTGCGTTCTCGGCATCGCGGACACAGGCGCCACGGCTTCTGCGGCCTGCACGGGCTCGTGGACCACCGGCGCCGGCGCTTCTACGGGCGCCAACGAGGCGGGCTGCACCGGTTCCGTCACCGTGGCGGGCACGGCAGGCTCGGTGTAGGTTTCGCCAACCGCTTCCCTTTCGTCTGCGGTTTCCGCGCTTTCGCCCTCTGCGCGCACGCCTTCCGCGCCTTCACGGTCACGGCGATAGCGGTTGCGACCACGGCGACCGCGGCGGCGGCGCTCTTCGCCCTCACCCGTGCCTTCCGCCGGTGCGGCGCCTTCCAGGCCCGCGGCTTCTGCCAGCACCGCTGCTTCCACGGGCGGCTGCGGCACCTCAGCGGTACCCGTCGGGTCGATCAGGCCTTCCACGGTGGCGGCGGCTGCGGCGTGGGCAGCTTCCTTGGCTTGCTGATCGCGATCGCGGTTTTCGCGCGGCTCGCGGCCTTCGCGGGCCTCACGCGGCTCACGGCCCTCGCGGGGCTGGCGCTCGCGACGTTCCTGATTGCGTTCGCGACGGCCCTGGCCTTCACCTCGGACCTCCTGGCCCTGCTGCGGCTGGCGGGCGTCCGCAGTCTCCCGTGCAGCACTGTCCGCTTGAGCCGGCTGGCGGTTGCGGTCGCGGTTGCCCCGCTGGTTGTCGCGTTGTCCATCGCGCTGGCCCTGCTGTTGGCCCGCTTGTTGACCCTCGCGGGCCTCGTTGCGGTCGCGGCCTTGACGGTTGGCGTCGCGGCCGTTCTGGCCCTGGCGCTCGCCACGTTCGCCACGCTGGCCGTTACGCGCACCGCGCTCCTGGCGATTGCCGCGGCCCTGGCGGTTGCCGTCTTCCGCACGTTGCTTTGGTGCCTGGACCGGCGCAGCCACCACGGGCTCGGCCGGCTTGGCGCCAAACAGCGACTTCAGCCACGACACAAAGCCACCCTGGGCAGGCACCGGAGCGGGTGCCTGCGGAGCCGGGGCAGCCTCGGCGCGGGCCGGGCGCTCGGCGCGTGGCACCGACACGGGAGCGGGCTGCTCCGGCGTGATGCCCTTGACGGCCGCTTCCTGGCGCGGCTTGGCCGCTTCCTTGCGGGTGCTGTACGCGGTGTCGGCTTCCAGTTCCTTGGCGGCCTCTTCGGCCATCTTGTAGCTGGCCTTGTTGTCGTCCAGGCGGGGATCGTCGTGGCGCAGGCGCTCGAGCTTGTAGTGCGGCGTCTCCAGATGCTTGTTCGGGATCAGCAGCACATTGACCTTGAAGCGCGTCTCGATCAGGTTGATGTCCGGGCGCTTCTCGTTGAGCAGGAACGCAGCCACTTCCACCGGCACCTGGCAGTGGATGGCGGCGGTGTTTTCCTTCATCGCCTCTTCCTGGATAATGCGCAGCACCTGCAGGGCGGACGATTCGGTATCGCGGATGTGGCCGGTGCCGTTACAGCGCGGGCAGGTGACGTGCGAGCCTTCCGACAGCGACGGACGCAGGCGCTGGCGTGACAGCTCCATCAGGCCGAAGCGGCTGATCTTGCCCATCTGCACGCGGGCGCGGTCGTGGCGCAGCGCGTCTTTCAGGCGGGTCTCGACATCCTTCTGGGCCTTGCTCGACTCCATGTCGATGAAGTCGATCACGATCAGGCCACCCAGGTCGCGCAGACGGAGCTGGCGGGCGATCTCGTCGGCCGCCTCGAGGTTCGTGCGCAGCGCGGTTTCCTCGATGTCGGCGCCCTTGGTGGCGCGCGCCGAGTTCACGTCGATGGCGACCAGCGCCTCGGTATGGTCGATCACGATGGCGCCGCCCGAAGGAAGCATCACCATGCGCGAGTACGCCGATTCAATCTGGTGTTCGATCTGGAAACGCGAGAACAGCGGGACGTCGTCGCGGTATTTCTTCACCCGATTCATGTTGTCGGGCATCACCACGCTCATGAAGGCGCGGGCCTGATCGTAGATATCGTCCGTGTCGATCAGGATTTCGCCGATATCCGGCTGGAAGTAATCGCGAATCGCGCGGATCACCAGGCTCGATTCGAGATAGATCAGCAGCGGAGCCTTGTTCTCCTGCGCAGCGCCGTCGACGGCCTTCCACAGCTGCATCAGGTAGTTCAAGTCCCACTGCAGTTCTTCGGCCGAGCGGCCGATACCGGCGGTGCGGGCGATGATGCTCATGCCGTCCGGCACTTGCAGCTGCGCCATCGTCTCGCGCAGTTCCTGGCGGTCTTCGCCCTCGATGCGGCGCGATACGCCGCCGCCGCGCGGGTTGTTCGGCATCAGCACCAGGTAGCGGCCGGCCAGCGAGATGAACGTGGTCAGGGCCGCGCCCTTGTTGCCGCGCTCTTCCTTTTCCACCTGGACGATCAACTCCTGGCCTTCGGAGAGCGCATCCTGGATGCGCGCCGAACGCACGTCCACGCCATCCTTGAAGTAGGCGCGGGCGACTTCCTTGAAGGGGAGAAAGCCGTGCCGCTCTTCGCCGTAGTTGACGAAGCATGCCTCCAGCGACGGTTCGATGCGGGTGATGACACCCTTGTAGATGTTGCCTTTGCGCTGCTCGCGTCCGGCGGTTTCGATGTCGATGTCGATCAGTTTCTGACCGTCGACAATCGCGACGCGCAGCTCTTCCTGCTGCGTCGCATTGAACAACATGCGTTTCATTGCTACCTCACTCCAATGCCGTGCGTGCACGGCGCTTCATGGAGCACGCGAAGGCGGAGCGGGTGGTCAACGAATTGCCAAGGTGTCGGCCGGCACACAAGCGCGACGGGGCACGGGCGAAAGAAATGAGGGCGTTACACGCGTCACCATGGATGCCAGGGGCGGAATGCAACGGCGCGGTCGGCGCCGAGTTGCGCGTCCTGTCACTCGAGCCTCGGGCCCAGTGCGTTCCTTGTAGGGGCGGGCGGGCCGGCGGCGGCGAGTCGCGTGAAGCGACCACAAAGAGCGAATTGACGGACGGCCTGTCCGGGCGAAACCCGCGGCGGGCGAATCGGGCGGCGTGCTGCTTGTTGGAGTTTTGCCGCCGGACCGCCATGGCAATGCGGTAACCGGATGTTCAGCCGGCCGGCACCAAACTTGGTGCGGCAAGGGCTTCTTTCACCAAGCGGGCGCCGTATGGAGTTCCATTGGCGCCCGCCTTTGAATTCTGTTCTACCAGCTGCTCGTTCTACGCTGACCGACGTTGCCGACGTGATCTTTGGTTCACATCTTGCGCGGTGGGACAGCGGTGCGTGCTGCTTTCGTGCCGATCGGGCCGGCCACGTGACTAGCTTTGTAGCACAAGTGGGCCTCGGATCGGCAGATTCCGGACGGAAACGGTGGCTGTGTACAATACCTGTTGTTTCGTCCCGACCGGCTCTTGCTGGCGCTTAAACGACTGTCCAGCGAGAAAATTATATTGAAAATGAATGAGTTACGCCATCCATTTGATGGCCGCATTCAACAGGCGGTACGTGACGCACTCGACGGCAAATCCGTCGCCTATGTCGAGATCGGAGACGACGCCGAAGGGCAACGCATCGACAATTTCCTGATGCGCCTGGCCAAGGGTGTGCCTAAAAGCCATATCTACCGCATCCTGCGCTCCGGCGAGGTGCGGGTGAACAAGGGCCGCATCGACGCCGAATATCGCTTGAAGCACGGCGATCTGGTCCGTATTCCGCCGCTGCGGGTGGCCCGGCAGGCCGAAGCGCCGCGTGCGATTCCTGCCGCCGAATTCACGATCCTCCACGAAGATGCCCATCTGCTCGTGATCGACAAGCCCGCCGGGGTCGCCGTGCATGGGGGGTCGGGCGTGGCGTTTGGGGTGATCGAGCAGCTGCGTCAATCCCGGCCGGAAGCGAAGTTTCTCGAACTCGTGCATCGTCTGGACCGCGAAACCTCTGGCGTGCTCCTGCTGGCCAAGAAGCGCTCGGCGCTGGTGGCGCTGCATGAGCAGATCCGGGAAGGGCGTCTCGACAAGCGCTACTTTGCCGCGGTGAAGGGCGTGTGGCCGCACAAGCGCCAGCACATCAAGGCGGCGCTGCACAAATTCACGACGCCTGAGGGCGAACGGCGCGTCCGCGTGCAGGCAGACGGGCAGCCGTCGCACACGATCTTCAACAAGGTGGGGGTGTTCGGGTCGTACACGTTGCTCGAAGCGGAACTGAAGACCGGTCGCACGCACCAGATTCGTGTGCATCTGGCGCATGCCGGTTTCCCGATCCTGGGCGACGACAAGTACGGCGATTTTGCGCTGAACAAGGCGCTATCCCGCGCCAATGCGTCGCCACGGCTGGCGCGGATGTTCCTCCACGCACACCGTCTGCAACTCACACATCCGCAAAGCGGGGAAGTCGTCACTTTCAGCGCGCCGTTGCCAGCCGAGTGCGCCGCCTTCCTCAACGCTTTCCAATCTTCCGACTCTGATTCCGATGCCGCAGCAGCGCTTTGATCTGATCGTCTTCGACTGGGATGGCACGTTGATGGACTCGACGCCAGCCATCACGCGGTCGATCCAGCTTGCGTGCCGGGACCTCGGCCTGCCGGTGCCGGACGATACGCGCGCGAGCCACGTGATCGGGCTGGGCTTGCGAGATGCCCTCGAATACGCCGTACCCACGCTGGATCCGGCCGACTATGGCAAGCTGGCCGAGCGGTACCGCTTTCACTACCTGAGTCGTGACGCCCATCTCGTGCTGTTTCCGGGCGTGCGCGAGATGCTCGATGCACTGCGCCGGGACAACTATTTGCTTGCGGTGGCAACAGGGAAGTCGCGCGTGGGGCTTCAGCGTGCGCTCGAGGTCACCGGCCTCACCGGCGTGTTCGACAACACGCGCTGCGCCGATGAGACGTTTTCGAAGCCCCACCCGGCCATGCTGCTGGAGCTCACGCGCGATCTCGGCATGGATGTCGAGCGCACGCTGATGATCGGCGATACCACGCACGACCTGCAGATGGCCCTCAATGCCGGTGCTGCCGGGGTCGCTGTCACCTATGGCGCACACCCGGCGGACGTGCTGCATGCGCTCACGCCGCTGTACTGTGCGAAGTCCGTCTCCGACCTCCACCAATGGCTCTCGCAACATGCCTGACATCGCTGAACCGGTTCGTATCTGCGACAGCGGCGCGCTGGAGGACGGAGGCCGGGGTGTGCGGTTCCAGGTGGATGTGCGCGGCCGCCTCGTGAGTGCCTTCGTTGTCCGCTACGCCGGCGCGGTGCACGGTTATCTGAACCAATGTGCGCACGTGCCGATGGAGATGGACTGGCAGGAAGGTCAGTTTTTTGAAAGCTCGGGCCTGTATCTGATGTGCGCCACGCACGGCGCCATCTACGAACCGGACTCGGGCCGCTGCGTGGGCGGTCCGTGCCGTGGGGCGCATCTGTCCAAGCTCGATGTGGCCGAGCGCGATGGCGCGGTCTGGTGGCAGCCCGGTGCATTGTTCCGCGCGCCTGCCCCGACCCCGGCACCGCTGCCACAGGCATGACGCCGTGACCGACTCTTGCTCAATTTTTCTTGCTGCCTATGAACGACCCGATTCCCACGAAAGGGCCCGACCGCACACCGGATGACGGTGCGGGCAAGCCCGAAGCCCTAGAAATCACTCAGCACGCCGATCACCCGCTGGAAGCCGAACTACGCGATCCGGCCGCGGGAAAGCCGGCAGCCGGTTCTGCGGGCGCCGCATCGTCGCAGGCGGGCGGTTGGGAGCGCGAGGTGCTGGAAAAGGTCCTGATGGCGACCATCCGTGAACAACGCGCCGCGCGCCGCTGGCGGATCTTCTTCCGATTCGTGACGCTCGGGATCATCGGGGTGCTCCTCTACGCCTTCGCAAGCTTCGAGGGCGAGACCGTCAGCACCGGCCGCCATACGGCGCTGGTGACGCTCGACGGCGAGATCGCCGCCAATACGAACGCGAGCGCAGAAAACATCAACGCGTCGCTGCAGGCTGCCTTTGCTGACAGCAACACGGTCGGTGTGATCCTGAAGATCAATTCCCCGGGCGGCTCGCCCGTGCAGGCCGGCATGATCAACGACGAGATCCGCCGCCTGCGCGCGAAGCACAAGAACATCCCGCTGTATGTGGTGGTGGAAGAGATGTGCGCCTCCGGCGGGTACTACGTGGCGGCGGCTGCCGACAAGATCTATGTCGACAAGGCGAGTATCGTCGGCTCGATCGGCGTACTGATGGATGGCTTCGGCTTTACCGGCCTGATGGACAAGGTGGGCGTAGAGCGCCGTCTGCTCACTGCCGGTTCAAACAAAGGGATGCTCGATCCGTTCTCGCCCGTGCAGCCGCAGCAGAAACAGTACGCCCAGGAGATGCTCGACCAGGTGCACCAGCAGTTCATCGACGTGGTCAAGCAGGGGCGCGGCAACCGCCTGAAGGATGATCCGACCCTGTTCACCGGCCTGTTCTGGACCGGTGCGAAGGCGGTCGACCTGGGGCTCGCCGATGCCATCGGCAGCGCCGATTTTGTCGCGCGCAGCATCCTGAAGGCCCCGGATGTCGTCGATTACACCGTCAAGGAGAACTTCGCCTCGCGTGTGGCGCGCAAGCTCGGCACCGCGATCGGCGCCGGCGCGGTGAAGGCGCTGGCCAACACGGGTCAGCTCAAGCTGCTGATAAAGGAGTAATCAGCGCGCCAGCAGCGAAAAGATCGCCGGCCGCTTGTGCAGGTCGATGCGGTCGGTGCGCCAGTCGCTCACGGGTAGCGTGACGACCTGCTCCCTGGGCAGCGTCAGGTCCACGGCAATCGACAAGAGCGTACCGGGCGCGCAGGCCGCCTGGATGGCGTCGAGCAGCGCGCCGTTGCGGTACGGCGTCTCGATGAACACCTGGGTTTGCCCCACCGAGCGGGACAACTGTTCGAGCGCCCGCAGCCGGGTCTTGCGTTCGCCGGCATCGACAGGCAGGTAGCCGTTGAACGCAAAGCTCTGGCCGTTCAGACCGGACGCCATCACCGCGAGCAGGATGGAGCTCGGCCCGACCAGTGGTTTGACGCGGACGCCGTGCCGATGCGCAAGGCGCACGAGATTCGCGCCCGGATCGGCCACCGCCGGTACCCCGGCTTCTGACATGAGCCCTGCATCCTGCCCCGCAATCACCGGCGCCAGGAGCGCTTCGAGCTCCGAATCAGGCGTCTTGACGTTCAGTTCACGGATCGTGATGTCCTGCATTGGTCGCGCCAGCGGCGTGGTTTCGCTCAGTTTCTTGAGCAGCGCGCGCGCCGTCTTGGCGTGTTCGGCAACAAAATAATCGAGCCGCGCAGTGATCTGCTGAACACCAGGGGGAATCACGTCGGGCAGCGGGTCGGCTGCATCGCGCGCGCCGAGCGTGTTTGGAATGAGGTACAGCGTGCCGGCCATGGCTTATACGAAGAGCGGGTAATGCACGTTGCGCAGCATGCTGGTCAGCGCGATCAGCGGCAGGCCGACGAGGGCGGTCGGGTCCGACGATTCCACGCGTTCCAGCAGGGCAATGCCCAGCCCTTCGGATTTCGCGCTGCCGGCTACGTCGTACGGGTGCTCCAGGTGCAGGTACGCGTCGAGTTCCTCGTCGGAGAGGTTACGGAACGTTGCCAGCGTCCGAATATCGTCGCTCTGGTGCTGGCCGGTGCGGCCGTCGTACAGGCACAACGCGGAATGGAATGTGACGGTGCGGCCACGCATCCAGCGCAGTTGTGCCAGCGCTCGGGTGTGATCGCCAGGCTTGCCGACCTGTTTGCCGTCCAGCGTGGCGACCTGGTCCGACCCGATCACCAGCGCGCCGGGATGCACGGCGGCAACTTTCTCCGCTTTCTGACGGGCCAGTCGGAGGGCGGTCTGATCCGGTGATTCGCCTGGCGCGGGCGTCTCGTCGATGTCCGGCACCACGATCTCGAACGGCAGGCGCAGGCGTTCCAGCAGCTCCCGCCGGTAAGGGGAACTGGAGGCGAGAATCAGCGGCGGGCGCGAGGCAGAAGTCATAAGTGCTTGAAGATGCAGTGGATTTCGAGCGAAAACCTTTTGACGGCAGAGGTTTTTGATCGCTATAATCCCGCGTTTCGCGGTTTGGCCGCGCAGTGTCGCAAACCGGGCGCCGTGGCGCAAGGTGCGGCGCGCATCCGGTTCCGTGCATCAACAGCAACGCGTTTGGCAGGTTCGATCCGTGGATTTTCGTGCATTCGATCTTTTCGCGTTCATCCGCAGTGGTGAGCGGGCGAGCGGCACGGTCAATCTGACTGAAATGCCGCGTCTGCTGGCTGAGCAGGCGGCAGACGCCCCCGTTGACGCCGATACGCGGTTCCGTTGGCAGATGCAGGGCGCGATCCGCGAAGAAGCCACGGCGGGCGAGTCGGCCCGTCAGCGTCTCTTCGTCGATCTCGAAGTCGATGGCTCGGTCTGGCTGCAGTGCCAGCGCTGCCTGAAGGCTTATGGGCAGCCGTTGCCAGTGCGCACGCGTCTGGAAGTCGTTCGCTCCGAAGCGGAGGCCGATGCGGCTCCGTTGGACGACGACGAGGCGGATGTCATCGTCGGTTCGCGCACCTTCGATCTGATCACGCAGATCGAAGACGAACTGCTGCTGGCGCTGCCGGTGTCGCCGCGTCATGCTGTCTGTCCGGAAGGAATCCTGCCGGAAGACGTCGAACCCGAGAAAGAGCCGTCGCCGTTCGCGGTGCTGGCCAACCTGAAAACCAAACATTAGGCGCGCGCAATTGCGCGGGCTGATGGCAGTCCGTTTCACACGCCTACCGGAATGGCTACGCTCCGGCTCCGTGTGATGTGATAAAATCGATCAAATTGCTTAGGAGTCAGTCATGGCTGTTCAACAAAACAAGAAGTCGCCGTCCAAGCGCGGCATGCATCGTTCGCACGATTTCCTGACGACGGCCCCGATCGCTGTCGAGCCGACCACCGGCGAAGTGCACCTGCGTCACCACGTGAGCCCGAACGGCTACTATCGCGGCCGCAAGGTTGTGAAGACCAAGAACGACTGATGCGTTTTGCCAGTCCTCTGGCAAGCGTGTCCGGTTGGTCTGAACGCGAAGATTCATGATGCAAACAAAAAAGCGGCAAGCGAATTTGCCGCTTTTTTGCTGAACGGAGTCCGGCAGAGCGTACGGGTTTGTGTACCATACGCGCGCCAACGGCCGGAGCCGCACGTGAAACCGCAACTCAGACTCGCATGACCATCAAGCTTGCCATCGACTGCATGGGTGGTGATCACGGCGTTGGCGTGACGATCCCTGCAGCGATCCAATTCCTCGCCGCACACGAAGACGTCGAAATGCTGCTCGTCGGGCAGCCCGATGCCATTGCGGCGCAGCTCAAGCGCCTACACGCCACCGCGAACCCGCGCGTCCATGTCGTTGCCGCCTCCGAGGTGGTGTCGATGGATGACCCCGTCGAGATCGCGCTGCGCAAGAAGAAAGATTCGTCGATGCGCGTGGCCATCAATCAGGTCAAGGACGGTGCTGCGCAGGCGTGTGTTTCTGCCGGCAACACCGGTGCGCTGATGGCCGTGTCGCGTTACGTCCTCAAGACGCTGGACGGCATTGATCGCCCGGCCATCGCCACCGCCATCCCGAACGAGAAGGGCGCCGGCACCACGGTGCTCGATCTTGGCGCCAATGCCGACTGCGAGCCCGCGCACCTGCTGCAATTTGCGCAGATGGCGTCGGCGATGGTGTCGGTGGTCGAGCAGAAGCCGCGCCCGACGGTCGGCCTGCTCAACATCGGCGAAGAGGTCATCAAAGGCAACGAGGTGGTCAAGCAGGCCGGTGAGCTGCTGCGCGCCTCCGATCTGAACTTCTTCGGCAACGTCGAAGGCAACGATATCTTCAAGGGCACGACCGACATCGTCGTCTGCGACGGTTTTGTCGGGAACGTCGCGCTCAAGAGCACCGAAGGTCTCGCCAAGATGATCGGCGAGATGCTGCGTGAGGAGTTCAGCCGCTCCTGGTTCACCAAGCTGCTTGCCCTGGTGGCGCTCCCGGTGCTGTCACGCTTCAAACGCCGCGTGGACCATCGGCGCTACAATGGCGCCGCGCTGCTCGGCTTGCGTGGTCTGGTCATCAAGAGCCACGGCTCGGCCGATGCCTACGCGTTTGAATGGGCCATCAAGCGGGCTTACGACGCCGCGGCCAACGGCGTGATCGCCCGCATTGCGCAGGCTTTCGAATCGCACCACGACGCAGCCGGTGCTGCGCTCGTCTCTACGTCCACTCCGGCCGCCGACGCCGCCTGAACGCGTCGCCTCCGAGTCAGATTTCACCCCACCGCACATGACACGTTTCGCAAGGATCATCGGTACGGGCAGCTACCTGCCGCCCAAGCGGGTCACCAATGACGAACTGGCGGCCCAGCTGGCCGAGAAGGGCATCGAGACCAGCGATGAATGGATCGTCTCGCGCAGCGGCATCCGCGCACGCCATTTTGCTGAGCCCGATGTCGCGTGCAGCGATCTGGCCGTGAAGGCAGCCGAGCGCGCCATCGAAGCAGCCGGCATCGATCGCGCCGAACTCGATTTGATCCTGGTGGCGACGTCCACGCCGGATTTCGTCTTCCCGAGCACCGCTTGCCTGGTGCAGCAGAAGCTCGGCATCAGCAACGGTTGCGCCGCATTTGACGTGCAGGCGGTCTGTTCCGGCTTCGTCTACGCGCTGTCGACAGCCGACAAGTTCATCCGCTCGGGCGCGTACCGCAACGTGTTGGTGATCGGCTCCGAGGTCTTCTCGCGCATCATCGATTTCAACGATCGCACCACGTGCGTGCTGTTCGGTGATGGTGCCGGCGCCGTCGTGCTGCAAGCGTCCGACGAGCCGGGCATCCTGTCGACCGCCCTGCATGCCGATGGCAGCCACGCAAACATCCTCTGCGTGCCGGGCAACGTGGCCGCAGGTGCGATTCAGGGTAGCGCCTTCCTGTACATGGACGGCCAGGCCGTGTTCAAGCTGGCCGTGACCGTGCTCGACAAGGTCGCACGCGAGGCGTTGGCAGCGGCTGAACTGGACGCTTCGCAGGTTGACTGGCTCATTCCGCACCAGGCCAACATCCGCATCATGCAGGGCACGACCAAGAAGCTGGGTCTTTCGAACGAGCGCCTCATCGTGACGGTGGATGAGCACGGCAATACGTCAGCCGCTTCGATTCCGCTTGCACTCGACGTCGCCGTGCGCGACGGCCGTATCCAGCGCGGCCATCACGTGATGCTCGAAGGCGTGGGCGGCGGCTTTACGTGGGGCGCTGCGTTGCTGCGCTTCTGATCTCCCGATCGACGAATTTCCAGAACACACAATACGAGCCATGACATTCGCTTTCGTCTTTCCCGGCCAGGGTTCGCAATCGGTCGGCATGTTGAATGCCTTTGCCGACCACGCCGCCGTCAAGGAAACGCTGGCTGAAGCCTCGGACGCGCTGGGCCAAGACATCGGCAAGCTGATTGCCGAAGGTCCGGCCGAAGAATTGAACCTGACGACCAACACGCAGCCGGTCATGCTGACGGCCGCAGTGGCCGTCTACCGTGCGTGGCAGGCGGCGGGCGGCCCGGCGCCCACCGTCGTGGCCGGCCATAGCCTCGGTGAGTATTCGGCACTAGTTGCGGCGGGCGCCATCGCCTTCAAGGATGCCGTGCCGCTGGTGCGCTTTCGCGCGAAGGCGATGCAGGAAGCCGTGCCGGTGGGCGAGGGCGGCATGGCCGCGATTCTCGGCTTGTCGGATGATGATGTGCGCGCCGCCTGCGCTGAAGCGTCTGCCGCAGGCGTGGTCGAGGCGGTGAACTTCAACGCCCCGGCCCAAGTCGTGATTGCCGGTGCCAAGGCCGCCGTCGAAAAGGCTTGCGAAATCGCCAAGGCCAAGGGTGCCAAGCGTGCGCTGCCGCTGCCGGTGTCGGCGCCGTTCCATTCGTCGCTGCTCAAGCCGGCATCCGATCGCCTGCGCGAGTATCTGGCCAACGTGGCGGTCAGTGCGCCCGCCATTCCGGTCATCAACAACGTAGACGTGGCCATCGTGAATGATCCGGCTGCCATCAAGGACGCGCTGGTGCGCCAGGCCGCTTCGCCGGTGCGCTGGGTCGAGACGGTGCAGAAGATGAAGGCTGACGGCGTCACCCGCGTGGTCGAGTGCGGTCCGGGCAAGGTGCTGGCGGGCCTGACCAAGCGTATCGACGGCGACATCGTCGGCGATGCGATCTTCGATCCGGCTTCGCTGGAAGCTGTGCTGGGCCAACTCAAATAATCAACGGGATCCGTATGACCCAAGCATTGAACAACCAGGTCGCGCTCGTCACGGGCGCTTCGCGCGGCATTGGCCGTGCCATTGCGCTGGAACTGGCGCGCCAGGGTGCGACGGTGGTCGGCACGGCCACGTCGGAGGGCGGTGCGCAGGCCATCACGGCTTACTTTGCCGAAGCCGGCCTGAAGGGCGCGGGCGTGGTGCTCAACGTGAACGACGCCGCGCGCTGTGAAAGCGTCATTGACGAAACCATCAAGACGCATGGCGGGCTCAACATCCTCGTCAACAATGCCGGCATCACGCAGGACAACCTTGCGATGCGCATGAAGGATGAGGAGTGGGTCTCCGTCATCGATACGAACCTCTCCGCGGTGTTCCGCCTCTCGCGCGCCGTGCTGCGCCCGATGATGAAGGCGCGCGGCGGTCGCATCATCAACATCACGTCGGTGGTAGGGTCGGCGGGCAACCCGGGCCAGGCCAACTACGCGGCGGCCAAGGCTGGTGTGGAGGGCATGGCGCGCGCACTGGCCCGCGAGATCGGCAGCCGCAATATCACGGTGAACTGCATCGCGCCGGGCTTTATTGATACCGACATGACGAAGGTTCTGTCGGAGGAGCAACATACCGCGCTGAAGGCGCAGATTCCGCTGGGCCGCCTGGGTGCGCCCGAGGACATCGCCAGCGCGGTCGCCTTCCTGGCGTCGCCGGCGGCGGGCTACATTACGGGCTCGACGCTGCACGTCAACGGCGGCATGTACATGGGATAAGGAAGCCGTCCCGGCGGTGGTTGTGCGGGGCCTTGCGCATGCGCAGGTTCGTGCAAAATCACTGAATTAACAGGCTTTTAGCATCATATTGGGCGCAGTTCTTGCATGGTTTCCGGCGCGGTTTTTCGCCACGCAAACCTGCTAGAATGCGCGCACTTTTTGTCGAATACTTCCCTGGAGGGTTTACATGGACAACATCGAACAACGCGTCAAGAAGATCGTCGCGGAACAACTCGGCGTGGCCGAAGCTGACATCAAGAATGAATCGTCGTTCGTGAACGATCTGGGCGCGGATTCGCTCGATACGGTTGAGCTGGTGATGGCGCTGGAAGACGAGTTCGGCATGGAAATCCCGGACGAAGAAGCTGAAAAGATCACCACGGTGCAGCAAGCCATCGACTACGCTACCGCCCACGTCAAGGCCTAAGCGTCAATCGATCTCTTGACATCGCGGGCCACAGAAAGGGCGGTTGTCCGGCTTGACCGGGTGGCGCGCTTTCTGTGGCCTTTGTCGCTGATACAGAGTTGCAGGAAAGCATAGTGAGCCGTCGTCGCGTCGTCGTAACCGGCCTGGGGCTGGTTTCTCCGGTAGGAAACTCGGTCGCCGAGGGGTGGGCCAATCTGGTCGCCGGCAAGTCCGGGATCGCCACCGTCACCAAATTCGATCATTCCAACCTGGCCGTGCACTTCGCTGGTGAAGTGAAGGGTTTCAACGTCGAGGACTACATCTCGGCCAAGGACGCCCGCCAGATGGATACGTTCATCCACTACGGTATTGCTGCCGGCGTGCAAGCGCTCAAGGACAGCGGCCTGGAGGTGAACGAGGCCAATGCCGAGCGCATTGGCGTGCTGGTTGGGTCTGGCATCGGCGGTCTGCCCATGATCGAGGACACGCATGCCACATACATGGAGCGTGGTCCGCGCCGGATTTCACCGTTCTTCGTGCCGGGTTCAATCATCAACATGATCTCGGGCCATCTGAGCATCATGTTCGGCCTGAAGGGCCCGAACCTGGCAGCCGTTACGGCGTGTACGACGGGCCTGCACAGCATCGGCCTGGCGGCGCGCCTGATCCAGGCCGGCGATGCCGACGTGATGGTGGCCGGCGGCGCAGAATCCACGGTGTCGCCGTTGGGTATCGGTGGCTTTGCCGCAGCGCGGGCGCTGTCTACCCGCAATGATGATCCTGCGACGGCATCTCGCCCCTGGGACAAGGATCGCGACGGCTTCGTCCTGGGCGAGGGCGCTGGCGTCATGGTGCTCGAAGAGTACGAGGCGGCAAAGGCGCGGGGCGCCAAAATCTACGCCGAGGTCGCGGGCTTCGGCATGAGCGGTGACGCGTTCCACATGACGGCGCCGAACATGGACGGCCCGCGCCGCTGCATGGTGGCAGCTCTGCGTGATGCCGGCATCAACGCCGATCAGGTGCAGTATCTGAACGCGCACGGCACCTCCACGCCGCTCGGTGACAAGAACGAAAGCGACGCCATCAAGGCCGCCTTTGGCGACCATGCCAAGAACGTCGTCGTGAACTCGACCAAGTCCATGACCGGCCACTTGCTGGGCGGTGCGGGCGGCCTGGAGTCGGTGTTCACGGTGCTGGCGCTTCACCACCAGGTGTCGCCGCCGACCATCAACATCTTCAACCAGGACCCGGAGTGCGATCTCGATTACTGCGCCAACACCGCGCGTGACATGAAGATCGACGTGGCCGTGAAGAACAATTTCGGCTTCGGCGGCACCAACGGCACGCTGGTGTTCAAGCGTCCTTAAGGCGCCTCGGCACGCGGTCACCGGGTGATTGCCTGCCGCGGAGCGATCTGCCCTTGGTTGTTCAGCATTTCGTTTTTTCAGCGCGGTATCGGCACTTGACTGCGGCGAGCCGATTCGCTCTGGCGAGTGCGATCCTGTCTGTGGTGGCGTGGCTCGCATGCGCGTGGGGTGAAGCGCTGCCGTTTCCCGTATGGCTCTGCATTGGTGGTCTCGCAGTGGCGGCTTGCGTCCCGCTGATTGTCAATCGGACGCCGCTCGAGATGGAACTGATGTGGCGCGCCCGCCTCAAAGAAGGCGGGGAGCCGGGAACGCCCGTGTGGCAGGTCCGCTTGAAGACCGGCAAAGCGCTCCGAAATGCGCTTCTGCTATGGTGTTGGCCGCTTGGCGAGCGCGTTCTGGTGATGGGTGTCGCCCACGGTGGGTGGTGCCCACAGATCCTGGTGCTGTCGCCGCCATGGTGTGCTGCCAGGCAATTACGTCGTACGCGAAGTCTGTTGCGCCTCGGGCCGCCATCAGCAGCTTCTGGGGCAGGCAGTGTGTCGTAGGTAAAATACAACGTTTCCCAGTCATAAAAATTCAAGGCGATACACTGCAGGTGAAGAATCCGTGGGCGAGCGCGAAGCCGACCAGATCCTCGTCGAGCGCGTCCAGCAAGGCGACAAGCGGGCGTTTGAGCTGCTGGTGGTCAAGTACCATCGCAAGATCATCCGTCTCGTTTCACGCCTGATCCGAGACCCGGCGGAGGTGGAGGATGTGGCGCAGGATGCCTTTATCAAGGCCTACCGTGCACTGCCCCAGTTCCGGGGCGAATCCGCGTTCTACACGTGGCTGTATCGCATCGCCGTCAATACAGCCAAGAATTACCTGGCGACGCAGGGCCGGCGCCCCGAATCGTCCAGCGACATCGACACCGAAGAGGCTGAAACTTTTGCCGATGGTGAACAACTAAGGGATATCAATACGCCGGACTCCATGCTGCATACCAAGCAGGTCGCCGAAACGGTGAACCGTGCAATGGAAGCGCTGCCCGAGGAATTGCGCACTGCAATTACGCTGCGGGAGATCGAGGGTCTGAGCTATGAGGAAATCGCCGAGGCGATGGAATGCCCGATCGGCACCGTCCGGTCCCGCATCTTCCGGGCGCGCGAGGCGATTGCCGAGAAGTTGCGTCCTCTGCTTGGAACGGTGGAGGGCAAACGGTGGTAGCCAGCCGATATGAAAAGCCGGCGGCCCGAATGGCTGCAAACGGCGAAACCTCGGGAAGTCTTCTCTCGGATCGTTGATTGGACGTTGGAGTTTTTGGGGTCGGGAAATGGGTCAGGCTCAAATGCAGACGGCAGAAGCGGAGTTCGCGCAACGCATCTCCGCCTTGATGGACGGTGAAATCGCAGCGCACGAAGTGTCGTCTGCCGTGGATCTCGCGAAGGACGGAGAGGGCGCCGTGCACTGGCGCGAGTATCAGTTGATCGGCGATGTGCTCCGATCGGAGGACTTGCTCCACACCCGTTCTTCAGAAGACTTCCTCAAGCGGTTTTCGGCCAAGCTCGAGGCCGAGCCCCATCTGCTGGTGCCGGCAGTGGCGCAGCGGGCGCAAGCGCAAGAGAGGCACCGCTTCCTGGTCAGCCCTGCCTGGGTTCGCCGGATCGTGCCCTCGACTGCTGTGGCGGCGGCGGTGGCGGCCGTTAGCTGGGTCGTCGTGCCGCAGTTGCGCGGCCCGGCGGATGGCGCAGACGGCTCCCCCGCGCTGGTGGCCAAGGCCGCGCAAGGTGCCGATGCCCCGGCTGTGACCTTGGCTGCTGCCGATGCCACGCCGATGATTCGCGATGCCCGCCTGGACGAGTATCTGAGTGCGCATCGTCAGTCGGCGACCAACGGCATGGTGGTTCCATATCTGCGCGCAGTGGCCAATGGGGTGGCAAACACCCAGGACTCCAATCAGGAATAATGCGGGCATCCATGTCGAAGGTGTGGCACCCCGTTGCCGGGGCAGGCGCCCGCAAGCTCCAAGCCGTTCGTCGGTCCGTCTTTCTTCTCCTGTGTGTTTCCGCGCTCGCGACGGCGGCTCAGCAGCAACTTGAGCCCATGCCGCGCAAGGAGGCCGCTTCCTGGCTGGCCAAGATTCATCGCGCGGCGCTCAAGCAGAACTATGTCGGCACGCTCACGTATCAACGTGGCACTGGCATGCATTCCACGCGCATCCAGCATTACGCCGACCTCTTCAATAACGAGTTCGAGCGCATCGAGGCGCTGGACGGCAAGCAGCGCGAGATGCTGCGGCAGAACGATGTCGTTCGTAACCTCATCTATGACGTCAAGCTGGTCGTCACAGAGCGGCAGGAGCACAAGGACAGCTTCCCTGCGCTTCTGGCCACTACCAATGGCGACGTGCTCGACCAGTACGACATGCGCCAGCTGTCCCCGGAGCGGGTGGCGGGCATGGACTGCGAAGTCTTCCAGCTTGATCCCAAGGATGGGTTTCGCTATGCCTATCGCATCTGGGCGGAGCGCAACAGCGGTTTGCTGATGCGCGCCCAGACGATCGGCGAGGACGGAAAGGTTCTTGAGCAGGTGGCCTTTTCGCAGATTGCCTTGGGCGTGCCGTCGGAAAAGCAGAAGATTGTCTCCGCGCTCAAGAACCTGAGCGGCTGGAATCAGTACGAGGTGGTCACGCAGCCGACGAATCTGGCCGAGCAAGGCTGGACGATCGGCAATCCGGTCAAGGGGTTCCAGAAGATCCGCGAAGTGCGTCGCCCGCTCGGCGATATTGCGCCCGCCGGAAAGAACAGCCCGAGCTTCGAAGTGCAGCAGGTGGTATTCAGCGACGGGCTGGCCGGGTTGTCGCTGTTCATCGAACCCGTATCTGAAAAACGTGCGCGGCGCGAAGGCTTCATCTCGCAGGGTGCGACCCATGTGATGGTGCGCCGCATCGGGGACTTCTGGCTGACGGTAGTCGGCGAAGTGCCGTTTGCTACCATCAAGCAATTCGGCTCGGCTGTGGAATACAAACCGGTTTCCGCCAACGCGGCCAGCGCGGCCGGTAAGCCGGCCGGCGCGCCGCAATAGCGTTCGCTGGCATCATCTTGGCTGCGTCGCAGGTTCCGCAGCGCCATTTCTCTACGTGTCTTTGTTTCGGGGAGCTCTCATGCGTACCGCTCGATCCGTTCACCGTTTGCGTCTGCTTTGCGTTGCCGCCGCGCTCGCGCTTGGCAGCGCGCTGACACCGGCTTATGCGCAGAACGCCACGGGCAGCGTGGCGACCGGCACCTATGGCTTGCCCGACTTTGCCGATCTGGTCGAGAAGGTCAGCCCCGCCGTGGTCAACATCCGCACGACCGAAAAAGTGCGGATGCAAGGCGGTCCGAGCGATGACGACATGGCGGAGTTCTTCCGCCGCTTCTTTGGCGTACCGATGCCCGGAATGCCTGGGCAAGGCCAGAAGCGCCGCAACGCACCGCCCCAGCAAGAAGAGGAGCAGAGCCGGGGCGTCGGCTCCGGCTTCATCATTTCCGGCGATGGCTACATCCTGACCAACGCGCACGTTGTCGAGGGCGCCGAGACGATCTATGTCACGCTGATCGACAAACGCGAGTTCAAGGCCAGGCTCATCGGCCTGGACAAGAGGACCGACGTGGCGCTCGTCAAGGTGGACGCGGCCGGCCTGCCCAGCCTGAAACTGGGCGACTCCGACAAGGTGCGCGTGGGCGAGTGGGTGCTGGCCATTGGCTCGCCGTTCGGCCTGGATAACACCGTCACGGCCGGTATCGTGTCGGCCAAGGGGCGCGATACGGGCGATTACCTGCCCTTCATCCAGTCTGATGTGGCTGTCAACCCCGGCAACTCCGGCGGGCCGCTGATCAACCTGCGTGGCGAGGTCATCGGTATCAACAACCAGATCTACAGCCAGAGCGGCGGCTACATGGGCATTTCGTTCTCGATCCCGATCGACGAAGCGATGCGTGTCGCTGAGCAGCTGAAGGCCCAGGGCCGCGTGACGCGCGGACGCATCGGCGTGGCCATCGACAATGTGCCGAAGGACGCGGCGGAATCGCTGGGCCTCGGCCGCGCTCGCGGCGCCTACGTGGGCAACGTCGAATCAGGTGGTCCGGCCGACAAGGCCGGCATCGAGGCGGGCGACATCGTCCTCAAGTTCAACGGCCGCGACATCGAGAAGGCGGGCGACCTGCAACGCCAGGTCGGCGAAACGAAGCCCGGCACCCGCGCCACCGTGCAGGTCTGGCGCAAGGGCGCGACGCGCGATCTGACCGTCACCGTGGCGGAGCTGCCCTCCGATACCAAGGTAGCCCAGCGCAATAAGGGCGCGCAACCCGACAACAGCCAGCAGGGCCCGGGCAAACCGAACGCACTGGGGCTGGTCGTCTCCGATCTGTCGGAAGGCGCCCATCGCGAGTTCAAGACGAAGGCCGGTGTCGAGGTGCAGGTCGCCGAGGGCCCGGCTGCACGGGTGGGCATCCGCCCAGGCGATCTGATCCTGCGTGTGGGCGACACCGATATCACGAGCGCGAAGCAATTCAACGAAGTGGTGGCCAAGCTCGACAAGAACCGCATGGTGGCCGTGTTCGTCCGCCGCGGGGACGCCACCCAGGTGGTGACGATGCGCCCCAGCACGGCCCGTTCGGGTAGCGGCCAGTGATTGAGCTCACGCTCTATGGCCGCACGTATTGCCATTTGTGCGACGACATGAAGAACGCGCTGGAGCCGCTCCAGCGCCGTTTTTCATTTGTGCTGCACGAAGTGGATGTGGACAGCGACCCCGCACTCGAAGACCGGTTTGGCGAGTGGGTGCCCGTGCTGATGACTGGCGGCCCAAACGCGCGGCCGGACGACGCGCACGAACTCTGCCATTACTTCCTCGACGCGCCGGTCGTGCAGGCGTGGCTGGCCGCGCAGACCGCCCCAGCCGCGCCGCAAAAAGAGCCGCGGGAAACCCCCTGAAATCCGGTAAAATCGCCGGTTAGCGCCGATTTTTGCAGTGCACGATGGTTCGTGCAGCAAACTCGGCTTGGAACTCAATACCTCCGCCCGCGCTGTCAATTTGCGCAGGCCGTGCCGGAACCGCTTCGCGCCCCGGTACACGCGCCCGGGATGGGCGCTTTTCGACGCATTCGATGGACAATATCCGCAATTTTTCGATCATCGCCCACATCGACCACGGCAAATCGACGCTGGCCGATCGCATCATCCAGTTGTGTGGCGGGCTTTCCGACCGCGAGATGGAAGCCCAGGTGCTGGACTCGATGGACATCGAGAAAGAACGCGGCATCACCATCAAGGCGCAGACCGCCGCGCTGTCCTACAAGGCGCAGGACGGCAAGGTCTACAACCTCAATCTGATCGATACCCCCGGGCACGTCGACTTCAGCTATGAAGTCAGCCGCTCGCTGTCCGCCTGTGAAGGCGCGCTGCTCGTTGTGGACGCGTCGCAAGGTGTGGAGGCGCAGACGGTTGCCAACTGCTACACCGCCATCGAGCTGGGCGTGGAAGTGGTGCCGGTGCTGAACAAGATCGATCTGCCTGCGGCCGATCCGGACAACGCCATCCAGGAAATCGAAGATGTGATCGGCATTGACGCGCAGGACGCGACGCGCTGCTCCGCCAAGACCGGTGTGGGCGTGGCCGACGTGCTGGAAGCGCTGATCGCCAAGGTGCCCGCGCCCAAGGGCGATCCCGACGCACCGCTGCAGGCGCTCATCATCGATTCGTGGTTCGACAATTACGTTGGCGTTGTGATGCTGGTGCGTGTGGTCAACGGCACGCTGCGCGCCAAGGACAAGGTGCTGCTGATGGCGACGGGCGCGCAACACCTCGTGGAGCAGGTGGGTGTGTTCTCACCGAAGTCGGTTACGCGGGAGTCGCTGTCCGCGGGGCAGGTGGGCTTCGTCATCGCCGGCATCAAGGAACTGAAGGCGGCCAAGGTGGGTGACACGATCACCCACGTCGCGCCGCGCAAGGCCGAGGCGCCGCTGCCCGGCTTCAAGGAAGTCAAGCCGCAGGTGTTTGCCGGCCTGTATCCGGTGGAGGCCAACCAGTACGAAGCGCTGCGCGAATCGCTGGAGAAGCTGCAGCTGAACGATGCCTCGCTGCAGTTCGAGCCGGAAGTGTCGCAGGCGCTGGGCTTTGGCTTCCGTTGCGGCTTCCTCGGCCTGCTGCACATGGAGATCGTGCAGGAGCGCCTGGAGCGCGAATTCGACATGGACCTGATCACCACCGCGCCAACGGTGGTCTACCAGGTCGTGCAGCGCGACGGTACCACAGTGCAGGTCGAAAACCCGGCGAAGATGCCCGACCCGAGCAAGATCGAGGCGATTCTCGAGCCGATCGTCACGGTGAACCTGTACATGCCGCAGGAGTACGTGGGCGCGGTGATCACGCTGTGCGAGCAGAAGCGCGGCACGCAGATCAACATGAGCTACCACGGTCGCCAGGTGCAGCTCACGTACGAGATTCCGATGGGGGAAATCGTGCTCGATTTCTTCGACCGGCTGAAGTCGGTATCGCGCGGGTATGCCTCGATGGACTACGAGTTCAAGGAATACCGCCCGTCCGACGTGGTAAAAGTCGACATGCTCATCAACGGCGACAAGGTCGATGCGCTTTCCATCATCGTGCACCGCTCCAACAGCGCCTACCGTGGCCGCGAAGTCGCCGCCAAGATGCGCGAGATCATCCCGCGCCAGATGTACGACGTCGCCATCCAGGCCGCCATCGGCAGTAACGTGATTGCGCGCGAGAACGTCAAGGCGTTGCGCAAGAACGTGCTGGCCAAGTGCTATGGCGGCGATATTTCCCGCAAGAAGAAGCTCCTCGAGAAGCAGAAAGAGGGCAAGAAGCGCATGAAGCAGGTCGGTACTGTTGAGATTCCGCAGGAGGCGTTTCTCGCCATCCTGCGGGTCGAAGAAAAATAACCCGGACACCGCTCGGACCGTTCAGACAAGCAGCGCTTCCTGCGCCTCTCTCATCCATGAACTTCGCTCTGATCCTGTTTGTTCTTGTCATCATCACCGGCATTGCGTGGGTGGCCGACAAGCTTGTGTTCCAGCGCCAGCGGCAGGCAGCGGCCGCCGCCGCGCTGGCCGAATTCGATGCGCGCGCGCAGGCGCAGATGCAGTATGGGGGCGCCGGCGATATCGGCACGGCACGCCTGCAGTTGGCTGAAGAGAAGCTGCGCCAGCCCTGGTGGTTGGAGTACACCGCGAGCTTCTTCCCGGTGATCGCCGCGGTGTTTCTGCTGCGCTCGTTCGTGATCGAGCCGTTCAAGATTCCGTCGGGCTCGATGATCCCCACGCTGCAGATCGGCGACTTCATCCTCGTCAACAAGTACACGTACGGGATCCGCCTGCCCATCATGAACAAGAAGATCGTGGAGCTGAACCAGCCGCAGCGCGGCGACGTAATGGTCTTCCGCTATCCGAAAGATGAATCGATGGACTACATTAAGCGCGTGATCGGGGTGCCGGGTGATGTCGTGACGTACAGCAACAAGCGCCTGACGGTGAACGGCCAGCCTGCCACCTATGCCGCGCAGCCTGACTATCTCGACGGTGAAAGACTGACGTACTCGAAGCAGTATCAGGAGACGCTCGGCAACGTCACCCACAACATCCTGAACGATGCCGATCGCCCGGCCTACGTGTCCGGCCCGGACGATTTTCCGTTCCGCGAAAACTGCACTTACAATCAGGCCGGCTTCACCTGCAAGGTACCTGCAGGTCACTATTTCATGATGGGCGATAATCGCGACAATAGCGCGGACTCCCGTTACTGGGGGTTCGTGCCGGATAAGAACATCGTCGGGAAGGCGTTTTTCATCTGGATGAATCTGGGCGATCTCAAGCGGATCGGCAGCTTTCATTGATCCAGATAAGTGATTTTTTCGCCGCTTATTCCAGCACGCAGCAATTGCACAACGGGGGACATGCAATGCGGAATCGTCAGGCCGGTCTGAAACGCCAGTCGCGCGGGATTACCATGTTTGGCATCCTGATCGGCATCATCGTGCTGATCACGTTCGTGTTACCGGCGGTTCGGTCTATTCCGAGCCTGATGGAATACCAGGCGATCACCCGTGCCGTAAAGCAGGCGCGCGAGCGTGCTGCCACGCGTGAAGACATCGTGGCAGCGTTCGACAAGCAGGCCGCCATTGACGACATCACCTCGATCAAGGGCGACGATCTGGAAGTGCTGGACGGCGGTGGGTCGATCCAGGCGGTGCGCTTCTCGTACAAGCGCGAGGTGCCGCTGTACGGCCCCATCGGTCTGGTGATCACCTATTCGGGGACCCAGCGTTGACATGAGTCTGGATGCATTGCAGCAACGCCTTGGCTACCGCTTCAGCAAACCGGAGTTGCTGCAGCAGGCGCTCACGCATCGCAGCCACAGCGCGATGCACAACGAGCGCCTGGAATTTCTTGGCGATTCGATCCTGAATTGCGCCGTTGCCGACATGCTCTACGGCATGTTTGGCAAGTTGGATGAAGGCGATCTTTCGCGCGTGCGGGCCAACCTGGTCAAGCAGCAGGCGTTGTACGAGATCGCGCAGATGCTGCAGCTGCCGGACGCATTGCGGCTGGGCGAGGGCGAGCTGAAAAGCGGCGGTTTCCGCCGGCCTTCGATTCTTGCCGACGCGCTGGAAGCTATCTTTGGAGCGGTCTTCCTGGACGGCGGCTTTGATGCCGCCCGTACGCTGATCCGCAAGCTGTACATCCCCATCCTGGAGCAGGTCGATCCGCGCACACTGGGCAAGGACGCCAAAACGCTGCTGCAGGAGTATCTGCAAGGCCACAAGATTGCGCTTCCGCTTTACGCGGTGGTCGCCACCCACGGCGCGGCGCATAATCAGCAATTCGAAGTCGAGTGCACGATCCCGAAGCTGGAGATTCGCGTCTCCGGCAGCGGGGCATCGCGCCGCGCGGCCGAACAATCGGCGGCCAAGCTGGCCCTGGAAGAAGCGCATCGCCTCGTGCCGCAGCTCCTCAAGCGCAGCCGCGCCGAGCGCACCGGCAAGACGCGCAAGCAGGCCACGCCGCCCGATCCGCAGTTGTCTCTCAGGTTGAAGGAATAATCAGGTAAATGAGCGACACCCCATTGCAGCCTCCGCAGCCAGAGTCTGGCGTGCCGGAGGGGTTCCGCTGCGGCATGGTCGCCATCGTTGGGCGACCGAACGTCGGCAAATCCACGCTGATGAACGCCCTCGTGGGCCAGAAAGTCAGCATCACATCGCGCAAGGCGCAGACCACCCGCCACCGCATCACGGGCATTCAGACGACGGATGACGCCCAGTTCGTCTTCGTCGATACGCCGGGCTTCCAGACGCGCCATGCCACCGCGCTGAACCGTTCGCTGAACCGGGCGGTCACGGCCACGCTTACGTCGGTGGATGCGGTGTTGTTCGTGGTCGAGGCCGGCCGCTATGGCCCGGACGATGAGAAAGTGCTCTCGCTGCTGCCGCGCGAGACGCCTGTCATCCTCATCGTCAACAAGGTCGACCGGCTCGATGCCTACACGCGTGCGGAGATGGTCGCCGTATTCCTGCAGGAGATGTCGCAGGTGTTTCCGTTCCGGGAGATCGTGCCGATGTCGGCCAAGAACCGCGACGACATCCTGCGCCTGCTCGGCATCGTGCGGCCCCATCTGCCCGAAGGCGAGCCGATGTACGACCCCGAAGCGCTTACCGACCGTAGCGAGCGCTTCCTCGCCGCGGAGATCGTCCGCGAAAAAGTCTTCCGCTGGACCGGCGACGAGCTGCCGTATTCCAGCACCGTCGTCGTCGACAAGTTCGAGACCGAAGGCCGCCTGCGGCGCGTGTTCGTCACCATCCTGGTCGACCGCGATGCGCACAAGGCGATGATCATCGGCGCCAAGGGCGCCAAGCTCAAGCAGATCTCCACCGAAGCCCGCATGGACATGGAAAAGCTGTTCGACGGCAAGGTGTATCTGGAGGTCTGGATCAAGGTCAAGAGCGGTTGGGCGGACAACGAGGCCGGCCTGCGCGCCTACGGCTACGAGTAACGGCGCGAGCCCTCAGCCGTTTTCCACACACAGTCGATGGCGGGACGATCCGATCCGATTCCGGATGAAGCCGCGGAATGGCTCGCCGAGGAGGGCATTGCCGGCGCCGCGCCGCGCAAGAGCTTTCCCGCCGGGCGCTCGGAGACCCGCGTGGCGGCGCAGCCGGCGTTCGTGCTGCACAGCTATCCGTATCGTGAAACCAGCCTGATCATCGACGTCTTTACGCCCGACTACGGACGGATGGCGCTCGTTGCGAAGGGCGCGAAGCGGCCGCATTCTGCGCTGCGTGCAGTGCTGCAGACGTTTCAGCCCCTGTCGCTGTCATGGAGCGGCCGCGGCGAGGTACGCACGCTCACGCGCGCCGAGTGGGTTGGCGGCATGGTGCCGCTGGGCGGAGAGGGGCTGCTCTCGGGCTTCTACCTGAACGAATTGCTCGTCAAGTTCGTGGCGCGCGAAGACGGGCACCCTGTGTTGTTCGCGCATTACGTTGAAACGCTCAACAAGCTCGCCCATGGCGAGCCGGCCGCCTTTACGCTGCGTGCATTTGAGCGCGTGCTGTTGCGCGAGACCGGCTTTGCCGCCCGGCTCGACCGTTGCATCGACGGAGAACCGGTGCAGGCCGATGGCGAATACGTCTATCACCCCGAGCGCGGCATCCGGCGCGCGCTGCCGAGTGATCCGTCGTCGTGGCCCGTGCTGCGCGGCCAGACGCTGATCGACATGGAACGCGACGATTACGCCTCGCGCCCCACGACCGCCCAGCAGAGCCGCAGCCTGATGCGATTCCTGCTGCATTATCATTTGCACGGCACGCCGCTTTCGACGCGCCAGATCCTGATCGACTTGCAGAAACTATGATCTTTCATGCCTCGCCGGGGGTCATCGACCTGGGCATCAACATCGACCACGTCGCCACGCTGCGCAACGCGCGCGGCACCACTTACCCGGACCCGATCGCCGCGGCGCTGCTTGCCGAAGAGGCCGGCGCCGACCTCATCACGCTGCATTTGCGGGAAGACCGTCGCCACATCAAGGACGCCGACGTCCGCGCACTGCGCCCGCAACTGCGCACGCGCATGAATCTGGAGTGCGCGGTCACGCAGGAGATGCTCGATATCGCCTGCGACATCGGTCCGCAAGATGTCTGTCTCGTGCCGGAACGTCGCCAGGAAGTCACCACTGAAGGCGGTCTCGATGTGGTGGGCGGCTTTGCCAAGGTTCAGGCGGCGTGCAAGCAGCTGGCAGACGCCGGCATCCGCGTATCGCTGTTCATCGATCCGGATGCGGAGCAGATCGAAGCCGCTGCCGCCGCCGGCGCGCCCGTCATCGAACTGCACACCGGCCGCTACGCCGAAGCCACAGATCCCGCCGAGGTGAAGGCAGAGCTCGTGCGCATCGAAACGGCCGTGGAAGAGGGCATTCGGTGGGGCGTCCGAGTCAATGCCGGGCACGGCCTGCACTACACGAACGTGCAGCCGATCGCGGCCATTGCCGGTATCCATGAACTGAACATCGGCCACGCCGTCGTCGCGCATGCCGTATTTGCCGGCTGGCAGAACGCCGTGCGCGAGATGAAGGCGATCATGGTTGCGGCGCGGCTGTCGTCGACGACGCCCGCGGCGGCACATCCAGGCGTGCCGGTATGAACGCGCCGGCCGCGGCTTCGGTATCCGGTGCCATCTACGGCATCGGCACCGACATCATCCAGATCGAGCGCGTGGAAGGCGTGATGCAGCGGACCAACGGCCGCTTTGCCGAAAAGGTGCTCGGCCCCGATGAGCTGCGCGTCTATCACGCCCGCAAGGCACGCTCTGAGCGCCGGGGCCTCGCGTTTCTGGCCACGCGCTTTGCTGCCAAGGAAGCCGTGTCCAAGGCCATTGGCCTTGGCATGCGCTGGCCGATGACATGGCGCGCGGTGCAGACGCTCAACTTGCCCTCCGGCCAGCCGGTGGTGCGCTACAGCGGCGAACTGGCCGACTGGATCGCGCAGCACGGCCTCCATATCCAGATCAGCGTGACGGACGAGCGCGACTACGCAGTCGCCTTTGCCGTCGCCGAGTTGCAAACGAAACCCACCGCATGACTCAAACCAACAAGCAGAAGCGCCCCGGCCCGATCGTCCTGGATGTCGCCGGTCTTGAACTGGGCCCGGACGACGTCCGCCGCGTCGCTCACCCGCTGACGGGCGGCGTGATCCTGTTCGCGCGCAACTTTGAATCGCGCGCCCAGTTGACGGCGCTCACGCGAGCGATCCGCGCGGTACGTGACGACGTGCTCATCTGCATCGACCACGAAGGTGGCCGCGTGCAGCGTGCCAAGACCGACGGCTTCACGCACCTCCCGGCCATGGGCGCGCTCGGGCGATTGTGGGATGCCGACGTGCTGTCCGCCACGCGCGCCGCCACGGCCTGCGGCTACGTGCTCGCCGCCGAACTGCGCGCCTGCGATATCGACCTCAGCTTCACGCCCGTGCTGGATCTCGACTATGGCAACAGCAGCGTGATTGGCGACCGCGCCTTCCACCGTGACCCGCGCGTGGTGACGATGCTGGCCAATCATCTGACGCTGGGCCTCCGACTGGCGGGCATGTCGAACTGCGGCAAGCATTTCCCCGGTCATGGCTTTGTCCAGGCCGATTCGCACATTGCCGTGCCGGTGGACGAACGCCCGCTCGAGGCGATCCTCGCGGATGACGCCCAGCCCTACGGCTGGATGGGCATCGGTCTGCAATCGGTGATGCCAGCGCACGTGATCTACTCGGCGGTGGACCCGAACCCGGCGGGCTTCTCGCGCTTCTGGCTGCAGGACATGCTGCGCACGCATTTCAACTTCGACGGCGTGATCTTCAGCGACGACCTCAGCATGGAAGGCGCAAGCGTCGCAGGCTCGGTGGTGGACGGTGCGCGCGCGGCGCTTACCGCCGGCTGCGACATGGTGCTGATCTGCAACGCACCGGACAAGGCCGATCGGCTGCTGAATGAGCTCGACGTGAAGATGGACAAGACTTCACAGCGCCGCGTGCGGCGGTTGTTTGGTGGCAAGGCGGCCAAGGACTGGGCGAAGCTGCAGCAGCAATCCGCCTACCGGCAGGCGCTGCGTACGCTACGCGAGGCCAGGCTCATTGCATGACGCCACGCCAAACTGGCGGCAACAAAAAAGGCAGCGCGAAGCTGCCTTTTTTGTCGCTGCGGCGCCGTCTTACTTGGCGCGGCTGCGGTACTCGTCGGTACGCGTGTCGATTTCGATCTTGTCGCCCGTGTTGCAGAACAGCGGCACCTGGATCACGAAATCCTTGTTGTCGTTGATCTGTGCGGCCTTCAGCACCTTGCCCGACGAGGTGTCACCCTTCACGGCCGGCTCGGTGTAGACGATTTCGCGGACAACCGTGGTCGGCAGTTCGACCGAGATGGGGCTGTCGTTGTACAGCGTCACTTCCACCTGCATGCCGTCTTGCAGGTAGTTCAGTGCGTTGCCCATGTTCTCGGCGTCGACTTCGTACTGCTCGCCGGTACTCATGTTCATGAAGACATACCGCGTGCCGTCGAAGTACGAGTACTCGGCTTCCTTCTTGTCGAGGATGACCTGCTCGAACTTGTCGTCAGCGTTGAATACCGATTCGCTGCCTGCACCCGTCAGCAGGTTCTTGTACTTCATCTTGATCACGGCGCCCGAACGGCCCGAACGGCTGTACTCGGTCTTGAGCACGACCATGGCGTCGTTGCCGATCATGAACACGTTGCCTGCGCGGAGTTCTTGCGCGATCTTCAAGGCCATTTCTAAATCTTCCTGAAAAGTAAGAGGGGTCGATGCGCGCCAAGCAACGATGCAACCGCGCGAGTCCCTCAGGTCGCGCGAACCAGGTCAGAGCCGGGGCCGCATGGTGAACAGCCCGCTATTTTACCTGTTTTTCGCAGAAAGCCACCAAATTCGCGGCGAGGTCGCCAAGTTGCGCGAGAGACCGCTCCCACGTGGCGGCACGTGCGCGCAGGCGCGGGGCCGCGGCTGCCAGGCCGCTCCAGTCGAGCCGGGCCGGCGTGCCGTTCCAGGCGTGCCAGAAAGCCGTCAGCGTTGCCGCGTCGGGCTCGGACAGGGCCGGCGTGTAGCGGGTCAGAAAGGCGTCCAGCTTGGCCAGGTGGACGCCATCGGTTTGCGGGTAGATGTGCCACACGAACGGCTTCAGCGCCCATTGGGCGCGCACGAACGAATCTTCGCCGCGGACAAAGTTGATGTCGCACGCCCACAGGAGCGGATCGTAGTGCTCCTGCGCAACGAACGGCACGACGGCGACAGTCAGGTTGCCGCGCGTCCACCGCGCCCCGGTCCTGGCCGCGGTACCGCCCAGCAGGTCGGCGATCTGCGTTGCGGCGAGGCCCTCGGGCACCAGGCAGATCACCGGCTGGGGCGATGCCTCCCACTGGGCGACCAGCGCCGGCAGCGCCGCATTGGAGTACGCGAACAGGCTGACGCGCAGCGCATCGGGCTGTTCGCGCGTCAGGTCATCCACCCCGAGTCGATGCCATAACGCGTGGTGGGCCGCCGGGCTGGCGTCGAAAGCTGCGCGCTGGGCGCCGAGGTGCGATTCGCGCAGCACGCCGCCGGTGTTCGGCGCAAAGCCAGGAAAGAAGAAATGCTTGACCAGCGGCAGGCGCGGATGTGGCGACTGCATCGCGTGGTACTCGGACACCCACTGTTCCGCGCTGAGGTATTCGAGGTTGATCCACACCGGCGCAGCACCGCGCGCGGCCAACTCCGCCATGTGCCCGAGCATGGGTCCCGGCGCCGCGCAGGCGAAGGCTTCGACCACCACGTCATGCGGCGCAGGGTGCGCATCGGCGGCAAGGAGTGCGGCAACCTGTGCATCGTCGCCCCAATGGCGAATGTCGACCCCCGAGACGCGCTGCGCCTCGGCCTTGACGTCCACTGCAGGGCAGAGTTTTTCGAACGCGCGCAGATCATCGACCCACAGGCGGACCGTGTGACCGTGCTCCTGCGCGAGCTGGCGGGCCAGGCGCCAGCACACGCCGATGTCGCCGTAGTTGTCGACGACGCGGCAGAAGATGTCCCAGGACGTGATGGTGCGCATGCGGCAGGCGAGAGAGCGAAGACGGTGACCGGCCGCCATTGTAGTCGGCCGCTTGTTCTACACTGACGGCCTCTGACCCAGCGAACGCCATGCCGTCCGACCCCACGCAATCCGATACCGCCAAGACGCCCGAGAGCGTCGAGCCTGCCGTGCCCGCGAATGTGCCGGAATTCGATGCAAAGGCCCACATCGCGCGCCTGCCGAACCTGCCGGGCGTGTACCGCTATTTCGACGCGCAGGGCAACGTGCTCTACGTGGGCAAGGCGCGCGACCTCAAGAAGCGCGTCTCCAGCTACTTCAACAAGACGCTGCTGTCGCCGCGCATTGCCATGATGGTGGCGAAGATCGCGCGCATCGAGACCACCGTCGTGCGCAGCGAGGCCGAGGCGCTGCTGCTGGAGAACAACCTCATCAAGGCGCTGGCGCCGCGCTACAACATCCTCTTTCGCGACGACAAGTCGTACCCGTATCTGAAGCTCACGCAGCATGCGTATCCGCGCATGGCGTATTACCGCGGCGCGACGGATCGCAAGCACCAGTACTTCGGCCCGTTCCCGAGCGCGCACGCGGTACGCGAGAGCATGCAGATCCTGCAGAAGGTGTTTCAGCTGCGCACGTGTGAAGACACCGTCTTCAACAACCGCACGCGGCCGTGCCTGCTGCACCAGATCCACCGCTGCAGCGGCCCGTGCGTGCAGGCGATCAGCCCCGAGGATTACGCCCGCGACGTCGCCAACGCCGCCGGTTTCCTGCAAGGCCGTCAGGATGAGGTCATGCAGACGCTGCAGGACAAGATGCAGCGCTATGCCGAGGCGCTCGAGTTCGAGCAGGCCGCCGTCGTGCGCGATCAGATCGGGGCGCTGTCGACGGTGCTCAAGCAGCAGTCGGTGGAGGAGGTCGGCAACGCCAGCGACATCGACATCCTGGCCGTGGCGATCAAGGGCGGCCACGCGTGCGTGAACCTCGCGATGGTGCGCGGGGGGCGGCACCTGGGCGACAAGGCCTACTTCCCAGCGCACGTCGAAGAAGGGGCTGCCATCGTCAGCGTGGATGTGGAAGCGGATGGCGAAGCGGCAACCGAAGCGCCGCGCGACACCGAACGCATGGCCAGCGACATCCTGGAGGCCTTCATCGCGCAGCATTACCTTGACCAGTTCGTGCCCCCGGTGCTGGTGGTGAGCCACCCGATCCACGCCACCGAGCTGATCGATGCGCTGGCCGAGCAGGCAGGGCGTCGCATCTCGGTCGTGCGTCAACCGCAGGGTGGGCGCCGCGCCTGGCTGGAGATGGCCGAGAAGGGCGCCGAGCTTTCGCTGATGCGGCGGCTCTCCGAACAGGGCAGCCAGCAGGCGCGCACCCGCGCATTGGCCGAGACCATCGGCATCGATCTCGAAGACCTGGCCGCGCTGCGCGTCGAGTGCTTCGACATCAGCCACACCGCCGGCGAGGCCACGCAGGCGTCGTGCGTGGTGTTCCACAGCCACGCCATGCAGAACAGCGAATACCGTCGCTACAACATCCAGGACATCACCCCTGGCGACGACTACGCAGCCATGCGGCAGGTCCTCACGCGCCGCTATCAGAAGATCGTCGAGCAGGCCGGCGAAGACGCGCCGAACATGCCCAATATCGTCTTGATCGACGGCGGCAAGGGGCAGGTGGAAGTCGCGCGCCAGGTGTTCGAAGAACTGGGTCTCGACATCGGCCTGCTGGTCGGCGTGGCCAAGGGCGAAGGCCGCAAGGTCGGCTTGGAGACGCTGGTCTTTGCCGATGGCCGCCCCTCGTTGGAGTTGGGGCAGGGCAGCGCGGCGCTGATGCTGGTCGCGCAGATCCGCGACGAGGCGCACCGTTTTGCCATCACCGGCATGCGAGCCAAGCGGGCCAAGGCGCGCAACACCTCGCGGCTCGAAGAGATCGAAGGCATTGGCGCCAAGCGCCGGCAGCGGCTGCTGGCGCGCTTCGGCGGCCTGCGCGGCGTGATGGCCGCCAGCGTCGACGAGCTGGCCTCCGTTGAAGGCATCTCTCAGACGCTGGCCGAAGAAATCTACCGTCAGCTGCACTGATCGGCGACAATGCCGCATCGTTGCCGCGCCGGCCCAGGCCTGCGCGGCGGTCGTCCTCTCGATCTGCCATGCCTTTCAACTTCCCGATCCTCCTGACCTGGCTGCGTGTGGCCATGATCCCGCTGGTGGTGGGCGTGTTCTATGTGCCGGACACCTGGATGGCGCTGCCCGCCAAGAACCTGACGGCCGCGGTGTTCTTCATCGTCGCCGGCCTCACCGATTGGTTTGACGGCTTTCTCGCACGCCGCTGGAACCAGACGTCGGCGTTCGGCGCGTTTCTCGATCCGGTGGCCGACAAGCTGATGGTCGCCGCCGCATTGCTGGTGCTTCTGGCGCTGGGCCGTGTGTCCGACGTCATCGCGTTGGTCATCATCGGCCGCGAGATCACCATCTCGGCGCTGCGCGAGTGGATGGCGCAGATCGGCGCCTCGAAGAGCGTGGCCGTCAACTTCCTCGGCAAGCTGAAGACGACGTTCCAGATGATCGCCATCCCGTTGCTGCTGTTCAAAGGCCGGCTGTTCGGCGTGATCGACGCGCAGGTGTGGGGGACGTGGCTGATCTACGTGGCGGCGGTGCTCACGCTGTGGTCGATGGCGTATTACATGAAGCTTGCCTGGCCGCAGATTCGCGAACGCGCAAAATGAGCCCGCAAAAACTCTTGCGCAAACCTGTTGACGAGCGCGATTCTTTTTTGCCATAATCTCGTTCTCGCGTTGCAGTGATGTGACGCAAACGGTCTTGCAGCACACAGGTTGTACGGCAGTGCTGGTAGCCAAAATTGCGGGAATAGCTCAGTTGGTAGAGCGCAACCTTGCCAAGGTTGAGGTCGCGAGTTCGAGCCTCGTTTCCCGCTCCAGTTTTGAATGTGTGGCCGTACCGAGGTGATGGTGCGGCGGCATGACCGGTTACGCGGGAATAGCTCAGTTGGTAGAGCGCAACCTTGCCAAGGTTGAGGTCGCGAGTTCGAGCCTCGTTTCCCGCTCCAATCCCTAAGGGAAGCCTTGCTTCCCTTTTTCTTTATCGGCACGGCCAATACGTGGTTTTCCACGAATTGCTACAATGCGGTGCTGAACCCTAAGGCGGGGTAGCAAAGTGGTTATGCAGCGGCCTGCAAAGCCGTGTACGCCGGTTCGATTCCGGCCTCCGCCTCCAGAATGCAGAAAAGCCCCGACTGGTTCGGGGCTTTTTCTTTTGGCGCACGCATGCAGGGCGCGATGGAGTCGCTTCCGCCTTTCGCCGCGGGACCAGTTCTGATCCACTTTCACTCGAAAGGTCGAGCGTGGCCGCCGCCGACTTCGCAACGCGGGTCGCGGATACCTGTGTTCGTGGCGATCGATGCCTGGGAAATGGGGCGGCTCCACCGTAGGAGGGCGCCCTGTGCAGACGTCACAAAAAGTGATAGAACGATACAAAGACATGGCGTTGCCTCTCGGTTTTCACAATTGTTTGCAATATGACCGGGGTGTCCTTTTAGGATGACCTGGGCCCAAGTCGGCATGCCGGCGGGCGGAGAAAGGTCTTGCGCGGGAGCCGGTGCCGCGCCGGAGGCGGCCGGCACGTTGAACAGCGACGCCGGCCCGGGACCCCATCACAACGACAGAGGGAGTGAGCCGGCATCCCGCGTAGTGAAGACCGGGCCCGGTGTGGGGAAAAGGCAGTCCAGATGGCGATACGAATTGCCTCGGTAGAAGACAACCAGGCGCAATCACAGTTGATTCGCGAGATCCTGGTTTCGTCCGGATACGAATGCGAGTGTTTCAGCAACGGCGATGCCTTCGTCAAGGCGCTGCGCGATCGCACGTTCGACTTGCTGCTGCTTGACTGGCAACTGCCGGACATCAGCGGTATCCAGCTCGTCAGCTGGGTCAGGCAGACGGTGGGGCCGGCGTTGCCGGTCCTGTTCCTGACCAACCGCTCCCTCGAAGATGATGTGGTCCGCGGCCTGGCCGCCGGCGCCGACGACTACGTGATCAAGCCGGTGCGCCGCGCAGAACTCGTCGCGCGTGTGGGTGCGCTGCTGCGCCGGGCGGCTCCGCGTACGGGCGAGTCGCTCGAGCGCATACGCGTGGGGCCGTACGCGGTGGATCCGCTCGGCCGTGTGTTGACGCTGCATGGCGTGCAGGTCGAACTGTCGCCGCGGGAGTTTGACCTGGCGCTGTACCTCTTCCGCAATGTCGGCAAGCTGGTGCCGCGCGAGTTGATCGAGCAGGCCGTCTGGGGGCGCAGCATCGGCCCCGATTCGCGCACGCTGGCCACGCATATCTCCAAGCTGCGGCTCAAGCTCGACCTCAACCAGAAGAATGGGGTCCGCCTGGTCTCGGTGTATTCGCATGGCTATCGGCTCGAAACCACGCAAGAAGATGGCGAAACAAACTGACAAGCGGTGGGACGGTTGGATGGGGCGCGCCGCGTTTGTCGGCGCGTTTGTCGTTTTCGGGGGCGGGTGGCAGGCGGCCGTGGCCCAGCCTTCGGGGGCGGACGGCAGGGACTTCCTGTATCGGGTCCAGCAGGGCGATACGCTCATCAACCTGGCAGAGCGCTATATGGACGGCATCGACGGCTGGCGCGTGCTGCAGCGCCGCAATCGCGTGGCCGATCCGTACCGCTTGCAGCCGGGGTCCATTCTGCGCATTCCGTTCGATCGCATTCCCGTTGTGCGTGCGACGGCGCAAGTGGTGTTTGCGCGCGACGCGAACTCCGACGGCAAGCCGCTGCAAGCTGGCATGAAGCTCGCCGAAGACGCGCAGATCGATACGGGCGACAAAGGCGCCGTCACGCTGGCCTTCGACGACGGCACACGCATGACCGTGCCGCCGGGCAGCCACGTCGCGCTGTCGCGTGTGCGTGCGTTCGCGCACGCCGGACTTATCGACGTGCGCGTGCACGTCAAGCAGGGCGAGGCCGAATCGAATGTCGCGCCGAAGAAGACCGGCGTCGGTCGGTATGAAATCTCGACGCCGGCATTGGTGACGGGTGTGCGCGGTACCCGTTTCCGGGTGCAGGCGAGCGACTCCGTGTCGACCAGTTCGGTGCTGGAGGGCCAGGTGACGGCACAGGCCGGCCGACGAGCGCAGGGCATCAAGGCCGGGTTTGGCGTGCAGGCTTCGGGCGGACGGCTCCAGCGTGCTGCGCTGCCGGCTGCGCCCCGGCTCGGTGCCATTCCGGAACTGGTGCAGACGCCGTGCTTTCGCGCGACGTGGCAGCCCGCCAAGGGCGCGGCGGCGTATCGCGCGGCCGTCGCACGGGACTCGGCGCTGACCGAACTCGGCCCGTATCAATCGACCCAGGCACCGGGCGCCAACATCTGCGGAGATGAGGACGGCGATTACACGCTCGTCGTCCAGAGCATCGACGCGCTGGGCCTGACGAGCGTATCGGCCACGCGTGTTTTTACGGTTCGCCTGCATCCGGAAGCGCCGTTTACGACCGAGCCCGCCAACGGCAAGGTGTACCGCAGCGGCGAGGTGGCGTTCGCGTGGGCCTCCGTGTCTGACGCCGCGAGCTACGACATGGAAGTCGCCGATGCGCAGAGCTTTGCATCGCCGCTCATTCGGCAGCACGGCATCGACGTGCGCCTGAGCAAGGTGCTCGGCGCAGGCACATGGTGGTGGCGCGTGCGCTCGGTGGCACCCGATGGCAAGACCGGCCCGTGGAGCGACGCACTGCGCTTTCGCCTGTTGGATGTTCCGCCAGAATCGGTGCCAGCAGCCGCAGTCAATGCGGGCAACGACGGCAAGCTGCATGCGCATTGGCCCGCGCTGGCGCCCGAACTGACGGCCTCTGGCGCACGTACGCGCGTGCAACTGGCCAGCGAGTCGACTTTCACCAAGCCCATCGTCGATATCGTCAGCGAGGGGAGCGAAGCAGCCATGTCGAAGCCGCCGGCCGGCGTGTATTACATCCGCACAGGCGTGGACCTCGGCGATGCGGCGTCGGTGATCTACAGCAAGCCGCAGCGCATCGACGTCGGGAGCTTCGTCGGCGATTCTTCGCGCAGCCCGGTGCAGAGCGGCGGCGGCAGTCTGCTGCTCAATGACTGATCCGGCACCGGCCACGTCGCCCGCGCCCCGCCTGGGGCTGCGTGCGCTCTTGGAGTGGACCGTGCTCGTGGCGCTGGCGGTGCTGCTCACGCTGGGCGCCGCGCGCTGGAACGTGGTGGCACGGCTTGATGCGGCGCTGTACGACACGGTGCTGACGCTGCACGGCCATGCGGTGCGCGACGACATCGTGATCGTCGCCATTGATGACCAGAGCCTCGATGCCGTGGGTCGCTGGCCGTGGCCGCGCAGCCGCCTCGCCGATCTCGTTGCGCGGATCGGGCAGGCGCGGCCGCGCGCCCTCGGCGTGGACATCCTCCTGATCGAGCCCGATCTTGCGCACCCGGAAGGCGACCGCGCGCTGTCGTCCGCCATCGCGCAGGCCGGGCGTGTCATCTTGCCGGCGCTGCCCGAGCGTACGGAGCAGGGGCGCGTGTATCACTACCCGTTTCTCGGCATCGGCGCGGCGGTTGCGCACATCAATGCGGCCGCCGACGCCGATAGCGTGGTGCGAAGCGTCTACCTTGCAGAGGGGCCGCGCGGGCATGTACTCGACCACCTCGCACTCCAACTGGCACGGCAGGCGGCCCAGCCACCGGCTTCGCTGCCGGCCTCGCGTGACGTGCAGACCGATGCCGAGGGCTGGACACGCCAGGCCAACATCCGCCTGAACTTTGCCGGGCCCGCCGGTACATTCCGTCACGTGCCGGCGCTCGACGTCCTCAACGGGCGCGTGGCGGCGGACGCGTTTGCCGGCAAGCTCGTGTTGATCGGCGCTACGGCCTCCGGTGTGTCGGACATTTTTGCGACGCCCACCTCGCGCACGATGAGCGGCGTGGAAGTGCTCGCCAATGCCACGCAGACGGTGCTGGACGGCAGCGCCATCCTGCCCGTGTCCACGGGCGTCTTCTGGGCGATGACGCTGCTGCCGCTGCTGATGACGGCATGCGCCGTGCGCTGGTGGACGCCGCGCATGGCGCTCGCCGTGTCGATGGCCGGGGCGATGGTGCTGCTCGTCGGTTCGATCGGCGCGCTGGTGTTTGCCAATCGCTGGCTGCCGCCGTTCGCGGCAATGGTCGGGCCGCTGGTGCTGTATCCGCTGTGGAGCTGGCGCCAGCAGGAAGCCGCGCTGCGCTTTCTGCGTGGCGAGATGCAGCGCCTGACCCGTGAGCCGGGCCTGCTGGCGGAAGCCACGCCGCTGGCCCGTACCGGCCGCACATTGGGCGCACACATGGATGCCGTTGCCGCGCTGACAGACAGGCTCCGAGCCCTGCGACGCTACCTGGCCGATGCGCTGGAAAGCCTGCCTGATGCCACCGTCATCTGCACCGTAGACGGCACGATCCGCCTGGCCAACGGCCGCAGCGCCGAGCTGGCGGGGCAGTCGCCGTCGCCGGGGCAGAATCGCGCTGCCGCACTGCGTGATCTGCCAAGCCTGCTGGTGCGCGCGTTTCCCGACCCGGCGGCAGGCCAGCACTACTGGGCGCGTTGGCTCGCCGAGCCCGCGGGACTGGAGCCCGTCGAGCTGCGTACGCACGACGGCCGCTCGATGCTGATGCACGCAGCGGCGCTGCGCGACGAGGCAGGGCGCCCGGTCGACATCATCGTCAGCTTTGCCGATATCACGCCGGTTCGCGAAGCCGAACGCCGCCGCGAAGACGCGCTGCGTTTCATCTCGCACGACATGCGCTCGCCGCAGAGCGCGATCCTGGCGCTCATCGAATTGCAGCGCGACGGTTCGCGTGCGCTCGATCGCGAGGTGCTGCTCTCGCGCATCGAGCAGCTGTCTTCGCGCACGCTGGAGCTGGCGGATGCGTTCATCGACCTGGCGCGCGCCGAATCGCAGGCGCTCAAGCTGGTCGACGTGGACCTGCTGGGCCTCGTGCTCGATGCCGCCGACGAGGTCTGGCCGCTGGCGAATCGCCATCAGGTGGAAGTGCGCGTGGCGGCTGACATCGAGGCTTCCGTGCGCGGCGAACCACGGCTGCTGGTGCGCGCGCTGGTGAACCTGCTCAATAACGCCATCAAGTTCAGTTCGCCGGGTTCGGTGGTGACGGTGTCGGTTGCGGCGGACGACGCGATGTTTGCGGTGTCCGTGGCAGACCAGGGCGCCGGCATCGCGCTGGCGGATCAGCCCCGGCTGTTCCAGCCATTTCATCGGCTGCACGAGGGCGCGCCCAATGCGCCTTCAGGCTGCGGCCTCGGCCTGGTCTTCGTGAAGACCGTGGTGGACCGGCACGGCGGCCGCATTGCCGTGCAGAGCGCGCCGGGTCTGGGCTCGACCTTCACGCTGTGGCTGCCGCGCGCGCCACATTACCCTGACGCCTGAAACCCGCCCTGGGGCGAGGCTTCGGTCGCTTCTCTTTTTCAATCATTTGCATTTGGGCGCTGCGGCCACCCTACAGTTCATTGGCCGACCCGCACAACATGCACTGGTGAAAAACACCGGTCGAGAGACGATGGCGTCCGGGCAAAACGGCGTACAGATCCACCGAGCCGCCAAGCATGTTGAGCCAGACCGCCCCCGATGTTCTGACCGAATGCGAGTACGAACGCGTTCGTGCCGAACTGCACCGCGCTCTGCACGGCAGCGGGAACCCGCCACAGGGCGAGCGGTCCTGGCTGGCGGGGCGGCGTGAACCCAAGTGGCATAGCGAGGCTGACGATGCTCCAGACATGCAACACCGCCATCAAACCGTCGCGCGACTACGCCACGCGTAGCCAACCACGAAACCGAGCCATGAAAATCGGTCTGATCGACACGCATCTCGCCCGTCAGCAGGCGATCCACTCTGCGCTGCAGCCGACGCGCTTTGAATGCGTGCCCCTGTTTCTCTCACGCCAGGTCTTCGAGGCCATTGACCTGCAGGGCATCAACCTGCTGATGGTCGGTTCCCATGCGCACGACATGCCAGGCCTGTCGCTCGTGCGCACCGTGCGCGAGCGCGTGGGGCCGGGCATGGCCATCGTCTACCTCGCCGATGGCCATGCCGACTCCGAAACCGCCGACGCGCTCAATCACGGCGCAGACCTGTGCTTCCAGGGCGAGATCCGTCCGCCCGAGCTGCTCGCGCGGCTCGATGCGCTGATCCGCCGCTTTGCCGTGAGCCGTGCCGTGCGCGCTTCTGAAATTCAGCTGGGGCCTTACACGATCGATCGTCAGAACCGCGCCATCCGCCTGCGCGATACGCTGGTATCGGTACATGCGCGCGAGTTCGAGCTCGCCCTGCTGCTGTTCGCCAATGCGGGCCGCGTGCTGTCGCGCGCCGACATCGAACTGGCGTTGTGGGGGCGCGAACTGAGCCCGTATTCGCGCACGCTCGATACGCATGTCTCGCGGTTGCGCAAGAAGCTGCTGCTCGGTCCCGACAACGGCCTGCGCCTGCGCGCCATCTACGGGCAGGGCTTCTGCCTGGAGCGCGTGATGGAAACCGTGGGCCCGAACTGACGCCCATGCGTCCGCAGCGCGTTCGAGCCGCGGAGTCGACGTCATGCATCTGCTTATTCTCACGGCCCTGATCGGCTTCCTGTCAGGGCTCGTTGCGCGGCGGATCACTCCGGGATGCGGCCTCACGGGCTTCACTCTGACCACGATGCTAGGCGTGGCAGGCGCGCTGGCCGCGAGCTTTCTGGGCCAGTTGCTGCGCTGGTACCAGCCCGGCCAGTCTGCGGGTTGGATCGGCGCGATGATGGGCGCCGTCATCCTCCTGGCGGGCCACCACCTCCTGATGCGCGAGCGCTGAAGCGCTGCGGTCCATGGCGCCAAGCCCCGAAGATCGGGGCTTTTTTGTTGCCGGCAGCCGACGTGCGAACCGGTTGCCCAAAAGAAATGCCCTGACGCTCAGGACGGGAGCATCAGGGCCAAGTGACCGCAGCTCTCTCTTCCGCGGCCAAAGCGCACCCACGAGGGGTCGGTGCAGGCTCAGGTTACGTGGCTGAGCGGCCGGGAATGCAAATGTTTATCAACGGGCCCCAGGCGGCGCCGGTTTTTTCGTAAGACGTCAGACAACTCTCGCGGATTTCGGTTGACCGCTCAGGCCGACGCTTGTGCGGCGAGCCGGCCGGCATCCTCGTGCGCACTGCGCAGGCGTTCGCGGCTGTTGGACAGGTGCATGCGCATGGCGGCACGCGCGGCCTCCGGGTCCTTGCGGGCGATGGCGTCGAAGATGCTGTGGTGCTCGCGGTTGACCGTCGCGCGCAGTTCGGGCGCGTTGAGGTAGCCCACCTGCGCGAGGTCCATGCGGGTGCGGGGGATGAGCGTCTTGCCAAGCTGGGCGAGGGCGCCGACAAAGTGCTCGTTGCCCGTGGCGCGTGCAATGCTCAGGTGGAACTGCAGGTCGGAGGTCGCGCTGTCCCGGCCCTCGGCCTGGTCCTGCTCGATGGCGTCGAGCGCGGCGCGCAGCGCGTCGATTTCCGCAGCGCTGATGCGCTGCGCGGCCAGTCCGGCGCATTCCGTTTCAATGGCCATGCGCAGTTCCAGCATCGACAGGATGTCGTGCAGCGTGGAGGCCTCGCCCAGCGGGATGCTGTTGTCGGTGCGCGGCGGCAGGACGAAGCTGCCGATCCCGTGGCGCGTTTCGATGAGCCCCTTGGCCTGCAGGCGCGAGATCGCCTCGCGCACGACGGTCCGGCTCACGCCCAGCGTTTCCATCAGCGCGGATTCGGTGGGCAGCTTGTCGCCGGGGCGCAGGGATTCCATGGCGATGCGCCCCTTGATGTGGTCCACCACAACGTCTGCGAGGCTTTGGGTGCGGCGCACGAGCGTTGCGGGCGGGCTGGTGTCGGGCATGCGGTCTCCGGCGGCGGATTGCGGGTTTACCAGGGTGACCCCGTTGGGAAGTGTCCATTATAGTCGTCGTCCATGTTGTACGACGACTGATGACATATCACCGATGACGATGGATCACCAACCCCCCCAAGCCGCCAAGCACGGCCCGCGCGTCACACGCCTGCAGGTCATTCCCGTGGCCGGCCGCGACAGCATGCTGCTGAACCTCAGCGGCGCGCATGGCCCGTTCTTCACTCGCAACATCGCCATCCTGCAAGATTCCGACGGCCATATCGGCGTGGGTGAGGTGCCGGGCGGCGAGGCCATCCGCAAGACCATTGAAGACGCGACGCCCCTGGTGGTCGGACAACCGATCGGCGCCTACAACAATGTGCTCAATACCGTGCGCCGGCAGTTTGCCGACCGCGACGCCAGCGGGCGCGGCCTGCAGACGTTCGACCTGCGCACCACGGTGCATGCCGTCACCGCGCTGGAGAGCGCGCTGCTCGACCTGCTCGGCCAGCATCTGGGCGTGCCGGTGGCCGCGCTGCTGGGGCAGGGGCAGCAACGCATCAAGGTGCCGGCGCTGGGCTACCTGTTCTTCGTGGGCGACCGCACGCGCACCGACCTCGACTACGCCGACGGCAGCGACGCCACCGACGACTGGACACGCCTGCGCCACCAGGAGGCGCTTACGCCCGAAGCCGTGGTGCGGCTGGCCAAGGCAGCGCATGCGCGCTACGGCTTCAAGGACTTCAAGCTCAAGGGTGGCGTGCTGAGCGGCGACGAGGAGATGGTCGTCACCACCGCGCTGGCCGAAGCGTTCCCGGAGGCGCGCGTCACGCTCGACCCGAACGGGGCGTGGTCGCTGCAAGAAGCCATCCGCTTGTGCCGCGACAAGCACCACGTGCTGGCCTACGCCGAAGACCCGTGTGGCGCCGAGAACGGCTACTCCGGCCGCGAGGTGATGGCCGAATTCCGGCGCGCGACCGGCCTGCCCACCGCCACCAACATGATCGCCACGGACTGGCGGCAGATGGGTCACGCCATCCAGCTGCATTCGGTCGATATTCCGCTGGCTGATCCGCATTTCTGGACGATGCAGGGCTCGGTGCGCGTGGCGCAGATGTGCGACGACTGGGGCCTCACGTGGGGCTCGCACTCCAACAACCACTTCGACATTTCGCTGGCGATGTTCACGCACGTGGCGGCCGCCGCGCCCGGCAAGATCACCGCCATCGACACGCACTGGATCTGGCAGGACGGCCAGCGGCTCACGCGCGAGCCGTTCCAGATCGTCGGCGGCGAGATCGATGTGCCGACCGCGCCGGGCCTGGGCGTCACGCTCGACATGGCCGAGATCGAAAAGGCGCATGCGCTTTACAAGGAGCATGGCCTGGGCGCGCGGGACGATGCCATCGCCATGCGCCAGCTGATCCCCGACTGGCAGTTCGACAACAAGCGGCCCTGCATGGTCCGCTGAGCAGGCAACACCCGCGGGCGGTCTGCGCTGCCCGTGTCTTACCCAATATAAAAAGATCCGGAGACAAACCGTGAAGACCATCAAGGGACTGCGCTGGTGGATCATCGTGCTGGTGTGCCTGGGCACGATCATCAACTATCTGGCGCGCAACTCGCTGGGCGTGCTCGCGCCCACGCTCAAGGACGAACTGGGGATGAGCACCCAGCAGTACTCCTACGTGGTCGCCGCGTTCCAGGTCGGCTACACGATCATGCAGCCGGTGTGCGGGTTCATTGTCGATCTGGTCGGACTGCGCATCGGCTTTGCGCTGTTCGGCGTGCTTTGGTCGTTTGCGGGCGTGCTGCATGCGGGCGCGAGCGGCTGGCTCTCGCTTGCCGGTTTTCGCGCGCTGATGGGGTTGACGGAAGCCGCGGCCATTCCGTCGGGCATGAAGGCCGTCGCCGAATGGTTTCCCGACAAGGAAAAGTCCGTGGCCGTCGGCTGGTTCAATTCGGGCACCTCGCTTGGCGCGATGCTGGCGCCGCCGCTGGTGATCTTCCTGCATCTGCGATATGGGTGGCAGTCCGCGTTCGTGGTGACGGGCGCCATCGGCTTCCTGTGGGCGGCGCTGTGGTTCGCGTTCTATCGTTCGCCGAAGGACCATCCCGCGCTCTCCAGCGTCGAACGCGAAAAGATCATCGGCGGACAGCTGCGCCCCGTGGCTGCCGAGCGCGGCAAGCGGCCGGTCAAGGACGTCGTCACGTCGCGCCGCTTCTGGGCCATCGCGCTCGCGCGCTTCTTTGCCGAGCCGGCCTGGCAGACGTTCAGCTTCTGGATCCCGCTGTACTTCGTCAATGAGCGCCACCTCGATCTCAAGGCGATCGCCATGTTTGCGTGGCTGCCGTTCCTGGCGGCCGACCTCGGCGGCCTCGCCGGTGGCTACCTGTCGCCGTTCCTCATCAAGCGTTTCCGCATTCCTCTGGTGTGGTCGCGCGTGTGCGGCGTCGTGCTGGGCGCGGTCATGATGATCGGCCCGGCGTGCGTGGGGCTGGTCGCTTCGCCGTACACGGCCATCGTGCTGTTCTGCGTGGGCGGCTTTGCGCACCAGATGATTTCGGGCCTGGTCAACACGCTTTCCGCCGATGTGTTCGACCCGGAAGAGGTCGGTACCGCCAGCGGTTTTGCGGGCATGTCGGCGTGGATCGGCGGCCTGGGCTTCTCGCTGCTGGTCGGGGCGCTGGCTGACAAGATCGGTTATGGGCCGCTGTTCGGCATGCTCGGCGCATTCGACCTGACCGGCGCCGTGCTTCTGATCGTGCTGATCCGCGGACAATCCCATGAGGAGCGCGCGGCGCGTCAGGCGCAGTCCTCCCTTCCTGTTTCAAAGCTGAGTTGAAGACGATGTCCTTGCTGCATCCCCCCCGATTTGACCTGCAGGCGCGCGAAGGCAATCGCCTGCGCCTGGCAAGCGGCACCGGCGCCGCCATTGAAGTCTTTGTGCTGGAAGACGACATCCTGCGCGTGCTCGTGCTGCCGCACGGAGAGTTGCGTGGCCCGGCCACGTGGTCGATTGCGCCCGGCGCGGAAGACGCGCCGCTCGAGGGGCGCGACCGGCGCGACATGAGCGGCTTCAGCCTGCCGGCGTTTGCGCTGCACGCCGACGCCGACACGCTGCGCGTGCAGACCACCAAGATCCGCCTGAGCATTGCGCTCGCAGGTGGTTTCTGCACCTGGGAGACGCGCGGCCGATCGGGCCAATGGCAGACCGTGCTGGCCGACCGCGCCACGCAGGCCTACAACTTCGGCTACTGGGACGAGCAGGTCTATCACTACGTGCGCCGCGAGCCCGGCGAGATGTATTTCGGCCTGGGCGAGCGCGCCGGCGACATGAACCGCGCACACCAGCGTTATGAGATGCGCAACATCGACGCGATGGGCTACAGCGCGCGCACGACCGATCCGCTGTACAAGCACATCCCGTTCTACGTGACGTGGCACCCGGAAAACCGCACCGGCTTCGGGCTGTTCTACGACACGCTGTCGGACTGCAGCTTCGACATGGGCCGCGAGCTGGACAACTACCACGGCCACTATCGTTACTTCGTTGCACCGTTTGGCGATCTCGACTACTACTTCATTGCTTCGCCCGACACACCGCTCGATGCCACGCGCCGCTTCACATGGCTGACCGGCCGCCCGGCGTGGATGCCGAAGTGGGGCCTGGGCTATTCCGGCTCGACCATGACGTACACCGACGCGCCCAACGCGCAGGAGCAGATGGCCGAGTTCATCAACGGCTGCCGAAAGCACGACATCCTGTGCGATTCGTTCCATCTGTCGTCGGGTTACACGTCCATCGGGCCGAAGCGCTACGTCTTCCACTGGAACACTGACAAGTTCCCCGATGCGCGCGGTTTTGTGCAGAGCTACCTGGATGCAGGCATCCGCCTGTGTCCGAACATCAAGCCGTGCCTGCTGCGCGACCACCCGAAGTTTGACGAAGCCAAAGCCGCCGGCTTGCTGGTGTGCGATGCCAATGGCGAACCGGCGTGGGTGCAGTTCTGGGACGAGGTCGGTGCATATCTGGACTTCACCAACCCCAAGACGCTCGACTGGTGGAAGGCCAACGTCAAGAGCGCGCTGCTTGACTACGGCATGGCCGCCACCTGGAACGACAACAACGAGTTCGAGGTCTGGACGCCCAACGCGTTCGCGCACGGCTTCGGCAAGAAGACGCCGATCCGCGAGGCCAAGGTGCTGCACACCATGCTGATGATGCGTGCGTCGCGCGAAGCGCAACTGGAGTACGCACCGCAGCGGCGGCCGTTCCTGGTCTCGCGCTCGGGCAGCGTCGGCATGCAGCGCTACGTGCAGACGTGGTCCGGCGACAACTACACGTCGTGGGAGACGCTGCGCTACAACCTGAAGATGGGCTTGGGGCTCGCGCTCTCGGGCGTCTCCAATATCGGCCACGACATCGGCGGGTTTGCCGGCCCGGCGCCGTCGCCCGAGCTGCTCGTACGCTGGGTGGCCTTTGGCGTGTTCCTGCCGCGCTTCTCCATCCACTCGTGGAACGACGACAAGACGGTCAACGAACCGTGGATGTATCCGCAGGTCACCTCGCAAATTGCCTCGCTCATCAAGCTGCGCTACCGGTTGATTCCGTATCTGTACGAGCTGCTGTGGCAATCGACGCAGGCTTACGAGCCGGTGCTCAAGCCGACCTTTGCCGAGTTCCCGGAAGATCGCCGCTGCTACGACGAGTGCGACGACATGATGATCGGCGCATCGCTGCTGGCCGCGCCCGTCGTGGACCCAGGCCAGAGCGAGCGCACCGTGTATCTCCCCGCCGGCGCACGCTGGGTGTCGTACTGGAGCGGCGAAGCGTTCGACGGCGGCCGGAGCGTCACCCTGCCCGCACCGTGGGATCAGCCGGTGATGCTGATCCGCGAAGGCGGCGTCATCGCGCTGAACGTGGCCGAGCAGCATTTCGACCGGCGCGCCGACCAGCGCGGCTTTCTCCTCGTGCCCGTGCGAGGTGCGGGCGAGGCTGTCGGCGGCTGCATCGAAGACGACGGCGAAACCGAAGCGTGGCGGGAAGGGCAGCATGGCCGCTGGCATGTGCGGGCCGTCTCAGACGCCCACACCGTCACGCTGCATGTTTCACGCGAAGGCCGCATGCCGACGCGGGCCGATACCGTTGAAATTCTCCTGCCCGCAGGCGATGCGCGAACCGTGCAAACGCCGCAAGCCCGCGTGCTGGAGACCGCTGTCGAGGGTGGCTGGCGCCGCCTGACGTTGCAGTTGCAGGCCTAGTGCCGCATCCGATCGCGTGCCGGCATCGGGATCCGGAGAGCCCGGCGGCGCGCGGTTTTTCCTTGGTGCAGGAGACAACCGAGATCACAACGATGGAAACCACACGAGCCCAACATTCCCTCACCCCGCTCTATGTATCGGCGGCGCTGCTGTGCGCGGGCGCTTCAATGCATGCGTCTGCGCAGACATCGGTCACGCTGTATGGCGTGGTGGACAACGCGTTCGCGTATTCGAGCAACCAGGGCGGGCACTCCAATACCTACATCAACTCGGGCGCGCTCCTGGCGAGCAAGTTCGGCTTGTATGGCACCGAAGATCTGGGCGGCGGCAACCTGGCACTGTTCCGGCTGGAGAGCGGCTTCAATGCCGACACGGGCCAGCAGAGCCAGGCCGGCTTCCTCTTCAACCGGCAGGCCTACGTGGGCCTGAACAACAAGAACTACGGGCAGGTCACGCTGGGTCGTCAGTACACGCCGTACTTCCAGTACGTGGCATCGCTCGGACCGACCAATGTCCTGACCGGCGCCACCGGCGCCCACCCGGGTGACGTCGATGCGCTGGACACCACGCTGCGCTTCAACAATTCCATCACGTATACGTCACCGGTGTTCGGGGGCCTGCAGGCTGGCGTGCAGTATGGCTTTGGCGAGCAGGCGGGCAGCATTTCCCACGGCAGCAGCGTCAGTGCGGCGTTGCGCTACGACTACCAGGCGTTCTCGTGGGGCGCCGGCTATACGCGCCTGAAGAACGTGTCGAACGGCGCGACCGCCGGCAACTTCAGCAACGTCGGCACGTTCGCCAACAACTCGCCGGTCAACGCGGGCTATGCATCGGCGGATACCGCCCAGCTCATCGCCACCGCGGCGCGCTACACCTTCGGCAAGGTGATGGTCGGGCTGAACTACTCGAACGTGCAGTACAAGCCGGGCGCCACGTCGCTGTTCACGCAATCGGCCACGTTCAACACCGTGGGCGCCATTGCCACGTATGCAGCCACGCCCGCGCTGACACTCGCGTTCGGCTACAGCTATACCGCCGAGAAGGCGCGCAACGGCATCACGTCGCCGGCCAAGTACAACCAGTTCTCGATGGAACAGCTTTATTCGTTGTCCAAGCGTACGGCCTTCTACGCGATCGAGGCGTACCAGCGGGCCAGCGGACAGACGTTGCGCGCGAGCGGCGCCGGCACGAGCATGGTTGACGCCGTGGCGTCGGTGGGCGATTCGCAGAACGGCACGCCGTCGAACGGGCGTAGCCAGTTCGTGGGCATGGTCGGCATCCGGCATTCGTTCTGATGGCGGGTACGTCGTGGCTGGCACCGGGGCCGGTGCACACATTGCAGGCCGGCGCACTGACGATGGCCGTCGCGCCGGCCGCCCGGGGGCCGCATCGCTTCGCTGGCTTCGGTGGGCGCTGGCGGGCAGCGCATCGACTGGCTGGCCCCGATGTCAGCAGAGTGCCTGCGTGACGGGTTCGACGGGCTGGCCTGGCCCAAGGCGGGCTGCTATCCGCTGCTGCCGTTTTCCAACCGCATCCGGGATGCGCGCTTCCCATGGAATGGGCGGACCGTCCATCTCGCCCCGCACCCGGGCCAGCCCCATGCCATGCACGGGCTGGCGCATGCGCGCGCATGGGACGTGGAGCAGCACACCGCTTCGTCCATCGTGCTGGGCCTGCGATACGCGCCCGAGCCCGGCAACTGGCCGTGGCCCTTGACCGCTACCCAGACGTTCGTACTCAGTGAGCAAGGGCTCGACGCCGTCATGACGCTCTGTAACGACGGCGACAGCAGCATGCCGGCCGGCGGCGGCTTTCATCCGTACTTCACCCGGACCGCCGATACGCGAGTGCAGTTTGATGCGCGAACCATGTGGCCGACCGACGCCGGCGAAGTCGCCCTGCGCCGCGAGCGTGTCGCGCCCCGCGAAGATTTTCGACAGCTGCGCGCCCTGCCCGAAGCCCTCAGCGTCTACTACAGCGACTGGCAGCAGCAGGCCGTGCTGGCACGCGCAGAGGGCACGCTCACGCTGGACGCAGAAGGAGCATTGGACCATTGCATCCTGCATGCGCCGGGCGGCCAGTCCTATTTCTGTCTGGAGCCGGTTTCGCACGTGGCCGATGCGGTGAACCTGGCGGCGCAGGGGTGGGAGGGCACAGGGCTGCGCGCGTTGGAGCCCGGTCAGACGTTGAGCCTGCGCATGCGCCTGCGCATCGACCTTGCCGACTAGTGGCGCGCCACCTCTGTGGTGCACCGCGTGGCATTCCGCGCCATGGCCCAGAGAAGGGAAGGGGCGGCAATGTCTTCGAGTACAAAAGCAAAAAGCCCAGTCGGTGAGGACTGGGCTTTTTACGCGAGTTCTGGTGGGGCGTGAGTGACTCGAACACTCGACCTACGGATTAAGAGTCCGCTGCTCTACCAACTGAGCTAACGCCCCGCGAAGAAACGAGACTATAACAACCTTTTTCGGATCGCGCTAGTCCCCCGCGCGATTTTTTTTCGAATCCGGCGCGGTGGCGTGGCGGCGCAGGGTGCTGATGAACTGCGTCAGGCCATGCGTCGGGTGCTTGTCGCGGTGACGCACGATGAGCAGCGGCCGGGCGATGCGCGGCAGGCCGCTATCCACCTCGACGAGCCGTCCGTCGCGCAGCGCGTCGGCAACCACGTGGCGCGACAGGCAACTGATGCCGTAGCCCGCCGCCACCGTGCGCTGGATCGCCTCCGAGTGGCCCAGCTCCAGGGCGACATGCAGCGGCCCCACCACCGATGCGATGCGGCTGTCGACAAGCTCACGGGTGCCGGAGCCCGGCTCGCGCATCAGCCAGCCCGCCTCGCGCAGTGCCGCATGCGAGACGGGGCCGGCTCCGCGCGCGAGCGGATGCCCTGGCGCGGCCACGATGACCATTTCGTCGTCGATCCACGTTTCGATCTCCAGCGCCTCGCCGCGGCACGTGCCCTCGATGAGCCCGATGTCGACTTCGAAGCGCTGCACGGCGTCTACCACGTCCTGCGTGTTGCCGATCAGCACGTCGAGCTGACTGCCTGGCGCGATCTGGTGCCGGAAATCGGCGAGCAGGGCAGGCAGCACGTAGTTGCCAATGGTGCTGCTGGCTGCAAGCCGGAGCCGCACATTGGGCTGCGCCGTGGCGTGCTCCAGCGCATCGGCGTGATCGAGCAGCGCCTGGGCCTGCGGCAGCAGTTGCCGGCCCAAGGCGTTCAAGTGCAGCCGCCGTGCATGCCGGTCGAACAGCGGATGCCCGAGCGCCGACTCCAGCTCGGCCAGCGCCGCGCTCACGGCTGATTGCGAGAGGCCGAGAGCTTCGCCAGCAGCGGTCGTCGTTTCGCTCTTGGCGATGGCCGCGAAGACGGCCCACTGCCGAAGGGTTACGCGCGGCGCTTTCATATCCATAAAAGTGGTTGTAATGACAAAAATTACCTGTTTTACAGGTTATCACGATGTGCATATCGTTATGCGCACAACGAATAAGCAAGGCGAGCGTGATGACGACTGCACAGAAGCAATTGGCGGCCCCCAGCGCGACAGCGGGGTTTGACGGGCGCACGTTGGCCAGCGTGGCGGTCTTGTTGAGCTGTGCCGGCGTGGCGGTGGCTCTGGGTGCAATGCCCTGGGCCGGACATCTCGGCCTGAGCGCGCTCACGCTGGCCATCCTGCTGGGCATGGCCGTGGGGCATGTGCCGGGGCACCAGCGCTGGCTCACCCCAGGTGCGATCCAGTTTGCGCGGCACACGCTGCTGCGCACCGGCGTGATTCTCTATGGTGCCCGGTTGACGCTGGCGCAGATTCACCAGCTGGGGACGTCGGGCGTCGTGATTCCGCTCGTGGTGCTGGCAGCGACCATGCTGGCCGGCACGTGGATCGGCACGCGCTGGTTTGGTCTGGCGCGTGCGCAGGCCTTGCTGGTGGCGTCCGGCAGTGCGGTCTGCGGCGCCGCCGCCGTGCTGGCAGTGGCGCCCGCCGTGAAGGCCTCCCCGCGCGAAACGGCGGTGGCGATCGCAAGCGTGGTGCTGTTCGGCACCGCCGGCATCTTTCTGTACCCGTGGCTGTATGCGCTGGCTGCGCATGCTGGCGTGGCGGTGGCGCCTGAGCACTTTGGCGTGTACATCGGTTCGACCATCCATGAAGTGGCGCAGGTGATTGCGGCCGCGCGCCCCTTGGGTGAGGACGCCACCAACGCGGCCGTCGTCAGCAAGATGGTGCGCGTGCTGGCGCTGGCGCCGCTGCTGGTGATCCTGGCGTGCACGACGGCCGCAGACGGGCGGGCGCACGTGGCCGTCTCGCGCCAGCAGGCGGTGCGCAAGGCCGCAGGGCACGCCTGGAGGGCGATGCCGTGGTTCGCGGTGGGATTGCTGATCGTGACGCTGGCCAATTCTGCAGGCGCGATTCCGGCGGTATGGCATGCGCCCATCGACGCGATCGATACCGCCATGCTGGCTTGTGCGATGTTCGCCATCGGCACGCAGACCCACGTGCCGATGTTGCTGAAATCAGGGGTGCGTCCGTTGCTGTGTGCAGCCGTGTTGTGGGTCGGGCTCGTCGCCGCCGGCGCGCTCATCAACATCGGCGTGCGCTGGCTGGTGGGCTGATTCGACGTACTGGATGGATGCGCGCGGGTGCAAGCGAGGCCTGCGCGCTGTTGTTGTTTGATCGCGCCGCTGGGCCGCGACCGGACCGGCACATGCACCGGTGGTGCGTCACGATGAATACGAAGACGCACCGATCGCACGCGCAGCTCCTCGCGCTCCCGACGCCGGCTGTCACGGTGGGCCACAGCGAAGGGGCTGCGCTGGCGATCCTCTTCGCCGCGCTACTCTGCCTAGTGGGGCCGGGCGCCGCGGGCCGTCTATGGCTTCGAGCCGCCGCGAGTGAGCGCCGACGGTACGTTGGCTGCGCTACTGGCCGCGCACGGCGTGCAGGTCAACCTGTATCGCAACGGCCAGGACGTCGTGCCTCTGGTGCCGCGCCTGATCCGCGCATGGCAGCACCCGGCGCCACTGATCAAGATCGGGCACGCAGCTTGGCCGGTGCCCAACGTTGAAGACCACAAGCTGGCGCGAGTGATCCAGGCATTGGCGTAGGTGTTAAATGGCAGCCCTTGAATCCGGCTGCATGGCGGCAGGCGGCTGTCTACGGCGTGCTAGCCTTTCTTGTACGAAGGCGGCAACGCGCCTTCCCACGGCGATTCCCGGGCGCTCGATGGCGAAGACACAGACGAGACAGAACGCGAAGAGAATGAAAAGAGCATCATTTTCCTTTCCAAACAGAGTCCATTTGAAGCGCCCAATACGTGCCAAGATGGACTCGAAGAGCCACGTGTGGAAGAGATAGATGGAGAACGTGAGTTCGGAAAGTCCCTGAAACAACGTCGACGGTTGCAAGAATTTCCTGCCGAGCCAAGCTACCAAGAAGATCAGGTAGGCGTAGATTGAAAACTGTGCGCCGACTAAGTTCGGGCGATGAATTTCAACGAGTGTGCAACTTTGGCTTAGAACAAGCACAGTGAACCAAAACAAGACGCCACCGGTGACTCGCCCCTTCTCTGCCAAATAAAACATTGCCCCAAGAAACAGAAAGGGGGCAAATATGTTCAGATAACCGATGGTGAAAGAATTATCTGGAAATGCTGGCAGTTCTGCTAACGCGACTGTCGAGGCGACGATTATGCAGGGGAAAAATTTTCCTTCGCGTCTAGGTATCCCGAAAGCAGCAAGTAGTGTCATAAAGGCGTAGAACACAATTTCGATACGTAACGACCAGTCGACCCAGCCTAGAGTCCCTGGTGTCCCGAAAAAGTCTCCCAGCAGAGTAAGCTGCATCAGCAGCTCGAGCTTGTCTCTGACGACGCCGTGATGCAGATCCAACCCATACTGCAGCAGGACAGCAAAAGCGAAGAGAGGATATATTCTGAAGATCCTCTTGATAAAAAAACAACTGACTGTTCTTTCTGCAGGACATGCGTGTTGACGTAGCCGGACACCATGAAAAACAAAACGACACCTGTGCCTCCTCCAAAGACTAAAGGCTCAAGAAGGCGCGCAAACATTCTGAACGTGGCGTGAGCTTGTTCGTTCTGAATTAGGTCTGTGACGCTTTTGTAGAATTCATGTCCCACCAGCACACTGACGAAGGCAATAATCCTAAGGTAGTCTAGAAATGCGAGCCTCCCTGTCTCCGGCCCTGTGTGCTCTATTTTTTTTCGCATAGTAATTTGTGATTCGTAAGGCTGTTTAAGATTATACACTGCCACCGGTCTTTCTTTAATTTTTCGTGCTCGATAAGGCACACGCTGTCTGGGGCTTCGAGTTTCACCCCAGCCTGAGGCACTACGCCGTTGTCATTGGTTGCGATCGAGGTCTGCCGAATACGAGCTACCCGTGCGACGGGTATGAGCGCGAGCCGGGAGTGGATTAAAGGCGAGCCGCAATGTCCTCGGCTGCCTCGCGGTAATACACCTCCCGCAGAATCCGCAGATCGGTATGCCCGCTGATCTTGGCCAGCGTCATTACGTCCACCTTGCGTGACAGGCGGGTGAGCGCTTCGGCGCGGGTGTCGTGAAAGTGCAGGTCTTCGATCATCAGTTGATCGCGGGCCTTGCGGAACAGGGTATCAAGCGATTTCGATGAGATCGTGAAGCAGTGCTGGCGGTCCGCCACAGGCCGCAATAGGCGCAGGGCGTGGCGTGACAGAGGGATTTCGCGCGGCCGCTTCGTTATGTACTGCATTTTGTGTCGCACGGTGGCGACTCGCCGTTTCATATCTAGCGTATCGCGCCCCAGGCTCAGTATCTCTCCCGCCCTCATAGCGGTGCGGAGGCCGATCAGGAATGCGAGCGCAACTTCCTGGCTCTTTGTTGCGGGGGCTTGCCCGGTTCTGTAGTGCAGCCGGCGGCAGATCAACTTGACCTCACGTGGAGTAACGCGGCGCGACCTTGGTGGGCCCTCGCTCGGCATGGTAAGGCCGGTGAACGGGTTGTGGTCAATCCAGTGCCACTCGTCCCGCGCGGTCAAGAATGCATTGCGTAGCCAGTTGATGTCGCGAAGCACCGAGGAGGGGGCGTTGGGGCGGATTTTCCTGCCATCCGGCAGGTGACCCGACAGCCTGGCGTCGCGCCATGCGGCGATGTCTGGCGTCTTCACGTTGGCCAGCGTCTTTGCTGCGAGGGCGGGGAAGTCCCGTAAGAACGCTTGAATGCGTAGTTGCTCGGCTCGAGCGCCTTGCTTCTTGGTCGACACGTCAGCAGAGTATCGGTTAAGCATCTCAGCCACGGTGCGGGTATGGGATTCCCCCTTGGTGAGCCGGTCTCGCAGTTCCTGTTCACGCGTTGACGCCCATGCCTGTGCCTCGCGTTTCGTTCGAAAGGTTTTGGAGTCTCGCTCGCCGGCCACATAGATCTGTGCCCGCCAGCCGTTTGCACTCTGGGAGAAGGAGGCCATCGTGGGGAGCCGCTTGCGTAATTTTTGCGTAGAACATTCTACGCAATGCGACGCGAGGCGGTAAACGATGGCTGTTCGGATATACAGTGCTTCGGCTGTAACCCTTTGATATTACGCTGGTTTACAGAGGGCGGTAACCGGCGTAATTTGTGGATGGTGCCCGAGGCCGGGATCGAACCGGCACGCGCCGATTAGGGCGCAGCGGATTTTAAGTCCGCGGTGTCTACCAATTTCACCACTCGGGCTTGGGCGGTGATCCGCCGGTGCAAGACGATACACGACGCCGCCGCCACAAATGAAAACGCCCCGCACGAAGCGAGGCGTTTGTATTTTGGCTCCCCGACCTGGGCTCGAACCAGGGACCTACGGATTAACAGTCCGGCGCTCTACCGACTGAGCTATCGGGGAATCGCTGCATCAGCGAAGAAATGAATTCTAACTAGTTTCTGTTCTCGCCGTCAACACCTTTTTTGCGGTGACGATGAAGGCGAGCGATCAGCGTTCGAGGTACTGCTCCTTGTCCTTCACGTCCTTCCATTCGTCGGCGTCGGGCAGCGGGGCCTTGGTCTTGGTGATGGACGGCCAGCCGGCCTGCGCGAGCTGGGCATTGATGGCGATCCACTTCTGCTGATCGGCGGGCACATCTTCTTCGGCGTAGATGGCGTTGACCGGGCACTCGGCCACGCAGACGGCGCAGTCGATGCACTCGTCCGGATCGATGGTCAGGAAGTTCGGGCCTTCGCGGAAGCAGTCGACGGGGCAGACGTCCACGCAGTCGGTGTACTTGCAGCGGACACAGCTTTCGGTAACGACGTGAGTCATTTCGCTTGGAAGAAGAGGCTAGGAATTCGTGGGGTGCGCGGGCGTGGCTGCTGCCCAGCCGGCAAACACGCATTGTAACGCAGCCGCCGTGGCCGACGGCTGCGTCGTTGGCGCGCCGTCAGACAGTTTTGGCATGTGTTTATGCGCTGGCGCAAGGTTCGGCGCGGAGTCTATTGCGCGTGCTCGATCACCATCTGCACGCGGGTGATGCCGTTGAAGGTGTTGTTGTCGAGGCGGTAGGCCACATAGGCGGACGCGCCCAGCGGCTCGGCGTGGTTGAACCAGATGGCGTCGAATTGCTGTTTGCCGCGGCCGAGCTTGAGCTTGAGGTGCTTGTCTTTCAGCACGGCCTGCGACAGCACGTCGAACTCGCCGCAGAAGCTCGGCGCTGGAAAGCCCTGGCCCCAGACGTGGGTTTCGAGCAACTCAACGAATTGCGGCGTGAAGCATTCCGGGTCGGCCTCCCCATCGGTTTCCAGCACGCGCGAGAGCAGCGCCTCGGTCAGCCACTCCCGGCCGACGGCCTCGAAGGCGGCGACGAATGCATCGAAGCCGTCTTCGCGCAGCGTCAGCCCCGCCGCCATCGCGTGGCCGCCAAACTTCACGATCAGCCCAGGGCAGCGCTTGTGGACGGCGTCCAGCGCGTCGCGCAGGTGAAAGCCGGGAATCGAACGGCCGGAGCCCTTGATGACGCCGTCGTCGCCGGGCGCGAAGGTGAAGACGGGGCGGTGAAACTTGTCCTTGATGCGCGAGGCGACGATGCCGATCACGCCCTGGTGCCACGTCTCGTTGTAGACCGCGATGGTGTGGCGGCCGCCGCCGTCGATGGCGTGCATGGTGTCGAGGATGGCCAGCGCCTCCTGCTGCATGCCGGCTTCGATCTCGCGGCGCTCGCGGTTCATGCCGTCGAGTTCCGCGGCGATGGCCAGGGCGCGGTCGTAGTCGTCGGTGAGCAGGCATTCGATGCCGAGCGTCATGTCGGCCAGGCGCCCGGCGGCGTTGAGGCGCGGGCCGAGGCCGAAGCCCAGATCGAACGTGGACGCACGGCGGGCCTCGCGGCCGGCCACGCGGAAGAGCGCGGCGATGCCGGGACACATCCGCCCCGCGCGCATGCGCTTGAGCCCTTGCGCCACGAGCCGGCGGTTGTTGGCGTCGAGCTTGACCACGTCGGCCACGGTGCCGAGCGCCACCAGGTCGAGCAGCGCATCGAGGCGAGGCTGGTCCTGCAGCGTGAAGACGCCCCGGTTGCGCAGCTCCGCCCGCAATGCCAGCAGCACGTAGAACATCACGCCGACGCCCGCCAGATTCTTGCTGGGAAAGCCGCAGCCCGGCTGGTTCGGATTGACGATCACGCGCGCGTCGGGCAACTGTGCGCCCGGCATGTGGTGATCGGTGATGACGACGTCGATCCCGAGCGCATTGGCCGCAGCCACGCCGGCCACGTCGGCGATGCCGTTGTCGACGGTAACGAGCACGTCGGGCTTTTCGCGCGCCGCCAGCGCCACGATCTCCGGCGACAAGCCGTAGCCGTATTCGAAGCGGTTCGGCACGATGTAGCTCACCTGCGCGCCGAGCATGCGCAAGCCGCGCACGCCGACGGCGCAGGCTGTGGCGCCGTCGCAGTCGTAGTCGGCAATGATGAGCAGGCGCTTGCTGGCGGCGATGGCGTCGGCCAGATAGCGGGCCGCGTCGTCGATCCCCTTGAGTTGCGACGGCGGCAGCAGGTCGGACAGCTCGGTCGACAGTTCATCGGGCCGGGCGACGCCACGGGCGGCCAGGATGCGCGCGAGAACGGGGTGGATGCCGTGGCCGGCCAGCGTGGTGGCGGCTTCGGCGGAGTGCGAACGGACAGCGATGCGGGTCATGCGGGATCAGGCTCAGGCAGCCATCGAGAGAAGGGACAGCGCATCGCGCAGCGTGCGGGCGCGGCTGAAACGGCGCAGCCAGCCGGTCAGGTCCTTGCGGGTGGCGCGGTAGCGGGCATAGTGCGAATCGCCGGTCAGCACGAGCGAAACCGCATCGATGCGGCCATCGGCCAACGCATCGGCGGCGGGGGTGAACCAGTCGCGGTCGAACGCGCGCAGGGTCTCGATCCAGTCGTACCAGTCCGCTGACAGGTAGGGGCGCGTGGCTGCATCGAGTAAGGCGGCGGCGCTGGTGTCGTCGAAGGGCACGGCGGCGAGTGTCGCGGCGCACAGTTCCGTGGCGTTTGCGGCGTGGCACAGGCCGGCGAAGAAGGCGTCGTTGCCGATCATGCGTTCGGCAATCGGGCGCGTATCGACCAGCGCGCCCTGGCCGAACAGCCACACCGAGTTCACGGGCAGCAGCCCCCGCGCCTCGCGCGCCTGATTGACGGGATGGTCATGCCACGTCATCTGGATCTCGTTCTGGAACTTGCGCCAGGCGCGTTCCTGCTCGCCCTTGTGCATCCAGATGTCGATGTTGTGGCCGGTGGCGCGCTGCGGGGCGGCGGCGACCAGGTCGCCGAACGGCGCGTCGGCGACGTACCAGCGGGCCGCGTGCGTCGCGTCGAGCGTGACGCCCATTTCGGCGACGAGGGGCGCGATGGCCGCGCGCAGGGCGTCGGCGTCGGCGGCTTCGAGCTGGAGCTGGGCGGGGTCGAGCATCACCAGGTGGTCCCGCGCGGCATGGATGTGCACCGGCTGCAGGCAGGCCCAGGTGCGGGTGTCGGCGGTGCCGCCGTCGGCCAGCCGCATGTACGGCGCCGAGGGAAGCGGCGCAACGGGCAGCTCCGCATGTGCGGCCAACCAGCGCTCGTGCGGCAGCGTGGGCAGGTAGGCGTCGTCGTGGCGCTCGCGTTCGGCCTCGCGCGCACGCGCGAGCAACCTTTCCAGGCCCGGCAAGGTCAATTGACGGTACGCGTCGTCTGCCACCTCGGCGGCCGGAGCGCAAAACGGGACAATCAGGGTGAGTTCAGGAATCATGGCTCCGAGATTGTAAACTTCCGGCTCGTTGGCCAGCGAGCCGGCAGGATCACATCGAATCGCACACCCACGGGGAACCCCCTTTGAAATTTCCATATGAATGGCAGATCGGCTGGCGCTACACGCGTGCAAGCAAGCGCGCCAGCCGCAACAGCTTCATTTCCTTCATCTCGCTCATCTCGATGCTGGGCATTGCCTTGGGCGTGGCGGCGCTGATCATCGTGCTGTCGGTCATGAACGGCTTCCAGAAGGAAGTGCGCGACCGCATGCTCTCGGTGCTGTCGCACATCGAGGTGATGGCGCCCGGCAGCCTGCCTGACTGGCAGCGCACCGCCAATGAGGCCATGCAGAACAAGGAAGTCACCGGCGCGGCGCCGTATGTGGGCGCGCAGGCCATGATCACGCGCGACGAAGCCGTGCGCGGCGTGCTGCTGCGCGGCGTGTCGCCGGCCGACGAACCGAAGGTGTCCGACATCGCCAAGGATTTCAAATCGGGCAGCATCGACGATCTGAAACCCGGCGAATTCGGTATCGCCCTGGGCAGCCAGCTGGCGCGCGGCCTGGGCGTCCAGCAGGGCGACAAGGTGACGCTGGTGGCGCCGCAGGGCACGATCACGCCGGCTGGCGTGCTGCCGCGCCTGAAGCAGTTCACCGTGGTGGGCGTCTTTGAATCGGGCCACTATGAATTCGACAGCTCGCTGGCGCTGGTCAATATGGAAGACGCCGAGCGCCTGTTCCGTCTCGACGGCCCGACCGGCGTGCGCCTGAAGCTGGTCGACATGGACCGCGCGCCGCAGGTGGCCGAGGCGCTGTCGCGCACACTGTCGGGCGAGCTCTACATCCGCGACTGGTCGCGCCAGAACAAGAACTGGTTTGCCGCCGTGAAGACCGAGAAGAAGATGATGTTCATCATCCTGACGCTCATCATTGCCGTGGCGGCGTTCAACCTGGTTTCCACGCTCGTGATGACGGTGACGGACAAGCAGGCCGACATCGCCATCCTGCGGACCATGGGCGCGCAGCCGGGCTCGATCATGAAAATCTTCATCGTGCAGGGCGTGGCGATCGGGTTCATCGGCACGCTGCTGGGCGTGGGCTTCGGCACGCTCATCGCCTACAACATCGACGTGATCGTGCCGTTCATCGAGCGGCTGTTCCAGGTGCAATTCCTTCCGCGCGACATCTACTTCATCAGTGAACTGCCTTCGGACCCGCGCGTGAACGACATTGCGACCATCGGCATCATTTCCTTCATCCTGGCGTCGGTGGCGACGCTGTATCCGAGCTGGCATGCCTCGCGCGTGAATCCGGCGGAGGCGCTGCGTTATGAGTGAGGCCGTCATGACTTCCATGGAAGCGCCGGCCGCCGCGCCGCAGGGCGTGGTGCTGCAGGCCGAGGGGCTGGCCAAATCGTTCCGCCAGGGCGGGTTGAACGTCGACGTCCTGAAGGGCGTGGACCTGCGCATCGGGGTTGGCGAGAAGGTCGCCATCGTGGGCGCGTCGGGCTCCGGCAAGAGCACGCTGCTGCATGTGCTCGGCGGGCTCGACGAGCCGACGTCCGGCCGCGTGTCGCTGCTCGGCAAGCCGTTTACCGCCATGAAGGAGCGCGAGCGCAACACGCTGCGCAACCAGGCGCTCGGTTTCGTCTACCAGTTTCACCACCTGCTGCCCGAATTCACCGCGCTGGACAACGTGGCGATGCCGCTGCGCATTCGCGGCGTGGAAGAGGCGCAGGCGCGCCATACCGCACAGGCGATGCTCGAGCGCGTAGGCCTGGGGCCCCGCACCGCGCATCGCCCGGGCGAGCTGTCCGGCGGTGAGCGGCAGCGTGTGGCGATCGCCCGCGCGCTGGTGGGCTCGCCGGCCTGCGTGCTCGCCGACGAGCCCACCGGCAACCTCGACGACCACACCGCCGGAGAAGTCTTCGAGCTGATGCTGGAACTCACGCGCACGCTCGGCACCAGCTTTGTCATCGTCACGCACGATATCGAGCTGGCGGGCCGCTGCAACCGCATCTTCCGGCTGCGCGAGGGCCATCTGCACCAGGAGCGCTGAGCGCGCGGCATTATCGGAAACGGCGGATTCCAGCGCACCGCCGTTTCGGGTACGTTGCGTGCTTTTGCCAACGCAGAACCGACCATGTGGATCGACACCCATTGCCATCTGGATGCCCGAGACTTCGACGCCGATCGTGACGGCGTCGTTGCGCAGGCACGTGCGGCGGGGGTTGGCCACATCGTCGTGCCGGCCGTGGCGCGCTGGAATTTCGACACCGTGCGCGCACTGGCACACCGTCACGGCGGCTGCAGCTATGCGCTCGGCATCCATCCCATCCACGCCGCGCAGGCCAGCGATGACGACCTCGTCGAACTGCGCCGTCAGGTGGCGGCGTCCATGGGCGACCCACGCTTTGTCGCCATTGGCGAGATCGGGCTCGATTTCTTCATTCCGGACCCCGATGTCGAACGGCAGAACGCCGTCTTCCGCGCACAACTGCGCATCGCGCGCGAGTTCGATCTGCCGGTGCTGATGCACGTGCGCAAATCGCAGGATCAGGTCGGCAGCGCGGCAATCAAGGCCGGCGTGCGCGGCATTGCGCATGCCTTCAACGGGAGCCCCGAGCAAGCGCGGCGTTTCGTCGATGCGGGCTTCAAACTCGGCTTTGGCGGCGTTTTCACCTTCTCGCGTGCGAACCGTGTACGCCGGCTGGCGGACGAAATGCCGATCGAATCGATCGTGCTCGAAACCGATGCGCCGGACCTGGCCCCGTCCTGGCTGTCTGACGACCAGTTCGGCGAGCAGGGCGGCGTGCGTAACGTGCCCGCGCAAGTCGCGCGCATTGCCGAGGCGATGGCGCAGCTGCGCGGCATCGCCATCGACGTGCTCGCCGAGCAGGCGCGGCGCAACAGCATCGAGGCCATTCCCCGCCTGGCGACACTGCTGCAAGCCTGACGCGCGCGATGCGCTTCGTGTTGATCGGGTTCGTGGCCGGCTGCATGGCATTGCAGATGCAGCCGGCGCTCGCGCCGTTGTGGCAACCGCTCGCGGTGCTGATGCTGTGCTTGCTGCTCTGTGCGCGCGTGCAGCGGCGGCCGGTGTGGGCGTGCGTGTTCTTGACGGCCAGCGCCGTCGCGGCCGGTTTCGGCTGGAGCGACTGGCGGGCACAGCAGCGACTCTCAGTGGTGTTGAGCCCCGCGTGGGAAGGCAAGGACATCATCGCCACGGGGATCGTGGCCGAGTTGCCGCAGATCGGCGAGGACGCCACGCGGTTCCTGTTCCAGATCGAATCCAGTAATGCAGCGGACGCCGTGCCGCCGCGCGTGCGCCTGTCGTGGTACGGCATGCGCAGCTGGCCTGCCGCCGGCGAGGACACCGCCGAGGTCGACCGGCGCGCCGGTATTCCAGACCTGCAACCCGGCCAGCGCTGGAAGTTGACCCTGCGTCTCAAGCGCCCGCACACGCTGATGAACCCGGGAGGCTTCGACGGTGAATACGCAATGCTGGCCGACAACGTGCGCGCCACCGGCTACGTGCGCACCGGCAAGCGCACGCAGAACGTTGCGCTGGGCGAGGCGGATGGCGGCTTCGGAATGCGCGTCGAGCGCTGGCGGGCCGCAGTGCGGCGCCACATCCTCGACGCGTTGCCGGAGGCGCGCTACGCACCGGTGATCGTCGCGCTGGTGGTGGGCGATCAGAGCGGCATCGCCCGCGAAGACTGGGAGCTGTTCCGCCGCACCGGCATCAGTCATCTGGTCAGTATTTCGGGCCTGCACATCACCATGATTGCCGGGCTCTTTGCTGCGCTCTGGATGGCGCTGTGGCGCCGCTCGTTCGGGCTCGCACGCTGGCTGCGCACGCCGCTGCCGTTGCGCATGCCGACCCCGCGTGCGGGCGCCATCGCCGCCATGCTCGCGGCCCTCGGTTACTGCCTGCTTGCCGGCATGGGCGTGCCGGCACAGCGCACGCTGCTGATGCTGTCCACCGTCGCCGTCGCCCGGCTGACCGATCGCAGCGTGCCGGCGAGCCTGTCGCTATGCTGGGCAGCCGCCGTGGTGGCGGTGGTGGATCCGTGGGCGGTGATGTCAGCGGGGTTCTGGCTGTCATTCGGCGCGGTGGCGGTCATCTTCATCGCGGCGCAGATCGCACTGCGCCACCCGCGCCATGCCGAGCCGGAAGGGTGGGGCGCGCGCATGCTGCGCAGCGTTGCCGGTGCCACGCGTGTCCAGCTTGCCGTCACGTTCGGGCTGTTGCCGGCGACCTTGCTGCTGTTTCAGCAGACATCAGTGGTCTCTGCCGCGGCCAACGGCCTCGCGATACCATTGGTCAGCTTCGTGACCACGCCGCTGGCGCTGATCGGCACCGCGCTGCCCGATCCGCTTGCCCAGCCCGTGCTGGCCTCGTCTGAAGCGACCTTCCGGTGGCTGGCGGCGTGGCTCGAATGGGTGGCGCAACCGCGCTGGGCCGTCTGGGTGGCACCGGTGGCGCCTGCCTGGGCGCTGTCGCTGGCGGCAGGTGGCGTGGCGCTGATGCTCGTGCCAGGCGCGCACCGCGCGTGGGCAGGGCGGGCACAGGGCACGATGCTGCTCTTGCCGATGGTGCTGGCGCGCAATCCCGTGCCGGCGGTGGGCGAGTTCCGCCTGGTGGCTTTCGATATCGGCCAGGGTGCCGCCGTGCTGGTTGAGACGGCCCGGCACCAAGTGTTGTTCGACACCGGCCCCCGGTATGGGGACAACGCCGATGCCGCCGCCCGGGTCATCACGCCGTACCTGCGCGCGCACGGGGTGGAGGCGCTCGACACGCTCGTCGTCAGCCATGCAGACAGCGACCACGCCGGGGGCACCGAAACGGTGATCAACGCGGTGCCTGTGCGCACCATGTTGGCGTCTTTGCCGCAAACGCACCGGCTGCGTGACGTGGCGCGGGCCCAGGGTACTGCGTTTGCTGATTGCGTGGCGGGGCAGGCCTGGGCCTGGGACGGCGTGGACTTCGAAATCCTGCATCCCCTGCGCGTGCCGGCCGACGATGCGCGCGTGTCCAGCAACGGCCGCAGCTGTGTTCTGCGCATCGGCAACGGCCGCCACGCAGCGCTGCTGGCGGGCGACATCGAAGCCGAGCAGGAAGCGGCCCTGGTGGAAGCCGAGGCGCCCGAGCGCCTGATGGCAGACATCTTGCTTGTACCGCATCACGGCAGCAAGACAAGCTCCAGCGGCGCGTTCTTGGACGCGTTGTCCGCGCAAGTGGCGATTTTCCAGGTCGGCTACCGTAACCGGTATGGGCACCCGCACCCCCGGGTGTGGCAGCGCTACGAGACGCGCGGCATCGAAGGCTTGCGCACCGACCGGACCGGCGCCGTGGTCATCCAGACCGACGGTGATGGGCTCGATATCCGGACCGCGCGCTCGATGCGGCCGCGGTACTGGTCTTCCGCACACGAGGTGCAGACCCTGGCGACGGCCACGGACGCAAATGATGCGCTGCCGTAAAACTCGGTTGCACGGCGGGTTCGCCCCATTGTGGCGCGCAAAACCGCCGTGCTATAAAAACCACGTGCCGCGTACATCGCGCGGCGCCGTCAGGGGAGAAAAGCATGGCAGTCCGGTTCTACGATGAAATGCTCAACTGGCATGATGGCGACCGCAGCCCCCATGCCGCCGAACCGGCCCCGGCAGCGCTCGTCCAGCAGGGCGAGGTCCGCAGCCACTACGGACGTTTCGCCGAATGGCTGGGCGCGCAATCCGCCACCACGCTACAGAACAAGCGTGCCGAAGCCGACCTCATCTTCCGCCGCGTCGGGATCACCTTTGCCGTGTACGGCGACAAGGATGAAACCAACAGCGGCACCGAGCGCACGATCCCGTTCGACATCATCCCGCGCATCTTTCCGGCAAGCGAGTGGGCCACGCTGGAGCGCGGCCTGCGCCAGCGCGTGGATGCACTGAACCGCTTCCTGCACGACATCTATCACGAGCAGAACATCCTGCGCGCCGGCGTCATTCCGCCGGACCAGATCTACAACAACGCCCAGTACCGCCCCGACATGCTCGGTGTGAACGTGCCGCGCGACATCTATGCGCACGTGGCCGGCATCGACATCGTCCGTGCCGGCGAGGGCGAGTTCTACGTGCTCGAAGACAACCTGCGCGTGCCCTCGGGTGTGTCGTACATGCTGGAAAACCGCAAGATGATGATGCGGCTGTTTCCTGAGCTCTTTGCGCGCAATCGGGTCGCGCCGGTGGCGCATTACCCCGACCTGCTGCTCGACACGCTGCGCAGTGTGTCGCCGCAGAACATTGCCGAGCCGACGGTGGTCGTGCTCACGCCCGGCATGTACAACTCGGCGTACTTCGAGCACGCCTTCCTCGCGCAACAGATGGGCGTGGAACTCGTAGAAGGCAAAGACCTGTTCGTGCAGGACGACCACCTGTACATGCGCACGACGCAAGGGCCGCAGCGTATCGACGTGATCTACCGCCGGGTCGACGACGACTTCCTCGACCCGCTGGTGTTCCGACCGGACTCCACGCTGGGCGCGGCCGGCTTGCTGTCGGTCTACCGCGCGGGCAACGTCACCATCTGCAATGCCATCGGCACGGGGGTTGCGGACGACAAGTCGATCTATCCGTACGTGCCCGACATGATCCGCTTCTACCTGGGCGCGGAGCCGATCCTCAACAACGTTCCCACCTACATGTGCCGCCGGCCGGACGATCTGCAATACGTGCTCGATCACATGGGCGAGCTGGTCGTGAAGGAAACGCACGGCGCCGGCGGCTACGGCATGCTCGTGGGCCCCGCTGCCACGCAGGAAGAGATCGCCGCATTCCGCGAGGTGGTGAAGGCGCGCCCCGACCAGTACATCGCCCAGCCGACGCTGGCGCTGTCTACGTGTCCGACTTATGTGGAGGCCGGCATCGCGCCGCGCCACATCGATCTGCGGCCGTTCGTGCTGTCGGGCCAGGATGTGCGCATGGTGCCTGGCGGCCTGACGCGCGTGGCGCTGCGGGCGGGCTCGCTGGTGGTCAACTCGTCGCAGGGCGGCGGCACGAAAGATACGTGGGTGCTGGAGCGCTGAAGCACCGCCGCGACCATCGACATAACCGGACACGACAGGGAACGCCATGCTCAGCCGCACCGCAGACCACCTTTTCTGGATGGCGCGCTACACCGAACGCGCCGAAAACACCGCCCGCATGCTCGACGTGAACTACCAGACCTCGCTGTTGCCGCAGTCGGCGGAAGTGGCCGAGCAGGGCTGGTGGGCGATGCTCGACATCTCGGAACTCACACAGGTGTTTGACGAGCGCTACGGGCTGCTCTCGCGCGATGACGTGATCGACTTCATGGTGCGCGACATGACCAATCCGTCGTCGATCATGAGCTGCCTGCGCGGGGCCCGCGAGAACGCCCGGGCCGTGCGCGGCTCCATCACGACCGAGGTGTGGGAAACCATCAACACGACGTGGCTCGATGTGCAGCGCCTCATTGCCGAAGGCATGCTGCGCGATGATCCGTCGCAGTTTTTCGAGTGGGTCAAGTTCCGCTCGCACCTCTCGCGCGGCGTGCAGGTTGGCACCATGCTCACCGACGACGCATTCCACTTCATGCGTCTCGGCACGTTCCTCGAGCGCGCCGACAACACCGCGCGGCTGCTCGACGTGAAATTCCAGTCCACGCCCACGCGCGACGAAGCTGCGGCCGAGCAGGGGGACTTCTATCACTGGGCGGCCACGCTGCGCTCGGTTTCCGGCTTCGAGGTCTACCGCAAGATCTACCGCAACGTCATCACGCCGACGCGCGTGGCCGAGCTGCTGATCCTGCGCAGCGATATGCCGCGCTCGCTGCTCGCCAGCATGGACGAGGTCGTGGCGATTCTTTCGGTCGTGCGCAACAGCCAGTCGGCGGAAACCGAACGACGCGCTGGTAAACTGCACGCCGACCTGCGGTACGCGCGCATCGAAGACATTTTTGCCGTGGGCTTGCACGCATGGCTGACCAACTTCCTGGAGCGCATCAACGATCTGGGCAACGGGATCAGCCAAGACTTCCTGGTGCCGCTCGATGTGGCGTAACGCGCGGGGCCTTCCGTACCTATCGGGCCGTCGCTCATGTGCGGCGCCCGCGTTATCGTGAAATACCAAATTCGACATACGACGGTCTACCGTTATGCCGAGCCGCTGCGCCACAGCGTGCATGAGCTGCGGCTCACGCCTCGCAGCGGCACGCTCCAGCAGGTGGACAGCTGGCAGATTCATGCGCCCGGCAACCTCACGCGCGCCACGGACGGTTTCGGCAACGTCGTGCACCACTTCACGCTGGGGGCGCGCACGGACGACGTCACCATCGACGCGCGCGGCATCGTCGAGGCCTTTCCCGCCGCCGCGCCGGGCAGCCGGCACTTTACCGATGCGCCGGGGGAAGGGCGCTATCGCGTGTCGCCACTGTACTTTCTCAGCACCACGCCGCTGACTTCAGCGCCGGCCGACATGACCGCCTTCGCCCGGCAGCACGGGCTCGTGCCAGGCAATGCCGAATCCGCATTGCGTCTTGCGCAGGCCATTGCCCAGCGTGTGCGCTACAAGTCGAACACGACGCATGTCGGCACCACCGCCGCCGAAGCGTTCGGCCTCGGCACCGGCGTGTGCCAGGACCAGGCGCAGGTGATGGTGGCGTGCTGCCGCGCGCTCGGCGTGCCGGCGCGGTATGTCAGCGGCTATTTCCACGCGATTGGCGAAGAGGAACTCGCCAGCCATGCCTGGGCAGACGTGTGCCTCGATGCCGAATCGCATACGTGGTGCAGCATCGACGTGACGCACCAGTGCTTTACCGACGAGCGCCATGTCCGGCTGGCCGTCGGGCGCGACTACCAGTCAGCCGCGCCTATCCGCGGCGTACGTCAGGGCGGTGGCGCCGAGACCATGGACGTCAGCATTTCCATCGAACCGCTGCCGGCCGATCCTTCCTGAGCCCGGGTGAATCGAGCATCCCTTCCAAGCGTGCCGGCACGTTGCCGCTGGCGCGCTAGAATGCGTTCGATCGACTGTTTCCGTACGTGCTTCGCCGATGACTTATTGCGTTGCCATGCGCCTGGACGCTGGCCTTGTCTTCCTGTCTGATTCCCGCACGAACGCTGGGGTGGACGCCATTTCCACCTTCCGCAAGATGACCGTCTTCGAGCGGGAAGGCGATCGCGTCATGGTGCTGCTCACTGCCGGCAACCTCGCCATCAGCCAGGCCGTGCGCCAGGTGCTGACCGAGGCGCGCGACAACCCACGTTCGCTGTGGACGGCGCGCGACATGTTCGAAGCGGCCACCATCGTCGGCGAAGCCGTGCGCGAGGTCTATGACCGTGACGCCGCCGCGCTGGCCAAGGCCCACATCGATTTCAATGTGAGCATCATCTTTGGCGGGCAGATCGGTGCCGAACGCCCGCGCCTGTTCAACGTCTACGCGGCCGGCAACTTCATCGAGGCCACGCCCGAGAACTGCTATTTCCAGATCGGCGAGGCCAAGTACGGCAAGCCGATCATCGATCGCGTGGTGACCCCGAGCCTGCCGCTCGACGAGGCCGCCAAATGCGCGCTGATCTCGATGGACTCCACCCTGAAGTCGAATATCTCCGTGGGCTTGCCGCTGGATCTGCTGGTTTACGAGGCGGACTCGCTGCGGGTGACGCGGTTTGTCGCCATCGATGAGGAGAACCCGTATTTCGCGATGATCCGCAGCACATGGGGCAAGCGGCTGCGTCAGGTCTTTGCCGAAATCGACGATCCGGACTGGGAGGCCCATCCCGAGGCGGCGCATCCGCTGCGCCGCGAAGGGCACCCGTCCATCGCCGTGGAGCCGGTGCGCATTGCGCCCCCGGCCGCCGATGCGCCGCCCGCGCCGAAACGCGCGCCGGAGCCGACGCTGGAGCAGGTGTCCACGATCCAGCGCGTGGCCGGCGGATCGCAGAAACCTCACTGAGGCGCCGGGAGCGGCATATGCGCGACGTGATGCTCTTTTCGCATGCCAACGGATTTCCGGTGGGCACCTACCGGAAGATGTTGGGCGTGCTGGCTGATGAATTCGACATCCGGGCAGTCGAGCGTTTCGGGCATGACCCGCGCTTTCCCGTCACGCGGTCGTGGCCGGGGCTCGTGAAAGAGCTGCTGGCCGAGATCGATGCGCAGCCCGAGCCCGTGTGGCTCGTGGGCCATTCGCTGGGTGGCTTCCTCAGTCTGATGGCGGCTCTGCGCCGGCCGGAGCGGGTGCGCGGTGTCGTGATGCTGGATTCCCCGATCATTGCCGGGTGGCGCGCCAAGCTGTTGCGCGTGGCGCAGTGGCTGGACATCGACGAGCGCCAGTCGCCGGCCGCTGCCACCAAGAACCGGCGCAATGTGTGGCCCGACCTCGATTCGGTCTGGAGCCACTTCAAGGCCAAGAAGAAATTCGACCGCTGGGACGAAGACGTGCTGCGCGACTACGTCGAACATGGCACCGAACCCACGGGGCGTGACACGGAGCGCACACTGCGCTTTTCGCGCGAGGTCGAATACCAGATCTACCGGACACTGCCGACCAACATGGGCCGCAAGGTGGCTGGCGGTACGCCGTTCCCGGTCAGCTTCGTGGCGGGCACGCGTTCGCGCGAAATCCGGCAGGTCGGCCTCGGGGCCACGCGGCGCATCGTGGGCAGCCGCCTGCGGTGGATCGAAGGCAGCCACCTGTATCCGATGGAAAAACCGCTGGAAACGGCCGCGCTGGTGCGCCAGCTGATCAACGACATGCGTGCTGAAGCAGGCGCCATGCGGCACGCCGCCTGAGCCGACGAAATCCTCCGTTCTGTCACGGATCGTGGAGGGCACCTTTGGTATAATCCGGCTTTCCCCGGCAAGCTAGGTCATGACCAAGTTCGTATTCGTTACCGGTGGCGTAGTGTCCTCACTCGGCAAGGGCATCGCCGCCGCCTCGCTCGCGGCCATTCTTGAGTCGCGCGGCCTCAAAGTCACCCTCCTCAAACTCGATCCCTACATCAACGTCGACCCGGGCACGATGAGCCCGTTCCAGCACGGCGAGGTGTTCGTGACGGAGGACGGCGCAGAAACCGACCTCGATCTTGGTCACTACGAGCGCTTCGTCTCGGCCAAGATGCGCAAGGCCAACAACTTCACCACCGGCCAGATTTACGAATCCGTGATCCGCAAGGAGCGTCGCGGCGAGTATCTCGGCAAGACGGTGCAGGTCATTCCGCACATCACCAACGAAATCCAGGCTTTCATCGAACGCGGCGCCAAGGCATCGCACGACGGCAAGGCGGATGTGGCGATCGTCGAAATCGGCGGTACGGTGGGTGACATTGAATCGTTGCCGTTCCTGGAAGCGGCGCGTCAGATGAGCCTGCGCCTGGGCCGCAACCAGGCGGCGTTCGTGCACCTGACGCTGGTGCCGTTCATTGCCAGCGCCGGCGAACTCAAAACGAAGCCGACCCAGCACTCGGTGCAGAAGTTGCGCGAGATCGGCGTGCAGCCCACCGCGCTGCTGTGCCGTGCCGACCGCCCCATTCCCGATGACGAGCGCGCGAAGATTTCGCTCTTCGCCAACATGCCGCAGGACGCCGTCATCTCGGTGTGGGATGTCGACACCATCTACAAGATCCCGCAGATGCTCAACGAGCAGGGGCTGGATCGCATCATTTGCGAAGAGCTGCGCATCGAGGCGCCGCCCGCGGACCTGTCCGTGTGGGCGCGCATGGTGCACACGCTGGAAAACCCGCAGCACGAGATCACCATCGGCATGGTCGGCAAGTATGTCGACCTGACGGAATCGTACAAATCGCTGATCGAAGCGCTGCGCCACGCTGGCCTGCATACCTCGACGCGCGTCAACATCGAGTACATCGACTCCGAAGAACTGGAGTCGGGCCACATGGATGTGCTCAAGTCGCTGGACGCCATCCTGGTGCCGGGCGGCTTCGGCAAGCGCGGTACGGAAGGCAAGATCCGTGCGATCCAGTACGCCCGCGAGAACGGCGTGCCGTACCTCGGCATCTGCCTGGGGATGCAGCTGGCCGTGATCGAGTTCGCGCGCCATCTGGCCGGCATGACCGACGCCAACAGCACGGAATTCAATGACGAGACCGAGCATCCGGTGGTCGCCCTCATCACCGAGTGGCTGGACCGCGATGGCCGTGTGGAGAAGCGCTCCGCCGATTCCGACATGGGCGGTACGATGCGCCTCGGTTCGCAACGCGTGCCGGTGCAGCCGGGCACCAAGGCCGCGCAGATCTATGGCACGGAAGTCAATGAGCGCCATCGTCACCGCTATGAGGTGAACAACCACTACGTGCCCCAGCTCGAGAAGGCCGGGATGATCATCTCGGCGCGCACGCCGTCGGAGAACCTGCCGGAAATGATGGAGCTGCCGAGCTCGATGCACCCCTGGTTCGTCGGCGTGCAGTTCCACCCGGAATTCACCTCGACGCCGCGTGACGGCCATCCGCTGTTCAAGGCTTACGTGGAAGCTGCGCTTGCGCACCACCAGCAGAACGCGCAACGCGCTGTCGCCTAGGGCGTCGGCGCACAGGAACATCATGAAACTCTGCGATTTCGAAGTCGGCCTCGACAAACCGTTCTTCCTGATTGCCGGCACCTGCGTGATCGAATCGGAGCAGATGGCGATCGACACCGCCGGTACGCTCAAGGAGATCACGGGCGCGCTTGGCATTCCGTTCATCTACAAGTCGTCGTTCGACAAGGCGAATCGTTCCTCGGATGCCTCGTTCCGCGGGCTCGGTATGGAAGAGGGGCTGCGCATCCTGGCGGAAGTCCGTCGCCAGGTGGGCGTGCCCGTGCTGACCGACGTGCACGAGATCGACGAGATCAAGCCTGTGGCCGAAGTCGTGGACGTCCTGCAGACCCCGGCCTTCCTGTGCCGCCAGACGGATTTCATCCGCGCCTGTGCGCAGAGCGGCAAGCCCGTCAACATCAAGAAGGGTCAGTTCCTCGCGCCGCACGACATGAAGAACGTCATCGACAAGGCGCGGCATGCGGCTCGCGATGCCGGCCTGCCGGAAGACAACTTCATGGCCTGCGAGCGTGGCGCTTCGTTTGGCTACAACAATCTCGTGTCGGACATGCGCTCGCTCGCGATCATGCGCGAGACGGGCGCACCGGTCGTGTTCGACGCGACGCATTCGGTGCAATTGCCGGGCGGCCAGGGCACCAGCTCGGGCGGCCAGCGCGAATTCGTGCCGGTGCTGGCCCGCGCAGCCATTGCGACGGGTGTGGCGGGCGTGTTCATGGAAACGCATCCGGACCCCGCATGCGCCAAGTCCGACGGCCCGAATGCCGTGCCGCTGCGCCGCATGAAAGACTTGCTGTCAGTACTGAAAGAACTGGATGCGCTCACGAAGCGCAGCGGTTTCCTGGAAAATCAGTTCGATTGAACGCTTGACCCCACCCGACCGGCGGCGCTGTTAGCCGCCGTCGTCGTTTGTTGCTGCTTCCGGAGAGAGACACATGGCCGCTGGCTACATCCTCGCGTACGTGGACGTGACCGACACGGTGCAATACGAGCAATACAAGGTGCTGTCGACCAAGGCCATGCAGGCCCACGGCGCCGAAGTCCTGGTGCGCGGTGGCAAGACCGAGCAATTGGAAGGGGAGTGGGCTCCCACGCGCGTCGTCGTGCTCAAGTTCCCGAGCTATGACGCAGCCAAGGTCTTCTATGACAGCGAGGAATATCGCGCCGCCCGCGACGCGCGCGCCAAGGCTGCCAAGATGAACATGATCGTGGTCGAAGGCGTTTAACCGGCGCCGGTCGACTTCGTAGCGTTACCTGCTTTAAGACACCAAGAGGGATTTTCATGAGTGCCATCGTAGATATCATCGGTCGCGAAGTGCTGGACTCGCGCGGCAACCCCACCGTCGAATGCGACGTGCTACTGGAATCGGGCGTGATGGGTCGCGCCGCGGTGCCGTCGGGCGCCTCGACGGGCTCGCGCGAAGCCATCGAACTGCGCGACGGTGACAAGTCGCGCTACCTGGGCAAGGGCGTGCTGAAGGCCGTCGAGCACATCAACACCGAAATCTCCGAGGCCATCATGGGCCTGGACGCGTCGGAACAGGCGTTCCTGGACCGCACCCTGATCGACCTGGACGGCACCGAGAACAAGAGCCGCCTGGGTGCCAATGCCATGCTGGCCGTGTCGATGGCCGTGGCAAAGGCTGCCGCCGAAGAGGCCGGCCTGCCGCTGTATCGCTATTTCGGCGGTTCGGGCGCGATGCAGATGCCGGTGCCGATGATGAACATCGTCAACGGCGGCGCGCACGCCAACAACAGCCTCGACATCCAGGAATTCATGGTGATGCCGGTCGGCCAGTCGAGCTTCCGTGAAGCCCTGCGCTGCGGCGCCGAGATCTTCCACGCGCTGAAGAAGATCCTGGCCGACAAGGGCATGAGCACCGCCGTGGGCGACGAAGGCGGTTTCGCACCGAACTTCGCCAGCAACGAAGAGTGCCTGAACACCATCCTGTCGGCCATCGACCAGGCTGGCTACAAGGCCGGTGAAGACGTGCTGCTGGCACTCGACTGCGCCGCTTCGGAGTTCTACAAGGACGGCAAGTACCACCTGGAAGGCGAAGGCCTGCAACTGTCCTCGGAAGAGTTCGCCAACTACCTGGCCAACCTCGCCGACAAGTTCCCGATCGTGTCGATCGAAGACGGCATGCACGAGAGCGACTGGGCCGGCTGGAAGATTCTGACCGAGAAGCTCGGCAAGAAGGTGCAGCTTGTGGGCGACGACCTGTTCGTCACCAACACGCGCATCCTGAAGGAAGGCATCGAGAAGGGCATCGCCAACTCGATCCTCATCAAGATCAACCAGATCGGTACGCTGACCGAGACGTTCGCGGCCATCGAGATGGCCAAGCGCGCCGGTTACACCGCCGTGATCTCGCACCGCTCGGGCGAAACCGAGGACAGCACGATCGCCGACATCGCTGTCGGGACGAACGCTGGCCAGATCAAGACGGGCTCGCTGTCGCGCTCGGACCGCATGGCCAAGTACAACCAGCTGCTGCGCATCGAAGAAGACCTCGGTGATATCGCCAGCTACCCCGGCAAGTCGGCGTTCTATAACCTGCGATAATCCTTCGCAGTTTCGCCCCGCATGACCGTGCGACCGCCGATGTGGCGGTCGCGTGGTATCTGGGGCTGCACCTTCCACGCCCGACGTTCGCATGCGCCTGATCACGCTGTTCCTGCTGCTGTTGTTGCTTGCCATCCAGTACCCGCTCTGGCTCGGCAAGGGCGGCTGGCTGCGTGTGTGGGACATGCAGAAGCAGGTGAGCGCGCAGAATCAGCGCAATGGCGAACTGAAGCAGCGCAACACCAAGCTCGAGGGCGAAGTGAAAGACCTGAAGGACGGCACGGGCGCCATTGAAGAGCGCGCGCGCTACGAGCTTGGCATGGTCAAGGACGACGAGGGTTTCGTCCAATTCGTGGCGCCGGCGCCCAAGTCCAGCCAGACTCCCCCGCCGCCTCCGCCCCCGGCGGGCCAGCAGAGTCGGCACTGACAACGCCGGGTGGATGCCCCCCGGCATCGACCCGCTTCACCAGTAGTACGGATAGCCCCAGACGGGCGCGCCATAGCGGAAACCCCAGCCACCCCGGTGGCGCCATCCACTGCCGTAGTAGACCGAGTAGCTGCCATAGTACGGATACGGCGCATAGTAAGGCGTGGCTGCATAGGCCCGCGCCTGGGCTTCGCGCTGAACGGCCTGGTCGGATTCGCGCAGCGCCTTGGCGTTCAGTTCATCAAGCTTCTTGCGATCTTCCGGCGACAGCGGTGCGGGTTCGGCAGGCTGTGTATCGGCCGGCAAACGTGCCGTATAAGGCGTGCCGCCGGGCCCGCGCGGCACGGCGACGCAGGCGGACGCCAGCAAGGCCACCGCCATCGGCAGCGCGAGCCTCGCGGTACGACGAACGTTGGATGACCGGTTGATGAGCTCTGGCATGGTGGACCCCGCAACGGGCGGATGACGGAACTGGCGGCTTGGAGTGTGGGCGGCGTGCGGAAGTGCCGCTATTCACGCATCTTCATACTATGTCGCCGCGCTCAGTGGCGCTGGTCCGGCGCGCCCTGAATACCTTGTGCGACAGTGTCCTGCGCGAAGAGCTGTGCACAATCCACCGCATCGAAGCTGTAGTGCTGACCGCAGAATTCACAGTCGATCTCGACCTTGCCGCGCTCTTGCAGGATGCTGTCGATTTCGGGCTGGCCCAGCGTGCGCAGCATCGCACCCACGCGCAGACGCGAGCACGAGCAACGGAAGTGCGGTGCCTGCGGCTCGAACATGCGGATGCCGGCGGCCTCGAGCTCTTCCCAGTACAGGCGCTTGATCAGCGTGTCGATCGGATGCTCGAGCAGCTCTTCGCGGCGCAGCGTCTTGCCGAGCTGGCAGACGCGCTCCCACGTGTCGAGGTCCTGCTCGGGCGCGTTTTCATGGAGCGGCTGGCCGGTCTCGCCCACCTGCGCGGGTTCGCGATCGGGGCGCCCCTCCATGGCGCCTCCGTACGAGGGCAGGCGCTGCAGCAGCATGCCGGAGGCCACCTTCTCGTCGGCGGCAAGCCACAGGCGCGTGTCGAGCTGCTCAGACGTCTGCATATAGTGCTCGAGCACCTCGGTCATGCTGGCGAGCGCCCCGTTCTCATCCGACAGCGGTACGATGCCCTGGTACGGCTGCTGGCCCGGCAGCTTGTCTTGCGGATCGAGCGTGATGGCGAAGCGGCCATGACCCTGCACGTTCACCATCGAGGCCAGCGTGGCGTCTTCGGCGATCTCTGCGCCTTCGACGATCTTGGCGGTAGCGCGCATCGACAGGTCGGAGTTGCACTCTACGACGAGCATGCGCACTGGGCCATCGCCGTGCAGCTGCATGACCAGCGCGCCATTGAACTTCAGGTTGGCTGACAGCAGCGCGGCGGCGGCCATCATTTCGCCCAGCAACGTCTGCACCGCAGCGGGATAGCGGCGGCGGCGCAGCACCTCTTGCCAGGTCGCTTCCAGGCGCACCAGTTCACCGCGCACGGGCGCGGCGTCGAATACAAATTTCTTGAGCTCGTCAGTCATCCATCGATCCGTTTCAGTTGCTGCTTGTACATCGCCTGGCGCACCGCGTACGTTTCCGTATTCAGGTGCATCTTCGCGATGTCGTCTTCCGTCAGTTTGCGCACGGCCTTCGCGGGCGCGCCCAGGATCAGCGTGCCGTCTTCGAAGACCTTGCCTTCGGTGACGATCGCGCCGGCGCCCACCAGGCAGTTCTTGCCGATCACCGCCCGATTGAGCACCACCGCCTGGATGCCGATCAGCGAGCCTTCGCCGATCGTGCAGCCGTGCAGCATGGCCTGATGGCCGATCGTCACGCGGTCGCCGATGTTCAGCGGGCAGCCCGGGTCGGTGTGCAGCACGGCGCCTTCCTGCACGTTGCTGGCCTCGCCTACGGTGATCGGCTCGTTGTCGCCACGGATGACCGCGCCCGGCCACACGCTGGCGCGCGCCTTGAGCTCCACGCGGCCGATCACGGTCGCTTCGGGGGCCACGTAGGCGTTGTCGTCGATGGTCGGGGCAATGTCGCCGAGTTGGTAGAGGGCCATGCGATCGGTCTCCAGAATCTGCGTAGATGGGGGAATGGCGCGCGTCTTCAAGCCGGCCCCGCGGCCGCCGCGACACGTCGACTTAAAATGGCGGAAAGTCCGAATTGTACGCTGATGACCGCCCTCCAGACGCCCGCCGATTCGTTGCGCCACGCCGCTCTGGCCGCCTTGTGCCTCACCGATCCTGTCAGCAAGGTCGACGCCACGTTGCGCCTCGGCGAGCGCGCGAAGAGCGCGGACGACGCCAGTTGGCGCATCGATGCCGTCATTACGGCGCCTGCGGGAAGCGTGCCCGGTCGGCCGTGCGCGCCGGTCCTGGTGCCGCCCGCTGAAGTGCCGCGTCGCCGTGCGATCGATACGCCGCATGGCCGAGCCGTGCTGCTGCACGCGCTCGCCCATATCGAATTCAACGCGATCAATCTCGCGCTCGACGCCGTGTGGCGTTTTGCCGGCATGCCGGTTGCGTTCTACCAGGATTGGACGCGCGTGGCCGCTGAGGAGGCGACGCACTTTTCGCTGTTGTCGGCACATTTGGCCACGCTCGATTGCCGCTATGGCGACCATCCCGCCCACGACGGGCTGTGGCAGATGACCGAGAAGACTGCCGCCGACCCGCTCGCGCGCATGGCCCTGGTGCCGCGCACGCTGGAGGCGCGGGGCCTCGATGCCTCGCCGCCCATTCGCGCCAAGCTTGCAGCCGTGGGGGACATGGCTGCAGCCGGCATCCTCGACATCATCCTGCGCGACGAAATCGGCCACGTGGCCGTTGGTAACCGCTGGTACCGCTGGCTGTGCGAGCGGGTGGGGCTCGACCCCGTGTCGACCTATCGCCAACTGGCCGAGCAATACGGGGCACCGCGCCTGCGCGGGCCGTTCAACCTCGACGCCCGCCGTCAGGCCGGTTTCGACGACGACGAAATCGCGGCGCTCGAAGCGTCGTTCTAAGCGCCACGGGCGGAGCGGCCCGCCGCTATAATCGCCGGAAAAAGAACGATCGTTCGATTTCTATTCGGTGACGGAAACCATGGACTCCTCCACGCAGCCGGCAGTGCGCCAGGCCTCCCGCTCCACTTACCTGCCGGTTCGCGGCCTGCGCTACCACATTCGCGAGTGGGGTGAGCCGGGCGCGCCGATCCTGTTTCTCTTCCACGGGTGGATGGACGTGTCGGCATCGTTCCAGTTTCTCGTGGATGCCTTGCGCGAGCGCTGGCACATCGTGGCGCCCGATTGGCGCGGCTACGGGCTGACGGCGCGGCCGACCGAGGCGCCTGGCGTGGAGTGCTACTGGTTTGCCGACTACCTGGCCGATCTCGAGGCCATCGCCGACCACTACCAGCCCGAAGGCCAATTGACTCTGGTGGGGCACAGCATGGGCGCCAACGTGGTCTGCCTGTATGCGGGCATCCGGCCGGAGCGCGTGCGGCGCGTGGTCGATCTCGAGGGTTTCGGCATGGCCGCGTCAAAGCCGTCCCAGGCACCGCGCCGCTATGCGCGCTGGCTCGACGAGCTCAAGGACAAACCGAGCCTGAGCACTTACGCCACCGAGGGCGATGTCGCCGCGCGCCTGCAGAAAACCAATCCGCGCCTGCCGGCCGACAAGGCAGCGTTCCTGGCGCGGCACTGGTCGCGCCAGAACGCCGACGGCCGCTGGGAAATCCTCGGCGATCCGGCGCACAAGATCGTCAACCCGCAGCTGTATCGGCTGGATGAAGTGATGGAAGTCTGGCGACGCGTGACCGCGCCCGTGCTGCATGTCGAAGCCGTCGACTCGCCCACGCTCAAGGCCATTGCGGGCGACGTGCCGCTGCCCGAGTTCAAGGCGCGCTTTGCCGCATTTCCCGATTTTCGTGAGGTACTGATCGCCGATGCGGGGCACATGCTGCATCACGACCAGCCCGAGCAGGTGGCCGCGCTGATCGAGGAATTCTGCCGGCAGCCCTGAGGGCGCGGTTCAAGCGAGAAACCGGTGGGCCGCGTCCGGTGGCGGCAGGATGCAGGTAGCCGAACGTCCAAACCACCGATAGCGGTTGCGTGCGGCCCAGCGGTAAAGCGCGTCGCGCAGGGTCACCGGAATGAACCAGCCCATCCATGCCAGGCGCCATGGCCAACCGAGCACATGTGCGATACGTAGTACCGCAGCACTGTCACGCCACGCACGGCCCTCTCGCACGAACAGCATCGTATCGACGTCGTCCGCCTTCACGCCGGCCTGTGCGAGCAGTTGCCGGCCCGTATCGCCTTGCATGGACGCGAAGCGCAGCAGGCGGCGTCGATCATGCCGCAGCAGAAACTGGATTGCCCCGCTGCATAGCCACAGTGCGCGTCATAGACGACGATCATGCCAGCTCCAGCGTCGTCAGGTCCAGGTAGCCGCGATACGCCGCAACGAGGCCGAGCAGCGGCACGCTGGCGCGCACGTGGAAGTGCAAGCGCTCGCCGTTGCCCGTTTCCTCGGCGAGCACGGTGGGCCGCAGCCATGCGGGGCACGGGATACCGAGAAAGCGCAAGGCTTCCAGGCGCATCCGCAAGAGACCGTCCTGCGCTTCCAGCGCAAAGAACAGGTGCACCGCGCCGAGCCGCTCCATAATGCGCCCTCGATGCAGCGTCAACGTCGAGCGCATCGTGTGCCGCGGAAAATGACGCGTCCAGGTTTCCTCACGGGCGGTAGCGTGGAGCGCGAAGTGGATCGGGCCCTGCGTCGGCATGCGTGGCGTGCGGATGCACCACGCGAGCCAGCGCGCGGCACGGGAGTCGGGCGGTTCGGTTTCAACTTCTCCGTGCAGGCGCACTCGGCCCGCCATGCGGTGGAACGACTGGACCGCCGGCGCCAGCTGCGCGTACTGCGTGCCCAGCACGGTTTCGTAAAGCGAGGTGGTCATCCTGCCGTCGCCACATGCAGCTTCGTTTGCAGCCCGGTGTCGTTGCTCGAGTGCGTATGTACGAGCGTCTTATCGGGATACGCATAGCGGTAGGCCCGGCGCAGCGCCATCGCGACTTCATGAAAGCCGGAGAGGATCAGCTTCTGCTTGTTCGGATACAGGGCGATATCGCCGGCTGCAAATACCCCGGGCCGCGAGGTTTCGTACGCGGTGGTTTCCACGACGATGCGCCCTGCGCGCATTTCCACGCCCCAGTTGACGATCGGCCCCGGCTCAGACACCAGGCCGTACAGGGCGACCAGTTCATCGCACGGCAGGACGGTCTCGCCGTCGCGTCCGCGGATGGCCACGCCGGTGAGCGTGCCGTCGGGGGTGCTGTCCAGGCGGGAAAGCATGCCGAGCACGAAATCCATCTCGCCGGCGGCCACGGCAGCGCGCATCTCGGCCACGGTGGCATCTGCCGCGCGAAAGCCTTCGCGCCGGTGCACGAGCGTCACGCGCGCCGCGACCTTGCGCAATGCCAGCGCCCAGTCCAGCGCCGAGTCTCCGCCGCCCGCAATGACGACGCGCTTGCCCGCGAAGCGTGCCGTGTCGCGCACGGCGTAGTGCAGGTGGCGGCCTTCCAGGGCGGCGGCCTCGGGCAAGGCCACGCGCTGCGGGGTAAAAGCGCCGTTGCCTGCGGTGATGAGCACGGCCGCGCAGAGGAACACATCACCGGCGCTCGTGGTGACGCGAAAGCGCCGTCCGTGCTCGTCTTCGAGTGTTTCGACGGCTTCGGCGCGGCGGCCGCACAGGATCGGATAGTTGAACGGCGCGCACTGCGCCATGAGGCGGTCGACAAGTTCCTGCGCGGTGCACGACACCAGCGCGGGGATGTCATAGATGGGCTTTTCAGGGTAGAGCTCGGTGCACTGACCGCCAGGGCGGTCCAGGGCGTCCACCAGCACGCACGACAACCCGAGCACACCCGCCTGGAATGCTGCGAACAGGCCCACGGGGCCCGCGCCGACGACGAGCACGTCGATACGCTGTTCCACTGGGGAGGTCGAGTCGGTGGGGCGGGCGGCGGAAGTCATGGCAAGCACGTGGATAAAGCGATGCGGCCACTATAGCGCGCAGCCAGCGGCGCACCGCGAACACCGGCACGGGCAGTCGGGTCTTCCCAAGCGCGCGCGGCGGCAGGGTACCCGCCCCGATCTCGCGCCGCAGCAGTAAAATGGCGGAATGTCGAATCTCTCCGCCGCCTCCGCCCGCAACGCCGACCTGCACTGTCATTCCACAGTGTCCGACGGCGCGCTTTTGCCGCACGAAGTGGCCGCGCGTGCCGCCGCCCACGGTGTGACGCTTTGGGCGCTGACCGACCACGATGAGGTGGGAGGCCAGGCCGCCGCGCGTGAAGCCGCGACGTCGCTCGGCATGGCGTATCTGGCCGGTGTGGAGATCTCCGTCACGTGGGCGGGGCGCACGCTGCATATCGTTGGTCTGGGCATCGACCCGGAGAACGCCGCACTGGTGCAAGGCCTGGAACGCACGCGCTCGGGCCGCTGCGCGCGCGCCGAAGACATCGCTGCAGCGCTCGCCAAGCTTGGTATCGAGGGGGCCTACGAAGGCGCGCTGCGCCATGCCGGCAATCCGGACATGGTCTCGCGCACGCACTTCGCACGCTTCCTGGTCGAGCAAGGCCATTGCCGCGACATTTCCGAGGTGTTCGAGCGCTACCTCGGCGATGGCAAGCCGGGCTATGTGCCTCACCGGTGGGCGCGTCTGGCAGAAGCCATCGGCTGGATCAAGGGCGCCGGTGGCGTCGCGGTGATGGCGCACCCGGGGCGCTACAGTCTGTCGCTCGTCGAACACAACGCGCTGTTCGATGAGTTCAAGGAACTGGGCGGCGAGGGCGTCGAGGTGGTGACCGGCAGCCACACGCCTGACCAATACGCGCTGTACGCAGACGTCGCACGCCGCTACGGGCTGCTGGCCTCGCGAGGCTCGGACTTCCACGGCCCGGGAGAGGGGCGTGTCGAGCTCGGCGGGCTGCCGCCGCTGCCCGACAACCTCACGCCGGTCTGGCACCGGTGGATGAGTTGAGCGCCGGCCGAGCATGTCCCAGTTTTTCCAGATTCACCCCGTCACGCCGCAAGGCCGGCTCATCCGCCAGGCAGCCGAGATCATCCGCGCCGGCGGCCTGGTCGCTCTGCCGACCGATTCCTGCTACGCGCTCGCCTGCCACCTGGACGACAAGGCCGCGGTGGAGCGCCTGCGCCGCGTGCGCGGCATCGACGAAAAGCACCACCTGACGCTGATGTGCCGCGACCTCTCCGAGCTGGCCACGTTTGCGCGCGTCGACAACAAGCAATACCGCGTGCTGAAGGCGGCCACGCCGGGGCCGTTCGTGTTCCTGCTCGAAGCGACCAAGGAAGTGCCGCGCCGGCTATCGCATCCGTCGCGCAAGACAATCGGCCTGCGTGTGCCGGAGCACCCGATTCCGCTGGCATTGATGACCGAGCTGGGCGAGCCGCTGCTCTCGGCCACGCTGCAGCTGCCTGGTGACGACGTGCCGCTGAACGAAGCGGAAGCCATTCGCGCGCGGCTGGAGAAGCAGTTGGAACTCGTCATCGATGGCGGGCCGGCGCCGGCGGAGCCCACCACCGTCATCGACCTGACCAGGGGCGAGCCGGAACTCGTTCGCAAGGGCCGCGGCGATGCGGCCCGCGTGGGCCTGTAGTCGATGCCATACCTGGCCGGCGTGCTGTGGCGCGCGCTTGCTACAATAGCCGGCTTATGGACCCCACGCTGATCCAGAACATCGCGGTTTACGCGATCCCCGTCCTGCTTGCCATCACGCTGCATGAGGCCGCGCATGGTTACGTTGCCAAGCATTTCGGCGACGACACCGCCTTTGTCATGGGCCGCATCAGTCTCAACCCGCTGCGGCATGTCGACCCGATCGGCACCGTTGCGATGCCGCTGCTGCTGTATTTCGCCACGAGCGGCGCGTTCGTGTTCGGTTATGCGAAGCCTGTGCCGGTGCGTTTCGATCGCCTGCGTGATCCGCGCTGGAACGGCATGTGGGTGGCGTTGGCCGGGCCCGCCACCAACTTCGTCCAGGCGATTCTCTGGGGCGTGCTGGCGGTGGCGCTCGTCGTAGGTGGCGTCACCGAGCCGTTCCTGACTGGCATGGCCCGCGCCGGTATCCTGGTCAACATGGTGATGGCGGCGTTCAACATGTTTCCGCTGCCGCCGCTCGACGGCGGGCGCGTGCTCGCTGCGCTGCTGCCGCCGCGCGCGGCGATGGTGCTGGCCCGCATCGAGCCGTTCGGCTTTTTTATCGTGATGGCGCTGATCCTGTCGAACGTCATCACCAATGTCTGGATGCGCCCGATCATGGCGCTGCTGCTTCAATTGCTGCAGTGGATTCTGAGCCCGCTGCAGATGCTGTTTTCCTGAGTCTTCAACTCCATTCCCCACATGTTTCCTGAACGCGTTCTCTCTGGCATGCGTCCGACCGGTGCCCTGCACCTGGGCCACTACCACGGCGTGCTGAAAAACTGGGTCCGGCTGCAGGCCGAATACCCGTGCTTCTTCTTCGTCGCCGACTGGCATGCGCTGACCACGCACTACGAGTCGCCCGAGGTGATCGAGGAATCTGTGTGGGAAATGCTGATCGACTGGCTGGCCGCCGGCGTCGATCCGACGCAGGCCACGCTGTTCATCCAGAGCCGTGTGCCCGAGCACGCCGAACTGTTCCTGCTGCTCTCGATGGGCACGCCGCTGGGCTGGCTCGAACGCGTGCCGACGTACAAGGATCAGATCGAGAAGCTCAAGGAGAAGGACCTCTCCACGTACGGCTTCCTCGGCTACCCGCTGCTGCAGGCAGCCGACATCCTGATCTACCGCGCCGGCTTCGTGCCGGTGGGCGAAGACCAGGTGCCGCACGTCGAGATGACACGCGAAGTCGCCCGCCGCTTCAACTACCTGTACGGCCGCGAGCCCGGCTTCGAAGAGAAGGCGCTCGAAGCCGCCAAGAAACTCGGCGGCAAGCGCGCGAAGCTGTATCTGGAACTGCGCACCGCCTACCAGGAGCGCGGCGAAGACGAAGCCCTGGAGCAGGCCCGCGCATTGCTGGCTGAATCCCAGAGCCTCTCGATGGGCGACCGCGAACGCCTGTTCGGCTACCTGGAAGGCGCCCGCAAGATCATCCTGCCCGAGCCGCAGGTGCTGCTGACCGAGGCCTCGCGCATGCCCGGTCTTGATGGCCAGAAGATGTCGAAGTCGTACGGCAACACGATCCGCATGCGCGAGGACAAGGAATCCGTCGAGAAGAAGGTCCGCACCATGCCGACCGATCCGGCCCGCGTGCGCCGCACCGACCCGGGCGACCCGGACAAGTGCCCCGTGTGGCAGTTGCACCAGGTCTATTCCGATGCGGACACCAAGGAATGGGTGCAGAAGGGCTGCCGCAGCGCCGGCATCGGTTGTCTGGAGTGCAAGCAGCCGGTGATCGAAGGCATCCTGCGCGAGCAGCAGCCGATGCTCGAGCGTGCCCAGAAGTACATGGACGACCCGTCGTTGCTGCGCGCCATCATCGCTGACGGCTGCGACAACGCGCGCAAGGTCACGCAGGAGACCATGCGCGAGGTGCGCGAGGCGATGGGCCTGGCCTACAGCTGATACGCCGCAGATGCTGCCAGTCGTGACCGACCTGCACACGCTTGCCGCGCCGTCGCCCTGGGTGGTGCGATGGGCGGCCGGGTTGCCGGCCGGTGCATCGGTGCTGGATGTTGCCTGCGGCAGCGGCCGGCATGTCCGGTGGCTGGCCGCCCGCGCTCTGCGCGTGACGGGCATCGACCGGGATGCAACGGCGCTCTCCGGGCTTTCCGGCGTCGCCACGACGCTCGTTGCCGATATCGAGGGTGGCCCCTGGCCGCTGTCAGCCGGTGCGGTGTTCGACGCCGTCGTCGTCACGAACTATCTGCACCGGCCGCTGTGGCCGCAACTGCTCGCGGCCGTCGCCCCGGGCGGACGCCTTATCTATGAAACGTTCGCCGTCGGAAACGAAACCGTGGGCAAGCCGTCCAATCCGGCATTCCTGCTGGCGCCGGGGGAGCTGCTCGACGCCGTACGGGGCCGGCTGCGCGTGATTGCCTACGAAGACGGGTTTGTCGCGTCGCCAAAAAACGCTTATGTACAGCGCATTTGCGCGGTGCGCGAGCCTGGCGGCGTGACGGCCGTGCGCTACGCACTTTGAACTTGCTGAGGGCAGGGCCTTACCCGTCTCCTGACGGGTCTCAGATGTGGCGAATCCGTTCTGACGATCCGGTACAATCCGACTGTTTACGTTCACGCTTTTGTCTGCTTTCGAAACCATGACCCAGATTTCCGGCAGTCTCGTCGCCATCGTCACGCCCATGCACGAGGACGGCAGCCTTGATTTCCCGTCGTTGCGCAAGTTGATCGACTGGCACATCGCCGAGGGCACCGACGGCATCGTGATCGTCGGCACGAGTGGTGAATCGCCGACCGTGTCGGTGGAAGAGCACCGTGAGCTGATCCGGGTGGCGGTCGAGCAGGCGAACAAGCGTATCCCGATCATTGCCGGCACCGGCGGCAACTCCACCACCGAGGCCGTCGAGCTGACGGCCTACGCGAAGCAGGTGGGCGCCGATGCCTCCCTGCAGGTCGTGCCGTACTACAACAAGCCGACGCAGGAAGGCATGTATTTGCACTTCCGCAAGGTGGCCGAGTCGGTCGATCTGCCGGTCATTCTGTACAACGTGCCGGGCCGCACCGTGGCCGATATGACGGTCGAAACGATGCTGCGCCTGGCCGAAGTGCCGGGCATCATCGGCGTGAAGGAAGCGACCGGCAACATCGACCGCGCCGCGCAACTCATCAAGGGCGCGCCGACCTCGTTCAAGATTTACAGCGGGGATGATCCGACCGCCATCGCGCTGATGCTGCTGGGCGGTCACGGCAACATTTCGGTGACGGCCAATGTGGCGCCGCGCGCCATGCACGAACTGTGCGCCGCTGCCATGCGCGGCGACGTGGAAACGGCTCGCCGCATCCACATGCAGCTGCTGTCGGTGCACAAGAACCTGTTTGTCGAATCGAACCCGATTCCTGTCAAGTGGGCGCTCCAGGCCATGGGCAAGATGGAAGGTGGCATCCGCCTGCCGTTGACGCCGCTGGCACCCCAGTATCACGAGGTGGTACGCGCATCCCTCAAGGATGCAGGACTGCTCTCCTGATGTTTCAAGGCCCAGTCTGGGCACTTAAGGCCATCGTTCTCATCCGAAGGATCGCAAGTCAATGAAACTGCACCAAACCCGTCGCGGGGCTGTGGCGACGTCTGCTCACCTGTTGCTGGCCGCGCTGTCGGTTGCCATGATTTCCGGTTGCGATACCGTCAATGAGGTGATGCAGCCGGACCGCATCGACTACAAATCGCAGGCCAAGAAGGGGCCGACGCTCGAAGTCCCGCCCGACCTGACCAGCATCCAGTCAGATCGCCGCTACGCCGCACCGGACACGGGCACGACTACGCTGTCGGCCTACACGTCGACGGCACCGAAGGTGACGGCGCCGGGCTCGGGTGCCGACAACGTGCTCCCCTCCGTGTCCGACATGCGCATCGAGCGCGACGGCAACCAGCGCTGGCTCGTCGTGAAGACCACGCCCGACGCCCTCTGGCCGCAGCTGCGCACGTTCTGGCAAGAACTCGGTTTTCTGCTGGTGATTGATTCGCCCGAGACCGGCATCATGGAAACCGACTGGGCCGAGAACCGCGCGAAGATTCCGCAGGACATCATCCGTCGCACCGTTGGCAAGGTGTTCGACGGCCTGTACTCGACGGGCGAGCGCGACAAGTTCCGCACCCGCATCGAGAAAGGCCCGAACGGCACGGTCGAGGTCTACATCTCGCACCGCGGCGCGCAAGAACAGCTGGTCGGCTCGGCCAAGGACCAGACCGTGTGGACGCCGCGTCCTGCCGATCCCGAGCTGGAGGCCGAATTCCTCTCGCGCCTGATGCAGCGACTGGGCGCAAGCAAGGAAGCCGCGCAGCAGAAGCTCGCGCAGACGCAGGCCGCGCATCCGGTGGAACAGGGTGCGAAGGCGACCGAGGGCGTCCAGGCTGCGCGCACCGCAGGCCCGTCGCTGCTGACGCAATCGAATGGCCAGCCCGCTCTGCAGGTGCCGGAACCCTTCGACCGCGCCTGGCGCACCGTGGGCTTGGCGCTCGACCGCGTGAACTTCACCGTGGATGACCGCGACCGCTCGCAAGGCGTGTACTTCGTCCGCTACGCCGACACCAAGGCGGAAGCGAATGCGCCGGGCTTCTTCTCTCGCCTGTTCTCGGGCACGAAGATCGAAGACCTCAAGCGTGCCAAGCGCTATCGCGTGGTGGTCAAGGACGGCGGCAATTCGTCGACCGTGACCGTGCAGAACGACGACGGCTCGTCGCAGACGGGCGACATCGGCAAGCGCATCCTGTCGCTGCTCGACGAACAACTGCGCTGATCGGCATCATGCAGTACAGCTGCCTGGGTGGGCGATGACACTGAGATTCGCCAGCCTCGGCAGCGGCAGCGAGGGGAATGCGCTGCTGGTCGAATCCAGCGATGGCACGACCTGCACGCGCATCCTGCTCGACTGCGGCTTTGGTATCCGCGAAACCGTGCGCCGGCTCGAACGGCTCGGTTGCACGGCGGAATCCCTCAACGCCATTCTCGTCACCCACGAGCATAGCGACCACGTCGGCAGCGCGTATGCGTTCGCCGCCAAGTTCGATATCCCTGTCTGGACCAGCCACGGTACGTATCGCGCGACCGAGAAACTGCGCGGTGCCGATCGTGCAGCCGTGCGGTTCTGTCGTGCCGACGACGTCTTCGGCATCGGCGATCTGCAGATCCTGCCGTACACGGTGCCGCACGATGCGCGCGAGCCACTGCAGTTCGTCTTCAGCGATGGTGCGCGGCGTCTGGGCGTGTTGACCGATGCTGGCATGTCGACCGAGTACCTGTGTTCGCATCTGGAAGGCATGCACGCACTTGTGCTCGAATGCAATCATGATCGTGAGATGCTCGAGAACTCGCCCTACCCGTGGTCACTGAAGCGCCGTATCGGTGGGGATTTCGGTCACCTGGCGAACGACATTGCCGCGGCGATCCTGACCCGCGTACACCATGCCGCGCTGCATACGGTTGTGGCGGCACATCTGTCCAGGCAGAACAACACGCCGCAGCTCGCCGCCGAGGCCATAGCGGTCCCGTTGGGTATCGGGGTGGAGGCGGTGCCTATTGCGGACCAGGAAGAGGGCTTGCCATGGCACAGCGTTTGAGCGCGTCGCCGGCAGCCTTGTAAGAATCAGAAACAACTTTGATTGGCGGTCGGGCGGGGCGGTGTTTGCCCGGTCATGCGCCCATGAAAAAAGCCGACCCGAGGTCGGCTTTTTTGTCTCGCGAGAAACGCGATTATTGCTTGGCGGCCGGGGCCGAAGCGTCGGCAGCCGGAGCCGAGGCAGCAGCGTCCGAAGCGGCCGGAGCAGCTGCGGCATCCGAAGCAGCCGGAGCAGCAGCGGCGGGAGCCGAGGCTTCCGGAGCAGCGGCGGCCGGAGCCGAAGCTTCAGGAGCAGCTGCCGGAGCAGCAGCTTCTTCCTTCTTACCGCAAGCAGCCAGAGCCACAGCAGCCATCAGCGAGGCGATCAGGAGAGACTTTTTCATTTTTTCGATCCTTAAACTGAATATGGAAAGCGAACAACAGAAAGGGCGATGAATAATTACCGGTAATTATCGCTCTGGTACGACACCTTCTTCTGCGCTGGCAGCCAGAGTGCACAAGAGCTGCTTGGCTGCAAGCTAGCGTCGGATTATAGCGGCCTTTACCTACCCTGTGTAGCTGAGTGGGGCGGGACGCACGCTCGATTCCGCCACTTTTGTAACGATGTGTTTCAGCCGCGGAATGAACGCCGGGCTGGGTCTGCAAGTCTGAGCCAGCCTTCCTCGTACCACGCGTGCAGGGTGTCCATGAGGTCCGGCAGATCAGCCGCCGCATCCACCGACGCAGCGCTTGCACCGCGGGCATCTGCCAACGCGGCAAGCCACGCAAGCAGCGTACCCGGAGGCTCGAACGTATCGCCGTTGATCCAGAACCGCTGGCTGTCGTACAACGCCTGCGTGCGAGCGTCGAGGACGATGCCTTCCTTGCGCGCGCGGGCGGCAAAGCGGGCAAGCGGCAAGCGGGGTTGCGTGACGAACTCCACGTGATCCTTCGGCTCGGTGAGATACGCCCCCAGGAACTCGCCGACCAGCTCGGGCGTCCAGCGCAGCGCATTGAGCTTTTGCGCGAGCGCCTTGACCATGGCGGCGGGCAGCTCGCCCGGGCGGTCCGTGGGCTTCTGGTCCGGATCGGCGTAGCGGCCGTCGAATTTCGGATCGTCCTCGAGCGTCTGCGAGAGGAAGCCCAGGAAGTGGCCCGCCAGCTCGCGATACGACGGCGAACGGAAGCCGATCGAGTACGTCATGCAGTCGCCTTCTGCCACGCCGTCGTGGGCGTAGTGCGGAGGCAGGTACAGCATGTCGCCCGGCTCGAGCACGAACTCTTCCTCCGGCTGGAAGTTCGCGAGGATCTTCAGCGGCAGATCGGGCACGAGGGACAGGTCGTCCTGGGCCGAAATGCGCCAGCGGCGCTTGCCATGCGCCTGCAGCAGGAACACATCGTACGAATCGAAATGCGGGCCGACGCCGCCGCCGTCGGTGGCAAAGCTGATCATCACATCGTCGAGCCGCGCATCCGGGATGAAACGAAAGCGCCGCATCAGTGCTTCGACCGCGGGCTCCACGAGGTTCACGCCTTGCACCAGCACCGACCAGTTGCGCGTCTTGCGTGAGGGCAGCGGGCGCTCGTCGAATGGGCCGTGATTGAACGACCACCGCCCGCGGGATTGCGCGATCAGCCGGGATTCCACATCCGGGCGCTGCGCCAGGGCCAGCACCCGCTCGGGCGAGAGCGGAAAGTGCAGTGAGCGCATCTCTTCGGCAGAGAGCGCCTGGCGGATCAGCAGTGGCTTTTTCTGCCAGTGCGTGCGCATGAAATCGCGTGGCGACAGGCCGCCGAGCAGCTGTGCCGGGTGCGCTGGGGCCAGGGCGGGTTGGACGCCGCCATCCGCAGCGTATAATGGGACTTCGTTCATGGAGTGCGCAATTGAAAATCGCGAAGAATACGGTGGTGTCGGTGGCTTACAAACTGTCCGACGCGCAGGGCAACGTCATCGAGGAATCCGATGAGCCGATGGTGTATTTGCACGGCGGCTATGATGGCACGTTCCCCAAGATCGAGGAAGCGCTGGACGGCCATGAGCAAGGCTTCGAGACCAAGCTGCAGCTCGAGCCGGACGATGCGTTCGGCGAATACGATCAGGAGCTGATCAAGATCGAGCCGCGTGACCGTTTTCCCGAGCCCCTCGAGGTTGGCATGCAGTTCGAGGGCGTGCCCGAAGACGGAGACGAGGAAGACGCCATTGTCTACACCGTCACCGATGTGGCGGAAGACAAGGTCGTGCTCGACGGTAATCATCCGCTCGCAGGCATGGCGCTGCGCTTCGAGCTGAAGGTGACCGATGTGCGCGAGGCCACGGCGGAAGAGATCGAGCACGGCCACGTGCACGGTGACCACGGCCTGGAAGTCGTCGACGAAGACGAAGACGACGACAAGCCGCACACGCTGCACTGATCGTCATCGGTCCGATACGAGAACGGGAGCTTCGGCTCCCGTTTTCTATTGCGCGGTCTGCGACGGCGGCGCGCCCTCGACGCGGCGTCCGCGCACGTGGAAGAGCGGTGTCCGGCCCGGCGTGACGGACACCTCCAGCCACTGGTCAAGCACCGGGGAGCCGTAAGTCCGCGCGCGCATGACGTGCGGATCGGGCCGGCCTTCATCGTCCTTGAGTGGGCGATCGAGCAGCAGCGTCTGGCTGGCCCCATGGATGATGAGTACCGCGCCGTCATAGTCGCGCGTGAGCGTGCGCAGTTGGCGCTTGAGCGCGAGATACCCGTCGTGCGAGCGCCGCAGCAGGCCATCCAGCAGGTTCGGAGCACGGCGATGTTCCCAGCCGTCTTCGAACAGCGGATCGGCTTGCATCATGATCACGATGCCTTCCATCTTGCGCTGGTGCGCCAGCGAGAACGCACGGGCCAGCCATTGCCGATTCGCTTCGAGCCGGTCTTCGTATTCGCCGTTCCGGCCGCCGGCCGTCTTGTAGTTGTTGTTGTCGCCCGGCACGTTGAGGGTGACGAACAGCACACGGTCGACGATCCATCGGGCGTTCTCGCGGTAGCTGCGAAACTTGGCCTGATCGGACTGGCGCATGACGGCCATCGTGCGCTGGCCGAGCGCGTTGTCGTCGGGGTAGAACAGCTCGCGCAGGCGCAGCAGACGTTCGAGCGGGTCAAAGCGGCCGGCGGCAGCGCGCTGGCAATCGCTCCAATCGTGGTCGCCCGGAATATAGACGACGGGCGAAATCAGGCTGTCGAGCAGTTCGTGGCGCGCTTCGAGGAGCTCGTCCGCGCATGATTCATCACGGCCCTTGAGGTTGCCCAGGTGCACGACGAAGGCCGGGTGCTCGGCATCGACGGCGTCAAGCAAGGCGCGCGCGGGCGCAACGTCTTCCGGGCGTTCCGGCACGTTGCCGATGACGGCAAAGCTGAACCCGCCCGGCGCTTTTGCTTGCCTGCCGGGCGCGGCCTGAACCGGCGCCCAAAGCAGCATGACTGCCGCCAGGGCAGCGCCGATGCAGCGACGAAGAGCCGGGCGGGGCTGCATCATCCGGCCCCAGATCCGGCGAGCGCCTTGAGCCGGTACAGCGCATCGAGCGCCTCGCGCGGCGTCATGTCGTCAGGGTCGAGGCCGGCGAGCGCTTCGGCCAGGGCAGTGTCGGGCGCCTCGGTGGATGCCGCGTCGTCTTCATCGTCCGGGCACTCGGCGAGGGCGAACAGATCCAGTTGCGGGGTGGCGCCCGTGTCGGCCGAATGCTGCTCGAGCCAGGCCAGCCGCTTGCGCGCCGCGCGGATGACCGCCTGCGGCACGCCAGCCAGCTGCGCAACCTGCAGACCGTAGCTCTGGCTGGCCGGCCCTTCCTGCACCGCATGCAGGAAGACGATGCCATCGCCATGTTCCACCGCCGACAGGTGGACGTTGGCCGCCTGGGCAAACTCCTGCGGCAGTTGCGTCAGCTCGAAGTAGTGCGTCGCGAACAGCGTGTGACTGCGATTGTGCGACAGCAGATGTCGCGCAATCGCCCATGCGAGCGCCAGGCCGTCGAACGTGCTGGTGCCGCGGCCGATCTCGTCCATCAGCACCAGGCTGTTGGGCGTCGCGCGGTGCAGGATGGCGGCCGCTTCGGTCATCTCCACCATGAAGGTCGAGCGCCCCCCGGCGAGGTCGTCTGCGGCGCCGATGCGCGTGAAGATGCGGTCGATCGGGCCGATGGTGGCCGCTTCGGCCGGCACGAAGGCGCCCACGTAGGCGAGCAGCACGACCAGCGCGGTTTGCCGCATGAAGGTCGATTTACCGCCCATGTTCGGGCCGGTAATCAGCAGCAGCTTGCGCGTGTCCTGCAGCACACAGTCGTTTGCGACGAACTGTTCGACCTGCTGCTCGACCACGGGATGGCGGGCGCGCGTGAGTTCGATGCCCGGAACATCCGTGAGCGTCGGACGGGACCACGACAACGCGTGCGCCCGTTCGGCCAGCGTGGCCAGCACGTCGGCCTGCGCCAGCGCCGCGGCAATGCGCTTGAACTCGGCCAGGTGCGGCAGCAGCTTCTGGAGCAGCTCTTCGTAGAGCAGCTTCTCACGCGAGAGCGCGCGGTCCTGCGCGGAGAGGGCCTTGTCTTCAAACGCCTTCAGCTCGGGCGTGATGTAGCGCTCGGCATTCTTGAGCGTCTGGCGGCGGCGGTAGTCGTCGGGCACCTTGTCGGCCTGGCCGTTGGTGACTTCGATGTAGAAGCCGTGCACGCGGTTGTATTCGACACGCAGGTTCGCGATGCCGGTGCGCTCGCGCTCGCGGGCTTCCAGGTCGACGAGGAACTGGCCGCAGTTTTCGGAGATGTCGCGCAACTCGTCCAGGTCGGCGTCGTAGCCGCGTGCGATGACGCCACCGTCGCGCACCATCGCGGCCGGTTCGGCCATCACGGCGCGCTGGAGCAGCGCATGGGCGTCTTCGGGCACGGCCAGGGCGGCGCGCAATTCCGCTAGCAGCGGGGCGGCATCGCTTTGCGGCAGTGCTTCGCGAATCTCGGGCAGGCGGGCAAGCGTATCGCGCAGCGAAGACAGGTCGCGCGGGCGCGCAGAGAGCAGCGCCAGCCGCCCGGTGATGCGCTCCACGTCCGACAGCGTGCGCAGCGTCGCACGCAGCGTCCGCCAGTCGCTGCCGAGCAGCACCTCGATGGCCTGCTGGCGCGCCTGCGGCACCGCCCGTTCGCGCAGCGGGTGATGCAGCCAGTGCCGCAGCAGGCGGCTGCCCATGCTGGTCGAGCAGGTATCGAGCAGTGAGAACAGCGTGGGTGACTCCTGCCCACGCAACGTCTCCGTCAGCTCCAGGTTGCGGCGCGTGGCGGTGTCCAGGCCGATGAACTCGCTTTCGTGCTCGACCGTCAGGCCGATGACATGGCGCAGCGACTGGCCCTGCGTGGCCGCCGCGTAGTTCAGCAGCGCACCGGCGGCGGCGAGCGCGGCGGTCAACGTTTCCGCACCGAACGCGACGAGGCTGGTCACGCCCAACTGCTCGCGCAGGCGGCGCGCGCCGGCGTCCACGTCGAAGTGCCAGTCGGGCAGGCGCGTGCGGGCGGCGTCGTACTGGATGGTGTTGAGCGTGGCGTCATCGGCCAGCACTTCAGCGGGGCGGATGCGTTCGAGCTCGCGTTCGAGCTGGTCGGGGCTGCACTCCATCACGCGCAGCTCGCCGCCGACGAGGTTTAGCCATGCCAGGCCTATCAGCGGCGCGGCACCGCGCTTGCCCGGCACGTGCGCAATGGCGAGCAGGTGGTTGTTGACCTTGTCGGAGAGCAACGCCGCATCCGTCAGTGTGCCGGGCGTGACGACGCGTACGACCTTGCGCTCGACCGGGCCCTTGGTGGTGGCCGGGTCGCCGATCTGTTCGCAGATGGCAACCGACTCGCCGAGCTTGACCAGCTTGGCCAGGTACTGCTCGACAGCGTGGAACGGCACGCCGGCCATGCGGATCGGCATGCCGTTGGAGCTGCCGCGCGCGGTGAGCGTGATATCGAGCAGGCGGGCGGCTTTTTCGGCGTCTTCAAAGAAGAGCTCGTAGAAGTCGCCCATGCGGTAGAAGACCAGCGTGTTCGGGTGCCCAGCCTTCAGACGCAGGTACTGCTGCATCATCGGCGTGTGCTTGTCGAAGGGGCCGTATTTCGGGTCGATCTCCAGAGCCGGAGCGGAGTGTTCAGCCATGCGGTGCAAATAAAGACGGAGGCGCGGCGTGCGATCGGGCGGTCGCGCGCCGGGGGTTGAATCTGGAATCGCGCAATTGTTGCACAGGTGGGCGACGGGCTTTTGCAGCGTGCCGGACGCGTCATCGCCCACCTGCGGGTGGGGCCGCTCGCGCCCGAATCGCTCAAGAACTGCGCCAGCCGTGCCGTTAGTCCTTCTGGAACCCTCAACCCATGGAAGAGCCCGCCCGCACATGCCGCGCGTGCTCCGTATCCGGAGAGTCTGGAATGAACAAGCTCAGCTTCCGCCAAAAGCTTTGGCTGCCGCTGGTATTCAGCCTGATCGCGCTGACGCTGATCTCGGTATTCAACGCCTGGCAGGCACGCGCGATCCGCATGGAAGAGCGCAAGAACAACCTGGTGAGCGTCACCACGCAGGCCGTCAACCTCGTCAAGCAGTACGACGACCTGGCACGTGCCGGCACCCTGACCAAGGACGAGGCACAGAAGCAGGCGCTGGAGCGCTTCAAGGCGCTGCGCTATGACAAGGACGGCTACTTCACGATCACGAACTCGCAGGAAGTGGTGGTCATGCACCCGGTGGCGGCCAACCTGATCGGGCAGAAGCGCAGCGATTTCAAGGATTCGCAGGGCAACGCGATCTACGTCGACATGACCAACGCGGCCAAGCAGCCGGATGGCGGCTTCACGCGTTACGTGTGGCCGCGCGTGGGCGGCACGGAACCGGTGCCGAAGCTCGCCTACGTGCTGCGGTATGAACCGTGGGACTGGATCGTTTCGACCGGCGCGTACATCGACGACATCAATGCGGCCTTCATGCGCTCGCTGTATCAGACCGGCGGCCTGCTGGCGGCGGTGGCCGTGGTGCTGGTGCTGCTGGCGGGCGTGGCCAACCGCAGCCTGCAGCGCACCCTGGGCGGCGATCCCGCTTATGCCGCAGACGTCGCCAACCGCATTGCAGCGGGCGACCTGACCGTGGAAATCGCCACGCGTCCGGATGACCAGCACAGCCTCCTTTACGCCATGAGCCGCATGCGCGGCGCGCTGGTGCAGACCATCGGGCGCATCAAGGGCGCGTCGGAAACCATCGGCACGGCCACGCGCGAGATTGCCAGCGGCAACCTGGAACTGTCTTCGCGCACCGAGCAGCAGGCCAGTTCGCTCGAAGAAACCGCGTCGGCCATGGAAGAGCTGATGTCGACCGTGCAACAGAACGCCGACAACGCGCAGCAAGCCAACCAGCTCGCCGCGTCGGCCTCCGACGTGGCGTTGCGCGGTGGCGAGGTGGTGACGCGCGTGGTGGAGACGATGGGCTCGATCAACGCCTCGTCGCGCAAGATCGTCGACATCATCGGGGTGATCGATGGCATTGCGTTCCAGACCAACATCCTCGCATTGAACGCCGCTGTGGAAGCGGCGCGCGCGGGCGAGCAGGGCCGCGGCTTTGCCGTGGTGGCCGGCGAGGTGCGCAGCCTCGCCCAGCGCAGCGCGGCAGCGGCCAAGGAGATCAAGGCGCTCATCGACGATTCGGTCGGCAACGTGGAGGCTGGCAGCGCGCTGGTGGAAGAAGCCGGCACGACCATGCGTGAAATCGTTGCGAGCGTGAAGCGCGTGACCGATATCGTGGGCGAGATCACGGCCGCGAGCCAGGAGCAGCGCTCCGGCATTGAAGAAGTCAGCCACGCGGTCACGCAGCTCGATGACGCCACGCAACAGAACGCAGCATTGGTCGAGCAGGCCGCGGCGGCCGCGCAGTCGCTCGAAGAACAGGCGGCGAGCCTCACGCAGATCGTCGCGCAGTTCCGCCTGAATGCAGACGCCCTGCGTGCGGCACCGCTGGCGCCAGCGAAGGCCGAACCGATGGCCGTCGCGCCCGCAGCGGCACCGGCCGTTCAGGATGGGTCGAAGACGCAACGCGAACCGGCCAAACCGAGTGCCGAGGCTGCCAAGGCCCGGCTCACTCCGCGCAAGGCGCCCGTGCTGCGCAAGGCAGCCGACAAGCCGGTCGCCGCGTCGGCAGACAAACCGGCGCCGCCGGTGGTGCCGGCCAGTCTCGCCAAGGCGAAGCCCCTGGTCGCCGCCGGAGACGATTCCGACTGGGAAACGTTCTAACCGGCCGCTGGGCCATCGATCCGCTTGGCCCAGCTCTCGACTTCGCCGCGCGCGAGTCGGCCTTCCACCAGCTTGCGCCACGATGGCGTGAGCGGTAGCGCCAGCATGTCGGTCAACGCAGCATGGTCGAGCATGTTGCGATAGAGCACGTCCAGCACCCGCGCCAGCGGCCACTGCGGCCACGGGCGCTCGAGCCATTCCAGGGTGTCGCCCGCGCGCAGCGTGCCGCCTTCCAGCACGCGGTAGTACCAGCCGGTGCGGCCGGTGTGCTGCACGCGGCGCGCCATGTCGCGCGTGTCGAAACGGTCGTTGAGCTTCCAGCACGGCTGGCGCAGCTGCGAGACCTCCAGCACCACGTTGCCGGCGCGCAGCCGGTCTCCCACGCAGACGTCGGCCTCGGTCACACCCATCGTGCTGAAGTTTTCGCCAAAGGCGCCGGCTTGCGCCAGCAGCGGCCGGGCCCCCAGGTCTGCCTGCCAAGCCGCGTAATGATCGAATGGGTAATGGTGGATCGCCTTGTCCGGGCCACCGTGCACGCGCAGGTCGCCTTGCTCATCGCCGGTGATGCCGTTGATGCCTATCTGCACGGCATCGGCTACCGGGCGTTTGTCGATGGCGCTGCGCGAGCCGGGGCGGGTGTAGTCGACGGCGCGGCCGATGAGGAGGGTCTCGATGCGGATGGGGCGGGGCAGCGTCATGCGGCCTCCGCGCGGTCGGCCCGGCAGGTCATCGCTTTGCCGGTGTGTTGCGAGGCACGGGTTGCCCCAGTGTGGGCGTGGCCCGGCTTTCGTCGATGTGGCTGCAATAGGCCGATGGGCTCCGACGGAACGTGGCGCAGGTCGAGGACAGTGTTCATGGCAAGGCGTCGCACAAAGAGGACGCTCATTGTGAATGACGGTCGAGCAGCGCAAAACCCGGGCACACGCTGTGGGTTTGTCATCGTCAAGCTCGGCCGGCGGTGTGCCGCGCACGGTCTCCAGCCGGAAAGAAAAAACCCGCGCGAGGGCGGGTTTTTTCTGCCTGCAGGGATGGCCGTGCGATCAGGCCTCAGCCTTCGCCCGCGAGAACGGCGCCGTGATCTTGATCATCTGCACAAAGGCCTTCGGGTTGCCGGCCAGGATTTCGCCCTGGTCGAGGTAGCCCGATTCACCGCTGTAGTTGCCGACCAGCCCGCCCGATTCCGTGACCAGCAGCGAGCCGGCGGCCATGTCCCACTTGCTCAGGCCCTGCTCGAAGAAGCCGTCGAGGCGGCCGCAGGCCACGTATGCGAGGTCCAGGGCGGCGGCGCCGGGGCGGCGCAGGCCCTTGCAGCTTTCCGTCATGGTGGCGAACAGGCGCGTGTAGTCGTACAGGCCCTCCATGTCGCGATACGGGAAGCCGGTGCCGATCAGGCAGTCGGCCAGCTTGTCGCGGCGCGTGACGCGGATCCGGCGGTTGTTCAGGAACGCGCCGGCGCCCTTGGACGCGGTGAAGAGTTCGTCGCGCGTCGGGTCATACACCACGGCCTGCGTGACCACGCCGCGCTGCATCAACGCGATCGACACGCCGTATTGCGGAAAGCCGTGGATGAAGTTGGTGGTGCCGTCCAGCGGGTCGATCACCCAGACGTTTTCGCTGGCGGTCTCGCCGTCGGCCCAGGACTGGCCGGACTCTTCCGCTAGAATCGCGTGATCGGGGTAGGCTGTCTTGATGACTTCGATGATCGCGGCTTCGGCCGCGCGATCGACTTCGGTGACGAAATCGTTGTGCTGTTTGCGCTCGGCGCGCAGGCTATCGACGTCGAAGGACGCGCGGTTGATGATGGTGCCGGCCTTGCGGGCAGCCCGGACGGCGATATTGAGCATCGGATGCATGACGGATCTCCGCGCCTGGCGCGCCTTGGCGGCAGGCGAAACAACACAGCGAATTGTAGAAGAACGAGCGGCGGGCCAATCTCGCGATCCTGCCCGCCGTCAAAAGAGTGGCCGTATTGTATATGAACCCCGCCTCCGTCGCCCCGGAAACCGCACCGAACCCCACACTCGCCGACCCGGAAACGTTGCGCCAGCGCGCAGCCCGCTGCCGTTTCGTGCTGGTGGAGACGAGCCACCCCGGCAATGTCGGCTCGACGGCACGTGCGCTCAAGACGATGGGATTCGCCGATGCGGGCAGCTTCGTGCTCGTGCGCCCGCGCCAAGCCGACGCCACCTCGCATGCCGATGCCGTTGCCATGGCAAGCGGCGCCGACGACGTGCTTGCTAATGCGCGCGTCGTCGAGGACATTGGTGAAGCGCTGGCGGGGGCTTCGCTCACCATCGCCCTGACCGCGCGCCCGCGTGAATTCGGCCCGCGCCGCATCGGCCCGCGCGCTGCCGCGGACGAGGTGGCCGCCTTGCTGGCCGCGCCGGACACGACGGTTGCCTTCGTCTTTGGCAACGAGCGCTTCGGCCTGCCAAACGAGGTGGTGGAGCGCTGCCATGTCGTCACGCACATTCCTGCCAACCCGGCCTATGCCTCGCTGAACCTGTCGCAGGCGGTGCAGTTGATCGCGTACGAGGTGCGCATGGCGCTGCTGGCCGACACCGGCACGGGCGACACGCGCGTCGAGGGCGTCGGCTTTGTCGGCGAGCCGGCTACCGCCGAGCAGATCGACGGCATGTTCGAGCACCTCGAGCGCGGCCTCGTCGAGATCGGCTTTCTCGACCCCGCACAGCCGAAGAAGCTGATGCCGCGCCTGCGGCGTCTGTTTGCCCGCACCCAGCTGGAGACCGAGGAGGTCAACATCCTGCGCGGGATCGCCAAGCGCATGCTGGGCCGCCGCGGCGATGCGGCCACGCCGCCCACGGGCGCAGCCGACGACTGTCGCTGATCGTCCTGATCGCCGCCTGCACGGCGGCGCGCTGCGTCTGTCCGTCGGGCTAAAACCCTTGCCATCGCGCGGTAAGGGATGCCTTACACTGCCCCCAGCGCACACCGATGCGCGGCAGTTTCATAACGATCCACACACGACCAAGATGTTCACACGCATTCGCGAAGATATCCGCGCCATCATGGAGCGAGACCCGGCCGCGCGCAGTCGCTGGGAAGTGCTGACCTGCTATCCGGGTCTGCACGCCGTCATCGTCCATCGGGTCGCGCATGCGTGTTGGAACGGCGGTTTCAAGTGGCTGGGGCGGTGGCTTTCGCACCTCGGGCGTTTTCTGACCGGCATCGAGATTCACCCTGGCGCGACGATCGGCCGGCGCGTGTTCATCGATCACGGCACGGGCGTGGTGATCGGCGAGACGGCCGACATTGGCGACGATTGCACGATCTACCAGGGCGTCACGCTGGGCGGCACCTCCCTGTACAAGGGCGCCAAGCGGCATCCGACGCTCGGCAAGGGCGTGGTGGTGAGCGCGGGCGCCAAGGTGCTCGGCGGCTTCGTCATCGGGGACGGCGCGCGGGTTGGCTCCAATGCGGTGGTGCTCAAGCCGGTGCCGCCGGGCGCCACGGCCGTGGGCATTCCGGCACGCATCGTCGAGCGCGATACGCCCAAGGAGGCCCAGCCGGCGCTCAAGCAGGAGTTCTCGGCCTACGGGATCACGCCGGACGCCGATGATCCGGTGTCGCTGGCGCTCAAGCGGTTGATCGACCACAGCGCGCTCCAGCAGGAGCGCATCGAGTCGATCCTGTCTGCACTCGACCGCCTGGGCGCGCACCTCGAGAACTCGCCGAACGATCCGTTCGATGCGAGCGAGCTGAAGCGGATGCTGAAGTAGGGCCGGGCGGTGACGGTCATGACGCCGTCACCGGCTCGACGGTCCATGCGCCTTTGTCGAATTTGAGGAAGCTGCCGCGCGGCTGCGGCGCATCGAAATCCCAATCGGAGAGCACCCAGCGCCTGCCGGCCGGTTCATGATGCAGCTGCGGGCGGTGCGTGTGGCCGTGGATCAGCGTGGCGGTGCCGGCGGCCTTGAACAGCGTATCGACGGCTTCGGGCGCGACGTCGCCCATCATTGCGGCGGCGCGTGGTTCGCCTGCCACGTTGGCGGACATGGCACGGCCGGCTTCGCTCTCCGCGCGCATCTTCTGCGCGATCCTCAGCCGCCAGCGCAGCGGCATCGCCAGGAAGATCCGTTGCACCCAGCGCCTGCGCGTCCAGCGGCGAAAGCGCATGTAGGCCGCGTCACGGGTGCACAGCGCATCGCCATGGGCGAGTGCGATGCGCTCGCCATCGACTTCCAGAACGCTCGGGTCGCTCAGCAGCGTGGCATGTGCGGCCGCCAGGAAGCGCTCGCCGAGCAGGAAATCGCGATTGCCGTGCATGAACAGCACGCGCGTGCCGGCGTTCGCCAGCTCGGCGAGCAGGCTGGCGATGTGCTGGTGGAACGGGTCGACGAGTTCTTCATCGCCGACCCAGTACTCGAAGAAATCGCCCAGTATGACCAGCGTGCGTGCTTCGCGTGCGCGCGTGCGCATGAAGCGCTCGAACGCGGCGGCGGTGGCGGGCATGCTGGCCGTCAGGTGCAGATCCGAAATAAAAAACACCGGCCCGGAAACCCGGACCGGTGTCTTCAGCGCGGATGCCGTGGAGGCGTGCGCTGCGTCGATCATTCGATGACTTCGGCGCTTTCGATGATCACGTCTTCCATCGGCACGTCCTGGTGGAAGCCGCGGTTGCCGGTGCGCACGGCACGAATCTTGTCGACCACGTCCATGCCTTCGGTCACCTTGCCGAAGACGGCGTAGCCCCAGCCTTGGGGTGTCGGCGAGGTGTGGTTCAGGAAGTCGTTGTCGACCGTGTTGATGAAGAACTGGGCCGTGGCCGAGTGCGGATCATTGGTGCGTGCCATGGCAATGGCGCCGCGCTCGTTCTTCAGGCCGTTGTTGGCTTCGTTCTCGATCGGGGCCTTGGTGGGCTTCTGTTTCATGTCGTTGCCCGGTTCGAAGCCGCCGCCCTGGATCATGAAGCCCTTGATGACGCGGTGGAACACCGTGTTGTTGTAGTGGCCGTCCTTGACGTAGCTCACGAAGTTGGCGACGGTCTTGGGCGCCTTTTCGGCGTCCAGGGCGAGCGTGATGTCGCCGTGGTTGGTGTGCAGCTTGACAGTGGTCATGATGTTTCCTTCGGTGAGCAAAGCGTTACTTGGAGACGACGGTGGCCGATTCGATGACGATCGGCTTCACGGGCACATTCTGGTGGGGGAACCGGGTCGTGGTTTCCACGGCCTTGATCTTGTCGATGGTGTCGGTGCCCTCGACCACCTTGCCGAAGACGGTATAGCCGTAACCGTCCTGACCAGGGTAGTTCAGCATGTTGTTGTCGACCACGTTCACGTAGAACTGAGCGGTGGCGGAGTTCGGATCCATGGTGCGGGCCATGGCGATCGTGTACTTGTCGTTCTTCAGGCCGTTCTTCGATTCGATCTCGACGGGCGGGCGGGTGTCCTTCTGCTTCATGTCGGGCGTGAAGCCGCCGCCCTGGATCATGAAACCGTCCATCACGCGATGGAAGATCGTGCCCTTGTAGAAACCATCCTTCACGTACTGCAGGAAGTTGGCGACCGTCTTGGGGGCTTTGTCCGGATAGACCTCCACGGTGAAGTTGCCCATCGACGTCTTGAACTGGACGCGCGGCGCGGGCGCGGCTGCCGCAGCCGCGGACACGGCCAGCGCACACACCAGCCCGGCAAAGAGAGAGCGAATACGAAGCATGATCGAGAGGGAAGGATCGGAAAGGAGAATGGCCGCGCGCCTCAATGACGCTTGGCCGGTTTGCCGGTGACGCCGCTTGCGGCGGGCAGTGCGGCAGCGGGCTCTGCAGCGGGATGCACGCCCGGGAGGTCGGGCAGCGCATCCAGGCGTGCACGTGCGTTGGCGTTCTTCGGGTTCAGCTTGATCGCGTTCTGGTATGACTGGGCGGCCAGACGGACGTAAATATCGCCGAGGTTCGATTGCGCCAGCGCATTCTCGGGCGCCACGCGGCTCGCCATGATGAGGCTGTCCCGCGCACGCAGCAGCTCGCCGCGTTCGGCATACAGCGCCGCCAGGTTGATGTACGGCTCGGGCAGTTCAGGGAAGTCCTGCGTCATCTGGCTGAATGCCACGATGGCATCGTCGCTGCGGCCCAGGCCGGCAAGCGCCACGCCACGCTGGAAACGGGCCTGCGCGTTGCGCGGTTGCGCCGCGACATCCTTGTCCAACTCGGCCAGCGCCTCGGCGTATCGCTTGCCGGCGAGTTCATCATCGATGCGCTTCTGGCGTGCGACCTGCGGCGGTTGCTGGTTGCTCGGCGTCAGGTCTGCCGGCAGTGCAATGCCGGCGGTCTGGGCGATGGCCGGCGTGGCTGACACGGCAAGCAGGCAGGCCAGGGTTGCAGCGCACAGGGTTGCACCGTGCAGACGCAGCGTACTGTTCATGAGAATCGGTTCCGTTATACTCCGCCGCATTCTAACAAACCGTCTTTGTGCGCAGCAGCGGCCATGCGCATCGGGAAAGGTGCTTGACGGGGAGCAAGCCGGCGCGCCGGCCGCCCGACTCGTCGGCGCAGTTCCGGTAAGATATGCCGCTAGTTTTTCGGGCGCTGTACCGGCGCCGACTGCCTCCAATTTGGTCCGCCTGCATCGGCGCATCTCGCATGCGCGGCGCGCTGAATCTCCCGACACCGCTTCATGGAATCACTCAAGATCTACAACACGCTTGCGCGTGAGAAACAGACGTTCGTCCCCATCGAGCCTGGCCGCGTGCGCATGTACGTGTGCGGGATGACGGTGTACGACTACTGTCACGTCGGGCATGCGCGGGTCATGGTGGTGTTCGACATGGTGCAGCGGTGGTTGCGTGCATCGGGTTACGAGGTGACCTACGTGCGCAACATCACCGACATCGACGACAAGATCATCAGGCGCGCGGTGGAAAACGGCGAGACGATGCGCGCGCTCACCACGCGCTTCATCGAGGCGATGCACGAAGACGCCGATGCGCTGGGCGTGCAGCGCCCCGATCATGAGCCGCGCGCGACGCAATACGTGCCGCAGATGCTGAGCATGATCGGCAAGCTGCAGCAGAATGGCCTTGCCTACCAGGCCGCCGACGGCGACGTGAACTACGCCGTGCGCAAGTTCCCCGGCTACGGCAAGCTGTCGGGCAAGTCGCTCGAAGACCTGCGCGCCGGCGAACGGGTTGCGGCCAACGATGCCAAGCAGGATCCGCTCGACTTCGTCCTGTGGAAGTCCGCCAAGGCCGACGAGCCGGCCGAATCGCGCTGGGCTTCGCCATGGGGCGAGGGCCGCCCCGGCTGGCATATCGAGTGCTCGGCGATGAGCTGCGAGCTGCTCGGGGAACATTTCGACCTGCACGGTGGCGGCGCCGACTTGCAGTTTCCCCACCACGAAAACGAGATCGCCCAGTCCGAGGGCGCGACCGGCAAGCCCTTCGTCAACACGTGGATGCACAACGGCTTCGTGCGCGTGAATGACGAGAAGATGTCGAAATCGCTGGGCAACTTCTTCACCATCCGCGATGTGCTGAAGGTGTACGACGCGGAAGTGGTGCGCTTCTTCATCCTGCGCTCGCACTATCGCAGCGATCTGAACTACAGCGATGCACACCTTGACGACGCCCGTCACGCATTGACGCGCTTGTATACAGCGCTCAAGGACGTGCCCGCATCGGCCAATGCGCAGCCCGACTGGAACGAGCCGCACGGCAAGCGTTTCCGCGAGGCCATGAACGATGACTTCAACACGCCGGTCGCGGTGTCGGTGCTGTTTGAGCTGGCGAGCGAAGTCAACAAGACGCGCTCCCCTGAGCTGGCCACTCAGTTGGCGGCGCTGGCCGGCGTGATGGGTTTGCTGGGGCGCGATCCGCACGCGTTCCTGCAAGGCGGCGTGTCGGCCGATGGCCTGGATGCGGCTGAAGTCGAAGCCCGCATCGAAGAGCGCCGCGCCGCCAAGGCCGCACGAGACTTTGCCCGCGCCGACGCGATCCGCGCCGATCTGCTGGCCGCGGGCATCGTCCTGGAAGACAAGCCGGGCGGCGTGACCGAGTGGAGACGCGCATGAACGCGGTGGCCAAGAAAGCCAGCGCAGGGCGCGGCACGGCCGCCAGGAAGGCGCCTGCCGTGAAAACGGCGGCCCCCCGGAAGGCCTCCGCCAAGAAGATCGACGGCGCGCCGAGCAAGACGGTTGCCGCCAAAAGCACGACCATCAAGGCCGGCAAGGTGACGCAGGCCGGTCCTGCCAAGCGCGCTGCAACCAAGGTGCCGCTGCCGGAAACCCTCGCGACCAACGAAACCGTGCCCGTGCCGGCCGAGGTCGTGCTGTCGGGCCCACCCGCGTACTGGCAAGAGGCGTGCGCCGACCTGATGAAGCGCGACCGCATCCTGCGCAAGATCATCCCGACGTACGGGCCGGCGCACCTCGCATCGCGCGGCGATCCATTCGTCACGCTTGCCCGATCGATCGTGGGCCAGCAGATTTCAGTCAAGGCGGCGCAATCGGTGTGGGAGCGCGTGGTGATGGCGTGCCCGAAACTCGTGCCTGCACAGTTCCTGCGGGCCGGGCAGGAGAAACTCGCGGCCTGCGGCTTGTCCAAGCGCAAGGCCGAGTACATCCTCGATCTGGCCGAGCACTTCCGCAACGGTACGGTGCACGTGGCCAAGTGGGCGGAGATGGACGACGAGGACGTCATCGCCGAGCTGACCCAGATTCGCGGCATCGGCCGCTGGACAGCCGAGATGTTCCTCATGTTCAACCTGATGCGTCCGAACGTGCTCCCGCTGGACGACATCGGGCTGATCAACGCGATCTCACAGAACTATTTCAGTGGCGAACCCGTCACTCGCAGTGAGGCGCGCGAAGTGGCCGCCAACTGGGAGCCGTGGCGCACCGTGGCGACGTGGTACATGTGGCGCAGCCTCGATACGGCCACCACGTATTGAGCTGTCAACTTCAATGAAACGGCGCGCATCGCCGGGCGGCCAAAATCCGGTAGAATGCGCGCCTTCAAGAGCCTTTCAGAAGATCCATGAAAACAACCTTCCTGGAGTTCGAGCAGCCGATCGCAGAACTTGAGGCGAAGATCGAAGAACTTCGTTTCGTTCAAGACGATTCCGCTGTCGATATTTCTGAAGAAATCTCCCGCCTGGCCGCAAAGAGCCAGCAGCTCACCAAGGATCTGTACGCCAACCTGACGCCCTGGCAGGTCGCACAGATCGCCCGGCACCCGCAGCGTCCTTACACGCTGGACTACGTCCGCGAGATCTTCACCGACTTCCACGAGTTGCACGGTGACCGCACGTTTGCGGACGACCTGTCCATCGTGGGCGGTCTGGCGCGCTTCAACGGCCAGGCTTGCATGGTCATCGGCCACCAGAAGGGCCGCGACACGAAGGAGCGCGCGCTGCGCAACTTCGGCATGTCCAAGCCCGAGGGCTATCGCAAGGCCAAGCGCCTGATGGAACTGGCCGACAAGTTCGGCCTGCCGATCTTCACCTTCGTCGATACGCCGGGCGCCTTCCCGGGTATCGATGCAGAAGAGCGCGGCCAATCCGAAGCCATCGGTCACAACCTGTTCGTGATGGCCGGCCTGAAGGTGCCGCTGATCGCCACCATCATCGGCGAGGGCGGCTCGGGCGGGGCGCTGGCCATCGCCATGGGCGACGCGGTCCTGATGCTGCAGTTCGCGACGTACGCCGTGATCTCGCCGGAAGGCTGCGCGTCGATCTTGTGGAAGACGGCCGAGAAGGCGCCCGAAGCCGCCGAGGCACTGGGCCTGACCGCGCACCGCCTGAAGGCGCTGGGCCTGATCGACAAGATCGTCAACGAGCCGCTGGGTGGCGCCCACCGCGATCCGAAGGCCATGGCCGCCATGCTCAAGCGCGCGCTGGCCGAGTCGCTGCGCCAGTTCCAGGGCATGAAGACGTCGGAACTGCAGGCGCGTCGCCACGAACGGCTGATGGCCTATGGCAAGTTCAAGGAAACCGACGGTCGCTGATTCGTCTGCGCTGCTGGTCGACAAGGTCGCACAACGCGTTGCCGCGTGTGCGGCCTTTGTCGTTTCCGGCGGCGTGCCGACCGTGGCCATTGCGCTGTCGGGCGGGCGCGATTCCGCCGCGCTGCTGCACGCGTGCGCGGCGTGGCGCGATGCAGGGGCGCACGTACGGCTCGTTGCGCTGCATGTCAATCACGGCCTGCAGGCCGATGCCCACGCCTGGGAGCGCGCCTGTTCCCGCATGGCCGAAGCCGTCGCCGTCGAGTTCCACGCGCGCCGCGTCCATGTCTGCGCCAGTGCAGGACAGGGCGTCGAGGAAGCCGCGCGCGAGGCCCGCTATGCCGCATTGGAAACGCTTTGCACCGAGACCGGCGCGTCGCTTCTGTTGACGGCGCACCACCTGGACGATCAGGCGGAAACCGTCCTGCTGCAGCTGATGCGCGGTGCGGGCCTGGACGGGCTCGCCGCCATGCCGATGGTGCGCCCCGGCGCATTCCCGCTGTTGCGCCCCTGGATCGATGTGCCGCGCAGCGAGATCGAGCGCTATGCACACGCGCGTGCGCTGACTTGGGTTGACGACCCCTCGAACGATGACACGCGCTACGCGCGCAATGCATTGCGGCCGCTGCTCAAGGGAATGGCCGCGCATTTTCCCGGGTATCGCGAAGCACTGGCGCGCAGCGCGGCGCACCTCGCGCATGCGGCTGAGCTCGTCGATGAAGTCGCACGGGCGGATCTCGCGCAGATCGTTTCCGCGAACGGTCTCAGCGTCGCAGGACTGGCCGCGCTGTCGCGCGCGCGCCAGCGTGCGGCCCTGCGGCTGTGGCTCGGGTCGGAAGGCATGCGGGCTCTGTCCGCGCGCCGGCTGGACGATCTGCGCACACAACTGGTCGAGGCCCGCCAGGATGGCGCGCTGTGCGTCAACCTGCCGGCCGGGCGCTGCGTCAGGCGCTACCGCGGGATGGCATGGATGGAACGCGCCGAGGTCGATCCCGCGCGACAGGCTGCCGGCGAGGTCATCCCCTTTGATGGGACGCGGCGTACCGAGCAGCGTGTCGATGTGGCGGCGTGGAAGGGGGTGCTCGTTTTCTCGCCCGTGTCGAACGGCATTCCGACGCACGCGTTGCGGGGACCGCTCTCACTCGTGCCGCGCCGAGGGGGCGAGCGCATCGTGCTGCGCACAGGCGGCCCTACGCGCGCCCTGAAGCAGGCCTATCAGGAAGCGGGAATCCCCGCCTGGCAGCGGGCGAAGCTGCCGCTGCTGTACGCGGGCGACACGCTGGTCTTCGCCGCGGGTCTGGGCATCGACCGCTCGCTCGTGGAGCGGGGTGTCGCGTGGGACATTGCCTGGCTGCCGGCAGGCCTACGTGGGGGATAGGACACATCGCTTCGCGCGATTTGCTTGCCGATCAATGCAGTTTGCTGTATTTTCAAAAGCTTTTGCACCGCACTGCCTCCTCTCGATCTTCCCAAGATGGCTCTCATCGTTCACAAATACGGCGGCACGTCGATGGGTTCAGTTGAACGCATCAAGAACGTCGCCAAGCGCGTTGCCAAATGGCATCGTGCCGGTCACCAGATCGTGGTCGTTCCGTCGGCCATGTCCGGCGAAACCAACCGCCTGCTGGGTCTGGCCAAAGAGATTTCGGCCCAGCCCGACCCGCGTGAACTGGACATGATTGCCTCCACGGGCGAGCAGGTGAGCGTGGGTCTGCTGGCCATCGCGCTGCATGCCGAAGGCATTGACGCCCGCAGCTATACCGGCTGGCAAGTGCCGGTCAGGACCGACTCGGCCTACACCAAGGCCCGCATCCAGTCGATCGACGACCAGCGCGTGCGCGCCGATCTCGATGCCGGCCGCGTGGTCGTCATCACCGGCTTCCAGGGCATCGACAGCGAAGGCCACATCACCACGCTCGGCCGTGGTGGTTCCGATACCTCGGCTGTGGCGGTTGCCGCCGCGCTCGAAGCCGAGGAATGCCTGATCTACACCGACGTCGACGGTGTCTACACCACTGATCCGCGCGTGGTGGACGACGCTCGCCGGCTGGACAAGATCACCTTCGAGGAGATGCTGGAAATGGCCAGCCTGGGCTCGAAGGTGCTGCAGATTCGCTCGGTGGAGTTTGCCGGCAAGTACCGCGTGAAGACGCGCGTGCTGTCGTCGCTGACCGACCCGCTGATGCCGCTCGACGTCGAGATGAACTCGGGCACGCTGATTACTTTTGAGGAAGATTCGAACATGGAAGCCGCCGCCATTTCCGGCATCGCCTTTGCCCGCGACGAAGCCAAGATCACCGTGATCGGTGTGCCGGACAAGCCCGGCATCGCTTATCAAATCCTGGGTCCGGTCGCCGACGCCAACATCGACGTCGACATGATCATCCAGAACCAGTCGGTGGAAGGCAAGACGGACTTCACCTTCACCGTGCCGCGCGGCGAATACCAGCGCGCCCTGGCGATCCTGAACGACAGCGTGAAAGGCCACATTGGCGCGGCGAGCGTGTCCGGCGACCCGAAGGTGTCGAAGGTGTCGGTGGTGGGCGTGGGCATGCGCTCGCACGTGGGCATCGCCAGCAAGATGTTCCGCACGCTGTCGGAAGAGGGCATCAACATCCAGATGATCTCGACTTCGGAGATCAAGATCTCGGTGCTGATCGACGAGAAGTACATGGAGTTGGCCGTGCGCGCGCTGCACAAGGCGTTCGAGCTGGACCAGGCGTAATCGCCTGAGCATTGCCGGGTGGCGACCCGGAGCTGCTGCTCCCCACCGCTGTCATGCAGTTGTCGTTGACCGGGTGGGGTGAAGTGGCTAGAATACGCGCTTCGTCGCGCGGGCTCCTTCGTGCGACGGACAGTTTGGGAGACGTGGCCGAGAGGTCGAAGGCACTCCCCTGCTAAGGGAGCATCCGGGCCAAAACCTGGATCGAGGGTTCGAATCCCTCCGTCTCCGCCAGCAATGGCGGAACAACCCCGGAAGATCGCGGTCTTCCGGGGTTTTCTTTTTGGCGCGCGCCCTACGAGCAAGCCACCATATTCGCCGGCCGTTTCCTGCTTGGCACGAGGCAGGGCATGACGCCGGGGCTGCATGCAGTGGGCGACGTTTGCACGGGCGGGTGACAGCCGCGTTCAGCGTTGCCCATACCCACCGCGATACGTGAGCAACGGAGCCTGGCGGCAGCGCAGTGCGATGGGTCATGCCGAGCGCCTCCGGTATCAGGAGCGATTTGCCCGGTTGGGAGACGTGGTGACGTTGCGCGGATGGCAGAGGGGAGAGGGGCTTGGCCCCGGAGGACGTGCGGCTATGTACGGGAGAGGGCTGTCGCCATCCACGAAAAACGGGACCCGATTGGGTCCCGTTGGCTCGTGCGTTCACGTGCGGTGACACGGAGGTGGGCCGCACGCCCGTTCAGCGTCAGCCCTGGCCGACGCTCTCCGGCACACCGGCGGTCACGTTGAAGCCGCAGTCGACGTAGGTGATCTCGCCCGTCACGCCGCTGGACAGATCGGAGAGCAGGAAAGCGGCCACGTTGCCGACTTCTTCAATGGTGACGTTGCGGCGCAGCGGTGCGACGTCTTCCATGTACTTGAGCAGCTTGCCGAAATCCTTGATGCCAGACGCCGCGAGCGTCTTGATCGGGCCGGCCGAAATGCCGTTGGCGCGGATGCCCTTCGGCCCCAGAGAATTGGCCAGATAGCGCACGCCGGCCTCCAGCGATGCCTTTGCCAGCCCCATCGTGTTGTAGTTCGGGACCACGCGCTCGGCGCCCAGGTAGGTCAGGGCGAGCAGAGACGCATTGGGCGACAGCATCGGCAGTGCGGCCTTGGCCAGCGCCGGAAAGCTGTACGCCGAGATGTCGTGCGCGATACGGAACGACTCACGCGACAGGCCGTCGAGGAAGTCGCCGGCAATCGCTTCGCGCGGCGCAAAGCCGATCGAATGTACGAGGCCGTCAAAGTGGCCCCAGTGCTTGCCGAGGTCTTCGAACACCTTGGCGATCTGCTCGTCGCTACCGACGTCGCAGTCGTACACCAGTTTGCTGCCGAACTCGTTGGCGAATTCGGTAATGCGGTCTTTGAAGCGCTCACCGACGTAGGTGAAGGCCAGTTCGGCGCCTTCGCGCTTGCAGGCGTTGGCGATGCCGTAGGCGATCGAGCGGTTGGACAGAAGGCCGGTGATCAGAATGCGCTTGCCAGCGAGGAATCCCATGGTTTCTCCGTGCAGATGTGGGGCAACGTCGCGCCGATACGCCACGGCGGCATGGAGCGGGCGTGATTGCGGGCGCGACGTGATTGGGTCGGCGCGATCATACCGGAAAGCTCCGTACCGCTGCGCTTTTGCGCGGTAGTGCATACGCTGTGCCCGCCTTGTCAATGCGGGACGATCCTGCCGGCCGATTTGACGGGATTGCCTCGGCAGGGCGTTAGAATCGTCCAAAACACTGTTTTACACACCGATCAATCGGATCAACGCATGCAAGGACAACGGGGGCAAGGGGCGCAATGAGCGTGCGCGCTGCGGCACACACACGATGGATGGCACTGGCTTGCCTGCTGGCGGCCACATGCGCGGCGCCAACCTGGGCGGCACACGGTTATGCGGAATACGGCGACCTGAAATATCCGGCCGGCTTTTCGAACTTCGCCTATCTGAATCCGAAGGCACCCATTGGCGGGATGCTGCTGCTGGGTAACCCCGACCGGCGCACGAGTTTTGACAAGTTCAATCCGTTCACGATCAAGGGGACGTCCGCGCCGGGCCTGAACCAGCTGGTGTTCGAAAGCCTGCTCATTTCAAGCTGGGACGAGACGGCCAGCGGCTATGGCCTGCTCGCCGACGACGTCAACGTCGCGCCGGACGAGCTGTCGGTGACGTTCCATCTCAACCCGAAGGCGCGGTTCTCCAACGGCGACCCGGTACGCGCGTCCGACGTCAAGTACTCCTACGACATGTTGATGGGCAAGGGCGCGAGCCCCGCCTACCGCAGCATGACGGCCGACGTATCGAAGGTGACGGTCGTCGATGCCGCCACCATCCGCTATGAGTTCAAGCGCAAGAACAAGGAGCTGCCGCTCATCGTAGGCGGCTTGCCGGTGTTCTCGCCCAAATGGGGCAAGGGCAGCGGCAAGGCGGAGGACCCGGATGGCGGCAAGGATGTCCCGTTCGACAAGCTGACCTTCCAGGACCCCATTGCAAGCGGGCCGTACGTGATCGAGCGATTCGATCCGTCGCGCGGCATCACATTCCGGCGCAACCCGAACTACTGGGGCCGCGACCTGAACGTACGTCGCGGCTCGTTCAACTTCGAGCGCATCCAGTACAAGCTGTACAAGGACGAGACCGCCCGCCTCGAAGCGTTCAAGGCCGGTGAATACGACGCCATGGTCGAATACCGTGCCAAGAACTGGGCCAAGAGCTACGTCGGCGTGAAGTTCCGCAACGGCGAGCTGATCAAGAGCGAGTTCCCGCACCGCAATGGCGCCGGCATGCAGGGGTTCGTGATGAACCTGCGTCGGCCGCTATTCCAGGATCTGCGGGTGCGCCAGGCGCTGGGGCTTGCGCTCGACTTCGAGTGGCTCAACCGGCAGCTGTTCTACGGCGCATATCGACGGCTGGACAGCTACTTCGCCAACAGCGAGCTCGCGGCCTCGGATTCGATCACGGGCATGCCCGGCAAGGGCGAGCTCGCACTGCTGGAACCGCTGCGCAGCAAGCTCGAACCCGAGGTGTTTGGCGTGCTCTCGCCGCCGCCCTCCACCGACCCCCCACGCTCATTGCGCGACAACCTGCGCCAGGCGCGCCGCCTGCTGGCCCAGGCGGGCTGGACATATACCGACGGCGCGTTGCGCAACGCCAAGGGCGAGCCCTTCGTCTTCGAGATGCTGGACGACGGTGGCGCCATGAGCCGCGTGATGGCAGCCTACGCGCGCAATCTCGAAAAGCTCGGCATCCAGGTCAACCAGCGCATGACCGACTTTGCCCTCTACCAGAAGCGGCTCGAAGAGTTCGATTTCGACATGATCTCGCTGCGCTTTCCCGACTCACAGAGCCCGGGCAATGAGCTGAAGGACCGGTTCGGTTCCGCGGCGGCGGACGAGCAAGGCTCCGACAACGTGATCGGCCTCAAATCGCCGGCGGTGGATGCCTTGATCGACGACGTGCTGCGCGCACAGACTCGCGACGAACTCGTCATCGCCTCGCGCGCGCTCGACCGTGTGCTGATGCATGGGTCTTATGTGATTCCGCACTGGTATTCGGCATCGCACCGCGTGGCCTACAACAAGAACCTGATGTATCCGGAGCGCCTGCCGTACTACTACTCGGCGGAAACCTGGGTGCTGACGGCCTGGTGGCGCAAGCCGGAAGCCTCCCAATGACCGCATCGGTGACGCCATGTTTGCCTACCTGATCAAACGGCTGCTGCTTTTGATCCCGACGTTGATCGGGGTGATCACGCTCACATTCGTGGTGATCCAGTTCGTGCCCGGCGGCCCCGTCGAGCAGATGATGATGGAGATGAAAGCGCGCGGCGGCGGCAGCGAGGCCAGCGGCGGCGGCGCGTTCGATTATCGCGGCCGGCGTGGCGTGGACGCCGAGAAGATCAAGGAAATCCGGGCGCTGTACGGCTTCGACAAGAGCCCCGTGGAGCGTTACTTCCTGATGCTCGGGCGCTTTGCGCGATTCGACCTGGGCGAGAGCTACTTCCAGCACCGCAGCGTGTGGGAGTTGATCAAATCCAAGCTGCCGGTATCGATATCGATCGGCCTGTGGACCTTCTTTCTCACCTACCTGATCGCGGTGCCGCTCGGCATTGCGAAGGCGGTCCGGGCGGGCAGCCGGTTTGACCTCGTGACCAGCATCGTCGTGCTGGTCGGCTATGCCATCCCCGGGTTCGTGCTCGGTGTGCTGCTGCTGGTGCTGTTTGGCGGCGGCACGTTCTTCCAGTGGTTTCCGATCCGCGGCATCACGTCCGACAACTGGGATCAGCTGAGCCTGCTCGGCAAGGTGACGGACTACCTGTGGCACATCGCGCTGCCGGTGACGGCGTCGGTAGTGGGCAGCTTTGCCGTCATCACCATGCTGACGAAGAACGCATTTCTCGAAGAGATCCGCAAGCAGTACGTGCTGACGGCGCGCAGCAAGGGCCTGTCGGAGCGGCGTGTGCTGTGGAAGCACATTTTCCGCAACGCACTGCTGCCGTTGGTGACCGGGTTTCCGACCGCGTTCATCGGCGCGTTCTTCACGGGGTCGCTGCTGATCGAACAGCTGTTCTCGCTCGACGGTATGGGCTTGTTGTCGTACGAGGCCGTGGTCCGGCGCGACTATCCGGTGGTGCTCGGCACGCTGTACCTGTTTACGCTGATCGGGCTGGCAGCGCGGTTGATCTCGGACGTTTGCTACGTGCTTGTCGATCCGCGCATCCATTTCGGCTCGGTGGGGCGCTAGGCGGACAGAGCATCATGACCCAGTATTCGCGTACCTCCGCACATCCGTCCAACGTCGCCGCGCCGCATGCGGTGCGCCATTCGCCGTCGCCGCTCAAGCGTGCATGGCGGCGCTTCAAGCAGCATCGGCTGGGCTACTGGAGCCTCGTCATCTTTGTCGTGCTCTTCGTGCTCAGCCTGGCGGCCGAGGCCATTTCGAATGACCGGCCGCTGGTCGTGCGGTACCACGGCAAGTGGTACTTCCCGATCGTGAAGACGTACCCCGAAACGGCGTTCGGCGGAGATTTCCCCACGCCCACGGATTACCTCGATCCTTACATCCGCGAGAAGTTCAAGGAGCCCGGCAGCTTCGCGATCTATCCGCCCAATCCGTATTCGTACGAGACGCTGAACTACTTCTCGAAGGAGCCCAATCCGGCGCCGCCGTCGGCCGAAAACTGGCTCGGCACCGATGACCGGGGGCGCGACGTGTTTGCGCGGCTGCTCTATGGCTTTCGCGTCTCGGTGCTGTTCGGGCTGGCGCTCACGCTGCTCGGGGTGCTGATCGGCACGCTCACCGGCGCCCTCATGGGCTTTTTCGGTGGGCGCTTCGATCTGGTGTCGCAACGTCTGATCGAGATCTGGAGCTCGATGCCAGAGCTGTACCTCTTGATCATCTTCGCGTCGATCTTCACACCGAGCCTCGGCCTGCTGATCATCCTGCTGTCGTTGTTCGGCTGGATGAGCTTGTCGGACTACGTGCGCGCCGAGTTCTATCGCAACCGCTCGCTGGACTATGTGAAGGCGGCGCGGGCCATGGGCCTGTCCAACTGGCAGATCATGTGGCGCCACATCATGCCCAACAGCCTCACGCCGGTGATCACCTTTCTGCCGTTCCGCATGAGCGCGGCCATCCTCGCCCTCACGAGCCTTGATTTTCTCGGCCTGGGCGTGCCACCGTCGACGCCGAGCCTCGGCGAACTGCTCGCCCAAGGCAAGGCCAACCTCGATGCGTGGTGGATCTCGCTGTCGACCTTCGTGGTGCTCGTGCTAACCCTCGTGCTGCTGACGTTCATGGGCGACGCGCTGCGCGATGCGTTCGACACGCGCCTGTCATTCGCGCACCTGCGTGCGCGCCAAAAGCCGGCGGGGGTGAAATGAGCCGCGTTGATCTGCGCTCCCCCGCGCCGCGGTACGACGGCCCGCTGCTGCGGCTGGACGATCTGTGCGTGCGCTTCGAATCCGAGCACGGCGAGACGACTGAGGCCGTCAAGCACGTTTCGCTCGACCTGCAGGCGGGCGAGCGGTTTGCCTTGGTTGGGGAATCCGGCTCGGGCAAGTCCGTTACCGCCCTGTCGATCATGCGGCTGCTGGCCGATGCGCACTACAGCGGGCGCATCCTGTTCGAGGGTCGAGACCTGCTCGCCGCCAGCGAGCGCGAGATGCGCGGCCTGCGCGGCGCCGACGTCGCCATGGTCTTCCAGGAGCCCATGACGGCGCTCAACCCCCTGTACACGATCGGCAACCAGATCGTCGAAACGCTGGAACTGCACGAAGGCCTGGACAAGCGCGCTGCCAAGGCCCGCGCGATTGCGCTGCTCGAGCGCACCGGGATTACCGAGGCGCCACGCCGCTTCGACGCGTTTCCGCACCAGCTCTCGGGCGGGCAGCGCCAGCGCGCGATGATCGCCATGGCGCTGGCATGCTCGCCCAAGCTGCTGCTGGCCGACGAACCGACCACCGCGCTGGACGTCACTGTGCGCATGCAGATCCTGCAATTGCTGCGCGAACTGCAAGCCGAGTTCGGCATGGCGATCATGCTGATCACGCACGACCTCAACATGGTGCGCGCCTTTGCCGAGCGCGTCGGGGTGATGGAGCGCGGCGTGCTCGTCGAGAGCGGCAATACGGCCGACGTGTTCAGCGCGCCCCAGCATCCCTACACGGTGCGCCTGCTCGAGAGCCGCCCGCAACGCGACGTGCTGCCCCTGGTGCCGCTTGCCCCGGTCCTGCTCGAAGCCGACAGGCTCACGGTCACGTACGAACGCCATCGACCGGGCTTTGCCGGGTGGTTCCGCTCCGACCCATTTACCGCGGTCGATGCGGTGTCGCTGCAGCTGCGCGAAGGCGAGACGCTTGGCATCGTGGGCGAATCCGGCTCGGGCAAGACCACGCTTGCCCAGACGCTGCTCGGGCTGCAGGCGCCGAAGGGCGGCGATCTGCGTTTCCTCGGCAACTCGGTGCTGCGCATTTCGCGCGATGAACGCCGCGCCGTCCGTGCACGCATGCAGGTCGTGTTCCAGGATCCGTATGGCTCGCTGTCGCCGCGCATGACGATCGAGGAGATCGTGGGGGAGGGCCTCGCGCTGCATCAGCCGCATATCAACGCCGCCGACCGTCGGCATCGCGTGATCGAAGCCCTGCGGGAAGTCGGCCTGGACCGCACGGCGCTCGGGCGGTATCCACACGAATTCTCGGGCGGCCAGCGCCAGCGCATTGCTATCGCGCGTGTGCTGATCCTCAAGCCGCAGGTACTGGTGCTCGATGAGCCGACTTCCGCACTCGATGTCTCCATCCAGCAGCAGGTGCTTTCGCTGCTGTCCGCCCTTCAGAAAAAGTACAACTTGTCGTATCTCTTCATCAGCCATGACCTGGCCGTGATCCGGGCGATGTCACATCGCGTGATCGTGATGAAGGACGGAAAAGTGGTCGAAGAGGGCGACACGGAGGCGGTTCTGGCGTCACCTTCGCATCCGTATACCTGCAAACTCATGGCCGCCGCGTCACTCATTCCTGCTCGGGATAACCCGTAAGGACGGCCGTCCGCTCCCAAAAGCGGTGCAGTTTTGGGGCGTCCTATTTGTAAGAATGCGCATCGAAAGTCATGTGTAAGTACCTGATTCGTCTATGGATTCAGGGAAATTTGTAACGACCTTTGACAAGTCAAAGTGTCACTTTTATCATCCTGCGAGATTGTTTTTAACAGGATTCGGACTGTTCTCATTTCGGTTGGCGTATGTGTGGCCGACCATAACGAGTTTCCGAGGGAGAACCAATGCAGCACTTCGTACTTCATTCCATGGCGCGCCTGGCGGTAGGGGTTGTGATCGGCTGCGGCGTGATCGTGTCGAATGCAGTACAGGCTGATACGGTCTTCAAGGACACGGAAGTTCACGCCGACGCCAAGTCCGATGCCAAGCCCGGCCTCATCTCCAACGTGATGAGCAAAACCGGCGACGTCGTCATGAACGCGCTGGGCATGATCGGCCTGCGTTATCGCTTCGGCGGCAACACGCCTGAATCGGGCCTCGACTGCAGCGGCTTTGTCCGCTACGTCTTCAACGACACCTTCGGTTTCCTGCTGCCACGCCGCGCTGTTGAGATGAGCCGCGTCGGCACCAGTGTCGACATGGCCGAGTTGCGCCCCGGCGATCTGGTGTTCTTCAACACCATGCGCCACACCTTCTCGCACGTCGGCATCTACATCGGTGACAACAAGTTCGTGCATGCGCCGTCCACCGGCAGCAAGATCCGCGTTGATGACATGACGGCCTCGTACTGGGTGACGCGCTACAACGGTGCGCGCCGTATCGATGGCAACGCGAGCTCCATCAAGGATGGTGCGGACAACTTTGTCGAGCAGCTCAAGCGCATCGATCCGAACGCCGCTGGCAAGCCGCTGGCCATGTACGGTGGCTGATCTGGCACGTGTCGAAGAAAAAAGACCGCCGAGGCGGTCTTTTTTGTTGCCCGCCGCGGGTGGGCTCAATGCGGCGACGACGGAGAGGCCGCGGTCGTCTGCGTGAGGTGCAGCTTTTCGCGCAGCAGCGGCATGGCGGCCTGCGCGGCTTGCTCGCCCGCGAGGATGGCCTCGTTGCGTGCGGCAAAGTCGCTGCCTTTCACGAACGGCAGCGATGGAGTGATCACCACATCCGCCTGTGCGAGTTCGGCCTTGTTGATGCTCTGGCCCATGATGGCGGTGGTCTGCAGCAGCATGCTGGCCTGGCCGGATACAGCCTGGCTGGACGGGTCCGCCGAGATGTTCACCGCAATCACGAACGTTGCGCCCATCTGCTTGACGTACGTCACGGGCACCGGGGCGACGAGCCCGCCGTCCACGTATTGCCGTCCGCCGATGGTCACGGGCTGAAACACGCCCGGGATGCTGCACGACGCGCGTACGGCCTGGCCGGTATTGCCGCGCCGAAAGAGGATCGGTTTGCCGCTGGCCAGATCCGTCGCAACGATGCCCAGCGGCGTGCGCATCTGTTCGATGGCCTTCTGCTTGACCAGGCGGTTGACGTACTTCTCCAGCGCTTCTCCCTTGAGCCATCCGCCGAAGCGGGTGCCGAACGGCAGCGCCCAGTCGGCGATCAGGGCCTCGTCCATCTTGAGCGCCATGCGGTTCATCTCAAGCCCCGACATGCCCGACGCATAGAGCGCCGCGACCACGCTGCCGGCGCTGGTGCCGGTCACAAAATCGATCTGGATGCCCTGCGCTTCGAGCATCTTGATGACGCCGATGTGCGCGAAACCGCGCGCGGCGCCGCCTCCCAGAGCCAGCCCGATGCGTACGGGCAGGGTGGCCGGTTGTGCCGTGGGCGGCAGCACGGCCGTCGGCGGTGTGACCGGTGTTTCGGTCTTGCCCGAGGAAAAGCCGGTGACGGTGCACGCGGACAGCATGGAGGCGCCGGTGGCGCCCAGGAATAAGCGGCGTTGCATGGGGACGGTCAGGGCGGTGAGAGATCGGCGCAGTCGCGTCAGGGGCGCTGCAGCCGGCCGCCATTGTGCCAAAGTTCGGCGGCGGGCCGGGCAGCTGCGCGGGGCGCGGTTGCTATAATTTCCGTTTTACAGGGCCGCCTGTCATCCGACTGCGTGGCCCTCTTCGTTCAGCCATTCCTATGACCCAGCGCGTCCGCACTCGTTTCGCTCCCAGCCCCACCGGTTTCATTCACCTCGGCAACATCCGCTCGGCACTGTATCCGTGGGCGTTTGCCCGCAAGATGCGCGGCGATTTCATCCTCCGCATCGAAGATACCGACGTGGAACGCTCCACGCAGGAAGCCGTCGACGTGATCCTCGAAGCGATGGACTGGCTCGGCCTGGACATCGACGAGGGCCCGTTCTACCAGATGCAGCGCATGGATCGCTACCGCGAGGTCATTGCGCAGATGGTCGAGCAGGACATGGCCTATCCGTGCTACATGAGCACCGAAGAGCTCGACGCCCTGCGCGAGGCGCAGCGCGCGCGCGGTGAGAAGCCGCGCTACGACGGCACGTGGCGCCCGGAACCCGGCAAGGTTCTGCCGACGCCGCCCGCAGGCGTGCAGCCGGTGATCCGCTTCAAGAACCCGATCGGCGGCAGCGTGGTCTGGGATGACGCCGTCAAGGGCCGCATCGAGATCTCCAACGACGAGCTGGACGACCTCGTCATCGCGCGCCCCGATGGCACGCCCACGTACAACTTCTGCGTGGTCGTGGACGACATGGACATGCAGATCACGCACGTCATCCGCGGCGACGACCACGTCAACAACACCCCGCGCCAGATCAATATCCTGCGTGCGCTGGGCGGTACGCCGCCCGTCTACGCGCACCTGCCGACCGTGCTGAACGAGCAGGGCGAGAAGATGAGCAAGCGCCATGGCGCCATGAGCGTCACCGGCTACCGCGATGCGGGCTACCTGCCGGAAGCCATCGTCAACTACCTCGCCCGTCTCGGCTGGGCCCACGGCGACGCCGAGATCTTCTCGCGCGAGCAGTTCGTCGAATGGTTCGACCTGGAGCACCTCGGCAAATCGCCCGCTCAATACAATCCCGAAAAGCTCGCCTGGCTGAACAACCACTACATCAAGCAGGCCGACAACGCGCGCCTGGCCGGCCTCGTGAAGCCGTTCATCGAAGAGCTCGGTGGCAAGGTCGACGGTGGTCCGGTGTTGGCCGACGTCATTGCCTTGGTGAAGGATCGCGCCAACACGCTGCGCGAAGTTGCGCAGACCGCGCTGCTGTTCTACCGGACCGACCTGAGCGTCGATCCGGAACTCGCTGCGCAGCACCTCACTGGCGACGTCCGCCCGGGCATTGCCGCCCTTGCAGAGAAGCTCGGTGCATTGCCTGAGTGGAAGCGCGAGGCGATCGGGGCGGCCTTCAAGGACGTCCTTGCCGCACACGGCTGGAAGATGCCCAAGCTGGCCATGCCGGTGCGCCTGCTGGTGGCGGGGCAACTGCAGACGCCGCCCATCGACGCCGTGCTCGAACTGTTCGGTCGCGATGTCGTTCTGCGCCGCCTGGCCGCGTGATGCCGGCCGCGCAAAAAATTTTTCGAAAGGGTATTGCCAAGCGCTGAACACTTCCCCTATACTCTTGTTTTCGCTGCAACACGAAGCGAAAACGCGGTAAAAAGCAATAACTTGGGGCTATAGCTCAGCTGGGAGAGCGCTTGCATGGCATGCAAGAGGTCAGCGGTTCGATCCCGCTTAGCTCCACCAAAATGCCGGAAGATTCGATTCAAAAATAAATTTGAAAAGAAGCTTCCAAAACGCTAAAAAGTTCGTTATAGTAGCGGACTTCGCAGCGTAAGACAGAAAACGTTGCAAAACAGTTTCTGTCCCCTTCGTCTAGAGGCCTAGGACATCACCCTTTCACGGTGAGTACAGGGGTTCGAATCCCCTAGGGGACGCCAAAACAAGAGCTTAACCAGAAGCTCAATCGCAAAGCCAGTCTCTAGCTGGTCGAGCAAGCCGACAAGGAGTGGTAGTTCAGTCGGTTAGAATACCGGCCTGTCACGCCGGGGGTCGCGGGTTCGAGTCCCGTCCACTCCGCCAAATCAAAACCCGCTGCTTGCAGCGGGTTTTTTCTTTTGCGCTTCACTTCCGCGCAATGTCCCAGAAGTGTCCCTGGAGTTTTAAAGCGCGATTAAAGGCGCCGCATTAATCGTGGATGCGGCTGACGTGGTTGAAATAGCCGACAAGCAGGGCGCCGGCAACCATCAAGCTCAATCCGTTGGCAGCCCAGAAGCCCGCAGCGCCCTGCAACTGGGCAGCCGCATCGCCCAGCAGCCCGAAGCCCAGCACGTACCCGCCGCCCAGGCCGACGCCCCACAGCGAGAGCGCATAGATCAGTGTCGGGATCAGCGCGATCTTGTAGGCGCGCAGGATGAACGCGGCCATCACCTGCAGCGCGTCGAACATCTGATAGAACGCAATGAAGGGCAGTAGCGGCACCGCGATCGCGAGGACGGCTGCGTCGCGCGTGTAGAGCCCGACGAGCTCCCAGCGCAGGACGAGCACCGCCACACCAACGACGGCTGCACAGAGCACGGCCAGCTTGATGCCGTTCAATGAGATGCGTCGCGCTACCCCTCGATCCCGTGCGCCAATCGATTGCGCGGCCAGCGTCGATGTGGCGATCGACAGGGACAGCGGCACCATGTATGCCACCGCGCCGAGGTTGGCCGCGATCTGGTGTCCGGCCAGGACTACGGTACCCAGCCGTGCAATGAAGATCGCCATCAGGGTGAACGACGTGATCTCGATCAGGTAGGTGAGCCCCATCGGCACACCGAGTCGGATCAGCGCCCACAGCCGCGCGCGGTTTGGCGGCGAGTACTGCGTGAAGATCGAGAACGGCGCGTACGCTGGATTGCGTATCAGGATGACCGCTGCGGCGATGAACCACAACCAGCTGATGATCATCGAGGCGAGCGCGCAACCGGGGCCGCCCATCGCCGGTAGCCCGAGGCCACCGTAGAGGAACACCGCATTGAGCGGAAACTTGAGCACAAGCCCCGCCAACTGCAGCACCGTCACCATGACCGGCCGCGACAGGGCATTGTTCAGCGCCGAGTAAATGCGAAAGCCGAGCGCCGCCGGCAGCGCCAGCGCCTCGTAGCGGAGGTAGGCGGTCGCTTTCTCGGCCAGCTCCGGTGTTGCGTCCGCCAGATGCAGCAGCGGGGCGGGAAACCAGAGGATCAGCATGCCGACGGCTGAGAGGGCCAGCCCGAGCCAGGCGGCCTGGCGGACTTCCTCGCCGATCTCTCCGTGCTTGCGGGCGCCATACAGTTGCCCCGCGATGGGGGACAGGGCTTGCAGCACGCCCATCAGGCTGATGTAGACCGTGACGTAGATCGACCCGCCCAGCCCGATCGCCGCAAGGTCCGCGGCCGATGCGCGCCCGGCCATGGCCGTGTCGAGCACGCCGAAGGCGATCACGGCCAGTTGGCCGATCAGCACCGGCCAGGCGAGCGCGACGATGCGACGGACATCGGCAAAGAACATCGGAACGTTATTGGCGCAGCTTGCGACGGCGCGTGGCCGGCGCGGGTGGCGGATGTGTGGCGGCCGCGGCCTCGGTCAGACGGTACATGCGGAAGTGCTCGTCGCGGTCGGCCGGGCGGCGGCCTTCCCAGATGAGCCGCCATTCGTAATTGGAGATGCTCGCCGGCGCGCCGTAGTCGTACGGATCATGGCGCAGGAGGATGTCGCAGTTGTCCTCGGGGTTGCCAAAGCGGATATGGCCAAAGTAGGCGAACGAGGCGAGCTGTGCGTCGCCCATGCGGATCGGTTGCACGCATGTGTAGGTTTGCGGCAGCGCCAGCGCGGCCGACTGTGCAACGTCGCGGTAAGTCTTGGCGTAATTGATGGTGGGCAGCCACAGCGTCATCATCAGCACCCACATCAGCGTGGTGCCGGCCGCCGAGATCACGACCGCGCGCCAGATGGCCTTGGGCGCGCGCGAGGTCCGCCAGACGACGATGAGTACCCACGCGGCGGTCACCAGCAGTGCGCACGCCAGGGCCGTCCAGCTGAACTCGGGGCGGTAGCCCGGCACGATGCGGTACACGTTGCGCGCAAGCTGCGGCGGGAAGCCCGTCATCTTGGCGATCCACAGCAGCCATACGGTGCCGCCCAGGATGGTGAAGGCGAGCAGGGCAAACCAGTCGATGGCGCTGATCGCGGCGCGCTTGAGCGTGGGGAGCGCAAACGTGGCCATGATCGCCATGGGCGGAATCAGCAGCAGAAAGGCGTCGTCGCCGGGTTGCGGCTGCATGAGCAGCAGCACGATCTGCGGCGCCAGGACGGCCAGCGGCAGGGCGATATGCGGCGCGGTCCGCATGCCGCCCCAGCTCTTCCACGCCCACGCGGCCAGTGGCCACACCGGCCACGCGAACAGCGGCAGGTTGCGCGCGATAAAGCCGAGCGAGTGGCCGGTCGGCCCCGCATACTGATGGCGGTCAAAGCGCGCCCAGTCGCGGACGAAGCTGACGGCGTCATTCGGGTTGCTTGCCAGCAGGTAGGCCAATGCTGGCCACGACAGCCCAAGCACCATGGAAATGGGAAGCGCCACGGTCAGCAGCGGCCTCAGCGGCAGCGCCCGTGTGGCATGCGCGGTGATCAGCACGGCGATCGTGATGGTCAGCGGCAGGAGGGGCCCGCCCGCGAGCGACAGGCAGCCGACGCCAATGCCGTACAGCACGCTGCCGTACAGCGGCTTGTCCAGCGCCCGGATCAGCCCGTAGATGGCAACCGCCACGAAGCACAGCGCGCCGACCAGCGGGGTGGTTTCATGGCCCCGCTGCGCCAGACCGACGCAGGCCAGGAAGATCAGTAGTGCACCGTCGGCCAGCGTCCGGCCGTAGTCCCGGGTGTTGGGCTGACCACCGAACACGAATTCGAACGGTTGGACTTCTGCGCGGCGGCCCAGCAGATAGGCGCCATACCAGATGCAGGCGCAGGTGACGAAAAAGAAAAGCGCGGTGGCCAGGCGCGAGGCATCGGCTGGGCCCAGCCATTGCCCGAACAGGCGGATGAACGCGCCGCCGATCCAGAACACCAGTGGTCCGGCCTGCACGACCGGGCGCCCGACGATGTTCGGCATCAGCCAGTCCTGGGCGTTGCCGGTGGCCAGTGTCCACATCGCGCCGAAGCCCGCGGCGTCTTCGTTCTTCCACGGGTCGCGCGAGAAAAGTCCGGACAAACCGTAGATCACGCAGATGGCGAGCAGCAGCCAGCGCGGCAGTTCGCGGGTGGCGGCGGCAGTCAGGCGGATGCGCGAGACGCGGGTGGTGTTCATCGGGTGTCAGACCGGGCGGACCCGGCCGCGGTTGCACAACAGCGTGCCGATCGAGAGAGGGTCGGGCGCAAAAACCCGACATTGTGCCAAGAAACAAAAAAGGCAGCCGGAGCTGCCTTTTTCGGACCAGGGAGACGAGTCATGCAGTGAGCCGTCTCCGGCACCGGCATTACTTGGCGGCCTTGCCTGCCTTGCTGCCGAACTTCTGGCGGAACTTTTCGACGCGGCCGGCCGTGTCCAGAACTTTTTGCTGGCCCGTGTAGAACGGGTGCGATTCGGACGAGACTTCGATCTTGGCCAGCGGGTATTCCTTGCCGTCCAGCGTGATCGTTTCCTTGGTTTGGATGGTCGAGCGGGTGATGAACTTGAAGTCGCTGGACATGTCCTGGAACACGACTTCGCGGTAATTCGGGTGAATGCCTTCTTTCATGATGGGCCCTGGGGTTGAGGTAGCCAATTCGCGGCGCGCTTCAGGCGCTCAATTGCGAGGAGCGTCGAGCGGCCAGCCGTCGAATCACTTGCCGGGTGGAGAAACGGCGATTATGCCAGAGAAACAAAGGCTTGGGCAACGCGCCGGCCATAAAATCCGCCGTTTCCCGACGCCTTGCAGTGACGTTATGCGCATATTTCCGCGCGGGCGCCGTCAGGGCGCGGCCAGGCGCTCGATGGTCAGGACGCCGCGGCCGTCCATATCGATGGTCCGCATGTCGCCCACACGCAACGAGGTGTCGAGGTTGCGCGTCCAGGTGTCCACCTGGGCGGGGGATTCCGCATCGGGCGACGGGCGGAAGCGATGCAGCGTCACGCCGATCGACAGGGGCTGGAAGTCGCCCGACGCGGCCATGGGCCGCAGGCTCACGTCGACGCCGGTCTTGGCCCAGCGATGGCGCATGAACTGGCAGACCGTGGCGTCGCAGCCGAGCGTAATGGTGTCATCGGGCAGGCCGGCCGCGAAGCGCTCCTCCCACTGGGTACGCGGCATGGAGCCGCCCACGTCGAACGATTGGGTGTGCTCGAGAAGTGCGACGTGCTGCCCGGTGGACGTATCCGCAGGCAGCGTGACGCGCTGCGTTTCCGACTGTCCGTCCAGCTGCGCGGTCACGCCAAGAACGACGGGAGCCGTTCCTTGCCCCCAGCTCGGGACTGCAATGAAGCAGCAACCGAGCAGAAGCGTGTGAAGCGCTTGGCGGATCGTCATGGCAAGAACCCCTCCTGGCGTTGTCCGGCATGCAGCACGCGCCGTGCCGGATCCTGCAGGTAGAACGCCTGCAGCAGCGCATACAGCGATGGCAGTGTCTCGAGCAAGGCCACCGGTTCGACGAAGAACACTTCGGACGCCACCGCAAAGAACTCCGCGGGATGCTGCGCGCCGTACGGATCGAGCAGCGAGAGGATCGGATCGGTATCCCACCGGCGCTGCGGAACCTGCCCGCACCGATCGGCGAACGCATCGTACTCGGCGTAGAGTGCGTCGGCCCATGGCTCGCGATCGACGTCGGCATGCAAGCGCGATGAGATCGCGGGGATGCCATCGGATTCGCCATTGAGCATATCGAGCTTGTGCGCGAATTCATGCACGACCACGTTGTACGGCTGGGCACCGGGCTCGGGGGACGCGCCGCCGAGTTCGATGTCCTCCCACGACAGGATGACGGGCCCGTGCTCCCATGCCTCTCCGGAAGCCTCCTCGCGTACGTCGTGCACGACGCCGTCTTCATCCATAACCTCTTTGCGGATGACGAATTCACCTGGGTAGATGACGATGCCGTGCCACCCGCGGTACCACGCGATGCCCAGTTCCAGTACCAGCACGCTGGCCTGCACGGCAATGCTGATGACCATCTCGTCGGTGAGCGGCAAGCCGTGCGTGGTCGTGAATTCCTTCTCGGCGATGAACAGCGTGGCGGTCTCGCGCAGGCGGAGGAGGTCGGCCTGCGGCCAGTTCAGCAGGAATGGGAGCCCCGCGAGCGTGCGCGACCACAGCGCGTCTGAAATGGCATAACGCGCCAGGCGCCGCGAGCGTGTGCGGCTAGAAAACCAGCGTAAGACCGACGAAAGCATGCGACCAGTATATCGGCGCGAGCTTTCGTGTTTCTGGAAGGATCAGGCTACCGACAGCAGCCGCGCGCCGCGCTGGTTTGCGACGTACACGGCTTCGGTACGGCTGCGCACCTTCAGGCGCCGGTACAGCGTGCTGATATGCGCCTTGGCGGTGGCTTCGGAGATGTTCAGCATGCGGCTGATCGTCTTGACCGGGTGCCCGCGCGAGAGCAGCACCAGGATTTCATACTGGCGCGGTGTGATGCCAAGCAGCTTGGGGTCGGTCTGGGGATCACCCGCCAGCGCCGGGTTGGGTGCGCCGTCGAGGCGGGACTCCGGCAGCAGGGCGCTGGCCGGGATGTATTGCCCGCCCACGAGCACCAGTTCGAGCGAAGCCGCGATGACTTCGCCCGGCGAGTGCTTGAGCGTGTAGCCCGACAGGCCCATCTGCATGAGCGTGCGGATGATGTCGGGGGATTCGGATTCCGCCAGCACGACCACGTGGCGCGCATGGGGCCGGTGCATGATCTCGCCAATGGCGGAGAGTTCGTCCAGCTGTGGAAGCGGCAGCCCGATGACCAGAAGACCCGCGTCGGCATTGGCTTCGATGGCGTCAAACATCCCTTCGTCGGGTTCGACGATGGTGACGCCAGTGACGCCCTTGAGCGTCCGTAGCAGGTGCGCAATGCCCGTACGCACCAACGGATGGGCTTCGATCAAAACAGTGTTCATCGTTGTTCTCGACCTGTTACCGATCTTGCGAACATCCTTGTCGCTCCAGGCGAGAAACAGACCAGAGCAGACCCCCGTTCCGAATCATTTTAGTGGCGTATGTCAAAAATGACAGTTGCCACGGCCATGTCTCGGGACCCTCGTGAGCGTGCCCTGGCAACGGTTGTGGGGTATTTGCCAGGGCGCGCAATCCGTTCGACGTGGAGAACGGCCCGTCGCGGCACTCTTGCTGCGGTGGCGGTTTCAGCCATGACACAACATCCCGCAGGGGCGATGGGGCAAGCGATCTTCCGCGTGCTGAATATCCCGTAAAAACAAGGCGTTAAACGTCATGGCACGGATGTCGCTCTCTGTTCTCCGGGGAGGAGCGAGCCATGCCAGCAATCGCGCAGCGCAGTGCTCGGCGTTTGCCGTTCAGGTGGATGACCGAGGAGACCGGAGTGGTCGCAAATCTTGCGGCCGTGGTCGCCGTGACGCGTGCGCTCGTAGTAGAAGGCGCCTTGGTGCAGCGTACCGCCGCGCTGCTGGTCGCCTGGCGAGGCGTTCTCACCGATACGTTGCCGGTGCAAGCCGCCATCGATCTTCTTCCCACCCGCGCATTCGATCCATCCCCCGGTTCTGTCGTGCCTGTGCTGCCGGACGGCGAACCGAGTACCTCGCATGCGTGGCTTAACAATCCAACGCCAGGGAATCGGGCGCAACCCCCTCGGAAGTGGGGTATGGGCACCGCCCGCGCCCATACAAGGCTCCGCGGCATGCCGCGGGCCGGCCTGCTGCCGCGTCGTGTCGTCCATGTGACACTGCCGCAACGTGGAGCCCGCCGGTGCGTGGGCGGGCCACGCAACCGTTTCGTGCTCCGTCCCCCGGCGGGCACTTTTTTTTTCATGGCGATTCTGGAAGCAGGATGCATTCGGCCAACAACCGGATTCCCCCCGGCGCAGGCGTCGCCGCCGCTTCGTGGGCGGAGCCGCTCAGGCCGGATGGAGCGGATGTTCGGCGCGGATGCCGTGCTTCTGCATCAGCCGATACAGCGTCACGCGCGAGACCGCCAATTCGCGCGCCGTCATGCCCATGTGAAAGCCGTTGCGGGCGATGGCGGTACGGATGGCATCCGATTCGGCGCCTTCGCGTGCCTCTTCCAGCGTCTGGCCCGACACCGAGGCGTAGCCCTCCAGGTGAAGATCGGCGGCCGAGATCTTGCGGTTATCGGTCATCACCAGTGCGCGCCGGACACGGTTGATCAGTTCGCGCACGTTGCCGGGCCACGGGTAGTGCATCATCGCGTGCAGCGCGCACGGGGTGAACCCGCGGATGCGATGCGAAGCCTCGCTCGCGTGCTGGGCAAGGATGTGCTCGGCAAGCAGGACGATGTCGCTGCCGCGCTCGCGCAGCGGCGGGACCGACAGCGTCAGCACGCACAGCCGATGGAACAGGTCGGTGCGAAAGCCACCATGGTGCTGTGCGGCCTCCAGGTCCACGTGCGTAGCCGAGATGATGCGGATATCCAGCGGAATGGCCTGATGTCCGCCCAGCCGCGTAATCGTGCCTTGCTGCAGGAAGCGAAGCAGGCTGACCTGGCTCTCCAGCGGCAGGTCGCCGATTTCATCGAGGAACAGCGTGCCGCCATTGGCATGCTCGACCCAGCCGATGTGGCGCTGGTGCGCGCCCGTGAACGCGCCTTTCTCGTAGCCGAACAGCTCGGACTGGATGAGGTGCGGTGGGATCGCGCCGCAATTGATGGCGATGAACGGTCCGCTGGCACGCGCCGACGCTTCATGAATGGCCTGTGCGGTCAGTTCCTTGCCGGTGCCCGACTCGCCCGCGATGAAGGCCGGCGCACTGTTCTGCGCAACCTTGCGGATGGCGCGGAACAAGTTATGCATGGCAGGACACTCTCCGAGCATGCGCGCGTGAGTCGGTTTCGGTGCCGGCGCGACGTCCTGAGCCAGCGCCGCCATGCCCCACGCATGACGCAACGAGTACGCAACCTCGTCCGTGCGCAACGGCATCTGCACGTAGTCGACGCAATAGTCGCGCACCAGCCTGCGCACGCGTTCATGGCTCAGCATGGCCTGGGGCAGGGCCGCGACCCAGCCGACTTGCGGCACCTGCATGCAGCGCTCCAGCAGGTCCAGCTCGGCGGCCGAGAAGCTGCTGCCAAAATCGACCAGTCCGGCCTTGGGGCCGCCATCGCGGATCGCACAGCCCAGTTCGCGCACCGACGTGACGCGCCGCACACGCCAGTCGGCGCCCAGGATCGTCTCGTCAATCTCCCCCAACCCTGCGCGTGACGCCACCACGACGGTTCGGCACGCAGCAGTACATTCCAGCGACTCATTGCGCATGGTTTCCCCCGTTCGATTTTTCGTGGTGACTTCATCCTGACCGGCGGCTCGGCCGGGCCAGGCTTGCAGTATGGTTGCGGGGTTTCGCTTTGGCGATGACGTTTAAGGACGATGAACGCAAACGCTTGCGCCCGCGTCTCGTAATGCGAATGAACTATCGGCGTGCGCAAATGGCCCGGAAGGGTTCCCCCAGGAGGCGAGCACGGGTGACGCCGCCAAAAAAAACGCACCCCGGGAGGTGCGTTTTTTCGTCATGCGGGCGAAGGATCAGCCGCCGCGTCGCATCATGTCGAAGAACTCGGCGTTGTTCTTGGTCGACTTGAGCTTGTCGAGCAGGAATTCCATCGCCTCGACTTCATCCATGTCGTGGATGAACTTGCGCAGGATCCACACCTTCTGGAGGATGTCCGGCTTGATGAGCAGTTCCTCGCGGCGCGTGCCGGACTTGTTCAGGTTGATGGCCGGGTAGACACGCTTCTCGGCCAGGCGGCGCTCCAGGTGCACTTCCATGTTGCCGGTGCCCTTGAACTCTTCATAGATCACGTCGTCCATGCGGCTGCCGGTTTCGATGAGCGCCGTACCGATGATGGTCAGCGAACCGCCTTCTTCCAGGTTGCGTGCGGCACCGAAGAAACGCTTCGGGCGCTGCAGCGCGTTGGCATCCACACCGCCGGTCAGCACCTTGCCCGAGGTGGGCACCACGGTGTTGTAGGCGCGGGCCAGGCGCGTGATCGAGTCCAGCACGATCACCACGTCCTTCTTCAGCTCCACCAGGCGCTTGGCTTTTTCGATGACCATTTCGGCCACCTGCACGTGACGCACGGCCGGCTCGTCGAACGTAGAGGCCACCACCTCGCCGCGCACGGTGCGCTGCATTTCGGTCACTTCTTCCGGACGCTCGTCGATCAGCAGCACGAACAGTTCTGCTTCCGGATGGTTGGCCGTAATGGCGTGCGCAATGTGCTGCAGCATCACGGTCTTGCCCGACTTCGGGCTGGCGACCAGCAGCGCGCGCTGGCCCCGGCCGATCGGGGCAATCATATCGATGATGCGGCCGGTGATGTTCTCTTCGGCCTTGATGTCGCGTTCGAGCGTGAGCGGCTTGTTCGGGTGCAGCGGCGTCAGGTTCTCGAACATGATGCGGTTCTTCACCGCTTCCGGCGGCTGGCCGTTGACCTTGTCGACCTTCACCAGCGCGAAGTAGCGCTCGCCATCCTTCGGGGTGCGGACTTCGCCTTCGATCGTGTCGCCGGTGTGCAGGTTGAAGCGGCGGATCTGCGACGGGCTGATGTAGATGTCGTCCGTGCTGGCTAGGTACGAAGTCTCGGGCGAACGCAGAAAACCGAAGCCGTCGGGCAGCACCTCGAGCGTGCCGTCGCCGAAAATCGTTTCGCCCTGTTTCGCCTTCTTCTTCAGGATGGCAAACATCAATTCCTGTTTGCGCATGCGCTGCGCGTTGTCGATCTCCAGCTGTCCCGCCATTTCCAGCAATTGGGACACGTGCAGGGATTTCAGTTCTGTCAGATGCATAGACGAAAGAATGGGAATGGCCCGAACGGGCGGCGAAACGGGAAAACGCGGGGAGGGGGAAAAAGGTCGAGCGAACGCTCGGGGAAACAGATTGGCTGCAATCTTAGCACAACGCTGGCGGGCTTCCAGGCGAAAGCGCGCCAGCGTGTGCGGAGGCGGCTCAGAGACTGCGCGCCGCCTCGGAGCCCGAAGGCTTAGACGTGGCTGTCCAGGAAAGCGGTCAACTGGGACTTCGACAGCGCGCCCACCTTCTGGGCGGCCACGGCGCCGTTCTTGAACAGGATCAGCGTCGGGATACCGCGAATGCCGAACTTGGCCGGAACCTGCTGGTTGTCGTCGACGTTGATCTTGGCGATCTGGATCTTGTCGCCGTAGTCCTTGGCGACTTCGTCGAGGATCGGGGCGATCATCTTGCAGGGGCCGCACCATTCGGCCCAGAAGTCGACCAGCACGGGTTTATCGGACTTGAGCACGTCGGCCTCGAAAGACGCGTCGCTCACATACTTGATCTGTTCGCTCATGGCGGGAACCTCTGTTATTTCGTAAAAGCTGGCGACGTGCGCCGAACCCATACATTACACGATTACGCGAGCTGGCGTGCATTGGCGCCACTGCCCGCGCGGATGCTGCTGATATAGTACCGGCGCGCCCATTTTCAATCGTTGATTGTGTCTATCGCGCCAATAGCCGCAGGTTGAAGGCCACGGGCTGCGTTTCCTTTCTCGCCACTTGATCGACGCCGCATGCAGACGCTTGCTTTCGCGCCAGGCCCAGCATTCCTTTCGCGTGCCGCCGACGCGGCATGGCGCTTCCTGGATGCGCATGTGCAGTCTTCTGCGGCGCCGTCGGGGCAGGCCACCGTTGTCGTGCCGACGGCAGCGCAGATTCCTGGCGTGCGCAATGCGCTGCACGCGAGCGCCCAGGCTTCGGGCACGCCGCGGCTGCTGCCGCGCATTGTGACGCTGGGGCATTGGCTGCTCGATTTGCCGCCCGAGCCCGATGCGCCCGCCGCACGTGCGCCGCTCTCGCGGCTGCTGGCGGTGCAGCAGGCACTGAAGACCCAGGCGTGGCTGCGCGAAGCGCTCGGTGCGCAGGACGATGCGGCACTTTGGGGCGTGGCGCAGGTGCTGGTGACCGTCTCCGATGAACTCTCACAGCGCTGGCTGAACCTCGATGCCACGCATGGCGACGCGCAGGGCCGCTCCGATGAACTCGAAGCCGTGCTGGCCCAGGCGCTGGAGCGTACCTATGCGCAGTTGTCGGAGCGGTTTCTTGGCACCGAATCGCGCATCGTCCTGACGTTCTGGCGGCTGCTTTCCAGCGCCGCCGATCCGATCCCCATGCGGCTGCGCGCCATGCGGCGCCTGCTTGCCGAGTTGCGCGGCCCGATCGTGTGGATGAGCCCGACCGACCCGGACACCGTCGAGTTCGATTTTCTGCAGCGTGCCGCTGAACGCGTGCCGGTGCTGGTCGTCGGGTATGACTGGCATGCAGGGCAGGCGCAGTCTGCCTCCGCGCCCGCCACGCATGCCGATTTCCGCCATCTGCTGCTCCATGCCTGGCCCGAATGCGCCACACCGGGCCACCACGAGGATGACGACGCCGATGACGCGCTTGGCGCACCCGCCGTGCACATCGCAGGGGCCGCACGGTTTGAAGACGAGGCCGCCTTTGCGGCGCATACGCTCGTCGCGTGGCTGAATGCCGGACGACGCTCGCTCGCGCTGGTGGCGCAGGACCGCATCGTCGCGCGGCGCGTGCGGGCGCTGCTCGCTCGCGTGAACGTGCCGGTGCGGGATGAGACCGGCTGGAAGCTCTCCACCACGCGTGCGGCCGCCGCGCTGATGCGCTGGATCGATGTGGTGCAGGGCGATGGCGATACCGCAGCGTTGCTCGATTTCGTCAAGAGTCCGTTCTGCCTGCGCGATACGCAGGCCGGCACCGGTACGCCGGCATGGGTGGCGGAACTGGAGCGCCGCGTCCGCCGCCACAACGTCACGGGCGGCTGGGGGCGCTTGCGTCGGCTGGTGGCAGATCGCGAGGCTCAGGATGCCGACGCCGCTTCTGGCGCCGCGCAGCCGAGCCGCCTCGCTGACCGCCTCGGCCTGTTGGCGGACGAGGCGGCGCTGTGGCGCCGGGCCGGCAACGCCACGCTCGACGCCTGGGTAACGTTGCTGGCCGGTACGCTCGACCGCCTGCACATGCGCATCGGCCTGCAGAACGACGACGCGGGCCGTCAGCTGCTCGACTGGGTGGACCGTCTGCGCATGTCGGTGCATGGCAGTGCCGATGCGGGGGCGCGCTTCTCGCTCGCCGAGTGGCGCTCGCTGCTGTCGATGCTGCTGGAATCGGCCGTCTTCAGCGAGCCGGCGCCGCCGGCCGATCGCCGCGTGGTCATCCTGCCGCTCAACGGCGCGCGGATGCGGCGCTTCGACGGCGTGGTCGTGGTCGGCTGTGACGACGCCCAGTTGCCATCTGCGCAGCCCGAGTGGCTGTTCTTCTCCAACGACGTGCGCCGCGAACTTGGCCTGCCTGACCGCGCACAGCGTTTTGCGCAGCAAGCGCGCGATTTGGCCGAGGTGCTGCTCAACCAAGAGGAAGTCGTGCTGACCTGGCAGCGTCACGGCAGCCGGGGCGAGCCCAATCGGTTGTCAGGCTGGCTCGAGCGGCTGCAGCGCCGGCTGGCCGTGGCGGGCGTACGGATCGAGACGCCGGTCGTCCTGCCCAACCTGCAGACGTCGAGCCGGCCGACCGATATGCCCGCACCCGCCGCGCCCGCGCTCGTGCCGTCGACGTTGAGCGCCGCCGCCTACAACAGCCTGCGCCGCTGTCCGTACCAGTTCTTCGTCGGCCGCATGCTGCGGCTGGGCGAGCTGGAGGAGGTGTCCGATGAGCTCGAGAAGCGCGATATCGGCGAGATCCTCCACGCGATCCTCCATCGTTTCCACCAGCAGTTGCGCGAGACGCCGAAGCACGACCCCGCAGAGCGGCAAGCCCTGCTGCAGGCGCTCACCGACGCGCATTTCGGCCCGTTGCTGGCCGAAGACGGCAACGCGCTGCGCTTCTATCGGCGCTGGCAGGCGGTGATGCCGTCATACCTTGCGTGGCAGGCTGCGCGCGAAGCCGACGGCTGGCGCTTTGAGGCGGGCGAGATCGACGCCGAGACATCGACCACGCTGCCCGGCGAACGTGTCCTGCGCCTGCGCGGCCGCATCGACCGCGTCGATGTGCACGACGAGCATGGCATCGCGGTGCTCGACTACAAGACGCAGTCGCCCATGGCGCTCACACGGCGCGCCAAGGCCCCGTTCGAGGATTGCCAGCTGCCGTTCTACGGTGTGCTCGAGCCCCGCGCCGGGGCAGGCGGCTGGGTCTCGCTCGATGGCGAGGCGCGTGGTGATCAACGCGACGTTGCGCTGCCGGATTTCACGCAGATCGTCGACTGGCTGATCGAACAAATGCAAAAAGACATGGCTGCGCTGGCGGCTGGTGCACCGCTGCCGGCGTTTGGCGATGAATCCGCGTGCCGCTACTGTGCGGCGCGAGGGTTGTGCCGCAAGGGGTATTGGACCGATGGCGCACCACGTGAACCGGAGGCGCAGGCATGAGCGACCACGCGTACGAACGCGACGGGTCGCCGGTCTCGCCGGAAGACTTCTCGCGCGCGGCATGCGACCCGCGGCGCTCCGTCGTGGTCGAAGCATGCGCGGGCAGCGGCAAGACGTGGCTGCTGGTCACACGCATGCTGCGCCTGCTGCTGGCTGGCGCCGCGCCGTCCGACATTCTGGCCATCACGTTCACGCGCAAGGCCGCTGAAGAGATGCGCCAGCGTCTGCTGGACATCCTCGCCCAACTCGCCAGTGCCGATGACGCGGGCGTGGTGCGCGAACTGATCGCCCGCACGGTCGACGAGCGCGAGGCACCGGCGCTGATCGACACGGCGCGCTGTTTGTATGCGCGCGTGCTCGAGTCGCCTTCGCGCATGGCGATCGACACGTTCCATGGCTGGTTCGGCTCGCTGCTGCGCGGTGCACCGCTATCGTCCGGCGTGCCGCAGGGCGCGTCGCTGCGGGAAGATGCCGGGCGGCTGCGCCGCGAGGCTTGGGCACCGTTCTGGCGCGGCCTCCTCGCAGAAGATCAGGCCGAGCTGCGCGCTGCATATGAGGCGCTTGCCGACCTCGTCGGCGATTTCCATGCCGGCCGCCTGCTCGACGCGATGTTCCATCAGCGCAGCGATTGGTGGGCCTACAAGACGCAAGCAGGCGCACAGCCGCTCGATGCGCTGGACGACCTGCTGGGCGAAGATGCGACGACCGATCCGTTGATCGAAGCGCTGCAGGACGCAACGCTGCTGGCCGACATGCTGCGCGTGTCGCGCTGGCTGGGGCAGGGTGGCGCGGCGGAAGGCAAGCGCGCGGTGGCGATCGAGTCGGCCGTCACGGCGGCGCGCGGCATCGACGTGTCCGATGAAGCGGCTCGTGCGCAGGCGTTCGATACGCTGTTCGCGGCGTTTCACACGCAGGCCGGCAAGGCGCGGGCCTGCAAGCCGACGAAGGCACTCATCAAGGCCGTCGGGGACGAACATGCACAAACGCTGGTCACGCTGCACACCGCGCTGTGCGAAGCGCTGGCCGTGGTGCAGGCGCGCCGGCAGGAGGCCCGCGTGCGCGCCGTCAACGCGGCGTTGTTCACGCTCGGCGATGCGCTCATCGACCGCTATCAGGCCTACAAGCGACAGGCGCGCGCCATGGACTTCACCGACCTCGAATGGGAAGCCGCTCGCCTGATGCAGCAGGAAGACACGGCTGCCTATCTGCAGGTGCGGCTCGATGCGCGCTACAAGCATCTGCTGCTTGACGAATTTCAGGATACGAACCCGATGCAGTGGCGCATCCTCCAGGGGTGGCTGCGCGGTTATGAAGGCACGGGCATGCGGCCGAGCGTCTTCCTGGTCGGCGATCCGAAGCAGTCCATCTACCGTTTCCGCCGCGCCGATGCGCGCTTGTTCGATGCGGCGCGCGAGATGCTCGTCGCCGAGTTCGGCGCCACCGTTCTGCGTACGAACCGCACGCGCCGCAATGCGCCGGCCGTGCTCGAGTGGGTCAACGCCGTCTTTCTGCAGGCGCGCGCGCGCGGCGATTATCCGATCTACGCCGAGCAAAGCACCGCCGTGGATGCACCCGTCGGCCAGGCGCTGTTGCTGCCGCTCGTGCCCGTACCCGAGGCCGCGCAGGCCGACGACACCACACCGCGCGACACCCTGAGCGAACCGCGCGAAGAGGCCGGCGATTCGCAGCGGTATGAAGAAGGCCGCCAGGTGGCAGCATGCCTGCGCGCGCTGCACGCGGGCGAGCGTATCCGCGAAAACGGCACCGAGCGCGCCGTCTGCTGGCGCGATTTCCAGTTGCTCGTGCGCCGCAAGCGCTACCTCGCCGATTACGAACGCGCGCTCCGCGATGCCGGCGTGCCGTATCTGAGCCCGCGCCGCGGCGGCTTGCTGGCGACGCTCGAGGCGCTGGATCTGTGTGCGCTGCTCGATTTCCTGATGACGCCGCAGGCGGATCTGTCGCTCGCACACGTCCTGCGCAGCCCCATCTTCGCCGTCACCAACGATGACCTCATCGCGCTCGCCGGGTCCGGTGAAGGCGGGGGGGGCACGACCTGGTGGGACCGCCTGACCACACTGGCAGGCCGCCCCGATACCGCATCTGCGCTGGTTCACGCGCAGCGCATGCTGGCGCGCTGGCTGGCCGTCGCGCCCACGCTGCCCGTGCATGACCTGCTCGATCACATCGTCTACACCGGCGAACTCAAGCGCCGCTATGCCGAGCGCGCCCCAGCCGCCAACCGCGACCAGGTGCTGGCCAACCTCGATGCGTTCCTGAAGCTCGCCCTGGACCTGGATGGCGGCCGTTACCCCAGCCTGCCGAAGTTCATGGCGGAGTTGCGCGCCATCCGCCAGGGTGATGACGAAGAGAGCCCCGATGAAGGCGTGCAAGGCGATGCCGCGGAAGCGCCCGACGCGATCGACGCCGAAGTCGCCAGCGAAGGGCTGGATGCCGTGCAGATCCTGACCGTCCATGCCTCGAAGGGGCTGGAGGCGCCGTTTGTCGTGCTGCTCGACAGCCATCACAGCGACACCCGCGCAGACACCACCGGCATCCTCATCGACTGGCCCCCTGGTGCCGATGCGCCGACGCACTTCTCCGCATTCGGCAAGGCCGCCGAGCGGGGTCGTGCGCGTGATCCGCTGTTTGCCGCGGAGCAGGCGCTTGCCGCACGAGAAAACTGGAACCTGCTCTACGTGGCCATGACGCGTGCGCGGCAGGGGCTGATCGTCTCCGGCGTGGCCAACAAGCGCGATGCCGCCGCCGCGCAGTCGGTCGACGAAGGCGAGGTGCCCGACATCGACGGCAGCGCAAGCTGGTACACGCTGCTCGCCACGGCCGGCGTGGCATCGCCGGCGCCGATGATGGATGCTGCTGTCGCAGAGACCGCCGCTGCCGCGCAAGGTGAAGTCGTCTCGTACCACGATTTCCGCGCGCCGCTTACGGTGACCGTGCGCGTGGGTGGCGCAGGCATGCAGGCCGAAGGCGCGGACGCTGTCTTCGACCAGGGCGCCGTGGCGCAAGGTGAATTGCTGCACGCCGTGCTGGAGCGCCTCACGCGGCACGGACGGCCCGAACGTGCCCCGGACGCCGCCACCATCGCGCGCTGGTTCGGTGCGAGCGGCGTGACGCAAACCGATGCCGCACGCGCCGCCGACGCCGTGAGCCGCATGCTGTCGGCCGACGCGTTGGCCCATGTGTTCGATCCCGCGCGCTTTGACGCCGCACATAACGAGATCGAGCTGTTCGGCCCCGACGGCGCACTGTTGCGGATCGACCGCCTGGTCCAGCGCGGTAACGAGGTCCTCGTCGTCGATTACAAGCTGCGCCTGCTGCCCGTTGAGCGCGCAGCGTACGCCGAACAGCTGCGTGGGTACGTGGCCGCGGTCACGCCGATGTACCCAGGCTGCACGGTACGCGCCGGCGTGGCAACCGCTGCGGGCGAATGGATCGATCTGGAATCGTTGCCCAAGCCTGCGCAGTCGGCCGATGACGGCACGCAGCGGGCGCTGTTCTGAAGCGAACAGGACTACCAAAGAAGGGGAGGGGCGATGCAGAAGGGAAAAGGGAAGGGGGACGAGCCTGACCCTCGGCACTGGCGGAAAACGGCTGTGGCTGCTTCGTTCCCGACCTGACCAGGTTGACCGCGCCGCCATGCGAGGAGGCCCGTCCGACCGCCATTGTAACCGACTCGCATGGCCGCACCCGAATATCCTTGCAATCCGCTCGGTGCGCATGATGTTTCACCGTCGATCAGCGCGTCGGAAATTCAACCCGCTTTGCTACAATCCCCCGCATGAGTTATCAAGTGCTCGCCCGCAAGTGGCGCCCTCGCGATTTCACCACGCTGGTCGGTCAGGAACACGTGGTGAAAGCGCTCACGCATGCGCTCGAACAGCAGCGTCTGCACCATGCTTACCTGTTCACGGGCACGCGCGGTGTTGGCAAGACCACGCTGTCGCGCATTCTTGCCAAATCGCTGAACTGCGTGGGCGCCGACGGGCACGGCGGCATTACCGCACAGCCCTGCGGCGTGTGCCGTGCATGCACGGAAATCGACGCCGGGCGCTTCGTCGATTACATCGAGATGGACGCCGCCTCCAACCGCGGCGTCGACGAGATGGCGCAACTGCTGGACCGTGCGGTCTACGCCCCGACGGCGGGCCGCTTCAAGGTCTACATGATCGACGAAGTGCACATGCTCACCAACCACGCCTTCAACGCGATGCTGAAGACGCTGGAGGAGCCGCCCGAGCACGTCAAGTTCATCCTCGCGACCACCGACCCGCAGAAGATCCCGGTGACGGTGCTGTCGCGCTGCCTCCAGTTCAACCTCAAGCAGATGCCGCCGGGGCACATCGTGTCGCACCTCGACCGCATTCTCGGTGAAGAGGGGATCGCTCACGAGCCGAATGCGCTGCGCCTGCTGGCCGCCGCCGCCCAGGGCTCGATGCGAGATGCACTGTCGCTCACGGACCAGGCCATCGCGTACAGCGCAGGCGAAGTGAGCGAGGCTGCGGTGCGAGGCATGCTTGGCGCCATCGACCAAAGCTATCTGGTGCGCCTGCTCGATGCGCTTGCCGACGAGAACGGCGCTGCACTCATTGACATCGCCGACGAGATGGCGGGCCGCAGCCTGAGCTTCTCGGGTGCGCTGCAGGACCTGGCATCGCTGCTGCAGAAGATCGCGCTGGCGCAGGTCGTGCCCGCTGCCGTGCAGGACGACTGGCCGGAGGCAGATGATGTGCGCCGCCTCGCAGAGCGTTTCGACGCGCAGTCGGTGCAGCTGTTCTATCAATTTGCCAATCTCGGCCGTAATGAGCTTGCCCTCGCGCCGGACGAGTACGCCGGCTTCACGATGACGCTGCTGCGCATGCTGGCGTTCCAGCCCGGTCAATCCGGGGGCGATGCGCCCCCGCCTTCGGGCGGCGGCGCGAAGCAGCGGGCAGTGCCATCGGCTGCGGCCTCGGCCGCGTCTGAGCGTGCGGCGGCGGTGGCATCGTCTGCTCCGGTGGCGGCTGCTCAGGCAGCGCCTGCTGCGACGCGCCCGGCGCCGGTGGTCGAGGCGCCGCGTGCGGCGTATCAGCCAACCGCATCGGTTTCTGCGTCGGCCCCGGCCGTTGTCGAGGCGCCCGCGGCAGCCCCGGCTGCACCGGTCCGCCGCTCGCCGGCCATGGAGGCATTGGCTGCGGCGCGTCAGGCGTCGAGCCGCGGCCGTGGCGGTGCGTCCGCGCCG
>NZ_CAJPVG010000003.1 GCF_905397375.1 Ralstonia mannitolilytica
CGCCAAAAACACCTCGCGCCGCGTGCGCTTGCGGCTCCCCAGACCCTCGGCATCACCGAACGACAGCTGCATCGCACTCACCCCGATCACGGTGAGGCATTGTCGCGCAATCGGGCGGAGTTGTTCAGACCTTCCCTAGCGCGCGATCCGCAGGCGGCAGGTAGCCTGCCGTGTCTCGCCAGGGGCGAGCAGATGCAGGCCCTCGCCGTGATGGATCGCGTTGGGCAGGCCCATCCACGGTTCAACGCAGTAGAAGTCAGACGTGGCGTTTTCTGTCCACGTGGTGATGGCGTGCCAGGGCACCGGCGCGCCGTCGACCTCGAAGCGGATGCGGCGGCCAAGCGGCGCTTCGCCGTGCGGCGGAATGACCAGCGTTGCAGCGCCAGCGTCATCGAGCAGGTGATAGCGGTCTTGCAGCGCCGGGTCGTCGAGCTGGTAAGTCCTGCGCCCGGGCTCGGGGCGGTCGAGACTGCCATCGGGCAGTTGGCGTGACAGCCGTGCCGGCGGCATCAACAGCTCGGTCGCGCCGCGCAATGCATGCGGCAGCGCCAAGTAGAAATGATGGCCGGCGTAGAAAGGCATCGGAGCATGCGCGTCGCCCTCGTCCCGATGCTTGACCGAGAAGGTCGCCTCGAGCCCATCATCAATCAGCCGGTACGTCACGCGAAACTCAAAGGCGAACGGATAGCCTTGACGCGTCTCGGGGCTGTCGCGCAGCAGCAGGACGATGTGCGCGTCGCTTGCGTCTTCCACCTCGAACGGCGTGTCGCGTGCGAAGCCGTGTTGCGGCAGGGCGTGAAGTTGCCCGCGCGCGTCGCGCCAGCGGCCGATCTCGCCTGCTACGAAGTGCCGGCCGATGAAGGGAAACAGCAGCGGATTGCCGCCACGGACCTTGGCTGGGTTTGACCAATCGGCCGGCTCCGGCCAGAAGAGAATGTCTTCGCCGCGATGACGCCAGCGCACGAGCCGCCCGCCGGCATCGGGCGCGAGCAGCAGCATGGAGCCATTGGCGTGCGACTCACCGATGCGGATGAGCGTGCGGTCCTGAAAGCGGGCGGTGGGCAGGTCGTGCATAGGCGGGCGAGGTGGCTTGTTGGCATGGGAATCGCGTACTAGATTGTCAATGCGTTTTGCCCGGAGGGAAACCATGTCCGTCAATTGCGTGCTGCCCGCACATACCGTTCCCCCGCCCGACGAGCCCTCGCCACCGGGCATTCCGCCGGATTTGCCATCGCCCGATGAGCCGCCGCCGCCCGTCGAGCCGCCGGAGATGTTGCGGACGTAATCTGCTGTTACCAATCGTCACAGCTTTGTGGGAAGCGGTTCGTAAGATAAGCGCCAGTTCTCGCGCAACTGCGCGTTTCTACAACGACGATACGAGCCCAAACATGTCGATTCTTCCGCGTCTGACCCTGTGCGCAGTCCTGGCGGCCTCCATGGCCGGTTGTGTCGTGGCGCCGCCGCAGCCCACGCGTACGGTGGTGGTGCGCGAGCCGGTTCCGGTCGCGGCACCTGCACCGGTGGATCCGCGCGCGCGCTTCGACCAAGTGCAGGGTCGCCTCGCGGAAGAATTCCATCGTATCGACGTTCGCCAATCAGAGGGCTACATCGATCCGTATCGCGCGGATGGCCTGCGTGACCGCCTGCGCCGCATCCGCCAGGAAGCCAACGACATGGCCAGCCAGCATCGCGGCGGCTTGTCCGGCGACGAGCAGCGCGCCCTGAATGACGAACTCGGCGCCGTGGCGCACGATATCGGCCGCTAAGCCGCTTTTCCGATCCCTTCATTCGCCGATGTTGCGTTGCAATATCGGCGAAATGCATTGTTGCGCCGCGTTGCGTGCGCGGCCCGCGGAAGCTGATACGCTTGCGTTCCTCCTGAACGAGCAAGCCCGACGCCGGTGTTGCCTCCCGCATCCGGTTCTGGCCTTGTGCCGTGCGAAAGATCATCCACTGCGACTGCGATTGTTTTTACGCCGCCATCGAAATGCGCGACGATCCGCGCCTGGTCGGCAAGCCGCTGGCTGTCGGTGGGCGGCCGGAACGGCGCGGCGTGGTCGCGACTTGCAATTACGAAGCACGCAAGTTCGGCATCCATTCGGCGATGCCCATGGCGCAGGCCGTCAAGCGTTGTCCCGATTTGCTGATCGTGCCGCCGTCCATGGAGAAGTACCGCCAGGTCGCGCGCCAGATCTTCGCCATCTATCACAGCTACACGCCGCTGGTCGAGCCGCTGTCGCTCGACGAGGCTTATCTTGATGTGACTGACAGCCCGATGCTCGCCGGCAGCGGCACCCGCATCGCTGAAGACATCCGCCGCCGCGTGCGCGAAGAGATCGGCATTACCGTGTCGGCGGGCGTTGCGCCCAACAAGTTCATCGCCAAGATCGCCAGCGACTGGAACAAGCCCGATGGCCTGTTCGTCGTGCGGCCGGAGCAGGTGGACGCCTTTGTGGCGGCGCTGCCTGTGGACCGCCTGTTCGGCGTGGGCAAGGTGACGGCGGCCAAGCTGCGCCGCCTCGGTGCCGAGACGTGCGGCGACCTGCGCGCCTGGGGCACCGACCGGCTGCAGCAGCATTTCGGCGTCTTCGGATTTCGCTTGCATGACCTGTGTCGCGGCATCGACCACCGGCAGGTGCAACCTTCGCAGATCCGCAAGTCCGTCAGCGTGGAAGAAACCTACGCCACCGACCTGCGCACGCTCGACGATTGCCAGCGCGAACTGGCGATTCTGGTCGAACAGCTGGCCGCGCGCGTCGAGCGGGCCCGCGTCGGCAACATGATCCACAAGACCTACGTCAAGATGCGCTTCGCCGATTTCCGTGGCACGACGGTGGAGTGCATCGCACCGCAGGTGTCGCTGCCAGTGTTCACGAAGCTGCTGACACAGGGCTTCGAGCGTCGCCGGATGCCTGTGCGGCTGCTGGGGGTGGGCGTGCGGCTGTATGAGTCCGACGCGCATGCGCGCCAGCAGCCGCTGTTCGAAGATTCTGCTGCGGGGTAACGATTGCGCCTCCGGTTCCGGCAACCGGATGGGAATTGTCCTATTTTCTGTCTGCATTGCGGCGATAGAAGGGCGGAATGTCGCCTGCGGGTAAAATGCCCGCTTTTTTGCATAATCCGCCGCCGCGCGCCACACGTGCGCGACAGTGCATTCCGTCACATTCGGGTGCACGCAGACAGGAGACGCAGTAATGAGTTTGTTCCGTACCAAGAACGTGGATCACATGATCCGCACCGGCCACAGCGATACCGGCCTGAAGAAAGTCCTCGGTCCGCTGGATCTCACCTTCCTCGGCGTTGGCGCCATCATTGGCACCGGCATTTTCGTGCTGACGGGCACCGGGGCGCTCACGGCGGGCCCCGCACTGACGCTGTCGTTCATCGTCGCGGCGCTGGCGTGCGGGTTTGCCGCGCTGTGCTATGCAGAATTCGCCTCGACCATTCCCGTGTCCGGCTCCATTTATACGTACGCCTACGCGACCATGGGCGAACTGGTGGCCTGGATCATCGGCTGGGACCTGATGCTCGAATACGGCCTGGCCACATCCGCGGTTTCGGTGGGCTGGTCCGGCTATTTCCAGTCGCTGCTGTCAGGCTTCGGCCTGCATCTGCCGGTGGCGCTCACCGCTGCACCCGGCGCGATTCCGGGCGTGCAGACGCTGTTCAACCTGCCGGCGCTGGTGATCATGCTGCTGATCACGACGCTGCTGTCGTTCGGCATTCGCGAATCGGCGCGTGCAAACAACATCATGGTGGCGATCAAGGTGACGGTGGTGCTGCTGTTCATCGCGGTGGGCGCACGCCATGTGCAGCCGGCCAACTGGCAGCCGTTCATGCCGTTCGGCATGGAAGGCGTATTCGGGGCGGCGGCCATCGTGTTCTTTGCCTTCATCGGCTTCGATGCCGTGACGTCCGCGGCTGAAGAGGTGCGCAATCCCAAGCGCGACCTGCCCATCGGTATCATCGGCTCGCTGGCGGTCTGCACGATCCTCTACGTGCTCGTGGCGGCCATCATGACGGGCATCGTGCCGTTCGCGAAGTTTGCAGGCGTGGATCACCCCGTGTCTCTCGCATTGCAGGTGGCGGGCGAAACCTGGGTGGCGGGGTTTGTCGATCTTGGCGCCATCATCGGCATGACGACCGTGATCCTGGTGATGGCCTACGGCCAGACGCGCATCATCTTCGCCATGTCGCGCGATGGTCTGCTGCCCAAGCGTCTGTCGCACATTCATCCGCGCTATTCGACGCCGTTCCTGAATACGTGGGTGGTCGGCATCGTGTTCGCGGTGATTGCCGCCTTTGTGCCGCTGAACGTGCTGGCAGAGCTGATCAACATCGGCACGCTCGCCGCGTTCTCCCTGATCGCCGTGGCCGTGCTGGTGCTGCGCCGTACGCGTCCGGACCTGCATCGCGGCTTCCGCTGCCCTGGGGTGCCGGTGGTGCCGTTGCTGGCGATCGGCATGTGCCTGTTCCTGATGAGCCATCTGCAGGCCGTGACGTGGATTGCCTTCGGGGTGTGGGTCGTCATCGGCCTGCTCGTGTACTTCGGGTATGCCCGCCACCGTTCGCTGCTGCATGTGTCGGAGCAAGGTGGTGGTGCACCGGCCTCCGAGACGGTGCACTGACTTCTGCGCCAAAAGGGCGCCGCGGCGTGGAGCGCCTGCACAGGCTCCACGCCGCCTGCATCGCCGGATGCGCCGGCCATCCATTCCCTCACAGCATAGGGTGGCGGACGCGCCCGGCGCACGCATCGAAACACGTCGATGCGGCTCCCAGGGTATTTCGTTGCATCCCGTGAAATTTCGGTGGTGTCGCCGGCCTGACGACATGACGATGTCGTAAAACCTGCAACTGGGAGCGCCGAGCGTTCCACCAGCAGACTGCATGCAATGGATTTTGTGATTGCGACTTTGCTTTGCAGTGCCGTCTTGGCCCCGACAAAAAAGCATAACGGCGCAGGTGCCCCGCGAGCCCTGATGCCGCCTGGGGTCGCCCCCTGTGAGGCTCGCCAGGATGCCACGAACGCGCAAACGGTGCTCGCACGCGCGTCCCAAGCTGTGGTTAAAATGATCTGTGCAGCCAGACAAATGTCTGACGAAACCCTGCCGGCCCCCCCGCACGGTTTCCACGCAACAGCGTGTGCGTTGTTGTCCATTGCAATCGGAGGGCTTTGACGATGGAAATCAAGTTCGAAAAGAAAGAGGCGTACGACATCAACAATGAAGGCCTGCTGTTCGACGCGCTCGTCGACGGCGAAAAGGTGACTTGCGTGGCAACGCGCGAGGCGCTTTGGGAAGGCCTGGAAGGTGATCAGGTGTTGTCGCTTCAGGCGGCCTTCGAGGCCGGCCAAGAGCGGATTCAGGATGCTGCCCGTGTGCTCATCGCCGATGGCGTACAGCGCGCCAACGGGCTGACCGATTTGCCGCAGCCGGTCGTGGTCAAGCGCGTGCATGTTGCCGTGGCGTGAGTCCGATCGATTGCCTCGATAGACATCGGCATGACCGATGTCCCCACGGTGGACATCGCCTCCGCCGTCAAACCAAAGCCGGCCCGCGTGGCCGGCTTTTTCATGGCGCGCATTTTCCCGGGTTGACATCGCGCCAATCCGCTCACATGATTAACATGTTAATAATATGGGGCGCTGGAGGCGGATGTGCGGCGAGGCAAGGTGAGGTTGTCAGACGGCCGGCAGCAGGACTGGGTGCAGGCCGACGGCACGCAGCCGGCCAGGGGTCCGGGGCCAGTGCAATGGCTGCCGCCGGTCGACGGCGCGGTGGTCGGCACGCTGCTCAACTTTCGCGGTGAGTTGGAGGCGCTGGGCGACGCGCTCGCCGAGCCGCCATATCAGGCGCCTCCCAACGCGCCGGTGCTGTATCTCAAGCCCGCCAATACACGCGTTGGCCATAACCAGTATGTCGTGCTGCCGCCTGATGTCGACGGCATCTGGGTCGGCGCATGCCTTGGCGTGGTCATCGGCCGGACAGCCACACGCGTGCGCGTGCCGCACGCTGCCGAGTGCATTGCCGGCTATACCATCGTCAACGACCTGACGGTGCCGCACGCAAGTTATTACCGGCCGCCGGTCCGGCACAAATGCCGGGATGGCTTCTGCCCGATCGGGCCGTGGGTGGTGGACCGCGAAGACCTGCCGGATGCCGACGCGCTGGACATCACCGTGCGGATCAACGGCGAGATCGCACAGCGCGCGAACACGTCGACGCTCGTGCGGCCCATCGCGCAACTGCTCGCCGACGTGACGGCGTTCATGACGCTGGAAGCCGGCGATGTGCTGCTCGCGGGCATCCCCGAGAACCCGCCGCTGGCGCGCGCCGGTGATCGGATCGATGTCGGCATCGCACACATCGGCACGCTGACGACACATCTCCTGCGGCAGGCGGAGGCGGTCCAATGAAACACGCCCGCATTGCGTATGACGGAGCAGTCCACCACGCGGGAGCCGTCCCCGGGGACGACACCCGCCTGCGGCTGAGCGACGGGCGCGTGCTGCGCGAAACAGAAGTCGTTTGGCTGCCGCCCATTGAACCGCGCACCATCTTTGCGCTGGGTCTGAACTATGCCGATCACGCCAAGGAACTCGCCTTCAAGGCGCCCGCCGAGCCGCTCGCGTTCCTGAAAGGCTCCAATACGTTGATCGGCCACCGTGCGCATACCGTGCGTCCGGCCGGCGTCGCATTCATGCACTACGAGTGCGAACTCGTGGTCGTCATCGGCAAGGCCGCGCGCAACGTGCCGCGGGAGCACGCGTACGAATATGTCGCCGGCTATACCGTGGCCAACGACTACGCCATCCGCGATTACCTCGAAAACTATTACCGCCCGAACCTGCGCGTGAAGAGCCGCGACACCTGCACGCCCCTCGGCCCGTGGCTCGTCGACCGCGACGATGTGCCCGACCCGATGAACCTCGCGCTGCGCACGACCGTCAACGGCCGCGTCACGCAGCAAGGCAGCACGCGCGACATGATATTCGACATCCCGGCGCTGATCGCGTGGTTCTCGAGTTTCATGACATTGGGCGCGGGCGACATGATCCTGACCGGTACGCCGGAGGGCCTGGCCGATACGCAGCCGGGCGATGAAGTCGTCACCGAGATCGAAGGCATTGGGCGATTGGTCAGCACCATCGTCGCTGAACAGAGCAAGGAGACCGCATGACTGCCATCAGCATGGACCCCGTCAAACATTGGATCGACGGCAGGCAGGTCGACAGCGCCGAGCGGTTCGTCACGACCAACCCGGCCACGGGGGAGGCCGTCGCCGAGGTGGCTTCCGGCGGCGAGGCGGAAATCCACGCGGCCGTGGCAGCGGCGAAGGCGGCGTTTCCGGCCTGGGCGAACACGCCCGCCAAGCAGCGCGCCAGGCTGATGCGCCGGTTGGGCGAACTGATCGAGCAGAACGTGCCGCAGCTGTCGGCACTGGAAACGATGGATACCGGCCTGCCGATCGCGCAGACGCGCAAGCAGCTCATTCCACGCGCTTCCGAGAACTTCCATTTCTTTGCGGAGGTCTGCACGCAGGTCAACGGCAGGACGTATCCGGTGGACGACCAGATGCTGAACTACACGCTGTACCAGCCGGTGGGCGTGTGCGCGTTGATCTCGCCCTGGAACGTGCCATTCATGACGGCCACCTGGAAGGTCGCGCCGTGTCTGGCGCTGGGCAATACGGCGGTGCTGAAGATGTCGGAGCTCTCGCCGCTGACGGCGGACCAGCTTGGCCGCCTGGCGCTGGAGGCGGGCATTCCGCCGGGTGTGCTGAACGTGGTGCAGGGTTATGGTGCCACGGCGGGCGATGCCCTGGTGCGCCACCCCGGTGTGCGCGTGGTGTCCTTCACGGGCGGAACCGTCACCGGCAAACGCATCATGGAGCGCGCCGGGCTGAAGAAGTTCTCGATGGAACTGGGCGGCAAATCGCCGGTGCTGATCTTTGACGATGCGGATCTGGACCGGGCGCTGGACGCGTCGCTCTTCACGATCTTTTCGATCAACGGCGAGCGCTGCACGGCCGGCTCGCGCATCTTCGTGCAGGAAACGGTCTACGACGATTTCGTCGGCAAGTTTGCCGAGCGTGCCAAGCGGCTGATCGTGGGAGACCCGGCCGACGAGCAGACCAACGTCGGTTCGATGATCACGCGCGCGCATTGGGAGAAGGTGACCGGCTACATCCGCCTCGGCGAGCAGGAAGGCGCGAGGATCCTGGCCGGCGGCCCGGACAAGCCCGCCGGCCTGCCCGCGCATCTGCAGCATGGCAACTTCGTCGCCCCGACGGTGCTGGCCGATGTCGACAACCGCATGCGCGTGGCGCAGGAAGAGATTTTTGGCCCCGTGGCGTGCCTCATCCCGTTCAAGGACGAAGCCGACGGCCTCAGGCTCGCCAACGACGTGGAGTACGGCCTGGCGTCGTACATCTGGACGCAGGACGTGGGCAAGGTGCACCGGCTGGCGCGCGGCATTGAGGCAGGCATGGTCTTCGTCAACAGTCAAAACGTGCGCGACCTGCGACAGCCGTTTGGCGGCGTGAAGGCATCCGGCACCGGACGCGAGGGCGGCGAGTGCAGTCTCGAAGTGTTTGCCGAAATCAAGAACGTCTGCATCTCGATGGGCAGCCACCACATCCCGCGCTGGGGCGTCTGACGCATCAGCCGACCAACCAAGAGAAGGGCGCAAGGAGACACCATGGGCAAGCTGGCCTTGGCCGCGAAGATCACCCACGTGCCGTCGATGTACCTGTCGGAGCTGCCCGGCAAGCACCACGGCTGCCGCGCCGCGGCCATCGAGGGGCACCGGATCATCGGGCAGCGCTGCCGCGATCTGGACGTGGACACCATCGTCGTGTCGGACGTGCACTGGCTGGTCAACGCCGGGTATCACGTCAACTGCAATGCGCGCTTCGAGGGCGTCTACACCAGCAACGAGCTGCCGCATTTCATCCAGGACATGCGCTACGCGTATCCGGGCAACCCGGCGCTCGGGCGGCGGATTGCCGAGACAGCCACGGCGCGCGGCGTGTTCACACGCGCGCATGAGATCGACAGCCTCGAACTCGAGTACGGCACGCTGGTGCCGATGCGCTACATGAACGGCGACCAGCACTTCAAGGTCGTGTCGGTGGCCGGCTGGTGCGCCTGGCACGAGCTGGACGAGAGCCGCCGCTTTGGCGCCGCGCTGCTCGAAGCCATTGAAGCCAGCGACAGCACCGTCGCATTCCTCGCCAGCGGATCGCTGTCGCACCGCTTCAATGACAACGGAAGCCCCGAAGGCGCCATCCACCAGATCAGCCGCGAGTTCTACCGCCAGGTCGATCTGCGCGCGGTGGATCTGTGGAAACAGGGCGACTGGAAGACGTTCTGCGCGATGCTGCCCGATTACGCATCGCTGTGCGAAGGCGAGGGCGGCATGCACGACACGGCGATGCTGCTCGGCCTGCTCGGCTGGGATGCCTACGACCGGGGTGTGGAGATCGTCACCGAGTACTTTGCCAGTTCCGGCACGGGCCAGATCAACGCGATCTTCCCGGTGCCGGCGCGGTCATGAGGAGGCTGCCATGCCGCACGTGATTGTCGAATACACGGCCAACCTGGGCGACGATGCCCGCATTCCTGAACTTCTGCAGACCATCAACGAGACGCTGATCGCGCAGAACGGCGTGTTTCCGACGGGCGGCATCCGCTCGCGCGCGCTCCAGCTGACGGACTACCGCGTGGCCGACGGCAAGGAGGACGACGCCTTCGTCCATGTCGCGCTCAAGATCGGCGCGGGTCGCCCGCCCCAGATCAAGAAGGCGGCTTGCGATGCCTTGTTCGAGGCCATCAAGGCGCATTTCGCCGAGGCCTTTGCGCGTCGCTATCTGGCGCTGTCCATGGAGCTGACCGAATTCGACGAAGGCGGCAGCTACAAGCACAACAACATCCACGCACGTTTCCGCAAGGCCTGATCCATGCTCGACACCACGACCGTCCAGACCATCGCGCGGCGCCTGCACCAGGCCGAGACCGAGCGCAGGCAGATCCGCCAGGTGTCGCTCGACCATCCCGGGATCACGATCGAAGACGCCTACGCGATCCAGCGCGAATGGGTGGCGATGAAGCTGGCAGAGGGCCGGCGCCTGAAGGGGCACAAGATCGGCCTGACCTCGCGCGCGATGCAGCAGTCGTCGCAGATCGACGAGCCGGACTACGGCGCGCTGCTCGACGACATGTTCTTCGCGGAGGGCGGCGACATTCCCGCCAGCCGCTTCATCGTGCCGCGCGTCGAGGTGGAGCTGGCCTTCGTGCTCGGCAAGCGGCTGCAGGGGCCGGGGGTGACGCTGTTCGACGTGTACGACGCGGTGGATCACGTGATTCCCGCGCTGGAGATCATCGACGCGCGTTCGCAATCGATCGATCCGGACACGGGCCGCCCGCGCAAGGTGTTCGACACGATCGCCGACAACGCTGCCAATGCCGGCGTGGTGATGGGCGGGCGGCCGATCCGCATGCGCGACGTGGATTTGCGCTGGGTCAGCGCCATCTTTTCGCGCAACGCCGTCATCGAGGAGACGGGGGTGGCGGCGGGCGTGCTGAATCATCCGGCCAACGGCGTCGTATGGCTCGCCAACAAGCTCGCGGCGCACGGCGTGGCGCTGGAGCCGGGGCAGGTCATCCTCGGTGGTTCATTTACGCGGCCGGTACCCGCGCGCCCGGGTGATACATTCCACTGCGATTACGGCCCGCTCGGCAGCATCGCCTGCCATTTCGTCTGACCCTGACAGGATTCCTGCCATGCAACTTCCGGTGAACCACTTCAAGCGCGCGCTGGCCGAACGGCGCCCGCAGATCGGCCTGTGGCTCGCGATGACGCATCCGTATCCGGCCGAGATCGTGGCCGGGGCCGGCTTCGACTGGCTGCTCATCGACAACGAGCACGCGCCCAACCAGCTGCAGTCGACGCTTGCCCAGCTGCAGGCTCTTGCGCCGTATCCGACGCATCCGATCGTGCGGCCGGCCTGGAATGATCCGGTCGAGATCAAGCGGCTGCTCGACATCGGCGCGCAGACCTTGCTGGTGCCCATGGTGCAGAACGCCGACGAAGCGCGCGCCGCGGTGCAAGCGATGCGCTATCCGCCCAACGGCATGCGGGGTGTGGGCAGCGTGCTGGCCCGTGCGTCGCGCTGGAACCGCGTCGACGACTACCTCGCCCAGGCGGATGCGCAGATGTGCACGCTCATCCAGGTCGAAACCGCCGAGAGCCTGACGCATCTCGACGCGATTCTCGCTGTTGAAGGCGTGGACGGCGTATTCATCGGCCCGGGCGATCTGGCGGCGTCGATGGGGCACCTGGGTGAGCCGGGCCATCCGGAAGTCCGCAAGGCCATCGACGATACGATCGGCCGCATCGTGGCATCCGGCAAGGCGGCAGGCATCCTGTCGGCCGACCAGGCGCGGGCCCGGCATTACCTGTCGCTTGGCGCGACGTTTGTTGCGGTCGGCACCGATGTGACGTTGCTGGCCCGCAGCGCCGAACAGCTCGCGCAGGCGTTCAAGGGCGAGGGCGCGGCCAAGCCGCAGGCGGCCGGCACCGTGTATTGACGGCCGTTACTCTTCGCCGGTGAAGCGGGCCATCGGGGTGTGCGTTTCCATGAGATGGATCGCCTCGTCGATGGCCGTATAGAGGGCTTCCAGCCTCTCTCGCCCCAGCTGCGCCTCGATGCGCGCGTACTGGGCGTCCACCTGCGGTTCCACGTCGGCCAGGAACTGGCGGCTCTTCGCCGTGAGCGAGATCACCTGCCGGCGCTGATCCACCGACGACTTCGTCCGCACGATCATCTCCGACTGCTCCATGGCCGCCAGCATGCGCGTCAGGCTCGGGCTCAGGATGAGGCACGCATCGGCGAGCTGATTCGGCTCCATGTCGCCGGTGTCGTTGAGTGTGCGCAGCACGCGCCATTGCTGCTCGGTGATGCCGTACTCGCGCAAGATCGGCCGAAAGCGCGCCATGAAGGTTTCACGGGCACGCAGCAGCAGGTGCGGCAAATTGCGACGTTTGAAAGCGGAAGCCATGCCCCGCACCCTCACGCGCTGCGGAGTGCGGCGACCACCGGCGTGTGGTCGGACGGCTGCTCCCAGGTGCGCGGCACGCGGTCGATATGGCACGACTCGCACAGCTTGGCCAGCTCGGGGGACAGCATGATGTGGTCGATGCGCAGGCCGGCGTTGCGCTTGAAGGCAAAGAGCCGGTAGTCCCACCACGAGAAGAGCCTGTCTTCCTGATCGAACATGCGGAAGGCATCGACGAGCCCGGCGCCTTCCAGCGCACGAAACGCGGCCCGCTCTTCCGGCGACACCAGGTTCTGGCCCTCCCACTTTTTCGGGTCGTGCACGTCGCGGTCGTCCGGGGCGATGTTGAAATCGCCCAGCAGCATCAGCCGCGGATGGGCGGCCATTTCGGTTTTCAGCCAGTCCTGCAGCGCGGCCAGCCAGCGCATCTTGTAGGCCATCTTGTCGGAGCCGAGCGCCTGGCCGTTGGGGAAGTAGGCAGAGATCACGCGCACCGGGCCATCCGCCATGTCGTACGTGGCGGCCACGATGCGCTGCTGTTCGTCCTCGAAGCCAGGGATGTTCTTGACCACGTCGCGGCCCTCGGGCACGGCGGCCTTGCGCGAGAGGATGGCGACGCCGTTGTACGTTTTCTGGCCCGTGAACAGGGACGCATAGCCGGCGGCGTCAAGCTCGGCCAGCGGGTAGCGGTCATCGGGCAGTTTGAGCTCCTGGAGGCAGAGCAGATCGATGGGCGTGGCGTCGGCTTCGCGCTGGGCCAGCCATTGGAGCACGTGCGGCAGGCGAACCTTCAGGGAGTTAACGTTCCAAGTGGCGACACGCATGGGAGGTCAGGTCCTTGCAAATGGCGACGGCGCGCGCGGCGCCGCCCAGGGGTGCGTTATTGTGCCATCAAGCACCCTGCATCCAGATGGAAACGCCGCTTCGGCGCGAGGCGCGAAGCGGCGTCCTGATGACGACGGTGGGGCGTGTCAGGCCGCTTCAGCGACCATGCCGCCGTGGCGCAGCAACGCGTCGATGCTGGGCGCCCGGCCACGGAATGCGGTGAACGACTCGATCGCCGGGCGGCTACCGCCCACGGCCAGCACTTCGCGGCGATAGCGCGCGCCGGTTTCGGCATCCAGCACCGAGCCGCTCAGCTTGCTGGCTTCTTCGAACGCCGCGTAGGCGTCTGCCGAGAGCACCTCGGCCCACTTGTAGCTGTAATACCCGGCCGCGTAGCCCCCCGCAAAGATGTGGCTGAACGTGTTCGGCCAGCGCGAGAGTTCGACCTGCGGCACCACGTGGAAGCGGTTGTTGATCTGGCGGGACAGCTCCAGCACCGAGGTCGAACCCTTCGGATCGAAGTCGGTATGCAGGTGCATGTCGAACGCCGAGAAGACGATCTGGCGCAGTGTCGCCATGCCGTTCTGGAAGTTCTTCGCGGCCAGCATGCGGTCGTACAACGTGCGCGGCAAGGGCTCGCCGGTGTCCACGTGGCGCGTCATGCGCGAGAGCACCTCCCACTCCCAGCAGAAGTTCTCCATGAACTGCGAGGGCAGTTCCACTGCATCCCATTCCACGCCGTTGATGCCGGACACGCCGAGTTCATCCACCTGCGTGAGCATGTGGTGCAGGCCGTGGCCGAACTCGTGGAACAGCGTGATGACCTCGTCGTGCGTGAACAGCGCCGGCTTGTCGCCGACCGGGCCCGAGAAATTGCAGGTGAGGTAAGCCACCGGGGTTTGCACCCGTGCGTCGTCGAGCAGCTTGCGACCCCGTGCGTCGTCCATCCATGCACCGCCGCGCTTGCCGTCACGTGCGTACAGGTCGATGTAGAACTGCGCGAGCAACTCGCCCTGCGCCGATTCCACGCGGAAGAAGCGCACGTCCGGATGCCACACCTCGGCCTGCTCCGGACGGATCTGCACGGAGAAGAGCGTCTGCACGACATCGAACAGGCCGTCCAGCACGGCGGGTTCCGGGAAGTACTGCTTCACCTCCTGCTCGGAGAACGCGTAGCGCGCCTCGCGCAGCTTTTCCGACGCGTAGGCCATGTCCCACGGCTCGAGCTTGTCGATGCCGAGGTTGTCGCGGGCGAAGGCCTGGAGTTCGGCCCAGTCCTTTTCAGCGAAGGGGCGCGCGCGGTCGGCCAGCTCGCCGAGGAAGCGCAGCACGTCTTCGGGCGAGTCGGCCATCTTGGGCACGAGCGAGAGCTCGCCGAAGTTGCGGTAGCCGAGCATGCGCGCTTCTTCCGCACGCAGGGCAAGCTGCTCGGCCATGTTGGCGGTGTTGTCCCACTCGGGTTTGCCGCCGCCGTATTGCGCGCCGAGTTCCGACGCGCGCGTGACATTGGCTTCGTACAGCGTGCGGCGCAGTGCGCGGTCATCTGCGTACTGCAGCACCGGGAAGTACGACGGGAAGTGCAGGGTGAACTTCCAGCCCTTCGCATCCGGATTGTCGCGGCGGGCCGCTTCGCGTGCGGCCTGCTTGGCGTCTTCGGGCAGGCCGGCCAGGCGGGCTTCGTCGTCGATCAGCAGGGCGTAGGCGTTGGTCGCATCGAGGACGTGGTCGCTGAAGGCCTTCGTCAGTTGCGCCTGCTGCTCCTGGATGGCAGCGAAACGGGGCTTCTGGTGTTCGGGCAATTCGGCGCCGCCCAAGCGGAAGCCGCGCAGTTCGTTGTCGAGCAGCTTCTTGCGTGCCGGCGACAAGGTGGCGTATTCGGCGCTTTGGGCAATCGCCTTGTACTTTTCGAAGAGCTCCAGGTCTTGGCCCAGGCCCGACCAGAATTCCGTTACGCGGGGCAGGTTGGCGGCGTGCGCTTCGCGCAGCGCAGGCGTGTCCGCCACCGCGCTCAGGTGGCTGACGATGCCCCAGGCGCGGCCGAGCGGTTCGGTGGCCTCTTCCAACGTGGCGACGACCGTCTTCCAGCTGACCGGCGTGGCCGGGTTCTTGACCTGCGCGACCGCCGCGGCGGCCCGCTCGAGCAGCACGTCGATGGCCGGGGTGATGTGTTCCGGGCGGATGTCCGCAAAGCGCGGCAGACCGGAAAAATCGAGCAGCGGGTTGTTGGCTTGGAGCGAAGTGTCGGTCATGGCGGGCTCAAAAGAGAAATGCGCGGGACAAAAAAAGCGTCCAATCCGGAAGGTTGGGACGCTTTCCTCGATTCCAACAGGATCCGGTGAAGCTTACGCCGCCAGCGTGGCTCCATCGGCGGCACGCTCGGCGGCTTCCAGCGTGTTGATCAGCAGCATGGTGATCGTCATGGGCCCCACGCCGCCCGGCACCGGTGTGATGTAGCCAGCGACTTCCTTCACGCCGGCAAAGTCGACATCGCCGCACAGTTTGCCGGCCTCGTCGCGGTTCATGCCCACGTCGATGACGACGGCGCCGGGCTTGACCATGTCGGCGGTGATGATGTTGCGGCGGCCCACGGCGGCCACGATGATGTCGGCCTCGCGCGTGTGGGCGGCGAGATCACGTGTCTTGCTGTTGCAGATCGTGATGGTCGCGCCGGCCTGTAGCAGCAGCATCGCCATCGGCTTGCCGACGATGTTCGAGGCGCCCACCACCACCGCGCGCGCGCCGCGCACCGGGTAGTTGATCGATTCGAGCATCTTCATGCAGCCGTACGGCGTGCACGGGCGGAACAGCGGGGCGCCGGTCATCAGCGCGCCGGCGTTGGCCACGTGGAAGCCGTCGACGTCCTTCTCGGGCGCGATGGCTTCGAGCACCTTGTGGCTGTCGATGTGCTTGGGCAGCGGCAACTGCACGAGGATGCCGTGGATGCGCGGGTCGCGGTTCAGCGCGTCGATGCGGCCGAGGAGGTCGGCTTCGGTGAGGTCGGCCGGGTAGCGGTCGAATACGGAAAGGAAGCCGTTGTCCTCGCACGCCTTGATCTTGTTGCGCACGTAGACCTGGCTGGCGGGGTCTTCACCGACGAGGATGACGGCGAGACCAGGCTGGTGGCCGCGCGCAGTGAGGGCGGCGGCGCGTTGTGCGGCTTGCGCGCGGAGTTGCTTGGCAAGCGCGTTGCCGTCGATGAGTTGGGCAGTCATGGCTGGACGGAGGAGGGAGAGGGAAACCGCGATTATAAATCGGCGCCCACCCCGCCACCGCCCGATGTGCGCTCAGCTATTGCGCGACAGTGCCAGGCGCAGCAGATCCGCCACGGTGTTCACGTTGAGCTTTTCCATGATGTTGGCGCGGTGCGCCTCCACCGTCTTGATGGAAATGCCCAGGTCGTCGGCGATCTGCTTGTTCAGCCGGCCTGCGACGATGCGTTCGAGCACCTGCTGCTCGCGCGTGGTGAGCTTGCTCAGGAGGTCCTTCGCTGCCTTCTGCTCGCGCGCGGCGGAGTCTTCGGTGCGTGCCTTGCTGAGCATGCGCTCCACCAGCTCGCGCAGCTCCGATTCATCGAAGGGCTTTTCGATGAAGTCGACGGCGCCTTTCTTCATGGTCGACACGGCCATCGGCACGTCGCCGTGACCGGTCACGAAGACGATCGGCATGCGGCTGTTCTCGGCCAGCAGGCGGTCCTGCAGTTCGGGGCCGCTCATGCCCTGCATGCGCACGTCGAGAATCAGGCAGCCGACCCCCTCGCCGCGCTTGTCGTCGACCAGGAATTCTTCAGCGCTGCGGTACGTGCGCACGGTGTAGCCGTTGCCTTCGAGCAGCCACGTCAATGAGTCACGCATGGCTTCATCGTCATCGACGACGAACACGGTTTCGTTGCGCGGGGCAACTGCAGCGGGCGTTGTACTCATGGAGTCGTCCTCGGTCTACGTTCTGTGTTTTACGTTCTGGAAGCGATGGCGTGCGAATCACGGCCGATCTACAGCGGATTCAGCGGCAGGATGATTTTAAACGTACAGCCGATGCCGTCGGCGTTGTTTTCCACCCAGAGCCGGCCGAGATGGGATTCTATGATGGACCGGCAGATGTTGAGCCCCATCCCCATGCCGTCGGATTTGGTACTGAAGAACGGTTCGAACAGCCGTTCCTTGGTGCTGTCGTCCACGCCCGGGCCCTGGTCGATGACCTCGATCAGCACGGAGTTTTCCGGGTCGTCGATCAGGTTGGCGTGCAGGCGCAGCACGCTCGCGGCGCGCAGGCGCGGATGCGCCGCCATGGCTTCGGCGGCGTTCTTGAGCAGATTGACGAGCACCTGCTCGATCAGCACCGGGTCGACATACAGCGGCGGCAGGTCGGCCGGCAGGCGCGTGAGGATCGTGATGCCACGCCGTGTGGCTTCGAGTTCGGCCAGGCCGACGGCATCGGCCACGATCTCGCGCAGGTCGGCTTCGCGCCGCTGCGGCTGGCTGCGCTTCACGAACCCGCGGATGCGCTGGATGATGGTGCCCGCGCGCACGGCCTGCGCGGACGTCTTCTCCAGCACCGGAATCAGCTCTTCGGCGGTGCTGCGCCCGCTCTTGAGGCGGCCGACGGCGCCCATGCAGTAGTTGTTGATGGCGGCCAGCGGCTGGTTCAGTTCGTGGGCGAGCGACGAGGCCATCTCGCCCATGGTCGTCAGGCGGCTGGTGAACTGCAGGCGCTCCTCGTGCTGGCGCGTCATCTCTTCGGCGGCCTTGCGCACGGTGATGTCGGTGGCAATCTGCATCTGGGCGAGGTGGCCGTCTACCCACTGGATGTAGCGCCGGCGCACCTCAAACCACTTCTGCATCGACGGCACGTAGATTTCGCGCGCGTCGGCGGCGTGCGGCGTCAGCTCGGACGCGGGCAGGCCGGCGTAGGCGTCCACCAGGTCCAGTGCATCGCTGGAGACGTCTTCCGTGCTGACGTCGTGCCCGGACAGCTGCAGGTGACCGAAGGCCTCCCAGCCAAACAGCTGGCGGTAATAGCGGTTGGCGAACAGCAGCTCCGCCTTGTCGGTGGACAGCACCGACACGGCGGCATCCAGGCTTTCCAGCACCGTGGTAAAGCGGTCATGCGCGGCGGCGAGGTCTTCACGTGCGCGCTTGGGTTCGGTGATGTCGGTAATGGAACTCATCCACCCCGTGTGCCGGCCGCGTGCGTCGATCAGCGGCGAAACGTACATCCGCGCATAGAAGCTCGTGCCGTCGCGGCGCATCATGCGCAGCTCCATCCCGTTGGCGGGCGCCTTGCCGCGCAGCGTCAGCTCGATGTGCTTCTGCATTTCGCCGATCTCATTCGGCGGCCAGTACGGAAACGGCGGCATGCGGCCGACCAGCTCTGCCTCGGTCCAGCCGATCATGCGGCAGAACGCCGGGTTCACGTAGGTGATGCGGCCATTGAGATCGAGCGCGCGCATGCCGATCACCATGGAGTTTTCCATGGCGCGGCGGAACGACGTCTCCGCCAGCAGCGCCCGTTGCGCCTCGGAGCGCCGACTCGTGTGGCGCCACACGCTCCACAGGCTCCAGATGACGAAGCACGACAGCCCGGCCACCAACCACATCAGCATGTTATTGGGCAGGTTGGACGGCGCCGGATACGCTTCGGCCCGCAGCGACAGCGAATGCCCCGGCGGATCGAGCAGCACTTCGTACGAGGCCGCGGCCTTCGGCACGGGCCGCAGCGACGTGCTGGCGCGCACCACGTTGTTCTTGTCGACCAGCGAGAACCGGTAGCGGTCGGTCAGCTCGCCGGGCAGCAGTTGCGTGAGGATGCCGGTGACCGAATACATGGCGCCCACGGTGCCGAGGAACTCGTTGTCACGCACGATCGGCACTTCCATCAGCATGAAGCTCTCGCCGCGCTCGTTCTGGATTGGGCGCGAGTACACGGCCCGCTGGGTCTCGCGCGCGGCATCGTAGGCGGACTGGATTTCGGGCTCGAGCGGGTGGTCGCGCGTCTCGCGCACCCGCCCGGCGAACTCGGAGTTGGACGGAAACGCCCAGCGCGGGCGCCGCGTGGCGTCCAGCCAGTTGATGAAGACGAGCTCGGGATTCTCGCGCAGCAGTTGCCGCGCGGCGTCGCGGTAGGCGCTCGGGTCGAGCTGCGCGGCGCCGATGTCACGCGCCAGCGCGGCCACCTGGTCCTGGTTGCTCTGCAGGGACAGCCGCACCTTCTGCTCGGCCCAGGCCGCGTCCCGGTAGAGGGCATCGCGCTGTTGCTGCACTTCGGTGGCGTGCAGCTGATACAGGATGAAGATCATCGCGCCGGCAAACAGGACGATCGCCACCAGCGGGATGAACATGAACCAGTTCGTCGTCCATAGCCGGCCCAGCCGCGTCAGCCACAGGCGCCGCGGCACGTTCGGGCGCACGCCGTCTTCGGGGGGCAGTTCGGGCGCAGCGGCGGCCGGCGGCTCCGGTGCGGCCGAATCCTGCGAGGCGTGGGAGGGGGCAAGCATGATGGGCGGGCGAACGCCGGAACTCTGCGGAGGTAGGGAAGTGGGCATCTGTGCAACTGCGCAAAACCAAGTGTAACGGCAATTAGCGTGCTGGTCGCTTGGGGAAACCGCTTGGTGAGATGCGCGCAGCATGCGGCAAATGCTGCGATGCAATGTCAAAACTGCTTTGTTCTGCACTGCGGCAATATTCCGCATTATAAAAAACCATATCGCAATTTGAAAATTCCGCTTGTGCTGGCTTTGGGGGTACCCATAGAATCAGCGCAAAAGTCGGGGCGGCCCGTGTGCGCGTGCGAACGTGTGTGCCGGCGGGGCGCCTCTCAAGAGACGCATCAAACGTTACTGCTACCCAAGGAGACCGCCATGTCGGCCGTACCAGAGCAAGTCCTGGGCGCCACGCGCGCCAGCGACGTCGATCCCCAGGAAACCAAGGAATGGCTGGAGGCGCTGCAAGGCGTCATCGGCGCAGAAGGCCCGCAGCGCGCGGCGTTCCTCCTCGACAAGCAGATCGAGTACGCCCGCATCAACGGCGTGACCTCGCCGCTGCACGCAGAAACTCCCTACATCAATACGATTCCGGTCGAAAACCAGGAGCGCATTCCGGGCGACCAGGAAATCGAACACCGCATCCGCTCGTACACGCGCTGGAATGCCATGGCGATGGTGCTGCGCGCGAACAAGGACACCAACGTCGGCGGCCATATCTCGTCGTTCGCCTCCGCTGCCACGCTGTATGACGTCGGCTACAACCACTTCTGGCACGCCCCGTCGGACAAGCACGGCGGCGACATGGTCTTCGTGCAGGGGCACTCGGCGCCGGGCGTGTACTCGCGCGCGTTCCTGCTGGGCCGCCTGACCGAAGAGCAGCTCGACAACTTCCGCCAGGAAGTGGATGGCAAGGGCATCTCGTCGTATCCGCACCCGTGGCTGATGCCGGATTTCTGGCAATTCCCGACCGTGTCGATGGGCCTGGGCCCGATCATGGCGATCTACCAGGCGCGCTTTACCAAGTACCTGGCCAGCCGCGGCCTGATCCAGAACTGGGAAAACCGCAAGGTCTGGGCGTTCCTGGGCGACGGTGAAACCGACGAGCCGGAATCGCTCGGCGCGATCGGCATGGCCGGCCGTGAAAAGCTGGACAACCTCGTCTTCGTGATCAACTGCAACCTGCAGCGCCTGGACGGCCCGGTGCGCGGCAACGGCAAGATCATCCAGGAGCTCGAGAGCGAATTCCGCGGCGCCGGCTGGAACGTGATCAAGGTGATCTGGGGCAGCCGGTGGGATCAGCTGCTGGCGCGCGACACCAAGGGCCTGCTCATGCAGCGCATGATGGAATGCGTCGACGGCGAATACCAGACCTTCAAGTCGAAGAACGGCGCCTACGTGCGCGAGCATTTCTTCAACACGCCGGAGCTCAAGGCCATGGTGGCCGACTGGTCCGATGACGACATCTGGGCGCTGAATCGGGGCGGCCATGATCCGCACAAGATCTATGCGGCGTTCAAGGCGGCAACCGACCACAAGGGTCAGCCGACCGTCATCCTCGCCAAGACCATCAAGGGCTACGGCATGGGCGAAGCCGGTGAAGCGATGAACATCGCCCACCAGCAGAAGAAGATGCCGGTGGAGGCAATCCGCAAGCTGCGCGACCGCTTCAACATTCCGGTGCCCGACGACCAGCTCGAGCACGTCCCGTACGTCAAGTTCGAAGAGGGCTCGAAGGAGCTCGAATACATGCGCAAGGCGCGCATGGATCTGGGCGGCTATCTGCCCGCGCGTCGCCAGAAGGCTGACCCGCTGCAGATCCCGGCCCTGTCGGCGTTCGATGCGCTGCTCAAGGCCACGGGCGAAGGCCGCGAAGTCTCCACGACGATGGCCTTCGTGCGCATTCTGAACATCCTGCTCAAGGACAAGAACATCGGCAAGCACGTCGTGCCCATCGTGCCGGATGAGTCGCGCACGTTCGGCATGGAAGGCCTGTTCCGCCAGGTCGGCATCTGGAACCAGGAAGGCCAGAAGTACGTGCCGCAGGATCACGACCAGTTGATGTTCTACAAGGAATCGCAGACGGGTCAGGTGCTGCAGGAAGGCATCAACGAAGCCGGTGCCATGTGCGACTGGATCGCGGCCGCCACGTCGTATTCGACGCATGGCGTGGCGATGATCCCGTTCTACATCTACTACTCGATGTTCGGCATCCAGCGCATCGGCGACCTGTGCTGGGCCGCCGGCGACATGCGCTCGCGCGGCTTCCTGCTGGGCGGCACCTCGGGCCGCACGACGCTCAACGGCGAAGGCCTGCAGCACGAGGATGGTCACTCGCACGTGTACCACGCTGCCATCCCGAACTGCATCTCGTATGACCCGACGTTCCAGTACGAACTGGCGGTCATCGTGCAGGACGGCCTGCGCCGCATGTATGTCGAGCAGGAAGACGTCTACTACTACCTGACGGTGATGAACGAGAACTACGAGCACCCCGAAATGCCGGCGGGTGCCGAGGCCGACATCATCAAGGGCATGTATCTGTTCAAGAAGGGCGTCGAGAACAGCAACGCACCGCGCGTGCAGCTGCTGGGCTCGGGCACGATCTTCCGCGAGGTGATTGCCGCGGCTGAACTGCTCAAGAAGGATTGGGGCGTCGAGTCGGACCTGTGGGGCTGCCCGAGCTTTACCGAGCTGGCCCGCGAAGGCAACGCCACCGCCCGCTGGAACCTGCTGCACCCGACCGAAACGCCGCGCGAGTCGCACGTCGAGAAGATGCTCAAAGGCGTGCGCGGCCCGGTCATCGCTTCGACCGACTACGTCCGCACCTTCGCCGAGCAGATCCGCGCCTTCGTGCCGCGCCGCTACGTGGTGCTGGGCACCGACGGCTTCGGCCGCTCGGATACCCGCGAGAAGCTGCGCCACTTCTTCGAGGTGGACCGCTACTGGGTGACGGTCGCGTCGCTCAAGGCGCTCGCCGATGAGGGCGTGCTGCCGCGCGAAAAGGTGGCCGAGGCACTGAAGAAGTACAACCTCGACCCGAACAAGCCCAACCCGATGACCGTATAACGGAGCCGCCGGGCGCGCTGGTTGCGCCCCGGCCGGGCACTGCCCTGGCAGGCTCCCGCGACGTGCATTTGCCTGCACGATGCGGTAGCCTGCGGGGCAATGTGTGCTCGCCCGCCGGACGCGCCCGCCGCCAGACCTCTGGAGACAGAAGAATGAGTCAAGTCGTAGAAATCAAGGTGCCGGACATCGGCGACTACAAGGATGTCCCGGTGATCGAAGTGCTGGTCAAGGCGGGCGATACCGTCAATGCCGAGGACTCCCTCGTTACGCTGGAATCGGACAAGGCGACCATGGACGTGCCGTCGCCGAAGAGCGGCGTCGTCAAGGAAGTGAAGGTCAAGGTGGGCGACACCGTGTCGGAAGGCTCGCTCGTGCTGCTGCTCGAGGAGCAGGGCGCGGCTGCGGCTCCGGCACCCGCACCCCAAGCTGCACCGGCTGCTGCTACACCGGCGCCTGCCCCTGCTGCGCAAGCTCCGGCTCCGGCGCCGGCCGCAGCGGGCGGCGGCACGATCGAGGTGAAGGTCCCGGACATCGGCGACTACAAGGACGTGCCGGTCATCGAGATCAGCGTGAAGGTGGGCGACAAGGTGGAAGCCGAGCAGTCGCTGATCACGCTCGAATCGGACAAGGCGACGATGGATGTGCCGTCGCCGGCCGCCGGTACAGTGAAGGACATCCGCGTGAAGGTCGGTGACGCCGTGTCGGAAGGGACACTGATCGTCGTGCTGGAAGGCGCGGGCGGCGCTGCGGCCGCTGCCCCGGCCCCGGCACAAGCGCCTGCACCGGCTGCGGCTGCGCCGAGCCTGGCCCCTGCGGCCGCGCCCGCTGCTCCGGCTGCCGCGCCGGCCACGTACACCGCTGACACCGTCGGTACGGTGGGCAAGGCTGCCCACGCCAGCCCCTCGGTGCGCAAGTATGCGCGTGAGCTTGGCGTGGACGTCAACCTCGTCGGCGGCACCGGCCCGAAGGGCCGCATCACCCAGGAAGACGTGCAGCGCTACGTCAAGAGTGTGATGAGCGGCCAGGCAGCTGCCCCGGGCAAGGCTGCGGCGGCCGCACCGGCTGGCGGCGGCGAACTGAACCTGCTGCCGTGGCCGAAGGTGGATTTCACGAAGTTCGGCCCAGTCGATCCGAAGCCGCTGTCGCGCATCAAGAAGATCTCGGGCGCGAACCTGCATCGCAACTGGGTCATGATCCCGCACGTCACCAACAACGACGAAGCGGACATCACCGATCTGGAAGCGCTGCGCGTGCAGCTGAACAAGGAAAACGAAAAGGCCGGCGTGAAGTTCACGATGCTGGCGTTCGTGATCAAGGCAGTCGTTTCGGCGCTGAAGAAATTCCCGACCTTCAACGCCAGCCTGGACGGCGACAACCTCGTCTTCAAGCAGTACTACCACATCGGGTTTGCGGCGGACACGCCCAACGGTCTGGTCGTGCCGGTGATCCGCGATGCGGACAAGAAGGGCCTCATCGACATCGCCAAGGAGATGGCCGAGCTGTCGAAGGCCGCGCGTGAAGGCAAGCTCAAGCCGGACCAGATGCAGGGCGGCTGCTTCTCGATCTCGTCGCTGGGCGGCATTGGCGGTACGCATTTCACGCCGATCATCAACGCGCCGGAAGTGGCCATCCTCGGCCTGTCGCGCGGCTACCAGAAGCCGGTGTGGGACGGCAAGCAGTTCGTGCCGCGCCTGACGTTGCCGCTGTCGCTGTCGTACGATCACCGCGTGATCGACGGCGCGGAGGCCGCACGCTTCAACGCGTACCTGGCGAGCGTGCTGGCGGACTTCCGCCGCGTCAGCCTGTAAGCCCGGGCGGGTTCGGCACGCATCTGGCTTCGGGCCTGTGCGTGCCGACCCACATGGGCTTGCGGCGGTCGGCGAACTTCTCGCGAGGGCGACATGACGACGTGCGTGGTGGTCAAGAAAGACGGCGAAGTGGCGATTGCAGCCGATTCCCTGGTGACGTTTGGCGATACCCGCCTGGCGCGCGGCTACGAGCAGAACCAGAAGATCTTTCAGGTGGGCGATTCGTTGATCGCGCTGGCGGGCACGACGGCCCACTTTCCGGTCATGCGCAGCCTGCTCACGGGCCTGGCCGATGAGTGTCGCCTCGGCTCGCGCGACGACGTCTTCCGAACCTTCCTCAAGGTGCACGAAAAGCTGAAGGACGAGTACTTCGTCAACACCAAGGAAGACGACGACGACCCGTATGAGTCGTCGCAGATCACGTGCCTGATCGCCAACCCGACCGGCATCTACGGCGTCTATTCGTACCGCGAGGTGTTTTCGTTCGACCGCTTCTGGGGCATCGGCTCGGGGCGCAATTTCGCGCTGGGCGCCATGTCGGCGGTGTTCGATCTGCCCGGCAAGAGCGCCGCAGATATTGCGCAGGCCGGCGTGTCGGCGGGCGTGGAGTTCGACAAGAGTTCGGGTGGCCCGATCGAGGTGCACACGGTACGTCTGCAGGATTGAAAGCGTCGGCGGCCAGGGCAATGCCCGCAGCCGACGACAAGAACAAGGAGTCAGGAATGAGCGTGGTGGAAATCAAGGTGCCGGACATCGGCGATTTCGATGCGGTGGAAGTCATCGAAGTGCTGGTCAAGGCGGGCGATGCCGTCGAGAAAGAGCAATCGCTGATCGTGCTGGAATCCGACAAGGCCAGCATGGAGGTGCCGTCGGACGTGGCCGGCAAGATCGTCGACGTGAAGGTCAAGGTGGGCGACAAGGTCAGCAAGGGTACGGTGATTGCCACGGCGGAAGCAGGCGCTGCCGCAGCGCCCGCACCCGCGCAGGCACCGGCTCCGGCCGCTGCGCCCGCCGCGGCTGCGGCGGTATCGGCCCCAGCACCGCAAGCGGCCAAGCATGCCGGCGGCGCCGATATCGAATGCGAGATGCTCGTGCTGGGCTCGGGCCCGGGCGGCTACTCGGCAGCGTTCCGCAGCGCAGACCTGGGCATGAACACGGTGCTGGTCGAGCGCTTCTCCACGCTCGGCGGCGTCTGCCTGAACGTCGGTTGCATTCCGTCGAAGGCGCTGCTCCACACGGCCGCCGTCATGGAAGAAGTCAAGGCGATGGCTGCACACGGCATTGTCTATAGCGAGCCCAAGGTCGACATCGACCAGTTGCGCAAGCACAAGGAATCCGTGATCGGCAAGCTGACCGGCGGCCTGGCCGGCATGGCCAAGGCGCGCAAGGTGCAGGTCGTGCGCGGCGTCGGCACGTTCCTCGATCCGAACCATCTGGAAGTCCAGCTGACGGGCGGCGACGGCAAGGCCACGACGGGCGAGAAGAAGGTCATCCGGTTTGCCAAGGCCATCATCGCCGCGGGCAGCGAGGCCGTGAAGCTGCCGTTCATTCCGGAAGATCCGCGCATCGTCGATTCGACCGGCGCGCTGGAACTGCGCCAGGTGCCCGGCAAGATGCTGGTGATCGGCGGCGGCATCATCGGCCTGGAAATGGCGACGGTGTACAGCACACTGGGCGCACGCATCGACGTGGTGGAAATGCTCGACGGCCTGATGCAGGGCGCCGACCGCGACCTCGTCAAGGTGTGGGACAAGATGAACAAGGGCCGCTTCGACAAGGTCATGCTCCAGACCAAGACGGTCGGCGTGGAACCGAAGCCGGACGGCATCTACGTCAAGTTCGAAGGCGATGCCGCGCCGGCCGAGCCGCAGCGTTACGACATGGTCCTCGTGGCCGTGGGCCGCAGTCCGAACGGCAAGCGTATCGGCGCCGAGAAGGCTGGCGTGGCCGTGACGGACCGCGGCTTCATCAATGTGGACAAGCAGCAGCGCACCAATGTGCCGCACATTTTCGCGATCGGCGACATCGTCGGGCAGCCGATGCTGGCACACAAGGCCGTGCATGAAGGCCATGTGGCAGCCGAAGCCGCACACGGCGAGAAGGCGTATTTCGATGTCAAGCAGATTCCGTCGGTGGCCTATACCGATCCAGAAGTGGCTTGGGCGGGGCTGACGGAAGAGCAGTGCAAGGCGCAGGGCATCAAGTACGGCAAGGGCGTGTTCCCCTGGGCCGCCTCCGGCCGCGCCATCGCCAATGGCCGCGACGAGGGTTTCACGAAGGTGATCTTCGACGAAGAGACACATCGCATCATCGGTGGCGGCATTGTGGGCACGCACGCGGGCGACCTCATCAGCGAGATCTGCCTGGCCATCGAAATGGGCGCAGACGCCGTGGACATCGGCAAGACCATCCACCCGCACCCGACGCTCGGTGAATCGGTGGGCATGGCGGCGGAAATCTATGAAGGCGTGTGTACGGACGTGCCACCAGCGCGTAAGCGTTAATGCAATTAACCGCCTTGTTTTTCAGAGCACCATAAAACAGGCTGGCAAAGCGAGAAGGGCTGCTCCGTGGTGGGCAGCCGTTTTTTTGGCGCGTCTGGTGTCGCGCTCAATGACGCGGTTCAATGGGCCGGCGGTGGCGGCGCAGCAGGCGCAGTGCGGCTGTCAGGCGGCGCCAAGCCTGATGCACGAGACCGTCCCGGTGCATGCGCAAGTCAGCAAGCCGTGCTTGCAGCGTTTTCCATGTCGGTGTGGCTTTCAGGGCGGTCACCATTCGGCGTTTCCAGGCGAGGAACGCGGTCTCCCAACGCGCATACCAGGCCAGCGTATGCAGTTGCGGCCGCACGGCGCAGTAGATCCGTACGCCGAGCCCTGTGCTGACGACTTTGGCCAGCACCAGCACCAACGTCCCCGCAATCAGATGGCCGCGGGCCAGCACGTAGATCGCTGCCAGCTTGAAGGGAAGCAGCGCCAGCATGGGCAACGCAAAGGCGCAGAGCGCCTCTATGGGTTGCAGCGCAGCGAGCCGCCGTTCCGCGGCCTGCACCAACGGATGCGCGGAGAGCCGGGCGGTGAGACGCAGCATGACCTTCCAGATCCATTCCTCGAACAGCAGGATGAGCGCTGCGATCAGGATCAGGCCGCGTTTGGCCAAGGATTCGCGAGACATCGTGATGGGGACAGGGGCGGCGAGCCGCAATACCGAATGGAGCGCCGCGCTGCCACAAAAGTTCGCAATTTGAAGGTTGCGCTACGTTTGCAGCACACAAAAAACCCGGCCGAAGCCGGGTCAAAGGTACTCACTGATCACCACTGAGGACAGGTTTTCAGCAGCGGTACCGAGGAGACAATCTGACGAACACCTGCAATGGACTGGCCAGCCGGCGCCGGAGTTCCGCGCAAATGCGCGCAAAACAGGGCGTCTGGAAGACGGGCTCGATGCACCAAAGCAAAACGGGCCTCCCGAAGGAGGCCCGCTTGTCAGACGCAGTTGACCGGATCAGGCAGCGGTCGTGGTCTTCTTGCCGGCCGCGGCACGTGCCTGGGCCGAAGCTTGGGCAGTGGCCTTGCTGGCGGCGTTGGCGGCAGCGTGGAAGTTGCTCTCAGCCAGTTCCACGGCTTGCTTGGTGGCCTTCTGCACCGAGTCGTAAGCATTGTTGGCAGCCGACAGAGCCGACTTCACGAGGGCCACCGCCGATTCCGAACCGGCCGGAGCGTTCTTGGACACGTTGTCGACCAGCGCTTGCAGCTTGCGGCTGTTTTCTGCGATTTGCAGCTCAGCGGCCTTGCTGAACTCGCTTTGCGTGTCCGAAGCGATTTCGTACAGGTGGCGGCTGTAGGCCAGCACCTTCTCAGCCAGCGGCTGGACGGCGGCGGTCTGCACCGACAGCAGTTCCTGGGCGTCCTTGGCGGACAGGGCCTTCTTGGCGTGTTCGACGTTCTCAGCCAGGGTAGCCTTGACGACTTGCAGGTTCAGTTCGACCAGCTTTTCGACGCCTTCAAATGCCTTGTTGGTCAGGCCGAAGAAGGTTTCCAGGTTGGCCTTGTGCGCCGCAGCGATCTGTTCCTGAGTCAGCATGTTGTCTCTCCAAATACAAAGGTGGGTCGGGAAATCAAAATCAAAATTTAGATCGCCCAGATGTACAAAGCGTGACGTTCAGCGTCGGGCCGTCCAGGCGACATCGCGATGGGTCAGGGATGGTGCATCGCAACAATTTCATTGTTGTTGAATGCCAAACGAGTGTCAAGCATTCTTTGTGCATCGCACAAAAATCGGATTTTGCCGATTTTTCGTGCGCGGGAATTGCGCAGAGAACCGTTTGGCGTGATTTTTTGTGGCAGAAAAATGCGCGTTTATGGTGCGCAATCGAACGGGAAAGGGCGTCGGAGCGACAATCTCGTCTCAAAAAACAGGCGAGGGCGCACCGGGTTAGCATGCGCCGGACTGCCGATTACGTTGTAGTGCGATCCCAACTTCACATGCGCGCGTTCTATACCGATCATTTTGTGTTGCCGCTGCCGCCGGGGCACCGCTTCCCGATGCGTAAGTACAGCGAGTTGCGGCAGCGGGTGCTCACCCAGGTGTCGGGGGTGCAGATGCAGGAGGCTCCCCGCGCTGATGACGATGCGCTGCTGCTGGCGCATGCGGCCAGCTATATTGAGGCTGTCAGCGGCGGCACGCTCGACCCGGCGCGCCAGCGCGAGATCGGTTTCCCGTGGTCGCTCGAGATGGTCGAGCGCAGCCGCCGTTCGGCTGGCGCGACGATGGCCGCATGCGAGGCCGCCATGGTCGACGGCATCGCCGTAAATCTGGCAGGCGGAACACACCACGCCTATGCCGACAAGGGCGGTGGCTTTTGCGTGTTCAACGACGCGGCGATCGCTTCACGCTGGATGCAGCGCAGGCCGGGCAGAACCCCCGAGGACTTTCCGGTCGCGATCATCGACCTGGATGTGCATCAGGGCAACGGTACGGCATCGATCCTGCGCGACGATCCTTCGGTCTTCACCCTGTCCGTGCATGGCGAGAAGAATTATCCGTTTCGCAAGGAAGCGTCCGATCTGGACGTGGGTCTGCACGACGGCTGCTGCGACGACGATTATCTGCAGGCCCTGACCGGCGCCCTCGATATCCTGGCGGGCCGGTTCAAGCCGCGCCTCATTATTTACCTGGCGGGGGCGGATCCGCACGAAGGCGACCGCCTGGGGCGGTTGAAGTTGACCCTGGACGGCCTGGCACGGCGCGACCAGGAGGTGTTCGATTTTGCGTATCAGCGGTGCATTCCGATTGCCGTTACCATGGCGGGCGGCTACGGCAACAATATTGACGACACCGTGGCTGTCCACGCGCAGACGATTGCGCTGGCCGCCCGGCACGCACAGCGTTGGGCCGCCCGCGAAAGCGCTGCGGCTGCATCGACCTCTCTTCCGCTTTCCGCATGACACAAGCGTATTCCGTTGCGCCCGCGCAGGCGCGCGATTCCCTGTTCGTCGCCGCCATGCCATGGCTCTTCGTGCTGATCTGGAGCACGGGCTTCATCGTGGCCAAGTACGGGATGCCGTACGCCGAGCCGATCACCTTCCTGTTCCTCCGCTTTGTCGGCGTGCTGGTGTGCCTGCTGCCGCTGGTGTGGCTGGCGCGCGTGCCATTACCACGCAAGGCGGGCACGGGCGAGACCGATTGGGCCACCGTCGGCCACATCGCCGTGGCGGGTGTGCTGATGCAATGGGGATATCTGGCGGGCGTATGGGCGGCGGTCAAGCTGGGTATGCCTGCCGGGATGACCGCGCTCATCGTCGGCATGCAACCGATTCTCACGGCGCTGTACGTGTCGATGCGCGGCGAGCGTGTCTCGGGCCGCCAATGGCTGGGCCTGTTGTGCGGCATTGCCGGTGTGGGCCTGGTGGTGGCCAACAAGCTGCATCTGGCCGGTGTGGGCGTGACGACGCTTGCCCTGTGCGTGGGCGCGCTGCTGTCGATTACCGTGGGCACGCTGTATCAGAAGCGCCATTGCCCTGTGTTCGATCTGCGCATGGGCACGTGCATCCAGTTTGGCGCCTCCGCGCTGCTCTGCCTGCCGTTCATGTTCTTGTTCGAGACCCGCGACGTGCATTGGACCGTGCAGATGATCGGCTCGCTCGTGTGGTCGGTTCTGGCGCTGTCGATTGGCGCGATCTCGCTACTGTTCGTGCTGATCCGCAAGGGCGCGGCCACCCGGGTGACGTCGTTGCTGTATCTGACGCCGCCCACGACCGCCGTGATGGCGTGGGCGCTGTTCGGCGAGCGGTTTCCGCCGCTCGCGGCACTCGGCATGGTCGTTGCCGCATGCGGCGTGGCCCTCGTCATCCGCAAGTGACCTCGCCCGGGCCGCTGGTATCCTCATCACATTCGATTGCCCCGCTGACACCCATGAGCACGCCACGCCAGACGCGCGACGACTACCGCCATTTCCACACCATCACCACGCGGTGGATGGATAACGACGTCTACGGCCACGTCAACAACGTCGTCTACTACAGCTACTTCGACACCGTGGTGAACGCGTATCTCATCGGCGAGGGCGTGCTGGACCCGGAGCGCAGCGAGACCATCGGCCTCGTCATCGAGACGCAATGCAATTACTTCGCGCCGCTGTCGTTTCCGGATCCGGTGGTGGCAGGGCTGCGCGTGGCGCGCCTGGGGAACACGAGCGTGCGCTACGAGGTGGGCCTGTTCCGCGCAGACGCGCATGAAGCCGCTGCACAAGGCCACTTCGTGCACGTGTATGTCGATCGCGAAACGCGCCGGCCGGTGCCGTTGCCCGGTGCGTTGCGTGCGGTGCTTGAGCCGCTCGTCTCCAGCGCCGTCGCCTGAGCGTTTGCGTCGCCATGAACGACCGCCGACCCACCGCTGCTGAAGTCGAGCTCGTCGATCGCGCCATCACCTCGCGCCGTTCAGTTCGCGCGTTCCTGCCGACGCCTGTGGCACGCGAAGACATTGAAGCGATTCTGGACGTGGCGCGCCGCGCGCCCTCCGGCAGCAACACGCAGCCTTGGAAGGTGTACGTGCTGACGGGCGAATCGAAGGCGCGCCTGTCGGAATCCGTGCTCGCGGCATACGACCATCCGGAAGTCGACACACTGCATCGCGAGGAATACCCGTACTACCCGCGCACGTGGGTCGATCCGTATCAGAGCCGCCGCCGCAAGGTCGGCTGGGATCTGTACGGCCTGCTCGGCATCGGCCGCGCCGACAAGGAGCGCATGCACGCCCAGCACGCGCGCAATTTCCGGTTCTTCGACGCGCCGGTCGGCATCATCTTCACCATCGACCGCGTGATGGAGCAGGGCAGCTGGCTAGATTACGGCATGTTCCTCGAAGCCGTCATGGTAGCGGCCCGTGCGCGCGGCATCGATACATGCCCGCAGGCCGCATTCACCCAATTTCACCGCGTCATCCGCGAGCAACTCGGCCTGCCCGACGAAGAGATGGTCGTCTGCGGCATGTCGATGGGCTATGCGAACCCGACGGCCATCGAGAACACCCTCGTCACCGAACGCGCGCCTGTCTCGCACTTCACCCGTTTCCTCGGCTGACGTCGCAATCGGTGCCGCCTGCGTGCTACAGCGCACATCGTCGCGCAAAGCGAGAATTGGCGCGGAAAAGTCCTCGAAATATGTCAACAGATTCGACCGATGTGTCGTTAGACTTTCCATCATGCGATACCGCGTACGAAGCGCGCGTGTCGTGAGGCACGGTCCGGGCAAATTGTCAGCCGCAATTGTTGTTGACAGACGCGAGGGAATCTCGTGGCGATTTCCGACTCCGTTCTCATTGCACGCAGAGCGTCATGTGCTGTTTGCGCAACTTTTTTCGCCCTTTTCGTCCTGCCTTGGCAGGAGATTGCGTCGAAATGATGACCGAATGATAAGGCTCCCGAGGTCAAACTTTAACGGCGTGAGCTAAGTCCTTCATCTTGCTAAGAATTTTGTTTTTGCCTACACTTGCGCCATCTCACGCGCGGGTGATCGAACCATGTCACGGTCTGTTTCCTCATTTTTTCGACGTCTCGGCTTCGTTTCGCTGATGACCGTCGCGCTCGCCGCCGCGTCCATCACGACCGCTCACGCGGCCACGTCGTCCAAGAAGCCTGCTGCCAGCAAGACCGCCAAGACGAAAGGCAAGGCCGTTGGCAAGCACAAGGCCGGCGCCAACGTTGCAGCTGCAAGCAGCGACGAAGCCGCTACCACCAAGGTCCGCAAGGTCGTCACCGTCAAGGGCAAGCGCCGCGTGATCGTGGTCGAGCGCGGCGCGCGTCCGGTGCGCGCCGCTTTCGTGCCGGCAGCCCCCACGCTCGGTGAGGCCATGGGGCTGCGCTCCACGCCCGATGCACTGGCGCTGCGTTCGTCCGTTGCGCTCGTGATGGACCAGAACACCGGTGAGGTGCTGTTCCAGAAGAATTCGTCGGCGGTGTTGCCGATTGCGTCCATTACCAAGCTGATGACCGCGCTCGTCGTGATGGATGCGCACCAGCCGATGGACGAACTGCTCGAGATCACCGAGGAGGATCGCGACTACGAGCGCAACACCGGCTCGCGCCTGCGCTTTGGCACGATGCTCACGCGTGAAGACCTGCTGCTGCTGGCGCTGATGTCGTCGGAGAACCGTGCAGCGTCGGCCCTCGGCCGCAACTATCCGGGCGGCCGTCCGGCCTTTGTTGCCGCCATGAACCGCAAGGCCCGCGAACTCGGCATGAACGACACGCACTACGTCGATTCGAACGGCCTGTCGAGCAGCAACGTGTCGAGCGCGCAGGATCTGGCCAAGATCGTGATGGCTGCCTACAAGGTACCGCTCATCCGCCAGTTCACGACCACGACCGAGCACACCGTCAACGTGAACGGCCGCTCGCTGCATTACGTCAACACCAACCGCCTCGTGCGCGGCGGCGACTGGGACATCGGCCTGCAGAAGACCGGTTTCATCAACGAGGCGGGCCGCTGCCTGGTCATGCAGGCCAATGTGCACGGGCGCAACGTGGTGATGGTGTTCCTGGATTCCGCCGGCAACCTGACGCGCTTTGCCGATGCCACGCGCGTGCGCCACTGGCTGGAGCGTAATCCGCATGTCGAGCCGGCCACGCAGGCAGCTGCGCCGCTGCGCAATGTTCCGGTGTCGACGCAGCCGCCGGCCGTCCTGGCTTCGGAGCAGCACGGCGCCTGATCTGCCGCATGCCCCAACAAAAAAGCGCGTTCGAGGACGCGCTTTTTTGTTGGGCCGACACCTGCACGGCGCGCTATTCGACGCGCGCTGCCGGTTCTTCGTGCGTGTAGCCCATCCCCTTGGAAATCTGCAGGGCGGTGTCCTTGAGGTTTTCCAGCCAGCTGTCCTGCAGCCGGTCGGCCGGCGCGGACAGCGACAGACCTGCCACCAGCCGGCGCGAATCGTCATAGATGCCGGCAGCGATGCAACGCACACCCAGCTCCAGTTCTTCATTGTCGCGCGCGTAGCCGTTCGTGCGGACCCAGTTCAGCTCACGTTCGAGCTTGGGCAGGTCAGTGATCGACGTGCGCGTGTGGCCCGACAGGCCCGTGCGTGTGGCATAGGCTCGCACTCGGCCGATCTCGTCGGCGGCCAGGAACAGCTTGCCGACCGATGTCAGATGCAGCGGAGCGCGGCCGCCGATGGCGCGCACCACCTGCATGCCCGACCGCTCCGAATAGGCGCGTTCGATGTAGACGATCTCGTCGCCCTGGCGTACGGAGAGGTTGACCGTCTGGCCGGTCAGGCGGTGCAGCGCGCGCATTGGCGCCAGCGCGGCTTCGCGCACCGACAGGCGTGCCTTGACGAGGTTACCCAGCTCAAGCAGTCGCATGCCGAGGCGGTAGCTGCCAGGGTCGGACCGATCGACAAAGCGGCAGGCCACCATGTCGTTCAGGATGCGGTGGGCGGTGGACGGGTGCAGGCCAGTGCTGGCCGACAATGCCTTGAGGCTCACAGGGTCGGCATGTTCGGCCAACGCGTCGAGCAGCATCATCATGCGTTCGATGACCTGGATGGACGTCTTGCCAGGGTCCTTGTCTGCTTCTGCCATGGGTGCAGTGGGTTGCGGATGCGATGCAAAATTTTATCCCACCATGTGAAAACGCGCACCCTCCCATCGCATGATCCCGTCTATTTTCGAGGGCATGCTCAACTGTGCCGAAGGTGTGCCTGCGTAGGGCAGGTGAAGTGCACTCACGACCAGCATGAACAAGTTCTGTGCCGTGCGAGCCGCCCGGGACGGACATCCGGGCGCATAATGGCGGCTTCCAGAAGAGACATGAGAGTTCCCATGCGCGTAGGTCTGTTCCTCACTTGCCTGGTCGATCTGATGCGGCCCGACATCGGGTTTTCGGTGTTGAAGCTGCTGGAGAAGGCGGGTTACGAAGTGATCGTGCCGCCCGCGCAGACGTGCTGCGGCCAGCCGGCCTACAACTCTGGCGACCGACCCCTGGCGCGCGACCTGGCCGAGAAAACCCTCAAGGAATTCGAGCAGTTCGACTACGTCGTCATTCCGTCGGGTTCGTGTGGCGGGATGATCCGCAAGCACTACGCCGATCTCTTTCGCGACGATCCGGAACTGGCCGGCCGTTACGAGCGCCTGGCGCCTCGCGTGCACGAGTTGACCGATTTCCTGGTCAACGTGGCGCGCGTTGAATCGCTCGATTCGGAATTCAAGGGCCATGTGACTTACCACGATTCGTGTTCCGGTCTGCGGGAGCTCGGGGTGAAGGCGCAGCCGCGCGAGTTGCTTGCCAAGCTGCCGGGGGTGCAGCTGACCGAGATGCCGGCGTGCGAAGCGTGCTGCGGCTTCGGCGGCACGTTTTCGATCAAGTACGGCGACATCTCCACCGCCATTGCCGATGAGAAGTGCGCCAACATCAAGGCGAGCGGCGCCGATGCCGTGGTGCTCGGGGACGTGGGCTGCATGCTCAACATCGAGGGCCGCCTGCGCCGCACCGGCGACACACGCACGCGCGTGCTGCATATCGCGCAGGTCCTGGCCGGCGACGCCTGACCCCACGAACCCGACGGAGACGCAATCGCATGCAAGTCCGCAGCATGGAATTCAAGGCGCGCGCCGGCCAGAAGCTTGCCGACCAGCGCCTGCAGCAGAACCTGACCAAGCTCTCGACCAAATTCGTCACCGCGCGCGCCGCGGCCATCCAGGAGATCGACTTTACGGCGACACGCGAGGCGTTGAAGGAGCGTCGCAACCGCGCGCTCGAGAACCTCGACGTCTGGCTCGCCACGTTCGAAGCCGAAGCCACGCGCCGTGGCGCCAAGGTCCTGTTTGCCGAAACGACGGCCGATGCGGCGCGGCTGGTCGCGGAAATCGCGCGCAGGCACGACGTGAAGAAAGTCATCAAGAGCAAGTCGATGGTGACCGAGGAGATGCGCCTGAACCAGGTGCTCGGCGAGATGGGCGTGCAGAGCATCGAGACCGACCTGGGCGAATACATCCTGCAGATCAACGACAGCGAGCCGCCGTCGCACATCATCGCGCCGGTGGTGCACAAGGATAAGGAAGAGATCGCAGATCTCTTTGCCAAGACCCACAAGAAGCCGCGCCTGACCGACATTCCGCAGATGACCCGCGAGGCGCGCGAGGTGCTGCGGCCCGAGTTCCTCTCTGCCGACATGGGCGTGACGGGGGGCAATTTCATCATTGCCGAAACGGGCTCGGTCGCCATCGTCACCAACGAAGGCAACGAAGGCATGTGCACGATCATGCCGCGCGTGCACGTTGCCGTGACCGGCATCGAGAAGGTGTTGCCCACGCTCGAAGACTTGGCCACGGTCATGCGCCTGCTGCCGCGCTCGGCCACGGGGCAGGCCATTTCCAATTACTTCTCGCTGTTGACCGGCCCACGCGCCCCGGGCGAGCAGGATGGCCCGGAGCATATGTACTTCGTCCTCGTCGATGGTGGCCGCAGTGGCCTCATCGGCGGCGCGTTCCAGGAGATGCTGCGCTGCATCCGCTGCGGCGCGTGCATGAACCACTGCCCGGTCTATCAGAAGATCGGCGGCCACGCGTATGGCTGGGTGTATCCCGGCCCGATGGGCAGCGTGCTGACGCCGAGCTACGTTGGGCTGTCGAACGCCCTGGATCTGCCGCAGGCTGCCACGCTGTGCGGCGAGTGCAATCGCGTGTGCCCGGCGTCCATCCCGCTGTCGGACCTGCTGCGCACGCTGCGCGAAAAACAGATGGAGCGCGAACTGCGTCCGCCATCGGAGCGCTTCGGCCTGCGGGTGTGGGGCTTCATGGCGCGGCGTCCCGCGCTGTATTCAGCCGGCACATGGGTCGCCGCACGCGTGCTGCGCTGGATGGGCGGCGACAAAAGGCTGATCCGCTCGCTGCCGGTAGGCAAAGGTTGGACGGACACGCGCGACATGCCCGCACCGGCCGGCAAGACGTTCCGCGAGCTGTATCGTGAAAAGAGGGCCCGGGCATGACGGCGGCTGAATCGTTGCAGAACCTGCGTGAGGCGCTCGAACGTCACACGAAATCCCCCGACTTGCCGCGACTCCTGAATCAATGGCGCGACGATGCCACGCTCGCGCCGCTGGCCGTCCTGCCGCCGGCCTATGACCAGGTCCGACGCTCGCTGCTGCAGCGGCTCGATATGGCGGTGTCGTTCGGCGAAGAGAGCTGCTCGTTCTCGCCGGCGTCGCTGCTCGCGGAAATGCGGTTGTGGACAGACAAGGCTGAAGCCAAGCTCGCCGCCATGTAGCCGGTGGTCGACATGGAACGTGCCATGCGGGTGAGTGTCTGACACGTTATCCCGTGGCAGCCAGCGCCATGAACCGGACCGCCCGCGAAACCATGCTGTACGACGCCCTGAAGAAGAGCGCGGGACTCGCCTGCCTGTGGTGGTTTCCTCCTGGGTCTTCCGGTCGGGCCGCTTTGATCTGAAGCGGCCGGGAAGCGCCATCGCGCAGGCCGTCACCAGTATCGGGGGCACGTGGTGGCGTCCGCGATATGGGCAATACCGCCGACTCGGTGCTGGCAGTGATTGGCGGGCGTTGGGTACTTGGGGACTTGTTCCTGATTCCGGGGATGGTCCGTGCGTACAACACGGTGTTGGCCGAGCAACTCGGCCACGCCCGGACAGGGGGTGACATCATGAGCAAGAGAATCGCGTGGAAACGTGCAGCGTTGTGGGCGGCGGGCCTCGTGTGCGTCGGCGCAGCGCTGACGGCGTGCACGACGTCGCGTGATCAATATCGCGACAGCTCGAACATCAGCACGTATGGCGTGGTGGACGTCGGCATCGAGCGCACGTCGCGCTGACAGTCAACCCTTGGCTGGCGCCACGTCGTCAAATGGCCGCCATTCTCCGTTGACCAACAGCTCCAGCGGCTGAAACAGCGCCTTGTACGCCATCTTCCGGCTCTGTTCGATCCAGTAGCCGAGATACACATAGGGCAGGTCCAGCGCCTGCGCCTGGGCGATCTGCCACAGCACGTTGTACGTCCCGTAGCTGGCCTTGTGCTCGAGCGGATCATAAAAGGTGTAGACGGACGATAAACCGTCTTCCAGCACGTCGATCATGCTCACCATGCGCAACTTGCCCGCGGATGGCGACTCGGGCGGCTCGCGAAACTCCACCAGGCGCGAATTCACGCGGCTTTGCAGCAGGAACTGCTCGTACTGGTCGCGGCTGTCGTGGTCCATGCCGCCGCCGGCGTGGCGAATCGACTGGTACAGCAGATACAGCTGGTAATGCTCTTCCACATAGGTAAGCGGCGCCACCAGGGCTTCGAGTGACTGGTGTCGTTCCGCCGCCCGGCGCTGCGCACGCGACGGCACGAACTGATCGACCACGACGCGGCATGGCGTGCAGGCATGGCAGTCGTCGCAATGAGGGCGGTACGTGAAGATGCCGCTGCGCCGGAAGCCCGCGCGTACGAGCTTGGAATAGACGTCGGCGTTGATGAGGTGTGCCGGCGTAGCAACTTGCGACCGCGCCAGGCGGCCATCCAGGTAGCTGCATGCGTAAGGCGCAGTGGCATAGAACTGCAATGCCGAGAGGGGGAGTTCCTTAAGCTTGCTCATTGCGCGTAGTCCACCGGCGGAGTACCGACTTGTCGAAGTACCACGGCACGATGGCCGGCGCGTTGGCCGCTTCCCGCACATGTGCGAGAAACGCCGCGCGCGGCACCGGCGCTGCGCCCAGCGACGCCAGGTGCTCGGTCTCCTGCTGGCAGTCTATCATCGCGACGCCCTGGCCGCCCAGGAAGGCGCAGAGGGCCGCGAGCGCAATCTTCGACGCGTCGGTGCGACGCGCAAACATCGATTCGCCGTAGAACATCCGGCCCAGAGACACCCCGTACAGTCCGCCCACACGCTCGCCCGCATACCAGCTTTCGACGCTGTGCGCATAGCCGCGGCGGTGCAGGGCGGTGTAGGCGTGGATGACGTCCTCGGTGATCCACGTGCCGTGCTGGCCGGGGCGGGTCGTCGTGGCGCAATCCACCATCGTCTCGCGGAATGCGTGGTCGATGCGGATTTCCCATGCCGGATTGTCGAGCACCCGGCGAAGCGTCTTGCGGAAGGTCGTCGACACGCGAAAATCTTCCGGGCGCAGAACCATGCGCGGATCGGTGCTCCACCACAACACCGGCTGGCCCTGGGCATACCACGGAAAAATGCCTTGCCGATATGCGATGAGCAGCCGTTGCGGAGACAGATCCGCGCTGGCCGCCAGCAACCCGGGCGCCTCGGAGTCTGGCCCGAGCGCACGATCGACCGGCGGGAAGGGATCGTGCGGATCCAACCAGGCGATCATGATGCGGACAACTTGGGATGGGGTTACGGCGTGGTGGCGGGCGTATCGATGGCCGCCGAGCGCATCGGCTTGTAGATGTCCAGCGTGTGCAGCCGGAAGCTGCTGTCCGACAGTTTGCCCGCCGCGCGGTCCGCAAAGAAGCAGCGCAGGGTGTGGATGACCGTGGGGAAGGCGAGGTCATCCCACGGGATATCGGCCTCGTTGAACAGCGCGACCTCGAGACTTTCTTCGCCGGGTGCGAAATCGAGGTCGTTCAGGCTGGCCAGATAGAAGAGATGCACCTGATGCACGTGCGGCACATTGAGCACCGAGTACAGCTCGCCGATTTCAACGCGGGCGCCGGCTTCCTCAAGCGTTTCGCGCGACGCGGCCTGCGCCGTGGTTTCGCCGATTTCCATGAAGCCCGCGGGCAGGGTCCAGAAGCCGTAGCGCGGCTCGATCGCGCGCTTGCACAGCAGGACCTGATCTTTCCAAACGGGCACGGTGCCGACCACGTTGCGCGGATTCACGTAGTGAATCGTATTGCAATGGTCGCAAACGTCGCGCAGCCGGTTGTCGCCGGCAGGAATGCGCGATACGACTGGCTGGCCGCAGTTGGAACAGAATTTCATGGGGAATCGTTGCGGGTGGAATGCCTCAGTGTATCACCGAGGCAGTAGCCGTCCCGTGGGGCGGGAGCCGGAGTATCCAGTGCGGTGCGCGACGAGCGGCGCGCAGAAAGCAAAAAGCCCGCTTGGTTGCGGGCTTTGCTGCATCGGCTCAGGTCTTGGAGCGAGCCGTTCGACTTTGGCTGGTTGCGGGGGCAGGATTTGAACCTGCGACCTTCGGGTTATGAGCCCGACGAGCTGCCAGACTGCTCCACCCCGCGTCCGTCGAAAACAAGACTATATCGGAATCCGTGCGGCGATGCAACACCTTTTTGGAGAACATGCTTCTTGATGGTGCGTGGGGGTCCTTGCGATTCACCAGCCAAGCGTTGTGTCGACTGGCTTTTGGACACTTTCAGCCTGGCAATGTTCGAATGCGGCGCTCACGATGCATGGCAATGGGCGCGCCGTTTACAATGCCGCCTTCCGCGTTCTCCTGGATTCCGATCGTGCTCAACGCCTTGTTGTATCCGCTTGCCCGCCCGCTGCTGTTTTCGATGGACCCCGAAGACGCGCACCACTTCACACTGAATCAACTCAAGCGCGCGCAGGCCATGGGGCTGTCGAGTTGCATTGCGGCGCGTGTGGCGCCGCAGCCGCGCACGGTGATGGGCGTAACGTTTCCGAATCCGGTCGGGCTGGCCGCTGGCCTGGACAAGGACGGCGCGTACATCGATGCGCTGGGGGCACTCGGTTTCGGCTTCATTGAAGTGGGCACGGTCACTCCGCGCGCGCAGCCGGGCAACCCGCGCCCGCGCATGTTCCGTCTGCCCGCTGCAAACGCGCTGATCAACCGCATGGGTTTCAACAACGGCGGCGTCGACGCGTTCATCAACAACGTGAAAGCCTCGAAGTGGCGCGAAGCAGGCGGCGTGCTGGGTCTGAACATCGGCAAGAACGCCGATACGCCGATCGAGCGTGCCGTCGACGATTATCTTTACTGCCTCGAGCGGGTCTATCCGCATGCGAGCTACGTCACGGTGAATATCTCGTCGCCGAACACCAAGAACCTGCGCCAGCTCCAGGGTGCAAGCGAGCTCGACAGCCTGCTGGGAACCTTGCGCGATGCGCAGCAGCGCCTGGCCGATCAACATAAGCGCTACGTGCCGGTGGCCTTGAAGATCGCGCCGGACCTGGATGACGATCAGATTGCCAACATTGCCGATGCGCTGCTGCGTCACAAGATGGACGGCGTGATCGCCACCAACACGACGATTCGCCGCGAGGCTGTCGCGGGCCTGGCCCATGCGGAAGAGGCGGGTGGCCTGTCGGGGCAGCCGGTGCGCGAAGCGTCGACGCGGGTCATTCGGGCGTTGCGCGGTCTGCTGGGCGAGTCCGTGCCCATCATCGGCGTCGGTGGCATCCTGGCGGGCGAACATGCGCGCGAGAAGATCGACGCCGGTGCGCAGCTCGTGCAGGTCTATACGGGATTGATCTATCGCGGCCCCGCGCTGGTGGCCGAATGTGCCAGGGCGCTGGCGCGTTGAGGCCGGCTAGCGCCGGACCGCAAGGATGACCAACGCGCTGGCGGCGACGATCGCCGCGGCGAGGTCATACGGGCCGGCATAATCGGCCCACACGGCCGGGTCGAGATGCTCCGCAAAGGCGGGTTGCACCCACGGCAGGATCACGCGGGGAATGGCGAACAACAGCGCGGCGACAGCCAGCAGGACAACCCAGGCCATGCGGGATGTACGTGTGAGCCGGACGAGCCGGACGCAAGGGGTGGGCAAGGTGGTCTCCTTGCGGGAGCCGGCGGGTGGTCCCGTCGACAGAAGTTTGCAATCGAGGTGCGTCCGTCATTCTCCTACAGATTGATGTCGGGTGCCGTCCTACATTCGGCTAGGTGCAGCACAGCAGGGGCCCATCGCGGAACCGGCACCCGGCGGCTTCCAGCCGGCAGCGGCATCAGACGACGCGCAGGCCGCTTGATTTGCGCAAACGCGGTGGAACGGGGGTGAAGCCGTGTCGGCAGCTCATCACCGTGATGCGGCGTGGCAACGGATGCCATTCAAGGGGTTGGCGCGGAAAAGGTGGGGAGTACAATCCGCCCTCATTGTGCATTGCACGATTTTGAGCGGCCGGCGGATCGGCCGATTTTTCAGTTCATGAGTCAAGCTCTCACAGCAACAGGGTCTGCGCAGGCCAACCTGAACCTGCGTGCCATGGTGGTCGGCGCCGTCGGCGTGGTATTCGGCGATATCGGCACCAGCCCGCTGTATTCGCTCAAGGAAGCCTTCAACCCGGAGCACGGTATCCCATTCTCCAGCCCGGCGGTGCTCGGCATCATCTCGATGCTGTTCTGGGCGATGGTGATCGTTGTGTCACTCAAATACGTGCTGTTCGTCATGCGCGCCGACAACAACGGCGAAGGGGGCATTCTCGCGCTGATGGCGCTGTCGCTGCGCACGGCCAGCGCAGACTCCAGGCGCATGTCGCTGCTGATGATGCTTGGCGTGTTCGGGGCCTGTATGTTCTACGGCGATGCCGTCATCACGCCGGCCATCTCGGTGCTGTCCGCCATGGAAGGCCTGGAGATTGCCGCCCCGGCGCTGTCGCCGTTTGTGCTGCCGATTACGCTGGTGATCCTGACGGTGCTGTTCCTGATCCAGCGCAGCGGCACGTCGGTGGTGGGCAAGCTGTTCGGTCCGGTGATGCTGCTGTGGTTTGCCGCGCTGGCGGCGCTGGGCCTGATGAACCTGGTGAAGGCGCCGCAGATCCTCGTGGCCGTCAATCCGATGTACGCGATCTCGTTCCTGCATGACCACGCGCTGCAGGCGTTCATCGTGCTGGGTTCCGTGTTCCTCGTGCTGACCGGTGCGGAAGCGCTGTATGCCGACATGGGGCACTTCGGTGCGCGCCCGATCCGCTGGGCGTGGTTCTTCATCGTGGCGCCGAGCCTGCTGCTGAATTACTTCGGCCAGGGCGCCATGATGCTGACCGACCCGAGCACCATCGAAAACCCGTTCTACCGCTCCATGCCGGAAGCGCTGCAGCTTCCCATGGTGGTGCTGGCCGCGGCCGCGACCGTGATCGCCTCGCAGGCGGTCATTTCGGGCGCCTTTTCGCTGACGAGCCAGGCCATTGCGCTGGGCTTCGTGCCGCGCATGCGCATCCGCTACACGTCTGAGGCCGAGATCGGGCAGATCTACGTGCCGGTGGTCAACTGGATGCTGTTGATCCTGGTGGTGGCCGTGGTGCTCGCGTTCAAGAAGTCCGACAACCTTGCTGCCGCCTACGGCATTGCGGTGACGACGACGATGGTCATCACCACGTTGCTGGCCGCGGTGGTGATGCGTTCGGTATGGCGCTGGAACACCGTGCTGGTGACGCTGGTCTGCCTGGGCTTCCTGGTGGTGGACCTCGCGTTCTTCGCGGCCAATCTGCTGAAGATCCGCGATGGCGGCTGGTTCCCGCTGATGCTCGGCGGCTTCGTGTTCTTCCTGCTGATGACCTGGTACAAGGGCAAGAAGCTGCTGCGCGCGCGCAGTCTTGAAGACGGCATTCCGCTGGAGCCCTTCCTCGCGGGCCTGCTCGCGCATCCGCCGCATCGCGTGGAAGGCACGGCCGTGTTCCTGACCGGCAATACCGACTTCGTGCCAGTGTCGCTGCTGCACAACCTGAAGCACAACCGCGTGCTGCACGAGCGCGTGATCTTCATCAGCTTCGTCACGCGCGACATTCCGTACGTGGACGACAAGCAGCGCGTGGTGGTGCGCGACCTCGGCAGCGGCCTCTATGTCGTGAAGGCGGAATATGGCTTCAAGGAAACCCCCGACGTCTATCGCGTACTGGAACTGGGCCAGCCGCAGATCGGCACGCGGTGCGAACTGATGGACACGTCGTTCTTCATCGCACGCGAATCGGTGGTGCCGTCCAAGCTGCCGGGTATGTCGATGTGGCGCGAGCGCCTGTTTGCCTGGATGCACCAGAACGGCGCCAAGCCTTCTGACTTCTTCCACATTCCGGCGAACCGCGTGGTGGAGCTCGGGACGAAGGTGGAAATCTGACGCGGCCTGCGCTCGTAAAAAAAACGGCCCGTGCGTGACAGACGCACGGGCCGTTTGCTTGTGAGGCGGGCCTTAATTACATCTTTGCGGCTGCGTGGTTGCGCTCGCGCACTTCATCGTTGCGGGCGCGCACGTCGTGGTTGCGGTCCTTCACGTCGTGGCGCAGGTCTTTGCGATCGTGACGCAGGTCGCGGCGCTCGGCATTGATCTGGTGCTGGTCTTGCGCGCGCTGCTTGTTCCAGTATTCGGCCCCCTTGACGTTGCCATTTGCCAGGTCGCGGTCCTCGCGCCGCTGCGCAGCATTGCGCTCGGCGCGCTCGTCTGCCAGGGCCGCCTTGTCCTTGGCGATGTCGGCGCGGTCGCGGCGGATATCGCGGTTGTCATGCCGGATGTCACGGTTGTCCTGGCGAATCTGCTGGTTGTCTTGCTGCACTTGCTGGACCGGCGTGGTTTGCGCGAAGGCAGCGGTGCCAGCGACGGCAAGCAGGGCGGCGATCAGGGTGTGGCTTGTCTTCATGGTGTTCTCCTCGTGGTTGCCAGGCGGTGGTTGCCTGTGCTTTCTTAACGGCCCGAAAAGACCTGTCGACGACGCCCGAGTGTGAGGAAAGTCCCACGGGCGTAAGGAGCTGTAACACCTTGCCGAAGCACAAAAAAAACCCGCCGGCTCGAGGCTCCGGCGGGTTCTGGGCAGCGCAGCGGTATGCGTGTCAGCGCTTGAGCTTCGCGAAGGCTGCGGCCATGGCGCCGGCCACTTCGGGCTCGCGGCGCTGCTGGCTGCCATGGCGGTTGCCGCCGCCGCTTGGCCGGTCGCCACCGCCAGTGCGCGCGGGCGCCTGGCCGGGCTCGTCCGACAGCCGCATCGTCAGGCCGATGCGGTTGCGCTTCACATCCACCTCCATCACCTTGACCTTGACGATCTGGCCCGGCTTGACGACCTCGTGCGGGTCGCGCACGAACTTGGTGGACAGCGCCGACACGTGCACCAGCCCATCCTGATGCACGCCGATGTCGACAAACGCGCCAAAGGCGGCCACGTTGGTCACCACGCCTTCGAGCACCATGCCCGGCTGCAGGTCCTTGATGTCTTCCACGCCGTCCTGGAACGTGGCGGTCTTGAACTCGGGGCGCGGGTCGCGGCCGGGCTTTTCGAGTTCGGACAAGATGTCGACCACTGTCGGGAGGCCGAACTTCTCGTCGGTGAACTCGTGGGCCGACAGGCCGCGCAGCGCCTCGCGGTTGCCGAGCACATCCCCGATGCCCTTCTTGATGCGGTCGAGAATGCGCTGCACGACCGGATACGCTTCCGGGTGCACGGAGGAGCGGTCGAGCGGGTTGTCGCCGTCATTGATGCGCAGGAAGCCGGCCGCCTGCTCGAACGTCTTGTCGCCCAGGCGCGGCACCTTCTTGAGCGCCTCGCGGTTGGCAAAGGCGCCGTTGGCGTCGCGGTACTCGACGATGTTCTTGGCGAGAATCGAATTCAGCCCCGAGACCCGCGCCAGCAGTGGCACCGACGCCGTGTTCACATCGACGCCCACGGCGTTCACGCAATCCTCGACCACGGCATCCAGCGCACGGGCCAGCTCGCGCTGGTTCACGTCGTGCTGGTATTGGCCCACGCCGATCGACTTGGGGTCGATCTTCACGAGCTCGGCCAGCGGATCCTGCAGGCGGCGCGCGATCGACACCGCACCGCGCAGCGACACGTCCAGGTCCGGGAACTCCTTGGCGGCGAGTTCCGATGCCGAATATACCGATGCGCCGGCCTCGCTGACCACGACCTTGGTCAGCTTCAGCTCGGGCGCGCTGCGCATCAGGTCCTGCACGAGCTTGTCGGTCTCGCGGCTGGCGGTGCCGTTGCCGATGGACACCAGCGACACACCGTGCTGCTTGGCCAGGCGCGCGAGGGTAGCGAGCGAGCCGTTCCAGTCGCGGCGCGGTTCGTGCGGGTAGATCGTGGCGGTTTCCAGCAGCTTGCCGGTGTGGTCGACGACGGCCACCTTGCAGCCCGTGCGGATGCCCGGGTCGATGCCCATCACCGACTTCGGGCCCGCCGGCGCGGCCAGCAGCAGGTCATGCAGATTGCGGCCGAAGATCTTGATGGCTTCGGCCTCAGCCGATTCGCGCAACTGCGTGAGCAGTTCGGTCTCGATATGCGGCTGCACCTTGACGCGCCAGCACCAGCGGCAGACATCGGAGAGCCACTTGTCGGCCGGGCGGCCCTTGTTCTCGATGCCGACATGGCGCGCAATCATGGTTTCGCACGGATGCGGACTCAGGGCATCCTGCTCTTCGCCCAGGCCCAGCTTGACGAACAGCACCCCCGCATTGCGCCCGCGGAACAGCGCCAGCGCGCGGTGCGACGGCACGTTGCGGATCGGCTCGCTGTAGGCGTAGTAGTCGCGGAATTTCTCTTCTTCGGCGCTTTCCTTGCCTTCCACCACCGTCGACGAGACCAGGCCGTGGTTCCACAGGTGCTCGCGCAGCTTGCCGAGCAGCTCGGCCGTTTCGCCAAACTGTTCGGACAGGATGTCGCGCGCGCCGTCCAGCGCCGCCTTGACGTCGGGTACGCCGCCCTCGGCGGTCGGCTTGCCGTTGACGAACTTGGCGGCCTCGGCCTGCGGGTCGAGCATCGGGTCGGCCAGCAGCGCCTGCGCCAGCGGCTCCAGACCGCATTCGCGCGCGATCTGGGCGCGCGTGCGGCGCTTCGGCTTGTACGGCAGGTAGAGGTCTTCCAGCACCTGCTTCGTTTCGGCCGCTTCAATGGCCGCGCGCAGGGTGTCGGTCAGCTTGCCTTGCTCTTCAATGGAAGCCAGGATCGCCGCGCGGCGGTCTTCCAGCTCGCGCAGATACAGCAGGCGCTCTTCCAGGTTGCGCAGCTGCGTGTCGTCCAGGTTGCCCGTCACTTCCTTGCGGTAGCGTGCGATGAACGGCACGGTGGCGCCTTCGTCCAGCAGTTGCACGGCGGCCGCGACCTGCTGCGGCCTCACCGCCAGTTCAACGGCAATGCGGGAAACGATCTTCTGCAACACGGAATCAGTCATTGCTTCCAGAGAGTGCGATGGAAAGCCGCGCATTTTGCCACAACGTCAAGCGTGTCCCTGAGCGCAAATCCCCGTCTGCGCGGCGTTTGCGGCACAGGGGCGGTGATAAAATGCGCGCTATGCCTACGCCCCTGTTTTCCGCCCGCTGCCGCGCCGGTGCGCGCCACGTATCCCGTCTGGTCCTGCCGGCCGCCGCGCTGTTTGGCGCCCTTTGCGCCGCGCCTGCGTGGAGCCAGTCCCCGTTGCCCGCTACGCCGGCAACGGCAGTCTCCAGCACGCCGCCCGACTTTGGCGCCGAGCACGACCGTATCAGCAGCGCCAAATCGTGGGCCGAATACCGGTACGCCGAGGCGGAACGCGCATGCTACGACAAGTTCTTTGTCACGCACTGCATCAACAAGGCCAAGGATGTGCGCCGCACGGAACTGCACGCCATCCGTGAGCGCGAACTGGCCCTGGACGAAGCCGAACGTGCCGACCGCGCCGCGCGGCGTGATCAGGACCGCGCCATCCGCCAGGCGCAGTACAACGCCGAGCGCCCCCAGCGCGAAGCCGCTGAGCAGAAGAACCGCACCGATTTCGAGAACAAGCAGGAACAGCAGCGCCTGAACGAAGCGCAGCGCCAGGCCGAGGTGCCGCAGCGCGCCGCCAACGCGCAGGCCTTCGCCAAGAAGCAATCCGACTACGACGCCAAGTTGAAGGCCGCGCAGGAGCAGGGCGCCGCCAACGCCGCCAAGCGCGCAGAGAACGTGAAGCAGTTCCAGGAAAAGCAGCGCGAAGCCGCCCAGCGTCAGAAAGAACTGGACGAGCGTCGCGAGCAGACCAAGCGCCGCAACGAGCAAAACCAGAACAACACGAGTCCGCTGGGGTTCTAAACTCGAGGCAGGATCGGTTTCCGGAGGAGTGCGATGGACAGCGATCTGAACACGATTTCGCGTCGGATCATCGAGTTGCAGATCGAGCACCGCGATCTCGATTTCCTGATCGACCGCCTTGCGGGCGAAGCGAACCACGATGAGCTGCAGTTGCGCCGTCTCAAGAAGCGCCGCCTGAAACTCAAGGACACCATCACCCTGCTACAGTTGCAGCTTGAGCCGGACGTACCGGCCTGAGGCTGACCCACCCCGACGCTGAGAGGCCGCCGTCACGTGCGGCCTCGGTCATTTCATCCCCAAGGTTTTCCGTTGACTTCGCTTTCTCCGCTCGCCGAGCCGTCGGCCGAATCCGACGCTGGTGAGGCCGCAACGCCCAAGCCTACGCCCGACGCGCACCACGCCGAACTGGCAACGCTGTTTGCCGACGACGGCACGCTGGCCAAGGGCATCGAGTCGTATCGGCCGCGCACGTCGCAGCTCAAAATGGCGCAGGCCGTGGCCAATGCCATCGAAGCCGCGGATTCGGTCATCGTCGAGGCCGGCACCGGCACCGGCAAGACCTACGCGTACCTCGTTCCGGCGATGCTGTGGGGCGGCAAGGTGATTCTTTCCACCGGGACGAAGAACCTGCAGGACCAGCTCTTCCTGCGTGATATCCCGACGGTGCGCAAGGCGTTGAATGCGCCGGTGTCGGTAGCGTTGCTCAAGGGGCGTGCCAACTATGTCTGCCATTACCACCTGGAGCGCACGTCGCAGAACGGGCGTCTGTCGTCACGGCAGGACGCCGCGTGGCTGCGGCAGATCAACCTTTTCCTGAAGACCACCAAGACCGGCGACAAGGCCGAGCTTGCCAGCGTGCCCGAAAACGCGCCGGTGTGGAACCTCGTCACGTCCACGCGCGACAACTGCCTCGGCTCGGATTGCGCATATTACAAGGACTGCTTCGTCATGCGCGCCCGCAAGGAGGCGCAGCAGGCCGACGTGGTGGTCGTCAATCACCACCTGTTCTTTGCCGACGTGATGCTGAAGGACACCGGCATGGCGGAGCTGCTGCCGGCGGCCAACACGATCATCTTCGACGAAGCGCACCAGCTGCCCGAGACGGCCACGCTGTTCTTCGGCGACACGATTTCCACCAACCAGATCCTGGAGTTGGCGCGTGACAGCGTGGCCGAGGGCCTGTCGCATGCGCGCGATGCGGTCGACTGGGTCGCGATCGCCGCGCCGCTGGAGCGCGCCGCGCGCGATCTGCGCCTGGTGTTCCGCCAGGACGGCGCGCGCCTGTCGATGAAGCAGATCGACAGCGATGCGGCCATCGCCAAGCCGTTCTACGAGGTGCTGCCCAAACTCGAGCAGGCGCTGTCCGATTTCACCGGGGCACTGGAGGCCCAGGCCGAGCGCGCCGAGACCATCGAGCAATGCCATCGCCGCGCCGTGGCGCTGTGCGAAAAGCTGGAAGCGTGGGTGGACCCCAAGCCGCCGCAGGCGCCGAAGGGTGAGGGCGAGGAAGCCGAAGCCGCACCGCCCGCCGACGAGCGCGTGCGCTGGGTGGAGGTGTTCGCCAACTCCGTGCAGTTGCACCTGACGCCGCTGTCGATCGCGCCGATCTTTTCGCGCCAGCGCGCCGGCCAGCCGCGCGCGTGGATATTCACCTCGGCCACGCTCTCGGTGCGGGGCAACTTCACGCATTACGCCGCGCAGTTGGGCCTCGACCGCAATCGCTCGTTGACGCTCGACAGCCCCTTCGACTATGCATCGCAGGGCTTGCTGTACGTCCCGCGCGACCTGCCGCAGCCGAGCGATCCGCGCTTTACCGATGCGGTGCTGGACGCCGCCTTGCCGATGATCGAGGCGGCGGGCGGCAAGACCTTCCTGCTGTGCACGACGCTGCGCGCTGTCAATCGCGCCGCTGAACGGTTGGCCGACGAGTTCGCGCAGCGTGGCTGGGATTTTCCGTTGCTGGTGCAGGGCCAGGCCAGTCGGACCGAACTGCTCGACCGTTTCCGCGCGCTGGGCAACGCCGTGCTCATCGGCAGCCAGAGTTTCTGGGAAGGGGTGGACGTGCGCGGCGAGGCGTTGTCGCTCGTCGTGATCGACAAGCTGCCGTTTGCGCCGCCCGACGATCCCGTCCTCAGCGCGCGCATGGAAGCGCTTGAAAAGAAAGGCCTGAGCCCGTTTGCCGTGCACCAGTTGCCGCACGCTGTCATCACGCTCAAGCAGGGGGCGGGGCGGTTGATCCGCTCGGAAACTGATCGCGGTGTGTTGATGATCTGCGATCCGCGCCTGGTGGAAAAGTCCTACGGCCGCCAGATCTGGCAGAGCCTTCCGCCGTTCAAGCGCACGCGCGAAGCCGAGACGGCAGCAGGGTTCCTTCGGTCGCTGCGCCCGGATGTGTCATCTGAAGCGGCCGCAGGCGAGGCGTGATCCACAAACAAGAAGCCCGGCCAACCGACCGGGCTTTTTGCTGTGCTGTTTACGCCTTGCTTACCACCATTGATACCAGGGCTTGTCCTTCTTGCGCTGGCCGTACAGCAGGAACTCGCTCTTCGGGTAGTTCTGCTTGATGATGCGCTCGGTGTCGTCGCGCATGTCTTTCATGCCGAGGGCCTCGTACGACTTCATCATGATGTACAGCGCTTCTTCCACGGCAGGCGCACGATCGTAATCCTTGATGGCTTCCTGCGCGCGGTTCACCGCTGCCAGATAGGCGCCGCGGCGATAGTAGTAGCGTGCCGCGCCCACTTCATGCTCGGCCATCGCATTGACGATGTACTGCATGCGCAGCGTTGCATCGGGCGTGTACTTGCTGTTCGGGAAGCGCGTGACCAGCGTCTTGAACGCGTCGTAGGCGGCGCGCGCGGCCTTGGGGTCGCGCTCGCTCAGATCCTGGTTCGAGAAGCGGCCGAGCCAGCCGAGGTTGTCGTTGAAGTTGATCAGGCCCTTGAGGTAATAGGCGTAATCGACGCTGGGGTGGTTCGGGTGAAGCTGGATGAAGCGATCGACTGCGGCCAGCGCGGCGGCCGTTTCGCCGTCCTTGTAGTTGGCGTAGGCGGTTTCGATCTGCGCTTGCTGGGCGTACGGGCCGAATGGATAGCGGCTTTCGAGCTTCTCGTAGTACTTGACGGCCTTGGCATAGTCGCCGCCGTCGAGCGAGTCCTTCGCTTCCGAATATAATTTGTTGGCTGACCAGCCGGCCGTTTCGTCTTGCTGTTCCGGCAGGATGCCGCAGGCCGAGAGGGCCAGGCATGCGCCTGCCACCAACGCTGCTCCGATTTGAGCGCGGATTTGTACGCCAACACGTACACCAAAACGCGCCTGCTTTACGCTCGTGACCGACATGGGCACCTTTTCTGAATGAAAAATCGCATCAAGCATTATAGCCCAAGCCCTGTGTCGGACGACGCAGCGGCTGACGTTTCCCTCACCGTCCAGGAAACCGACGACACCCTCGACGACGAGGCCCTCGACCTGTCTGCCGAAGGTGCAGCGCCGGCGGCCGAGCCGATCATCGTAGAGATCCCGGAAGCCATGCACGGCGAGCGTCTGGACAAGGCGCTGGCCAAGCTGCTGCCCGACTATTCGCGCAGCCGCCTACAGCAGTGGATCGACGCCGGAGCGGTTCGCGTGCGCGGTGAGGCCGTGCGCCCGCGTGCCGCCGTATCGGGTGGCGACCGCATCGAGGTGGTGCCGCAACGCGCGGCCGATGAGAACGCGTTTGTTGCCGAGCCGGTCGAGCTCGATGTCGTTTACGAAGACGACACGCTGCTTGTCATCAACAAGCCGGCCGGCCTGGTCGTGCACCCCGCCGCGGGCAATTGGAGCGGCACCGTCCTCAATGGCTTGCTGCACCGGTATCCGGAGGCGGCAGCGCTGCCGCGCGCCGGCATCGTGCATCGGCTCGACAAGGAAACTTCGGGGCTGATGGTGGTCGCAAAGACGCTGCCGGCGCAAACCGACCTCGTGCGCCAACTGCAGGCGCGCACCGTCAAGCGGACCTATCTGGCGCTGGTCTGGGGCGAAACGCCCGAGGAAGCCACGATCGATGCCCCGATTGGCCGCGACCCGCGCGATCGCACACGCATGGCCATCATCGAAACGGCCAGCGGCAAGCCGGCACGCACGCATTTCAAGACGCTCGACGTGGTGGATCTGGGACGCGCGCAGGTGTCGCTCGTGCGTTGCCAACTGGAAACCGGCCGCACCCACCAGATTCGCGTGCACTTTGAATCCGAAGGCCATCCGCTGCTGGGCGACCCGGTCTACACGCGCAACTTCCGCCGCGGCCGGCCGCAGACCATCAAGGCCCCGTTGCCCGTGCCGTTCGCGCGGCAGGCGCTTCATGCTGTTCGCCTGGGGCTCGTGCACCCGGCGTCCGGCAAGTCCATGCATTGGGAAGCCGGCGTGCCGGATGACTTTGCTGAACTGATGGAAGCCCTGGACCTGGATCCCGATGTCGATTTCACCTGATTGGATCGTTCCTGCATGGCCGGCGCATCCGCGCGTCAAGGCGCTGGCCACCACGCGCGTGGGCGGCGTCAGCACGGGCGCCTACGGGCTGGCAGGCGGCTTGCCGGGCGGGCTGAACCTTGGCCAGCACGTTGGCGACATGCCGGAGGCGGTCGAGCAGAACCGCCGCATCCTGCGCGCTGCGCTGCCCGCCGAGCCGGTCTGGATGGAACAGGTGCACGGCACAGGTGTTGCCGACCTCGACCAGCTTGTCGGCGCACCGGCGCCGGTCGTGGCGGATGCCGCGGTGGCCTCGTCGCGCGATCGCGTCTGCGTGGTGATGACGGCAGACTGCCTGCCGGTGTTGTTGAGCGATGCGCGCGGCGTGACTGTGGGGGCGGCGCATGCCGGTTGGCGAGGGCTGTGTGGCGGCGTGATCGAGCGCACGGTCGACGCGATGATGCAGCGCCTGCGCGCAAGCGGCCAGGAGGCCGATCCGACCTGGCTGGCGTGGCTGGGCCCGGCCATCGGCCCGGCATGCTTCGAGGTCGGAGCGGAGGTGCGTCAGGCTTTCATGGACGCCGCACAGCCGGCCGAGCGGGGTGCCACGGAGGCGGCTTTCGTGCCGGGCGCGTCTGATGGGAAATTCCTGGGCGACCTGTATGCCCTGGCCCGGCTGCGGCTGGCGCGCGTGGGCTGCACGGAGGTGTACGGCGGTGGGCTGTGCACGATGACGGACGTGCAGCGTTTCTATTCCTATCGGCGGGAGCGCACGACCGGCCGCATGGCCACGCTGATCTGGCGCGCCGAGTGACGCTTCACGCAGCGCCGTCGCCGGAGGCTGCGGCGGCGTCCGCCTTCTCCTGGGTCGCCTCCTGCGTGCGGCGCCGGCGCTTGCGTGCGGGCGAGCCCACAATCCACAGAAACAGCGCCAGCGGGGCGACGCCGTACAGGAAAAACGTACCGGCACCGGCAATCCAAGATTGCTCAGTCAACGACATCATGAGCACGACGTAAAGCCACCCGATGGCAACGATATACATGCGGAATGGGATGTCTGGCGTTGGCGTAATGGGGCAGTCTCGCACGAAAATGTTGCCGACTGGTACATAGCCCGGAGTCCAGCTTGACCATTCGGTCGAACCGTTTTTGGGCGGATCCGGTAAAACCCGCGCCAGGCGTGCATTTCCGGGTCATGGTGAGTTAAGTCCGATTGACAGGCTTGAAACGGCAAGGCAACAATGCCCCGCAATACTACGAATTGCGCCATTTCGCTCAAACGAGGCGGCGCATATCGTACGGATCGAGGGCACTATGGCATCGCGTCAATCGGCATCTTCCAAAGCATCTAGCGCCCCCACGCAAGCCCCTTGGCAGGGCTTGTCGGACCCAGCGCAGTGGGCTGAGCAGTTCAAGCAATGGCAAACGCTTATGGGCGGCTACGCCCAACCCGGTGCCGCAGCGCCGGGCCTTGGGCAGTTCAATGGCGCGGCGACCGGCGAGGGCGCAGTCCCGTTTGCGCTGATCCCGCCCGAGCGGCTCGCTGAAATCCAGCAGAAGTATCTGGAAGAATGGCTGCAGATCTGGCGCCATATGAGCACGGGCGAAAGCGCCGAAGCCGTGGCCCCCGCCGATCGCCGCTTTGCCGACGAGGCATGGCGCAAGAGCCCGCTTTACGGTTATGCCGCAGCCTTCTACGTCCTCAACGCGCGCACGCTGATGGAAATGGCCGACGCCGTCCAGGCCGATGCCAAGACCCGCGAGCGTGTGCGCTTTGCCGTCTCGCAATGGACGGCCGCCATGTCGCCGTCGAACTTCCTGGCGACCAACCCGGAAGCGCAGAAGCAGTTGATCGAGTCGCGCGGCGAATCCCTGCGCACCGGTATTCTCAACATGCTGCAGGACATGGAGCGCGGCAAGATCTCGCAGACCGACGAAAGCGCCTTCGAGATCGGCCGCAACGTTGCCAATAGCGAGGGCGCGGTCGTCTTCGAGAACGAGTACTTTCAGCTCATCCAGTACAAGCCGCTGACCGCCAAGGTTTACACGCGCCCGCTGCTGCTGGTGCCGCCTTGCATCAACAAGTACTACATCCTCGATCTGCAGCCGGCCAACTCGCTCGTGCGCTATGCGGTGGAGCAGGGCAACACCGTGTTCCTGGTGTCGTGGCGCAATCCGGATGCCAGCATGGCGTCTCGCACGTGGGACGACTACATCGAGGGCGGCGCGATCGAGGCCATTCGCGTCGTGCGCGAGATTGCTGGGCAGGACCAGATCAACGTGCTTGGCTTCTGCGTCGGCGGCACGATTCTGTCGACTGCGCTGGCGGTGCTCGCTGCGCGCGGCGAACATCCGGCCGCGAGCCTGACACTGCTGACGACGCTGCTCGACTTTACCGATACGGGCATCCTCGACGTCTTCGTCGACCAAGCCCAGGTCGAGATGCGTGAGCAGACCATCGGCGCCAACGCGCCCACCGGCCCGGGCTTGCTGCGCGGCGTGGAGTTGGCCAACACGTTTTCGTTCCTGCGGCCGAACGACCTGGTCTGGAACTACGTCGTTGAAAACTATCTGAAGGGCAAGACGCCCGCGCCGTTCGACCTGCTGTACTGGAACGGCGATTCGACCAACCTGCCGGGGCCGTGGTACTGCTGGTATCTGCGGCACACGTACCTGCAGAACGACTTGAAGGAGCCGGGCAAGCTGACGGTTGCCGGCACACCCGTGGATCTGGGCAAGATCGATGCGCCGGTCTATATCTACGGCTCGCGCGAAGACCATATCGTCCCGTGGAAATCCGCCTACGCCTCGGTGCCGCTGCTCAAGGGCAAGCGCCGGTTCGTCCTCGGGGCCTCGGGGCATATCGCCGGCGTGATCAACCCGCCGGCGGCCAACAAGCGCTCGCACTGGATCAACGCCAAGCTGCCTGACTCCGCCGACGCATGGTTTGACGGTGCCACGGAGCACCCTGGCAGCTGGTGGCCGGACTGGTCTGCGTGGCTGGCTTCTCACGCCGGTGCGCAGAAGGCCGCTCCGAAGCGCTACGGCACTGCGGACTATCCGGAGATCGAGCCCGCCCCCGGCCGCTACGTGAAGCAGAAGGCGTAAGCGCACCCCCAACTCCGGCGCACGATGCCGGCCTGCGAGGCCGTGCGCGGCGCCCTCTCAACCCCCTTTGACTGTGGAAGGAAGACAAATGACCGATGTTGTGATCGTATCGGCGGTCCGTACCGCCGTGGGCAAGTTTGGTGGCTCGCTGGCAAAGATTCCTGCGCCCGAACTGGGTGCGGCGGTCATCCGCGAGGCTCTTTCGCGCGCCAAGGTAGCGCCGGAACAGGTGAGCGAAGTCATCATGGGGCAGGTGCTGACCGCCGGTTCGGGACAGAACCCGGCACGCCAGGCCGTCATCAAGGCCGGGTTGCCGAACATGGTCCCAGGCATGACCATCAACAAGGTGTGCGGCTCGGGCCTGAAGGCCGTGATGCTCGCCGCCAACGCCATCATGGCGGGCGACGCGGACATCGTCGTGGCAGGCGGCCAGGAGAACATGTCGGCCGCGCCCCACGTGCTGCCGGGCTCGCGCGATGGCTTCCGCATGGGCGACGCAAAGCTGATCGACTCGATGATCGTCGACGGCCTGTGGGATGTGTACAACCAGTACCACATGGGCATCACCGCCGAGAACGTCGCCAAGGAATACGGCATCACGCGCGAGGCGCAGGACGAGTTTGCCGTCGGGTCGCAGAACAAGGCCGAAGCCGCCCAGAAGGCCGGGCGCTTCAATGACGAGATCGTCCCGATCATGATTCCGCAGCGCAAGGGTGACCCGATCGCGTTCGCACAGGACGAGTTCATCCGCCACGGCGCAACGCTCGAGTCGATGGCCGGTCTCAAGCCCGCGTTCGACAAGGCGGGCACCGTCACGGCGGCCAACGCCTCGGGCCTGAACGACGGTGCGGCCGCGGTGGTGGTGATGTCGGCCGCCAAGGCCCAGGAACTGGGCCTCACGCCGCTGGCCACGATCCGCGCTTATGCCAGCGCGGGCCTCGATCCAAAGGTGATGGGCATGGGGCCTGTGCCTGCCTCGAAACGCTGCCTGTCGCGTGCGGGCTGGTCGGTGGACGACCTCGACCTGATGGAGATCAACGAGGCGTTTGCTGCGCAGGCGCTCGCTGTGCACCAGCAAATGGGTTGGGACACGTCTAAGGTGAACGTCAACGGCGGTGCGATCGCCATCGGCCACCCGATCGGTGCTTCCGGTTGCCGCATTCTGGTCACGCTGCTGCACGAAATGCAGAAGCGCGATGCGAAGAAGGGTCTGGCGTCGTTGTGCATCGGCGGCGGCATGGGCGTGGCGCTGGCCGTCGAGCGTCCGTAATTTTTTGCAGACCGGACCGGTGTGGCGTTGAACAAAAAGCGCGCACGCCGATCGGAGAGAACCGAGCACCACCGCCCGGCAGGACGCTGGGCGGCTCTAACAACAAGGACTAGGAGTGGACATGACCAAACGCATCGCATACGTCACCGGTGGCATGGGTGGTATCGGAACGGCGATCTGCCAGCGCTTGGCGCGCGATGGCTTCACCGTCATTGCCGGTTGCGGCCCGAACTCGCCGCGCAAGGCCAAGTGGCTCGAGCAGCAGAAGGCGCTCGGCTTTGATTTCATTCCGTCCGAGGGCAACGTCGGCGACTGGGAATCGACCAAGGCCGCATTCGACAAGGTCAAGGCAGAAGTGGGTGAGGTGGATGTTCTCATCAACAACGCCGGCATCACGCGCGACGTGGTGTTCCGCAAGATGACGCGTGCCGATTGGGACGCCGTGATCGACACCAACCTGACTTCGCTGTTCAACGTGACCAAGCAGGTCATCGATGGCATGGCGGACCGAGGCTGGGGCCGCATCATCAACATTTCGTCGGTGAACGGGCAGAAGGGGCAGTTCGGCCAGACCAACTACTCGACGGCCAAGGCCGGCCTGCACGGCTTCACGATGGCCCTCGCGCAGGAAGTCGCCACCAAGGGCGTGACGGTCAACACCGTGTCGCCGGGCTACATTGCCACGGACATGGTCAAAGCGATTCGTCAGGATGTGCTCGACAAGATCGTCGGCACGATTCCGGTCAAGCGACTCGGCGAGCCCGCGGAAATCGCTTCGATCTGCGCCTGGCTTGCCTCCGACGAGTCCGGTTTCGCCACGGGCGCGGACTTTTCCCTCAACGGCGGCCTGCACATGGGCTGACGCTCTCACGCCCATGCTACACAATTGCTGCAGCATGGGCGCAGCATTCTTTCCCCCGGTTTGCCCCACGGTGTTGCGATGCTCGATTGCACTGCAGCAGGCTTGCGGCGCGTGATCCAGCCCACATCATGGTGCCGCTACGGCACCAAAATGCTGCGGGTTTCTACCGGGGGAGGTCGCCTTTTCTTTGCACGGCGATCCGCATAGAATCCAGTCACGGAGGCGCTTCGCGGGGAGACACCGGAGCGTCCGATCATAACCGGATGCATCTGCGTTGCCGCATTCGCACGCAGATCGGCACAGCAGCGCAACCGCGATTTTGCTGTGCCGATTTCGCACTGCATCGGCTGCACCGCAGCAGCATCGCCAACACGGAAAGGCACGATGGCCACCAGTAAGAAGGGCACCGAACGGCTGATCAAGAAATATCCCAACCGCCGGCTCTACGACACCCAGACCAGCACGTACATCACGCTGGCAGACGTCAAGCAGCTCGTGATGGACACCGAGGAGTTTCGCGTCGTGGATGCGAAATCCGGTGAAGACCTGACGCGCAGCATCCTACTGCAGATCATTCTGGAAGAGGAAACCGGCGGCGTGCCGATGTTCTCCGGCTCGATGCTTGCGCAGATCATTCGTTTTTACGGCCACGCCATGCAGGGCATGATGGGCACGTACCTGGAGAAGAACATCCAGGCCTTCATCGACATCCAGAACAAGCTGGCCGAGAACTCGAAGGACCTGTACAGCGGCAACACGTTCAACCCCGATATGTGGTCGCAGTTCATGAACATGCAGGGGCCGATGATGCAGGGCATGATGAGCAACTACATCGAGCAGAGCAAGAACCTGTTCGTGCAGATGCAGGAGCAGATGCAGAGCCAGGCCAAGAACATGTTCGGCACGTTCCCGTTCAACCAGCCGCCCGAAAAGAAGTAATCCTTCGGCCTGGAGAACAGGGCGAATCGCATGGCGGTTCGCCTTTTTGCTTTGGGGGCGGCAAATCGGGCAGCAGGGTAAAATGCGGCATTTCCGGCAAGGCGCGGCTTTGCCGGAGGATCACACCCCTCAGATTGCCCCCAAATGTTCGATGTCAGCCCCCGGCCTGCAGGCCGGTTGATCGCCTTTTTCACATGAGCCGCCTCTTGCTTGCCCCGATGGAAGGGGTTGCGGATTTCGTCATGCGCGACGTGCTGACACAGGCGGGAGGCTATGACGGCTGCGTCTCGGAATTCGTTCGCGTGACGGGTTCAGTGCTTCCGTTGCGCACCTACGAGCGCGAAACTCCTGAGATTGCCAACGGCGGCTACACCGCCAGCGGTACGCCGATGGTGATCCAGCTCCTCGGCAGCGATCCGGAATGGATGGCGCGCAACGCAGCCTATGCGGCGACGCTGTCACCGCATGGCATCGACCTGAACTTCGGGTGCCCCGCCAAGGTGGTGAACCGGCACGGCGGCGGTGCCATGCTGCTCGACACGCCGGAAGTCCTGCACGCCATCGTGCGGGCGGTGCGCGGTGCGGTGCCGCCGCACATTGCAGTGACGGCCAAGATGCGGTTGGGCGTTTCGGACACTTCGCGTGCGATTGACTGCGCGACGGCGCTGGCCGAAGGCGGCGCGGTGTCGCTGGTGGTGCATGCCCGCACGCGCGATCATGGCTATCGCCCGCCGGCACATTGGGACTGGATTGCGCGCATTGCGGGCGCAGTCAGCATCCCCGTCACGGCCAATGGCGAGGTCTGGACCGTGGCCGATTGGGAGCGCTGCCGCGCCGTCAGCGGCTGTGACGACGTGATGATCGGCCGTGGCGCCGTGTCCGACCCGTTCCTGGCCCAGCGCATTCGCGGCCAGATGGCGCGTGAGCCGTCCGCCGCCGAATGGCCGATCGTACTCGGCTACCTTGCCGACTATCTCAAGAAGTTGCACGCCCGCATCTCCGCCAAGCACGAGCACGGCCGCGTCAAGCTGTGGCTCGGCTACCTGAAGCGGACATGGCCCCAGGCCGCGGAACTGCACGACGCGATCCGCCGCCTGCACGACGCGCTGGAAATCGAGCGTGTGATCGAACAGGCCCGGCTCGCGCTGGGCCGCCCCGGCGCAGTGAACGGTTAAAATACGCCACCGCGCGGCGCGCCATGCGCTGCGCCATCCTCTCCCCACTTCAGGTTGTTCCCATGTCCGACGTCAGTACCCAGAGCCCGAAGGTGGGCTTCGTTTCGCTCGGTTGTCCCAAGGCCCTGGTCGATTCCGAGCAGATCATCACCCAGCTCCGTGCGGAGGGGTACGAGATCTCCGGCACGTATGGCGGGGCAGACCTGGTGGTGGTCAATACGTGCGGCTTCATCGACGAGGCCGTGCAGGAAAGCCTCGATGCGATCGGCGAGGCGCTGGCCGAGAACGGCAAGGTGATCGTCACCGGCTGCCTCGGCGCCAAGAAGGATGCCGCCGGCCAGGACATCATCACGAGCGTGCACCCGAAGGTACTGGCCGTCACCGGCCCCCATGCGCTCGGCGAAGTCATGGAAGCAGTGCACACGCACCTGCCCAAGCCGCATGATCCGTTCATTGACCTGGTGCCGCCGCAGGGCATCAAGCTCACGCCGAAGCATTACGCGTATCTGAAGATCTCCGAGGGCTGCAACCACCGCTGCAGCTTTTGCATCATCCCGTCGATGCGGGGCGACCTGGTTTCGCGTCCGGTGGCCGAAGTGATGCTGGAGGCGGAAAACCTGCTGAAAGCCGGTGTGAAAGAGCTGCTCGTGATCTCGCAGGACACCAGCGCCTATGGCGTCGACGTCAAGTTCCGCACGGGCTTCTGGAACGGCCGGCCGCTGAAGACGCGCATGACCGAGCTGGTGGCCGCGCTGGGCGAACTGGCCTCGCAATACGGCGCCTGGGTGCGCCTGCATTACGTCTATCCGTACCCGAGCGTGGACGAAGTGATGCCGCTCATGGCCGAGGGCAAGGTGCTGCCGTACCTGGACGTGCCGCTGCAGCACGCCCACCCGGATGTGCTCAAGCGCATGAAGCGCCCGGCCAATGCCGAGAAAACGCTGGACCGCATCCGCGCCTGGCGCGAGGTGTGCCCCGAGCTGACCATCCGCAGCACCTTCATTGCCGGTTTCCCAGGCGAGACGGAAGAGGAATTCCAGACACTGCTCGACTTTATCGCCGAGGCCGAGCTGGACCGCGTGGGCTGCTTCGCGTATTCGCCGGTCGAAGGCGCCACCGCCAACGATCTGCCCGGTGCACTGCCCGACGAGGTGCGCGAAGAGCGCCGCGCGCGCTTCATGGAAGTGGCCGAGCGCGTGTCGGCGCGCCGCCTGCAGCGCAAGGTCGGCAAGACGCTGCGCGTGCTGGTGGACGAGGTCAACCAGGATGGCGGGATCGGTCGTTCGTCGGCGGATGCGCCCGAAATCGACGGCCTGGTCTATGTCGCGCCGCCGTCCAAGTCGTACAAGCGCTACAAGGCCGGCGATTTCGTGTCGGTCAAGATCACCGGTGCCGATGGGCACGACCTGTGGGGCGAGGTCTGAGCCACTTAGGTAGTCTTACCTAAAATTTGCGAACGACCGTGCGTTTATACTGGCCGCCATCCAATTCTGATGGCATGGGAGACAGCAATGGCACGTGAAGTGGTGGTGGTCAGCGGCGTTCGTACCGCAATCGGGACGTTTGGCGGCAGCCTGAAGGACGTGGCGCCGTGCGAACTGGGCGCGCTGGTCGTGCGCGAGGCGCTGGCCCGCGCCGGCGTAAAGGGCGAGGAGGTCGGCCACGTCGTGTTCGGCCACGTCATCAACACCGAGCCGCGCGACATGTATCTCTCGCGGGTGGCTGCCGTCAACGGCGGCGTGTCGGCCGAGACGCCCGCGTTCAACGTCAACCGCCTGTGCGGCTCGGGCCTGCAGGCCGTGGTGAGCGCCGCGCAGACCGTGCTGCTGGGCGATGCCGACATCGCCATTGCCGGCGGCGCCGAGAGCATGAGCCGCGCGCCGTACCTCGCTCCCGCCGCGCGCTGGGGCTCGCGCATGGGCGACGCCCAGATGGTCGACATGATGCTCGGCGCGCTGCACGACCCGTTCCACACGATCCACATGGGCGTGACGGCGGAAAACGTCGCCAGGGAATTCGGCATCAGCCGCGAGCAGCAGGACCAGACGGCGCTGGAATCGCACCAGCGCGCCTCGCGCGCCATCCGGGCCGGCTACTTCAAGGATCAGATCGTTCCGGTGACGATCAAGTCGCGCAAGGGCGACATCCAGTTCGACACCGACGAACACGTCCGCCACGACGCCACCATCGAAGATATGGCCAAGCTCAAGCCGGTTTTCGCAAAGGAGAACGGCACCGTCACCGCAGGCAACGCCTCGGGCCTGAACGATGCCGGTGCGGCGCTGGTGCTGATGGAGCGCTCGGTGGCTGAACAGCGTGGCCTCAAGCCGCTGGCGCGCCTCGTGTCGTACGGCCATGCGGGCGTGGAGCCGAAGATCATGGGGATCGGCCCGGTGCCGGCCACGCGCAAGGCGCTGGAACGTGCGGGCCTGTCGGTCAAGGATCTCGACGTCATCGAGGCGAACGAGGCATTCGCGGCCCAGGCCTGCGCCGTGACCAAGGAACTGGGGCTGGACCCGGCCAAGGTCAATCCGAACGGCTCGGGCATCTCGCTCGGCCACCCGATCGGCGCAACGGGGGCCCTCATTACGGTGAAGGCGCTGCACGAGCTGCAACGCATCGGTGGTCGCTACGCGCTGGTGACCATGTGTATTGGTGGAGGACAAGGCATTGCGGCGGTGTTCGAACGCATCTGAACGCTTTCTATCGATTGCACGCCTGACCCGGCCCGCCGGCGCGCTGCGTGCGCTGGTGCTGGCCGCAGGCGTTGCAGCTATGTCGGCGGCGTCTGCGCAAACGCCGTCTGCCAATAACGGCTACGACGTATCGACCGGCAGCATGACCGTGCAGCCGGGCGACCTCGGCCTGAACCGCGCCATCGCGGAGGGTGAAAAGCGCCGCGCTGCCAAGGCCGGCAATGGGTTCTCCGCCCAGACGCAGTCGCCCGCCGTGCTGCAGCCGCAGCCGGACTACGCAAAATATCCCGTCTACACCGGCGTGATCGGCGACGTGCCGATCCGCATGCGCCTGGGCCGCAAGCCTGGTGAGATCGACAGCGTCCACGGCGAATACGTAGCCGGCCAGCAACCGGGTGTACGCCTGGTGACAGGCGAATACGAAAACGGCGGCTTCCTCATGGAGGAGTCCGATGACGGCACGCACGTCACCGGCACGTGGGAGGGGGCGATCGATGCGCATGGCATCGTGCGCGGCACGTGGACCGATGTGGCCCACGACGGCCACACGCTGCCGTTTGTGCTCCGCCCCCTCGCCGTGGTGGTGATTCCGCCTTACGATGCCGCTGCCAACAGCAACGCGGCGGTCGCTGCAACGCCGCTGACGCCCGCGGCGCCCCTGGCACCGGGCCAGATTGCACCGCCGCCCGCGCTGCCAGCTGTCAATCCCGCACGGTCCGGCGCGCACTGGTAAGCTGACGGGCTGACCACCGAAGGTCGTCATCCGCCACTCATCAGGAATGTCTCGTGACCGACGATACCAAGCTTCCGCCCATGTTTCCCGCCACGAAAGCCGTCCACCCGGACCTGCAGATTCCACCCGGCTTTGCCGCGTTTTCTCAGGCCACGCATCGCGCGTCGACCGTCGTATTCAAGAACCTCGCCGACATGCGTGCCTTTGGCAGTGGCAGCGTGGTCCATTGGCGCTACGGCCTACATGCCACGCCAACGTCCGACGCGCTGTGCCAGGCGCTGGCGCAGATCGAGGGCGGCTCGCACACGCTGCTGCTGCCATCCGGGCTGGCCGCCATTTCGCTCGTGTACTTCACGCTCATCAAATCCGGCGATGACGTGTTGATTCCCGATAACGCGTACGGCCCCAACCGCGACCACGGCGAATGGATGGCGCGCCAGTTCGGCATCACCGTGCGGTATTACGACCCCATGATAGGCGCCGGCATTGCCGACCTCATTCGCCACAACACCAAGCTCGTGTGGCTTGAGGCGCCGGGTTCGGTGACGATGGAAGTGCCCGATTGCACGGCCATCGCCGAGGCGGCACGGGCGGCTGGCGCCATCACCGCCATCGACAACACGTGGAGCGGCGGCGTGTACTACCAGCCGTTTGCGCGTGGCATCGATATCTCGGTGCAGGCGCTGACCAAGTACCAGTCCGGTGGCAGCGATGTCCTCATGGGCGCGGCCATCACCAACGATGAAGCGCTGCACCAGAAGCTCCTCGCCACGCGCATGCGCATGGGGTGGGGCGTGTCGGCAGACGATTGCTATTTCGTGCTGCGCGGCCTGCCGAGCCTGCCGACGCGGCTGGCTGCCCACGACGCCCACGCGCGTGAAGTGGCGGAATGGCTTATGGACCGTCCCGAAGTCGTGCGCGTGCTGCATCCGGCGCTGCCGAGCTGCCCGGGCCATGAAAACTGGAAACGCGACTTTACCGGCGCAAGCGGCTTGTTCTCGATCGTGCTGCACGAGCGCTATTCGCAGGCACAGATCGATGCGTTCATCGAGGCCCTGCGCTATTTTGCGATCGGCTTTTCGTGGGGCGGCGCGCACAGCCTGGCGCTGCCATACAACATCCCGTCGATGCGCACGGCGACTGCTTGGCCGCCAGCCGATTGGGAAAACGCGGGTGGTTTCGTTCGCCTCTATATCGGCCTGGAAGACCCGCGCGACCTGATTGCCGATCTGAAGCAGGCGATGGAGACGCACCTGCGCGCTTGATCGGCCGGCATTGCGCCCCCGGGGCCACCGGCCAATATGCCGGTGGCGGCTATAGCGTTTCCAGCAGGCGCGCGATGACTTCCGGCGAGGGCAACTGGCCCTGCAGTTCCTTCGGCAGTGTCTTGGTGATTGCGTAGGTCGCCACGCCGATGGGCTTTCTCGCATCGCGCAAGGCGTATTCGACGATCGTGCGCTTCTTTTCCTTGCACAGGATGATGCCGATCGACGGATTCTCATCCTCCTGGCGGACCTGTTCGTCGAGCGCAGCAAGATAAAACTGCATCTTGCCGACGAATTCGGGCTCGAATTTGCCGATCTTCAGTTCTATGGCCACGAGTGAGCGCAGGCGCCGGTGGAACAGCAGCAGGTCGATGAAATACTCGTCGCCCTCGACTTCAAGCCGGTACTGGCTGCCCATGAAGGCAAACATGCCGCCCATTGCGCGCAGGAAATCTTCGATGCGTTCGATCAGTGCGCGCTCGAGTTCGCGTTCGCTGTGCTGTTCGCCTAGTTCCAAAAAGTCGAAGGCGTATTCGTCCTTGACCGCCAGCTTGGCCTGCGCGCGCAGGGCAGGGGTGAGTGCCTTGTCGAAATTGGTTTGGCCGAGCAGCGATTTTTCGTAGCTCTGGTTGTCGATCTGGTGCGCCAGAACGTTCTTCGACCAGCCGAACTTGCGCGTCATGCGCAGATAGAACTCGCGCTGCTGGATGTCCTTGCAGCGCTCGAGAATGAGCACGTTGTGGCTCCAGCCGATTTCTCGCACCAGTGGTGCGAGTTTCGGCGCGCCGCTGTAGGTCTCGAAGAAGCCCTTCATGCGCCACAGGTTGGACGCCGAGAACCCGCCCGTGCCAGGGAAGCTTGCCTGCAGGTCGGCGGCCAACTGCTGCACCACGGCCTTCCCCCAGCCCTCGGCTTGCTGCCGGGCTACGATCAGCTGTCCGATGTCCCAGTACAGGCCCACCAGCTCCTTGTTAACGGCCCGCAGCGCGGCGTACTGCGCGGCCTGGATGCGCGCTTTGACCTCCGTCAGCAGCGCGGCGTAATCCTGCGGCTCCACCATGTCTCGCACCCCCGGTGCGAGTTTCTTGCGGGAGGATTGCGGGGCCGCCATGGCGTGGTCTCGACCTACCGGTGCGGAAACAGGTTCAGCAGGCCGTCGAGGCCGACCACATTGAACGCCACATCCGCCTGCGCCTGCACGATTGGCTTGGCGCGGAACGCCACGGACAGCCCGGCCACCCCCATCATCTTCAGATCGTTCGAGCCGTCACCCATGGCGATCGCGTTATCCGGCGACACGCCGAGCTCCTTGCAGAACGCCTTGAGCGTCTGCGCCTTGACGTCTGCATTGACGATTTCACCGAGGATGCGGCCGGTCAGCTTGCCGTCGACGATCTCCAGCGTATTGGCACGCGCGCGGTCAAGGCCCAGGCGTTCCTGCAGGCGCGAGGTGAAGAACTCGAAGCCACCGGATACAAGCAACGTACGGATGCCCATGGCCTGCACCGCCTTGAGCATCTTTTCGGCGCCCGGCGAGAGTTGCAGGCGTTCGTTGTAGACGCGTTCCAGGACGCTGGCATCCAGCCCCTTGAGCAGTTCGACCCGGCGCGTCAGGCTCTCGTTGAAATCCTTGATCTCGCCGCGCATGGAGGCTTCGGTGATCGCGGCGACCTGCGGCTTGAGCCCGCAGAAATCGGCAATCTCGTCGATGCACTCGATGGTGATGAGCGTTGAGTCCATGTCCATGGCCAGCACGCGGAAGTCGCCGAACGTCCATTCGTCGGGAATCCACGCGTAGTCCATCTTCAGGCTCGCGCAGATGGCGTCGAGCTGGATGCGCAGCTCGCTGGGCAGTTCGTGCACCCAATCGATCGCCGCGACGTTGGGCGCGCGCATTTCGTAGGCAGCGGTGCCGAACAGGCTGCGGACGGATTCAATGTCGCCAGTGGACAGCGGCGACAGGCTTTGCAGGACGACGGGCATGAGAGAGAGGAGAGGGCGCCGGAAAGTCCGCTATTGTAGCGAACGCACCCGGCGGGGAACCGTGTAATCAGGCCGACGGGGCGTCGAGCATCAGGCTGCGCGCAACCTTGGCGAGAAAGCGGTCGCAGGCCTCCAGCTGAGCGAGCTCGACGTATTCGTTGGCCTTGTGCGCCTGCTCGATGTTGCCCGGGCCGCACAGCACGGCCGGAATGCCGGCGCGCTGGAACAGGCCGGCTTCGGTGCCGTAGGCGACCTTGCGCTTGTCGTTGTCTTCGGTCAGCACGCGCACGAGCTGCGTGATCGCTGCCTGCTCCGAGGCGTCGAGCGACGGCGCGGCGGCAATCTCTTCGAGCTCGATGCGGGCGTCCGGATGTTCGCGCTGCATGGCTGGCTCGATCGTCTCGCGCACATAGCGCTCCACGCGCGCCCGGATGGCCGGCGCATCCACGCCCGGCAGGTTGCGGAACTCGAAGACCAGTTCGCACAGGGCAGGAATCGTGTTGAGCGCGATGCCGCCCTGGATCAGGCCCGTCGAGGCGGTGGTGAACGGCACGTCGAACGCCTCGTCGAACGGGCCCTTGGCGCGGAATTCATCGGCCAGGTCGCGCACGAAGCAGATGATGCGCGCCGCGTATTCGATGGCGTTCACACCCTGCGGCGTGAGCGACGAATGCGCGGCGCGGCCGTGCACCCGGCAGCGGTAGGCGTTGATGCCCTTGTGCGCAACGATGGGCCGCATGCTGGTGGGCTCGCCGACGATGCAGCCGGCGGGCTTGATGCCGCGCGCCACCAGGTCGTCGATCATGCGCGGCGCGCCCACGCAGCCGACTTCTTCGTCGTACGAGAGCGCAAGATGCACGGGCTCGCGCAGCTTGGCACCGAGCAGCTGCGGCACCAGCGCAAGCGACGACGCAATGAAGCCTTTCATGTCGCAGGTGCCGCGACCGTAAAGCCGGCCGTCCCGGATTTCCGGGGTGAACGGGTTGCTGTCCCATTTCTGCCCATCCACCGGCACCACATCGGTATGGCCCGACAGCACGATGCCGCCTTGCACGCTGCCGTTGGCGGCCGGAATGGTGGCGAACAGATTGGCCTTGTTGCGATCGTCGTTGTGCGAGAGGTGCGAATCGATGCCGAGGCCGCGCAGGTAGTCGCGCACGGTTTCGATGAGCGCAAGGTTGGAGCCACGGCTGGTGGTGTCGAAGCTGACGAGCTTGGTGGTCCAGTCGAGTGTGGAGAGGGCGGTCACGGCGGTGCTCATGTTGGTTTTTCCTTGTTCGCGTCGCTGCATCCTAGCGGATCACATCAATTGCCGCATGGCATGGCGAATGGTCTGCGCGAGCGCAGCGGTCTCGGCCGGGATGTTCTCGATACGCAGGCGGTCCTGCCCGGCCAGCTTGATCTGCCGGTTCTTCTGCACGAGGTCGATGATCTTGATGGCGTCGATGGGCGGGTTCGGCACGAACTGCAGCGTGACGGCGTTCGTGCCGGTGTCGATCTTGCGGATGCCCAGCGGCTGCGCGGCAATGCGCAGACGATGCGTCTCGATGAGCGACTGCGCCTGCGGCGGCAGCTTGCCGAAGCGGTCGATCAGCTCTTCCTGGATGTTGTCGATGGCCTCGCTGCTCTCGCAGTTGGCCAGGCGCTTGTACAGCGACAGGCGCTCCTGTACGTCGCCGCAATAGTCCTGGGGCAGCAGGGCAGGCGTGCCGAGGTTGATTTCGGTGGTGGCGGCCAGTGGCGCCATCAGATCGGGCTCCTTGCCCGCCTTGAGCGACTTCACCGCCTGGTTCAGCATGTCCGTGTAAAGCTGGAAGCCGATCTCGGAGATCTCGCCAGACTGCTTGTCGCCGAGCACCTCGCCGGCGCCGCGGATTTCCAGGTCGTGCATCGCCAGGTAGAAGCCTGAGCCAAGCTCCTCCATCTGCTGGATTGCCTCCAGGCGGCGCTGTGCCTGCTTGGTCAGGCCGTCCACATCGTGCACCAGCAGGTACGCATACGCCTGGTGGTGCGAGCGACCGACACGGCCGCGCAGCTGGTGCAGCTGCGCCAGGCCGAACTTGTCCGCGCGGTGGATCAGGATCGTGTTGGCCGTGGGCACGTCGATGCCGGTTTCGATGATCGTCGTGCACAGCAGGATGTTGGCGCGCTGGGCCACGAAATCGCGCATCACGCGCTCGAGTTCGCGCTCGTGCATCTGGCCGTGGGCGACCGCCACGCGTGCTTCCGGAATCAGTTCCTCCAGCTTGGCGCGCTTGTTCTCGATGGTCTCGACCTCGTTGTGCAGGAAGTAGACCTGGCCGCCGCGTTTCAACTCGCGCAGGATGGCCTCGCGCAGCACGCCGTCTTCCTCGCGGCGCAGGAACGTCTTGATGGCCAGGCGCTTTTGCGGCGCGGTCGCAATCACCGAAAAATCGCGCAGGCCTTCGAGCGCCATGCCCAGCGTACGCGGGATTGGCGTGGCCGTGAGCGTGAGCACGTCCACCTCGGCGCGCAGCGTCTTGAGCGCCTCTTTCTGACGCACGCCAAAGCGGTGTTCCTCGTCGATGATGACGAGCCCCAGGCGGTTGAACTTCACATCAGGCGAGAGCAGCTTGTGCGTGCCGATCACGATGTCGATCGTGCCGGCGTTGATGGCTTCGATCGCGGCGTCGATCTCTTTCTTGTTCTTGAAACGCGAAATCTCGGCAATGCGCACCGGCCAGTCGGCAAAGCGGTCGACGAGCGTCTGGTAATGCTGTTCGGCCAGCAGCGTGGTCGGCGCGAGGATGGCCACCTGCTTGCCGCCCATCACCGCAACAAACGCGGCACGCAGCGCGACTTCCGTCTTGCCGAAGCCGACGTCGCCGCAGACGAGTCGGTCCATCGGCTTGCCAGACGTCATGTCGCCGATCACCGCAGCGATGGCGGCGGCCTGGTCGGGCGTTTCTTCAAAGCCGAAGCTCTCGGCAAACTTGACGTAGTCCTCCGGCGCAAGCGGGAAGGCAAAGCCCTGGCGCATTGCACGGCGTGCGTACAGGTTCAGCAGTTCGGCCGCCGTGTCGCGGATCTGCTGCGCCGCCTTGCGCTTGGCCTTTTCCCACTGACCCGAGCCCAGCGAGTGCAGCGGCGCCGTTTCCGGATCGGCGCCCGAGTAGCGCGAGATCACGTGCAGCTGGTGCACCGGCACGTACAGCTTGCTGCCCTTGTCGTAATCGAGGTGGAGGAATTCCTCCTCGCCGTTGCCCGTGTCCACCGACACCAGGCCCTGGTAGCGCCCGATGCCGTGCTCGCTGTGCACCACCGGGTCGCCGATCTTCAGTTCGGCCAGGTCGCGCACCATCGAATCGACGGCGGTGGCCTGTTCCTGCTTGCGACGGCCGGCGCGACGCGTGGTTTGCGCGTACAGCTCGGTTTCGGTGATGAAGGCGATGCGCTCGTCGCCGAGGATGAACCCCTGGTAAAGCGGCGCCACGCCGAGGACGAACTTCGCGTCGCCGGCGAGCAGGTCGGCGAAATCGGCCACGCCTTCCGGATGCAGGCCGCTGGCCGCGAGCATCTGCGCGAGCGTCTCGCGGCGGCCGGCGGATTCGGCGCAGATCATCACGCGGCAGTTGCCGCGCATCAGGAAGGATTCGAGGTTGACGAGCGGATCTTCCGCACGCCGGTTGACGGCCACGTTGGGCAGCGGCAGCGACAGCGGCGCGTCGCCGGGCTCGGTGCGCAGCACGAGACGGGCATGCGGCTTGGCGGCCACGAAGAACGATTCTTCGTCGAGGTACAGCGCCGAAGGCTGCAGCAAGGGCCGCTCGCGGTCGTGGCGCATGAAGTTGTAGCGCTGCGTGGCGTCGGCCCAGAAGCGGCGCACCGCACCTTCGATGTCGCCCACGAAGGCCAGGTGCGTGGCGCCCGGCAGATAGTCGAAGAGCGTGGCGGTCTCTTCAAAGAACAGCGGCAGGTAGTATTCGATGCCGGCCGAAGGCACGCCGTTGCCGATGTCTTTGTAGATCGGCGAGCGCGTCGGGTCGCCCTCGAACACCTCGCGCCAGCGGCCGCGGAAGGCCGTGCGCGACGCTTCGTCCATCGGGAATTCACGGCCGGGCAGCAGGCGCACTTCGTTCACGGGGTAGAGGCTGCGCTGCGTGTCGGGGTCGAACGCGCGGATGGTCTCGATCTCGTCGCCAAACAGGTCCAGCCGGTACGGCAGCGGCGAGCCCATCGGGAACAGGTCGATCAGGCCGCCGCGCACCGAGTATTCGCCGGGGCGCATGACGGCGCTGACGTGTTCGTAGCCGGCCAGCGTGAACTGCGCCTTGAGTGCCGCCTCGTCCAGCTTTTCGCCCTTCTTGAAGAAGAACGTGTAGGCCGCCAGAAAGGACGGCGGAGCGATGCGCTGCAATGCCGTCGATGCCGGCACCAGCAGGATGTCGCACGCGCCATTCTGCAGATCGTGCAGCGTGGCCAGCCGTTCGGAGATCAAGTCCTGGTGCGGCGAGAAATTGTCGTACGGCAGCGTCTCCCAGTCCGGCAGCAGCTTCACACGGGCCTGCGGAGCAAACCAGCGCAGTTCTTCCGCCAGGCGCTGCGCATCGACGGCATTGGCGCAGATCACCGCCAGCATCGGCACGGCAGCGCGATGCTGTTCGAGATAGCGCGCCAGGAGCAGGGCGTCCGCCGCGCCCTGCAGGCCGCTGAAGAGGAAGCGCTGGCCTGGTTTGACGACGGGCAGGGCAGAAAGCGAGAAATCGGACATGGGACGTCAAGATCGGAGGACAAAGCACGACACCCCGCCGGCATGTGCAGGCGGGGTGTCGTGACGCTGACCGCTATTATAAAATCCGCGCCAGCCGCGCGCTTGCACGGGCCCAAACCGACGCAAATCCTGCGCCCACGTCCCATTCTTCCGCCCTTCATGACGACTTCCCGCCCTGGCCGACGCCGTTTTGCGCTGATTCCGTCTGCGGGTACCGGCTCGCGTGCCGGGGGCGATCTGCCAAAGCAGTATCAATCGGTCGCCGGGCGGCCGATGCTGTGGCATACCGCGCAGGCGTTCCTGGCGAGCGCTGAAATCGATACGGTGCTGATCGTTACCACACCCGGCACAGAGCCGCTCGTGCAGCGGTTTCCCGGCTGCGGTTTCGACGTGCCCGGACTGGTGGAGGTCGATTGCGGCGGCGATTCGCGCCACGCGTCGGTCATGCATGGCCTGGCGGCGCTGCGAAGTCTCGGTGCAGAAGATGGCGACTGGGTGCTGGTGCACGACGCCGCGCGCCCCGGCCTGACGCCCGCGCTGGTCGCGCGTCTGATCGCGGCCGTTGAGGCGGAGGGCGCGCACGCGGCGGGCGGCATTCTCGCGCTGCCGGTGGCCGACACGCTCAAGCGCGCCGACGGCACCCAGCATATCGACGCCACGATCCAGCGCGAGGGCCTCTGGCAGGCGCAGACACCGCAGATGTTTCCGCTGGGCCTGCTGGAACGCGCCTTGCGTGACGCGCTGGCGCAGCACCGCATCGTCACCGACGAGGCGAGCGCCATGGAAGCCTGCGGGCACAAACCGCTGCTGGTGGCGGGCGCGCTGCGCAACTTCAAGGTGACGTATCCCGACGATTTCGCGCTGGCCGAGGCCATCCTGGCGCACGCCAGCCACGACTGAGAGAAAGGACCACACGCATGAACTGGATGGACATCCGCATCGGTCAGGGCTACGACGTGCATGCGCTCGTGGAGGGCCGCAAGCTCATCCTCGGCGGCGTGGAGATTCCGCACACGCGCGGCCTGCTCGGCCACTCCGACGCCGACGCGCTGCTGCACGCGATTACCGATGCGCTGTTCGGCGCGGCCGGCCTCGGTGACATTGGCCGGCATTTTCCCGATACCGATCCTGCCTTTGCCGGCGCCGACAGCCGCGTATTGCTTCGTGAAGCCGTGCGCCGCGTGCGCCACGCTGGCTACGCCGTCGGCAATGTCGATGCGACGGTGATCGCGCAGAGGCCCAAGCTCGCTCCGCACGTGCCCGGCATGATCGCCAACCTGGCCGAAGACCTTGGCATCGCCCGCGAGCGCTGCAACGTCAAGGCAAAGACGAACGAACAGCTCGGCTTTGAAGGCAAGGAGGAAGGCGTCGTCGCGCAGGCCGTCGTGCTCATCTATCGCGCGGAAGCCGCCGAGCAGGACTGAGCTTGCGCCTCGCCGCACGCCATGCCCGACGGCAGCCCGGATCGCTCGGCGCTGCCGTTGTCATTTGCACGCCCGCTGCGCCATGCCGCTATTCGGCGGCGATCACGACCGCCGCGGCGTTGACGACCGAGGCAATGCGGCCTACATCGCGCAACTGCTGCGTGGTCATGCCGATCTCCTTGAGCAGCTTGTAGTGTGAGCTGACACAGAAGTGGCACTTGCCGACGATGGACGCTGCCAGGGCATACATCTCGAAGCGGCGCTTGTCGATGCCGCCGTGGCTGGCATAGGCATTCATGCGCAGTTCCGCGCGCTGCGTCTTCAGGTCGGCGTCGTCGGCCATCTCAACGAACGGATACCACGTGTTGTTCATGCCCATGAGCGCGGCCGCGGTCAGCACGCCGGTGGTCTCTTGCGGAGACAGCACGCCGGCGTTGCGGATGACGTCCACCAGCACCTTGCTCCTGGCTGCAAACGCCGCTGCCAATGCCACGCCCACCGCGTCGGGGCCCTCCAGCGAGGAACGCGCGATCGTACCGTCGAGATTGAGCCGGATGTCTTTCGCGTAGTCGGGAATCAGGCCCTTGATGGTCTGCAGAAATTCCATGGGGATCTCCTTTCTGCCGCGGCGGAGCCAGAAAGAAAGCCCGCGCAAGGGCGGGCTTCGAACCGGATCAGCGCCGCGTGGCCGTTACAGCGTGGCACCGCCAACGGCGCGGTTGCACGGGCAGAGCTCGTCGGTTTGCAGGCCGTCGAGAATGCGCAGCACCTCATCCGGGTTGCGGCCCACGTTCAGGTTGTTGACCGAAACGTGCTGGATCACGTTGTCCGGGTCGACGATGAACGTCGCGCGCAATGCGACGCCCGCTTCATGCTCGCGCACGCCGAGCTGGTCGATCAGCGCGCCGGTCGTGTCGGCAAACGACCACTGGTTCAGCTTATTGAGATCCTTGTGCTCGCGGCGCCACGCGAGTTTGACGAATTCGTTGTCCGTCGAGCCGCCCATCACGATGGTGTCGCGGTCGGCAAAGTCCTGATTGAGCTTGGCAAAGGCCACGATCTCGGTCGGACATACGAACGTGAAGTCTTTCGGATAGAAGAAGATGACCTTCCACTTGCCCGGGAACGAGGTCTCGGTGATGCCTTCGAATGCCGACTCGCCGTTTTCCTCGTGGTTGTTGAATCCCGGCTTGACGCCGACGACCTTGAACGGTTCGAGCTTGTCACCAATGGTCTTCATGGGCTTCTCCTGGAGGGGTGCGGCAATGGAAAGGGGCTTGCAAGCACGAGCTCACACCCGGGCGGCAAACGGGGGGCGGGCGCAGGCGAAGCTTGCGGCATGGACCGGCAAGGCCGCGCAGCGTGGCGGCTGCATTATTGGCGATGAACAGGCAGGCGGCCAATTGATAATCTCAAAGCCGCGCATAGCGCAGCCAGTACGGCCTGGGCGGCCGCACATGTCAGGCAGGGGAAGCAGGGGATGTGCCCGGCGCCCAGGGCGTCAGACGCGTGCGTAGCAGGCGCAGACGATGAGGCCGGTCTCGGGCGGCGTGCGGTTCTCGAGGGTCAGACGACCGCCGCTGCGCTGCAGGATGCGATTGACGATCGACATGCCCAGGCCGGCGCCCTTGGCTTCGCTGCGGGCAGATTCCAGCCGGTAGAACGGGCGAGTGAGCAAGGCAAGCTGGTCCGGCGGCACGCCCGCACCGCGATCGGCCACGCACAACACAACTTCGTTGCCCCGGAGCACGGTGCTGACGGTGATCTCCGCGCGGCCGGTGCCGGGCGTTTTGCCGTAGCGGCGCGCATTTTCGATCAGGTTGTCGAGAATGCGCTGCGTCTCCATCCGGTTACAGCGGGCGATGGCTTCGGGCGCCAGCTTGAGGGTGAGGTCGATGTCGTCGTGCGCGGAATAGACGGGCGCCGTGTCGCGCACGAGCTCGGTCAGGTCCACGGCTTCGAGCATTTCACCGCTGGGGCGCGCGTAGTCGAGAAACTGCCCGATGATGGCGTCCATCTGTTCGATGTCGGCCACCATAAGCTCGCGTGTCTGGTCGTCGACCGGGCTCATCTCGGTTTCCAGCCGCAGGCGCGTGAGCGGTGTGCGCAGGTCGTGCGAAATGCCGGCCAGCATGACGGCGCGGTCTGCCTCCAACTGCTTGAGGTCACGCACCATCTGGTTGAAGCTGTGATTGGCCTGCGCCACCTCGGTGCCGCCGCCTTCGGGCAGCGGCTTTGGATCATCGCCGGCGCTGATGGCGCGCGCCGTGTCGGCCAGGCGCTTGAGCGGCTGGTTCACGCGTGACGTAATGAAGGCCGCACCCAGCACCGACAGCACCAGCGCCGCCGTCGACCACCACAGCCATTGCACGCCGGGCACGCGCTCGAAGCGGTCAGGACTGATGGCGACCCAGTAATCGTCGCCCTCGATCTGGAAGCTCACCCACACGCCCGGGATGTCGTTGACCGCCGTGGCGATCACCGTCTCGGCGCCGAGCCGGTTACGGATCTCGTGCTGCACAAGTTGCGTGAGGTACGGGTTGGTATGCGGCTCGCGGTATTCGTCTTCGCGCTCACGCGGGTAGACCTTGATGCCTTCGTTCTGTACGAGGTCGAGCAGCAGGAAGCGCCGGCGCGTGGGGTCGGAATACAGCAGCGCCGCGCGCGTGAGCTTGACCACGCTCACCACCTGCATGGCGATCTGCTGCGCGCGCGGCTCGCGCTCGAAAATGCGGAAGCTCTGGAACCACACGCCCAGCGAGATCGCGATGAGCAGGGCGATCAGCATGAAGGTCCGCCAGAACAGCGAGCCGAACACACTGATCAATAGACGCCGCAACGCGGCCGGACGCGGGATGCGCAAGTCGGTGCGGGGATGAAGGGTTGAAGGCCGGTCTTACTTGGCGCCGTCGGGGATGAACACGTAGCCCAGGCCCCAGACCGTCTGGATGAAGCGCGGGTTGCTCGGATCCGGTTCGATCAGCTTGCGCAGGCGCGAGATCTGCACGTCGAGGCTGCGGTCGAAGACTTCGTATTCACGGCCGCGCGCCATTTCCATGAGCTTCTCGCGCGATAGGGGTTGGCGCGGATGGCGTGCAAACACCTTCAGGACGGAGAATTCGCCCGTTGTGAGCGTGATCTCTTCGTCGTTCTTCTTGAGCGTGCGCGTTGCCAGGTTCAGCACAAAGTCGCCAAATGCGAAGGTCTCGGGCGTTTCGGACGGCGCGCCGGGAATCTCGGCCGGGCCGCGGCGGCGCAGCACGGCGTGGATGCGCGCGATCAGTTCGCGCGGATTGAACGGCTTGGGCAGGTAGTCGTCGGCGCCCATTTCGAGGCCGACGATGCGATCGACGTCTTCACCCTTGGCGGTGAGCATGATGATGGGCGTCTGATCATTCGCACCGCGCAAACGGCGGCAGATCGACAGGCCGTCTTCGCCCGGCATCATCAGGTCGAGCACCAGCAAGTCGAAGCGCTCGCGCAGCCAGAGTTTGTTCATGGCCGTGGCGTTTTCCGCCACCAGCACGGTGAAGCCCTGTTCCCCCAGGTAGCGGCGCAGCAGGTCACGCAGGCGGGGGTCGTCGTCCACGACGAGAATCTTATGACTGGAATTTTCCATGGCGCTAATGGTAACGACAAAAACATGGGCCCGAGGCGCTGTGAAAGCCCAATTGAAACAGACGGTTACATTATTTACCGGCCCACGTGAACAGGGCGCAGGACGCGCGGCTACACTGCCTTGGCAGTTCCTCGCAGCAGTTTGGGGTCTGTCGACCCCCGCGGAGGGGACTGGCGTGCAATGCGGTTGCCTGTTATCGATTGTCGCGCAATGATGCATGGCGCATCGGTTTCCAGCAACAAGGACGTGGCTTCTCAATCCCCTTTTTCGACTCGGTCAGGAATATTTCGGCGGCATCTGGTGCTGCTGGCTTGTGCGGCCGGCCTGTGCATGGCTGGCTTGCCGGCGCACGCGCGTGGCGACCGCGGCGGTTTTGGCGGCTTCGGCGGCTTTTTCGGCGGCGGACATGCCATGCAGGCCGGTGGACCGGAGAAAAGGGGCGGGCAGGGGCAGGCGCACGGCCGAGGCAGCGAAGAGCGCAGCCGACGTGCCGCCGCCATGGAAAACCGCCGTGGCGAGAACGCCGATCGACCAGGTCCGCAGCGCAAGCTGTCTCCCGAGGAACGCAAGCAATTGCGTCAGAACATCTACGACGTCACGCGCGATCTTTACCATCGCGGCGGGTAGGTCGGCGCGGGAAACGGCGCGCAAGTCGCTGCCCCCAACCGCAACGCAATTGCGTGGCGTCGAGAGAATAGGGCAATGGGGCCGATTCGGGGGACCAACATGCGTATCCGTACCACAGCACTATGGGTGGCGCTGGCCGCCAGCGTTCTTTGCCTGCCGGCCACGCAAGCGGCGGCGCAGGGCAAGCCGCAACGGCATTCCACGCACGTCAAGGCGGCCGTCGCCGAGGAGCAGCGCCTCGATCGCGACGAGGCGCGCTACTTCCTGACCCGCATCGGCTTTGCGCCTTCCGAAAGCGAGCTTGACGCCTACGCAGGGCTCACGCACCGCGAAGCCGTCGATCGCGTGCTCGCCCAGACGGGCACTGTTGCCACGCAGCCGCCGCCTGCGTGGGTGAACGAGCCGATCCTTCCCTATGACAAGCTCGCCGACGAAGACGCCCGCAAGGCTGCGAGACGCACCAACGCGGCGCACGAACTCGAGCTGCGCGCATGGTGGCTCGGCGAAATGATCCAGACGCCGTCACCGCTGACCGAGCGCATGACGCTGTTCTGGCACAACCATTTCGTGTCGAGCTCGCAGAAGGTCCCGTTTGCGCAGTTGATGTATCGACAGAACGTGCTGCTGCGGCAGAACGCGGTCGGCAACTTCGGCGCCATGCTCCATGCCGTCGCCAAGGACCCGGCGATGCTGATCTACCTGGATGGCGCGCAGAGCCGCAAAGGCAAGCCCAACGAGAACTTCGCGCGCGAGGTGATGGAGCTCTTCACGCTGGGTGAAGGCCATTACAGCGAACAGGACATCAAGGAAGCTGCCCGTGCCTATACCGGCTGGAGCGTCGACCGCGACCACGACTTTGCGTATGTCTGGCGGCCGCAGATCCACGACACCGGCGTGAAGACGGTGTTCGGCCAGAGCGGCGACTACGACGGCGACCAGATGCTGGACATCCTGCTGTCTCGCCCCGAGACAGCGACGTTTATCGTCACCAAGCTGTGGCGCGAGTTCGTTTCGCCCGATCCGGATGCGGCGCAGGTGCAGCGCGTGGCCGATGCGTTCCGCGCCAGCGGCTACGACATCAAGGTCGCGTTGCGCGAGTTGTTGATGACCCCGGCGTTCTGGGCGCCGCAGTCGCGCGCGACGCTGGTGAAGTCGCCGGTCGAGATGATCGTCGGCACGCTCAAGGCATTCAACGTGCAGTATTCCGACCCGACGCCGTTTGCGATCAAGGCCGCGCAGCTTGGGCAGAATCTGCTGGCGCCGCCCAACGTCAAGGGTTGGCCCGGCGGCGATGCGTGGATCAACTCCAACACGCTGCTGGGGCGCAAGCAGTTTCTCGATCAGCTCTTCCGCTCGACGGAGATGAAGGCGCCCGCGCAGGCACAGAAGCCCGCCGTGGTGATGGCCTCCATGCGTGAAGCGCTGAACCAGGGCGGCGCGGTGCAGGGCCTGGGCCAGGCCCTCAAGGGCATGGGGCAGGAAGGCCGCTTCAAGCTCGCGCAATCGCAGACGATGGTGTCGTTCAACGCGGCCACGTGGCTTGCGCAGTTCGGCGCGAATGCGGACGACCCGCCGCCGCTCACCTCGCGTATCTCCATTCAGCGGGCCGTGTTGCCGATCGAGCCGACGGCGCCGATTCCCGTCAAGCTGGCAGGCACGGCGTATCTGCGCACGCTGCTGATGGACCCGGCTTACCAGTTGAAGTAGCGCCATCGCTGCAGGAGCACACATCATGAAACGTCGCGATTTTCTCAAAGCAGGCGCCATGCTCGGCCTTGGTGGCACTGCACCCGGGATCGTCTTCGCGCAGGGCGAAGATCGTCGCAAAGGCTATGGCAACCTGCTCATTCTCATCGAACTCAAGGGCGGCAACGACGGGCTGAACACCGTGGTGCCGTACACAAGCGCGCAGTACTATGCGCTGCGCCCGCGCATTGCCATCAAGCGCGAACAGGTGCTGCAGCTCGATGACCGCTACGGCCTGCATCCGTCGCTGCAGGCCATGATGCCGCTGTGGCAGGCGGGTGAGCTCAGTGTGGTGCAGGGGTTGTCGTATCCGCAGCCGAATCTCTCGCATTTCCGCTCCATCGAGATCTGGGACACGGCCTCGCGCTCCGACCAATATCTGCGCGAGGGCTGGCTTACGCGCGCCTTCGCCGTCAAACCGGTGCCCGCATCGTTCGGCGCCGATGGCGTGATCATCGGCAGCGCAGACCTCGGCCCGCTGGATGGCGGCGCACGCGCCGTGGCGCTGGCCAGTCCGGACGCCTTTCTCAACGAAGCCAAACTGGCAATGCCCTCCAACGCACGCGGAAACGCCACGCTCGCGCACGTACTGAAGGTCGAGGCGGATATCGTCAAGGCGGCCGACGGGCTGCGTCCGAAGTCGGGCAAGTACGCGTTCCAGACGCGCTTTCCCGACGGCGGCTTTGGCAATTCGATCAAGGCGGCGATGCAGGTGGTCGCCGCACCTGGTCACGGCGGTGCCGACGTTGCGGTGGTGTGCCTGTCGCTGGGCAGCTTCGATACGCACACCAACCAGCAAGGCACGCAGGCGAATCTGCTGCGGCAACTGGCCGAAGGCATCGCTTCGCTCAAGAGCGCCCTGACCGAACTGGGCCGCTGGAACGACACGCTGGTCGTCACGTACTCGGAGTTCGGCCGACGTCCGCGCGAAAACCTCAACGGCGGGACGGACCACGGCACGGCCGCGGCGCACTTCGTGGCGGGCGGGCGCGTGAAGGGCGGGCTGGCAGGCCAGGGGCCCGTGCTGGAGCGGCTGGATGGCAGCGGCAACCTCGATCCGTCGGTGGATTTCCGCTCGCTCTACGCGACGGTGTTGGAGCGCTGGTGGGGCATGGATTCCCAGCCGGTGCTGGCCGGCCGGTTTGCGCCTCTCGACCTGATCAAGGCCTGATCAGCCGCGGATCTGCGTCTTCCAGGCAAGCCACAGCTTGCGCAGCGGCGTGAGGTCGGTCCGCTGCGTGAGCACCTGGAAGCCGTCGGCCTCCACTTCATCAAGCAAGCGCATGGCCAGCACGCCGCGAATCAGCGCGGGGCGCTGCGCACGGCGGTCTTCGGTTGGCAGCGCCGCGAGCGCTTCGTTGTACGTGGCACGCGCGCGCTCGGCCTGGGACGCCATCAGCGGCTTGAAGCCTTCTGCATAGCGGCGGTTGAACAGGTCGGCGGCCGGCACGTTGAAACGCTGCAATTCATCCACGGGGATATAGATGCGGTTGTGCCGGACATCTTCACCGAGGTTGCGGATGAAATGGACGAGCTGCTCGGCCAGCGACATCTGCCGCGCAAATTCCAGCGTGCGCGCATGGGTATGCCCTGCAATGCGCGCGGCCAGCCGGCCCGCCACGCCTGCCACCTGATCGCCATGGCGGCGCAGGTTGGGCCAGTCGAGATAGCGGTTCTGCATGGCGTCGGCTTCCACGCCGGCCAGCAGTTCGCCCAGGTGCACGGCGCCGATGTCGTACGTGTTCAGGAACGGCTGCAGCGCCTTCGTGGCGGGGTGCTCGGGGCGGCCCTCGAACAGCCGCGCCAGTTCCTGCCGCCACCACTGGAGCTTGGTCTGCACGACCGACGGATCGCTGGCATCGCGCACGGCGTCTTCCAGCTCGCGGCGCACGGCTTCGAGCGCGACGGTTGCGCGGCGGCGCTCGGGCGACAGAAACAATACGCTGTAGTACACGTCGCTGCCGGGCGGGGCGGCCTTGTCGGCGCAGTATTCGTCGGGGGTCACGGAAGAAGCCGTTACAGTGGGTTGGAGCAGGGCGCTCATTCTACATGGCGCGGCAGTGCAGCATGCCGCCCGCCTGAGCCTTGCGAGAAAAGTCAATCAGACAACGCCGCGTCGTTGACCCTGCGCATTGCCGTGGGTATATTACTGACCGGTCAGTTATTTACTGAGAGCGTGTCATGCCTGCGATGTACCCGTCGTACCTGCATTCGGACTTCACCGGTTCCTCCGACACGCCTTCGGTGTCGCGCGGACGCATCCCCCGCGTGGCGGCCACCGCGGCGTTGCTCACGGCGGCGGCACTGCTTGCCGGCTGCAGCAAGGAACAGCCCAAGGCTCCCGAGGTGCGTCCGGTGCGCACCATGACCGTCACCAGTGAACACGGCGCCGGCACCGCGGAGTTTTCCGGCGACGTGCGCCCGCGCATTGAATCGCGCCTCGGTTTCCGCGTGCCGGGCAAGATCGTCGCGCGGCTCGTGGATGTGGGTGCGACGGTCAAGAAAGGCCAGGTGCTCGCCCGGCTCGATCCGACCGATCTGGCGCTCGCGCAGCAGTCGGCCCAGGCGCAACTGTCGGCCGCCAAGACCGACCGCGACCTCGCCGCGGCTGACCTCAAACGTTTCTCCGAACTGTTTGCCAAGGGCTTCATCAGCGCGGCCGAGCAGCAACGCCATCAAGCCAATTACGACGCCGCGCAGGCACGCTATGAGCAGGCCGCGGCGGGTTATCGCAATCAGTCCAACCAGGCCGCGTATGCCACGCTCGAAGCCGACGCCGATGGCGTGGTGACTGGCGTGGACGCGGAAGTCGGGCAGGTGGTGTCCGCCGGCCAGCCCGTGGTGCGCGTGGCCCAGACGGCCGAGAAGGAAGTGGTGGTCGGCATCCCGGAAGACCAGGTCGACACGCTGCGCAAGTCGCCCGAGGTGAGCGTCAGGCTTTGGGCCGACCAGTCGCGCAGCATTCCGGCCAAGGTGCGCGAGATTGCGCCCGCGGCGGACCCGCTCACGCGCACGTACACCGTGAAGATTTCGATTCCGAATCCGCCACCCGAACTGAAACTCGGTATGACCGCGGTTGCCACGTTTGTACGCCCCGGCGGCGGTGCCGACAGCGGCGGCATGGGCGTGCGCGTGCCGATCACCGCGCTGCTGCAGGAGCAGGGCAAGAACGTGGTGTGGCTGTACGACGCCGCATCGCAGACGGTCAAGCCGGTGCCGGTGACGGTCGGTGCGCCGCGCGACAACGTGCTGCTGGTCACCCGCGGACTGCAGCCCGGCCAGACCATCGTCACCGCCGGCGTGCACCTGCTCAAGGCCGGCCAGAAGGTGATGCCGATGGCCCCGGCCGATCAACCGTCGGCGCAGTCTGCCATCACGCCGCGCCGTTGATCGACGCCCCGGCCCTCGCCAACACACGCACACACCGCGCGCATGGAACATTCCCGTTTCAACCTGTCACGCTGGGCGCTTGAACATCAGCCGCTCACGCGCTTCCTGTTGGTGGCGCTGCTGCTCGGCGGCATCTTTGCGTATTCGAAGCTGGGGCAGGACGAAGACCCGCCGTTCACGTTCCGCGCAATGGTGGTGCAGGCCTTCTGGCCGGGCGCCACGGCGGAGCAGATGTCGCGCCAGGTGACCGACAAGATTGAGAAGGCGCTGCAGGAAGTGCCATACGCGTGGAAAATCCGCAGCTACTCCAAGCCCGGCGAGACGCTAGTCACGTTCCAGTTGGCCGACACGTCGCCCGCCAAGGAAACGCAGCAGCTCTGGTACACGGTGCGCAAGAAGGTGGGCGACATTGCGCCGACCTTGCCGCAGGGTGTGCGCGGGCCGTACTTCAACGACGACTTTGGCGACGTGTACGGCTCGATCTACGCGCTGTCGGCCGATGGCTTTACCTACCGGCAGCTCAACGACTACGCCGATGCGATCCGCCAGCAGCTGCTGCGCGTGCCGAACGTCGCCAAGGTGGAGCTGCTCGGCGATCAGGACGAGAAGATCTACATCGAGTTCCAGCAGGCCAAGCTGGCGCAGATGGGGCTGGACATCAACACCATTGCCACGCAGATCGGGCAGCAGAACAACATCGGCCCCAGCGGCGTGCTGGTGACGCCGACCGACAACGTGCAGATCCGCCTTTCCGGCCAGTTTTCAGACATCCGCGACCTGGAAAACCTGAGCCTGCGCGGCCCCGGCGGCACGACCAACATCCGCCTGGGCGACATCGCCACCGTGAAGCACGGCTACATCGATCCGCCGCACGCCAAGATGCGCTTCAACGGCAAGGAGGTGATCGGTCTGGGCATCTCGATGACCAAGGGCGGCGACATCATCCAGCTCGGCAAGGACTTGCGTGCGACGGTCGAGAAGATCCGCGCGAAGCTGCCGGTCGGCATCGAGATGGAGCAGGTGCAGAACCAGCCGAAATCGGTGCAGAACTCGGTGGGCGAGTTCGTGCATGTACTGATCGAGGCGGTGGTGATCGTGCTGGCGGTTAGCTTTCTTTCGCTCGGCCTGCACACCAAGCCGAAGCTGCGCATCGACATCTGGCCGGGCCTGGTCGTGGCGCTGACGATTCCCCTGGTGCTGGCGGTGACGTTCCTGTTCATGAACATCTTCGACATCGGCCTGCACAAGATTTCGCTCGGCGCCCTGATCATCGCGCTGGGCCTGCTGGTCGATGACGCGATCATCGCGGTCGAGATGATGGTGCGCAAGCTGGAAGAGGGCTTCTCCAAGATGGAGGCCGCCACCTTTGCCTACACGTCCACCGCCATGCCGATGCTCACGGGCACGCTGATCACCGCCACGGGCTTCCTGCCGGTCGGGCTGGCACGCTCGACGGTGGGCGAATACACATTCGGCATCTTCGCCGTGACGGCGCTGGCGCTGGTGCTGTCATGGTTTGCGGCCGTCGTGTTCGTGCCGTATCTCGGCTTCCTGCTGTTGCGCACGAAATCGCACGTGGGCGACGGCGGCCATCACGAACTGTTCGATACGCCGTTCTACAACCGATTCCGCGGCTGGGTGAACTGGTGCGTCGAGTACCGCAAGACGGTGATCGTCGTCACGCTGGTGGCGTTCGGGCTGGGCGTGTTCGGCTTCAAGTACGTGGAGAAGCAGTTCTTCCCCGATTCGAGCCGGCCTGAGCTGATGGTGGAGCTCTGGCTGCCGGAAGGCTCCAGCTTCAACCAGACCGAAACCGAAGCGAAGCGCTTCGAAGCGCTGATGCGCAAGGAGCAGAACGTCGACAGCGTGACGCTGTTCATCGGCTCCGGCGCGCCGCGCTTCTACCTGCCGCTCGACCAGATCCTGCCGCAAACGAACGTGGCGCAGGCCATCGTCATGCCGACATCGCTCGAGACGCGCGAGGGTGTGCGCCAGCGCGTCATCGGCTTGCTGAAGTCGCAATTCCCGCATCTGCGCGGCCGCGTGAAGCTGCTGCCCAACGGGCCGCCGGTGCCGTATCCGGTGCAGTTCCGCGTGATGGGCCCGGACATTGGCGGCGTGCGCAAGATTGCCGACCAGGTCAAGGCGATCATGCAGGCGAACCCCAATACCGTGGGCGTGAACGACAACTGGAACGAGAACGTCAAGGTCCTGCGGCTGGACATCGACCAGGACAAGGCCCGTGCGCTTGGCGTGTCCACGGGGTCGATCTCGCAGGTCACGCAGACGGTGCTGTCCGGCGCGCCCATCGCGCAGTACCGTGACGGCGACAAGCTGCTGGACATCGTGATGCGCCCCGAGGCGAACGAGCGCAACACGCTCGATGCGCTGCAGCGCGTGCAGGTGCCGACGGCCAGCGGCCGCGCGGTGCCGCTTACACAGGTGGCGCGCGTGGGCTTTGCATGGGAGCCGGGGGTAATCTGGCGCGAGAACCGCGACTACGGCATCACCGTGCAGTCGGATGTGGTTGATGGCGTGCAGGGCCCGACCGTGACGGCGCAGATCAACCCGCTGCTCGACAAGATCCGCGCAGACCTGCCGCCCGACTACCAGATCAAGATCGCCGGCGCGGAAGAGGAGAGTGCCAACGCCGGCGCGTCCATCGCCGCGCAGATGCCGCTGTGCATCTTCATCATCTTCCTGCTGCTGATGCTCCAGCTCCACAGCTTCTCGCGCTCTGTGATGGTGTTCCTGACGGGCCCGCTCGGCCTGATTGGCGCGGCCGCCACGCTGCTGCTGCTGCGCGCGCCGATGGGCTTCGTGGCGCAGCTCGGCATTACCGCGCTGATCGGGATGATCATCCGCAACTCGGTCATCCTGGTGGATCAGATCGAGCAGGACGTGGCCGCCGGTGTGCCCACATGGAACGCCATCGTCGAAGCGGCAGTGCGGCGCTTCCGTCCCATCATCCTCACGGCGGCTGCGGCGGTGCTCGCGATGATTCCGCTCTCGCGCAGCGTGTTCTGGGGCCCGATGGCGGCGGCCATCATGGGCGGGCTGATCATCGCTACGGTGCTGACGCTGCTGTTCCTGCCCGCGCTGTATGCGGCCTGGTTCCGCGTGAAGCGGCCCGAAGCCCGGGCCGCCGCGCCGACTGCCTGACGGCGGCGAGGGAAGGCGCAATCCCGGCCACGCGCGGTGCGGGCGGGGGATTGGAAACCCTCGGACGACTGCGATATAATCGCCGGCTTCCTTACCGGCGCCCTCAGCGGGCGCCGCGTTCCATCCGGCGAGGGTGGCGAAATTGGTAGACGCACCAGGTTTAGGTCCTGACGCCAGCAATGGTGTAGGGGTTCGAGTCCCCTCCCTCGCACCAGAATTCTCTTGCAGATCAGCGATTTAGCTTCAAAGGCGTTCCTGCCGCCGAGCGCTTTCACACGCGACGCCTTGTCCACCGCATCAGCGATCGCGAGTCTCTTTGAGCCACAGGCTCATAAGCCCAGCGCGGCCGCGCACACCGAACTTCCGATAAATGCTCGTGACGTAGGAATGCGTCGTGGAAATGGCAAGGCCGAGTTGTTCGGCAATCTGCTTTTCCGCGGCTTCCGTCAGCAACAGCTGCAATACCCTGCATTCGTGGGGCGCCAGCCGCTCCTTCAGTTGTGCGAGCGGGTTGTGCGCGCCGGCCGTTCTCAGTGCCGTGATGTTGCGTGCCACGCCGATGCGCAGCCGATGCTCGACATTCCACCGCGCCGACCATGACAAGTAGACATCGTTGCCCAGCTGATGCCGGTAGCGGTTCTCAAATCCGGTGCGTCTGGCGCCGGCCTGAACGCGGGCCGCTTCCCGCTGTGTCCGATCGCGGTCGTCCGGCGCCACAAGCTCGAGCATGAACTGGCCGACCAGTTCGGATGGCCGATAGCCGAGGATTTCCTCCCACGCGGCATTGGCGTAACGGATTCGCCCGGTCTCGTCGACCATGAAAACGGCATCCGGCAGGCTGTCGGCCAACGTGATCGCGCTCACTTCTTTGAGAACTTCCATGCTCTGCCGCTTTCGATCTGGACTGCGAAGGAAGAATGGCTGGCTTACCGAGGCCCATCGCCGAGCAAGGTTGCAGCCTGCGCCTTGATGGCGACCACGCCGGCGGCCTGTCTAGCACCGGAAGACAGCATCGGACCACGCCTACACGGGAATGCTTACCCTCTGATTAGCAGGGTGCCAGCCAGAATAGCGTCTGCTATCGTTTCCCACAATGTGCGGTGCCAGCATCACGCCGGACTCACGACATTCAAGGCACATTCGCTCCGACGGGGCGGGCGCGATGCAAACGAGGGGGAAGCCTGTGAGCGAGCCAGCCGGCGCAGACCGGCCTCAGCGCTCGCGGGCATCGGCGAAAAATATAAGAACTCGCGGGACGTTTCAAAGAATGGGGAAGTTTTCGCGCACCAATCCAGCGGCGGATCCGGGGAGGGACCTCCGCCGCCCATGCGCCGCCGACTGTGCTGGCGAGCTGCGACAGCGACGATCAGCTTATCCGGTCGGCAAAGACATGCGTGAATAAGCCTGTCGACACTCTGCGCGCGGCATCCTATGGACCTCCTCTATAAAGTCAGGCTGTACCAGGAGAACGGTCACTACTTTGCCGTCCTGGTAGCGTCGGGCACGCTGCATTCCAGCACAGGGCGAAACATCGCCGAAGCCTTGGAAAACCTGGGGAGGTCCATGGCCGATCACCCTGCGGCCGCACCGGCTGATTGCCCAGTGAATCCGAAAGAGCGTGAGGCAAAATGCCAAACAGCGGAGCCCGTGCCGGCTGCTCCGGAGGTTCGGCGCCGCGCCGCTCTCGTCAAGCAACGTCTTGACGAGCGTTTCGGCAAGGCCACCCTGCGCGAGCTGGCGGACAAGCTCGGGCTGGACAACGTCACCCCGCAACTGCTCTCGTCCTCGATAGCGGGCAGAGGGGCGAAGCGTGTTCGGCTCGCCATTGCGGCCGCGCTTGGCGAAGACCCGAACACGCTCTGGCCGGCAGGACGCCATTGACAATCGGTGCGCCGTTGAATGGGTGCGAATCGCCCCCTCAGGCGGCGGAGCACGGCGGGTCCGTTCGCCCGCACCCTTCAACGGCAGCCGGTTTCAGGTATCGGGCGTTCCGAGCGCGCGGTTGATCCGCAGCGCCACGAGTGTTCCGATCACCCCCGACATCAGGTACAGGCTGACCGCCGCAAGCCCGAATAATGACGAGAGGCCCAGCGCCACCAGCGGCGCAAAGGCCGCCCCGAAGAGCCAGCCGAAGTCCGTGGTGAGGGCGGCGCCGGTGTAGCGGAACCGCCGTTCGAAGTTCGAGGTGACCACGCCAGCCGCCTGGCCATACGAGAGCCCCAGCAGGCCAAAGCCGAGCAGGATGAAGATGTCCTGGCCGGTAGCGCCTCCATCCAGCAGCCACGGCGCAGCCAGACTGAACAGACCGATCAGCACGGCCATGGCGGCCAAGGTGGTGCGCCGGCCGATGCGGTCTGCGATCAGGCCCGACACCAGCGTACCCATGAGCGCGATGACCGCGCCGACGATCTGCACAGCCAGCACATTCGACACGCCCTGGGTCTTGTGAAGCGCGATCCATGACAACGGAAACACCGTGACGAGGTGGAACAGCGCATAGCTGGCCAGCGAGGCAAATGCGCCCAGGAAGATGTTGAACCCCTGCGCATTCACCATCTGCAGGGTGCTGATCGGTTCCAGCTCGCCTTCTTCCAGCAGTTGCGTGTATTCGTACGTCACCACGAGCCGCAGCCGCGCAAACAGCGCGACCACGTTGATGGCGAAGGCCACGTAGAACGGATACCGCCAGCCCCAGTCGATGAATTCTTCCGGCGTCAGGCTGGCATGGAGGAAGAGGAACAACCCGCCCGCCACGATGAAGCCGGTAGGCGCGCCGAGCTGGCCGAGCATGGCGTACCAGCCGCGCCTGTCTTCGGGCGCGTTCAGTGCGAGCAGCGACGGCAGGCCGTCCCAGGAGCCGCCAAACGCAATGCCCTGCATGAAGCGGAAGAGGGCCAGCAGGTAGATCGCCGCGCTGCCGATCGACGCGTACGACGGCAAGAACGCAATCCCGACGGTGGCCGTGCCGAGCAGGAACAGCGACGCGGTCAGCTTCGTGCCGCGGCCCCATCGGCGCTGGATGCGCATGAACAAGGCGGTGCCAAACGGCCGGCCGATGAAGGCAAACGAAAAGATCGTGAAGCTGAAGAGCAGCCCCGCCAATTCGCTCGCAAACGGAAAGTAGACCGACGGGAAGACGAGCACCGAGGCGATGCCGTAGACGAAGAAGTCGAAGTACTCGGAGGCCCGCCCGATGACCACGCCGGTGGCGATCTCAGCTGGGGCGACTTCATGGTGGCCTGGTGCGGGCGGAGCAGTGGGGGACGCGCGATGCTGATGGGTCAGACTGGCCATCGTGGGGTCTCCGTCGAGGGCGGGGGATGTCGTCAGGGCATTAAAGTCCGGCAATCACCAGAATAGGCGCCTAAACTGCAACGGCAAATCGAAAGATCGTTGGGGGCATCCCCGCGCGACGTTAACCAGACGCCACTTCCGAGACCATGCCACGCTTCGATGCAGCGGTGAAATCCTTCCAGGTAACGGGAAGATCGCTTTTGAGAAGTGCCGCAATTGCTTTGCTCCTGGCGCTTGCGGGATGCAGCAACGCGGTGCTGCTGTCGCCGGCAGGCGACATGGCGCTGCGGCAGCGCGACCTCATCATCATCGCCACCTGCCTGATGCTGCTGATCATCGTTCCGGTGATCATTCTCACGCTCGTGTTTGCGTGGCGATACCGGGAGAGCGCCGACGACGCGCACTACAACCCGGACTGGGACCACTCCACAGTGCTGGAGCTGGCGATCTGGGCCGCGCCGCTGCTCATCATCATCACGCTGGGCGCCATCACGTGGGTCAGCACCCATCAGCTCGATCCGTATCGGCCGCTGACGCGGCTCGATTCCCAGCGCCCGGTGCCGCCCCAGAGCAAGCCGCTCACCGTGGAAGTGGTGGCGATGGACTGGAAGTGGCTGTTCCTCTATCCCGAGCAGGGCATCGCCACTGTCAATGAACTGGCGGCGCCGGTTGATCGCCCGATTGCGTTCCGCATCACGGCCACGTCGGTCATGAACGCGTTCTTCGTGCCGTCGCTGGCAGGCATGGTCTATGCGATGCCGGGCATGGAGACCAAGCTCCACGCGGTCATCAACCGGCCCGGCGTGTACGACGGGTTCTCGTCCAACTACAGCGGCCAGGGTTTCTCGCACATGCGGTTCAAGTTCCACGGCCTGTCGAATGAGGAGTTCGACCGATGGGTGGCGCAGGTCAAGTCATCGGGCACGCCGCTGTCGAAAGACGTCTACCTCAAGCTGGCCAAGCCCAGCGAAAGCGAGCCGGTGCAGCGCTACGCCAGCGTGGCGCCGGGCCTCTACGACCGCATCCTGAACCGCTGCGTGGACGGCCAGGCGTGCCTGGCAGACACCATGGCGCGCAACCGCAACCGTGCCGGGTTCGACCCGTCGACGGAAATCTGCACTGCGAGCAACGTGGCCGATGTCATGCCCATGCTCGCGGCGGAAACCGCCATCAACGACGACGGCCGGCGGCTGTTGCGGTAACGCGCAGTCTCGCGCGCCTTTTCGACGTTTTTCGCCAAATTTGATCGGCCCAGGTGACACCTATGCCCGAGCGTTCCGAACTCGCCAATCTGATCTTTGGCCGCCTGACATGGGAGGCCATTCCGTACCACGAGCCGATCCTGCTGGCGACCTTCGCGGTCGTCGCGCTCGGCGGCCTCGCGCTTGTCGCGGCGCTGACGTACTACCGCGTCTGGGGCTACCTGTGGCGCGAGTGGTTCACCAGCATCGATCACAAGAAGATCGGCATCATGTACGTCGTGCTCGGGATCGTGATGCTGCTGCGCGGCTTTGCCGACGCCGTGATGATGCGCATCCAGCAGGCCGTGGCCTTTGGCGACAATCTCGGGTACCTGCCGCCGCATCACTATGACCAGATCTTCACCGCGCACGGCGTGATCATGATCTTCTTCGTTGCCATGCCGCTGGTGACGGGTCTCATGAACTTCGTCATGCCGCTGCAGATCGGTGCGCGCGACGTGGCGTTTCCGTTCCTGAACAACTTCAGCTTCTGGATGACCACGGGCGGCGCCATCCTGGTGATGATGTCGCTGTTCGTGGGCGAATTCGCACGTACGGGCTGGCTGGCGTACCCACCGCTCTCGGGCATCCTCGCCAGCCCCGACGTGGGCGTCGATTACTACATCTGGGCGTTGCAGATCGCGGGCGTCGGCACCGTGCTATCGGGCATCAATCTGCTGGTGACCATCGTCAAGATGCGCGCGCCGGGCATGACGCTGATGCGCATGCCGATCTTCACGTGGACGTCCCTCTGCACCAACACGCTCATCGTGGCAGCGTTCCCCGTTCTGACAGCCGCCGTGACGCTGCTGGCAGCCGACCGCTACCTCGGCACGCATTTCTTTACGGTCGAGCAGGGCGGCAGCGCAATGATGTACGTCAATCTGATCTGGATCTGGGGCCACCCCGAGGTCTACATCCTGGTGCTGCCGGCGTTCGGCATCTTTTCGGAAGTGGTGGCCACGTTCTGCCGCAAGCGGCTGTTCGGCTACGCGTCGATGGTGTACGCGACGGTGGTGATCACCGTGCTGTCGTATCTCGTGTGGCTGCACCACTTCTTCACGATGGGGTCGGGGGCCAGCGTCAACTCGTTCTTCGGGATCACGACGATGATCATTTCGATCCCGACCGGCGCGAAGATCTTCAACTGGCTCTTCACGATGTACCACGGCAAGATCCGCTTCGAGACGCCGATGCTGTGGACGGTGGGGTTCATGGTCACCTTCGTCATCGGGGGCATGACGGGCGTGCTGCTGGCGGTGCCGCCGGCAGACTTCTCGCTGCATAACAGCCTGTTCCTGATTGCGCACTTCCATAACGTGATCATCGGCGGCGTGCTGTTCGGGCTCATGGCGGGCATCACGTACTGGTTTCCGAAGGCGTTTGGCTACCGGCTGGTGTCGTCGTGGGGCAAGGCGTCGTTCTGGTTCTGGTTTGTCGGCTTCTACGTGGCCTTCATGCCGCTGTACTGGCTCGGCATGCAGGGCGTGACCCGGCGCATGAGCCATTTCGACGATGCGTCATTGCAGATCTGGTTCGAGCTCGCGGCACTTGGCGCGGCGCTCATCGCCGTCGGCATCGCGTGCTTCCTGATTCAGCTCGTGGTGAGCTTCCTGCGCCGCGAAGAGTTGCGCGACACCACGGGCGACCCCTGGAACGGCCGCACGCTCGAGTGGTCGACGTCATCGCCGCCGCCGCAGTACAACTTCGCGCTCACGCCGCTCGTGCACGACACCGACGCGTGGTGGCAGATGAAGCAGTACGGCTACCAGCGTCCGCAGGAGGGTTTCAAGCCGATCCACATGCCGAAGAACACGGCCGCAGGCATCGTGCTGGCGGGCCTTTCCACACTCTGCGGCTTTGCGCTGATCTGGCATATCTGGTGGCTGGCCATCGCCTCGTTCGCGGCCACCATCCTCTCGGCGATCGTCCACACCTTCAACTACAAGCGCGACTATTACATCCCGGCGGAAGACGTGCTCCGCACCGAAGCCGCGCGCACTCAACTGATGGCAGGCCATGGCTAATACCAGCTCGCTGCATGTGACGGCCCCCACGGGCACCACCACGGTGGATGACGTACCACCGGGCGGTTACCAGTTTCACCTGACCGAAGAGCCGCATGTGCCCAACGGCACGCTGCTCGGTTTCTGGGTCTACCTGATGAGCGATTGCCTCATCTTTGCGTGCCTGTTTGCCGCCTATGGCGTGCTCGGTCGCGAATACGCAGGTGGACCGACGGGGGCGGAACTGTTCGACCTGCCGCTCGTGGCGCTGAACACGTCGTTCCTGCTGCTGTCGTCCATCACGTACGGCTTTGCGATGCTACAGATGCAGCAGAACCGGATTCCGGGCCTGCAGATCTGGCTCGCCATCACGGGGCTTTTTGGTGCGGCGTTCCTCGCGGTGGAGCTCTACGAGTTCGTGCATCTGATCCATGAAGGGGCGGGGCCGCAGCGCAGTGCGTTCCTCACGTCGTTCTTTGCCCTGGTTGGCACGCACGGGCTGCACGTCACGTTCGGCCTGATCTGGCTGGTGGTGCTGATGCTCCAGGTTTCGCGGCATGGGCTGATCACAGCCAACAAGCGCAGGCTGATGTGCCTGTCGATGTTCTGGCACTTTCTGGACGTCGTGTGGATCGGCGTCTTTACCTTTGTGTACCTGATGGGGACGCTGCCATGAGCGCGCAAGATCAAACGCTGAACGGTCACGGCGACGGCCACAGCCATGACCATCACGAAGAAGACATCGGGCCGCACGCCACGCTGGGCGGCTACCTGACCGGCTTCGTGCTGTCCGTCTTCCTGACTGCCGTTCCGTTCTGGCTCGTGATGGGCCACGTGTTCGAGCGATCGTCGACCACGGCGGTGGCGATCCTCCTGATCGGTGCCGTGCAGATCGTGGTGCACATGATCTACTTCCTGCACATGAACGCGAAGTCCGAAGGCGGCTGGAACATGCTCTCGCTGATGTTCACGCTCGTGCTCGTGGTGATCACGCTCACGGGTTCGCTGTGGGTGATGTACCACCTGAACACGAACATGATGCCGCACATGCGGCCGCCCACTGATACGGGGGCCGTGATTCTGCCTCCGCGCGCGCCTTAGGACGGACGTCGGCCAGGGCAATCCAGATACTGCTCGACACCTGGCCGTGCCGGCCGCCAGACCGGTCGCGGCCTGAGCGGTCGCCTACACGGAACGTGCGGTGGCACACCCGCGCCACCTTCCCTACGATGACATGGCACAGACCAGACGGGGAGCCGCGCCATGTCCATCTTTGACGAGAACGAGCACCGCGAGGCGTTCTGGGAAACCGTGCGCCAGGCCATCGAGGCGCGCGAACAGGCCGACCGGGCGCGTCGCTCCGGCCGGATGACAGGGCTGGCAATCGGCCTGTCGGTGGCAGCCCTGGCCGTCGCACTCTTGGCGTGGCGGCGGCGCGCATCGGGCGACATCGCTTAGCACGGCCCGTCGCCCATCCCACCCGTTGTGGAACCCCAGTTGCAAAATGGGCTTCGCACCGCTTACAATGAGAATGATTCTCATTCGTAAGGGCGCCGGATGCGGGCTGCATACGCGCGTCCGGTTGACCTTCCGGAGCGCGCATGCAGGCCGTCCAGTCCGATCCGCTGCACGACATCGATTCGCTTTACGCCGACCATAGCGCGTGGCTGTTCGCGTGGCTCAGCAAGAAGCTGGCGTGCCCAGAAGAGGCCGCGGATGTGCTGCATGACACCTTCATGCGCGTGTTGGACTGCCCGCGCCCGCTCGAGGGGGTGCGTGAGCCGCGCGCTTACCTGACCACGACCGCCAAGCACCTGATGATCGATCGCGCGCGTCGGCGGAAGGTGGAGGACGCTTGCCTCGATGCGCTGACGCTGCGCTGCGCGGCATCCGGTCATGCGCCCTCGCCGGAGCAGCACCTGGCCCAGGCGCAGGTGCTGCAGCGCACGAGCGCGGTGCTCGATACGCTGTCATCGAGTGCGCGCGAGGCGATCCGGCTGCGCTACATCGAGGGGCAGTCCCAGGCCTGCATTGCCGAGACGCTCGGCAAGTCGACGCGCATGGTGCGCAAGTACCTGGTGCAGGCAGCGGAGCGCTGCGCGATGGCGTAAGCAAAAAAAATCACAATCGAGTTCCGCTTTTGTGCTGTGGCTCGTCGATGTGCACGGAAACCTCACGCATCTTCCAACACATCATGCCAAAGCACATCAACACAACGGTTTTTCCATCTGAAACGACTGGCCATACGGCGCTGCGCCCCGTGGTGCTCGCCGCGCGGCTGACATGCGTGGCGCTGCTGGGGGCGGTGCTGCCCGTGCAAGTCATGGCGCAGGGTACGGCCGCCGAGGTCACGGCGACGCTGCCGGCCACAACGGCCGTCGGCCGCGGCGAGACGGCACAAAGCCCCGGCAAGGGCTTCGTTGCCAAACAGAGCGCGGCCGGCACCAAGACCGACACGCCGATCATCGAGACGCCCCAGTCGATTTCGGTGGTCACCCAGCAGCAGCTGGATGACCAGAAGCCGCGCGGCCTGTCGGAGGCACTCAACTACACGTCCGGCGCGTTCACGGCCCTGGTGGGTGCATCCAACCGTTACGACTACGTGGCGTTGCGCGGCTTCAATGACAGCAGCGTCGACAACACCTTGCTCGATGGCCTGCGCCTGATGAGCGACCAGGGCAGCTATAGCTCGTTCCAGATCGACCCGTATTTCCTGCAGCGCATCGATGTGCTGAAAGGGCCGGGCTCGATTCTCTATGGCCGCGCGTCGCCGGGCGGAGTGGTGGCGTTGACGAGCAAGAAGCCGCTGTTTCAGCCGTATCACGAGGTGGAAGTCACGGTGGGCAACCGGAATCGCCTGGAAGGTGCGTTCGACATCTCCGGTCCGGTCGACCAGAACGGCGTGATGGCCTTTCGCGTGACAGGTCTTGCGCGCGGCATGGACACACAGTTCGAGCACGTGCGCGAGCAGCGCTTTGCCATTGCGCCATCGCTAGCGATCAACTTCACGCCCGACACGCACTTGCTGCTGCAGGCCTACTTGCAGCATGACCCGGAGGGCGGCTACCACAGCGGCGTGCCGGCCGAAGGCAGCATCTTCCCGCGCAACGGCCGCTTCATCTCGCGGTACTTCTTCGATGGCGACCCGACGGTCGAGAAGTTCCGCCGCACCCAGCGCATGGTCGGCTATCAGTTCGAGCACGCGTTCAATGACCAGTGGACGGTGCGCCAGAATTTCCGTTATGTGTTCGGCGACACGCGCCTGCGCCAGATCTATGGCTACGGCTGGGCCAGCGCAGAGGAACTGACGCGCTACTACTCCGGCGCCAAGGAGGCCACGCACGCCTATACCGTCGACAATCAGCTCGAAGGCAAATTCACGACCGGCCCGGTCAGGCATACGATGCTGTTCGGCCTGGATTACCAGAAGCGCCATGTGGATGGCTTCTGGGAGTCCGGCAGTGCAGACCCGATCAACGCCTTCAACCCCGTGTACGGCAATCCGGGCCTCACCGGTGTCAGCGCAACGCCGATCGACCGCTGGCTCGAGCAGACTGGCCTGTACCTGCAGGACCAGATTGCCATCGATCGCTGGCGCTTCACGCTGGGCGTGCGCGAAGACCACGCCAAGGCATCGAATCTGTTTGGCGCAGGCACGCCCTCGGAGTGGAGCGGGTCGAAGTTCACCAAGCGCGCGGGCGTGGTCTACCTGTTCGACAACGGGATCGCCCCGTACTTCAGCTATGCCGACGGCTTCAACCCGAGCCTGCGGGCAGACCAGCAGGGCAACCTGCTGCAACCGGCGACGGCCAAGCAGTTCGAGGCCGGTGTCCGTTATCAGCCGAAGGGGTCGAGCACGATGCTGTCGGCAGCGGTGTTCAACCTGGATCAGGAAAACGTGGCGACGCGGCCTGTCGGGCAGATCTACTACCAGCCGAGCGGCAAGATCCGCACGCGCGGCCTGGAGCTGGAGGCGCGCACGCAGCTGACGGACACCGTGTCGGTGCTGGCCAACTACACGTTCACCAACATGAAGTTCATCGACTCGGCAGAGGGCTTCGTGGGCAACACGCCGTACCAGGTGCCACGCCATATGGCATCGGCATGGCTCGATTGGACCTTCTTGCCCGGCTACACCGCTGGCATGGGCCTGCGCTATGTCGGCACGAGCTGGGGTGACAACGCCAACAGCTTCAAGGTGCCGCCGTACACGCTGGTCGATCTGATGCTGCGCATCGACCTGGCGCGCTGGGATCCGTCACTCAAAGGTGCCAAGCTGCAATTGTCGGCGAAGAATCTCTTTAACAAGAATTACATGGCATCGTGCCTGAGCGATACCTATTGTTATTGGGGTGATGCGCGCAACGTGATGGCAACCATTTCGTACCAATGGTAATTCGGTTTTCTTCATACAAGCATCATATTTTACGTGTAGTATTCTGATTGTCCTGTCGCCCGGTAATGTCGATTCCGACGTTGCCGGGCATTCCAGGTCGATTCCCAATATCGCTTCGGCGATATTCCATGATCATTCAGCGGCCGGCATGCATCGGCCGTGATCCATTCCCCACCTGAATCCACCCAGCCTAGGCGCGGCCTGATGCCGCCAGCCGACGGAGAACGCGCGCGTTTATCCGGCCGGGGCGTTGCTGCCGTCGTTTGTCAATGCAGCCTTTGTAAAATCAGGAGGTTCAAGCGTGATGAAATCCGATGTTTATGACTTTATTGCAATCGGGTTGGGGCCATTCAATTTAAGTCTGGCTTGCCTGGTCGAGCCTATTGACGGATTGAATGGTTTATTCCTGGAGCGTGCGCAGGAATTCAATTGGCATCCTGGCATGCTGATCGATAATGCGACATTGCAGAATCCATTCCTGGCCGATCTCGTCAGCCTGGCAGACCCGCAAAGCCGGTTCAGCTTCCTGAATTACTGCAAGCAGGAAGGCAAGATCTATTCGTATTACATCCGCGAGAACTTCTATCTGAGCCGGGCGGAATACAACCGCTACTGCCAGTGGGTCATCGCGCAGCTCACCAGCGTGCGCTTCCACCACGACGTGCGCGCGCTGTCGTATGACGCGGCGCACGGCTGCTATGTCGTCAGCGGATGCCGCGGCGCGGGCCGCGAGCCGTTCGTGCTGCGCGCCCGCAAGCTGGTGCTCGGCGTCGGGTCATCACCGTCGTTTCCCCCCTGCGTGCCGCGCGACGGGCACCGTTACCTTCATACCGCCGACTACATGGACATGCGGGAGACGCTGCGCGAGAAGCGCTCCATCACGATCGTCGGCAGCGGGCAGAGCGCGGCGGAGGTCTATTACGACCTGCTCAAGGAGAGCGACAAGCACGACTACAGCCTCGTGTGGATCACGCGCTCGCCGCGCTTCTTCCAGATGGAGAACACGAAGCTCACGCTCGAGATGATCTCGCCGGATTACATCGACTACTTCTTCAACCTGCCGGATGGCCGCAAGGAAAGCATCATCCGCAAGCAGGACAGCCTGTACAAGGGCGTGAACGCGAGCCTGATCAACCAGATCTACGATCTGCTCGATGACCGGCGCAAGACGGGGGCGTTGCGCACGCACCTGATCACCAACTGCGAGCTGCAGGCCTGCCGGTACAACGCCGCCACGGGCCGCTACGAGACCGAGTTCCAGCAGCTCGACACCGGCGCCCGTTACGCGCACCGCACCGAGGCCCTGGTCTTTGCCACGGGGTATGAGCAGAACATCCCGGCGTTCATCAGCGGCATCCGCCACCGTCTGCGCTGGGACGCGAAAGGCCGCTACCGGCTCTCGCGCAACTACGCCGCCGATTTCAACGGCAACGAGGTCTACGTCCAGAACGCCGGGCTGCACACGCACGGCCTGACCAACCCGGATCTCGGCATGAGCTGCTACCGCAACTCCTGCATCATCCGCGAGCTCACCGGGGTGGAGCACTACAAGATCGAGCAGCGCATCGCCATCCAGGACTTTGCGATTCCTGCCACGGCGGAGTTCATCCCGCTGGCGGCGAAGGCTCCCGCCACCGCGCCCGTTGAAGCCGCTGTCGAGGAGACTGCCGAGGTGGCGACATGACGTTGCGCCTTTACATCATCCTGATGACGACGTTTGCCGTCATCAGCGATGCGATCCTGATTCCGTTCTATCCGCAGTTCTTTGCCTCGCGCTACGGGTTGGAAAGCCCGGTGCACGTGGGCGCCTACGTGGCCGCCATTTCGATCGCGGTGATGTGCACGCTGCCCATCTGGGCGCGCGTGGCCCGGCGTGTGGAGCCGTTGCACCTGCTGGTCTACACGCAATGCGCGGCGGGCACGTTCAGTCTGCTCAGCGACTTGGCGCCTGACGTGGTGACGTACTGGGTGCTGTCGATGCTGATGTTCATGTGCAAGAGCAGCTACCTGCTGATGTATCCGTACATGATGCGGCTCACGCCCAAGGACCAGCACGCTGCCACGGTCGGCATCCTCTCGGTGGTGGTGCACTTCGGTGCCATCTTCGGCGCCGTGGTGGGCGGCTTCGTGCTGCAGGCGTGGGGGCCGCGCGCCAGCATCGTCGCCATGGCCGCTGGGGATTTCTTCCAGATGGGCGTGTGCCTGTACCTGATTCGCAGCGGCAAGATCGTGCGCGTCAATTCGGGCGAGCACGCGGCGGTGGATGATCCGCAAGCACCCCGCGCGCGCTGGCGGGATCGCCTGCCGATCCTGCGCCTTGCGCTGGTGATGCTGGTGTTCGACTTCAGCGCATACCTGATACGCCCGTTTTTCGCGGTGTACTGGCAGCGGGTGTCGGGCGTCGACAGCGAGTTGGTTTCAGGCATGGCATTTGCCATTCCGGGCGTCGTCGCCATCGTTGCGCTGCGTCTGCATGCGCGCATCCGCGCGCGAGGCGGCCAGTTGCCCGACCACACACTGGGCAACCTCCTGCTTGGCACGTTGGGCCTGCTGCTGCACGCGGCGCCTCACCCTGCGCTGATCGTGCTTGGCCGCGTGCTGTACGGCTGGGCGCTGTTCCAGATCATCGTGAAGCTCGAGGTGAACCTGTTCCGGCTCTCCACACCGCAACGCTACGCGCACGACTACAGCATCACCAACTTCTTCCAGAACCTGGGCGTGCTGCTGTCTTCGTTTGCGGCGGGGGCGATCGTCGATCGCTACGGACTGCACGTGCCGTTTCTGTTGGCCGCCGGTGGCTTCGTGCTGACGGCGCTGCTGGACCGCCTGATTCTGAACGTGCCCAGCGCCAGCCATGCAGCCGAAGCGGGCAGGGCATCGGAGCCCAGCAGCCTGGAGGCGCCAGCCCATGCAAACTGAACACACCATCCACCGCCGCGCCGATGCCGCGCATCGGCCGTACACCGATGCACAGGGCTACACCTTCCGCCTGCTGCGCATTCCGGAAGACATCCCGACGCTGCATCGCTGGTTCCAGCCCGAGCGCGCATCGTTCTGGCTCATGCGCGACAAGACCGAGGCTGAGATCGCACAGATCTACCAGGATCTGATGGACTCGGGCCACGCGACCGCCTACCTCGTCTGGCAGGGCGGCCGCCCGGTCTTCCTGGCCGAGTGCTACGACCCTGCACACGACCGCATCCGCGCGTTCTACGACGTGCAGCCAGGTGACCTCGGCATGCACATCTTCGTCGGGCCGCCGGAGGTTCGGGTGGCCGGCTATACGCGCACGGTGTTCTTCGCCCTCATGCGCTTCATGTTCGAACACCTGGGTGCCGCGCGCATCGTGGTGGAGCCCGACGCCAACAACGAACGCATCCATGCCATCAACCGCGCGGCTGGTTTCGTCTACGACCGCAACGTCGCATTTACCGAAAAGATCGCCAGCCTCGCCTTCTGCACCCGGCGGGATTTTGAACAGGCCACCGCCGCCATCGCTTAAGAAAGGATTTGCCATGAACGTGACCCTCCAGAACCATCTCTCGCAACACCCGGCGCAGGCTGCGGCCCATCTCACCCCCGAGGTGTGGGCGCAGGCCAACCGCCTGTTGCTGCGCAAGGCGATTGCCGAATACGCGCACGAGATCATCCTCGAACCCGAGCACCTGCGAGACACCACCGACGGCTTTGCGCTGTACCAGGTGTTCTCCGACGACGGCAAGGTGTGCCACCAGTTCGAAGCCCAGCGCCTGGCGCTGCGGCACTGGTCCATCAAGCCCGAGTCGATCCGGCGTCTGGCGGACGGAGTTGAGCAGCCGCTCGACGCGCTGCAGTTCATCATCGAATGCCGGCAGCGCCTCGGCATTCGCGACGATCTGCTGCCGATCTACCTCGACGAGATCAGCAGCACGCTCTTCGGCAGCGCCTACAAGCGGATGAAGGCCGATGCCCCGAGCAGCGCGCAACTGGCCGAGGCCACCGACTTCCAGACCATCGAGGTGGCCATGATGGAAGGGCACCCCGGCTTTGTCGCCAACAACGGGCGGCTGGGCTTCAATGCGGTCGACTATCAGGCCTACGCGCCGGAAGCCGGCTCCGACATCCGCGTCATCTGGCTGGCCGTGCACAAGGACCACGCCACGCCGTCGACGCTTTCCACGCTGAGCTATGCGCAGCTGCTGGCCGAAGAACTCGGCCAGGCGACGGTGGATGACTTCACGCGCCAGGTGGCCGCCAAGGGCGTCGACCCGGCCGACTATCACTTCATGCCCGCGCACCCGTGGCAGTGGTTCAACAAGCTCTCCATCGCGTTTGCCGGCTACGTGGCGCAGCGCAAGATCATCTGCCTCGATTACAGCGCCGACCACTACATCGCGCAGCAGTCCATTCGTACGTTCTTCAATACGAGCGATCGCACCAAGCGCTATGTCAAGACGTCGCTGTCGATCCTGAACATGGGCTTCATGCGCGGGCTGTCGCCGTACTACATGTCGGGCACCCCGGCCATCAACGAGTTCATCAAGGGGCTGGTGGCCGATGACGCCTTCCTGCGCGAGAACGGTTTCACCATCCTGCAGGAAGTTGCCGCGATCGGTTTTCGCAACTTCTATTACGAGGCCGCCATTCCGGTGGATACGCCGTACAAGAAGATGTTCTCCGCGCTGTGGCGCGAGAACCCGCTGCCGTTGCTCGGGCCGGGTGAGCGCCTGATGACGATGGCCGCGCTGCTGCACGTCGACAAGGATGGCGTTGCGCTGATGCCCGAGCTGATCCGCCGGTCGGGCCTGCCGGCCATCACCTGGGTGCGCCGCTACCTGCAGGCCTATCTGACTCCGCTGCTGCATTGCTTCTACGCGTATGAGCTGAGCTTCATGCCGCACGGCGAAAACCTCATCCTCGTCATGGACGACTACGTGCCTGTGCGCGCCATCATGAAAGACATTGCGGAGGAGTCAGCCATCCTCGACATCAAGGCGCGCGAGTGGCTGCCCGAGCGCGTGCAGCGCCTGGCCGTGGAGGTGCCCGACAACTTCAAGCTGCTCGGCATCTTCATCGACGTGTTCGACGGTGTGCTGCGCCACATCAACCACGTGCTGGTGGAAAACCACTGCTGCACGGAAGACCAGTTCTGGGGCGCGGTGGCCGACTGCGTGTACGACTACCAGGACGCCCATCCGGAGCGCGCTGCCAAGTACGCGCACTACGACATGTTCGTGCCCGAGTTCCTGCACTCGTGCCTGAATCGTCTGCAGCTCGGCAACAATGTCCAGATGGTGAACCTGGCCGATCCGGCATCGAGCCTGAAGATGGCCGGCAACCTGGTCAACCCGATCGCCAAGTTCCGTCGCGCAGCGCCCCAGGCTGCGCCGGTCGAGGCGGTGGAAGCGGCTGCGTGACAAGCGTCATGCCGGCGTTTGCCCAGGAACTGGTCGGCTTCGGCGACGTGGTCGCGCGCGCGTGGTTTGCGTCGCCGATGCCCGATCCCGGCCTCGCTCGCACCTTCGAAACCGTGCGCCGCGTGGTGCCGAGCCTGCGTGGCGAGCAGGGCGGCGCGGTGCCGGCCGGTGCGCGGCTTGGTGAAACCAGCGCATTGCAGGGCCTGTGCGACCACTGGGCGCGTGCGCATCCGGAGGCGGGCAAGCATTACCTTGCGCTGCGGTGCTGGGGGTTGGCGATCTGGCAGCCGATTTATGCCTGCGTGATCGCCGTCCATCTCGATGCGCCGGTGCCGCGCCTCGCGGGTCTCGCGCAACCCGTGAAGAGCGGCTTCCCGAGCGGCATGCATCTGCCGACGCATGTGCCGCTCGATGGCACGTTTGCCCGGCGGATGGATGCGGCGGCGGAAGAGCTCCGCCAGTTCTGCGCAGCGATGCGCCGTGCACTCCAGCCCATGATTGCCCTGCACGATCGCGCCGCCGATCGGCTGCAGGCGGAATGCGTGCTCGGCGCGCTCATGGCCGTCCGCCCGCATGTGGCCATGTCGGACGCCGCGGTCGTTGACGCCGGGCAGGCATGGCTCAGCAGGCTGGGCATCGAAGGCGGCTGCGGCTTCTTCGCCTACCGCGCCCGCGATGGCACGCCGGCGCTGGCGCTTGATCGCAAGGTCTGCTGCCACCACTTCCGCCGTCGCGACGGCGAGAAGTGCAGCACCTGCCCAAAACTCTCCATCGACGCGCGCATCGCCCGCCTGCTGGCCGAGGTGCCGTAGCGCGCGTCTCGTTCAACTGCCAACCATGTTGGAGCCCCGATGACCGATATCGGACGCCTGGCCCACGTGATGCCAGCGCATACCCAGTTGCCTGTCGCCGCCTACTTTGACGACGATCTGTTCGCGCTCGAACTCGACACCATCTTCAAGCAATCCGCCTGCTATGTCGGCAACGAGAAAGCCGTGCCGGAACCGGGCGACTGGCGCCGTCTTGCCCATGAGGGCGGCGGACGCGTGCTGGTGCGCAATGCCGGCGGCGTCGAGCTGATGTCGAACGTCTGCCGCCACCGGCAGGCGCTCATCCTCGGCGGCGAGGCCGGCAACGTCGCCGGCCCTGCCAATGTCACCGGCAATCTTCGCGCGGCGGGCGGCAACATCGTTTGCCCGCTGCACCGCTGGACCTACACCGATCGCGGTGAGCTGATCGGAGCCCCGCAGTTCGGCAGCACGCCGTGCAAGAACCTGCAGCGCTTCACGCTGCGCAACTGCCATGGGCTGCTGTTCGAAGGCCCGCGTGATCCGGCACGCGACATGGCGCCGTTGTTCGCGCGCCCGGAGTTCAACTTCGCCGACTACGTCCTCGACCACGTCGAGGTGCACCAGTGCAACTACAACTGGAAGACCTTCATCGAGGTTTATCTGGAGGACTACCACGTCGCGCCGTTTCACCCGGGACTGGGCCACTTCGTCACGTGCGACAACCTGGAGTGGGAGTTTGCCGACTGGTACAGCATGCAGCGCGTGGGCATCCACCAGGCGCTGAGCCAGCCCGGATCGGACGTGTACAGCGCATGGCATGACCGGCTGCTCGATTACCGTTGCGGCACATCGCCCGATTTCGGTGCCATCTGGGTGACGTACTTCCCGACCCACATGATCGAACTGTATCCGCATGTGCTGGTGCTCTCGACGTTGTATCCGAAGGGCCCGCAGGACACCGTCAACGTGGTCGAGTTCTACTACCCGGAAGAGATCGCCGCGTTCGAGCGCGAGTTTGTCGAAGCGCAGCGCGCGGCCTACATGGAAACGTGCGTCGAAGACGACGAGATCGGCGAGCGCATGGATGCCGGCCGCCGCGCATTGATGGCGCGCGGCGTGTCGGAAACCGGCCCGTACCAGTCGCCACTGGAAGATGGCATGCGGCATTTCCATGCGTGGTACCGCCGCATCATGGGCACGCTGCCCATTGCCGACGTGTGACCGGCAGGGGCGCGAATGGAGGGCATGCAGCGGTACAATCCGCTGCTTCCTTCCAGGGTGTTTCATGCCACGCGGCCTCGTTCTCGCCACGCCTCAGCTCACGCCGGACGGCACGCCGTTCTCCGCCGAGTACGACGACGTCTATCACAGCACTGAAGGCGGCCTGGCACAGGCACGGCACGTCTTTCTGGGCGGCAACGGACTGCCGGGGGCATGGCAGAGCAAGGGCGCATTCACCATCGTCGAGACCGGTTTCGGCCAGGGCCTGAACTTCCTGGCGACCTGGGCCGCGTGGCGCGATGACCCGCAGCGTTGCGCCCGGCTCGATTTCGTTTCCATCGAGAAGCATCCGTTCGATCGCCCGGGCCTGTCGGTCGTGCACCCGAAGCACGGAGCGCTTGCGCCACTGGCCGAGCAATTGCGGCAGGGGTGGCCCGTGCCGGTACCGGGCGTCCATCGCCTCGCATTCGAGCAAGGCCGCGTCACGCTGACGCTGCTGTTGGGCGATGCGATGGACATGCTGCCGCAACTCGCCTGCGCGGCCGACGCGTTCTATCTGGACGGCTTCTCGCCCGCCAAGAACCCGGACCTGTGGCAGCCGCGCGTGTTCAAGCAGCTCGCCCGCATTGCGCGCGCCGGTGCCACGCTCGCCACATATACCGCGGCGGGGTTCGTGAGGCGAGGGCTGCAGGAAGCCGGCTTCGAGGCGCGCAAGGCGCCCGGTTTCGGCACCAAGCGCGACATGACGGTCGCCCGGTTTCCGACGCACTGGCGCACGCGGCGCGGGCCGGCCGAAGCGCCGCTCTGGAGCGAGCGCCATGCCATCGTGCTGGGCGCCGGGCTCGCGGGCTGCTCCGTCGCCGAGCGCCTTGCCGCGCGCGGTTGGCGCATCACGCTCATCGATGCCAACGAGGGCCCCGCGCGCGGCACGTCGGCGCATCGGGCAGCGGCCATGCATCCGCATGTGTCCATCGACGACAGCGTGCTGTCCCGCCTCTCACGCGCGGGCAACCTGCTCGCGCGCCGCCACTGGGCAGCGCTCGACCAGGCCGGCTTTGCCACAGGCTTTCAGGCGACCGGCGTATTGCAGCTCGCCGAGAGCGCCGACGATGCCATCGAGCAGCAGCGCGTCGTACAGGCGCTCGGCTATCCCGCCGACTACATCACATGGCTCGATGCCACCCAAGCTGCCGAGCATGTCGGCGCGAGTGTGCCGCGCGGCGGCTGGTGGTTCGCGCAGGCAGGCTGGGTCGCGCCGCCCGACGTGTGCAGCGCCGCCTTGGCCGCCGCGGGCGGCGCCATCGAAGCGCATTGGAAGACGCGGGTGGAGGCGCTTGTGCAGGATGGCGCCCGATGGCAGATGCTGGACACCGAAGGCCGGGTGATTGCCGCGGCGCCGGTCGTCGTTCTCGCCAACGGTGTGGATGCCGCACGGCTGGCACCCCTGGCGTCGGCGTCACTCAAGCCGGTGCGCGGCCAGCTCACCGATGTTCCGATCGACGCGTTGCAACCGCACGTCGCGTGGCCCGGGGCGGTCGTCTGCGGCGACGGCTACCTGCTGCCCGCCGAGCCGGGCGCCGAGACCGTGCGGATCGGGTCTTCATTCCAGCCCGGCGACGTCGACCTTGCCGAGCGCGTTGCCGATCACGCGGCCAATCTTCAGCGCGCGGCGCGTCTGCAGCCAGCGCAAGCCGATGCCCTGGCGCGCGTCGACCCCGCACGGCTGCGCGGCTATGTCGGCTTGCGCTGCGTGTCGGCCAACCGGCTTCCGCTGATAGGCCCGGTTCCGGACGAAGCGGCGGCCGCGGCGCCCGGTTTTCGCCTGCGCGGGCCGCATGCGGCCGTGCCGCGTGTGCCGGGGCTGTACGCCGCGCTGGCCTATGGCTCGCGCGGCCTCACATGGTCGGTACTGGGCGCGGAGCTCCTCGCGGCACAGATCGACGGCGGACCGCTGCCGCTGGAAGCCGACCTGGCCGCAGCGCTCGACCCACGCCGTTTCATCCTGCGCGCGCTGCGCCACGGGCAGGGCGCCACCCGCGCTGAAACGGACCCCGCGGGCACGCTCGACTAGCGCACGATCTGTAGGGCTTTCCCAAGCGTTCCGACCCAAAAATCAGGGCTGGCGAGCGTTCCATGCCATAATATGCGTTTTGCGTTTGCCAGCCCGAACGCGCCCATTGCACCGTTCAAGCCGCCCATGCGGCCCGCGCGTCGCATTCGGTGCAAGCCCGGCAAGACCAAGAACTGAACCACGGCTGCTGCTGGCGCTGCGCCGTTCGACGCAACTTTCTTCTGAATCTGGAATTACGACCATGTCGACTGTCATTGAAAACCTCGGCAAACTCGATCGCAAGGTGACCCTGGCCGTCCCGAAGGCCGAAGTGGAGCAAGAGAAGCAAAGCCGTCTGGCGCGTCTGTCCAAGACCGTCAAGATGTCCGGCTTCCGCCCGGGCAAGGTGCCGATGAAGATGGTCGAAAAGCAGTACGGCCAGCAGGTTGAACTCGAGGTGCGCTTCGACAAGGCCGCCCGCCAGTTCTTCGACATCACGAACCAGCAGGGCGTGAAGGTTGCCGGCCAACCGCGCTTCGAACTGAAGACCGAAGGCGTGGCCGATGACCAGTTCGCCTTCGACGCCACCTTCGAGGTGTATCCGGAGGTGAAGATCGGCGACCTGGCCGGTGCAGAACTGACCCGCACCAAGACCGAGATCACCGACGCCGAAATCGACAAGACCATCGACATCCTGCGCAAGCAGCGCGTGCACTACCACCCGCGCGGCGAGGCCGGCGAGCACGGTGACGGCGGCGAAGCCGTCGCCCAGAACGGCGACCGCGTGACGGTGGACTTCGTCGGCACGATCGACGGCGTGGAGTTTGCCGGCGGCAAGGCCGAAGGCTTCAGCTTCGTGCTCGGCGAGGGCCGCATGCTGCCCGAGTTCGAGCAAGCCACGCTGGGCCTGAAGCGGGGCGAGTCGAAGACCTTCCCGCTGGCCTTCCCCGAGGACTACCACGGCAAGGACGTTGCCGGCAAGACCGCCGAGTTCACCGTCACGCTCAAGCAGGTCGAGTGGGCGCACCTGCCGGAAGTCAACGCGGCCTTCGCGCAATCGCTGGGCATCGCCGACGGCAACCTCGACAAGATGCGCGCCGACATCCGCGAAAACCTCGAGCGTGAAGTCAAGCGCCGCACGCACGCGCTGCTCAAGGATCAGGTGATGGAAGCGCTGCTGAAGGTGGCCGAGCTGGACGTGCCGAAGTCGTTGGTCGAGCAAGACCAGGAGCGTCTGGTGGAAATGGCCCGCCGCGATCTGGAAGCGCGCGGCATGCCGAATGCCAAGAACATGCCGATCCCGGCCGAGATGTTTGCGCAGCAGGCCGAGCGCCGCGTGAAGCTGGGCCTGGTGCTGGCCGAAGTCGTGAAGGCCAACGGCCTGGAAGCGAAGCCGGAGCAGGTCAAGGCCGAGATCGAAGAGTTCGCCAAGAGCTACGAGGATCCGAAGGAAGTCATCCGCTGGTACTACGGCGACCAGCAGCGCCTGGCCGAGATGGAAGCCTACGTGCTCGAAAACAACGTGGTAAATTTTGTGTGCGACAAGGCCAAGGTCACCGACAAGACCGTGTCGTTCGAAGAGCTGACCGCCACGCCGGCGCAAGGCTGATTCGACCCGCTGAGTTTAAGCACCGGAGAACCGCATGATCCGCAATGAACTGATCGATCAACTCGCCCGCACCCAGGCTTCCGCGCTCGAGACGCAGGGGCTCGGTCTGGTGCCGATGGTGGTCGAGCAGTCTGGCCGCGGCGAGCGCGCCTATGACATCTACTCGCGCCTGCTCAAGGAGCGCGTGATCTTCATGGTGGGCGAGGTGAACGACCAGACTGCCAACCTCGTGGTGGCACAGCTGTTGTTCCTCGAAAGCGAGAACCCGGACAAGGACATCTCGCTGTACATCAACTCGCCCGGCGGGTCGGTGTCGTCCGGCCTGGCGATGTACGACACGATGCAGTTCATCAAGCCGGACGTGTCGACATTGTGCATGGGCATGGCCGCCAGCATGGGCGCCTTTCTGCTGGCAGCCGGTGCCAAGGGCAAGCGCCTGGCGCTGCCGAACTCGCGCATCATGATTCATCAGCCGCTGGGCGGTGCACGCGGTCAGGCTTCGGACATCGAAATCCAGGCCCGCGAGATTCTGTATCTGCGCGAGCGCCTGAACACGGTGCTCTCCGAGGTGACCGGCCAGCCGGTCGACAAGATTGCCCGCGATACCGATCGCGACAACTTCATGAGCGCCGAGCAGGCCAAGGAGTATGGCCTGATCGACCAGGTCATCAGCAAGCGCTGAAGTATCGGGAGGGCGCACGCGTGTGCACGGTAGCCGGTGTCGCGCGCGGCACACCGGCGGTTGCACCAAACATGTCAAGCGGTGTCAAAAACGAGGCTTCGCGCCTCGTTTTTGCTTTGTACAACACCTGCGGATCGTCGCCAGATAATTTGGCGTATGATGCTGCCAGGAACTACTGGTTATCGTTATGGCGGACAAGAAAGGCTCGACTGGCGAAAAGCTGCTGTACTGCTCGTTCTGCGGCAAGAGCCAGCATGAGGTCAAGAAACTGATTGCCGGCCCCTCGGTCTTCATCTGCGATGAATGTATCGACCTGTGCAACGAGATCATCCGGGATGAGGCCGCCATCTCCGAAAAGGAAGGTGGCCTGGCCGTCAAGTCCGACCTGCCCACGCCGCACGAGATTCGACAGAGCCTTGATCAATACGTGATTGGTCAGGAGCAGGCGAAGAAGATCCTGGCGGTTGCGGTCTACAACCATTACAAGCGTTTGAAGCACCTCGGCAAGAAGGACGATGTCGAGCTGTCCAAGAGCAACATTCTGCTCATCGGGCCGACCGGCTCGGGCAAGACCCTGCTTGCGCAAACGCTGGCACGTCTGCTGAACGTGCCCTTCGTCATCGCCGATGCCACCACGCTGACCGAAGCCGGCTACGTTGGCGAAGACGTCGAGAACATCATCCAGAAGCTGCTGCAGAACTGCAATTACGAGGTGGACAAGGCCCAGCGCGGCATCGTCTACATCGACGAGATCGACAAGATCTCGCGCAAGTCGGATAACCCTTCGATCACGCGGGATGTTTCCGGCGAAGGTGTGCAGCAGGCGTTGCTCAAGCTGATTGAAGGCACGATGGCGTCGGTTCCGCCGCAAGGTGGCCGCAAGCATCCTAACCAGGATTTCCTGCAAGTTGACACCACCAACATCCTTTTCATCTGCGGCGGGGCATTCGACGGTCTGGAGAAGATCATCATGCAGCGCTCGGACAAGACCGGCATCGGTTTTGGCGCGGAAGTGCAGAGCAAGGAAGAACGCGACGTCAACGAAGTGCTGCCCCAGGTGGAGCCGGAAGACCTGATCAAGTTCGGCCTGATTCCCGAGCTGATCGGCCGTCTGCCCGTGGTGGCGACGCTGGCCAAGCTCGATGAGGCAGCCCTCATGGAGATTCTGGTCGAGCCGAAGAATGCAATCGTCAAGCAGTATCAAAAGCTGCTGGCGATGGAAGGGGTGGAGCTGGAAATCCGTCCAAGCGCGCTGACGGCGATTGCCCGCAAGGCGATCAAGCGCAAGACGGGGGCGCGCGGTCTGCGTTCCATCGTCGAGCATGCGCTGATGGATGTGATGTATGACCTCCCTAACCACAAGGGCGTGCAGAAGGTGGTGATCGACGAGAGCACGATCTCCGGCGACGGCAAGCCCCTGCTGATTTACGAAGAGCAGCCCAAGGTTGCAGGTTCCAACTGAGAGCCGGCTCACGGCCCCACCGGGGCTGTGCTGGTTCTGACGCGAATGCTCGGCCGGGATGCGCCGTATGCGTCCCACGCAGGAAGCCGTTCGCACGCGAGCGGCTTTTTTTGCATCGGGAAACCGGGTCGGCATGCGACTTGCAGCAACGGTCTTGTAAAAACGTTGCCGCGCCCAATTTAGCCCTTACATGACTTTCTGGGGAAAATAATGTCCGGAACCCAACTTTTACCCGCTGAGCAGATTCGCCTGCCGCTGTTGCCGCTGCGTGACGTGGTGGTGTTTCCGCACATGGTGATTCCGCTGTTCGTGGGGCGCCCCAAGTCCATCAAGGCGCTCGAAGCCGCGATGGAGGCGGGCAAGAGCATCATGCTGGTTGCCCAGAAGACGGCGGCCAAGGATGAGCCGACCGATAAGGACCTCTACGAGGTCGGCTGTATCGCCAACATCCTGCAGATGCTGAAGCTGCCGGACGGCACCGTGAAGGTGCTGGTCGAGGGCACGCAGCGCGCCAACATCCTGTCCGTCACCGACGACGAATCGCACTTTTTCTGCGAAGCCGTGCCCGTCGGTCCGGAGCCCACTGAATCGGCCGAGACCGAGGCGCTGCGTCGCGCCATCGTGTCGCAGTTCGATCAGTACGTGAAGCTGAACAAGAAGATTCCGCCGGAGATCCTGACCTCGCTGTCGGGCATCGACGAGCCGGGTCGCCTGGCGGATACGATCGCCGCGCATCTGCCGATCAAGCTCGAGCAGAAGCAGAAGATTCTCGAGATGTTCAACGTGACCGAACGTCTGGAGAGCCTGCTGTCGCAGCTGGAGGGCGAGATCGACATTCTGCAGGTGGAAAAGCGCATCCGCGGCCGCGTCAAGCGCCAGATGGAAAAGAGCCAGCGCGAGTACTACCTCAACGAGCAGGTCAAGGCCATCCAGAAGGAACTGGGCGAAGGCGAAGAAGGCGCCGATCTTGAAGAGCTGGACAAGAAGATCAAGGCCGCCCGCATGCCGAAGGAGGCCAAGAAGAAGGCCGAGTCCGAGTTCAAGAAGCTCAAGCTGATGTCGCCGATGTCGGCCGAGGCAACCGTCGTGCGCAACTACATCGACACGCTGGTCGGCTTGCCGTGGCGCAAGAAGAGCAAGGTCAACAATGACCTGGCCAACGCCGAGCAGGTGCTGGATCAGGATCACTACGGTTTGGAGAAGGTCAAGGAACGCATTCTCGAGTACCTCGCAGTGCAGCAGCGCGTCGAGAAGGTGAAGGCGCCGATCCTGTGCCTGGTGGGGCCGCCGGGCGTCGGTAAGACTTCGCTGGGCCAGTCGGTGGCGCGTGCGACGAACCGCAAGTTCGTGCGCATGGCGCTGGGTGGCGTGCGCGACGAGGCCGAAATTCGCGGCCACCGCCGTACGTACATCGGGTCGATGCCGGGCAAGATCCTGCAGAGCCTCACCAAGGTCGGCGTGCGCAATCCGCTGTTCCTGCTCGACGAGATCGACAAGATGGGTGCGGATTTCCGCGGCGACCCATCGTCGGCCCTGCTCGAAGTGCTGGATCCGGAACAGAACCACACGTTCCAGGATCATTACATCGAGGTGGACTTCGACCTGTCGGACGTGATGTTCGTGGCAACGTCGAACTCGCTGAACATCCCGGCGCCGCTGCTCGACCGGATGGAAGTGATTCGCCTGTCGGGCTACACGGAAGACGAGAAGGTCAACATCGCCCGCCGCTACTTGCTGCCCAAGCAGGTCAAGAACAATGGTCTGAAGACCGGCGAGATCGAGGTGACCGAAGCCGCGTTGCGCGACATCATCCGCTATTACACGCGGGAAGCCGGCGTGCGCTCGCTCGAGCGCGAGGTCTCGAAGATCTGCCGCAAGGTCGTCAAGCAGTTGTTGCTGAAGAAGGAAGCCGCCACGTCCGTGAAGGTGGATTCGGACAACTTGGACAAATTCCTCGGCGTGCGTCGCTTCGACTTTGGTCTGGCCGGCAAGGAAGATCAGGTCGGCCAGGTGACCGGCCTGGCATGGACGGAAGTGGGCGGCGATCTGCTGACCATCGAAGCCGCGCTGATGCCGGGCAAGGGCAACATCACCCGCACCGGTTCCTTGGGCGACGTGATGAAGGAGTCGGTCGAGGCTGCGCGCTCGGTGGTGCGTTCGCGGTCGGCGCGCCTGGGTATCAAGGATGAGATGTTCGAGAAGCGCGACATCCACATCCACGTGCCCGAAGGTGCGACGCCCAAGGACGGCCCGTCGGCAGGTATTGCGATGACGACGGCGCTGGTGTCGGTGCTGACCGGGATTCCGGTGCGCGCTGATGTGGCAATGACCGGCGAAATCACGCTGCGCGGCGAGGTGTTGCCGATCGGTGGCCTGAAGGAAAAGCTGCTGGCGGCTCACCGTGGTGGCATCAAGCTGGCACTGATTCCGGAAGAGAACGTCAAGGACCTGGCCGACATTCCGGACAACGTGAAGAACAGCATCGAGATCCAACCCGTACGGTGGATCGACAAGGTGCTGGAGCTCGCGCTGGTGCGCAAGCCCGAGCCGCTGCCCGAAGAGGAAGCCAAGCCGGCGCCCGCGAAGAGCGACGACGGCAAGGCGCAGGAGATGGTGCACCACTGACAACTCCAGCGTGTAGCGATTGAAAAAGGGCCCGACATGTTCGGGCCCTTTTTCTTTGTCGGGCGGCGGTGCGGTGTAGGCACTTCTTCGCCTTGACACGTCGATAGGCGGCCACTTTAATGAATCCACACTGAGCGGGTGTTCGGGGAGGTGGCACGATGAACAAGACAGATCTGATCGACCATGTGGCGGCACAGACTGACATGTCAAAGGCTGCCGCCGGGCGCGCCATCGACGCGTTGATCGGCGGGATCAAGGACGCGTTGTGTGACGGCGGATCCGTCACGCTGGTCGGGTTCGGGACATTCCTGGTCGGCAAACGGTCTTCCCGCAACGGGCGCAACCCGCGCACGGGGGCCGCCATCACCATCGAGGGCGGCAAGGTTGCGAAATTCAAACCTGGCAAAGCGCTGAAAGATGCGCTAAACTAGCGGGCTTTGGTGCTTGCGGCTCGGGTGACAACGAACGCATGCGCCGGACAGTCCGGCTTGCGCCGGCAGTGCGAACGGGTGCTTAGCTCAGTTGGTAGAGCGGCGCCCTTACAAGGCGTAGGTCGGGAGTTCGAGCCTCTCAGCACCCACCATCGTTCGCAGTGCCGCTCTCGGCAGGTCGTGCAGTCCGACCCAATCTGGAGCGGTAGTTCAGTCGGTTAGAATACCGGCCTGTCACGCCGGGGGTCGCGGGTTCGAGTCCCGTCCGCTCCGCCAGAATTTGCACAAAGGCCCGATTCGTTCGGGCCTTTGTCTTTTCTGCGGCCGATGCATTGGCGTGTGCCTGTGCGTCGAGCCGCGATTGTCGGAGATGTCGGCGGCACCTGATAGAATCGCCGGATTTTCCATCTTCCCTTCACCCCCGGTCCAGCATGCTTGATTTCGTACGTACGCATCGGCGCTTGATGTTTCTGGTGCTGCTGATTCTGGTGTTCCCGTCGTTCGTGTTCTTTGGCGTGCAAAGCTATTCGAGCTTCATGGACAGCTCGCACGATGCCGCCAAGGTCGACGGCAAGGTCATCTCCACCAACGAAGTCGACGCGCGCGTGCGCGAGCAGACCGAGCGCCTGCGCCAGATGCTGGGCGCCCAATATGATCCGCGCCAGTTCGAGGGCCCGCAGATGCGCCGTGACGTGCTGGACGGCATCATCCAGCAGCGCGTGCTCGCCAATGAAGTCGCGCGTGCAAATCTGAACGTGTCGAACGAAAAGATCCGCGACACGATCCTGCAGATTCCCGCCGTGGCCGCGCTGCGCAAGCCCGATGGCTCGTTCGATCAGGAAGCCTACGTGCGCCTGCTGGCCGCGCAGAACATGACGCCCGAGCAGCTGGAGGGCAACCTGCGCTTTGAACTGGCCCAGCAGCAGATTCCGCAATCGATCGTGTCGACGGCGTTCGTGCCGAAGTCGCTGGTCGACCGCCTGATCCAGGCGCGCGACCAGCAGCGCGAGGTGCAGGCGCTGCTGTTCAAGCCGGCGGACTATGCTGCCAAGGTCAATGCGGACGACAAGGCCATCCAGGCCTACTACGACGCGCACCAGCAGGAGTTCTCGGTGCCGGAACAGGTCAAGGCCGAGTACGTCGTGTTCTCGGGCGAAGACATGATGAAGCAGATTCCGGTCACGCCCGAGCAGATCAAGGAGTACTACGACCAGAACGCCGCGCGTTTCAAGACGCCGGAAGAGCGCCGTGCCGCCCACATCCTGATCAAGCTGCCGGACAACGCGAAGCCTGCCGACAAGGAGGCCGCCAGGAAGAAGGCCGAAGAAGTCCTGGCCGAGGTGCGCAAGAACCCGGCAAGCTTTGCCGAACTGGCCAGGAAGTACTCGGGCGATCCGGGCTCGGCGGCGCAGGGCGGGGAGCTCGGCTTTCTCGGCAAGGGCGCGACCGTGCCGGCGTTCGAGAACGCGCTGTTCGCGCTCAAGCAGCCGGGCGACATCAGCGACGTGGTGGAAAGCGATTTCGGTTTCCACATCATCAAGCTGGAAGAGGTGAAGGGCGGCGGCGTGCAGCCGCTGGAGGCGGTCAAGCCCGAGCTCGAGCGCGAGGTGCGTACGCAGTTGGCCAACAAGAAGTACTCCGAGTTGGCTGATGCATTCTCCAACACGGTTGAAGACCAGTCCGACAGCCTGAAGCCGGTGGCCGACAAGCTCAAGCTGCAGATCCAGACGGCCGACAACGTGACGCGCACGTCCAACCCGGCGCTGGCCAACAGCCCGGTCGCCAACGACAAGGTGCTCAAGGCCCTGTTTGCCGACGACGTGATCAAGAACCATCGCAACACGCCGGCCATCCAGGTGGGGCCGACCACGCTGGTGGCGGCCCGCGTGGTGGAATACCGCCCGGCGACGGTGAAGAAGCTGGCCGACGTGCGCGAACAGGTCAAGGCCAAGGTGATTGCTGAACAGTCCGCAGCGCTGGCCAAGAAGGCGGGCGAAGAAAAGCTGGCTGCCGTGAAGCAGAGCAACAGTGCCGAAGGCTTCGGCGCGGTGCAGACGGTGTCGCGCCAGCAGGCGCAGGGCACGCTTCCCGCGGCGCTCACCGCCATCTTGCGCGCCGACGCAAGCAAGCTGCCCACGACCATCGGTGTCGACCTGGGTGCCCAGGGCTATGCGCTGTACCGCATCAACAAGGTGCTGCCGCCGGCCAACGCAGATCAGGCGCGCCGTGCTGCCGATGCGCAGCAACTGGGGCAGGTGGCAGGTCAGGCCGAGTTCAACGCTTACTACGAAGCGTTGAAAGCCCGCTCGAAGGTGAAGATCAACAATAGCGTGATCGACGCCGCCAAGCCCGCCAACACGGCAGACGACGCGTCCTGAAAGCACGCTGCTGCGCCTAGCAGAAAAGCCCCCGTCGCAGGGGGCTTTTTCTTTTATGACGCGGCGGGTCCGGGCGCGCAAATCAATGGCCGCGTCCTCGCTTGAGCAGCGGCTCGAGCTTGGGCCACACGTTGTCGAGCATCACCGGCTGTGCCGCGGCAACCGGATGGATGCGGTCTTCCTGGAACCAGTCCTGGCGCTGCACAACACCGTCGAGCAGGAACGGGACGAGCGGCACATGGTATTGCTGGGCCAGCTTGCCGAACGTGGCGAAGAATCGCTCGCTGTAATCGGGCCCGTAGTTCGGCGGGATGCGCATGCCAACCAGCAGCACCTTGGCGCCAGCCGCCTGCGACGCCTCGATCATGGCCTTCAGATTGGTCTCGCTGGAGGCGAGCGACAGGCCGCGCAACGCATCGTTGGCGCCCAGCTCGAGGATGACGATGGCAGGCCTTTCGCGCGCCAGCACGGCGGGCAGCCGGGAGCGGCCGCCCGCCGTGGTGTCGCCGCTGATGCTGGCATTGGCGACGCTATAATCGAGCTTCCGTTCTTTGATGCGCTTGTCGAGCAACGCAACCCAGCCGGTGCCCTGAGCCAGGCCGTATCCAGCCGACAGGCTGTCGCCCAGCACCACGATTCGGCGCGATGTTGTCGCCTCCTGTGCTGCTGCAGGCTGCCCGACCGGCAGCACGCCAAACGCCATGCAGCCGAGCGCCGCTACCAACGCCTTCACGCTGCGCCTCTTACTTCCCACTCGTTCCATCATGTCGTCTTCCGCTACCTGGGTGATTGAAGTCGATTCGCTGCACAAGACCGTGCGCGATGCCACCGGTGAGTTGCCTATTCTGAGCGATGTTGCTTTCCGGGTGGAAGCCGGCGAGACGCTGGCCATCGTCGGTGCCTCGGGCTCGGGCAAGTCGACGCTGCTCGGTCTGCTGGCGGGACTGGATCTGCCGACCTCTGGCAGCGTCAAGCTGCTCGGCCACGAGCTCTTCAGCCTCGATGAAGACGGCCGGGCGGCCGTGCGGGGCAGCCATGTGGGATTCGTATTCCAGTCGTTCCAGCTGCTGCCGCACCTGACGGCGCTCGAAAACGTGATGCTGCCGCTGGAGCTGCAGGGCAGTGCAAGCGGCCCCGAGATGCGTCGGCGCGCCACCGTCCTGCTGGAGCGCGTGGGCCTCGGGGCGCGGCTGTCGCATTATCCGAAGACGCTGTCCGGCGGCGAGCAGCAGCGCGTGGCGTTGGCCCGCGCGTTCGTGACCGAGCCCGACATCCTGTTTGCCGACGAGCCGACGGGCAGCCTCGACACGGCCACCGGCGAGGCCGTCATCGCGCTGATGTTCGAACTGAACCGCAGCGCCGGTTCCACGCTCGTGCTGGTGACGCACGACCGCTCCGTGGCCGCGCGCTGCAGCCGCATTCTGACCATCGAGGCGGGGCACCTGATCGGCGACGAAACCGTCACCGAGCTCTGACCAATCAGAGCGCGGCCTTGGCGCGGCGGATCAGCGCGGCCGTGGACGCGTCATGCGCCACCGAAGCGGGCGCGCCTTCCAGTTCGGCCTGGATCGGCTTGGCGAGTTTCTTGCCGAGCTCTACGCCCCATTGGTCGAACGAGTTGATGTTCCATACCGCGCCTTGCACGAAGGTGCGGTGTTCTGCGCAGGCGATGAGCGCGCCCAGTGAGGCGGCATCGAGCCGCTCCATCAGGATGGTCGTGCTTGGGCGATTGCCCTCGAACACCATGTGCGGTACCAGGGCCTCGTCCGTGACGCCGCCCGCACGGACTTCATCGGCGGTCCGTCCGCGCAGCAGCGCCTCGCCCTGGGCGAAGCAGTTGGCGAGCAGCTTGGCGTGATGGCCGGGCAGGCTGCGCACCGGCTCCAGCGTGGTGATGAAATCGACCGGCACAATCTGCGAGCCCTGGTGGATCAGCTGGAAATACGCATGCTGGCCGTTGGTGCCGGCCGTGCCCCAGACGATGGGGCCGGTGTCTGTGTCGATCGTGGCGCCATTGCGCTGCACCGACTTGCCGTTGCTCTCCATCTCCAGTTGCTGCATGAAGTCGGTCAGCAATTCCAGCGGCGCACAGTAGGGCACCGTGCAGGCGCTTGCTGCATTGAAGAAGCCGCGATACCACACCGACAGCATCCCGAGAATGAGCGGCAGGTTCTCGCGCGGGGCGGCGGTGGCAAAGTGACGGTCCATCGCACGGGCGCCGTCGAGCATCGCCTCGAACTGCTGCGGCCCGATCGCCAGCACGATCGACAGCCCCACCGCCGACCACAGCGAGAAACGCCCGCCGACCCAATCCCAGAACGTAAACATGTTCTCCGGATCGATGCCGAACTGGACGACCGCCTCCCGGTTGGTGGAAACGGCCACGAAATGCTGCTTCAGCTTGTCTTCGGCCACGCCGTGCTCGACGAACCAGCGGCGCATGCTGTGCGCGTTGGCCATCGTCTCGAGCGTGGTGAACGTCTTGGAGCAGACGATGGCGAGCGTGGTGTCCGGGTTCAGGTGGTCCAGCGTTTCGGCCAGGTCCGTGCCGTCGACATTGGAGACGAAATGCACGCGCACCTGGGGCACAGCCAGATGCGCCAGCGCGCGGCACACCATGCGCGGGCCGAGGTCCGATCCGCCGATGCCGATGTTGACGATGTCGGTGATGCGCTGGCCGGAGTGGCCGGTCCACGCGCCGCTGTGCACGCGGTCTGCAAAGTCGCGCATCTGGGCGCGCACACGCAGGACCTCAGGCATGACGGCTTCACCGTCGGCGCGGTAGTCGTCTTCGGCGTGGCCGCGCAGCGCGACGTGCAGCACCGAGCGATGCTCCGTGTTGTTGATGCGCTCGCCGCGCAGCATGGCGTCGCGCAACGCGAGCACGCCGGCTTCGTCCGCGAGTTGCAGCAGAAGGGCGAGCGTGTCTTGCGTGATGCGGTTCTTCGAATAGTCGACCGTGAGGCCCGCGGCTTGCAGTGTGAAGGCGTGCACGCGCTGCTCGGCGTCCGGCGCGGCAAACCAGTCGCGCAGATGCGCCGCGCGGATCGATTCTGCATGTTGCGTCAGGGATTGCCAGGCGGGGAGGGCGATGGGCATACGGCGTGATATCGGCGTAAGGGAGAACGAAGGGGAATGCGCAGTATAGCGGCGCGATGGGACCGGTTCTATCGGCGAGCGTCCGACGCCACCAGCGCATTCAGCGCCCGGCGCGCGGGGGCGCAGAGTTCGCTCGCGTGCAGGCCGATGGGTCCGACGCCGGCTTGGACGAGGTCATCCGCTGCGCGGCCATGCAGCCACACGGCGGCGAGTGCAGCCTCGCGCGCGCCCATGCCCTGGGCCAGCAGCGCGCCGATCATGCCGGTCAGCACGTCGCCCGTGCCGCCGGTCGCCAGGCCGCCGTTGCCGGTCGGGTTGACGGCGGGCGGCATGTCGGGCGCCGCAATGATCGAGCCCGAACCCTTGAGCACCACGACGGCGCCCGTCCGGTTGACGAGGGCCTTGGCTGTTGCGAGACGATCTTGCTGGACGGTGCGCGCATCGCTGTGCTGCAGCCGTGCCGCCTCCAGCGGATGCGGCGTCAGGACCATCGGCACGCCACTTTCAGCAAGCTGCGTGAGCCGGGCCAGCAGAGCCGGCGCCTTGGCAAAAAGGTTCAGCGCATCGGCGTCGAATACGGCAGGCGTGCGGGTCGACAGCATGCGATCCAGCAGATGGGCCAGGGCCGCCTCCGACTCCTTGCCGGTGCCCATGCCCGGGCCGATGGCAAGCGCCTGCATGTCGGCCGCGTCGACCGTGCCCCATGTGTGCAGCATCAGTTCCGGCTGCGCGGGATCAACGCGGGGCGCATCGGCGGCAAGCGACACCACGTGCACTTTCCCGGCACCCAGGTACAACGCACCGCGCGCCGACAGCAGCGGCGCGCCCACCATGCCCTGCGCGCCGCCCACGACCGCCACGCTACCGTATGTGCCCTTGTGGCCATTGTGGCGCCGGCGCGGCACATGCGTGAGCCAGCGCGCCGGCGCGTTGATGCATGCATCGGCTTCGATCACGCCGTCGTGGGCCGGTTGTGCGGCCTGCAGGTCCGCCAAGGCGATATCGCCGGAGGCGTCGCGGCCGCTGCCGGTGAGCAGCCCCGGTTTGGGCGCCAGAAACGTGATCGTGCCGCGCGCTGCAATGACGGGAGAATCCGGCGCGGGCGGCTGCCCCGTGTCGCCATTGAGCCCGGACGGGATGTCGAGCGCGTAGACGGGCAGGCCGCTGGCATTGATGGTGTCGACCAGCGCGGCATGCAGCCCCGTCAGCGGCCGCGCCAACCCGACACCGAAGAGCCCATCGACGATGGCGGCTGCCGTCGCGGGCACCGAGGCGGGCGTGTGGAGCGTTTCGATCGGCACATTCGCTGCGCAGGCTTCGGTCCAGGCGCGGCGGGCGTCGTCGGGCAGCCGGGCCGGGTCCGCAGCCAGCCACACGGTCACGGCGCGGCCGCCCAGATGCAGCACGGTGGCGGCCACGAGCGCATCCCCGCCGTTGTTGCCTGGGCCGGCAACGAACAGCAGGTGGCCGTGCGGGGCACGCGTCTGCAGCCAGTCGGCGGCGGCTTCACCGGCCCGCGCCATCAGTGTGAAAGGCTCCAATGTGCGGTAGGCGGCAGCCTCCAGCGCGCGGATGCCGGCGGTGCCGAAGAGCAGGTCGGCGCCATGGTGCGCGGCCAGCGCGCCGTCGATGAGGATTTCCCGCCAAGTGCGGTGTTCAGGCATGAGAACTACGGATCCACCAAGACAGACATGACGATCTATTCTCTTACAATAGCCCGCGTTTTCCTTCCTTTCCCAGCTCCGTTGCAATGTCCAAGCCGCCGACCACCTCGAAAGCCGATGTCCCGCAAGCCGCCAGCCAGGGTGGAAAAGGTGGTCCGATCGTGTCTTCGTCGCACCTTGTATCGCTGCGCAGTCCGGAGCTGTCGGAGTTCGAATTTGCGCTGAACACGGCCTACAACGCCTACAACCGCTGGTGCGTGCGCTGCATGGCGGCGGCCGGGGTGCGCGACCTGACCTTCCTGGACGTGCTGGTGGTGCACCACGTCAACCACCGGGGCCGCGCCAAGCGGCTGGCCGACATCTGCTTCGTGCTGAATGTGGAAGACACCCACCTCGTCACGTATTCGCTCAAGAAACTGCAGGGCATGGGGCTGGTGGAGGGCACGCGCAACGGAAAGGAAGTCACATACACCACCACCGAGGCCGGCGAGACGGCCTGCTCCCGCTACCGCGAGATCCGCGAGCAGTGCCTGACCAGCAATATCTCGCCCGGCGGCGAAGAAAATGCCGAGATTGGCGAACTCGCGCGCCTGCTGCGCGTGCTGACCGGGCTCTACGAACAGGCAGCGCGCTCCGCAACGTCGCTGTGAAACGCGCGTTCCAGCCGCGGCAACGGCTGTTCATGGGCGATTTCAGGGTGATTTGACGGTCGGTAACAACGCTTGGGCAAGGTACAATAGCGGTTTTCCCGCGCACGCCGGGAAACCTCCTCTTCCTGCTACTGCCTGCCTTGCCCACCATGGCGCATTTCTCGTGCTTCCCCGGCGCTCTCGCGCTGTCCGCCTTCCGCCAGCAACGCCTGCTTTCCACCCTTAAGCGCATCGATCCGGACATCGATGCCGTCAGTGCCCAATACCTGCATTTCGTCGCCGCCGACACGCCGTTGTCGGCCGATGAGGCTGCCCGTGTGCAAGCGCTGCTGACCTACGGTTCGCCCGCCCCGGCCGATGTCGAGGGTGACCGCTTCGTGGTCATCCCGCGCTTCGGCACGATCTCGCCGTGGGCCAGCAAGGCGACGGAAATCGCCCGCCACTGCGCGCTGCCGCAGATCCACCGGATCGAGCGGGGCGTCGAATTCACCGTGACGTGCAGGAAGGGGCTGATCCGCAGCCTGACCGGTACTGCCAGGCACCTGGACGACGCCACCCGCGCCGCCGTCGCCGCACACCTGCACGATCGCATGACCGAAACCGTGGTCGACACGCGCGAGGCCGGCTACGGCCTGTTCGACGTGCTGCCGGCCAAGCCGCTGCGCTTTGTGGACATCGCCGGCGGTCGCCAGGCGCTGGAAGCCGCCAACGTCGAGATGGGCCTGGCCCTCTCCGACGACGAAATCGACTACCTCGTCGATGCTTACCGCAAGCTCGAACGCAACCCGACCGACGTCGAGCTGATGATGTTCGCGCAGGCCAACAGCGAGCACTGCCGCCACAAGATCTTCAACGCCGACTGGACGATCGACGGCGAGCAGCAGGACAAGTCGCTCTTCGCGATGATCCGCAACACGCACCAGCTTGCGCCGCAGGGCACGATCGTCGCGTATTCGGACAACGCCGCCATCATGGAAGGCGGCATGGCCGAGCGCTGGTTCCCGCGCGCAGGCACGGAAGGCGAGACGGGTGTGCCGCAGTACGGCCGCCGCGAAGCCCTCACGCACACGCTGATGAAGGTGGAGACGCACAACCACCCGACAGCCATCTCGCCGTTCCCCGGTGCGTCGACCGGCGCGGGCGGTGAGATCCGCGACGAAGGCGCGACCGGCCGTGGCGCCAAGCCCAAGGCCGGGCTGACGGGCTTCACCGTGTCAAACCTGCTGCTGCCCGACGCCGTGCAGCCGTGGGAAAACGCCCGCGATGCGGCCCAGCCCATGGCGCACCGCAATCCCGATGAAGCGGCACCGGGCCCCGTCGGCAAGCCCGAGCGGATCGCCTCGCCGCTGCAGATCATGATCGAAGGCCCGATCGGCGGCGCTGCGTTCAACAACGAATTCGGCCGGCCCAACCTCGGCGGCTATTTCCGCGTCTATGAGCAGAACGTGGGCGGCACCGTGCGCGGTTATCACAAGCCGATCATGATCGCCGGCGGCATTGGCAACATCGATGCCGGGCACACGCACAAGCATGGCCTGCCTGCCGGCACGCTGCTGGTGCAGCTGGGCGGCCCCGGCATGCGCATCGGCATGGGCGGCGGCGCGGCCAGCTCGATGGCCACCGGCACCAATACCGCCGACCTGGACTTCGACTCCGTCCAGCGCGGCAACCCCGAAATGCAGCGTCGCGCGCAGGAAGTCATCAACGCGTGCTGGGCGCTGGGCGAAGACAACCCGATCCTGTCGATCCACGACGTCGGTGCGGGCGGCATCTCGAACGCCTTCCCGGAACTGGTGGACGGCGCAGACAAGGGCGCACGGTTCGACCTGCGCCAGGTGCATCTGGAAGAATCGGGGCTCTCCCCGGCCGAAATCTGGTGCAACGAATCGCAGGAGCGCTACACGCTGGCCATCGCCCCGGGCGATTTCCCGCGCTTCCAGGCGATGTGCGAGCGCGAGCGCGCGCCATTCTCGGTGGTCGGCTTTGCGACCGACGAACAGCAGCTGCAAGTGGTCGACAGCAGCGCCCCGGCCGACAGCCCCGAGCACTTCCCGGTCAACATGCCGATGGACGTGTTGCTCGGCAAGCCGCCGCGCATGCACCGCGACGTTCGCCGCGTCGCGCAGGAGCTACCAGAAGTCGATGTCACCGGCCTGGACCTGGAAGTCGTCGCACGCGACGTGCTGCGCCATCCGACGGTGGCCAGCAAGTCGTTCCTCATCACCATTGGCGACCGCACCGTCGGTGGCCTGAACACGCGTGACCAGATGGTCGGCCCGTGGCAGGTGCCGGTGGCCGACGTGGCCGTCACGACGCTCGACTACAAGGGTTATGCCGGCGAGGCGATGACGATGGGCGAGCGCACGCCGCTGGCCGTCATCAACGCACCGGCATCGGGCCGCATGGCGATCGGCGAGGCCATCACGAACATCGCGGCCGCACCGATCGATTCGCTCACGCAGCTGAAGCTGTCCGCCAACTGGATGGCCGCCTGCGGCGTGAACGGCGAAGACGCCCGCCTGTACGACACCGTGAAGGCCGTCGGCATGGAGCTGTGCCCGGCGCTCGGCATCAGCATTCCGGTGGGCAAGGATTCGCTGTCGATGCGCACCAAGTGGGAAGACGACGGCGTTGCCAAGGAAGTCGTCGCGCCGGTCTCGCTGATCGTCTCGGCGTTCGCGCCGGTGACGGACGTGCGCAAGACGCTCACGCCGCAGCTCAAGCAGGTCGAATCGGCCAACGCGCCGGCAGACAGCACGCTGATCCTGATCGACCTGGGCCGCGGCAAGAACCGCATGGGCGGCAGCATCCTGGCCCAGGTCACGCAGCAGATCGGCAACAGCGTGCCCGACGTGGACGACGCCGAAGACCTCAAGCGCTTCTTCGCCGCCATCCAGCAACTGAACGCCAGCGGTTCGCTGCTGGCGTACCACGACCGCTCCGACGGCGGCCTGTGGGCAACCGTCTGCGAAATGGCCTTCGCCGGCCACTGCGGTGTGTCGATCAACGTCGACATGCTGACGCTCGACGGCGCGCATGAATCCGACTACGGCGACGCCAAGAACTGGGCGCAGCAGATCTCCGGCCGCCGCGCCGACCTGACGCTGCGCGCGCTGTTTGCCGAAGAACTCGGTGCCGTCATTCAGGTGCCGCTGGCGCAGCGCGATGCCGTCTTCGCGGTGCTGCGCGAGCACGGCCTGGCCGCCTGCAGCCACGTCATCGGCGCACCGAACGCCAACGACCACATCGAGATCTGGCGCGACGCCAGGAAGGTGTTCAGCGCCTCCCGCATCGAACTGCAACGCACCTGGACGGATGTCTCCTGGCGCATCGCCAGCCTGCGCGACAACCCGGAGTGCACGCAGAGCGAATACGACCGCATCCTCGACGCTGAAGACCCGGGCATCTCGCCCAAGCTCACGTTCGACATTGCCGAAGACGTGGCCGCGCCGTTCATCGCCACGGGCGCCCGCCCGCGCATGGCGATCCTGCGCGAGCAGGGCGTGAACTCGCAGATCGAAATGGCCTATGCGATGGACAAGGCCGGTTTCGACACCTACGACGTCCACATGAGCGACCTGCTGGCCGGCCGCACGAACCTCGCCAGCTTCAAGGGCTTCGTCGCCTGCGGCGGTTTCAGCTACGGCGATGTGCTGGGCGCGGGCGAAGGCTGGGCGAAGACGATCCTCTTCAACAGCATGCTTGCCGAGCAGTTCGCGGCTTTCTTCAACCGCACCGATTCGATCGCGCTGGGTGTGTGCAACGGTTGCCAGATGATGGCGAACCTCGCCCCGATCATCCCGGGCGCCGGCGCATGGCCGAAGTTCACGCGCAACCAGTCGGAGCAATACGAAGGCCGCCTGGTGACCGTGCAGGTGGAGGCATCCCCGTCGATCTTCTACGCGGGCATGGAAGGCAGCCGCATCCCCATCGTCGTCGCGCACGGCGAAGGCTATGCCGACTTCTCGCAGCAGGGCGACATCGGCAAGGTGGCCGTGGGCCTGCGCTACGTCGACAACCGTGGCGAAGTCACGCAGACGTATCCGCTGAACCCGAACGGCTCGCCGCAGGGCATTGCGTCGGTGACGACGCACGACGGCCGCTTCACCGTGCTGATGCCGCATCCGGAGCGCGTGTTCCGGGCCGTGCAGATGAGCTGGCATCCGAAGGAATGGGAGACCGCCGGCGACGGCAGCAGCCCGTGGATGCGGATGTTCCGCAACGCGCGGAAGTGGATGGGCTGACCTGTTCTGCCGCAGCAATGCAAAACGCGCCGGGGCCACTCGGCGCGTTTTTTTTGGCCCGTCGCCACGGGTACGCATCCACGCGGCCGGCCTGAGATGGCCGCGGCAATATTCCTTAGGCAAGTGTTATATTGCGCCCGCATGCGCCACGCTCTATCAGCCGAAGAATGCATCCACCCGGCGGCGCACCGGAAAGCGACAACACAAGAACGGGTCAACCGCGCCACGGTCATGCCTCTCCAAGATCAGCGCCGGGCCCATGGGTCTATGCAACGAGGGGATCGACATGAACCGGGTCTATCGGCTGGTCTGGAGCCGCACCTTGCGTGCGCCGCAGGTGGTGTCCGAATGCACAAAGGCGTCGCACGGGGGCGTTGACGCCGGTACCCACACAGCGCATGCGCGTCGGCGCGCTTCGCTCATTTCCATCGGTGTGTCGGTCGGCCTGGCGGGCACGGCGCTCCCAGGCTGGGCCGCCACGTGCTCGCCGACCACGATCGCCAATTGCAGCGCCGCGGGCGGCAACGGCATCCCGGATCGCAGCGGCAACGGCGGCAGCGGCAATGGCGGAGGCGGCGGTTCTTCGACGCTGGGCGGAGGCACTGCCACTGTCCAAGTCCCCGGCGGGCCAACCTCAGGCGGCACGGGTGGCACCGGTGCCACGAACGACAGCGGGCAGGGCGGCGTTGGAGGCTCGCCGGCCGTCGTACTCGCTGGCGATGCCGTGGTCAACGCAAACGCGCAGGGCGGCGCGGGCCAAGCGTACGACGGATTCAACTTTGCAGCCGGTGGGGGTGGCGGCGGTGCGGGCGTGTATTCCACGGGCACCAGCGTCACTGTCAGCAATGGCGCAACTGTGCAGGGCGGCGCGGGCGGAAACGGGGGGGCCGGCACATCGGGGGCCGCTTCCAACGGTGGAGGCGGCGGCGGTGGCGGCGCAGGCCTGGTGATGGTGACGCCGGTCGGCGAAGTGAACAACCAAGGCACGCTGGTTGGTGGCAATGGTGGCAACGGAGGCGGCGGCGGAAACCCGGGTGGCGGTGGAGGCGGCGGCGATGGGTTGCTGACCTTGGGGTCCGGCTCGCAGGTGACCAACATCGGGACGATCGTCGGCGGTGTTGGCGGCGCTGCCGGTGGCGCGGGCAGCACGGCCGGTGCCAGTGGCGCGGGCGTCAACCTGGCCGCCGCGTTCAACGTGCTGACCAACGTCGGCACGATTACCGGCGGCGCGGGCAACGGCGGTGCCGCGGGCGCGGGTGTCATTGCCAACGGCGCCGTCATCGTCAATGGCGGCACGATCAGCGGCGGATTGTCCAGCGACGGCGTGACGCGTGCGGCAGCCATCCAGTTCAACGGGACGAACAACACGCTGCAACTGGTGACGGGTTCCAACATCATCGGCAACCTCGAGGTGGCCGCGGGGGCGGCAGCCAAGATCACTGCCGGCACTGCAGGCCTCTCGCTCTCCAACAACGTCACGCTGGGCGACGCCACGTCGCGCGTCACGCTCGATTCGACCACGACGAACCTCGTGGTGTCAGGCGTCATATCGGGCGCGGGCGGCGTGGGCGTCACCGGCAGTCGAACGATCACGCTGACGGGCGACAACACCTACACCGGCGCGACCACCATCACCACGGGCACGCTGCAGATCGGCAACGGCGGCACCACTGGTTCGGTGGCCGGCAACATCGTCAACAACGGCACACTGGCTTTCAATCGCAGCGACGCGGTGACGTACGCCGGCACCATCAGCGGCGCCGGCAATCTGGTGCAGGCCGGGGCCGGCACGTTGACCCTCTCGGGCACGGCGGGCTATGCCGGCAGCACGACCATCAATGCGGGCACGCTCGCGTTGTCTGGCGCCGGCAGCATCGCGGCTTCGAGCGGCGTGGTGAACAACGGCACGTTTGATATTTCGGGGACGACCTCGGGCGCGACCATCAACGCATTGACCGGCTCCGGCATCGTCGCCCTCGGTGGCCGGACGCTCACGCTTGCGAACGCAGCCGGCACGTTCAGCGGCACGATCGGGGGGACGGGCGGCCTCACGGTCAGCGGTGGCGCGCAAACGCTGTCGGGCGTCAACGGCTTTACCGGCGCAACGACGATCGGCGGCGGCACACTCGCGCTGTCCGGCGCTGGCAGCATCGCGGCCTCCAGCGGCGTGGTGAACAACGGCACCTTCGATATTTCGGGGACGACGTCCGGCGCCACGATCAACGCACTGACGGGTTCGGGCATCGTCGCCCTTGGTGGCAGGTCGCTGACGCTCGCCAACGCAGCCGGCACCTTCAGCGGCGCAATCGGCGGCACGGGCGGCCTCACGTTGAATGGCGGCACGCAAACTCTGTCCGGCGTGAACACCTATGGCGGTGCAACGACGATCAACGCCGGCACGCTGGCGTTGACGGGTGCCGGCCGCCTGGCCTCGGGCACGACCGTCACGCTCACGGGCGCAACGTCGGCACTCGATCTGTCCGCAGGAGCCAGCCAGACGGTCGCCCATCTGTCTGGCGTCGCTGGCAGCCGCGTGGTGCTGAATGGCAGCGCGCTGACGCTGGCCGACGACTCGTCCCAAGCCTTCGGTGGCAGCCTGAGCGGCAACGGATCGTTGATCAAGCAGGGCACGGGCACGCTCACGTTGAACGGTGTCAGCAGCGGCTTCTCTGGGTCGACCACGGTGGCAGGCGGCACGCTGGCCGTCGGCGATGCGGCAAACGCCAGTGCCGTGCTTGGCGGCAATGTCCTGGTGAACGCGCTGGGCACGCTGCGCGGCCACGGCACGGTTTCGGGCGATGTGAGCAGCAGCGGGGTGGTGGCGCCGGGCGGCTCCATCGGCACGCTGTCCGTTGGGGGCAATTACACGCAAGCGTCGGGCGGGACGCTCGCCATCGAGGTCAGCCCGACGGACGCCTCGCAACTGCGCGTGGGCGGTGCCGCGGCGCTCGGCGGGTCGCTTGCCATCGTGTTCGATCCGGGCACCTACACCGCGCGCCGCTACACCGTGCTGAGCGCGGCCAACGGCGTGACGGGCCGCTTCGCCAACGTCAGCACCGCCACGGCCGGCGCCAGCCTCGGCACGCTGCAGACCTCGGTGGACTACGGAACGAATGCGGTCGATCTGCTGCTCGCGGAAGCAACGGCGCCCGGTGCACCCGGCGGCGGGACCGTCGTCGCCCCGACAAAAACCTCCATCTACACGGCGCTTGGCACGACGGCGCTGCTGCAGGCGCAAGGCGCCAACGCCGCGCTGCTCGGCCGGCTGTCCGGGCCGCAAGACGCGCTGGGCGGCGCCACCAACGTCTGGGCTACGGCCAGCGGATCCAGCACGAAGGTGGGCGGCACAGGCAATGCGCCGGGCTTCCTCACGCACGCCTACGGGTTCCTGGCGGGAGCGGAGGGCCGCATGGGCGCGGCCACCGTCGGCGCGGCGGGCGGCTACACGCACACCACGCTCGGCGAGGACACGACCGGCGCATCGGGCGCCATCGACACGTTGCGCGTGGCACTTTACGGCGCGCAGCCGATGGGCGCCATCAACCTGTCGGCCACGGTCGGCTATGGGCTCGATTTCTTCTCGCAGAAGCGGCCGTTCGGCAGCGTGGGCACCGCCGAGGGCGACCATCTCGCGCACGAATTCACGGCTGCCACGCAAGCCAGCTTGCCCCTGGAGATCGGCGGCCTCCGCCTCGCGCCGCACCTGGGCCTGCGCTACGCCTACGTGCGCGGCAGCGGCTTCGGAGAGGACGGCGCCCACGGCCAGAACCTCCAGGTCGGCCCGGACAGCGCGCGCAGCCTCCAGCCGTATGTGGGCGTCACGCTCGACAAGGCCTTCGGAGACGTGCGCCCCGTCAACGTGCAACTTCGCTTGGGCTATGCGCATGAGCTGATGAACGCCGGCCGTGTCGTCCAGGTGCAGAGCCAGGACGGCACCGTGTTCGCGGCCCCGGGCACCGATCTGCCGCGTTCGTTCCTGACGACGGGTGCGAGCGTCACGCTCCAGGCAGCCAAGGCGACCACGGTGTCCTTGGGTGTGGATACCACCATCAATACGAGCCACGTGTCTGCGCAGTCTGCGTACGTGCGGGTCAACCATCGGTTCTAACGGAAGCCGCGTGCTGAAAGAAAAAACGCGCCGACGTGATCTCGGCGCGTTTTTTTACCAGCACCAGCGGAGCGTCTAGCGGCCAAACTTCTCGACAACGCCGCGCCACAACGCATCACGCTCGGCGCCCAGGTGCGCGCCGCTTGCATCGCCCGACGCGTCCTGGCCCACCGCAAGATGGACCATGGTGAGCCCGGATTGCGGGTCCACGTAGATCGCCTGCCCATGGATGCCGAGCAGCACGAATCGCCGTGCTTGTCCCGGCAAAAGCCAGACCTGATAGCCGTAGCCGTAATAGCGGCTGCCGAGATACGTCATCTGCCCCGGGCGAAACGCATCGGGCTGGCGCGCTGCGTCGGTCATGTCGAGCAGGAAGTCGCGCGGCACGACTTGCCGGCCTTGCACCACGCCATCGTTGGCCAGCATCGAGCCGAGGCGCGCGTAGTCCCGCGCCGTTGCATTGAAGCCGCCCTGGGCAAACGCCGATCCGTCGGATTGGCGCAGGAGGTAGGTCGCCTTGCCTTCGGCCCCCATCGGCTTCCATAGCTTGTCGTCAACGAAGTCGCACAGGCTGCGGTGCGTCGCCGCTTGCAGCACGAGCGCCAACACTTCGGTTTGCGCGCCCGCGTAGTTGAAACGCGTGCCCGGCGCATCGGCGCGCTCGTTGACCTGGGCCGCGGCCGCGAGCACGCCTTGCTTTGCTGCCGTCTTGAGAAAACGTGCACGGTCGTCGGTGGGGGTGTAGTCCTCGACGTACTTCGCGCCGGAGGCCATGCGCAGCAGATCGACGATGCGCGTTTCACCGTACAGCGTGCCTGCAAGGTCCGGCACGTACTGGTCAACACGGTCGTCCAGCAAGTGCAGGCTTCCATCCTCCAGCGCCTTGCCGATGGCCAGTGCAACCAGCGTCTTGGCCATCGAGTTGGACAGCATGCGCATGTCGCGCGTGCGGTCGTAGCCGTAATGCTCGGCCAGGATGACGCCGTCCTGAACGATCAGCACAGCGGTCGCGCGCTGATGCTCCATGTAGTCGGCCAGCGTGTAGTCATGGTTGCGGAAGCGATACCGGACATCCGCCTCCTTGTCTGCGATCTTGAGCTGCACCGGTTGGTCGGCCGGCGCCAGTTCGCAAGACGGCGAGATGCGGTCCATGCCGCTGAAGGCCCCCACGATGTACTGGGCCTCGTGGATGCGTGCGGCGCTTGGCGCGAGCGGATAGCCTTGCGCCTTGCCGAGTCGATCTTCATCGGGCGAAGCGACGGCGACGCTGCAGGCGAGCAGCGCGCACATCGCGCAGTGTTGGAGAGCGTTCATTGGCTGGGTCGGGGGTGAGATTGCGGGCGGCGGCAAGCCGTGAGACTACACCGGCCGCAAGGCGGAGCGCCTACGCATTCGTGCCCAGCGGTTCCAGATACGGCTCCAGCAACTCGCTCATCCAGTTCATGAAGACCTGCACCCGAACCGGCAGGTTTCGCCGGTTGGGATACACCAGCGAAACCGGCATCGGCGGCGGCCGGAAGTCGGGCATGACGTCAAGGAGCGTACCGTCCGCAATCGCCGACGACAGCCCCGCGTACACCGGTGCCTGGATCATTCCGAGCCCCGCGCGGCACGCTGCATCGTAGCTCTCGGCCGAGCTGACGGTCACCGCGCCTTTCATCGGCCGGAACGCCGAGCGGCCGTCCACCGTGTATTCCCACCCCGGCGACTTCGTCCCCAGCGTCTGCACGTAATGGACGATGCGATGGTGGTCGAGGTCGTCGAGCGTTTTCGGCATGCCATAGCGCGCGATGTAACTGGGGCTCGCGCAGTTCACCTGATGCAGCTGGCCGAGCGGGCGGGCGATCAGGCTGCTGTCGGCCAGGTTGCCGATGCGCAGGACGCAGTCGAAGCCTTCGCGCACGGGGTCTACGCGGCGGTCGGTGCTGGACAGCTCGATCTCGAGGTCGGGATGCATCTCCAGAAACGCGGGCAGGGCCGGGATGACGATGCGGCGCGCCACGCCCACCGGCATGTCGACGCGCAGCCGGCCGCGCAGCGCCTGCGGGCTCTGGCGGAACATGGTCTGCAGTTCGTCCATGTCGGCCAGCAGATCCTGGCAGCGCTCGTAGAACGTCTGGCCGTCCTGCGTGAGCTGCACCTTGCGGGTGGTCCGGTGCAGCAGGCGCGTGCCGAGCATCGTCTCCAGCTGCTGCACCGCCACCGAGGCGGCCGGCTTGGGAATGCTCAAGGCTTCTGCCGCGCGCGTGAAGCTGGCAAGTTCAGCCACGCGCACAAAAACCTGCATGGCTTCGAGTTGGTTGGTGGACATGGCGGGCGGGCTAATTGTTATCTGTGAGCAAACACAGCGATAGGATAAGCGAGATTTATTCTTTGTTTGTCGCCCAATACCATGCTCTCACGGTGTTCGACAGCCATCCCAAACCCAACCGGAGAGCAAACATGACACAGACCCACACCCCCATTGCGATCGTCACCGGCGGTAGCCGCGGCCTTGGCAAGAACATGGTGCAGAAGCTGGCCCAGCGCGGCACCGACGTGATCTTCACCTACCGCACCAACCGAGCGGAAGCCGATGCCCTCGTCGCTGAACTGACTGCCCAGGGCCGCCGCGCCGCCGCCTTGCAGCTGGACGTCGGCAAGATCGCCACGTTCCCGGCTTTTGCCGAGGCCGTGCGCGGCGTGCTGGCGCAGTGGAAGGCCGAGCGCTTCGATTACCTCGTCAACAACGCCGGCGTTGGCGTGCATGCCACGGTGGCCGAAACCACCGAAGCGCAGTTCGACGAACTGATGAACGTGCATTTCAAGGGCGTGTTCTTCCTCACGCAGATCCTGCTGCCACTCATGGCGGACGGCGGGCGCATCGTGAATATCTCGTCGGGGCTGGCGCGCTTTGCGCTGCCGGGCTACGGCGCGTATGCGGCAATGAAGGGCGCGGTGGAGGTGCTGACGCGCTATCTAGCGAAGGAACTCGGCCCGCGCGGCATTGCCGTGAACGTGGTGGCGCCGGGCGCCATCGAGACGGACTTTGGCGGCGGTGCGGTGCGCGACAACGCGAGCCTCAATGCGATGGTGGCGTCCAATACGGCACTGGGGCGCGCTGGCCTGCCGGACGATATTGGCGGCGTGGTGGCCTCGTTGCTGTCGCCGGATAACCGGTGGATCAATGCGCAGCGGATTGAGGCGTCGGGCGGGATGTTCCTGTAAGCAGCGGCAGACCGCGACACTTGGCGGTCTGCCGTCCCGCTGTCGAGCTCTGAGCTCGGGGCGCCGAGGAAATAGATCTGCGTGTTGCGTTCGGAATTTGGAACTGGTGGCTTGATGGGTTGGCGCGGCGGCGCTGCGCTTGTTTCTCCCCCTGCCGGGGCTGAAACAAGGGATGCACCACAAGAAACAACCCAAACCCAACAACCCTTACGCCACCGCCTTAGCCGCAGCCCGCCCCCGCAGCCATTCAAACGTCAACAGCAGACACGTCGAAAACACAATCAGAATCGTCGCCAGCGCCGCAATCGTCGGCGAGATGTTTTCGCGAATCCCGGTAAACATCTGGCGCGGCAGCGTCACCTGATCGGCCCCCGCCAGGAAGAGCGTCACCACCACTTCGTCAAACGACGTGGCAAACGCAAACAGCGCGCCGGAAATCACGCCCGGTGCGATGACGGGCAGCGTAATGCGGAAGAACGTCATGACCGGGTTGGCACCCAGCGACAGGCTCGCCCGCACGAGGTTGTGATTGAAGCCCTGCAGCGTCGCCAGTACTGTCGTCACCACAAACGGCACGCCCAGCGCCGCATGCGCGAGGATCAGCCCGATATACGTGTTGGCCAGGCCCAGCGGGGCAAAGAACAGGTACATGCCGACGCCTACGACGACCACTGGCACGATCATCGGCGACACCAGCACCGCCATCAGCAGGCCCTTGCCGCGGAAGTCCGCCTTGTTCAGCCCGATGGCGGCCAGGGTGCCGAGCACCGTTGCGACGATCGTGGCGGCGGGCGCGACGATGAAGCTGTTCTTGGCCGCCATGCGCCATTCATCCGACGTGACGAGGTTCTGATACCAGCGCAGCGAATAGCTTGGAATCGGATACGACAGGAACGTGCTCGACGAGAACGACAGCGGCACGATCACCAGCACCGGCAGCACGAGGTACAGCAGGGTCAGCACGGCCAGGCCGCGCAGTGCGAAGTACCACAGGCGCTCGATGAGGGAGGTGTGCGGGGCGAACATCGGTTTGGCGAGTTTCATGTTCGATGGGCTCCGTTCAACCAACGCGGACCTTGGGCCGCGTGAAGCGTCCATACACGGCGTACAGCACCAGCGTGGCCAGCAACAGCAGCGCACCCAGCGCGCATGCCATGCCCCAGTTGATCGTGACGTTGGTGAAGTACGCCACGTAGTAGCTGACCATCTGGTCGTTTGGCCCGCCCAGCAGCGCGGGGGTGATGTAGTAGCCGAGCGCCAGGATGAACACCAGCAGCGCACCGGCGCCGATGCCCGGATACGTCTGCGGCACATACACGCGCCAGAAGGCGGCAAACGGATGGCTGCCCAGCGACACGGCCGCGCGCTGGTACGTCGGCGGGATCGACTTCATCACGCTGTAGAGCGGCAGGATCATGAACGGCAGCAGGATGTGCGTCATCGAGATGTACACGCCCACGCGGTTGAACAGCAGCGCCAGCGGCTCCTTGATGATGCCGAGGTCGATCAGGCCGTGGTTGATCAGGCCTTCGGTCTGCAGCAGCACGATCCACGCCGCCACGCGCACGAGGATGGACGTCCAGAACGGGATCAGCACCATCACCATGACGAGGTTGGCGCGGCGCTCCGGCAGCGAGGCGATCCAGTACGACAGCGGATAGCCCAGCAGCAGTGCGAACAGCGTCACCATCGCGCTGATGACGAAGGTGCGCACGAACACCGTCACGTAGATCTGCTCGTCGGGGTCGGTGGCTTCGATGTGGCCGAAGGCGTCTTGCCGGTGGTCCAGCGCGGCCAGCAGGTAGAACGGCGACGTGCGGCTGCTGTTCTTGGCAATGGCCTGCCAATACGCGACATCGCCCCAGCGCTCGTCGACTTCAAGCAGCTTGGCGCGGGTCTGGCTGGGCGTGAGCGTCGATGCCTTGCCCTGGTCATCGGCCAGCGGCATGGCGCGCGCGGTCTTGGCCACCAGCGAGCGGAAGCCTGAAATTTCTGTGTTGAGGCGGCGGGCCAGTGCGCCCATCGCTTCGCCTTCGCTCACGGTCGTGAGGTCGGCGGCGAGCGCGGCGTAGGCGGCGTCGGTCGGCGGGCTCTTGCGGTCCCAGCCCTTCAGGGCGACGACGGTTTTGGGCAGCGCGTCGGCCACCTCGGGGTTCTGCACGGCGCGTGTGAGCAGGGCGCCGATCGGCACGACAAAGATCAGCAGCAGGAAGATCGCGAGCGGCGCCACCAGCGCCAGCGCCATGGCACGCCTGCGCGCCTCAGCGCTCTTCAATTCGCGTTTGAGTTTGGCCGTCGATTCCGGAACCGATTCAGCCGCGATCGTCATGGTCTTCAATGCTGCCTCGCCATCGCTACGGGAATTCGTCCGGCGGATGCCTCGCCAAACCTGCAGGGCATCCGCGCGGTCACTGCGTTACACCGCGATGCGGTTACTTCGACGCCCAAGAAGCGAAGCGCTGCTCCAGCTCGTCGCCGTGGTCGGTCCAGAACTGCAGGTTCTGCAGCACCGCGTTCTTGCTGTTCTCGGGCGAGTTCGGCATGTTGGCCTGCGTCTTGGCATCGAGCGCCTTGATGGCGGCCACGTTGGCCGGGCCGTACGCGATGTGCTTGGCGTATTCCTGCTGCGGCTTCTGCGACAGCGTGTAGGCGATGTACTGCTCGGCCAGCGCCTTGTTGGGCGAGCCCTTCGGGATGGCCCAGTAGTCGAGGTCGTAGATGCTGCCGTTCCACACCACCTTGAGGTTCTTGCCTTCGCGTTGCGCGGCATCGATGCGGCCGTTGAAGGCGGTGGACATCACCACGTCACCCGCCACCAGGAACTGCGGCGGCTGTGCGCCGGCTTCCCACCACTGGATGTACGGCTTGAGCTGATCGAGCTTCTTGAACGCGCGGTGCTGGCCATCCTTGGTGGCCAGCACCTTGTAGACATCCTTGACCGGCACGCCGTCGGCCATCAGCGCGAATTCCAGGTTGTAGCGCGCGCCCTTGCGCATGCCACGCTTGCCCGGGAAGGTCTTCACGTCCCAGAAATCGGCCCAGCCCTTGGGGGCGGTCTTGAGCTTGTCGGCGTTGTAGGCCAGCGCGGTGGACCACACGAAGAAGCCCACGCCGCAGGTTTGCGGTGCTTCCGGGATCAGGTCGGTCTTCTTGGCGATCTTGCTCCAGTCGAGCTTCTCGAACAGGCCTTCGTCACAGCCGCGGCCGATGTCGCCGGATTCGACTTCCACTACGTCCCAGTTGACGTGCTTGGCTTCGACCATGGCCTTGATCTTGGCCTGCTCGCCGTTGTACTCGACCACGGTGACCTTGTTGCCGGTCTGCGCCTCGAACGGCTTGTTGAAGGCGGCCTTCTGCGCATCGCCGTTGGCACCGCCAAAGTTGACGACGGTGAGTTCCGCCGCATGGGCGCCCGACTGCGCACCGAATGCAATGGCGAACGCGCCGGCAAGTACGCTCAGACGCGTCTTCGTGATGTGTTTCATGTTGGCTCCTCTTTTGGCTTTAGCGTGTGGATACGGCTTTGTGGTCGTGTTACGGCTCAGACAAAAACGCGCAGGTGTTCAGGCGCGAACTCGAGCTGGATCGGCGCGCCGGGCGTAAAGCCTTCGAGCGCGCGCGTGCCCAGCGGCACCTTGACGAAGCATTCGGGTTGGTCTGGCAGGGCGCAGCGCATGCGCACGTGGTCGCCAAAGTAGACGAGGCCGCGCGTCTGCCCGGTGATCGCGTTGCCGGCGGCGGAGGTGCCCTCGGCCAGCCGCATGCGCTCGGGGCGGATGCAGCCCGTGGCCGTGGCCCCGACGTTGGCGCCGGCCACGTTGCGGCCGACCACGCGGGCGCCGTCGTTGAGTTGCAGTTCGCAGTACTCGCCGTCAACGCGGATGACGGTGCCGCGCAGCGTGTTGCTGTCGCCGATGAAGTTGGCGACGAACTCGTTGCAGGGGCGCTCGTAGAGGCTGTCCACCGTGTCGAGCTGCTGCACGATGCCCTTGTCGAACACGGCGACGCGGTCGGACATGGTGAGCGCCTCGCCCTGGTCGTGCGTCACGTAGACGAAGGTCACGCCCAGCTTTTCGTGCAGCGATTTCAACTCGTACTGCATGTGTTCACGCAGTTGCTTGTCGAGCGCGCCCAGCGGTTCGTCCATCAGCACGAGCTTGGGCTCGAACACCAGCGCGCGGGCCAGTGCAATGCGCTGCTGCTGGCCGCCCGAGAGCTGCGCGGGGTAGCGCTTGGCAAAGCCTTCCATGCGGACCATCTGCAGGGCCTTGTGCACGCGCTCGGCACGTTCGGCGGCGGGCAGCTTGCGCACGGTCAGCGGGTATTCCACGTTCTGCGCCACTGTCATGTGCGGAAACAGCGCGTAGTTCTGGAACACCATGCCGATGTTGCGCTTGTGCGGCGGCACGTTGTTCAGCAGCGCGCCTTCGAGGCGGATCTCGCCGCTGGTCGGGAATTCGAACCCGGCCAGCATCATCAGGCACGTGGTCTTGCCCGAGCCGGACGGACCGAGCAGGGTGAGGAACTCGCCCTGGTAGATGTCCAGGTCCAGGTGCTTGACCACGAGGGTCTCGCCGTCATACGTCTTGCGTACACCGCGAAAGCTGACGATCACGTCGTCGGTCTTCATTGCTGCTCCTCCGTCAACCGGTCGTGTTGTGACGATTTGTGAATGGACTATAGCGGCTCATGGTTTTATCAAGTGGACCCAATTCTGGCTATTTGATGGAGCCAATTTATGCGAGCTGAGCACCGCCCCAGTGAGCGCGGTACGCGTGGGCACCACAATAGGGAAAACCCCCGATGCCTTGCTCTAGCAGGCATCGCAGCCGATCAGCCTGGGGCACGCGCGCCGGCTCCTGGTCGCTGGCAATCTGTGGCGAACCGGCGGGCGTAACAGCGTCCGGATGGAACCAATTTGGCCGGAACAGGCCCGCGCGCCGTCTGCCTGGAAATGGTGCGCCGCGTCGTCACGCAAACGGTGCACGGGTGATCGGCGGACGGGGCACGGTGCAGTTGCCGATGTTGTCTTGCAGCAACCGCTGGCGTGTCGGATCAGGACGCCGCTTCGTCCGCAGGGGCGAGCGCCAGGCAGACGGTGACGGTCAGCCCGCCGCCAGGCGTGTCGGACAGCGCGACCGTGCCGCCATGCATGCGGGCGATCTCGCGCACGATGGCGAGGCCCAGGCCGCTGCCTTCGTGGCCCGCTGCCGCGGCTCCGCGGTAAAAGCGGCCGAACACCGCGTCACGTTCGAGCACGGCAATGCCGGGGCCGTCGTCTTCGACCTGGAGCACCCCCTGCTCGCCAAACGTCGCCATGGCGCGCCGGCTGACGCGCACAGTCACGCGTGAGCCATGGCCGGCGTAGCGCAGGGCGTTGTCAAGCAGGTTGCCGACCAGCTCCTGCAGCCATTGCGGGTCGCCAGCCACGATCACGGGCTCGCCTTCGAAGCCGAGATCGATACCAGCCTTGCGGGCCACGGGCGCGAGTTCGAGTGCAACGTCGCCGGCCAGCGCATCGAAGCGCAGCGGTTGCAACTGCGGTGTGTAGCCGCTGTCGGGCTCCAGGCGCGAGAGCGACAGCAGCTGCTGGACGCCCTTGGCTGCTTCGCGGACCGTGCCGTGCAGCGGTTGCAGATGGCGGCGGATGCGCTCGCCGTCGGGCTCGCGCAGGGCCAGTTCCGACTGCGCCTGGATCACGGCCAGCGGCGTCTTCAGTTGATGTGCGGCGTCGGCAAAGAAGCGCTTGCGGGCCTGCACCATGCGCAGCAGGCGCGCCACGTACTGATTGATGGCTTCGACGAGCGGCGCGACCTCTGCTGGCAGGCCTTGCTGCGGTAGCGGTGCAAGCTCATCGGTGCCGCGGCTGGCCACGGTTTCGCTCAACTGGCGCAGCGGCCGCAGGCCGCGCCGCACGCCCAGCCAGACGATGCCCACGGCCAGCACCACCAGCAGCACTTCCTGCTGCAATGAACCCGCCAGGATCTCGTGCGCCAGCGCCTCGCGCGGCTCCAGCGTTTCACCCACCAGCAGCCAGATGACCTGCGTTTGGCCCGACTGCGCATCGCGCACCGGCAGCGGTTGCACGGCCATGCGCACCTGCATGCCGCGAAACTGCGTGTCGTAGAACAGCGTGCGATAGGGCGTGGCGCGCTGCCCGCCGGGCATGGGCAGATCGTCGTAGCCGGTGAGCGTGCTGCCGCCGGCATCGACGATCCGGTAGAAGATGCTGCTGCCGGTTTCCGATTCGAGAATGTCCAGCGCGAGGTAGGGCAGGTCGATGGCGAATTGCTTGTTGCGCAGTCGCACGCCTTCGCGCATGGCCTTGAGCGAGGCCTCGAGCGTGCGGTCGAACGCGGCGTTGGCGGCTGTCATGGCGCGCGTGTAAGTCAGCCACGCATCGAGCGCGAGCAACCCCAGCAGCGGCAGCAGCAGCCAGAACGAAAGCTGCCGGCGCAGGCTCGACGGGTTCATGGGGCGGCGCCTTCCGTGGCTTCCAGCAGATACCCTAGGCCGCGCAGCATGACGATGGCGACGCCGCTGCCATCGAGCTTCTTGCGCAGGCGGTGCACATAGATCTCGATGGCGTCGGCGTTGACGGATTCGTTGATGCTGAAGATCTTTTCCGAGATGGCGGCCTTGTTGACGGCGCGACCGTCGCGCAGCATCAGGACTTCCAGCACGGCGCGCTCGCGGCCGGTGAGGGCGAGCAGTTCGCCATGGAGCGTGAAGGCGCCGCTGATGCCGTCGTAGTGCAGCGGGCCGCATTGCAGCTGCGTGCTTTCGTGGCCGTGGCTGCGTCGGATGAGCGCCCGGGCGCGGGCTTCGACTTCGGTCAGGTCGAACGGTTTCGCAAGGTAATCGTCAGCCCCGAGGTTGAGGCCGCGCACGCGCTCTTCCACGGCGCCATGTGCGGTCAGGATCATCACCGGCAGCGGGTTCTTGCGGGCGCGCAGGCGGCGCAGCACTTCCAGTCCGTCCAGGCGGGGCAGACCAATGTCGAGAATGGCCAGCGCGTAGTCCTGCGTGGAGAGCAGCAAGTCCGCCGCGTGGCCGTCATGCACGCAATCGACCGTGAAGCCGGCCTGGCCGAGGGCTTCTTCCAGCGTGCTGGCCAGCTTCAGGTTGTCTTCCACCAACAGGATGCGCATATCGGGACGTCTCTCAATCAGCCGCAGAGGAATACAGACATCGCCGCATGTTTTGAAGCTAGGGAAACCCCCGAGAACGCCGCGACACAGCCCCGCAATTTCCCGTCAATCGAAAGTGAACTGAAAGTGCATCCCTCATACGATCCGTCCCGCCCAACGGCCCTGTGACTGGGCCTTTGCGCAAGGACAACGAATAAGGGAGACCCGATGAACAAGACTTCGATGGCGCTGGCCGTGGTGGCGCTCGCCACCGCGACGACGGCTGGCACGGCCGCCGCACAATCCTCCAACGTGACCCTGTACGGGATCATGGATTCGGGCATCGAGTATGTGAACCACGCCGGTCCGAACGGCGGCAGCGCCACGCGCCTCGTCTCGGGCGGCAAGAACACATCGCGCTGGGGCATGCGCGGCACCGAAGACCTGGGCGGCGGCCTGAAGGCCGTGTTCAACCTGGAAAGCGGCATCGCCATCGACACCGGCAAGCTCGACACCGACAACACGCTGTTCGACCGCCGCGCGGTGGTGGGGCTGGCGGGCGGCTTCGGCCAGGTGGTCGCCGGTCGCACCTTCACCACGACGTACGACTTCATGCTGCCGTACGACCCGATGGGCTATGCGCCGAACTATTCGTGGGCCACATCGTCCACGGCAACGGGTGACCGCAAGGACGGCCTGTTCTCGCGCGCTTCCAACGCCGTGCGTTATGACGGCACGTTTGCCGGCCTGAAGCTCGGTGCCACCGTGGGCTTTGGCGAGGCAGCGGGCAACTTCAAGAGCAGCTCCAAGTACGACCTGGGCGTTGGCTACAGCGTGGGCGGCTTCTCGGCAGCCGTCACGTGGGATCGCCAGAACGGCGCAGGCACCAGCACCACGCCGGCAGACACGACTGATTACATCCAGGGCATTCACGCCGGCGCCAGCTACGACTTCGGCGCACTGAAGCTGTTCGCGGGCTACCGCAATTACAAGCGCGCGTTCACCACGGCCACCGCCAGCCTGCGCAGCGACATGTATTGGGCGGGTGCCAGCTACGACGTGACGCCGGCCTTCACGCTGTACGGCGCGGTGTACAAGCAGAACATCAAGGACGGCACGGATGCCGATCCGATCCTGTTCTCCGTGCGCGGCCAGTACGCGCTGTCCAAGCGCACGACGGCGTATCTGTCTGCCGGTTATGCCAAGGCCAAGAACGGCCAGAACGTGAGCCTGTCGCGCGACGTGGTGGGTTATGGCAACAACCAGGTCGGCGTGACGATGGGCCTGCAGCACCGCTTCTGATCGACGGCAGGCGCATCCAAGGAAAACGGGCACCCGAAGGTGCCCGTTTTTCATGGTGCGTTGAAACGCTGCGTGCGGCTTAGCCGAGGAGCAGGGCGTCGTCGTCCACCTTGGCGCCGCGCGTTTCCTCGAACTTCTGCAGCAGGTGCGGCACGTCCAGGCCACGGCGTTCCTCGCCTTGCACGTCGAGGATCACGTTGCCCTGGTGCAGCATCACCGTGCGGTCGCCGTAGTCGAGCGCCTGGCGCATGGAGTGCGTCACCATCATCGTCGTCAGCTTGCTCTCCGAGACGATCTTGGCGGTCAGCTCCAGCACGAAGGCGGCCGTTTTCGGGTCGAGCGCGGCAGTGTGCTCATCCAGCAGCAGGATGCGCGACGGCTGCAGCGAGGCCATCAGCAGGCTCACCGCCTGGCGCTGACCGCCCGAGAGCAGACCGATGCGGTCGGTCAGGCGGTTCTCGAGGCCGAGGTCGAGCCGGCGCAGCTGCTCGCGGAAGATCTCGCGCCACTTGCGATTGGTCGCAAACCTGAAGCCGCGACGCTGGCCGCGGCACATGGCCAGCGACATGTTCTCTTCGATCGTCAGGTTTTCGCAGGTGCCGGCCATCGGGTCCTGGAACACGCGGGCGACCTTGTCGGCGCGCTGCCATGCGGTCTTGCGCGTGACGTCTTCACCGTCGATCGTGATGCGGCCCGAGTCGACCATCTGGTCGCCGCTGATGGAGTTCAGGAACGTCGACTTGCCGGCCCCGTTGGAGCCGATCACGGCGACGAACTGGCCCGCCGGAATGTCCAGCGACAGACCGCGCAGCGCGCGCGTCTCGATGGGCGTGCCGGGGTTGAAGGTGAGGGTGAGTCCTTGTGCGCTCAGCATGTCAGTTCCCCTTGGTACCGTTCTTGGCCAGCTTGCCGAACACCTTGCGGCGCACACCGGGAAGCACGAGCGCGATCACCACCAGCGCGGCGGTCACCATGTTCAGGTCCTGCGCCTGCAGGCCGATGAAATCACTGTTGAGCGCCAGCGCGATGAAGAAGCGATACAGGATCGCACCCACCACCACGGCCAGCGTGGTCAGCACCAGGCGGCGTGCCGGGAGCACGGTCTCGCCGATGATGACGGCGGCCAGGCCGATCACGATCGTGCCGATCCCCATGGAGACATCGGCGCCGCCCTGCGTCTGCGCATACAGCGCGCCTGCAAGCGCCACGAGGGCGTTGGAAATGGCCATGCCCGCCAGCGTGGCCGCCCCGGTGGCGACACCCTGCGCGCGCGCCATGCGCGGGTTGGCGCCGGTCGCGCGCAGCGACAGGCCGATCTGCGTGGAGAAGAACCAGTCCACCAGCAGCTTGACGATCACCACGACCACGCCCAGCAGCACCGGGCGGAACACATAGTCGGGCATCCATTCGGGCTGCAGCAGCGAGAACACGGTCGGCTCGGAGATGAGCGGCACGTTTGGCTTGCCCATGATGCGCAGGTTGACCGAGTACAGCGCGATCATCATCAGGATGCTGGCGAGCAGATCCATGATCTTCAGGCGCACGTTGAGCCAGCCCGTGATGAACCCCGCCACGGCGCCGGCCAGCGTGCCGCCCAGCGTCGCCATGAACGGATCGTGTCCGCCGGCGATGAGGGTGGCCGCCACCGCGCCGCCCATCGGGAAGCTGCCGTCAACGGTGAGGTCGGGGAAATTGAGGATGCGGAAGGAGATCAGCACCCCGAGCGCCACGAGGCTGAAGATCAGACCGATCTCCAGGGCGCCGAGCAATGAAAACAGTGACATGGCAGAGGTGGGCGCGGTGGTTGGGTACCGGCCTGTAGGCAATGAACGGGGACGCTTGAGGGTAAAGCGCAGGCGCCCGAGCTTGATGCGGCGGATAGCCGCGTTCGGGCTCGGGCTGCCAGACCCGCGCCGGGACGGCTCCCTCGGGCGGAAGCCGACCCCGGCGCCTGCGCGTTACTTGATGACTTCCTTGGCGTCCTTCAGCAGGTCGGCCGTCAGCGTCGCGCCTTGCTGCTTCGCCGCCTTTTCGTTCACGAACAGTTCCAGGTCGGAGCTGCCGGCCGAGGCGATCGCGCCCGGCTTTTCGCCCTTCAGGATGCGCGCGACAACCTTGCCGGTCTGCTGCCCGAGCTTGTAGTAGTTGATGCCCAGCGCTGCGATGGCGCCGCGCTTGACGCTGTCGGTATCGCCGGCCACCAGCGGGATCTTCGCTTCGTTGGCCACCTTCACCAGCGACTCATACGCCGACACCACGTTGTTGTCGGTGTTCGTGTAGATCACGTCGACCTTGCCGATCAGGTTCTTGGCCGCGGGGGCGATGTCCACGGTGCGCGGCGCAGCCGATTCCACCAGCGTCATGCCTTGCGCCAACAGCAGCTTCTTCAGCTCGGTGACCACCACGACCGAGTTGGCCTCGCCCGGGTTGTAGACCATGCCCACGCGCTTGGCATTCGGCACCACGCGCTTGATCAGGGCAATCTGCTTGTCCAGCGGCAGCTTGTCGGACACGCCCGTCACGTTGGTGCCCGACGGCTCCCAGCTCTTCACCAGTTGTGCGGCCACCGGGTCCGTCACGCCCGAATAGACCACCGGGATGGTCTTCGTGGCAGCCACGACAGCCTGCGCCGACGGCGTGGCGATGGCGATGATGGCGTCCGGCTTGTCGCCGATGAACTTGCGGGCGATCTGCGCGGCGGTGGCGGTGCTGCCTTGCGCGCTCTGGTATTCCCACTTCAGGTTCTTGCCGGCGTCGAAGCCTTCGGCCTTGAGCTGCTCCTTGGCGCCGTCGCGGATGGCGTCGAGCGCCGGGTGCTCAACGATGGCGAGCACTTCGACCGTCTTGGTGGCCTGGGCCAGTGCCGGTGCGGCTTGCAGAAGCGCCATCGGGATGACGGCAAGCGCGGCAAGGCGGAAGGCGTGCTTGAGGCTGGACATAAGGATCTCCTGTTTCCTTTTGGGTGGTTTCGCTCTGGTGCAGGGCGGGATAGGCCCGTGCTGGCGCGGTTGGTCTTTCAAAGACTATTGACTCTTGAATGCACCGAAGCAGTGCAATGCCGGCGCATGTGGGCGCACATTATCCGGCAAATCGCCATGCTTTTCAGCAAACACTTCAAAAGAACATGGGGGGTGTCGGCGGGGGAGGACGGCGTGCAGCGCAGGCAGCGCCGCATCAAATCAAAAAGGGGCACGCGGCCCCCTTTTCTGATTGCCCCAACGGGCCGCTGCTTACTGGATCTTTGCCTTGTCGCGCAGGTCCTTGAGCATGGCCTGGAACTTGGTGCGTTGCCAGTTCTGGTCGCCCATCATCATCTCGAGCAGTTGCGGCTTGATCTCCTCGAACGACGGGATCTTGGCGTCGCGCGTGTCGTCCAGACGGATCACGTGCCAGCCGAACTGCGTCTTGACCGGCGTCTGGGTGATCTCACCCTTCTTCAGCGCCGTCAGGGCCGCCGAGAACTCCGGCACGTAGGTGCCCGGGTTCGCCCAGTCCAGGTCGCCGCCGTTGGCGCCCGATCCCTTGTCCTTCGATTGGGCCTTGGCGATGTCTTCAAACTTGGCGCCGGCCTTCAGCTTGGCGATGATGGCCTTCGCGTCGGCTTCCTTGTCCACGAGGATGTGGTGCGCGTGGTATTCCTTGCCGTTGCCGAATTGCGACTTGATCTTGTCGTATTGCTTGCGCAGTTCTTCCTCGGTGGCGGGGCTGTTCTTGACGTAGTCTTCGAACTCGGCTGCCACCAGCACGTTCAGTCGCGCCTGCGTCAGTTGTTCCTGCACGTCCTCGCGCTGCAGCAGGCCCCGCTTGAGCGCATCCTGCTCGAGCAGTTCGCGGTCAATCAGCATCTCGCGGGCGCGGTTGCGCAGCTCCGGCGATTCGGGCTGGCCCGACTTCTTGATCAGCGCGTCCACCTTGGCGCTCGGGATGGCTTTGCCGTTGACCACGGCGGCGTTCTGGGCCATGGCGGGAACAACGGTCGCGGCAAGGGCAACAGCCAGCAGGCTGGCGGTGAGGCTGGAAATCTTCATGGGATTGCGTTCGAGGGAAGGACTCAGACGTTTTCTTCGGGTGTGACCGCACGGATCGCCAAGGCATGGATGGCGGCCGGCCACAGCGTGCGCAGCGCATCATACACCATGCGATGGCGGGCAACGCGGCTCTTGCCGGCAAAGGCCTGGCTGACGATATCGACGTTGTAGTGCCCGCCGCCGGAAGCCGCGCCGGCATGGCCTGCGTGCCTGGCGCTGTCGTCTTCAACGACGAGGTGGATGGGCTGGAAGGCCTCGCGCAGGAGGCGTTCGATTTCGCGTGGATCGGCAGCCATCAGCGGTCGTCCCGGATGTTGGAATCGTTGGCCGCGCCGGCCGGGCGTTCCTGCATGTGGCGCGCCAGCCAGACGCTCTGTACGAGGATGAAGACCACCATCAGGCCCATCGAACCGAACAGCTTGAAATTGACCCAGACGTCGGTGTCGAAGTTGTAGGCCACGTACAGGTTCAGGCAACCCATGGCGAGGAAGAACAGCGCCCAGACCAGGTTCAGCCGGCCCCACATCGCCTCGGGCAGCGAGACCTGCTGCTCCATCATGGCGCGGATGAGGTTCTTGCGGACGAACACCGCGCTGCCCAGCAGAACGACGCCAAACAGCCAGTACAGCACCGTCGGCTTCCATTTGATGAAGGTGTCGTTGTGGAAGACGAGCGTTGCACCGCCAAACACGCCAATGATGAGCAGCGACAGCCACTGCATGGCGTCGACCTTGCGGTGCCTGAACCACACCCACGCGATCTGCAGGACGGTGGCGACCATCGCGACGGTGGTCGCCACATAAATGCCGGCCACCTTGAAGGCAGCAAAAAAGAGGATGACCGGGAACAGATCGAACAGGAATTTCATGCAGGACGCACTTGCGGCGGAAAGATCAAGCCTTGAAGTTTAGCGCAGCCGAGTTGATGCAATACCGCAGGCCGGTCGGCGCAGGGCCGTCCTCGAACACATGGCCCAGGTGCGCGCCGCAGTTCTTGCACTGCACCTCGATGCGCACCATGCCGTGCGAGTAATCGGTCTTCTCGGCGATCACCTCGCCGTTGATGGGCTGGAAATAGCTCGGCCAGCCGCAGCCGGCGTCGAACTTGGTCGACGATTCAAAGAGCGGCGTGCCGCAGCACACGCAGTTGTAGACCCCGCGGTCCCAGTGGTTCCAGTACTTGCCGGTGAAGGGGCGTTCGGTGGCGGCTTCGCGGGTGACGCGGTATTCGATGTCGGAGAGCTGGTCGCGCCATTCGGCGTCGGTCTTCTTGACGGTCATGGTGATGAGACTCCTGGTTGGTATTGCCGGCGGCCTCGTGGGCGGCCGGTGTGCGTTTGTCGTGCGCGGGCGGCGATCCTGACAGGCGCGGATTAGAGCATGGCCTCGCGCATCACGACGAGCAGCTCACCTCCAGCGACGAGGCCCAGTCCGGCGCCGGCTGCGCGTAGTGCTCGAACCCGGGATGCTCGTCGAACGGCCGGGCCAGCACGGCGCGCAGGTTCTCGACTTCGGAGAAATCCCTCTCCTTGGCGCGGCGGATGGCGATCTCGGCCAGGTGGTTGCGCAGCACGTATTTCGGGTTGACGCGGCGCATGGCGGCCGCGCGCTCGTCGTCGGATTGCGGCTCGGCCTGCAGGCGCTGTCGATAGGCCGCCAGCCACACGTCGGCGGCCGCGCGGTCGAAGAAATAGTCGCGCACGGTGCGCGCTTCGGCGGTGGCCGGCGTGTCGTCACGGCGCACCTGAGCAAGGTGGCGGAAGAACAGCGTGTAGTCGGTGCGCTGGTTGTGCAGCAGTTTGAAGAGGTCGCCGAAGAGCGTTTCGTCTTCGTCGTGCGCGGTCGTCAGGCCGAGCTTGGCGCGATAGCGCGCGTAGAACGCGGCGCTATAGACGTCGCGATAGGTCAGCAGCACGTTCTGCGCTGCATCGATGGCGGGCTGGGCCTGCGCTTCATCGGTCAAGTCGACGAAACGGGCGGGATCGTCGCCGAACAGCGGCAGCAGCGCCTGGGCGAGGCAGAAGAGGTTCCAGTAGCCGATCTGCGGCTGCTGGGCGTAGGCGTAGCGGCCGCCGGTGTCGGAGTGGTTGCAGATGTGGTTGGCGTTGAAGCCGTCCAGGAAGCCGAACGGGCCGTAATCGAGCGTGAGGCCGAGGATCGACATGTTGTCGGTGTTCATCACGCCGTGGCAGAAGCCGACGGCCTGCCAGTCGGCCATGAGTTCAGCGGTGCGGCGGGCGACTTCGCGCAGCAGCGCGAGGTAGGGCTGGGGCTCGGCGCGGCAGGTGCGGTAGAAGCGGTCGATGACGTAATCGGCGAGGGCGCGCAGCTGGGGCAGTTGCTCGCTGGCGGCAAAGTGCTCGAAGTGGCCGAAGCGCACGAACGACGGCGCCAGGCGCGTCACGACGGCGGCGGTCTCGATCTCTTCGCGGCGCACGGGGGCGTCGGTGCCCGTTACACACAAGGCGCGTGTGGTCGGGATGCCGAGGCCGGCCATGGCTTCAGAGCAAAGAAATTCGCGGATGGACGAGCGCAGCACGGCGCGCCCGTCGCCCATGCGCGAATACGGCGTGCGGCCGGCGCCCTTGAGTTGCACTTCGCACGGGCCGTCCGCGGTTTGCAGTTCGGCCAGCAGCAGCGCGCGGCCATCCCCCAATTGGCCGGCCCACACGCCGAACTGGTGACCCGAATAGACGGTGGCGAGCGGATCGCTCCACGCGGCGACGGCGTTGCCGCTGAAGACGGCCAGCCCGGCCGGCGTATCCAGCGCCTCGCGGGTAAGGCCCAGGGGCGCCGCGGCCTCGGGGGAAAAACCCACGAGGTAGGGCGCCCACGTTGCCGGCATGGGCATAGGCGGCAAGCGCGTCAGGAAACGCTCGCCCAGCGCGGAGAAGCCGGGGGCTGCCGCGGGCCGGCCGGGCCAGTCGAAGGCGCTCGCAAGGGAATCGTCAGGCAGAACGGCAGGGGAGGCGGACATAGGGCGGGGATCGATTAGCACAGGAGACGGCGCAAAAACAGTGCCGAATGGTCAAATCCTGGGCCTGTTGAAGTGCGGAAAAAGGCGCTCAGCGTAGGGGAAAACGCCATGTTGAGACGCAGCAACGCTATCGCGTATTGTACTTGCCAGTAAAGAAAGCTGCAGCCTGCGAAGCCTTGCACTACAACGGTTCGCAGAGTTTTTCAGATGGCCGGGTAAACATGGGGGCCGATGTGGCAGCGCACAACAATATCCCGTTGACGCGCTAGACGATCACGGGAACAATCGGCCAAAAAATAGAACGGTTGTTCAGTTTTTTCTAGGAGACACCATGGCCCTGATGGGACAAATGATGAGCACCCCTTTGCTCATCTCGACCATCATCGAACATGCAGCGCGCAATTCCGGTTCGACTGAAGTCGTGTCGCGCCGTGTCGAGGGCGATATCCATCGCACCACGTACCGGCAAGTGCGAGACCGTTCCAAGCAACTGGCAAATGCGCTGGCCGCGCTGGGCGTGCAGCCTGGCGAGCGCATCGGCACGCTGGCCTGGAACGGCTACCGTCACCTTGAAATCTATTACGGCGTGTCTGGCTCGGGGTCGGTGTGCCACACCATCAACCCGCGGCTGTTTCCGGACCAGATCGCCTACATCATCAACCACGCAGACGACCAGTACGTCTTCTTCGACCTGACCTTCGTGCCGCTGGTCGAAGGCCTCGCACCGCATTGCCCGAACGTCAAAGGCTGGGTGGCGATGACCGATCGCGCCCACATGCCGGCGTCGTCCAGCGTGCCCATGCTCTGCTACGAAGAGCTGCTCGATGCGCAGAGCGCCGACTACACCTGGCCGCAGTTCGACGAGAACACCGCGTCCAGCCTCTGCTACACGTCGGGCACGACGGGCAACCCCAAGGGAGCGCTGTATTCGCATCGCTCCACGGTGCTGCATTCGTATGCGTCGGCCATGCCCGATGCGCTGGGGTGCTCGGCGCAGGACGTGATCCTGCCGGTGGTGCCGATGTTCCACGTCAATGCATGGGGACTGCCGTATTCGGTGCCGCTGGTGGGCGCCAAGCTGGTCTTTCCGGGGCCGAAGCTGGACGGCGCCTCGCTGTACGACCTCTTCGAGCAGGAGAAGGTGACCTTCTCCGCAGGCGTGCCGACGGTGTGGCTCGGCCTGCTGCAGCACGTGCAGGCGAACAACCTGAAGTTCTCGACCTTCCGCAAGACGGTGATCGGCGGATCGGCCGCGCCGCCGGCCATGATCCGCACGCTCAAGGCGCTGGGCGTGGAGACGATCCACGCGTGGGGCATGACCGAGATGTCGCCGCTAGGCACCACGTGCAAGCTGATGAGCAAGCATGCCGACCTGCCCGATGAGGCCAAGCAGCAGGTGCTGGAGCGCCAGGGCCGCGCCATCTACGGCGTCGAGATGAAGATCGTCGATGCCGAGGGCCGCGAGCTGCCGTGGGACGGCAAGGCCTTCGGCGATCTCTATGTCCGTGGCCCGTGGACGATCCAGAGCTACTACCGCAACGACGTGTCGCCGCTCGTGGACGGCTGGTTCCCGACCGGCGACGTCGCCAACATCGACGCCGACGGCTACATGCAGATCACCGATCGCAGCAAGGACGTGATCAAGTCCGGCGGCGAGTGGATCTCGTCCATCGATGTGGAGAACGTAGCCGCTGCCCACCCCGCCGTACACATGGCGGCGTGCATTGCCTGTCATCACCCGAAGTGGGACGAGCGCCCGCTGCTGGTGGTGATGAAGAAGCCCGGCGTCGAGCTCACGCGGGAAGACATGCTGAAGTTCTTCGAGGGCAAGGTCGCGAAGTGGTGGATTCCGGACGACGTGGTGTTCGTCACCGAGATCCCGCTGACGGCCACCGGCAAGATGCAGAAACTCAAGCTGCGCGAGCAGTTCAAGGACTACCAGCTCCCGGCCGCGCAGGCGTAGGACCGACACACAACAAACAGAAACCGCCGCCCGTGCACCGGCACCCTGCCGGGCAACGAGGACGGCGGACGCAAGACAACCGGATCAGGGCCGGCCGCCGCGCGTTCGCGATGACGATGCAGCGGGATGAAGCCCGGACGCGTTGCAACCTGGAGACGCAAGCAGCCGCATGTCAGCTCTGACAGGCGGAGAGTGACTCGCCGGCGCCTCCACCACATGAAGGAGACACGCATGACGAAGTTCCGTCCGTTGGTTGTGGCTGTTGCATGTGTCGCGGCGATCGGTGGGGCGGCTGTGCCCGCTGCAGCGTCTGCCGCCGAAACCGTCAAGATCGCCTGGATCGACCCGTTGTCGGGGCTGATGGGCGCGCTGGGCCAGAACCAGCTGCGCAGCTGGCAGTACATCGCCGATATGGCCACGCAGAAGAACTGGGCCGGCGACGGCACGAAGTTCGAAGTCGTGGGCTTCGACAACAAGCTCTCGCCGCAGGAAAGCCTGACCGTGCTCAAGCAGGTGGCCGATCAGGGCATCCACTACATCGTGCAGGGCAACGGCTCGAGCGTGGGCATGGCGCTGGAAGACGCCGTGGGCAAGTACAACGAGCGCAATCCGGGCAAGGAGATCATCTACCTCAACTACGCGGCGGTGGATCCGGACATGACCAACGGCAAGTGCAACTACTGGCACTTCCGCCTGGACGCCAACTCGGACATGAAGATGGAGGCTCTGACCAGCTACCTGGCCAAGGATCCGAAGGTCAAGAAGATCTATCTGATCAACCAGAACTACTCGTTCGGCCACCAGGTCGCGCGTGCGGCCAAGGAATACCTCAAGCGCAAGCGCCCGGACATCGAGATCGTCGGTGAAGACCTGCATCCGCTGGCCCAGGTGAAGGATTTCTCGCCGTACGTGGCGAAGATCAAGTCGTCGGGGGCGGACACCGTCATCACCGGCAACTGGGGAAGCGATCTTGCGCTGCTCATCAAGGCCGGCAAGGACGCGGGCCTGAACGCCAACTTCTACACCTACTACGCCTCCACCACCGGCGTGCCGACGGCCATGGGCTCGGCCGGCGCCGATCACGTGAAGTACGTCGGCTACTGGAACGTCAACAACAACGGCTTCAAGGGCGCCGACATCGTCGAGGGCTACAAAAAGAAGTACAACGACGACTTCTACCTGATGGCCTCGTACACCGGCATCGCCCTGCTGGCCAAGGCCATCAAGGACACCAAGTCGGCCGAGCCGGCCAAGGTCGCCAAGGCCTTCGAGGGCATGAAGGTCGACAGCCTGAACGGCACGTTCGAGATGCGCGCGTCCGACCATCAGGGCCAGCAGCCGCTCTACATCGCCACCTGGAAGAAGGTCGACGGCAAGGACGTCAAGTTCGACCAGGAAAATACCGGCTATGGCTGGAAGACCGATGCCGTGCTGGATGCCTACGTGGCATCGCAGCCCACTTCCTGCCAGATGAAGCGTCCTCACTGAGCACGGCAGGTGGTGCGCCGAAGGGCCGCCCGATGCTATCGTGCGGCGGTGTTTTAAACGGGGCCATGGGCCGGCGCGTCCGGTTCATGCCCCGCTGAAAGGGCTGTAGCGTGGAATTCCTAGTCATCAATCTCTTGAACGGCATCAGCTACGGGCTGCTGCTGTTCATGCTGTCTTCAGGCCTGACGCTGATCTTCAGCATGATGGGCGTTCTCAACTTTGCGCATGCCAGCTTCTACATGCTGGGCGCGTATTTCGCCTACGTCGTCAGCGGCCATCTGGGCTTCTGGGCGGCGCTCATCGTGGCGCCGCTGCTGGTGGGGGCGCTGGGTGCGGTGGTCGAGCGCTTCGGCCTGCGCACGGTGCACCGCTACGGCCACGTCGCCGAACTGCTGTTCACCTTCGGCCTGGCCTATCTGATTGAAGAAGGCGTGAAGCTGGTGTGGGGCCTGCCGGCCGTGCCGTACCGCGTGCCGGAGGCACTGGATGGGCCGCTGTTCACGCTGTTCACCTCGTCGTTTCCGAAGTACCGCGCGTTCATGATGCTGGTGTCGCTGCTGATGCTGGTCGGCATCTTCCTGCTGCTCACCCGCACGCGCATCGGCCTCGTCATCCAGGCTGCGCTCACCCATCCGGACATGGTCGAGGCGCTGGGCCACAACGTGCCGCGCGTGTTCATGCTCGTGTTTGGCGGCGGCTGTGCGCTGGCCGGCCTGGCCGGGGTCATCGGCGGCAATGCCTTCGTGACCGAGCCGTCGATGGCGGCGGCGGTCGGCTCCATCGTGTTCGTGGTGGCGGTGGTGGGCGGCATGGGCTCGCTGGTGGGCGCGTTCATCGCGTCGCTGCTCATCGGCTGCATCCAGACCTTTGCCGTCACGCTGGACATCTCGGTGACGAGCATGCTCCAGAAGATCGGCGTCACGCTCAACCCCGACGTGCCGCTGATCTCGGTCTGGAACCTCACGATTGCGCAGGTTGCACCGGTGTTGCCGTATCTGCTGCTGGTGCTGATGCTGATCTTCCGCCCACGCGGGCTGATGGGTACGCGGGAGAGCTAAATGGAACGCGCCATGCCACAACAACAAACGCTGCCGCCCAACGATCGCGCGCGCACCATGAAGTTCAAGCCGGTCAACCTCGCGCGCTGGCTGATCTGGGGCGCGACCGCACTGGTGATGATCGTGCTGCCCCTAATCTGGCCGCAGGGCTTTGCCATCACGCTGCTCTCGCAGATGGGCATCATGATCATCTTCGCGCTGTCGTACAACATGCTGCTGGGCCAGTCCGGCATGCTGTCGTTCGGGCACGCGGTGTATTCGGGCCTCGGTGCCTTCATGGCCGTGCACCTGCTCAACAAGATCGGCGCGATGCAGACGCTCGGCATCGCGGGGCCGCTTGCGGTAGCGTTGCTGCCGATCGCCGGCGGGCTGGGCGGTGCGCTCTTCGGCGTGATCTTCGGTTACGTCACCACCAAGAAGTCCGGCACCACGTTTGCCATGATCACGCTCGGCATCGGAGAGATGGTCTTCGCCAGTGCGTTGATGTTCCCGGATTTCTTTGGCGGCGAGGGCGGTGTCTCGACCAACCGCAGCATCGGCGATGCGCTGCTGGGCGTCACCTTCGGGCCGGCGCGGCAGGTGTATTACCTGATCGCCGCGTGGTGCCTGATCTCCATGGCGCTCATGTACGCCTGGACGCAGACGCCGCTGGGCCGTATTGCCAACGCCGTGCGCGACAACCCCGAACGGGTGGAGTTCATCGGCTACAACACGCAGCGCGTGCGGTACCTCGTGGTGATCCTGTCGGCGTTCTTTGCGGGCATTGCCGGCGCGCTGTCGTGCATCAACTTTGAGATCGTGACGGCGGAGAACGTGTCGGCCGTACGCTCGGGCTCGGTGCTGCTGGCGGCGTTCATCGGCGGCATGGGCAGCTTCTTCGGGCCGATCATCGGCGCGGTGCTGACGGTGTTCTTCACCGTGGCGCTGTCGGGCATCACCAAGGCGTGGCTGTTGTACCTGGGCCTGTTCTTCGTGCTGATGGTCATGTACGCGCCGGGCGGCATCGCGAGCCTGCTGATGATGCACGTGCCGATCCTGCGGCGCGGCAAGCTCAAGACACTGTTGCCGGCCTACGGCATGGCGATCGTGCCGGCGGCCATTCTCCTGGTGGCGCTGATCTCCACCGTGGAGATGATCTACGCGGTGCAGGACGACAGCTCGGGTGGTGTGGCCACGCTGTTCGGCCTGGCCGTCGAACCCACGACCTTGAAGCCGTGGGCCATCACCGCCGTGCTGTGGCTGGTGGGCGCCTTCGGTCTGCGTGCGGCAGCGGGCAGGCTGCGCACGTCCTGGGACAACGCATTGCAGGAGCCGCAACCATGAGCCAACCGACCGCAGCACTGGAGTTGCGCGACGTCCGCAAGCGCTTCGGCGCGACTGAGATCATTCGCGGCGTCAACCTGACCATCGGCAAGGGCGAGCGCCATGCGCTCATCGGGCCGAACGGCGCCGGCAAGTCGACCACGTTCAACCTGATCTCTGGCCGCTTCCCCGCCACCTCGGGCAGCGTGAAGCTCAATGGCGAAGAGATCAGCGGCCTGGCGCCGTTCGAGATCAACCGCAAGGGCCTGTCGCGCAGCTTCCAGATCACCAACATCTTCCATCGGCTCTCGGTGTTCGAGAACCTGCGCTGCGCGGTGCTCTGGTCGCTCGGCTACAAGTATTCGTTCTGGCACAAGCTCGCCGAGCTGCGGGATGCGCGCGAACGTGCCGAGGAGGTGCTCGAGCAGATCGGCATGACGCACCGGCGCGATGCCGCCGCGGGCCTGCTGACGTATGCCGAGCAGCGCGCGCTGGAGATCGGCATCACCATCGCCGGCGGCGCCGACGTGATCCTGCTCGACGAGCCGACGGCCGGCATGAGCCGCTCAGAATCCGACCACGCGGTGGACCTCATCCGCAAGGTCACCGTCGGCAAGACGCTGGTGATGGTCGAGCACGACATGAGCGTCGTCTTCGGCCTGGCGGACCGCATCTCGGTGCTGGTCTACGGCGAGGTGATCGCCACCGACACCCCCGAGGCCATTCGCAACAACCGCCGCGTGAAGGAGGCTTACCTCGGCACCACGCTGGACGAACCTGCAGGAGCGCACTGATGGCGACCAATACTCCGATGCTGGAGGTGCGCGGCCTCCACGCGTATTACGGCAAGAGCCACATCCTGCACGGCGTCGACATGCACGTCGGCGAAGGCGAGATCGTCTCGCTGCTGGGGCGCAACGGGGTGGGACGCTCGACGCTGGCCAAGTCGATCATGGGCATGGTTCGGCACGAAGGCGAGATCCTGCTGCGCGGCAAGAACGTCAGCGGCCTGCGCACGTTCGAGGTGGCGCACCAGGGCATCGGCTACGTGCCCGAGAACCGCGACATCTTTCCCACGCTCACGGTGCGGCAGAACCTGCTGCTGGGCGAGAAGCGCAACCCGAACAGCCCCAAGCCGCGCTGGCAGATCGACGACATGTACCAGATGTTCCCGCGCCTGAAGGAGCGCGAGAACACCGCCGCGGGCGTGCTCTCGGGCGGCGAGCAGCAGATGCTGACGCTGTGCCGCACGCTGATGGGCGACCCGGATTTCATCATCATCGACGAGCCCACGGAAGGCTTGGCGCCGCTGATCGTCACGCTGGTGGGCGAATACCTGAAGACGCTCAAGGAGCGGGGGATTTCCGTGCTGCTCGTCGAGCAGAAGCTGGCGATTGCGCTGGACATCTCACAGCGTGTCTATGTGATGGGGCACGGGCAGATCGTGTTTGAAGGCACGCCCGCGCAGTTGAAGGCCGACGCCAAGGTGCGGCAGGAGTGGTTGGAAGTCTGACCCGGCAAGGCGCAGGATGGGCGCGGGCGTCCGTCCTTGCGCGCTAGCCGGTGGCTTCCTCGATGAGCAGGTCGAGCTGGGCGATGACGTTGCTGGTGTCGGGCTCGCCGCGCGTCTTGGCAAGTGCCGCCTTGAGCGTTTCGCGCAGCGCGATCAGCTCGCTGATGCTGCCGGCCTTCTCGACCTTCATTTCCAGCAGATAGCCGCGCAGGCCCAGATAGCGGCTGATGGTTTCGGTATAGAAGCGGTAGAGACGCTGATAGCCTTCGACACCCTGATCGCCCGGCGCCGCTACAACTGGCGTAGGGGCCGGCGCCGCCTTCGCCGCCACTGGGCTTCCGACATGGATGCGGATGTAGCCGCCTTGTTCCAGCTCGTCGAACACCGCCTGCGTCATGCCGAGCGGCTGCAGCTGGAGGAGGATGTCGTCGCAGGTCTTTTCGCCGTTGACCATCAGCAGCACCGCGCGATGCCGCTGGTCGAGACGGTTCGCGCGCGTGCGGATCTCGTCCTGGCCCTTTTCGGTCTTTTGGTAGATCGTGGTGGTCATGCTGTCTCCCTCGGCTGGCGCGTCTGCAAGGCACGCTCTGGCTCTACAATAGATCGATCATAACCGCCCGGGCGCGGCATGCGGCTCCGTCGCAACCCGGATAGCACAACGCGCAAGATCGCGCATCCACCAGAGCGAGACAAGCAACGATGCAGCAACGCGACAAGCTTTTCATCAATGGCAAGTGGGTGGCGCCGCAAGGCAAGGGCGTCATTGAAGTGATTCATTCGGCCACCGAAGAGGTGATGGGAATGATTCCCGAAGGCAGCGCCGCCGACGCGGAGGCCGCCGTGGCCGCCGCACGCACCGCATTCGACGCGTGGGCCGCCACGCCGGTGGCCAAGCGCGCCGAATACGTTCAGAAGATCGCTGATGGCCTCAAGGCCCGCAGCGAAGAACTCGCCCAGCTGATTGCCGGCGAAGTCGGCATGCCGATCAAGCTGGCGCGCGCGATCCAGGTGGGCGGCCCGGTCTACAACTGGGGCAATTTCGCCAAGTTGCTCGGCACGTTCGAGTTTGAAGAGCGCGTCGGCAATTCGCTGGTGGTGCGCGAGCCCGTGGGCGTGGTGGGCGCCATCACGCCGTGGAACTATCCGCTCAACCAGATCACGCTGAAGGTCGCCCCCGCGCTCGCGGCCGGCTGCACCGTGGTGCTCAAGCCGTCGGAAGTGGCGCCGCTCAACGCCTTCGTGCTTGCCGAAGTGATTGAGGAAGCGGGCCTGCCGCCCGGTGTGTTCAACCTCGTCACCGGCTATGGCCCCGTCGTGGGCGAGGTGCTGGCGAGCCACCCGGATGTCGACATGGTGTCGTTCACGGGCTCTACGCGCGCAGGCAAGCGTGTGGCCGAACTGGCCGCGCAGACGGTCAAGCGCGTCGCGCTGGAGCTTGGCGGCAAGTCGGCCTCGGTGATCCTGGATGACGCGGATCTGGCCGCGGCGGTGAAGGGCACGCTGTCGGCATGTTTCCTCAACTCGGGGCAGACGTGCTCGGCCCACACGCGCATGCTGGTGCCGCGCGCCAAGTATGAAGAAGTGAAGGCGCTGGCCGCGCAGTTCGCCGCCAGCTACATGCCGGGCGACCCCGCGCAGGAAACGACGCGCCTCGGACCGCTGATCTCCGCCGTGCAGCGCGATCGCGTGCTGGGTTACATCCGCAAGGGGCTGGAAGAGGGCGCGGAACTCATCGCCGGCGGGCCCGAGACTCCGGACGGTTTCGCCAAGGGCTTCTTCGTCAAGCCGACGATACTCGGCAACGTCAAGACCACCGACACCGTTGCGCGCGAAGAGATCTTCGGCCCCGTGCTGACCGTGATCTGCTACGACGACGAGGAAGACGCCATCCGCATCGCCAACGACAGCATCTACGGGCTGGGCGGCGGCGTGTGGTCGGGCGACGAGGCGCGGGCGATCCGCGTGGCGCGGCGCATCCGCACCGGGCAGGTCGACATCAATGGCGGGCCGTTCAACATGCAGGCGCCGTTTGGCGGCTACAAGCAGTCGGGCAACGGGCGCGAAAACGGCAAGTACGGGCTCGAGGAGTTCCTCGAGTACAAGGCGCTGCAGCTCAAACCAGTGCAGGCGTCCTGACGGCCCTGCGCCCAAACGAAAACCCGGCTTCGGCCGGGTTTTTTGCTTACTTGCGGCTGCCGTCGCGGTTGTAGCCCTGCGCGGTGCCCTCGGCCAGGATGCGCGTCCAGACCGCGTTGCGCTCTTCGTCGGTCATGAAGACCCAGTTGCTGACTTCGAGCTGGGTGCGCCCGCAGCCCTGGCAGACCTCGTCGAACAGGGTCGAGCAGATGCCGATGCACGGGCTGTCGGGGCGGCCGAGCAAGGTGCTGCCGGAAGCACGGGTTTCGTCGTCGGACATGGGAGTGAGCGCGGTCGATTCGGTCATGGGCGCGATTTTACCGGCTTCCGTCCAGCGCTCAGCCGGTGGTGCGCTGGCTGACATGGTCGGCCGCCGCCGACAGCGACAGCGCTGAATTCACCAGCGCAATATGCGAGAACGCCTGCGGAAAGTTGCCAACCAGCCGGCGCGCGCGCGGATCGTATTCTTCGGCCAGCAGGCCCACGTCGTTGCGCAGCGCGAGCAGCTTCGTGAACAGCGCGCGCCCCTCGTCGTGGCGCCCCTGCATGACGAGGTTGTCCACGTACCAGAAGCTGCAGGCGAGGAACACGCCTTCGCCCTGGGGCAGGCCATCGGCGACGGCCTCGGTGCGGTATCGGCGGACGAGCCCATCGACGAGCAGGTCTTCTTCGACCGCCTTGACCGTGCCGAGGATGCGCGGGTCGGAGGCGGGCAGGAAGCCCACCAGCGGCAGCATGAGCAGGGCGGCGTCGAGCTCCTCGCTGCCGTAGCTCTGCACGAAGCAGTTGCGCCGGGTGTTGTAGCCGTGCGCGCAGACCTCGGCGTGGATGCGATCGCGCTCGCCGCGCCAGCGCTCCACGGGGCCGTCCAGCTTGAATTGCTCGATGGTCTTGACGGCGCGGTCGAATGCCACCCACGCCATCACCTTGGAATGCGTGAAGTGCCGCGACGGGCCGCGGACTTCCCAGATGCCTTCGTCGGGCGTCTGCCAGATGCTCTCCAGGTGCGTCATCAGCGCAACCTGCAGGCGCCAGGACGCCTCGTCGCCATCCAGGCCGCCCTTGCGTGCGAGGTACAGCGCGTCCATCAGTTCGCCGTACACGTCCAGCTGAAGCTGCAGCGCCGCCGCGTTGCCCACGCGCACGGGCTGCGCGCCCTCGTAGCCCGGCAGCCACGGGACGACCCATTCGCCCAACCGCCGTTCGCCTGCAATCCCGTACATGATCTGCACCTGCGCGGGGCTGCCGGCAATGGCGCGCTCAAGCCATTCGCGCCAGGCGCGCGCTTCGTTGTAGTAGCCGGCGTTCATGAGGGCAAGCAGGGTGAGCGTGGCGTCGCGCAGCCAGCAGTAGCGGTAATCCCAGTTGCGCACGCCGCCGAGCTGTTCGGGCAGCGAAGTCGTGGGCGCGGCCACCACGCCGCCGGTGCGGTAGTAGGTGAGCGCCTTGAGCGTGATCAGCGAGCGCTCGACGGCTTCCGTCCACTCGCCCGCGCCCTTGCAGCGGCCGGACCACGCACGCCAGCGCGCTTCCACGTCGACCTGCGCTTCGATGGCATCGATGGAGCCCGGCAGCGGCAGGTGCGATGGCGAATGCGTCAGCACAAACGGCATCGCTTCGCCCTCGCTGACGGAGAAATCGGCCACGGTGGAGAGGTTCTCGCCGCGGATCGGCGCGGGCGTGCGCAAGGTCGTCATGTCGGGCCCGGCGATGGCTCGCAGCACGCAGTCCGGCATGTCGCACGGGCCGTCGGCCGGCACGCCGGTCGCCTCCGAGACGCGGCTGACCCACGGCACCGAGGCCCCGTAGTCGAAACGCAGCGTGAGGTCCATGCGCATGTCAACGGTGCCAGACAGGCCGCGGACGATGCGCACGAGGTCAGAGGTGTCGTCCCGCGCGCTGGTGGTGCCGGGCAGGCGGGCCGTCATGAAGTCGGTCAGGCTGACGGTGCCGGTGGCCGTTTCGAACACCGTTTCCAGCACCAGCGTGCCGGGCAGGTAGCGGCGGCGCACGGCGCGCACCTCGCCCTGCGGGGCGATGCGCCAGCGGCCGTGGTCGGGCGTGCCGAGCAGGGCGGCAAAACAGGCGCCGGAATCAAAGCGCGGCCAGCACAGCCAGTCGATCGACCCATCGCGCGAGACCAAGGCAGCGGTTTCACAGTCGCCAATCAACGCGTAATCTTCGATTTTCGAGGGCATTGCACTCCACTCCCAGCACTTTGACGAGGCCGTGACCATGCATGACAGCACCCGCATCCTGCTTGAATACAACGCCGGGCGCGATCCTGAAAGGCTCATCCGGAAGCTGGATGCCATCGCGGCCGACCCGTTTGCCTTCTTTCGCGGCACCAACAACCTGTATGCGGCCTCGCTGGCCGACGCTGCGCTGCTGCACGAAGCGCCGCGCACGCTCGTCTGCGGCGACTTGCATCTCGACAACTTCGGCAGCTTCAAGGGCGACAACGGCCTCGTCTATTTCGACATGAACGATTTTGACGAGGCCCTGGCCGCGCCGTTCACGGTCGATCTCGTGCGCGTGCTCTCGAGCCTGCAGGTCGCGGCCTACGGCTGGAAGCTCGCCGACGAAGACGCGCACAACCTGTGCCGCCGTTTCCTGGATACGTATGCAACCACGCTGGTGGACGGCAAGGCGCGCTGGGTGGAGCGCGCCACGGCCAGCGGCATCGTGCGAGACCTGCTGCGCGGCCTGCGCAAGCGCAACCGCGCCGCCTATCTCGCCGAGCGCACGGAGCGCAGCGGCAACCGGGTCCGCCTGCGCATCGACGGCCGCCGCACCCTGCGCGCAAGCAAAGACGAGGCCCGCCGCGCGCGCCGTATCCTGCAGGCCTACGGCGGGCAGGGCAACGGCCATGGCCAGCGTTTCGTCGCCGTGGACGTGGCGCGCCGCATCGCCGGCACGGGCAGCCTGGGGCTGGAGCGCTACACGGTGCTGGCGCGCCCGGAAGACGACCCCGCCACGCTGCGCCTGATCGACATCAAGCTCGCCGTGCCAAGCGTGTGGGCCGGCGTACTCGGCAGCGCGGGCAGCGTGGCGCCGTGGCCCAGCGAGGCGGCGCGCGTGGTCGGCATCCAGCGTATCTCGCAGGCCATCTCGCCGGCGCTGCTGCGTGGCGTGGTCTGTGGGGCCAAGCGGGAGGCGGCCAAGTCGTACGTGGTCAAAAGCCTGCAGCCGACGGCCGACCGCGTGGCGCTGGGCTCGGGCAAGCGCGTGGTGGCCGACCTGGACGACGCGCTCCAGACCATGGCCCGCGTGGCGGCCTGGTGCCATCTGCGCGGTTGCGGCCGGCGCGGCACCGATCTCGTCGACACGCTGCAGGACTATGCCGCCGGCACGGCGTGGCGAAAATCGGCACTGGAGCTGGCTGCGCATGGGCGCAAGGTATCGCTGCGGCAATGGGCGGACTACGCCGAGGACTACCGCGCGGCGCGCGGCACGAGCGGCCGCAAGGCGCGCTGAAAGCGGCTGGCCGGCCACGGCCATGCGCTGCAGCGCACATCAGCCCTCAAGTTCGGCCCGGCACGAACCGATAGTGCAGGTAGCCGGCCGCCCGGCGCGATGGTCGCGCCTGCGTGAAGCGCCGTGCACGCCACTCTCCCGCGCCCATGTCCGCTCGCCTGACCATCCGCACCCGACTGGTGCTTTCGGTTTCCGTCCTCTTCCTGCTTGCCTTGTTGATCGGTGTGACTGGCTTGCTGGGCCTGCGCGGTGCCAACCTGGCACACGAGGAAACCTTCACCAATCAATTCCCGTCTGCGCTTGCGCTGGGCGAATCGGATCTGAGCCTGACGCGTGCCCGCACCGCGCTCGACAAGGCGATGCTGTATCCGAATGACAAGGGCGCGATGAAGCTGCTCGATCGCACCGAAGAGCTGATCGCGCGGTCGGATGAAGCGTGGAAGACCTACCTGACGCTGCCCCGCAGCGAGGAAGAAGACCGCCTCGCCAAGGAGGTCGCCACCGCGCGCGAAGCCGCGGCGGGCAGCCTGCGTGACATCATCAAGGCACTGCGCGCGGGCGATCGCGCGACGGCTGACGACATCATGGAAAAGCGCGTGTCCAACGCCTTCCGCGATTCCAACGACAAGAGCCTGGCGCTGAGCAAGAAGCAACTGGCCTTCTCCAAGGCCAACTATGACGCGTCGCAGGAGGCGTATGCGCGCTTTCGTGTGATCGTGGCGGCGGCTATTGTCGTCGCGCTGGTGGTGGCGCTGTGGTGTGCGTGGTCGCTGCTGCGCGCGATCGTCGGGCCGCTGGATGCCGCGCTGGCACAGTTCGATCGCATTGCTGCGGGCGACTTGACCCAGCCCGTGCGCGTGGATCGCCACGACGAGATGGGCCGCCTGCTCGAAGGCCTGGCCCGCATGCAGGGCGCGCTCACCGACACCGTGCGCCGCGTGCGCTCGGGCTCCGAGTCGATCGGCGCGGCCACCAAGCAGATTGCCGCGGGCAATGCCGATCTGTCGCAGCGCACCGAAGAGCAGGCCAGCTCGCTGGAAGAGACCGCATCGAGTATGGAGGAGATGACCTCCATCGTCCGCCAGAACGCCGACAACGCACGCCAGGCCAGCCAGTTGGCCGACAGCGCTTCCGAAGTCGCCGCGCAGGGCGGGGCCGTGGTGACCGACGTGGTGGCGACCATGCGCGAGATCAGCGCGTCGTCGCGCACGGTCTCGGAGATCATCGGCGTGATCGATGGCATTGCGTTCCAGACCAACATTCTTGCGCTCAACGCCGCCGTGGAAGCGGCGCGTGCGGGCGAGCAGGGCCGCGGCTTTGCGGTGGTGGCCGGCGAGGTGCGCAACCTGGCGCAGCGCAGCGCCGCCGCTGCCAAGGAAATCAAGGAGATGATCGAGGCGTCGCTCTCCAAGGTGGAGGCCGGCAGCGCGCTGGCGGAGCGCGCGGGCAGCACGATGGAAGACATCGTGTCGTCCATCCGCCGCGTGACCGACATCATGGGCGAGATCGCGGCCGCCTCGAACGAGCAGAGCTCCGGCATCGAGCAAGTCAACAAGGCCGTCACGCTCATGGACGAAGCCACGCAGCAGAACGCCGCGCTGGTGGAGCAAGCCGCAGCGGCCGCTGAATCGCTGGAAGAGCAGGCGCAGGCGCTGAACGCCGCCATCGCGGCATTCCGGCTGGCCTGATCGCGTCGCATCGCTACGTTGCGTCGCCTGGAAGGGGACGGACGGGTACGGCAATCGCTTGCCTTGAACGCCGTTTTGGTGGATATCACCGGCTGGCTCATTCAAGGAATCGCACCATGCCGTTCATCCTTGCCGCGTTCGCGCTCGTCGGTCTGCTGGTTTATGGCGCGGCCCGCTTGTATCTCCAGGTCGCTTCAGCGTATGGGGCGGTGGTTGGGGCCGCGGCCGTGCTGCTGGCGGCTGGGTTGCTCGTGGCGCTCGCCCTGGCGCTGGTTCGGCGCCATCGCGCCATCCATGGCGTCAATGTGAAGGGGCAGCGCGTCGTCTCGCTCAGCGGCAGCTGGGGCCAGGTTGCCGTCGATGCCGAACAGAAGCGCGGCACGCTGAGCCTGCATGGGCAGAACGCCCGCTTTCTCTTTGCCGATATTGCCGGCGCCGATGCGGTCGAGCGCGAAGGCGCCTGGACGTTGGCGCTGCGGCTGAAGCATCAAGCGCAGCCAGAATGGCCGATCCCGATGCACAGTCGCCAGGAAGCGAAGCGCTGGGCGCGGATCTTCGACCTTGCGGCGGCCCAGGAGCTGTGACCGCTTATTCCGTCGTGCTCGGGTTCCAGAACGCCTGGGCCACGTGCGGCTGCGCCTGCAGCGACGCCACGATGCGGTCGAGTTCGGCCGCGTTCACCGCGGTCGACATCAGCATGGCTTCGATCTCCACGTGGTCTTCGCCAAACGGCTCGACCGACAGGTCGCTGATCGGGTAGCTGGCTTCTTCCAGCAGACGTTCCAGGTCGGCCAGCACTTCTTTCTGGCGCTCGCCGGTGGAGATGACGCACATCGTGTACGTGACTTCACTGGCCTGGTTGTCGAGTGGCGTACGGTTGATTCGGTCCACCACGGGCCGTAGCAGGATGTTCGATGCCAGCACAAATAGCGTAATGAGGATGGCCTGGCCCACCAGGTCCGACCCCGCCGCGGCACCCACCGCGGCCGAGCCCCACAGCGTGGCGGCGGTATTCAGCCCGCGCACGTTCAGCCCTTCCTTCATGATGGTGCCGGCACCCAGGAAGCCGACGCCCGACACCACGTAGGCGATCACGCGCGTGGTGTCCGATGCGGTGCCGATCTGCGCAGCCATGTCGACGAACGCCGATGCCGCGACCGCCACCAGCGCGTTGGTGCGCAGCCCCGCAGTCCGCTGCCTGACCTGCCGCTCGAAGCCGATCAACGACCCGAGCGCAAAGGCCGAGGCAAGGCTGATGAACGAATCGACCAGCGTGGCGACATTGAGATGGACGAGGGCTTGCAGCGTCATCGGCGGCTCCTTGTTCTTGGTTTTGCAGACCGGAGTCTTGGTAAAAGCGCCGATGGTTATAGCACGGCGCCATGACACGCCGTGCGGGCCGGGGAGGCCGGACGGCTACTTATAGTCCCACTGCATCTGCTCGGGAATCGGCACGTCGTCCGACGTCTCGAGGCAGCGGTCGAGGTAGGCCAGCAGCGAGCGCGGCTGGAAGCCCGTCTCCTGCACCAGCCGCGTGTTGTCGAACACGTAGCTCATGCTGGCGAACTTGGCATACAGGTGGATGCAGCGCGCGACCAGGCGCACATTGCCGTCGCCGGTCATGCTCAGGAATTTGCGGGCCAGCGCCTTTTCCGCGATCTTTTCCTGGTACACGTAGCCGGCCAGCGCCTGGGCGTCTTCTTCCGGCGTCTTGCAGCGCTTGAAGCGCGGATACAGGGTCTCAATGCGCTCGGAGTTCGCATCGCCCGCGCTGATGTGATACAGGTCGTACGCCAGCGTGGGCTTGGTCGACAGTTGCACGATGGCCTCGGCGCAGTCGTCCACGGGCAGGATGTCGACGCGGTCGCTCAGGCGGCAGCTGAACGTCTCGAGCATCGCCACCATGCGCAGCATCCAGAAGATGCTGCCCGACGGCTCGCACCCCAGCGTGCTGTGGCCGACCACGATGGACGGCCGCACCACCACCAGCGGCAGTTCGGGCACGGCCTCGCGCAGCTTCAGTTCGGCCATCCCCTTGGAGTACGTATACGGCACCGCGTGCTGCTCGATGGGCGGCACCTGCCAGCTTTCGCTGACGTGCCGATCGGCCAGCTGGCCGCACGACATGGCCGTGCCGATCTGCACGAAACGCTTCAGGCGTGAGCCCTGCGCCGCCAGCTTGCCCAGCGCCAATACGCCACCTACGTTGGTTTCCCACAACGACGGATGGTTCGAGAACGTGGCCAGCGCCGCGCAGTTGATGATGATTTCTGGATCGCCCAGCCTGGCTGCGCCAGCATCGCGCAGGTCGAACGGCACGATCTGCGATTCCGTGATGGCGTCCAGCGTGCCCGCGTCGAACTCGAACCGGCGCAGGTTGCTGCGCAGCCGCGCCAGCCCTTCGGCCGGGGTGTCACCGCGCACTGCAAAGCGTGTATCGGCCAGCAAACCTTTGGCAGCGAGGTTGGCGGCAATGGCGCCGCCCACAAAACCGGTCGCGCCGGTCAGCAAAATGCTCATGCGAGAAAACTCGAATTTCCTGAGTGCAAAGCGGGCGACCGACCCGCGTGCGAACAACGCTACCGCGCCCGCGCCGGCAAGCTCGCTGACAGCGCAGCCAGGGCCGGGGACGGACGATGGCGTCAGATGAAGGCGCGCATGCAAAACGGGCTTCGAGCCGCATGAACGGCCTGGTGCCGTACGGCCCGAAACGTGCGCAGAATCGGCGATTTATAAGAATGTAACCTTTCACGCGCCTTTCAGGCTCCCCCTCCGGCCAGAGGGTTGACTTCAGGCGGGCGGTACGGCGCAGTTCGACGCGGCATTGGCGGCGATCTCGCGCGCCGCCTTGGCGCCTTCCACCTGCAGGATCGTCGGCAGCGAGACGCCGTTCTTGGCTGCCGTCACCTCGGCCAGGATGGAGATGGCGATCTCGGGCGGCGTGCGGCTGCCGATGTAGATGCCGACCGGGCCGTGCAGGCGTGCCAGTTCCGCGTCGCTCAGGTCGAACTCCTTCAGGCGCTCGCGGCGGTTGGCGTTGTTGCGACGGCTGCCGAGCGCACCGACGTAGAACGCGGGCGTCTTGAGCGCCTCCATGAGCGCGAGGTCGTCGAGCTTCGGGTCATGCGTGAGCGCGATGACGGCGCTGCGCTCATCGAGCTTCATGGCCATCACCGTGTCGTCGGGCATGGTGCGCACCATCGTGACGCCCGGGATCGACCATTCCTCGCTGTATTCCTCGCGCGGGTCGCAGACGGTGACCTGGTAGTCGAGCCCCACGGCGATCTGGCACAGGTAGCGCGAGAGCTGCCCCGCACCGATGACGAGCATCCGGTAGCGCGGCCCATGGATCGTCACCAGGCGTCGTCCGTCGAACTGCAGGCCGTCGGTGGCGTTGGCGTGTTGCAGCACGGTGGCGCCGGTGGCCATGTCGAGCGTGCGCGCGACGAGCTGGCCGGCTTCCACGGCGTGCAGCAGCGCGTCGATGCCGCTGGCGGCGCTCAGCGGCTCCAGCACGAGTTGCAGCGTGCCGCCGCAGGGCAGCCCGAAGCGGTGGGCCTCTTCTGCGCTGATGCCGTATTTGACGGCTTCCGGCCTGGTTTGCTGCAGGCCCTCGCGGCGCACGCGGTCGATGAGGTCGTCTTCGATGCAGCCGCCCGACACCGAGCCGACGACCACGCCGTCATCGCGCAGCGCAAGCATGGCGCCCTCGGGCCGCGGCGACGACCCCCAGGTCTTGACAACGGTGACGAGCAGCACCCGGCGCCCTTGTTCCAGCCAGCGCGCGCTGGTTTTCAAGACTTCAAGATCGACGCTGTCCATGATGCGTTGGCTGCGCTTTCGCGCGCTTGAGTAATGTGTTGCGGGGGAAGGGCTCCGATTATGCCCCGTGATGCAGAAACAGGTAGGCCGCCGCCACGGCCACCACCGCAACGATGATCCACGGCCACGGGTTGCGCGTCTGCAGCGCCGGGCTGACCGCAGGCGCGGCCTCCCGCGCACCGTGCGCGCGCAGCTCGCCGCCGGCAAGATCAGGGATGGCCTGCTCCGCCGGCATGCCGTCGAGAGCGGGTGTCGCGCCGGCAGTGGAGCCGAACTCCGCCGAGAAACGCTGGAAGAACTCGTCGGCCAGCTTGCGCGCTGCCCCGTCGACCAAGCGCGAACCGATCTGCGCAAGCTTGCCGCCCACCTGCGCCGTGGCGGTGTAGGACAGCCGGGTGACGGTCGGGCCCTCGGGCGTGAGCTCGACTTTCGCCGTGCCCTTGCCGAAACCCGCTGCGCCGCCCTGGCCGTCGAAGTGCAGCGTGTAGCTGCGCGGCGGGGTGATGTCGGCCAGCTGCATGCGCCCCTTGAAGCGCGCCTTGACCGGGCCGACGGCGGCCTGCATGGCGATCTCGTAGGCGTGTTCGCCGGCGGCGGTCAGGCTCTCGCAGCCGGGAATGCAGCGCTGCAGCACGGCCGGATCGTTCAGGGCATCCCAGGCGGTCTGCAGGGGCACGGGCAGGAGGTGAGTCTGGGTCAGTTCCATGGTGCGAGAGCTGTGGCGTGGGCGGGGTGAGGGCGTGGTACGCGGCTGCGGCGGGCATGCGCCAGTTCCTGCTCCAGCGCGGCGAGGCTGTCGAAATGGTGCGCCGGCACCATCGCATCGACATGCGGCAGGATGGCTCGCACGCCGCGTGCCCGTGGCTCGAAGCCGGCGAAGCGCAGCAGCGGGTTGAGCCAGACGATGCGGTGGGCGAAGCGGGCCAGGCGGGCCATCTCTGCGTCGAGCACGTCGATGTGTTCGTGGTCGAGGCCGTCCGTCACCAGGAGCACGGTGGCGCGGCACGAGAGCGTGCGGCGGGCCCAGCGGCGGTTGAACTCGGCCAGCGCCGCGCCGATGCGCGTGCCGCCCGACCAGTCCGGCACGAGTTGCGCGATGGCCTGCACGGCGACATCCGGATCGCGCTCGCGCAGTTGCCGCGAGACGTTGGTCAGCCGCGTCCCGAACAGGAATGCCTGGATGCGCTCGCGCGACTGCACCAGGGCGTGGCAGTAGTACAGCACCGCGCGCGAGTAGCGGCTCATCGATCCGGAAATGTCCAGCAGCAGGACGAGTGGCGGCGTGCGGTCCACGGGCTGGCGGTACTTCCACCCGACCCATTCGCCGCCCGCGCGTACGGCCTGGGCGGCCGTGGCGCGCAGGTCCGGATGGCGGCCACGCGAGGCCGCCTTCAGCCGGCGCGTGCGTTCCTGCGCCAGATGCACGCGGCGCTGGCGGATCATGTGCTGCAGCGTGCGCCACTCGGCGGCGTCGAGCGTGTCGAAGTCACGCGTGCGCAGCGCTTCGTTGGCGGAAAACGCCAGCGGCGCGACGATGCCGTGGCGCTCGCCGTCGGGCGCGACAGCAGGCGGCAGGCTGCCCGAGGGCTGTGCCCGCAGGGCGTCGGCCAGGCGGTTGTTGCGCGGGGGCGGGATGCCGCCGCGCACCTTGGGCAGCAGCAGCGCGCGCAGCTTGCCTTCCCAGTCGGGGTCGCGCCAGAACACGTTGAAGGCCGCGTCAAACAGCATGCCCTCATCCGGGTGCGAGACGAGCAGGGCAGCGAGAGCCGCCTTCACGTCGCCGCGGCGGCCGATATCGACATGGCCCAACGCTTCAATGGCGTCCACCGCGCGCGACGGCGCCAGCGGCATGCCGGCGTTGCGCAGCAGGCGCACGAAGTGCGTCACGTTGCGGGCCAGCATCGGTAACGGCGTCGACACGGCGTCCATGGCTACTCCGGCAACGCAGGTGCGGCCAGCAGTTGCTCGATGGTCGGCGCATCCACGCGGCTGAGGTCATCCTGGTACTTGAGCAGTACGCCGAGCGTGTCATGCACCGATTGCGGATCGAGCTCCGTGACATTCAGGGCGGCCAGCGCGCGGCACCAGTCGATGGCCTCCGCAATGCCCGGAGCCTTGAAGAGGTCGATGCCGCGCAGACGGTGGACAAAATCCACGGCGCGCTGCTGCAGGCGGGCGGCGGTTTCGGGCGCGCGTTGCGCCACGATCTGCAGCTCGCGCGCCTTGTCGGGATAGCCGATCCATTGATACAGGCAGCGCCGCTTGAGCGCGTCGTGCACCTCGCGCGTGCGGTTGGACGTCATGATGACCAGCGGCACCACCTGAGCCCGCACGATGCCGAACTCCGGAATCGACACCTGGAAATCCGACAGCAGTTCCAGCAGGAAGGCCTCGAACGGCTCGTCGGCGCGGTCGATTTCGTCGATCAGCAGAACGCGCGGCGTATCGGGGCGGCCGGGGTTGACGGCATCAGGCAGCAGCGCCTGCAGCAGCGGGCGCTTGAGCAGGAATTCGTCGCGGTACAGCGTGTCGGCGCGCGGCGTCTCGCCGGCGGCTTCAGCCAGGCGCAGCGCCATGATCTGCCGCGGGTAATCCCACTCGTAGAGCGCACTGGCCGTGTCGAGCCCCTCGTAGCACTGCAGCCGCAGCAGCGACGTGCCGAGCAGCCCGGCCGCCGCCTTCGCGAGTTCGGTCTTGCCGACGCCGGGCTCGCCCTCCAGGAACAGCGGCCGCTGCATGCGCAACGCGAGGAACACGGCCGTCGCCAGCTCGCGGCTGGCGAAGTAGCCCTGGCCCTGCAACTGCGCGAGGCAGTCGTCGATGGAGTCAACCGGCATGCAGTTCCCCGCAGATGCGGCTAGTGATGCCGCGCCAATGCCTGCTCCACCGCGCGCGCCGCCAGCACCGGAATCAGGTGCGCCCGATACTCCGGCGACGCATGCAGATCGCCGAGCAGATCATCGGCCGGCACCACGACCTTGCGCGCCGCCTCGGAGGTGAAGCTGGCGGCCAGCGCCTGCTCCAGCGGCGTGCAACGGAACACGCACGGCGCCGCGCCCGTCACCGCCACGCGCACGTTGTTGCCCTTGCGGCTGATGAATACACCCACCAGCGCAAAGCGCGACGCGGGGTTGCGGAATTTCAAGTAGGCCGCCTGGTCCGGCACGGGAAACTGCACCTCGGTGATGAGTTCATCCGCAGCCAGCGCCGTCTCGTACATGCCGAGGAAGAAATCGTCCGCCGCAATATCGCGCCGCTCGGTGACGATGGTGGCGTTCAGGCCGAGCACGGCCGCCGGATAGCACGCGGCCGGGTCGTTGTTGGCAAGCGATCCGCCGAGCGTGCCCATGGCGCGCACCTGCCTGTCGCCGATGCCGCCGGCCAGCTCGGCCAGCGCGGGGAGCATGCGCCGCACCTCGTCGCTTTCGGCTACATCGGCGTGGCGCGTGGCGGCGCCCACGGTGATCACACCCGGCTGCGACCGGATGCCCGTCATGCCCGGAATCTGCGTGACATCCACCAGGGCAGACGGCTGCGCGAGCCGGAGCTTCATCGCCGCGAGCAGGCTCTGGCCGCCTCCGAGGTATTTGGCGTCCGCATGCGTCTTCAATGCCGTGACGGCGGTCTGGGCGTCGGTGGCTTTCTGGTACTCGAAGTCGTACATGGTGGGCTCCTCTGCCTAGGCCTTGGCCGCTTGAATGGCTTGCCAGACGCGGTGCGGCGTCGCGGGCATCTGGATGTCCTTCACGCCCAGTGGTGCAAGCGCGTCGACGATGGCGTTGATGAGCGCCGGCGGGGAGCCGATGGCGCCGGCTTCCCCGCAGCCCTTCACGCCGAGCGGATTGTGCGTGCACGGCGTGCCCTTGGCGGTTTCCACCGTGAAGCTGGGCAGGTCGTTGGCGCGCGGCATGGCGTAGTCCATGTACGAGCCGGTCAGCAGCTGGCCGTTTTCGTCGTACACGCACGCTTCGAGCAACGCCTGGCCGATCCCCTGGCCAAGCCCGCCGTGCACCTGGCCCTCGACGATCATCGGATTGATGATGTTGCCGAAGTCGTCCACCGCAACGAAGCGGTCGATGTGCACCTCGCCGGTGTCGGGGTCGACTTCCACCTCGCAGATGTATGCGCCGGCCGGGTAGGTGAAGTTAGTCGGATCGTAAAAAGCGTTTTCGTCCAGCCCGGGTTCGAGTTTGTCGAGCGGATAGTTGTGCGGCACGTAGGCGGTGAGCGCAACTTCGCCAAAGGTCTTGGTGCGGTCGGTGCCGGCCACGCGGAAGACGCCATCCTTGAACTCGATGTCTTCCGCCGATGCCTCCAGCAGATGCGCGGCGATCTTCTTGGCCTTGGCCTCGATCTTGTCGAGCGCCTTCATGATGGCCGAGCCGCCCACGGCAATCGAGCGCGAGCCGTACGTGCCCATGCCGAACGGAATGCGGCCGGTGTCGCCGTGCACGATCTCGATGTTGTCGATGGGCACGCCCAGGCGATCGGCCACCACTTGCGCGAACGTCGTCTCGTGGCCCTGGCCGTGGCTGTGCGAGCCGGTGAAGACGGTGACGGAGCCGGTCGGGTGCACGCGAATTTCGCCGGCTTCAAACAGGCCGGCCCGCGCGCCCAATGCCCCCGCGATGTTCGACGGCGCGAGCCCACAGGCCTCGATGTAGCAGGAATAGCCCATGCCGCGCAGCCGGCCCTTGGCGCGGGAGGCATCGCGTCGGGCGGCAAAGCCTTTTACGTCGGCCAGCTCAATGGCGCGGTCCAGGCACGGTTCGTAGTCGCCCGTGTCATACGTCAGGCCCACCGGCGTGGCATACGGGAACGTGCGGATGAAGTTGCGGCGGCGCAGCTCAGCCGGGTCGATCTGCAATTCGCGCGCGGCGGTTTCCACGAGGCGTTCGACCACATACGTCGCCTCGGGCCGCCCGGCACCGCGATACGCATCGACGGGCGCCGTGTTCGTGAAGACCGCTTTCACTTCGGCATAGATGGCTGGCGTCTTGTACTGGCCGGCCAGCAACGTTGCATACAGGATGGTCGGCACGCTGCTGGCGAACGTCGACAGATACGCGCCCATGTTGGCCGTCGTATGCACGCGCATGGCGAGGAAATTGCCCTGCGCATCGAGCGCCAGTTCCGCATGCGTGACGTGGTCGCGGCCATGCGCATCGGTCAGGAAGGATTCGGAGCGCTCGGCCGTCCACTTGATCGGTCGCCCGACCTTTTTCGATGCCCACGTGAGCGCCACGTCTTCCGGGTACAGGAAGATCTTCGAGCCGAATCCGCCGCCCACATCCGGCGCAATCACGCGCACCTTGGCTTCGGTCAGGCCCAGCACGAACGCCGACATCAGCAGGCGTTCGACGTGCGGGTTCTGGTTGGCGACGTAGAGCGTGTAGCTGTCGTCCTGGCGCGAATAGCTGGCATTGACGGCGCGCGGCTCGATGGCATTCGGGATCAGCCGGTTATTGACGATGTCGAGCTGCGTCACGTGCGCGGCTTTGGCAAATGCCGCGTCGGTGGCCGCCTTGTCGCCGTGGCCCCATGTGTAGCAGGTGTTGTTCGGCACGTCGTCGTGGACGGCGGTGCCGGCGGTATCCGCGGTGGCGGTGTCCACCACGGCGGGCAGTTCGTCGTATTCGACGTCGATCATCTCGACGGCGTCCTTGGCGATCTTCACCGATTCAGCCACCACCAGCGCGACCTGGTCGCCCACGTGGCGCACCTTGCCTTGCGCGAGCACAGGGTGGGGCGGCTCCTTCATCGGCGTGCCGTCGAGGCTGTGGATGAGCCAGCCGCACGGCAGGCCGTTCACCTTGTCGGCGGCCAGATCGTCGCCCGTGAGCACGGCCAGCACGCCCGGATGATTGCGTGCCGCATCCGCATTGATGTGCTTGATACGGGCATGCGCATACGGCGAGCGCAGGAATGCCGCATACGACTGGTGCGCCTGGACGACGTCGTCCGTGTACTGCCCGGCGCCGGTCAGGAAGCGGAAGTCTTCCTTGCGCTTGACGGCCGCGCCGATCAGCTGGTGGTTCGGTTCTGCGGGAGCGTTCATGGTGGTGTCCTCGCCTCGTCGGTCGCCTGATCAGGCAGCATGCGCGCGCGCGGCGGCCAGGCTCTGCACGGAGACGTCGTCGCCTTCGGCCTCGGCCATGGCTTCGGCGCCTTTCATGACGGCGCGCACGATGTTGTGATAGCCGGTGCAGCGACACAGGTTGCCGTCGAGCTGCTGCCGCACCTGCTGTTCGTCGGGATGCGGGATGCGTTCCACGAGGGCCGTCGCCGCCATCACCATGCCCGGCGTGCAGAAGCCGCATTGCAGGCCGTGGCATTGGCGAAAGGCTTCCTGCATCGGGTGTAGCTTGCCGCCCTTCGACAAGCCTTCGATCGTCGTCACCTCGGTGCCTTCGGCCTGCACGGCGAGGATGTTGCACGACTTCACCGCGCGCCCATTCATATGGACCGTGCACGCGCCGCATTGCGCGGTATCGCAGCCGACGTGCGTGCCGGTCAGGCGCAAATGCTCGCGCAGCAGTTGGACCAGCAGGGTGTGGGGTTCGACGTTGACGGTGACGGGCGCACCGTTGACCGACAGCTTGAGGCTGATCGCCATGGGAGTCTCCTTTGGGGGATGGTCGCCGGGGGCCACGTTGTGCGCCTGTGTTGCAGCGGAAATGCGCGCGTGGTCTCGGTATCGGTGTCGCGGCTCTACTCAGTAAAGCACAGGCCCGAGAGAAGACAACCGGCAGGCGGTTGAGGCAGAACGGAGGAGAAGGGCGATGCCGCAGCGCGCAAAAACACGCGCCGCAGACATGACAAAGGGCCGGAATCCGGCCCTCGATTGGCACCAGGCGGTCATGACCTGGCGGGTGTGGCGGCTGCTGTGCTGAGACACGGCCGGCGCACGGGTATTACGGTGTTGCGGTACTACCTACGGCTCGCATGGGCACACGCCCATCGACAATCAACAATGACGGCCTATCAGGCCTTGGCGGTGCGCTGCGGGCTGAACAGGTTCGCGATTGCCGAGAAGAACTGGGCAAACGAGAACGATTGGCCGTTCGGACGGCGGTAGTAGTAGATACCTTCGGACATTTCGCGTTCGATCAGTTCGCGTTCGAGTTGATCGGTCAGCTTCAGGTCGTTCGTGTTTTGCATGATTGGCCTCTTAGGGATTTCCCGGTTAGGGAATACCCTAATCATACACCGGATGATGCAATGCACCATACGTAGGCTTACGTATGCACCATCCCGTGTTGTGTGGCCACCACGGCAGCGTTGCTACGCACCAATGTGGTGCGCGCGGTACTGCGCTGCCTATCTGACGGGGATCGGCTGGCCCGCCGGAACCGGGACCGCCGTCACGCTGTTCTTGGGGCTGCCCGAGATGACGTTGTCGGAATACGTCAGGTACACCAGCACATTGCGCTTGCGGTCGACCACGCGCACTACGTGCAGCGTCTTGAAGACCAGCGAGAGCCGCTGCGTGAACATGTCGTCCTGCTGCGGAAGCGGCTTGGCGAAGCTGATGTCCCCGACCTGGCGGCAGGCGACGGCGGCTTCGCTCACGTCTTCGGCCACGCCCAGCGTGCCCTTGATGCCACCCGTGCGGGCGCGCGACACGTAGCAGGTGACGCCCTGCACGAGCGGATCGTCAAAGGCCTCGACGACGATCTTGTCGGAGCCGGTGATGCGGAAATTGGTGCTGACGCTGCCGATGTCCTCCGCGCGCGAGCACGCGGTGGCGCATAAGGCGAGGGCGGCAACAACAAGCGGAAAGCGGGTCAAGGGGCGCATGGGTTCGCGGCAATCCAGAAGGTTGGAGGGTCAGAGCAGGGATTCGGGCGGCCACGGCGCCGTCGCTTCGCCCAGGAAGGTGGACCGCACATCGGCGTGCTGCCGGGAACGTTCGATGCGGCGGTGCAGGGCGTCCATGAAGACCTTGACCTTGGCGGGCATCAGCCGGCGCCCGGGGAACACCGCGTACACGCGCATCGGCGGCGATTGGAAATCGGTCAGCACCTCCTGCAGCGCGCCCGAGGCCACCAGATCGGTGGCAAACACGGACGTGATCCGCGCGACGCCAAAGCCGGCGATGGCCGCCTGCATGCGCAGCTCACTGTTGGAGGTGCGCATGCGGAAGTCCAGCGGCAGGTTGAGGGTTTCGCCGCCGGGCGTGCGGAACTGCCATTCCGATTCGTTCGAGGTGCCGAGGCACGGCCAGTCGGCAAGCTGGTCGGGGTGGGTCAGGGGGCCGAGGCGTTCCACCAGTTGCGGCGCGACCACCACCGCCCGCCGCAGGTCGAACACGCGCTGGGCGACGAGGCCGGAGTCGGGCAGCGGGCCGCGCGGCACGGTCAGCATGATGTCGTAGCCCTGGGCGAGCGGATCGATCTGGCGCGGGGCGACGTCCACCTCGATGCGCAGGCCGGTGTGCTCGCGCATGACTTCCAGCACGACCTCGGCAAACTGCCGCGCCGCAAACTCATACGGCATGGCAATGCGCAGCGTGCCCGCGGGTGACTGAAACGTCGCGGCGGCGTCTTCCGAGACTTCGCGCAGCCGCTGGAACAATGGGCCGGCGTCGCGCAGCAGGGCTTCGCCGGCATCGGTCAGGCGCAGGCGGCGCGTGCTGCGCTCGAACAGCCGGACGCCGAGCTTGCCCTCCAGCCGCGATACCGCTGTACTGACCGAAGACTTGGGCAGCCCCAGCCGGTCGGCCGCGCGCGTGAAGCTGCCGAGCGTGGCCACGGTGCAGAAGGTGTCCCAATCGTTCCAGTCTGTCGTTCGCATGATTGAACAATGAATTTGTCGGAAGGCGATTTCCCCCGCTTTCAGGGCAAATTACCATCCCTGCATGAACACGCCAAGCCCAGACCACACGGTTTTGCCGCCCCCAGCCCCACGCCCCCAGCCCGCCCCGTCGACGGTGGGCAGCCGGATGGAGCTGCGCATGGTGGGCATGGTGATCGGCCTGGCGACGGGCGTGGATTACATGTCCAACCTGATGTTCTCGATTGCCGGGCCGCACATCGAAGGCGGCGTGCTGGCGTCGCAGGACGTCTACCTGTGGGCGGTGGCGGCGTATGCGGCGGCGGCCAGCCTGGCCATCCTCGTGATGGGCCGGCTCGCCGACCACATGACGTATCGCCGCCATACGCTGCTGTCGTTGCTGGTGTTCATCGTCGGCACGCTGATGTGCGCGGCGGCCGAGGGCGGCACCATGCTGATCGTCGGCCGGGCGGTGCAGGGCTTTGGCGGCGGGCCCATGCTTTCGACCTCGCGCATCTTTGTCCAGCATAGCCCCGCGCACGAACGGCGCACGATGATGAAGGGCATGATCTACGGCATCTTCGGGCTCAGTTGCGTGTCGCCGATGCTGTCGGCGGCGCTGACGGAGCAATTCGGCTGGCGCGCCATCTTCGTCGCGCAGCTGCTCGTGGCGGTGGTGGTGGCCGCGCTCGTCGCGGCGTTCTATCCGCACCCCCAAATGCATGAGCGCAAGGGCGATTTCGCCTCGCTCGACTGGCCCTCGGCCATTGCCTTCGGGGTCGCGGCGCTCATTGCGCTGCATGGTTTTCAGCAGGCGCGGTTCGTTCACCCGGATGGCTCGCCGGCGCAGGTGTTGCCCATCATCGCCGTGGCGGCGCTCATTGCCTGGGTCGGCATCCGCCAGACCGGCCACCCGCTGCCGTGGGTCGACTTGCGCGCCACGCTGCAGCGGCGCTTCCTGATGGGCATGGTCTTCTATGCCATCTATTACGTATTTGCGAGTGCGTGGAGCTTTCTCTCGTCGAGCCTGCTGCAGAACGGCCTGGGCTTTCGCTATGAGACCACGGCGCAACTCATGAGCCTGGGCGGGCTGGTGACGGTGGTGCTGGGCATCCTCAACTTCCAGTTGACGAACGTACTGCCCACCAAGCGCGTGCTGGTCTCCATCGGCTTCGTCCTGATGGCGGCGGCCCTGCTGTGGATGTCGCATGCGGCGATGCCGGGGGCCTCGGTGGCGGCGGTGGCGCCGGGATTCATGATCGAAGGCATGGTGGGGATGTTCGTGGTGATCCAGGTGGCCGGGCTGACGTACGTCGACCTGCCGGCCCGGGATTTCGGCCACGCCTATCAGTTCAAGGGGATCATGCGGGCCTGGGCGCAAGCTTTCGGGACGATGGGCGCCACGCTGCTGCTGCAGCACGGGCAGGCGCAGCACCGGACGGATCTTGTCGGACGTGTGAGCGCGTTTACGCCTGACTGGCAGTGGCCGCATGCGCTGCAGGGCGCTGAACTGATCCGGATTTCCGCGGAGATCGATCGGCAGGCGACGTTGCTGGCGGTGAAGGATCTGTTTGCCTGGGGGGCGATGGTGGCGGTGGGATGTGCTTTGGGGATTTGGTTGCAGCGGGCTTTGCGGTGACGTTTTTGTTTGACCCTCGGTTTCGTTCCCTGGCGAGGACGCCCCCTTCTAGGGCAGGAACGGCAACGACCACACCGGCAGCGCGCTCGTGTTGTCGCCGTTTTTCGTGCGTGGCAGTCAATCCAGCTTTTGTTCGGGGGCGGTGGCCTGGGGGAGCTTGCAGTTGAAGGCGGGGGCCTCGTCCTTCAGATCCAGGTGATTCATCAGCGTGGGGGCCAGGACCTTCAGGACCTGCACGGTCAGTGCGCTGGTGAATTTGTACTTGGCGGCGTCGGCGCCGGCGACGTAGGCGACGACGGTACCGAAGTAGCGGTCACCTAGATAGAACACGAAGGCGCCGGAGCGGCTGACGACGCGCTCGGAGATCAGCCCGCCGCCGCGGCTGAAGGTCTTGAAGCGGTTGTCGCCGGTGCCGGTCTTGCCACCGAGCGTGATGGGCCTGCCGTCTTTCCGGACGAAGGTGCCCGATATCCGCTTGGCGGTGCCGCCTTCGACGACGGCAGCGAGAGCGGATTTCACCAGCGGCGGGATCTCGGGCGGCAGCACGCGTTCGCCGGCGTGCGGGTCGCGGCACAGCATCACTTCGTATGGGGTGTTGGCGGCAAAGCGCAGGCGGTCGATGCGCACGGTGGGCAGGCGGATGCCGTCGTTCTCAAGGATGCCCATAAGCTCCGCCAGCGATGCCGGACGGTCTGCCGACGCGCCAATGGCCGTGCCGTACGACGGCACGAGCGATTCGAACGGATACCCAAGCCGCTTCCACATGGCGTGGATCTGCTGGAAGGCCTCGATTTCCAGCATCTGCTTGATGCGCTTGTCCTGCGCCCCCTTGCGCCTGGACTGCAGCAGCCACTTGTAGACGGCCAGCCGTTCCGTGGCGCTGGCTTCGTTCACCTGGGACAGCGTCGCCTGCGGATGCTCGCGCAGATAGGCCACCAGCCACAGCTCCAGCGGGTGCAGCCGCGCGATGTAGCCGCGGTCGGCCAGGTCGAAACGCTGCACCGAATAGGTGTTGTACAGCTTGGTGATGGCCGCGTCGTCGAGCTTCGTGCCCGGCAGGTAGGTGCGGAGGAAGGCGGCCAGCTTGTCGGGTCCTGCCTGCGGATCGATGCTGCGGAAGATGGTGGCGAGCCGCACCGGCGTGGCGTGGGTGCTCTGCACGAGGATCGCTTCACGCTCCTGGTCGGTCTTGCCCTTGTACTTGGCATAGAAGCGGCCCATGAAGAGCTTGCCTTCGCGGTCGGCAAAGCGCCGCAGGTAGATCTGGCGCTGCGGCGAGTCTGGATCGGTCAGCGCCTCGGCGCCGGCGCTTGGCAACTGATGCTGAAAGTAGCGCGAGATGTCGCGCATGATGCGCACGAAAACGAGGTTGACGGAGTGCTTGAGGCCCTCGCGCACCGTGAAGTTCTGCGTGCCTTCCCACTTCTCGAAGTTCTCGAAGCTCTGCATGCCGCCGCCGGTGGCAAACCATTCGCCGGCGTTGCCCGAGTATTTGCGCTCCATCGAGGCATCGAGCATGGCCGTGAGCGAGCGGTCCTGCGTGTGCGCAAGGTAATCGACGGCCCAGCGCTCGATCGGGTTCTGCACCGGAATGTTCAGCTTGCGCAATGCCGCCGCAGGCTGGCCGGCATAGCGCTCATGCAGCTCGGCCACGATCTGCAGATACGTCACCAGCGTGCGCAGCTTGGCGGTGGAGCCCAGGTCGAGCTTCACGCCCTCGTTGATGTCGAACGGCTTGTCGAAGGTGTCGGCCTGCACGAGCACGCGGTTGCCGCCGGGGGCGCGTTCGTACAGCGTGAAGCTGTAGGTCACGCCGCGCGGGTCGCCGTGTTCGAGCATCTTGTCGCCGACGAGGCCGGCGGCCTTGGCGCGCTCGGGGTCGCGCAGTTTGCGCAACTCGGTGGTGATATCGCGCTGCAGCGGCGCGTCGAGCGTACTGCTGGCCATCAGGTCTAGCCGGTCGAGCGCATACATGCGCGAGACGCCCAGCATGCCCGCCAGGTTGACGCGCACGGCGTTGGTGCCTTTGTGCTCGAGGGGAGGCGCCGGCACGCGCGTGTTCAGCGCCTGCTGCTTGAGCGACTGCGCAATCGCGGCATCCCGCAGGGCTGGCGCAATCACGCCCGATGCGGCGAGCACCCGCAGGTAGGCGTTGGTCAACGTTTCCAGCTCGTCGAGATTCTCGAGGTAGTACGACGGCCGCCGCTGTGACACCAGGAGGCTCAGCGCTTCCTTGTATGCCAGCGCGCGGTCGGCCAGCGGCGCCTCCGATGTGGGCGACAGCAGGGCGTTCACCTGCGCGAAGTCGCGCCCGTACCAGACCCACAGCGCATCGCCGATCCCCTGGATTTCGCCAAACCCGGCGCGGGCGCCGAGCGGCACGGTGTTCAGGTAGGCGACCACGAGCTGGTGCCGCGTGGCCGTGGTGTCTTCTCCGTTGAGATACGCGCGTGCGGAGGCCGAAGCCATCTGGCGCAGCTTCTCAGCCGGCGAATCGGTGCGGCCTTCCGGCGAATGGCGGTACTTCTCAATCTGCGTGGCGAGCGTGCTGCCGCCGGGCGACTCGTGTGCGGCGTTGACGGTATGCAGGGCGCGGTCCCATACCGCGCGGGCCAGGCGCGTCCACTCCACGGCCGGATTGCGCTTCGGGTATTCCGTCTGCAGCAGCGTGCGGTTCTCGATGGCCAGCAGCGAGCTGACCAGCAGCGGCGGTACGGCGTCGAAGCGGTCGTACACGCGCTCGGGATGGCGCGCGCGGTAGATCGGGCGCCCCTCGACGTCCAGCAGTTCGAGGCCGGCCTGGTCCTTCTCGTGATACGGCGCGTTCATGCCGCGGTCCATCCACGCAACCATGTCGTTGGACGGCACGGCCTGCTGCGCGACGATGTAGCCGCGTGCGCGCAGGCGGTCAAGAAAGACGGGCAGATCGTGATAGCCCAGCCGTTCGTCGTAGGGGCCGGAATTCGGAAAGCGCGCCGAGGTGTTGGGGCCCGGCTTGACAGGAAAGGTCTGCGACTGCGCGAGCTGTGCGAAGTAATGCGCTTGCCACGAAGACGTGCGGAACTCGCGGGCGACCAGCCATGCGGCCATTGCAAGGACCAGCGCCGCAAACACGGCCAACTTGATGACGCGGCGGCGTTTTCTTGTCACTCGCTACGCTCCAATCGCAGGCGGATCAACGCCTCACTTCAATCTAGCCCATGCGCATGCCGTGTCCAGCGGCGTGTAACTTTGGGCTGCCGTTGCAAGCCTTACGAAGGGGCGTAATACGGAATCTGCTGCTCGTCGTACAGCCGGTAGATCAGCGCCAGCATGGCCCGGATGTCTTCCGACTCATCCAGCAGGCGTGTGCTGAAGATGATGGGCGACACCAGTTGCGGGTCATCGAGCTCCAGGTAGCAGACGTCCTCGCGCTTGAGGCCCGCCACGCTGCGCGGTACGACAGACACCCCTTCGCCGGCCGCCACCAGCCCCAGGGCGATTTGCAATTCCCGTGCCTCGTAGATCTTGCTCGGCTCGAGCGCGCGGTCGTGAAACAGGGCCAGAACCTGGTCCGCGTAGCTTGGGCGTGGCGCGCGCGGGTAGATGATGAGCGTCTCGCCCACGAGGTCGCGCAGCGATGCGGCCGGCTTGGCGCCCAGCAGCGGGTGGCCCGAGGGCAGGGCGACGATCAGGCGCTCGTCGCGCAGCAGGATGCGGCGCACGTTCGGGTCTTCATAGCGGATGCGGCCGAAGCCGACGTCGATGCGGCCGTTCTTGAGCGCCTGGATCTGGTCCATGGTCGTCATCTCGTGCATGGTCAGATCGACCATCGGGTACTCGGCCCGGAAGCGCCGGATGACCTTCGGCAGCATGCCGTACAGCGTTGAGGCAACGAAGCCGATCGACAGGCGCCGCTCGATCTGTCCCACGCGCTGCGTCATCGAGGCGAGCTCGGCCGTCTGCGCCAGCAACTGGCGTGCGTGGGCGTGGAAAAACCGCCCGGCTTCGGTCAGCCGCAGCGGCCGGCTGCCGCGCTCGAACAGCACGACGCCGATTTCCTCTTCGAGCTGTTGAATCTGTCGCGAGAGCGGCGGCTGCGCGATGTGCAGGCGCTCGGCCGCACGCGTGAAGTTCAGCTCCTCGGCAACGGCGACGAAGTAGCGCAGGTGGCGCAGTTCCATATCCAACCTTGTAGGTATGAAGCCGATACTAAATCAGTGTTGGACGCAATAAATTGCGCTGCGTAATCTGATTTCCACGTTGATCGCTGTCCATTCTGATACCTGGAAAACATGATTCGCTCGATCGAGGCCATTCTAGTGGATGTGCCCACCATCCGTCCGCACAAGCTGTCTGTCGCCACCATGCACACGCAGACGCTCGTCCTCGTGCACGTGTGCTGCGAAGACGGCATCGAAGGCTGGGGCGAGGCCACCACCATCGGCGGCCTGAACTACGGCGAAGAGAGCCCCGAGAGCATCAAGGTCAACATCGACACGCACATCGCGCCGCTGCTGATCGGCATGGACGCGCGCAACGTGGCGGCTGCCATGGCACGCGTGCGCAAGACCATCCAGGGCAACCGCTTTGCCAAGTGCGCGCTGGAGACGGCGCTGCTCGATGCGCAGGCGCGCCGGCTGGGCGTGCCGCTGTCCGAGCTGCTCGGCGGCCGCCTGCGTGATGCACTGCCGGTTGCCTGGACGCTCGCCAGCGGCGACACCGCAAAAGACATTGCCGAGGCAGAAGCGATGCTGGCCGAGCGCCGTCACCGCATCTTCAAGCTGAAGATCGGCCTGCGCCCCGTGGCCGAAGACGTGGCGCACGTGCTCGCCATCAAGCGCGCGCTGGGCGATGCCGTGAGCGTGCGGGTGGACGTCAACCAGGCCTGGAGCGAGCTGGACGCCGCCAATGGCATCGCCGCGCTGCAGGCCGGCGGCATCGACCTGATCGAGCAACCGGTGCGCGCAGAAAACCGCGCCGCGCTGGAGCGCCTGGCGCGCCAGTTCGCCGTGCCGATGATGGCCGACGAGGCGCTGCACGGTCCACTTGATGCGTTTGAACTTGCGTGCTCGGCCGGCGCCGATGTCTTCGCCGTGAAGATCGCGCAATCGGGCGGCCTGGTTCCCGCCATGCAGGTCGCGGCGATCGCGCAGCTTGCGGGCATCAGCCTGTACGGCGGAACGATGCTGGAGGGCGCGGTCGGCACTGCCGCCTCCGCGCACGTCTTTTCGACCTTCAGCGATCTGCAGTTCGGCACGGAGCTGTTCGGGCCCTTGCTGCTCACACAGGAACTGCTGACCGAGCCGTTGCGGTACCGCGATTTCACGCTGCAGGTGCCCACCGGCCCCGGCCTCGGCATCGAGATCGACCGCGACAAGCTTGCACGCCTGCGCCGCCAATAACGACAACCAGACCCAGACAACCCACCAAGGAGACCACGATGCTCTTCCACGTCCGCATGGATGTCCGCCTGCCTGCCGACATGCCGGCCGATGTCGCCGACGAGATCAAGGCCCGCGAGAAGGCCTATTCGCAGGATCTGCAGCGCAGCGGCAAGTGGCGCCACATCTGGCGCCTGGTCGGCGAGTACGCGAACGTCAGCATCTTCGACGTGCAGAGCAATGCCGAGCTGCACGAGATCCTGACGGCGCTGCCGCTATTCCCGTACATGCAGATCGCCGTGACGCCGCTGTGCCGTCACCCGTCCTCGGTTCACAGCGACGACGCCTGAGACATTCCCCCAGAAAACCCGAGGAGACATCCATCATGAACGTGCGCGTATTCCAGACACAAGAAGTACAGGAGCTGCTGAAGGCCGCTGCCAACCTGGAAGGCAAGGACGGCAATGTCCGCTTGAAGCAGATCACTCACCGCCTGCTTGCCGACCTGTTCAAGGCCATCGACGATCTCGACATCACGCCGGACGAGGTCTGGGCTGGCATCAATTACCTGAACAAACTCGGGCAGGACGGCGAGGCTGCGCTGCTGGCGGCGGGGCTGGGCCTCGAGAAGTACCTCGACATCCGCATGGATGCCGCAGACGCGGCGCTCGGCATCCACGGCGGGACGCCACGCACCATCGAAGGCCCGCTGTACGTGGCGGGCGCCCCGGTGCGCGACGGCGTGTCGCGCATCGACATCGATCCGGACCCGGCGGCCGGACCGCTGGTCATCCACGGCACGGTGATGGGCACCGATGGCGAGCCGGTGGCGGGCGCCGTGGTCGAGTGCTGGCATGCGAACTCGAACGGGTTCTACTCGCACTTCGACCCGACCGGCGGGCAGAGCGCGTTCAACCTCCGCGGCGCCGTGCGCACGGGCGCGGATGGCCGATACGAATTCCGCACCCTCATGCCAGTCGGGTACGGGTGCCCGCCGCACGGCGCGACGCAGCAGTTGCTCAACGGGCTGGCCCGCCATGGCAATCGTCCGGCGCACGTGCACTTCTTCGTGAGCAGCGAGGGGCATCGCAAGCTGACGACGCAATTCAACATCGAAGGCGATCCGCTCATCTGGGATGACTTCGCCTACGCCACCCGCGAAGAGCTGATTCCGCCCGTCGCGGAAAAGACCGGCGGTGCCGTCCTGGGCCTCAAGGCCGATGCGTACAAGGACATCGAGTTCAACTTTGTCCTCACGCCGCTGGTGCAGGGCAAGGACAACCAGCGCGTGAACCGCCTGCGCGCTTCGGCCCAGGCATGAGGTTGCAACGTGGAGACGACCATGTCCGCCCTGATCGACAAAGCCGGCGAACTCGAACAACTGCTCTCAACGGCGGTGGTGGATGACGAAGAGGCCGGCATCTTCCGCTGCCGCCGCGACATCTTCACCCACCCCGACCTGTTCGCGCTGGAGATGAAGCACATCTTCGAGAACAACTGGGTGTATCTCGCACACGAAAGCCAGATTCCGAACAACAACGATTACTACACGACCTGGATCGGGCGTCAGCCCATCGTCATCACCCGGGACAAGACCGGCGAGCTGCATGCCGTCATCAACGCCTGCGCGCACAAGGGCGCCATGCTGTGCCGCCGCAAGCACGGCAACAAGGGCAGCTTCACGTGTCCGTTCCACGGCTGGACGTTCTCCAACACCGGCAAGCTGCTCAAGGTGAAGGACGAAAAGACGACCCAGTACCCGGTGCAGTTCAACACGCACGGCTCGCACGACCTGAAGAAGGTGGCGCGCCTGCAGAACTATCGCGGCTTCCTGTTCGGCAGCCTCAATGCGGACGTGCAGCCGCTCGAGTCGTACCTCGGTGAAGCGCGCGTGATCATCGACCAGATCGTCGACCAGGCGCCGGACGGGCTCGAAGTCCTGCGCGGCAGCTCGTCCTATATCTACGAAGGCAACTGGAAGATGCAGATGGAGAATGGCTGCGACGGCTACCACGTCAGCACCGTGCACTGGAACTACGCCGCAACGATGGGGCGGCGCAAGGAGGGCGGCACACAGGCGGTGGACGCGAACAGCTGGAGCAGATCGGTGGCGGGCGTCTATGGCTTCGAGCACGGCCATATCCTGCTGTGGACGAAGACGATGAACCCGCAGGTGCGGCCCGTCTATGCGCACCGTGACGAAATCGCGGCTCGCGTGGGCGACACCCAGGCCGACTTCATCGTCAACCAGACCCGCAACCTGTGCCTGTATCCGAACGTGTTCCTGATGGATCAGTTCAGCACGCAGATCCGCGTGGTGCGCCCCATCAGCGTCGACCGGACGGAGGTGTCGATCTTCTGCTTTGCGCCAAAAGGCGAGAGCGCGGCCGACCGCGCGACGCGCATCCGCCAGTACGAGGATTTCTTCAACGTCACCGGCATGGGCACGGCGGACGACCTGGAAGAGTTCCGCGCGTGCCAGAACGGTTATGCCGGCACCACGGCCCTGTGGAACGACCTGTCGCGCGGCGCGCCGTTGTGGGTGCGCGGCCCCGACGAGAACGCCGCCAGGATGGGCCTGAAGCCCCTCATCTCGGGCGAGCGCAGTGAAGACGAAGGCCTGTTCGTGTGCCAGCACGCGTACTGGGTGCAGGTCATGCGCGAGGCCCTGAAGAAGGAATGCGCAGGGGTGCCGGCATGAGCTTCGATTACCAAACCATCTGCGCCGCCCTGTACCGCGAGGCGCGCCTGCTCGACGACCGCCAGTGGGATGCGTGGCTCGACTGCTACGCCGAAGATGTCACGTACTGGATGCCTGCCTGGGATGACGACGACCAGTTGACTGATGACCCGCAGAGCCAGATCTCGCTGATGTACTACGCGAACCGCTGCGGACTCGAAGACCGCGTCTTCCGCATCAAGACCGAGCGCAGCGGTGCGTCAACGCCGGAGCCGAGAACCAGCCACAGCATTGCCAACGTGGAAGTGCTGGCCGAGCGCGACAGTGAAGTCGACGTGCGCTACAACTTCCACACGCTCAGCCACCGCTACAAGACCACCGACCAGTTCTTCGGGACGATGTTCGTCACGTTGCGCCGCGCCGGTGACGGCTACCTGATTGCATCCAAGAAGATCGTCCTGAAGAACGACTACATCCGGCAGGTGCTCGACGTCTACCACGTCTGACCGTGTCCACGTACCCAAGCGAGGCAGTGGAGGCTTCCATGTCCAGTTTCAACGTTGCACTGAATTTCGAGGACGGCGTCACGCGGTTCATCGAATGCAAAGCCGGCGAGAAGGTGCTCGATGCCGCCTTCCGCGCCAAGATCAACCTGCCGATGGATTGCTCCGACGGCGTGTGCGGAACGTGCAAGTGCCGCGCCGAAAGCGGCAGCTACGACCTCGGCGACGACTACATCGACGACGCGCTGACCGAAGACGAGAAGAACGCCGGCCTCGTCCTCACGTGCCAGATGGTGCCGCACAGCGATTGCGTGATCGCCGTGCCGACCTCATCGACCACGTGCAAGACAGGGCAGAGCCGCTTCGTCGCCACGCTGTCGAAAATCGAGCTGCACAACGATGCCGCCGTCGTGCTCGAACTGGACGTCGACGCCACCGCGCCCGTGTTCCTGCCCGGCCAATACGTCAACATCGGCGTGCCGGGCAGCGGGCAGCACCGCTCGTATTCGTTCTCTTCGGCGCCCGGCGAATCCAGGGTGAGCTTCCTCATCAAGAAGATTCCGGGCGGGGTGATGAGCACCTGGCTCGAAGCCGCCCGGCCCGGCGACAGGCTCGAGCTGCACGGGCCGCTCGGCAGCTTCTACCTGCGCGACGTGCAGCGGCCGCTGCTGTTCCTTGCCGGCGGCACGGGGCTGGCGCCGTTCCTGTCGATGCTGGAGGTGCTGGCGCGCAGCCATTCGCAGCAGAAGGTGCACCTCGTGTATGGCGTGACGCGTGATCTCGACCTGGTGCAGGTCGAAGCGATCGAAGCCTACATGACGAGGTTGCCGAATTTCAGCTACGCCACCGTCGTCGCCGACGCTGCTTCGCGTCATCCGCGCAAGGGCTGGGTGACCCAGCACATTCCGGCCGACGCGCTCAAAGATGGCGATGTGGACGTCTATCTGTGCGGTCCGCCGCCGATGGTCGATGCCGTGCGCCAGTACTTTGCCGATGCAGGCGTGAAGCCCCACAGCTTCCACTACGAGAAGTTCACGCCCAACGGGACTGCCATCACCCACGCGACGGCAAAGGCGGCATGACCATGCAACGATTCTCAGGCAAAACCGTCATCGTAACGGGGGCGGCGCAGGGCATCGGCCGCGGCGTTGCCATGGCGGCAGCGGAAGAGGGTGCCCAGGTGCTGCTGGTGGACCGCGCGGCGCTGGTCGACGAAGTGCAGGCGGAGATTGCCGCCGCGGGCGGCCAAGCCCGAGCCGCCACGGCGGATCTCGAAACCTACGCCGGCGCGCTGCATGCCGTGCAGGCCGCGCTCGACGCATTCGGCCGCATCGACGTGCTGGTCAACAACGTCGGCGGCACGATCTGGGCCAAACCGTATCAGCACTATGAAGAAGCGCAGATCGAGGCGGAGATTCGCCGCTCGCTGTTTCCGACGCTGTGGTGCTGCCGGGCGGTGCTGCCACACATGGTGGAGCGCAGGCATGGCGTGATCGTCAACGTGTCGTCGATCGCGACGCGCGGCATCTATCGGATCCCGTATTCGGCGGCCAAGGGCGGGGTCAATGCGCTCACCGCCAGCCTGGCCTTTGAGCACGCCGCCGACAACATCCGCGTCAATGCCGTCGCCACGGGCGGCACGGAAGCGCCGCCGCGCCGGATCCCGCGCAACATGGCGCCCATGTCCGACCAGGAAGCCGCCTGGTACCAGGGCATCGTCGAGCAGACGCTCGCCAGCAGCCTGATGCACCGCTACGGCACGATCGACGAGCAGGTGCGGGCGATCCTGTTCCTGGCTTCGGACGAGGCTTCGTACATCACCGGGACGGTACTGCCGGTTGGAGGCGGAGACCTGGGCTGACACGCCGGCGCGCCATCGGTTGAAGAAACCCACCCAGCAAAAGAGAGAGGCGCCCACGCCTTCGCGGACCCCAGAGGAGACCATCCATGCGTCAGATCGACCTGCACGCCGTAGCAGACCACGCCCGCTTCGGCCGTTTTCACGCCACTACGCTGTTCTGGTGCGCGCTCATCATCATCTTTGACGGCTACGACCTGGCCATCGCCGGCATTGCATTGCCATCCATCATGAAGGAGATGGGCGTCACACCCACCAGCGCCGGCTTCATGGTCAGTGCGGCGCTGTTCGGGATGATGTTCGGTGCGATCGTGCTCGGCACGATTGCAGACCGCATCGGCCGCCGCTGGGCGATTGCCGTGTGCATCGTACTGTTCAGCGTCTTTACGGCAGCAGCGGGTTTTGCGACCGACCCCATTGCGTTCAGCGTGACGCGTTTTCTCGCAGGCCTGGGCATCGGCGGCGTGATGCCGAACGTCGTGGCGCAGATGACGGAGTACGCGCCGCGCCGGCTGCGCAGCACGCTCGTCACCCTGATGTTCAGCGGCTATTCGGTCGGCGGCATGCTGGCCGCATTGATCGGCAAAGGGCTGCTGGAGCGCTACGGGTGGCAATCGGTGTTCGTTGCCGCGGGCCTGCCTGTGCTGCTGGTCCCGGCGATTCTGCGGTGGCTCCCCGAGTCGATGCCCTTCCTGTTGCGCACGGGCAGGATCGATGCGGTGCGCGATATCGTGCGTCGGCTCAGCGGCAGCGCTGCACGACCGGAGGGCACCTTCGTCCTGCCAGAGGCGGACCGCGGTGACGACGCCCCGCTGGCCAAACTGTTCCAGGACGGGCGCGGGTTGAGCACGGCCATGTTCTGGATCGCCTTTTTCATGTGCCTGTTCATGGTGTACGCGCTCAGTTCATGGCTGACCAAGCTGATGGCATCGGCCGGCTACAGCCTCGGTTCCGCACTTACCTTTGTGCTGGTGCTGAACTTCGGGGCGATGCTCGGTGCGATTGGCGGCGGCTGGTTGGCAGATCGTTTCAACATCAAGTACGTGCTCATGGCGATGTACGCCCTTGCGGCAGTGTCGATCGCACTTCTGGGCATCAAGACGTCGACCGAGACGCTGTACCTGCTGGTGGCCGTGGCCGGCGGCTGCACCATCGGCACGCAGATCGTGACCTATGCGTACGCCGGCCAGTTCTACCCGATGAGCATCCGCTCCACGGGTATCGGGTGGGCGTCCGGGGTGGGACGCAGCGGGGCGATTCTTGCGCCGATCGTCATCGGCATGCTGGTGGGGATGGCGCTGCCTCTGCACCACAACTTCTTCGCCATGGCCGTGCCGGCCGTCATTGCGACGATTGCGGTGGCGTTCATCAACCATCGGCGATCCGCCTGCGCCGTCGCAAGCTGATGGGCGAGCCGGCGCGGCTGCGCAAAATAAAAACGGCGCCAAGGCGCCGTTTTGTCGTTGCGGTTCGCTGTGGCAGCGATCGCTGGCTCAGCCCAGGTACGAGCCGGATTTGCCCACCACCTCTGCGTACGGCAGGTTGTCGTCCCAGCCCTTGCGGAAATAGTTGAGGATGGCGCGCAGCAGCGACATACGGGGAGCGGCCTGCACCTGGACCTGGCCGGCGAACTTCGGGGTGTAATAGGCTTGCTGAATCATGATGTCGTTCTCGATCTAGGGGTTTTCCCGAGTATAGGGTTATCCCTAGGATGGAGCAACGGCGCATCCCGTACTGCCGGTACATTCTCAGTATCACGGGAGGCTGATACGCCCCTGGCGCCGGTCGCCTGCTTCTCAAAGCGGCTTTCTCTTCACAAAATTTGCGCAGAGCAAAAATTTTTTCGGCACAAGATCACCGCAGGACGGGGCATGTCCGTAGGAAAAGACGCGAACATCGCGCTTCGGATGGGATTGTGCCGGCAAAAAGCAATGATCTGCTCGCTTGTCGTTTGATCGGCAAGCCACCTACCATACGCCGCCATGTGCCGGCTCGCCTTGCTGCATGCTGCGGGCCGGTTTGTTGACTGGAGGTTCGTATGGCGTATCCCCCCATCCCGGTGCCGGCTGACGGCGCGTGCGGTGCCCGATCGGCCAACAGTGCGTGGCAGGCGCGCAGCCGGGCGGCCGTGTGGCACCCGTGCACCCAGAATGCCCGGCTCGATGCCATGCCGCCGCTGCCGATCGCTCGCGGGCAGGGCCCGTGGCTGATCGACTTTGACGGCAAGCGCTACCTCGACGGCACCAGCTCCTGGTGGGTCAACCTGTTCGGCCACGCCAATCCGCATATCAACGCTGCGCTCAAGACGCAGCTGGACTCGCTGGAGCACGTGATGCTGGCCGGCGCCACGCACCGCCCGGCCGTGGAGCTTGCCGAACGTCTGATCGACCTGACGGCCGGTGTGCTGGGCCACAGCTTCTTCGGCTCCGATGGCGCATCGGCCGTCGAAATCGCGCTCAAGATGAGCTTCCACGCGCATCGCAACGCAGGGCAGGGCGCACGCAACCGCTTCGTCTGCCTGGAGCACGGCTACCACGGGGAAACGCTCGGCGCCCTTGGCGTGACCGATGTGGCGATCTTCCGCGATGCGTACGACCCCCTGATCCTGCAATCGCACCGCGTGGCATCGCCCGATGCCCGCCTGGCCGCCCCCGGCGAGACCGCCGCCGACGTCGCCGACCGGGCGCTGGCTGCCTTGCGCGCCTGCCTTGCCGCCAACGCCGGCACCATTGCCGCCGTCATCATCGAGCCGCTGGTCCAGTGTGCGGCCGGCATGGCCATGCATGATGTGAGCTACCTGCGCGGCGTGCGGGCGCTGTGCGACGAGTTTGGCGTGCACTGGATCGCCGATGAAATTGCCGTCGGCTGCGGGCGTACGGGCACCTTCTTCGCATGCGAGCAGGCCGGCGTGTGGCCGGACCTGCTGTGCCTCTCCAAGGGCATCAGCGGCGGCTACCTGCCGCTGTCGATCGTGCTTTCGCGCGATGCCATCTACGAGGCCTTCAACGACGATGCGCCGGTGCGCAGCTTCCTGCATTCCCATTCGTACACCGGCAACCCGCTGGCGTGCCGCGCCGCGCTGGCCACACTCGATCTGTTTGCCGAGCACGACGTCTTGGCACGCAACCGCGTCACCGCCGCGCGCATTGCGCAGGGCCTCGCGCCGCTGTCGCACGATGCCCGCGTCGCACACCTGCGCCAGACCGGCATGATCACCGCCTTCGACGTGCACCCCGACGTGGCCGGCGCACGCTTTGCCGAGCGTTTTGCGCTCACGGCGCGCACGCATGGGCTGCTGCTGCGCCCGATCGGCCACACCGTCTATCTGCTGCCGCCCTACGTGCTGAGCGACGAAGAGACCGACACGCTGGTCGAACGCACGCTCCAGACGCTGGAAGACACCCTCGCCCAGACCACGGGCGAAACCGAAGGACACACCTATGCGATTGCTTGACGACCTGCAGGCCGGCCTGGATGCCATCGATGCCGCGCACCTGCGCCGTGTGCGCCGCACCGCCTACACCCCGACCGACCGCAGCCAGCGCATCAGCGTGCCCGGCGGAGAGCCACGCGACGTCCTGGGCTTCTGCGGCAACGACTACCTCGGCCTGGCCGCGCATCCCGCGCTTGCCGAGGCCGTGGTGCACGGCGCGCGGCAGTACGGCTTCGGCAGCGGCGCATCGCACCTGGTGAGCGGCCATTCGGTCGCGCACGCGCGGTTGGAGGCCCGTATGGCGGCGCTGCAGGCCGCTCATATTCCCGATGCGGATGCGCTGTTCTTCTGCACGGGATACATGGCCAACCTGGCCGTGGTGAGCGCCATGGCGCAGGCGGGCGGCATTCGCCCGGCCGAGGATTGCACGATCTTTTCAGATGCGCTGAACCACGCCTCGCTCATCGATGGCGCCCGGCTGTCGCGGGCGCCCGTGAAGGTGTATCCGCACGTCGACATGGCGGCACTGGAGGCGCTGCTTGCCGCCAGCACGAGCCGCAACAAGCTGATCGTCACCGATGGCGTGTTCAGCATGGATGGCGATATCGCGCCGCTGCCGGCGCTGCTCGCACTGGCCGAGCGCTACGACGCGTGGCTCATTGTGGACGACGCGCATGGCCTGGGCGTGCTGGGCGAAGACGGTGCCGGCGTGTTGTCGCACTTCGGGCTGCGCTCCGAGCGCATCGTCTACGTGGGCACCTTCGGCAAGGCCGCGGGCGGGTCCGGGGCGGCCATCGTCGCGCATCGGCTGGCGATCGACTGGCTGGTGCAGCGCGCCCGCACGTACATCTTCACCACGGCCACACCGCCGGGCATCGCGTGCGCGGTGGAGGCGGCGCTCGACCTGATCGCGAGCGAGGAGGGGGCGGCGCGGCGCGCGGTCCTGAACCGGCACATCGCCGCGTGGAGCGCGCATGCCCAGCGCCTGGCCGCGCGCTTTGGCTGGCGGTGGATGCCCTCGCAGACGGCCATACAGCCCATCGTGATCGGCGAGAACGCGCCGGCACTGGCCCTCGCGGCCGCGCTGGAGCGCGAAGGCATCCGCATCGCCGCCATCCGCCCGCCGACGGTGCCGGTGGGCACGGCGCGCCTGCGCATTACGCTCTCGGCCGCGCACACCGACGCCGATATCGAGCGCCTCGCCCTCGCGCTCGAAGCGGCCGGCCAATCGCTCCAACCCGCCAAGGCTGCCTGACATGCCCCCGCGTTTTGATTGCTTCATCACGGGCACCGATACGGAGATCGGCAAGACGCTCGTCAGCGCCGCCTTGCTGACCAAGCTCGCAGATGCCGGCTACCGTGCCGCCGGTCTCAAGCCCATTGCGGCCGGCACCCTGGCCGGCACCCCTGCGCGCACCAACGAAGACGTCGAACAACTGCGCGCCGCTGCGTCGATCAGCCTGCCGCTTGCCACGGTCTGCCCGTGGCTGCTCGATGCACCGATGTCTCCGCACCTGGCCGCCGCGCGCGAAGGCGTGACGATCACGCTGCCGCCCATTCTCGACGCGCTCGCGCAGGCAAAAGCGTGCGCCGACGCCGTGGTGGTGGAGGGCGTGGGCGGCTTTCGCGTGCCGCTGTCGGATGACTTCGACACCGCGCAGATGACCGTCGCGCTGGGCCTGCCTGTCGTGCTGGTGGTCGGCCTGCGGCTGGGGTGCCTGAACCATGCCGCGCTCACGGCGGAAGCCATCGCCGCGCGCGGGCTGCACCTCGTCGGCTGGGTCGGCAACGTGGTCGATCCGGCCATGGCCGGGCTGGACGAGAACGTCGCCACGCTGCGCCGCTGGATCAGCGCGCCGCACCTGGGCACGATTCCCCGATTGCCGTGTGCGCAAGCGCGCCTTGCGGCAACGTATCTCGACATCGCACCGCTGCTGACGCGTTGATGCTTCCCGGCCGGCGCTACACTGTTCCGATCTCAACAGCGTCGATGGAGAGGGCTGTCATGCGCGCGATGCGTTGGCTGGCGACGGCAATGGTGGTCGCGGCCATGTCGGGATGTGCGGTATTGGAATCCCCGGTGACGAAGGGGCAGCGGCTGGTGGGCGCAGACGAGTCCGCCGTGCAGGCGCGGTTCGGCCCGCCGCGCGAGACGTACCCGCTGGACGGCGGCACGCGGTGGCTGTATCCGACCAAACCGTACGGCCAGTTCACCTATGCGGCCGACTTCGATGCCCATGGCAGGCTCGTCGCGTTCAAGCAGGTGCTGAGCAGTCTCGAGTTTGCGCAGGCAAGGGTGGGCACCTGGACGCAAGACGACGTGCTGCGGCACTTCGGCCAGCCGGTCGAGACGTCGTACTTCCCGCGCATGGACCGGCTGGTCTGGTCATACCGGTTCAAGGCCGACGACGTCTGGCCGTCCTTGATGCATTTCTACTTCGACCGGGCTGGCGTCCTGCAGCTCACCCAGGTCACGCCCGACCCGTTGTACGACCCAGACCGGCCGCGCTTCTTCCGGCACTGAGACGTCATGCCCAATCGGCTTGTGCGCTCAGGGTTCCTCCTGCATTGCCACCTTCGCGCGGCGACCTAAGCTAGAAGCAGGGGAGGCAGACGCCGCCCGGCGCCTGCCGGAGCAACCCGTCATCAGAACGGGCGCGCACGGGGGTGCATCATGCTCACGCATCACTGGGTCGACATCGACCCGATTGCGGCGGAACATCATCGGCTATACGGCATCGCCGGATGGTTGCCTTGGGTCTTGGCCATGGCTATTGCCGGGCCGACGTGGGTGTTCTGGCACGGCCTGTCCATCGACGCAGTGAAGCTCGCCGGCGCCGACCTCTTCAACGCCACCACGCCGGGCAGCGGGGCGATCAACCTGACTATGCTGGTGTACCTGATCTCGTGCGCGACAGTGCTGGTGCTGGCCACCACGCACGACAGCGCGTTCCGGCGTGCCACGCTGGTTCACATGGCGGTGCTGCCGCCGATGATCGGCTTCATCCTCATGGCCGGCGACCTGCCCGGCGCACGCTCGACTTTCATCGAGGGCGTGGCCGTTGCCGCTGCGCTGCTGTTGACGTGCGGCGTCTATCTGCAGGTGTCGCGCCGTGTGCGCGTCACCTTCGAGTTGCGCGACTGGGCGCCCGGTGAGCATGCGTGGTTCAAGCGCCGCCACGGCGCCGCACCGAGCTGAGCGCTGTCAGGATCGTTCAGTCGATCCGCGCAAAGCGTGGAACCTGGCGACCGTCGACTTCGACCATCTCGTGGAACATCGTCGATGGGCGCGTCCAGATCGTGCCGTTGGCCGCGCGGTAGACCGTCATCTTGATGGTCGGATCGGGTTCGTACGTGGCTTCGCACAGCCACTCGTATTCGCCGCCCTTGTAGTGGCGGTAGCGGCGGGCAGGGGTGTTCTGCATGGCTGGCTCAGTGCTGCGTGGGCTTGTCTTCGTCGTCGACGTACGGCGTGTGCTTGCCTTCCTGCGTCTGTGCGCCGAGCTTCGCGTTCTCCATGGCGTCCTGATACGCCAGCATGGCCGCGGCCACGGCCTCGGGCTCGCCGTTGAACGAAATCACGCTCTCGCCGCAATTCGGGCATTCGCCGCCAAAGATCGCGCGGATGCCGGGCATGTCGCGCGGCTCCATGCCTTCGAACTCCGTAAAGGCGGTCTGGCATGCGCCGCAGACCAGCTTTTCCGGTCGCAGGGCATCGAGCCGGGCGTGCGCCTGTGAAATGCGGTCGGCCTGCGAGCCGCGTCGTTTGGCTTCGCCCATGGTGTGCTTCCTCTTCAGATGATTGGAGGGTGGATCATACCGAAGGCGCAGGCCGGCGTTCCTGAATCGGGCCGGGGGTGTTCGGGGCTGGTGGATGTTTTATTTAACATAATGCAAAGAGCTAGAGCCCGTCGAATGGCTCAACGGCGCGGCTTCGGCGGGTGAGGGTGTCACAAAATTTGTGACACCGAGGCCCAGCGCCACGAGGACGGCGACTAGGCCGCTATGAGCCATCCTCGGCGAAAAAACTTCCCACAGTGACCGTTGGCCAGCGCGTTCCGCGCGGTCGAGATCAGCCGCCATGATGATCGGCAGTGGGTTTTCCATGCCGAGTTCGCGTGCGACTTGCAGGCACTTTTCGTTATCCATGAAACGGATGCCGTTGCGGTAGTTATGCACGGCGCCATGGGACCAGCCCATGTGCCGGCAGAGCTCCGCGTCGTTTTTTAATCCGCGTGCGCGGATCAAGTCGTCCAGATATTTCACGCTTTTCACGAGCGCCTCCCTTGCAGAATCTACGGCCGTTGATTACTCTACGCCCGTAGAGTTCCACGGCCGTGGAATTTTCAGAAATATAATCGGTTTACCCGGGGAGGGGCTAACGATGACGTGCTTAGGCGACATGTGGCATCTGGGGTGTGGGGTCGGGGGTTGTCCACTCTGTCACTACCGCGCCGATGAGGAGCATGGCCAGCGCGCCGCCGCTCTCGTTGCGCAGATCGTTCGCTTTATTGAGGAGACCGGTGATGGTGGCTTCCCGGATTTCCTTGGGGAGGCGCTTCACGGCATGGCCGAAGTGCGTGCCTACCGTGAGCACATCTCCGATGTCCAGGACCGCGCCGCTACGAATGAGGTCAACCGCTTCGCTAAACAGGGCCTGGCCCTGAGCGTGTTGGTCCCTGAAGATCTGCGAGCTCGTCTTGATTCGCTTCGGCATGTTGCTGTGACGGTTGTTTTTCCTGGTGAGGGAGCATAAGCGATGCAGCAGAGAGACCACAGGCAGCTCGATCTGTTTGGCGGCCACGCCCATCCCCATCGGGCTCAGCTTATCCACCAAGCGCAGCTCGTGCGCGGCATGCAAAACGGGGGCATCAGGAACGGTCGTTGCCCCGCAGCTCGTCGCATTGCAGACCTGGCATACAACGCCACGGTGATTTATCCGGTGCGAGGTGCACGCTGATGCGCCTCCGTCCCTCCCCAGCTCGTTATCTCGATCCCACCAGCGCCGCGTACGCGGTGCATGGCGCTTTCACACGTAGTGCCGTGGAGGAGGGCGCCTGCGCGTCGCGGGACGGAGCGTCAGCGACGGACGCGCGTCGCGCGGGCGCTTCCCCCCGTCCGGTAATACGGGGGGAAAGTGCCAAACGGCAGGCAGGGGCGATCGTTGACTGGTTGCGGTTCACGTTCCTGCCTGACGGCAGCATCGGCGATGCCCTGGAGCAGCTGCGCCGGTACTTTCACCTCTGGTTTTCGATCCCCGTGACGATGAAGCCGAGCGTGCGCGGCTTCCGGGGCTACGAGTTCAGCCATGACCTGATGGCGTTCGTGAACGGCGAGGAGATTCGCCTCGGCATCGTTGCGTGCGGCGGGGAGAGCGTCGGCGGCACGATGCTGGTCGATCTGTCGGGGCAGGGCTGCGTGGTTGTGCAGGACTGGGCGGCGGTGTACGCGACGATGCAGGACCTCGATGCGCGCATCACGCGCTGTGATTTGGCGATGGACTTCTGTCAGGGGGAGGTCAGCATGGACCAGGTGGAGCAGATGTATTTTGCCGGCGAGTTCAACGCTGGCGGTCGGATCCCGAAGTACCGCCGCGTTGAGAGCGGCGTGGCCAACGCAGAGGCCTCCGGGGGACGCACGTTCGAGATCGGGCGGCGCGTCAACGGGAAGATGCTGCGGGCCTATGAGAAGGGGCGCCAGCTCGGCAAGCAGGACAGCGAATGGGTCCGTATCGAGATCGAGTTCGGTAACAAGGATCGCGTGATTCCGCACGCGATCGTGATGGAGCGCGACCGGTACTTTGCCGGTGCGTACAAGGCCTTGGAGGCCTTCATGGCGGCAGACCCGCAACGGGTGCCGACCGATCAGCGCGAAGCGCTGGAGAACCAGGACGCCATCGTCCTCGAGCGAAAGCTCGCCCACATGAAGCAGCAGTTCGGCCCGACCGTGGACTACGTGCTGCGCGTCACAAACGAAGACTTCGCCGCACTCGTCGTAGCGATCCGCCGTCAGGGCGTTCCGGCGCAGCTGCACAAAACCGCCTTGGCGAGGCACGTGTACGGCACGCACGACCCTGTGCCGAGATACCAGGAGTGAGCAATGGAAATGAAAGCACGCGTCACGGTTCGTGGCGCCAAGACGTGGGTAGGGAACATGGAAGGCAAGCAGCTCGATACCGGCACGATCTACGCCGATGTGGAGCTGCGTGGCGAGGGCTCGAAGGGCTGCTTCACGCAGGCCTTGAAGTGCGAGAACTCCGAGGTGGTGAAGAAGATCATCAACAACCCGTTTCCGTTCCTGGCCGAGATCAGCATGGTCGTGACCAGCAACGGCAAGCAGGACGGTGAGCAGAAGCTGGTGACGCAGATCGTTCCGTTGCAGCGCGTGGTTGAAGGCGAGAAGGCGAAGTGATGCTGCTCCGCCTTCTGGCTTACCTAGGTTGCGTTCGAGCTGCTCGTCGGCTGGATCGTAAGCGCTTTGCGCGCAAGTACGTGGTTGCGATCAGGGGGCGGTGATGGCTCAGTGCGTGCAGCTCGTCAACGGTCAGTTTCAGCTCGATGGCTCGCCTGCATCGTCATGCACGGGCTATCTGGTGCTGACCGCTGATGAGGTGGCGCTGTTGCATGCGTTGCCGCCGCTGTCTGTGAGCGACGGTGCGCTGATTGGAAGCGCGATGCTCGGTCTCTGGGGTCTCGCTTTCGTGTTCCGGTCCGCTGTGCGGGCCATTTATCAACGTGAAGAGGAGTAGAGCCATGAAGGATTTTCTGAAGAAGGTTGGTGCTGGTGCTGTTGCTGTGATCGCTTCGGGTGCGGCGATGGCGCAGACGAGCGGTAGCACCGTGGATGTGACGGCGGTGACCGAGACGCTGAAGGGTGGTCTGACTGCCATCGGTGCCATCGGTATTGCGATCCTGGGCATCGCTGCTGTGGTGGCGATCTACAACTGGGTCAAGCGCCCGATCAAGTGATCGAGCCCGGGGGTATCCCCGTGCCAGGTGTGCGACGGGGACTTCGGTCCCCGTTTTCATTGGAGGGTGTGATGGAAGGCTACTTCGTTCTCGTTGCGATAGTGGGTGCTGGATGGATTCTTTTCTCGTGAGGGTGGTGAGCTATGCCCTGGTCATTTTTCTTTCGTCCTGCGCGCAGCTGGATCGCTCTCCGCCTGGGTCGTGTGCTACTGGCTTTAGTGCTTGCCTGTGGCCCGAGTATGGTTTTTAGTCAGACGGCCGGTGACGGTCATCAGTGGTGCTATGTGGGCGGGAGTGGTGTTTATGCGTGTGGCCCTACTGCTGACGCTGCGTGTTCGGCTGTCATAGGCGGCGCTGGCTTGACATATGTGGGGTTGAATCCATCGGACGATCCGACGTACGCGTGGTGCATGTACAAGCTTCCTAATGGGACTTTTTTTGATGGGTCTTCGGCGGTTAAGAAGTTGAGTTCGTGCGTTCCCGGCTACACGTTGCAGCCCGACGGGACGTGTAAAAAGGAGCAGCCGAATTGCCCTGCTGCGGGTCAGCCTCCTCCTGGTGGTAACAGTGCGACGGGCACCAGTCCGACGCAGACCATCTTGAATCCGCAGGTGTGTGTTGGAGGGTGTGCCTACACGTACAGCTCGTATTGGACCGGGGCCAAGCCTGGGCAGAGTGGTGGTTATCCGGCGCAGTACATAGGTCTCAGTTCAACAGGGAATGCGTGCAGTGGTGACGGCACGCCGTCGGCGTCTCAGTCGTCTCCAACCGATCAGCCAAAGCAGTGTGGTGTTCGTCAGTACTCGGGGACGGTGAACGGTGTCAGCGTGTGTATCGACTATCCGACGCAGACGACAGGCAGCACGAGCACATCGACAACGACGGATGCGCCGGCGAGCGGTGTGCCTGCGACTACGAACAGTTCGACGACGACGAGCACGACGTGCGACGGTACGACCTGCACAACGACAACTGTTGTTGCGGTAGGTGGTGGTGGAGCTGGTGGGTCCGGTGCGGGCAGTGGTGCGAGCGGTGCCGCTGCGAGTCCATGCCAGAGCGGGCAGGCCAGTACGGGTGCAAGCGTGCAGGGTGGGGCGGTTACGTGCACGAGCACGACGAGTGAGCCGCAGGACAGGTACTGCGAGAAGAATCCTGCGGCGGCGCAGTGCAAGAAAGACAGTGCGAGTGGTGGTGGTTCCTGTGATGCGCCTCCAAGCTGTGATGGTGATGCGATCAGCTGCGCGATCCTTCAACAGCAGTGGAACACGCGGTGTGAGCTGCAGAAGCACGATGACTCAACGGACCTCGGCGCGAAGCTCGCCAACGGTCAGGACCCTCTTGCGGGGAAGTTGCCTACGCCTGGTGGGGCCGATCAGGTTGACATGAGTCAGAAGTTCGCGAACGTTGATGACATGGGTTTTGCAGCGCAGTGTCTTCCTGATGTGAACGTGAACCTGCCTTTGCCGGGTGGCTCGTGGAATCTGCACATGGACATGACGCCGTTGTGTGATCTCGGGAAGCTGTTCGGCTATCTCAACATGCTGAGCACGTTGATGCTTTGCGCCTACATGCTCAAGGGGAGTTTCTGATGCCATTTGCCGCTCTGTTGGCTTCGGCCATTGTTGGTTTTCTCGCGCAGGCCTGCGTGTCTCTGGTGGGTCGTGTGTTGGTTGCGCTGGGTATCGGGTTCGTGATGTTTACGGGCGTCGATGCGATGATGACTGGTGTGAAGACCTTGTTTCAGCAGTACGTTGCTGGTACGGGTACGTTGCCATGGAACGTGGTGGGCATCCTCGGTGTGTTGAAGGTCGGCACGTCGATGAACATGATTCTGACCACGCTCGGTGTTCGCGCTTCGTTGTCGGGCCTCACGGGTGGCTCGGTGCGCAAGATGATCCAGAAGTGAGGGTGACATGCTGACGCTCATCACGGGTCAACCCGGCAACGGCAAGAGCCTCTACACGATTTCGTTCGTGGAGGCGAAGCGGCAGGCCGAGAGCAGGCCGGTGTTTTATTACGGCATTCCTGAGCTCACGCTGCCTTGGACGCAGCTGGAGGACCCTACGAAGTGGTACGAGTGCCCTGAGAAGTCGATCATCGTGATCGACGAGGTTCAGAAGGTCATGCCGCCGAGGCCTTCGAGCTCGAAGCCGCCGCAGCATGTGTCGGAGCTCGAGACGCACCGGCACAAGGGCTTCGATCTGTTCTTCATGACGCAGGATCCCAGCCTGGTTGACAACCATCTGAAGAAGCTTGCAGGCGAGCACATCCACCTGATCCGGCAGTGGGGCCGCCAGAAGGCGGACCTGTACAAGATGCAGAAGGTGCAGGATCCGACGAACGCGAACTTGAAGCGGGCGTTGCACAGCACGTTTCCGTATCCGAAGAAGGTGTTCGACTGGTACAAGTCGGCGGATGCACACACGCACAAGAAGTCGATCCCGAAGAAGTACTACCTGCTGTATGCCTTGCCGGTGGTGGCGGTTGCGGCGCTGGTGTTGGGCGGGCGGATGCTGTGGAAGATCTCGCATCCGGAGACGGCCAAGCCTGCTGCCTCAGCTGGTGCTCCTGGTGGTGTGCCCGGTCTGACAGGAGGAGCGAGCGCAGCTGCTGCTCAACGAGCTCCGCTGACGGCCAAGGAATACGTGGCGAGCTACGTGCCACGTGTTCCTGGTCTTCAGTACACGGCGCCGGCCTACGACGAGCTCACGAAGCCGGTGCGGGTGCCGGTGCCTGCGGCCTGTGTGCGGATTCGCGGTGAGTGCGAGTGCTGGACGCAGCAGGGCACGCGCCTGGAGACGACGCCGCAGGTTTGTGAGCAGGTGGTCAAGCGCGGTTTCTTCGAGTCGTTCGATGCTGATGCTCGCGCGCCGAAGGTGCAGGAGCGCGTGCAGGCCGTTCAGCAGCCCGCCGCAGCTCCGGCTGCGCAGCCGCAGGAGGTGCGTATGGTGGTAGACGTCGCAAGGCCGTCAGAAACGCCGCAGGAGCCTCGCAAGCGCACGGTGATAGGTTCGGGTAGGCCTCGCCGTGTCGATGAGCTGGAGGCCTTTCCTGAGGGTTAGCGTCTAGCGTCGGGAGTGTCCGCGCCATTGACGAAGGGTAGAGGGGGCCCCTCCGGGGACACAGGAGCGTTGACCAGGTGCAGGGCGGTTGTCGCCTGGAAGGCGGCTCGCGGGACCGAGCAGCGGGTTCGACCGGGTACGTACATACAGGGCCGACCACATGCAAACACCCCCTCTCTTGCAAGCCCGCTTTTCGCTGCGGCTGTGGTCCAGGAGCAATTTTGTTGCGTGCAGGCGGGCAAAAACCGCCGACCTGGTCGAAGGCCTCGGCTCGTTCGACCGCAGGAAGTTGCGCCTCGCGGATCTGCTGGCGCAATTTTCTGTCACCGCTTTTCTTCTATGTCTTTTCGCAGTGATTTGCGGCGAGCTGGTCGTCGAGCATTTTCACGACGCTGTTCATCAGTACGCCTGCGCGTGGATTCCATGACTGCTCGGTCGCTGTTCGGAGTGCATCAGCTCGTGACTTCGTGAGTTGGGCGCAGCTGGCTTGTCGTTGTTCCTCGCGCTGTTGCTTCGCAGCTCGTTCGGCTGGCGTGCCGAACTCTATGGTCGCTTCCATTGCGCGGTCGCACGGCTTGTCCGTGATGACCGTCTTGCCGTTGATCTTGCACGTGTTGACGGTCTGTGCCACGGCCGTGGGGAGTGCGAGGCAGACCAGGAGCGGTAGGATTGTGCGCATATCGTCGCCTAGGCTGTTAAATCGACGCAACAATATCACGAAGGGGTCGAGTGTCCGAAGACGTTGACGTTCGGGCGCTGGCGCGGGAGATCAGGCACTTGTACTGGCACATCCGGACGCTGCGCCGAGGGCTTCAAGATGCGGCTCGCCGCCGCTACTACAGGAAGATCGCGAAGAAGAAAAAACGCCTGCTCGAGGCAGGCGTTTCAAAGAGGGAGGTGTTGGACTTGCTGATGTGTTGCCGGTCACGCGGGTGCCGGTTCCGGGCATGCCTGGATTGCACGCAGCGCCTGCTGTAGACGGGCCCACAGTCGGCGCCTAGATTTAACATAATGCAAATTATGCGCAAAACAACCGGCGCATCCGCACACCCACATTTCATTCAGCAAGCCCAGGCACCGGCTCCAGCCGCTTCGGCACGCCGGCCACGATGGTCGCGACCGCAATGGCCAGCACCACGGCCGCGCAGACGAACACGCCCGCCGCGCCGTTGGCGTCGAACACGATGCCGCCCGCCGCCGCACCCGTGGCGATGGCAAGCTGCACGGCCGCGACGATCAGCCCGCCAGCGCTTTCGGCTTCGTCGGGCACCGTTCGCGTGACCCACGTCGACCAGGCCACCGGTACGCCGCCGAACGCCATGCCCCACAGGGCGACCAGCACCGCGTCCACCATCGGCGCACGCCCGATGGCGACAAGCGCGATGCCAAGCACGACCATCAGCGCGGGCATGGCGATCAGCATCGGACGCAGCCGGTGTTCGAGCACGCGGCCGGCAAGCGACGTACCGATGAAGTTGGCGATGCCGTAGCCCAGCAGGATGCCCGACAGCCCGTTCACCCCAACGCCTGCCACCTGCTCGAGGAACGGCCGCAGATACGTGAAGAACGCGAAATGCCCCGTAAAGACGAGGATCGTGGCAAACATCCCGAGGCCCACGGTCGGACGGCGCAGGACGTCGATGAGCGTGCGCAGGCGCGTCGTGCCGCTCGGGGGCATCGAAGGCAGCGTGATCCACTGGGATACGAACGCGGCGCCGCCCAGCGCGGCCGCGATCAGGAACACGTTGCGCCAGCCGATCAGGTGCCCGAAGTAGCTGCCCATGGGCGCCGCGGCGATGGTCGCGACGGCAACGCCGCTGAAGATGATCGACAGGGCGCGCGGCACCATCTCTGTCGGCACGAGGCGCATGGCGGTGGCCGTCGCCATGGTCCAGAAGCCGCCCAGCGCAATGCCGAGCACCACGCGGCCGATGAGGATCATCGGCAGGTTCGTCGCCAATGCGACGGTCAGGTTCGAGGCCACCAGCAAGGCCGAGAACGCGAGCAGCACACGCCGCCGGTCGATCGTCCGGGTCGCGGCGGCGGTCAGCAGGCTGGTGACGAGCGCGACCGTTGCGGTGGCCGTCACGGCCTGCCCTGCCACGCCTTCGGTCACGTTGAGGCTTTCGGCCATGGGGGTGAGCAGGCTCGCCGGCAGGAATTCGGCCGTGACGAGCCCAAAGACGCCAAGCGCCATCGCGAAGACGGCGCCCCAGGCCGGTTCGCGGGGCGTCGCCATCGATGCGGCGGTAGAGATTCCGGGATTCATGCGTCGTTCCGTATTGGAAAAAAGGATGCAAAGGATTGCCAGTAGCGGCGTATCGTACGGAACGGCGGCAGGACGGTCTATGACATACAATCCGTTATTGTTGATCAATCGTCCGAAGCCGATGTCCAAGCCCCTCCCTCCTCCCACGCCCGACACGCACGACCTCGTCAGCGAGCTGCTGCTCGGCATGCGGCTGAGCGGCGTCCAGTACCGGCGCATCCAGGTGGCGCGGCCGTTTGGACTCAGCTTCGGCCACGCGCCGGGGCGTGCGCAGTTCCACTTCGTCGGGCGCGGGCCGGTGCTGCTGCGTGACGCGGCAGGCACGATGGTGCAGCTCGAAGCAGGCGACGCGATCCTGCTGCCGCACGGCAACACGCACGCGCTGCTGTCCGACCCCGACGCACCGTGCCGCGAGATCGCGGCCTTCGAGGCAGCGAAGATCTGCGACTCGGTGGCGGCGGTCGAAGCTGCCGCCCCGTGCGCCTCGGCAGAGCCCGGTGCGGGCGACGCACTGATCTTCAGCGCCTGCATGGAACTCGACCTGGGCGGCATGCAACCGCTCGTGGGGACGATGCCGGAGTTCATGCACGTCGGCACCCTGCTCGCGCGCTACCCGGAAATCCGCCCGATGCTCGATGCAATGGAACGTGAGTCGTGCTCCGAGCGCGCGGGCTTTGCGGGCATTCTCGCGCGGCTCGCGGACGTGGTGGCCGCGTTCATCGTGCGCGGCTGGGTCGAATGCGGATGCGGCGATGCCACGGGCTGGGTGCAGGCGCTGCGCGAGCCCAAGCTCGGCCGCGCGATCGTCGCGCTGCATCGCGACCCGGGCCGCAACTGGAGCGTTGCAGAGTTGGCCGCCGAAGCCGGGGTGTCGCGCTCGGTGTTCGCCGAGCGTTTCCTGGCGGCCACGGGCATGACGCCCGTCCGCTACCTCACCGAGCTACGGATGCGGCTCGCCGCGCAGTGGATCGCGCGCGATCGCGAGGCGATCGAATCGGTGGCATACCGGCTCGGCTATGGCTCGCTGGCCGCGTTCAGCCGTGCATTCAAGCGCGTCGTCGGGCGCCCGCCCGGCGCGGTGCGGGCCGAGGCCCCCGTGTAGGTCAGCGGGGCCGATAGCGCTGCGCGAAGTGCCGAATCTCCTTGCAGAACTCGGCGCAGACGTGCGTCATCAGGTCAGCCGATCGATAGACCAGGTAGACGTTGAAGTCGGGCAGCTCATCTTCCATCGGCAGCACCTCGAGTGAGCCAGGAGTCGTGCGCAGCGGCCCCAGTGCGCTGGCGAAGACGAACTCCGACCACATGCTGATCAGGTCCGTCTTGGTGGCCAGCTGCAGCCCGAGCAGGTTGGACCCGCTCTGCACCACACTGCGCGGCATCTCGAGCCGATGCAGCCGCATCAGGCTCGCCAGCGGGCTGCCCGGATCCTCGAGGGGGTCGAGCACCAGCCAGTCCGCATCGAGCAGCGAGCGCACCCGGCGCGTACGTCGCAGCGGATGGCCGGGGCGCACGGCCAGGCGCATCGGCACCGAAAACAGCGGCTCCCACTGAAAGCTGCTCGTGCCCGGCCCGCTGTTGGTCGAGATCAGCCCAAGGTCGAGCCTGCCTTCGCGCAGGCCCTCCTGAATCTGCTGCGAGCGCTGCTCGAAACCACGCAGCGCCACATTCGGGAAACGCGTGCGCAACGCGGCCATGGCATCGGGTAGCGGGCCGCTCGACGCCACGGCGGTAAACCCGATGTTCAGCTCGGCTTCGGCATGGCCGCGGATCGCTTCGATGTCTTCCAGCGCGTGACGCAGTTCCTGCTCGACCACGCTCGCGCGCTTGACCAGCGCCGTGCCGTAGGCAGTCAGGCTCACGCCGCGCACCGAGCGCGACAGCAGCGTCACGCCCAACTCGCGTTCGAGTTCCGCAATCGCCTTGGACAGCGCCGGCTGTGAGACATGCAGCCCGCGCGATGCCTCGTGGATGCTGCCGTGCTGCGCCACGGCCAGCAGCATGCGCAATTGATGCAGCTTCACTTGCCCTGCCTCCTCTTAGGCTCTTTTCGGGCTTTCCCCGATGGCGGATGTGAGCCGGTTATGACGGCGATTCTATTTGGTTATCGGGATGAATATTTGCGATTTTTTCGTCGTGCGCGTTCCCGGAATACTCCGTTGCGAAGGGCTCGCAGAAGCTCCCACCCGACCTCTGGATGGAGAACCCCATGAACGACGTCACCCTGCAGCCGGCCCTGTCCGCTTCGGTCTCCGCTGCATCCAGGCCCGCCACGAGCCAGGCCCGCCTGATTGCCGCGTGCTCGATCGGCAATGCGCTGGAGATGTACGACTTCACGGTCTACAGCTTCTTTGCGCTGATGATCGGCAAACTGTTCTTTCCGACGGACACCGCCTATGGCTCGTTGCTGCTGGCGGTGGCGACGTTCGGTATCGGCTTTGTGATGCGGCCGCTGGGCGGCTTCGTGATCGGCAACTACGCCGACCGCCACGGCCGCAAGGCCGCCATGACGCTGACGATCGGCCTGATGGTGGCAGGCACGCTGTGCCTGGCGATTGCGCCGACGTACGCCACCGCAGGCCTGCTCGGGCCGCTCGTCGTTCTGGCGGGACGCCTGCTGCAAGGCTTTTCGCTCGGCGGGGAGATTGGCGCATCGACCGCCATGCTGATGGAATCCGGCGGCATCAAGGGACGCGGCTTTCGCGTCAGTTGGCAGCTGGGCAGCCAGGGCATTGCTGCCCTGTGCGGCGCGCTGACGGCGGCCATCCTGTACGGCAGCCTCTCGCCGGAAGCGCTGCAGAGCTGGGGATGGCGTGTGCCGTTCTTCCTCGGTTTGCTGATCGCGCCCGTCGGCTTCTACATCCGCTCGCATCTGGACGAAACCCACACCGCCGAGTCGCATGCGCCGAGCCCGCTCGGCACGCTCTTCCGCGAGCACGGGGGCCTGGTCGTCAAGGGCGTGCTGACCATCATCGGCGGCACGGTCGGCACGTACCTGGTGATCTATTTCATGCCGACGTACATGATCCGGGAACTGCATCTGCCGGCCTCGCTGTCGCTGCTGGCGGGCTGCGTGACGGGGTTCACCAGCTTTGCCGCGTCGCTCGTGTCGGGTTGCCTGGCCGACCGGCTCGCACGCCGCAAGCCGCTGGTGGTGGGCGCCATCCTGTTTACCGTGGCGGTGCTCTATCCGGCCTTCTGGCTGATGACGCACTACCCGAGCGTGCCGCTGGTGCTGGCGCTCTCGGCGCTGCTCACCACCAGCCTCTACCTCGGCACCACGCCGCTGTTGCTCATGATGATGGAGCTGCTGCCCATCAAGGTGCGCGCCAGTGGCCTGTCGGTCATCTACGCGATCGGTGTGACGGTGTTTGGCGGCTCGTGCCAGTTTGTCGTGACGTGGCTGCTCGCCCGCACCGGCAATCCGCTCTCCCCCGCGTTCTACATGATGGCGTGCAGCGCCGTGACGCTGCTGACCGTGCTCAGCGTGCGCGAAGTGCGCGAAGCCCATTGACCCCTTCCAGCAAGGAGCCCCACCATGACCCAAGCCCCCGCGCTCGTCCCCTTCCAGTTGCTGCCGCATCTGCTGCCCCCCGTGCCTATCGACGCAGAAACGTTCGTCAACATCCGCCGCCAGATCCACGCGCAGCCGGAGCTCGGCTTCGACGTGGGTGCCACGGGCACGCTGGTGGCCGATCTGCTCAAGCGTTGGGGCTATGAAGTGCACACCGGCATCGGCAAGAGCGGCGTAGTCGGCCAGTTGAAGCTGGGCAACGGCAAGCGCCGGCTCGGCATTCGCGCCGACATGGACGCCCTGCCCATCGTCGAGGCCACCGGCCTGCCCTACGCCAGCCGCAACCACGGCAAGATGCACGCGTGCGGCCACGACGGCCACACCGCCATCCTCCTTGCCGCGGCCAAGGCGCTGGCCGACAGCCGCGACTTTGACGGCACGCTCAACCTGATCTTCCAGCCCGATGAGGAAAACCTCTGCGGCGCGCGCGCCATGATCGAGGACGGCCTCTTCGAGCGCTTTCCGTGCGACGCCGTCTTTGCCCTGCACAACATGCCCGGCGTGCCGGCCGGCAGCTTCCGCGTGCTGCCGGGCCCGGTGAGCCTGTCTTCCGACGTGGCCGACGTCACCATCAAGGGCATGGGCGGACACGGCGCCATGCCGCACCGCGCGCGCGACCCGATCGCCGCATCCGCCGCCATCATCACGGCGCTGCAGACGGTGGTGGCACGCAACGTGGCGCCGGACGACACGGCGGTCGTCTCGGTCGGGTTCATTCGCGGGGGCGCCACGCACAACGTGATTCCCGAATCGGTGACGATTGGCATCAACGTGCGCGCCGCGCGGCCGGAAACACGCGCGCTGGTGGAGCAGCGCATCCGCGAGATCGTCAGCCTGACCGCGCAGGCGCATGGCGTCGAGGCCCACATCGACTACCGGCACCTGACGCCGCCGATGGTCAACACCGAGGCCGAGACGCAGCTCATGCAGCAGGTCTGCACCGAGCTGGTGGGTGCCGAGAACGTCGTCACGCAGGCGCCCAAGGGGCTCAACGGCAGCGAAGACTTTGCGTGGATGCTCAACGAGGTGCCTGGCTGCTACCTGATCCTCGGCAATGGCGAGGGGGAGTTCGGCGGCTGCATGGTCCATAACCCCGGCTACGACTTCAACGACCAGGTATTGCCGCTGGGCGCCGCGTGCTGGGTGCGCCTGGCGCAAACTTACCTGAGCGCCTGAACGCGGATGCCGGGCATGCAAGCGAACCGTCCTACGGCTGCCGCCGCCGACACTGCGCACGAGATCGTGCAATGGAGCGCGATCGAGCTGTCACGGCGCATCCACACGCGCGATGTGTCGTGCGTGGAAGTCATGCAAGCCTTTCTCGCGCAGATCGATCGCCTCAATCCGACGGTCAATGCCGTGGTGGCGCGCATCGATGCCGAATCGGCCCTCGACCAGGCGCGGGAGCGCGATGTGCTGCTGTCGCGGGGGCTGTCCGGCGGCTGGATGCACGGCTTTCCGCAGGCGCCGAAGGACCTGGCGGCCACCGCGGGCATCGCAACGACGATGGGCAGCCTCGCCATGGCGCGCCACGTGCCGGCGCACGACAGCATCGTCGTCGAGCGCATCCGCCGCCGGGGCACGGTGCTGATCGGCAAGACCAACACGCCGGAATTCGGCCTCGGGTCGCACACGTACAACCGCGTGTATGGCATCACGCGCAATGCCTGGAACGCCGGGCGTTCGGCCGGCGGCAGCAGCGGCGGCACGGCTGTCGCGCTGGCGCTGCACATGCTGCCGGTGGCCGATGGCAGCGACATGATGGGCTCTCTGCGCAACCCGGCGGCCTGGAACAACGTCTACGGCCTGCGCCCCAGCCTCGGGCGCGTGCCCTACGGCCCCACCGGCGACGTCTTCTTCCAGCAGCTCGGCACCGAAGGGCCGATGGCGCGCAATCCGCAGGATCTCGCCTGGGTGCTTGCCACGCAGGCCGGTTACGACCCGCGCGCCCCGCTATCGTTGAGCGACGATCCGTCATGCTTCACGCAGCCGCTGCACCGTGATTTCCGGCAGGCGCGCATCGGCTGGCTTGGCGACTTCGGCGGCTACCTCGCCGTGGAGCCGGAGGTCCTGGCCGTCAACGAGAACGCGCTCGACACCTTCCTTGACCTCGGCTGCCACGTCGAACCCGTGCAGCCCTTCTTCCCGATGGATGCGCTGTGGGACTGCTGGTGCACGCTGCGCTCGCACATCGTCTCGGGCAACCTCGGGCCGCTGTACGCCAACGCGGCGACGCGCGATCTGCTCAAGCCCGAAGCCATCTGGGAAATCGAGCAGGGCCAGCGGCGCAGCGTGGCCGACCTTCACCGCGCCACCGCCACGCGGTCGAGCTCGTACCAGGCGCTGCTCGCCCAGTTTGCCAACTACGACTTCCTGGTGCTGCCGTGCAGCCAGATCGCGCCATGCGCCGCAGAAACGCATTGGCCCACGACGGTGGCCGGCCGGGCGATGGACTCGTATCACCGTTGGATGGAAGTGGCGATCGGCGCCACGCTGGCAGGCGTGCCGGCCGCGAGCCTGCCGTCGGGCTTCACCGCCGACGGCTTGCCGCTGGGCCTGCAGGTGATGGCCCCGCCGCGCTCGGAGTTCGGCCTGCTGCAACTCGCGGCGGCATGGCACGATGCCTTTGCGCCGGCGCACCGCTGTTCACCGCTGTTGGGCTGAACGACTCGGCTGCCTGAAGATTGCCGATGACGGCGGCCAGCAAGCGCGCCGCCTCGACGCCGGTCGCCACGCGGTGGTCGAGCGTCAGGCGCAACGGCAGCACACGGTGGATGGCCGGCGCGCCGCTGGCCGCCACGACTGTTCGTGAATGCGCCGGGCACCCAGGATCGCCACGGTGGGCGGCACGACAATCGGTGCCGCGTACTTGCCAGCGACCATGCCGCAGTTCGACAGCGTGATCGTGTTGCCGCGCAACTTTTCAGGCGGGATCCTGCGGGCCTTGTTGCCGGCGCGCATGTGCTCGAAGCCCGCGCGCAGGTCTGGGGCATCGCGATGGGCGACGTCGCGCAGCACAGGCACGAACAGGCCGTCCGGCAGGTCCACCGCAATGCCCACGTCGATCTTGGCCATGACGTGACGGCGCCCCGCATTGCCATCGAACCAGCCATTGAGCCCGGGCTCCGCGCGGCAGCCGGCGACGAGCGCGCGAATCAGCCGGATCTTCACATCGGTACCGGGCGACCAGGGGGGCTGTCGGCGTCCTCGATGACGGTGGCGGCGGCGGCTTCGTTCTGCGCGCGTGCCATGTTCTGCGATGGCCCCGCGTTCAGGTTTTGCGATGCGGCGAATCGCCGCGCGATGCGCGCAGCCAATCCCACACGCTGCGCACCGCGGCCTCCTCCAGGCGTGCAGCGGGCGCGATCGCCCAGAACGCATAGCGGCGGAGGACGGGCGCCTCGAACGGCTGCACGAGCGCGCCCGAGTCCAACGCATCGCGCACCAGCGGCAGGTTCGCCAGGATCACGCCCTGCCCTGCCAGCGCCGCAGAGATGGCGTGCCCGTCGTCGGAGAGCACGATGCCCGCGTCGGTCTTCAGCGCGCCTTCGATGCCGGCCGCACGGGCCCACATCGGCCAGCCGATCGGTTGCGGCAGGGTGCGCTGCCATTCGGAGTGGATGAGCGGCACGCGCGCGAGATCGGCATGCGAACGGATGTTCAAACCCGGATGGCAGACGGGCGCGTAGGCGTCGTCAAACAGGTGCTCGGCGACGAGCGCGCCACCGAGGACGGGCGTATCGCCATATCGCACGGCCAGGTCGGCGCTGCCGCCATGCAGGTCGACCACCGTGTCGGACGCGTGGATGCGCAAGTCGACCTGCGGATGCCGCGTGGCGAATTCCCCCAGCCGGGGCACCAGGCAGCGTGCGGCCAGCCCCAGCGGCGCCGTGAGCGTTACGCGCTGGCGCAGCGGCTGTGCCTCGGGCGTGCGGATGGCGTCGATGGCCTGCGCAAACGCGTCGAAGCCTGTATTGAGCACCGGATACAGCCGCTCGCCGGCCTCCGACAGCCGCAGCGCACGCACCTGCCTCTCGAACAGCGCCACGCCCAGCGCATCTTCGAGCCGCCGGATCTGGTGGCTGATGGCCGTGGGCGTGACCGACAGCTCGTCGGCCGCACGCTTCATGCTGAGGTGGCGCGCCGTGGCTTCAAACGCCCGCAGCGCGCTCAGGGGTGGCAGTTTTCGCATGCGCGGGATTGTGTCATGGGCGCATTTCCCGCGTGGGCGGCATGGATGAATCCATGTCAGCCATCGCGCGTAAAACATGTCGTTTGTCGCAGTGCAGCGCGGTTCGTAGAGTGGGCACACCTCCACTCATCAACGATTCAACATGACTCGTCTGCTACATCTCGATTCCAGCGCCCGGCCGGGCAGCTCCGAGACTTCGCGCCATGGCTCGCACACGCGCCGGCTCTCCGCGCGCTTCGTGCAGCGCTGGCTCGAGCATGAGCCCGACGCGCAGGTCGTCTATCGCGACATCGGGGCCGAACCGCCAGCCCCCGTGGATGGCCGCTGGGTCCATGCCGCGTTCACGCCGCCCGCGCAGCGCGAACCGTGGATGCACGACCGGCTTGCGCAAAGCGATGCACTGATCGACGAATTGCTGGCCGCCGACGTGATCGTGGCCGGCGTGCCGATGTACAACTTCGGCATGCCCGCGCAATTCAAGGCGTACATCGACAACATCGTGCGCGTGGGCCGCACATTCGGTTTCGACCGCAGCCGCCCCGGCGAGCCCTATTGGCCGCTGCTGGCCGGCATGAAAAAGCGCCTCGTCATCCTCAGCGCGCGCGGCGATTTCGGCTACGGCCCCGGCCAGCGCATCGCCCACATGAACCACGTGGAAGGCGGCGTCGCCACGGCGTTCGGCTACATCGGCATCACTGATGTGGCGTCCGTCGCCGTCGAATATGACGAGTTTGCCGACGAGCGGTTACGCGCGTCCATCGCATCGGCGGAAAACGACGTCGATGCACTGGTCGCGCGGATGGCCGCTGCCGTGGAAGCGGCTTAGTCGATCAGCCGCCCGTCCGGCTCGAAGAACGGATGCGGGCCATCGAATTGCCCCACGTAGGCGAGGTGGCTCACCAGGCCCTGCCTCGGCACCCACGCGTGCACCTTGTAGGCGGGCGGTTCCATGACGAAGCCGGGCGCCGCGTCCGGGTCGAGGTCCAGCGCCACCTGGTGCGCCGGCGACGGGCAAGTCGATGCCACTGTGCCTGCAAAGCGCACGTCGATCGAACGGTGCAGGTGACCGCAGAGGATGCGCTCGACGTTGCCGGCGGCACGCACGATCTGCGCGAAAGCCGGGATGTCTTCTGCGGCGAGCGATTGCACGTCCATGTGGCCGATGCCCGTGGCAAACGGCGGGTGATGCATCGCGATGACGGTCGGGCGCTGCGTTTCATGCGCCAGTGCCTCGGCCAGCCAATCCAGGCGCTGCACGCCCAGGCGGCCGCCCGGATGGCCGGTGTCGAGCGTGTCGATCGCGATCAGGCGAACGTCGCCAATGTCGGTCCAGTACTGGAAGGCGTGCGTGTCTTGCGCATCAGCCGGAATGGGCGCGAGCCAATCGGCAAAGGCTTCGCGCGCGGCGTCACGGCCATCGTGGTTGCCGAGCACCGGCAGCATGCGGATACCAGCCGCATCGAGCGGTGCCAGCACCGCGCGCAGGTGCGCATATTCCTCGGGCGCGCCGGCGTCGACCAGATCGCCGGTCAGGACGATGGCGTCCGGTTTCTCCGGCTGCGCCAGGATATGCGCCACGCAGCGCGCCAGATACGCCGCCGAATCCACGCGCCGATAAGCCAGTCGCCCCGGGCGCTTGATATGAAGGTCGGTCAGTTGCAGGAAGTGCATCGGCATCAGGCTTGCAAGGTCAGGAGGCGGTCTGCCGGGATATCGAAGCCGACCGCATGGCCGGGCGCAAAGTGCTGGCGGCCGGGCACATCGATAAAGAGCGGCGTGGCGGAGACGCCCGCCACGCGCACGCGGGTGCGGAAGCCCAGAAACACCGCCGATTCGACCGTGCCCTTGAGCGCCGCCTGGGCCGGGTCGGCCAGCACGGCATCTTCGGGGCGGAAGAAGATCGCATTGCCGTCGCCGTCCGGCACGGGTACGCGACCGCCCGCGCAGACGAATGCGCCATTCTCGCGCGTGCCGTCAAGCCGGTTCATGATGCCGATGAAGTCCGCCACGTGCCGGTTGGCCGGCTGGAAGTAGATTTCACGCGGCGTGCCGATCTGCGCGATGCGGCCGGCTTCCATGACGACGATGCGATCGGCCAGCGCCATCGCTTCTTCCTGATCGTGCGTCACGTAAATCGTCGTGATGCCGAGACCGCGCAGCAGGCGGTCCATCTCGGCGCGCACGGATTCACGCAGCTTGGCGTCGAGCGCCGTGAGCGGTTCGTCGAGCAGCAGCACGCGCGGTTCGGGCGCCAGCGCGCGCGCCAGGGCCACGCGTTGGCGCTGCCCCCCGGAAAGCTGCGCCACACCGCGATCCGCATACGGCGTCAGGTGCATCATCTCCAGCAGCGTGTTTGCCCGGGCGCTGATCTGCGTGTCGGACAAACCGTTCTGCCGGCGCTGGATGCGCAGGCCGTATTCCACATTGCCGCGCACGCTCAGGTTGGGGAACAGCGCGTAGTTCTGGAACACCATGCCGACGCGGCGGCGCTCGATCGGGCGTGCGGTGACGTCTTCATCGCCAAAGTGCACGGTGCCGCCGGCATCCGGCGCCTCCAGCCCCGCGACGATGCGCAGCGTGGTGGTCTTGCCGCAGCCCGAGGGGCCGAGCAGCACGACGGTCTCGCCGGCGGCGATGTCGAGGTCCATCGACTCCAGCACGCGCTGGTCGCCGAAGTGTTTGCCGCAGCCACGCAGCCGGATCGGCACGGGCGCGAGATGTAGAGGTTCGGTACTCATCGGGAAGCCTTTCCGTTATTCACCCGCAGGCCGCCAAAGCGCTGCATCAGCACCAGCAGCGGCACGATCATGACGAAGAAGATCAGTGTGTAGGCGCTGGCGATTTCCAGGCGCATCGACGCATAGGTATCGGCCAGGCCGACCGGCAGGGTCTTGGTTTCGGGCGTGTGCAGCATCCAGGTGAGGTTGAACTCGCCCACCGAGAGCGTCACCACCGTCAGCGCGCCGGCCAGGATGCCGGGCTGCACGTTGGGCAGCACAATCGTGCGAAAACGCTGCCAGAACGACGCGCCCAGGCTGGCGGCGCCCTCTTCCAGCGTCTTCAGGTTCTGGCCTGCCGCCACGGCTGCGACCGAGCGCACCATGAACGGCAGCGTGAATACCACATGCCCGACGACGATGAACCAGAGGCTCTCGCGAAAGCCGCCAAAGCCGCCGTAGGCCACGATCAAGCCCAGCGCCGTCGCCAGGCCCGGCAGCGCCACGGGCAGCGTCAGGAATTCTTCGATCAGGCGGCTTGCACGGCTCTGACGCCGCGCCAGTACATAGCCCGCCGGCACGCCGGCCGCGAGCACGATCACCAGCGTGCACAGCGCCACCAGCAGCGACATCCAGATCGACGCGTGATACATGTCCCACACCTGGGCGACCCAATCCAGCGTCCAGCCGCTCTTGAAACCGCGGATGTAGTTGCGCGTCAGGCCCACGGCCATCGACAGCACAACCGGCACGATCAGGAACAGGCACAGCAGCAGCGTGATACCCCACTGGGCAATAGACAAAGCGCGCTTCATGCTGCCGCCCCCGTCGGGCTACCGCTCGCAGTACGCGCAATCGCCAGCACCAGCCACGTCACCACGCCCAGCACTACCGACAGCGCCGCTGCCATCGCAATGCCGGCGTTGAGCGTGAACTCGGTATAGATCGTCATCGGCAAGACGTCGATATCGGTGGCGAGGGTGAAGGCGGTGCCGAATGCGCCCATCGACGTGGCAAAGCAGATCGCGCCCGAGGCGATCAGCGCTGGCGCCAGCCCCGGCACCAGCACATCGCGCGTCACCTGCCACGACGATGCGCCCAGCGAGCGCGCCGCCTCTTCCAGTGAACGATCGAGCTTTTCCGCCGCCGCCATCACCGTCAGCACCACGCGCGGGATCGAGAAATACAGGTAGCCCAGAAACAGCCCGCCGATGGAATAGGCGAAGACCCATTTCTCGCCGACGAGCTTGTGCGTGACGTCGCCCACCAGGCCCTGGCGCCCGGCCAGCAGGATCACCATGAAGCCGACCACCACCCCGGGAAACGCCAGCGGAAACGTCAGCATGGCGGTAATCATCCGCTTGCCCGGCACGTTGTGCCGCACGAGGAACAGCCCGGCGATGGTCGAGAGGATGAGCGTCGCCAGCGTGACTGCCGCCGACAGCACCACCGTCGAAAACAGGCTGCCCAGATAGCGCGACGTGGTGAGCGCCGCTGTGTAGGTGGCAATCACGCCTTCGCTGCCGCTCACACGCAGCAACGCCGCCATCGGCAGCAGCCAGAACGCGCAGAACAGCGCGACGGCCGGTGCCAGCAACGCCACCCGCCACCGAGCGGGCAACACCGCATCGTCGGGCAAGGTGGATCGGGTGACGGTGCTCATGCTCAGCGGACCTCGTTCAGGTAGCGCGTGCCAAACGCCTGCTGGCCGGCTGCCATCTTGTTGAAGTCGACCGTCTTGGCGCGGGCGTATTCGCTGGCCGGGAGGAAGCGCGAGGCGGCCTCCTTGCTCATGGCATTGGCGCGCACGGGGCGCAGGTAGGCGTTGGCCCACAGCGTCTGGCCTTCGTCGGACAGCACGAAATCCAGCACCTTCTTGGCGTTGTCGGCGTGCGGTGCACCGGCGGTCAGGCTCATCACGTACGGCACGGCAATGGTGCCTTCCTGCGGAATCACGAATTCCACATTCGCGTGGTCTTTGTACTTGGCGCGGTAGGCGTTGAAGTCGTAGTCGAGCAGGATCGGGATCTCACCGGCCACGACGCGCGCGTAGGCGGTTTGCTTTGGCACGATCGGCGCGTTCTTCTTCAACTGCTTGAACCATTCGACGGCGGGGCTGAAGTCGTCAAGCGTGCCGCCCAGGGCCTGGTTGACCGCCACGGCGCCCACGTAGCCGACGAAGGCGCTGCTCGGGTCCAGGTAGCCGACCATGCCCTTGTATTCGGGCTTGAGCAGGTCTTTCCAGGAGCGCGGCACGGGCTTGCCTTCCAGCGCGTCCTTGTTGACGAAAAAGCCCAGCGTGCCGGAGTGGATCGAGAAGAACGCACCGTCCGGGTCCTTCATGCCGGCCGGAATGTCTTCCCAATGCTTGGGCTTGTAGTTGGCGACCAAGCCCTTTTCCTTGGCCTGATACGCAGACGTGATGCCCAGGTAGGCCACGTCAGCCACGGGGTGCGACTTCTCGGCCAGCATCTGCGCGATGGCCTGGCCGGAGTTCTTGTTGTCGAACGGCACGGTAATGCCGGTCTTGTCCTTGATGGCCTTGATCTGGCTGGCCCAGTCGGCCCATTCGGGCGGGCAGTTGTAGCAGATGGCGACTTGCTGGCCGGCCGGCTGTGCCTGCACTGGCGCAGCCACGGCGAATGCGCCGGCAGCTACGAGGCCGCACACGCGCAGCCATTGAACGAGACGTTTCATCGAGACGCTCCTTGCGTATCAGACGTGAGGGAAGAAACAACGGAGAGAGACGCTTCCGCCGGCGCACGGGCCAGCGTGCCGCCCGCCAGCAGGCGGTGCGGCAACGTAATCGAGGGCACCACCTCGCCGGCGATGCGGCGGCCCAGCGCCGTGGCCGCGTCGGCGCCGATCCGGCGGTGCGGCTGCGCCACGGTGGCCAGCGTCGGCGAAAGCCACTGCCCCATCGCCAAGCCATCAAAGCCGACCACGCTCACGTCTTCAGGCACGCGCAGGCCCATCTCGCGCAGCGAGCGGATGGTGAGCAAGGCAAGGCGGTCGTTGCTGCAGAAAATGGCGGTCGGGCGTGGCGGCGCCAGCAGGCGGGCCAGCTCGGCCGGCAGCATGGCATCGGCGTTGAAATCAATTTCGACGGGCGGCTGCGGTGCAATGCCGGCTGCTTCCAGCGCTTCGCGGTAGCCGTCGTGGCGCAGGGCCGCACGGTCCGACGCCGCCAGCGTGCCCGTCAGCATGCGGATCTGGCGGTGGCCCTGTGAGAGGAGCGCGCGAATGGCGTCGCGTGCGGCGGCGCGGTTGTCGACGGTCACGCAGCAGCGGGCGGGAATGCGCGCCTGGCCGACCGTGTCGTTGTAGACCAGCACGTAGGGCACGCCTTCTGCGTCGAGGCGATCGAGGTGCGCGTTGGCGGCGGCATCGGCCACCGTCAGGATCAGGCCATCGACGCGCTGCTCGAGCATGGTTTCGATGGCGCGCGCTTCGCGTTCGCGGTCGTATGCGGTCGTCATCAGCATGACGCGCTGACCCGTGACGGAGGCGGCCTCCTCGATGCCCTGCATGCATTCGGCAAACACCGGGTTGGCGAGCGACGGCAACACCACGCCCAGCAGGCCCGTGCGCTCGGCGCGCAACTGCCGGCCCAGGGCATTGGGGCGGTATTGCAGCGCATCCATGGCGGCCTGCACACGCGCGAGCGTCGCGGCGCTCACCCGTTCCGGCGAATTGACCGCGCGCGATACGGTGGCAATCGAAATGCCGGCATGCGTTGCCACGTCCTTGATGCTGCTTCCCACGGTGTTGTCCTGCCGGTGTAAACGTTTACATCCTAGGTGCCAGGCATGACCTTTTCATGACAACCGATGCTGCGCTGCGGTGGCCGCCGCAATGAAGCATCGCCGTTGTTGCGCATGGCAAAGTTGCAAAGCTCGCATATGCTTCTTACGAATTCGGGCGGGCTCCCTACACCAGCAGGCGCGTCGCGGCATGGTCCGTTTGCTGCTGTGTCGTGCTCGCCGCCTGCCTTGGAGACACCATGCGTGTATCGCCCGTATTCGACGTACCCGCCCACGCCCTGCCCGAATTGCTGCAGTACTACGGCGTAGTCCGGGCGCAATCGCTTGCGCTGGCTGCGCCGCTGTCCGACGCCGATGCCACCGTCCAGTCGATGGACGATGCCAGCCCAGCCAAATGGCACCTCGCCCATACCACGTGGTTTTTCGAGGAGTTCGTGCTCGGCCCCAACGTGCCCGGCTACCGGTCACCCGATCCGCGCTATCGCTACCTGTTCAACTCGTACTATGAGACGGTGGGCGCGCGGCACCCGCGTCCGCGTCGGGGCATGCTGACGCGCCCGACGCTCGACGAAGTGCGGGGCTATCGCGCGCATGTCGATGCGGCCATGCAGCGGCTGCTGGCCGGAGGGGTCTCCGCCGACGTGGGCCGGCTCGTCACGCTGGGCCTGCATCATGAGCAGCAGCATCAGGAGCTGTTGCTGACGGACGTACTTCACCTCTTCGCGCAGAACCCGCTGTGCCCCGCCTATGCCGATACGCCGGTGCCGCGCGTCCATGCGGCGCCGGTGCAGCCCGGCTGGGTCGCGTTCCAGGGCGGAGCCGTGCAGATCGGCAAGACGGACACGGGCGCGGGGTTCATGTTCGATTGCGAGGGCCCGCGCCACACGGTGTGGCTGGAGCCCTACGCGCTCGCCACGCACCCCGTCACCAACCGGGAGTGGCTTGCCTTCATGCAGGACGGCGGATATCGCCAGCCCACGTTGTGGCTGTCCGACGGCTGGGCGTGGGTGCAGCGTGAGGGCATCGAGGCGCCGCTCTACTGGCGCGCCGGCCGCGACGAAGCCGAAGGCTGGCAGCAGATGTCATTGCACGGCCTGCAGCCGGTCGATCTGGACGCGCCCGTCACGCACATCAGCTTCTACGAGGCGGACGCCTACGCCCGCTGGGCCGGCGCACGCCTGCCGACCGAAGCGGAATGGGAGCATGCAGCCGAAGGCCTGCCGGTGCAGGGCAACTTTGCCGGGCCAGGCGCTTCATCGGCGCCATTGAGGCCGCTGCCCGACCACGGCATCACCGAGGCGGGCAGCCTGCGCCAGATGTTCGGCGACGTATGGGAATGGACGGCGAGCCCCTACGGCCCCTACCCCGGCTTCGAGCCCGCCGAAGGCGCCGTGGGCGAATACAACGGCAAGTTCATGTGCAGCCAGATGGTGCTGCGCGGCGGGTCTTGCGCGTCGCCCGAGGGGCATCTGCGGGCGACGTATCGCAACTTCTTCTATCCGCACCAGCGGTGGCAGTTCACCGGGGTGCGGCTCGCGCGGCGGGCGTAGCCGGCGTATCGGGCAACCGGCAGGCGCCTAGCGGTTGCTGTCGAACAGCATGTTGGTCGGGGTGCCGATCGTCTCCTGGCTGCCGGGCGCGGCCGCGGCCGGTTTGGCTGCCGGCATCGGCGCGGGCACGTCTGGCACGGCCGATCTGGCAGGCTGAGCGACGGCCGCCGGTGTTGCCGGTGCCGGCGCATGCGGGGGTTTGCCGGCCTGCTCGGCGAGCTTGCGGCGGCGCGATTCGAGCCCCGCGGCAATCTCGTCCTGGTGATACCGCCGGGCAAAGTCGATCACGTCCATCTTCTGCTGGTTGCGCAGCTCCATGTCGGCGCCTTCGTCCAGCAGCAGCTTGACCGTCGTGATGTGGCCGTTCATGGCCGCCATCATCAGCGGCGTCGTGCCGTTGGGGCTTTCCGCGTCAATGTAGGCAGCGTGCTCGATCAGGTATTTGACGATGTCGTCGTGCCCGTTGGTGGCGGCGTAGTGCAGCGCCGTCCAGCCGGTCTTGTTGACCTCGACGTCGTACGTTTCCACCATCAGCTTCACCAGCGGCAGCAGACCCTGGTAGGCCGCCATCATCAGGGCATTCTCGCCGGCGGCGTTCGTGCGCTCGAAGTCGATGTGCTTGGCGCGGATCAGCGCCTCGGCCACTTCGACGTTCCTGTCCTTGAGCGCATCCACGAGCAGCGGCGTGCCGTCGCGCGTGGTCAGATTCGGGTCCACGCCCTGCGCGACATACTTCTGCACCAGCACCGGCCGGTTGTACTCCACCGCAGTGCGCAGGTCGTCCTGCGGCGTGGCGTATGCGGCGCCCGACAGCGCCATCGCCAAGCCGGCGGCCAGTGTGATTTTTCGCATGTTGTGCTTCACGTGATACCGCAACTTATCGCGGTATTTTGTTGAATAGATTGAAGAAATTCTCGGTGGTGGCACTAGCGATGCGCTCCAGCGGCTCGCCGCGCAGCGTGGCCAGGAACTCACCGACGTGCCGCACGTAGGCCGGCTCGTTGGTCTTGCCGCGGAACGGCACCGGCGCCAGGTACGGCGAATCGGTCTCGATCAGCATGCGGTCCAGCGGCACCTTCCGGGCGGTTTCCTGCAGATCCACCGCATTCTTGAATGTGACGATGCCCGAGAACGAGATGTAGAAGCCCAGGTCCAGCGCTGCCTTGGCCACGTCCCAGCTTTCGGTGAAGCAATGCATGACGCCGCGCGCGGCCTCGGCGCCCTCTTCACGCATGATGGCCAGCGTGTCGTCAGCGGCGGAACGCGTATGGATCACCAGCGGTTTGCCCGTCTGCCTGGCAGCGCGGATGTGCGTGCGGAACCGATCGCGCTGCCACTCCATGTCGGCCACGGTGCGATCGCCCAGCCGGTAGTAGTCGAGCCCCGTCTCGCCGATGCCGACCACGCGCGGGTGATCGGCCAGGGCGAGCAGGCGCTCCAGCGTGGGCTCTTCGATGCGGGTGCCTTCTTCGACGTCCGCTTCGGCATCGGGATGCACGCCCACGGTCGCGTACACGTTCGGCTCCTGCTCGGCGATCTCGAGCACGCTCGGGAAATCTTCCAGCGTGACGGAGATGCACAGCGCGTGCGTGACGCGGTTCTCGCGCATGCGCGTCAGCAGTTCCGGCAAGCGAGCGCGCAGGTCGGGGAAGTTGATATGGCAGTGGGAGTCGACAAACATCGAATAATCAGCGTGTTACGGCACAAAGTCGATGCGCCGTCTCAGAAGAAGGTCAGAGGGTTTGGGTCGGGCGCTGCGAGCCAAGCTGCTTGCCGAGCAGCTCTTCGATCACGCGCCGCAGGTTACGGCACGGCTCGTCCTCGCCGAAATGCACCCCGATGCCCGGCGTCTTGTTGGGCGTGCCCACGGGCGTGATCCAGGCCACCCGGCCGGCCACCTGGTATTTCTGCGGACGGTCAAGCAGCGATAGCACGAGAAAGACCTCTTCCCCGATGCGGTACGGGCGCTGCGTCGGCACAAAGATGCCGCCGTTCTTCAGGAACGGCATATAGGCCGCGTGCAGGCCGGCTTCGTCCTTGATGGCCAGCGAGACGATGCCCGGGCGGCTGGGCGCCCCCGTGGCGGTGCCTGGCGTCTGCATGCCGGGCGTGATGGGAGTGGCAGGCGTGCGAAGAGGTGCAGTGCTCACAGGGATTCCAGAGGTTCAGGTTCAGGCAGCGGGAAACAGCTGCCGGTAATCCAGCAAAAGACTCTCGATGACGAGCCGCGCCGCCAGTGGATGCTGCTCGGTGCGGCGGCGCTCCGGCAGCGTACGCGCAAAACGCTCCAGGCGCTCCAGCGGGATCGCCCGTGCGCAGCGCTGCAGCGCTTCACGCTCGGCCGGGAAGTACCGCGGGCGCCCCGCCAGCCTCGCCGCCATCAGGTCAAAGACCCAACGGTGCATGGTACTGAGAACGGCAGGGACCGACAATTTCTGCAGGTGGTCCGCCGTGGCCAGCGCATCGAGCTTTGCACCGTGGCCCAGCTGTTCCAGCAGGAATTGCAGCAACGGCCGGTCCTCCGACTCCGCAGCGGCCAGCGCGGCCAGCGGTGCGTTGCCGAATTCCGCCAGCAGATTCTGCGCGTGCGGCACGCCCTGCTGCTCCAGCCACTGGCGCGCTGCCTCGGGCTGCGGCGGCTGCAGCGGAAACTGCCGGCAGCGCGACAGGATGGTCGGCAGGATGCGGTCGATGCGATCCGTTACCAGCAGGAAGACGGTGTTCTGCGGCGGCTCTTCCAGCGTCTTGAGCAGCGCATTGGCACCTTCGGTCTGCAGCGCGTCGAGCGGGTACAGCACCACCACGCGCAACCCCGCGCGGTGCGTGCCGACGCCCACCGCATCGATCAGGTTGCGCACCTGTTCCATGCGGATGATCTTGCTGGGCGCCTTTTTCTTGCCGTCGGCGTCTTTCTCCGTCTCGGGCGCGTCTTCCATGGCCTCCGGGCGTACGAGGTGGAAGTCCGGATGATTGCCCTGGGCGAACCAGTTGCAGGCGGCGCAGGTGCCGCACGGCTGCCCGTCCGCGGCCGGCGTGTCGCACAGCAGGCCTTGCGCGACATGCATGGCGAAATCGCGCTTGCCGGTGCCGGCCTGGCCATTGAGCAGGATGGCGTGCGGCAGTTTGGCCCGCATCGCCTGCAGGCGGGCCCAGTCAGCGGATTGCCAGGGATAAAGCATCATGAATCAATAAGTTACGTCAGATTGTTGATGCGGATTCGCGCCATGAAACCATTGTTTCGGTATCGGAAATTGCGTGCAAAATCAAAGTGTTGCAAGCAGATTCTCCAGGTCTTTCTGGATATCACTGCGGTCGCGGTTGGCGTCCAGCACGACAAAGCGGCCCGGCTCGGCCGCAGCACGGCGCAGGTACTCGGCCCGCGTCCGCAGGAAGAACTGGGCGGACTCAGCCTCGAACTTGTCAGGTGTGCGGGCATCGGCCAGGCGGGCTGCCGCAATCTCCGGGGCCAGGTCGAAGAGGATGGTCCTGGTCGGCTGCAGACCTTGCTGCACCCACTGCTCCAGCGCTTCGAGGCGCTCGATGGCCAGGCCCCTGCCCCCGCCCTGGTAGGCGAAGGTGGCATCGGTGAAGCGGTCGGAGATGACCCAGTCCCCGGCGTCGAGTGCGGGCTGGATGACCTCGGCGATGTGCTCGCGACGGCTGGCAAACATCAGCAGGGCCTCGGTTTCGAGGTGCATGCGTTCGTGCAGCAGCACTTCGCGCAGGCGTTCGCCCAGCGGCGTGCCGCCCGGCTCCCGCGTGACGACCACCTTCTTGCCCTGCGGCGCCAGCCTAGCCTGCAGTTGCTGCGCGAACCAGGCGATGTGTGTGCTCTTGCCCGCACCGTCGATGCCTTCGAATGTGATGAACTTGCCGCTCATGGTTGGCCGCGCTGGTATTTGTTGACGGCCCGGTTGTGGTCCGTCAGGTTGGTCGAAAACTGGCTGCTGCCGTCGCCGCGCGCCACGAAGTACAGCGCGTCCGACGGTGCCGGGTTCAGCGCCGCCTGCAGCGACGCCATGCCCGGCAGCGCGATCGGCGTGGGCGGCAGGCCCGTGCGGGTGTAGGTGTTGTACGGCGTGTCCGTCTGCAGGTCGCGCTTGCGCAAATTGCCGTCAAAGCCGGGGCCGATGCCGTAGATGACCGTCGGGTCGGTCTGCAGGAGCATGTTCTTGCGCAGGCGGTTGACGAACACGGCGGCAATCATCGGGCGCTCGAGCTTTTGGCCCGTCTCCTTTTCGATGATGGACGCCATGGTCAGCGCTTCGTACGGCGTCTTGTACGGCAGGTCGAGGGCGCGCTTGGCCCAGGCGTCGTTCAGGCGCTTCTGCATCGCCTGGTAGGCGTGGCGGTACAGCTCCACATCACTGCTGCCCCGCGCGAAGAGATACGTATCGGGAAAGAACAGCCCTTCCGGGTTCGCCTCGGGCGCGCCGATCTTGCGCATCAGGTCCGCGTCCGACAGGCCGGCAGTGTCGTGCTTGAGCGCGGGCTCGGCATCCACCACCGCCCGCATCTGGCGCATGTTCCACCCTTCGATGATGGTGACCACGTAATGGGAGACCTCGCCGCGCGCCATCTTGTCGAGGATCGACATCGGCGTGGCGCCCGTTTCCAGGGCGTAGCCCCCTGCTTTCAGGCTCTTGGCATTGCCGGTGGCACGTGCCAGCAGCGTGAACAGCTGCGGCTGCACGCCCACGCCGGCATTGGCCAGTTGCCTGCTGACCGAGGCCACGCTCGAGTTCGGCTTGATCACCACTTCCAGCGGCGAGGCCGTCAGGCTCACCGGTTGCTGGGCCCACCACACCACGCCGCCTGCCGCCGCGAGCGCAAGCAGGATCGTCAGCAGGATCAGGCGCTTGAAGAAAGAGAACATCGTGTTTGGATCTGCCGCGCGCAAGCCGCCAGCACCGGCGATATGCGCACGCTTGAAATGGATGGACAGGACGCAAACTGTCGCTGGAGCGTGTCATGCACCTGGCTTGCGAAATCCATCAAAAAGCCGTACGGCTGCGTTGCGGCTCGCCACACCCGGCGTTGCCCTGCGACTGTTTGATGCGCTTCGCACGCCTGTCCAGTTGCACAACGCGCGCCAAGACAGCCCAATATAATACCGGGTCACACTCAGGCAGCCCGCACACCATGAATGATGTCTTTCACGATTTCGTCGATACGCTGAGCTTTCCACCGCTCGACGTGCAGTTCGATGCCGCCGCGCGCGGCAGCGTGCTGTGTGCACCGACCGACCTCGCCCGCATCGCCGTCGAAGGTGCCGATGCTGCCGAGTTCCTGCACAACCAGCTGACCAACGCGGTGACGGGCCTCGGCCTGAACCAGGCGCGCCTGGCCGGCTACTGCTCGCCCAAGGGTCGGCTGCTCGCCACGCTGCTGATGTGGCGCCAGGCCGAGACGATCGTGCTGCAGACCGACAAGCGCGTCGCGCCGCCGCTGACCAAACGCCTGTCGATGTTCGTGCTGCGCGCCAAGGCCAAGCTGCGTCCGATGGACGAATTCATCGCCATCGGCGTCGCCGGGCCCGATGCGGCCGATGCGCTGCGCGAAGCCGGCGCCGTGCTCCCCGAGCCCGACGCGGTGTACTCCGTGGCGCAGCAACCGGCAACGGTCGGCCAGCAGGTCGGCGCCGTCATCCGCCTGCCCGACGCCGAGGGCCGCCCGCGCTACCAGTGGATGGTGCACGCCGAGCACTTCCAGCATGCCTGGAATACCCTGTCGTCGCGCCTGTCGCTGATCGGCACGGAAGTCTGGGACTGGCTCAGCCTGCAGGCAGGTGTGCCGCACATCACGCTGCCCACGCAGGAGCAGTTCGTGCCGCAGATGGTGAACCTCGAACTCGTGGGCGGGGTCGACTTCCGCAAGGGGTGCTACCCCGGCCAGGAGGTCGTGGCCCGCAGCCAGTATCGCGGCACGCTGAAGCGGCGGATGCACCGGGCACATGTCAACGCCCCGACCTCCGCCGGCGCCGAGGTCTACAGCGAGGCAGACCCGAACCAGCCGTGCGGCATGGTGGTCAACGCCGCCATGGCGCCGGACGGCGGCACGGACCTGCTGGTCGAGCTGAAGCTGGACGCGGTGGATTCCGTCATCCACCTGGCCACGGCAGATGGCCCTGTGCTGACCCTGCAAAGCCTGCCGTACACCATCCCCACGCCCGAAAACGCCTGACGGCACCGAGCAATCATGGCCGACCATCTGTTCGTCTACTTCCGCGTCGCCGAGCGTGACGCCCAGGCCGCCCTGCCGCGCTGGCAGGCCTGGCTCGACACCGTGGAAGAGGCGACCGGCGTGGCCGGCACGTTGATGCGCCGTCCCGAAGTGCGCGACGGCGTCGTCACATGGATGGAGTGCTACCACGACATCCCACCCGCCTTTGCCGCCACCTTAGCCGGCCTGTGGGAGACCGGCGGCCCGCGCGACATGATCGCCGGTGAGCGCCACGCCGAGCTGTTTGTCGATCTGGAAAACGGCTGACGGCGCTGCGCCGCAATCGACATCGCAAAAATTCGGCAGGCTGCTATGCTTGGCCGAAGCCCGCGCAACACAGGTCGTCACATGGATCGACCGCGTGGCGTTTTCAAAGGAAGCTGTTATGTGTTTGATTCTCACGGCCTGGCACGCCCACCCCGCCTACGCGCTGGTGGTGGCCGCCAACCGGGACGAATTCTATGACCGCCCCGCCGCGCCGCTGGCGTGGTGGAGCGATGCGCCGAACGTGCTCGGCGGGCGCGATCTGGCACAGGTCGTCGGCCACGCAGGCACGTGGATGGGCATGACGCGCGACGGCCGCTTTGCCGCGCTGACCAACTACCGCGCACCCTCCGAGCGCCGCCCGGATGCGCGATCGCGTGGCGAACTGGTCGCCGATTTCCTGACAGCGGACGACGTGTCCATCCCGGCCTATCTCGACAACCTCACGGCCCGCAACCGCGCCTACAACGGCTACAACCTGCTGACCGCCACCCGCGATGAACTCTGGTGGACGAGCAACCGCGCCGAGGCGCCGCGCAAACTGTCGCCGGGCCTCTATGGGCTGTCGAACGCGCTGCTCGATACACCTTGGTTCAAGGTGCGGCACCGCATGGCCGCCTTTGCCGAAGCGCTGGCCGCCGATACGGGCCGGCATGGCAATGCGGTGGATGTCGGCCGGTATCTGGCGCTCTTGTCGGAAACCCGCGAAGCCCCGGCCAGCGCGCTGCCCTCCACGGGCGTGGCGCCGGAATGGGAAAAGCTGCTCTCCGCCGCGTTCATCCGCTCGCCGCGCTACGGCACGCGCGCCAGCACCGTGGTGCGCATTCGTCACGACGGCTGCTTCGACGTGACGGAGCGCCGCTTTGACGCTCAAGGCCAGATTGGCGAGACGCGCTATCTCGGCGTGCTCGACACAGTCACCCACGCCGACACCTGACGCTCAGGCGGCTTCCCGACTTGCGCCCGGGGCCGCGTCCACCTCCATTTCCGTGACCGCCGTACCGCCCGGGCGCAGCGCCGAATGCTCGCGCCGCGAGTGCACCAGCGGATAGAACATCTGGGCTGTCCACCGCTCCGGGCCGAACAGCGCGTCGTCCTGCAGGCCGATTTGCGCCGGGTACTTGCGCGTGATGTGCGCCGTGCCGAACAGCACATCCCAGAAGAACAGCAGGTTGCCGAAGTTGCCCTTGTAATGGCCGATGCCATCGGCGTTGGTCAGCGCGTGGTGCGCCCAGTGCGTGGCCGGCGTGGAAATCGTGCGTTCGACCACCCACATCACCGGACGCAGCGCGCGAATGCGGTACAGCGGTGCATCCCACGGCCACGCGCAATGCGCGCCGATGATGACCGCCAGCTTGACCACCACGTACGCCGCATAGACGGGCCCGAAGCCCAGGTACACCGCCACGCCGCCAATCCACAGGCCCGGCATCATCAGGTAATAGAAGAAGTTGTTGCGGTACGTGATGCGCACGCTCATGTAGGGCGCACTGTGATGTGCGCGGTGCAGCGGCCACAGCAGCGGCGTGTGCGATGCGCGGTGCCACAGATACTGGGTCAGGTCGTCCCCGACCAGCAGCAGGCCCGTCATGGCCCACCACGGCAGGTTCGCCCACGCGTTGTGCTGCGCCGGGATGAGCCACTTGCACAGCGCATTGCTGCCCAGCATTGCGATCGGCTGCGTCACGGCGATGAGGCTCACGAACATCAGCGCCTCGAGCCAGGCATCGTTGGCGGTGGCGCGCCCGCGCACGGTGGCCTGGTAACGCCGCGTGACGAATTCCATGGCGGCAAAGCCGAGGATGCAGGCAGCTATCAGGGCGTGCTCCACCTGGGAACTCATCGCGGTGTCTCCTCACGTTGAATGGTTGTGAAGACGATGCTAGGCGTGGCGCTTCAATGCGTCTAATGCATAATCGACATCTGCTCAATGCACGGAACGCAATGCCATGGATCTACGCCGCCTGGGCCATGTCGTCGCCTTGGCCGACACGCTGCACTTTGCACGGGCGGCGGAGCAGGTCCACCTCAGCCAGCCGGCCTTCAGCCGCAGCATCCAGGCGGTGGAAGACGATCTCGGCATCCGCCTGTTCGACCGCGAGACCGGCGACGTACGTCCCACGCCTGCGGGCGCCTTCGTCATCAAGCGCGCGCGCCAACTGCTGTTCGAGGCGCGTTGCCTGCAGCGCGATGTTGAGCTCTACCGTGACAGCCATCTGGGCGACACCGCCTTCGGGGTCGGGCCGCTGTTGACGGCCACGCTGATGCCGCAGGCGCTGCGCGAGTTGCGCCAGCAGCATCCGCAGGTGGCGCTGCGCATGGAGGTGGGCAACTGGGCGCAGCTGCTCCAACGCCTGCGCAGCGAGAACATCGAGTTCTTTGCCGCGGACGTGCGCGACATGCCGGCAGACGCCGCGCTGGATGTCCAGCCGATCGGCGGCCAGCCGCCGCATCTGTATGCGCGGGCGGGCCATCCGCTGGCCGGGCGCAAGGCGACGCTGCGCGAGGTGTGGGAATACGGCGTTGCCGTGCCCAAGCTGCTGAGCCCATCCAAGATGGATCTGGCGAAGCTGCTCGGGCTGCCAGCGGGCCAGCAGGCGACCATCGCGCTGGAATGCGACAACTACGGCGTGCTGAAGACGGTGGCGCTCACCACCGACACCATCCTGGGCGCCACGGATGCCGCCGTGCGCGAAGAGCTGGAGGCCGGCACGCTAGTCCGGCTCACGGTGAAGGGCTGGCTCTCGCAGCCGTCCACCACGGGCATCGTGCGCTTGCGCGGCAGGACGGCATCACCCGCAGCGCAGGCGGCCATCGCAGCCATCGTGCGGGCCGCCGAGGCCATCAACGTGTGAGCACGCGGCGCATGGTCCGGTGCGGGATGCCGGCTTCTTCAAATTCCCCGCCCTCGGCCGTGAAGCCGGCGCGCGCATAGAACGGCATGGCGTGCGTTTGCGCGTTGAGGATCAGCTCCCGATACCCGAGCGACTGTGCCTTCGCGATCAGCGCTTCGAGCACGCGCGCGCCCACGCCCGTACCGCGCGCCTCCTTGCGCACCGCCATGCGGCCGATATGCCCGTCGGGCAGCAGGCGGCCGGTGGCCACGGCGCGCCCGGCGGTATCGCGCGCCAGTGCGTGCCAGCATTGGTCATCCCACTCGTCCCATTCCAGCTCGACGGGCACGCCCTGCTCGATGACGAACACGTCGTAGCGGATGGCGCGGGCTTCTTCGCGCACGGCGTCCCAGCGGTCGACTTCTACGCCGGCCAGCGGGCGGACAGATTCAGGAGCAGTCATGTTCGGGTTTCAATACTTGAACGTTGAAGAGGGGTTCGGCTATTCGGTCTCAGTGCCGAAGGCGCGGCGCAGCGCGCTGGCGGCATCGCGGTGCGCATCTTCCACGGCCGGCACGAAGCGGCCGATCTTGAAGAAGTCGTGGATCATGCCTGCATACAGCTTGAGTTCGACCGGCACCTCGGCCGCGCGCAGCTTGTTGGCGTAGCCGATGCCGGCGTCGCGGATGGGGTCGAAGCCGGCCACGGCAATCCACGCGGGGCACACGCCGGTCACATCGGCGCCGTGGCCGCCGGCGTCGAGCGGGGCGAAGCGCCAGTCGTCGCGGTCGGCGTCGCTGCGCAGGTATTGCGAGAAGAACCAGCGGATCATCTCCTGCGTGAGCAGGTAGCCCTCGGCGAATTCGCGGTGCGAAGGCGTGCTCTCTCGCGCCGTGGTGCCGGGGTAGATCAGCAGCTGCAGCACGGGAGCGAGGCCCCGGTTGCGCGCCTCGATGGCGCACACGGCGGCGAGCGTGCCGCCCGCGCTGTCGCCACCGAAGGCAATGCGCGCCGGGTCTGCGCCGATGCTGGCGGCTTCATCGAAGACCCACTGCATCACGTCGAAGGCGTCCTCGGCGGCGGTGGGGAACTTCCACTCGGGCGCGAGCCGGTAATCGACCGACAGCACCATCGCCCCGGATTTGGCGGCGAGCGACCGGCACAGCTGGTCGTGCGTCTTGATGCTGCCGACCGTGAAGCCGCCACCGTGGAAGTACACGAGCAGCGGCAGCGGGTCGGCCCAGCTTGCCGCGCGGGCAGCGTACGTGCGAATGGGAATCGGGAAACCATCGCGCGCCGTGACCGTCAGGTCGTGCACCGACTCCAACGGAATGGCCGGGATGTCGACAATGGGGCTGCTCTTTTCGTAGGCGATCTTGGCGTCGGCCGGGTCGAGCGCATTGAGCGGCGGACGCTTGGCACGCGCCACGAGATCAAGCAACTGGGCGACGTGCGGGTCGAGATGCGGGTGCGGCGTTGGGTGCTGCATGCAGGGGAACTGAACGATCGTTCTAATATGGCTATCATCGGAGTATCCATCGAACCACGCCCGCGCCACAAGACGGGCACACAGACACCACCGGAGACAGCATGGCCCTCATCTACTACCTCACCCACGTCCACCTCGGCTTTGGCACGATCGACGAACTGAAAAGCGAATGCGCGCGCGTGGGCATCCGCCGCCCGATGGTCGTGACCGACAAGGGCGTGGCCGCCGCCGGGCTGGCGCAGCGGGCCATCGACGCCACGGGCGGGCTGCCCGTCACCGTATTCGACGAGACGCCGTCCAACCCCACCGAAGCGATGGTGATGAAGGCCACCGCGCAATACAAGGACGCCGGCTGCGATGGGCTGATCGCCATTGGCGGCGGTTCGTCGATCGACCTCGCCAAGGGCATCGCGATTGCCGCAACGCACCCGGAGCCGCTCACCACGTACGCCACCATCGAAGGCGGCAGTGGCAAGATCACGGAAGCCGCGGCGCCGCTGATCGCCATTCCCACGACGGCCGGCACCGGCAGCGAAGTGGCGCGCGGCGCGATCATCATCCTGGAAGACGGCCGCAAGCTCGGTTTCCACTCGTGGCACCTGTTGCCAAAGTCGGCGATCTGCGATGCAGAACTGACGCTGGGCCTGCCGCCGATGCTGACCGCCGCCACGGGGATGGACGCCATCGCGCATTGCATCGAGACTTTCCTCGCGCCAGCCTTCAATCCGCCTGCCGACGGCATCGCGCTGGACGGTCTGGAACGGGCGTGGGCGAACATCGAGCGCGCCACGCGTGATGGCGCCGACCGCGATGCGCGGCTGAACATGATGAGCGCGTCGATGCAGGGCGCGATGGCGTTTCAGAAGGGGCTCGGGTGCGTGCATTCGCTGTCGCACCCGCTGGGCGGCGTGAAGGTCGACGGCAAGACGGGGCTGCATCACGGCACGCTCAATGCGGTGGTGTTGCCGGCGGTGCTGCGCTTCAACGAGACGGCAGAGACGGTCGTGCGCGACAACCGCTATGCCCGCATGCGCCGCGTGATGAACCTGCCGGCCGGCGCTGACCTTGCGCAGGCGGTGCATGACCTCACCGCGCGCCTGGGCCTGCCCACGGGCCTGCGCCAGATGGGCGTGCCGGAAGACGCGCTCGAACACGTGGTCGAGGGCGCCCTGCTCGACCACTGCCACAAGACCAACCCGCGCATCGCCACGGCGGACGACTACCGCCGCATGCTGGCGGAATCGATGTAACGCGGGCGGGTCAAGAAACGAACGACCGGATCAGCGCGGCAATGCGCTCCGGTTGTTCGTGCACGACCCAGTGCGTGCCGTCGGGAATGCGCTCCAGGCGCATGTCCGGAATGAACCGCTCTAGCCCGTTGAGCAGGCTTTTCGGCAGCGCCATGTCCATCTCGCCCCAGATCACGAGTGTGGGCACCTTGACGACGAACGCCTCGGGCGGCATCTGGTCGATGCGCAGCGGCGCCGTGCCTTCGGTGGGCGGGTGCAGCGGCGAGGCGCGGTAGTAATTCACGCCGCCTGTCAGGCCATGCGAGCCGCCTTCGCCCGGCCGGCTCCAGGCCGCGTGATAGCGCGCCCGCACCTCGGGCGTGAACCATTCGGCCACGGGCTGGCCCATGCCGCTGAAGAAGCCTTCGAGCTTTTCGAAGTCGTTGGCGGCCAGCGCCTCTTCCGAGCCGGGCTTGCGCAGCCAGTTCATATACGCCGACGAAGCCTGCTGTGCCGGATCGCTCAGCAGCGCATTCGCAAACACCCAAGGGTGTGGCGAGTTGATGATGACCAGCCGCTCCACCCGCTCCGGATGCTGGATGGCAAGGTTCCAGCAGATCGCCCCGCCCCAGTCGTGCGCGACCACGATCGCGCGCTCATAGCCCAGCGCCGCGATGAACTGCTCCAGATCCTGCACGAGCATCTTCGGGCGGTACGCATCGACCGCGGCCGGCTTGCTCGACAGGTTGAAGCCGCGCATGTCGGGGGCCACCGCAAAGTGCGTGTCACCAAACGCGGCGAGCTGCGCCTCCCACTCGTACCAGAACTCCGGGAAGCCATGGACAAACAGCATGAGCGGCGCACCGCGCTGGCCGGCGCTGGCGTAATGCAGCCGCGTGCCGTTGGGCAGGTCGGCGAATTGCGATTCGGTGATGGCGGCAGTGGGTGCGGCGGTCATGGCAGTCCCGGAAGTCTTGGAGGTGTGATCACCCGCGCAGGGCATCGACCAGACGCGCACGCACGTCGGGCTTGCCATCGAACGGGTCCGACGGGTTGCGCTGCGAGATGATGTCTTCAAAGCGGCGCTGCACCGGTGCCAGCGCGTGCGGGTGCGAATAGATGTAGAAGCCCGCGTTGCGGATGGCGTCGAAGGTCATCTTGCCGACCTGCTCGGCCGTCACCTTGCCGGAACTGACAGCCTTCTCCGACATGGCGCGCGAGACGAGCTGCGACTTGGTGGGCGGCGCCGTATTGGCGAGATCCTGCGGGCGGTTGCGGTCCGACTGCGTGATGCCGGTCGGCACGAAATACGGGCACAGCACCGAGCAATGAATCTGCTCGGTCACCAGGCTCAGATCCTGGTACAGCGATTCGGACAGCGCCACCACCGCATGCTTGGACACGTTGTAGATGCCCATGGCCGGCGCATTCAGCAGCCCCGCCATCGACGCCGTATTGACGATATGGCCCTCGTACGACGGATCCTTCCTGGCGGCTTCGAGCATGAGCGGCGTGAAGATGCGCACGCCGTGGATCACGCCATGCAGGTTCACACCAAGCACCCAGTCCCAGTCGCGCTCGGTGTTCTCCCAGATCAGACCGCCCGCGCCCACGCCCGCGTTGTTGAACAGCAGGTTCACCTTGCCGAACGTCTTCATGGCCGCATCGGCCAGCGCCTGCACGTCTTCCACCTTCGACACGTCGACGCGCAGCCCGATCACTTCCACGCCCTGCGCCGTGAACTCGGCCACGGCGGCATCCAGCGCATCCTGCTGGATATCGGCCAGCACCAGCTTCATGCCCAACCCGGCCGCGTTCTTGGCGAACTCCTTGCCGAAACCCGACGCACCGCCCGTGATGACGGCCACACCGCCTGCGAATTGCTTCATACGTGTCTCTCTCGTGTTGTTGTCATGAAATGCGATGGCGTTGGCAACGCCGTCAGTCTGCCGTCTCGACCTTGCGCACGGCGTAACCCACGCGCGGGAAATGCACCACCACCTGCCCGACACGCGCATCTTCACGCAGCACGCCCACGGCGTCGCGCGTGGAGACGATCAGCTCGCCTTCGAGCGGGTCCACGCCGTAATCGACAGCGGCCACCGTCACGCGTGTGCCCTTGGGCAGGCCGTAGCGGTCGTCGAAGGCCGCCTTCGTGTCCGTCAATGCGCGCGGCGTGGCGGCCTTTGCAATATCGAGCGCTTCGGCGGGCGTCATCGGCTGCGCCTGCGAATGGCCCAGCGCCGCGACCCGGTGCATCCATGCCACCACGTCGGGATGGGCATCCAGAATGCCCGCCACCGCCGCCGCGCGGCGAATGAACCACAGGCAGTGGTAGACGGAGAAATCGGCCACGGTCGGCTGCTCTCCGAACAGGAAGATGTGCTCGCCGGTCGCGAGCTGGCGCTCGAGCTGCGCCAGGAAGACGTGCAGGGTCGACGTCGCTTCCGGCAGCGGCGTGCGCAGGCCTGTGCCGCCGGCGCGCATCGCCTTGCGGTCTTCCACGAACGCCTTGACGAATGCCTCGGGCGCGCCGCCGAACAGGCTCTGGAAACCGGCCGGCTGCGTGACGTAGGTGGCCGTCGCCCAGAACAGCGTCGTGTCCGCCCATTGCGCCATGGCGAACACGGCCGCCGCATGCTCCGACGGCACCAGCTTCGGCAGCGGGTGGATCGATTCGAGCACCTGCGCGATCAGCGCCGTATCGCAGTAGATATCCGCGCCGATCTGCAGGAACGGCGTGCGCCGGTAGCCGCCCGTGAGCGGCATCACGTCGGGCTTGGGCAGGATGGAGGGCACCGTGACGGACTTCCACGGCTGGTCCTTGTAGCCGAGGATCAGCCGCACCTTCTCCGAAAACGGCGAGGTGGCGTAGTGATGCAGGATCAGATCCGTCATGGGCATTCCTGGTGGTTTCGTGGGCGCCGATCAATCGAGCAGATCGGGTTGCTCTTTGACGATGCGCGCATAGAGCGGCTGGAACTGGAACCACCCCGCCTGCGCCGAGCCCACGATGGAATACGCCTGGCGCGCAGCCGCATCGGAAATCGTGCGCGGTGCCTCGCCCGTGCGCGCGGCAGCGGCTTCGGCCAGCAGCTGCACCTGGCACGAGCGCTCCATCGTGATGAACCACCACGCCGCCTCGTCGACGGTCTTGCCGACTGTCAGCAGGCCGTGGTTCTGGAGGATCGCGGCCTTGTTGTCGCCGAGCGCCTCGGCAATGCGCTGGCCTTCGTCCAGCTCGACTACCACGCCGCCGAAATCGTCGTACACGGCGTGGTCTTCGTAGAACGCGCAGACGTCCTGCGTGAGCGGATCGAGCTTGCGCCCGAGTGTCGACCACGCGCGGCCGTATGTGCTGTGCGAATGCGCCGCGGCCACCGCGTCGGGCCGTGCCTGGTGCACGCGGGAGTGGATCGCAAACGCTGCGGCATTGACCGGGTAATCGCCTTCGACCACGTTGCCGTGGTGATCGCAGCGGATCAGGTTCGACACCTTGACCTGGCTGAAGTGCACGCCGAACGGGTTCACCCAGAAGCTGTCCTGGTGCTCGGGGTCGCGCGCGGTGATGTGGCCGGCCACACCTTCATCGAAACCGAATCTGGAGAACAACCGGAACGCTGCAGCCAGCCGCTGCTTGCGGTGCAGGCGCTCTTCTTCAACGGTGGCGAATTGCGGCGGACGCGGCAGGTTGCGATAGCGGGCGGCGGCCTCGGGGCTGAGGCTGGCGCTCATGCTGTCGGGCCGCTTGGCGTGTGCGGTTTCAGGTGCATTCATGGTGTCTCCTTCACGCAGTCATTGTGGGTGGGGCCATTCTGTGGCGGCCCCTGCCCGGCGGACTGTCAATGGCTTGACAGTCCGTGCAGCCACATCAAAACGTCAGACCAGCTTGACGAGCTGCTTGCCGAAGTTCTTGCCCTTGAGCAGGCCCATGAAGGCTTCCGGCGCGCTCGCCAGGCCCTGCGCCACGCTCTCGCGGAACTTGAGCTTGCCCTGTGCCACGTAGCCGCCGAGTTCGCGCAGTGCTTCCGGCCACACGTCCATGTGTTCGGAGACGATGAAGCCTTCGATCGTCAGGCGCGACACCAGGATCAGCTGCGGGTTCTGCATCGGCAGCGGCTGGCCGTCGTAGCCGGCGATCATGCCGCACATGGCGATGCGCCCGAACGGGTTCATGCGCGAGAGCACGGCGTCGAGGATCGTGCCGCCGACGTTCTCGAAGTACGCGTCGATGCCGTCCGGCGTGGCCTCCTTGAGCATCCTGTAGAGCTCTTTCGGGTCCTTGGCGGCCTTGTAGTCGATACAGGCGTCAAAGCCGAGTTCGTTGACCACGTAGTCGCACTTGTCCTTGCCGCCGGCAAAACCCACGGCGCGGCAACCCTTGAGCTTGGCCAGCTGGCCGACCACGCTGCCCACGGCGCCCGAAGCGGCGCTCACCGCCACGGTCTGGCCAGGCTTCGGGTGCATGATCTTGTTCAGGCCGTACCACGCCGTCACACCGGGCATGCCCACCGCGCCCAGGTATGCCGACAGCGGAATGTGACGCGTGTCGACCTTCTGGATGCCGCGGCCATCGGAGATGCCGACCTCCTGCCAGCCGAACATGCCGACCACGCTGTCGCCGACGGCAAACGACGGGTTCCTGGACGCCTCCACCACGCCCACCGTGCCGCCGATCATCACTTCATCGAGCGGCTGCGGCTGCGCATACGACTTGCTGTCGTTCATGCGACCGCGCATGTACGGGTCGAGCGACAGGAAATGGTTGCGCACCAGCACCTGGCCGTCCTGCAGTTCCGGCAGATCCACCGTCTCCAGGCGGAAGTTCTCGGGCGTCACGGCCCCCTGGGGGCGCGAAGCCAGAACGATGCGCTGATAGGTCTTCGACATGAAAAACGCTCCTGAATATCGGATATCGGTGTTGGGTCGGGGTGTTACTTGTGTTGCATGAAGTACTCGGCCAGCGCCGCAAATGCCCGATGCGTGACCGGATCATTGGCCGCATTGGCAGCGACCGGGTGCGAGGCATAGCGCACGATCGTCATCTGGGCCACCGGATCAATATAGATGCGCTGGCCGTGGATGCCGCGCGCTTCGAACGTGTGGTGATCATTGCTCGAAACCCACCACATGTTGCGGTACGAATAGCCGGGCAGCGTCGTGTAGCCTGCCTTCGCAAACTTGGCCGGGTCGCCGCCGCGGCGGATGTCGTCGATCACGCTTTTGGGCAGGATCTGCCTGCCGTTGAAGCGGCCGTCGTTGCGAATCATCTCGCCAAAGCGCGCCAGGTCGCGCAGCGTGGTGTTCAGGCCACCGCCGCCCGATTCCGTACCGATGCTGTCGACCGAGAAGTACGCATCGTCCTGTGCGCCCATCGGCTGCCAGATGCGCTCGGACAGCAGCGCCGCCAGCGATTTGTTCGACGCACGGCGCACGATCCACGCCAGCGTTTCGGCGTTGACGGTCTTGTACGCGAATTCCGCGTCGTGCTCGCCTTCCTTGCGCAGCGTCGTGAGGTAGTCGTAGAAGTTGTCGGGGCCCTTGTAGCCCGGCGGGCGCGGCAGCATGCCGCCGGCGCGGGCGTAGGCCCAGACATCGGCGTTCGGGTCGGCATAGTTCTCGGAGTAACGCACGCCCACGGTCATGTCCATGACCTGGCGCACGGTGGCGTCGCCATAAGCGGTGTCCTTCAACTCCGGCACGTACTGCGTCACCGGCGCAGCCGGATCGAGCTTGCCGTCCGCCACGAGCATGGCGGCCAGCGTGCCAACAAACGATTTTGTGACCGACATGGCGATGTGCGGCGTATGCGCATCGAGCGCACCAAAGTAACGCTCGTAGACCACCTTGCCCTTGTGCATGACGAGGATGCCGTCGGTGTAGGTCAGCTTGAGCGCCTCGGCAAACGTGCGGCGCGTGCCGTTCGGATCGGTAAACAGCACGCCGCTGATGTCGCGCTCGGCGCGCGGCAGCTTGCTGACGGGGCCGTCACCGCGCCAGACCGCGCGCGTCGGCACGAACTCGCGCACGTGGCTGTAGCCGTAGCGCGTGCGCGGGAACATGTTGCCCGCCAGGTCAAAGCGGATGATGCGATCGGGCGGCGGCGGGAAGCCCTGCATCCAGCCCATCTTGTTCGGGTCGGATTCGTCGGCCGTCAGCGGCTTCTGCGCCGGCGGGTTCGGTGCAGGGGGTGCTTGCACGGTGGCCGGCGCATCGGCCGCCGGGGCCGGATGGGAAGCGCATCCTTCGAGGGTCATGGTCAGTCCGGTGGCGCAAAGCAGCGTGATGGCAAGGGCGGACACGGCCCGCCGCGCAGGTTGTTGCATCGTCATCTCCTAGATGGTTCTTCTTATGAGCCGAACCGGATTCGGCCTGCCACCCGGCATGGCTGTACTGCGGACTTCATTGCAGGCAGATCAGCCGTCCGCGCCCGGCTCAGGTGTGCGCGGCGGCGGCATCCGCTTGACGAACTTGAACGTGCCTGAGCCGCGTGCCACCAGCTTGCCGTCGCCATCGCGCACCTCGCCTTCGCAGAAGGCCATGGTGGTCGACTGGTGCACGCAGCGCGCGCTCGCCGTGAGCGTGCCGCGTCCGGGCTGCATGAACGCCGTCTTCATCTCGATCGTCACCACGCCGCGGCCGTGTGCGTCTGCCGAGCGGCCCGCCATGGCCATCGCCACGTCGAGCATCGTCATGGTCACGCCGCCGTGGGCCATTTCCCAACTGTTCATGTGCTGGGCTTCAAGGGCGAGTTCGACGATGCCCTCGCCGCCCTCGGCCTTCAGGCAGCGCATGCCGAGAAGCTTCAGGAAGGGAATGTCGATCGGAAAACCGTTGTTGTCTGCGCTCATGCTGCGTTCAAGAGAGTGGAAAGCAGCCGAAATTAGACCACGCTCACGCCGCCGTCGACGGCCAGGATCTGGCCCGTGATGTGCTTCGAAGCGTCTGACGCGAAGAGCGCCGCCACCCCCTTGAGGTCTTCGTCATCGCCAATGCGACGCAGCGGCGTGCGCGCGGCGAGTTTGTCGACGCCCAGCTTTTCCAGCGAACCGCGCGTCATCTTCGAAGGGAAGAAGCCCGGCGCGATGGCATTGACAGTGATGTTGTACTCGCCCCATTCGCCCGCCAGCGCACGGGTGAAGTTGACCACCGCGCCCTTGCTGGTGTTGTAGGCGATCGTGTCGAGCGTGCCCGGCGCATTGCCCTTCAGGCCGGCGATCGACGCCACGTTGATGATCTTGCCGTACTTGCGCGGGATCATCGATCGCTTGCCGATCTGCTGCGAGAGCAGGAACAGGCCGCGGATGTTCAGGTTCATCACCTTGTCCCACGCCTCCACCGGGTGGTCTTCGGCCGGTGCGCCCCACGTGGCGCCAGCGTTGTTGACGAGGATGTCGACGTGGCCGAGCTTGGCAAGCGCCCCGTCGGCCAGGCGCTGGATGTCGGCTTCGACGGCGCCATCGGCGGCAATCCAGTCGGCCTCGATGCCGAGCGACTTCAGGTGCGCCTGCGCTTCCTTCAGCTCATCGGCCTTGCGGGCCGACAAGACGATGCGTGCGCCCTGCTCGCCCAACGCTTCGGCAATCTGCAGGCCAAGCCCGCGCGAGCCGCCCGTGACCAGCGCGGTCTTGCCCGAGAGATCGAACAGCGATTTCAGCGTACCCATGGTGTCTCCTGTCTCGTTGTTGTTTGCGATGGCCTAGAACCAGGCGTCCTGCATATCCAGCGTGGTCGTGTCGAGCGAGCCCAGCAGCGCGATCTGCGGGTCGATCTTCGGCAGTTCCCACTGGAAGAAGTAGCGTGCGGCCTGCAGCTTGCCGCGGTAGAAGTCAGCGTCCTCGCCATGGGCATCCGGCAAGGCCCTGGCGGCGGACAGCGCCTGCTCCAGCCAGATCCACGCGATGACGACGTGGCCGAACGCTTCCAGATACACCGATGCGTTGGCCAGCGTGACGCGCGGATCGCCGGCGGCCCACAGCGTCTGGGTGACCTTGGCGAGCTTCTGCGCAGCCATGCCGAGTGCACGGCCGTGGCCGACCAGCGTTTCGTCGTCGGTTTCCAGCGCGCGCCCGACGGTGGCCTGCACGCGCTCGCCAAGGGCCGTGAACGCGGCGCCGTCGTGCATGACGACCTTGCGGCCGAGCAGGTCCAGGCCCTGGATGCCGTGCGTGCCTTCGTGGATCGGGTTCAGGCGATTGTCGCGGTAGAACTGCTCGACGTTGTATTCGCGCGTGTAGCCGTAGCCGCCGTGCACCTGGATCGCCAGGCTGTTGGCCTCCAGGCACCACTGCGACGGCCAGCTCTTCGCGATCGGGGTGAGGATGTCCAGCAGCAGGCCAAGCTTGGCGCGCTTGGCGGCATCCGTCTCGCCGCGCTCTTCGTCGACCAGCTTGGCGCAATACAGGTTCAGGCCGAGCGCGCCTTCCACGTACGCCTTCTGCGCGAGCAGCATGCGGCGGACATCGGCGTGGTCGATGATGCGGATCTGCGGGGACGCGGGGTCCTTGCCCGACGGCCCCACCGGACGCCCCTGCGGGCGGTTGCGCGCGTAGTCCAGTGCGTGCAGGTAGCCCGTGTAGCCGAGCATCGTCGCGCCCATGCCGACGCCGATGCGCGCCTCGTTCATCATGTGGAACATGCAGGCGAGCCCCTTGTGCGGCTCGCCGACGAGGTAGCCGACGGCACCGGCGCGCGGCTGGCCGTCAGCACCCTTCGGACGGAACTGCGTGCCTTCGCCAAAGTTCAGCAGACAGTTGGTCGTGCCGCGATAGCCCATCTTGTGATTCAGGCCGGCGAGCACCACGTCGTTGCGCTCGCCGAGCGAGCCGTCTTCGTTGACGAGGAACTTCGGCACGATGAACAGCGAAATGCCCTTCACGCCGGGAATCAGCTTGCCGTCCGGGCCAGGGATCTTTGCCAGCACGAGGTGGATGATGTTCTCCGACAGCTCATGCTCGCCGGCGGAGATCCACATCTTGTTGCCGGTCAGGCGGTACTGGGGGCCGAGCCGCGATTCGCCTTCGTACTCCGCGCGCGTGACGATGTCCGACAGCGACGACCCGGCCTGCGGCTCCGACAGGCACATCGTGCCGTAGAAGCGGCCTTCCATCTCGGGCTGCACGAACGTTTCGATCTGCTCCGGCGTGCCGTGCGCGAGCAGCAGGTTCGCATTGCCGATGGTGAGGAACGGATACGAGCTGGTGCCGACGTTGGCGGCCTTGAAGAAGCCGAAACCGGCTTTCTCGACCACGGTGGGCAGTTGCATGCCGCCGAGCTGGAAATCCTGCCCCGCGGCCATCAGGCCGGCCTTGTTGAAAGCGTCCAGCGCGGCCTTCACCTCGGGGATGATGTGGACCCGGGTGCCGTCGAAATGCGGTTCCTGCTGATCGTTCTTCTTGTTATGCGGGGCGAAAAGGTCGGTGGCGATGCGCTCGCAGGTGTCGAGGGCGGCATCGAACGTTTCGCGGGAATGGTCGGCATAACGCGGAATGCGTGTGAGCGATTCGACGTTGAGCCATTCGTAGAGCAGGAAGCTGAGGTCGCGGCGGGATAGCAGTTTCGAGGACATGATGTTGGTGGTGCATCCTGTGTTTCGTGCCCTGCCCGGGCGAGGGCTTTGGGTCAACCCCTTGTTTCGTGCCGTGCCGGGCCCGACTCACCCTCTTCGTCTTGCCAAAGAAAGCAAGCAAAGAAAGGCGCGCGCGAGATGGCGATCAGGCCAGCGCTGCCAGAAACAAAACAGGCTCCCGTTTTGAGCGGGAGCCTGTCTGTTCAGAGCACCTCGAACAGGCCGGCTGCGCCTTGGCCGCCGCCGATGCACATGGTCACGACCACGTACTTGACGCCGCGGCGCTTGCCTTCGATCAGCGCGTGGCCGACCAGGCGTGCACCCGACACGCCGTACGGGTGGCCCACGGCGATGGCGCCGCCGTTGACGTTCAGGCGGTCCATCGGGATGCCAAGCTTGTCTGCGCAGTACAGCACCTGCACGGCGAACGCTTCGTTCAGTTCCCACAGGCCGATGTCTTCCACCTTCAGACCCGCCTTCTTCAGCAGCTTGGGCACGGCAAAGACGGGGCCAATGCCCATTTCGTCCGGCTCGCAGCCGGCCACGGCAAAGCCGCGGAACACGCCCAGCGGCTGCAGGCCCTTGGCGGCTGCCACCTTGCCGTTCATCACCACCGCGGCCGATGCGCCGTCGGAGAACTGGCTGGCGTTGCCGGCCGAGATCACGCCGCCGGGCATGGCGGTGCGGATCTTCGTCACCCCTTCGAGCGTCGTGTCCGGACGAATGCCTTCATCAGCCGAGATCGTGACTTCGCGCGTCATGATCTGCCCGGTCTTGGCATCGGCCACGCCCATGACGGTCGTCATCGGGACGATCTCGTCGTTGAACTTGCCGGCGGCCGCAGCGGCGGCGGCGCGTTGCTGGCTCTGCACGCCGTATTCGTCCTGGCGCTCCTTGCTGATGTTGTAGCGCTTGGCGACGTTCTCGGCGGTCTGCAGCATGCTCCAGTAGATTTCGGGCTTGTGCTTGTTCAGCCAGCCTTCCTGCAGCATGTGGCGGTTCATCTCCTGCTGCACGCACGAGATGGACTCCACCCCGCCGGCCACGAAGATGTCGCCCTCATCGGCGATCACGCGCTGCGCGGCCATCGCGATGGTCTGCAGGCCCGACGAGCAGAAGCGATTGACGGTCGCACCCGGCACGGTCACGGGGCAGCCGGCGCGCAGGGCGATCTGGCGCGCGATGTTGGCGCCCGTCGCGCCTTCCGGGTTCGCGCAGCCCATCAGGACGTCTTCCACCTCGCCCGGCTCGATCTTGGCGCGGGCGATGGCGTGCTGCACTGCGTGGCCGCCGAGCGTGGCGCCGTGCGTCATGTTGAAGGCGCCCTTCCAGCTCTTGGCCAGGCCCGTACGTGCGGTGGAAACGATGACTGCTTCGGTCATGGTGTTGCTCCTCGTATCTGGTGGGGGCGCAGCTTCGGCTGCGCCCGTGGTATTCCGTTATCCGTTCAAGATCGCGTGCGACTGCAACCGCGCGATGCCCGCATCCGTCATGCGCTGCCACGCCTGCGCCAGCGAACCGTTGAGGTCGATCGCGCGGCAGGCATCTTCGATGACGGCGACTTCCAGCCCCGCAGCACGCGCATCCAGTGCCGACCATGCCACGCAGAAATCCGTGGCGAGCCCGACGCAGAACACGCGCTGGACCCCAAGCTCGCGCAGGTAGCCCAGCAGGCCGGTCGGCGTCTTCCGATCCGCTTCAAAGAATGCGGAGTAGCTGTCGATGTCCGGGTGATAGCCCTTGCGGACGATCAACTGCGCATGCGGCACGTCCAGCCCCTCAGCGAGCGCGGCGCCCGTGCTGTGCTGCACACAGTGCACGGGCCACAGCACCTGCTGGCCGTACGGCAGGTCGATCGTGCCGAACGGCTGCGTGCCCGCATGGTTGGCCGAGAACGACACGTGCTCGCGCGGGTGCCAGTCCTGCGTCAGCACCGTGCGCGCAGCGGGCCCGAAGGCCTTGGCGAGCCGGTTGACGACCGGGATGACCTGGTCGCCGTCCGGCACGGCCAGCGCACCGCCGGGCAGAAAGTCGTTCTGCACGTCGATGATCAGCAGGCAGTCGGTGGGCGTGAGTTGCATGGCGGTGATCGCGTCGATGAATTGGCCGCTTATTCAGCCATTGAAGGCCTTGCCCTCGTCGGCCAGCTTCTGCAGCAGCGGGGCGACCTGCCATGCTTCGCCGTGGTAGCCCTTGCTGTAGCGCCGCATGGCTTGCACGACGTTGTACAACCCGACGGTGTCTGCGTAGAGCATCGGGCCGCCACGGAACAGCGGGAAGCCGTAGCCGGTCAGGTACACCATGTCGATATCGGAAGCCTTGGAGGCAATGCCCTCTTCCAGGATCTTCGCGCCTTCGTTGACCAGCGCGAACACCAGGCGCTCCACGATTTCCTCGTCCGAAATCTTGCGGCGCGTGATGCCCAGATCCTTCGAGTGCTGGACGATCATGTCATTGACCTGCTGGTTCGGATACGGCTTGCGGTCACCTGCCTTGTAGTCGTACCAGCCGCCGCCCGTCTTCTGGCCGAAGCGGCCCATCTCGCACAGCAGATCGGCCGTCTTCGAATAGACGATGTCCGGCTTGTCCACGGCGCGGCGCTTGCGGATGGCCCAGCCGATGTCGTTGCCGGCCAGGTCGCCCATGCGGAACGGGCCCATGGCAAAGCCGAATTTTTCGATCGCCCTGTCGACCTGCTCGGGCAGCGCGCCTTCGTCCAGCAGGTAGCCGGCCTGGCGGCTGTATTGCTCGATCATGCGGTTGCCGATGAAGCCGTCGCACACGCCGGAAACGACCGCCGTCTTCTTGATAGCCTTGGCCAGCTTCATGACGGTGGCCAGCACGTCCTTGGCGGTGTCCTTGCCGCGCACGACTTCCAGCAGCTTCATCACGTTGGCCGGGCTGAAGAAGTGCATGCCGACCACGTCCTGCGGGCGCTTGGTGAAGCTGGCGATCTTGTCGACGTCCAGCGTGGAGGTGTTCGACGCCAGGATCGCGCCCTGCTTGACGACTTCGTCGAGCTTCTTGAACACGACCTCCTTGACGCCCATTTCTTCAAAGACGGCCTCGATGACGAGGTCGGCGTCCTTGATGTCGTCGTAGGACAGCGTCGGCTTGAGCAGGGCCATGCGCTGCTCGACCTTCTCTTGCGTGAGCTTGCCCTTCTTGGCGCTGTTCTCGTAGTTCTTGCGGATGGTCGCGACGCCGCGGTCCAGCGCTTCCTGCTTGGTTTCCAGGATCGTCACCGGAATGCCGGCGTTCAGGAAGTTCATCGAGATGCCGCCGCCCATCGTGCCGGCGCCGATCACGGCCACCTTCTCGACCTTGCGCACTGGCGTGTCTTCCGGCACGTCGGGGATCTTGCTCGCAGCGCGCTCGCCGAAGAACGCATGGCGCAGCGCGCGCGATTCAGGCGTGTTCACCAGCTCGATGAACAACTCGCGCTCGAACTTGATGCCGTCGTCGAAGCGTTTTTCGACGGCGGCCTGCACGGCGTCCACGCACTTGCCCGGCGCGGGGAAGTTCTTTGCGACGGCTGCGACCGTGTTGCGCGCGAATTGCAGGAAGCCTTGCGGATTGTCGTGCTCGACCTTGCGATCGCGCAGCTTGGGCAGCTTGCCCTCGGCCGCGGCCTTCAGCGCGAAATCGATGGCGCCGGCCATCAGGTCGCCTTCGATCATCTGGTCGAACAGGCCGCTCTTGGCGAGCTTTTCCGACGGGATGGCGTTGCCGGACACGATCATGTTCAGCGCCGGCTCCAGGCCGATGGCGCGCGGCAGACGTTGCGTGCCGCCTGCGCCCGGCAGGATGCCCAGCTTCACTTCGGGCAGCGCGATCTGCGCGCCGGGTGCGGCCACGCGGAAGTGGCAGCCCATCGCCAGTTCCAGTCCACCGCCCATCGCCACCGAGTGGATGGCCGCGACGACCGGCTTGGTGCTCGACTCGACCGCCTTGATGACAGCGTGCAGCGTCGGCTCCTGGGTTGCCTTGGGGGTGTTGAACTCGCGGATGTCGGCGCCGCCCGAGAAGGCCTTGCCAGCGCCGGTGATCACGATGGCCTTGACGCTCGGGTCGTCGCCCGCCTTGACCATACCTTCAACGATGCCCAGCCGCGTGGAATGGCCAAGGCCGTTGACGGGCGGGTTGCTGAGCGTGATGACGGCAACGCCGTCCTGGACCTTGTACTCCGCAGTCATGCTGGTTCCTTTGGTGATGCGAGGGCCGGCAGATCAGGCGCACCGTGCCTCGCGGTTGAACTGTCTCTCGAATGTCGTTTTTTTAACGCGCGGTAAGGCCGCGACTCGACACAGAATACACAAAATAGCACGGTCGTTCAATTTTTATTTTTGCGCTGCACGGCGCCGTCTGGCGGGCGATGCGGCACGCCTCGGCGGGTTCAAACCGTGTGCTGCAGCACGGATTTTTTGCCCGCTACGTGACGGTTTTGATAGAGTCGCGCATTTCGTTCGCCAGGTGCCCATCAGGCACGGGGACGTCTCGTCACATTTCGTCGATTTGATTCGCGATCCGAGCAAAATCGACCACTCTGTATCCATGTCAGAACACGCTACCCCGTCCTCAGAGACGCCGGGCTTGCGCCGCACATTGCGCGCGCGCCATCTCACCATGATCGCCATCGGCGGGTCGATCGGCACCGGGCTCTTCGTGGCCTCGGGCGCGTCGGTCTCGCAGGCCGGCCCCGGAGGCGCCCTCGCCGCCTACATCCTGATCGGGGCGATGGTCTATTTCCTGATGACCAGCCTAGGCGAGCTTGCCGCCTATATGCCGGTTTCGGGGTCGTTTGCCACCTACGGTGCGCTGTACGTGGACGAAGGCTTCGGCTTCGCGCTCGGCTGGAACTATTGGTACAACTGGGCCGTGACGATTGCCGTGGAGCTGGCGGCCGCGCAGCTCGTCATGCATTACTGGTTTCCCGATGTGCCGGGCGTGCTGTGGAGCGCCGTGTTCCTCGCCGTCATGTTCCTGCTCAACGCCATCTCGGTGCGCGGCTTTGGCGAGGCGGAATACTGGTTCGCGCTCATCAAGGTCGTCACGGTCATCTTCTTCATCGGCATTGGCCTGGCGATGATCTTCGGGATCATGAAGGGCGGTCCGCAATCGGGCCTGCAGAATCTGACGATCGGTGATGCGCCGTTTGTGGGCGGACTGCCGGCGATGATCGGCGTGGCGATGATCGCGGGGTTCTCGTTTCAGGGGACGGAGCTGATCGGCGTGGCGGCTGGCGAATCGGCCGACCCGGCACGCACCATTCCGCGTGCGGTCAAGCAGGTGTTCTGGCGCATCCTGCTGTTTTATGTACTGGCCATCTTCATCATCGGCGTGCTGGTGCCGTACACCGATCCGAATCTGCTGTCGACGGAAGTCACCAACATTGGCGTGAGCCCGTTCACGCTGGTGTTCAAGCATGCCGGCCTGGCGTTTGCGGCGGGGTTGATGAATGCGGTGATCCTGACGGCCGTGCTGTCGGCGGGCAACTCGGGCATGTATGCATCCACGCGGATGCTCTACAACCTGGCGACGGAAGGCCGGGCGCCGCGCATCTTTGCGCAGCTCTCCCGGAACGGTGTGCCGCGCAATGCACTGCTGGCCACAACGGCCGTGGGCGCGCTGTGCTTCCTGAGCTCGCTGTACGGCGACAAGACGGTCTACCTGTGGTTGCTCAACACGTCCGGCATGACCGGCTTTGTGGCGTGGCTCGGCATTGCCGTCAGCCACTACCGCTTTCGCAAGGGGCTGGTGGCGCAGGGGCATGATCCGTCGCAACTGCCGTATCGCTCCAAATTCTTCCCGTACGGACCGCTGTTCGCGTTTGCGCTGTGCCTGGTCATCACGCTGGGCCAGAACTATCAGGCGTTCACCAGCGGCACGATCGACTGGCCGGCGGTGATCGCCACCTATATCGGCATCCCGATCTTCTTTGCGATCTGGTTCGGTTACCGGCTCGTGCGCGGCGGCGGCATCGTGCGCTACCAGGACATGCACTTCCCGCGCCCGCCCGTCACGCGCGACCCGCTGGCCGGCCAGGATGCCGGCCCCGAACTTCCGACCGTCTCCACCCGCGCGCCGCAATAACCCTGCCCGCCTGCCGATCGCTTTGCGCCGGCGGGCGTTTTGATTGTTGGACGCCCGACCACGGCTTCACTGTCATGCATACACCCATCACCCCCACCGGGCTCGAGGCTCAATCCCAACTGCGCCGCCGCCTGCGCTCGCGCCACATCATGATGATCGCCCTGAGCGGCGCCATCGGCACGGGCCTGTTCGTCGCGTCCGGCGCGTCGATTGCGCAGGCCGGCCCGGGCGGCGCCCTGCTCACCTACACGCTCATCGGCGTCATGGTCTATTGCCTGATGACGAGCCTCGGCGAGCTGGCGGTGCATCTGCCGGTGTCCGGCTCGTTTGTGACCTACAGCCGGCTGTATGTGGAAGAAGGCTTTGGCTTTGCGCTCGGGTGGAACTACTGGTTCTCATTGGCCGTGACGGTGGCGGTTGAGCTGGCGGCGGCCCAGCTGGTGATGAAGTACTGGTTTCCGGGGGTGTCGGGCATCGTGTGGAGCGCCGCGTTCCTGCTGCTCATGTTCATGCTCAACGCCTTCTCGGTGCGCGGCTTTGGTGAAGCGGAATACTGGTTCTCGATGGTGAAGGTAGTGACCATTGTCGTGTTCCTGCTGATCGGGCTGGCCATGGTCTTCGGCATCATGCACGGCGGGCCGGCTTCCGGCTGGCACAACTTCACTGTCGGCGACGCGCCGTTCGTGGGCGGCGTACCGGCCATGGTGGGCGTGGCGATGATCGCCGGGTTCTCGTTCCAGGGCGTGGAGACCGTGGGCGTGGCGGCCGGCGAGGCGGAGAACCCTTCGCGCACGATCCCGCGCGCGATCCGCCAGACGTTCTGGCGCATCCTGCTGTTCTATGTGCTGGCGATTCTCATCATCGGCGTGCTGCTGCCGTACACCGATCCGAACCTGCTGCGCAATGAAGCCACCGACATCGGTGTGAGCCCGTTCACGCTGGTGTTCCAGCATGCCGGCCTCGCGTTTGCCGCCGGGATGATGAACGCGGTGGTGCTGACTGCGCTGCTGTCGTCGGGCACCTCGAGCCTTTATGTATCGACGCGGATCCTCTACGACCTCGCGCTCGAAGGCCAGGCGCCGCGCTGGTTTGCGAAGGTGTCGGGCAACGGCGTGCCGCATCGGGCGCTGGTCGTCACGTCGGCCGTGGGCGCGCTGTGCTTCTTCAGTTCACTGTTTGGCGACCAGGTCGTCTACCTGTGGCTGCTGAACACGTCTGCGGTCACGTGCTTCATCGCCTGGTTCGGCATCGCCCTGGCGCACTACCGCTTCCGCAAGGGTTTCGTGAGCCAGGGCCATTCGGTGAGGCAGCTGGCCTATCGGTCGCCGTTCTTTCCGTTCGGGCCGATCATGGTGGCGATCCTTTGCGTGGTGATCATCCTCGGGCAGAACACCAAGGCGCTGCTTGCGCCGGTCGAGAACCTTGGCGCGTTCCTGTCGACGTATTGCGGTGTGTTCGTATTCGTGGCGATCTGGCTCGTATACCGCTGGAAGTTCAAGACGCGGTTTGTGCCGTATGCGCAGATGCAGTTCAGCACTGCGCACCTGGCGGCCGAGGCGGCGGATGCGCCTGCAGGGGCTCAGGGGGATGCGCGGCCCTCTTCGGCCGTCTCCGGCAAGGCCTGAGCGCCACGGTGCGCAAGACACCGTGAACAAAAAAAAGGCGGCACATTGGCCGCCTATCTTCTTGCCCGCCGACTGAGAATCAGACTTCCACGCCCTGGCTCTGCAGGTACTCGTCGTACGTGCCAAGGTAGTCGGTCAGCGTGCCGTCGGTACGCACTTCGATGATGCGTGTTGCCAGCCCGCTGACGAATTCGCGGTCATGCGATACGAAGATCAGCGTGCCTTCGAACTTGTCGAGCGCGATCTGCAGCGATTCGATCGACTCCATGTCCATGTGGTTGGTCGGCTCGTCCAGCGCCAGCACGTTGTGGCGGCCCAGCATCAGCTTGCCCCAGATCATGCGGCCCTTCTCGCCGCCCGAGAGCACCTTGACGCTCTTCTTGATGTCGTCGGCCGAGAACAGCAGACGTCCGAGCGTGCCGCGCAGCGACTGGTCGTCATCGCCGGCCTGCGTCCACTGGCTCATCCAGTCCATCAGGTCGCGGTCTTCGGGGAATTCTTCGTAGGTGTCCTGCGGCATGTAGCCGACGTTGGCGTGCTCGGCCCACTTGACGGTACCGCCGTCCAACTCGATGCCGCGCTGCACGCCGGTCTTGACGGCGCCGTTGAGCAGGCAACGCAGCAGCGTCGTCTTGCCCGCGCCGTTCTCGCCGATGATGGCGATCTTTTCGCCGGCGCGCACGGCCATGGTCAGGCCGTCGAAGATCGTGCGGTCGTACCGCTTGCGTGCGTTCTCGGTTTCCACGGCCAGGTTGTGCAGCTTCTTCTCGAACTCGAAGCGGATGAACGGGTTCTGGCGCGACGACGGCTTGATGTCTTCCACCTTGATCTTGTCGATCTGCTTGAGGCGCGACGTGGCCTGGCGTGCCTTGGACTTGTTGGCCGAGAAGCGGCGCACGAAGTCCTGCAGGTCGGCAATGCGCTCCTTGGCGCGGGCGTTGGCCGCCATCTGGCGTTCGCGCGCCTGCATGGAGGCTTCCATGTAGTCGTCGTAGTTGCCCGGGTAGACCTTCAGCGTGCCGTAGTCCATGTCGGCCATGTGCGTGCAGACCGAGTTCAGGAAGTGGCGATCGTGGGAAATGATGATCATGGTGGAATTGCGCTCGTTGAGCACCGATTCCAGCCAGCGGATCGTGTTGATGTCGAGGTTGTTGGTCGGTTCGTCCAGCAGCAGGACATCGGGGTTCGAAAACAGCGCCTGCGCCAGCAGCACGCGCAGCTTCCAGCCCGGGGCGACCGCGCTCATCGGGCCGTTGTGCTGGTCGGTCGGGATGCCGACGCCCAGCAGCAGTTCGCCGGCGCGGGCTTCGGCCGTGTACCCGTCGTATTCGGCGTACTTCGCCTCCAGTTCGGCGGCCTTCATGTAGTCTTCGTCGGTCGCTTCCGGGTTGGCGTAGATGGCGTCGCGCTCCTGCGCGGCGGCCCACATCTCGGTGTGGCCCATCATCACCACGTCCAGCACGCGCATGTCTTCGTAGGCGAACTGGTCCTGGCGCAGCTTGCCCAGGCGGACGCCCGGTTCCAGCATCACGGTGCCCGAGCTCGGCTCCAGATCGCCACCCAGGATCTTCATGAAGGTCGACTTGCCGCAACCGTTGGCGCCGATCAGGCCATAGCGATTGCCCTCGCCAAACTTGACCGAGATGTTCTCGAACAAGGGCTTGGGCCCGAACTGCATGGTGATGTTGGCGGTGGAAAGCACGTGAAGACCTTGATTGGAAAGCGGTGAGCCGGCGCCGCGCACACATTGCGGACACCGTTTGGGAAACCGGAGATTTTACCACCCGCCGGTGATGCGGATGGCCGTGTGGTCAGGCCCTGAGCGTCGGATAGCCCGACAGGTGCAGCGTAAAGCCCGTGGCGTCCACGTCGAGCGTCGCCTGCGCGCCAATCGGCAGCGTCGCCTTGGTCGGGCAATGTCCGAACGGCAAGCCCGTCAGCACCGGAATCGACAGATGCTCGGCCAGGTAAGCCCGCATGGCGTCGAAGTCGTAGCCGGCATCATACGGCGTGGTGCGATAGCCGGAGAAATCGCCCAGCACCAGCGCCTGCTGGGTATCGAGCACGCCAGCCTGCTGCAGCTGCAGCAGCATGCGCTCGATGCGGTACGGGTGCTCGTTGATGTCCTCAACGAAGAGAATGCCGTCACGGATGTCGGGCAGATACGGCGTACCGACCAGGCTGGACAGCATCGCCAGGTTGCCGCCCCACAGCGTGCCGGCATAGCGCCCCGGATGCGCGCATTCCTTTGGCTGCGGCACATCCACGCGCAGCGTGTACGTCGGGCTGCGCAGGACGCCCCAGAAGTGCTCGAGCATGAACGGATCAACCGTTTCCAGCCCGAAATCGGAGCACACGTGCGGGCCGGCAAACGTCACGCCGCCCGTGGCCGCGAGGTACGCGAGCGAAAACACGGTGAAATCGCTGTGCCCAACGATGATCGCGTTGGTGGCCTGCGCGCGGCGGCCGATGTCGATGAAATCGATGCGGTCCAGCAGCCGCGTGAGGCCGTAGCCGCCGCGGATAGCCATGGCGATTTCCTGGCCGCTGCCGGCGCCGATCTGGTGCAGGTCGGCCAGACGCGCAAGTTCGCCGCCGGCAAAGCGCTGATGGCGGCGATGCAGGCATTCACGGTTGACGATCGTGCAGCCCTGGCCTTCAAGAAACGCCACGCCGCGCTCGGCGACGGCCGCATCGTTCGGGTAGCCGGAAGGCGCAATCAGGCGAACGGTAGTCATGTCGTGGGGTCGTTGGGCTCAATGGAGGCCAGTCGCGCAGCCTTTTGGCTCGCGCGGCGCTCGGCAAAGAAGGCGCGCAGCATGTCGCCGCATTCCTGCGCGAGCACGCTGCCGGTGATGGCGGTCTGGTGGTTCAGCCGCGTCTCGGCAAACAGGTCGAGGATGCTGCCCGCGGCGCCCGTCTTGGGGTCCGGCGCGCCGTAGACGACGCGCGCCACACGGGCATGCAGCATGGCGCCGGCGCACATCACGCACGGCTCCAGCGTCACGAAGACTTCGCAGTCGGGCAGGCGGTAGTTGCCCAGCTTCTCGGCGGCCTGGCGCAGGGCGCGCATCTCGGCATGCGCCGATGGGTCGTGCGTGCCGATCGGCGCGTTGTAGCCAACGCCGACGATCTCGTTGCCGCGCACGACCACTGCGCCCACCGGCACCTCGCCCTGCCCCCATGCGAACTTGGCCTGCACGAGCGCCTGCTGCATCCAGTAACCGTCGCGCTCGTGGGCGGACATGTCGGCGGGCGGGGTCAGGACGTGCGGTGTGGTCATGCGATCCGGCGCTGTCGAATCAATCCTGCTCGTGCGGGCGCGCGAGCTTCACGTCGGCCCAGCAGTTCGGGGTTTCGTACAGCACGAGCTTGGACAGGCGCAGATGGTGCCCGAACGTGTTACGGAACACCGGCTCGAGAATGTCGAAGGCCACCTGCGCGAGGTTCTCGACGGTGGGCACGTCATTCAGCACGACGGTCTTATGACCGCCTTCCATGTCGTTCAGGAATTCAACGAGCTTGGTGTCGCCGCGATAGACGAGGAAAGCGTGATCCCACAGGTCGACGAGATGCTTGTTGGCGAGCTGCTTGACGTCGCCGAAGTCGAGGATCATGCCGTCGTCGGCGGCTTTGTCGTTGTGCAGAACTTCGCCGGTCAGCGTGAGTTCGAGCTGATAGCGATGGCCGTGCAGGTTGCGGCACTGGCCGGCATGGCCCGGGATGCGGTGGCCGGCGTCGAATTCGAGCCGGCGCGTAATGGAAACGGTCTTGGTCATGGAGCAAGGTGGCGGCAGCGGGCGCCGCGAAACGGCTGGAACCGGCAGAAAACCGGGGACAAAGTGCTGCGGCCCGCCTTAGCGGATGCCCAGCATCTTATGGGTTTGCAGCGACAGGCGCCAGCGCGGCCGGCGCTGGCACAGCTCAACGGCAGCCGCCGTATTTTGCCGGGCGAGCGGGCCGTCCATGGCCTGCAGGAAGAAATGCTGGAAATCCAGCCGTTCGTATGCGTCGAGGTCTTGCCCGTCTTGCGGGATCACCACCTTCAGCTCGTCGCCGCGCGTGACGACAAGTTCAGAGCCCATCTTGGGGCTCACGCACACCCAATCGATGCCCTCCGGCACGGCGATGGTGCCGTTGGTCTCGATGGCGATTTCGAAGCCGCGTGCGTGCAGCGCGTCGATCAGCGGCTTGTCGAGTTGCAGCAGCGGCTCGCCGCCGGTGCAGATGACGAGCGGCTTGCCGCCCGTGGCGCTGGCCGGCCATTCGGCGGCAACGGTATCGGCGAGTGCGTCGGCGGTGGCGTATTTGCCGCCTTGCGTGCCGTCCGTGCCGACGAAGTCGGTGTCACAGAACTGGCAGACGGCGGTGGCGCGATCGGCTTCGCGCCCACTCCAGAGATTGCAGCCGGCAAAGCGGCAGAAGACAGCTGCGCGGCCGGTGTTGGCACCCTCGCCTTGCAGCGTGTAGAAGATTTCCTTGACGGCGTAAGTCATGTCTGAACGGTGGCATTCACAGGAGAACGACGCAGAAGCGACGTAATTCCCGCGCAAACCGTACCAGTGCCCACTAGTGATTAACCCGATATTGTTTCACAAATCGGGCTCGTGCGTCGCCCTACCCGCAGAAGGACGCCAACGTCACAAAAGAAAATGCACCTTCCGGCGTCAGCCACGCCGCAAAGACCAGGGCAGCGCCGGCCGCCGCCAGCGTCCACACCGCCCATCGATTGAGTCGATCCTTCATGCCGGTAGCGCCATCGGCGTGCGCGCAAGTTGGCGATCGTCGATCGGCCAGTGCAGCAGCGCGGCCACCACGCCGAGCACCATCGCGCCAAACCAGATTGCATCGTAGGAATGCAGGCGGTCGTACACCACGCCGCCCAGCCACACGCCCAGGAAGGCGCCGACCTGGTGACCGAGGAACACGAACCCGAACAGCGTGCCGATATAGCGCACGCCAAACACCTGCGACAGCAGCCCATTCGTGAGCGGCACCGTGCCGAGCCACAGCAGGCCCATCACGATGGCAAACGCATACAGCGTTGCCGGCGACAGCGGCAGCAGGATGAACAGCGCAATCGCCCCCGTGCGGATCAGGTACAGCAAGGACAGCAGATACTTGCGCCGGAATAATCCCCCCAGCACGCCGCAGCAATACGTGCCGACGATGTTGGCGGCAGCGATGAGCGCCAGCGCCACCATGCCGTGCCGGCCTGTCAGGCCCTTGTCGAGCAGATATGCCGGCATGTGCGCGCCGATGAAGGCGAGCTGGAAGCCGCACGTCAGGAACCCGAGGTTCAGCAGCCAGAAGCCCGGATGTGCAAACGCTTCACGGATCGCCGCGCCCATGCTCTGGTGCGCGCCCGGCACTGCGGTGGTGGACGCTCTCTCGCGCAGCGGCGCCGCCAGCGGCAACGACAGCGCCATCACCGCCGCCAGGATCACCAGGGCCATCACCCACCCGGCGGTGCCCAGCAGCCCCTGCGCCGTCGGCACCATCACGAACTGGCCGACGCCGCCCACCGCGCCCGCCACGCCCAGCGCCCAGCTGCGCCGCTCGGGCGGCGTCAACCGGCTGATCGCGCCATACACCACGCCGAACGACGTGCCTGAGAGCCCCAGCCCGATCAGCCCCCCGGCCGAGAGCGTGAAGCCCAGCGGCGTGCCCGCATGTGCCATCAGCAGCAAACCGAGCGCATAGACGACGATGCCGGCCACCACCACCTTGGCGGCCCCGTAGCGGTCGGCCAGCATGCCCGAAAAAGGCTGTGCCGCGCCCCAGATGAGGTTTTGCAACGCGATCGCCAGGCCGAAGGTTTCGCGTGTCCAGCCATGGCCCATCGTGACGGGCACGAGGAAGAGCCCTTGCACGTGCCGAATGCCCAGCGCCACGCCGATCACCGCGCCGCCGGCCAATACCGGCAACCAGGGCGATTGCGTGAGAGATTTCGAGGTCATGAGCGTTTTTCTCCGATGTGACTGACATTCCGGCTTCGCAAGCGTGGGGAGCGTGCATGAGACTGGAATGTCGTCCGATGGCTTATTAAACTTCGCCCTATCCAGCTTCTCAATTGATCTTTGAGAACGCCTTGCATGAGGAAAGCGCATGTCGACTCCCCTGGTTCGATTGGCCTCCCTGGACTTGCTGCGCGGCTTCGTGGCGGTAGGCCGGCGCATGAGCATCACGCTCGCGGCCGATGATCTGTGCCTGACGCAATCGGCGGTGAGCCGGCAGGTGTCTGCATTGGAAGAGGCGCTGGGTGTGAAGCTGCTGGTACGCGGGCACCGCTCGATTGCGTTCACGCCCGAGGGCGAACGCCTGTTCCGCAGCGCCGACAGCGCCGTGCAGCAGTTGCAGGACGCCATCGGCGCCATTCGCGTGGCGGCCGAACGGCGGCCGGTCACGATCACCGCCAGCATCGGCGTCACCGGCCTGTGGCTGCTGCCGCGCCTCGCTCGCTTCCAGCAGCAATACCCCGACATCGACGTGCGCGTGGCCACCAACAACCGCCTCGTCGACCTGAAGAACGAAGGCATTGAACTTGCCATCCGGTATTGCCCACCGAGCGATGCGCCGCCCGGTGCAATCCGGCTGTTTGGGGAGACCGTGGCGCCGGTCGCGCATCCGTCGCTGGGACTGCGCTCGCTGGATTCCGCCGATGCGCTGGCCGGCCAGACCCTGCTCGACTTCGACGACCGCGACCTGCGCCGCCCCTGGCTCCAATGGACCGACTGGCTGGCCGCCGCCGGCTGGAGCCACGCCAAACCCCGCACCGTGCTGCGCTTCAACCAGCACGACCAGATCATCCATGCGGCGATGGCCGGCCAGGGCATCGCACTCGGCCGCCTGGAGCTGATCGCGCCGCTGCTGGCCGCCGGCCGGCTGGTGACCATTCCGACCACCGCGCCGGGGGTACGCAACGCGCATGCATATTGGCTGGTCCAGGCCGAGCCGAACCCCCGCAAAGACGTGCGCAATGTGGCCGAGTGGATCCGCGCGGAAGCCGCCGAGCAGCATTCGCATGCGCCAGGCGCATCCGAACTTGCGTGAAACGCGTTTGAGCCCGGGCGGCGCGGCCCGTCTAATGCACCCAACGACATCACGTTGGAGATGGCATGGACACCCGTTCACGCTCGCCAGACGCGGCGTACCGCACGCCTTACAACCCAACCTGGGAGCCGCTCGTCCCCACGCCGGCCGTCGAGTTCTGGTTCGATTTCGGCAGCAACTACAGCTACCTCAGCGCGATGCGCATCGAAGCCGCGGCTGCGCGCCTCGGCGTCCGCGTCGTGTGGAGGCCTTTTCTGCTGGGGCCGATCTTCCGGTCGTTCGGCTGGAACAGCTCGCCCTTAGTGCTGCAGGAGGCCAAGGGCCACTACATGTGGCAGGACATCGCACGCGAATGCGCGAAGTACGGCGTGCCGTGGGTGCGGCCCAGCACGTTTCCGCGTAACGCCGTGCTGCCGGCGCGCGTGGCGCTGCTCGGCGCGCACGAGCCATGGATCGGCGCGTTCTGCCAGCACATGATGCTGCGCAACTTCGCGCAGGACCAAGACATCCACACCGCCGAGGTCGTCGGCGAAGCGCTCGCCGCCCTCGGCTTGCCCGCTGAAGAGATCCTCATCCTGGCGCAGTCCGGGGCCGTCAAGCAGGCGCTGCGCGAACAAACGGGCGCGGCACAGGTTCGCGGCATTTTTGGCGCGCCGACCTTCTTTGTCGGCAATGCGATGTTCTGGGGCAATGACCGCCTGGACGATGCGCTGGCATGTGCGGCGGCACATCGCGCGCATGTGGCCGCTTGATATCGCTGATCCGCGATGTGGTGCGTCGATCCCCGTTGATCGATATTCCGGGCGTGGCGCACCGCGTCGGCCGTCAGGCGCCGTATCGGCGGGCATCGGAGGCGCCGTCTGCGGTGTACGCTCGCGGGCACCGCGCTTTGACACTAACTGGCGGACACCCATGCCCCCTACTCCACGACCCGACATCCTCAGGCAGATTCCGGCCGGCATCTGGGTGCTCGGCTGCGTCAGCCTGCTGATGGACATTGCCTCCGAGATGATCCACAGCCTGCTGCCGCTGTTCATGGTGTCGGCGCTGGGCGCAAGCGCCCTGTCGGTCGGGCTGATCGAGGGCCTGGGCGAGTCGACTGCGCTCATCGTCAAGATCTTCTCTGGCACGCTGAGCGACTACCTCGGCAAGCGCAAGGGCCTGGCGGTCTTCGGCTATGCGCTGGGCGCGCTGTCCAAACCGTTGTTCGCCATTGCGCCCACCGCGGGCATCGTGCTGACGGCGCGCCTGCTGGACCGCGTCGGCAAGGGCATCCGCGGGGCGCCGCGCGATGCGCTGGTCGCCGACATTGCCCCGCCTGCACTGCGCGGCGCGGCCTTTGGGCTGCGGCAGTCGCTCGATACCGTGGGCGCGTTTCTGGGGCCGCTGCTGGCGGTCGGCCTGATGCTGCTGTGGGCGGATGATTTTCGCGCCGTGTTCTGGGTGGCCGTGGTGCCGGGACTGCTCTCTGTTGCGCTGCTGATGTTCGGCCTGCGGGAGCCCAAAACCCACAACGGCGCCCGCCGCGCCAACCCGATCCGCCGCGACAACCTGCAGCGGCTGAACAGCGCGTACTGGTGGGTGGTGATGATCGGCGCGGTCTTCACGCTCGCGCGGTTTTCCGAAGCGTTCCTGGTGCTGCGGGCACAGCAAGGCGGCATTCCGCTGGCGCTGGTGCCGCTGGTCATGGTGGCGATGAACGTCGTCTATGCGCTGGCGGCGTATCCATTCGGCAAGCTCTCTGACCGCATGAGCCACACGAAGCTGCTCGCGCTTGGGCTGGTGGTTCTGATTGCCGCCGATGTGGTGCTCGGCCTGTCCGCTCACTGGAGCGTGGTCATCGCAGGCGTGGCGCTGTGGGGCGTGCACATGGGCATCACGCAGGGCTTGCTGGCAACCATGGTCGCCGACACCGCACCGGCCGACTTGCGCGGCACCGCTTACGGCATGTTCAACCTCGTAAGCGGGCTGGCGATGTTGGCTGCGAGCGTTCTGGCGGGCTTGTTGTGGGACAAGCTCGGCGCAGCCGCGACATTCCATGCGGGGGCGGTGTTCTGCGTGCTGGCGTTGGGCCTGTTGGCCATGCGAGGTAAGTCTTCCGGCCCAATCACGTGACGTTCGCCTGCACGCCGAACCAGTCCACCAGAAAATCGAGCATCGCCCGCAGCGCCGCCGGCATCTGCCTGCGCGAGCTGTACACGCCGTGAATGCCCAGCGCCTGCGGCACGTGGTCGGGCAACAAACGCACGAGTTGCCCGCTGGCGATCAGCGGCGCGGCAGCAAACACCGGCTGCAATGCAATCCCCGCGCCCTCCCGCGCCGCTGCCAGCAGGACCATCGATTCATTCGCACTCAGATTGCCGCCCACCGGCACGTCTGATGGCGCGCCCGTCTTCGCCTCGGTGAACTTCCACAGGCTCTTGCCGAAGTACGAATACGTCAGGCAGTTGTGAACGGCCAGGTCTTGCACGCGGCGCGGCGTACCGTGCGCGGCCAGGTAAGATGGTGCCGCCACCACGACGGATTCGCACATGCCCAGCGGCCGCGCAATCAGGTTCGGATCCAGATCGTTGGTGATGCGCACGGCCAGGTCGATGCGTTCTTCCACGAGGTTGATGGTGCGGTTGTCGACCACCAGATCGACGGCCGTTTGCGGATAGCGCCGCAGGTAGGCCGTCACCGCCGCGCTCAACGTCTGCTGCGCCAGGGACTGCGCGCAGGCAATGCGCAGGAGCCCGCGCGGCGTGTCGGCTTCGGGGCCATCCGCCATGGCCATCTGCGAAGCGATTTCCAGCATCTGGCGGCAGCGTGCAAGCGTGGCCTCGCCGGCGGGTGTCAGGCCGATGCGGCGCGTGGTCCGGTGCAGCAGCCGCGCGCCGGACCACGCCTCCATCTGCGCCAGGTAACGCGTGACCATCGCGCGCGACATGTCGAGCGCTTCGGCGGCGGCGCTCAGGCTGCCGCGCTCGACAATCGCCACAAACACTTCGGCCGACGTGATGCGATCCATATTTGATCGATTGGAGAAACAAATATGCGCATCTTAGGGGGTTTTTCGATCGGATCAAGCAACCTACAGTGGCGACATTGCACGCATTTCATCCGACTGGAGAAACCCGATGTCCCTGCTCCGCACCCTGCTTGCCGCCGGCCTGGTCAGCGCCGGCCTTGCTGCTCACGCTGCTCCGCCTGCCCCCTTGCATCTCGAGGTCTACAACCCCGGCGCCAAGGGCATCTTCCCGGTGTCGTCGGAAATCATCAGCGGTGCGCACGAAGCGATCCTGATCGACGCGCAATTCCAGCGCAGCGATGCAGAGGCGCTCGTGCAGAAACTCAAGGCCAGCGGCAAGACGCTCACCACGGTCTACATCAGCCAGAGCGATCCGGATTACTACTTCGGCCTCGAGGTCATCCGCGCTGCCTTCCCCAACGCGAAGATCGTGGCAACACCGCAAACCGTGGCCGCCATCAAGGCATCAATGAACGGCAAGCTCGCGTACTGGGGCCCGATCCTCAAGGACAACGCGCCCAAGACGCTCGTGCTGCCCGACGCGCTGAACGCCGACCACCTCACGCTCGAAGGCCGCACCATCGAGATCAAGGGCCTGAACGGCCCCGACGCGGCACGCACGTATCTGTGGATCCCATCGATCAAGACCGTGGCCGGCGGCGTGGTTGTCAACAGCGGCGACCACGTTTGGGTGGCCGACGCGCAGACGCGCGAATCGCGCCTGGGCTGGTTGCAGACGCTGGACAACATCACAGCGCTCAAGCCGACGACCGTGGTGCCCGGTCACTTCACGGGTGCAATGCCAAAGGGGCTGGACGCGGTACGCTTTACCGCGGATTACCTGAAAACCTTCGAGGTACAGGCCGCCAAGGCGAACAACTCGGCGGAGCTGATCAAGGCGATGAAGGCGGCCTATCCGACGCTGCCCGGCGATGCATCGCTGGAGCTGAGCGCCAAGGTCATCAAGGGAGAAATGAAGTGGCCGCAGTAAGCTGGTCTGCCACCGAGGAAACAACATGACGACGTTGCATTACATCTACGACCCGCTGTGCGGCTGGTGCTACGGCGCCGCGCCGCTGGTGGAAGCCGCGCGCACGGTGCCTGGCCTCACGATCGCCTTCCACGGCGGCGGCATGCTTGCAGGCCCGAACCGCCGTACGATCACGCCCCAATGGCGCGACTACGTGATGCCGCACGACCACCGCATTGCCGAGTTGACCGGCCAACCCTTCGGCGAGCCCTACTTTGAAGGCCTGTTGCGCGACACCACGGCCGTGATGGATTCGGAGCCGCCCATTACCGCCGTGCTTGCAGCCCAGGCGCTCGGCCGCCGCGGGCTGGACATGATCCATCGCATCCAGCGCGCGCATTACGAACAAGGCCGTCGCATTGCAGATGTGCCGGTACTGCGCGCGCTGGCAGCCGAGATCGGCCTATCGCCCGAAGCATTCGATGCGGAATACGCGCGGCAAGCCGGTGCGCTCACGCAGCAGCACATCGCCCAAAGCCGACAGTGGCTCGATCGAGTGGGCGGTCAGGGGTTTCCGACGTTTGCGCTGGAAGATGCCGATGGCCAACTGGGCATCATCGACGTTGGCCCGTGGCTCGGCAAACCGGAACCCTGGGCTCAGGCGCTGACGCAGCACATCGGCGCGCCTTCCCCAATGAACCAAGCCGATGGCCCTGTCTGCGGGCCCGACGGCTGCGCATAACAACCTGGCGCTCAGCCTTTGAGCGCCCAGCGGCCGAGTTCGTCGTAGCGCGTTTTGCCGAGCCAGCTATGGATGAGAACGAACTCGCGCACGGTCCACGTGATGGGCTCGACCGCTTTCGGCGCAAAGCCGCCGCGGTCATACAACAGCGTGATGTGCGGCTTGAAATGCCCACGCGGCACCGGCACGGCGGCATGCTGGAGCGCCTCGCCCAGCGCCGCCTGAAACGCCATCAGGCCGCCCACGCCTTCGTCGCCCAGCAGCACGAACGGCCGATGGTCGCGCCGGCCATGAAAGCTCACCACCTGGTTGAACGTGGCGTCGAATGCCGGCAATGCGAGGCCGGCCGCTGCTGCACGCACACGCGCCACGACATCGTCAGGCGGCGGATGAACGAAATCGCCAAGGTGATGCAGCGTGACATGCAGGCGCTCCGTACGCAGCGCCTTGCCCTTGAAGCCCACGACGGGCCGCAATTGCTGGATCAGCCGCGCGATGCGCTCGGCGGTATCCACGTCAGGCTTGATCGCCAGAAACAGGCGATGCGCGGGCAATTGCGGGGTGGCTTCGAATCCGGGAAGAGTGAGCTGGGTCACGGCAGGGTCGTCAAACGCCGGGCTGGCGATCCACCCATTATCGACGCCCGCATGACGTCCCGCTGAAAGTCGTGTTGCTCGCATCAAAAACAACGCCCGGCGGGGTGAACCTGCCGGGCGTGGCCTCTCGGATGTGATGCGGCGATCAGATATCGAAGAACACCGTCTCCGCGCCGCCATCCGGCGTGTCTTGCAGGCGCACGTCGAAGGTGTAGACCACCTCGCCGTTACGCTCGCTGCGCTGGGCAATCAGCGTCTTGCGGCGCACTTCCCACTCGATGCCGTTCAGCACCGGGTCCGTGCCGTTGGCCGCGGCCTCATCGCTGAAGTACACGCGTGTGTGCAGGCCGAGGTTGATGCCGCGGGCAAACAGGATCATGCAGATATGCGGTGCCTGCGTGGTTCCGCTGCGGCCGGCCACGGCGCCCGGCTTGATCGTGTCGAAGCGATAGACGCCCGTATCGAAATCGGCGCCGGCGCGGCCCCAGCCGCGGAATGCCGGGTCGACAGGTTTGTCTTGCCGATCGGCCGGATGGGCGTACTTGCCGTCCGCGTTGGCTTGCCAGATCTCGATCAGCACGTCGCGCACGAGCGAGCCCGAGCCATCGTAGACGCGGCCTTCCAGCGCAATGCGTTCGCCGCGTGTGGCGGGCGTCGTCAGGACGCTGCCGAATTCCTTGTCGTAGATGTCGAAGCCGGCCTGGCGCGGTGCAAGACCGATGTGCACGTATGGGCCGCCCGTCTGCGATGCGGTCTCGTTGAAATGCGCGAACGGCGGCGTTGTCGTCATGGCCGTTGCCTGGGCACGTTCGAGCGATTCACGCAGTGTGGTCGTGGTCATCACTTGGCTCCTTGCAGGGCGGGCACGGCGTTTTCGAAATGCGTGGCACGGCGGCCGCGCAGCGTGATGTCGAAGCGGTAGCAGCGGCTGTCGAGGGGCACGTGGTTCGCCGTGTCGTGCAGCGCGATCAGACCGCGCACCTGCTCTTCGCTCGGGATGGTCTTGATGATGGGGCACTGCGCGATCATCGGGTCGCCCTCGAAGTACATCTGCGTGATCAGGCGCTGCGCCCAGCCATCGCCCGAGAGCGAGTAATGGATGTGCGACGGGCGCCAGTCGTTGATGCGGTTGCGCCACGGATACGGGCCGGGCTTGATGGTGCGATAGACGTAGTAGCCGTTGGCATCCGTCAGCATGCGGCCGCAGCCGCCAAAGTTCGGGTCGATCGGCGCGATGTACTGGTCTTTCTTGTGGCGGTAGCGGCCGCCGGCGTTGGCCTGCCACACCTCCACCAGCGCGTTCGGCACGGGGCGGCCGAACTCGTCGCGCACGTAGCCGTGGACGATGATGCGCTCGCCGATCGGCAGGCCTTCCTTGGCGTAGTTGAGGATCAGGTCGTTGTCGAGCGCGCCCAGGTCGTCGGCATGGAACACCGGTGCGGTGGTTTCCGACAGGGTATTCAGGGTGGAGATGAGCGCGTTGCGCGGCGAGCGCAGCACGCTGGTCTTGTAGCCGGGGGTCAGTGCGGGCGGATGCAGCGCGGTGTTGCGCTGGGCGAATTCGCCGGTGCCGGAAAGCGGCAGGGTCATGGGGCGTCTCCTTATGAAATCGTGCAGAGACTGTATCGCCGACAAAAAGTGAAGTAAATTGACTTATTATCGGAAAATCGATAACCCCAAGTTATGGAAAGCGCCTTCTCAGCGGATTTGCCGTCCCGCATCCGGTTTCGCCATCTGAGCTGCTTTGTCGCCATCGCGCAGGAGCGCAACCTGCGGCGCGCCGCCGAGCGGTTGCATCTGAGCCAGCCGGCGGTGTCGAAAACGCTCGGTGAGCTGGAGGCGCTGGCCGGTGTGCAGCTCGTGGAGCGCGGCCGGCAAGGCGCGCGGCTCACCGCGGCCGGCGAGCAATTCCTGCGGCATGCAGTGGGCGTGACGCAGGCGCTGGAATCGGCCACCGCCGCGCTGATGGGATCGACGGACGCTTCCGCGCCGGTCGTACATGTGGGCGCCCTGCCGACGGTGGCCAGCAGCCTACTGCCCCAGGCGATTGCCCATTTGCACGCGCAGCGCCCGCATGCCGGCGTGCGGTTGCGCACCGGCACCAATGTCGAGCTGCTGACCGCGCTCAAGGCCGGCGAGCTCGATTTCATCGTCGGCCGCATGGCCGAGCCCGACCGCATGCAGGGGCTGTCGTTCGAGTTGCTGTATGCCGAGCCGCTGGCGCTGGTCGTGCGGCCCGGGCATCCGCTGCTGACGCAGGCGGGCGCGTCGGCCTCGCTGCAGGCGGTGCTGGATTACCCGCTGGTGATCGCCACGCCGGGCACGGTGCCGCGCCATCACACCGAAGCGCTGTTCCAGACGCACGGGCTGCGCTTGCCGGCGGGCGTGACGGAAACGCTTTCGGTGTCCGTCGCACGGTTGCTGGCGTGCCGATCCGATGCGGTGTGGATCACCCCCGAGCGCGCCGCCGCCGACGACCTGGCGCATGGTCAACTCGCCCGTCTGGACATCGTCACGTCGGGCACCCAGGAGCCCGTCGGCCTGCTGCGCAGAAGCGCCGCCACGCCAAGCGAACTGGCCAGCGCCTTCATGGAACTGCTGACGGAGCTGGCGCAGACGCCCGGCTGAGCCGCCCTGCGCTCAAAAAAATGCCGACCCCATGGCCGGCATTTTTCGTTTCGACGCGCAGATCAGCGGTGTGCCATCTCCACGTCATCAGCAGCATCGAAGACACTGCGATCGGTCTGCCCCAGCAACTGGCTGGTGATCGTCCCGGCGGTCATCGAGCCGTTGACGTTGAGCGCGGTACGGCCCATGTCGATCAGCGGTTCGATGGAGATCAGCAGTGCCACGAGCGTCACCGGCAAGCCCATCGCCGGCAGCACGATCAACGCTGCAAATGTGGCGCCGCCGCCCACACCCGCCACGCCGACCGAGCTGAGCGTGACCACCGCCACGAGCGTTGCAATCCATACAGGATCGAACGGGTTGATGCCCACGGTGGGCGCCACCATCACTGCCAGCATGGCGGGATACAGGCCTGCGCAGCCGTTCTGGCCAATGGTCGTGCCAAACGATGCGGCGAAGCTGGCGATCGACTCCGGCACGCCGATGCGCCGCGTCTGCGCCTCGATGCTCAGCGGAATGGTGGCCGCACTCGACCGGCTCGTGAACGCGAACGACAGCGCCGGCCAGACCTTGCGGAAGAAGCGAAGCGGATTGATGCCGTTGAGCGTGAGCAGCACGGCATGCACGCCGAACATGATCGCCAGGCCCAGGTAAGACGCCACCACGAAACCGCCGAGCTTGATGATGTCCTGCACGTTGGACACAGCCACCACGTTCGTCATCAGCGCCAGCACGCCGTAAGGGGTCAGGCGAATGACGAGCCGCACGAGCTTCATCACCCAGGCCTGCGCGGTGTCGATGGCGGTCAGCACGCGCTCGCCCTTCACCGCATCATCCTTGAGCAGGTTCAAGGCAGCCACGCCGAGGAACGCCGCAAAGATCACCACGCCGATGATGGACGTCGGCTTGGCACCGGTCAGCTCGGCAAACGGGTTCTTCGGAATGAAGGACTGCACCAGCTGCGGCACCGACAGGTCGGCCACCTTGCCGACATAGTTGTCCTGGATGGCGGTCAGCCGGGCGGTTTCCTGCGCGCCCTGCACCAGCCCTTGCGCCGTCAGGCCAAACAGGTGGGTGACGAACACGCCGACCAGCGCCGAGATCAGCGTCGTGAGCAGCAGCGTACCGATCGTCAGCACACTGATCTTGCCCAGCGACGCCGTGCTGTTGAGCCTGGCGACCGAGTTCAGCACTGACACCAGCACGAGCGGCATGACGATCATCTGCAGCAGCTGGATATAGCCGCCGCCAACGATGCCGAACCACGAGATCGACTGCTTGAGCGTCGCGCTGTCGTCGCCATAGATCAGGTGCAGCGCCAGTCCGAACACGATGCCCAGCACCATGCCCAGCAGCACACGCTTGGCCAGACTCCAGCTCGCGTTCACACGGCCGAGGGCAATCAGGATGACGACGAACGTCGCGAGATTGAGTAAGAGCGGAAGGTTCATGTTGCTTGTGGGTCGCACGCAGCGATCAAAAATCGAGCGGGCATCTTACGCCAGTTGCACAAAGGTTGCCGAGGCACGAAACGCATCGCAACTGCGGCTCCGCCTGGCGCAGAGGCGCTGTTCCAACTGGTGTTGGCCACGGCCTCCGGCACGCGCATCAAGAGCGGACTGGATGGTTTGGGCGCCAACCAGTTCGTGCCCTGGCAGCTTGGCGCGGTGATGCAAGACGTGTACCCGGCACCCCGCCGGGCGACGCGGCCCGCAGCATCAAGAGCAACCCAGCGCCGATCCCAACCGCGCCAATGCAGCGCGCCACGCGCTGTCCAGCTTGCGGCCATCACGCGGGCCGCTGAAGGCGCGACTCGGCGGGGCGGCGTAATGGCGCGCCTTTCCCGCCAATGAAAGAAGCCCGCGGTCATGCGGGCTTTTTCGTTTGAGTGGCGCGTTGCGCTCCCTCTCACTCAGTCATTCATAGCGACGACGTCATCTCTTTGCCTGCGTTCTTCAGTGCCGTGAGGCCAATGCCCACTCGCTTAGCCGCGATTGATCACGAGACATCAGCCCTTTCAAGATCGGCGATCAGCCCTGGCCCGGTCGGGTTCCAGCCGAGCGCCTTCCGCGTCTTTTCGCTTGACGCCACCAGGTCGCGGCCGGCAAATCGCGCCAACCAACCGAAATGCGCAGGCGCCTCTTCCGCGGAGACGGATTTGACAGGCACGTTCAGGCCGCGGCCGATCGCTTCGGCAATATCTCGCATCAGCACGCCTTCTTCGGCCACTGCATGATATTTCGCACCGGCTTCGTTCTTTTCCAGCACCAGTCTGTAAAGACGCGCGACATCCGAGATGTGCGCCGCTGCCCAGCGGTTGCGCCCTTCTTCCACATACGCGGACACGCCCTTCTCGCGCGCCATGGCAACCGCGTAGGTCAGCAGCCCTTGCCGCATCGTGTTGTGAACCTGGGGAAGCCTGACGATCGCGGCGCGCACGCCCTTCAGAGATCGCGCCGTCTGCTCGGAGACGCGGGGAAACGGGAAATCGGGCGGCACGTCGTCGTCCTCGGTCGCAATCCGGCCCGGCGCGGCTAATCCCGCCGTGCCCGCCGTCGCGATGAGTAGTTTGTCCGAACCTGCGAGGACGGAACCCAACGCTTCGATCGCCCGGCGATCGATTTCGCAGGACAGCGCAAAGTTCTCCCAGTCGTGGACAAAGCCCAGGTGAATAACGGCGTCGGCGGCGGCTGCGCCTGCCCGCAGGCTGTCGAGATCTTCGAGCGAACCGCGATGGACGTCTGCTCCAATGGCCGCCAGGGATTCCTCCCCTTCATCCGAACGCGCCATGCCGAGAACCTGATGTCCGGCGGCGATCAGCTCCTTGACGGTCGGCATGCCAACAAATCCGGTCGCGCCGGTGACGAAAACACGCATGATCTGGTCTCCAGTTTTTTCCTGGGAGACAAATCTAGGCGCCGCGACTATCCTGGTAAAGTAGTGACGTTATCATATTAAAATGGCTACCGGGATCGACCGACAACAGCCCAACGAAAACCTCCTCGGGACGTATCTGCGGGACCGGCGCATGAAGCTCGACCCCGCGGCGCTCGGATTTCCTCCGGGGCGCCGGCGCACGCCGGGCCTTCGCCGCGAGGAAGTGGCACAGCGCGCGAATATCAGTACGACCTGGTATACGTGGCTCGAACAAGGTCGCGGTGGCGCGCCTTCGGCCGATGTGCTGGACCGGATCTCGCAGGCGCTGATGCTGACGGACGTCGAGCGCGAACACCTCTTCCTGCTCGGCCTTGGGCGACCGCCCGTGGCGCGCTACCAGGAGAAAGACAGTGTCACGCCGCGTCTGCAGCGCGTCCTCGACGCGTTGGATCCGAGCCCTGCCCTCATTCGTACGGCGACCTGGAACGTCCTCGCGTGGAATCGGGCGGCCACCGTGATGCTGGGCGACTATGGCGCGCTGCCGCCGCACCAGCGCAATGTGCTGCGCACGATCTTCCTTGACCCGCGTGCCCGTGCCGTGCAGTACGACTGGGAGAGCGTCGCGCGCCACGTCATCGGTGCCTTCCGCGTGGATGCCGCACGCGCGGGCGCGGCAACGGAGGTGGAACCTCTCGTCGACGAGTTGTCCCGGCTCAGTCCGGAGTTCAGGGCGATGTGGCGTGACAACGTTGTCCGCGAGGTCCACGGCGAGGCCATCAAGCGCATCCGCCATCCGGTGCTGGGGCCGCTCGCTTTTGAATACTCGACCTTCTCGGTCGACGGCCGGACGGATCTCAGCATGTGCGTCTACAACCCCGCGACGCCAGCGGATGCGGAGAAAATCGCATCGCAGATCGGCTTGGCCTCAACAACGCTCGCGGCGGCTGTCGATGAAGGGCGCCGCAGCGGAAGCCGACGGGCCCGATAACCCGGGCTGAGATTGCAGAAAAGAGGTCTTGCGCAGAGACCTTTACCGTCGAAGATGGATTTGCAAGACAGTGAGCCGGACGACCTTCATCCGGCTCTCGATGCTTACCGCGCGCGCTACCGCCGGGCTATCCTGCTGGCCGGCGATAGCGGCTGACGGCAGTCGTGACGCAACGTCGCTCGAATCGACACGTCACGACAGTTTCGCGACAGTCCGCGACGGACTCGTTTCACTCCCACTCGATCGTCGCAGGCGGCTTGCCCGACACGTCATACACGACCCGGTTCAGCCCGCGCACTTCATTGATGATGCGGTTCGACACCCGGCCCAGCAACGCGTACGGCAGGTGCGCCCAGTGGGCGGTCATGAAGTCGGTCGTCTGCACGGCGCGCAGCGCGGTCACATAGTCGTACGTGCGGCCATCGCCCATCACGCCGACGGACTTGACGGGCAGGAACACCGCAAACGCCTGGCTCGTCAGGTCGTACCAGCTCTTGCCGACATCGCCCTCGCCGCACAGGCCCGCTGCGGCGTCTTGCGCCGTCGCCTTGGTGCCGCGCAGTTCTTCGATGAAGATCGCATCGGCACGGCGCAGCAGGTCGGCGTATTCGCGCTTGACCTCGCCCAGGATCCGCACGCCCAGGCCCGGGCCCGGGAACGGATGGCGATACACCATTTCGTGCGGCAGGCCGAGCGCCACGCCCAGCTCGCGCACCTCGTCCTTGAACAGGTCGCGCAGCGGTTCGAGCAGCTTCAGACCCAGCGTTTCCGGCAGGCCGCCCACGTTGTGGTGGCTCTTGATGGTCGTGGCCTTCTTGGTCTTGGCGCCGCCCGATTCGATCACGTCGGGGTAGATCGTGCCTTGGGCGAGCCACTTGGCATTCGTCAGCTTCTTGGCCTCGGCCTGGAACACCTCGACGAACTCGCGGCCGATGATCTTGCGCTTGGCTTCCGGATCGGTCACGCCGGCCAGATGGCCGAGGAACTGCTCCGACGCGTCGACGTGCACGACCTTCGCGTGCAGGCGGCCGGCGAACATGTCCATGACCATCTTGCCTTCGTCCAGGCGCAGCAGGCCGTGGTCGACGAACACGCAGGTCAGCTGATCGCCGATGGCGCGGTGAATCAGGGCTGCCGCCACCGACGAATCCACACCGCCCGACAGGCCCAGGATGACCTCTTCATCGCCGACCTGTTCGCGGATCGCCTTGACGGCTTCCTCGATGTGGTCGCGCATGATCCAGTCGGGCTTGGCGCCGGCGATCTCCAGCACGAACCGCTCTAGCATCGCGCGGCCCTGCACGGTGTGCGTGACTTCCGGGTGGAACTGCACGGCGTAGTAGCCGCGCGCCTCGTCAGCCATGCCGGCGACCGGGCAACTCGGCGTGGACGCCATCAGCTTGAAGCCCGGCGGCAGTTCGGTGACCTTGTCGCCGTGGCTCATCCACACCTTGAGCATGCCGTGGCCTTCGGGCGTGGAGAAATCCTGGATGTCCTTGAGCAGGCGGGTGTGGCCGTGCGCGCGCACCTCGGCATAGCCGAATTCGCGGTGGTCGCTCCACTCCACCTTGCCGCCCAGTTGCACGGCCATGGTCTGCATGCCGTAGCAGATGCCGAGCACCGGCACGCCCAGGTCCCACACCGCTTGCGGCGCGCGCAGCTGGTGGTCTTCATAGGTACTGGCATGGCTGCCGGACAGGATGATGGCCTTGGGCGCGAACTCGCGCACAAAGGCGTCGGACACGTCGTTCGGATGGATTTCGCAGTAGACGTGGGCTTCGCGCACACGCCGCGCGATCAGTTGCGTGACCTGCGAGCCGAAATCAAGGATGAGGACTTTGTCGTGCATGTTGTGGAGGGAGGGAATCGGCGATCGTGTCGACTTCAGTGCCGGGGCCGTAGCCGGGCGGCGGCATGTAAGCGGGTTCTTTGCGTTGGACTTTCTCTGCGCGCTCTCGTTCGCGGGCGGCAAAGGCCTCTTCCTTGGCCTTCTGCGCGCGCACGCGCTCGTTGGTGCGCACGCGGCGCGACGCAGGAATCTGCACGGCGGAGAATGCGGCCAGCACGGCAGCAAACGTGGGCAGCCAGATGCGTCCTGCACCTTCCACCGGCAGGTGGAAGAACAGCAGCCACGCGATCACGAGCACGGCCACGGCCAGGTTCACATGGCCGATCACCTGCGCCACGGCACTGGTGAGCTGCCCGTTGACGGTGGCGTACCACAGCAGCCAGGCCAGGCCGACCAGCACAACGCCGAGGAGCTGGCCATACATGGCCGGATCCGGCTGCGGCAGTTGCAGCGCGCCGAAGATCGATGTCATCGGCGAGGCCAGCAGGACGAGACCGACGCACAGTGCGACAGCCGCATCCAGAAACAGAACGATTCGCAGAAGCGCTTTCATCATCCTCTCCAGTTGCGGGCGGCCGCCCGTGCCTCGGCCACCGGTTGATTCCATGGATCGGCCGGAGCGCCCGCGCGCCCCGGCGGCAGTACTGCTTGCCTTCTATCTTGTGGACGACCGGATCAGTCGCGGTGATAGTTCGGCGCTTCCTTCGTGATCTGCACGTCGTGCACGTGTGATTCGCGCATGCCGGCGGCGGTGATCTCGACAAACTGGCTCTTCTCGTGCCATTCGGCAATCGACGCGCAGCCGCAGTAGCCCATCGACGAGCGGATGCCGCCCGTGAGCTGGTGCACGATCGGCAGCACCGAACCCTTGAACGGCACACGGCCCTCGATGCCTTCCGGCACGAGCTTGTCGACGTTGGCGGTGTTGTCTTCCTGGAAGTAGCGGTCGGCCGCGCCATCCTTCATGGCGCCCACCGAGCCCATGCCGCGGTAGCTCTTGTACGAGCGGCCCTGGTACAGGAACACCTCGCCCGGGGCTTCTTCCGTGCCGGCGAACATGCCGCCCATCATCACGGTGTGCGCACCGGCCGCGAGCGCCTTGGCGACGTCGCCCGAGTAGCGGATCCCGCCGTCGGCAACGAGCGGCACGCCGGTGTTCTTCAGCGCCTCGGCCACGTTGGAGACCGCCGTAATCTGCGGCACGCCGACGCCGGCAACGATCCGGGTCGTGCAGATCGAGCCCGGGCCAATACCCACCTTGACGCCATCCGCGCCGTGGTCGACCAGCGCCTTGGCGGCTTCAGCCGTGGCGATGTTGCCGCCGATCACCTGCACTTGCGGGTAGTTGTCCTTGATCCAGCGCACGCGGTTGAGCACGCCCTGGCTGTGGCCGTGCGCCGTGTCGACGACAATCACGTCCACGCCGGCCTTGACCAGCAGTTCGACGCGCAGATCATTGTCCGGCCCGACGCCGACCGCGGCGCCCACACGCAGCGAGCCCCGCTCGTCCTTCGAGGCAAGCGGGTATTCGGTGGCCTTCTGGATATCCTTGACGGTGATGAGGCCGCGCAGCTCGAAAGCGTCGCCCACCACCAGCACACGCTCCAGTCGGTGCTTGTTCATCAGGCGCTTGGCTTCTTCCAGCGAGGCGCCTTCCTTGACGGTGACGAGCTTCTCGCCCGGCGTCATCTTGGCGCGCACCGGGGCGTCCAGCTCCTCTTCGAAACGCAGGTCGCGGTTGGTGATGATGCCCACCACCTTCTTGCCTTCCAGCACCGGGAAGCCCGAGATGCCGTGCTGGGCCGACAGCGCCATCACGTCGCGGATCTTCATGTCCGGACCGATGGTGATCGGGTCGCGCAGCACGCCCGATTCAAAGCGCTTGACCTTGGCGACTTCGCGCGCCTGTTCTTCCGGCTTCAGGTTCTTGTGGACGATACCGATGCCACCTTGCTGCGCCATGGCGATGGCGAGCCGTGCTTCCGTGACCGTATCCATGGCGGCGGACACGAGCGGAATGGCGAGTTCGATTGAACGGGTGAGCTTGGTGCGAAGAGACGTATCGCGGGGCAGGACGGCCGAGTAGGCCGGGACGAGCAGCACATCATCGAACGTGAGTGCTTTCTGGACAAGACGCATAGCAATTTCCTCTAGGCGCAAAATCGGATTATACGGGAATTCGCCCCACGATTGTAGAGACCCGTGCTATGCTCGATAAATTTTTCTTCGCGCACGCACCGATTGGTGCCCTGCGCCGCCAGCGGCCGCTCTTGTGGGGAGGCCCCGTATGGCGAGGGTGCCGGCTCCGCGCGTCTTCGAAATGGGAATTGGCGTATTGTGCGCCCTTCTGGCAGGGGCCATGTGGGGCATGGTCTTCATTGCGCCCCGGGCGCTGCCGGCGTTCTCGCCGTGGGAACTGACCCTCGGCCGCTACCTCGCCTACGGCGCCATCGCAATCATTGCCACCGCGCCGCAGCTTGCGCGCATTGCCCGCAAACTCACCCGCGCCGATTGCCTCGCGCTGGTGCGCCAGTCCTGCGCAGGCAACCTCGTCTATTACGTCCTACTGGCCTTTGCCGTCCAACTGGCCGGCGTCGCGCCTGCATCGCTCATCATCGGCGTCCTGCCCATTACCGTGACGGTGCTGGGCCGCGGCGACCACGGCGCCGCGCCCCTCTCCCGGCTGATCGGGCCGCTGGCCGTGGTGGCCGCCGGCATCGTCTGCATCAATGTCGACGTGTTCGGGCAGGCGGCCGCGGCAGCCGACCCTGCCCGCCCGGTATGGCAGCGCATTGCCGGTATCGCGTGCGCGGTCGGCGCGCTGTGCAGTTGGACGTGGTACGCCGTGGACAACGCCCGGTACCTGCAGCGCAATCCGCATTTCTCGGGCAACGAATGGTCGGCGCTGTACGGCATGTCGACCGGCGTGCTGTCGGCCGCATTGACGGTGATCGCGCTGCTGGTGGCCGGCACAGCCTGGGCCAGCGGCGGCGGGCGCGTCTGGACCACGTTCTGGGTAGTCAATGCGGCTGTCGCCCTGGGGGCGTCGCTGATCGGCAACAACCTGTGGAACGTCGCGTCACGGCGCCTGCCGCTCACGCTGTCGGGCCAGATGATCGTGTTCGAGACGCTGTTCGCCCTGGCATACGGCTTCGTGTACGACGGCCGCTGGCCGCGCCCGCTCGAGATTGCCGCCATCGCGCTGCTGATCGTGGGTGTCGGCTGGTCGGTGCGCTTGCACGCCGAAGACAAGTCTGCATAAACTGGGCGCCTTGCCGGGGGGCGAGTCAACAGGCGCGGCCATGCCGTCGGCCTGGATCATCGAGTGGCGATCACGCCACCGGCCTCCGTGCGCGCCGTGGGGCCGTCGTCGGGTCGGCCAGCGCGCCGCCGGCAGTCCATCGAACGAGAACTCCATGAAACGACTGCACGTCTTGCTGCCTGCCGCTGCCACCCTGATCGCCATCGCCTGCCCGGCCGCCTCTGCCCAGTGGGCGTGGCAATGGCGCGACGAGAAGGGACAGATGGTCTACAGCGACGCCGCGCCGCCGCCCTCCGTTCCACCCAGCCGCATCATCCGCAACCCGAACAGCCGCACGGCGACGGCGTATGAGGCACTTCCCGCCGCGGCGTCGAGCGCCAAGGCCGCCGACGCCGCCACGGCGAAGCCGGGCCAGCCGGCTTCTGCCGTGGCCGCGTCCAACCCCGACGAAGAACTGCGCAAGCGGCTGGCCGATCGGGCCAAGAAGGAACAGGAGGAAGCCAGGCAGGCCGAAGCCGCACAGCGCAAACAGGCAGAATGCCAGCGGCTGCGCAACGAGACGGCTTATATGCAGGAAGGCCGCCGCGTCGGCACCGCGCAGGCCGATGGCTCGATCGCGTACATGGACGACAACCAGCGCGCCGCCGCGGTTCAGCGCAACCAGGCCGCGATCAGCGCGAACTGCAGCTGAGCGCGCGTCATTCCACGACGTCGCCCTTGGGCGCCTCGTTGCGCAGCCATTTCAGTCCTTCGCGCGTGCCCGTGGCACGCACCTTCTGCACGCGGCGGCGACGCGCGGTCTTCGGGTCGGCAATCAGCGGCCCGAGGATTTCCACGCGGTCGCGCGCGTGCAACGGCGCATCGGGCGTCGTGCGCTTGCCGTAGACCGCCAGCCGGCACGCGTCCGATGCGAGTTCCGATTCGTTGAGCAGGCCGGACACGCGCACCGCGTCGGCCACCGTCGCGCGGGCAGGCACCCGCACATGGACGAGCCTCGGCGGCACGACCGTCGCCAGGCAGACCATCACGTCGATGCAATCAGGATTCGCCATAGACCGTCTCGGCGCGCTTGACGAACGAATCGACAAAGGTGTTGGCGATCATGCTGAACACCGGGCCGATCAGCTTTTCCAGGATCACGCTGGAAAATTCGTAATGCAGGTGGAAGTTGATCTTGCAGGCATCGGCGCGCAGCGGCGTAAAAATCCAGAAACCGGTGAAGGCCTTGAAAGGCCCGTCGGCGAACGTCATATCGATGCGTGTCGGCCGTGTTTGCGTGTTGCGCGTGCGGAAGAACTGGTGGATGCCCTTGAAAGCGATGTCCACGCGCGCGTCGAGCGACGTTTCGGTCTGCTCGTAGATTTCCACCCCGCCGCACCACGGCAGGAAGTTCGGATAGTCCTTGACGTTGGTCACCAGGTCGAACATCTGTTCGGCCGAGTAGCCGATCAACACGGTTTTTTCAACGTCTGCCATGCGTCATCCGGAAGCTTTGCGCGCCGCTTGCCCCTTGCTGATCGGGACTTGCGGCGGATTTGTTAAACTCGCCATTTTATCGCAGCGCACATGGAAGCCGCTTCCCTGATGCGCCCACCGCACATTCCAACGTATGACCATCGCCGACAACAAGAAAGCCTTTTTCGATTACTTCATCGAAGAGCGCTACGAGGCGGGCATCGTACTCGAGGGCTGGGAGGTGAAGGCCATCCGCGCCAACCGCGCGCAGATCAAGGAAGGCTACGTCGTGATCCGCAATGCGGAGCTGTTCCTGATCGGCGCCCACATCAGCCCCTTGCAATCGGCCTCCACCCACGTCAAGCCTGATCCCGTGCGCACCCGCAAGCTGCTGCTGCATGCCGAGGAGATCAAGAAGCTCATCGGCAAGGTCGAGCAGCGCGGATACACGCTCGTGCCGCTCAACCTGCACTACACGCGCGGCCGCGTGAAGTGCGAAATCGGTCTGGCCAAGGGCAAAAAGCTCTTCGACAAGCGCGAAACCGAAAAGAACCGCGACTGGCAGCGCGAAAAGGCGCGCCTCATGCGCGAAAAGGCCTGAGCCCTCGCGCATTCCTTTCACTGCGCTTCAGGCGCTGGGCCGCTGCTGCTTCACGATCGTCAATGCTGACGCAATCATCGTGCTCAGGTCGCCCATGTTGCCCGGCACGATGAGCGTGTTGCCCTGCTTGGCCAGGTTGCCGAACGCGCTCACATACTCCTCCGCCACCTTCAGGTTGACCGCGTCGATACCGCCTTCGGTGCGGATCGCCTGACCGATCTTCTGGATGGCCTGCGCGTTGGCCTCGGCCACGGCAAGAATGGCTGCCGCCTCGCCCTGCGCCTTGTTGATGGCCGCCTGCTTCTCGCCTTCCGACTTCTGGATCGCGGCCTCGCGCGCGCCGGACGCCAGGTTGATCTGCTCCTGGCGCTTCCCTTCCGATGCCGCGATCAGCGCACGCTTTTCGCGCTCCGCCGTGATCTGCGCCTGCATGGCGTGCAGGATCTCCTTCGGCGGCGTCAGATCCTTGATCTCATAGCGCAGCACCTTCACGCCCCAGTTCGAGGCCGCCTCGTCCAGCGCGTTGACCACGCTGTGATTGATGAAATCGCGCTCCTCGAACGTCTTGTCGAGCTCGAGCTTGCCGACCACGGAGCGCAGGGTCGTCTGCGCGAGCTGCGTGATAGCGATCACGAAATTGCTCGAACCGTACGAGGCCCGCATCGGGTCGGTCACCTGGAAGTACAGGATGCCGTCCACCTGCAGTTGCGTGTTGTCCTTGGTGATGCAGATCTGGCTCGGCACGTCGAGCGGGATTTCCTTGAGCACGTGCTTGTAGGCGACCCGGTCGACAAACGGCAGCACGATATTGAGCCCCGGCGACAGCGTTGCGTGGTACTTGCCCAGGCGCTCCAGAATCCAGGCGTGCTGCTGCGGCACGATCTTGATGCCCTGCGCGATGAGCACAATGGCCGCAAACAGGACGATGATCGCGAGAGTCCCCAGCTCGAACATAGAACCTCCGTGGTTGGGCGTGTGGGTTGTTATTTGGGGGCAACGACAAGCACGTTGCCGCGGACTTCAACAATGCGGAATTCACCGGCCGACGCCGCTGCATCGGGTGCCAACTCAACGTCCCATGCGGCACCGCGGTATTGCACGCGCGCACGGTGCTCGGGCGACCACGCATCGACCCGCAGCACCTCCCCGATATCCAGATTGACGTTGCGGTTGCGAGCGGCATCTTCGCGCGGGATACGGCCGTAGCGCGACCGCCGCAGCGCCACGATGCCGAACACCGCGATGATCGCCGCGACCACGGCCTGGGCGGGGAATGCCAGGCCGGACAGCGCCGCCAGGCCGCCAGCCACCAGGCCCATCGCGACCATCAGCAGATAGAACGTCCCCGTCATCAGCTCGCCGATGACGAGCAGCACGGCAAGCACGAACCAGACGGTCTGAGCCGACATACTCCCTCTCCCTGAATCCCAGAAAAAAGCCCCCGCGACGCTGCACGTCTGCGGGGGCATGTCGCTCGGCCCCCGCCAGCATCTCGCGCTGCCGGGCACTTCGCGTTCTTGTTGGCGCGCACCCCGAAGGATACGCACCTTGTCTTACAACACTCTAGCTCAGGCCGAGCCCAGCTTCTGCCAGGTTTCGATCACCGAATCCGGGTTCAGCGAGATCGACGAGATGCCTTCCTTGGCCAGCCACTCGGCAAAATCCGGATGATCGGACGGGCCCTGACCGCAGATGCCGACGTACTTGTTCATCGACAGCGCCGTGGAGATCGCGCGCTGCAGCATGAACTTGACCGCCGGATCGCGCTCATCGAAATCCTTGGCCAGCAGCTCCATGCCGGAGTCCCGGTCCAGGCCCAGCGTGAGCTGCGTCAGGTCGTTCGAACCGATCGAGAAGCCGTCGAAGTACTGCAGGAACTGCTCGGCCAGGATCGCGTTGGACGGCACTTCGCACATCATGATCAGGCGCAGGCCGTTCTCGCCGCGCTTCAGGCCGTACTTGGCCAGCAGCTCGACAACCTTCTCGGCCTGGCCGAGCGTGCGCACAAACGGGACCATCACCTCGACGTTGGTCAGGCCCATCTCGTCGCGCACGCGCTTCATGGCGCGGCATTCCATCTCGAACGCTTCGGCAAAGTCCTCGGCGATGTAGCGCGAGGCGCCACGGAAGCCCAGCATCGGGTTTTCTTCGTCCGGCTCATAGCGCGAACCACCGATCAGCTTCTTGTACTCATTGGACTTGAAGTCCGACAGGCGCACGATGACGGGCTTCGGATAGAACGCGGCGGCAATCGTCGCCACGCCCTCGGCCAGCTTGTCGACGTAGAACGCGCGCGGGCTGGCATGGCCGCGGGCCACGCTTTCCACGGCCTTCTTCAGGTCGCTGTCGACCTGGGGATAGTCGAGAATCGCCTTTGGGTGGACGCCGATGTTGTTGTTGATGATGAATTCCAGACGGGCCAGGCCCACGCCGCCATTCGGGATCTGGCAGAAATCGAACGCCAGTTGCGGGTTGCCGACGTTCATCATGATCTTCGTGCTGATCGTGGGCATTTCGCCCCGCTGCACTTCGGTCACTTCGGTTTCCAGCAGGCCGTCGTAGATCTTGCCTTCGTCGCCTTCGGCGCAGGAAACGGTCACCAGCGTGCCGTCCTTCAGCACGTCGGTGGCATCGCCGCAGCCGACCACGGCCGGCACGCCGAGTTCACGCGCGATGATGGCTGCGTGGCACGTACGGCCGCCACGGTTCGTGACGATGGCGGAGGCGCGCTTCATCACCGGCTCCCAGTTCGGGTCGGTCATGTCGGCGACGAGCACGTCGCCCGGCTGCACGCGTTCCATCTCGGCCGGATCGTTGATCACGCGCACCGGGCCCGTGCCGATCTTCTGGCCAATGGCGCGGCCGGTGGTGAGCACCGGTGCCGAACCCTTCAGGCGGAAGCGCTGCTCGACCTTGCCGGCAGCCTGGCTCTTCACGGTCTCGGGGCGGGCCTGCAGAATGTAGATCTTGCCGTCCTTGCCGTCCTTGCCCCACTCGATGTCCATCGGGCGGCCGTAGTGCTTCTCGATGATGACGGCGTACTTGGCCAGCTCCGTCACGTCGTCGTCGGTGATCGAGTAGCGGTTGCGCAGCTCACCCGGCACGTCGACGGTCTTCACACGACCGGCTTCGCCTGGCGCGGTGAATTCCATCTTGATCAGCTTGGAGCCGATCGAGCGGCGGATGATCGGGTACTTGCCCGCCGCCAGCGTCGGCTTGAAGACGTAGAACTCGTCCGGGTTCACGGCGCCCTGCACCACCGTTTCGCCCAGGCCGTAGCTGGAGGTGATGAAAACGACATCCTGGAAACCCGATTCGGTATCGATCGTGAACATCACGCCCGAAGCGCCGCAATCGGAACGCACCATGCGCTGGATACCGGCCGACAGTGCCACCACGTCGTGGGCGAAGCCCTTGTGGACGCGGTACGAAATCGCGCGATCGTTGTACAGCGAGGCGAAGACGTGCTTGATCTTGTCGAGCACATCGTCGATACCGAGCACGTTGAGATAGCTCTCCTGCTGGCCGGCGAACGACGCGTCGGGCAAGTCCTCGGCGGTGGCGGACGAACGCACCGCGAAGGAGGCCTCGGCACCTTCGCGCTTGGACACGCGCTCGTAGTGCTCGCGGATTTCCTGCTCCAGGCGCGGCTGGAACGGCGCGGTGGCGACCCACTCGCGGATCTCCTTGCCGGCGGCGGCCAGCGCTTTGACGTCATCGACGTCGAGGCTGGCCAGGCGCTTGGAGATGCGCTCGGTCAGGTTGTTGTGTGCAAGGAAATCGCGGAACGCCAGTGCCGTGGTGGCAAAACCGCCCGGAACGCGCACGCCGGCGCTGTCCAGCTGGGAGATCATCTCGCCCAGCGAAGCGTTCTTACCACCAACGACCTCGACATCGGTCATCCGCAATTGCTCGAACGGCAGCACATAGGCGCCGTCTTGCGACAGGTTAGTCATACAAGCCCCTAAACTAAGTGAAAAACCGGTCGGATGCGCGCGGGCTTTGCTCTTGTCGTCTGGCCGCACGAATCGCTTGGCTAAGCCATCCGCAGCGGCGCCGCGGCGGCGGCTCTGACATTGTCTGACGCCGGACGGGCCCGAATTGCTTAGCTAAACGATCGCCGCTATTCTACCGTGCCGCAGCACGAATTCCTGCCGGCGTGCTGGAAAAACCCCTCCTTTTCGATGACTGACCTCGCCGCCTCATCTGGCACCCCCGCTGCCGCCCGCGCGCCCGTCCGCACCGTGTTCATCGTGTCGGATGGCACCGGGATCACCGCTGAGACCTTCAGCCATTCGATCCTGGCCCAGTTTGAAATGAAGTTCCGCCAGGTGCGGATTCCGTTTGTCGACACGATCGACAAGGCGCATGTTGCGGTCGCCAAGATCAACGAGGCATTCCACGCCGAAGGGGTGAAGCCGATCGTCTTCACCACGCTGGTGGATGCGGAGGCCAACGAGATCGTCCATCGGGCCAAGGCCACCATCCTGGACATGTTCCAGACCTTCATCGAGCCGCTCGAGAAGGAACTCGGCCTGAAGTCGACCCACGCCATCGGCCGCTTCCACCAGAACGCCGATACCGAGGCGTACAAGAACCGCATCGAGGCAATCAACTTTTCACTTGCGCACGATGACGGTCAGTCACACAAGAACCTGGCGGAGGCCGATGTGATCCTGGTGGGGGTCTCGCGCAGCGGCAAGACGCCGACGAGCCTCTACCTGGCGATGCAATACGGCGTGAAGTCGGCCAACTACCCGCTCATCCCGGACGATTTCGAGCGCGGCAAGCTGCCCTCGGTGCTGTACGACTACAAGAGCAAGATCTTCGGGCTGTCCATCGATCCGCAGCGCCTGTCGGAAATCCGGAACGAACGTCGCCCAGGCAGCAAATATGCGGCCCTGGAAAACTGCCGCTATGAAGTGAACGAGGCGGAATCGTTGATGCGGCGCGAGGGGATCAAGTGGCTGTCGTCGACGCACAAGTCCATCGAGGAAATTGCCACGACGATCCTGCAGGACATCAAGATGGAGCACAACAACTACTGAACGCGACGTTCCCGAGGAAGACGGCCGGCATTGCACCGGCCGTTTTGCTTTTGCGGCGCCCGGTCAGGCTCCGTTGCGCACCCAGTTGCCACCGTGGGCAGCGGCTTGCGCCGCGGGCGAGCTCGCCAGATATGCCAGTGCCTGCTCGGTGGAGCCCTCGTGATGCGGCGTGTAGCTCGGCCGGAAATAGCGCAGCGCCGCCCCCAGCATCTTCCAGAACGACGGCAGGCAGCCTCGCCGCGAGCCGTGCCACCATCCGCGGATGAAGCCGGGAAAGCGCCTCGCGCCCGGATCGCGCTTGTACATGAAGCGGAAGCCCGTGACCAGGAAATACAGCAACAGCAGGATCGTGGTCAGCATGTGGAAGCAGCGCTCGGCGTACGTCCCACCCATGTGGCGGAAGATGTCGAACGCCACGGTGCGGTGCTCGACTTCCTCGGCGCCGTGCCAGCGCAGGAGGTCGAGCATGACCGGATCGGCGTGGGCGGCATCCAGCCCCTTTGCGTTGAGCACCCAGTTACCGAGATAGCCGAAGAAGTGCTCCAGCGCGGCGATGATGCCGAGCTGCTGTCGCAACCAGAAACGGGTGTGGCCGATCTTCAGGCCGAGCGGCCGTTCGCCGAGCACCTTCGAGAACAGCCAGTCCAGCCGTTGCGTGAAGGGTTGCGTGTCAATGCCGTGGTCCTTGTAGTAATGCGCAAGCACACCGCCATGCGAGCGCGAATGGACGGCCTCCTGCCGCAGGAAGCCCTCCGCGTCGGCGCGCAGCTTCGTGTCGGCAATCAACGGCAGGGCCTTGTTGTAGACGCGGCAGAACCACAACTCCCCAGCGGGAAACAGCAGGTTGAGGATGTTGATGATGTGCGTGCTGGACGGGTCGCCGGGAATCCACTGGATGGGCGTGTTCGCCCAGTCGAAGCGGACGTGGCGGGCCTTGATGTAATAGTCGGGCGCGGTCATGGCGGGTCTCCTGTCGTTCTCGTTCGCCGCACTCAATCACCGGTGATGCTCACACGCGCGATCAGCCTGCCGAGCCATGGCGCATAGCGGGAGATCAAGCGCGACGCATGCGCCTCGATGCCGATCGTGACGACGGGCTGGTTGCGCAGCACCGCGCGCAGCATCGCTTTGGCGACCATTTCGGGTTTCAGGCCGCGCAGCTGGTAGAGCCGGGTTGCGCGGGCGCGCAATTGCGCCTGCCGCGCCACGGTGGCACCGGCATAGACGGTCGAGGCCATGATCCCGGTCTGCGCAAAACCCGGGCAGATGGCCGAAACGCCGATGCCGTGCCCGGCGAGCTCGCCCCGCATGCATTCGGACAGCATCAGCACTGCGGCTTTCGTCGTCGCATAGGCCGCGAGATCGCGCGACGGAGCAAACGACGCGGCCGAGGCGGTATTCAGGATGTGCCCGCCCTGCCCACGCTCGACCATCTGCCGCGCGAACAGCCGTGCGCCGTGGATCACGCCCCACACGTTCACATGCAGGACGCGTTGCCAATCGCCCTCGGTGGTGTCGACAATGCCGCCGGCCATGCCGATGCCCGCGTTGTTGACGACGATGTCCGCGCCGCCAAGCGCCTTGCCGACCCACTCGACCAGCGCCTCCATCTGCTCCGCGCTGCCGACGTCGGCGGCGCGCGCCCACGCCACGCCGCCGCTGAGCCGGACCAGCGTGGCGGTGCGCTCGGCGTCTTCGGCCCGGATGTCGACGGCGACAATGGCTGCGCCCTGCTCGGCAAACTCGAGCGCCGCACACCGGCCGATGCCGCTGCCCGCCCCCGTGATGACGGCCAGCTTGCCCGCGAGTGGCCTGCGGTCGCCATGTTGGCGGGCGCGCTGCAGCGCTTCGGGCTCCGGCGCGCCTTCGATGTGGTCGATCAGCTCGCGCGCCAGCTCGGCCATGCGCCCCGCGTGCGTAACGGGCAGCCAGTGCCCCGCAACGACCTCCCGCCGCCAATACTGCGGCGCCCAGCGCGACAGGTCTTCCGACAACGCTGGGCTGACGTACTTGTCCAGCGTCGGCACGATGACCTGCACCGGCGCGTGTGCGACACGCTTGCGCGGCGCAAACAGGCTGCGGATGAAGTTGGCGCGATACAGCGACACGCCGTTCACGCCGTCTGCCGTCTGTGTCGCGCGCGGCGTGATGGCGGTCTTCTCCACGCGGCGAAGCACGCGTGGCCAGGCGCGGCCCAGCCACAGGCGCCAGCTCAGCTCCGGCACGATCGGCAGGTGGAACAGCAGCACGTACCACGAGCGCACGAGCTGCCCCAGCATCTTGCCCAGCGACGCCGGCGTCGGCCGCAGCAGCCGCGCGCGCATCCAATGCCCGACGTGGTCGAGGCACGGTCCCGAGCACGACGTGTACGACGCGATGCGCCCGCGCAGGCGTTCCTCCGTCACGAATTCCCACGACTGGATCGAGCCCCAGTCATGCGCGATGAGGTGGACGGGCTTGCCCGGGCTCAGTGTATCGATGACAGCGATGAAGTCCCCGGTGAGCCGCGCGAAGGTGTAGTGGCGCATCCCCCTGGGTGCGCTCGATCGCCCTGCGCCGCGCACGTCGTAGGCGATGACGTAGTAGTCGCGCGCGAGCAGCGGTGCCATGTCGTGCCAGACCTCGCTGTTGTCGGGATAGCCGTGGACGAGCACGACGGTCGGGCGCGCCGGGTCGCCCCACGTTTTGACGGCCAGCGTGACGTCGCCGGAGTGCACGGTGCGCTCGGCGCGCGGGAACGCCGCGGCCGGCTCGAACAGCGCCAGCGGGGCCTCTTCGAGAAGCGTCTGCATCGGAAACCTCCGGCGCCGTCAGGCCGCGCGCTGTTGTGTCATCTGGCGCTGCTGCCAGCGGCGCACGTGCGGCAGGTCGTCGTCGAGCCAATACGCATCGTCCTCCGTAATGACGAGCAGCTCCTCGAACTTGGCGCCAACGCCGTGGAAGCCCAGGTGAGGCTCGACCGCCCACAGGCCGGGCACCGGTGCATGTTCCGAGCGCCGGTCGATCGACCACAGCGGCGACCACCCCTCCTGCTTGCCGCTGCGCACCTGCTCGAGCATCAGGTTGCGCGTGGCGTTCAGCCCGAACCGCGCCACGAAGCGCGGCGTGGACGGCCTCTGCAGCTTTGCCACGCGATGCGCGAGCACCTTGAACGGATACGCCTTGTGGCGCGGTTCCACGCCCTGCTTCATGCAGAGCTGGTCCACCGCACGTGCCACATCCGCCATCGAGCGTCGCTCGCGGACCAGCCGCACGATGCGTTCGCGGTGCGCCATCAGGTCGTCCTGCAGTTGCTCGAGGATGGCGTTCTCCCCGAGGCACATGGCGTAGCCGACATCGGCAATCACGCCATTGCGCACCGGCGCCACGTCGAGGATGACGGGCATGTTCTCTTCCAGCCGCCGCGACGATGGAAAGAACGCCAGATTGAAGCCGCCCAAGTGAGCAAGGCCCGAAAAACCCTGGAACGCCGTGCGATCACCAAACCAGGCAAACGGCTTGTGCAGCCAGTCGTGTACGCCGCGATCGCCAAGCCATTCGGTGAGCAGCTTGGCAGCATCCTTTTCCGTCATGCCCGGGCGAAGCATGGCTCCGACGGCCTCGACGCACTGGTAGGCAAGCTGCTGGATTTCGCGGAATTGCGCCAGTTCGTCCATATTGACGTGCGCCAGCGTGGGGGTCGGCATGGCGGTCTCCTTGAGTCTGGTTATCTGGGGCGCTCAACGGTGCCGCCACCAATGTTCCATTACTCAATGGCAAAGTCAATGCAGGTTTTGGCGTTTGAAAACACCGTGTGATGGACAGTCGGCAGAAAAATGGCGCCCTAACGCGCCCGACGTTGGCGCACAGCCTCGAACAGGCAGATGGCTGCCGCGGCAGCCACGTTCAGGGATTCCATCCCGCCCGGCTGAGGAATCACGACGGGAGTGGTCACCGCGGAAAGCCAGACGTCCGACACGCCTGCGCCTTCATTGCCGAACACCCAGCCAACGGGCGTATCGAGCCGTACATCGAACACCGCCTGCCTGGCATGCGAGGACGTCGCCAGCAACGGCACTTGCAGGCGCGACTTCACGCTCTCGAACGTGCAGTGCTCAACGATATTGAGATGGAAATGCGCGCCCATTGCCGCGCGCAGCGTCTTGGCGGACCACGCAAAGGCACAGCCTGCCGTCATGAAGACGTCGCGCACACCCGAGGCGGCGGCGCAACGCAGGATCGAGCCCACGTTACCGGCGTCCTGGATGCCATCGAGGATCACGCAGTCGGCATCGATGACATGCGGCAGGCGCCCTTCCGGGGTGTCGATCAGGGCCATCACGTCGACCCCGTTCACGACCGTCGTGAGTTGGCTGAACAACGGGTCGGCCAGCAGAATGATCGTCTGCGGATCGACGCGATCCAGCAGTGGCGCGACCTCGGGATGCGCCAGGTGCCGTTCAGAGACGAGGCACTGCTGCGGTATGAACCCGGCATCGAGATAGGCCGCGACGAGATGCACGCCATCGAGCATGGACTGCCCGGCGCGCCGGCGCTGCTGCGTGGAACCCGACAGCGCCTTGAGGTGCTTGAACACCGCGTTGTCGCGGGAGGTGATGTGCTTCACGGAATGATCGGGCCCAATGTCAGTCGTCCCATGCGCTTTGGGCCGCGGCGGCTTCGGCGGTCATCACCGTGAGGCCTTGCAGCGCGCGGCGCACAGGTGCGAACGAGCGGCGATGATGCGGCGTCACGCCATGCAAGTCGATTGCCGCGAGGTGTTGTGGAGTGCCGTAGCCGGCATGGACGTCGAAACCATAGTGCGGGAATTCGACATGCAGCGCGGCCAGTTGCCGGTCGCGCGTGACCTTGGCCAGGATGGACGCCGCCGAGATGGCCGGCACCAGCGCATCGCCCTTGACGACGGCCTCCACGGCAAACGCCACCTGAGGGCAGCGGTTACCGTCCACCTGCACGAGGTCGGGCAGCGCGCCTTGAGCGGCCACGCCCTGCACGGCGCGCTGCATCGCGAGCATCGTGGCGTGCAGGATGTTGATGCGGTCGATTTCTTCAACGGTGGCTTCGGCGACGTGCCAGGCCACGGCTTTCTCGACGATCTCTTCGTACAGCGCCTCGCGCTTCTTGGCGGTGAGGATCTTGGAATCGGCCAGGCCCTTGATGGGCTTGCGGGGGTTGAGGATCACCGCAGCGGCCGTCACGGGCCCGGCGAGCGGCCCGCGCCCGGCCTCGTCCACGCCGCAGAGGATGCGGCGCACGCGCTTGCCCGCCGGCGCTTGCACGAGCGGCAGACCCAGTTGCGCAGGATCGGGATTGCGTCCAGCCATGGTGTCAGAGCCTGCCGCGGCTGCGCAGCAGATCGACCACGACCTTCGCGCCGATCTCCGCCATGTTCTGCTTGAGCGTCAGGTGCATCTGCGTGAAGTGCTCGCGCAGGAACGTGGCGTTGGCGTGGTCGCTCAGCTGCAGCAGCGTCTCGCGCGCGAGCGCCTGGGGCGTCGCGTCATCCTGCAGCAACTCCGGCACGACGAAGCGGCCCGAGAGAATGTTCGGCAGGCCCACGTAGGGCAGATAGCCCTTGCGCTTCATGATCTGCGCCGTGAGCCAGGGCACCTTGTAAGTGATGACCATGGGCTTCTTGTACAGCGCGGCTTCGAGCGTGGCCGTGCCGCTGGCCAGCAGGATGACATCGGCCGCCTCCATCGCTGCATGTGACTGGCCGTCCACCACCCACAGGTGCAGGCCCGGATGCTGGGCACGCAACGCATCGATGCGCTCCCGCAGCATGGCATTGGCCGCCGGCAGCACGAATGCGAGGTCCGGCTCCACCAGCTGCATGCGGGCCATGGCGGCAAACAGCGTCGGCCCGAGATGCTTCACCTCGGAATTGCGGCTGCCCGGAAGCACGGCAACGACCTTGCGGCCCAGCGGCAGCCCCAGGCGCGTGCGGGCGCCTTCCACGTCCGGCACAAGCGGGATCTCGTCGGCCAGCGGATGCCCGACATAGGTGGCCGGAATCCCGGCCTTGGCATAGATCTCTGGCTCGAACGGGAACAGGCACAGGATGTGGTCGACCGCCTTGGCGATCGTCTTGATGCGGCCCGCGCGCCACGCCCAGATCGACGGGCTCACGAAGTGCACCACCGGCACACCCGCCTGCCGCATCGCGATCTCGACGTTGAAATTGAAGTCCGGCGCGTCGACGCCGATGAAGGCCAGCGGCGGCTTGGCCAGCAGGTCCTGCTTGAGCTCCTTGCGGATCGCCAGGATCTCGCGCAACTGGCCGAGCACCTCCACATAGCCGTTGACCGACAGCTTGTGCATCGGCCAGTTCGACTGAAAGCCCTGCTCGGCCATGCGTGCCCCGCCGATGCCGCGGTAGGCGATGTCGGCGGGCAGCTGCGCATGCAGCCCCTTGAGCAGCAGCGAGGCCAGCAGATCGCCGGACGCTTCGCCGGCCACCATGCCGATGCGGCGCACCGGCGCGGTCGGCTCGGTCAACGCACGATGCCGCGCTTGGTCGCGGCAATGAAGTCGGCAAACGTGCTGAGCGCCTCGCGGGTCGGGGCATCGCTTGCCTGGGCCATCTGCGCGGCAATTTCGGCCTTGGCCTGGTCGAAGCTCAGATCGCTCTTGTAGAGCAGCTTGTACGCCTGGCGCAGGCCGGTGATCTGTTCCGCCGTGAAGCCGCGGCGACGCAGGCCTTCCACGTTGATGCCGTGCGGGGCGGCCTTGTTGCCGCCCTTGTCGCTCGCGGCGATCACGAATGGCGGGACGTCCTGCACGAGCGCAGAGGCGCCACCGAGCATGGCGTGGGCGCCAATCCGCACGAACTGGTGCACGCCGGACATGCCGCCCAGGATCGCCCAGTCGCCCACTTCCACGTGGCCGGCAATCTGCGCGTTGCTGGAGAACACGGTGTGGTTGCCGACGCGGCAATCGTGTGCGATGTGCACGTAGGCCATGATCCAGTTGTCATCGCCGATGGACGTGATGCCCGCATCCTGCGCAGTGCCAGTGTGGATCGTGGTGAACTCGCGGATGGTGTTGCGATCGCCCACGATGAGCTGCGTCGGCTCATCGCGATATTTCATGTCCTGCGGGCGGCCGCCCACGGACGCGAAGTGCCCGATGCTGTTGTCGCGGCCGAGCGTCGTGTACCCCTCCACCACCGTGTGGTGGCCGATGCGCGTGCCCGCGCCGATACGCACGTTCGGCCCCACGACCGTGAAGGCCCCGACTTCCACGCTCGAGTCGAGCTCAGCCTTGGGGTCGATCTGGGCGGTCGGATGGATCTTGGTGGCGCTCATGCCTCACCCTTCGGTTCGTCCTTGATGATGGCGCACATGATCTCGGCCTCCGCCGCAAGCTCACCGTCCACCATGGCGAACACCTTGAACTTCCAGAAGCCGCGCTTGCCGCGCAGCACTTCGGCGTTCAGGGAAAGCTGGTCGCCCGGCACAACCTGACGCTTGAAGCGGGCGGCGTCGATGGCCGTGAACAGGTACAGATCGTTCTCCTGGCGCTTATGATCCGGATCGCCAAACGTCAGCAGCGCAGCGGTCTGCGCGAGCGCTTCCAGGATCAGCACGCCTGGCATGACCGGATGCCCCGGAAAGTGGCCATTGAAGAACGGCTCGTTGAACGTCACGTTCTTGATGGCCTTGATGCGCTTGCCGGCCTCGAGCTCCACCACGCGATCCACCAGCAGCATCGGATAACGATGCGGCAGCAGGTCCAGAATTTTCTTGATGTTGAAATCGCTGACGAGGCTCGTCGTCGCGTTAGATGCTTCGGTCATGATTCTTGTCGCAGGTCCTTGACCTGCTGTTCCAGTTGTTGCAACCGTTCGCGCATGCGCGTCAGGCCTCGAACGATGGCCGCGTTGCGCTCCCAGTCGCCATGCGGCATGAACGGGAAGACGCTGGTGAAGTGGCCACCGGGTTTGGTGATGGACTTGGTGATGGACGTGCCGCCCGACACCGTCACGCGATCGGCAATCGTCAGGTGGCCGGCAAAATTGGCCGCGCCGCCGATGATGCAGTAGCGCCCGATCTTGGTGCTGCCCGAGATGGCGGCACAACCGGCGATGACGGTATAGGCGCCCACATGCACGTTGTGCGCGATCTGCACCTGGTTATCGATCTTGCAGCCCTGTTCGACCACCGTGTCGGCCATGGCGCCGCGGTCGATGGCGGTGTTCGCGCCGATCTCGACGTCGTCTCCAATGACGGCCCGGCCCATCTGCGGAATCTTCACCCACTCGCCGCCCTGCGGCCCAAAGTCCGGTGCAAAGCCAAAGCCGTCTGCGCCGATCACGGCGCCGCTATGCACGATGCATCGCGCGCCGATCACGCAGCCGTGGTAGATCGAAACGTTGGCGTAAATGAGCGAGTCATCGCCGATGCACGCACCCGCACCCACAAAGCTGTTGCCGACGATTCGCACGCGTTCGCCCAGCACCGCGCCGGCTTCGATGATGACGTTCGGCCCGATCGAGCACGACGCAGGCACCACAGCACCCTCGCCCACGCTCGCGCTCGGGTGAATGCCGGGCGCAACGGGCCGCGCCGACAGCGCAACAAAGCGCTGCGCCACGCGCGCAAATGCAGCATACGGGTTGGCGGCCACCAGCCAGTTCCGGCCGGCAACGTGCCCCTGGCTTTCGAGCGTCTCCAGATCACGGGCCGACACAATGATCGCGCCCGCGCCCGAACTCACGGCCTGGTTGAGGTACAGCGGATTGGAAAGAAAAGCGAGCTGATCGGCGCCCGCCTGATCGAGCGGCGCGATCGACTTGACGATCAGGCCAGCGTCACCCTGGACGGTCGCGCCGAGCGACGCGGCAAGCTCACCAAGCGAAAACGACATGGGAACAACCTCATTTCGCCGATTGCGAAGTGTTCAGGGCCTTCAGCACATCGTCGGTGATGTCGATGCGGGGATTGACGTACACGGCTTCCTGCACGATCAGGTCGTACTTGCGCTGTTCAGCGATCGACCGGATGACGCGGTTGGCGCGCTCGAGCACCTGGGCCAGCTCTTCGTTGCGACGCTGGTTCAGGTCTTCACGGAACTCGCGCTGCTTGCGCTGGAAGTCACGGTCGAGGTCCGACAGCTCACGCTGACGGCGCGTCCGGTCGGAATCGGCCAGCACGGCGGAATCCTTGTCGAGCTTGTCCGACATGGCCTTGAGTTTGGAGGCCATGTCCTGCAGTTCGCGGTCGCGCTTGGCGAACTCGGCTTCCAGCTTGGACTGGGCCGCCTTGGCCGGCTGCGAATCGCGCAGGATGCGCTCCGAATTGACGGCAGCGATGCGGGCTTCCTGCGCCGCGGCGGGCGACGCAACACCGGCAGCAGCCAGCGCGACAAATGCAGCGGACACGCCCATGCGGGACAACGTGATGCGCGTGGATTTCATGATGAATGCGGTCATTAGAATGCAGTCCCGATCTGGAACTGGAAGCGTTGCGTTTGATCTTCGGTCTTGCGCTTGAGCGGGAAGCCCATGCTGATCTTCAGCGGACCGATCGGCGAGAGCCACGACAACCCGAAGCCCGTCGAATACCGCATCTCGCTGAACTTGTACGGTTGGCCTTCTGCAAACACGTTACCGTAGTCGAAGAACGTGAACAGGCGAACGGTACGGTCCACGCCCGAACCCGGCAGCGGGAAGATGAACTCGATGTTGCCGACGAACTTGCTCGCGCCACCGATGGCCACGCCGTTGGCGTCGCGCGGGCCGAGCGTGCTGGTTTCATAGCCGCGCACCGAGCCGATACCGCCAGCGTAGTAGTTCTTGAAGACCGGGAAGTCGCTCTTGCCGTAGCCGTGGCCGTAACCGATTTCGTTGTTGAACGCCATCGTGAACGACTTCGACAGCGGATAGAAGTACTGGTGCTGGTAGTACGCACGGTAGTACTGCAGATCGCCGCCCGGAATACCGAATTCCAGGTTGGCCTGCTGATAGCGGCCGCGCGTCGGCACCAGGGCACTGTCGCGCTGGTCCTTCGACCAGCCGATCGTGATCGGGAAGTTGTTCGTGATGCGGCCGTTCTTGGCAACGTAGTTCTGATAGGCCAGCGGCGTGTTGGCCGTCACGTCGATGGTCGTGCGCTCGTAGCCGATACCGAAGAAGACCGTATCGGTTTCCGAGAACGGCACACCAAACTTGACGTTGCCGCCCTGCTGGACGACGCGGTAGTCCTGGTCACCCGTGTAGTACAGCGGGCGGTACGTGCGGTAGTACAGCTCGGTCGAGCGGCTGATGCCATCCACCGTGAAGTACGGATCGTATTGCGTGACGGCAATCGTGCGGTTCGACTTGGACGTGTTCACATCCAGGCCGAGGCTGGTACCGGAGCCGAACACGTTGTCCTGGCGGATACCTGCCGACAGCACCAGCTTGTCGGTCGACGAGAAGCCCACACCCAGGTTGATCTGGCCGGTCGGCTTCTCGGTCACGTTGACGTTCACATCGACCTGGTCGGCCGTGCCCGGCACGTCCTCGGTGGTGATGTTCGCGTCGGTGAAGTACCCCGTGCGGTTGATGCGGTTCTGCGAGAGTTGCAGCTTTTCGCCGTCAAACCACGAGGCTTCCATCTGGCGCATTTCGCGGCGCACGACTTCGTCGCGCGTCTTGCTGTTGCCTACCACGTTGACGCGGCGCACGTACACGCGACGGCCCGGATCGACCACCAGCGTCAGCGCAACCGTGCGGTCCTTCTGGTTGATCTGCGGCTGCGGGTTGATGGTCGCAAACGCGTAGCCGTACGTGCCGAGCAGGTCGGTGATCGCCTTGGTCGTCGACGACAGCTTGGCCGACGAGAACACGTCGCCCTGCTTGAGCTTGATGAGCTTCTCCATTTCGGGCTGCTTGCCCAGCAGCTCGCCGGTCAGCTTGATGTCGGACACCTTGTACTGCTCACCCTCGTGGATGTTCAGCGTCAGGTAGATGTCCTTCTTGTCCGGCGTGATGGAAACCTGGGTCGACTCAATGGCGAATTCGAGATAGCCGCGATCGAGGTAGAACGAACGCAGCGCCTCCAGGTCAGCCGTGAGCTTCTGCTTCGAGTACAGATCGTTCTTGGTGTACCACGACAGCCAGTTCGGTGTGGAAAGCTGCATCTCGTCGCGCAGGTCCCCTTCGGAGAAGGCCTTGTTGCCGACGATGTTGATCTGGCGGATCTTGGCCGTCGGGCCTTCGTCCACGGTGAACGTGATCGACACACGGTTCGCATCGACCGGCGTGACGGTGGTCGACACTTCGGCGGCGTAGTAGCCGCGCGAAACGTACTGACGCTTGATTTCCTGCTCGGCGCGATCGATCAGGGACTTATCGTAGTAGCGGGCCTCGGCCACGCCCACGCCGCGCAGCGTGCGGCGCAGCGCTTCCTTGTCGAACTCCTTGAAGCCGATGAATTCGAGCTGCGAGATGGCCGGGCGCTCTTCCACGCGGACCACGAGCACGTTGCCCTCAGCGCGGATCTGCACATCCTTGAAGAAGCCGGTGTTGTAGAGCGCGCGGATCGATTCTGCGCCCTTGTCGTCGGTGAAGGTCTCACCCACCTTCACGGGCAGATAGCCGAACACGGTACCCGGCTCGACGCGCTGTACCCCCTCCACGCGAATGTCCTTGACGACGAACGGCTCCACTGCATGAGCCTGACCGGCAGTAACGGTCAGCACGGAAGCCGCCAGCACGCTGAGCGGGAAGCGATGTTGTCTGATCAATCTAATCCCCTAATTGGATCCGGTTGGGAATCCACTTCTGAGTGTTTTCGAAACGCTGGGTTGCCCGCTCACGCCTGTGGCAACGATGAGGCTTGCAACACGTCTAGCCTCGAGTCAGGAATAACCGACTCAGATCGTTGTACAAGGCGAGCGAAGTGAGAAGCAGGATGCAGGCGACGCCGATCTTCTGAAGGACTGCTTGCCAGGATTCCGGCACGGGTCGGCCTGTCAAAAATTCCACGCAATAATACAGCAAATGCCCCCCATCCAATACCGGAACGGGCAATAAGTTCAGGACGCCGAGGCTGACGCTGATCAACGCCAGAAAGCTCACAAACGTCTGCCAGCCAAGGCTTGCCGCCTTGCCTGCAAAGTCGGCCACCGTAATCGGGCCACTCAGGTTCTGCAGCGACGCCTGCCCCACGATCATCTTGCCCAGCACCTGCAGCGACAGCACGGAAGTCTGCCAAACCTCACGCACGGCATGCGCGAATGCGGCGCCCGGCTCGTCGCGGATCAGGGCCGTTTCGACCTTCTGATTCAGTTGCGCGCCAAGCTTGCCGAGCCTCGGACCATTCGGGTTCTTCGGGTCTGCGCTGGCATCCGGACGCACCGGCAGCGTCATCGGCTCACCATTGCGCAGGATATCGATCGACGCATTCTGCTCGGGCATGGCGCGAATCTGGCGGATCAGGTCGGTCGCCTGGTCTGCGGGCACGCCGGCAAAGCGAACGATCTGGTCGCCGGCCTGCAACCCGGCACGGGCCGCCGCACTGGCCGGCAGCACATCGACAACCGTCACGGGGCCGCCTTGCAGGCGCAGACCGATCTGGTCGATCACGTCGGCCTGCGGCGTGCGCGCGGCGCTCGGCAGGCCTTGCAGCCGGACGGTGCGCTCGGCGCCGTCGGTTCCGCGCACCACGACCACCGCCTCATGCCCACCAATGCCGGCCGAGTACAACCGCATGCGGACGTCGCTCCAGCTGCGGACCGGCGTGGGCGCCTCGCTTTCCGTGCCGACCGCAATCACGCGGTCCTTGGCCCGCAGATCGGCTTGCGCGGCAATGCTGCCGGGCGGCGGCGCGCCCAGGATGGGCAGTGGCTCCACGGCGCCGACCCACGCCAGCGCCGCATACAGGACGATCGCCAACAGGAAATTGGCGAGCGGCCCCGCGGCAACGATGGCGAATCGCTTATAGACGGGCTGATGATCGAACGTCCGCGGCAAGTCTTCGGGCAGGATGGGCGGATCCTTCTCCGGATCGCGCGAGCCTTCGCCGAGCATCTTGACGTAGCCGCCCAGGGGAATGGCGCAGATCGTCCATTCCGTACGGTCGGGCCCCCGGCCGACACGGCGGAAGAGCACCTTGCCGAAGCCGACCGAAAAACGCAGCACCTTGACGCCGCACAGGCGCGCGACGCTGTAATGGCCCAGTTCATGAATGACGATCAGTACCGCGATCGCGAAGACAAAGGCTAAAACAGTCTGCAAGAACCTTCTCCGGATGCACTGAAGGACATGCGCAGGATCGCCCCGCGCAAAGCCGCTATGTTACCCGCTCGCTCTGACCGCCCGCTTTCAGGCGGCCGGCAGTTGCACACGGGCAGTTCCGATGTAGTGCTGCGCGTGGGCCCGCGCCTGGGCGTCGGCGGCAAAAACGGTGTCCAGCGAGTCGGCTGGAACGATGGACGCACGGCCCAGGGTATCGGCCACCACGGCAGCGATGTCGGTGAACCGGATGCGGCGCTGCAAAAATGCCTCAACGGCCACCTCGTTGGCTGCGTTCAGCACAGCAGGCGCCGTGCCGCCGGCACGTAGCGCATCAAAGGCAAGCGCCAGACAGGGAAAGCGGCGCAGGTCCGGCGCCTCGAACGTCAGCGTGCCGGTGGCCGCAAGGTCGAGCAGCGGCACGCCCGCGTCAATGCGCTCGGGATAGGCCAGCCCGTACGCGATCGGCGTGCGCATGTCGGGGTTGCCCAGTTGCGCGAGTACCGAGCCGTCGTCGTACCCGACCATCGAGTGAATCACGCTCTGCGGGTGAATCAGGACCTCCAGGCGCTCTACCGGCACACCGAAGAGCCAGTACGCCTCGATCACTTCCAGCCCCTTGTTCATCATGGTGGCGGAGTCGACGGAGATCTTGCGACCCATGACCCAGTTCGGGTGCGCACAGGCCTGGTCTGGCGTCACATCGGCGAGCGTATCGACGTCGCGCGTGCGGAATGGACCACCCGAGGCGGTCAGCACGATGCGCGACACCCCGCGCCCAAACTGCGGCGCCTGCGGCGGAAGACACTGGAAGATCGCGTTGTGCTCGCTGTCGATCGGGAGCACGGTGGCGCCATGCTGGCGCACCGCCTCCATGAACAGCGCGCCCGACATCACAAGCGCCTCCTTGTTCGCTAGAAGCACGCGCTTGCCGGCGCGCACGGCCGCCAGCGTCGGACGCAGCCCCGCCGCACCGACGATGGCGGCCATCACCGCATCGCAATCGGGGTGGGCGGCGGCGGCCTCGAGGGCATCGGCGCCGGACCGAATATCGATACCGGCCGCATCGGCGCCCAGGTGGTCGCGCAAGGCGTCCGCCGCCGCCACCGAGCCGAGCACGGCCATTTGCGGATGAAACTCGCGGCACAGTGCGGCAAGCTTGTCGGCCTGCGCGTTGGCCGTGAGCGCCAGAATGCGGTACTTGTCCGGATGGCGGCGCACCACGTCGAGCGTGCTGTCGCCGATGGAGCCAGTGGCGCCAAGAACTGTCAGGCGAATCATGTCCGGACGCCTCAGGAAATCAGCAGCGCGGCGAGCGGGAACACCGGCAGCAGCGCGTCGATCCGGTCGAGCACGCCGCCATGGCCGGGCAGCAGGCGGCTGCTGTCCTTCATGCCGACCTGGCGCTTGAGCAGCGATTCGAACAGGTCGCCGCCGATGCTCGCGGCCACCAGAAGCAGCGTCAGCACCAGGGCGACCAGGGTGCCGCGCCGATCAAATTCATACGAAAACCAGGTCGGCGCAAACCAGTGGGTCAGGCCCGCCACGGCGGCAATCAGCGCGACCAGCACGGCGCCCCCAATCGCCCCTTCCCAGGACTTGCCCGGGCTGATGCTCGGCGCGAGCTTGCGGCGGCCCACCGCCTTGCCGACAAAATATGCCCCCACATCGGCTGCCCAGACCAGCACGGCCACCGACAGCAAGAACGCGATGCCCTCTGCACGCAACGTACTCACTGCATGGACAAACGCCGGCAGGATCACCATCCCAAGGAGCGCAAACACCAGCTGCCGCCCACCTTGCAACGCGCGAATACCGCCCGCCAGCAGCATCCACGCCACGAGCCATGCGACAACGTCTGCGTAAAACAGCAGGCGGACATCGCCGCGGGCGGGAATGTCGTACCACGCGATCGTCAGCAGAACGACGACCACGGCGTACAGCAGGGGGCCCCAACTGCCCGGCAGACGCACGAGGCGGCCCCATTCCCAGGCGGCCAGGGCGGCGAACACCGTCACCAATCCGACCAGCCCGGCGGGCGGCGCGAAAAACAGAATGGGAAGGATGACAATCAGCAGGCAGACAGCGGTAACCACGCGGGTCAGCAGCATGTGTCAGGCTCCGGCGGACAGCGCGGGGGGGACATCGGTTTCGAGTTGGGCGCTGGTGCGGCCGAAACGGCGCTCGCGGTTGCGATACCACGCAAAGGCGCGGTCAAGCTCGGCGGCATCGAAATCGGGCCAGTAGCGCTCGGTGAAGTACAGCTCGGAATACGCCAACTGCCACAACAGGAAGTTGCTGATGCGCTGCTCCCCGCCCGTGCGGATGAAGAGATCCGGTTCCGGTGCATAGGCGAGTGCCATGTACGGCGCGAGCGTTTCCTCGGTGATCGCTTCGGGCGCAATGCCGGGCTGCGCGGCCAGCAACGCGCGCATGGCCTGGAGAATGTCCCAGCGCCCGCCGTAATTGGCGAGGATCGTCACGGTGAGGCCGGGGTTGTTGGCCGTCTTGGCCTCGGCCTCGCGAATCAGCAACTGGATACGCGGGCTGAACGCCGCCAGATCGCCGACCACGCGCAGGCGGATGCCGTTTTCGTGTAGCTTGCTCACTTCGCGGCGCAGTGCCGTCATGAACAGCTTCATCAGGAACGTGACTTCCTCAGCCGGGCGACGCCAGTTTTCGGAGCTGAAGGCGAACAGCGTGAGATAACCGACACCGCGGCGGGCCGCGGCTTCCACCGTGGCGCGCACGGCTTCGAGGCCGCGGCTGTGCCCGGCGACGCGCGGCAGATGGCGCTCGGTCGCCCAACGACCGTTGCCGTCCATGATGATGGCCACGTGCCGAGGCGTGTCGGCGGTATCGGGTACCGCCAGTGTGGAACTGATATGCATGAATCGGATTTCCCGCCGCCCGCGCCCAGTGCGCATGCAGTGGGATACGGCCTTACACCGTCATGATTTCCTTGTCTTTCTCGGCGACGAGCTTGTCGATCTCGGCGACGAACTTGTCGGTCAGCTTCTGAACCTCATCGCCGCCACGACGCTCGTCGTCCTCGGAGATGGCCTTGTCCTTGACGAGCTTCTTCAGTTGCTCGTTGGCATCGCGGCGCAGGTTGCGCACGGCGACCTTGGCATCCTCGCCCTCGCCCTTGACGACCTTGGCCAACTCCTTGCGGCGCTCTTCGGTCAGCGGCGGCGTCGGCACGCGGATGAGGTCGCCCATGGTGGCCGGGTTCAGGCCCAGGTCCGCTTCACGGATCGCCTTTTCCACGACTTGCACCATCTTCTTTTCCCACGGCTGCACACCGATCGTACGGGCGTCCACCAGCGTCACGTTGGCGACCTGGCTGATCGGCACCATCGAGCCGTAGTAGTCGACCTGCACGTGATCGAGCAGGCCAGTGTGCGCGCGGCCCGTGCGGATCTTGGCCAGATCCGCCTTCAGAGCCTCGATCGACTTCTGCATTTTCTGCTCGGTATTCTTCTTGATATCGGCGACGCTCATACTTCCTCCGAACGATAACGGCCGGCCAGATGCGCACCCCGGGACACGACACAGGGCATCGGCACGGCCGAAAAGACAATAGGCGATTTTACATGGAAGCCGTTCGCCAACGCCATTGATGCGGCGTCAGCGAACGGTAAAAAGACGCTTGCGGCAGCGGGCGAGGCGGCCTTAGACGTGAACGAGCGTGCCCTCGTCCTCGCCCATGATGACGCGCTTGAGCGCGCCCGGCTTCTGGATCGAGAACACCTTGATGGGCAGCTTCTGATCGCGGCACAACGCGAATGCCGTCGCATCCATCACCTGCAGGTTGCGCGAGATGGCCTCGTCGAAGCTGATGGTGGTGTAGCGGGTGGCGCTTGGATCCTTCTTCGGATCCGCGGTGTAGACGCCATCGACCTTGGTGGCCTTCAATACGATTTCCGCGCCGATCTCCGAGCCGCGCAGCGCAGCCGCCGTATCGGTGGTGAAGAACGGGTTGCCCGTACCCGCCGCGAAGATCACGATCTTGCCCTCTTCCAGCTGGCGAATGGCGCGCGGGCGGATGTACGGCTCAACCACCTGGTCCAGGCGCAGCGCCGACTGCACGCGCCCCTCGAGGTTGGCGTGGCGCATGGCATCCTGCAGCGCCAGCGCGTTCATCATGGTGGCCAGCATGCCCATGTAATCGGCCGTGGCGCGGTCCATGCCGGCCGCACCGCCAGCCACACCGCGGAAGATGTTGCCGCCGCCGATCACCACTGCCACCTGCACGCCCAGCTTCACGATTTCGGCGATGTCGTTGACCATCCCTTCGATGGTGCCGCGATTGATGCCGAAGGCATCGTCGCCCATCAGGGCTTCGCCGGAAAGTTTGAGTAGAACGCGCTTGTAGGCAGGCATGGAGATCCTCGTGACGATTCCTGAGACGGGAGACAGGAAAGGGGGAAACGACGCTGCGATTGGCGAAGCCGGGCTTCGCGCATCCCGCAACCTTCTTGCGGGGGAGCCGTCCGGGTGGAATCCCGGGCGACGCCCGCGCAAGGAGGCTGCACCTGCAAACAGGGCACCTTGCGGTGCCCTGTTTGCTCGGCATTATACGATCGCGCCGACGGAGAAAAGTTGCCCTGCCGGCCAGCGCCGGAGGGCGGATCGACTCGCCATCGGAAGCAATCGAACCAGCATTACGCCTGTTGCTTGGCAGCCGCCACCTGGGCAGCCACTTCGGCAGCGAAGTCGTCCTGCTTCTTCTCGATGCCCTCGCCCACCACATACAGCGTGAAGCTCTTCACGGTCGTGTTGGCAGCCTTGAGCATCTGCTCCACGGTCTGCTTGTCGTTCTTCACGAACGGCTGATTCAGCAGCGAGACTTCCTTCAGGTACTTCTGCACGCTGCCTTCCACCATCTTGGCAACGATTTCGGCCGGCTTGCCGGACTCGGCAGCCTTCTGCTCGGCAATGCTGCGCTCCTTGGCGATCAGCTCAGCCGGCACGTCGTTCGACGACAGTGCCACCGGCTTCATGGCCGCCGCGTGCATCGCCACGTCCTTGGCGGCCACGTCGTCGCCTTCGAAGGCCACCATCACGCCGATGCGGGTGCCGTGCAGGTACGAAGCGAGCTTCGAACCCTCGAAGCGCTGGAAGCGGCGGATCGTCATGTTCTCGCCGATCTTGCCGATCAGGCCCACGCGCACGTCTTCCACCGTCGGGCCGAAGCCGTCCTGCGACAGCGGCAGCGCGCCGACAGCCGCAACGTCAGCCGGGTTGTTCTTGGCAATCAGTGCGGCGACCGAGTTGGCGAAGGCCAGGAACGAATCGTTCTTCGAGACGAAGTCGGTTTCGCAGTTGATCTCGACCAGCGCGCCGGTCGTGCCTTCGACGGCTGCGGCGACCACGCCTTCAGCCGTGATGCGCGAGGCGGCCTTGCCAGCCTTGTTGCCGAGCTTCACGCGCAGGATCTCTTCGGCCTTTTCCATGTTGCCTTCGGCTTCGGTCAGGGCCTTCTTGCATTCCATCATCGGCGCGTCGGTCTTCGCGCGCAGTTCTGCCACCATGCTTGCGGTAATTGCCGCCATTCTCATGCTCCTTGTTTCAGATCGTCGTCCGGTCGCGCGCGGTTTCATCCTCGCGTTGCGCCGTCCTGCCGTCCGGTTTCCATCGGACGCACCACCCAATACGACGCGGGCGGGTCATCCGCATGACAAATTCAAAAAAAAGGGGCGTTCGTTACGCGCCCCTGTTTGGCCATCGATTTCGGTGGGGTACCGCCTCACCGGCATGGCCTGGCGTGCGTCCCGCGCGATCACGCACGGGCGCGCGCCTTCTTGTGTTTTAGCCTTCCTGGACTTCGACGAAGTCGTCGCCGCCGCGAGCCGCTTCCACCACTTCCTGCACCGCGTTGGCACGGCCTTCCAGGATCGCGTCGGCCACGCCGCGCACGTACAGTGCAACAGCCTTGCTCGAGTCGTCGTTACCCGGGATGACGTAGTCGATGCCTTCCGGCGAGTGGTTCGTATCAACCACGCCAATCACCGGAATGCCCAGCTTGGCAGCTTCGGTCACGGCAATCTTGTGATAACCGACGTCCACCACGAAGATGGCGTCCGGAATGCCGCCCATGTCCTTGATGCCGCCGATGGACTTTTCCAGCTTGTCCATTTCGCGCTCGAACATCAGCGCTTCCTTCTTGCTCATGGTGTCCAGCGCGCCGGCTTCCTTGGCGGCTTCCATGTCCTTCAGGCGCTTGATGGAGGTCTTGACCGTCTTGAAGTTGGTCAGCATGCCGCCGAGCCAGCGGCTGTCGACGTACGGCATGCCTGCACGAGCGGCTTCCTCGGCCAGGATCTCACGCGACTGGCGCTTCGTGCCGACGAACAGGATGGTGCCCCGGTTGGCTGCCAGTTGGCGCACGTACTTCAGTGCGTCCAGGTACATCGGCAGCGTCTTTTCGAGGTTGATGATGTGAATCTTGTTGCGATGGCCGAAGATGAAGGGGGCCATCTTGGGGTTCCAGAAGCGGGTCTGGTGGCCAAAGTGGACACCGGCTTCCAGCATTTCGCGCATGGTCACGGACATGAAATTCTCCAGTCGGGTTAGGTCTGAAGCCGCCTCAGACATCTCTCGCATGCGGTACGAGAAACACCCGCGGTGAAGCGGCTCGCGATTTCAAGCGCCGCCAACCACATGGCCGGCAACTGCTTAGCCTGCGATTATAGCGACAAAAACCCAATCGACTCAAGACCTTCCGCGCACTTGCAGCGAACAGGCGGAAGCTCGCCCCGCCCCCCCCCCCGGAAAACCCCGTCCGGGCCGCTTTGGTGCGATAATCAGCCTTTTAGCAACGACGCATCGCCCGCGCGTTTGCGTGCAGAAAGAGTCACAGCATGGCCGTTACCCTCCACACCGCCGAAGACATCGCGCACATGCGCGTGGCCTGCCGGCTTGCCTCCGAAGTCCTGGACTACATCACGCCGTTCGTCAAGCCGGGTGTGACCACGGGCAAACTGGACGAGCTGTGCCATGCCTACATGCGTGACGTGCAAGGCACCGTGCCCGCCCCGTTGAACTATGCGCCGCCGGGCTACCCGCCCTTCCCCGCCTCGATCTGCACGTCGGTCAATGACGTCATCTGCCATGGCATTCCTGGCGACAAGGTGCTCAGGAACGGCGACATCGTCAACCTCGACATCACGGTCATCACCAAGGAAGGCTATTACGGCGACACCAGCCGCACCTTCATCGTCGGCGAAGGCTCGATCCTGGCGAAGCGCCTGACACAGGTGACCTTCGAGTGCATGTGGAAGGGGATCGCCGCCGTGCGCCCCGGCGCGCGCCTCGGCGACATCGGACACGTGATCCAGCAGCATGCGGAAGCCGCCGGCTACAGCGTCGTGCGCGAATACTGCGGGCACGGCATCGGCAAGGTGTTCCATGAAGATCCGCAGATCCTGCATTACGGCCGTCCGGGCACCGGCATGGAGCTCAAGGCCGGCATGATCTTCACGATCGAGCCGATGATCAACGCCGGCAAGCGCGATATCCGCACGATGCCCGACCAGTGGACCGTCAAGACGCGCGACCGCAGCCTGTCGGCCCAATGGGAACACACGGTGCTCGTGACGGACACCGGTTATGAAGTGCTGACGGTGTCGGCGCTGACGCCGCCGCCGCCCGAGTTCGTCCGCGAAAGCGCTCCGGCCGCGGCCTGATCTCACACGGCAGGCGCGCCGCAGGGGCCGCGCCCATCTTTTTTTCACAGCGACCGGCCAGTCACGCCGGTCGCTGTTTCATTCCCGCTCCATTCATGCACACTGCCGCCGTTCCTGCCGAAACGTCACCGCGCGACGCCCTGAAGGCCGAACGCGCGCACCTGTTCGCGCAGTTCGACCAGCACGCCAATGTGCAGCAGCTCGTCACCCGCCTTGCCAGGGCGGTAGACCGCACCCTCGTGCAGCTCTGGCAGCAGGCCGACATGCCGGCCAACTGCGCCCTGATCGCGGTGGGCGGCTATGGGCGGGGTGAGCTGTTTCCGCATTCCGACGTCGACATTCTGCTGCTGCTCCCGCATGCCGCCGACAAGGCGCTGGAAGCAAGCCTGGAGGCCTTCATCGGGCGCTGCTGGGACATGGGGCTCGACATCGGCTCTTCGGTGCGCACGGTCGACGAATGCATCAAGGAAGCCGAGCAAGACGTGACGGTGCGCACGTCGCTGCTGGAAGCGCGCTTGCTGACCGGCGACGAAGGCCTGTACCGCACGTTCGAGACGCACTACCAGGGTCACCTTGACGCGGCGGATTTCTTCCAGTCGAAGCTGCTGGAGATGCGCCAGCGGCACGCCAAGTATCAGGACACGCCGTATTCGCTCGAGCCGAACTGCAAGGAAAGCCCGGGCGGCCTGCGCGATCTGCAGGTGATCCTGTGGATGACGCGTGCCGCAGGTTTCGGCTCCAGCTGGAGCGAGCTGCTGAGCAACGGCCTGCTCACGCGCCGCGAAGCGCAGGAACTGGCCGCCAACGAGCGCCTGCTCAAGACCGTGCGGGCGCGGCTGCATCTGCTGGCCGGGCGCCGCCAGGACGTGCTCGTGTTCGACCTGCAGACGCAACTGGCGGAGTCCTTCGGCTACCGGCCGACCACCGCCAAGCGGGCCAGCGAACAGCTCATGCGCCGCTATTACTGGGTCGCCAAGGCCGTCACGCAACTCAACACCGTGGTGCTGCAGAACATCGAGGCACGGCTGTTTCCAAGCGAGCTCGATATCACGCGCACGATCAACGAGCGCTTTGTCGAGCGGCAAGGCATGCTCGAGATCGCCGACCCGGATCTGTACCAACGTGAGCCGACGGCCATTCTGGAAACGTTCCTGCTGTATGAGCAGGTGCGCGGCATCAAGGGCCTGGCCGCCAACACGCTGCGCGCGCTGTACAACGCCCGCACGCTGATGGACGCCAAGTGGCGCAAGGACCCGGCCAACCGCGCGCTGTTCCTGTCGATCCTGCAACAGCCGCAGGGCATCACGCATGCGCTGCGGCTGATGAACCAGACGAGCGTGCTTGGCCGCTACCTGGTGAACTTCCGCCGCATTGTCGGGCAGATGCAGCACGACCTGTTTCACGTCTACACGGTCGACCAGCACATCCTGATGGTGGTGCGCAACATCCGGCGCTTTGCCATTGTCGAGCATACGCACGAGTTCCCGTTCTGCAGCCAGTTGATGGCGAATTTCGACAAGCCGTGGGTGCTGACCATCGCTGCGTTGTTCCACGACATTGCAAAGGGCCGCGGCGGAGATCACTCCGTGCTGGGCATGTCCGACGCGCGGCGCTTCTGCAAGGAGCACGGCATCGCCAAGGAAGACGCCGACCTCATCGTCTGGCTGGTCGAACACCACCTGACGATGAGCCAGGTGGCGCAGAAGCAGGACCTCGGCGACCCGGAAGTCATCCGCCGCTTTGCCGACCTGGTTGGCACGGAGCGGCGCCTGACCGCGCTGTATCTGCTGACGGTGGCCGACATTCGCGGCACCAGCCCCAAGGTGTGGAACGCCTGGAAGGGCAAGCTGCTGGAAGACCTCTACCGCATGACGCTGCGCGTACTGGGCGGCGCCACCACCGACCCGCACGCCGTGCTCGAGGGCCGCAAGGAAGAAGCGCGCGCCCTGCTGCGGCTCGCGGCGCTGGACGACACCGCGCATGAGGCGCTGTGGAAGCAACTCGATGTGGGCGTATTCCTGCGCCATGACGCGCGCGACATCGCCTGGTTCACGCGGCACTTCTACAACCGCGTCGACACCACCATCCCGATCGTGCGGGCGCGCATTTCGCCGGCCGGCGTCGGGTTGCAGGTGGCGGTGTACTCGCCTGACCGGCCCGACCTCTTCGCACGCATCTGCGGGTACTTCGAGCGCAAAGGGCTGACGATTCTCGATGCGAAGATCCACACCACCCACCACGGCTACGCGCTCGACACGTTCCAGGTGGCCGACCCCGGCACGGGCCTGGTGGAGCCCGGCCACTACCGCGACATCATCACGCTCGTCGAGCACGAACTCGCGGAGCAGATCGCGCTCGAGGCTGCACTGCCGGAGCCGCCGCGCGGCCGCATCTCGCGCCAGTCGCGCAGCTTCCCGATCAAGCCGCGCGTGGACCTGCGCCCCGACGAGCGCGGCCAGTACTACCTGCTTTCCATCTCCGCCACCGACCGCACGGGCCTGCTGTATGCCATTGCGCGCGTGCTCGCACGGCATCGCGTGTCGGTGCAATCCGCTCGCATCAACACGCTTGGCGAACGTGTGGAAGACATCTTCCTCGTCGACGGCACCCGCCTGACGCAGGACAACAAACTGCAGCTCGAACTCGAAAGCGAGCTGCTCGATGCGCTCGCCATCTGAGCGCCAGGGTTTTGATTCATGACGACCGATTCCGACGATTTTCCGGGCGACGACAAGCGCCGCGCCGACCCCACCCAGCGCGCCACGCGCCCGGGCAAACGGGCGACCTTGGGTGTGCGCCGCGACGACGCAGGCAACCCCGTACGCAGCACGGGCAAGCCGCTGCGCGCGTCCGACCTGAACCGCGACCGCCTGCCGCTGCGCCCCTCGCAACGCCGCCCCAAGCCGGAAGACGGTACGGGCAAGCCGCGCCGCGACGACGTCCAGACGCGCGAAGCGCAGCCGCGCCGAATGCAGGCTGACCGCCCGCCGCGCCGCTTTGACGACGAACGCCCACCGCGCCGGTTCAGCGACGAGCAACACCCGCCACGCCGGTTCGAAGACCGCCCGCCTCGCCGATTCGACGATGCGCGCCCACCGCGCAAGTTCGGTGAAGACCAGCGCGCGCCGCGTCGATTCGACAACGAGCGCCCCCCGCGCCGGTATGATGACGAACGTCCGCCTCGCCGCTTCGACGACGAGCGCCCACGCCGCTACGGCGACGATCAACGCGGCCAGCGCCGCGAGGGCGATCAGCGTCCGCCGCGCCGGTTCAGCGATGAGCAACGTCCGCCGCGCCGGTTCGACGAAAACCGGCCGCCGCGCCGCTATGGCGACGACCAACGCCCGGCCCCGAGGCGCTTTGACGATGAGCGCCCGCCTCGCCGCTACGACGACGAACAGCGCCCACCCCGGCGCTACGGCGACGAGCGCGCCCCGCGCCGGTTCGACAACGATCGCCCGCCGCGCCGCTTCGAAGATCGCCCGGCACGTCCGCCGCGCCCCGAGCGCGAAGCGCGCGCGCCGCACCCTGTCGAGGCGCAGCCGCAGCGGCCGGCGCGCCAGGCGGAGGACAGCGGCCTGGTTCGCCTGTCCAAGCGCATGTCCGAACTGGGCCTGTGCTCACGGCGCGAGGCGGACGAGTGGATCCCGCGCGGCTGGGTGCTGGTGGACGGCCAGCCCGTCACCGAGCTGGGCTCGCGCGTGCGCCCGGATGCGATCATCGAGATCCACCAGGCAGCGCGGTCCGAACAGGGCGAGCGCGTGACGGTGCTGCTGCACAAGCCGGTCGGCTATGTATCGGGCCAGGCGGAAGACGGCTATCAGCCGGCCGCCGCGCTGTTTGTGCCGGAGAACCAGTGGGAGCAGGACCCGACGCGCAAGCGCTTCGCACCGTGGCAGCGCAAGGCGCTGGCGCCGGCCGGGCGCCTGGACATCGACTCGACGGGCCTGCTGGTGTTGACGCAGGACGGCCGCATCGCACGTCATCTGATCGGGGAGGATTCGACGGTCGAGAAGGAATACCTCGTGCGCGTGGTGTGGAACTCACCGCAAGGCCGGGTCGAGCGCGATATCTCCAAGGTGTTCCCCGAAGAGCTGCTGGAGAAGCTGCGCTTCGGGCTCTCGCTCGATGGCGAGCCACTGAAGCCTGCCAAGGTAAGCTGGCAGAACGAAGAGCAATTGCGTTTCGTGCTGCGCGAAGGCAAGAAGCGCCAGATCCGCCGCATGTGTGAACAGGTGGGGCTGGAGGTCGTGGGCCTCAAGCGCATCCGCATGGGGCGCATCGTGCTGGGCGACCTGCCCGTCGGCCAGTGGCGCTTCCTGGGGCCGTTCGAGAAGTTCTGAACATCGCGCCCATGAAAAACCGGTCAGCGCGCCTGCGTCGACCGGTTTTTTTACATCCGCGTCACAACCGTGGCGCGCGACAGGCCGCTCCGGTTGCATTGGTCGATGACGGCATGCCGAAGACCGCCTGCGCCCCGCAGCGCGAGCCGAACATCCTGGCCTGGTCGTGCCCCACGCCCACCACTTCATGCGCCTGATGGTTGACGCGCTTGCGGCCTGCGAGATGGCGCTCGTAGCGCCAGTAGTTGCGCGCCCGGTCCAGCCGCGTCGGCCCCTCGGCTTCAGCGCCGCACGCCTTGTCGAGCACGCGGTGGTTCGGGTCGTTGTCGTTCGTGCCGACCAGGTAGGTCACGCGGCGCTGGGCATATCGGTTGAACAGCATCCGCCCGCTTTTGCCGGCTGCGTACGGCACCATGTCGACCATGCCGTATTTGTAGTGATCGTAATCGGGGCACACGCTGGTGTCGTAACGTCCAAAGCCCTTTCCCCGCGGGCGCTCGGGCGTGAAATACAGATACGACGACGGGTTGGCCACCACGTAGCGCAGGTCGATGCCGCGCTTGCGAATGCCTTCGTCCACGTTGTTGAGCACAGCATAACGCTGCACGATCTGGCCGCCGCCCGAGTGCCCCGCCACGGTCACGCGCTTCACGTTGGGCGCCCGCGTCGGGTCGGTGATGTAGGCGATCAGGTCATCCAGCACCTGGAGCGAGCTTAGGCCGGTGTACGGCGCATTGGTGGCGTTGAAGCCGCCGATCCAGCCGTCGACAGACCACACCGGCATGCCGTCAAAGCCCTTGCCGGTGTCCGGCGTGCCCGGAAAATTCGGGGCGATCAGCAGGACTTCATCGGGATTGCGGCCGCTGTTCTTGAGCAGCTCGGCGCCGGCGACGTAGTAATCGTTGCCGTTGCGCTGCAGGCCGTGCTGCACGAAAACGACTTCACGGATGCCCTTCAGATCGCCATCGAGCGGATGGTTCGCATAGACGGGAAAGTCGTAGCCATCGGCGCCGCTGCCCAGATGCACGCGCTGCCAGGCCGGCCCTTGCGGCGGCTCGGCGGCGGGCGCGGCGGGCGTCGTCTCGGATGCTTGCGGACCGGCGCAGCCCGCCAGGCCCAACGCGGCCATCGCGGCCACGCACAGCACAAGGCTGCGCCACTGCTTGAACACGATGCGCTCCATATCGTCTCGGTGGTGGATGGACATGCCCACGCCGCCAACGCGGGTGAAGGCACCCCGCCGCCGCAATCTCAGTCGTCGTGGTTGGCGGGCAATTCAGGGAACAGCACTTCCGTAAAGCCGAAGCGGGTGAAATCCTTCACGCGCATGGGGTACAGCACGCCCTGGAGGTGGTCGCACTCGTGCTGTACGACGCGGGCGTGGAAGCCTTCGGCAATGCGGTCGATGGTGTGGCCGTGCTGGTCGAAACCGGTATAGCGCAGGCGCGTGTAGCGCGGCACAACGCCGCGCAGGCCGGGTACCGAGAGGCAGCCCTCCCAGCCGTCTTCCATCTCGTCGGAAAGCGGCTCGAGCTTCGGGTTGATGAGCACCGTCTTGGGCACCGCCGGCGCATCCGGATAACGCTCGTTGCGATCGAACCCGAAGATGACGACCTGCAGGTCCACGCCGATCTGCGGCGCGGCCAGCCCGGCACCGCGCGCCGCGTCCATGGTGTCGAACATGTCCTCGATCAGCGCAGTCAGCTCCGGCGTGTGAAAACGCTCGACCGGCTTGGCGACGCGCAGCAGACGGCTGTCGCCCATCTTCAGAATGTTTCGGATCACGCCTCGTCTCCCGGATTGTTCAACAGCGCGAGCATACCCGCTTCGTCCAGAACCTTCACGCCGAGCTCTTCGGCCTTGGCGAGCTTGCTGCCGGCCTCTTCACCGGCGACCACGTAGTCGGTTTTCTTCGACACCGAACCCGAGACCTTGGCCCCTGCGGCCTCGAGCATGGCCTTGGCTTCTTCGCGCGTCAGGTTGGGCAGCGTACCCGTCAGCACAACAGTCTTGCCGGAGAGCACGCCCTCCTCGGCGGCCTCGGCCGGCATGGCGGCAAGCAGCTCTTCGCGCAGCGCATCGAGCCTGGCCAACTGCGCGCGATGGTCGTGTGCGTCCAGCCATTCGAGCAGCGATGCGGACACGTCCGCCGGCAGACCGGCGAGTTGCCCCGCATCAGCGCTTGCGAGTTGCCCCAGTGTCGGCACGGCCGCGGCCAGTTGCCTGGCGCGGGTGGCCGTCAGCTTGGGCACGCCGAGCGTGGCGTACAGCGCTGCCGCTTCGAGCTTGTCGCGCAGCTTGGGGTTGGGCGCATGTTCACCCTGCGGCGATACGCCCGCCTCCAGCAGTGCATCCAGGGCCTGCTGGTTCTTCGACTCGGCAAAGAAATCGGCGATGGCCTCGGCCACGGTGCCGCCCACGTCGGGCAGCGCAAGCAGCAGCGGCGCCGGCGCGCGGCGGATCACGTCCAGGCTGCCGAGCCAGTCGGCGAGGGTCTTGGCGGTCGATTCGCCCACGTGGCGAATGCCGAGCGCAAACAGGAAGCGCGCCAGCGGCGGCGTCTTGCTGGCCTGGATGCCTTCGAGCAGGTTCCCAGCCCATTTGGTGGCGATCTTGCCGGCGGCGACGGTCTCGGGCGTGACACCATCGCGCTCGTCGGCGCGGCGCTTCATTTCGAGGAAATCGTCGAGCGTGAGCTTGTACAGGTCGGCAATGCCGTGTACGTAGTCGAGCTCGACGAGGTTGTCGATGTAGCGCTCGCCCAGGCCTTCGATGTCCATCATGCGGCGGCCGGCAAAATGGCGGATGGCCTCCTTGCGCTGCGCCGAGCAGAACAGGCCGCCCGAGCAGCGCGCCACCGCTTCGCCCGCTTCGCGCACCACGTGCGAGCCGCACACCGGACACGTCTTCGGCAGCTCGAACGGCGGATACTTGGCGCGCTGTTCCGCGTTGAACAGGTCCGTGCCCGGCACATCTTCCATCGGGCGGCGCTCGAGCACCACGCTCACCACTTCGGGGATGACGTCGCCGGCGCGGCGCACGATCACGGTGTCGCCCACGCGCACATCCTTGCGGCGGACTTCGTCTTCGTTGTGCAGCGTCGCGTTGGTCACCGTCACGCCGCCGACGAACACCGGCACAAGGCGCGCCACCGGCGTGATGGCGCCCGTGCGGCCGACCTGCACGCCGATCGACTCCACCGTGGTCAGCGCCTCCTGCGCCGGATACTTGTGCGCCACCGCCCAGCGCGGCTCGCGTGTGCGGAAGCCCAGTTCACGCTGCAGCGCGAGCGCGTTGACCTTGTAGACCACACCGTCGATGTCGAACGGCAGGCTGTCCCGCTTGGCGCCAATGGCGGCGTGAAACTCCACCAGCCCTTCGCCGCCCTTCACGGCCGCGCGCTCCTTGCTGACGGGAAAGCCGAAATCCTGCAGCGCGTCGAGCACGCCGGAATGCGTGTCGGGCATGTCCTTCCAGCCGGCCACTTCGCCCAGGCCATAGGCGAAGAACGACAGCGGGCGCTCCGCAGCCATCTTCGGGTCGAGCTGCCGCACGGCCCCTGCTGCGGTATTGCGCGGGTTGACGAAGGTCTTCTCGCCGCGCTCGCGCTGGCGGGCGTTGAGCTTTTCGAAGTCGTCGCGGCGCATGTAGACCTCGCCGCGCACTTCCAGCACCTCCGGCACCACGCCGCCAACGGCGGAAAGGCCGAGCGGAATCTGGCGGATCGTGCGGATGTTCTGCGTGACGTCTTCCCCCGTGGTGCCGTCGCCGCGCGTGGCGGCCTGCACCAGGTAGCCGCGCTCGTAGCGCAGGCTGATGGCGAGGCCGTCAAACTTCAGCTCGGCGGCGTATTCGACGGGCGGGTCGGATGCATCGAGGCCCAGTTCACGGCGCACGCTGGCATCGAACGCGCGGGCACCATTGGCCGTGGTATCCGTTTCGGTGCGGATCGACAGCATCGGCACCACGTGTCGCACCGGTGCGAACTCGGGCAGGATCGCCCCGCCGACGCGCAGCGTGGGCGAGTCCGGCGTCCTCAGTTCGGGATGTTCGGCTTCCAGCGCCTCCAGTTCGCGGTAGAGCCGGTCGTATTCGGCGTCCGGCACGCTGGGCTGATCGAGCACGTAGTACTCGTGGGCGTACCGGTTCAGCGTGGCGCGCAGCCAGGCCGCCCGCGCCTCGGGTGTCGCTCCGGACGCGGGTTCTGCGGTCTTGCTCATCGTGGGGTTCCGTCAGTGGCTGAACAGGCGCACCGCCGTGCTGGAGCCGGCCGGAATGCCGCGCGATTCGAGCTTGTCGTACAGCACGCGCAAGTGCTTCTGAATGGCGACGAACGACTGCTCCGTCAGCGGGCGCAGGTTGTCATCCACGACCTGCGCACCCATGCGCTGCGACAGGGTGTAAGCGTATTCGCAGACGAGCTTGAAGGGCTTGGACGCCTCCTCGGCCAGCGGCACGTCCAGCAGCAACGTGATCTGGCGGCCTGCCTTGACGGTCAGGTCGTCGCGCAGGAAATTGGTGTCGCCGAATTGCAGCGTGAACAGCGCGCGCTGCACGCCGTTGGCGCCTGCGTGGAAGCGGGTGAAGCGCGTGCCGTCGCGCGACAGCACGAGACCGTCCTGCGTGGCCACCGTCTGCACGTAGGCGGCCGACCACGGTGCGCCGTCGGAGATCACGCTCACGCCAAGCTGGACGTCGCATTCGGCTGCGAACGCATCGAGCTCGCGCGCGTTGGCGATCGTCTCGTTCATGTCCGGCAGCTCCGGCACGGCATCGGCTGCCTCAGCCAGCGGGTCGATCGCGTTGATGAACTCGGAGAACTCCAGCGCATTCAGCGGGCCCGTGCGATTGGCCAGCTGCACGGCCACCTGCACGTCGAGGTAGCGCTGCCCGGCGCGGATGGCTTCCCATGCGTTGGCGGCGGGGTTCAGGCCTTCCACGTGGATCTGCTTCGTGCCGGCGCGGCGCAGCTTGGCCAGTGCAGGCAGCAGCCGGTCGCCCGACACCTCGCGCTCCGGGTGCAGCGGCACGATGCAATCGATGAGCGGGTCGATCACACCGCTGGCCGGCTCCAGCGAACCCGGTGCGAGTTCCGCCGGCTCGCTGCTGTCGCCGGCCGGCACGGTTTCGAGCGCAGCCTGCTCCTCCGACGGCGCGAGTTCGGCGCCGATCACGCCGGCTTCGGTCTCGGCGCTGCCGGTCGCATGCGCGTGCGGCTGCGGCGCAAAGCCCGGCTCGAGGCGGGGCTCGACACGGCCGATGTCGTCACGGTCGGCGGCGAGGCCGGGCTCCTGGCGTTCCGTCCAGCCGTCGGTACGCGGCGGTTCGTCAACGGGCGGCTGGTACGCCTCCGGACGACGCGCCTTGCGGATCTGCCACTGGTTGTAGGCCACGATCACCAGCACGAACACAATGCCAGCGCCCAGCAGTGCCATCACGAGGTTGTTGTCTTGCATTTAAGCGGCCTCCGCCATCGTCAGTGCGGCGTCCATATCCACCGCCACGATCCGGGACACGCCCTGCTCCTGCATGGTCACACCGATGAGCTGTTGCGCCATTTCCATCGCAATCTTGTTGTGGGAAATAAAAACGAATTGGGTCTTGTCCGACATGCGCTTGACCATGTTGGCGTAGCGCTCGGTGTTGGCGTCGTCCAGCGGCGCATCCACCTCATCAAGCAGACAGAACGGCGCCGGGTTCAGCTGGAACATGGCAAACACCAGCGCAATGGCGGTCAGCGCCTTCTCGCCGCCCGAGAGCAGGTGAATGGTCGAATTCTTCTTGCCCGGGGGCTGCGCCATCACCTGGACGCCCGCGTCGAGAATCTCCTCGCCTGTCATGATCAGCTTGGCCTGGCCGCCGCCGAACAGCGTCGGGAACAGCTCGCCAAAGTGATGGTTGACCTGGTCGAACGTGCCTTGCAGCAGCACGCGGGTTTCCTGGTCGATCTTGCGGATGGCGTCTTCCAGCGTATTGATGGCGTCGGTCAGATCTGCCGACTGCGCATCGAGGAAGCCCTTGCGCTCGCGCGCCGCCGCGAGTTCTTCCAGCGCAGCCATGTTGACCGGCCCCAGCGCGTTGATCGCGTTGTTGATGCGCGTGACCTCGCCTTGCAGGTAGGACGGCTTGAGGTCACCCGTGAGGCGTTCGGCCAGCGCCGCTTCGTCCACATTGGCAGCGGCGAGCTGCTCCGAGAACTGCTCCTGGTTCAGGCGTGCGGCCTGTTCCTTCAATTGCAGCTCGGTGATGCGGTCGCGCAGCGGCTGCTGGGCACGCTCGGCGGTCAGGCGCTGCTCATCGAAGGCGCGCAGTTGCGCCGACAGCGCATCGAGCTCCGTACGCGCGATCGTGAGCTTTTCTTCCTTCTCGGCGCGGCGCTCCAGCGCTTCCTGCAGGCCGGTGTGGGCGGTCTGCTCGTTGATCGTTTCGAGTTCGGCGCGTGCATTTTCCAGCGTGAGAACGATCTGCTGCGCCTGGTCGTTCGCCACCTGGATGTTGCGCTTCAACTCTGCGATGCGGTTCTGCAGGTTGCGCTCGGCAAAGTGCGCCTCCTGGGCGCCGCGCTCCAGCTCACGCAGCGCATTGCGGGCGTCGCCCAGGCGCGCTTCCAGCGCTTCGAATGCCTGCTGGCTGTCTTCGAAACGGGCCTGCATGTCGGCCAGCGCCGCGTCGTGCTGCTCGAAGGTCGCCTCGGATTCGGCACGGATGGCGCGCTGCTCTTCGATCTGCGCACGGATCTCTTCGAGCTCGCTGTCGATCTGGCCGCTGCGGGCGTTGTAGCGCTCCATGGCTTGCGAGAGCTTGAGCACGTCCATCTGGAGCACGTGCACGCGGCGCGTGGCCTGCTCGGCGCGGGCGCGCACCTGGGTGAGCGTCTGGCTGGCCTGGGTGTAGGCGGCTTCGGCGCGCACCGCCGCGCTCTTGGCTTCGTCGGCCAGCAGCATCTGCGCACGCACCTGCTTCTGCAGGTTTTCGATTTCCTGCGCGCGGGCCAGCATGCCGGCCTGCTCGGAATCGGGCGCGTACAGCTGCACCGACGATCGACCGATCAGATGCCCGGCCTTGACGACAAACGTGCCACCCTCGGGCAGCGTTTGCCGCGCGTTCAACGCAGCCTGCATGTCGTCGGCGATGTAGACGTCGGCCAGCCAGTCTTGCAGCACGGCGCGGATGCCCGGTTCGGTCACCTGCACGAGCGACATCAGCGGACGCAGCCCGGCGGGCGCCTCGGCCGGCACGGCAGCAGCCGGCGGCGTATAGAAGGCGAGCTTGGCGGGCGGGGCGTCGGCGGCAAACGCCTTGATCCAGTCGAGGTTCGACACCTCCAGTGCGCCGAGCTTCTCACGCAGCACGGCCTCGAGCGCAGGCTCCCAGCCCTGTTCGATCTGCAGCTTCTTCCAGAAGCGCGGCAACTCGCTCAGCTCGTGCCTGGCCAGCCACGGCTGGACCTTGCCGTCGGTCTGCACGTTTTCCTGCAACTGCCGGAGCGCGGCAAGGCGGGCTTCGAGATTGGCAATGGCAGCGGCTTCCGATTGCACGCGGTCTTGCGCGGCGCGGCGAGCCTCGTCGAGTTGCGGCAGTTCCGTCTCGGCGTCTTCGAGCGCGGCCTGCGCTTCGGCGAGGATCTCTTCCTGCTCCGCAAGTTCGGCACGTAGCGCTTCGAGCTGCGTGTCGTCGGGCTTATCAAGGCCGCTGGCTTCTTGGGTGAGGCGTTCGCGGCGCTGTTCGAGCTGCTGCAGGGCCTGGTCGGCATTGCGCTGATGCGCGGCCTCCAGCTTGAGCGCCTGTTCGGACTGCAGGATCGCCGCACGCTGGTCGTTCAGGGCGGCCTGCGCGTCGCGCCACTGCGCTTCGAGGGCCGGCAGCTCGTCGGACTTGCGGGCGACCTCCTCGGCGGCCTGGGCGGCGCGCTCTTCGGCCATCGCCAGTTCTTCTTCGGCGGCCGCGAGATCGGCCTGCGCCTGCTCGCCCTGCGTGTGCCATTGCTCCTGCTGCGCGGTGAGCGTGGCGATCTGCTGCTGGATACGGTTGCGCGATTCCACCACGTAGCGGATCTCGGCCTCCAGGCGGCTGACCTCGGCGTTGGCCTCGTACAGCGCGCCCTGTGCCGCGTGCATGGCGTCGGACGACGCATAGTGTGCGGCGCGCATCGTTTCGAGTTCGGCCTCGATGTGGCGCAGCTGCGCGGTCTGCGCATCCAGATCGATCTGCGCCTGCTGGATCGCACGCTGGTGGCGTTCCTGCTCGCCTTGCGCTTCACGCTTGCGCAGCAGCCACAGCAGGTGCTGCTTCTCTTCGCCTTCCGCCTGGAGTGCCTGGAAGCGCTGCGCCACCTCGGCCTGGCCTTCGAGCTTTTCGAGGTTGGTGCCGAGCTCGCGCAGGATGTCTTCCACACGGGTGAGGTTCTCGCGCGTGTCCGACAGGCGGTTTTCGGTTTCGCGGCGGCGCTCCTTGTACTTGGACACGCCCGCGGCTTCTTCCAGGAAGATGCGCATGTCGTCGGGCTTGGCCTCGATGATGCGCGAGATCATCCCCTGCCCGATGATGGCGTAGGCGCGCGGGCCCAGGCCCGTGCCAAGGAAGATGTCCTGGATGTCGCGGCGGCGCACCGGCTGGTTGTTGATGAAGTACGAAGAGGTGCCGTCGCGGCTCAGCACACGCTTGACGGCGATCTCGGCGTACTGGCTCCACTGGCCGGCGGCGCGGCCTTCCGCGTTGTCGAACACGAGTTCGACGCTGGCCCGGCCGGCCGGCTTGCGCTGCGTGGAGCCATTGAAGATGACGTCCTGCATCGACTCGCCGCGCAGTTCCGCGGCGCGTGATTCACCGAGCACCCAGCGCACGGCGTCGATGATGTTGGATTTACCGCAACCGTTCGGGCCGACGATGCCGACAAGCTGGCCCGGAACATGGAAATTGGTCGGATCGACGAAAGACTTGAAGCCTGCGAGCTTGATCGAAGAGAGGCGCACGTTGAGTCGTCTCGAAGGGATCAGTAAGGGTGATAAAGCGGGCGCCCGAGACACGCGCCGCCGTCATCACATAAGCGCCGTACGAGGCGGGATGACACGGCACGCGCCAGGGGCGCGGATGGCGCCATCATACCATTCGCTCCCCTCCGTCCAGCCAACCGAATCGCTACAAAAATGGACGAAATTTGCTGCATCCGGCGGCGAATTGCTGCTCATTTGTCAGCAGTTTCATCCTTTCGACAAATCGTGTCAGTCGGGCCGGCGCGTGCGCGGCGCTTCCGGGCCGGCAAGCCAGTCCAGCAGCGCTTTGTGCAGCGCATCAGGATCCTGGATCTGCGGCGCATGGCCTGCATCGGGCAACTCCACCAGCGTGGCGCGCGGAATCGCCTTTGCCGTCGCCCGGCCGAGTTCGGGATAACGGCCGAGCTGCGCGCGTGACTCGGCCGGGGCGAGATCCTTGCCGATCGCCGTGGTGTCTTTCTGGCCGATCAGCAGCAGGGTCGGCGCGCGCACCTGGCCGAATTCGTAGACCACGGGCTGCGTGTAGATCATGTCGTACAGCAGCGCGGAGTTCCAGGCCACCAGTTCCCGCCCCGGGCCGCGGTACATGCCGGCCAGCATCTGCACCCAGCGCTCGTAGTCGGGCCGCCACTGCCCGGCGTAGTACGTCGACTGCTCATAGGCGCGGATGCGCTCGGCGGTGGTCTGCTTCTCGCGCGAGAACCACTGGTCGACCGTCAGCGACGGCACGCCCTTGGCCTTCCAGTCCTCCAGGCCGATCGGGTTGATCATCACGAGCCGCGACACCTCGGTCGGATACATCAGCGCATAGCGGGTTGCCAGCATGCCGCCCGTCGAATGGCCGACCACGATGGCCTGCCCGACGCCGAGCGAAGCCAGCAGCGCGTGCGTGTTGTCTGCCAACTGCTGGAACGAGTACTGATACGCACGCGGCTTGCTCGATTTGCAGAAGCCGATCTGGTCGGGCGCGATGACGCGGTAGCCGGCGCCCGCCAGCGCGGCGATCGTGCCTTCCCACGTGGCCGCGCAGAAGTTCTTGCCGTGCAGCAGCACCGCGACCTGGCCGTTGGGCTGCTTCGGGGCGACATCGAGGTAGGCCATTTCCAGTGCGTTGCCCTGCGACTCGAACTTGAACAGCCTGACCGGTGCGGGATAGTCGAAACCCTCCAGGCGCGGGCCGTACGCGGGGCCGCCTTCAGCGGGCGCGGCCTGCGCGGCGGCGGCCGCCATCGACAGGGCGACTGCCACTGTCATGACCATCGAACGAAGCAACATCGGCAGCTCCTCCGGTTGATACGGGAAATACCGCAGCCTACTTGCGCCGCGACAGGCCGGACAGCGCGCCCGCCAGGATGATGCAGGCACCGCCGGCGATCTCCTGCGCGGACAACGTCTCCGACGTCAGCAGCGCCGACGACACCGCCGCCACCACGATCTCGAACAGCATCAGCAGCGCCGCGCGGTTGGCCGGCAGGCGCTGCAGGCCGCGCTGCACCAGCGCGTTGCCGCCCACCAGCACGCAGGCCATGGCGGCCACCAGCATCCATGTCGTGCCCTGCGCCAGCGCGGCAGGCACCGCACGCGCGCCATCGAACAGCAGCGCTGCCGGAAAGCCCACGCATGCGCAGCCTGTAAACACCACCACCGTGCGCATCTCCGGCCGCATGGTCGGATGCCGCTGCCCGACGAGGCGCGACAGCACGTTGTTGCAAGCAAAGGCAAAGCCTGCGATCAGGCCCGCCCACTCTGCGGCCGAACCCGGCCACGGCGTGCCGGCGTCGCCCGACCACAGCATCATCACCGCGCCGGACAGCGCCAGGGCAAGCAGCACGCCGCCACGCCAGCCCAGGCGTTCATGCAGCCACAGCCGTGCGAGCAGCGCCGTCCATACGGGCGTGAGATAGAACAGCAGCAACACCCGCATCACCGTGCCATGCACCGTGCCCCACACGAAGCCCGCGTTGGTCACACCGGCGGCCAGCCCCAGCGCCGGGATCAGCCACGACCACTGGAACGAATGGAAGTGACGACGCAGCAACACGGCGGCCAGTATGGCGGCCGCGGCACCGGTCATCGACGAGGCGATCATGCTGCCCAGGCCCCAGCCCGCCAGCAGACGGTACGGATACCAGGAAATGCCCCAGACCGAGGCGCCCAGCAGAATGAAGAGCGCGGCCGTCCATTGCGGCTCGGGATGGGTCGTGGCGTCTGCCGGTGAAACGATTGCTGTCATGGAACCAATAAAAAAACGGCGGAAAACCGCCGCAGCCTGCAATGTCTTGGGATCGTCAACACCCGTTGGCCGTATAATTTCCGGCTTCCCGCCAAGCGCCCGGCTTGGCCTACAACCCAGCCCAGCACCGTGAATCCGCGCCTGTCCGCCCTGCAGCCGTATCCGTTCGAAAAACTGAAAGCGCTCGTCAAGGACGTGACGCCCAGCCCCGCGCATACGCCGATCAGCTTCGGCATCGGCGAGCCCAAGCACCCGACACCGGCGCTCATCAAGGATGCGCTCGTCGCCGCGCTCGGCGGGCTGGCGAATTATCCCACGACCATCGGTTCCGATGCACTGCGACAGTGCATCGCCGGCTGGCTGGAGCGCCGCTACGGCCTGCCGAGGGTCGATCCGGCCACGGAGGTCATTCCCGTCAACGGCTCGCGCGAGGCGCTGTTCTCGTTCGCGCAGACCGTGATCGACGGCAGCAAGCCCGGCGCCCGCGTGCTGTGCCCGAACCCGTTCTATCAGATCTACGAAGGCTCGGCGCTGCTGGCCGGCGCCACGCCGCTGTTCGCCAACAGCGACCCGGCGCGCAACTATGCGCCCGATTTCGCCGCGATCACGCCCGAAGAATGGCGCAACGTGCAGCTCGTCTTCGTATGCAGCCCCGGCAACCCGACCGGCGCCGTGCTCACGCTCGAAGACTGGAAGCAGCTCTTCGCGCTGTCGGACGAATACGGCTTCATCATCGCGTCGGACGAGTGCTACTCCGAAATCTACTTCGACGAGGCCAACCCGCCGCTCGGCGCACTGCAGGCCGCGCACCAGCTGGGCCGCGGCTTTGATCGCCTGGTGATGTTCTCGAGCCTGTCCAAGCGCTCCAACGTGCCGGGCATGCGCTCCGGTTTCGTGGCCGGCGACGCCAAGCTGCTCAAGGCATATCTGCTGTATCGCACGTATCACGGCAGCGCGATGAGCCCGTCGGTGCAATCCGCTAGCATCGCGGCGTGGAACGACGAGACCCATGTGCGCGACAACCGCGCGCAGTACGTCAAGAAGTTCCAGCAGGTCACGCCGATGCTGGCCGAGGTGCTGGACGTGGCCCTGCCCGATGCAGCCTTCTATCTGTGGGCCAACGTCAAGCGCACGGGCCTGTCGGACACCGAATTCGCACGCCAGCTGCTGGCCGCCAAGAACGTCGCCGTGCTGCCGGGCAGCTATCTCGCGCGCGAGGCGCATGGCACGAATCCGGGCCAGGACTACGTGCGCATCGCGCTGGTGGCCGGCGTGGACGAATGCCTGGAAGGCGCACGCCGCATCGTCGAGTTCTGCCAGCAACGCTGATCCTGATTTTTCTCTTCTGCTTCCTCTCCGAGAGCCAACAAGACCATGACGCAACAACTGCAATCCCTGATCGACCAAGCGTGGGAAGACCGCGCCAACCTGTCGCCCAAGTCCGCTCCGGCCGATGTCCGCGAAGCCGTCGCCAACGTGATCGGCCAGCTCGATCGCGGCGCGCTGCGTGTGGCCGAGAAGAAGGACGGCGAGTGGATCGTCAATCAGTGGATCAAGAAGGCCGTGCTGCTGTCGTTCCGCCTGGAAGACAACGCGCCGATGGCTGCCGGCGGCTTCACGCAGTTCTACGACAAGGTGCCGAGCAAGTTCGCCAACTACACGGCAGAAGACTTCGCGGCGGGTGGCTTCCGCGTGGTGCCGCCGGCCGTGGCGCGCCGTGGCTCGTTCATCGCCAAGAACGCCGTGCTGATGCCGTCGTACGTGAACATCGGCGCTTACGTTGACGAAGGCACGATGGTCGACACGTGGGCCACCGTCGGTTCGTGCGCACAGATCGGCAAGAACGTGCACCTGTCGGGCGGCGTGGGCATCGGCGGCGTGCTGGAGCCGCTGCAGGCCAACCCGGTCATCATCGAAGACAACTGCTTCATCGGCGCACGCTCGGAAGTCGTGGAAGGCGTGATCGTTGAAGAGAACTCGGTGATTTCGATGGGCGTGTACCTGGGCCAGTCGACCAAGATCTACGACCGCGAAACCGGAGAAGTCAGCTACGGCCGCATTCCGGCGGGCTCGGTGGTGGTGGCGGGCAACCTGCCGTCGAAGGACGGCTCGCACAGCCTGTACTGCGCCGTGATCGTCAAGAAGGTCGACGCCAAGACGCGCGCCAAGGTTGGCCTGAACGAGCTGCTGCGCGGCGATTAAGCACCGGCGCAAGGCATGCCTGCTAGTCTTGCGGGCATGCCAACCACTTCAAGCGCAGCCATGTCCGAACGCAATGCCACCGGCTCCCGCTTGGGCAAGCTGCGCCACCGCATCATGGGTCTTGATCCAAACACCATCGGGACTGTCCTGTCGCTGCTGCCCACCATCCTGGAGCAGGCGAACAAGACCATCGACAAGTTCAAGAACCGCAAGAAAACCGGCACCGAACCTGCCCGCGCAGAAGGCGCCGCGCCCGATCCGAATACACGCATCGCCGAGCTGGAAGCGGCGATCCTGCAGCAGGCTGAATCCGTCAAGCTGCTGGCTGAGCAGCACGCCATCACCATCGACGCGCTGCGCGACGAAGCCGCGCGGCTGGAGCGCCGCCTGAAGCGCATGACATGGCTGGCGTCCATCGGTCTTGCCTTGGCCGTTGCGGCCCTCGCGTTTGCCCTGCAAGCCTCTCGACACTGATTGCGAATCCCACCATGACGACCCTGCACGGCATCCCCAATTGCGACACCGTGAAGAAAGCCCGCACGTGGCTCGAATCGAACGGCGTTGCCTACACGTTTCACGATTTCAAGAAGCAAGGCGTGAGCGCCGACATGCTGGCCGGCTGGCTCAGGCATGTGCCGCTCACCACGCTGCTCAACCGCAAGGGCACCACGTGGCGCGCCCTGTCTGACGCCGACAAGGCCCGCGCCGAAGACGAAGCCGGCGCCATCGCGCTGATGCAGGCCAACCCGTCGCTCATCAAGCGTCCGGTGCTCGTGCACGGCAAAAGCGTCAACGTCGGCTTCTCGGCGGATCAGTACGCCGCCCTGTTCTAACCACAAAAACATCACCGTGACTGTCGTCATGTCGAACATGCAGCCCACGCTTGCCCTCACTGAAGACCTGATCCGCCGCCGCTCCGTCACGCCCGAAGACAAGGGCTGCCAGGACGTGCTGATCGAACGCCTGAGCGCCGCCGGCTTCGAATGCGAAACCGTGGTCAGCGGTCCGGACCACTTTCGCGTGACCAACCTGTGGGCGGTCAAGCGTGGACGCGCCGGCACCGGCGGCAAGCTGCTGGTCTTCGCAGGCCACACCGACGTGGTGCCCACCGGCCCCGTCGAGCAATGGCACTCCGACCCCTTCGAACCCACGCACCGCGACGGCAAGCTGTACGGCCGCGGCGCGGCCGACATGAAGACTTCCATCGCCGCCTTCGTGGTGGCATCGGAAGAGTTCGTTGCGAAGCATCCGGACCACGCCGGCTCGATCGGCTTCCTGATCACCAGCGACGAAGAAGGCCCCGCGCATGACGGCACCGTCAAGGTGTGCGACCTCCTGCGCGCACGCGGCGAACGACTCGATTACTGCGTCGTCGGGGAACCGACCTCGGTGTCCACGCTCGGCGACATGGTCAAGAACGGCCGTCGCGGCTCGCTGTCGGGCAAGCTCACGGTCAACGGCGTGCAGGGTCACATTGCGTATCCGCATCTGGCGAAGAACCCGATCCACCTGGCCGCGCCCGCACTTGCCGAACTGGCCGCCGCCAAGTGGGACGACGGCAATGAGTACTTCCCGCCAACCACGTGGCAGATGTCGAACATCCACGGCGGCACGGGTGCGACCAACATCATCCCGGGCCACGTCACCGTCGACTTCAACTTCCGCTTCTCGACGGCGAGCACGCCCGAGGGCCTGAAAGCCCGCGTGCACGGCATCCTCGATGCGCACGGCCTGGACTACACGCTGGACTGGACGCTCGGCGGCGAACCCTTCCTCACCCCGCGCGGCGAACTGTCCGAAGCGCTCAGCGCCGCCATCCAGGCCGAGTGCGGCGTCACCACCGAGCTATCGACGACCGGCGGCACGTCGGACGGCCGCTTCATCGCCAAGATCTGCCCGCAGGTGATCGAGTTCGGCCCGCCGAACGCGAGCATCCACAAGATCGACGAACACGTCGAAGTGGCGTTTATCGAGCCGCTGAAAAACGTATATCGCCGCGTCTTGGAAACGTTGATCGCCTGAGGTTGCCCCGATGGCGCGCAACGTCGAGATCAAGGCGCGTGTGCGCGATGTGGCTGCGCTGATTGAACGCGCGGCCGCCATCGCGGATTCCGGCCCCGAGCGCATCGAGCAGGACGACACGTTCTTCGCCTGCGCGAACGGGCGCCTGAAGCTGCGGCAGTTCTCGCCCGAGCGCGGGGAGCTGATCCACTACTTCCGTGCCGACAGCACCGGCCCGCGGGTGTCCAGCTACCACATCGTTCCGACCAGCGCGCCCGATGCCCTGCGCGACACGCTGGCCGCCGCCATCGGCACCGCCGGCCGGGTCATCAAGGTGCGCCAGCTGTATCTCTCCGGCCAGACGCGCATTCATGTCGATGCGGTGAAAGACCTCGGCGATTTCGTCGAACTCGAAGTCGTGCTGCACGATACGCAGTCCGAAAACGACGGCGTGAAGACCGCCCATCAACTGATGCGCACCCTGGGCATTGCCGAATCCGACCTGCTCGACGTGGCCTACGTCGACCTGCTCGCTGCCACCCAACGCTGAGCCAACTCACGTCACCCATGACCACGCCTACCCTCCCCGCTTCCCACCCGTTCACCACCGTGCGCGACCTGCTGCGCTACGCCGTGTCGCGCTTCACCGCGGCGGGCCTCGTCTTCGGCCACGGCAGCGAGAACGCCTACGACGAAGCCGCCTACCTGATCCTGCACACGCTGCACCTGCCGATCGACACGCTGGAGCCGTTCATGGACGCGCGCCTGCTGCCCGAAGAAGTGGCGGCCGTGCTGAACGTGATCGAGCGCCGCGCCGTCGACCGCGTGCCCGCTGCGTACATCACGCACGAGGCGTTCATGCACGGCATGCGCTTCTACGTGGACGAGCGCGTGATCGTGCCGCGCAGCTTCATCGGCGAATTGCTCGAAGACGGGCTGGAACCGTGGATCGACCAGGAAGACGGCCCGACCGACGTGCTGGAGCTGTGCACCGGCTCGGGCTGCCTGTCGATCCTGGCGGCGCTGCAATGGCCCAATGCGACGATCGACGCGGTGGACCTGTCACCGGATGCACTGGTGGTGGCCAATCGCAATGTCGACGAATACCGCCTGCAAGACCGCATCCGCCTGCACGAGGGCGACCTGTATGCGCCGCTGCCGCCGGGTGTGCATTACGACGTGATCCTGACGAACCCGCCGTACGTAAACGAAGCGTCGATGCAGGCGCTGCCGCCCGAGTATCGTGCCGAGCCGCACATGGCGCTGGCCGGCGGCAACGACGGCATGGACATCGTGCGCCGCATCCTGGCCGACGCGCCGCGCTACCTGAAGCCGCACGGCGTGCTGGTGGTGGAAATCGGCAACGAGCGCGAAAACGTCGAAGCGGCGTTCCCCGATCTCGACCTCATCTGGCTGCCGACCAGCGCGGGCGAAGACCAGGTGTTCCTGATTACGCGCGAGGCGCTTTAAGCGCCGAGTGTTCTGCCCACGCGCGGGCTTCGGAACCGGACGCACCAAGCGCAACTCGCAGGCGAGGCTGCAACGGCCGCCGCTGCCGAAACAGCGTCAGGACCTCACCTCATCGCACGCGTCTTTCACGACGCAGATGGAAAAACGCTTGTCGAACACCTGGCCGCTCGGGCAGCGGTCGAGCACGGCCCGGGACTGTGCATCGCACGTGGCGTAGGCGGTGGTGCAATTGGTGCGCTCGGGCTGCTTCGGGCCGCGGTTGGTGCCGTCGTCGACCATGAATCGGGCGGAAGGCCCCGGGCACTTGAATTCCGCGGCGGCTTTGGCCAGCGCGGCGGCCTCTTTCTCGGCCTTGGATGTTTGGGGCGCGGGCGGATTGGGAGATGGGCGGCGGTCGCAGGCGGTTACCGTGACGACTGCTAGCGCACACAGCAACGTGGTGAGTGTGAGTGCGCGGGTCATGGGGGGGCTCCTTCGGGGGTTGGATGTGCTGAAGTTTACGCTGTGATGTGCGTTTTTGGTCCATCCCTGTTTCGTCCCCTGTCGGGGCCGACCGACTTTCTTTGTCTTGCCAAAGAAAGGTAGGCAAAGACAGGCGCGCCCGAGATGGCGACCCACTCCTTGAATTTCTGTAACCGGGCGGAGCCGGGGAAAACTCGCTGCGCTCAGACAGTTCCCCGTCTTTTTTCCGCCCGCTTACAGAAATTCAAGGCGCCATCCAGGGCATGAACGGCCAAACCGTCGGGGCGCGTGCGCTGCCGCCGTGACGCGTCGAGCTGGTGCTTAACGCAGCATCGCGGACATGGCGGAGAGGCTGTTGAGCATGCGCACGGCATGTTCTACGGAGTCGGCGGCGAAGCGCAGCATCGTGCCGTCGACGCGCTCCAGGGCGGGCCATTGGCAGAACAGATCGGCCAATGCGGGCGTTTGCGTTTGCAGGCGGCAGACGATCGGTGCCTGGAGGCGCAGCGGCATGCTGAAATGGCCGCGCCGTACCGTGGCTTTGACCGCTGCGTAGATGGCTTCGCACGACTGCTCGGGCGAGAGCGATGTGCCGGCGTTCTGGCCTTCGGCCTGCTTGGTCTCGACAAACGTGGTGTGCGGCAGCAGCGGCTTGGTTTCCTTGATGAACATGTCGTCGCCGCTGGCCACGGCCACCGGCACACCGCGCTCGCCGGCCAGGGCGCCGTAGAGGCCGGCTTCGCCCAGTTCCTGTTCGTTGAACCAGACGCGCGCAAACGCGAAGCTGTTGATGGTGTGTGCCAGCACGCCACGGCTGCCGGCGCGCGCGTGGTAGCCGATCATGCAGACGGCATCGCAGCCGTCCACGCCGGCCATCATGCTCAGGTAGCGCGGCTTGCCGAGGACGAAGCGTGCGCGGCGGTCGATGGAATCGGGGATGAGGTTGCGGAAACCTCCGTGCGAATCGTTGACGAGCACGTCCGTGGCGCCGCCATCGAAGGCACCGCGCACGGCGGCGTCGGCTTCGGCGGTCATCCAGCGGCGGGCGCGTTCGTATTCGCCGTTGCCGGGGCGCGTCTGCTCGGGGTGGAACACGTTGGCCACGCCTTCGATGTCGGCGGAAATCAGGATTCGCATGGAGTCAGGTCAGATCAATTCGGTCAGTGCGCGGCGCGTGTTGCCGTCGCGGCCGGTGACGGCCGTTGCGTGGAACAGCGCGTGCACGATGGCTTGTTCGACGCTGTCGGCGGCGGCCTGGAACAGCGGGTCGAGGTGCGATTCGTGGGTCATGGCGACGGCCGGCATGGCGCGTGTGCCTTCGTGCGGCACGGTGTAGGCAGTGGAGAACGCGAGCGCGATGTCGCCGCTGCCATGGCCGAAGACGGAGCCGGTGCGCGCCAGCCCGGCGCCAGCGCGCAAGGCAAGGCGGCGCAGCTGGCGTGCATCAAGCGGTGCATCCGTGGCGAGCAGCATGATGATCGAGCCCTTTTCCGGCGCCGGTGTGCCGGCAGACAGCGCTTTTGCCAAGTCCGCACCGACGTTGCGCCCTGCAAGCGTCAGGTTTTCCGTCACGCCAAAGTTGGACAGCACCAGCGCGCCCACCGTGCGTTGCGTGCCGTCAGCAAGCGCTACCACGCGCGACGCAGAGCCGATGCCGCCCTTCACGCCAAACGACGACATCCCGCGCCCTGCCCCGACCGCGCCCTGCTCAAACGCTTGGGCTGCCGCAGCGTAGGCCGCGTCGTAGTGGACGTCCTGCACGGCAAACGCCTGCAGGTCGTTCAGGTAGCCGTCATTGCACTCAAAGACCAGCGGATTGACCGTCGACCATGCGCGGCCGATCTGCGGGTTGGCGGCAACCGCCTGGCGGATCTGTGCCTGCGCCACGGCGCCCACGGCAAACGTGTTGGTCAGCGCAATTGGCGTTTCCAGCACGCCGAGTTCGTCCACCTGCACGAGGCCGATGCTCTTGCCGAAGCCGTTGAGCACGACGCTGGCGGCGGGCACCTTGTCGAGAAACACGTCGCCCGCGTGCGGGCGTACCACGGTCACGCCGGTCTGGATGTCGCCGCCGGCAATCGTTGCGTGGCCGACCGTGACGCCGGCCACGTCGGTGATGCTGTTGCGTGTGCCGGCCGGCAGCGTGCCGATGGCAGGAAGGCGGATCGGCATATCAACGGCGGTCGATCTTCGGATCCAGCGCGTCGCGCAGGCCGTCGCCCAGCAGGTTGAACGCCAGCACGGTCAGGAAGATGGCCAGGCTTGGGAAGATCGCCACGTGCGGCGCCGTCACCATGTCGGCGCGCGCCTCGTTGAGCATCGCGCCCCACTCCGGCGTAGGCGGCTGTGCGCCCAGGCCCAGGAACGAAAGGCTGGCAGCGGTGATGATCGAGGTGCCGATCCGCATCGAGAAGTACACGACGATGGACGAAATCGTGCCCGGCAGGATGTGCCGCATGATGATCGTCCAGTCCGATGCGCCGATGCTGCGTGCGGCTTCCACATACGTCAGGTGCTTGAGCATGAGCGTGTTGCCGCGCACCAGCCGCGCAAACGCCGGAATGCTGAACACCGCCACGGCAAAGATCACGTTGATCATGCCGTTGCCCAGGATGGCGACGATGCCGATGGCCAGCAGGATGCCGGGGAAGGCGAACAGCACGTCGGAGATGCGCATGACGATGCGGTCCCACCAGCCTTCGTAGTAGCCGGCCAGCAGGCCGAGCATGGTGCCCACGATGGCGCCGATGATGACCGACACAAAGCCCGCTTCGAGCGAGATGCGCGTGCCCATCAGGATGCGGCTGAAGATGTCGCGGCCCAGCGAGTCAACGCCAAACCAATGCTGCGCCGACGGCCCCGCGTTGAGCGCGTCGTAGTCGAAATAGTTTTCCGGGTCGAACGGCACGATGTGCGGCGCGAGGATGGCGATCAACACCAGCGCGATCACGAACACACCGGCGCCCATCGCCAGATGCTGCTTGCGGAACTTGCGCCAGAACTCCGTCCACGGGGTGCGGACGGGTTCGGTGGCGCCTTGCGGTGCGACCGCCTGGCTTGTGGCTTGGGTCATGGCGGCCTCCTTACTTCTTGTAGCGGATGGTGGGGTTGATGACGGTGTACAGCATGTCCACCACGAGGTTGATCAGGATGAACTCCAGGGAGAACAGCAGCACCTCGGCCTGGATGACCGGGTAGTCGCGCATCTCCACCGCATCTACCAGCAGGCGCCCGAGACCCGGCCAGTTGAACACCTTCTCCACGACGATCGAGCCGCCCAGCAGAAAGCCGAACTGCAGACCCATCATCGTCACCACCGGGATCATCGCGTTGCGCAGGCAATGCTTGATGACCACCACCGTCTCGCGCACGCCCTTGGCACGGGCGGTGCGTACGAAGTCTTCCTGCAGCACTTCCACGAACGATGCACGCGTGAAGCGCGCCATCACGGCGGCCACGGCCGCGCCCAGCGTGAGCGAAGGCAGGACGTAGTGCTTCCAGGTATCCGCGCCGATGGACGGCAGCCAGCCGAGCTGCACCGAGAACACCTCCATCAGCAGCATGCCAAGTGCGAACGCGGGGAACGAAATGCCCGACACGGCGAGCGTCATGCCCAGACGGTCGGGCCACTTGTTGCGCCACACGGCGGATGTGATGCCGATCACCATGCCGAAGATCACCGCCCACACCATGCTGGTGATCGTCAGGTTGAGCGTCGGCCAGAAGCGTTCGCCAATCTCTTCGCTCACCGGGCGCTTGGTGCGGATGGAGTTGCCGAATTCACCGCGTGCGGCGTTGGCGAAGAAACGCACGAACTGCTCGTGCATCGGCTTGTCCAGGCCCAGGTCCTTGCGTACGAGATCGACCGTCGTCTCGTCCGCTTCGGGGCCGGCGGCCAAACGCGCCGGGTCGCCGGGCAACAGATGCACGAACAGGAACACCAGCACTGCCACGATCAGCAGCGTCGGGATCACGCCCAGCACACGTTTTACGAAGTAATTCAGCATGGCAAATCCACCGCAGGCGGAAATTCAGTGGCCCGCACAACGCCTGCGCGGGCCGGCACAACGTTGAGGCTTACTGCTTGATGTCGATGTCATCAAAGCTGAACGAGCCGTCCGGCGCCACGTAGGCCCCCGACAGACGCTTCGAACGTGCGTAGACGATCTTCTCCGTCACCAGGAAGGCCCACGGTGCGTCTTCCCAGATGCGCTTCTGCGCGTCGGTGTAGAGCTTCGACTTCTCTGCGCGATCGGTCGTGCGCAGCGCGCCCGCGATGTCGGCATCGACCTGCTCGTTCTTGTAGTACGCCGTGTTGAACGACTTGGGCGGCATGGCTTCCGATGCCAGCAGCGGACGCAGCGCCCAATCCGATTCACCCGTCGACGACGACCAGCCTGCGTAGTACATGCGCACGCCGGCGTCTTCCGGCTTCGGCACGCTTTCGACGCGCTCGACGCGCTGGCCGGCTTCCAGCGCCAGCACGGACGCCTTGATGCCGACCTGTGCCAGTTGCTGCTGCACGAACTGGATGATCTTCTGCGCCGTCGTGTGGTTGTAGGCCGACCACAGTTGCGTCTCGAAGCCGTTCGGATAGCCTGCTTCCTTCAGCAGCTCTTTCGCCTTGGCCGGGTTGTACGGCCACGGACCCAGCTTGACGGCGTAGTCCACGCCCGGCGGCACCACACCTTCAGACGGCACGGCGTAGCCCGCAAACGCCACCTTGGTCAGCGCATCCTTGTTGATGGCGTAGTTGATTGCCTGACGCACCTTGGGGTTGTCGAACGGCTTCACGTTGGTGTTGAAGCTGACATAGCGCTGAATGATCGACGGCGCTGCAATCAGGTCAACCTTCGGGCTGCTCTTGAGCACCGCGGCCTGCTCGAACGGAATCGTGAACGCAAAGTCGGCTTCGCCCGTCTGCATGACGGTGGCGCGCGTGTTGTTGTCGACCACCGGCTTCCAGGTGATGGTGTCGATCTTCGGCAGGCCATGCTTCCAGTAGCCGTCGAATTTCTTCCCCTTCAGGTAGTCGGTCTGTTTCCATTCGACAAACTCGAACGGGCCGGTGCCGACCGGGTGGAAGGCGATGTCCTTGCCGTACTTCTTGAGTGCCGTGGGCGAAATCATGGCCGCCGACGGGTGCGCCAGCACGTTGATGAACGGCGAGAACGGCTCCTTGAGCGTCACGCGCGCGGTGTACGGATCCACCACTTCGGTCTTCGCCACGCGGTTAAACAGCACGAAACGCTTGAGCTTGTTGGCCGGGTCCGTCACGCGGTCCAGGTTGGCCTTGACGGCGTTGGCATCAAACGTGGTGCCGTCGTGGAACTTCACGCCCTTGTGCAGCTTGAACGTGTAGACCAGGCCGTCCTTGCTGACGTCGTAGCTGTCGCACAGCACGTTGACCAGCTTCATGTCCTTGTCGAAGCCGAACAGGCCTTGATAGAACGACTTGGCGGCGCTGAACGACAGCGTGTCGTTGGCGTCGTACGGGTCCATCGTGGTGAAGGTCGAGTAGACCGCCATCACGGCGTCCTTGGCGGCAAAGGCCGGCATGGTGAATGCCGCCAGGGCCAGGCCGCTGGCAACCATGGCTGCGCGCGGGCCGAATGCGACTCGGTGGGCAAAGCGATTGAACATTTCCTTCCTCCTCATCAAAGATGACGTCTCACTGCGTTCTGTATTGCGATTAATACGCGCCGCCAATCGAATGGCGGGCAACAAAGTGGTCTGGCGCCACTTGCACCAACGGCTGCACCACCGGCAGGTCGCCAACGGCACGGATCGGGCTGGGGATTTCGTGCGTGGAAAGCTCACGCTTCAGGTGACGGCGCGCCGGGTCCGCAATCGGCACGGCCGACATCAGCTTCTTCGTATAGGGGTGCTGCGGGTTTTCGAAGATCGCGCGGCGCGGACCGATCTCGACGATCTGGCCCAGGTACATCACGGCCACGCGATGGCTGATGCGCTCCACCACCGCCATGTCATGCGAGATGAACAGGAACGCAACGCCAAACTCCTTCTGCAGGTCGAGCATCAGGTTGACGATCTGCGCCTGGATCGACACGTCCAGCGCGGACACCGACTCATCGGCAATCACCACCTTCGGGTTCAATGCCAGCGCGCGCGCAATGCAGATGCGCTGGCGCTGCCCGCCCGAGAACTCGTGCGGATAGCGCGACGCATGCGCGGCCTGCAGGCCCACCTTGTCGAGCAGCCATTCCACGCGTTGCTGCGCCTCTTTGCCGGAAGCCACCTTGTGCACCAGCAGCGGCTCCATGATGGAGTAGCCGACCGGCACGCGCGGGTCCAGCGAGGCGAATGGGTCCTGGAAGATGAACTGGATGTTTCGGCGAAGCGTCTGGAGCGCGGGCCCCTTCAACTCGTCGATGTTCTGGCCGGCAAATTCGATGCTGCCGCTCTGGCACTCCACCAGACGCAAGAGCGACCGTCCCGTCGTCGACTTGCCGCAACCCGATTCGCCGACCAGCGCCAGCGTCTCACCAGGGTAGAGATCAAAACTGACCTGCTCCACCGCATGCACCCGGCGCGTGACGCGGCCGAAGATGCCCGTGGGCACGTCAAAGCGCGTGACGAGATCACGCACACGCAAAATGGGTTGCACATCGTGCGACGCCGCCGGTTGCGGTGTCGTATCGACCGCGGCGGCCGTGCCATCCACACGCAACAACGGAAAGCGCGCCGGACCATCGGTGCCCTGCATCGAGCCGAGGCGCGGCACCGCCGACAGCAGCGCACGCGTATACGGATGCGCCGGCTGTGCGAAGACCGTGGCCGACGGGCCCTCTTCCACGCGATCGCCCTTGTACATCACGAGCACGCGGTCGGCCACTTCCGCCACCACGCCCATGTCGTGCGTGATGAACACCACGGCCATGTGCAGCTCCTGCTGCAGCGCGCGTATCAGTTGCAGGATTTCGGCCTGGATGGTGACGTCCAGCGCGGTGGTCGGCTCATCCGCAATCAGCAGCGACGGTTTGCATGACAGCGCCATCGCAATCATCACGCGCTGGCGCATGCCGCCCGACAGCTGGTGCGGATAGCGCCCCAGCACATTGCGGGCTTCCGGAATGCGCACCAGCTCCAGCATGCGCAGCGCCTCGGCCTTGGCTTCACTGGCGGACTTGCCCTGGTGCAGGCGGATCGATTCGGCAATCTGCTCACCCACGGTGAACACCGGGTTGAGCGAGGTCATGGGCTCCTGGAAGATCATCGCGATATCGGCGCCGCGCACGCCACGCATGGCCGCCGGGCTAGCGTTGGCCAGGTCCAGGACCTCGCCGTTGCGGCGGCGCAAATGCATCTGCCCGCCGACGATCTTGCCGCCGCCGTGCTCCACCAGCCGCATCAGCGCCAGCGACGTCACCGACTTGCCCGACCCCGATTCGCCCACCACGGCCAGCGTCTCGCCGCGGTCGACATGGAACGACAGGTTGCGCACCGCGTCGACCACACGTTCGGACGTGGCAAAGCGCACGCTCAGGTCCTGCACCTGCACGACGCGCTGATCGGGCATGGCAATGACGCTGCTGGCACTGGGCTGTTTGGTTGCTGTCACGACAAATCTCCTGCTGTCCTGCTCGCTTCTCTGCTGGGCTGCTTCTTACCGATAGATCGACACGACGGGCGCTTCGGCCCCGCGCGCAAACCCGCGGTACATCCCTTCGGTGTTGAACGGCAACGCAACGTTGCCCTGCGCGTCGACGGCGATCATCCCGCCGCGGCCCTCGATGGCGACGAGCTTGCGCATCACCACATCGTCCGCCGCGTCGGCCAGCGACTTGCCGGCGTACTGCATCTGCGCGGCCACGTCGTAGGCCGCGACGGCGCGGATGAACATCTCGCCCGTGCCCGTGCACGACACCGCCGCCACGTTGTTGGCGAAACACCCTGCCCCGACGATCGGCGTATCGCCCACGCGGCCGACCTTCTTGTTGGTGACGCCGCCCGTGGACGTGGCCGCCGCCAGCCGGCCTTGCGCATCGCACGCCACGGCACCCACGGTGCCGAACTTGCTGTCCGGGTCGATGGGTTCGGCCGGCTTGGCCATGAGTGATGCGGCGTCGTGGTCGAGGAACATCGCCATGCCGTCTTTCTGGCGGGCACGCTGCCACTGGGCGTAGCGGGCCTCGGTGTAGTAATAGCCGGGCTCGACGAACTCCAGGCCCTGTGCCTGGGCGAATGCCTCGGCGCCCTCCGAGGTGAACAGCACGTGTTGGCTGTGCTCCATCACGGCACGGGCCGCGAGGATGGGGTTGCGCAGCCGTTTGACGCACGTCACCGCGCCGGCGGCCAGCGTGGTGCCATCCATGATCGACGCATCGAGTTCGTACGTGCCGGCGCTCGTGAGCACCGCACCCTTGCCGGCATTGAACAGCGGGCATTCTTCGAGCAGGCGCACGGCCTCGGTCACTGCATCGAGGGCGCTGCCGCCGTCCACCAGGATGCGCTGGCCGGCAGCCAGGATGTCGTTGAGCGCCTGCTGGTAGCCGGCTTCCTTGTCGGCGCTCATGTCCGAACGGGTGATGGTGCCGGCGCCGCCATGGATGGCGAGAATGGGCGTGGTCATGCGTGGCTCTATGAAAATCAGTTTTCAGCGGCGCGCTTGCGGCCGCGGCGAGAGGTGGTGGACGCGCCGGAAGCGTCGGCGCCCGATGTGCCTGGGCGCGATGCCTGGCCGGTATGCAGCCAGGGCAGCACGAAGGCAGTCAGGCGCTCGGCAGACTCGAGCGAATGCGCAGAGCGATGCGCCACCGCGCCGCACAGCGCCTCGAACAGCGCCACGGCGGCCGTGTCCGACGTCGCGGAGAACTGCCGCTCGGTGCGCGCATACAGCGCGATGCCGGCCAGCGGCGCGAGCGGCGAAGTCGGGCCATCGGTCAAGGCCAGCACCTGGCAGCCCTGCTCGCCGGCTTGCCTGGCCAGGGTGATGGTGTCGGCGGCATAGCGCGGAAACGCGATGGCGATCAGCAGGTCCTTCGGGCCGATCTTGCGCAGCTGGCGGGCCGCGTCCGATGCGCCGCCCGCCTGCGAGACGGAAATCACCGTGTTGCAGTACAGATCCAGCCCGTGGCGCAGCAGCCCGGCGAGGTAGCCGCTGGCGCCAAAGCCCATCACGTAGATGCGCTGCGCACCGAGGATGGCATCCACCGCGCGCTCGCAGGCGGCGGCATCGACCATGCGGCGGGTGGCATCGAGGTTGGCAATGTCTTCGTTGAGCGAGGCGGCGAAAATCTCGGCGCTGGTGGCCGGCCGGGCCAGCTCGTGACGCAGCTTCTCGACCGGGGCGAGCGTCGCCTCGAAGCCGCGCAGCAGCTCCGCGCGAAACTGCGGATAGCCGTCAAAGCCCAGCGCCAGCGCAAAACGGTTGGCCGTGGCAATCGACATGTCCACCGCGGCGGCAAACTCGTCGATGCGCATGGTGGCGGCGCGAAACGGGTTCGCCAGCACGTATTCGGCCATGCGCTGGTGCGCCGGCGTGAGCGTGGCAAGCGCCGCTCCGATGCGCTCGGAGACCGAGGCATCGGCCGCGAATGCGCCCTTGGACACATCCGTACGCTTGCTGGTGGGTTTCGCCATGTTCCTGGGCTGTGAAAATTTTGTGTAAATGTATTTTCACGAATGGCGCATGTAAAGAAAAAAACTTTCATGCAGACCTATGGTTTTCCCTAGGTCAAAAGCGTCCGCACAGATGCCGGGCGCGCGGCGCGCTTCAACGGTGCAATGCACCACATCGGCCGCTCCCGGCGCGCCAGGATCGTGCGCGGCGGCAGGCTACAATCGCACCCTTCTCCGATTGTCCAAAAGCGCAGTTCTTCGTGATCCGATTCGACGACCTCGTCCTCCAGCGCGGCACCAAGGTGCTGTTCGACCACGCCACCGCCACCCTCAACCCTGGTGAGCGCGTGGGCCTCGTCGGCGTGAACGGCAGCGGCAAATCCACGCTGTTTGCGCTGCTGCGCGGCGACTTGCATGCCGACGGCGGCGAGGTCGCCATCCCGCCCACCTGGCGGATTGCCCACGTGGCGCAGGAAACGCCCGCGGTTGACCGCAGCGCGCTGGACTACACGCTCGACGGCGACACCCGCCTGCGCGACATCGAACGCCGCCTGGCCGCCGCCGAAGCTGCGCACGACGGCCACGCCCAGGCCGAAGCCCACGCCGCCTTCGCCGATGCCGACGGCTACACCGCACCGGCGCGTGCGCAGGCGCTGCTGCTCGGTCTCGGTTTCACGATGGCGCAGACCACACAGCCGGTGGCGAGCTTCTCCGGCGGCTGGCGCATGCGGCTGAACCTCGCGCAGGCGCTGATGTGTCCGTCCGACCTGCTTCTGCTCGACGAACCGACGAACCACCTGGATCTGGACGCCGTGGTCTGGCTGGAAGACTGGCTTTCGCGGTATCCCGGCACGCTGGTGACGATCTCGCACGACCGGGAATTCCTCGACGCCGTGTGCAACGTCACACTGCACATCGAGCAGCAGAAACTCAAGCGCTACGGCGGCAACTACACGCAGTTCGAGACGCAGCGCCTGCAGCAGATGGCGCAGCAGGAAGCCGCCTACGCACGGCAGCAGAAGCAGATCGCGCATCTCGAATCGTTCATCACCCGCTTCAAGGCCAAGGCCACCAAGGCCAAGCAGGCGCAGAGCCGCGTCAAGGCGCTCGAGCGCATGGAGCGCCTCGCGCCCGTGCATGCGGCGGCGGGCTTCTCGTTCGAATTCCGCGAACCCGATGCCGCGCCCAACCCGATGCTGACGTTCGAGGCGGTCGATTGCGGCTATCCCGGCCCGAGCGTTGATGAGCCCATCACCATCCTCAAACACCTGACGTTCTCGATCCAGACCGGCCAGCGCATCGGCCTGCTGGGCGCCAACGGCCAGGGCAAGTCGACGCTCGTGAAAACGCTGGCCGATACGCTCGCGCCGCTGTCGGGCACGATCCGTCGCGGCAAGGGCCTGCAGATTGGCTACTTTGCCCAGCACCAGCTTGAGACGCTGGACGACAACGCCTCGCCGCTGCTGCACCTGGCGCGCTTGGCCCCCGACGTGCGCGAGCAGGAGCTGCGCGACTTTCTCGGCAGCTTCAACTTCCGCGGCGACATGGCGACTGCGCCCATCGCCCCATTCTCCGGCGGCGAAAAGGCGCGCCTGGCGCTCGCGCTCATCGTCTGGCAGCGCCCCAACCTGCTGCTGCTCGACGAGCCGACAAACCACCTGGACCTCGACACGCGTGAAGCGCTGACGATGGCGCTCGCCCAGTTCGATGGCACGCTGATCCTCGTCTCGCACGACCGGCACCTGCTGCGCGCCACGACCGACCAGTTCCTGCTGGTCGGCCAGGGCACCGTCGCACCGTTCGACGGCGACCTGGACGACTACCGCGACTGGCTGCTCAAGCAGGCGGCCGCCAAACGCGCCGCGGCAAGCGCGCCGGCCACCGAGGCCGGCGTCGCGCCCGCAGCCAATCGCCGCGACCAGAAGCGCGAAGAAGCCGAGCAGCGCCAGCGCCTGGCCGCCCTGCGCAAGCCGCTGCAAAAGGACGTGGACGCCATCGAAAAGCGCATGGCCCCGCTGCAGAAGGAAAAGGCCGAGCTGGAGGCGTTCCTGGCCGACAGCGCCGCCTATGAGGAAGCCAACAAGGCACGCATGATGGAAAGCCTGCGCCGCCAAGCCGAGATCAACACCGAACTCGGCGCGCTGGAAGAACGCTGGCTCGAACTGCACGAACAACTCGAACAGATCGGATAACGCCGGCACGTCCGGCCAGGGAGACTTGCAGATGACCGTTTCCGCTTCGTCGCCGGACGCCCCCACCGCCACGCAGCACCCACTGGCCGGCGTGCGCGTGCTCGACCTCACGCGGCTCTTGCCGGGCCCGGCCGCCACTCGCCATCTGGCCGACCTTGGCGCGGACGTCATCAAGATCGAAGACCCTGGTCCGGGCGATTACGCGCGCGACATGCTGCGCTCGTCCGCCGATCGCGAAACCGGCCGCCCCAGCCTGTTCTTCCGCTCGCTCAATCGCGGCAAGACCGAGGTGCGGCTCGACCTCAAGCCCCCCGAAGGCCGTGAAGCACTCATCGAGCACGTGCGCCATGCCGACGTGCTGATCGAGAGCTTCCGCCCCGGCGTGATGGCGCGCCTCGGCCTCGGCTGGGATACGCTGCGCGCCGCCAACCCGGCCCTCGTGATGTGCTCCATCACCGGTTACGGCCAGGACGGCCCGCTCGCGCACGCGGCCGGCCACGACATCAACTACGTGGGCTATGCGGGCATGCTCGATCAGCTCGCCGGCGCCGACGGCGCGCCCATCGTCCCCAACGTGCAGATCGGCGACTTGCTCGGCGGTGCCCTCACGGCGGTGGTCGGCATCCTGGCCGCGTTGGTGGATGCGCGCGCCACCGGCCGCGGCCGCTACATCGACGTATCGATGACCGACTCGGTCTTCGCGCACAACCTGATGGCGTTCTTTGCGGTGGGCACCCGTGGCAAGGCGAGCCCGGCCGGCACCGACCTGCTCAACGGCGGGGTTCCGTGCTACGGCGTGTACCGCACGGCAGACGATCGCTTCATGGCGGTGGGCGCGCTCGAATTGAAGTTCTGGCAGACGATGTGCGACGTCATCGGCAGGCCGGAGTGGAAAGACCGGCATTGGTCGCTCGGCCAGCCGATTGGCGGTGAAGACGCCCGCGGCATCCATGATGAACTGGCCACGCTGTTCCGCACCGCCACGCAAGCCGAGTGGACAGCGCGCTTTGCCCATGCCGACTGCTGCGTTACGCCCGTGCTGCGCATGGAAGAGGCCATGCGGCATCCGCTCTTTACCGAGCGCAACAGCGTGGTCAACGAGAACGGCGCGCCGGTACAGCTCGCCCTGCCGTTACGGTTTGCCGACTGAACCGTCGCGATCGAGTATGGCCAGCAGATGCGCCGCGTCTTCCAGCTGATGCTGGCTGAAGACGCGAATCCCGTGCTGGCGCAGTAGCGCCGCCGTCACGCCCTGGCCCGGCTGCAGCTGACCGGAGAATGTTCCGTCGTAAAGAAACGCCGAACCACAGGAGGGGCTGCGCTCGGTGAGCACGGCCACCTGCGCGCCGGCCTCCTGCGCTGCAGCCAGGGCGCGTTGCGCGCCCCGAACAAATGCGCCGGTGACATCGCGACCGTGGTGCTCGAACACGCGGGCTGCGCCGCGCAACACAGCGGCGCCGCCGCCTTCGCCATGGATTTCCGCCGGCGGGCGCGGCACCGGCAAGCCGCCTGCCATCTCCGGGCAGACCGGGATCACCCGGCCTTCCATCTGCCAGCGCGCGAGGATGCCGCCCTCCGTGACCACCGTACCGCCGTCGTAGCGCACAGGCTGGCCCAGCAGGCAGGCGCTGACCAGTACGCGCTGCATGGCCCGCTTGGCTCCCTCAGCGGCGCTCGCGGCGGATCATCGCCACCACCAGTGTCAGCGCAAGGATGACCATCCAGATCAGCGACCATGCCGGGATTGACACGCCCAGAATGGGCGGCGTCGGCGCCGTGCACAGGCCATCGGACTCGAATACCTGCGGCAGCCATTTGGCTGTCGGCAGCGCGTTGACCCAGTTCTCGATCGGGTCGATACCGCACGTGGACTTCGGGTTCAGCAGCAGCGACACGTGATACCCCGCCACGCAAATGCCGGCCAGGCCCGACAGCATGCCAAGGCCGTGCCACAACAGCCGCGTGGCGGACGACAGCGCCGCCAGCAGCGAAAACACCCCGATCCCGAGCAGCGCAAACCGCTGCAGAATGCACAGCGGACACGGCTGCAGCCCCTCGGCGTGCTGCAGATACAGCGCATAGCCGACGAGCCCGAAGGCGATCACGGCAATCAGCAGGAAAAAGGCGCGCGAATTGGCTTGCATGGCGGCGTCTGGACAGAAAGATTCAGCGGGAAAAGTTGGCGGATTATCGCATTGCAACGGCATCGGCATTTTCAGATCGCCCGCCGAGACCGTTGCAAGTTGTTGAACGATCAGGCCTCGAGCGCACGCACGCGGTCGATGGCCTGCTCGATGCGCTCGACCGCAATCACGTCCAGCCCGTCGATGGGCTGCTTCGGTGCGTTCGATTTGGGGATCACGGCGATCGAGAAACCCAGCTTGGCCGCTTCCTTCAGGCGCTCCTGCCCGCGCGGCGTCGGGCGGATTTCCCCGGCCAGGCCGATCTCGCCGAAGACCACGAGCCCGCGCGGCAGCGGCTTGTTGCGCATCGACGAATGAATGGCCAGCAGCACCGCCAGGTCCGCCGCCGGCTCGGTGATCTTCACCCCGCCCACGGCGTTGAGGAAGACGTCCTGGTCAAAGCAGGCGATGCCGGCATGGCGATGCAGCACCGCCAGCAGCATCGCCAGCCGGTTCTGCTCCAGGCCTACCGCCAGGCGGCGCGGGTTGGGCACATTGGCCGTGTCCACCAGCGCCTGGATCTCCACCAGCAGCGGCCGCGTCCCTTCCTGCGTGACGAGCACGCACGAGCCCGGCACCACCTGTTCATGCTGCGACAGGAACAGCGCCGACGGATTGGCCACGCCGCGCAGGCCGCGCTCCGTCATCGCGAACACGCCGAGCTCGTTCACGGCGCCGAAGCGGTTCTTGAAGGCGCGCACCAGCCGATAGGCCGAATGCGTATCGCCCTCGAAATACAGCACCGTGTCGACGATGTGCTCGAGCACGCGCGGCCCGGCCAGCGCGCCCTCCTTGGTGACATGGCCGACGAGGATCGTCGTCACATCCAGCCGCTTGGCGATGCGCGTCAGTTGCGCCGCACATTCGCGCACCTGCGCCACGGAGCCCGGCGCTGAGGTCAGCGCCTCCGAATACAGCGTCTGGATGGAATCGATGACGACGACCTCGGGTTTCTCCGCCTCGATGGTCGCCTGGATGCGCTCGAGCTGGATTTCCGCCAGCAGCGCGAGGTTCGGGCTTTCGATGCCCAGGCGCCGCGCCCGCAATGCGATCTGCGCGCCGGACTCTTCGCCGCTCACATACAGCACACGGCGGTCGGCCGACAGGTTCGACAGCGCCTGCAGCAGCAGCGTCGATTTGCCGATGCCCGGATCGCCGCCGATCAGCACCACGCCGCCGCTCACCAAGCCGCCGCCCAGCACGCGGTCGAACTCGTCGATACCGCTGGAGAAGCGCGGCACGTCCACCGCGTCGATGTCCGACAGCTTGCGTACCGTGGCACTGGACGCCAGCGACTGGAAACGCGCGCCGGCGCCGGTCGCCGGCTGCGCCACTGTCTCGACCAGCGTGTTCCACTGCTGGCAATTGGGGCACTGCCCCGCCCATTTCGGCGACGTGCCCCCGCACTCGGTGCACGTATAGACCGTCTTGCTCTTGGCCAAGCAACCCCCTGCTGACGGCCGCTGCGCTCGGGCGGCGGCCGCTTGATCTTGATGTGATGTCGATGCCGACGATGACACCGGCGGGCAACCGCCCTCAGGCCGCCTTGCCGAGCGTGTCGCCCGTGTCCGCTGTGCCAACCGGCTCGACGAGCACCGGCACGCGGGGCGCCAGCGCGCACATCAGCTCATAGCCGACGGTGCCCGCGGCGTGCGCGACATCGTCGATCGGCAAGCCTTCGCCCCAAAGCGTCACCGGCGTGCCGACGCGCGCGTCCGGGACGCCGGTCAGGTCCACGGTGATCATGTCCATCGACACGCGGCCCACGAGCCGCGTGCGCACGCCGTCAACGAGCACCGGCGTGTGGTTGCCACCCCAGCCCGGCGCATGGCGCGGGTAGCCGTCGGCATAACCGCACGCCACGATGCCGATGCGCATCGGCTGCTCGGCGGTAAAGCGCGACCCGTAACCGACGGTCGCGCCGGGCTGCAGATCCTGGATGGCAATCAGCTCGCTCTTGAGCGACATGGCGGGCAGCAGGCCCGTACCCTCGATGTCGGCTGCCACGCCGGTGGGCGATGCGCCGTACATGATCACGCCGGGGCGCACCCAGTCGCGATGCGCCTTCGGGTGCCACAGCGTGGCGGCGGAGTTGGAGAGCGATGCCTCCCCAGGCAAGCCCTGCGTGGCCTGCTCGAACGCCGCGAGCTGGTGCTCGATCCCGCGCGGGCCGTCGGCATCGGAAAAATGCGTCATGTGCACGATGGTGCCGACACCCGAGATGGCGCGGGCGCGCTCCCATGCCGCCCGATACGCGGCCGGGGCAAAGCCGAGGCGGCTCATGCCCGTGTTGATCTTGAGCTGCACGCTGATCGGCCCCTTGGGGCGGGCCAGTTCCAGCATACGCAACTGCTCTTCGTTGTGGACGGTCGTCGTCAGGCGGTACTGCTCGACGATCGCCAGATCCTCCGGTTTGAAGAAGCCCTCGAGCAGCAGCACGGGTCCCTGCCAGCCCAGCTCCCGCAGGCGGATCGCCTCGTTCAGGTCGAGCAGGCCAAAGCCGTCGGTCTGTCGCAACCCCTCGTACACGCGCTCGATACCGTGCCCGTAGGCGTTGGCCTTGACGACGGCCCACACGCGCGAGTTGGGCGCGTGTCGACGGGCAACCTGGAGATTATTGGCGAGTGCGGGACCGTGAATGACGGCGTGGATGGGTCTAGGCATGACGGCAAACCTGCAAAACGTTGGGACGATGGGCGCTCGTGGCGCGGCGTCGGTGTTGCACTGCAATATGTCTGTATAGCAGACCGGACCGATGTACCCGGCCCTGCATGATGAGCGTTCTATTTGACCACAGGACGCCGACTGGTTCGCCCCCACCGGCCGAGCGGGAGAAAAGAAAGTGCCCGATCGTCACCGGAAGCCCGCAAGTTTCGTGATATAAAGCCGTTCAATTTAGGCATGGGAAAACAGTCGTGATGCGCTCGCTGCATACGGAAAGTTGGGCAATAGCCACTTCTTTTTGCGCGATGGCGCCACATTCGGTTTGACCATGCACGCAGGCGAGAAGAAAACCCGCACCGGGCGGAACACACGCCCCGGACGCCTGTCTGTGAAGATTCCCGCGGCAACCCGGCGATGCGTGCCGGCCATGCCCAAGGGAGCCACGATCTGGGGAGCCCGCGCGCGTGACGACACCCGTGCCGCAAGCGCGCAGCTGCACGTTGCTCTGGCCGGTCAGCCGGAGCACCGCCTGGCCGGTCACCCCCGGGAACACTTCGGCCTGCCGGCACGCTGCCGGCAAGTCGTGAAGACCGGAATGCCACCGCGCTCTACGGGGACGAATTCGAAGGTATGAAGAAGGGTTTTTACACCATCATGGCGGCGCAGTTCTTCTCGTCGCTGGCTGACAATGCGCTGCTCATCGCGGCCATCGCCCTTCTGACGGAGATGCATGCACCGCAGTGGATGACCCCGCTGCTCAAGCTGTTCTTCGTGCTCTCTTACGTTCTGCTTGCCGCCTTCGTGGGTGCGTTCGCAGACTCCATGCCCAAGGGCAAGGTGATGCTCATCACCAATGCGATCAAACTCGTGGGCTGCGGCGTCATGCTCACCGGCATCCATCCTTTGCTCGCGTACGGCGTGGTCGGCTTTGGGGCGGCGGCCTACTCGCCTGCCAAGTACGGCATCCTCACCGAGCTGCTCCCCGCCGAGAAGCTCGTCGCCGCCAACGGCTGGATCGAAGGGCTGACGGTGGGTTCCATCATCCTGGGGACGGTGCTTGGCGGGGCGTTGATCTCCAAGCATGTGTCGTCGTGGCTGCTGTCGTTCGATATTCCCGGGCTGGAAGCCATCGACACCCCCGCTGAGGCGGCCATGCTGGTGATCATGGTGATCTACCTCGTTGCGGCCCTGTTCAATACGCGCATTCCCGACACCGGGGCACGGTATCCGCAGCAGGAAAAGAACCCGGTCCGCCTGATCTCCGAATTTGCCGACTGCTTCAACGCCCTGTGGCGCGACAAGCTCGGGCAGATCTCGCTGGCCTTGACGACGCTGTTCTGGGGCGCGGGCGCCACGCTGCAGTTCATCGTGCTCAAGTGGGCGGAGCAATCGCTGGAACTGAACCTCTCGCAGGGCGCCATCCTGCAGGCCGTGGTGGCCGTGGGCGTGGCCGCGGGCGCGATGGCCGCCGCCGTGAAGATCCCGCTGCGCCGCTCGCTCGACGTGCTGCCGGTGGGTGTGGCGATGGGCGTGGTCGTCATGCTCATGGCCTTCTACACCAAGCACACGATTCCGGAAGTCACCTTCCAGATCGGCACGATGAAGCTGCCGCTGTACATGCTGATCGCCTACCTGTTCCTGATGCTGGTGGGCGCCATGTCGGGCTTCTTCGTGGTGCCGATGAATGCGCTGCTGCAGCATCGGGGGCACGTGCTGCTCTCGGCCGGCCACTCCATCGCGGTGCAGAACTTCAACGAGAACGTTTCGGTACTGCTGATGCTGTGCCTCTACGCCCTGCTCATCAAGCTGAACGTCTCGGTGGGCGTGGTGATCGTCTCGTTTGGCCTGTTTGTCTGCGCGACGATGGCCCTGGTCATGCGCCGGCATCGCCTCAACGAAAAGCTGTACCACTCCGCCGCCCTCATCGGCGAGGACAAGCACCACTGAAGCCACACGCCGCGGCGGTCCATCAGTGGCCGCCGTGCTCCGCGTAGACCTTGCGCGCCAGGCACAGGTCTTCCCACGCGCGGGCCTTGTCGCCCAGGGTGCGCAACAGATACGCCGGGTGGTAGGTCACGACCACCGGCACGCCTTCCACCTCGTGCACCTTGCCCCGCAGCTTGCTTACAGGCGTCTGCGTCTGCAGCAGGTTCTGTGCGGCCACGCGCCCCAACACGACGATGATGCGTGGCTTGACCAAGGCAATCTGGCGCTTGAGATACGGGTCGCACATCGCGACCTCGTCCGGCTCCGGGTCGCGGTTGCCCGGCGGGCGACACTTGAGAACGTTGGCGATGAACACGCCTTTGCCCTCACCCGGCTGACGCGACAGGCCGACGGCGCGCAGCATGCTGTCCAGCAGCTTGCCGGCCTGGCCGACGAACGGTTCGCCCTGCTTGTCTTCGTTTTCGCCGGGCGCCTCGCCGATCAGCATCCAGTCGGCCTGACGGTCGCCCACGCCGAACACCGTATTCGTGCGCCGTTCGCACAGCTTGCAGGACGTGCAATTCGAGACAGCGGCCTCAAGCTCGGCCCAGCCGAATGCCGCGATGCGCTGCGCGCGCGGAATCGCCGCCTCTGCCCCGCCCCCGCCCACCGGAATCCCGATCTCGGCCGGCGGCATTTCGACTCGCCCGGGTGCGGGCTCGGCAGCCACCGCAGCGGCAAAGGCTTCGGCCTCGAGCGGCGGCTCGACGACGGCAATGTCCTCGACCTGCTCGGCGGGCGGCTGCGCACCGCGCAAGGTCCATTCCGTGGAAACGCCCAGCGCTTCCAGCATCCGGGATCGACGATTCATGCTGCCTCCACGCCGCTTGCCTCGCAGCTGATGCGCATGACGAGGGCATCCTCCCGCGTGTTGTTCTCTGCCGGGTAATAGCGCTTGCGACGACCAATCTCGGCAAACCCGGCGCGGCGATACAGCGCAATGGCCCCCGTGTTGGACGGACGCACCTCCAGCAGCAGGCTGCCGAAACCGTGCGCGAGTGTGAGCGCCACCGCCAGCCGAAGCAGCCAGCGGCCCAGGCCCTGGCGCTGCCACACCGGCGCCACTGTCACGTTGAGCAGGTGCATCTCGTCGACCACCGGCATGAGGATCAGGTAGCCCGCGACCTCGTTGCCCCCGTCGCGCAGCACGATGCCAAGGTGGCCAGACTTGAGCGAATCCTCGAAATTGCCGCGCGACCAGGGGAACGCAAACGCGGTCTGTTCGACGGCGGCCACGCCTGCCACATCGAGCGCAGTCATGCGCTCGGCGCGCCACCCGGCGGGCAGCGGCGTCTGTGCGGCAACGCCTGCGAGCGCGGTGTCGATGAGGCTCATGCGCCGGCACCTGCTGCCGCAGCCTTGGCCAACTGCACAGCCTGGCGTTCTTCAATGGTGAGCGCGACCTTGTCACGCACATAGAGCGGCGCCGCCTCTTCGGGCCGGACCGTATGCCCAGCCGCCAGAAGGCGCAAGCCGACCGCAACAACCTCACGCGCGTGTGGCGCAACCTCAGGCAGCACCGCAGCAGCCCCTGAGGCCACGGCCAACCGGTCGCCGAACACCGTCACGGCGTTGCCGGCCAGCCAGTACGGCTGCGATGGCGCCACCACGCTGTCCGGGCTGCTCACCTGGATGGCGGAAAGCGCGTGCCACCCGGAGGCCTCCTGCGCCGTGTCGGCGGGCATGAAGCTGGCCCAGTAGCACTCGTCCATGCGGGCATCCAGCGCCACCGTCACAGCGGTGCCAGCGGGCAGGGACGCCCGCGTCTGTTCTGCGCCGGCCACCAGCGAGTTGACCGGCACGACCGGCAGGTCCGCGCCGAAGGCCAGGCCCTGCGCGACCCCGCACGACGTACGCAGGCCGGTAAAGGAACCCGGCCCCGCGCCGAACGCGATGGCCGCACAATCGGCCAGGGCGATACCGGCCTCGGCCAGCAACTCGGCGGCGGCGGGCAGCACGCGACTGCTCGATCGCGCCCCCGTGTGTTCGTGGCGGAACAGTGTGCGGGTGCCGTCACCGAGGGCGACGGAACAGAACTCGGTGGAAGTGTCGAAAGCGAGAATCCAGGGCATCCCGGCATTGTAACGGCTGGTGTGTCGCATGAACGCGCGAACCGGCGGCGGCGCACGCCGGAAACCGAAGCCATCCTCGAATTCAAACGGCGTGGGAGCGCCCCCCCGGACGCTATCATCGCCAGACCATTGTCTTTCAGCCGGGAATCATCATGAGCGACCTGCAAGCCCGTTTCGAGCAAGCCCAGATCGACGTCAAGGGCCTCTCCGAGCGCCCCAGCAACATGACGCTGCTGCGCCTGTATGCCCTCTACAAGCAAGGCGCCGAAGGCGACGCGCACGGCGACAAGCCTGGCTTCACCGACATCGTCGGCCGCTACAAGTTTGAAGCGTGGGAAGGCCTGAAAGGCACGTCGCAGGATGAGGCCAAGCAGAAGTACATCGACCTCGTCGAAGAACTGAAGAGCGGCGCGACGACGTGATCGGCACTGCGCCATGCACGGACCGGGCCCCGCGCCCGGTTTTTCATTGCGCAGACGACATGGCGACCGCCGGCCCGCTGCGGCGCATGCGCCACGCCGCCGCCACCGCAAGTGCGCACAGCGCACCGAGGAGGACGAAGGTCTCGTCGAAAGCGACGATCCGCGCCTGTGGGTCGACTGCGGCGCCGTGCACGGTCTCGATGCCGCGCGTGGCGAGCCGCCATTGCAGGAAGATGCCCGTGGCCGACACGCCGATTGCCCCGCCGAGTTGACGCAGAAAGTTGACCGCACTCGAACCTTGGGCGATCAATGTGAAATCGACGCCGCGCATCGCGCCCAGGCTCAGCGACGGCAGCACGAAACCGAGCCCGACGCGCCCGACGACGGCAATGGCGATCAGCAGCAGATAACTGGTGTCGCGCGTGTTCGTCGCCATGAGAAAGAACGACAGCGCCAGCGCTGCCAGCCCGAACGACACCAGCCGGAACGGCTCGATGCGGTTGGTCAGCCGCCCCGCCAGCATGATCGTCACGGCCAGCACCAGCCCGGCGGGCAGCAGCACGAGGCCCGCGCGCGACGGCGCATACGCGAGCGCCACCTGCATGTACACGGGCACCAGGTATGTCGATCCATACAGCCCGGCGCCGTAGATGAACGCCACCACCGCGCCCATCGCAAACTGCCGGTAGCTGAAGAGGCGCAGGTCCAGCAACGGCGACTCCACCCGCCGCTGCCAGGACACGAAGCCCGCCACGCACACGCCCGACACGAGCATCAGCACCGCGCCGTGCACCACATCGCCGTGCAGTGCCACCAGCCCGTTCAGCAGCGAGACCGTCGCCGCGCCAATCAGCAGCAGGCCGCGCCAGTCCAGCGGCTTCGGGTCGCCCGCCATGGATGAATTGATGGCCATGAAGCGACGCGCCATCGCCCAGCCGAGCAGCGTGAACGGCACCACCACGAAGAAGATCGAGCGCCAGCCAAACAGCTCCACCAGAAAGCCGCCCACGCTGGGGCCGACCGCAGGCGCCAGCACCACGCCAAAACCGAACAGGCCGAACGCCTTGCCCTGCTCCCGCTCCGGAAACACGCGCAGGATCAGGATGTTGGGCAGCGGCTGCATGATGCCGGCGGCAACCCCCTCGACGACACGCATGGCGATCATCACGCCGTAGTTCGGCGACAGCCCGCCCGCCAGCCCGCCCACACCGAGCAGCACCAGCGCGCCGATGAACGTGCGCCGCAACCCGAAGCGCAGCAGCAGCCAGGGCGTCAGCAGCATCGACAAGGTCATCGCAACCATGAAGCTCGCCGACACCCACTGCGCCCGCTCCTGCCCGAGCACGAAATGACGGCTCAGGTCGGGAATGGCCACGTTGACGATGGTGGCCGAGATGACCGACGACACCGCACCCACCATCAGCGTGAACAGCACGAGCCACTTGAAGCGCTCCCCGTGGCGCGCGCGCAGGGCCTCGAGCGTGGGCGTGAATGTCGTCATGGTCTCGTTCTGATGCTGTATGAGACGACCAGGAAGGGATCAGCCCGACCTGCACATCCTCCATGCAGGGCCGGGGTGGCAGGTCAGCCGAGGCGGCCGGTGGCGGCGATCTCGCGGATGCGGCGTACGGTGTCGATATCGGATTCGCGGTAGGCCGACTTGACGATCTCGGCATAGCGCGTATCGCCGCTCTCGTCCGCGTTGGGCAGCGTGGTGTCGTAGACGAACCGGATGAACGCCGCGTTGTTGTCGCCGGTTTCGATGGTCATGGTCAGGGAGCCGCCGGCGTGCTCGCCCGTGGCAGCCGTGGTGTACGTCACGCGGGTATGCGGCTCCAGGGTCACACGATCCTGGATGCGCGCGCGGCCGTACACCAGTTCGCGCTCGACCCAGCCGTCGCCTTCGGCCGTGATGATGCATTCGTCCAGGCTTTCGACGAATTCCTTTTGCTCGCGCACCCGCAGCACCAGGCCTTGCCAGATCTGGTTGGGGGTCAGCGCGTCGATGAGGGGGTTCAGTGGATCGTTGACTTCCACCAGGTGTTCAAAGCGCAAAGCAGCCTCCGCAAGATTTCTTGACATTATCGCGCGGCTTGGCCCGCGCTGCGCCAAATGAAAAACGCCGGCGGGTTGCCCCGGCCGGCGTTTTTCATCGCGATGCCTGAAGCGTCGCCTGGCTTCAGATTTCTTCGTAGAGCGGCAGCGTCAGGAATTCTGCAAAGTCTTCCGAGGTCGACATCTGTTCGAAGATTTCTGCCGCGCGGTCAAAATGCCCCACCGCGCCCGTCTCCTTCACCTTGGCCAACTCTTCGGGGATCAGCTTGCGGACGAGTTCGGCCGTGACCTTCGTGCCGTCTTCGAGCTTGCCCTTGGGCGAGCGGATCCACTGCCACACCTGCGAGCGCGAAATCTCGGCCGTGGCGGCGTCTTCCATCAGGTTGTGGATCGGCACGCAACCGTTGCCGGCCAGCCAGGCACCCAGGTAGTGGATGCCGACGTTGATGTTCATGCGCAGGCCGGCTTCGGTGATCGGCGTTTCGGGCTGGAAGTTCAGCAGGTCGGCGGCCTTCACGTCCACGTCCGGACGCTGCTTGTCGAACTGGTTCGGCTTGTCGCCCAGCACCGCCACGAACTCCTTCATGGCCGGCTCGACCAGGCCTGGGTGAGCCACCCAGCCGCCGTCGTAGCCGTCGGTCGCGTCGCGCTTCTTGTCGTTGATGATGCCCTGCATGGCGATGGCGTTCTTCTCCGGATCGTTCTTGATCGGGATCAGCGCGCTCATGCCGCCGATGGCCGGTGCACCGCGCTTGTGACAGGTCTTGAGCAGCAGCAGCGCGTAGGCACGCATGAACGGCGAGGTCATCGTCACCTTGGCGCGGTCGGCCAGGCAGAAGTTCTTGTCGACCTTGAACTTCTTGATGCACGAGAAGATGTAGTCCCAGCGGCCGGCGTTCAGGCCAGCGCTGTGCTCGCGCAGTTCGTACAGGATTTCCTCCATCTCGAAGGCGGCGAGGATCGTCTCGATCAGCACGGTGGCCTTGATTGTGCCTTGCGGCAGGCCGATCTCGTTCTGCGCCATCACGAAGATGTCGTTCCACAGGCGCGCTTCCAGATGGCTCTCCATCTTCGGCAGGTAGAAGAACGGACCGGCGCCGCGGGCGATCTGCTCCTTGGCGTTGTGGAAGAAGAACAGCGCAAAGTCGAAGATGCCGCCGGAGACGCGCTCGCCGTCGACGGTCACGTGCTTCTCGTCGAGGTGCCAGCCGCGCGGACGCACCTGCAGCGTGGCGATCTTGTCGTTCAGCTTGTACGTCTTGCCGTTCGATTCCAGCGTAAGCGTGCGACGCACGGCAGCCTTCAGGTTGACCTGGCCTTGCAGCTGGTTGTGCCAGTTCGGGGTGTTGGAATCCTCGAAGTCGGTCATGTAGCTGTCCGCGCCCGAGTTGAACGCGTTGATGACCATCTTGGCATCGACCGGGCCGGTGATCTCCACCCGGCGGCAGTGCAGCGCGGGCGGGATCGGCGCAACCTTCCAGTCGCCCTCGCGGATGGCCTTCGTCTCGGGCAGGAAGTCCGGGCGCTCGCCGGCGTCCAGGCGCTTGGCGCGCTCGACACGCGCAGCCAGCAGCTCTTTGCGGCGCGGCTGGAAGGCACGGTGCAGCTTGGCGACCAGCGCCAGTGCTTCAGGGGTCAGAATGTCTTCGTAGGCCGGAAGGATCTCGGCCTTGATCTCCATGCCTTGGGGCAGCGTGAGCGCCATGGTTGTTCTCCAGAGGATGATGTGAGGGTTGAACGGGTTCGGTCCTATGGCTGGACCGATGAAATGCAATGCCTTACGTCGCTTGTGTTGCCTGCACGAACTGCAGCAGATCGCGCATGTCGTGGCCCGCCGCAGTGGGCGCCACGTCGAGCGCCTCGGGCGGATGCCCCAGGCGATTGATCCAGAACGTCTTGAAGCCGTACCACGTCGCGCCGCAGGCATCCCAGCCATTGGACGAGACAAACAGAATCTGTTCCGCCGGCACACCAAACGCTTGTGGCGCCAGCGCGTAGGCTTGCGGCGCGGTCTTGTAGAGCTTGACCGCATCGACCGACAGCACGTGATCGAACAGCCCGGACATGCCGGCACTCTTCACGGCAATGTCAAGCATCTGGGGGTTGCCGTTGGAGAGGATGCCCAGCGGCAAGCCCATCTCGCGCAGGCGGCGCAGCGCAGGCACGTTCTCGGGAAACGCCGACAGGCACGCATATTCGCGCATCAGCGTGGCCTCGTCGTGGGCGGAAAGCTCGACGCCCAGGCGGGCCGCGGCGTAGCGCAGCGCGTCGACGGTGATGTCCCAGAACGGCTTGTAATGCTCGCCCGAGGGGCCGGCCAGCGAGCGGATGCGGGTGTAGTCGATCTGCTTGTCGCGCCAGAGGACCGACAGCGCCTCGCCCTTGCCGGCAAAGAGCTGCTCGGCGCGTGCCGCCACCGAATACACGTCGAACAACGTGCCATAGGCGTCGAAGACCACCGCGCGAATCGAACTCATGCCTCAGCTCCACGGACCCGAAGGCCGGTACTCCGCGCGTTCCGCTCTGCAGAATGCTTCTCCGACCTTCGCAACGAGGGCCATTCTAGAAAAGGTGACGCGCTGCACAAAGACGCCAACGGTCACTTGATCTTTAACTTTTACCCGACGAATGGCGAGTGATAACCTTTATATTCGTCACAATCCCGCAGCACGCGGTATAAGCATCGGCCATGGATCATTTCAAGCAGCTCGAAACGTTTGTCGCCGTGGCCACGCGCGGCAGCCTGTCTGCCGCGGCCGCCGCCGAGGGCGTCGCGCCCGCCATCATCGGGCGCCGCATCGACGCGCTCGAAGAGCGCCTGGGCGTGAAGCTCCTCGTACGCACGACGCGGCGCATCACCCTCACTTTCGAGGGCTCGGCGTTCCTGGAAGACTGCCAGCGCATCCTCAATGACCTGCACAACGCCGAGGCCAGCGTGTCGGCGGGCGGCGTGAAGGCGAGCGGCCATCTGCGCGTGACGGCTCCGGCGGGCTTCGGCCGCCGCCATGTCGCGCCGATGGTGCCCGACTTCATTGCGTCGCATCCGGACGTGTCGATGACGCTGGACCTGGGCGACCGCGTGGTGGATCTCGTCAACGAGGGCTTCGATTGCGCCATCCGCCTCGGGGACCTGCCGGACTCCAGCCTCGTTTCGATCCGCCTGTGGGAAAACCGCCGCGTGGTGGTGGCCGCGCCGAGCTACCTCGAGCGCCGCGGTGTACCGACGCAGGTCGAGCAGCTTTCCGCCCACAACTGCCTGGCCTTCGGGGCCAGCGCCAACGTGCAGCGCGGCTGGGTGTTCCAGCAAGGCGGCAAGGCCATCACCGTGAAAGTCTCGGGCACCATGGAATGCACCGACGGCGCGGTGCTGCGCGAGTGGTGCCTGCAGGGCCACGGGCTGGCCTGGCGCTCGTGGTGGGAGGTCGGGCACGACATCGCCACGGGCAAGCTGGTGACGGTGCTCGACGCCTTCGAGGCGCCGCCGATCGGCATCCACGCGGTGTTTCCGCAGCGCAAGCACCTGCCGTTGCGGGTGCGGCTCTTCATCGATTTCCTCAAGAACACGTACGGCAACCCGGCCTACTGGCGCCGCGCCGACGCGCTGATCGGCATGGATTAGCGATCACCCTGAGTGGGTGGAACCGCTCGTGCGGCCTACAATCAAGACAAGACCCTCTTTCGCACCCTCACTCCGGAGGCCGCATGTTCCAGCACATCCTCATCCCGACCGATGGTTCTGAGCTGTCGCGCAAGGCGGTGGCGGGCGCGCTCGACTTTGCCAAGACCCTGGGCGCGCGCCTGACGGCATACACGTGTCTCGAGGAGTATCCGTACACGCCCTTCTCCGAGATCGTCGTGGAGACGCCGCAGGCGTTCAAGGAGCGGGTCGAAGCGCAGGCGCGCGTGGTCCTCAAGGACGTCGAGGACGCCGCCCGCAGCGCCGGCATCGAGTGCGACACCGACATGAGCTGCTTCCCGGTGCCCTACATGGGCATCATCGACGCGGCCGAACGCCATGGCTGCGACGTCATCTTCATGGCCTCGCACGGGCGGCGCGGGCTGGCCGGCCTGCTGCTCGGCAGCGAGACGCAGAAGGTGCTGACCCATACCGAAATCCCGGTAATCGTGTACCGCTGAGAGCCGCTCGGGCCCATGCCGCACAGCCGTCCTTGGGGACGGCTTTTTTTCTCCACGCGCGAGGCGGTCTCACGCACGTGCCTGATCATCACGCTCTACGACCGCCCCGGCCCGCCCGCATGCCCCGAACATGAGCACGACACGCTCACAGAAGCCCGCGACCCGCAACGTCGAGCGCGCACACGACCTGATGCGCGAGCATTTCCAGCACATCGAGCAGTCGCTGGACCTGCATGCGACGCCCACGTCGGCACTCGACCTCGAATCGATTTTCAAGCGCACATAAAAAAAACCGCGCCACTCACTGGGGCGCGGTCCGAGCGGCCGGCGTGTGGTCAGCACACCGGCCCAGGTGACCTGGATGCCGGATGCGTCGGCAACCTCAAGCGACCTTTTTGGCTTCCGCCTTTTCTTCGAAGAATTGCTCGTCTTCGGTCGAACCCTTGAGCGCCGTGGTCGACGCTTCGCGCTCGATGGTCTGCGTCACGGCATCGAAGTAGCCCGTGCCGACTTCGCGCTGGTGCTTCACCGCGGTGAAGCCACGCTCGGCGGCCTTGAACTCGGCCTCCTGCAGCTCGACGAAGGCGCTCATCTGGTTGCGGGCGTAGCCGTAGGCCAGGTTGAACATCGAGTAGTTCAGCGCGTGGAAGCCGGCCAGCGTGATGAACTGGAACTTGTAGCCCATCGCACCGAGTTCCTTCTGGAACTTGGCGATCGTGGCGTCGTCCAGGTTCTTCTTCCAGTTGAACGACGGCGAGCAGTTGTAGGCCAGCATCTTGCCGGGGAACCTGGCGTGGATGGCCTCGGCAAACTTCTTGGCGTACTCGAGATCCGGCTTGCCGGTTTCGCACCACACCAGGTCGGCGTATTCGGCATAGGCCAGGCCGCGCGAGATGGCCTGCTCCAGGCCCGGCTTCGTGCGGTAGAAGCCTTCGACGGTGCGCTCGCCGGTGCAGAACGGCTTGTCGTTGTCGTCCACGTCGGTGGTCAGCAGGTCAGCGGCTTCCGCGTCGGTACGGGCGATCAGCACGGTCGGCACGCCCATCACATCGGCGGCCAGGCGTGCGGCCACCAGCTTGCTCACGGCTTCACGCGTGGGCACCAGCACCTTGCCGCCCATGTGGCCGCACTTCTTCACAGCGGCCAGCTGGTCTTCGAAGTGCACGCCAGCGGCGCCCGCTTCGATCATGGCCTTCATCAGTTCGAACGCGTTCAGCACGCCGCCGAAACCGGCTTCCGCATCCGCCACGATCGGCGCGAAGAAGTCGATGTCGTCCTTGCCTTCCGACCACTGGATCTGATCGGCGCGCTGGAACGTGTTGTTGATCTTCTTCACGACCTTGGGCACCGAATCCACCGAGTACAGCGACTGGTCCGGATACATCTCGCCGTTGCTGTTGGCATCACCGGCCACCTGCCAGCCCGACAGGTAGATCGCTTTCAGGCCCGCCTTGACCTGCTGCATGGCCTGGTTGCCCGTCAGCGCGCCCAGGGCGTTCACGAACGGCTCGTTGTTGATGAGCGTCCACAGCTTCTCCGCACCACGCTTGGCCAGCGTGTGCTCGATCTGCAGCGAGCCGCGCAGGCGCACCACGTCTTCCGCGGTGTAGCCGCGCTTGATGCCCTTCCAACGCGGGTTGGTTTCCCATTCCTTCTGCAGCTTTTGCACTTCGAGTTCGCGCGACATCACACTCTCCTTTTTGATCGCATCCATCAAATAAAAACTGGGGTAACTCTCACTCGTCGCCTAGAGCCGCCGGCGCCTTTTTGGGGTGCCGCTGGGTGGCTCAAGTCATATGTCTTATATAAGAGTGTAGGGAAGCCCGGTGCAGCGCAACAAGTAGAACTTTGTCTTGCGTAAAAGTTTTTATTCCTTATTTTTCATATAGTTATGCGCCATATTTCGGGATGCGGAAAGATTTTTCCTATCATGAAAGACAGCGATGGTGCTGTGCGGCGCGCAATTTTTGCGGACCAAAACGACTTTCCGCATTATGAAACACCTCGACTTCCGCCCGACGCATCGCCGCCCCCAAAAAAACGCCGCAACAGCGGCGTTTCCTGGGCACAAGGAGGGGGATCACTCACGGGCCAGCCGATGCGCCACCCAATCCCCGCCTGTAATGACGGGCCGCCCAGCGACATGCTGCGCGCTCACCGGATACACGATGCAGTCGACGGTGCTGCCTCCAAGCACGACCGCATGGTTCTCGCGCACAAACAGCGCATCGCCGCCGGGGTAGACCTCTTCGATCTCGTCCAGCACGGGGACGAGCGCGGCATCGATGCGATAGATATCGCCGCGCACGGCGGTGCCGGTCGGGTCGAGCACCAGGCCGGGGTACGCGCCGAAATCGTACAGACGGCCGTGCAAGCTGGCGGACCCCAGCAGTTCAGGCTCGGGGATGCCGCGTGCGGCGGCGGCCACGCGCAGGTCGTTGGCCTCGCCGGCGCGCAACGTGCCGTAGACGAAGACATGGATGAGGCCGGGGTTGGACACCGGAAGGTTCATTGGCTGGCTCATGCGAGTTTGTCCTGCGAAACCAGCACGCCGTCTTCATCGGCATAGATCCACTCGCCCGACTGGATGTACGCGCCGGGCATCTGCACGCCCACCTCGCGCTGGCCAGCGTTCTTCTTGATACTCTTGCGCGGGTGCACGGCCAGGGCGTGGATGCCGACGTTGCACTCCGCCAGCTCGCGGGTATCGCGCACGCAGCCGTTGACGAGAATGCCTTCCCAGCCGTTCTCCTCGGCCAGCTTGCCGAGGTTGCCACCCACCAGCGCGCAGCGCAGCGAGCCGCCGCCGTCGATCACCAGCACGCGGCCGGCCCCCTGCTCTTCAAGCGCGGCACGCACCAGGCCGTTGTCTTCAAACACCTTGAGCGTGGAAGCAGGGCCCGCAAACGCGGCGCGCTTGCCAAAGCTGCGGAACACCGGCGTGAGCACGCGCAGGCTTCCGTAGATGAGCTTGTCTTCGTGCAGGTCGCACAGGTCGGTCACTGGGATCATCGTCATGGCAAATGGGATGTGAAAGGCGTTGGCGAATGCGGGTTCAGGGGCGGGCGCGGCTTGGTGACTGGGCGCGCAGCGAATCGATGGTCGCACGCGGGCTGATGATGTTCGGGTCGGTCTGTACCTCGATGAGCGTGGCAACCGGCGAGGCCAGCGCGGCCTCCACGGCCGACTGGAACGCTTCGAGCGTGCGCACGGTATGGCCTGCGGCGCCATACGCTCGGGCCAGCGCGGCAAAGTCCGGGTTGCGCAACTCGGTGCCGCTCACGTGCTCGGGGTATTCGCGCTCCTGGTGCATGCGGATGGTGCCGTACATGCCGTTGTTGACCACGATGAAGATCACCGGCGCGTTGTACTGCATGGCAGTCGCCAGCTCCTGGCCGTTCATCAGGAAGCAGCCGTCACCGGCCATGCAGATGACGGGCGTATCGGGGCAGACGATCTTGGCCGCCACCGCAGCCGGGGCGCCGTAGCCCATCGCACCGCTGGTCGGCGCGAGTTGCGTGCGCGAACCGGCGGCCAACGTACCGTATTGATAGAAACGATGCAGCCACGTCGCGTAATTGCCCGCGCCGTTCGTCAGGATGCTGTTGTGCGGCAGGCGCTCACGCAGCCACTGCATGGCGCGGGCCATGTCGATGCCGTGGCCGCTGAACGGCGGCGGCGTGATGTTGGCGAGGTAGTCGGCGTGCGCGGCTTGCGTCCACGCGGACCAGCGGGGCGCGGCATCGGGCGAGACGCCGTCCAATGCCTCGGCCATCGCCGGCATTGAGGCATGGATCATCAGCTCCGCCTGATAGACGCGCCCCAGTTCTTCGGCGCCGGCATGCACGTGGATGAGCGTCTGCTTCGGGCGCGGCACATCGAACAGCGTATAGCCGGACGTGGTCATCTCGCCCAGGCGCGGTCCGATGGCGAGCACCACGTCCGCCTCTTTCACACGCGCGGCCAGCTTCGGGTTGATGGCGATGCCGACATCGCCGGCGTAATTCGGGTGGCGGTTGTCGAACAGGTCTTGCCGGCGGAACACGCAGGCGGCAGGCAGATTCCAGCGCTCGGCAAACACCTGGATCCGGGCGGCAGCGGCCGGCGTCCAGCCCGAGCCGCCCAGCAGCAGCATCGGGCGCTCGGCGCTCTGCAGCAGCGTCTTCAGCTGCGCCAGGTCGCGCGGGCCGGGCCACGCCATCGCGCGGGGCATCGGCGGTACGTCCGCCACAGCGGCAACGTGCGTGAGCATGTCTTCGGGCAGCGCCAGGACCACGGGGCCCGGCCGGCCCGCGGTGGCCGTCTGGAATGCACGTGCGACGTATTCGGGAATGCGCTCCACGCTGTCGATCTGCGCGACCCATTTGGCCATCTGGCCGAACATGCGGCGGTAGTCGATTTCCTGGAATGCTTCACGGTCGACAAAATCGCGGCCGACCTGGCCGATGAAGAGGATCATCGGCGTGGAATCCTGGAACGCGGTGTGCACACCGATGCTGGCGTTGGTTGCGCCCGGGCCCCGCGTGCAGAAGACAATGCCGGGCCGGCCCGTGAGCTTGCCGTACGCATCGGCCATGTTGGCCGCGCCGCCTTCCTGCCGGCAGACGATGAAGCGTGCGCGGTCGCGCCGCTGGTAGAACCCTTCGAGCACCGGCAGGTAGCTTTCGCCCGGCACGCCAAAGGCGATGTCGACGCCATGCGCAACCAGCGCATCGACAAGGATCAGGCCGCCGTGACGCGGTTCGATGAGGGGGCTCGCGGCGCGTGCTGCGGTCTGCATGGCGGGTGGTCTCGCTCTCGATTCGTTGACGACACAACGGATCATAGCGGAACGCACCCCGCACGCGCACGCGTTCGCTACATCTGCCGGAACAGGTGCGCGTACTGGCGCGCCACGGGCAGCGTCTCGGTGCGCCCGCGCATCTTCAGGCCGAGGCGGCCGAGCGACAGGTGCACGGCGCTGGCCACATGCGCCACGTTGACCACGGTACCGCGATGCACCTGCCAGAAGTGCTCCGGGTCCAGCTGCGTCAGCAATTCGCGCAGGCTCATGCGGATGAGCGATTCGCCGCTGCTGGCCACGACGTTGACGTACTTGTCGGTGGCTTCCAGGTACAGCACCTCCTCCACGGGGATGAAACGCACCTCCTGCCCGACCAGCGCCTTGATGAAGCGCAGATACCCCCCCTGCGGCGCAACGCGCGTCTGCGCGGCGCTCTGCAGCCCAGCCAGCCGCTCGACGAGTTCTGCGAGCGTCTGCGCGGGGTCGGCCGCCGTCGTACTGTCTGCGCGTGTGCCCAGGCGCGCCTTCAGGCGCTTGACGGTCTCGGCCAGGCGCTCTGTCTGCACGGGCTTGAGCACGTAGTCGACCGCCGCCTGCTCAAACGCATCGAGCGCGAACTGGTCGTAGGCCGTGACGAACACCACGAGCGGACGGACCTCACGTTTCGACAGCTCCCGCGCCACGTCAATGCCGGACAGGCCCGGCATGCGGATATCCAGAAAGACGACGTCCGGCCCCTGCCCCGCGGCCGTATCGTCGATCACGTCGAGCACCGACTGCCCGTCGTACACGGCGGGCAGCAACGTGGCTTCAGGCCAGAGGGCTGTCAGTTCCGCGAGCAGGCTATCGGCCAATGCGGGTTCATCGTCGGCAATGAGCAAACGCGGGGAGGCGGGCATCGATCAGGTTCCGGCAGACGCGCGCGAAGACAGCGCGGAGTTGGCAGGCGAACGCGAGGGTTGTGAAAAGCGGCAGCGCCATTCGGGCGCATCGGCGTGCACCGGCGTGTCGGCGCTTTCACGCGCGAGCGGCAGCTCGACGATGATCGTCACGCCGTGCGGCACGGTCTCCGTAATCGTCAGGCGCGCATCGCCGTCGAACAGCCGCGACAGGCGCTCGCGCACGTGGGTGAGCCCCAGGCCCGAGCCCTTGCTGCCGTCGTTGCCGAAACCGACGCCGGTATCGCGCACCTCCAGCACGAGGCGCTCGCCTTCTTCGCGGGTCACGCGGCGGGCCGACAGCGCGATCTCGCCGCCTTCACGCGCGGGTTCGATGCCATGCACGACGGCGTTCTCGACGAGCGGCTGGATCAGCATGGGCGGAATGACGATGTTGGCGATGGCATCGTCCAGCGCCAATGAGAAACGCAGCCGATTGCCGAAGCGCAGCGCCTGGATATCGAGATACGCACGCAGCAGCGCAAACTCCTGCGCCAGCGTGCATTGCTCGGCGCGCGCATGCGAGAGCGACGCCCGCAGGAAGCCGATCAGATGCTGCAGCAGACGCCGCGCGCCGCCGGGGTCTTTCGCAATGAGCGCATCCACGTGGGCCAGCACGTTGAACAGGAAGTGCGGCTCGATCTGGGCCTGCAGCGCCATCAGCTGCGCGCGCACGACCTGCTTCTCGGCCTCTTCGCGGTCGAGCGCATCGAGCGCAGCCCGGCGCTCGAGGGCCGCGAGCTTGCCGCGCGACCAGTAGTAATACGTTGCGCCCAGCGCCGCCAGCATCGCGATGATGAAGCTCATGCGCAGGCTGTCGGCGCGCCACGGCTCGGCGGTGCTTCCGTTCAGGCACAGAATCGTGCGCGCGATCCACTGCCCCAGCGGCACGCCGATCACCACGGCGCCCACCACGATCCACGGAAACAGCTTCTTGTTGGGCGGGCCGTCGCCCCAGAACACGTGGCGCGGAATGCCGATCAGCGAGAACATCGACAGCCCGATCGCCTGGCTGAACACGAAGCTTTTCCAGAACGACTCCTCGGGCCGGATGCCGAACGCCAGCACGGCCGCGATCAGCGTATTGATGACGATGATGACGGCATAGCGGATGACCCAGCGCCGCACGAGGCGCAGGCACTCCGCAAGAGAAGGGAACGACACATTGGCGAACATGCCGGCGATCTTACCGGAGGCAACTTCGGCGTTGAAGCTTGGGATTTCCCGCATCAGCGGCCCGCCTGCGCGCGCAAGCGGGCGAGTTCCTGGTCAACCAGGCGCTGATAGCCGTTGCCCATGCTCCACGCCAGGCTCAGGCCATGCGCGGCCAGGCCCATCCCCCAGCCGAGCAGCGGCCAGACAAACCAGAATTGCCCGCGCGACAGCGCCATCGCTGCCAGCACGGCATTCACGGCCAGAAACGACAGGAGGTGGATGCGGAACCCCATGCGTGCGCCGGCGCGGTGGCGGGCGCGTCGCAACAGGGCTTGATCGGATTCGGCGGGCTGCGGGTAAGAGATGGCGGACATGGTGGTCTCCGGGGCAACCGAGGATGTCCGCAGTATAGGAATGGCGCCCGGGCAGGCACCACGTCGGTGCGACGAACCGCGCAATCGCGGGGCTGAACGGTCGCCATCCCGCGCCGGATCGGCCGTGCGGGGCTAGGCGGCCAACGCCTCCACGCGCGCCGACTGCGTCACCACGGAAGACGCCACCGCTTCGGCCACCGTTTCGCGCGACAGATGCGGCGCGAACATCCCGATGAAGTCATGTGCGTAGCCACGCAGGTACGCGCCACGGCGCACCGCCACACGCGTGGTGTTCGGCTCGAACAGGTGATCCGCCCCGATGCAGACGAGGTTGTCGTCCTTGCGCCCGTCATACGCCATCGACGCGATGATGCCCACGCCCACATCCAGCGCCACGTACGTCTTGATCACGTCGGCGTCCATGGCGGTCAGCACGATCTCGGGGTGCAGGCCGGCGCCGGCAAATGCCGCGTCGATGTTGCGCCGGCCCGTGAAGCCCGCGTCGTACGTGATGAGCGGATACTGCGCCACGTCTTCCAACGTCGGGAGCGGGTTCTTCGTCAGCGGATGGTCCGGGCTGACCACCAGCACGTGACGCCAGCGGTACGCCTCGAACGACGTCAGCCCCGGCTCGTTGGCCACGGCCTCGGTGGCGATACCGATATCGGCCTGCCCCGTCAGCAGCAGCTCGACGATGTGCGAGGGCGACGCCTCCTGCAGCGCCAGCGTGACGTGCGGGTATTCCTTACGGAACGACTGCACGACCTTCGGCAGCGCATAGCGCGCCTGGGTGTGCGTGGTCGCCACGGTCAGGCGGCCGGATTGTCGGCCGGAGAATTCCTCGCCGGCCTGGCGCAGGTTTTCGGCTTCGAGCAGCAGCCGTTCGACAATGCGGACGATCTCGCGGCCCGGTTCGGTCAGGCCCGTCAGGCGCTTGCCGTAGCGCTCGAAAATCTCCACGCCAAGCTCATCCTCCAGCTCGCGAATCTGCCGCGACACGCCAGGCTGCGACGTGTACAGCGCGTTGGCGACTTCGGTCAGGTTGAACTGGCGGCGCACCGCCTCGCGGATGGAACGCAGTTGCTGGAAGTTCATGGCTCGTGTCCTCTCGTATTGGTTGTCGTCGGAGCGTCGTGTTACACGGCGGCTTGCGCAACGGGCCGTGCATTGCCTTGCGCGAACACCCGGATCGCGCGCGGGCGCACCACCAGCGTTTCGCCTTCACGGAAGCCCTCGGCGCGGAAGCGCTCGATGGGCAGGGAGACTTCGATGATGTCGTCGGTGTCTTCGCGCTCCAGCTCAAGCTGCGCGATGGCGCCCAGCGTGAGCGCGCGGCGCAGCCTCACGGGAATGCCCTCGGCGCCCGGCGCATAGCGCTCGAGGTCGATTTCATGCGGGCGCACGAAGGCCACCGCCTGATCGGCGCGGGACGAATCCACACCGCCCGACGGCACGGCGATGGCCGAATCGCCCACGTGCAGCACGCTGCCGCCCTCGCCCTCTTCCAGGCGGCCGTGGAACAGGTTCACGTTGCCGAGGAAGCCGTAGACGAACGGCGTGGCCGGCGTGTTGTAGACCGCATCGGGGCTGCCGACCTGCTCCACCTGGCCGCGGTTCATCAGCACCACGTTGTCGGCCACTTCCAGCGCCTCTTCCTGGTCGTGCGTAACGAACAGGCTCGTGACATGCAGATCGTCGTGCAGGCGACGCAGCCAGCGGCGCAGCTCCTTGCGCACCTTGGCATCGAGCGCGCCGAAGGGCTCGTCGAGCAGCAGCACGCGCGGCTCCACCGCCAGCGCGCGCGCCAGGGCAATCCGCTGACGCTGCCCGCCAGACAGCTGCGGCGGGTAACGATCGGCCAGCCAATCCAGCTGCACGAGTTCCAGCAGCTCTTTCACCTTGGCGCGGATCTGCGCTTCGCTTGGCCGCTGCGCGCGCGGTTTCACGCGCAGGCCGAACGCCACGTTCTCGAACACCGTCATGTGCTTGAACAGCGCGTAATGCTGGAACACGAAGCCGACCTGGCGCTCGCGCACATGCTGGTCCGATGCGTCTTCGCCGTTGAGGTGAATCGTGCCCGAATCGGCATGCTCCAACCCCGCGATGATGCGCAGCAGCGTGGTCTTGCCGCAGCCCGACGGGCCCAGCAGCGCAGTCAGTTCGCCCTGCTTGAAGTCGAGCGAAACATCGTTGAGGGCAACGAAGTTGCCAAAGCGCTTGGTGATGTGTTGAACCTGGATGCTCATGCTGCGCTCCCTTCCAGCGGAGATTGCACGGAAATGTGCGAATTCGAATTGGATGTCTGTTGCGCCACGCGCTGCCCCGGACCTTCGCCCACGCCGGCATCAGCATCAGCCAGCTCGCGACGGCTGCGCCATTCGACCAGCGTCTTCAGCGCCAGCGTGACAAGCGCCAGCAATGTCAGCAGCGACGCCACGGCAAACGCGGCCGCAAAGTTGTATTCGTTGTAGAGAATTTCCACGTGCAGCGGCATCGTGTTGGTCAGCCCACGAATGTGGCCCGACACCACCGATACCGCGCCAAACTCGCCCATCGCCCGCGCGTTGCAGAGGATGACGCCATACAACAGGCCCCACTTGATGTTCGGCAGCGTCACGCGAAAGAACGTCTGCCAGCCCGAGGCGCCGAGCACGATGGCGGCCTCTTCCTCTTCACTGCCCTGCGCCTGCATGAGCGGAATCAGCTCGCGCGCCACGAACGGAAACGTGACGAACACCGTCGCCAGCACAATGCCCGGCACCGCAAAAATGATCTTGAAATCGTGATCGGAGAGATACGGCCCGAACCAGCCCTGCGCGCCGAACAGCAGCACGTAGATCAGGCCGGCAATGACGGGCGACACCGAAAAAGGCAGGTCAATCAACGTCAGCAGCAGGTTCTTGCCGCGAAACTCGAACTTGGCAATCGCCCATGCCGCCGCCACGCCAAACACCACGTTCAGCGGCACGGCAATCGCTGCTGTGGTCAGCGTCAGATAGATCGCCGAAAGCGCATCGGGCTCGATCAGCGCCTCGACATACACGTCGACGCCCTTCTTGAACGCTTCGACAAACACGCTCGCCAGCGGCACGAACAGGAACAACGCCAGGAACACGAACGAAACGAGGATCAGCGTTGCACGCACCCAGGCGGATTCTGCGGTGGCCCCTCGGCGGCCACCAGCGGGCGCCTGACCAAGTTGACGGGAAACAGTACCGGCCATGTCAGGCTCCAGCTGCCGCGTTGGCGGTCGGGGGTTCGGGGGCACGCTCGATGGCGTCATTGCGATTGCCGCGGCGGCGCGTCCACGCTTGCAGCAGATTGATGACCAGCAGCAGCGTGAACGAGATACCGAGCATGACGACGGCAATGGCCGTGGCCCCCGCGTAATCGAATTGCTCCAGCTTGGAATAGATCATCAGCGGCGTGATCTCGGAAACCATCGGCATGTTGCCGGCGATGAAGATGACCGAGCCGTATTCGCCGGTCGCACGCGCAAAGGCCAACGCGAAACCGGTCAGCAATGCGGGCAGCAAGGTCGGCAGGATCACGCGAGTGAAGGTCTGCCAGCGCGTGGCGCCCAGGCTGGCCGCCGCCTCCTCCAGTTCGGACTCCAGATCTTCGAGCACCGGCTGCACCGTGCGCACGACAAACGGCAGGCCGATGAACGTGAGCGCCACCACGATGCCCAGCGGCGTGAACGCGACCTTCAGCCCCAGCGGTTCCAGCCGCGAGCCGATCCAGCCATTCGGCGCGTACAACGCGGTGAGCGCAATGCCGGCCACCGCAGTCGGCAGCGCAAACGGCAGGTCGACCAGCGCATCGATCAACCGCTTGCCCGGAAAGCGATAGCGCACCAGCACCCACGCCACGATCAGCCCGAACACGAGGTTGATTGCCGCCGCAATCAGCGACGCGCCGAACGTCAGCTTGTACGACGCCACCACGCGGGGCGCGGTGACGGTGGTCCAGAACGCGTCCCACGTCATGGTGAACGTCTTGAGGACGGTGGCCGACAGCGGGATCAGGACGACCAGCGCGAGATACAGCAGCGAAAAACCCAGTGCCAGCCCGAAACCAGGCAGGACGTTGGCGGGCTTTCGCCGCTGGGCAGGAGAAAACGCAGAAGACAGGCTCATCAGCGCAACCAAGGAAAAGGCCGCAAACCCTGCGACCTATTGCAGATGCACCGATTGTGGCGAGCTGCCCTTATGAAGAAAACGAATATTTGCGCATGTGCATCATCGTTTTAGATATAAGGGGTGCTGGGCAAGACATCCCATTGCGCTTGCCAGTCGGCGCCATCTCGGGTGGTGCCTTCAGCACTTGCGCGGCTAATGAGGCGCTCCAGCAGGGTCAGACCGGCGTCCCAGTCGCCGAGGTTGGAATCGGCGTTGATGTGCCCGGCGTCGCCCGCATCGATGAATTCGGCGCCCCAGCGGGCCGCCCAGTCGAGGGCGCTGGCCTGCGTCATCCACGGGTCGTTGCGGCTGGCGATAACCGCGGCGGGAAACGGCAGCGCGCGCTGCGGCAGCAGGTCGCGCACGCCGAACTTGTCCGGATCGGCCGGTGCGACGAGCAACACAGCGGCCACGGCGTCCTTGGGCTCCTTTCCGCGGGTTGCCCAATGCAGCGACGCCAAGCAGCCAAAGCTGTGTGCCACCAGGATCACGCGGCGGGCGCGCGCTTGGCCAGCCAGGGCGGTGCGCACGGTTTCGCCCACGCGGGCAGACCAGCGCGGCAGGTCGGGCGTCGACCAGTCCGTCTGTTCCACACGGTGCCAGTCCGGAAAGCGGGCCTCCCAGCGCGTCTGCCAATGGCCCGGGCCGCTGCCATGCAGCCCAGGGACGGTCAGGACGACGGCGTCGGCAGGCCAGTGCCAGTCCAAAGCCTTCGATGCGGTTGCGGGTGCGCTACGTGCCATGGAATGGGGCTCAGTCCGTCAGAGAAAAGCCGGCGCACTGCTGCTGTTGCAACAGCGGTGCCTGCGCCATCGGCGCGATGACGGCCGGCGTGGGGATGGCCTCGGGCTCAGGTTCTGCGCCCGGCAGGATGGTGCCCTGCACGTACGTGATGCCGGCTGCCCGGGCAAGCTGCAGGTCGCCCGGACGTTCGCAGCGGCGCAGGGCCAGCGTCACGCCAAGTTCGTGCGCCGATTCGGCCAGCGACAACAGGTGCCGGACGTTCCAGTCACGCCGCGCGTCGAGCTTGAGGAACGCGGGCCTCGCGTGTACGAGCAACGCGCCCGCCTCGGCCGGGTCCGATGCCTGCACGGCCACGGCAAAGCCGTTGCGCCGGTAGTTGTCGACCACGAACAGCAGCAGGCCCAGGTCGTCATTGGCGGTGGACGGCACCTGGATGACGAACTGCTCGGGCCGCAACCCCAGCGCCGTCACTGCACGATGGAATGCCTTGCCGTGGTCGGCCGCCACCGCGGCCAGCAAGCGGCCGTGGATATTCACCACCAGCCGCCGCGCATCCGAGCGCGCAAAGTAGTTCAGCGTATGCACGAGCCGGCACAGGCGGTCGAGTTCCACCAGCGTGCTGTCGTCCGACGCCAGCGAGAACACCTTCCACGGGTTCAGGCCCCGATCGCCGTCGCGCGTCCAGGTGCGCATCAGCGCTTCATGGCCGGCGGGTGCGAGCGAGCCGTCGGCGGCAAGCTGCCAGATGGGCTCAAACAGGCTCGTGAGCGCGCAGTGGAAGAACTGGCCCTGCACGCGGCCGCTGGCGTCGCGCCACAACTGGCGATCCGGCGTTGGCGCGTTCGGCAGCGTGCCGAGAAACTGTGCGAGTGCGGTGGTGTGCATGAGACTCATCGAGATGGGGGCTCCCAAGGAAAGTCACCCCTCCTCCAAGGGCGGATGGCGCTTACAGCTTGGCGATCGAAACTTCAGTCGCCTTCACCAGCGCAACCACTTCACTGCCGATCTTCAGCCCGAGGTTGTCGACCGAGCGCGTGGTGATGACCGAGGTCACGATGCCGGCCGCCGTCTCCACGTCGATCTCCGAGAGCACGTCGCCCCGGATGATCTCCTTGATCTGGCCGCGAAACTGGTTGCGTACGTTAATCGCTTGAATGGTCATGATGTTCCTTCGTAGTAGATGACAACAGCGTGTTGTTCAATCGGATGCCGACGAATGTTCTCGGGAGAACGGCTTGCGCCGGCTTACACGGCCCAGCGCACCGCCGTGGCCGCGACGTCAAAGGGTGATGCCCACGCCGTGCGCGCGCGCACATCGGTCACTTCATTCGGATCGACCTTGCGCTGCATCACGCGGTTGAGAATGGCCTCCTCGAGTCGCGCAAACGCGGGCGAACCGCGATGGCGCGGGCGCGGCAGGTCGATGCGCTCGTCCAGCGCGATGCGGCCGTCTTCGATCAGCACCACGCGGTCGGCCAGCGCCACTGCTTCGGCCACGTCGTGCGTGACGAGCACGGCGGTAAAGCCGAGGCGCTGCCAGAGGCCTTCGATCAGGTTCTGCATGTCGATGCGGGTCAGTGCATCGAGCGCGCCGAGCGGCTCGTCGAGCAGCAACAGGCGTGGGCGATGCACCAGCGCACGGGCCAGCGCCACACGCTGGCGCTGGCCGCCGGACAGGCGCGCGGGCCACTCCCCTGCCCGCTCGGCCAGCCCGACTTGCGCGAGCACCTCGGCGGCCTGCGCGCGCTGCGTTTTTGGCAGGCCCAGCGCCACGTTGTCGAGCACCCGCTTCCACGGCAGCAGGCGTGCGTCCTGGAACATCACGCGCGCATCGTCATGCAGGCCGTCTTCGGCCTCGCCGTCGCGGCGCAGGTGGCCGCCGTCGATGCCCTCCAGCCCCGCGATCAGCCGCAACAGCGTGCTCTTGCCGCAACCGCTGCGCCCGACGATGACGACAAACTCGCCCGGCGTGATCTCCAGGTCGATGCCGTGCAGGACTTCACGGTCGCCGTAGCGCTTGACGACGTGCTCGATGTGCAGTGCGGTGCCGGCCAGCGCGGCGTGCTCGGTAGCGTTGCTTTGCATGGGTTTCTCCATTGCGCTCAGGCGGCCGCCTGATAACCGGGGTGCCAGCGCAGCCAGTAGCGCTCCAGCCCTCGCGACAGCCAATCCGCCACCTTGCCCAGCAGCGCATACAGCAGGATGCCGAGCAGCACCACATCGGTCTGCAGGAACTCGCGCGCGTTCATCGTCATGTAGCCGATGCCGGCCTGGGCCGAGACGGTCTCGGCAACGATCAGCGTCACCCACATCAGCCCCAGCGAGAAGCGCACGCCAACCAGGATCTGAGGCAGCGCGCCGGGCAGAATCACCTCGCGATACAGCTGCGCACGCGACAGGCCGTAGCTGCGCGCCATCTCCACCAGCGCCGGATCGACCGAGCGGATGCCGTGGTACGTGTTCAGGTAGATCGGGAAGAACACGCCCAGCGACACAAGGAACAGCTTGGCCGACTCATCGATGCCGAACCACAGGATGACCAGCGGAATGAGCGCCAGCACCGGGATGTTGCGCACCATCTGGAACGTCGTATCGAGCAGCGTCTCGGCCGTGCGGAAGGTGCCCGTGAGCAGCCCCAGCACCAGCCCGAGCGAGCCGCCGATCGCAAAGCCCACCAGCGCACGCCACGTGCTGACCGCCACGTGCGTCCACAGCTCGCCCGAGCGCGCCAGTGCGATGGCGGACTTGGCCACGTCCAGCGGCGCCGGCAGGATGCGGTTCGACAGCCAGCCCCATTGCGCAGACGCCTGCCACAGCACCAGCAAGACGATCGGCACGATCCAGGGGGCAATGCGTTGGCGTGCCGCGCGCAGGAACGTGCTGGCTGTGCGTTTCGATTCGGAAGCCATGGCGTGCTCCTTCAGCTTGCGGCCACTTTGGGCACGATGCCGGTGGCGATCACCTCGCCAAATGGGCCGTTGAGCACGTTGCCCGGCAGCTTGTCGCGCACCGAGCGCGGCAGCAGCGGGAACACCAGTTCGGCAAAGCGGTACGCCTCTTCGAGGTGCGGATAGCCGGAGAGGATGAACGTATCGATGCCCAGCTCGGCGTATTCCTGCATGCGGGCGGCCACGGTCTGCGGGTCGCCCACCAGGGCCGTGCCGGCACCGCCGCGCACCAGCCCCACCCCGGCCCACAGGTTCGGGCTGATCTCCAGATCGGCACGCGTGCGCTTGACGCCGTTGGCATGCAGGGCGGCCATGCGTTGCTGGCCGGCCGAATCCATCTTGCGGAAGGCCTCCTGCGCGCGGGCGACGGTGTCGTCGTCGAGCTTGCTGATGAGCTTGTCGGCGGCCGCCCATGCCTCGTCTTCCGTCTCACGCACGATCACGTGCAGGCGGATGCCGAACTTGACCGTGCGGCCATGCCTGGCGGCGCGCTTGCGCACGTCGGCCAGCTTGTCGGCCACGGCCGCAGGCGGTTCTCCCCAGGTCAGGTACGTGTCGACCTGCTCGGCGGCGAGCTCATGCGCCGCCTCCGACGAACCGCCGAAATACACCGGCGGATACGGCTTCTGCACCGGCGGGTACAACACCTTCGCGCCCTTCACGCTGAGGTGCTTGCCGCTGTAATCGAGCGCGGCGCCTTCGTGGCTCGCGGCCAGGGTTTCACGCCAGATGCGGATGAACTCTTCCGATGCCTCGTAGCGCTGCGCGTGGTCCAGGAACAGGCCATCGCCGGCCAGCTCGGCCGGATCGCCACCGGTGACGAGGTTCACCAGCAGGCGGCCGTTCGACAGGCGGTCATACGTCGCCGCCATGCGCGCAGCAAGGGTCGGCGCCATCAGGCCCGGGCGCACCGCCACCAGGAAGCGCAGGCGCTTCGTCACGGGAATCAGGCTCGCTGCAACGATCCACGGGTCTTCGCACGAACGCCCCGTCGGGATCAGCACGCCCTCGTAGCCGAGCGTATCGGCGGCCACGGCCACCTGCTGCAGATAAGTGTGATCGACCTGGCGTGCGCCCTCGGCCGTGCCGAGGTAACGGCTGTCGCCGTGGGTCGGGATGAACCAGAAGACTTGCATGACAGCTCCTTGGATGGTGTTGTTCTCGCCGTTCTCGGCCGGCCCCTCACGCGCGGGCAATCGCCAGCTGCGCCGGGCTCGGATGCCAGACCAGCTCGATCGGCTTGACCGCGCGCGGAATCAGCCCCAGCCCGTGGAACGCATCGGCCACGCGCTGCTGCTCGGCAATGGCCTCGGGCGTGACGGGCCGCACCGGAGACTGCGGCCGCCGCGACAGGAACAGATGCACCGTCGCGAGCGACAGGCCCGAGAAATCGGCAATGCGCTGCGCGGCTTCCTTGCGGTTCTCCTGCACGAGCCGGTCTGCGCGCGAGAGTTCGGCAAAGATCGCGGCGATGGTGTCGCCGTGCTGCTCGGTAAAGGCGCGCGGCGCGAAATAGAACGAGTTGTTGGACGACAGCGTGCGCCCCGTCGCCAGCACGCGCGGCTTGATGGCCAGCTCCGTGGCGGCGTAGTAAGGGTCCCAGATGCCCCAGGCGTCCACGGCGCCACGCTCGAAGGCGGCGCGCGCGTCGGCGGGCGTCAGGTACACGGGCTGGATATCGGCAAAGCCGAGCCCCGCTTTCTGCAGGGCGCGCACGATCAGGAAGTGCGAGCTCGATCCTTTCTGAAACGCCACGCGCTTGCCCTTCAGATCGGCCAGCGTCTTCAGTGGCGAGGCCTGCGGCACCAGAATCGCCGAGCTGTCCGGCTTGGGCGGCTCCACGCCCACGTAGCGCAAGTCCTTGCCGGCGGCCTGGGCAAACACCGGCGGGGTATCGCCAGTGAAGGCCAGGTCAAGGCTGCCTGCGGACAGCGCCTCCAGCTGCTGCGGCCCGGCCGGAAACTCCAGCCAGCTCACCTTCGATTCGGGAAAACGCTGCTCCAGCGCGCGGCTTTCCTTGACGATGACGAGGTTGACCGCGCTCTTCTGGAAACCGATGCGCAGTTGCGCAGGCGGGGTGATCTTCGGCAGGTTGGCCGGCACGCCCGCAGCGTTGGCCGCCTGCGACACCGGCGCCAGCGATGCCAGCGACGCACCGGCCACGGAAGCGCCCAGCAGACGACGACGTTGGATATCGATGGTCATGGCAGTCAGCGAGCGGCTTGTTGCGTGGCGGCCGGCGCGACCGGCTTCCAGGCGGAATCGGCCACCTTCACCTGACGCGGAATCAGCTTGAGCGTGTGGAACGTATCGGCAATGCGCTGCTGGTCGGCCAGCGCCTCGGCCCCGACCGGCTGGATGCCGTACGCAATGCGCGACACCGAACGCGCCACCACCGCCGGCTCCAGGCCAAGCTGCGGGCCGAGAATGGTCGTCACCTCCTTCGGGTTGGCCGCGGCCCAGGTGTCGGTCTTCTTCAGTTCATCCAGCACGATGTTCAGCACATCGGGCCGCGCGCCCGCATAGCCCTTCGAGGCCAGGAAGTACTGCGAGTTGTTGACCACGCCCGTGCCGTCGGCCAGCACGCGCGCGCCCAGCTGCTGTTCAGCCGCGGCAAAGAACGGATCCCAGATGACCCAGGCGTCGACGGCGCCGCGCTCGAAGGCAGCGCGCGCATCGGCGGGCGTGAGGTACACGGGCTGGATATCGCTGTAAGGCACATTGGCCTTTTCCAGCAGTTTCACCAGCAGGTAATGCACGTTCGAACCCTTGTTGAAGGCGACGCGCTTGCCTTTGAGATCGGCCACGCTCTTGAGCGGCGAAGTCTTCGGCACGATGATCGCCTCGCCGGTGGGCGCAGGTGGCTGGTTGCCGACATAGACGAGATTCGCGCCGGCAGCCAGCGCGAAGATCGGCGGCGCTTCACCCGTGGTGCCGAAATCGATGGCGCCCACGTTCAGGCCTTCCAGCAGCTGCGGGCCCGCGGGAAACTCGGTCCACTTCACTTCGATGCCCTGCGCGGCAAGGCGCTTTTCCAGCGTGCCGCGCGCCTTGAGCACGGTCAGCGTGCCGTACTTCTGGTAGCCGATGCGCAGTTGCTTGGCAGCGGTTGGCGGCGGGGCATCGCTGTTGGCAGACACGGCCGGTGCACCGAGCGTGGCGAGCAGCGCTGCGAGCGTCAGGGAAGCGCGGGTCAAGGTCCTGCGCAGTTGTGAGTGGTTCTTCATGGCAAGTTCGGTCGATGCGAAATGTTGGGGCGGCACGATCCGCGCGCAGGCGCTGCGCGGGCATGACAACAACGGGAAACTCAGGAACAGGCGTGCGCGATCAGCGCATCACGCCAGACATCGCATTCGTTCTTCGTCGGCGGCCTGGAACGTGGCACGCACCGCGCTGCGGCTGGAGACGATGACCTGCGCCACGGCCGGATGCCGTGCCAGCGCCAGTGCCTGATGCACGCGCTCCACGCCGTCATCCAGGCGCTGCTGCAGCGCTGGGTCGACGCTCACGCCGTCATCTGCCACGACGATCTGCGAGTCGACTGCAAAGATGCCCGGCAGGATCGAACGCGCCGCCAGCGCCGTCAGCACGGGGCGCAGCGCGTAGTCGATCGCCAGCGTATGGGCAAGGCTGCCGCCGGTGGCAATCGGCAGCACGACCTTGTCGCGCAGCCCGCTCTGCGGCAGCAGATCGAGAAATGTCTTGAGCAGCCCGCTGTAGGCCGCCTTGTAGACCGGCGTGGCGAGAATCACCACGCCCGCCGCTTCCACCCGCGCCACCGCATCGGCGATGGCGGGGTCCGACACCTGCGCGCCGAGCAGCGCGTCGGCCGGAAGGCTGCGCAGGTCCAGGTGGTCCGCCTGCTCGCCGGCGCGTTCGAGCTGCGCACGCACGTGGCCCAGCAGGCGCGCAGATCGCGATTGCGCCGAAGGGCTGCCGGAAATCGTCAGGATTTGCATGATGCGGATCACCCGATGTCGTTACGTCATGAGGGCCTTACTTGCCCGGTTGGTAGAGCTGGTCAAACTGCCCGCCGTCGGCAAAGTGCGTCTTCTGCGCCTTCTGCCAGCCGCCGAACGTGTCGTCGATGGTCACAAGCTTCACCTTCGGGAATTCGCTCTCGTGCTTCTTCGCCACGGCCGGGTCGGTCGGACGATAGAAATTCTTCGCACCGATCTCCTGCCCTTGCGGCGTGTACAGGAACTTGAGATACGCCTCCGCGGCCTTGCGCGTGCCCTTCTTGTCGGCCACCTTGTCCACCACCGCCACCGGCGGCTCGGCCAGGATGGAAATCGACGGCACCACCACGTCAAACTTGTCCTTGCCTTCCACGCGTGCCGCCAGCAGCGCCTCGTCTTCCCACGCGATCAGCACGTCGCCGATACCGCGCTCGGTAAAGGTCGTGGTCGCACCGCGCGCGCCCGAATCGAGCACCGGCACGTTCTTGTAGAGCTTCTGCACGAAATCCTTGGCGGTGGCGTCCGAACCGCCCGGCTGCTTCAGCGCATAGGCCCAGGCGGCCAGGTAATTCCAGCGTGCACCGCCGGAGGTCTTCGGGTTCGGCGTGATGACGGCGATGCCCGGCTTGACCAGGTCATTCCAGTCCTTGATGCCCTTCGGGTTGCCCTTGCGCACCAGGAAGACGATGGTCGACGTGTACGGCGAGGCGTTGTGCGGCAGGCGCTTCTGCCAGTCCTTGCCGGTCAGACCCTTCTCGGCGATCGCGTCGATGTCGTAGCCGAGCGCCAGCGTCACCACATCGGCCTCCAGCCCGTCGATCACGGAGCGGGCCTGCTTGCCCGAACCGCCATGCGAAGCGCGCAGGGTGATGTCCTCACCCGTTTCGGCCTTCCACTTCTTGGCGAATTCGGTGTTGATTTCCTTGTACAGCTCGCGCGTCGGGTCGTACGACACGTTCAGCAGTGTCGTTGCCGCATGCGCACCCACGGTTCCCCCCGCCACGATGGCAGCCGCGATGGTGTTGAAGACAAACTTGCGAATCATCTTGCAGCTCCGTTTCTGATCTCTGATGGATTTGGAATAGGAGCAAGACTACCGAGCGGGTCTTGTACGGGGAACGAATGGTTTCAGGGAATGTTCATCGTTTTTTGCATAAGGTGGAGGTGGGGGCTGCGCGGAGGGGGGCGGTCTGTGCGTGGGGGGTGTTTGTGGTGCATCCCTTGTTTCGCCCCCGGCAGGGGGTGAAACAAGGGATGCACCACCAACAAAAAAAGCCGCTCCAGAACCCTCCGGAGCGGCTTTTCAACGCACCAAACCACAGCCTCAGTGCACAACCCTCTCAAACGTAAACTGACCATCCCGATAATCCACCGGCACCACATCCTTGGGCGCGAACTTGCCCTCCAGGATCATCCGTGCCACCGGATTCTCGAGCTGCTGCTGGATCGCCCGCTTCAAGGGCCGTGCCCCAAACACCGGGTCATAACCCGCTGAAGCGAGCTTGGCCACCGCTTCGTCGCTGATCTCCAGCGTCAGGTCCATCTGCGCGAGACGTGCCGCCAGGCGCTTGAGCTGAATCCGCGCGATCGATTCGATGTTGCGTTGGTCCAGCGCGTGGAACACCACCACCTCGTCGATCCGGTTCAGGAATTCGGGCCGGAAATGCGTCTTCACTTCCTGCCACACGGCACCCTTGATCACATCCGCGGGTTCGGTCGCCATCTGCTGGATGAGCTGCGAGCCGAGGTTCGACGTCATCACGATCACCGTGTTCTTGAAGTCGACCGTGCGGCCCTGGCCGTCGGTCAGACGGCCATCGTCCAGCACCTGCAGCAGCACGTTGAAGACGTCCGGGTGCGCCTTCTCCACTTCATCGAGCAGCACCACGCTGTACGGCTTGCGGCGCACGGCTTCGGTCAGGTAGCCGCCTTCCTCGTAGCCGACATAGCCCGGCGGCGCGCCGATCAGTCGGCTCACGGAATGCTTCTCCATGAACTCGCTCATGTCGATGCGGATGAGGTGGTCTTCCGAATCGAACAGGAAACTGGCCAGCGCCTTGCACAGCTCGGTCTTGCCGACACCCGTGGGGCCGAGGAACAGGAACGAGCCGTAGGGCTTGTTCTCGTCCGCGATGCCGGCGCGTGAGCGGCGGATGGCATCCGCCACCAGGCGCACGGCCTCGTCCTGGCCTACCACGCGCTCGTGCAGGCGGTCTTCCATCTTTAGCAGCTTCTCGCGCTCGCCGGTCATCATCTTCGACACGGGGATGCCCGTGGCGCGGCTGACGACTTCGGCAATCTCTTCGGCACCCACCTGCGTGCGCAGCAGCTTGTTCGGCTGCTTCTGGCTGGCCGACTCGGCGGCGGTCGCGGCCTTCAGCTTACCTTCCAGCTCGGGCAGCTTGCCGTATTGCAGTTCGGCTACCTTGTCGAGCTTGCCTTCGCGCTGCAGCTTGGTGATCTCCAGCTTGATCTTGTCGATCTCCTCCTTGAGCGCGGCCGCACCTTGCGCGGCGCCTTTCTCGGCCTTCCAGATTTCGTCCAGATCGGCGTATTCCTTCTGCAAGCGTTCGATCTCCTGCTCGATCAGCTCCAGGCGCTTCTGCGAGGCTTCGTCGGTTTCCTTCTTCACCGCCTCGCGCTCGATCTTGAGCTGGATCAGGCGGCGGTCGAGCTTGTCCATCGCCTCCGGCTTCGAGTCGATTTCCATCTTGATGCGCGCCGCAGCCTCGTCGATCAGGTCGATGGCCTTGTCCGGCAGGAAGCGGTCGGTGATGTAGCGGTGGCTGAGTTCAGCCGCGGCCACGATCGCCGGGTCGGTGATCTCCACGCCATGGTGCAGTTCGTACTTCTCCTGCAGACCACGCAGGATGGCGATGGTCGCCTCCACGCTGGGCTCATCAACGAGCACCTTCTGGAAGCGGCGCTCCAGCGCAGCATCCTTCTCGATGTACTTGCGGTATTCGTCCAGCGTGGTCGCGCCGATGCAATGCAGCTCGCCACGTGCCAGCGCCGGCTTGAGCATGTTGCCGGCGTCCATCGCGCCCTCGGCCTTGCCCGCGCCCACCATGGTGTGGATCTCGTCAATGAAGAGGATGGTCTGGCCCTCTTCCTTGGCGATGTCGTTCAGCACGGCCTTCAGGCGCTCTTCGAACTCGCCGCGGTACTTGGCGCCGGCCAGCAGGCCCGCCATGTCGAGCACCAGCACACGCTTGTTCTTCAGGCTCTCGGGCACTTCGCCGTTGACGATGCGCTGCGCCAGGCCTTCGACGATGGCCGTCTTGCCGACGCCCGGCTCGCCGATCAGCACCGGGTTGTTCTTGGTGCGGCGCTGCAGGATCTGGATGGCACGGCGGATCTCGTCATCGCGGCCGATGACGGGGTCGAGCTTGCCGATGCGTGCACGCTCGGTGAGGTCGATGGTGTACTTCTTGAGCGCTTCACGCTGGCTCTCGGCCTCGGCGCTGCCGACGGTCTGGCCGCCGCGCACGGCGTCGATGGCGGCTTCGAGCGGCTTGCGCGAGAGGCCGTGTTCGCGCGCAATGCGGCCGGCCTCGCCCTTGTCGTCAGCCACGGCCAGCAGGAACAGCTCGCTGGCGATGAACTGGTCGCCGCGCTTGATGCCTTCCTTCTCGGTCTGCTGCAGCAGGCTGCCGAGGTCTCGGCCGACCTGGACTTGCTCACCGCCCTGCACCTGCGGCAGGTGCTTAATGGCGCGGTCCAGCGCCGTGTCGAGCGCGCTCGTATTGACGCCCGCCCGAGCGAGCAGGTTGTTGGTCGCCCCATCCGGCTGGCGCAGCATGGCCAGCAGCAGGTGGACCGGTTCGATGTACGGATTGTCGTTGCCCAGCGCCAGGCTCTGCGCGTCCGCCAGCGCTTCCTGGAAGCGGGTGGTCAGTTTGTCCAAACGCATTAAAAAACCCCTTGCGGAAAATGTTTCACTGACCCGAAAGATAGGGAGCTTCGGTGCCATTTCAAGCACAGAAGCGCCGGTTTTCATGCAGTTTTTGCGCAAGAACAAGCGGCGGCACGCCTGCCGACGCGCCGCCGCCCGAAGTGCCTCAAAGCCGTCCCGGCTACGGCATCAGTTCGGCACCGACACCGTCACCACCCCGCCCGACACGTTCACCGAAATGCGGTCGCCCGCGGCTGGCGTGTTGGTGAAGTTCGGCACGTTCGTCGCGCTGATGGCCGGCGCAGCACCGGGCGTGCCGCCGCGCGGCGTGGTGCGCACCACCTGGGAAGGCGGCAGCGGCGTGCCGTTCTTCAGGTACGCATACATCGCGTCCAGCGCGCGCTGCTCGTACAGCACCAGCGGCACGAACAGCGAGTCGTAACCCGGGACGAGGTCGATGAAACCGTCGAAATGCTGCGCGTTCATCACCTCGATGTACGACAGCTTGCTGGAGCCGCCTTCCACCTTGGCATTGAGGCCCAGATACGGCCGCGCGCCGTGGTTGACGGGCAGCAGCGCATCGTTGCGGCCCTGCACGATCAACGCAGGCTTGCCCTGCAGGTTGCCGGTGCGCAGCGTCTGGCTGATGCCGGTCTGCAGCGATTGCGACGCCGCGTCGCTGCCGGTCAGCAGATTGCGCAGGCACAGCGCGCCATCGAGGTTGGCCGCCTGCGTGCCGCTGGAATCGATGGACTGGTTGCTGCGCATGGGACCGCCCTGCGCGTTGTTGTTGACGAGCTGCACGCCGGAGGTGGGCGGAATGCCGTTGCCCAGCGCCGCCATCTGCGCCAGCGATGTGGCGTTCACGGCGGTCGGGTGGAACGCGGCATCCGTGGCGGCAAAGCTGAAGCCACACAGGTTGTCGGCCACGCTTGCGCGCGAGAGCGCATTGCCGAAGGTCGTCGCCACGGACGGATCGATCTCGTAGAACGACATCGATGCGTGCACGAGGTCAGACTCGGGCTCCCAGCCGTAGGCGCGCATCTTCTGCAGGGCTTCGTCGGCCTGGGCGGCAGGCGTGGCCGCCGTCAGCAATCCCGCCGCCTTGAGCGCGGCGCAACGGTTGGCCTGCACGCCGGCCGGGAACGTCGTCAGGCTCGTAAAGAAGGCCTGTGCCGGCGCCGCCCCCACGCTCGCGGACGAGGCTGCGCACAAGCGGAAGACGTTGGCATAGCTCACGTAGTCGAAGAGCGGTTTGCCCGTGGTCGGCAAGGTTGCGCCGCCGCGCACCACCTGCACGCCGGTGTTGGGCGGCAGGTTCAGGCCCGGCTCGCCGACGGCCACACCGTCGATCCAGCCGCCGGTGTCCTGCTCGGCCGCCGCAATCGCGGCCCCGCCCCCGTTGGAGGTGCTCGACGCGATGACGATGGTGTTGTCGGGCCGTACCGGTAGCGCGCTGCCGACGAGCACGCCATTGGTCGGCGTGATCTTGTCGTTGATGGCCCAGAACGCGAACTGCACGGCTTGCAGCGTGAACTGGCCCCAGTCTTTCTCCGGGTTGCGCTGCGAATGCGCGTGCTTGAACGCCAGCCGGTTCGGCGTGGCCGCATTGAAGGCCGCGAGCTGGCTGCTCGTGAGCGGCGCGGCAAAGTGCGCATTGGTGCCGGCGGCGCTGCGCGTGGTGCGCGTGCCGTCCTGCAGGGCGACGGTATCGGTGGCAAGGTCATGCGGGCCGGCGCCGGTGCCCTTGTCGGTGTAGGCGACGGCGCACTTGCGCTTGAGCCCCCATTCGCCGGTCGAAATCGCACCGTAGACGCCGCGCGAGCCCGACGAGGTGGCGGTGATGATGCAGGGGTTGTTGACGTCGAAGCTGTCCGGAATCTGCACAAGCAGCACGACGTTCTGCTGCCCCGTGCCGTCATCGGAGTACGCCACGTATTCGGTGCCGGCGATCATGCCGGAGCCGCCGGTCGGGTTGCCGTTGACGTCGACACTCGGGCCGTACAGCGTGCCGTAGCCGCCCTTGGCCGCGGTGTCGACCAGCGCGCGGTAGTTGGCCCAGATGGCGAGACGGCGCAGCTCGGCTGCCGTGGGCGATGTTGCATTGGCAACGGCGGGCGCGGTGGCCGACGCCAGCCCATTGGCGCCCAGGCCCGCGGTCAGCAGGTCATCGGAGGTGCCGTCGTAATGCGTGATGGTCACCTTACCGACGAAGGCCGGCTTGGTGTTGCCCGGCACGTTGTTGCCGTCGTTGCCGCCGCCGCAGGCACTCAGCACGCCGCAGCCGGCCAGCAGCATCGCGGTGGCCGTGACGAGGTTGCCGGCCGAGACGTGCCGTCGCAGGCGCGCGGTTCGGGTTGGTTTCATTGCGTCTCCTTCTCGTTATGGATGGAACAACACAAGACACCCCGCGGCAGCCTCCGGGACTGCCCGTCCTACGCCGCCGCGGGCGCTACCAGTATGTGAACCGTACGTATCATGCGCAAGGACAAAAAACCCGTAAGCCCAACGGGCGGCCTGCCATCAACTGAACGTACGCACCGTCCAGAGACCGAGCAGCGTGAGGAACAGAGAACCGCCCAGATGCACTGCCACGTGCAGCGCGCCAACCACGTAGTCGCCGGCCAGGATATTGGCGACCACCTCGCTCGAAAAGGTCGAGAACGTCGTCAGCCCACCAAGGAAGCCCGTCACAGCCAGCAAACGCCATTCCGGCGGCAGCCCGGCATGTGTATCAAAGAAGCCGACCGCCACGCCGATCAGGTAGCCGCCGAGCAGATTGGCGGCCAACGTGCCATACGGCAGCGCCGGATTGATCGCATTCCACAGCACGGCAAACAGCCAGCGCAGCCACGCCCCCAGCGCAGCCCCCACCCCGACGGCCACAAACCCCATCCCGCTCATGCGGTTGCTCCTTGTTATTCGTCATCGTTCGGCTGCGCGGGGGCGTCCGGGCTGCCGGCAGCGTTGTTCGTGGTGATGCCCCAGCGGGCGAGCGCCTTGTCGTCGGTCACGCGGGCGTCCACCCAGCGCGCGCCTTCGGGTGTCTGCTCCCTCTTCCAGAACGGCGCCTCGCTCTTGAGGTAATCCATGATGAATTCGCACGCCGCGAAGGCTTCGCCGCGGTGCTTCGATGCCACCGCCACCAGCACGATCTGGTCTTCGGGCTTGAGCTTGCCGACGCGGTGGATGACGAGCGCGTCGATCAGGTCCCAGCGCTGCATTGCCGCATCGACGATGTTGGCGAGCGCCTTCTCGGTCATGCCGGGATAGTGCTCCAGCTCCAACTCGGACACGCCGCTGCCATCGTTGACGTCGCGCACGGTGCCGATGAAGCTCGCCACCGCGCCGATGCTCGGACGGCCGGCACGCAGGGCTGCGATTTCAGCGCCAAGGTCGAAGTCGGCTTCTTGTACGCGGACGGTCATGTCGATCCCCGGCTCAGCCGCCCGTGACTGGCGGAAAGAATGCGACTTCGCAGCCATCGTGCACGGCCGTATCGGCGGACACGATCTGGTGGTCCACCGCCATGCGCAGCGCGCGGCCCTCGGCCAGTGCTTCACCCCACACGGGACCACGCTGCGCCAGCCAGCGGCGCACATCGCCGACGGTGCGCACGGTGTCCGGCACGGTGGCCGTCTCCTGCGAGAGCCCCAGCTGCTCTCGCACACTGGCAAAGAAGCGGAGTTCGATCTGCATGCTCATCGCTCCTTCACTCCTTACACCAGCCCCGCGAACGGCAGGAAGCTGACGACATCGCCCTGCGCGATCGGCTGGTTGGGCGGGTTGTCGATCAGGCCATCGCCCCACACGGTGGAGGTCAGCACGCCCGAGCTCTGGTTCGGGAACAGGTCCAGCCCGCCGTTGGCATTGATGCGTGCGCGCAGGAACTCGTTGCGGCGATCGCCCTTGGGCAAGGCAAAGTCGGCGCGCATCGGGATGCGCTTGGGCGCCACGTCCTGCACGCCCTGCAGGCGCAGGATGAACGGCCGCACGAACAGCAGGAAGGTGACGAAGCTCGACACCGGATTGCCCGGCAAGCCAATGAAGAACGCCGTCGGGCCGCCCACCATGCCTTCCGGCCGACGCACCTCGCCAAAGGCGAGCGGCTTGCCCGGCTTGATGGCGATCTGCCACAGGTTCAGGCGCCCTTCGGCTTCCACGGCGGGCTTGATGTGGTCTTCCTCGCCGACGGACACGCCGCCCGACGTGATGATCAGGTCGTGCGCCTCGGCAGCTTCGCGCAACGTCTCCCGCGTGGCTTGCAGCGTATCGGGCACGATGCCGAAATCGGTGATCTCGCAGCCCAGGTTTTCGAGCAGCGCACGCAGCGTGAAGCGGTTGGAGTTGTAGATGGCGCCGGGCTTGAGCGGTTCGCCCGGCATGGCGAGCTCGTCGCCGGTAAAGAAGACGGCCACGCGCGGGCGGCGCACAACCTGCAGATGGGCGCAGCCCACAGACGCCGCCAGCCCCAGTTGCTGCGCGCCAAGGCGCGTGCCACGCGGCAGGATCTCCGCACCCGCGGCGATGTCCTCGCCGGCACGGCGGATCCACTCGCCCGACTCCGGCACATGTTCGATGACGACGGTGCCGGTGTCCGGCTCGGCCTTGCATTGCTCCTGCATGACCACCGCATCGGCGCCCGGCGGAATCAGCGCGCCGGTAAAGATGCGTGCGGCCTCGCCGGCATTCAGCGGCTGGCCGACGTGGCCGGCAGGAATGCGCTGCGCCACCGTCAGCCGCGTGCCCGGTGCGCCAATGTCCGCCGTGCGCACCGCGTAGCCGTCCATCGACGTGTTGTCGGCCGGCGGCACGTTCAGGCTGCTGTGCACCGGTTGCGCGAGGATGCGGCCATTGGCGTGCAGCGTCGGCACGGTTTCGATGTCATGCAGAGGGCGCGCAGCAGCAAGCAGTTGCGACAGTGCCGCATCGAGCGTCAGCAGAGACGGTTTGACGGCGGGAGCATCGTTGGCGGACATGCGAGGCGGGAACACGAAATCGGTAGAGATTTCGATTGTATCGGTTCCACGCGGGCGCCATGCATCAGCGCAGGCGTATCACGCGAATGCGTTGGCCAGCGCGGCCCGCAGCGCGGGCACGATGTGCGCGTCAAACCACGGGTTGTGTTTGAACCAGGCGAGATTGCGCGGGCTCGGATGCGGCAGCGGAAACAGCACGCGGCGCCGGGCGTCGTGCACGGGCCCGTTGCGCACCACGTCGCTGAGCGACCAGTCGCGCGGCACGTCGAGGTAATAACGCTGCGCGTAGGCGCCCACCAGAAGGGCGAGCTTCACGTCGGGCATGGCCGTCAGCAGCGGACGATGCCAGCGCGGCGCGCATTCGCGGCGCGGAGGCAGGTCGCCATTCGCGCCGGTGCCGGGAAAGCAGAAGCCCATCGGCACGACGGCGATGCGCTTGTCGGCGTAAAAGTCGTCGTACGGGATCTGCAGCCACTGGCGCAGGCGATCGCCGGAGCGGTCATTCCACGGGATGCCCGTTTCATGCACCATGCGCCCGGGCGCCTGCCCGACGATCAGCACGCGGGCGCGGCGGTCCGCCACGACCACGGGGCGAGGCGTGTGTGCGAGCGCCCCGCTGCACGTGCGGCACGCGCGGATGTCGCGCAGGCAGCGTTCGAACGCTGCCGCGGTCGCGCCATCCGGCACCGCCATCACCGCGTCAAAGACCCGTGTGTTGCGCGATGTAGGCCTTCACGCGATCCACATCGGCGGGCATGACTTCAAAGCGCTGCGGCAGCGATTCGATATCAGCGTAGCCGGCCGGGCGCTCCGGCTCGCGGTCCAGCGCTTCGCGGATCGTGTCGCCAAACTTGGCCGGCAGCGCGGTTTCAAGCACCACCATCGGCACGCCTGGCGTCAGGTTTTCGCGCGCGACCTTTACGCCGTCTGCGGTGTGCGTGTCGATCATCGTGCCGTAACGGGCAAACACGTCGCGGATCGTATTGACGCGATCTTCGTGCGTGCTACGGCCCGAGACAAAGCCGAACTCGGCGATGCGGTCGAACTCCGGCTTGCCGGTCATCGAGAAGCCCCCCTTCTCGTCCACGTCGCGGAAGAGTTGTGCCAGGCGTGCCGGATCGCGATCCAGCAGGTCGAACACGAAGCGCTCGAAGTTCGAGGCCTTGCTGATGTCCATGCTCGGGCTGGACGTGTGGTATGTCTGGGCGGCCGAGCGCACGCGGTACGTGCCGGTGCGGAAGAACTCGTCCAGCACGTCGTTCTCGTTGGTCGCCACGACGAGCTTGTCGATCGGCAAACCCATCATGCGCGCGATGTGGCCCGCGCAGACGTTGCCGAAGTTGCCCGACGGCACGCAGAACGACACCTTCTCGCCAATCGACGGGGCAGCCAGCAGGTAACCTTTGAAGTAGTAGACGACCTGCGCCACGACGCGCGCCCAGTTGATGGAGTTGACCGTGCCGATCTTCTGGCGCGCCTTGTACTCGTGATCGTTCGACACCGCCTTGACGATGTCCTGCGCGTCGTCGAACACGCCTTCGATGGCGATGTTGAAGATGTTCGCGTCCTGCAGGCTGAACATCTGCGCGGTCTGGAACGCGCTCATCTTGCGGTGCGGGCTCAGCATGAACACGCGCACGCCGCGCTTGCCGCGCATGGCGTATTCGGCCGCGCTGCCGGTGTCGCCGGAGGTGGCGCCAAGGATGTTCAGTTCGGCGTGCTCACGGTCGAGCGCGTATTCGAACAGGTTGCCCAACAACTGCATTGCCATGTCCTTGAAGGCCAGCGTCGGGCCGTTGGACAGGCACAGCAGCGACAGCGAGGTGCCGCCCTCGTCGCCAAGCTTGTGCAGCGGCGTGATATCGGCGGTGTTGTCGCCGGCGCGTGCGTTGCAGTAGACCTCGGGCGTGTAGGTGCGGCGAGTCAGCGCACGCAGGTCATCCTCGGGGATGTCGGTGGCGAACTTGCGCAGGATCTCGAACGCGAGGTCCGCGTACGGCAGGTCGCGCCAGCGGGTCAGTTCCTCAACGCTGACCTGCGGGTATTGCTCGGGCAGGTACAGGCCGCCGTCCGGCGCGAGGCCGCCGAGCAGGATGCGGGAGAAGCTCTGCGGCTCTGCGTGGCCGCGGGTCGATCGGTATTGCATGCTCATCTCTTACGCGTGCTCAGTTCAGTTCTTCCATGCGGATGCGCGTGACCTTCGACAGCACGGTCGGCAGCGCCTCGATGGCGGCGATGGCACCGTTGACGTGCTTCTCGACGGCCGTGTGCGTCAGCATGATGATGTCGGTCTGCGGCTCGCCTTCGCGCGATTCCTTCTGCAGCATCGCGTCGATCGAGATACCGGTCTTGGCGAGAATCTGCGTGATGTCGGCCAGCACGCCCGTCTGGTCGGCCACGCGCATGCGCAGGTAGTAGCTCGAGCGCACCTCGTCGATCGGCAACACCGGCGTGTCGGACAGCGCGTCGGGCTGGAACGCCAGGTGCGGCACGCGGTGCTCCGGGTCGGCCGTGTGCAGGCGCGTCACGTCCACCAGGTCGGCGACGACGGCCGAGGCGGTCGGCTCGGCGCCCGCCCCTTTGCCGTAGTACAGCGTCGGGCCGACGGCGTCGCCGTTGACGACCACGGCGTTCATCGCGCCTTCCACGTTGGCGATCAGGCGCTTGGCCGGCACGAGCGTCGGGTGCACGCGCAGCTCGATGCCCGCGTCGACCCGGCGCGTGATGCCCAGCAGCTTGATGCGGTAGCCGAGTTCTTCGGCATAGCGGATGTCGACGGCTTCCAGCTTGGTGATGCCCTCCACGTACGCGCGCTCGAACTGCACCGGCACGCCAAACGCGATCGCGCTCATGAGCGTGAGCTTGTGCGCGGCGTCAAAGCCCTCGATGTCGAAGGTCGGATCGGCTTCGGCATAGCCCAGGCGCTGGGCTTCCTTCAACACGGTGTCGAAGTCCAGGCCCTTGTCGCGCATCTCGGACAGGATGAAGTTCGTGGTGCCGTTGATGATGCCGGCGATCCACTCGATGCGGTTGGCCGTCAGGCCTTCGCGCAGTGCCTTGATGATGGGGATGCCACCGGCCACGGCGGCTTCGAATGCCACCATCACGCCCTTGTCCTGCGCGGCCTTGAAGATCTCGTTGCCGTGCACGGCCAGTAGCGCCTTGTTGGCGGTGACGACGTGCTTGCCGTTGGCGATGGCACGCAGCACGAGGTCGCGCGTCAGGTCATAGCCGCCGATCAGTTCCACGACGATGTCGATCTCGGGCGAATCCACGACGGCAAACGGGTCGTTCACCACCGGCACGGTCGCGCCGGCTTCCTGCACGATGGCGCGCGCGCGCTCGAGATTGCGCACCGCAATCATGGCGACTTCAATGCCGCGCCCCGCACGACGGCGGATTTCTTCCTGGTTCCGTTGCAGAACCTTGAGGGTACCGCCACCGACGGTACCGAGCCCGAGCAGGCCGATCTTGATGGGATTCATGAGACGTATCGTTGAAACGGAAGGGCAAAAAACAGACAGGGCAGACACTTCGGTCTGCCCCGCAACAACAACTGATCTGGCGGATGACCGAGTCTAGGCTGCCCGGATGCCAGTACCGTGACGCTGACGGTACCGCTCCAGGAAGCGCGCAATTCGGCCGATCGCTTCACGCAGATCGTCTTCGTGCGGCAGGAAGACGATGCGGAAGTGGTCCGGCGAGTGCCAGTTGAAGCCGGTGCCCTGCACCAGCAGCACGCGCTCTTCTTCCAGCAACTGGCGGATGAAGGTCTGGTCGTCCTCGATCGGGTACACGGCCGGATCGAGGCGCGGGAACATGTACAGCGCCGCTTTGGGCTTCACGCACGTCACGCCGGGAATGGCCGTGATCAGCTCGTGCGCCAGGTCGCGCTGACGGCGCATGCGGCCGCCCGGTGCCACCAGGTCTTTGATGCTCTGGTAGCCGCCCAGCGCCGTCTGGATGGCCCACTGGCCCGGCACATTGGCGCACAGGCGCATCGACGACAGCATGTTCAGGCCTTCGATGTAGTCCTTGGCCGGGCGCTTGTCACCCGAGACGACCATCCAGCCCGCGCGGTAGCCGCACGAGCGGTAGCTTTTCGACAGGCTGTTGAACGTGACAGTCAGCACGTCTTCCGACAGCGACCCGATGGCAGTGTGCTTGTTGTCGTCAAACAGGACCTTGTCGTACACCTCGTCGGCGAAGAGCACAAGGCCGTGCTCGCGCGCGATGGCGACGATGCCGCGCAGGAGTTCGTCCGAATACAGTGCGCCGGTCGGGTTGTTGGGGTTGATGACGACGATGCCCTTGGTGTTGGGCGTGATCTTGGCGCGGATGTCGTCCAGATCGGGCATCCAGCCATTGGATTCGTCGCAGTAGTAGTGCACCGGCGTGCCGCCCGAGAGGCTCGTCACGGCGGTCCACAGCGGATAATCGGGAGCCGGCAGCAGCAGCTCGTCGCCCTCGTCGAGCAGCGCGTTGGTCGCCAGCGAGATCAGCTCGGACGCACCGTTGCCGAGATAGATGTCATCCAGCGTGACATTCTTGATGCCCTGCTCCTGCGTGTAGTGCATCACCGCCTTGCGCGCCGCGAAGATGCCCTTCGAATCCGAATAGCCTGCCGAATTCGGCAGGTTGCGGATCATGTCCTGCTGGATTTCTTCCGGAGCATCGAAGCCGAACGGGGCAAGGTTGCCGATGTTCAGCTTGATGATCTTGTGGCCCTCTTCCTCCATCTGCTTGGCCTTTTCGAGCACGGGGCCGCGAATGTCATAGCAGACGTTGTTGAGCTTGGCGGATTTTTGGATCGTTTTCACGGGCAAGGGACGATAAACGACGTCGAGCGGGCTTGGATTGCGACGGATCGGTGCAGCAAAGCGGCGACGGTGACACCGCCTGGCAGGAGAAAGCGCTGCGCTCTTCCTTGCCGGGCGTCGCTTGTGGCGCGGCGGGCAAAGGAGAGAAAAAGATATAATTTAGCCCATTATGACAGACTTCGGCGGGCATTTTTGCAACGCAGCGAGATCCGCCGGACAGTCCGAAACCGCGCCCTTGCCACCGTGTCGCCGCGTGCGCCGCAGCCATCGCGCCTGATGGGATTCCCGCCTTGAAGCTCCATTCGTCCGACCCGTCCGCCATTCTCAATACCGTCACCGCGTATGGCGACGGCTATATCGAAATCAACAAAGTGCGTTACACGCACTCCGTGCTGGTGATGCCCGAAGGCGCCATCGTGCCGTGGGACGTCGCGCGCTTTGAAGACCTGACGCCCGAACACTTCGCCCGCTTGCTCGAACTCGGCGCGGAGGTAGTGGTCTTCGGCACGGGAAGCCGGCTGCGCTTTCCCCACCCGCGACTCACTGCGCCGCTGACCGAGAAGCGTATCGGCGTGGAAGCGATGGACATGCAGGCCGCCGGCCGCACCTACAACATCCTGATGCTGGAAGGCCGCAAGGTGGCCGCGGCGCTGCTCATCGAAACCGCCTGAGCGCATGCCGATCGACCGCTCGACCAACGCGCCGGCCCTGCCCTGGCGCAACGCTTCCCTGTGGCTGCTCGCCACGGCACTGTTGGCCATCTGGCTCGGCACGCTGGGCTACCGCCACCTGATCCCCACCGACGAAGGCCGCTACGCCGAAATCGCCCGCGAGATGTTCACCTCCCGCGACTGGGTGACGATCCGCTACAACGGCCTCAAGTACTTCGAGAAACCGCCCCTGCAGATGTGGGGCACCGCGCTGGCCTACACGCTGTTCGGCGTTGGCGACTGGCAGGCGCGGCTGTTCACGGCGCTCTCGGGCATCGTCGGCATCGTCTTCACCATGCTGGCGGCGGCACGCTGGTGGGGCAAACGTGTGGCGGTCGTCAGCGGCCTGGTGCTCGTCAGCGCGCCGATGTGGAATGTGGGCGCGCATTTCAACTCGCTCGACATGGGCGTGGCCGGCTGCATGACGATGGCGCTGGCGGCGCTCCTCCTGGCCCAGCACCCGGACGCAAGCCGTGCCCAGCAGCGCGGATGGATGTGGGCGTGCTGGGCGTCCATGGCGCTGGCGGTGCTGAGCAAGGGGCTTATCGGCGTGGTGCTGCCCGGCTTCGTGCTTGTCGTCTATACGCTGGTCGCGCGGGACTGGGCGCTGTGGAAACGCCTGCATCTGGTGAGCGGCCTCATCGTGTTCTGTGCCGTGGCAGCGCCCTGGTTTGTGCTGATCTCCGCTCGCAACCCGGAGTTCGCGTGGTTTTTCTTCGTGCACGAGCACTTCCAGCGCTTCACCTCGACTGTGCACAACCGCAATGCGCCGGTCTGGTATTTCGTGCCGCTGCTGCTGGCCGGCTTCCTGCCATGGCTTGCGCAGTTGCCCGGCGCCGCCAGGCTGACCTTCGCGCGCACCGAGACCGCGGCCAACGGCTTCCGCCCGACGCTCGTGCTTGGCCTGTGGGCGATCCTGATCTTCGTGTTCTTCAGCATTTCCGACTCGAAGCTGCCGGGCTACATTTTCCCGATCATCCCGGCGTTGGCGATGCTGGCTGCCCTGGTGCTCGAACACGCCAGCGAGCGTGCCTGGCGCTGGCAGCTCCGCGCTTTCCTGGCCTTGGCGCTGGTCGGGCTCGCCGCCAGCGGCTACGTGGCGACGATGTCGTCGGCGATGTATCCGAATGCGGTGTTCGCGCGGTTCGCGGTGTTCCTGGCCGTGGCGTTCGGGGCGGGCGCTGCGTTCACGTGGATCGCGTTGCGCCGGGCGAACGGGCGCTTTGAGAGCCTCGCCGCCTTTGCATGTGCGTGGTTCCTGACATTCACGGCGGCCACCCTCGGCCATGAAGCGTTCGGGCGCTCGATGTCGGGTATCGACCTCGTACCGGCCGTCAGACCGTGGCTCAAGCCGGATGTGCCGTTCTATGCGGTAGAGCGCCTGGACCATACAATGCCGTTCTACCTCGGCCGGCCGACCATCATGGTGCAGGAGCCTGACGAACTGGCCTTCGGCGTGCAGCAGGAGCCGGCCAAGTGGATTCCGACCACCGAGGCCTTCGTGGCCCGCTGGAAGGAGGGCGGCCAGGCCATCGCGATGATGGGCCCGGGCACGTATGACCGCCTGGCAGCCCAGGGCGTCCCGATGGTGCCGGTGGCCCGCGATGCCCGCCGCGTGATCGTTCGGCGCCAGTAGCGGGACCAAAGCGACGCGGCGAAAGAAGCGCGCAAGCGGAATTGTCGTAACATGCGGCCCGGCGGTGGGGCCTCGGGGAAGCCACCGCAGTCGGAACACTACAAAACAACCTATGAATCTGGTCACATTCGGGCTGATCCTGACAGGTGTCATGCTCAATGCCTGCGCTCAGCTCTTGCTCAAGGCGGGCGTCAACAATATCGGCCGCTTTGCGTTTTCGGCCGACAACATCGTGCCGATCGGCATCAAGCTTGCAACGCAGTGGCCCATCATCGGCGGGCTGTCGTGCTACGTAATCTCCGTGGTGGTGTGGATCCTCGGGCTCTCGCGCGTGGATGTGACCATTGCGTATCCGATGCTCTCGCTGGGCTACGTGGTCAATGCCTTCCTGGCGTGGTATCTGTTTGGCGAAGTGCTGTCGGTGCAGCGCTTGATCGGCATCGCCATCATCCTTGTCGGCGTTTTCGTGCTGGCTCGCTCATGAGCGGCGCGCGCCCAACCTTCTCTGCTGCCATGACGCAAACCAACGCCACCGAACTGCCTTTCCTGCCCTTCGTGCGTCCGACCATCGACGAGGCGACCATCGCCGCCGTCGCCGAGGTGCTGCGTTCGGGATGGATCACCTCGGGCCCCAAGGTTGCCGCCTTTGAAGCCGCACTGTCGGAGTACTTCGGCGGCCGCATCGTGCGGACGTTCGCCAATGGCACGGCCACGATGGAAGTCGCGCTGCGCATCGCAGGTATCGGCCCCGGGGATGAAGTCATCACCACGCCGATCTCGTGGGTCGCCACGTCGAACGTGGTGCTGACGGTCGGCGCCAAGCCGGTCTTCGTCGACGTGGACCCCGTCACGCGCAACATCGACCTGAGCAAGGTCGAAGCCGCCATCACGCCGCGCACGAAGGCGATCATCCCGGTGTACCTGTCCGGCCTGCCCGTCGACATGGACCGCCTGTACGACATCGCCCGCCGCCACAAGCTGCGCGTGGTGGAAGACGCCGCGCAGGCCATCGGCTCGCGCTGGGGCGACAAGCGCATCGGCGAGATCGGCGATCTCGTCAGCTTCAGCTTCCAGGCCAACAAGAACATCACGACCATCGAGGGTGGTGCGCTCGTCCTGAACACGCCCGAAGAAGCGGTGCTGGCCGAAAAGTACCGCCTGCAGGGCGTCGTGCGCACTGGCTTCGACGGCATGGAAGTCGACCTGGTGGGCGGCAAGTTCAACCTGACCGACGTGAACGCCGCCATCGGGCTGGGCCAGTTTGCGCAACTCGAAAACGTCACCGCGCGCCGCGCCGCGCTCGCCCGCCGTTACTTTGCGGCCATGCGCGCCGCCGACATCGAATCGTTCGGTGTCGAACTGCCGGTCGAGAATTTTACGAACACCAACTGGCACATGTTCCAGATCGTGCTCCCGCTCGATCGCCTGAAGGTCGATCGCGCCGGGTTCATGGCCGGCCTGAAGGCGCTGGGCATCGGCGCGGGCGTGCACTATCCGCCGATCCACCTGTTCAAGCTCTACCGCGAACTCGGCTGGAAGCCGGGCATGTTCCCGGTGGCCGAACGCATCGGCCGCGCCATCGTTACGCTGCCGATGTTTGCCGGCATGGAAGATTCCGACGTGGACCGCGTCGTCAACGCGGTCCGCCAACTTTGCGCCCAGTACCAATAATCCAATAATGAAGACACCTGCTCTCTCGGTTGTCATTCCTGTCTACAACGAAGAAGACGGGCTTGCCGCGCTGTTTGCGCGCCTGTACCCCGCGCTCGACGCACTCGGCATCTCGTATGAGGTGGTGTTTGTCAACGACGGCAGCCGCGACCGCTCCGCCGCCATGCTGGCCGAGCAATTCCGTGCGCGCCCCGACACGACGCGCGTCGTCCTGTTCAATGGCAACTATGGCCAGCACATGGCCATCCTGGCCGGCTTCGAACATGCGCGCGGCGAACGCGTCATCACGCTCGACGCCGACCTCCAGAATCCGCCTGAAGAAATCGGCCGCCTGGTCGAGAAGCTCGACGAAGGCTACGACTACGTCGGCACCATCCGCCGCAACCGCCAGGACAGCTGGTTCCGTCGTACCGCGTCGCGTGCCATGAACTCGCTGCGCGAGCGCATCACGCACATCAAGATGACCGACCAGGGCTGCATGCTACGCGCGTACAGCCGCACCATCGTCGACACCATCAACCGCTGTCGCGAAGTCAACACGTTCATTCCGGCACTGGCCTACACGTTCAGCAAGAACCCGACGGAAATCGAAGTCGATCACGAGGAGCGGTTCGCGGGTGAATCGAAGTATTCGCTCTACAAGCTCGTACGCCTGAACTTCGACCTGGTGACGGGTTTCTCTGTGGTGCCGCTGCAGTGGTTTTCGGCGATCGGCATGCTGCTGTCGCTGGCCTCGGCCATCCTGTTCATCCTGCTGGTGGTACGGCGCTTCGTCCTCGGCGCGGAAGTCCAGGGTGTGTTCACCCTGTTCGCCATCACGTTCTTCCTGATCGGCGTGCTGCTGTTCGGCATCGGCCTGCTGGGCGAGTACATCGGCCGCATCTATCAGCAGGTGCGCGAGCGTCCGCGCTACCTTGTGCAGGGTGTGCTGGAAGACACGCCGCACCTGCACGAAGCCAGCGCGGCGGACCTGAAGGGCGGCGGCCCACAGCGAGGTGTGGCATGACCCGGCGTGCCGTCGTCTTTGCGTATCACAACGTCGGCGTGCGCTGCCTGCGCGTCCTGGCAGCGCGCGGCATCCGGGTCGAGCTCGTCGTCACGCACGAAGACAACGCGGCGGAGAACATCTGGTTCGGCAGTGTGCGCGCCACGGCGCAAGAGCTCGGCATCCCGTTCGTCACGCCGGACGACGCCCACGGTGAAGACCTGCACGCGCGCATCGCAGACATCGCGCCGGATTTCATCTTCTCGTTCTACTACCGGCACATGATCCCGATGCGCCTGTTGAGCCTGGCCAAACTTGGCGCGTTCAACATGCACGGTTCGCTACTGCCCAAGTACCGCGGCCGCGTGCCGATCAACTGGGCGGTGCTCCACGGTGAAACCGAGACCGGCGCGACCCTGCACGAGATGGTCGAAAAGCCCGATGCCGGTTACATCGTCGACCAGACCGTCGTGCCGATCCTGCCGGACGACACCGCGCACGAAGTCTTCGAAAAAGCCACCGTTGCCGCCGAGCAGACGCTCTGGCGCGCCCTGCCCGCCATGATTGCCGGGCAGATTCCCAAGCACCCGAACGTGCTGGCCGAGGGCAGCTATTTCGGCGGCCGCAAGCCCGAAGACGGCCGCATCGACTGGTCCAGGCCGGCGCAGCAGGTCTACAACCTCATCCGGGCCGTCGCGCCGCCCTATCCTGGTGCATTCACGGACGTCGGCGGCGAGCGCTACATCGTCGCGCGCGCCCGTCTGGCACATCAAATCTTTACGAATTTGCCGCCGGGCTTGCACGTCGTGGATAATGCGATGTTTGGCGTGTGCGGCGATGGAGCAGCCATCGCCATCCACGAGCTCTGGCGCGTGGACACCCAGGCTGCCGGCGGATCGTGCGCCGTGACTGCGCAGCAGCTCGCCAGCCAGCTTGCCCTCTCCTGATCTTGAGTTTGCCTTCATGAAAAAAGTACTGATCCTCGGCGTCAACGGCTTCATCGGCCACCACCTGTCCAAGCGCATCCTGGAGACCACCGACTGGGAGGTCTACGGCATGGACATGCAGACCGAGCGTCTGGGCGACCTGGTCAACCACCCGCGCATGCATTTCTTCGAGGGCGACATCACCATCAACAAGGAGTGGGTCGAGTATCACGTGAAGAAGTGCGACGTGATCCTGCCGCTCGTGGCCATCGCCACGCCGTCAACGTACGTGAAAGACCCGCTGCGCGTGTTCGAGCTGGACTTCGAAGCCAACCTGCCGATCGTTCGCTCGGCTGCCAAGTACGGCAAGCACCTCGTCTTCCCGTCGACCTCCGAGGTCTACGGCATGTGCAGCGATTCCGAATTCGATCCGGAAGCCTCGCCGCTGATCTACGGCCCCATCAACAAGCCGCGCTGGATCTACGCCTGCTCCAAGCAGCTGATGGACCGCGTGATCTGGGGTTACGGCATGGAAGGGCTGAACTTCACGCTGTTCCGTCCGTTCAACTGGATCGGCCCCGGCCTCGACTCGATCTACACCCCGAAGGAAGGTTCGTCGCGCGTGGTGACGCAATTCCTCGGCCACATCGTGCGCGGCGAGAACATCAAGCTTGTCGACGGCGGCAGCCAGAAGCGCGCCTTCACGTATATCGACGACGGCATCGACGCGCTGGTGCGCATCATCGCCAACAAGGACGGCGTGGCCTCGGGCAAGATCTACAACATCGGCAACCCGTCGAACAACTACTCGGTTCGCGAGCTGGCCAACATGATGCTCGAGCTGGCCGCCAACATCGACGAGTACAAAGACAGCGCCAAGCAGGTCCAGCTGGTGGAAACGACGTCCGGCGCCTACTACGGCAACGGCTACCAGGACGTGCAGAACCGCGTGCCGAAGATCGCCAACACCATGGAAGACCTCGGCTGGAAGCCGACGACCGTGATGAAGGACGCGCTGGCGAAGATCTTCGAAGCCTATCGCACGCACGTGGCCGAAGCACGCAGCCTGGTCGAAGAAGGCAACGGCCACAAGTAAGGCAATACCCGCGCAGGTTCAATGGCTCTCATCGTCCTCAAGATCGACGTCGACACCCTGCGCGGCACCCGCGAAGGCGTGCCCAATCTCGCGCGCATGCTGCGTGAGCACGAGGCGGGCGCGACCTTCCTCTTCAGCCTTGGCCCCGATCACACCGGCTGGGCGCTGCGCCGGGCGTTCCGCCCAGGCTTCCTCAAGAAGGTTTCGCGTACCTCCGTGGTGGAGCACTACGGCCTGCGCACGCTGATGTACGGCGTGCTGCTGCCCGGTCCTGACATCGGCCGCAAGGCTGCCGCCGAAATGCGCGCCATTGCCGAGGCAGGCTTCGAGACCGGCATCCACACGTGGGACCACGTGCGCTGGCAAGACAACGTCCGCCAGCGCGACGCCGCGTGGACGGCCAACCAAATGCGCGCCGCACACGCACGCTTCGTGCAGATCTTCGGCAAGCCGCCCGTCACGCACGGCGCTGCCGGCTGGCAGATGAACAACCATGCCTTCCGCCAGATCGACGCCTGGGGCATGGCTTACGCCTCCGACGGCCGCGGCACGCATCCGTACATCCCGAGCGTCGGCGGTCAACCGCTGAACCACGTGCAGCTGCCAACCACGCTGCCCACACTGGATGAGCTGATCGGCGTGGACGGCCTGACGACGGACACCGTCGCGCGGCACATCCTGAACATGACCGAATCCGATCACGACCAGGTCTTTACCTTGCACGCCGAGCTTGAAGGACAGAAACTCGCCCCGATCTTCCGCGAGTTGCTGCGCGGCTGGCGCGCGCAGGGTCACAGGCTGGCTTCGATGGGCGACTACTATGCGACGCTGGATCGCAATACCCTGCCCGTGCAGCCCGTCACGTGGGGCGAGGTTGCCGGCCGCAGTGGCAGCCTGATCGTCCAGCCGACGTGAGCCCGCGCTGCCGCAAGCACGGCAGCCTACGGAGTTGTAGACGCGCCCGTCCGTGCGCCAGCAGTCTTTTTTCCGCGGTTTTCCGGATCACACCATGCCCGTCTCCCTCGACAAGCCCCTTCCCGATTTCTCCGCGCCCGCGACCAGCGGCGTCACGTTCTCGCCGGCTTCGCAGCGCGGCAAGATCGTCGTGCTGTATTTCTATCCGAAGGACAACACGCCCGGCTGCACGACCGAGGCGATGAACTTCCGCGACCAGTACGAGTTGTTCGAAGCCGCAGGCGCCGTGGTGTTTGGCATCTCGCGCGACAGCCTGAAGTCGCATGAGAACTTCAAGGCCAAGCTGGAACTGCCGTTTGAATTGATCTCCGACGCCGATGAAGCCGTATGCCATCTCTTCGACACCATCAAGATGAAGAAGATGTACGGCAAAGACGTGCGCGGCATCGAGCGCAGCACCTTCCTGATCGACGCCAAGGGCGTGCTGCGCCAGGAATGGCGCGGGGTTAGGGTGCCCAACCATGTGGAAGATGTGCTGACGGCGGTACGCGCCCTGTAAAAGGCGCTGCGGCAAGCGCCGGGCAGCGCACGCCCCGCTTGCCTTTCGCCACACTGTTTCATCCATTCGCGCTGTCGCCTCCACACCGGACGTCACATGTGACAGATTGCAAATCACAAAGGGTTCCGATACAGTCGGAACCGATGAGTACGAAATCCGGATGCCATTCCGATAGCCCACGACGGTACCGGCGGCCAAGTTGGCCGGATACCGCTTCAGCGTTTTTCCCGGCAGCCAGACTTGGGAGAACGTCTGAAACGTGCAGCCTGTTGTGGCGTTCATCCAGGCCGCCCCACCTCTCGCAGGTCATGGCGGCTTTTTTGTGGCCGTCATTCGCGCGGCGCTCCCGCATCCCCTCCCACGTTTCCCGCCAGCATCGCGCCGTGATCAACGGGCGTGGTGTTTTGTCGCTGTTCCACCCAGAGAGGTAATCGAAGCATGCCGCTGCCGACCATGCCCACCCAGCCAGCCCAGTTGCTTGACCCGGCTGAATTCAAGCCTTTCGGCAAAGCCGGAAAGCCCAAGGCGGGTCAGGAACCTCGAAAACCGGTGCCCGCACTCGAACGCGAAGCCTTGTCGGAAACCGGCCGTGCGCAGCCCAAACGCAACGTGACCCGCGCGCGTTCCGGCGAGGCATCGCCCATGGCAAAGGAAGAGTCGCGCGAACATGCCGGCATTCTTGCCAAGGCGGTCGACAAGGTCAGCGCCACGGGCGATTCGACCGAAACCGCCGTGCGCCGCCGCACCCGCCGCGATGAAGGGCCGACCAAGCTGTTCGTGCTCGACACCAACGTGCTGATGCACGACCCCACCTCGCTGTTCCGCTTCGAAGAGCACGACGTCTATCTGCCGATGATGACGCTGGAAGAGCTCGACAACCACAAGAAGGGCATGAGCGAAGTGGCGCGCAACGCCCGGACGGTCAGCCGCACGCTCGACCAGCTCGTGGCCGGCACGGACGGCGTGATGGACGACGGTCTGCCGCTGGCCAAGCTCGGCAACCGCGATGCGCAGGGGCGCCTGTTCTTCCAGACACGCCTGAACGACATCAAGCTGCCCGACGGTCTGCCGCAAGGCAAGGCCGACAACCAGATCCTGGGCGTGGTGGCCGCGCTGCAGCAGCAGCGCCCCGACCGCAACGTCGTGCTGGTGTCCAAGGACATCAACATGCGGATCAAGGCGCGCGCGCTTGGCCTGCCGGCAGAGGATTATTTCAACGACCGCGTGCTGGAAGACACCGACCTGCTTTACAGCGGTGTCATGGCCTTGCCCGCCGATTTCTGGCAGAAGCACGGCAAGAACATCGAGAGCTGGCAGGACCCGAAGACCGGCACCACGTTCTATCGCCTGTCGGGCCCGCTCGTGCCCTCGTTCCTGGTCAACCAGTTCGTGTACTTGGAGCCCAACGACGGCAGCCTGCCCCTGTATGCACAGGTCAAGGAGCTCAACGGCAAGACCGCCGTGCTGCAGACGCTCAAGGATTTCACGCATCAGAAAAACAACGTCTGGGGGGTGACGGCGCGCAATCGCGAGCAGAACTTCGCGCTGAACCTGCTGATGCACCCGGAAGTCGATTTCGTGTCGCTGCTTGGCCAGGCGGGTACCGGCAAGACGCTGCTGGCCCTGGCCGCGGGCCTCGAGCAGGTGCTGGACCAGAAGCTTTACAACGAGATCATCATCACGCGCGCCACCGTGCCCGTGGGCGAAGACATCGGCTTCCTGCCCGGCACGGAGGAAGAGAAGATGCAGCCGTGGATGGGCGCCTTCGACGACAACCTCGAAGTGCTGCAGAAGTCGGACGACAACGCCGGCGAATGGGGTCGCGCAGCCACGCAGGAACTGATCCGTTCGCGGATCAAGGTCAAGAGCATGAACTTCATGCGCGGCCGCACGTTCGTCAACAAGTTCCTGATCATCGACGAGGCGCAGAATCTGACGCCCAAGCAGATGAAGACGCTGGTCACCCGCGCGGGCCCGGGCACCAAGATCGTGTGCCTAGGGAACATTGCGCAGATCGACACGCCGTATCTGACCGAAGGTTCGTCGGGCCTGACCTACGTGGTCGATCGCTTCAAGGGATGGAGCCATAGCGGGCACATCACGCTCGCCCGCGGCGAGCGCTCGCGACTGGCCGATCACGCCACTGACGTGCTGTAACCGTCACCACACGGCGAATCTGTCCGCCGCAAACCGTTGTGCCAAGGGGCCGCGCATGTGCGCGGCCCTTTTCTTGCTGCAGCGTCAAGGTCACTCCTTTCTTTTGACGGAGGCCCACGATGCCCATGCAGCGAAATCCGCACAACCGATCGCACTTCACCCTGACCTCGGCGGCGCTGGCGATGATGCTGTCCGCCGGCGCGTCCGTTGCGCTTGCCGGCAGCCTGACCCCGCAAACGGCTGGCCAGATCAGCTATGTCTGTGGCGGCGTTGCACAGGATGAACAGCAGGCGTTGAATGCCGAGGCACGCAATTACAACCTGTCCCTGCTCTTCACGCAGGGGCCGCGCGGTGAGTACCTTGCCGACGTCGACGTGAAACTCACGCGGCACGGCAAGGAGGTTGCAAGCTTCCGCGCCGATGGACCGCGCTGCCTGATCAAGGCCCCGCCGGCCAGCTACAACGTCATCGCCACATACGAAGGCACCACCAAGCGCGCAACCGTGCAGACCGGCAGTACGCGCAACGTCCAGCTGCGCTGGTAAAGCTTCCCGCAAAGCGCGACGCCATCGGGCCAGAATCCTGCGAGCCGCACCCCGCTTGGCGTTGCGCCTCGCCAACACGCCGTTTGGCTTTCCGACGCCGCACGCATAGCATGCGACCTATCCGGACTTTTCTGACGGCGCATGCTGACGCGGCACGGTTTTCACTCAGGCAATCTGCGACTGGCGGGCGCCGCCCTGCTGGCGCTGACGTGCCTGCTCTCTGCCTGTTCGTCGACGCCCTCCCGCCCCACCGCCTCGCGCGACATGGGGTTGCGCACGCGCGGCGCGCCTATCCAGGACCCGAGTGCCGGCCTGGAGGAAATCTCCATCGAGGCGATGGCCTTGGTAGGCACGCCGTACCGCTACGGCGGCAACACACCCGATAGCGGCTTCGATTGCAGTGGACTCGTGCGCTACGTGGTGCAACGCGCGGCCTCGGTGACGTTGCCCCGCACCGCCGCCGAGATGGGCCGGCGCGGCACGCCGCTGGACCGCAGTGAGGTCGCCTCGGGGGATCTCGTCTTCTTCAATACGACCGGCCAGCCGAACTCGCACGTCGGCATCTATGTCGGGCAGAACCGGTTTGTCCACGCGCCGGCCACGGGCGGCACGGTGCGTCTCGAAGACATGACGAAGTCCTACTGGGCGAGCCGCTACGCAGGGGCTCGCCGTGTGGTGGCGGCAGGCAACCTGCCCGATATCCCGGCCCCCGCTCCGACTGTCACGCCCAGCCCTGCGCCGGCCCCAGTGCGGCCAGTCGAGGAAGACCCGCTCGGCGCCCTGGCCCGCGCACGCAGCGCACAAGCGGACAGCTTGATGTCCACCCGTGCCCCCGCCGCTGCGACACCCGCCGTCGACGACGACCCCATCGCGCGGTTCGCAACCCAATAACGAATCGCTGGCTTCCATGCAAAACGCCCACCGTCTGGTGGGCGTTTCGTTGGGGTGCTGCAGACCCGCTTACAGGACGTGCTTGCCGATCCACCAGGCGATCGCAGCCATGAACGCCGAGGCGGGGATCGTCAGGATCCATGCCCACACGATGTTGCCTGCCACGCCCCAGCGCACGGCCGACGCCTTCTGCGCCGCGCCCACACCGACGATCGCACCCGTGATGGTATGCGTCGTCGATACCGGCACGCCCAGCGCGGAGGCGAAGAACAGCGTCAGCGCACCACCGGTTTCAGCGCAGAACCCCCCTACCGGCTTGAGCTTGGTGATTTTCTGACCCATCGTGCGCACGATGCGCCAGCCGCCGAGCAGCGTACCCAGGCCGATCGCCACGTAGCAGCAGACGATCACCCAGATCGGCGGCTCGTGCGTCGTCGCCGATGCATAACCGCCGGCAATGAGCAGCATCCAGATGATGCCGATGGTCTTCTGCGCGTCGTTACCACCATGGCCGAGGCTGTACAGCGACGCCGACAGCAACTGCAGGCGCCGGAACCACCGGTCCACCTTGGACGGCGGCGTTCGGAAGAATAGCCATGACACCGCCACCATCAACAGCGAGCCGAGGATGAAACCCAGCAGCGGCGAAATGAGGATGAACGCGACCGTCTTGAGCAGCCCGCTTGCGACCAGGGAACCCGTGCCGGCCTTGGCCACGGCCGACCCGACCAGCCCGCCGATCAGCGCGTGCGACGAGCTCGACGGAATGCCGTAATACCACGTGATGATGTTCCACACGATGGCGCCCACAAGCGCGCCAAAAATGACGTAGTGATCCACGATCGCCGGGTCGATGGTGTCCCGCCCGACGGTGCTCGCCACCTTAAGGTGGAAGATGAAAATGGCGATCACGTTGCACGCGGCGGCCATGGCCACTGCCTGCTGCGGCTTGAGCACGCCCGTCGAGACCACCGTGGCGATAGAGTTGGCGGCATCGTGAAAGCCGTTCATGAAGTCGAACACGATGGCCAGCGCCACCAGCAGGACGACCACCCAGAGACTGATCTGAAGCGTATGCATGAGGCGTCGTCTCGTCAGGCGTTTTCGAGCACGATGCCTTCGATGATGTTGGCGACATCCTCGCAACAGTCGGTGATGCACTCCAGCTGCTCATAGATGGCCTTGAGCTTGATGAGCAGCTTGATGTCGCTTTCTGTGCGGAACAGCTTGGCCATGGCGGCACGCATCACGCGGTCGGCCTCCGACTCGAGCCGATCGATCTCCTGCGCGATGGTCAGGATCTGGCGGCCGTTGTTCATGTCGCTGAGCAGCGCCACCGCCTTGCGGACTTCCTCGCAGCACGCCACGCAGATGCCCGCGAGCTGGCGGGCTTCATCCGTCACGTTGGTCACGTCGTACAGCGAGATCGTGAGCGACACGTCCTCCATCAGGTCGAGGATGTCGTCCATGGTGGTGATCAGCTTATGGATCTCGTCGCGGTCCAGCGGCGTAATGAACGTCTTGTGCAGCAGTTCCACCGTGTCATGCGTGATGCGGTCGGCCTTCTTCTCAAAGTTCTGCACATTGCGCGCATGCATTTCGGCATTGGGCAAGTCGTTGACCAACTCCTTGAGCGCGTGGGCCGCCTTGACGGCGCACTCTGCGTGCTGGTTGAAGTATTCGAAAAACTTGCCTTCGGTGGGCATGAAGCGACCGAACATGATGATCCTTGGAAACGGAAAAACGCAGGAGTCGTAGAAACAGCGCCAGTCGGGATCGCCGCTGGCGCTGTCATCAAAACGCAATATTTTACCGGAGCCAGCCGCGTGCCACGCGCGGCACGTTGTGGCGGGCCGACACGTCCGGCAGCTTACGTGTCGTTGTCAAAGAAGGCATTGCCTCCGGTGAAGTTGTCGAACTTCGTGTATTCACCCAGGAAGGTCAGCCGAACGGTACCGATCGGGCCGTTACGCTGCTTACCGATAATGATTTCCGCCGTGCCCTTGTCCGGTGAATCGGGGTTGTACACCTGGTCACGATAGATGAACAGGATCACGTCGGCATCCTGTTCGATGGCGCCGGATTCACGCAAGTCCGACATCACCGGACGCTTGTTGGGACGCTGTTCCAGGCTTCGGTTCAGCTGCGACAGCGCAATCACCGGGCAATTGAGTTCCTTGGCCAAGCCCTTGAGCGAACGGGAAATTTCGGAGATTTCCGTCGCGCGGTTTTCGCCACCGCCGCCTGAGCCCGACATCAGTTGCAGGTAATCGATGATGATCAAGCCGAGCTGGCCGCACTGCCGTGCCAGCCGGCGCGAACGCGCGCGCAACTCCATCGGGTTGAGCGCTGGCGTTTCGTCGATGAAGAGCTGAGCATCGTTCATCTTCTGGATGGCGTGCGTCAGGCGCGGCCAGTCTTCGTCCAGCAGGCGCCCCGTGCGCAGACGGTGCTGATCCAGCCGGCCGACCGAACCCAGCATCCGCATGGCGAGCTGCGTGCCGGCCATTTCCATCGAGAACACCGCGACGGGCAAGCCCTGCTCCACGGCAACGTGTTCGCCGATGTTGAGCGAGAACGCGGTCTTACCCATCGACGGCCGGCCCGCGACGATGATGAGGTCGCCCGGCTGCATGCCGCTGGTCATGCGGTCCAGGTCGACGAACCCCGTCGGCACACCGGTGATGTCGTTCTGATTGTCGCGGTGATACAGCTCGTCGATGCGCTCGACGACCTGCGTAAGCAGCGGCTGGATTTCAAGAAAGCCCTTCTGCCCCCGTGCACCTTCTTCGGCAATCGCAAAGACCTTCGATTCGGCCTCGTCCAGCAGTTGGCGCACATCGCGGCCCTGCGGATTGAAGGCGCCCGCGGAAATCTCGTCGGCAATCGTCACCAGCTGGCGCAGCACGCCGCGGTCGCGGACGATCTCGGCATAGCGACGGATGTTGGCGGCACTCGGCGTGTTCTGCGCCAGTGCATTCAGGTACGCCAGGCCGCCTACCTCTTCCGCCTTGCCCGCGGCCTGCAGCTGCTCGTACACGGTGATTACGTCGGCCGGCTTGGCCTGCGAGATCAGCTTGCCGATGTGGTGAAAGATCAGCCGGTGGTCGTAGCGGTAGAAATCGTGCTCGTTGATGAAATCGGCAATGCGATCCCATGCGGCGTTATCCAGCAGCAACCCGCCGAGTACCGACTGTTCGGCCTCGATGGAATGCGGAGGCACCTTGAGGGAATCGAGCTGGGGATCGGAGGGCGCATTCATGGCGGGATTATAGCGGCGCTGCTCGGTCTTCAATCTGAACCCTCGATACAAAAGACAACAAAAAAAGGCAGAGACTTTCGTCCCTGCCTTCTTGACTCGCGCCAGCCAGTTACCCGGCCGTCACGAGGTACAGCGTACGTGCTTAGACAGCCTCGCCCAGCACCGACACGGTCACATCGACTGCCACATCGGTGTGCAGCGACACAACGACCGGGTGATCGCCAACGGTCTTCAGCGGACCGTTCGGAAGACGCACTTGACCCTTCTCGACCTTGAAGCCTTGCGCGTTCAGCGCCTCGGCGATGTCGTGGTTGGTGACGGAACCGAAGAGGCGACCATCCACACCTGCCTTTTGCGACAGTTGCAGCGTCAGGCCGTTGAGCTTCTCACCTTCGGCTTGTGCGGCGGCCAGCTTTTCAGCAGCCAGCTTTTCCAGCTCGGCGCGGCGGGCTTCGAATTCCTTGATGGCAGCTTCGGTAGCACGGCGGGCCTGCTTTTGCGGGATCAGGAAGTTACGGGCGTAACCGTCCTTCACGCGCACCACGTCGCCCAGGTTGCCAAGGTTGATGACCTTTTCCAGCAGAATGACTTGCATCGTTTGTTCTCCTTGTCCCGCCGATTACTTCTTGTGCTGATCGCTGTACGGCATCAGCGCAAGGAAACGCGCGCGCTTGATGGCCGTGTCGAGCTGGCGCTGGTAGTGAGCGCGCGTGCCGGTCAGGCGGGCCGGGGTGATCTTGCCGTTCTCGCCGATGAAGTCCTTCAGCGTTTCGACATCCTTGTAGTCGATCTGCTCAACGCCTGCCACCGTGAAGCGGCAGAACTTCTTGCGCTTGAACAGCGGGTTTTGCTGCTGGAAGCGCTTCTTGTTCTTCGCGTCGCGCTGCTTCTTGTTCATGAATGCCATGATTCAATCCTTTACGAATACGTTACATCCGGAGATGTGAAAGACCAGTGTCTTGCTGCTGCGGTGCTTGCGGGCCAGGAATCCGACGCAATCCAGGACAGTGCCTGGTGCAATGCGATCGACAACGGAAGCCACCTTGCCGGCCGCCAGCGCTTCGATCGAAAACTCGATCTGCCGCACTGTCTGCGCCTCCACCGCCGGCCCGCTATAGCTCAGCAGGCAATTGACGATGGGAACGCCGGCCGGGGTGTACCGCATGACCTCGCGCTCGACCAGCGTGGCGACGAGTTGCAGACGGTTGATGACGCTATTCCCCTGGATTCCGTCCATGGCCGCGGTGCGCGATCTAGATCACGCCGCACCGCGCGACATCAGGCGGCCTGTTCAGTTTGAGCGGCGGCCTTCTTGGCCTCTTCGCGCTGCACTTCCTTCATCATCGGCGACGGAGCCGTCTCAGCCTTCTTGGTCTGGACGATGAGGTGACGCAGCACGGCGTCGTTGAACTTGAATGCGTGCTCGAGCTCGGCCAGGGTTTCCTTGCCGCATTCGATGTTCATGCACACGTAGTGAGCCTTGGCGAGTTTCTGGATCATGTAGGCCAGTTGACGACGGCCCCAATCCTCGACGCGATGCACTTGACCGCCCTGCGCGGTGACCGTGCTCTTGTAGCGCTCGATCATCGCGGGCACTTGCTCGCTCTGGTCCGGATGGACGATGAAGACGATTTCGTAATGACGCATTGACGCTCCTTATGGATAAAGCCGCCCGGGCGTCACACTCCGGTGCGGCAAGGTTGAATAGCCTGCCATTATACGCAGACTCGGCGGATTTTTTCAATATCGATCAATGACTTGCTGCAGGGCGCCTGCTTCTTGCCCGATGCGGCCCGAGGCCAGAAGCAACGCGAGCAGCACACGTGCCTTGTACGGATTGAGCGAACCGCTCGACGCCCAGCCCTTTCCGTCGGGCTGCGCTGGCACCACGCCTGCGCCGGTGCGCGTCGACCGAACAACGAACACGCCCTGCTGGCTGGCCCGGTTGAGCGCCGCTTCGAGGTTCGAGTGGATGGAACCCGCGCCCGTTGCAGCAACCACGATGCCCTTCACGCCGGCGGCGACCAGCCCATCGACCAGGCGCGCATCGGGTTGGGCGTAGCTGGCAACCACCTCCACCCACGGCCACTGGCCGGCAGGCGGCATCGGCAAGACATCGGTGGCGGCAAGCGGGCGCGCAGACCGCTGAAACTGCACGTGCGAATCGAGCACGAAGCCCAGTGGGCCCATGTCGGGCGAAACGAAGGCCTCCACCGCGTACGTGTGCCCCTTCTGCACATCCCGCGCGGCGTGCACGCGCTGGTTGAGCGCCACCAGCACACCTTGCCCACGCGCGGCGGGACTGGCCGCCAGCCGCACCGCATTGAGCAGATTCAACGGACCGTCGGCGGAGAGCGAAGTCGAAGGCCGCATCGCGGCTGTCATGACGATGGGCGTATCGGTCTGCTGGGTCAGGTGCAGCAGCATCGCGGTTTCTTCGAGCGTATCGGTGCCATGCGTGACGACCACGCCGTCCACCCGTTCGACGTCGATCCAGTGCCGGATGCGCGAGACAAGCTTCTCCCACACGTCGAACGACACATCCTTGCTGTCGATCTGGGCGACCTGCTCGGCACGTATGTTGGCAATGCGCTCTAGGCCGAGCTTGCTCGCGGCCAGCAGTTGGTCGATGGGGACAGCGCCAGCGCGGTAGCGTGCGGCAGAGCCAGCGTCGTCAGCGGAACCGGCGATTGTGCCGCCGGTGGCGAGGATGGCAATGGTAGGCAGGGACATCGTTGCGGACATGCGTGGTGGGCAAGCCGCGCATTGTATCTGTCCGTCACGCCCTTGTTGACGGGGGATTGCCCTCGGCGAGGGCGGCCAAAAGAAAACGCCGGCACTCAGGCCGGCGTCTGCACGTGAAACACGCAGCTTACTTTTCGACGAAGGCGCGCTCGATCACGTAGTCGCCTGCTTCGCCCATGCGCGGCGAAATCTTGAAGCCGCGCGCATCGAGGAGCTTGCAGGTGTCTTCGAGCATGGCGGGGCTGCCGCAGATCATGGCACGGTCCACGGCAGGATCAAGCGGCGGCAGCCCGATGTCCGCCGAGAGCTTGCCGCTGTCGGCCAGATCGGTCAGGCGGCCCATGTTGCGGAACGGCTCGCGCGTGACGGTCGGGTAGTAGATCAGTTTTTCGCGTACCTGGTCGCCAAAGAACTCGTTGTTCGGCAGTTCGCTGGTGATGAAGTCGGCATAGGCCAGTTCGCTCACCTGGCGCACGCCGTGCAGCAGCACGACCTTTTCGAAGCGCTCGTAGGTTTCCGGATCCTGGATGATGCTCATGAACGGCGCCAGACCCGTGCCGGTGCCGAACAGGTACAGGTGCTTGCCGGGCAGCAGATCGTCCAGCACGAGCGTGCCGACCGGCTTCTTGCTGACGAGCACCTTGTCGCCCACCTTCAGGTGTTGCAGGCGGGAAGTCAGCGGGCCGTTCGGCACCTTGATGCTGAAGAACTCGAGATGCTCTTCGTAGTTCGGGCTGGCGATGCTGTACGCCCGCATCAGCGGCTTGCCCTCGACTTCCAGCCCGAGCATGACGAAGTGTCCGTTATGGAAGCGCAGTGCCTGGTCGCGCGTGGTCTTGAAGCTGAACAGCGAGTCGTTCCAGTGGTGGACGCTCAGAACGGTCTCTTGATTAAAAGCGGACATGGTGACGTTCGGGCCGGCCAATGAGGCTCTACGGCGGTGCAAAAATCGGTCAAGGCCTTGATTTTATGCGATTCTCCGCCGCCGCGCCTGCATGGATTGCGCATAAGCTTCTAACTGGCGGCACAGGTTTTGACCTGGATCAGGCGCGCTTCCGCACTCCCGCAACATGTTTCAACGAAATCACTTGCGCTTCCCACGCCACTGTATAAAATCACAGCACCTGTTCAGATATACAGTGCACCGATGGCCACCCTCACCGCCCGCCAGCAGCAGATTTTCGACTTGATCCGCCAGACGATCCAGCGCACCGGCTTTCCGCCTACACGCGCCGAGATCGCCGCGGAGTTCGGCTTCTCGTCGCCCAACGCGGCAGAAGAACACCTGCGGGCGCTGGCGCGCAAGGGGGTGATCGAACTCACGCCCGGCGCATCGCGCGGCATCCGCCTGCGCACGGCGGGCGACGAGGCCGGCCAGCACCAGTTTTCATTGCCGTCGATGGGCCTGATGCAGCTGACGCTTCCACTGGTCGGCCGCGTGGCCGCCGGCAGCCCGATCCTTGCGGCCGAGCATATCGACCGGCAATATCAGGTTGACCCGTCGCTGTTTTCCGCCCAGCCGGATTTCCTGCTCAAGGTGCGCGGCATGAGCATGCGCGACGCGGGCATCCTGGATGGCGACCTGCTGGCGGTACAGCGCGCCACGGAAGCCGCCAACGGCAAGATCGTCGTTGCCCGGCTGGGCGACGATGTCACGGTCAAGCGCTTCCAGCGCAAAGGCCGCCATGTCGAGCTGATTGCCGAGAACCCGGATTTCGAACCGATCCACGTCGACCTGGATCGTGACGAATTCCACCTGGAGGGCTTGGCGGTCGGTCTGATCCGGCCTGCCGCCCCGTAACCCGACGGGCGCACGTCGCGACCTGAACTTCGGCGCCCACATTCTCCGTTGTTCCTCTCAACCCCGGAGGTGAGCCCTGGCTCGCCAAGGCGGAGTTTTGCCGCCCGCTTTCCACCCGAACTCACGAGGTCTGCCATGCGACTCGGATCGATGTCCTCCCGCCGCCGCCCGGTGCATCCGGTGCCCTTTCGCCAAACCCAGGGCGTGCGTATCTATCAAGGGGAACAGCGTCGCACGATGGTAGGCAGCATGGCCGCCATCTGCCGCATGCTGGATGCCATTCCGGCAGCTTCGCGCGCAGCGGGCGCTGAAGGTTACTGAGCGATGGAATCCCGCCTTGGCAGCCGATCAGGGCATACCCCAATGCTGCCGCCGCAACTGATTTCATACACTGGCCGTGCCCTGAGGACAGGGCTTTCTTCAACTGATTTTCGGCCCGCCTTTTGAGCGGGCTGTTTTTTCAGGCCGCGTGTTGCCGCAGCGCCACATTCGCGGATGTTCCGTCAGCAAAACAGACGTTTACCCGGATTTTGTTTGGCGTGGGTGACAGTAGTATTGCCAGTGCCCTCAGGGGCAATTGAGATCGCTGAATTCGAAGCCCGCTGACTGCGGGCTTTTTTTTTGCCCGCGGCTAGACGCTACCGGCAGTTTCCACGACGAGGATCCGCGCCGCGCCGCGCGGATGTGCGACGTGCTCGCATCCGACGCCGGCAAAGAAGATGTCGCCGACGGCCAGCGTAGCGACCTTCTCCTTGCCGGCCTCCCGGTAATGCATGTCGACGGTGCCGTCGAGCACCACGAAGACCTCCTCCCCGTCGTTCACGTGCCAGCGGTAAGGCTGATCCGTCCAATGCAGGCGCGTGGTGATGCCACCCATGTTGGCGATGTCCAGCGCGCCCCAGGCGCGATCGGCGGTGAATGACTTGGCGCGGATGATCTTCATGGCGATCGGCCGGTGCTTACTGCATCGACTGCAGGTTGCCGATACGCACGAGCATCTCGGTAAACATCTGCATGTCGAGGTCCAGGTCCGGCACTTCCTTGTACTCGTTGGCGTTGTGCGCGGTGTACTTCTTGCCCGGCATGGCCGGACCGAAGTTGATGGCATTCGGCATCAGCTTGGCGGTGGTGCTGCCCGCCGTCGGCACGGGCTTGGCGTCGAGGCCGGTGGTGTCGCCATAGATGTTGAGCAGCGTCGCCAGCCATGCGCCCTTCGGGTCGCGCGCCATCCAGTTGCCCTGGTCGTGCGTGATTTCAAGCGCGATGTGGTTGGCACTGGCCCAGGCGTTGATCTTGCCGGCAATCTCGCCGCGTAGCGCATCGGGCGTCTTGCCGCGCGGCATGCGTACGTTGGCGACGACCTCAACGCGGCCGTTCTTGTCGCCGATCACGTTGGGCGAGATGGTGAGCGGGCCCATGAAGTCGTCCTTGTAGGCCACGCCCATGGTGCTGCCGAGGTAATCGGTCCCGTAGAGATCGATGATGTAGCGCACCGCGTGGGCATACGCGTTGTCGGCCAGGCCGAGATCGGCTGAATTGAGGAACAACGCCAGGCGCGGCAGCGGGTTGACGCCCTCTTCCGGACGCGAGCCGTGAGCCGACGCTCCGGTGACCTTCACCACAACGGCATCCGCATTGCGCGTGATGTCGATGGAGAACTTGCCCTGGGCGGCCAGGCCGCTGACGAACGCGTCGCGCTTGGCTTCTAGCGCCGCGACGATCGCACCGAGATCGCCGCCCTTGAGCGTGGCGGTGGCCGTCTGCGGAACGGAGTTGGCCGACGCTGCGCCCGACATCGAAACGATGGCCGTGCGCGAGGCATCTCCGGCCTGCGCGGGGAATCCGACCTTCAGCGCGCCCGAGCCCTTTTCAGCCACCACGGCCGGGTACTTGCTGTCGAGGACGATGTTGTACGCGGGCAGTTGCGTGCGCTCACGGTAGTACTTCATGCCGTCGCCGCCGGTTTCCTCGGTGGTTTCGATCATCAGGCGAATGGTGCGGGCCAGCGGTACGCCGCTGTCCTTGACGGTCTTCATGGCATAGAGCGCGGCGGCAATCGAACCCTTGTCGTCAATCGTGCCGCGGCCGTACAGCAGGTTGCCGACACGCGTGACCTTGAACGGGTCGAGCTTGGTGCCGTCACCGAGCACCCACTCCTCCGCCTTGGCGGGCACGACGTCGGCGTGCGTGAGGATGCCGAATTCGTCGGAGCCCGTGCCGGGCAGCGTCACCTCGAACACGCGGTTGTCGACGTTGCGATACTTCAGGCCGAAGTCCTGCGCCATGCCTTCGACCAGCTTGCCGAATGCGACGATGGCAGGGTTCTCGTGCTGCGGGATCTTGTCGTCGCGCACCGTCGGCAGGGCGACCATCTTCTCGATCGTGCCGATCACCGCCTGCTGGTTGTGCAGGCGGTTGTAAAGGCCGAGAAGCCGGCCGATGTTGACGAGGTCGTCGCCAGAGAGCGGCGCCTTCTTCTGGTACGCGGCCACGCTGCCCGCCACTTGCGGATCAGCCTTGGCGGCCGCGGCGAGGAAGCTGTTCAGGTCGGCCGACGCCTTGGATTGCTGGGCGGCGAGCAACGCATCGAGTTGCGGCTTCTGAAGCGTGGCGGCCAAGGCCCCGGCGCCGAACGTGAGGGACAGCGCGATGGTCAGGGCAGACAGGCCAATACGGGCAGGACGTTGCATCGAAACGGTTTCTGGAAAAGGCGAAGGCGCCATCATAGGGGCGAAGCGCACGGCATGCATTGTGCAGCGCGAAAAACACCGGCCGGGGCCCGCGCGCGTTATCGTTATGCTTGGCGCTTTCCCAGGAGGCCTGCATGGAACCGTCTCTGGATACCGCCCCCGAGCTGCGCCACGTGCTCGAAGACCTGCGGCGGCGCGAGCCCATCTTCCACCGCCCGGAGTTCGGTACGCGTCGCGAAGATTTCGAGCGCATGACGACCGAAGACTTCTGGGAGGTCGGTGCCTCTGGGCAACGCTACAGCCGCAGCTATGTGCTAGGCGTGCTCGATGCCCGGCACAGGCACATCGGTGAGGACTTCTGGCAGACGCGCGATTTCCGCTGCCAGGAGATTGCGCCGGACAACTACTTGCTGACGTACACGCTGGTGCAGTCGAACCGCACCACACGGCGGGCGACGCTGTGGCGGCGTACGGAGGATGGATGGAAGGCGGTCTACCACCAGGGCACGGTGGTCGCCGACGTCTAGAGGCACGCGGCACGCAAACGCGGGCTTTTTTTCGGTGCATCACCGGCAGAGTTCAACCGACTGTGGCGTCGAAACTTTCACACCAGTTGCCGTACGACGCGTGGCCGCCCCAAGCCTTGAAGTGGCCCGCAGTCGATCGATCAGAATGCCGCCTTGCCCACCGACGCGCCACCGTCAACGAACAACGTCTGGCGAGCGATAAAGCCGGCATCCTCTGACAAAAGAAATGCCACGGCCGCGACCACGGCGTCGACAGCCCGTTGTACAAGAACCTTGCGCGCCCCATCAAGCTGGGCGTGGAAGAAGGCTGGGCGGCCAACGTTGAAATAGCCGGCCCGAAATATCGCCGCGCAAGGCTCGTTTCGCCCGGTGAGGAAACCCTCTTCTTCAGCGTGACCGCCGTGCTGATGAACAGCACCGGCAACACGCAGGGCAACCCGGAAGGCGCGTTCCGGGGTGACTACCACTCGCATCCTTATGGCGAGTTCAATCTCGTCGTGCAAACCGCCGGTTGGCTGAGTCAAACACCGACGCGGGCGTAGCATGTGCCAGACGTCGCGCGTCGTGGCCGGAGGCCGCTCTACAGTGGCTCGGGACCTATCCGCTTTCCGGTCGCCCTCGCTCGCGGCTGGACACAAGCACCAGCCCTTTCGGGCCTCCACGCTCGCACTTTCACGACGGTATCGACAACGGCTGGCTGGCGCTCGCGCCGGAACTGCGAGATGACCCTGTCGCACCGGCTATTCCGGAATCGCTTCGGCGACCACAACAGGAAGGGGACAATCAGGACGCTCGCCGATGCTCTATTCCCATGGCGGGAATATTTCACGGGTTCGCGGCCCATAAAGAAAAACAGCGCCTTGTATAAGGCGCTGTTTCTTCAGGAAATTCGGTGGGGTGGCTGATGGGACTCGAACCCACGACGACCAGAATCACAATCTGGGACTCTACCAACTGAGCTACAGCCACCGTCGTCTAATCAGTCAGAACTGACTGACCGGAGAAAAACGCGATTATACAAACATTCTCCAGGCGTGACTAGGGGGTGGCGCAATTTATGCGGCAACCGCCCCTTCGCCGGACTCCGCCCCGCGCCGCAGATGGCTGCGCGCCTCATCGAACAGCGCGTGGGCATCGGCCAGCGTCTTCACGCGGCCGAGCGCCTTGGCATCCGACAGCACGCGCCGCCAGCCGCGCGCACCGGCCACACCGCGGTACAGGCCGAGCATGTGCCGCACCGCAGCGCCGGCATAGCCACCCCGCTGCACCCAGCGGCCGACGTAGGCAATCATGGCGTCTTCGACATCGGCGCGCGTGAGCGCTTCGGTATCGGCACCGTAGTAGCGCGCATCGAACGCGGCCATGAGGTACGGATGGTGATACGCCTCGCGGCCGATCATCACGCCGTCGACCTGCGCGAGATGCGCGTCGATCTGCTCCAGCGTCTGCACGCCGCCGTTGAGCAGGATTTCCAGGTGCGGGAAGTCGCGCTTGAGCTGGTAGACGACCTCGTAGCGCAGCGGCGGGATCTCGCGGTTCTCCTTCGGGCTCAGTCCCTTGAGGATGGCATTGCGCGCGTGGACGATGAAGGTCTCGCAGCCGGCTTCGGCGACCGTGCCGACGAAGTCGCGCACGAAGTCGTACGTCTCGATCGCATCGATGCCGATGCGGTGCTTGACCGTGACCGGTATCGACACCGCATCGCGCATCGCCTTCACGCCCTCGGCAACGAGCTTGGGCTCGGCCATCAGGCACGCACCGAACGCGCCGCGCTGCACCCGCTCGGACGGGCATCCGCAGTTGAGGTTGATCTCCTTGTAGCCCCACTGCTGGCCGAGGCGGGCGGCCTGAGCGAGGTCGTCCGGCTCGCTGCCGCCGAGCTGCAGCGCCACGGGGTGCTCCGCCTCGTCGAAATCGAGGTGGCGCGGCACATCACCGTGGAGCAGCGCGCCGGTGGTCACCATTTCCGTATAGAGCCAGGTGTGCTTTGAGATCTGGCGGTGGAAATAGCGGCAATGGCGATCGGTCCAGTCCATCATCGGCGCCACACTGATCCGCCTCGGCGTTGATTTCACAGGATTTTTGTTCAAATTCAAGCGTTTACACTCCATCTTAACCTGTGTGATTGCCATCCGTTTGCTGCCATTTTTGCTCGTTTTAACCCGCCAGTGCTACGATGTAGCACCAAATTCTCGCGCGTAGCACTGGCCCAAATGGGCACGATCACTGAGAGAAAACGCAGGGGCGGGAGTATAGGGTACACAGCGCAGATCCGCCTGAAGGAAAGGGGCGTGGTCGTGTATACGGAGGCAAAGACGTTTGATCGGGCCCAAGCCGCCAGCGCGTGGCTCAAGAAACGAGAGAAAGAGCTTGCGCAGCCTGGGGCGCGCGAAACAGCCAAAGAGGAAGACCCCCTGCTTTCGAGGTAATTGACCGCTACATCCGTGAGTCCAGCCGCAAGCTCGGCCGCACCAAAGAGCAGGTGCTTGGCGCGATCAAGAGAGCACCTATTGCAAGCATGCGCTGCAGCCAAATCGCCAGCCCGCACTATGTTAGCTTTGGCCAAAGCCTCAAAGTACAGCCCCAGACGGTCGAAAACTACATGTCACACCTGAGCGCTGTGGTGACCCTAGCCCGCCCGGCGTGGGGCTACCCGTTGGATGCGACCGCCTTGGCCGATGCGCGCATCGTCCTCAAGAAGCTTGGCAAAACCAGCAAGTCGAGGCAGCGGGGAGTGTCAGGATTTCCGTGTTCAAGGCGGAGTTGAGAATCACACGGACGGTCGAACGAATCGATCGGCGTAGAGGATAGCGAACTGGTTCATCGCCTGCTTCCAATCA
>NZ_CAJPVG010000004.1 GCF_905397375.1 Ralstonia mannitolilytica
CGCGACACAAATCCAAGGGGAAGTCGCCATCTCGGGCGCGCCTTTCTTTTGCTTACTTTTCTTTGGCAAGACAAAGAAAAGTGAGTCGGTCCCGGCAGGGAACGAAAGGGGAGTGGACCACCAAGGCCCATCCCGAAACACCCATTACCGCACCCGCATCCCCGGCACCGCCCCAGAATGCGGCTCAAGAATATAAAGCCCAGGCTGAGCCTTCTCATCAGCAGCCGAAGCCGCCAACACCATCCCTTCCGACATCCCGAACTTCATCTTGCGCGGTGCCAGGTTGGCGACCATCACGGTCAGCTTGCCCACGAGATCTTCCGGCGCATACGCCGACTGGATGCCCGAAAACACATTCCGCGTCTGGCCTTCGCCCACATCCAGCGTCAGCTGCAGCAGCTTGTTCGATCCTTCCACGCGCTGGCAGGCGACGATCTTGGCGACACGCAGGTCGATCTTGGCGAAGTCGTCGATGGTGATGGTCTCGGCGATCGGCTCGATGGCGGCAGCACCGTTGGTGGCAGCAGCCGGGGCATCGGGGGTCGCCTGCAGGGACTGACGATTTGCCTCCACCAGCGCATCCACCTGCTTTTTGTCCACGCGCGTCATCAGGTGCGAATACGGCTGGATCGGCTTGGCCGACGACAGCTGCGAGTCAATCGCGTGCCAGGTCAGCGGCTCGATGTTCAGGAACGCTTCGATGCGTGCGACCGTGGCCGGCAGGACCGGCTTGAGGTAGATCGCGAGCAGGCGGAACGCTTCCAGCGCAACGGAGCACGTGGCGTGCAGCTTCTCGCGGTTCGCTTCGTCCTTGGCCAGATCCCACGGTTTTTCGGTGTCGACGAAGGCGTTGACGGCGTCGGCCAGTTCCATCACGGCACGCAGCGCCTTGCTGTACTCGCGCTTTTCGTACAGATCGGCAATCTGCGGGGCGGCTTCGCGCAGTTGCACCATGAGCGGATGGCCCAGCGCGGCATCGCTCACGCGGCCCTCGAAGCGCTTGACGAGGAAGCCCGCCGAGCGGCTGGCGATGTTGACGAACTTGCCGACCAGGTCGCTGTTCACCCGGGCGATGAAATCGTCCAGGTTCAGGTCCAGGTCTTCCATCGTCGCGTTCAGCTTGGCGGCAAAGTAGTAGCGCAGCCATTCCGGATTCAGGCCGGTGTCGATGTAGCTCTGCGCGGTGATGAACGTGCCGCGCGACTTGCTCATCTTGGCACCGTCCACGGTCAGGAAGCCGTGCGCGAACACGTTGGTCGGCGTGCGGTGGCCCGAGAACTTGAGCATGGCCGGCCAGAACAGCGTGTGGAAGTACAGGATGTCCTTGCCGATGAAGTGGTATTGCTCGGTGGTGGAGTGCTCGTTGATCCACGATTCGAAATCGAGGCCGAGCTTGCCGCACAGGTTCTTGAAACTGGCGTAGTAGCCGACCGGTGCGTCCAGCCACACGTAGAAATACTTGCCCGGCGCGCCGGGAATCTCGAAGCCGAAGTACGGGGCATCGCGCGAGATGTCCCAGTCCGACAGCTTGGCTTCGCCATCGTCGCCGAGCCACTCGCGCATCTTGTTGGTCGCTTCCGGCTGGGCCAGGTCGGCCACCCATTCGCGCAGGAACGTCTCGCAGCGCGGGTCGGAGAGCTTGAAGAAGTAATGTTCCGACGACTTGCGCACCGGCGTCGCGCCCGATACCACGGAATACGGGTTCTTCAGGTCGGTCGGCTGGTACGTCGCGCCGCAGACTTCACACGAATCACCGTATTGGTCCTTCGCGCCGCACTTGGGGCACTCGCCCTTGATGAAGCGATCCGGCAGGAACATCTCCTTGACGGGGTCGTAGAACTGCTCGACCTCGCGCACGTCGATCAGGCCGTTTTCCTTGAGCTGCAGGTAGATGCGTTCGGACAACGCCTTGTTCTCGTCCGAGTCGGTGCTGTAGTAGTTGTCGAACGAGATCAGGAAGTTGTCGAAATCGCGCTTGTGCTCCGCCCATACGCGCTCGATCAGCTGGCGCGGGGTCAGGCCTTCCTTCTCGGCGCGCAGCATGACGGGCGTGCCGTGCGTGTCGTCCGCGCCCACGTAGTAGGTCTCATGGCCGCGCATGCGCTGGAAGCGCACCCAGATGTCGGTCTGAATGTACTCGACGAGGTGGCCGATGTGGATCGGCCCGTTGGCATAGGGCAGGGCGGAAGTGACGAGGATGCGACGTTCGGACATGGGCAGGCCAGAAGAGTGCAGGCGGGCCGCAAACTGAGCGCGGCGCGCGGAGAAACGCATATTTTAGCGCGCCCGGGCCGCGCGAGCCCGCCACGGGTGAATACCGCCGATCTGCACGCCGGACCTGCGGCAGGACGCCGCATTCTGCGCAAGCCAAAAAAAAGCGCCGGTCTGAGCCGGCGCAGCTTTCCACAACGGAAAAGGAGGAGAAATCAGGTGCCGCCCGGGAGGTCAGCCACGCATCGCGAGCCAGCAACGTGTGGCAAGCGGCACCCGTTCTCTATGACTGGTCACCCTTGGATTGGTTTCAAATAAATTTCGACGCGGCGGTTTTGTGCGCGGCCGGCCTCGGTGGCGTTGTCTGCAACGGGCTGCGTCTGGCCGCGGCCTTCCGCGTTCAGGCGGTTGCGGGCGACACCGCGGTCAGTCAGGTAGCTGGCCACGCTCTGGGCGCGCTTTTGCGACAGCGTCATGTTGTAGTTCGGGTTGCCCGTGCTGTCGGTGTGGCCGACCACGGTGGCAGCCAGTTCCGGATGCTGCGTGAGCGTCTGTGCCACGCTATCCAGCGCGCCGCGGAACGAGGGCTTGATCACCGCGCTGTCGGTATCGAACGACACCTGGCTCGGGATGTTCAGCTTGAGCGACCCGTCGGGCTGTTCGGAAATTTGCGTGCCCGTGCCAGCGGTGTCACCGGCCAGCTTCGATTTGATCGCACCCCAGTTGTAGCCCACGGCTGCACCGGTTGCCGCGCCCAGCGCACCGCCGATGGCCGCGCCACGGCCATTGCCGACCAGCGCACCGATGCCGGCACCCACGGCCGCGCCGACCCCCGTGCCCACGGCGGTCTGGTTCTGCTGCTCGGTGGCGCAGCCCGCTGCCAGCAAGGCGACGAGCGAAACGGAAATAAGCTTGGCTTTCATGATTTCTCCTACGAGGTAACGGGATCGGTTCTTGTTGAGTCTGCCGATAGCCGGCGTGCCGAAGGGTTTTGGGGGGAATCGGACGAATGTTGCGCCGGCAAAATACAATAGCAAACCAGCACGTAGAGTGGCGAGTGCATTGCAAAGTTCATGTGACGCCCCTGTTGGACCGTCCCCCATTCGCATTAGATTCGTGGAGCAAATGTTGAGCGTAACCATCGAACTGATCACCGAAGCCTTGCGCGGCGTGGTCGATCCCAATACCCAGCGCGACCTGGTGTCGTCGAAATCGGTGCGCAACATCCGGGTCGATGGCGGCGAGGTGTCGCTCGACGTCGAACTCGGCTACCCGGCCAAGAGCCAGTTCGATGCGATCCGCAAGCTGGTGATCGGCGCGCTGCGCCAGGTGCAAGGTGTCGAGAATGTGAGCGTGCAGGTCTCGATGAAGATCGTCGCGCACGCGGTGCAGCGCGGTGTGAACCTGCTGCCGAACGTGAAGAACATCATCGCCGTGGCGTCGGGCAAGGGTGGCGTGGGCAAGTCGACCACCGCCGTGAACCTGGCGCTCGCACTGGCCGCTGAAGGCGCCAGCGTCGGCATTCTCGATGCCGACATCTATGGCCCGAGCCAGCCGATGATGCTCGGCATCCACGGCCAGCCGGAGTCGGCCGACGGCAAGACGATGGAGCCGATGGAGGGCCACGGCCTGCAGGCCAATTCGATCGGTTTCCTGATCGAGCAGGACAACCCGATGGTGTGGCGCGGCCCGATGGTGACCTCGGCGCTGGAGCAACTGCTCAAGCAGACGAACTGGCGCGACCTCGATTACCTCATCGTCGACATGCCGCCGGGCACGGGCGACATCCAGCTCACGCTGTCGCAGAAGGTGCCCGTGACGGGCGCGGTGATCGTCACCACGCCGCAGGACATCGCGCTGCTCGACGCCAAGAAGGGCCTGAAGATGTTCGAGAAGGTGGGGATTCCCATCATTGGCGTGGTCGAGAACATGGCGGTCTACTGCTGCCCGAACTGCGGCCACACCGAACACATTTTCGGTGCCGGCGGCGGCGAGAAGATGTGCGCGCAGTACGGCGTGCCGTTCCTGGGCAGCCTGCCGTTGAATCTCTCCATCCGCGAGCAGGCCGATTCGGGCCGGCCCACCGTGGTGGCCGACCCGGACGGCGCGATCGCCGGCGTGTACAAGCAGATCGCGCGTCGCGTCGCCATTGCCGTGGCCGAGAAGGCGAAAGACATGACGAGCAAGTTCCCGTCGATCGTCGTGCAGAACACATAAGCCATGGAACCGCGCGAGCCCTCGACCGAGCGCCCCTCCGTGCGGGTCGCGGTGGTGCTGTGCCGCCGTCCTACGGCCAACCGCTGGCAGCCGTTCCAGTGGCGGCTCGAGGCCGTGGTGCCGGATCTTGGCGAATACGGCACCGAGCCGCGCTGCCTTGATCGCACCGAGACCGAAGAGCGCTGGCTGACCCCTGGCTTTACCGTCACGCTGTTCCGCGACGAGGCCGAGGGCTACTACCTGAACGTGACGTCGGCCGCTCCATGCTGGTTTGTGCTGTGGCGCCTTGGCGAAGCCGGGACGGCCGATGAAGGACGTGCGGTTCCGCATACCGTCTGCCTCAGCTACAACGAGGCGGGCCGCTGGCTCGACGGCGGCGAGACGGTCGAGAACGCGCCGCTCGATGCCGCTGCGCTCGCGTGGCTGGAGGCTTACGTGGCCGAGAACTACCGGCCCGAGCCGAAAAAACGGCGCCGGCCGGAATCGTTCCTGCGGCCGGAAGATCGCGCCAAGTATTGATCGAGCGACATTGCCGTGAGCGACGAATCCTTCCTTTCACGCTGGTCGCGTCGCAAGGCCGCGCAGCGCCGTGGCACGCCCGAACCAGAGGCACCACCGCGTGCCGAGGTCGTGCGTCCACCGCAGCCAGAGTCGGCGCCTGCGCCTGCTGAACCGGCACCCGACGCACCGCCGCCGCTCACGCTGGAAGACGCGGCCAAGCTCACGCCCGCCGACGACTTTGCCCCATTCGTCGCGCGCGGCGTCGACGAGGTCGTCAAGCGTGCCGCCCTGAAGAAGCTCTTCGCCGATCCGCATTTCAACGTGATGGACGGGCTCGATACGTATATCGACGACTACTCCCAGCCCGACCCGATTCCGCCCGACATGCTGCGTGAACTGCGCCACACCGTAGAGCTGCGGCTGTTCGATCCGCTGGACGAGGAGGTTCCGCCGCCGGTGGCCGCGGAACCGGTATCCCAGGCAACGCCAGCCGTGACGGAGGAAACGCGCGCACAATCGCCCGCGCCGCCGGCGCAGGACGGCTCCGCCCAGGCAACCCCGCATGGCGAGGCCAGGCCGCCGTCCGTAGAATAAGAAAGCGGTCCGCGCGGCAGCCACCGCCCGGCCATGTCCCCACAGCCCGCGCGACAGACGCGGGCGTTCACGCACACATCCATGCCTACGCTGGTCTGCAGTTGCAATCACACCATGCCGCTCGATGCCGGGGCGGTGAGCGACGCCCTGCGCGCCGCCGACACGCCCATCGATGCGCCTGGCCAGACACACCACCTGCTGTGCCGCCGCGAAATCGGCGCTTTCACGCAGGCGCTCGGCGGCGCGGAGGACGTGATCGTCGCGTGCACGCAAGAGCAGGCGCTGTTTGCTGAAGTGGCCGCGCAGCAGGAAGGCGTGGTCGCGCCGATCCGCTTCGTCAATGTGCGGGAGACGGGCGGCTGGTCGGCGGGCGCCAGGCGGGACCGGCGCGGCTTTCACGCAAAGACGGCCGCACTGCTGGCCGTGGCGGGTCTGCCCGCCCCGGACCCGGTGCCGGTGGTGGATTACCGCTCCGATGGCAACCTGCTGATTGTCGGTCCGGCCGAGCGCGTGATGCCGTGGGCCGAACGCCTGGCCGATCAGCTGAGCCTGACGGTGCTGGCCACAGGCCGAGATCGCACCCTCGGGCCGCTGTCGGTGCCGATGGAACGCCGCTGGCCCGTCCACGCTGGCGAACTAGTGGCGGTCAAGGGCTGGCTGGGCGCGTTCGATGTGCAATGGCGCAGCCGCAATCCGATCGACCTCGACCGCTGCACGCGCTGCAACGCCTGCATCGATGCCTGCCCCGAAGACGCCATCGACGCGCTCTACCAGATCGACCTGGACCGCTGCCGCGATCACCGCGCCTGCGTGAATGCGTGCGGTGACGCAATGGCCATCGACTTTGGCCGTGCGCAGGCGCCGCAAACGCTATCCGGCCAGTTCGACCTTGTCTTCGATCTGAACGACGCACCCGCCTTCACGCAGCACCAGCCGCCGCAAGGCTATTTCCATGCCGGTGCGGACGCCGGGAAGCAGTTGAGCGCCTCGTTGGCGCTGCTGCAGATGGTGGGTGAATTCGAGAAACCGAAGTTCTTCCAGTACAAGGAATCCATCTGCGCGCACGGACGCAACGGGCAGGTGGGCTGCGATGCGTGTGTGCAGGTGTGTTCAGCGTCGGCCATCTCGTCGAAGTGGAAGGACGGGCGTGGCAGCGTGCAGGTCACGCCCAACCTGTGCGTGGGCTGCGGCGCCTGTACGACGGCGTGCCCGACCGGCGCGATGACCTATGCCTACCCGAGCGCGCCGTATCAGGGGCGCAAGCTCAAGACGCTGCTGAATGCGTATGCATCGGCAGGTGGGCGTGATGCCGTGGTTCTGCTCCACAACGGCGAGCGCGGCCGCGCCCTCGTCCAACACGTCGGGCGCGCCGCGCGCATCGGCAAGGCGCAGGGCCTGCCGGTGAACGTGCTGCCGGTCGAAGTCTTCCATGCGGCGTCGACCGGGCTCGAGCTGTGGTTCACGGCCCTGGCCTACGGCGCCGCACGCGTCGTCATCCTGCTCACCGAGGACGACGCGCCGCAGTACCGGGCGATGCTGGCCGAACAGGTGGCCGTGGCGCAAGCCGTGCTGCAGGGGCTGGGCGAGCCGGCCGATGGGTCGCCCGTCGTGCTGATCGACGTGACCGATGCCGCCGCGCTCGACGCGCGCCTGAACGCCGCCGACGTGTCGGGCCCGCTGCGAGGTTTCCGCCGCGACATGCCGGCCGCCACCTTCGCCGTGGCCGCCGCCAAGCGGGAGACGCTCGACTTCGCGCTGGACCACCTCGCACGTCACGCCAAGGCTACCGAGGCAATCATCCCGCTGCCCGCCGGAGCGCCGTTTGGCGCCGTCACCGTCGACCGGGAAAGCTGCACGCTGTGCATGGCGTGCGTGGGCGCATGCCCATCGCAGGCGTTGCGCGATACCGCCGAGCGCCCGGTGCTCGCCATGATCGAGCGCAACTGCGTTCAGTGCGGCCTGTGCGAGACCACCTGCCCCGAAGAAGCCATCGCCCTGGTGCCGCGCCTGAACCTGACCGCGCAGGCCCGCCAAGCCGTCACGCTGAACGAGACGCAGCCGTTCCACTGCATCCGCTGCAGCAAGCCGTTCGGCACCGCGCAGATGGTGGCGACCATGCTGGCCAAGCTCGGCGCGCATCCCGCCTTTTCGGGCGCGGCTGCCGAACGCCTCAAGATGTGCGGCGACTGCCGCGTGATCGACATGATGGAGCGCGGCGAACGCCCGGGCGCCACGCATTGAAGACTCCGTTCCCGATTCCATGACCGACGCCCAGCCCCTGCAATTCCAGCTCGCCGCCACGCCCCCCGACAGCGCCGAGGACCTGGCCCGTGCCGACCTGTACGGCTTGCTCGCGACGCTGTTCTTTCGCGCGCCCGATGCCGATTTGCTGCAGCGCATCGCCGCCGCGCCGCTGGACCCGGTGGACGACGGCAGCGCCGATCCGGCCGATGCCGAAGCCGCCGCCGGCAGCGCCCTGAGCCAGGCCTGGCGCCGCCTTGTCACGCGTGCCGGCAAGACTGGCGCCGCGCAGGCGGACGACGAGTACACCGACCTCTTCATCGGCGTCGGCAAGCCCGAAGTCTTTCTGTACGGCTCGTACTACCAGGCCGGCTTTCTCAACGAAAAGCCGCTCGTGGTGCTGCGCGACGACCTGCGCCGCTATGGCCTGGAGCGCGCCGAGGGCATCACCGAGACCGAAGACCACATTGCCACGCTGTGCGAGGTCATGCGTTACCTGATCGCGGGGGACGATGCGAAGCTCGGCCGCATTGAAGAGCAGCGCGCCTTCTTCCAGCGTCATCTAGCACCGTGGGTGGACACCGCGTGCGATGCTGTGTTGCAGCATCCGCGTGCGGGGTTTTATGCCGATGTCGCAGGTTTGGCGAAAGCGTTTTTTGATGTGGAACGGCTCGCGCTCGAACTCGCGTGACCGTGGTCCGCATCGTTGCCTAGAAAATAAGCACAACACGAAGACTTGCGCCCTGTGAGCATCCCGGCGGGGTGGGACAACGCTTGCCGATTGAAAAAATTCATCGGCAAATCGTCAGGAAAATCCCGAGTTGAGCGGTACTGAGCATGGTTTTCTGGTGCCGTTACTTCTAGAATGTGTCGGATATTTCCTATTACATTCGGTCATCGGTCCGGCAAAGCCGGGGAGCTTCGACATGCCAACCGTCCCTCACGCCCATGCTCAAGCGGATTCCCTTGATTCCGCACCTACGCGCCGCCGCTTCCTGATGGGCGCCGCCGTGGCGGCCGCCGGCACGGCCGCCACGGCAGGTCACCTGGCCCAGCAGGCCAGCGCCGGCTCCGCGCAGCCGGCCCAGCCCGCCGACGATGGCACCACGGGCTACCGTCTGACCGAACACATCCGCAAGTACTACAAGACGACCTGGATCTGACGCGCCGCGTTCGCGCGCCCGTTTCCATTTCGCAGACCCCACATCTTCAGGTGACCCCATGCTTCTGACCCGCAAACCGGCGGTACAGGACACCAAAGCCGCCCCGGCACGCCGCTCGGGCACAACCTCGCTCACGGGCAGCCTGGCCCGCAGCCTGGCCGGCGCGCTGCCGACCATGGACCGCCGCACGTTCCTCAAGCGCTCCGGCATTGGCGTGGGCGCGGGGCTGGCCGCCACGCAGCTTTCGCTCGTGAAGAAGTCGGTGGTGGGCGAGGCGCAGGCGGCCGAGGGCAAGGGGGACATCGTGGTGCGCCGTACCGTGTGCTCGCACTGCTCGGTCGGGTGCGCCGTCGATGCCGTCGTGCAAAACGGTGTGTGGGTGCGCCAGGAGCCGGTGTTCGATTCGCCGATCAACATGGGCGCGCACTGCGCCAAGGGTGCCGCGCTGCGCGAACACGGCCACGGCGAATACCGCCTCAAGACGCCGATGAAGCTCGTTGACGGCCGCTACCAGCGCATCAGCTGGGAGCAGGCGCTCAACGAGATCGTCGCCAAGATGAAGACCATCCGCGAGGAAACCGGCCCGGATTCGTTCTTCTTTGTTGGCTCATCCAAGCACAGCAACGAGCAGGCGTACCTGCTGCGCAAGTGGGTGTCGTTCTTCGGCACCAACAACTGCGACCACCAGGCGCGCATCTGTCACAGCACCACGGTGGCGGGCGTCGCCAACACGTGGGGCTATGGCGCGATGACCAATTCGTACAACGACATGCAGAACGCCAAGTGCGCGCTGTACATCGGCTCGAACGCGGCCGAGGCGCACCCGGTGTCGATGCTGCATCTGCTGCATGCCAAGGAGAACGGCTGCAAGGTCATCGTGGTCGACCCGCGCTACACGCGCACGGCGGCCAAGTCCGATGAATACGTCCGCATCCGTTCGGGCACCGACATCGCGTTCCTGTTCGGGGTGCTGTACCACATCTTCAAAAACGGCTGGGAAGACAAGCAGTACATCCACGACCGCGTCTATGGCATGGACAAGGTGCGCGAGGAAGTGCTCGCCAAATGGACGCCGGACAAGGTCGAGGAAGTGTGCGGCGTGCCGGAGGCGCAGGTGCACAAGGTCGCCGAGATGATGGCGATGAACCGCCCGAGCACACTCGTGTGGTGCATGGGCCAGACGCAGCACACCATCGGCAACGCCATCGTGCGTGCGTCGTGCATCGTGCAGCTGGCGCTGGGCAACATCGGCAAGTCGGGCGGCGGGGCCAACATCTTCCGCGGGCACGACAACGTGCAGGGCGCGACCGACGTCGGCCCGAACCCCGATTCGCTGCCGGGCTACTACGGTCTGGCCGCCGGGGCGTGGAAGCACTTCGCGGCCGTGTGGGGCGTCGATTACGACTGGATCAAGGGCCGCTTCGCCTCGCAGGCCATGATGGAAAAGTCCGGCACGACGGTCTCGCGCTGGGCCGACGCAGTGCTCGAGAAGAACGACCTGATCGACCAGGACAACAACGTCCGCGCCGTCTTCTATTGGGGCCATGCACCCAACTCGCAGACGCGTGGCATGGACATGAAACGCGCGCTCGACAAGCTGGACTTGCTGGTGGTGGTGGATCCGTATCCGTCGGCCACGGCGGCGATGGCCAACATGCCCTCGGCCGAAGGCACGCCACCGAACCCGAACCGCGCGGTCTATCTGTTGCCGGCTGCCACGCAGTTCGAAACGTCGGGTTCATGCACGGCGTCGAACCGCTCGCTGCAGTGGCGCGAGAAGGTCATCGAGCCGCTGTTTGAGTCGCAGCCCGACCACGTCATCATGCAGGCGTTTGCCGACCGCCTGGGTTTCGGCAAGGAGCTGTCGAAGAACTACAAGATCAGCGAATACAAGCGCGCCGGCATGACATGGCGCGAGCCCGAGATCGAATCGATCCTGCGCGAGATCAATCGCGGCAACTGGACGATCGGCTACACCGGTCAGTCGCCGGAACGCCTGAAGGCGCACATGCGCAACATGCACCTGTTTGACGTGCGCACCCTGCGCTGCAAGGGCGGCAAGGATCCGCAAACCGGCTACGACCTCACCGGGGATTACTTCGGCCTGCCGTGGCCGTGCTACGGCACGCCGGAACTGAAGCATCCGGGCTCGCCCAACCTGTACGACACCAGCAGGCACGTGATGGACGGCGGCGGCAACTTCCGCGCCAACTTCGGCGTGGAGCGCGACGGCGTCAACCTCCTGGCCGAAGACGGCTCGTGCTCGCTGGGCGCCGAGCTCACCACGGGCTACCCCGAATTCGACCACGTCTTCCTCAAGAAACTCGGCTGGTGGGATGACCTGACCGACGCCGAAAAGAAGGCCGCCGAAGGCAAGAACTGGAAGACCGATCTGTCCGGCGGCATCCAGCGCGTGGCGATGAAGCACGGCTGCCATCCGTTTGGCAACGCCAAGGCGCGCGCCGTCGTGTGGAACTTCCCCGACGGCATTCCGCAGCACCGCGAGCCGCTGTATTCCACACGGCCCGACATGGTCGCCAAGTACCCGACGCACGACGACAAGAAGGTGTTCTGGCGCCTGCCCACGCTGTACAAGACGGTGCAGCAGCGCAACATCGAGAACAAGGTCTACGAGAAATTCCCGATCATCCTCACGTCCGGCCGCCTGGTCGAATACGAGGGCGGGGGTGAAGAGACGCGCTCGAACCCGTGGCTGGCTGAGCTGCAGCAGGAGAACTTTGTCGAGATCAACCCGAAGGCCGCGGCCGACCGGGGCATCCGCCACAACGACTTCGTCTGGGTCAAGACGCCGACCGGCGCCCAGATCAAGGTGCGCGCGCTGGTGACGGAGCGCGTGGGCGTGGACCACGCCTTCATCCCGTTCCACTTCTCGGGCTGGTGGCAGGGCAAGGATCTGCTCGGCTATTACCCGGAAGGCGCTCACCCGATCGTGCGCGGCGAGGCCGTCAACACAGCCACCACCTACGGCTACGACTCGGTGACGATGATGCAGGAAACGAAAACGACGGTCTGCCAGATCGAGCGTTTCGCATAACGGGGAGCGATCATGGCGCGCATGAAATTCATCTGTGACAGCGAGCGCTGCATCGAATGCAACGCCTGCGCCACGGCCTGCAAGAACGAACACGAAGTGCCCTGGGGCGTGAACCGGCGCCGCGTGGTCACGATCAACGACGGCATGATCGGCGCGGAGAAATCCATCTCCGTGGCGTGCATGCATTGCTCCGATGCGCCGTGCATGGCGGTCTGCCCGGTGGACTGCTTCTACCGCACCGAAGACGGCGTGGTGCTGCACGACAAGGACGTCTGCATCGGCTGCGGCTACTGCTCGTATGCGTGCCCGTTCGGTGCGCCGCAGTTCCCGAGCCAGGGCACGTTCGGCGTGCGCGGCAAGATGGACAAGTGCACGTTCTGCGCCGGCGGCCCCGAGAAGAACGGCAGCGAGGAAGAATTCGAGAAGTACGGCCGCAACCGCCTGGCCGAAGGCAAGCTGCCGCTGTGCGCGGAAATGTGCTCGACCAAGGCGCTGCTCGGCGGCGATGGCGATGTCATTTCCGACATCCTGCGTAACCGTGTCATGAAACGCGGGAAGGGCGCGGAGTTGTTCGGATGGGGCACGGCCTACGGCGGCACGCAGGGTAAGGGCGGTCAGGCGGCACCGGCGGGCCAGCCTGCGCCCGCTGCACCGGCTTCCACGCCAGGAGCCCAATCATGAGCCCGCGCGTCAAGATGCCTTCGCGACCGACGGGGCTGCTGATCGCGCTCGGCGCGGTGCTGCTGCTCGGCGCTTGCGGCGAGCGCTCGCAAACCGCCCTTGCATCGCACCGCAAGGACGACGCTCCCGCCTACAAGGGCGCGCAGGACGATCCGTTTGTGGCCAAAGGCTGGACGCCCGGTGACCGCACGAGCTGGGTGAACCAGATCCGCGCGCGCGGCCAGTACCAGAACGAGTACAACAAGACGCCATGACGCGCGCAAGCGGAGGTCTGTCCATGGGTACGTCCTGGAAACACCTTGTGATGGCGGTGCTGTTGGGGGGAGCTGCCACGCTGGCGGTTGCGCAGCAAGCGGCCAGCGGGCCGGCAGCGAACGCGCAACCCCTCAATCCGGCCGTGCAGCCGGCGCAGCCGTTTTCCAACATCGTTTCGGAGAACGTCTTTGACGTGCAGAAGCGTGATCTCGCCAAGGAAGCGCAGGACCAGGCCGCGCGACGCACGACGCAGCCCGGCAACAATGCGCCCGTCTGGCGCGAGGTGAATTCGGACCAGGCGCACTACGCCAGCATCCCCGGGCTCGAGGCCGGCGTGCTGATCCAGCGCACGGGCCAGAAATGGCGTCTGTTCCGCAACGGCGTCATCACCGTGTGGGGCGGCTGGCTGCTGGTGCTGGTGCCGCTGGCCATCCTGGGCTTCTTCCTGTGGAAGGGGACGATCCGCCTGAAGGAAGCGCCCACCGGCCGCAAGATCGAACGTTTCACGCCCACCGAACGCTACGTCCACTGGACGATGGCGATCTCGTTCGTCACGCTCGGCGTGTCTGGCATCGTCATGCTGTGGGGCAAGCACTTCCTGCTGCCGGTCCTGGGGCACCAGCTGTTCGGCTGGCTGACGTATGTGCTGAAGAACCTGCACAACCTGGTCGGGCCGTTGTTTACGGTCAGCATCGTCGTTGCCTTCGTGATGTGGGTCCGCGACAACCTCCCGCGCCGCGGCGACCTCAAATGGCTGCTGAGCCTGGGCGGCATGTTTGCCGGCGACCACGGGGCCGAAGTCCCGTCGCATCGCTTCAATGCGGGCGAGAAGCTCTGGTTCTGGGGCGGCCTGGTCGTATTCGGGTTGATTCTCTCGGCGTCGGGCTGGGTGCTCGATCGCATCGTCCCGGGCGTCGACTATTACCGCAGCACCATGCAACTCGCCGAGATCATCCACGCCATTGCGGCGGTGGGCATGATGTGCATGTCGCTGGGCCATATCTACCTCGGCACGATCGGCATGGAAGGCGCCTACCGGGCCATGCGCGACGGCTATGTCGACGAGGCCTGGGCCAAGGAGCACCACGAGCTCTGGTACGACGACATCAAGGCCGGCAAGATTGCCGCGCAGCGCTCGCAGCCGCCCGCTCCCCCGGCGGCGGAGCATCCCGTCAAATCCTGACGCCATCGATTCAAGGAGCTTCACCATGCATGCATCCGCGATGACGCGCGCCGCACGTATGGCCGTCGCGGCCAGCCTGCTGAGTCTCGCGAGCGGGCTGGCTTTCGCAAAACTGCCGGCCCTGACAGAAGAGCAACAGGCACAGGCCGCGCTGGCCAAGGCCAAGGCAGCGTGGACCGACAAGGTGGCTGCATTCCAGACCTGCAAGGCGCAAGACAAGGTGGCGGCGGCGTATCGGGCCAGCGGCAAGGGCGCGCTTACGCAGCCGGGCACGCCGTGTGCGGATCCGGGGCCGTTCGTGGCGCCTGCGCCGGCCGCGCCGGCGCCCGCTGCAAAAGGCTGATCGGCTGCCGATGTTGCGGGTTCATCATCCGGCAGTACAATCGTCTGCTCGCAAGTGAACCCTGACTGGAGGTGACACATGAAGCAACTCGCGATTGGACTTGCCGTGCTGGGCCTGATGGCTGGCTGTGCATCGAATACCGGCTCGACAGCCAGGACGGCTGACTCGGCCATGGCCGCTTCGGCCGTGCTGGCGCCCAAGAGCGGCAGCACCGTGCAAGGCAGCGTGAAGCTGGTGCAACAAGGCGACAATCGGGTTGCCATGGCCGTGGACATTTCGGGCCTGCCGGCCAACGGCATGTTCGGTTTCCATGTGCACGAGAAGGGCGATTGCTCGTCGCCGGACGGCAACAGCGCCGGCGGCCACTTCAATCCGACCGGCCAGCAGCATGGCGATCCGCGCAGCGGCGCGCACCATGCCGGCGACATCCCGATGCTCCAATCCGACGCCAACGGCAAGGCCGTCGGCTCGATCGTCCTCTCCGGCGTGACGCTGACCCCGGGACCGACCAGCCTCGTTGGCCATGCGCTGATCGTGCATGCCGGCAAGGATGACTACAAGACCCAGCCCACCGGCAATTCCGGCGGGCGCATCGCCTGCGGCGTGATCGTGGCGAACTGATCGCCGGAGCACGTGCCCATCTGCGGATGGGCATTGCCTGCATGCCAATGCGCACGCCTGCCGTGCGCATTTTTGTTTGAAACCCGATTCGATGCCGCTGCGCCCTTACCTGACCAACGCTTCTGTTCCGCTGCTCGATGAGGTCGACGTCGTCGACGAGCTCGGCCGTACGCGCACCGTCCACATTCCCGGCGAGCGGCCACTCACCGTCTACCTCGACAAGCGCGAACTCGTGACGTTGATGACGCTCGGCGCCGCCCCCGAGGCGCTGGTGCTCGGCTACCTGCGCAACCAGCGCCTCATCGGAAGCATTGAGGACATCGCCTCGGTGCAGGTCGACTGGGAGACCGAATCCGCGGCGGTCACCACGCGCGCCGGCATTGCAGACCTGGACGAAAAGACCGCGCGCCGCACTGTCACGACCGGCTGCGGGCAGGGCACGGTGTTCGGCTCGCTGATGGACGAAGTGGACGCCATCCACCTGCGGCCCGACGCGCGCATGACGCAGACAACGCTGTACCGCGTGGTCGATACCATCCGCCTGCAGCAGTCGATCTACAAGCAGGCGGGCTCCGTGCATGGCTGCGCGCTGTTCGATGCGCGCGGCGAGCTGCTCGTCTTTATTGAAGACGTGGGCCGCCACAATGCCGTGGACGCGATTGCCGGCCGCATGTGGCTCGACGGCATGGAAGGCGGCGACAAGATCTTCTACACCACCGGGCGCCTGACCTCCGAAATGGTCATCAAGGGCGCGCAGATGGGCATCCCGTTCCTGCTGTCGCGCTCGGGTGTCACACAGATGGGCTACCAGATGGCACAGCGGGTGAACCTCACGCTGTTTGCGCGATGCACCGGCCGGCATTTTCTGCTCTATACCGGACCGGAGCGCTTTGTGGCCGAACCGGAGATGGCCGGGGTGGTCGGCGCGCGCGGCCAACTGCCGCAGCCCGTCAATTCCAGCGGGTAAGCCCTGCGCAAGCCATCGCCCGGCCCGGGGTTTTCCGTCACAGGTTTGGGAGTACAATCCGCGTTCCAAAGCGGACCGGGCATCGACCTTGCGACCCGGCGTGACCAAATGGGGACAGTTTTCGCACCGCGAAGGCTGCCCCCATTTGTTCATCCAAGGTATCTGGACGCTCCATGAGCATCAAATCCGACAAATGGATCCGCCGCATGGCCGAGCAGCACGGCATGATCGAGCCGTTCGAGCCCGGTCAGGTGCGCGAGGCAGACGGCCGGCGCATCGTCTCGTACGGCACGTCGAGCTACGGCTACGACATCCGCTGCGCCGACGAATTCAAGATCTTCACCAACATCAACAGCACCATCGTCGATCCGAAGAACTTCGACGAGAAGTCGTTTGTCGACTTCAAGGGCGATGTGTGCATCATCCCGCCGAACTCCTTCGCACTCGCTCGCACGGTCGAGTACTTCCGCATCCCGCGCACGGTGCTGACGGTGTGTCTGGGCAAGAGCACGTACGCGCGCTGCGGGATCATCGTCAACGTGACGCCGTTCGAACCCGAATGGGAAGGCTACGTGACGCTGGAGTTCTCGAACACGACGCCCCTGCCCGCCAAGATCTACGCCGGCGAGGGCTGCGCGCAGGTGCTGTTCTTCGAGAGCGACGAGGAATGCGAAACCTCGTACAAGGACCGCGGTGGCAAATACCAGGGCCAGCACGGCGTGACGCTTCCCAAGACCTAGTTTTCTCTCCGTTTCCGACCTACGGAGCGGTGCCTTTCTGCATTAAGGAACCACGATGAAATTCCGCTTTCCCGTCATCATCATCGACGAGGACTTCCGCTCCGAGAACGTCTCCGGGTCGGGCATTCGCGCGCTGGCCCAGGCCATCGAGCAGGAAGGGATGGAGGTCACGGGCCTCACCAGCTACGGTGACCTGACGTCGTTTGCACAACAGTCGAGCCGCGCGTCGACCTTCATCGTCTCGATCGACGACGACGAGTTCATCAACCCGGACAGCGACAAGCCGGAGCCGGAAGCGGTCGAGAACCTGCGCGCCTTCGTGGCCGAAGTGCGCCGCCGCAATGCCGACATCCCGATCTTCCTGTACGGCGAGACGCGCACCTCGCGCCACCTGCCCAACGATGTCCTGCGCGAGCTGCACGGCTTCATCCACATGTTCGAGGACACGCCGGAGTTCGTGGCCCGGCACATCATCCGCGAAGCGCGCAACTATCTCGATTCACTGCCGCCGCCGTTCTTCAAGGCGCTGATCGACTACGCGCAGGACAGCTCGTATTCGTGGCACTGCCCGGGGCACTCGGGTGGCGTGGCGTTCCTCAAGAGCCCCGTCGGCCAAGTGTTCCACCAGTTCTTCGGCGAGAACATGCTGCGCGCCGACGTCTGCAACGCAGTGGAAGAGCTCGGCCAGCTGCTCGACCACACGGGCCCGGTAGCAGCATCGGAGCGCAATGCCGCGCGCATCTTCGGCTCGGACCACATGTTCTTCGTGACCAACGGTACGTCCACGTCGAACAAGATGGTCTGGCACGCCAACGTGGCCCCCGGCGACATCGTCGTGGTGGACCGCAACTGCCACAAGTCGATCCTGCACGCGATCATGATGACGGGCGCGATTCCCGTGTTCCTGATGCCGACGCGCAACCACTACGGCATCATCGGCCCGATTCCGCAGAGCGAGTTCGAGCCGGAGACGATCGCCAAGAAGATCGCCGACCACCCCTTCGCCAGCCAGGCCAAGAACAAGAAGCCGCGCATCCTGACCATCACGCAGGGCACGTACGACGGCGTGCTCTACAACGCCGAGCGCATCAAGCACATGCTGTCGACCGAGATCGACACGCTGCACTTTGACGAGGCCTGGCTGCCGCACGCCGCCTTCCACCCGTTCTACCGCGACATGCACGCCATCGGCCACGGCCGCGCGCGCAGCAAGGACGCGCTGGTGTTTGCCACACAGAGTACGCACAAGCTGCTGGCCGGTCTGTCGCAGGCGTCGCAGATCCTCGTGCAGGATTCCGAGACGCGCAAGCTCGATACGTACCGCTTCAACGAGGCGTATCTCATGCATACGTCGACGAGCCCGCAGTACTCGATCATTGCCTCGTGCGACGTGGCCGCGGCGATGATGGAAGCGCCGGGCGGCACCGCGCTGGTGGAGGAGAGCATTGCCGAAGCGCTGGACTTCCGCCGCGCCATGCGCAAGGTCGAGCACGAATACCTGGGCGCGAATGGCGGCAACGGCCGCGGCGACGACTGGTGGTTCAAGGTCTGGGGCCCGAACGATCTGTCCGACGAAGGCATCGAAGATCGCGAAGCCTGGATGCTCAAGGCCAACGACCGCTGGCACGGCTTCGGCAACCTGGCCGAAGACTTCAACCTGCTCGACCCGATCAAGGCCACGATCATCACCCCGGGCCTCGACGTGGACGGCAAGTTCAGCGACTCGGGCATCCCGGCCGCCATCGTTACGCGCTACTTGGCCGAGCACGGCATCATCGTCGAGAAGACCGGCCTGTACTCGTTTTTCATCATGTTCACCATCGGCATCACCAAGGGCCGCTGGAACTCGATGGTGACCGAGCTGCAGCAGTTCAAGGACGACTACGACAACAACCAGCCGCTGTGGCGCGTGTTGCCGGAGTTCGTGCGCCAGTATCCGCAGTACGAGCGCATCGGCCTGCGCGAGCTGTGCGACAGCATCCACAGCGTCTACCAGGCCAACGATGTCGCGCGCGTGACGACCGAGATGTACTTGTCCAACATGGAGCCTGCGATGAAGCCGTCCGACGCCTGGGCCAAGATGGCGCACCGCGAAACTGAGCGCGTGGCGATCGACGAGCTGGAAGGCCGCATTACCGCCATCCTGCTGACGCCGTATCCGCCGGGCATTCCGCTGCTGATTCCGGGCGAGCGCTTCAACAAGACGATCGTGCAGTACCTGCAGTTCGCGCGCGACTTCAACCGCCTGTTCCCTGGCTTCGAGACCGACATCCACGGGCTGGTGGAAGAGGAAGTCGACGGCAAGATGGGGTACTTTGTGGACTGCGTGCGCTGAGATCCAGCCGCACAAAAACAAAACGCCGCGCAGAGATTGCGCGGCGTTTTTGTTTGGGGCTTTCGACGGATAGGGACACTGCAGGCCCTTATCGTTGCGGTACGGCCCTTTGCCGCTATACGTCAGTAACGTACGCCACAAAAAAATAGGCTTTTCACTACGGATCAATATCAGCCCATCTGCCGCTCTCGTTAGGTTGCTCGCAGGCGAAACGCACTGTAAGGAGGTTAAAGTGACTGTCCGTGCGCCACTCCGACACTTCTGTTATGACCACAAGAACAAAAATCACTGACCTTCGCGATTATCCGGCTATCAAGAAACTTGCTTCAGCGTTGCATCGCATGGATGCCCGTCATCACGGCGCTGCCATCATGGTTGGAGCCGGGTTCACCCGGAGCGCGGCCCTTCACGTCGGCGGAGAGAAAAAGGTTCCACTCTGGGGCGAATTTACAGGAAGTCTGGCGCGGGACCTGTATGGAGACGAAACGACCTTCAACTTTACTGATCCTCTGCGAGTTGCCGAAGAGTATCGAACGTATTTCGGACAAGGAGCGCTCAATGAAAGAATCCGCAATGAGATCGACGATAAAGCTTGGCGGATGGGGCCTCTCTACCAGGCGCTCCTGACCCTTCCCTGGTCGGAAGTTCTAACGACCAATTGGGATTCCTTACTTGAGAGAGCGGCAGAGGAAATTCACAGCCCTTATTACACCACTGTCACGAAGACTTCGGATCTTGCCTGGGCATCCTCGCCGCGCATCGTGAAGCTCCACGGGACCATCGGCGTTACGGACACCTTCATCGCAGCGCAAGAAGACTATCGCACGTACCCGGAGCGTTTTGCGCCTTTCGTAAACATGGCGCGACAGGTATTTATCGAAAACGAACTCTGTCTACTCGGATTTTCGGGTGATGATCCCAACTTCCTTCAATGGGCAGGCTGGGTTCGTGACCATCTCGCCGATCATGCACGAAAAATTTATCTCGTCGGTGCCTTGAACCTATCAGCGGCGCGTCGAAAACAGCTCGAGTCGATCAATATCGCGCCGGTTGACCTGTTTGCGGCAGTCGCGCATATCAGCGATCCAGACCTTCGTCATCAAGAAGCCATCTCGCAGTTTCTACAGGAAATGAGGAACGCGGAGGAGTTGCGGATCAAACCTCACGACTGGCGGCCTACCAGCTTGCACGGCGGCTCGGTAAGTAACGAAGAACACACGCGCATATACCGTGATGCCGAGTATGGCGCCCGTCTGCTTGCTAGCCAGTTGGAGACATTGCGCGAGGATCGAAAATCTTATCCAGGTTGGTTGGTATGTCCCCCCTCGTTGCGCTCAAGTTTGGTAGGCCAAGTAAGCACTCCTTTTCCGAATGCAGAAAACTTGGCTGCCCTAGCACCGGATGACCGGGCGAGTCTGCTGTATGAGATTGCTTGGCGACACAGTACTGCATTGGAATACATCCGACCTTGGCTTGTGGACGCCCTTTTTGAAGTGGCGCAGCAAGATCGGCCGTGCGGCATCAGCGAGCGTCAACAGGCGGAGATTGCGCTGGCGTTGCTCAATAATACTCGCTGGCTTTTGCCGGAAGATGAAGAGCAACAGCACGCTGTTGATCAGCGTGTTCAGGCTCTGATTGCTATAGTGGACAAACGCGCGTTCTACCTCCCTGACAGCACTGCTGAGGTGGCTTATCACCAAGCGCTCTCGGCGCGAGAGCAGCTTGACTATGATCGGCTAGCCGAGCTGGTTGAAAAAATATCCGGAGAAGACCCTGTTTGGAGGCTGAGAAAGGCGGCGTTGCTCATGGACCTAGGGCGTGCAGAGGAAGCGGGAAAATTGCTCGCATTGGCATACGGGAACTTGCGTGAGAACCATCGCCGGGACCGTCAGTCGATTCCCATCATGTCGCGATTGCTTTGGGCTCATTGGCTCATGGAAGCGGAGCGCCGCTGTCGTTGGCAGAGCAGGTCCGAGGAATTGCCACCTTTTGTCGAAAGTAACTATCGAAAATGGCGATGTGATCCCTGGTCGTGGCTGGACTCGCTTGATGACGCTGTTGAGAAGCGCCGGGAACAATATATCAAGCGTCGAAATCCGATCGAACCGCAATTCGCACAAGGCCACTACCTAGATCGTTCGCAGGAATCCTCGCACGGCAACGATATTTCTGACTTCCTACTACTCGATGGGCTAAGCAGAATCTGCGGGATTCCGTTGCGCATGGAAAGTGGTGGAGCTAACGTCGGTCTGTTGGCGGACAGAGCTTCACACGTCGTGCGTTATGGCGGCGTGGGTGATGAACTCCTTGATCTTGGTCTGGCAATACGCTCTGCCAGCAGCGAGGACTCTTCTGCGATCAAGGACGTTTTGGGGCGTGTCAATGTAGCTTGTTTCGCTCAACGTACTGTCGATCTACTGGTCTCTCGGCTTCTGTCGGCCATCAAGTATTGGCAGCGGGAGAGAAATAAGGCTCTCGACAGACGCGATAGCCTGTCCCGGCTTCGCGTTCTCATGGAGGTCCTCGCGCGGCTGGTAGTCCGCGTGTCTCCCGCCCAAGCGAAGGACATCTTCGTCTTCGCGGTGTCGATAGGCGAGCAACCGGAAATGCAGGATATGTGGCTCAGCGCGGCTCTCGACTCTCTGCTGACCAATTCGCTTACAAGCATTTCTGAATCCGAGCAAGCTAGTGTGCTGACCGTCGCGCTGAAATTCCCGCTCGCGCAAGAGATTGGCACGAGAAACACCCATCGGTGGCCAAATCCAGTAGTCGAACATCCCGGAGAACGCGTAGTCTCCTCCGCTATTGACGAGCGCATCGCTGAATTGATAGGTGCTGTGCGAGGAGCTGCCGGACCTTTTCGAGCCGCTCCCTTGCTCAGGTTACTTCCGCTAGTTCGTCAACCTGGGTTTCTAACTCAGGACGAACGTAACGATCTTGCGGATGCGGTATGGGGGGATGCTCCTGAATATGCTGTCTTGCCTGATGTTGGTTTGTTTCCACATGCGCTTATGATCCTTCCGACAAGAGATGTAGGGCGGGTGGAGGCGCTTCTTCGGTCGCATCTGTATGAGCACGGACCGGGAATTCAAGAGGATACTCAGAAGGAACTTCGCAGCCATCCTTCGCCGGAGATTAGCTCGGCTGTGTTGATATACGACGGGATGGCGAATGCCGCAGCAAATGATTTAATCGATCTGCTCCCGACCGCAGCCCAAGCCCTCGCTCTATTCGAGCGCCTTACTTCTTGGCGACCCGCTTCCAGGCAAGATGACCTCGAGAGTTTCTTCGGAGACCAGAGGAGGCCGCTTGCGAAAAGCATCGGTCGTGCGCTCGCATTTTCAATCGTCCCGGCGCTGGCGAGCGAGGAAAGAACTGCATCTCGGCTTCAAAAACTGATGGACTTCTATTCGGAAGTAGACGGAGCTAGAACGGCGCTTCCGGGTTTCGTCTACTTCTTGGCCGCAGATATGCGGTCAATCAAGATTGTGGAGAAAGCGATCGCATCTGCATTGCGTGGGCGGGATCCGGTTCAACTCCGCTATGGGGCATTAGCATTGCATTGCTGGATGGGTATGAAGGAATCAGCTTCCTCGCCAGAGTTCACGAAGCTTACGTCCATGGCAATTGGCATCATAGAGTCCGGCCGCACGATCGCGTTGCACCAGCTCCTTTGGCTCGCAAGGCAATTGTTTGCTGGCGATTGTTTGACGGACGATCAATGCACAACACTTTCCGATGTCGTGCCGGACATTTTTCGAGCGGTTGATTACAAGAACGTCGAACCAGGAGGGGAGGAAGCTGTTACCGCGTCAACTATAAGAGCCGAGTGTGTGAGGTTGGCGAGGGCGCTTGCCCAAAGATTTGAGGACAATCGGGAATTAAAGGAACTCGTTGCGCTGTCCAAAGCGGATCCTCTACCTGAGGTGCGATTCGCATTGAATTCAGATCGTTGAGGTGGTGCACGGCAGCGACAAAAACAAGACGCCGCGCAGAGATTGCGCGGCGTTTTTGTTTGGAGCGTTGCGCAGCTTATTCAGCCAGCGCAGCCCGTGCAAACGCAATGGCCTGCTTCACCTGCTCCGGCGCGGTCCCGCCGATGTGGTTGCGCGAAGCGACCGAACCTTCCAGCGTCAGCACGGCGTGCACATCGTCGCTGATCAGATCGGCCTTGTCGCCCAGGCCGCTGATGTCGCGCAGCTGCGCAACGCTCAAGTCGGCCAGGTCGCAGCGCAGGTCGTCGCAGGCGCGCACGGCGTGGGCCACGGCTTCGTGCGCATCGCGGAAGGGGAGGCCGCGCTTGACGAGGTAGTCGGCGAGGTCTGTGGCGGTGGCATAGCCCTGCAACGCGGCGGCACGCATGGCGTCGGCCTTGACAGTGATGCCCGACACCATGTCGGCAAAGATGCGCAGCGTGTCGACCACGGTATCGACGGTGTCGAACAGCGGTTCCTTGTCTTCCTGGTTGTCCTTGTTGTACGCCAGCGGCTGGCCCTTCATCAGCGTCAGCAGCCCGATCAGGTGGCCGTTGACGCGTCCCGTCTTGCCGCGTGCGAGTTCGGGCACGTCGGGGTTCTTCTTCTGCGGCATGATCGAGCTGCCGGTGCAGAAGCGGTCTGCAATGTCGATGAAGCCCACGCGCGGGCTCATCCACAGCACCAGCTCTTCAGAGAAGCGCGAGATGTGCGTCATGATGAGCGCGGCGGCGGCGCAGAATTCGATGGCGAAGTCGCGGTCCGATACGGCGTCGAGCGAGTTGCGGCACACACCGTCAAAGCCGAGTTGCTGGGCGACGAATTCGCGGTCGATCGGGTAGCTCGTGCCGGCCAGCGCGGCGGCGCCCAGCGGCAGGCGGTTGACGCGCTTGCGGGCGTCGAGCATGCGCTCGGTGTCGCGCGTGAACATCTCGACGTAGGCCAGCAGGTGGTGGCCGAACACCACCGGTTGCGCGACCTGCAGGTGCGTGAAGCCCGGGACGATGGTGTTGGTGTGTTGCTCCGCCAAGTCCAGCAGCGCGCTGCGCAGGGCCTTGAGCAGACCGACGATGTTGTCGATCTCGCTGCGCAGCCACAGGCGGATGTCGGTGGCGACCTGGTCGTTGCGCGAGCGGCCCGTGTGCAGGCGCTTGCCGGCGTCGCCCACCAGCGCGGTCAGGCGCGCTTCGATGTTCAGATGCACGTCTTCCAGGTCCAGCTTCCACTCGAACGCGCCGGATTCGATCTCCTGGCGGATCTGCGCCATGCCCTGTTCGATGGCGGCGCGATCGGCTTCGGCGATGATGCCCTGCCTGGCGAGCATGGCCGCATGCGCGAGCGAGCCCTGGATGTCGAACAGCGCGAGGCGCTTGTCGAAGAACACCGACGCGGTATAGCGCTTGACGAGGTCGGACATCGGCTCGTTAAAGCGGGCGGACCACGCTTCGGCCTTCTTGGCGAGTTGGGAGGTCATGGGCGGACTGCGGGAGGAGGGCGGCCAGGCAAACGCTTCGGCTGCAAATTCAGGAAACCGCGATTATATCGCCCGCCGGGTCTCCCGGCCGCCCGCTGGGGTGCCTACAGCGTGCTGCCGATCAGCGCCCCCTTGAAGACCACCGGCCCCGTCGGCCCCTCCGGATTGGGCGAGCCTCCACGCGGTTCCACGCTGATGGCGAGGGCCGGGACTTGCCGCAACGGCTGCAGCACCGTCAAGCGGACGGCGCGCTGGTGCCCGATCACCCCAAGTGACTGCGGATGCCCGCCGGGCGGCAGGGCCCACAGCTGCAAGGCCTGCTCGCCGGAAAGCGGCGTGGCGTCGAGTCGCTTGAGCGACAGGATGCCGGTCCGGGCGTCCCACGTGACGAGCACGGCCGCCTGCGCCTGTGCGTCCTGCAGCACGGCGACAGCGTCGGCAATGGGCGCCTCGCGCAACTGCTGCGCCAGCCGCAGGTTCAGCCCGACGGCCACGACGGCGACCAGCGCGGCGGCGGCCGTCGCTGCGCGCCAGAAGCCCGTGCCCTGCCAAAGCCGTTGCCACCATCGCTCGCGCGCCGGTGGAGGGTCGCGCCAGCCCAGTTGCACTTCCACGCGGCAGAGAATCTCGGGCAGCGGCGCGGTGGCGGGCTGCAGCGCCGGCAGATCCGCCAGATAGCGCTGCCAGCGCTCCACAGTCGCGCGCACGGCGTCGTCACGGCGAATGATCTGCTCGAAGCGCCGCCTGGCGCCCGCGCGTAGCGTGCCCACCGCATATTCGGCGGCCAGCTTGTCGACGAGATCGGGGTGGCGGCGAGGGTCCATCACGGCGCTCCGAGGCATGCGCGCAGGCGGTCCAGGCTGCGCCGCATCCACGATTTGACGGTGCCCAGCGGCAATGAGAGTGCCTGGGCCAGCTCGGTGTGCGACAGGTCGCGCAGATAGGCCAGCGTGACGACTTCACGCTGCCGCGGGTCCAGGCGCTTCAGGCATTCCGCGAGCGCCCGTGCCTGCTGGCCAGCGAGCGCGAGGTCAGCCGGACCGGGCGCGTGATCGGCCAGTACGTCGGCGTACGACGCATCCAGCGGTACGGATTCCTGCACCCGCTCTGCATGCTGGCGGCGCAGGCAGTCCAGCGCGCGGTTGCGCACGATGGTGGTCATCCACGTCATGGGGGCGGCCAAGTGCGGGCGGTAGTCGCCGGCGTGGCGCCAGATGTTGACGAAACTTTCCTGCAAGACGTCCTCGGCCCAATCCTTCCTGACCAAGATACGCAGCGCGAGCCCGAACAGTTTCGGCGCGCATCGCGCATAGAGCGCACGCAGCGCATCGCGCTCGCCCAGGCCGATGCGCTGCAGCAGGGCGGCCAGTTCGTCGGCCTCGCTTCCCTGCGGGCGTCCGGTTGCGGCCGCCGCTGGTGCGCTGGCGTTTTCGGCTGCGTGGTCTGCGGCGGTGCGCTGGAAGGTGAGCACGGGGCGGCGTTGTGGTGTGTCCTGCACGAAGTGTAGGAAGAATCCGGCGTCGTGGGGCAATTCACGATGAGGTCGGGAGGTTTTGCATCCAGTGGCGACTGCGCTCCGTATAAGCGGGCAGGCGGTGGATAAAACGCCGCCGGCCCGCATCCCGTGGGCCGCTTCCTCCACGAAAGCACAGGAGTCCAACCATGGATACGACGAAAGAGCGGGATCTGCTCGATACCGATACACCGCGCATGGACGCACGCCGCCGCGTACTGCTGCGCGCGCCGGGGCTGATGGCGCTCGGTTCGCTGGCGGCGGTGACGCTGGGGCGCTCGATGCCAGCCTGGGCGCAGACGCAGTCGGGCAGCGTGAAAGACGACATCAACATCCTCAACGTGGCGCTCGGGCTGGAGTACCAAGCCATCGCCGCATACCAGGTGGGGGCGGAGAGCGGGCTGCTGCAAAAGCCGGTGCTGGCGACGGCGGTGAAGTTCCAGGGCCATCACAAGGCGCACGCCGCCGTGCTCGCGGACACCGTTTCCAAGCTGGGTGGCACGCCGGTCATGGACAAGAAGGTGTCGGAATACAACTTCCCGATCAGCCAGTTGAAGACGCAGGCCGATGTCCTGCGCTTTGCCGCCGGGCTCGAGAAGGGCGCGACGTCCGCCTACATGGGCGTGATGCCCAATTTCCATACGCGTGAGCTGACCAAGGCTGCGGCCAGCATCATGGGCGACGAAGCCATGCACTGGGCGGTGCTGCTGTCGGCGCTCGGCGAGGATCCGGTGCCGGTCGCTTTCATCAGTTAGCCCAGATTGCGCCGCTGCGCCACCGGGCCCGTTACGGCGCAGCCGTCTTCTTGAGCGCGTCGAAGGCCTCGACGATGCACTCCATCAGCGCCCGGATGCGCGCGGTCTTGTGCAGATCGGCATGCGTGACGAGCCACACGTCCTGCATGCTGCGGCGGTTCGGCAGAACACGCACGAGTTGCGGATAGGCCTCGGCACGGCGGCATACCAGTTCGGTGATCCCCATGCCCGCGGCTACCGCCTCGATGAGTGCGGTCGCCGAATTGCTCTGCAGCACGACCCGGCCGCGCGTGATGGGCTCGCCGCAGAGGTCGTCCCACATCCATGGCACTTCGTTGCGCGGGTAAAGCACGAGGTCGTGGCCCGCAAAGGCGCTTCCCTCTTCGGGCTCGCCGCGCGCGGCGACGTAGCCTCGGCTTGCGTAGACGCCCGTTTCCATGTGTCCGATACGCCGGGCGATGAGGTCGGGCGCGTCCGGGCGCAGCGTGCGCACCGCCACGTCGGCCTCGCGCTTGGTGAGGTTGGCGATGCTCTTGGAGGCCATGCACACCACGTCGATACCCGGATGCCGCTGCCGCAACTGCGCAATGGCCGGCAGCACGAAGGTGGCGGCCATGGTGTCGGTGGTGGCCACGCGGATGGTGCCGGCGAGCTGCGCGTCGATGCCGGCCACGCGGCGCTCGATGGCGTGCGCGGCTTGCTCCATCGCCTCGGCCGGGGCCAGCAGCGCCTCGCCGGCGGGCGTCAGAACCAGCGCGGTGGATGTCCGCAGGAACAACTTGGCCGACAGCTCTTCTTCCAGTCCCGCAACGCGGCGGCCGACCGTGGCCTGATCGACGCACAGCCGCTGTGCCGCGCCGCGCAGCGTGCCGGTGCGCGCCACAGCCAGGAAAAAGCGGGCGTTGTCCCAGTTCATGGTTCGGCTCCTGGTCTTCGTAGTCTGGGTGATGCAGATTTGCAGCGGAGTGATGCAAAAACACTGCTTTTTTGCATGCCCTGCCAAGCCTACACTTCGGCGCATGAACTTGCCAAGATTGCCGAAGGATTCCGTCATGTCTTCTTGCAACGCCCACGCATTGTGTGCTCCTCAGCGGCCCGACCTCAGCCGCTGGCGCCGCAATGCCACGCTGGGCATCCTTACGTCGGGTGTGTTCATGGCCGTGCTCGATACGACCGTGGTCAACGTGGCCCTCATCGCCATGCGCGACAGCCTGCACAGCAGCGTCGCCGAACTTGCCTGGATCGTCGACGCTTACACGCTGGCGTTTGCCGCGTTCATCCTCACCGGGGGCCTGCTCAGCGACCGTATCGGCGCGCGCACGGTGTTCATGGCCGGCATGGCCGTGTTCATCGTGGCGTCGGCCGGCTGCGGGCTGGCGCCTTCGGTTGCCACGCTGATCGCCGCGCGCATCCTGCAGGGTGTGGGCGCGGCGATGTTCCTGCCGAGCTCGCTGTCGCTGATCCGCAGCACCTTTGAAGACCCGCGCGAGCGCGCCTGGGCCATCGGCCTGTGGGGCGCCATCGTCGCGACTGCGGCGGCGGTGGGGCCGGCGCTCGGCGGCATTCTTGTCGATACGTACGGCTGGCGCAGCGCGTTCCTCATCAACGTGCCGCTGGGCGTGGCGGGCATGCTCGGCACGTGGGTGATCGTGCGCGAGGTCCAGCCGGTGCGTGCCCGGCCCTTCGATTGGGCAGGGCAGGTCACCAGCGCGGTGATGCTCGCGGCGCTGTGCTTCGCGGCCATCGAGTGGCCGGTGCGCGGCGGGCAGTCGCCGTGGGTGTGGGGCGCTGCGCTGTTGACGCTGGCGGCCGGCGCGCTGTTCGTCATGGCCGAACGCCGCGCGCCTGCCCCGCTGGTGCCGCTGGCGTGGTTTGCGCACCGCACGCTGGGTGCCGTCAACGGCATGGGCTTCCTGCTGAACTTCGGCTATTTCGGCGCGCTGTTCGTGTTGAGCCTGCATTTGCAGAACGCGGAGCACCTGAGCGCGCGCCAGACCGGTCTCGTCATGCTGCCGATGGCGATCAGCCTGTCTGCGGGCAACATCTCTGCGGGCAAGCTGATGGGGCGGTTCTCTGCGTACAGCATGATGCTCAGCGGCCTGCTGATCGCCGCGTTGGGCCTGATGGCGACATCGGCCGCGCTGAGCGGGCACGCGCCACTGTGGCTCGCCAGCGCGACGATGGTGGCGTACGGCGGCGGCACCGCGCTCGCCATTGCACCGATGACCTCGACCATCCTGTCCGCCGCACCGGGCGAGCTCGCCGGCACGGCGTCGGGCCTGCTCAATGCGGCGCGGCAGACCGGCAGCCTGCTGGGCGTGGCGGCGGCCGGCGCCGTCGTGACGGTGGTGCCCGACGTCGCGCGCGCCGCGCCCACCGTGTTTGGGCTAATGACGCTGTCCTACGCCGGCGCGATGGCGATGGCGTGGATCAGCCGCCGCCCCGCCGCCACCGCGCTGGCCTGAGCGTCAGCCGCTATTGCGCAGCCCGGCCGCGATCCCGTTGATCGACAGGTGGATGCCGCGGCGCACGCGTGCATCGTCGCTGCCGGCCTTGCCCGAGCGGAACCGCTTGAGCAGTTCGACCTGCAAGTGGTTCAGCGGGTCCAGGTAGGGGAAGCGGTTTTTGATGGAGCGCGCGAGCAGCGGGTTGTCGGCCAGGCGCTCCGATTGCCCCGTGATGGCGGCCAGCATCTGCTCGGTCAACGTGAACTCCGCCGAGATGCGCGAGAACACCGCGTTGCGCAGCTTGCGGTCCTCGCACAGCTGCGCATAACGCGAGGCCACGTTGAGGTCCGCCTTGGACAACACCATGTCCATGTTCGACAGCAGGTTCGCAAAGAACGGCCACTGCTTGTACATGCGCTTGAGCGTGGCCAGGCGTGCCGCGCGGGCCCGGGCGCTGCCGGCGGCGTCCAGCCACTGCTGCACGGCGCTGCCAAAGCCGAACCAGCCCGGCAGCAGCAGGCGGCACTGGCCCCACGAGAAGCCCCACGGAATCGCGCGCAGGTCTTCGATGCGACGATGCTTCTTGTCCATCAGCTTGCGCGAGGCCGGGCGCGAACCGAGGTTCAGGTCGGCAATCTCGGTGATGGGCGTGGTGGCGAAGAAGTAGTCCTTGAAGCCCGGCGTTTCGTAGACGAGGTTCCGGTATGCGGCAAAGGCGTTGTCCGACAGCGCCTGCATGGCGGCTTCGAACTCTTCCAGGCCCTTGGGGCGGTTGCGCGTAGGCAGCAGCGTCGCTTCCAGCGTGGCGGCGACGATGGTCTCCAGGTTGCGCCGGCCGATCTCGGGGTTGGCGAACTTGCTGGAGATGATTTCGCCCTGTTCGGTCAGGCGGATCTGACCGTTCACGGTGCCTGGCGGCTGCGACAGGATGGCCTGGTAAGTCGGGCCGCCGCCTCGGCCCACCGTGCCGCCGCGGCCGTGGAACAGGCGCAGGCGCACGCCCTTGCGCTCGAACAGCTCCACGAGGGCGAGTTCTGCCTTGTACAACTCCCAGTTGGAGGTGAGGAAACCGCCGTCCTTGTTGGAGTCGGAATAGCCGAGCATGACCTCCTGCTCGTTGCCCTGCGCGGCCAGCACCGCATCGAAGCCGGGCAGGGCCAGCAGCTCGCCCATGATCTCCGGGGCGTTGCGCAAGTCTTCAATGGTTTCGAACAGCGGGATCACCATCACGTCCAGCCCTGCGCCTGCACCCTCGGCGCCCGTGCGGAACATGCCGGCTTCCTTCTGCAGCAGCATCACTTCGAGCAGGTCGGACAGCGTCTCGGTGTGCGAGATGATGTAGTTGCGCACGATGCGGTTGCCGTAGCGGGCCCGCACCTCGCGCGCGGCACGGAAGATGTCGAGCTCCGACGTGGTCTGCTCGCTGTACGTATGGAACGGCAGCGTCAGCAGGCGCGGCTGTTGCAGCTCGCGCAGCAGCAGCGTGCGCTTCTCGGCTTCGGACAGCGCCGCGTACGCGCTTTCCACGCCCGCGACCTTGAGCAATTCGGCGACGGTCGCTTCGTGCACGTCCGACACCTGCCGCAAGTCGATCGAAGACAGGTGGAAGCCGAACACATCGATCGCGCGCGCCAGCGAGCTCAGGCGCGCATCTGCCAGCGCCTCGCCGTGGTGCGCGGCCAGCGAATCGATGACGGTCTGGATGTCGGCGCGCAGTTCCTCCGCGCTGGCATAGGCGGGTGCCGGGCCCACGGCATGGCGGCCTGCGTCTTCGCCAGTCAGCTCGCGGCACGTGGCAGCCAGCCGGGCGTAGACGCCGATCAGCGCGCGGCGGTAGGGCTCGTCCGCGCGATGCTCGGAGCGGTCGGGCGATTGCTCTGCCAGCGCCAGCAGTTCGGCGCTTACATCGACCTGCGACGTTGACATCGACAGCTCGGCGCCCAGTGCGTGGATCTCTTCCAGGTACCACGCGAGGATCACGCTCGCCTGCTTGCGGGCGGCGTAGCGCAGCGTTTCTGCCGTGACGAACGGGTTGCCGTCGCGGTCGCCGCCGATCCACGAGCCCATCTGGAAGAAGGCGGGCAGCGGAGCCGGCGCGCCACGGGCGCCGCGGCGCGGGAAGACGGTCGCCAGATCCTCTTCGAGCTCGCGGTACAGCGCGGGAATCTCGCGCAGGAACGTTGTCTGGTAGTACGACAGCGCGTTTTCGATCTCGTCGGCCACCATCAGGCGCGTGGTGCGCAGCATGCGCGTCTGCCACAGCTTGGTCACGTGCGCGCGCAGCAGCGTCGTGTTGCGTTCGCGCTCGCGCGTCGTGAGCGGCGTGTCGCGTTCGGCCAGCAGGCGCGCAATCTCGCGCTGCGCATCGAGAATGCTCTTGCGCTGCACCTCGGTCGGGTGCGCAGTGAGCACCGGCACGATCAGCGCGGCATCAAAGAACCGGCGCAGCGTCTCGCCAGACACCCCTTCATCGGCCACCGACAGCAGCGCCCGCATCAGGCTGCCCGGCTGCGGCGGCGAGCCGGCCAGCGCATGCACGCGGCGGCGGCGGTTGTGGTGCTGGTCTTCGGCAATGTTGGCCAGGTGCGAGAAATAGCTGAACGCGCGCACCACGGAGTTCGTCTGCTCGCGCGAGAGCGTCTTGAGCAGGCGGTCGAGTTCCTGCTCGGCCTGGCGGTCGCCATCGCGGCGAAAGCGTACGGCGGTCTGGCGGATGGTCTCGACGGTTTCGAAGGCGGCGGCGCCTTCCTGTTCGCGCAGCACATCGCCCAGCAGGCGGCCGAGGAAGCGGATGTCTTCCTTGAGCGGCTGGTCCTTGGCCGCCGCACTGCCAGACGAGCGCCGTGCGACTGGCCCGAACGATGGCGCACCGAGTGATGTGCCGTTGGCCTGGTCCACGCCATTGGCCTTGGCCACCGGCGGTGTCGCGGCTTTGGCCGCCCTGGTGGCCTTGGCCGGCTTGGCGGGGGCGGCGGATGCCTTGCGGGCGGGGGTCGCGCGCGAGGAAGCGCGGCGCGCGGCGGGCTGCGTCATTACTGTCTCCTGAATGGGATGGGTAGGGTGCTGGATGCGCACCGTTTTCGGCATCATTTCAACGTGATAGTCGGGCTGTCGCGAAAATGCTGCGTGCTACCATTGCCGCATGTCTTCCAACACCCGTCCGACCCCCGTCGAATCCCAGCTTGCAACGACTCCTGCAGCCCAGGCGCCGACCAAGCTGGTCATCGCCTCGCGCGAAAGCCGGCTTGCACTTTGGCAGGCCGAACACGTGCGTGCTGCATTGCAAAAATACTATCCCGCGTGCGACGTGTCCATCCTCGGCATGACCACGCGCGGCGACCAGATCCTCGACCGCTCGCTCGCCAAGGTGGGGGGCAAAGGCTTGTTCGTGAAGGAGCTGGAAGTCGCGTTGGCCGAGGGGCGGGCCGACCTGGCCGTCCATTCGCTCAAGGACGTGCCGATGGAGCTGCCGCAGGGCTTTGCGCTGCCGACCATCCTCGAGCGCGAAGACCCGCGCGACGCCTTCGTCTCCAACGACTACGCAGACCTTGCATCGCTGCCGGCCGGCGCCGTGGTGGGCACGTCCAGCCTGCGCCGCGAGGCTTCGCTGCGCGCGCGCTTTCCGCACTTGGTAATCCGGCCGCTGCGGGGCAACCTCGACACGCGCCTGGGCAAGCTGGATCGCGGCGATTACGCGGCCATCATCCTGGCTGCGGCCGGGCTCAAGCGCCTCGGTCTGGGCAATCGCATCCGCTCGATCATCGCGCCGGAAGAATCGTTGCCCGCGGCAGGCCAGGGCGCACTCGGCATCGAAATCCGCGCCGATCGTGCCGACGTGCAAGCGTGGCTGGCGCCTCTGTATCACCTGCCGACAGCGCTGGCGGTCACGGCCGAGCGTGCCGTTTCGCGCATCCTGGGCGGTTCTTGCCAGGTGCCGCTGGCTGCGTTTGCGCAGTGGTCGGACGCCGGCACGCTGCGCCTGCGCGCCTTCGTTGCCTCGCAGGACGGCACCCGCAAGCTCGCCGCCGACGGCGAAGCCGCACCTGCCACGCTGGCCGAAGCCGATGCGCTGGGCGTGCGCGTTGCCCGGCAGATGCTGGACGGCGGTGCGCGCGACATCCTTGCCATGCTGGGCGCCGACGCGCCGCCTGCCACCTGATTCCAACGGCTCGCCATGGACGATCAATTGCCGCCGAACTCGTCGCCATCATCGCCCGCCTCCAGCGCGCCACCCGCTGCCCAGCTTCCTGCCGATCCGCCTGTCGTGGTGGTCACGCGCCCGCGTGCGCAGGCGCCCATGCTGGTGGCGGCGCTCGAGCGCCACGGCTTGCGCACGCACCAGTTCCCGCTGCTCGACATCGCACCGACGCCGAACCTGGACGACTTGCGCGCGGCGCTGGGTGACCCGTCCCGCTATGCGCTCGTTGTATTTGTCAGCCCAAACGCCGTGCAGCAGGCGTTTGCTGCCATGCCCGAGGGCTACCGGTGGCCTCAGGAAGTGCCGGTGGCCGTTGTCGGACCAGCGAGCGCCCAGGCACTGGCCGCCCATGGCGTTGCGCCGCCCGCGCATCGCGTGATCCAACCCGACACGCACGCCGACGATGCCCGGCAGGATTCGGAGGCGCTGTATGGGCGGCTCGACGTGCCGTCCCTGCACGGCCGCGAGGTGCTGATCGTGCGCGGCAACGGCGGGCGCGAATGGCTGGCCGATCAGCTGCGCGAAGCCGGCGCATCGGTTCGCACGGTGGAGGCGTATCGGCGCAGTGTGCCCGCGCCTGATGCCGCGGCGTGGCTGGCGTTGCGCGCCGTGCTCTCGCGTCGCCACGCGTGGACGCTCACCAGCTCAGAAGCCGTTCGCAATCTCGATGAGCTGGCCCGCGCCAACCTGTCGCCGCCGGACCTCGATACGCTGCATGGCGCGCCATGCTTCGCTTCGCATGCGCGCATCGTCGAACAGGCGAAATCACTGGGTTTCCGCGACGTCACCCTTACCGGGGCCGGCGATGATCGCCTGCTCGCCAGCGTGCTGGCCTGGGCCGGGCCCGTGTCGGTACCGGTGCCCGTGCCGGCCGCTGCAGAATCGAACATTCCTTCTTCCTCATCCACCGTGACGCACACTCCCGTTCCCTCGTCCGCTCCTGCGCCGGCACCCGCCCCGACATCGGGCGCCACGCCGGCGGCGGACAAACCCAGCCCCGCTCCCGCACCGTTCGCGCCCAGCATGACCGTCAACCATGCGCCGCGCCGTGGCGGCTGGCTGATCTGGGTGGTGCTGGTGATCGTGGTGGTGGCGGTGGCTGCGCTGCAGGTGCGCAACGAACGCTTGGCACGCGACATCCGCCAGCGCGCGCAGCAGAACGAAGCGCTGGCGCAGGAGATGCGCGTGCTTTCGCGTGCCGACCAGGATGCCGTCGCGCAACTGCAGCAAAAGTTCGGCGCGCTCGATGCCCGCACGACCGAAACGCGCGACCGGCAGACTGCCCTCGAGCAAGCCAATCAAGACCTGCTGCGCAACCGCGACGACTGGCAGCGCGCCGAGATTCAACGCTCACTGGAGGTCGCGGCGGAGCAACTGCAGTTGACGGGCAATGCGGCGGGCGCGCTGACTGCGCTGCAAGCCGTCGAAGCGCGTCTGGCTGCCCTCGACAAGCCGCCGTTCAACGCCGTGCGCCGCGCGGTTTCGCGGGATATCGCCAAGCTCAAGGCGATGCCGTCGCTCGACCTGTCGGGCGCGGCGCTGCGGTTGGACGACGCCATCAACGCGATCGATACGCTGCCTGTTCTGGCTTCGGCCCAGCCGCTGGATGCAGAACGTGCCGCGCAGGAGAGGCCGCGCGAGCCGGCAGCAAAATCCACCGGACATGCGAAGGCGCACGCGGCTGCGGCATCGGCTCCCGGCGCGTCTGAGCAGGCCGCTGCCGGCTGGTCTGCCGGCGTGCGCACCTGGTGGTACCGGCTCTGGGACGACGTGCGCGGTGAACTCGGCCAGATCGTGCAGGTGCGCCGCGTCGACCAGCCCGAGGCGTTGCTGCTCTCGTCCGACCAGGAGTGGTTCCTGCGCGAGAACCTCAAGCTGCGGCTCATGAACGCGCGCCTCGCGCTGCTTTCCCGCAACGACGCCGTCTTCCGTGCCGATCTGGCGCGCGCCGATACGCTGCTCTCGCACTATTTCGACACGAAGTCGGCGCAGGTGACGGCGGTCCAGAACCAGTTGACGCAAGTGCGTGCCGCGGTCGGCACGCTGCAGGTGCCGACGCTGGCTGAGAGCCTGGCGGCCGTGCGCGGCCAGGGCAAGGAGTGAGTATGCGCTGGGTATTCTGGGTCGCGCTCCTGTTTGCCGCCGCTGTCGGACTGGCGCTCTTTACCGAACTGAACCTGAGCAACGTGGTGCTCTTCTACCCGCCGTACCGGGTGGAAATGTCGCTCAACTTCGTCTTGGCGGCGTTGCTGCTGACGTTCGTGGTGCTGCATCTGCTGATGCGGGTGTTTCATCACGTCGCGGGCATGCCGGCGCGGGCGGCCGCCTACCGCGAGCGCAACCGGATCCTGAAGGCGTCCGCCGCGCTGCGTGAAGCGATGGAAAGCCTGTTTGCCGGCCGCTTTGGGCGCGCCGAGCGCCTTGCGCGCGAAGCGCAGGCCTGGGAGCCACAACGCGAGACAGCGGCCCTGATCGGGGCTCGTGCCGCACACCGCATGCAGGAAACCGAGCGCCGCGACGCCTGGATGGCCGAGGTCGTCTCGCCGGATCGCGAGCAGGCCAAGCTCGTATCGATGGCCGAGCTGCTCGTCGATGCGCGCGATGCGGAAGGCGCGCTCGAGAAGATCGCGCAACTGCAATCGCAGGGTGCGCGCCAGATTCACGCGCAACGCATCGCACTGCGCGCGCACCAGCACCTGAAGAACTGGAGCGAGGTGCTGCGCCTAACGCGCGCACTGGAAAAGCGCAACGCGATTCACTCGGTGCTGGCGGCGCGTCTCAAGCAGATGGCGTGCGAAACGCTGCTGGCCGAGCGCCGCCATGACGCCGATGCCCTCAACAGCTTCTGGCGCGAGTTGACCACCGAAGAACGCCGCTCGCCGCGCATTGCGTCCCAGGCCGCGCTGTACTTTGCGCAGTTGGGCCGCACCGAGGATGCCAAGCGCATTGTCGAAGACGGGTTGAAGACGCACTGGGACGGCCGCCTGATCCGCCGCTATGCCGACTGCGCGGTGCCCGGGAAGGCATTGCCGCTCATCCAGCAGGCCGAGAAATGGCTGGCGCAACATCCCGTGGACGCCGACCTGTTCTACACGCTCGGCATGCTGTGCTTCAAGGAGCAGCTCTGGGGCAAGGCCCAGTCGAACCTGGACGCGGCCTTGAAGTACGCCGATGCCGACCATTCCGGCAACCTGTGCGCGCATGCGCATCTGGCGCTCGCGCAGATGTACGAGCAGACCGAACGGCTGGAAGAGGCCCAGCGCCACTACCGGCAGAGTGCCTTGCTGGCCGTCAAATAGGCGGACGGCGTGCGGAGCGTGCGTCAGTCGTGGCGCCGCTTCTTGCCGGTGAGCATTGCGAGGATGAGGTTGTCCTTGTGTACTACGCTCATGACGATGGCTGCGCTCACGTGCAGCACCACCAGCGCCAGAAGCGCGTACGCGGCCCAGGCATGCAGAACGATGGGCCAGTCCTCGCCCCAGAATGCATCGAGGCGCGATAGCCAGCCCGTGGCGGTGAGCGCGGCGACGAGGCCCCACATTGCCAGCATCCCCAGCGCGCCGAGCGGGTTGTGGCTGGCGAACTTCATCGGGGTGCGCGTGCGCAGCGAGGCAAGATAGCCGCGCAACGTCGATACGCGCGGCCACCATGCGGCAAACCGTGCGTTCCGGCTGCCTACCACACCCCACACCAGCCGCGCCGCGACCAGCGCGGCAGCGGCATAGCCGAGATTGCGGTGCAAGGGGCCGCCCGAATCTTCAAACAGATTCCACAGCACCAGTGCCGCCACGCTCCAATGCGTGAGGCGGACGACGGCATCCCACGCCGGCGCGGGCGTGGGCGATTCCTGCGTCACGGCCTTATTTCTCGATCTCGGATTTCACGACTTCCAGGGTCTTGGTGTCGTAGTAGATCTCGACTTTCTTGCCGTCCTTGTTGGTGCCGTAGATTTCGTAGCAGTTGCCGTCGACCTTGAACTTCTTGATGTTGTAGCCCTCGGCCTTGATCTTGGCCTGCGCTTCGGCCTCGGGCATCCATTCGTTCTTCGGGTGCTTGGCGCACTTGGCGCTGGCCAGCGCGCTGGTGGAGCAGGCAATGGCCAGGGCCGCGACGGTGATCTTCAGCATGCGGTCTCCTCGTTGAGGGTTCAGGGAGAACGCAGTCTGGGCCAGTCGAGAATGATTCGCAATACGGGATTTCCGCCAGGGGCGGCGGCGCTGTAATGCGATGGAAAGGAAGACGCGCCACCGCTATCGTGAGGCGGTGGCGCGGATCTGCCCCGGGGTTACTTGTTGACCGTCCGCGCGGGCACCGAGAGCGTCAGGGCCGCGCCCAGCACCATCGAGGCCGCCAGCATGTACATGCCCGAATCGGTGCTCTGCGTGGCGTCCTTGAGCCAGCCGACGGCGTAGGGGCTCAGGAAGCCCGCCAGGTTGCCCAGCGAGTTGATCAGCGCAATACCGGCCGCGGCGCCCGTGCCCGCCAGGAAGGCGGTTGGCAGGCTCCAGAACAGCGGCAGCGTGGTCAGGATGCCCATGGTGCCCAGCGTGAGCGCGGCCATGGCAAGCGTCGTGTTGGTGTGCCACACGGCCGACAGCACCAGCCCCACCGCGCCCGCAACGGCCGGAATGGCAATGTGCCAGCGCCGTTCGCGTGTGCGGTCTGCGCTGCGGGCGACCAGGATCATGGCGACGACCGCCGCGCCGTACGGAATGGCCGTCAGCAGCCCCACCGAGAACGGATCGGCCACGCCCGTCTGCTTGATCAGCGTCGGCAGCCAGAAGCTCACGCCGTACAGTCCCATCACGAAAGTGAAGTAGATCAGGCTCATCAGCCACACGCGCGGGCTGGACAGCACGGTGCCGATGGGCGGGTCTTCCTTTTCGGCGTCTTCCGCGGCGATGTTGCGGGCGAGCAGGGCCTTCTCATCGTCGGTCAGCCACTTGGCGTGCGCGATGCGGTCATCCAGATAGAACAGCACGATGATGCCCACGATGACCGACGGAAGACCTTCGATCAGGAACATCCATTGCCAGCCGGCCAGGCCCTGGACGCCGGCAAACGTCTTCATCGCCCAGCCAGAGAGCGGCCCGCCAATCACGCCGGACAGTGCCACTGCCGTCATGAAGAAGGTGGTGGTCCGTCCGCGCCGGTGTGCCGGATACCAGTAAGTGAGGTACAGGATGATGCCCGGGAAGAAGCCCGCTTCGGCCAGCCCCAGCAGGAAGCGCATCACGTAGAACATGGCCGGCGTGGTCACGAACATCATGGCCGCCGAGATGATGCCCCACGAGATCATGATCCGCGCGATCCACAGGCGCGCTCCCACGCGGTGGAGGATCACGTTGCTCGGCACCTCGAACAGGAAGTAGCCGATAAAGAAGATGCCCGCACCGAGCCCGTAGACGGTCTCGCTGAACTTCAGGTCGTTGAGCATCTGCAGCTTGGCAAAGCCAACGTTCACGCGGTCCAGATACGCCACCACGTAGCACAGCAACAGGAACGGAACCAGGCGCCAGCTCACCTTGCGGTAAGTGGCCTCTTCGAATGCGCTTGCGGACTGCGGCGGCAACGTGCCTGCGCCGCCAACCGGTGAGGGTGGGGTGGTGGTGGCCATCGGGTCTCCTTGTGTTGTTGTGAGCTCAGGCCGAGGAATGCCTCGTCACCAACCTCGGCCCGGAAAACCGCCACCGCATTCTGCGCTCGTCGGCGCGTGCCGCCAAGCGTTTGCGGGTCAGGGCTTACACGCAGCGCCCGCCATCCACCTCGAGGCACGTGCCGGTGATGAACTCGGCTTCGTCCGAGGCCAGGTACAGGCACGCATTGGCCACATCCTGCGGCGTGGACAGGCGCCCCATCGGGATCGTCGCCAGAAAGCGGGCGCGGTTCTCGGGCGTGTCGGGCATGCCCATGAACTGTTCGATGAGGCCGGTCGCGCCCATCACGGGGTTCACGCAGTTCACGCGGATCTTGTCCGGCCCCAGCTCCGCGGCCATCGCCTTGCTGGCCGTGATGACGGCGCCTTTGCTCGCGTTGTACCAGACCAGTCCGGGCCGCGGCCGGATGCCGGCGGTGGACGCCACATTGACGAACACGCCGCCGCCGCGTGCACGGAAGTGCGGCACCATGTGGTGCGCCGTCCAGTAGACGCTCTTCACGTTGACGGCCATCACGCGGTCGAACTCGGCCTCGGTGATCTCCAGGATCGGCTTGTTCCTGTGTGTGGTGCCGGCGTTGTTCACGACGATGTGCAGGTCGCCATAGCGCGCCAGCGTGGCGCCGAGGAGCTTGGCCACGGAATCGCCATCGGACACGTCGGCCTGTACGAAGTGCGCGTTGCCGCCGGCCACGCGGATGGCGCTGGCGACGCGCTCGCCGGCTTCGGCGTTCAGGTCATTGACAATGACGCGGGCGCCTTCGCGGGCAAAGGTGTTGGCGATGCCCTCGCCGAAACCCGAACCCGCGCCCGTGACGATGGCGATCTTGCCGGCAAGCCGCATGGTGTCTCCTCGTGTTGTCTGCGTTGTAGGTGTGTCAGCCGTGGCGGATGGCGATGGTCTTCAGCATTGTGAAGCCGTACAGCGCCTCGAAGCCTTTCTCGCGGCCGTGGCCGGATTGGCCCGTGCCGCCGAAGGGCAGCTCCACGCCGCCGCCCGCGCCGTAGTTGTTGATGAAGACCTGGCCCGCCTTCAGCTTGCGCGCCAGGCGCATCTGCCGGGCACCGTCCAGCGTCCACACGCCGGCGACCAGGCCGTACGGCGTGCCGTTGGCCAGTGCCAGCGCCTCGGCTTCCGTATCGAACGGCATCGCGGCGAGCAGCGGGCCGAACACTTCTTCCTGCGCCAGGCGGTGCGTGTGCGGCACGTCGCGCAGCAGCATCGGCGCCTGGTAGTAGCCGGTTTCCGGCGCCTCCGGGACGATCTGCCCCTGCGCCATCACCGGGATGTGGGCGTGCTGCGCATCCGAGACGAAATCCCACACGCGCTGCTGCTGCTTCGGGTTGATGAGCGGGCCGCAGTCAAGGTCCAGCGACGACGGGCCGACCTTGATGGCTTCGAACACCGTCGCCAGGCGGTCCAGTACTGTTTCATAGACGCTGCGCTCGATGAGCACGCGGCTGCCGGCCGAGCACGTCTGCCCGGCGTTCTGCACGATACCGTTCACCACGGCCGGGATCGCCGCTTCCAGATCGGCATCCGCAAAGAGAACCTGCGGAGACTTGCCGCCGAGTTCCAGCGTCACTGGCACGTGGTTTTCGGCCGCCGCGCGCGCGATGGCCTTGCCGGTTTCCGGCGACCCGGTGAACGACATGTGGTTGATGCCCGGATGCGCTGCCAGCGCCGCGCCGGCCTCATGGCCGTAGCCGGTCACGATGTTGAGCGCGCCATCGGGCAGCCCGGCCTCGGCGGCCAGCTCTGCCACGCGCAGGATGGACAGGCACGCGTCTTCGGCCGGCTTGACCACGCACGCATTGCCCGCGGCCAAGGCGGCCCCCACGCTGCGGCCGAAGATCTGCATCGGGTAGTTCCACGGGATGATGTGCGCCGTCACGCCATGCGGCTCGCGCACCGTCAGCACCGTCGTATCAGCCGGATAGGGGATCGTCTGGCCGTGCAACTTGTCCGCCGCACCGGCGTAGAACTCGAAGTAACGGGCGACGGCACGGGCGTCGGCGCGGGCCTGGCGCATCGGCTTGCCGGTGTCGCGGGCTTCCAGGCGGGCGAGTTCTTCTTCGTGATCGGCCAGGCGCAGCGCCACGCGCATGAGCAGGCGGCCGCGCTCGGCCGGGCTCAGCTGGCCCCACACGCCGTCAAAGGCACGCCGGGCGGCGTGCACGGCCACGTTGATGTCGGTGGCGTTGCCGCGTGCAATCTCGGCAAAGGACTGGCCATCGGACGGATCGAACACTTTGATGCGCATGCCCGAATCGGGCGACATCAGGCGGTTGGCGATGAAGTGCTGGGCGTGCATGGGGGGGTTCCTGCAGAAGATCGGCAACGCACGATTCTCGCACGGGCACAGCGGGGCGGGCAGCCGGTAGTCAGGGGCTATAATGCCCGCCGACAGTTTTTCACGCTTCTTTTCAACCCTCTGCGCCGCGTTTCTACGCACTTCGCGCATTCCGGAGCATTTCCATGAGCTTCAACAACGTCTCGCCGGGCAAGGACATCCCCAACGATTTCAACGTCATCATCGAGATTCCGGCGCAGAGCGACCCGGTCAAGTATGAAGCCGACAAGGAAACGGGCATGCTGCACGTCGACCGCTTCGTCGGCACCGGCATGCGCTACCCGGCCAACTACGGCTTCATCCCGCAGACCCTGTCGGGCGATGGCGACCCCGTGGACGTGCTGGTTGTCACGCCGTTCCCGCTGATCCACGGCTGCGTTGTCCGCTGCCGCGCGCTCGGCATGCTGAAGATGACGGATGAATCGGGCGTCGACGCCAAGCTGGTGGCCGTGCCGGTCAACAAGCTGAGCCCCGCTACCGCCCACATGACCGACCTGTCCGACATCGGCCAGAACCTGCTGGACCAGATCAAGCACTTCTTCGAGAACTACAAGGCGCTCGAAGCCGGCAAGTGGGTCAAGGTCGAAGGCTGGGGCGGCATCGAAGAAGCCCATAAGGAAATCGTCGACGGCGTGGCCAACTATAAGAAGTAAGCCACTTCCGGTTTTTGCCGTACGGCTTGTCCGACAAATCCCGGCCTCCGAAAGGAGGGCCGGGATTTTTTCATGGCAGCGACGCACCGATGGCGCAGCCGGAGCGCCGTCGAGGCCCGTCGGACCGCCATCTGCGCCGATCGGGGATGAACCATGCGAATCTCGATGATTATGTCGATTTATGCATAATCGAGTCGCGTAATGGCGCTATACAGAGATTTAAGTAACGCTCATTTGCTCGCGGGAAACGAGCCCTCTAGACTCCCCGTCAAGTTTGACTCCAACCCCTGGTATTGCGATGTTGAACAAGACCGTTGTCGTTCCCGTCCTCTCCGCTGCTGCCATGGCCGCGTTCACGGTGTGGGCGCTGCTCGTCGGTCCGCCAGACAGCGCACATGCCGGCGAACGTGCTGTTGCGTCGACCACCGCGGCCGCTCCTGACGGGGCGCATTGTGTGATCGCCCAGCAACAGCCTGCGGCCCACTGAATTGACCTCCAGCGTCCGCCGTTCGCGCGGACGCGGTCTTTCCACTTCTGCTGTTCTTCCGCCGCACGGCCTCACGGCTCGCGCCTGAATGGCGAGCGGTCCGTCAGTTCATCGCGATACGCCTGCATGCCCGCCGTTTCCCGCTCCAGGAACCGGCTCACCGCATCGGCAAAGGCCGGGTGCGCCAGCCAATGCGCCGACAGCGTCGCCACAGGCTCGAACCCGCGCGCCATCTTGTGCTCGCCCTGGGCGCCGCCCTCGAATGTGCGGATGCCGTGTTCGATGCAATACGCCAGTGGCTGGTAATACGCGGTCTCGAAGTGCAGGCAGGGGTGATGTTCGACCGCCCCCCAGTACCTTCCATACATGACCGAAGCCTCCGGCCGCCTGTCGATCACCAGCAGCGCGCTGGCGATGTCGTTGCCGTCGCGCGAGGCAATCACGAGCAGCAGGTTCTCCGGCATCGTCTGGCCGATCTGCTGGAAGAACGCCAGGTTCAGGTACGGCGACGAGTGATGCTCACGATAGGTCGCCCGATAGCAGCGGTGGAAAAAGCGCCAGTCGGCTTCGGTGGCCGCGGCGCCCGGCACATGGCGGAACGTGATGCCGGCCTCGCGCACCCGCCGGCGTTCCGCGCGGATGTTCTTGCGCTTTTTCTGCTCCAACGCGCCGAGGAAGTCGTCAAAGCTGGCAAACCCGGCGTTGCACCAGTGGAACTGCACGCCCTCGCGCAGCAGCATGCCGGCCGCGCGCATCTGCTCGGCCTCATCAGCGGTCGGGAAGAGCACGTGCAGCGACGACAGCTCGCTCTGGCGCGCGATGGCGAGCAGCGTGGCGAGCAGCGCCGCCCGTGAAGCCGCATCGCGCGCCAGGAGACGGGCACCCTGCACCGGCGTGAACGGCACGGCCGACAGCCATTTCGGGTAGTACTCCAGCCCGTGCTGCGCATACGCGTTGGCCCACGCCCAGTCGAAGACGTATTCGCCGTAGGAGTGGCCCTTCACATACAGCGGCATGGCCGCGGCCAGCACATCGCCATCGGAGGTGGGCTCCCACAGCGTCAGGTATTGCGGCGACCAGCCGGTTTCCGGTGAGGCGCTGCCGCTTTCGTGCAGTGCCTGCAGGAAGTCGAAGCGCAGAAATGGCGTGGCTTCGGGCTGCAGGGCCAGCAGGGCGTCCCACGCGACGCGGCCGATGTCGCGCAGATCGGTCACGAGCTGCGTGCGATAATTGGCCGATTCGTGTCGCGAACCAGTGCGAGCTTCGGGCCCGGGAAAAAGGGGGCGAGAGGTCATGCCGCCGATTCTAATTCCAGCCCGGAATGCCGCGCTTGCCTTCCACATACCCCCATGACCGTCACAGTCGCTCTTGCACAGATCAACTGCACCGTCGGCGATTTCGCCGGCAATGCCGCCCGCATCGTTGCCGCCGCACGTGAGGCGCACCAGGCCGGTGCGCGCATTCTGGTTACGCCGGAACTTTCGCTCACCGGCTATCCGCCCGAAGACCTGCTGTTGCGCCCGGCGTTCATCGACGCCAGCGCGCGTGCGCTGGACGCGCTGATCGCAGAGTTGGCGGCGTTTGCAGGCCTGCACGTGCTGATCGGGCATCCGCAGGTCTCGCTGGAGCCCCCGGCGCCGGGCGTGCTGCCCAAGCCCACCAACGCCTGCACCGTGGCCGCCGATGGCCGCGTGGTCGGCCGCTACCACAAGCTCGATCTGCCCAATAGCGAGGTCTTTGACGAAAAGCGCTACTTCCAGCCCGGCACCGAGCCCTTCGTGTTCGAGGTGGATGGCACGCGGTTCGGCGTCATCATCTGCGAAGACGCGTGGTACCCCACGGCCACGGCCTACGCCAAGGCCGCTGGCGCGCAGGTGGTGCTGATCCCCAACGCGTCGCCGTATCACCTCGACAAGGAAGACCTGCGCGAGCAGATTATCGGCGCGCGCGTGAAGGAATCGAGCTTGCCGCATGTGTATGCGAACCTCGTCGGCGGGCAGGACGAGCTCGTGTTCGACGGCGGCTCCTTCGTGCTCGATGCCGACGGCAAGGTGGTCGTGCAGATGGGCCAGTTTGTCGAAGGCCTCGGCTATGCGCAGTTCGACGGCGGCAAGGCGCTGCCCGGCACGATCGTGCCCGAGGCGCCGCTGGAAGCGCAGGTGTACGAAGCACTCAAGCTCGGCGTGCGCGATTACCTCGGCAAGAACGGTTTTCCGGGCGCGATCATTGGTCTTTCTGGCGGGGTCGACTCCGCCCTCGTGCTGGCGATTGCCGTCGATGCGCTGGGCGCCGACCGCGTGCGCGCCGTCATGATGCCGTCGCGCTACACGGCCGACATCTCCTGGCTCGATGCGCGCGACATGGCCGCCCGCCTCGGCGTGCAATACGACGAAATCCCCATCGCGCCGATGTTCGACGCGTTCAAGGGTGCGCTGGCGGAGGAATTCCGCGACCTCCCGGAAGACGCCACGGAAGAGAACATCCAGGCGCGCATTCGAGGCACGCTGCTGATGGCGCTGTCCAACAAGTCCGGCCGCATCGTGCTGACCACCGGCAATAAAAGCGAGATGGCGGTCGGCTACTGCACGCTGTACGGCGACATGGCCGGCGGCTTTGCGGTCATCAAGGACATCTTCAAGACGCTGGTCTACCGGCTGTGCCGCTACCGCAATACGCTGTCGGACGTGATTCCCGAGCGCATCCTCACGCGCGCGCCGTCAGCCGAGCTGCGTGAAAACCAGACCGACCAGGACAGCCTGCCCGAATACGATGCGCTCGATGCCATCGTGCAGCGTTACATGGAGCAGAACCAGCCGGTGGCCGACATCATCGCGGCCGGCTTTGCCGCGGCCGACGTGCAGAAGATCGTGCGTCTCATCAAGATCAACGAGTACAAGCGCCGTCAGGCCCCGGTGGGCATCCGCGTCACGCAGCGGGCGTTCGGCCGGGATTGGCGGTATCCGATCACCTCGCGCTTCAAGGAATAGGCCGACGCCATGCTCGACTACTACGCCAGGCGCGCCCCCGAATACGAAGGCATCTATGCGAAGCCGGAGCGGCAGGGCGATCTGGCGTGGCTGAAGGCGCGCGTGCGCGACATCACGCGTGGTGCACGGGTGCTGGACCTGGCGTGCGGCACCGGCTTCTGGACCGAGGCCATGGCGGACGCGCGCAGCATCGTCGGCGCCGACTACAACGACACCGTGCTGCGTATCGCGCGCGACAAGCGCATCGCCGGGGCGTCCTTCGTGCGTGCGGACAACGATGCGCTGCCGTTCGTGCCCGGTGCGTTTGATGTGATGACCGCAGGATGCTGGTGGTCGCATGTGCCGCTGCAGCGTTTGCGTGCACACGTCGAAGGGTTGCACCGCGTCGTCGGGCCAGGCGTACGCGTGCTCTGGTTCGACAACCAGTATGTGGCCGGCTCCAGCACGCCCATCGCCTACCGCGACGAACATGGCAACACGTGGCAGCGTCGCCCCCTGCAGGACGGCACCGAGCACGATGTGCTGAAGAACTTTCCCGACGACCCCGTGCTGCTGCAGACGGTGGCCGGCATCGGCAGGGATGTGCGCGTCACCCGCCTCCAGTATTATTGGACGCTTGAATACCTCACCAACTAGTTTGCGAGACACCCCATGAAACAGATCACCGCCATCATCAAGCCCTTCAAACTGGACGAAGTGCGCGAGTCGCTCGCCGACGTGGGGGTGACCGGGCTGACCGTCACCGAAGTCAAGGGTTTCGGCCGGCAGAAGGGCCACACCGAGCTGTATCGCGGCGCCGAATACGTGGTCGACTTCCTGCCGAAGATCAAGATCGAGGTGGTGGTGGCCGACAGCCAGGTCGAGAACGTGATCGATACCATCGTCAAGGCTGCCAAGACGGGCAAGATCGGCGACGGCAAGATTTTCGTGATGCCGGTGGAGCAGGTGATCCGCATCCGCACCGGCGAGAAGGACGAAGCCGCCGTGTAAGCGGTTCTTGGCCGGCGTGCCAACGCCGGCCGGTGTCGATCAGCGCGGCAGGGTGATGTTCCAGCGCAGCGCCACCAGCCGCCCGATCACGATCGCCAGCGTGGCGATCACCACGGATACGCTCGGCAGCAGGTCCGTATGCGTCAGCCCGACGTAGAGGAAGCACCCGAGAAATGCGCACGTCGCGTACGGGTGGTTGTCCCGCAGCAGCATGGGCACTTCATTGCAGACGACATCGCGCAGCAGGCCGCCAAAGGCCGCCGTGATGACGCCCATCATCACCGAGACGAAGACCGGCACGCCCGCATCCAGCGCCAGCTGCGTGCCAAGCACGCCAAAGAGCCCGAGGCCGATGGCATCGGTCACGATCAGCAGGCGGTCCGAGACCAATTGGCTTACCAGCCGGATCACCCAGTTGGCGAACAGGCTCATCACGAACAGCGCCAGCAGGTAGTGCTCGTGTTCCACCCAGTAGAAGGGCCGGCGATCGAGCAGCAGATCGCGTAGCGTGCCGCCGCCAAACGCGGTGAGGAACGCCACGATGAACGCGCCCACGGCATCGAGCCGTCGCCGCTTCGCCTCGGCCAGCCCCGAGATGGCAAACGAGAAGACCGCGAGGATCTCCATCCAGTGCATGACGAGTTCCAGGCGCGAGTGCATGGGCGTGCTGTTCTTGTTGTATCGACTGGGTGCTGCTTCAGGAGCCGTGCGGCTGGCGCAGCAGCACCAGCACCGCGCCGGCGCCGCCGGCCGTGTTGCGCGGCTCGACGAAGGCGATCACTTCTTCCTTCTGCACCAGCCAGGAACGCACCTTGCCCTTGAGCACGGGCGTCCGGTCGGGCGAGCCAAGGCCCTTGCCGTGGATCACGCGCACGCAGCGGATGCCGCGCTGCACCGCCCGGCGCAGGAACCCCGCCAGCGCCTCGCGGGCTTCATCGCGGCGCAGGCCATGCAGGTCGATCTGGTCTTGCGTGGCCCACTCGCCGCGGCGCAGTTTCTTCAGTACGTCGGCGCCGATGCCGGGGCGGCGGTACGACAGCGTGTCGTCGGTGTCGAGCAGGTTGTCCACGTCGAATTCGTCCGACAGGGAGGCATCGAGCACGCGCTTGTCTTCGGCGCGCGAGTGCACCGGGTCGGGGGCCGGAGGATTGCGCGGATGCTCCACGCGCCTGTTCTGGCGCAGCGCACTGACCTCGCCGATGCTGGCGCGGAAGATGTTGGCCTCTTCGGCCGCCTGGCGTGCCGCCGCTTCGGCGCGCTGGCGTTCGGCTTCACGGGCCTCGGTCTCGTGCTTGAGCTGCTCGCGCAGCTTGGCAAGATCGGTCAGCCCGAGCTTGTTGGCGGGAGTGGAGGCGCGTTTCATGGCGAAGGGCAGATCAGGTGGACCGTGCGTGGATTATACGAATGCGCCGCACATGGCAAAGCGGCCGATGGTCGCCCATCGGCCGCTGCCAGGACGGGGCGCAGCCCGCTTAGTTCTGCAGGCCCTCCAGGTAGCGCTGCGCGTCCAGCGCGGCCATGCAGCCCGTGCCGGCGCTGGTGATGGCCTGGCGGTAGATGTGGTCCTGCACGTCGCCGGCGGCGAACACGCCAGGGATGTTTGTGGCCGTGGCCATACCGTCCAGGCCGCTCTTCGTGCGGATGTAGCCCGTGTCGTTCATCTCGAGCTGACCCTTGAAGATGTCGGTGTTCGGCTTGTGGCCGATGGCGATGAACACGCCCGCCACCTTGATCTCTTCGGTCTTGCCTTCATTTTCGTTGGTGCCCTTGAGGCGGGCGCCAGTGACACCGGACTCGTCGCCGAGGATCTCGTCGAGCACCATGTTCGTCCGGAGCTCGATCTTGCCTTTCTTCTCCTGCTCGTGCAGGCGGTCGACCAGGATCGGCTCGGCGCGGAACTTGTCGCGGCGGTGGATGAGCGTGACCTTGCTGGCGATGTTCGACAGGTACAGCGCTTCTTCCACGGCGGTGTTGCCGCCGCCCACCACGGCCACTTCCTGGCCCTTGTAGAAGAAGCCGTCGCAGGTGGCGCATGCGGACACGCCGCGGCCCGCGAACTTCTCTTCCGACGGCAGGCCGAGGTACTGCGCCGAGGCGCCGGTGGAGATGATCAGCGCGTCGCAGGTGTACTCGCCGGAATCGCCGATCAGGCGGATCGGCTTTTCATGCAGATGCGCAGTGTGGATGTGGTCGAACAGCACCTCGGTCTTGAAACGCTCGGCGTGCTCCAGGAAGCGCTGCATCAGCTCGGGGCCTTGCAGGTGCTCCTTGTCGGCGGGCCAGTTTTCAACGTCGGTGGTGGTCATGAGCTGGCCACCCTGGGCCAGGCCCGTGATCAGCACCGGGTTCAGGTTGGCCCGGGCGGCGTAGATGGCGGCCGTGTAGCCGGCGGGGCCGGAGCCGAGAATCAGCACTTTTGCGTGTTTTGCCATGATGCGTTCGGTTTGTGCGCGGCACGGGGTGAAGGGTGAAAGTAAAGCGGCCGCCGTGCAGGCTAGGTGAGGGTGATGGCCGCCATTATAAAGTGGGCCCCCCTCGTCCGCCCGGTTGTAAATTCCAATGGCGGTGATAGGGCCGCGTTACAATCGTTGCCATCGCATTCGTGCAGTCCCAAGCCGCGCGGCCCACCTGCCGGGCGGCATATCCGTCTCCCGCATGGCCCGAGCTTCCACCACTCCGACGACCCGTACCGACCCCGCCGCACTGCCCTCCCGCATCGGGCGGCTGCTGGGCGAGGTCCGCTGGTTCCTGTTGCTGGCGGTGACCATCGCCTTCCTGATCATCCTCCTGTCATACAACAGGGCCGATCCCGGCTTCACCCACGCCAGCCAGGTCGACCAGATCCGCAACCTGGGCGGCCGCGTGGGCGCGTGGCTGGCCGATCTGCTGCTGTTTGTCTTTGGCGCGTCGGCCTACTGGTGGGCGGTGCTGCTGGTGCGCAAGGTGTGGCGCGGCTGGCGCGAGCTGATGTCGGACGAGCGCCTGCCCCGCACGGCCATGCCGCGCGTTGACGCCAGCGTCACGTGGATCGGCTTTGCGCTGATTTTGGCTTCCAGCATGGGCCTGGAAGCCATCCGCATGTACAGCATGCACATGAAGCTGCCGCGTGCGCCTGGCGGCGTGCTGGGCGACCTGATCGGCGGGGCGATGCAGCATTCGCTCGGCTTTACCGGCGGCACACTGGCGCTGCTGTTTGCGTTTCTGGTGGGGCTGTCGCTGTTCTTCCACTTTTCGTGGCTGAACCTCGCCGAGCAGATCGGCGCGGGCGTCGAGATGCTGTTCGTCGGCTTCAAGACGCGCCGCGAGAGCAAGCAGGACCGGGCCATCGGCGAGGCCGCCAAGGTCGAGCGCGAAGAGGTGGTCGAAACCCGCCGCGTGCGCATTGAAGAATCGCCGCCGGTGCAGATCGTGCGCCCGGCCGCCGTGGTCAAGAGCGAGCGTGTGGAGCGCGAGAAGCAGCAGCCGCTGTTTGTCGACATTCACGATTCCGACCTGCCGCCGCTGGCGCTGCTTGATCCGGTTCCGCCCGTGGTGGAAACCGTGAGCGCCGAGACGCTGGAATTCACCTCGCGCCTGATCGAGAAGAAGCTCAAGGATTTCGGCGTGGAAGTGCAGGTGGTGGCGGCCTATCCGGGCCCGGTCATCACGCGCTATGAAATCGAGCCCGCCACGGGCGTGAAGGGCAGCCAGATCGTCAACCTGGCGAAGGACTTGGCGCGTTCGCTGTCGCTGGTGTCGATCCGCGTAGTCGAGACGATTCCGGGCAAGAACTACATGGGCCTAGAGCTGCCGAACCCCAAGCGCCAGGCCGTGCGCCTGTCGGAGATTCTCGGTTCGCAGGTCTACAACGAGAGCGCATCGCAACTCACGCTCGCGCTGGGCAAGGACATCGCCGGCAAGCCGGTGGTGGCCGACCTGGCAAAGATGCCGCACTGCATGGTGGCCGGCACCACGGGTTCCGGCAAGTCGGTCGGCATCAACGCGATGATCCTGTCGCTGCTGTACAAGGCGAAGGCCGACGCGGTGCGCCTGATCCTGATTGACCCGAAGATGCTGGAACTGAGCATCTACGAAGGCATTCCGCACCTGCTGTGCCCGGTCGTGACGGACATGCGCCAGGCCGGCCACGCGCTCAACTGGGCCGTGGGCGAAATGGAGCGCCGCTACAAGCTCATGAGCAAGATGGGCGTGCGCAACCTGGCCGGCTTCAACAAGAAGATCGAAGAAGCCGCCGCGCGCGAAGAAAAGATTCCCAACCCGTTCAGCCTCACGCCCGACGCGCCGGAGCCGCTCGACAAGCTGCCGATGATCGTCATCGTGATCGACGAACTGGCCGACCTGATGATGGTGGTCGGCAAGAAGGTCGAAGAGCTGATCGCGCGGATTGCGCAGAAGGCGCGTGCGGCCGGCATCCACCTCGTGCTGGCGACGCAGCGTCCGTCGGTGGACGTGATCACGGGCCTGATCAAGGCCAACGTGCCGACGCGGATCGCGTTCCAGGTCAGCAGCAAGATCGACTCGCGCACGATTCTCGACCAGCAGGGTGCCGAAGCGCTGCTCGGCATGGGCGACATGCTGTACCTGGCGCCCGGCACCGGCTTGCCGGTGCGCGTGCACGGCGCGTTCGTGTCGGACGACGAAGTGCATCGCGTGGTGGAAAACCTCAAGGCGCAGGGCGAGCCGAACTACATCGAGGGCATTCTCGAAGGCGGTGTGGCCGACGACGGCGGCGGCGACGGGTTCGGCGGCGGCGCAGGCATTGCAGGCGGCGGTGGCGGCGAAGCCGACCCGCTGTACGACCAGGCGGTCGACGTGGTGCTCAAGAACCGGCGCGCGTCGATCTCGCTGGTGCAGCGTCACCTGCGCATCGGCTACAACCGCGCCGCGCGCCTGCTCGAAGACATGGAAAAGGCGGGGCTTGTGTCCGCCATGTCGGGCAACGGCAACCGCGAAATCCTGGCGCCCAATCGCAACGGCAACGTCGTCGAAGAGGAATGACGCTGCCGTTACATCGCGTTACCGCGCGAGTGGAATGTTCCGGCGCGCTCGACGACTAACCACCACATCAACTGCTTACCGGGATTCCGATGTTTGTGTTGAAAGCACGTCACCTGATGGCCGCCGGGCTGGTCTCGCTGGCGGCATGGTCTGCCGGGGCCTACGCAGGCGCCGTCGAACAGCTCAACGCCTTCGTGAGCAACGTCACCACCGCGCGCGGCGAGTTCGTGCAGCGCCAGGTGAAGGGCGGCACCAACGGCAACCCGCTGCGTGTGGCCGGCACGTCCAGCGGCGACTTTGTCTTCTCGCGCCCGGGCCGCTTCGTCTGGCGCTATGTGAAGCCCTATGAACAGCAGCTCTCCGCCGACGGCCAGACGCTTTACATCTTCGACAAAGACCTGAACCAGGTCACGGAGCGCAAGCTCGATGCGTCGCTGGGTTCCAGCCCGGCCGCCATCCTGTTCGGCAGCAACGACCTGTCGAAGAACTTCGCGCTCAAGGAGGGCGGCACCAAGGACGGTATCGACTGGGTTGAGCTCACGCCCAAGGCGAAGGACACCCAGTTCGAGCGCATCGCCATCGGTTTTCGCAGCGGCGAGCTGCAGGGGATGGAGCTGCGCGACGCCTTCGGGAACACCACCCTCCTGACGTTCTCGAACATCCAGAAGAATCCGCAACTGCCGGCCAACGTGTTCCGCTTTACGCCGCCCAAAGGGGCCGACGTCATCAAGCAATGACGCGTGGAGGCCGGCGCCGTTGCTGTCCTAGACCAGGAGACCGACCATGCCTTTGCCGTTCACCACGTCGCTGCACCGAGCCGCCGCTGTTGTCGCTGCGGCGTCAGCGGCGGTTGTGCTTGCGGGATGCGCCTCGATGGGTGCGTCCCGTTTTGATATCGATTCGTTCCTCACCGCGCCAGACACGGTGCTGGCCGAGGCCTTGGTCAACAAGGATTTCCTGCACGCGACCGAACTGCCCAGCGCCGAGTGCAGCGCATTGGTGAAAGGCCACGCCGGGCAGGTCGTGCCGATCCAGGCGCCGGCCGATCCACGCCTGCCCGAAGCGTCGGCGCGTCAGCCGTTCGTGATTCAGCCGCCGGCCAGCGAAAACGTCTGGCTGCTGCTGCGCGCGGCCAACGGCACGCAGTCGTGCCATGGGCCGCTTCCGGCCAAGGCGTTCATGGGATTGGTGCAGCGCGCGTCGAACTGACGGCATGCGCGTCTTTTAGGCGTGGGCCGCTTTCATGTCGGCAATGAAGGCGGCCAGCAGATCATTGCGCCGGGCATCGCGGCGCACCACCATGTCGAACGGCACCTCGTAGCGCATGGCAGCGGGTGCCAACGGCGTCAGCAGGCCCTGGGCCACATAGGGCGCCGCAAAGTGCTCCGGCAGGTAACCCAGGTGCCGGCCTGACAGCACCAGCATTGCCACCGCTTCCATGTTGTCTGCCACCGCAGTCACCGGCCGCTCGGCCGGCGAGCCCGCCGCTTCCGGCAGCGGATAGCTGCGCCACGCCCACGCGTGCGCCAGTGCCTGCGCGGGCGTCACGTCCCCAGCCTTCTTGAACAGCGGATGGCCGCGCCCCGCATACGCAAGCTGCGTCTCGTGGAAGATCGTCGTGTAGTCCAGCGCCGGCACGCGGTGCCAGAAGTAGCCGATCGCCATATGGATCTTGTTGTCGAGCAGCAGTCCTTCCAGCTCCCCGGGCGGGCGTACCGAGACCGTGAAATGCACGGATTCATCGCGTTGCCGAAAGCGCTCGATGGCCTGGCTGATACGCGCATTCGCGTTGACGGGCGCATGGCCGATCAAGCCGAGATTCAACGTGCCGACCAGCGTGCGGCCCACCTTGCGCGCCTCCGCGCTGAAGACGTCGAGTGCGCCCAGCAGCTTGCGGGCGGAATCGACGAAGCGTTCGCCGCGCGCGGTGAGCCGGAAGCCACTGCGGCCGCGCTCGCATAGCCGGTAGCCCAGTCGCGTCTCCAGCGTGGACAGCTGCGTGCTGATGGTGGATTGCCCCACGTTCAGCGTTGCCTGGGCAGGGGTGATGCCGCCCGCGTCGACCACGGCGAGAAATACGCGGATCAGTCGCAGATCAAGATCGGAAGCTTGTCCCAGCACGGTCGATACATCGATCCATATCGATGTTTGATTCGGAGATTTCGCATTCTACGTGCGAAATCCATCGGCAAGAATGCAGCTTATTGACACTCATTACATCGTCTCGGGACGATGTGACCATGCGACTGCCATGAACGACCGCGCCGACCTCTTCCAGCCCGCTTCGGGCAACGCCATGCCGCGTTTTGGCGGCATTGCCACCATGATGCGGCTGCCCGCCGCCACGTCTGCCGCCGGGCTGGACGCCTGCTTTGTCGGCGTGCCGTTCGACCTGGGCACGTCCAATCGCAACGGCGCACGGCTCGGGCCCCGGCAGATCCGCGCGGAATCCGTCCTCCTGCGGCCGTACAACATGGCCACACGCGCTGCGCCGTTCGACTCGCTGCGCGTGGCCGACATCGGCGACGTGCCGACCAACCCATACAACCTGCATGACTCGATCGCGCGCATCGAGGCCGCATACCGGGAGATCATCGCCGGCGGCTGCCGCCCGATCGGCCTGGGCGGCGACCACACCGTCACGCTGCCCATCCTGCGCGCGATGCATGCCAAGTACGGCCGCATCGGCCTCATCCACGTGGACGCGCATGCCGACGTCAACGACACGATGTTCGGCGAGAAGATCGCGCACGGCACGCCATTTCGCCGCGCGGTGGAGGAGGGCTTGCTCGATTGCAACCGTGTCGTGCAGATCGGCCTGCGCGGCACGGGCTACGCGGCCGAGGATTTCGACTGGTGTCGTGAACAGGGCTTTCGCGTGGTGACCGCTGAGGAATGCTGGCACCGATCGCTCGCGCCGCTCATGGAAGAGGTGCGCGCTCGCGTGCAGGGCGGCCCGGTCTACATCAGCTTCGACATCGACGGGATCGACCCGGCCTATGCGCCGGGTACCGGTACGCCGGAGATTGGCGGCCTGACCGTGCCGCAGGCGCTGGAGATCGTGCGCGGCGCACGCGGTCTCGACATCGTCGGCGCGGATCTGGTCGAGGTGTCCCCGCCATACGACCCGTTCGGGACGACGGCGTTGCTCGGCGCCAACCTCGCGTTCGAGATGCTGTGCGTGCTGCCCGGCGTCGAATACCGCGCCTGATGCGACACCCATAAGAACAGAGAGGAGACCCCATGCAAGCAGCGCAGTCGATCGCCCAGCCACGCCGTGCGGCGATGGCATCGTTCATCGGCACCACCATCGAGTGGTACGACTTCTACAGCTACGCCACGGCGGCGGCGCTTGTCTTCGGGCCGCTGTTCTTCCCGGGAGAGAACCGCTTGCTGGGGCTGCTGGCTTCGTTCGGGTCGTTCGCCATCGGATTTCTTGCCCGGCCCATCGGCGGCGTGCTGTTCGGCCGCATCGGCGACAGGCTCGGCCGCAAGCGCGCGCTGATGGGCACGCTCACCCTCATGGCCGTTGCCACCGTGCTGATCGGTTGTCTGCCCACCTATGCGCAGGCCGGATGGATTGCGCCGGTCGCGCTGGTGGCGTTGCGTGTGCTGCAAGGCATTGCCGTGGGTGGCGAGTGGGGCGGCGCAGTGCTGTTGGCCGGCGAGCATGCGCCGAAAGGCCGGCGTACCTTCTTTGCTTCGTTCGCGCAGCTTGGCAGCGCCGGTGGCCTGATTCTGTCGATGCTGGCCTTTTCCGCCGTCAGCCGGCTCGAGCCGGAGGCCTTCATGGCGTGGGGCTGGCGCCTGCCCTTCCTGGCGAGCGCGGTGCTGCTGGCCGTGGGCTTTGTGATCCGCATGTCGGTCAACGAATCGCCGGAATTCGAGGCGATGCAGGCCTCCGGCGACGTGGCGAAGCAGCCGCTGGCGGAGGCGTTCAAGGCGTGGCCGCTGATCGCGCTGGCCATCGGCGCCAACGTGTACGGCATCGCGGGCGTGTACTTCAGCAACATCTTCATGATTTCGTATGCCACGCAGTACCTGCAGCTCGATCGCGCGATGATTCTCGACTGCATGTTCTGGGTCGCCGTGCTGCAGTTCTTCGTGCAGCTTGGGGCGGCCACGCTGGCCGACCGTTTCGGAACGCGCCGCATGCTGGTCATCCTCGCGGCCTTCGCGGTGGTCGTGCCGTTCATCATGCTCCCGCTGGTCCGCATGGGCGAGGCGCATACCGTGTTTGCAGGAGTGGCCATCGCCACGCTGGCCGAGTCCGGCTACTACGCGATCATCGCGGGCTTTGTCAGCGGCATGTTTGCGGCGCGCATCCGCTACACGGCGATTTCGTTGTCGTATCAGGTGTGCGGCGCCTTTGCGGGTGGCCTGACACCGCTGCTTGCCACGGTGCTGGCTGATCGCTTTTTCCCGCTGTGGTGGCCGATGGCGATCTTCTATGCCGGTTTTGCGGCGCTGTCGCTGGTCTGTGTGCTTTTGATCGGCCGGAGCAGGATGGCCGCAGAGGCGCCGGCGCTGGACGCACGCGCCGCCTGAGGTTGCCGGGGAAGCGGCCGGCGGACGGATTCTGCGACAATCTCCGCATGAACGCTTCCGCTTCTCTCTTCCCCAACGCGCCCGCCCACATGCCGCTGGCCGAGCGCCTCCGCCCCCATTCCGCCGACGATGTGATCGGTCAGCAGCACCTGCTGGGGCCGGGCAAGCCGCTGCGCGTGGCGTTTGCCTCCGGGGAGCCGCATTCGATGATCCTCTGGGGCCCGCCCGGCGTCGGCAAGACCACGCTGGCGCGGCTGATGGCCGATGCGTTCGATGCCGAGTTCATCGCGCTGTCGGCCGTGCTGTCTGGCGTGAAGGACATCCGCGAGGCGGTGGAACGCGCCGAGCAGTTCCGCGCCAACGGGCGCCGGACGCTGGTGTTCGTCGATGAAGTCCACCGCTTCAACAAGAGCCAGCAGGACGCCTTCCTGCCGCACGTGGAAAGCGGCCTGTTCACCTTCATCGGCGCGACGACCGAGAACCCCTCCTTCGAGGTGAACGGGGCGTTGCTCTCGCGTGCGGCTGTCTACGTGCTCAAGAGCCTGTCGGACGACGAGCTCAAGCAGCTGGCCGAGCGCGCGCGCCTGGCGCTGGGCAGCCTTGAGTGGACACCCGCCGCGCTCGATGCCATCGTGGCTTCCGCCGATGGCGATGGCCGCAAACTGCTCAACAACATCGAGATCGTCACGCGCGCCGCGCGCTCGCAGGCCGAGGGCGCGGGGGCCGGAAACCAAGTGCCGGTCATCGACGAGGCGCTGCTGGCTTCGGCGCTGTCCGAAAACCTACGCCGCTTCGACAAGGGCGGCGACGCGTTCTACGACCAGATCAGCGCGCTGCACAAGTCCGTGCGCGGCTCCGATCCGGATGCGGCGCTGTACTGGTTCTGCCGCATGCTCGACGGCGGCGCCGATCCGCGCTACCTCGCGCGCCGCATCGTGCGCATGGCCTGGGAAGACATCGGCTTGGCCGACCCCCGCGCCGCGCGCATCACCCTCGATGCGGCGGAAACCTACGAGCGGCTCGGCTCGCCCGAAGGCGAACTGGCGCTCGCGCAGGCGCTGATCTACCTGGCCGTCGCGCCCAAGTCCAATGCGGGCTACAACGCCTACAACGCGGCCCGCGCGTTCGTCAGTCAGGACAAGTCGCGCGCGGTGCCCGTGCATCTGCGCAATGCGCCGACCAAGCTGATGAAGGAGCTCGGCTACGGCCACGCCTATCGCTACGCCCACGACGAGCCCGAAGCCTATGCTGCCGGCGAAACGTACTTTCCCGACGATCTGCCCGCGCAGAACTGGTACGTCCCGACGCCACGCGGCCTCGAAGGCAAGATCGGCGACAAGCTGCGCCACCTGCGCGAGCTGGATGCGCAGTGGCACGCCGAACAGGACAAATCGTCCCGCAGCAAATAAAGGCGGCAGGCCGGTGCGATAAAATCGGCCTTTTCGGTCATTCCGATCGTTCGCAATCCTCGGTTTCCTCTCCCCACCATGCTTGATATCCAACTGCTGCGCAAAGACATCGACGCCGTTGCTGCGCGCCTCAAAGACCGCGGCTATGTGCTCGACGTGGCCGGCTTTGCCGCGCTCGAAGCGGAGCGCAAGGCCATCCAGACCCGCACGGAAGAGCTGCAGGCCCGCCGCAACAGCCTCTCGAAGCAGATCGGCATGCTCAAGGGCAAGGGCGAGGACGCCTCGGCGGTGATGGCGGAAGTGTCGGGCATCGGCGACGAACTCAAGGCCTCGGCTTCGCAGCTCGACGTGGTGCAGGCCAAGCTGCAGGACCTGATGCTGTCGATCCCGAACGTGCCGCACGAGAGCGTTCCGGTCGGCAAGGACGAAACGCAGAACGTGGAAGTGCGCCGTGAAGGCACCCCGCGCACGTTCGACTTTCCGGTCAAGGATCACGTGGATCTGGGCGCCGGGCTGGGGCTTGATTTCGACGCCGGCGCCAAGCTGTCGGGTGCGCGTTTCACGGTGCTCACGGGCCAGGTTGCGCGCCTGCACCGTGCGCTCGCGCAGTTCATGCTCGACACGCACACGCAGGAGCACGGCTATACCGAGGCATACGTGCCCTACATCGTCAACGCCGCGTCGATGCGCGGCACGGGCCAGCTGCCGAAGTTCGAGGAAGACCTGTTCCGCGTGCCGCGCAAGATGGGGCAGGGCGCGGACGGCGAAGCCGGCGAGCACGTCGAGAATTTCTACCTGATCCCGACGGCCGAGGTGCCGCTCACCAACCTCGTGCGCGACGAGATCGTCCCCGCGGATGCGCTGCCGATGAAGTTCGCTGCGCATTCGCCGTGCTTCCGCTCCGAGGCCGGTTCGTACGGCAAGGACACGCGCGGCATGATCCGCCAGCACCAGTTCGACAAGGTTGAGATGGTGCAGATCGTGCAGCCTGACACGTCGTTCGATGCGCTGGAAGCCATGACGAACGCCGCCGAGAACATCCTGCGCAAGCTCGAACTGCCGTTCCGCACCGTCGTGCTGTGCACCGGCGACATGGGCTTCGGCAGCACCAAGACGTACGACATCGAAGTGTGGATCCCCGCGCAGAACACGTATCGCGAGATCAGCTCGTGCTCCAACATGGGCGACTTCCAGGCGCGCCGCATGCAGGCCCGCTTCCGCAACGCGCAGGGCAAGCCAGAGCTGGTGCACACGCTCAACGGCTCGGGCCTCGCCGTGGGCCGCACGCTGGTGGCCGTGCTGGAGAACTACCAGAACGCGGACGGCTCGGTCACCGTGCCGGCGGCGCTGCGCCCGTACCTGGGCGGCCAGGAGGTCCTGAAACCGGCGGGTTGACGCTGTTGTGTCAGCCTGTTGATTTCGGCGGAAGAAATCTGCTATAGTCGCGGTTTCGCGATTCAGCGACCCAGTTACCGGAGAGGTGGCAGAGTGGTCGAATGTACCTGACTCGAAATCAGGCGTACCGGCGACGGTACCGTGGGTTCGAATCCCACCCTCTCCGCCAGCAATAGCAGAAGCCCCTTGGTCTCACGGCCAAGGGGCTTTTTGTTTGGCTCCGCAGCACGCCGAGGTTCGCGCAGGCCGGACGCGCCATGTGCCGGCTTTGCCGGGCCGTCCGCGGCGATTTCGCCGCCCCAGAGTTTGATGGCATCGGCCACGCTTCGATCCCGTTCTGAGTCCTGAATGAAGTGCCCGCGTCGTCACGGTGCCATCCACTTCGCTGCGCCGCGCGCCGGGGGCTTGCCGCGCAGCGCCTCGACGAGGTAATCGACGAAGGAGGCAATGCGTGCAGAGATGGCTGTGTTGCGGTAGTACACGGCCTGGATGGGCTGCCGCACGTCCTGCGTCTGGCGCGCCAGCACCTGCAGGAGCCGGCCGGATTCCCGATCCTGCGCGGTCATGAAATCCGACAGGCAGACGATGCCTGTGCCCTCCAGGGCAAGCTGCCGGAGCGTCTCGCCGCTGGACGACCACACCGCAGGCGTGATCCTGTATGGCTCGCCATCGGGCCCGAGTGCGGGCCAGAGGTTCAGCGATTCCGGCTCGGTGAAGCCGAGCAGGGTGTGCCTGGCAAGATCCTCGACCTTGCGCGGCTGGCCGTGCGCCTCGAGGTAGGCAGGGCTGGCCAGCATGCGCACGCGGCTGTGTCCGATGAGCCTGCTGTGCAGCGTCGAGTCTTTGAGCCGACCGATGCGGATGGCCACGTCGGTACGCCGCTCGAGCAGGTCGATGATGCCGTCGTTGCTGTTCAGCTCCAGCTCCACCTGCGGAAAGCGCTCGCGGTAGCCGCGCACCAGCGGCACGATCACATGCAGCATGAAGGGCGAAGCCGCATCCACCCGCAGGCGTCCCGATGGCTTCTCACGCCGCGTGCGCATCTGCTCTTCTGCGCTTTCCACCGAATCGATGATGGCCCGTGCGTTCTGCAGAAACGCGCGGCCCTCTTCGGTCAGTTCGAGCCGGCGCGTGGTCCGGCGCAGCAGTGTGGTCCTGAGCTTGTCTTCGAGCCGCGCCAGCGTGCGGCTCGTGGCGGACACGGTCAACTCAAGCTGTTGTGCGGCCGCGGTGATCGAGCCGGTGTCGACTACCGTGGCAAAGGCCTGGAGTTCATCCAGCGTGATCTTCATTGTTGATCTGAAATCAAGATATTTTCGTTTATAGACCGGTTTTTTGGCAAAAGTAAAGCGGGCACACTGCGCTCCATTCGCATCGGACCCTGGAGTGCCCACCATGCCACTCGCCTTACTCGCGCTGACCCGCGGCCGTCACGCTCGGGGCAGTTGGCCTGAGGGCGCACACCGGCCCGCTCGACGACCGCGAAGGCCTGCCCGCCCGCACCGCCGAGCCGCTCGAACTCGCCCACTGAACGCCGCCGTTTCGTCACCCGCATGCTTTCCGGAGCCCTTGCCATGCACCCACCCAGCTGCTGCCGCCGTTTGCCGGCAATACGTTCGAAGTCCGCTATGAAGGCCTCACCGCCACCAACGCCTATGCCGACGACGGCATCCACATGCGCTACGCGATCACGGAAGGGCCTTTGCCGGCGCCGAGGGCGAAGTGGCCTACACCTGGCAGCACGTCGCCGGCGAGGTCTACGTGATCACGTGGCAGGAAGCCGACCGCGCGACCGTGGTGCACATTGACGATTTCGCGGCGGGCACGTCGCGTTCGTTTTTTACCGCGCCGTCGCTGGACTTCTACCGGCTGGAAGGCAGCCTGCGCTTGCTGTGAGCGAGAGGCCGCCGATACTTGATCTCAAGTCAAATATTTCTGTCCGGTAACGGCGTTTATTTCAGTAGTGGCAACCGCCAGAATGCCTGGGCATACCGCCGCATGCATTCGTTTCCAGAAATTCCACCATGAGCAACATTCCCGCATTCGGCCTTGGCACCTTCCGCCTGCAGGGCCAGGTCGTCATCGACGCCGTCCGCAACGCCCTCGAACTCGGCTACCGCGCCATCGACACGGCGCAGATCTACGGCAACGAAGCCGAGGTGGGCGAGGCCATTGCCGCCTCCGGCGTGCGCCGCGAAGACCTCTTCCTCACCACCAAGATCTGGGTGGACAACGCCGCCCGGGACAAGCTTGCGCCGAGCCTCGAAGAGAGTCTCGCCAAGCTGCGGACCGATTACGTGGACCTCACGCTGATCCACTGGCCGGCGCCCGGCAAAGGCGTTTCCGTTGACGAATCCATGACGGCGCTGGCCGATGCCAAGGCGCGCGGGCTGACCCGCCAGATCGGTATCTCCAACTTCAACATCGCGCTGACGAAGGAAGCGATGGCCGCCGTGGGCAAGGACGCGATCGCCACGAACCAGATCGAACTGAGCCCGTATCTGCAGAACCGCAAGCTGGTGAGCTTTCTGCAGGGCGAGGGCATTCATGTGACGTCGTACATGACGCTCGCGTACGGCAAGGTGCTGGGCGATCCGGTGATCGGCACGATTGCACAGCGGCACCAGGCGACGCCCGCGCAGGTGGTGCTCGCATGGGCGATGCAGCTTGGCTACTCGGTCATTCCGTCGTCCACCAGGCGCGAGAACCTCGCCAGCAACCTGATCGCACGGACGCTGCGCCTGACCGACGACGACATGGCGCAGATCGCCGCGCTGGAGCGCAATGGCCGCGAGGTGAGCCCGCAGGGGCTGGCCCCGGCGTGGGACTGAACTTGCCCCACATCCGCCACAGAGAATCCACATCATGCAGAACGACCCGCTGTTCCAACCGCTGCAGCTCGGCCCGCTGACATTGCCGAACCGCATCGTCATGCCGCCAATGACCCGCTCGCGTGCGAGCCAACCCGGCGATGTCGCCAACGAACTGATGGCCGCGTACTACGCGCAGCGTGCGAGCGCCGGTCTCATCGTCAGTGAAGGCACGTACGTGGCGCCGCTCGGCAAGGGCTACGCGTGGACGCCCGGCATCCACACCCCCGAGCAGGTCGCGGGCTGGCGCAAGGTGACCGACGCTGTGCATGCCCACGGCGGGCGCATCTTCGCGCAGCTCTGGCACGTTGGGCGCCTGAGCCACACGAGCCTGCTGGGTGGCCGCCAGCCGGTATCGGCGTCGCCCCTCCAGGCCAAGGGCGTGAACGTGTTCATCGCTGGCGAAGACGGCCGCACGCCGGGCTTCGTGCAGGCATCGGCACCGCGTGCGCTGACGGTGGGCGAGATCGCAGAGGTCGTGGGCCAATACCGTGCCGCCGCGCGCAACGCCATGCAAGCCGGGTTTGACGGCGTCGAGCTGCATGGCGCCAACGGCTATCTCGTAAACCAGTTCATCGATTCGCAGGCCAACGCGCGCACCGATGCCTACGGCGGCTCGCTGCAAAACCGGCTGCGCTTTCTCGACGAAGTCACGCGTGCCCTCATCGAAGGCACGGGCGACGCCTCGCGTGTCGGCATCCGTCTTGCACCGCTGACCACCCTCAACGGCTGCGTGGACGACGACCCCGAGACAACGTACCTCGCCGCCGCCCGGCTGCTGGATGCGCTTGGCGTGGGCTACATCCACATTGCCGAAGCCGACTGGGACGATGCCCCGCTGATGCCCGTCGCCTTCAAGCAGCAACTGCGCGCGGCCTACGCCGGTGTGCTCATCTATGCCGGCAAGTACACCGCGGAACGCGCACGCGAAGCGATTGGCGCGGGCTGGGCAGAGCTGATTGCGTTCGGGCGTCCGTTCGTCGCCAATCCGGATCTGCCGGCGCGCCTGCGCACCGGTGCGCCGCTCGCGCTGCACGATCGCGAGACGCTGTTTGGCGGTGGCGCGCGCGGCCTCACGGACTATCCGACGCTGCACGCTGCCTGACCGCAACGGCGCCCGGTGGTGACAAGCGCCCCTTTGGTGGTCTCGCCAAGGGACGTTTCTGCTGCGTGGTGATCCGCCGGTCAGAACGTGTGCCGCAAGCCCACGCCGCCCAGGATGGTCTTCGCGCCCGGGGCCGTGCCGCCCGCGACGATCGACGTCTTCAGGCCTTCGAGCGGATCGGCCGTGCCCACCGCGCCCGCGTCGGCGTAGACCAGCTGCGCATACAGCGTCGTGCGCTTGGAGAACGCGTAGTCGTTGCTCAGCACGATCGACTTGGTCGAGCTGTCGTGCGCGCTGCTCTTGTACTTGCTGTAGTAGCCAGCGAGCGTGGCGGTATTGGCGGCGCTCCACTTGTAGTCCAGGCCCACGCCGATCGATTGCACATCAGACACGCGCGCACCGCTGGGCGCGTTGTTCGTCACGTCCAGGTAATTCACGCGGCCGGTGAAGGCGCCGACCGGAACGGCGATGCCAGCGTTCCACAGCCTGCTGAGCGTTTCGCCAGAGCCGCTGTCGGCGATCTGCTGATAGCCGAGGCCGACGGTGACCGGGCCCGTGTACGTGGCGCCCACCGAGAGCTCGTTGCCCTTCCTGAAGCTGCCGGCAGCCTCGCCCAGCGAATAGGCGACGCCGAGCCAGACCGGCCCGAAGTTGTTGGCGTACTGCACCGTGTTCCCCGTGAACACACCAACGTCGTTGCCCGGGTTCGTGCCGGCGCCGAGCGCGTTGCCGGGCGCGGCCAACTGGTTGTACGCCCAGCCGTACAGGTTCGAGAACTGCTCCTTGAAGCCGCGCGGCTCCGTGCCGATGGTGCCGAGCAGGGCCGGGCTGTACTGGCGGCCCAGCGTGATCGCGCCCCATTCGCCGCCGAGCCCGACGTTGGCTTGCCGGCGGAAGAGCTGCGAGCTGAAACCGGGGCCGCTGGTGAGCGTGCCCGTATCGCTGCTGTAGTGTCCTTCGAGGTTGAAGGTCGCCTTCAGCCCATGGCCAAGGTCTTCCACGCCGCGCAGGCCCCAGATGCTGGGGCTAATGCCGCCGGTGTGCATCTCGGTGAGGCTCCCCGCGTTGTCGGCGCTGCGGTTGCGGTACTGCACGCCGGCATCGATGGTGCCGTAGATGGTGACGGACGACTGCGCGAAGGCGGCGCTGGCAGCGCAGCCCAGGGTGGCTGCCACGGCGTATCGTCGAAGGCTCTTGTTCTGCATGGTGTCTCCGTATCTTCTCGTTGTGATGGGCCCCGCGGATTGGGCGCGAGCCTGTTCAGGGGGCGGCGTCGGACACAAGGCCTGCGTTCGACGCCGGGCGTGCATTGCAATATGCGTACCACGCGCATCGCGCCGGTTTGCGCGACATTGCAAGGAGTTGCAGTGCGTTGAATAACGTTTGCGCGCGGTAGGTGGGTGTCACGCGTGTGACATCGCGAGACACTCGATGCAACACGTGTCTCGTTGCGTGTTCAGCCATGGAGCAGCGCCTAGCGCAGCGGCGCGTTCTGCGTCCAGCGGTCTTCGAGTTCACGCCAGGCGCGTGCGACATTCAGCGCATGCCGCGGATGGAAGTTGCGCCAATCGCGATACGCGCCGCCCGGTGCATAGGTGAGGGCATGCGCTGCGTCGCCGCCTGCATCGAGCGCATCGGCAATCGCGTCGTTGAGCGCGTCGAGATACGACAGCGTGGGCAGCAGTGTCTGCATCGGTGTGCCGACGGCCGTGCCGACGACGATGCCGGCATCCAGCCGCTCGAGGCCGCGCAGGGCCTGCCGCCACCCGAGCAGCGAGCCGTCCTGCAGTTCGGGCACGCGCTGCCGATACGCCAGGCCGCCCACACACAGCACGCGCTGCTGCGGGGCGTACAGCACCGTGTCGGAGGCGCTGTGCGCGGCGGTGTGGATGTGCACCTGCCACGCGGTCTTGCCGGTGTGCAGCCAGTCGCCGTCGCGCAGGGCCGGCTCGGGGTAGACGATGTGCGTGCCCCGCATGGCCTGCGTGCCGAGCATGGACGCCAGCCGTGCCAGGCAAGCCTGGCAGCGCTCGCGCATCAGGCTGGCCGTGGCCGCAGAAGCCAGGAAGGCTGGGCGAGGCTGCAGCCGTGCAAACGCTGCGTTGGCCAGCACATGCTCGGGGTGCGCGTGTGTGTTGACCACCCAGCGGACCGGCTCCGCCGTGATGTGCCGGATGGCGGTGATGAGCCGGTCGCCCCACGCCGCGTGCGGGCCGGGGTCCACCACGAGCACGCCGTTGCCCGTCACGTGCACGAGCGTGGGAACGACTTCCCCTGCGTTGGCGCGCGCGGCTTCGGCGTTGTTGGCGCGTGCGGCGTACAGGCCGTGCTGCAGCCGCAGGAGACGCAGCGACACCGGGGGCTGCGGCGCCGCCAGCGTGGCCAACGGTGGTTCGAGCGCGAGTGCGAGCATCAGGCCCATCCAGCGTCGTCGGGCAGGCGTGGGCGCCGCCATGTCATGGCACCAGCGCCGCGCTTTCATAGCGGGGGTAGAAGTGCGTCACGTTGCGTACGTACTCGGCAGGCATGCCGGCCCAGTGGGCATACTCGTCGGCGACCGGCATGGCCAGCACCTCGGCCAGGTCGCGGCCGTCTTCGGCGGCGCGGCGCAGGCGCGCATCGAGCCAGCGCAGGTACTGGCGCGTCTGCGCGATGGCGTCTGCGTGGTCGAGCGCGGGCCCGTGGCTGGGGATCAACACATACCCGTGGTGGCGTGCAACGATGGCTTGCAGGCGATCGAGGCTGGCGAGCCAGCGCGCGATGTCGGCGTGCGGTGTGGTGGGGATGCGGTTGCGGAAGACCAGACCTCCGGCAAAGATCACGCCGCTCGTGTGGTCGATGACGACGAGGTCATCGTCGGTATGCCCATCGAACCGGATCAGCTCGATGCGGTGACGGCCGAACGTGCGCTCGCCGGGCGCCACTGGCAGCGTGGGCGGCGTCGACACGGTGCTCTGCATCCAGTCGCCGCAGAGGCGGTAGAGGTTGTCGGCATATGCGGCGCCTTCACGCTGGGCGCCGGCCATCGTGCCCGGCAGCGCCTGCGCGCCAACATCGGCATACGCCTGGTTGCCGAAGAAGTAGTCTGGGTGCAGATTCAGGTTGAACACCCAGCGCACCGGCGCACGCGTGACGCGGCTGATGGCCTCACGCTGCTGCTCGCCGTACCGCAATGACGGCCCGGTGTTGATCACCATCACACCGTCGCCCGTATCGATGAAGCCCGTGTTGATGATGTTGCAGCCGTTGGCACGGGCGAAGTCGGCGTTGGCGCCTTGCAGCACCCAGACGTCCGGCGCGACCGGTCGCGGGGCGAGGCGATAGTCGAGGTCCTGAGCCTGTGCGCCACCGGCGAGCATTGCAAGGGCCAGCAGCGCGCCGTGCAGTCGTCTCATGGCGTCACCTGTGCGCGGATGCGGTTGCCGTTGTTGTCGACGCCGGCCACGGTGATGCCGCGCGCGGCCGGGCCGTCCAGATCGAACGAGAAGATCGGGTTTTCGGCCACGGGTTCGTACAGCGCAAGCCGCAGCAACGGCTGGCGCCTGCTGTCGAGCAGTTCGAGCCGTTCGATATGGAACGACGGAATGCCCGCCACCAGACCGGTGTCCATGGGATGCATGACGCGCAGGCGGATGCGGCTGCCTGCGCCGCTGAAGCCCGGGAACACGCGTGATTCCACGCGGTTCAGCGTGGTGCTCCAGGTGGCGTTCGCGCGCGTGGCGCCGGGCAGCGTGCAGCCGCCGCCGGTGGCATCGACGACGAGCGTCGCCACATGCCAGACACCATCCGTGGTGCGCGCAGCCACCCGCACGGGCGACGCCTCCTGAAGCTTGAAGCGGAACGAGAGCGCGGGGCGCGCCTGCATCGGCTCGAACTCCAGCACCTTGCGGATCGGGTTGCGATCGACCACGACGACGATGCGGTCCACCTTGCCCAGCGCCGACGCGTCGAAGGCGATGGGCACCTGCATCGGGTCTTCCGCAAACGCGGGGCCGGTGATCGTGATGCGGGTGTCGAAGGTTGCGGGCGCGGTGCCGAGCGCCTCCTGCCGGACCGTCGGCCAGAGCGGCGAGCCGGCAGGGTCGGCGTTGGCGTCGGCGGCCGCCGGCCATGGCAGGCAGGCGGCCATCAGCACGGCGATGCCTCGCGCGATGGCGCAGGCGTTGGCTTGGAGCCTTCTCATCGAGGGTCTGTCCGGTTCAGGTGAACCGGTGCTCCTGCGAAATGCATGCCATGCGCGAGGCGTGTTCGCACGGCACTGCCAGGCCGATGGCCGTTGCGGTTTGCAACAGCCGCTGTTGCATTCTGGAGCACTCCTGGCAGCGCGCAGCAGCGGGTGGGCGATCGCGGGCCGCGCAAACGTCATCCGCGCGACATGGCCCGGCTCTTGCAGAGAAGAGGCAGACACAGCGCAAGCCAAGACGCTGACGTCATCACTCATCCATCAGGAGACAACCCATGCGTTACGCTCATCCCGGCACGCCGGGCGCCATCGTTTCGTTCAAGTCGCGCTATGGCAACTACATCGGCGGCGAGTTTGTCGCGCCGGTCAAGGGCCAGTACTTCACCAACACCACGCCGGTCACGGGCGAGGTGATTGCCGAGTTCCCGCGTTCCACGGCCGAAGACATCGACCGCGCGCTCGACGCCGCGCATGCCGCAGCCGACGCGTGGGGCCGCACGTCGGTGCAGGACCGCTCGCTGATCCTGCTCAGGATTGCCGACCGCATCGAGCAGAACCTTGAAATGCTGGCCGTGACGGAGACGTGGGACAACGGCAAACCCGTGCGCGAAACGCTGAACGCCGACATCCCGCTGGCGGCGGACCATTTCCGCTACTTCGCCGGCTGCATCCGCGCGCAGGAAGGTTCGGCGGCCGAAATCAACGAGCACACCGTGGCGTATCACATCCACGAGCCGCTGGGTGTGGTGGGCCAGATCATCCCGTGGAACTTTCCGCTGCTGATGGCCGCGTGGAAGCTGGCGCCCGCGCTGGCTGCCGGCAACTGCATCGTGCTCAAGCCCGCCGAGCAGACGCCGCTGGGCATCTGCGTGCTGCTGGAACTCATCGGCGATCTGCTGCCGCCCGGCGTGCTCAACGTCGTGCACGGCTACGGCAAGGAGGCCGGCGAGGCGCTCGCCACCAGCAAGCGCATCGCCAAGATCGCCTTTACGGGCTCGACGCCGGTCGGCTCGCACATCATGAAGTGCGCGGCGGAGAACATCATTCCGTCGACGGTGGAGCTGGGTGGCAAATCGCCCAACATCTACTTCGAAGACATCATGCAGGCCGAGCCGAGCTTCATCGAAAAGGCCGCCGAAGGCCTGGTGCTGGGCTTCTTCAACCAGGGCGAGGTGTGCACGTGCCCGTCGCGCGCGCTGGTGCAGGAATCGATCTACAGCCGCTTCATGGACGCAGTGATGACCAAGGTGGCCGCCATCAAGCGCGGCGACCCGCTCGACACAGAAACGATGGTCGGCGCGCAGGCTTCGGAGCAGCAGTTCTACAAGATCCGCAGCTACCTCGAGATCGCGCAGGAAGAGGGCGCCGAATGCCTGGTCGGCGGCGATGTGGAAGTGCTGCCCGGCAACCTCGCCAAGGGCTACTACATCAAGCCGACGCTGCTCAAGGGCGACAACAGCATGCGCGTGTTCCAGGAAGAGATCTTCGGCCCGGTGATTGCCGTGACGACCTTCAAGGACGAGGCGCAGGCCATCCACATCGCCAACGACACCGAGTACGGCCTGGGCGCCGGCGTGTGGACGCGCGACATCAACCGCGCCTACCGCGTGGGCCGCGCCATCAAGGCGGGGCGCGTGTGGACGAACTGCTACCACCTGTATCCCGCGCATGCGGCTTTTGGCGGCTACAAGAAGTCGGGCGTGGGCCGCGAGACCCACAAGATGATGCTCGACCACTATCAGCAGACCAAGAATCTGCTGGTGAGCTACGACACCAAGCCGCTGGGCTTCTTCTGATGGTGTAGCAGGACGGCTGGCGCACGGCCATCGACACCCGTGCGCCGGCCGCTGACCTGCCGGGCAACGACCCGCAGGCAGAGACAAGAGCAAGAGAAGAGGAGACACGGCCATGCGCCAACCCAACGCACTGTCGCGCCGCGTGCGCGCACAGGTGTCTGCCCCATCGCTACTGGTGCCTTGCCACCCATAACCCATGCCATGCCGGGTTGCCCGGTGCATCGTCCGCACACGGGGGCACGGCGACGGAACACTTCGGGAGACACACGGTGCATTCGCGTACCAGCCGCCTGTGCAAGGCCGCGCCCCGCCTGAGCGGTGTGGTGCTCGCGCTCGCTGCCGCGGGCCTTCACTCGGGAGCCTGGGCGGAAGACCAGCTTGTTGCGGTGGCATTGCCTGCGGCCGAGGTCGTGGGTGCCACGCCCATCGACAGCATTGGCGTGCCGCTCTCGCAGTTTCCCGCCAACGCCCAGCGCATCAGCGGCAAGGATGTTCGGGAGCAGCGCGCCTCGAACCTGGCGGACGTGCTGAACGAGAACCTCGGCCAGGTCAGCGTCAGCAACGGCTCCGGCAACCCGTACCAGAACGACGTCAACTACCGCGGCTTCCAGGTGTCGTCGCTGCTGGGCGTGCCGATCGGGCTGTCGGTCTACTTTGACGGCGTGCGGGTGAACGAGCCGTTCGGCTCGATCGTGAACTGGGATCTCATTCCCATGAACGCCGTGTCGAGCGTCAACATCCTGCCCGGCTCCAACCCGATGTTCGGGCTCAACACACTGGGCGGGGCGCTCGTCGTCAACACCAAGACCGGCAAGGACCACCCAGGAACGTCGATCGACGTGCTGGGCGGCTCGTTCGGCCGCAAGGCCGTGAGCTTCGAGACAGGCGGTGTTGACGCGTCGCGTGGCGTCGACTATTTCGCAGCCGGCAACTTCGATAAGCAGAACGGCTTCCGCGACCACTCCGGCTCGGAAGTGAAGCAGCTGTACGGCAAGGTGCGATGGCGCGGCAACGAGGGCGCGACGCAGCTGGAGCTCTCCGCTGCGCTGGCCGATACGTCGCTGAGCGGCACGCAGTCGTTGCCGATGGACATGATGTCCAACCGCAGCGCCGCCTATACGTGGCCCGACACCATCTCGAACCGGATGGCGCTGCTGAACCTGAAAGGCAGCCACTGGCTGAACGACGACAACCAGATCGCGGGCAGCGCCTACTACCGCAAGGCAAGCCTGCGCAACGTCAACAGCAACGCCGAGCTGGACGACGGCTGCTTCAACGATGACGGATCGCTCGCCACATCCACCACGGCCGGCGTCACGGCCAACAGGTGTGCCAACAGGGCGCCCAACGGCACCGCCGCGAATGCCGTGACGGGTGCGAATGCGCTGGCACTCGGCTATGGGCGTTGGACCAGCGCGATCAACACCAGCGTGGTGGACTCGGCCACGCACGAAGACACGGTCGGCGCGTCCATCCAGTGGTCGAACTTCGACAAGCTGGCCGGGCACAAGAATGCGTTCACGCTGGGCGCGGCGTTCGACCATACGCGCATCACGTATGACCAGACCACGTACCTGGCCCGGCTGATCAACTACGAGACCGTGGTCACGCCCAACCAGCAGTACGGCTTCACGGGCAACGGGCTGGCACCGTCGGCATCGAACCCTGCGTCGTTTACGGGCAGCAACGTCATCGGCGCGGTCAACCTGTCGTCCAGCGTCAACAACTTCAGCGCGTACTTCACCGATACGTTCAGCGTGACGAAGCGGCTGAGCGTGACGGCCTTCGGCAGCTTCAACTACACCACGCTCAACCAGGGCGGCGCGAACCGGCGGTACCTGAACGAAGACGGCGGCTATGCGTGGACGGACGACGTATCGGGCGTGTCGTACTACAACCCCGATTACGTCAACGCCTACCGGTATGCCAACACGGGGTCTGGCAGCGCGTCCGCCCCGAACGGCATCCCCGACGGCGCGGTGGCGGGCCCGGAAACCAACAGCCTGGCCGGCTCGCACCACTATCACCGGTTCAACCCGGCGCTGGGCTTCAACTACGACCTCGGCGGGGGGCAGGGCATCTTCGGCAACTACAGCGAATCGATGCGCGCGCCCACCTCGATCGAACTGTCCTGCGCAGACCCGAACAGCCCATGTTCACTGCCCACCGGCTTCAACGGCGACCCGGACCTCAAGGCCGTCGTGGCCAAGACCATCGAACTGGGCGGACGCGGCAAGATCGGCCAGTCGACCTACTGGAGTGCCTCGTTCTACGACTCGCGCCTGAGCGACGACATCCAGTTCATCGCCACGTCCAACACGTACGGCTACTTCGCCAACGTCGGCAAGACGCAGCGCCGAGGGTTCGAACTGGGCGCCAGCACGAAGCTCGACAAATGGACGCTGTCGGCCAACTTCGGCTATGTCGACGCGGTCTACAAATCGGCATTCACGACGGCGACGGGCCAGCACGTCGTGAGCGGCAACCGGATCCCGGGCATCCCGGACAAGACGCTCAAGCTCGGCGCGTCGTATGCGTTCAGCCCGAGCCTGTCAGTGGGCGGCAGCTTGATCCTGGTCGGCAAGCAGGTGGCGCACGGCAACGAGAGCAACACCGACCCGAACGGCACGGTGGCCGGGTATGGCGTCGTCAACCTGAACCTGCACTACAAGCCGACCAAGCATCTCGAGATCTCGGCGTACATCAACAACCTGTTCAACAAGCGCTATTCCACCTACGGCCTGTCGGGCATCACGAGCATCTACACGCTGACCACGCAGCAGTTCGTGACGCCGGCGCCGCCGCGCGCGATCTGGATCGGCCTGACGTACTCGTTTGGCGGCAAGGCTTCCGGCGTCGACAAGGACTGACCCCACAGCACGAACGACCACCATGACTGCGTTGACCTACTACCTCCGCATCGCCACGCTGCTCAGCGTCGGCTGGGTGTCCATCCTGCAGGCGGGCGCCGAGGTGCCGGACCCCGTTGCCTATGTCACGAACCAGGGCGGGGGCGTCACGGTGCTGAACGCGCGCACGTTCAAGCCCGTGGCCGAGATTGCCGTCGGCAAGGACCCGCGCGGGCTTGCCGTCACGCCCGACGGGCGCTGGCTGCTGACCGCGAACCAGGGCAGTGCCGATGTCTCGGTGGTCGATACGGGCACGCGCAAGGAGGTCAAGCGCATCCCGGTCGGCCGGAACGTCGAGTTCATGCGCATGTCCCCCGATGGCCGGCGGGCCTTCGTGACGTACGAGCCTTCGTCCGGTGGCGGGCCGCCCGGCAAGAGTGCGCCCGCGCACAAGCCGGACGACGACGCACCCGCGGAAGTCGCCGTCATCGACGTCGGTCAATGGACGGTGGTCGGACGCATCAAGGCCGCGCGCGAGACCGAGGCCATCGAGTTCTCGCCCGACGGCAAGCGGCTGCTGGTGGCCAACGAGGGCGACGACACGGTCGGCATCTACAACCTCGCCACGCTCGAGAAGATGCAGTCGATCGACGTGTCGCCGTTCGGCAACCGGCCGCGCGGCATCAAGATCTCGCCCGACGCAAAGGCCTACGTGGTGACGCTCGAGAACTCGAACAACCTGTTGGTGCTCGACGCGGCGCTCAAGCCGGTCAAGACGATACCGACCGAGCGCGGCCCCTACGGTGTCGCGTTTGACCGTGCAGGCCGTTACCTGTGGGTGGCGGCAAGCCGCGCCGATCTGCTGCAGGTGTTCGACGCCCGCACGCTTGCACCCGTGGGCGCGATTCCCGTCGGCAAGCGCTGCTGGCATTTCAGCTTCACGCCGGACGACCGGGCGCTGCTGCTGGCGTGCGGACGCTCGAACAGCGTGCAGGTCATCGACCCGGGCCGGCGGGAGGTGGCCGAGACGCTACAAGGCTACAAGCTGCCCTGGGGCGTGGTGACGTTTCCGAGTTCCATGGGGAGCCTCGATGCGCCGCGCTGACAGACGGACCGGCATGCTGATGCGCGGCGTGACCGGCACCTACACGCACACGCAGATGGTCCTGCACTGGGTGAGCGCGTTGCTGCTGCTGTCCTTGTTTTCGCTCGGCTATTACATGACAGGCCTGCCCAAGGGCGCGCCGGGAAAAGGGCAGTGGGTCAACCTGCATAAATCGCTGGGGCTGACTGCCGCGCTGGTGATCGCATGGCGCGTGGTCGTGCGGCTTCACCGGCCCGCGCCGGCCCCGCTCGCGGGGCTGCGTTGCTGGGAGGCGGAGCTCGCGCGCATCACACATCGCCTGCTCTACATGTGCATGGTGGTCATGCCGCTCTCGGGCTACCTGGGGTCTTCGTTCAACCAGTATGGGACGCGCTTGTGGGGCATCCCGCTGCCGCGCTGGGGCCGGGTCGACAGTGCGTTGCAGCACCTGTTCTACACGCTGCACGGCATGACGGCCTATCTGCTGCTCGGCCTGGTCGTGTTGCACGTGGCGGCGGTGGTCAAGCACCAATGGTTCGACGCACAGCGATGCCTGCAACGCATGCTGCCGCGGCGGCACGAGCATGCGCCATAGGCGGCCGCAACGGTTGCACAGTTGCGCTGTTCCATTTCGCAACAGAACAAACCATGTGTTCAAGCGTGGCACGCAACAGCGCTGCGGCACGGCTTGCAACACGCGGTTTCCCGGTGTTTCCCGATGGCACGGGATTTGCCCTGGGTTCTGCCGGTGTGACATCACACTGCCGGACCTGGACCACAAAGAAAGAGGTAGAGGAGATAAGAATGAGGACACTACGAGTGATCGCGCTTGCAGCTGCCGTGGTAGCGGCAAGCCTTGCGGCGCATGCGGCGACGCCCCCCGTCACGGACGCCATGATCGACAACGACGCCAAATCCCCCGGCGACGTGCTCAGCTGGGGCATGGGCCCGCAAGGGCAGCGCTACTCGACGCTGACCAAGATCAACACGAAGAACGTCAGCCAGCTCGTGCCGGCGTGGTCGTTCTCGTTTGGCGGCGAAAAGCAGCGCGGGCAGGAAGCGCAGCCGGTCATCCACAACGGCAAGATGTTCGTGACCGCGTCGTACTCGCGCATCTACGCCATTGACCTGAAGACCGGCCAGAAGCTGTGGAAGTACGAGCAGCGCCTGCCTGAGGGCATCATGCCGTGCTGTGACGTGGTCAACCGCGGTGCGGCGCTGTATGACAACCTCGTCATCTTCGGCACCCTCGATGCGCAGCTGATCGCGCTTGACCAGGACACCGGCAAGGTCGTGTGGAAGGAGAAGATCGACGATTATGCGGCCGGCTACTCCTACACCGCCGCCCCCCTCATCGTGAAAGGCATGGTGCTGACCGGCGTCTCGGGCGGCGAGTTCGGCGTGGTGGGCCGCGTGGAAGCGCGCGATGCCAAGACGGGCCGGTTGATCTGGACCCGCCCGACCGTCGAAGGCCACATGGGCTACAAGTACGACAAGGACGGCAACAAGGTCGAGAACGGCATGACCGGCACGCTCAACGCCAGTTGGCCGGGCGAGACCTGGAAGACCGGCGGCGCATCGACGTGGCTGGGCGGCACGTATGACCCGCAGACGGGGCTGGCCTACTTCGGCACCGGCAACCCCGGGCCGTGGAACAGCCACATCCGCAAGGGCGACAACCTGTATTCGTCTTCCACGCTGGCCATCGATCCCGACAGCGGCAAGATCGTCTGGCACTACCAGAACACCCCCAACGACGGCTGGGATTTCGACGGCGTGAACGAGTTCGTGACGTTCGACATGGACGGCCGCCGCGTGGGCGGCAAGGCCGACCGCAACGGCTTCTTCTACGTCAACGACGCGAAGACGGGCAAGCTGCTCAACGCCTTCCCGTTCGTGAAGGTGAACTGGGCCACCGGCATCGACCTCAAGACGGGGCGCCCGAACTACTCGCCCGACCATCGCCCTGGGGATCCGGCTGCCGCCACCGGTGAAGACAAGAAGGGCAAGTCGGTATTCGCCGCACCCGGCTTCCTCGGCGGCAAGAACCAGATGCCGATGGCCTACAGCCCGCAGACCGGCCTCTTCTACGTGCCGGCCAACGAATGGGGCATGGACATCTGGAACGAGCCGATCAGCTACAAGAAGGGCGCGGCGTACCTGGGTGCCGGCTTCACCATCAAGCCGCTCAATGACGATTACATCGGCGCGCTGCGGGCGATCAATCCGAAGACCGGCAAGGTCGAATGGCAGATCAAGAACGGCGCGCCGCTGTGGGGCGGGGTGATGACGACCGCCGGCGGCCTGGTGTTCTGGGGCACGCCCGAAGGCTACCTGAAGGCGGCGGACGCGAAGACCGGCAAGGAGCTGTGGAAATTCCAGACCGGCAGCGGCATCGTGGCGCCGCCCGTCACGTGGGAGGACAACGGCGAACAGTTCGTGGCCGTCGTCTCGGGTTGGGGTGGCGCAGTGCCGCTGTGGGGCGGGGAAGTGGCCAAGCGCGTGAACTTCCTGGAACAGGGCGGTTCGGTCTGGGTATTCAAGCTGCACAAGAGCTGACGTGCATTGCCGATTGCCGCGCGCCCGTAGCGGCGCGCGGCGTCTGCGGCTTCATGGAGTATTCGAACGTGATTACGCGCAATGGAGTGTTTTCGCTGCTCGCCCTCGCGGCTGCAGCCCTCGGTGCGGCGCCCGCGCATGCGGCGCCCGACATGCAGGCCCTGGCGGAGAAGAGCGGCTGCTTTTCGTGCCACAGCATGAAGACCAAGGTGGTCGGCCCGGCGTTTGCCGACGTGGCCGCCAAGTACAAGGGCGATGCCGACGCGCCCGCCAAACTCGCGCAGAAAGTGCGTGAAGGCGGCAAGGGTGTGTGGGGCCGCATCCCCATGCCACCGCATCCGAACCTCAAGGACGACGAGGCCAGGCAGCTCGTGGCATGGATTCTGAACGGGGGTTCCTGACCTGCGTTCGCCAGCACGCTGGGCCGGCGTCATCCGGCCCATTTTTGTCGCTATGCCCGTGTCAGGCGGCGCGAGTTGGCGTCGGTACGGAAGAGGATCGGGACTTCACCAGTGCGGGCGTCGCGCATCTGGCCGAAGCCGTTCACCGCGGCCATCCGGCCTTGCAGTACCACCTTCTGCAGCGCGCCGTGATCGGCGGATTTTCCGCACACCGGATCGGTGCGGGTCGCATCGCCCGTGAGCAGATAGCTCTGGCAGCGGCAGCCGCCGAAGTCTTCTTCGCGCGCGTCGCACGACTGGCAGGGCTCGGGCATCCAATGCGTGCCACGAAAGCGCTGGAAGGCATCGCTGGTCTGCCAGATCTCACGCAGCGGCTGCTGCAGAACGTTGGGCAGCGCGAGCCCCGGCAGCATGCGTGCCGAATGACAGGGCAATGCCACGCCATCAGGCGCAATCCCCAGGAACGTCGTGCCCCAGCCATTCATGCATTTCTTCGGGCGCTGCTCGAAGTAATCGGGCACCACGTAGAGCAACTGGCATCGGTTGCCGATGCGTGTGCGGTAGTCGTTGACCACGGCTTCCGCCTCCCGCAGCTGCTCGAGCGTGGGCATCAGCGCGAGGCGGTTTTCCCACGCCCAGCCGTAGTACTGCGTGTTCGCCAGCTCCAGGTATTCGGCGCCGATCTCCAGCGCCATGTCGATGATGGCGCCCACGTGCGGCAGGTTGTGCCGGTGCATCACGCAGTTCATCACCATCGGGTAGCCGTGCGCCTTGATGAGCCCGGCGATGCGGCGCTTGAGGTCAAACGTGCGCGTGCTCGACAGGAAGTCGTTGAGCTCCCGCGTGGAATCCTGGAACGACAGCTGGATGTGGTCGAGCCCCGCTGCGCGCAACGCACCAAGGCGCTGGTCCGTCAGGCCCACCCCCGAGGTGACGAGGTTCACGTAGAAGCCGAGGCCATGCGCGTGCGCCACCAGCGTCTCCAGGTCCTTGCGCAGGAGCGGCTCGCCGCCGGAGAGGCCCAGCTGCACCGCGCCCAGCGCCCGTGCCTGCGTGAGGACATCGCACCATTGCGCGGTACTCAGCTCAAGGTCGTGCCGCGTGTAGTCGACCGGGTTGGAACAGAACGCGCAATGCAGCGGGCAGCGATAGGTCAGCTCGGCCAGCAGCCACAGCGGCGGCCCCGGCATGGGAGGCGCAGCCGGCATCAGCAGCGATTCGGCCTCAAACGAGCCAGCCGCGTTCGAAGGCATGTTTGACAAAGGCGTGGACCTCCGGCGCGATGCCCTGCACCCCAAAGGCAGACTGCAGGTCATCGATGAGCATGTCGAGGGTGTGGGCGCCGTCGCAGCGCTGCAGGATTGCGGCGGCGCTGTCGTTCAGGGTCACCATGCCCTCGGGATACAGCAGCACCCAGCTCTGCTGCGCGTCTTCCCATTGCAGGCGGAAGGTGCGGTGCAGCGTCGGGCAGAGCGGGTCAGACACGGGTAGCGTCATGGGCGTGGGCTTGTTGAATGGCATCGAGCATCGACCACAGGATGTCGAGCTTGAATTGCAGGATGTCGAGTGCACGCTGCTGTTGCTCGGGCGTGCGGAAATACGCCAGTGTCACGCGCAGGCCATGTTCGACGTCGCGCGAGGCCAGCGGAATGCGCGATCGGAAGTACGCCAGCCCCTCGGGCTGCACCCACGGGTAGTGCTCCGGCCAGCCGGCCAGCCGCTCCTTGTGGATGTCGGGCGCGAACATCTCCGTGAGCGATGAGCACACGGCCTCCTGCCAGGGCGCGCGCCTGGCGAAATTGACGTACGCATCCACGGCAAAGCGCACACCCGGCAGCAGATGTCGGTGGTCCCACAGCGCCTCGCGCGTGAGGCCAACGGCCTCGCCCAGCCGCACCCAGCTCTCGATGCCGCCGGGCTGCGTGTCATTGCCGTCGTGGTCGTGGATGCGCACGATCCACTCGCGGCGCGTTTCGCGGTCGGGGCAGTTCGAGAGGATGGCCGCGTCCTTGAGCGGGATGTTGACCTGGTAGTAGAACCGGTTGGCCACCCAGGTGCGGATCTCTTCGGGCGTGCACTCGCCGGCGCGCATGCGGCGGTTGAACGGATGGTGGATGTGGTAGCCGGCCTGCTTGGCGCGCAGGCGCGCTTCAAATTCTTCGGCGGTCCACGCAACGGGGTGCGTCATAGCCGGATCTCCATGCCGTCGTAGGCCACCTCGATGCCATGCGCCTCCAGCTCGCGGCGTTGCGGCGAGTCTTCGTCGAGGATGGGGTTGGTGTTGTTGATGTGGATGAGGATCTTGCGCGTGGCCGGCAACGTGTCGAGCGTCTCGATCATGCCGCCAGGCCCCGATTGCGCCAGGTGTCCCATGTCGGCCGCCGTCTTGGTGGAGAAGCCGAGCATGCGCATCTCGTCGTCGGTCCAGCACGTGCCGTCCACGAGCACCACGTCGGCGGCGCCGAGTTCATCGAGCACGTGCGGTTCGATGCAGGCCAGGCCCGGCGCATAGAAGGCCCGCTTGCGGCTCTTGCGGTCGACGATGCGCAGGCCGATGTTGTCGCCGGTGCGGCGCGCGTTGCGGCTGGGCGAGTACGGCGGCGCCTTGCTCTGCAGCGGTATGGCGGTCAACGCGACGTCTTCCAGCGGCGGGATGGAGAACGCCGTGCCGTCCAGCGGCAGCACGCGCGTATCGAGCCCGCAGTAGTGCGACAGCATGCGCGTGAGCGGGAACGCGGTCGACAGGTCGCTCAGCACCGCGGCCGAGGCATACACGGGCAGCGCCTGCTGGTGCTCGCGCAGCATCAGCAGACCGGTCACGTGATCGATCTGGGCGTCCATCAGCACGACGCTGACGATGCCGGTGTCGCGCGGCGCGCGCGCCGGCTGCAGCGCGGGGCTGTTGCGCAGCTGCGCGAGGATGTCGGGCGACGCGTTCACCACGATCCAGTGGTGCGCATCGTCGCCGAGCGCGATGGACGATTGCGTGCGCGCCGTCGCGCGGATCGTGCCGCGCCGCACGCCGTCACAGTTGCGGCAGTTGCAGTTCCACTGCGGGAAACCGCCGCCGGCGGCCGAGCCAAGAACCCTGAGTGTCGTCATGATGCAGAACCTGCGTGATGGGCGGATCGAGCAAGAAGCCGGCCAGGTGATGGCGCAGAGAAAAGAAGCCCGCCGTGGAACGTCGGCGGGCCCGCAGAGCGCTGTGTCTTCAGTCGCCTTGCATCAGCGATTGGCGATGTACATCGTGATCTCGAAACCCAGTCGCAGTTCGGTGTAGGCGGGCGTCGTCCAGTTCATGTCTCCTCCTAGAGGGTTGGCATAGTTAGTGAATGCAAGGGCTTGCTGTGCGGCGGGCGCAGGCCTGTTGCCCGACGCCGCCGCAGCGTGTGAAAGGCAACATCCATGCCCGCTTCTGCCTGGCCCGACGAGACGATCCGGTTTGACCTGCGCACCCCGGATGCCCACCGCTTGCACGTGCGGCAATGCGGCCCGCAGCACGGCGAGCCGTGGCTCGTGCTGCATGGCGGGCCGGGCAGTGGCTGCCAGCCCGCCATGGCGGCGTGGTTCGACCCGCTGCGGCATCGCGTCGTGCTGCCGGACCAGCGCGGCGCAGGGCATTCGGCGCCCGCCGGCACGCGCCGCCGCAACACCGTCCCCGCGCTGCTCGCCGACCTGGAGCAGTTGCGCAAGACACTTGGCATCGAGCGCTGGGGCGTGGTCGGCGGGTCGTGGGGCGCGGCGCTTGCCGTGGCCTACGCCGATCGCTTTCCGCAGGCCGTGTCGGCGTTGGTTCTGCGCGGCACGTTCCTCACCGGCTTCGATGATGTGCAGGCGCTGTTCAACGCGCGCGGCGCGGGGCGGGCGCTGCTGCGCGGCACCCGCCGCATGGGGCAGGGCCTGCCGGGGGCGCGCGGGCGGCTCGTTGTTGCGTCCCGACTGTTGCAGCGTGGGACACCTGTTCAGAAATTGAACATTGCCGCGCAGTGGCAGCAGGCGGAGCGCCGTCTGCTGAGGTTGCCGCCCGCGCGGCGGGCCAGGCCGGCACAGCAGAAGCAGATGGACACGCTGCGCAAGTACCAGATCCAGGCGCACTACCTGATGCGCCGTGCCGGCTTGGGCAAACCAGCCCTGCTTGCGGCGGCGGCGCGCATCGGCGCACGCGGGCTTCCGGTGACGCTGCTGCATGGGCAGGACGACAACGTTTGCAGGCCGGCCAACGCGCGGCGCGTGCAGGCCGTCATACCGCAGGCAAGGCTGGTGTGGGTGCCGGGCGGACACCTGGCAGTCGGCAAGATGGTGCAGGCGCTGCGGGCGGCCATCCGCAGCGCGGGCGGTTCAGTCGCTGCGCGCCAAGCCGCCGGCCTCGTCGATCTTGCGGTAGACCGTGTTGCGTGAAATACCCAGCGCCTTGGCCGCCGCCGAGATATTGCCGTTGTGCGCCTTCACTGCCGCCAGGATCGCCATGGTTTCGACATCGGCCAGGCGCGTGGGCTGCGTGCCCGCTTCAGCGACAGGCGCGGGCGATGCCGGCGCCGCGGCGGCATTCGTGGGGGCCGCCGGTGTGCCGTGCCGCGCGTGCCAGTCTTCAAGAAAATCGTCGGGCAGGTGGTCTTCGGTAATTTCCGGCGCCCCCTCGGCCATCAGGCAGGCGGTGCGCAGCAGGTTGCTGAGCTGGCGGATGTTGCCGGGCCAGTGGTAGCTGCGGAACATCTGCGCCACCGATGCGCTGAGCGGCGGCGCGCCGGCCTGGTCCTGCTGCAGCAGCTTGTTGGCCACCGCGTCGAGGTCGCTGCGCTCGCGCAATGCCGGCAGGCGCACCACCAGGCCGTTGAGGCGGTAGTACAGGTCTTCGCGAAACTGTCCGCTGGCGACCATCTCGCGCATGTTGCGGTGGGTCGCGCACACGACCGCCACGTCCACCTGGACGAGCTTGCTGCTGCCCAGCGGCGATACCGCACGCTCCTGCAGCGCGCGCAGCAGCCGGGCCTGCAGGTGCAGCGGCATGTCGCCGATCTCATCGAGGAACAGCGTGCCGCCATTGGCCAGCACCATCTTGCCGATGCCGCCTTTCTTGCGTGCGCCGGTGAAGGCGCCTTCTTCGTAGCCGAACAGTTCCGACTCGATGAGCGCTTCCGGGATCGACGCGCAGTTGACGGCGACGAACGGGCCGGCGTGGCGCGGGCTGTCGGCGTGGATGGCGCGCGCCAGCAGCTCCTTGCCGGTGCCGGTCTCGCCCAGCACCATGATCGTGATGTCCTTGCCGATGACCTTGCGCAGCTTGCCGATGACGCTTTTGATCTGCGCGTCGCCCGTGTCCAGCGCGTCGAGGCTTGCCGCCTGGCGCGCTGGCTCGGCGTAGGCCCGGCGTGCCGAGGCGGTATTGCGCGCACCGGTGGCATCGTTCTCGAGGGCGCCCGTTGCGATCGGGCTGCCCGGCCGTTTCCATTCGACACGGGCGAACACCTTGACGCCGCTGGGCAGCTGCAATTGCACGACGCCCGCCGGCGCGCGGCGCGCCGCGTCCATCAACTGCGACATCGACAGCCCGAACAGCGACGAGAAGGTATGCGCGTGCAATGACCGGATCGACAGCCCGAGCTGGAACTCCCCGCTGCGGTTGGCCGACAGGAACCGCCCCGCCGGCGTGAATGCCGCGATGCCCTCGACCAGCGTGCCGATGAACTCCGGACGCGAATGAAAGTGGATGCAGACGACGTCCTGGAACGCGTTGGCAAACAGGTGGTTCTCGATCATCTGGGCCGACATCCGCACCAGCGCCATGGTGTGCTTGTGGAAACCGCGATGGTCGCCCGTGACGTCGAGCGCACCCACCGTCTTGCCGTACGGGTCGAAGATCGGCGCGCACGAGCACGTCAGGAACCGGTTGGCTTCGAGGTAATGGTCGGCGCCGTGGACGAGCGTGGGCTTGCTCTCGGCCAGGGCGGTGCCGATGGCATTGGTGCCGCGGCTTTCTTCCGACCACGACGCGCCGGGCTGCAGGGCGACCTTGCTGGCCTTCGCGAGGAAGTCGTCGTCCCCGAGCGAATGCAGGATCAGGCCCGACGTATCGGTCAGGATCACCATGCTCTGCGTGTTCACGATCTGGCTGTAGAGCGTCTCCATGACCGGCAGCGCGTGCGTGAACAGCGATTGGCTGCGCTCGATCTGCGTCCTCAGCTCGCTTTGCTGGACCGGGCAGAAATCGGGCGATTCATACCGGCGCAGGCCATACGACTTCGAGCGCTCGTGCGCTTGGGCGATCAGCTCGGGCTGATCATGTTCCGGCGTTTCACCGGGCGTGGCGGGGGCACTGTCGGAGGCGCGCTGGGCGGCTGCCGCGGGGTGGGTCATGGTTGTCTCCTTGAAGTCGCCCGCCATCTGTGAGCGGGTCGCCCGGCTTGCGGTGGTCGGCATGCCGGAAGTGTTGCGCCATGAAGCAAAACGCTTGCCAGCGTGTTGCATTCCTGAGCACCCGTGTCATGCGCGCTGTGGCGTCGGGCGCAAGCCCGTTTGCGATGCCGCCTGTGCGGATCGCCGCGTCAGCACCTTGGTATGGCTTTTGCAGAAATGTCTCCAAAACGCATTTCCACAACACACAGGAGACACTCTTGAAAACGCCACGCAACGTGTTCGCGCTGCTTTCCGCCTGCGCGCTTCTGGCCGGGGGACTGCCCGCCACCGCCACCGCCCACGGCGACGTGACACCGCAGGCCGTGGACACGCACACCTTACCGCAACTCGGCGCCGACTGGCGTCAGGACAATCCATACCGCACGGGGCCCGCGCACGACGAGGCGCAGCGCATCGGTTCGTCTGCGTACAACCAGAACTGCGCGCGCTGCCACGGTCTGGAGGCCATCTCCGGCGGCATCGCCCCCGACCTGCGCAAGCTCGATACCGACTGCATGTCGCTGGCCGACGCCAAGAAGAAGGAGGCCTGCTACGCCGAGGTTTCGCAGTACTTCACGGCGACGGTGCGCAAGGGGCGCACCCGCGACGGCCGCGTCTACATGCCGCCGTTTGAAGGCGTGCTGAGCCAGGAAGCCGTCTGGGCCATCAAGACGTATCTCGAATCGCGCCGCGTCAAAGACTGAGGCCTGGCCGCCCGCCGGCGTGCCCGGCGGTGCACCGGCGCCCACCTGCCAGGAGAAGCCCATGAGCCCCCGTCCGTTGCTGGACATAGGACGCGTCTGCCGCCGCCTTGTCGGCCTGTGCGTTGCCGTGGCCGCCGTTTTCGCGGCCGCCGCGCCGGCGCACGCCGACATGGCGAAGATCCGCGCGAGCGGCAGCCTGAAGATCGCGCTGTACAAGGGGTTGCCGCCGTTCTCGGGCAACGTCGGCGACCAGTTCGAGGGGATCGACGTAGCGCTGGCCCGTGCGCTGAGCAGGCAGATGGGCTTGTCGACCGCCTTGCTGCCGTTTGACGCCAGCGACGACAGCATGTCGGACGATCTGCGCAACATGGTGTGGCGCGGACACTACCTCGGCTATGGCCCGGCCGACGTCATGCTGCACGTGCCGGTGGACCCCGCCTTCATCCGGGAGAACCCGCAGGTGCTGATCTTCGCGCCGTATCACCGCGAGGAGTTCGTGCTCGCGTACGACCGTGAACGCATCCCGCAGGTCAGCCGGTTCGACGATCTCGTGGGCCAGGCCACCGGTGCCGAGGGCGGCTCGGCCGGCGCCAATGCGTTGCTCTCCACCGGCCAGGGGCTGCTGCGCGACAAGGTGAAGATCTACGCCGACGCCGATGCGGCATTGCGTGCGTTGTTCTCGGGCGAGATCGTCGCAGCCATGGTGACACGCGCGCAGTATGAAAGCGCGCTCAAGGCACAGGGCCAGCCTGCCGCGCGTTTTGCCGTCACGCAGCTTCAGTCGCCGCTGCTGCCTGCGCGCGGGTGGGCGATCGGGATGGCGGTGAAGGCGGATCAGCGCGCCCTGGCGCAGGCGCTGGAAGAGGCGCTGAACGCATTGCGCGCGAGTGGCGAACTACAGCGCATCTTTGCGCAGTACGGCGTGTCGATGGTCGCGCCATAGGCGGCACCATGTCGACGTATCCGGCCAATTGGCAGTGCGGACTGCAATCGGCGGCCAGTTCGCGCGCTACAGCTTCTCGCTTGCGGCGTGCTTGGACGGCAACGCACTCACGTTGTCGTCGAACGGGGAGTCGACTGGCAGTTTGGAGAAGTGGTGGATCTTGGGCGCATGCGAGTCGTCGGCCTGCGCGTCGTGCGGCTCGATGAACGACATGGCCGTGCGCCGCTTGATCGCGTGCGGCTCGCGTGCCTGCGATTCACGCCACAGCTCGGCAGTGAACTTCAGCCCTGCGCGCAGCGCATGCGCGCTTTCCTGCTTGCCCTTGCGCTGGTCCGATACGCGCTCGATGCCCTTCTTGACGACGTCTTCCAGGAACGTGATGCGCGCGCGGTAATAGTCGGCGTGCATCTGCGCGTCGAGCACGCGCTGCTCTGCCTGGTACAGCTCCATGCGCAACTCGCTCAGCGCGCGCTCGGCCTGCTTTTCGGGAGAGGGAGCATGGTTCAAGGCCCAGTTTGCAATCCACCGCAACATGGTCAAGCCCTCCTGTCTTGCGGGCGTGTCGGTTTCATGACGGACACCGCTCGCCGCCCACGCGCCGATCGGGTTGATCGCCGCTTGCAGAACAGACTATCAAAAAAGCGAGATCACTTGCGCTAGTCCAGGTGCATGCCTGTTGCGAAAAGGAAGCATGGTCCGTTTGGGTGAGATGCACGCTGCGCAACTTCTGGTGTGATGTCCGGATTGGCTCGCGTAAAACCGTTGCCGAGGCAAGCCGCGGCGTGCGTTGCGCAAGCGATTGCGCCGCGTGGGCGCACACGTGCGACGGGGAATTCAGCGGAAGCGGTACGTCAGCGACGCCATCGCCGTGGTCTGCTGGCGGCGCTGCGTGATGGGGCTGCCTGCCGCATCGCCGCGCAGCCGCGCAACCGTCACCGAGCCGTTGGCCGTCCAGCGGTCGTCGAGCTTGCAGCTGACGATGGCGTTGACGTGCAGGTCGCGCACGCCGGCATGCGTCACGAAGACAGGCAAGCCCGAACGCGCGCTCTGCCCATCGTCCACGCCAAAGAACGTGCGCATGTACTGGCCGTTCGTCCAGGACACGCCCGTGCCGAGGCTGAACAGCCAGCGGCCGACCGGCGCACTCGCGTAGGCATCGGCATTGGCGATCAACCCTTGGCGATTGCCAAGAATGTCCTGCTCCGCATCGGTGGACAGCGTGAGGAACGACACTGTGACCTGCGCGAACGCCTTCGCGCGCACCGTGGCGTTGACATTGCCGAGGCCATTCAGCCGCGCGTCGTCATGCGCATGGCGCCACGTCGGGTCGAACTGGAAGTTGCCGCCCACCTGCCACGTGTCGTTGTTGGCGAGGTACACGCCGGCAAAGTCCATCCCCTTGGAAAAGAACCGATGCTTGTACTCGATCTCCTGATCGATCCACGGAAACACGAAGCTCGATTTCGCGCCCGGATATCTGGGCGACACGTAGACCGCCGGGCCGACGGCCACGCTCCAGTCGGATGAAGGCGCATCCGCCACCGAGGCCCGCGCGGATGTCGCGCACAGCGATGCGGTCACGAGGCAGGCAGGCAACGCAGAGGATGCGAGACGACGCAGCATGGGAAGGGCGCGAGCAGAAGTGGAGGGCGCGCCATTGTAGAGCACCGATGCGGCCGCGCGCGCCAATGGAAAACGCCGGGCGAGCCCGGCGTTCCTGACGGCAAAGCGAGCCTTATTGCTTGGCCGGCTCGGCGGCCTTCGGGGCCGATGCTGCGTCGGTCTTGGCTTCCGACTTGGCGGCAGCCCTGGCCTTCTGGTGTGCGTGGTGCTTCTTCTTGGCGTGCTTGGTGTCGGCCTTCGGCGCGGAGGCCGTATCAGCTGCCGCAGCCGTGGCGGCCGGAGCCGAAGCAGGTGCGGCGGCCGGTGCGGACGCGGTGCCAGCTGCGAACACCGGGGCTGCGAAGGCACCGGCAACGATCAGGGCGGCCAGGGATTGAGCGACTTTCATGTGAGACTCCTTGAGCGGAACAAGCGGGATAGTGGCGGGACTCCAGATACATGGATCTCGTCCCATTTGCGATCCATGTCTCCAAAAACGCCCCGCATTGCGGCCGCGATGACCGCCGTTTGTAAGCGTTCTTCCCGCGGTGTAAGCGGGCGTAACGGCGCACTGGCCCTCGGTGCTGCGCAGCGCTTCTCCCGGCGGCCTGCAAAATCGCGCTAAAGTGGCTTGACTTAGAGTGCGCTCTAACTCCTAAGCTGCGTTCATGACCACTTTCCTGACCATCGCCCAAGTTGCCGAGGCTACGGGCCTGTCGACGCACACGCTGCGCTATTACGAGCGCATCGGGCTGCTCGACACCGTGCAGCGGCGCGATAACGGCCATCGCGTGTTCCGTGCGCAAGACATGTCGTGGCTCGCGTTCGTGCTGCGCCTGCGCGACACCGGAATGCCGATTGCGCGGATGCGGCAGTACGCGGCGCTGCGGCGGCAGGGCGATACCCTGGAGAGTGTGTCGGCGCGCCGGCGCCTGCTGGAAGAGCATGCGGCGGCGCTGGAAGCGGAGCTGCGTGCCCGGGCCGAAACGTTGGCCGTGCTGCGCGCGAAGCTCGTCGTCTACGACGACATCCGGGCCCGGATCGAAGGCGCGGATGATGTGGGCGGCTCCCCTTCCCCATCTCGCCAACCTAAACGCCAATTGAGAGGAAGCGCATGACCCCGATCACCCGCATCGCAGACGCCGCACCGCAGGCCGCACACCAAGCCAACCCGCAGAACGACCGCTACGCCCGGGGCTGGCAAAAGCTCAAGGAGGTCGATGATGTGGCCGGCGAACGCGTGGTCGAGGCCATGGCCGACATCTCACCCGATCTCGGCCGCTATATCGTCGAATTCGGCTTTGGCGACATCTACAGCCGTGCCGGCCTGACGCTGCGCGAGCGCGAGATCGCCACCATCGCCGCGCTCACGGCGATGGGCAACGCGACGCCGCAGCTGAAGGTGCACATCGCGGCAGGGCTGAACGTGGGCCTCACGCGAAATGAGATCACCGAGACGATCCTGCAGATGGCGCTATATGCCGGCTTTCCGGCGGCGCTCAACGGCATGTTTGCCGCCAAGGAGGTGTTTGCCGATCACGATGCCGATGCCGCCGCGCCGGCGGGCGGGTCGATGCGGCGCGAGACGAGCAGCTGATCGATGCGGTGGTTGTCGATGTCGAGCACTTCAATGTGCAGCGGCCCGATGTCGACCGTCTCGCTCTTCTTCGGAATGCGCTTGAGCGCATAGATGACCAGCCCGGCAAGCGTTTCGACATGATGTTCGCCGGGCAGGTCGTCCAGGTCGAACGCGCGCTTGACGTCGCCCAGCGGCGTGACGCCGTCGATCAGGCACGAGCCGTCGTCGCGGCGCACGATCTGTTCGTCTTCGCCGAGGTAGAGGATGTCGCCCATCACCGCGCCGACGATGTCATCGAGCGTGACCACGCCCACCACCAGCCCGTATTCGTTCACCACCGCGCCAAAGCGCTCGTGCATCTCGCGAAAGCGCGTGAGCGCCTGCGACAGGTTCAGCGTGTCGGGCAGCACCAGCAGGTTCTTGTCATAGTGCTTGCCGAGGTTGCGGATCACGGCCGACGACTCTTCCGAGAGGATTTGCTGCAGGATGTCCTTGGACGCGATGAAGCCGAGCACGGAATCGATATCGTCGCGGCAGACGAGGTATTCCGCGTGCGGCTGCGCGATGATCTTCTTCTTGATGGATTCCAGCGGCTCGTCCACCGTGAAATAGACGACCTCGTCGCGCACCGTCATCACCGAGGTGATGGTGCGCGACTCCAGCTCGAACACGTTCTCGATCACGGCAAGCTCGTGCTTGCGCAGCACGCCGGCCTCGGCCCCCGCGCCCACCATGGCAGTGATGTCTTCCGTGGTGATCTGCTCCACCCGCTGCGTGGGCACCCCCAACAGCTTCAGGAACACGTCGGCCGTGCCGTTAAACAGCCAGACGATGGGCCGCAGCACCCGCAGGCATGTCTGCATGGGACCGATGATGCCCATGGCGCAGCGCTCGGGGTAGAGCACCGCCAGGCGCTTGGGCAGCAGGTCGGCAAACAGGATGAACAGCCCCGTGACGATGATGAAGCCGGCAATGTTGGCAATGCGTTCGGCGCGCCCGGCCGGCAGCCAGTCGCCCAGCCATGCCGCCAGCGGCGCGGACACCTGGCTGTCACCGATGATGCCGGCGAGGATGGCGACGGCATTCACGCCGATCTGCACCACTGTAAAGAAGTTTCCTGGCATGTCCTTCAGCTGCAGCACGCGCAGGGCGCGGTTGTCGCCGTCGTCGGCCAGGGTTTGCAGGCGCGTACGGCGCGAGGCCGTCAGGGCAATCTCGGAGGCAGAGAAGAAGGCGCTGATCAGCATCAGCGCAACAAGCGTGAAGGCAGACATGATGTGGGGGCGGGCGGCGCTGCAGCATGGCCCGCTCGGGCGGAATGTGGCTCCGGCTCATCATGGTGCAGCGCCGATTGGTTTGTCAAACCGCTCCCAACGATGCAGCGCTGGCGACAATGCAAACAATTGTCTATGTCAAAGAGGGGGGTGCGGTCAACAAAAAAGTGGTTTGCCCGGTGCCCGCACCATCGGCGATACTTGCGCTCTCGGACATACTGTCTCGATAAGCCTTGCGGGGCCTGCATCTTGGGCTGGCGGTCGAGAACTCAGCAGATGTTCCGGCAGGCGCAACCATAAGCGTCAATTTTCCGTGCCGGCGTAGACCGGCCCAACCGATGCACACAGTTGCATACCGGAGTCGCAGTTCATGGGGATTCTCAGCCGTCTACAACGGCGCACCGGGGGGAAACGGGGGAATGCAACAAGGATGCTCAAGCGGTGGGCCGTGCTTTGCGCGGCTGCGATCAGCCTGACGCCTTGCGTGTCGATTGCGCAGCAAGCGACCGCCACTTCCGGTTCCGGTGCGCTCAGCGCTGCGTCATCAGCGGTCGCCTCGCCGAATATCGCGTGGTATTACGGGGACAAGCCGCCTGTGGCGCAGCTGCGCGCCTTCGATGTGGTCGTGGTGGAGCCTGACCACGGCTTCGACCCCTCCCGCTGGAACACACCGCACACGCAGTGGTTCGCGTATGTCAGCGTGGGCGAGGTGACGCCGCAGCGGCAGTGGTACAAGGCATTGCCGAAGGCCTGGCTGCTGGGCGACAACGCCGCGTGGGCTTCGCGCGTGGTCGACCAGGCCCAGCCCGAGTGGCCGGCGTTCTATGTCGAGCATGTCATCAAGCCGCTGTGGGACAAGGGTTACCGGGGCTTCTTCCTCGATACCCTCGATTCGTACCAGCTCGTCGCCAAGGACGATGCTGCACGCGCTGCGCAGGAAGCCGGCATGGTGCGCACGATCCGCGCGATCAAGGCGCGCTATCCGGAGGCGAAGCTCATCTTCAACCGCGGCTTCGAGATCCTTCCGCAGGTGCATGGCCAGGCGTACGCCGTGGCGTTCGAGTCGCTGTATCGCGGGTGGGATCAAGGCGCCAAGCAGTACAGGAACGTGAGCGACGCCGACCGTGCATGGCTGATGGGCCAGGCGCGCACGATCCGCGACGAATACCACCTGCCGGTCATCTCCATCGACTATTGCCCCGCCGCCGACCGCGCCTGCGCACGCGAGACGGCCCAGCGCATCAAGGCACAGGGCTTGATTCCGTATGTGACCGATCCGGAGCTTTCGACCATTGGCGTGGGCCGCATCGAGGTACTGCCGCGCAAGGTGCTGTTCCTGCAGGAGCGCGACCCCCGCAACACGATCGACACGAGCGAGGGCGTGCGCTTTGTCGCCATGCCGCTCAACTTCCTCGGCTACGACGTCGAATACGCCGACATCAACAAGCCGCTGCCCGCCGACGTGCCGCCCGACCGCTACGCTGGCGTGGTCGTGTGGGTCAATACGAGCCCGATCAAGCAGGTGGGGGCGCTGACGTCATGGGTGCGGCAGCGCATCCGAGACGGCGTGCGCATCGCCTTCATGAACCAGTTCGGCATGCCGGCCGATGCGGGCATGGCCAGCCTGCTCAAGCTGCAGCTTGTCTCGGGGCGCGCCACCGGCCCGCTGACCGTGGTGTCGCAAGACAAGATGATCGGCTTCGAGATGGCCCCCCGCCCTGAGCGGCGCGAGGCTCAGCCGATCCAGGTGGGCGCGCATGGGCAGTCGCTGTTGCGCCTGAAGTCGGGCAATTTCGAGTTCGATGCCGCGGCCGTCACCGAGTGGGGCGGTTATGTGCTGAACCCGTACGCGGTGTTTTCGATGGACACCCTCGAGCAGGCGCGCTGGATCGTGCAGCCGCTCGAATTCTTGCGCCGCGCCCTGGCATTGCCCGACATGCCCATCCCCGACGTGACGAGCGAGAATGGCCGCCGGCTGATGCTCGTTCACGTGGATGGCGACGGGTTTGCTTCGCGCGCCGAGTTTCCTGGCCCGGAGTATTCGGGCGAGGTGCTGCTGCAGGACATCTGGGACAAGTACCGCATTCCGACCACGCTGTCGGTGATTGAAGGCGAGGTCGGCTCCACGGGCCTGTATCCGAAGCTCTCGCCGCGCCTGGAGGCGGTTGCGCGCAAGATGTTCGCGCTACCGTACGTCGAGCTCGGCTCGCATACCTACTCGCACCCGTTCGACTGGAGCCGCACGGTGCTGGGCGCTGCATCGGCGGGGCCGGGCAAGGATGCGGGCGGCGGCGACACGGCCTTCGCGCTGACCATTCCGGGCTACAAGTTCAGCCTGGAGCGCGAGATTGCCGGTTCCATCCGCTACATCGACGAACGCCTTGCGCCGCCGGGCAAGCGCGTGAAGATCCTGCAGTGGTCGGGCGACTGCCAGCCGCCGGACGTGGCGGTGCGCATGGCGTGGCAGGCCGGCGTGGTCAACATCAACGGCGGCGACACCGTCATCACGCGCAGCTCTCCGTCGTGGACGGAGATCGCGCCGCTCGGCATCGACAAGGGCGCGGGGGCCTACCAGGTGTTTGCGCCGAACCAGAACGAAAACGTTTACACGAACGACTGGACCGGTCCCTTCTACGGTTTCGACCGGCTGATCGAAACGCTGCAGATGACCGATACGCCGTATCGCTTCAAGCCCATCAACATCTACTACCACATGTATTCGGGCACCAAGCTGGCGTCGCTCAAGGCCTTGAAGAAGGTCTACGACTACGCGTTGTCGCAGCCCGTGCTGCCCCTGTACACCACCGAGTACGTCGCCAAGGTGCTCGACTTTCGCGACATGGCGATCGCGCGTGACGGCGACCAATGGGTCGTGCGCGGCAACGGTGACCTGCGCGAGCTGCGCTGGATGGCGCCCGGCACGCCGCGCCTGGCCGACGCACACGGCGTGACGGGCTATGACAAGGCCGCCGGCGGCCTCTACATCCACCTCGATGACGGTGCCGCGCGCTTTGCCATGACGTCCGCCGCCGAGCCCGCCCGCCTGCCTTACATTGCCGAGGCCGCCGCGTTTGTGCGCAGGTTCGAGCGCACCGGCAACGGCATCTCGTTCGAGGTGGGGGGCTATTACAAGCCGTTCGTGCGCGTTGCCAACGCCGGTGCATGCCGTGTGAAGGTCGACCCGCCCGCGCCGGCCGTGGCGCAGGGTGACAGCCTGCGCATCGACTTGCCCGGTGGCGCCGCCCAATCCGTGACTTATCAGCGCGTCGATGTGGTCTGCTGACCTGCCCCCCCGTGAACGGCTGCTGCCGCCCTGGCTGATCGGTGCGCTCGGTGCGCTGATCGGGCTGGCGCTCGCGCTGATGTTCCCGCGCGAGCGGCTGGAGGCGCGCCTGCTGGAGGGCGGCAAGGTCGATGCCCTGTCGGTGGCGTATCTCGAAGCGTGGCTGCGTGTCCGCCCGAACGATGGCGAGTTCCTGAGCGTGCTGGCTGCGCAGTACGTCCGCACCGGGCGCCTGGACGAGGCTGAAGCCATGCTCGTCCGCATGCGTGCGCTGCACGACGCATCGGTCGACCGCGAAGCGCTCTTGCTCGAGATCGCCATCCGCGAACAGCGTGCGTATGCGCTGCAGCCGAACGATCCGCAGCGTCTTGCCATGCTCGATGCGTTGCGCGGGCTCCTGAAGCAGGCACAGGGGTTCCAGTGGACGGCGCCGGAACTGGAGGTACTCGCCGCCAAGGCTCGCGCGCTGGATCAGGGCGCGATCGCGGTGCAGTTCTATCAGCGTCTCGCCAGGCAGGACGTCGCCCGCGCGTCGCAATGGCAGGCGCGCACGGCGGAGATCGCGCTCGGCGTTGGCGAATATCGCGCCGCGGCGGAGGCCAACTTTGCCGCGCAGGCCCAGGCCAAGTCGATCGACGCGCAGCGCCGCTACTTCATCGCCGGCCTGCAGGCCCTGCAGGGCGGCAACCTGCTCAACGACGCCATGGCCGAAGCGCAGCGGCGCGCAGGTCCGCTGCTCGACGATGCCGAAACGCTGCGCTTTCTCACGCGCCTGGCCCTGGCCTGCAACCGGCCGGATCTGGCCGACCAGTACGCGCGACGCCTGCTGCATCTGTCGTGGCGCGGGGCAGAGGGGCAGCCCGCCCTGGTGGCGGGCACGGCGCCGCACGAGTGGACGTTTGCCGGCCGCCCGGAGCCGCTGCCGACGCTGGCGGACGTGGTGTTCATGGATGGCCCGCAAGGCCTCTCGCATCCGCAGCGCCATGCCGCGCGCATCCGCACCGTGGCCGAGAGCGCCGGTCCGGCGGGCGAGGCCATCGCACGTGGCATTGCCCCCTTCAATGCAGACGATTACGACCTCGCGTATCGCGTCTTCCTGAGCAGCGGGAACCTGCGCGACGCCTTGCGCGTGGCAGAAGCGGCCGTGCGCCAGCGCCCCGACCTGAAGATCTGGACCGAGCGCGCCGCGCAGGTGGCCGAATGGGATCGCCAGCCGATGGCGGCGCTCAAGTACTGGCTGGCCTACGCGCAATCGAGCGGCGACGATGCAGCCTGGCAGAACGTCCTGCGCCTGGCGCCGGCGCTCAATGAAGACCACGCCTATCTGGCCGCCCTGCGTTACGAGGCCAGCCGCCAGCCGGGCGACATGAAGCTGCTCGACCAGGTCATCGCGGCGTATGAGCGCTTGGGCGAGCCGGAGCAGGCGCTGGCCTATCTGACCGGCATCGCGCGCGGCGCGCATCGCCAGGCTGTGCTCGAGCGCTATGCCATGCTGGCCGAACGCGCCGGCAAGGACGACGTGGCCTACGATGCCTACGTGCGCCTGCAGAAGGAATTCGGCCCCAACGCCGGGTATGCGCTCAAGCTCGCGAACCTGCTCTACGTGCGGGTGCGGTTCGAGCAGGCGCTTGCCGCCATGCAGGCCGCGCGCAACGTGGCGTCGCCGACGGACGATCTCTACTGGCGCACATTCGCCCAGCTCGCGCGACTGAACCAGCGCGACGACCTCTCGCGCGAGGCCTATCGCCAGCTGCTGATTGGCGGCAACGTGCAGCCGGATGACCTGGCGACGATGATCGACTTCTACGACGGCAGCCCCATCGACGCCGGCCGTCTGGCCGAGCTCGCCTTCCGCAAGGACGGCACGATGACCCAGCTGCAGCAGGCCATCTACTACTACACGCGGGCGCGTGCGTTCCGCCGCATCGACGCGCTGCTGGCGTCGCTCAGGCCGGAACAGCGGCGCGCCGCCGAGCAGTCCGCGGGGGTGCTCGGAGCGCGCGCCGAGTATTACCGCCTGAGCGGCCGCTGGGATGCCGCCATGCGCGATCTGCGCCGCGGTGTTTCGCTGCCCGACGCCGGCAGCGACGTGAAGGCCGCCTACCTGTGGAGCCTGCTGGATTCCGGCCAGAACGGCGAGCTCAGGCGCGCCCTGGCGCGGTGGCGTGGCGAGGCCGAGAACGACTCCGCCTACTGGGCCGCCTATGCGGCAGCCGGCCTGCAGCTGTTCGATGCCAATCTTGCGCTGCATTTCCTGGGCCGCCAGGGCAGGTCGATGCAGACCGATCCGCTGTGGCTGCTAGCCTATGCCGACGCGCGCGACATGGCCGGTCAGGCCGATGCCGCCTGGGGCCTGCGTCGCGAGGCATGGTGGCTGCTGTGGAAGGCGGATGGCGCGCGCGCCGCCAAGCCGTCGGGCGCCGCGCCGGCCGCCCGCCGCACGGGCACGCGCGTCACGGTGGGCGAGGACGATGCCGTGCCGCTGGAACAGGACGCACGCACCGAGCTGCGGGCGCGCCGTGTTGCGCTGGCCCAGACGTTCGCGTCGGGCGACCTGTCGCAGCGTCTGCTGATCGAGTTGCTGCGTGACGATCGCCGCGCCACGAAGCAGGCGCGCGAAGGCGGCCGCTCCGCCATGGCCCAATCCGAACTGGGCGACATCGATACGCTGCCGCCCGAGCCGCCCGAAAGCCCGGCCGACAAGCGCAAGCGCGACCCCGTGAGCGACCAGCTCGTTTCCGCCGTCGCCAAGGAGGCCGCGCTGGGCTGGGCACTGTCACAGGAAGCGAACGATCTGGCCCGCGCCTGGCTGCTGCAGCAATACGCCCGCCGCATGACGCGCCCGGCCTATGCCGAAATCTCCATCGCGCTGGCCGAGCGCGATCTGCAGACGCTCAATCGCCTGCTCGACGACACGCCCGATCGCATCCCGCTGTACAACCGTATCGACGCCAATGTGCTGACGGACCGCCTGGGCGAGGCCCAGCGCCTGTCGTTCGAAGGCTTGTCCACGGCACCCGACGACGAGCAGCTCCACCAGCGGGTGCGGGAAACGCTGCTGACCAACGCGCAGGCGCTGGAGCCGCGCGAGACCTGGTTCAAGCAGGCGCCGCTCACGTACTTCGAGACGAGCGCGGCCGCCGGCATCCGTCTGACCGACCACGCCAGCGCGCTGCTGCGCGCGACCCAGCGCAACCAGCGCTCGACCGACGACACGCAGCTCACCGGGGTGCCGGCGCAGGACCGCAGCGTCGACTGGATCTCGCAGTACCAGACGCAAGACACGCAATGGAAGGGCACGGTCGGCTGGCGCCAGGGCCTGGCCTCGTTCTATGCATTCCGGGTGGACGGGCTGCTCGGGCAGGCCGGACCGTTCGGTACCGAGCTGTCGGCCGGCCGCAACCAGCCCGCCAACGAAACCACGCAACTGCGTGTGGGCGGCGTGAAAGACCTGGTGGCGATCGGCGGCAACTGGCGCCTCACGCAGCGCGAGTACATCCGCGCGCGTGTGGAGGGCAACCGGTTCTACGGCCAGGATCGCTCGTTCCTCGGCAGTGGCATGGTCTTCGACGCCGAAGCCGGTTACCGCTTCCGCATGGAGTATCCGGACTACACCGTCCGCGTGGTCGGCACCCACGCGCGCTACAACGCTTCGGGCACGCCCAGCGCGCTGCTCGGACGCCTGCTGCCGAGCGGGGCGACGCTGGAGGCCGATGCCTTCATGCCGCGCTCGTTCACGCAATTCGGACTGCTGTTCGGGTTTGGCACCGACTATCTTGAGCGCTATACGCGTGCGTGGCGGCCGTTCATGGACGTCGGGGTGCTGCGTGACAATCGCGAAGGGTGGGGGACGCAGGTGCAGCTCGGCGTGGCCGGCAGTGTCTTCGGCAACGACCATCTGGCGCTGGTGTTCAGCCATGCCTCCATCACGCGCGCGGGCACGTCGCCCATGACGGAGATCGGGCTGCGCTACCGCTGGCTTTACTGACACACAGGAACAGGCATACGGGGAAAGAACGACATGAAGCACACAACGGAGAAAGCAATGACACCCTGGCTCAACAAGATCAAGGCCGGCCGCCGCCGCTGGCTGGGTGCGGTTGCGGGCGTCGGGCTGGCGCTCGCGCTGTCGGCCTGCGCGGTCGTCGACAGCGGGCGCGCGCCGGCGACGAGCGCGTCCGATGCGTGGGTCGTGCTGCCCATCGCCAACTACACCGAAACGCCGCAGGCCGGGCTGCGCGCCGAGACCATCGTCGCCAGCCTGCTGAAGGCGCGCGGCTTCACCAACCTCAAGCAGTATCCGGCCAGCCTGAATAGCGAGTCCCTGTTCGAGCCGGCCGAGCGCGAGGCCGTGGCACGTGCGCTGGAATGGGCGCGTGGCGAAAAGGCCCGCTACGCCGTGACCGGCGCCGTGGACGAGTGGCGCTACAAGGTCGGCGTGGACGGCGAGCCCGCAGTGGGGATCACGCTGCAGGTGATCGACGTGCAGAGCGGCAACGTGATCTGGAGCGCCGCCGGCAGCCGCACGGGCTGGAGCCGCGACGCCGTGTCGGCCGTGGCGCAGAAGCTGCTGCGCGAGTTGCTGTCGCCGCTGGGCCGGAGCTGATGAAGACCGAAGCGGCACAACAGGCACGCGGTCAGGTCGGGTCCAACGAGCGCCGCCGCAACGCGCAGGGCATCGGCGCATCGACCTGGTATGGGCGGCTCATCGCACCGGCGGCTTCGAGCCCGACCGCCGTGCTCGAAACGCTGGGCGCCGCGGTGGCGGCCATCGGCCTGGTCTGGCTGTTCGTTCCGGACAATCCCTTGCTGCTCGGCTACGGTTTTCCGTGGATGTGGCTGGTGCCGCTCATCCTGGCGCTGCGCTACGGCACGCTGCTCGGCGCGATGGCCGCGCTGGTGGTGCTGGGCGCATGGTGGCTGTTCTACGGACACGCGGCCGCTGCCAGCGGCTTCCCGCGGATGTACTTCCTGGGCGGGCTGATGTTGGTGCTCATCGGCGGGCAGTTTGGCGACATCTGGGGCGCGCGGCTTTCGCGCGCACGCACCGTCAACGGTTATCTCAACGACCGGCTAGCCGCGCTCACGAAGAACCACTTCCTGCTGCGCCTGTCGCACGAGCGCCTGGAAAACGATTTGCTGGCCAAGCCCACCACGCTGCGCGACACGCTCACGCACCTGCGCAACATCGCATTGGCCGCGCGCGAGCATGGCGACGGCACAGCGCAGGCCGATGTCGCGCAACTGCCCGGTGCCGTGGCGTTCCTGCAATGGACGGCGCAGGCCTGCCAGCTGGAGGTTGCCGCCATGGCGCGCGTGACAGGCAACCGCATCGAGGCCGAACCGGTGGCGCGCGTGGGTGCACCATTCGAGATCGTGGCGGACGACCCGCTGATCCGCCACTGCATCGAGACGCATACGCTGGCGCATCCGCAGGCGCCCGAACTGCGCCACGAAGGCAGCTCGCGTTATGTGGCGTGCGCGCCCGTGCTCTCGGGCGCCGACGAGCTGATCGGCGTTGTGGTCGTGCAGCAGATGCCGTTCCTCTCGCTGTCGTACGAGAACCTGCAGTTCCTGATGGTGCTGCTCGGCTATTACGCCGATGGCGTGCGCCACCTCACCGTCAGCTCGGAGATTCTCGACCTCGTGCCCGATGCGCCGTACGAGTTTGCGCTCGACCTCGGCCGCCTGGCGCGGCTGCATCGCGATACCGGCATCGATTCGTCGGTGGTGGCGCTCATCTTTGACCAGGACGAAGCCAGCGATGCCTTGTTCGAGAGCGTCGTGCGCAGCCGCCGCGCGCTGGATGTCGTGTGGCAGGCCAGCGGCAAGGCGCGCCGCGCCATCATCACGCTGATGCCGCTGTCTGGCGCGGGCGCCGTGTCGGCGTACCTGGTGCGCATCGAAGACAGCCTGCGCGCGCAGTTCGGCGTGGATTTCGAAGGCGCGCATGTGAGCGTGCAGACGCTGCATGTGACCGGCGAGCACCCGGGCGAAGCGCTGCAGCGCTTCCTCACGCGCTGCCACCTCGACGGCTGAGCCAAGGGGCACATCGACATGTTCAAGCTCACGCTCGGCGGGATCGCGGCGCAGATCGCCGCAGTCACCATGGCACTGCGTGCCGGCAACAGCCTCGCGCTGCTGCTGTCGTGCCTGGTGCTGCAGGCGGGGGCGGCGGCGCTGATCGGGCTGGCTGCCTGGCGCCTGCTGCCGCGCCGCTATCGCGTGCCGTTCGTCTGGACGTACGGCTACCTGGCGGCCCTGTCCTTCTTCGTGCCGGTGGGCGGTGGCGTGGTCGTGCTGGGCGGCCTGCTGTTGGGCAAGCTGTTCCCTCGGCCCGAAGACGACAAGGACATCGCCGAGGTGGGGCTGCCCGTTTTCGTGGCGCACCTGGTCTCGCGCGTGACGCACGGCGGCGGGGCCCGGCTGCGCGCCCAGCTCGGCAACGCACGCGCACCGGTGCAGAGCCGCATGACCGCGCTGGTGGCCATGCAGTCGATGCCCACGCGCACCGCCAGCCCCGTGCTGCGCGACCTGCTGGCCGACCCCGTGGACGACATCCGCCTGCTGGCCTACGGCATGCTCGACAACGCCGAGAAGGTGCTCACGCAGAAAATCCTGACCGAGCTGCCGCGCCTGGAAGAGGCCGCCACGCCCGAGGCCCGCTACGAGATCAACAAGCGCCTCGCTGACCTGTACTGGGAGCTGATCTACCAGAACCTCGTGCAGGGCGACGTGTACCGCTATACCGCCGAGCAGGTCGAGCGCTACGCCAGCGCCGCGCTCGACATCCAGCCCGACAACGCCGCGCTGTGGTACATGCGCGGCCGGCTGGCACTGTCGCGCCGCGAGCCGGACGTGGCCGAGGCTCACCTGCGCCGCGCCGAGGCGCTCGGCTTCCCGCGCGACCGCCTGCTGCCGCCCCTGGCCGAGGCCTGCTACCTGCGCCGCGATTACGCGGGCGCGCGCGCGGCGCTGGCGCAATTCTCCAGCCGGTCGCCGCTGCCGTTGCTGCGCCCGCTGTTGCGCTACTGGACATCATGAGCGACGACCAATTCCCACGCGCCCAGTCCGCCGACGTTGCGCTCCTGCTCGAAGGGACGTTCCCCTACGTCAGCGGCGGGGTGTCGAGCTGGGTCAACCAGATGATCCGGGCATTTCCAGACATCCGCTTCGCCGTTGTCTTCATCGGCAGCCGCCGCGAGGATTACGGCAAGCCCGTCTACGCCCTTCCCGACAACGTGGTGCACCTCGAGTGCCACTACCTGTACGACTTCCCGCCGCCGCCGCTGGTACAGGCCAGCGGCGGCGATGCCGCTGCCTTCGAGCGCTCGCGCAAGCTGCACGATGCCTTGCGCCACGCCACCACTGCCGCGCACAGGGAAGAGACGGCCGAGCTGATCCGTGCCTCCATCGCCGACCTGCGCGACGGCGGACCGCTTGCCGAGGAGCAGTTCCTCTACAGCCACCGCGCCTGGGACATGATGACGGACTACTACCGGCGCTACTGCACCGACCCGTCGTTCACCGATTACTTCTGGACCGTGCGGATCATGCACAAGCCGCTGTGGCAGCTCGTGCGCATTGCCGAGAACCTCATCCCGGTGAAGGTGTTCCACACCGTTTCCACCGGCTATGCGGGCTTCCTGGGCGCGCTGCTGCGCTACCGGCGCGGGCGTCCGCTGCTGGTGTCGGAGCACGGTATCTACACCAAGGAACGCAAGATCGACCTGTTCCAGAGCCAGTGGATCCGCGACAACCGCAGCATCTTCGAAAAGGACATCGCGCAGATCAGCTATTTCCGCGACCTCTGGGTGCGCTTTTTCGAGACCATGGGCCGCGTCTGCTACGACGCCGCCGAAGAGATCGTCGCGCTGTATGAAGGCAACCGCCGGCGTCAGGTGCTCGACGGCGCGCCGGAAGAGAAGACGCGCAGCATCCCGAACGGCATCAACCTGCCGCGCCTGGCCGCGCTGCGCGAGAAGCGCCCGGCAAACGTGCCGCCTGTGATGTGCCTGATCGGCCGGGTGGTGCCCATCAAGGACGTGAAGACCTTCATTCGCGCGATGCTCACCATCACGCGCGAGATGCCCGATGCCGAAGGCTGGATCGCCGGCCCCGAAGACGAAGACCCGGAATACGCACAGGAATGCCACAGCCTGGCCGAAAGCCTGGGCCTGGGCGATCGCATCAAGTTCCTGGGCTTCCAGAAGATCGACGACATCCTGCCCAAGGTCGGCGTACTGGTGCTGAGCTCCATCAGCGAGGCGCTGCCCCTGGTGGTGCTCGAGGGTTTTGCCGCGGGCGTGCCGGCCGTGACGACGGATGTCGGGTCGTGCCGGCAATTGCTGTTCGGCCTCGATGGCGAAGACGCAGCCCTGGGTGCCGCCGGCGCGGTCGTCCGCATTGCCGACCCCGCCGCATTGGCCGCTGAAGTGCTGACGCTGCTGCGCGACGAAACGCGCTGGCAGCAGGCGCAAGCCGCCGGCATCGCCCGCGTCGAGCGTTATTACACGCAAGAGATGATGGTGGGGGCCTACCGCGCGCTGTACGACCACCTGCGCACGCTGCCGGACCACACCGCAGACACGGGTGCCAAGGCCGCTTCTGCTGCCGCGGCGGCGTGCCCGCACCACGCCCGGCAGAACAAGCCGCACGAGGGAGCCCGCTGATGGCCGGCATTGGTTTCGAACTGCGCAAGATGCTCAAGCGCGACAGCCTGCTCGGGCTGCTGCGCGCCTACACTTACGCCGGCATCATCAGTTCCGGGCCGTGGATCCTGTCCATCGTCGGAATCTTGCTGATCGGTATTCTCAGCCTGCCGTTCGTGATTCCGGGCTCGCTCATCACGCAGTTCCAGGTGTCGGTCACGTACCTGATTGCGGTGAGCCTGATCCTGACCGGGCCGCTGCAGCTTGCCTTCACGCGCTTCACGTCCGACCGGCTGTTCGAGAAGCGCGACGACCTGATCCTGCCGAACTACCACGCCGTGTCGCTGGTGATGACGCTGGTCGCGGGCGGGCTTGGGCTGTTGGTGATCCTGTTTGCGTTTGCGCAGCAGTCGGCCATCTACCGGCTGCTGATGCTGGCCGGTTTCGTGGTCATGGCCAACATCTGGATCGCGGTGATCTTCCTGTCGGGCATGAAGCAGTACAAGGCGATCGTCTGGATCTTCCTGCTCGGCTACACGCTCACGGTGCTGCTGGCGCTGCTGTTCAACCGGCTGGGGCTGGAAGGGCTGCTGCTGGGCTTCGTCACGGGGCAACTGTGCCTGCTGATCGGCATGGCCGCGCTCATCTACCGCAATTTCAGCGGCCGGCGCTTCCTGTCGTTCGAGGTGTTCGATCGGCGGTTCGCGTACCCGTCGCTCATGCTGATCGGGTTGCTGTACAACCTCGGCATCTGGCTCGACAAGTTCATGTTCTGGTATGCGCCGGGCACGGGGCAGCAGGTGATCGGCCCGCTGAATGCGTCGGTCATCTATGACATTCCGGTGTTCCTGGCGTACCTCGGCATCATTCCCGGCATGGCGGTGTTCCTCGTGCGCATCGAGACGGACTTCGTCGAGTACTACGACGCGTTCTACGACGCCGTGCGGGGCGGGGCATCGCTGGAGCACATCGAAGACATGCGCAACACGATGGTGCAGACCATCCGCGCGGGCCTGTACGAGATCGTGAAGATCCAGGCCATGGCCGCGCTGGTGCTGTTTGCGGTGGGCGCGTCGGTGCTGCGCGTGCTGCAGATTTCGGAGCTGTACCTGCCGCTGCTGTATGTCGACACCATTGCCGCGAGCTTGCAGGTCGTCTTTCTCGGCGTGGTGAACATCTTCTTCTACCTCGACCGGCGGCGCGTCGTGCTCGCCCTGACCGCGGCGTTTGTCGTGCTCAACGGCGTGCTGACGTGGATCACACTCCAGCTTGGGCCGGCCTGGTACGGGTATGGGTTTGCCGTGTCGCTGCTGCTGGTGGTGATGGCGAGCCTGGTGATGCTGGATCGGAAGCTTGGGCGGTTGGAGTACGAGACGTTTATGTTGCAGTGAGGGGATGAAACCGGGGATGCACCGAACACGCCCCGGAATCCCGAGGCAAAGACCCATAGCCGCACAACATCCCCCCCAACAACTCCGCATTTGCGCAACCCCGCCCACGCTCCTTAAGCTGCGCACCATCTCCTCAACTCGCAGCTCCTTCATGCACATCGCAGTCGTCGGCGCAGGCATCATCGGCATCAGCACAGCCTACGCCCTGGCTCAGGACGGCCATCAGGTCACCCTGGTCGAGCGTCATCCCGGGCCGGGCGAGGGCACCAGCTATGCCAATGGCGGCCAGCTGAGCTACAGCTACGTGGCGCCGCTGGCAGGCCCCGGCGTCCTGTCGCATGTGCCCGGCTGGCTGCTGCGCCGCGATTCGCCGTTGCGCCTGCGGCCCTCGCTCGACCCGGCGCTGCTGCGCTGGGGCCTGCGCTTCATTGCCGCGTGCAATCGTGAGCGTGCCGAGCGCACCACGCGCGAGCTGCTGGCCCTGTCGTTCTACAGCCGTACGCGCATGCAAGCGCTGCGCGAGGCGGCGCCGGACCTGGCGTTCAGCTTTGCGCGGCGGGGCAAGCTGGTGGTGCACCGCGATGCGGCGGCGTTTGAATCGGCCCGCGCGCAGGTCGGTTATCAGGCCACGTTGGGTTGTGAGCAGCACGCGCTGTCGCCCGACGAGACCATCGCTCACGAGCCAGCGCTTGCCGGCGTGCGCGACCAGATCGTCGGTGCCATCTACACGCCTGACGAAGATGTGGCCGATTGCCATCAACTCTGCGTCGGCCTGTTCAACCGGCTGCGTGAGATGCCGAACGTGACGCTGCGCTTCAATACCGGCGTGCAATCCTTGTGGACGGAAGGCCGCCGTGTGCGTGGTCTCAAGCTTGAGGATGGCGAACAGGTTGCTGCCGATGCGGTGGTGATGGCAGCGGGCGTGACGAGCGCAAGGCTGCTCAGTCCATTGCGCATCGACCCCGGCCTGTATCCGCTGAAGGGGTACAGCATCAGCCTGCCGTTGGAGGAAGGCGACGTTGCTCCGGTGATCAGCGTGACGGATGCCGCGCGCAAGATCGTCTATGCCCGCATCGGGCAGACGTTGCGTGTGGCGGGCATGGCCGATCTGGTGGGCTGGTCGACAGCGCTGGATACGCGCCGCGCCCAGACGCTGTATGACGAAACGCGCGCGCTGTTTCCGGGCGCCATGCGCGCCAGTGACGCGGGTGCCGATGCGGCGCCGTGGGCGGGCATGCGGCCTGCAACGCCAACGGGGGTGCCCGTGGTGGGGGCGTCGCCGGTGGAAGGGTTGTGGTTGAACGTTGGTCACGGAGCGCTGGGCTTTACGCTGGCGCTGGGCAGTGCAGGCTTGTTGGCGGATCTGATTGCCGGCCGCAAGCCCGCGGTTTCCCCAGTGCCGTATGCGCTGGCGTCGTGACACAAGAGCGAGATTCAAAAGACCGAGCGCGCAGGCTCGATGATGCGTATCCGGCCCGCGCCAATTGGTAACCCAAGTAGTCTGGAGCGAACACACCCATAGGAGGGGAAGCATGAAGACCTTGCATTCGACCAAACGTATTCTGTCTGGCCTGACGCTGGTTGCGGCCGGTGCGCTGGCCGCGCTGTCCACCGGTGCGCAGGCGCAGTCGAGCGACACGCTGGCCAAGATCAAGCAATCGGGCGTGATCTCGGTCGGCTATCGCGAGTCGTCCATTCCGTTCTCGTACCAGGCTGACGCAAACACCATCACCGGCTATTCGCAGGAGATCTCCAACATGATCGTTGCCGGCGTGGAAAAGGCGGTGGGCAAGAAGCTGCAGGTCAAGCTCACGCCGATCACGTCGCAGAACCGCATCTCGCTGCTGCAGAACGGGACGATCGACTTTGAGTGCGGCTCGACCACCAACAACCTGGAGCGCCAGAAGCAGGTCGCGTTCTCGAACAACATCTTCATCTACGGCATGCTGATGCTGGTGAAGAAGGACTCGGGCATCAAGGACTTCCCCGACCTGAAGGGCAAGACCGTGGTGACCACCGCCGGCACCACCGAAGACCGCATCCTGCAGAAGATGAATGGCGAGGCCAAGGACGCCGACAAGATGAACCTGATCCTGGCGAAGGATCACGGCCAGGCGTTCCTGACGCTGGAATCGGGCCGCGCCGTGGCATTCGTGATGGACGAGCCGCTGCTGTACGGCGAGCGCACCAAGGCCAAGAACCAGAACGACTGGGTGGTCACGGGCACGCCGCTGCAGACCGAAACCTACGCCTGCATGATGCGCAAGGACGATCCGGCGTTCAAGAAAGTGGCCGACGACGTGATTGCCGACCTGATGAAGTCGGGCAAGGCGAATGACCTGTACAAGAAGTGGTTCCTGTCGCCGATTCCGCCGAAGGGCCTGAACCTGAACTACCCGATGACGGCCGGCATGAAGGAGCTGTACGCGCATCCGAACGACAAGGCCATTCAATAAGCCGCGTTGCCGCGCATCCAAAGAAAACGGGGAACAGTGTTCCCCGTTTTTTTATTTGGCCGCTGTCCAAAGGTTCAGGCCGGTTCGCTCCACGGCGAGCGGATGTCCGCCAGGAAGCGTTGCGCCCGCGGGTGCTGCGGTCGCTGGAAGAAATCTTCGGGCGTGGCGCGTTCCAGCACCTGACCCTGGTCCATGAAGAGGACGCGGTCGGCCACCTCGCGTGCAAAGCCCATTTCGTGCGTGACGCAGACCATGGTCATGCCGTCGCGGGCGAGGTCCTTCATCACCTGCAGCACCTCGTTGACCATCTCAGGGTCGAGGGCGGAAGTCGGTTCGTCAAACAGCATCACCGGCGGTTTCATCGCCAGCGCGCGGGCAATCGCCACACGCTGTTGCTGGCCGCCCGACAGTTCGCTCGGATAGGCGCCGGCCTTGTGCGGCAGGCCCACGCGCTCCAGCAGCCCCATCGCAAAGTCCTTGGCTTCCTGGGGCTGCATGCGCTTGAGCTGCACCGGGGCCAGTGTGCAGTTCTGCAGGACGGTCAGGTGCGGGAACAGGTTGAACTGCTGGAAGACGAAGCCGATGCCGCTGCGCAGGGCGTTCACGTTCACGCCATGCGCGTGCACGTCTTGCCCGTTGACGGTGATGCGGCCCTTCTGGATCGCTTCGAGCCGGTTCAGCGTGCGGATGAGCGTGGACTTGCCCGAGCCCGACGGCCCGCACACCACCACCACTTCGCCCTTGGCGACGGTTTCGTTGACGTCGACCAGGGCGTGGTAATCGCCGTACCACTTGTCGACGTGTTCGATCGTGATCATGTTCATGGTTTGGATGGAGCACGCGCTGCGAGCCGGCGCTCCAGGTAGAACGCCACGCGCGTCAGGCTGAAGCACATGACGAAGTAGCTGATGCCGAGCAGGCCGTACACCTCGGCGGACTTGACCATCACGGCGGTGCTGATTTGCCCCGCCACGAACGATACCTCGGGCAGGCTGATGATGTAGCCCAGCGACGTCTCCTTGATGGTGGAGACAAGCTGGTTGACCAGCGACGGCAGCATGTTGCGCAGCGCCTGCGGCAGGATCACGAGCCGCATCGCCTGCATGTACGACAGGCCGAGGGAGCGCGCCGTTTCCATCTGGCCGCGCGGCAGGCCCTGGATGCCGGCGCGCACGATCTCCGCCAGGTAGGCGCCGTCGAAGATCACCAGCGCGGTAAGCATGGTGCTGAACTGGTCGGTACGGTGCCCGGTGACGGTGGGCAGCAGGAAGTACGCCCAGAAGATCACCATCAGCAGCGGGGTGCCGCGCACCACGTAGACCAGCGCCGTGGCCGGCACGCGCAGCGCGGCGATCGGGCTCACGCGGCACAGGCCCAGCACGATGCCCACCGGCAGCGCCAGCACGAGGCCGGCCGATGCCAGCAGGAACGTCAGCGCCAGCCCGCCCAGCGGCCCGTTCGGATACTGGCCGACGAGGTAATAGACGCCGTAGGTCTGGATGAGGTCGAGCATGGCTACAGCGTCCTCACCGGAAAGCGATGCTGGTACCAGGCCGAGAACACCGTGATCGCGATCGAGATGGTCAGATAGGCCGCGGTGGCAAACGCAAAGGCCTCGAAGCCGCGGAAGGTCGCGCTTTCCACCTGCTGCGCCTGGTACATCAGCTCCGCCACGCCGATGACCATGGCGATGCTCGAGTTCTTCCAGAGGTTCAACGTTTGGCTGACCAGCGGCGGGACGGTCACGCGCAGCGATTGCGGCAGCACCACCAGCCGCATGGCCTGCAGGAACGAGAGTCCGAGCGCGCGGCTGGCCTCAAGCTGTTCCTTCGGAATCGAGCGGATGCCGCTGCGGATGTCCTCCGCCATGTAGGCCGCCGTATACAGCACCAGCGCAATGACGGCGCTCGCCGCCTCGTAGTTCAGGCTGTAGAGCCAGTCGCGGATGAACTCCGGCAGGATCTGCGGCGCGCCGAAATACCAGAACAGCATGTGGGCGAGCAGCGGTACGTTGCGGATGGCCTCGACGAACGTCTGGCCGATGCCGCGCAAGGGCGCAACCGGCGCCAGCCGCAGCAGCGCCACGACGATGGCAAGCGGCAGCGCCAGCACGAAGGCCAGCACCGACAGCTTGATCGACAGGAAGAAACCGCTGACGAGCCACTGGTGATACTGCCCCGAGAGCAGCATCGACAAATCGAATTGGGGCATGGAATCTCATACCGCCCAGCGCAGCGTCTGGGCGGCCCGACGTGCAATTAATCGATCTTGTCGGTCGAGATCTTGAAGGCGCGCGGCGGGAAGTTCATCTTCGTGCCGGGCCCGAACCACTTGTCGTAGAGCTTCTGCGCTTCGCCGCTCTTCTCCATGCCGAGCAGCACGTCGTCCACTTGCTTCTTGAAGCCCGCCTCGCCCTTGCGGATGCCCAGCGCCATGTGCTCGGTCGACAGGCTCTGCGGCAGGATCGCGTAGTCCTTGGCCGTCGGGCCCATCTTGGCCATGTTGCCGACCAGCGTGGTCTCGTCGTTCACGTAAGCCACCCCCTTGCCTTGTTGCAGCGCCAGCAACGCCTGCGGGCTGTTGTCGAACGACACGACATCGGCATTCTTGATGGTCTTGGCGATGTTGGCTTCCATGGTGGAGCCCTTGACCGTCAGCAGCTTCTTGCCATCGAGCTGGGCGAGGGACGTGATGCCGCTGCTCTTCTTGACCATGGCTTTCTGGCCGGTGATGAAGGTCGACACCGAAAAGTCGATCTGTGCCTCCCGCTCGTGGTTGTGCGTGAGCGAGGCGGCCAGCAGGTCGACGCGGCCTTGCTGCAGCTCGGGCAGGCGCGCGGCCACGGCCAGTTGCTTGAGCACCGGCTTCACGCCGAGGCTCTTGGCCACGGCATCGCACATGTCGACGTCATAGCCCACGATCTCGCGGCTCATCGGGTCCTTCAGGAAGCTGAACGGCTCGTCGGTGCCGAGCACGCCGCAGACGAGTTCGCCTTTCTTCTTGATGTCGGCGAGCTGGTCGGCATGCGCCGTGGTGGCGACCAGCGTGGCAGCAGCGAGGACGGCGGCGCCGGCCAATTGCGTCAGACGTCGGTCTGTTTTCATCGTGTTTCCTCCTTGACGACTTGGGTGGGTGACAGCGTGCAGATCAAGATCGACCGCGAGCATACAGGCATGCAGCCGGGTTGGCTGCGCGAACTCCGGATAACCATATGACAGCTGTGGAACGCCCAACTATAGCCCAGGCGGCAGCACGAGAGGCGGGTTGGCAAGCGGGTCGGGACAGGGCGCACAAGCGGGTGTCGGGCGTGCGTGGATGGGCAGGGAGCGGCCTTCGCGAAAAGAACGGCCGGCGGGGCTGGCGCGGCAAAGGCGCAGGCACGACAGCCATGTCTCCAGACAGGTTTGGCCGCCATTAATGACATGGCAGGCGATGCGGCTCCATCCGGGGATTCCCGGGGCAGACCGCCTGCCCTAGAGCGTGCCGCAGATCGATTCGTTGATCGGCACGTCGCCGACCATCTCGTGGTCGTTGCCGCGATAGCGGTAGATCAGGCTCAGCCCCAGGCGCGTCAGGATGCGCACGTCGCCGTTGTTGCAGATGTTCTTCTGCAGGATCGGTACAAAGTTCAGCCGGAAACCCTGCGACGCGGCGCTATGCGCGGCGTAGTTCGTCAGCGTGATGACGAAGACGAGATTCTTCTTCTGGGCCAGCGAGCACTGGGCCAGGGCGGTCTCGCGGTCGAGCGGGACGGGGGTGAAGCGGTTGATTTCGGTACAGGCCTGCGTGAGCGCCCGGTCGGCATTGCGCGCGGGGCCCGTGAGTGCGGGCACACCGGCGGCGGCGGTGCTGCGGCCTGTCGCGGCCCCGACCAGCATGCGGGCCAGCGGCGACAATTCGAGCAGACCACCGGCCGGCGGCGACTGCGCCCACAGCGGGCCGGCCGCCAACGGCAGGGCAAGCGTCAGGATGCGCGCAGCACAGGCTCGGCGGCGGCGACCTTTCACATCCAGACCGGCGCGAATGGCGGTGTGTTGAGTCACAGACATCCTCTTTGCCCACGGAGCCACAATTTTATTGAAAAACCAGCCCGGATGCGAGGCGCGCAGCGCACCTGGACGACTGTGTTCGCACTTCGCTCAGGTCCGCACACGCACCATCGCCGAAATACGCTCCGCCGCCTGCTGCAGCGGGCCGAGAAACTGCTTCGTCATCTGCCTGGCCGAGGTCCGGTTGGCCTGCCCGCTGATGTTCATGGCGGCGATGATGTCGCCTGCGCGGTTGCGGATCGGCGCCGACAGCGAGATCAGGCCTTCTTCAAGTTCCTGGTCCACCAGCGCCCAGCCTTGTTCGCGCACGCCGGCAATGACGGCCTTCAGGGCGTCGACCTCGGTGATGGTGCGCTGCGTGCGGGGGCGGCGGTCGGATTCGCGCAGGACGATGTCGAGCCGCTCTTCGGGCAGGCCCGACAGCAGCACCCGCCCCATCGACGTGCAGAATGCCGGCAGCCGGCTGCCGACCGACAGGTTCAGGGCGATGATCTTCTGCGTCGGCACGCGCAGCACGTAGACGATCTCGGTCCCGTCGAGCACCGACGCCGAGCAGCTTTCGTGCACGGTCTGCACGAGCTCTTCCATCACCGGCTCCGCCAGGTTCCAGAACGGCATCGAGGTCAGGTAGGCGAAGCCAAGGTCGAGGATCTTCGGGGTGAGGCGGAACAGGCGTCCCTCAAAGCTGACGTAGCCGAGGCTCACCAGCGTGAGCAGGATGCGCCGGGCGCCTGCGCGGGTCAGACCCGTGGCCTCCGCCACTTCGGAGAGCGTCTGCGCCGGGCGCTCCGCATTGAACGCGCGGATGACCGACAGCCCCCGCGCGAAGGACTGGACATAGGAGTCGCTGGGTTTTTCAGCGGGCAGTTCGGCAGCAGACATGCAACAAGGCGAAAGCGATTCAGTGGCTCCAAGCCTACTGGCATTGCGTGGATTTCGCCAGTCGAACAGGCGACCGGCATCCGTACGCCTTGACACGGCTCACGCAGCGGGCGTAGATTCGTTCTTGGATCGAACGTGAGTTCGTATAGCGAACAAATCGACGGAAAACAAAGCGCGGCCGGATAGCAAAGGCCCGTGTCGATCCACTCAAACAGGAGATTCGCAAGCCGCGCGGTTGCGGTTGGGCCCATTCCGGCCCGGCGGTGCTCCAAGCGGTGCCACGCACGCAACGCGGGCACCCTTGCCGGAGAATGTCACGTGATCAACAAGCTCTGTCCGTCTGTGGAGGCCGCGCTGGCGGACATTCCCGACGGTGCCACCATCATGATCGGCGGGTTCGGAACCGCCGGCATGCCTGCCGAACTCATCGACGGGCTCATCGCGCAGGGCGCGCGCGAGCTGACCATCATCAACAACAACGCCGGCAATGGCGAGACGGGCCTGGCGGCGCTGCTCAAGGCGCGGCGCGTGCGCAAGATCGTGTGTTCGTTTCCGCGCCAGGCCGATTCGTACGTATTCGACGCGCTCTACCGCGCGGGTGAAATCGAGCTCGAACTGGTGCCGCAGGGCAACCTGGCCGAGCGCATCCGCGCGGCCGGGGCCGGCATCGGCGGGTTCTTCTGCCCGACCGCGTACGGCACGCAATTGGCCGAAGGCAAGGAGACGCGCATCATCGACGGCAAGCCGTACGTGTTCGAATTGCCGCTCACTGCCGATTACGCACTCATCAAGGCCCTGCGCGCCGATCGCTGGGGCAATCTCGTCTATCGCAAGACCGCGCGCAATTTCGGCCCGGTGATGGCCATGGCGGCCAAGTGCACCATCGCGCAAGTCAGCGAAACCGTGGAACTGGGCGAACTGGACCCGGAGCACATCGTCACGCCCGGCATTTTCGTCAAGCGCGTCGTGCAGATCGCTGCCGCCCAGCCCGCCAGGGAGGCCGCATGAGCACCGAAGCCACCGCCAAGATCCAGCGCTGGACGCGCGACCAGATCGCCGCTCGCGTCGCGCGCGACATTCCCGACGGCTCGGTCGTCAACCTGGGCATCGGGCTGCCGACGCTGGTGGCCAACCAGCTGCCGGCCGACCGGGAAATCATCCTGCACACCGAGAACGGCCTGCTCGGCATGGGCCCGGCGCCTGCCCCCGGCGAGGAAGACGAAGACCTCATCAACGCGGGCAAGCAGCCGGTCACCATCAAGCCCGGGGCGTCGTTCTTCCATCATGCCGATTCGTTTGCCATGATGCGGGGCGGCCATCTCGACTACTGCGTGCTCGGCGCCTTCCAGGTGTCGGCCACTGGGGACCTGGCCAACTGGCACACCGGCGCACCGGACGCGATTCCGGCCGTGGGCGGGGCGATGGACCTGGCTATCGGCGCCAAGCGTGTCTTCGTGATGATGGAGCACCAGACCAAGCACGGCGAGAGCAAGATCGTGCCGTCGTGCACGTATCCGCTGACGGGCATCGGCTGCGTCGATACCATCTACACCGACCTCGCCGTGATCGACATCACGCCCGACGGACTGGTGGTGCGCGAGATGGCCGAGGGGCTGGATTTCGCGTCACTGCAGGCATTGACCGCGGCGCCGCTGCGTCAGGCATAACGATTGTTGGAGACAGACACATCATGACCGAAGCCTTTATCTGCGACGCCATCCGCACCCCCATCGGCCGTTACGGCGGCAGCCTCTCCGCCGTGCGTGCCGACGACCTGGGCGCCGTGCCGCTCAAGGCGCTGATGGCGCGCAACCCGCAGGTCGACTGGTCCGCGATCGACGACGTCATCTACGGCTGCGCCAACCAGGCAGGCGAAGACAACCGCAACGTGGCCCGCATGTCGCTGCTGCTGGCAGGCCTGTCGGACAGCGTGCCGGGCTCGACCATCAACCGCCTCTGCGGCTCCGGCATGGACGCCACGGGCACTGCCGCACGTGCCATCCGCGCGGGCGAAACCTCCCTGATGATCGCTGGCGGCGTGGAGAGCATGAGCCGCGCGCCGTTCGTGATGGGCAAGGCGACGAGCGCCTTCTCGCGCGACGCGGCCATCTACGACACCACCATCGGCTGGCGCTTCATCAACCCGCTGATGAAGGCGCAGTACGGCGTCGACTCGATGCCGGAGACTGCCGAGAACGTCGCCGCCGACTACAACATCGGCCGCGAAGACCAGGATCGCTTCGCCCTGCGCAGCCAGGCCAGCGCCGCACGTGCGCAGGAAGACGGCACGCTCGCGCAGGAAATCACGCCGGTGACGATTGCGCAGAAGAAGGGGGACCCCATCGTCGTCAGCCGTGACGAACACCCGCGTGCGACGAGCATGGAAGCGCTCGCCAAGCTCAAGGGCGTGGTGCGCCCGGACGGCACCGTCACCGCCGGCAACGCGTCGGGCGTGAACGACGGCGCCTGCGCACTGCTGCTCGCCAATGAGGCATCGGCCAAGCGCTTTGGCCTGACGCCGCGTGCGCGCATTGTGGGCATGGCGACCGCCGGTGTGCCGCCGCGCGTGATGGGCATCGGCCCGGCGCCGGCTTCGCAGAAGCTGCTCAAGCAGCTCGGCCTGACGATCGACCAGATGGACGTGATCGAGCTGAACGAGGCATTTGCCGCGCAGGGCCTGGCGGTGATGCGCCAGCTCGGCTTGCGTGACGACGACCCGCGCGTCAACCCGAACGGCGGCGCCATCGCGCTGGGTCATCCGCTCGGCATGAGCGGTGCGCGCCTGGTGACGACGGCGATGTATCAGCTGCAGCGCACCGGTGGCCGCTACGCGCTGTGCACGATGTGCATCGGCGTGGGCCAGGGCATCGCGCTGGTGATCGAACGCGTTTGAGCTGGCGGCAGCCATGACCAGCGGACTGCTCGATCGCGCGTTCTCCACGCCGGCCATGCTGGCGGTATGGTCCGATGCGGCCACTGTGCGTGCGATGCTCGATGTGGAAGCGGCGCTTGCGCAGGCCGAGGGCGCGGTGGGCGTGATTCCGGCGCATGCCGTCGCGCCGATCCGCGCGGTGTGCGCGAACGCGACGCTGGATCTCGAGGCGCTGGGCAATGCGGCTGTCAGCGCCGGCAATCTCGCGATTCCGCTGGTCAAGCAGCTCACGGCCGCCGTCGCGCAGCATGATGAAGACGCTGCGCGCTATGTCCATTGGGGCGCGACCAGCCAGGACATCATCGATACCGGCCTGATGCTGCAGTGGCGCGAGTCGGCCGAGCTGATCGAGGCAGATCTGCAAAAGCTTGCCGATGCGCTCGCCGCACTGGCGCAGCGCCATCGCAATACGCCGATGGTGGCGCGCACGTGGCTGCAGCAGGCCTTGCCGACGACCTTCGGCCGCAAGCTGGCCGGCTGGCTGGAGGCCGTGCATCGCACGCAGGACCGCTTTGCCGCGCTGCGTGCGCATGTGCCGGTGCTGCAGTTTGGCGGCGCGGCGGGCACGCTCGCGAGCCTCGGGGAGCACGGGCGCGCCGTGGCCCAGTCGCTGGCGCATGAACTGGACCTGCCGCTGCCCTCGCTCTCCTGGCACGGCGAGCAGGATCGCGTGGCCGACATTGGTACCACGCTCGCGTTGCTGGTCGGGACGTTGGGCCATTTCGCACGCGACCTCTCCTTGATGATGCAGACCGAAGTAGGCGAGTCGGCCGAGCCATCAGGCGCGGGCAAGGGCGGGTCTTCCACCATGCCGCACAAGCGCAACCCGGTCGGCTGTGCCACGGTGCTGGCCGCGGCCACGCGCATGCCCGGGCTGGCGAGTACGCTGCTGTCGGCATTGCCGCAGGAACACGAACGTGCACTCGGCGGCTGGCAGGCCCAGTGGGCGACGCTGCGCGAGATGGCATGCCTGGCCGCCGGCGCGCTCGACCGCATGCGGGACATCATCGAAGGCCTGCAGGTCGATACGGCGCGCATGCGCGCGAACCTCGACCTGACGCAGGGCCTGATCCTCGGTGAAGCGGTGATGCTCGCGCTGGGCGCAGACCTTGGCCGCCTGCAGGCCCATCACGTGGTCGAAGCGGCCAGCCGCAAGGCGGTACAGAACCACACAACGCTGCGCGACGTGCTGGCCGAAGACGCCGACGTGCAGCGCATCTGGGGCGGGGCAGCGCCGCAGCGGCTCGATGCGCTGCTCGACCCCGCACACTATCTTGGCGACGCGGGCGCGGCCGTTGACCGCGTGCTGGCGGAACACGCTCGCCGCCACCCGTAATACGCATCCACGGAGACACCATGCCCTGGCTCGAACACGACAACGTCCGCCTGTATCACGAACTCGACGACACGCACGAGGCGGGCAAGCCGGTGCTGGTGCTGTCCAATTCGCTCGGCACCAGCCTCGGGATGTGGGCGCCGCAGCTCGACGCGCTGCGCCAGCACTTCCGCCTGCTGCGCTATGACCAGCGCGGCCATGGCCAGACCAGCGTGCCCGATGCGCCGTTCGGCGTGGCGCAGCTTGGCGGCGATGTGCTGGCGCTGCTCGATCACTACGACATCGACCTCGCGCTGTTCTGTGGCCTGTCGATGGGCGGTCTCACAGGTTTGTGGCTGGCCGCGCATCACGGCGAGCGCTTCCCGCGCATGGTTGTGAGCAACACCGCGCCGCTCATCGGTTCGCAGCAAGGCTGGAACGACCGCATCGCGCTGGTCGAGCGCGGCGGCATGGCGGCCATCACCGACAAGCTGATGAGCTGGTTTTCTCCGGGCTACCCCGAGGCCCATCCGACGGCCATCGACGGCTTCATGAAGGTGTTCCTCGCCACGCCCACGGCGGGTTACAACGGCTGCTGCGCAGCGATCCGGGATGCGGATCTGCGCGCGCAACTACCGAACATCCGTGTGCCGCTGCTGGTGATCGGAGGCACGCACGATGTGTCGACGCCTCCGGCACAGACCCAGGCCATCGCCGATGGCGTCCCGGGCGCGCAATACGTTCAGCTCGCCGCCGGGCATCTCTCCAACTGGGAGCAGGCCGACGGCTATACCGAAGCGCTTGTCAGCTTCCTGACAACCGGCGTGGTGCGCGAGGTGGCCCATGGATGACCGCGAACGCTACGCCGCCGGCATGCAGGTGCGCCGCGCCGTGCTGGGCGACACGCACGTCGACCGCGCGAACGCTGCCCAGACCGAGCTCACCGCACCGTTCCAGGATCTCATCACGCGCTATGCCTGGGGCGAGATCTGGACGCGCCCAGGCCTGCCGCGCCATACACGCAGCCTGCTGACGATCGCCATGATGGTGGCGCTGGGCCGCGACGGCGAGCTGCGCCTGCACCTGCGTGCCGCCGCCAACAACGGCGTGACGCGCGACGAGATCCAGGAGACGCTGCTGCAGACCGCCATCTACTGCGGCGTGCCGGCTGCCAACCATGCCTTCCAGCTCGCGCAGACGGTGTTTGCCGAGATGGATGCTGAAGCCGCCGGCAAGGCGTAACGGCAATCGTCTCAGGAGAGACGCCACGACACACCGGGCAAACTGGCCGCTGAGCCGGAAACGCCCAAGGAGGAGGCCCATGCTGAGCGCATTGGGTGTGTTGTTCGACGGGCTGGCCTACGGCAGCCTGCTGTTCCTGATCAGCATCGGCCTGTCGGTCACGATGGGCTTGATGCACTTCATCAACCTTGCGCACGGCGCATTTGCCATGGCGGGCGGCTATGTCTGCGTGGTTCTGATGAACCGACTCGGCGTGCCGTTCCTGGCGACGCTGCCCATCGCTTTCCTCGTCACCGCGGCCTTCGGGTTCGTGCTGGAGCGCACGCTGTACCGGCGGCTCTATCGCGCGAGCCCGCTCGACCAGGTGCTGTTCTCCATCGCGCTCGTGTTCATGGCGATGGCCGGCGCGACCTACGTGTGGGGCCCTGCCCAGCAGCCGGTGGAACTGCCGGAGATGCTGCGCGGGCAGCTGCGCGTATTGGACAGCGGGCTGGAAGTCGGGCGCTATCGGCTCTTTCTGATCGGTGTGGTCATCGTGCTGACGGCGTTGCTGGCGTGGCTCATTGAGCGCACACGCTTCGGCGCGCAGGTGAGGGCGTCGGTGGACAATCAGCAGGCGTCGGCGGGGCTCGGGATCAATGTGAGCCTGGTGTTTTCGGTCACGTTTGCGCTCGGCTCGGGGCTCGCGGGCCTGGGCGGCGGGCTGGGCATCGACGTGCTCGGGCTCGATCCGGCATTCCCGATCAAGTACATGGTGTACTTCCTGCTCGTGGTGGCGGTGGGCGGTGCGGGCTCCATCAAGGGGACGTTGCTGGCGGCGCTGGTGCTCGGCGTCTTCGACGTGGCGGGCAAGTACTACGTGCCGGAGGTGGGCGCGTTCGTCATCTACGGGCTGATGGTGGTGCTGCTCGTGGCGTTTCCGAATGGCCTGCTGGGGAGGCGCGCATGAACGTGCTGCAGCAACTGATGCGCTCCGCGCAGCCGGCGCCGGCCGGACCGGCACATGGTTTGCCAGATGCGCGCTGGTCGCCGTTCGAGCTGGCGTTCTGGTGTGTGCCCGTCGCAGTGTTCTTCCTGCTTCCGGATTACCTCGTCTTTGGCAGCCAGGTGCTGATCGTCGGGCTGTTCGCGTTGTCGCTGGACCTGGTGCTCGGCTATGCGGGCATCGTGTCACTCGGGCATGCGGGGTTCTTTGGGCTTGGCGCGTATACGGCGGGCTTGCTGGCGGCGCACGGTTGGGGCGAACCCCTGACCGGGCTGGCCGCCGGTGCCGCCGTGGCCGCGCTGGCGGGCTTCTGCGTGAGCTTCCTCGTGGTGCGCGGGCACGACCTGACACGGCTGATGGTTACGCTCGGCATTGGGTTGATGCTGTATGAGGCCGCCAACAAGATGGCGTTTCTCACGGGCGGTGTCGACGGCCTTTCGGGGGTGACGATGAACAGGGTGCTCGGCGCCTTCGAGTTCGACCTGCAGGGTCGTACGGCGTACGTCTACAGCCTGGCCGTGCTGTTCCTGGTGTTCGTGTTCCTGCGGCGGCTGGTGCGGTCGCCGTTCGGGCTGTCGCTGCGGGGCATTCAGCAGGGGCCCAAGCGCATGCCGGCAATCGGCGCCAACGTCCGCATGCGGCTGGTGGCCGCCTTCACCGTGAGCGCCGCGATTGCCGGTGTGGCTGGCGGCCTGCTCGCGCAGACGACGCAGTTCGTGGGGCTCGATTCGCTGGGCTTTTCGCGGTCGGCGGAACTGCTCATCATGCTGGTGCTCGGCGGCGCGGGCCGGCTGTATGGCGCGCTGATCGGCGCGGCGGTGTTCATGGTGGCGCAGGATGTGCTGGCCGGCATGAACCCCGTCTATTGGCAGTTCTGGATCGGGCTCCTGCTGATGGTGATCGTGCTGTTTGCGCGTGGCGGCATCCTGGGCGGGCTGGACACGATCGCCAAAGCATGGCGCGCCCGCAAGGCAGGCGCCGCATGAGCCCACCGATGATGCAGCGCGCGCCGACGCTCAGCACACGCGGCCTCTCCAAACGCTGGGGCGCCTTCCAGGCCAATGCCGACATTTCGCTCACGTTCGCCCCCGGCGCGCGCCACGCGTTGATCGGACCGAACGGTGCCGGCAAGACCACCTTCATCAACCTGTTGACCGGCACGCTGGCGCCCACGGCGGGGCAGGTCCTGCTCGACAACGAAGACATCACGCGCCTGCCCGCACACCGGCGCGTCAAGCGCGGCCTGACGCGCACGTTCCAGATCAACACCCTGTTTCCGGGGCTGACGGTGCTGGAGTCGGTGATGCTCGCCATCTTCGAGCGCAGCGGCGCGTCGTGGCACGGCTATCGCACCGTCGCTTCGCACAAGGAGGCGCGTGATGAGGCGATGGCCTTGCTGTGCCGCCTTCAGCTGGGCGCCGATGCGCTGTCGCCCACGCAGGCGTTGCCGTACGGCAAGCAGCGGCTCGTGGAGATTGCCCTGGCGCTGGCCACGCAGCCGCGCATCCTGCTGCTCGACGAGCCCGCCGCGGGCATCCCTGCAGGCGAAAGCGCCGAACTGTTCGAAGTGATCGCCAGCCTGCCGCGCGACATCACCATCCTCTTCATCGAGCACGACATGAACCTTGTCTTCCGTTTTGCCGAGCGGATCACCGTGCTGGTGGGTGGCCGTGTGCTGACCGAAGGCACGCCGCAAGAGATTGCCGCCGACTCGCGTGTGCGCGAGGTCTACCTGGGGGAGGCCGGGCATGACTGAACTGCTCGCGTTCGAGAATGTGAGCGCCGGCTACGGCAACGCCGTCGTGCTCGACGATGTGTCGTTCACGCTGCAAGCCGGCGGCAGTCTCGCGCTGCTGGGTCGCAACGGCGTCGGCAAGACCACGCTGCTCGCCACGCTGATGGGCTTCACGCGCCTGCACGCGGGGCGCATCCGTTGGCAGGGCGCGGACATCGCCAAGGTCGCACCGCACAAGCGTGCCCGGGCGGGGCTTGGCTGGGTGCCGCAGGAGCGCTGGATGTTTCCATCGCTCACCGTGGAGGAGCATCTGACCGCCGTCGCACGCCCCGGTGCATGGGATGTGGCGCGCATCTACACGATGTTTCCGCGCCTGCAGGAACGACGGCGCAATCTGGGTAACCAGCTCTCGGGCGGCGAGCAGCAGATGGTGGCCATCGCGCGCGCACTGGTGACGAATCCGGCGTTGCTGTTGCTCGATGAGCCGATGGAAGGTCTTGCGCCGATCATCGTGCAGGAACTTGGCCGCGCCATCCGCACGCTGGTCGACGAAGGCGGCATGGCGGTGATCGTGGTGGAGCAGCACGCCCGCCTGGCGCTGGAACTCACGCAGCGCGCGCTGGTGCTCGACCGCGGGCGCATCGTGCACGCATCGGCCAGCGCGGAACTGCTGGCCGACGCGCAGTTGCTGCAACGGCTCGTGTCGGTGGCGTAGCGTTACTTGCCCGGGTCCTTCACGTCGGCGAACTTGTCGAATTCGACGTTGTAGAGCTCGTTGCCGACCTTTTCGACCTTGCGGATGTAGACCGTCTGCACGACGTCGCGCGTGGCGGGGTCAATGGTGATGGGCCCGCGCGGGCTGTCGATCTTCATGCCCTTGAAGGCGGCCATGGCCTTTTCCCCCTCGATCTTGCCGCCCAGCTTGTTGATGACGTTGTAGATCGCGCCGATGCCGTCATACGCGGCCACCGCCATGAAGTTCGGCCGGCCGGCGCCCGGGTTCGCGTCGGCGAAGGCCTTCAGGAACGTCTTATTCTGCGCGGAATCGTGTGCCGCGGAGTAGTGGAACGACGTGATGACGCCCAGCGTCGAGTCGCCCATGGCGGGCAGCACGTGGTCGTCCGTCAGGTCGCCGGTGGCGATGACCTTGATGCCGGCCTGCGCGAGCCCGCGTTCGCGAAAGCCCTTCATGAAGGCCACGCCCTGCTCGCCCGCGGGCAGGAACACGAACACGGCCTGCGGCTTCGTATCCTTCACGCGCTGGATGAACGGCGCGAATTCCGGATTGCGCAGCGGCACGCGCACGGCTTCCACGACCTGACCGCCGCCCGCGGTGAAGGTCTGCCTGAAGGCCGTCTCTGCGTCGATGCCGGGCGCGTAATCGGCCACCACGGTGGCGACCTGCTTAATGCCGTTCTTCAGCGCCCACGAGGCGATCGGCGTGGAGATCTGCGGCAGCGTCATCGACACGCGCGTCACGTAGTCCGACTTGGTCGTGATCGACGACGACGCTGCGTTGAAGATGACCATCGGCTTCTTGGCCTGCTGCGCGATGGGAGCCACCGCGAGCGCTTCAGGCGTGAGGCCGAAGCCGGCAAGAAAGTCCACCTTGTCGCGCACCACCAGTTCCTGCGCGAGCCGTTTGGCCACATCGGGCACGGGGCCGGTCGTGTCCTTCAGGACGATCTGCACCTGCCGTCCGCCGGCGGTCGTGCCGTGCAGCTTCTGATACGCCTTGATGCCGCCTTCCATCTGCTTGCCGTAGTCGGCAAACGGGCCGGAGAAGGGCGCGATCAGGCCGATCTTGATCGGCTCGTCGGCAAGCGCCGGCAGGCCGGTCATCAGCGCGGCGGCAACGGCGGTCAACAGCAGGGCACGGCGTTTCATGAGGGTCTCCAAAGGTTGATCGGCAAGCGTGGGCCGAGAAACCGCAACGGCGTCGCGTGCGCGTGGCGATGATCCTAAAGGCTCTGTGTTCGCATTGCAATCGAGTGTTCGGATTGTGAACAACTCGCGCCAGAGTCGACTACTTCGTGTGCTTGCGTTTGGCCGGCGGGTGGCCGGGTTCGCGCCATTCGTCGGCTTCGTCGTTGAAGAGCGACGACACCAGCGCGCGGAACCACCGGCTGCGCGCGTCGTTGTGGAATTTGCGATGCCAGTGCTGCTTGAGGTCGAAGCTGGGGAGTTCCAGCGGGGGCTCCATCGCGCGGATGTTGGCGTGCGATTGCATGAACGACAGCCCCACCGCGTGCGGCACCGTCGCAATCAGATCGGTGCGCGCAAGAATGAACGGTATGCTCATGTAGTGCGGCGTGAGCAGCGTGGGCGTGCGCCGAATGCGCTTGCGCTCGAGGAAGCGTTCGTACAGCTCCTGGCTGCGTCCTTCTGCGCGCACCACGGCGTGACCGTATTCCAGGAACTGCGCCATCGTCAGCTTCGTGTTGCCGCCACGCGTGACGGGGTGGTCGGCCCGCACGATGCACGTGAAGTAGTGCGTGAACATGCGCTGCTGGAAGAAGTTGTTCTTCTTCAGGTCGGGGAAATAGCCCAGGGCGAGGTCCAGCGAGCCGGTCTCGAGCGCCCGCTCGATCTGCGCCGGCGGCAGCGATACCGACTGGACCGCCGCCCGCGGCGCCGCGCGTGCCATCGCTTCGACGATGCGCGGCAAAAACACCATCTCGCCTACATCGGAGAGCGCGATCGAAAAGAGATGGGTGGTCGTTGCCGGGTCGAACGCGCCGGTGTCGAGGATGCCCTGCTGCACGCGTGCGAGCACATCGCGCGCGGCGGGGATGAGCGCCATCGCACGCGGCGTGGGCTCCATGCCGCGCGACGTGCGCACGAACAGCGGGTCATCGAATGCCGTGCGCAGTTTGGCAAGCGCCGTGCTCACGCCCGGCTGGCTCATGCCGAGTTGCTGCGCGGCCATGCTGACGCTGCGGGCGTCGTGCAACGCCAGCAGGATCGGCAGCAGGTTCAGGTCGAAAGCGGGCAGGGCGGACATGGCAGCACCACTATCTGGATGGGCGATAGAGTGTATCCGCACTATCCGGTTATGCGATATGGAAAGCGTGCCGGGATGATTCCGGTCGAGCGTGCCGGCCGGCATGGCGCGACAACGCGTGGCCCGACGATGCGCGTGCATAGGCAGCAAGCTGGGTCACCGCAACCCTACGTCAAGCGGAGGCAGGGCCTAGACCAAACGTTGGCGCGGGTTTCATCGCCACGCCAGACTCGCGGGTGTATAGTCGGACAGCAGTCGACGTTCAAGAAGGGGGCACTCGAGATGGACACTTCGCCGGCGGGCCAATACAAAGGCTTCGACATTTATCCGTTGGCTTTCCAACATGAACGCACGGCACGCTGGCCCGAGGCCAGGGAAGACCGCAGCTACAACGCAGCCGTGATGATCTGTCGGGCGGGGGAGTCGCCCGAGCCAGGGCAGACCCAGGTGTTCCGCCTGTCGGGGGACCAGCAGTTCACCAACATCGGCGACGCCCGTGTGGCGGCGCTGCGCTTTGCCGAAAGCATCATCGATGGCGACGTGCCGGACCTGTCGCTTGCCGCGGGAAGCACCTGAAGCGACGCCCCCGCCCGTGATAGAATAATGGGCGAATCCGGCCCGCCGCCGCGCCTGCCGTGGCCGGTGGCAGCCGAATCCAGCACCGGGGATTACCCCGCGCCGAGCCGGGCGGCGCGCATCTGCAACCGCCACCCATTCTTCGCTCTCGCTTGCACCACACGGCGCGCGCCAATGGCGGGCGCGATTTGTGTTTCGTGCAATTCGGTACCCCCCAGGCCCGCTGTCCGGGCAGATGATCGCGGCGATACGCTGTGCACCCGTGGGTGTGAAGCGGGATTCGGGTGGGTCATCACATCATTGCAACCATCGGCGCAGCTGCGTGCTGCATACAAAGGAACGAGTTTGGCCAAGGAAGAACTGATTGAATTTGAAGGGGTGGTGTCTGAAGCACTGCCCGATAATCGTTTTCGCGTGCAACTGGAAAACGGCGTGGAGATCTGGGCCTACGCATCGGGCAAGATGCAGAAGCACCGCATTCGCATTCTCGCGGGCGACCGCGTGAAGCTGGAGATGTCGCCGTACGACCTCACCAAAGGTCGCATCAACTATCGGCACAAGTAACGGCTGGCAAGCCGTCAAGACGCTCGCCAGACGGGCGTTTCGAAGGAGCCGCGCCTCCGCTGGGAGCGCGGCTTTTTTATTGTTGTTGCGTAAGCAGCGTTAAATTTCGTTGATCTGCTCATAACTTCCGGTATCATGCCGTCTGTCTGCTGACGGGGGGTGTGTAGTTGGCAGCGCTCTGAAGCGCGGGCTTGCCGGGATCGGCGGGTTGCGTCCTGCCCCGGTGGGGCGCCACGCGCATCAGTTTCCAATAAGCGCAAGGTCCGCCGAGTGATCGGCCGGACTCCTAATCGCGCGTTCATGCGCCGACCGGGCGTCGTCTGACGCTGAGAGCCGTTCGGTGTTCAGTGTGTCAATCAGGTCACATCGGAAAGGGATACCGCACAGGTAGGACGGCGCTCGTCTACCACATCTGGGCGTCATGTTTGCGTCCGAGGGAACATAAAACACATGTTGGAAACCACAGCAGCACAGAAGGCGGCGCGTATGAGCCTGCGCGCCAAGGTGGGCCTGGTGGCGGCGGCAGCGCTGGCCGGCCTGGGGATGCAGTCGGCGCTGGCGCAGGCTACGCGCCCGAAGGCTCCCATCTACGGCGTCACCCTCGATGACGTCACCAACATCAACGCGATCGTGGCATCGCTCACGCACCTTCCGTACAAGCCGACGGTACGCGTGGTGTTCGACCCGGGCACCTCGGCGGCCGACTATTACGCGCCGCTGGTCAAGCTCCATCAAGTGGCCTACGTCATGGGCGAAGTGATGGATTCGTACTATTTTCCTGTCGACTCCAGCACCTACAGCGCACGCACCAAGGAATTGGTGAGCACACTGAAGAACGTGGTCGATGTGTGGGAAATCGCCAACGAGATCAACGGCGAATGGCTGCGCGCCAACCCGAGCGGCCCCACGGCGACGGCCACGGCGCAGGAGCAGGCAATCGGCCAGATGGTCGGCAATGCGTACGACATCGTGAAGGGCGCGGGCGGCCTCGTCTCGGTGACGATGTACTACAACGACGACGGCAAGGGCACTAACTGCTACGAGTTGCCGATGGATTCGTGGCGCACCTGGGCGACGAACTTCCTGCCGGCCCGTGTGCGGCAGGGCACCGATTACGCGCTGTTCAGCTATTACCCGTACCAGGACTGCCCGGGGCTGAAGCCGACGTGGACGAGCGACTTCAAGCTGCTGGAGAGCATCTTCCCGGCGGCAAAGGTCGGCTTCGGCGAGATCGGCACGTCGAGCACCTCGGCGCCGACGTCGGTGCAGCAAAGCCTGCTCAAGTCGTACTACCCGATGGGCACCACCACGATGGCGGCGGATCCGCGCTTCATCGGTGGCTACTTCTGGTGGAATTACGTCGAGCAGATGCTGCCGTACACAACGAGCTCGTACTGGAGCCTGCTGAACAACACCATCAAGCCGCTGGCGGCGCCGCAATAGTCGCCACGGCAACCTGTATCCAAAAGGGGGATATACGGGACCCGGGTCGATGTCTGGCCCGGCAATAAAAAACCCGCGTCGGCCTGTGCTGACGCGGGTTTTTTTCTGGCGCGCCGGATCAGCCGCGCGAGGCGAGATACGCGCGGAACTCGTCGGCGACTTCCTTGTGCTTGAGCGCCAGTTCGACCGTGGCCTTCAGGTAGCCCAGCTTGCTGCCGCAGTCGTAGCGCACGCCCTTGTAGCGGTAGGCCAGGACCTGCTCGGCCGACAGCAGCGATTGGATCGCGTCCGTCAGCTGCAGTTCGCCGCCGGCGCCGGGCTTGAGATTGCGGATGTGGTCAAAGATGCGCGGCGTGAGGATATAGCGGCCCACCACGCCCAGGTTGGACGGCGCGTTCTCGGGCGCCGGCTTCTCAACGATGCCCGACATCTTGATCACGCTGCCGTCTTCTTCCCACGGGCGGCCATCGACCACACCGTACGAACGGCTCTGCTCGCGGTCGATCTCTTCCACGCCGATCACCGAGCAGTTGTAGTGGTCGTACAGGTCGACCATCTGCTTCATGACGGGCGGGGTGCCGTCGAGCAAGTCGTCGGCCAGGATGACGGCGAAGGGCGTGTCGCCGACGAGCTTCTCGGCGCATTGCACGGCATGGCCCAGGCCCAGCGCTTCGGGCTGGCGCACGTAGAAGCAATCGACATGCGACGGCTTGATCGAGCGCACGACCTCCAGCAGGGCGGTCTTCTGCTTGGCTTCGAGCTCGGCTTCGAGTTCGTAGGCCTTGTCGAAGTGGTCTTCAATGGCGCGCTTGCTGCGGCCCGTGACGAAGATCATCTCGGTGATGCCGGCAGCCATGGCTTCCTCCACGGCGTACTGGATCAGCGGCTTGTCCACCACCGGCAGCATTTCCTTCGGACTGGCCTTGGTGGCCGGCAGAAAGCGGGTGCCGAGGCCAGCAACAGGGAAGACGGCTTTGGTGACACGTTGCATCGTGGTTTCCTTGACGACGTTTGATTCTGACCCGACGGCTCAGGCGGCCTGCACGGGCAGGCGTGCAATCTGGGCTTCCAGTTTGGCGAGCGTGGCTTTGAAATCCGCCAGACGCTTCTGTTCTTGTTCCACCACCGCCGCCGGCGCGCGCGCGACGAACGATTCGTTGCCGAGCTTGCCCTCGCACTTGGCGATCTCCCCGCGCAGGCGGTCGATTTCCTTGGACAGGCGCGCGTGTTCGGCCGCGACGTCGATCTCGACCTTCAGCAGCAGCTTGTTCTCGCCGACGATGGCGACCGGAGCGCCGGCGCCGTCCTGCTCCATGGCCGCGGCGTCCGTGTAGACCTTCACTTCCGACAGCTTGCCGAGCGCCTGCACGTAGGGGGCGGCGGCCTGCAGGAACTCGGCCTCGCCGTTGGCGTACAGCGGCACGCGCTGCGCGGGGGAGATGTTCATCTCGCCGCGCAGGTTGCGGCACGCATCGACCAGGGCCTTCAGCTGCTGCACCCATTGCTCGGCCTGCTCGTCGATCTTGCTGAGCACGGCGCGCGGGTACGCCTGCAGTGCCAGGCTTTCGGTGCCGTCGCCTTTGGCGCGGCCGGCCATCGGCGCGACCTTCTGCCAGAGCTCTTCCGTGATGAACGGGATGATCGGGTGGGCCAGGCGCAGCACGGTTTCGAGCACGCGCAGGAGCGTGCGGCGGGTGGCGCGCTGCTGCGCGGGCGTTCCGGTCTGGATCTGCACCTTGGCGAGTTCGAGGTACCAGTCGCAGTATTCGTCCCAGACGAACTTGTAGATGGCGTTGGCGATGTTGTCGAAGCGGTAGTCGGCAAAGCCTTTTTCCACTTCGGTTTCCACGCGCTGCAGCAGCGAGACGATCCAGCGGTCGGCCTGCGAGAAGTGCAGGTAGCCTTCCGGGCCGCAGTCACCGACGCATTCCTGCATGCCGCAGTCCTGGCCTTCGGTGTTCATCAGCACGAAGCGCGTGGCATTCCACAGCTTGTTGCAGAAGTTGCGGTAGCCCTCGCAGCGGCTCGGGTCGAAGTTGATGCTGCGCCCCAGCGTGGCGAGCGACGCGAAGGTGAAGCGCAGCGCGTCGGCGCCAAACGCCGGAATGCCTTCGGGGAATTCCTTGCGCGTGCGGGCTTCCACCTTGGGCGCGTCCTTCGGGCGGCGCAGGCCGGTGGTGCGCTTGGCCAGCAGCGGCTCCAGCGCGATGCCGTCGATCAGGTCCACCGGGTCCAGCGTATTGCCCTCGGACTTGCTCATCTTCTTGCCTTCCGAATCGCGTACGAGGCCGTGCACGTAGACGGTGTGGAAGGGCACTTCGCCGGTGAAGTGCAGGGTCATCATGACCATGCGCGCCACCCAGAAGAAGATGATGTCGTAACCGGTGACGAGCACGGTGGACGGCAGGAAGTGCTTCAGTTCCGGCGTATCGGCCGGCCAGCCCAGCGACGAGAACGGCACGAGCGCCGACGAGAACCACGTGTCGAGCACGTCGTCGTCACGCTTGAGCGCGCCGGTGTAGCCCTTTGCCGCAGCTTGCGCGCGCGCCTCTTCTTCGGTGCGGCCGACGTACACGTTGCCCGCGTCGTCGTACCACGCCGGAATCTGGTGGCCCCACCACAGCTGGCGCGAGATGCACCAGTCCTGGATGTTGTTCAGCCACTGGTTGTACGTGTTGACCCACTGCTCCGGCACCAGCTTGATCTTGCCGCTCTGCACCGCGTCCAGCGCCACTTCAGCAATGGAGCGGCCGGGGAAGCGCGTGCCTTCCGGCGCCGGCTTGCTCATGGCGACGAACCATTGGTCGGTCAGCATCGGCTCGATCACGACGCCGGTCCGGTCGCCGCGCGGCACCATCAGCGTGTGTTTCTTCACCTCGGCCAGCAGGCCTTGCGCTTCGAGGTCCGCGACGATCTTCTTGCGTGCATCGAAGCGGTCCATGCCGGCATAGGCGGCCGGGGCGTCGGCGACGATCTTCGCGTCCAGCGTCAGGATCGACAACTGCGGCAGCTTGTGACGCTGGCCGACCGCGTAATCGTTGAAATCGTGGCCCGGCGTGACCTTCACCACCCCGGTGCCGAATTCGCGGTCGACGTATTCGTCGGCAATCACCGGAATCTTGCGATCGGTCAGCGGCAGGTGGACGAACTTGCCGATCAGGTGGGCGTAGCGCTCATCGTCGGGATGCACCATCACCGCCGTGTCGCCGAGCATCGTCTCCGGACGCGTGGTGGCGACCGTCAGGTGCGTCAGGCCGCGAACCGTATCCGCCTCGACCAGCGGATAACGGATGTGCCAGAGCGAGCCTTCCTCCTCCTCGCTCACCACCTCCAGGTCGGAGACGGCGGTGCCGAGCACCGGGTCCCAGTTGACCAGGCGCTTGCCGCGGTAGATCAGGCCCTGCTCATACAGGCGCACGAAGACGTCGGTGACGGCGCGCGACATCTTCGGGTCCATCGTGAAGTATTCGCGCTCCCAGTCGATCGAGGCCCCCATGCGGCGCACCTGGCGGGTGATGGTCGAGCCCGATTGCTCCTTCCATTCCCACACCTTTTCGACGAACTTCTCGCGGCCCATGTCGTGGCGCGATACGCCCTGGGCATCCAGCTGGCGTTCGACGACGATCTGCGTGGCGATGCCCGCGTGGTCGGTGCCCGGTACCCACAGCGTGTTGGCGCCCGACATGCGCGCGTGGCGCGTCAGGCCGTCCATGATGGTCTGGTTGAACGCGTGGCCCATGTGCAGCGTGCCCGTCACGTTCGGCGGCGGCAGCTGGATGCAGAAATCCGGCTTGCCGGCTTCAAGCGTCGCACGGGAGACGCCCATCGCTTCCCACGCTGCGCTCCACTTCTGTTCGATGGTGGCGGGTTCGAAACTCTTGGCGAGGGCTTGGTTTTGATCGGTCATGCTGACAGGGGGCGCAAAAAGCGGCGCAAAGAGACGTTTGGCCCAGGAAAATGGCGGGCGAAAGCCTTGAATTATACGGCCTGTCCGCGTTGCGCACGGGCTGGAGGCCCCCACCCCTCGCTATAATTCCGGGATTCCGCAAAGGCTCCTCCGCATGTCCGACCTGCTCGCCAACCTGAACCCCGAACAACGCGCCGCCGTCACACTTCCCGATGAGTCGGCGCTGATCCTGGCGGGGGCGGGCAGCGGCAAGACCCGCGTGCTGACGACCCGCATCGCGTGGCTGATCCAGAGTGCGCGGGTGTCGCCGTCGGGTGTGCTGGCCGTCACCTTTACCAACAAGGCTGCCAAGGAAATGACGGCCCGTCTTCAGGCCATGCTGCCGATCAACACGCGCGGCATGTGGATCGGCACGTTTCACGGCCTGTGCAACCGGTTGCTGCGCGCCCACTACCGTGATGCCGGTCTGCCGCAGACGTTCCAGATCCTTGACACGCAGGACCAGCTTTCCGCCGTCAAGCGCCTGCTCAAGTCGCTCAATATCGACGACGAGAAATTCCCGCCCAAGAACGTCCAGTACTTCATCAACGGGGCCAAGGAGCAGGGCTTGCGTGCGGGCGATCTGGAAATCGCCAACGAATTCGACCGGCGCATGGCCGACCTGTACGCCGCCTACGATGCGCAATGCCAGCGCGAAGGCGTGGTCGATTTTGCCGAACTCCTGCTGCGCTGCTACGAACTGCTGCGCTACAACGACGCCATCCGCGCGCACTACCAGCGCCGCTTCAAGCACATCCTGGTCGACGAGTTCCAGGATACGAACAAGCTGCAATATGCCTGGTTGAAGCTCCTGGCCGGCCTGGGCGAGCCGGGCGTCACGCCCAACGCCATCTTCGCCGTGGGTGACGATGACCAGAGCATCTACGCGTTTCGCGGTGCCAATGTCGGGAACATGGTCGACTTCGAGCGCGAATTCCGTGTGCAGCACCGCATCAAGCTGGAGCAGAACTACCGCTCGCACGGCAACATCCTCGATACGGCCAACCACCTCATCGCCCACAACTCGCGCCGCCTCGGCAAGAACCTGCGCACCGACGCCGGCCATGGCGAGCCCGTGCGCGTCTACCAGGCCGCCACGGATGGACAGGAAGCCGGCTGGATCGTCGATGAGATCCGCGACCGCATCGCCAGCGGCATGGCGCGTTCCGAGATCGCCATCCTGTATCGCAGCAATGCGCAATCGCGCGTGATCGAGCATGCGCTGTTCTCGGCCGGCATCCCGTACAAGGTGTACGGCGGTCTGCGCTTTTTCGAGCGGGCCGAGATCAAGCACGCGCTGGCGTACCTGCAGTTGCTGGAAAACCCGGACAACGACGCGGCGTTCGGCCGTGTAGTGAATTTTCCGGCACGCGGGATCGGGGCGCGGTCGCTCGAACAGCTTCAGGATGCAGCCAGGCTGTACGGCATTTCGCTGGCGGCGTCGGTGCCGTACCTGACGGGTGCGGCGGGCACCAAGCTGGCCGCGTTCGTGCGCCTGATCGAGCAGATGCGCGCCGATACGCGGCAGATGACGTTGCCCGAGGTCGTCCAGCACGTGATCCACGCGAGCGGCCTGATCCCGCATTACCAGGGCGAGAAGGAAGGGCTGGACCGCATCGAGAACCTGCAGGAACTCGTCACGGCGGCCCGGGCCTTCGTGGCCGAGGAAGGCTACGGCGTGGACGCCATCGCGACGGCTTTGCCGGTGCGCCACGACGCGATGCTGCGCATCGAAGGCGGAGAGAGCGATACCGCCTCGGAGCTCGTCACCGACGAAGCGCCGGCCGAGATGACGCCGCTGGTGGCATTCCTCACGCACGCGTCGCTCGAGGCCGGCGACAACCAGGCGCAGGCCGGCCAGGACGCCGTGCAACTCATGACCGTGCACGCGGCCAAGGGGCTCGAGTTCCACGTCGTGTTCATCACCGGGCTCGAAGAGGGCTTGTTCCCGCACGAGAACAGCCAGATGGAGATGGACGGCCTGGAAGAAGAGCGCCGCCTGATGTACGTGGCGATTACGCGGGCGCGCGAACGGCTGTACCTGTCGTTTGCGCAAAGCCGCGTGCTGCACGGACAGATCCGCTACCACATCCGTTCACGCTTCTTCGACGAGTTGCCCGAGGAAACGCTGAAATGGCTTACGCCGCAGCATGCGGGATACCAGGCCACGCGCCGCGTGACGGCCGAATCGGCCTGGGGCAAGGACTGGTTCAAGCGCCCGGAACGCGGCGATGAAGAGGCTTATACCGGCACGCGCCCGACCGGCGGCATGGACACCGGCAAGAACTACGCCGACGCCAAGCGTGCGGAGGCCACGGGCTTCCGCGTCGGCCAGTCAGTGTTTCACAACAAGTTCGGGGAAGGCGTCATCACGACGCTGGAAGGCGAGGGCGCCGAGGCGCGCGCCCACATCAAGTTCAACCGCCATGGCGTGAAGGTGCTGGCGCTGGGCATCGCCAAGCTGGACCCGATCAACTGAACATCGAACGGGCCGGGGGGGTATCGTCAGACCGCCGTATCGGTCGTCTGGCCGGCCGCTTGCGTGACGTTGAAGCAGCCACGGTAGGTCGCGTAGAACGAGCAGTACAGAATCGCCATCACCAGAATCCGGTACGGGGTTGCGATGAGCGGCGCAATGTTGTTGGCACCGCTCGATGCAAACAGGGCATCGATGAAGAGCGGCACGGCGATCAGCAGAATCGCCACCAGCACGCCGTACACGATGAACGCCCCCCGGTTGCGCCATACGGCCATCCAGCTGAAGAACAGTGCCTTGCCGACCGGGATGCCGTGCCATGCCACCAGCAGCGGCGCAAACCAGAACAGCACCGCCACCGGGATGTACAGCACCGAGCCCATCACCATGGCCAGGTAGAACTCGCGGATGGCGTCGGGGGAAAGCGGCTTGTCGCTGAGCACGGTCATCAGCGTGTCGACATCGACCATCGTCATCAGCACGCCGCTGACGACCAGCAACAGCACGCCATAGATGCCGCCCAGCTTGAGCAGGCTGCGCATCGCATCCATGCCATACGACCGGAAGCCCGCAATGAGCGAGGCCGGGCCGACCCGCTTGCCAGCGACCGTGTCGCGGCACGCCGACATGAACCCCACAAAGATGGCGGGGTTGACCAGCAGGATGGCGAACACGCCTGCCGGCGGTACCAGCAGCATCAGCAGGTTGGCGGCAAACAGGTACATGAACAGCAGCAGCAAAAAGCCGATCGGGTTCTTGCGGAACAGCCACGCGCCCTGGCGCAGCCACACGTAGCCTTGCTTGGCCGGTACTTCGATCAGTTGCATGGTTGGGGTAGATTCAGAATCAGGCCGTGGGCCCGGACGCGTTCGCGCAGCACGCGCTCGAAGTGGGTCGGATCATGCGGCTTGAGCAGTTCAGCATCGCGCGGCAGATAGAAATCCCACAGGCGCGAGACCCAGAAGCGATACGCCGCGGCGCGCAGCATGTCCTGCCAGTGTCGTGCCTCGGCAGCGGTGAACGGGCGTACGGCGTGGTACGCCTGGAGCATGGCGCGTGCCCGCGCGGTATCCAGCACGCCGGTGGCCAGGTCGATGCACCAGTCGTTGACCGTGACGGCGACGTCGAACAGCCATTTGTCGACGCCGGCGAAGTAAAAGTCGAAAAAGCCGCCCAGGCGTTCCGGCTCACCGTCTTGCGCCGGCTCGAACAGCACGTTGTCGCGGAACAGATCGCAATGGCACGGGCCTTCGGGCAGCGCAGCGTAGTCGGCGCTGGCGAAGAAGCGTTGCTGGTGCGCGAGTTCGCTCTCGAGCAGCGCCCGTGTGTCGCCATGCACGAACGGCGCCACGTCGGGCACCACCTCGTTCCACCATGGCAGGCTGCGCAGGTTAGGCTGATGACGCGGATAGTCGCGCCCGGCCAGGTGCATGCGCGCCAGCATGTCGCCGACGATGGCGCATTCCGACACCGTCGGCGCGAGGTTCGAGCGGCCCGAGAGGCGCGTCACCATGGTTGCCGGTTTGCCATTGAGCGTGCGCAGGATCTCGCCGTCGCGGCCTGGAATCGGCGCCGGCACGCTGATGCCGTGCTGTGCCAGATGCTGCATCAGGTACAGATAGAACGGTAGCTGCTCGAATGTCAGCCGCTCGAACAGGGTGACGACGTATTCATGCGTCTGCCCGTCCTTTTCCGTGGTCAGGAAGAAGTTGGAGTTTTCGATCCCGGAGGGAATGCCGCGAAACGCGCGCACGGCGCCCACATCGTATTGATCCAGCCAGAGAGCGATCTCGGCGTCGGAGACCGGGGTGAAAACAGCCATGCTTCAGGAAGAGGAGACGGGTGGAGGAGAATGCGCGGCAAGCCGATGTTGCCGCGCTGGTGCGCCTCTCAGGCGCAGCCATTCAGAACTTCAGGACATTCACCGAGGGCACGCGGTCGACGCTGCCGCGTTCACGGATGCGCGGCGAGCTGTCTTCGGGCTTGCTCATGTTGTACGACGTACCCATGCCCGACTTGACGTGGATGTCCGGCGCCTGGCCTTTCTGGAAGCGGTATTCCTCGACCTGCGTACCGTCGTTGTCGCGGTAGTCGAAGCTGGGCTTGACGGTCTCGTGATGGATCGCGCCCTGGGTCGGCTTGGCAATCGGCTGATTGTTGATCGCCTTGACGTCGGGGAGGTCCAGGCCGGCGCTGTCGGAAGTCACCTCGGCGTGCGCCGGCAGGGCGAGGCAGATGGCCGCGCCCGCGAGCAGCCCTGCGTGGCGCATCAGGCGCGCAATATTGGCGGGGCGGAGGGCGGCGGGCAGGTGAAACAGCGAATCCATGATGGACTCCGGCGAGTGATCTGGGACCCTACATTCTAGCAGTCCGGGCACCCGCCATCGTCCGTGCGGCGTGGGCCGGATGTCACACCGGAGGTCGCAACCAGCGTCACAGGTAGAACATCTCTTCCTTGGGCGGAATCGGCGACGTGCCTTCGCGTTTCTCGTAGAACTCGTAGACGGCGTCGAGCGCGTCCTTGGGCTCGTCGACGATGCGCATGATGTCGAGGTCGTGCTCGGCAATCAGGCCCATCGGCAGCAGCGTGAAGCGGAACCAGTCGAGCAGGCCCTTCCAGAAGCGGCTGCCGAACATGACCACCGGCACGCTGCGCGATTTGCCGGTCTGCACGAGCGTGAGCACCTCGGCCAGCTCATCGAGCGTGCCGAAGCCGCCGGGCATGACGATGAACGCGTCGGAATTCTTCACGAAGGTGACCTTGCGCGTGAAGAAATGCCGGAAGCGCATCGAAATGTCTTGATACGGATTGCCCTGCTGCTCGTGCGGCAACTCGATGTTCAGGCCCACGCTGGCAGACTTGCCCGCATGCGCGCCCTTGTTGGCCGCTTCCATGATGCCGGGGCCGCCGCCGGAGATGACGGCGAAGCCCGCATCCGAGAACAGTCGCGCGATTTCGATGGTGCGTTCGTAGTACGGCGAATCCTCGCGCAGGCGCGCGCTGCCGTAGATCGAGACGGCCGGGCGGATCTCCGAGAGGTACTCGGTCGCCTCGATGAACTCTGCCATAATCGTGAACATCTGCCAGGAGGCGCGCGCCTTCTTTGCGGTCGCGCGTTCTTCGTCGGCGAGTGCCCGGAGGCTGGGAATCATCTTGCGATCGGTGCGGCCGTGCGCGATGTCGGCTTTGGGCTCGTGTTCCACGCCCACCGTCACGTTGACGTCCATGTCCGCCGTGGTGGCCCGGCGCGCAGGGCTCACCCCCGTCAGCTCCGTTGCCGAAACTTCAGCCGAGGAAGGGCCTGCAGCCTGCTGTGTCACGCCGCCGGAAGCGGAAGCGCCATTGTCGGAAGCGCCGTTGGGCGTTCCAGTCACTTTAGAGTCCATGGGAATGTCGGAAAGTCAAGAAACGCTGTTGCTCGTCGATGGCTCGAGTTATCTGTACCGTGCTTATCACGCACTGCCCGACTTGCGAAATGGAGAAGGGTTTCCTACGGGCGCCATCTACGGCATCGTGAACATGCTGCGCAAACTGCGCAGCGACTACCCGGCCAAGTATAGCGCTTGCGTTTTCGACGCCAAAGGCAAGACCTTCCGCGACGACCTTTATCCGGCCTACAAGGAGCACCGCGCGCCCATGCCCGATGACCTGCGCGCGCAGATCGAACCGATCCACGAAGCCGTGCGGGCACTGGGCTGGCCCATCTTGGTGGTCGATGGCGTCGAGGCCGACGACGTGATTGGCACGCTGGCCAAACGTGCCGCCAGGGAAGGCGTTCGCACCATCGTCTCAACGGGTGACAAGGACCTCGCCCAACTGGTGAATGACCACGTCACGCTGGTCAACACCATGACCAACGAAACGCTCGACCCGCCCGGTGTGCTGGCGAAGTTCGGTGTGCCGCCCGAGCGCATCGTCGACTATCTCTCGCTCATCGGCGACACGGTCGACAACGTGCCGGGCGTGCCGAAAGTCGGCCCGAAGACCGCGGTCAAATGGCTGACCGAATTCGGCTCGCTCGACAACATCATCGCGCGGGCGGGCGAGATCAAGGGCGTGGTGGGCGACAACCTGCGCAACACGCTCGAGTGGCTGCCCAAGGGCCGCGAATTGCTGACGGTCAAGGTCGACTGCGACCTCTCGAAGGAAGTGCCGACGTTCGACGCACTCATCGACGGCGGCGAAGACAAGGCCCAGCTCGTCGATTTCTTCAGCCGCTACGGCTTCAAGACGTGGCTGCGCGAGGCCTCGGGTGAAGCGCTGCCGGATACGCGCAGCGTCGGTGCTGCACGCAAGGCGGCAACGCCAGTGAAGAACTACGCCGGCGAGGCCACGCAGCCGCAGGCCAACCTGTTCGACGTGGAAGCGCCGCCGGATGAAGTCCGGTACGAGACCGTGACTACCGAGGCGCAGCTCGAATCGTGGATGCGGCGGCTCGATGAAGTGGACCTCGTCTGCATCGATACCGAGACGACCTCGATCGACCCCATGCTCGCGCAGCTGGTGGGCATTTCGCTCTCGGTCAAGCCGGGCGAGGCATGCTACATCCCGGTCGCGCATCGGGGGCCCGATGTGGCGGGGCTCGACGGCGCGGCGCAACTCTCGCGCGACGCCGTGCTCGCACGCATGAAGCTGTGGCTCGAAGACGAATCGCGCAAGAAGGTCGGTCAGCATCTGAAGTACGACGCGCACGTGTTTGCCAACCACGGCATTGCGCTGCGCGGCATCCTGCACGACACCATGCTCGAATCGTACGTGCTGGAATCGCACCGCAATCACGGCATGGACGCGCTGGCCGAACGCGTGCTGCACCTGAAGACCATCACGTACGAAGCCGTGTGCGGCAAGGGCGCATCGCAGATCGGCTTCGATGAGGTGCCGCTCGATCGCGCGACCGAATACGCGGCCGAAGATGCCGACATCACGCTGCGGCTGCATCGCACGCTGTTCCCCAAGGTGGCAGATGACGAGAAGCTGCGCTACGTCTACGAAGAGATCGAGATGCCGACCTCCATCGTGCTGCAGAAGATGGAGCGCAACGGCGTGCTGGTCGACGGCGAGCGCCTGGCCCGGCAGAGTGCCGAGCTTGGCCAGCGCCTGCTGGAGCTCGAAGAGCAGGCGTTTGCGCTGGCGGGGCAGCCGTTCAACCTGAATTCTCCCAAGCAGATCGGCGAGATCTTCTTCAACCAGCTGAAGCTGCCCATCATCAAGAAGACCGCCAGCGGCGCGCCCTCCACCGATGAAGAGGTGCTGCAGAAGCTCGCCGAGGATTACCCGCTGCCGAAGCTGCTGCTCGATTTCCGGGGGCTCGCCAAGCTCAAGTCGACCTACACCGACAAGCTGCCGAAGATGGTCAATCCGCGCACTGGCCGGGTCCACACCACCTACGGTCAGGCGACGGCGGTCACGGGGCGTCTTGCCTCCACCGAGCCGAACCTGCAGAACATTCCGGTGCGCACCGAAGAAGGGCGGCGCATCCGCGAGGCCTTCATCGCGCCGGAGGGCAGCGTGATCGTTTCGGCCGACTACTCGCAGATCGAGCTTCGCATCATGGCGCATCTGTCGCAGGACGAAGGCCTGTTGCGCGCCTTCCGTGAGGGTCAGGACGTGCACCGCGCGACCGCCGCCGAGGTGTTCAACGTCACGCCGCTGGAGGTGACGCCCGACCAGCGCCGCGTAGCCAAGGTCATCAACTTCGGCCTCATCTACGGCATGAGCGCGTTCGGGCTGGCGAGCAACCTTGGCATTGGCCGCGACGCCGCCAAGCTCTATATCGACCGTTATTTCGCCCGCTATCCCGGCGCCGCGCGCTACATGGACGAAACGCGCCAGACCGCGCGGGAGCGCGGCTATGTGGAAACCGTCTTCGGGCGGCGACTCTGGCTGCCCGACATCAACGGCGGCAACGGCCCGCGCCGCCAGGCGGCCGAGCGCGCCGCCATCAACGCGCCGATGCAGGGCACGGCCGCTGACCTCATCAAGCTGTCGATGCTCGCCGTGCAGGGATGGCTCGAGCGCGATGCGATGCGCTCGCGCCTCGTCATGCAGGTGCACGATGAACTGGTCCTGGAGGTCCCGCAGGATGAGCTGGCCGTCGTGCGCGAGCGGTTGCCGGAACTGATGTGTGGCGTCGCAACACTGCGCGTGCCGCTGGTGGCCGAAGTCGGTGCCGGCGCCAACTGGGAAGAAGCGCACTGAGGCGGCTGCCCGCTTGCCGTTCCGCAAGGCATGGCGTTTGGTTTCCTGCCAAGGCAGTGTGCGTGCGGCCGCAGCATCCATCGCCGATGATCCGCCGTATCCATTGATGCGGGGTTGCGGCGGGTTTTGCGTTGCAGCAGACTGGACGTGATTCCAAAGATTCAAAGCTCCAGGAGAACGGTATGGCAGGGCAGGCCGACGGCGCGGGCGGACCGCGCATTGTGGTGGTGGGCGGCGGCGCGGGCGGGCTCGAACTCGCCACGCGTCTTGGCGACAGGCTCGGCAAGCGGGGCACCGCGCAGATCGTGCTGGTCGATCGCAATCCGACCCATATCTGGAAGCCGCTTCTGCACGAAGTCGCTGCTGGCAGCATGGATCCGAACACGCACCAGCTCGAATACGCCGCGCAGGCGCGCTGGCATGGCTTCGAATTCCAGCAGGGCGAACTGAAGGCGCTCGATCGCGCCGGCAAGACGATCACCGTGTCGGGCTATCTCGATGCCGACGGCACGGAGGTGCTGCCCGAGCGCGCCATTCCGTACGACGTGCTGGTGCTCTCCATTGGCAGCGTGACGCATTTCTTCGGCGTGCCGGGCACCGCTGAACACGCCATCGCGCTCGATACCGCGTCGCAGGCCGAGCGCTTCCGCCGCAAGCTGATCTCTGCCTGCATGCGTGCCCAGAACGGCGTGCCGGGCGCACGCTCGCAGGTCGATATCGCCATTGTGGGCGCCGGTGCGACCGGCGTGGAGTTGTCGGCCGAGCTGCGCAACACGGCGCACGTCCTGGCCGCCTATGGCCTGCACAAGCTGGACCCGCGCCGCGATATCTGCATCCACCTCATCGAGGGCGGGCCGCGCATCCTGCCGGCGCTGTCCGAGCGTGTCTCAGCCGAGACGACCAAGCTGCTTCACAAGCTCAACGTCGACGTCATTACCGGCGAGCGCGTGACGGAAGTCACCGGCACCGCCGTCAATACCGCGAGCGGCAAGTCCATCCCGGCCGATCTGACTGTGTGGGCCGCAGGCATCCGGGCGCCGTCGGTGCTGGGTGAGTTGGGCCTGCCGGTCAACAAGCTGGGGCAGGTGATCGTCTCGCGCACGCTGCAGGTCGACGGCGAAGAGACGATCTATGCGTTTGGCGATTGCGCCAGCTGCCCATGGCCCGAAACGTCGGGCAGCGTGCCGCCGCGCGCCCAGGCCGCGCACCAGCAGGCGACGTATCTGTTCAAGGCGCTGCGTTTGCGGCTTGAAGGCAAACCGGCCGAGCCGTTCGCGTTCAAGGATCTCGGCTCGCTCGTCTCGCTGGGGCACTTCAGCGCCGTGGGGAGCCTCATGGGCGGCCTGATCGGCGGCTCGATGTTCATCGAGGGGTTGATGGCCCGGCTGATGTACACCTCGCTGTATCGCATGCACGTGATGGCGCTGCACGGCTTTATACGCATGGCGCTCGATACGGTCACGCACTGGCTGCGCAGCAAGACGAATCCGCGCGTCAAGCTACACTAGCCGCTTCGTCCACCGTAACCGCCCGAGGGCGTGAGGAGAGTGCGATGCAGCTTGAAGCAGAAGTGGAGAGTCTGGTACCCGGCCGCAGCTTCGATCGGCGCGGCTTCATGAAGACGGCGCTGGGTTCGGCGTTTGCGGCAGCGGCCTTGCCGGTGTCCGCACAGGCCATCAAGACCGATTTCAATGGCTTGACGGCCGGCGAGGTCACGGTGCCGGTGGGCGACTTCAAGATGCCCGCCTACCGCGCCCAGCCGGAGGGCAAGACGAAGCTGCCCGTGGTGATCGTGGTCAGCGAGATCTTCGGTGTGCACGAGTACATCGCCGATGTCTGCCGGCGCTTCGCCAAGCTCGGCTATCTCGCCATCGCGCCGGAGCTGTTCGTGCGCCAAGGCGACCCGCAGTCGATCGCGACGATCAGCGAGCTACAGGAGAAGATCATCTCCAAGGTGCCCGACGCGCAGGTGACGGGCGACCTGGAGGCCACGGTGGCGTGGGTCAAGCAGAACGGCGGCGACGCCGCGCGCATCGGCATCACCGGTTTCTGCTGGGGCGGCCGCCAGACCTGGCTGTTTGCCGAACACAGCCCCGATATCAAGGCGGCGGTGGCATGGTATGGCCACCTGAAGGGCAATCCCAGTGCGCTGCAGCCGGCGTTTCCGATCGACCGTGTCGACGAGCTCAAGGCCCCCGTGCTGGGCCTGTACGGCGCCAAGGACACCGGCATCACGCAGGATGCCGTCAACGCCATGAAGCAGGCGCTCGAGCATTCCAAGAACCCGAAGGCCCGCGCGTCGCGCATCATCGTCTATCCGAATTCCGGCCACGCGTTCCATGCCGACTACCGGCCCAGCTACGTCAAGGCGGATGCGGAAGACGGCTGGAAGAAGTGCGTCGCCTGGTTCAAGGACCACGGCGTGGAATAGGCCGCGTCCGCTGCTTGCACGACGGCCCCATGCCATCGCTTGGGGCCTTTTGTATTTGGTTGCGCTGGCAAAGGACGGCAAACGGGCATACAATGCGTGCCTTCTTGCAACTGTGTTGCGTTTGTCGGCTCCCGCCACATGACCCTCGATACCACCCTGTTAGGCATCCTCCTGGCCACCGCACTGTCGGGCATCGGCAGCATGGCCGGCGCCGCCGTGCTTTCGCTGACCGTGCTGGCGCGCGTGGTCGATCGCATGGTCAGCTTTTCGGTCGGTGTGCTGCTGGCAACGTCGCTGCTGCATTCCCTGCCCGAGGCATTTGAGGCGCACCACGGCGTCGTGCCGAACACACACGCGCTGTTCGCCACGCTACTCGCGGGGCTGCTGGGCTTTTTCCTGCTCGAGAAGATCTCGCTGATCCGCCACTCGCATCACCATGAGGGCGACGGGCATGGCCACCACCACGGACATGATCGGCAGGAGGCCGGGCGCAGCGGGCTCATGATCCTGGTGGGCGACGGGCTGCACAATTTTTCCGACGGCATTGTCATTGCGGCTGCGTTCCTGGCGGACATCAAGGTCGGCATCGTGACGGCCCTGGCGATTGCCGCGCACGAAATCCCGCAGGAGATCGGCGACTTCATGGTGCTGCTGAACGCAGGCTTCTCGAAGACGCGTGCCTTTGTCTACAACCTGCTGTGCAGCGTCTGTGCACTGGTGGGGGCCGTGCTGGGCTACTACCTGCTCGACCGTCTGACGTCATGGATCCCGTATGTGCTGGTGGTTGCGTCGAGCAGCTTCATCTACATCGCCGTGTGCGATCTGATGCCGCAGATGAAGCGGCGGCCGCGCTGGCAGGAATCCGCCGTGCAGGTTGCGCTGATCGTCGCCGGGGTCGGGATGATCTTCCTGCTCACGGAAGGCCTGCACGGACACGCGCACTGAGCGCCCGAATCAGGCGAGGAAAAAAGCCCGGTCCATGCCGGGCATTTTTCCGGTGGCATCCAGGCGCCTTGGGGCGTCAGGGGTTCGGTCCCGTGGCGACCGGGCGCGATGGATCGGCGCACCACTCGCTCCATGAGCCCGCGTACAGCGCCGCGCCCTGGAGGCCGGCAATTTCCATCGCCAGCGCGTTGTGGCATGCCGTCACGCCGGAGCCGCATTGCAGCATGGCGTCTTCGGGCTTGGCGCCGGCCAGCACGCCGGCAAACTCGGCGCGTAATTGTTCGGCCGGTTTGAATGTGCCGTCGGCACGCAGGTTGTCGCGGAAGAACCGGTTGCGAGCGCCGGGGATGTGTCCGCCGACCGGATCGAGCGTCTCGTTCTCGCCGCGGTAGCGGTCCGGCGCGCGGGCATCGATGATGGGCTTGCCAGGCTGCCCGAGATACTTCTGGACGATATCCACCGTCACCAGCGGCGCAAGCGACGGCTTGCGCGTCAGGTTGCCCGGGGCAGCCACCAGCTGCGGCTCTTCAGGCACGACGTTTTCGACGGGATAGTGCCCGGCCTCCCACGCCTGCAGGCCGCCGTCGAGCACGGCCACGTCGGCGTGGCCGACCCAGCGCAGCAGCCACCACAGCCGGGCGGCATACATGCTGCCCTGGCGGTCATAGGCGACGACTTGCGAATCGTCGTTCACGCCCAGCGCCTGCAGCCGGGCGACGAGCGCGTCGGCATCGGGCAGCGGATGCCGGCCGTTGGTGCCCGTCTTGGGGCCGGACAGCTCGTTGTCGAGGTGCAAGTAGAACGCGCCACGGATGTGCTTGGCGTGATACGCCTCGCGTCCGGCGGCCGGGTCGGCCAGGTCGAAGCTGCAATCGATGACGACAACGCTCTGCGGCGCGCTTTGCTGCAGCGCGGCCAGTTGCGGCGCGGTGATGAGGGTGGCGTAGTGAGCGCGTTCGCTCATGGCGGCAATCTCCGGGGTTCGATCAAACTTCTGGGTGAATCTCGGCTTCCGGGCCGGACACGGCGGTCTGTGGCGTCGGATGCTCGCTGCCCGACTGGCGGGCCCGCATGATCGTGGTCACGATGCCGCTCCCGATGATGAGCGCCATGCCCGCCCACGACAACGCGTTCAGGTGGTCGTGCCACAACAACATACCCCAACCGCTCGCAAACACGATGCCGGTGTACTGGAGGTTGGCCGTCAGCAGCGTATTGCCGCGCTTGTAGGCGCGCGTCATGGCAGTCTGGCCTAGCGTGGCGAGCAGGCCAACGGCCAGCAGCAGTCCCGCGCTTGCCCACGTATGCGGCTGTGCGCCGCCAATCAGCATCCACACGCCGCCCGCCACCGCGCTCACCAGCGAGAAGTAGAAGACGATGCGCGCCTCGTTCTCGCCCAGGTCGCCCAGTTGGCGGACCTCCACATAGGCGAGGGCGGTAAATACGCCGGACACCAGCCCGACCATGCCGCCGGTCATCTGCGACGGCCCGACACTGGGCTGCAGCAGGCAGATCACCCCGATGAACGACATCAGGATCGCTGTCACCATCTTGCGATCGGCGCCGCCCGGCTTGCCGGCCAGCGTGGCGCCCGCGCCGATGATCAGCGCAATCCACACCGGCGACATGTAGTTCAGCGTCATGGCCGTCGCCAGCGGCAGCAGGCTGATGGAGGTGAACCACAGCAGCAGCGACGTCACGCCGAACACGCTGCGCTTGATGTGCGACGTGAGATACGGCGTACGGATGCCAGCGCCCGTGCGGTACAGCACGGCGCCCATCAGCGCCATGCCGATCACGCTGCGGTAGAAGACGATTTCGCCGGTGCTGTAGTGCGCCGAGGCGAGCTTGACGCATACGCCCATCGCAGAAAACGCGAAAGCCGCAAGGATCATCCACAACGACTGGCGGGAGGAACTGGTGGCCGTCTGGGCGGCTTCGACTGCAGTATCGGCGGGCATGGGCGAAGGGCAAAAAAAACGGCGCAGGCCACAAGGGCTGCACCGTTCGTATTGTGACGCGGAAGGCGGCGGATGCCTATGGTCAGTAATCCATGACGCGGCGATACCATTCGTGAAAGTGCTGCATGCCGTCTTCCATGGGGGACTGATACGGGCCGACTTCGCTCGTGCCGCGCTTGAGCAGCGCCAGGCGGCCGGCGTCCATGCGTTCGGCGATCTCGTCGTCTTCGATGCAGGTTTCCATGTAGGCGGCCCGTTCGGCCTCCACGAACTCGCGCTCGAACAGGACGATCTCTTCCGGGTAGTAGAACTCGACCACGTTGCGGGTCTTGGCCGGGCCCATCGGATGCAGGGTCGAGACCACCAGCACGTTCGGATACCACTCGACCATCACGTTCGGGTAGTACGTGAGCCAGATCGCGCCGTACTTGGGCATCTCACCGTTGTTGAAGCGCAGCACGGCGTCGTGCCACTTCTGGTACGCCGGTGTGCCTGGCTTGCGCAAATTGGCGTGGATGCCGACGGTCTGCACGCTGTGCCACTCGCCGAATTCCCATTGCAGGTCGTCACACGAGACGAACTGGCCCAGACCGGGGTGGAAGGGCACGACGTGGTAGTCCTCGAGGTACACCTCGATGAAGGTCTTCCAGTTGTAGTTGCAGTCGTGCACCTCGACGTGGTCGAGCATGTAGCCGGAGAAGTCGAGATCGCGCGCCACGCCCAGGCGGGCCAAGTCATTGCGGACATCGCGTTTGCCCTCGAACAGCAGGCCGTTCCAGTTCTGCAGCGGCGAGCGCGACAGGTGCACGCACGGCTGCTGCGCGAAATGCGGCGCGCCCAGAAGCTCGCCCTTGAGATCGTACGTCCAGCGGTGCAGCGGACACACGATGTTCTGGGCATTGCCGCGCCCATTGAGCATGATGGCCTGCCGATGCCGGCACACGTTGGAGAGCAGTTCGACGCCGTTCGGGTTGCGGACCAGCACGCGGCCTTCGGATTCGGCGGCGAGCGTGTGGTAGTCACCCACCTCCGGAACCATCAGCTCGTGGCCGACATAGCCCGGGCCCTGCTTGAACAGACGTTCGATTTCAGTTTGATACAGCGCCTCGTCAAAGTATGCAGAGACGGGCAACTGGGTTTCAGACGGCACCAGGTTCAGTGCGGTGCTGAGATTGGACATTATCCCCACTCCCAATAACGGTGAAAGCAGTGAACAACCCAACCATCGAAAAGATCGATTTGGGAAAGGACGCCATCGGCGGGCGGCTCAAGGTCTGTTGAAATGAAAAAACGAGCGCTGCCGGCCCCCGCTTGGGCCAACGACCATACGCTTGATGGGCCAACAGACCCGAACCACCGGTACGGGGCGGTGTATGCCGGCCCGGCCTTTGGAGGAAAGGGGGGGATTGTACCCCAGGGAAATCGATAAGTCCCTGATTTTTCGTCGCCTTTCGGCTGCCCGCCGGTCCTGCCGGTGTCCGCCGCCGTCGCCGCCGCTTCCAACCGCCCGGAAGCCGCCGCCCTGCGCCATATGCGCAGAACGCACGCCGATTTGCCGTAAAATGCCGGATTGTCCTTTTCTCATTCGCAACCGGCATGCCCCGTGCCTCTAACGACGCCTCCGCCGCTGCCGGCGACGCGTCCGCCACTCCCGCCGCAGCCCCGGCATCTTATGAAGCGGCCATGGCCGAGCTCGAAACCCTGGTCGCCAGCATGGAATCCGGTGAACTGCCGCTGGAGGCCTCGCTTGCGGCGTATCGCCGCGGGGCCGAGCTGGTCCGGTATTGCCAGCAGGTGCTGGAGCGCGTGGAGCAGCAGGTGCGCGTGCTCGATGGCGACGCCCTGAAGCCGCTGGCCGACGACGGCAGCCCGAACGAGCAGGCCGGCGCATGACCGACTTCTCGCAATGGATGGCGTCGGTGGTGGCGCGGACCGAAGAGGCGCTCGACCGCGCCCTGCCCGCCGAAACCGTATCGCCGCAGCGCCTGCATGCCGCCATGCGGTATGCCGCCCTGGGCGGCGGCAAGCGCGTGCGGCCGCTCCTGGCACATGCCGCCGGTGCGCTGGGTGACGCATCGCCCGAGGCGCTCGATGGCGTGAGTTGCGCAGTGGAAATGATCCACGCCTACTCGCTGGTCCACGACGACATGCCATGCATGGACGACGATGACCTGCGCCGCGGCCGCCCGACCGTGCATCGCGCCTATGATGAAGCGACCGCCCTGCTGGTGGGCGACGCCTTGCAGACGCAGGCCTTCACCGTGCTGGCCGAGCTGGACCCGGTCGCCCCGGCCATGCGGGCCGCGTTGGTCAGCGAGTTGGCGCGCGCTTCGGGGTCGGTCGGCATGGCGGGCGGGCAGGCAATCGACCTGCAAAGTGTTGGCGTGGCGCTGTCGCAAGACGCCCTGGAAGCGATGCATCGCATGAAGACCGGCGCGCTGCTGCGGGCGAGCCTGCGTATGGGGGCGCTCTGTGCGGGTGTGCAGGCCGGGGCACTGCAGCAGGTGGATGCCTACGCGGCTGCCGTTGGGCTGGCGTTCCAGGTCGTCGACGACATCCTCGACGTGACGGCCGACACGGCGACGCTCGGCAAGACGGCTGGCAAGGACGAGGCCAATGACAAGCCGACCTATGTGTCCATCCTGGGGCTCGATCAGGCCCGTGCGCTGGCGGACGAGCTGCATGCCGCGGCCGTCGCGGCGGTCGCGCGGCTGGCCCGCGAAGCCGGCGAGGCGCGCACCGTACGGTTGGCCGAGATGGCCGACCTGATCGTGCGGCGTGGCCACTGAACAACATTGCATAGACGGTAGAAGTCTTTGCCAAAACGCCAAAGCGGCGGTCCCACATGACGTACGAACTTCTGAACACCATCGACGACCCGGCCGACCTGCGCCGCCTGGACCGTCGCCAGCTCGGGCCCCTGGCGGATGAGCTGCGCGCCTTCGTGCTCGATTCCGTCTCCCAGACGGGCGGCCATCTGTCGTCCAACCTCGGCACGGTGGAGCTGACCATCGCGCTGCACTACGTCTTCAACACGCCGGAAGACCGCATCGTGTGGGACGTCGGCCACCAGAGCTATCCGCACAAGATCCTCACGGGGCGCCGTGACCAGATGAGCACGCTGCGCCAGCTGGACGGCATCTCCGGCTTCCCGCGCCGCAGCGAAAGCCCGTACGACACGTTCGGCACGGCGCACTCGTCCACGTCGATTTCCGCCGCGCTGGGCATGGCGCTGGGCGCAAAGACCAACGGTGAACAGCGTGTCGCCATTGCCGTCATCGGTGACGGTGCGATGAGCGCCGGCATGGCCTTCGAGGCCATGAACAACGCGGGCGTCTACAAAGACCTGCCGCTGGTGGTGGTGCTCAACGACAACGACATGTCGATCTCGCCGCCGGTGGGGGCGCTCAACCGCTACCTGGCGCGGCTGATGAGCGGCCAGTTCTACGCGGCGACCAAGAAGGGGGTGGAGAAGCTGCTGTCGGTGGCGCCGCCGGTGCTCGAATTCGCCAAACGCTTCGAGGAGCACGCCAAGGGCATGCTCGTGCCGGCCACGATGTTCGAAGAGTTCGGCTTCAATTACATCGGCCCGATCGATGGGCACGACCTCGAATCGCTCGTGCCGACGCTGCAGAACATCCGCCAACGCGCGCTGGAAGGCGGTGGTCCGCAGTTCCTCCACGTGGTCACCAAGAAGGGCCAGGGCTACAAGCTGGCCGAGGCGGACCCGATCCTGTATCACGGCCCCGGCAAGTTCAATCCGCAGGAAGGCATCAAACCGTCCGCACGCCCGGCCAAGGTGACGTACACGCAGGTGTTCGGGCAATGGCTGTGCGACATGGCCGCAGCCGACAAGCGCCTGATCGGCATCACGCCCGCCATGCGCGAGGGCTCGGGCATGGTCGAGTTCGAACAGCGCTTTCCCGACCGCTATTACGACGTCGGCATCGCCGAGCAGCACGCCGTCACGTTCGCTGGCGGCCTGGCCTGCGAGGGTCTGAAGCCCGTCGTCGCGATCTATTCGACGTTCCTGCAGCGCGGGTATGACCAACTGATCCACGACGTGGCGCTGCAGAACCTGCCGGTGGTGTTTGCGCTGGACCGCGCCGGCCTGGTCGGCGCGGACGGGGCTACGCACGCCGGCGCGTACGACATTGCGTATCTGCGTTGCATCCCGAACATGATGGTGATGACGCCGGCCGACGAGAACGAATGCCGCCGGCTGTTGAACACGGCATTCGCGCAGGATTGCCCGACGGCGGTGCGCTATCCGCGCGGCGCCGGCCCGGGCATTGCGGTGGAGCCCACGTTGGAGCCGCTGCCGCTTGGCAAGGCGGAGGTCCGCCGTGCATCCGCGGCGCCTGCGGGCCAGCGCGTGGCAATCCTGGCGTTTGGCTCGATGGTGGCGCCCGCCACCGCCGCTGCCGAGCGCCTCGATGCGACCGTGGTGAACATGCGCTTCGTCAAACCGCTGGACGCCGCTTGCGTGCTGGACATGGCACGCACGCACGATTACGTGGTGACGGTGGAGGAAGGCTGCGTGATGGGCGGCGCCGGCAGCGCCTGCGTCGAAGCGCTGGCCGCGGCCGGTGTCGCCACGCCGGTGCTCCAGCTTGGATTGCCTGACCGCTTCGTCGATCACGGCGACCATGCGGTGCTGCTCGCGCAATGTGGGCTCGACGCCAACGGCATCCTCGCCTCCATCCGCGAGCGTTTTGCCGTACAGCCGCGAGCCACGGCCGCGCGTGTTGCCTGAGCAACACATCATGCATAGGCAGAATCAATCACCCGTATTGCTTCTGCGGGTTTGAGTAGTTGACTGCAGAGGTGGGAAATTTCCCTTACACTCCGCCAGTCCATTTTGTGAATTGTGTGCGCAGTCGCGGGATGGGTTGAGACGATCACTTGAGGGGTGGTCTCGATCAGCCAGGTTCCGCGGTTTCACACTCGTTGCGTTCCGGTCGACTGCGATGGCCGGGCGACCGTAAAGGAAACCGATCATGAACGATATGAACCCGGCCTTCGCCATGCCGGACGTGCAGTCCAGCCACGATACCCGCCAGATTCCGATCCAGCGCGTTGGCGTGCGCGGGGTGCGTTACCCGATGTCGCTGCAGACGCCGTCGGGCGTGCAGAACACCGTGGGCACGTTCAACCTGGACGTGCACCTGCCGGCCGACCAGAAGGGCACGCACATGTCGCGTTTCGTCGCGCTGCTCGAAGAAGAGCGCGAGCCGCTGAACCTGGCCCAGTTCCAGTTGCTGCTGGAAAAGATGCTGGAGAAGCTCGAGGCCGACGCCGGCCGTATCGAAGTCCACTTCCCGTATTTCGTCAGCAAGACGGCCCCGGTGTCGGGCGTGCAGTCGCTGATGGACTATGAGGTGACGATGATCGGCGAAGTGCGCAACGGCCATACCACGGTCCGCGTCAAGGCGCTGGTGCCGGTCACGAGCCTGTGCCCGTGCTCGAAGAAGATCTCGCAGTACGGCGCGCACAACCAGCGTTCGCACATCACGATCGACGCCGAACTGGCGGCCGACACGCCCGTCGAAGCGCTGATCCGCATGGCTGAAGAAGAAGCCTCGTGCGAACTGTGGGGCCTGCTCAAGCGCCCGGACGAGAAGTTCGTGACCGAGCGTGCGTACGAAAACCCGAAGTTCGTGGAAGACCTGGTGCGCGATATCGCCATGCGCCTGAACCAGGACGACCGCATCGTCGCCTACACGCTGGAAGCCGAGAACTTCGAATCGATTCACAACCACAGCGCCTATGCGCTGATCGAGCGCGACAAGCGCACGGACAAGTGATCGACGCGCCGCGCTGCAAGAAACAGCCGCTCATCCGAGCGGCTTTTTTCATGCGCGGTGGATGCGGATGTCTTCGAGGTCCCATCGGGGCGTGACGCCGAAGCCGTAGCCGTCCTGCACCTGCGCAGGGTCTGCCTGCAGCCGCATCGCGCCGGCAAACGCGATCATCGCGCCGTTGTCGGTACAGAACTGCAGGTCGGGGTAGTACACACGCAGGCCGCGCTTCTTGCCTTCAGCGTTGAGCCCCTCGCGTAACTGGCGGTTGGCGCCCACGCCGCCCGCCACGACGATGCGCTTGAGGCCATGCTCGCGCGCCGCCCGCAGCGTCTTGCTGACGAGTACTTCAACGATCGCATCGACAAACGCGCGGGCAAGGTCGGCGCGCGGCTGGTAGCAGGTTTCGCTGTCGGTCAGGTTCAGCTTGCGCACTTGCGTGAGCACCGCCGTCTTCAGTCCCGCGAACGAGAAATCGAAATTGCCCGAGTGCAACATCGGCCGGGGCAGGTCGAACACCCCTGGGTTGCCGAATTCGGCCAGGCGCGACACCGCCGGGCCGCCGGGGTAGCCGAGGCCGAGCAGCTTGGCGGTCTTGTCGAACGCCTCGCCGGCCGCGTCGTCGAGCGTTTCGCCAAGCAGCGTGTACTGGCCGACGCCGTCGACGCGCATCAACTGCGTGTGCCCGCCCGAAACGAGCAGCGCCAGGAACGGAAACTCGGGCCGGTCGGCCTCCAGCAGCGGCGAGAGCAGATGGCCCTCGAGGTGATGCACGCCCACCACCGGTTTGCCCAGCGCAAACGCCAGGGCGTTCGCCACCGAGGCGCCGACAAGCAGCGCGCCCGCCAGCCCTGGGCCCTTCGTGTAGGCAATCGCATCGATGTCGGCGGGCGTGGCGCCTGCCTTGCCCAGCACTTCCTCCAGTAGCGGGATCACACGGCGGATGTGGTCGCGCGAGGCCAGTTCCGGCACCACGCCGCCGTATTCGCGGTGCATCGCGATCTGCGAATACAGCGCGTGCGCGCGCAGCCCGGCGGCCGTGTCGTACAGGGCGACGCCGGTTTCGTCACAGGAAGATTCGATGCCGAGGACCAGCATGGCGTGTGAAGGAAGAAATCCGTAGGGAGGCGCCGAAGATAGCACAAGCTAAAATGCGCGGTTTTCAGGCATAGACAGAGGCGGCGCGGCGATCATGATGCGGTGCGATGTGGCGGTGATCGGCGCGGGCGCGGCCGGGATGATGTGCGCGGCCGTGGCCGGGCAGCGGGGCGCGCGCGTGGTGCTGATCGACCACGCGACCCGGCTCGCCGAGAAGATCCGCATCTCGGGCGGCGGCCGGTGCAACTTCACCAACGTCAACGCGGGGCCGGCCAATTACCTGTCGAACAACCCGCATTTCTGCCGCTCCGCGCTGGCGCGGTACACGGCGCAGGATTTCATCCGCCTCGTTTCCAGCTACCGCATCCCGTATCACGAGAAGCACAAGGGCCAGCTTTTCTGCGACGACAGCGCCGAAGACATCATCCGCATGCTCGAAGCCGAGTGCGAGAAGGGCGGCGTCCTCTGGCGCACCGGCTGCTCCATTGCTGAGGTCGGCAAGGCGGGCGATGCGTATCGGCTTTCAACCAGCGCGGGGGAGATCGTCGCGCGCAAGCTGGTGATCGCCACGGGCGGCCTGTCCATTCCCAAGATCGGCGCGACGGATTTTGGCTATCGCGTTGCGCGCCAGTTCGGGCTGAAGATCGTCGAGACGCATCCGGCGCTGGTCCCGCTCACGTTCAACGCCGAGCACTGGGCGCCGTTCTCGGCGCTGTCCGGGGTGTCGATGGAAGTGGATGTGACCGTCGCGCAGCAGGCGGGGAAGGGCCGCAAGGGCGGCGCCACCACGTTTCGCGAAGACCTGCTGCTCACGCACCGCGGCCTGTCCGGCCCGGCCATTCTCCAGATTTCGAGCTTCTGGAATGCAGGCCGGCCGCTGGCCATCGATCTGCTGCCCGACACGGACGCCGCGCAGTGGCTGTGCGACGAGAAGTCGGGCTCGCGCAAGCAGCTCGGGACGGTGCTGGCGCAACGACTGCCGGAACGCGTGGCGCAGGCCTGGTGCGCCACGCATGGCGCCAACCCGCATGCGCCGATTGCCGAGCTACCCGACAAACTGCTGCGTGCGCTTGGTGCGGCCCTCAATCGATGGGAGCTGACGCCGTCGGGCAGCGAGGGCTACCGCAAGGCCGAGGTCACGCGCGGCGGCGTGGATACGCGTGCGCTGTCCTCCACGACCATGGAGGCGCAGGGCGCACCCGGCCTTTACTTCATCGGTGAGGTCGTCGACGTGACGGGGTGGCTCGGGGGCTACAACTTCCAGTGGGCGTGGGCCTCTGCCGTGGCGGCGGGGGAGGCCGTGTCTGCCGCTTGACGCCGCGGACGGGGCCGGGAACCGTCCTGGTTCTGTGCTACGATCAGCGATCCACTTTTCTACGTTTGCAACCCGCTGGGCCAGCCGCTCAAGCGGGTTTTGCCGTTTATCGGAGTTCGGAATGTCCCTCAAGGCACAGATCACGGAAGACATGAAGGCCGCCATGCGCGCCAAGGAAATGGATCGTCTGGGCACGATCCGCCTGCTGCAGGCCGCCATCAAGCAGCGCGAGGTCGATGAGCGCATCGAGCTCGATGACGCCGCCGTGCTGGCCGTGGTGGACAAGATGATCAAGCAGCGCAAGGACTCCATCGCCGCGTTCGAGCAGGCCGGCCGCGACGACCTCGTCGCAAAGGAAGCCGCGGAAGTCGCCGTGCTGCAGGTCTACATGCCGGCGCAGCTGTCCGAAGCGGAAGTCGATGCCGCGGTGCGCGAGGCCGTAGCCCGGGCCGGTGCCGCCGGTCCGCAGGACATGGGCAAGGTGATGGGCATCCTCAAGCCGGCCCTCGCCGGCCGCGCCGACATGACGCAAGTCTCCGCCCGCGTGAAGGCGGTGCTTGCCGGCGCCTGATCCTGCCCGACCAACGTTCCCCACAGGGGCGCACCGCGCGTGATCCCGCAGCCGTTCATTGACGACCTGCTCAACCGCGTCGACATCGTCGACGTGGTGGGCCGCTACGTGCAGCTGAAGAAGGGCGGCGCCAACTTCATGGGGCTGTGCCCGTTTCATAACGAGAAGTCGCCGTCGTTCTCGGTGTCGCCCACCAAGCAGTTCTATCACTGCTTCGGATGCGGCGCGCACGGCTCGGCCATCGGCTTCCTGATGGAGTTTTCGGGCCTGTCGTATGTCGAGGCCATCAAGGACCTCGCGCAGTCCGTCGGCATGGTGGTGCCCGAGGAGCGCGGGGGCCTGCCACCGGCCGCCCGCGCCGAGCAGCAGGCCAAGACGGTCGCCCTGGGCGACATCATGGCCCGTGCCTGCGACCACTACCGCAAGCAGCTGCGCAGCGCACCCAACGCCATCCAATATCTCAAGGGCCGCGGCCTGACGGGCGAGATCGCCGCGCACTTCGGCCTCGGATATGCGCCCGACGACTGGCAATCGCTCGAAGCCGTGTTCGGCCCGTACCGGGACGACGCCGTTGCGGCGCCGCTGATCGAAGCGGGCCTGGTCATCGAAAGCGAGAAGACCGGCGCCGACGGCACGCACCGCCGCTACGACCGCTTCCGCGATCGCATCATGTTCCCCATCCGCAATACCAAGGGCGTGGTGATCGGCTTTGGCGGCCGGGTGCTGGGGCAGGGCGAGCCCAAATACCTCAACTCCCCCGAGACGCCGCTGTTCAGCAAGGGCACCGAGCTGTACGGCCTGTTCGAGGCGCGCAGCGCCATCCGCGAGTTCGACTACGTGCTGGTCGTGGAAGGCTACATGGACGTCGTCGCGCTGGCGCAGCTCGGGTTTGCCAACGCCGTCGCCACGCTCGGTACGGCCTGCACGCCCATCCACGTGCAGAAGCTGCTGCGGCAGGTCGATACCGTGATCTTCTCGTTCGACGGGGACAGCGCCGGGCGCCGGGCCGCGCGCCGCGCGCTGGAAGCCTGCCTGCCGCACGCCACAGACAACAAGACGATCAAGTTCCTGTTCCTGCCGCCCGAGCACGATCCGGACACGTTCGTGCGCGAAGAGGGCACCGAGGCGTTCGCCCGGGAAGTCCACAACGCTATGCCGCTGTCGCGCTTCCTGCTGCAGGCCGTGACGGAAGATCTCGACCTGCGCCAGCCCGAGGGCCGTGCCCGCGCGCAGTACGAAGCCAAGCCGCTGCTCGCTGCGATGCCGGCCGGCGGCCTGCGCCTGCAGATCGTGCGCGGCCTGGCCGAACTGACCGGCACCACGCCCGCCGACATCGAAGCGCTGTGCGGCCTGCGCAGCGACCCCGCCCAGGCAGGCCGCATGACGCAGAAGCGCCCGCGTGTGGCGCGTACGGCACCGACCGCGCTGGAGCAGAAGGTGCTGCGGTTGCTGATGCGGTATCCGGCCCTGGCCGGCCGGCTCGATGCCGATGCGCGCGCCCAGTTGACAGCGCCCGAACTGCCCCAAGGTGAGGTACTGGCAGGACTGTTGGCCGAATGCGATGCCGCGGGCCCGGACGTGCACTTCGGCGCCTTTGTCGAGCGCCTGGGGCAGACGCCTTACGCCGAAGCCTTTGCCGGCCTGCGTACCGCCGTGCTGCAGGACGACATCGAACTCGAGCCCGCGATCTTGGAGTTTGATACTGCGGTGCAGAAGATGCTCGCCGAGCCGCTCAAGCGTGAGTTGGAGATGCTGCAGCGCAAGATGGAAGCCGGCCATGCGAGCGACGACGACAAGGAGCGCATGCGCTGGCTGGTGGCCGAGATCAGCCGCCGCCGGCAGCTCGTGTAGCGCCGACGCCGCAGCGCCGGGGCCAGACGGGGCGGGCCATTGCGGGTAGCCCCTTGATTTTTCAGGCGAAAACCCGATTTTCGTTTAGACCGGCCGGGTCTGACGTGCTAGAATAGCCGGTTTGGATTGCAAGACCTTTTTCCCATTTTCGGGGGAGTGAGCGTGCCCATGGTGAAGGTGAAGACCTCCGCGAAGGCCGGTTCCAAGGCCAGTCCTGCTTCTGTTTCTGCCACGCGAGTCTCATCGGCGCGCGGCGCCGGGGGCGGAAAGACCACAGCGGGAACGGCGAAAGTCGCAAACGGTCGGACCCATGTGGGGCAGGCGGGAACCAAGGCCACTGCGCCGGCAAAGACGGGGAAAGCCCAGCCGCGCCAGTCCGCCGACATCGCCGTCGCCGCCAAAACGGCACCACGCACAAAGGGTGCAGTCCAATCTTCAACCTCAGGCAAGGTCTCGACGTCGATGAGCACGAGCGCCAGACCTGGCGGCAAAGCCGCTTCCGTCGCACTCAAGGGCAAGACAACCACCGTGGCGAAATCGAAAGTTACCGAAGTCGAGAGCAAGCAGACCACTGCCAGCGCGCGCGCAACCAAGACGGGTACCGCTCGTACCAGCACCGCAGCCAAGCCGACCAAGGCGGCAGCGGAGGACACCAAGCGCACGGCCCAGGCAGCGGCCACTCCCACCCCAACTCCCCCTGCGCCCCGCGCGGCGGCGGCAGCCGAGCCCAAGAAGCGCGGTCGCAAGCCCAAGGCCGAGACGCAGGCAGATGACGACAGCAGCACGGACGTGACTGAAGAATTTGACACCCCCGCCGCTCCGGCGCCGAAATCCGAGAAGCTGAAGGCCCGTGACCGCAAGGCCAAGGAAAAGGCCCTGCTCAAGGAATTCGCGGCCTCGCAGCAAGGCGGTTCGGAAGAAGAGCTCGAGGCTCGCCGCCAGAAGCTCAAGGCGCTGATCAAGCTGGGCAAATCGCGTGGCTACCTGACCTACGCCGAAATCAACGACCACCTCCCCGACGACATGGTCGACGTGGAGTCGATGGAGACGCTGGTTGCCACGCTCAACGACATCGGCGTGGCCGTGTACGAGCAGGCGCCGGACGCCGAAACGCTGCTCCTGAACGACAACGCGCCTTCCGTGACCACGGAAGAAGAGGCGGAGGAAGAAGCCGAAGCCGCGCTGTCGACGGTGGACTCCGAATTCGGTCGCACGACTGACCCGGTGCGCATGTACATGCGCGAAATGGGCACGGTCGAGCTGCTCACGCGCGAAGGCGAAATCGAGATCGCCAAGCGCATCGAAGCCGGCCTGAAGGACATGGTCATGGCCATCTCGGCCTGCCCGGTCACCATTTCGGAAATCCTCGCCATGGGCGAGCGCGTGGCCAATGACGAAGCCAAGATCGACGAGTTCATCGACGGCCTGATCGACCCGAATGCCGAAGCCGAGGCCGCTGCCGCCGCGCAAGCCGAGGAAGACGAAGACTTCGAGGACGAGGAAGCCGAAGAGGAAGGCGACGAAGAAGAAGACGAAGACGATGACGGCGCCGGCGCGTCGGCCGCGTCTGCGCGTCAGCTCGAAGAGCTTAAGCAGGCTGCGCTCGAGAAGTTCCGCATCATCGCCGACCAGTTCGACAAGATGCGCCGCGCGTTCGAGAAGGAAGGCTACAAGTCCAAGCCGTACCTGAAGGCGCAGGAAGCCATCCAGAACGAACTGATGACGATCCGCTTCACGGCGCGCAACGTCGAGCGCCTGTGCGACACGCTGCGCGGCCAGGTGGACGAGGTGCGCAAGCTCGAACGCGCGATCCTGAACATCGTGGTCGACAAGTGCGGCATGCCGCGCGCCGATTTCGTCGCGCGTTTCCCTGGCAACGAGACCAACCTGGACTGGATCCAGTCCGTCGTGGCCGACGGCAAACCGTACAGCGCCATCGTCGAGCGCAACGTGCCGGCCGTGCACGAGCTGCAGCAGAAGCTGATCGACCTGCAGGCGCGCGTCGTTCTGCCGCTGGCCGAGCTGAAGGACGTCAACCGCAAGATGTCGGAAGGCGAGCGCCGCGCCCGCGAGGCCAAGCGCGAGATGACCGAGGCCAACCTGCGTCTGGTGATCTCGATCGCGAAGAAGTACACCAACCGCGGCCTGCAGTTCCTCGACCTGATCCAGGAAGGCAACATCGGCCTGATGAAGGCGGTGGACAAGTTCGAATACCGCCGTGGCTACAAGTTCTCGACGTACGCGACGTGGTGGATCCGCCAGGCCATCACGCGCTCGATCGCGGATCAGGCGCGCACCATCCGTATTCCGGTTCACATGATCGAGACGATCAACAAGATGAACCGCATCTCGCGTCAGATCCTGCAGGAAACCGGCCAGGAGCCGGATCCGGCAACGCTGGCCGAGAAGATGGAGATGCCGGAAGACAAGATCCGCAAGATCATGAAGATCGCCAAGGAGCCGATCTCCATGGAAACGCCGATCGGTGACGACGACGACTCCCATCTGGGCGACTTCATCGAGGATACGAACACGCTGGCCCCGGCCGAAGCGGCGCTGCATGGTTCGATGCGCGGTGTGGTGAAGGACGTGCTCGATTCGCTGACGCCGCGCGAAGCCAAGGTGCTGCGCATGCGCTTCGGTATCGAGATGAGCACCGACCACACGCTGGAAGAGGTCGGCAAGCAGTTCGACGTGACGCGCGAACGTATCCGGCAGATCGAGGCGAAGGCACTGCGCAAGCTGCGCCATCCGAGCCGTTCCGACAAGCTGAAGAGCTTCCTCGAAGGCAGCTAAGGTCGAATCCAGGGGTGGGCTTCGGCCCACTTTCGGGTAAAATCGCATACATGGCCCGGCCTAACCCGCCGGGTTTCTTTTTGCCGGGCGCCTGTTCGGGCGCCGCACACCTTGGGCCTCTAGCTCATGCTTGGTTAGAGCAGCGGACTCATAATCCGTTGGTGCCGGGTTCGACTCCCGGGGGGCCCACCATCTTTTCTTCCCTCGACGTAGTCTCTTGCTGGCCGACATGGGTGCCGGCCCCTTCAGTCTGGTGCGGCCAAGAGCGCCTTGCCCTTCCGGGACCGGCTTTTGCTAAAACACTTCCCTTCCAAGAAATATCGGCTGATTCCTGAATTCGATAATGCCGGCGCGCCAATCCGCTCAATGGGGGATAGGTTTAAAACACTTCAAAGGAAACCGTTTCATTCCCTCGTTTGAAAAATCGGCAGCCCGCGCCGCGCCTGCTTGTACAGGGGATGGTCGGCGGTGTTTTGAATGAAATCTCTATTTACTTCATACTCGGCGCGGACCATAGTTTCCGCCATAACGACAAGTAAATAGCCAGTAGCGTACCTTCGGAGACACAGGATGTTACGCATTCAAAACGGGCCATTCCAACATTCCGCTTCTGCGCGTGCCCACGCGCGTCATCGTCATCGCGGCGGCGATCCGGCTCGCCTGCGGTAGCAGCCTCACATTCATTGTTTTGAGATCGGCGCCTGGCCGATCTGCGTGATACCCGCGCATTGCGGGTCGCACGCGTTCAAGCACGCTTGTCGTTTCCGTCGTTTGCCGCTCGGCCTGTCGACAAGACGAAGCGTGCGCTGCCGGCTTCCATGCGCGGCAGACGGAGTATTGGCCGGATACCGCCGGCGCCAGCACAACAAGTTCCGAAAACGCGAGGAGACACCATGGGAAGTCCACGTCATCTTTTTATTGTCATGGCAGCCAGTTGTCTGGCGGCCGTGCCGTTCATCGGCGGGTGCGGCGGGGCGGATGACCCCGGTTCGTCGGATGTGGCGCAGTGCTCGGGCAGTTCCTGCCCTCCGAGCGGCGCGACCACCACGCCCAGCACCCCCGCCAGCCTGTGTCCGGCGTCGCTCGACTATTCGACCACGTACACCGGTGGTTCGGGCAGCGGCGAGTACATCAAGGTCCGGTTCGATACGAGCAAGAACACGTACCAGATGCAGTTCATCGAGTCGTCGGTGCCGACTTCCGCGGGACAGATCAACAACACGCGCAAGGGCCTGACGATCAACGGTACGTTCGTCCATCCGACGAATCTGCCGACGGCCGAACAGAACCGCTGTGCGTTCGTGCTGCAGTCGGGCAAGACGGCCGACAACAGCTATGCGATCACCGTCAACCCGCAGGATCCGCCGATGCTGTTTGTCGGCAAGGGGATCGTGGGCGGGGGCATTCCGGGCGCGACGATCCAGTTTGATGGGCCACTTCCGGGCGTGCCCATCGGCGTCGTGCCGTCGCGCACGTTCGACTTTTATCCGTTCCTCGGCTTCTCCGAGACCGTGACGGACTTCTCGCAAGTCGCCGGCCGCTACAACGAGCTCGGCGTGCATGTCACCCCGACCGGTTCGGGCAACCAGACATCTTCGCCGCAAGGCTGGGAACCGGATGCCGTGAACTGGACGCAAACGCTCAACGCTGACGGCTCCTGCACGCCAGACGCGTCGGACTATTCCTGCCACACCACCGGTACGCCGTGGACGCTGCGCCAGAACGACGACGGCTCGCCGGACAACGTGTTCGTCAGCCATCCGACCGGCCCGAACACCCCCTATGCCTACGTCGGGCAGGTCTCGCCGTTGATGCTGCTGGCGCCGAGCCAGGCCAAGGGCATCATGATCGTCGGCAAGCTCGGCGGGCAGGTGGTGCCGGTGGTGATCCGCGTGGGGTACTCGTACAGCGACCCCGCGAACCTGCTGGCCTCGGTGGGCGATGACCAGATCGGCATCTCGATCCTGACACCCGCGACGCCCATCCCGACGAACGCGCTCGCCGGCGGCTACATCGGTGCGACCAGCGCATCGGCATGCGGCCTCGTGACTTCGAATGGGCCGACCACCAACATCGGCGGTTTCAACGGCATCAATGGTACGGTCCCGCACCCCGAGCTTCCCGGCACCTACAGCAATGGCTTCTTCCATCCGGAAGCCGGCAACTGCAGCGACGGTACGGCCGTCTCCACGCTCGCGGCGAACTACACGTCCACGCTGTTCCAGAACGGCACGGCCGCCTTCATCAACCCGCTCACCTCGCGTGTGACGGCGCAGTTCGGGCTCGACTACACGCAGGCCTCGCCCGGCAAGTTGATCGTCACCGCGCAGAACGACTTCAACGCGCAAGGGGCAAGCGGCAACGTGGCGCTGTTCAAGGCCGGCGACAAGGGCGTCGCGGTGAAGGTGGGCGACGTGTACGCACTGCTCATGAACAACAACAAGTACAACCCGTTCTTCACGGTGGGCGCGTTCGTCCAGTAGGACGCGCAGCAACGCAACCGCAGGCGGCAGCGCCAGCGCGCTGCCGCGTCTGAACAACGATATGGAGGAGACGCAAATGCAATGGCGTAAATGGCTGGCAGCGCTCGCGTGCGCACCGATGACGGCGGCACTCTTGACGGGATGCGGTGGTGGAGACGACCCGCCGCCGCCCGTGATCCAGCGCCTGTGTCCGCAAGCGATCGACTACAACACCGTCTTCACCGGGGGCGCGGGCTCGGGCGAACTTGTGAAGGTGCAGCTCGACACCACCAAGATGACGTACCAGATCACGTACCTGGCCTCGCCGATTCCGGTCAAGACCGGCACCGTGGCACCCACGCGCGATACGCCGCCCAACAACGTGCAGACTGGCACGCTCACGCAGGAGACGGCGCTGCCGACCGAGAAGCTGAACCAGTGCGCGTTCCGCCTGAACAACGCAAGTCTCGACCCGAGCCGGCCCGCGCGGTTCTTCCTGGGGCAAGGGGTGCTGGGCGGCACGATTCCGGGCGCGACGATCCAGTTCGACGGCATTGTCGGCGTGGGCAGGATTCCGCAGACGACCTTTCCGTATTACCCGTTCATCAGCTTCTCGAACACCGAGACCGATCTGAGCAAGATCGCGGGCAACTACAACCAGTTGGGCTATCACCAGGTGCCGTCGCAGAGCTTCTCGCAGCAGGCGGTCGATGCGCGCTTCACCATCAACGCAGACGGCACGTACACCGAATGCGACAACCTCGGCGTGAAGAACGGCGGTGCATGCCTGACCTCCACCGCGACGGTCAACCAGAAGTTCACCTTGCGCAGCGACGCGCCGGCCTTCACCACGCTGAACTACCAGCCGCAGGTGCCGCCGACGGTGTCGTCGCTCGATCCGAGCAAGGCGGGCAAGGGCGTGCTGATCGTGGGCAAGCTGTACGGCCAGCTCGTCCCGGTCTTCATTCGCGTGGGCGCAGCCAACTCTGATCTGACGGCCGGCCCGCCCGTGGCTGACGACGAATCCGGCATCTCGATCATGGCGCCGGCCGCGAACGTCGCGCAGGGCTCGCAAGACGGCGAGTACACGGGCGTGGACAGCCAGTTCAACTATCGCGCCACGGCGCTGGTCGGCACGCAGGCCACCCTGCTCGACCCGTTCAACGCCTCGCAGGCCGCGCTCACCCGTCCGCTGAACCTGGACTTCACGCAGACCGTGCCGGGCGTGATCCGCACCACGCAGACGAGCGCGCCCGCAGGCTCCGCGCCGACGGGCAAGCTGATCTTCACCGGCAAGACCTTCGGCTTCCTGGACATGAGCGATACGAAGAACCCGTACTTCACCGTGGGTGCCTTCGTGCAGTGACGGCTCCATCCGAAAACGCCATGGGCGTGGCGCATGACCGAGGCAGCGCCACGCCCCGCTCAGAACAACAGGAGGAAGGAACATGAAACGACTGACTGTCGCATTGATGGCGGCTTGTGCAACGGGCGGCGCCATGGCGCAGCAGGCCGGCGACAACGTGGCCACGCTGGGGTGGTTCCACATCATGCCGCAGGACTCCAGCAACAACCTGACGACCACGGTGATCAACGCGCCGATCAACGACCCGCTGCGCCTGCCGCGCAGCTTCACGTCGCCCAACAGCGGCCTGACGGTCAACAACGCCGACACGCTCGGCCTGACGCTCACGCACTTCTTTACGGACAACATCGCGCTGACCACGATTGCCGGCGTGCCGCCCGAATTCAAGCTGACCGGGCATGGCGTGATCCGCGCGCCCGGGCCGGCAGGCGCGCTCGGGCATGTGGACCTGGATGATCCTTCGAACCAGCCGGCGGTGCGCAAGGCGCGCCAGTGGAGCCCCGGCGTCATCCTGCAGTACTACTTCGGGCATGCGCAATCGAAGTTCCGGCCGTTCGTGGGCGCGGGCGTGGTCTACAGCTTCTTCACCAACATCGAGCTGAATCCGAACTTTGCTTCGGCCGTCAATCGCGAGCTGGGCAGCGTGCTCGCCGCGGGTGCGGGCAAGCCGGGGCCGACGAGCGTGGAGGGGAAATCCTCGTCGTCGTGGTCGCCGATCTTCAACCTGGGCGCGAGCTATGCCATCAACGAGCGCTGGGCGCTGACGGCAACGGTGTCGTACATCCCGCTCAAGACCGAAGCCGCCACCGTGATCAAGGCCGCGGACGGCACGACGCTCGCCACCACGAAGACCACGCTGAAGGCCAATCCGATCATCACGTTCGTGGGGGTGTCGTACAAGTTTTAGCCGGGTGCCGGCTGTCTACCTGGCTAAATCGGCGCGGCGGGCGTCCAACGGGAACGGGTTCCCGCCGCTTTCTTAAGACGGTTTCCACCGTCAGTTCCAGTGAGGCAATAAATGAGCACACGTAAAGTCGTATCTCTTGCAGTTGCACTCGCACTTGCCACCGTAGCAGCCACACCCGCACTGGCCGTCACCGTTTCGCGTGTCGATGGCCAGCCGATGAACCCGAACGGCGAGCCGTTCTCCGTGACCGGCGCAACCACGTTGTCCAAGAGCATCCTGAGCGCCAACTGCACGGTGACGTTCAACGGCACCATCACACCGTCGGGCATCGTCAACATCACGTCAACCACCTTTGCCGGTGGCGGGACGTGCGGCCTGATCACCGGCCTCACGCCGTGGACCGGGCAGGCGGACAGCACCACGCAGCTGACCATCAACAACGCTGCCGTCAATGTCTTCCTGGCGGGCAAGTGCGGCCCGAGCAAGGTGGTGACGACGTGGAACAACGATGCATCGTCGCTCACGTTCACCAACGCGCCGATGGACCCGGACTGCAAGGTCGGTGGCACCGTGTATTCGTCGCCGAAGTTCACGGTGCAGTAAGCACGCCACCGGTTGGCCCGCGGATGCGCAGCCGCTGTCAATCGGCATGAAGCAATGGGCCCGGCATGTCGGGCCTGGCTTGTTCTGGGGCGTGCTTCTCAGGGCAATACCCCTGTCGCCAATAGCGACAACGCATGTGCTTCGGAAGTGGCATGATCGCGCTTGCGCCGCTGCACCGGGGCAGCGGCCAATCTTCAGGAGCCAAGACATGCGTTTGCTCACTTCCGCCGCAGCGGCCGTTGCGATGGCCGCATCCGTCGGCATCGTCCACGCACAGACCGCCACGCCTGCCGCCACACCGGCACCCGCCATTGCACAGCAACGCACGCAGGTGCCCGGCTACTACCGCATGGCGCTCGGGGATGACGTCGTGACCGCGCTGTACGACGGCTACGTCGACCTGCCTGCCAAAACGCTGGTGGGCATGAACGCGCAGTCGGTGCAGAGCCTGCTGGCACGCATGTTCGTATCGAGCACACCCGGCATGCAGACTGCCGTGAACGGCTACCTGATCGACACGGGCAGCAAGCGCATCCTCGTCGATACGGGTTCGGGTACCTGCTTCGGTCCGACCATGGGCGGCCTGGCGGGCAACGTGCGCGCGTCCGGTTACCAGCCCGAGCAGGTCGATGCGGTGCTGCTCACCCATCTGCACCCGGATCACGCGTGCGGCCTGCTGACGCCGCAAGGCCAGCCGACGTTCCCCAACGCGCAGGTGTATGTGGCTGCGCCGGAAGCGGATTTCTGGCTCAGCGAGACGATCGCGGCATCCAAGCCGAAAGACATGCAGCCGTTCTTCAAGATGGCACGCGATGCCGTGGCGCCGTACGCCGCCGCCGGCAGGCTGAAGCAGTTCAAGCCCGGCGACGAAGTGGTGGAGGGCGTGCGCTCGGTGGTGGCGAACGGCCATACGCCGGGGCATAGCGGCTACCTGGTGAGTTCCAAGGGCCGCAGCCTGCTGGTGTGGGGCGACATCGTCCACAGCCACGCGGTGCAGTTCCAGCACCCCGAGGTCGCGTTCGAATACGACGTCGACCAGAAGCAGGCCGTGGCCTCGCGCCGCAAGCTGTTTGCCGACGCGGCGCAGAACAAGCTGTGGGTGGCCGGTGCGCATCTGCCGTTCCCGGGCCTGGGCCACGTGCGCAAGGACGGCAAGGCCTTCGCCTGGGTGCCGATCGAGTACGGCCCCTTGCGCACCGACCGCGCAGACTGAACCGTCACGCGCCTGCCGGCCGCTTCATCTTGCACGTGGTCGGCAGGTCGAGGTCTTTGGCGGCGGTGGTGCTTTCGGTCTTGTGGCCCCATTGCGTGCCGTCATAGCCGACCTTGACGGTCTTGCCGTCCACCGGTGCGATCGTCGAGACGACCTGCGGCAGCAGCAGTTGGTGGTCGACCTTGCGCATGGTGACTTCGCCGAGGAAGCTCTGCTTCTGCATGCCCTCCAGGGCAAGGGCGATCTTCAGCGGGTCGGCCGAATGGGCCTTGCGGATGGCATCGGTCAGCAGTTCGACCGAGAGCACGGTCCGCGGTGCGAAATGCTCGCCGGCGGCCGTCTGCCGGGCACGGGCGTCCATCTGCATCAGCTGCGCGTTGCCGCTGCCCGGCGTCCATTCCGACACCCACGTCACCTTGCCGAGCTTGGCCTGTGATACCGCCAGCACTGTGCCGGGTGCGCCCGCGCCACTGTGGTTCAGGTAGCGCACGTCGTAGCCCATGTCACCGGCGGCCTTGATGAGCAGGTTCAGATCCTGCCCCCAGTTGCCAGTGAGCAGCGTATCGGCGCCGCTGGCCTTGGCTTTCGAAGCATAGGGCGCGAAGTCCTTCACCTTGCCGATCGGGTGCAGCGTCTCGCCGGTGAACTGCACGTCGGGCCGTGCCGCAGAGATCATCTGCTTGCCCAGCGACGCCCACAGCCGCCCATGCGCGTAATCCTGGTTGAGCGAGTAGACCTTGCGGATGTCGGGCTGCGTCTTCACGAAGTTGGCCAGCGCGCGCATCTTCATGGCCGTGTTCGCCTCGGTGGCGAAGTGCCAGAAGCTGCAGTGCGCGCCCGTCAGGTCCGGGTCGATCGACGCGTAGTTGATGATGAGCACCCGCTTGGCCGGATTGCGCTCGTTGTGCTTGGTGGCCGCATCGACCATGGCCGCCACCACGGACGAGCCCGAACCCCCGGTGAAGACGATCTTCGCGCCGGCATCGATCGCGCTCTGCAACGCCGACAGGCTGTCCTGCGCCGAGAGCTTGTTGTCGTACGTCGACAGTTCGTAGCGCGCACCGCTGAGCACGCCCTGCGGCTGCGCGTTGGCGTCGTCGATGGCGAGCTTGATGTTGGCCAGGAACTGCTCGCCCACGTTGGAGAGCGGGCCACTCAGCTGATCGATGAACGCGACCTTGATCGGCGCGGCATCGGCGGCGTGCGCCTGCGGTGCGCAAAGCAGCGTCGCGGCACAGGCCAGCGCTGACAACGGACGGGCGAAGCGGAACGATGCAGCCATGGGGTCTCCTTGATTGTTCGTTGTGGCCTACCACGTATCGATGAAGCGGCGCGAGGCAGGGTCGCGCGTATGCCGCGGCGGGGCAGGCGGCACCGATCGCAGCCCGCGCAGCAGCCAGCGGCGCGTGTCGGCGGGGTCGATCACCGCGTCGATCTCGAGATAGCTCGCAATGTTGAGCGCGCGGCCTTGCTCGTAGGCCTCGTCAACCATCTTGCGGAACAGCGCCTCGCGCTCGGCCGGGTCTTGCACCGCTTCCAGCTCCTTCCGGTAGCCGAGGCGGATGGCGCCCTCGATGCCCATGGCGCCAAATTCGCCGCTCGGCCACGACGCCGTGAAGAACGGCGCCTGGAAGCCGCCCGCCGCCATCGCCATCGCCCCAAGGCCGTAGCCCTTGCGCAGCACCACCGTGAAGAGCGGCACGCGCAGGTTGCCCGCCGTGACGAACATCCGGCAGACGTGGCGCACGGTGGCCGTCTTCTCCGCTTCAGGGCCCACCATGAAGCCCGGCGTGTCGCACAGCGAGACGATCGGCAGGTCAAAGGCGTTGCACAGCTGCATGAAGCGTGAGGCCTTGTCGGCGGCGGCCGAATCGATGGCGCCGCCGAGATGCCGGGGGTTGTTGGCAATGCAGCCGAATGCGCGGCCTTCGATGCGGATCAGCGCGGTGATGATGCCCACGCCAAACGCCTTGCGCAGCTCCAGCACGGAGCCGGTGTCGGCCAGTGCATCGATGACGGCGCGCATGTCGTAGCTGCGCAAGCGGTTTTCCGGGATCACGTGGCGCAGGCGTCGGGCGTCGCTGGCGCTCCAGTGGGCGAGCGGGCCCTGGAAGTAGCTGAGGTATTGGCGCGCCGCGTCCACGGCTTGCGCTTCGTTCTCGACGAGCACGTCGATCACGCCGTTGGGGGCCTGCACGCTCACGGGGCCGACCTCCTCGGGGGCATACACGCCCAGGCCGCCGCCCTCGATCATGGCCGGTCCGCCCATGCCGATGGTGGCATCGCGCGTGGCGATGATCACGTCGGCGCAACCGAGCAGCGCCGCATTGCCGGCAAAGCACCGCCCCGACACGATGCCCACCGTCGGCACGAGCCCCGACAGGCGCGCGAACTGGATGAAGGTCGGGCAGTCCAGCCCGCTGATGCCGCGCTTCTCGGTGTCGCCGGGCCGGCCGCCGCCGCCTTCGGCAAACAGCACGACGGGCAGCTTCCACTGCTGCGCCAGGTCCAGCGCGCGGTCGGTCTTCTTGTGGTTGAAGGTGCCCTGCGTGCCGGCCAGTACGGTGTAGTCATAGGCCAGCACCATGCAGCGGGCGTCCTGGTCGGGAAAGTGCGCGCCGTTGACGGTGCCGATGCCGGTGATGATGCCGTCAGCCGGCGTCGAGCGGATCAGGTCGTCCAGCGAGCGCCGTTGCCGTTGCGCGGCGATGGCCAGGGCGCCGTACTCGATGAACGAATCGGCATCGCACAGGTGCGCGATGTTCTCGCGCGCGGTGCGCTGGCCCGTCTTGCGTCGGCGGGCGACGGCCTCGGGCCGGTTCTCGTCGAGCCCGAAGGCATGGCGGTCGATGACGGCCTGCAGATCGGGGCGGATGTGGTCCAGGTCGACTTCAACGTCCGCCGCTTCGGCGTGCTGGTCGGCATCGTCCAGCTGCAGCGCCAGCAGCGGCTGGCCTTCGCGCATGGTGGCGCCGGGTTGTGCATACACCTGAAGCACGTGCCCGGATGCCGGCGCGAGCACCACGTGTTCCATCTTCATCGCCTCCATCACGGCCAGCACCTGGCCGCGCGTGACGGCTGCGCCGGCTTCCGCGTGGATCTGGATCAGCGCACCGTCCATGGGCGCCGTCAGCAGTTCGGCATCGTCCGGCAGATCATCGATGGGGACGTGGCGCGCCTGCCCATCCGGATCTGCCGCGGCATCCGACGACGGATGAAACGCTCGGTGCGCACCGTCGCTGGCGTTCAGCAGCTCCGTCAGGCGCGCGTCGAGAAACTGCGTGTGGACCGCGTTGGCCTGCACGTCTGCATCGCTCAGGAGATCCTGCAGCAGCCGCTTGTTCGTCGCCAACCCTTCGATGCGGAATTCGCACAGTGCGCGGTACGTCTGCGCCAGCGCCTGCGCATACGTGCCGCGCGCTGTATGGACGATCAGCTTGGCGAGCAGCGAATCGAAGCGCGGGTTCGGCCGATAGCCGACGTAGCCGCACGTGTCGACGCGCACACCCGGGCCATTGGGTGGCTCGAACGCGGCAAGCGTGCCGGTGGACGGATGCGGCTGGCCGGAAGCGTCGAGCGTTTCGGCATTGATGCGCACCTGGACAGCGTGGCCGCGCGGTGCGATCGGCTGGCCCAGCCCAAGCTCTGCCAGCGACGCCCCTTGCGCGAGCGCCAATTGCGTCGCCACGAGGTCGACACCCGTCACCATCTCCGTGACGGTGTGTTCGACCTGCACGCGCGGGTTGGCTTCCATGAAGTAGAACGCGGCGTGCGGTGTGCCGGCGCCTTCCACCAGAAACTCGAATGTGCCGATGCCGCAGTAGCCGGCCGCTTTGGCGAGCGCAATGGCCGCGTCGGCGATGCCCGCGCGCAGGGCGTCGTCCAGCGCGGGGCTGGGTGCGATCTCGATCAGCTTCTGGTGACGGCGCTGCAGGCTGCATTCGCGCTCGCCCAGGTGCGCGACATTGCCGTGTGCGTCTGCAACGATCTGGATTTCAATGTGGCGCGGCGCCGGCACCAGTGCTTCCACGTAGACGTCGCCGCTGCCGAATGCGGCCTGGGCCTCGGACACGCAGCGCGCATAGGCCTGCGCAATCGCAGCCGCATCGTGCACGGCGCGCATGCCGCGTCCCCCGCCGCCGGCCACGGCCTTGATCATCATGCCGTGCGACGGCGGCAGCGCCGCGAAGAACGCCTGCGCCTCCTGCACCGACGTTGCGCCGCGTGTGCCATTGACGATCGGGATGCCGGCTTCGTGTGCCAGCGCCCGAGCGCGGGCCTTGTCGCCGAACATGTCGAGAACGCGCGGGGCAGGGCCGATGAACTGCACGCCGGCTTCGGCGCACCGGCGCGCGAACGCGGCGTGCTCGCTCAGAAAGCCGTAGCCGGGGTGGAGCGCGTCGGCGCCCACGGCGCGCGCGGCGGCGAGAATCGCTTCGCCATCGAGGTACGCACGGGGGCCGGTGCCGGGCAAGGGTACGGCTTCGTCGGCGCGCAGCGGGTGCAGGGCATCCCGGTCGTCTTCGGAATAGACGGCGGTGCAAGGCAGGCCGACCGAGGCAGCCGCGCGGGCAATGCGAATGGCGATCTCGCCGCGATTGGCGATCAGCAGTTTGCGAAACGTCATGTGAGGGGGAGGCGTCAAATCCGTTCTGCGAGCGGCGCGAGATCCTGCTTGCGTACCTTGCCCGTGGCCGTGAGCGGCAGGGCATCGACGATGCGCACGATGGGCACCTTGTAGACCGCCATGTTGTCGCGGCACCACTGGGTGAGCGTCGCGTCGTCCAGCGTGCCGACGGCCTCGGGGCGCAGCATCACGAACGCGACCGGGACCTGGCCGCGCTGCTCGTCGGCGCGGCCGACCACGGCGGAGCCCAGCACAGCGGGGTGCTTGCCGAGCATGGCTTCGATCTCGGCCGGGAATACGCTCATGCCATTGACCTTGAGCATCTCCTTGCGGCGGCCGAGGTAATGGATGTAGCCGTGCTCGTCGATGCAGCCGATGTCGCCGGTGTGGAACCAGCCGTTGCGCAGGGTTTGTGCAGTCGCTTCCGGCTTGTTCCAGTAGCCCTTGAGCAGCGTAGGGGTGCGCACGCACAGTTCGCCCTCTGCGCCGATGGGCAGGACTTCGTGCGTGTCGAAATCGCAGATCTTGAAGTCGGTGCCCGGCACGGGCAGTCCCACGAAGATCGGCTGCGAACGCAGGTCGAAATCGTCATCCTGCATGCCGACCGTGAAGGTGTTGCAGGTTTGCGTTTCGGTCATGCCCCAGGCGCTCTCGGCCATCATCGAGCCGGTGAGCTCCCGCCACGCGCGGCGGTACTCCGGGTTCAGCTTCTTGACGAACGACGACACGCCCGTGTGCCGCAGCGAGCGCAGGTTGTATTCGTGCACGCGCGGATGCGCCATCACTTCGGCCGCGCTGTCGACGAGCATTGAGCCGTTGGTGACGCGGTAGCGCTGCACGCCGGCCATGAAGGCCTCGGCATCCCAGCGCGCCAGCAGCACCAGCGGCACGCCGAGGAACGCGGGAAAGATCAGCCCGGTGTTCTCGCCGGCAATCCAGAACTGCGGATAGAAGCTCAGCATGACAGTGTCGCCGTCTGCGCGCAGCGACACGGCCGAAAACGCGGCGGCCATGTCGACCATGTCGCCCTGCGTGTGGATGCAGCCCTTGGGCAGGCCCGTCGTGCCGCCGGTGTAGTTCAGCGCGGCGGGGGCGTCGAGCCCAGCGGGCGGCAAAGCGATGGGCGCAGTGTTTGCCAGCGCCGGCACCAGGTCGATGGCGTCATCGCAGGGGGCGGGCGCTTCGGCCAGCATCGCGGGCAGCGGCAGCGTCGGCTGCGCGGGCACCACATCCGCATAGCGCGTGACGAAAACATGCTCGAGCGATGTCTCGGCCCGCACGTCGCGCACCAGCGGCATCAGCCGATCCAGCGTGACGATGGCGCGCGGCGTCGCGTCGGTGAGCGCATGCATCAACTCCGCGCGCTGCGATAGCGGGCTGATCGGCACATACACGGCACCGAGCTTCAGGATGCCGAAGAACACCACATTGAATTGCGGACAGTTCGAGAGGAACACCCCCACGCGATCGCCCGCGCCAATGCCGTGCCGGGCTAGCAGCGCCGCAAAGCGGTCAGACAGGTCATCGAGCTGGGCGAACGTCGTGTCGTGCCCGTAGAAGTGGATGGCCGGTTTGTCTGGCGTGGTGCGGGCCCAGTGGCGCAGATACTCGGTCAGGGCGACGCGTCCGATGGGGTAGTGGGGTTCGCGGGGGGCATCGACCGGCCATGCGCGCGCCCAGAGCGCGCGAACGCGGCCGAGATACTCGGACTCGTCCATCGCCAAAGCTTGTCTCCGTTGGGTTGTGCAGGGCATACGCCCGTGGGCGTCGCACTGTCTATACTTGATGGTAGATTTTTATACCAACGGGTATGAATATAGGAGCCGTTTTTTGAGGCGTCAAGCATTCCAGGATGCCGGGCCGCCAGGATGTGCGCACGCTACGGCGTGTTCCCGGGCGGCGTGCGAAAATGCGCGCTATGTCCTCCGTCCGCAAAACCGCTGTCTCCGACGTGAATCCGCCTGCCGAAGCCGAAGCGCCGTCGATGCGCCCGCACATTGCCGAGCGGCAGGAGGCGCGCCGCCGCCAGATTCTCGATACCGCCGCCCAGCTCTTCTTCACGAAGGGCTACGCCGGCATGACGATGAGTGATCTGTGCAGCGCGCTCGGCGTGACCAAGCCGGCGGTGTATTACTACTTCACCGACAAGTACGAGATCTTCGACATCCTGTGCCGCGAGTCGGCGCGGATCACCATGTCGGCCATCCGCGAGACGGCCGACCCGGCGTTGCCGGTGCGCGAACGCCTGCATGCGTGCATGCTGGAACTGGCCCGACGCTGCATCGCGTGCCATTACTCGGCCACGCTCTGCTATCGCGACCGCCAGTACCTGCGCCCCGAGACGATCGAATGGATGGGCGCGATGTCGCGCGCGTACTATCGCGACCTGTATGCGCTGCTCGACGAAGGCAAGCGCCTGGGCGTGTTCGAGTTTGGCGATGCACGCGTCGCGGCACACGCCATGGGCGGCGTCATGGGTTTCATGTACACGTGGCATGACCCGTCGCGCATCGACGCCGAGGTGCTGGCGCGCGAACTGGCCGACGCCATGATGAAGATCATCCTGCCGGCTGCTCCGAGCCCCGGGCCCCAGCGCGCGCGCTGAGCGTAGCCCCCGTTGCCCCTGGCGGCAGCGCGGGGAGCCGGAAAGTCTCCGGCGTCATCAGGTCGATGCCGCAATCGAGCGTTTCCACCCAATCGATGAACCGATTGACCATGGTCTTGCCGCGGAAGGCCTGACCGTGCTGCGGCACGATCCATTCGATGTCGAGCCCGCGCACCATCTGCGCCCACAGCCGGCACACCCGGTTGCCGCTCATGTAGCGGCGGTGGAACGGCGCCATCAGCGGCAGGTGCGCATCAAAATCCTTCACCGGTGTGGCAGCCACATTGGCATGCACCATCGACGCTCCCAGGTCGCCCGAAAACAGGATGCGCGACTGCGGATCGTAGAACTGGAAATTGCCCTCCGAGTGCAGGAAGTGCGCCGGCACCGCCAGCAGGTGCGTGTTGCCGAGCGGGATCGCCATGCCCGTATCCGGGATCGGCACGATGCGACCTTCGGTCTTGCCCACGTTGCAGAAGTGCGGCAGAAACCGTTCCCACACGCGCGAGATCAGGATGTCGCAGCTCGAACTCGTGAGCCATCTTCCGGCGGAGGCAACGATGTCCGGGTCGGCATGCGAGGCAAGCACATAGTCGAGCTGCTTCGGCGCAAAGTAGCGGTTCATCGCCAGGAAGAGCGCGTTGTACGTCATCTGGCCGCCGGGGTCGATGAGCGCGCCGTGGCCGTGGTCGACGATGAGGAACTGGTTGGTCTGCACCGGCAGGGCGTCGTGGTCGTCGACGAGGTCGGAGAACATCAGGCAGACGTGCTGGGGCGCTTCATACAGGGTGGTGACCATGGCGGGCAGGGCGCGGTTGGGATGCCGCGATGGTCGCGCAGCGCCGCGCGCCGGCGCTTGATCCGTGTCAAGGCTCGCGTGACCCGACAGGAGCCCGGCGCTGTCCGTTGTCGGTCTTGCCTAGGCTGCACGTGATAAACTTTTGATTTTTAACGCTTTGCGCGAGCCGCTCGCGGGTGTTTCCGCCTGAGTCTGTCGCGCCGCCATGCCACCCGGCATGCTGCATCCCCCTATGAACACTGCGACATCGTCAGAAGCGCCGGTCAACGAATCGGTGACATTCGACAGCTTTGGCCTGCACGCCGATATCCTCCGTGCGCTGGCCGAAAGCGGCTATACCAAGCCCACGCCTATCCAGGCGGCTGCCATTCCGGTGGTCACTGCCGGCCGTGACGTCATGGGCGCGGCGCAAACGGGCACCGGCAAGACCGCCGGCTTCTCGCTGCCGATCATCCAGAACCTGCTGCCGGACGCCAATACGAGCGCATCGCCGGCGCGCCACCCGGTGCGGGCGCTGATCCTGACGCCCACGCGCGAGCTGGCCGACCAGGTGTACGACAACGTTGCCAAGTACGCGAAGTACACGGCGTTGCGCAGCGCCGTCGTGTTCGGCGGCGTCGACATGAACCCGCAGACCGAGCAACTGCGGCGCGGTGTGGAAATCCTCGTGGCGACGCCGGGCCGCCTGCTGGACCACGTGCAGCAGCGCAGCGTGAACCTGTCGCAGGTGCGCATGCTGGTGCTGGACGAAGCCGACCGCATGCTCGACATGGGGTTCCTGCCCGACCTGCAGCGCATCATCAACCTGCTGCCGGCGCATCGGCAGACGCTGCTGTTCTCGGCGACGTTCTCGCCGGAGATCAAGAAGCTCGCCGCCAGCTACCTGCGTCATCCGCAGACCATCGAAGTGGCGCGCAGCAACGCCACGGCCGAGAACGTCCGCCAGGTGATCTACACCGTGCCGGACAACCACAAGCAGGCCGCGCTCGTGCACCTGTTGAAGCAGCGCGCCGAGCAGGGCCTGCCGCGCCAGTGCATCGTGTTCTCGAACAGCAAGATCGGCTGCTCGCGCCTGGCGCGTGCGCTGGAGCGCGAAGGCATCAACGCCAGCGCCATCCACGGCGACAAGACCCAGACCGAACGCATGCAGACGCTCGAAGCGTTCAAGCAGGGCACCGTCGATGTGCTGGTCGCCACCGACGTGGCAGCACGTGGTCTCGACATCTCGCAGATGCCGTGCGTGATCAACTTCGACCTGCCCTTCAATGCGGAAGACTATGTGCACCGTATCGGCCGCACAGGCCGTGCCGGCGCGTCCGGCGACGCACTGTCGCTGTTCGCTCCCGGCGATGAGAGGCTGCTGGCCGATATCGAGAAGCTGATCAAGCGCAACCTGCCGCGCGAGCAACTGGAAGGGTTCGACCCTACCGGCGAGCAGTCCCGGGACCGTGAGCGCCGCGAGCGTGACGAGAAGCGTGCGCGCGCCGAAGTGCGCCGTGCCCGTGAGCGCGAGGAGCGCAACGGCGCCCGCGTGCTCGACCACACCGTCGTCCGCCCGGCATTCCGGCCGTCGGATGATCCGTTCTTCAATCGTCCGTACGAGTCGACGGCGCCCGCGGAAACGGCCGAGACCGCCAAGCCCGCACAACCGGCGGGGCATCCGCGCACGGCCAAGCGTCCGATCGCGGCGCTGCTGGGCGGCGTGCCGCGCAAGCGTTAAGGCGCGCCGTCGGGAACGGCGGCAACTATGCCGCCGGAGTCAATCGTGCAAGGCGATTGGCCCATGCCGGGACGGCCTCCCGGTAGAAGCCTTCCACATCCTGCGCGTGGATCTCCAGCCCAAGATGCCTTGCTGCCTCGGTGAGCGCGGCAAGCGGCTGATTGCGGTCGATGGCGCGCGCGCCGGTCTGCTTGCTCAGCTTTTCGCCTTCGGTGTTGACGACGACAGGCACGTGCAGGTAGCGCAGTGCGGGCAACCCGAGCAACTGCTGGAGATAGATCTGGCGCGGGGTTGAGTCGAGCAGATCGGCGCCCCGGACCACATCGGTGATGCCCTGGGCGGCATCGTCCACCACCACCGCGATCTGATACGCCCACATGCCGTCGGCGCGCTTGAGCACGAAGTCGCCCACGGCTTCGGCCAGGTTCTGGCATTGGGTGCCCTGCCAGCGGTCGTTGAAGCACACGGTCGCGGCTTGCGGATCGGGCACGCGCACGCGCCAGGCGCGCGCCGGGCGCCCGTGCAGGCCGTTGCGGCACGTGCCGGGATAGATCAGTGTCTGGTGACGCAGGCGGCCGTTGGCGTCGATGGTCGTGACGGAGTCGGCAATCTCGCGCCGCGTGCAGCCGCAGGGGTAGAGCTTGCCGACGGTTTGCAGCCGTTCCAGTGCCGATTCGAAGCGCGCCAGATGGCCGCTCTGCCATTGGGGCGCTTCGTCGGCGATCAGGCCGAGCGCCTCCAGCGTGGCCAGGATGTCGCGATCGGCGCCTGGCACGTTGCGCTGGAAGTCGATGTCTTCAATGCGCACGAGCCACGTACCGCCGTGCACGCGCGCGTCGAGCCAGCTCGCCAGTGCGGTGACCAGCGAGCCGATGTGCAGCGGCCCCGTCGGCGACGGGGCGAAGCGCCCGCGGTATGGTCCGCGCGACGCGAGGGTGGAATCCGGAAAATCGAGATTGGCTTGGGACAACGCAGCACTCCAGGCGCAGATACCGACACCGCTATTGTGCGCGATCTCGCAGCGGCTACCGCTACTGCATCAGCAGGGCCTGCGCCAGGCGCGGGTCCTCCAGCTTGTCGACCCACCACTGCAGTGCCTTGCCGCGCATGTTCGTGCGCCAGGCCACCTGGAAGGTGCCGGCACGGTCGTCCTCGGTAGTGGTCTTGGCGATCAGCACGCCGGAGTCCAGGTACGGCTGCGCCAGCGGAACGGGCAGCCAGCCGCAGCCCAGGCCTCGGATCTGCGCTTGCACCTTGTCGGCCATCGACGGCACCACCAGCGTGTCCTGCCCCGCCATGACGCCGATCGTGCGTGCCGGGAGGCTGCGTGACGTATCCCCGACCGCAACGATGCGATGTCGCGTGATGGCGGCAGCGGGCAGCGGCTCCTCCAGCCGCGCAAGTGGGTGGTGCGCCGCCACCGCGAACACGAACGGGATCTTTCCGAGCGTGCGCGTCTGCAGGCCCTGCATCTGCATCACCTGGGCCGGGCCGATCAGCAGGTCGGCACGGCCCGAGAGCAGTGCATCCCATGTTCCGGCCAGCACTTCGCGGGAGAAGCGCAGGCGCGTGGCGGTGTTCTCGGCGTAGAAATCCTGGATGACCGGCATGAGTGCGCGGAAGTGCACGAGATCATCGACCACGATGGTCAGCGTGGCCTCCCAGCCGGTGGCCAGGCGCTTGACGCGGCGCGCGAGATCGTCGGCGGCCTGCAGCAGGTGGCGGCCTTCGTCGAGGAGCGCCCGGCCGGCGGGCGTCAGCTCCGCACGGTGGCGCCGGCGGTCGAACAGCAGCACGTCGAGGTCGTCTTCCAGCTTGCGCACGACATAGGTAAGCGCCGACGGCACCTTGCCGAGCTCCTGCGCGGCTGCGGCAAAGCTGCCCTTGCGTTCGATCGCGTCCAGCACTTCCAGGGATTCCAGCGAGAGCGCCATATTCAGAATTTTTGATGGGATGTGTCAAAGCGGTACCGCGTAAATATAGCCAATGTGCGTAGCATTGCCACATCAACGAAGTGATTTGGACAGGAGATCCATCAAAATGATTGAAATGCGCCCCTCGCAGGACCGCGGCTACGCAGACCACGGTTGGCTGAAGTCGTATCACAGCTTCTCGTTTGCCGATTACATGGACCCGGAGCATGTGCAGTTCGGGCCGCTGCGCGTCATCAACGAAGACCGCGTCGCGCCCGGCATGGGCTTCGGCACGCACGGCCACCGCGACATGGAGATCATCAGCTACGTGCTGGACGGGGAGCTCGCGCACAAGGACAGCATGGGCAACGGCAGCGTGCTGCGCCCGGGCGACGTCCAGCGCATGACGGCTGGGACTGGCGTGCGTCACTCCGAGTTCAACCACGCGCAGGACCAGACGACGCACTTCCTGCAGATCTGGGTGCTGCCCGCGCAGATGAGCCTCACGCCGAGCTATGAAGAGCGCCATTTCGATGCGGCGGCCAAGCGCGGCAAGCTTGCGCTGATCGCCAGCGCCGATGGCCGCGACGGCTCGGTCGAGGTGCACCAGGATATGGCGCTCTACGCCGGCCGCTTCGACGGTGCCGAAGCCGCGACGCTGTCCCTGGCAGACGGCCGGCGCGCCTACGTGCACGTGGTGCGTGGCAAGGTGAGCGTCAACGGCCGGGCGCTGACCGGTGGCGATGCGGCCAAGCTGACGCACGAAACCGCGGTGACACTGTCGGACGGCGAAGACAGCGAAGTGCTGGTATTCGATTTGCCGTAATGTTGACGGCGCACGCTGGTGCGCCGTTTCTCTCGTCTTTTTGTCGACCCAACCAAAAGAGGATTCCCATGGCAAAAGTTGCCGTCGTTTATCACAGTGGTTATGGCCATACCAAGAAGCAGGCGGAAGCCGTGTTCGCAGGCATCCAGAATGCCGGCGCCGAAGCGCATCTGATCTCGGTGGCCGACGTCAATGACGACACGTGGGCCCTGCTGGCCAGTGTCGATGCGATCGTCTTTGGCGCGCCGACCTACATGGGCGGTGTGTCGGGCGACTTCAAGAAGTTTGCCGATGCCTCGTCCAAGGCCTGGTTTACCGGGGCATGGAAGAACAAGATCGCGGCCGGCTTCACCAACTCGGCATCGATGAACGGAGACAAGTACGCCTCGATCCAGTACCTGTGGACGCTCTCGCAGCAGCACGGGATGATCTGGGTGGGCACGGGCATGATGCCGGCCAACACCAAGGCCGCCACGCGCAACGACGTCAACTACCTGGGCGGGTTTGGCGGGGCGCTGGCGCAATCGCCGTCGGATGTCAGCCCGGAAGAGGGCCCGCTGCCGGGCGACCTGGAAACCGCCAGGCTGTATGGTGAACGCATAGTCGCCATCACGAACCAGTTCGTGCGTGGCGCCCAGTAAGCCCATGCACCAGAATAAAAAAACGCCGGCATCATGTCCGGCGTTTTTTTATGAGGCGTGCGTTCAGAACCGCGTGCCGGTGCCGCAGAACACGCCCCGGTTGGAGCCCCCCGCACAGCTGGTGGAGCACCCGCCCGACACCGCAAGGCAGCATAGTGCAAGCAGGAGGGCGGCGTTCAGTCGCTTCATGCGGCGGCGCGGGTCTGGCGGTCGGCGCAATGCGGGCAGCGCTGACCGGGGATGTAGTCGGCGGATTGCTGTTCTTCCGGTGTCACCACCGCGCGGCAGGCGAAGCACTGCTTGGGGCCGGCCGGCAGCAGCTGGGCATTCAGCGCGGTGCGGTGGTCGAAGACGAAGCAATCGCCATCATAGTGCTCGCCGCCGACTTCTTCGAAGTACTTCAGGATGCCGCCTTCGAGCTGGTACACCCGTTCGACGCCGATCTTCTGCATGTGGATCGCCGCCTTTTCGCAGCGGATGCCGCCGGTGCAGAACGACACGACGGTCTTGCCTGCGAAGTCGTCCTTGTGGGCGGCAATGGCCGGGGGGAATTCGGTGAACTTGGTGATGCCGTAGTCGACAGCGTTGCGGAACGTGCCGACCGCGACTTCAAAGCCGTTGCGCGTATCGAGCATCACCACGGGGCGGCCTTCATCGTCGTGGCCCTGGTCGAGCCAGCGCTTGAGGTCGGCCGGCGAAACCGATGGCGCCCGTCCGTCTTCCGGGCGGATCAGCGGGTGGCGCATCGTGATGATTTCCTTCTTCAGGCGCACCAGCAGGCGACGGAATGGCTGGTGGTCGGACAGGCTTTCCTTCGGGTTCAGATCGGCAAAGCGGGGGTCGGCGCGCAGCCAGCCGACGATGCCGTCGATAGCCTCGCGCGTGCCGGCCAGGAAGATGTTGATGCCCTCGGGGGCCAGCAGCACGGTGCCCTTGAGCTCGCGCGCCTGGCACTCGGCCAGCAGGGCGGGGCGCAGGGTTTCGCGGTCTTCGAGCGTGACGAATTTGTAAGCGGAAATATTGACGATCTGCATGTGCTGCCGCGCCGCTTTTCAGGCGCTTGGATAACCCGTTGATTCGTAAGCCGAAATTATAGCCGCCCGCGCAGCGGTGCGGGGCTGCCGCAGGCCGGGCGGGCGTGCTCGGAATGCTTTGCGGAAGGTGTCACCCGGTACAATACGCGGATGAATTCGCCGCGCTTCGTCCACCTCCGTCTCCATTCCGAATACTCCGTCGTCGACGGCAACGTGCGCCTTGACGATGCCGTCAAGGCCGCGGCCAAGGACGGCATGGGCGCCCTCGCGCTGACGGACCTCGCCAATGCGTTCGGCCTCGTGCGCTTCTACAAGGAAGCGCGCGGCAAGGGCATCAAGCCCATCGTGGGCGCAGACGTGTGGATCACCAATCACGACGAGCGCGACAAGCCGAGCCGATTGCTGCTGCTGGTGCGCAACAAGCAGGGTTATCTGAACCTGTGCCAGCTGCTGGCGCGCGCCTGGCTGTCCAACCAGCACCGTGGCCGCGCCGAAATCGCACCCGAGTGGTTCGACGAGCCTGGCGTGGAGGGCGCGCCGCTGGCCGGCGGCCTGCTGGCGCTGTCGGGCGCGATGGGCGGCGATATCGGCATGGCGCTGGCCAACGGCAACGAGGCGCTCGCGCGCAAGCTGGCAACGCACTGGTCGCGCGTGTTCCCGAACGCGTTCTACATCGAGTTGCAGCGCGCGGGCCACGCGGGCACCGAGGCCTACATCCAGCAGGCCGTGAAGCTGGCGGCGGCGATGCACCTGCCCGTGGTTGCCACGCACCCGGTGCAGTTCATGACGCCGGACGACTTCACCGCGCACGAGGCGCGCGTCTGCATTGCCGAGGGCGACCTGCTGGCCAACCCGCGCCGCGCGCGTCGCTTCACGACCGACCAGTATTTCAAGACGCAGGACGAGATGTGCGAGCTGTTTGCCGACATCCCGTCTGCGCTTGCCAATGCGGTGCAGATCGCGCAGCGCTGCAACCTCACGCTCGAGCTGGGCAAGCCCAAGTTGCCGCGGTTCCCGACGCCCGACGGCATGTCGCTGGACGACTACCTCGTCCAACTGGCCAAGGAAGGGCTGGAGAAGCGGCTGGAGGTGCTGTTCCCCGACGAGGCCGTGCGCGAATCGAAGCGGCCCGAGTACTACGCCCGCCTGGAATTCGAGACCGGCACCATCATCAAGATGGGCTTCCCGGGCTACTTCCTGATCGTGGCCGACTTCATCAACTGGGCCAAGAACAACGGCGTGCCGGTGGGACCGGGCCGCGGCTCGGGTGCCGGCTCGCTGGTGGCCTATGCGTTGGGCATTACCGACCTCGACCCGCTCAAGTACAACCTGCTGTTCGAGCGCTTCCTGAACCCGGAACGCGTGTCGATGCCCGACTTCGACATCGACTTCTGCCAGCACGGCCGCGACCGCGTCATCCAGTACGTGAAGGAGAAGTACGGCAAGGACGCCGTCTCGCAGATCGCCACCTTCGGCACCATGGCGGCCAAGGCTGCCGTGCGCGACGTGGGCCGCGTGCTCGACCTCGGCTACAACTTCGTCGATGGGGTCGCCAAGCTGATCCCGTTCAAGCCGGGCAAGCTTGTCACCATCGAAGAGGCCAAGAAAGAAGAACCGCTGCTGGCGGAGCGCGAAGCCAACGAAGAAGAGGTCAAGCAGCTGCTGGAGCTCGCGCAGCGCGTGGAAGGCATGACGCGTAACGTCGGCATGCATGCAGGCGGCGTGCTGATCGCTCCCGGCAAGCTGACCGACTTCTGTCCGCTTTACACGCAGGGCGGTGAAGACGCCGGCGTCGTGAGCCAGTACGACAAGGACGACGTGGAAGCTGTCGGCCTGGTGAAGTTCGACTTCCTGGGCCTGACCACGCTGACCATCCTCGACTGGGCCGAGCGCTATATCCGCATGCTCGACCCGTCCAAGGCGGACTGGAATTGCAGCCAGATTCCGCTGAACGACAAGGCGGCGTTCGACATCCTGAAGACGGCCAACACGGTGGCGGTGTTCCAGCTGGAAAGCCGCGGCATGCAGGGCATGCTGAAGGACGCCAAGCCCGACCGCTTTGAAGACATCATCGCCCTGGTGGCGCTGTATCGCCCGGGCCCGATGGACCTGATCCCGAGCTTCTGCGCCCGCAAGCACGGTCGCGAGAAGGTCGAGTACCCCGACCCGCGCGTCGAGCCGGTGCTCAAGGAGACCTACGGCATCATGGTCTACCAGGAGCAGGTGATGCAGATGGCGCAGATCGTGGGCGGATACTCGCTCGGCGGCGCCGACCTGCTGCGCCGTGCGATGGGCAAGAAGAAGCCCGAAGAGATGGCGCAGCACCGCGAGTTGTTCCGCGCGGGCGCAGCCAAGGACGGGCTCTCCACCGAAAAGGCCGACGAGATCTTCGACCTGATGGAGAAGTTCGCCGGCTACGGTTTCAACAAATCGCACGCGGCCGCGTATGCGCTGCTGGCGTACTACACCGCGTGGCTCAAGGCGCATCACCCGGCCGAATTCATGGCGGCCAACATGTCGCTCGCCATGGACGACACCGACAAGGTGAAGATCCTCTATGACGATGCGGTCGGCAAGAACGGTCTGAAGGTGCTGCCGCCCGACATCAACGCGAGCCAGTACCGCTTCACGCCGACCGACGCCAAGACCATCCGCTACGGCCTGGGCGGCATCAAGGGCAGCGGGCAGGGCGCAATCGAAGACATCCTGCGCGCGCGCGAAGACGGCCCGTTCAAGGATCTGTTCGACTTCTGCGAGCGTGTGGATCGCCGCCAGGTCAATCGCCGCACCATCGAAGCGCTGGTGCGCGCCGGCGCCTTCGACAGCCTCAACGACAATCGCGCGCAGCTGCTCGCCTCGATCGGCCTGGCCATGGAAGCCGCCGAACAGAAGGCTGCCGCCGCCAATCAGGTCTCGCTGTTCGACCTGATGGGCAGCGACGACGCCGAGCAGCATCGGCCCGAACTCGTCGACGAACCGGCGTGGACGACCAAGCGCAAGCTGCAGGAAGAAAAGCAGGCGCTCGGCTTCTATCTCTCTGGGCACCTCTTCGACGAGTACCGCGACGAGGTGCGCCGTTTTGCACGTACGACGCTGGCCGATCTCGCCCGCGAGGTGACCGACAAGGGCAGCGGTGGCGGCTACGGCAACCGCGATGCGCGCAACAAGACCGTGGCCGGCGTGATCGTCGGCCTGCGCACGCAGATGACGCAGCGCGGCAAGATGCTGATCGTCATGCTCGACGACGGCTCGGCCAGCGAAGCGACCGAGGTGACGGTCTTCAACGAAGTCTACGAAGCCAATCGCGCACTGTTCAAGGAAGACGAAGTGCTGATCGTGCAGGGCAGCGCGCGTCACGACATGTTCACGGGGGGCGTGCGCGTGACGGCCGAGACCGTGATGGATCTGACCCAGGCGCGTGCGAAGTTCGCGCGGGCGATCCGCCTGTCGATGAACGGCGATTCCACGGCCGCCAGGCTGCGCGACCTGCTGACGCCGCACGTGGCGGCCGACGGCAACGGCGTGTCGGTGCGCATCAGCTACGTGTGCGAGCAGGCGCGCTGCGAAGCGGTGCTCGGAGATGCATGGCGCATCGTCCCCAGCGAGGATGCGATCGCCGCCTTGCGCCAGGCGTTGGCGGCGGAGAACGTGGCAACGCTCTACGAGTAGTCCGGAGATGGCGCGCGGGGGCGCCATCGGGGGGACGCACCCCCGCACGACTGCACTTCACACAATTACGACGACAACTTCCATGAACGTTGGAATCTCGTGCAACGCGCTGGGCTACAGCGGCGGCAGTGAGCGCTATGCGATGGATCTGGTTCGCGGGTTGCACGAGCGCGCCATCCGTCCCGTGTTCTTCGCCAAGATGGTCGACAAGGCCATTCCCGAGTATCACCAGGTCAAGGCGGTCGCCTTGCCCACGCGCAAGCTGCCGGGCAAGCTGAACGACCACGCCTTCGGCTGGCTGGTGCGCCATCTGGCCAAACGCGAACACGTCGACCTGATGATCGGCTGCAACCGCACGGGCGCGTCTGACATTGCCATCTGCGGCGGCACGCACATCGGTTATCTGAAGAGCTTTCCCAAGCCGGCCGCGTTCTGGGATCGCCAGCAGATCGCGCTGGAACGCCGCGACTACGTGCGTTCGCACGTCATCGTCGCGCATTCGCGCCTGATGGCGCAGGAGGTGCTCGATTACTACGACATCCCCGAGGCCAAGGTGAAGACGGTGTACCCGCCGGTGAGCGAGGCAAAGTTCCGGCCTGTGGGCGAAGCGGAGCGCCAGCGCTTGCGCCATGAGCTCGGGTTTGCCGAGGACCGCGTGACTTTCGTGTTCCCGTCGTCGAGCCACAAGCGCAAGGGGTATCCGCTGCTGGAAGCGTTCTTCTCCAAAACGAACCTGCCGGTGCAGCTCGTGGTGATCGGGCGGCCGGTGTCGTCGTCCTCGCCGAATATCCGGTATCTCGGCTATCGCAAGGACATCGAAAACGTCTACCGCGCGGCCGACTACACGATCCTGGCCTCGCATTACGAGCCCTTCGGACTGATCGGCGTGGAGTCCGTGCTCTGCGGCACGCCCGCAGTGTTGGCGAGCAACATCGCCTGCACCGAGGTGATTTCCGACGAAGGCGCACCGACCTTCGACGTGAACGATCCTGCCACGCTCGCGCGCACAATCGAAGCCGCCGTTGCACGTGCGCAGGCCGGCCAGGCACGTCTTGCGCACCCGCGCGAGCACTTGCGCTACGACCCGGGGGTCGCCGCGCATATCGATGCCTTGCTGGCCCTGGCTCCCCACGCGGAGACCGACCGATGAGCGCCGTGGTACGACGTGGCCGGACGCTGGTTCGCAGCGTGCCGGAGGTGCTGGCCGTGGTCGCGATCGCCATCCTGCCCGCCTTCATGCTGTCGGTGCGTGGCGCGGCCTTTCTCGCGTTTTCGCTGCTGCTGGCAGCCGCGCTGTGGTCGATGCTTGCGCCGCCCGCTGATGTGATGTCGCGCCTGCGCGCCATGTGGCGCGAGCACCGGTGGCTGATACTCGCAATGGCCGCCATGCCGACCGCCATGCTCATCAGTGCGCTGCTGAATCCGCAAGCGCCGCGCGGCGTTCCGTTTGCCTATGGAAGGCTCTGGTTGTTCGGGTTTGTACTGCTCGCGCTGCTGCAGCTGCGGCCAACACAGTTGCAGAGCGTGCAATGGGGCTGCGTGGCCGGGGCATTGGCTTCAGTGGTCTGGGCGTATCTCGAACTGCGTAACGCCCGTCCGGATACGGTCGGCGCGTTTTCCAACGCCATCCCGTTCGGCAACCTGTCGCTGCTGATGGGGCTGTTTTCCCTCATCTCGATCGGCTGGTCGAAGGGCGATGGTTGGCCGCTGACGGTGCTGCGCCTCGCGGCGGGCGCGGCGGGGCTCTATGCGTCGTACCTGTCGCAGTCGCGCGGCGGCTGGATCGCGATTCCGGTGCTCCTGCTGATCGCCGTAGCGACGCTGCGGCACGTGAGCTGGCGGAAGCGGGTGGCGGCCTTGCTACTGTTCTTCGCTGTGCTTGCCGCGGTCTGCGCGTCGTCGAGCCTCGTTCGCACGCGTTTTGATCAGGCCATGAACGACATTCGCGCCTATCAGGCCGGGCAACTCGACACCTCGGTCGGCATCCGGTTTCAACTGTGGAAAGCCGCAACCCTCATGTTGACCCGCCACCCGGTTGCCGGCGTCGGTCGGGGCCGGTTTGAGCCCACGCTGAAGGCGATGTCCCAGGAAGGCGTGATCACGCAGCAGGCCTCGGGCTTCGAGCATGCCCATAACGAGTTTCTATACAATGGCGCCACGCTCGGGGTACTCGGTCTTGGCGCGCTGCTGGCGTTGTACTTGGCGCCCGCCGCTTACTTCCTGCGCGCTGCACTGTGCGATGACCGCATCCTGCGCACCACCGGTGCGATGGGCCTCACGCTATGCGTGGGCTTCGTGCTCTTCGGGCTGACGGAGGTGATGTTCATCATCGCGCAGACCGTGGTGTTCTATAGCGTCATGGCGGCCGTCTTTGCCGCGCATATTCACCGGCGCCGGCAGGAGCTTGGCGCCCATCCTGTCCTCTGAGATCGTCTTTCGCATGCCTGCTTCCAACCGCGCCACGCTGGCCGTCATCATCGTTGCCAAGAATGAAGCCGCAGACATTGGTGACTGCATTCGCTCGGTGCGCGACTGGGCCGACGATGTGATCGTCTTCGACTCCGGCAGCACCGACGGCACGCAAGAGATCTGCCGCCAGTTGGGCGCGCGCGTATTCGAAACCGACTGGCCGGGCTATGGCGAACAGTCGAACCGCGCCTTGCGCGAGGCACGCACCGACTGGGTTCTTTCACTGGACGCCGATGAGCGCGTCAGCCCCGAACTGCGTGCGGAGATGATCGCCGTGCTCGAGTCGGGCAGCTCGCACACCGTGTATTCGATGCCGCGCAGTTCCAGCTTCTGCGGCCGGTTCATGAAGCACTCGGGCTGGTGGCCCGACCGCATCCGGCGCTTCTTCAAGCGCGAGAAGGTCACGTTCTTCGATGCGCCGGTGCACTCGCACCTGATTTTCGAGGGTACGGTCGGCGACTTCCGCTCGCCGATCATCCATTACTCCATTCCCGATCTAGAAGCGGCGCTCGACAAGGCCAACGATTATTCGACCGCCGGTGCCGCGGCGGCTTACGCCAAAGGCAAGCGTGCATCGCTGGGTAGCGCGATCGGCCACGGGCTGTGGGCGTTCATCCGCACGTACATCATCCAGCGCGGGTTCCTCGATGGGGCGGAGGGCTTCATGCTCGCCGTGTCGAACGCCGAGGGCACGTACTACCGCTATGTCAAGCTGATGATGCTGCATCGCCATGGCAAGCGCTGAGCGCCCGCGCCGCCTCGCCCTCGTTGTCACGACGTACAACCGGCCGGAGGCGCTCGCACGCGTGCTGGCCGGGTGCGCGGCGCAGACCGACACCGCATTCGATGTGATCGTCGCCGATGACGGTTCGCGTGACGATACACGCGCGGCCGTGGAGGCGGCTGCCAAGACGGCGCCGTACCCGTTGCGCCACGTCTGGCACCCCGATGACGGCTTCCGCGCGGCGGAAATCCGCAACCGCGGTGTGCTGGCAACGGACGCGGACTACCTCGTCTTTCTCGACGGCGACTGCGTCCCGCGCCCCGACTTCGTGGCGCGTCATCGGGCATTGGCCGAGCCGGGCCGGTTCTTGTCCGGCAGCCGCATCCTGCTCGATGAGGAAATGACGCGTGAAGTTGTGGCCCACCAGATCGATATTCATTTGAAGGACCGCGCGTACTGGTTCCGTGCGTGGCGCGCCGGCCGTATCAACAAGTTCCTGCCGTTGCTGGTGCCCGGCCTTCCCGCGCCGCGCACGTTCCGCGACACCAGCCTGCGTGGCATCAAGAGCTGCAACCTGGGCGTATGGCGCAGCGATTTCGAGCGCGTCAACGGCTTCGACCAGAGCTTCGTCGGCTGGGGTCACGAAGATGCGGACCTGGCAGTGCGGCTGTACAACGCCGGTGTGCGGCGCAAGCGCGGCTTCTGTGCGACGGAAGTGTTCCACCTCTGGCATCGCGAGCAGTCGCGCGAGCAGGAAAGCCCGAACTACCGCCGCATGATGGCGCGCAGGAACACCGATGTCATCCGTGCAGAATCGGGCTTGGCAGAGCTGCGTGAACAGCGTGCCTGACTGGCAGAGACCTGCGTCTACCAGGTCTTCTTCTGCTTGGCCAGGCCCAGGAATGGCCGCACGAAGATCTGGTAGAGGAACTTGCGTACCAGGATCTGGTGCAGGTGATGGCCGAGTCCAAGGCGATCATCGGCTTCGCGGCTCTTGATGGCGCGATCGGCTTCCAGGTTGGAGCCGCTGTCGAAGTTCTGCACGCCAATCACGTACGGCACCACCGCGCGCATCTGCACGATGCCTTCACGCTCGAACTTGTACCAGTAGTCGGCGGCAAGCCAGACGGGATAGAGCTGCTCGACCATGCGCCTTGCCGCCGCCCGCGTGACGAAGTAGCCGTGCGCGAGCCACTGGTAGTTCGCGAGCTTCACCACGTCGTGATGCGCCGTCAGCGGCCTCGCGCTCCGCTTGTAGTAACGATCGATGTGGGTGAGAAGCGTCACGACCGGCTCGTCGGGCGAGACCTGCTGCGCCAGCGCGTCAAGTACGGCAGGAACATCGGCGCCGAGCTTTGCGTCGTCTTCGAGGATGAGGGCGTGCGGCAGGTCTTGCTCCAGCATCGCGCGGTAGACGCCGAGGTGGCTCAACGCGCAGCCGACTTCCCCGACGGTCAGCTCGCGGCTTTGCGCGAGGGCGCGGGCATGATCGTACTGGCGTGCCAGTTCTTCGGGCGGAAGTGCCTTCCCGTACACCCCCGGAAAGCGGGTATGCGGCAAGCCGAGTGCGTCGAGCTGACGCTCCAGTGCCTCGCGGCGCCCTACGTCGTGATCGAGGTTGATGAAAAACGTGGGGACGCGCGAAGTCATGCGGAAAGGGCTGGTGCCAAGCTGGGCCGGGGTGGTCGATTGCCGCTAAAATGCCGGGTCGCCTCGCTGCCGGATGGCAGTGCGGGCGGCGCATCTTGCCGGCAGCCAGGTCGCAATGCGATGCAAGCTGCCCACCCACCTTTGAAAACGCCGTGAGTATACAAGCAAAGTCCGATCACCCAGCCCCCTCCAAGCCGATGCTCAAGCGGCTGTGGACCTACCTGCGCCCAGAGCTCACCGCGTTCATCCTGGCCATGGTCGCCATGGGCGTGGTGGCTGCCACTGAAGGGATCATCCCCAAGGTCGTGAAGGATCTGCTGGACCAGGGCTTCGGCGGCGAATACGCCGGCAAGCTGTGGCAGGTGCCGGCCATGCTGGTTGGCATTGCCGTGGTGCGCGGCGTGGCGCAGTTTGCGTCCACGTACCTGCTGAGCCTGGTGTCGAACAAGGTGCTGCTGAACCTGCGCATGACGATGTTCGAGCGCCTGCTGCAGGCGCCCGCGTCGTTCTACCAGCGCAACACGGCGGCGTCGATCATCAATGCGGTGATCTTCGAGGTGAACCAGGTGCTGCAGGTGCTGACCGGTGTGTTCATCACGCTGGTGCGCGATTCGATGACGGTGCTGGCGCTGCTGGTGTTCCTGTTCTATACCAACTGGCGCCTGACGCTGGTGGTGGCGGTGATTCTGCCGATCATCGGCCTGCTGATGTCGCGCATCAACCGCCGGTTGCGTTCCCTGAACCGTGAGAGCCAGAACCTGACCAACCAGGCCGCCTACGTGGTGGAAGAGGCCGTGGGCGGCTACAAGGTCGTCAAGCTGCACGGCGGCGAGGCGTATGAGTCGCTGCGCTTCAACGCCATGACGAATCGGCTGCGCGGCTATGCCATGCGCGTGGCGGTGGCCGGCGGCCTGAACCAGCCGGTCACGCAGTTCCTGGCGGCGCTGGCGCTGTCCATCATCCTGGCCATTGCCATGCTGCAGGCGCAGGCCAACCAGACCACGGTGGGCGGCTTTACCGGTTTCGTGATGGCGATGCTGCTGCTGATCTCGCCGCTCAAGCACCTGACTGACGTGAACCAGCCGCTGCAGCGCGGGCTGACTGCCGCCGAGTTCATCTTCGGACTGATCGACACGCCGGTCGAACCGCAGGAAGGCGGCAAGCGCATTGACCGCGCGCGCGGCGACATCCGCTTTGACGACGTCACGTTCCGCTACGGCCACGACGGCAAGGCAGCGCTCGACAGCATCGACCTGCACGTCAAGCCCGGCGAGGTCGTCGCGCTGGTGGGGCCGTCCGGCAGCGGCAAGACCACGCTGGTGAACCTGCTGCCGCGCTTCTTCGATCCGACCTCGGGCACGATTTCGCTCGACGGCGATGCGCTGGCTGATCTGTCGCTGCACGACCTGCGCCGCCAGATCGCCTTCGTGAGCCAGGACGTGGTGCTGTTCAACGACACCATCGCCGCCAACGTGGCCTATGGCGCGCGTGATGCGTCGGAGATCGACATGGCCCGCGTGCGCCGCGCGCTCGAGGCTGCTTACCTGACCGATGTGGTGGACAACCTGCCCGAGGGCATCGACACCAACATCGGCGACAACGGCTCGAAGCTCTCCGGCGGCCAGCGTCAGCGTCTGGCGATCGCACGGGCGATCTACAAGGACGCGCCGATCCTGATCCTGGACGAAGCGACTTCGGCGCTCGATTCCGAATCCGAGCGCCAGGTGCAGGCCGCACTCGAACGCCTGATGGAGGGCCGCACGACGCTGGTCATCGCGCACCGCCTGTCGACGATCGAAAATGCCGACCGCATCGTCGTGCTTGAGCACGGCAAGATTGCCGAAGCTGGCACGCACCGCGAACTGCTCGAGCGCGATGGGCTGTATGCTGGATTGCATCGTATCCAGTTCGCCACCCAATAAGCGTTGCCCCGGGCGGCGTGCGCAGGATGCTCAAACCAAAGGAGACATCATGACGACCACCACGCCCCCCATCAGCCGGTTCCCCGTTCCTGAACTGGCCGACATTCCTGAAGACATTCGCGCACGCATCCTGGAAGTGCAGGAGAAGACCGGCTTTGTGCCGAACGTCTTTCTCACGCTGTCGCATCGGCCCGACGAGTGCCGTGCCTTCTTCGCCTATCACGATGCCCTGATGCTGCGCGAGGGCAGCAGCTTGACCAAGGGCGAGCGCGAGATGATCGTCGTGGCCACCTCGGGCGCCAACCAGTGCCTGTATTGCGTGGTCGCGCACGGCGCCATTCTGCGCATCTACGAAAAGAACCCGCTCGTGGCGGACCAGGTTGCAGTCAACTACCGCAAGGCCGACATCACGCCGCGTCAGCGCGCGATGCTCGATTTTGCGATGAAGGTCTGCACCGCCTCGCACACCGTCACCGAGGCCGACTACGACGCGCTGCATGCGCACGGCTTTGATGACGAGGACGTCTGGGACATCGCCGGCATCACGGCCTTCTTCGGACTGTCGAACCGCATGGCGAACGTGATCTCGATGCGGCCGAACGATGAGTTCTTCCTGATGGGCCGACTGCCGCGCGACAAGCGGTAGGGCGGTAGTCCGCTCAGGCCGCCAGGGTGCGCAGCGCTTCGCGCAGCTTGACAGCGGGGCTCGGCAGGAAGCCGCGACGGCGCCGGAATGCCGTGAGCGTGCGGCGCGATATGAGACCGGGAATGGGCAGCGGTTGGATCACGCCGGCGCGGCGTCCGGCGTCGATCATCGGTTCGGCCACCCAGGTCAGAAAGCCGGAGTGCGTGACCCGGTTTTTCAGCGCCGTCACCGAGCGCGTTTCCGCCACAATGTTCGGGAGCCCCAGACCGGCGGCCTCGAACACCTGCCGCACGTGCTCGAATGGGGCGGTTCCGCGCGGTGCAACGGCCCAGGGCACCTCCAGCGTATCGCAAGGGTCAGGGCAGGGGCGCTTGCGCAGCGCGTGCCCGGGTGAGGCCACCGCACAGCCCGCGTCTTCCCAGCGGCAATCTGCGATCGCCACGATCTCTTCCGTATCGGGCATCGCCATGGACAGCGCGAGATCGATCTCGTGTTTGACCAGCCCTTCGGCCAGTCGGTCCCACACTCCCCTCCAGAATTTCCACACCGGCTTTGCCGCCGAGCTTGCGTGTGTCGATGCGTGTGGTCAGGTGGCGAGGACAATGCTCTGTTACGGCAGCAGAATGACATGTCGCTGACGACTTCGCGCTTTCACCGAGATGCCCCCGCATCAATCATCGTGTGCCCAGCGCTCCACGAGATCGGCAGGAATCGCCTGAAACACTTCATCAAAACGCTTGCCGCTGAGCCGTTCCGCTTGCTTGAGCAAAAGCCCCACGGGGCTGCTTGGCTCATGCGCCTCAAACCAACTCCGGGCGGCGCGAATGGAGGCGAGGGCGGCACTGCGATCCATGACGGTCTCAGGTGGGTTGCTATCAAGCGACGTTGCTAGCGGGGTCTCGACGGTGGCGCCGGCAAGGCCTTGCTGGCCAGCCGGCGCGCGTTCCGTAACCGGAAGCGCTATCACGGCAGATGCACCCGGTGGCACCGCGCCAGTCACCGTATCCAACAGCCGCAACAACGTACCCAGGTCCGGATAGTCGTCCGGCAGATGAAGTCGCGCCCAAGAGTCGATCGATGACGCAAAGGCTTGGGCTTCATCCAGCGCGGACATTGTCGCGCTGTCTTGTTTGCGTAGTGCGTGGAGCTGCTGCTGCACCGACTCTGGTTCCAAGGCATCTGACGCGCGTGGAATGCTCAATGATCGCTCGATGTCACGCACCCGTAGGCGCAGCGCACCGTTGGGTGGGATCGCCAGGTCCCGCACGTCCTGCACCAGCCCTTGCGGGTCGGCCAAGGCGGCCAGCGCGTTAGCGCGCACGGCGGGGTCGGGCTCACCGTCCACCACCAGTTGCGGATGGATGGCTTCTGGCCATGTCTCAAGCAATCGCGACAGGATCGCTAACCCGTCCCGCAAACCAATTGCCTGGTCCAGCCGGACCCGGCAGCGCACCAGCAGCACGAGGATACGAATATCGCGCGTGCGCAGCAGCAAGCGACGGCAATCTCGCTCGACTTCCGTCCAGTTGATTGCCTCGGGAGGACTTACAAACTCACCATACTGAGCGTCCTGCTTAGGGATGACCTTGCTTTGCAGAAGAACGAACTCGGGGTCATATTCCAGATCGTTCCCGCACGGATGCGCTCCGGAGACCGGCGCCAACAGCTCGGGGAAGATCAGGGCAGGGAGCGCGGGCTGCGCGTCGTTGGTTTTCTTGCTGAAGAACATGTGGTGTAAGCGGTGGCAACTGTGCCAGTGCCATGTAGTCAATCCGATGGGCGAAGGGGTGTCGACGGAGCAACTCAGTGCTTCGCGTACTGCTCCGGCTCAAACACCATGCCCGTAATCGCTCGGCTGCGATCAGGCTCGCCCAGCCAGGTCGACCACCCCAGGCGTTCCGATGAGCCGAGCACGGCTGGCGGAGCCGAGTCAGGAATCACCTGCAACTCCACTTCCCACACGAACTCGTAGCCAACGAACGAGCGCACCCATTCGATCAGCACCGGCAAGTCCCGTCCATTGGGCGTGAAGTCCAGATACTGCTGCAGACTCAATGGCCCGATAACGAGCCGGAACTTGTGCTGCCGATCCGGCACCATCTCGCCCAGCATGGCACCTTGCCCCATCATGCTTGGTGCGCCCGGATGCCCCAACTGAGAAAGCTCCTCCGGGTCAACCGCGATCCAGTGCAGCACAAACTCCTCAAGGCACACTGGCACGCCAAAGAAATGGGCCAGCGTCGCGGCAATGCCGTCAGGGCTGCGCGATTCGCGCACGTGGTGCGCGCTGGCAGCCAACCGCGCGTGCGGCGGCAATGGGCTCCCCGCAATCTCGTCTGTATCGGACCCCGCCAGCCACCCGACATAACGCGAGAACACCTCGGCATCCGGGCGATCCAGCCCCGCCGTAGACTGTGAGTGAGCCCATGCCTGATAAAACTGCGTCAGTGCCCGATGGTGGAACAGGTCTAGGAAATCCGCCGTGGTGCTGTCACGGTGCGCTTCCGTGTGTTCCCGTACGATCTCCGTGAAGTGGAGCGGCAAGGCACCATTCGGCCCCAGCATGCCCAGCCCGAACAGCTGGATCCTGAGCTTGCCCTGCACTTGCCGCAGTTGCGCGATCTCACGCGGCGCAAACGTCAGAGATGCCAGTTGCCCGATCCGGAAATGCTCATCCTGTGGCCGGCTTGCGTGGCCAATCGGCGGCAAATCCGGGCGATGCGCTGCCAATTGCCGTAACAAGCCCAAGAAGCTCAGCCGCCACGGCGCGTGTTCCGAAGCTGGCGTCGCGTCCATGGAGGGTGAGCCCGTTGCCGGCGGCGCGTTGTCGTCAAGGCCTCGGTACATGGCTACACCGTGCTCCGCGTGCCCATGCGCACCGGCCAGCGATGCACCAACCCGCGCTGAATGGACGTCAACTCAGTCTGTGTAAACGAATTCACAGACACATGCCGCGCCAGAAAATGCTCCAGTACGACGCCAAAGAGGTAGGGGCTGATGCCCGAGAACCCGGCTTCGTCCACGGACAACTGACATTGAACTCCCCGACCGTAGATGATGGGGCCGTTCCCCGGCAATCGCCGCGTCACAGGCCGGACCTGTGTGCCAATCAAACTCGCGATTTGGCGTTGCTGGGCCGGGCTGTCACTGGCAACAAAGAGCCGCAGCATATCGCGCAAGCCCTGGCCGCCTTCGCGGTGGTCGAGATCGGTTAATGACAGGTAGTTGAACCCCAACTGGCGGATCAATCGCCAGGCCATTTCCCCTTCTGCGAAGGGCGCGCGCGGCGCAGAAGGCGGACGAACCAGACCGACGCTCGCGACCGGCACGGAGTCAGGTGCACGCAGGTCGTCACGGCCGTTTCTTGGAATCAGACTGGGTAGGTCGCGATTAGTGACCAATGCCTCAACGGACAGATGTCGAAGCGTATCCGGGTAGGGGGCCTCGTTCTGGTCAACCAGAGACAGGAACACCTCGGTGCCGACGTAGGCGGTGCGCGTTCCGTACTTGCGTGCTTGATCCGAAGCAAGGCGGCGTTCTCTACGGACGGAGAAGTACCGCCCGTGGTTGCCTTCGTCTCCATTCAGCGTGGCAAAGAGCGGGCGGAAGTCCACCGTTTCACTGTGTTCGGCCTTCTGCCCGTAAATGCTCTGGACAGAGTAGATCTCGAAGTCGAGCGGCAGGGTTCGATCTGGCACCATATGAAACTCAGCCCTGCCGCGATGAACCTCAATGCGGTCAGTCCGCTTCGGAAAAAGGTTCACAATTGGTGCGCAATACAGCGCGAACTGGTTTGCATCGACATGGGCGGCCAGTTGGTCCGCAGACTTCGACAACAGCACAACGATCTCGGCCTCGGTCCCCTCGATCCTGGAAAGCCCGGCAGCCAGGCCGTTCAGCGCGAAGAAATAGAATCGCTGCGGGCACGAGAAATACTCGTGTACGAGGTTGTGTCCGTGGAACTTGTTCCAAGCCAGTGGCAACGCGCTCTCATTGGGAGCGAACCCAACTAGGGATACGGCATTCTGAGTGACCGCCGAAGGTCGATTTCCCATTGCGCTTGGTTGCCCGATCAGCGAGACTGCCCCAGCGCTGTGGATGAGCTCGAAGAGATGGCTGGCGATCTGTTCATCGCCACGCAGATAGACGGCGAGGGATTCAACTGGAGGAAGTTGTGCAAAGGTAATGTCACGCTTGATGCGCAGGCGCAACCGCAGCGCACCCTGCACGGTGACGTGGGCCGGCACATAGCGTTCCAGCCCAGGGATGTCAGGCGGGATGCCCGTCAGCCGTGCCCCGGCAATTTCAAACGGCCAGAGCTGTACGTCTTGGGTGGTGCGGAACTCGCAAGCCGTGGTTTCGCCGTCAGGAATGCGCGCTTTCAGCGTTGTGCCCCGGGGCACAATGACTCCCCGGGCGAAATCGCCCTGTTTCTCGCTCGGATGAAACTGCGCTACCGCCATCGCTGGCGTAGGCGTCACGTAGTTGGGATAGATGACCTCCAACAACCGCTGCGTAAAGCGCGGGAACTCCGCATCCAGCTTGATCTGCGTACGCGCGGACAGAAAGCAGAATGCTTCGATGAGCCGCTCGACATAAGGGTCGGCCACCTCGTGCCCGTGCATGCCTAGTCGCTTTGCGACCTTGGGGTGCTGGCTAGCGAATTCACTGGCCAGTTCGCGCAGGTAGACGAGTTCGCGGTTGTAGTAATCGAGCAGTTGAGGGTCCATCGGGTCAGCCCGCCTGAATGGATTTGACAGAAATGCGGCTGGATTCCAGATCGAGGGAGCTTTGCGCGGTAAACGCCATCGGATACGGGTCCATGTGGATCAGCCCGCTTATTTCGAATAGCAGCACGTTGTAGCGGTGCGGAGCGTCTTCCTTCTCCAGCGGCGCAACGACCAAGCTGCTGGGAATCAAGCGGGGCTCGAAGTCGAGAATGGCACGCCGGATGATGTCGACAATGTCGCTCCACTTGTGCTCGGACAGATACGTCCCAGCGACGGCAGGCACACCGTAGTTGATGGTGGAGCTCGCCGCCGCAGCGTATCGGCTTCTGTCGACCTCGTCTTCGCGGTTGGTTGTATTCAGCAGGAATGTCAAGTCACGCTGGATGATGGCCCGCATCTGCGAGCGTGTCACCGCATACTCAGATGGGCTCTCCGTCTGCCGCTGCGGTGCGTCATCACGCAGCCGATCGAACAGCGTCGGTAACAGTTGCGTGTTGGGGCGCCGGGGTGTGCAGTGCTCACTCATGCGCGTCGTCCAGAATCAGGCTCGAAACATCCAGCAGCCCGACGTCACCCGCGCTCGTCATCCAGGTCTTCTGACCCAGTGCCACGACGCCGGTCTGGCCAACCTCCGACCAATGCGTCTCGCGCGCCAGTTTGAGCGCATCACCACCGTGTTCGGAGCCGGGGTAGCGCGCGGGCGTGAAGCCTCGGCAAACCGTACCATCCGCCAGCGTGAGCGTTGCGGAGCGCCAGACCAGATCCAGCAAGCCAGCCACCGGCACCATCTCCAGCTTGCGCATCTGCGCAAACGGCAGCCAGGCATATCGGCCACCCGAGACGATCTCGAAGGTCGGGCCGAAGCGGGTATCGCTGTCCGTGATCCAGACAAACCGCGTCCCGTCGAGCACACCACGACTCTCCACAACCTCGGAGAACGCTTGCTGCCGGCAGTGATCCGCGCCGTTCACATCACCCGCCTCGGCGAGCGCAAGCGCATTGCGCAGCGGTGTCATCCAGTCTGGCGCTGGCAATAACGCCCCCGGCTCACGCGCACCTTTGATGACATCACACCGAAACACCTCGGCCCGGATCAAGTCCCGGTACACGCGCGCCGTCTGCGCAAAGTCCGGCATCAACTGCGTCGCCACCTGCAACTGCTTGAGCGCGCGCGGCCAATCGCCCATCACGCACAGCCACTGGAACAACTGCCAACGCTCCGCAAACGCACCAGGCTGCTTGAGCACGCGCATCTCCGCGTTCTGCAGCGCCTGGGCCACCGAACCACGCTGCTGCAAAGCCGCAGCCAGACCCGATGTTGAGGCAGGCTCCAAGAGCGAGGTATCAGTCGTCATGAGAAGTCGGCTCCTGTTGTTGTTCCGGGGCGGGGTGATAGGCGCTATCCATCGCAACCAGGTGATGCTCCCGCTTGGTCAGCGCCGCCGTGATGCCACGCCGCTCGGGTATGGAAATGTCGCCCGCAAAGAGATGCAGTACGTCCGGCATCGCGGGCGCCGCAAACAAGGGGGTGTCGAGGGAGTCGGGCCCGCCGATCAGACTTTCGATTCGTGCCGGGCGCGCCAGCAGGTCCTGCAGGCTCACGTCTTTGGCGGATGCACCCGCTGCCATTTGGTCATCCGTGTGGCCAGCAGGCTGCGCAAGCTCGCCTTTGGGCGAGGCCAGATGCCAGTTGGCATTCGCGAGCTCCGGGTTGCGCAGCACAGCGTCGGCTTCGCGGCTCAGCAGATCCAGAACGTCGGTGGATTCGGTCGCCGCATCAGTCACAGCAGGAAGAGGCGTCGCCCAATGGGGGCGCAGGATCGAGAACGGGTCATTCGCACCTGGCTCGCAGAGCCGAGCCTCACTCGTTGGCACCAGGTCGTCGAGGATCCCACCCGCTGAAGGATGGCGTTGCTGGTTGCTCATGTCCACGCCCACTTTTTCTCAGAAAAACGGCGCCGATCATAGACGAAAACCACTGAAGGAAGAAATACTAAAAAATATCATCTTCTGTTTTTTGATATCAGAATTAAGCTCTATTGGTGTCTTGTATAGAATTCTTCTCATCATTTGCTGATCCGTATGAGCTTTGAATTATTAGTCAACGAATTCTGTTGCCATATGTGCAAATTATTGTGATTTTTGCGCCGAATGCGGGGTTTTTGATAGGAACTTTCCTAGTGTTTTCCGCTGGCGCCGATCATGGCTATTCGGGATTTGTGGCGAACCATTGATGGTAAATTGTTGTGCCAATTTTTAGAGTATCCATTCGGTTGCTTTGTTTTCATTGTGTCCAATAACCTAAATAAAGGAAGTGATTCATTCCGCTGCACTGCGATGCAGTCGGACTTACCAAGAAAAACGCATGGACATTTCACGCCAGGCCTTGTTTGGTCGGTTGAATCCGACGCTTTTCAAGGCGATTGAGAGCGGTACGGCCTTTTGCAAGCTGCGCGGCAACCCGTATGTGGAACTGGTGCACTGGCTGCATCAGTTGCTTCAGGCGCCGGACGGCGACCTCCAGCGCGTGCTGCGTCACGCCGGCGCAGATATGCAGGTACTGGAAGCCGACCTGACCCGCGCGTTGTCAGCCCTGCCTGCCGGCGCCACGTCCATCAGTGACTTCTCCTTCCAGATTGAATCCGCAGTCGAGCGCGCTTGGGTCTACGCCACCTGGGCGTTTGCCGATGACCGCGTGCGTGGCGCCTATTTGCTGACCGCGCTGCTCAAGACCCCGGAGCTTCGCCGCACGATGCTCGGCATCTCCACGGAGTTTGCCAAGGTGCGCGCGGACGAGTTGGTGGACAGCATTCCCGCCCTCATTGCGCAGTCCCCCGAAAGTACCGAAGCCGCCTACGATGACAGCGGCCTGGCGCCCGCCATCCCGGGCGAGGCCAGCAGCGCCATGGCATCCGGTACTTCGGGCGAGAGCGCCCTGGCCCAGTACTGCCGAGACCTGACGGAAGATGCACGCGCCGGCCGCCTGGACCCTGTCATCGGCCGCGAGCACGAGATCCGTACCATGACGGACATCCTGCTGCGCCGCCGTCAGAACAATCCACTGATCACAGGCGAAGCCGGTGTCGGCAAGACCGCCGTGGTCGAGGGCCTGGCGCAAGCCATCGCTTCCGGCGAAGTCCCACCGAGCCTCGCCGATGTGCGCCTGCTGAGTCTGGATGTCGGCGCACTGCTGGCCGGTGCCAGCATGAAGGGCGAGTTCGAGGCCCGCCTCAAAGGCGTACTGGAAGAAGCCGCCAAATCTCCCAAGCCAATCATCCTGTTTGTGGACGAAGTCCACACGCTCGTTGGTGCGGGCGGTCAAGCTGGCACGGGCGACGCGGCCAACCTGCTCAAGCCGGCGCTCGCACGCGGTGCGCTGCGCACGATCGGCGCCACGACGTGGAGCGAGTACAAGTGCCATATTGAGAAAGACCCCGCCCTCACGCGTCGCTTTCAGGTTCTGCAAGTCATGGAGCCGCAGGAAGCCAGCGCCGTGACCATGGTGCGCGGCCTGGTGGAGACCTTCGAGACGCACCACGGTGTGCTGATCCGCGATGAAGCCGTGCGCGCCGTCGTCAAGCTCTCGCACCGCTACATCACCTCGCGCCAGTTGCCGGACAAGGCCATCAGTCTGCTCGACACCGCCTGCGCGCGCGTGGCCCTCTCACTGCACGCGCCACCCGCTGCCGTTGAACTGCAACGCCAACGCCTGGCTGCCGTCGAGGCCGAGGCCGTACTGCTGGCCAAGGAAGCCGCCTTCGGCAGACAGGACAACCGCCGCGTCGCAGACGTGGAGAACACGGTTCGCGAGATCAAGGCGGAACTCGCCCAAGCCGAAGCACGCTGGCAGCAGGAAGCCGCGCTCGCAACCGGCGTGCTTGCGCAACGTCGCGCCGTTGTCGAGTCGTCGGAAGCGGCCGCGGAGGCGTCAGCGCGCACAGCGCTGCTGGCGTTGGAATCGGAACTGGCATCCGCTCAAGGCGAAACACCGCTTCTGTATACCGAAGTGGACGAAGCCGTTGTTGCCGCCGTCGTGGCAGATTGGACGGGCATCCCTGTCACCCGCATGGTGGCCGACGAGGTCGTGACCGTGATGACGCTCCCGCAAACGCTGGGTGCTCGCGTCATCGGCCAGGACCATGCCTTGGTTCAGCTGTGTGAACGCATTCAGACCGCCCGCGCGCAATTGACCGATCCGAACAAGCCAGTGGGCGTGTTCTTGCTGGTTGGCCCCTCCGGTGTCGGCAAGACCGAGACTGCGCTGGCACTGGCCGACGCGCTCTACGGTGGCGAGCAGAACCTCATCACAATCAACCTCTCCGAATTCCAGGAGTCGCACACCGTCTCCACGCTCAAGGGTGCGCCACCGGGCTACGTCGGCTATGGCGAGGGCGGTGTGCTGACGGAAGCCGTGCGCCGCCGCCCCTACAGCGTCGTGCTGCTCGATGAGGTCGAGAAAGCCCACCCTGACGTGCACGAAGTCTTCTACCAGGTCTTTGACAAGGGCTACATGGAAGACGGGGAGGGGCGCCACATCGATTTCAAGAACACCATTCTGCTGCTCACCAGCAATGCGGGTTCCGACCTGATCACCAGCCTGTGCGACGACCCGACACTGATGCCCGAGCCGGCCGCGCTGCGTGATGCGCTCACACCGGAGTTGCGCAAGGTCTTCCCGGCCGCCTTCCTGGGTCGATTGGTGGTCGTGCCGTACCTGCCGCTCGCAGCAGAGAACCTCGGTCGCATCGTGCGGTTGCACCTCAATCGCGTGGTCACGCGCATGCGCGAGCAGCACGATATTGCGCTCACCTATGACGAAGCGGTAGTCAAGCACATCGTCGAGCGCTGCCCAGTGGGCGAGACCGGCGCCCGCCAGCTCATCAGCTTTATCGAGCAAGCCATCCAGCCGCAACTCGCAAAGCTTTGGTTGGGTGCGCTGGCTGAAAAGCGCCAACTGCTGGCCATCGACATCCGCTTGGCCGACGGCGACAGCGTCGAACTGGCCTGCCACCCCGAATACCTTCCCGGCCTCACCACCATGCCGGCGATTCCCGCAGCCGAACCGGCCTGAGGCCGTGCGGCACCTCAACCCTTCCATGTAACCCACTGGGGAGATTCATGCTCGCCTTGGTGGCATTCGGGCTGTTTGGTTGGTTCAAATACCAGCTGATGTTTCAAGCGCACGACGTTGAGCAAGAAATTTTGGCCGTCGGAGAGATCACGCCCCCTGAGCCTCCAAAAGCATTGCGCTTGGCGGAACTGCTCAGGAGTGAAATTGCCCGGGGTGTGGTCCGAGTGGATGAAGACGCAACGCGCAGCGACGTGATCTTCCGCGGTGACGACATGTTCGGCGGCGGCCGGGCCGAGGTCAGCCAGAAGATCCTCCCGCTATTGGACAAGGTGGCCGCCGAGATCAGCAAGGTGAACGGCAAAGTCACCGTGATCGGCCATAGCGACAATGTGCCCATCAAGACCGCCAGGTTGCCGTTGCCGAAGATCGCGCTCCCCGCGCGGCAGAAGCCTGTATCGGCCACCTCAAGCATTCCCCCCATCATCGAAGAGCGTCACGCACCACACCAGCCTGGGCCGGCCGTCAGACCTCCGCTCGAAGTGCTGCTCGTGCGAGAAACATTTCCGCGACGGTCTTGGCTGGCCCTCGTCGTAGTAGCCGCAGTGATCGTGACTGCGATCGTACTTGGCCTGACCTTCATGCTGTACCGTCAGCACCAAGCCAGCAGGGCCCTTGCTGCGCAGGTGGAGTCGCTGTCCGCGCAGTTGGCCAAGCAGCGCGAATCGCTGGCGGATCGCATTGCGCGCGCATTGGCTCCCGAAGCCGGGGCAGCCCCGGTCGGCATCAGCACAAAAGACGATCGCATCTATCTCGCCTTCAGTAGCGACGAAGGTTTCGCCTCTGGAAGAGCCGACCTCATGCCGATGCTCGCGCGCCAGCTCGACCGGCTCGCCACCGTGCTTGCAGACACACGGGGCAAGGTGATCGTTCTCGGGCACACTGACGACGCCCCTGGCCCGCGTGATCGCATGGAGTCAAACCTGGCGCTGTCAACCTTGCGCGCCACGGCGGTCGCGCGGCATTTGCAGGAGCGACGGATCGCATCGGACCGCTTGTCGATCATTGGTCGTGGCGCTAAAGATCCGGTTGGAGACAACCGCACCGCCGCGGGCAGGGCGTTGAACCGGCGCGTGGAGATTGTTCTTGAAAACGAACCAATGTGATACCTCGCTGTTGCCAGGGCCGTACGAACGTCGGTGCATGCGTGGCGTAGATTACCTGTTGCGCATCGGTCCAAGCCGCGCCATGGGGGCGCGGGTCAAGCTCGATTTGCTAGCGGGGCATCCCGTCCCACATACGGGGTCGAGCTGCTGACTTGGCCGCGCGCCTGGCGCAAAGAGAGGGACGGGGGTCTCCTGTCTGCGACCCGATGGCTGTCTAGTCCGGGTGGGCAAAACGGAAAACTACAGGCGCTATGAAGCGGGCTGAGGGCAGCAATGCCTGCCAGGGGCCGCCGGTTCCCGTTCGATCGAGGCCGCGCGGCTTCCCGACCTCGCCACGGAACTCCTGCTGGCCGCAAGCGACGGGGCGCCATTCCGCTTACTCGTGGACGGCCAGATGGATGCTAGAACTTCCGATGACAAGGTCGTTGCGTGAACTGTGGGCCGAGTTGAACGCACTCGAGAAAGAAATCGGTCGCGTCCGCTTCCAGGAAGTCAGCGCGGAGGCGATCGGGGTCGGACAGATATGGATCTTTCGAGTTGCCCATTGCTGCATGTTAGCCAAGTATGTGGCTACACGTCTTAGCTGCGATGCGGTGGGGTGGCAATGGATGTCGTTGGAGTGGGCTTGCTGTAGAACCTTGATCTAATTCGGTTCTATCTATTCGTGTTGAGTGACGTTGGAGCGTGCTGGACTTACATCAGAATAATGTCGTACTGCTCCTGACTGGCCGCCGACGATTCCACCTGCAGCGAGATCGGCTTGCCGATGAAGTCTCCCAGCATCGCGAGGTGCTGGCTTTCCTCTTCCAGGAAGAGGTCGATCACGGACTGCGAAGCCAGGATGCGGAATTCCCGCGGATTGAACTGCCGCGACTCGCGCATGATCTCGCGCAGGATGTCGTAGCACACCGTGCGCGGCGTCTTGACCTGCCCCTTGCCGTGGCACACCGGGCACTGCTCGCACAGCACATGCGCGAGCGATTCCCGCGTACGTTTGCGTGTCATCTCGACCAGCCCCAACTGCGAGAAGTTGTTGACCGTGATGCGCGTCCGATCGCGCGCCAAGGCCTTGCGCAGTTCGGCAAGTACAGCCTCGCGGTGCTCGGCCGACTCCATGTCGATGAAGTCGATGATGATGATGCCGCCGAGGTTGCGCAGCCGCAGCTGCCGCGCGATGGTGTGCGCGGCTTCCAGGTTGGTCTTGAAGATCGTGTCGTCGAAATTGCGCGCGCCCACGTAGCCGCCGGTGTTGACGTCGATGGTCGTCATCGCTTCGGTCTGGTCGATCATCAGATAACCGCCTGATTTCAGATCGACCCGCCTCGACAGCGCGCGCTCGATTTCCGCTTCGATGTTGTAGAGATCAAAGATCGGGCGCTCGCCCGTGTAGTGCGTCAGGCGTTCGACCACGGCCGGCGTGTATTCCTGCGCAAACTCGATCAGCTTCTGGTGGTTCTCGCGCGAATCGACCTGGATGCTGCGCGTCTCGTCAGTCACGAAATCGCGCAGCACGCGCTGGGCGAGGTTCAAGTCCTGATAGAGGATCGACGGCGCGGGCAGGGTGGTCGCGTTGTGGCGGATCGTCGCCCAGATCTTGCGCAGGTACGCCACATCGTTGGCGAGTTCTTCGTCGGTGGCTTCCTCGGCGATGGTGCGCACGATGAAGCCGCCGCGCTCGTCCGCCGGCACCATCGCGGTCACGCGGGCGCGCAGCGCTTCACGTTCGGCCTCGTTGCCGATCTTCTGCGAGATGCCGATGTGCGGATCCTGCGGCAGATACACGAGCGTGCGGCCCGCGATGCTGACCTGGGTGGACAGCCGCGCGCCCTTGGTGCCGATCGGGTCCTTGATCACCTGCACCATCAGGGCCTGGCCCTCGAAGAGCGTCTTTTCGATGGCCACCTGCGGCGTCGGCGGGGCGTCCTTGGCGTCCCGCGGGTGCCAGATGTCGGCCACATGCAGGAACGCCGCGCGCTCCAGCCCGATATCGATGAACGCCGACTGCATGCCGGGCAGCACGCGCACCACCTTGCCCAGGTAGATGTTACCGACGAGGCCGCGCGTGAGCGTGCGCTCGATGTGGAGCTCCTGAACGGCGGCTTGCTGGACGATGGCCACGCGCGTTTCTTGCGGCGTGATATTGACGAGGATGTCTTCGGACATGGGATACCTGGAGAGCGGGTTTCAGCACCCGCCTCTGGGCCGGGCCGGGCTGCCCGAAGCGTGTCTTGAAACCAGCTTCCGCACGCTGTCCGCAGCGTGGGTCCGCGGCCGGCCAGAGGGCGGGTTACAGCGTGATGCCTGCTTGCGCGAGCAGTGCGGCGGTCTCGAACAAGGGTAGGCCCATGATACCCGAATAGCTTCCCGAAATATGGGAGACAAACGCTGCGGCGCGCCCCTGGATGCCGTAGGCGCCGGCCTTGCCGAAGGGTTCTCCGCTGGCGATGTAGCGGGCGATGTCGTTGTCCGTCAGCACCGCAAAGCGCACGTCGGAAATGGACAATGCGTGCATGGGCGTGCCGTCGGTCCTGACGACGGTGACGGCCGTCAGCACGCGGTGTGCGCGCCCCGACATGCCGCGCAGCATGCGGTGCGCATCGGCGGCATCGGCCGGTTTGCCGAGAATCTCCCCATCCAGGCACACCGTGGTGTCGGACGTGAGGATCGGCAGCGCGGGGAGGTGGCGTGCGGCGCGTCGGCGCACGGCGGCTTGCGCTTTCAACGCGCAAACACGCTGGACATAGTCGTCGGGCGTCTCACCGGGGAGGACGGCCTCCAGCGCTTCGGCGTCTTCGTCACCATCGGGCAGCAGCAACGCGAAGCGCGCGCCGATCTGGCGCAGCAGCTCCTGCCGGCGCGGGCTTTGCGAGGCGAGATAGAGGTGCGGCGCGCCCGGAGCGTCCAAGGTCATACGCGGTGGTACGGGTGGTTCTGCGTGATGCTCCACGCGCGGTAGAGCTGCTCGGCCAGCAGCACGCGCACCATGCCGTGCGGCAGGGTCAGGCTGGAGAGTCGCATCAGCATGCGCGCCTTGGCCTTGAGCACCGGGTCCAGCCCGTCGGCCCCTCCGATCACGAAGGCCACGTCGCCGCCTTCCTGCTGCCATCCGGTGAGCGATTCAGCCAGCGCGACGGTGGTGAGATCCTTGCCTCGCTCGTCCAGCGCGATCATGCGGCAGCCCTTTGGCAGCGCGGCCTCGATGCGCGCAGCCTCGAGCTGCATGACGGTGGCGGCGGTGCGGCTGCCCGAGCGCTGCTCGGGCTTGATCTCGCGCAGTTCGATGCGCAGTTCGGGCGGCATGCGCTTGGCATATTCCGAGAAGCCGTCCTCGATCCAGGACGGCATCTTGTGCCCGACTGCGATGATCAGCAACTGCATGGCGGAAGGCCCGGCGCGGGATTATGATGCGCGCTTGGCCGGAGCGCGCTTGGCTGCCGTCTTGGTTGCCGTTTTTGCGACGGTCTTGGTAGCGGTCTTCGTGGCGGACTTGGCGGTGCCGGCTGCGCGCTTGGTGGCGGGCTTCTTGGCGGTCGTCTTCGCAGGCGCCTTCTTGGCGGGTGCCGCGCCCTTGGTCGGGCGTTCGCCGGCGAGCTTCGGCTTGGTGGTGCGGCGCTTGGCCGGCGTGACCTCTTCGGCCTCGTCTTCCTCGTCGTCGTAGCCCTCGCTGGCCTTGGGCAGGCCGCGCTTGCCCGTGCCACCAAGTTCGATGCGCACCGGCTTGTCACCCCAGATCTCTTCGAGGTTGTAGTACTGGCGCAGTTGCGGCTGCATGATGTGGACCACGGCGTCGCCGCAGTCGACCAGCACCCACTCGCCCACGTCTTCGCCTTCCACGGCGATGATGTGGCCGCCGGCTTCCTTGACGGCGTCACGCACGGAGGCGGCGAGGGCCTTGGTCTGGCGGTTCGACGTGCCGCTGGCGATGACCGTGCGGTCGAACAGTTCGGTCAGGTGCGTCGTATTGAAGACCTTGATGTCTTGCGCCTTGACGTCTTCGAGCGCGTCGACGATCACGCGTTGTAGTTTGCGAATATCCATGCTGATTGAGAAGAACGTTTAAGGGCGAGAAAAGGTCAGGGAAAAGGTGCGTGAAAGCGGTCAATCACGCGGTCAAGCATTGACCGTGCCGTCGGCACGGCGGTACAGCGAATGCGATTGGATCAGGTCGGCCACCCCGGCGGGCAGGTCGGCGTCGCAGCGTTCGCCCGCGGCGAGCCGCTGGCGCAGGCGCGTGGATGACAGATCGACGGCCAGGGTCTGGTCGATCCACATGTGCCCGGCGGGTGCGCATTGTATCAATGCCGCATCGGCCCGGCGTGCGTCGAGTTCGCGTTGCACCGGCGCGTGCAGCGCCTGCAGGTCAAAACCGGGCCGTGTGGCCACGCACAGGTGCACGTATTCGAACAGGTCCTGCCAGCCGTGCCAGGTGTCCAGGCCGACGAGCTGGTCGGCGCCCATCAGCCACGCCATGGAGGTGCCGGGGCCGTAGACGCGGCGCAATTCGCGCACGGTATCGATCGTGTAGCTGGGGCCATGGCGGTCGACTTCCATGCTGCTCGCATGGATCTTGGCGCGCCCGCCGCGCACCGCCCTGGCGGCCAACTCGGTCATGGCCAGGCGCAGCGGAGCGGGCGTGATGTCGGCGGCTTTCTGCCACGACACGCCGGTCGGAATCCACAGCAGTTCATCGAGATCAAGCCGCGCGATGCACAGCTCGGCCAGGGCGATGTGGCCGACATGTGGCGGATCGAACGTGCCGCCCAGCAGGCCGAGACGATAAGGACGCCCAAGCGCCGGGCGGGGGAAGGCGGGAAGCGTCATACCCAGTCGCGCGCCGGCAGGAAATCGGTGTAGAGCGCGGCTTCGGGCGAGCCCGGCTCCGGCTGCCAGTCGTAGCGCCAGTTGGCCACGGGCGGCATCGACATCAGGATCGATTCGGTCCGTCCGCCGCTTTGCAGGCCGAACAGCGTGCCACGGTCGAACACGAGGTTGAATTCGACGTAGCGGCCGCGGCGATAGGCCTGGAATGCCCGCTCGCGCTCGCCGTAAGGCGTGGCGCGGCGTTGCTCGGCGATGGGGAGCCAGGCGGGCAGGAAGGCATCGCCCACGGAGCGCATCATCTCGAAGCTGCGCTCGAAACCGAGTTCGGCAAAGTCATCGAAGAAAATGCCGCCGATGCCGCGTGCTTCCTTGCGGTGCTTCAGATAGAAGTAGTCGTCGCACCAGCGCTTGAAGCGCGGATAGAGGTCCTCGCCAAACGGGGTGAGGGCGCTCTGGCACGTGCGGTGGAAGTGGGTGGCGTCTTCCTTGAAGCCGTAATAGGGCGTCAGGTCCATGCCGCCCCCGAACCACCAGACGGGTTCCGCATCGGGTCGCTTGGCGACGAAGCAGCGCACGTTCATGTGCACGGTCGGCACGTATGGGTTGCGCGGGTGGAAAACCAGCGACACGCCCATCGCCTCGAAACCGCGTCCGGCCAGCTCAGGCCGGTTTGCGGTGGCGGACGGCGGCAGCGTGTCGCCCATCACGTGCGAGAAGCCGACGCCGCCGCGCTCGAGCAGCGCCCCGCCTTCCAGGATGCGGGTGCGGCCGTTGCCGCGCAGGCGCTCGGTGGGCGGCTTCTCCCACGCGTCGGTGGCGAACGTGCCGCCGTCGAGCGTGCTTGCGGCGGTGGTGATGCGGTCCTGCAGGTCCAGCAGGTAGTCGCGGACGGCTTGGGTATCCATCAGTCGGGAAAGGGGCCGCCCGGGCGGCCAAGTCATGCGGGTGTCACCATTGTAGCGGGCGGGCCGCTGACGGCTGGGTGGGGATCACCCGAGGTGACGGAAGCCGCGCCCGGGGTGCGAGGCGCGGCATCGGGTGACGATTGCGTGGCGGGCTCAGTGGCGAATGGCGCGATGCCCGATGTCGGTGCGGTACTGGGCGCCGTCGAAGCGGATCTGCTCGACCACGCTGTAGGCGGCACGCTGCGCTGCCTTGACGGAGTCGGCCAGCCCGACCACGCACAGCACGCGGCCGCCGCTCGTGGTCAATTCGCCGTCCTTGAGCGTGGTGCCGGCGTGGAACGTGACGCTGTCCTCGGTTTCCTTCGGGATGCCGGTGATGACGTCGCCCTTGCGCGGGGCGTCGGGGTAGCCGTGGGCGGCCATGACCACGCCCAGCGCGGTGCGGCGGTCCCAGTCGAGTTCCATGCCGTCGAGCTTGCCGTCGATGGCGCGGTCGAGGACGTCGAACAGGTCGGTCTTCATGCGCGCCATGATGGGCTGCGTTTCCGGGTCGCCCATGCGGCAGTTGAACTCGAGCGTCTTCGGGTTGCCGTCGGCGTCGATCATCAGGCCGGCGTAGAGGAAACCGGTGTACGGGATGCCGTCCTTCTCCATGCCGCGGATGGTCGGCAGGATGATCTCGCGCAGCGCACGGGCGTGCAGCGTCGGCGTAACGACTGGCGCGGGAGAGTAGGCCCCCATGCCGCCCGTATTGGGGCCGGCATCGCCGTCGAGCAGGCGCTTGTGGTCCTGGCTCGTGGCCAGCGCCACCACGTTCTTGCCGTCGCACACGACGATGAAGCTCGCCTCTTCGCCGGCGAGGAATTCTTCGATCACCACGCGAGCACCGGCGTCGCCCAGGCGGTTGTCGGCCAGCATCATGTCGATGGCGCCGTGCGCTTCTTCAGCGGTCATGGCCACGACCACGCCCTTGCCCGCAGCCAGGCCGTCGGCCTTGATGACGATGGGGGCGCCTTCCTGGTCGACGTAGGCATGTGCCTGCGCGGCATCGCTAAAGGTCTGGTACTTGGCGGTCGGAATACCGTGGCGCTGCATGAACGCCTTGGCGAAATCCTTCGACGATTCGAGCTGCGCCGCCGCCTTCGTCGGGCCGAAGATGCGCAGGCCCTTGGCGCGGAAGAGGTCGACGATACCGGCGGCCAGCGGCGCCTCTGGGCCCACCACCGTGAAGTGGATGCCTTCGCGCTCGGCAAAGGCGGCCAGCACTTCCGGGTCCGTGATCGGCAGGTTCTGCAGGCGTTTGTCGAGCGCCGTGCCGCCGTTGCCCGGCGCCACGTACACCACCTGCACCTTGGGCGAGCGTGCCAGCTTCCATGCCAGGGCGTGCTCCCGTCCGCCCGAACCGACGACCATCACTTTCATGCTGTACCTACCTGAGATTGCAAATCCGATTCGAAATCTGAAAAACAAAAACGGCGATCGTGAGGTCGATCGCCGTTATGCGCGCGTCCGGGGCTTATTCCCCGATGACCGCGTTGGTGAAGACTTCCTGCACGTCGTCCAGGTTTTCCAGGGCGTCGAGCAGCTTCTGCATCTTGACCGCGTCGTCGCCGCTGAACTCGACTTCGGTCTGAGGCTTCATGATGACCTCGGCCAGTTCGGCCTTGAAGCCGGCGGCTTCGAGCGCGGTCTTGACCTTGCCGAAATCGTTTGGCGGGCAGATGACCTCGAGCGAGCCGTCTTCATTCGTGACGACGTCGTCGGCGCCCGCTTCGAGCGCGGCGTCCATCAGCTTGTCTTCGGGCGTGCCCGGGGCAAAGATGAACTGGCCGACGTGGTCGAACAGGAACGCCACCGAGCCCTGCGTGCCCATGTTGCCGCCGTGCTTGTCGAACGCGTGGCGGACTTCGGCCACGGTGCGCGTGCGGTTGTCGGTCATGCAGTCGACGATGACGGCGGCGCCGTTGATGCCGTAGCCTTCGTAGCGGATTTCTTCGTAGTTCGCGCCTTCCAGGCCCCCCACGCCGCGCTGAATGGCGCGCTGGATGTTGTCCTTGGGCATGTTGGCGTCGGTGGCTTTGTCCATGGCCAGGCGCAGGCGGGGGTTGGAGTCGGCATCGCCTCCGCCCAGGCGGGCCGCCACGGTGATTTCCTTGATCAGGCGTGTCCAAACTTTGCCGCGCTTGGCGTCGGCAGCGGCTTTTTTATGCTTGATATTGGCCCATTTGGAATGACCGGCCATGAAACTCTCCGAGCGGAATGCAGTGGAATCTGGCGCGCAGATGGCGGTCCGACGCCACCTGCACGCTCTATAATCGGTCGCGGATTTTAGCATGCTGAACCCGACCGCCGCGCCGTCCGTCCGGTCTGGCACGCGGGTGCGCCACCCTCCGATTGATCCACGTCTGAACGCCATGACCGATCCCATTCTGATTGCCAAGAACGCCAAGACCGAACTGGTGCTGCTGCCCCAGCTTGCCAACCGGCATGGCCTGATCACCGGCGCCACCGGCACCGGCAAGACGGTGACGCTGCAAACCATCGCGCAGGGCCTGTCGAACATCGGCGTGCCCGTGTTTATGGCCGACGTCAAAGGTGATCTGACCGGCATTTCCCAGCCCGGCCAGTCGAACGACAAGCTCAAGGCGCGCCTGCAGGAGCGGGGCCTGGACGAGCCCCAATGGGCCGCCTGCCCCGTCACGCTGTGGGACGTGTATGGTGAGCGCGGCCACCCCGTGCGCGCCACGGTGTCGGACATGGGCCCGCTGATGCTGTCGCGCATGCTCGAGCTCAACGACATCCAGACGGGCGTGCTCAACCTCGTCTTCAGGATCGCAGACGATTCGGGCCTTGCGCTGCTCGACCTGAAAGACCTGCGCGCGATGCTCCAGCACGTCGGCGAGCACGCGTCGGACTACACGAACCAGTACGGCAATATCTCGTCGGCGAGCATCGGCGCCATCCAGCGCAACCTGATCGCGCTGGAAGAGCAGGGCGCCGACCGGTTCTTCGGCGAGCCGATGCTCGACATCAACGACCTGATGCAGACCATCGGCGGCAAGGGCGTGGTCAACATCCTGGCGGCGGACAAGCTGCTCAACGCGCCGCGGCTGTACGCCACGTTCCTGCTGTGGATGCTTTCCGAGCTGTTCGAGCATCTGCCCGAAGTCGGCGACCTCGACAAGCCGAAGCTCGCCTTCTTCTTTGACGAGGCGCATCTGCTGTTCAACGATGCGCCGCCGTCGCTGCTGCAGAAGGTCGAGCAGGTCGTGCGGCTGATCCGCTCGAAGGGCGTGGGCGTGTACTTTGTCACGCAGAATCCGGCCGATGTGCCGGACACGGTGCTCGGCCAGCTGGGCAACCGCGTGCAGCACGCGCTGCGCGCCTTCACGCCGCGCGACCAGAAGGCCGTCAAGGCCGCGGCCACCACGATGCGCGCGAACCCGGAGTTCAGCATCGAACAGGCGATCAGCGAGTTGGCTGTGGGCGAGGCGCTGATCTCGCTGCTCGACGAGGGCGGGCGCCCCGAGGTGACGCAGCGCGCGTTTGTCGTGCCGCCCGCATCGCGCATCGGGCCGATTTCGGACGACGAGCGCAAGGCGCTGCTCGCGAACTCGCTGGTGGCCGGCCGCTATGACACCGCCATCGACCGCGAATCCGCCTACGAAAAGCTCAAGGGCCGCGTGGCGCCGGACGGCAAAGGGGCGGTCGCCCCCGCGCCGGGCACGATTGGCACGGACTTCGGCGCCTCGGCAGGTTCGGCGCCCGAGCCCGCCCCCGCGCCGACGGCGCCTGCCCAGGAAGGCGGCGGCTGGCTCGGCGAAGTCGGTTCGATCCTCACCAAGGGCACCGGCCGCAGCGGGCGTGGCGATTCAATTGTCGAAACGCTGGCCAAGTCGACCATGCGCACGATCGGCTCGACGGTCGGGCGCGAGATCGTGCGCGGCGTGCTGGGCAGCATCCTGGGCGGATCGAAAAAGCGCTGAGCGTTTGCCGCGCCCAGAAGCAAACAGCCGGCAATGCCGGCTGTCTTCGTTTGCGCAGAACCTGTCGCGATCAGTTCTTCGTGCCGAACAGGCGGTCGCCCGCGTCGCCCAGGCCCGGGATGATGTACGCGTTGCCGTCCAGGTGCGAATCGAGCGAGGCCACGAAGAGCTTCACGCCCGGGTGCGCCTTCTGGAAGACCTCCACTCCTTCGGGGGCGGCCACGAGGGCGAGGAACAGGATGTTCTCATCCGGCACGCCACGCTTCTTCATCACGTCGATGGCGTGCGCGGCCGAGTAGCCCGTCGCGACCATCGGATCGCAGAGGATGAACGTGCGCTCTTCCAGGTCGGGCAGCCGCACGAGGTACTCCACCGGACGATGCTGCTCATCGCGGTACACACCGATGTGGCCGACCCGCGCGGACGGAATCAGTTCCAGCAGCCCGTCGCTCATGCCCACGCCCGCGCGCAGCACCGGCACCACGGCCAGCTTGCGGCCGGCGATGACGGGCGCGTCCATCGGGCCCATCGGCGTGTCGATGTGGCGCGTGGTGAGCGGCAGGTTGCGTGTGATCTCGTAGCCCATCAGCAGCGTGATCTCGCGCAGCAGCTCGCGGAACGTGCGCGTGGACGTGTCCTTGTCGCGCATGTGCGTGAGCTTGTGCTGGATCAGCGGATGATCGAGGATGAACAGGTTCGGGAAGCGCGGGTCTTGTTTCATGGCAAGGCGGGAAGACGGGAATGCGGTGATGGGGCGCATTGTACGGCGGGCCCCACCCGGAGAGTCGAACGGTTTATCGGCGGCCGCGCATGAGGATGACGTACACCACGGCGGAGATCGCCAGCCCCACGAACCACGCATACGTGTACAGCGCCTCGAAGACGGCCGGCACGCTGGGAACGAACCCGGCCTGCTTGAAGAAGCCCGGCAGGTTCGGCAGCACGCCGATGACCAGCGCTGCAATCGCGCGGCCGTTCCAGCCGTTGCCGTAGCCATAGGGGCCGTCCAGGCGGAACAGCTCGCCGGTCTTGAGCACCGTACGGCGCACCAGGAAGTAGTCGACCATCATGATGCCGGCCACCGGGCCCAGCAGCGCGCCGTAACCAACCAGCCACGTGAAGATGTAGCCCTTGGTCGTCTCCAGGATCTTCCACGGCATCATCGCCAGGCCGATGCCCGCGGTGATGTAGCCGCCGATGCGGAACGAGATGCGATGCGGCGCCAGGTTCGAGAAGTCATATGCCGGCGAGACCACGTTGGCGGCGATGTTCGTCATCAGCGTGGCGGTGATCAAGGCCAGCAGTGCGACGATGACGGACGGGCCCGTCATCTTGCCGGCCAGCGTGACCGGATCCCAGATGGCCTGGCCGTAGATGACCACGGTGGACGAGGTGACCAGCACCGCCACCAGCGCCAGCAGCCCCATTGGCCCCGGCAGGCCGATGGCCTGCCCGACGAGCTGGTCGCGCTGGCTGCGCGCGAAGCGGGTGAAGTCGGGGATGTTCAGCGCCAGCGTGGCCCAGTAGCCGACCATGGCGGTCAGCGAAGGCCAGAAGAAGCCCCAGAACTCGCCCGCGCGCTTGCCGCCGTCGGCAAAGGCCGATGGCGCCGACAGCATCGGCCCGAAGCCGCCCGCATTCGTGTACGCCCACCACACCAGCCCCAGCGCAGCCAGGATCAGCAGCGGCGTGGCCAGCGCCTGGAAACGCTTGATCGATTCGAGCCCACGGGTGATCAGCCAGATGTGCAGGCCCCAGAACAGCAGGAAGCAGAACCCTTGGCCCGGGTTGATGCCCAGCCCCGGGATGTTGCCGCCCACCAGCATGTTGTCGGTGATGACGTTCAGGATGGTGTAGATGGCCTGGCTGCCCAGCCACGTCTGGATGCCGAACCAGCCGCACGCCACGATCGCGCGCAGGATGGCCGGCAACTGCGCGCCGCGCACGCCAAACGACGCACGCACCAGCACTGGGAAGGGGATGCCGTACTTGGTGCCCGCGTGTCCCACCAGCACCATCGGCACCAGCACGATCAGGTTGCCGAGGAACACCGTCAGCACCGCCTGCCACCAGTTCATCCCCTCGCTCATCAGGCCGGAGGCGAGCATGTAGGCGGGCACCGACACCACCATCGATACCCACAGGGCGGCGTAGTTGGCGGCCGTCCAGGTGCGGGCGGCCGGCGGGGTGGGGTTGAGGTCTTCGTTCCAGAGCGTCGGATCCGGCGCCCCGCTGGCGCCGCCGGAGTGGGCGGGGGAGGTGGTTTGGCTCATGTCGATGTGGAATCCGTTGTCGTTGTGATAGTCCGGAATGCAGGCGCGATTGTACGGCGGTCCTGGGCGCGCCCAAGCGAACGCCGTGCCACGGAGGCTGCACCCGGCCCGGAACGATTTGCTGAATTCAAATACAATCGACGCGCTCGCCAACCCGCCCCGCGCTCCCCGCTGTGACCACCGCGTCCTCTGCGTCTTCCACCTCCACGCGCACCACCGACACCGGCGGCCTGCTGCTTGCCTCCGTGGGCGCCGTGCTGTTCTCGGCCAAGGCCATCGTCGCCAAGCTGATGTACCGGTATCAGGTGGATGCCGTCATGGTGATCACCCTGCGCATGCTGCTGGCCGCGCCGCTGTTCATGGCGATGGGCTGGTGGCAATCGCGGCGGGCTGCGCCCCTGGCCCCGGCCGACCGCTGGCGCATCGTCGGCCTGGGGCTGATCGGCTACTACCTCTCGAGCTTCCTCGACTTCCTGGGCCTGCAATACATCACGGCCGGGCTGGAGCGGCTGATCCTGTTCCTGACGCCGTCGTTCGTGCTGCTGATCACGGCGACGGTGTTCAAGCGGCGCATTACCGGCTTGCAGTGGGCCTCCTTGGCGCTCGCCTACGCGGGCATCGTGCTGGTGTTCGCGCACGATCTCGATCTGGGCGGCGGCCACGTGTGGCTCGGCGGCGGCCTGGTGCTCGCCAGCGCCATCAGCTATGGCGTCTACCTGCTGGCAAGCGGCGAGCTCGTCAAGCGCGTCGGCTCGATGCGGCTCGTGGCCTATGCGATGTGCGTCTCGACGGTGGCGTGCATCGTCCAGTTTCTGGTGCTGCGGCCGGTGCATGCGCTGGTGCTGCCGTGGCAGGTGTATGGGCTGTCGGCCATCAATTCGGTGTTCTGCACCGTGGCGCCGGTCACGCTCACGATGATGGCCGTGGCGCGCGTCGGTGCGCCGGTGGCCTCGCAGGCGGGCATGATCGGGCCGGTGTCCACGCTGCTGCTGGGCTGGTGGCTGCTGGGCGAGCCGATCACGTTGTGGCAGATCGCCGGCAGTGGGTTGGTACTCGCGGGCATGGCGCTGCTGTCCCGCCGCGGTGGTCAATCCGGCGGTCCGCCGAAATAAACGTCAAGAGGAGTCAGGCAGGATGGATCTGGGCTTGAAAGGCAAGCGCGCGCTGGTGTGCGGCGCGAGCAAGGGATTGGGCTTCGCCTGCGCCGATGCGCTGGCAGCGGAAGGCGTGGACGTGGTGATCGTCGCGCGTGGCGCCGAGGCATTGCAGGCTGCGGCGGACCGCATTCGCAGCGCACATGGCGTGCGTGTGGAGGCCGTGGCCACCGACATCACCACGCCGGAAGGCCGCGCCGAGGCGCTGCTCGCGTGCGAGCGCCTGGGCGGCTCACCTGACATCCTCATCAACAACGCGGGCGGACCGCCGCCGGGCAACTTCCGTGACTGGGACCGCGAGGCGTGGATCGCCGCACTGAATGCCAACATGCTCACGCCCATCGAGCTCATCAAGGCGACCGTCGACAAGATGATCGAGCGCCGCTGGGGCCGCATCGTCAACATCACCAGCGGTGCGGTGAAGGCGCCGATCGACGTGCTGGGCCTGTCCAACGGTGCGCGCTCCGGCCTGACCGGCTTTGTGGCGGGGCTGGCGCGCGAGGTCGCCAAGCACGGCGTGACCGTCAACAACCTGCTGCCGGGCCAGTTCGAGACCGACCGCCTGGCCAAGACGCTGGAAGCCGGCGCCAAGGCGGCGGGCATCAGCGCCGAAGAAAACTACGAGCGCAAGCGCCAGGGCAACCCGGCGCGGCGCTTTGGCCAGCCGGCCGAATTTGGCGCCGTGTGCGCCTTCCTGTGCAGCGAGCACGCCGGCTACCTGAACGCGCAGAACATCCTGCTGGATGGCGGCGCATACCCTGGCACCTTCTGAGCCAACCACGATGACGACCCTGACGCCCGAGAGCGCCCCCCCGAAACGCCGCCGCATCGCCCTGATCGCGCACGACCACAAGAAAGACGACATGGTGGCGTTCGCGCAGACGCATCAGGCCTTTCTCTCGCAATGCGATCTGCTGGCTACGGGCACCACCGGCGGCCGGCTGGAGAAGGAGGTCGGCCTGACCGTGCAGCGCATGCTGTCCGGCCCGTGGGGCGGCGACCTCCAGATCGGCGCGCAGCTTGCTGAAGGCCGTGTCGACGCGGTGATCTTCCTGCGCGACCCGATGACGCCGCAGCCGCATGAACCCGACATCAACGCGCTCGTGCGCGCGTGCGACGTGCACAACATTCCCTGCGCCACCAACCTGGCGACCGCCGACCTGGTGATGTCCGCCCTGCAGGTGGTGCAGCCCGACCCGAAGGAGATCCACGCATGACACAAGCGAAAGCCATCCGCATCTTCGAGACCGGCGGTCCGGAAGTGATGCAGTACGTCGATGTCGACGTGCCTGCACCCGGCCCCGGCGAGGCCACCATCAAGCAGCACGCCATCGGTCTGAACTACATCGACGTCTATTTCCGCACCGGGCTGTATCCGCAGCCGCTGCCGGGCGGTATCGGCATGGAAGCCTCCGGGGTGGTCGAAGCGGTCGGTGAGGGCGTGACGCACGTCAAGCCCGGCGACCGCGTGGCCTATGCCGGCCGCCCCACCGGCGCCTACGCTGCGGTGCGCACGATGCCTGCCGACATTCTTGTGCGGCTGCCGGATGCGATCGACTTTGAAACCGGCGCCGCGATGATGCTGCAGGGCATGACCGCGCAATACCTGCTTCGTGACAGCTACCGCGTTCAGCCGGGCGATACGGTGCTGTTTCATGCAGCCGCAGGCGGCGTGGGCCTGATCGCATGCCAGTGGCTGAAGGCCCTTGGCGCCACGGTGATCGGCACCGTCGGCAGCGATGCCAAGGCCGAACTTGCCCGCGCGCACGGCTGCGATCACACCATCGTCTATACGCGTGAGAACTTCACCGAGCGTGTGCGTGAGATCACGAGCGGCAAGGGGGTGCCGGTGGTCTACGACGGGATCGGCAAGGACACGTTTGCCGGCTCGCTGGATTGCCTGGCGCCGCGCGGCATGATGGTGACCTACGGCAACGCGTCGGGCCCCGTGCCGCCGGTTGACCTGAGCGTGCTGAGCGCGAAGGGCTCGCTCAAGATCACGCGCCCGACGCTGATGACCTACACGGCGCGGCGCGAGCTGCTGGAACCGATGGCGGCTGAGTTGTTTGATGTGGTGAGCAGCGGCAAGGTGAAGATCGAGATTCACCAGCGCTACGAACTGCAGAACGCGGCGCAGGCGCACCGCGATCTGGAAGCTCGCAAGACGACCGGTTCGACGATCCTCTTGCCGTAAGTTGAGACGTTACCGCCCGGAGGGCTTCACCCGCCGGGCGGCGGCAAAGCGCGCATCCTCGCGCACGCGGTCGGGCAGGCCGCGCAGCAGCATGTGCAGCGCGAACGGCACCAGCACGATGTCGTCCACCCAGCCGATTACCGGGATGACATCCGGGATCAGGTCGACCGGCGATACCACATACCCCACCAGCAGCAGCGCAGCCGGCGCGAGCCACCACGGCTTGTCGGGATGGCGCAGCGCAAACCACAGCAGGCGCACGTCGTTGCGCACCACGCTCCACAGGCGGAAAAGTCGTCCGAACATCGTGGGCTCCTTGATGAAAAGTCGGCGTCACATGAGGGCGTTTGGCCGGCAAACCATCGTATCAGCTTGGGGACATGGCCGGGCTTTCAAGGTGGGGCCCCATCGTCCATGAAAAAAGCCGGCCCTCTTGCGAGGTGCCGGCTTTTTGCCTCAACGGGTAGAACTCAACCCGGAATCTTGCCTTCCACGCCTTCGACGTAGAACTTGATGCCGTGCAGGAAGCCGTCGTCGGCGACCTTGTCGGCGGGCAGGACTTCCTTGCCGGTGTTGTCCTTGAGCGGACCCTTCCAGATCGGTGCCGAGCCGTCGATGATGCCCTTCTTGCGGGTTTCGATCAGCGTCTTCACGTCTTCCGGCACCACGGCGTTGTAGGCGCCCAGGTCGATGGCGCCTTCCTTCAGGCCCCACCACACGGTTTCCGGCTTCCACTTGTTTTCGAGCACGTCGCCGACGACCTTGGTGTAGTACACGCCCCACTTGTTCATCGAGGCGGCCAGGTGGGCCTTCTCGCCGAACTTGGTCATGTCGCTGTCCCAGCCGATGGCGTAGACGCCTTTTTCCTGGGCCGTTTGCACGACGGCGGCGGAGTCGGTGTTCTGCATCAGCACGTCGACGCCCTGGCCGATGAGCGTGGTGGCCGCTTCGCGCTCCTTGCCCGGGTCAAACCACTTGTTGACCCACACCACGCGGGTGGTGGCCTTCGGGTTGACGCTGCGCGCGCCCAGCGTGAACGAATCGATGTTGCGAATCACCTCGGGGATGGGCACCGAACCCACCACGCCGAGCTTGCCCGACTTGCTCATCTTGCCGGCCACCACGCCCGCGAGGTACGCGCCTTCATACGTGCGCACGTCGTACTGGCCGAGGTTGTCGGCGGTCTTGAAACCGGTGGCGTGCTCGAACTTCACGTCCGGGAATTCCTTCGCGACCTTGAGCATCGATTCCATGAAGCCGAAGCTCGTGCCGAAGATGACCTTGTTGCCTTGCGTGGCGAGATCGCGGAACACGCGCTCGGCGTCCGCAGCGCTTTCGGGGACGCTTTCGACGAAGCTGGTCTTGACCTTGTCGCCGAACTTGGCTTCGACCTCCTTGCGGCCGGCGTCGTGGGCGTACGTCCAGCCTGCGTCGCCCACCGGGCCGACGTAGACGAACGCAACCTTCAGCGGCTCATTGGCCGGCGCCGGTGCGGCAGCGGCGGGGGCCGACGATGCGGCCGGCGCGGCATTGCCGCCGGCGTTGTCGTTGGACTTGCCGCAACCCCAGAGGGTCAGGGCAGCGCCGGCGGCCAGGGCGGCCAGCGTGATCCTGCGAGTGACGTTCATCGATTTCTCCTGTTGTGTGGCTCGTTGACTGTGTTGAAGCAAATGAAAGCGGAATGCAGAAGCTTAGGCTGCATGCAGTTTAGGCAGCCCCGGGGCGGAACGGCTTGCCAAGGGATGCGGGCATGTTCAGGCGAATCCAGTCCGGATTGCGCGAGATGATGGCCAGCACGACGATGGTGGCCGCAAACGGCGCCATCGACAGAATCTGCGACGGCACCGACACGCCCATCCCCTGCAGGTGGAATTGCAGGATCGTCACGCCGCCGAACAGCAGCGCACCGAACAGGATGCGCAGCGGGCGCCAGGTGGCAAAGGTGGTCAGCGCGAGGGCAATCCAGCCGCGGCCGGCGACCATGTTCTCGACCCACATCGGCGTGTAGACCAGCGACAGGTACGCGCCGGCCAGCCCGCAGCATGCGCCGCCAAACAACAGCGCGCCAAAGCGGACGGTGCGCACCGGATAGCCGAGCGCATGCGCCGACTCCGGCGATTCGCCGATCGCGCGCAGCGTGAGGCCAGCCCGCGTCTTGAACAGGAACCACGCAATCGCGCCGCACAGCAGCAGGCTGAAATAGACCATCCAGTGGTGCGCGAAGAGGGCGGGGCCGACAAACGGAATCGACTCCAGCCCGGGGATGCCGTGCGCCTGCGCCGGCAGCGACATGCCGACAAAGCGCTGGCCCATGAAGGCCGACAGGCCGGTGCCGAAAATCGACAGGGCGAGGCCCGTGGCGACCTGGTTGGTGACGAGCACCAGCGCCAGCCATGCAAACAGCGACGCCATCACCATGCCGGCAATCGCGCCGGCAGCAAAACCCAGCAGGGGAACCTGCGTCTGGTAGCCGACCATGAAACCGACCACGGCGGCCACCAGCATCATCCCTTCGGCGCCGAGGTTGAGCACGCCGGAGCGTTCGTTCATCAAGAGGCCCAGGGCGGCCAGCAGCAGCGGGGTGCCGGCGTTGATCGACGCGGCGATCAGGGGAGCGAGACTTTCCATATCAGTGGTGCGCGCGCCAGCGCAGGCGGTATTCGATGAGCGTGTCGCAGGCGAGCAGGAAGAACAGCAGCATCCCCTGGAACACTCCGGTAATGGCCGACGGCAGCCCCAGGCGCGATTGCGCAAGCTCGCCGCCGATATAGAAGAGCGACATCACGATCGCGCCCAGCACGGTGCCCACCGGGTTCAGGCGCCCGACGAACGCCACCACGATGGCGGCAAAGCCGTAGCCGGGGGAAATGGATGGCAGCAGTTGCCCGATCGGCCCGGTGACTTCGAAGGCGCCGGCAATGCCTGCGAGGCCGCCCGACACCAGCAGCGCCGTCCACAGCGCCGCCCGCGACGAGAAACCTGCATAGCGCGCGGCTTGCGGCGCCAGGCCGCCGACTTGCAGGCGATAGCCCGCAAAGCTGCGGAAGACGAACAACGTCATCGCCGCCGTCATCACCAGCATGAACAGGAAGCCGACGTGCAGGCGCGTGCCGGCCACGAGCGTCGGCAGAACGAACGCGCTGTCGAACACGATCGATTGCGGGAAGTTCATGCCGTTCGGGTCTTTCAACGGCCCGTTGACCACGTACAGCAGCAGCAACTGCGCGATGTACGTAAGCATGAGCGAGACGAGGATCTCGTTGGCATGAAAGCGATCGCGCAGCAGCGCGGTGATCGCCGCCCACAGCGCGCCGCCGACGAGGCCGGCAACGATGGCCAGCACCAGCGCAAAGCCGCCGGGGATGGCGGGCGCCGGCGTATCGAAGTAGATGATGGTGGCCGCTGCAAAGATGCCGCCCACGATGAGCTGCCCCTCCGCGCCGATGTTCCATACGTTGGCGCGATAGCACACCGACAAGCCCAGCGCGCACAGCACCAGCGGCACGGTCTTGAGCAGCACTTCACCGATCGCGCGCTTGCTGACCAGCGGTTCGACCAGGAACACGCGCAGCCCCGCGACCGGGTCCTTGCCGAGCAGCGCGAACAGCAGCAGGCCGAACACCATCGTCAGCACCAGCGCGATGAGCGGCGAGGCATAGGCCATGGTGCGCGACGGAATGGCCCGCAGCTCCAGCGAAACGGGCAGCGCCAGGCGGCTGCCATGCATGACGTCAGCCATGGGCCACCCCCGAGCTGGCGGCGGCCGGCGCCGGCGCTTTGTCCCACATGCCGCTCATCCACAGGCCGATCTGTTCGCGGTCGGTGGCGTGCGTGGGCGTGGAGGGCGAGAGGCGCCCGTTGGCGATCACGTGCAGGCGATCGCACAGCGCAAAGAGTTCGTCGAGTTCTTCCGACACGATCAGGATGGCGCAGCCCCCCGCCTTGAGCGCGAGGATTTCGTTGTGGATCTGGGCAGCGGCGCCCACGTCGACGCCCCAGGTGGGTTGCGCGACGATGAGCACGCGGGGCGCGCATTCGATTTCGCGGCCGACGATGAATTTCTGCAGGTTGCCGCCCGACAGGCTCTTGGCCAGCGCGTCGGGGCCGCCCGCCTTCACGCCAAACCGGCTGATGATGGCGGTAGCCAGCTTGGCGGCGGCCTTCTTGTCGATGAGCCCGCCCCGCACCTGGGGTGCACGCTGATGCGTCAGCAGCGTATTGGCTGCCAGCGACAGCGAGGGCACGGCGCCGCGCCCCAGGCGCTCTTCCGGCACGAACGACAGGCCGCGCTTGCGGCGCGCACGCGGGTCCAGCTTGGCGACCGGCTCGTTGCCGATGCTGATGGTCTGTGCCGACGCGCGGGTGTCCTCGCCAGACAGGGCTGCCAGCAGTTCCTGCTGCCCGTTGCCCGATACGCCTGCAATGCCGACGATCTCGCCGCTGCGCAACTGCAGGGCGATGTCCCGCAGCTCCGTCGCAAAGGCGTGGGCCTTGGGCAGCGACAGTCCGGCCACCTCCATGCGCACCTCGCCGGGTGTGGTCTGGGGGCGCAATTCGCGCGGAGGCTCGCCACCGATCATCATGCGCGACAGCGACGCCGCCGTTTCCTGGCGCGGGTCGCACACGCCCGTGACCTTGCCCATGCGCATCACCGTGGCGGTGTGGCACAGGGCCTGGATCTCGTCGAGCTTGTGGCTGATGTAGAGGATGCTCGTGCCTTCTGCCGCCAACTGGCGCAGCGTCACGAACAGCTTTTCGACGGCCTGCGGCGTCAGCACCGAGGTCGGCTCGTCAAGGATCAGCAGACGCGGCTTGGTGAGCAGGGCGCGCACGATTTCCACGCGCTGGCGCTCGCCCACGGAAAGCGTATGCACATGGCGATGCGGCTCCAGCGGCAGGCCGTATTTCTCGCCCGTGCTGCGCACCTGGTCAGCCACGTCGCGCAAATCGGTGCCTGCGGGCAGGCCGAGCAGGATGTTCTCCGCCACCGTGAGCGTGTCGAACAGCGAGAAGTGCTGGAACACCATGGCGATGCCGAGGGCGCGCGCCTGGTGCGGATTGGCGATCTCGACGCGCTGGCCGTCGAGTTGCATCTCGCCGGCGTCAGGCTGCACGGCGCCGAAGATGATCTTCATCAGCGTCGACTTGCCGGCGCCGTTTTCGCCCAGCACGGCGTGGATCTCGCCCGGCGCGACAGTCAGGCTGACGCCGTCGTTGGCGACCACGCTCGGGTAGCGCTTGGTCATGCCCGTCAGCGACAGGCGTGGTGGGAGTGGTGTCACAACAGGTTGGCTCGTGGTTTCCGTGCCGCTCACCGCGAGCGCATGTCGCGGAGGCAATCTTTTTAGGGCGTTGACGACACTGCACAACAGGCGATGCCGACGCAGATTCGCGCCGACGCATCGCAGCAATCATCATGGGTGTGTGATGCTTATCATCAACGAGGAATTATATCGTCCGGCACCGCGCCGGACGTCTGGTCTGGTGGGGTCGGCGCATGCCTCGTACGGGGGGTGGGGGAGTGCAAAAGCCGTGCCGGCCCGACCACGTTGATCTGCCGGTCGCAACTTGTCATGCCGAGGTATCCACGTGGCGGGGGCCGCTCTCGCGTGGGGCGCGCAGGCGATTTTGCACCCACGCGGTGCGCGGCGGCGTTTGCGAGTTTGCGCTACAGTTCACTGTTTGCCCCGGCACGGAAGCCATCCCTGCCGCGCGTCCCGCATTCTCATGACCGCTCCCAATCCCCGATCCCGCGTGCCGGGCCCGATTCCCGGCTGGCTTCTCTTGCTCGGCGCGCTGACCGCCGTCGGCCCGCTTTCCGTCGACATGTATCTACCGAGCTTGCCGACCATCGCGCGCGAGCTGAACACATCGTCCGCGGCAGCCGGTCTCACGCTCACCGTCTTCCTGATCAGCCTGGCAATCGGCCAGCTCATCTACGGGCCCGCCAGCGACCGGTTCGGCCGCAAGCCGCCGCTCTATATCGGCCTGGCAATGTACGTGGCCGCTTCCATCGGCTGCGCATTCGCCCAGGACGCCACCACGCTGGCGGCCCTGCGCGGCGTGCAGGGCTTCGGCGGCTGCGCCGGCATGGTGATCGCGCGCGCGGCCGTGCGCGACCGCATGGACCCGGCCGGCGCGGCGCAGGCTTATTCCACGCTGATGCTGGTGATGGGTGTGGCACCCATCCTGGCGCCCATGATCGGCGGGGCAGTGCTGCAGGTGGCGTCGTGGCGCGTCATCTTTGTGCTGCTCGCGGCGTTCGGGCTGGCATCGCTGGTGGCCGTGCACTACCTCATGCGCGAATCGCTGGCGCCGGAGCAGGCCCGCAGGCTGGCCGTCGGCCACGTGCTGCGCGACTACTGGGAATTGCTGCGCGATCGCCACTACGCCGCCTACATGTGGTGCGGCGCGGTGTTCCTGTCGGGCATGTTTGCATACATCACCGTGTCGTCGTTTGTGCTGATCGACGGCTATGGGCTGACGCCGTCGCGCTACGCCTGGGTGTTCGGCAGCAACGCGGCGGGGATGATCGCGGCCTCGCGTGTGAATGTGCGGCTGGTGCGCAAGTACTCGCCGGTGCGGGTGCTGCGCCGGGCGCTGTGGGTGCCGGCGATCACGAGCGTGCTGGCCGCACTGGCCGCCGTCGCCGGCTTTACGCCGTTGCCGCTCGTGCTGGCGGCGCTGTTCTGCTACATCGCCTCGATCGGCTGCATTTCGCCCAACACCGGCGCGTTGGCGATGGCCGGACAGGGCGCCCGCGCAGGCACGGGCTCGGCGCTGATGGGCGCCATGCAGTTCGGCCTCGGCATGGTGACCGGCACCGTGGTCGCCGCCATCGGGCAGACCGCGCTACCGTTGCTCGGCATGATGGCCATCTGCGCCGTCGCCGCGCTCGTCCTCGGCTTGCGCATTACGCGCGAAGAGCCGACGGCCTGATTCCTGCACCCTTCTGCGCCCGGGCTCTCCGGGCGTTTTCACGTTGATGGGTGGGGCGCCCGCGTGCGGTTCTTTCCCCCGTATGCCCGGTGCCTATCATGAAAGTGGGCCGATCGCGCTGGCAGTTGACGCCCGCCGATCCCGGACGGACTAAGGGTTACTTCTTATATAGAATTTATCAACGTTTTATTAACGTATCGCTTTCGTTTTCAATCGCGCACGGTTTTGCCGGGATCTCCCGCGAATCGCGCACACGAGACGGGGGTTAAGTTGCAGTGCACGATTCACCGGCTGGGCGAACTGGCGCTGTTGTGCGAGGTGCCGCCGCCGGCGACCTTGAACTGTCAGCAGCGCATCTGGGCCATGGCTTCGCGCGCGTCCAACTGGCCGGATGTGGTCGACGTGGTCCCCGGCATGAACAACCTGACGCTCGTGTTCGGTCCGCTGGCCGACGCGCAACGGCTTGAAACGCAACTGCGCGAGGCCTGGGAAGAAAGCGAGGCGCTGGTCGCCGACGGCAAGCTCGTCGACATCGAAGTGGCCTACGGCGGCGAGGAGGGTCCCGATCTGCGCGAGGTGGCCAGGCACACCGGGCTGACGCCGGCCGAGGTCGTGCGCCGCCATACCGCGCCCGAATACATCGTGTACTTCCTGGGCTTCCAGCCAGGCTTTGCCTATATGGGCGGCCTCGACAAGTCGCTGGCCACGCCACGCCGCGCCGAGCCGCGCATGGCGGTGCCGGCCGGATCCGTGGGCATTGGCGGCGAGCAGACCGGCATCTACCCGGCCGCGTCGCCAGGCGGCTGGCAACTGATCGGCCGTACGGATGCAGCGCTCTTCATGCCGCAGCGCAATCCTCCGGCGTTGCTGTCGCCCGGAGACCGCGTCCGCTTTGTTGCCTCGAAGGTGCGCGTATGAGTGCCAAGCTCCAGCCGATGATCGAGATCGTGCGGGCCGGCGTGCTCGCGTCGGTGCAGGATCTGGGCCGCACCGGATACCGCCGCTTTGGCGTGTGTACGTCCGGCGCGCTCGATCCGCTGTCGCTGTACGTCGGCAACCGCCTCGTCGGCAACCCCAGCAATGCGGCCGGTATCGAGTTCACGTTGGGCAACGCCACGCTGCGCTTCCATGCGAATGGCCTGATCGCGCTGACGGGCGCTGACTGCCGGGCGACGCTCGACGGCGCCCCGGTGCACGCCTGGCGCGCGATTCCGGTGCAGCGCGGGCAAACGCTGACACTGCGCGTGGCACAGGGCGGCGTGCGGGCGTATCTGTGCGTGGCCGGCGGCATCGATGTGCCGGAAATGATGGGCTCGCGCAGTACCGACCTGAAGGCCGGCTTCGGCGGCTTTGAGGGCCGCCCGCTCAAAGACGGCGACAGGCTGCCCGTGCTGCCAGCGGACACCACATACGCGCCCGACATCAGCGGCGACGCCGTCGCCGTGAAAGCCGCGCGCTGGACGTTCGACCGCACGCATCACGACACCCCGGTCATCCGCGTGCTGCCCGGCCCCGAATACGACGACTTCCTCGCCGATGCGCAGGCCGCGTTCTGGGAATCCGACTGGACGCTCACGCCAAACAGCAACCGCATGGGGTTCCGCTTGCAGGGGCCGGAGCTTGCCCGCAAGAAGCAGCGCAGCGGCGATCTGCTCTCCCACGGCGTGGTGCCAGGCGTGATCCAGGTGCCGCCCTCGGGCCAGCCCATCGTCCTGATGGCCGACGCGCAGACCACCGGCGGCTATCCGAAGATCGGCACGGTCATCCTCGCCGACCAGTGGCGCCTGGCGCAGATTCCGCTGGGGCAGCGCATCCGCTTCGAACGCGTGACGCTGGAACAGGCCGAAGCCGCCCGCGCCGACGTGGCACGTTATCTGCAGCAAATCGAAACCGCGCTGGATTGGCAGCGCCAGGGCATTCTCTCGACCGCGCGGCGCACCGCGCGCACGCGATTGAACGCCTGATGCACCGGAAAACATCATGACGACGATCGATCTGAACGCCGACCTGGGCGAAGGCTGCGAAAACGATGAGGCGCTGCTCAAGCTCGTGAGCTCCGCCAACGTCGCATGCGGCTGGCACGCCGGCGACGTCAACACCATGCGCCGGACGGTGGCGTGGGCACTGCGCGAAGGCGTCTCGATCGGCGCGCATCCGAGCTTTCCCGACCGCGAGAACTTCGGCCGCACGGAGATGCACCTGCCGCCCGAAGAGATCTACGCCGGCGTGCTGTTCCAGATCGGCGGCCTCGCAGCCATCGTGCGCGCGCAGGGCGGCAAACTCGCGCACGTGAAGGCGCACGGTGCGCTCTACAACCAGGCGTCGCGTGACCGGCCGCTGGCCATGGCCGTCGTGCGCGCCATCCGCGATTTCGATCCGTCGCTGGTCGTGTTCGGCCTTGCCGGCGGCGAGCTCATCAAAGCCGCGCGCGAGCTGGGCCTGCATGTCAAGGAAGAGGTGTTTGCCGATCGGGGTTACAACGCCGACGGCTCGCTCGTCAAACGCGGCACGCCCGGCGCGCTGATCGACGACGAAGACGCCGCGCTGGACCAGACGCTGACGATGGTGCGCGAACAGCGTGTGAAGGCCATCGACGGCACGTGGGTTCCGATCCGCGCGGAAACGGTTTGTCTGCACGGCGACGGCGCGCATGCGCTGGCGTTCGCGCGACGCATTCGGGAACGGCTTGGCAGCGAAGGCATCGCTGTCCGCGCCGGCGCCTGAACCATGATGGCCCCGTCCTTCCGGCGGGGCTTTTTTGACCTTTGGGGGGGAAGCACCACATGAGTACGGCAGTGAATCTATGGCCGCTGATCGGGGTGGTCGTCATCATCGCGGGGTTCATCCTGCGATTCAATCCGATGCTGGTGGTGGCCGTGGCCGCCATCGCTACCGGTTTTGCGGCGTCGATGTCCATCGAACAAATCCTGACGGCGATCGGGACGGGCATCGTCAAGACGCGGACCTTGCCGCTGATCATCCTGCTGCCGCTCGCGGTGGTGGGCCTGCTCGAGCGCCACGGCTTGCGTGAGCATGCGCAGAACTGGATCGCGCGCATTCAATCGGCCACCGTTGGCCGTCTGCTGATCGTCTATCTCGCCGTGCGCGAGCTGACGGCCGCTGCCGGTCTGACGAGCCTCGGCGGTCATCCGCAGATGGTGCGTCCGCTGCTGGCCCCGATGGCAGAAGGCGCTGCCGAGAACCGTTTCGGCAAGCTGCCGGCGCCGGTGCGCGAACGCCTGCTGGCCTTCTGCGCTGCCACCGACAACGTCGGCCTGTTCTTCGGCGAAGACATCTTCGTGGCCTTCGGCGCCATCGCGCTGATGCACACGTTCCTGCTGGGCTCGGGCATCGACGTGGAACCGCTGCATATCGCCGTGTGGGGCATCCCGACCGCGATCTGCGCGTTCCTGATCCATTCCGTGCGCCTCAAGCGCCTGGACGGCTGGCTGGCCCGCGAGCTGGGCGGCGCCAACACCAACGCGGCTGCGGCCAAGCAGGGGTAAGCCATGATTCTGTCGATCAACTATCTGTACTGGCTGGCCGGGATCATCCTGACGATCACCGCGCTGATGACCTTTGCCGACAAGCACCACCCGCGCCGCTGGACCACGGGCCTGTTCTGGGCGATCTTCGCCGTCATCTTCCTGGTCGGCGACAAGATTCCGCCGATCGTGGTGGGGGTGGGCGCCGTGGTGATGGCGCTGCTGGCGGGCATGGGCGGCGTCACGCTCGGCAAGCACGGCGAGCTGTCGGTGGAGGAACGCCGCGCCTCGGCCAAGCGCCTGGGCAACCGCCTCTTCATCCCGGCGCTGACCATTCCGGTGGTCACCGTCATCGGCAGCGTGTTCCTGAAGGACGTGAAGATCGGTGGCGACTTGCTGCTCGATCCGAAGAACCAGACCTTCGTCTCGCTGGGCCTGGGCTGCATCATCTCGCTCGCGCTGGCGTGCTGGCTGACGCGCGACACGCCGGTGCAGGCCATGCGTGAATCGCGTCGCCTGACAGAGTCGCTCGGCTGGGCGCTTGTGCTGCCGCAGATGCTCGCCATGCTGGGCCTGGTCTTTGCCGATGCCGGCGTGGGCAAGGCCGTGGCGCACCTGACCACCGCCTACATCAACATGGACTATCGCCTCGTCGCAGTCATCGTCTATTGCGTGGGCATGGCGCTGTTTACCGTCATCATGGGCAATGGCTTTGCCGCTTTCCCGGTCATGACCGGCGGGGTGGGCGTGCCCATCCTGGTGGGCGTGTTCCATGCGAACCCAGCGGTCATGGCGGCCATCGGCATGTTCTCGGGCTACTGCGGCACGCTCATGACGCCGATGGCGGCCAACTTCAACATCGTGCCGGCGGCGCTGCTGGAGCTGTCCGACAAGAACGCCGTCATCAAGGCGCAGGTGCCGACGGCGCTGATGTTGCTTGCAGCCAATATCGTGCTCTTGCACTTCCTGATGCTCCACTAATCGTGTTTAATGCGACGCGTGCGGTGCGCGTCACGCTGGCGGTTCTCAGCCGGCGGACGCCGCCAAGCGCGGTCGCTGCCCGCGAGACAAGGGCACGCGGTCGTAGACCTCGCATCGTGCTCTTCTCCGGGGGGATTCATGAGCAGCCAGATGACGAGCGGCCGTTCCATGTCGGGACGCCGCTTTTTTTGTGTTCTCGCAGCCAGCGCGCTGTCGTTGATTTCCGCCGCGCAAGCCCGTGCGGAAACGCTCCGAGTGGCCACGCCGTATCCGGCCCTCAATTTCCATACGCAAAACCTGCAGGCCTTCGCAGATGCGGTCAGCAGCGCCACCAATGGCGGGCTCAAGCTTGAGGTCTATCCGAACGGCACGCTGCTCAAGCCGGCCGCGATCTTTGACGGTGTCAAGGAAGGCAAGGCCGAGGCGGGCGAAGTGATGCTGTCGACGTTGGCCCAGCGCGATCCGCTCTTCGGTGTGGATTCGATTCCCTTTGTGGTATCGGGCTACAACGATGCGCGCCTGCTGTGGGAAGCCTCGCGCGGCCACATCGAAGCGTTGATGAAGGCCAACGGATTGCGCCTGCTGTACGCCGTGCCCTGGCCGCCGCAGAACCTGTATTCCGAAACACCGATTGCCCGTTTGTCTGACCTGAAGGGACATCGTTTGCGTACGTATAACGCGGCGCAAAAGCGCATTGCCGAGTTGTATGGCGCGCAGGCCGTGCAGGTGGAAGCCGCCGATCTGACCGCCGCGATTGCCGGTGGCCGCATCGACACCATGGTCACCTCGCCGTCCACCGGTCTGGAGACGAAGGCCGGCCAGCGCATGACGTATTACTACAAGGTCAATGCGTGGATTCCGAAGAATGCCGTGTTCGTGAACGAGGCGCGCTTTGCCAAGCTCCCGCCCGCGATGCAGCAGACGGTGCTCAAGCTTGCCAAGGATTACGAGGCGCGCGGTTGGGATTCCAGCCGCCAGACCTACGAGCGCGATGAAGCCGAACTCGCCAAGACCGGCGTGCGCGTGCTCAATCCCGACGTGACCCTGCAGGGCGACATGCGCCGCCTGGGCGAGCGTCTGACGCGTGAATGGCTGCACACCGCGGGCACGGAAGAAGTCGACATCCTGTTGAACTTCGAGAACAAGCGCAGCAAGGCACACTGACGCCGCAACGCGCTTGGGCATGATGTTCGACGGACGTTTATCATCGTTTTTGTCTTACGCAGCAAGCAGGAGAACGTCATGCCTACCGTCCTCGTCACCGGCTTCGATCCGTTCGAGAACGAACCCATCAATCCGTCGTGGGAAGCCGTGCGCACCCTCGATGGACAGGGAATCGCAGGCGCCGACATCGTCGCGCGCCAGTTGCCGACCATCTTTGGCGAGTCCAACAAAGTGCTCGGCAAGTTGCTGCAGACGCTACAGCCGGATGTCGTGATCGCCGTGGGGCAGGCCGGTGGCCGTGCCGAGATGGCGATCGAGCGCATCGCCATCAATGTCGACGATGCGCGCATTGCCGACAACGCCGGCAAGCAACCGATCGATATCGCCATCGCGAGTGACGGGCCGGCCGCGTATTTTTCAACGCTGCCGATCAAGACGATCGTGCGCGAACTGCGTGCGGGCGGCGTTCCCGCGTCGGTCTCGCAGACGGCGGGCACCTTTGTGTGCAATCACGTCTTCTATGGGTTGATGCACGCCATCGCCCGCCAGAAGCTGCCCACGCGCGGTGGCTTCATTCACATCCCGTATCTGCCGTCGCAGGCGGCCAAGCACCCGGGGCAACCCAGCATGGCGCACGACACCATCGTCGCCGGGCTGCGCATCGCCATCGAGACAACGCTGCGCACGCTGCACGACGTACGCGAAACCGGCGGCCAGTTGCACTGAGCCGGCGCGGCGGCACGCGCTCCGGTCAGTCTGTGAAGCGCGTATGCCGTTGCAGTTCGATGCGCACCGGCGTGCCCGGCGCTGCATAGGCTGAGGTGATCGGCGCCGTGTCGGTCGTCGGCCATTCGACTTCGATCGTCGCTGGCGCTTCGTCGTGCAATGCGGGCGAGCGCAGCAACTTCGGTGGCGTCGGCGCGGCGGCCCGCACCAGGGGGCGCGGTCCACGCGGTTTCGCCGGCAACTGCGCTAAGGCTGACTCTGCTGCGGCGATGGCCGGCGCGGCAACTTTCGTTTCGTCGAGCACCATGTCGGCCGCCGGGACCACGTGGGCTACGGGTGTGGCAACGACCTCGGATTCCGTGGCTTCATTTGGTTCCGTGGACGCCGCCTCTGACGCAGGGGCATGCTGGAGCGAAAGGGGCGGTACGGTCTGCGGGGCGAGGGCGGCCACGGTTGCTTGCTCCAACTCTGCGGCTGCCTGCCCATGCTGCCCGGTCCACCAGCCAAGCAACGCTGCCGCCAATGTGCATGCCATGCCAATGGACAGCACGGTCATGCGTTGACGCCACTGCCCATGGCCCGCTGTACCGGTGTCAACGCATGTGTCGGCTACCGGCTCGATCGGTGCGCTTACCTGCGTTGTCGCGCTGGGCTGCGCGCTGTCGAGTGCTGGCCCGAATGGCGGCGGCATACGCACCAAGCCCGGGAGGCGCAGGTGTCCGTCGATGATGAAGTTGGGGGATTCCAAGTCCGTCTCCGCTGGTGGCCGCAGCGCGCATCCGAGCTGGCTGCGCAAGCAGGCGCCATGCTAAGCGGGAGATGGACGGTGGTCGATCAGATTGCTCTTAACTCGATGCGCGTTGCGAAGGCGGAGAGGATGCCGGCCTGCCGCAGTTGCGCCAGGCCGGGAAGGTGAATGTCAAAGACCTTGACCAGACGTTGAGGGCGTCGGCGACCAGTGCGGATCGTTGAGTTGCTTTTCCAGCAGGCGGATCTGCTGCTGCAGCGATTCGACCTGCGCCTGGTACGCCCGGCGCTCGATGTCCAGCGCCTTCGTTTCCTGACGCATGGTCTGCTGTTCGGTCAGCATCTTCCGGCGCTGCGCCTGCATGATGCGGACTTCCTCGCTGAGCGAGGCGGCGCGCTGCTGAGCTGCCTGGGCTTCGCGCTCCAGTTGCGCCTTCTGGCCGGCCGTGACGGCGCGGCGCAGATCGTCTTCCGCCCACGTACGGGTTTGGCTGGCCAGCGTTTCGTACGCGCCCTCGGCCGGAGCGACCGACGCAAACTTGTAAACACGCCACAGTTCTTTGCGATACGACAGGGCGACGTAGGCCGTGGTGTCTTCGTTGACCAGCAGCAGGCTCGTGCCGTAGTCGCCGTTGTACGTCGTGCGCAGTTCGGTCAGGCGCTTCTGCGCCAGCAATTGCTGCAGTTCTGCGACGGTGCCGCCCGACGCAGCCGTGGACACTGCCGGGGCTTGTGGTGCACTGGCTTGTGCGTGGACGAGGCCGGCGCCCGCAACCGAGGCTGCGGCAACGAACGTGAGGACGGTTCGGCGGAGGACGAAAGACATCGCAAGGTTCAGAAATCGGAGGCGACGCGACTATATCAGCTTTGTGCGCCCGGCCCCGCAGCGAGCGTACCGATTTGACCTTCCGTCGCCTTTGAATCATGGCGGCGTCGCGCCTCGGCCACGATGCAATGCCATTCGCTGAATAAGACGCGCTCGCGGAACATCTCGATCAGGAAGTCGCCGACGTCCTGATGCCGCTTTGACGTGCCAAGCGCGGCTTTCAAGCGCCGCAACTCTCTCTGCAAACGCGTGACGCGAGCCCGTGCGTTGGCCTGTTGCAATGAGCCGATGGGGAATGTTCTTACGGATCTTCGGCCGCTGCCAGCGCTCGCACGAGATCGGCGCGCTGCTGTTGGAGCGATTCAATCTCGCGCTCGAGGTTGCGACTGGTTAGTTGGGAAGGGGACTGCGATTGCTCGCGGCGCCCGACGCCAATCGGGTGGCCGGGCACATGGCAAGGTTGGCGTACCGGTGACAAAGGAAACCCGGCGAGCGCAAGCGCTCCCCCACCAAGGCCCGGCCTTGGGGCAGGTGGGAGGGGGAATTGGCGGAAGCGGTGAGATTCGAACTCACGGATGGGTCACCCCATCGGCAGTTTTCAAGACTGCTGCCTTAAACCACTCGGCCACGCTTCCCTGGGACTTTGCTACGCAGTGCGTGCAAGGTCGCCATTGTAACGGCACCCGGTGCAACTTGGCACCGGGTCGCTGTCAGTTTTCGTCGTCGGACAGGAACAGCGCCTGCAGGTCGTTCAGGAATCGCTGGCCAAGCTCGGTGGGGCGGATGGCCACGTGGTCGCGCGTGAGCAGGCCGCGCTGCTCGGCCGCATCGAGTTCGCGCTCGATGGAACGCAGCGGCAGGCCGGTGCGCTCCTGGAACAGCGTGACGGGGAAACCGTCCGTCAGGCGCAGCGCGTTGAGCATGAATTCGAACGGCAGGTCGGCCGCGTCCACTTCCCGCTGCTCCTGCACGAGCGCCGCGCCGCCGGCGCTCTCGGCGTTGCGCAGATACGTGTCCGGATGCTTGTGCCGCATCTCGCGGATGACCCGGTGCGGAAAGCTGAGCTTGCCGTGGGCACCCGGCCCGATGCCGAGGTAATCGCCGAACTGCCAGTAGTTCAGGTTGTGCTTGCAGCGTTTGCCGGGCCTGGCATATGCCGACACCTCGTAGTGCTGGTAGCCCGCCGCGGCCAGCCGCGCGTGGATCCAGTCCTGCATCGCAAACGCCGTGTCGTCGTCCGGCAGTGCGGGCGGGTACTTGGCGAAGTACGTGTTCGGCTCCAGCGTCAGGTGATACAGCGACACGTGGTTCGTCTCGAACGACAGCGCGGCTTCCACGTCGGCCTCGCATTCGGCGAGGGTCTGGCCGGGCAGCGCGAACATCAGGTCGAGGTTGATGTTGTCGAAGTGTGCCCGGGCGATCTCGATGGCGGCACGCGCCTCGGCCGCGCTGTGGATGCGGCCCAGCGCCTGCAGGTGCTTGTCATTGAAGCTCTGGATGCCGATCGACAGCCGGTTCACCCCGCTGGCGCGGTAGCTGCGGAAGCGCTCGGCTTCGAACGTGCCCGGGTTGGCTTCCATCGTGATCTCGGCATCGGCGTCCACGGGCAGCAGCATGCGGATGTCCGACAGCAGGCGGTCCAGTCCCTGCGCGGAGAGCAGGCTCGGCGTGCCTCCGCCGATGAAGATGGTGTGCACGGGGCGGCCCCAGACCATCGGCAGCGCGGCCTCCAGGTCCTGCCGCACGGCCGCCAGGAAGCGCGCTTCCGGGATGCCGTGTTCCGGCTCCGCATGCGAGTTGAAATCGCAGTACGGGCACTTGCGCACGCACCACGGCACGTGCACGTACAGGGACAGCGGCGGCGAGGCGGGCAGGCTGATCTTGCCGGGCTGCAAAAAGACGGAGGTGACCTTGTCGCCCGTCTCGGCGGGTGGCGCGGGGGGCGTCCTGCCGGCGCCGGCTGGGTGAATCGGGATCATGGAAACGTCAGGCGTTGTCAAACTGGCGCAGGCGCTGGACCAACCGTCCGAGCGCCTGTGCCCGATGGCTCACGCGGTTCTTCTCGGCCTTGGACAGTTCGGCCGCAGTCTTGCCGAGGTCCGGGAGCAGGAAATGCGGGTCGTAGCCGAAGCCACCGTCGCCGCGCGGAGTGTCGATCACCTGGCCGAACCAGTTGCCCTCGGCGATGATGGGCTGTGGGTCGTCGGCATGGCGCACATAGACGAGCACACAAACATAGTGCGCGCCGCGGTCGGCCTTGCCTGCGAGCTCGCGCACGAGGCGGGCGTTGTTGGCGGCGTCGGACTTCTCTTCGCCGGCCAGTTGCGCATAGCGGGCGGAGTACACGCCGGGTGCGCCGCCCAGCGCATGCACGCAGATGCCGGAGTCGTCGGCCAGCGCCGGCAGGCCCGACGCGCGGCTTGCATGGCGCGCCTTGGTCAGCGCGTTTTCCACGAACGTGGCGTACGGTTCTTCCGCTTCGGGAATACCCAGTGCGCCCTGCGGCGTCACGTCGAAGCCGAGCGGGGCGAGCAGGGCGTTGAATTCCGCCAGCTTGCCGGCGTTGTTGGAGGCGAGCACGATCTTGCGCATGGCTGCCGCGACGGTTGCGCTCACAGGCCCAGCGCCTGCTTCTGCAGGCCGATCAGTTCGCGGATGCCCTTGTCGGCGAGGCCGAGCAGCGCCTCCATTTCGGCGCGCGTGAAGGGCGTGCCTTCGGCCGTGCCCTGCACCTCCACAAAGCCGCCGCTGCCCGTCATCACGACGTTCATGTCGGTGTCGCACGCGGAGTCTTCGGGGTAGTCGAGGTCGAGCACCGGCACGCCGTCGACCACGCCGACCGAGACGGCCGCCACGAAATCGCGGATGGGCTCGCCCACGAGCAGGCCTCTTTCGCGCATCACCGAAACGGCGTCATGTGCGGCGACGAATGCGCCGGTAATGCTGGCGGTGCGCGTGCCGCCGTCCGCCTGCAGCACGTCGCAATCGAGGTGCAGGGTATGTTCGCCCAGTGCGGCCAGGTCAAACACCGAGCGCATCGCGCGGCCGATCAGGCGCTGGATCTCCTGCGTGCGGCCGGTCTGCTTGCCGCGCGCGGCTTCGCGGTCGGAGCGGGTGTGCGTCGAGCGCGGCAGCATGCCGTATTCGGCCGTCACCCAGCCTTCGCCGCTGCCTTTCTTGTGGGGCGGCACCTTGGGCAGCACGCTTGCCGTGCAGAGCACTTGCGTGTCGCCAAAGCACACCAGCACCGAGCCTTCGGCATGGCGCGTGAAGTGGCGGGTGAGGGTGACGGGGCGGAGTTGGTCGGGCTGGCGGCCGCTGGGTCGCATGTGGGGTCTCGCTTGAGAAAACGTGTAGCCCGACATGATACCGGCCCGCGCTGCCAGCGTGATGCTGGCAGGGCGGGCCGGCGGCGTGCAGACCAGCGGCTCAGCGCGTCAGGTTGCTCGTCTTGTCGATGGCGGCGCGGATCTCGGCGATCGAGCGCTCGATCTCTTCCTCCGACATCAGCCCCGATTCGCCGCTGGGCGCGTCAAGGATGGACGTGGTGAAGGCGTTCAGCGGCAGGGTGTCGGTCTGCACCGAATCCTGCGTGGTCGTCACCGCATCGAGTTCCCACATCATGGCGATGGCCGTGGTGTTGTCCGCCGTGTCGCCGGCGTTGCGCAGGGCGCGCGCGATGAGCTCCGGAATGGCCTGCGTGACGGAGAAGCTCGTGCAGGTGTCGACCAGTTCGTCTTCCTGCACGCTGCCCCACAGGCCGTCGGAGCACAGCATGGCGACGTCGCCGGGCTCCAGGTTGACCGGCCCGCCGATGTCGATCAACGGCAGGTTGGGTGAGCCCAGGCAGTTGTAGATCTTGTTGCGCTCGGGATGGTTGGCCACCTGCATCGGCAGCACGCGGTCTTGCTGCAGCAGGTTCTCGATCTTGGAGTGATCGCGCGTGCGCGTGACGAGCGCGCCTTTGCGCATCAGGTACATGCGCGAGTCGCCCGCGTGCGCCCAATGCAGGGCACCGCGCTGCGCCAGGGCGCAGACGATCGTCGTGCGCGGTGCATCGGGCAGGCCGTTGGTCTCGGCATAGCGGTGGATGTCGCGGTGCGCGAGCATGATGCCTTCATGCAGGAAATCGCGCGGATTGCGGATGGACGGGCGGGCGTGGCGCTGGAACTGGCGCGCCATGGTCTGCAGCGCCTGCTGGGCCGCGACTTCGCCCAGGGAGTGTCCGCCCAGACCGTCGCACAGCACCATGAGCATGGCGTCGCGCGTGAAGCAGTAGCCCATGCGGTCCTGGTTGACGCGTCGCGCGCCCTTCTTGCTTTCTTGATAAACCGAGAAACGCATCGTGGCAGTGAGGTTTCGATCAAAAGGGAAAACGGTGCAGCGGCTGGTCGCGTCCAGTGCTGCACCGTTGGAATGTAAAAATCATACTCCGCGCGAGCGGGTCAGTTGTCCCGGCGGCGCAACAGGCTCATGAATCGCGTGGTCAGCGGCTCTTTTTCGTCCGGCACGGGACCGCCCAGCGTGACGGCAGTCAGAGCCTGCATCTCGGTCAGGGCATTGCTCTCTTCGCGCAACACCTTCTGCAGGCGGAAGACGCTTTGCGGGCGCTCTTCCGGCTTCAGCTTCAGGCACCAGCCGACCAGGTCGATCAGGCTGCTCGTATAGACCTTGCGCAGGCGCTCCAGGCCTTCTTCGAGCTTGTCCTCCTTTTCGCGCTGCGTGGCTTCCTGGGGCGGCGTGCCGGCCATGCAGGCGTAGATCGTGGCGCCGATGCTGTAGATGTCGGTCCACGGCCCCAGTTCGTTGTGCTTGCGATACAGCTCCGGCGCGGCAAAGCCGGGCGTATACATCGGCTGGAAGCGCGACGCCTCGGCAGTCAGCGTCTGCCGTGCCGCGCCAAAGTCGAGCAGGATCGGCGAGTGGTCTTCGCGCAGATAGATGTTGCCAGGCTTGATGTCGAGGTGGAGCAGCTTGTGGATGTGGACTTCGCGCAGACCGCTCATCAGGTCGTGGAAGACCTGGCGGATGAAACGCTCACGCAGCATCTTCAGCTTGCCCTGCTGGCGCGCGGCGAGAATGTGCTCCTGCAGCGTTTTGCCCTGCTCGTACGCCATCACCATGTAGACGGTGCCGTTTTCCCGGAAGAAATTCAGCACGCGCACGATGGCGGGGTGCGAAATCCTGGCCAGCGACCGGCCTTCTTCAAAGAAATACTTGAGCCCCAGGCGGAACGCGCTTGCGCTTTCTTCCGGCACGACGGGGATCAGCTCGCCGGGCGCGCGACGGGCCAGTGACGACGGCAGGTATTCCTTCACGGCCACCGGCGTCCCATGCTCGTCGGTGGCGAGATAGACGAAGCTGAACCCCCCGCTGGCCAACTTCTTTACAATACGATAGTTGGACAGCAACGTGCCGACCGGCAGCGGCGCACTGCGTGGCTGTCCTGAGCCTTTTGACTCTGTCATGGGTTTGTATCGCGAAATGGCTGACGGATTCTCCCCGAGCAGTCCATACGTTGTAAAGCGACAAAAGGTGGGGGATTCCCCGCCAATTCGGGGCCTGAAAAGACGCCGCCGGATTCCCGATCCGTATCCAGAACACACCACGATTCCATGATCCACAGTATGACCGGCTACGGCGTCGCTACACGCCAGGCAGCCTTTACCGATGCGCATGGCGCACCCAGCGGCGGCGTTGCCACCGTGTCGGTCGAATTCCGCACCGTCAATTCGCGCTTCCTCGACCTGCTGTTCCGCGCGCCGGAAGAGTGCCGCGCCTTCGAGCCGGCCCTGCGCGAGATGCTCATGAGCGCGCTGTCGCGGGGCAAGCTCGAATGCCGGATCAACCTCCAGCGCCAGGAAGCCGCCAGCGATGTCGCCGCCCTCAATGTCGACGTGCTGCAACAGCTGGTGAAGCTGGAGCAGGAAGTCACCCGTCATCTGCCCGCTTCGGGATCGCTGCGCATGGGCGAGATCCTGCGCTGGCCCGGAGTGCTCGCAGAGCCGCAACTGACGCAGGACGCTCTGCGCGATGCCGTGATCGACGCCGCTAAAGAGGCGCTCAAGCAACTTCTGGAGTCGCGCCGCCGCGAAGGCGATGCGCTCAAGGCCGTGTTGCTGGAGCGCGTCGACGCGATGCTGGCGATCGTCGATCGGTTGACGCCGATGGTGCCCGTGCTGATCCAGCAGCATCAGGACAAGCTGACGGAGCGCCTGCGCGAAGCGTTCGGGCTCGCCGCGCCGGAAGGCACGCCGGCGCTCACCCGCGACGAGCTCTCCGAGCGGATCCGTCAGGAGGCGACCGTCTACGGCATCCGCATCGACATCGCCGAGGAGCTCTCGCGCCTGCAGGCGCACCTGCGTGAGACGCGCCACATCCTGGAGAAGGGCGGCCAGATCGGCAAACGCCTGGATTTCATGATGCAGGAGCTCAACCGGGAGGCCAACACGCTCGGCTCGAAGGCCGCCGCCAAGGAACTGGCGGACGCGTCGATGGAGCTGAAGCTGCTCATCGAGCAGATGCGCGAGCAGGTCCAGAACCTCGAATAACACCCTCAGCACGACAGAACGAGAACATGCCATCCCCTCAAGCGCACTCCGCCGTTGATACGCCCATCGAGAACCATTTTCCGGGCAGCCTGTTCATGGTCGTGGCGCCGTCTGGCGCCGGCAAGTCGACGCTGGTGAACGCGCTGCTGGCGCAGGATCCATCGATCCGGCTGTCGATCTCGGCCACCACGCGCAAGCCGCGCCCGGGCGAGCAGCATGGCCGCGAATACAACTTCATGACCGTGGAGGAATTCAAGGCCTGCCGTGACCGCGGCGAGTTCCTCGAATGGGCGGAGGTGCACGGCAACTACTACGCCACCTCGCGCGTGTGGATCGAAGAGCAGATGCGCGCCGGCACCGACGTCCTGCTGGAGATCGACTGGCAGGGTGCGCAGCAGGTGCACCGCCGTTTTGCCAACGCGGTGGAGATCTTCATCCTGCCGCCATCGCTCACGGCGCTGGAAGACCGCCTGAAGAAGCGCGGCCAGGACGAACCCAATGTGATCGTGCGCCGCCTGCTCGCCGCCGGCTCCGAGATGGCCCACGCGCCCGAAGCCGACTACGTGATCATCAACGAAGATTTCAACACGGCACTCACCGAACTTCGCACGGTCGTGCAGGCGACGCGGCTGCGTTTCGGTGCACAGAAGGCGCGCCACGGCGAGCTTTTCGTGGAACTGGGCATCCATTGAGCCGTGCGGTGCGCCCGGGGTTTTCCGGTGCACCGGCAAAAGTGTGGTAGCGCTCGTGCCGCCGCCGGCTGCGAGGCGAGGGCTGCGCTGCTGCTAAAATACCGAGATCAACAAGATTTGCCACCAGGTGGAGTTTTCATGGCGCGTATTACCGTCGAAGATTGCTTGAAACAGATTCCGAACCGCTTCGAACTGGCGCTGGCCGCAACGTACCGCGCGCGTCAGTTGGTGCAGGGCCACACGCCCAAGGTCGATGCCAAGGACAAGCCCACCGTGATCGCGCTGCGCGAGATCGCCGCCGGCCAGGTCGGTATCGAAATGCTCAAGAAGGTCCCTTCCTGAGCTGACGCATTGCCTGGCGTGGTACGCTGCCCCGGTCACTGATCGCGGCGATGGATCGTTCGTGCGATCTTTCATGGATGTGAAAGCCGCGATTGCCCGAGACCCGGCATGCCTACCTCGCCTGCTTCCTCTTCTCCCAGGACCAAACGTCCCGCCACGCACGAGAACCACGTGCCGCCGGCGGGACCGTCCGGCAGCGCGCCGGCCGAGTCGGTGCCGCCATCTGGGTCTTCCTCCGCTTCGTTGGTCTCCATGCCGTCATCCGCTTCCGGCCCCACGTCGCCTCGCACGGGCGCGCCGAACCTGCCTGACCCGCGTGGCGCCGACCTGGTAGGGGAGCGGTCGGCACTGCCGCCCAAATCCCACAAGAGCCCTGCCGCCGACGCGGCCACTCCGGCCGCCAAGCCGGAGGCCGGCGACACCCTCTTCATCGATGCGGTGCTGGAGCAGACTTACCGGCACCTGTTCGGCCCGACTTCGCAGCCGGCCGCGCCGCCGCGCCAGCAGGTCGTTTCCATCGCGGGGCTCACAGAGAAACTGTCGTACCTGAAGCCCGCTGACCTCAAGCTGGTGAAGGAGGCATTCCACTTCTCCGATGAGGCGCACCTCGGCCAGTACCGCCAGAGCGGCGAGCCGTACATCACGCACCCGGTGGCGGTGGCGGAAATCTGCGCCGGCTGGAAGCTCGACGTGCAATCGATCATGGCGGCATTGCTGCACGACGTGATCGAAGACCAGGGCGTCACCAAGAGCGAACTCGCCGAGAAATTCGGCCCGAAGGTCGCGGAACTCGTCGATGGGTTGACCAAGCTGGACAAGCTCGAATTCCAGAGCCGCGAGCAGGCGCAGGCCGAGAGCTTCCGCAAGATGCTGCTCGCGATGGCGCGCGATGTGCGCGTGATCCTCGTCAAGCTGGCCGACCGTACGCACAACATGCGCACGCTCGACCATGTACCGCCCGAGAAGCGCCGCCGCATCGCGGGCGAGACGATGGAGATCTACGCGCCGATCGCGCACCGGCTCGGTCTGAACACGACGTATCGCGAGCTGCAGGAACTGAGCTTCCGCATCGGGTCGCCGTTCCGGTATGCCACGCTCGAGAAGGCCGTCAAGGCGGCGCGCGGCAACCGGCGCGAAGTGGTGAGCCGCATCCTTGAGGCCGCGCAGCGGGCCCTGACGGATGCCGGCATCCCGGCCGAGATGACCGGCCGCGAGAAGACGCTCTACAGCATCTATCGCAAGATGCACGACAAGCAGCTGTCGTTTTCGCAGGTGCTGGACGTGTACGGTTTTCGCGTGGTGGTCGACACGCAGATGCAGTGCTACATGGCGATGGGCGCGCTGCACAGCCTCTACAAGCCGATGCCCGGCAAGTTCAAGGACTACATCGCCATCCCGAAGATCAACGGTTACCAGTCGCTGCACACGACGCTGGTGGGCCCGTTCGGCACGCCGGTGGAGTTCCAGATCCGCACGCGCGAGATGAACCAGATCGCGGAAGCCGGCGTGGCCGCGCACTGGATGTACAAGCAGCATCACGACGAGCCCGATCGCGCGCAGCAGCAGGCGCATCAGTGGTTGCAGTCGCTGCTGGATATCCAGAGCCAGACGGGCGATTCGCAGGAGTTTCTCGAGCACGTCAAGATCGACCTGTTCCCCGATGCCGTCTACGTGTTCACGCCCAAGGGCGAGATCCGCGCACTGCCGCGCGGTGCCACGGCCCTGGATTTCGCCTATGCCGTGCACAGCGATCTGGGCAACCAGTGCGTGGCGGTCAAGATCAACAACGAGCTGCTGCCGCTGCGTACCGAACTCAAGAACGGCGACATCGTTGAAGTGGTGACCGCGCCGTACTCCAAGCCGAATCCGGCCTGGCTCACGTTTGTGCGCACTGGCAAGGCGCGTGCGGCCATCCGTCATTTCCTCAAGACGGCCAAGCTGGACGAGGCGATTCAGCTGGGCGAACGCCTGCTCGATCAGGCCCTGCGCCAGCTCGGTATCGACATGAAGGCCGTGCCGGCGCCGGTGTGGGAGCGCATCGTGCAGTGGACGGGCAACAAGGCGCGCGAAGACGTCTTCGCAGACCTGGCGCTCGGGCGCAGGGTGGCCGCCGTGGTGGCGCGCCGCATCGAGATCGTCCTGCAGGATGCCGGACACGAGGGCGACGAGGCGCTGATGGCCGCGGTCCATACCTTTGCGGGCGACGAGGCACCGGCCGTCACGGTCAGCGGCGACGAGGGCATGGCGATGGTGTTCTCGCCGTGCTGCCGGCCCATCCCCGGCGACCCGATCGTCGGCTACATCGGCAAGGGCGAAGGACTGCAGATCCACGTGCAGGAGTGCCGCGTCGCCAAGCGGCTGCACGGCAAGGATCCGGAACACTGGATCGACGTCATGTGGGCCGAGCACACGACGCGCGCCTTCGATGTGTCGATCAAGGTGCTGGTGCGCAACACCAAGGGCATTCTCGCGCGCGTGGCGGCGGACCTTACGTCGGCCGACGCCAACGTGGCGCATGTGTCGATGGAGCAGGAGGGCGACCAGGAGGCGACGTTCATGACGTTCCTGATCCAGGTGCATGACCGCGTGCACCTGGCAGACGTGATGCGCGCGCTGCGGCGCAACCCGGATGTGATCCGCATTGCGCGGGATCGTGGCGGCGACTGACGTCCTGCCCGAGCGAAGAACCAAGAAGGCGAGGCCACGAGGCTTCGCCTTTTTGTTTGTGATCCACGCGCGAAGCACGTCGGCGTGAGGTCGTGCCCCGAGCCTGTCGAACGGGCAAAAGAAAAGGGCTTCCATTTCTGGAAGCCCTTTTTGAATGAGGTTGGCGCGGCTGGCAGGATTCGAACCCACGACCCCTTGGTTCGTAGCCAAGTACTCTATCCAACTGAGCTACAGCCGCAACCGAGAAATGAGATTATACAGAGATTTTCGATCTTGTGAACCCCCTTCTTCACTTTTTCTTCGCTGGAGTTGTCGACGGGGCCACCTTTCTATAATGGAGCCTTGATCCATCAGGCTTTACCGTTGGTCCGACCATGAACAAGGCTTTCGTCCGGGAAGATGCCGGCGACGATGAAGACGACCTGCCCGAAGGTGCTGCGCCGCTGCCGCCGGGGTCGAAGAACTACATCACACCTGCGGGGTACGAGCGCCTGCGCACCGAGCTGATGCACCTGATCGACACCGAGCGGCCCGAAGTGGTGGGCATCGTGTCGTGGGCCGCGTCCAATGGCGACCGCTCCGAGAACGGCGACTACCTCTACGGCAAGAAGCGGCTGCGCGAAATCGATCGGCGCATCCGCTTCCTCACGCGCCGCATCGAAAAGGCCGAGGTGGTCGACGCCAGCCTGCAGGGCGACAACGACCAGATCTTCTTCGGTGCCACGGTCACCTATGCGAACCAGGCCGGCGAGGAAACCACCATCACGATCGTCGGCATGGACGAGGTCGATCTCGACAAGGGTCACGTGAGCTGGATCTCGCCGATTGCGCGCGCGCTCATCAAGGCGCGTGAAGGCGATACGGTGCCGCTGCGCACGCCCACGGGCGTGGAGCAGATCGACATCCTTGAAGTCCGGTATCCGCCGCGCAAGACGTGAGCGCGACGCTCAGGCCGGATGGCCCAGGCAATAGGCGCCCAGGGCAATCACGGAGCAGGCCGACAGGCGTCGCGCGGTGAGCGACTCCTTCAGGAACACGCGGCCGAGCAGTGCAGCAAATACCACCGACGTTTCGCGCAGGGCCGATACCGGGCCCATCGGCGCGAGCGTGACGGCCCAGATGACGATGCCGTACGCGGCCAGCGACACCACGCCGCCGCCGAACGCCTTGAGCGTGTCGGCGTCGCGCACGTCGATGTTCAGCGGGCCCTTCCACACGCGATACAGCAGCACCATCGGCAGGCCATCGAGCATGAACAGCCAGGCCGAATAGGCGTTCGCGTTGCCCGCCGCGCGCGCGCCGATGCCGTCGCACACCGTGTAGCAGGCGATGAACACACCGGTGGCCAGCGCAGCCAGCGTCGAGCCGACGTCTGCCTTGCGGCCGCGCGCCAGGCTCAAGATGCCGCCGCTGACCAGTACCACGCCGGTTAGCGCGATCGCGCCGGGCATCTCGCCCGCAAACAGGGCGGCACCGACCGTCACCAGCAGCGGCGACGAGCCCCGCGCGATGGGATAGACCTGCCCGAACTCTCCGAACCGGTAGGCGCGCGCGAGGAAGACGTTGTACCCGACGTGCAGTACGGCCGAGACCGCGACGTACGGCCAAGCCGCCGGGGCGGGCAGCGGCAGGGCGATCGCCATCGGCACGGCCGCCACGCCCGAGGCCAGCGTCATCAGCGTGATGGCGCGCAGGCGGTCGGTGCCGCTTTTGAGCAGCGCATTCCAAGACGCATGAAGCAGCGCGGCGCACAGGACGAGAGCGATGACGGCGGGGGTCACGATGGCGATGTGTGATCGGGTGGATTTTTCTCACCCGATATCGCATGGATTGGATGAAGAAGCGCCAGCGTATCCCCAGAAAGAGGGATTCACAATCGATATATACTGACCCGATCTGTGCAAAAAACTCACGTGAATGCGCCAGCTGCCCCCACTGAACGCGGTGCGCGCCTTTGAATCGGCGGCCCGCCATCTGAGCTTCACGCGCGCCGGCGAAGAGCTGAACGTTACGCATGGCGCCATCAGCCGGCAGATCCGCGCGCTGGAAGCGTGGCTCGGCGTCCTGTTGTTCCGACGGCTGAATCGCCGCGTCGAGCTGACCGATGCCGGCCAGCGTTACCTGTCCGAGATCGGTGTCGCGCTCGATCGGATCAGCATGGCCAGCCAGGCACTGCGTGACCGCGATGCGGCGCGCATCCTGCGCGTGAACAGCATCCCGACCTTCACGATGCGCTGGCTGATTCCGCGGCTTTCGACATTTCAGATGCGGTTTCCGCGGGTGGAGGTGCGGCTCACCACCTCCACCGACGACATCGAAGACTTGCCCGACCATTTCGACGTGATCATCCGTGGTGGGCCGGAGATCCACGCGGGATTCCGCTCGGGCCGGCTCCTCGACGAGAGTCGCTTTCCGGTATGCAGCCCGGCGCTGCTCGAACGCGTGCCGTTGCGGGCGCCATCGGATTTGCGCCATCACACGCTGCTGCATTCCGATACGTTGCCCTCGGTGTGGCCGAGCTGGCTCGTGCTCGCGGAGGTGCCGAACCTGCGGCCGGCGCATGCGCTCACGTTCGAGCATTTCTATCTGTCGATCCAGGCCGCGATCGACGGGCTCGGTGTGGCGATGGGGCCCTCGGCGCTCATCACCGAGGATCTGGAGGAGGGGCGTCTGGTGGCCCCCTTTCCGGACCTTGCGTTGAGCGCGCGCAGCTACTACTGGTACTGCCCCGCGCGCAACCTGGGCGACGAAGTGGTGCAGGCATTCTGTGCGTGGCTGGAGGAGCCTCGCCCACAACGTCACACAAACGTGAACACATTGTCGGTCTCCCGTAACGAAGGTAACGCTGCGTAACACCCTAGAGCCGGTCGAGGTGCGCGATGCTACGATCGAATCAAGCTCGATTGCCTTGAAGGAGGTCCTGATATGAAGAAGAACGCATGGATGCTCGCCGCCTGCCTGGTGGCAGCCGGATTGGCCGGTTCGATCGCTCTGCCGGCACAGGCTCAGGTTTCCATTGGGGTGCAGATCGGGCCGAGCTACGCTCCGCCGCCGCCTCGCTATGAAGCCGTGCCGGTCCTGCCGCCCGGCTATGTCTGGACGCCCGGTTACTGGCAATGGCGTAACGGGCGTTATGTCTGGCGCTCCGGATATCGCGTGCATGCCCGGCCAGGCTATTACTGGCGCGAGCCACGCTGGGAGCAGGGTCCGCGTGGCTGGGTATTGCGTGAAGGCGGCTGGGATCGCGACGACGACGGACACGGGCGCGGCCATGGCCGCTATCACTGCCCGCCGGGCCACGCACGCAAGGGCGAGTGCTGATACTGACGCTGCAACGGCAAGCCGGTCCTGGACCGGCTTGTTTTTTGCGAACACGGTCTGTGATGCAGCGCCCGGCACGGTCAACGTACCTTCGGGCCGTTTCTCCAGGAGGCAACATGACAGTGCAATCGAATTGGCGCACCGAGTTCTACAAGGGCTTCGACGTCTACGTGCTGGCCATTCCGCGCGCGGAGCGGGCGTCCGGCGAAGGCGCAACGACGCCGTCGCAATGGGACTTTGTGGTGCGCATCTGCGAGTCGGGGGCGGATCCGACAGCGGTGGAGACGCTCGTCGCCCATTCGCATGACGAGCGGCCGCTGCCCACGCGCGCGCACGCCGAAGATGCCGGCCTTACACGCGGCTACGGGCTGGTCGATGCGCTGCTTGGGCGCAATGCCGTGCAGCAGTCGATCGATCTCTGACGGCGCTTATGCCGCCAGGGCTTCGGCACGCGCGTGCTGCCGCGCGAATTGCCACCACAGCCAGGTGGCATCCGGCCCGGGCGCGTGAAACGCATAGCGCGGGTCGCCCCCGCTCCAGGCGTGGCCCGTGGCGGCGATTTGGCACAGGCTGACCACGCATTCACCGTCGCGCATGTCGTTACGCAGGACGAAGCCTTCGCCGCGCACGGTCTCGCGCGAGACGCCGTTGGTGTCGCCGAGGTGGTTCAGCGCGCGAAACTGCGCGGCCAGCTGCAACTGGTTGGCCGGGTTGACGGCTTCGTCGCGCAGGCCGTGCAGGATCATCGTCGGCATGCCGGGGTAGGTGGCCACATTCACCAGGCCGGAGAGCGCATCCACCACATCGACGCGCGCACCACGGCGCATCAGGTTCAATGCGGAAGCCGCCGACCGGGCCACGCCGAGCGCCGGGCCGGAGTGCAAGGCCAACGCCGCGAACAGCGTCGGATGACGCAGCGCCATCAACCCCGCCAGGCCTGCGCCCGCCGACAACCCTGCGAGATAGACCCGCGACGGGTCCGCACCCGTGCGCGCCACGGTCTGTTCAACGAGCTGCACGAGGCCGTCAGCCTCGCGTGCTCCCGTATGCTCGGGGTCGTACCAATGCCAGCAACACTGCGGATGCGCGCGGCGCGGTTGCTCCGGATACAGCACGATGAAGCCTTCGCGGTCTGCGAGCGCGTTCATGCGCGTGCCATGTGCGAGCACTTCGGCCGACTGCTTGCAGCCATGCAGCATGACCATGAGCGCCGGTGGCTTGCTGCCGCGCGCAGGCGGTGTGTAGAGCCAGTATTCCGGCCGGCGTGCCACCACGGCGGGGGACTCGGGTTCATAGATGAACTGCTCGCGCACGAACGCGCCCTCCGTCGGGGTCGGGCGCAGGCGGCGGGGCCCGTCGCGACGGGCGGCCGGCTTCGCGGGCTTGACGGGCTTGGGCGGCCACGACTGGCGGCCGAACCCCGGCGAGGCAAGGGCGTCGACCAGCCGGGTGATGGACTTCATCCACGTACGGTGCATGACGGCGGCGGATGGCTCGGATGAGAACGATGGTGCCTGTGCTGCCCGAGCGATCGCAAGTGGTTTCGATAACAGTCGGACAGTGTGCCAGTGATTTTGGTGCGTTGCAGCACTGCAAATGAAAACGACTTCCCACGTGCGTTGGCAGGCGCACAGTTTGCATTTGCGCCCCGACTGTCATGGAGACAAGGTGGGCGACCGGCTACACTGCCGCGGAAGGCGCGCGCCCCCACGCGCCTTTTCCGCTTTCCTCGTTCCCCGTTGTTGACACAAGGAGGTCGTTATGGGTTTTTTTGACTTCATCAAGGAAGCTGGCGAGAAGCTCTTCCACGGCAGTGCGGCCGCCGCCCCCGCCGCCGCACCGGCCGACGCGGATGCCGCAAAGGCCGCGGACGACGCCAAGGGCCAAGCGATCCAGGACTACATCGCCAAGCAGGGCCTGAGCGCCACGGCGCTCTCGGTGCAGGTCGAAGGTGACACGGCCAAGGTGTTTGGCGTGGCACCCGACCAGGCAACGCGCGAGAAGATCATCCTGTGCTGCGGCAATGTCGAGGGCATCAAGTCGGTGGATGACCAGATGTCGGTCAACACGGAGTCGGCCGAGTCGCAATGGCACACCGTCGAGCGCGGCGACACGCTCTCGGCCATCGCCAAGAAGTTCTATGGCGATGCGAACAAGTACCCGGTCATCTTCGAGGCCAACAAGCCGATGCTGTCGGACCCGAACAAGATCTATCCGGGCCAGAAGCTGCGCATTCCGGCAGCGTGACCTGTCTGGCAGTGGAACCACGGGAAAGGGCCTTCGGGCCCTTTTTCTTTGGCGAGGCCTGCGCACGGTTCTGCATCCGCTTCCCGCTTGCGGCCGTCCCTGAGGCGCGCGATTGATGATGGCAGCCGACTGAGACATCTGTCTCGTTCGCTGCGACGTCTGTCTCGCTGCACGGCCCGCAGTTGAGACATCCTGAAGCCCGCACCCATCTCGCACACCATGGCCGCGAAGCCTTTTGCCACAAGGCTTTGCGGCAGATGCTCCCGCTCGAGCCGCCCAGCCTGTTGCAGCTGGCACCCCTCTTGCAATTCCCGCTCAGCCGGCCCTGAAACCGGACACCAATACGAGCGCAAGAGGAGACTTTGCATGGACCCGACACCCCAACATCTTCTGTGGATGTACGAGAAGATGATCGAGATTCGCCAATATGAAGAGACCATGGCGAAGGTCTATCTGGAAGGCAAGCTGCCGCCGAAGATTCAGAAGGGCCTGGCGTTCGACATTGGCGCCGGCCCCGTGCCGGGGGAGATGCACCTGTCGGCAGGGCAGGAGCCGGTGGCCGTCGGCGTATGTGCGCACCTGCGGCCCGAAGACACCGTGGTCGGGCCGCACCGTGCCCACCATTTCGCCATCTCCAAGGGCGTGCCGCTTGACGAGATGACGGCCGAGATCTTCGGCAAGGCCACGGGCCTGGGCCGCGGCAAGGGCGGCCATATGCACCTGTTCCACCCCGAGACGAAGTTCTCCTGCAGCGGCATCGTGGGCGCGAGCATGCCGCAGGCCTGCGGCGCCGCGCTCGCGGCACGCAAGTTCAACAAGGATTGGGTGGCGGTCGCCGTGTTCGGCGAAGGCGCGGCCAACCAGGGCGCGTTCCACGAATCGCTGAACCTGGCCGCGCTGTGGAAGCTGCCCGTCATCTTCATCTGCGAAGACAACAAGTACGGCATCTCGGTCGAGAAATCCGAATCGACGGCGGTGCCGTCCAACGACGTGCGCGCGGCCGGCTATGGCATGCCGGGCGTGCTGGTCGATCGCAATGATGCCGTGGCGGTGTATCGCGCCGCCGGCCAGGCCGTGGCCCGGGCGCGCCGCGGCGAGGGCCCCACGCTGATCGAGGTGAAGACCGACCGCTACCTCGGCCATTTCCAGGGCGACCCCGAAACCTATCGCCCGAAGGACGAGGCGAAGCACCTGCGCGAGTCCGATCCCATCAACCTGCTCGGCAGCAGCCTGCGTGCGTCGGGCCTGCTCGATGACAACGCGGATGCCGCACTGCGGGCCGCAATCGCTGCGCGCATCGACGCGGCCTACGACTTCGGCCGCAACAGCCCGTACCCCGAGCCGAGCGACGCGCTGAACCACGTTTTCGTCCACTAAGCAGCCCCTGCGGCCATTCCAGGAGACTCACCATGCAAGCCTCACAAGGCGCGGCGCAGGGCGCGCGCACCCTCACCATGGCGCAGGCCATTTCCGAAGCCATCGGCCAGGAAATGGAACGCGACCCGCGTGTCTTCGTCATGGGCGAAGACATCGGCAAGTACGGCGGCATTTTCAGCGCGACCACTGGGTTGCTCGACCGCTTCGGGCCGGATCGCATCATGGACACGCCGATCTCGGAGACGGCCTTCATCGGGGCGGCGCTGGGCGCGGCGGCAGAAGGCCTGCGCCCCATCGCCGAGCTGATGTTCGTGGATTTCTTCGGGGTGTGCTTCGACCAGATCTACAACCATCTGGCCAAGAACACCTACATGTCGGGCGGCCGTGTCGCGCTGCCGGCGGTCATCACCACCGGCATCGGCGGCGGCTACAACGATGCGGCCCAGCACTCGCAATGCCTGTACGCGAGCTTTGCGCACATGCCAGGGATGAAGGTGGTCGTACCGTCCAACGCATACGACGCCAAGGGCCTGATGATCCAGGCCATCCGCGACGACAACCCCGTCATCTTCTGCTACCACAAGGGCATCATGGGCCTGTCGTGGATGTCCTACTTCGAGGGCAGCACGAACGCGGTCCCCGAAGAGGCCTACACGATCCCCTTTGGGCAGGCGCGCGTGGCGCGCGAAGGCCGCGACGTGACCATCGTCACGCTCTCGCAGATGGTGCAGAAGTCATTGTTGGCGGCCGAGCAGCTCGCCGCCGAGGGCATTGACGTTGAGGTGATCGACCTGCGCACCATCGTGCCGCTCGACCGCCAGGCCGTGCTGCGCTCGGTGGCCAAGACCGGCCGTCTGCTGGTGGCCGACGAGGACTACCTCAGCTTCGGCCTGTCTGGCGAGATTGCCGCCATCGTGGCGGAGAACCTCGACACCGTGGCATTGCGCGCGCCCGTGCGGCGCCTGGCGGTGCCCGACGTGCCCATCCCGTACTCCCGGCCGCTCGAGCAGTTCGTCATTCCGCAGGTCGACAGCATCGCCGCGCAGGTGCGTGCGCTGGTGCAGCACCCACCCGTTTCCTATTCACTCAAGCGAGAAGCAGCATGATCGACGTATTGATGTCCGACGCCGCCTGGCAGGACGTGGAAGAGGGCACCGAGGCCCTGTTGCAGGAGTGGCTCGTCAAGCCCGGGGAGGCGGTGAGCGCCGGGCAGCCGTTGGCGGTGGTGGAGCTCGTCAAGACCACGCATGAGGTAACGGCGCCGGCCGACGGCGTGGTCGCCGCGCTGGAGGTGGCCGCGCAGGACACCTTCGGGCGCAGCGCCGTCCTCGCACGGCTGGAGCCCAAGGCATGAGCCACGACCTTGCTTCCGTGCCGGAGGCCGGCGCGCGCCGTGTCGTGCCGCTCGCCGGCATGCGCGGCGCCATCGCGCGCTCCATGGGCGCCGCGTGGCAGGTGCCGCGCGTGGCGCAGTCGATCGAGGTGGATGCCACCCGGTTGGAAGCCGCCGTGCAGGCCCTGCAGCAGCAGCTCGGGCCGCAGTGCAAGGTCACGCTGACGGCCTTCGTGCTGCGCGCTGTGGCGCTGACGCTGCGCGAGCATCCGCGCCTGAACGCCCGCGTGGTGGAAAAGGAAGTCGAGCTGATGCCCGACGTCAACATCGGCCTGGCCGTCAGCCTCGACGAGGGGCTGATGGTGCCGGTGCTGCGCCAGGTCGATACGAAGCCGGTGGCCGACATTGCCGCCGAGAGCCGCCGCCTGGCGGAAGGCGCGCGGGCGGGCACGCTGTCACCGGGCAGCTACCAGCAGGGCACGTTCACCGTCACCAACCTGGGCATGACCGGTATCGACAGCTTCACCCCGATCATCAACGTGCCGCAGGTCGCCATCCTCGGCGTGACGCGCGTTGCCAGGCGCGTGGTGGTGCGCAACGACAGCATCGTGATCGCGCCGATGATGGGCCTGCATCTCGTCTTCGATCACCGCGCTGTGGACGGCTACCCGGCCGCGCGCTTCCTGACCGACCTGCGCACGCGGTTGGAAACCACGGAAGGCCTGTGATGCTCGCGCCCGCCTTTCTTGCCGACGGCATCCACTGCGCGCAGGAGCAGGCGTGGAACCGCGCGCAGCTTGCGCAGCCGGTTCTGCGGCCCGCCGTGCGGCTGTGGACCTATGCGGCGCCCGGTGTCGTGCTCGGCCGCGCGCAGGCCACGCTGCATGCGCAGCTGGCGGGCGGCCGTACGCCGGTGGTCGTGCGCGATGCCGGAGGCGGCGCGGTGCTGACGGGGCCGTGGATGCTGTCCGCGTCGATCGTGCTGCCTGCAGACCACCCGTTGCTCGCGACCGGCACGGTGTCCAGCTACCGCTGGCTCGGGATGCTGCATGCGGGCCTGCTGCGCGATCTCGGCATGGCCGCCCATGCGGTGGCGCCCGAGGCGCTGCAGGCGGCGCGCCCGGACCCGTCGCTCAAGTGGGCCTGCTTTGGCGGCCTGTCGCCGTGGGAAGTCGTTGTCGGCCAGCGCAAGATCGTTGGGCTCGCCCAGGTCCGGCGGCGCACCGGCGCCTTGCTCACCTGCGGCACGCTGCTTTCACCTCCCGACTGGCCGCTGCTGTGCAGCGTGCTGGGCGCGGACACCGCCGACGTCGCGCGCTTGCAGGCCTGCACGACGTCGTGTGCGGAAGAGCTCGGCATGCCGCTGATGGCGACCGTCCTGGCCGAGCGCCTGCACCACATGCTCATCGACGTGCTGGGCGAACACGACGATCCGGGCGGCCCCGCTCAACCACGCCGCGCGCGCCGACCGGCGCCGGGCCCCCTGTCCGCCGCGGCGGGCCCGTGATCCCACGGCCAACGCAGTGCATATCCACAAAACGAGGCGCGCCCTGTGCCCGCCCACAAAAGGAGGCAATCACCATGAAACCCACGGCACCCGCTGGCCCCGCCATGCGCGTACTGGACAAACAACCGAAGGTGTCGCGCCGAGGCTTTCTGCGCGGCAGCGGCCTGGCCGCGATCGGCGTCACGGTCATCCCGGCGGCCATGGCGGCCAGCAAGGACGTGGCGGTCACGCAGAGCTTTCCGCGCCTCGGTACGGCCACCGGCAAGACGCTGGTGCGCATGGCGCGCGACATCTATCCGCACGACAAGCTGGCCGACACGTTCTACGTGGAGGCGGTCGCGCCCTATGACGCCGCCTCCGCCAAGGACCCGGCGGTAAGAACCCTGCTGACCGACGGCGTGAGGGACCTGGATCAACGCGCAAGGCAGCGCTATGGCGTGCCCTATGCCCAGGTCAAAACCGAGAGCGAACGCGTGGCGCTGCTCAAGGACATCGAACCCACGCCCTTCTTCAAGAAGGTCCAGGGCGACCTGGTCACGGGGCTCTACAACAACAAGAAGCTGTGGCCGCTGTTCGGCTACGAGGGCTCGTCGTGGCAGAAGGGCGGCTACCTGCACCGCGGCTTTGACGATATCGACTGGCTCTGAGCCGGCACACAACAAAACAGGAGACAACCATCATGGCGGATCAGGCAAGGTTCTCGCTCGACGATGACAGCGTCGTCGTGATTGTCGGTTCGGGGGCAGGCGGCGGCACGCTGGCCAACGAACTGGCGCAGCGCGGCGTCAAATGCGTGGTTCTGGAAGCCGGCAAGCACTACACGCAGGCTGATTTCGAGAACGACGAATGGGCGATGTTCAACAAGATCTCGTGGCTCGACAAGCGCATCTCGGCCGGCGGCTGGCATCACACCAAGACGTATCCGAACCTGCCGGCCTGGATTGTGAAGGGCGTGGGCGGCTCGACGGTGCACTGGTCGGGCGTGGCGCTGCGGTTCCAGGAGCACGACTTCCACACCAGGACTACGTATGGCGCGATCCAAGGCGCCAACGTGCTCGACTGGCCCATCACGCTGGCAGAACTCGAGCCGTATTACGAACTGGCAGAGAAAAAGATGGGCGTATGCGGCACAAAGGCCAGCGGCCTGCCGCCGATGCCGCCGAACAACCACTACAAGGTGATCGAGGCGGGCGCGAAGAAGGTTGGCTACAAGCACATCGTCCGCCCGGCGGCGTCCAACTCCGAACCGTACGACGGCCGGCCCGGCTGCATGCAGATCGGTTTCTGCATGCAGGGCTGCAAGATCGGTGCGAAGTGGTCCACGCTCTATACGGAAGTGCCGCGCGCGCAGGCCACGGGCAACGTTGAACTGCGGCCCGAATCGATGGTGCTGCAGATCCAGCACGACAAGCAGGGCCGTGCCAACGGCGTGCTCTACGTCGACAACAAGGGCCGCAAGCAGCTGCAGAAGGCGCGCGTGGTGTGCGTGGCCGGTAATTCGATCGAGTCGCCGCGGCTGCTGCTGAATTCGGCGTCGAGCATGTTTCCGGACGGGATGGCGAACTCGTCGGGGCAGGTGGGCAGGAACTACATGAACCACGCCACGGCGGCGGCGGTGTCGATCCACAAGAAGCCGGTCTACATGTACCGCGGCTTTGACATTGCCGCCGTGGTGGCTGACGAGGTGCCGCTCAACACCAAGCGCGGGTTTGTCGGCGGCTACTACCTTGAGGGCCTGGCGATTCACCTGCCGTACACGGCGGCGTTCATGAAGCCGGGCGGCTGGGGGCGCGACTTTACCTCGGCCCTGGAAATGTACGACCACATGAGTTGTGTCTGGGTATGCGGTGAAGACCTGGCGCGCGAGCAGAACAGCATCACGCTGCATCCGACCGAGAAGGATCAGTACGGCCTGCCCATCCCCATCGTCACCAAGACCTATCACGAGAACGACGAGAAGATCACGGCGCACGGCCTCGTGCAGTGGCGCAAGGTGTCGGAAGCGGTGGGCGCGACCCGCGTGATCGACATGCCGGCCTATCCGGCCAGCCACAACATGGGCACCAACCGCATGAGCGCCAATGCCCGCGATGGCGTGGTCAACAAGTGGGGCCAGGCGCACGACGTGAAGAACCTGTTCATTTCCGACGGCAGCCAGTTCACGTCGAGCTCCGCGGCCAACCCCACGCTCACCATCGTGGCGCTGGCCATCCGGCAGGCGGAATACATTGCCGGGGCATTGAAACGGCAGGACATCTAGGCCCGCCGGCCTGGTCGCCGGCACGTTGCGGTGACCGGGCAAATCGATTAGCGTAGACCGCATCGCGGGCCCCTCAACGACCGGCACGAGACCGGCGGCATGGGCTCCGCATCCCTTCCAATGCGGCGGCCAAGGAGACAGTCGTGCAGCAAAAAGCACACCGCGCACATATCGAGCGGCTGCTCGCCTTTTCGCAGCAGCCGGGGGAGGCGCACGGCGTCATCGAGCGCTCGTGGCGGCGCTGCCTGGACGACTACGGCCGCGACCCCAGCCGCCCGACGCCCGCGTACATCGTCGAGGCGCATCAGCTGCGCGAGCACAAAGACCAGATCGAGGATTTCCTGAGCGTCGCCCGCACCGGCATGGAGCAGCTCTACAAGCGCGTCTCCGGCCTCGACTACGTGCTGCTGCTGACCGACGCCTATGGCGTCACGGTCGACTTCATCGGCAACGACCACCTCGACCGCGAACTCAAGCGCTCCGGCCTCTATCTGGGCGCCGACTGGAGCGAATCGCGCGCCGGCACCTGCGCGGTCGGCACGTGCATCGTCGAGCAGGCCCCGGTCACATGCCACCAGACCGACCACTTCGACGCCTGCCACATCTCGCTCACCTGCAACAGCGCGCCGCTGTTCGACCCGACGGGCAACTTCCTGGGCGTGCTCGACGTGTCGGCGCTGAGCGCACCGGCTCCACGCGAAGGGCAGCACCTCGCGCTGCAGATGACGGCCATGTATGCGCAGAAGATCGAAGACGCCAACTTCCTGCGCTACTTCCGCGACCAATGGATTCTGCGGCTGGGCTCGACGTGGTCCCTGGTCGATGTGGACAGCGAAATCATGATCGCCTTCGATGCCGACGGCATCATCCGCGGCATCAACAGCGGCGGGCGGCGCAAGCTGCGGCTTCAGAGCGATCCGCATGCCGACGTGCGCGGGCATCTGCTCACGGAAGTGTTTCGCCAAGACATGAGCGAGCTGTGGCGCATTGCCCGCGCGGGCACCTCGTCGGAGCGCACGGCGGTGCGGATGTTCGACCACGGCGTGTACTACGCCACCGGGATTCCGCCGCGCGGTGCGCCGAGCAAGCCGTCGATGCCATCGGCCGCGGCACAGCCCGCCTTGCCGAGCCCCGAGGCGAGCGCAGCGCTGGACGCCCTCGGCGCAGACGATCCGCACATGCAGCGGCTCATCCTGCAGGCCAAGCGCCTGGCCAACAAGCCGCTCAACATCCTGGTGCAGGGCGAGACCGGTACCGGCAAGGAGGTCCTCGCCAAGGCGCTCCACAGTGCGAGCGAGCGCCGCGGCAAGGCGTTCGTCGCCGTCAACTGCGCCGCGATTCCCGAATCGCTGATCGAGAGCGAACTGTTCGGCTACACGCCCGGCACGTTCACGGGCGCCCGCAGCAAGGGCATGCGAGGCCTGATCGCACAGTCGGATGGCGGTACGCTCTTCCTCGATGAAATCGGCGACATGCCACTGCACCTGCAGAGCCGGCTGCTGCGCGTGCTGTCCGAACGCGAGGTGATGCCGCTCGGCTCGGAAAAACCGATTCCCGTTGACCTGCGCGTGATTGCCGCCTCGCACCGCGACCTGCGTCAGCTGATTGCCGAGCAGCGCTTTCGCGAGGACCTCTACTACCGGCTATGCGGCGCAACGCTGCACCTGCCGACGCTGCGCGAGCGGCGCGACAAGGATTACCTGATCGGCCGCATCGTCGAGGAAGAGGCGCGCCAGCTCGACATGCAGGCGGAGCTCGCACCGGCCGCGCTGGCCCTGCTGCGCAATTACCCGTGGCAGGGCAATGTCCGCCAGCTGCGCAACGTGCTGCGTTTTGCGCTGGCCATGAGCGACAACGGCTTGATCGACGTCGATGCCTTGCCGCCCGAGATTCTGGAGGGCTCGACCGGGAGCATGCCGTCGGCGGTTCCTGCCGCGGCCGAGGCAGCTGCCGGCAACGAGCGCGAAGCGCTGCTGGCCGCCCTGCGCCGCAACAAGTGGCGCATTACGCAGGTCGCGCACGAGCTTGGCATCGCGCGTGCGACGGTCTATCGGCAGATGGAGCGGTTCGGAATCGTCGCGCCCAATCAACAGTAGTAAGGCGGGCGGGCGAGACATCGCAGCGGTGATCACGGCCTCTGGTCCGCAGCGCACGATGGATGCCTGCGGTACCGGAGGCACATCCTTGCAGCGTCACGCAACCGTTCGCGGCGAGCGCGGCTCCTGTGCCTAGGTGGCCGCGACGGGCTCCGAGGGCGTCGAGGCGGCGGCGATGTCGTGGAAGGAGACGGTCTTGTTTCGTCCGCTGGCTTTGGCGTAGTACAACGCTTCGTCGGCCTCCTTGATGAGGTCCTGCGCCTCTCCCACCTGCTCGGGCGTCCAGGAAGCGAGGCCGATACTGACGGTAACGTGCCCGAGGTCGCTCCCGACGTGTTCGATCAACAGTCCGATGATTGCGGTTCGGATCTTCTCGGCGATCTGGCGCGCGCCGGCTTCCGGGGTATCGGGAAGCAGCACGATGAACTCCTCTCCACCGTAACGGGCCGCTGTGTCGCCGGGGCGGCGGATGTTGTCGGCAATGCATCGCGCGACGGCGGCGAGTGCGTCGTCTCCGGCCTGGTGTCCGTAGGTGTCGTTGTAAGACTTGAAGCGGTCGATATCGATGAAGAGCAGGGAAAGGGTGGACCGCGCCCGGCGTGCGCGTCGCCACTCGTTCTCCAGCAACTCTGCGAATCGGCGGCGATTGCTCAGGCCCGTGAGCCCGTCGGTGCGGGCGAGCAGCTCAAGCTCGTACTCGGCGCGGATTCTCCGGCGCAGCTGTGCGCCAAGCATCAGCGTCAGCACGATGAAGGAAATACCGAACGCGAACACCAGACCGCCGATGATCAAGGCGCGGCTTCGCCACCTGGCATAGATATCGTCCTCGGCCTCCGCGACCATGATGATGAACGGCAGCTTCGTGAAGTGCTTGAAGTAGTAGACCCGTCGGACCCCGTCGATGGAGGCGGTCTCGGAAAACGTCCCTTCCCGGGCCGTTTGGAACTTCTGGAAGGTGGCGGCCTTGCTGATGTTGCGGCCGACGATCTTCGGGTCGTACGGCTGGCGCATCACCATCACCCCATTGGAACCGATGAGCGAAATGGCGTCGCGCTCCCCCAGATCGAGACCGCCGAAGAGCTTGTGGAAATAGTCGAGATTGAGCGCGACCACGGCAATCCCGCCAAACGACCCGTCCGGCTTGGAAATGCGTCGTGACAGGGCAATGCTGAGCGCGCCGCCCCGCAGGCGCGACACATAAGGGTCACTGATGTACAGGCCGGCGTCCGGGTTTTCCCTGTGGATCGTGAAGTACCTGCGGTCCGCGAAATTGCCCTGCCGCGGGACGTCGTTGGCCGAGTCCTGAACGATGTTGCCGTGCTCATCGAAGATCAGCATCGCGCCGAGGTAGTCTGCCGTCATCGCATGGTCGAACAGAATCGCCCGCCGCAGCGCGGGTGGCACCGACATGATGTTTGGCAACTGCAGGTTGTGGATCGCCGCCTGCAGGGACAGGTCGTATAGCTCGATGTTGCGTTCGATGTCGCGCTCTGCCAGCAAACCAACGTTGCGCGAGGTTTCGCGGGCACGCTCCAGCGCGTCGGCCCGGCTCTGGATAAGTTGCAACACACACACCCATCAGCGCACAGGCAATGACGATGCCGATACCGATGATGGAATATGGAATGCGTTTGCGATGGGGCATGGGTCTGCTAGGGAGGAGGGAGGCTGTCCCCGAAGGCGCGAAGGACCGTTCTTATACTATCGGATATGCAACAAGTTGTTGTCTTACATCGGGGGACCGGGCCCGTCTAGGCCTTCCACCTGTTGCGGTTTAATTCACAACCCGACCGTAGTGTTGTAGTGATCGTCGTTGGGTTGGTGGGTGTCTTGCTGGACATGCCATCCGTGGGGTCGATTCTGGGCTTCCATCGGATCTTCTCCGCATGCAGGGGGCGTCGATCTATCGACCGACTCGTTTGTGCAGGGCGCAGGCGAGCCGCAGGTGCTTGGGGGCGGCACAGTGTTGCCTCTGCAGGAGCCGGACATCGGAGGATGCGGCGGTCGGGTTGCCGGAGTACCGGTCGGTGCGCCCCGCATGCGCGATCGTCACTGTTGGTCGTTATCGCGCCCGGCTTTTAGGCGCTTGAGGAACCAGCGGCCCGCCGGCCCAGGCGGTGTGTCCTTTCGGTAGACAGCAAACATGGCGATCGGAGGCGTGTACGGTTGGAAGGCTTCCAGCTGCAACGGCACGAGCTTTCCCGAATCGAGGTCATCCTGAACCATCGCCACCGGCATGTGCCCCCAGCCGAATCCAGCGCGCAGGAAGGCATGCCTGGCGCCCAGATCGGCCAGTCGCCATCTATGCGGCGAGAAAACGCCGAAGGTCTTGCCTTCCGTGAGCGTTGTGCGATCGGTGAGCACCAGTTGCACATGCTCGTCGAGCTCAGCGGGACGAATGACCCACGGCTTTGACCCCAACGGATGGGACGGCGCCGCCACGGTGATTCCAGCCTGCGAGCGTCGAATCGGCTCCGCTGCACCTGTTCGCCGGCAAGATGGCCAACGAACTCGCGGCTGCCAACGCCAGCGCGGTCGCAAAGGGTCTGCACGGGTGGAAGGGCTCTCTGAACCCACTGAGTTCGCGACTAACCCGGTGATGGCCACATCATGGCGGGCCGAAGGGTATGAGGGCGATAGGCGTCTCGCGGCTGATATGGGCAGCAGCGATCTGCGCGTACGCCAGATTTGCGCCAAAAAAGACAAAACCCAAGCATAGGCTTGGGTTTTGGGTGATGTCCTGGTGCCGCTGACCGGAATCGAACTGGTGACCTTCGCATTACGAATGCGCTGCTCTACCGACTGAGCTACAGCGGCGTCGGAAACAGCGATTCTAGCAGAACTTTTTGTCACCCTGCAAGCACCGCTGAAACCTCGGGCAAAACCGCGTCGTCATGCCGTCTTGGCGGCCTCGCGGTGGTACTGCGTCACGCGGTCCACTTCGTTTTTCGACCCCAGGATCACGGCCACGCGCTGGTGCAGCTTCTCGGGTTGGATGTCGAGAATGCGCTCAAGGCCGTTGGTGGCGGCGCCGCCGGCCTGTTCCACCAGGAAGGCCATCGGGTTGGCTTCATACATCAGGCGCAGCTTGCCGGCCTTGCCCGGCTCGCGCTTGTCCCACGGATACATGAAGATGCCGCCGCGCGTGAGGATGCGGTGCACGTCCGCCACCATCGAGGCGATCCAGCGCATGTTGAAATCCTTGCCGCGCGGGCCTTCGGTGCCGGCCAGGCATTCGTCGATGTAGCGGCGCACGGGCGGGGCCCAGTGGCGCATGTTCGACATGTTGATGGCGAATTCCTTCGTATCGGCCGGAATCTTCACATCGCGGTTGGTCAGGATGAAACTGCCGACTTCGCGGTCGAGCGTGAACATGTGCACGCCGTTGCCGACGGTCAGTACCAGCGTGGTCTGCGGGCCGTACACGGCATAGCCCGCGGCGACCTGCTTGGCGCCCGGCTGCATGAAATCGGCCTCCGAGACAGCCTCGCCGGGCTTGGGCATGTGCAGCACCGAGAAGATCGTGCCGATCGACACGTTCACGTCGATGTTGGACGAGCCGTCGAGCGGATCGAACAGCAGCAGGTATTCGCCCTTCGGGTAGCGGTGTGGAATCTCGTAGAACGATTCCATCTCTTCCGAAGCCATGGCGGCGAGGTTGCCGCCGTATTCGTTGGCCTCGAGCAGGACTTCGTTGGCGATCACGTCCAGCTTCTGCTGGGTTTCGCCTTGCACGTTGCCGGTGCCGGCCGAGCCGAGCACGCCGGCAAGGGCCCCCTTGTTGACGCTGTGCGAGATCGCCTTGCAGGCGCGCGCCACGACTTCGAGCAGCAGGCGCAGCTCGGCCGGGATGGTGTTGTGCTCGCGCTGCTCTTCGATCAGGTAGCGGGTGAGGTTGATGCGCTTCATGGGTTCTCCTGAGACGGGCGCGATTTTACGATACAAGCGGTGACATTCAGGCCAGCGCCTTGCCGACGATCTCCCGCACATCGCGCGAGAGGCTCGGGTGTGCCGCCACGCGCTTGAGCGCGTCGTGCATGGCGTCGCGCAGCGCCGGCACGTATTTGCGCCAGCGGTCCATCACGCGCGCCAGGCGCGCCGACACCTGCGGATTGATCGCATCGAGCGCCAGCACCTGCTCGGCCCAGAACGCATAGCCGGAGCCATCGGCGGCGTGGAACTGCGCGGGGTTGCCCGAGCAGAAGCTGAAGATGAGCGAACGCGCCCGGTTCGGGTTGCGCAGCGTAAAGGCCGGATGCGCCATCAGTGCGCGCACGGTCGCCAGCGTCGGCTTGCCCGCGGCACCTGGCTGCATGGCCTGCAGCGAGAACCATTTGTCGATGACGAGCGCGTCGTCGGCAAAGCGGGTGTAGAAGTCGGCGAGGGCGGCTTCACGGCCGGGGCCGTAGCTGTTCACCATGGCAGAGAGGGCGCCCATGCGGTCGGTCATGTTGGTGGCGGCGGCGTATTGCTTTTCGGCGAGGGCCAGCGCTTCGGGCGCCTCGGTTTCCACGAGGTAGCCGAGAGCGATGTTCTTGAGCGCGCGCTTGCCCGCGGAGACGGCATCCGGCGAATACGCGCCTTCGGTCTGGTTGTCGTGGTAGGCGCGCAGCAGCTCGGCGTTGAGTGCCGCGGCCAGCGTGCGGCGCAGCGTGCGGCGCGCGGCGTGGATCGCGGCCGGGTCGGCCACGTCCATGCGCTCGGCCAGGTAGCTCTCGGCCGGCAGGATCAGCATCTGCTCCCGGAAGGCCGGGTCCAGGGCGCGATCGGCGACCACGGCGCGCAGCGCCTCCACCAGTGCGGGGTCGACAGCGGGCGCGCGGCCCTGCTGGATGTCGGCCACCATGCGCAGCAGCGTGTCGGTGGCCAGGCGCTGGCCGGCTTCCCAGCGGTTGAACGGGTCGGAATCGTGCGCAAGCTGGAAGGTGAGCTGCTCGGTCGTGTAGCCGTACTCGACGATGACCGGCGCCGAGAAATTGCGCAGCAGCGAGGGCAGCGGCGCCTCTGCCACGTCTTCGAAGACGAAGGTCTGCTCGGCCTCCGTGAAGTCGAGCACGCGCGTGGTGGCGGGGCTGCCCGATGCCGTTTCACCGCGCAGGCGCAGCGGCAAGTCGCGGCCCTGGCTGTCGATCAGGCCGATGGCGAACGGGATGTGGAACGGCTGCTTCTGGATGCCGCTGCCCACCTCGATGCCGACCGGCTCGCAGCGCTGGCGCAGCGTGAGCGTATAGGTGTGCGTGGCGGCGTCGTGGCGGCCTTCCACGGTGACGACCGGCGTGCCGGCCTGGCTGTACCAGCGGCCGAATTGCGTGAGGTCGCGGCCGTTGGCGTCGGCCATGGCGGCGCGGAAGTCGTCGCAGGTGACGGCCTGGCCGTCGTGGCGCTGGAAGTACAGGTCCATGCCCTTGCGGAAGCCGTCGCGGCCGAGCAGGGTCTGGTACATGCGCACGACTTCGGCGCCTTTTTCATACACCGTGACGGTGTAGAAGTTGTTGATCTCTTCGTAGCTGTCGGGGCGCACCGGGTGGGCCATGGGGCCGGCATCTTCGGGGAACTGCGCCTGGCGCAGCAGGCGCACGTCTTCGATGCGCTTGACGGCGCGCGCGCTCGCAGCGGCCGTTTCGTTGCCCGCCTGGGCGGCGGCCTGCGCAGCCATGTCGGCGGAGAACTCCTGGTCGCGGAACACCGTCAGGCCTTCCTTCAGGCTCAGCTGGAACCAGTCTCGGCAGGTGACGCGGTTGCCCGTCCAGTTGTGGAAATACTCATGGCCGACCACCGATTCGATGTTGGCGAAATCCACGTCGGTGGCGGTTTCCGCATTGGCCAGCACGTACTTCGTGTTGAAGATGTTCAGGCCCTTGTTCTCCATCGCGCCCATGTTGAAATCGCCCACGGCGACGATCATGAAACGGTCCAGGTCGAGCTCCAGGCCGAAGCGGCGCTCGTCCCAGCGGATCGAGTGGATGAGCGAATCCATTGCATGGCGCGTCTTGCCCAGATCCTGCGGCTCGACCCAGACCTGCAGCAGCTTTTCCTTGCCCGAGGCGGACTGGATGCGCTCTTCAATGCATTCCAGCTTGCCGGCCACCAGCGCAAACAGGTACGACGGCTTCTTGAACGGGTCGTGCCACACCGTCTCGTGGCGGCCCTCCGGCAGGTCGCGCTCGGACACCAGGTTGCCGTTGGACAGCAGCACCGGGTAATCCGCCTTCGACGCGCGCAGCGTGACGGTGTAGACCGTCATCACATCCGGGCGGTCAAGGAAGTAGGTGATCTTGCGAAAGCCTTCCGCTTCGCACTGCGTGAAGAAGTTGCCGTTCGAGACGTACAGCCCCATCAGCGACGTGTTGGCCGCCGGGTTGCAATAGGTGGCGATTTCGAGCGTGAAGCTGGCGCCCACGTCTGCCGGGACCGCGTCCACCGTCAGCGTGTCGCCGCTGGCCTGCAGGCCGGACAGCGCCCGGCCGTCGAGCGTTGCGCCCGCCAGCTCCAGCCCTTCGCCCATCAGCACGAGCGGCCTGCCGGCCTCGGTGCGGGTCATGCGCATGCGGTTGACGACGCGGGTGCGCTCGGGCACGAGGTCGATTTCCAGGGCCACGTCGTCGATGCGGAAGGCCGGGGCGGTGTAGTCCTTGCGGTAAATCGTGGCGGCGGTGTCGGTGCGCAACATCGGTAACATCCTCGTAGCGGAACGCAAAAGACCATTGTACTCAGGCCCCCGGCGGGAATCTTCCATGCCGGGCCTGACTCTCAGTCACAGGCCGTCCGCAACGCTTTTGCGCCTGTGCAGCCATCTGTCTGATCGAGAGTAGGGGGATTTTTCTATGTGGAAGTGGAACAAGACATCGGGCGTCTGGCCGATGGGCGGTGCGCTGCTCGCGGCCAGCCTGCTGGCGGGCTGCGCGAGCACGGTCACCAGCCAGGTGACGGCATTCCGGCAGCCGGGCTGGAACGATACCCCGCCCCGCACCTACGCCTTCGAGCGCAGCCTGGCGCAGCAGAACGATCTCGAACGGCAGACCTACGAGGCCTGGACTTCAGACCAGCTGGCCGCACACGGCTTCACCAGCGCGCCGCGCGGGAACGCGCGCTACCTCGTCCGCGTGGAATACTCGACGGCCACGCGGCTCGTGCAGGTGCGGCAGCCGGTCTATCCGGAACCGTACTGGGGGCCTGGGCCGTGGGGTCCGTGGCGCAGTCCGTGGGGGCCCTGGGGCCCGTGGGGTCCGCAATATGTCGAATCGAACGTGCAGGTACCGGTCTATACGTACCACGCCGAGATCGACGAGGCGGCCACCGGAAAGCGCGTCTACCAGGTGACGGCCCAGACACAAGGCGGCGATGGGTCGCTGACGGCCGTGATGCCGTATCTGATCCGCAGCGCATTCGCCAACTTCCCGGCGCCGAACGCGCAGCCCATCCTCGTCGAGCTGCCCGTTGATCCATCGGTGAAACCGGCGCCTAAGTAATGCGCCCGGGTGGGCTTGGCGGCCTCTCTACGTTAGAATGCGTGACCTAATTTGTAGGCCGCCAGCCGTACCCTGCTTGAGCGTTGTCACTCCATCCCACCCCGCGCCGACCGCCACCCCTGGCCGGCGCCGCTTGCGTCCCGTCGCTACCGTCCTGACGGCGCACCGCAACGCTTGCGGCCTCGCTTCCGGTTTCTCCCGGTTCCTCCTGTTTTTTGCCCCTCCGTACCAGGGTGAGCCTGCCTGAGCGCACGTGCGTTTCCGCGGCAGAACACCCCATCAGGATTCATCCATATGAACGACAAGCTTCACGATGCCTCGCCGGATTCCCAAGACAAGGGCGCCGAGGCCGAATTGCGCCGCGCTGCACTCGAATATCATCGCGCCCCCACGCGCGGCAAGATCGAGGTGCGCCCCACCAAGGCCCTGATGAACCAGCGCGACCTGTCGCTGGCGTACTCGCCGGGGGTGGCCTACGCATGTACGGCCATCGAGCAGGATCCGTCGCTGGCGGCCGAATACACCTCGCGCGGCAACCTCGTCGGCGTGATCACCAACGGCACCGCCGTGCTGGGCCTGGGCGACATCGGCCCGCTGGCCGGCAAGCCGGTCATGGAAGGCAAGGGTTGCCTGTTCAAGAAGTTTGCCGGCATCGACGTGTTCGACATCGAGCTGGCCGAGCGCGATCCGGACAAGCTGGTCGACATCATCGCCTCGCTGGAGCCGACGCTGGGCGGCATCAACCTCGAAGACATCAAGGCGCCGGAGTGCTTCTACATCGAGCAGAAGCTGCGCGAGCGTCTGAACATCCCCGTCTTCCACGATGACCAGCACGGCACGGCGATCATTTCTTCGTCGGCGCTGCTCAACGGCCTGAAGGTCGTCGGCAAGGACATCGCCAAGGTGAAGGTGGCGGTGTCGGGCGCGGGCGCGGCGGCCATCGCGTGTCTGGACCTGATGGTGAGCCTGGGCGTCAAGCGGGAGAACATCTACGTGGTCGACTCCAAGGGCGTGATCTATGCCGGCCGCGACGCCAAGATGGAGCCGAACAAGGCGCGCTATGCACAGGACACCCCGGCCCGCACGCTGGCCGACATCGTGCGCGATGCGGACGTGTTCCTCGGCTGCTCGGCCGCCGGCGTGCTGACCGCCGAGATGGTCAAGACGATGGCCGACAAGCCCATCATCCTGGCACTGGCCAACCCCGAGCCGGAAATCCGTCCCGAGGTGGCCAAGGCCGCCCGCCCTGACTGCATCATTGCAACGGGCCGTTCGGATTATCCGAACCAGGTCAACAATGTGCTGTGCTTCCCGTACATCTTCCGCGGCGCGCTCGATTGCGGCGCCACCAAGATCACGGAAGCGATGAAGCTCGCGTGCGTGAAGGCCATCGCTGAACTGGCCGAAGCCGAGACGAACGATGCCGTGGCGCAGGCCTACGCCGGCCAGGAACTGAACTTCGGCCCGGATTACATCATTCCGAAGCCGTTCGATTCGCGCCTGATCGAGAAGATCGCCCCGGCGGTGGCCAAGGCGGCCGAAGAGTCCGGTGTGGCCACGCGCCCGATCCAGGATCTGGATGCCTATCGCGCGCAGCTGAGCGACTTCGTGTATCACACCGGCCTGACGATGCGCCCGGTCTTCTCGGCCGCGAAAGCCAACCCGAAGCGCGTCGTGTACGCCGAGGGTGAAGAAGAGCGCGTGCTGCGCGCCGTGCAGACGGTGGTCGACGAAGGCTTGGCCAAGCCGATCCTGATTGGTCGTCCGCACGTGATCGAGATGCGCATCCAGAAGGCCGGCCTGCGCCTGAAGGCCGGCGTGCATTTCGAGCTGGTGAACCCGGAAGACGATCCGCGCTATCACCAGTACCACACGGCCTACCACGAACTGATGGGCCGCAACGGCGTGACGCCCGACATGGCGAAGTCGGCGCTGCGCCGCTCGAACACGCTGATCGGCGCGATGCTGGTGCGCCTGGGCGACGCCGACGCCATGCTGTGCGGCACGATCGGCCGCTTCGACGCGCACCTGGAACACGTGCGCGATGTGATCGGCCTGGCGCCGAACGCCAAGGTGTTTGCGGCCATGAACGGCCTGATGCTGGAGAAGCACACGCTGTTCATCGCCGACACGTTCGTCAACGAGAACCCGAGCGCTGAAGAGCTGGCCGACATCACCAAGCTGGCGGCCGAGGAGGTGCGCCGCTTCGGCCAGGAGCCGAAGGTGGCGATGCTGTCGCACTCGATGTTCGGCTCGTCGAAGAACGCGTCGGCCCGCAAGATGCGCGCCGCGTACGACCTGCTGAAGACCGAGGCGCCAGACCTGCAGGTGGAAGGCGAGATCCAGGGCGATGCGGCGCTGTCGGAAGACATCCGCCACCACTTCCTGCCCAAGAGCGCGTTCTCGGGCAGCGCGAACCTGCTGGTGATGCCGTCGCTGGATGCGGCCAACATCGCGTTCAACCTGCTCAAGATCACGGGCGGGCAGGGCGTGACGGTGGGCCCGATCCTGCTGGGCGCGGCCAAGCCGGTGCACATCCTGAACCCGTCGGCCACGTCGCGCCGGATCGTCAACATGACGGCGCTGGCGGTGGCGGACGTGTCGGCCGCGCGCTGATCGGTTGATCGTCGCGTTCGGGCCGCCGCAGCGCGGCGGCCCAATGAAAAACGGCGCCTGGGGAAAGTCCAGGCGCCGTTTTTATTTGCTGCCGACGGCTCAGAACTTCGCGCGGATGCCCACGCCGAACGTGTCGGCCGAGCTCAGGTCCGACACCTTGTCGCGGAAATACGCGGCATACACGTCGGTGCGCTTGGACAGCGCGTAGTCGTAACCCACCGCCCACGTATTGCGCTTCACGTCCACTGCACCGCTGGTTTTCGTGTACGCGTACGACGCGAGGATGCTGCCCGGGCCGACCGGGATCGACACGCCGAGCTGGCCGCCGTTGCTCTTGGCGTCGCCCGTGTTGATCGTGTTCTTGATGTACTGGTACTGGCCGTACAGCTTGACCACGCCAAAGTCGTACGTCGCGCCCAGCTGCGCAGCCGTCTGGCGCGAGAAGCCCGTCACCAGCGCATTCAAGTCGCCCGGATTGGCGTTGAAGCGCACTTGCTGGAAGGCCGCCGTGGCCGCGAAGTTGCCGCGGAAGTACAGGAAGTTGCCGCCCCACTTGTTCTGGCCGTTGTGGCCGGCCTGCTCGCCTGCCCCGTAGATGAAGTTGCCGGTCAGCCCGTTGAAATCGGGCGTGGAATACATGATCGAGTTGTTCCAGCCCGAATCGCCCACCAGCCCCGAGATGCCCGCGGCGCCCGTCAGGCCGTTACCGAGGTAGGTGTGGAACACCATCGGCGAGAACGTGTACGAATCGCCGTACGGGTTGAACAGGATCGTCGAGACGAAATACGGCGGCGTGATACGGCCGAGCTTGATCGTGCCCCACGAGTTCGAAGACAGGCCGACGGTTGCGTTGCGCGCGAAGAACGTGTCGCCGTCAAAGCGACCGGCCTTGCCGGTGTCGGGACGGAAGAATGCTTCTAGCGTGAAGATCGCCTTCAGGCCGTTGCCCAGGTCTTCGCTGCCCTTCATGCCCCAGTACGACGTCGACATGCCACCCGAATTGACGCCCCAGGCACGATCGGATGCGCCGAGGTTCTTGGTTGCGCCGGCCCAGGCGTCCACCTGGCCGTAGAGCATGACGGACGATTGCGCCTGTGCCCCGGCACTCGCTGACCCCAGTGCCGCTGCCGCTGCCAGCGCGGCCGCGCCACGCTTGATGTTCCACTGCATTGCTACCTCCTTGGTTGTTGAAGATCACCGTGGGTCGCGCCGCATTCTTCGATGCGGTCGCAGGCCGGCTGGTCAGGCTCCATGCCGGGCGGCGTCCCAGGCCCCATGACACCGCGCCCACAGCGTTGTTGTCGTGCTTAACCTGAAATCAAATCGTGCAGACGGAAGCCCGCGATCCGGTGGATCTGCTCCAGCGACGTGCGCAGCTCGGTATCGCGGTCGTTCTCGACGCGCTTGGCGAAGGCTTCGATGATGCCGTGGCGGTCGTAGCCGCGCACCGCGAGAATGAACGGGAAGCCGAACTTCTCGTTGTAGCGGGCGTTGAGGTCTTGCAGGCGCGCAAACTCTTCCGGCGTGCACTGGTTCAGCCCCGCGCCGCTTTGCTCGCGCGTCGACTCGGCAGTCAGTTCGCCGCGCACGGCAGCCTTGCCGGCGAGCTCCGGGTGGGCACGGACGAGCGCGAGCTGCGGGCCTTCGCCGGCGTTGTCCACGGCGTGGCGCATGGCGTTGGCAAGCGCATCGGCGGACGCGAACGGGCGTTGCGCGGCAGCCTGCTCGGCCACCCACGGCGAGTGTTCGTAAACGCCGCCCAGGACTTGCACGAACTGGGCAGCGTCCATGCCGTTGAGTTGCGAAAGGGTGTAAGTCGTCGGGCTCATGCTGCGGTGCTCAAAACGGGTTGCCTGGCGTACGGGTGGTGCTGCATCCAGTGGTTGGCGATGTCGATGCGGCGGCAGATCCACACCTTGTCGTGCGATTGCACGTAATCGAGGAAGCGCTGCAACGCACGGAAACGCGCCGGACGGCCCAGCAGCCGGCAATGCATGCCGATCGACAGCATCTTCGGGCGGGCGAGGCCGTTCGGGTCGCCTTCTTCGTACAGCACGTCGAAGGCGTCCTTCAGGTACTGGTAGAAGTGGTCGGCCGTGTTGAAGCCCTGCGGACTGGCGAAGCGCATGTCGTTGGTGTCGAGCGTGTACGGCACGACCAGGTGCGGCTTGGTCTCGCCGGATGACGTTTGGACTTCGGTCCAGAAGGGCAGGTCGTCGCCGTAATAGTCGGCGTCGTAGACGAAGCCGCCGTGCTCGACGACCAGGCGGCGGGTGTTCGGGCTGTCGCGGCCGGTGTACCAGCCCAGCGGCGCGTTGCCGGTCATCTGGCGGATGATCTCGACGCCGATGCGCATGTGCTCGCGCTCGGTCGCTTCGTCGATGTTCTGGTAGTGGATCCAGCGCCAGCCGTGGCAGGCAATCTCATGACCGAGGTCCACGAACGCCTGCGTCACGTCCGGATGACGCTGCAGCGCCATCGACACACCGAAGATGGTGAGCGGCAGCCCGCGCTTTTCGAACTCGCGCAGGATGCGCCAGACGCCCGCACGCGAGCCGTATTCGTAGATGCCTTCCATGCTCATGTGCCGAGCAGGGTAGGCGGCCGCGCCGATGATCTCGGAGAGGAACTGCTCAGAACCGGCGTCGCCGTGCAGCACGCAGTTTTCACCGCCTTCCTCGTAGTTGAGGACGAACTGCAGGGCTACGCGCGCGCCGCCCGGCCACTTGGGGTCGGGCGGGTTCTTGCCGTAACCGATGAGATCGCGCGGGTAGTTGTTGTTGGTCATGATTTTTGGCACCGAAGAGACTTCATACAACACCGGCCGGACGGCGGAATGGGGTTTTCCAAATGCGCGACATCACGCGTGGATGTTGTTCCCGTCAACGCAGGGCCAGCGCCGCTTGCGCGTGGCCAGGCCCTGTGTTGTCGGGACGCCGCAGATACGCGGGATGTCGTGCACCAGGCCACCCTCCATCCGGTCACGCCGGGACTGCCCGGGCAGCCTGCGCCAGTTCCAGCGCGAGCTTCCGGTGAACCGTGAGATGGGCGTCGAGTTCGAGCGTGGTCAGGCGGCCGTCTTCGACGACCACGCGCCCGTTGATCACGCTATGCGCCACGTTGGACGGGGCGCAGAACACCAGGGCGGCGACCGGATCGTGATCGGCGCCGGCAAGACCGACCTGATGGCGGTCGAAGCTGACAAAGTCGGCGGACATGCCGGGCGCCAGGGCGCCGATGTCGTCGCGGTTGAGCACCCGCGCGCCGCCGAGCGTGGCGATTTCCAGCGCCTCCCGCGCGCTCATCGCCGCAGGGCCGAAGCCCACGCGTGCCAGCAGCATGGCCTGGCGCGTTTCGCCGAGCATGTGCGCGCCATCGTTCGACGCGCTGCCGTCCACGCCCAGGCCGACCGGCACGCCGGCATCGCGCATGGTGCGGATGGGCGCAATGCCGGAGGCCAGGCGCATGTTCGAGCACGGGCAATGCGCAACGCCCGTGCCGGTGCGTGCAAACACGTCGATGCCGTGTGCGTCGAGCTTGACGCAGTGCGCATGCCACACGTCGTGGCCGACCCAGCCGAGGTCTTCGGCGTACTCCGCCGGCGTCATGCCGAACTTTTCGCGCGAGTACGCAATGTCGTTGTCGTTCTCGGCCAGGTGCGTGTGCATCGATACGCCATAGCTGCGCGCAAGCCTGGCCGATTCGCGCATGAGGTCGCGCGAGACCGAGAACGGCGAACACGGCGCCACCACCACGCGCAGCATCGAATGGCGATCGGGGTCGTGCCAGGTTTCGATCAGGCGCTGCGTTTCCTTCAGGATGGCGTCTTCGCCTTCGACCACGCGGTCCGGCGGCAGGCCGCCCTGGCTGCGGCCGACGCTCATGCTGCCGCGCGCTGCGTGAAAGCGCATGCCGATCAGCCGCGCGGCTTCGATGGAGTCGTCCAGCCGGCAGCCGTTCGGGTACAGATACAGGTGGTCGCTCGACGTCGTACACCCCGAGAGCAGCAGCTCTGCCATCGCCGTGAGCGTGGACACGCGCACCATCTCGGGCGTGAGCCCCGCCCACACCGGATACAGGTTCGTGAGCCAGCCGAACAGTTCGGCATCCTGCGCGGCGGGCAGGGCGCGCGTCAGGCTCTGGTACATGTGGTGGTGCGTGTTGACGAAGCCTGGCGTGACGACGTGGTCGCGCAGCTCAATGACCCGCACGCTGGGCCGGCCGATGGCATCGCGATACTGCGACGGCAGATCGGCCGTGGCGCCCACCCATTCGATCACGCCGCCGCGCGCCACCAGGGCGCCGTCGGCGATCTCGCGCCGTTGCGCGTCCATGGTGACCAGCACGTCGGCGTGACGCGCGATCAGAAGCGGATCCGTGTGCGCGGGAGTGGCGCTCATGTGCCCGGCCATGCGGTTACTCCGTGCCGTGGGTGTTGGCAGCGGCCTCGCGCATCGCGTGCTCGGTTGACTGCATGCCGTTGTAGTAGAGGTTCAGGATGACGGCCACCAGCGTGCCCAGCACGATGCCGCTGTGCGTGACCGGCTCCAGCCACTTGGGCAGGTACTGGAAGAACGTCGGCGCCAGCGTGGGGATCATGCCGAAGCCGATCGAGATGGCCACGATGAACAGGTTGTGGCGGTACTTGTTGAAATCGATCGAGCCCAGGATGCGCACGCCGGTGGCGGCCACCATGCCGAACATCACGATGCCCGCGCCGCCCAGCACGAACGACGGCACCGACGCCACGATGTGCGCCATCTTCGGGAACAGGCCCAGCAGGATCAGGATCACGCCGCCCATGGCCGCCACGAAGCGCGAGCGCACGCCCGTCACCGTCACCAGCCCCACGTTCTGCGAGAACGACGTGTACGGGAACGTGTTGAACACGCCGCCGATCACGGTGCCAAGGCCGTCGGCGCGCAGGCCGCGGGTCAGGTCATCCGTGGAGAGCTTCTTGCCGGTGATTTCCGCCAGCGCCAGGAACATGCCGGTCGATTCCACCAGCGTGATCAGCATCACGATGCACATCGAAGCGATGGCGCCGAAGTGGAAGGTCGGCATGCCGAAGTGCAGCGGCGTGATGACGGCCACCCACTCGGCCTCGGCCATGCCGGCAAAGCTGACCTTGCCGAACGCCATGGCGATGAACGTGCCGATCACGATGCCCAGCAGCACGGCGATGTTGCCGATCAGGCCGCGGCCATACTTGGTCAGCAGCAGGATGATGACCAGCACCGCCAGCGCAATTGCCAGGCCGCTCAAATCGCCATACGCAGGGTTGGGCACGGTCTTGAGCACGCCGTCGACCATCGTTTTCATGGTCGGCTGGCCGCCGGCTGCCCAGTTGATGCCCACGCCCATCAGCGACATGCCGATCAGCGTGATGACGGTGCCCGTCACCACCGGCGGAAAGAGCCCGAGCACGCGCCCCATGAGCGGCGCGACGATGATGCCGAACAGCCCCGCCGCGATCACCGCGCCGTAGATGCCGAGCAGGCCGATGCTCGGGTCGGTGCCGATGGCGATCATCGGGCCGACCGAGGCGAACGTCACGCCCATCATCACCGGCATGCGGATGCCGAACTTCCAGATGCCGAACGCCTGGATGAGCGTGGCCAGCCCCGCGGCAAACAGGTCGGCGTTGATGAGAAAGGCGAGCTGTTCCTTGGGCAGATGCAGTGCGCCGCCCACGATCAGCGGCACCGCGACGGTGCCTGCATACATCACCAAGACATGTTGCAGACCCAGTGCGAGCAGGCGGCCGTACGCCACGCGCTCATTGGTCAGGTCCGCCGTGGGGGCGGCGATGGTGCTGCTTGCCATGAAGGTCTCCTTTTTGGTGGTGAGCCGGATGGCATCCGGCCTGGGGGCGGCGGCCTCTGTCGTGCCAGCTCGCCCGATACGGCAAAACCGGTCCTAGACTTGGTTGCGCGGGCCCAATACCGAACGCAGGTCGAAATCAGCGGGCGCTTCGGGGCGCACGCGGTCGGCACAGCATTGCAAGTGCTGGGCCATGTGGGCCTGCGCGGCGGCGGCGTCGCCGCGCTCGAGCGCGTTGAGGATGTCCAGGTGTTCGTCGAACGAGCAGGCGTTGTTGCCCGGGGCCTCGACGCTGGCGATCATCAGCGTGGTGCGCGACACCAGCCGGCGCATCATCTCCACCACCAAGGGGTTGCCTGCCTGCTCGGCCAGCGCGACGTGGAATTCGGCGGAAAGACGGATCCAGCGCGGCCGGTCATGCGTGACGAAGGCCTGGCGCTCTTCCTTGACGAGTTCCACGAGCGGGGCGATGGCGGCTTTCGGGTCGCCGCCGCGGCCGACCTTGTCGAGCACGGCACGCTCCAGGATCTGGCGCAGCTCGAACATGGCGTGCGCCTCGTCGATGGAAGGCGCCGCAATGAACGCACCGCGATTCGGTTCCAGATCGACCAGGCCGTCGGCGGCCAGCCGGGAGAACACCTTGCGCACCGTATGGCGTGCGGTGGCATAGATTTCGCACAGTGCGTGCTCCGTGAGCTTCGTGCGCGGGGGAAGGCGGTGCTCCATGATCGCGTCGTAGATCTCGTGGTACATCCGTTCTTCGAGCGACATACGTGCCCCCGCTGCCTTGGTGCCCGACGTACCGGGCTTTAGCGTCGTTTCCGTGGAGACCAGCTTGAGATTCTTGGACATGGAAGACCCGCCTTTCAGTAGTGCAGCGCCGCATCAGGAGCCGCGAAAATCTGTTGACAATTATTCGGGTGGGCCTTCAATATTGTCAACAAAATGCGTTCTGGAATCCGACAAACTAGGGAAATCCCTGTTTCACGTCCCCACAGAGACAGGGGTGTCGGACCGGAGCGAGCGACGGCTTTGCCGGCTTGGCAGGCGCCTTCCACACGAAGGCCGCAGGCGTAAACCGGCTGGACGCGCGCCGGGATGCGTGCAGTAGCACGTACCGAGCGGGCCCCGACGCCAGCCCTTGCCACACAAGGGTTCGGCGCGAGGTGCAAGTGGAGGCAGCGGCGCTTCTGAAAATTCGAACTACAGAGGAAGACAAATGGGACGCTTGACTACCCATGTGCTCGACACCGCTGCAGGCACGCCGGGCCAAAACCTGGCGATCGCCCTGTTCAAGATTGTCGACAATCAGCGCCAACCGATCAAATCGGTTCGCACCAATCACGATGGCCGTTGCGATGCGCCGCTGCTGGAAGGCGATGCGCTGCAGGCCGGCGTCTATGAGCTGGACTTCGCGGTGGGCGACTACTACCGCGCGGCCGGCGTCAAACTCCCCGAGCCCGCGTTTCTGGACGTGGTGACGCTGCGCTTCGGCGTGGCCGATACCGGCGCGCACTATCATGTGCCGCTGCTGGTGTCGCCGTGGTCGTACTCGACCTATCGCGGCAGCTGACGCACGGGGAGCGCATCATGGAAGGCTATATCCTCGACTGGGCCAACCTGCTCTTGCGTTGGCTGCACGTGATCGTCGCGATTGCGTGGATCGGCTCGTCGTTCTACTTCGTGTGGCTCGACAACAGCCTGACCAAGCCGACCGCACCGGACCTGAAGGACAAGGGCGTCGACGGCGAGCTGTGGGCTGTGCACGGCGGCGGGTTCTACAACCCGCAGAAGTACCTGCTGGCGCCGAAGCAGTTGCCCGAACATCTGCACTGGTTCTACTGGGAGTCGTACTCGACATGGATGTCGGGTTTCGCGCTGCTGACGGTGGTGTACCTGTTCAACGCCAACGTCTACATGATCGATCGCAGCATCTTCGACATGTCGGCGACGACGGCGGTGATCCTCGCGCTGGCGTTCCTGGTGGTCGGCTGGCTGGTGTACGACACGATCTGCCGCGTGTTCGGCAAGAACGACCGCGTGGTGGGCATTCTGGTTGCGATCTACGTGGTGATCGCGGCGTATGCGGCGTGCCACCTGTTCTCGGGCCGTGCAGCGTTCCTGCTGATCGGCGCGATGATCGCGACCATCATGAGCGCCAACGTGTTCTTCTGGATCATCCCGGGGCAGCGCAAGGTGGTGGCCTCGCTCAAGGCTGGCGAGAAGCCGGACCCGATCCACGGCAAGCGCGGCAAGCAGCGCAGCGTGCACAACACGTATTTCACGCTGCCGGTGCTGTTTGCGATGCTGTCGAACCACTACAGCATGACGTACGCCCACAAGTACAACTGGGCCGTGCTGGTGCTGATCATGCTGGCTGGCGTGCTGATCCGCCAGTTCTTCATCCTGAAGCACAAGGGCGTGATCAACTGGGGCTATCCGGCAGCGGGCGTGGCCGTGCTGCTCGGTGTGGCCGTATGGCTGGCACCGGTGCAGCGTCCGGCAGCGCCTGCGGCGCAAACTCAGGCAGCAGCGGCCCCGGCGGCAGCCGCAGCGGGCGGCGCTTCGGCACCCGCCGCGGCGGCTCCGGCGGCGGCTGGCGGATCGGATTTCTCCAAAGTACAGGCAGTCGTTACCGCACGGTGCTACCAATGTCACTCGGCGCATCCTACCCTGATGCCTTCGCCGGCCAAGGGCGTGCTGCTCGATACGCCGGAGCAGTTGTCCGCGCATGCGCAACTCGTCTACCAGCAGGCTGTGCAGCAGAAGCTGATGCCCCTGGGCAATGTGACGCAGATGACCGACGACGAACGCGCGATCATCGCGAAGTGGTTTGAAGGCGGCGCCAAGACGAACTGACACTTGGGCGCAAGCCACAACAGGACGGTTTATCGGAGCATGTCACGCGTTCCCTAGCGGGTGACATGACCGGTGAGGGTTGAACGGGGCTGCGGCCCCGTTTTTTTTGCCTGAAGCCTTGCAGCGGTGTTTGCTTGGCCGGCCCGATCGGCTGGTGCCTCGCCTGCGAAAGGGATGCCGGCAAGGCAGGTTCAGCGTCTCGGAATGACGACTTACTTCCCGACGCCCAGCAGTGCCAGCACCCCGAGCACCAGGAAGATCAACGCCGCGATCCGATGCACGAGCTGGATCGGCATGCGCGCCGCAAACTTGTTGCCCATCAGCACGGCCGGCACATTGGCGAGCAGCATGCCGATGGTCGTGCCTGCCACGACCGATACGACGTCATGGAAGCGCGCTGCCAATGCCACCGTGGCGATCTGCGTCTTGTCGCCCATCTCGGCAAAGAAGAACGCGACGATGGTCGTGCCCAGGATGCCCAGGCCGCGCTGCGTGCCCGAAGGCGCTTCTTCTTCATCGAGCTTGTCCGGAATCAGCATCCATCCGGCCATGGCGATGAAGCCGACGCCGAGGATCCAACGCAGGACGTTTTCACCGAGCACCTGCGTGATCCAGCCGCCGACAGCGCCGGCAAATGCATGGTTGACGAGGGTGGAGATGAAGATGCCGAGAATGATCGGCACCGGCTTGCGAAAACGCGCGGCCAGCAGGATCGACAGCAGCTGCGTCTTGTCGCCGATTTCCGCAAGCGCGACGATGCCGGTGGAGACGAGGAAGGCTTCCATGTTGTTGTGGTGTCCGGGCCGTATGCGAACCAATGACGCGCCACTGCCGGCCCTGTCCGCAGTGGGTTGTCATCGGTCTCGCCAGGCGCGTCACCGGGTGCACGGATGGCACCCTGAGTGCGGCTGACCACGCCATAACCGCCTGTCGTTGCGACGGCGGTCAAGTCTGTTGCCCAGCAGCGCCAACGAGAACAGCAGCTCTTCGAGGGTTTCAGAACGCGCGTTGCGGCGGGCCAGCAGCGGCGTGGCGGCCGGGTCCAGCACGATGAAGTCGGCTTCCGCGCCCGGCACGAAGCTGCCGATGCGGTCTTCCCAGCCCAGCGCTTCGGCGGCGCCGCGAGTGGCAAGGTAGAACATGCGCAGCGCGGTCAGGTGATAGCCGCCCATGCGTGCGACCTTGTGCGCCGTGCCCATCGTGCGCAGCATCGAGAACGAGCTGCCGCCGCCCACGTCGGTGGCCAGCGTCAGCGCCAGGCGGTGTGCATCGTTGGCGTGGAAGTCGTACAGGCCGCTGCCCAGGAACAGGTTCGACGTCGGGCAGTGCGCGACGGCGGCGCCCGATTCCGCGAGGCGTTTGCGGTCGCCGTCGTCCAGCCAGATGGCGTGGCCATAGAAGGCACCCTTGCGCAGCAGCCCGTAGCGGTCATACACATCCAGGTAGCTGCGTGCGTTCGGGAACAGCTCGGCCACCCATTTGACCTCGTCGGGATTCTCGGCGACGTGCGTCTGGATGAAGACGTCCGGGTATTGCCTGGCCAGTTCTGCGCAGGCCTGCAACTGCGCTTCACTGGAGGTCGGCGCAAAGCGCGGTGTGATGGCATAGGCCAGGCGGTCCTTGCCGTGCCAGCGCGAGATCAGGTCGGCCGTGTCGCGCGCACCGGACTCGGCTGTGTCGCGCAGGTATTCCGGGCAGTTGCGGTCCATCATCACCTTGCCGGTGATCAGACGCATGCCGCGCTGCCGGGCTGCCGTGAACAGTGTCTCGGCGGAGCCGCGATGCACCGTGCTCCAGACCATCGCGCTCGTCGTGCCGTTGCGCAGCAGTTCGTCGAGGAAGAACGAGGCGACGCCGGCGGCGTACTGCTCGCTCTCGAAGCGGCGCTCTTCGGGAAAGGTGTACGTCTCCAGCCAATGCAGCAGGCCCGGCGACGGCGACGCGATCATGTCCGTCTGCGGGAAGTGGATGTGCGTGTCGATGAAACCCGGCACGATCAGCTTGCCGCTGTGGTCGTGCAGCTGCGTGCCGGCGGGCAGGCCCTCGCGCAGTGCGGCGTAGCCGCCCGCCTGCAGTACCTTGCCGCCTGAAACCACCAGCAGGCCGTCCTCCCAATACTCATAGGCATCGCGCTCGCGATACTGCGGATCGTGCAGGAAATGCAGCACGCGGCCGCGGTAGGCGTGAACGGTGGCGTTTGAGTTTGGAGGCATCTTGGTCATTCGTCGTCTCGTGGGGTTTCAGTGGGTGGCGTTCCAGTGGACGTCCACCGCGTTCAGCCACAGGGCTTTGTCCTGCTTGGGCAGGAAGGACGCCTCGAAGCTGTTGCGCGCGAGCGTGTGGGCATCGGCAGCGCTCAGGTCGAGGGCGTCGAAGGTGGCGAGCCAGTTGGCGTTCATGTAGCCGCCGAAGTAGGCCGGGTCATCGGAGTGCAGCGTCACTGCGCAGCCGGCGTTCAGCAATTGCTTGAGCGAGTGGTCGCGCAGGTCGGGGTAGACCTTCAGCTTTTCGTTCGACAGCGGGCAGACCGTCAGCGCGATGCGCTCGGCGGCGAGGCGCCTGACCAGTGCCGCGTCGTCGATGGCGCGCACGCCGTGGTCGATGCGCTCCACCTTCAGGATGTCGAGCGCGTCGGTCACGTACTGCGCGGGGCCTTCCTCACCGGCGTGGGCGACCAGGCGCAGGCCGAGTTCCTTGCAGCGTGCGAAGACACGCGCGAACTTCTCGGGCGGGTTGCCGCGTTCCGACGAATCGAGCCCCACACCGATGATGCGGTTGGCCGGGTCCTGGATGTACGGCAGGGCGGCTTCCAGCGTAGTGAATGCGTCTTCCTCGCTCAGGTGGCGCAGGAAGCAGAGGATCAGCCGGCTGGAAAAACCATGCTGGCGCTCGGCGTCGTCCAGCGCGCGGACGATGCCACCGATGACCACGTGCATCGGCACGTTGCGCGCGGTGTGGGTCTGCGGGTCGAAGAAGATCTCGGCGTGGCGGACGTTGTCGGCCACGGCACGCGCCACATAGGCGGCGGTCATGTCGTAGAAATCCTGCTCGGTGAGCAGCACGCTTGCGCCCGCGTAGTACAGGTCGAGGAACGATTGCAGGTCGTCGAAGGCATACGCCGCGCGCACTTCCTCGACGGAGGCATACGGCAGCTTGACGCCGTTGCGCTCGGCCAGCGCGAACATCAGTTCGGGTTCGAGCGAGCCTTCGATGTGGATGTGCAGTTCGGCCTTCGGGCTGGTGGCGATGCGTTCGGCAAGGGCTGGCGAGATCGGCATGATCAGACTGGCGTAGGAGTGCGGTAGGGGACTATCGCGCCGCCGCTGGCAGTGGTGAGCGCGTGCTGTTGCAGCTCTCGCACCTGCAGCAGTTGCGCGACGACGGAGACCGCAATGATATCCGGCGCCTTGTCGGCGATGCCAGCAATCCCAATCGGGCAGACCATTTCCGGCAGGCGTGCGGGGTCGACGCCGTGTTCGACCATGCGGTGCTCGAAGCGGGCGCGCTTGGTCTTGGAGCCGATGAGACCGAAGTAGGCGAAGTCCGTGCGGCGCATGATGCGTTCGCACAGCGCGAGGTCCAGCGCATGGTTGTGCGTCATGACCAGGAAGTAGCTGCCGGCCGGCGCGTGGTCGATCACGGCTTCCGGCGTATCGCTGGCTTCGATGACGACGTTCGGCGGTACATCGGCGGGGAACATCGCGTCGCGCTCGTCCACCCATGTCACGCGGCAGGGCAGGTTGGCCAGCGCGCGCACGATGGCGTGGCCGACATGGCCCGCGCCGCACAGCACGATCGACATGTCGGGCGGCAGGATGGTCTGCGTGAAGCCCACCGCATCGAACTGCACGCCGGCCGCCGCGGCATCGCCAATGGCGGCCGTGACGGGCACCGACGGGTCGGCCGATACGGAACGGCGCAGGCTGCGACGCTGGCGCATGGCGTCATCGGCCAGGGCGATCCACTGCGCATCGCGCGCATCGAGCCGTTCGAGCGACAGGCGCACCACGCCGCCGCAACACTGGCCGAGCGCGGGCCCAAGCGGGATGCGCACGAACTGGCGGCGCGCTTCGCCGCTGGCTTCGTGCGCCGCCATCATCGCCTGGGCGATCTCCATCGCGCGCCATTCGAGGTGGCCGCCGCCGATGGTGCCGAAGAAGCCGTCCGCGCACACCAGCATGAGCGTGCCCGCCTCACGCGGGGCGGAGCCCTGCACGTCCGTCACCGTGACCAGTACGCACGGCTGCCCCGCCTGCACGGTGGCCAGCACGTCGGCAAAGCGGAAGGGGCGCAGTTGTGTGTGGTCCATGGTGGCCTCGGTCTCGGGCTCAGACGGTCAGCGGGGCGCTGCGGATCGCGTCGATGGCCTTGAGGATTTCCTCGCACGTGGCCGGCGCGTTCAGCGGCGGATTGGTGCGGCCGTCGCCCACGGCGGCCACCGCGTCGCGAATGGCGAAGAATACCGAGAACGGCAGCAGCAGCGGGGGCTCGCCCAACGCCTTGGAGCGGTGGATGCTGTCTTCCACGTTGGCGTTGTTGAACAAGCGCACGCGGAAATCCGGCGGGCAGTCGTTGACGGTCGGGATCTTGTAGGTGGACGGCGCATGCGTCATCAGCTTGCCGTTCTTGTTCCACCACAGTTCTTCGGTCGTCAGCCAGCCCATGCCCTGGATGAACGCGCCTTCCACCTGGCCAATGTCGATGGCCGGGTTGATCGAGCGGCCGGCGTCGTGCAGCACATCGGCGCGCAGCAGGCGCCATTCGCCGGTCAGCGTATCGACCACCACTTCCGACACTGCTGCGCCATAGGCGTAGTAGTAGAACGGACGGCCCTGCAGCCTGGCCTGGTCCCAGTGCAGCTTGGGCGTGGCGTAGAAGCCGTCCGACCACAACTGCACGCGCGCGATGTAGGCAAGGCGGATCAGTTCGTCGAACGGCACGCGGCGTGGCCCGATCTCCACCTGGTCGGCCACGAACGCGACGCTGCTGGCAGGTACGTTGTAGTGCTGCGCGGCAAATGCGGTGAGACGCTCGCGGATCTGGCGGGCGGCATCCTGCGCGGCCTTGCCGTTCAGGTCGCTGCCCGTGGACGCGGCGGTGGCCGAGGTGTTGGCGACCTTGCTGGTGTCCGTGGCCGTGACGCGAATGCGCGTGAACGCCACGCCCAGTTCGTGCGCGACCACCTGCGCAACCTTCGTGTTCAGGCCCTGGCCCATTTCCGTGCCGCCGTGGTTCACCAGGATCGAGCCATCGTTGTACACGTGCACGAGCGCGCCGGCCTGGTTGAAGTGCTTCACGTTGAACGAGATGCCGAACTTCACGGGCGTGAGCGCCAGGCCGCGCTTGAGCACCGGGCTCGTCGCGTTGAATGCGCGGACGGCCTCGCGGCGCGCCCGGTACTCCGACGACGCTTCGAGCTCGTCGAGCAGTTCGTGGATGACGTTGTCTTCCACCGTCTGGCCGTACGGCGTGACGTTGTTCGTGGTCTTGCCGTACAGGTTGGCGCGCCGCACGTCGAGCGGGTCCTTGCCGAGGGCGCGCGCGATGTTGTCCATGATGTACTCGATGGCAAACGCGCCCTGCGGGCCGCCAAAACCGCGGAAGGCGGTGTTCGACTGCGTGTTGGTGCGCGCACAGAAGCCGTCGATCTCCACTTCCGGCAGCCAGTAGGCGTTGTCGAAGTGGCAGATGGCGCGCGTCATCACGGGGCCGGACAGGTCGGCCGAGAACCCGGCGCGCGAGGTCATGTCGACCTTCACGCCCTGGATGCGGCCGTCGTCGTCGTAGCCGGCCTCGTAGGCGAAACGGAAGTCGTGCCGCTTGCCGGTGATCATCATGTCGTCGTCGCGGTCCGGACGCAGCTTCACCGGGCAGGCGAGCTTCCAGGCCGCGAGCGCGGCGCAGCAGGCAAACAGGCCCGACTGCGACTCCTTGCCGCCAAAGCCGCCTCCCATGCGGCGGCATTCGACCTGCACCTGGTTGGCGTGCCAGCCCAGCATGTGCGACACCATGTGTTGCATCTCGGTCGGATGCTGCGTGGAGCACCACACGTGCATGCCGTTGTCTTCCTTCGGCACCGCGTACGAGATCTGGCCTTCCAGATAGAACTGCTCCTGGCCGCCCAGCGACATGTGGCCCGCTTCAGCGTGGGGCGCAGCGGCGATGCGCGCAGCGGGTTCGCCGCGCTTGAGGTGCATCGGCGGCAGCACGGATTTGCCGGCGGCGCGGGCTTCTTCGGGGGTGAGGAGCGCGGGCAGCACTTCGTACTCGATCTGGCCCAGGCGTGCCGCGCGGCGCGCCGCATCGTGCGACGTGGCTACCACGATGAACATCGGCTGGCCGACAAAGTGCACCGTGTCGGTGGCCAGGATCGGATCGTCGTGGATGATCGGGCCGCAATCGTTCGTGCCCGGAATATCGGCCGACGTGAATACCGCCACCACGCCCGGCGCCGCTTTCACGCGCTCGAGGTCCATGTTGACGATGCGCGCATGCGCCTGCGTGCTCATGCCCAGTGCCGCGTGCAGCGTGCCGGCCAGCTCGGGGATGTCGTCGGTATAGGTGGCGGTGCCGGCCACATGCAGGTGCGCGGATTCATGCGGGCGCGAGATGCCGACCACGGCACCGCGCTGGTCGGGCATCGCCGCCGCGATGTCGGCTTCCGCCAGCAGGAAAGCTTCGGTTTGCTTGTTCATGTCTCAGGCAGCGGTGAGGGTGTTCAGTTCGACCGCGCGCACATTGATCTGTTCGGGCGCGAGCGGCCCGTCGGCGCGGGTTTCCAGCCAGAAGCGGTACACCGTGTTGGCCGCCGAGATGCGGCGGTAGTTGTCCGTGGCGCGCATGTCGGTCAGCGGCGTGTAGTCGCGCGACATGGCTGCCATGGCCGCCCGCACGGTCGCTTCGTTCCACGGCTGCCCGATGATGGCGTTCTCGGTTTCGGTCGCACGCTTGGACGTTGCGGCCATGCCGCCGTAGGCGATGCGCGCGCTGCGGACGCGGGTTTCGCCATCCTGGTCGTCCAGCTCGATCGCGAGCGCCGCGCACACGGCTGAGATGTCTTCGTCAAAGCGCTTGGACAGCTTGTACGTGCGGAAGCGCAGCGCATCGCGGCCCTCGCGTGCCGGAATGCGCAGGCCGGCCACGAACTCGCCGTCTTCCATCGCGTTCTTCTGGTAAGCCAGGTACAGGTCTTCGAGCGGCAGCTCGCGGCGGGCTTCCCCGCGCTGCAGCACGACCCGCGTGCCAAGGGCGATGAGGGCTGGGGCCGAATCCCCGATCGGCGAGCCGTTGGCGATGTTGCCGCCCAGCGTCCCGGCGTTGCGGATCGGCAGCGAGGCGAAGCGCTTCCACAGTTCGGTCAGCTCCGGGTAGTCCTGGGCGAGGAAGCCGTAGGCCGCCTCCAGCGACACCGCGGCGCCGACCTCGATCCAGCCGTCGCGCTTTTCCAGTGCGTACAGGTCGGCCACCTGCCCGATGTACAGGATGTCGCCCAGCTCGCGGAACTGCTTCGTGACCCACAGGCCCACGTCGGTGCTGCCGGCGAGGATGCGGATGTCCGGGTGCGCAGCCTTGATGGCGGCGAATGCCGAGACGGTGCGTGGGGCGTAGAAGCGCGGCGCGTTCTCGACACCGGCGGGGGCGTAGGCGAAGGTGTCCTTGCGCTGCAGGTTGCGCAGCGTTTCAGCCAGCTGAGTGCGGTCGATGCCGGCCGGCGCGGGCAGCTCGAACATGCGTTCGCCCGCGTCGATGATCGGCCGGTAGCCGGTGCAGCGGCACAGGTTGCCCGTGAGCGAATCGCAGATGGCCTGGCGGGACGGCGGCGCGTTGCTGCCGGTGTTCTCGTACAGCGCGTAGAGCGACATCACGAAGCCCGGGGTGCAGAAGCCGCACTGCGAGCCGTGGCACTCGACCATCGCCTGCTGCACCGGGTGCAGCGAGCCATCCTTGCTGCGCACGTCTTCCACCGTGAACAGCGCCTTGCCATCGAGCGTGGGCAGGAACTGGATGCAGGCGTTGACAGCCTTCAGGCCGACGCTGCCGTCTGCCTGCAGCTCGCCGAGCACGACGGTACATGCACCGCAATCGCCCTCGGCACACCCTTCCTTGGTGCCTGTGCAGTGCGCGTCTTCACGCAGGTATTGAAGCACCGTCCGGGTGATCGGCGCGTCTGAAACGGTGCGCACCTGGCCGCGGTGGAAGAAGCGGATGGGCTGAGTCTCCATGGGGTCTACGCGTGTTTGTGTGTATGACGGAACCATAGCACCGGGTCAGGAATGCAATATTTGGCCCAGGTGATAACCCGCATCGGAAAGCCAAAATCCGGGGTATACCCGTCGGTAGTGGTCTGGCGGCGCGGCGTGCAAGTGACATACACTCACAGCGTCCCTCAGCCCGTTTTTGTCGGTACGGCGTCGCCCGTGCCCGGTGTCCACATGCACGGCAAAGATCACCTCGATACGTACCTCCTGCGCGTTCTGTACACGCTGCTCACCGAGCAGAGCGTGACCCGTACGGCCGTCAAGCTTGGCCAGTCGCAGCCGGCGATCAGCAATACCCTCAAGCGGCTGCGCGAGATCACCGGGGACGCCATCCTCGTGCGCGGCAAGAACGGCATGGTGCCCACCGAGCGCGGCCACGAGCTGCTCACGCTGGCGCAGCAAAGCCTGGAGGCGATGGAGCGCATCGCCCGGCCGTCGCAGGAGTTCGACCCGGGCAACACGACGCGCACGTTCCACCTGGGGGCGCCCGATTACCTCGACGCGTTCTTCCTCCCCAACATCGTGGAGCGCCTGCGCAAGCACGCACCGCAGGCCAAGCTGGTGGTGCATCCGCTCAATGCCGGTGTGGATTACCTCGCCGCGCTCGAGCAGGGCGGCATGGATCTGGTGATCGGCAACTGGCTCTCGCCGCCCGAGCATCTGCATATTTCACCGCTGTTCGACGACGAGGTGGTCTGCATGCTCGGTGCACAGCACCCCCTGGCGCGCAAGGGCATCTCGCTCAAGCACTATGTCGAGATGCCGCATCTCGCGCCGGCTCCGTATGCGGCGATGCAGCGCAGCATGATCGATCAGGCACTTGCAGAGCAGGGTTTGAAGCGGCAGATCCAGGTGTCGCTGCCGTATTTCGGGCTGGTGCCGTATGTCCTGATGCGCACCGATCTGGTGTTCACGACCGGCCGGCAATTTGCCGCGCATTGCGCGCAGTACCTGCCGATCCGCATCCTGCCCACGCCCGTGGCGTTCCCGAAGATGCGTTTCTACCAGCTGTGGCACGAGCGCAGCCACGCCGCACCCGACGTGATGTGGCTGCGCCGCATGATCGGCGAGGTCGCGGCGGAGCTGCCGCAGCATCCGCAATTGGAAACGGCGGCCTGAGCCGCCGTTCCGTCAGTCGCCGCTTGCGCCTGCGTCACTTGCCGCCGGCGAGCGCCTTTCCGTAGTTCGGGAAGAACACCTGCTCGCCGTTCACCTTGAAGTCGGCAATGGCCTGTTGGCCAGCCGGCGAGGTGATCCATTCGATGAGTTTCGTGGCGTCGGTGTAGTTGATGCCCGCGTGCTTCGCCGGGTTGACCGCAATGATGCCGTACGGGTTGAACATGCGCGGATCGCCGGCCAGCACGATGTCGAGGCCGGTCTTGGCGCGGTAGGCGCCGTAGGTGGCGCGGTCCGACAGCGTGTAGGCGTTCATCTGGGCGGCCATGTTCAGCACCTCGCCCATTCCCAGGCCGGCGCTCACGTACCACGGCTTGCCCTTCGGGTCGATGTCGGCGGATTTCCAGTAGGCCTTTTCCATGACGTCGGTGCCGGAGTTGTCTGCGCGCGAGATGAACTTCGCGTTGGCCCTGGCGATGGTCTCCATGCCCTGGATCACGTTCTTCTGACCCCGCACGCGGGCCGGGTCGGCGGCCGGGCCGACGAGGATGAAGTCGTTGTACATCACGTCGCGCCGGTCGATGCCGCCGCCGGACGCAACAAAGGCATCCTCGAGCGGACGGGCGTGCACCAGCACCACGTCGACGTCGCCCGATTCTCCGAGCTTGACTGCCTTGCCCGTGCCAACGGCAATCACGTGCACATGGACGCCCGTGGCGGCCTCGAACTTGGGGAGCAGGACTTTGAGCAGGCCCGAGTTTTCCGTGCTCGTGGTGGTGGCCATGCGGAGCTCGCCAGCATATGCGGCCGTGGCGGCGGCCAATGTCAGGCAGAGTATCGCAGGCAGCCGAAGGGTTTTGAGGAATCCGGGCATGGTGTCAGGGTCATGTGGAACACGTGGACGCTTTATGTCGAATGCTGCATGATTGCGGCAATTCGGGGACGGCCGGCGGCCACCATGCGCCCGCCCCAGAATCCGAGGCATTGTTCTCTGGGGCCGCGGTCGAAGTAAATAGGAAATCTTTAACATAATGGCGTTCCAGTTTGAGGTCTTTCCGGTGATCGGGCCGGACGATAATCCGCGCGCTAACGGCAAGGTGTTCCAGTTGCTGCGCGCCGTGCGGGAAACCGGCTCCCTGCATCGGGCCGCGAAGCAGGTCGGGTTGTCGTACCGGCACGCCTGGGGCGTCATGCGATCGTGGGAAGAGATGCTCGGGCGCACCTTGCTCGACATGGAGCGCGGCCGGGGCGCGTCGCTCACACTGTTTGGCGAGCGCCTGCTGCGCGCCGAGATGCGGTTGCGCGAGCAGCTCGACCCCGCGCTGCGGCAAGCCATGGGGCAGTTCCTGTCGGAGCTCGACGACGCCTCGCAGTCGCAGGCGCGCATCCGTTTTTCGGGCAGCCACGATCCGGCCGTCGAGGTGCTTGCCCAGACGCTGGCCGCGCATGGCAACGGCGCGCACCTGGACACCGTCTTCTGCAGCGCCGTCGAGGGGCTGATCTGCCTGCAGGAAAAGCAGTGCGAGGTGGCCGGCTTCTATGTGGCGCCGCAGCAGGGCGCCGGCTCGATCGCGCATCAGACCCTGCGCAAATGGCTGCGGCCCACTGCCGTGCGCCTGATCGCATTGGCCGACCGGGAGCAGGGGCTGATGATGTCGGCCGACTGGGCCGGCAAGGTACAGTCGTTGAGCGACCTGGCGCGCACCCAGGCGCGTTTCATCAACCGCCAGCGCAGCTCCGGCACGCGTCTGCTGTTCGATCAGCTGCTGGTTGCGGCGGGGTTGTACCCTGATCAGATCAACGGCTACGACGAACAGGAGTTTTCCAGCGACAAGATCGCCGTGGCCGTGCAGGAGGGCCGCGCGGACGTCGGCTTCGGGCTGCGTCCGGGGGCCGAGGCGCACGGGCTGCATTTCGTGCCGCTGACGCGCGAGACGTATTACCTCGCGGTGCGCCGCAACGACGCCCTGGCGCCGTGGGTGCGCGAACTCATGGAGCGCATCGGCCAGCCGGCCTTCCGCGAAGGGCTCGGTCATCTTGCCGGCTATCGCGCGACCGAACATGTCGCGTTGCTCACGGCTGACGAAGCGCTGCCGTGGCACGTCGACGAGGCGCGCACGCCTGCCCACTGAAGTCATGCGAACATGGCGGGGTCTGCGCGACGCCGCGCCCCGTTCCCGTGTTGCCCATGCTCCGTTTTTCCGTCTGGACCCAAGCCTTGCGCATGCTGCGCCGCGACTGGCGCGCCGGCGAGCTGAACCTGCTGCTCATCGCCCTGGTGCTGGCGGTGGCTGCGCTGGCGTCGGTCAGTTTCCTGGCCGATCGCATGCATGCCGGCCTGGAGCGCGATGCGCGTCAGCTGATCGGCGCCGATGTGCTCGTGGTGTCCGATCAGCCGTTGCCGCCCGACATCGAGGCGCATGCCCGCGCCGGCGGCCTGCAGGTCGCGCATACGGCCACCTTCCCCAGCATGGCCAGCACGCTCACCAACACGTCTTCCGGCGAGCCGGCATCGCAACTGGCGGCCATCAAGGCCGTCGATGCGGGCTACCCGCTGCGCGGCACGCTCAAGGTCAGCGACGACGCGCGCGACCCGGCCGGCGCGCCCATCCGCGGCATTCCGGCCGCCGGCACGGTGTGGGTCGATGCGCCGCTGCTCGAAGCGCTCGGCATTCGCGTGGGCGACGCCATCCGCCTCGGCACACGCTCGTTCCGCGTCGCTCACGTCATCACGCAGGAGCTCGATCGCGGCGCCGGCTTCATGAACTTTGCTCCGCGCGTGATGCTGCCCATGGCCGATCTGCCTTCCACGGGGCTGGTTACGTATGGCAGCCGCGTCACGTACCGGCTGCTGGTGGCAGGCCCGGATGCGGCGGCCAATGCGTTCCGCACGTGGGCCGAAAACGCGCTGAAGACCCGCGGGCTGCGCGGCGTGCGCGTCGAATCGCTGCAGAACGGTCAGCCGCAGATGCGCGAAACGCTGGACCGCGCGGAACGCTTCCTCTCGCTCGTCGCGCTGCTGGCGGCCATGATCGCCGCGGTGGCCATCACCATGGCGGCGCGCCGCTATACCGCGCGGCATACCGATGCGGTGGCGGTCATCAAGTGCCTGGGCCTGAAGCAGGGGCAGATTCTGGGCACGTTCGCGCTGGAGTTTCTGCTGATCGGCGTGCTGGGCTCCGCGGTCGGCGTGGCGCTTGGCTATGGCGCGCACTGGCTGCTGCTCGCGTCGCTTGGCGATCTGGTCACGGTCTCGCTGCCTGCGCCGTCTGCATGGCCGGCTGTGGTGGGTTTGGCAGCGGGTCTCGTGCTGCTGGTCGGTTTTGCCGTGCCGCCGTTGCTCGGCCTGGTGCGGGTGCCGCCGCTGCGCGTGTTGCGGCGCGATGTGGCTGAGCGCGCAGTCGCCGCATGGGTCGGGTATGCGCTGGGCGCGGCGGCTTTCTTTGCCCTGCTCGTGGTCTCTGCGCGCGACGTGAAGCTCGGGGCGCTGACGGCGGCGGGCTTTGCGGGGGCGATTCTGGTGTTTGCGCTGCTGGCCGCCGCGGGCCTGCGCGGGCTCGCCGTATCGCTGGGCCGAGGGCGCGCGCTGGGCGTGGGCTGGCGCTTTGCGCTGGCCGTGCTGGAGCGCCGTCGTGGCGTCAGCGTGCTGCAGACGGTGGCCCTCGCGGTGGGGCTGATGGCGTTGCTGCTGCTCGCCATGACGCGCAATGACCTGATCCGTTCGTGGCACAACGCCACGCCGGCCGACGCGCCAAATCGCTTCATCATCAACATCCAGCCGGACCAGGTCGAGCCGGTCACGCAGGCGCTGGCGCAGGCCGGCGTGGCGGCGCCAAGGCTCTATCCGATGGTGCGCGGGCGCCTGACGCAGGTGAACGGGCAGGCCATCAATGGCCAGACCTACGCTGAATCCCGTGCGCGCAATCTGGTCGAGCGCGAATTCAATCTCTCCTACGCGACCGAGCAGCCTCCCGAGAACCGTATCGTCTCCGGGCAGTGGTTCAGCGGCCAGAAGCCGGAAGCGTCGGTGGAAGAGGGCATCGCCAAGACGCTGAACCTGCGCGTGGGCGACGTGCTGCGTTTCGACGTGGGCGGCCAGCCGGTGGACGCGCCCATCACGTCATTGCGCAAGCTCGACTGGAGCTCGATGCGCGTGAACTTCTTCGTGATCCTGCCGCCCGTGGCGCTGCGCGACATGCCGCAGACGTACGTGACAGCGTTCCGCATTCCCGCCGGCCAGGCCGATCTGCCGGCCAGGCTGGTGCGCGAGTTTCCGAACCTGACGGTGGTCGATACCGAGCTGATCCTGAACCAGGTGCAGGGCGTGCTGGACCAGGTGACCGCGGCGGTGGAGTTCCTGTTCGTGTTCACGCTGGCGGCCGGTGTGCTGGTGCTCTATGCCGCGCTCTCGGGCTCGCGCGACGAGCGCCTGCGCGATGCCGGCGTGCTGCGGGCGCTCGGTGCGGGCTCCGGCGTGGTCCGCCAGACGCAATACGCCGAGGTGCTGATCGTCGGCGGCCTCGCGGGCTTGATGGCCGGCGTGGGCGCCATCGCCATCGGCTGGGTGCTGTCGGCGTATGTGTTCGATTTTCCGTATCGTTTCAACCCGGCGATCTTGCCGGTGGGCATCCTTGGCGGCATGGCCTGTGCCTTTGCCGGCGGGTGGCTCGGCCTGCGCGACGTGCTGCGCCGCCCTGCCATGGCCACCTTGCGCGATGCCTGACTCTCTTCACGTGATGGCTGTATGACAGATGCAACTGCCGGCCAGGAAACCCTGGCCTTTGACCTCATCGGCGGCGAGGCGCGCGTGCGCGAACTCGTCGACCGCTTTTACGACCTGATGGACCTCGAGCCCCAGTTCGCGGTGCTGCGCGCGCTGCATCCGCAAAGCCTCGAGGGCTCGCGCGACAAGCTTTTCTGGTTCCTCTGCGGCTGGCTTGGCGGGCCGAACCACTACATCGAGCGCTTCGGTCATCCGCGCCTGCGTGCACGGCACCTGCCGTTTGAGATCGGCACGCAGGAGCGTGACCAGTGGATGCGCTGCATGGCGCTGGCCATGCAAGACCTCGGTCTGGACGAAGCGCTGCAGATGCGCCTGATGCAGGCCTTCTGGCAAACCGCCGACTGGATGCGCAACGTGCCGCGCTGAACGGCCCATCACAAGAACGATTCGAGGAGACTTTCCATGATCGGCTTGCCCACTGCCGACGACGTGCTTGCGTTCTGGTTCGGCAACGCACCGCTGCACGCACCGCGGCCGGAATGGTTCGCGAAGTCCGACGCTTACGATGCCCAGATCCGCACGCGCTTCCTGCCGCTGTGGGAGGCCCTCTCGAGCGGAGGCGCCGACACGTGGATGGACACGCCGCTGGAAGCCATTGCGCGCATCGTGGTGCTCGACCAGTTCCCGCGCAACATGTTCCGCAATACCGCACGCGCATTTGCGAGCGACACGGCAGCGCTGCATACCGCGCAGATCGTCGTGGCTGCCGGCTGGGATGCGCAGTTGCCGACGCGCTTTCACCGGACGTTCTGCTACCTGCCGTTCGAGCACAGCGAATCGCTGGCCATGCAGGACGAGTCCATCCGGCTCTACACGCGCTTGCGCGACGAGGAAGGCGATGCCGACCCGCTCGTCTGGGCGGAAAAGCACCGCGAGATCATTGCGCGCTTCGGGCGCTTTCCGCATCGGAATGCGGCACTCGGGCGCACGTCGACGCCCGAGGAGGTGGCGTTCCTGGCGCAGCCGGGCTCCTCGTTCTAGGCGCGATCAGCGCGCCAGCACGGAATACATGAGCGTGCCGGAGAACGCCAGCAGCACGAGCGACGCACCACGCAGCAGCGTGGGCGTATGCGGCGCCCAGCTGCGGCGGGCCGTCAACAGCACGCCGAGATACGACCAGCCGACCGCGATCGGCACCAGCACGACGAGGAACGACGCGATCGTCCACGCAAAATACTGCGCCGACCGGAAGGCCTCGAGCGGAAACAGCGTACTGGCAAACAGCAGGGCCTTCGGGTTCATCAGCGTGGTGAAGAACATGTCGCGAAAGCTGACGGGGCTGGCCGTGACATGTTGCAGCGCCTTGCTCTGGCGCCATATCTTCGCGGCCAGGTAGACGATGTAGGCCGACGCGATGAGCTTGATGCCCATCGGCAGCCACGGCCGGTCGGCCGACACCGCGCTGAGGAAGAAGCCCCAAAGCGCGATGCCCAGCACATAGCCAAGCGCTTCCGCGGCGATGAGCGGGCTGGTCCGCCGCACCCCGACCTTGAGCCCCGACGACAACAGCAGCGTGTTGGTCGGCCCCGGCACGATGAGGACCAATGACACGTACAGTGCCATCCTGAGCAAGGTGTCCGGCATGTCGCGGCTTACGTGCGCTCGCGGCGCTCGGACCACTTGTCGACGGTTTCGCGCGGCGCGCGGGCGAGCATGTCGATCAGTTCGGCAGGATCGGTGCTCACGTGGAGCAGGTTGGCGTGATGGCGCTTGAGGAAACCCTCGTGCACGGCGTGGTCGATGAACGCGAGCAGCTTGTCGTAGAAGCCCGCCACGTTGAGCAGGCCGATCGGCTTGTTGTGGTAGCCGAGCTGCAGCCACGTGAAGGTTTCGAACAGCTCTTCGTATGTGCCCACGCCGCCGGGCATGGCGATGAACGCGTCGGCGCGGTCGGCCATCATCTGCTTGCGCTGGTGCATGCTGTCAACGATGTGCAGCTCGGTCAGATCCTTGTGGCCAACCTCCTTGCGCACCAGCGATTTCGGGATGATGCCGATGACGGGGGCGCCGCCCTGCAGGACCGCATCGGCCACGATACCCATCAGGCCGACGTTGCCGCCGCCGTAGACCAGCGTGAGGCCACGCTCGGCCATTTCGTTGCCCAACGCGATGGCGTTGGCCTTGTATTCCGGGCGCTCGCCCGGGCTGGAACCGCAATAGACGCAGATCGATTTCATTGTGCAGGGTGGCTGGTGTCGAGCGGCGGATCGTTGCTGCGGCTGACCGCCAGCAGATCGAAGGCACGCCGCGGCTTGCCGCGCAGGTAGGGCGCGAGGATGGAAAGGATGTGGTAGCTCGCACCGTGCAGGTGGTCGCGGATGGCGTTCGGGTCGTTGTACTGGCGCGGGTGCTGCACGAACTGGAACGACAGCCAGTAGGTCGCCACCACGACGATGTTGGTGCACATGACGTCGACCTGCTCGGGCGTGGCTTCCATCTCGCCGTCTTCGATGAACTGATGGCAGATGTCCATCGCGAAGTGGCGCTTCTGCTCGACGATGCGCTTGAAGTTCAGCTCCAGCATGCGGTTGCGCGCAAGCAGGTCGTTGATGTCGCGGTACAGGAAGCGGTAGTTCCACAGGAACTCCGACATGTACTGCAGGTAGCCCCACGTCTCGTCGAGCGTGGCCTTGTGGTCGTCGGGCAGCTTCAGGCGACGGCTCATCTCCTGCTCGAACTGCACGAAGATCGAGTTGATGATGTCGTCCTTGTTGCGGAAGTGGTAGTACAGGTTGCCCGGGCTGATCTCGAGCTCTTCGGCGATCGTCGTGGTCGTGACGTTGGGCTCGCCCAGTTCGTTGAACAGGCGCAGCGACACCTCGAGGATGCGATCGCGCGTGCGGCGGGGGCCGGTGGAGTGCTGCTTGGTTTCCATTGAACTGCCAAGGCCGGTGGCCCTGTCTCCGTGGCATGTAGGTGCCCGGATTATAAGAGATCGTGCTGCGGCAACGACGCCCCACCCGCAGCGGGCGCGGCGCCGCCGAACGTTGTCGTGCCGCTTTTCAGCGCAGCAGCGACGCGATCCACGGCCAGGCGATGGCCGCCCACGTGCCCACGCACAGCAGCAGGGCCAGCATGACGGCCGCGCTGCCGAAATCCTTCGCACGCTTGGACAGGCCATGCTGCTCGAGCGAGATGCGATCGACTGCCGCCTCCACGCTCGAATTGAGCAGCTCGACGATGAGCACCAGTACCAGAGTGCCGATCATCATGATGCGCTCCACCACCGTGGCCGGGATGACGAACGCACACGGCAGCAGGATCGCGCACAGCGTCAGCTCCTGGCGGAACGCGCTTTCCTCGTCAATGGCGAAGCGGATGCCGCTGATGGAATTCTTGAGCGCAAACCACGCGCGCGTGATGCCGCGATTGCCCTTGTGCGGGTTGTCGGCGGGCGAATACGCATCCGCCGCAGAAGGCGCCGGCGGCCGTTCCGGCGGGGAGGTCGGCTTCATGGAACGCAAGACTCAGGCACCCGCGGCTGTGGACGGTTGAGCGGTCTTGGCATCGCCCGATGCGGCGGCCGGCATGGGCCGCAGATGCGCAAGGAATTGCTCCGACGCCGCGCGCCATGAGAACTTCTCGGCATGCGCGCGCGCCGTGGCGCGGTCGATGCGCAGCGCTTCCAGGCAGGCCTCCCGCAGGTCTTCGCGCAGGGCGCCGGCCGGGGAATCGCCCAGCACGTCGATCGGACCCGTCACCGGATACGCCGCGACCGGCAGCCCGCTGGCCAGCGCTTCGAGCAGCACCAGGCCAAACGTATCGGTGCGGCTCGGAAAGACGAACACGTCGGCTGACGCATACACCTTGGCGAGTTCCGGCTGCTTGAGCACGCCGAGGTAATTGGCGTTCGGATATTTCGCCTTCAGCCCGGCCAGTGCGGGGCCTTCACCGACGACCCATTTGGAGCCGGGAAGGTCGAGCTCGAGGAAGGCCTCGACATTCTTCTCGACGGCCACGCGGCCGACGTACAGGAAGATCGGATGAGCGGTGTTCAGGACGTTGCCACGCTGCGCCGTGAAGATGTCCAGGTCCACACCGCGCGTCCACAGCACGCCATTGGTGATGCCGTAGTCGGCGAGGTCTTTCAGCACGACGGGCGTCGGCGCCATCACCGCCTGGGCGGGGCTGTGGAACCAGCGCAGGAAGCGGTACGTCCACGCCAGCGGAATGCCGAAGCGCGCCTGCACGTACTCCGGGAAGCGCGTGTGATACGCCGTCGTGTACGGCAGCTTGTGGCGCAGCGCATAGGCGCGCGCGGCCAGCCCCAGCGGCCCCTCGGTGGCGATGTGCAGCGCCTGTGGCGCGAATGTTTCGATGCGCTCCCGCACGCGCTTGGAGGGCAGGATCGACAGGCGGATCTCCGGATACGTCGGGCACGGCACCGTCTTGAATTCAAGCGGCGTGATCATGTCGACGATGTGGCCCATGGCTTCGAGTTCGCGCCGCGTCTGGGTGAGGGTGCGGACGACGCCGTTGACCTGCGGTTCCCAGGCATCGGTGACGATCATGATTTTCACGGGCTCTCCTTGCGGTGTGGCGGATGTCGGATGAATGGCGAGGGCGGGCTGAACGAGATCGATGCCGGTTTGGGTCATGTGGGGTTCCATCAGGCGGTGGCCGCCGCGGCACGGCGTGCGCGGCGGGACGTGCGCGGTGCATCGAGCAGATGCGTCCAGTAGACGATCTGCAGTTCGCCTTCCATCGTTTCGACCAGGGCGGAGAGGCTCTCGACCCAGTCGCCGTCGTTGCAATACAGCTGGCCGTCGATCTCGCGGATCTCGGCCTTGTGGATGTGTCCGCAGACCACCCCGTCGCAGCCGCGTCGGCGGGCCTCGTCGGTCATCACCCGCTCGAACGAGTTGATGAAGTTCACCGCGTTCTTGACCTGGTGCTTGAGGTATTGCGACAGCGACCAATACGGAAACCCCAGCCGCACGCGGATGCGGTTGAAGTGACGGTTCATGGCCAGGATGAAGGTGTAGAGCGAGTCGCCCACGTAGGCGAGCCAGCGCGCGTGCTGCATGACGCCGTCGAACAGGTCGCCGTGCACGACCCACAGGCGCTTGCCCGTGGCCGTCACATGCACGGCGTCTTCCGCGACTTCGATGTCGCCGAAGTTCAGGCCGTGGAACTGGCGCGCCATCTCGTCGTGGTTGCCCGGGATGAACACGACGCGTGTGCCCTTGCGCGCGCGGCGCAGCACTTTCTGCACGACGTCGTTGTGGGCCTGCGGCCAGTACCAGCCCTTGCGCAGCTGCCAGCCGTCGACGATGTCGCCCACCAGGTAGAGCGTGTCGGACTCGTTGTGCTTGAGAAAGTCGAGCAGGTAGGCGGCCTGGCAGCCCGGCGTGCCGAGGTGGATGTCCGAGAGCCAGATCGTGCGGTAGCGGTGCACGTTCTCGGCAGGCGGGTCGGTGTCCTTGTCCGCCGATTGGCCGGGCGTGAGCGCCTGGGTCGGTGTGCTGGCTGGCGTCTCGTGATCTCGCACGTCACCCCGACCGGCCGGCGCGGCCGAGCCGAGCGCACCGGCGGCGGACAGGCCCGCGGCCAATTGCATCAGGGGCGGTGGAGCGTTCCAGTCGGAACCGGTGAGGAGGGCAGCGCGAAAGCGTTGCGCGAGGCGGCGGAGAAAACCAGGGCGCGATGGCAGATTGGGCGAGACCATGTCGGCAACGGAGGCTGCGTTGGACCGATTTCGCCACCGCTGCGTGAACAAGCCATGTCAAAAACATGACCGTCACATGACGGGGTCGCCGCAAGACAAGGCGGCGTTGGCCCGAGAGTCTTGCCGGTGGCGCGTTTCAGGCCGCAGGGGCCGGGAGGCTCGCTTCAATGCGCGCCAGCTCTGCCAGCACCGCCTGGCGTATGCGCGCGTCGCATAGCAGCGACACATGGCCAATGCCGGAGAACGCAATGTGCCGTGCGCCATCGAGCCACGATGCGCCGGCCGGCCCGACAATGGAGTCGTGCCACGAGAAGATCGACGTGATGCGCGCGCGCGCGGCGGCCGTTTCAGACGCTGCCAGGCGCCGCAGCCACGGGCTGGCCCACGCCATCTGGCGCACGTTGTGGCCGCGGCCCGTGCGCGCCATCGCCGTACCACGGTGCGGTGTGCCGAGTGTGATGACGTGCGCGATGAAGTCGGCCTCGCACTGCCGAAGCGCAGCGCGTGCCGCGAGGCCGCCCATGCTGTGGCAGAGCAGGACGGGCGCGCGGCCGTGGGCGTGCGTCAGGCGCGCAACGGCAGCGGATATGTCGCTGGCGTAGTCGTCGATGTCGCCCAGCAGCGGCATGAGGTCGATGGCCTCGGTCGGGTGGCCGGCAGCGGCCAGGTGCTTCTGCATGGGCAGCCACACCGCGCGGTTGCAGCCATAGCCGTGGATCATCAGTACAGGCACGCGCCTGCCGTCACGCGCCGGCGCATCGAACGCAGCATGTGCGCGAAACGGCTGCAGCACGTTGAACATCCACGCCACGGATACACATTCGCGGAGCCAGCAGCCGACGAAGCCGAGGAGGCCGATGCGTTGCGTGCTGGGCACGGGCATGCGGTCCCACGTCGGGTCGTCCGGTATTGCTACGCCCAGGTTCGTCGACGAGACGAGAAACGCCCAGCCGACCGACAGCAGATAGGCCATCACCAGCACGATGCCGGCGAGCAGCGCGGCCATGGGCCAGCGCCATCCGCCCCAGTGATGCAGGCCCCATGTCACGGCGACCGTCGCCGCGCACTGCAGCGCGACGGCAACGCGGCGTGCCGTGGCCGCCGTCAGGAAGGAAAGGGGAACCGTGGAGGCGGGCAGGTCGGCGCGCGTCATGTTGAACCGGCCGCCTGCAGGGTGGGGTCAGTCGCGCACCAGCCGCGTGCCGGCCAGGCGATCGTGCAGGAACTGCCGTTGCGGATCGAGCCACGCCAGCGCGCCCCAGGCGAGCAGACAGACCGCTGCCACGGCCGCGCCCGTCCAGCGGGATGCCCCGCTCAGGTGGATGATGCCGACTGCCGCGGCCACCCACATCCACGCCAGCACGTAGCGCGCAACGGCACGGCCGAACGAAATGCGCGAACCGTCGGCATTGACCACGCGCATGCGCCATGTCTGCATCGCCAGGGTCCGGCCGCGCTTGCACCAGAACCCGACGAAGTAGGCGCCCATCGCCAGGAAGCCCCAGACCTGCAGGCCCACATCGCCGGTGCGCGCCAGCGGCGGCACGATGGCCCGCAGAAGCAGGAACACGGCGGTCGCTCCGAACATCACGCCGAACAGCAGCAGGCCTTCATAGAGCATGCCCGCTAGACGGCGGCGCAGGGTGGGCGCTGCGAGCGCATCGTGCGCCGCAGCCGAGGAAGCAGGGGAAGCGGGAGTGGCCATCGAACGGGTGAGCGCGGCAAGCGCAATCCAACATCCGCCGGCAAGGCTTGCGCGGCGCTGTTCGGATTATGCCAAAGGGTGTGCCGGCTCAGCCGCCGAGCACCGTGGACGGGGGCGGACTCCCCGATTCGCCCCCCGTCGTGGTGGACGGCGCGGCGGGCTGCGCAGGGGCGGGGGGCGTGCTTACCGGTGCGGGTGCCGCAACGGCGGGCGCCGAGGCAGCGTTCGGAGCCGGCGTGGCCGCGGGGCTGGACGCTGTAGCCGTCACCTTGCCAGGCGGCGTCGTGCGCGTCGTGCCAGGCTTCGTGCGCCCATGATGGACCGCCTTGGCAGCATCCTTGGCGAGGCTCGCATTGCCGGGCAGCGCCGTGACCGCAGACGGATGTTTCTGCGCCTTGGCGGCGGCCGCCAAGGCCTTCTTCTGCTCATCCGACAGCTTCTGGTAGCTCTGCCAGGCCTCGCTTTTCTTCTGCAGCGGCACGGACTTGGTGGTCTGGAAGTTCTCACGCGCACGGTGGCGCTGCTCGGGCGTGAGCTTGACCCAGTCGGCCATGCGGGTTTGCAGGCGCTGCTGCTGGGCCGGCGTGTATCTCGGATACGCCTGCGCGATCTGCAGCCACTTCTTGCGCGCAAGCTCCGGCATGTCGTTCCACTCCGGTGCCAGCGGCGCCAGGATGCGCTGCTGCACGATGGTCAGTTCCGACCAGTTCGGGTGGACGGAGGGCCGCGGATTGGTTGCAGGCGGCGTCGGCAGGTCGACCGGGGCGTTGACGATGACCCCCGATGCAGCAGGCACCGGCGCCGAAGCGCTGGTGCCCTGTGCGATCGCGAGCCCTGCCGTCAGTCCTGCGGTACCAAGCAGCAGGGCCACGCTGTTGCGCAGACGCCGGATCCGATCGCCGCGCGGTGGTTGGCCGTGGGTGTGGAAGACGTTGCTCATCGATCAGCCTGTCACTGATCGTGCTTCAGGTACTGGTGGAAACCTTGGTCGGCGTAGGCCGCCAGCGGCAGGTCGTCGAGCAGCATGGCGGTGTCGACCTCGGCGAGCTCGTCCACGCGCTGCTGTTGCTGCCACTGGTAGATTCCAGCGAGGCCCGCAACCAGCGCGATGGTCGGCCACAGCAGGCCGAACCGGCGCAGGAACGCTGCGGCGCGTTGCAGCGGCGAGGCGCCGCTTTCCATCTCGAACGACGCCGAACCGCCACCGGGCAGCGCCAGGGCGGGCGCATGGACCGTCCGCGGGGCTTCCGCTTTCTTGTGCGCAAGCGCCGTGCGGCGCGCCGCTGCGAGGCGGTCGCGCACATCGGGCGGCAACTGCCCGGCCGACTCGTTCAGAGCGGTGCGGACGGCGTGCACAAAACGGCGTTCTCGGAGTTCTGCCTTGTTCATAGTCGGATACCTCGCGCCCGCAGCGCCTGGGCCAGGGCGTGTGTTGCCCGCGAGCAGTGCGTCTTTACGCTGCCCTCGGAACAGCCCATTGCCAGGGCCGTCTCGGCAACATCCATGTCTTCCCAGTAACGCATCAGAAAGGCTTCCCGTTGACGTGTGGGGAGCTTCTCGATTTCGCGCTCCAGGATCTCGAGCACCTGCGCACGTTCCACCTTGTCGGCGCTGGACTCCGCCGCTGTGGAGCCGGCTTCGCTTTCGATGAGTTCGAGCGGGTCGGTGTCGTCGCCCTCGGCATCGGAGCGAAAGCTCGAGAACAGGCTCACCCAGGTGTTGCGCACCTTGCTGCGACGGAACCAGTCATGGATCGTGTTCTGCAGGATGCGCTGGAACAGCAGCGGAAGCTCGGCTCCGGGCTTGTCGCCGTATTTCTCGGCCAGCTTGATCATGGCGTCCTGCACGATGTCGAGCGCGGCATCGTCGTCGCGCACCGCAAAGACCGCCTGCTTGAAGGCGCGTTTTTCGACGCTTAGGAGGAAGGCCGACAGTTCCTGTTCAGAGGCCATACAACGGCGAGTGCGAATCCTGTGGGGCAGCCGGGGCGAAATTCACACTGTCATATGTGATCCTAGCGCCGCGTGGCAGCGACGGCCAAGGCCGTCAAAAATGTTGCGATGCTAGCAAAAATGCGGGTCGGCGGACACCCCGAGTGTCTGGCGGGCGGCCCGACGTGGCGAATCTTGGCGCTGCTGGACCGCCATGCGGCATTCCAGTATCATCCCCGGTTCACAATATCTGTGGTTTGTCTCATCTGGCTGCCCATCAGGCGGTCCATCCATGCAGACGCGCAACCGCTCAAACCCGCGCCACAAGCCCGGTAGAGAGCATCCGAACAATTTTTTGCCGAAAATTGCAAAGGACTGAAATGAATATGCCAAGCGCGGAATTTTCCCACGCCAATAGCGGTTCATCTGCCGACATGATGGGGGCTGACATCCTCGTCAATGCGCTCGCGGCAGAGGGCGTCGAGTTCGTCTGGGGTTACCCCGGCGGCGCGGTGCTCTACATCTACGACGCGTTCTACAAGCAGAACAAGATCGAACACATCCTGGTGCGCCATGAACAGGCGGCAGTCCATGCGGCTGACGGCTATGCGCGCGCCACGGGCAAGGTCGGTGTCGCCCTCGTGACGTCCGGCCCCGGCGTGACGAACGCCGTGACCGGCATCGCCACCGCCTACCTGGATTCGATCCCGATGGTGATCATCACCGGTAACGTGCCGACGCACGCCATCGGCCAGGATGCCTTCCAGGAGTGCGACACCGTCGGCATCACGCGCCCGATCGTCAAGCACAACTTCCTGGTCAAGGACGTGCGCAATCTCGCCTCGACCATCAAGAAGGCGTTCTACATCGCCTCGACCGGCCGCCCGGGCCCGGTGGTGGTGGACATCCCCAAGGATGTCTCGCGCGAACTGTGCAGGTACGAGTACCCGAAGACCATCGAGATGCGCTCGTACAACCCCGTCAACAAGGGGCACTCGGGTCAGATTCGCAAGGCAGTAAGCCTGCTGCTGCAGGCCGAACGTCCGTACATCTATTCGGGCGGCGGCGTGGTGCTGGCCGAGGCCAGCGAAGAGCTGCGCCAGCTGGCCGCACTCACGGGCTACCCCGTCACGAACACGCTGATGGGCCTGGGAGCATTCCCGGGCACCAGCAAGCAGTTCGTGGGCATGCTCGGCATGCATGGGACGTACGAAGCCAACATGGCCATGCAGAACTGCGACGTGCTGATCGCCATCGGCGCGCGGTTTGACGACCGCGTGATCGGCAGCCCGGCACACTTCTCGTCGCAGCCGCGCAAAATCATCCACATCGACATCGATCCGTCGTCCATTTCCAAGCGGGTGAAGGTCGACATCCCCATCGTCGGCAACGTCAAGGACGTGCTGCAGGAGATGATCGCCCAGATCCAGTCGGGCGAAGCCAAGCCGAACAAGGCGGCGCTCGCGAAGTGGTGGGAGCAGATCGAACAGTGGCGCAGCGTCGACTGCCTGAAGTACGACCGCACCTCCGAGATCATCAAGCCGCAATACGTGGTGGAGAAGATCTGGGAACTGACCAATGGCGACGCTTTCATCTGCTCCGACGTCGGTCAGCATCAAATGTGGGCCGCGCAGTTCTACAAGTTCAACGAGCCGCGCCGCTGGATCAACTCCGGCGGTCTGGGCACGATGGGTGTCGGCCTGCCGTACGCGATGGGTATCAAGAAGGCGTTCCCGGACAAGGAAGTCGTCACCATCACGGGTGAGGGCTCGATCCAGATGTGCATCCAGGAACTGTCGACCTGCCTGCAGTACGACACGCCCGTGAAGATCTGCTCGCTCAACAACGGTTACCTCGGCATGGTCCGCCAGTGGCAGGAAATCGAGTACGACAACCGCTACTCGCATTCCTACATGCAGGCGCTGCCCGACTTCGTGAAGCTGGCCGAATCGTATGGCCACGTCGGCATGCGCATCGAGAAGACGTCTGACGTCGAGCCCGCACTGCGCGAGGCTTTCCGACTCAAGGATCGGACCGTGTTCCTCGACTTCCAGACCGACCCGACCGAAAACGTCTGGCCGATGGTCCAGGCAGGCAAGGGCATCTCCGAAATGCTGCTCGGCGCGGAGGACCTGTAATGCGTCACATCATTTCCGTCCTGCTGGAAAACGAACCGGGCGCGTTGTCGCGCGTGGTGGGCCTGTTCTCGGCGCGTGGCTACAACATCGAGACGCTGACGGTCGCCCCGACCGAAGACGCCTCGCTGTCGCGCATGACCATCGTCACGACCGGTTCGGACGACATCATCGAGCAGATCACCAAGCACCTGAACCGCCTGGTGGAAGTCGTCAAGGTCGTCGACCTGACCGAAGGTGCGCACATCGAGCGCGAGCTGATGCTCGTGAAGGTGCGCGCGGTCGGCAAGGAACGCGAGGAGATGAAACGCACCGCGGACATCTTCCGCGGCCGCATCATCGACGTGACCGAGAAGACCTACACGATCGAGCTGACCGGCAACGGCAGCAAGCTCGACGCGTTTCTCGATGCCATCGATCGCACTGCCATTCTCGAGACCGTTCGCACAGGCGGCTCGGGCATCGGCCGCGGCGAGCGCATTCTGAAGGTTTGAACCGGCGCGTGCACCAGCGTGCAGCTGCGGCCGGACCCCATCGATATCGAAGTATCTGAAAATTAGGACATCAACATGAAAGTGTTTTACGACAAGGACGCCGACCTCTCCCTGATCAAGGGCAAGAACGTCACCATCGTTGGCTATGGCTCGCAAGGCCACGCCCACGCCCTGAACCTGAACGACTCGGGCGTGAAGGTGACGGTCGGGCTGCGCAAGAACGGCGCGTCGTGGAACAAGGCCGTCAACGCCGGCCTGCAGGTCAAGGAAGTGGCCGAGGCGGTGAAGGAAGCCGACGTTGTCATGATCCTGCTGCCGGACGAGCAGATCGCCGATGTGTACAAGAACGAAGTGCACAACAACATCAAGCAGGGCGCCGCACTGGCATTCGCGCACGGCTTCAACGTGCACTATGGTGCCGTGATTCCGCGTGCCGACCTGGACGTCATCATGATCGCCCCGAAGGCGCCGGGTCACACCGTGCGCGGTACGTACACGCAAGGTGGCGGCGTGCCGCACCTGATTGCCGTGCACCAGGACAAGTCGGGCACAGCGCGTGACATCGCCCTGTCGTACGCCACCGCCAACGGCGGCGGCCGCGCCGGCATCATCGAGACGAACTTCCGCGAAGAAACCGAAACCGACCTGTTCGGCGAGCAAGCCGTGCTGTGCGGCGGTACCGTCGAACTGATCAAGGCTGGTTTCGAGACGCTGGTCGAAGCCGGTTACGCTCCGGAAATGGCTTACTTCGAGTGCCTGCATGAGCTGAAGCTGATCGTCGACCTGATCTATGAAGGCGGCATCGCCAACATGAACTACTCGATCTCGAACAACGCCGAATACGGCGAGTACGTCACCGGCCCGCGCGTGGTGACGGAAGAGACCAAGAAGGCCATGAAGCAATGCCTGAAGGACATCCAGACCGGCGAATACGCCAAGAGCTTCCTGCTGGAGTACAAGGCCGGCCAGCCGACGCTGATCTCGCGCCGCCGCCTGACCGAAGAGCACCAGATCGAGCAAGTTGGCGCCAAGCTGCGTGCGATGATGCCGTGGATCGCCAAGAACAAGCTGGTCGACCAGTCGAAGAACTGATCGGACGCATCTTGTGCGAGAAAGCCAGCCTTCGGGCTGGCTTTTTTTTATGCTGATTCCAGGACGCCAGATACTGTTTCAAGTGCTGGCGCGGCCCCGTGTCGGCTAGAATGCCGCATTTCCTTCAAGACGCTGTCGAGGTCTGAGTTGAACAACACGTATCCGCATCCCATCATCGCCCGTGAGGGCTGGCCGTACCTGGGCGCGATCTTCGTCGTCTCGCTCATCGTGCAGATGGCCGCCGGCTTTGGCTGGGCGTGGCCGTTCTGGGTGCTGACGCTGTTCGTGCTGCAGTTTTTCCGCGATCCGGCGCGCCCCGTGCCAACGCAGGCCAACGCGATTCTCTCGCCGGCAGACGGCCGCATCGTTGCCGTCGAACAGGTGCGCGACCCGTACGCCGATCGCGATGCGCTGAAGATCAGCGTGTTCATGAACGTGTTCAACGTCCACTCCAACCGCGCGCCGGTCGATGGCACGGTGCAGCAGGTGCAGTACTTCCCCGGCAAGTTCGTCAACGCAGACCTGGACAAGGCGTCGCTCGAAAACGAGCGCAACGCCATCGTGCTGCGCCGCGGCGACGGCCAGCTCGTCACGTCCGTGCAGGTGGCCGGCCTCATTGCGCGGCGCATCCTTTGCTACACCAGGGTTGGAGAGACGCTCGCGCGCGGGCAGCGCTACGGTTTCATCCGCTTTGGTTCGCGCGTTGACGTGTATCTGCCGCTCACTGCCCGGCCGCGCGTGACGATCGGCGAGAAGGTGTCCGCCACCGTCACGGTGCTCGCCGAGCTGGACTGACCGGAGGCCGCCATGCCCGCGTTCAACCGCCGCAAGAAGCGCTTCACCGCCGGCAACGTGACGCACCTGCGTCCGCTGCGACACAACCAGCCGCGCTCGGATGACGACGATCTCGAAATCGTGCGCCCGCGCCGCCGCGGCATCTATCTGCTGCCCAACGCGTTCACGACGGCGGCCCTGTTTGCCGGCTTCTTCGCGATCGTGCAGGCGATGAACCTGAACTTCGAGACCGCCGCCATCGCCATCTTCGCGGCGATGGTGCTCGATGGCATGGACGGCCGTGTCGCGCGCATCACCAACACGCAAAGCGCGTTTGGTGAGCAGTACGATTCGCTCTCCGACATGGTCTCGTTTGGCGTGGCGCCGGCGCTGGTCATGTACGAATGGATCCTGCGGGATCTGGGCAAGTGGGGCTGGCTCGCCGCGTTCGTGTATTGCGCGGGGGCCGCCCTGCGCCTGGCACGCTTCAACACCAACATCGGCGCGGTCGACAAGCGCTTCTTCCAGGGTATGCCAAGCCCCGCTGCGGCAGCCCTGATCGCCGGTTTCGTCTGGCTGGCCATCGACAACAAGCTGCCCGTCAAGGAGCTCTGGATGCCGTGGGTAGCATTCGGGCTGACGCTGTACGCAGGGCTGTCGATGGTGTCGAACGCGCCGTTCTACAGCGGCAAGGCGCTCGACGTGCGGCATCGCGTGCCGTTCGGTGTGATGGTGCTGGTGCTCGTGCTCTTCGTCGTGGTGTCCAGCGACCCGCCGGTCGCGTTGTTCGGGCTCTTCGTGGGCTACGCGGTGTCAGGCTACCTGCTCTGGGGCTGGCGCACGTTGCACGGGCAACAGGGCAGTCCGCGCCTGCCGAAACAGGTTTCCGACGATGTGCACGAGTGATCCGTGCGTGACGTTTTTGTGCGCTTGCGTCAATTTTTGAATTCGTCTATAGTCGTTCGCATGCTTTCGCGCCCGATTTCCATTCTGATTACGCTAGTCTCGATTGGTGGCCTACTAGGTCATCAGGTCGGGACACGCGCATAGGAAATCGCAAGACGAGGCAAGCAAAACCGCCAAGTTTTCGCGAACCAGGATTCAACAGCGCCCCGGCCTGCAACCATGCATGCCGGGGCGTTTTGCATTCTGCGCCGCAAAAAACGATCCGAGACACCATCAAGACCGACGCCAAAAACGTCACCCCCACCAAGGAGCCGCAATGAGCGACAAACTCATCATTTTCGACACCACCTTGCGCGACGGCGAGCAGTCCCCGGGTGCGTCGATGACCAAGGAAGAGAAGATCCGCATCGCCAAGCAGCTCGAGCGGCTCAAGGTGGACGTGATCGAAGCCGGCTTCGCAGCCAGCTCGAATGGTGACTTTGAGGCGATCCGCGCGATTGCGCAGTCGGTCAAGGATTCGCGGATTTGCTCGTTGGCCCGTGCGAATGATCGCGACATTTCCCGCGCTGCCGAGGCGCTCAAGCCGGCGGGGCAGTTCCGCATCCACACGTTCATCGCCACGTCGGCGCTGCATATGGAGAAGAAGTTGCGCATGACGCCGGACCAGGTGTACGAGCAAGCGCGTCTGGCGGTGCGCTTCGCGCGCCAGTTCACGGACGACATCGAGTTCTCGCCCGAAGACGGCAGCCGCTCCGACATGGACTTCCTCTGCCGCGTGCTGGAAGGCGTGATCGCCGAGGGCGCGACCACCATCAACCTGCCCGACACAGTGGGCTATGCGGTGCCGGAGGGCTACGCCGGGCTGATCCGCTCGGTGCGCGAACGCATTCCGAATTCGGACAAGGCGATCTGGTCGGTGCATTGCCACAACGATCTCGGCATGGCGGTCGCCAATTCGCTGGCGGCCGTCAAGCTTGGGGGCGCACGCCAGATCGAATGCACGATCAACGGCCTGGGCGAGCGCGCCGGCAACACGAGCCTCGAAGAGGTCGTGATGGCGGTCAAGACGCGCCGGGACTACTTCAACCTCGATGTCGGCGTCGATACCACGCAGATCGTGCCGGCCTCCAAGCTGGTTTCGCAGATCACCGGTTTTGTCGTGCAGCCGAACAAGGCCGTGGTGGGCGCCAATGCCTTCGCTCACGCGTCGGGCATTCACCAGGACGGCGTGCTCAAGGCGCGCGACACCTACGAAATCATGCGCGCCGAAGACGTGGGCTGGACGGCCAACAAGATCGTCCTCGGCAAGCTCTCGGGCCGCAACGCATTCAAGCAGCGCCTGCAGGAACTCGGCATCGAGCTGGATTCGGAAGCCGAGCTGAACGCCGCATTCCAGCGCTTCAAGGAACTGGCGGACCAGAAGGCCGAGATCTTCGACGAGGACATCGTCGCCATCGTCTCCAATGAAGCGCAGCACAGCGAGGGCGAGTACTTCCGCTTCGTGTCGCTGTCGCAGCGCTCGGAAACCGGTGAGCGCCCGCACGCGCGCATCGTCTTCGTGGCCGACGGCAAGGAAGTGACCGGTGAAGCCGAGGGCAACGGCCCCGTCGATGCCACGCTCAACGCCATCGAAAGCCGGGTCGCCAGCGGCGCGGAGCAGCTTCTGTATTCGGTCAACGCCATCACGACGGGCACGCAGGCTCAGGGCGAGGTGACGGTGCGTCTGTCCAAGTCCGGCCGCATCGTCAACGGCGTGGGCACCGACCCGGACATCGTCGCGGCGTCGGCCAAGGCCTATCTGGCCGCCCTGAACAAGCTGCAGGACAAGAGCAGCGAGAAGCTCAATCCGCAGATCTGAGCGCCGGCCTCAACGCACACCCCAGGAGCGACTCGACCTACACGATCACAACAGAGCGCGCACCCGGTTACCCGCCGGGCCGCGAAGCGGGTGCGGCGGCACCGGACACGCCAAGAGCGTGATTGCTGTGCCGGCCGCCTTTGAGAGCGATGTCCGTGCCATCCACGACGCCGCCGACCCGAACATCCACGCCAGGTGATGCGCCTTGCGTGGATGTTGCCGTTGCGACGAACCGTCCTCTGTTGACCAGCGGCTGCGCGTGCCTTGTGTTGGCGTGCGCAGCCGCTTTACCATCCGCGCTTCACGGAGGTTTGACATGGTGTTTCGTTGGTTCGTGGCCGCGCTGGCGGCTGTGGGGATGTGCGGGGCCGCAGCGGCCCAGCCTGAAGCTGGGCCCATTCGGTTGGCCTTGATCGAGGGGCTGTCAGGACCGTTCGCCAATGCGGGTGAGGCGGTGGACCGCAATCTGCGCATTGCCATCGAAGGCGTGAACGCGCGCGGCGGCGTGAAGCTGCCGGATGGGCGTCATCCGCTTGCGCTGGTGCGTTTCGACAGCAAGAACACGGTCGATGAGTCGCTGCTGCAATTGCAGGCGGCCACCGATGCCGGCATCCGGTTCGTCCTGCAGGGCAACAGTTCATCGGCCGCGGCGGCCTTGTCGACGTCCATTTCGCGCTACAACGAGCGACATCCGGACGCGCGCGTGCTGTTCCTGAACTATGCGGCCGTCGACCCCGCGCTCACCAACGAGGCGTGCAGCTTCTGGCATTTCCGTTTCGATGCGTCGGCCGACATGCGCATGCACGCACTCACCGAAGTGATCCGCACCGACAAGGCCGTCAAGAAGGCCTACCTGATCGGCCAGGACTACACGTTCGGGCGCCAGGTCGCGCAGCTGGCGCGTCAGCAGTTGGCCGAAAAGCGCCCCGACGTGGCCATCGTCGGCGAGGTACTGCACCCGATCGGCAAGGTGAAGGATTTTGCGCCATACGTGGCGCGCATCGCGGCGTCCGGCGCCGATACGGTCATCACCGGCAACTGGGGGAATGATTTGACGCTGCTCGTCAAGGCGGCGCGGGATGCGGGGCTCAAGGCCCGGTTCTTCACGTTCTACGGCAACTCGCTCGGCGCGCCGGCGGCCATGGGCGAGGCAGGGGTCGGCCGCGTGGTGGCCGTGGCGGAATGGCATCCGAACCTGGGTGGCGTGAAGTCGGATGCGTTCTACAAGGCCTTCCGTGTGCGCTATCCAGCACCCTCAGACGACTACCCGCTGCTGCGCGATCAGATGATGATCGACATGCTCGCGGCCGCCATCGAGCGCGCCGGCACAACGGAGGCAACAGCCGTGGCGCGTGCACTGGAAGGCGCTTCCCTTGACACCGGCTTCCACCGGATCACGCTGCGTGCCGACGACCATCAGGCCATCCAGCCGCTTGTCGTGATGCAGATGGAGCGGGCCGGCACGGGTGCTGCGCCCTTCGATATCGAGGGCTCGGGCTACGGCTTCCGTACGCTCAGAGTGATTCCCGCGCCGCAAACCGCCTTGCCGACCACGTGCAAGATGGTGCGCCGTTAAGCGCTCCTGGCGCGGAGTGTCGTTGCGGGCCGGTTCTGCGCTATAATCGCGGTCTTGCCGTCCAGACCGGTCTTGGGATGGATGGCCGGATCATTGTTCAACACGGCACCGGCGGCGGCCAATGAGGCGCTGCAGTGTCCGCAAGTCAAAGGAATCGAAATGTCCGTCGCTGACATCAACAAGCAAGAAATCGTCAAGGATAACGGCCGCAGCGCCAACGACACGGGCAGCCCGGAAGTGCAGGTTGCACTGCTGACCGCCCGCATCAACGAACTGCAGCCGCACTTCAAGGCGCACATGAAGGATCACCACAGCCGTCGCGGCCTGCTCAAGATGGTGAGCCGTCGCCGTCGTCTGCTGGACTACCTCAAGAGCAAGGACGCTGACCGTTACACCGCGCTGGTTGCCAAGCTGGGTCTGCGTAAGTAATGGTGGGTCTCACGCACTGCGCGTGATGAACAAGTGCCTGCGTCAGCATGCTGATGCAGGCATTTTGTTTTTGGCGGCCGCGTTGGCGGCTGCGCCGGGCAACCGGCAATGATGGCGATCGGTGATGAAGCCGGTCGTTGGGACCGGGGGCGGCAGGAAGCGGAATCTTGTGTCATTCCAGCGCGGCATTGGGCGCCAGCGCTGCGCTGGAATGGCATAAACACACTTCTGCAACCGCACCGTCTCCCGGAACGTGTTTGTCGTGGCGAAGCGTCATGAAGCTCGCCGCGAATACTGAACAGGAGATGCTATGACCATGTTCAACAAGGTCGTCAAGGAATTCCAATGGGGCGGCCACAAGGTCCGCATGGAAACGGGTGAGATCGCCCGCCAGGCGAGCGGCGCTGTGCTGCTCGACATGGAAGACACCGTAGTGCTCGCCACCGTGGTGGGCGCCAAGAACGCCAAGCCGGGCCAGGACTTCTTCCCGCTGACGGTCGACTACATCGAGAAGACCTATGCCGCCGGCAAGATCCCGGGCGGCTTCTTCAAGCGTGAAGGCCGTCCGTCGGAAAACGAAACGCTGACCTCGCGCCTGATCGATCGTCCGCTGCGTCCGCTGTTCCCGGAAGGCTTCTACAACGAAGTCCAGGTCGTCGTGCACGTGCTGTCGATGAACCCCGAAGTGCCGGCTGACATCCCCGCGCTGGTGGCGGCTTCGGCTGCGCTGGCCGTGTCGGGTCTGCCGTTCAACGGCCCGGTGGGCGCTGCCCGCGTCGGCTACAAGGATGGCCAGTACCTGCTGAACCCGAACCGCGCGCAACTGGCGCATTCCGAGCTGGATCTGGTTGTGGCCGGTACCGAGCGTGCCGTGCTGATGGTCGAGTCCGAAGCCAACCAGCTGTCGGAAGAGGTCATGCTCGGCGCCGTGGTGTACGGTCATGAGCAGATGCAGATCGCTATCAACGCGATCCACGACCTGGTGCGTGAGGGCGGCAAGCCCGAGTGGGATTGGCAAGCCGCTCCGAAGAACGAAGCGCTGATCGCCAAGGTGTCGGAACTGGGGCTGGCCGATCTGCAGGCCGCTTACCAGCTGCGCCAGAAGCAGGCACGCAGCCAGAAGCTGAAGGAAGTCTACAAGTCGGTGGCAGAGAAGCTGGCCGAAGCTGGCGTGGAAGCCGACGGCGTGGAAGTGGACAACATCCTGTTCGAGCTCGAGTCGAAGATCGTGCGCGGCCAGATCCTCAACGGCGAGCCCCGTATCGACGGGCGCGACACCCGCACGGTGCGCCCGATCGAGATCCGCTCGTCGGTGCTGCCGCGTGCGCACGGCTCGGCGCTGTTCACGCGCGGTGAAACGCAGGCGCTGGTGGTGGCGACGCTCGGCACCAAGAGCGACGAGCAGATCATCGACGCGCTGCAGGGCGAGTACCGCGACCGCTTCATGCTCCACTACAACATGCCGCCGTTCGCCACCGGCGAAACCGGCCGCGTGGGCAGCCCGAAGCGCCGCGAAATCGGCCACGGCCGTCTGGCCAAGCGCGCACTGATCCCGGTGCTGCCGAAGGAAGATGAATTCGCCTACACGATCCGCCTGGTGTCCGAAATCACCGAGTCGAACGGTTCGTCGTCGATGGCGTCGGTGTGCGGCGGCTCGCTCGCGCTGATGGACGCTGGCGTGCCGATCAAGGCGCACGTGGCCGGTGTGGCCATGGGCCTGATCCTCGAAGGTAACAAGTTCGCCGTGCTGACGGACATCCTGGGTGACGAAGATCACCTGGGCGACATGGACTTCAAGGTGGCGGGTACCGATGCCGGTATCACCGCGCTGCAGATGGACATCAAGGTGCAGGGCATCACCAAGGAAATCATGCAGGTCGCGCTGGCGCAAGCCAAGGAAGGCCGTCTGCACATCCTGGGCAAGATGCAGGCTGCCATGGGCGGCGCACGCACCGAGCTGTCGGAGCACGCTCCGCGCATGATCACCGTCAAGATCAACCCGGAGAAGATCCGTGACGTGATCGGCAAGGGCGGCTCGACCATCCAGGCGCTCACCAAGGAAACCGGCTGCACGATCGACATCCAGGAAGACGGCACGATCACCATCGCGTCGACGTCGTCCGAAGGCATGGCCGAAGCCAAGCGCCGTATCGAAGCGATCACGGCCGAAGCCGAAGTGGGCAAGATCTACAACGGCACCGTGCTCAAGCTGCTGGACTTCGGCGCGATCGTGAACATCCTGCCGGGCAAGGATGGCCTGCTGCACATCTCCGAGATCGCCAACGAGCGCGTGAACCAGGTCTCCGACTACGTGAAGGAAGGCCAGGCCGTGCGCGTGAAGCTGCTCAGCACCGACGAGAAGGGCCGCATGCGTCTGTCGATCAAGGCCGCCAAGGCTGAAGAAGGCGACGTGCCCGCCGCTGCCCCGCAGGCGCCGGGCGCTGGCGACGCTGTCTCGCAACAGCAGCAGCAACAGCAGCAGTAAGCGAGCGGTTTTCGCAGCGAAGAACGGCTGGACGATGTCCAGCCGTTTTTTTGTTTACACTGCGTCGCGAGTTCTCCACCTGGGCCTGACCATGAGCCGCCTGTTCGAGCAAAATCGCATCGCCATCGTCTGGGATTTCGACAAGACGCTGATCCCGCGCTACATGCAAGTGCCGCTGTTCGAGCGCTTCAACATCGCCGAGCAGGCCTTCTGGGACGAGGTCGCCGCCGGTTCGAAGGCAATCGAATCGCGGGGCCAGAAGGTCAACCACGAGACGTTCTACCTCAATGTGCTGCTGCGCCATGTGCGCGACGGCCGCATGGGCGGTCTGGATAATGCTACGTTGCGCGAGCTCGGGGCCGACCTCGAGTTCTTCCCGGGCGTGACCGACTTCTTTGAGCGCAGCAAGGCCTGGGTGCGCGAAAACGCGGCGTATCAGGCGTTCGACATCAAGCTTGAGCACTACATCGTCAGTACCGGCCTGACCGAGATGATCAAAGGCTCCCCCATCGCGCCCTACATCGACGGCGTGTGGGGATGCGAATTCCTGGAGGCCCCCGATGCAAGCGGCCGGCCGGTTATCTCGGAGGTGATCTATGCCATCGACAACACCACCAAGACCCGTGCGCTCTTCGAGATCAACAAGGGTGTCAACAAGCACCCCGAGGCCGTCAATGTGAACTCATCGATTGCCGAGGACGAACGCCGCGTGCCGTTCGCCAACATGATCTATGTGGCCGACGGCCCGAGCGACATTCCGGCGTTCTCGGTGGCGCGCAAGGGCGGCGGTCGCACGTATGCGGTCTACAACCCCGAGAGCCCGCGCTCGTTCGAACAGGCCGACAACCTGCGTGCTGATGACCGCGTCGACATGCTGGGCCCGGCCGACTACCGCTCCGGATCACCGACCGAGATGTGGCTCAGATTGCATATCGGCAAGATTGCCGACGCCATCGTCCACGGCAAGCAGGAAATCCTGCGCGAAACCACGCGCGGCATCCCGCAGCACTTTGTCGAGCCCAAGCGCGCTGCGTCATAACCCTCACCGATCCGATTCTCATGAAAGCGATTGAAATTACCGAGTACGGCGCTCCCGAAGTCCTGAAGCTCGGCGAGCGCCCGATGCCTGAGCCCAAGGCGGGTGAAGTGTTGATCCGCGTACGTGCCGCCGGCGTGAACCGTCCCGACGTGTTTCAGCGCACCGGCAACTATCCGGTGCCACCGGGCGCGTCGGACATTCCCGGCTTGGAAGTCGCAGGCGAAATTGTGAGCGGCGATCTTTCACATGCCGACAACCGCTACGGGCTGAAGGCCGGCGATCGGGTTTGCGCGCTGGTGCAGGGCGGCGGGTATGCGGAATTCTGCACCGCGCCCCTGGGCCAGGTGCTGCCGGTGCCGACCGGGCTGTCTGATGTCGAGGCTGCCGCGTTGCCTGAGAACTACTTCACCGTGTGGTCCAACGTCTTTGATCGCGGCCTGCTCGGCAAAGGCGCACACGGTGCCGATGAAACGCTGCTCGTGCAGGGCGGGTCCAGCGGCATCGGCACGACGGCCATCCAGATCGCGTCGGCACTCGGCCATCGCGTGTTCGCCACGGCGGGCAGTGCCGACAAATGCGCCGCCTGCGTGGAGCTCGGTGCCACGCGTGCGATCAACTACAAGACCGAGGATTTCGTCGAGATCGTCAAGGCAGAAACGGGGCGGGGCGCCGACGTCGTGCTCGACATGGTCGGGGGCAGCTACGTTGCACGCGAGATCGCCTGCACGGCCGACGATGGCCGCATCGTGCTGATCGCACTGCTGGGCGGCGCCAAGGCCGAAGTGCCGCTCGCCGACATCCTGCGCCGGCGCATCACGCTGACCGGCTCGACGCTGCGCCCGCGTCCGGTGGCGTTCAAAGCCGCAATCGCTGCCCATCTCTACGAGAAGGTCTGGCCGCTGCTGGCGTCCGGACGCATCAAGCCGGTGATCCATGAGGTCATGCCGACCGCACAGGCTGCGCAAGCCCATGCGCTGATGGAGTCGAGCGCCCACATCGGCAAGATCATGTTGGTTTGGGACTGACCGCGGGACGCCAAAATTGACCCTGTTTTTGCCGCCACGGTAGAATGCCGGGTTTATTTGACAGTCGACCGGGCAAAAAACGTGAACGCTAGACCGAAGCTGGTGGTGGGCAACTGGAAGCTGCATGGCAGCCTGAACACCAATGCGGCACTGCTCGAGCAGATCAAGGCTGCCGGAAAGACCCGTGCTGCACTGGCGGTCTGCGTGCCGTTCCCTTACCTGGCGCAGTGTCAGGCGCTGCTGGCGGGCTCGGCGGTGGGTCTCGGTGCACAAGACGTATCGACCGAGACGCGCGGAGCGTTCACCGGCGAGGTGGCGGCATCGATGCTGACGGAGTTCGGCTGCGGCTACGTGATCGTCGGCCACTCCGAGCGCCGCACGTATCACGGCGAGACGGACGCACAAGTGGCGACCAAGGCGCTGCGCGCACTCGAGCATGGGATCACCCCGATCGTCTGTGTTGGCGAAACGCTGGCCCAGCGCGAGGCCGGCGAAACCGAGCAGGTGGTGGGTCGCCAGCTGGATGCCGTCCTGGAAGCGCTGTCCGTCGAGCAGCTGGGTCGTATCGTCGTCGCCTACGAGCCCGTGTGGGCGATCGGGACCGGCAAGACGGCCACGAGCGAGCAGGCGCAGGCGGTGCATGCCTTCCTGCGTGCACGTGTTGCGGCCCGGGATGCGGGTGTGGCACAGCGGCTGCCGATTCTTTACGGCGGCAGCGTCAAGCCCGATAACGCGGCAGAGCTGTTTGCGATGGCTGACATCGATGGCGGCCTGATCGGCGGGGCGTCGCTGAAAGCAGAAGATTTTGTGGCGATCGGCCGCGCTTAAACGGCCGTTCGGGCCGTCATGTGAAAGCGCTGACGCTCGCAACATATTATTGAGAGAAATGAAATGGCAATTCTGAAGACTCTGCTGGTCGTGGCGCAAATCCTGAGTGCGCTCGGCGTGATTGGTCTGGTGCTGCTGCAGCACGGCAAGGGCGCCGACGTGGGTGCGGCTTTCGGCTCTGGCGCGTCGGGCAGCCTGTTCGGTGCGACCGGCTCGGCCAACTTCCTGTCGCGCACCACGGCGGTACTGGCAACGGTGTTCTTCGTGGCCACGCTGGCGCTGACGCTGATTGGTACCAACAAGGGCAGCGTGTCGGTGGGTGTGATGGGTTCGGTTGCGCCTGCAGCATCGGCTCCGGCCGCTTCTGCGCCCGCTGCTCCGGCCGCTGCTTCCGCGCCTGCCGTTCCCAAGTAATCTGATGTAACGGAAGGGGGTGTGCCGTCGGCTTTTCGGTGCGCTCCCGAGCATAAGTTTTTTGTTTGTGCATTGAACAAAAGCTGCGCTTTGCGGTAGAATGCAAGGCTTGAAACAACACGGGAAACGGCAACGGCGCCTAGCCTGATCCGGCCTCCTGATCGAGTTTCTTCCCCCAGCCGACGTGGTGAAATTGGTAGACACGCTATCTTGAGGGGGTAGTGGCGAAAGCTGTGCGAGTTCGAGTCTCGCCGTCGGCACCAATCAAATTTCGGGGTCTGTTCAACGGGAGTGTTCCGCGCAGGCCCCTCCGCAAGGCGGCGCGCAGTCAGGCGTCGTGAGGCTGCGGACCCGGCGCCTTTGATGGGGCGACAAGGCGCCGCCTGCGGGCAGTGCTGTTGCAACCATTCAAAAAGGCGGGCGTCCCTTGAACCTCGAAGCCTATTTCCCCGTACTGCTGTTCATCGTTGTCGGCGTTGGCCTTGGCCTGGTGCTGATGACCATCGGCCGTGTCCTCGGTCCGAACAATCCCGATCCTGACAAGCTCTCGCCGTACGAGTGCGGCTTCGAAGCATTCGAAGACGCGCGCATGAAGTTCGACGTGCGCTATTACCTCATCGCCATCCTGTTCATCCTGTTCGATCTGGAGACTGCGTTCCTCTTTCCGTGGGGCGTGGCGCTGCGTGAGATCGGCTGGCCGGGCTTCTTCGCGATGGGCGTGTTTCTTCTCGAGTTTCTCGTGGGCTTCGTCTACATCTGGAAAAAAGGCGCGCTCGATTGGGAGTGATGTGAAATGGCGATCGAAGGCGTACTCAATGAGGGCTTTGTCACGACCACCGCTGACAAGCTGATCAACTGGACCCGTACCGGGTCGCTGTGGCCGATGACGTTCGGCCTGGCCTGCTGTGCCGTGGAAATGATGCACGCCGGTGCGTCGCGTTATGACCTGGACCGCTTTGGCGTGGTGTTCCGCCCGTCGCCGCGTCAGTCCGACGTGATGATCGTGGCAGGCACGCTGTGCAACAAGATGGCGCCGGCCCTGCGCAAGGTGTACGACCAGATGGCCGAGCCGCGCTGGGTCATCTCGATGGGCTCGTGTGCCAATGGCGGGGGGTATTACCACTACTCGTATTCCGTCGTGCGCGGCTGCGATCGTATCGTGCCGGTCGACGTGTATGTGCCGGGCTGTCCGCCGACGGCTGAAGCGCTCATCTACGGCATCATCCAGCTGCAGGCGAAGATCCGCCGCACCAACACCATCGCGCGCAAGGGCTGAGATGACCGACAAGCTAGCCACCCTGAAGGCCGCGCTGGAGAAGGCGCTCGGCAACCGCATTCAGAGCCTGACCGAGGCGGTTGGTGAATTGACTCTCGTGGTCAAGGTTGCCGACTACCTCGACGTCATGCGCACGCTGCGCGACGACGCATCGCTGAAGTTCGAACAACTGATGGATCTGTGCGGCGTCGATTACGCCGACTACGGTGACGGCGCCTGGAACGGCCCGCGCTTTGCCGCCGTATCACACCTGCTGTCGGTGTCGCACAACTGGCGCGTGCGTGTACGCGTGTTTGCGCCCGATGACGATTTCCCCGTCGTTCCGTCGGTGGTCGACATCTGGAACTCCGCCAACTGGTTCGAGCGTGAAGCGTTCGACCTGTACGGTCTGGTGTTCGAAGGCCACCCGGACCTGCGCCGTATCCTGACCGACTATGGCTTCATCGGCCATCCGTTCCGCAAGGACTTCCCTGTGTCGGGCTATGTGGAAATGCGCTACGACCCGGTGCAGCGGCGCGTGGTCTACCAGCCGGTGACCATCGAACCGCGCGAGATTACACCGCGTGTGATCCGCGAGGATCAGTACGGTGGTCTGAAGCACTGAAGGGCGCCCGATCATGGCAGATATCAAGAACTACACTCTGAACTTCGGCCCGCAGCACCCGGCCGCACACGGCGTGCTGCGCCTGGTGCTTGAGCTGGACGGCGAAGTCATTCAACGTGCCGATCCGCACATCGGCCTGCTGCACCGCGCGACCGAAAAGCTCGCCGAGCAGAAGACCTGGATCCAGAGCGTGCCGTACATGGACCGGCTCGACTACGTGTCGATGATGGTCAACGAGCACGCGTACGTCATGGCCATCGAGCGCCTGCTCGGCCTCGAGGTGCCGCTGCGCGCGCAGTACATCCGCGTCATGTTCGACGAGATCACGCGGATCATGAACCACCTGATGTGGATCGGTTCGCACGCGCTGGACGTGGGCGCCATGGCGGTGTTCCTCTACGCCTTCCGTGAGCGCGAAGACCTGTTCGACATGTACGAGGCAGTGTCGGGCGCGCGCATGCACGCGGCTTACTATCGTCCGGGCGGCGTGTATCGCGACCTGCCTGACACGATGCCGCAATACAAGGCATCCAAGGTGCGCAACGAGAAGGCGCTGGCCGCCTTGAACGAGGCGCGTTCCGGCTCGCTGCTGGACTTCATCGAAGACTTCACCAACCGCTTCCCGAAGTACGTCGACGAGTACGAAACTCTGCTGACCGACAACCGCATCTGGAAGCAGCGTCTGGTCGGCATTGGCGTGGTCAGCCCGGAGCGTGCGCTCCAGAAAGGGTTCTCCGGCGCGATGCTGCGCGGCTCGGGCATCGAGTGGGATGTGCGCAAGAAGCAGCCGTACGAAGTGTACGACCGCATCGACTTCGACATCCCGGTCGGCGTGAACGGCGATTGCTACGACCGTTACCTGGTGCGCGTGGAAGAAATGCGCCAGAGCAACCGCATCATTCGCCAGTGCATCGAGTGGCTGCGCAAGAATCCCGGCCCGGTGATCACCGACAACCACAAGGTGGCACCGCCGTCGCGCGTGGACATGAAGACCAACATGGAAGAGCTGATTCACCACTTCAAGCTCTTCACCGAAGGTATCCATGTGCCCGAAGGCGAGGCCTATGCGGCGGTCGAGCACCCGAAGGGCGAATTCGGTATCTACGTGATCTCGGACGGTGCCAACAAGCCGTATCGCCTGAAGATTCGTGCCCCCGGCTTTGCGCATCTGGCCGCGCTCGACGAGATGGCGAAGGGCCACATGATCGCCGACGCCGTGACGATCATCGGGACGCAAGACATCGTGTTTGGCGAGATCGACCGCTGAACCCGCAAGAAAGAACGGTTTGACGCGCAGGCAAGCGCGGCTGTGAAACGAGGACGCACGCCGGGGCCGACAGAAGCAACAGGCCCCGCGTCCCGCACCAATCGCAACGAAAATGCTATCAGCAGAAGCTCTCAAGGAAATCGACCGGGCGGTCGCGAAGTATCCCGCCGACCAGAAGCAGTCCGCCGTGATGGCGGCGCTGGCGGTCGCGCAGAGCGAAAAAGGCTGGGTATCGCCCGAAGTCATGCAGTTCGTGGCCGAGTACCTCGAAATGCCGCCGGTGTGGGTCGAGGAAGTGGCGACGTTCTACAACATGTACGACACGAAGCCGGTGGGCCGCTTCAAACTGACCGTGTGCACCAACCTGCCGTGCGCGCTGTCCGGTGGCGAGCGTGCTGCGGAATACCTGAAGAAGAAGCTGGGCATCGGCTTCAACGAGACCACGCCCGACGGCAACTTCACGCTGAAGGAAGGCGAGTGCATGGGCGCGTGCGGCGATGCACCGGTCATGATCGTCAACAACACCCACATGTGCAGCTTCATGAGCAACGAGAAGCTGGACGCACTGATCGCCGACCTCCAGGCGAAGGCGTCCGCCAACGGAGCAGGCAAGTAAATGACCTCCCTGCACGATCGACACATCCAGCCGCTGATTCTCGCCGGCCTGAACGGCGACAACTGGCACCTCGAAGACTACGTCAAGCGTGGTGGCTATCAGCAGCTCAAGCGCATCCTCACCGAGAAGGTCTCGCCCGAGCAGGTCATTGCCGACGTGAAGGCGTCGGGCCTGCGTGGCCGCGGCGGTGCGGGCTTCCCCACGGGCCTGAAGTGGAGCTTCATGCCGCGTCAGTTCCCGGGGCAGAAGTATCTCGTCTGCAATTCGGACGAGGGCGAGCCGGGTACGTTCAAGGATCGCGACATCCTGCGCTACAACCCGCATGCGCTGATTGAAGGCATGGCCATCGGCGGTTATGCGATGGGCATCACCGTGGGCTACAACTACATCCACGGCGAGATCTGGGAAGTCTACAAGCGCTTCGAAGAGGCGCTGGAAGAAGCGCGCGCCGCTGGCTTCCTGGGCGACAACATCCTCGGCTCGGGTTTCAGCTTCCAGCTGCATGCTCACCATGGCTATGGCGCGTACATCTGTGGCGAAGAAACCGCGCTGCTCGAGTCGCTGGAAGGCAAGAAAGGCCAGCCGCGCTTCAAGCCGCCGTTCCCGGCGAGCTTCGGCCTGTACGGCAAGCCGACGACGATCAACAACACCGAAACCTTTGCCGCAGTGCCGTTCCTCCTGGCGATCGGTCCGGACAACTACCTGAAGATGGGCAAGCCGAACAACGGCGGCTCGAAGATCTTCTCGGTGTCCGGCGACGTTGAACGCCCGGGCAACTACGAAATTCCCCTCGGCACGCCGTTCCCCAAGTTGCTTGAATTGGCCGGCGGCATGCGCGGCGGCAAGAAGCTCAAGGCGGTCATCCCGGGTGGGTCGTCGGCGCCGGTCGTGCCGGCCGACCTGATGATGGCCTCGGACATGGACTATGACTCGATTGCCAAGGCCGGGTCGATGCTGGGTTCGGGCGCGGTCATTGTGATGGACGAAACACGCTGCATGGTGAAGTCGCTGCTGCGCCTGTCGTACTTCTATTACGAAGAATCGTGCGGCCAGTGCACGCCTTGCCGCGAAGGTACGGGCTGGCTGTACCGCGTGGTCGATCGCATCGAGCACGGCAAGGGTCGCCAGGAAGACCTGGACCTGCTGAACAGCGTGGCCGAAAACATCATGGGCCGGACCATCTGCGCGCTCGGCGATGCCGCTGCGATGCCGGTCCGCGGCATGCTCAAGCACTACTGGGATGAGTTCGCGTATCACGTCGAACACAAGCAGTGCATGGTGCCCACCTACATTTAAGCGTGGCAGAACATGGTTGAAATCGAAATCGATGGCAAGAAGGTCGAGGTTGCCGAAGGCAGCCTGGTGATGGAGGCGGCTCGCCAGGCGGGCACCTACATTCCTCACTTCTGCTATCACCGCAAGCTGTCGGTCGCGGCCAACTGCCGGATGTGTCTGGTCGAGGTCGAGAAGGCGCCCAAGGCACTGCCGGCCTGCGCCACGCCGGTGACGGCGGGCATGAAGGTCTTCACCAACTCCGAGAAGGCGGTGAAGGCGCAGAAGTCCGTGATGGAGTTCCTGCTGATCAACCACCCGCTGGATTGCCCGATCTGCGATCAGGGCGGCGAGTGCCAGCTGCAGGATCTGGCCGTCGGGTACGGCAAGTCCGAATCGCGCTACAAGGAAGAGAAGCGCGTGGTGTTCCACAAGAACGTGGGCCCGCTGATCTCCATGGAAGAGATGACGCGCTGCATTCACTGCACGCGTTGCGTCCGCTTCGGCCAGGAAGTCGCTGGCGTGATGGAGCTCGGCATGCTCAACCGCGGTGAGCATTCGGAAATCACGACATTCGTTGGCCAGACGGTCGACTCCGAACTGTCGGGCAATATGATCGACCTGTGCCCGGTCGGTGCGCTGACCAGTAAGCCGTTCCGCTACTCGGCCCGCACGTGGGAGCTGGCACGCCGCAAGTCGGTGTCGCCCCACGATGGCCTGGGCGCCAACGTGATCGTCCAAACCAAGAACCAGCGTGTGATGCGCGTGCTGCCGCTGGACAACGAGGCGATCAACGAATGCTGGCTGTCCGACAAGGACCGCTTCGCCTACGAAGGCCTGAACAGCGACGACCGCCTGACCCAGCCGATGCTCAAGCAAGGCGGTCAGTGGAAGGCCGTCGACTGGACCACAGCGCTGGAATACGTCGCCAACGGTCTGAACAGCATCAAGCGCGACCACGGTGCCGAGCAGATCGGCGCGCTCGCCAGCCCGCACAGCACGCTGGAAGAGCTGTTCCTGCTCCAGAAGCTGGTGCGTGGCATCGGCAGCGACAACGTCGACTTCCGCCTGCGCCAGTCCGATTTCTCGGTCAAGCCGACCGGCGCACCGTGGCTGGGCATGCCGATCGCCGACGTTTCGCTGCTGCAGCGTGCGCTGATCGTGGGTTCGTTCCTGCGCAAGGATCATCCGCTGCTGGCCGCGCGTCTGCGCCAGGCCGGCAAGAAGGGCGCGCAGTTGAGCGTGATCGGTGCCGGTGGTGAAGATCTGCTGATGCCGGCTACGCAACTGCTGGGCGCGCCGTCGCAGTGGCTTGCGTTGCTGTCGCAAGTCGCGGTGGCCGTGGCGGCTGCCAACAACGTGGCCCGTCCGGGCGGCACCGACGGCATCGAAGCCGGTGACGTTGCCAAGCGCATTGCCGCGAGCCTCGCTTCGGGCGAGCGCAAGGCCGTGTTCCTCGGCAATGCTGCGGTGGCGCATCCGCAATTCTCGCGACTGCACGCGCTGGCCCAATGGGTTGCGCAGCAGACCGGTGCCACGCTGGGCTTCCTGACCGAAGCAGCCAACACCGTGGGCGGCTACATTGCCGGCGCACTGCCGCAAGGCAACGGCCTCGACGCCGCGGCCATGCTCGCGCAACCGCTTCGCGCCTATGTGCTGCTGGGCGCAGAGCTGGAGTTCGACTCCGCCAATCCGGCACAAGCGCGTGCGGCGCTGGACCAAGCTGATACCGTGGTCGTGCTGTCGCCGTTTGCATCGCGTGCCGCGCTCGAATACGCAGACGTACTGCTGCCGACGGCACCGTTCACAGAAACCTCGGGCACCTTTGTCAACTGTGAAGGCCTGCCGCAGAGCTTCAACGGCGTGGTCCGCAGCCTGGGCGATTCGCGTCCGGCGTGGAAGGTCCTTCGTGTGCTGGGCAACCTGCTGAACGTTTCGGGCTTCGAGTACGACAGCTCCGAAGCAGTGCGTGACGAAGTGCTCGCCACGCCGGCCGCCGATCGTCTGTCCAACGCAACCACGGCGCAGACCACGGCTCCGGCAGTCACCAACGCCGGCATTGAGCGCCTGGCCGACGTGCCGATTTACCACGCCGATCCGATCGTTCGCCGCGCGGGTTCGCTGCAACTGACGGCCGCCGCACGTGCTGCAGTGCGTGCCAGCCTGCCGGCCGATCTGTACGCGCAACTTGGTCTCTCCAATGGCGATGCCGTGCGCGTGACGCAAGGGCAGGCCAGCGTGGTGCTGCCGGCCGTGCTGGACAAATCGCTGGCCTCTGGCGTGATCCGTGTGCCTGCCGCCACCGAAGCCTCGGCTCAACTGGGCGCGATGTTCGGCGCGGTAAGCGTTGAGAAGGTTGAATCGTCCGCGCTGGCGGCTACGGTGTAAGGGTCAACATGATCGAGTCGATTACTTCTTTCGGTACCGCCACCTTTGGTGGCTGGTGGCCGCTGATCTGGACGCTGGTCCGCGCGGTCTGCATCGTCGTGCCGCTGCTGCTCTGTGTGGCGTACCTGATCCTGTGGGAGCGCAAGCTCATCGGCTGGATGCACGTGCGCCTGGGTCCGAACCGGGTGGGCCCGATGGGCCTCCTGCAGCCGATTGCCGACGTGCTGAAGCTGCTGCTCAAGGAAGTCATGGTGCCGAGCGCGGTCAGCCGAGGCATGTACATCATTGCGCCGCTGATGGTGCTGATGCCCGCGGTGGCGATCTGGGCGGTGGTGCCGTTCCAGGCGGAAGCCGTGGTATCGAACATCAACGCGGGCCTGCTGTACGTGATGGCAATCAGTTCGGTGGGCGTGTACGGTGTGATCCTGGCGGGTTGGGCCTCCAACTCGAAGTACGCATTCCTGGGTGCGATGCGTGCGTCCGCTCAGATGATCTCGTACGAAATCGCCATGGGCTTCGCGCTGGTGACGGTGCTGATGGTGACGGGCAGCCTGAACCTCTCGGACATCGTCAACTCGCAGAACCGCGGCTTCTTTGCAGACCACGGCGTCAACATCCTGTCGTGGAACTGGCTGCCGCTGCTGCCGATGTTCGGCGTGTACTTCATCTCCGGCGTGGCCGAAACCAACCGCCATCCGTTCGATGTGGTCGAAGGCGAGTCTGAAATCGTGGCCGGCCACATGATCGAGTACTCCGGTATGGCGTTCGCGCTGTTCTTCCTGGCTGAGTACATCAACATGATCGTCATCTCGGCGATGACGGCAACGATGTTCCTGGGGGGCTGGGCTCCGCCCATCGACGCGCCGGTGTTCAACTGGATCCCGGGCTTCTTCTGGCTGCTGATCAAGGTCTTCCTGCTGCTGTCGGTCTTCATCTGGCTGCGTGCATCGTTCCCGCGCTATCGCTATGACCAGATCATGCGCCTGGGCTGGAAGATCTTCATTCCGCTCACTGTGGGCTGGCTGGTCGTCGTCGCCATCTGGTTGGTGTCGCCGTGGAATATCTGGAAGTAACGGGACAATAGGAAGGCACCATGTTGCTTGCCATCAAGGAATTCTTTAACAGCCTGCTCCTGAAGGAACTCTTCAAGGGGCTGGCGCTGACCGGGCGCTACCTGTTTGCGCGCAAGATCACCGTTCTCTTTCCGGAAGAGAAGACGCCGCTGTCGCCGCGCTTCCGCGGCCTGCATGCGCTGCGTCGCTATCCGAACGGAGAAGAGCGCTGCATCGCCTGCAAGCTGTGCGAAGCCGTCTGCCCGGCCCTGGCCATCACGATCGAGTCCGACCAGCGCGACGACGGCACCCGCCGTACCACGCGCTACGACATCGACCTGACCAAATGCATTTTCTGCGGCTTTTGCGAGGAAGCTTGCCCTGTGGACGCCATCGTCGAGACGCACATCCTGGAATACCACGGTGAGAAGCGCGGCGACCTGTATTTCACCAAGGACATGCTGCTGGCCGTGGGTGACCGCTTCGAGCCGGAAATCGCGGCCAACAAGGCGGCTGACGCAAAGTACCGCTGATTCAGGACGCCCGCCGGGCAGTTGGCGGGCGGCGCAGTTGAACTCCCGCAAGGACTTCGGCTCCTCGTGAGCCAACCAGCTATGGCGGCAAGTCGCAATCTTGCCGCCACGGCTTTGGACAAGCGCGTGCCGCAAAACGGCACGCGTCAGGATCATGGAAATCACGACGATTATCTTCTACTGTTTCGCGCTCGTGCTGGTGCTCTCAGCGCTGAAGGTCATCACCGCGAAGAATCCCGTGCACGCGGCGCTGTTCCTCGTGCTCTCGTTCTTTACCGCGGCGGCGATCTGGATGCTGCTCAAGGCCGAGTTTCTGGCCATCACGCTGGTGCTGGTCTACGTGGGGGCGGTGATGGTGCTGTTCCTCTTCGTGGTGATGATGATCGACATCGACATCGAGCACCTGCGGCGGGATTTCTGGACTTACGTGCCCATGGCCGCCTTCGTGGGTGTTGTCATCATCCTGGAAATGGCCGTGGTGCTGACCAAGACCTTCATGGGGCGCGTACAGCCGGTGCAGGAATTGCCCAAGGGTTTCAACGGCCCGAATACGCAGGCGCTCGGCAAGCTGATCTACACCGACTACATCTACGCCTTTGAAGTGGCGGGCGCGGTGCTGCTGCTGGCGATCGTCGCAGCCGTTGCGCTGACGGCACGCCGCCGCAAGGACACCAAGACACAAAACCCGGCCGAGCAGATCCGCGTGCAACGCAAGGACCGCGTGCGCCTGGTTTCGATGCCGGCGGAAAAGTCGTCTGGCGCAGCTTCGGCTGAATCGAACAGCTGAGCCCCGGGAGAACCCACATGTCTTCGCTATCCCTTGCCCATTACCTCGTGCTCGGTGCGGTGCTGTTTGCCATCAGCATCGTCGGCATCTTCCTGAACCGCAAGAACGTCATCGTGCTGCTGATGGCGATCGAGCTGATGCTGCTCGCGGTCAACCTGAACTTCGTCGCGTTCTCCCATTACCTGGGCGACCTGGCGGGGCAGGTGTTCGTGTTTTTCATCCTGACGGTGGCCGCGGCGGAATCCGCGATCGGTCTCGCCATCCTGGTGGTGCTGTTCCGTAACCTGGACACCATCAACGTCGACGATCTGGACAGCCTCAAGGGCTGACCGGCGCAACCACTGATAAGAAGCTCCATGGCAACCACGCTCAATCCCAACCTGCTGCTGGCGATTCCGCTCGCGCCGCTGGCCGGCGCGGCGATCGCCGGGCTGTTCGGCACGAAGTTCTTCGGCGAGAAGATCGGCCGCGCGGCGTCCCACAGCGTCACCATCCTTGGTGTTGCGATCGCCTTTGTTCTCTCGGCGCTCACGCTGTCCGATGTCATGAATGGTGCGGGCTACAACGGCACCGTCTATGAATGGATGACGCTCGGCCCGCTGAAGATGGAAGTCGGCTTCCTCATCGATTCGCTCACGGCGATGATGATGTGCGTGGTGACCTTCGTGTCGCTGATGGTTCACATCTACACCATCGGCTACATGCACGAAGACCCGGGCTACAACCGCTTCTTTGCCTACATCTCGCTGTTCACGTTCTCGATGTTGATGCTCGTGATGAGCAACAACTTCCTGCAGCTGTTCTTCGGCTGGGAAGCAGTGGGCCTGGTCTCGTACCTGCTGATCGGTTTCTGGTTCAAGCGTCCGACGGCCATCTACGCCAACATGAAGGCGTTCCTGGTCAACCGCGTGGGTGACTTCGGCTTCGTGCTCGGTATCGGTCTGCTGCTCGCATACAGCGGTAGCCTGAGCTACGCAGACGTGTTTGCCGCTCGTGACAAGCTGTCCGCCATTGGCTTCCCGGGCACCGACTGGCACATGCTGACGGTGGCCTGCATCTGTCTGTTCATCGGTGCGATGGGCAAGTCCGCACAGTTCCCGCTGCACGTGTGGCTGCCGGACTCGATGGAAGGCCCGACGCCGATTTCCGCACTGATCCACGCGGCGACCATGGTGACGGCCGGTATCTTCATGGTAGCGCGCATGTCGCCGTTGTTCGAGCTGTCGGACGCCGCGCTGTCGTTCGTGCTGGTCATCGGCGCCATCACCGCGCTGTTCATGGGCTTCCTCGGCATCATCCAGACCGACATCAAGCGCGTGGTGGCGTACTCGACGCTGTCGCAGCTCGGCTATATGACGGTGGCGCTGGGCGCTTCAGCCTATCAGGTGGCCGTGTTCCACCTGATGACGCACGCGTTCTTCAAGGCGCTGCTGTTCCTTGGTGCCGGCTCGGTCATCATCGGCATGCACCACGATCAGGACATGCGCAACATGGGCGGCCTGCGCAAGTACATGCCGATCACGTGGCTGACGTCGCTGGTGGGTTCGCTGGCGCTGATCGGTACGCCGTTCTTCTCGGGGTTCTATTCGAAGGATTCGATCATCGAGGCGGTGCGTGAATCGCACCTGCCGGGCGCGCAGTTCGCCTACTGGGCGGTGCTGGCCGGCGTGTTCGTGACCGCGTTCTATTCGTTCCGCATGTATTTCCTGGTGTTCCACGGCGAGGAGCGTTTCGGCAAGGCCGATCAGCATCACGACGAGCACCACGAAGAGGAAGACGGCGGCAACGAGCACCATGGTCTGGCGCCGGGCGAGAAGCCGCATGAGTCGCCATGGGTGGTGACGGTGCCGCTGGTGCTGCTGGCTATCCCGTCGGTCATCATCGGTGCGATGGCGATCCAGCCGATGCTGTTCGGTGAGTTCTTCAAGCACGGCGTGGTCTTTTCGGAAGTCATCTTCAACGGCGAAAACCATGAAGCCATGAAGGTGCTGGCCGAAGACTTCCACGGCTGGGTGGCGATGGCGCTGCACGGCTTTACATCGGCACCGTTCATTCTGCTGGTGGCGGGTGTCGTGCTGTCATGGTTCTTCTACCTGAAGCGGCCGGATATTCCGGCGGCGATCGCCAAGCGTTTCTCCGGCGTCTACAAGCTGCTGGACAACAAGTACTACATGGACAAGATCAACGAGATCGTCTTTGCCAACGGGGCGGTCAAGTTCGGCCGCGGCCTGTGGAAGGGCGGCGATCAGGGCGTGATCGACGGCGTGGTCGTCAACGGCAGCGCGCGTCTGGTGGGCTGGTTCGCGAGTGTCGTGCGCCTGCTCCAGTCCGGCTTTATCTATGACTATGCGTTCGCGATGATCATCGGCACGGTAGCGCTGCTGACGTACTTCGTGTTCCTGGCAGGCAAATAAGGGATTACAAAAATGGTTCTGTCTTTTGCGATCTGGCTGCCGATCTTCTTCGGCGTGCTGGTGTTGGCCTCGGGCTCAGACCGCAATCCCGGTTATGTCCGCTGGATGTCGCTGATCGGCTCGCTGATCAGCTTCGTGATGACGCTGCCGCTCGTCACGGGCTTCGACAAGTCGACGGCCGCGATGCAGTTCGTCGAGAAGTCGACCTGGATCGAGCGCTTCCACATCAGCTACTACCTCGGCGTGGACGGCCTGTCGATGTGGTTCGTGGTGCTGACTGCCTTCATCACCGTGATCGTCGTGATCTCGGCCTGGGAGGTGATCACCGAGCGCGTGGCCCAGTACATGGCTGCGTTCCTGATCCTGTCGGGCCTGATGATTGGCGTGTTCGCGGCGCTCGACGGCCTGCTGTTCTACGTGTTCTTCGAGGCCACGCTGATTCCGATGTACATCATCATCGGCGTGTGGGGCGGACCGAACCGCGTGTATGCAGCCATCAAGTTCTTCCTGTACACGCTGCTCGGCTCGCTGCTGATGCTGATCGCACTGCTGTACCTGTACTTCCACAGCGGCACGTTCGAAATCCTGCAGTGGCACCAGGTCAAGCTGTCGATGAACGAGCAGATCCTGTTGTTCATCGCTTTCTTCATGGCGTTCGCCGTGAAGGTACCTATGTGGCCGGTGCACACGTGGTTGCCGGACGCCCACGTGGAGGCGCCGACCGGCGGCTCCGTCGTGCTGGCCGCGATCATGCTGAAGCTCGGCGCGTATGGCTTCCTGCGGTTCTCGCTGCCGATCGCACCCGATGCGAGCCACAGCCTGTCTGCGTTCATCATCGCGATCTCGCTGGTGGCCGTCATCTACATCGGCCTGGTGGCACTGGTGCAGGCCGACATGAAGAAGCTGGTCGCGTATTCGTCGATCGCCCACATGGGCTTCGTCACGCTGGGCTTCTTCATCTTCAACGAGATCGGTATCGAGGGCGGCATCGTTCAGATGATCTCGCACGGTTTCATCTCCGGTGCGATGTTCCTGTGCATCGGCGTGTTGTATGACCGTGTGCACTCGCGCCAGATCGCCGATTACGGCGGCGTGGTGAACACGATGCCGAAGTTCGCAGCGCTGTCGGTCTTCTTTGCGATGGCCAACTGCGGTCTGCCGGCCACCTCGGGCTTCGTGGGCGAATTCATGGTGATCCTGGGTTCGGTCCAGTTCAATTTCTGGATCGGTCTGCTGGCAGCCACCGCGCTGATCTTTGGTGCGGCGTATTCGCTGTGGATGGTCAAGCGCGTGATCTTCGGCGATGTGACGCACAAGCACGTAGCCGAGCTGAAGGACCTGAATTGCCGTGAGTTCTTCATGCTGGGCGTGCTGGCGATCGCCACCCTGTACATGGGCCTGTATCCGAAGCCTTTCACCGATGTCATGCATGCGTCCGTGGTCAATCTGCTGAACCACGTGGCCCAGACCAAGCTGTAAGCAGCGAGAAGAAACTATGCAATCGTCCTCCTCCATTGCGGCTGTTGCCCCAATCATTTTTCTCGCGCTAGGCATTGGTGCCGTCAACTGGATCGATCTGGCGCGCGGCAAGAACCGGAGCAGCGTTGCCTATCCGGTCTCGCTGGTGATCACGCTGGTGCTGACGGTCTGGTTTGCGTTGAATGCCGCCGCCGGTGAAACGCACTACGCATTCGGCAACATGGCCGTGATCGACCCGATGGCCAACGTGCTGTCGTCGTTCTGCGCGCTGACGCTGTTCGTGACGCTGGTCTATACGCGCCGCTATCTGAACGATCGCGAGATGTCGGCCGGCGAGTTCTACATGTTCGGCTTGTTCACGTTGGGTGGGCAGGTCGTTATGATCACCGGCAACAACTTCCTGGTGCTGTACCTGGGCCTGGAGTTGCTGTCGCTCGCTTCGTACACGCTGGTTGCTCTGCGCCGTCGCTCCAACGTGTCGTCCGAATCGGCGATGAAGTACTTCATCCTGGGTGCGCTGGCTTCGGGGCTGCTGCTCTACGGCATGTCGATGCTCTACGGCGCAACCGGTTCGCTCGAACTGGGCAAGGTGTTCGACGCCATCAAGAGCGGTGAGATCAACAAGACGATCCTCGTGTTTGGCGTGGTCTTCATCGTTGCCGGCCTGGCCTTCAAGCTCGGTGTGGCGCCGTTCCACATGTGGGTGCCCGATGTCTATCAAGGCTCGCCCACGGCAGTGACGCTGCTGATTGCCGGCGCGCCCAAGGTGGCGGCGTTCGCGATGGCGCTGCGCATCCTGGTGGAAGGGCTGCTCCCGCTGGCATTCGACTGGCAGAACATGCTGATCGTGCTGGCCATCGTGTCGCTCGCCGTCGGCAACATCACCGGTGTGGTTCAGACGAACTTCAAGCGCCTCCTGGGCTATTCGACGGTGTCCCACATGGGCTTCCTGCTGCTCGGCATGTTGTCGGGCGTGAGCTCCGGCAAGCCGGATCTGACGGCTCAAGCCTACAGTGCGTCGATGTTCTACGCCATCACGTACGTGCTGACCGCGCTGGGCGCCTTCGGCGTGATCCTGCTGCTGGCGCGCAAAGGCTACGAGGCCGAGGAGATCGCCGACCTGAAGGGCTTGTCGAAGAAGAGCCCGTGGTTTGCATTGCTCATGCTGTTCATGATGATGTCGCTGGCGGGCCTGCCCCCGACGGTCGGCTTCTATGCCAAGCTGTCGGTGCTGGGCGCGGTGGTCGATGCAGGCATGCCGTGGCTCGCCGTGGTGGCGGTCCTGTTCTCTCTGGTGGGTGCGTTCTACTACCTGCGTGTCGTGAAGGTGATGTACTTCGATGCACCGGCCGACGAGGGCCCCGTGGAAGCGACCTTCGGCCTGCGCTCGCTGCTGTCCGTCAATGGCCTCTTGGTGCTGGTGCTCGGCATCTTCCCGGCCGGCCTGATGAGCCTGTGCTACCAGGCCATTCGCCTCACGCTGGCTTCGTAAAGTAGCCGGCACCATGAGCACCTCGACGGGCGGCCTGTTTGTCATCGTGTTGGCACTGGTGTGTGCGAACCTGCCGTTCGTCAATCAACGCGTGCTCGCCCTGGTGCCGGCACGCTGGCCGCGCAAGCCGTTCTGGCTGCGCGGCGCCGAGCTGATTGCCATGTATGTGGTGGTTGGGCTGGTCGGCTTCGGCATTGAATCGAGCCAGGGCAATGCGTTTGCGCAGGGCTGGCAGTTCTACGCGATCACCGCTTGCCTGATGCTGGTGTTTGCGTTTCCCGGCTTCACTTGGCAATACCTGGTTCGTCATCCCCGTTGAACCCGCCGGGCAGGTCCTCTCTGTCTCGGCATGAGAGCCTGCCATGTCCGATTCCACCCCACCGAACCCGAACACCCCCGTCAACGCCGCGCACGATGCCGATGCCGGCCTGCGCGAGACCCCCATTGCGTCTGCCTTGATGCACCAGGGCAAGTTCCTGACGCTCAAGCAGGACATTGTCCGCCTGCCGGACGGGCGCCATGCCAGCCGGGAATACCTGATCCATCCAGGCGCCGTCATGATGATTCCGCTGTTTGATGACGGTACCGTGCTGATGGAGCGGCAATTTCGCTACCCGGTCGGGCAGGTGATGATCGAGTTCCCGGCCGGCAAGCTCGACCCGGAAGAAGGCGGACTGGCGTGCGGCAAGCGCGAACTGCGCGAGGAAACCGGCTACACGGCCGAGCGCTGGGACTATCTCACGCGCATCCATCCGGTCATTTCGTACTCCACCGAATTTATCGACATCTATCTTGCGCGCGACCTGAAGCAGGGCGATGCCGCGCTTGACGAAGGCGAGTTCCTGGAGACCTTCATCGCGCCGGCAGGCCAATTGATCGACTGGGTGCGCGAGGGCAAGATCTCCGACGTGAAAACCATCATCGGGGTATTCTGGCTCGAGAAGATCTTGTCGGGCGCGTGGGCCCCGAGTGGCGCCTGATCCGCTTGTACTCGCGGTTTTCCGCCCCCATCTTCCGTTAGTCAATCCTGTGGCGAACGGTCGTGCGAAAAAATTAGCACGACCGTTCACAAATTTCCGAATCGGGGATACACTCATCCCCACGCGCTGGACCGATCATGAAAGTGCTGGACCTCCGCTGTGCCAATGACCACCGCTTCGAAGGCTGGTTCGGCTCCGATGCCGACCTCCAATCGCAGCAGGAACGCGGGCTGTTGACGTGCCCGGTTTGCGGTCACACCGAGGTTGAGCGCCTGCCGAGTGCACCGCGCCTGAACCTGTCGTCGTCCCGGGCGGAGACCTCCGCGAAGGACGGCACCGCCAAGGCAGCGGCAAGCGAGGCTCGCGCGCAAGCCGCGACCCTGCAGCAGCTCTATCTGAAGGCCGTCCGCCATGTCCTGGCCAATACGGAGGACGTTGGCGAGCGGTTTGCCGAAGAGGCGCGCCGTATGCATTACAACGAGGCGCCGGAGCGCGGGATTCGCGGGACGGCCTCGCTGGAAGAAGCGCGGGAGCTGGCAGAGGAGGGCATCGACGTGATGCCGCTGTTGGTGCCCGAGGCGCTCAAGCAGCCCGTGCACTAGTTGCCCGATTCAGGTCCGCGCCGGTCCGACAAGAACGTTCTTCGCTGGTTTGCCGCAGCGGAGAGCCAACCACAGGAGACAGGCATGGATCTGAACTACTCGGCGGCCGACGATGCGTTCCGCCAGGAAGTCCGCAGCTGGCTGCAAGCCAACCTGCCCAAGGACATCCAGGACAAGGTGTTGAACCACCGCCGCCTGAACCGCGACGATTTCGTCCGCTGGCACAAGGCGCTCGCGGCCAAGGGCTGGTCCGTGCCGCACTGGCCTGTCGAGTGGGGCGGCACGGGCTGGTCTCCCATCCAGAAGCACATCTGGGACGAAGAGTGCGCGCAGATTGGCGCGCCCGGCGTGCTGCCGTTTGGCGTGAGCATGGTGGCGCCGGTCATCATGAAGTACGGCAACGAAGCGCAGAAGCGCTACTACTTGCCGCGCATTCTGGACTGCACAGATTGGTGGTGCCAGGGCTATTCGGAGCCGGGGTCCGGTTCGGACCTGGCCTCGCTCAAGACACGCGCCGTGCGCGAGGGCGATCACTACATCGTCAACGGCCAGAAGACCTGGACCACGCTCGGCCAGCACGCCGACATGATCTTCTGTCTCGTGCGCACGGACCCGGAAGCCAAGAAGCAGGAAGGCATCTCGTTCCTGCTCATCGACATGAAGACGCCGGGCATCACCGTGCGGCCGATCATCATGCTCGATGAAGAACACGAAGTGAACGAGGTGTTCTTCGACAACGTGAAGGTGCCGGTTGAAAACCTCATCGGCGAAGAAAACCGTGGATGGACGTACGCCAAGTACCTGCTCGGCCATGAGCGCACCGGCATTGCGCGCGTGGGCAATTCCAAGCGCGAACTGGCGTTCCTCAAGCGCGTCGCCCTGCAGCATCAGAAGAACGGTAAGCCGCTGCTGGAGGATCCGGTGTTCGCGGCCAAGGTGGCTTCGCTCGAGATCGAACTCCTGGCCCTCGAAATGACGGTGCTGCGCGTGGTGTCGAGCGAGAGCGCCGGCAAGGGGCCCGGCCCGGAGGCGTCGCTGCTCAAGATCAAGGGCACGCAGATCCAGCAGATGCTGACCGAGCTGATGGTCGAGGCTGCCGGGCCGTATGCCCAGCCGTTCGACCCCAGCTACCTGGAAGGCGAAACGCAACAGGCCATCACGGGCGACAACGATGCCGCGCCCCTGGCACCGTACTACTTCAACTATCGCAAGACCTCGATCTACGGCGGGTCGAACGAGATCCAGCGCAACATCATCAGCCAGATGATCCTCGGCGTCTAACGAGCAACGGATAACGGAGACAACCATGGATTTCTCGTTCACCGACGAACAGAAGCAACTGGCCGATGCAGTGCGCCGCTTCATCGACAAGGACTACGGTTTCGAGGCGCGCAACAAGGTGGTGTACTCGCCCGAAGGCGTGTCCCAGGCGCACTGGGACGCGCTGGCCGAACTGGGCCTCACCGCGTTGCCAGTGCCGGAAGCACAAGGCGGCTTTGACGGCCGCGCGATGGACCTCCTGGTAGTGATCCAGGAACTCGGCCGTGGCCTCGTGGTGGAGCCCTATCAGGCCACCGTGCTCGGTGCCCAGGCACTCAAGCTGGCGGGCGGACAGGACGCACTGCTCGAAGACGTGGCCGGTGGCGCCGTGAAGCTCGCCATCGCGTTCCACGAACGCCAGTCGCGCTACGAACTCTTCAACGTGACGACGCGCGCCGCCCAGCAGGGCAGCGGCTGGGCGCTTACGGGCGAGAAGACCGTCGTCGTGCACGGCGCGCAGGCCGGCAAGCTCATCGTGTCGGCACGCACCGGCGGCGAAGCGCGTGACACTGCCGGCCTGTCGCTGTTCCTGGTTGACCACGATGCAGCCGGTGTGACGGTCAAGGACTACCGCACCATCGACAACCTGCGTGCCGCCGACATCCGCTTCGACAACGCGCCGGCCACGCTGCTCGGCAAGGTCGGCGAGGCATGGGAGACGATCGATGCCGTCGCAGACCTGGGCTGCGTGCTGCTGTGCGCGGAAGCGATCGGCCTGATCGATGCGCTGAATGCCGCCACGCTCGAATATACGAAGACGCGGCAGCAGTTCGGCGTGCCGATCGCACGCTTCCAGGCGCTGCAGCACCGCATGGTCGACATGTTCATCCACGCGGAGCAGGCGCGTTCGATCACGTATCTTGCTGCCGCGCACTTTGAGGACGGCGATGCCGAGGCGCGCCGCCGTTATGTGTCGGCGGCCAAGGCGCGCGTGGGTCAGGCAGCGCGTGACGTCGGCCAGGAAGCCGTGCAGTTGCACGGCGGCATGGGCGTGACGAACGAGCTGCCGGCCGCGCACATGTTCAAGCGCCTGACGATGATCAACACGACGCTGGGCGACGTGGATCACCACCTGGCACGGTTCGCATCGCTGGCGGGCTTCAAGAACGCAGCATAAGCGCAAGTTCGAGCGCCCCGCATTCGTGCGGGGCGTTGTCATTTGGAGGAGACAACATGGCAGAAGCAACGCGGTCGTACGAGTTTTACTTCGACGATTTCGAGGTCGGCCGTACGCTGGAGATGGGCACGTACACCGTCACCGAAGAAGAGATCCTGTCTTTTGCGCGGCAGTACGATCCCCAGCCGTTCCACATCGACGAAGAGGCGGCCAAGCACAGCATCTACGGCGGGATCATTTCGAGCGGCTGGATGACATGCTCGATCATGATGCGGCTGATGGTGCAGGGTTTCCTGAGCAAGGCGGCCAGCATGGGTTCGCCTGGCGTGGACGAGATCCGCTGGATCAAGCCGGTGTATCCGGGCGATACGCTGTCGGTGTCGAGCACGTGCATGGAAGTGCGGCCGTCCCAGTCGAAGCCGGATCGCGGCGTGGCGGTCAACCGCTGGGAAGCACGCAACCAGCGCGGCGAACTGGTCTGCACGGTGACTGGCATGGGCTTGTTCGGCCGCCGGCCCAAAGTCTGATTCGCTGCGCATTCCACCACCCGAGGAGACAAACCACATGCGCATCATCGAATCGCTCGACGAGCTCAAGGGGCTGGTCGGCCAGGAAGTCGCGGTGAGCGACTGGACCGAGATCACGCAGCACCAGGTGAACCTGTTTGCCGAGGCCACGGGCGATCACCAGTGGATTCACGTCGATGTGGAACGCGCCAAGCGCGAATCGCCGTTTGGCGCGCCGGTGGCGCACGGGTTCCTGACGCTGTCGCTGTTGCCGATGCTGATGGAGAAGGCCCTGAAGATGTCCGACGTGAAAATGGGCGTCAATTACGGCCTGAACCGGGTCCGCTTTACGGCACCCGTGCCGGTTGGCAGCCGCGTGCGAGCGCGCGTGAAGCTGCTCGAGATGGAGCTGCTGCCGCCGCTGCCCAATGCCCCCGCCCTGACCGGTGCACAGATGACGTGGGCCGTGACGTTCGAGCGTGAAGGACAGGAGCGCCCGGTGTGCGTGGCAGAAACGATCTCGCGCCGCTACTCCTAGCGGCACGCTCTTCAGGCTTCCAAGGGCCGGCGCAATGCCGGCCTTTCTTTTTGCGCGCGCGTGAGCTTGCGCTTCGCCCGTTTTGTTGCTTATCGACGCCTGCCCCACGTCTGAGCACGACCACGCCCCAATGCGCGGAGTTGGAGCGGTCTTGGCACCGTTTTGGCGCCGATTTCCCATCGAGCGAGCGAAAAGCGATGGCACGGTAGTTGCACTTTCGGCCCCGGGAGTCGTTCTCACTACCAACAAGAGGAGCCGCAATGAAACGTCGTGAGCTGTTGAAGCTGTCAGCCGTCGCTGGCGCAACGCTGTTGTCCATGTCCAGCCTGGCGTTTGCGCAGGCAAAGGACCCGATCAAGGTCGGCATCCTGCATTCGCTCTCAGGCACCATGGCGATCTCCGAAACGTCGTTGAAAGACGTGGCGCTGATGACCATCGACGAGATCAACAAGAGCGGCGGCGTGCTGGGCCGCAAGCTCCAGCCGGTGGTAGTGGATCCGGCGTCGAACTGGCCGCTGTTTGCCGAGAAGGCGCGCGGGCTGCTCACGCAGGACAAGGTGGCCGTGACGTTCGGCTGCTGGACGTCGGTGTCGCGCAAGTCGGTGCTGCCGGTGTATGAAGAGCTGAACGGCCTGCTGTTCTACCCGGTGCAGTACGAAGGCGAAGAAATGTCGAAGAACGTCTTCTACACTGGCGCGGCGCCCAACCAGCAGGCCATTCCGGCCGTGGAATACCTGATGAGCAAGGAAGGCGGCGGTGCCAAGCGCTTCTTCCTGCTCGGTACCGATTACGTCTATCCGCGCACGACCAACAAGATCCTGCGCGCGTTCCTGCACAGCAAGGGCGTGAAGGACAGCGACATCGAAGAGGTCTACACGCCGTTCGGCCACTCCGATTACCAGACCATCGTTGCCAACATCAAGAAGTTCTCGCAGGGCGGCAAGACTGCGGTCATCTCGACCATCAACGGCGACTCCAACGTGCCGTTCTACAAGGAACTCGGCAACGCGGGCCTGAAGGCCAAGGATGTGCCGGTGGTGGCGTTCTCGGTCGGTGAGGAAGAGCTGCGCGGCATCGACACCAAGCCGCTGGCCGGCCAGCTTGCCGCATGGAACTACTTCATGTCGGTCAAGAACCCCGTCAACGAAGACTTCAAGAAGAAGTGGGCTGCATGGGTCAAGGCCAACAACCTGCCGGGCGGCGACAAGCGCGTCACCAACGACCCGATGGAAGCGACCTACGTCGGCATCATGATGTGGAAGCAGGCCGTCGAAAAGGCCGGCACCACCGACGTGGACAAGGTGCGTCAGGCGATGTACGGCCAGCAGTTCAAGGCGCCGTCGGGCTACACGCTCGTGATGAACAACAACCATCACCTGAGCAAGCCCGTGATGATCGGCGAGGTCAGGGGCGATGGCCAGTTCAACGTCGTGTGGAAGACGCCGACGGTGATCCGCGCCAAGCCGTGGAGCCCGTACATCCCCGGCAACGAAGGCAAGCCCGACATGGTTGCAAGCAAGTGATGTGACCTCGCGGGCCGGCCATGTGACGAGCATGGCCGCCTTTTGAACGACGCTGTACGACGTGGCTGGCCGGGCTCCGTGCCGGCCGCCACGCATCGGATTGCCATGACCCGCTTTCTTGCCGCACTGCTGTGCGCCCTGTGCTTGGTGGCTGTACCTGCCGCCCAATCGTGGGCCGCAGGGCAGCCGCTCACTCAGGCCGACCTCAAGCCTCTGGCCGGAGACGACTTCGATGCCAAGGTCAAGGCGCTCAACGCGCTGACCGCTGCGCCCGCCGAACAAGCCGGGCCGATTCTGCAAGCCTTGCAGAATGACGCGTTGTTCTTCGCGCCTGCCGCCGGCATGGTGCGTCAGGACGGCGAGAAGTACCTGGACGCGATCACTGGCCAACCCGTCACCGTCAAGGCCGACGATCTGCAGTCCCTCACACTGAACAATGCCCTGCGTGCGCAACTGGACAGCGCGGCGAGCGGCTTCGTGCTGCAATCGCCGGACCGTGCCGTGCGCGCGCAGGCCGTCGATACGTTGCTTGCGCATCCCGAGACGGCGTCGCGCCCCATTGTCGACGCGGCGCGCAAGCATGAAACCGATCCGGAGTTGCGCAGCAAGCTGCATGTGCTCTGGGCCAATCTCGCGCTTGACGACGGCACGCATGCCGAGAAGCTCGAAGCGCTCAAGCTGCTTGCGGGCGATACCAACCCGCAGACGCGCCAGCGCATCGCCCCGTTGCTTGCGAAGGACAGCGGTGCCGACGATGAACTGCGCGCCGCGGCCCAACAGGCGCTCGACGGCCTCGCCGCGCAGCAACGCAAGGCCGAGCTGGTCGGCAACCTGTTTGCGGGGCTGAGCCTCGGTTCGGTGCTGCTGCTGGCGGCGCTTGGGCTGGCCATCACCTACGGGCTCATCGGCGTCATCAACATGGCGCACGGTGAGTTCCTGATGATCGGCGCGTACGCCACCTACGTGGTCCAGACGATTTTCCGCAACTACTTTCCGAACGCGTTCGACTGGTATCTGCCCGCAGCGCTGCCTGCTGCGTTCCTGGCGGCGGCCATCGTCGGCTTTGCGCTGGAGCGGCTGGTGCTGCGTCACCTGTATGGCCGTCCGCTCGAAACGCTGCTCGCCACGTTCGGGATCAGCCTGCTGCTGATGCAGGCCGTGCGTTCGATCTTCGGTGCGCAGAACGTGGAGGTGGCGAACCCGAGCTGGATGAGCGGCGGCATTGCGCTGTATCCGGGCCTCGTGCTGCCGTACAACCGGCTCGTCATCCTGCTGTTTGCGCTGGCCGTGGTGGCGATTGCGTGGGCGGTGCTCAACCGCACGCGCCTGGGCCTGTTCGTGCGGGCCACCACGCAGAACCGCACGATGGCGGCCTGCGTTGGCGTGCGCACGTGGAAGGTCGACAGCTACGCGTTTGCATTCGGTGCCGGTATTGCCGGCCTGGGCGGCTGCGCGCTCTCGCAGCTCGGCAACGTCGGGCCGGACCTCGGCCAGAGCTACATCATCGATTCGTTCATGGCCGTGGTGCTGGGCGGGGTGGGGCAACTGGCCGGCACGATCATCGGTGCGTTCGGGCTGGGTCTCATCAACAAATTCATCGAGCCGTTCTATGGCGCGGTGCTGGCAAAGATCATCGTGCTGGTGCTGATCGTGCTGTTCATCCAGAAGCGTCCGCAGGGCCTGTTCGCCCTCAAGGGCCGCAGCGCCGAGGCCTGATATGACGACGACCAAGTTCTCTCTCGATATCCCGGCGCGCATGCCGCTGCTGTCGCGGCGCGGGTGGTCTGCGCTGGTGCTCGTGTCGCTCATCGTGTGCATTGGCGCGCCGGTGTGCGCGCTGCTGGTGCCGGAGGGTAGCCCGCTGCATCTGTCGGCGTATGCGCTCACGCTCATCGGCAAGATCATGTGCTACGCACTCGCGGCGCTGGCGCTCGATCTGGTGTGGGGCTATTGCGGCATCCTGAGCCTCGGGCACGGGCTGTTCTTCGCGCTCGGCGGTTATGGCATGGGCATGTACCTGATGCGCTCCATCGGCCGCGAAGGCGTGTACAAGAGCGACCTGCCGGACTTCATGGTCTTCCTCGACTGGAAGGAGCTGCCGTGGTTCTGGCACGGCACCGAGCACTTCGCCTGGGCCATGCTGCTGGTGGTTCTGGTGCCCGGCGTGCTGGCGTGGCTGTTCGGCTTCTTTGCCTTCCGCTCGCGCGTCAAAGGCGTCTACCTGTCGATCATCACGCAGGCGATGACGTATGCGGCCATGCTGCTGTTCTTCCGTAACGAGACGGGCTTTGGCGGCAACAACGGCTTTACGGATTTCAAACGCATCCTCGGCTTCCCGATCTCCGCATTGCCGACGCGCACGGTGCTGTTCGTGGCGACGTTCGTGGCGCTCGTGCTGGCGTTCATCGCCTGCCGCGCCATCGTCACGTCCAAGTTCGGCCGCGTGGTCACCGCCATCCGCGATGCCGAAGCGCGCGTGATGTTCTCCGGCTACAACCCGCTCGGCTACAAGCTGTTCGTGTGGACGTTCTCCGCCGTGCTGTGCGGCATTGCGGGCGCGCTCTACGTGCCGCAGGTCGGCATCATCAACCCGGGCGAGATGTCGCCGGGCAACTCCATCGAGATGGCCGTGTGGGTGGCCGTGGGCGGGCGCGGCACGTTGATCGGCCCCATCATCGGCGCGTTCCTCGTCAACGGCGCCAAGACGTTGCTCACCGCATGGGTGCCGGAGTACTGGCTGTTTGTGCTCGGCGCGATCTTCGTTCTGGTCACGCTGTATCTGCCGAACGGCGTGCTGGGGCTGCTGGGCAAGCTGCGCATGAAAAAGCGCGCGCCCACGCCAGCCGAGGCGCATGAAGCCGCGACCGTCACCGGAGACCACGCATGAGCACGTTCACCGAACTCCCCGACCGTGCCGAGACGGGCACCGCCACCGGCATGGGCCATCTGGTCGAGCCGGACACGATCGACGTCTCGCACGGCGCCATTCTTTATCTTGAAGACGTGACCGTGCGCTTCGGCGGCTTTCGCGCACTGAACGCGCTCACGCTGTCGATCGACCACGGCGAGCTGCGCTGCATCATCGGCCCCAACGGCGCGGGCAAGACCACGATGATGGACGTGATTACCGGCAAGACCGGGCCGCGCAATGCCGACGTGACCGGCCGTGTCTTCCTCGGCCAGACCATCGACCTGCTGCGCCTGACCGAGCCGCGCATCGCGCAGATCGGCATCGGCCGCAAGTTTCAGAAGCCGACCGTGTTCGAGCAGCACACCGTGTGGGAAAACCTGGAACTGGCCATGAAGGCCGACAAGCGCTGGTGGGTCTCGCTGCGCGCGCGTCTGCTGAACGATGGCCGCCAGCGCATCGAAGAAACGCTCGGCCGCATCCACCTGGAAGCGGAGGCCTATCGGCCCGCCGGGCTGCTCTCGCACGGGCAGAAACAGCGGCTGGAGATCGGCATGCTGCTGATGCAGCAACCGCAACTGCTGCTGCTCGACGAACCGGTCGCCGGCATGACGGATGAAGAGACGATGCAGCTTGCAACGTTGCTCAACGGCCTGCGTGGCACGTGCTCGATCATGGTCGTGGAACACGACATGGAGTTTGTCGCCGCCCTGGCGGGGGCAGAAGGGCGCGTGACCGTGCTGGCTGAGGGCAGCGTCCTGGCCGAAGGCACGCTCGACGCCGTCAAGCGCGATGAGCGAGTGATCGAATCCTATCTGGGGCGTTAGAAGGCTCCGCAAAGCTACTGCGCGTCCCGATCTTGCCCCTGTGATGCTCGCCGTACCCGTGTACGGCTGCGCTTCTCGGGCCAACATCGGACCGCTCGCTACGTTTTTCAGAGCCTTCTCAAGGCAAAAGGAAAGAACGCGATGTTGCAGGTCCAACAACTGAACCAGTACTACGGCGGCAGCCACATCCTGCGCAACGTCAGTTTTGACGCCCCTACGGGCAAGCTGACCACGCTGCTTGGCCGTAACGGCGTGGGCAAGACGACGCTGCTCAAATGCTTGATGGGGGTGGTGCCCACCGCCAGCGGCGCGATCGATTGGGAAGGGCGCACCATCCAGAAGCTGCCCGCGTATGAGCGTGTCTCGCAGGGGCTCGCCTATGTGCCGCAGGGGCGCGAGATCTTTCCGCGGCTGACGGTGGAAGAGAACCTGCTGATTGGCGCGGCCGCCAAGCGCGCGCCGTCCAAGGTGCCCGATTCCATCTACGAGCTGTTTCCAGTGCTCAAGGAGATGAAGGGCCGGCGCGGCGGCGATCTGTCTGGCGGCCAGCAGCAGCAACTCGCCATCGGCCGCGCGCTGATGAGCGAGCCGCGCCTGCTGATCCTGGACGAGCCGACCGAAGGCATCCAGCCGTCGATCATCCAGGAGATCGGCCGCACGCTGCGGCGCCTGGTGGACGAGTTCGGCATGTCGGTGCTGCTGGTCGAGCAGTACTACGACTTTGCGCGCAGCATTGCCGACCGCTACGTCGTCATGAGCCGTGGCGAGGTCATCGCCCAGGGCGACGGCGCCAATATGGAAGCTGATGGCGTGCGTGATCTGGTCGCCGTTTGATGCCCCGGCTGATGTCCCGGTATTCGACGGAAAATGTCGAATGCCAAATCTGTGGCATCTGGCTATGATGAGAAAATTCCTAGCCGCCGTGCTGCCTTCCTGATGCGCCATCCCGATTTTCCTGTCCCGCCGCAGACCGATTCGTTCGCGTCCTGGGAAGCCTCGCTGCACCTGGCGTTTGCACGGCGCGGTGAGCGCACCGTGCTGGCCACGTGCCGGCATCAGGGGCCGCTGCGGGTGCAGAAGGCGCTGTATCCGGAAGGCGAGGGCGTGTGCCATGCCGTCATGCTGCATCCGCCTGCAGGCATTGCCGGTGGTGATGTACTCGATATCGACATCGAACTCGGTGCCGACGCGCATGCTGTGCTGACCACGCCCGGCGCCACCAAGTGGTACAAGTCGCTCGGCCGCACGGCCACGCAGCGCGTTGCCATCCGGGCGGAGGCGGGGGCGCGGCTCGACTGGCTGCCGCAAGAGAACATCGTTTTCAACCAGGCCCGCCCGATCATCGACCTGACGCTGGACCTGGCACCCGGCGCCACCGCCATCGGTTGGGACACCACCATGCTCGGCCGCCACGCCGCCGGTGAATCGTGGGCCGAAGGCCGCATCGCCATGCGCACCGCTCTGCGTTGCAACGGTCAGCCGCTGTGGATCGAGTCTGCCGCGTTCGACGCGCAATCGCCCGTGCTGAATGCGACGACGGGCATGGCCGGCTTCCACATGGTGGGCACGCTGTGGGCCGTGGGCGAGGGCGCCACCGAAGCCCTGGCCGAATCGATGGCCGAGCACCTGCCGTACAACGCCGACCTGCGCGCGGGCGTCACGTGTCTCACGCAAGATGCGCCCGGCCTGCCAAACGTTTTGTTGCTGCGCGTGCTCGCACGCCGGCCCGAAGATGCGCGCGCGTTGCTGTCACAGACGTGGCTTGCGCTGCGCGAACCGATGCATGGCGTGGTAGGCCGTCCGCTGCGCCTCTGGTCTACATGACGGCCACATGTTGGCGACCCGACCTCGCATCGCCCGATCTGCACTGAACTGAATTGACCCTCACCGAAGAGAGCCCCTCGTGGAACTGACCCCGCGCGAAAAAGACAAGCTGCTGATCTTCACCGCCGCCTTGCTGGCCGAGCGCCGCAAGGGCCGCGGCCTCAAGCTCAACTACCCGGAAGCCGTCGCCTTCATCAGCGCCGCCATCATGGAAGGCGCACGCGATGGCAAGACGGTCGCCGAGTTGATGCACTACGGCACCACGCTTCTCACGCGCAATGACGTGATGGACGGCGTGGCCGAGATGATTCCCGACATCCAGGTCGAAGCCACGTTCCCGGACGGCACGAAGCTCGTCACCGTCCACCACCCGATCGTTTGAATTTTGATTTTCAAGTTTCAAGTTTGAAGTCCGCACGCCACTCACCACTACGAGTCCTGCCATGACGCCTACCCTGTCTCGCTTCGTCCGGCCCGCTGCGGCCATCGCGCTTACGTTTGGCGCCTCCATCGCGTTTGCCCACCCGGGGCATCCGGGCCATACCGCTGAGGGCAGCCTGCTCGCCGGGTTCCTGCATCCGCTCACGGGCGCAGATCACCTGCTGGCGATGGTGGCCGTGGGCGTGTGGAGCGCACTGGCCTCGCGCTCGGTGCGCGATGCGCTGTGGGCGCCCGTCGCCTTTGTCGCGTTGATGATTCTGGGCGCGCTGCTCGGCGCCGGCGATGTGGCGGTGCCCATGGCCGAGCCGATGATCGCCGCATCGCTGCTCGTGTTCGGCCTGCTGATTGCCGCACGCGCGCAGCTGCCGACGTGGGGCGGTGCGCTGCTGTGCGGCGCGTTCGCGCTGTTCCACGGCTATGCGCACGGCACGGAATTCCCCGCAGGGGCGCAGGCCATGTTCCCGTATTTCGTCGGCGGCTTTGCCGTGGCGACGGCGCTGCTGCACACCGCCGGCATCGGCGCGGGCTTTGCCCTGAAGCCGCGTCTGGCATGGCTGGCGCGTCTGTCGGGCGTGGGCGTGGCGCTGTACGGCGCAGGCCTGCTCGTCACGGCCATCTGAGGGGGCTTGCACCATGATCCCCGGCGAACTCCTGCCGCAAGACGGCGATCTCGAACTCAATGCAGGCCGCGCGACGGTGACGGTCACGGTGGCCAACACCGGCGACCGCCCCGTGCAGATCGGCTCGCATTACCACTTCTATGAAGTGAATGACGCGCTGCGCTTTGACCGCGAAGCCGCGCGCGGGTATCGGCTCAATATCGCCGCAGGCACCGCCGTGCGCTTCGAGCCGGGGCAGGAGCGCACGGTCGAACTCGTGGCGCTGGCCGGCGACCGCGTGGTCTACGGCTTTGCCGGCCGCGTGATGGGCAAGCTTTGAGCGAGACACGGACATGACATTGAAGATCAATCGCCGCGCGTATGCGGAAATGTTCGGCCCCACGACCGGCGACCGCGTCCGCCTGGCCGATACCGAACTCATCGTCGAAGTCGAACGCGACTTCACCCTCTACGGCGAGGAAGTGAAATTCGGCGGCGGCAAGGTCATCCGCGACGGCATGGGCCAGAGCCAGCGCGAATCGAAAGACTGCGCCGACACCGTCATCACCAACGCGCTGATCATCGACCACTGGGGCATCGTCAAGGCCGACATCGGCCTGAAGCACGGCCGCATCTCGGCGATCGGCAAGGCGGGCAATCCGGACATCCAGCCCGGCGTGACCATCGTCATCGGCCCCGGCACCGAGATCATCGCGGGCGAGGGCATGATCGTCACCGCCGGCGGCGTCGACTCGCACATCCACTTCATCTGCCCGCAGCAGATCGACGAAGCGCTCAACAGCGGCGTGACGACGATGATCGGCGGCGGCACTGGCCCCGCCACCGGCACCTACGCCACCACCTGCACGCCGGGCCCGTGGTACATGCAGCGCATGCTGCAGGCCGCGGATGCGTACCCGATGAACATCGGCTTCCTGGGCAAGGGCAACGGCAGCCTGCCGGGCGCGCTGCGCGAGCAGATCGACGCAGGCGCCATCGGCCTGAAGCTGCACGAAGACTGGGGCTCCACGCCCGCCGCCATCGACTGCTGCCTCGGCGTGGCGGACGACACCGACACGCAGGTCGCCATCCACACCGATACGTTGAACGAATCGGGCTTTGTTGAAGCCACCGTCGCGGCATTCAAAGGCCGCACGATCCACACGTATCACACCGAAGGCGCGGGCGGCGGGCACGCGCCCGACATCATCCGCGTGTGCGGTGAGTCGAACGTACTGCCGTCGTCGACCAACCCGACGCGGCCGTTCACCGTCAACACGCTGGACGAGCACCTCGACATGCTGATGGTGTGCCATCACCTCGATGCGTCCATCGCCGAAGACATCGCCTTTGCCGAGAGCCGCATCCGCCGCGAGACGATTGCCGCCGAAGACATCCTGCACGACCTCGGCGCGTTCTCGATGATCTCCAGCGATTCGCAGGCCATGGGCCGCGTCGGCGAAGTCGTACTGCGTACGTGGCAGACCGCCCACAAGATGAAGGTGCAGCGCGGCAAGCTGGCCGGTGATCCGAACGATGCGCGCGGCGGGCATGACAATTTCCGCGTCAAGCGGTACGTGGCGAAGTACACGATCAACCCCGCGCTCACGCACGGCATCGCACATGAAGTCGGCTCGGTTGAAGTCGGCAAGTGGGCAGACCTCGTGCTGTGGAAGCCGGCGTTCTTTGGTGTGAAGCCGAGCCTGATCCTGAAGGGCGGGATGATTGCCTCTGCGGCGATGGGCGATGCGAATGCGTCGATCCCGACACCGCAACCGGTGCACTATCGGCCGATGTTTGGGTCGGCGGGCGGGGCGCTGGGGCGGACGTCGTTGACGTTTCTGTCGCAATCAGCTGCTGCGGCTGGCGTGGCGGAGCAGTATGGGTTGGCCAAGACGACAGCGGTGGTCAAGGGCACGCGTACTGTGAGCAAGGCAGACATGATTCATAACGACTGGCGGCCTGACATTACTGTGGATCCGGAGACGTATCAGGTGGTGGCGGATGGGACGGTGTTGACTTGTGAGCCGGCGGAGGTGTTGCCGATGGCGCAGAGGTACTTTTTGTTTTGAGTTTTTGGGGAAAGGGCCTTGGTGGTCCATCCCCTTTTCGTACCCTGCCGGGCACGACCTACTTTTTGGGGCAAGACAAAGAAAGTGAGTCGCTCCCGGCAGGGGGTGAAATGAGAAATGCGCTGCCACGCCGAGATCGAAACTCCACGCTTGGAGATCAGAACTCGGCGTTTGGAGATCAGAACTCGACACGTGAAGTTCCGAACCCGATGCGTGGGGTCTCTGAACCCAAAGCTTGGAGTTCAGAACTTCGAGCTTCATAGTTGGATGACGAATCAGGTCGTAAAGATGCTTTCCATCAACAAACACCTCCCCGCACCACATGGCCTGGCCTCCGTGCTGGTCAAGCGTGCGCCCAAGCTGGTGCTCCCCTTCCTGGAGCGCAGCCGCAGCCGCCTGCGCGCCGCCCTCGACGATGGCCGTGAAGTGGCCGTCGTGCTGCCGCGCGGCACCGTCATGCGCGGCGGCGATGTGCTGGTCGCTGAAGACGGCACGCTGGTGGAAGTGCAGGCCGCACCGGAGCAGGTCCTGCGCGTGAGCAGCGACAACCGTCTCGCGCTGATGCGCGCTGCCTACCACCTCGGCAATCGCCACACGCCCGTGCAGGTCAGCGCCGATGCGCTGCAGCTCGAGGCCGATCCCGTGCTTGAAGACATGCTGATCCGCCTCGGCGTGACCGTCGCGCATGTGGAAGCGCCGTTCGAGCCCGAGGCGGGCGCCTATGGCGGCGGCCATCGTCATGGCCACGATGCGACGTTCGAAGAGGACTACGCGGCCGCGCAGGCGCTGTACCACGAGCATCACGGGCGCGATCATGGCCACAGTCACGCGCATGACCACGGCCACGAGCGCGGTCACGCGCACGGTCACGATCACGACCACGGCCATGTGCATGGCCCCGGCTGCGGCCATCACCACCATCACCATGACTAACGCGGCGCAGCTCACCGCCTTGCTGCATCTTGCGTCCCCGGCGCTGCCGGTGGGCGCGTTCAGCTATTCGCAGGGCCTGGAGGCGGCGGTGGATGTGCGGCACGTGACCGACGAGGCGTCGGCTGCCGCGTGGATTGCCGAAGGCCTCGACGTGCTGGCCGCCTGCGAGGCGCCGCTGTGGCTGCTGCAGTTTGCGGACTGGCAGGCAGGCCGCTTCGATGCCGTGGCCGAGCGCGATGCGTGGTTCCTCGCGACCCGCGAGACGCGCGAGCTGCGGCTCGAAACGTCGCAGATGGGCTGGTCGCTCAGTCGCCTCATCCAGCAGATGGCGTGGGGCGACGAAGCACTGCGCAGCGCATTGGCCGCGCGCGCTTCAGTGACGTTTCCGACCGCCTTTGCCGCCGCCGCTGCCGCACTGAATGTCGACCCGCGCGACGGCGTGACGGCGTACTGCTTTGCCTGGGTGGAAAACCAGATGGCAGCGGCGGTGAAGGCCGTGCCGCTCGGGCAGGCTGCAGGGCAACGGATTCTCTTTGGCCTGCACGCAGCGGTGGCGCGTGCGGTGGAAGAGGCTACGCGGCGTGCGGCCTGTCATCCGCCTGAACTGTCTACGTTTTCGCCCGGGCTGGGCGTGTTGTCTGCCCGGCATGAAACGCAATACTCACGACTCTTTCGATCCTGAACCTGATCAACATGCGAACCAAGAAACTTCCTGCCCTGCGCGTTGGCGTGGGCGGCCCGGTGGGCTCCGGCAAGACCACGCTGCTCGAAATGCTCTGCAAGGCCATGCGCGAGCGCTACGACCTCGTGGCGATCACCAACGACATCTATACGAAGGAAGATCAGCGCCTGCTGACCATCTCCGGCGCGCTGCCGGCCGAACGCATCATGGGCGTCGAGACGGGCGGCTGCCCGCACACGGCCATCCGTGAAGATGCGTCGATCAACCTCGAAGCGGTGGATCGCATGCTCTCCAAGTTTCCGGATGCGGATGTGGTCTTCATCGAGTCGGGCGGGGACAACCTCGCGGCAACGTTCAGCCCCGAGCTGTCGGACCTGACCATCTATGTGATCGACGTGGCGGGCGGCGAGAAAATCCCCCGCAAGGGCGGCCCGGGCATCACCAAGTCGGACCTGCTCATCATCAACAAGACGGACCTGGCGCCGTATGTCGGGGCATCACTGGAGGTGATGGAGAGCGATACGCGCAAGATGCGCGGCGACCGGCCGTTCGTGATGTGCAATCTGCGGGCGCAGGGTGGGTTGGATGAGGTGATTCGGTTTATTGAGAAGCAGGGGATGTTGGTGGGGGGCTAGAGTTTTTGGGGCGGTGTGTTGCCTGCGGTGGGCGGTTGTGGTTCATCTCTGTTTCGTACCCTGCCGGGCAAGACTTACTTTCTTTGTCTTGCTGTACGGACCGGAGACATAGGTGACAGGTGTGCGAGGACATGGTTGACACTTTGAGCGGCACATTCGCTCGGAGGTCAGGCCATGCCCTGGAGCACACGAGACACCATGAGCCTTCGTCAAGAATTCGCTCTACTGGCCCTGCAGGAAGGGAGTAATCGGCGCGAACTGTGCCGGCGCTTCAGCATCAGCCCGCAGACCGGCTACAAGTGGCTGGCACGTTACGTTGAGTCGGGAGACGCCGGACTGGCGGACCGGACGCGCCGTCCCTCGCATAGCCCGATGCGTACCGACGCCCCGCTTGAACAGGCTGTCATCGCGTTACGCCAGCAGCACCCTGCGTGGGGCGGGCGCAAGATCAGCCGCCGCTTGGCCGACTTGGGCTGGAGTGATGTACCGGCACCCAGCACCGTGACGTCCATCCTGCATCGGCATGGGTTGATTGCACCCGAAGCCTCAGACGCCTCCACGCCCTGGCAGCGTTTCGAGCACGCCGAACCGAACCAGCTCTGGCAGATGGACTTCAAGGGCGGGTTCGCGTTGGCCGACGGCCAGCGCTGCTCGCCGCTGACCGTGATCGACGATCACTCCCGCTTCAACCTGGTGCTGGCCGCCTGCACGCAGACGCAGAGCGCGGTCGTGCAGCGCCACTTGCGCCAGGCCTTCGAGCGCTATGGGCTGCCGCTGCGCATCAATGCCGATAACGGGGCGCCCTGGGGCAGCCCTACCCAGCCAGGGCAACTTACGGGCCTGGGCTACAGCCCCCCGGCCCACCCGCAGACCAACGGCAAGGACGAGCGCTTCCACCGCACGCTCAAGGCCGAGGCCCTGGCCGGGCGCTACTTCGCCTCTTGCGACGCGGTCCAGCACGCGCTGGATGCCTGGCGCACCGTGTATAACTGCGAGCGCCCGCACCAGGCCATCGACCTGGCCACGCCCCATCTTCAGTACTCGGCTGACCGACTCGGCATGCAGGCTCTCGTGCACGTGGTAGCCGACGATCTTGCGTGAGTACGCGTCCGTCACCAGGCTCAGGTACGCGCAGCGTCCTGCAGTCGGCA
>NZ_CAJPVG010000005.1 GCF_905397375.1 Ralstonia mannitolilytica
GCCTGCGCGCAGCCGGTGCGGTGCTGCTCGGCCGCACCAACATGAGCGAGTTCGCGTTCTCGGGCCTCGGTCTGAACCCGCACTACGGCACGCCGCGCACGCCGGCCGACAACGCGCGAGCCGCCGGCGGCTCCACGTCCGGCGGCGCCGTCACCGTGGCGGGCGGCATGGCCGTCGCGGCGCTGGGCACCGACACGGGCGGGTCGATCCGCATTCCGTCGGCGTTCTGCAATCTGACCGGCTTCAAACCCACGGCGCGCCGCGTGCCGATGACGGGCGGCGTGCCACTGTCGACCTCGCTCGATTCGGCCGGACCGCTGGCGAACTCCGTCGATTGCTGCGCCATCGTCGATGCCATCCTCAGTGGCGAGACGCTCGACACCGATGCCGTGCCGCTGGCCGGCTTGCGCCTCGGCGTCACGCAGGACTACGTGGGCGCGGCCCTCGACGACACGGTCGCCAGGGCATTCGACCGCGCCGTGGAACAGCTCGAACGCGCAGGCGCACACATCGTGCGTTTCGAATTTCCCGAACTGCTCGAACTGCCGGAGATCAACGGCGGCGGCGGGCTCACGGCCGCCGAGGCCTGGGCGTGGCACCGTCCGCTGCTGGCCCGCGCCGAGGCCCACTACGACCCGCGCGTGGCCGCACGCATCCGCCGCGGCGAGCAGATGGGCGCGGCGGCGTACATCGACGTCATGCAGGCACGCGCACGCATGATTGCCGCCGCACGCAAGCGCCTGGCCAACTTCGATGCGTGGCTGATGCCGACGGTGGCCATCGTGCCGCCCGAAGTCGCCCCGCTCGAAGCCGACGACGCACAGTTCTTCCGCACCAATGCACTCGCGTTGCGCAACCCGAGCGTGATCAATTTCCTGGACGGCTGCGCGCTGACGCTGCCTGCCCACGCCGCTGGCGAACTGCCGGCGGGCTTGTCGCTGTGTGGTCTCGCGGGCGACGACGCGCGCGTCCTGCGTGTCGGCCGGGCGGTGGAGGCTGCGCTGCGTTGATCGGCTAGCACGAACCTGCCGCCTGCCGCTGGGCCACGCGGGCGGTTCTCTTCAATCACCACGAAAAAGGCGCGCCGCAGACGCGCCCGGCCCTACTCACGCCTGCGTTTCGTCGCACAAAGCGGCACAACGAAGCGCCGGCAAGCTCTCACGCTATCGGAGGAAACCATGTCGCAAACCCAAGCCCTGCCGGCCCACCCCACGGATCCGGCCAGCAGCCCCCCTGAAGACGCCGCGCTGGAGGCCACCTACCGCCGCATCGCCATGCGGCTCGTGCCCTTCCTGGTGATCCTGTTCATCCTCGCGTGGATCGACCGCGTGAACGTCGGCTTCGCCAAGCTGCAGATGCTGCAGGACCTGCAGTTCAGCGAAGCCGTCTACGGCTTGGGTGCCGGCATCTTCTTCATCGGCTACTTCCTGTTTGAAGTGCCGAGCAACCTGCTGCTGGAAAAGATCGGTGCGCGCAAGACGCTCGCCCGCATCACCATTCTGTGGGGCCTGGCCTCGATGGCGATGATCTACGTGAAGACGCCCACGTCGTTCTACGTGATGCGCTTCCTGCTCGGCATCTTTGAAGCGGGGTTCTTCCCGGGCGTGGTGCTGTACCTGACGTACTGGTTTCCCTCCGCACACCGTGCGCGCATCAACGGCCTGTTCATGACGTCGTTTGCGATTGCCGGTGTGGTGGGCGGCCCGATTGCCGGTTTCATCATGAGCCGCATGGAAGGCGTGGGCCACCTCGCCAACTGGCAATGGCTGTTCCTGCTTGAAGGCATTCCGTCGGTGCTGGCCGGCTTCGCGGTGCTCGTCTGGCTGCCCGAAACACCGCGCCAGGCCAAGTGGCTGTCTGCTGCGGAGCAAGACGCCGTCATCCGCGCCGTCGAGGTGGAGAACCGCGACCCCGCAAAGCACGCCTCGTTTGGCGCGGCGCTGGCCAACGCCCGCGTGTGGATCTGCGCGCTGATCTACTTCTGCGTCGTCAGCGGCAACGCCACCATCGCCTTCTGGACGCCGTCGATCATCAAGGAGCTTGGCGTGCAGGGCAATTTCCAGATCGGCCTGATCGCGGCCATTCCGTTCATCGCCGGCACGATTGCGATGGTCTGGAACGGCGCGCATTCCGACCGTACCGGCGAGCGCCGCATGCACTGCGCCATCGCCGCTCTCATCGCCAGCGCCGGCCTCGTCGCCACCGGCGCGCTGCTCGGCACTCCGCTGCTGGCGCTGCTGGCCCTGACCGTCGCCGCCATCGGTATCCTCGCCGCGTTCCCGGTGTTCTGGTCGATCCCCGCTGTCTTCCTGGCCGGCACCGCAGCCGCAGGCGGCATCGCCCTCATCAACTCCATCGGCAACCTCGCCGGCTTCGTCGCGCCGTACATGATCGGCTGGCTGAAGACCAGCACCGGCCACCTCTCCGCCGGCCTCTACTTCGTAGCCGCGCTGGAGCTGGGCGCCGCCGTCCTGGTCATCCTGGGCACGCGCAAACACTAAGCCCCAACAGCAAACAGACCATCGTCGCGCCAACCCCCGCGCCGCGATGGTCTGGCCGTTGACGTTCCTGCCCTAGATGGCGCCTTGAATTTCTGTTGCAGGGAGGAAAAAGGAAGGAGGCCTGTCTGAGCGCAGCGAGTTTGCCTCCTTCCCCTCCCTGCGACAGAAATTCAAGGAGTGGGGCGCCATCTCGGGCACGCCTTTCTTTGCTTACCTTTCTTTGGCAAGACAAAGAAAGTAAGTCGGCCCCGGCAGGGGACGAAACAAGCGATGCACCATCAACAACAAAACCCCGCAAGCGGGGTCCCAAACCCCACCGCGCGTTACGGTCTTCAACTGGCCACCTTGTAACCCATCCGGAACCCACCCCAGTGGCGGCCCCTGACGTAAATCGGTGCCGACACATCCTTCATCATCACGAACGTCCCGTTCCCCATATCCCGCCGATAGGTCTGCAGCAAGAACGCCTCGGTATTGCGCGCAGCCCCCAGCCCCGTGCGGTCAGTAAAGAGCCGCCGGTTGCGGCTGTTCGCAGCATTCCATGCCGGATCACTGCCCTGCGGCTGCGAGAACTTCAGGTTGTGCGTGGGCAGATAGCCGTTGTTGTCCACCGCGGCACAGAACACCACCCGCGGGTCCAGCGCGAGCAGCGGCTCCTGCACCGCAGGCAGTGCGCGATCGGTCAACGCGGTAAAGCGCGTCAGGTACTGCGGCGGGTCGGTATTCGGCACCGGCTGATACGCGCGGTCGAACAGGTCGGCCTCGCTGATATCGCCACGCGCCAGTGCCGATTCAAACAGCACACCGATCTTGCGCGCTGCCGCCTGCACGGCCTCGATGAAGGGCGTGTCGGCGCTCTTGACGCCGGTCGACGCCGTCAGCCGGATCAGCGTTTCCGAAGCGCCCAGCAGACCGGCCAGCTGCTGCTGCGCGCTGTCGATGTTGTGGCTCGACTGCTTGACGCCCTCGGCCATGGCGTCCACCTCGTGCGCGAGTGACGCGCATTCCGCCTCGATGGCGGCGGTGGACTCGGCAATGCTGGTGGCTTCGGCGTCAAAGCGTGCGATGGCCTCGCCGGCCACGCCGATCACCGCGCCGATGGCCTGCGTGCCCGCGTCCACGCGCTGCGCGCGCGACACGTTGGCGCTGCTGTCGCCGATGAGCTTGTCGGTCTGGCCGGACAGATCGGCCAGCGTGGTCTCGATACGCCGCGTGGCGTCGGCCGTCTGTCCTGCCAGCTGCTTGACGGCACCGGCCACCACCGCGAAGCTGCGGCCCGATTCTCCGGCGCGCGCCGCCTCGATGGCGGCGTTGATGGCGAGCAGGTTCGTCTGCTTGGCAATCTGCGAGATCTGTTCTGCAGCCTGGGCCACCTGCGTGAGCGCCTCGCGCAGGGCGGCAACCTGCTGCTCCATGCTGGCCACGCCGACGGCCAGTTCGCGTATGTCCCGCAGCGACGCATCGACCGTGGCCCGCGAGCCGCTCACCTCCTCGCTGGCGTGCGAGGCCACTTCACGCGCGTGGCGCGCTGCCACGGCGATGTCGTGGTTGCCGCGCATGGTGGCATCGGCAGCGGCGCGCAGCTGGTCGAACACGTCGGCCTGGCGGCGCAGGCGCGCAGCCACGTCCTCCACATTGCCGGACACCTCGCAGATGCCGATGCCGACGCGGCCGGCTTCTTCGGCAATGCGGGCCACCAGGTCAGGAGAGGCATTCGGGCCGCGGCCCCAGGCGAATGGCTTCACTTGCGTTGGTCTCCGGTTGTTGTTGTGTCGGCCCCACGATGGCGCGGGGCAACCCTCTACGGGGGTTATCGGCGCCGGCGGGCGCCCACTTGAGTGACGCTACCTGCCCGGGCTTACGCAGGCATTACGCGAGTGCCGCGCGGCCCCGGCGCAGCCGCGCCTCGTAGGCCTCGGCCGTCATGGGCGGCCCGAACAGGAAGCCCTGCAGCTTGTCGCAGCCGGCGGCCTGCAGGAATTCCGCCTGCTCCAGCGTCTCGACGCCCTCGGCGGTGACGCTCATGTCGAGCGACGCAGCCATCGCCACCACCGCGCGCGAGATCACGACCGAATCGCGATGGCGCGGAATGCCCGAGACGAACGACCGGTCCACCTTGAGGTTGTCGATCGGAAAGCGCTGCAGGTACGACAGCGAGGAGTAGCCCGTGCCGAAATCGTCGATGGAAATGCGCACGCCCAGCGCCGTCAGGGCATCGAGCATCGGCATCACGGCGGCGGTGTCGCGCATGAGCAATCCCTCGGTGATCTCCATCTCGAGCGCGCTGGCGGGCAGGCCGGCCTCGTCCAGGCAACGCGCGATGGTCGGCACCAGCCCCTCCCCGAACTGGCGCGGCGAGAGGTTCACCGCCACGAAGAACTCCGGCATGCAGGTGGCGCGCCAGTGCGCAGCCTGGCGGCATGCCTGTGCCAGCGTCCACGCGCCGATGTCGTTGATGAGCCCGGCGTCTTCGGCCACGGGAATGAACTCCGCGGGCGACACCTCGCCGAGTTCCGCACTGTGCCAGCGCAGCAGCACCTCGGCGCCGACGATGTCCATCGCTGTGGCGTCGACGATCGGCTGAAAGCGCAGCGAGAGCTCGCCCGCACCGAGCGCGCGGCGCAGGTGGTGCTCGAGCTGGAAGCGCCGCTGTGCACGCTGCGACAGGCGCGCGGTGTACACGCGGTGCTGGTTGCGCCCGTTCTGCTTGGCGTTGTACATGGCGGCATCGGCGCTGCGCAGCAGCGTGGCGGCATCGGCGCCGTGCTCGGGGTACAGCGCAATGCCGATCGACGCGCCAAGGTAGTACTCGATGCCGCCGGTGGAAAACGGCTGCGCGATCGCGCGGACGATGCGCCTGGCCAGCCGCTCGGCCTCGCCGAGCGAGCGCACGTCGTCGAGCAGCACGACGAATTCATCGCCGCCGAGGCGGGCCAGCGTATCGCTCTCGCGCACGCAGCCCGACAGCCGTTGCGCGACGATGCGCAGCAGGTGGTCTCCGGCCTCATGGCCGGCCGTGTCGTTGACCTTCTTGAAGCCGTCCAGGTCGAGAAACAGCACGGCCACCTGGCGGTGCTCAGACGCGGCCCGGTCCATCACGGCCTGCATGCGCTGTGAGAAGAACGCGCGGTTGTACAGGCCGGTGAGCGCATCGCGCTGCGCCAGGAACGTCAGCTGCTGCTGCGCGGCGCGCGCGGGCCCGATGTCGTTGAACGAGATGAGCACGGCCGATGGAGCCTCGTCGCCGGGGCGGATGATCGGCAGCACGTTTTCGTGCACCCATACGATCTCGCCGTCCACCAGTTCGAGACCGATGGTCAGACCCAGCAGCGGACGTCCGGTGTTGAGCACCACGCGCGTGGGGCGCTCGTCAAACGGGATCTCGGTGCCGTCTTCGCGCAGCGAACGCCGCATCAGCGCGAGATGGCTGGTGCCCACCGGTGAGACGGGGCCCGCGCGCAGGATGCGCCGCGCGCTCGGGTTGCACGCGAGGATGGTGCCGTCGGCCGCCTGCACGACGATGCCCTCGGTCAGGTTGTCGACGGCCAGGCGGTAGCGCTCTTCGCTCTCCTGCAGCTCGCGCGCGATATGCGCCTTCTGAATCGCCACACCGACGATGTCGGTGATGGCGTCGAGCAGGCCCATCGCATCGGCCGTCGGCGCGCGCGGCGTGTCGTAATAGATGCCCATCGCGCCGATCATCTGCGCGTTGTCGCCGCGGATGGGCGTGGACCAGCACGCGCGCAAGCCGAGCGGGACCACCAGGTCGCGGTAGTCGTCCCACAGTGGATCGGCGAGGATGTCCTCCACCACCACGCGCCGGTTGAGGTACATGGCGGTGCCGCAGGAGCCGTGCGCGGGGCCGATCGCCAAGCCCACGAGCCCCTGCGAGAGCACGGACGGCAGCGACGGCGCGACGGCTTGCGTAACGTGCTCGCCGTCGCTGCACAGCAGCACGGAACACATGGCGCCGTCGCCAAGCAGCCCTTCCACCAGCCGGCATACCTCGGCGAGCAGGTCAGGCAGCGGAACATTGCGCGAGCTCAGTTCGAGCACGGTTTTCTCGCACCGCAGCAGTTCCTTGGCGCGCGCGGTTTCCGCGGCCAGGGCGCGGTAGTTGGCTTCCGATTCGCGCAGCGCCTGTTCGGCCTGCTTGCGCTGCGTGATGTCGCGCGCCACGACCTGGATGGCGGTGCGCCAGCCAAGCTGCACCGGGGCGGAGAGCACCTCCACCTCCACCGGCGTGCCATCGCAGCGCAGCAGCGTCTGCTCCACCGGCGGCAGACCCGCGCCGTGTTCGACCATCCAGACGCGCCGCTGGCGGGCCAGTTGCACCGAGTTATCGTGGACGAATTCATCGAGCTCGCGGCCGACGATATCCCGCGCGCTCTGCCCACCCAACAGCCGAACGCCCGCCTCGTTGATGAAAACGATGATGTCGTCCGCCACGATGTACAGCGCATCCGGCATTTGCCGGACGAGTGCCTCGTAACGATCGTCAGCGAGCGGCAGCGGCCTGGGGGCGTCCGGGACGGTCGCATCCTGTCCGGGACGGTCAGGCCGCTCGGTGGAAGTGGCGTCCATATGGCCTGGGCTGTTTTCTGAGATATCGACCAAGGCAGCCGGAAAGTTAAGGCGTTCGGATGGGGCTCCCCACTACAGAGTGGGACAAACGACCGAGGCGCCGACAGCCGGCACGCCGGTTGCGGCACAATGCCGGCACCACACCGAACAAGTGCGCACACCGAAGTGGGCCCTATGCAATCGTTTTCGTCCTCTGTCGGCCACGTGGCCGGCCTCGTTTCGCGCCGCACCCTCCTCGCCGACGGCCTGGCGGAAGCGGCCGTGCAATTCCGCGACGGGCGAATCGTCGCATGTGACGCCCAGCCGACGCGCGGCATGATCGACTGCGGCGACCTGCTGGTGCTGCCCGGCATCGTCGACGTGCATGGGGACGCCTTCGAACGCGCCGTCATGCCGCGCCCCGGCGTGGCCTTCCCGTACGAAACGGCCCTGGCCGACGTCGACGGCCAACTACTGGCCAACGGCATCACCACCGAGTTCCACGGCGTCACGTATTCGTGGGAAGGCGGCTTGCGCGGCCGCAGCTATGCGCTGCGCATGCTCGATACGCTCGACGCCATGCGCCCGCACCTCGGCGCGCAGCACCTGATGCACCTGCGCTTCGAGCTGCACCATGCCGACGGCGTGGCCGACGCACTGGCCTGGATGGAGGCCGGGCGCGTGCATTTCCTGTCGTTCAACGACCACCTGCCCGTCATGCGCGACAAGCTGGGCGACGCGCGCAAGCTCGGGCAGTACGCCGACCGCGCCGAATGCGACGTCGACACGTTCCTTGTCCGGTTCCATGCAGCGGCGGCCAACGCCGGCAAGGTGGACACGGTGACCGCCACGCTGGCCCGGGCCGCCCGCGAGCGCGGCATCCGCATGGCCTCGCATGACGAGCCCGACGTGGCCACGCGCGACGCGTTCCACGCGCACGGATGCACCGTCACCGAATTTCCGCTGACCGAGGCCGTCGCCCGCGCCGCGCGCGCACACGGCGGCCACATCGTGTTCGGGGCGCCCAACGTGGTGCGCGGCGGCAGCCACAACGGCGCGCCGGATGCCACGGCCATGGTGGCTGCGGGGCTGGGCACCGTGCTGGCCTCGGATTACTACTACCCAGCGCTCCTGGCCGCGCCCTTCAAGCTGGCAGAGCGTGGCGTGGCAAGCCTGCCGCAGGCGTGGAAGCTCGTGGCCGCGCATCCCGCCGAAGCGGCAGGGCTGGCCGACCGCGGCACGCTCGCCACAGGCATGCGCGCCGATGCCATCGTCGTGGACGACCGCCGCCCCGGCCTGCCGCGCGTGGTGGCCGCCGTGGTGGGCGGCCGTCTGCGCCACGCCGCGGGGCATCTGCCGCTGATCGGCTGAACGCGATGCCAGCGCTGCCGCCCCTGCCCACGGCCTGGCGCTACGCACTCTATCTGCTGCCGCCCGAACCCTGGTACACGCTCGGCACCCGGTGGCTTGGCCGCTGCGCGCGCAGCAATACCGTCATCGAAGCACACCTGCGCGAGCCCTTGGCCCGCGACGCCGGCATCGACCTCGCCACGCTCGACCGCTGGACAGACGCGCCGCGCCAGTACGGCCTGCACGCGACGTTCAAGCCGCCCTTCCGCCTCGCCGCCGAGCACACCGTGGATGAGCTCGACGCGGCGCTGCGCCGGTTTGCCGCGCAGCAGCAGCCCTTCACGATTGCACCCACGCTGCACACGTTGCGCGGCTTCCTCGCGTGGCGCCTGCGCCATGGCGATCCCGCCCGTGACGCCCTGCACGCCCTCGCAGACGCCTGCGTGCGAGAGTTCGACGCGTTCCGGGCCCCACCCCCGCCCGCAGAACTGGCACGCCGCCGCCGTGTGGGCCTGTCGGCGGCGCAGGAACGCCACCTGCAGCGCTGGGGGTATCCGTACGTCTTCGATACGTTCACGTTCCACATCACGCTGACCGGCCAGCTGGGCCACGCCGAACAGCTTGCGTGCTATCGCGCCCTGGAAGCCACGCCGGTGGTGCTGCCGGCGGCCATGCCGGTCGACCACATCGCCGTGTTCACGCAGCCCGAGGCGGGCGCGCCTTTTACCGTGGCGCGCGTTTATCGGTTCGATGGCAGCGTCGAGTCGTTCGGGCCTGAGCAGGAAGCGGCATGACGCTCCACGACATGGCGCTCCGCATGGCCGCCGCACTGCTGGTGGGTGCGCTGCTGGGGGCCAACCGTAGCCTGCATGGCAAGTCGGCGGGCGTCCGCACGCTTGGGCTGGTGTCATTGGGCGCGGCCCTGGCGGTGGCGTTTTCCGCCAACGGGTTCGGCCCGGACGGCGTGACGCGCACCGTCCAGGGCGTGATGGCCGGCGTGGGCTTCCTGGGCGCCGGCGTCATCATCCACCACCCGCACAACGAACGCGTGCAAGGGCTGACCACCGCTGCCTCCATCTGGCTTGCCGCCATGCTGGGCGCGGCATGCGGCGGCGGGCAATACGCGCTGGTGGCAATCAGCTTCGTGCTGGCGCTGGCGCTGCTGGTGCTCGGCGGGCCCATCGAGCGCCGGATCCAGCGGCCACCGCGCGGCGGCCCGCGCTAGCGCTGGAGATCGACCACATCGATGGTCTGCGTCTGGCCGTGCTGCTCGACCTCCTGCCGCATCACCACGCCGGCTTCGGGGCAGTACCAGTCGGTGAGATGCGCGACGGTCGGTTCCGGCTCGATGGTTTCGTTGCCGAGCCGCAGCACGCCCAGCCTGGCGGTGCGGGTGTAACGGATCGGCCGGCATTGCAGGATGCCGACCACCGTGTTCATCGGCTGCGCCGGCCCGACCTGGCGCTCCGACACTTCCACCCTGGCGTGCGCGGCGCGCATGCGGCCCACGGAAATGCCCAGCCGCGGCGATACCACGTCGAAATCGAAGCTCGACTCGTACGTATCGCCGGGCAGCATCTCGGCCTCGGGTGCAAGCCCGGCGCCGTAGAGGAACATGCCCGAGATGGCGGTGCTCACCGTGCCCACGAGGTCGGCGTGCTCGCTTTGCGCAAAGACGTGCCCGTTGATGCTGACCACGCGGGTGACGACGCCCGCTTCGTCCACGAGCAGTTGGTGATCCTGTACCGTCTCGACCGGCCGCCCGCCAAGCGCCACGAGCCCCGACTTGGCATAGATGTGCAGGCCGATCTCGCAGCCATCCTGGATGTCGTGGTTGACGTCGTGCAGCGTGAACTCGACGATCATCGGCGTCTTGCCGTTGCCGTCCAGGCGCAGCCGGGTGCCATCGTGCACCCACGGCGCCGTGCACAGACCGGCGGCCTGCACGGGCAGCGCGACACACGCGAGGACCGCCGCCGCCCACAAAGAAAAACGCCGATGCATCGGGTGATGCATCAGCGTCTTCATGCACGTCGAGGACACCGGCTTACTTCTTCGCGCCGTCGGTGTACGGGTCGGTGGCCTTGGCACCCTGGCTGTACGGGTCGAACTTGTCGCCCGCCTTGGCACCCTGGGTGTACGTATCGTACTTGCCCTTTTCAACGTTGGCCGGCTGTGCGCCCGGGTTCAGCGCGCTGGCCGTGCTGTCGTTCTTGTTAGCGCCCTGGCTGTATGGGTCGAACTTGTCGCCCGCCTTGGCGCCTTGGGTGTAGGGATCGAACTTGTCGCCAGCCTTGGCGCCCTGGGTGTAGGGGTCGAACTTCTTGTCGGTCTGCGCGTGGGCCATGCTTCCGATGGCTGCCACGACAGCAGCCGCTGCCACGAGGGTGAGACGTTTGTACGGCATCTGAAGCTCCTTTCCTATGGGTCGTTTGGGCTGATCACGTGGTGCAGCCTCGTTTTGAACGTACCCCGATGCCACCTCACGGCCAGACCATGGCGGCGGCGCCGGGAAACCCCCTCTCCTCGTCGTAAGCTATGGCAAGCGCCCAGGAAAGTCAACGAACAGGAATCGCCTGTTTCTTGGGCCGATGCACACCGTTTAACGATGTTCAGGCCGGCGGATCGCATGGGGGCCGGCCACGGCAATCAGCGCCATGGTCAGCGCCACGACCGACAGGCCCCAGCGCAGGTCCGAGCGGTGCGCGATCAACCCGATGATGACCGGGCCGACCAGCAGGCCGACATAGGCAAAACGCGCCACGGCGGCAATGCCCTCGGCCGCCGGCACACCCGGCAGGCGCGATGCGGTGATGAAGAAGATCGGCACCATGTTGGCCGCACCCACGCCCATCAGCCCGAACCCGGCCAGCACTGCCGCCGGCGCCGGCCACAGCAGCGCCAGCAGGATGCCCGCCGTGGCCAGCACACCGCTGGCACGGAGCACGCGCATGTTGCCCCAGTGGCCGCGGGCGACATCCCCGCCGAACCGTGCAAGCGCCATGCCGCCCGAGAACGCTGCATAACCCGCGCTGGCAATGGCCTCGGGCGATTGCGCAATCTCGCGCATGTACACGGTCGTCCAGTCGTACATGGCGCCTTCGCCCACCAGCCCGAAGAAGGCCAGCAGGCCGAGCACGAACAGCGTGCGCCCCGTGGTGGGATGGGCCGGCTCGCCTTCGGCATGCACGTGATCGGGCAGCATGAACGGCCCCGCGCACAGCGCCGTGGCCATGGTGACGAGCGCCATGCCGCCGCAATGCACCGCCGGCGGCACACCAAGCTCGAGCAGCACGCCGCCTGCCGCCGCACCCGCCATGCCGCCCAGGCTGAACATGCCGTGCAGAGACGAAATGATCGGCTTATGGTGGTTGGCCTCGACCGTAGCCGCCTGCGCGTTCATGGCCACGTCGAAACCCGCGTTGGTGATGCCGAACAGCAGCAGCACAGCCAGCAGCGTCGGGTAGGTCGGCATCAGCATGATGAGCGCCGTCATGACGCCGAAGGCCATGCCCGCCTGCACGCTGGCGCGGCGCGTGCCGATGCGCGCGGCCCAACTGCCCGCGAACTTCATCGCCACGATGGCGCCTGCCGCCACCATGAACATCGCCAGCGACAGCGACGCCTCGGACAACCCGAAGCGCGCCTTGACCGTGGGAATGTGAATCCCCCACGTCGCAAACGTTGCACCGTTGACGAAAAAGAGAGCCATCGTCGCCGCGCGGGCCGACAGGGGGAGCCGGCGTGGCGAGACGACGCCGGCGCGTTGCACAAGTTCGGAAGACATGGAAGCGGCTGGAAGACATACGCGCGGCGCCAACCCGTTGCGCCGCCAAGTCGTCATGCTACCGCGCGCCGCCCAAGAGTGTATGACGGCGGGCCGGGCGGCGCCCGCGTCACGAAGGTGACCGATGCGCGGGTATGCCGCTTGCGTCACCGCCCGTGCACCCCCGCATCCTGGAGACCCGCCATGCCTCGCGTGATCTGGAAAGGCGCCGTGAGCTTCGGCCTCGTCCACATTCCCGTCGCGCTGTATCCGGCCACCCGCAGCGACGATCTCGACTTCGACTGGCTCGACCGCCGCACCATGGACCGCGTCGGCTACAAGCGCATCAACAAGGCCACCGGCAAGGAAGTGCCGCGCGAGCAGATCGTGCGCGGCTTCGCCTACGAGAAGGATCGCTACGTCCTCCTCACCGACGACGACATCCGCGCCGCCAACCCGGTGTCCACGCAAACCGTCGACCTGCTGGCCTTCGTGGACGCGACCGAGATCCCGTTCCTCTATCTCGACACGCCATACTTCCTGGCGCCCGACCGGCGCGGCGAAAAGGTGTACGCGCTGCTGCGCGAGGCCATGGTGCGTTCGCAGAAGGTCGGGGTGGCCAACGTCGTGCTACACACCAAGCAGCACCTGGCCGCGCTGATCCCGCTCGGGCCTGTGCTCGTGCTGCACACGCTGCGCTGGTCCACCGAGGTGCGCGACTGGTCGGAACTCGACCTGCCGGCCGAGGGCGCCAAGGCCGCCAAGCTCACGGCCAAGGAGATCGAGATGGCCGAAAAGCTCATCGAAGACATGAGCGACACCTGGGATCCGACGCAGTACCACGACACGTTCCGCGACGACATCCTCGCGCTGGTCGACCGCAAGGTGCGCGAGGGCCGCACCGAATCGGTCGAGCCGATGGAGGCCGAGCACGCACCGCCTGCCACCAACGTGATCGACCTGACCGACCTGCTGCGCCAGAGCCTCGCGCGGCGCGGCAAGGGCAAGGCCGCTTCCGAAGGCGAGGAAGACGAGGCGCCGCCGCGCAAGCGTGCGCCGCGCAAGGCCGCCGCCAAGACGGCACGCAAGACCGCCGCGCGCAAGCGCGCATGAACGACCGGAGCCGACGCCATGCCACGCCATCTCGCCGACTACCGCCGCAAACGCGATTTCACCCTCACGCAGGAGCCCTCCGGCGCGCGCCGCAAGGCCGACGAACAACGCAGACGCGGCGACGACGGCGCGCTGCACTTCGTCATCCAGAAGCACGACGCGCGGCGGCTGCATTACGACTTCCGCCTCGAACTCGACGGCACGCTCAAGAGCTGGGCCGTACCGAAGGGCCCGAGCCTCGACCCGCACGACAAGCGCCTCGCGGTGCATGTCGAAGACCATCCGCTCGACTACGCCGACTTTGAAGGGCACATCCCCGAAGGCCAGTACGGCGGCGGCGACGTGATCGTGTGGGACCGCGGCACGTGGCGCCCGCACGGCGATCCGCGCAAGGCCTATCGCGAGGGCAAGCTCAAGTTCGAACTGGACGGTGAAAAGCTGCACGGCGCGTGGGCGCTGGTGCGCACGCATCTGCGCGCCACCGGCCGGCAGCCGAAGGAGCAGTGGCTGCTGATCAAGGAACATGACGACCACGTGCGCGCCGCGGCCGACTACGACATCACGCGCGCGTTGCCCGGCAGCGTCATCAGCGGCAGGCATGTCGGCGAAGAGGCGCCGCAGGCGCGTGCCGCCAGGACGCCCGCCACCGAAGCCCCCGCCGATACCGCAGTGCAGCCGCCCGCCGGCGCCGTGCCGTCCGCGCTACCGAAGACGCTGGAGCCGCAGCTGGCCACGCTGGTCGATGCACCGCCCGCGCACGGCGACTGGGACTACGAGGTCAAGTTCGACGGCTACCGCATCCTCGCGCGCATCGACGGCGAGAGCATCCGCCTGTTCAGCCGCAACGGACGCGACTGGACGGCCAAGCTGCCGCGCCAGGTGCGCACACTGCCTGCGCTGGGCCTGCGCGAGGCATGGCTCGATGGCGAGGTCGTGGTGATGGGCGAGCGCGGCGTGCCCGACTTCCAGTCGCTGCAGAACGCGTTCGAAACGTCGCACGCCGAGCACATCGCGTATTACCTCTTCGACCTGCCGTTCTGCAACGGCATGGACCTGCGCAACGTGCCGCTGCGCGAGCGGCGCGCGTTGCTGCAGCGCATCCTGGACGCGGCGCCGGGCGACCTGGACCGCGAGGCCGTGCTGTTCTCCGGCGCCTTCAACGCGCCGCCGGAAGACCTGCTCGCCTCGGCATGCAGCATGTCGCTTGAAGGCGTGATCGGCAAGCGCGCCGATGCGGCGTATCGCTCGGGCCGCAGCCCTGCATGGATCAAGCTCAAGTGCGGGCGGCGGCAGGAGTTCGTGATCGGCGGCTACAGCGCGCCCAAGGGCAGCCGCAGCGGCTTCGGCGCACTGCTGCTCGGCGTGTACGACAACGCGGGCAAGCTCCAGTACGCGGGCCGCGTGGGCAGCGGCTTCAACGAGACGAGCCTGCGCGCGCTCCATCACGAACTCACCAGCCTGGCGACCGACACGCCCCCGTTTGTGAACCCACCCACCGGCTCCGACGCACGCGACGTGCAATGGGTCAGGCCCGAGCGCGTGGCCGAGGTCGCCTTTGCCGAATGGACGCGCGAGGGCATCGTGCGGCAGGCCGTCTTCCAGGGCCTGCGTGACGACAAGCCGCCTCGCAGCATCGTTCGCGAAACCGCCAGAGCGCCCCGTGCAGGCGGCCGCAAGGAGAAACCCGCCGTGAGCACCGCCCAGACGCGCCCCGCCGAACGCAAGATCCGCGCGGGCGCGGAGCGCATCGCGGGCGTCGACGTGACGCACCCGGACCGCGTCATCGAAAAGGCCAGCGGCACCACCAAGGCCGATCTGGCGCGCTACTACGCGAGCGTCGCCGACTGGATGCTGCCGCACCTGCGCAACCGGCCCACGTCGCTCGTGCGCGCGCCCGACGGCATCGAAGGCGAACGCTTCTTCCAGAAGCATTCGGCGGCGCTCAAGCTGCAGGGCATCACGCAGCTCGATGCGTCGCTGGACCCGGGGCACCCCTCGCTGCTGGCGATCAACTGCGCGGAGGCGCTGGTCGGCGCGGTGCAGATGGGCACGGTGGAGCTGCACACCTGGAACGCACTCGCCGATCGCATCGAACAGCCGGACCGCATCGTCTTCGACATCGACCCGGACCCCGCCCTGCCGTTTGCACGCGTCATCGAGGCCACGCAGCTGACGCTGGCGATGCTCGACGAACTCGGGCTGAAGGGCTTCCTGAAGACCAGCGGCGGCCATGGCATGCACGTGGTGGTGCCGCTCACGCGCCGGGAGTCGGCCGGCTGGGAAGCGCTGAAAGGCTTTGCGCAGGCCGTGGTCCAGCACATGGCCGCGACCTTTCCGGACCGCTTCGTCGCCAAGATGGGGCCGCGGAACCGCGTGGGGAAGATCTTCATCGATTACCTGCGCAACAACCGTGGGGCGAGCACGGTCGCGGCGTATTCCGTGCGCGCACGCACGGGGCTGCCGGTGTCGGTGCCGATCCGGCATGACGAACTGCAGACGCTGCAGTCTTCTGCGCAGTGGACGCTGCGTACGCTGCCCGACCGCCTGGCCAAGCTCAAGGACGACCCTTGGGCCGATTACGCCGGCACGCGCCAGTCCGTCACGTCGGAGATGCGCAAGCGCATCGGCCTCAAGGCCTGAGCGAGGTGGGCCCACCGTCACAGCTGGGCGGTTGTGCGCGAATTGGCCGGTGAAGGGCCCCGTGCTTGTCGGCCGAAGTGTCGGGCTGCTGCGTTAACATGCCTGCGTCTGCACTTGGCACACGTGTCTTGCGCTCCCCAACCCGCCCCCCCGATGGCCCGAATTCGTCCGACCCGCTTGCTGTTCCTGTCGCGCCGTGTGCTCGCCTGCGCGATGCTCGTTACCGTGGCCGCCGCGCCGCTGGCCCACGCGAAGAAACCGAAACCGCACGGCGCGCATGCTGCGCCGCGGCCCACCGCGACCCAGGTACGCCAAGCTGCGCACAACCCGGCCGGGCTTCCCGCCAACGTTGCCTTGGCGTTTGCGCGCGCCCACATCCCCCTCGATGCGGTGAGCGTGTTCGTTATCCGCACCGGCAGCGACACACCCATCCTGCAATGGAATGCCGACACCGGCATGAATCCGGCGTCGACCATGAAGCTGCTCACCACCTTTGCGGGGCTGGATCTGCTCGGACCGAACTTCCGCTGGAAGACGTCCGCGTACGCCGACAGCGCCCCCGTCAACGGCACGCTCAATGGCAATCTGTACCTGCGCGGACAGGGCGACCCGAAGCTGATTCCGGAAGAGCTCATCAAGCTGGTGACCGATATACGCCGCGCCGGCGTGGACGAGCTGGCCGGCAACATCGTGCTCGATCGCACGTACTTCGAGAACGGCCTGTCCGAAGCCCCGCCGCTCGACGGCGACAGTGCGCGCGCCTACAACGTCGCGCCCGATGCGCTGCTGTATTCGTTCAAGACGCTGACGTTCACGCTCACGCCGGCGGGCGATGACGGGTCGGGCGGAAACGCCGTGAACATCGACGTGTCGCCGCCGCTGGCGCAACTGCAGATCGACAACCGGCTGCGCGCCACGCGCGGCGGCTGCGGCGACTGGAAGACCCTGTCCGGCGCCAGCATCAGCACGCAGCCCGATGGCCATGTGCTCGCGAGCTTCGACGGCCGCTATGCCGCCGCGTGCGGGGAGCGCGTCTACAACCTCGCGGCGCTCACGCATGCCGATTTCATCTGGGGCGGTTTCCTGGCGCTGTGGCAGCAGGCCGGCGGCACGACGCGCTTCACCCCCGGCCTGCGCGAAGGCAAGGTACCGCGCCAGGCCGTGCTGCTGGCCACGCACTACGGCCCCACGCTGGCCGAAGTGGTGCACGACATCGACAAGTATTCGAACAACGTGATGGCGCGCCAGCTCTTCCTCACCATCGGCGCGGAGATCGGCCGCAAGCCCGCATCGGTGCGGCAGTCGACCGAAGTCATCCAGCGCTGGCTCGCGCGGCAGAACCTGACGATGCCCGAACTCGTGATCGAGAACGGATCGGGCCTGTCGCGCATCGAGCGCATCAGCGCGCGCAACATGGGCCGCCTGCTGCAACAGGCCGATGCCAATCCGAACGGCGGCATCCTGCGCGATGCCCTGCCGGTGGTGGGCGTCGACGGCACCATGCGCAACCGCCTCACGCGCGCGGGGGTGGCTGGCAATGCCGAGATCAAGACCGGTACGCTCAATGACGTGCGCGCCATCGCGGGCTACGTGGAAGGCGAAGGCGGCCAGCGCTTCGTGGTGGTCAGCATGATCAACCACCCGAACGCCGGCGCCGGCCAGGCCGCGCACGATGCCCTGCTGCAATGGATCTACCAAGGCGCACAACGATGACGACACACGCGGCACTCCTGGGCATCACCGGCACCTCGGGCAGCGGCAAGACCACCCTGGTCGAGCAGCTGATCGCGCGCTTCGTGCAGGACGGGCGCCGCGTCGCGGCCATCAAGCACACGCATCACGGCTTCGATCTCGATTCGCCGGGCAAGGACTCGTATCGGATGCGCGATGCCGGCAGCGCCGAAGTGGTGCTCGTGGGCGGCGAGCGCCTCGTGCTGATGCGCGAATACACCCACGCGCACGAGCCGGAGCTGGCGGACGTGCTGGCGCTACTGGCGCCCGAAACCGACCTCGTCATCGTCGAAGGCTACAAGCGCAGCACCTTCCCGAAGATCGAGGTCTTCCGCCCGTCGCTCGGCCGCGCCCCGCTATGGCCCGAGATCGGCGGCGTGGTGGCCGTCGCCACCGACGCGCGCGATGCCGTGCAGCCGCCCGCGGGCGTGGCTGTGCTCGACCTGAACGATGTCGATGCGGTGTACCGCTTCGCCGCCGCGCTGGTGAAGTAGTCCACGCGGTGTTGCGCCCAACAAAAAACGCCCGCGGCAATCGCGGGCGTTTCGTTTGGCATGGGGTGTGCGCTCAGTGCACCAGGTTGTCGGCCAGCAGGCGTTGCAGCACGTTGCTGGCAATCAGGCGATGGCCGCCGGTGGTCGGGTGCACGCCATCGGCAAAGAGGTAGGTCTGGTCCGCCCCCGTCGCCACCAGCGTGCTCGACGAGCAGAACAGCGAGCTGCCTGCCGCGCTCGCCGGCATCTTGTTCGGATCGCACGCCGGCGTGCTTGTGTTGGTGAAGCCGAACATCGCGCCGTTCTGGATCACGGCAGTCAGTTGCGAGTTGAAGTCGATCACGCGTGCCGACGTGCCGGCCAGACCGTTCTGCAGCGTCGTGTTGAACACGCCCACCAGCGTATGCAACAGCGCCTGCGCCGCAGGGCCTTGACCCACACCTTGCGGCGTGAGGCTGCTGTCGGGCAAGTTGAACACGTACAGTTGCGTCGCGTTCTTGCTGATCATGTCTTTGATGTAGCCGACAAGTTCCGTGGCGGCCTGCTGCACCTGCGCCGCGGCAACGGTGGGCGTGACGGTGGTCGGGTTGGCCGCCACGGCGGCGGCCCAGTAGAAGATGTCGTTGTTGCCGCCAAAGACGAACACCACGTCGCTGTTGCCGTTGAAGGTGTTGTTGCTGGCCGCGTAGAAGTTGGCCAGCTGCTGCTTGATCGGGTACGTGAGCGCACCAGCGCCGTTGTTGTGGCCGATGCCGTTCGGGTCCGTCACGCGCGAGCCGCCCTGTGCATAGTCGAAGCAGCCGGGTTTCGGGCAGCTCTGCACCTGGTTGGCGTAGCCCATCACGGCCGGCGTGAGCGCGACGCCCATTTGCGAGGCCACGGTTTCCGCCCAGACCGGGCCAGGGTTGGTGGTGAACTTCCCGCCGCCCACAGCCTGCGCGACTGGCGTGTAGGTGCCGGCGTCGCTCAGGCTGTCGCCGAACACGACCATGCGCTGCACCCTCGCGATGTTGCTGTTGCCACCCTGATCGGATTCGCCGCCGCAAGCCGCCAGGCCCAGCGCGAGTGCCGCCGACGCGACGCCCATCCATTGACGCAACTTCATGTCTGTCTCCCGTGTGGATTTTTTTGGTCTGTGGTGCCGCGGTGCAAACCTGCGCGCGCTTGAAGCACGCGGAACGACACACAACGCCCAAGTGTAGCGAGGTTGCCTGGCGGAAGGCGGGACCCCGCCCCGGAAGAATTAGAGGTTGCCTTCGAACGCGGCGGCGGCGCGACGCAGGCGGTCGTTGACGGCCGCCCAGGCGGGGGTATCGGCTAGGGTTTCCACCCAGATGGCGTCGTAGCCGCCACGGTCGAGCTCGCGCAGGAGTGCGTAGAGCGCGTTGGCGTAGGCCGCAGGCGTGGCCGGCGCGGCACGCTGGTCGCAACCCTCGGGCAGCGCCACCGGCGCACCGAGCCAGACGATGCGCTTGCCGGCCGGCAGCGCGGCAAGGCGCGCGGGCACCTCGGCGGCAGAAAGGAGATACAGCGGCGTGCGCGGCGCATAGTGCGCCTTCAGCGTGCCCGACGCGCGCGGCGCGGCAGCATCCGGCAGCGCGGGCACCTCGCCCGTGACACGTTCGATGTCTTCCGGTGTGATGGCACCCGGGCGCAGCAACACGGGGCCAATGCCCTGGTCCAGCCGCGAGAGGTCGATGATGGTCGACTCGATCCCGACGTCGACGCCGTCGCCTTCGAGCACGAACACCGTATCGCCAAATTCATCGCGCACATGCTGCGCGGTGGTGGGGCTCACCTGGCCGAACTTGTTGGCCGACGGCGCCGCAATGCCGCCACGTCCGCGCTTGAAGCGCGAGAGCAGCGCCTGCGCCACCGGATGCGAAGGACAACGCAGCCCGATGCTGTCCTGCCCCCCTGCCACGGCGGCCGGGATGTGCGGCGCGCGCTTGAGGATCATCGTGAGCGGGCCGGGCCAGAACGCTTCGATCAACTGCAGCGCAATGCCGGGCACTTCGTCCGCCCAGTACGAGATGTCTGCGCCGTCCACCACGTGAACGATCACCGGGTGGTTGGAGGGCCGCCCCTTGGCGGCGTAGATCTTCGCGATCGCCTGCGGGTTTTCCGCATCGGCGCCGAGGCCGTAGACGGTCTCGGTCGGGAAAGCAACCAGTTCGCCGGCCTCCAGCCTGCGCGCGGCCTCGTCGAGGCGTTCGCGCGGGGGCATGACGATGGGCGCGGTCGGCCTGTGCATGGCGATGCTCCTGCTCACTCCGCCCGCAGGCCCAGCACATGCGCGGCGTGGCGGAACGCCTCGTCCACCACCTCGGGCGACGTGCCGACGCAGTTCACGTGGCCCATCTTGCGGCCGGGGCGCGCATCGGCCTTGCCGTACAGATGCACCTTCGTGCCGCTGTGGCGCATGACTTCGTGCCAGGCCGGCGTGCGCTCCAGACCGTATTCGAACCACACGTCGCCCAGCACGTTCAGCATGCGGCCTGGCGAATGCTGGCGCGTGCTGCCCAGCGGCAGCCGTGCCATGGCGCGCACCTGCTGCTCGAACTGGCTCGTCTCGCACACGTCCATGGTGATGTGGCCCGAGTTGTGCGGTCGCGGCGCCATTTCATTGGCGACCAGCGAGCCGTCCTGCAGCACGAAGAACTCCACGCACAGCACCCCGACGTAGCCCATCTCTTCGGCGATCATGGCGGCAGCCGCACGGGTGCGCGTGGCAATGTCGTCGGAGACGCTGCGCGACGGCATGATGGTCGAGAACAGAATGCCGTCACGGTGTTCGTTCTCGGCCAGCGGCCACGTGGCGGTGGTGCCGTCGGCGGCGCGGGCAGCCAGCACCGACACCTCGTACGCCAGCGGCAGCCTCTTCTCGAGCACGCACGGCACGTGCTGCATGGCACCCCACGCTGCGCGCAGCTCTTCGACGGTGGAGACACGTGCCTGGCCCTTGCCGTCATAGCCCATGCGGGCGATCTTCAGGATGCCGGGCAGCAGATCAGCGGGCAGCTGGTCGATATCGGCATCGTGCTGGATCACCCAGCTCGGTGCCGGCTGGATGCCCGTGCGCGCGGCGCACAGCGCGAAGAATTTCTTCTCGGCGATGCGGTTCTGCGCGATCGACACGCAGTTGGCGCGCGGAGCAACGAAGGCGCCCAGCTGCTCCAGGCGGTCCAGGGCCTGTGCCGGCACATTCTCGAATTCGGTCGTGACGGCCGGGCACAGCGCGGCCATTTCGGCCAGCGCCGCCTCGTCGGTGTAGCCGGCGCACAGGTGGCGCTCGGCAATGGTGCCGGCGGGGCTGTTCGGGTCCGGGTCGAGCACGCAGACCTTGTAGCCCATCGCCTGTGCGGCATGCGTGAACATGCGGCCGAGCTGGCCGCCGCCTAGCATGCCCAGCCAGGCATCGGGCAGGATCGCGTTGGGAACGTTCAGCGCGCGGGATTCCGGCGTGTGGGCTTGCGCCAGGCGCGGGTTCAGGTCGTCGGCCATGAATCGGGTCGTGGTTGGCTTAAGCACCGTGCACCGGCAGCGTCATGCCGCGTGCCACTTCGGTCTGCTGCGCGCGGAAGGCTTCGAGCTTGTCGGCCAGCGCCGGGTCGGTGGTGGCAATGGTCGCGATGGCGGCAAGCGCTGCGTTGGCCGCGCCCGCTTCGCCAATGGCGAACGTCGACACCGGGATGCCCTTGGGCATCTGCACGATGGAGAGCAGCGAATCTTCGCCGCGCAAATACTTGGACGGCACCGGCACGCCGAACACCGGCACGATCGTTTTGGCGGCGATCATGCCGGGCAGGTGCGCCGCCCCGCCGGCACCGGCAATGATGGCGCGCAACCCCCGGTCGCGTGCGGCTTCGGCGTAGCGGAACATCTCGTCCGGCATGCGGTGCGCCGAGACGACCTGCGCCTCGAACGGAATGCCGAACTGGGTGAGCATGTCGACGGCGTGGCGCATCACGTCCCAGTCGGAACTGGAGCCCATCACCACGCCAACGAGCGGAGCAGATTGCTGTGCGGTCATCGTCATGGCTCCAGGATCAGCGCAGCGACTGCCCGGTCAGGCGGGTCAGCGCTTCGCGGTACTTGTCGGCGGTCTTTTCGATCACGTCGGCGGGCAGTTCGGGCGCCGGCGCCGTCTTCGGCCAGGGCTTGCCGTCGATGCGCACGGCCTCGAGCCAGTCGCGCACGAACTGCTTGTCGAACGACGGCGGGTTGGTGCCCACCTGGTACGAATCGGCCGGCCAGAAGCGCGACGAATCGGCGGTGAGCGCCTCGTCCATCAGCGTGAGCGTGCCGTTCTCGTCGAGGCCGAACTCGAACTTCGTGTCGGCGATGATGATGCCGCGCGTAGCGGCAAAGTCGGCCGCCTCCTTGTACAGGCGGATGCTCACGTCGCGGATCTGCGCGGCCAGTTCCTTGCCGATGCGGCGCTCGACTTCGTCGAAGGCGATGTTCTCGTCGTGCTCGCCCACGGCGGCCTTGGCGGCGGGGGTGAAGATGGGCTCGGGCAGCTTCTGCGCATTCTGCAGGCCGGCCGGCAGCTGGACGCCGCAGACGGCGCCCGTGGCCTGGTAGTCCTTCCAGCCGCTGCCCGCCAGGTAGCCGCGCACCACGGCTTCCACCAGGATCGGCTTCAGGCGCTTGACCACGATGGCGCGGCCGCGCACCTGGTCGACTTCATTCGGGGCGACCACGGTTTCCGGCGCGATGCCCGTTTCGTGCGTCGGCACGATGTGGCGCAGCCTGTTGAACCAGAAATCCGACATCTGCGCGAGCACGCGGCCCTTGTCCGGAATCGGCTGGCCGAGAATCACATCAAACGCCGACAGACGGTCGGTAGTGATCATCAGCAGCTTGTCGTCGCCGACGGCGTAGTTCTCGCGCACCTTGCCGCGGCCGAGCAACGGCAGGCTGGTGATCGACGATTCGTAAAGGGCGGAGGCGGCTGTGGGGTTGTCAGATGCGGCGGACACGGCGGAACCCAGTGGAAGGTCAAAAAACGTGGAAGGCCGACATTATACGTGTGGGCCCCATGCAAAACGGCTGGCGCACTGCCAGCCGTTTCACTTTGACGCGGCGCGCGTGCTTATTGCACCACTTGCGCCAGTTCGCCGTTCTGGTACTTCTGCGCCATCACGGACAGGCTGACCGGTTTGATCTTGCCGGCCTGGCCTTCGCAGCCGAACTGGATGTAGCGCGCCTTGCAGACCTGCTTGGCGGCTTCGCGCGCGGGCTTGAGCCATTCGCGGGCGTCGAACTTGTCCGGGTTTTCGGCCAGGAACTTGCGCACCGCGCCCGTCATGGCCAGGCGGATGTCGGTGTCGATGTTGATCTTGCGCACGCCGTACTTGATGGCTTCCTGGATCTCTTCGACCGGCACGCCGTACGTTTCCTTCATCTTGCCACCGTACTGGTTGATGATGGCCAGCAGCTCCTGCGGCACGCTCGACGAGCCGTGCATCACGAGGTGGGTGTTCGGGATGCGCGCGTGGATTTCCTTCACGCGGCTGATCGCCAGGATGTCGCCCGTGGGCTTGCGCGAGAACTTGTACGCGCCGTGGCTCGTGCCGATGGCGATGGCCAGTGCGTCGAGCTGCGTCGCCTTGACGAACTGGGCGGCTTCTTCCGGATCGGTCAGCAGCGCCGAATGGTCGAGCTTGCCTTCCGCGCCGATGCCGTCTTCCTCGCCGGCCATGCCGGTTTCCAGAGAGCCCAGGCAGCCGAGTTCGCCTTCCACGGTCACGCCGACCTTGTGCGCCATCTCGACGACCTTGCGCGTCACCTCGACGTTGTAGTTGAAATCGGCCGGGGTCTTGCCGTCTTCGCGCAGCGAGCCGTCCATCATGACCGAGCCAAAGCCCAGGTCGATGGCGCCCTGGCAGATCGCGGGGCTCTGGCCGTGGTCCTGGTGCATGACCAGCGGGATTTCCGGGTAAGCCTCGACAGCCGCCTGGATCAGGTGCTTGATGAACGATTCGCCGGCGTATTTGCGGGCGCCCGCGCTGGCCTGCAGGATCACCGGCGCGCCGGTTTCCTTGGCCGCTTCCATCACGGCCTGGACCTGTTCCAGGTTGTTCACGTTGAACGCCGGCAGGCCGTAGCCGTTTTCAGCGGCGTGGTCGAGCAGTTGGCGCATCGAGACGAGTGGCATGGTTTTCTCCTATGGGTCGATCTGTATTCGGTCTCAGGAACGCATCTTGTTTGCGTAGCAAGCAGCGTTCCGTGGTGTGCGTCAGTGCATGCCGACGCGGACAATCTTGAGCGTGTTCGTGCCCCCCGCCTGCCCCATCGGCTCGCCGACGGTCAGGACGATGAAGTCGCCGCGCTGCACGACGCCACGCGCGACCAGCAGTTCTTCGGCCTGGTGCAGCGCTTCGTCGCGGTCCATGCTGCTGGCCAGCGGCAGCGACTGCACGTTGCGGTACAGGGCCATCTTGCGCTGCGATGCCACGTTTGGCGTCATCGCATAAATGGGAATGTTGATGCCGTGACGGCTCATCCAGAGCGCCGTGGCGCCGGAATCGGTCAGCGCCGCAATCGCCTTGACCTGCAGGTGGTGCGCCGTGAACAGCGCGCCCATGGCGATCGACTGGTCGATGCGGGTGAAGGTCTGGTCGAGGAAGTCGGCGTCCAGATGCACCGGCTGCGACTTTTCCGCTTCCACGCAGATGGCAGCCATGGCCTCGATCGTCTCGACCGGATAGCGGCCGGCAGCGGTTTCGGCCGACAGCATCACGGCATCCGTGCCGTCGAGCACCGCGTTGGCAACGTCGGACACCTCGGCGCGCGTCGGCACCGGGTTGACGATCATCGATTCCATCATCTGCGTGGCGGTGATCGTCAGCTTGTTGGCTTCGCGCGCCAGCTTGATCATGCGCTTCTGTAGCGCCGGCACGGCCGCGTTGCCCACCTCCACGGCCAGGTCGCCGCGCGCGACCATGATGCCGTCGGACGCGGCCAGGATCTCCTCGAGCACGCCGGGGCGGATGGCCTCGGCACGCTCGATCTTGGCGATCATGCGGGTCTTGTGGTTGTGCGGCGCGCCGGCCACGGCGGCCAGCTGGCGCGCCATCTCCATGTCGGTGGCGTTCTTCGGGAAGCTGACCGCGACGTAATCGGCGCCCAGCGCCATCGCGGTCTTGATGTCTTCCATGTCCTTGGCCGTCAGCGCCGGCGCCGACAGGCCGCCGCCCTGGCGGTTGATGCCCTTGTTGTTGGAGAGATCGCCGCCCACCTTGACGATGGTTTCGATCTCTTCGCCCACCACGCGCTCGACCTGCAGCACGATCAGGCCGTCGTTGAGCAGCAGCAGGTCGCCGGGGCCGACGTCGCGGGGCAGTTCCTTGTAGTCGAGGCCGACGCGCTCCTGGTTGCCGAGTTCGCAACGCGCATCGAGCGTGAAGCGATCGCCGGGGTTGAGCGTGATCTTGCCGTTCTCGAACTTGCCGACGCGGATCTTCGGGCCCTGCAGGTCGGCCATGATGGCCACTTCGCGGCCCACCGAGCGCGCCGCCTCACGCACCAGCTCGGCGCGTGCCACGTGGTCTTGCGCGGTGCCGTGCGAAAAGTTGAGCCGCACCACGTCCACACCGCCCGCGATCATCCGCGTGAGGATTTCCAGCGTGTTGGATGACGGGCCGAGGGTGGCGACGATCTTGGTGGCGCGGGTCATGGGCGGCGGTGTCTCGTTGGTGGGATGGGCGAAGGAAGCGAGGGGCCCTCAGGCCTGCGCGGTCTGGCTTCGGGCACGCTGCTCCAGGATCTCCACGGCCGGCAGCGTCTTGCCTTCCAGGAACTCCAGGAATGCGCCGCCGCCGGTGGAGATGTAGCCCACCTTATCGGCGATGTTGTACTTGGCGATGGCCGCCAGCGTGTCGCCACCACCCGCGATCGAGAAGCCCGACGAGGCAGCAATGGCCTCGGCCAGCACCTTGGTGCCGTTGCCGAACTGGTCGAACTCGAACACGCCGACCGGACCGTTCCACACGATCGTGCCGGCGGACTTCAGCTGCTCGGCGAGCCGCGCGGCCGTCTTCGGCCCGATGTCGAGGATCATGTCGTCGTCCGCCACATCCTTCACGTCCTTGACGGTGGCGGCTGCCGTGGCACTGAATTCCTTCGCGCAGACCACATCGACCGGGATGGGCACCGACGCGCCGCGTGCGGCCATCAGGTCGATGATGGCCTTGGCATCGCCCACCAGGTCCGGCTCGGCGAGCGACTTGCCGATCTTCAGGCCCGCCGCGAGCATGAACGTGTTGGCGATGCCGCCGCCGACGATCAGGTTGTCCACCTTGTCGGCCAGCGACTTGAGAATCGTGAGCTTGGTCGAGACCTTGGAGCCCGCGACGATGGCCACCAGCGGGCGGGCCGGCTGGCCCAGCGCCTTGCCCAGCGCGTCGAGCTCAGCCGCCAGCAGCGGGCCGGCGCAGGCGATGGGGGCAAACTTGGCAATACCGTGGGTGGTGGCTTCCGCGCGGTGGGCGGTGCCGAACGCATCGTTGACGTAGAGATCGCACAGCTTGGCCATCTTCTGGGCCAGTTCGTCGCTGTTCTTCTTCTCGCCCTTGTTGACGCGGCAGTTTTCCAGCAACACGACCTGGCCGGGCGCGACATCCACGCCGTCGACCCAGTTCTGGACGAGCTTCACGTCACGGCCGAGCAACTCGGACAGGCGCTTGGCGACCGGTGCCAGCGAGTCTTCCGGCTTGAACTCACCCTCGGTCGGGCGACCCAGGTGCGAGGTGACCATCACGGCGGCGCCAGCGCCCAGGGCCGCCTGGATGGCCGGCACGGAGGCGCGGATGCGGGTGTCTTCGGTGATGTTGCCGGCATCGTCTTGCGGCACATTCAGGTCGGCGCGGATGAACACGCGCTTGCCGGCAAGCTTGCCTTCGGAGATGAGATCGGACAGACGCAGGACGTGAGGCATGGCAGCTACGGAAGAATCGCGGAAAACGGCGATTTTACCCGATGCGCCTGGTCAAAACGTGCGTTTCGCGGCGGCGTCCTGCCGGCTCCACCGTCCTGCCGAGGCCGATCGGCCGGGAGCCTGCAGGACGCTATGCCGGCAGCGGCGTGCGGCGGCGCAGCCACATCCAGCTTTCGGCGGAATACACGGCCAGGCCGATCCAGATCAGCACGTAGCCCGTCACCTTCGGCCCCGCGAAAGGCTCGTTGTACAGCCACACGCCGAGCAGCAGCTGCAGCGTTGGGCTCACGTATTGGAGCAGGCCCAGCAGCGACAGCGGAATACGCCGCGCGCCGGCGCCAAACAGCAGCAGCGGCAGCGCCGTCAGCGGGCCGGCCAGCGCCAGCAGCAGCTGGACGTGCGGCGATGCGGCCAGAAAGGCGTTCTGGTGCTGTGCCGCCAGCCAGCCGAGGTAGGCCAGCGCCAGCGGAAACAGCAGCAGCGTCTCGAGCGTCAGCCCTTCGAGCGCACCCAGTGGCGAGGTCTTGCGCAACAGGCCATAGAAGCCGAATGAAAATGCCAGCGCCAGCGCAATCCACGGCAGCGTCCCAGCCTGCCAGGTGAGCCACGCAACGCCGGCCGCGGCCAGCGTCACCGAGATCCACTGCACCGGCCGCAGCCGCTCGCCCAGCACCAGCGCGGCCAGCATCACAACCACCAGCGGGTTGATGAAGTAGCCGAGGCTCCCCTCCAGCACGTGGTCGTGGTTGACCGCCCAGATGTACGTCAGCCAGTTGGCCGCCAGCAATGCCGTGCTGGCGGCATACCGCCCCACCACGCGGGGCTGCGCGCGCAACGCCCACAGCCACGCCCAGTGCCGTTTCACCAGCAGGATCACCACCATCACCGCCAACGACCAGATCACCCGGTGCGACAGGATCTCCACCGGCGACACCGCCTTGAGCAGCTTGAAGTACAGCGGGAACAAGCCCCACATCGTGTAGGCCAGGAAGGCGAAGATCACGCCGTTGCGGGTGGAAGCGGGCACGCTTGTGTCTCCATGAGGGTCGGTTCACGTCGGAATGGACGCGTTGATTGGGCGCAGCTTCTATCCCCAGAGCCGCAGCACGGTAAACACGCCCATCCCGACGAAGATCATGCCCAGCATGCGCCGCGTCGCCACGTAAAACACCGTGGCTGCAATGCCGGCCATCAGGCGCGGGTTGTTCCAGCTCGGATCGAAATGGCCCTGGTTCCACAGCAGGTCGGGCAGCACGATGGCGATGAGCGCGGCCGCCGGCGCAAAGCGCAGCGCGTGCTGCAGGCGCGTGGGCAGCGCCATGCGGTCGCCCACCGCCAGAAAAAGCGAGCGCGTGAAAATGGTCACCACCGTCATGCCCAGAATGACCAGCCAGATCTCCAGCGTGCTCATGCGTCCTCCCGCTCGCCGCTCGCCTGTGCGGCGCGGCGGCGCTGCCATTGCAGGCGTGCCGCGGCTTCGTCGCCCGCCAGACCGGCCGCCATCGCGCCGGTGACGGCAATCACCAGGCTCAATCGATATGGCAGCTTGAAGGCGATCAACGCCAGCACCGCGGCCACGGCCACCGCCATGAGCGTGGCACGGGAACGAATGGTCGACACCATGACAGGAATCAGTGCGAGCGTCCCGGCCAGCGCCAGGCCCCACGCATCCGGAAAGAGGCTCGCCGCGACGATGCCCAGGATGGACGACACCTGCCACACCACGAAATTCAGCAGGACCATGCCCCAGTAATAGCCTTCCTTACCGGCTTCCCGCGCGGCCGATGGATACCGCTGGGTGAACAGCACGAACGGCAGGTCGCCGTTGAACGACCCGAGCACCACGCGCCGCACAAAGGGCAGATGGCCGAAATGCTGCATCAGCCCCGCGCTGAAGATGATGAAGCGCACGTTGACGATGAACGCCGTGAGCAGCACCGTCCAGATCGGCAGCCCGGCCGCCAGCAACGGCAGTACGGCCAGCTGCGACGAGCCTGCATACACCAGCAGCGACATGCCGATCGCCTGCGGGATGGTCAGCACCGACTTGCTCATCGCCACGCCCGTCACCGCACCCCACGCAAAGACCGGCAGTGTCGAGGGCGCATAGGCCCGCAAGCCGGCAATGAAACCGGCGCGCTCGTCGGCGTCGATCGCCAGCCAGCGGCGTTGCAGCGCCGCGCCCCACCGCACTAGCGCCATGATGCCCCCAAAAGCGGCGAATGCATCTCTTTTTGCGCGACCGTACTGCGCGCGCAGTCAGCGCCTGAATGCACGGGAAAAGGCGGGAACGTCGGGGGCGACATGGAAGGCTCGGAGGAAACACGCGATTATACTTTTGATGTTAAGCATCTGCTTAACGCCGATGCGCAGACGCCCCCCGCGCGTGACGATTCACGCCGTGCACCACGCAGTGCAACAATCGGCGTTGGCGGGGCCGCGCCCACCCCTTACAATTTCGCCTTTGTCGGCACTTCAAGCGTGGCTGACTCCCGTCAGACCACGCCGGCACTCCTCACTCACCATGACGACGCAAACCGCTTCCACGATCGAAATCGGCGCAGACGACCTGCCGCTGCACTGCCCGACCGCCAAGACGCCGGCCTGGAACTACCACCCGCGCGTGTTCCTCGACATCGCCGATACGGGCGAAGCCAAATGCCCGTACTGCGGCACCGTCTACAAGCTGGCTCCCGGCGTTGAACTGAAGGGCCACCATTGAGCCGTCTTCCCCTGCAGCACCTCCGGCGCGACGTGCGTCCGGCAAACCGTGTGGCGAACGGATGATGCGCAAGATTCTCGTCATCGCCCCCAACTGGATCGGCGACGCGCTGATGGCGCAGCCGCTGCTTGCGCAGTTGAAGGCGCGGCACCCGCGCGCGCAGATCCACGCCGTCGCACCGAAGTGGGTGGCGCCCGTGCTCGCGCGCATGCCGGAAATCGCGCGTGTGCTGCCGACCGACCTGGCGCACGGCAAGCTGCAGCTCGGCAGCCGCACGATGTTTGCGCAGCAGCTCAAGAACGAAACGTTCGACGCGGCCTACGTGCTGCCGAACTCGTTCAAGAGCGCCCTGATTCCGTGGCTGGCCGGCATTCCACTGCGCATTGGCTACAAGGGTGAATCGCGGCTGGGCGTGCTCAACGTGCGCTACCCGAATCCGCCCAAGGCCGAGCGCCCGCCCATGGTCCAGCACTACGCGGCGCTGGCCTTCAAGCCTGGCGCCAAGCTGCCCGACACGCTGCCCGATCCGAAGCTGAATGTGGATGTACAGCGCGTGGCGACCACGTCGGCCAAGTTCGGCATTCCCGGCAATGCACGGCTGATCGCCTTCTGCCCCGGCGCGGAATACGGCCCGGCCAAGCGCTGGCCCGCCGAGCACTTTGCTGAACTCGCACAGATGCTGCGCCGCTCGTTCCCGTATGCGCAGATCGTCGCGCTCGGGTCCGGCAAGGATCGCGAAACGGCCGACGCCATCGTCGAGCGCGCCCCGTTCGTGCGCAACCTCTGCGGCGAGACCTCGCTCGACGAGGCCATCGAACTGCTTGCCCGCGCCGAGGCCGCCATCTGCAACGACTCCGGCCTGATGCACGTGACCGCCGCCCTGGGGCGCCCGCAGGTTGCCGTGTTCGGCTCGAGCGACCCGCGCCACACCCCGCCGCTGTCACCGGCTGCGAGTATCATGTGGCTCCATCTGGAGTGCAGCCCGTGCTTTGCGCGTGAATGCCCGCTGGGCCATCTGCGCTGCCTGCGCGACATCGGCCCCGAGATGGTGTTTCATGAACTGCGACGGCTGCTGCAGCCGCTTTGACGCCATTGCATACGGCCTTTCCGCACGCCTCCTTCCACGCCACCACCATGCCACGATTTGCCCGCCTGTTCGAAGCCGCCGAGGACATCCTCGAAGCCTATCGCGAAGCGCTCAAGCGCCGCGATGCCGATGGCGCGCTCAAGCTGTGGCTGGACGAAGACTCGGTGAGCTTCATCCTGCCCGACGGCCAGCGGCTGCACGGCCATGAGCAACTGCGCGGCTGCCTGGATGCGCTGGTCGAAAAGAACCCGGTGTGGATCGAGTGCCTCAGCCAGCAGGTGCATTCGTCGCTGGGCGTGTCGATCTTCGAGTCGACCGAGGCGCTGCGCTTCTCCGCCACGGCCACCGAAGCCGACCTGTACGTGCATACGACGTACGTGCTGATGCAGAACCACGAAGGCTGGCGCATCGCGCACGTGCATTCCAGCCAGGCCGCTGAAGAGCGCGTGGCGGCGTCCATCTCCAGCGTCACGCACTCCCTGCACTGAGCCGGCCGCGCGCGGTGTGGCAGCCGATTTCTTCCGATGAGTCCCCCGTCTCGCCACGCTGCTCCCCTTGAGCTGGATCTGGGCGCCCTGCTTGCGGGGCCGTTCGAGCCGCACGCGTTCCGCTCGCCGTGGTGGCTGATCGGCGGCAATGCGCAGACGATCGTGCCGGCGCGCCTGTGGCGCTTTCCGCGCATCACGTATCGGCGCGAGCGGTGGGACACGCCGGACCACGACTTCATCGACCTCGACTGGACCACGCACGGCACGGATGCCCATGCGCCGCTGGTCGTCATGTTCCACGGCCTCGAAGGCGACTCGCGCAGCCATTATGCGCGGCTGCTGATGGACGCGCTGCGTGCGCGCCGGTGGCCGGGCGTCATCCCGCATTTCCGCGGGTGCTCGGGCGAGATGAACCTCGCGCCGCGCATGTACCACTGCGGCGATGGCGCGGAGATCGCGTGGATCGTGGAGCGCCTGTATCGGACGGTTTGCCAGCCGCAGGGCCGCAAGCTGCTGGCGGTGGGCATCTCGCTGGGCGGCAATGCGCTGCTGCGCTATCTCGGCGAACACGGTGCCGATGCGCGGTGTGTGAGCGCGGCGGCGACGGTCTCTGCGCCGCTGGACATGCGCGCTGGAGGCGCGGCGCTGTCCAAGGGCTTCAACATGGTCTATACGCGCATGTTCCTGCGTACGCTCAAGGCCAAGGCGAATGCCAAGCTGGAGCAGCACCCGGGCCTGTACGACCGCGCCGCCATGATGGCTACACGCACGCTCGGCGAGTTCGATAACCTCGTCACCGCGCCATTGCACGGCTTCCGTGATGTGCTCGACTACTGGACGCGCGCGTCGTCCAAGCCCGTGCTGCGCGACGTGCGCGTGCCGACGCTGGTGCTGAACGCGCGCAACGACCCGTTCCTGCCCGGTCGCCACCTGCCCGGCCCGGCGGACGTGTCGCCGGACATCGTGCTGGACCAGCCACTGCACGGCGGCCATGTCGGCTTCCTGCTGCGCGACGGCCGCGGAGGCCACGCCGGCCGCATCGACTGGATGCCTGCACGGCTGCTGCGTTTCTTCGATGACGTGCTGGGCCGGCAGCCCCATGCGGGAGAAGCCCATGGATGAGATCGTCCGCCAAGCCATGGCCAAATGGCCCAACGTGCCGGACTGCTTCGGCTGGCTGGCGCTGGACCGGCGCGGCCAATGGCGCATGCGCAACGAGTTCGCGCAGGCCAACAAGCTGTCGGGCGACCCGATCCGCCACGCGCCGCTCATCGACTTCATCGTACGCAACTACACACACGACGAGGCCGGGCGCTGGTTCTTCCAGAACGGGCCGCAGCGCGTATTTGTGGAGCTCGACTACACGCCGTGGATCGTGCGGCTGTCCGCCGACGGCGCCGTGCCGACCTTCACGACCACCACTGCCGCCGCCTTCACGCCAACGGGCTGCTTTGCCGACGAGGGTGGCAACGTGCTGCTGTCCGGCCGTGTGGCCGGGCACGACGCAGAAGACACCATCGCCCTGCTGCACGACCATGACCTGGAGCCGTTTTCGTCGCTCGCGCAATGGCATGGCGACGCCTGCGGCGCCGCGCTCGGCACGCTTTCCATCAACCACGCCACGTTCGACATCGAGCCGATCCACAGCGCCGACGTCGCGCGGCGCTATGGGTTCGTCCAGCATCCGGCCGGCTAGCGTGGCGCCCTACTTGGGCAGCGCCTTGTCTTCGACCTTCTCTTCCTTGTATTGCCGCTCCATCTGGTGCAGGCGCGCGTCGACCTCGGAGAGCGTGTAGAAATCGGCATCGCCCGCGTCGCGCGCCAGCTTCAGCTGCTCGACCGCAGCGCCCCAGGCACCGTCGCGCGCGTATTTCTCGGCCAGCGCCCGGTGTTGCTCGACGCGCTTGCCCTTGTCGGCATAGGCGCGGGCGAGCAGATCCCACCAGATGGACTGCGCGGTCTCTTCGCGCGTCTTGTCCTTGAGATAAGGGATGGCGTCGTCGGCGCGGCCGGCGGCCAGCAACGTCTGCGCATAGGTGATGCCCACCGCGCGTGAGAGCGGATATGCAGCCAGTGCGGCACGCGCGAGCGTCAGCGCTTCCGGCATGCGGTTGCGGGCGCGCGCGAGCTCGATGGCCGTGACATCGAGCTCGACGCTGCCCGACGTGATGCCCGGGATGTTGCCGTACAGGCGGCGCGCCTCCTGCAGCGCCTGTTCAGCGGCGTCCAGCCGACCCGCCATCTGGTTGGCGACCGCAATGCCGTACCACAGCGCCGCGCGCTTCTCCACCGGGGCATCGGGCGCCGATGACAACTGCGAGCGCATCGCGTTGCTCACGTCGATATAGCCGCTGGTGGACGTTTCTTGCAGCACGCGCGCGCGTGCCCTGGTGAACCCGAACTCCGGCCGGCGCGGCTGGCGCGGGTGCGGCAGGCCGCGCGCGCGGTCTTCCATATCGGCGATGCGCTCGCCGGTCAGCGGGTGGGTGCGCGCATAGCCGGGGATCACGCCGGTATCTGCGATGTTCGTCACGCGCTGCAGCCGGCGGAAGAAATCGGGCATGCCCTCTGGGTTGTAGCCCGCGCCGGTCAGCAGCGTAAAGCCGACGCGGTCGGCCTCGCGCTCGGCGCCGCGCGAGAATGCCAGCTGATTCGAGACCGCGGCAGCCTGCCCGCCCATCGCCACGGCCTGCGCCGCATCGCCGCTCTTGGTCGCGGCCAACCCGGCCAGCAGGATCGACGCCAGCGCGATCCACATCGACTCGCCCGACTTGTCGATGCCGCGCGCAATGTGCCGCTGCAGGACGTGGCCGATCTCGTGGCCGAGCACGGAAGCCAGTTCGGATTCGCTCTCCGTGGCCACCAGCGTGCCGGTGTTCACGCCGATGAAACCGCCGGGCAACGCAAACGCGTTGATGCCTGGGTCGCGCACGGCAAATAACTCGAAGCTCGACGCCGACGTGCTGCCCGCCACGTGCTGGCGGCGCGCGGCGTCGATCAGCTTGTAGCCGATGGCGTTGAGGTAATCGGTGATGAGCGCATCGGGCACGTAGTCCGGATCGCGCCGGATCTGCCGCATGACGCGGTCGCCCAGGCGGCGCTCCATCTCGGGCGACAACGACGCGGTGGACGGATCGCCCATGTCAGGGAGCTCGTACGTCGGCGCATCGACGACGGCGGGCTCTTTCGGCAGATACGGCGACTGCCGGCCGATCTGCACACTGCGGTTCAAATTGCTCTGGACCTGGTCAGCGGCCGCCGCTGAGCCCAGGCCCGGATTGGCCGTTGTGGCAGGCGCTGGCGCGGCCCCTTGCGCCAGGGCCTGCAGCGGCAACGGCAACGGGGCCAGCCAGATCGACAACAACACGGCAGCCGTGAGCTTGCGCGCTCGCGGACGGGACAGAAAAGGCGTCATACGGAAAGCACAGTGCGCGGAATCCGCGTGGCGAAGTCGCCAGCGGCTGGGTGCTTGCTATCATAAAACGCTTCGCATTCTGCCCCGCAAATCGGCGGTTTCCACCATGTCGCAACTCACCCACTTCGATTCCGCCGGACAAGCCCACATGGTCGACGTCGGCGACAAGGCCGTCACGCATCGCGTGGCCGTCGCCACCGGCACGATCCGCATGCTGCCCGAAACGTTCGCCCTCGTCCGCGACGGCACCGCCAAGAAAGGCGATGTGCTTGGCATTGCGCGCGTTGCGGCCATTCAGGGCTCCAAGCGGACGTCGGACTTGATCCCGCTGTGCCATCCGTTGGCACTGACGAAGGTTGCCGTCGAGTTCGAGCTCGATGAGGCCGCGCACAGCGTCCGCTGCACCGTGCGCGCGGAGACGCGTGGGCAGACCGGGGTGGAGATGGAGGCGCTGACCGCCGTGCAGGTCGGCTTGCTCACGATTTACGACATGTGCAAGGCCGTGGATCGGGGGATGGTGATTGGGGATGTGCGGCTATTGGAAAAGCATGGGGGGAAGTCGGGGGATTGGGTGGCGAACTGACACACAAAAAAAGAAGCGCCGGGTGAGCGCTCTTTTTTGTCGCGTTAGGTTTCGGTATTTTCCCTAGCCGGTACCCCAGTCTTCGATTGGCTGCACGGCTTGGTGCCTGTGCCAGCAAGGACCCACGTTATTACGTTCGGACTCGTCGTACTGTCAGGCGTGGCCGTGACCGTGCAGCTTCCCACAACGGCTGATCCGCTCATGGTGATGACGCCCGAGGCACCCAGACTTAGCGTCACATTCGGGGGCTTCGGAAGCCCTGTGTACCCCGTGTGCTCCTTTAGGAGGTCCTCGGTATCGCATGTTCCCGCAATCGTCCCGCTATTCTTCTGGGCACATTCGGCAATTGCAAGCTTCAATGGTTGAATTTGCGTATACACGTCCGCCCACCTGGAACGCGTCACGTAGTCTTGATACTGTGGGACCGCAATAGCGGCCAGAATTCCGATAATCGCCACCACAATCATGAGCTCAATCAGCGTAAAACCCCGCTGGTGCCGAGAAACGTTTTGATATTTGACTCGCATCGATACTCCATCATCAGTGAGTTTCATCTCGCACGGAGGAGATGAAGCGAGTCGAGATTAATGGAAGTCGCGCTGGTCTATTTCACTCACAACGAATTTTTACCAACACGTAGTCCGATTCTTAAAAAGAAAAGCGCCTGCATGAGGCGCTTGGAAAAAACGGGTTGATCGCCACCATTGCTCAGCTTGAGCCAGTAAGCAACCCATCAGACTTCAGGCGCGAGCAAAACGTTTTCAAGCTTTCGGCATAGCGCAGGCAAGCCTGCCTCAGGGTCGGAGTTTGCGCGGGAAAATCCGTCCAGTAGTGGTGATACAGGCGGTGAACTTGCGTGACGGCCTCGTCGTTCTTCCCTTGAAACGCCAACGCAAGTGCATAGCGCTGAACCGGCGCTGGGCCGGGATAGAACTGTGCCGCCTGGCGTTCAAGCGCCGCCATGACAGGCGCCATCTCCGGACTAACTGAAGCATTCATGGCGATGGCCAATGTCGCGTAGGGCACCAGCAACAGTTGCCCGCTACCCTGGTATCTTGCCAACTCTTTCGCGACGCCATCCTGGGTGAAATAGAGCCGCTCCACCCCCTTGTAATCTGGCCAAAGACGGACGACTAACGCCATGCCGCAAATGACGATAAACCCGGACAGCATCCTGGTCATTCCCGGAGAGGGAAACCGCAGATCGTTGCCGTCCAAGTATCCCAGCACAAAGGCAAAGGGGAACAAAAAGAAGACGTAATGCAACGGGTACTCCAATAAGGAATGTACGAGCATGACCGCAACCAGAGCAAACAAAAACGCCGTATCCGGTTCGCACAAGCGCTTACGGAGGCCCAGCACCCAGAACCCCAGCGGGATCAACACCGCGAGCAGACCCGCCAAGCCGACCTTCGCCAGGAGATCCAAGGCGATATTGTGTGCATTCATCGACATCTCGACGTGGCCCAGCGTCTCGGTTTGCACGAACTGGTTCCATGCATAGTCGCCCCATCCGCCTCCTAGCCATGGGTGGGCAAGAAAGATGTGCCAAGCATGCTTCCAAAGTAACGGGCGCAAACCCACCCCCGCCTCAAAGCGCTCCCCCATCGAGCCTGGGAGATCGAAGGTCCAGATGCTGTTGGCTGCCGCAATCACCCAGTTCCAGCCTTGGAACGCCACCGCCAGCATGAGCATCGGGCCAACTAAGATGAGTAGCCGGGCCGGCCAGATGCGAGTTCGGGATTCCGCATTAAGTGACATGCCCGCAAGGAAACCGACCACAGCAATATGCAGCCAAGCCATTCGCGAAAATGTCAAAGCCATACCGAGCAGCAACAGCAGCACGGCCAGCACCAGAAATGCTCGCCAGCGCGGATACCGATACGCCAAGAACAAGCAAGCGGCCAACCCAAAGCTCAAATACGTTGCGACCTGGTTAGGTTGGTTCAGGTTGCCCCACATACGCCTGGCCGTGCCCGATGGCAGCATCGAAAAAAACGCGCTGGGCAAGTTCGGAACGCGGAACAGCTGAAACAGTTCAACGACGACAGTTAGCAAACCACCAACGATGACGGCAGTTCCTACAGCAACCAGCACGCCCTGCATACTGCGGCAGCGTGCACCCAACCCACAAATGACGACCGATCCAAGCAACACGACGATGGCGCCAAAGGAAAAAAACGGATTCAAGGGCGGGGCAACAGCGAGCTGGGCAATCAGCACCACGATCAGCGCTAACGGCGCCAGCGCAATGCTGGGCAACCCGGTCGGCCGCTTCCACGCGACGGACAGCACCAGCACAGCCACAACAATCCAGCAAGCTGCTGCCGCGGATTCTGAATAGAACGTTGGAACAGGGTAGGTGTGGGGCGCTACCAAGAAAGGGATGCTCCAGCACGCTCCGAGAGCGAGCCAGATCGGGCACAGGAGAATGGGGAATCGACGCATTCGGAATGCCGCCAAGCAACGCTGCAAAAAAAGAGCGCCCGGAGGCGCTCCTTTTATTTTAGGCCGAGTAGTGTAGTTTAACGGCACTCAGCCGGTGCGTACTTGCTGGCCAGACTGCCCTTCTGGACGTTAGTGACGCTTGTGGAATTGGCCGTTTGGCAAACCCACTTGATAGGATTGGTGGGCGGTGTGGTCGCGGACACAGCACTCGTGCCATCCAGCGGCGTCAAGATAACCACGTTAGCGCCCGAAGCAGCCACGTTGCTATTGTATGCGATGGAAATCGCGCCGGTATTCGAAGCAATAGAGATGCTGCTCACGTTTTTCATGCCGCTCGGCTGAGTATAGCCATTGGACAGATCTCCCGTAGCATTGGCAGCATTGTCTGCCACGACTACCTTGGCCGCTGCAGCCAACGACAACCCTTCCGTCACACGCGCACGGATCGTGTAGTCCTGATAAGCCGGAATGGCGATAGCAGCCAAAATACCGACGATCGCGACCACGATCATCAGTTCGATCAGCGTGAAACCCTTCTGGACACGCTTGTTCAGACGACGCATCGACTTCATGAATTTTCCCCCGGAAAAATTTGGTTAAGGATGATGCGGGCCTATTAGAGCAGGGACTGTGCCAAGCCGAATTCACGAATTTCGACTGGAAAACTGACGCTATTCCGGCGATTGCCGGCGCGTGGCGTGACATTTTTTGACACATCATGACGGGGATCGTCAATTTTTATGGGCGTCACACCACATCTGCGGTGTCAGCCAAAAAGACAAGGCGCCCGCAGGCGCCTTCCACTGAGCCCCTAATGCGCTAGCGGCATTCGGCAGGCGCGTATCGAGCCTCGAGCGTTGGCGTGGCAGTCCGGGTGACGTTGAGCGGCATCTGCTTGCCCTTCGCCGAACACGCCCACATCACCAGCGTCGGAGGTGGTGCGCTGGCGCTCAGGTTGACGTACGTGGACGAAGCCGCGCCCGAATACGGCGTAAGGATCAACTGATTCGACCCCGCTTGGGCCACCGCTGATGAGAACTGGATCGTGATCTCGCCGTTCCCGCTATTCACTTGCATGCCGGAGACGTTCTTGCCAATAGGCAGCGAGGCCCATCCCAGCGATAGATCGCTCTGTGAGTTGGCGGCGTTCTCAACCACCAAAGCCTTGGCTTGAACCGCGACAATCAATCCTTCAGTCACCCGCGACCGAATCGTATAGTCCTGATACGCCGGGATCGCAATCGCCGCGAGAATCCCCACGATCGCCACGACAATCATCAATTCGATCAAGGTAAAGCCGTCGTCAGACCGGCGCCTTGTTCCCTTGCAGTGCTTGAAGCCCATGACCTCTCCCAAAGGCATTTTGTTATCCGAACACCCCTGTGCACACACTATGCCAACGCGTACACCATACTTGGGAGGAAAGAACTGGCGCGCCTTGTTGAGAACTCGGGCCAAATCTGACGGTTGTTGGCAAGAGTTGCGACAAATCCCGTCATCACCTACTTTCGTGGGGAATTGTTTGAACTAGGCCTGCCGTAACGCCCGCCGACTCAGCCACCACCCCACCAGCACCACCACCAACGCCCCAGCACAACCGACCACCACATCCGCATGCGGCACGGCACTCTCAAACCATGCTGCATCCACCGGATCGGTCACGAGCATGTCGCCGGCCAGGTACCCCAGCAGCGCCGCCCCCAGCGTGACGATGACCGGAAACCGCGCCATCACGCCCACCAGCAGCGTGCTGCCAAAGACAATGAGCGGAATCGACAGGCCAAGCCCCAGCACCAGCAGCAGGAACGTCGTCCCCGGCGGACCCTTCTCCGCCGCGGCGGCCACGGCGACGACGTTGTCGAGCGACATAACAAAGTCGGCGATCAGGATGGTCTGGATGGCGGGCCACAGGCCGTCGCGCGGGTGCCGGTCAGCGGCTTCCTGCTCCGCCTCGGTCAGCAGCTTTACGCCGATGTAGACCAGCAACACGGCGCCAATCGTTTTCAGGTACGGCAGCGCGAGCAGCTTGACGGCCAGCACGGTCAATACGATGCGCAGCACGATGGCGCCGGCGCTTCCCCAGAAAATGGCCTGCTTCTGCTGGCGCTTGGGCAAATTGCGCGCGGCGAGCGCGATGACGACCGCGTTGTCGCCCGACAGCACGATGTTGGTCAGGATGATGGAGCCGAGGGCGAACCAGAATGCGCTGGAGGTGAGCGCCATAGTGTTCCCGGATTGTGCTTTGTTGATGGACGGGGACCTGCCTTGAGCCCGCTGCAGTTGAGCTTATACACATGTCGTGCCCGCTACGCACGGCGCGATGACGGTGCGGCGCACAAACAAAAACGGGAGGCCAGGCCTCCCGTCTCCGTGTTACCGCAAACCTTGCCGATTACAGCAGCGACTTCAGCAGTCGGCCCATTTCGGACGGGTTCTTGGTGGTCTTGATGCCGCACTCTTCCATGATGTCGAGCTTGGCTTGCGCAGTGTCGGCACCGCCCGAGATCAGCGCGCCGGCGTGGCCCATGCGCTTGCCCGGAGGCGCGGTCACGCCAGCGATGAAGCCCACCACCGGCTTCTTCATGTTTTCCTTGATCCAGTAAGCCGCGTTGGCTTCGTCCGGACCACCGATCTCACCGATCATGACCACGGCGTCCGTTTCCGGATCGTCGTTGAACATCTTCATCACGTCGATGTGCTTCAGGCCGTTGATCGGGTCGCCGCCGATACCGACTGCCGACGATTGGCCCAGGCCCAGCGCGGTCAGCTGGCCCACGGCTTCGTACGTCAGCGTGCCCGAGCGCGACACCACACCGATGCGGCCCTTCTTGTGGATGTGACCCGGCATGATGCCGATCTTGATTTCGTCCGGCGTGATCAGGCCAGGGCAGTTCGGGCCCAGCAGCAGCGTCTTGCTGCCAGCCTTACGCATCTTGTCCTTGACCATCATCATGTCGCGCACGGGGATGCCTTCCGTGATGCAGACCACGAGGTCCAACTCGGCTTCAACGGCTTCCCAGATGGCGTCAGCGGCGCCTGCGGGCGGCACGTAGATCACCGACACGGTCGCGCCGGTCTGCGCCTTGGCGTCCTTGACGGTTGCGTAGATGGGAATGCCTTCGAAGTCTTCGCCGGCCTTCTTCGGGTTCACGCCGGCGACAAAGCAGTTCTTGCCGTTGGCGTAGTCGCGGCAGCCGCGCGTGTGGAACTGGCCGGTCTTGCCGGTGATCCCCTGGGTGATGACCTTGGTGTCTTTGTTGATCAGAATCGACATGCTGTAATCCTTTTATGCAGCGAGCCGCGCTGTCGTACTTTTCGTACTTGGGCGCCGCTCACGTTCGCGTAGGGTTCGTTCAGCGGGCGGCTTACTTGCCGGCGGCTGCGGCCACGACCTTCTGGGCGGCCTCTTCCATCGTGTCAGCGGCGATGATGGGCAGACCCGAGTCGGCCAGCATCTTCTTGCCGAGGTCTTCGTTGGTGCCCTTCATGCGCACGACCAGCGGCACCGACAGCGACACAGCCTTCGACGCAGCGATCACGCCTTCGGCGATCACGTCGCAGCGCATGATGCCGCCGAAGATGTTCACCAGGATGGCCTTCAGGCCCGGGTTCTTCAGCATCAGCTTGAAGGCTTCGGTCACCTTCTCGGTGGTGGCACCGCCGCCCACGTCGAGGAAGTTGGCCGGCTCGCCGCCGAACAGCTTGATGGTGTCCATCGTGGCCATGGCCAGGCCGGCGCCGTTCACGAGGCAGCCGATGTTGCCGTCCAGCGAGATGTAGGCCAGGTCAAACTTCGAGGCCTCGATTTCGTTCGCGTCTTCTTCATCCAGGTCGCGGTAAGCCACGATTTCCGGGTGGCGGAACAGCGCGTTCGAATCGAAATTGAACTTGGCGTCCAGCGCGATGACCTTGCCTTCGCCGGTCAGGATCAGCGGGTTGATTTCCGCCAGCGACGCGTCGGTTTCCCAGAATGCCTTGTACAGGCCTTGCAGCGCCTGGCGCGCTTGCGGGATCGAGGCGTCAGGAATGCCGATCTTCTTGGCAATGTCGTCCGCATCGGCGTCCTGCAGGCCGGCTTGCGGGTCGATGATCAGCGTGTGGATCTTCTCCGGCGTGTGGGCAGCGACCTCTTCGATGTCCATGCCGCCTTCGCTCGAGGCCATCAGGGCGACCTTCTGCGACACACGGTCCACCACCAGCGACACGTACAGTTCCTTCTTGATGTCAGCGCCCTCTTCGATCAGCAGGCGGTTGACCTTCTTGCCTTCCGGGCCGGTCTGGTGCGTCACCAGCTGCATGCCGAGGATGTTGGTGGCGTATTCCTTGACTTGGTCGATGCTCTTGGCAACCTTCACGCCGCCGCCCTTGCCACGGCCGCCCGCATGAATCTGCGCCTTCACGACCCACACCGGGCCGCCCAGATCTTCAGCGGCCTTCAGAGCCTCGGCCACCGAGAAGGCCGGAATGCCGCGCGGAACCGGCACATTGTATTTGCGCAGGATTTCCTTGCCTTGGTACTCATGGATATTCATGCGTGTTTCCTTTGCTAGGCTGGATGAGTGTGATGAATGTTGAAAACGCGAGCGGTGCGGGCTTTGTCAGGACGACGGCTCCGACGACGGCTCGGTGACTGGCGGTAGGATCTTGGCTTCGGGCTGGTAGGCGAACCAGCGCGGATAATGCTTGCGGACCACCTCGCCCTCGAAATGCAGGGCATGGCAGCCGTGAAGTTGGTATGGCGGCGTTTCACCGGGCTCGATGGGCCGATGGTCGTTGGAATTGTCGCGCACCGGAAAGACATCGCCCGCAAACGCCTGGATGGCGGCAGTCGGCAGCACGCCGCACAGCTCGGTCAGATGCGTACAGCCCGCCACGCCACCCAGTCTCTCACGCGCGGCCTTTCGGAAACCCTTCATCAGGTTCAGGCCGATGAGCTTGCGATAGGCCGGGCCGATCGTGTCGCAGTGTGTGGGATACGGCACCCAGTCGGAGCACGCTTCGGCATCCACCACGTTCATGCGGGTATCGATGGTCACGCGCAGCCACAGGTCGTGCAAAGGCTCGCCTTGAGGACGGATGCCTCCGCTGGCCAGCGGGATGTCGCGCGGTTTGGTGTCGGTCAGGCGCGCCTCGATGTCCCACAGGCCGTCTTCCCGCAAATAGGCCTCCACCGTGATGGCACGGCGGTGGCGCATGACGCGCGGGACGGGGGCAGACAGAGGCATGGACCAGACAGACCGATAGGACCGATGGAGCAGGCGCGCGCGGATCTCGCGCATCACCCACGGGACGTGGACGGCAGCGCATCAGCCGCCATACACGAACACAACCCGCCCTGCCACCGGAGTAGAGGGCGGTATCGAAGCCCGGGATTTTAACACGTCGTCACGACCGGACTGGACCGCGTGCTGCAATGCAATGCCAGAAGCGTTGCAACAACCCGCCGCGGACGCCCCCCCTGCTTGATGGCGCGGCCAGATTGTCCGGCCGGATTGTTGCACGATCAGCGACGTTCAGGACGAATCGTCACCGTCGTCTAGCAATTCGTCTGCGCCGGCGATGATGCGTGACACCACCGACCGGGAAAACCCGCGCGCCACCATGTAGCGCACCTGTTTTGCCCGTTCGGCCGGATCGCCAGGCGGCCGGCCGAAGCGCTTCTCCCACAGCGCCCTGGCCCGTTCGGCCTCGGTACTCTGCAGTTGCGCTTTCACTTCACCGAGCGTCTCATCGCCGAGTTGGTGTGTTTTCAGTTCCTGCATCAGCCGCGCTGTTCCATAACGGCCAGCGCGGCGGTGCACCAGGCTCTCGGCGAAGCGTGTGTTGGACAGCCAGTTTTCGCCTTCCAGCCAATCCAGCAGCGCATCCACTTCTTCGGCGGTTTCCGCATGGGGCGCCAGCTTGCGGCGCAGTTCGGCCCGGCTGTGCTCCCGCCGGGAGAGGTAGCCCAGCGCACGCGCCTTCAGCGACAGGGGTTGACGCGGCAACGGCATCGGTTTCACGCCCAAAGAAAAACGCCCACCGTTGGGGGACGGCAGGCGTGTCAAATCTCGATAGGACCGCCGATCTGCGCCGACGGCCAACCCAATTACTCTTCCTCGACTTCCTCGGCCACCGCGACGGCGCCCATCGGCGTCACGCCCAGATGCTCACGAACCTTGTTTTCGATCTCGCGGGCCAGATCCGGGTTCTCGCGCAGGTATTCGCGGCAGTTGTCGCGGCCCTGGCCGATGCGCTCGCCGTTGTAGCTGTACCAGGCGCCGGACTTCTCCACCACCTTGGCTTCCACGCCGAGGTCGATGATTTCGCCCTCGCGCGACACGCCCTGCCCGTAGAGGATGTCGAAGATGGCCTCGCGGAACGGCGGCGCCACCTTGTTCTTGACGACCTTGACCTTCGTTTCGTTGCCGACCACCTCGTCGCCCTTCTTGATCGAGCCGATGCGGCGGATATCCAGGCGCACGGAGGCGTAGAACTTGAGCGCGTTACCGCCCGTGGTGGTTTCAGGCGAGCCGAACATCACGCCGATCTTCATGCGGATCTGGTTGATGAAGATCACCATGCAGTTGGTGCGCTTGATGGTGCCGGTCAGCTTGCGCAGCGCCTGGCTCATCAGGCGGGCCTGCAGGCCGGGCAGCGCGTCGCCCATTTCGCCTTCGATTTCCGCCTTCGGCACCAGGGCAGCCACCGAGTCGATGATGATCAGGTCGACCGAGCCCGAGCGCACCAGCGCGTCGGCGATTTCCAGGGCCTGTTCGCCCGTGTCCGGCTGGGAGATCAGCAGGTCCGGCACGCTCACGCCGATCTTGTCGGCGTAAGTCACGTCAAGCGCATGTTCGGCGTCGATGAACGCGCAGGTGCCGCCGAGCTTCTGCATCTCGGCCACCACCTGCAGGGTCAGCGTGGTCTTGCCGGACGATTCCGGGCCGTAGATTTCGATCACGCGGCCGCGCGGCAGGCCGCCGACGCCCAGCGCGACGTCCAGCCCCAGCGACCCGGTGGACACCACCTGGACCGGCTCCACTTCGGCATCGCCCATCTTCATGATCGAGCCCTTGCCGAACTGCTTTTCGATCTGCGCGAGCGCGGCAGCCAGCGCCTTCTGCTTTTCTGCGCTCATCGTGGCCGCCTTCTTGCCGTCTTCCATGGTCGTCCTTCGTGCAAATTGGTGTATAAATGGGCCGCGAGGCTTGTGATTCCAGCGGTTGTCTGCAACAGCGGGCCGCAAAACGCAGCCGACTTCATGACTCTAGCGCCGCCAAGACTACAGCACGGCGAATTCGGGATACTGTATAAAAAACCAGTGGTTTTGACAAGTCTCCCGACGTTCGTGTCGCGCAAAAACCATGTGGCGGGCGGCATGGGCGAACAGACACGTCGCCCGAGCATCGCGGGGAGACACGCATGCGCATCCTGATTGCCGAAGACGACGCCACGCTGGCCGACGGGCTCACCCGTTCGCTGCGCCAGGCGGGCTATGCCGTCGACCGCGCCGCCGATGGCGCCGCCGCCGATGCGGCGCTGTCCGCCCAGACGGCCCAGACCTATGATCTGCTGATCCTCGACGTGGGCCTGCCGCGCCTGTCGGGGCTGGAGGTGCTCAAGCGCCTGCGCTCGCGCGGAGCGATGCTGCCGGTGCTGATCCTGACGGCCGCCGACAGCGTCGAGGAACGCGTCAAGGGCCTGGACCTGGGCGCCGACGATTACATGGCCAAACCCTTCGCCCTATCCGAACTGGAAGCGCGCGTGCGGGCACTGGTGCGGCGCGGCACGGGCGGCGGCGCCACCCTCGTGCGGCATGGACCGCTGGCGTTTGACCAGGTCGGGCGCATTGCCTACATCCATGACCAGGTGGTGGAGCTGTCGGCGCGTGAGATCGGGCTGCTGGAAATCCTGCTCGCGCGCGTGGGGCGTCTGGTGTCGAAGGAACAACTCGTCGACCACCTGTGCGGCTGGGGCGAGGAAGTCAGCAACAACGCCATCGAGGTGTATATCCACCGGCTGCGCAAGAAGATCGAGGTGGAGGGCGTGCGCATCGCCACCGTGCGCGGGCTGGGCTATTGCCTCGAGCGCATGGCCAGCCCCACCACCACGGCCGCCGCCCATGGCTGACCGCCTGGCCTGGCCGTGGCGCCGCTACCGCTCACCGCGCGCCCCGCAGGCCAGCGCCAGGCCCGAGGCTGACGACCGCGACCTCGCCGACACCCTCCCCCACCTCGAAGACGACGCCACGCGCCCGGTCGCCCGATCGCTGTTCGGCGAAATTCTGGACTGGATGCTCGCGCCGCTGCTGCTGCTCTGGCCGATGAGCATTGCGGTGACGTACCTGGTGGCCAAGTCCATCGCCAACGCGCCGTACGACCGCGCCCTGGAATCGAGCGCCATCGTGCTCAGCCAGCAATTGCGCGAGGTCAACGGGCGCATCACGCTGCAGTTGCCGATTTCGGCACGCGAGATCCTGCGGGCCGACGAGACCGACAACATCTACTACCAGGTGCTCGGCACGAACGGCGAATTCGTCTCCGGCGACCGCGACCTGCCGCTGCCGCCCGAAGAGGACGCCAGCGCCGGAGGCCTCGTGCAACTGCGCGACGACCGCGTGCACGGAGCGGACATCCGCGTCGCCTATACGTATGTGCAGAAGCCGGGCGGCAAGCCCGCGCTGGTGCAGGTGGCCGAGACGCTCGACAAGCGCGCGCAGCTGGCCAACGAGATCATCAAGGGCGTGATCCTGCCGCAGTTCGTGATCCTGCCGCTGGCGGTGGTGCTGGTGTGGTTCGGGCTCACGCGCGGGCTGGCGCCGCTCAACGCGATTCAGGAGCGCATCCGCGCGCGCAACCCCGGCGACACGAGCCCGATCGACGAAGGCGCCGCGCCGCAGGAACTCACGCCGCTGGTGGCCTCGTTCAACGAGCTGCTGGGGCGGCTTGAGCAATCGGTGCAGACACAGAAGCGCTTCATTGCCGATGCCGCCCACCAGATGAAGACGCCGCTGGCCGGGCTGCGCATGCAGGCCGAGCTGGCACAACGCGAGCAATCGCCCGACGAGCTGCGCCGCACGCTCGCGTACATCGCCGACAGCTCGGACCGCACCGCCCACCTCGTCAAGCAGCTGCTTTCGCTGGCGCGCATGGAGAACATGGGCGCGACCGACGGCCTGGTGCCGCTCGACATCTGCGCGCTGTCGCGCCAGGTGGTGGCCGACTGGCTGCCCAAGGCGTGGGCCAAGCGCATCGACCTCGGCTACGAGGAGCCCGGGCCGCCGGTCATGACCCCGGGCAACGCCACCATGCTCGCCGAGATGCTCAACAACCTGCTCGACAACGCGATCCGCTACACACCCGACGGCGGCCGCGTGACGGTGCGCGTCACCACCGCGCCGTTCGAGCCGTTCGTCTTCATCGACGTGGACGACACGGGCCCGGGCATCCCGGTGGCCGAGCGCGAACGCGTGATGCAGCGCTTCTATCGCATCCTGGGCACGCAGGCCGAAGGCAGCGGCCTGGGTCTGGCCATCGTGCGCGAGATCGTCCAGCAGCACGGCGGCGACATCGAGGTGCTGGACAACGTCTATCAGAGCGCGCCACGGCTGGCGGGCGCGCGCTTTCGCATCACGCTGCATCGCTGCGCGCCGGGCGAGGAGCCCGCCGCATGAGCATCACGCCCGGAACCCCCGCGCGCCGACGCTGGATGACGAACATGCGCTGGGTTGCCGCGCTGCTGGCGATCTGGTTTGTGGTGACTTACGTCGTGGCGTTCTTCGCGCGCGACCTCACCATGCGCTTCTTCGATTGGCCCTTCGCCTACTGGGTCGCGGGCCAGGGGGCGCCCGTCGTCTATGTGCTGATCACAGTGCTGTACGCGTGGCGCACCAACCGCGCCGCCGATGCTGCAGCGCAAGATACCGAGGCGCCGCAGCACGACGCCTATGCGCCGCCTCCCCCACCTTCCATTTGACGCGCTGAGGCAGCCCTGGCTGGTTGCACTGGCTGGCGCACGCAAGCGCCGCAGCCTCGCGTATACCCCGATGAAATTGCTGCGTTCGCTGGGGGTGCATGTCAGAACGCAGTAAGTTTCGCTTCCCACAATCGTTCACAATTCCGCGGGCGACTGTGTTGCGTTGTCATGTCCATGCCCAGCGGGACGACCTATGAAAACAGGAGACAACATGGCAACCGTGCAGAGTGCACCGAACGCGCCCGTCGGGCGTGTGCAGCCCGCACCCATGACGAAGGAGGAGAAGAAGGTCATCTTCGCCTCGTCGCTGGGGACGGTGTTCGAGTGGTACGACTTCTATCTCTATGGGTCGCTTGCGGCCATCATCGCCAAGCAGTTCTTCTCGGGACTGGATCCAACGGCGGGTTTCATCTTTGCACTGCTCGCCTTTGCGGCGGGCTTTCTGGTGCGCCCGTTCGGCGCGCTGGTGTTCGGCCGCCTGGGCGACATGATCGGGCGCAAGTACACGTTCCTGGTCACCATCGTCATCATGGGCACGTCGACGTTCATCGTCGGCCTGCTGCCGTCCTACGGCACGATCGGCGTATCCGCGCCGATCATTCTGATCGCGCTGCGTCTGCTGCAGGGCCTTGCGCTCGGCGGGGAGTACGGCGGTGCCGCCACGTATGTCGCCGAACACGCCCCGCACGGCCGCCGCGGCGCCTACACGTCGTGGATCCAGACGACCGCCACGCTGGGCCTGTTCCTCTCGCTGATCGTCATCCTGGTGGTGCGCGAACTGACCGGCAAGGCCTTCGACGACTGGGGCTGGCGTATCCCGTTCCTGGTGTCGATCCTGCTGCTCGCCACCTCGGTGTACATCCGCCTGTCGATGAGCGAGTCGCCGGCATTCCAGAAGATGAAGGCGGAGGGCAAGACCTCCAAGGCCCCGCTGACGGAAGCCTTCGGCCAATGGCGCAACCTGAAGATCGTGATCCTGGCGCTCGTCGGCCTGACCGCCGGCCAGGCCGTGGTGTGGTACACGGGCCAGTTCTACGCGCTGTTCTTCCTCACGCAGGTGCTGAAGGTCGACGCGTTCACGGCCAATGTGCTGATTGCCGTGGCGCTGGCCATCGGCACGCCGTTCTTCGTGTTCTTCGGCGCGCTGTCCGACCGCATCGGCCGCAAGTGGATCATCATGGCCGGCTGCCTGCTGGCGGTGCTGACGTACTTCCCGCTGTTCAAGGCGCTCACGCACTACGCCAACCCAGCGCTGGAGCGTGCCCAGCAAACGGCGCAGATCGTCGTGAAGGCTGATCCGAAGGAGTGCTCGTTCCAGGGCAGCCCAATCGCGCGGGAAGTCGATTTCCGCTCGTCGTGCGACATCGCCAAGCGCACGCTGGCGCAGTCGTCGGCCAGCTATGAGACGGAAGAAGCCCCGGCCGGTACGGTCGCCACGGTGACGATCGCCGGCAAGGAGATCGCCTCGCTCAACGCCGGCCGCACGGCTGACGGCCAGAGCTTCGACGCCGAAAGCAAGGCCAAGATCGCCGACTTCAAGAAGCAGGTGGCGGAATCGCTCAAGGCCGCGAACTATCCGAGCAAGGCCGATCCGGCGCAGATGAACACGGTCATGGTGCTGGTGATCCTGGTGATCCTTGTGATCTATGTGACCATGGTCTACGGCCCGATCGCGGCGATGCTGGTGGAGATGTTCCCGACGCGCATCCGGTACTCGTCGATGTCGCTGCCGTATCACATCGGCAACGGCTGGTTCGGGGGCCTGCTGCCGACCATCTCGTTCGCCCTCGTGGCCCAGAACGGCAACATCTACCACGGGCTGTGGTACCCGATCTGGATTGCGGCCATCACGTTCGTGATCGGTGCGCTGTTCGTGCGGGAAACCAAGGACGTGGATATCTATCGCAACGACTGAGCGCAATCAGGGGCTTGACAACCTCGCCGAAGACGGTACAATCCCGCTTCTTCGGCGAATTAGCTCAGTCGGTTAGAGCGACGGAATCATAATCCGCAGGTCCGGGGTTCGAGTCCCTGATTCGCCACCAATACCCAAAAGGGCTTTGCAATCAATAGGTTGCAGAGCCCTTTTGCCATTCGGTGGGTCACTTGGTGTGTCACATGCACAAGTTGCCCCGCCTCTATCAGTCCCGTCATGGGGTCTACTACTTGCGAATCATTCGCAACAAGGTCAAGACCCGCCTCTCTCTGGGGACAAAGGATTTCCGCGTTGCTAGACTGTTCGCCTTACGGTTGAACATGGAACTAGCAATGTCCACCCCCGACTTTGATCCTGACAAAATCCGCAAACTAGACATTGAAGTCAGCCCAACAGGTGGGGTGAATTTCAAGGACGTGAAACCTCACGACCTGGACACCATATCAGCCGTACTGGATAAGCTGGGCCTGCGAGAACAATATGCGCAGGAGGCGATCAGCTCTGTACTCGCTCACTCGGCGCGAGCCTCTTTGGAAAAGTCTGCCGTTGGCATGCCCCAAGGGGAACGGGTTACACCAAAGAGCAAATCATTCAGCGAAGTGGTGAAGCTCTATCTGGTTGAGAAGAAGCTGGACAATGTCCCCAAGACACTCTATGACAAGGAACGCATTTACAATGAGTTCCAAGGGTTCTATGGGGACTTAGATATTAACCAGTACACCCCCAATGAAGCAGTGAGCTACAAGAACCGCCTATTGGCTGAAGGCAGCTCTGCCAGCCAAATCAATTCCCGCCTCTCATTCCTACGGTCCCTGTTTGAATATGCGGTAGGTAACAATCTCTACTTTTCCGCCAATCCGTTTGAGAAGGTCAAGATCTCAAACAAGACAAAGCTCAAACAACAGGTTCGGTCATACAAGGAATTGACCACTGAAGATCTGCAATCGATCTTCAATGAGCCGGTCTATCGTGAATTCATGCATAGCCCGGACTACTACTGGCTACCTTTCCTTGCTCTCTATACAGGCGCACGTCAAAACGAATTGGCGAGCATGACTTTTCAGCATATCTACCAGCATGAGGGAGTTTGGGTCTTCGATATCACCGCCGACATAGCCAAAAACAAAAATTCCATTCGCATGATTCCGATGCACAAAGCCATTCTGGAATCTAAGTTCCTGGAATATTTGGATGAAATCAAAGCCACCAACAAAGTGGGATATGACATGGTATTTTTCCCAGACAAGCTACCCACCGAAAGTGGAAAAAATGGCTTCGGCAAAAATATTTCCCGGCGCTTTGGTGACTACTTGGACCTGTTGAAGATCACAGACGATAGAAAGACTTTCCACTCGCTTCGCTCAAATTTTATCAATGGAATGACAAATTTGAACATTCACCCAGCCATTATTATGGGATTGGTTGGACACTATGAGCAGGAAAAAGTGGACCTATCCTCCCCTCACTTTGAGAACTACCAGAAAAAAAAGCCAATTCATGTTCTCAAAGACGTGATCGATAAATTGGAATACCCGCTCAAAAACTGGCACTAACCTCTAATCCAAAATAACGAAAGGAGTTAATTTTGTCACACGGCGATTGGGATAAAGAACTTGTGGCGCTGCGAACTCGCCTTTGGAAAAAAAGAGTCAAAGAAGAGGCTGGATTTGAAGGAAAGAGAGATCAGGATTTCATTGATGCGTGCAAGTATGGAAACACCAAGCTCGTTGAGCTGGGTGAAATGAATTGGGATGGATACCTCTCTGGCAGGAACAATCCTGTCTATAAAACTGTGGACGCTGTAGAGAAGGTATTGCCAGGTACAGCACTCAACTTCTACTTCGGTCCCAAGCGATTGTTCCTTTGGGGAATTCTTCACGGTGATGGCGAGGACAATTTAATCGAAGCGCGGAAGCTCTTGGAGAGCGCCCTCACCAACGAATATGGTTCCGGTCATGTGCAGCAGTGGGATCTCGGTCAGAAGGTGTTTTGGTTTATTCTGCCTATACTTGCCTTCCCAGTGGCTCCATTCGTGGAACAAATGACCAAGGAAAAGAAAATCGTTGACGGTGAAGAAAAACCTCTTATCCGATTAGATGAGGAGTTACCATGGTCTGATATCCAGCACCTTGTAGATAGCGGCGCAATCAATCCACCAATGAATGGTGAGGAAATTTTCCTATCCTCGCTGCTGGCTGTCTGTGACGACACCAGAAAGCTCTACACGCTAGAAAACATATTCACCACCTTTGGTACCAAGCTGGTGGGTTACGCGTTTGATCAATACAAGCGAGGTCAAGACTTAAGCTTTTCGGCAGAATTCATTGTGACAGCACTTGGTTTACTGCCACTAGCCAAAGCAGCAAACAACAATAGAATCAAATCCATTGCCAAAACTCTCATTGAAGGATTGATGCTCGGCGCTATCGACTACGAGATCCCAGAATTGGCACCTGACCTGACCGATTTTGTAAAACGAAAAATTATTTCGTAAGTCAAACTGACCAAGATAAATGCCACCCCGTGTGGCATTTTCTATGAGCCTTCAGGCTCACTTGTTTTTTTCTCCCTTGTAGTTCCAAGTGCCTTTCCTCTCATTGGCCTCCATAAGGGTTCCAAGGAAGCGCCGTTCAGTAGCATTCAGCTTAAGATTGCCGCCTTTTTCCTGAAATGTCGTCACAAACTGGGCTAGTGTCTTGATCAACCGATGGAGGTCCAAACGCTCCATTTCCAAGAAAGCCATGACCTGGTAGTGAGCATTCACAATCTGATCGTCGTCTTTCTTCTTCCGGGTTCGCTCATATGAGTAGAGGTATGTGACGTATTGATTCATGGACTGAAATCCATGCCTCTTTGATTCCTCGATTAGAAAACGATCTATTCTGACTGATTTTGTCTCCATAATTTGACTCCCAATAGATAAATCTTAATCTGTATTTTTTGGAAGTCAAATTGTGACCAGGGTGTCCTAGCATTGAAGCCTTTTAATATAAGGCTTGGAGTGCGTTAGCACATAGGGAAAAGTCGCAGACTATTCCGTGTGTGCTTTGTTTTTCTGGGGTTGGATTTTTCTTGTAAAAGTAACGTCATCTCTACGATAGGCTCCATTCCAGAACCCATCCATACGATACGAGAAGGAACCCATATTTTTTCTCTGTTTTTAGGCTCTCACATGACTCTCTCGAAGAGGTTGAAAAGTGGAGGTCGCTCATAGGTTGAAATATGGAACCCATAGATAGACTCCAGACTGGAATCTAGCCACGCGATACTGAACACCTCCCGCATAGAGTTGACAAAATGATTTCTCTTGATAGGTTATTAAATAGACCACATTCAGGAGACCCATTATGGCAATACAACGAGTCGGTGAAAAACTAATCAAAAGAAGTGTTTTTGTAGAGAAGGATGACTATGAACTGATAGTGAAGTATTCAGAGCTAAGAGACCAGTCCATTTCAGCCGCCTTCAGAGAACTGATGTCGCAATCAAGAATGTATATTCTTGGCAGGATTGAGAAAATTGAGCAAGAAAAACTTCTAATCCAAGAGGCAATCAGAAAACATGAGGCAGTGGTATCAATTAAGGACGATACAAAGCTTGAATCGAAACCAGACCAGTTCGCAGACTATCGAGCACCTGGGCAGGCCGATAGTCTCCCCTCCGAAAATAACCAGTTCTAGGCTAATGAATAGAATAACAAAAAAGCACCCTTGGGTGCTTTTTTGTTAGAACGATCTACTTCTATTTAAAATATCCCATACTTCCTTCAAAAGCCTGCCATTCCATAGGGGGAACCACCCTAGCACCTTCCTCGTTCAGATAGAGGTCTGTATAGCCCTCAAATGAGCGCGTAGGGGTATAAATATGGATATTGATGGTGCCACCTGCTTTGAAGTCCTCTCCCTTGTTATTTTCCACCAACAAGAGAATCAGGTGAGTGGCATTGATACTAGCCAAGGTTGACTGAATGTCGTCAAGGTTTGCCGTAGTGAAATAGTCTGCACGACAGGCATAGTAAGTCTCACCCCTGACGTCCACACCCTCATTGATTCGATTAAGGGTCTGCTGCTCAAGGCTGCCGACAAAATCTTTGATGTGCTCAAAGATAGGAAGGTCTGGGGTATACATTGAAATTCCGACCAAAGGAATAGGTTTCCCTAGCTTGCCAATTACAAACTATACCGCAAATTTTCCAAAAAATCTAAAATTTGATCACTAAAATTTCCAAATCACCGCAAACGCGTCGATATACCAATATTTCGCCGCTCACTACATTTATGAACTCGGCTATCGATTATTATTATAAAGCAATATTCATCAAGATCAAGTCGAAGTAGTTTGCGGAAGCTTTACTCTAAACTACAAGCCAAATTCAGCAACCGACACGGACAAAACCACTGGTGGCACCAATCAATTTTGATAGCTTCTCTGCCTCCCAGCTCATCAACGAACACTTGCTTTCGGAATGGCTAGATCAACCAGTATCTACGCTTCAAAAATGGAGAGTGAGTGGCATGGGACCGAAGTACGTGAAATTTAAGAATGGCTCTGTTCGCTACCAAGTTGGCACGATAAGGAAGTGGATTGAGGAGCAAACCGTTTCCCATACCACCCAGCGGAAGCCCCCAAATCACAAGTAGTTAGATCCCACTCCCCTCACGCATTTGACAAGTTGACTCTTTACGCGAGAATTAAAAGTAAAGAGGTCAGATATGAAAGAAGAGCCTGAGTTGGTGGTTCAGCTAAATGGAGACAAGCATTGGGTACTTAATGGAGAACTTCACAGGGAAAATGGTCCGGCTATGGAGTTAGCCAGCGGAACCCAAAAATGGTATCTAAATGGAAAGATGCACCGTGAGGACGGTCCTGCCGCGATATATAGCTACGGTTCTCAACAATGGTGGATTCACGGCGAGCCACACAGAGAAGATGGACCTGCCGTGGAATATGATGATGGCAGTAAAGAATGGTACATATATGGAGAGCAATTGACCGAAGAGGAATTTAACTCTTGGGTTCTCCAAAAGAGGCTCCACGCCAACCTGTTAGATAGATCCACAAAAGGCAGAAAAATTAAGGTTTAAGTGGGAATCGCCAATTTTTTTCGCTATTGCTCCTTCTCCAAGGAGTGCCGTCATTTTGATGATGCGCTTCGCGTATATTTCTTAAATTTTGACCCTGCGGGACCAGTTTTACTAGAACCCCATGAAGGGGTAATTATCTGATATACACCATAGTGAACCCAGACGTCTAGTCATGTAGTTATGATTTAGCTATATGCCTTGACCCATTTTTCAACCAAATCACGGTGCTTGGATTGGGTTGATCGAGATAAGCCAAATTTTTCAAGTTGGACCATGGTAAAAGATCTACCTGCTTGCTTGGCTCTATGGATGGCCAACTTGATCTTCTCTTCTACTTTCTGCGTTCGTTTCTCATGGCTATAAGTAGCTCCTTCTCGCTGCTTTTCTTGCAGAAGCATACCTTCAGGAAGGTCCATAACTCCTCTATTCTTGAAATAGTCACCTTTATGCCTCCAAGTCCAGTCAGCGATAGACCTCGCTGTTGATAGAACTTCCTTGGCGGGCAACATACCTCCCGGTAGATCAAAGAACTCTTGATTAACCTCATGAGCCTTGAAAATAACCTGCTCGAAAAAATCAGAATAAGAGCGATTCATTTTCACCGCCATGTATGCCCATAGCCTTACGGTGTCAAATAGAGTGGAGTTTCGCCCCTCTATGTTCCAGGCAAGGTCTATTCTCTTGCGAGCAGGAGTAAGGTCGACATATTCCCCAAAATCAGCTAAATCGTAGCTGACCTTGTGAATGATGGTGCACCAGTAGGTATGTAGTGGATTCCTGGTGAACTTGCCTACATAGGCAGGATCAGCACCGGGTATAGCATGAGTCAAGGCACTATCTACGTTCTCATAGAAGCGCTTTGGGTGGGCTCTCCCCGCTTCCGTGAAGATAACGGGGGTTTTCAGTTCCCAAAGATAGTGGCTATGAGTTGTGGCTGGATTGACGGTTACGATAGTAGGTGGTGGAAGCCCCAAATCCTCCCATAGATAGGCACTACCGGGCTTGTCTACGTCTATAACAATGTACTTCCTGTAAATCTGGTTGTGTTCAATATACCTGAAACCAAGGGCACTATTCTTTGACCTGAATTTAGTTCCCTCTTCAAAGGAATCGGTGCTTCTAATTTTCTCTGGCAAGCTTAAAACAAACTCTTCAATCATAAATTCTCCAATCGTTTTGACTGATTGAAGAATCTATGGATTCAGATACTTGACAATTTCTTTGAAATACGTAATATTGTTTATCGTAGTATCTGGTTGCCGCTCTGGAAAAGCTAATTCTTCAACCAAAATCAAATGCTCAAGTTAACCGCTTGGGCATTTTTCACTTGTACATACGAAATAAAATCCCTCCTGTCAAATCAAACCGATCAAAAAGAAAAAGCCAGCAAACAAGAAGTGCTGGCTTTTTTTGGTGCTGACACAACAAATTAGCACCGGATGATTATCTAATGCTAACAGGTCCAATTGAGTTGTCAACTCCACTTTGACAATTAAAAATTCCCTTGTAACCTATATAGATAAATACAAAAACAAGGGACGATATGAAGAAAATAACAAGAACAATGATCGCATTGCTTGCCGCACTACTACCAGGCATGGCAATGGCAGCAAATCTATTTGATGTCCCACAAGGCGATATTTCCATTAAGGTCCTTGGGGCAATCTTTGGGAGTTTGGTTGACTCTGGCAATGGGGCTTCCGGCTCAGATCCATTATTGAACGGAATCAAGATCTTCAATGGCGGTTGTTTGATTATCGGGGGTATTTTAGCTGCGTATACTATATTGGCCGGGACCTTGAACACAGCACATGATGGAGAGATGTTGGGGAAGAAATTTTCATCTGTCTGGATTCCCGTTCGTTATTCAATAGGTACAGCCCTCGTCCTTCCCGTAGTCGGTGGTGGTTATTGCGTCATGCAGGCGCTTGTTATGTGGTTGGTTGTTCAAGGTATCGGTTTAGCTGATGGTGTCTGGTCAGCCTTCATGAGCAATCCTACTTCTTCCGCCAACACCAATATCACTGCACAAAGAGAGAAGATTCTAACCGTAGCAAAGAGTGCTTTCCAAAACTCTGTTTGCTGGCGTGCCTATGCGAGAGCAATCAGTGAATCAAACTCGATCTTGAAGTGGGGTAAATACAATTACACCATGACACCAACTTCAAAAGGCTATGTCTATGGTGACAGCACTTCGGTTTGGAATGTTAACGGGTGCGGAGAAGTTAATTACCCTCAACCTATCAAGCGAGACACCACAATAAGCAATAGCCGAATCCCTTCAACCAATAGCGGATACCTGGGGGATCTTGGAACGATATTTGCCCCTATGGATATAAGCCCTATCAGTCAGGCGCAAAACTCCCAATTGGATATCCTTGTGAGTTCCATGGATAAATTGGCGGCAAAAGTCATTGCTACAGCCCCAAAGCCAACGGCAGATGGCATGTACGGTGCTTCAATGACACCAAGCGAAGCTCAGGCTTACTATAACGAGATTGAGGCAGCAACAGATGACTATATAAAAGGAATAAAATCAACAGCCAATGGCTTATCTACCGGTGATGCCTACAGCAAAATTCAAGCAACAGCAAACAATCAAGGCTGGATTTTAGCAGGAGCCTGGTTCACCAGAATCATTCAAATGAATGACTCAATCAACAAGGCAGTGAATTCCATGCCAACCAGCAAAGCTGGATCAGGGGGTGTGAAAGATAGTGCTATTTTTGGCGACGCAGAAAAGTACATGGCTGCCTCAAATATGGTATTTCGAGCTGCCCCTAATGCACCAAGCGCAACCTCTCCCGATACCAATTCTGATTCGAACAATACAACTGGCGTAGAGCAATCAGACAAAGTGGGGGAAATTGAAGCAGTAGTCACCTCATGGCTTACCACTATCAATCTCTATGAATTGAAGAACGATTCACGCCACCCTCTTATCATCATGAATGAGCTTGGCAATAGATTGGTGGCACTATGCTTCTCAATTATGGGTGGTTTGGTCGGATTGGTCACACTAGGCAGCTTCATAGGAAAATTCTTTGGTGCTGCTGGGGCTATCAACAACGCAATAGGAATCATGAGTTGGTTTGTGGACGTTCCAGTGAAAATTCTCATGGGAACAGCCATGATGACTTCCTACATACTACCCAACATGCCTTTCATAATTTGGATAGGCTGTATTACAGGCTGGGTATTGTTGGTAATCGAAGCGATTATTGCAGCGCCTCTATGGGCAATCATGCACCTTCATCCAAATGGCGATGATCTAACAGGTCGCGGTGGTAACGGGTACTCCTTAGTTCTGTCATTGCTTCTTAGACCAGTGCTTATGGTGTTTGGTATGGAAGCTGCAATTATCATTTCTTCCGTCATTGGTGAGTTTATCAACAAGACCTTCTTTGAAGTGTTCGCTCAGAATACAGGAACCTTCACAGGCTGGTCGGCTATTACAGCCCTAGCAATGGGCACCGTCGCCTACTGCATCATAATGTTCATTTTCATTCGTAAGTGCTTTGGAATCATTCACCAACTTCCTGATCAGTTATTACAGTGGTTAGGTGGGCCTACAGGTTCTGCTCTAGGACAGTTCGCAGGTGAATTCTCTGGTGCCGCTGATAAAGGCAGTGCTGCTGGAAGTGCGGCTGCTGGCTTTGCAACCAGTGGGGCAGGCAAGTTAGCTGCGGCTGCTGGAAAGAAAGTTGGAGATAAAATAGGAAAGGAATTCAATGACCGTGCTAATGATGTTGCCAGAGAAGATGAGGGGTTTAAGGCAGAGAATGGTGCTAATGCTTTAGCAAAGCGAAACAGCAACAAATCTATGCGTCCAAACGTTGATCTAAATGCCACCTTCAAAGATAACTGGTCTGCATTCAAGAGGGCTGAAACCAATAGGGAAGCATACAACGAGGCCTTTGATAAGGTAGGTTCAAGCTCACCTGATAAGGAAGCGGCTCAAAATGAGTTTGCTGATCTATTCAGCAAATCAGAGCAAGACAACCATAGAGCCTATGGAGGCTCTGCTATTAAAGCAGCAGGTAGGATCGGTGAGAAGCTTGTAAAGCAGAACTTGGACCGAAATCTAAGCAATAACCCAGACAACGAACTTCCACCAGAGAAGAAACCCGATTAAACAAAAAGCACCCAATTGGGTGCTTTTTCCTCTTGACAAATCAGATACGAGTGTTATCTGTTAAATGTCAATAGGGAAATTGAAATGATCGAAAGAAAGACTAATGTTGTTATGGGAATGCTTCATTCGTTCGCTTTGGAGGCAACGCGAATGAAGGCAATCGAAATGATAGCCAACGCCCAATGCGTTCAGGAGGAAGAGCGAATTGATATTGAGGCGATCAAAAAAACAGCAAATGAATTTCTATCGGAGTTGGAAAAAATCCCATTCACCTCAAGAGATATCGAGTTGTTGTTTTATCAAGGGCGCTCAGGCGGCCCTATTTGATTAAATTTCCTTTTGGGCGTTTTGAATTATCTTCGTTATTTCGCTTAGAACCTCGTTGACAACGGCAAATTTCCCATTGGCCTTTGCGGCGGTGTTTTGCCAACTACCGGACTCACAAGAGATCGTTACGGTGTCGCCCTCCCTAGGGGTTACGGAAACAGTGTTCTGAACTTCGTTGAATTCAATTTTCATATCGGCGTCCTCAAATTTTCTTGATTACCTGTTCGCTTGGTGTGCTGCATGCCTCACACCATTCTACAAACTCTAGCACGTCCAGGTACTGCTCACCACGCTCCACCTTGGACACGTAGCTCTGCCCCTTGCCGAGCTTTTCAGCAAGTTGTACTTGGGTCAGGCCAGCCTCACGGCGCACCTTCCTGAGCACCCTGCGGACAGCCTCATAGCGTCGACCATAGATCATCAACCCATGCTATAGTCTGAACTAGAATAGTCGATTTGAGACTATTTGCGGTGCCGCTAGGTGCGTTGGGAGAGTATTGACATGCGCAATTTGTTTTCTTACCTCATGAGTAAAGGTAGGAGAACTTTATGGACGATTGGGAAGAGCGATTGATTGATTGGTTGCTGGATAAAGCTGCCTGGTGGATCAAGGTCGTTATTACGGCATTGTGTATTTCGTGGTTTGCATGCGGAGTTTCGATTGCTGCCTTTGGGGCTCTAGCACTGCTGACTTCTAATAAGGGGGTGGATTTTTCCGCATGCGGCTTCCTTCTAGGTGGCTTGGGATCAGCAGCCTTCGTGCTTATTTTTCTTTTTAGAACATGGGCTGGTTATTGGCCCTTCTATACGATCTGGAAAGAGAAGAGGAAGATCAGAGCCAAGAATTTTCTGCCAGTCGCCAAGAGAGAAAACTCAGATCAAGTCTAAATATTTGATTTTTTTGGAAATGTACGCTAGCGTACAATTAACACTTGACAAAAAGGTCTAATTATGAGTGATTTCTTGAATTATACTGCTGGCTTGCATGCCTTGGAGAAAATAGGCGAACAAGGACGTGCCATTGATAAACAGAATCGCGCCCTTCGTGAAGCCAATGATGATCTCCACCGTGCCAAATATAACGAAGATATTTCACGCATTGAGGCTGATCGCATAAAGAAAGAGAATAACGAGTACAAGGCTCTGCTATCCAAGCCCTTCGCTGAAATTGCGGCCAAAGATGGGCGTTTCAAAGAGAACTACGAAAAGCAACAGGAGTTGTTGGCAGCATGGATTGTTTCCCAGCGTGCTTTCAAAGAGGTGGCCATGAAATACGGTCAAGCCATGGGGAAATCCAGTGAAGAGGTCCTTTCCGAATTTCAGGCAGCCAAAGAGACTGTGCTCAATGATCAGTCTAACTTCGGTAATACTGTGGACGAAACCGAGAAGAAGGCCTACAAGCGCTATCTGGACAAAGAGCAAGGATAACGAATTGGAAGACAACCAAACTGAACCACCTCCCCCAGATCAAGCATGGGAAGCATTGCTCAGCACACCAGAAAGCGAAATTTTCCTAAATTATGAAATTGAAAAAGCAAAGCAGTTTATTGATAACCCGTCGAAACAATAAAAGCACCTTTTGGTGCTTTTTCTATTTCGGGAAGGGTTTTTGTCAACTATAAAAAGTTACAGTTGACTTTTCTGCCACCACTGATGCAGCATTACTTTGTCGTTACAATCCAAATACCTCTTCATGTCGAGATACCAATGAAAACAGAGGCATACGTAGAACACGGGAAATGGGTTACTGACCATATCGCACCTATCAATGCGATCATGACTATATCCACAGCTATCCTCATACCTATCCTAGACTTCTTGCGCCCCTACTTTCCCTACATTGGTTATGTGGCCGGCCTAGCAGTGCTTGTGTTCCTCGCACTGCTGATCATGAAGGTGCTGGGGTTTCCAAAGGAGCGCCAGCTACATTCCAGTATTGTCCTCTGCTCTGGTGTATGTGCAGCAGCTTTTAGTGTAGGGGCTATTGCCAGTGCTCGCCATGCTGATCAAGGCGGGGCAATAGCAGCCAGTGCTCCTTGGGCCGCGCAGCTCCAACAGACCTTGTTGGATATCAAGAATGGCAAGAGTGACGATCCTCGTGTGGAACTCAAAAACATAGGTGTGGAGTGGAAATCAGGAAACCTACTACAAGCCTCCAAGGACGGAGATTTGCGTGTAGTTGAGTTGTTCCTGAAAGGTGGTATGCCGGTTTCTGCTGGCTTCAGTGATGGCGGACAGCTACCGTTTTATGTGATTATGAACAACTATCCGAAGGCGAAGGAACAGTTGGCTCTATTCAAAAAATATGGGGTCGATTTGAATGATAAGAATCTTGCTGCCCCATATAGCCCGCATTTTGTCGCTCCAATGGAAGATTGGAAGCATATCGAAAAGGCTCCAAATCTGTATGCCGTTGCCAAGATTGAAGGACATGAAGAAATGGCCTCCTACCTTGAAGAACTGGGCGTGCAGACTGATAGCTATCCAGATTGGAAGAAAAAACAAGATTATTACAAAAGACGGTATAGCAAGTGCTCCGTATTGGGTGGTTGCACAATAGTTGAACCTTAATCCGTCTTCTCAACAGCAGCAGAAGCTGTAGAATTTTTTACTCAACAAAAGCGATCTATATTTGAGGTAGCTATGCAAGTCTACGAGGGAGTGTTAGCAGAGCTTGGGCCCAGTGAGCCCACAAACCGTGGTGGTAGGCGTTACCTTTCCATAAAGATTGGGAATCATGTCATTAAGAATGTACAGGTAAACCCAATGCTTGACGCCATTCTTCGTGGCGAGGTAAATGCTCGTGGAGACCAGAAAATCTATGTGGCACGGTATCAATTCAAGAATGCAATAATTGGAATTGAAACCGCAGAAAAGAAAGTTTATAAGCTGAAATTCTCGTGGTTCTGGTGGCTAATCTTAGCCGCTTGTGGAGTTGTGCTGACACCCGTCTTGGTAGGTTTCTTGATTTTGTTTTTCGCTATCACGGCATTTCCATTAGGACGAAGCCTTAAAGAAATCAAGGCGGACTATGAGGTATAAAAAAGCACCCATTGGGTGCTTTTTTATTGTGGGGGCGGTGATTTATATTGGAAGCCGCGAAACACGCCTTACGATAATCCGAGCTTTTCTTTAAATTCATTTATCTTATTTTGTATTTTTTCAATTTTCCCTTTATCTTCCGCCGATAGTTCTCTTTGCTTCTCCACAGATCTCCAATTTTCCAAAACTCTTTCGAAATCCCTCAAATTTTCCTCATCCGCCTTTCGTTGGACTTCATTTCTCTTGTCTTGGGTTTTCTGCGTATAGCCCAATACCCCCTTGATTTCAGCGTCCAAGTTATTTCCAAATTTGCTGTGGCCGTCTTTTACTAATTCTTGAGTCTGCCTTGCTTCGGAGGTTACTTGATCAGGTGTTTTTCCCAATGCTTGACCATATTGCATAGCAATCTCTGCAAATGCCTTTTGGGCCAAAATACACTGCGCGAAAATTTCCCGCTCTTTCAAGTAGGTATCTTTGAAGGCGGGAATTCTTTGGGCGATTTCTGCCATGGGACGAGATAAGAGAAATTCAATGCTCTCAAGCTCTTGAACCCTTCTCTCCAAATCCATTTCTCTGCCAGAAGGAGCAGGAAGATAGTTATCTTGTACTCTGGCTCTTCGTAGCTGCTCTTCAAGGTCAGCAATGCGGGAATTTTGATCGTCTATCGTTCTATTCTGACGATCCTGAATTCGTTCGCTTTCCCCAAGCTTCTCCAGAGCGTGAAGCGTTGCTGCCGTCTTGAAAAATTCACTCATGGGCTGTTCCTTTCACTTGGGTATATGATCAATGGAGTCTGCGAGTTGAATACCTAACTTGGTACGCTCCTCTTTCTCCCTGGCAGCCATAGCATGTCCACGGGCTACGAGTTCTGCCCTGCCTTGCTCATAGGTGATCAAGCCTTCCTCCCTACGCCGCAGTAGGTCATAGCCAAAATCAGACACCTTGATATTGTCCACAGCAAGTATGGCTACAGCCTGACGGGCCGCCCATGACTTCAATGGTTTGTGTTCTTCGCTCATGGCCATTTTCGAATAAAGTCACTCATCCATAGCCCTTAGAACTTTATTCAATGCCTCTTCTTTCTTTTTTCTGAGCGACTCATCTTCTTCTTTTTTTGATTCACTATAACCCAGAACGCCCTTAGCCTCCGAACTCAAATTATTTCCAAACTTGCTACGACCATTTTTTATAACTTCCTGTGCTTGCTCTGCCTCAGCAGCTACTTGTTCGGGGGTTTTACTCAATGCTTTACCGTATTCCATAGCAACTTCAGAAAATGCTTTTTGCTTCAAAATCCATTGGGCGAGGATTTCTTGCTCTCTCAAATAGGTATCTTTGAAGGCGGGATGTTTTTTGGCAATTTCCGCCATGGGGAGGGATAAGATCTTCTCAATCCCTTCAAGCTCCTGAACTCTTCTTTCCAAATCCATTTCCCGACCAGACGGCGCAGGCAGGGAGTTATCTGATGGCTTGGCCTTTCGTAGCTGCTCTTCAAGGTCAGCAATGCGGCTATTTTGCTCGTCTATCGTCCTATTCTGGCGATCCTGAGTCCGTTCGTTTTCCCCAAGCTTCTCCAGAACGTGAAGCGTTGCTGCTGTCTTGAAAAATTCACTCACGGTTTGCTCCTTTCGCTTGGGTATTTGTTGTGCTTAAGATAACAGGATCTATCGTCCTCAGGTGCCTTCACTTGCTGTTTGGGGGCGAACGTGTGACACTTGGTGCGTCACTTTTTCATTCGCAACCCCACTCACCAGAATGGCAAGTTGTTGATTTATCAGGGAATTCAAAAAAAGCCCGGAGTTTCCCTGATTCGCCACCAAATACCAGAAAGCCCTGCTTCAGCAGGGCTTTTTGCTTTTCTGCTGCCGTATCGGCAATGTCTCTCCCCTCCGTGTCCTGGCCTCCGATGTGCTCTGGCAGGCCCACGCGCAGTCTGGCGGGCGGGCATGGCCGCGCCGATACTTCAGCGTGCGAGGAACACTACCGAATGGAGGTCGCATGATGCGGTTCGCAACGCTGGTCACCACCCTTGCCGCCGCCGGCATCACGGCCTGCACGACGGCAGCCTCGGGCCCCGCGCAGAACGCAAGGGACGCCCCCACGGCCAGCCAGGCCCAACCGGGCAGCAGCTGCCGCGCCCCGTTCTCGGACGATGCACTGATCGGCAAATCGGAACAGGCGGCGACCGCGCTGCTGGCCGGCTGCCTGTGGCGCGTGAGCGAGCGCGACGGCGAGGCGCTGCCCGGCACGATGGACTACCGCGAGGAGCGCCGCAACCTGGGCATCCAGGGCGGCAAGGTGATCTGGGTGCGGCGCGGCTAGGCTGACGCGGCGGCCTCGGCTTGTATGGGCACCGCGGCGGCCACACCGAGTATCCAGTCCGTCGTCAGCGCGGGCTGCGTCACGGGCAGCATGTGCCCGCCGTCCACCACCCGCAGGTTCACGCGCTCGAGCTTCTGCTTGAGCGCTTCGCCCTGGCGCTTGACGTTCAGGATGCGGTCGCCCCGGCCGTACAGCACGTCGACGGGCACCGTCATCGAGGCATAGCGGCGTTCCATGTCGGGCAGGTCTTCCGGCGCGGCCACGAGATCCGACGATGCCGCATAGAACACGTGCGGACGCAGCCCCAGCAGGCCGCCGCCCTTGAACGGGAAATCCTCCGGCATGGCCTCGGGCGCAAACACGGCTGAAATCGCCTTGCGCGAGTTGAGGATCGACAGCGGAACGGCCAGCGTCCACGACACCAGCCTGCGCGCCAGCGGCGACGTCAACGCCAAGCCCTTGAACGCACCGGGCGGCGCGTGCTCGTTGTGCGTGAGCGGCGCAATGAGCGCAAGCCGACGAACCGACTGCGGATGATTCAGCCCCACCGCCAGCGCGATCGCACCGCCCAGCGAGTGCCCGACCAGCACCGGTTGGTCGAGGCCCAGTTTTTGGATGCACTGGGCGACTGTGCGTGCCTGCGCGTATATGTTCGCCGTCGAGGCCGCCCCGCGCAGCGAGCGTCCGGAGCCGGGCCGGTCGATCACGATCACGCGGTGCGATTGCGCCAGCCGCTCCAGATCGAGGTAGGCGAAGTTGCGCAGGTTTCCGCATAGGCCATGCACGAACACGATGGCAGGACCCTGGCCGCGGTCGGTGTAGTGTACGCGGTCGGCCCCGATATCGATGAACTTGCCTTCGGGCGGAAACGCCTTGGTTACGCGACGTGCGATGACAAAGGTGAACGCCACCGGCGCTGCGATCACGAGCGCGACGGCAATCAGGACGGTCTGGATCACGATGCCCCCGTGACGTTAAGCGGCTTGTGCCGCGCCCATCGGTTGCGCGCGGCGCTCGAACTGCATGGCGCTGTCGGCCAGCGAGCCGAACTTCAGCATCATCAGGTCACGCGCGTAATTCTGATACGACTTCCACGGCTGCTTCGTGCCCTGCTTGGGCAGGATGCTGGCAGCACGCTGGATATAGCCCGACGTCAGATCGACGGCCGGTTCGCGGCCCATGGCCTCATCGTCCAGACGCGGCATGCAGGTGTCGAAGCCGCCCGAGCGCATGTGGTTGAGCAGCCGGCACACGTACTGCGCGATCAGCTCGGCCTTGAGCGTCCACGACGCGTTGGTGTAGCCGAACGACGACGCCAGGTTCGGCACGCCGCTGTACATCATGCCCTTGTACGACACCGTGTCAGCCAGGTTCACCGCACGTCCGTCGACGCTGATGGACGCCCCACCCAGCACCTTCAGCTTGAGCCCCGTGGCCGTGACGACCACGTCTGCATCGAGATGCTCGCCGCTCTTGAGCTGCAGGCCGGCGGGAGTGAAGCGGGCGATTTCATCGGTGGCGATCGACGCCTTGCCGGCGCGGATCGTCTTGAACAGATCGCCGTCCGGGACGAGGCACAGGCGCTGGTCCCACGGGTTGTAGCGCGGCGTGAGGTGCTTGCGTACGTCGAATTCCGGGCCGAGCTGTTTGCCGGCCATGCGGATGATGAAGTGCTTGAATGCCTGGGGCTTGCGGCGCGCGAGGCTGTAGAAGTACATCGTGAGCAGCACGTTCTTCGCGCGCACGAGCCGATGTGCGAGGCGCGCAGGCAGCCACCTGCGCAGCTGGTTCGCGACGGCATCCCGCTCGGGCCGCGACACGATGTACGTGGGCGAGCGCTGCAGCATCGTCACGTGCCCGGCGGTCTGGGCCATCGCTGGCACAAGCGTGACGGCCGTTGCGCCGCTGCCGATCACCACCACGCGCTTGCCTGCGTAATCGAGGCCCTGCGGCCAATGCTGCGGATGCACGATGCGCCCGCGGAATGCGTCCATGTCGGGCCATGTGGGTGCATGGCCTTCCTCGTAGTCGTAGTAACCGCTGCACATGTACAGGAACTTGCACGTGAACTGCACCGGGTCCTCGCGCGTGCCATCGCTGCGCAGCGCCCGCACAGTCCAGCGCGCGGCGGTGGAATCCCAGCTCGCGCCCGTCACCTTGTGACGGAAGCGGATCGACTTGTCGATACCGAACACACGCGCGGTGTCGCGGATGTAATCGAGAATCGTCTGGCCGTCGGAGATGGCCTTGTTGCTGTGCCACGGCCGGAAGCTGTAGCCCAGCGTGAACATGTCGGAGTCAGACCGGATGCCGGGATAGCGGAACAAGTCCCACGTGCCGCCGATCGTCTCGCGCGCTTCCAGGATGGCAATCCGCGCCCATGGGCAACGCTCGCGCAGGTGATATGCGGCGCCCACGCCTGACAGGCCCGCCCCGACGATGAGCACGTCGAGGTCGGTGTCCGAATCAGATGGGTGGCGGGTGCGCTGTTCAATGGGCTCCATGCGGTCTCCTGTTGGCGGCACGGCGGCTTCCGCCTTAATCTGGTGTGCATTGTCACCACTTTAATTTTCGCGCGCGATATCGTCAAATAGCGGAATGGAGAAAACACTTGAAACGCCCAGGAAAGGTCGCCCATACGCGGGTGTGGCGCCCGAGGCACGTGCAGCGGAGCGCCGCGACGCGCTGATCCGTGCCGCCACACGGGTGTTCGGAACGGTCGGCTTCCGCAAGGCCACCGTGCGGGCCATCTGCCAGGAAGCCAAGCTCAACGACCGCTATTTCTATGCCGCCTTCGACAGTACCGAGGACCTGCTGCGCGCGACATACCAGCAGCACGCCGACGACCTGCGCGCCCGAGTGGCGCAAGCCACTGCCGCCGTGGACGGCACCCTCGAAGCGCGCATCGATGCCGGCCTGCATGCATTCTTCGCGTTCCTGAGGGACCCCTGCGCGGCGCGCGTGCTGCTGCTCGAAGTGATGGGCGTGAGCCCCGAAACGGATGCGACGTATCAGCGCAACCTGCTCGAATTCGGCAGGCAGATCATGGAGAACGTTCCAGCCGCCGCCCCTGACGATGCCGACCGGCGTGCCGACCAGCGCATCATCGGGCTGGCCCTGGTGGGCGCCATGACCAACGTCGGGGCAGCGTGGCTGCTGACCGGCTATCGCGATCCCGAAGAGAAGATGGTGCGCAACTGTCGGCAAGTCCTGCTCGGCACGTTGCGCGCAATGACGGGCGCATAGCACACGCCGCGCGATCTTTCTTAACGTGCGTGCCGTATCGTTATCATCTCGAGCAAACGATCCGCCACGCCTTCATGACCGCACCCCGCTCGCTGTCCATCGGCATCGCCGGCGCCGGTAACGCCGGCCTGGCCGCCGCCATTGCGTTTGCCCGCCACGGACACGACGTGCACGTCTTCGAAAAACACCCGCAATTGACAGCGATGGGTGCGGGCCTGCTCATCCAGCCCCAGGGCATCCGCGCGCTCGAGGCACTCGGCGTGGGCTGCGCGCTCGAAGGCATCGGGGCGCCGATCGACCGGCTGATCGGCCTGAGCCATCGCGGCTGGCGCCTGCTCGACATTGACTATGCCGAGACGCCGGGCCGAGCCGTCACGCGACACGCCCTCTCGTCGATGCTGTACGACGCCGCGCTGCATGCCGGCGCCACGTTCCACTTCGGTTGCGCGATCGCACAATTGCAAGCAGACGGCCCGCGCGCACGCGTGGCGCACACGCACGGCGAATCGGCGTTCGACCTGTTCGTGATTGCGGATGGCGCCGCTTCGGCATTGCGCGAGCCGGCAGGCCTGGCCGGCCCGTCAAGCACCTATCGATGGGGCACGCTATGGTTCCAGGGCTGGGTCGACGGCTGGAACCCGCGCGTGCTCCAGCAGCGCTTTCGCGGCACGCGCGAGATGATGGGGCTGCTGCCTACGGACGTCGACGGCAACCGCACGCGCCTGTCGATGTTCTGGAGCCTGCCCGGCGATGCCGTGCACACCTGGCGCCAGACCGACATCGCGCACTGGAAGGCCCATGTGCTGAGCCTGTGGCCGCAAGCCGCGCCGATGGTCGAGCAGATCGGTTCGCATGACGACCTGCCGTTTGCCGTCTATCGCCACACGTGGCCGCGCGCGCTCGCCAAACCGCCCTATTGCGTGATCGGCGACGCCGCGCACGCCATGAGCCCGCAGCTCGGCCTCGGTACGACGCTGGCCGTGCAGGACGCACTGGCATTGGCATCGTGCGTGCAAGCCCATGGTCCGACCGACGGAGCCCTCGCCTACCACGCGCGCCGCCTGCGCACCGTGCAGGCGTACCAGACGCTCAGCCGCGCGCTTACACCGTGCTTCCAGGCGCAATACGGCGGCTGGTTGCGCGACGTGGTGTTCACCACCGGGCTGCGCATCCCCGGCGTCAGATGGTTGATGAAGCGCAGCCTTGCGGAACCGCCCGCGCGCGACGCGGCCTTCGCGCCAGCGCCGGTCACCTCACCAGCCAGCGGAGAGCCGCAGGCCTGAACAGCTTTTGCCCTGTCACCATGGGCCTGCTGCCCACGTTCCTCCCCGAGCACCAGTTCAGCGAACAGCATCGCATCGGCATCGATGCGGCGCCCGGCTGCGTGCTCGATGCCGAACGGATCGCCGAGGCGCCCGACGTACGGCCTACACGTCCAGAATGACCAGCGTGCCTGCGCTGCCGGCATCGACGCTGTGCGGCACACCGGCGGGCACCACGTACAGTTCTCCAGGGGAAACCATCACTGCCTCGCCGCCAATGCGCAGCCGCAGTTCGCCGTCGAGCACGAGCAGGCCTTCGGCGTAGTCATGCGCTTCGTCGGGGTATGGCGTACCGTCCATGCGCAGGACCTTGAAGTTGCCGCCGCCAAACCGCTCCACCACGTGGGAAGACCATGCATGGGGCAACGCGTCGGCAACGGCATTGAGATTGATGAGCGGCACGTCGACCTCGGCACGGAAGAAGAAGCGCCGAGCATAGCAGCCACCGCAGAAACAGCAAGGGCGGCGCCGCACGTCTTGCGGCACCGCCCTGGCGCGACAGCCAGACCGGCCGGCGCCTACGCGTCGTATGCCTCGACGCCGATATCGGCCATGGTGCCGAAGCCCTCCGCGGCCTTGAGGTGATCCACACGATAGCCGTGCTTGTACACCGCCACCAGGCGCACTTCGTTGGTTGGCTCGATGTTCAGCTTCATGCGGATACGCGAGACGTGGCTGTCGATCGTGCGCGTGTATTCCGATGAGTTGCGGCCCCACACCTGGCCAAAGATGTGGTCTCGCGACAGTGTGCGGCCCACGTTCGAGAACAGCAGCAGCGCAAGCTGGAACTCGATGGCCGTCAGCGCGACGGGCTGACCGTGCAGCGTGACCTGCTGGCGCTGGGGGTTGAAGTGATACGGCCCCAACTCGAACGGCAGGCGGCCATACGGAATCGGATACGCGCGACGCAGCAGCGCATCGACGCGCGCACGCAGCTCAGAAATGCGGAACGGCTTGGCGATGTAATCGTCAGCGCCCTGCGTGAGCGCGCGCACCAGGCTCTTTTCGTCTTCCTCGGCCGTCACGAACAGAATGGGGAGCACCTCCTTGTGACGGCCCCGTACGACGCTCAGCACATCGATGCCGAGCATGCCCGGCGTATGCCAGTCGAGGATCAGCATGTCGTACGAGCAGCGCCCGAGCATGCGCAGCAGCGTGGTGCCATCGGTATACGTGACGACTTCGTGGTCGGATTGGGACAGGATCTGGACGATGACTTCGCTTTGGAAGGGGTCGTCTTCGAGCAAGGCGATTCGCATGTTCGGTTCCATGAAAGTTTGCCCACATGCGCGCCAGAATGGCGGCGCCCCTGGCCGGCGCCCGGTCCGCCGTGCTTTCACGCGATCCGTTGCATGTGTTACGTGTTTTCGATTTTCATGGCGAGGTCTGCCACGGACCATGAGAAAAGTCCCAATTTGTGAACATGCTTGCAGACCATTTTCGAGCGTGTCTTGCGCGGGAGATGCGAAAAAAAAGCCCGGACAACGGGGTCCGGGCGGCGGTGTTTCTCACATGTGACGGGATCAGAAACACCCAAGGGTCTCGTATGCCAGACACGTGCAGCACACCGGGGGACGCGCTGCAACGTCACGGGGTAACGTCAAGGAGGGGATTCCGACGTATTTGTCCGGCAAACGGGAGTGACATGATGCCTCGCGCAGCCGGCAAGCGCGTCGCCCGTGACAATATTTGACATGTCCTTCCCCCGGGCGGCGAACCGGGCATCACGTCGGATCTGCGTTCTCAAGCTCCTGGCGGATCGATTCGGTCAACATGTCGATCAGCAGGCGAACGCGCTTGGGCACGAAGCGAGCAGACGGCGTAACGAGGTGGATCGGCTCCCCGCTCGTGGCGTAATCGGGCAGCACGCGCACGAGGCGTGGCAGCGGCGCATTGGCTCGGGCCACGGCGCTTGCATACAACGGCAGCGGGCCGATGCCGGTGCCGGCCGCGATCAAGGTCTCGAGGTACGAGAGGCTGTCGGCGTTCAGGCGGGCGCGCACGGCAACCGTCTTCAGCCCATCGGGGCCGACGAGGCGCCATTGCGTTTCGCCGCGCCCGCTGCCGCGAAAGTCGAGGCAGCAGTGATCGGCCAGGCCTTGCACGGTCTGCGGTGCGCCGCGGCGCTGCAGGTAATCCGGCGAGGCGAACAAGCCGATACGCAGCACGCCGAGCGGGCGGGCCACCAGCGAGCTGTCTGCCAGGCGCCCGACACGCACCGCCAGGTCGAAGCCCTCCTGCACCAGGTCGACATTGCGCGGGGTGAGCACGACGTCGAGGTCGATGTCCGGATACTGCTGCATGAAGCGTGCGGCCACAGGCGCCACCAGCAACCGCCCGACGTCTTCCGACGACGTGAGACGCACTTTGCCGCGCGGCACATCCTGGAGCTCACCGGCGCAGGTGGTGGCGCGTTCGATCTCTTCCAGTGCGTGCGACGCCACCTGATACAGGCTCTGGCCCGCATCCGTCAGATGCAGCGTGCGTGTGGTGCGCTGTAACAGTCGAACGTTCAAATCCTGCTCGAGGGCCGCAATGCCGCGGCTGACCGACGACTTCGGCAAATCGAGCCGCGCCGCCGCCGCGGTGAAGCTCCCCGCCTCCACGACGCGCACGAACAGCGCCAGCTGATTCAGATCCATGGGTTTCCTCCTGATTGGGGCGCCCGCCGGCTTGTGGTTTTCATTGTCTCGCCGTGAGCAACATTTTTTCCCACAATAACCGACTAGTGCAAACAGGGCAACTACCCTACATTCGGGATATGACAAATCCCCAAACCCAGGAGAACGACATGGAAACCCTCGTGCAAGCCCAAGTGCAGCGCGGCCGTCGGGTGGAGCGCATCATCACGGGCCGGCCGACCTCGGATGGCGCCGGCGTGAAGCTCACCCGCGTGCTGACGAACAACCTGCAACGGCGGCTTGACCCGTTCCTGATGCTCGATGCATTCCGCAGCGATGACCCGAACGACTACCTGGCCGGCTTTCCCGACCATCCGCACCGCGGCTTCGAAACGGTGACGTACATGATCGCGGGCCGCATGCGCCACCGCGACAGCGCCGGGCACGAAGGCCTGCTGCAGCATGGCGGCGTGCAGTGGATGACGGCAGGCAGCGGTGTCGTGCACTCCGAAATGCCCGAGCAGGAAGACGGCGTGATGGAAGGCTTCCAGCTATGGCTGAACCTGCCCGCACGCGACAAGATGACGACGCCGTGGTACCGCGACATCCCGTCCGAAGAGATTCCGGAGTTCACGACGCAGGACGGCGTGGCCGTGCGCGTGATCGCCGGGGAGTCGCAAGGCGTGCGAGGCGCGATGACGCGCGAAGCGACGCAGCCGCTGTATCTGGACATCACGCTGCCGGCCGGGGCGTCGTTCGCGCAGCCGCTGCCGGAAAAGCACAACGCGTTCGTCTACGTGTTCCGCGGCAGCGCGATGGTGGGCGATGCGAAAGCGCCGGGCAACGCCGGCCTGCAGCGTGTGGACGACAAGCAGATGGCCATCCTGGCCAACACGGAAGGCAGCGACGGCGTGGACATCCGCGCGGACGATGCGCCGGCGCGCGTGCTGCTGATCGCGGGCAAGCCGCTGAACGAGTCGATTGTGCAGTACGGCCCGTTCGTGATGAACACGCAGGAAGAAATCTTCCAGGCCGTGCGTGACTTCCAGGCCGGCAAGTTCGCCTGAGCCTCAAAGAAAAACCGCCGCTCGGTTTCACCAGAGCGGCGGTTCGTCCAGCAGCGCGATCTGCTCGCGCAATTCCAGCACCCGGTCCTGCCAGTAACGTTGCGTGTTGAACCACGGAAACGCGGCAGGGAACGCCGGATCATTCCAGCGACGCGCCAGCCACGCGCTGTAGTGCAGCAGGCGCAGCGTGCGCAACGCTTCCACCAGATGCAGCTCGCGCGTGTCGAACTCACAGAAGTCCTCGTAGCCGGCGAGCAGGCTGGCCAGCTGCGACTGCATCAATGCGCGATCGCCTGAGAGCAGCATCCACAGATCCTGCACGGCCGGGCCGGTGCGGCTGTCGTCGAAATCGACGAAGTGCGGGCCGGCCGAACGCAGCGGGTCGCCTTGCCGGGCGTCGTCTTCTTCGATCCAGAGGACGTTGGAGGCGTGGCAATCGCCGTGCAGGCGCAGCAGTGAGACGTCGCCCGCGCGGTCGTAGCAGCGGCGCACGCCATCAAGTGCGGCGTCGGCGACGCTGCGCCAGGCGGGCAGCAGATCGGACGGGATGAAATCGTGTTCGAGCAGCCAGTCGCGCGATTGCACGCCGAAGGTGTCGATGTCGAGCGCGGGCCGCGCCATGAACGGACGCTGCGCGCCGACGGCGTGGATGCGGCCAAGGAAGCGCCCCATCCATTCGAGCGTGTCGTCGCGGTCGATGGCGGGCACGCGGCCGGCGCAGCGCGGGAAGATCGCGAAGTGCCAGCGCCCAAACGCGTGCAGCGTGCGGCCATCGATTTCCAGCGGCGCGATCACAGGGATTTCCGCCGCCGCCAGTTCCGCCGTAAAGGTGTGCTCTTCGACGATCTGCGTGTCGGTCCAGCGGCCCGGCCGGTAAAACTTGACCACCACCGGGGCGCCGTCTTCCACGCCGACCTGGTACACGCGGTTTTCGTAGCTATTGAGCGCGAACATGCGGCCGTCCGGCATCAGCCCGACCTCCGCCAGCGCATCCAGGATGCTGTCGGGCGTCAGGCCGCCGTATGGCGCTTCGGCGGATGCGGGCAGGCCGCTGTCGTCGCTGCCGTGCATGAACGTCAGCCTTTGCGGCCGCCGAGCAATGCAGCGGCCTTGGCGAACAGGCCGTTGAACGGCTGCTTGGCCGGCTGTGCGGTCTTCTGTGCAGGTTGCGCGGCTTGCGTGCTCTGCGCACGACGCGGATGGCCGCCCTGCCCGTTGCCTTGCGCCTGCCCTTGGCGCTGGCCGCGCGCCTGCGATTGGCCATTGCCGCCGTTGCCGCCCCGCGGCTTCGGTGCCGCCTGGCCGTCGCGCTGACCTTGCGCCTGGCGCTGGCGGTTTGCGCCGCCATTGCGGCCTTGGCCTTGGTTCTGCCCCTGGCCACTGCCGGTCGATTCACGGCGCGGCTCGCGGGGCTCTCGCGGAGCACGCGGTTCGCGCGGCGCGGCATTGCCGCCAGCGGCTTGGCGCGGCTGGCCGCGACCACCGCCCGGGCGACCGCCACGCGCGTTGTTGCGCCCATTCGGAATCGGCTCCGGCGCAATCGTCGGGTCCGGCTCGAAGCCTTCCAGCACGGTACGCGGCAACTCGCGCTTGATCAGGCGTTCGATGTCGCGCAGCAGGCCGTGCTCGTCCACGCAGACCAGCGAGATCGCCTCGCCCTGCGCACCCGCGCGGCCCGTGCGGCCGATACGGTGCACGTAGTCTTCCGGCACATTCGGCAGGTCGAAGTTGACCACGTGCGGCAGTTGGTCGATGTCGATGCCGCGCGCGGCGATATCGGTGGCGACCAGCACGCGCAGCGTCCCGGCCTTGAACTCCGTCAGCGCGCGCGTGCGTGCCGATTGGCTCTTGTTGCCGTGAATGGCCAGCGCGGGGATGCCGTCGCGGGTGAGCTGCTCGGCCAGGCGGTTCGCGCCATGCTTGGTGCGCGTGAAGACCAGCACCTGGTGCCAGTCGTTGTCGCGTACAAGCTTGGCGAGCAGTTCGCGCTTGCGCTCGCGGTCAACCGGATAGATGCGTTGCTCGACCGTCTCGGCCGTCGTGTTGCGGCGCGCGACTTCAATCAGCGCCGGCTTGTCGAGCAGACGGTCGGCCAGTTCGCGAATGTCGTCGGAGAACGTGGCCGAGAACAGCAGGTTCTGACGCTTCGGCGGCAGGATGTTGAGGATCTTGCGGATGTCGTGGATGAAGCCCATGTCGAGCATGCGATCGGCTTCGTCCAGCACCAGCAGTTCAATGTGCGACAGGTCGATGGTGCGCTGGCCGACGTGGTCGAGCAGACGGCCCGGCGTGGCCACGACGATATCGACGCCGCGCTTGAGCGCATCGATCTGCGGGTTGATGCCGACGCCGCCGAACATCACCATCGACTTCAGCGGCAGGTATTTGCCATAGGCGCGCACGCTTTCTTCCACCTGCGCGGCAAGCTCACGCGTGGGCGTCAGCACCAGCGCCCGGATCGGGAAGCGCATGCCCTGCGGCGTCTGCACCTTGTTGGGCTGCGATGCAGACAGGCGGTGCAGCAACGGCAGCGTGAAACCGGCGGTCTTGCCGGTGCCGGTCTGTGCGCCGGCGAGCAGGTCACCGCCCTTGAGGATGGCGGGGATGGCCTGGCGTTGAATCGGAGTGGGTTCTGCGTAGCCGAGTTCGGCCACGGCACGTACCAGCTTGTCTGACAAGCCGAGTTCGGAAAACGACATGGAAAAGCGATTGGACCGGCGTGTCCCGCGCATTCGTTCGTGCGCCAATCGTGGACAAAGCCTGGGTAGGTGACGGGGCGACTGGACCCCGGGGACTGCGAGAAGGGGCGTAGTTTAGCAGGATGCGGGGTGGGGGGTTTTGTTGGTGTTGGTTTTCGGGTTGTGGTGCATCCGTTGTTTCGTGCCCGGCAGGGCACGAAACACGGATGGACCAGCGCCCCCCTTCATCCCCCCCGCAAAGCCGCCAAGGGCGCATTCACCACATCCCCCAGCCGCTCAGCCAACGAATACCTGGCCATATAGCGCCGAAAGTGCGCCAGAAACGCCGTCTCCGCTGGCGTCAACCGCCGCTCCTTGTGCCACAGCAAGTACAGGTCGATATCCGCCACCCCTTCCTCCGGCGGCAAGCGCCACAGCCTCTGCTGCGCGAGATCGTCCGCCACGATGTGTTCCGGCAAGCAGCCGATCCCGTAGCCGGCGAACACCAGCCGCTTGATCTCGTCCAGGCTCGGCGAGGTGGCGACGATACGACCGGTGAATCCCTTCTGATCGCGAAACACCGCCAGCGGCGAGAGCGCATCGCCGAGCTGATCACTCATGAAGGAGACGAAGTTCTCGCCGAGCAGGTCGTCGATCGACAGCCCGGTGCGCCCGAACAACCGGTGGTGCCGTCCGCAGAACACGGCATAGCGCTGGCGCAGGAACAGTTGCCGCTCAAGCTTCTCGGCCGGCGTCCGGCACAGGCTCAGCCCAATGCCGGCGCGCTTTTGCGCCAGTGCATCGAGGATGTCCGCGCTGCGCATCACGTCCACCTGCAGATCGACGCGCGGGTGATGCCGATGAAACGCCGCGAGGCATTCGTCGTACACGCCCGATTGGATGCGGCTGACGGTCAGCAGATGCAGCACGCCGCTTACATCGTCCTGCGGCTCGCCGAGTTCGGAGCCGAGCCGCGCGACGTTGCCGTAGACATCGGTGGCAATGCGCAGCACATCTTCGCCCGCGCGCGTGAGGCGGAAGCGCGAGCCGCGCCGTTCGATGAGCGTGTGACCGAGTTGGCCTTCCAGGCGCCGTAGCGCGAGGCTCACCGCCGGCTGGGTGATGTGCAGCCGTACCGCAGCCCGGCTGATGCTGCGCTCGTGGACGATGGTGAGGAACGTGCGCAGCAGGTTCCAGTCGAGCCGGTCGCTGACGAGTGCGGGGTCGAAGGCAGACGGTTCCATGATGGCCGGTCGTTCCTCTGAATATGAGTTGAATTTATGCGAAGAATAAGTATTCAGAATTTGACTAATACCCGTCAACCGGCAATAAACACGCATCGCCGCCTCGATGCGGCGAGTAAAAAAACTTGCGAGGAGCACCACCATGCAACTGTCTCAACCGAGCGGGCGCCAGCCTGCGCGCGCGGCCACCGCCGCCTTTGTCGGCACCATGATCGAGTGGTACGACTTCTACATCTACGCCACCGCCGCCGCGCTCGTATTCGGGCCGCTGTTCTTCCCGGGCGGCGATCCGTTCCTGAGCACGCTCGCGTCGTTCGGCACGTTCGCGGTGGGCTTCTTCGCCCGGCCGCTCGGCGGCGTGGTGTTCGGCCACTGGGGAGACCGCATCGGCCGCAAGAAAGCCCTGATGATCACGCTCACGATGATGGGCCTGGCGACCATCGGCATCGGCCTGCTGCCGACGTACGCCACCGCCGGCGCCATCGCCCCGGTCCTGCTCGTGGTGCTGCGCGTGGTGCAGGGCATTGCGGTCGGCGGCGAATGGGGCGGCGCGGTGCTGATGGCCGGCGAGCATGCGCCCCAGGGCCGGCGCACGTTCTTTGCCTCGTTCGCGCAGCTGGGCAGCCCGGCCGGGTTGATCCTCTCGCTGCTGGCGTTCCGCCTCGTCACGTCGATGGAGAAAGACGCGTTCATGGACTGGGGCTGGCGCCTGCCCTTCCTGGCAAGCGCGGTGCTGCTGCTCGTGGGCGTGGCGATCCGCCTTGGTGTGAACGAATCGCCCGAGTTTGCGCAGATGCAGGCGCAACGCAAGACGGCCAAGCTGCCGATCGCCGAGGTCTGGCGCACGGCGCGCGTGCCGCTGCTGCTGTGCATCGGCGCCAACACGATCGGCATCGCGGGCGTGTACTTCACCAACACGTTCATGATTGCGTACACGACGCAGTACCTGTCGCTGCCCAAGACGCTGATTCTCGATTGCCTGTTTGCCGTGGCGATCATCCAGTTCCTCGCGCAGCCGCTCGCGGCGTGGCTCTCCGAGAAGCTCGGCGGCGCGCGCTTCCTCAAGCTGATGGCGCTGCTGGCGATGGCCTCGCCGTATCCGATGTTCCTGCTGGTGCAGACGCGCCACGCTCCGCTGATGGTGCTGGGCATTGCGCTGGCCGTGGTGTGCATGGCGAGCTTCTATTCGGTGATCGCGGGCTTCGTGTCGGGTGTGTTCGAGACACGCGTGCGCTACTCGGCGATCTCGCTGTCGTACCAGGTATGCGGTGCGGTGGCGGGCGGGCTCACGCCGCTGGTCGGCACCGTCCTCGCGCAGCGCTTTCACGGCCAGTGGTGGCCGCTGGCGGTGTTCTACACGCTGCTCGCCGGTGTGTCGCTGCTGTGCATCGCGGCCATCGATGCACGCCAATGCGGCCGCGCACCGGCTGCCGATGCGGTGAACGCGTAACGATCTCCATCCACCTGCTTCACCATGCTCACGTTTTTCCATCCTGAACAGCTCCTGCACCACCCGCAGAGCTACTACTCGCGCGGCAAGATGCGCACGCCGCAAGAGGTGCCCGACCGCGCCATCCACCTGCTGCAGGCGGCGCGCGATCTCGGCTTCACCATCACGCGACCCGAAGACCATGGCGTGGCGCCGCTCACCGCGGTGCACGGCGAGCCCTACCTGCGCTTCCTGCAGAACGCCCATGCCGAATGGCAGCGGCTGCCCGAAGACTGGGGCGACGAGGTGATGTCCAACATCTTCGTGCGTGAACCGAACGCGCTGCGCGGCGTGCTGGCCCAGGCGGCACGGTACCTGGCCGACGGCAGTTGCCCCGTGGGGGAGAACACGTGGCGATCGGCCTACTGGTCTGCACAGAGCGCAGCGGCCGGTGCGCAGGCCATCCTCAACGGCGAGCGCATGGCGTATGCGCTGTGCCGCCCGCCGGGGCATCACGCCCGACGCGAGGCCGCTGGCGGTTTCTGCTACCTGAACAACGCTGCCATCGCCGCGCAGGCGCTGCGCGGGAGGTTCCAGCGCGTCGCCATTCTCGACACCGACATGCACCATGGCCAGGGCATCCAGGAAATCTTCTACGACCGCGCCGATGTGCTGTACGTCTCCATCCATGGAGACCCGACCAACTTCTACCCCGTCGTCGCCGGTTTTGACGACGAGCGCGGCACCGGCGACGGCCTGGGCCTGAACGTGAACCTGCCGATGCCGCATCGCTCGCCGGAATCGGTGTTCTTTGACAAGCTCGACCAAGCGCTGGCCGCGCTGGCACGCTTCGAGCCTGACGTGCTGGTGCTCTCGCTCGGCTTTGACATCTACCGCGAAGATCCGCAATCGCAGGTGGACGTGTCCACCGAAGGCTTTGGTCGTCTTGGGCAGGCCATCGGCGCGACCGGCTTGCCGACGCTGGTGGTGCAGGAAGGCGGGTATCACCTCGCCACCCTCGCACAGAACGCCGCAGCATTCTTTGGCGGGCTTCAAGCGCCGCTTCGGCCGGCCGGCTGACCTCCCGCCCGGGCGCAAGCGCTTCGGCCCTGCGCCGAATGTTTGCGCCCACTCTCCATGCGGGGCCCGTCCCACCGGCGTCCCCGCCGAAACCTCTCCCCCTCTAGAGTGCTTGCTCGAATCGCACGCTTGGCGTTTTCAAACGTCTGTTCCTAACATGCCCGAGCAACACAAATACACATGTTTGAATCGTTCGTTCGAGCGCTGCAATGCAGCAATCGCGCGCCGGTATCGGACCAAAACAAGAGGTTGGAGACATGGGACGTCCTGGAGCAGGAGACACCAAGGGCCGCATTCTGGAAGCCACCGAACTGCTGTTCATCGAGTTCGGCTACGAGGCGATGTCGTTGCGGCAGATCACGGCGCGCGCCAAGGTCAACCTGGCCGCGGTCAACTACCACTTCGGCAGCAAGGAAGCGCTGATGCAGTCGGTGCTCGGACGCCGGCTCGATCCGCTCAACACGCGCCGGCTCGCCCTGCTGACCGCCTGCGAGGAGCGCTGGACGAAGGAGCAGCTTTCCTGCGATCACGTGCTGGGCGCGCTGTTCGTGCCGGCCTTGCAGATGGCGCGCAATCCGGAAACGGGCGGCCCCGCCTTCCTGCGCCTGATGGGCCGCGTGTACTCCGACACCTCGCCGTTCGTGCAGAACTACCTGCTTGGCCACTACGCGCCGGTCTTCGATCGGTTCTTCGAAGCCTTCTCCCGTGCGTTGCCGCACGTGCCGCGCCCGGAACTCGGCTGGCGCCTGCACTTCGCGCTCAAGGCGCTGGCAGGCGTGCTGGCGGGTGACGACCTGAACAACCTGCTGCCGCTGTTCACGCAGGGCAAGCCGATGAACGATGCATCGCTGCTGGCACGCCTGACCGCGCTGGTGGTGGCCACATTGAATGCGCCGTTGCCGGGCGAGGCGGGAGCGCTGGACCAGGTGGTCGAGCTGGCCGAAGCGCAGGTGCCCACACCGGTGGCACATGCCGACGACGCGGCCGGCGGCAACGATGGCGGCCACGGCGGCGCCGGCCGTCAGGGCGGCCGCCTGACGGAGCGCAGCGCCACGCCGGCCACCGCATCGCCATTCCCGGGCGATCTCTTTGGCCGCACGCCTGGCGCACGCACCGCCATGCAGCAACACGACGGACTGAACGCCGATGAACACGGCGATCACGACGACGAGGCCGACACCTCGGCTGCACCGACCGCACGCACACGGGCCTTGGCCATCCGCCGCAGCAACGCGGCGCGCGCGATCTTTCCGGCCAACCCGATGCGCCCGTGGCGCAGTCCGGGAGCCTGACCGCCCCGGTACTCGCCGCGCGGCGCCGTCGCGCCCAGGCACGGCAGTCGCTCGGGCGCTGGCGTGATGCCGCCCGCCGACACGTACGGCACATGAACGCATCCAACGGAGACCCTCATGACGACGATCTGGATCGTCCTGCTTTGCATCGCCGCGCTCGGGCTTGCCAGCATGGAAGCCTCGGCGCTCGCCTGGCTGATCATGACCGGCGTGTGGCTGGCCGCCGGCGCGTGGCTCGGCCTCGTGGGCCCGGCGGCGACCACCGTACTCGCCATCGTCTTCGTGCTGCCTGCGCTGGTGCTCGCGATCAAGCCGCTGCGCCGCGCTCTGATCACCCGGCGCGTGCTGGCGATGTTCCGCAAGATCATGCCGGAGATGTCGCAGACCGAACGCGACGCCATCGAGGCCGGCACGGTCTGGTGGGATGCCGAACTGTTCTCGGGCCGGCCGAACTGGTCGCGCCTGCTGTCTTCACCGCAGCCTCGCCTGTCGCCCGAAGAACAATCGTTCCTCGACGTGGAAACCGAGAAGCTCTGCGACCTGGCCAACGACTGGGAGAGCACGCAGATCTGGCAGGACATGTCGCCCGAAGCGTGGGCGTACGCCAAGGAGGCCGGCTTCCTCGGCATGATTATCCCGAAGGAGTACGGCGGCAAAGGGTTCTCGGCCTATGCGCACTCGCAGGTCGTGATGAAGCTGGCAACGCGGTGCTCGGCGGCCACCGTGTCCGTCATGGTGCCCAACTCCCTGGGGCCGGCCGAGCTGCTGCTGCACTACGGCACCGAGGCACAGAAGAACCACTACCTGCCGCGCCTCGCCCGCGGTGAGGAGATTCCCTGCTTTGCGTTGACCAACGCGTATGCGGGATCCGATGCGGCGGCCATCCCGGATGTCGGCGTGGTCTGTCGCGGCATGCACGAAGGCCGCGAGACGCTTGGTTTTCGCGTGACCTGGAGCAAGCGCTACATCACGCTCGGCCCCATTGCGACGGTGCTGGGCCTGGCCTTCCGCGCGGTCGATCCGGATGGCCTGCTCGGCGGCGACAAGGAGCCCGGCATCACGTGCGCGCTCATCCCGACCCAGCATCCGGGCGTGAACATCGGCCGCCGCCATTGGCCGCTGAACGCGGTGTTCCAGAACGGCCCGAACTGGGGCAAGGATGTGTTCATCCCGATCGACTGGGTGATCGGCGGGCAGGCGCAGGTCGGCCGCGGCTGGCGCATGCTGATGGAATGCCTCGCTGCGGGCCGCGCGATCTCGCTGCCGTCGTCCAACGTGGGGCTGGCCAAGCTGGCGGTGCGCAGCACGGGCGCCTATGCCGCCGTGCGCCGCCAGTTCCGCACCCCCATCGGCAAGTTCGAGGGCATCCAGGAGGCGCTCGGCCGCATGGGCGGCAATCTCTACATGATGGATGCGGCGCGGCGCCTGTCTGCGCTTGCCGTGGACCTCGGCGAGAAGCCTTCGGTCATCTCCGCCATTGCCAAGTACCACGTCACCGAACGGGCGCGCGATGTGGTCAACGATGCGATGGACATCGTCGGCGGCAAGGGCATCTGCATGGGGCCAAACAACTTCCTGGCGCGCGCGTATCAGCAGGTGCCGATCGCGATCACGGTGGAAGGCGCGAACATCATGACGCGCTGCCTGATCATCTTCGGGCAGGGCGTGATCCGCTGCCATCCGTACGTGCTGCGCGAGATGACCGCCGCGCAAGGCGCCGACTCGCCCGAGACGCTGCGCGCGTTCGATGCAGCGCTGTTCGGCCACGGCGCCTTCATCGCGGGCAACTTCGTGCGGGCGTTCCTGCATGCGCTGTCGGGCGGCCGCGTGGCGCCGGCGCCAGGCAACGCCGCGCCCGAGATGCAGCGCTATTACCGCGCCGTGAACCGCTTCTCGACGGCGCTGGCACTGCTGTCGGACGTGGCGATGTTCACACTGGGCGGCACACTCAAGCGCCGCGAGAGCATCACCGGGCGCCTTGGCGACATCCTTTCGCAGATGTACCTGGTCTCGGCTGCACTCAAGCGCTTCGAAGACGAAGGCCGCCCGGCCGAAGATGCACCGCTCGTGCATTGGTCGGTGCAGGATGCGCTGGTGCGTGCGCAGGACGCGCTCGACGGCGTGCTGGCGAACTTCCCGAGCGCGGGCATCGCCGGATTGCTTCGCGCGATGATCTTCCCGTTCGGTGCCCCGTATCGCAAACCGTCGGATGCGCTTGCGGCGCAGGTGGCCGAACTGATGCAGACGCCGGGGGCCGCACGCGATCGCCTGCTGGCCGATTCGTACTGCCCCACGCCCGACATCGACCCGATCGCCTACGGCGAAGAAGCCTTCCGCCTGCAGCCGACCGTGGACGCCATCGAGCAGCGCCTGAAACCCGCCATCCGCGAGGGGAAGCTTCCGCCCGTGCCGCAGAGCCTCCCCGACTTTGAAGCGTGGACCGCACAAGCCGTGGCACAGAAGCTCATCGACGAGGCGGAACGCAAGCAGTTGTGCGACTACGCGCGCTTCGGCGAACACGCCGTCGCCGTGGATGACTTCCCGCCGGACTTCAACCTGCTGGCCGACCTGCAGCGCCGCAAGGATGCGCTCGACGCGTTGCAGACCACCGAGCGCCGCGCGGCGTAACACCACCAACGCGCCACCACACAACCACAACGATGCAAGACAAGTACCTCGATTTCGTCGGTTCCAGTTTCGGCAAGTGGCTCTCGGCCAACCTGGGCCTGCCGCAGCCGGTGCCGCTGCGCCGCTATCGGCCGGGAGAGCCGGAATTCGTCGGCCCGTTCCTGGTGGGTGCGGCACCGGGCGGCGCGATGCGCGAGGTGCTCGCCGCGCTGTTTGCCGGGATTGGTGTGCCGACACGCTTTCATGAAAGCGATCCGGAATGGCTCGGCGCGGCCAACCGGCATGGGCAGATCACAGGCCGCTTCGTCGCGCCGACGGGCAAGGACGGCGATGCGTTCGACCGCATCGGCGGCATCGTCTTCGATGCAACGAGCATCACCTCCATTGACGGGCTCGACGCGCTGTACCACGTCTTCCACGACGGTGTGCGCGCGATCGGACGCTGCGGCCGCGTAGTCGTGATCGGACGCCCACCCGAACGCTGCAGGACACCGGAGGCCGCCATTGCCCAGCGTGCGCTCGAAGGGCTGACCCGTTCGCTCGGCAAGGAAATCCGGCGCGGCTGCACGGCACAGCTCGTCTACGTTGCGGCAGGCGCCGAAGGCGCGGCGGAATCGACGTTGCGCTTCCTGCTGTCGGCGCGCTCGGCCTATGTGTCGGGGCAGGTGGTGCGCGTTGGCGCCGCGGTGCCGCGCTCGGTGGATTGGCAAAAACCGTTGGCCGGGCGCACCGCGCTGGTCACGGGCGCGTCGCGCGGGATCGGTGCTGCCATTGCGCACGTGCTCGCGCGCGACGGTGCGCGGGTCCTGTGTCTCGACGTGCCAGCCGCGCAGGACGGGTTGAACAGCGTCGCCCAGGAGATCGGCGGCGAAGCGCTGGCGTATGACATCGCCGCGCCGCAGACGCCTGCCCTGCTCGCACAGCAGATCGCCGCGCTCGGAGGCATCGACGTCCTCGTGCACAACGCCGGCATCACGCGCGACAAGACGATCGCCCGCATGACCGAAGCCGCATGGCGGGCCGTGCTCGACATCAACCTGGCAGCGCAGCTGCGCATCAACGAGGCGCTGCTCGCGGCCAACGCGTTGCGCTCGGGCGGCGCCATCGTCTGCGTGTCGTCCATCAGCGGCATTGCGGGCAACCTCGGGCAGACCAACTACGCGACGTCCAAGGCAGGCGTGATCGGCCTCGTGCAGGCGAGCGCGCCGCTGCTGGCCGAACGTGGGATCACCATCAACGCCGTCGCGCCCGGCTTTATCGAGACGCAGATGACGGCGGCCGTACCGTTCGCAATCCGCGAAGCGGGCCGCCGCATGAACGCGATGAGCCAGGGCGGCCAGCCGGTCGACGTGGCCGAAGCGATTGCGTGGTTTGCAAACCCCGCCTCGAACGGTGTGACCGGCAACGTCGTGCGCGTGTGCGGCCAAAGCCTGCTCGGAGCCTGAGACGACCATGCGCGCCACCCCCACCGCACGCCTGCCCGCCACGCCGTTCACTGCCACGCAGACGCTGGTGACGGAAGCGCCGTCGCCCGGCACGCTGGCATGGCGGGCGCTGCTGTCGCAACGCAAGGGCAAGCGCGGCGGGCCGCTGCCGCGCCGCACGCTGGTCCGCCAGGAGGTGCCGCTCGATGCCGCGCACATCGCGCAATACGGGGCGGTGTGCGGCTTTTCGCCGGCGCACGGCGTGCCGATGACGTATCCGCATGTGCTGGGCTTTCCGCTGCAGCTCATGCTGATGACGGAATCGGCGTTTCCGTATCCGGTGATCGGCCTGGTGCACCTGTGCAACACGATCCGGCAGCACCAGCGCCTGCAGATCGGCGAGCGCGTGCGGGTGGAGGTGCGCCCGCGGCGGCTGTTCCAGCATCCGCGCGGACAGGCGTTCGCCATCGAGACGGCCATTGTCCGGACGGGCGCGGTGGTGTGGGAATCGCTGTCCACGTATCTGCGCGTTGGCGTGCAATCGCCGCAGGGGGCGCCGCTGATTGCGCTGCCCGCGGCGCAAGGTCTGTCGCCCGACGGCCACTGGGACGTGCCTGCCGACACGGGCCGCCGCTACGCGGCCGTATCGGGGGACTGGAACCCGATCCACGTCTCGGCCATCGGCGCGAAACTGTTCGGCTTTGCGCACCCGATCGCACACGGCATGTGGACGAAGGCGCGCGCCGTGGCGGCGTTGCTGCCGGCCACGCCGCTCACGGCAGGCGAGGTCGTCGCCGAGTTCAAGACGCCGCTTTCGCTGCCGGGCGCGGCCACGCTGTGGCAGGCCGAAGCCGCGACACCCGGGCGCGCCTTTGAGGTGCGCAACATCGCGGGCGACAAACCCTATTTGCGCGGCGTGCTCACGCTGCTGCCGGCACAACAGGAACACACCGGAGACTGAACCCATGCTCGTGAATGCGCAGGGCAGCGCGCAGGTGCGCCGCGTCGCCATCCTCGGCGGCAACCGCATCCCGTTCGCCCGCTCGAACACCGCCTACGCCACGGCATCGAACCAGCAGATGCTGACCGCCGCCATGCAGGGCCTGATCGACCGTTTCAACCTGCATGGCCAGCGGCTTGACGAAGTGGTGGCCGGCGCGGTCATCAAGCACGCACGCGACTTCAACCTGGCGCGCGAGACGGTGCTCTCCACCACGCTGGCCAGGCAGACGCCCGCCTACGACGTGCAGCAGGCGTGCGGCACCGGCCTCGAAGCCGCCATCCTCATCGCCAACAAGATTGCGCTGGGGCAGATCGACGTGGGCATTGCCGGCGGCACGGATACCACGTCCGACGCGCCCATCGGCCTGAACGAAAAGATGCGCAAGGTGCTGCTGGAGGCCAATCGCGCCAAGTCCACCGGCGCACGCATCAAGGCGCTTGCCGGGCTGCGGCCGTCGATGTTCGTGCGCCCGCTGCTGCCGCGCAACAGCGAGCCGCGCACGGGCCTGTCGATGGGCGAGCACTGCGAACTGATGGCCAAGCGCTGGGGCATCCGCCGCGAAGACCAGGACGCCCTCGCGCTGCGCAGCCACCAGAACCTGAGCGCCGCCTACGAGCGCGGCTTCTTCACCGACCTGATGACCGCCCACCTCGGGCTCGACCGCGACAACAACCTGCGCACCAACCTCACCATCGAACAGCTGGCGAAGTTGCAGCCGGTGTTCGACCGCAGCGAGGCCGGCACGCTGACCGCAGGCAACTCGACCCCGCTGACCGACGGCGCATCGTGCGTGCTGCTCGCCAGCGAGGAATGGGCGCGCACGCACAACCTGCCCGTGCTCGCCTACATGACCTGCGCCGACACGGCCGCCGTCGACTTCTTCAGCGGCACCCCCGAGCAGAACGAAGGCCTGCTGATGGCGCCGGCCTATGCCGTCTCGCGGATGCTGCAACGCGCGGGCCTGACGCTGCAGGACTTCGACTACTACGAGATCCACGAGGCCTTTGCCGCGCAGGTGCTGTGCACGCTCGCGGCGTGGGAGTCGCCCGAGTACTGCCGGGAAAAGCTCGGCCGCAGCAGCCCGCTCGGCAGTATCGACCGCAGCAGGCTGAACGTGAACGGCAGCTCCCTCGGCACCGGCCACCCGTTTGCCGCCACGGGCGGGCGCATCGTCGCCACGCTCGCCAAGATGCTGGCGCAGCGCGGCAGCGGGCGGGGGCTGGTGTCGATCTGCGCGGCAGGCGGCCAGGGCGTGGTCGCCATCCTGGAGCGCCCCGAAAACATGTCGCATTGAACCGACGGGCCTACGGGAACGGCCCGCTCATCCAACCCGCGCGGCACATAACAAAACCATGCCGCGTTTCATGGACGGAGACACCATGAACACCGTTGCCGACCGCAGCAATCTGACCGACCGCATCTGGCTGAAGTCGTATCCCGAAGGCGTGCCCGCCGAGATCGACCCCGACCGCTACCACTCCCTGGCCGAGGTGTTTCGCGAATCGGTGGAGAAATACCGCACCCGCGTCGCCTACGTGAGTGTCGGCACGGAGATGACCTACGACCAATGCGAACGCCAGGCGAAGCACTTCGCGGCATGGCTGCAGTCACGCGGCGTGAAGAAGGGCGACCGCGTGGCAATCATGCTGCCCAACAGCCTGCAGTACCCGGTGTGCCTGTTCGGCACGCTGCTGGCCGGCGCCATCGTCGTCAACGTGAACCCGCTGTACACGGTGCCCGAACTGGCGCACCAGTTGCGCGATTCCGGCGCGCAGACCATCGTCGTGCTGGAGAACTTCGCGCGCACGCTGGAGCAGGCCTTGCCTGGCACCCAGGTGCGCAACATCGTCATCACCGGCATTGGCGACCTGATGGGCGGCGCGCTCAACCTCAAGGGCCGCGCGCTGAACTTTGTGATGCGCCACGTGCAGAAGCAGGTGCCGCCGTACACGCTGCCCTCCCCCGTCTGGCTGCGCGATGCGCTCGCCACGGGACGCTCGCGCACGCTGCAGCCGGTGCAGCTGGAACCCCAAGACATCGCCTTCCTGCAATACACCGGTGGCACCACGGGCGTGGCCAAGGGCGCGATGCTGACCCACCGCAACATCATCGCGAACCTGCTGCAGGCGGAAGTGTGGTCCAAGGGCATGCTCTCGGATGAGGCGGAGACCAACGTCACGCTGCTGCCGCTGTATCACATCTTCTCGCTCACGGTGAACCTGCTGATGTTCATGACCATGGGCGGGCGCAACATCCTGATCGCCAATCCGCGCGATACCAAGCGCGTGCTGTTCATCCTCCGCAAGGAACGCTTCTCGGGCATCGCGGGCGTCAACACGCTGTTCAACGCGCTGCTGGAAGACCCGGAATTCGCCAACCGCGACTTCTCGGCCATGAAGATCACCATCGGCGGCGGCATGGCCGTGCAGCGCGCGATTGCAGAGCGCTGGAAGAAGGTCACCGGCCACACCATCGTCGAAGGATATGGGCTGACGGAATGCTCGCCGGTCGTGTCGATGAACCCGCCGGACATCACCGAGTTCAGCGGCACGATCGGCCTGCCGGCACCGTCCACGGAAGTGCGCTTCAAGCGCGACGACGGCACCATCGCACCGATCGGTGAACCCGGCGAGCTGCAGGTGCGCGGCCCGCAGGTCATGCGCGGCTACTGGCAGCGCCCGGACGAGACCGCGAAGGTGATCGACGCCGACGGGTGGTTCTCCACCGGCGACATCGGCGTGATGGACGCCAACGGCTACATCCGGCTGATCGACCGCAAGAAGGACATGATCCTCGTCTCGGGCTTCAACGTGTACCCGAACGAAATCGAGGACGTGGTGGCGCTCCATCCCGGGGTGCTCGAGGTGGCCGCCATCGGCGTGCCGGACCCGGTGGCGGGCGAACGCGTGAAGATCATCGTCGTGCCACGCACCGGCGCGCTCACGGAAGCCGCGCTGCTCGAACACTGTCGTGCGCATCTGACCGGCTACAAGATGCCGCGCATCGTCGAGTTCCGCCACGAAGAACTGCCCAAATCGACCGTCGGAAAGATCCTGCGCCGCGAACTGCGCGATGCCGACCCCGACATCCAGCGCGCCCGGGCCGCGCAGGCACAGCAATGAGTACAACGACCATCGCACGGGAGACCCGCATGCAGCTGCGCACCCTCGTCCTGGTGGCCGCACTGGCCTGGAGCGCGGCGGCCCAGCCGCAGACGCCGGAGGCCTCTGCCCCAGCCGCCGGCACCGCAACGCCGTCCGCCGCCATCGGCAGCTTTGCCGCCATGGACGTCGCCAGGCAGACGGCATGGCTCGGCAGCCAGGTCCACGCCAATGCCTTCGCCAACTGGTCCGACGAGGACATCCTCGCCATGGCCCAGGCCATGAAGCCCGAGACGCTGGTGCGCTGGCTGCGCGCCGAAGTCGCCAAGCTGCCCGAGTACGAATACCGCATGCGCCGCCAGGAGCGCGTGAAAGAACAGTGGCAAAGCCAGCCCTCCCTCATGCTGGTGCGCTACCGCAACGCGCCGCGCCAGGTGTATGCGCGCTGGCTCAAGGGCGGCGCGCATGCCGGCCAGGAAATCCTCTACGACGAGACTGTGCGCAAGGACGAGATGTACGGCCACCTGGGCGGCGTCTTCGGCTTTGCGGCCATCTGGAGTGCGCTGGATGGCGCGCTGGCGAAATCGCAGTCCAACCACACGGCGCGGGAGCTGGGCCTGCAGTTCATCGTCGATTCCGTCGAGCGCGACGGACGCGCGCATGTCGCGGCCGGCGGCACCGGCAAGTTCAACGACGCCCGGGTCGTCACCGAAAACGGCGAGCGCATGCTGCGGCTGACCTGGGATGCGCCCGGCGGGCCGCCGGCGTTCTACGCCAAGCGCGTGAGCCTGTATTTCGACCTCCGGAACCCATGGGTTCGCATAGAAGAATCGTGGGACGAATCGGGCAACCAGCTCGAGAAAATCGTCATCGAAAGCGTGACGCGCAAGACGTGGAGCGACCAGACCTTCAACCCCAAAAACCCGGAATACAAGTTTTAGTGCACCGCCCGCGGACCGTTGTGCACCAAGGCACCGCCGGCCGGCGGACGGTATGAAACGAGACTAGGGGAAACCCCTTGTTGCGTGCGTACCAGCTAGAGGAAAGCTTCGGTCAATCCGGCGAAAACGCTGCGTTATGCTGCGAAAACACAAATCGCCCCACCCGGCGAAATAACAATCCCATCCAGAGAGACAACCACATGAACCGCACTGCCCGCCGCTTTGCCGCAGCGCTTGCCTGCGCTGCCGCCAGCACCTTCGCTGGCTCCCTGGCCCATGCCCAATCCACCGCCGAGGCCAATGTCGCCGCAAGCGCCAGCACGGGCGCCGAAGGCTCCGGCGGCGGTGGCGGCGGGTTCGGCAAGTTCATGGACGACTACGTCTGGGGCCGCAACGTGATGGCGATGGGCTGGTTCTACATCCGCCCGATGGACTCCGCCACGCCGCTGACGACCACCACCAGCGCGCTGGGCCTGGGCACGTACCAGTCGCCGGGAACTGACGTGAAAGTCAGCAACGCCAACACGCTGTCGCTCACGTTCACGCACTTCTTTACCGACAACCTCGCCGGCACGTTCGTGGGCGGCGTACCGCCGAAATTCAACCTCTACGGCAGCGGCAACGTGATCGCGCCGGTGCCCGTCGTCGGTCCGCTCACACTCATCAACCTGGGCCTGCCGCAGAACAACCCCGTCGCGACCGTGCGCGAGTGGAGCCCGGCCATCGTCGCGCAGTACTACTTCGGCACCAAGGAGAGCAAGTTCCGCCCGTTCCTCGGTGCCGGCGTGAGCTACAACTTCTTCACCAACCTGCGCCTGAACTCGAACTTCGTGAATGCGCTGCAGAACCTCGGGCAGGTCCTGCAGCTCGGCATGGGCCAGGTCCCGACCGGGCCGGCCAAGGTGACAGCGGAAACGTCGAGCTCCTGGACGCCGGTGGCCAACGTGGGCGTGTCGTATGAATTCGCCAAGAACTGGACTGCCATCGGCACCGTGTCGTACCTGCCGCTGAAGACGACCTCGACGATCACGATCCGCAGCCAGCAGGGCCAGGTGCTGGCCGTCAACAAGACCGACATCAAGGTCGACCCGATCGTCTTCGGGCTGGCGATCGGTTACAAGTTCTAAGTGGCCGACCGGCCGGCCGGCCGTGCTGGCCGGGCCATTGATCCACGGCAAACGCCACCTCCGGGTGGCGTTTTTCGTTGCGGCGCGACCCGATATGATGGCGGGAGTTTGCTGCCGCCCTTCTGGCCAGCCGTCCCACCTTTCCTGCCCCGCCCATGACCCAGCCTTCCATCGCCATCGTCGGAGCCGGCATTGCCGGTGTTGCCTGTGCCAATGCGCTCGCCGCGGAGGGCATCGCCGCCACGGTCTACGAGCGTGCCGGCGGCGTGGGCGGCCGGCTGGCCACCACGGTGCTGCCCGAGGGGGCGCCCGCCTATGCGTTCGACCACGGCGCGCAGTCGTTCAACGTACGCAGCGAGGCCTTCCGCCGCGCAGTGGACGCGGCCCGCCGGCAGGGCTCGGTGATGCCCTGGCCGGCACGCTGGGGCCATCGCACCGCAGACGCGCTGCAGCCCGACACGCGCGACGAAGCCCGCTACGTCGGCCTGCCCGGCATGGGCGCGCTGGTGCGCAGCCTCGCCACGCCGCTCGACGTGCGATTCGGCCATGCCGTCACGCGCGTGGCCCACGACGGCCGCCGCTGGACTCTCGAGCGCCACGGCGCGGAAGCCGTCCACGCCGACATCGTCGCCCTCGCCCTGCCGGCGCCCGAGCTGCCGGCGCTGTTCCATGGCGCAACGCCGGCCTCGTTGCAGGAGACCATCGCCCCGGTCGGCTACGCCCCGTGCTGGGCGCTGATGATGGGCTTCGCCCAACCGCTGAGCGTGCCCTACGACGGCATCCGCATCGACGATGACATGCTCGCCTGGGCCGCCCGCGACAATACCAAGCCGGGCCGCGTGATGGTCGACGAATCGTGGGTCGTGCATGCGTCGCCGGGCTGGTCTGCCGCGCACGCGCACGACACCCCGGAGCAGGCGCTGCACGCCATGCATGCCCGCTTTGCCGAGGTCTTCCCCGGCATGCCGGAGCCGGACGTGATGGCCGCGCACCTGTGGCCGCACGCGCTCGTGGAGCAGCCCGCCGGCGTGCCGTGCCACTGGGACGCCGCCACCCGCCTGGGCGCCTGCGGCGACTGGTGCGAAGGGCCGCGCGTGGAGGCCGCCTTCCTCAGCGGTGTCGCGCTGGCCGCACAGATTGCCGGGGCGCGATAGGAACCTACCTGCCGGCGTTACAATGTCGGGTTGTCTCGTGTTTCGTGTGCCGGGTCGCTCACCCGGCGGTGGCTTTCCCCTGACGACGCCATGCGCACCCGACGCCAAGTCCTCGCCCTAGCCTTTGCCGCCGCCGCTGCAGCGGCAACGGTTTCGCTGTCCGCCCGTGCGCAGGTGCTGCGCAATATCCCGGCGACGGCGCCGGCGGCCCAGTTGACCGTCAATTCGGCCAACACCGGCACGCTGAGCACCGGCAGCACCGGCCTGGTCCGCATCCTGCTGCTCGGTTTCGGCAGCAGCAGCGCCGATATCCGCTTCGCTCCGGGTGTGCGGATCCTGTCGCTGGACGGGCGCCTGCTGCCGCCGGGTTCGGTGGTCGGCCAGACGTTCAAGGTGCGCTACCAGCTCGACCTGTATCAGCAGCTGCTGACCGCCTGGGTGGTCAGCGACGAGGATTACAAGGCCGCGGTGGCCGCGCAGGCCCAGAGCCCGTCGCAATAGCGCAGTCCGCAACCCCACGAAATACGTGCCCCCAGGTCAACCACTGTGAACGGCACATGAAAAAAGTCTTCATCAAAACCTACGGCTGCCAGATGAACGAGTACGACTCGGACAAGATGTCCGACGTGCTCAATGCGGCTGAAGGCCTCGTCCCCACCGACACGCCCGAAGATGCGGACGTGATTCTCTTCAACACGTGCTCCGTGCGCGAAAAGGCGCAGGAAAAGGTGTTTTCCGAACTCGGTCGCGTGAAAGCGCTCAAGGCGCTCAAGCCGGACCTCGTGGTGGGCGTGGGCGGCTGCGTCGCGAGCCAGGAAGGAGCGTCCATCGTGGCGCGCGCGCCTTACGTGGACGTCGTCTTCGGCCCGCAGACGCTGCACCGCCTGCCGGAGTTGATCGCCGCGCGCCGCCGCACGGGCCGCTCGCAGGTCGACGTGTCGTTCCCCGAGATCGAAAAGTTCGACCACCTGCCGCCGGCGCGCGTGGAAGGCGCCACCGCGTTCGTGTCGATCATGGAAGGCTGCTCGAAATACTGCAGCTATTGCGTGGTGCCGTACACGCGCGGCGAGGAGGTCTCCCGCCCGTTCGACGACGTGCTCGCCGAGGTGGCCGGCCTGGCCGAACAGGGCGTGCGCGAAGTCACGCTGCTGGGCCAGAACGTCAACGCCTACATCGGCAAGATGGGCGACACGAACGAGCGGGCCGATTTCGCGCTGCTGCTCGAATACGTGGCCGAGATTCCCGGGATCGAGCGCATCCGCTACACGACGAGCCATCCGAAGGAATTCACCTCGCGCCTGATCGAGGCGTACGCGACCAACCGCAAGCTGGTCGACCACCTGCACCTGCCCGTGCAGCACGGCTCCGACCGCATCCTGATGGCGATGAAGCGCGGCTACACGGTCCTCGAATACAAGAGCATCATCCGCAAGCTGCGCGCGATCCGGCCGAACATCTCCATCGCCACGGACTTCATCGTCGGCTTCCCGGGCGAGACCGATGCGGACTTCGCCAAGACGATGGACCTGATTCACGAGATCGGGTACGACAACTCGTTCAGCTTCATCTACAGCCCGCGCCCCGGCACGCCGGCGGCCAACCTGCAGGACGACACGCCGCACGCGGTAAAGCTCGAGCGCCTGAAGCTGCTGCAATCGACCATCGACGCCAACATGGTCCGCATCAGCGAGGGCATGGTCGGCAGCGTGCAGCGGATTCTCGTGGAAGGCCCGTCGCGCAAGGACCCGACCGAACTGCACGGCCGCACCGAGAACAACCGCGTGGTCAACTTCGCCCTGCCCGATCTGCCGCAGGCGCGCCGCGACCAGCTCGTCGGCCAGATGCTGGACGTGCGCATCGTCCATGCGTATCCGCACTCGCTGCGCGGCGAAGTGGTGGCGGACGCGGTCAACTGATCATCGACACAGACCGATTTGATGAAACCGACCCTCGCTGAATTCACCGCGCCCAAGAACGACAACGCGCGCCTGCAGAACCTGTGCGGGCCGCTCGATGAGAACCTGCGGCAGATCGAGCAGGCGCTGGACGTGACGATCAACCGGCGCGGCAGCAAGTTCACCGTGCGCGGCGCCAACGCGCAAGGCGCAGCGAATGCCCTGGAAACGTTCTACAACGCCGCGCGCGAGCCGCTGTCGGTGGATGACATCCAGCTTGGCCTGGTCGAGACGCGCCAGGTGGCCGCACACGGCGCACACCTGCCGGCGTCCCACCTCGAAACGTCGGACGGCAACGACCTCTCGCCGGTGCTGCATACGCGCCGCACCGACCTGCACGGCCGCACGCCGATGCAGCGCCAGTACCTGCGCCACATCCTCTCGCACGACCTGTCGTTCGGCATCGGCCCGGCGGGCACGGGCAAGACCTACCTGGCCGTTGCCTGCGCGGTGGATGCTCTCGAGCGCGACGCCATCAAGCGCATCGTGCTGACGCGCCCAGCCGTGGAAGCCGGCGAGCGGCTGGGTTTCCTGCCCGGCGACCTCGCCCAGAAGGTGGACCCGTACCTGCGTCCGCTGTACGACGCGCTGTACGACCTGCTCGGCTTCGACAAGACGCAGAAGATGTTCGAGCGGCAGATGATCGAGATCGCGCCGCTCGCCTACATGCGCGGCCGCACGCTCAATCACGCATTCATCATCCTCGACGAAGCGCAGAACACCACGCCTGAGCAGATGAAGATGTTCCTCACGCGGATCGGCTTCGGCTCCAAGGCCGTCATCACCGGCGACACCACGCAGATCGACCTGCCGCGCGGACAGAAGAGCGGCCTGGTGGAAGCGCAGCATGTGCTGCGCGACGTGCGCGGCGTGGCAATGACCCGCTTTTCCAGCATCGACGTCGTGCGCCACCCGCTGGTGGCCCGCATCGTCGAGGCCTATGACGAATTCCATGCCCAGCATAAAGATGCATAAGGACGCCTGAACGTGGCCAAAGCGAACACCAAGACCAAAAGCAAGAAGATCCAACCTCAAGCCACCGGCCCGCGCGTCGACGTATTCGACGCCAAGGGCAAGCCGAAGACCGTGGACGCCAGCGCCCTGCGCATCGCGTTCGCCGACGGCCGCAGCCTGATCGTGAGCCTGCCGGACACGGCCGACGGCGCCATCACGCTCGTCGCCGAGCACTCCGATGCCAACACGCATGCCATGCTGTCGCTGCGCCCCGAGCACCACGACAGCATCACGCTGCAGATCGAAAGCGTCGAAGCCGATGCGACGCAGCCCGCTGAAGCCGAAGACATCGACGAGGCATTCGGCGGCGCAGAGATGCTCACGCTCGACCTGACCGTGCAGCACGGCGATGAACTGAAGGCCGCCGCCCGCAAGGCGCTGCCCAAGGAGCAGGACATCGAGGCGTGGATCGCGCCGGCGCTGTTTGCCGATGCGCAGCTCAACGTGCGCTTCGTCGGCGAGGAGGAGGGCCGCACGCTCAATCGCACGTACCGCGGCAAGGACTACGCCACCAATGTGCTGACTTTCTCCTACGCAGAGAACGAGGATGACCCGGTCTCGGCCGATATCGTGCTGTGCCACCCGGTGGTCGTGAACGAGGCGAAGGAGCAGGGCAAGCCGGTGCTTGCCCACTACGCGCACCTGATCGTGCACGGCGCGCTCCACGCGCAAGGGTACGACCACGAAGACCCCGCCGATGCCGAAGAGATGGAAGGCATCGAAACGCAGATCCTCGGCGAACTCGGTTTTGCCGATCCGTACGCCGATCGCTGAAGCGCATCGCCCCCCTGCAACGCCGGCTCCATGCCGGCGTTTTGCTTTGCGGGCCCGGATGTTTCAGTCCTGAATCGTCTCCCGGTTTGCCGCGCGTCCAGCCCTGACACCGGTTGGCGGCCGGTCCTCCGCCATTTGGCGCATGGGCGCGCCCGTCAAACCGCGCATGCGTACGGCTTTTGGCATCGGTCATTCGACACGTGCGCCGTGTCCGTACGGCCCATGGGCTCGCGCGACGTCGATTCCTATCCTCGACGCATAAGCCGCCACTCGAGCGTGCTGAATCCATCGGCGCGAACGAGCGCCATCGGGCCAACCCGCGCACAGACCGGCACGGCCCAGCGGGGAGGTCATCATGCGTCAACGCTTCATGGACAGCATTCCGTGGACCACGCTGCTCGTCGGCGTGGGTGTCGGCACCGCGCTAGCCGTCACGCCCGGAACGGCACGCGCCGATCACCGGCAGTCATGCTACGCAGGCATCGTCGTCGTATTCGACGGTGCGTGGCATCCGGGCGCCGTGGTGGGCTGCCGCACGGTGAACGTATCGGACAGCAACAATGTGGTCGGTGCGGAAATCAACCTGATGGTTGCGCAAGGGACGATCCGGCCGCGCGTGCAGGCCGTCGTCGGCAGCACGAGCGTGCAGGCACTCATCGGCGGCGGCTATGACTTTGCGAGCAGCAAGGCGCTGATGGGGGTGGGCGTCACGGGCGACCACTGGCTGGCGGGCCTCGACAAGGAGCTCGCCGGACGCTGGACAGCCTACGGCGGCGCGAGCACGCTCGGCCGGTATCACGGCAACTCGCACCCGGTGGCCGCCGCACCGGCTACCGCACCGACAAGCAACAACACCAGCCCGCCGCCCAACGACAACAACGCACCAGGCAAGCCCAGCCCGACGCCCGCTCCCGCACCCGGCACATCGCCGAGCCCCGGCCCGACGCCAGCACCCGGCCCCGGTGCGACGCCGACGCCGACGCCGACGCCGACGCCGACGCCGACGCCGACGCCGACTCCGACGCCGACTCCGACTCCGACTCCGACTCCGACTCCGACACCAACACCAACACCAACACCAACACCGACGCCGACGCCGACCCCGGCACCGGTTCCATCCCCGTGCGGAAGCTGCCACGGCGGGCATCATCATGGCGGCCATCACCATGGCCACGATCACGATCATGGCCACGACGGCGAGCACGGTCACCATGGCGGCAGCGGCGGCCCACACGGAGGAGACCACGGTGGGGACGGTGACCATGGCCGCCACAGTGGCGACCACGACCATGGCGGCGACGGCGACCACGACGGCCAAGGCCACGACCATGGCGGTCATCATGACCGGGCTGGCGATGGCGACCATGACCGCAGCCGCCATAGTGACGACACCGGACAAGGCGGTCGCAAAGGCGGCGACCACGACGGCGGCCATCATCGGGGCGACGATTAGCACCGCACTCGGGCCGGCCTCCGGAAGTGAAAATCCACGCACTTCCATAGAGCCGGCTGCCACCGGCTGTCATCTGGGCGCGAGGTCTTTTGGTGTATGCTGGCCCGATGTTTAACGACGCGCGACCGCGCCATGAATGATCCGTATCCCAGTCCGAAGCCAGCCGACAAACCTCGCTCGCTGCTGGAACGCCTGACCGACCTCATCTCGCCCGAGCCCGAATCGCGGGCCGAGCTTCTCGAAATCCTCCAAGACGCCCACGCGCGCAATCTCATCGACGCCGACTCCCTGTCGATGATCGAAGGCGTGTTTCAGGTCTCCGACCTGTGTGCGCGAGACATCATGATCCCGCGCGCCCAGATGGACGCGATCAACATCGCCGACGCGCCGTCCGAGTTCATTCCCTTCGTGCAGGAAGCCGCGCATTCGCGCTTTCCGGTGTACGAGGGCAGCCGGGACAACATCATCGGCATCCTGCTGGCCAAGGATCTGCTGCGCTTCTATACGGACGAAGGCTTCGACGTGCGCGACATGCTGCGCCCGGCCGTGTTCATCCCGGAGTCCAAGCGGCTGAACGTCCTGCTGCGTGACTTCCGCGTCAACCGCAACCACATTGCCATCGTCGTCGATGAATACGGCGGCGTGGCCGGCCTCATCACCATCGAAGACGTGCTCGAGCAGATCGTCGGCGATATCGAAGACGAGTACGACTTCGACCAGGAAGAAGACAACATCCTGCCCACCGCCGACGGCCACATGCGCGTGCGCGGCCTGACCGAGATCAGCCAGTTCAACGAGGCGTTCGGCACGCAGTTCTCCGACGAGGACGTCGATACGATCGGCGGGCTGCTGTCCAATCACCTGGGCCGCGTGCCGCACCGCGGCGAGAAGATCGTCATGGGCTCGCTGCAGTTCGACGTGCTGCGCGCCGATGCGCGCCAGGTGCAGGTCCTGCTCGTGCGCCGCGTCGCCTCGCCGGCCGGCGGCAGCGCTGCGGCCGCGTCTTCCGGTTCCAACCCCGCCTGATCCTTTCCGTGCCCGCTCTGTTCTCTTCGCCTGCCGCCGATTCGTCCCGCCGGCAGGACACCCCGGTCGTGCCGCTTGCACGCTTGCGTCTGGCCATGCCGCTGGCGGCGCTGCTCGGCGTCATGCACACGCTGTCGTTCGCGCCGAACCATTGGTGGTGGCTGCAGATCCTGTCGCTCGCGGGGCTGGCGGCGCTGGCCGAGCGCGCACCGCGTCTGCGTGATGCCGCGTGGGTCGGCTATGCCTTCGGGCTGGGCTGGTTCCTGTCTGGCATCTGGTGGCTCTACATCAGCATGCACGTCTACGGCGACATGCCGGCGTGGATGGCCGCGCTGGCGGTGCTGCTGTTCTCCGGGTACCTGGCGCTGCATCCCGCCCTGGCGGCGTGGGCCTGGCAATGGCTCACCCGAGGTCGACGCGGCGGCCAGTGGGCGGGTGCCGCATCGGCGCTCACGTTCGGGGCGGCGTGGGCGGTGACGGAATGGCTGCGCGGCACCGTGTGGACGGGCTTTCCGTGGATCAACGGCGGCTACGCGCATACCGATGGCCCGCTGGCCGGCTACGCACCGCTGGTGGGCGTGTACGGCATCGTGCTCATCGCCGCGGCGCTGGCGGGCCTGCTGTGCGTGGCCGCCGAGCGCCGCCTGCCCTGGCTGGCCGGCATCGCGGCCGCGATCGTGCTGGTCGCCGGCTGGCCGCTGCACGGCATTGCGTGGACGCAACCGGTGGGCAGGCCGATCTCCGTGCGCCTCCTGCAGGGCAACGTGCCGCAGGACGTGAAGTTCCAGCAGACCGGCATCGAGCGCTCGCTGGCGCTGTACACCAAGCTCGTCACCGAAAAGCCCGCGCAACTGGTGGTCACGCCCGAGACGGCGTTCCCGATCATGATCCAGGAGATGCCGCAGGAGATTGCGCTGGCCCTGCGCACGTATGCGGACACGACCGGCTCCAGCATCCTGTTCGGCGCCGCCAGCGAGGATTCGCGCGTCGATTACACCAACAGCGTGTTCGGCATCGGCCCCGACTTCCATGGCGTGTACCGCTACAACAAGCACCACCTCGTGCCGTTCGGCGAGTTCATCCCCTTCGGCTTCCACTGGTTCGTCAACATGATGAACATGCCGCTGGGCGACTTCCGCCGCGGCCAGCGCGTGCAGCCGCCCATGACGGTCGCGAGCCAGCGCGTCGCGCCCAACATCTGCTACGAGGATCTGTTTGGCGAAGAGATCGCTGCGTCGCTGCGGCACGCGGACCACCCCGCCACGATGCTCGCCAATGTGACGAACCTGGCATGGTTTGGCGACACGATCGCGCTGGACCAGCACCTGCAGATCTCCCGCATGCGAGCCCTGGAAACCGGCCGCCCGATGCTGCGCGCGACCAACACCGGCGCCACCGCCGTGATCCGTCCGGACGGCACCGTGCAGGCGCGCCTGCCCGCCTTCACGCTGGGTACGCTGCAGGCCGATGTGCAGGGCATGCAAGGCCTGACGCCGTTTGTACGCGCCGGCAACACGCCTGCGCTGGGCGTGAGCCTGCTGGTGCTGCTGGTTGTGCTGGCGCGCCGTCGGCGGGCGGCAGCGCACTGATCGACGACGGCCCGGAGGGCTTTGCAGCCACTTTCCGGGACGGCCGACAAAAAACGCTAAAATTCAACGTTTTACGGCGGGCACCGCAGCAAAACGCGCGGTGCCCGCCGCTGCATTCCACCGCCGCGCAGCACTGTGCTGCCTCGACGGACCTTCGGGACCACCATGCTTACTTTCCAGCAACTCATTCTCAAGCTGCAGTCGTACTGGGACGCCCAGGGCTGCGCCCTGCTGCAACCGATTGACCTCGAAGTCGGCGCCGGCACCTCGCACGTCCACACCTTCCTGCGCGCCATCGGCCCGGAACCCTGGCGTGCGGCCTACGTGCAACCGTCGCGCCGCCCCAAGGACGGTCGCTACGGCGAGAACCCGAACCGCCTGCAGCACTACTACCAGTACCAGGTGGTGCTCAAGCCGGCACCCGAGAACATCCTCGACCTGTACCTGGGCTCGCTGGAAGCGCTGGGCCTGGACCTGAAGCAGAACGACGTCCGCTTCGTCGAAGACGACTGGGAGAACCCGACGCTCGGCGCGTGGGGTCTGGGCTGGGAAGTCTGGCTCAACGGCATGGAGGTCACGCAGTTCACGTACTTCCAGCAGGTGGGCGGCCTCGACTGCAAGCCCGTCACGGGCGAAATCACGTACGGCATCGAGCGCCTGGCGATGTACATCCAGCAGGTCGAGAACGTCTACGACCTTGTCTGGACGGAATGGGAAGAGCCGGGCCCCAACGGCCCCGTCAAGCGCCGCCTGACCTACGGCGACGTCTACCACCAGAACGAAGTCGAGCAATCGACCTACAACTTCGAGCAGGCCGACACCGCCGTGCTGTTCCGCCGCTTTGCCGAGCATGAAGCCGAGGCCAAGCGCCTGATGGGCGTGCGCGAGGAAGGTGCGGCGGACGACGGCGCACCGGTCGTGCAGCTCGCCCTGCCCGCCTACGAGCAGGTGCTCAAGGCCGGCCACACGTTCAACCTGCTGGATGCACGGGGCGCCATCTCGGTGACGGAGCGCGCGGCTTACATCGGCCGCATCCGCAACCTGTCGCGTCTGGTCGCGCAGGCCTATTACGACTCGCGCGAGCGCCTGGGCTTTCCGATGTGCGGCACGGCCGCGGCCGGTGCCAAGACCGCGGAGGCCGCATGACCGCCGTCCGTGCACGGCGTGGATTGGCGCTGCTGACGGCCGCGGCCGTTGCTGCGCTGGCGCTGCCGACAGGCGTGGCACAGGCCGCGCGGCACCGCACTTCCAAGCCAACATCGGCCGAGAAGATCTTTGTCGTGCCCAGCAGCCTCACGCAGCTGTGCGTGGCCGATTCCAAACCGCTGCAACAGGCGCTGAGCACGGCATGGACGCCGCCGCCGCCCTCGCTCGACCAATGGACGAGCCTCGCGCGCACCATGGCGTGCGACCTGTCCGGCGCGCGCGATCTGGGCTGGCACCGCGTGCCGCTGCGCACGTATGCGACGGCCCTGCGCTTCCCGTTCACCTGGGTGGAATGGCAAGGCTCCGGTGCAAAGGCACAGCGCCGCGCGCGCGTCTTCCGCTCGTTGGGACAACTGCCGAGCCGGCTGGAGTTCAACGTATCGGGCACGCTGCAGGAAGTGCGCTACGACGCCCGCCGCGGCACGCTTTCCGCCCGCTTCCTGCGCCGCGACGCCGCCACGCCCGGGACCAACCCCGCGCCGATCGCGCCGCCGCCCCCGCCGGGCCAGTGCGCGGGCACGCAGTTGCAGTTCCAGCAGCAGAACGGCGTGTGGCTGCTTTCCGCCGTGGAACCCGTGCCCGGATCGCCTTGCTGAGCCCCCATTACGTAATTGCCGCCCATGGAACGTGAGCGGCGCAGAACAACGACGTCACCGATTTTCAACGCTATGTCCACCCTCCTGATCGAACTGCTGACCGAAGAACTGCCGCCCAAGGCGCTGGCCCGTCTGGGCGACGCGTTTGCGCGCGGCCTGTTTGATGGTCTGTCGGCGCAAGGCCTGCTTGAAGAAGGCGCTGCCGTGGAAGGCTTTGCCACGCCGCGCCGCCTGGCGGCATCGATCACCGGTGTGCGCCGTGCGGCGCCCGATCGCGAACTGCGCGAGAAGGTGCTGCCCGTGACGATCGCCTTCGACGCCGAGGGCAAACCCGCCGCGCCGCTCATCAAGAAGCTGGCTGCACTGGCCAAGACGGTCGGTGTGGAGACGATCGCTCCCGAGTCGCTCGAGCGCGCGCCGGACGGCAAGGCGGAGTCGCTGTTCTACCGCTACACCGCGCGCGGCGCCGTGCTGGCCGATGGGCTGCAGACCGCGCTGTCTCAGACCATCGCCAGCCTGCCGATCCCGAAGGTGATGACGTACCAGCGCCCGAACGGCGAGAACGTCCAGTTCGTGCGTCCGGCACACAAGCTCGTCGCCCTGCTCGATAGCGAGATCATTCCCGCGAGCGTGCTCGGCCTGCAATCGGGCAACGTGACGCTGGGCCACCGCTTCCTGTCGGCCGGTGAAATCGTCATCAAGGACGCTGCGTCCTACGCGAGCACGCTCGAAGCACAGGGCAAGGTCATCGCGAGCTACGCCAAGCGCCGCGAAGCCATTCGCGCCGAGCTGCTCAGGACGGCCGGCAACGATACGGTGGTGATGCCCGAAGCGCTGCTGGATGAAGTCAACGCGCTGGTCGAATGGCCCGTGGTCTACCCGTGCCACTTCGAGGAAGCGTTCCTCGCCGTGCCGCAGGAATGCCTGATCCTGACCATGCAGACGAACCAGAAGTACTTCGCGCTGACGGACGCCCAAGGCAACCTGCGCAACCGCTTCCTGATCGTCTCGAACCTGGCCACGAGCACGCCCGAAGCCATCATCGAAGGCAACGAGCGCGTGGTGCGCCCGCGCCTGGCCGACGCCCGCTTCTTCTTCGAGCAGGACAAGAAGAAGCCGCTGGCCGACCGCGTGCCGCTGCTCTCGCGCGTGGTCTATCACAACAAGATCGGCACGCAGCTGGAGCGTGTCTCGCGCCTGCAGGCGATCGCCGGTCAACTCGCAGAAAAGCTGGGCGCCGATGTCGCGCACGCCTCGCGAGCTGCGCTGCTGGCCAAGGCCGACCTGCTGACCGACATGGTCGGCGAGTTCCCCGAGCTGCAGGGCACGATGGGCACCTACTACGCCCGCCACGACGGCGAACCCGACGACGTGGCGCTGGCCTGCTCGGAGCACTACCAGCCGCGCTTTGCTGGCGACGCGCTGCCCAGCTCCGCCACCGGCACCGTGGTCGCGCTGGCCGACAAGCTCGAAACGCTGGTCGGCATCTGGGGCATCGGCCTGCAACCGACGGGCGAGAAAGACCCGTTCGCGCTGCGCCGCCACGCGCTCGGCATCCTGCGCATGCTGATCGAGAAGCCGCTGACGCTGACCATCGACGACGCGTTGCAGACGGCTGCCGCGAGCTTCGACGGCATCGCGGCCGTCAAGCCGGACCTGGCCGCCATCACGGACTTCCTGTACGACCGCCTGCGCGGCTATCTGAAGGACAAGGGGTACAGCACCAACGAGGTGGAAGCCGTGGTCAGCCAGCGCCCGCAACGCCTCGATGACATCGTCGCGCGCCTCGAAGCCGTGCGTGCGTTTGCCGCCCTGCCGCAGGCCGAATCGCTGGCTGCCGCCAACAAGCGGATCACGAACATCCTGAAGAAGACCGACGCGGCCATCGGGGCGGTGCAGCCGCAGCTGCTCAAGGAAGACGCCGAGCGCGCCCTGCACGATGCAGTCGCCTCGTCCGAGCCGCAAGTGGACAATGCCTTTGCGCGCGGCGATTTCACCACCGCCCTGAAGACGTTGGCCGGCCTGCGCGAAGCGGTCGACACCTTCTTCGACGGTGTGATGGTGATGGCCGACGACACCGCGCTGCGCAACAACCGTCTCGCGCTGCTGGGCCAGCTGCACGGCCTGATGAACCGCGTGGCGGACATCTCCAAGCTGGCCGCCTGAGCCTCGTCCGGAGCCTGCCATGCCGCATGTCCCCAAGCTGGTGATCCTCGACCGCGACGGCGTCATCAACCTCGACAGCGATCAGTTCATCAAGTCGCCCGACGAGTGGATCGCCATCGACGGCAGCCTGGAAGCCATTGCCGAACTGAACCAGGCCGGCTACCAGGTCGTGGTGGCGACCAACCAGTCAGGCATCGGGCGCGGGCTGTTCGAGGCCGCCGCACTCAACGCGATGCACGAGAAGATGTACAAGGCGCTCGCCACGTTCGGCGGGCGCGTCGATGCGGTCTTCTTCTGCCCGCACACCGCCGCGGACGCGTGCGAATGCCGCAAGCCCAAGGCCGGCATGCTGCGCGAGATTGCCCGGCGCTTCGACGTGGACCTGTCGGGCGTGCCCGTGGTCGGCGATTCGCTGCGCGACCTGCAGGCCGGCGTGGAGGTTGGCGCCGTGCCGCATCTCGTGCTGACCGGCAAGGGCGCCAAGACGCGCGATGCCGGCAACCTGCCGCCCGGCACCCAGATTCACCAGGACCTGCGCGCGTTCGCGCGCGCGCTGCTTTCGCCCGCACCGCACGGCACGCCGTCACGGGCACCCTGAACCCGCACCATGACCTTCATCCGCTCGCTGCTGTTCCTGGTCTACCTGATCGTCTATACGCCGCTGCATGCGGTGTTCTGCTTCATCACGTTTCCGTTTCTGAATCCGCATCGGCGTTTCTGGGTCGCGGCCGCGTGGACCAAGATCACGCTGTGGGTGGCAAGCTGGCTCGTCGGCATCCGCTGGAAGTACGAAGGCTGGGAACACGTTGAGGCGGCCGTCGCCAGCAACAAGCCCATTGTGCTGCTCTCCAAGCACCAGTCTGCGTGGGAAACGCTGGCGTTTCCGGCCACCATGCCCCGGCCGCTGTGCTATGTCTTCAAGCGCGAACTGCTGTACGTGCCGTTCTTCGGGTGGGCGCTTGGCATGCTGAAGATGGTGCACATCAACCGCAAGGACGGCGCCAACGCGTTCGCCTCGGTGGCGCGCCAGGGCAAGGCGCGCATGGCCGACGGCGCGTGGATGATCATGTTCCCTGAAGGCACGCGTACGCCGGTTGGCGCACCCAATCCGCGCTACAAGAGCGGCGGCGCGCGCTTTGCCGTCGACACCGGCGCATGGGTGCTGCCCATCGCGCTCAATTCCGGGCGGCTGTGGCCGCGCAACGCGTTCCTCAAGCATCCCGGCCTGATCACGGTGTCTGTCGGCCCCGCCATTTCGAGCGCCGGCAAGACAAGCGATGAGCTCAACCGCGAAGTCCAGACATGGATCGAAACCGAAATGCGTAGAATCGACGCCGACAGCTACCGCGAGCCCGCATGAAACTGCTGCGCCCACCGACTTCGCCCACCGCCGCCGACAGCGCTCAGCTCGAGCTGCCGTTGCTCGCGCCCGAGGCGCCGTCGGAGCCTGGTGCGCCGTCGGACGCCAGCCTGCTCGCGCCGCCGGCATTCGACCCTTCCACCGTGCCGTTGGGCCCCAACCAGCGCCGGCTGGCGCTGGGCGAACGCGCGCTCGTCTACAACCTGAAGCGTTCTTCGCGGCGCACCATCGGCTTTGTCATCGATGACCGCGGCTTGTCGATCACGGCGCCGCGCTGGGTCACGCTTGCCGAGATCGAGCACGCCATCGCCGAAAAGCAGAAGTGGATCTTCGCCAAGCTGGCCGAATGGCGCAGCAGTGCCGCACGCCGCGTGCTGCCGCCCATGGCATGGGAAGACGGCGCAACGCTGCCCTTCCTCGGCAAGACGATCACGCTCAAGCTGGAATCGCCCATCGGCGCGCTGATGTTCGATGCCGACACGTGCATGCTGCACCTTGGCCTGCCGCCCTCCGCGACCGAACAGCAGATCAAGGACCGCGTGCAGGGCTGGCTGCAGACGCAGGCGCGGCGCCTCTTCGGCGAGCGCCTCGACGTGTATGCCGAGCGCCTGGGCGTGCGGCACAGTGCGTATGCGCTGTCTTCGGCTGCCACGCGCTGGGGAAGCTGCACGGCCGACGGCAAGATCCGCCTGAACTGGCGGCTCGTGCACTTTCCGCTGAGCCTGATCGACTACGTGGTCGCGCACGAACTCGCGCATCTGAAGGAGATGAACCACAGCCCCCGCTTCTGGGACACGGTCGAGTCGATCTTCCCCGAGTTCCGCGAAGCGCGCGAGCAGCTGCGCTCGCATCCGCCAGAATACCTGCCAGCGTTTTGATTCGCTGGCGCAGGGGTGGTCGGACCGGGGGGCTCTGCACGTTGGGCAACACCCTCCTACAATATCGCCTTCCCCCGCAGTCCCCACGAAGGAAATCCCATGCGAATGCTTCACACCATGCTGCGCGTCGGCGACATGCAGCGCTCGATCGACTTCTACACCAAGGTGCTCGGCATGCAACTGCTGCGCACCAGCGACAACCCCGAATACAAGTACTCGCTCGCCTTCGTCGGCTACGGCCCGGAAGCCAGCAACACCGTCATCGAACTGACCTACAACTACGGTGTGAGCGAGTACGAGCTCGGCACCGCGTTCGGCCATCTCGCCATCGAGGTGGAGAACGCCGCGGAGGCCTGCGAGCAGATCCGCAAGGCCGGCGGCAAGGTCACGCGCGAAGCCGGCCCCGTCAAGGGCGGCAGCACCATCATCGCCTTCGTGGAAGATCCGGACGGCTACAAGATCGAACTGATCCAGGCCCGCTCGATGCCCGATGGCAACCGCCACTAACCTCACGCGCCGGCCCCTGGACGCCACCGCCATCAGCCTGATGGTGGTGCTGTGCATGTGCTGGGGCTTTCAACAGGTTGCCATCAAGGTGGCGGCGCACGACGTCGGGCCCGTCATGCAGGCCGGCGTGCGCTCGGCGATTGCGTCGGTGCTGGTGCTCGCCTTTGCAATGTGGCGCGGCACGGCCCTCTCGGTGCGCGACGGCACGTTGCCCGGCGGGCTCGTGGCGGGCCTGCTGTTCGGCGTCGAGTTCCTGTGCATCTTCATCGGCCTGAGCTACACCACGGCCTCGCGCATGGCGGTGTTTCTCTACACCGCCCCGATCTTCACCGCGCTCGGCCTGCACTTCTTCGTGCCCGGCGAGCACCTGCGCCCGCGTCAGTGGACCGGCATCGGCATCGCCTTTGCAGGGATCGTGCTGGCCTTTGCCGACGGCATCCTGCACCCTGCCGCCGGTCCGTCCACGTCGTTGGGCGATGCGCTCGGCGTGGCGGCAGGCGCGCTGTGGGGCGCGACGACCATCGTCGTGCGGGCGAGCAAGCTCTCGGAAGCGCCGGCCGCCAAGACACTGCTGTACCAACTCGCGGTGTCCGCCGTGATGCTGATGGTGATGGCCGCCGGCACGGGGCAGATCGCCACGGCCAACCTCACGCCGACCGCGCTGGCGAGCCTGGCCTACCAGGCCGTGCTGATTGCGTTCGCGAGCTACCTGACGTGGTTCTGGCTGCTGCGCCGCTACCTGGCGTCGCGCCTGTCGGTGTTCTCGTTCCTGACGCCGCTGTTTGGCGTGGCCTTCGGCGTCTTGCTGCTGCACGAGCCGGTGGGCCTGCGCTTTGCGCTGGCCGCGGTACTGGTGCTCTCCGGCATCCTGCTCGTCAACCTTCGGTGATATCCGGGAAGCTGCCGGCGATGCGCTCGGCCGGCAGCGCGTTGGCCACCGCCACGAAGTCCTCCACCGGCACCTCTTCGGCGCGCCGTCCCAGATCGAAGCCGAGCGCATCGAAATCGACCACGTCGCGCAACGCGCCCAGCGTGTTGCGCAGCACCTTGCGCCGCTGCGAGAACCCCATCGTCACCACCGTGCCGAGGGCGCGCATGTCGACCGGCGCATACGGCGATTTGCCGGCCGGCCACGGGATCATCCGCACCACGGCCGAATCGACCTTCGGTGGCGGATTGAACGAGCCCGGCGGCACATCGAGCACCGGCTCCATGTAGTACCGCACCTGCAGCATCACCGACAGCCGGCTGAACGCCTTGCTGCCCGGCGCGGCCACCATGCGGTCGACCACTTCCTTCTGCAGCATGAAGTGCTGGTCGCGCACGCGGTCGGCAAACGCCGCGAGGTGGAACAGCAGCGGGCTCGAGATGTTGTACGGCAGGTTGCCGACGATGCGCAGCGGCCGCCCCGCCTCATGCAGCGCGCCAAAATCGAACGCCAGCGCATCGCCGGCATGCACGATCAGCCGATCGCCGAAACGCTTCTGCAGGCGCGCGACGAGGTCGCGGTCCAGCTCGACCACCTGCAGCGTGCGCACGCGGTCCATCAACGGTATGGTCAGCGCGCCGAGGCCGGGGCCGATTTCAACGAGCACGTCGTCGGGCTGCGGATCAATGGCGGCAACGATGGCGTGGATCACGCCGTCGTCGACCAGGAAGTTCTGGCCGAAGCGCTTGCGGGCCTGGTGCCCCTGGTGTACGCCGGTCGTGGATCGTGCCATCGCGAAACTCGTGTCGGGAAAGGTGAAATCAGGAACGTAGATCGTGCCGGGCCATGGCAATGGCAGTGTCGATCGCCTCGATCATGCTGCCGAAGTCGGCGCGGCCGGTGCCCGCGAGGTTCAGCGCCGTGCCGTGGTCGACCGACGTGCGCACGAACGGCAGCCCCAGCGTGATGTTCACGCCATGGCCGAACGTGCCGTACTTGAGCGGCGCCAGGCCTTGGTCGTGATACATCGCCAGCACGCAGTCGGCATCGGCCAGCAAGCGCGGCTGGAACAGCGTATCGGCCGGATACGGGCCCCGCGCGTTGATGCCGCGTGCCAGCGCCCGCGCAATGGCCGGCTCGATCACCTCGATCTCTTCGCGGCCCAGATGCCCCGATTCGCCGGCGTGGGGGTTCAGCCCGGTCACGAGGATGCGCGGGGCGTTCAGCCCGAAGCGCGCACGCAAATCACGCGCGACGATATCGAGCGTCTCGTCGAGCACGGCCGGCGTGATCGCGTCCGGCACCTCGCGCAAGGGCAGATGCGTCGTCGCCAGGGCCACGCGCAGCATGGCGTTGCCGTGCGCCGGCTGCGGGCCGGCCAGCATCATCACCACACGCGGCGTGCGGCTGCGCTCGGCGAGATATTCGGTGTGGCCCGTGAAGGGCACCCCGGCATCATTGATCGTGCTCTTCTGCACCGGTGCCGTGACCATTGCGTCATAGCGCACGCCGTCGGGCGCGGGGGCCAGGCAGCCGTCAATGGCGGCATCGAGCAGCTCCAGCACGTAATGCCCGTTGGCGGCATCGAGCACGCCCGCTCGCGCCGGCGCGCCGAGAGGACGTTCCACGATCGTCAACGCCGTCGACGCCACGCGCCAGAAATCGCCCTGCCCGAGCGCGTCTGCACGCGCCTGCAGCAAGGCCGCATCGCCGATCACGTGCCAATGCACGTCGGCATAGCGCGCCGGGCCCTGCCGCGCGATGTGCAGCAAAGCCGCCACGGTGATGTCGGGACCGATGCCGGCGGGCTCTCCGGTGGTGATGGCGATGTTCAGCATGGAACGTTCATTGCAACGTGTTCGGTCGGTAAAAACGCCACGGCCGCCCGCAGGCGGCCGTGAGCGATGCGGACATCCGCCAGCTTACTGCTGACGGTTCACGCGATACTCCACGTGCGCCGTATCGCGCAGCTCGCGGAGCCAGTCTTCGTACGCAGCCTGGATCTTCTGCTCGCGGATCACCGAGCGCGCATAGTCGCGCTGGCGGTCCACCGGCACTTCAGCCTCGCGGCGGCCCTCCACCTGGATCAGGTGCACGCCGAACTGGCTCTGCACCGGCTGCGAGATATCGCCCGGCTTCAGTTCGTTCATCGCGTGTTCGAACTCCGGCACGAGCTGGCCCGGCGACACCCAACCCAGCTCACCGCCCGCGCTGGCCGAGCCATCCTGCGAGTAACGGCGCGCCGCATCGCCAAAGTCGTAGCCGTGGACGATGCGATCACGCAATCCCGCCAGCTGGCGGCGTGCATCGTCTGCCGACATGGTCGGCCCGGTCTTGATCAGGATGTGGCGCACCTGCGTCTGCTGGACCTTGGCGGCGATGGCCGTGCTCGGGGCGCGCTTCTCCAGCAGCTTCAGCACGTGGAAGCCGGCGGGGCTCTCGACGACCTGGCTCGCCACCTGGCCGGCCTTCATGTCGACGACCGCGTTGGCGAACACCGCCGGCAGGCGACCGATCGGGCGCAGCCCCAGCTCACCACCTTGCGCGGCATCCTGGGCCGCGGAATTGTCACGCGCCAGTCTGGCGAAATCTGCGCCGCCCTGGGCTTGCCTGAGCAGGCCTTCTGCCTTGCTGCGAGCCGCCGCCTTCTGCGCATCCGTGGCGTCTTCGGGCACCGGTACGAGAATCTGCGCGACGTTGTATTGCTCTTCGCCGGCGGGTGCCGCGCCACCGCCCTGCTGCGCGAGGTAGTTGTCGATCTCGCCGTCGTAGACCTGCACCTTGGAGTCGACCTCGCGCTCGCGCAGGCGCGCCAGCAGAATCTCCTGGCGCAGGTCGGCGCGGTATTTGTCGTACGGCATGCCTGCCTCCGCCAGCTTGCCCTTGAGCTGCGCCACCGACAGGTTGTTGCGCTGGGCCACGCTTTCCACGGCGCGGTCCACGTCGGCGTCGGACACGCGGATGCCGCTCTCCTTGGCTGTCTGTGCCTGGACGCGCTCCAGGATCAGCTGCTCGAGCACCTCACCGAGCAGGTTGGCGCGCGGGGGCAGCGGACGGTTCTGCGCGCGGAAGGTCCGCTCGACGAGGTCGGCGCGGTTCAGCAGTTCGCGGCGGGTGATGACGTCGGTATTGACCACGGCCGCCACCTCGTCGACAAGCTGGCTGCGCTGCGTGCCCGCGGCGGTCGGGCCCGGCAGCGTGCCCTGCAGCAGCGGCTGCGTCGGCGACGAGCCCGGGTTCGCAAAGATGCCGCGCACCGCGGGCGCACCCTTCTTTGTCGATTGCGCCTGCTGGGCATGAGCCGCGGGCGACAGCATGGTCCCGGCCATGAGCGCGACCAGCACGCCAGTCGCCACACGCAGGCGGCCCAGTGGAGCCACGCGCGTGGCAAAAGCGGTCGATTGGAAAGCCATGATGTCGTTATTCATATTGATCCAGCACGGACGGCGTAATCGGCTGCGCGGACACCGGCTGGTAGCCGGGCACGTTCAAACGGATCACATCGATCGGATTGTTCCCCACCTTCGACAGGCCCTTGAATTCGATCTGGGCGAAGATGTGTGTCGTGTAGCCCGATACGGCATTGCTGTAGCGCTGCACGGCGAGCCGGCCCACCCAGCAGTCGGCCACGTATTCGAAGCCAAGGAGCATATCCGACGGCTTCTTCGCATCCATGTCGTAGCCGATGCGGCCCAGGCCGTACAGGCGCCGCGTGATCGGCCACTGCGCAGAGATATCGGCCTGCTCCAGCGGCAACTGACCGGTGTTGGCGTCCTGCCGGTAATAGCGGTAGCCGAGGTTGATGACCTTGTTGGCCTCGGGTTTCCAGCTGAACGCCACGGTCGAACGCATGATGCGGTCGATGTCCTGATTGTACTGAAGGTTCGTATCGAAAAAGATGCCGCGGAACATCTGGATCGTGGTCGCGCCCAGAAGGTCCGAGTAGCGGCGCACCGACGTCGGCGCCGCGCCTGCCAGCGTGACGCGCTGCCCCTCGAAGTCGATCCGCTGCGCAATGGTGGCGCGCAGGCGCTCGATGCCGGATTCGGCCTCGATGAAGCGCGTGGTCACACCCGCGGTCAGCTTGTTGTTGTCGGCAATGCGGTCGTAACCGGTGTACGGGTTCTCGGTGAAGATCTGGCCGAGGTTGTAGTCGGACTGGCCGGTATCGAACAGCGGAATCTGCGACTGGTCACGGTACGGCGTGTACACGTAGAACAGGCGCGGCTCCAGCGTCTGGATGTAGCTCACGCCGAAGAGCTTGGACACCATCGGCGCATCGCGCTCGAACGTCATGCCCGAATCGAGCGAGAACGTGGGCAGCGTGCGGTTGATCTGCGTGTCCTGCGTGTCGCCGGCGGGGCGATCGAGGCGGTACGCCGTGGTGTTGAGGATGAACTTCGGCGTGACGTACCAACCGGGGCGGACGATCGGGTAGCTGATCGTCGGCTGCATGAAGAGGCGCTCGCCCTGCACGGTGTTGGCCGTGGGGATCGAGAATCGCGTGTAGTCGGTCTGGAAGTTGATGTCGAACCCGCCGATGTCGTACCGGTTGTACATCAGGTTCAACTGCGGCAGGCGCTCGTACGGCGGGGACAGCGGCGTGGTCTCGGTCGACAGCGTCTGGAACTTCTGCACGCGCGCCGTCGCGAGCCAATCACCGATGGAATACGTGACGCCGCCTTCCTGCGTGTACTGGCGCTGCGTCGCCGTGACGATGCTGCGCCCGAGGTCATCCGGATACGTGTTGTCGGAGACCTTGTTGTAGTTCACGTAGGCGTTCAGCCCCGGCGCCAGGCGCTGCGTGTGCTGCAACGCGATCGACCAGCGGTCGCGGTCGGCCTCGCGATCGTTAGGCAGGAATTCGCCGCGCAGGACGCCGCCGTAGCTCGAGCCGAGATAACGGTATTCCGCGCCGAGCTGCAGGCCGCGCTGCGTGAGCAGGCGCGGATACAGCGTCAGGTCACGGTTCGGCGCGATGTTGAAGTAATACGGCAGCGTGACGTCTGCGCCGCTGCGGCTGTTGTAGCCGAACACCGGCGGCAGGAAGCCGCTGCGCCGGTCGTCGTTGAGCGGAAAGTCCATCACCGGCGCGGCGAACACGGGCACCCCAAAGAAGTGCAGCACGCCGTTGCGGCCTGTGCCGACCTGGCGGTCGCTGTCGATGTCGATGCGGCTTGCGCTGAAGTACCAGTCGACGTTGTCCGGCGAGCACGTCGTGTACGTGCCGCGCGTGATGCGGCTGTTGTCCTTGTCCAGGAAGTCGATGCGCTCGGCCGTGCCGTGGCCGCCCGTGGTGTGAAACTCGTAGGCCGGCGTGCTGATGGTGCCTTCGTTGGCCGTGACCTTCAGCTTGGCATCCGGCCCGGTGACGAGCGTGCCGTCGCGGAAGATGCGCACGTTGCCGGTGGCGGTGGCGACGTCGGTGTCCTGGTTGTAATCGAGGGTGTCACCCTTGATGACGGCACCGTTGCGGCGCAGCTCGCCGTGGCCGCGCAGGTGGATGTCCTCGTTCGTGCGGCCGTCCATCGTGTCGGCCGCCGTGAAGGTGGGGACCGTGTTGTCCGGACGCTTGATGGGCTCGGCCATCTTGGGCACCAGCGGGCTGCCGCCCGGGGTGGTGGGCCCGGACGTGGCCAGGGCCGTGACGGATGAAGCCGGTGTCGCCGCAGACGCGGTCGATTGCGTCGGGTCCGCACTCTGCGCCGCGGACGTCGCCGTCCAGACACCGGCCACGGCGAACACCAGCGGGCGCAATGCCAGCGTGTTGCGCCGGTGGGCGGTTCGCTGGTCGGGCGCGGCAACAGCAGGGCGCTGCCGGTTTTTCCTGGCTCGGTTCGGTTCGGTCATGCAGATCGGGAACAGGGCTGCGCGCGCAGGCGCGCACGGGGGCACATCATCGTCGGTGTCCCGCCGCTGCGCGCGGCCCCGACAGGGCTGGCGCTCGCTCGCGGCGAAACTCGGTCGGGTATTATACGGGGCTTCCTTCCAGCCCCATTCCAGCGTTCTCTCAGCATGGTTTCGACCCCTGGCGCCACCACCGGCGCGACCGACGCACGCCTGACCCAACTTCGCGACTGGCTCGGCACATTGCCCGCTGCGCACGGCCTGCGCATCGACACGCTGCAACCCGCTTCGGCCGATGCCAGTTTCCGCCGCTATTTCCGCCTGGAAGGCGCCGGCGGCACCTTGATCGTCATGGACGCCCCGCCGCCGCAGGAAGACTGCCGACCGTTCGTCCACGTGGCCGGCCTGCTCAACGGGGCTGGCGTGCGCGCGCCGCAGGTACTGGAACAGGATCTCGCGCAGGGGTTCCTGCTGCTGACCGACCTCGGCCCGCAGACGTATCTGCAATCGCTGCGCGAGCACGATTTCGACCTGGCCTACGCCAACACGCTGTTCCGCCCCGCCATCCACACGCTCGTGCGCTGGCAGCTCGCCTCGCGCGAAGGCGAGCTGCCGCCGTACGACGAGGCCCTGCTGCGCCGCGAGCTGTCGCTGTTTCCCGACTGGTATGTCGAGCGGCACCTGCAGCGCCCGCTGGATGCCGCGCAGCGCGAATCGCTCGACAAGGTCTTCAAGCTGCTGGTCGACAGCGCGCTCGCCCAGCCGCGCGTGTACGTGCACCGCGATTACATGCCGCGCAACCTGATGATCAACGCGGCCGACCCGTCGCAGCCGGGCGTGCTGGACTTCCAGGACGCGGTCTACGGCCCGATCACGTACGACGCCGCCTCGCTGCTGCGCGACGCCTTCCTGTCGTGGGATGAAGAACAGGAGCTGGACTGGGCGGTGCGCTACTGGGAAGCCGCCCGCGCCGCCAAGCTGCCCGTGGACGCCGATTTCGGCGAGTTCTACCGCGCCCTCGAATGGATGGGCGCGCAGCGTCACCTGAAGGTGGCGGGCATCTTCGCGCGCCTGTGCTACCGCGACGGCAAGGCCGGCTACGTGGAAGACACCCCGCGCTTCATCGCCTACCTGCGCCGCGTATGCAGCCGCTACAACGCGCTGGCGCCACTGGCTCGCCTGCTCGATCAGCTGGAAGATCGCGCCCAGCAGGTCGGCTACACCTTCTGACTCCCATGGCCTCCGCACGGGCTGTTGAGTTCCGCGCCGGCATGCTGGCGCTCGCACCGATGCTGCTCGGTGTGGTGCCGTTCGGCCTCATCTATGGCGTGCTGGCCACGTCGGCCGGCATGCCCGCGTGGCTGGCCGTGGCGATGAGCGCAATCGTTTTTGGCGGCGCGTCGCAGATGATCCTCGTGCAGTTGTGGGCCGGGGGCGCGCCCGCGCTTGTGATTGCGGCGACGGTCTCGATGGTGAACCTGCGGCACGCGCTGTATTCGGCCAGCATCGCGCCGACCCTGGCGCACCTGCCGCGCCGCTGGAAATGGCTGATCGCCTACCTGTTGACCGACGAGGCGTTTGCGGCCATGAACCGGCGCGTCGTCAACTCGCGCCCCGGCACGGAAGAAGCCACGTATCGCCACTGGTACTTCCTGGGCGCCGGTGTGGCGCTGTGGACGAGTTGGCAGGCGTCGACCATCGTCGGCGTGGTGCTCGGAGCACAGGTGCCGAACACGTGGCCGCTCGATTTCTTCCTGCCGCTCACCTTCATCGCGATCGTGGTGCCGGCGCTGCGCACACGCGCGCAACTGACCGCCGCGCTGACCGGCGCCGCGCTGGCCGTCGCATGGACGGGCTGGCCGCACAAGCTGGGGCTGATGAGTGCTGCGTGTGTCGGCATCGCCATCGGCGCGCTGGTCGAGCGGCTGGTGGACCGGCGCAACAAGGAGGCGGCCGCATGAAGGCCCTGATCCTTCTTGGCGTGCTGCTGATCTCGGGCGCAGCCACCTACCTGATCCGCCTGTCGTTCATCGCGCTTGAAGGGCGCATGAACCTGCCGCTGTGGTTTCGCAGCGCCCTGCCCTACGTGCCGGCCGCCATGCTGACCGCGCTGATTGCACCGGACCTGCTGATGCGCGACGGTGCGCTGGCGGTATCGGCAGACAACCCGCGCCTGGTCGCGGGCATCGTCGCCATCGCCATTGCCCGCGTCACCAACAGTGCGATGTGGACCATCGTGGGCGGCATGGCCGTGCTGCTGATTCTCATGAAGGTGATGGCTTGAATTCGACGATCAAGGCGATGATCTTCGCCGCCGGACGCGGCGACCGCATGCGTCCGCTGACCGACCACACGCCCAAACCACTGCTGCCGGTGGGTGGAAAACCGCTGATCGTCTGGCAGATCGAGCGCCTGGCCGCAGCGGGCGTGCTCCACATCGTCATCAACCACGCGTGGCTCGGTGCGCAGATTGAAGCGGCGCTCGGTGACGGCGGTGCCTGGGGCGTGCGGATCGCGTATTCGCCCGAAGGCGAGGCGCTGGAGACGGCCGGCGGCGTGGCCCAGGCCATGCCGCTGCTGCAGGCCGGCGAAGGCAACGGCGTGTTCATCGCCGTCAGCGGCGATGTGTTCTGCGATTACGACTACGCCGCCTTGCGCGACCGCGCCGCCGCGCTCGAAGCGCAGGCGCAGCCGGGCATGCATCTGGTGATGGTGCCCAACCCGCCCTATCACCCGAACGGCGATTTCGCCCTCGACGACGCAGGCACGCTGCACGCCGAGGGCACAGGCCGCCTCACGTTCGGCAACATCGGCCTGTACGACACGCGCCTGTTTGCCGGCATCACGCCGGGCACGCGCATGGCCATGACGCCGCTCTACCACGCGGCCATCGCCGAGGGCCGCGCCACGGGCGAGCGCTTCGACGGCCGCTGGGAAAACGTCGGCACGCCCGCGCAACTTGCGGCGCTGGACGCCGAACTGGCGGCACGACGGGCTTAAAGCCCGGCAGGAGCTTCCGCGCTGAGCGATTCGGCGCTCATCGGGCGCCCCAGCAGATAGCCCTGCAGCGAGTCGCAGCCAAGCTGCGTGAGAAACGCCTGCTGCTCGGCCGTCTCGACGCCTTCGGCGACGATGCGCAGGTTCAGCGTCTGCCCAAGCGCCACGATAGCCGAGACGATGGCGGCGTCTTCCGTGTCGCGCTCCAGGTCGCGCACGAAGCCGCGGTCGATCTTCAACTCGCTGGCGGGCAGCCGCTTGAGGTAGAGCAGGCTTGAATAGCCGGTGCCGAAATCGTCAATGGAGATGCGCACGCCCATGGCGTCGAGCTGCTGCAGGATGTGCAGGCTGGCATCGGCGTCGCGCATGGCGGTCGATTCCGTGATCTCCAGCGTCAGGCAATGCGGGTCGAGCGCGTGGCGGGCCAGCGTGTCGCGCACCGTGTCGATCAGCGCGGCATGGCCGAACTGCAGCGCGGAGAGGTTCACGGCGACACTCCACCCGGCATGCCCCTCGCGGCGCCACTGCGCCATCTGGCGGCACGCCTCGTCGAGCACCCACGTGCCCAGCGGCACGATGAGCCCGGTGCGCTCTGCCAGCGGAATGAACTCGTTGGCCGACAGCAGCCCGCGCACCGGATGCTGCCAGCGCACGAGCGCCTCCACTCCGGCGATCGGGCCATGCGGCGCATGGAACTTCGGCTGGTAGTACAGCACGAGTTCGTTGCGCTCGATGGCCAGCCGCAAGTCCTGGACGAGCTGCAACTGCTGGTGCACGTTGGCGTTCATCGACGGCTCGAAGAAGCTGTAGGCGTTCCGGCCCAGCCCCTTGGCGTGGTACATCGCCGCGTCTGCATTGGTCAGCAGATCGTGCTGGTTGGCGCCATCGCCGGGGTACATCGCAATGCCGATGCTGGTGGACACGCGCAGCTCATGCCCGCCGGCCAGGAAGGGCTCGCGCACGGCCTCGAGCAACGTGTCGGCCAGCGTGCCGGCGTCTTCAGGGTCGTCCACGTGGGTCAGCACGACGAACTCGTCGCCGCCGACGCGCGCGACGGTGTCCTGCTGGCGCACACGGCCGACGATGCGCTGCGCCACGTCGATCAGCAGCAGATCGCCCACGTGGTGCCCGTAGACGTCGTTGACCGCCTTGAAGCCGTCCAGATCCATGAACATGAGCGCAAAGCGGCGCTTCTCGCGTTCGGCCGTGCGGATCGCCTGGTTCAGGCGGTCTTCCAGCAGCAGGCGGTTGGAGAGCTTGGTCAGGTTGTCGTGCAGGGCTAGGTACGCCAGCTCCTGGTTGGCCTGCGCCAGCGAATGGGCCAGCACCGCCGTGCGCGCCTCCATGCGCAGATCGAGCACCGAGATGATGAGCGCAATGGCAAGCACCGCCAGCGTGATGAGGATGATGACCAACGCCAGCCACGCGGTGCTGGCGCCGGCATGTGCAGCCCCGCACACGCTGCCCAGCGGAAACGCCGCGGCCGCCATGCCCGTGTAGTGCATGCCCACGATGGCCACGCCCATCACCACCGCCGCGCCGGCGCGTAATGCCCGCACGCGCTGCGAGTGGCCCCGCAGGCGGAAGGCGATCCACAGCGCCGCGCCCGAGGCAAACACTGCGATCACCACCGAGAGCCCAAAGATCGCCGGGTCGTAGTCGATGCCCGGCTTCATGCGCAGCGCGGCCATGCCCGTGTAGTGCATGCCGGCCACGCCCACGCCCATCAGCAGTGCGCCGCCCACCAGGCGCCGCCACGGCAGCTCACGCCGGCTCACCAGCCACAACGCGAACGCAGAGGCCGCGATGGCAATGGCCAGCGAGGCGAGCGTGATGGATACGTCATAACCGAGCGGAATCGGCAGGCTGAAGGCCAGCATGCCGACAAAGTGCATCGACCAGATGCCCACGCCCATGGCCGATGCCCCGCCGGTCAGCCACCAGAACGCAGCCCGCCCCTGTGCGGTGACCACCCGCCCCGCCATGTCCAGCGCCGTATACGACGCGAGCACGGCCACAAGAAGGGAAAGCAGGACGAGAAGAGGGTTGTAACTGCCGACAAGCATGGGTTCTCCAGGCAGGCCGATCCTGGACGGCCACGCTCCATCACGGTTCATCGACCGCATCCGCCCCAGACTTTAGAGGAGGTGACTGTACGCCACAATTTTCTTTGCAATTGAGCCCGCCGCGATGCGGCGCGGGGCCGGCGTTACAATTCATTGATCCCTCTGACGTCAGAAATCACGCCATGTCCGCCTCTGAACTCGCCTTTCTCCAGACCTATCGCCAGCGCCGCGAACGTGTTGCGCAATGGCTGCGCGAACAGGGCGGCGGCGTGGCCATCGTGCCGACCGCCCCCGAAGCGATGCGCAACCGCGACAGCGACTACCCCTACCGGCACGACAGCTACTTCTATTACTTGACCGGCTTCACCGAGCCGGAAGCCGTACTCGCCATCGTGGTCCCCGGCGGCAGCGCGGCTGAATCGCAGACGCGCAGCGTCCTGTTCTGCCGCCCCAAGCACGAAGAACGCGAAATCTGGGACGGCTTCCGCTTCGGCCCGGAGGCCGCCAGGGAGGCCTTCGGCCTGGACGAAGCGCATTCGGTGAAAGAGATCGACGCGGCGCTGCCGAGGCTGCTCGCCAACACGGCCGCCGTGGCGTATCCGCTGGCCGAGAGCGGCACGTTCGACCGCCGCATGCGCCGCTGGCTCGATGCCGTGCGCACGCAGGGGCGGGCGGGCGTGTCCTCGCCGCACCGGGCGCTGGACGTGCGGGCCATCCTCGACGAGATGCGCCTGTTCAAGGACCCCGGCGAGCTCGACATCATGCGCCGCGCCGCGCGCATTTCCGCCGGGGCGCACGTGCGCGCCATGCAGGCCTCGCGCGCCGGGCTGCGCGAATACCACCTCGAAGCCGAACTGCTGTACGAATTCCGCCGTCACGGCGCGCAGAGCGTCGCCTACAACTCCATCGTCGCAACAGGCCCGAACGCGTGCGTGCTGCACTACCGCGCGGGCAACGCTGAACTGCGCGACGGCGATCTCTGCCTGATCGACGCCGGCTGCGAACTCGACGGCTACGCCTCGGACATCACGCGCACGTTCCCCGTCAATGGACGCTTCACCGGCCCGCAGCGCGAGCTGTATGAACTCGTGGTCGCCGCGCAGGAAGCCGCCATTGCACAGACGCGCCCCGGTGTGCCGTACAACGTGCCGCACGACGCGGCCACGCGCGTGCTGGCGCAAGGCATGCTCGACACAGGACTGCTCGATGCCAACAAGGTCGGCACGCTCGACGACGTGATCGCCGGCGGCCAGTACCGCCAGTTCTACATGCACCGCACCGGCCACTGGCTCGGCATGGACGTGCACGACGTGGGGGAATACCGCACGCCGGGCACCACCGCCCCGGCTGAAGGCGAACGCCCGTGGCGCCCGCTCGAGGCCGGCATGGTGCTGACCGTCGAGCCCGGCATCTACGTGCGCCCTGCACCCGGCGTGCCCGAGCAGTACTGGCACATCGGCATCCGCATCGAAGACGACGCCATCGTCACGCCCGAGGGCTGCGAGCTGATCACGCGCGACGTGCCTGTCGCCGTGGCCGACATCGAAGCGATCATGCGAGGCGGCCAATGACGGATTCCACCGCCGCGGCACCCGACTTCGACGTCGCCATCGTCGGTGCGGGGCCGGTGGGGCTGGCGCTGGCCAACTGGCTGCTGCGGGACACCGACTGGCGCATTGCCCTGTTCGATGCACGCGACCCTGAGGCCGCGGCGCGCGACCCGCGCGCGCTGGCGCTCTCGCACGGCTCGCGCGTGTTGCTGCAGGAGATTGGCGGTTGGCCCGCGCGCGCCACGCCGATCACGCACATCCATGTCTCGCAGCGCGGCCACTTCGGGCAGGCGCATATCCGCCGCGAAGATTACGACGTGCCGGCGCTCGGCCATGTCGTGCAGTACGGCGACCTGAGCGCCGCGCTCAACGCCGCACTCGCCGCGCAGATGCGGCAACGCCCGGACCGCCTCACGCGCTATGACCACACGCCGGTCGAGCGCGTCGAGCAACTGCCACGCGCGGATGGCACCGTCGCGCCGGCCCGCGTGCGCGCGCTTCGCGAGGGACGGCATCCGCTGGCCATCGAAACCGAGGTCGTCATCCAGGCAGAAGGCGGCCTGTTCGACGACGCGCGCAGGCAGGCCGGCAGCCTCGCCCACGCACGCCGCCGCGACTACGGCCAGACCGCCATCGTCGCGCACGTGCGCTGCAGCGCGCCGCTGGAAGGCTGGGCCTGGGAGCGCTTCACGCCCGAGGGCCCGCTCGCGCTGCTGCCGCAGGACGATGCGCAGGGACCCGGGTATGCGCTGGTCTGGTGCTGCTCGCCCGGAGAGGCACGCCGCCGCGCGGGGTTGCCCGACGACGCCTTCCTCGCCGAACTCGGTACGGCTTTCGGCGACCGCATGGGCCGCTTTACACACGCCAGCGCGCGCCACACCTTTGCGCTCGGGCTGCACGCGCAACGCGTTCCGGTCGATCGGCGCGTGGCGGCCATCGGGAATGCGGCGCAGACGATCCACCCCGTGGCGGGCCAGGGCTTCAACCTGGGCCTGCGCGATGCGTTCGAGATGGCGCGTGCGCTGCGAGACGGCGCAACGCCCGCCGCGCTCGCCCGCTTTGCCCGTGAACGCACGTTCGACCGCGCCGTCACCATCGGCCTGACCGACTTGCTGCCGCGCGCGTTTGCCGTCCCGGGCTGCACGTTCGGCCACCTGCGCGGCGCGGCGCTCACGCTGCTCGAATGCCTGCCGCCGCTCAAGCACGGGCTTGCGCGCCAGATGATGTTTGGCCAGCGACGCTAGGGCATGCAGATCACCGTCGTGGGTGCCGGCATTGTGGGCACCGCATGTGCACTGCAATTGCAGCGCGAAGGCCACCAGGTCACGCTGCTCGATCAGGCCGGCATCGGCGAAGGCTGCTCGTTCGGCAACGCCGGCTGCCTGAGCGTGGCGTCCGTCGTGCCGATGGCGCTGCCCGGCATGCTCAGGCAGGTGCCGAAATGGCTGGCCGACCCCATGGGTCCGCTCACGGTGCGCTGGTCCTACCTGCCGCGCGCCCTGCCCTGGCTCCTGCAATGGGTGCGCGCCGGCAATGAAGCCCAGGCGCGTGCGACGGCGCCGCCGCTGGCACATCTGTTCAGCGCGACCTTTCCCGGCTATCGCAGCCTGCTCGACCCCGCGCAATACGACAGCCTGATCCGCCAGACCGGGCACCTTTATGTCTGGCGCACGCTGACGCGCTCCTCGGGCGACGCGCTGGCGCAATCGATCCGCGATGCAACCGGCGTACGCTCGCAAGCCCTGAGCGCCAACGAAGCCCGCGAACTGGAGCCCGCGCTGGCCCCGGATATCCAGTCCGCCCTTTTGCTGCCCGACAACGGCTTCACGGTCAACCCGGAGCGGCTGGTCAAAACGCTGGCGGCCAATCTTGCGGCAGCCGGCGGCACGTTCCTGCGCCGCAAGGTGGTAGATGTCGAATCGGACGACCACGGCCCGACGCGGCTGCAGACCGATTGCGGCACGCTGCCCGTGTCGAAGCTCGTCGTCACGGCCGGCGCGTGGTCGATGCGGCTCGGCGCAAAGCTCAGCGGCACGCGCATCCCGCTCGATACCGAACGCGGCTATCACGCAATGCTGAGCGCCCCGACCGTGCAGCCCTCGCGGCCGATCATGGACTGCGAACGCAAGTTCATCGCCACGCCCATGGAAGGCGGCCTGCGCATTGCCGGCACAGTCGAGATCGGCGGGCTGGATGCCCCGCCCGATTACCGCCGTGCCCGCATCCTGGCGCGACAGGGTCAGCAACTCTTCCCCGGCCTCGCCTTTGCGGACGACAGCCAGTGGATGGGCTTTCGGCCGTCGATTCCGGACAGCCTGCCCGTCATCGACCGCTCCGAGCGCTACCGCAACGTCTTCTTTGCGTTCGGGCACGGCCACCTGGGCATGACGGGCGCCCCCGGCACGGCCAGGCTCATCGCCGATCTGGTCAGCGAACGCGCGCCCTTCATCGACGCCCGCCCGTACGGCCTGCAACGGTTCCGCTGATGCCGCCGCGGCAAGCACGCCTTGCCGCAACCGCACCGCCGCATAGTTTGTGCACAACATTTAGGCAATCGGCCGGTTTGGCGGTAAAATCCCGTCCTCGCATTTTTCACCCCCGTCGTTCCGCCAATGCTGGCGGAAGGGGCTGTTTTTTCGTTTCTTCGTCGCTCAACGCCTCACCAACGCGCCGCGTACCGTGCAGATCGGACCGCATACCCTTCGCAACAACCTGTTCGTCGCCCCGATGGCGGGTGTGACGGACCGCCCGTTCCGCCAGCTTTGCAAGCGGCTGGGCGCGGGCTATGCGGTGTCCGAGATGGTCGCGTCCAACGCGCAGCTCTGGAAGAGCGAGAAGACCATGCGGCGCGCCAATCACGAAGGCGAGGTCGAGCCGATTGCCGTGCAGATCGCCGGCGCCGAACCGATGATGATGGCCGAGGCCGCACGCTACAACGTCGACCGGGGCGCGCAGATCATCGACATCAACATGGGCTGCCCGGCCAAGAAGGTGTGCAACGTGGCCGCCGGTTCGGCGCTGCTGCAGAACGAGCCGCTGGTGGCGCGCATCGTCGAGGCGGTGGTCGGGGCCGTGGGCGACCGGGTGCCTGTCACGCTCAAGATCCGCACCGGCTGGGACCGCGAGCATCGCAACGCGCTCACCGTGGCCCGCATCGCGCAGGACGCGGGCATCAGCATGCTGACCGTGCACGGTCGCACGCGTGCCGACCTGTACCACGGTGAAGCCGAATACGACACCATCGCCGCGGTCAAGGCGTCGGTGCGCATTCCGGTGGTCGCCAACGGCGACATCACCACGCCGGCCAAGGCCAAGCACGTGCTGGCCGTAACGGGCGCCGACGCCATCATGATCGGCCGCGCGGCGCAGGGCCGGCCGTGGCTGTTCCGCGAGATCGAACACTTCCTGCAGACCGGCACGCTGCTGCCGGCGCCCGAGGTGGAAGAGATCCGCGGCATCATGAACACGCACCTCGAAGAGCACTACGCGTTCTACGGCGAATACACCGGCGTGCGCACCGCGCGCAAGCACATCGCCTGGTACACGCGCGGGTTGGCGGGGGCCAACCTGTTCCGCCACCGCATGAACACCATCGAAGACACCGCGGCGCAACTGGCTGCCGTCAACGCGTTCTTCGACGAACAGCGCGCGCTGTCCGATCGCCTCGTCTACGAAGACCAGGCCACCGCCGACAGCGAGCGCCCCACGACGGGCAACAACGACAACAACAAGGAACTGCTTGCCGCATGAGCCGCAACCCGATCGAACGTTGCATCCGCGACAGCCTGGATGCCTACTACCGCGACCTGGATGGCGAAAACCCGTCCAACGTCTACGACATGGTGCTGCAGGCCATCGAACGGCCGCTGCTGGAGACCGTGATGGAATGGGCCTCCAACAACCAGTCGCAGGCGGCCGATTACCTGGGCATCAACCGCAACACGCTGCGCAAGAAGCTGCAGCAGCACGGGTTGCTCTGAGCCCGCCGACCGATTTCCCTTTCTGACGGCGCCAGGGCCACCACCCCAGCGCCACACCCGCCCACCGGCGTTTCCATCATGATCCAGCAAGCCCTGCTTTCCGTTTCCGACAAGACCGGCATCGTCGACTTTGCCCGTGCCCTGCACGAGCGCGGCGTCAAGCTCCTCTCCACCGGCGGCACCGCCAAGCTGCTCGCCGAATCGGGCCTGCCCGTGACGGAAGTGGCGGACTACACCGGTTTTCCGGAAATGCTCGACGGCCGCGTCAAGACGCTGCACCCGAAGGTGCACGGCGGCATCCTGGCCCGCCGCGACCTGCCCGAGCACATGGCGGCGCTCGCTGAGCACAGCATCCCGACCATCGACCTGCTGGTGGTGAACCTGTACCCGTTCCAGCAGACGGTGGCCAAGGACGAATGCACGCTGGCCGACGCCATCGAGAACATCGACATCGGCGGCCCGACCATGCTGCGCTCGGCGGCCAAGAACCATCGCGACGTGACGGTCATCGTCGACCCGGCCGACTACGCCACCGTGCTGGCCGAAATGCAGGCCAACAACAACACGGTCGGCTACGAAACCAACTTCATGCTGGCCAAGAAGGTGTTCGCGCACACCGCGCAGTACGACGGCGCCATCACGAATTACCTGACGAGCCTCGGCGCCGACAAGTCGCACAGCACGCGCAGCGCCTATCCGCAAACGCTGAACCTGGCCTTCGACAAGGTGCAGGAGATGCGTTACGGCGAGAATCCGCACCAATCCGCCGCGTTCTACCGTGACCTGAAAGCCGTCGACGGCGCGCTCGCCAACTACACGCAACTGCAGGGCAAGGAGTTGTCGTACAACAACATCGCCGACGCCGACGCCGCGTGGGAATGCGTGAAGTCGTTCGACCCGGCCAAGGGCGCCGCGTGCGTCATCATCAAGCACGCCAACCCGTGCGGCGTGGCCATTGGCGGCACCGCGCAGGAAGCGTATGAGAAGGCCTTCAAGACCGACTCGACTTCGGCCTTCGGCGGCATCATCGCCTTCAACGTGCCGCTGGATGAAGCAGCCGCACAGGTCGTCGCCAAGCAGTTCGTGGAAGTGCTGATCGCCCCGGGGTTCTCGGAAGGGGCGCGTGCCGTGTTCGCCGGCAAGCAGAACGTGCGTGTGCTCGAAATTCCGCTCGGCAACGGCATCAATGCGTACGACTTCAAGCGCGTGGGCGGCGGCCTGCTGGTGCAGAGCCCGGACGCCAAGAACGTGCAGCCGAGCGAGCTGCGCGTGGTCACCAAGCGCCACCCGACCCCGAAGGAAATGGACGACCTGATGTTCGCCTGGCGCGTCGCCAAGTTCGTCAAGTCGAACGCCATCGTGTTCTGCGGCGGCGGCATGACGCTGGGCGTGGGCGCCGGCCAGATGAGCCGTGTGGACTCGGCCCGCATCGCCAGCATCAAGGCGCAGAACGCCGGTCTGACGCTGGCCGGTTCGGCTGTGGCGTCGGATGCGTTCTTCCCGTTCCGCGATGGCCTGGACGTGGTGGTCGACGCTGGCGCCTCGTGCGTGATCCAGCCAGGCGGCTCGGTGCGCGACGATGAAGTGATCGCCGCCGCCGACGAGCGCAACGTGGCGATGATCTTCACGGGCACCCGCCACTTCCGCCACTGATCGGCTCGGTCGTTCGACCGATCAGCGGGGCAAGGCGTAGACTGGCGCCTGCCCCGTTTTTCTTTTCTGCTCCGCTCCATTTCATGCGCATCCTCGGCATCGATCCCGGCCTTCGCACCACGGGTTTCGGCGTGCTCGAACGGCACGGCCACAAGCTCGTGTACGTGGCCTCGGGCACGATCAAGAGCAACGGCAATGCCGACCTGCCCAGCCGCCTGAAGACGCTGTATGACGGCGTCTCCGAACTGGTGAGCACCTACCGGCCGGACTGCGCTTCCATCGAAAAGGTGTTCGTCAACGTCAACCCGCAATCGACGCTGCTGCTCGGCCAGGCCCGCGGCGCGGTGATCTGCGGCCTGATGAGCGGCAACCTGCCCGTGTTCGAATACACCGCGCTGCAACTGAAGCAGGCCGTCGTCGGCTACGGCCGCGCCAACAAGGACCAGGTGCAGGAGATGGTCGTGCGCCTGCTCAACCTGGAAGGCAAACCCGGCGCCGATGCATCGGACGCCTTGGGCGTGGCGATCTGCCATGCGCACGGCGGCGAAACGCTGGCCGCCATGGCCGGGCTGGCGCCGCAGCTTGCGCAAAAGGGGCTGCGCGTGCGGCGCGGGCGCCTCGTCGGTTGACAGGATCTTCAAAGTCGGCGGGTAGCTGCTTCATCGCGCGGCGACTACCATGCGGGGTATCCGTCTTCAGGAGATCCCGATGCTGCGCCGCCTCATCCTGCTGAGCCCGTTGATCTTGAGTACCTCGATGGCCCTGTCCGCCTGCCGGCTGGAATACAACCATGGCGGCGACAACGGCGGCGGCAACACCACGCCCATCGCCACCGTCCAGGTGATCGGACACCGCGGTGCATCGGCGTTGCGGCCCGAGCACACGCTCGCCTCGTACCAGAAGGCCATCGACGACGGCGCCGACATCATCGAGCCCGATCTCGTCTCCACCAAAGATGGCGTGCTCGTGGCGCGCCACGAGAACGAAATCTCCGGCACGACGAACGTGGCCGACGTGGCAGCATTTGCTGGCCGCAAGACCACCAAGACGATCGACGGCCAGAGCGTCACCGGCTGGTTCACCGAAGACTTCACGCTCGGTGAATTGAAAACGCTGCGCGCACGCGAGCGCATCCCCAGCATCCGCCCCGACAACGTCGCCTACAACGACCAGTTCGACATCCCGACGCTCGACGAGATCATCGCGCTCGCGCGGGACCAATCCGCCAGGCTTGGCCGCAACATCGGCATCTATCCCGAGACGAAACATCCGACGTACTTCCAGTCGATCGGTCTGCCGCTCGAAGACAGGCTGATCGATGCACTGCGCCGTGATGCCTTCACGGCGAGCCGCACCACGGTCTACATCCAGTCGTTCGAAGTGGCCAACCTCAAGGCCATCCGCGACAAGATCGGCAGCAGCCAGCCGAACTGGAAGCTCGTGCAACTGATGGGCAGCGCGGGCCGGCAACCGTACGACTTCTTCGTCGCTCGCGACACCCGCACCTACGGCGACATGATGACCGACCGCGGCATGCGTGACATCGCGAGCTATGCCAACGGCGTCGGCCCCGACAAGAACAGCATCATGAGCCTGGATGCCGACGGCCGGCTCACCGACCCGACCGACCTCATCCGCAACGCGCACAACGCTGGGCTCGTCGTCCACCCGTACACGTTCCGGCCCGAGAACACCTTCCTGCCGCCGTCGCTGCGCAGCGGTGCCGACAGCACGCGGAACGTGAGCGGCTCCATCGAAGAGATCCAGGCCTTCCTGCGCGCAGGCGTCGACGGCTTCTTCACAGACGACCCGGCGGTCGGGCGGCAGGCCGTCTCGACCTTCAAGCGCTAGCGTTCGTGCATCAAACCGGAGTGGGCGGCCCGAGGCGGCCCCGGCAAGCGCAGGCGTACAAGGGGCCGCTGAGCCTCGCAGAGGGGTCGGGCCGGGCGGCAGGTTTGGGCTACACTGCGTCCCGTTTTGGAGGAGGAACCCCACCCATGATCGGACGCATCGCCGGGACGCTGATCGAAAAGAACCCGCCGCACCTGCTGGTCGATTGCCACGGCGTCGGCTACGAGATCGACGTGCCGATGAGCACGTTCTACAACCTGCCCGCGATCGGCGAGAAGGTCATCCTGCTGACGCAGCAGATCGTGCGCGAAGATGCGCACCTGCTCTACGGCTTCGGCACTGCCGCCGAGCGCGAGACGTTCCGCCAGCTCATCAAGATTTCCGGCATCGGCGCACGCATTGCGCTGGCGGTGCTGTCCGGCATGTCGGTGGCGGAACTCGCGCAGGCCGTCACACTGCAGGAAGCCGGGCGGCTCACGCGCATCCCGGGGATCGGCAAGAAGACGGCCGAGCGCCTGCTGCTCGAACTCAAGGGCAAGCTGGGCGCCGACCTCGGCGCCGTGCCCGGCGGCCCGGCCGTCTCGGACGACGCGGTCGACGTGCTCAACGCCTTGCTGGCGCTGGGGTATTCCGACAAGGAAGCGGCGCTCGCCATCAAGCAGGTGCCGGCCGGCACGGGCGTCTCCGAGGGGATCAAGCTGGCGCTCAAGGCGCTGTCCAAGGGCTGACGCCCCGGCGCGGCAAGACGGTAGAATGGCCTGCTCGCGCCTTCCCGGCGCCGTCTGCCCGTCATGATCGAAACCGACAAGCTCGCCGCCAAGGCTGTCTCTGCTGAGCGCATCATCTCAGCCTCCCCCGCCTCCCCCAACGAGGAGGCGTTCGAGCGCGCGCTGCGCCCCAAGCTGCTCGACGAATATGTCGGCCAGGAAAAGGTGCGCGGCCAGCTCGACATCTTCATGACGGCGGCCAAGCAGCGCAGCGAAGCGCTGGACCACGTGCTGCTGTTCGGCCCCCCCGGTCTGGGCAAGACGACGCTGGCGCACATCATCGCGCGCGAAATGGGCGTCAACCTGCGCCAGACTTCCGGCCCCGTGCTGGAACGCCCGGGCGATCTGGCCGCGCTGCTCACCAACCTCGAAGCCAACGACGTCCTCTTCATCGACGAGATTCATCGGCTCTCGCCCGTGGTGGAGGAAATCCTGTACCCGGCGCTGGAGGACTACCAGATCGACATCATGATTGGCGAGGGCCCGGCGGCGCGCTCGGTCAAGCTCGATCTGCAGCCGTTCACGCTGGTGGGGGCCACCACGCGGGCCGGCATGCTGACCAACCCGCTGCGCGACCGCTTCGGCATCGTCGCGCGGCTGGAGTTCTACACGCCTGCCGAGCTGACGAAGATCGTCACGCGCTCGGCGGGCCTGCTCAACGCCAGGATCGCCGAAGACGGCGCGCTGGAAATCGCCAAGCGCTCGCGCGGCACGCCGCGTATCGCCAACCGTCTGCTGCGCCGCGTACGTGACTACGCCGAGGTCAAGGCCGACGGCGTCATCACGCGCGAAGTCGCCGATGCCGCACTGGCGATGCTCGATGTGGATGCCGTCGGCTTCGACCTGATGGACCGCAAGCTGCTCGAAGCGATCCTGCACAAGTTCAACGGCGGGCCGGTCGGCATCGACAACCTGGCGGCAGCCATCGGCGAAGAGCGCGACACGATCGAAGACGTGCTCGAGCCGTACCTGATCCAGCAGGGCTACCTGCAGCGCACGCCGCGCGGCCGCGTGGCTACGGCATCGGCGTACCAGCACTTCGGGCTGGGCGCGCCAAAGAGCGGCCCGGTGCGCGATCTCTGGGACGACAACAACTAGCCATCAGCGCCGCGATGCCATGACCGCTCCAAGTCCTCAGCGCAACTTCCGCTACTACGACTTCGTCATGGCCGCCTTCGTCACAGTGCTGCTGTGCTCGAACCTGATCGGTGCGGCCAAGGCGGCGCAGGTCACGTTGCCGATCCTTGGGCCGGTCACATTTGGCGCGGGCGTGCTGTTCTTCCCGATCTCGTACATCTTCGGCGACATCCTCACCGAGGTGTACGGCTACGGGCGCGACCGCCGCGTGGTGTGGGCGGGTTTTGCCGCGCTCGTCTTCGCGTCGTTCATGTCGCTGGTGGTGCTGGCGCTGCCCGTGGCGCCGTTCATGGCCGGCTATCAGAAGAGCCTGAACGACGTGTTCGGCAACACGCCGCGCATCGTGGCGGGGTCGCTCATCGCATTCTGGTGCGGCAGCTTTGCCAACAGCTACACGCTGGCGAAGATGAAGATCGCAACGGAAGGGAAATGGCTGTGGACGCGCATCGTCGGGTCCACGGTGGTGGGCGAGGCGGTCGATTCGTCGCTGTTCTACGTGATCGCCTTCTACGGCATCTGGCCGCACGAACAGGTGCTGCGCGTGGCCATCGCGCAATACATCCTCAAGACCGGCTGGGAAATCGTCGCAACCCCACTCACCTACCGCGTCGTCGCCTTCCTCAAGCGCGCCGAGAACGAGGACTACTACGACCGCGATACCGACTTCACGCCGTTCCGGCTGAAGGTGTAGCGTTCAGGGAACGCGGCGGTCCACCTCGTCGAGCACCAGCAAATCGAGGTGCGCGACATCGCCCCACTGCAGCACGGTCAACTGATGACCGTCGGATGAAAGCCGGTTGATGCTCGCGTTGCGCAGCTCATGCCGGCGTGGCTCGGTGAGCGTCATGGCGTTGGCGTGGCGATACAGGCAATCCAGCACGCCGCCGTGGCTGACCAGCGCGATGCGTTCGCCGGGGTGGCGGCGGACCAGGCGCAGGGCTGTCTGCACCGCGCGCTCGTGGAATTCGGTGAGCGTTTCGCCGCCGGGCGGCGCGAACGCCGGCACGCGGTTCTGCCAGGCGTCGAATTCAGCCGGATGCCGCTCGGCGACTTCGGCGTAGGTCAGGCCTTCGAACTCGCCGTAGCAGCGTTCGCGAAGGCCGGCGTCGTCGCGCACCGCTACGCCGAGCTCATCGGCCAGCGCTTGCGCGGTCTGCCGGGCGCGCGACAGGTCGCTTGCGTAGACCGCATCGAAGCGCTCACCCGCGAGCGCCCTGCCGAGCTGCGCGGCTTGCTCAAGCCCCTGCGTGTTCAGCGGCACGTCGAGCTGGCCTTGCAGGCGGCGCTCACGGTTCCAGTCGGTCTCGCCGTGGCGGATGAGCACGATGTGGGTAATTTGCGGCATCGGCATGGGCATGGCAGCGGCGCGTGGCATCACGGGGTCCTGGGCAGGTCAGACGGATTTGACGGCGGATTTGGCCACCTCGGGCGCTGCCGCCCGCACCGCTGGCGGCGCGACCTGCAGCCAGAACGTGACCGGCCCATCGTTGACGAGCGATACCTTCATGTCGGCACCGAACTCCCCGCTGGCGACGATGGGGTGCTGCGCCTGCGCCCGCGTCACGAAATGCTCGTACAGGCGGCGGCCGTCTTGCGGCGCAGCCGCCGGCGTAAAGCTCGGACGCGTACCGGACTTGGTATCGGCCGCCAGCGTGAACTGCGAGACGATCAGCAAGCCGCCTACCTGCCCGTTGCCGTCGATGTTGCGCACCGGCAGGTTCATCCTGCCCTGCGCATCCGAGAACACGCGGTAGTTCAGCAACTTTTCCAGCAAGCGGTCGGCCTCGGCGGCGGTGTCGCCGCGTTCGGCGCACACGAGGGCGAGCAGGCCCGGTCCGATCTCGCCGACGACGCGGCCATCGACGCGCACGGCCGCTTCCGACACGCGCTGGATCAGGCCGATCACTTCAGCACCACGCGCGCAAATCGGCGCTTGCCGACCTGCATGACGAACGTGCCTGCCTCCACCTTCAGGCCCTTGTCGCTGATGACGGTACCGTCGATCTTTACGCCACCCTGCTCGATGTTGCGGTTGGCTTCCGACGTCGACGGGCAGAGGCCGGCCTGCTTGAGCAGCTGCGCGATGCCCAGCGGCGCGCCCGACAGCTCGATCTGCGGGATGTCGTCCGGCACGCCGCCGCGGGCGCGGTGGTTGAAGTCATCCAGTGCGCGCTCGGCATCGGCCTGGCTGTGGAAGCGCGCAACGATTTCCTGCGCCAGCAGCACCTTGCAATCGCGCGGGTTGCGGCCCAGCGCGACCTCTTCCTTCATCATGTCGATCTCGGCCTGCGGGCGGAAGGACAGCAGCGTGTAGTACGTCCACATCAGGTCGTCGGAGATGCTCATCAGCTTGCCGAACATCTCATTCGGCGCCTCGCTGATGCCGACGTAGTTGCCCTTGGACTTGGACATCTTCTCCACGCCGTCCAGCCCCACCAGCAGCGGCATCGTCAGGATGCACTGCGGCTCCTGGCCGTATTCCTTCTGCAGCTCGCGCCCGACCAGCAGGTTGAATTTCTGGTCGGTGCCACCCAGCTCCAGGTCGGATTTCAGCGCAACGGAGTCGTACCCCTGCATCAGCGGGTAGAGGAATTCGTGCACCGAGATCGGCACGCCGGCCTTGAAGCGCTTGGTGAAGTCATCGCGCTCCATCATGCGGGCGACGGTGTAGCGCGAGGCCAGCTGGATCATGCCGCGCGCACCCAGCGGGTCGCACCATTCGCTGTTGTAGCGGATCTCGGTCTTGCTCGGGTCAAGGACCATGCTGGCCTGGCGGTAGTAGGTCTGTGCGTTGGCCTCGATCTGCTCGCGCGTGAGCGGCGGGCGCGTCGAGTTGCGGCCCGACGGATCGCCGATGGTCGAGGTGAAATCGCCGATCAGGAAGATCACCTGATGCCCCAGGTCCTGCAGCTGGCGCATCTTGTTGAGCACCACCGTGTGGCCGATGTGGATGTCGGGCGCAGTCGGGTCCAGGCCCAGCTTGATGCGCAACGGCACGCCGGTCGCGGCGCTGCGCGCGAGCTTCTGTTCCCACTCTGCCGCCACCAGCAATTCGTCGCAGCCGCGCAGCGACACCTCCATCGCGTGCAGCACCTCGGGCGTGACCGGATATTTCGGTTTGCCCGGCGTAGCGTTGTCGGAAGCGGGTACGGAAGCGTCAGGTGCGGTCATGGCAAAAAGAAAGGTCACCGCGCCGCTGAAGCAACGGCGCGAACGGAAACAAGAAACAGGGAGATCGTGCGTGCGCGATGGCCGACATGCGTCCAAGACGTTCCGGCCGCGCAATCCCGGGATTTTACCGTGATGTGCCCAGCCGGCCCGCCATCGCGCTGGTAAGCTGTCGCGCATGAGCCATCCCGACAACATTTCCACCCGCAGCGACCGCTACATCGGCCTGATGTCCGGCACCAGCCTGGACGGCGTCGACGGCGTACTCGCGGATTTCTCCGGCGACCACCCGGCCGTCCTGGCCGACGCCTACGTGCCCTTCCCTGCCGAGCTGCGGCAGCGCTTTCTGGACCTGCAGCACGCCGGTCACGATGAAATCCACCGCGAAGCCTTGGCCGCCAATGCGCTCGCCATCGTCTACGCCGAATGCGTCGGCAGGCTGCTCGAGGGCACGGGCCTGACCGCACACGACGTGCAGGCCATCGGCGCGCACGGGCAGACGATCCGTCATCAGCCCGGCGCGCACGACGGCATCGGATACACGCGCCAGACACAGCATGCTGCCGTGCTGGCCGAGCGTGTCGGCATCGACGTCATCGCGGACTTTCGCAGCCGCGACATCGCCGCGGGCGGCCAGGGCGCGCCGCTTGTGCCGGCCCTGCATCGCGCGCTGTTTGGCCTGCCGGATGCGTGGCGCGTGGTGTGCAACATCGGCGGCATCGCCAACCTGACCGTGCTGCCCCCGCAGGCGTCCAATGCGCGCGACGCCGTGCTGGGCTTCGACTGCGGCCCCGGCAACGCCCTGATGGATTATTGGGTCCACAACCACCAAGGCACCCGCTACGACGCCGACGGCGCCTGGGCGCGCACCGGGCGCGTGGACAAAGCCCTGCTTGCGCGCCTCAAGGCAGAACCGTTCTTTGCCGCCGCGCCGCCGAAGAGTACCGGTCGTGACCTGTTCAACCCGGCGTGGCTGCAGCAGTCGCTCGGCGATGCACTTGCCGCCGCACGCCCCGCAGACGTGCAAGCCACGCTGCTCGCCCTCACCGCCGGCACCATCGCCGATGCCGTACAGGCGCATGCGCCGCAAGCGACATCGCTGCTCGTCTGCGGCGGCGGTGCACGCAACGGCGCGCTGATGGCCCACATCGGGCAGCAACTGCCGGGCGTGCAAGTCGCCCCGACAGACGACTTTGGTGTGCCAGCGCACCAAGTGGAAGCGCTCGCCTTTGCGTGGCTGGCGCGCCAGTGCGTACACCGCGTACCGGGCAATCTGTACACCGCGACCGGCGCCTCGGGCGGTCGCATTCTTGGCGCGATCTATCCGGCCTGAGCACCCAAACTCAAGGCAACAAAAAAGCGCACCCAGGTGCGCTTTTTCCTTTGGAGCGAGGCCCCGTCAGACCGAGAACGACGAGCCGCAACCGCAGGTGGTCGAGGCATTCGGATTCTTGATGACGAATTGCGCGCCGTTGATGTCTTCCTTGTAGTCGATCTCGGCGCCCACCAAGTACTGGTAGCTCATCGAGTCGATCAGCAGCGTCACGCCATTCTTGGTCATGGTCGTGTCGTCTTCGTTGGTTTCTTCGTCAAAGGTGAAGCCGTACTGGAAGCCCGAGCAACCGCCGCCCTGCACGAACACGCGCAGCTTGAGCTCCGGGTTGCCTTCTTCTTCAATCAGTTGCTTGACCTTGTCCGCAGCGCTGTCGGTAAAGACCAGCGGAGCCGGAACCTCGTTCACATCGGGCGTGGCTGCCTGCGCGACTGCGTTCATGAAAATCTCCTGTGGGATACGTCTCAAACTTGCCTGTATTTTAAGCGCAAGCTTGAAATCGTGCCGAAGCCCCGGGTTTCAAGGGGGCATTGTGCGGTGCCCCAGCAACGGCTGGCACCGCGTGTGATCAGTCCTGGTTCGAAGCCAGCTTGAGATTGGGCAGCAGCTTCACATCGCCAGGCGCCGCGTGCGTCAGCGTGCCCATGACGACCGCGCCCTGGTGCATCTCCAGCGCCGCGTATTGCACGTTGCCCTCGATGCGGGCCTTGGGCTGCAACTCGAGCAGTTCAGCCACATGCACCGGTCCCACCACCGTGCCGTTGAGGATCAGGTGCCCGACGTGCACCTCGCCTTCCACGCGTGCGCTGTCGGTAATGACGAGCATGCTCGGTTTGTCAGGGTCGCCGTAGACGTTGCCCTTGATCTCGCCGTCGATCCGCAGACCGCCCGAGAAGCGAAGGTCGCCTTCCAGCCTGGTGCGGGCGCCGAGCAATGTTTCAATCGCCAAGCCCTTCTTCTTGCCAAACAGCATCGTCGACTCCTCTTTTTGTACTGTTCCGACAGGACGTGCCCGTCAGATGGAAAAACTCTGGCTCGCCTTGATCTTGCCGTTCTGCAGCACCTTCACCATCACCGACTGCACCGTGGTGCCGGGTGGCACATCCACCCAACCTTCCAGGCGCTGATAGTGCGTGAGCTTGACGCGGGTAGTGGCTGCAGCCGACCCGCTCGCCGCCCCACCCGGGAAATCGATCGTAGCAGGTTTGCCCGCCTGTACCACGTTCAACGTCAGCGCCAATTGCCCCTGGAATTCGGAGACCGGGGCAAAGGCCTTGCCGCCGCCCTGCATCAGCAACACGCGAAAGCGCAGGCGCGTAGGCTGGGCTTCATCCGGTGCAATGCGGAAGCTGCGCACGTAGATGCCGGCGGAGTTGGTCGGCGCGGGCAGCAGGCTGTCGAAGAACGCCAGATCTTCTTTCAGTTGCGCGTTCTCGGTCTCGAGCGCCTTGAGTTGCTCGGCCATCTGCGCCTGCGCCCCTTCGGCAATACCCAGACGGGCATCCACGGTGCCCGCCGACGCGGCCAGCTTGTCGCGCTCGGCCTGCACCGCAGCCAACTTCGCGGTCAGTTCGCGGTTCATCGCGCGCAGGTCGCTGTCGTGCGGCCCCGTCAGACGGCGGCCCTCCTCGAACGCCCACAGCGCTGCTGCCGCCGCCAAGCCAAGCACCACCGCAATCAGCAGAACCGTCACCGGCCATGGCAGGCGTGAACGTACGGTCACGTTCGGAGCGAGCACGGAAGCGCGGCGCAACAGGCGGCGCGCCTTCATGCGGCCACTCCCAGGCTCGCACTGCGGATCGAAACCGGCTTAGGCGAAACAGCGGATTGCATCATACGAACCAAACGCTGGCAAAGTGTGAATTGTAGTCCTGCGTGCATGTCGGAGCTGTTGCAAAGCGTAAGTGAGGGGCAGGACGCATCACATCATTTGAGTGAAGCCCACAAAACAAAAAACCACACCCGAGGGTGTGGTTCTTTGCTGAAGCAGGAGCAGCGATTAACGCTTCGAGAACTGCTTGGCGCGGCGGGCCTTGCGCAGACCGACCTTCTTACGCTCGACTTCACGTGCATCACGCGTCACCAGACCGGCCTTCGACAGGGCGGGCTTCAGCGTGGCATCGTAATCGATCAGGGCGCGGGTGATGCCGTGACGCACGGCCCCGGCCTGGCCGGTTTCACCGCCGCCAACCACGTTGACCTTGATGTCAAACGTAGCTGCGTGGTTGGTCAGTTCCAGCGGCTGACGCACGATCATCAGCGAGGTTTCACGAGCGAAGTACTCGTTGATAGCCTTGCCGTTGACGATGATGTCGCCCTTGCCGGACTTGATGAAGACACGTGCCACAGCGCTCTTGCGGCGGCCGGTGCCATAGTTCCAGTTTCCGATCATGGATTAGGCCCCTTAGATTTCCAGCGCTTTCGGCTGCTGAGCTTCGTGCGGATGCGAGCCTTCGGCGTAAACCTTCAGCTTCTTGATCATCGCGTAGCCCAGCGGACCCTTCGGCAGCATGCCCTTCACAGCCTTTTCCAGGGCACGGCCCGGGAAACGCTGCTGCATCTTGCCAAACGTCGTTTCGTAGATACCGCCCGGGTAACCCGAGTGGCGATAGTACTTCTTGTCGGTCGTCTTGGCGCCCGTCACGCGCAGCTTGGCCGCGTTGATGACGATGATGAAATCGCCGGTATCGACGTGCGGAGTGAATTCGGGCTTGTGCTTGCCGCGCAGTCGGTGTGCCACTTCGCTGGCGACACGCCCGAGGACCTTGTCCGTCGCGTCAATCACGTACCAATCGCGCTTCACCTCATGCGGCTTTGCGGAAAAGGTCTTCATGATTTTTCCAAAATAGAGTCAGTGCCCGAGTGGACCCGTATCGCGCCCAGAGCTTGCGCTCAAACTGCTCACGAACGGATCGTCTTGCGGACGCCTGCGCAACCTCATGCAAGGTCGTCGCCGGCCCGCCTTCCCGCTTGTTGGTGCGGGCTCTCTGGATGTCTTCTCCGCGGGCAATCCGGAAAAGATTTCGATTGTACCTCGCGACGAGCCCTTGACACAAGGAAAAGGGCGCGTTCCCCGCACAACGGACAAAAAAAAAACCCAAGCTATCGAGCTTGGGTTTGAATCCACCAAAGGAGGAGGGTGGAGGAGACACCTGCTGATCGGTTGACTTGGCGGGTTGCACCGCATCAACTGATCCAATGGTGCAAATTATACCCATTTCTGGGGCACGCGCAAGGAAATTTGCACTACGAAATCGCATCCCGTAATGCGGAAAGCAGATAGGAGCACTCGCTAGCGATGAAACTCCATATATATCAATTACTTACATGTAACGTCGAGCGTCGCGTCCGCGAAACACTAGAGCGGCCCCTCGAAATTCGGGTCGTTTTTGGTGCGGCAGCCGCGGGTTGCACCTTTTCTTGAAGGTGCCACTGTCAAGCCGGCCCGACCCTAATCGGACAGCGCGGGCGCGGGCCGCTGGCTACAATGTGGCACTTCGTCGGCGCAGGCCGACTCCGCACAAGGATTGGACATGGATTGCACAGTGAGCTGGGCCGGCCCGGATGGCATGGCCTTTTTGGCGGAAACCGGCAGCGGCCACCTCGTCACCATGGACGGCGCACCGGACGGCGGTGGCCGCAACCTGGCACCGCGCCCGATGGAAATGGTGCTGCTGGGCACCGGCGGCTGCACGGCCTATGACGTGGTGCTGATCCTCAAGCGCGGCCGGCAAGACGTGCAGGGCTGCAGCGTCAAGCTGCATGCCGATCGCGCCGAAACCGACCCGAAGGTCTTCACGCGGATTCACTTCACCTTTACGGTGACGGGGCGCAATCTCAAGCGGGAAGCCGTTGAACGTGCGATCCAGTTGTCGCACGAGAAGTACTGCTCGGCGTCGATCATGCTGGCCAAGACAGCCGAGATCACGCACTCGCTGGAGCTGGTGGACCTCGCCACGCAGCCGGGCGCATCGGAATAAGAAGCGAAGCGGACCGATAAGCCGGATTCTGTGCGCCGCGTGGCCGAAACCAGCGGCGTGACAACCATTCCTCTAGACCGGCTGTTGCCAGCCGGCTCAAGCTCCCTACCCGCAGACTCGGCGAGCCGCTTCATCGCCTGCTTACTTGGGATTGCTCCGGGTGGAGGTTACCGCGTTTCACCCTTCGCCCTGACCGAAGCCCGGGCGAAGACTCGTCTCTGTGGCCCTATTCCGCACGTCACCGTGGATGGTCGTTAGCCATCACCCTGCTCTATGGAGTCCGGACTTTCCTCCCCTTCCGCTCGCACGAGGCGGCGCAAGCAGCGGTTGTCTGGTCCGCTTCGCGAGGCGCGAGTCTAGCACTGTTCAGGTAAGAATCGCCGCCGGCCCGGGCGAAAGACTGTCGTGTCCAGATAGAAGCCGGCGTCTTCGTTGGCATCGCACCAACCCGGGATCCCCATGACGGGCAACGGGCGGAAATGGCGGGGCGCGAGATCGGCGTGCAGCAGTGTCTCGGCCAGCGCAGCGTCGAGCGAGGGGCGGTCCGCCGGCAACGCGGCCACCTGCACCGGCCACGCGTGGGCCGTGATCGACTTGTAAGGCGCGACCAGCTTTTCCAAGACTGCATGGCCGAACGGCAGAACCGCGCACGTGGCGCCCCACGCTGCCCTGCCCTCGACGAACAAGCCGCGCCAGTCGAACCCGGTCAGACACCGCTCGGGCGCGTCTTCGGTGTGCAGAAAGATCAGGGCATTTTCGTCGAACAGCGTGGCGGCATCGCGAACGGTGCCGCGTGCCGCGCCAATCCCGTCCTGCGTGATCACCCGCGCCTGGCGCGCGTTGAGCGCTGCCTTCGCACGCGGCCAATGCAACCAGATCAGGGCGTTGAAAAAGTCGTGGAGATTGTCCCGGGTCGGCACCTCGCCCGTGGCGGCGATGTGTGCTTCGTAAGCGGTGCCGGCCGGCAGTGCATCTTGCCGGACGAAGCGCAGGGCATGACCGCTGCACGTGCCGATTGCATGTGCCGCCGGCTGCGCGTTCAGTGCGTCTCGAAGATCGGCGCCCCGCGTGATTGCGTCTGCAAGCGGCGCGCCCACTGCAGCGAGCGGTGCGAAACCAGGATGCCACCAGTCGATCGCACCGAGATCAGCGGCCAGCAACTCAGACAGACTTCCAGCGCAGCATCTCGCCGCCGCGCAACGGCACCAGCGTCTGCTCGCCGAACGGGACTTCGGCGGGAAGCTGCCATTGCGAGCGCGTGAGCGTCAGCGTGCCGGCGTTGCGCGGCAGGCCGTAGAAGTCCGGCCCGTGGAGGCTCGCAAAACCTTCGAGCTTGTCGAGTGCGTTGGCGTCTTCAAAGGCCTCGGCGTACAGCTCCATGGCGTGCAGCGCAGTGTAGCAGCCGGCGCAACCGCAGGCGTGTTCCTTGACGCCCTTGGCGTGCGGCGCGCTGTCGGTACCGAGGAAGAAGCGCGGGTGGCCCGAGGTGGCCGCGGCCACCAGCGCCAGGCGGTGCGTTTCGCGCTTGAGCACCGGCAGGCAGTAGTAATGCGGGCGGATGCCGCCGACAAACAGGGCGTTGCGGTTGTACAGCAGATGATGCGCGGTGATGGTTGCGCCGACCGGGCCTTCCGCATCGCGCACGTATTCGGCTGCGTGCTTGGTGGTGATGTGCTCGAACACGACCTTCAGCGCCGGGAAGTCGCGGCGCAGCGGCAGCATCACCGTGTCGATGAAGACGGCCTCGCGATCGAAGATGTCGACGGTCGGGTCGGTCACCTCGCCGTGCACGAGCAGTGGCATGCCGACTTCCTGCATGGCTTCGAGCGTCTTGGCGCAGCGGCGCAGGTCCGTCACGCCGGCATCGCTGTTGGTGGTGGCACCCGCGGGATACAGCTTCACGCCATGGACAATGCCGCTGGCCTTGGCCTCGCGGATGACCTCGGGGGACGTGTTGTCGGTCAGGTACAGCGTCATCAGCGGCTCGAACTGCGTACCGGCGGGCAGCGCCGCGAGGATGCGCTCGCGGTAGGCGCGCGCCTGGGCGGTGGTCGTCACCGGGGGCTTGAGGTTCGGCATGATGATCGCCCGGCCGAACTGGCGCGCGGTGTCGCCCACCACATCGGCGAGCGCGTCGCCGTCGCGCAGGTGCAGGTGCCAGTCATCGGGGCGGACGATTGTGAGGGTGTCGGTCATGGTGATGCAGCCTTCGGATGCGGAATGCAGATTCAGAGAATGAGGATGGCGCGGTAGTCGTTGACGTTGGTACGCGTCGGCCCGGTAACGATGAGGTCATCGGCGGCCGCGAAGAAACCATAGGCGTCGTGTACGTCCAACGCGGCGCGGGCGGCAATGCCCCTGGCGGCAGCACGGGCGATGGATTCGGGATCGAGCAGCGCGCCCGCATTGTCCTCCGATCCGTCGATGCCGTCTGTATCGGCGGCGAGGGCGTAGACGTTGTCCATGCCGTCCAGCGTGACGCCGAGCGAGAGCAGGAACTCCGCGCAGCGCCCACCCCTGCCGCCGGTCAGGCCGGGCGGAATCGTCACCGTGCATTCGCCGCCGGAGATGAGCGCGACCGGCGCGGCGAACGGCGTGCCGTGCTGGCGGATCTGCCGGGCCAGGGCGCCATACACCTGGGCGACCTCGCGCGCCTCGCCGGTTACGGTATCGCCGAGGATGGCCGTGCGGATGCCGCGCGCCGCAAAAACCTGCGCGGCGGCCTGCAGGCTCTGCTGCGCGGTCGCGATGATGTGATTGCTGACGCGACCGAAGCAGGGATCACCGGGCTTGGGCGTTTCGGCAACCTCGCCGCGGGCGCCGCGTTCGAGGTGGGTGCGCACGGTGTCGGGCATCTGCGCGCCCCAGCGCCTGAGGATGGCAAGCGCATCGGCATAGGTGCTCGGGTCGGGCACCGTGGGCCCGCTGGCGATGGCGCTCGGATCATCGCCGGCCACGTCGGAGACGATGAGCGTGGTCACAGGCGCGCGCGACGCGGCCGCCAGCCGCCCGCCCTGGATGCGCGAGACGTGCTTGCGCACGATGTTCATGTCGGTGATGGGTGCGCCGCAGCGCAGCAACTCACGCGTGACGGCCTTCAGATCGGCCATCGGGATGCCGTCGGCCGGCAGCGACAGCAGGCTCGAGCCGCCGCCCGAGACCAGCACGATCAGCCGGTCGTTCCCGGTGAGGGCCGATACGCGCTCGAGAATCTCGAGCGCGGCTTGCTCGCCGGCCTCGTCGGGCACAGGGTGACCGGCTTCGATCACGCGGATGCGCTCGGTCGGCAGGCCGTGGGCGTAGCGCGTGACGACCAGCCCTTCGAGCTGCGCGCGGCCTGCGTAGGCCTGCTCGACAGCCAGCGCCATCGATGCGGCAGCCTTGCCGGCGCCGACCACCAGCGTCTTGCCGGCGGCGTGCGGCGGCGGCAGGAAGCCGGCGACGATCTTCAGCGGATCGGCGGCCCCCACGGCGGCTGCGTAGCTCTCCAGCAACAGGGCGCGGGCGCCGGGGCGGTCGAGCTTCATGCCAGGGCCTCTGCGATCGCGCGGCCCAGGTCGACCGTGCCAGCCGTGCCGCCAATGTCGCGCGTGAGCGGCGCATGGCCGGGGCCGGCCGCCAGCACCTCCTCAATGGCCGCCAGCACGGCGGCCCCCGCCTCGAGTTCGCCAAGATGCTCCAGCAGCATCGCCGCACACCAGATCTGCCCGATCGGGTTGGCAATGCCTTGGCCCGCGATGTCGGGCGCCGAGCCGTGCACCGGCTCGAACAGGCTCGGATACGTGCGATCCGGGTTGATGTTGCCCGACGGTGCGATGGCAATCGTGCCCGTGCAGGCCGGCCCGAGGTCGGAAAGGATGTCGCCGAACAGATTGCTGGCGACCACCACGTCGAACATCTCGGGCTTCTGCACGAAGTGCGCGGTCAGGATGTCGATGTGGAACTTGTCGACGTTGACGTCCGGGTAGTGCCTGGCCATCGCTTCCACGCGCTCGTCCCAGTACGGCATGGTGATCGAGATGCCGTTCGATTTGGTCGCCGACGTCAGGTGCCTGGCGGGGCGGCGCTGAGCCAGATCGAAGGCGAACTTGAGGATGCGGTCGACGCCGGTGCGGCTCATGACCGTTTCCTGGATCACGATCTCGCGCTCCGTGCCGCCGTACATGCGTCCGCCCACGCTGGAGTATTCACCCTCGGTGTTCTCGCGCACGACGTAGAAATCGATCGCGCCGGGTGCGCGCGGCTGGCCGTTGCGGTCGACAAGCGGGCTGCGGATGCCAGGCATCAGGCGCACCGGGCGCAGGTTCACGTATTGGTCGAAACCGCGCCGGAACTGCAGCAGCGAGCCCCACAGCGAAATGTGATCGGGCACCGTATCGGGCCAGCCCACCGCACCGAAGAAGATGGCGTCGTAGCCGCGCAGCGTCTCGAACCAGTCGTCGGGCAGCATCTTGCCGTGGCGGGCGTAGTAGTCGCAGCTCGCAAAATCGAAATGATCGGTCTGCAGCGCAAAGCCGAACCTGCGCGACGCCGCATCCAGCACGCGCAGACCTTCAGGGACGACTTCCTTGCCGATCCCGTCTCCGGGGATCACGGCAATGCGGTAGGACTTCATGGGGTGTTCCGGTTGAAGGTGGTGAGATGCTGCGTTGGGTGGGGATTCCGACGGCGTGCGGCGTGGGCGCAACGGCCGCCCCCCCGGGGCGGGGCCGCGGACGCCAAGCCGCTTGGCACCCCCGTCGGCCGGCAGGATAATGGCTATTTTATTGCATCGACTTTTTCCCCACCATGTGCCAGCTGCTGGGCATGAACTGCGCCGAACCGACCGATGTGACGTTCTCGTTCACCGGGTTCGCCGCGCGCGGTGGCGTGACCGATCACCACGCCGATGGCTTTGGGGTCGCGTTCTTCGAAGACAAGGCGTGCCGCCTGTTCATCGACAATCAGTCGGCCGGCACCTCGCCGGTGGCGGAGCTGGTCAAGCGGTATCCGATCAAGTCGAAGAACGTCATCTCGCACATCCGCAAGGCCACGCAAGGGACGGTGCGGCTGGAAAACTGCCACCCGTTCATGCGCGAGCTCTGGGGCCGGCACTGGATCTTTGCGCATAACGGCGACTTGAAGAACTTCTCGCCGTTTCTGTCGGGCGTCTACCAGCCCGTGGGCGACACCGACAGCGAGCTCGCCTTCTGCTTCATCATGCAGGCGCTGCGCAAACGGTTTCCGGGTTCGCAGCCGCCGCTGAACGAGCTGTTCTACGCGCTGTCCGACGTCACCAAGGAAATCACCCGCTACGGCGTGTTCAACTTCCTGCTGTGCAATGGCCAGGCGCTGTTCGCGCATTGCTCGACGCGGCTGTACTACATCGTGCGGCAATGGCCGTTTTCGACGGCACACCTGATCGACGCCGACATGACGATCGATTTCGCCAAGTACACGACACCAGCCGATCGCGTGGCTGTGATCGCCACCGCGCCGCTCACCGACAACGAAGTCTGGACGCCGTTCGTGCCGGGCGAACTGCTGATGTTCGAATCGGGCCAGGCGACCATGGCGACCAAGGTGCCGATTCCGGAGGCAGTGCAGATCGCCAATGCCGCCAACACGGCCTGCACCTGACGCTGCATCGCCCATCAAAAAAGCCGCTCCGAGGTGGGATACACCCGGAGCGGCATTTTGTTGCCTCGCGCCTGTGCTTAGTGCGAGAGGATTTTCGACAGGAACTGCTTGGCGCGGTCCGAACGGTTCTCGATGTTGCCGAAGAACTCTTCCTTCTCGCAGTCTTCAACGATGCGGCCCTGATCCATGAAGATCACGCGGTTGGCGACCTTGCGGGCGAAACCCATTTCGTGGGTCACGCACATCATGGTCATGCCTTCCTTGGCGAGCTCCACCATCACGTCGAGCACTTCGTTGACCATTTCCGGGTCCAGCGCGGAGGTCGGTTCGTCGAACAGCATGCAGATCGGGTCCATCGAGAGCGCACGGGCAATCGCCACGCGCTGCTGCTGGCCACCCGAGAGCTGACCCGGGTACTTGGCGGCATGCGCCTTCAGGCCCACGCGGTCCAGGTACTTCAGGCCCTTGGCCATCGCTTCTTCCTTCGAGCGGCCCAGCACCTTCTGCTGCGCGATCGTGAGGTTCTCGGTGATCGACAGATGCGGGAACAGCTCGAAGTTCTGAAACACCATGCCCACGCGCGAACGCAGTTTCGGCAGGTTCGTGCCCTTGGCGCCCACGGATGTGCCATCGACGAGGATCTCGCCCTTCTGGAACGGCTCCAGCGCGTTGACGGTCTTGATGAGCGTGGACTTGCCCGAACCCGACGGGCCGCACACCACCACCACCTCGCTCTTCTTCACGCTGGTGGTGCAGTCGGTCAGCACCTGGAAGCTGCCGTACCACTTGGAAACGTTCTTGATCTCGATCATTGGGTCACCTTCTTCTGAAGCCGCTTCACCAGCACGGAGGCGCCGAAGCAGATCATGAAATAGACAAAGCCGGCAAACAGCAGCAGCTCGACGATACGGCCGTCGCGCTCGCCGATGTTGTATGCCTGCGTAAAGAAGTCCGACAGCGCGCTCACATACACCAGCGACGTATCCTGGAACAGGATGATGGCCTGCGTGAGCAGCAGCGGGATCATGTTGCGGAAGGCCTGCGGCAGGATCACCAGGCGCATGGCCTGGCCGTACGTCATGCCCATCGCATAGGCCGCGAACATCTGCCCGCGCGACACGCTCTGGATACCGGCGCGGATGATCTCGGAGTAGTACGCCGCCTCGAACAGCGCGAAGGCAACCAGCGCGGAGGTCATCCGCATGTCGGTGGCCGGCGACAGGTCGAAGATCTTCTGCAGGACCTGCGGCACGATCAGGAAGAACCACAGCAGCACCATCACCAGCGGGATGGAGCGGAAGAGGTTCACGTACGCCTGCCCGAACCACTGCAGCGGCTTGATGCCCGAGAGTCGCATCATGGCGAGCAGCGTGCCCCAGACGATGCCGACCAGGATGGCCGTGCCCGTGATCTCGAGCGAGAGGATCATCCCCTCGCCGAGCACGCGCATGTTGTCGGCATTGATGGACGAGAAATCGAATTGATAAGCCATGGAAAGTCCTCGCCCTGTTACTTGCCGCCGATGAAGCCAGGCAGGCGGGTACGTGCTTCCACCCAGCGCATCAGGCCCATCACGGTCAGGTTGATCAGCATGTACATCAGCGTCACGGCGATGAACGATTCATACGGCTGCGCGGTGTAGTCGACCAGCTGGCGACCTTGCGCGGCCAGTTCGAGCAGGCCGATCGTCGATGCCACGGCCGAGTTCTTGAAGATGTTCAGGAACTCCGACGTGAGCGGCGGCACGATGATGCGGAACGACATCGGCAGCAGCACGAAGCGGTACGTCTGCGCCAGCGTGAACCCCATCGCCAGACCGGCGTTGCGCTGACCGCGCGGCAGCGAATTGATGCCCGAGCGCACCTGCTCGCACACCCGCGCCGCGGTAAAGGTACCAAGGCACAGCATCGCGCACAGGAACATCGCGGTGGCGGGGTTCATCTGCTTGATGTAGTCGCCGCCCGGCACCAGTTCCGGCACGACGAAGTACCAGATGAACAGCTGCACGATCAGCGGGATGTTGCGGAACAGCTCGACGTAGGCCGTGGCGAAGCCCGACAGCCACTTGTTCGGCACGGTGCGCAGCACGCCCAGCACGGAGCCGAGCACGAGCGCGATGATCCAGGAAGAAAGACCGAGCAGCAGCGTGGTCTTCAACCCCGCGAGCAGCCAGTCGAGATAGGTCTGATTCTGGGCGGCTTCGGTAAAGAAGACGCCCCAGTTCCAGTGGTAATTCATGGTGGTTCCCTCTGCGCCTGCCCCCTCCTGCTGCGCGTCCTGATCTTGGCTCGCGATGCTGCCGTGCGCGTTGCACGGCTGCGCTTCCCAGGCCAACTCCGGGCCAATCGCTGCGGACGGGAACAGACTCCTAAAAAGAAACGGAAGGGAGAAGACCTGTTAACCGGCCTTTGCCTTCCGTTTCGATGACGCTGATTCAGGCCCGTTGAGGGAGCCGATCAGTCAAGAGCCTTGTCGTTCGGGTTCTTGATGAGCGCCTTCATGTCGTCGGACAGCGGGAAGTCCAGGTTCAGGCCCTTGGGCGGAACCGGCTGCTCGAACCACTTCTTGTACAGCGCTGCGATCTCGCCGTCCTTCATCATGCCGGCGATGGTCTTGTCGGCCAGGGTCTTGAACGGCTTGTCGTCCTTGCGGACCATGCAGCCGTAGGCCTCACGCGATTGCGGCTTGCCGACCACCACCCAATCAGACGGGTTCTTGGCCTTGGCGCGCTCGCCGTACAGCAGCGCATCGTCCATCATGAACGCGACGGCGCGGCCCGATTCCAGCGTCAGGAACGACTGGCCGTGGTCCTTCGTGCTGATGATGTTCATGCCCAGCTTCTGGTCATCGTTCATCTTGCGCAGCAGGCGCTCGGACGTCGTGCCGGCGGTCGTCACCACGTTCTTGCCCTTCAGGTCGGCCCAGTCCTTGATGCCCGAATCCTTCTTCACCATGATGCGGGTGCCGATGACGAAGATGGAGTTCGTGAACGAAGCCTGCTTCTGGCGCTCGAGGTTGTTCGTGGTCGAACCGCACTCGATGTCGATCGTGCCGTTCTGCAGCAGCGTGATGCGGTTCTGCGAGGTGATCGGGATTTCCTTGACCTCAAGCTTGGGCAGCTTGAGCTGTTCTTTCACGGCCTCGACGATCTTCTGGTTGATGTCGTACGAATAACCGATCGTGCGAACACCGCCCACGTTGTAGCTGAACGGGATCGACGAATCGCGCACGCCCAGCGTGATGGTGCCGGTGTCTTTGATCTTCTTCAGCGTACCAGTCAGCTCTTCTGCGTGAGCTGCGCTGCTCAACACACCAACGGCTGCAAGCACGGTTGCCAGCTTGGCGAGGTTCATGAAAGTCTCCTTTTGACCATGAAAGAGAAAGACGGGACTGTACCAAAAAACGTTTGGCGACAGTATTGGTGTTGCCACTAAATCGTTGAATCGAACGGATTTTTTCCTCTGATGCAGCGTCTGCCGCAAGCGGCCATTCTGGACAACCGCACACCTTACGTTGTGCTTTTCCAGAAAACCGGAAAACGCGCACGTCGCGATTGACGCCAACCCGCTTTCACCATCGGCGCGCCGGCGCGATAGCTTGAGCGAGATGCTGCGACGAAAAAAACAGGGGAAATAAAGCCTGCCCGATGTGCGCTCTCTGTCGCTTACACGAACCCGACTTGAGAATGGAGGGACGACGGTACCGTGGATATGGCCGCCCCTCTCATGGTGCGGTGCCCTGGAACGTTATGGTTCGCTCATGAACACCGGCTTTCTTCAACCGTCGCGCATGGCCGCCTGATCGGCGGCGACGCGAGAGACCGGAGCAGCGCCCTGTTGGAGCACCGCGCCGGAATTGACCGACGCGTCGCCGATCAGGGGTACAGACCGCGCTCTTGGCGGGCCTGCAGAATCCGCGTACAGGCGATGATGAACGCCGCCGTACGCAGGGTTACCTTGTTGTCCTGGGCCACCTGCCAGATGGCGCGGAACGCGTCTTGCATGATCCGTACCAGGCGCTGGTTGATCTCGTCTTCGGTCCAGAAGAAGCTCGAGAAATCCTGCACCCACTCGAAATAGCTGACCGTCACGCCGCCCGCGTTGGCAATCACGTCGGGGCAGACCAGGATGTTGCGCTCGCGCAGGATGTCGTCGGCCTCGGGCGTCGTGGGGCCGTTTGCACCTTCAACGACAATCTTTGCCTTGATATGGGGCGCGTTCTTCGCCGTGATCTGGCCTTCCAGTGCTGCCGGGATCAGGAACTCGCAGTCCAGCGCCCAGAAGTCGTCGGCGGAGACCGTCTCTGCGGCAAAGCCGGCAACGCTGCCGTTGTGGTCGACGTGCTTGATCAGCGCGTCGACATCCAGGCCGCTGCCGTTGAACACGATGCCCTTGTGGTCCTGCACGGCGATGACCTTCGCGCCGGCGTCATGGAACAGCTTGGCGGCCACGCTGCCCACGTTGCCGAAGCCCTGCACCACCACGCGCGCACCCTTGACGTCGATGCCAAGGTTACGTGCGGCTTCGCTGCCGACCACGAACACGCCGCGGCCGGTGGCCTCGCGGCGACCGAGGCTGCCGCCCAGTGCGATCGGCTTGCCGGTCACCACGCCCGTGGCGGTCGCGCCTTCGTTCATCGAATACGTGTCCATCATCCACGCCATGATCTGCGCGTTGGTGTTCACGTCCGGAGCCGGAATGTCCTTGTTCGGGCCGATGATGATGCCGATCTCGCTCGTGTAGCGGCGGGTCAGGCGTTCGAGTTCACCGGAAGACAGCTTGCGCGGATCGACACGGATGCCGCCCTTCGCACCGCCATACGGCACGTTCACGGCCGCGTTCTTCACCGACATCCAGGCCGACAGCGCCATCACTTCCGACAGCGTCACGTCCTGGTGGAAACGCACGCCGCCCTTGCCCGGGCCGCGCGACGTGTTGTGCTGCACACGATAGCCCTCGAAGTGGGCGATGCGGCCGTCGTCCATCTGGATGGGCACGTCGACGATCAGCGCGCGCTTGGGGCGCTTGAGCGTTTCAACCCAGCGTGCGAGCGAGCCGAGATAGGGGGTGACCCGATCGACCTGCTGCAGGTAGATGCCCCACGGGCCGAGGTTGTCGGCCGGCAGATAGGACGGAATGGCGTGTTGGAGTGTCGACGGAGATGCGACATTGGACATGGTTGTCTTCCTCTTTTGAACCTCGGTAAGGCCCCTGGTTTGGGAACATGCTGTCCCAGAAAATGCTCGCCAGCTTAGGGATGCCCCACATCGAAATCCAATGCCGTTTTTACATCGGGTTATGCGTTTGGCGCATAACCTGGGCTTGTGTTCGATGGCCCCGTTCAACCCGCCAGCGCGCCCCACAGCGTGTCGATCAGCTCGCGCTTGCGCTTGGATTGCGGATGCCGGCGGTCGTGCGCACCGTTCTGCGGATGCTCGCGATAGAGCCGGATTTCCATTTCGATCGACAACGTGCCGCCGCCCTTGCCTTCTGCCCGCACCAGGCGGCCCGCAGCCACTTCGTCGCGCACCGCGCTCTCGGGCAGAAAGGCCACACCGTGGCCCGCCAGCGCCATCACCTTCAACGCTTCGGCCATGTCGGTTTCGTAGCACTTGTCGAGCAGCGGCGCGACTGGCGAGTTTTCCAGCAGCACATCGACCATGCGGCCCAGGAAGGCATTGGGCGTATAGCTAAGATAGGCGATCGGCTTGCGCGCGGCGGGCGCCAGTCGATAAATCGGACGACCGTTCGCATCGGGCTTGGAGAACGGCGACAGCCGCTCCGTGCCGAGCACCAGCATGTCATAGCGCGTCGGATCGAGCTGGATCATCTGCCGGGCGTGGTGATAGACCATGACGAGATCGCAGCCGCCTTCCACCAGCGTCATCACCGCATCATGCACGTTCAGCGCGCGCAGCCGGCATTGCAGCTTGCCGACCTTCTCCTCCACCTGCGCGAGCCAGCCCGGAAAGAACGTGAGCGACAGCGTATGCGGCACCGCAAAATCGATCGTCGAGGCGCTGGCCGGACGCTGTCCGCGCATCAGCGCACGCGTTTCGCTGACCTGCGCCAGCATCGCCAGGGCCTGTTCATAGAAGACCTCGCCGGCGGTGGTCAGGCGCGTGGGATAGCTCGACCGGTCGATCAGTTCGTTGCCCAGCCACGCTTCGAGCGATTGAATGCGCCGCGAAAACGCCGGCTGCGTCACGTGCCGCAATTCGGCCGAGCGCGAAAAGCTGCGTGTCTCGGCCAGGCTGACGAAGTCTTCCAGCCATTTGAGTTCCATTGCGTTGCCTCCCCAACCTGCTCAGGCGTTCTCTGCGTCTTCGGTTTCTGCGGCCACGCGCTCGGGCTCGCGTGCCTGCATGCGCCACATCTGCGCATAGCGGCCCTCCGCACGCAGCAACTGCTCGTGCGTGCCGCGCTCGATGATGCGGCCGTGCTCCATCACCAGGATCTGGTGCGCGCTCACGATGGTCGAGAGCCGATGCGCGATCACCAGCGTGGTGTGGTTCTGCGCCAGGCGCATCAACTCATCCTGGATGGCGTGCTCCGTGCGCGAGTCCAGCGCCGAAGTGGCCTCATCAAAGACGAGGATCGGTGGGCGCTTGAGCAGCGTGCGGGCGATGGCCACCCGCTGCTTCTCTCCGCCGGAGAGCTTCAGGCCACGCTCCCCGACCTGGGTGTCATAGCCGTCGGGCAGCGATTCGACGAAGTGGTGGATCTGCGCCGCGCGGGCGGCCTCGATGACCTCTTCGCGCGTGGCGTCGGGCCGGCCATAGGCGATGTTGTAGTAGATGCTGTCATTGAAGAGCACCGTGTCCTGCGGAACGATGCCGATGGCCGCACGCACGCTTGCCTGCGTGACGTCGCGCACGTCCTGCCCGTCGATTTCGATGGCACCGGACTTGACGTCGTAGAAGCGGAACAGCAGGCGCGCGAGCGTCGATTTGCCCGAGCCGCTCTGGCCGACCACCGCAGTGGTCGTGCCGGCAGGGATGGTGAAATCGACGTCGAACAGGATCTGCCGGTTGGCCTCGTAGCCGAAATCGACATGCGCGAACCGCACCTGGCCGGCATGCACGGCCAGCGGCGGCGCACCGGGTTTGTCGGCCACTTCGCGGTTGGTATGCAGCAGGTGGAACATGCGGTCCATGTCGGCCACGGCCTGCTTGAGCTCGCGGTAGATCACGCCCAGGAAGTTGAGCGGAATGTAGATCTGCAGCATCAGCGTGTTGACCAGCACGAGGTCACCCAGCGTCATGTGCCCCGCCGCCACCCCTTGCGTGGCGCGATACAGGATCAGGATGAGCGCCACCGCCACGATGAACTGCTGGCCGAAATTCAGGATCGACAGCGAGTTCTGCGAACGGATGGCCGCGGCGCGGTACTTGAGCAGGTTCTCGTCGTAGCGGCGCGCTTCGTACTCTTCGTTGCCGAAGTACTTGACGGTCTCGAAGTTCAGCAGCGAATCGATCGCCTTCTGGTTGGCGCGCGAATCCAGCTCGTTCATCTTGCGACGGAAGTTCGTACGCCAGTTCGTCACGGTCACGGTAAAGGCGATGTACGCAACCAGCGCACAGAACGTGATGAACGCAAACCACGCGTCGTACTTCACGAAGAAGTACGTGATGACGAGCCCGACCTCCACCAGCGTCGGCAGGATGCTGTACAGCGAATACGAGATGAGCGACTGGATGCCCCGCGTACCGCGTTCGATGTCGCGGCTCATGCCGCCGGTCTGGCGCTCGAGGTGAAAGCGCAGTGACAGCGCATGCAGATGGCGGAACACCTGCAGTGCGAGCGTGCGCACCGAACTCTCCGTCACCTTGGAGAAGAGGATTTCGCGCAGCTCCGAAAACAGCGATGTCGACAGCCGCAGCAGCCCATACGCGACGATGGTGCCCACCGGCACGACCAGCAGCGCGCGCGGGTCCGATGGTGACACGTTCATCGAATCGATCAGCCGCTTCATGACCATCGGCACGCCCAGGTTGGCCACCTTGGCGGCAATCAGGAACGACAGCGCCAGCGCCACGCGCCATTTGTAGGCCCACAGATAGGGCAGGAGGCTCTTGATGGTACGCCAGTCGCCGCGTTGAGCCCCCGGCGGAGGCGGTTCGGAAGAGGCGGGAAAGCGACGCATGTGCGGTGCAATAAAATAGCGGATTGTGTATTCTCCCACCGATCACCCAGGCGTGCCCCGCGCCACCGGTGCCCGCCCGCCTCAATGCTGCCCTGCCTCATCATGTCCGATACCGCCGCCTCCGCTGAAGTCAAATTGCCCGCCGACAAGCAGCCTGCCGTGCGCGTGATGCCGATGCCCTCCGACGCCAACGTCCACGGCGACGTGTTCGGCGGCTGGATCATGTCGCAGGTCGACATTGCCGGGTCGATCCCGGCGGTGGTGCGCGCCAACGGCCGCGTCGCGACGGTGGCGGTCAATTCGTTCGTCTTCAAGCAGCCGGTCTACGTGGGCGACCTGGTGAGCTTCTACGCCAGTGTGGTCAAGACCGGCCGCACGTCGATCACCGTGGACGTGGAGGTCTATGCGCAGCGCATGGGCGCCAACGGCCGCCACGCCACCGTCAAGGTCACCGAAGCCACGCTGACCTACGTCGCCACCGACGAAAGCCGCAAGCCGCGACTGCTGCCGGAGCTTTGAGCCGGCTGCCAGCGGTCAGAAAAAAAACCCGGCCTAGGCCGGGTTTTCTCTTGCGCGGGATCACCGCTCAGTTGAACTGTGAGAAGTCGGGCCGGCGCTTCTCGAAGAACGCCGTGAACGCCTCGCGCGCTTCCGGCGCACGCAGCATCTCGCCAAACTGCTTGCCTTCCAGCGACATCCGGGCCGCGATCTGCGGCATCGCGCCATCCTTCATCAGCCGCTTGGTGGCGCGCAGCGAGGCCGGCGGCAGCAGCGTCAGCTTGCGCGCCTGGGCGCGCACGAAGGCATCGAGTTCACCGACCGGCAGCACGCGGTTGACCAGCCCCAGCTCACGCGCCTCGTTTGCGTCGAACGGCTCGCCGAAGAGCAGCTTGTCCGCCGCACGGTGGTAACCGGCCAATTGCGGCAGCAGCAGGCTCGACGCGGCTTCCGGACACAGCCCGAGCTGCGCGAACGGCATCGACAGCTTGGCCGTCTCCGACGCATACACCAGGTCGCAATGCAGCAGCATCGTCGTGCCTACACCCACCGCCGCGCCGCTCACCGAAGCGATCAGCGGCTTGGTCGCCGTGCTGATCGCCTTCAGGAACTGGTGCACGGGGGCGCTTTCGTCCTTGGGCGGATTCTTCATGAAGTCTTCGAGATCGTTGCCCGCCGTGAATACGCTCTCGTGGCCGGCCAGCACAATCACGCGGATGGCGGGATCGGTCTCGGCGGCCACCAGGGCATCGGCCAACGTTTGATACATCGCGGCCGTGATGGCGTTCTTGCGGTCCAGGCGGTCAAACGTAAGCGTCAGGACGCCGTCTGCGGTCTCGGTACGAATCGACATGAAAACTCCAGGTGAAGCCTGCGCGGCTAAATCGGCACAGGCGAATCAGATAGATAACCGACGGAGAACGCGTTGGCCCCCACGTTCAACGCCACGGTCAGGCTCATCGGCGCGAGCAGCACTTCCACGCCGTGGTCCTGTGCGGTTCGCATCAACGCCTGCACGGGCTCCATGCGGCGCACGGTGTCGAGCGAACCGGAATACGTGATCGCCACCACGGGCGTGGCCAGACGCTCCTCGGCGATCATGGTTTCGGTATGCGCAAGCAGGCGGCGAATGCCTTCCTCGGAGCCGCGCACCTTGGCGATGGCTTCCGTCTCGCCACGATGCATATGGATGAGCGGACGCACGTTGAACGCCGTGCCCATCATGTAGCGGCTCCAGGTGATGCTCTTCTCGCCCTTCTGCTTGGCGCGCGTGTACATGTACAGCAACTCGTCGGGAACGAGGTAGACGTGCGAGGCATCGCGCAGGCGGTTTTCGATCACGTGCACCACGTCGCGCACCTCCGCGCCTTCGCGCAGCATGCGGGCGGCCTCGTGCACCATCAGCGCCTGGCCGGGACCAATGGCGCCGGTGTCCACCACCGTCAGCTCGAACAGGCCTGAGCGGCCGGCATCCTTGCGTGGCTTGAAGCTCTTGGCCGTGGTGCCCACCACCGCGCCGGTGGCGTGGCTGTAGAAATGGCTGCGCGAGCTGGCGATCGTCAGCAGCAACGCACGGTCGTGCTGCGTGACCACGTGCTTGAGCAGAAAGTCTTCGATCTCGCGTTCGAGCAGCGGAATCGATTCGGCGTAGTGGTCCTGCTTGTCGACAAGGTATTTCCGATAGAGCTGCGGCAGCGCGGCTTCATCGCGACGGTCTTCCACGAACAGCTCGCCCGCACGAATGCGGAACGGCACCACGCCCAACCCCAGTTGATCGATCATCGAGCGCGGCATGTCGCACGCCGCGTCCGTCAACACGATTGTGTTGCCCATCGCGCCCTCCTCTTGGTGCGCCGCCGCTGACGCGGCAGCGTGTCTCCTCTGTTGCGGAATCGTGGTTCCGCTTCTGTGGCGTGCCCTTGGCCGGGCCGCTCGCTTTGGCTCGCTGTGTGGTGTATTGCTGCGCGAGCCTGCGCAATCATGCGTTGTGAGACGGGCGATTTACAAGCAGGGGGAAGAACTTAATCCTTCCCCCTGACGTGGGGTCACATGCGTTCAAAAATACCGGCAGCGCCCATGCCGGTGCCGACACACATCGTCACCATGCCGTACTTCAGGTTGCGACGGCGCAGGCCGTGCACGACGGTCGCGGCACGGATCGCGCCGGTCGCGCCCAGCGGGTGCCCCAGGGCGATCGCGCCGCCGAGCGGGTTGATCTTGCTGGTGTCCAGTCCCAGGTCCTGGATCACCGCCAGCGACTGCGCGGCAAACGCTTCGTTCAACTCGATCCAGTCGAGTTGGTCTTGCGTGAGCCCACCGGCCTTGAGCGCGGCGGGAATCGCTTCCTTCGGACCGATCCCCATGATCTCCGGCGGCACACCGCGCACGGCAAATGACACGAAGCGCGCCAGCGGCGTCAGATTGAACTGCTTGAGGATTTTTTCCGACACCAGGATCAGCGCACCCGAGCCATCCGACGTCTGCGAGCTGTTGCCGGCGGTCACGCTACCCTTGTTGGCAAACACGGCGCGCAGCTTGGCCAGCCCTTCAATCGACGTATCGGCACGCGGGCCTTCATCCAGCGACAGCGTGCGCGTCTTGATGTCGACAGCGCCCGTGCCGAGGTTCGGGAACTTCTCGATGATCTCGATCGGGGTGATCTCGTCCTTGAATTCGCCGGCTTGCTGCGCAGCGAGCGCCTTCTGATGCGACGCGAGCGAGAAAGCATCCTGCGCCTCGCGCGAAATCTTCCACTGCTGGGCGACCTTCTCGGCGGTCAGGCCCATGCCGTAGGCGATGCCGACATTCTCGTCGCGCGTGAAGATGTCCGGCGACATCGACGGCGAGTTGCCCATCATCGGCACCATGCTCATCGATTCGACACCGGCGGCGATCATCACATCGGATTCGCCCACGCGGATGCGGTCGGCAGCCATTGCCACGGCGGTCAGGCCCGAGGCGCAGAAGCGGTTGACGGTGACGCCGCCCACGGTGTTGGGCAGGCCGGCCAGCAGCGCGCCGATACGCGCCACGTTCAGGCCCTGCTGCGCTTCGGGAATCGCGCAGCCGACGATGGCGTCTTCGATCAGCGCCGGATCCAGGTTCGGCACCTGGGCGACAGCGCTCTTGAGGATGGTCGCCAGCAGGTCGTCCGGACGCAGGTTCTTGAGCGTGCCCTTCGGTGCCTTGCCGATCGGGGAACGCGTCGCGGCGACGATGTAGGCGTCTTGCAGTTGCTTGGTCATGATGAAACTCCTGTCTCTCTGTCGTCGCGGCAATCAGTTGCGCACCGGCTTGCCGGTCTGCAGCATGCCCATGATGCGTTCCTGGGTCTTGGAGCTGCCGAGCAGATCCACGAAGGCCTTGCGCTCCAGCGCCAGCAGCCATTCTTCGTCCACCAGCGCACCGGCTTCGACATCGCCGCCGCACACGGCTTCAGCAATGCGCGAGGCAATCGTGAAGTCGTGCTGCGAGATGAAACCGCCGTCACGCATGTTCACCAGCGACGCCTTGATCGTGGCGATGCCCGAACGGCCCGCCACCGGAATGCCCACCGGGCGCAGCGGTGCGCGGTAGCCCGAATCGGACAGCGCACGCACTTCGTTGCGTGCAACGTGCAGCAGCTCATGCACGTTGAAGACGATGGTGTCGGTCGGTTGCAGGTAGCCGATCTTCTGGGCGTCCAGCGCCGAAGACGACACCTTGGCCATGGCCGCCGCCTGGAAGCGGTTGGTCAGGAACGGCAGGATGTTCGTGCTGCCGGCTGCCTGCGCAGCCTTGGCTGCCGCCAGAGCCGCCTCCTTCAGGCCACCACCTGCCGGCACGAGGCCCACGCCCACCTCCACCAGGCCGATGTACGTTTCCAGCGCAGCCACACGCTTGGCCGAGTGCAGCAGCAGCTCGCATCCGCCGCCGAGCGCAATGCCCGACGCAGCCGAGACAACCGGCACGTTGGCGTACTTCACGCGCATCATGCCGTCCTGGAACTTCTTGACGAAGGGCTCGATGCCCTTGGCGCCGCCCATCATGAAGGCCGGCATGGCTTCTTCCAGGTTTGCACCGGCCGAGAACGGACCACCCGGTGCGCCCAGCTTGAGCGACGTCGGCTGCCACACCACCAGACCCTTGTAGCCAGCTTCCGCCAGATCAACCGCGCGCGTCAGACCGTCGATGACGCTCGGTCCGATCGTGTTCATCTTGCTCTTGAACGAGATGATCAGCACGTCGTCCTGACCGGCCGCGTCGTCCACCCAGATACGCACGGCGTCGTTCTCTTCGATCGTCTTGCCATACGTGAGCGGGTTCACCGCGGTCGCACCCTTGATCGGTGCACGGAACACCTGGCGGCCGTACACCGGCAGCGTGCTGCGTTGCAGGAACGTGCCCTGCTTGGCCGACCACGAACCCTGTGCCGAATGCACACCGCCGTTGTCTGCGACCGGACCGGAGAACACCCATTGCGGCAGCGGCGCATTCGAGAGCGCCTTGCCGGCTTCGATGTCTTCCTTCACCCACTCGGCCACCTGCTTCCAGCCGGCTTCTTGCCAGTCTTCGAACGGGCCGCTGTTCCAGCCGAAGCCCCAGCGGATCGCCAGATCGACTTCCGCTGCGGAATCCGCAATCTGCTCCAGGTACACGGCGATGTAATGGAACACGTCACGGAACACAGCCCACAGGAATTGCGCCTGCGGGTTGGTGGATTCGCGCAGCAGCTTCAGACGCTCGGCCGGCTCCTTCTTCAGGATGCGCACAACGATGTCGTCGGCCTTCTTGCCGCTCGGGCCGTACTGGCCGCTTTGCGGATCCAGCACCTTGATTTCCTTGCCTTCCTTCTTGTAGAAACCGGCGCCGGTCTTCTGGCCCAGGGCGCCCGCCTCCACCAGCTTGGCCAGCACGGGCGGCGTGGCGTAGACCGGTGCGAACGGATCGTCCTTCAGGTTGTCCTGCATCGTCTTGATGACGTGCGCCATCGTGTCGAGGCCCACCACGTCCGCCGTGCGGAACGTCGCCGACTTGGCGCGGCCCAGCTTCGAGCCCGTCAGGTCATCGACCACGTCAAACGGAATACCGTACTTGGCCGACTCGGCAAACACCGCCAGGATCGAGAAGATGCCGACGCGGTTGGCGATGAAGTTGGGGGTGTCCTTCGCGCGCACCACGCCCTTGCCGAGCGCGGAGGTGAGGAACGTTTCCAGCTTGTCGAGAATGTCGCCACGCGTGTGGGCAGTCGGGATCAGCTCGACCAGGTGCATGTAGCGCGGCGGGTTGAAGAAGTGCACGCCGCAGAAGCGCGACTTCAGCTCGGCGTCAAAACCCTCCGACAGTTCGGTGATCGACAGACCCGACGTGTTCGACGCGAAGATTGCGTGCGCAGCAATGTGCGGCGCGACCTTCTTGTACAGGTCGTGCTTCCAGTCCATGCGCTCGGCAATCGCTTCGATGACGAGGTCGCAGTCGCGCAGCTTCTCGATGTCGTCTTCGTAGTTCGCAGCCTGGATGAGGTTCGCGTCATCCTTGATGCCGAGCGGCGCCGGAGACAGCTTCTTCAGGTTTTCGATGGCCTTGAGCGCGATGCCGCTCTTCGGGCCTTCTTTGGCCGGAAGATCGAACAGCGTGACAGGGACCTTGGCATTGACCAGGTGCGCGGCAATCTGCGCACCCATCACGCCGGCGCCCAGCACGGCAACGCGCCGGACGAGGAAGTTGGAACGCTGGCCGGCCTGCGGCTGCGCGCTGGTGGGAAGTTCAGTGCGGGTCATGGTGTCCTCGCGGGAGGTGAGGAAGAGACGAGCGGGGCGACGGTCTTTGTGCGTCGCCCCGGGTGAGTGCGCCTGTTAGAACAGGTCGGCTTCGAGCGCCATCAGCGTCGCGCCGCCGGCGCGCGCCATGCGGATCTGCGAAGCCGTCTCGGGCAGCAGCTTGGCAAAGTAGAAGCGCGCCGTCGCGAGCTTGGCCTTGTAGAACGTGTCGCCGGTGCCTTGCTTCTCCAGCGCGATCTTCGCCATGCGGGCCCAGAAGTACGCAAACACGAGATGGCCAACGACACGCAGGTACGGCACAGCAGCAGCGCCGACTTCGTCCGGGTTCGCCATGGCCTTCATGCCGATTTCCATGGTCAGCTTCTGGACCTTGTCGCCGATGTCGGCCAGCGGGTTGATGAATTCCTGCATGGCTTCGTTGGTGCCTTCGGCTTCGACGAAGTCCTGCACCATCTTGCCGAACTTCTTCATCTTGGCGCCCATGTCGCCGAGGATCTTGCGACCGAGCAGGTCCAGCGACTGCACGGTGTTCGTGCCTTCGTAGATCATGTTGATGCGGGCGTCGCGCACGTACTGCTCCATGCCCCACTCGGAGATGTAGCCGTGTCCACCGAAGACCTGCATGCCTTCGTTGGTGGAGATGAACGCGTTGTCGCTCAGGAACGCCTTGGCGATCGGGGTCAGCAGCGCGACGAGGTCGGCCGCGTCCTTGCGCACGGCTTCGTCCGGATGCGACAGCTCACGGTCGATCTGCAGCGCGATCCAGTAGCTGAACGCACGGCCGCCCTCGGCATAGGCGCGCTGGGTCAGCAGCATGCGGCGCACATCCGGGTGCACGATGATGGGGTCGGCCGGCTTGTCCGGTGCCTTCGGACCCGACAGGCTGCGCATCTGCAGGCGCTCCTTGGCGTACGCCACGGAGTTCTGGTAGGCCACTTCGGTCAGGCCCAGGCTCTGCATGCCGACCCCCAGGCGTGCGGCGTTCATCATCACGAACATGGCGTTCAGGCCCTTGTTCGGCTCGCCGACCATCCAGCCCTTGGCGCCATCGAGGTTGATGACACACGTGGCGTTGCCGTGGATGCCCATCTTGTGTTCGATGGAGCCGCACTTCACGGTGTTGCGCTCGCCCGGGTTGCCGTCGGCATCGGGAATGAACTTCGGCACCACGAACAGCGAGATGCCCTTGGTGCCGCCCGGCGCGTCCGGCAGGCGGGCCAGCACCAGATGGATGATGTTTTCCGCCAGGTCATGCTCGCCTGCCGAGATGAAGATCTTCGTGCCGGTGATCGCGTACGAGCCATCGGCCAGCGGTTCGGCCTTGGTGCGCAGGATGCCGAGGTCGGTGCCGCAATGCGGCTCGGTCAGGCACATCGTGCCGGTCCACACACCCGACACCAGCTTGGGCAGGTAACGCTGCTTGAGCTCGTCGGTGCCGTGCGCATGCAGGGCTTCGTACGCGCCGTGCGACAGGCCCGGATACATCGTCCAGGCCTGGTTGGCCGAGTTCAGCATCTCGTACAGCGCATTGTTGATCAGGATCGGCAGGCCCTGGCCACCGTATTCCGGATCGCAGCCCAGCGCGGGCCAGCCGGCCTCCACGTACTGCTGATAGGCCTCCTTGAAGCCCTTTGGTGCGGTCACCACGCCGTCGCCGTGGTACGTGCAGCCTTCGCGGTCCCCGCTCTGGTTGAGCGGGAAGATGACTTCGGAGCAGAACTTGCCGGCTTCTTCGATCACCTGGTTGATGGTGTCGGCATCGATCTCCGCGTGCTGCGGCATCTCCTTCAGGTGGCCCTCGACGTCGAGAAGCTCGTGGAGGACAAACTGCATGTCGCGCAACGGTGCGGTGTATTGACCCATCTCTGGTGCTCCTTGGTGTGTGCCGCGCGACCCGCTAGGTGTGCGATGCCGCGTCAGGTTCGGTAAGACTGAATCAGTTTGTTGAGAGCCACCATGGCCAGTTCGGCGCTGTTGGGCAACCGCAGGAAACGCGCGTCGTGATGCAGGCCCAGTTCCAGGCCGTACATCTCGAAGAGCATCAGCTGCGGGTCCACTTCCGCACGCAGGTGGCCTTCTTCCTTTGCCTGCTCGATCGCGCGGGTCAGTGCCGCCCGCCAGATCGTCACGCTCTTGACGAGTTCGTCGCGTACCGGACTTTCGGCACGATCGTCGTACTCCACCGCGCCGCTGATGTAGATGCAGCCCGTGGTGACTTCCTGAATGCGGCGCTCCATCCAGCGTCGCACCATGCTCCACAGGCGCGGCAGACCGCGCGGTTCTTTCAAGCTGGGGTAGAAGACTTCCTGCTCGAACCGTTTGTGATACTCGCGAACCACTTCCACCTGCAGATCCTCGCGCGAGCCGAAGTGCGCGAACACCCCGCTCTTGCTCATCTGCATGCGCTCCGCGAGCACACCGATCGTCAATCCTTCCAGCCCGTCGCGCGAGGCCAATTCCAGCGCGGCATCGAGAATCGCCGCACGTGTCAGCTCGCCTTTGCGCATCGGCGTGGTGACTGCGTGATTGGATTCGAGACGAGCGGTCGGGTGACGCATGATGATTTCTCTCCGTTCTTTTCTGGGGCCTGACACGCTGGAATACGCTGGCAGAGCCAGCGCCCTGCAGGGCGCCTTTCGCGTGCCGGGCAGGACTGTAAACCAGCCTGCGCAAACACTCTAGCCCAAAATCGAACGGTCGTTCAATTATTTACAGGGCCCTGTTGACCGGCAAGTGTTTTATTAGAAAGCGACATCTAAATGAAGATGCCGGCTGCGCGTCTTTCGCAGCGCAGCGTGGAGCTCGTAGACCCTTTGTCTGCAACGCTTTGCAGGATGTGCACCGCACCTGGAATAAACGTGCGGCGCAGCCTCTCCGAGGGATTTTCTAGTGCTACCCGTCAGTACATAAACGGCAGAAATCACGCCGATGCGGAGTTCGCGCACATCGGACCGCGGCGGAAAATACGGGCATCCATTTCACGCAGATCGGCCGCCACGGCAACGTCGGCCGCACATTGAGCAAGCACGTCCCGCTGCAGGTCGATGCCGGGGGCGATCTCGGTGAGGGTCAGCCGCCGGCCGCCGCGGCCGTCGTCGCGCATCTCGAACACCGCCCGCTCGGTGACGTAGCGTACCGGGATGCCCGAGCTGGCCGCGTACTCGCCGTTGAAGGTGAGGTGCGAGACGGCCGGCACAATCTTCTTGAGCCGTCCTTCGCGCACGATGCGCAGCTTGCCGTCTTCCGCCTCGACCTGCAGGCCGCCGGCGGTGAGGGTGCCCATGAATACCACCGAACGTGCGCTCTGCGTGATATTGATGAAGCCGCCGACGCCAGCAACGACGGTATCGCCGCCTTCGCCGAACAGGCTCACGTTGACGTTGCCGGCGCCATCGAGTTCGGCCAATCCGAGGATGGCGAGGTCGATGCCGCCGCCCTCATAGAAATCGAACTGCGCGGGCTGGTCGACCACCGCCTCGGGATACGCGGAGGCGCCGAAGCTCAGGCCATCCGCAGGCGTGCCGCCAATGGGGCCGGCTTCCACGGTGAGCGTGAAACCCCGCGCCCCTTCCTGCTCGGCCAGCGCACCGACGGCTGCCGGCATGCCCACACCCAGGTTCACCACACGCGGCTGCTGCGCCATGAGCTCCAGCACCGCGCGTCGCTGCACCAGCGTGCGGGCGTCGAGCGCGCCGTGCAGATTGGCCTGCAGCGCTTCGCTGGCTTCGAGGGCGTCTTCCTTGAGCTGGAGGGCCTCGCCTTGCCAGGGGCGGATGTACGTTGGGTTGAAGGCCTCGCCGAAGGTCATCTGGTGCTCGGCTTCGTCTTCGGCAACCACCACGTAGTCTACGAGGATGCCGGGCACGTGGATCGCTTGCAGGTTGTCATGCCGATCCACCAGCCGGCGCACCTGCGCGATGACCATGCCGCCGGAGTTACGCGCCGCCTGCGCCATCGCCAGCAGCTCGTGGTGGAAGGCTTCTTCATGCGTGCTGATGTTGCCGCGCGGGTCGGCCGAGGTTCCGCGCAGGAAGACGCAGTGCAGGGGGAAGCTGGGGTAGAACAGGTAGTCTTCACCGCGAAAGCGCTCGTACTCGACCCACGAAGCGGTGCCCGCTGCCCGGGCCGCCTTCGCACGTGCATTGATGGCTGCGCCGTGATAGCGCGCGTCGAGCTCCGTGCGTGGGTCCACGAACGTGTGCAGTCCGATCTTGGTGAGGACGCCCGGCTTGCCGCCGGCGATGGCGCGGTACAGATGCGTGAGCACCCCCTGCGGCAGGTTGAACGCATCGCACTGCTCGGCGAGTGCCATGTCGGCCAGCCGCGTGGCGGAGCGCCAATGGCCGCCCACCACGCATCGCGTCATGCCCGGATTGCCGAAGTGGTTGACGCCGCGCGTGGCGCGATCGCCCTGCCCGGCGGAGTAAACCAACGTCAGATCGCGCGGCTCGCCGGTTGCCAGGAAACGACGTTCCAGCGCATGCGTGACGGCCTCGGCGTGGCCGGCGCCGACAAACCCCGCGCACGCGACCGTCCACCCAGGCTGCACCAGCCGGGCGGCTTCGTCGGCTGTGATGACTTGCATGTCTCCTCCGTCCTTGTTTGTTGTGTTGATGTCGGCGGCGCTAATACTGCGCCGCGCGCCCGCTGATGATGACGCCCAGCCGTACCACCTGGTAGGCGAACCAGTCGGCCAGGCGCCACCACCAGCGCCGCGCTGCGTGCGCGTCGGCCAGCACGCAGCGCCCGTGCTGCGCGATGGCCGCTTCGAGCGCGGCGCGCAACTCGTTGGCCACGGTGGCATCCCAGACCACCACGTTGGCCTCGCGCGCGAGCAGCAGGCTGAACGGGTCGATGTTGCTTGAGCCGACGGTCGCCCAGCGCTCGTCCACCACCGCCACCTTGGCGTGCAGGAAGCTGGCGGTGTATTCGTGGATCTCCACGCCGTCACGCAGCAGCATGTGATACAGCGAGCGTGTCGCGTAATGCTGCAGCCGGTATTCGACCTGGCCCTGCAGCAGCAGGCGCACGCGCACGCCCCTGTGCCGGCAGGCAGCCAGCGCGCGCATGAACCGCACGCCCGGCAGGAAATACGCGTTGGCGATGATCACCTCGTGCCGCGCCGTGCCCAGCGCGCGCAGGTATTCTCGCTCGATCGCGCGCCGGTTGCGCACGTTGTCGCGCAGGACCAGCGACGCCAGCACGCTGCCTGCCGCAGGTTCGCTCTCGCGACCGGATGCGCCACGATGACGGGGCCGCGGCGTATCGGTGATCAGCGGAAAATCGGCTGCCACGCCGGTCACGCCCACCTGCCGCATACCGGCGCGCACGCCCATCTGCCACCACAACCGGTCGGCCGTCAGCGCAATCTGCGCCACCAGCGGCCCGCGCACACGGACCGCAAAGTCATACCGCGGCCCCAGCGATGCATCGTCGAACGGCGCATGGTTGAGATCATCGATGATGTTGATCCCGCCGACGAACGCCACGTCGTCATCCACGACGGCGAGCTTGCGATGCAGGCGCCGCAGGTAGCGACGCTGCAGGCGAAAGCCGCGCACCGGCCGATAAACGCGCCACGTCACGCCCGCTGCGTCGAGCATCGCTGCGAGGTCGGGCGGCAGCGTTCCGGTTCCGAACCCGTCGATGGTCAAATGGACTTCGACGCCCCGCCGTGCAGCCCGCGCGAGCGCTTCTGTCACGCTGCGCCCGGCCGCATCGTCGGCGTAGATATACGTTTCGATCGCGACGCGGCGCGTGGCGCGATCGATCGCTTCGATCAGCGCGGGGAAGAATTCGCCGCCGCCGCACAGGAGGTCGACGTTGTTGCCCGGCAGGGGCTTACCCCGCCGCCATTCCGAACGCAGCGGCCCGGCATCATGCTGGCCCTTCATGGACGCGCCAGTTCTGCCAGCAGCGGCACGTGGTCGGAGCGCTGCGCCCATTCACGGCCGGTCAGCGCATGCGCGCGTTCGACCTCGAAGCCGCGCACGTAGATGCGGTCGAGCCGCAGCCAGGGCAGATGGCTGGGAAAGGTGCGCACGGGCCGCGCATCGGCGGCCTTGTCGGCCACTTCAACGGCGCCCAGGGCCTGGCAGATGACGCGGTCGAGACGGTTGTTCCAGTCGTTGAAATCGCCTGCCACCACGAGCGGCGCTTCTTTCGGCACCACGGCGCGCACGCGTTCGATCAGCGCCTCGGCCTGGCGCTGGCGGCTGCGTGCAAACAGGCCGAAGTGCGCGCACAGCAGATGCACGTCACCGAAGCCGAGATCGGTGACGGCGTGCAGCAGCCCGCGCTGCTCGAAGCGGTGGTCCGAGATGTCGAGGTTCTCCGACAGCAGGATCGGAAAGCGCGACAGGATGGCATTGCCGTGGTGCCCATACTCATACACGGCATTGCGGCCGTAGACCGTGTGCGGATACACATCGGTCGCGAGGTAGCGCAGCTGCGTGTAATTCGGGTCGAACAGTTCGGCGGCGACGAGGCGGTCGTTGCGGTCCTGCACTTCCTGCAGGAAGACGATGTCGGCGTCCATGGTGTGCAGGCCCTGCCGCACGTCATGCACGCGCACGCGGCGCGCGATGCCTGTCACGCCTTTGTGGATGTTGTAGGTGGCGACGCGCAGACGCAGCATGTCACACCTGATCCTTGACGAGCGCGGCCCGCCGCGCGGTGTAGGCAGCCAGCCGTTCCGGAAGCTGAAGGATGGCCTCGGCGTTGCTGCGCGAGAAGCAGCGCGCGGCGGCGTCTTCGTAGGGCAGCCATTCGGCCTGCAGGTGCTCACGCGGCGAGAGCCGGACCGGCACCTTCCCGCTCACCAGCAGCCCGAACCAATGCTCGGTATTGCGCGTGACGCCCGGCGCGTAGCGGTGCCGCCAGTGCGGGTAGATCTCGTATTCGATGTGGTGGCCCCAGTCGATCAGATGGTGCCCGGCCGCATCGATGCCGGTTTCCTCCAGCACCTCGCGGCGGGCGGTCTCGGCCAGGGGCTCGTCCAGCGCGTCGCAGCTGCCGGTGACCGACTGCCAGAAGCCCGGGTGGTCCGCCCGCTCCATCACCAACACATGCAGGTCGGGCGTGTGGATGACGACGAGGACGGAAACGGGAATCTTGTGCGGCATGTCAGGGGCGTTGCGGTGCACGGCGCGAACGCGCCGCAGGGCCATAGCTTACCGCAGCCAGAAGCGTGCCACCCTGACGGTCAGCGCGCCGTGGCAATCAGGCGGCTGACGAAGGGCCTTGGCCGGCACGTGCCCTGGCCAGCCACAATGCCGTGTCGTCCGCCGCGGTTTCGTGGCCAAGCTCGCGGCGTGCCGCGGCCAGCAGCGGATCGAGGGCCGCCGCGTAGTCTTCCGCGGCCCGCTGCGACTGGGCCCACAGCGCCTGGGCGCGGTCGGCAAGCTGTTGCCGCAGCGCGGCAAGCTGCGCGGTGAGCTCACGCTCGCGATTGCCCAGCACGTTGAACTTCTGGATAAGGAAACGCTGCACGTCGGTCTGTTCCGATTGCGCATTGGCCTGCTCGAAGCGCTCCACGATCACGGATGTTTCACGTTCGATACGATGCAGCTCGCCGGTGCCGTCGCGCTCGGCGGCTTCCAGCGCCTGGACGGCACGGCGCTCGGCGAGCAGGGCGCGCGCATGGTCGGCAAACCGCCGTTCGGCGGCGAGGTAGGCCTCGGCCAGCGGCCGCGGCGTGTCGTACACCATCGGATGCACAGGCGAATCGGGTGCGACGGCGGGCAGCGCCGTATCGGGCAGGCGAAGATTGGCGACGGCATGCAGCCACTGCATGCGCTCGGCGGATTGAAGGCTCAAGGCCCGCATCGCCTGTGCCAGCGCCGTGGAAGGGCCGGAGGGCATCGTGCCGGCCGGATGTGCGCCCTGCGCCGCTGCAGCAATGTCGGGGACACATGCGGCGACGGTCGTGGCGACAGCCTCGGTCATCGCCATGGCAGCGCGACGTGTGGCGCGGCGCAGTTCGACCCAGGCCAGCGCCATCATCACGAGTGCGGCTACCAGCCAGGTGAGCAGAAGTTCAGCATGCGCGGCCGCCCATACGCGCACAAAATCGACGAATTCCATCAGAACGGTCTCCTTTCGTTGTCACCCCGCGTGACTGCAACAAAAAGAGTGCGTTCAGCATGCAATGTTCCCGCGTCGGCACCGCACAAAGAACGAACCGCGCCGCCCTTGCGGGCTGGCGCGGTTGCCTTGAGGTGAAAGCCCGCGGGCAGTCAGGCGGTCGTTGCGGCCGTCGGCGCAGCTACCTTGCCCTCGGCGGCACGCAGGCGGATGTGCAGTTCGCGCAGTTGCTTCTCGTCGACCGGGCTCGGGGCCTGCGTGAGCAGATCCTGCGCACGCTGCGTCTTCGGGAAGGCAATGACATCGCGGATCGAATCGGCGCCGGCCATCATCGTGACGATGCGGTCCAGGCCGAACGCGATGCCACCATGCGGAGGCGCGCCATATTGCAGCGCATCCAGCAGGAAGCCAAACTTGGCACGCGCCTCTTCCTCGCCGATCTTCAGGGCACGGAAGACCTTGCTCTGGACTTCCTCCTGGAAGATCCGCACCGAGCCGCCGCCGATTTCCCAGCCGTTGAGGACCATGTCGTAGGCCTTGGCCAGGCACTTGCCCGGATCGGTCTCGAGGTATTCGAGATGCTCGTCCTTCGGGCTCGTGAACGGATGGTGCATCGCCACCCAGCGCGCGTCCTCCTCGTCGTACTCGAACATCGGGAAGTCCACCACCCACAGCGGCTTCCAGGCGTCTTCGAACAGGCCGTTGCTCTTGCCGAACTCCGAGTGGCCGATCTTCAGGCGCAGCGCGCCCATGGCGTCGTTGACGACCTTGGCACGGTCGGCACCGAAGAACAGGATGTCGCCATCCTGTGCGCCGCTGCGCTTCACGATCTCGGCGATGGCGGCGTCGTGCAGGTTCTTCACGATCGGCGATTGCAGGCCGTCGCGGCCCTTGGCCACTTCGTTGACCTTGATCCAGGCCAAGCCCTTGGCACCGTAGATTTCGACGAACTTGGTGTACGCGTCGATATCGCCGCGCGACAGCGAAGCACCGCCCGGCACGCGCAGTGCGACCACGCGGCCGCCTTCAGCGTTGGCCGGGCCGGAGAACACCTTGAAGTCGACGTCCTTCATGGCGTCGGTCAGCTCGGTGAATTCCAGCTTGACGCGCAGGTCCGGCTTGTCCGAGCCGAAACGGGCCATCGCCTCGCGGAACTCCATCACCGGGAACTTGGCGTCCAGCTCGACCGACATGGTGTTCTTGAACACCGTGCGGATCATCTCCTCGAACAGGTCGCGGATTTCCTGCTCGCCCAGGAACGAGGTCTCGCAGTCGATCTGGGTGAACTCGGGCTGGCGGTCGGCACGCAGGTCTTCGTCGCGGAAGCACTTGGTGATCTGGTAGTAGCGGTCGAAGCCCGACACCATCAGCATCTGCTTGAACAGCTGCGGTGACTGCGGCAGCGCAAAGAACTGACCGGCGTTCACACGCGAGGGCACGAGGTAATCGCGCGCGCCTTCGGGCGTGCTCTTGGTGAGCATCGGCGTTTCGATGTCGATGAAACCCTGCGCATCGAGGTACTTGCGCACTTCCATCGCGACCTTGTAGCGCAGGCGCAGGTTGTACTGCATCTGCGGGCGGCGCAGATCCAGGACGCGGTGCGTCAGGCGCGTGGTTTCCGACAGGTTGTCGTCGTCGAGCTGGAACGGCGGCGTGACGGAGGCATTCAGCACCGTCAGTTCATGGCACAGCACCTCCACCTTGCCGCTGGCCAGGTTGGCGTTCGTGGTGCCTTCCGGGCGGGCGCGCACGACCCCCTTCACCTGCAGGCAGAACTCGTTGCGCACGCCTTCGGCCACCTTGAACATCTCGGGGCGGTCCGGGTCGCAGACGATCTGGACCAGGCCTTCACGGTCGCGCAGGTCGATGAAGATCACCCCGCCGTGGTCGCGGCGGCGGTGCGCCCAGCCCGAGAGCGTGACGCTCTGGCCGAGCAGTTGTTCGGTGACCTGACCGCAGTATTGAGTACGCATTTGCATGTTGTGGTTTTCCGCGAAGCGCGCCGCCAACAGAGCGTCGCGCGTGAAAAGTTGAGGAAGGCTGGCAGGGTGATGCGCGCTGCCGGCCGAATACGTGATCAAGGGGCTGAGACGGCGCCGCCGGCATCGGGCAGCGCGGTCGGATTCGAGGGGTCGCGCGGCGATGCTGCCGGCGACCGGTCCTCCGTCTGTTGAGAGGCATCGGGCGGGTCCATGCGGCGCGGCAACGCTTCAGGCGCCACCACACCCATCGACACGATGTACTTGAGCGCCGCATCCACCGTCATGTCCAGCTCGATGGTATCGGCCTTGGGCATCATCAGGAAGAAGCCCGACGTCGGGTTCGGCGTGGTCGGCACATACACGCTGACGTACTCGCCTTGCAGGTGGTTTTCAACATCCCCGCCAGGGCGGCCGGTCAGGAAGGCGATCGTCCAAGACCCTTCGCGCGGGTACTGCACCAGCAGCGCCTTGCGGAACGCATTGCCGTTGGACGACAGCAGCGTGTCGGACACCTGCTTCACGCTCGAATAGATCGGGCCGACCACCGGAATGCGGCCCACCAGCGCTTCCCACCACGTCACCAGCTTCTGGCCGATGAAATTGTGCGCTGCCACACCGACGATCAGGATGAACGCCAGGGTGAGGATCGCGCCCACACCGGGGATACGCCGGCCGAACAGCTGATCGGGCTGCCAGGCCGACGGCAGCAGCGCCAGGCTCTGGTCCATCGTGCCGATGATGAGTGACAGCACCCACAGCGTGATCGCAAGCGGGACGAGCACCAGAAGACCGGTCAGGAACCACGTCTTGAGTGCGCTGGTTTTTTGTTTCATGGAGTGGCGGGCCGAGAGATGAGCGACGCGTTCAGTGGCACGCGCACGACGTGCCGCAACCGCCGGAGGCCGCCGGGGCGGCGCTGGCAGCCGACGACGCACTCTCCGACGAAGCCGCCGGCGCGGCGGCAGACGCTGCGGCGTCCGTCTTGGCGCCCGTGCCGGCAGCCGACGTGCCGCCCGAACCGCCGCGGAAATCCGTTACATACCAGCCCGAACCCTTGAGCTGGAAGCCCGCGGCAGTCAGCTGCTTCTTGAATGCCGGCGCACCGCAGGCGGGGCAATCGGTGAGCGGCGCGTCGCTCATCTTCTGCAGCACATCCTTGGCGTGGCCGCAGGCGTCGCATCGATAAGCATAGATCGGCATGGTGTCCTCACCCTGAAACAAACGAAGTCGAGAAAGCGATTGGAGAATATGCCTGCGCAACGCACGAACACGGCGCGGAACGCGCACAGGCTCGCGGAAGATCAGGGCAGACGCGCCGATTGCAAGTACCGGCGCGCAAAGCCTTGAATTATAAACCCTTTCGAGGAAATTCCCGACCGCCCATGCAGAACCGGCGATGGCCACGCGCCATAAAGTGGCACACCGTACACGCCGCGTGCAACCGCCTCAGCTTTGCGTGGCCGCGTTGATGGTCGGAGCGCGATTCTCGATCCACTGCGGGCCCAGCGAGCCGAGGATCATGGCGCTCAGGCTGGCCAGCAAGCCGACCAACTGTGGCGGAAGCGCCGCATCCGGATGGAACACCTCGCATCCGATCCAGACCGCCAGACCGACGACGATGGCTAGCAGGCCGCCCTGCTTCGTCGCGCGCTTCCAGAAGAGGCCGAAGGCCAGTGGCACGAACGCCGCCACCAGTGTGACCTTGTAGGCGCTCTCGACCATATGGAAGATCGACAGGTGCGAATTCAGCGCAAAGAGCGTCACCAGCACGGTGAACGTGAGGACCACGGCCTGCATCACGCGCAGGAAGCGCTTGTCCTCCATGTTCGGGAGCAGCGGGCGCAGCACGTTTTCGGCGAATGTGACCGACGGTGCAAGCAGCGTCGCGCTCGCGCAGCTCTTGATGGCCGAGAGCAGCGCACCGAAGAACATCACCTGCGCAAATACAGGCGCATGCTGCAGCACCAGGTTGGGCAGGATCAGCTGCGAGTCCTTTTCGATGTACTGCTTGACCATCTCGGGGTCGATCAGCGTGGCCGAGTACGCCAGGAACATCGGCACGAACGCGAACATGAAATACAGCACGCCGCCCAGCACCGAAGCGGCTCCGGCAATGCGCTCCGTGCGCGAGGACGTGACGCGCTGGAACACGTCCTGCTGCGGGATCGAGCCGAGCATCATGGTGATCCACGCCGTTGCAAACCCGATGATCTCGATGGGATTGAGCGATGGCCAGAAGGAGAACTTGCCCGAAGCCGCCGCGTGCGCCACCACGGTGCCGACGCCGCCGGCCTGGCCCGACACTTCCCAGCCGATGTACAGCATGCCGATCACGATGATGATCATCTGGATGAAGTCAGTCACCGCCACCGACCACATGCCGCCGAACAACGTGTACACCAGCACGCTGCCCGCGCCGATCATCATGCCCAGCTCCTGCGAGACCGCGCCGTCCGACACCGTATAGAACACCAGGCCGAGCGCCTTGATCTGCGCCGCCACCCAGCCCAGGTACGACACGACAATGCACAGGGTGGTGAGCGTCTCTGCCAGGCGCCCAAAGCGGTTGCGGTAGAAGTCGCCAATGGTGAGCAGGTTCATCCGGTACAGCGGCTTGGCAAAGAACAAGCCCACCAGCACCAGGCACAGCGATGAACCGAACGGGTCCGCCACCACGCCATGGAGGCCGTCCTTGAGAAACTCTGCGGGGATGCCCAGCACAGCTTCGGAACCGAACCAGGTAGCGAACACCGTGGCGGTCACGACATAGAACGGCAGACTGCGCCCGGCCACGGCAAAGTCGGCGGTATTGCGCACGCGCAGCGCGGCCCATAGGCCGATCCCGACCGAAATCACCCAGTAAATAATGACAAACCAGATCAGCATGGCACGCGCGAAAGAGGCTGGAAATCCCATCGGCGGCCAGGGGCGCCGGGCGAAATGGCGGGATTATAGCGATGGGACTGTGCGCCGGGGCATTGGTGCGACCACGAATGCCGGCGTTTTGCTGTTTTTTTACGCAGGGCCCCGCGACGGGCGGCGGCAGGCTTTTTTCGGACCGGCGCCTATGTTGCTTTGCACCAACAGCCAGACCCGCCGCGTTGCCGTTCAGTCGGCGCGGCGCCGCCAGACCTGCCAGCGCTCACGTCCCGCAAAGACCGGAATCGACTCGGTTTCGGCGATCGGCGTGTCGCTGATGCGTTCGAAGCTCGGCGAGAGCAGCGCGTCCAGTTCGGGCTGCGTGGTTTCGAACGGCGGCCCCTTGGGCACGGCCTCCCTGCCCTCGACCACGGCAAAAAACCCGGCCAGCAAGCCGCCTGGCGGCAGAAGCGCTGCGACCTGCGCGGCGTAGCCGGGCCAGAGCCGGCGCGGCATGGCGCACAGAAACGCGCGTTCGTAAATCCACTGCACCGGACGGCGCGGCGCAAAGCGGAAGAAATCGGCCAGCTCCACCACATCGGCGTGCGGGCCGAGGATGGCCTGGGCGGACGCCACGGCACTCGGTGCAAAATCAATCGCGGTGACCGGCCAGCCGCGCTCGGCGAGCCACCCGGCCTCGTAGGCATTGCCGCAACCGGGAATCAGCGTAGAAAGCGGCGTGGGCTGCGCCTCGCAAAATTGCCGAAACGCGTTTGGCACGCCGCGGGCGTCCCAGGGCGTGTGCCCGCGGCTGAAGCGCTCGTCCCAGAAGGCCGGGTCGGCGGCGTCGCGGGTTTGGAAGACGGGCGGTTCAGCCATGGCAGCGCGAGGATCAGGGATCAATGCCGGGCCAGCCACGCCAACACGTGCGTGGCGATGATGCCGACGGCAAAACCGCCGACGAACAGCAGCGCCGCCGACAGCAAGCGATTGGTGCGCCGCTGTTCGGCCAGCAGCGCAGTCAGCGCCGCCGTCTGCGCATGGCCGTCGTCGCGCGCGTGGCGATCCAGGATCTGGTGCATCAGGCGCGGGAAGTCGGGCAGCTTGTTGGCCCACTGTGGTGCTTCCACCTTCAGGCGGTCGACAAAGCCGCGCCAGCCGACCTGCTCGTGCATCCAGCGCTCGAGGAAGGGCTTGGCGGTCTTCCACAGGTCGAGATCCGGATCGAGCTGGCGGCCGAGGCCTTCCACGTTGAGCAGCGTCTTCTGCAGCAGGACGAGCTGCGGCTGCACCTCCACGTTGAAGCGGCGCGAGGTCTGGAACAAACGCATCAGCACGAGGCCCAGCGAGATCTCGCCGAGCGGCCGGTCGAAATACGGCTCGCAGCACGCGCGGATGGCGCCTTCCAGTTCCTCGACGCGGGTCTCTTCCGGCGCCCAGCCTGACTCGATGTGCAGCACCGCGACGCGATGGTAGTCGCGCTGGAAGAACGCCAGGAAGTTCTGGGCGAGGTAGTTCTTGTCGAACTCCGACAACGCGCCGACGATGCCGAAATCCAGCGCGATATAGCGACCCAGCGTCTCGGGCGCCACACTCACGAGGATGTTGCCGGGGTGCATGTCGGCGTGGAAGAAACCGTCGCGGAAGACCTGCGTGAAGAAGATCTCCACGCCGTCGCGCGCGAGCTTGTGCATGTCCACGCCGGCCGCGCGCAGCTCTTCGGTGTGCGAAATGCGCACGCCGTGCATGCGCTCCATCACAAAGACTTCCGACGTGCACCAGTCCCAGAACACCTCGGGCACCAGCAGCAGATCCGACTTGGCGAAGTTGCGGCGCAGCTGGCTGGCGTTGGCCGCCTCGCGCATCAGGTCCAGCTCGTCGTGCAGGTACTTGTCGAACTCGGCGACGACCTCGCGTGGCTTGAGGCGCTTGGCGTCGGCCCACAGTTTTTCCATCCACGTGGCCAGGTCCCGCATGAGGGCGAGATCGCTGTCGATGACCGGCAACATGCCCGGGCGCAACACCTTGACGGCGACCTCCCGGCCATCGCACGGGCCACCGCGCAACGTCGCGAAATGCACCTGCGCAATCGATGCGCTTGCCACCGGATGATGGTCAAAGCGATGGAACAGCGCCGACAGCGGTTTGCCCAGCGACTTCTCGACGATGGCCGCCGCCACCTTGGGGTCGAACGGCGGCACGCGGTCCTGCAGCTTGGCCAGTTCGTCGGCCACATCGGGCGGCAGCAAGTCACGCCGCGTCGACAGCACCTGCCCGAACTTCACGAAGATCGGACCGAGCTGCTCGAGCGCCAGCCGCAGACGCTCGCCACGCGGGCGCTTCGGCTTGCGGCCGAGCGTCAGCAGCCAGACCAGCGCGCGGATGCGACGGCTCTTGAAACCCGACAGTGCGAGCTGATCCAGCCCGTAGTACAGGATGACGAAGACGATCTTGCCCAGCCGAAGGAGACGCGTCATGCCAATTCACCCCGACGTCGCATCTCGGCTGCGGGGCGCGAACGTGCCTCGAGCCGTTCCAGGCGCTTGGCGAGCCGCGCCTCGGCATCGCGCAGCGCGGCCACGTCGGCGGCAAACTGCGCCAGGCGCGCGTGTCGGACGAGCGTGGGTCGCTCATCGGTCAGGTACGACGCAACCGATTCCGCCAACGAACGGCCGACGCGGGCGGCCTCGATGCGCGCAGCCTGGGCACCGCTCACCATGCGCTGCGCGATCACGTCGCCGAAGACCCGCGACAGATCTTCCGCCGCATCCCAGCGCAGGTTTCGCAGCAGCGTCGAGAGCGCGTTGGCGAACTCCGCTTCACCGTCGATGCGCACATGCTTGAGCACAGCCGCCTGGCCGCCGGTGGCGTAATCGCTGGCCGCGGCTGCAAGCGGCACCACCACCGTCACGGCGGGTTCGACATCGGCCGCCGGCGCGATCACCAGGCCGGCCGCGTCCACCTGCAGCGTGATCGACAGGGGCGCCAGATCGAATTGGGCCGCGCGGCCCGCAAACGGCCGTAGCATCTCCTGGGCCCAAGGCTCCTGACGCAGCAGGTGATTGAGCGCAAGCAGCAACGGCTGCATCAGCACGGACGGAAACGGAGACGAGGAGGCTGTCGATGACATGCAGTGGTGAAACGCAGGAAGCGGGCTAGCCGACGGGCAGCAAAAAGGGCCCGAACCGGTCGGTCGGGCCCTATTTTACGGGCAATGGTGAAACGGCCGTTCGCGCCGCTTCAAGTCGTCACCGCATCACTGCAACTGCTGGATGCCAGCCAGCACCCAGCCGCCGGCACCTTGCGTGGGCTTGGACAGGTTCCACACCTCGGCGAACGGCTGCGCCGGCGCGTTGGCTTCTTCGCGGATCATGCCCGAGAACCGCACGCTGGCCAGGTACTCGCTCGCCTGCGTCTCGATGCCAAGCAACTCCGCCTCGACCGAAATCACGTCGGTCTTGTTCGGCGCGGCACCACGATCGGCCAGATCCATCTTGATCTCGGCAAACATCTCCGGCGTCGTGAACTCGCGGATGTCGTTCAGGTTGCCGGCATCCCATGCGGCCTGCAGGCGGATGAAGTAGACCTTGGCGTTGCGCAGGAACGCCTGCGTGTCGAAATCAGCGGGCACGCCCCACGGCTGCTGCGGTGCGGCAGCGGCAGCGGCAGGCTGCGCGTTGAGCGCCGGCTCGGCGGGGCCGCCCAGGTTCCAGGATTGGGCAGCCGTCGGTGCGCCTGCACCCAGGCCCGACGTGTTGCCGGTGTTCAGCGACGAAGCCACCGGCGTGGAAGCCTGCGGGGCCGGAGCGGAAGATTGCGGCACGTACGGCTCGCGGTCGCCGCCCAGCGACGGGCCACCCGTGGCGTAGGCCGGACCTTGCGGACGGCTGCCGCGCACCTTGCGGATGATCCACATCACCACGAAGGCGATCAGGGCAATCAGGATCAGGTTCGACAGGAATGAGGCGAGGCCAGCGCCCAGACCGAACTTCGACAGCAGATAACCGAGGCCCAGGCCGGCAGCGAGGCCGCCCAGCATACCGCCCCAGTTACGCCCCGGCTTGGCCGCAGGCGCTGCCGGAGCCGGTGCCGCCGGCGACGGCTGCGCCGCCGGTGCCGCCTGCTGCGTGGGCGACGGCGTGGTAGCCGGCGGTGTCTGCTGGCGCTGTGTCACGGTGGACGACTGCTTGCCGACGCTGCGGCTGCCGCCCATGCGCTTGGCGTTGGCGTCCAGCGCCGTGCCAAATGCGAGCGTCGCAACCAGCGCGCCCGCCATCAATTTTCCACCCCAGTGCAAACTCATCGCTGTCTTCTCTCCAATAGGCAGTGACGCCATTAGATGAAGACGTCCATGCCGAATTCAATGTGAAGGATCGTGGCATATCGCCGCAGCGCGCTGCATCGCCCGTCCGGTGGACAACGAAAGCGGCTTAGAGCCGACGGCCAACGTGCAGTGCCACGACCCCCGCCGTCAGATTGAAGTATTCGACCGAGTCCAATCCGGCCTGTTCCATCATCTGCTTGAGCGTTTCCTGGTCCGGGTGCATGCGGATGGACTCCGCCAGATACCGATAGCTCTCGGCGTCGCCCGCCACCTTGCTGCCCAGCCACGGCAGGACCTTGAACGAATACACGTCGTAGGCCTTTTCCAGCGGCTGCCACACCTTCGAGAACTCGAGCACCATGACCTTGCCACCGGGCTTGACCACGCGGCGCATCTCTGCGAGCGCCCGATCCTTATGCGTCATGTTGCGCAAGCCGAATGCCACTGTCACTACGTCGAAGTAAGCATCTGGAAAGGGAATGTGCTCCGCGTCGCACAGCGCGGTCGGAGTCAGGACGCCGGCATCGAGCAGGCGGTCGCGGCCGACGCGCAGCATGGACTCGTTGATGTCGGTCAGCCACACCTCACCGGTGGGGCCTGCCTGGCGCGCGAACGCCTTGGCCAGGTCGCCCGTGCCGCCGGCGATGTCCAGCACCTTGTAGCCGGGGCGTACCGCTGCCTGGGCGATGGTGAACATCTTCCACACGCGGTGCAGGCCGCCGGACATCAGGTCGTTCATCACGTCGTACTTGCTCGCGACGGAATGGAACACGCCGGCGACCTTGCTGGCCTTCTCGCGCTCGTCGACCTGCTGAAATCCGAAGTGGGTTTGGCTCATGACGGAAAAAGAGATGCAGATGCAGCGCGCAGGCGCTGCGAAGTGAATCGGAAATCAGTGGCTGTGCCCGCAGGCGTGCCCGGCGTTCGGTGCCATCGGCGCGTCACGGTCCAGGCCGGCTGCAGCGAGGCGATCGAGATACGCCTGCCACAGCGCGTCTTGCTCTACGCCCAGGCGATACAGGTACGCCCAGTCGTAGATGCCGGAATCGTGGCCGTCGGAGAACAGCGGCCGTATCGCATAGTTGCCGACCGGCTCCACCCCCACGATGCCGACATCGCGCTTGCCGGTCTGCAGCACTTCCTGGCCGGGCCCGTGCCCCTGCACTTCGGCAGACGGCGACAGCACGCGCAGATACTCGAAGGGCAGCCTGAAGTGCTTGCCGTCGGCAAAGGCGATCTCGAGCACGCGCGATTGCGTATGCACCGTGATGCCGGTCGGGTGCGGGGTGTCGGCGGACAGTCCGGCCATGAAAACGTCTCGTTGATTGCGTAAGAACGATGTACTAGGAAGCCGCGAGCGCCACGTGCGCAGGCTCCTCCACGACCCGATAGCTTACCGCAGTCAACAGGTCGCCCTCGGGGATGTAGCGCAGACGGCGATGGTGGAACCGAGCCACGGTGCTGCGGTGCGCCACGCTGACGATCGTCACATCGGGCATCGATTCGAGGAGGAGGCTGTACATGAACGCCTCGGTGTCTTCGTCGAGTGCGCTGGTGGCCTCGTCCAGGAACAGGTAGTCGGGACGCTGCAGCAGCGCGCGCGCAAAGGCCAGGCGCTGCTGTTCGCCCGGCGACAGGCGCAGGCTCCAGTTGCTGACCTCGTCTAGCAGGCCGACCAGCCCTGGCAGACGGCACGCGGTGAGCACCTGCTCCAGGCGCTCGGCGGTGTACTGCGTGGCGAGATCGGGATACGACAGCGCATCGGCCAGCGTGCCCGAGGGCAGGTAGCTGCGCTGCGGCAAGAACAGCACGCGCGCGCCCTCAGGAACCTCGATGCGACCGGTGCCGTACGGCCAGATGCCGGCCACGGCGCGCACGAGCGTGCTTTTGCCGCAGCCGGAGGGGCCGTTGACGAGCACGCGTTCGCTGCGCCCGATCGTCATGTCAAACGGCTCGACGAGCAGGTCTTCGGGTGCGCGGTTCGGCAGGTTCAGCGCGAGGCCGTGGGCCTCGATGGCGGGCACGGCAGCGGTTTCGACCTCGACATCGCGCACCCCGGCTCGGCGTTCCTCTTCCCGCTCGGCGGCGCGGATGGCGCGCTGGAATTCGATCAGACGGTTCGTGGAGGCTTTCCATGTCACCAGCGTGCGGTAGTTGGTGACGAACCACGACATCGCATCCTGCACCTGCCCGAACGCGGTGGCGACCTGCATCATGCCGCCCAGCGTGAGCGTGCCGCCAAAGTAGCGCGGCGCCGAAACCAGAAACGGAAAGATGATGGCGAACTGCGCATAGCCGGAGCTCGCAAACGTGAGACGCCGCGTGTAGTCCATCAACTGGTTCCAGTTGGCACGGATACGCTCGAAACGGCCACGGAGAATGGCTTTTTCGGTCGGCTCGCCGCGGTAGAGCGCGATGCTCTCGCTGTTCTCGCGCACGCGCACGAGCAGGAAGCGGAAGTACGCCTCGTAACGCTCCTGCTGGAACGACAGCCCGATCAGTGGCCGCCCCACGAAGTGGATGATGACCGAGCCCACGATCGAGTACAGCAGCGCAAACCAGACCATGTAGCCCGGAATCACGAAATCGTGCCCCCCCAGACTGAACGCCAGCGGCCCCGACACCGCCCACAGGATGCCGAAGAACGACACCAGCGTGACGGCGGAATTCAGGAAGCCGAGCGCCAGCGTGAGCGTCGCATCGGTGAAGGTGCGCAGGTCATCGGCAATCCGCTGGTCGGGGTTGTCCGCGCTGTGCGTTTGCTCCAGGCGGTAGAACGCCTGCTTGCCGAGCCAGTCATCGAGGAAGCTGCCGGTGATCCACGTCCGCCAGCGCATCTGCAGCATCATCGAGTAGTACAGCCGCATGATGGAGCCGATGATCAGCAACGCGGCGATCCACGAAAAACGCCCCAGCTGTATCCAGAACTCGCCGTAGTTCTTCTGCTCCAGGGCGTTGTAGAAGAGCCGGTTCCAGTCCGTGAACAGGACGTTCATGTAGACGAGGAACAGGTTCAGGCCGATCACCAGCGCAAGCAGCCCCCAGGCCTTGTGGCGGTCTTCCGAAAACCAGTACGGGCGGATGAGCTTCCACGTCTCGGACAGGTTCAGCCGGCCGTGGTGGACATTCAGCTCGGCGATGGAATCCTTGCGGGAATCGGCGGTGGCGGCGGTGCGCGGTGTCGTCATGGCGAGGGCTGTGACACGACAGAAAAGGAATCTGACGATCTGCGCGGCCGGCGGGTTCCGCGCAGGACGATGGCGACGCGTAGCCGACGCCGGACGCTCAAACGTCGGCGAGCGCCGATTGCAGGGCGTACGACAGCGCTGGCAGCCTGGCGGTGATGTCTGCCAGGCGCGCGGCATCCGGCTCGCGCTGCGCCGGCCCCCACACGGCTTCTGGAAAGTGCGTGTCCCACCGGTAGCGTGGGATGACGTGCCAGTGGAGGTGCGGCACGAAGTTGCCGAAGCTGGCAAGGTTGATCTTGTCCGGCACCAGCTCGGCGCGCAGCACGCGCTCCACGCGCGCCACGACTTCCATCAGCCAGTGGCGATCGGCGTCGGGCAGGTCGGTCTGCTCGGCGACGTGGTCGTTCCAGATGACGCGGCAAAAGCCCGGAAAGCGCGCATGCTCGACCAGCACCACGCGCGCCCGGGCATTGCGCCAGACGGGCTCGCCGCCATCGGTCTCGCACAATGCGCAGCCGGGCGCCCCTTCGCCGGTCGTCGCAGCCGTCACACCAGAACCCGCTCGATGCCGCCGGCGTTGGCCTGCGCGACGTAGTCCTGCAGCCAGGTTTCACCGAGCACGTGACGCGCCATCTCGACCACGATGTAGTCGGCCTGCACCGAAACATCTTCGGTGTAGCGCGACAGGCCCTGCAGACATGCCGGGCAGCTCGTGAGGATCTTCACGTCGCCGTTGAACGCCTCGCCGCCCTGGCCTGCGGTCTGGCCGAGACTGCGAAGCTTGTCGGCGCCCTTCTGCATCTCTTCTTCCTTGCGGAAGCGGACCTGCGTGGAAATGTCGGGGCGCGAGATCGCCAGCGTGCCCGACTCGCCGCAGCAGCGGTCGTTCTTCTCGATCGCCCGGGTCTGGCCATCGGCGCCGATGTTGCCGCCCATCAGCTGGTTGACCAGCTTGGTGGGGTCCATCGTCTTGATCGGGGTGTGGCAGGGGTCGTGGTACATGTACCGCGTGCCTTGCACACCGTCGATCTTCACGCCCTTCTCCAGCAGATATTCGTGAATGTCGATGATCCGGCAGCCCGGGAAGATCTTGTCGAATTCATACCCCGCGAGCTGGTCGTAGCAGGTGCCGCAGCTCACCACCACCGTCTTGATGTCGAGGTAGTTGAGCGTGTTGGCCACGCGGTGGAACAGCACGCGGTTGTCGGTGACGATCTTCTCGGCCTTGTCGAACTGGCCAGTGCCGCGCTGCGGATAACCGCAGCACAGGTAGCCCGGCGGCAGCACGGTCTGCACGCCGGCATGCCACAGCATCGCCTGCGTGGCCAGGCCCACCTGCGAGAACAGGCGCTCCGAGCCGCAACCCGGGAAGTAGAAGACCGCCTCGCTATCCGGCGTGGTGACCTTGGGGTTGCGGATGATCGGGACGATCTCGTTGTCCTCGATGTCCAGCAACGCGCGCGCGGTCTTCTTGGGCAGGTTGCCCGGCATCTTCTTGTTGATGAAGTGGATCACCTGCTCGCGCACCGGCGGCCTGCCCACCGTGGCGGGCGGATGCGCGGTCTGCTTCCTGGCGAACTTCTTCAGGATGTCATTGCCCAGACGCTGCGCCTTGTAGCCCCAGTCGAACATCACCTTGCGGGTGAGGTTGATCGTCTCGGGATTGGTCGCGTTCAGGTAGAACATCGCTGCTGCGGTGCCGGGGTTGAATTTCTTCTGCCCCATCTTGCGCAGCAGGTTGCGCATGTTCATCGACACATCGCCGAAGTCGATCTTGACTGGGCACGGCGTCACGCACTTGTGGCACACGGTACAGTGGTCGCCCACGTCGGCAAACTCTTCCCAGTGCTTGATCGACACGCCGCGGCGCGTCTGCTCTTCGTACAGGAAGGCCTCGATGAGCAGCGACGTGGCGAGGATCTTGTTGCGCGGGCTGTACAGCAGATTGGCGCGCGGCACATGCGTGGCGCACACCGGCTTGCACTTGCCGCAGCGTAGGCAGTCCTTGATCGATTCCGAGATGGCGCCGATGTCGCTCTGCTGCATGATGATCGACTCGTGCCCCATCAGGCCGAACGACGGCGTATAGGCGTTGCGCAAGTCGGCGGCGATCGCCTGCGGGTCGTTGATGTCGCGCAGCAGCTTGCCCTTGTTGAAGCGGCCGTTCGGATCGACGCGGCGCTTGTAGGCGGCGAAGTCCGCGATCTCGTCGTCGGTCAGGAACTCCAGCTTGGTGATGCCGATGCCGTGCTCGCCCGAAATCACACCGTCCAGCGAACGCGCCAGCGTCATGATGCGGGCCACCGCCTTGTGGGCGTCCTGCAGCATGTCGTAGTCGTCCGAGTTGACGGGGATGTTGGTGTGCACGTTGCCGTCGCCGGCGTGCATGTGCAGCGCCACGAACACGCGGCCGCGCAGCACCTGCTTGTGGATCGCCTGCGCCTCGTCGAGGATCGGCTTGAACTCGCCGCCGTTGAAGATCTTGCGCAGCTCGGCGCGGATCTCGGCCTTCCACGACACGCGGATCGTGCGGTCCTGCAGCAGGTGGAACAGGTTCGCGTCGGGCTGCGTCTCGAGGCGCTCGTCGATGGTCTGCGCGAGATAGCCGAGCCCGAGGCCAATCAGGCTGGCGCGCACCGTGTTCACCGGCGTGTCGAGATGGTCGAGCAGGTACTGCCAGCGGGCGCGCGTGGCACGCACCAGTTGCTGGGCCTGCTGGACGCGGTCTTCCAGCAGTTCGGCGCTCGGGATCTCGTTGGCGTCGTCGGTGCGGCCCAGCGGCAGGTCGCCGCGCGCGAAGAAGTCCTGCAGCGCGTCGGCCAGCTTGAGCTTGTTTTTGATCGACAGCTCGATGTTGATGCGCTCGATGCCGTCGGTGTACTCGCCCATGCGGTTGAGCGGAATCACCACGTCTTCGTTGATCTTGAAGGCGTTGGTGTGCTTGGCAATCGCGGCCGTGCGCGAGCGGTCGAGCCAGAACTTCTTGCGCGCCTCGGGGCTCACGGCCACGAAGCCTTCGCCGCTCTTGCCGTTGGCCAGGCGGATCACTTCGGAGGTGGCGCGCGCCACGGCGTCATCGTCGTCGCCGACGATGTCACCGATCAATACCATCTTCGGGAACGCGTTGCGCTTGCTCTTGGTGGCGTAGCCGACCGCGCGCAGGTAGCGCTCGTCCAGGTGTTCCAGGCCCGCGAGGATCGCGCCGCCGGGCTTCTTGGTCTCGGCGTCGAGGTAATCCTTGATTTCGACGATGCTCGGGATCGCGTCACGCGCCTGGCCGAAGAACTCCAGGCACACGGTGCGGATCGACTTCGGCATGCGGTGCAGGATCCAGCGCGCGCTGGTGATGATGCCGTCGCAGCCTTCCTTCTGCACGCCGGGCAGGCCGGCCAGGAACTTGTCGGTGACGTCCTTGCCAAGGCCTTCCTTGCGGAACTTGCGGCCTTCGATGGTGAGCGTCTCGGTGCGCAGCAGCTTGGCGCCGAGGGGCGCATTGCCGTCGAACCACTTCAGCTCGAACGTGACGACCGGCGCATCGTGGATCTTGCCGAGGTTGTGATTGAGGCGCTGGACTTCGAGCCAGTTGCCGTCCGGGTCAACCATGCGCCACCAGGCGAGGTTGTCCAGCGCGGTGCCCCACAGCACGGCCTTCTTGCCGCCTGCGTTCATGGCCACGTTGCCGCCGATGCACGAAGCGTCGATCGAGGTCGGGTCCACGGCGAACACGAGGCCGGCCTTTTCCGCCGCATCGGCCACGCGGCGCGTGACCACGCCGGCGCCCGAATAGATGGTCGGCACGGGGTGGTCGACGCCCGGCAGGTCGGTCATCTCGACTGCGTCCAGACGCTCGAGCTTTTCGGTATTGATGACGGCCGAGAACGGCGTGAGCGGCACGGCGCCGCCCGTGTAGCCGGTGCCGCCTCCGCGCGGAATGATGGTCAGCCCGAGCTCGAAGCAGCCCTTGACGATGCCGGCGATCTCTTCTTCCGTGTCGGGCGTGAGCACCACGAACGGGTATTCCACGCGCCAGTCGGTGGCGTCCGTCACGTGCGACACGCGCGACAGGCCGTCGAACTTGATGTTGTCCTTGGCCGTCACGCGGCCGAGCACTTTCTGCGCGCGGCGGCGCAGGTCGTACACCTGGGCGAATTCTTCCTGGAACGCCTTGACGGCGCGGCGCGCGTGCACGACGAGCTGCTCGACCTTCTTGGCGCGCTCATCGCCTTCGGGGTCGTGATGCGAATCGTGGTCGGCCACGCGGCGCTTCTCGATCTCCGCCAGGCGGTGATTGAGTGCGTCGATCAGCATCTGGCGGCGCTTCGGGTTGTCGAGCAGGTCGTCCTGCAGATACGGGTTGCGACGCACCACCCAGATGTCGCCCAGCACTTCGTACAGCATGCGCGCCGATCGGCCGGTGCGACGCTCGCCGCGCAGCTCGTCGAGTATCTGCCACGCAGACTCACCCAGCAGACGGATGACGATTTCCCGATCCGAGAACGAGGTGTAGTTGTAGGGAATCTCGCGCAGCCGGGGCGCAGCGTCCTGCGCCGCGAGTTTGGCGTCGATCAGAAGTGGGGCGTTCATGGCGAGCCGCGGGGAGGGAGCGCGGCAAAGCAGGTGTCGGCCGCGCGGTCTTTAAAGCGCGATTGTACTGCAAGGTTCACCGTTGATGCGTTGCAACAACGGTATCCCTGCCGGTCGCATGGGCGCGAAAACCGCCGCGTTTTCAATGGCTTGCGAAAAGTGTGGCCGCAACCGAGTGGAGCCTGCACCACGCAAACGTCACATCAGGAGGGTCTTGATCCAGCCGAGGATGCCGTGCCAGAAGCCGTCCGGCAGGGTCAGCAGCGCCGTCGTCATGACGAGGTAGCGCAGGAATTTGCCGATGGCCATGTACATGACGCTGGGCCAGAAACGCAGCCGCAGCCACCCGGCGAGCGTGCAGAGCGGATCGCCGATGCCCGGCAGCCACGACACCAGCAGCGACACCGGCCCGATGCGGCGCATCCAGCGGAAATACCTCTTGTCGAGCGGGGGCGCGCGGTGGCGCTTGGGGTGCGGCACGTGGTGGGCGTGCTCGGCGTTGTGCTCGCGACGACGGCGCGCCAGGTGGATGCGCACCAGCGCGAGCTTGGCCGCATAGCCCATCCACCAATCGACCGCACCGCCCAGCGTATTGCCCAGCGTCGCAACGATGACGGCCGGCCAGAACATCTCGGGATTGAGCTTGATGTAAGCGAAGACGGCCGGTTCAGACCCCAGCGGCAACAGCGTCGCCGAGATGAAGCTGACGACGAAGATGGCGGGCAGCCCGACCTTGGGCAGGGCAAGGGTGGCAAAAAGCGTGTCGATCCACTGTTCCATGCGGTCGATTGTAGTGGGCGTGCAGCGCACACGCCGCCCCGGAGTCGCCCTGACCCGTCAGGCGAAGAACAGATACGCGACCAGAACCGCGCCGACCAGCCCGATCAGGTCGGCCCACAGCCCGCACGCCAGCGCGTAGCGCGTGTCCTTGATGCCGACGCTGCCGAAGTACACGGCCAGCACGTAGAACGTGGTCTCGGTCGAGCCCTGGATGATGGCGGCCAGCCTGCCCTGGAAGGAATCCACGCCGTAGGTCGTCATCACGTCGACCATCAGGCCCCGGGCGCCGGCCCCCGAGAGCGTCTTCATGATGCCGACGGGCAGCGCCGGCACGAAGCGCGTGTCGATACCGAGGTGCGAGAACAGCGCGGAGAGCCCCTGCATCAGGAAATCCATGCAGCCCGCCGCGCGGAACACCGCAATGCCGACCAGCACCGCCACGAGGTACGGGACGATGCCGATCGCCACCTGGAAGCCGTCTTTCGCGCCGTCCACGAAGGTCTCGTAGACATTGATGCGGCGAATTGCCCCACACGCCAGGAACGCCACCACGATGGTGAGGATGGCCCCCGCGCCGATCAGGCCGATCCACGCGGCCATCTGCTGCGGCGGAAACTGGCGCAGCCACGCAAACAGCAAGCCCATCACCGCGACAAAGCCGCCAAAGTACGCCAGCAGCGCCGGCTTGAACAGGTTGATGCGCTGATACCACGCCACGGCCGCAATGCCTGCGCAGAAGCCGATGAACGTGGACAACAGCGTCGGCAGGAAAATGTCCGCCGCATTGAAGCCGACCAGGCCCTGCTTGACCGCCATGGCCTGGCGGATGGCGATGACGGAGGTCGGCACCAGCGTCACCCCGGCCGTGTTGAGCACCACGAACATCAGTTGCGCATCGCTGGCGCGCTGCGGCTGCGGATTGATCTGCTGCAGCTCGCGCATCGCCTGCAGGCCGAGGGGCGTGGCGGCGTTGTCCAGCCCCAGCACGTTGGCCGACACGTTCATCATCATCGCGCCGTTGGCCGGGTGGCCGGCGGGCACGGACGGAAACAGGTGCCGCATCAGCGGGTTCACGAGCCGCGCAAACAGATCGACCACGCCGGCGCGCTCGCCCACGCGCATGATGCCGAGCCACAGCGCCATCATGCCGGTCAGGCCGATGGCGATTTCGAAGCCGGTGCGCGCGGCATCGAACATGCCGGTCAGCATGCGGGAGAAGACCTCCATGTCGCCCAGCACGACCTGCACGCACGCGGTGACGAAGGCGATGAGGAAAAAGCCGAGCCAGACGAGGTTGAGAGCCACGGGAGTTGCGCGTTGAAAGCCGACGAGGCGCTCATTGTGCCTGCGGCGGCGCCTCGGCCGGGGTGCCGATCGGCTCGATCTTGTGGAAGTTGTCGTAGTCAACCGTGGTCACGCCGTCTTCTTCGTGAATCAGGTCGAGATAGCGATGATTCCAGCGGATCGCGTCGTGCCGCCACGAATGGCGCGCCTGGACGGTCTGCGCGGCCGTCTCGTCAGCGCCTTCGATCGTGAGCAATAGCAGGGCGTCCACGGCGGCGAGCGATTCCGCCGTGGCGTTGTACAAGGGGCTGGTCTCGTCGATGACGTGCATCATGACCCAGCCGAGCAGGAAGATCGGATGCTCGCTGCGCTCGAGCTTGAGGTCGCGGATCTTGTAGATGGAATAGCCTTCCGGCGAGCGTTCGTCCTGCATCAGCCGCAGCCGTGCCGTGGCCTCCGCAATGACGTTCTGACGCGCATTCGCCGCGCGGAGCATCAGCGTGGGCGTGCCGTTGATGGTGCGCACGACCGGATGGCGGGCAAACAGGATCTTGGCCCGCGGGCGCGAAAACCGCGCAAACACCAGCCCCGTCGCCATGGCGATGCCCGACATGCCAATGAAGATCTCCAGCGTCGCGATGATGTGGGCGTACACCGTCTGCGGGTGCATGTCGCCGTAGCCGACGGTGGCGAGCGTCTCGACGCTGAAGAAGAACGCCCCAAGGAAGCCCGGCGGCGACTGGTTCGCGATGGATGCATCGCCGAGCGAATACAACCCGGCAAACACCGCGTTGAGCGCCAGGAACATCGTGGCCAGCAACGCAAAGAAGGTCGGCCAATTCACTTCCAGCGCGTGGTGGTAGACGTCGCGCCAGCCCAGCGGCGGCATGCCGTACGCAATGACGTGCTGCGTGCCCGACCAGATCTTGCGGCCCCGGCGTGGCCTGGAACGCTTGGAGGAAGACGACGGGGTATGCATGGGGAGCCTCGCGCCGATGGGGAGCCGCACCCCTGTGGCGCGGCCGGGGCAGTGTACCCAGCACCCCGCCCGGCCGGCAAGGCGACGCATGATAGGCTTACGGGCTATCCCCAAGTCCAACCCGGTCCGCACCATGGCCATCGATTACCTCAAGAAAATCCTGACCGCGAAGGTCTATGACGTCGCGCAGGAAACCGAGCTCAAGTTCGCGCCGAACCTGTCGGCGCGCACCGGCAACCGCGTCTACCTCAAGCGCGAGGATGACCAGCCGGTGTTCTCGTTCAAGCTGCGCGGCGCCTACAACAAGATGGCCTCGCTCACGCCGGCCGAGCGCAAGCGCGGGGTGATTACGGCATCGGCGGGCAACCATGCCCAGGGGGTCGCCTTCAGCGCGGCGCGCATGGAATGCAAGGCGATCATCTGCATGCCCGTGACGACGCCGCAGCTCAAGATCGACGGCGTGCGGTCGCGCGGCGGCGATTGGGTCGAGGTCGTGCTGCACGGCGAGAGCTACTCCGACGCCTACAACCACGCCGTCAAGCTGCAGGAAAAGCACGGCTACACCTTCGTGCACCCGTTCGACGACCCGGAAGTCATCGCCGGCCAGGGCACCATCGCCATGGAGATCCTGCGCCAGCATCCGCAGCCGATCCATGCGATCTTCTGCGCGATCGGGGGCGGGGGGCTGATCTCGGGCATCGCGGCGTACGTCAAGGCCGTGCGGCCGGACATCAAGGTGATCGGCGTGCAGAGCGTCGAGTCCGATGCGATGGCGCGCTCGGTGGCCGCCGGCAAGCGCGTCGAACTGAAGGACGTGGGCCTGTTTGCCGATGGCACGGCCGTCAAGCTGGTGGGCAAGGAGACCTTCCGCCTGACGCGCGAACTCGTCGACGAGATCCTCACCGTGGACACCGATGCGATCTGCGCGGCGCTCAAGGATGTGTTCCAGGACACGCGCAGCCTGCTGGAGCCGTCGGGCGCGCTTGCCATCGCGGGCCTGAAGCTGTACGCCGAACAGAGCAAGCTGAAGAACGAATCGCTGGTGGCCGTGGCCAGCGGCGCGAACATGAACTTCGACCGCCTGCGCTTCGTGGCCGAGCGCGCCGAAGTGGGCGAGGCGCGCGAAGCCGTGTTTGCCGTGACGATTCCGGAAGAGCGCGGCAGCTTCAAGCGCTTCTGCGAGCTGGTCGGCTGGTCGCGCAACGTGACGGAGTTCAACTACCGCATTGCCAGCAAGGACGCCGCGCACATCTTCGTGGGCGTGCAAATTGCGTCGCGCGCAGAGGGCGACAAGATCGCCGAGAACTTCCGCAAGCACGGATTCCCGACGCTGGACCTCTCGAACGACGAACTCGCCAAGCAGCACATCCGCTACATGGTGGGCGGGCGCTCGCCGCTCGCCGAGAACGAACTGCTGTATCGCTTTGAATTCCCCGAGCGGCCGGGCGCGCTGATGAAGTTCCTCTCGAGCATGAGCCCGAACTGGAACATCAGTCTGTTCCATTACCGGAACCAGGGGGCGGACTCGAGCAACATCCTCGTCGGCATCCAGGTGCCGAAGAACGAGAAGCGCGAGTTCAAGGCGTTCCTCGCCACGCTCGGCTATACCTATTGGGACGAGAGCGAAAACCCCGTCTACAGCCTGTTTTTGTGATGCACAACCAACCCGAACATTCGCCGCTGGGCAAGACCTCCGCTTACAAGACGGAATACGACCCGAGCCTGCTCTTTCCCATTCCGCGCCAGGGCAAGCGCGACGAGATCGGCCTGCCCGCCGGCACCGCCCTGCCCTTCTTTGGCGTAGACCTGTGGAACCTGTATGAGCTGTCTTGGCTGAACCTCAAGGGCAAGCCGCAGGTGGCGGTGGGCACGGTGATCGTGCCGGCGGATTCGCCCAACATCGTAGAATCGAAGTCGTTCAAGCTCTACCTGAACTCGTTCAACCAGACGAAGGTAGCTTCGCACGAAGCGCTGCAGCAGTTGATCCACCACGATCTGTCGGAGGCGTGCGGCGCGCCGGTGCAGGTGCGCATCGTGCCGCAGGAGGAGTTTGCGCGGCAGAAGATGGGTGAGCTCGACGGCCTGCTGCTTGATCGGCTGGACATCGAAACCGACATCTACCAGCCCGCTCCCGAACTGCTGCAGGCCGACGGGAACGAAAGCCCGGTGGAAGAAACGCTGGTCTCGCACCTGCTCAAGTCGAACTGCCTGGTGACGGGCCAGCCGGATTGGGGCAGCGTGCAGATCCGCTACGTGGGTGCGCCGATCAACCAGGAAGGGCTGCTCAAGTACCTGATCTCGTTCCGCGAGCACAACGAGTTCCACGAGCAATGCGTGGAACGCATCTTTACCGACATCCTGCGCCAGTGCCGGCCGGTCAAGCTGGCCGTGTATGCCCGCTATACGCGGCGCGGCGGGCTCGACATCAACCCGTTCCGCACGAACACCAATACGCCGTGGCCCGATAACCTGCGCAACGCACGTCAGTAAGCGCTGACGCTGCGCAAGACACGCCAGGCGCCTTCGGGCGCCTTTTTGTTGCCCGGGCGATCCGCCGAACGGGCGCGCCGGCCTCGTCCGTTTTGTGGACGCCGGCGCCCTATCGTTTCACGCCCGCTCGCCTATAGTGGTATCCGCATTCCGCCACCCGGGGGAAATCGTGAAGGGCCCATCCGCGTTTCGTGGACAGGGCGCTCTCGACGGGGACATCGCCATGAAGAACGCACCATGGGGGCCGCTTCACGCGGTTGCGTGCGCATGCCTGCTGCTATGCGGCAGGTCGGCACTTGCACAAGCCAACGGGCCGGTGGACGACAAGCCGCCCAGCCTGGAAGCGCTGCAGCGCGAGCTTGCCGATACGCAGGCGCGCCTGCAGGAGCTCAAGCGCTCGATCCAGCAGCAGGAAGCGCATCTGCGGCGCATGCGGCGCGCGCTCGGCATGAGCGAAGGCCGGCTCGACACCGTGCGCGGTGCCGGGGCACCGGGCGCGGCGGGCGATGCGTCGGAGATCGCGCAGACCGATCAGCCGGCGGCCACCCCCGTCGGCAAACCGCCGGAGCCTTCCGACCAGCCGCCGCGCATCGCGCAGATCTTCGACGAGCCAAGCGCCCTGACACCACCGGGCAAGGTGGTCGTCGAGCCGTCATTGCAGATGGCCTATTCGTCGTCGGACCGCGTGGCACTGGTGGGCTACACCATCATCCCGGCGCTGCTCATCGGGCTGATCGACGTACGACAAGTCAAGACGACCACGCTCACCGGTACGGTGGCCGTGCGCTATGGGCTCGCGCGACGCTGGGAACTGGAGGCGCGCGTGCCCTATGTCTACAGCACGAGCGACACCGTCAGCCGCGAGCTGTTCACCGGCACGGCGACGGATAATGCGTTCAGCTCGCACGGGCACGGCATCGGCGATGTGGAGCTGACCGCGCGCTACCAGCTCAATGCGGGCGGCGTCGACAAGCCGTTCTACATCGGCTGGCTGCGCTTCAAGACGCGCACCGGCAAGGATCCGTTCGACGTCACCACCGATTGCGTGACGCGCTGCGTGAGCAATACCACCGGCACCGGCCTGCCGCTGCAGCAGCCGACGGGCTCGGGGTTCTTCGCCGTACAGCCGGGGCTGACGTGGCTGTTCCCGACCGACCCCGCCGTGTTCTTCGGCAGCATCAGCTACCTGCACAACTTCGAGCGCAAGGATGTCAGCCTGAACCTCGTGGACGGCTCGAAGCAGTTCCTGGGCAACGTGAAGGCCGGCGACATCATCGGCCTGAACTTCGGCATGGGGCTGGCGCTGAACGAAAAGGCGTCGTTCTCCATCGGCTACGACCAGAGCATCATCGCGCCGACCAAGCAGAACGGCCAACGCGTGCCGGGCTCGGTGCGAACCATTCTCGGCACATTGCTGGTCGGCTATTCGTACCGGCTCTCGCCCAAGATGACGCTGAACCTGTCGGTGGGTGCCGGCCTCACGCGCGACACGCCGGACCTGACCGTCACGCTGCGTCTGCCGATCCAGTTCTAGCTCAGTGCAGCAGGGTGACGACGTTGGCCAGGGCACCCTGCAGTACGTTGGAGAGATTCAGCTGCCGGAACTGCGGCAGGCTGTTGACCGCTGCGTTGATCGTCGTCACGGCTTGCAACGTCTGGTTGTTCAGACTGTTCTGGATGACCGTGGCCGCTGCAGCCGCGCCGGCGCCCACATCGGGCGGCGCGACATTGTTCGGGCCGTTCTGCACGAGGTTGACCGTGTTGACCACCGAGGCCAGTTGCTGCGCCTGCGTGGCCGTCATGCGTGCCACGTCGGGGATGTTCACCGATGCGCTCGCCATCAGCTCGCCGTTGATGTAGACCGCGCGGTCGATGCCGAACGAGATGTGCAGCCCTGCAAGCGCGGGCACATCGAAGCCGCCGCGCATGTCGTCGAGCTTGTCTTCGGACACGGCGTGCCAGGCATGGACCGGGTTGTTGTCCATGCTGTCCATGCCGGCCGCACACGCATGCCCGGCCGCAGCCAGCGCAAGCCATCCTGCACATCCCGCAGCCCGCGCCACCTTGCCAAACCGCTTCATGATGCCCTCCTGCCCGACCAGCGAATGAGCACCCGCAAACGACGCTCAGAAGTCGGACGGACCATGCTTGGGAACGACGATGTTGCCCAGGCCGCTGCGGTCCATGCCTTCCTCCAGCGGCGCACGCGGTGCCACGCGCCAGTCCGATGAAGCGTTGAACGTCGCCCCCGCCTCGCGGTTGTGGACGACGAACAGCAAATGGTTGTCCCACATGCTCTCGAAGCTCGCACGCGGAATCGCACGCGTGCCCATGGCCGGATCGCCCACGAGCACGCGCCCTTCCTGCACGCCCTTGACCACCACGAAGTGGTGATAGCCGTTCTCGGTCAACAGCACGATGGCCGGCAAGTGGGCGTCCTTCAATGCATCCAGCGGCTGCTCGAAACCATCCGCCTCAAAGCCCAGAGAGGCCAGATAGCGTTTGATGTCGAGCAGCGAAAAGCCTTCTCGCCGGATCTTCTCCTGGTTGCCATGCTCGTACATGGCCTGGAACACGGTCTGCTCGCTCACGGGGTAGCCGTACTGATACGTGAGCAGCGTCGCCACCGCGGCCGACCCGCAACTGAAGTCGAAACGCTGATGCACGGTGCGCAGGTAGCGCGCGGCCTTCATGCTCGTCACCGGCACGGCATAGGTGCCGCCGCCCGTGCCGAGCATGTCGATCGCGCCCGCCCACGCGGGCCCGCACGCCAGCGCCATCAGCACCGCACCCAGCGTCTTGCGCATCATTCCGTCCTTCACAAGCTCAAGGCCGGAACTGCACGTTGACGATGGTGGCGTTCTGGATCAGCACGTTCGCTCCGCTGTTCTGGATGACCGTGGGGATCCCGCTGGCATTGGCAAACGAGCCGTCGCGCACGATGTTCGACCCCGTCGCCACGTTCACGGCGGCGTTGTCGCTCACAGTACCCGACAGGCGCGCGTCATTGACGGTCTGGTAGAGATCCTGCGTGCCGCCGCGATAGCTGTCGAGCCGATCTGCGCCCACCGCATGACCGAACCCAGGCACCGACACGGCCGCGGCGACCGGGGGACGCGCCGCTTCCGTGTTGGCGACCTGCGCACCGTCTGCGATCGGCACATCGTCCGCTGCCATCGCTGCTGCCGCTGGCCACACTGCCAGGCCGCATGCCAGCCACCATGCCGCCCATCCTGCTGTGGTTCTTCTGTCGGATCGCATCGAGTGTCTCCTCTACGCTCCAACTGCGGGCCGGACCGCCGCTGCAGTCCGGCCCCATCCACCGTCATGCGCGAAGCTTCATCGCTTGCGCCGCGGCACTTCCCCGCTCATGCCCGTACCGGGCTACTTGCCCACATTCAGGTTGGCCTGCACGTTGATGCTTTGCTGGATGAGGGAAGCGAAGCCGCTGTTCTGGTTCGCCACCATCACGCCTGCTGCAGACTGGCCGACGCTGGTCATGGCGTTGGACATGTTGAACGTGCCTGCATCCACCACGACCGTACCGCCAGCGCCGCCCGTGCCACCGACCGCGCCATTGCCGACGCCGCCGTTGCCAACGCCGCCGGCACCGCCGGCCGCGCCGACTGCACCCACGGCGCCGTTGCCTGCCGTTGTCGACGCGGAGCCGTTGGTAGCGCTGCCGTTGGTGGCGCTGCCGCTGGCCCCACCCGTGCCTGCCACGTTGGTGGCTGCACCGCCGGCGGCGCCCGCACCGCCCGTGCTTGTGCCGGTGGCGCTGCTCGTGCCCGTGCCCGCACCCGCGGAGGCCGTGGCCGTGCCGCTGGTGGTGGCCCCGCCAGCCCCGCCCGCTCCGCCGGCCGATGCGCCGCCGCCCGTGGCCGCGCCAGTGCCGCGATGGCGGTTCGCATCCCCACCGCTGGCGCTGGATGTGCCGCCCGCTCCGCCGCCACCGCCACCAGCTGCGCTGGTGCTGCCTGCTGCGCCGCCAAGCCCTGCGCCCAGGCTGGCAGACAGCGTGCCGGAGCTGCCGCCGTTACCGCCGCCACCGGCATCGCCAGCGGCATTGCCGCCATTGCCGCCGTTGCCCGCCACGGCACCGCCGTTGGTCGCGCTGCCGTGCGTGACGCTGCCCGAGCTGCCGCCCGCGCCACCGCTGCCGCCGGCGCCGCCCGCACCACCGCTGCCGCCGGCGCCCGTGCCGCCGTAGCCATATCCGCCACGCCCGCCGGCGCCGCCATTGGCCGACCCGCCATTGTTGGTAGCGACATTGCCGATGCCCGATACGCTGATGTTGGTCACGGCGCCGTCGAGCTTGGAGACGGCAATCGCCTTGCTGGTGTTGAAGGAGTTGGTGAACGTTGCCGTCGCCGTGCCGCCGTTGTTGGCAGCTGCGGTGCCGTAGCCGTCAGCGTTGGCCCAGCCGCTGTTGTCGCGGTTGCTGCCCTGGCTTTGGTTGTTGTGCTGATTCGAGTTGTCGGTTGCCGTGGTGGTTGTGGTGGTTGCCGTGCTCGTCGTCGTGTCTGTGCTGGTATTGGTTCTGGTGATGGTCGACGTGTTGGTCTGGGTCTTGTCGCCCGCGCCGGACGCCGTATTCCCGATGTCGGCCCATGCAACGCCAGAGACCCCCAATCCCATGGCGATCGCGGTGGCCAGTAAGGTCTTCTTCATAACGCACTCCATAAAGGTGAGAGGGACGGCGGGAAGCGCAGCCGCTCAGGCCGGTGCGCCTTGCCTGTGGGAAAAACATGACCCACCCCGGGGCGCCTCGTTTGCATAATCGGTGCCATCCTGGCGGCCGGCTCCACGTGCCCGTCCTAAGCGATTGAAAACGCGAAACATTCACCGGCGGCCCGCCCATGTGCCCGGGGCTTGGGGTGCAATGCTGTTGTGGCGGGTCACTTTTGGAGGTCCGCTTGCACCCGTTCGGTTTCAGCGCCGATACACCGCCGTGGCCCGCGCGCGATCACGGCATCCATGGGTTTGCGCGAAGAGGCAAGCCGCACGCGAGATTGGCGCGGCCACGGTGTCCGGGAGGGGCGATTCGGAAGGTGTTTCAGCGGTGATACATCGGCGCATCGTCGCTCACATTGCGTGAGCGACGGGGCACGGCCGCCCGGCCTCCGGTGGCGCACGTCGCGTGCGGTGGCACGCCGCGATGAGACGCACATCGCCCGCGCACAAGCTTGCGTTTCTGCTCGACTGCGAGCGCTTCCTATCGCGAAGACGCATGCGGCAAACGCGTCTCGGTTTCTACGCCGGGCGCCCATGCGGGCGGAAAGCAACCGCGCGCGGCCAGCATCGTCATGACAGCGATGCGCCGCCGCGCGCGACCCGTTCGCATTTCAACCGCGAAACCGCAAGCCCGGTTCAGGCCGTGGCCGCCACCGTCAGCTTGAGCTCCTCGATCATGCGATCGCGCATGACGAACTTCTGCACCTTGCCCGTCACCGTCATCGGCATCTCGGTGACGAAGCGGATGTAGCGCGGGATCTTGTAATGCGCGATCTGCCCCTTGCAGAACTCGCGGATCTCGTCTTCCGTGGCCTGCTGGCCAGGCTTTAGCACGATCCACGCGCACACCTCTTCGCCGTACTTCGCATCGGGCACGCCGAATACATTGACGGCCTGCACCTTCGGATGGCGGAAGAGGAATTCCTCGATCTCGCGCGGGTAGACGTTCTCGCCACCGCGGATGAGCATGTCCTTCACGCGGCCGACGATGTTGCAGTAGCCCTCGGCATCGAACGTGGCGAGGTCGCCCGTGTGCATCCAGCCATCCTTGATCGATTCGGCCGTCTTGGCCTCGTCGTCCCAGTAGCCGAGCATGACCGAATAGCCCTTGGTACACAGCTCGCCCTTCTCGCCCACGGGCACCACGTTGCCCGCGCCATCCACCAGCTTGACCTGCAGATGCGGCTGGATGCGGCCGACGGTGGTCACGCGCTTGTCGAGCGGGTCGGTCACCGCGCTCTGGAACGACACGGGGCTCGTCTCCGTCATGCCGTAGGCGATCGTGACTTCGCGCAGGTTCATCTCCGAGACCACGCGCTTCATCACCTCGATCGGGCATGGGGAGCCCGCCATGATGCCGCCGCGCAGGCTCGATACATCGAACGTGCGAAAGTCCGGATGATCGAGCTGCGCGATGAACATGGTCGGCACGCCGTGCAGCTGCGTGCAGCGCTCGTCGGCCACGGTGCGCAGCGTGGCCAGCGGGTCGAACGCCTCTCCGGGGAACACCATGCAGGCGCCGGTGGCCGTGCACGTCAGCACCGACATCACCATGCCAAAGCAGTGATACAGCGGCACGGGAATGCACAGCCGGTCGCCCTCGCGCAGGTTCATCGCCATGGCAACGAAGCGCGCGTTGTTGACGACGTTCACGTGCGTGAGCGTGGCCCCCTTGGGCGCGCCCGTCGTGCCGCTGGTGAACTGGATGTTGATGGCGTCGTCCGGCGACAGCGCATTCGTGATCGCATCCAGCGCATCAACGGATACGTTTTTGCCGTGCGCGATGACGTCGGCAAAGTTGATCATGCCGGGTGTGCTGGCCTCGCCCATCCGGATGACCCAGCGCAGGGCAGGCAGCTTGGCTGATTGCAGTGCACCAGGCTGCGCGGTAGCCAGCTCGGGCGCCAGCGTCTGGAGCATCTCCAGGTAGCGCGACGTCTTGAACGCCTCCGCCGCCACGATCGCCTTGCAGCCGACCTTGTTCAGTGCGTATTCCAGCTCCGACAAGCGATACGCCGGATTGATGTTGACGAGGATGAGGCCCAGGCGCGCCGTCGCAAACTGCGTGAGCACCCACTCGACGCGATTCGGCGACCAGATGCCGATGCGGTCTCCGGGCTGCAAGCCAAGCGCATGCAGGCCCGCTGCCAGCGCATCGACCTGCTCCGCAAACGCGCGCCACGTCCAGCGCACGCCCTGCTCGCGAAACACGACGGCCTCCGCGTCCGGATGGCGCCGCACCGTGTCGGCCAGCAGCGCCGACACCGTCACGTGCGCCAGCGGCACCGACGTATCGCCCACCACGTACGACACACCGCCGCGCGGTCGGGAGTCAAAACCTTCACCTGCCATGAATGTCTCCTGCGATCAATTGGGCCTTGTGGGCCTCGCTCGTTATGAATGGCTGTTCGTGCAGCGTTGCATGGAATTTGACGCAGCTTGACGCATTTGGCAATCCGCCCGCAGGGCGAACAATACGGCGGAACGATTGCTGCACCGCAGCAGCAAAAATCCGTGCCTGTTTGCATCAACGCGCTACCATGCCGGCCTGACTTTTGCGCTTTTTTTTCCGTACGTAGGGTTGACGATGATCGTTGTAGTGATGGGTGTTTCGGGCTGCGGCAAATCCACAGTGGGCCAGAAGATTGCCGAGCGGCTCGGCTGCGCGTTCCGTGACGGCGATGAATTCCACAGCGACGCCAACCGCGCCAAGATGCACGCCGGCATCCCGCTCAACGACGACGATCGCAAGCCCTGGCTCGAAGCCATCCGCGCGTACATGGACGAAACGACCAGCGGCGGCCGGTCGCTCGTGGTGGCATGCTCGGCGCTCAAGCAGCGCTACCGCGATGTGCTGCGCGGCCCCGCGGGCAATGCCGAATTCGTCTATCTGAAGGGGAGCTTCGAGCTGCTGCAAAGCCGGCTCGCCGCCCGCAAGGACCACTTCTTCAACCCGAGCCTGCTGCGCAGCCAGTTCGATGCGCTGGAAGAGCCGACCGACGCCATCGTCGTCGACATCGCGCTGCCGCCCGACGTGATCGTCGAGCAGGCCGTCGTGCAGTTGCAGGCGCGCGCCGCGCACCGGCCCGCGGCCTGACTGTCACCGCGACATTTCGCCCGGCACGTGCTGCAGCACGGCCTGCACCTCGCCGTTGCATACGCTGCTCATGCGTGCCTCTTCGCGCGGCGTGTCGATCTGTTCGTGCGCCTGCAGCCCCAGTTCGATGAGCGATTGCGCGCGCGGCAGCCAATGGCGCGTGAGCGCCGCTTCCAGATCAGCCGCAATGCGATCCGGGTTGCCAAAGTACAGGCGTCCGCCATATTCGCTCTCGATCTCCTGCCGGATCGTCTCGGCCGCGCGCGGCAGCACGGCGCGGTTGACGGCCACGTGGCGCAGTTCATGCGCGCGGACGGCGTCGTGAGCGCAGCTACCCGGTGCGAATTCACGGGCCACCGCCACCCGAAAATCACTGAGGATCAACTCCACATCCACCGACGGGCGCAGGCAGGTGGTGCGCGGCTGCGTGGGAATGTCCATGTAGCGGCTGGTGACTGAAAACCGCGCGGAGAGGGTCGCATACGTCTTGCCGAGCACGCGCGCGGCGCGATCGTACGGCGGTGCCTCGGCGGTGAGCTGATCGACCGAGCGGTCGTTGGAGAACGACAGCGGCGTTTCGCGGGTCCGCACGTTCACGTGCATAGGCCCGAGCGCGCTGTCGCAGGCCTTGAGCCAATGCGCCTTGTTGGCGGCGGGTGCGGGCGCACCGGTCGCGGCGGCCACACTCTCGATCGGGGCGAAGCGCACGTCGGCAAGATGCGTGCGATGCATGCGGCTCCAATGCCACGCGCCTGTCACCGCGGCCAGCACCAAACCCAGGATCACCACCCGACGCATTTCGATTCCCCGTTCGTGTATCCGGGGCGACCGATGCATTGGCGTTCCGGATCATGCCGGTGTCGATCGGGCCCGTTCTGCGCGGGCCCTCACCAGCTGCCGGATCTGCTCGCCCGATTGCCTCAGTGCGATGCGCGCTTCCGGTAAGAAAGGATAGAAGATCGGCCACACGTGCGGAAGCCGGCGCCCCATCTTCACCGAAACGGATACCCCAGCGGCACGCGCGCGCTCGGCCATTCGGAGGGTGTCGTCGCGCAGCACTTCGGTGTCGCTGACATAGCAGTGCAGCGGCGGCAGGCCGGTGAAGTCGGCATACAGCGGCGAGGCCAGCGGATGGTCCGCCGGCGCGCCCGAATCGCCCAGGTACAGCGCAGCGCCGTGGGCCATCCAGGCGCCGCGGAACATCACGTCCGATTCATCGTTGTCGATCAGGCTTTGCCCGGTGGCGGCCAGGTCTGTCCACGGCGAGTAGAGGATCGCTCCGGCGGGCAATGGATCCGCAGCGTCACGCAGCGCCACCAGCAGTGCGAGCGCCAGGCCACCGCCTGCGGAATCCCCGGCGACAACGACGCGGGCCGGTGCCACGCCCTGCGCGAGCAGCGTCCGGTACGTGAGCAGCGCGTCCTCCACCGGCGCGGGAAACGGATGCTCCGGGGCCAGGCGATAGTCGGGCACGCACACGCGCGCCCGCGCATGCGTAGCCAGGCCGATGGTGATGGGCCGATGCGTGCGTGGGCTGCAGAAAAAATAGCCGCCGCCGTGCAGGTACAGCACCACGGGGGCGTCGCCGTGCAGGCTCGCGTCTGCCGGTTCGATCCACTCGCCGGTGAGCCCGCTGTTGGCCGGCACGATGCGCCAGTCCGCCGGCAGCCGTACCGGCCGCGGCATCGTGCGCTTCTCGGCGTTCAGGCGCGTGGCGATCGGGTCGAAGGGCTCCCGCTCGGTCGGCTTCTTGACCTGATTGCGCACCATCCACGAGACGACCCAGTTCTGCCAGCTCATCCGGCGACCCTCTGCTCGAAAGCCCCAGCGTAAGGGCACGGACAGTCTTGGGCAACCTGCCGTTTCCATCCACCGGCCGCTTGGCAAACAATCTACAAATTTATATAGTGTCCGGAATCTCCGCTCATGTCTTCCCTTCTTCTTCTCATGTCGATGGATTTCGCGCATTTCATGCCGGGTACGGCACTGGCGGGCGGTCTGCTCATCGGGCTGGCGGCAGCCGTGCTGGTCCTGTCCATGGGCCGCATCGCCGGCATCAGCGGCATCCTCGGCGGGCTGCTGCAGCGCCCGTGTGGCGACGCTGCATGGCGTGTCGCCTTCCTGGGGGGGCTGGTCGGCGCGCCGATCCTCGCTGGCGCCCTTGGCCACGCGGTGGTGCCCGACATCACCGCCGGCTGGGGCGAAGTCCTCATCGCGGGGTTCCTGGTGGGCATCGGCACCCGCTATGCGGGCGGCTGCACGAGCGGCCACGGCGTGTGCGGGCTTTCGCGCGGCTCGGTGCGCTCGCTGGTCGCGACGCTCACGTTCATGGCCGCGGGCGTTGTCACGGTGTTCGTGACACGCCACGCGATGGGAGGCTGAAATGGCCGTTCTGATTGCGCTGGTGGCCGGGCTGCTGTTTGGCGCGGGGCTGATTGTCTCGGGCATGGCCAATCCGGCCAAGGTGCTCGGTTTTCTCGATCTGGCGGGCAGCTGGGATCCGTCGCTGGCCTTCGTGATGGCGGGCGCGATTGCGGTGGGCGTGGTCGCCTTCTTCATGGCGCGGCGACGCGCTCGCACGTGGCTCGGCACCGCGATTCAATGGCCGGCTGCGACCGGCGTGTCCGCACGGCTGGTGCTGGGCAGCGCCGTCTTCGGCATCGGATGGGGCCTGGCGGGATTCTGTCCCGGCCCGGCCCTGGTGGCGTTGGGCGCGGGCGTGCCAAAGGCCGGCGGCTTTGTCGCCGCGATGCTGGCAGGCATGGCCGCCTTCAGCTGGCTGGAGCACCGGCGCTGACCGGCCGTTCTTTCTTACAACATCCACATCACCTCACAGGGGGCAGCATGATCTTTCGCACCGTGGGCGCCGCGTTGGCGCTCGCCGTCAGCGCATCGGCCATCGCACAGGGCGCGGCCACACTCGCCGTGCCGGACGAAGCCACCATTCCCGCCGGCCCGATGGGCGACGCCATCAAGCGCGGCAGGCTCATTCTTACCGATACCAAGCGCCAGTTGCCGGGCAACGTGGGCAATGGCCTGAACTGCACGAGCTGCCACCTCAACGGCGGCACGGTGCCGTACGCATCGCCGTGGGTCGGGCTGACCGGCGCGTTTCCGGAATACCGGTCGCGCAGCGGCAAGGTGATCTCGCTGCAGGAGCGCGTCAACGATTGCTTCCAGCGCTCCATGAACGGCAAGGCACTGGCGTTTGACGGTGAAGAGATGAACGCCATCCTCGCGTACATGAAATGGCTTTCCAGCGGCGTGCCGACCGGCACGAACGTGACCGGGCGCGGCTTCGAGAAGATCGATACCGCGCTCAAGCCCGACCGCGAGCACGGCAAAGCCATCTACGCCCAACGCTGCGCCGCATGCCATGGCGCGGACGGCCAGGGGCTGCCGAACCCGCAGGGCGGATACGCCATGCCGCCACTGTGGGGCAAGGATGCCTTCAACGTGGGCGCAGGCATGGCCCGCACGTATACCGCCGCGGCATTCGTCAAGCACAACATGCCGCTGGGCCAGGGCGGTACGCTGACGGCGCAGGAGGCGGTGGACGTTGCCGCGTTCTTTACGCACCAGCCCCGCCCCGACTTTGCGGCACGCACGAAGGATTGGCCCAAGGGTGATCGGCCCAAGGACGCCCGCTGAGACAACGCGTGCCGAAAAAAAAGCCTGCAGCGGTTGCGCTGCAGGCTTTTTGCTTTGGCACTTCAGGGCGCTGTGCGCCTCTTCTGCGTGAATCCCCGTTTTGGATCAGTTGACCTTGAGCTGGCCGCCACGGCCCAGGCCGCCCTTCACGTCTTGCGCCTTGTAGTTGCGCAACGCCACGACCATCTTGTTCCACGCGTCAATGAAGGCGACCACCGTGGCCTTGCCTTCCGGCGTTGAAGAGAAGCCGGCCAGGCCACCGCCCACGCCGCCGCCCAGGCCGGCCAGCACAGCGCCGTAGTTGGTGGCGGTGGAGCTGCCCTCGGCTGCCGCGATCTGCACGGCCGAGCGGACGTCGAACAGCGTCAGCGTCACCACGGACGCCTTGGACTTGACGCTGCCGGCCAGCGCGGCGATGGCGCTGTTGCCCAGCAGCCCGCCCACGGCACCGGCCACGCCGCCGATCGGTGAATCGTTGATGATGATCTGCGGCTCCATGTAGTAGTCGGCCGCCACGCGCTGGCCCTTGTGCTGCTTCGAACCGGCGCGGTACTCGCCGGAGTTGCGCTGCAGATCGGTGATGCGCGACAGGCGTGCGTCGGTCTTCTGGTTGCCGATCGACGTGATCACGAAGCAGTTCGACTGCTGCACGGCCATGCGCAGCAGGGGGTCGATGGTGGTGACCTTGGTGGCGCTGCCGAACTGGCCGTACCAGTCGGCGTTGCGGCCGTCGTCCATGGCAATGGTGCCCAGCGGCGAAGCGCAGCGCTCCAGCGTCGGGTCGGCGCCCACGCTGGAGCCGCCGGCTGCCGCACCGGTCACGCCGGCGTTCTGGCCGCCCGGGCTGACGATGCCGCCGCCCGCGCACGCCGCGAGGGAAGCGCTGAGGAGGGCCGCTCCCGCAAGCTTGGCGGTGCGGCTGAAAAGGTTGGTCTTCATGTTGTTGGATGGCTCAGATTGCGTCGATGTTCGGCTTATGCGTCCTACGACTCAATAAGCCCCCCTTGGTTGGGCGTGCGGTGTGCGGACTGGCTTTCTCCCTTTTCCGCCGTTCGCCCGAAAAACGCTGTGAAGCAAATGGCCTGGTGGGTCAATACCAATACCAGGTGGTCTGGCGCCAGACGCCCAGATACGGATAGCCGGAATACCAATAGCCGTAATACGTATTGCGCCATTGCGAGCGCCATTTGAAATCGTCTTCGTCGGACTTCCTGGCGGCGCGCGCTTCTTCAAGCAGCTTCTTCGACTCCTTGTCGCCGCGGCTGACGGCGATCGACAGCCATTTCTCGGCCTCGCGCGGGTCGGAGCCCATCTCTTCCAGCCCGAACAGGTAGAACGCGCCCAGGGCCTTCTGCGCCTGCAGGTTGCCGCGCTCGGCGGCCTCGCGCATCCAGTTCAGCGCCTGGTAGCTGTCCTGACGCACGCCATCGCCCCGGAAGTAGCGCAGGCCGAGATCGTAGGCAGCCTTGGGCTCGCGCTTGGCGGCGTCCTTCAGGGCTGCGATCCGGGGGTCTTCAGGAACCTCGTCCTTGGCGTCGAACGACACCTGGTCTTTCGGGCGATCGGCGCATCCGCGGCTGTCGCAGACCCGTACGGTCGAGCTGGGCGGCGGAGTTTGGGCACAAGCGGCCAGCGCCAATACAACGCCAAGTGCAAGCCATTGATAACGCATGCGACAGCCCCTCGGATGTTGTCCAAGCCGTTTCAGAATCGATTGGAAACGGCTGCATTTTTGTTGTGGTCGACCGGGTGAGATGCCATGGCGCACGCTCGTTCCCCGCCCCCGCAGCACACATGGTGTGCAATTGATATAGATCGTTCTACTTTAGCGGGAACGCGTGGGTGGTGTGTTATTAAAGCGTAACGTTTGCGCGAGCAACAACACACTGGGAACCCGTGGCGGGCCAGGTCGGGGCGTGGGGGCGGTGCTAAGATGCCGCCCAGCAATCAGGAGAAGTGGGAATGCGCGCAAGCAAGCGCCAGCAGGTCGTGGACAAGGCCAGTGAGCTTTTTTCCAGGCACGGCTTTCATCCCGTAGGCGTCGACTGGATCATCGACGAGTCCGGCGTTGCCCGCATGACGCTCTACCGGCACTTTGCCGGCAAGGAAGACCTCATCCGCGAAGTCCTGGAGCAGCGCTACACCTTCATCATGCAAAGCATGGCCGACAAGCTCGGCCCCCTGCCCGACGCCACCGCCCGCCTCAAGGGCATCTTCGACTGGTACGAGACGTGGTTCCGCAGCCCCGAATTCGCGGGCTGCCTGTTCGAGCGCGCGCTGGCCGAGTTTGGCGCGACCTGCCCGCGGGTGACCGACGTGGCGGTCCGCTACCGCGACGATCTGCTCGCCATGATCGAGACGCTGCTCAAAGACGTGGTGCCGGCCGCTGCGGCACGCCAGCTTGCCGGGGTGTACGTGATGCTGCTTTCCGGCGCCACGGCCGACGCCCGGGCGATTGGCGATCCATCTGCGGCTTCACGGGCCTGGGAGGCGGCGCGGGCGCTGCTGGAGCAGGCGCGGGCGACCGCGCCTGCGTAGACACGGCGCAGCTACCAGCCGCGCTGCAGCCGGCGCGCGATCATCGACGGCAGCCGCACCAGCCCTTCGGCGAGCAATCGCAGGTGCATGCCCACGAGCAGGACGTTGTCGCGCAGATAGCGGAAATGTGACACCCCGCCCTCGTCCGCCCGGAAGTACCGCACAGGGGCATCGAGCCGGATCGGCCGCACGCCGGCCCAGCACAGGCGCACCGCCGCTTCCGGATCAAAGTCGAAACCGCGCATCGACGCATGCCGGCGCATGATCGCCGCCAGCGGCGCAATGGGGTACACGCGAAAGCCGAAGAGCGTATCGCCAATACCCGCCCACAGCGTTTCGATGTCTGCGCAGCCGTTGGACAGGCGCCGGCCCTGCACGCGAATCTGCGGCGCGCTCGAATCGAACAGCGGCTGCCCCAGCACCATCGCGTCCGGCGCCGCGCATGAAGCCTGCATGAAGGCGGGGATGAGGTCGGTGGGGTGCTGGCCATCGGCGTCCATGGTCAGCACGTGGGTGAAGCCCTGCGCGGCAGCGGCTTCCAGTCCCGCCAGGATCGCCACGCCCTTGCCGCGATTGCGCGGCAGCACGATCACGTGCAGCCCCGGATCGCGCTCAGCCATGGCCCGCAGCCGCTCGGTGCTGCCGTCGGTACTGCCGTCGTCCACCACCCACACGGGGTTCCACTGCGCGCGGGCGGCGCGCACGGCGTCATCGACCTTGCGGCCGGGGTTGTAGCTCGGAATGAGGACGAGATGCGTCGAAGAGGCGCCGGTCATCGGCATGGCGTCGGTCCGGCGGGACGTCCGGTGCTGGGATCAGCGCGTACGGTGCGCGGCAACGTAGGCCGCGAGGGCCCCGAGCGACGCGAAGATCTTCTTGTTCTCCGGATCGCCCGAACGCAGTTCGAAGCCGTACTTCTTGGAGATCAGCAACGCAATTTCGAGGATGTCGATGGAGTCGAGCCCAAACCCTTCGCCATACAGCGGCGTATCGGCCGTGATGGAATCGAGTTGGATGTCTTCGAGGTTCAGTTCGCCGATCATCAGCACGGCGAGCTCTTTTTCCAGATCGTTCATCGGTCTTGCATGCACAGGCAGCCTGCAGCGGGGAATGCGGCCAGAAACAACGTCGTTCTCCTCGCCCGAAGCCCTGTCTTGCCCCGCCTGTGAAAGGGGGTCGTTTAAGCTAGGCGGATTCTAGACGAAGGGTCACACCGCGTATAGCCGCAAACCGTGACAAGACCTCATGCCGGCGCGCCCCCGGGCCATGTGACGCAAACGATTCAGCAGCCGTCGTGGCGCCATCCGACGGGCCCCGCATGCCGTCCCGGGCGGGAAGGCCGCGTACATCCGGTTACAAACACACCGCCGCCGGGCCGGGCAACCCGGCCGCGCGGCCCTAGAATGTGGCCGCCCGACCGTGCAAGCGCGGTGCCTATGATGAACCTGACCCCTTCCACACGACGATGCCCTGTCCTGCCATGAGCCGACTGCTCCGCCTTGCACACGGCACCGCGGGCGTGGCGGCCGTCGTCGCATACCAGGTCGGTGCGCACCATGCGGTCGCGACGCCTGGCGCGCATGGCCTGGGCCTGGCGATGGCGCTGGTGCCGCCGCTGGCCATTGCCCTGCTGGCCGCCGCGCGCTCTGTGCAGCGCGCGTGGCTGGTGCCGCTGTGGCTCGTGCTCTGCGGCGCGCTTTGGACGATGCGCGAGCCGCTGGCACGCCATTTCGACTGGGGCCTGTACCTGGAGCACGCGACCTTCAACCTGATGATGGCCTATCTCTTCGGCCGGACGCTGCAGGCTGGGCGCGAACCGCTGTGCACGCAATTCGCGCGCATCGTGCACGGTACGCTCACGCCACGCATCGCTTGGTATTCGCGGCAGGTCACGTGGGCGTGGACGCTCTTCTTCGTGGCGACGGCCGCCACGTCCACGGCGCTGTTTGCCCTGGCATCCACCGTCACGTGGTCAACGTTCGCGAACTACGTGTCGCTGCCGCTGGTCGGCGCGATGTTCGTGGTGGAATACCTCTGCCGGCGCATCGTGCTGCGCGACGCGCCGCGCTCCAACCTGTTCGACGCCGTGCGCGCCTACCGCCAATCCGCGCACGGTGCCACGGGCCGCCCCCGCTGAGTCGCGAATCGCCCCGGAATGTCCTGCATGCCCACCTACCCGCTCGTCTCGCATCGCTCGCTGGATGACACGATCGCATGGCGCGACGGCACGCCCGTGCCCGTGCGCACATTCGTGGCCGATGTAACCGCGCTGGCGGCAAGACTGCCTGCGGGCGCCCACGTATTCAACGCGTGCACCGACCGCTACCGGTTCGCCGTGGGCGTCTGCGCGACGCTGGTGGCCCGCAAGGTCAGCCTGCTGCCGCCCATGCAGACCGCGCAGATGGTGCGCCAGCTCGCGGCGTTCGCGCCGGATGTCTTCTGCCTGTATGACACCGAGGACTGCCCCGTCGCACTGCCGGGCTTGCGCTATCCCGACGATCTGGCCGCGGATGCGCCGGCCGCTGCCGTGCCGCAGATCGAGGCGTCGCGGCCGGTGGCGGTGCTCTTTACTTCCGGCTCCACCGGCACGCCCGTGCCGCATCGCAAGACCTGGGGCGCCCTCGTGCAATGCATGCACACCGCCGCGGCGCGGCTTGGGCTCGATGACGGACGCCCCGTCACGCTGGTCGGCACAGTGCCGCCGCAGCACATGTACGGGTTCGAGATGACGGTACTGCTGGCGCTGCAGGCCGGCCTCGCATTCAGCAGCCGACAGCCGTTCTATCCGGCGGACATCCGCGAGACGCTCGACGCCGTGCCGCAGCCGCGCGTGCTGGTGACGTCGCCGGTGCACCTGCGTGCGCTGCTGGCATCGGAGCCGACACTGCCTTGCGCATCGCTCGTGCTGTCGGCCACGGCGCCGTTGTCGGAAGCGCTCGCACGGGAGGCAGAGTCGCGCCTCGCGGCACCGCTCATCGAGATTTACGGCAGCACCGAAACCGGCCAGATCGCGAGTCGCCGCAGCGCCAACGAAACCGCATGGCACTTGTATCCGGACGTGCGCATGCAGGCGCGTCCCGACACCGCGGGTGACGAGGGCCCGACCATATGGGTCAGCGGCGGCCACGTGCAGACGCCGGTGCCGATGGGCGACGCCATTGAGCTTCTGGACGACACGCGTTTTCACCTGCACGGACGCAAGGCCGATCTCATCAACATTGCGGGCAAGCGCTCTTCGTTGGCGTATCTGAACCATCAGCTCACGTCGATCCCGGGCGTGGTGGACGGCGTGTTCTTCATGCCCGACGCCGCCCCGGCGGCCCCACACGCGCACGGCGGCACGGCGGTCACGCGTCTGGTGGCGCTGGTGGTCGCGCCAGAGCTGGCGGCGGCGGACGTGCTGCGCGCGCTGCACGAGCGCGTCGATGCCGCGTTCTTGCCGCGCCCCCTGCTGCTGGTCGACGCGCTGCCGCGCAACGAGACCGGCAAACTCCAGCGCGACGTCCTCGCGGCGCTGGTGGCACGGCATGCGTCGCGCCCGCCTCGGCAGAGCGTCCTGCGGTTCACGATTCCGGCCGGCCACCCCGCCCTGCCTGGTCATTTTCCCGGGCACCCGATCGTGCCCGGCGTGGTGCTGCTCGATCGCGCCATCGGGCTCATCGGTGCGGCGCTCGGCCGCTCGCTCGATGCCTGCCGCATCCGTTCGGCCAAGTTCCTGAGCCCCGCAGAGCCGGAAGACGCGCTCGACGTGACGTTTGACACCACGGCCGGCGGCGCAATCGTCTTCACGATCCGCACGGGCGAGCGCGACGTCGCCAGCGGTGTGCTGAGCGTGCAGGAGGGCGTGACGGCATGAAGCGCCCCGAATGGGCAGAGCGCCCGGAACGCAGCAACGCGCTGCTGCTGCGCGTGATGACGTGGCTGTCGCTGCGGCTGGGGCGACGGCTGGGGCGCGCCCTGCTGCGCCTGATCGCCGCGTACTTCGTGCTGTGTTCGCCGTCGGCATGCCGGGCTTCGCGCGACTACCTGCGGCGCACGCTCGGCCGGCGTGCCGGGGTGCGCGACGTGTTCCGCCACATGTTCACGTTCGCTACGACGATCCACGACCGCATCTACCTGATCGCGGGGCGCTTCGATCTCTTCGACATCGCGTTGCAGGGGCAAGAGCACGTCCATGCCGTGCTCGCGCAAGGCCGGGGCGCCTTTCTGCTCGGCGCGCACCTCGGCAGCTTCGAGGTCGTGCGCGCGCTGGGCCGCTCAGTACCGGACCTGCGTGTGGCCGTCGCCATGTACGAAGACAACGCGCGCAACATCAACGCCGCCATTGCCGCCATCAACCCCGCGGCGGCGCCCGACGTCATTCCGCTGGGGCGGGTCGACGCCATGCTGCAGGTGCGCGATGCGCTCGACGACAACCGGCTCGTTGGCATGCTGGCCGACCGCACGCTGCTGCGCGATGCCGGCCCGTCGGTGCGGCGCATGGCGTTTTTGGGCAGCCCGGCGGGGTTTCCGCTGGGGCCGCTGCACATGGCCGCCATGCTGAGGCGGCCGGTGCTGTTCATGACAGGGCTGCACCTGGGCGGCAACCGCTACGCCGTCCACTTTGACCGGCTGGCCGACTTCACCGACATCCGTCGCGAGGAACGCGCCGCCGCCGTCGAGGCAGCGCTGGCGCGCTATGTCGAGCGCGTCGAGCGCTATTGCCGCATCGCGCCGTACAACTGGTTCAATTTCTTCGATTTCTGGCACGATGCCGGCGCCGCCCCAGCACCCGCCGGCACCGCGGCCAAGCGACAGACCACCCAGACACCATGACCGCAACGCGCCCATTTCGTCTCTACCGCGCCGGCCTCACGCTGCTCGCTGCCTGCATGCTGGCCGGCGCCGCGCACGCCGATACCGCATGGACGCTCGACCGCCTGATGTCCACCCTTGCGCGCAACACGTCCGGGCGCGCCAGCTTTATCGAGACCAAGACGCTGTCGATCGCGGCCGAGCCGATCGTGTCGTCGGGCGAGCTGGTGTTCGTCGCGCCGGACCATCTGGAAAAGCACACGCTGCGGCCCAAGCCGGAGCACATGGTCATCGACGGTGACAAGCTGACCGTGGAGCGCAACCAGCGCAGGTTCACCGTGCCGCTTTCGCAGTATCCGGAGCTCAACGCCTTCATCGACAGCATCCGCGCGACGCTGGCCGGCAACCGCTACGCGCTCGAAGCGATCTACCAGGTTGCCATTGCGGGCCGCGGCGACGACTGGACGCTCACCCTCACGCCCATCGACGCGCGCATGCAGAAAGTCGTCAGTTCGATCACGCTCGAGGGCACGGGCGACGCGATGCGCAGCGTCACCCTCCGCCAGGCCGACGGCGACCATTCGGTGATGCGGCTGCAGCGCATCGCCGGTACCGCCCGGCGCCCATAGAGGCAGCCGCATGGAACGCTTGCACGCCCTGCGCCGGCCCGCGGTGCTGGTCTGGCTGACCGGCCTGGCGCTGTGCGCGATCGTGGTGTCGCGCGCGCAGTTCACGGCCGACCTGTCTGCGTTCCTGCCGCGCTCCCCAAGCGCCGAGCAGCGCGTGCTGGTGGACCAGCTGCGCGAGGGGCTGGTGTCACGGCTCATCCTCGTCGGCATTGAAGGCAGCGATGCGGCCACGCGCGCGACGCTCTCACGCAAGCTCGCGGCGACGCTGCGCGCCGACCCGCAGTTCCATGCCGTCAACAACGGCGAGCCCGTGAACGAGGCGCGCGACCGGCAGTTCATCTTCGAGCACCGCTACGTGCTCAGCCCCGCCGTGACGCCGCAGCGCTTCTCTGCCGAGGGCCTGCACGCCGCACTGGCCGAGAGCCTGGACCTGCTGAGTTCGTCTGCCGGGCTCGTCGCCAAGCACCTGCTGCCGCGCGACCCGACGGGCGAGGTGGCCGCGCTCGTCAGCCAGCTCGACACCACCGGGCTGCCGTCGTCGATGCACGACGTGTGGGCGGCGCGCGACGGGCAGCGCGCCGTGCTTGTCGTGCAGACGGCTGCCGCGGGCTCCGACACCGACGCCCAGGCCCGCGCCATGGATGCCGTGCGCCGCGCCTTCGATGCCGCCTCGCACAGCACGCCCAATGCGGCATCGGCCCGGCTGCTGATGACCGGCCCGGGCGTCTTCTCCGTGGAGACACGCAACGCAATCCGGCATGACGTGGAGCGGCTCTCGACGCTGAGCCTGGCGCTGGTCGTGGCGCTGCTGCTGACGGTGTACCGCTCGCCGCGCACGGTGGTGCTCGGGCTGCTGCCGGTGCTCTCGGGCGTGGCCGCAGGGGTGGCGGGGGTCAGCCTGGCATTCGGCGCGGTGCACGGGCTCACGCTCGGCTTTGGCACCACGCTCATCGGCGAGGCGGTGGACTACTCGGTCTATCTGTTCGTGCAGTCCGGCCGCGCGCGCGGCACCAGCCCGCGTGACAGCCTGCGGGCGTGGGTGGCCGCGTACTGGCCGACCATCCGCCTTGGCGTGCTGACCTCGGTGTGCGGCTTTGCGTCGATGCTGTTTTCTGGCTTTCCCGGCTTGGTGCAGCTCGGGCTGTATTCGATCGTGGGACTCGTGACGGCGGCGCTCATCACGCGTTTTGTGCTGCCGCATCTGTACAGCGGGCACGTGGAGATCCGCGATGTGTCGCGCCTGGGCGGATGGCTTGCACGCGCGGCCGGTACGGCTTGTCGGCTGCGCTGGCTGCTGGCCTTGGTACTCGCGGGCTCGCTCGCCGTCCTGGCGCTGCATCGCGATGGCCTGTGGAGCCGCGAGCTGGCCGCATTGAGCCCCGTGCCCGCCAGCAGCCAGGCACTCGACGCGAGCCTGCGCGCAGACGTCGGGGCGCCGGACGTGCGCTATCTGGTGGTGATTCCCGGCGCAACGGAGCAGGCCGCGCTGGAAGGCGCCGAGAGGATCGCCGCGCAGCTGCAGCCGCTGGTGGACCGTGGCGTGCTCGCCGGCTTCGAGAACCCCGCGCGCTATCTGCCGAGCGACGCGACGCAGCGTGCGCGCCTGGCCAGCCTGCCGAGCGCCGACGCGCTGACCGCACGCATGCGCGCTGCCGTCGAAGGCCAGGCGATCCGCGTCAAACCCGAGCGCTTCGCGCCGTTCATCGCCGACGTCACGGCTGCCCGCACCCAGCCGCTGCTGCGGCGTGCCGATCTGAACGGCACATCGATGGCGTTGGCTGTCGATGCGCTGCTGACCGAACGTGCCGGCCAGTGGAGCGCCATGCTGCCGCTGCGTGCACCGGCAGGCGCAAAGGCGGCATCCCACCAGCCGAGCCTGGATGCCGAGCCCGTCCGCGCCGCCGTGGCGCGTGCGGGCGTGTCCGGTGCCCTGTTCGTCGATCTGAAGGCCGAGGCGGACCGCCTCTACGTCGACTACGTGCATGAGGACATCCGCCTGTCGCTCGCCGGTTTTGCGGTGATTGCCGTGCTGCTGCTTGTGGCGCTGCGCTCGGCACGGCGCGCTGTGCATGCACTGGCCCCGCTCGTCGGCTCGGTGCTGGTGGTGGCGGCCGGCTTTGCGCTGGCCGGCGTGCAGCTCACGATCCTGCATCTGGTCGGCATGCTGCTGATCGTAGCGGTCGGATCGAACTATGCGCTGTTCTTCAGCCAGCGTGCGGGCACGGCCGAGCAGCACATCGGCACGCAAACGCTCGTGTCGCTGCTGGTGGCCAATCTCGCAACGGTGGCCGGCTTTGGGCTGCTGGCCTTCTCGCACGTGCCGCTGCTCAGCACATTCGGCCTGACCGTTGGCCCCGGTGCCATGCTCGCGCTGGTGTTTGCTGCCATCCTCGCGCCCCGCCAATGCTCAGACCCCGCCACGCCATGAACGCGTCGTCTGCTTCGATAGCCGTTGCGGCACGCCGCTGGAAGCCGACGCCGCTCATCAGCGGCGCGCTGGCGGTGCATGCCGGCGCCGCGCTCGCTGCGGTGGCCGCGCCCGCTGCATGGCCGTGGGCGGGGGGCAGCGTCATCGCATCGCATCTGGTGCTGATGGCCGCCGGCCTGTGGCCCCGCAGCACGTGGCTCGGCCCGAACTGGACGAGGCTGCCCGAAACGGCCGGCGCGCAGATCGCACTGACCATCGACGACGGCCCCGATCCGGAAGTCACGCCGCGCGTCCTGGACATGCTCGACCGCTACAACGCCAAGGCCACGTTCTTCTGCATCGGCGAGCTGGCATTGCGCCACCCGCGCTGCGTCGAGGCCATCGTCGCGCGCGGGCATGCCGTGGAAAACCACAGCCAGCGGCATCGGCACACGTTCTCGGTGCAAGGCCCTGGGGCACTGCGCAGGGAGATTGGCGCCGCGCAGGACACGCTCACGCAGATCACCGGCACCCGGCCGCTGTTTTTCCGCGCCCCGGCGGGGCTGCGCAATCCGTTTCTTGAGCCGGTGCTGTGCCAGCTCGGCCTGCAGCTGGCCAGTTGGACGCGCCGCGGCTTCGATACGCGCTCCACCAACGCAGACGCCGTCGCGCAGCGTCTGCTGCACCACCTCGCACGGCGCGACATCCTGCTGCTGCACGACGGTCACGCCGCGCGCGACGCACAAGGTGAACCGGTGCTGCTGTCCGTCTTGCCGAAGGTGCTGGAGGCCGCCCGGCAGGCGCGGTTGCGCTGCGCGACGCTGCGCGATTGCCTGGAAGACCACGCCGCACCGGGCGCCGAGCCGCACATGTCCATTTGATAAAATTTGTGACTTGACGCCATGGCCTGCGGCAACGGCCTGCAGCCCATTTCCCACCCCTACCGCGCCCCCCAAGTGAAGCCCGTACTGGTCACGCATTTCACCGCCACGAGTTGTCTCGGACGTGGCCTTGACGCCACGCTGGCGGCGTTGCGCGGGCAGCGTGGCGGCCTCGCGCCGTGCGACTTTCCGCGGGCGGAACTCGACACCTGGATCGGCGCAGTGGACGGCGTCGACGACGCTCCCATGCGCTCCGACCTGGCCGAGTTCGATTGCCGCAACAACCGCCTCGCCCAGATCGGTCTCACACAGGACGGCTTTGCCGAGCGCGTGGAATCGGCCAGGGCCCGCTATGGCGCGCAGCGCATCGGCGTCTTCATCGGCACCAGCACGTCGGGCATCCTCGAAACCGAACACGCCTATCAGCACCGCGATCCGCAGTCCGGCGCGCTGCCCGGCGATTTCCGCTACACGCAGACGCACAACATCTACTCGCCCGCCGCGTTCGTCCGCGCGTATTGCCGCCTCGGCGGCCCGGCCATGGCCATTTCGTCGGCATGCTCGTCGGGCGCCAAGGTGTTTGCCTCGGCGCGGCGCATGCTCGAAGCCGGGCTGATCGACGCGGCGGTGGTGGGCGGTGTCGATTCGCTGTGCCTGACCGCGCTGTACGGGTTCAATTCGCTCGAGCTGCTGTCGCGCCGGCCATGCCGCCCGTACGACGTGGCGCGTGACGGCATCTCGATCGGCGAGGCGGCGGCGTTTGCGTTGCTGGAGCGCATGCCCTCACACGCCGTCGACGACGATGCGATCGCGCTGCTCGGCATCGGCGAATCGAGCGACGCGCATCACATGTCGTCGCCGCATCCTGAGGGCCTCGGGGCACAGGCGGCCATGGCGCAGGCGCTGTCGACCAGCGGCCTGGACGCATCCGACATCGACTACATCAACCTGCACGGCACGGGCACACTCAGCAACGACGCGGCGGAGGCCCATGCCGTCCGGGCGCTGTTCGACGGCACGGCGTGCAGTTCGACCAAGGGGGCGACCGGCCACACGCTCGGCGCGGCAGGCGCGCTGGAGGCCGTCATCACGGCGCTCGCCCTGCGCCACCAGTTCGTTCCCGCCGGCATCAACACCACCGAGCCGGATCCCGCACTCGGCGTGCATTACGTTACCTCCGATCGCAACGCGCGCGTGCAGGCGGCGCTGAGCAACGCCTTCGGTTTTGGCGGCACGAACTGCAGCCTGGTCTTTGGCCGCGCAGGGCTCGCATCATGACCCGACTCAGTGCATTCATCGAAAGCGTCGGCGTGCTGGGCCCGGGGCTGCCGGAGTGGCCGCACACCGCCCAGGTGCTTGCGGGCCGCACGGCCTACACGCACGCGCCAACCGAGCTGCCGCCGCCCGCCGGCCTGCCGGCCATCGAGCGCCGCCGCACGGGGCCGGTCGTCAAGCTTGCACTGGCCGTGGGGCGCGAAGCGGTCGCCGGTAGCGGGCGCGATGCGGCCTCGCTCGCGACGGTGTTCAGTTCGTCTGGCGGCGACGGCCACAACTGCCACGCGATCTGCGAAACCCTGGCCGGCGACGACCGCAAGCTCTCGCCCACGCGCTTCCACAACTCCGTGCACAACGCGCCGGCCGGCTACTGGAGCATCGCCACGCAGGCCCGGGCGCCATCCAACGTGCTGTGCGCGCACGACGGCAGCTTTGCGGCTGGCCTGCTCGACACTGTCTGCCAGGTGGCGGCCGATGGCACGCCGACCCTGCTGGTCGCGTATGACGGCACATATCCGGAGCCGTTGCACGCCGTCCGCCCGGTGCCCGATGCGTTTGCGGTGGCCCTCGTGCTGGCGCGCGAAGCGGGCCCGCGCTCGCTCGCCCGCATCGACGTCGCACTGAGCGACACACCCCCGACCACGCTCGCGGATGCGGCGCTCGAGACGCTGCGTCAGGGCAACCCCGCCGCGCGCGCATTGCCGCTGCTGCAGGCGCTGGCCACACAGCGCGCCACGAACCTCGTGCTCGATTACCTGCCCGACACGCGTCTGCAGGTCGACCTCACGCCGTTGGGCACGTCCACCATGCAGGCCAGCGCGTCGTGAGCCCAGATTCGCAACGGGTACCGCCGCTGGACCGCGACTGGATCGCGGCGCGCATTCCGCACAGCGGCACCATGTGCCTGCTCGACGCCGTCGTCGGCTGGAGCGATACGCGCGTCCACTGCACGGCCACCAGCCACCGCGACCCGGCCAATCCGCTGCGCGCCCACGGACGGCTGGCGGCCGTCTGCGGCATCGAGTACGCGGCGCAGGCCATGGCGGTGCACGGCGCCCTGTGCGCAGCAGACCAGCGGCGTCCCCGCGCCGGGTTCCTCGCCAGCGTGCGCAGCGTCGAGGCGCACGTCCCGCGGCTCGACACGATCGACGCGCCGCTCGATGTCGAGGCCGAACGCATCGGCGGCGACGGCAACAACGTGCTGTACCGATTCACGGTGCGCGATGGCGAGCGCCTCCTGTTGACCGGGCGCGCCGCCGTGGTGCTCGACGCGTCCGCTGCATGAACCTGTTTGAGAGGATTCCGTATGAAAAGCCGTCTGCTTTTGATCCCCGCGCTGCTGCTCGCGCTGTGGAGTGCGCTCGCCCACGCTGACCTCTCTGAGGCCAAGCAGGACATCAAGCAGGGCACGAAAGAAGCGGCGCGCAAAACGGGGCATGCAGCAAAGGAAGTCGGGCATGCCACGGCCAACGCCGCGCGCGCGGTGGGCCATGGCGTGAAGAACGCGGCGCATGCGACCAAGTGCGGCGTGAAACATGTCTTCAAGAAGCCTTGTGAGAGCGACTAGCGCCCCGGGGCGCATATCGCCCATCGGATCGTGCCCCTGGGTCTGTGTCGCAGCGCCCGCGACAGCCGGGGGTCAGTCGTGGCCCGACGCATCGCCCTCCTGGATCATGGACCGCAGCAGCAGGTCGAATGGGGCGCTGGAGACCTTGAACAGGCCCTGATACGGATGGGTCAGTTCCAGTATCAAGAAATTGGCGCTTGCGATAGCGACGGCGCCCAACAATATAAACAGTATTCCGACGATATTGCCGCCACTGAGGCTTCCATAAAGAAAAAACAGCAGACAGGCCCAGCCAAACACAATGACAAGAAGCAGTGCAGGCACCTGATTTGAAAGACTCCTGACGATATTCGATTGGATGGCAATAAAGTTGCTGGAAAACTGGCGGATAGCGTTAAGGTCGTCGCGGGTGACGGCTTCAAACCCCTCGGAGATCCTGTTGATCTCCAGCATCGTCTCGACGTCCTCGGAAAGGTGCGCGTAGCTTACCTCTGTCGCCTGCTGGCTGCCCTGATCCGACCAATATCGTTGCAGCAGGCGAACGACCATCCGGCGCAGCATTGTCCTTGGCTTATCGGAGACGCCGGGAAATTGCTTGAGCAGAAGATCAATATTCCCCACGGCGTTGATCAAGGAATTGAAATCGGCCTGATGATTGTTGAACGTGGCGTAGGAAGAAGATACGAGAAGGCCTAGAACGATGGCAAACAGCGTGCCGATCAAGCCTGAAACAGATTTGATGATATCTTCAGACAGGCTGATATCTACCGGAAACAGCTTGTGCACATAGACGCCGGCAATTGCACAAGAAAAGGTGGCAATCGAAATCGTAATACAGCGACCAAGTATGCTCATTGCGGATGCCTGCCAAATTCGGGTTCGAGTTCCGGGCTCGCCGCCCGCGGGAGGCGGGGCATGTCTGCTGCCGCGCCAACCATGTGCCCAGCCGCTACGCCGCCGGAGACCCGCTGCTCAAAAAATCGATTCTATCAATCTTGATAAGTATATCAAATATGAGAGATACGGCAGCCTTTTGTCTCAACCAACTGGCGTGCTGGTGGCTGTAGTCCGTTCCCGCACACGCAAGCGCGGTCATCGAACGTGCCGGTGGACGCCGCAACGCGGTCGAGTTGAGCGAGGTAGGCACAAGTTTGCTCATGCCGCGCTTCCCAAGCGCCGACCGTGGGGCTACGGTCACAGACCAATCCGGTGTGGGCGGGCTGCCCAATGAAAAAGGGCGCCTTAGCGGCGCCCTGCATTCAGTTTTTTTACCCATCAAAGCTCAGGGAGGAATCTTCCTTTGTCTGACGGGTACGTTGGTCAGAACGGGATATCGTCGTCCATGTCCTCGAAGCCATTCGACGGCGCGGGCTGACGGCGTGCGCTGCCGCCCTGGCCGGCACCGGCCTCGCCGCCGCGCGAGTAGCCGCCGCCACCGCCCTGGCCCTGGCTGCGGCCGCCGCCGTAACCCCCACCGCCGCCTTCTCCGCCGCGGGAGTAGCCACCACCGCCCTCACCGCCCATGCCTTGGCGGCCGCCGAGCATCTGCATCTGCTCTGCGACGATTTCGGTGCTGTATTGCTTCTGGCCGTCCTTCTCCCACTGGCGGGTCTTGAGGCGCCCTTCGACGTAGACCTGCGAGCCCTTTTTCAGGTATTCGCCGGCGATTTCCGCCAGGCGGCCGAAGAAGGCGATGCGGTGCCATTCGGTGGCTTCGCGCATTTCGCCGCTGGCCTTGTCCTTGTAGCGGTCCGTGGTGGCCACGCGGATGTTGGTGACGGCGTCGCCGCTGGGCATGTAACGCGTTTCCGGGTCGGCACCGAGATTGCCGACGATGATGACTTTGTTGACGGACGCCATGATGAGTTTCCGAAGGTAATTGAAGGGATGCCGCCGTAAAGGGCTAACGAAAAAAAGGCCGACTGAAAGTGTAGCGCTGAATGCCGACCCTAGTGCCGACGCAACGCCGGCATCTGCATGGGGCTGGCGATTATAAGCCACGCCAAAGCCAGCGCCGCGCAGGTCAAAAATACGGCATGCTGCCCCACGTGCAGCAGAATCCAGCCGCCGCCGGCGCCGCCCGCAAACAGGCCCAGGGCCTGCGTCGTGTTGTATACGCCCATGGCCGCGCCCTTGCGTACGCCCGGCGCGTACTTCGACACCAGCGATGGCTGCGACGCCTCCAGCACGTTGAAGCCGAGGAAGTAGACCAGCAGCGCGATCGACAGGGCCGCCAGCGTCGGATGCACTTCGCCCAGCGCCAGTTGCGCCACCATCACCAGCGCGACGGCGCAGAGCAGCACGGCCTTCATCCTGCCGCGCTTCTCCGCCGCAATGATGGCCGGCACCATCAGCACGAACGACACGCCCATCACCGGCAGGTAAATCTTCCAGTGCGAATCGACGGGCAGGCCGGCAGCTTCCAGCATGTGCGGCAGCACGACGAACAGGGCCGTCTGTGTGGCATGCAGGGCGAACACGCCAAAGTTCAGGCGCAGCAGCTCGGGGTTGTGCAGCACTTCGCGGAACGGCGCCTTCACGTGCGCGGGCGGGCGCGGCGCATTCGGCACCACCCACATCACCACGCCGATGGCGACGATGGCCAGCACGCCAATCGCCAGGAACATCCCCGGCATGCCGACCCAGCGGAAGATGACCGGCGCGCTCACGATGGCCACGGCAAACGACACGCCGATGCTGCCGCCAATCATGGCCATGGCCTTGGTGCGTTGCTCTTCGCGCGTGAGGTCGGCCACGAAGGCGATCACCGCCGATGAGATGGCTCCCGCGCCCTGGATGGCCCGCCCCACGGCGATGCCCGCGACGCTGTGCGAAAACGCCGCCACCAGGCTGCCCACCGCGAAGATCACCAGGCCCGCAACAATGACGGGCTTGCGCCCGAAGCGGTCAGACAGCCAGCCGTACGGGATGTAGAGCACCGCCTGCGTCAGGCCGTACACGCCGATGGCGAAGGCGACGAGCTGCGTGTTGTTGCCGTCGGGCAGCGTTTTCGCGAACACCGCGAAGACCGGCATGATCATGAACAGGCCCAACATGCGCAGCGCGAAGATGCCGGCCAGCGAAGCGGCCGCACGCAGCTCGAGGCCGGTCATGCGGCCGGAAGCGGAAATCATGGACGGGGAAGCGGAAGACATGGCGCGGAAACCGCCGCAGAACACACGAAAGGAATGCGGCGACAAAGACACTTGAACGGCCTCGCCAATCGCCCCATCTGGGCGCGGACACCGGCAAAACCGAAGTTCGGTATATTAGCAGGCTTACCCTTTTCCACCCCCTCCCGCCGATTGCCGCAGGCGGTCCGCACCCGACGCCGCATTGAGCCGCATTCAGCCACACATGGACGAAATCAAGATTCGTGGGGCCCGTACCCACAACCTGAAGAACATCAACCTGGATCTGCCGCGCAACAAGCTGGTCGTGATCACCGGGCTTTCGGGGTCGGGCAAGTCGTCGCTGGCGTTCGACACGCTGTACGCGGAGGGGCAGCGGCGCTATGTCGAGTCACTTTCTGCCTACGCGCGGCAGTTCCTGCAGCTGATGGAAAAGCCGGATGTGGACCTGATCGAAGGCCTGTCGCCGGCCATCTCCATCGAACAGAAGGCCACCAGCCACAACCCGCGCTCCACCGTCGGCACGGTCACCGAGATCCACGACTACCTGCGTCTGCTGTATGCGCGCGCCGGCACCCCCTACTGCCCCGACCACGGCCAGCCGCTGGAAGCGCAGAGCGTGTCACAAATGGTGGACGCCGTGCTGGCGCTGCCGGCCGACACCAAGCTGATGATCCTGGCGCCCGTGGTGGTCAACCGCAAGGGCGAGCATGTCGACCTGTTCGAGGCGATGCAGGCGCAGGGCTTCGTGCGCTTTCGGGTGCGCTCGGGCGGCGGCACCGCGCATGAGGCCGAGGCCCGGGTCTACGAGGTCGACGACCTGCCCAGGCTGAAGAAGAACGACAAGCACTCGATCGACGTGGTGGTCGACCGCGTGAAGGTCAACCCGGAGCTCAAGCAGCGCCTGGCCGAATCGTTCGAAACCGCGCTGCGCCTGGCCGACGGCCGCGCCGTGGCGCTGGAAATGGATACGGGCCGCGAACACGTCTTCAGCTCCAAGTTTGCGTGCCCGATCTGCTCGTATTCGCTGCAGGAGCTGGAGCCGCGGCTGTTCTCGTTCAACAACCCGATGGGCGCCTGCCCGCACTGCGACGGCCTGGGCCAGATCACGTTCTTCGATCCGAAGCGCGTGGTGGCCTTCCCGAACCTGTCGCTGGCCTCGGGCGCCATCAAGGGGTGGGACCGCCGCAACCAGTTCTACTTCCAGATGCTGCAGAGCCTGGCGGCGTTCTACGACGTCGACATCGACGTGCCGTTCGAAGAGCTGCCGCAGGAAATCCAGCAGATCGTGCTGCACGGCTCGGGCAAGCAGCAGATTCCGTTCACGTACATCAACGAACGCGGCAAGACGACGGTGCGCGAGCACGCGTTCGAGGGCATCATCCCGAACCTCGAGCGGCGCTACAAGGAGACCGACTCCATTGCCGTGCGCGAGGAGCTGGCCAAGTACCAGAACAACCAGGCGTGCCCGGAGTGCCACGGCACCCGCCTGCGCCGCGAGGCCCGCTTCGTCAAGGTGGGCGAAGGCGACCAGGCCCGCGGCATCTACGAGATCAACGGCTGGCCGCTGCGCGACGCGCTCACGTATTTCCTCACGCTGAACCTGCACGGCGCCAAGCGCGAGATTGCCGACAAGATCGTCAAGGAGATCACCGCGCGGCTGAACTTCCTGAACAACGTCGGGCTCGATTACCTATCGCTGGAGCGCAGCGCCGATACGCTCTCGGGCGGCGAGGCGCAGCGCATCCGCCTGGCGTCGCAGATCGGCTCGGGGCTGACCGGCGTGATGTACGTGCTTGATGAGCCGTCCATCGGCCTGCACCAGCGCGACAACGACCGCCTGATCGGCACGCTCAAGCACCTGCGCGATCTCGGCAACTCGGTGCTGGTGGTCGAGCACGACGAGGACATGATCCGCGCGTCGGACTACGTGGTGGACATCGGCCCGGGCGCCGGCGTGCACGGCGGTCAGATCATCGCCGAGGGCACGCCGATGCAGATCGAGCAATCGCCGGCATCGCTCACGGGCGACTACCTGTCGGGCAAGCGCCGCATCGAGGTGCCCAAGCAGCGCACGGCGCCGGACGACGAGCGCTGGCTGCGCATCATCAACGCCACGGGCAACAACCTGAAGAACGTGTCGGCGGACATCCCGATCGGGCTGCTCACGTGCATCACGGGCGTGTCGGGCTCGGGCAAGTCGACGCTGATCAACGACACGCTGTATCACGCGGTGGCGCGCCATCTGTACGGCTCGACGCCGGAGCCGGCACCGCACGACCGCATTGAGGGGCTCGAGCATTTCGACAAGGTCATCAACGTCGACCAGTCGCCGATCGGCCGCACGCCGCGCTCGAACCCGGCCACGTACACGGGCCTGTTCACACCGATCCGCGAATTGTTTGCTGGCGTGCCGGCGGCCAAGGAGCGCGGGTACGACCCGGGCCGCTTCTCGTTCAACGTCAAGGGCGGCCGCTGCGAGGCCTGCCAGGGCGACGGCGTGCTCAAGGTCGAGATGCACTTCCTGCCCGACGTGTACGTGCCGTGCGACGTGTGCCACGGCAAGCGCTACAACCGCGAAACGCTCGAAGTGCTCTACAAGGGCAAGAACATCACCGAAGTGCTGGAGATGACGGTGGAGCAGGCGCACGAGTTCTTCGCGCCGGTGCCAGTCGTGCGCCGCAAGCTGCAGACGCTGCTGGATGTTGGCCTTGGCTACATCCGCCTGGGGCAATCGGCGACCACGCTGTCGGGCGGTGAAGCGCAGCGCGTGAAGCTGTCGCTCGAGCTGTCGAAACGCGACACGGGCCGCACCCTGTACATCCTGGACGAGCCGACCACCGGCCTGCACTTCCACGACATCGAGCTGTTGCTCAAGGTCATCTACAAGCTGCGTGACCATGGCAATACGATCGTCATCATCGAGCACAATCTGGACGTGATCAAAACGGCCGACTGGCTGCTCGACCTTGGGCCGGAAGGCGGTGCGGGCGGCGGGCAGATCATCGCCAAGGGCACGCCCGAAGACGTGGCGCGGAACAAGGCGAGCTTTACCGGCAAGTACCTGGCGCCGCTGCTCAAACGCAAGTAAGCACAGCGATGCGGCAAACAGAAAGCGCAGCTTCGGCTGCGCTTTTGTCTTAGTGGCTGGCCGGCGCGGCTTCCGCGTCGACTTCGTCCGCGTCCTTCATCCGGCTGCGGTTCAGCACCCCGGCCTCATCCAGCACCGGATACGCCGCCGCGCAGAACAGCGAGTTCAGCCGCTTGAAATCGCTGATGATGTCCAGATGCAGCGAACTCGTCTCGATGCTCTCCGCCGTCTGCGCCGACACGCGCGTGAGGTGGCTGCGCGCGTAGCGTTTCTCCAGGTCGCGGAAGTGCGCCTTCTCCAGCATCAGCGTCTGGGCGCTGCGCAGGTCGCCCGTCAGGAACACCGACAGCGCAAGCTTGAGGTTGACGACCAGCCGCCCATGCATGTCCTCCAGCTCCTGCATGCCGGCCTCGGAAAACGCCAGCTTGTGCGCGATCTTCTTCTCGCGCACATCCTGCAGCAGGCGGTCGAGGATGTCGCCGGCGTGCTCAAGGTTGATCGTGAGCGAGATGATGTCAGCCCAGCGCTTGCCCTCGCGCGCATCGAGCGCCTCGTGGCTCAGCTGCGTGAGGTAGAGCTTGATGGCGGTGTACAGCGCGTCGACCTCGTCGTCGATGGCGCGGGTGGTCTGCAGCAGGCGCGCGTCGTTCGTCTTGAGCACGCGCAGGGTGTTGTCGAGCATGTGCTCGACGCGGTCGCCGATGCGCAGCACTTCGCGTGCGGCATTGCCCAGCGCCAACGTTGGCGTGGCCAGCGCCGAAGGATCGAGATAGCGCGGCGCGACGAGGTCGTCGATATGCGCGCCGCCCGGCAGGATGCGCGCGCACAGCCGGGCCATGTGGTCGGTCAGGCCGATCAGCAGCGCCGCCAGGGCCACGTTGAATACCACGTGGAACGCCACCACCATATGCTGCAGCGCCACCCCCGCATGCGGCGCGAGTTCGGCCAGCGTGCCGAGGAACGGCAGCGCCAGCGCCGCACCGAGCAGCCGCGACAGCAGGTTGCCGAGCGTGGCCCGGCGCGCCGCCTGGCTCGATGACGGCGTGGTCGCCAGCGCGGCCACGGCGCTGCCAATGTTGGCCCCCAGCACAATCGCAAACGCCACCTTGACCGACACCGCCGCCGACGTCGCCAGCGTTGCGCAGAACAGCACCACCGCCAGGCTCGAATAGCACAGCAGCGTGAGCACCGCCCCAATCAGCATGTTCAGGCCGGTGTCCGACGAGATGGAGCCAAGCAGCACGCGCAGCGCATTCGCTTCGACCATCGGACTCGAGGCCACGGAAATCAGCTCCAGCGCCATCATGATCAACCCGAGGCCGATCAGCACGCGCCCGAAGTGCCCGACCGGGCTGCCCTTGCGCGAGAGGTGCAGGATCACGCCGAAGAAGATCAGGAGCGGCGAAAGCCACGACAGGTCCAGCGCAAACACCTGGGCCATGATGGCCGTGCCCACGTTTGCGCCCAGCAGGATCGCCAGCGCCGCCGACACGCTCATCAGCCCTTGCGCGACAAACGCCCCGACGATGGTGGCCGTGGCATTGCTGCTCTGCACGAGACACGTCACCCCGATGCCCGCGAGCAGCGCGGAGAACCGGTTCGACACGCTTCGCGAGAGCAGGCGGCGCAGGTCGGCGCCGTACAGGCGCAGCATGCCGACCTTGACGGTCTGCGTGCCCCACACCAGCAGGGCCACGCCGGAAAGCAGTTTGAGCAGCGTATACATGGAAGTCCGTTGCGCTACTTGGTCAGCGCCACACGCAGGCCCAGTCCGATGAAGATGCAGCCGCTCACCCGATCGAGCCACAGCGACGCGCGCGGCGTGCGGCGCATCCAGCCGCCCAGCGCTGCCGCACACCAGCCGTACAGACTGAACACGACGACGGTCTGCGCCATGAACACGCCGCCCAGCAACAGCATCTGCAATGCAGCATGGCCGGCCTGCGCGTCAACGAACTGCGGCAGGAACACGACGAAGAAGAGCGTCACCTTCGGGTTGAGCACATTGGCGACCACGCTCTGACGGTACACGTGCCACAGGTCCGGCGCCGCCTGCGGTCCAGCATTCTTCAGGCCGACGCCACCCTTGCTGCGCAGCGCCTGCAGGCCCAGCCAGACCAGGTAAGCCGCGCCCAGCCAGCGGATCGCCTGAAATGCCAGCGGCGACGATTGCAGCACCGCAGCGAGCCCCAGCGCCGCAAGCGTCGTATGGAACAGGCAGCCGGACGCAAAGCCGGCCGCGGCTGCCAGCCCTGCCTTGCGGCCCTGGCTTGCGCCGCGCGCGATGACCTGCAGGTTGTCCGGCCCGGGCATCACGGTGATGGCAATGGAAGTCAGCAGGAACAGCACTACGTGTGGCATCGGCGTCTCTCGGCCAGATCGGAAAGGAACCGCGGAAAGGGTCCATGCTACTGCGCACGGCGGCAGAGCGTCATATTTTTGTCACATGAGCATACGCGGCGCAGGCATCGCCCGGGCGCGCTCAATGGCCGTCGAAGCGGCACACCGTAAAAAGCGGCAGCCCGCCTTCGATCAGCAGGCGCGACCCGCCCAGCTCTGGCAGGTCGACAATCGCCGCGCCCTCCACCACCGTCGCGCCCAGGCGCTCCAGCAGGCGCTTGCCGGCCATCATGGTGCCGCCCGTGGCGATCAGGTCGTCGATCAGCAGGACGCGGTCGCCGGGCTTGCAGGCATCGGCGTGAATTTCCACCGTGGCGCTGCCGTACTCGAGCATGTATTCCTCGGCCACCGTCGTGAACGGCAGCTTGCCCTTCTTCCGGATCGGCACGAAACCGAGGTTCAGCTCGTACGCGACGATCGAGCCGAGGATGAAGCCGCGCGCGTCGATGCCCGCCACCAGGCTCAGCCCCTGACCCATGTAGCGGTGCACGAACACATCCACCAGCACGCGCAGGCTCTTCGGGTCCTGCAGCAGCGGCGTGATGTCGCGAAACATCACCCCGGCCTGCGGCCAGTCCGGCACTGTGCGGATGCGGTCGCGCAGGTAGCGCGACACGTCGCCCAGCTCGGTAGACGCGGGAACGGACGACGGCGTCAGCAACGCCGCCTGAGGGTGCGGGACTTGGCTCATGGCAGAAGCAAAAAGCGGGGAAAACGTGGTCTGCGGTAATGGGCTACCACCCGGGCCGAATGGCGCCGAACCACAATGGGCAAACCGCAACCATACAGGAGACACGGCAATGGCTAAGAAAATTCTGATGCTGGTGGGCGACTACGTGGAGGACTACGAAGTCATGGTGCCCTTCCAGGCGCTGCAGGTGGTGGGCCACACCGTCCATGCCATCTGCCCCGACAAGAAGGCAGGTGACACCGTGGCCACCGCCGTCCACGACTTCGAAGGCGCGCAGACCTACTCCGAAAAGCCCGGCCACCGTTTCACGCTCAACGCCGGCTTTGCCGACGTCGATCCGGCCACGTACGACGCACTTCTCGTGCCCGGCGGCCGCGCCCCCGAATACCTGCGCCTGAACGCCCGCGTGCTGGAGATCGTCCGGCACTTCGCCCAGGCCGACAAACCCATCGCGGCCATCTGTCACGGCGCGCAGTTGCTGTCGGCGGCGGGCGTGCTGGAGGGCAAGGTGTGCTCGGCGTATCCGGCGTGTGGCCCTGAAGTCACGGCGGCGGGCGGCACCTTCAAGGACATCCCGGTCGACCAGGCCCATACCGACGGCAAGCTCGTCACGGCGCCCGCTTGGCCGGCGCATCCGGCCTGGCTTGCACAGTTTCTTGAAGTCCTGGGCACGCGGGTCCTACACTGATCCGGCTGCCCGCCGGTACCGGATCCGCGGGCGCCTTCAGGAGCCCCGGCCATGTGCGAAATCTTCATCCGCGCCAATCCTCACTCGTACGACAGCCTCGCGCGTTCGCTACGCCTGCATGGCGTGGCAACCAGCGTGCGGCTGGAGTGCCTGTTCTGGGAGGTGCTTGAAGAGATCGGCCAGCGTGACGGCCTGACGGTCAACCAGCTCATCAGCAAGCTCTACGACGAACTGCTGGAGCGGCGCGGCGAAGTGGCGAACTTTGCGTCGTTCCTGCGCGTCTGCTGCCTGCGCTACCTGATGCTGCAGCAGGAGGGCCGTATTCCGGCTGACACACGGGTGTCGATCCGCTCGCTCGATGCCGCGGCAGTGCTCGACGGGCTGCCGCCCAGCATGGCCGATGCGCCACCGCCGCGCCGCTCGCGTGGGCCGCTGCTGGAAGCGCTCACCAAATAGGCGGCCCGGCCTTCAGCGCGGCGAGAGGCGCTCCTCCGCCAGTTGCAGCCCTTCCGGCGTGCCCCGCAGCACGACGATGTCGCCCTGTTCCAGCACGGTATCGGGCTCCGGATCGAGTGCGCGAATCCCCTGCCGCCGGATCGCCGTCACGGAAGTCTTGAACGTCTCCAGCCCCATCGTGCCGAGCTTGCGGCCAATGGCGGGCGAGCCTTCGACCAGCGGCACCGAATGCAGCCGCACGGCCTCGCGCTCGAGCATGTCTTCTTCGTCGTCCTGGCCGTGGAAGTAGCCGCGCAGCAGGCTGTAGCGCGCGTCGCGCATCTCCTGGGCACGCCGCACCACGCGGCGCAGCGGCACGCCGAGCAGCACCAGCGCGTGCGAGGCCAGCATGAGGCTGCCTTCGATGATCTCCGGGACGACCTCAGTGGCGCCGGCCTGCTGCAGGCGGTCCAGGTCGGCATCGTCAATGGTGCGCACGATCACGGGTAGCGTGGGCTCCAACGCCTGCACATGGTGCAGCACTTTCAGCGCCGAGGGCGTATCGGCATACGTGATGGCCACCGCCGCCGCGCGGTGGATACCGGCCGCCACCAGCGATTCGCGGCGCGCCGCATCGCCGTAGACCACGTGTTCGCCGGCCGCCGCGGCGTCGCGGACGCGGTCCGGGTCCAGATCCAGCGCCACGTAACCGATGCCTTCCTGCTCCAGCATGTGCGCCAGGTTCTGGCCGCTGCGCCCATAGCCGCAGATGATGACGTGGCCCTCGGTAGCGATGCTTTGCGCGGCGATCTTCGTCATCGCCAGCGATTGCATCAGCCAGTCCGTGCGCGAGAGCCGCATGGCGATCACGTCGCTGTACTGGATCAGGAACGGCGCCAGCAGCATCGACAGCAGCATCGCCGCCAGAATGGCCTGCCCGAGCAGCGGATCGATCAGCTTCATGCCGTCGATCTGGTTGAGCAGCACGAAGCCGAATTCACCGGCCTGCGCAAGCCCCAGCGCCGTGCGGATCGCCGCGCCGCCCCCGGAGCCGAACGCCCGCGCGAGCAACGCGATCAGCACGAACTTGAACAGCACCGGGCCCAGCACCAGGGCCAGCACGAGCCCCCAATGCTCGAGCACGACACGCGGGTCCAGCAGCATGCCCACTGTCACGAAGAACAGGCCGAGCAGCACGTCGCGGAACGGCTTGATGTCTTCTTCCACCTGCAGCTTGTACGGCGTTTCCGACACCAGCATGCCGGCCAGGAACGCACCCAGCGCCATCGACAGGCCCAGCCGCTCCGTGAGCGCCGCCATACCGAGCGTGACCAGCAGCAGGTTCAGCATGAAAAGCTCCTGCGAGCGGCGCGCCGCCACCAGGTGGAACCAGCGCGAGAGCAGCTTCTGCCCCAGGAACAGGATCAGCACCAGCGCCACGGTGATCTTCAGCGCGGCAATGGAAAGCGCCAGCGCCAGGTCTTTCGGGTTCTTCCCGAGCGACGGAATGACGATCAGCAGCAGCACCACCGCCAGGTCCTGGAACAGCAGCACGCTGATGATGTTGCGGCCGTGCTCCGTCTCCAGCTGCAGGCGCTCGGCCAGCATCTTTGAGACGATGGCCGTCGACGACATCGCCAGCGCGCCGCCCAGCGCCAGCCCTGCCTGCCACGACAGCGGATACCAGTACGACAGCAGCAGCGACACCGGAATCGTCAGCAGCATAGTCAGCACCACCTGCGACGCGCCCAGCCCCAGCACCAGCCGCCGCATCGAGCGCAGCTTGGAGAGGTTGAATTCCAGCCCGATCGAGAACATCAGGAACACCACCCCGAACTCGGCCAGGTAGCGCGTCTGGGCAGAATCGGACTCCAGCCCCGTCGCCTTCGGCCCGATCAGCACGCCCACCACCAGATAGGCCAGCATCGGCGGCAGCTGCAGCATGCGGAACAGCACCACGCCGATCACGGCGGCGGCCAACAAGACAAGAGTGAGCTCCAGCGGCGAATGCATGCGACGCGAAAAAACCAGGCGAAAGAGGTTGGACAGGGCGGCCGGATGCCGCGCATCAGAACGGTGCCGGCGACGCGCATGCCGCCAACAGCACGCGGCGCGCTGCAAGACCGATGCCAGATATAAACGAAGAACGCGATGCGCGGGACGCCGCAGAGCAAAAAATGACGGCGTGGCGACGGGACGGAAACGGGTCGGAAAGCGGATTGCCGCGGCGCAGCAAAACAGGGCGCCCGCACGCCCCGCTGCCCCCCGCAAGACCAGCCACGACGCGCCGGAAGCGGATCGTGGCTTATTGTTATACTTCGCCGCCATGATAGCGAATTTCAATCCCGATCGAGCGCTCGCGCTGGCGCAGCAGACCTTCGACATCGAAGCGCAAGCCGTGCTGGGCCTCAAATCCCAGGTGTCCGCCGACTTCGCGCGCGCGGTCGAGATGGTGCTCGGCTGCACCGGCCGCGTGGTCGTGTCCGGCATGGGCAAATCGGGCCACATCGCGCGCAAGATCGCCGCCACGCTGGCCTCGACCGGCACGCCGGCGTTTTTCGTGCACCCCGCCGAAGCCAGCCATGGCGACCTCGGCATGGTCACGCGTGACGACGTCTTCATCGGCTTCTCCAATTCCGGCGAGGTGTCGGAGCTCAACGCCATCCTGCCGCTCATCAAGCGGCTGGGCGCCAAGCTGATCGCCGTGACGGGCAACCCGCAGTCCTCGCTCGGCAAGCATGCGGATGTCGTGCTCAACTCGCACGTCGACGTCGAAGCCTGCCCGCTGAACCTCGCGCCCACCGCGAGCACCACCGCGCAGATCGCACTCGGTGACGCACTGGCCGTGGCGGTGCTCGACGCGCGCGGCTTCGGCGCAGACGACTTCGCCCGCTCGCACCCGGGCGGCTCGCTCGGCCGCAAGCTGCTCACGCACGTGCGCGACGTCATGCGCTCGGGCGACGCCATCCCGCGCGTGACCGAAGACACGCCGCTGTCGCAGGCGCTGATGGAAATCACCCGCAAGGGCATGGCGATGACCGCCGTGGTGGATGCGCAAGGCCGCGCGGTCGGCGTCTTCACCGACGGCGACCTGCGCCGCCTGCTCGAAACCCCGCGCGACTGGCGCACCGTGCCGATGCACGAAGTCATGCACCGCAATCCGCGCGCGATCGGTCCCGACCAGCTCGCCGTCGAAGCCGTCGAAGTGATGGAAACGCACCGCATCAACCAGCTCCTGGTCGTCGATGCCGCCGGGCTGCTCGTCGGTGCGCTGCACATCCACGACCTGACGCGCGCCAAGGTCATCTGAGGGACACCTTTCGCAGATGACCGCACCGGCCGATCCCGTCCACAGCAATATCGACGCGCGCTTTCCGCAGGCGATGGAACGCGCGGCGCGCGTGCGCCTGATGGTGTTCGACGTGGATGGCGTGCTCACGGATGGCCGCCTGCTGGTGGGCCCCGAGGGCGAAATCAGCAAGGCCTTCGACACGCTCGACGGCCATGGCATCAAGCTGCTGGCGCAGGCCGGCATCACGCCGGCCATCATCACCGGCCGGCAATCCGAGATCGTTGCCTGGCGCGCCGGGGAACTCGGCATCGAGCATCTGTACCAAGGCGTGGCCGACAAGCGCGAGGCGTTTGCCCATCTGCTGGCCGCGACCGAGCTGCGGCCGGCGGACGCCGGCTACATGGGCGACGACTGGCCCGACCTGCCCGTGATGACGCTGGCCGGTTTTGCGGCCTGCCCGGCCCAGGCGCACGCCGAACTGCGCAGCCGCGCACACTATGTCGCCCAGGCGACGGGCGGACGCGGCGCGGTGCGCGAAGTGGCCGACCTGATCCTCAAGGCGCAAGGCGCCTACGATGCCCTGCTGGCGCAACTGCTGCAGGCCCCGCAATCTTTCTGAGCCCATGGCCAGCGAACGCTCCCAACGCCTCGTCTCTTCCGTGCTGCAGCTCATGCTGCGCGGGCTGCCGATCCTGCTGATGGGGATCGTGTGCGGCATCACGTTCCTGCTCGTGCAGGTCAACACGCCGCAAACCGATGCCGCCGCCAATCAACCCAAGCGCCACACGCCCGACTACACGATGGACGGCGTCTCGGCCACCGCGCTGGATGAGACCGGCGCCACCAAATACCGCTTCACCGGCGTCCACATGAACCACTACGAGGACGACCTCACCTACGACGTCACGTACCCGGCGCTGCGCGTGTATGCGCCCGACCGCCCGCAGGTCACCGCCCGCGCCGACCTCGGCAAGATGAACGGCGAAGGCACCATCATCGACCTGTACAACAACGCCAAGGTGGTCCGTGCGCAGGGGCCGGACCCGCGCCAGGATCCGCTGATGACGGCCGCTTCAACGTACTTCCAGGTGCTGCTCAACGACGACATCGTGCGCACCGACAAGCCGGTCGAACTGCACCGCGGGCCGTCCGTCATGAACGCCAACGGCCTCGTCTTCAACAACGTGACGCGCCAAGTACAATTGCTGGGCAACGTGCGCGGCCGAATCGAGGGGCTGGGAGCGCCAAAGCAGTAAACTCCACGCCCGCACCTGACCGCGCCCATCGACCGCGCCCTTCTCCGACGTGATCTCCATGACCCACTCCTTCCGTGCCACCGGCCTGGCCATCGTGGCCGCGCTGCTGCTCCCGGCCCTGCCCGCCCACGCCGAGCGCGCCGACCGCGACAAGCCACTGGTGCTCGAAGCCGACAACGCCAGCTATGACGACCTGAAGCAGGTCTACCACCTGACCGGCAATGTCGTGCTGACCAAAGGCACCATGGTGCTGCGCTCCGACGCCGCCGAGCTGCGAACAGACCCCGAGGGCTACAACTACGCCGTGGCCACGTCCAAGCCGGGCAACCTGGCGTTCATCCGCCAGAAGCGCGACAACGTCGACGAATACATCCAGGGATGGGCTGAGCGCATCGAGTACGACGGCAAGCAGGAAATTTCCAAGCTGATCAGCCGCGCGCGCATGGAGCGCCTGCAAGGTGCCACGCAACTCGACGAGATCCGGGGCGCCGTCATCACGTACGACGGGCAGAAGGAGTTCTATACAGCCTCGGGCGGCGCCGAGAACGCCACTTCCGCCAACCCGTCGGGTCGCGTGCGGGCCATCCTGGCCCCGCGCACGAGCACGCCCGCTGCCAAGCCCTGATCCGTACCGCTGCCTCTCCTGTCTGCCTATGTCCGCCACCGCACTCGCCCCGAAAACCGTCGCGCCGCAGGCCACGACCTCCAGCACACTGGTGGTCCGCCATCTGAAGAAGCGCTACGGCACGCGCACGGTGGTCAAGGACGTATCGCTCGACGTGAAAAGCGGTGAGGTTGTCGGACTGCTCGGCCCGAACGGCGCGGGCAAGACGACCTCCTTCTACATGATCGTCGGGCTGGTGGCGCTGGACGCCGGCGACATCGTGCTCGACGGCCAGCATATCAGCCGCTTGCCGATTCACCAGCGCGCCCGCATGGGGCTGTCATACCTGCCGCAGGAAGCCTCCGTGTTCCGCAAGCTCAACGTGCAGGAGAACATCCGCGCCGTGCTCGAGCTGCAGGAGCAGGACGGCAAGAAGCTGTCGCAGGATGAGGTCAATCGCCGCCTGGACGCGCTGCTCGACGACCTGCAGATCGCGCACCTGCGCGACAACCCCGCGCTGTCGCTGTCGGGTGGCGAGCGACGCCGCGTGGAAATTGCCCGCGCGCTGGCCTCGTCGCCGCGTTTTATTCTTCTCGATGAACCGTTTGCGGGCGTGGATCCGATCGCCGTGGGCGAAATCCAGCGCATCGTGAGCTTCCTGAAGGACCGCAACATCGGCGTGCTGATCACCGATCACAACGTGCGCGAAACGCTCGGCATCTGCGATCACGCCTACATCATCAGCGAAGGTACCGTGCTGGCCGCCGGCCGCCCCGAGCAGATCATCGAAAACGAGGATGTGCGCAAAGTCTATCTGGGCGACAACTTCCGGATGTAAGCCGCGCCGCACGCTTACGTCGTGAGAGCGTACAGGGTGCGTGGTAAGGGCGCACCATAAAGCAAAATCCGTTCCATCGGGCGACTGTTGGGCATAGAATAGCCCGCATGAAACAGTCGCTCCAGCTTCGTCTCTCTCAGCATCTGGCGCTCACGCCGCCGTTGCAGCAGTCGATCCGGCTGCTGCAGTTGTCGACCATCGAACTCCAGCAGGAAGTCGAACAGGCTCTGACCGAAAACCCGCTGCTGGAGCGGGAAAACGAGTGGCTCGACACGTCCGCGCGCATCGGCGCAGATGGCTCCGTCAACGCGCTGCAAAGCAGCAGCGCCACACCGCTGCCCACCGAATCGCCACCGCCCGCGCCCAACGGCACGGACAGCACCGACGCTCCCGAAACCAGCTACGACAGCAGTGCCGACTTCGACAGCGATTACGGATCCGACCGCTCCGACTGGAGCCTCGACGACTTCGCCCGCAAGCCGCAATCGGACGAAGACGACCGCGCGCCCATGCAGCTGCGTGAAGCCGAGCCGACGCTGCGCGAATTCCTCATGGAGCAGCTCGCGCCGCTCAAGCTGTCGATGCGCGACAAGGGCCTCGTCATCTTCCTGATCGAATCGCTCGATGACGAAGGCTATCTCTCGGGCACACTCGACGAAATCCTCGCCGATCTGCCGTCGGAACTCGAGGTCGAACTCGACGAACTGCAAGCCGCGCTGCGCATGCTGCAGAGCTTCGATCCGCCCGGTATCGGCGCGCGCTCGGCCGCCGAATGCCTGTCGCTGCAGTTGCACCGGCTCGAATCACCGGCGAAGACGCTCGCGCTCACGATCGTCAATCACCATCTCGAACTGCTCGCCGCACGCGATTACACACGGCTGAAGAAGGCACTGTCCGTCGACGAGCCGGCGCTCAAGGCGGCACACGAGCTCATTCGTTCATTGGCGCCGTTTCCAGGGCATGCGTTCGGCCGCGCAGAGGCCGACTTTGTCGTGCCCGACGTCGTCGTGCGCAAGACCAGTGCGGGCTGGATGGCGCAGTTGAATCCCGAAGTGATGCCGCGTCTGCGCATCAACGACATGTACGCGCAGATCCTGCGCAGCAGCCGCGGTGAAGCCGGCGCCGCCAACCTGCAGCAGAAGCTGCAGGAAGCACGTTGGCTGATCAAGAACATCCAGCAGCGTTTCGATACGATCCTGCGTGTCTCGCAAGCCATTGTCGAGCGTCAAAAGAGCTTCTTCACGCACGGTGAAATCGCCATGCGGCCCTTGGTTTTGCGGGAAATAGCCGATACACTGGGTCTACACGAGTCCACGATCTCCCGTGTGACGACCAACAAGTACATGGCGACCCCCATGGGCACCTTCGAGCTGAAGTACTTCTTCGGCAGCCATGTATCGACGGAAACCGGCGGGGCTGCGTCATCCACTGCGATACGCGCGCTCATCAAGCAACTTGTAGGAGCCGAAGACCCGAAGAATCCTCTGTCCGATAGCAGAATTGCCGAGCTGTTAGGCGAACAAGGATTCGTGGTGGCCCGTCGGACGGTGGCCAAGTACCGCGAAGCCCTGAAGATCCCAGCAGTGAATCTGCGCAAGTCCTTATAGCCGCATCGCGGGCAGTTCCGGTGCGGCCCATCCGTGAGAAGGAGAACCGCTATGAACTTCAAACTCAGTGGACACCACCTGGACATCACGCCTGCGCTGCGTGAGTACGTGGAAACGAAACTGGAGCGTGTGATCAGGCACTTCGATCAGGTGATTGGCGTCAGCGTCCTGCTATCGGTCGATAACCACAAGGAGAAGGATCGTCGCCAGTACGCAGAAATCAACCTGCACCTCAAGGGCAAGGACGTCTTCGTCGAATCACACCATGAAGATCTCTATGCGGCCATCGATCTACTCGTCGACAAGCTCGACAGGCAGGTGATCAAGTACAAGGACCGTGTTCAAGGACACGACCGTGACAGCGTGAAGCATCAGGCCTTCCAGGCCGCGCAGATGCAGCAATAGCAAGACGGCATCATGAAGACCGCGCCCTGAGTCGGCGCGGTTTTTTTATGCCATGGTGCACCGCCGACGAATCCGATTGCATGGGAATTAAGTCGGGCTAAAATCTGAACAAAGTTTGAATGCTTGGCGTGGCGCGGTTTTTGGCGCGATGCTGGCAAGAAGAGCGCCGATGCCGGGCAAGCACTGCCGGCTCCGGTCAATTGCAGCCTTGGGGGATCAGCCTCTCTGCCCGGCACACCGCTGGTGCGCCGCACAAAGCCGCGTGACACGTGGTCTATAATGACCCGATTGTCCGCGCGCCAATTTGGTGCAGAGGGACGCCGCTCATTTCACGCATTGCACATGAATCGCTTGGCCAAACTGCTGCCGCCCGGGAACATCGCCCTCGACGTCAGCGTAACCAGCAAAAAGCGGGTATTCGAACAGGCCGGCCTGCTGTTCGAGAACAACCACGGCGTGGCACGCGCCGTCGTCACTGACAACCTGTTTGCGCGCGAGTCGCTGGGCTCCACGGGCCTCGGCGCCGGCGTAGCCATCCCGCACGGCCGAATCAAGGGGCTCAAGCAGCCGTTGGCGGCCTTCATGCGCCTGTCCGAGCCGGTGCCGTTCGAGTCGCCGGACGGCAAACCTGTCTCGCTGCTCATCTTCCTGCTGGTGCCCGAACAGGCCACGCAGCAGCACCTGGAAATCCTCTCCGAAATCGCCCAACTGCTGTCCGATCGCGACATGCGCGAAGGCCTCGCCACCCTGCCGTCGCCCGAGGCGATTCACCAGCTACTGACCGACTGGCGGCCTTGAGCGCGGCGCAATCGGCCTTCGCCTGACCGGGCAACCGATTGCGAACGCACCGTGCCCGCCCTGCCCTGCTATGGAACTGACCGGCGTCACCGCCCAATCGATCTTCGACGACAACGCAGCCGACCTGAAGCTGTCGTGGGTCGCCGGCCTGGAAGGCGCGGACCGCGCATTCGACGTGGATTTCGCCAAGGAGGCCACATCTGCGGCGGACCTGGTGGGGCACCTGAACCTCATCCACCCGAACCGCATCCAGGTACTCGGCAAGCCGGAGATCACGTACTACCAGCGCCTGTCGGAAGAAAACCGCAAGCGCCAGATGGGCGAACTGATCCTGCTGGAGCCGCCCTTCCTCGTCGTGGCAGACGGCGTGAACCCGCCGCCGGACCTCGAGCTGCGCTGCACGCGGTCGTCCACACCGCTGTTCACATCGCCGATTTCGTCGGCCGCCGTCATCGACCACCTGCGCCTGTACCTGTCGCGCATCTCCGCACCGCGCGTGACGATGCACGGGGTGTTTCTCGACATCCTCGGCATGGGTGTGCTGATCATGGGCGATTCGGGCCTGGGCAAGAGCGAACTCGGGCTGGAACTGATCTCGCGCGGTCACGGGCTCGTGGCCGACGATGCCGTCGATTTCGTGCGCCTGGGGCCCGACTTCATTGAAGGCCGTTGCCCGCCTCTGCTGCAGAACCTGCTGGAAGTGCGCGGCCTAGGCCTGCTCGACATCAAGACGATCTTTGGCGAGACAGCGGTGCGCCGCAAGATGAAGATCAAGCTGATCGTCCAGCTCGTGCGCCGCAACGATGGCGAGTTCGAGCGCCTGCCGCTCGATTCGCAGTACCTCGACGTCCTCGGCTTGCCGATCCACATGGTGAAGATCCAGGTGGCTGCCGGCCGCAACCTGGCCGTGCTGGTCGAAGCGGCCGTGCGCAACACCATCCTGCGCCTACGGGGCATCGACACGCTGCGCGATTTCATGGACCGCCAGCGCGCGGCCATGCAGGCCGAGGCCGCATCGCACTCGCCGCAGGGTCGGCTGCTTTAACGATGTCGAAACATAGTTTCGCAATAGGGCCGGTTTTACCCTAGTTTTGGTTGCGAAACGTCAACCCGACATGCGCCCTCCCCGTTGTGGGAAGGAATGCGCCGAGCACGCACGCGGCGGCGTTCATCGCGAGCGCGGCGGCCCTCTCCGCTCGCTCTTCTTTAGGCCACCCAAGGAGAATCCACGATGAAACAACTGATTGCCGCTTGCGCCCTGGCGCTCCCGTTCCTGGCCGGCCAGGCTTTCGCTCAGGCCAGCGCACCGGCTGCCGCTCCCGCCGCCAAGACGTCGCAGCAGGAACGCATGGCCGCCTGCTCGAAGGCCAACAAGGGCAAGAAGGGCGCTGAATACAAGAAGGCCCAGAGCGACTGCCTGTCTGGCAAGACGGACGCCCCGGCTGCCGCGCCGATGACCCAGCAGCAAAAGATGGCCGCGTGCGCAAAGGCCAACAAGGGCAAGAAGGGCGACGAGTACAAAAAGGCCCAGAGCGAGTGCCTCTCGAAGGGCTGAGCATCCGCTTAACCGTGCAGCAGAAAGGCGGCCGTGCAGGTCGCCTTTTTTTTCGGATCGCTGCTTTGCAACACAGGAATGCTATCCTCGCGGCATGCGGATCATTCTCATCACCGGTATGTCGGGCTCGGGGAAATCGGTCGCCCTGAACGTGCTCGAAGATGCAGGCTACTACTGCGTCGACAACCTGCCCGCCCAGTTCATTCCCGAGCTTGCGGGCTATCTCGCAGATCAGGGCTACACGCACCTGGGCGTGGCCACTGACATCCGCAGCCGCGAGTCGCTGCGCAAGGTCCCCGAAACGGTCACGCTGCTGCGCAAGGAACACGACGTGCGCATGCTGTTCCTGACGGCAAGCACCAACGCGCTCGTGCAGCGCTACTCCGAAACGCGCCGGCGTCATCCATTGTCGATTCGCAACGGCCGCCCGGACGTCCGGGATGCGCAGGCCGCGGCCAAGGGGATTGACACGTCGCTGGTTGAAGCCATCGAGATGGAGCGGGAGCTGCTGAGCCCCTTGGCCGACCCGGCGCACCGCATCGACACCAGCACGCTGCGCACCAACGCCCTGCGCGCGTACATCAAGGAATTCATCAGCGATGAGCCGCACGACATCACGCTGATGTTCGAATCGTTCGGCTTCAAGCATGGCGTGCCGACCGACGCCGACCTCGTCTTCGACGTGCGCTCGCTGCCCAACCCGTATTACGACACGCAGTTGCGCCCGCTCACGGGGCGTGACCAGCCCGTCATCGATTTCCTGCAGAGCCAGCCGATGGTGCTGGCAATGGCCGAAGACATTCGCGCCTACGTTGAAAAGTGGCTGCCGAGTTTCATCGCCGACAACCGCAGCTACCTGACCGTTGCCATCGGCTGCACGGGCGGCCAGCATCGCTCGGTGTACATCGCTGAAAGGCTTGCCACGTACTTCCGGGCGCATGGTAATGTGTTGGTCCGCCACCGCGAATTGGCCGTAGACGGCTGAGCCGCGCGCCACGCGCGCGGGCCGACGTCGCTTGGGTACGGCTCGCGCGGCGCCACGCGAAGATCTTGCCGCCGCCAGCCCAAAGCCAGTCCATGCAAGAAGACATCGCCCTCTCGCCGTTCTCGCCGCTGCCGCCGCTGCCGACCGAGCTGCCGCTGTTCCCGCTGCACACGGTGCTGTTTCCTGGCGGCCTGCTGCCTCTGCGCATCTTTGAAGCACGCTACATCGACATGGTGCGCACCTGCCTGCGCGATCAGACACCGTTTGGCGTATGCCTGATCGAGCACGGTAACGAAGTCGCCACCTCGGATGCGCCAACCATCCCCGTCAACGTCGGCTGCATCGCCCACATCATTGAATGCGACATGGAGCAGCTCGGCCTGCTGATGATCAAGGTGCGGGGCACGCAGCGCTTCAGGGTCCTGTCGTTCGAGACCACGGCCAACGGCCTGATGCGCGGGACCGTGGAGCCCCTGGGCGCTGATGTGGAAGACTGCAAGGGCGAGCTCTTCGACGATTGCGTGGGCGCCCTGCGCCGCATCATCACCACGCTGGGCGCGCGCGAAGATGGCAACCTCCCCATGATGGAACCGTACGACTGGAACAGGCCCAGTTGGGTCGCCAACCGGCTGTGCGAACTGCTGCCGGTGCCGCTCAAGGCCAAGCAGAGGCTGATGGAGCTGATGGACGCCGGCATGCGCATCGAGATCGTCCATCGCTACATGAAGCAGCACCACATCCTGTGATGCCGAACCGGCCGCGCTAGACGAGGCTCGGCTGCACCAACGTCTCGAGCGCCAGCTTGACCGGCGCAGGCAACCCCACCGAATTCAGCCGCGCGAGCGGAACCCAGCGCCAGTTGTCGTCCAGCGCTGCGGGCGTGGTGATCTGGGCGCGCAACAAGTGCATGTGCAGCCGGAAATGCGTGAAAGTGTGCGTAAGCGCGCCCGCACGCTCAACCGACGAGACATCCCCATAGCCCTGCGCCGCCTGGCGCACGGCCGCCACATCGAGCGGATGCGCATCGAGCGCATCGTCCATCTCGCCCACCAGCGGCAGCGACCACAACCCGCCCCAGATACCGCGCTGCGGCCGGCGCTGCAGCAGCACCGCATCGCCGTGGAGCGCAATGACCAGCGTGGCGGCACGCTCCGGTATGGCTTTGCGCGGGCGCGGCACGGGCAGCTCCATCACGCGGTCGGTACGGCGCGCTTCGCACAGCGATTCGAGCGGACAGGCGCGTTCGCCGGTCAGGCACGCGGGCTTGCCGCGGGTGCAGACCGTCGCCCCGAGGTCCATCAAGCCCTGCGTATACGGCTCAATGCCTTCTGCCGGCGGCAACACCGACTCAGCAATGCGCCACATCGTGTCTTCGACACGCTTGTCGCCAGGAAACCCGTCGATGCCGAACGCGCGCGCGAACACGCGCTTGACGTTGCCATCCAGGATGGCAGCGCGCACGCCATACGAAAACGCGGCGATGGCCGCAGCGGTCGAGCGGCCGATGCCAGGCAACGTCGCCAGCACCGCTGGATCGCGCGGAAAGACGCCGCCATGCTCGGCAACCACGATCTGCGCGCAGCGATGCAGATTGCGGGCGCGCGTGTAATAGCCGAGGCCCGCCCACGCGGCCATCACGTCGTCGGCGGGCGCGGCGGCGAGGGCCTGCACGGTCGGGAAGCGCTCGATGAAACGCGCGTAGTAGCCGAGCACCGCGCTCACCTGCGTCTGCTGCAGCATGATCTCGGACAGCCAGGTGCGATACGCGTCGCCGGTGTTTTGCCACGGCAGGTGGTGACGGCCGTAACGCTGCTGCCAGGCGATCACGCGTACGGCGAAATCATCGGGAAGCGGCGGTAGTGCGGGAGCAACTTGCGCGGTGCGTGGTGCGCGGCGGGCAGCGGTGGTCATGCGTGTGATGTCCAGGCGGCGCGCGGAAGATGCGCGCCGGCGGCGATCCTACCAGAACGAAAAAGGCGCCCGCAGGCGCCCTTCTCACGGTTTCCCCTCCGCATTACGCCGCAACGGATTGGCGCTCCAGCATCGTCCCTGCCGCCAGGATGCGGTCGGAGTACTGCGCAATCGTGCCGCTGCGTTCGTCCAGCGTATTGAGCAGTGCTTCGAGTTCGGCAATGCGCGTCTCGAGCGTGTCCGTCGCTTCATGGATGCGCTCGATCGAATCCACACGCTTGCGCAGCTGCTTCTGGTGATCGCGGACTTGCGCTTCGAGCGGTGTCATGACGGACTTCAGCCAGATCTCGATGTCGCGGTTCATGTCCTGGAAGGTATCCAGCACGCGGCTGGCCACGGTCGAGAACGCGCCATGCACGAGCTGCGGCTTCGGCCGCGTCAGGAAGCTGAACGCGCCGAAATGATTGTGCGCAAGCTGCAGCGTTTCCTTCAGGTCGGCGTCATAGCGGGTGCCCAGGAAGCGCAGCGGCGGCGACAGCGTAAAGCCGTGCTCGGCGTTGAACTTCTTGTACATGCCGTCGACCATCTGATGCAATTGGTCGATGCGAGCTGCCGCGTCGCGCACGAGGTCGGTCAGATGCGCGAAGAGCTTGTCCATGTCGTCGCGCAGGCCGCGCGAGAACACGCGCTCCTTCATCTTCTCGCGCGCTTCGCGCATGGTCGAGCGGATCTGCTTGAGCTGCATGCTCTTGATGATCTCGGCGCTGTGGCGGCCGAACACCGTGCGCAGCGCCTGGAACTTGGCGATGCTCTGCTCGAACTCTTCCTTCTCGCCCTGCACGCGCATGAGCATGTGCTTGACCATCGTGTGGTTCTTGCCGCGCAGGCCGCGCAGTTCGAACAGCTGCTCGACGATGTCGCGGCGGCGCATCTGCAGCAGTTGCTGCGCACCGGCGGCCATGTCCTTCACGGCCAGTTGCACCTGCTCGGTAACGATCTCCCGCCGCTGCGGGATCAGCTGATCCGACAGCACCGACTCCAGTTCCAGCAAGCGGCTCTTGGCGAGCAGAGCCGAATCGTGGCTGACCTTGGCCAGCAGCCCTTTCTGCGCCGACACCGGATACACGCGCTCGACATCGATATCGAGCACCTGTGCCGTGGTCATGATCTGGCGGCTGACTTCGCTCTCGACTTCCTCGTCGGTCTTGAGCGGATCCCACAGCCCATCGACCTTGTTCAGCACCGCGATGCAGCCCTTGCGCTGCCCACCGCCCACGTGCGAGCGCCACAGCTCCAGGTCGCTCTTGGTCACGCCGGCGTCCGCTGCCAGCACGAACACGACGACATGCGCATCCGGAATCAGGCGCAGCGTCAGTTCCGGCTCGGTACCGATGGCGTTCAGCCCCGGCGTATCCAGGATCACCAGCCCCTGCTTGAGCATGGGGTGCGGGAAATTGATGATCGCGTGCCGCCACTTCGACACTTCGACCGTGCCGGCGGCATCCACCGAAAACGCGGCGTCAGGATCGGCGTCGTTATAGAGGCCCAGCTGCTCGGCTTCTTCCTTGGGCACGCGCACGGTTTCCACCACATGGCGGAACGCTTCGAGCATGCCCTCGGGCGACGAGGGATCGAGCGGCACCGACAGCCAATGGCTTTCGGCATCGCGAAAGTCAGCGGTCGACGCATCGTGCAGGCGCGTCTCGATCGGCAGCAGACGGATCGACGGCGGATAGCTTTCGTCGTACATCAGCTCGGTCGGACACATCGTGGTCCGGCCCGCCGACGACGGCAGGATGCGGCGGCCAAAGTCCGCAAAGAAGATGGCGTTGATCAGCTCGCTCTTGCCGCGGGAGAACTCGGCAATGAAGGCGACCTTGAGCTTGTCGCTTCGCAGCACGCCCCGGATGCGCTGCGCACGCATGTCTGCCTGCGCGTCGTACAGCTCCTGGGCTTGCAGCCAGTCCTGGAATTCACCCACCGACTGCAGTACCGAAGCGCGCCACGCGCTGTATTGCTCGAACTGTGTGCTCAGCGTGTTGTTCATCGTTTTGTCTTTTTTGTGTGCGCGACCCGACCGCGAAAAACGCGCGCGCCCCTCGGCATCGCAGATACCGCCCATTACGGCACAGAAATGCACAAATTTAGGTGGAACGATACAGGGAACGACCTGCTTTCGGGAGAACTTTCCGCACGCTTCGCCAGCCCGGGCAGCGAAGTGTTGCGGGATGCCATCGGCGGCGGCTCACCCCACTTCGAAAACCTTGCGGAATGGCGCCTGAATCGCTCCAGCACCCTGCTACGAATGGCGCTTTCAGCCGCCGGGGTGAACCGCTCAGCGCTGACAGGCCGGACAGTAGAACGTGGAGCGCTGCCCCTGGACGATCTGGCGGATCGGTGTGCCGCAAACGCGGCATGGCAGGCCGGCGCGGTCGTACACAAATGCGTCGAGCTGGAAGTAGCCGCTCTGTCCATCGGAGCCGACGAAATCGCGCAAGGTGCTGCCGCCGCGCGCGATGGCGTCGGCCAGTGTGGCCCGGATGGCCCCGGCCAGCGCCGCATAGCGCGGACGGCTGATGCGGCCGGCCGCCGTGGTGGGCCGGATGCCGGCACGGAACAGGCTCTCCGAGCAATAGATGTTGCCCACGCCCACCACGATGTCGCCGGCCAGCAGCGCAGACTTGACGGCAACGCGGCGTCCGCGTGTGCGCGTGTACATCCAGTCGCCGTCAAAGCGCGCGTCGAACGGCTCGATGCCGAGATTGCGCAGCAATGGGTGCTCGGCCAGGCCAGCCTCGTCGCCGGGGTGCCACAACAACGCCCCGAAGCGGCGCGGATCGCGATAGCGCAGTGTGATCGGCACGCCGGTTGCGTCGGCCAGTTCGATATCGACGTGATCGTGGGCGCCGGGCGGGGCCGGCGCCTCAAGGACGCGCAAGGTGCCTGTCATGCCGAGGTGGATCAGCAGCCAGCCGCCCACCACGTCGCCCTGGCCCGCCTGCGGCATGCATTCGATGAGCAGGTACTTGCCGCGACGGAGGACGCGGGTGATGGTCAGCCCGGCGAGCAGCCCGGGAAGCGCCGGGTCGATAGGCCAGCGCAGCCCGTGATGGCGCACGACGGCGCGCACGATACGTCGCCCGGTAATATGCGGTAGCAGACCCAGCCGGGTGACCTCGACCTCCGGCAACTCAGGCATCGAACCTCCGTCCCATGTGCGGCTCCAAGCTTTTTGACGATGCGGGCGATTGTAGCGGTCAGGCTACAATGCCCCGAACCCCCATCCGGAGCTTCGACACCATGCCCCACGCCCTCTCCCGTTCGTCCGCGACGCAACGCCCGCGGCGATTCCCGCGCAGCCGAGCCGCTCTGTTGGCCGCGCTGGTAGCGGGAGGGTTGACGAGCCTGCCCGCATGGGCCTCGCCTCCGGTGTCCGGTCCCGCCCCGGTTGCCCAAGGCAGCAAGGAAGGCGATGGCCGCACCGCCATCCAGCTCGAACGTTCGCGCCCGCGTAGCGGCCTTCAAGGCGCCGATCGGGCGGACCTGCCGCGCGTCCCGCTTTCCGCCGACATCATGTACCGCGTGCTCGCGTCAGAGGTGTCGCTGCAGCGCGGATTGGCCGAACCTGCGTACCGCACATATCTGAGCCTCGCGCACGACACGCGCGACCCGCGCTTCGCCCAGCGCGCCACCGAAATTGCGTTCCTGGGCCGCTCGCCCACGCAAGCCCTGACCGCCGCGCGCGTGTGGGTGGAGCTGTCGCCCACGTCCATGCCGGCGCGTCAGGTGCAGCAGCTGCTGCTGGTTGCCACCGGCCAGTGGTCCGAAGTCGAACCGATGCTGCAGGCGCAATTGAACAAGGTGTCGCCGGGCCAGCGCGCGGACGCCCTGCTGCAGCTGCAGCAGCAGATGTCCAAGAGCAGCGATCCGCAAGGCGCCGTGGCGGCGCTGCAGCGCATCGCGGCGCACGACATGCAGCGCCCCGAAACGCATCTGGCCCTGGCACGCGCCAAGGCCGCCGCCAAGGATGTGCCCGGCGCCCTGTCGGAACTCGATACCGCGCTCAAACTGCGGCCCGGCTATGAAGACGCCGCCATCCTCGCAGCGGAACTGCGCGCCGATAGCGACCCCGATGCCGCGATCGCAGGCCTGCGCACGTTCCTGAAGGCCGCGCCGGCCTCGTTGGACGGCCACCTGGCGCTGGCCCGCATGTACCTGATGCGCAATCAGCAGGACCAGGCGCGCGCCGAATTCGAGGCCCTCAAGAAGATCGCGCCAAACGATGCGCGCATCACGCTGGCCCTCGGCCTGCTGAACCTGCAGCAGCGCCAGTACGACGACGCCGAGCGCTACCTGAAAGAGTACATCTCCGCCACCGCCAAGTCGCCCACGCTGAGCCCCGAGCCGGGCTACCAGGGCCTGGCCCAGTTGGCCGAGGAAAAGCGGGACTACGCCGCGGCGCTCGGCTGGGTCGACAAGATCACCGGTTCGGCCAACGGCGACGCCGACGGTCAGACTGCAATGGCGGCCGGCATCAAGCGCGGCCAGCTGCTCGGCAAGCTGCGCCGCATCGACGAAGCGCAGCAGACCTTTGACGAACTCGTCGCCGATGCGGAAGACGTGCCCGACGGCCCACGCCGGCAGGCCCTGATGGACGGCATCCGTCAGGCCGAGATCGGCATGCTGATGGACGCCAAGGCCTACGGCCGTGCGCGGGCACGCGTCAATGAACTGCTGAGCGCCGATCCGGACAACGTCGAATACACGTATCAGCTGGCCATGCTTGAAGAGCACGACGGCCATTACGACAACATGGAAACGCTGCTGCGCAAGGTCATCGACCTGCGCCCGGGGCAGGCCATCGGCTACAACGCGCTCGGCTATTCGCTGGCCGATCGCAACATCCGGCTTCAGGAAGCGCAGGAACTGCTGGAGAAGGCCGTCTCGCTGGCGCCGGATGATCCTTACATTGCCGACAGCCTGGGCTGGGTCAAATACCGCCGCGGCGATCTGCCGGCCGCCACCGACATCCTGCGCAAGGCGTGGAGCGCCGCTCCGCAAGCCGAGATCGGGGCGCACCTCGGCGAGGTGCTGTGGCAATCCGGCAAGCAGGACGACGCGCGCAAGGTATGGATGGAAGCCGCCAAGCTCGACATCAACGACAACACGCTGCGCGACACGCTGCGCCGCTTCGGCCAGCCGATCCCCAATCCCCCGGCGAGCACGAACTGATGGCGGCGCGGCTTCCAAGCGCGTTCGGCGCACTGATGCTCGGCGTGAGTTGCCTCCTGTTCACCGGCTGCGCGAGCGTGCGGCCGGCCAATGACCTGTTTGCCGGCACCCAGGACACCGACGCCACCGTCACGCGGTACCAGGGCCGTTTCTCGGCGCGGTACACCCAGGGCAATGCAGAACAGAGCGCCGTCGGCAGCTTCCTGTGGCGCGAGCGCGGCCCCGACGTGCAGCTTGAATTGATGTCGCCGCTGGGCCAGACACTCGCCATCGTCAGCCAGAACAATCAGGGCGCCACGCTCGAACTGCCGAACCAGCCCGCCCGGCGCGCCCCCGAAGTCGACACGCTGATGCAGGATGCGCTGGGCTTTTCGCTGCCGGTGGCGGGCCTGCGCGACTGGCTGCGCGCGCGTCCGGCCCCCGGCGCCCCCGCCCGCGTGGCGCGCGACGCGCAATCACGTCCCGAGACCATCGAGCAGAACGGCTGGACGGTGCGCTACGTCGCCTGGGCGGATGACGCGCCGGGCGACGCCCGTATCCGCCGGCTCGACCTGGAGCGTCCGCAGGGCGCCAACGGCCCACTCACGGTGCGGCTCGTGCTGGACCAATAATCCGCTGCCGTCCGTCATGACTTCTGCGCCCGACGAACTGCGCGACTGCCCCGCGCCCGCCAAGCTCAACCTCTTCCTGCATGTGGTCGGCCGCCGGCCCGACGGCTACCATCTGCTGCAGACCGTCTTCCAGCTGATCGACTGGTCAGACACGCTGCACTTTACCCGGCGTCCGGACGGCCGTCTTCTGCGCACCAACGACATCCCCGGGGTGCCGCCCGAGGACGATCTCGTGATCCGCGCGGCACGCCTGCTCCAAGCCGAAACCGGCTGCACATACGGCGTCGACATCACCGTCGAGAAACGCCTGCCGATGGGCGGCGGCATTGGCGGCGGCTCATCCGACGCGGCGACCACGCTGCTCGCACTCAACCGCCTGTGGGGCCTGGATCTGCCACGCGCGACGCTGATGGCGCTTGGCCTGAAGCTGGGCGCCGACGTGCCCTTCTTCGTGTTCGGCCAGAACGCCTTCGCCGAGGGCATCGGCGAAGAGCTGACCCCTGTCACGTTGCCGCCGGCCGCGTTCGTGGTCATCCACCCGCGCGTGCATGTGCCGACCCCTGCAATTTTTTCTGACGATGGGTTGACACGCGATACGCCCCGCACCATAATTACGGACTTTCCTGACCGACAAATTGTTTTCGCTTACGGTCGCAACGATCTGCAAGCGGTGGCGGAAAGGAAATACGGCGAAATCGCCCGAGCTCTTGCCTGGCTGCGTCAGTTCAGCCCCCTGGCAAGGATGACCGGGTCCGGTGCATGCGTGTTCGCTCCGTTCGACAACGTCGAGCATGCGCAGGCGATAGCGGACCAGGTACCTTCCGCGTGGGAAGGTAGGTGTGCGGCAGGTCTGACGCATCACCCGCTCGCGAGGTTTGCCGTGTAGGGTTTGCAGTTATTGCTTCTGCAATGGAAGCAGTAACCGATCGGTTGTGTAGGGGAGTCGCCAAGTTGGTTAAGGCACCGGATTTTGATTCCGGCATGCGAGGGTTCGAGTCCTTCCTCCCCTGCCATTTTCTTCCTCATGTTCCCAGCAATTGCCCGGTTGGCGCCCAAGCTGACCGGCGCGTCTGAAGTCAAAACAGGTGCCCCGATGAGCAGCGAAGGCTTGATGGTTTTTACCGGCAACGCCAACCCGAAACTCGCAGAAGCTGTCGTCAAGCACCTGGGCATTCCGCTGGGCAAGGCCCTTGTCGGCCGATTCTCTGATGGTGAAGTCCAGGTCGAGATCCAGGAAAACGTGCGCGGCAAGCACGTGATCATCCTGCAGTCCACCTGCGCCCCCACCAACGACAACCTGATGGAACTGATGGTGATGGTCGATGCGCTCAAGCGTGCATCCGCGCGTCGCATCACGGCCGCCATCCCCTACTTCGGCTATGCCCGCCAGGACCGCCGCCCGCGTTCGGCGCGCGTGGCCATCTCGGCCAAGGTCGTGGCCAACATGCTGGAGGTCGCCGGCGTCGAACGCGTGCTGACGATGGATCTCCACGCCGACCAGATTCAAGGCTTCTTCGACATCCCGGTCGACAACATCTACGCATCGCCGATCCTGCTCGAAGACCTGCGCAAGAAGAACTACGACAACCTGCTGGTGGTGTCGCCGGACGTCGGCGGCGTGGTGCGCGCACGTGCGCTGGCCAAGCAGCTCGGCGTCGACCTGGCCATCATCGACAAGCGGCGCCCGAAGGCGAACGTGGCCGAGGTGATGAACATCATCGGTGAAGTCGACGGCCGCAACTGCGTGATCATGGACGACATGATCGACACCGGCGGCACGCTCTGCAAGGCGGCCCAGGTGCTCAAGGAGCGCGGCGCCAAGCAGGTGTTCTCGTACTGCACGCACCCGGTGCTCTCGGGCGGCGCGGCCGCCCGCATTGCAGACTCGGCGCTGGACGAAGTGGTGGTCACGGATACCATCCCGCTGCGCGAAGACGCCATCAAGTGCGGCAAGATCCGCCAGCTCTCGACCGCCCCGCTGCTGGCCGAGACCTTCACCCGCATCGTGCGCGGCGACTCCATCATGTCGCTGTTCGCCGAATAACGCGGCGCCCAGGCAGTTTACTGTTATAATTCAAGGCTTTACCGCAGAAACGTCGGCTTTACGGCACTTCTGCGGCGTTTCCGAGGGCGCAATATGGCGCCCCGTTCACCAGACGGCTTGGTCGCGAGTCGTCTTTTTCGTTTGGAGCAATCATGAAAGTTGTCGCTTTCGAGCGTAGCGTTCAGGGCACTGGTGCGAGCCGCCGCCTGCGCAATGCCGGCAAGACCCCGGGCATCATCTACGGCGGTGCCGCCGAGCCGAAGCTGATCGAACTCGATCACAACGCGCTGTACCACGCGCTGAAGAAGGAAGCCTTCCACTCGTCGATCCTCGACATCGAAGTGGCCGGCAAGGTGGAAAAGGCGCTGCTGCGCGATTTCCAACTGCACCCGTTCAAGCAGCTGGTTCTGCACGTTGACTTCCAACGCGTGTCGGCCAAGGAAAAGATCCACGTCAAGGTGCCGCTGCACTTCCTGAACCAGGAAACCGCACCGGGCGTGAAGCTGGGCCACGGTATCGTGAACCACATCGTGAACGAAGTGGAAGTGTCGTGCCTGCCGGCCGACCTGCCGGAGTTCATCGAAGTGGACCTGGGCAACCTGGAAATCGGTCAGACCCTGCACATCTCCGACCTGAAGCTGCCGAAGGGCGTGACCATCCTCACCCACGGTGGCGATGAGAACCCGGCCGTGGCCAACATCAGCGTGCCGGCTGGCGAGAAGTCGGCCGCTGCTGGCGAAGGCGCTGCCGCTGCCGAAGGCGAAGAAAAGCCGGCCGCCTAAGCTGCCGCCGCACCTCGCGTCCCGTCGCGAGTCGAAAAAGCCCGCCGAGCTGGTCTCGCCGGGCTTTTTTTCTGGCCGGTCCCGGGACAAGCCTCCCGGGCTCCAGGCTGCCGAAAGCAGCTATGCTTGTACGATCGAGGGGCGCTTCCTGCACCCTACCCTGACACCAATCGCATGATCAAACTCATCGTCGGGCTCGGCAATCCGGGCGCCGAATATGCAGCGACGCGTCACAACGCGGGCTTCTGGCTCGTCGACCAGCTCGCGCGCATCGGCAACGTGACGCTGCGCAACGAAACACGGTTTCACGGCCATGCCGCGCGCGCCAACCTCTGGGGCCACGAAGTCTGGCTGCTGCAGCCACAAACGTTCATGAACCGCTCCGGGCTGGCCACAGTGGCGCTGGCGCGCTTCTACAAGGTGATGCCGGACGAGATTCTCGTCGTGCACGACGAGCTCGATCTGCCGCCCGGCGTGGTCAAGCTCAAGCTCGGCGGAGGCTCCGGCGGCCACAATGGTCTGAAGGACATCGCCGCACACCTGGCCTCGCAGCAGTTCTGGCGGCTGCGGTTGGGCATCGGGCACCCGCGCAACCTTCTGCCGGCGGGAAGCGCGCCGTCCGGCCAGCACGACGTTGCCAATTTCGTGCTGAAAGCGCCGCGCAAGGAAGAACAGGAACAGATCGACCGCGCCATCGATCAGAGCCTCGACGCGCTGCCCGACCTGATTGCCGGCAACGCAGAAAAGGCCATGATGCGGCTGCATACCGCACGCTGATCCGCCAAATATCAAGGGACACCATGACACCGTTCGCCGCCCTCACCTCACGCGCCGCCGCGCTGGCGGGTCTGGCGCTTGGCCTGTCGATCGCCGTGCCGGCACAGGCGCAGGTCTACCGCTGCACGGAAGGCGGTCGGACAGTGTATTCGGATCACCCGTGCGGGGCGCGCTCCGTGGCGGTGCCGCTCATGGACAACACCCCGACTGCCGCCGACCAGCAGGCCGCCCGGGAACGCGCCAAGGCCGAAGCCGCGCAATTGCAGGAACTGGAGACCGCCCGCCGCAAGGCGCAGGCCGCGGAAGACGCCCGCCAGGCGCAGATCGCCGCACAGGCCGCCGCTGCGGCGGAGCAGGCGCGCCGTGAACAACAGCGGAAAGTCGTGGTCGCGCAGGAAGGCGTGCGCTATTGCCACCGCGTATATGTCGGACCGGTGCCCTACCCGTACCCGATGCCCACGCCCGTGATCGGCCCGCCGGTCGCGCCCACGCCCATGCCGGGCATCATCCGCCAGCAGCAGGGTGGCCCGAAGCCGTTCGTGCAGGCGCCTGCGCCCGCGCCGGCGCCCGTGATCCCGCGCCCGCACAGGCCCCATCCGCCGGCCTATCGCATCGTCTGCGAGCCGGGCTACGTGTATGAAGGCCCGGAAGATCTGCTGCCGATCCAGTAAGCACTGAACACTGCAGCCGCAAATGAAGAGAGACGGCCACGGCCGTCTCTTCTGTTGTGCTCAGGCCGCGCGCGGGGCCGAGGTAAGCTGGATGTACTTCTGCATCAACTGCTCGTGCGTTTCCTCGTGGGCCGGGTCTTTGGGGATGCATTCCACCGGGCAGACCTGCTGGCATTGAGGCTCGTCAAAGTGGCCAACGCATTCGGTGCACTTGCCCGGGTCGATCACATAGATCTCCGGACCCATCGAAATCGCGCCGTTGGGGCACTCGGGCTCGCATACATCGCAATTGATGCACTCATCGGTGATGATGAGCGCCATGATGCCTTCCTTCAGATGAGCGGCGGGCCGGTGCCCGCCAAAGCGTCATTTTATGCCGATTTGCCAGACCCTTCCGTCTTGCCGGTCTTTTCCTTGAGCCACTTCTCGACCGAGGGGAACACGAACTTGCTGACGTCGCCGCCCAGCACGGCGATCTCGCGCACGAACGTGCCCGAGATGAACTGATACTGATCAGACGGCGTGAGGAACATGGTCTCCACGTCCGGCAGGAGGTAGCGGTTCATGCCCGCCATCTGGAACTCGTATTCGAAGTCCGAAACGGCGCGCAGCCCGCGGACGATGACGCGCGCGCCGTTCTTGCGCACGAAATCCTTGAGGAGGCCGGAGAAGCCTTCGACCCGCACGTTCGGGTAATGGCCGAGCACCTCGCGGGCGATCTCGATGCGCTCTTCCAGTGCAAAGAACGGTCGCTTGTTCGGGCTCTGCGCCACCCCGACGATGAGCTCGTCGAAGATGTTGGACGCACGCCGTACGAGATCTTCATGGCCGCGCGTGAACGGATCGAAAGTGCCGGGATAAACCGCGATCACCATGGTTCCTCCACCAAGGGGAAAAAAGCATCCGTCGCGCGGCGTGGGACATGGCCGCGCCTGTGCTGCGTCTGGACACCGTTGCGTTGTGGAACGCGGCAGATCCCGAGCCTGCCGCTGACACGCCACCGGAGCCGGCCGGCTGCACCGCGACGGGTGCCGCCCCATGCCCATGCACCGGTGACGAGCGGCGTAGTTTAACCGTTTTTGCGCAGCAGCAAATGCGCATGCACCGCGCCGGCGCGCAGGTGCCTGTGCAGCGTCAGGCCAGCCAGCAACGGGATCCCCGCCGATGGGCCGCCGGCCTGTGAATCAGCGCTCACATCCACGAGAGGCTGCGCCGCTTCGAGATAGATCACCCCGCCCGGTTTGACCACGCGCGCCGCGGCTTCGAGCGCACGCAGCGTCCAGTCCTGGGCGAACGGCGGATCGATGAACACCGCATCGAGCGCCGCATCCGGCTGACGGGCGAGCCACGCAAAGGCGTCGCCGGAAACAATATCGACCATGCGCGCGCCGAGCTTGTCGCGCACCGCGTGCAAGGCGCGCACCGCCCCAGCGTGGCTTTCGACCAGCGTGACATGCGCGGCGCCGCGTGACGCCGCCTCGAAACCGAGCGCGCCGGTGCCGGCAAAGATGTCGGCGCAGCGCCAGCCGGCGAGGTCCTGGCCGAGCCAGTTGAAGACGGTCTCTCGGACGCGGTCGCTGGTCGGGCGCAGGCCGTCCGCGTCGACCACAGGCAGCGGCGTGCGCTTGTACTGGCCGCCGATGATGCGCACCTGCTGCGGCGCGCGCGCGTGCGACGTGGCGGTCTTGACCTTGGGGGCTTTGGAGCTGGAAGTACGAGGTGCCATGGGCGCGATTGTAGGGCCAGCGCAAAGAAAAACCGGCGGGTAGCCGCCGGTTTTTTTCCTGAGCTCGCGTTGCCGCGTCGGTCAGTTGGAGCCCTTCGCGTCGGGACCGCCCACCACGACGGTCGCCATGGTCTGCGGCTGCAGCACGCGCTGGAACGCCGCGCGCACCTGATCGCGCGTGACAGCCGCAACGCGCTGCGTCCACGTATCGAGGTAATTGAGCGGCAGGTTGTACCAGCCGATGTTGGCGACGTTGTCCAGCAGCTTGCGGTTGCTGTCGAGCCGCAGCGGGAAACCGTTGACGAGGTTGTCCTTGGCCGCCTTCAGTTCCGCGTCCGTGGGGCCGTCGGCGACGAACCTGGCGACGGTGTCGCGCACCACGCTCAGCGCTTGCTCGGTCTGATCCTTGCGCGTCTGCAGGGACAACTCGAACGGCCCGGGCTGCGCAGCGGGCGCAAAGTAGCTGCCGATGCTGTACGTCAGCCCGCGCTTCTCGCGCACCTCGTTGGTCAGGCGCGCGCTGAAGCCGCCGCCGCCGAGCACGTAATTGCCGACCAGCAACGGGAAGTAGTCCTTGTCGGTGCGGGTGATGCCCGGCTGGCCAATGATGATCGTGGCCTGCTGCGCCGGGTGCGGAATGCGGATGGTCTCGGCCTTCGCCAGCGGCATCTTGACGTCCGGCAGCAGCGGAGGCGTCGCGCCATCGGCCGGCAGGCCGCGCGTGATCTGCTCGGCGATGGCCTCGGCCTCCTGGCGGCTGATCGCGCCGATCAGCGTCACCACCGCCCGCTTGGCCGTGTAGTTGGCCTGGTAATAGCGCACGATGTCATCGCGCGTGATGCTCTCCACCGTTTCCGGCGACGCCGTCTGCCCGTACGGATGCGCGCCGTAGATGGCCTTGCCGAATGCGCGCTCGGCCAGCACCCCGGGCTTGGTCAGCGATTCACGGATGGCCGCCACGAGGCGCTGCTTGTCACGTGCGAGCACGGCGTCGGGGAAGGTCGGCGCCGAGACGATCTGCGTCATCAGCGAGATGGCCGGTCCGCGTTCAACGGGATCGGACAGCGTGCGCAAGCGCAGACTCGTGCGGTCACCGCCCGCGCCACCGGCAAAGCTGGCGCCCACATCGGCAAACGCATCGGCAATTGCTGCTTCATCGCGGGCCGGAGCACTGCCCTGGGCCGCGACGCCCTTGTCGAGCATGCCGGCAGTGAGCGAGGCCAGCCCCACCTTGTTCGCCGGCTCGTAACGGGAGCCGGCATCCACGTCGAGGTTGATGTCGAGCATCGGAATCGACGGGCTCGGCACGAAGAACACGCGCGCGCCGGTCGACGCCGTCCAATGTTCGATCGGCAGCGCGGCCAGCGCGCCTTGGGCGGCCGCCGCCAGGATGGCGACCAGCGCCGTCTTCAGCGTGATAGACATGGCGCGCATCAACGCAGCCCTCCTTCATCGCGCATCCCGGGAACGGGCTTGCGCGCCGGTTTGTTGGGATCGATCGGTTGCGGCAGCAGCGTGGCGACGACGAGGTTGTCTTCGCCGAAGTACGTCTGTGCCACGTGCTGGATCTGCGCCGACGTGACGGCCTTGATCTTCTCGAGCTGGCGGTCGATCGTGCGCCACGACAGACCGCTCATCTCGTTCATGCCGATCTCCATGCCCTGGCCGAACACCGAATCGCGCTTGTAGATCTGCGCGGCCACGACCTGGGCCTTCACGCGCTTCAACTCGGCATCGGTCACGCCTTCGCGGGCAATGCGCTCGATCTGCGCGCGCAGCGCCTGTTCGATCTCGGCGGTGGTATGGCCGTCCGCCGGCGTGCCGTCCATCAGGAAGATCGACGGGCCGCGGTTCAGGCCGTCGTAGCCGGCGTTCACGTCATCGGCGATGCGCTTGTCGCCCTTGACGAGCTGGCTCGACAGGCGCGCGTTGTCGTAACCATCCAGCACGGCGGAGAGCACTTCGAGCGCGTACGGGTCGACGTCCTTTTCGACATCGTTCAGGCGCGGCACCTTGTACGCCAGCACAACGTACGGGTTCTCGGCCGGTGCCTTCACCCAGATGCGTTTCACGCCGATCTGCCTGGGCTCTTCCTGCGCATAGCGGCGCGGCAGGTCGTGCGGCTTGAGCTTGCCGTACGTGCGCTGCGCGAGACGGAAGACCTCATCGGGGTTCACGTCGCCCGCGACGATCACGGTGACGTTGTTCGGCGTGTACCAGGCGTGGTACCAGTTCTGCGCGTCCTGCACCGTCATCGTGTCGAGGTCGCCCGGCCAGCCGATGGTCGGGTTGCGATACGGCGCAGCGTTGAACAGCGTGGCGAGCATCTGCTCGTAGACCGTGGCGCGCGCGGAGTCGTCGATGCGCATGCGGCGCTCTTCCTTGACCACGTTCATCTCCGGCTTGAACTCCTTGTCGGTCAGCTGGAGATTGGCCATCCGGTCGGCTTCGAGCGCCATCACATCGGCCAGGTGGGACTTTTCGATCTGCTGGAAGTACATCGTGAAGTCGCGCGTGGTCATGGCGTTCTCGCGCCCGCCCATGGCCGCCACGCGGCGGGAGAACTCACCAGGGCCGACCGCCTTGGTGCCCTTGAACATCATGTGCTCCAGCATGTGGGCCACGCCCGTGGTGCCGTTGTGCTCGTCGATGCTGCCGGCGCGGTACCAGACCATGTGCGCCACGGTGGGCGCACGATGGTCTTCCTTGACGATCAGGCGCAGGCCGTTGGGCAGCTTGTATTCGTGCGTATCGGCTTGGCTGGCGCCCACTTTGGCCGCGGCAGCGGCGGTTGCCGTACGGGCTGGCGCGGCAGCCAGCGCCTGCGCGCCGGCCTGACCAGCCAGCAGCCCCGCGGCGAGGGCCATCGCAGCCAATTGCGAAGTGCGTAGCCGCGCCCGGTCTGAAACGATTCGCGTGGAAGAGCGCATAAGGGGCCGTCTGATAAAATTCGACGCTTGATTCTAACGGCGAATAGACCCGCCCCCGCGATGTTTAGTTTCTGGAAAAAGCGCAAGGCGGAGCCCCAACCGGCCGCCGAATCCGCCCTCGCAGCCGCTCCCGAGCCCGCACAGGCGCCGACGCCCGCTACGGCCGTACCCCCCCCTGCGGCAGACACACCGGCCGCGGTTGTCACGCCCGACGCCAGCGCCTCCACGCCAACGCCGCCAGCCACGGAAGACGCCCGCCCGGGCTGGCTCTCGCGCCTGGGCTTTGGCGGCGCTCCGGCACCCGAACCGGCCGCCCCGCAAGCGCCGGCATCCGCGCCCGTCGAAACGCAGGTTCCGACACCCGCCGCCGCACCAACGCCGGCCACGCCAGTCGCACCGGTGGCCGTGCCCGACACGCCAGCCGCGCCGCCCGCGCTCGACATGCAGGCCGGCGATATCGAAACCGTGCCTACGCCGGCCATCATCGAACAGGGACGCAAGGGCTGGATGTCACGCCTGCGCTCAGGCCTGTCGAAGACGAGCAAGAACCTCACGACGCTGTTCGTCGGCGTGAAGGTGGACGAAGCGCTGTTCGAAGAACTCGAGACCGCGCTGCTGATGGCCGACGCCGGCGTCGATGCCACCGAATACCTGCTCGGCGAACTGCGCCGCCGCATCAAGGCCGAGCGCATCGAAACCGCCGAGGGCGTCAAGACCGCCCTGCGCGACCTGCTCGTCGAGCTGCTGCACCCGCTGGAAAAGACCATGGTGCTCGGCCGCGAACAGCCGATGGTCATCATGATTGCGGGCGTCAACGGTGCCGGCAAGACGACCAGCATCGGCAAGCTGTGCAAGCACTTCCAGACCTATGGCCAGTCGGTGCTGCTGGCAGCAGGCGACACCTTCCGCGCCGCCGCGCGCGAGCAGCTCGTCATCTGGGGCGAGCGCAACAACGTGACGGTCGTCGCGCAGGAATCCGGCGACCCGGCCGCGGTCATCTACGACGCAGTCAACGCCGCACGTGCACGCGGCATCGACATCGTCATGGCCGACACCGCGGGCCGCCTGCCGACGCAGTTGCACCTGATGGAAGAGCTGAAGAAGGTGCGCCGCGTGATCGGCAAGGCCATGGCGACGGCCCCACACGAAACGCTGCTCGTGATCGACGGCAACACCGGCCAGAACGCGCTTGCGCAGCTGAAGGCGTTCGACGATGCGCTGGGCCTCACGGGGCTGATCGTCACCAAGCTCGATGGCACCGCCAAGGGCGGCATCCTCGCTGCGATCGCAAGGCAGCGGCCGGTGCCGGTGTACTTCATCGGCGTTGGCGAGCAGGTGGAGGATCTGCAGCCGTTTTCTGCGCGCGAATTTGCGGATGCGCTGTTGGGATAACGTCCTGCGAAACCTTGTTGCACAGAAACGCCCTGAATTGTTCAGGGCGTTTCTATTTGCGGTCGAACTTATCGCGCTCCGCATTTACCAGCACATCACATGCGTTAAGGCTCAACTAGTCGCCCTCCGATCAGCATGCCCCCTACGCTAATTTCGAGTACCCACCGAATTGGAATTGTCTGATTGAGATTCAGCGCATGGCGCTGCTCCAATGGAGCACTTCAGCGAAGTGCTCTCATGTGGAGATGGCAGATGCAAGACACACAATCCGGCAAGGTCTACGTTGCGGCGTTCAACGGCGCGAAGACAGCCAACGGCGGCGAGATCATTCAGGGCTCCAGCAGCATCCGAGATAGCGGACACACGCTCCTGCTCGTGGGCGATGAAGCTGTCTACCCAGACGGCAGCGTGGCTGCCATTACCGCGGGCGCGGGCATGGCGATGGTGGACGACGATCGTCCCGTTGCAATCATTGGCAGCCCACTGAGCGACGGCGACACCATTGTTTCGTCGCCAGTCACGGCCCTGACTTTCGATGAACCGGCGGACGCGCCCATCATCGGCCTGCTTGACCCGGCGTACCGTCCGGAGCCGGCGACCGACAGCGTGATCTGAGGGGCCCGATCATGGAAGACATGCGCCCCGGCCTTAGGCATGGTGACTTAACTACGACGGGTGGCGTCATAACTGCCACCGGCAGGATGCGGTTCCACGGCAAAGAGGTGGCTGCGGAAGGGGATCTGGCAACTTGCCCAGCCTGCAGAGCCATGGGCTACCTAGTCAATGATGCCTACCCAGCATTCGGGCTTCCGGGCGGAGGCCAGCTCGCCATTCAAGGTGCGTGGATCTTCTGCAAATGCGCCAATCCCCCTCGCGCCATTGCTTCGACGGATAAGTTTCGGGTTGCGGTGAATCGGGCTGGCAGTGGAATGCCTGTTCCGGTGAGTGCGAAATCAGCCTTCACCGCGCCGCTGGGAGACCATAACCGGGTGCCGTTGCCCTCATCGTCGCTCAAAGAGACAGATCAGAAATCGACGCTTGAAGACGATCCCCAATTGATCTGCCCCAACATGAGCAACGCGGAGTTCGCTCAGATGGTCATGCAACGACGAGACAAAGCTGTGTCGCTTATCGATAAGCGCCTAACCGAATTAGCAGGATGGTCTACCGCCGCCCGGGTTCGCGTCGCCCAGTGGTTCGGTAATAGCGACGTTGTAACGCGGGACTATCTCGCCGGTGGACTTGCTCGCATACGCCATATACTCGCCGGGCTAACTCCAAACAATTTTGTTCGCTATTCTGGGGCGGCCATGGCGCATGTCGGCTGCGTTTCAGACTCAAAGAGAAAACTCGGGGTTGTCGCAGAGGTATGCGCACCCGATACGGCAACGCATACGATCGCCATTCATTTGGATTTCTGCGAGCTACGAGACTTCGCCTACAGCATGGACTCGCAGGTATCTACGCTAATACATGAGGTATCGCACTTCCACGACACCATGAACACCGGAGATGCTGTTTACTTCATGAGGAAGTGCCGAGACCTTGCGAAATCCACCCCGGAGATCACGCTCCAGAACGCCGATAGCATCGCCCGTTATGTCATCTATGAAGATTAGAAATACGCTGGCGGCGTTTCTGCTCTTGAGTGCCGGCGTCACGTATGCCTGCATGCCAGGTCAGAATTTTGATGTGTACTTTTCTTCGGGTTCCGCTGCGGTATCTTCGTCGGAAATACTTCGCTTAGCGAATTGGTTGGTAGATCAGCGCATCAAGTATCCGACGCAAGAGGTGCTTCAGGTCGATGGGCGGGCAGAAGACCATGAGCGTAACGCGCGTGCGCTGGCAAAAGCACGCTTACAAGCCGTCGTGTCCATCCTGAAAACCCAACACTTCAACCAAGTGCCGGTGGATGAACACTACGGCGTCTACCGGTCAGATGATGTAGGAAACGGACGGCGAGTCGAAATTTCGATCTTGCCTGCGTGCCCCAACCCGTGCTGCTCTGACGGCGACATGCCTACCAAGAGATAAGCGAGCTTGGCTGTCCTCAATGCGGAAGCGGGTCAAGAAAAAACGGTTGAAGGACGCGATCGAAGCACAACGATTTGAGGATGTGTTCGTGAGCTACCGGGGCATCATGATCGGGAACGGCCAGGTTTGGATCAGCGGCATCACGGAACGAGGCCGAAGTAAGCCGACGATCAAAATCATCTCGATCAACACGCAGTGAGTCGTCTGATATTCACCTCACGTTTCAGCCCAGTTCAGCGCCACAGCGGCGAAGGCGTACCGATGAAAGTTTCCGTGATGTTGGCTACAGCAGCGATGGCCCTAATGACGAATGCCAGCGCTGAGATATTCGAAGACTATGACAGCTTCTACGTCTCGCGACCTCACAAACTTTTCGGTGAACCAATCGAGTTCGACCACGGCTCCACCTATGCTGCGCAGGGACGACCCGGTAGCTATGTGAAACTTCGAGCCTCTCTGGAAGGAAAGCCTTTGCGCGTTGAAATTGCGCCAGATCGCATCACAGTCAATGGAGTCATCCGCCGCTTTGACCGAGCGAAGACCTTGCCTGGAGAGCACCCAACAGACATCTATCCCCCAGGCGCAAGCGTATTTCTGGTTCCAAGGACCACTGTCCATCCAGCCGCGCTTTGCGTGGATGGGGCAAGCTCAGGCTCAGGCGAGGCCAACCGACATACACAGATCTATCTGCTGCTCGACCCATTGGCGCTGCGTGGCAAAGCGACGTTCCTGCACCTGCCGAGCTTGCTCTCGTCGTGCAGGGCGGTCACGGTGACCGACCATGGCAAGGTTGCCTTCCCCAAGAACACGTATCTGCTCGACGCACAGCAAGAAAACCGAGCAGGCTTGCTGCTGTCGTATTACACCTTTGAGGGCCAGCGTTTTGTGCCAATCCAGAAAGAGGTTCAGGTCCGATTTGTGCAGCCGGAAATCCCGTTTCAATTCGAGATTCAGGAGTGATCGCTTGCCGAGCTGAAGTCTGGATGGATGGGTCGAGCAATCCGCAATACGAGTCCAGGCTCACGAGTAAGATCCAACATCAAAGTGCGCTGACTCCTGCGACAAAAAAAAAGCGCCGCCACTGCGACGCCTCACATCTCAATCACGCCGCATCCGGCTGCGCCGCAGGCGCAGCCTTTTGAAACGCCTCCTGCGCCATACAGTGCTCAAAAATGCGCGCAAGCGTGGGGTAATCCTCCACCGCCACATCGAACCGCTTGCCGTTGAACACCTGCGGCACGAGGCACAGGTCGGCCAGCGTCGGCGTTTCGCCCACGCAATAGGTGCCCGTCAGCGGCGACTGTGACAGCCGCGTCTCCAGTGCCGCAAACCCCAGCTTCACCCAGTGGCGATACCAGTCGTTGCGAGCCTCTTCTTCCACGTTGAACGTGCTCTTCAGATACTTCAGCACGCGCGGATTGTTCAGCGGATGGATCTCGCAGGCAATCGCCAATGCGATCGCGCGGATGTGCGCACGATTGCTGGGCGAGCCTGGCAGCAGCGTGGGCTCCGGATGCGTCTCTTCCAGGTATTCGACGATCGCCAACGACTGGTTCAGCACGTCGTTGCCGTCGCACAGCACGGGCACCAGCGCATCGGGGTTCAGCTTGACGAACTCGGGCGCCAGTTGCTCGCCCTTGAGCAGGTGCACCGGCGCGTAGTCGTACGGCACGCCCTTGATCTCCAGGGCGATACGCACGCGGAACGACGCCGAACTGCGGAAATAGTTGTACAGCTTGATCGACATGGCTTCTGACTCTTCTGTCGCGTCTATCAAATGACCTTGACGTGCAGTTCGCCCACGCCGTCGATCTTGCCGACCATCAGATCGCCGACGACCACCGGGCCAACGCCTTCGGGCGTGCCGGTGTAGATCAGGTCGCCGGGGCGCAGCTCGAACAGGCGCGACAGGTACGCAATGGTTTCCGGCACCGACCAGATCAGGTCCGACAGGTCACCGCGCTGGTGTTCGCGGCCGTTGACCGACAGCGTGATGGCGCCCTTGTCCGGATGCGCCACATCCTTGGCCGGCACGATCGGGCCGATGGGCGCCGAGCCGTCGAACGCCTTGCCGGTCTCCCACGGGCGGCCGCCTTTCTTGGCGGCGTTCTGCAAGTCGCGGCGCGTCATGTCCAGGCCGATGGCGTAACCGTAGATATGGCTCGCTGCGGTTTCCACGGCGATATCGCGGCCGCCCGTGCCGATGGCGACCACGAGCTCGATCTCGTAGTGGCAGTCCTTGGTCTCGGTGGGGTAGACGAACTGGCCCGTCTCGCCGTCGGCGACGTAGCGCACGGCGTCGGCGGGCTTGCAGAAGAAGAACGGCGGCTCGCGGTCGGGGTCGGAGCCCATCTCGCGCGCGTGGGCGGCGTAGTTGCGGCCGACGCAGTACACGCGGCGCACCGGAAACTGGCCTTGCCCGCCACGCACCGGAATACCGTTGACGGCGGGCGGGGTGACAACGAAATCGGTCATGCAGGTCTCCTCGGACTAAGCTGGAATGGAACAGGAACTCACGGGGACACGGCCACCGCACCCCCGGCGACCGACGCGTTTGCGAGGATACACCCGCCCCGGGTCGGCGCGGTTCTTGCATGAGTGGTGTGCAAAACGCACCTTCCTGCACCATGCATGTGAAACCGCCCACCCCGCCCGCCTCGCTCGCCGCATCCCACCCGGCCGCGCCGATGCGCGTGCTGCTGGTGCGGGATCCGCTGGACGCCGAGCAGATCAACCTCGAGCTGATCCGTGCCGGCCTGGCCGAAGCCGGCTTTGTCGACGTGGGTGTCGCCGACGCGGACCTCACCCTGCCCGACCGCATTGCGCAGGCGCAACCGGACATGGTGATCGTCGCCTCCGAATCGGCCGCGCGGGACACCATCGAGCATGTTTGCGTGGCCACGCAGCACGCACCGCGCCCCATCGTACTGTTCACCGACAACGACGACGCCGAGCGCATCAAGGCCGCTTTCGCCGCCGGCATCACCGCCTACATCGTCGACGGCATCAAGCCCACGCGCGTCAAGGCGGTGCTGGACGTGGCCTACGCGCGCTTCGAGCACGAACGCGAACTGCGCGCCGAGCTGGACAACGCCAAGACGCAACTCGCCGAGCGCAAGGTGCTCGAGCGCGCCAAGGGCCTGCTGATGAAGCAGATGAACCTGTCGGAAGACGACGCCTTCAAGCGCCTGCGCAAGATGGCGATGGACCGCAACATCAAGCTGGTGGAAGCCGCCCAGCGCGTGATCGACGTGATGGCCGGCTGAGCGGTCTGACCACCGCCCAGTTTTGGTGCGTCGCACAACTCCGGCGCTGGAAACGCACCAGTCGCGCGCGGCGTTCCGCCCCCCCCACGTGGCGTTCCGAAGCTCAACCGCCGAGCTAAAAGCCTCGCGCGCCGAGTTCCGAGCCTCAACCGCCGAGCTAAAAGCCTCGCGCGCCGAGTTCCGAACCTCAACCGCCGAGCTAAAAGCCTCGCACGCCGAGTTCCGAACTCGGAACGCCAGCATGCATCGGTCAACGTTGGCATACCCCTTGCAAGTGTCGCTGCGAAGCCGGTGCCAACGTGGGTACCGGCACGGGACAACGGCGTCCCGATGCACGGCAGCGCGCCCCTCTTCCGGATGGGCGGCGGTCGCGCGTCGGGACGCTTTTTCTTTGGAGCCATGGATGGCCGCGCCAGACAAGACCGACGCTCTCGTCAACCCGATCAACCCGAAGCGCCGCAGCATCATGAAAGCCGCAGCGACGATTGCAGGAGGCAGTGCCGTGGCATTGATCGATCCGCTGGTGCGCGCCGGCGCCTGGGCCGCCGGTTCCGATGCGCCCGAGAAGACGGAGCTGAAGGTCGGCTTCATCCCGCTCACGGACTGCGCTTCGGTGGTCATGGCGTCCACGCTCGGCATCGACAAGAAGTACGGCATCAAGATCACGCCGTCGAAAGAAGCCTCGTGGGCGGGCGTGCGCGACAAGCTGGTATCGGGTGACCTGGATGCGGCGCACGTGCTGTACGGCTTGATCTATGGCGTGCAGCTCGGCATTGGCGGCCCCAAGAAAGACATGGCCGTGCTGATGACGCTCAACAACAACGGCCAGGCGATCACGCTGTCGTCCAAGCTGAAGGAAGCGGGTGTCAAGGATGGCGCGTCGTTGAAGGCCGTCATGGCGAAAGACAGGCGCGAATATGTGTTCGCGCAGACCTTCCCGACCGGCACGCATGCGATGTGGCTGTATTACTGGCTGGCCGCGCACGGCATCCACCCGCTGCAGGAGGCGAAGGCGATCACCGTGCCGCCGCCGCAGATGGTCGCGAACATGCGCGTGGGCAACATGGATGGCTACTGCGTGGGCGAGCCGTGGGGTGCCCGCGCGATTGCAGACAACATCGGCTTTACCGCCGAGACAACACAGGCCATCTGGAAAGACCACCCCGAGAAGGTGCTCGGCACCACGGCCGAGTTCGTGCAGAAGTATCCGAACACCGCGCGTGCGCTCACCGCCGCAGTGCTGGAAGCGAGCAAGTTCATCGATGCGTCGGCGTCGAACCGCCGCAAGACGGCCGAGACCATCGCCGCCAAGTCCTACGTCAACACCGACATGGACATCATTCTCGACCGCATGCTCGGCCGCTACACCAATGGCCTGGGCAAGACTTGGGACGACCCGGACCCGATGCGCTTCTACCACGACGGCGCGGTCAACTTCCCGTACCTGTCGGACGGCATGTGGTTCCTCACGCAGCACAAGCGCTGGGGGCTGCTGAAGGCGCATCCGGATTACCTGGCCGTCGCCAAGCAGGTCAACCGCATCGACATCTTCAAGCAGGCCGCAGCCGCCACCGGCACGCCGCTGCCCAAGAGCGAGATGCGCACGGCCAAGTTGATCGACGGCGTGGTGTGGGATGCGAAGAACCCCGCCGCGTATGCGGACGGCTTCAAGCTGAAAGCCTGACGCCTCCGGCCTTCCGAATTTCTGATTGCGGTCCCTCACATCGATGGAGCCCGACATGAACACGCTCGTCAAAACGTTGTCCGGCGTGCAGTCCGACGCCGCCCCTGAACGTCGCCGGTTCGTTGCGCGCGACTGGCTTGTCGCCGCCGTGGTGCGCGGCTTTCCGCCGGTGCTGGGCTTGGTGCTGTTTGTGCTGGCGTGGCAAGGCATTGCCACGGCCATCGCCGCATTGCCGACACCGGCGGTGACGTGGAAAGCGGCCGTTGCGCTGTTTGGCGATCCGTTCTATCGCAATGGCCCGAATGACCAGGGCGTAGGCTGGAACGTGCTGGCCTCGCTGGCACGCGTGGGTGCGGGCTTCGGCATGGCGGCCGTCATCGGCATTCCGGCGGGCTTCCTGATCGGGCGCTTTGCGTTTCTCAACGCGATGGCCTCGCCCATCATCAGCCTGCTGCGGCCGGTATCGCCGCTGGCGTGGCTGCCGATCGGGCTGCTGCTGTTCAAGTCCGCCAACCCGGCAGCCATCTGGGCGATCTTCATCTGCTCGATCTGGCCGATGGTGATCAACACTGCCGTGGGCGTGACGCGCGTGCCGCAGGACTACCTGAACGTGGCCCGTGTGCTGAACCTGTCCGAATGGAAGGTGTTCACGCGCGTGCTGTTTCCCGCGGTGCTGCCGTACATGCTGACGGGCGTGCGGCTGTCCATCGGCACGGCGTGGCTGGTCATCGTGGCGGCGGAGATGCTCACCGGCGGCGTCGGCATCGGCTTCTGGCTGTGGGACGAGTGGAACAACCTGAAGGTCGAGCACATCGTCATCGCCATCTTCGTGATCGGTGTGGTGGGCTTGCTGCTCGAGCACGCGCTGCTGGCGATTGCGCGGCGCTTCTCGTACGACGCGGTTTGAGGACATTGGGGGGAGCGCCATGACAGACAAATTCCTGCGCATTGAAAACGTCGGGCAGACGTTCAAGACCAAGCGCGGCCCGTTCGTCGCCCTGCGCGACATCGACCTGACGGTGGCGCGCGGTGAGTGCATCGCGCTCATCGGGCACTCGGGGTGCGGTAAGTCGACGTTGCTCAATCTCATTGCCGGCCTCACGCGGCCGACCACGGGTGGATTGATCCTCGCCGAGCGCGAGATTGCCGGGCCGGGACCGGATCGCGCGGTGGTGTTTCAGAACCACTCGCTGTTGCCGTGGCTCACGTGCTTTGACAACGTGTATCTCGCCGTCGAGCGCGTCTTCGGCAAGACCGAGACCAAGGCGCAACTGCGTGAGCGCACGCATGCGGCGCTGGCGCTGGTGGGCTTGTCGCATGCCGAGCAGAAGCATCCGCATGAAATCTCGGGCGGGATGAAGCAGCGCGTGGGCATTGCGCGAGCGTTGTCCATGGAGCCGAAGGTGTTGCTGATGGATGAGCCGTTTGGCGCGCTGGATGCACTCACGCGGGCGCATCTGCAGGACGAGTTGCTGAAGATCGTGGCGGCGACCGGCAGCACGGTGGTGATGGTGACCCACGATGTGGATGAAGCGGTGCTGCTGGCGGATCGCATCGTGATGATGACGAATGGGCCGGCTGCGACGATTGGCGAAGTGTTGACGGTGGATTTGCCGCGGCCGCGGGATCGGATGGCGTTGGCGGAGGATGCGGCTTATCACGCTTGCCGGACGGCGGTGTTGGATTTTCTTTATCGGAAGCAGAGGCATCCGGTGGCGGAGGCTGCCTGATTTGCTTGGGGGATGGCTTTGTTGTTTTAACTTGGTGGTCCGTCCCCTGTTTCATCCCTGCCGGGGCTGACTCACTTTCTTTGTCTTGCCAAAGAACGTAAGCAAAGAAAGGCGCACCCGATGCGGCGACCCCTCCTTGAATTTGTGTCGCAAGGAGGGGAAGGGAAAAACTCGCTGCGCTCAGACAGTTTCCCTTCCTTTTTCCTCCTTGCAACACAAATTCAAGGCGCCGCGTAGGGCAGGGAACGGCCAAACCATCGATTACCAGTGCCGTAGCAATCCACAGCACAACGCGAAGCAAAGCGAGCAACAACAGCAGCAAACCAGTGCAGCCCAGGCCAGCACACCGACGGTGTGGCCTTTGACGTTCCTGCCCTAGATGGCGCCTTGGATTTTTGTAAGCGTGCGGAAAAAAGACGGGAAACTGTCTGAGCGAAGGGACCTGTCAGCAATTTCGTGTTCAAGGCATAACATGCTCCCAAGGAGACCTTATGCCTGGCAAACCGAAGACCAAGCCGGCCGATCTGCCGGCGATCCCCGCCGAACTGCTCGAACAGTTCGGCAACGGCCCGATGACGGCCGAAGCCATCAATGCTGCCACGCTGGCCCTTAAGAAGGCCCTGATCGAGCGGGCGCTGGGTGGCGAGATGAACCATCATCTCGGCTATCGGCCAGGTGCGGCCAAACCGGCCACCGTCACCAACCAGCGCAACGGCACGGGCGCCAAGACGGTGCTGACCGAGGACGGTCCGATCCGCATCGAGGTACCACGAGATCGTGACGGCAGCTTCGAGCCGCTGCTCATTCCCAAACACGAGCGACGCTTCAAGGGTTTCGACGACAAGATCGTCGCCATGTACGCCCGGGGCATGACCGTGCGTGAAATCCAGGGCTTCCTGCTGGAGCAATATGCAACGGACGTC
>NZ_CAJPVG010000006.1 GCF_905397375.1 Ralstonia mannitolilytica
CGTCCTCACGCGACTGCCGACCCACAAGGCGGCCGACATCGCCGAACTGCTCCCGCATCGCTGGACGCCCAGCGCCACCTAGCTGGCAAGACGGGTTCACCGGGTGCTTACCTATATCTCAAGCACTAATCCAGTACTGAAGGCCTGATTTTCCGCTGGGTGTCCTTTCGGTGCATATCCCCGTGGATTGCATATAACGCGACATGCGCCGACGCTGTAGTCGAAGCTGTCGTGCATATGGCCATGAATCCATAGATCGGCCAGTTGGACCACATCATCCATGCGGCTGGCATATGCAGACGTCAGCGGATCATCTTGATAGCGCGACGAGACACTCTTGGCCGAAGGGGCGTGATGGGTAACGACCACCCGCCTGTGCTGTGAAGGGGACATTAGTTCCGTGCGGAGCCAGTCGCGCGCGACGTGGTGCATCCGTGTCGTATCCCGCGGTTGCAACTTTCTGAACACCCCGTGCGATTCAAAACGAATGGCCCCGGTGAAGTCGGACATGCCTCGACCAGCGTAGCCTTCGGCGGTACGCACGTTTTCTTCTGTACCCCCGTACAAAGCGAAGTCTGTCCAGAGCGTGGCACCTAGGAACTCTACGTCCCCGATCACGAATCTATCCATGTCGAGGAGATGAACGTTCGACGTTGCCGCGCATGCCGCCCGCAGATCTCGCAGCACTCTGCTGTGCTCGCCTTTGTAGAACTCGTGGTTGCCAGGCACATAGATGACCGGCAGGCCACGACTCTGGGCTTCAATCCAAGGCATTCCTCGCTTGCCTATATGAATGTCACCAGCAAGCACGATGACATCAGCGCCCGTCGTGTCGATGTCGAGGGTAGTGAATTCGAGGTGCAGGTCACTTAGAACCAGGAGATTCATGCTTACTCGTGACGTCCTGGCTCACATCAGGAGGGATGTCGCTTGGGGCCGCTTCAGATTTTGCCTGCGGCTCTGGTTGGCGTCGGATGTAAGCCGGTACGATGCCTTGCTTTTCGAGGCGGCGTACTGCCGCGGCAACTGCCGCGTCCGCGCGCGTCAAAAATGTATCGCTGGTCATGAATCGGCCGAATTTGTCTGCCGGCATGGCTTGCTCCATTTGTCCTGCCCCCCAGATTACTCCGTCCACGCCTTCGCGGCAGCGCGTCTCTCCACAGGGCGATTGCAATAGCGTAGGTCGCGGGCATGGTGATTCATTGCCCCTAGGCCCGCTCACCAGATTGTCGGTCTGCCACGAAGCCGATCGCCTGCCGCCCGGCGCGCCGCGGCATCTTGGGCGCGGCGACGTGCTTTCCTGATGCCATCGCAGTCGCAAAAGCATCCTGGACCAAACGATGTGTTGCGCGCAGATCTAGGTCGCTCCGTCCTGCCAAGGCTTCTGCCGCGCTGGCGTCCAACTCAATGCGCTTGCCGGTGGCACGCTGCAGCCGCTGCACCTCCGCCAAAACAAGCAGCAACCGCTGCTCGGGCTCAGGTGCCGGGATGTCAAACACCTCTACGCGGCTCAATAGCGGGGAAGGCACAGCGTTGAGATCATTGGCCGTCAGGACGTAGATGATCCGACTGGCGTCAAACGCCATATGCAAGAACATGTCTTGGAATGTGCTTGCTGTCTCGGACTCAAGTAGATCCAGCAGTACAGGAGTTACCGGGTAGCGGACATCGCTACCAATCTTGTCCACTTCGTCCAAGATGAGCACAGGCGTCGCCGAGCTGCCACGGGCGAGCATCTCAATAACCATCCCAGGTCGAGCGCTGTGCCAGGCGCTATCGCCGCCCGTCAGTTGGAAGCTTGCCTGGGCACTTCCAGCGGACCACTTCCGCATTGGCACATTCAGAAGCTCTGCCAACTTCAGCGCAAAGTGCGTTTTTCCAATGCCTGGTGGTCCTGTCAGCAGGATCGGCCGAATCCGGAAATCCTTTGTCCGCATCGCACTGTTCAACGTGAGATCAATCCTGAGCTTCTCAATCGGCTCACTCAGGTTGCCGAACACGCTCCGCGCCGTTTCGAGCTTCTTCAGGGCAGATCGAACACGAGGTAGTGCGCGGTAGCCCTCATTGCTCCCGGCTCGCTCCAACAATGTCTCGGCGCACCGCCGCTGGCTGCGGTCTGCACCTTGCATGTGCTCGTTGGCGAGCGCCAGCGCTTCAGGCCCAAAAACCTGAATATGCCGGGGCCGAGCACGGCGAGGAGCGGGAACCACTTCTGCCGGCGTCGCCACAGCCGGTCCAGCAGATGAGGATTCATGCTCATCTTCTTTTATCACCGCAAGGTCCAGTTTGGCTTGTCGGGCAGCCTCAAGGACGGTGTGCGTGTTCGAGGGGATGAGCAGATGCCATGCCGCCGCACTACGCTGCTCGGACAGATCCCCTAAAGGAACAAATCCAGGTGGGTGCTCCGAAGGTTGCCGGGGAGCAGACATGATGATTCTCCATACGCGAATCAATGGCTTGCAGCCGCAGCCATCGAACCCGGCAACGCCGGGAGCCGAAGAAGCCCGAGGTCAGTCAGCTATTCGCGAGTGAGTTCGCTCTGACGGAGCGAACGCGCGGCTGCCGACATCGACCGCTGGGGTCGATTGGTGACGGCAGGTGTCTTTGGCAGCCATGGAGGTATGAAAGGTGTGATGCGGCTCGTGTAACCACGTTCTTGAACCATACAACACCAGGTAGGCTGAGGCTATCCGGCGAAGTACTGGACTTGGTTCGCAGCCGCGAACGTTGTGGTCGGACGACGTGATGGGCGGATGCGCTGCGCATCAAATGGTGCGGCGCATCATTTCGTAGAGCCGAAAAAGTGAGGGGAATGGCTCTGTAGTGCGGCTTCTCGCTGGGTAGCACCCAATCCAAACTTCGATATTTTCTAATCTACTTCGCTATTTTCTAATTATCTTCGCTACGCGGACACCATGCTTTTTGCATGACGGCCATAGCGCACGTCTAATTCATAGATAAAAACAATCAAATTCACGAATCCATAGCGCCAAGGTAGAGTGCTTTCCATTGTGAGCCAGCCGGCTCGCCGCTGATTACTGGAGCCAGTCATGTCCACCCGCCTTGCCTCAGATGCCATTGCAGCCGTGCTGGAGTGGCTGGCCGTCTACGGTGAATCGCATTGACCTGAGGTTCGCGAAAGGGCGCTGGACTGCAAGGAGGAAAGATCGTGGCAATGGTGCGGATGTTCGTTTCGGAATGGCAGGGGTTTGCTCACACGGTGCGCGCCGCGCAGGCCGAGGTGCCGATGCTGTCCGGCATGCCGGGAAGCGCGGCCGGTGGTCGGGGCACGCGCCTGGCGGAATCTGCCCGCCTGCAACGCAAGTGGGTGCGCAAGCAGATTGGCCTGGTCATTGTGGCGGCGGGCGCTATGATCGTCCTCCTGCACAGCATGGTGCAGTTGACGGCCTGACCGTCCGGTTGCCGTTCGCGCGTGGTTTCGTCACAGGGCGATGCCATGCTCGGAACTCGCAGCGGGCCTGGCAACCGAAAGCAAGGCTGGACGCTCGCGTGGCTGATCTGATTTCGGTCGGCACTCGCGATTTTGCACACCACTTTTCCAGGGGATTTCAGATGGCAAAGAAGAACGGCGGCGCAGTGGCCGCAGCCCAGATCAACATCGGTATTGCCGACAAGGACCGCAAGAAGATCGCTGAAGGCCTGTCGCGCCTGCTGGCCGATACGTATTCGCTCTACCTGAAGACGCACTACTTCCACTGGAACGTCACCGGTCCGATGTTCAACACGCTGCATCTGATGTTCGAGACGCAGTACAACGAGCTGTGGAATGCCGTCGACCCGGTGGCCGAACGCATTCGTGCGCTCGGTTATCCGGCGCCGGGTTCGTATTCGGAGTTCGCCAAGCTGTCGTCGATTCCCGAATCGAAGGGCGTGCCCGAGGCGATGGACATGGTGCGCGAGCTGGTGGCCGGCCACGAAGCCGTGACGCGCACCGCCCGTAGCCTGTTCCCGGATGTCGACAAGGCCGCCGACGAACCGACGGCAGACCTGCTCACCCAACGCATGGACATTCACGAGAAGACCGCGTGGATGCTGCGCTCCCTGCTGGCGTAATGCCTTGATGGCCGTATCGCCACGCCTTTGACGGGCGTTTCAACAGCAGCGAACTGGGCTCCCTCCGGCGGCCGGCACGGTTGCCGGGGTGGGGCACATCACTCCCCAGACCTCAACGAGAGAATGATGACGACTGAAGCTAAATGCCCGTTTTCCGGCCATGGCCCCGCTGCTTCCCACGCCTTCGGTGGCGGTACGTCCAACAAGGACTGGTGGCCCAATCAACTGCGCGTTGATTTGCTGAACCAGCATTCCGAGAAGTCGGATCCGCTCGGCAAGCAGTTCAATTACCGCGAGGCGTTCAAGTCGATCGACTATGACGCCCTCAAGGCCGACCTGCGCAAACTGATGACTGACTCGCAGGACTGGTGGCCGGCCGACTTCGGTCACTACGGCCCGCAGTTCATCCGCATGGCGTGGCACGCTGCCGGCACCTACCGCACGGGCGATGGCCGCGGTGGCGCAGGACGCGGCCAGCAGCGTTTCGCGCCGCTCAACTCGTGGCCCGACAACGTCAACATCGACAAGTCGCGCCGCCTGCTGTGGCCGATCAAGCAGAAGTACGGTCAGGCCATCTCGTGGGCCGATCTGCTGATCCTGACAGGCAACGTCGCGCTCGAAACCATGGGCTTCCGCACGTTCGGCTTTGCCGGCGGTCGCGAAGACACCTGGGAACCGGACAACGACGTCTACTGGGGCAACGAGACCAAGTGGCTGGAAGCCACGCGCTATTCGGGCGAGCGCAACCTCGCCAACCCGCTCGCGGCGGTGCAGATGGGCCTGATCTACGTGAACCCGGAAGGCCCCGAGCACGCCCCTGGCGATCCGCTCGAGGCGGCCAAGGACATCCGCGAAACCTTCGCCCGCATGGCGATGGACGATGAAGAAACCGTGGCGTTGATCGCCGGCGGCCACACGTTCGGCAAGACGCACGGTGCCGGGCCGGCCAGCCACGTTGGCGCCGATGTCGAGGCCGCGCCGCTGGAAGCGCAAGGCCTGGGCTGGGCCAGCACGTATGGCACCGGCAAGGGCGCGGACGCCATCACCAGCGGGCTGGAAGTCACCTGGACGCAGACGCCCGCGCAATGGAGCAACTTCTTCTTCGAGAATCTGTTCAAGTACGAATGGGTGCAGGAGAGGAGCCCGGCCGGCGCGCTGCAGTGGGTCGCCAAAGACGCGGAAGCGGTCATCCCCGGCCCGACGCCGGACTCGCCCAAGCGCAAGCCCACGATGCTGACGACCGACCTGTCGCTGCGCTTCGACCCGGCCTACGAGAAGATCTCCCGCCGCTTCCTGAACAACCCGCAGGCCTTTGCCGAAGCCTTTGCGCGTGCGTGGTTCAAGCTCACGCACCGTGACCTGGGCCCAAAGTCGCGCTACCTCGGCCCGGAAGTGCCGCGCGAAGACCTGATCTGGCAAGACCCGCTGCCGGCAGCCGTGCACCAGCCGACCGACGCCGATATCGCCGACCTCAAGGCGAAGATTGCGGAATCCGGCCTGTCGGCCTCGGAACTGGTGGCGGTGGCCTGGGCTTCGGCCTCGACGTTCCGCGGCTCGGACAAGCGCGGCGGGGCCAACGGTGCACGCATTCGCCTGGCGCCGCAGAACGATTGGGCCGTCAACCAGGCCGTGGCCGGGACGCTGGCCAGGCTGGAAGCGATCCAGCGCGCCTCGGGCAAGGCATCGCTGGCGGATGTGATCGTGCTGGCTGGCAGCGTGGGCATTGAGCTGGCCGCCAAGGCCGCCGGCACGACGCTCACCGTGCCGTTCACGCCGGGCCGCGTCGACGCCACGCAGGAACAGACAGATGCCGCGTCGTTCTCGGTGCTGGAACCGGTGGCCGATGGCTTCCGCAACTACGAGAAGACGAAGTTCGCGGTGCCGGCCGAAGTACTGCTGCTCGACAAGGCGCAATTGCTGACGCTGACGGCGCCCGAGCTGACCGTGCTGATCGGCGGTCTGCGCGCCATCAACATCAACGCAGACGGCAGCCAGCACGGTGTCTTCACAAAGACCCCTGGCGCGCTGACGAACGACTTCTTCGTCAACCTGCTCGACATGGGCACCGAATGGAAGCCCGCCGGTGACATCTACGAAGGCTACGACCGCAAGACCGGCGAGCTGAAGTGGACGGGCACGCGTGTGGACCTGGTGTTCGGTTCGAATTCGATCCTGCGTGCGCTGGCCGAGGTGTACGGCAGCGCCGACGGCAAGGACCGCTTCCTCCGCGAGTTCGTGGCGGCCTGGGTAAAAGTGATGAACCTGGACCGTTTCGATCTGGCGGCCTGACCGCGCGTCGGGACTAAAATGGCGCCTTGCCTCGTGCAGGCGCCATTTTTCCTTGGTGATTCTGATGCAATCGTCTGCTGCCCAGCCCAGCCGCCCCGTGCTCTACGCGCGCCTCATGCGCATGGACAAACCGATCGGCACGCTGCTCCTGCTGTGGCCGACGCTGTGGGCATTGTGGATGTCCGCCGAGGGACATCCACCGGTCTCGCTGGTGGTGATCTTCACGGTCGGCACGTTCCTGATGCGCTCGGCCGGGTGCGCCGTGAACGACTGGGCCGACCGGGATTTCGACAAGCACGTCAAGCGCACCAAGGAGCGGCCGATCACCGCCGGCCTCATCGCGCCGTGGGAGGCGCTGGCCCTGGCAGCCGTGCTGTCCATCACCGCTTTCACGCTGATCCTGCCGCTCAATGCGCTGACCAAGTGGATGTCGGTGGCGGCGGTGCTGATTGCCGGCACGTACCCGTTCTTCAAGCGCTTCTTTGCGATTCCGCAGGCATACCTGGGGATTGCGTTCGGCTTCGGCATTCCGATGGCCTACGCAGCGGTGCAGGACCACGTGCCCGTGCTGGCGTGGCTGATGCTCGTCGGCAACGTGTTCTGGGCCGTCGCCTACGACACCGCCTATGCGATGGTCGATCGGGATGACGACCTGCTCATCGGCATCAAGACGTCGGCCATCACGTTTGGCCGCTTCGATGTGGCGGCGATCATGCTGTGCTATGCCGGCTTCTTCGGGATCATGGCCTGGGCCGGCCATGTGATGGCGCTGGGTGTGGCGTATTGGATCGGGTTTGCCGCAGCGGTGGCGCTGGCGCTGTGGTACTACCCGATGCTGCAGACGCGTGACCGGATGAAATGCTTCTTTGTCTTCCGTCACAACAACTGGCTGGGCGCCTGCCTGTTTGCGGGCGTTGCGGCGGCGTATGCGCTGCGCTAGAGGACGAGGCACAGTCCCTTGTAAATGAGCGTGAGGCCGGCTGCGCAGCCCGCCGCAAGGGCGAGTACGCGCAGCATCTCCCAGAAGGCATCCGGATATTCGCCGCGCAGCGCCGACACGATGTCAGGCTGCAGCGCCATGCGCAGGCTGCGCAGAAAACCGTGGCCATCTTCAAAGAACCGGCGCCACAGCCAGTACGCCAGTGGCAAAGCAAGCACCATCGCTGCCTTGAACAGCCCCGGCTGTTCGATGACGAAGAGACCGGCGTCCATGCGCTGATGCCGTCCGTTCGTTGCAGTGTCGATCAGTCGCGGCCCAATTCTTCGCCCATTTCCTTGCCGCGCGCGGCCGCAGCGTGCATGGCGCGCACAAACGCCGCCTTGACGCCGGCGCCCTCCATCGACGTCAGCGCTGCATACGTCGTCCCGCCCTTGGACGTCACGCGCTCACGCAGCAGTTCCACGGGTTCGGCCGACTGGCCCGCCAGCGTGGCCGCACCGAGGAACGTTTCCACCGCCAGCGTACGGCCGTCTTCGGCAGACAGGCCCAGCTCCTGCGCAGCCTGCTGCATCGCCTCGATGAAATAGAACACATACGCCGGGCCGCTGCCCGAGATGGCCGTGACGGCGTCGATCTGCGCTTCGCTCGGCACCCAGACGCTTTTGCCGACGGCGTTGGCGATGGCGCTGGCCGTGGCGCGGTCGTCCTCCGACAGGCCGGCGTTCGCGGCCAGGCCTGTCATGCCGAGGCCGGAGAGCGCCGGCGTGTTGGGCATCCCCCGCACGATGCGAGCGTGGCCATTCAGCCAGCGCGACAGATCCTGAATGCGGATGCCGGCCGCCACCGACAGCACCAGGCTGTCGCCCAGGTGCGGCGCCAGTTGTGCGCATACCTCCCGCATCTGCTGCGGCTTGACTGCCAGCACGATCACGTCGCGGTCGGCGAGTTCTGCGCCCGGAGTGGCGGCCGTGCGGGCGCCCCAGGTCTGCTCGGCGCGACTGCGCGCGGGTTCGGTCGGGTCTACCACCACGATGTTGGCGCCGTGCGCGCCCTTGGCGATCAGGCCGCCGATGAGGGCCGCGGCCATGTTGCCGCCGCCGATGAAGCCGAGTTTCAGAGTGTCGAGCATGAGAGTTGTGGTGTGAGAGAAAACAGGAATTCAGGCGTTGGCATAATGCCGCGCCCCGAAGATGGCACTGCCGACGCGGACGATGGTCGCGCCTTCGGCAATCGCGTCTTCCAGGTCGGCGGACATGCCCATCGACAGGGTATCGAGCGGGATGCCCGCCTCGTGCAGCTGATCGGCGAGGGCGCGCAAGGCGGCAAAGGGCCGGCGTCGCGCGGCGGGGTCGTCGGTGGGCTCGGGCACCGCCATCAGGCCGCGCAATTGCAGACGGGGCAGGGCCGAGACGGCGCGCGCCACCGCAAGCACGCCGTCGAAGTCCGGCAGCAGGCCATGCTTGCTGGCTTGACGGCTGATGTTGATTTCGAGGCAGATCTGCAGCGGCGGCAAGTGCTCGGGGCGCTGCGCAGACAGCCGTTCGGCAATCTTGAGCCGGTCGATGCTGTGGACCCAGTCAAAGCGCTCGGCCACCGCGCGGGTCTTGTTGCTTTGCAGCGGGCCGATGAAATGCCAGGAGATCGGGTCCGGACCGGTGCGCAGATCGGCCAGCGCGTCCATCTTGGCTACGCCTTCCTGCACGTAGTTCTCGCCGAACAGGCGCTGACCGGCGGCGTGCGCTGCACGCACCGCGTGGGCGTCGAACGTCTTGGAAACGGCCAGCAATGTGACACCCGCAGCATCGCGCGAAGCCAGTGTGCAGGCCGTTGTGATCCGCTGACGCACGGCTTGCAAGTTGGCGGCGATTACAGACATAATCCGGCGACGTTTGTTACAAATAAACAAGGGTTCCGGCACGTCGAATCGACGGCTCGGAGCGCGTCTCGGAGCGCCATTGCGACGCCCGGGCGACATAAAAAAGTCGGGGGTCATTATAAGATGGACATCGCGCAGCTTCTGGCCTTCTCGGCCAAGAACAAGGCGTCGGACCTGCATCTGTCGGCCGGCCTGCCGCCGATGATCCGGATCCACGGCGACATGCGCCGGATCAATGTGCCGCCGCTCACGCACCAGGATGTGCACGCCATGGTGTACGACATCATGAGCGACGTGCAGCGCAAGGTCTACGAAGAAAACCTGGAAGTCGACTTCTCGTTTGAGATTCCGGGCCTGTCCCGCTTCCGGGTCAACGCGTTCAACCAGAACCGCGGCGCCTCGGCCGTGTTCCGGACGATTCCGTCGAAGGTGCTCTCGCTGGACGACCTGAAGGCGCCGCCCGTGTTTGCCGAGCTGGCGATGAAGCCGCGCGGCCTGGTGCTCGTGACCGGCCCGACCGGCTCGGGCAAGTCCACCACGCTGGCCGCGATGGTGAACCACCGCAACGAAAACGACATGGGCCACATCCTCACGGTGGAGGACCCGATCGAATTCGTGCACGAATCGAAGAAGAGCCTGATCAACCAGCGCGAACTCGGGCCGCACACGCTGTCGTTCGCCAATGCACTGAAGTCGGCGCTGCGTGAAGACCCGGACGTCATCCTCGTCGGCGAATTGCGTGACCTGGAAACCATCCGCCTGGCGCTGACGGCCGCTGAAACCGGCCACTTGGTGTTCGCCACGCTGCACACGAGTTCTGCGGCCAAGACGATCGACCGGGTGGTCGACGTGTTCCCGTCGGAAGAGAAAGACATGGTGCGGACCATGCTTTCTGAATCGCTGGAGGCGGTGATCTCGCAGACGCTGCTCAAGACGCGCGACGGCTCGGGGCGGATTGCGGCGCACGAGATCATGATCACGACGCCGGCCATCCGCCACCTGATCCGTGAGAACAAGATCTCGCAGATGTACTCGATGATGCAGACCAGCAGCGGCATGGGCATGCAGACGCTCGACCAGTGCCTGGCCGACCTCATCAAGCGCTCGGCGATCAACTACGCGGATGCGCGCGCCATCGCCAAGAACCCCGACGCGTTCGCGAACTGACGCATTGACGGTCGCTGCGGCGACCACTCACCGACTTCAAGGAGGGGCACGCCATGCTGGACCGCGAAGCCGCCACCAAATACATCCACGAACTCCTGCAGTTGATGGTGAACAGCCGTGGCTCGGACTTGTTCATCACGTCGGATTTCCCGCCCGCCATCAAGGTGGACGGCAAGGTCACGCCGATCTCGCAGCAGCCGTTGAACGCCACGCAGGCCATGAGCCTGGTCAAGGCGATCATGAACGAGAAGCAGCTGCGCGAGTACGAACAGACCCTTGAGTGCAACTTCGCCATCACGGCCCCGGGTGCCGGGCGCTTTCGCGTGTCGGCCTTCGTGCAGCAGGGCCGCGCCGGCATGGTGCTGCGGACCATCAACACGAAGATCCCCTCGCTGGACGAGCTTGACCTGCCGCCGATCCTCAACGACATCGTGATGAGCAAGCGCGGCCTGGTGATCGTGGTGGGCGCCACCGGCTCGGGCAAGTCGACCTCGCTGGCGGCCATGGTGGGGCATCGCAACGCCAATTCGTACGGCCATATCATCACGATCGAAGACCCGGTCGAATACGTGCACGCGCACCAGAACTGTGTGGTCACGCAGCGCGAGGTCGGCGTGGACACCGAGTCGTGGCACGTGGCGCTGAAGAACACGCTGCGCCAGGCGCCGGATGTGATCCTGATCGGCGAAATCCGCGATCGCGACACGATGGAATACGCCATCCAGTATGCGGAAACCGGCCACCTGTGCCTCGCCACGCTGCACGCCAACAGCTCGAACCAGGCCATCGACCGCATCATCAACTTCTTTCCGGAAGAGAAGCGCCAGCAGTTGCTGATCGACCTCTCGCTGAACCTGCGCGCGATGATTGCGCAGCGCCTGCTGCCGCGCAAAGGCAAGAAGGGGCGCGTGCCGGCCGTGGAGATCATGCTGGCCACGCCGCTGGTGCAGGACCTCATCTTCAAGGGCGAGGTGCACGAGCTGAAGGAGGTCATGAAGAAATCGCGCGAGCAGGGCATGATTTCCTTCGACCAGGCGCTGTTCGAGCTGTACGAGGCGGACAAGATCACCTACGAAGACGCCCTGCGCAACGCCGACTCGCTCAACGACCTGCGCCTGCAGATCAAGCTGCACAGCAAGCGCGCCGGGCAGACCGACCTGGCGGCCGGCACCGAACATCTGAACGTGGTGTAAGCGTATCTGGAGACGCCCATGACCGACATCTACGCCTTCGAAGCCGATTCGCTGACCGGCCAGCGCGTGCCGTTGTCGCAGTACAAGGGCAAGGTCCTGCTGATCGTCAACACGGCCAGCCAATGCGGGTTCACGCCGCAATACGCCGGGCTCGAGGCGGTGTACAAGCGCCTGCACGACAAGGGGCTGGAAGTGCTCGGTTTCCCGTGCAACCAGTTCGGCAAGCAGGAGCCGGGCAGCGCAGATGAGATCGGCGCGTTCTGCGAGAAGAACTACGGCGTGTCGTTCCCGATGTTCGGCAAGATCGACGTGAACGGGGCGAATGCGCATCCGCTGTACAAGTGGCTCACGTCGGAAAAACCTGGCGTGCTCGGCACCCAGGCGATCAAGTGGAACTTCACCAAGTTCCTGCTGCGCCGCGACGGCACGGTCTACAAGCGCTATGCACCGCTGACCAAGCCCGACGAGATCGTCGGCGACATCGAAATGCTGCTGGCCGAGCCGGATCCGGCCTGACGCGCCGGCTTCAACGTCAGTCCGACGACCCGCGCACCTTGCGCATGAAATCCGCCAGCGAGCGCTCGGCGGATTCGGCGAAGTGGCGTTCGAGAATGTCGACCTTCACGCAGCGGTCGAGGCGGAACGTGCGGTAGTCCTGGCGGTGCTCGCACCATGCGGCCACGAGCCACACCTGGCCCCAGAAGAACAGCCCGAGCGGCTGGATGCAGCGGTCCGTCAGCTGGCCTTGGGCGTCGCGGTAGGACAGCCGCGCCACGGCGTGGCGGCCCAGCGCCGCATGCAGCGTATCGAAGATCTGCTTGACCTCGCTGCCCATGCCGTAGCCGGGCGCGAAGATGCGCGTCGTTTCCGCTTCGGTGCGGCGCTCGGCGGGCAGGGCGCCCATCAGCTTCTCGAGCGCGGCTTCCACGGAGCCGGCCATGGCGCCGCCGCCCCACGCCTTGATCATCCGCGCGCCGGCAACCAGCGCTTCGACCTCATCCGGCGTGAACATCAGCGGCGCGAGGTCGAAATCGGCGCGCATGCGGTAGCCGATGCCGGCCTCGCCCTCGATCGGCACGCCCGAGACGGACAGATCGCGGATGTCCCGATACACCGTGCGCTCGGACACGCCCAGGCGGTCGGCCAGCATCGCCGCCGTGGTCAGACGGCGGCCTCGCAGGATCTGGGCGATCTGGAAGAGGCGGTCGGCGCGGCGTGTCATGCGCGGCATTGTAGTGGGCTTCTTGCCGCGCGCAATCCGCACAGTCTTTCCCCTACGCGCCGAAGGGCGTCAGCTCGCGCTGCGGGTGGAGGTCCACCACGTCCACCTGCTCGCCACAGCGCAGCATCCGCTTGCCGAGCCGCGGAAAATCGGCAATCTCGATGTTCAGATGCTCGCCGCCGCACAGGTAGAGCAGGTCTTCCTTGCCGCAGTTGCGCAGGTGGTGCGCCACGCCTGTGGGGAAGGCCATGAAATCGCCGGGGCGGACGATGAAGACGCTGTCATCGATCTCCGCCTGCGCCTCGCCGGAGAGGATGTAGATCCACTCCTCCTCGCGCTGGTGCGAGTGGTAGACGAACGACTCCTTGCCCGGCGGCACGCGGGCGAAATTCACGCCGGTGCGCTTGAGCCCCAGCAGCCGGCCCATCATGGTGCCGTGGATTTCCGACAGGCTGTTCCAGGGGTGTGAAAACGACTGCGTGCGCGCGGCAATGTCGGCAGCGCGCATGAGGTACGGCGATTGACTCGGCATGGTGTTCTTCTCTGTCTTGGTGAGTCGGCCGACGCCGGCGCGCCGGCCTTGGGGAAAGCGGCGTTACTGCTGCAGCAGGTACGCCTGCGTCTTGGCATCGGGCTCATGCAGGCCGATGCGGTTGCCTTCGGTGTCGACGATGTGGGCGATGCGGCCCATGTGGTCGGGCAGCGTCATCGGCCCGAACACGCATTGGCCGCCGCTGCCGTTCACGCGCTCGAGCACGGCGTCCAGGTCCGGCGCATTCAGGTAGACCACGCTGCCCTTGTCGGACGGTGCAAAGCCTTCGCCCTTGACCAGCGCGCCGTGAATCGTCGTCTCACCTGCCGGAAACACGCCCATGGTCATGTCGCCCATGTCTTCCTGCTTGAGCTGCGTGTCGAAGACGTTCTCGTAGAACTTCACCGCGCGCGGGAAATCGTTGGCGGGGATTTCAAACCAGTTGATGACGCTTGCCATGATGTTCGCTCCAGTAGGTGGCGCAGGCGGTTGGGAGTGCCGTTGCCGGTTGAGGTGGAGCGATTCTGGCGGGGGGCTCCTGACAGCGTTCTGTCAGGAGCATTCAGGAGGACTGAGGATCGTGTTTCAGGTTGCCCAGGCAGTGAATGCCGGGGCGGAGGGGAAGGCGGCTCAGTGGGGAATCCAGCCCGCCAGCAGCGGCACCAGCACCGCTGTCAGCACGCCGTTCAGGCCCATGCCCAGCGCCGAGAACGCGCCGGCTTCCGGATTGACCTGAAACGCTCGCGCGGTGCCAATGCCATGCGCCGCAATGCCGGTGGCAAAGCCCCGCACGCTGTACTCACGCACGCGCAGCAGGTTCAGCAGCCGCGTCGTGGTCGTCGCGCCGACAATGCCGGTAATGAGCACCAGTACTGCCGTGATGGTCGGCGCGCCGCCGATCTTCTCCGAGATGCCCATGGCGATCGGGATCGTCACCGATTTCGGCGCCATCGAGCGCAGCGTTTCCGGCGATGCACCCAACAGCCACGCGATGCCCACGGCAGACACCACCGCCACGACCGATCCCGCAAGCAGCCCGGCCATGAGCGGCAACGCGTGGCGGCGCAGCTTCGCCCATTGCTGAAACAGCGGCACCGCCAGCGCCACCGTGGCCGGCCCCAGCAGGAAGTGCACGAACTGCGCGCCGTCAAAGTAGGTCTTGTAAGGCGTGCCTGTCACGGTCAGCAGCGTGCCGAGGATGACGACCGCAATCAGCAGCGGATTGACCATCGGGTTGAAGCGGCTGCGCTCATGCAGACGCACGCCGATCAGATAGGCGATGAGCGTGGCGGTCAGGCCCAGCAGTGGGCTCGCAGCGAGGTACACCCAGAGCTGGTGCAGGTTAGGGGCCATCGCGCTCATGGGGCGAGCTCCTCGTGCGATTCGCCGTGGTCTCCGATGCGGCGCATCAGCGCGCGCGTGACCAGCGCCCCGGCGGCAATCGCCAGCCATGTCGATACGACGGTCGCCACCACGATCGGCAGCCATTCCTGCCCGATGCGGTTCAGTTGCGTCATGACGCCTACGCCGGCCGGCACGAACAGGATGGTCAGGTGCCGCAGCAGTTCACTCACGGTGCCCTGCATGACTTCGAGCACGCGGCCCTTGTCCACCAGCAGGTAAATGACCAGCAGCACCATGCCGATCACCGGGCCGGGCACGGGCAGGTGCAGGGAATACGTCAACAGCTCTCCCACCGACTGGAACGTCAACAGGATCGCGAAGGTTTGCAGCATGGGGCCTCCGGAACAAACGAAGCGGCCAGTATAGAACTGGGTGCGTTCGTTTCAGACGAGCATGCGGTCGACCAGCTCGATCCAGTGTTCGACCGGCGTGTCGGTGCCGCTTTGCAGATGTGTGACGCAGCCGATGTTGGCGGTGACGATGCGCTCGGGCTGCGTTGCTTGCAGCTTGGCGAGCTTGTCGTCGCGCAGCCGGTAGGCGAGTTCCGGTTGCAGCACCGAATACGTCCCCGCCGAGCCGCAGCACAGGTGGCTGTCGGCGCAGAGCTTGACGTCCACACCCAGCGAGCCGAGCAGTGTTTCCACCGCGCCGCGAATCTGCTGGCCATGCTGCAGCGTGCAGGGCGGGTGCCACGCCACGCGCGGGCCTTGCGCTTCGGGTTTGGCCTTCTGCAAAAGCTGCTGCGAAAACGCCGGCAGCACCTCGCACAGATCGCGCGTCATGGCGGACACGCGTGCCGCGCGCCCGGCATAGGCCGGGTCGTCGCGCAGCAGGTGGCCGTATTCCTTGACCATCGCGCCGCAGCCGGAGGCCGTCATGACGATGGCCTCGGCGCCCGCTTCGATGTGCGGCCACCACGCGTCGATGTTGGCGCGCATGTTGTCGAGGCCGCCCGTGTGGTCGTTCATGTGATACCGGATGGCACCGCAGCAGCCCGCGCGGTCTGCGCTGACGAGCTGCACGCCAAGCTTGTCGAACACGCGCGCCGTGGCCGCGTTGATGTTCGGTGACATGGCCGGCTGCACGCAGCCTTCGAGCAGCAGCATCCTGCGTGCATGCGCGGTGCGGGGCCGTGCACCGGCCCGCGGCTGCCTGGCCGGCACCTTGTTGCGCAACACCGGCGGCAGAAGCCCGCGCACGGCCTGCCCAGCCTTCAGCGCCGGGCCGAACAAGGCCGGACGGGTCAGGCCCTCGCGCAGTGCCCAGCGCACGGCGCGCTCGCCCAGCGGCCGCGATTGGCCCTTCGCATCGAGCTGGTCTTCGACGATCTTGCGGCCGATCTCCACGAGGCGCCCGTAGGTCACGCCGGACGGGCACGTCGATTCGCAGTTGCGGCAGGTCAGGCAGCGGTCCAGGTGCAGGCGCGTCGCGGCGCCGGCGGGCTGGCCCTCCAGCACCTGCTTCATCAGGTAGATGCGCCCGCGTGGGCCGTCCAGTTCGTCGCCGAGCAGCTGGTAGGTCGGGCAGGTGGCGGTGCAGAAGCCGCAGTGCACGCACTTCTGCACGATGCTTTGGGCTTCTTCGCCATGAGGAGTGTTGCGCAGGAACGCCGCGAGCGTGATTTGCATGATGGGCTTGCGTGAGAAGTCGGCAGTCAGAACGCTGAATACAGGCGGCCCGGGTTGAAGATGCCGTGCGGATCGAAGCTGTCTTTCAGGCGTTTGTGCACGGCCATCAACGGTGCAGCGACGGGCGTGAAGATGTCGCTGGCGCGGTCGCCGTTGCGGAACAGCGTGGCGTGGCCGCCGGCCTTGCGTGCTGCATTGCGGATGACATCCGCGGAGGTGTTGGCGGTGTCGATCCACCAGCGCTGGCCGCCGCCCCATTCAACGAGTTGCTCATCGGCCGACGCATGGCCCAGCGCCAGCGGCGGCGTGGCGGGGGGCAGGGCGATGCGCCACAGCGGGAGGCTGCCTTGCACGGCGCGCGCGAAGAACGCATGCGATTGCTCGCGCAGGTCGCGCCAGAACGCCGCCGCTTCGGCGTCGTCAACACGCTCGCCGCCAAGCTTGGCGATGGCTGCGCGCACCGCCGCATCGGCACCGCTCAGGCGCACCCACAGCGCACCGTCGATCCACGCTGACGCCGCAATCGGCAGCGGCTGGCCGCCCCAGCGGTTCAGGGTATCGATGGCCTCGCCTTGCGCCATGGCAAAGCGCAGCGTTGCATCGCAGAACGGCATCGGCAGCACCTTGAGCGACACCTGCACGATCAGGCCCAGCGTGCCGAGCGCACCGGCCATCAGGCGCGAAACGTCATAGCCGGCCACGTTCTTCATGACCTGGCCCCCGAAGTTCAGCATGTCGCCGCGGCCATCCATGACGACGGCGCCGAGCACGAAGTCGCGCAATGCGCCCACCGACTGCCGGCGCGGCCCGGACAGGCCCGATGCAAACGCGCCGCCCACGGTTGCCTGTTTTCCGGCTGCGGCAAAGTGCGGCGGCTCGAACGCCAGCATCTGCTTGTGCTCGGCCAGTGCGGCTTCGATCTCGACGAGCGGCGTGCCGCTGCGCGCGGTGACGACGAGTTCAGCGCAGTCGTAGTCGACGATGCCGGACCATTCGCGTGTGTCGAGCACCGTGCCGTTGGGCTGCGGGGCGCGGCCGTAGAAATCTTTCGTGCCGCCGCCGCGCAAGGTCAGCGGCGTGTGGCTGTCGGCCGCGTGCGCGATGGCGTCGCGAAAACGTGCGAGCGTTGGCGAAAGGGCGGTGTCTGGCGTGCTTGGCATGGCGAACCTTCGGGTGCGCAGCTCACTGGCTGGGCGCGGTCTCGGTGGGGTGAAGCGGAAGCCTGGTGCCGCAGCGCTTGCAGAATGCGGCGTCGATGTCGTGACGGTCGAACGTGCAGCCTGTGCAGGCGCGTGTCGACGGCGAGGGTGGGGTCGGGCTCGGGGTTGAGGACGAACCGTCGCGCATGGTGTTCACCAGTTCCGCGCCGATGATGCCGGTGGGGAACGCGATGATGCTGTAGCCGAGCAGGATGGTCATCGACGTGATGAACTGGCCCAGCGGCGTGCGCGGCACCAGGTCGCCGAAGCCCGTGGTGGTGAGCGTGACGACGGCCCAGTACATGCTGACCGGAATGCTGGTGAAGCCATGCTGCGGCCCTTCCACCACGTACATCACCGTGCCGAGGATGATGGTGATGATAAACACGGTGCCCAGGAACACGAAGATCTTGTGCCGGGCGTTCAGCAGCGCACGCAGCAGGATCTGCGCCTCTTCAAAGTACACCGTGATCTTCAGGATCCGGAAGATCCGCAGCAGGCGCAGCAGCCGCACATCGACCAGGTAGGCCAGTTCGGGCACAAAGATCGCCAGCCACGTTGGCAGGATCGAGATGAAGTCGATGACGCCGTAAAAGCTCAGCACGTAGCGCCAGGGCTTGCGCACCACGAGGATGCGCATGACATATTCCGCCGTAAACAGCAGCGTGAAGAGCCACTCGAGCACCGTGAAGAGCGTGCCCGCGCGGCCGCTTACGCTCGGCAGGCTGTCGAGCATCACCACCAGTACGCTGGCGAGGATGGCCCCCAGCAGGGTCAGGTCGAACAGCCTGCCCGACCATGTTTCGGCTTCAAAGATGATGGTGTACCAACGCGCGCGCCAGCCGCTCTCGGGTTTGCCGAGATATTCGCCAAGCCGCGCGTTGTGGGCGTGCCAGCGGTTGCGGCTGGTGCGGGGCGGGTTCCTCATGGCCGTCATGTGTTCAGAAACGGGGCAGGTCCGGATGCGGCAGCAGCCCGTTGCGCACGTGCAGCCTGCCGTATTCGGCACACCGCGCAAGCGTGGGGATGGCCTTGTCGGGGTTCAGCAGGCGCGCCGGGTCAAACGCCGCTTTCACGCGCAGGAAGGCGTCACGCTCCTCGGCAGAGAACTGCACGCACATCGAGCTGAGCTTCTCCACGCCCACGCCGTGTTCGCCCGTCACCGTGCCACCGAGTTCCACGCACGTTTCCAGGATGTCTGCGCCGAACAGCTCCGCACGGTGCCATTCGTCCTGGTCTTCGCCGTTGAAGAGGATGAGCGGATGCATGTTGCCGTCGCCGGCGTGGAACACGTTGATGCAGCGCAGGGCGTACTTCTGCTCCATCTGCTGGATGCGTCGCAGCAGCGTGCCGATGTGCTTGCGGGGGATGGTGCCGTCCATGCAGTAGTAGTCCGGCGAGATGCGCCCGGCTGCCGGGAAGGCATTCTTGCGTCCGCTCCAGAACTTCAGGCGCTCGGCCTCGCTTTGCGAGACCTGGATCCGCGTGGCACCCGAGGCGCGCAGCACTTCGCTCATGCGCGCGATTTCTTCGGCCACTTCTTCGGGCGTGCCGTCGGATTCGCACAGCAGGATGGCGGCCGCGTCCAGGTCGTAGCCGGCGCAGACGAATTCCTCCACGGCGGCGGTGGCGGGCTTGTCCATCATCTCCAGCCCGGCCGGGATGATGCCCGCGGCAATCACCGCGGCGACGGCGTTGCCGCCCGATTCCACATCGTCGAAGCTCGCCATGATCACCTGCGCCAGTTGCGGCTTGGGGATCAGGCGTACGGTCACTTCGGTCACCACGGCCAGCATGCCTTCGGAGCCGATCACCGTGGCCAGCAGGTCGAAGCCGGGGGCGTCGGGCGCTTCGCTGCCGAATTCGACGACCTCGCCGTCCATCATCACGGCGCGCACGCGCAGCACGTTGTGCACGGTCAGGCCGTATTTCAGGCAGTGCACGCCACCCGAGTTTTCGTTCACGTTGCCGCCGATGGTGCAGGCGATCTGCGACGACGGATCAGGCGCGTAGTACAGCCCGTGCGGGTTGGCGGCTTCCGAAATGGCGAGGTTGCGCACGCCAGGCTGGACCACGGCCGTGCGCGTGTACGGATCGACCTTCAGGATGCGCTTGAACTTGGCCAGCGAGAGGACCAGCCCACCTGGGGTCGGCATCGCGCCGCCCGACAGGCTCGTTCCCGCGCCGCGCGGCACCACGGGCACGCCCATGCGGTGGCACACGCGCAGGATTTCGACGACCTGCGCCTCGGTATCCGGCAGCACCACGGCCAGCGGCACCTGGCGGTAGGCGGCCAGGCCATCGCATTCATACGGGGTGGTGTCTTCGCGCTCCCAGAGCAGCGCGTCGTCGGACACGATCTGGGACAGCGCAGCGGTCAGCTCGGCCTGCAGGGCGGTCAGATCGCGGGCGGTGGCGGACGACGACGATGGCGCATTCATGGGGTGTCTCTCATGGTTCTGCCCGCCAGCGGTGGCCGGGGTGGGAGGCACTATAGCCCGGCCGCCGCGCCGCGCGGCGTGTTAAGGACTTTTGCGGCGATGAATTTGGCTCGCCGGGGCGGCCAATCCGGTTCATCGCGGTGCAGCAGGGTTTCGCCGCCCGTTGGTGGAGGTCCGATCTTCACGATCGAGCCTTTGACTACCAGCGGCGGGGTTCAAAACACCGACCTTCACACTAAAAGTTTCGAATCTGAGGTTCGGATACCTCACGCGTGAGGCAAATACAGTCGGCGTTGATGAAAAAAACAGCAACGATGACGTTCGGAACGTCGACTTCGAGGCTCAGAGGGTCGATCCATGACGCTTTTTGCTCCGACGTTGCTGCTTTTTTCATCAACGGTGGGGTTCCGAACGTCAACGTCGATACTAAAAGTTTCGAATCCGGCGGTTTGAGGCCCGGCGACGCGCCTCCACTGCCCACGGGTGGTGGCTGACGGCTTACCAATCCAGCCCGAGCAACCAGTCCACAAAATGCTGCGCCTCGGGCTTCATCGGCGCCTGCTCGCGCTGCACGATGTAATAAGCATGTGGCGACGTCGATTCGATGTCCAGCAGCCGCACGATCTGCCCCGAGGCCAGCCAGTTGCGCGCCATCGCCTGCCGCACCAGCGCCACGCCCTGGTTGGAGGCGACGGCTTCCAGCATGAGCCCGATGTCGTTGAAGAGCGAACCCGTGGCAGGCTCCGGCGCATCGAGCCCCGCTGCCTCGAACCACGGGCGCCACGGCTCCAGCGGGCTGCGCAGCAGCGTGAGGTTCAGCAGTTGCGATGCCTCGGTGATGGTGCTGCCGCTGATCTGCTCGAAGTAGCCGCGTCCGCATGCGGGAAACACCGGCTCGTTGAGCAGCAGCGTGGTCTTCAGGTCGGGGTAGCGGCCGGTGCCGTAGCGGATCTCGACGTCGGTGTCTTCGGCCTTCACGTCGAGGAACGGGATGGCGAGGTGCAGCTCCACGTCGATGTGCGGATACAGCGCGTTGAACTCCGGAATGCGCGGCACCAGGTGCTGACGCCCGAACGTGGGCGGGATTGCCACCCGCAGCCGCGCGCGCTGCTTGCTGAATTCCGGGCGGGCCAGCTCATGCAGGCTCTTGAGCGCGTCCTGCACGCTGCGCAGGTAGCGCGTGCCGGCGGCGGTCAGCCGCAATGCCGTGCCGGTGCGCACGAACAGGTCTTCGCCCCACAGCTCCTCGAGGTTCTTGATGCGGTGCGAGACCGCGCTGGGCGTGACGGACAGCTCCTCGGCCGCGCGCGCGAAGCTCGCATGGCGTGCGCCGGCTTCAAAGGCAATCAGCAGGTGCAGCGGAGGAACGCGCTTGAAGACGGAGGCCATTACAGGTGGAAGATCTTGCCGGGGTTGAGGATGTGCTTCGGGTCCAGCGCCTGCTTGACGCTGCGCATCAGGTCGATCGCATCGTTGCCGTGTTCGGCGATGAGGAAGTCCATCTTGTGCAGGCCCACGCCATGTTCGCCCGTGCAGGTGCCGTCCATGGCAATCGCCCGCGCGACGATGCGCTGGTTGATGCGCTCGGCTTCTTCCAGTTCTTCGGGCTTGTTCGGATCGATCAGCAGCGCGACGTGGAAGTTGCCGTCGCCCACGTGGCCGACGATGGGGGCGGGCAGTTGCAGCGCGCTGGCGAGCAGGTCCTTTTCCGTTTCCACCACGCACTCGGCCAGGCGCGAGATCGGCACGCACACGTCGGTCGTGACGGCGCGGCAGCCCGGCTTGAGTTGCAGGAACGCGAAGTACGCGTTGTGTCGGGCGTTCCACAGGCGGCTGCGGTCTTCGGGGCGTGTTGCCCATTCGAAGCCCTGGCCTTTATGTTCAGCGGCGATCTGCTGGACGGTCTCGGCCTGCTCCTGCACGCCATGCTCCGAGCCGTGAAACTCGAAGAACAGCGTCGGCATTTCGGGCAGCGTCAGCTTGTCGTATTGGTTGATCGCCCGGATGGCGAGCGCATCGACAAACTCCACGCGCGCAATCGGCACGCCCATCTGGATGGTGTCGATCACGGCGGACACCGCATCCCCCATGCTCGGGAAGGCGCATACCGCCGCGGACACGGCTTCCGGCTGCGGATACAGCTTCAGCGTGATTTCGGTGATGATGCCGAGCGTCCCCTCGCTGCCGATGAAGAGCCGCGTCAGGTCATACCCCGCCGACGATTTGCGCGCGCGGTTGGCCGTCTTGATGATGCGGCCGTCTGCCGTGACGACCGTCAGGTTCAGCACGTTCTCGCGCATCGTGCCGTAGCGCACGGCGTTCGTGCCGGACGCGCGCGTCGCGCACATGCCGCCGATGGACGCATCCGCACCGGGGTCGATCGGGAAGAACAGACCGGTATCGCGAATCTCGGTATTGAGTTGCTTGCGCGTGACGCCCGGCTCCACCGTCACCGTCAGGTCTTCCGGGTGCACCGACAGCACGTGGTTCATCTGCGAGAGATCGAGGCTCACGCCGCCGGCCACCGCCAGCAGATGGCCTTCGAGCGACGAGCCGGCGCCATACGGGATCAGCGGAATTTCGTGTTCGAAGCAAAGCTTGGCGACGGCAGCGACTTCCTCGGTGGTCTGCGCGAAGACGACGGCGTCGGGCAGCATCGGGTCGTAGGCGGATTCATCGCGGCCGTGATGGGCGCGCACGGCTTCGGTGGTGGAGACGCGGTCGCCGAAGCGGGCACGCAGCGCGTCGAGCATGACCGGGGGGATCGGCTTGCGCACCAATCCGGGATGGGGCATCGGGTGGTTCATGGGGGTCTCGCAATGTTGTGCGGCTCTCGGCGGGCCAATGGATCATTCTAACGCCGGGGTTGCACGCCGCTTGCGATAATGGCGGCTTGCAACGCGCCAATACAGCAACAGGAGACGCATCTTGGGCAACCGCCTATCCAAAATCGCCACCCGCACCGGCGACGACGGCACCACCGGCCTCGGCGACGGCAGCCGCACGGCCAAGGACAGCCTGCGCATCGCCGCCATCGGCGATGTCGACGAACTGAACTCGCACATTGGCGTGCTGCTGACGGAATCGCTGCCCGACGGCGTGCGCGCGGCGCTCACCGCCATCCAGCACGACCTGTTCGATCTGGGTGGCGAACTCTGCATTCCCGGGTACACGATGGTGACCACCGCGCACGTGCTGCGGCTCGACCAATGGCTGGCCGATTACAACGCCGATCTGCCGCGGCTGGCCGAATTCATCCTGCCGGGCGGCAGCCGCGCCGCGGCACAGGCGCATGTGTGCCGTACCGTCGCGCGCCGCGCGGAGCGCAGCATCGTCGCACTCGGCCGCGCAGAGGCCATTGGCGAGGCGCCGCGCCAATACGTCAACCGCCTGTCGGACCTGCTGTTCGTGCTGGCGCGCGTGCTGAATCGCGCAGACGGCGGCACGGACGTCCTCTGGAAGCGCGACGAGCACAAGCCGGCGTAATCGCTGCCCGCATCAAACAAAACGGCCCGGCGAGGTGACGTTGCCTCGCCGGGCCGTTTGCTTTTGCTTCTGCGGTGCGCAGAATCAGTTCACACTTGTCGGCGTCGTCGTGCTTTGCGCCACGGCGGCCAGTCCCGCCAATTGCCCCGGCGTGGTGATGGTCAGCGCCTGCGATGGCGTCGGCGCCGGGAAGCCCGCTTCGGCCAGCGCTTCCTTGATGGTGCGGTTGGTGTCGAAATAGACCTGCCAGTAGTGGTCGTTGTGCGTGTACGGGCGTACCGCCAGCACGGGTCCGACCAGGTTGAACTCCAGGATCTCAACATCGACCGCCGGATCGGTCAGCACGTTCGGAATGGCGGCCACCTTTTCCTTGAGCAGCGCGATGGCGGCGCGGTGATCGGCACTGCCGGCCAGTTGCGCCTTCAGCTCGACGCGGCGGAACGGGTTGGAGGTGTAGTTCTGGATCGTGTCGGCGAAGATCTTGCCGTTGCCGACAATCGTGACCACGTTGTCCGGCGTGTTGATGGTCGTGGCAAACAGGCCGATCTCCTTGATCGTGCCCGTCACGCCACCGGCCGTCACGAAGTCGCCCACCTTGAACGGCCGCAGCACGATCAGGAACGCGCCCGCCGCAAAGTTGGACAGCAGGCCCGACCAGGCCATGCCGATCGCCACACCGGCTGCGGCAATCAGCGCCGCGAACGTCGTCGTCTGGATGCCGAAATAGCCGAGGATCCCGATCACCAGCAGCACATTCAGCGTGACGGTGATGATCGAGCCCACATAGCGCAGCACGGTCGGATCGACCTTCTGCCTGCCAAGCGAGTTTTCGACCATGCGCACGGCCAGGTTGATGAGCCAGCGGCCCACCACCCAGAAGACAATGGCGGCGAGGATCTTCATGCCGACGTCGGCCGCGTATTGCGCGACGAGCGCCTGGTACTTGCTTGCGGTGTTGGTGGCGGTTTCCACCAGATTGTCTGCCATGGTTGCCTCCGGGAGGTGAGCAGGGGGAACTCACCTACGATATGTCAAAGGCAACGCACTTGTGTGACTTTGGCGCCTTTTGCTCACATTTGTTGTAGATCGGCGCGGGCCGCACCGAAACAAAAAGGACGCCCGCAGGCGCCCTTCCGTGAAGCAGTGAGGCTCAGTTCACTCAGTTGCCGCTGCCCGGTACCAGACGGCGCTTGCGCACGGCGTCGGCCAGCGTTTCGAGCACCTTCACCGAATCGTCCCAGCCGATGCACGCGTCGGTCACGCTCTGACCGTAAGCCAGGTCGGATACCGGCGTGCCCTGGACGTGGTCCTGGCGCCCGGCGTTGATGTGCGATTCCACCATCACGCCGACGATGCGGTTGTCGCCCGCGGCCATCTGGCGGGCAATGTCTTCGCACACCGGGATCTGGTTCTCGTGCTTCTTGCTGCTGTTGGCGTGCGATGCATCGATCATCAGGCGCGCGGCCAGGCCCGATTTGGCGATGGCGTCACACGCTTCCTGCACGCTCGCCGCGTCATAGTTGGGCGCCTTGCCGCCGCGCAGGATGATGTGGCAATCCTCGTTGCCGGCCGTCGACACGATGGCCGAGTGGCCGCCCTTGGTGACCGACAGGAAGTGATGCGGCTGCGACGCGGCCTTGATGGCGTCCACGGCGATCTTCACGTTGCCGTCGGTGCCGTTTTTGAAGCCGACCGGGCACGACAGGCCCGAGGCCAGTTCGCGGTGCACCTGGCTTTCGGTGGTGCGCGCGCCGATGGCGCCCCAGCTCACGAGGTCCGCGATGTACTGCGGGCTGATCATGTCGAGGTATTCGGTGCCGGCCGGCAACCCCAGCTCGTTGATGTTCATCAGCAACTCCCGCGCGGTGCGCAGGCCGTCGTTGATCTTGAAGCTGCCATCCATGTACGGGTCGTTGATCAGGCCCTTCCAGCCGACCGTGGTGCGCGGCTTCTCGAAGTACACGCGCATGACGATTTCGAGCTCGTTCTTGAAGCGCTCGCGCTGCTCGACCAGGCGGCGGGCGTAGTCCATCGCTGCCTTGGTGTCGTGGATGGAGCACGGGCCGATGATGACGATCAGGCGGTCGTCCATGCCGTGCAGGATGCGGTGCATGGCGTTGCGGCTCTGGTAGATCAGTTCCGACACGGTGTCGCTGCACGGGAATTCGCGAATCAGGTGCGCCGGCGGCGTCAGCTCTTTCAGTTCGCGAATGCGCAAATCGTCGGTGTTCTTCGGCATGGAAAGCTCCGGGGATGTGTCTTGAGTTCTATTGGAAACGTCTACTGTGTTCGGATCATGTTTCGCGTCGGTGCCGGGGTGGGGCAGGTGACAGGACGAAAAAAAACCGCCAGGGTCGCTGGCGGTTTTCGGTATCTGCTGGGTGCTTTTATTTTTGCTGCAAGCGCCCCTCTCCTTCCGCCAGCGGTGCGAGATGCCAAAAGTAAAAGTAAAAAAACTTGGCGAAGGACATGGAGAGAATGCGAAGGACTGCAGCAAAAATCAGGGAAGCGCTACTGCGCCGCACCAATCGAACCGTCTTTATAAACGCTTTTCTTGAGGGCCGCAAGCGCGGAGTTTCCGGGCCTGCGGCATCCAAACGACGGTGCCGCGGCAATCAAACCGTGCCGCCCACCGTCATGTTTTCCATGCGCAGCGTCGGCTGGCCGACGCCCACCGGCACGCTCTGGCCTTCCTTGCCGCACACGCCGATGCCCGAATCGAGGCGCATGTCGTTGCCGATCATGGTCACGTGCTTGAGCGATTCCGGGCCGCTGCCGACGAGCGTCGCGCCCTTGACCGGCGCGGTGATCTTGCCGTCTTCGATCAGGTAGGCCTCGCTGGCGGAGAACACGAACTTGCCGTTGGTGATGTCGACCTGGCCGCCCCCGAAGTTCACCGCATACAGCCCTTTCTTCACGCTGGCGATGATCTCCTGCGGGTCCTTGTCGCCGCCCAGCATGTAGGTGTTGGTCATGCGCGGCATCGGCAGGGCGGCGTAGCTCTCGCGGCGGGCGTTGCCGGTTACGGGCATCTTCATCAGGCGCGCGTTGAGCGTGTCCTGCATGTAGCCGGTCAGGATGCCGTCTTCGATGAGCGTGTTGCACTGCGTGGGGTTGCCCTCGTCGTCGAGGTTCAGCGAGCCGCGGCGGTTGGCCAGCGTGCCGTCGTCGACCACGGTGACGCCCTTGGCCGCCACGCGCTCGCCCATGCGGCCGGAAAACGCCGACGAGCCCTTGCGGTTGAAGTCGCCTTCCAGGCCGTGGCCGATGGCCTCGTGCAGCAGCACGCCGGGCCAGCCCGGACCGAGCACCACCGTCATCGTGCCGGCCGGTGCCGGCTTGGCTTCCAGGTTGACGAGCGCGGAAGAGACCGCCTCGTCCACGTATTCGCGCAGCAGCTCGTCGGTGAAGTAGCCGTAGGCATAGCGGCCGCCGCCGCCGGAGCTGCCCATTTCGCGGCGACCGTTCTGCTCGGCAATGACGGTGACGGAGATGCGCACCAGCGGGCGCACATCCGCGGCGATGACGCCGTCGCTGCGTGCGACGAGCATCACGTCGTACTCGCCGGCCAGGCCGGCCATCACCTGCACCACGCGCGGGTCTTTGGCGCGGGCGAGCTTTTCGATCCGCTCGAGCAGGGCAACCTTTTCGGAGGCCGTCATCGAGTCGAGCGGGTCGTTCGGGGCATACAGCGCATGGCCGCCGGGGCCGCTCGCCAGGCTGCTCGCCACCTTCACGCGGCCCGAGCCGACGCGGCCGATGGTGCGCGTGGCACCCGCGGCCTGCATCAGTGCGGGCAGGCTGATGTCGTCGGAATACGCAAACGCGGTACGGTCGCCCGAGACGGCGCGCACGCCCACGCCCTGGTCGATGCTGAAGCTGCCCGACTTGACGATGCCTTCTTCCAGGCTCCACGCCTCGTTGCGGGTGTATTGGAAATAGAGGTCGGCATAGTCGACGCGGTGCGTGAAGATGTCGGCCAGCGCGCGCTGCAGGTGCGCTTCGTCAAGGCCGTACGGATCGAGCAGCACGCGGCGCGCGATGGACAGGTTCTGGATGGCGATGTCGCCTGCGTTCATGGTGGTGGTCCTTTGAAATTCGGTTGGGCTACATCACACGGTGTTTGAGCGCCGGCAGATCCTGGCGCACCTGCGCAAGCCGGGCCGGGTCCATGTCGCCGATGGCAATGCCTTCGCCCTCGGGCACGGAGGCGATGATCTCGCCCCACGGATCGACCAGCATGGAGTGGCCCCACGTGCGGCGGCCGTTTTCATGGCGCCCGCCCTGTGCAGCGGCGAGCACGTAGCACTGGTTTTCGATGGCGCGGGCGCGCAGCAGGATGTCCCAGTGCGCGGCGCCCGTCACATAGGTGAAGGCAGCCGGCATCAGAATCAAGTTGAGGCTTCCGCCCGCCGACAACGCGCGGTACAGCTCCGGAAAGCGCAGGTCGTAGCACACCGACATCCCCACGCGGCCGCACGGCGCATCGAAGGCGACCGGCGCGGCGCCGGGTTCGATGGTGCGGGCCTCATCGTAGCGCTCTTCACCGCGCACGAAGTTGAACAGGTGGATCTTGTCGTAGCGTGCGACGCGCAGGCCGGCGGGGTTGAATGCGAGCGACGTGTTGCGCACGCGCTGCGCGTCTTCGCACCACATCGGCAGGGTGCCGCCGACGAGCCACAACTGGTGCCGGCGCGCGGCATCGGCCAGGAACGCCTGGATCGGGCCGTTGCCGTCGTCCTCGCGGATGGCGACCTTGTCGCTGTCCTTGCGGCCCATCATGCAGAAGTACTCGGGCAGCAGCGCCAGCTGTGCGCCCTGCGCGGCGGCCTCGGCGAGCAGTGCATCGGCGCGGGCCAGGTTGGCATCCACGTCGATGCCGGTCACGGTCTGGACGGCGGCAACGCGAAAAGGTGCATCAAAGGCCGCATGGGACGCGGACGGGGCGGGGGCAACGGTAGCGGAAGTCATGGGCCTATTTTGCCGAGGTTTCGGAATGACTGCCTGCGCCGGCGCTGGACGCGACCTTCTCGATCTTCGGGTCGGCCCAGCTTCCGGTCACGTGGTATTGCGTGGCGAACGCCTTCGAGACCTGGTCGCCGAGGATCAGCTGCGCCGCAAGCGTGCCGAGCCCCAGCGCCGGATTGATGAACGCGGCGGCCAGCGAGGCCGACGTGGCATCGACCTTGGGCGTGACCTTCACGCGCAGATCCTGCGTCTCATCGAGGATGTTGGCCGACCCCTGCATGGCGACCTGGAACTGCGGCCCGCGGACGGCGAAATCTTCCGTGCGCGCGACACCGTTGGTGATGGTGCCGGTGGCCACGACGCTGTCAAACGGCGTGCCGCGCCCCGTGGCGCTGCGCAGGTCGGTGGCGAAGTGCAGCAGCCCCTGCAGGCTCAGCACGCCGGCCAGCTTGGCGAGCCCCGGATCGACCGGCAGGAACTGGCCCCGCTCCAGGTTCAGCGCCATGCGGCCGTTGAGCGTCGGGTAGTCGATCGACATCGGCGAGCCGCGCCAGACCACGCGCCCTTCGAGCTTGCCCTTGGCGCCGTCGAGCACCTTGGCGAAGCCCATTTTCTGCAGCAGGTCGCCGGAGTCGCGCAGATCGAGGTTGAAGTCGAGCAGCGTGCGGCGTTCCGGGTCGTCGCTGCCGCGCAGGCGGCGTGGAATGCGCCAGGTGCCGTGCGCGGTGAGCGTGGCGGCAGGCTGTTCGATCTTGAGCGTCTCGAGCGTCCAGACCGGCGCCCCGTCGCTGATCTGGCTGCGCGCCTTGATCTCGAGCTTGCCGAGGGCCTTGCCGCGCAGATCGAACTTGTCGGCCACGAGGTCCAGCGACGGCATCTCCTGCGAGCTGCGCGCCAGGGATTCCGTCAGCGCCGTCTCTTCCTGCGCATCGGGGATGCTCATGCGCGACAGGCGCATCGTGAGCTCGCCGAACGGCACGGCTGCGCTTTCGGCGTGCCAGCGCGCGGCACCGGCAATCTCGCGCGATTCGATGGTCGATTGCCAGTTCGCGCCGTCGCGCGTGGCGTCGATGCGCACCGCGTTGAAGTCGCGGCCCAGGATGCGCAGCGTCTGGGCACGCCCGCTCAGGCGGCTCGGCAGATAGGCGTTGTGGCTGGCAGACGTCTTGGGGGCCGAGGCGGCAGCGGCGTGTTCGGTGGCAATCTGCACGGCGCTCTTGTCAGCGGTGGGAGCGGCGAAGACGTGGCGCCAGGCGTCGATGTCGAGCTGGTCCAGTGCCAGATTGGCCTGGACGCCTTCGGCCGGCTGCGGCACCGGCTGTCGCACGCCAATGCCGCCACGCAGCACTTCGACGCCGCCGGCGCCGCTGCGCTGTTCATAGCGCGCGGTGGCAACGTTGCCAAGCTGCAGCGTGATCTCGTCGAGGGCGTTGTTGGCGGCCAGCGGTTGCATCTCGAAGCGCACCGGCAGCGGCTGGCCCGCGGCCTTGTTCAGCGGCGCCGGCAGGCGCACGGTCATCGGCGTGAGGTCGGACTGCACCTGGATGATCGGCCGATGCTGCTTGACGCTGATGGTCGCGCTGTAGGGCGCGCTGCCCTCCAGTGCGCGCGCTACCGCGGCGACCGGGCTGCCTTCCGGCGTGGTTTCGCGCAGGCCCTGTGCCGACGCCGTACCCGCCACCTGAATGCGGATCGTGCCGTCGGGCGCGGTCCCGCCGGTGGGGCGGATCTCGCCGCCGGCAAAGCGTGCACGCAGGTTGTCGAAGCCGATGCCCTTATGGGTGAAGGTCAGCGCGCCGGTCACATCGGTCAGTGGCGGGGCCTGCGGAATCAGCGTGACATCGTTGCGCAGGAACGAGACGCTGCCTTGGGCGCGCGTCGAATGCATCTCGTGCAGCGGCAGCTCGAGCTTGAGCGCCAGCGTGGCGTTGCCCTGCGCGCGCGCCTCCTTGGTGAAGTGGCCGATCCACTGGCTGACCGGGCTGGCCTCGACGTACTGCAGGAAGTTCTGTGTCGCCCCGTCGCCCTTGCCTTCGATGGTGAGGACCGGGTTGTGGTCTTCCATGTCGGGCAGGTTGCCGCCTACGTCCTGCAGGTTCACGCCCATCACCTTGGCGCGCGCCACCTTGAAGGCAAGCGACGACCGATCGAAGATCACCGTGCCGTCGATGTTGGTGAATGCGGGCCATTCGCCGGGGTGCGTCGGCGTGCGCCCCGGCGGGCTGTGGGCCGCCTGCGCCGGGGCCGGCTGATACGTCACGTTCTGCACCGGGACCTCCACCCGGAACGCGCCCTGGTGCGGCGGCCGGAACGGAAAGTCGTGCAGGTCACCCGCCAGCGCGAAGCTGACGTTGCTCGCGCTGCCGGCCAGCAGTGCGCCGCCCAGGTAATCGCGCAGATGCTGGCTGATGGACAGCGGCAGGTAGCGCGGCACGCGCGCCACTTCGGCGCGCTCGAGCGTGCCCTTGAGGTCGAGGCTGCCGAGGCGGCTGGTGTCCGGCGCATGGCGGTAGGTGCCTCCGACGTGCGCCGCGAGGTCGCCATTGGAGAAGGTCACGTTGTCGCTGGCGAGGACGAGTTCCTGCTTGCGGTACGTCCAGTTGAAGGTGCCTTGCAGGCGATCGAGCGGCACGCGCGGCTCGGCGAAGGTGCCGGGCAGCAGCAGGGCGGCGTCGGCGGAATCGATGCGCAGCGTGCCCTTGTCATCCGAAAACGTTGCGTTGCCGGAGAGGTTCTCGACGCCCGGCACGGCCGGCTCCGGGTGGTGCCCTGGCGGCACGGCGGGCAGCTCGCCCGGGCCGAACGAGACCTGGCGCATGGTGGCGCGGCCGGTAAAGTGCACCGGCGCCGATGCCGAGGCCTGCGGGCGCCAGCGCGACACATCGCGCTGCCAGTGGATGTCGAGATCGTCGACGCGGCCGGTGGGCTGCCTGGTGCGCAGCGGTTGCAGCACGCTCGCCGGCAGCGGCAGCGCGGTGGCGATGCTGCGCAGGTCGGCCAGGTCCAGCGTGGCGGCCTTGATCTTCAGTACGCGCAGCGCATCGCGCTTGTCGAGTGCCCAGCCGACGGTGACATTGCGCAGGCCGCGCGGCGTGCCGGCGGGGTTGGCCGGCGCCTCGATGCCGGGGCCGGCCAGTTCGGGCATCGACGGCGGTTGCGCCGGCGGATTCAGTGGCTGCCAGAGCAGCGTATCGAAGCGCACGGTGTGCTCGCCGCGCGTATCCCGCTGGTGCGTCGCCAGCGCCTGAAGGCTGCGCAGCTGGAGCGGGTCGAGATCCTTGCGCACTTGCAGATCGAGCTGCTGTCCGGTCAGCCGCGCCTGGCTGCGCGTGAAGGCGCCATCGGCGAACTCCACCGAGCCGTCGGACGACACGGTGCCGCTGTTGGCGGCGGCCAGAACCGGTACGTAGCGTTGCACGGCCGCCAGCTGCAGCGTGTCGACCTGCCATGAGGCCTGGCCGTGCCAATGGCGCCAGTCGCCGGGCCGGGCCAGCAGGTCGTGGCGGAAGTCGGCGTGGAACTTGATGGGACCGTTGAACAGTGTGGGCGATGTGCCGCTGGCGTCGACCCGGTGCCGCGTGGGGCCGCTGCGCAGCCGGATGCGCACGTTGCCCAGCGCGACCTCGGGCAGGTTCCGCCGCTCGTCGAGCCAGCGCACGGCGCCTTCGCGGAAGTCGATGTCGCCCTGGGAGAGCAGCTGGTCGAAGAAGTCGCTGTCGCCGCCGGTGTCGGGCGAGAGCGGCATGCCGGCGACGATGAGCCTGCCCTTGGCGTCTCGGCGGACCAGCACGTCGGCGCGATCGGCATGCAGCACGGCAAACGTGATCTGCATCCGCAGCAGCGAGCGCCAGGACAACCGCGCCTGTACATCCTGCACGGCAAACGTGCGGCGCCCGGCGGGGTCGCGCGCCTCGATGCGCTGGGCCCGGAAGGCGGGATGCCAGCCCTCCCAGAAGGTCTCGAGCGAGCCGATGCCCACCGTGGCGTGCAGTGCGCTCGACGCCTCGCGCTCCATCCATTCGCGCGCGACACTTGCGCGCGGCCACAGGACAAAGCGCACCACGAGCATGCCGATGACGGCCAGGACCACCAGCGCCACCGCCGTTCTCCACACGAGGCGCCACAGTGTGCGCCAGACGCGCGCGCCGGCCACGGAGCGCATGCCGGCGCCCGCCCTGCCTGCCAGCCCCATCAGACGCGCCCAGGCCGTAGGCCGTCCTGCCCCGCCCGGGGACAGGGTGCTGGTGTGTCCACCATCGGACTTCGGCGATTCAGGGAACTGGGGCGGGCGGGGCATGATGCGGATTATCCGATATTCGGCAGGCGGCGCCACATTTGCTGCCCTGCCGACCGGCAAGCACGCCGGATGCCCGCGAAAGTCAGTGGTCACCGACCGGCCCCGCGCGCATTTCAGCGAGAATGGACGTTTCCGCCAACGCTTGATTGGGTTCGCATGACTGATTCCGCCTTGTCCACGCAGCCGTTCCTGCAGGCGCCGGCCCGCGCGCCAGAGGCCCCTTTCGCCGCGCTGCCGTTCGCGCTGGCTTATTCGCGCTACATCCAGCGCCTGGCGCAGGCGCGTGAGGGCTGGGCCGACCGCGTGCACGCCGCCGCTGGCCGCCCGATCGACGTGGCGTGGCTGTCGGCACGCTTTGCTGAACTGTTCGATACGACGGCCGCCGAGCCGGAGACCGCGCTCAAGCGCGCACTGCGCCTGCTGCGCAACGAAGTGTTCGGCGCGCTGGTCGAGCGCGACCTGTCCGGCGCCGCCACGCTTGACGAAGTGACCGGCACGATGACCGACCTGGCCGAGTTCGCCGTGCGCGCTGCCATCTCCGTGATCGGGCGGGAGCTCGAGGCGCTGCACGGGCAGCCGATGGGGCAATCCTCCGGCGAGGTGCAGGAGCTGGTGGTGGTCGGCATGGGAAAGCTCGGCGGGCGCGAGCTCAACGTGTCCTCCGACATCGACCTGATCTTCCTTTACGACGAAGACGGCGACACGCACGGCGGCCCGCGGCCGTTGTCGAACCACGAATACTTCACCAAGCTCGGCCGGCGCCTCATCAACGCGCTGGCCGACGTGACCGAGGACGGCTACGTCTTTCGCGTCGACATGCGCCTGCGCCCGAACGGCGATGCCGGGCCGCTTGCGTGCAGCCTCGGCATGCTGGAGGAGTACTTCGTCGTGCAGGGCCGCGAATGGGAGCGCTACGCGTGGATCAAGGGCCGCGTCATCACCGACCCGACGAGCCCGCATGCGGCCCGCGTGATCCAGCAGCTCGACCGCGTGACCGGGCCGTTCGTGTTCCGGCGCTATCTGGACTACGGCGTGATCGCGGCCATCCGGTCGCTGCATGCGCAGATCCGCAACGAGGCGGCCAAGCGCAGCAATGGCGCCAATCAACAGCGCGATGGCCAGGGCCACGTGCAGGCCCGCTCGCCCAATATCAAGCTCGGGCGCGGCGGCATCCGCGAGATCGAATTCGTTGCGCAGGTGTTCCAGCTCATCCGCGGCGGGCAGGACTTTGCACTGCGCGTGCGGCCGACGCTGCAGGTGCTGCGTGCGGCGTCCGAGCGCGGCCTGATCGACGCCGAGGCCGTGGCGCGCCTGACCGAGGCATACCGCTTCCTGCGCCAGCTCGAACACCGCCTGCAGTACATCGAAGACGCGCAGACGCACAACCTGCCAGGCTCGCCCGAAGACCAGCTGCGTGTGGCGCGCATGATGGGCTTTGACGACTACGCCGCGCTGGTGGCCAGGCTGGAGGCTTACCAGGACGAAGTCGCGCAGCAGTTCGAGCAGACCTTCTCCGACAAGCAGGACAGCCAGCCGCCGTGCGCCGCCGTGTGGCATGCCGATCTGCTCGACGACGAGCACACCGAAACGGCGCGCACGCAGCTCGCGGAGCTCGGCTATGCGGACCCGGACAGCGTGCTCGAGCGCCTGCGCGCGACGCGCAATTCGCCGCGCTACCGGGCGCTGTCCGAAGTAAGCCGGCAGCGCTTCGACCTGCTCATCAACCGGGCGATCGACCAGGCGTCGCGGCAGACCGATGCCGATGTCACCATCGCGCGCTTTCTCGATTTCTTCGATGCGATCAGCCGGCGCGCGTCGTACCTGTCGCTGCTGAGCGAATACCCGCAGGCGATGGAGCGCGTGGCCCACACGCTGCACGCGTCGCGCTGGGCAGCGGACTACCTCACGCGCCATCCGCAATTGCTCGACGAACTGCTCGACGTGGAGGCGCTGTCGGCCGAGCCCGACTGGCCGGCCTTCAAGGAGCGTGTGCGCGACCGCCTGCGCGCCGCCGCCGACCACGTCGAGATGCAGATGGACATCCTGCGCCAGGAGCACCATGCCGAAACGTTCCGCGTGCTGCTGCAGGACCTGCAGGGCATGCTCAGCGTCGAACACATCAGCGACCGGCTTTCCGACCTGGCCGATGCGATGCTGGACCTGACGCTGGAGACGGTCTGGCAGCAGGTGGGCACACGTCACCGCGAGGTGCCGCGCTTCGCCGTGGTGGCCTACGGGCGGCTGGGCGGAAAGGAACTCGGCTATGCGTCGGACCTCGACATCATCTTCCTCTACGACGATGACGACGAACGCGCGCCCGATGTATACGCGTCGTTTGCGCGCAAGCTCATCACCTGGCTGACCAGCCACACCGCCGCAGGCATGCTGTTCGACGTGGACACGCGCCTGCGCCCGAACGGCGCGGCCGGCCTGATGGTCACGCACTTCGAAGCGTTCCGCCGCTACCAGATGCGCGAGGGCGACAACGCCGCGTGGGTGTGGGAGCACCAGGCCCTCACGCGCGCGCGCTTCTGCGCGGGCGACGCCGAGATCGGCCAACGCTTTGAGGCGCTGCGCACCGAGGTACTGCGCCAGCCACGCGAGCCGGCCCCGCTGCGCGACGAGATCGTGGCGATGCGCGAGCGCGTCGCGGAAGGGCATGCGAACCCGACCGACCTGTTCGACCTGAAGCACGATCGCGGCGGCATGGTCGATATCGAATTTACCGTGCAGTTCCTGGTGTTGCTGCACAGCGCGGTGCATCCCGAACTCACGCGCAACAAGGGCAACATTGCGCTCCTGCACATGGCGGGCGAGCTCGGCCTGATCGATGCCGCGCGGGCCGCACAGGTGGCCGATGCCTACCGCGACTTCCGTGCGCGCCAGCACAAGCTGCGGCTGGACGGGCAATCCGCCGCCCGCGTGCCGGCCGGTACGTGCGCGCACGAGGCCGCGCAGGTGCGGGCGTTGTGGCAGCAGGTGTTCGGGCCGGCGCAATGAGGGGGCATCGGTACGCAGTCTCCGTCGGGGGCGCCTGTGTGGGTGTGGCCGTGTTGTCGGCGGCGTTTTCGTTTGTGCCGTGGCTGCATGCCGCGGGGCTGTATCAGCGTGACGCCGTGCGGGCGGGGCAGTGGTGGCGCATCGTCACCGCCATGTGGGCCCATCTGGACGTGTGGCACTGGCTGGCCGATGCGATGGCGGGCGCAGGGCTCATCCTGTTGCTGGCCCGTGTGCTGCAGCCCCAGCGCATCGTCGGGGCGCTGCTAACGTGCGGCGTGCTGGTGCAGCTTGCGCTGCTCACGCAGCCGGCGGTGCAGTGGTATGGCGGGCTTTCCGGCGCGCTGCACGGCTTGGCCGCATGGGGCGGGCTGCGGCTGCTGAAACCCGCCGCCGAGGGGGAGGACGACCGCATCTCGCGCTGGCTCGGCGTGGCGCTTTGTGTGGGTGTGCTGGTGAAGGTGTGGCTCGAGCAATCGTGGCTGTCGCCCATCGCCTTTGACCCGCATTGGGGGTTTGGCGTGGTGCGCATCGCGCATGCGTTCGGGGCGGGGAGTGGTTTGTTGATTTGGGTGTTGGGGGCGTGGCGGGTGAAAGGGCGATCGACGTGAGGCCGAGCGGGTCCGATGGCCCGTAAAAACAGACACGCCGGCATGAAAGCCGGCGCGTCTGTTCAGCGGTGTTGCCGAGGTGTCGGTGGTCCGTTATCGACTCCGACGACGGCCGCCTGCAAGCGCGCCGGCTGCAAGCATCAGGCCTGCGAGCCACAGGGGGAGGGCACCGCCGCCGCCGCTGCTGCTGCTGCTGCCATTGCTGCTGGTCGTGTCTGCGGTACCGGTTGCAGCCGGGGTGACTGTCACAGTGGCCGCATCGGTGGCCGTCGCGCCGGTGTTGCTCGTCAGCGTGACCGTAAAGGCATACGTGCCCGCAGCCGACGGCGTGAACGTAGCAGTGTAATTGCCGTTGCTATCGGGACCGGAGGTCGTGAGGCTGACGGACGGTCCGGAAGTCTGCGCCCACTGCACGCTACTGATGGTGTTGAAGACGCCCGCATTGCCGCTCGCCGTCAGGGTGACGGCGTTGTTGGCGACAACCGTGCTTGCCGAAGCCGAGGCATGCACGCTCGGATTGCCTTTCGCCACTGCAACGGCGGCGCCCGCATCGAGCATGCCGGCGCCACAGAGGCCGGACTGGGATGCGCAGTACGTTCCTGCCGGGAAGGGGCGTGCCGTCTGCTGGAGAATCGTGCTGATCTGATCCGGCGTCAGGCGATTGTTGACGGACAGCATCAGCGCGGCGACGCCTGCCACGTGCGGCGTGGCCATCGATGTGCCAGCCTCGCCGGCATAGCTGTCGGCGTCCGGTGCGGTGGTACCGCTGTTCGAAAGCGACAGAACCAGCGCCCCCTGCCCGCTCACGGTCGACCCATTGCCGCCGCCGGGCGCGCTGATTGTGGTGCCGGCGCCCACATTGGCATAGTTCGCCTTGTCGCCATCGAGCGTGTGCGCGGTGACGGCGATCGTGCCCGTGCAGTTTGCGGGGGCGTCAATGTTCGTGCGCCCTTCGTTGCCGGTAGCCACAACGACCACCGCGCCGCGGTTACGCGCGTTGGTGATGGCGGTCTGTATGGCCGAATCGCAGGGCCCGGAGCCGCCCAGGCTCAAGTTGACGACCTTGGCCGGCGTCGGATTGCTGCTGGGTGTCACGCGGGCCACGGTGCCGCCAGTGGCCCATGTGAGCGCATCGATCACGTCCGACTCCGTGCCTCCACAGCGCCCGAGGGCGCGCGCCATCTGCACGCCGACACGCGGTGCAATGCCTGCCACACCCGTCCCACTGTGTTGCGCGGCGATGAGACCCGTGACGAAGGTGCCATGCCAGGAGGACGTATCGGAAGCCGTTGCCCCGCCGCACACCGCTGGATTCGCGGTGATGTCGGCTTGCGTGGTCGCGTCGCCCGGATCCGTTCCGACGCTGTCGCCGCCGTTGTTTCGGAAGGCGTTGGTGATGAAGTTGGCGCCAGTGTGGATTGTGGCGCCCGCAAGGTCGGCGTGGCTAAGAATGCCCGTGTCCACCACGGCAACGTTGATCGCGCTGGAACCCGTGGTCGTGTTCCACGCAGTCGTCAGGTTGGCACCGCCCACGGCGGTTGGGGTGCTCGACTGCGTTACCCCGCCGGAGGTAATGATGTTCGTGATGGCGGCATCCTTGGCCATCAGGTTCCATTGAAAGCCAAAGCCCGTGGCGGACGGCGTGAACGCGGGGCGCAGGATGCGATCCGGCGCGACGTATTCGAATTGACCCGTCGCGGCCATGCGCTGCGCCACTGTCTGGGCGTCTTGCAGCGTCATGGTGGTGGGCAGCGCGACCACATGGGCATCGCCCGACATGGCGCGCTTGTACGTCACGGGCAACTGAGCAGCGGCAGACCAGCGTTGTACGGTCGCAACGTCGACGCGCATCGTGCGCCCGTCTGTGTCTGCGGACTGCAATTGGAGCGGGCCATTCGTGCCGCTTTTTTCCTTGACGATCAACTGCGACACCCATTGCGTCTGAGTGCTTGAGTTGGCTGTGCGGTCACCGGCCAGCGCTGGCGCAGCTTGATACGAAACGAGTCCGAGCGCGATCAGCGCGCGGACGATACCCCCCTGGGCGATCGACTTCATTGAATGAACCCTGTTGTTGTAGAAAAATGAGCCGGAATTATCCCAAGATTCCCGCGTTTTTCTGCTTAAACAGGCTAAGTGCGCTGTTTAGTAATTTTTATATCTCTATTCATCCCCAACTTTCGGGGGGCTCAACGGTGAGCGCCTCGCCGGGTGCAGCGGTGTGCGCCTAAGTGGCCGTCCGGCGACGCCTGCCGCAGGCCATGCCACCCGCCAGCAGCAATGCCGCACCGACGAGCGGGACGGTGCCCCCACCTCCGCCCGACCCACCAGAACCGCTCACCACCGCACCACTGCCGATCCCTGCCCCCGCCGTGCGCTGGGCATAGGCCACCGCACCGGCCGCATCGAGCAGCCCCGCCCCACAGACGCCGGGGTTGTTGGCGCAGAACGTGCCGCTCGGATGCGGCCGCGCTGTCTGCTGCAGCCCGGCCAGCACCTGCGCATTCGACAACTGCGGCTGCACGCTCAGCATGAGTGCGATGGTCCCGGCGACTTCCGGCGTCGAGAAGCTGGTGCCGGCGACCTGTTTGACCACGTAGTTGCCAAGGCTCTGCGTGCCGTCATTGGAATCGGCCTGAATGACCGATTGCGCCTCGGCGCAGGTTGGCGGATCGGTGGCGGTGATGACCTTGGAGTTGCCGCAGCCCCCACCCGGGGCGGACAGTGCAACCTGCGATCCGACATTCGCGTAGCTGGCGTTTTCACCGCTGTCGACGTGCGCGGTCACGGCGATGACGCCCGTGCAGTTGGCTGGCGCGTCCACGCTTTGGGCCGCCTCATTGCCTGCGGCTGCCACAACGATCGTGCCGCGCGCGGCGAGCTGGTTCACCGCATCCTGCTCTGCCGCCGAACATTGGCCCGTGCTCCCAAGGCTGACGTTGACGATACGCGCCGGGTGGTTGTTCGTGGGAGCGCCGGCAACGGCAAGGCCACCGGCCCACAGCATGCCGTCCACGGTGTCGGAGAGCAGCGCGCCGCATTTGCCGGACACGCGTACCGGTACGAACTGCGTGTTCCAGCCCACGCCGGCGATGTCGCGTCCATTGTTGGTCGCGGCGGCAAGCACACTGGCGACCTCGGTGCCGTGCCAGCTGTTGGGCTGCGGATACGTGTCCGACGTCGAGCAGCCAAGGCTCGGATACTGCGTTGCGCTGGTCACCCCGTCGCCAAGGTCATGCGCATCCGACCCGCGCCCGGACGAGTTGCCCGCGCGCACGGGGTCGGAGATGAAGTTGTAGCCGGGCAGGATTTTTCCCGTCAGATCGGGGTGGTCGGTGTAGCCGGTGTCCACCACCGCGACCACGATGCTGGACGAACCCTGCGTGATGTCCCAGGCCGAGGCCACGTTGATGCCGCCCGGCACGACGGTGGGCGACGCGAGGTTGTTCTGCACGGCGAACCGCGTGTCGTTCGGGATGACATTGGGCCGAAGGATGCGATCCGGCACGGCGTACGCCACGCGCGCGTCCTGGGCGAGCTTTGCCGCCGTGGCTTCGATGCTGGCCGCATCGGTGAGGCCGGTGCGCAGCAGTTGCGCGTTGGTGCCAAGCGTGCGCTTGACCTGCAGCGTGCTGCCCGCCGCTTGTGCGACCGACAGCAGCCGGTTGCCGGCCTCGCTGGCGGACAGCGTCTTGCGCGTGCCACCGGTATCGTCGCGCCATTTGATGATCACGTCGCCGGTGTACGCCGGCTGCGGCGTGGCCGCCGTGGCCGGCTGGGCCCCCAGCACCGCGGCGATGCACATGGCGCTGGCGCCTGCACGGAGCCAGGACTTCAGCCGGAAGAGGGAAGGGGTCATCGGTGCGCGCTCCGTGGCATCTGGGTCTGTTGTGAAACGCTGGCTCGATGCAATCGTTGACAGAACGTTACACAAAACCAAAGGTAGCACGCAGCCTGTCCTGATGCCATCACGTCGTCGTATGCAGTGCATGGCGGGGATGGCCAGCGCGCCGCCGTGGAATCAGCAGAAAACGGACCCGCCTGCAGGCCGTGGGCACAAAAAAGGGCGCCCCGAGCGCCCTTGTTGATTCACAGTGGGAAGGCACCTATTGGCGCTGGAGCTTCATGACGCGATCCGCATCGGCCGAGGCAATGCCTGGTGCTGAACGCAGCGCTGCGACGGCCCCGTCCAGAGTGGCCGAGGCATCGCCTGAGCTGGCCCGCACGACCCAGAAGCCGCCCGACATCGGCCGCACGACGGCAAACGCCAGGCGCGGCGTGGCGCGCGCGCCGGCTGCGTCCACCACGCTCTGCACGGTGGTGGAGGCCGTCGTCGGCGTGCTCAGGCCGACGATGATGTCGCCAAGGGGATGCGCGGCCGAGACCGAAGCGGGCGGCTGGGTGTTGGCCGAGGTGGGGTCCATGGCGGGCGGTTTGCCCGGATCAATGGCCGGCACCGACTTGCACGCGGCCAGCAGGCAAAGGCCGACGGCCACCGCCAGCGCGGGCTTGGCACGTGACAGCAGGGATCGGGGTCGAGCAGCCGGTTGGGCCATGCGGTTCTCCTAGGAAGTGTTGGATCGAATTGGCACGCGGCAGCGCACGCGCGTGGGCGCCCATGTCGACGCCCTTGTCTCCGGTATAGGCGATCACTGTGCCACGCGGCGGGGTTTGCGCGCCGCAGCGGCCGGCGCGGGTTGTGCGCGGCCCGCGGCGAGCATCTCGTCGGCGTGGCGGCGCGTGGTGTCGGTGAGTGACGCCCCGCCCAGCATGCGCGCGATCTCGTCGACACGGCTGCTGGCGTCCAGGACGACGAGGTCCGAACGCGTGCTGCCGGCCACGGTGCGCTTGGCCACCTGGATGTGGTGGTTGGCCAGCGCAGCCACTTGCGGCAGGTGGGTCACGCACAGCACCTGGCGGCGCGTACCAAGCTCGCGCAGACGGCGGCCCACGACTTCGGCAACCGCCCCACCGATGCCGGAGTCGACCTCATCGAAGATGAGCGTCGGCGTCGGGCTGGCCTCGCTGGCAATCACCGAGATGGCCAGGCTGATACGCGCCAGTTCGCCCCCCGACGCGACCTTCGCCAGCGGCCGCGGCGAAACGCCTGCATGCCCGGCGACGAGGAATTCCACCTGCTCCAGCCCTGCCGCACCGCCATGTTCGAGGGCATGCAGCGCGATGTCGAAACGCCCGCCGGCCATCGACAGGCCCTGCATGGCGCCGGTCACCGCCTCGGCCAGTTCACGCGCAGCCTTGGTGCGGGCGCGTGACAGCGCCTGTGCGACTTCCATGTAGGCGGCGCGGGCCTGGGCTTCCTGCGCCTGCAGCGCGTCGAGGTCTGCGGCGGCCTGCAGCGCAGCGAGCTGTGCCTCGCGGTCTGCGAGCTCCGCAGGCAGGGTCTCGGGCGCCACGCGGTACTTGCGCGCCATGGTGTGCAGCGCCTGCATGCGCGCATCGACTTCCGCGAGCCGCTCCGGGTCGAGTTCGGCGCGATCGGCGTAGCGGGCAAGCGTATGCACGGCTTCCTGGATCTGCACCTCGGCCGGCTCCAGCGCCGCCAGCACGTCGGCGAGGGACGGGTCGATCTCGGCGAGCTCGCGCAGCGTATGCAGCGTCGCGCCGAGCTGCGTGAGCACCGCGCCTTCCGATTCCGACAGGCCATCGAGCGCCGCCCGCGTGCCTTCGATCAGGCTTGCCGCGTGCGACAGGCGATGGTGCTCGGCCTGCACGTCTTCCCACTCGCCGGGTTGCGGGGCGAGCTTCTGCAGCTCATTGACCTGCCATTCGATGCGCTCGCGTTCGAGTTGCGCTTCGCGCGATTGCTGCTCGGCCGCTTCGCGCTGGCGCACCACGGTCTGCCAGGCGCGATAGCGTTCGCTCACCGCGCGCACGTCGTCTTCGAGGCCGGCGTGGGCGTCAAGCAGGCTGCGCTGCGCGTCGGTCTTGAGCAGCAGCTGATGCGCGTGCTGACCATGGATATCGACGAGCTGCTCCCCCACCTCGCGCAACTGCGCTAGCGTGACGGCCGCGCCGTTGATGAACGCCCTGCTGCGGCCGGCGGCATCGACGGTGCGGCGCAGCAGGATCATGCCGTCGTCATCATGAAGCTCGTGCGCCTCGAGCCAGGCGGCCACGTGGGGCTGCACGTCAAACGCGGCGGTGATGTCGGCGCGTGGCGCGCCCTCGCGCACCACGGCGGCATCGGCGCGCTCACCCAGGGTCAGGGCCAGGGCGTCGATCAGGATGGACTTGCCCGCGCCCGTCTCGCCGGTAAAGACGGTAAAGCCGTCGGCCAGGTCGAGATCCAGCGCATGGACGATGACGAAATCGCGGATGGTGAGACTGCGCAGCATGGCGGGAAGGGTTGTGGCTGGAACCGGCTCAGGACCCGTAGCGAGCGGCCGACGGTGAAGTGGACGACGCTGCCGCACAAGGGTACGGCGAGCATCGCATGTTCAGGATCGGTCCGCGCAGCAGGATCATGGGCAGGTCTTAAAGACGGTTGTCTTCGGTCGGATACTCGTGCCAGTGCAGCTTCTTGCGCAGCGTGGCGTAGTAGTTGTAGCCGACCGGGTGCAGCAATTGCACGGTGCGCTCGGAGCGGCGCACCACGATGCGGTCGCCGGGCAGCAGCGACGTGAGCGACTGCATGTCGAAGTTGACGCTGGCGTCGCGCCCGCTCGTCACCTGGATGACGACCTCGGCATCGTGCGGAATGACGATCGGCCGGTTCGACAGCGAGTGCGGCGCGATCGGCACCAGCACCAGCCCCGAGAGTGCCGGATGCAGGATCGGCCCGCCGGCGGACAGCGCATAGGCGGTCGAGCCGGTGGGCGTGGAGACGATCAGGCCGTCCGAACGCTGGTTGTACATGAAGAAGCCATCGACCGACACGGCGAGCTCCACCATGCCGGAGAAGCCCGAACGGTTGACCACCACGTCATTGAACGCCAGCGCCGAGAAGATGATGTCGTCGTCGCGCACGACCTGGGCCTGCAGCAGCGTGCGGATTTCCGCCTCGTAGCGACCGGACAGCATGTCGGGCAGCACGGTGTGGACGTCTTCGAACGGGATGTCGGTCATAAAGCCGAGCCGCCCGTGGTTGACGCCGATCACGGGCACGTTCGCCCCGGCCAGGTGGCGGCCGATGCCCAGCAGCGTGCCGTCGCCGCCCAGTACCACCGCCACGTCGGCCTGGCGCGCCATCTGTTCGGGCGGCAGGGCAGGGTAGTCCTGGACGCCGATGTTGAGTGCCGTATCGCGCTCGAACACGATGTCATGCCCGCGCGCCGCAATGCATGACGCCAGCTCCATGAGCGGCCCGGCGATGTTGGCGGCCGAATACCGGCCGACCAGCGCGACGGTCTTGAACGGGGAGGCGGGCGAGGCGGCGGGAGCTTGCGGGGCCACGGCGGACGGGGGAATCGACATGCGCGCATTACACCATATCGATATGACCCCCGCCACGTCTGAGGAAGTTTGGCGGGAAACGCCAACGTCACCGGTTGTCTGGGGGCGATTTTGCGTAAAATTGGAGAATCATGGACAAGCGCGCCACCATCCTTCTCAAGACCCTGATCGAACGGTATATCGCCGAGGGCCAGCCTGTCGGCTCGCGCACCTTGTCGAAGTATTCGGGGCTTGATCTGTCGCCGGCCACCATCCGCAATGTGATGGCCGACCTGGAGGAAATGGGCTTCATCGCCAGCCCGCACACCTCGGCCGGGCGGGTGCCCACGCCGCGGGGCTACCGGCTCTTCGTCGACACCATGCTGACGGCCAGTCCGCTGGATGTGCTCAGCTCGCAAGACCGCATGGCACAGCAGATGGCGGGCGCGATTGCCGAGCAGGTGCGTGCGCAGCTCGCCTCGCATGGCTCCGAATCGTCACAGCGGGTGATTGCGGCGGCCGCGCAGACCCTGTCGAACCTCTCGCAGTTTGCCGGCATCGTGATGACGCCGCGCCGCACGCATGCGTTCCGGCAGATCGAATTCCTGCGCCTGTCGGAGACGCGCATCCTCCTGATCGTCGTCACGCCCGAGGGCGACGTGCAGAACCGCATCATCCATACCGAGACGCCGTACACGCCGTCGCAGCTCGTGGAGGCGGCCAACTACATCAATGCGCATTACGGCGGCATGACCTTCGATGCCGTGCGCGAACGCCTGCGCGGCGAGCTGTCCGCGCTGCAGGCCGACATGACCACGCTGATGCAGGCGGCGGTGGAAGCCGGCAGCAGCGCCGTGTCGGAAGAGGACCCGGTGGTCATCTCGGGCGAGCGCAAGCTGCTCGATGTGGAAGACCTGTCGTCTTCGATGGACAAGCTGCGCCGCCTGTTCGCCGTGTTCGAGCAGAAGACCGGCCTGCTGCAGCTGCTGGATGTGTCCAGCCGCGCGGAAGGCGTGCAGATCTTCATCGGCGGCGAGAGCAGCCTCGTGCCGCACGAAGACATGGCCGTCATCACCGCGCCGTACGAGGTGGACGGCAAGATCGTCGGCACGCTGGGCGTGATCGGGCCGATGCGCATGGCGTACGAGCGCGTGATCCCGATCGTGGACATCACGGCCAAGCTGCTGTCCAGCACGCTCAGCCAGTATTGATTCGGAGGTGCTGCAGGGCTGGACCGTCCGCGGCTGCACGCCTGCCAAGAACGGCCCTGAAGCGGCTTCTTAGCCAGAGGCATAAGCTCAGCCGATTTTCTTCGACGACAGCGCGGTCTGCCGTCTCACACAATCGACTCCGGCGCATGTGCGCGGTTCTCTTCTGCCGGAGTCTTTCATGGCTGGTTCTTCCCGTTTCCGTTGGCTTGCCGCGGCGCTGTCCGCGGCCGTTTCGTTGACCTTGCTCGGCGCCGCCCCGGCGCGTGCGGCCGAGCGCGAGGTCGTCATCGCGTATCAGGACATGGTGCTGCCGTGGCGCTACGCCCAGGCTACCGGCGAAGTGGAGCGCGCCACCGGCTACAAGGTGACCTACCGCCAGCTCGCCAGCGGCGCGGATGTCGTGCGCGCCATTGCGGCGGGCTCGGTGCAGATTGGCGAGGCGGGATCGAGCCCGATTGCAGCCGGCGTGTCGCAGGGCGTTGGCCTGTCGCTGTTCTGGATTCTCGACAACATCAACGACGCCGAGGCGCTGGTCGCGCGCAACGGCAGCGGCGTCTCGCGCGTGGCCGACCTGAAGGGCAAGACGCTGGGCGTGCCGTATGTGTCGACGTCGCATTTCCACGCCCTGGTGGCGCTGCAGCAGGCCGGCCTGGACCCGCGCGATGTGAAGGTCGTCAACCTGCGGCCGCAGGAGTTGTCGGCCGCGTGGGATCGGGGCGACGTCGATGCCGCGTTCATCTGGGATCCGGTGCTCGCCAAGGTAAAGAAGACCGGCACGGTGCTGACCACCTCCGGCAGGATCGCCGCCGCCACCGGCAAGTCCACCTTCGACGGCTTCGTGGCCGACCGCAAGTTCGCGCGCGACCATGCCGACTTCCTCGCCAAGTTCGTCGAGGTGCTGGCCAAGGCCGATGCGGCCTATCGTGACAACAAGGCAGCGTGGACGGCCACTTCGCCACAAGTGGCGGCAGTGGCCAAGACTTCTGGCGCGACGGCCGCTGACGTGCCGGCAAGCCTGGCGCTGTATGCGTTCCCGGATGCGGCGGAACAGGCGTCTAACCGGTGGCTGGGCGGCGGCGCGCAATCGGGCGCGGCGCAATCGCTGTTGGCCACCGCGCAGTTCCTGAAGACGCAGGGCACGATCCAGGCCGTGCTGCCGGATTACGGCCCGGTTGTCGATGCGCGTTTCGTGCAGCGCGTCGCCGGTGGGGCGAAGGCCGTGGCGACGGCAGCGCGATGAGCCGCATTGAAGTACGCCGCCTGCGTGTCGACTACTCCGATGCGCAAGGCCGCACGACGCAGGCGCTCGGCGGCGTGGACCTGTCGATCCAGGCTGGCGAATTCGTCGTCGCGCTCGGCGCGTCGGGATGCGGGAAGACGACGCTGCTGAACTGCCTGGCCGGCTTCGTTGCGCCCACGGCCGGGCAGATTCTGCTCGACGGGCGCGAGGTCGATGGACCGGGGGCCGAGCGCGGCGTGGTCTTCCAACGCTACGGCCTGATGCCGTGGCTGAACGTGCGCGACAACGTGGCCCTCGGCCTGAAGCTGCGCGGTGTCGATCGCAGGACGCGGCATGCGCGGGCGCTGCAGCTGCTGCGGCTGGTCGGGTTGGAAGCGCATGCCGCGTCGCCGGTGTATGCCTTGTCCGGCGGCATGCAGCAGCGTGTCGGCATCGCCCGCGCGCTGGCGACGGAGCCCCGCGTTCTGCTGATGGACGAACCGATGGGCGCGCTCGACGCGTTGACGCGCGAGACCATGCAGACGCTGGTGCTCGATGTCTGGCAGCGCACCGGCACGACCGTTTTCTTCATCACGCACGACGTGGAGGAGGCGCTGTTCCTGGCGACGCGCCTGATCGTGATGTCGCCATCGCCGGGCCGCATCGTGCAGACATTCGATCTGCCGTTCTCGCGGCAGGCGCTGGCAGGCGGCGACGCCCGCGCGGTGAAATCGTCGCCGGAATTCATTGCCTGGCGCGAGCGTGTATTGGCGCTGATCCACCATGCCCCCGAGGAGCTGCTCGCATGAGCGCGCTCGAAACTCCCGTGCTGCAGCGCGCCTCCGTCGTTGCAGCGCCGCCTTCGAGCAGGCCGGCGCACAGGCTGCGCGGCTATCGTCTGCCGGGCGAGGGCAGCGCATTGCGGCTCAGTGTGTTGTCGGTGACGGCGTTGGTCGTGCTTTGGTGGGCGGCAACCACCTTCCATTGGGTGCCGCCGTTGTTCCTGCCTTCACCGCAGGCCGTCGGGCGCGCGTTCATCGATGCCTGGCATGGCGATATTCAAGGCGGCCAGCCGCTGGCGTCGCATCTGGGCTGGAGCGCGCTGCGCGTCTTCGGCGCGTTTGCGCTGGCTGCCGTGACGGCCATACCGATCGGCCTCGCGATGGGCGTTTCCCGCACCGCGCGCGGCTTACTGGATCCGCCCATCGAGTTTTATCGCCCGCTGCCGCCGCTGGCATACCTGCCGCTCGTGGTCATCTGGCTGGGCATTGATGAGCGGGCGAAGATTGTCGTCATCTATCTTGCCTGCTTCGCACCGATTGCCATGGCCGCGCGTGCCGGCGTACGCAGCGCCACGCTTGAGCAGATCAACGCCGCATATGCGCTCGGCGCAAGCTTCACGCAAGTGGTGCGCCACGTGATCCTGCCGGCGGCGCTGCCCGAGATCCTGACCGGCTTGCGCATCGCCATCGGGTTCGGCTGGACCACGCTGGTGGCCGCCGAGATGGTAGCCGCCACGGTGGGCCTCGGGCAGATGGTGCTCAACGCGTCGAGCTTTCTGCGCACCGACCTCGTGGTGATGGGCATCGTCCTCATCGGTGCGATTGCGTGGGCGTTCGACCTTGCCATGCGCGCCATCGAAGCACGCGTGGTGCCCTGGAAGGGCCGCACCTAGGCCGCCCAGGCCTCAGAAACTCCCCGTGAACTGATACCGCCCGCCCGGGTGCCACATGGTCGCCACCGAGGCGACCTGGCCCTGGGAAAGCGTCTTGCGCCGCAGCATCAGGCACGGCTCGCGCGCGTCCATGTGGAGCATCTCGGCGATCTCGCGCGGGGGCAGGCGCGCCTCGATGCCGTATTCCACGCCCTGCAGCGGTGCGGCCCGCATCAGGTAGGCGTTGGGCGTGGTCTGCGTGAAATCCTGCTCCATGTACTCGGGCGCCAGCGCGGCATTCACCCAGCGGTCTTCCGCCTGGATCGGCACGTCGTTTTCAAAGTGCACGATCAGGGAATGGAACAGCAGCGTCCCGGTGGACACGCCGAACGCCGCGGCCATCGCTTCATTGGCGCGCGCACGTTCGAGCTGATGCAGCTCGGCGCGGTGCCGGTGGCCGCGCGCGGCAATTTCCTCGGCGATGTTGCGGATCGCCACCAGCGTCGCCTGGTACTTCTGCTGCGCGACGAACGTCCCGAGCCCCTGCACGCGCGTGAGGATCTGCTCGGCGGTCAGCTCGCGCAGCGCGCGGTTGACCGTCATGCGCGAGACGCCAAACGTCTGCGCGAGCGCGACTTCAGCGGGAATCATCTCGCCCTCTTTCCATTCCCCGCTGCGAATGCGGAACAGGATGTCTTCCTTGATGCGCTGGAAGGCAGGGGTGCTGGCGGGTGCGTCTTGTGACATGGGGGCGACCTTGGGGCGCGGCATGGCGGACCGATGTGATGGAGGCATGGCAGCCATGATCGGGGTTTGCCTCCAGGTTGTAAAGTTTTCTTGCTTTATTTGTATATACAACATAGGATGTGCGGCATGCCTTTGGAGTTTGCAGGAGACCTCACATGAACGCCCCCATCGACGCTGTCCACCTGACCAACGACCCGCGCTACGACGCTTCGCGGGAGATCCGCGCCCCGCGCGGCACCGAGCTGCACTGCAAGAGCTGGCTGACCGAAGCGGCTTACCGGATGCTGCAGAACAACCTCGACCCGGATGTGGCCGAGAACCCCAAGCACCTCGTCGTGTATGGCGGCATCGGCCGCGCCGCGCGCGACTGGGCCTGCTTCGACAAGATCCTGGAAACGCTGCGCGAGCTGAACGACGACGAATCGCTGCTCGTGCAATCGGGCAAGCCGGTGGGCGTGTTCAAGACCCACCCCGATGCGCCGCGTGTCTTGATCGCCAACTCCAACCTCGTGCCGAAGTGGGCGAACTGGGAACACTTCAACGAGCTGGATCGCAAGGGCCTGTTCATGTATGGCCAGATGACTGCCGGCAGCTGGATCTACATCGGCAGCCAGGGCATCGTGCAGGGCACGTACGAGACGTTTGCCGAAGCCGGCCGCCAACATTACGACGGCAAGCTGGCCGGCAAGTGGATCCTGACCGCCGGCCTGGGCGGCATGGGCGGTGCCCAGCCGCTGGCCGCCACGCTGGCCGGCGCCGTGTCGCTGAACATCGAGTGCCAGCAATCGAGCATCGATTTCCGCCTGCGTACGCGCTACCTCGACAAGCAGGCCAAGGACATCGACGACGCATTCAACCTGATTCGCCACCATTGCGAGCGCGGCGAGGCCGTGTCCATCGGCCTGCTCGGCAATGCGGCGGAAATCCTGCCGGAGCTGGTCAAGCGTGCCCGCGCCGGTGGCCTGAAGCCGGATCTGGTGACCGACCAGACCTCGGCGCATGATCTGGTCAACGGCTATCTGCCGATTGGCTGGACGGTCGAGCAATGGCGTGCTGCGCAACGTGACCCGTCGCAGCACGCCCGCCTGACCGACGAGGCCGCCAAGTCCTGCGCCGTGCACGTGCAGGCCATGCTGGATTTCCAGGCCATGGGCATCCCGACGGTCGACTACGGCAACAACATCCGCCAGGTCGCGTTCGACCAGGGCGTGAAGAACGCCTTCGACTTCCCGGGCTTCGTGCCGGCCTACATCCGTCCGCTGTTCTGCGAGGGCAAGGGCCCGTTCCGGTGGGTGGCGCTGTCGGGCGATCCGGAAGACATCTACAAGACCGACGCCAAGATCAAGGAACTCTTCCCGCACAACACGCACGTGCATCGCTGGCTCGACATGGCGCGTGATCGCATCGCCTTCCAGGGCCTGCCCGCGCGCATCTGCTGGCTGGGCCTGGGCGAGCGTCACCTGGCCGGTCTGGCTTTCAACGAGATGGTCAAGAATGGCGAGCTGAAGGCGCCGATCGTGATCGGCCGCGACCACCTCGACACGGGCTCGGTCGCCAGCCCCAACCGCGAAACCGAAGCGATGCGCGACGGCACCGACGCCGTGTCGGACTGGCCGCTGCTCAACGCGCTGCTCAACACGGCCGGCGGTGCGACGTGGGTGTCGCTGCACCATGGCGGCGGTGTCGGCATGGGCTATTCGCAGCACTCGGGCGTGGTGATCGTCGCCGACGGCACCGACGCGGCGGCCAAGCGCCTGGGCCGTGTGCTCGTCAACGATTCGGGCTCGGGCGTCATGCGCCATGCCGATGCCGGTTACGAAACCGCCATCGCCTGCGCCAAGCGCAACGGTTTGAACCTCCCGATGATCGGCTAAGTTAAAGACACAGACGTACGCAGATTTCCATGAACACCATGACCACGCCCCCCATCCTCACGCTGCAACCCGGCGCGATGACGTTCGATGACCTGCGCCGCGTGTGGCTCGCGCCCACGCCCGTCGTGCTGTCGGGCGATTGCGCAGCGGCCATTGAGGCATCGGCCGCCACGGTGCAGGCCATCGTCGCCAAGGGCGACCCGGCCTACGGCATCAACACCGGGTTCGGCCTGCTGGCCAGGACACAGATCCCCACGCACGAGCTGGAGCGCCTGCAACGCAACCTGATCCTCTCGCACGCCGTCGGCACGGGCGAAGACCTGAGCGACAACGTTGCGCGCCTCGTGCTGCTGATGAAGGCGGCGAGCCTCGCGCGGGGCTACTCCGGCGTGCGCCGTGTCGTGATCGACACGCTGCTGGCACTGCTGAACGCCGGCATCGTGCCGTGCATCCCGTCCAAGGGTTCGGTCGGCGCTTCGGGCGATCTGGCGCCGCTGGCGCACATGACGCTGGCCCTGCTGGGCGAGGGCCATGTGCGCGTAAACGGTGTGCGCACGCCGGCGCGGGAAGCCCTGGCCGCCGCTGGCATCGAGCCCATCGCGCTGGCCGCCAAGGAAGGCCTGGCACTCATCAACGGCACGCAGGTGTCGACCGCGCTCGCCTTGAACGGCCTGTTCCTGGCCGAGCGCCTGCTGAAGGCTGCCACCGTGGCCGGTGCCCTGTCGGTGGACGCCGCCAAGGGCAGCGACGCGCCGTTCGACCCACGCGTGCACACCGTGCGCGGACAGCAGGGGCAGATTGCCACCGCCGCCGTGTACCGCAACCTGCTGGCCGGCAGCGCCATCCGCCAGTCGCACCTTGTGGGCGACAAGCGCGTGCAGGACCCGTACAGCCTGCGCTGCCAGCCGCAAGTCATGGGCGCGTGCTTCGACCTGATCCGCCAGGCCGGCGCCACGCTGCTCACCGAAGCCAACGCAGTCACCGACAACCCGCTGGTCTACGCCGACGCCGGTGAGGTGATCTCGGGCGGCAACTTCCATGCCGAACCGGTGGCGTTTGCGGCCGACATGCTCGCCATGGCGATCGCCGAGATCGGTGCGCTGTCGGAGCGCCGCATCGCGCTGCTGATCGACTCCACGCTGTCTGGCCTGCCGCCGTTTCTGGTCGAGCAGCCGGGCCTGAACTCGGGCTTCATGATCGCGCACGTCACGGCTGCGGCGCTGGCTTCGGAAAACAAGACGTTCGCCCACCCGGCCAGCGTCGACAGCCTGCCGACTTCGGCCAACCAGGAAGACCACGTCAGCATGGCGACCTTCGCGGGCCGCCGTCTGCAGGACATGGCCGAGAACACCGCCACCATCGTCGGCATCGAAGCACTGGCGGCGGCACAGGGCATCGATTTCCACAAGCCACTGGCGACGTCCGCCACGCTGCAGCGTGCGCATGGCTGCATCCGCGCGCGTGTGGCGTACTACGGTGAAGATCGCCTGTTCGCCCCCGACATCGAAGCCGCCCGCCGCCTCGTGCTCGATGGCGACCTGGGCGATTCGTGCCGCGACCACCTCGCCGATCTTTCGCTCGCCTGACCATGCTCGTCCAAGCCGAACCTACCGTCTGGCAAGGCCGTGTCGATGCGGAGGAAGGCCCGCTCGGCTTGCGTTGGCACCAGACGGTGCGCCGCATCGATGCATCGACGCCGCTGGCCAATACCGTTGCGCTGGCGGGTTTCGCCTGCGACGCGGGTGTCGCGCGCAACCATGGGCGCACCGGTGCGCAGGCAGGCCCGAACGCCATCCGCAAGATGCTGGCCAACCTGCCTGCGCGGGCGGGCAGGGTAGTCGTCGATGCGGGCGACGTGACGTGCCAGGGCGATGCGCTGGAAGCCGCGCAGGAGGAACTGTCGGGCGTGCTGCACGACCTGCTCGACCGCGGTGCGTTCCCGATCGCGCTGGGCGGCGGACATGAGATTGCATGGGCGTCGTTCAACGGCCTGGCGCGGCATCTGGCTGGCCAATCGGAACCGCCGCCGCGCATCGGCATCCTGAATCTTGACGCGCATTTCGATTTGCGCGCGGGCGAGCGCGGCAGCTCCGGCACACCGTTCCGCCAGATCGCAGAAGACTGCGCAAGACGCGGCTGGCCATTCCATTACGCGTGCCTCGGTGTGAGCACGTACGCGAACACCGAAGCACTGTTTGCCCGCGCCCGCCAGCTCGGTGTGCGCTGGATGCATGACGACGAGATGGACATCCTCCAGCTCGGCCACGTGCTGCAGGTCGTCGAGCTGTTCCTGAGCCAGGTCGATCATGTCTACCTGACGATGTGCCTGGATGTCTTGCCGGCCAGCATCGCGCCGGGCGTGAGCGCACCGTCGGCACGCGGCGTGTCGATGGACGTGATTGAGCCCATCGTTGACCGCGCCATCAGTTCCGGCAAGCTGCGCCTGGCCGATGTGGCGGAACTGAACCCATCGCTCGACATCGACAACCACACCGCACGCGTGGCGGCGCGCCTCGTCGCGCGGGTGGCCGACGGCATTGGCCTGCAAGGAGCGGCGCGTGACTGACATGCACTGGGATGCGCTTTGGACCAACGTCCACCTCGCCACGCTGGCAGCCCATGCCGACGGTTACGGCGAAATCCGCGATGGCGCCATCGCCGTGAAGGATGGCCGCATCGCGTGGCTCGGTGCTCGCGCCGATCTGCCGCCGAATGCCCGCGCCACAGGCGAGCACGACGGCGGCGGCGCGTGGCTGACGCCGGGGCTGATCGATTGCCACACGCACCTCGTCTACGCCGGCAACCGCAGCAATGAATTCGAAGCGCGCCTGAACGGCGTGCCGTATGAGGAGATCGCGCGCGGGGGCGGCGGCATCGTTTCCACGGTGCGGGCCACGCGTGCGGCCAGCGAAGAGGCATTGGCCGAGGCCAGCCTGCCGCGCCTGAATGCCCTGCGCGCCGAAGGCGTTACCACCGTCGAGATCAAATCCGGCTACGGCCTCGATCTGGAAACCGAGCGCCGCATGCTGCGTGTCGCGCGCCGCTTCGGCCAGACCTTGCCGGTGCGCGTACGCACGACGTTCCTCGGCGCACACGCCGTGCCGCCCGAATTTGCCGGTCGCGCCGACGACTACATCGACCACCTCTGCGCCGACGTGCTGCCCGCACTCGCCGCCGACGGCCTCGTCGATGCGGTCGACGCGTTCTGCGAAACCATCGGCTTTTCACCGGCGCAGACGGCGCGCATGTTCGACGCGGCCCAGCGCCTCGGTCTGCCGGTCAAGCTGCATGCGGAGCAGCTTTCCGACCAGGGCGGTGCCGCGCTCGTGGCGCGCTACGGCGGCCTCTCTGCGGACCACCTCGAATGCCTGACCGCCGAGGGCATCGCCGCCATGGCGCGGGCCGGTACCGTGGCGGTGCTGCTGCCCGGTGCGTTCTACTGCCTGCGCGAAACGCGTCTGCCGCCCGTGACCGCCCTGCGCGAGGCAGGCGTGCCCTTGGCCGTGTCCACCGACTGCAATCCCGGCACGTCGCCGCTCACGTCGCTGTTGCTCGCAATGAACATGGCCTGCACGCTGTTCCGCCTGACGCCGCTTGAGGCATTGACGGGCGCCACGCGCCATGCCGCCGCCGCGCTCGGGCTGTCCGGCACATGCGGCGTGCTGGCCCCCGGTTACGCCGCCGATTTCGCACTCTGGCGCATCGACCGCCCCGCCGACCTCGCCTATGCGATGGGCTTCAACCCCAGCGTGGGCGTGGTCAAGGATGGCGTGGCAGTGGCGTAAGCCAGACGCGGCGGACCGGCTCGTATAATCGACCGGTCTACCGCGAACCGCGCCCAATGCCCTTCTTGCCCGAACCCCTGTTCCAGCACGGCCAGCCCGATCGCACGGCGATCCTGCTCGTCAATCTCGGCACGCCTGACGGCACTTCGCCGCGCGAGGTCGGCCGCTATCTGCGTCAGTTCCTGTCCGACCCCCGCGTTGTGGAAATTCCGCGCGCGGCGTGGTGGTTCATCCTCAACGGACTGATCGTGCCGCTGCGTTCGCGCACGTCGGCGCACAAATACGAAAGCATCTGGCTGCGCGAGGCCAACATGACGGGCTCGCCGCTGCTCGTCTACAGCGAGCGCCAGGCGCATGCGCTGCAGCAGCTGCTGAACGCGCAGGGCCACGATGTGGTGGTCGCCTGTGCGATGCGCTATGGCAATCCGTCGATTCCATCCGTCATGCAGGCGCTGCGCAAGCAGGGCGTGGAGCGCATCCTGGTGCTGCCGATGTACCCGCAGTATTCCGGCACCACCACGGCCACGGCGTTCGACGAGGTGTTTCGCGTGCTGGGCCAGATGCGCAATCAGCCTGAACTGCGGCTCGTGAAGCATTTCCATGATGACCCGGCCTACATCAACGCGCTGCACCAGCAGGTGGGCGCGTACTGGGCCCAGCACGGCGCACCGGATTTTGCCCGCGGCGACAAGCTGCTGCTGTCGTTCCATGGTGTGCCGCGACGGACCCTGGAACTGGGCGATCCGTATCACTGCGAGTGCCTGAAGACCGGCCGTTTGCTGGGCGAAGCGCTGGGCCTGCAGCCGGGGCAGTACCTCGTGACGTTCCAGTCGCGCTTTGGCCGCGCCGAGTGGCTGCAGCCGTATACCGCGCCCACGCTCGAAGAGCTTGGCCGCGTCGGCACCCATCGCGTCGATGTGTTCTGCCCAGGCTTTCCTGCAGACTGCCTCGAAACGCTGGAGGAGATCGCCATGGAAGGGCAGTCGACATTCCGTGTCGCGGGTGGCAAGGAATTCCATTACATCCCGTGCCTCAACGACAACGAGGCGTGGATTGCCGGCATGGCCGATATTGCGCTGGCGCATCTGCAGGGCTGGCCGCTCAAGCTGACACATCCGCATGTGTTGGAAGCGAGCCGCACGCGCGCCCAGAGCAAGGGAGCCGCGGCATGAAGGTGAGCACCGACGCCGCAGACCGCGTGCGCATCGACAAGTGGCTCTGGGCGGCGCGTTTCTTCAAGACGCGCTCGCAGGCCACCGACGCCGTGGAGCGCGGCCGCGTGCACATCAATGACCAGCCGGTCCGCCCGTCCAGGGACGTCAAGATTGGCGACCACGTGCGGGTGCACGCGCATGAACAGCAGTGGGAAGTGCAGGTGCTGGCGCTGGCCGAAGTGCGCGGCCCCGCGTCCGTTGCGCAAACGCTCTACGCCGAGACCGACGCGAGCCGCCTCAAACGTGAAGCCGATGCCGACAGGCGCCGGCTGTATCGTGAGCCGGCCACGCAGATCGCCGGCCGCCCGACCAAGCGGGACCGGCGCCGCATCGACAAGCTCGGCGGGCAATAACGCATGCGGCGCGAGTGTGTGCTAACTTGACAGGCTCAGGGCGCGCGGCAACTGCTGCATCTGCGGCGGCTTGACGATGTAGTGCTTGAAGAACGCCTTGCCGCTGCCGTATTCCGTATAGCGCGGCGTTACGGCGCCAGACAGGCAGATGAACGTCGTGGCTGCGGTCAGGGTCAACAGCAGGAGCACGGTCAGGACAGGCAGTTTGTTATGCATGGTACGAACCCTCGTAGAAGCTCGCGCCCCCCAGTTTTTTCTTGCATCATAGGCAGCCGATTGTGGTGCCGCAATTGCCGTGCCGTTGCAGGCGGATGAAAGTTGTAACGCGGTATTTCGTGATGCACGGCGCACAGATGCCGGGCATCCTGCGCCCTTGAAAGGCGCCTCAAATGCCCCATATCGGGGAGAAATTGTTCATAAAAATCCAGTGGATCCTGTCGCGGCACGTGCCGTGCGTCGGTCCCTCTATCCAGCGCTATGAAACACACTTCGGAAACCCCATCGCAACCGGACACGCAAGCCCAGCCGACCGACCCGGCCAGCCAGGCCGCCAACGCCTATTCGAGCCAGGCAGAGCGCGCGAGCGCCGAGGCCCAAGCCGTCGCCGGTGATGAAGCCGCGGTGGCCGAAGCCGTGGCGGACGTGGATGTCGCCGAACTGCGCCGTCAGCTGGAAGCCGCTGAAGAGAAAGCGCGCCAGAACTACGAAAACTGGGCTCGCGCCACCGCGGAGGGCGAGAACATCCGCCGCCGCGCGCAGGAAGACGTGGCCAAGGCGCACAAGTTCGCCATCGAAGGTTTTGCCGAGTACCTGCTGCCTGTGATGGACAGCCTGCAGGCTGCACTGGCCGACACGTCGGGCGACGCGGCCAAGCTGCGGGAAGGCGTCGAGCTCACGCTCAAGCAACTCTATGCGGCGTTCGAGAAAGGGCGCGTGACGGAACTGAACCCCGTGGGCGAAAAGTTCGACCCGCATCGTCACCAGGCCATCTCGATGGTGCCGGCCGAGCAGGAGCCCAACACCGTCGTGACAGTGCTGCAGCGCGGCTACACGCTGGCTGACCGCGTGCTGCGTCCGGCCCTCGTGACGGTGGCTGCGCCCAAGTAAGGCCAGGCGCCGCATGATCCAGAACACGTCCACTTCGCATGGCACCCGCGCCGCTACGCCGGTCGATACGACCGCGTTCGCGGCGTTCGGCATGCGCGAAGTGAATGGCGAGACCATCGATGCGGCCATCGCGGCGGCGGGCGACGACCTCGTGTGCGTGTTCTTCTGGGGCGTGGACTGCTTCAACTGCGAGATGGCCAAGAAGGCCATGCTCGCCCAGCCTGCAGCCGTGCGCGAACTCGGATTGCGCTGGCTGCACGCCGACGTCTATGCGCATCCGGAACTGGGCCAGCGCTTCGGCCTGCATGGCATTCCGGTATTCATGTTCTTCCACCGTGGCAAGAAGCTTGGCCGGGCGACCGGCTGGCACGGCCACGCGCAGTTTGCCGCTGCCGTTGCCAATGCGCGCAACAAGCTGGCAGGCAAGCCGATCGCCTGAGGCAGCGTGTCGACCATGATCACGCCGATGCCTATGCCGATGGCTGCGGCCTTCCTCGTTGCTTCGTCTTCCCGTGCCGCACGCCCCAAGCGCGTGCAGCTCGCCCTGCCGCGCGCCGCCCAGGCGATGACCGCGGCCCTTGCCGCCGCCCGGCGGTCGTCATAGTGCCCTTGCGGCACGTTGCCGCCGGGCCACCCCACCGTTGTTCTGAATCGAATCCCCGCCGGCGGGCGCGATGCCCGCCGGCCTCTATGCCGCTGCACGGTCCCGGAAAGCCCGTCGGCAGCGGCTCTGCCTAACGTTGACCCTTGACCCGCAGGAGATCGCCATGTCACGAACTGCCGCCATCTACTTGACCGAACTCGACCTTACCCGCCTCGAAAAGGCCGCCGGACGCGCCGGCAGCCATTCGTCGCTGGCCGATCTGGTGGATGACCTCATCACCCGCGCCAATGTCGTGCCGAGCGACAAGATCCCCGCCGACGTGGTGACGATGAATTCGGCCGTGCGCGTCGTCGATGACGCCGGCGTCGAGCAGGAGTGGACGCTCGTCTACCCGGAAGAGGCGAACGTGGCGTCGGCCAAACTGTCGGTGCTTTCGCCGATGGGCGCGGCGCTGCTGGGGGCGCGGGCGGGCAAGTCGGTCAAGTACACGGCGCCCAACGGCGCCCAGCGCACGCTGACCGTCAAGGCGGTCGTCTTCCAGCCCGAGGCAAGCGGTCAGCACACGCTGTGAGCCGCCTGCCGCGCGGTCAGCGCGAGAGGCTGTAGCCGATGCGCAGCTGAGATCCGAGCTTGTGGTTGTAATCGAGCAGGCTCTCGCCGTAGCCGGTGAAGTACTGGATGAACAGGTAGCCGGCCGTGCCGCTGAAGATGCGGCTCATCGGGTAGCTGAACTGCGCATCGACGCTGCCATAGCCCTTGCGCGTGCCCTTGCGCAGCGTGGCGGCCAGTTCCCAGCCGTTTGGCGCGCCGTACGACACGCGGAAATCGCCAAAACCGCGGTAATGCGCGATGTCCGTGTTGCCGGTGCGCGTGAGGTACGCATACAGCTTCGGTTCGAACTTCCAGTGGTAGTCGGTCAGGTCGCCGAAGTGGAAGGTCGGACGCACGAATACGGTGTTGATGGCGCGTGAGGCGTCGCCGTCGCGGCCGTTCGATTCGTGCTCGATGCCGCCCGCGAAGGACAGCCGCGTGAGGGCGCCGCCGCGAATGCCGGTATCCGGCCGGTAGTAAAAGAGGCTGGGCCGGTAGTTGGTATCGCGGAACGGGGCCGACTCCTTGCCGAGGTCCCACAGCGAGAACTGCGTATAGCCGAAGTAAAGATTGTCGAGCAGCCCCGTCGAGGCCGGGTTCTCCGGCTCGAGGAGGCGGAACTTGAAGCTCAGCTGGAATTTGACGTTCAGCCCTTCGTGCGCACCGACCGCCGCGAACATCGGCTCGTGAAAGGTCAGGCGTGACGTTTCTTCCTGCGGCCGAGGCGTCTCTCCGATGCCGGCCACTGCCACCGGAGCGGCCGGTGTGGCGTTCGGATCGGTGGCCGGGGCGCTCGGATTGGTGCCCAGCGCGCCGCCCGGGCGCGTCGCCGCCGCGGCGGCATTGCGGACAGCACCCGCCGGTGCGCCCTCCGCGGCGATCTGCGGTGCGTCCGCCCCGCGCACGAGCGTGACGAGCACGGGCGCCGCGTCGAGGTCGGGCGCATCGAGGCGGACCGTGCCGCGCAACACCTCCGGCAGCGTCCCCGAGTAGGCAACGGTGCGGACCTGGCCCGGCCGCAGGTGCAGCGTCTCGGCGCCGCCACTGTGCCGGTTGAGCGTCACTTCAACGGGGCCTTGCAGGTCCGCCGAAGCGGTGACGCGCAATGTGGCTGGAACGGCATAACTGCGCTGGCTGGCATCGCCGGAAATGACGAGCGTGAGCGTGAACGGCTGGTTGGCATCGACGCGCCGCGAGGGCTGAAGCAGGGCGACGGCGGCGTTGGCGGGGGGCACGGCGCATGCGGCGAGCAGACTGGCGCCAAGGAACGATCGAAAGCGGGGCACAGGCATGGGCGCGGGGGCCAGCGGAGGATTCCGATGGCGGATGGCAATGGGCGCAAGGGTACCATCCCCGCCCGGCGCGCCGGCGCTGGCGCTGCGGAGGGTCCAAACGCGCGTTTTTGCCAGGCAGCGCACGTTTTCGGGTGCTTTCTCGAAAAAAACCGGCCAGAATGCTCAACTTTTCAAAAATCGGCCTTGAAAAGCCGGGCGGCACTCCCACATCCGACCCAAGTTTGTATTCAGTGCAGTCCTGACACCAGATTCGAGGAGTAACAACATGGGCAAAATCATCGGTATCGACCTGGGTACCACCAACAGCTGCGTGGCCATCATGGAGGGCAACACGCCCAAGGTGATCGAGAACGCGGAAGGCGCACGCACTACCCCGTCGATCATCGCGTACATGGAAGACGGCGAGATTCTGGTCGGCGCTCCGGCCAAGCGCCAGGCCGTCACCAACCCGAAGAACACCCTGTACGCCGTCAAGCGCCTGATCGGCCGCAAGTTCGAAGAGAAGGAAGTCCAGAAAGACATCGGGCTCATGCCGTACGCCATCACCAAGGCCGACAACGGCGACGCCTGGGTGGAAGTGCGCGGCCAGAAGCTGGCTCCGCCGCAAATCTCGGCCGAAGTGCTGCGCAAGATGAAGAAGACCGCCGAGGACTACCTGGGCGAGGAAGTGACCGAAGCCGTGATCACGGTGCCGGCGTACTTCAACGATTCGCAGCGCCAGGCGACCAAGGACGCCGGCCGCATCGCTGGCCTGGACGTCAAGCGCATCATCAACGAGCCGACCGCGGCTGCGCTGGCATTCGGCCTGGACAAGAACGAGAAGGGCGACCGCAAGATCGCCGTGTATGACCTCGGCGGCGGTACGTTCGACATCTCGATCATCGAGATTGCCGACGTGGACGGGGAGAAGCAGTTCGAAGTGCTGTCGACCAACGGCGATACGTTCCTGGGCGGTGAAGACTTCGACCAGCGCATCATCGATTACATCATCGGCGAGTTCAAGAAGGAGCAGGGCGTCGACCTGTCGAAGGACGTGCTCGCGCTGCAGCGCCTGAAGGAAGCTGCCGAAAAGGCCAAGATCGAGCTGTCGAGCTCGCAGCAGACCGAGATCAACCTGCCGTACATCACGGCCGATGCCTCCGGTCCGAAGCACTTGAACCTGAAGATCACGCGCGCCAAGCTCGAAGCGCTGGTCGAAGACCTGATCGCCCGCACCATCGAGCCGTGCCGTACCGCCATCAAGGATGCCGGCGTGAAGGTGTCGGACATCCACGACGTGATCCTGGTCGGCGGCATGACGCGCATGCCGAAGGTGCAGGAGAAGGTCAAGGAGTTCTTCGGCAAGGACCCGCGCAAGGACGTGAACCCGGATGAAGCGGTTGCCGTGGGCGCGGCCATCCAGGGCCAGGTGCTGGGCGGCGACCGCAAGGACGTGCTGCTGCTGGACGTGACGCCGCTGTCGCTGGGCATCGAAACGCTGGGTGGCGTGATGACCAAGATGATCGGCAAGAACACGACCATCCCGACGAAGTTCTCGCAGACCTTCTCGACCGCCGACGACAACCAGCCGGCCGTCACGATCAAGGTCTACCAGGGCGAGCGCGAGATGGCGTCCGGCAACAAGCTGCTGGGCGAGTTCAACCTCGAAGGCATCCCGCCGGCACCGCGCGGCACGCCGCAGATCGAGGTGACGTTCGATATCGACGCCAACGGCATCCTGCACGTGTCGGCCAAGGACAAGGCGACCGGCAAGGAAAACAAGATCACCATCAAGGCGAACTCGGGTCTGTCGGAAGAAGAGATCCAGCGCATGGTGAAGGACGCCGAAGCCAACGCCGAAGAAGACAAGAAGGCGCGCGAACTGGTCGACTCGCGCAACCAGGGTGAAGCGCTGGTGCATTCGACCCGCAAGGCGCTGGGCGAGTACGGCGACAAGCTGGAAGCTGGCGAGAAAGACAAGATCGAAGCCGCGATCAAGGAACTTGAAGAAGCCGTCAAGGGCAACGACAAGGCCGCGATCGATGCCAAGGTCGAAGCGCTGGCGACCGCGTCGCAAAAGCTCGGTGAGAAGGTCTACGCCGACATGCAGGCCAAGGGCGAAGCCGGCGGTGCGCAGCAGGCGGCCGGCGCCCAGCAGGCGCAAGGCGCGCCGCACGACGATAACGTCGTCGACGCCGAGTTCAAGGAAGTGAACGACAAGAAGTAACAGTGAACCGAATCGTCCGCCTGGCGGACGTGAGGGTACGCCGGGCAGTGGCCATCGGGTTGTGCGGGACGCACCTGGGGCCACGCTCGGCTTTTTTGCTATTCGATCAAGCAGCAATCAGGCGATTTTTTTAAGCCACCATGGCAAAACGTGATTACTACGAAGTGCTCGGGGTGGGCAAGAACGCGAGCGACGACGAAATCAAGAAGGCTTATCGCAAGCTCGCGATGAAGTACCACCCGGACCGCAATCCGGACAGCAAGGAAGCGGAAGAGAAGTTCAAGGAGGCCAAAGAGGCCTACGAGATGCTCTCCGACCCCGAAAAGAAGGCCGCTTACGACCAGTATGGCCACGCGGGCGTCGACCCGAACATGGCCGGCGGCTTCGGCGCAGGCGCGCAGGGCTTCGGCGGCTTTGCCGAGGCCTTCGGCGATATCTTTGGCGACATCTTCGGTCAGGCCCAGGGCGGCCGGCGCGGCGGCGGCCCGCAGATGTACCGCGGTGCCGATCTGCGCTACAGCATGGAGATCACGCTCGAGCAGGCCGCGCACGGCTATGACACGCAGATCCGCGTGCCGCATTGGGACGAGTGCGACCACTGCCACGGCAACGGCGCCGAGCCCGGCTCGAGCGTGGAGACCTGCCCGACCTGCCATGGCGTCGGCCAGGTGCGTGTGTCGCAGGGCTTCTTCACGATGCAGCAGACCTGCCCGAAGTGTCACGGCAGCGGCAAGTACATCCCGAAGCCGTGCAGCAAGTGCCACGGCCAGGGCAAGCTGAAGACGCAAAAGACGCTGGAAGTGAAGATTCCGGCCGGTATCGACGAAGGCATGCGCATCCGCTCGTCGGGCAACGGCGAGCCGGGCATCAATGGCGGCCCGCCCGGCGACCTCTATGTGGAAATCCACATCAAGCCGCACCCGGTGTTCGAGCGCGACGGCGACGACCTGCACTGCCAGATGCCGATCTCGTTTGCGACGGCGGCCATCGGTGGTGACATCGAAGTGCCGACGTTGGGCGGCCGTGCATCGTTCACGGTGCCGGAGGGCACGCAGGCCGGCAAGACGTTCCGCCTGCGCGGCAAGGGCATCAAGGGCGTGCGTTCGGGCTACGCCGGTGATCTCTATGTGCATATCAACATCGAGACGCCGGTCAAGCTGACGGAGCACCAGAAAGACCTGCTGCGCCAGTTCGACAAGTCCGTGCACGAAGGCGGCTCGCGGCACAGCCCGCAGGAGCAGTCGTGGATGGACAAGGTGAAGAACTTCTTCTCCTCGTAAGAAACGCACACAAAGCGACGGCGCGGCCAGATCCTGGCACCGTGAGGCGGGCCGTACACACGTACGGCTGCGCTCCCGGCACTAATCGGGCGCCGCTCGCTATGCGTTTCGCCGCTTCTTGAACACCACCTTCTCAACCGAGGACATCGCCATGCAGTTGCCGGAGACCGGCGCGCCGTTTGCGCTGCTGGACGATGCCACGTCGGGCGAGGCACCGTGGTCGCGCTGGTACACCGGATATGCCGGCGAGTTCTTCCGCCCGGCAGGTGTGCTTGATGGCCTGGACGAGGATCTTCGCGCAGCGTGGCGGGACGGCCTGCACGCGCTGATCGTCGCGCCGTACGAATTCGGCGGGCCGCTTGTCGGTGTGCCGGCCTCCACGAAGACCTCTTCTGCATTGCCCGGCCACGACGGCCGCCTGCGTGTGCTGCTGTTTCGCTCGCTGCAGGTGCTGTCGCCGCCGGAGGTCGACACGCTCTTCGACGCGTGGCCTGAAGCGGCCGGCAGCGCGGGCGTGTCTGGCTGCACGCCGAGCGTCGACCATGCTGCCTATGCGCGCGCCATTGCACGCATCCACGACTGGATCGCGGCGGGCGACACCTACGAAGTCAACTACACCTATCGCCTGCGCATGACGGCGTTCGGCGCGCCGGCCGCGCTGTACCGCCGTCTGCGGGCGCGCCAGCCGGTGCCATACGGCGCGTTCATCGGACTGCCGGAGGGCGGTGCGATCCTGTCGTGCTCGCCGGAGCTGTTCTTTTCGCACCACGCCGGCAAGCTCCTGGCACGGCCGATGAAGGGCACTGCGCCGGCCTCTGGCGACGTGGAGGTCGACGAAGCCCGCGCCATCGCGCTGGCCGCCGATGAAAAGAACCGCGCCGAGAACCTCATGATCGTCGACCTGCTGCGCAACGACCTCGGCCGGCTCGCACGTCCGGGTTCGGTGCGCGTGCCGGCACTGTTCGAAGTGACGCCTTTCGGCAGCGTGCTGCAGATGACGTCGACTGTGGAAGCAGAGATTCCGCCGGCCACGGGCCTGGCCGATTGCCTGCGCGCGCTGTTTCCGTGCGGCTCCATCACCGGCGCGCCCAAGCGGCGAACGATGGAGATCATCGACGCGCTGGAGCCGGACCCGCGTGGTCTGTACACCGGTGCCATCGGCTGGATCGATGCGCCTGCCAACGATCAGGCGATGGGCGACGCGTGCTTTTCCGTGGCGATCCGCACGCTGGTTCTCAGTGCCCCTGGCGCCGACGGCTTGCGCATGGGCGAGTTGGGCATCGGCTCGGGCATCGTGCACGACAGCGTGGCCGACGACGAGTACACGGAATGCCAATGGAAAGCGCGCTTCGTGACGGCGCTGGACGTGGGGCTCGCGCTGTTCGAGACCATGCGTGCCACCCGCGATGGCGTGCCGCTGCTGGCTCGGCACCTGGACCGGCTTGAGCGGTCTGCCGCCGCCTTCGGCTTTCCGTTCGTCCGGACGGCGGTGGCCGATGAGGTGGTGCGCGCGTGTGCAGCGCTGGAAGGCGAGGGCGCGTATCGCATGCGCCTGTCGCTGGGGCCGGATGGAGTTGCGGGCGTATCGGCTGCGCCTCTGCCGCCGCTGCATGCCACGTGGGATGCGCCGGTGCGCCTGGTCGTCGCCGCGCAAACGCGCGAAGCCACGCACGGCCTGCCCGGGCACAAGACCACGCTGCGCGCCGGCTACGATGCCGCCTGGCAGGCCGCCGAGCGCGAGGGGGCATTCGACGCCGTGTTCTTCAACGCGGACGGCACGCTGGCCGAAGGCGGGCGTTCCACGGTGCTGGTGAAGCTCGACGGCGCGTGGTGGACGCCGCCACTGTCCGCGGGTGTCCTGCCGGGCGTGATGCGCGCCGTGTTGCTCGAAGACGCAACGCCGTGGCTCGACGGGCCGCTGCGCGAACGCCTGCTCACGCGCGCCGACGTGGCCCGCGCCGAAGCCGTCGCCGTCTGCAATGCCCTACGCGGCGTGATGCCCGCGCATTTCGAGCCGCCCGTGGCCGTCGACGTGCTCTAGCTTCCAGCGCGCGACGCCGGGCAGGTTGATGAGCTCGCGGTCGTGGCAGACCATCAGCAGCGTGCGGCCCTCGGCGGCCAGTTCTTCGACCAGGGCGATGACCTGCTCGCGCGCAGCGCCATCGAGGTTCGAGGTCGGCTCATCGAGCAGCAGCACATCGGTGTGCAGCGCGCGGGCGCGGGCGAGCGCGAGCCGCTGCGTCTCCCCGCCGGACAGGCGCTCGGGGGGCACGTCCACCACGTGCTGGAGCCCAGCCCACTCGATGGCCTCGTCCACGCGTGCGGCGAGTTCCGTGCGCGCCACGCGGTGCGGGCCCGTGGTCAACCCATACGCGAGATTGGCCCGCACCGATGTGCGGAACAGATACGGATGCTGGTGCACGTAAGTCAGCCGCGCGCGCAATGCCGCCGGATACGGCGACAGCCGCTGCGGACCGCTGCCGAGATCGACGGTCGCGCCGGGGGCGGGAATGAGCCCGGCCAGCATGCGCAGCAGCGTGGTCTTGCCGACGCCGTTGGCACCGGTAATGACGATCGCATGCCCGGCCGACAACGCCAGCCGCGGAATCTCGAACAGCACGCGTGCGCCATGCCGGCAGCGCAGCTCTTCAAACACCATCGTCCGGTTCATGCCGCGCCCCCGCGATAGCTGCCGGCCCCTTGCAGCCATGCCAGCACGAGGTTGACGAGCAATGCCAGCGCGATGAGCACGATGCCCAGTGCAATGCCCTGGGCGAATTCGCCTTTGCTGGTCTCCAGCGCAATCGCCGTGGTCATGGTGCGCGTGACGCCCTCGATATTGCCGCCCACCATCAGTGCCGAGCCGACTTCAGCGATGACGCGGCCAAAGCCCGCCACCACCGCCGCCATCAGGCCGAATCGCAGCTCGCGAAAGACCGTCAGCAGCAGCCGCGCACGGCCGGCGCCGAGCACGCGCGCCGTTTCTGCCAGGCGGGGGTCGGCGCGTTCGAACGTGGTCAGGGCAAACGCGACGATGACGGGCAAGCCCAGCACGGCCTGCCCGAGAATCATCCCGCCCTGCGTGAACAGCAGCCCAAAGCCCCCCAGAGGCCCTTGCCGCGAGAGCAGCAGATACAGCAGCAGCCCGATCAGCACGGTCGGAAACGACAGCGACGCCTGCGCCAGCACCACCAGCGCGCGGCGCCCGACAAAGCGGTGCATGGCGATGGCGTAGGCCATGAGCAGGCCCGCCGGCGCAGCCAGCAGCAGCCCCGCGAGCGCGACCTTCAATGACGTCCATACGATCAGCCACAATGCCGCATCGCCGTTGGCGAGCAAGACAAAGGCGTCAGCGGTGGCCGACCAGATTTCCATGCGCAAGGGCGCTCAGGCGAACGTATGTTCGGGTCCGGGGAACGTGCTGTCCTTGACGGCCGCCACATACGCCGCGACTGCGCCGTCGATGGTCGTCTGCCCGTCCATGAAGTTGCGCACGAACCTGGGCCGGTGACCGGGAAACACGCCCAGCATGTCATGCATGACGAGCACCTGCCCGGAGCATTCGAGCCCGGCACCGATTCCGATGGTCGGAATGGCCAGCAGGCGCGTGACCTCGCCGGCCAGCGCGGCCGGAATGGCTTCCATCACGACGAGCTGCGCGCCCGCCTCCTGCACGGCCAGCGCGTCGGCCTTCAGCTGCGCGGCCGCTTCATCGCCACGGCCCTGCACCTTGAAGCCCCCGAACGCGTGCACCGATTGCGGCGTGAGGCCGATATGCGCACACACCGGAATGCTGCGCTCGACGAGGAACTTGATGGTCGGCGCCAGCCACACGCCGCCCTCCAGCTTGACCATCTGCGCGCCCGCCTGCATCAGGCGCACGGCGCTGTGGAAGGCCTGCTCCGGTGTGCCGTACGTGCCGAACGGCAGATCGGACACGAGCAGCGCCTTGGTTGTCCCGCGTGCAACGCATTCGGTGTGATACGCGATGTGTTCCAGCGTGACGGGCAGGGTGGTCTTCTGGCCCTGCACGACATTGCCAAGGGAATCGCCGACGAGCAGCACGTCGACGCCGTTGCGGTCCATCAGGGCGGCGAAGCTGGCGTCGTAGGCGGTGAGCATGGCGATGCGCTCGCCGGCGGCGCGCATGGCCTGCAGCGACGTCACCGTGACGGCCTTGCGGTTCGATTCCTGGAGGTAGCTCATGGACTGAGACTCGTTGGGGCATCGCGAGCGCCCACGCAGACCATGCGGTGCGTCGACTGACTAGCGCGTTGCCAGCTTGATGAATTCCTTGGGTCCGCGCATCGCGTCGATGCGGGCGAGCAAGGTGCGGAAATCGTCGTCGTTGCCCGCGGGGTCGAAGGCGGCGATGTCGACGATCAGCGTCGGTGCGGCATCGTAATACAGAAACAGCTCGCCGTATGCGGCGCAGATGCGCTGCAGGTACTCGGCATCGATACCCGTTTCGTAAGGAACGGCGCGCTTGGCGATGCGCGGCAGCAGATCTTCGGCGCGCGTCTGCAGGCAGATGACGAGGTCGATGCGCTGCTGCGGCAGCGCCAGTGCATTGGCCATCGCGTCGTACAGCGCGAGTTCATCGGCGGGCAGCGTGAGCTGGGCGAAGAGGCGGTCGCGCGGCAGAAAGCTGTCGCCGACGATGCGCTCGCCGGCAAGCGTCGCCTTGTGCCAGGCCTTGAGCCGCTCGGCACGCTGCAGCAGGAAGCGCAGCTGCACCGGCAACGCATAGCGGGCCGGGTCTTCGTAGAAGCGGGGCAGGAAGGGGTTCTCGTTCGGCGTCTCGAACGATGTGCTTGCGCGCAGGTGATCGGCCAGGCGCTGGGCCAGCGCCGTCTTGCCGACGCCGATGGGCCCTTCAACAACGATGCGACGCAGGTGATCCAGGGCCATCGGCAGGTGTGTGAGGCGTGATGCGAGTGATCAGGCAGCGGGCTGCTTGGCGCGCATGCATTGGCACATCGTGGTTTTTTCGATGCGCTGGTCGGCCACGCCGGGCAGCAGGTCCGCCACCGCGCCGATGCCCGGAATCACGAGGTCCGGCGCCAGCTCATGCAGCGGCAGCAGCGTGAAGGCGCGCTGGCCGACGCGCGGGTGGGGCACGGTCAGCTCGGGCGACGTGAGGACGTGGTCGCCGTAGAGCAGCAGGTCCAGGTCCAGCGTGCGCGGCGCGTTGCGGAACGGGCGTTCGCGGCCGAACTGGTCTTCGATGTGGTGACAGATGCGCAGCAACTGGTCTGCCGTGAAAGGCGTCTCGATGCGCACGACGGCGTTGATGTAGTCGTCGCCGCTGGATTCGACCGGCGCGCTGCGATACAAGCTCGATTTGCCGGTCACGGTGATGCCGACCTGCTGCGCGAGGCAGACCACGGCGTCTTTCACTGCCTGGCGTGCGTCGCCCAGGTTGGCGCCGATGCCGATGTACGCCACTGTCTTCACGTTTCCTCCGAACTTCCCGGATTGACGTCAACGACTGTATCCGATTTCGCCGGACCACGCCGGCGGCGACGGCGCTTGCCGGAACCCGCCGTGCTGGTGCTTGCGGCGGTGCTCGGCGCCTGCTTGGCTTGCGCCATGAGCGCTTCGCGGGTTTCGCCGTCACCGCTCTGGAAGGCGGTCCACCAGTCGGCCAGTTCCTGCGGCAATTCGCCCGAGGCGCAGCGCAGGACGAGGAAGTCGTACCCGGCGCGAAAGCGCGGCGATTCCAGCAGGCGATACGGCATGCGGCCCGAGCGTTTCTCGAAGCGCGGCTGCATGCTCCAGATTTCCTTCATGTCGGCGGTGAAGCGGCGCTGGATGGCGAGCTGCTCGGTCTGGCGGTCAAGCACTTCGTCCATGGCGGTGTGCAGCGCGGGGATGAGCGGCTCGCCGGCCGCGCGGCGGCGGTTCCAGTGCTCCACCACGTGGTGCCACAGCAGCGAGGCGAACAGGAAGCCCGGCGAGACCGGCTTGCCGGCCTTGACGCGGTCGTCCGTGTTGTCGAGCGCCAGCTGCACGAAGCGCTGGCCCATCGGCTGCTCGAGCGCGACATCCAGCAGCGGCAGCAGGCCGCGGTGCAGACCGGCCTTGCGCAGCTCCTGCAGCGATGCCCACGCGTGACCGGACATCAGCAGCTTCAGCATCTCGTCGAACAGGCGGGCGGCCGGCACGTTGTGGATCAGCGGGCCGAGCTCCGCGATCGGCGCGCGCGTGGCGGGGTCGATGTCGAAGCCCGTCTTGGCCGCAAAGCGCACCACGCGCAGCATGCGCACCGGGTCTTCGCGGTAGCGCGTGTGCGGGTCGCCGATCATGCGCAGCGTGCGGGCGCGCATGTCTTCCATGCCGTGGTGGTAGTCGTGCACCGTCTCGTTGGACGGGTCGTAGTACATCGCGTTGACGGTGAAGTCGCGGCGCGTGGCGTCTTCGGCCTGGGTGCCCCAGACGTTGTCGCGCAGCACGCGGCCGCTGGCGTCGACGGCATGCGTGTGGTGGTCGAGCTCGGTGCGCTTGACGCGCTTGCCGGCGGGCACCTGCTCCGCGTCGACCGCGTCGACGAGTGCACGGAACGTCGACACCTCGATGATTTCCTGGTCGCGTCCGCCGTAGAACGTCACGTGCACGATCTGGAAGCGCCGGCCGATGATGCGCGAGCGGCGGAACAGCGCCTGCACCTGCTCCGGCGTGGCGTTGGTGGCAACGTCAAAGTCCTTCGGCTTGATGCCGAGCAGCAGATCGCGCACCGCGCCGCCGACGATGAAGGCGGCGTAGCCGGCTTCCTGCAGCGTGGACGTGACCTTGACGGCGTTGCGCGAGAGCAGCTTCGGGTCGATGCCGTGCTCTTCGACGCTCCACACGCGCGCCTGGCGCGGCACGCCGCCGGCGGCCTTGCTGCGCGTCTTGGGCGTCTTGGGCGTGCGGGTCTTTCTGCCAGCCGGGATGCCGGGATCGGCCGCCGGGGCGGGTTCTGCGGCGGTCTTGCCGAGCAGACGATTGATGAGTTTCTTGATCACGCCGCGCCTGCTCAGAAGAGATCCATGATGCGCCAGTTGCGCGCGGCTGCGAGGTGGCGCAGCGTGTCGTCCGGGTTGGTGGCGACGGGGTCGGTCACCTCTTCGAGCAGCGGCACGTCGTTGGCCGAGTCGCTGTAGAAGGTGCTGCGCTCGAAGTCGCTCCAGCCGCGGCCCATGTTGGCGAGCCATTCGTGCACGCGGGCGACCTTGCCTTCACGGAAGCTCGGCGTGCCGGACACATCGCCGGTGAAGGGGCCGTCGGGCGTGCCGTCGGCGGTGGCCGGCTCGGTGGCGATCAGGTGCTCGATGCCGAAGGCCTTGGCGATCGGCCGCGTGACGAAGCTGTTGGTGGCGGTGACCACGCAGCACAGATCGCCGGCTTCGAGATGCTTGTAGACGAGCGCCTGGGCCTGCGGCGTGATCTTCGGAACGATGACCTCGCGCATGAATTCGGCGTGCCATTCGGCCAGCGTGTCCCGCGGATGCGCGGCCAGCGGCGCCAGGGCAAAGCGCAGGAAAGCGTGGATATCCAGCGTGCCGGCCTTGTAGTCGGCATAGAACTGATCGTTCTTGCGCTGGTATTCGGCTTCATCCACCACGCCGCGGCGGATGAGGAAACGCCCCCACTCGTGGTCGCTGTCGGTGGGGATCAGGGTGTGATCGAGGTCAAAGAGGGCCAGATTCATGGGGCGCGATTTTACCCGAAGGTGTGGCATCCAATCGCAGTCGCCCCTGGGCGGCGGCCTGCGCCCACTTCTCACTTCATCAGCGCGAGCATCTCCCGCACGAGCGGCAGGGTGACTGCGCGCTTGCGTGCGAGCGAATAGGTGTCCAGCGCGTCGAGCAGCGCCATCAGGCTCGGCATGTCGCGGTAGGAGTGCGTGACGAGCCACTGCGGCACGTCGGCCGAGAGCTGCATGCCGCGTTCGCGGGCGGCCTGGCGCAGGGCTTCGATCTTGTCGGCGTCGGACAGCGGGCGCAGCCAATAGACGAGTCCCCAGCCGAGCCGGGTGCGCAGGTCTTCACGCAGCGGCATCGACATCGGCGCGGCCGCCCCGGCGATGAGCAGCGCCGCATGCGGATGCGCGCGCACTTCGTTGACGAGGTTGAAGACGGCGATCTGCGCCCATTCGTCGAGGCGTTCGGCGTCGTCGATGGTCCAGAGCGTGATCGCGGGGTCGAATTCGAACGCTTCGGCCGGGGCGTCCGGCTCCAGGGTGCGGATCTCGAAGCCGCCGGCCTCGGCCTGCGCGCACACGGCGTGCAGCAGGTGGCTGCGGCCGCTGCCCGGTTCGCCCCACAGGTAGACCAGCCGGTCGGTGGCCGTGCCGTCCACCACCTGCGGGATCAGCGCGCGCAGGCGCAGCACCGCCTCTTCGTTGCCGGTGGCGACGAAGTTGTCGAAGGTCGGGGCGGGTGTCGCACCGAGTTCGAGCGGGAGCTGTTCAGGTGTGGCCATGAAACGTCGGGAGGGTCGCCGTGGTTCTCGGTTGCGCGCGCGTTCAGTCCTGATAGAGCCGGCTGTCGAGATACAGCTGCCGGATCTGCCGCAAACCGACCAGCAGCACCGCGCTGATCGGCAGGGCGAGGAGGATACCGAAAAATCCGAACAATTGGCCAAAAGCCAGCAAGGCCAGGATGACCGCCAGCGGGTGCAGGCCAATGCGCTCCCCCACGAGGCGGGGCGTCAGGTAGAAGCTTTCGAGGAACTGGCCGATGCCGTACACCACGGCCACCGCCAGCAGGCCGTACAGGTTGCCGAACTGCAGCAACGCCGCCAGGATGGCCAGCGACAGCCCCACGCCGAAGCCGATGTACGGAATGAACACCGCCAGCCCCGTAAAGATGCCGACCGGCAGCGCCACGTCAAAGCCGGCCAGCGCGAGACCGGCGGAGTAATACACCGCCAGCACCAGCATCACGATGATCTGCCCGCGCAGGTATTGCGACAGCAGCCCGTCCGTTTCCGCGGCCAACTCGCGCGTTTTTGGCAGCCACCGCCGCGGCACCGCGGTTTCGATGCGCCGCATGAGCATGTTCCAGTCCATCAGCAGGTAGAACATCACGATCGGTACCAGAAAGGCGATGCCAAGCAGCTGGATCGCCGCTGAGCCCGACACGCGCAGGTAGTTCAGCGCCCGGGCCATGACATCGTCGGGGCTGGCGGCGAGCTGCTCGGTCAGCAGCTTGCGCAGGCCCGGAAAATCAAAGCTCACATGCAGGCCCATCTCCGCCAGGCGCGGTGACAGCGCCGCGTTGAGCCTGGCCAGCATGCCGGGCAATTGCTCGCGGATGGCCGGAACCTCCCGCTGCAGCACGGCCAGGATCAGCAGCATCAGCGCCACGCCGACCACGGCCAGCACGAGGATCATCAGGAACACGCCGAGCACGCGCGGCACGCGATGGCGCTGCAGCCATTCGACGCCCGGGTGCAGGATGTACGACAGGATGAAGGCGAACACGAACGGCGTGAGCGTGGGCGCCAGCAGCTTGAGCAGGGCCAGGAAGACGATCGCCACGGCGATCCAGGCGAGCGTGCGCTTGGTTTCCTGCGACAGCACGGGGGCGTTCATGAGCGGGCGACGGTTCCGAAGGCGGGTCAGGGAGTCGGAAAAGCGGCCATCGGGGTGCCCGCATCCGGTAAAATCGCGATTTTACTGGACCGGCGGGTCCGATTTTTGTGACTTCCCGCCGCCGTCTCGCTTTCTTTCCCGGTTTTTTCAATTCAGACGACTGTATGAGCGCTTCCGAAACCCCATCCGCATCGACCGGCCTGTCTTACCGCGACGCGGGCGTCGACATCGAGGCGGGTGACGCCCTGGTCGACCGCATCAAGCCGTTTGCCAAGCGCACCATGCGCGAAGGCGTGCTGGGCGGCATCGGCGGCTTCGGCGCGCTGTTCGAGCTGTCCAAGAAGTACCAGGAGCCGGTGCTGGTGTCGGGGACCGACGGCGTGGGCACCAAGCTCAAGCTCGCCTTTGCACTGAACCGCCACGACACCGTCGGCCAGGATCTGGTCGCCATGAGCGTGAACGACATCCTCGTGCAGGGCGCCGAGCCGCTGTTCTTCCTCGACTACTTCGCCTGCGGCAAGCTCGACGTCGACACCGCCGCCACCGTGGTCAAGGGCATTGCCCAGGGCTGCGAACTGGCCGGCTGCGCCCTGATCGGCGGCGAAACGGCTGAAATGCCGAGCATGTACCCGGACGGCGAATACGACCTGGCCGGCTTTGCCGTCGGCGCGGTCGAAAAGCGCAAGATCATCGACGGCACCACCATTGCCGAGGGCGACGTGGTGCTGGGTCTCGCCTCGTCGGGTGCGCATTCGAACGGCTACTCGCTGGTGCGCAAGATCATCGAGGTGGCGCGCCCGGACCTGAACGCCGATTTCCACGGCCAGCGCCTGCAGGACGCCATCATGGCGCCCACGCGCATCTACGTGAAGCCGCTGCTGTCGCTGATCGAGAAGCTGCCGGTCAAGGGCATGGCCCACATCACAGGTGGCGGCCTGACCGAAAACGTGCCGCGCGTGCTGCCGGAAAACACGACCGCCGTGCTGCACCGCGACGCCTGGACGCTGCCGCCGCTGTTCCAGTGGCTGCAGAAGGCCGGCAATGTGGCCGACGACGAAATGCACCGCGTCTTCAATTGCGGCATCGGCATGGTGGTGATCGTGTCGGCCGCGGATGCGCTGGCGGCCATTGCGCACCTGAAGGACGCCGGTGAGACGGTCTACCGGATCGGCGAAATCCGCGCGCGCCAGGCCGGCGAAGCACAGACGATCGTGGTCTGACGCACCGCCCGCCCTCCACAAAAGCCGCCGACGTGTTCGGCGGTTTTTTTATGCGTGTCGCCGGCCTCGGGGGCCTTGAGCTTTACGACTGCGCCTCGCGCTCCAGCAGCGCCAGCTTGCGTTCCACGCCCCAGCGGTAGCCCGACGCATTGCCATCGCGGCGGATGACGCGGTGGCACGGAATGGCCACGGCGATGTGGTTGGCTGCGCAGGCCTGCGCCACCGCCCGCACCGCCTTGGGGGCGCCGATGCGCGCGGCGATCTCGGTGTAGCTGGTGGTGCTGCCGGGCGGCACTTCGCGCAGCGCTTGCCACACGCGCTGCTGGAAGGCGGTGCCGCGCACGTCCAGCGGCAGGTCCAACCCGATGGATGGCACTTCGATCAGTCCCACGACCCTCGCGACGAGGTCTTCGAAGCCCGCGTCTCCGCCGATGAGTTCGGCCCTGGGGAACGTGTCCTGCAAGTCCCGTACGAGGGCGTCCGGGTCGTCGCCCATCAGGATCGCGCAGATGCCGCGGTCGCTCTGCGCCACCAGGATCGAGCCGAGCGAGCATTCGCCCACGGCAAAGCGGATCGTGGTCTGCGCGCCGCCGGCGCGATAGCGGCTGGGCGTCATGCCGAGCACGCTGTCCGACGCCTCGTAGAAACGGCTGCTGGCGTTGAAGCCCGCATCGTAGATGGCCTCGGTGACGGTGCTGCCGCGCTCCAGTTGCGCACGCAGCTTCCGGGCGCGATGCGCGTCGGCGTACGCCTTGGGTGTCAGGCCCGTCACGCTTTTGAACAGGCGGTGGAAGTGATACGGGCTCAGGTCAGCCTCTTCGGCCAGCATGTCGAGCGTCGGCGGTGTGTCGGCGGCTTCCATGCGGCGGCATGCACGGGCGACCAGCGCGGCCTGCTGGGCGCGTACCGTGGTCTGGTCGGGACCGGCGCGACGGCTTGGGCGGTATCCGGCGGCCTCCGCTTCGGCGGGCGTGTCGAAGAACTCGACGTTCTCGGGCCGCGGCAGGCGCGACGGGCTGCTCGGCTGGCAGTACACGCCGGTGGTCTTCACGGCATAGACGAATTGCCCGTCGGCGGAAGGATCGCGCGCGAGCACGCGCGCCCAGCGCGGGTCGTGCTCGACAGAGGTGGCCGGTCTGGCTTGGACGGTGATTGGCATGGCGTCATCCGGTAGGACTGTGATGACTGTACTGTAGGTACGGGCGGCGGGCCGGGCACTCCGGGTCTTGCGGTCAAATTCGGAGCGATGCGTGGGTCACCCTAGGCCGCGGCCGGCACGCGCCATAAGTACCAGGTGGCGACGGTGCGATATGGGCTCCACGCATGGCCGATTTCGGTCATCTGCCCGCGCGTGGGCGTGGCATCGAGCCGCTTCAGGCGCCGGTAGCCGTCGCGCACGCCAAAATCGTCGGCGGGCAGGATGTCGGAGCGCTCCAGGGTGTAGATCAGCAGCATTTCGACCGTCCAGCGGCCCACGCCGCGCAGCGTGACGAGCCGTTCGATCAGCGCTTCGTCGTCCATGGCAAGCGCCTGCGCGCGCGTCGGAACGATGCCATCCAGCGCCGCTTGCGCGATGCCGCGGAGGGTCGCCAGCTTGGTCGCCGAAAAACCGCAGCCGCGCAGGGCGGCTTCGTCGGTGGCGAGCACCCGTTCCGGCGCCGGGAAGGCCGCGCCCGGGTACAGCGCGAGGAAGCGCCCGAGGATGGCGTCGCCCGCCTTGGCGTGCAATTGCTGGTAGGCGATGGCGCGCACCAGTGCCTCGTACGGCTCGCGAGCGGGTTTGGCCGCGTGCCGGCATGGCCCGATGGCGGCAATGTGGCGCGCCCAGTCGTCGTCGAGCGAGGACAGGAATTCGGCGGCCCGCCGATACGCAGCTTCCGAGAGGTCGTTTGCGATGCGCGTCATGTCAGCCCGCTTTGCGGAAGGTCAGGTTGATGCGCTGGCTGCCCAGCACCGCGTGCGGATGTTCCTTCAGTGGCGCGATGCCGTGATACCGCAGGCGGTCTGGTCCGCCCCAGACGGCCACGTCGCCGTGGAACAGCGGAATGCGCTGGGTTTTGTCTGCACGCCTGAGCCCGCCAAACAGGAACACGGCTGGCATGCCGAGCGACACCGACACGATGGGCGCGGCGTAGTCGTGTTCGTCCTTGTCCTGATGCAGCGACAGGCGTGCGCCCGGCACATAGCGGTTGATGAGGCAGGCGTCCGGTATGAAATCGGGGAAGCCCGCTTCGGCTGCCGCATGGCCGGCAAGCCGCAGGAAGACGTCGGGCAGCGGTGGCCATGGCTCGCCGGTCAGAGGATCCTGCGTGGCGTAGCGATACCCGCGCCGGTCCGACGTCCAGCCCAGCGTGCCGCAGTTGGTGAGTGCGACCGACATCTCGAAGCCGCCCGGCGTGACCATATGGCGAAACGGCGCCCGCTGCGCAATGGCGTCGACGGCGGCCAGCAGCGCGGCAGCGTCGGCCAGCGCGAAGCCGCGCAGCACGAACGCCGCCTCGCCGAGCGCGATGCGTGCATCGTCTGCGGGTGCGTGATCGGCAAAGAGGTCGCCCGTGACCATGGCGGGGTCCATCACGTTGCGTCGTGGAAGATGATGCCCACAGTATGCCGCCGGCCCGAACGCAGGCGGCTCACCCCGTGGCGCATGTTGACGCGATAGGTGCCGCGCGTTCCCTGCACGGGCCGGTGGTGCACGGCAAAGACCACCGCGTCGCCCCTGTGCAGCGGCACCACCTCGGGCCGCGACTGCATGCGCGGACGCTGCTCCGTCATGACGAATTCGCCGCCGGTGAAATCGACGCCCGGCTCGGACAGCAGGATGGCCACCTGCAATGGGAAGACGTGCTCACCGTAGAGATCCTGGTGCAGGCAGTTGTAGTCGCCGGGGCCGTATTGCAGGATCAGCGGCGTGGGGCGCAGCTGGCCGGCTTCGTGGCAGCGGCGCAGGAAATCGGCGTGCCTGGGTGGATAGCGCACGTCGATGCCCATGGCCGCGTTCCAGCGGTTGGCGATGGTGGCCAGCGGCGGATACAGGCCGGTGCGCAAGTCCGCAATCAGGTCCGGCAGCGGATAGGCGAAATACTGGTATTCGCCTCGCCCGAAGCCGTGGCGCTCCATCACCACGCGCGAGCGGTACAGGCGCTCTTGCGGGTACAGCGCGGCCAGCGCGTCGCAGGCGCCGTGCGTGAGCAGCGCTGGCAGCACGGCGCTGCCGACGTCGTTGAGGGCGTCTTCAACGGCGTGCCAGTCGATGCGTGCGAGGTTGGGATGGTGCTCCGCGCCGGTCTGCGCGTTGGCGGTGGAAGGCGGCATATCCGTTCTGTCTGCGAATCCGATATGCCAAGCGTACGCTTGTCGGAATGCGCCGCACTCCGGAGCTTGCGGTCAAATTCAGCGCGCCGCAGCCAGCGCCGGCGGCATGGGAATGGCTGCCAGCTTCGTCAGGGCATCGCCCGTGGTGCGGCAGATGCGCCACTCGGGCAGCACGTCGGCGCCCATGGCTTCGTAGAAGGCGATGGACGGGGCATTCCAGTCGAGCACGCTCCACTCGAAGCGGCCGCAATCGCGTTCCTGCGCCAGGCGGGCGAGGTGGATCAGCAGCGCCTTGCCGATGCCCAGGCCGCGATATTCCGGCTCGACGAACAGGTCCTCCAGATACAGCCCCGGCTTGCACAGGAACGTCGAGAAGTTGTGGAAGAACAGCGCAAAGCCCACGGCGCGGCCGTCGACTTCCGCCAACACCGCCTCACAGTACGGGCGCGGCCCGAAGAGCATCGTGGCCAGCGCCTCGGGCGTGGTCTGCACGAGGTGCGTGAGCTTCTCGTACTCGGCCAGCGCAGAGATCAGGCGGACGAGCGCGGCGCAGTCCTCCGGTGTGGCGGGGCGCAGCGTGAACGTGGTGGCGGTGTCAGTGGTCGTCATTGCGATTCCAGTGAGGTTTGGACCAGGCGCGCGACCTGGTCGACGTAATCGGGGGCAAGGCAATCCACCACGTGCCGCTCCGGTGTGCTGCGCAGCCACGTGATCTGGCGCTTGCAGAGCTGGCGCGTGGCGGCAATGCCCTGTTCGCGCAGGCCGGTCATGTCGATCTCGCCGTCGAGATACGCCCATGCCTGGCGATAACCCACGCAGCGGATGGACGGCAGTGCGGGCGACAGGTCGCCGCGTTTGCGCAGAGCCTCGACCTCGTCGAGCAGACCGGCCGCCAGCATCGCGTCGAAGCGTTGCGCGATGCGCGCATGCAGCACGAGGCGGTCTGACGGCTCCAGCGCAATCGTCAGGTACGGCGCCACGGCATCGTGCTGCCGGAATGCGTTCGCGCCCACTTCACGCGCGAGCAACGCAGACATCGGTCGGCCGGTCAGCCGGTACAGCTCAAGCGCGCGCTGGATGCGCTGCGCGTCGGTCGCGTGCAGCCGCGCGGCGGTGATCGGGTCGACCAACGCCAGCTTGGCATGCAATGCCGGCCAGCCTTGGCGTGCGGCTTCGGCGTCGATCTCCGCGCGGATCGCCGGATCGGCGCCGGGCAAATCCGAGAGGCCCTGCGTGAGCGCCTTGTAGTACAGCATCGTGCCGCCAACGATCAGCGGCAGCCGGCCGCGCGCGCGGATGGCGTCGATCAGGACGTTCGCATCGTTGGCAAACTGCGCGGCCGAATAGGCATCGCGCGGATCGATGATGTCGATCAGGTGATGTGGCGCGACGGCCTGTTCTTCGGCGCTGGGCTTGGCGGTGCCGATGTCCATGCCGCGATACACCAGCGCCGAATCCATGCTGATGATCTCGACCGGCCAGCGTTCGGCCAGCTTCAGCGCGGCGGCGGTCTTGCCCGACGCCGTCGGGCCCAGCAGGCAGACGGCGCGTGGCGCGGTTGCAGATGAGGCGGTCATCGCGAGCTTACTGGCCGCGCAGGAACAGGCGGTCGAGGTCAGCCACGGTGAGCTGGATCCAGGTCGGCCGGCCGTGGTTGCACTGGTCGGCGCGCTCGGTGGCTTCCATCTGGCGCAGCAGCGCGTTCATCTCGTCGAGGTTCAGGCGGCGGTTGGCGCGCACGGCGGAGTGGCACGCCAGCGTGGCGAGCAGCTCGTTCTGGCGTTCGGCCAGCACGCGCGAGCCGCCGTAGGCGTGGAGGTCGCGCAGCACGTCGCGGGCGAGGGCCTGTGCATCGGCCTTTTGCAGCAGCGTCGGCACCGAGCGCACGGCGAGCGTCGTCGGCGAGACGGCAGAGATGTCGAAACCGAGCAGCGCGAGCGTGTCGCGGTATTCCTCTGCGGTGCCGATCTCCACCGCGCTCGCGGCAAACGTAACCGGGATCAGCAGCGGCTGCACCTCGACGCGCTTGGCTTCCAGCGCCGTCTTCAGCTGCTCGTACAGGATGCGCTCGTGCGCCGCGTGCATGTCGACCAGCACCATGCCGCGCGCGTTCTGCGCCAGCACGTAGATGCCGTGCAACTGGGCGATGGCGAAGCCGAGCGGGTGGTCGTCGTCTTCGTCGGCCTGCGCTGCAGCGGCGGGCTCTGCCACGGCGGTGGCCGTGTCGGCAGTCGCGGTGCCGCCGTCGAACAGCGTGGCGGCGCTCGGCACGTCGGCCATCCATGCGGGACGCGACGCGGGCATCGGCGTGCTGTCACCGCGCATCATCGACAGGTATTCCGCGCGCGGCTGCGCAATGCCGAGCGACGTCTGCCGCGCCGCCATCTGGTTGATCCACCGCGTGGTGTTGTCCGCCGGCGAGGGCACGGCCGGCACTTGCGCCGCATCGCCGATATCGGTGCGCAGGCTGTCGCCTTGCTCGCCCGCGTGGCGCGCCAGCGCGCGCTGCACGGCGTGGTAGACGAACTGGTGCACCGCGCGGCTGTCGCGGAAGCGCACCTCGATCTTCGAGGGATGCACGTTCACGTCCACAGCCTCGGGCGGCAGTTCGAGGCACAGCACGTAGGCGGGAAAGCGGTCGCCGTGCAACACGTCTTCGTAGGCGCTGCGCACGGCGTGCGTGAGCAGGCGGTCTCGCACGAAGCGGCCGTTGACGTAGAAGAACTGGTGGTCTGCGCGGCCGCGCGAGGCCGTGGGCAGGCCGGCAAAACCGAAGATGCGGAGTTCGCCCGCCTGCTCTTCGAACGGCAGTCGCGCGCGCGCGAATTCGGTGCCGAGCACGGCCGCCGTGCGGACATCGGCTTGCGTGGCGTTCCAGTGTTCCAGCGGCTTGCCGTTGTGATGCACGGAGATCGCCACGTCGGGCCGCGCCAGCGCGGTGCGGCGGATCACCTCCAGGCAGTGGCCCAGCTCGGTTTGTTCGGTCTTGAGGAATTTGCGGCGCGCCGGCGTATTGAAGTACAGATGCTGCACGTCGACCGTCGTGCCGACGCCGCCCGAAGCCGGCTGCACGCGTCCGGTCTGGGCGATGATCTGCGTCGCGTGCGCGTCGTTGGCGGTGCGCGAGGTGAGCGTCAGCTCAGCCACCGAGGCAATTGAGGCCAGCGCCTCGCCGCGAAAGCCTAGCGTCGCCACCGATTCCAGCTCTTCCAGCGAGCCGATCTTGCTGGTCGCATGCCGCATCAGCGCAACGGGCAGTTCATCGGCCGGAATGCCGCCGCCGTTGTCGGTAATGGCAATGCGCCGCACGCCGCCTTCTTCGAGCTTGATCTGCAGCTGCGTGGCGCCCGCATCAAGCGCGTTTTCCAGCAGCTCCTTGACCACGGACGCGGGCCGCTCGACCACCTCGCCGGCCGCGATCTGGCTGATCAGCTGGTCGGGGAGCGGGCGGATGGGGCGGCGGGACGTGGCGGCGGAATTCATCGCGGCATTATAAATGTCACGCCCTGTCCGTCGCAGCGCCGCAAGCCCTGCCAGGGATAAGGGGAAATCGAAGTCACATCCGGTATCATTTCCCGCTCGCTTAGGGGGATGGTTTGGATATCGTGATGCAACTGGTCGACATCGTGCTGCATGTCGACAAATCGCTGGGCCTGCTGATTCAGCAATATGGCGCGTGGGTCTACGTGCTGCTGTTCGCCATTGTGTTTGCCGAAACCGGCCTGGTGGTGTTGCCCTTCCTGCCAGGCGACACGCTGCTCTTCATTGCCGGCGCCATGTGCGCGACCGGCCAGATGGACGCGTGGCTGCTCATCGTGCTCCTCGTGATTGCCGCCACGACAGGCAATACCGTCAACTATTTCATCGGCTCCTGGATCGGCCCCAAGGTGTTCGACGGTCACATCCGCTTTCTCGATCACCAGGCGCTGATGAAGACGCACGGTTTCTACGAGCGCCACGGCGGCAAGACGCTCGTGATGGCGCGCTTCATCCCGGTGGTGCGGACGTTTGCTCCGTTCGTCGCCGGCGTGTCGAAGATGACGTTTGCGAAGTTCCAGCTCTTCAACATGATCGGCGCCGTGCTGTGGGTGGCGATCCTGGTGCTGTCGGGCGAAGCGTTCGGCAACGTTCCGGTGATCCGCGATCACCTGAACACGATCGTGCTGATCGGCCTGGGCGCGGCGATCGTGCCGCTGGCGCTGGGCGGGGTGTGGAAGCTCCTCAAGCGCCGCCGTGCCGCGGCGCCGAAGTGAGCGTCAGTTCAGGTTCTTGCTCATGGCGCGCAGCGTCGGCATGCGCTCCTGGAGCTTGGCGGCGTCGGCCGCATCGGGCCGCGCATCGACATAGGCTTCCAGGTCGGCCAAGGCCGGCCGGAAGCATTCCAAGTTGGCGTAGGCGAGCCCCCGGTCACGCACTTCCTCAATGGAATCCGGCAGCAGGATCACCAGCCGTTGCTGCACCGCCAGCAGTCGCTGCCAGCGCGACTCCTGCAGGTAGATCGCCTTCAGGTTGCGCAGCATGCGCGCGATGATCTCGCGGTGCGTCGCCACCTGCAGGAATACCCCGAGCGGCACCGTGTTCGGGTCTTCGATGCCTTCCTTTTCCAGGTACGGGTCGAGCATGTCCTGCAGCTCTTCCTTCGACAGCGTCTGCCCAGTGAGCGGATCGATCACGACTTCACCGGCCGGAATGCTCATGCGCACCAGGAAGTGGTTCGGGAACGACACCCCCTTGAGCGGCAGCCCGATCTGCTGGCCGATCTCCATCAGCAGCACCGCCAGCGAGATCGGAATGCCGCGCCGGGTTTGCAGCACCGCGTTCAGATACGAGTTCTCGGGGTCGTAGTAATCGTTTGCATTGGGCCCGAAGCCCAGCTCGCGATAGAAGAACTGATTGAGCAGGCGCAGGCGCTGGATGGCCGGCGTGCCGTCGGCGATGCGGTTCTTGATGCGCGCGACGAGCACGTCGATGGCGGCGAGCTCGGCCTGCAGGTCCAGGTCGGGATACGCGTCCTGTGCGATGGACAGCGCCGTTTCGGTGAGGGGGATGCTGTCGTCGTCCGCGACCAGGGCCGAAAAATAATCGAGGACTTTCGTGGTCATCAGATGGCCTTTTTGCGGAACGTGGAGAACTTCAACCCGGTCAGCCACAGTGTACCGAAATACACCGCCGCGCACAGGACCAGGCAAGCGCTCAACAGCGCAATGCGCACCAGGGGCTTGGCACCGAGCGCCACCCAGTCGAAATTGTGCGCGAGCCACAGCAGCAGCGCCCAGAGCAGCAGCACGGCCGACGTCACCTGTGCGAGAAACAGCCTCCAGCCCGGCAGCGGGTGGTAATAGCCGCGGCGGCGCAATCCGAAGAACAGCAGCGCCGCATTGATGGTCGCGCCAAAGCTGATCGACAGCGCCAGTCCCGCGTGCCCGAACACCGGCACGAAGAAGTAGTTGGAGAGCTGCGTGGCTGCCAGCACCACCAGCGCGATCTTCACCGGCGTGCGGATGTCCTGCCGCGCATAAAAGCCCGGCGCCAGGATCTTGATGACGATCAGCCCGATCAGCCCCACGCCGTACGACACCAGCGCCTGGCGTGTCATCTCGACGTCGATGCCCGTGAACTTGCCGTAGTGGAACAGCGTGGCCGTGAGCGGCGCACCGAAAACGAACAGCCCTACGGCCGACGGCACCGCCAGCAGCACCGTCAGGCGCAGGCCCCAGTCGAGCAGCGACGAGTATTCCTCACGGTTGTCGTCCGCGCTGGCCTTCGAGAGGCTCGGCAGCAGGATCGTCCCGAGCGCCACGCCCAGCAGCGCGGTCGGGAATTCCATCAAGCGGTCCGCATAATTCAGCCACGACACGCTGCCGGTCGGCAGGCGCGACGCAATGTTCGTATTGATGATCAGGCTGATCTGTGCCACCGATACCGACAGCGTGGCCGGCAGCATCTGCTTGAGCACGCGCCGCACGCCCGGGTGGTGCCACGCCGCACGCACGTTGAACGACACGCGCGGCAGCATCCCGACCTTGCGCAGCGACGGAACCTGGATGGCCAGTTGCAGGATGCCGCCCACCATCACCGCGTAGGCCTGCGCGTAGATGGGCGTCTCGAGATGCGGCGCGACGAACACCGCCGCCACGATGAACGATAGATTGAGCAGCACCGGCGTGAACGCAGGCACCGCAAACTGCCGCCACGTATTCAGGATGCCTGAGGCCAGGGCCACCAGCGACACCAGCCCAATGTACGGGAACATCACCCGCGTCATGAAGACGGCGGAGATGTACGCCTGGCTCTCGTGCTCCTTGAAGCCGGTCGCCACGGCCGTGACGATCAAGGGCGCGCCGATCACACCCAGCGCCGAGACGATCACCAGGAACCACGTCATCACCGTAGCGACGGAATCGACCAGTGCGCGGGTCTCGGCTTCGCCCTGGCGGTTCTTGAACTCGCCCAGGATCGGCACGAACGCCTGCGAGAACGCCCCCTCGGCCGAGAGCCGGCGCAGCAGGTTCGGGATGCGGAAGGCCACGTTGAAAGCGTCGGTGTAGACCGAGGCGCCGAAGGCGCGGGCGATCAGCGTTTCGCGGATGAGCCCCGTGATGCGCGAGAGCATCGTCAGGCCGCTGATCGTGGCGAGGGTTTTGAGCAGATTCAAGATGAATGCGTGGTTGGGCGCAGGGCGATCACGATGGCGGTCTGACTGCATGCGGGTGCCACGGTTCGCGGCGGGCGCTGCGCATTGCGGCCGTATTATAGGGATGGCCCCGCCACATGCCTAAAAGTGAAGCAAGCGTCGCGGAGCAGTCGTGTCGGGGCGATTTCGCAACACGGTTTGCATCCGCCTGAGGAATCTGCGTATAATTGCCGTTTCTCACGCATTCGCGCGCTTCGGCCTTCCGTGTCTCCCGGGGCGCTTGCAACAGTTTTCTTCAGGAAATTTTCCATGGCAAACACCGCACAAGCACGCAAGCGCGCACGCCAGGCCGTCGTTCTGAACGCCCACAACTCGGCTCTGCGTTCGCGTCTGCGCACCGCGATCAAGGGCGTTCGCAAGGCCATCGCCGGTGGCGATAAGGCTGCGGCAGCCGCTGCATTCAAGACGGCGCAAAGCACCATCGACAGCATCGCCGACAAGAAGATCGTCCACAAGAACAAGGCTGCACGCGCGAAGTCGCGTCTGTCCGCTGCCATCAAGGCAATGGCTGCCTGATTTCGGTGGTGCCGGCTCTGCCGGCACGGCGTGGCGGTCGACGTCACGCACCGACGATAAAAAAGCCTGTCCGAGGACAGGCTTTTTGCTTTTGTGCGCCGGTGTTCTTCGGCGCTGGAAGCGCGGGCCCCAGGCCCTGCGCGCTAGCCTTTCGGGGCAGGGGCCCCTGCGTCGGGCAGGATGCAGGCTTCCACGAGCTGGAGATTGTTGTCGTGCGCGAAGTTCAGCACGAAATCCAGCGCTTTGGGTTCAATCTCGCGCAGCCGCTCGTCGACGAAGACGCTCTTGACGCCTCCGGACATGACGGGGCGCACGTAAGGGGAATAGGTAAAGCGTGGGTCTCCGGTATCGCCGGGGGGGCGAAACTGCGCCATCACACCGCACAGCCGGTCGGCCCAGTCGCTCGGGCGGAAGGTCTTTCCGTCACGGGTGACGCCCTGGATGAAGAATTGGCGGGGGTTGGCTGCCATGGACTGCGTGGGGCTGTGGAGATTTGCAAACGACTTCGACCGCGCGTGTGCCGCAACGTTCGAACGGGTGCACTTGTGGTGCGGATGATGCGCTTGCCCGGTTGCCGCTTGATGAACATGCAGGCCCGTTCTATTGCGCGGGATTGCAGCGGAGCAGGACTTCCGGGGTAGCCAGTATTATATCTTATATAAGACTTTCATCGGCCTTTCACCGGCGCACGCGCGAGGCGCGCGGCTGTCCGGCATGAAGCTCGCCAAACGGGCAGTGATCCCGTATGATGGACCGAATCTTCACCAAGACAAGGCGGCTAGGGCGGTGTGCCAGGAAGGTTTCCGGTGCGCCATCTGCGGGCCGCCTTCGTTGTTTTATGAACCCACCAAGCTCGATCAAGCACTACCTGCAGTTCAAGGACTTTTCGCTGGAAGAGTACGAGTACCTGCTGGACCGTTCCGCGATCCTCAAGGCCAAGTTCAAGAACTACGAGACGTGGCACCCGCTGCACGACCGCACGCTGGCCATGATCTTCGAGAAGAATTCCACGCGTACGCGCCTGTCGTTCGAAGCGGGCATTCACCAGCTCGGCGGCCACGCGGTCTTCCTCAACACGCGCGACTCTCAACTGGGGCGCGGCGAGCCGATCGAAGACGCGGCGCAGGTCATCTCGCGCATGACCGACATCATCATGATCCGCACCTTCGGGCAGGAGATCATCGAACGCTTTGCCGCGCATTCGCGCGTGCCGGTCATCAACGGGCTGACCAACGAATACCACCCGTGCCAGGTGCTGGCCGACATCTTCACCTTCATCGAGCACCGCGGCCCCATCAAGGGCAAGACGGTCACCTGGGTGGGTGATGCCAACAACATGGCGTACACGTGGATCCAGGCGGCTGAGATCCTCGGCTTCCGGTTCCACTTTTCCGCGCCGAAGGGCTATCAGCTTGACCCGGCCATGGTGGCGGATTCCAGCCTGCCGTTCGTGCATGTGTTCGAAAACCCGCTCGAGGCCTGCGAGGGCGCCCATCTCGTGACCACCGACGTGTGGACCAGCATGGGCTACGAAGCCGAGAACGAAGCGCGCAAGAAGGCCTTTGGCGACTGGATGGTGACCGAGGCGATGATGCAGCGTGCGCAGCCGGATGCGCTGTTCATGCACTGCCTGCCTGCGCACCGCGGCGAGGAAGTCGAAGCGGCGGTCATCGACGGCAAGCAGAGCGTCGTGTGGGACGAGGCGGAAAACCGTCTGCACGTGCAGAAGGCGCTGATGGAATACCTGCTCTGCGGCCGGTACTGAAAGCTGCCTGCAGCCGAGGCCATGAAAAAAGGCCGCTCCGATGCACTTCGGAGCGGCCTTTTGCTTTGAGGCGACGGTCGGTTACTTCTTGTCGCCGCCAAGCTGCGGCAGTGCGTTGCTGGTGCCGAGCGACAGCAGGCCGGCCTTCGCGTAGATGGCCAGCTTGTCGCGCGTGTCCATCAGGTCGAGGTTGCGCATGGTCAGCTGGCCGATACGGTCAGCCGGGCTGAACGGCGCGTCTTCCACCTTCTCCATCGACAGACGCTCCGGCGCGTAGGTCAGGTTGGGCGACTCGGTGTTCAGGATCGAGTAGTCGTTGCCGCGACGCAGTTCCAGCGTGACGGTGCCGGTCACGGCGCGGGCCACCCAGCGCTGGGCGGTTTCGCGCAGCATGATCGCTTGCGGGTCGAACCAGCGGCCCTGGTACAGCAGACGGCCCAGGCGCAGGCCGTTGATGCGGTACTGCTCGATGGTGTCTTCGTTGTGGATGCCGGTCACCAGGCGCTCGTAGGCGATGTGCAGCAGCGCCATGCCCGGGGCTTCGTAGATGCCGCGGCTCTTGGCTTCGATGATGCGGTTCTCGATCTGGTCGCTCATGCCCAGGCCGTGACGGCCGCCGATGCGGTTCAGCTCGAGGAACATCTCCACCGGGTCGGCAATCTCGCGGCCGTTGACGGCGACCGGACGGCCTTCGTCGAACGTGACCGACACTTCTTCGGCCTTGACCTCGACTTCCGGCTTCCAGAACGCCACGCCCATGATCGGGTTGACGATGCGGATGCCGCTGTTCAGGTGCTCCAGATCCTTGGCCTCGTGCGTGGCGCCCAGCATGTTGCTGTCCGTCGAGTAGGCCTTTTCGGCGCTCATCTTGTAGCCGAAACCTTCCTTCGTCATGAAGGCCGACATTTCGGCGCGGCCGCCCAACTCGTCGATGAAGGCCTGGTCTAGCCACGGCTTGTAGATCTTCAGCGCCGGGTTCGTCAGCAGGCCGTAGCGGTAGAAGCGCTCGATGTCGTTGCCCTTGAAGGTCGAGCCGTCGCCCCAGATGTTGACGTCGTCTTCCTTCATGGCCGCGACGAGCATGGTGCCGGTCACGGCGCGGCCCAGCGGCGTGGTGTTGAAGTACGTGATGCCGCCAGTGCTGATGTGGAACGCGCCGGACTGGATAGCGGCAATCCCTTCATTGGCCAGTTGCGGGCGGCAGTCGATCAGGCGGGCCTTCTCTGCACCGTACTCCATCGCCTTGCGCGGGATGGCATCGTAGTCTTCCTCGTCGGGCTGGCCGAGATTGGCGGTGTAGGCATAGGGCAGCGCGCCCTTGTTCTTCATCCAGCGCAGCGCTGCGCTGGTATCGAGACCGCCCGAGAAGGCAATGCCGACCTTCTGGCCGACGGGAACGTGTTGCAGGATGGTTTCCATAATCTTTCTCTTCAAATAGCCGTTCAGGATTCAAACCGGCTCACGATCCGTAGCGAGCGCTTCGAGGTTGGTTCGAGAAGCGCAGCCGTACACGGGTACAGCGAGCATCGCAGGGCCAAGATCGGAGTGCGCAGTAGGATCGCGAGCCGGTTTCAGGCGTAGTGGCAGATGTAGTGGTAGGCCTCGGTCACTCGAATGTCGAACTTCGAGTTGGCCGGAACCTGGAAGCTTTCGCCTGCGCCGGACGTCTTCCATTCATCGGTGCCGTCGAGCTTGTATTCGCACGAACCGCCCACGCATTCCATGATCTCGGCGGCGGCCGTGCTGAAGGTCAGCGTGGCCGGCAGCACCACGCCCACGGACTTCCTGGTGCCGTCGGGCAGGGTAAAGCTGTGGCTGACGCACTTTCCGTCAAAGTACACATTGGCCTTGGTGGTCAGGCGGACGCCGTCAAAGGTTTCGGTGGTCATGAAATGGAACGCGAAAAGGGAGGTCGTGGGGTCAAACCAGCCATTTTAGGCCATTGGATCGACCGCGGGTACGTCAGGCGGAGGCTGCCCGAATCCAGGCACGGGGCATGTGGCGCAAGATGCCCAGCGCGTCCATCCGGTCGCCTGTTTACACCACGACGGGTTCAGGTTCGATGCGCACGCCAAAGCGCGCATGAACCGCGTCCTGGATCTCGCGCGCCAGCGTCATCAGCTGGACCGCGCTGCCGCCGCCTCGGTGCACCAGCACCAGCGCCTGTTTTTCGTATACACCCACCGCGCCGCTCTGCCGGCCCTTGAAGCCGCACTGATCGATCAACCAGCCGGCGGCGAGCTTGTACGTGCCGTCGGGCTGCACATATCCGACCAGATTCGGGAAACGCTCGGCGAGGGCATCGCGCGTGGCGGCATCGACGATGGGGTTCTTGAAGAAGCTGCCGGCGTTGCCGATCTCGGCCGGGTCGGGCAGCTTCCGGCGGCGGATGGCGACCACCGCATCGAAGATGTCCTGCGCCGTGGGGCTGGCGATGTTTTGCGCGGACAGCTCGCGCGCGAGTTCGGCGTAATGCGTGTCGGGCTGCCAATCGACCGGCAGGGCGAAGGTGACCTCGGTGATGACGTAGCGATCGGCGCCGGCACGCTTGAACAGACTGTCGCGATAGCCGAAGGCGCAATCGGTGGCGGTGAGGGTGACGAATTCGCCGGCGTGGCGGTCGTAGGCGCGCAGGGAATGGAACCGGTCCTTGATCTCGACACCGTATGCGCCAATGTTCTGGATGGGCGCGGCGCCCACCGTGCCGGGAATCAGCGCGAGGTTTTCCAGCCCAGGCAAGCCATGCGCCACCGTGTGGGCGACCAGGCCATGCCACGATTCGCCGGCGCCTGCGGTGACGGTGTGGACTGCGCGGCCATCGACCATGCTTCGGCCGGTCGCGATGCCCGGAATCTCCATCAGCAGCACCAGGCCTTCGAAATCGCGTGTGAGCACGACATTGCTGCCACCGCCCAGCACCAGCACCGGCAAGCCCTGCACGCGCGGGTCGGCCAGCGCGGCGGGAATGTCGTCCGGCGTGCGAACGTGGGCGGCATAGCGCGCAGTGGCCTCGAAACGGAACGTGTTGTGCTGGCCTAGGGGATAATGCGTGTCGAGCAACGCCATGGCGCCAAATCTGCTGGGAAAGCCGAGATTATAGAAGCCATGGCGCACGCGGCCCCCGCACACAGGCGCCGCAGCAACCCGATTCAAGTCTGCAAGGAGAACACGATGCCGTCGTTTGACGTGGTATGCGAAGCCAACATGGTGGAAGTGAAGAACGCCGTGGAACAGGCCAACAAAGAAATTTCGACGCGATTCGACTTCAAGGGCTCCGACTCCCGCGTCGAGCACAAGGAGCAGGAACTCACGCTGTTTGCCGACGACGATTTCAAGATCGGTCAGGTCAACGACGTGCTGATGAACAAGCTTGCCAAGCGCAACGTCGACGTGCGCTTCCTGGACTACCAGGACAAGCAAAAGATCGGCGGCGACAAGATGAAGCAGGTCGTCAAGATCAAGAAGGGCGTCTCGGGCGACTTGGCCAAGAAGATCGTCAAGACGATCAAGGACAGCAAGATCAAGGTGCAGGCGAGCATCCAGGGCGACGCGGTGCGCGTGACCGGCGCCAAGCGAGACGACCTGCAAAGCGTGATCGCCATGCTGCGCAAGGAAGTGAGCGACACCCCGCTGGATTTCAACAACTTCCGCGACTGACCGGCTCGCCGACTTCAACCAAACCAAGCAAAAACGCCCCGCACATGCCATACGGGGCGTTTTGCTTTGGACTGCGTGGAGGCTAGGGGCGGCTTACCACTGGTACGACGCACCCGCGCCCACGGTAGTGGCGGCGCTGGACATGCCCACGCCAGCCTTCACCTTGATGTTGGCGTTGATGCGCGCCTCGCCGCCCAGCGCCACGGCCTGGTAGCCTTGGTAGTTGGCCGTGCCGATGCCCAGCGACAGGGTCTTGCCCGGGTCCACGCCTGGAATCATCGACAGCGCGGTGGCAGCAGCGATACCGGCGTAGGCCGTGCGCGACACGTCGGCAATCTGGTTTTGCACGCCGCCAATCGCACGATCCATCTGACCCTTGTTCACGGCATCGGTATCGCGCACGCCTTCGGCTACGTTGCCGAGAACGCGCTCATTGCCTGCCGAGCCGAACGACACCTCGTTGTCACGCGTGGCCATCGAACCGGCACCGATGGCCACCGAGTTGTTGCCCGTTGCCGTGGACCCCTGACCCATTGCCGTGCTGTTCTTACCCGTTGCGATGGCACCCGCGCCGACAGCCGTGCTGTTGTCGCCCGAGGCCACGGAGCCCGCACCAACGACGGTCGAACCGGGGCCGCCCGTGCCCTGCGCATCCGAGCCACCACCCGTGCCGCTGCCCGAACCCACGACGGACTCCAGACCCGACACGCGGCCATCCAACGCAGCGATCTTCTCGTTGGTGGCGAACAACTGGCTGCCGTTCACGGCGTCCTTGCTGTCTGGCGTAATGGCGCCCATGCCCACGTTGTGCAGCACCGTACCGAACAGCGGGTCGCCGCCAAACGTAACGGACTTCATGTCCGCGCTGTCATAGCGCGTCGCCATCAGCGGGTCGAGCGGGTCAACCATGTTGTAGCCGATCACTGACTTCAACTGTCCGACGCTCACCGCATCGGTGTTGGCCACGCCAGCGCCCACGCCGCTGAGCACGCGCACGCCATCCGTGCCGGCAAAGTTCACCGACGTACCACCCGCGGCAGCCGCCACGTTGATGGCGTGGGTGGTCGCATCCTGCTGCACCAGGCCGATCGAGCCCGAGCCGATCTTCGTTTGCAGATCGGTGATGTTCGTCTCGCTGGCCGTCACGCGCGTGCTCAGGGCACTCACGTTGCTGTTGGTTGTGTTCAGCTGATCGCCCGTCACTGCGTCCTTGCTGCCCGGCGCCACGGTGCCGTTGGCCAGGCCCGTGAGCTTGCGGCCGGCGCCGCCCTTGCCGGTGAAATCCACCTCCGTGCCATCGGCGTCCTTACCGACCGTCAGCTTGCCGCCCCCAGCGGCTTGCTGCACCAGGCCCACCGTGCCCGAGCCCACGGCCTTCTGCAGATCGGTGATGCTGGTTTCATTGCTCGTCACACGGCCATTCAGGTTCGTCACCACAGCGCCTACGTTGTTGACCGTGGTCGTGCCGCCCTTGCCATCACCCACGGTGAAGCTCGGAGCCTCGATCGAACCGTCCGCATTGACGCTCGCACCGCCGCCCATGGCCGAAGCCACGCTGTCGGCCACGCCATACAGCTGGCCGCCGTTGATGGCATCCTTGCTGGTGGACGAGACCGTGCCGGCAGCCATGTTGACGATCTTGCGCTTGGTGGTGGCGTTACCCACCGACACGGTGTTGGCCACATCCGCCACCGAATCTGCACCCAGGGCGACGGCGCTATTGGCCGTAGCCGATGCCTGGTACCCGAGCGCCAGCGAGTTTGAGTTGGTCGCCTCGGAACGAAGTCCCATGGCAACGGCGCTCTGCCCGGACGCTACGGTGGCTGCGCCGATGGCAATGGAGCTTGCATCGCCGTTGGCTTTGGCCAATTCGCCAATGGCGACTGTGCCGCTGTTGCCCGCGGCGCCCGTCGATTCAGAACCGGCGCCAATGGCAATGTTCGTTGAGCGGCCGCTGACCGTTGCCGCGGCGGCACCGCCGATCTTGACGAGCGTGTTGTCTACCTTGGTTGCCAGCGCCGCATTCATTTGGCCGAAGTTGACGGCGTCATTGTCTTTCGTGCCGGCGGCCACATTGGTGATCTGGCGCGTCATGCCGAGGCCGGCATTACCAACAGAGACCGACAGGTCGCGATCCGTAACGGAGCCGTTGCCCAGGGCAACGGAAGCCGCGTTGTTTGCTTGAGCATCGGGCCCCAGCGCCACGCTTCCATAGTCGGCCGCAGACCTTCGCCCCATAGCGATCGAGGTGTTGGCCAGGCCCGGAATTCCTACCAATCCGCTCGTAGTTCCCGTAGGACGATCCGTGGCACTGGTGTCGCGTCCAATAGCGATGGCACCTGCAACCTGCCCGGCCGAATAATCCGTCGTCTTCGATGCTTCGCCAATAGCGACATCCGAGGTTCCTGCTGCGGCCCCCCATTCGTTTGCGACCCTGATTCCAATCATGCTGTTCGTACCAATCGAACGCGGCGCTAAGGTGCTCACCACCGGCTTGTCCTCGTCGGTCTCGTCTTCGTCATCGGCGTCAGCCGCTAACGCAGTGCCCGAGATCGACAGCATGGCGGCAGCCACCAGCGCCAGGGCGGTCTCGCCCTTCTTGCGGCCACGGGCCAGTTCCGAAGCGGCGACATACGTTCCGGTGGCGGTGTTGAAAACAGTGCGATAGGTCTTGTTCATGATCCTCGTCCTTCCCGTGAATTGATCATTGGTGACGGATTCAGCATAAGGATGGAGGGGTGTTTCCTGAATAAGAAAAGTCTTAAAGGAAATGCGTCCACAAACCCGAAAACCGCACCGTAGCGCCAATTGCGCGGCGTCAAAAACACTAAACCCCCGCACCGGGCGGGGGTCTTGCAAGCGCCGTACAGCGTTATTCCGCTTCTTGGCCGCGCGGCCGGTAAGGCGTGCCGACAACGCTTTGCGTGCCGAATCCAACGCTTCACCCTGGCCCGAGACCTAGAGCAAGGCATAGCCCTCCAGCGATGCGGGCATCAGATCGCTGCCCAGCGCAAGCTGCAAGCTGCGCATCTTTTCAACAGGCGTTCGACCCGGGGCAGGCGGTTCGTGGGGTGTCGAAGGCCGCCAGTTGGGCGCGAAGGTGTGACCGCACTGAGCTGGCGCTGCCCGGCCTCGCGGCAAAGGTGATGGTGACGTCGTTGCTGATCACCTTATAGGCGATCTCGTTGACCACTTCCGGGATCATCGGGTTGACCTTGCCTGGCATGACAATGCGAGTGGCCATGGCTGGGTGTCTGTCTCGATAGGTTGTTGTGCGCCGAATGCACCAAAAGAAACGGCCCGCGACGAACGCGGGCCAGCTCGGGTGATACGGGAAATGCACGGTCCCTTCTGGCAAGAGTGGCTTAAGCAGGCGGAATCGTCCGGATGCGCGGCAAAGGGACGCGCCGCTGCATCGCACGGCCGCGACGCAGGCGCTGCACTACTGCGAGCTTGGTCACCTTCAGTGCCGGATCGGCGGCGATGGCGGCTTCCGAGAACGGCAGCCGGTCTCAGCGCTTGGCCGAAAGCCGCGCATCGGGTCGAACGCATGCGGCGAGGCGGGGCGGTCGATTCACCGTAGGTAAGAAGCGCATCCGCCACCGGCCCTGATCGTCGAACGTAACCGGCTGGATGTAGCTCGTGCCGAAATACACCTGCAAGCCCTTCGGCAGGCCGCCGCGTGGCATCGCCCTTCACGGGGGTGGCGATGTTGGCCGACGTGCTGCCGCCCGGCCAGCGCCTGACCGTCATGTGGCTGATTGCCGGGTGGGTGCAGGGCAATGTCCCCAGCCTGAAGGTGGTGCCCGCACAGGCGATTGTCACCAGTGGCAACGTCATCACCGCACGGGCGATGGAGCATGGCGTGGCGCTCGCGCACCGGTTGGTCGCGCGATTGGCGGATGCGCGGCTTGCCCGCACCGTGGGCAATGCGGTACTCGATCACCCTCGTGCGGCGAGGCCATCGGCATCTGGCTGCGCAGCAAACCGGCCATCCGCGACAGCGTCGTGCTGCGGGCGCGGCGATACCTGCAGCAGCATCTGCGCGAACCGTTTGATCTGGAAAAATTTGCGGCCGCGGCCTCAACCAGCGAGCGGACGCTGCTGCGGCATTTCGCGAAAACAGTGGGGACGTCGCCGCTGCAATTGCTGCACCGGTTGCGCGTGGCGCGCGCGTGTCACCTGCTCGAAGTCAGCACGCTGAGCCTGACGGCGATTGCCAGCAGTGCGGCTATCAGGACATGTCTGCCTTTCGGCGATTGATCCGGCGGCACACGGGGCGGCCGCCCGGAGAACATCGGCGCGCGCATTCGGTGCGCGCCGAGCTGCGGAATTAGGCCGCTTTTTTCTTCTCGCCGATGCGGCTTTCCTTGCCGGCGAGCAGCTTGGCGATATTGGCGCGGTGGCGCGCGATGAGCAGTACCGCCATCAACGCGACCGCCCCGGCAATCCAGTCGAAGCCGTTCATCAGCACGTAGAAGAACGGCGCGAACACCGCTGACACCAGCGCCGCCAACGATGAATAACGGAAGAACACGGCGATGATGAGCCACGTGGCCAGTGTGGCCAGCCCGAGCCACACGTTCAGCGCGAGCAGAATGCCTGCCGCCGTAGCCACGCCCTTGCCGCCCTCAAAGCGGTGGAACACCGGAAACAGGTGACCCAGGAACACGGCGATCACCACCAGGGCGATGCCGGTTTCGTCCACGCCAAAGCGCGCGGCCAGCCATTGCGCCAGCCACACCGCCAGCCAGCCCTTGGCCGCATCGCCGAGCAGCGTGAGGATGGCCGCCTTCTTGTTGCCCGAGCGCAGCACGTTGGTGGCGCCGGGGTTGCCCGAGCCGTAGGTGCGCGGGTCTGCCAGACCCATCGCGCGGCTCACCACCACGGCAAACGAGATCGAGCCGATCAGGTAGGCGGCCACGGCAAAAATGACGGTTGCGACGACTGGGGACATAGGAAATCGGTGAAATCAGGCTGCGGGATTGTAGCGCGCCGCGTAGGGTGCCCCAGCCGCCGCGTTCGTTTCAATCGGGGTTTGCACAGTTGACGGGCTGCGCATTCAGCACGGTGGTCAGCACGCTGGGCGCGATGCTGACAAGAAAGCCGCGCCTGCCGCCGTTGATGTAGATGCGCTCCAGCTCCAGCACGCTCGCCTCCACATACACCGGCATCGCCTTGCGCACGCCAAACGGCGACGTGCCGCCCACCAGGTAACCGCTGTGCCGCTGTGCCACCTCGGGCTTGCAGGGCTGTACGTTCTTGCGCCCGGTCTGGCGCGCGAGGTTCTTGGTGGAGACCGAGCAATCCCCGTGCATCAGCACGATCAGCGGCTTGGCGTGCTCGTCTTCCATCACCAGCGTCTTGACGACGTGATGTTCATCGACGCCAAGCTGGCGCGAAGACTCGGTCGTGCCGCCCTTGTCGACATAGTCGTAGGTGTGTTCGGTGAAAACGACGCCATGTGCCTTGAGGAACTGGGTGGCCGGGGTCTCGGAGACGTGCTTGGACTTGCTCATACGGGGCAGGGGAACGATCGCTATCCGCGCGGATGGTGCTGCGCATGCAGTGTGCGCAGACGCTCCCGCGCGACGTGGGTGTAGATCTGCGTGGTGGAAATGTCTGCGTGGCCTAGCAGCATCTGCACCACGCGCAAGTCTGCGCCGTGATTGAGCAGGTGCGTGGCAAACGCGTGCCGCAATGTGTGCGGCGACAGCGGCGCGTGAATGTCGGCCAGCAGCGCATAGCGCTTGATGAGATACCAGAACGCCTGGCGCGTCATGCCTTCGCCGCGCGCGGTGACGAACAGCGCGTCAGCGGTGCGCTCGCCGAGCAGCGCCGTGCGGCCATCGCGCAGATAACGCCGCAGCCAGTCGCCCGCTTCCGCGCCGAACGGTACGAGGCGGTCCTTGCCCCCCTTGCCGCCAACCACGCGCACCACGCCTTCATTCAGGCCGACTTCCACCGTTTTCAGCGCGACGATTTCCGACACGCGCAGCCCGCTGGCATACATCAGTTCGATCATCGCGCGGTCGCGCAGGCCGAGCGGCGTATCGACATCCGGCGCGTTGATGAGGGCCTCGACCTGAGCTTCGGACAGCGTCTTCGGGAAGCGCGGCGGCTGCTTGGCGGTGGGCAGCAAGCGCGACGGATCGGTGCTCACCACATGCTCGCGCAACGCCCATTGAAAGAAACGCTTGAACACCGTGCGGCGCCGGTTGGCGGACGATGCGCGGCTCTCGGCATGGCGTGCGGCAAAGTAGTCGGCCAGGTCACCGTCTTCGGTCTCGGCGATGGATTTGCTGCGCTCGGCGAGCCACTGCGCGTACAGCGTCAGGTCGCGCCGGTATGCATCGAGCGTGTTGCGGGCGAGGCCGTCTTCGAGCCAGAGCGCATCGCAGAAACGCTGGATGGCATCGGCGCTTTGCGGGGGTAACGCCGGGGCGCCGGCGTCCTTCAATGCAGCGTTTCTCATATCAGCATCACGCCTTCGTGGCGCAGCAGCCAGTGCTTGATGTCGAGCAGGTAGCCATCCGTGTGGTGCGAGAAGCCGCCGATGCCCGACGCGCTGACCACGCGGTGGCACGGGATGACGATCGGGAACCCGTTGTCGCCGCACGCCTGGCCCACTGCACGCGGCACGCTGCCGATCTGCCGGGCGATGGTCCCGTAGGTGATGACGCTGCCGCACGGGATGGCGCGGATGGCGTTCCAGACGCGGTGCTGGAAGCCGGTGCCGGCGGGCACAAGCGGGATGTCGAACGTGGCGCCGGGGTCGCCGTAATACGCGTCGAGCTGGCGCGCCAGCTTGCGGATCAGCGCGTCGCCGGAATCGAGGGTCGGCGTGCGCTCCGGCAGGTAGACGAGTTCACGCAACGCGCCGCCGGCCACGCGCACGCCCAGCTTGCCGAAGGGCGCGGCGAGAACGGCATCGAAGGGGGAGGGCATGACGGGGGCCGGTGCAAGACAACGATCCTGCGAATCTAGCACAGGCCCCGCGGCCGGATTACTGGTCCAGCTTGATGTTCTGCTGCTTGACCAGCGCACGCATCTTGTCGAACTCGCGCTTGATCTCGGCCGAATATTGCTGCGGGCTGTTGCCGACGGGCTCCGCCCCGGCGCCGCGGAAGCGGTCGACCAGGCCCGGATCCTTCAGCGCCTTGACCGATGCCTCGTTGAGCTTGCGGATGATGTCGTCCGGCGTGCCGGCCGGCGCGACGAGGCCGTACCACGCCGGGTCGTTCGCATCCTTCAGGCCGACTTCGGCAAAGGTGGGCACATCGGGCAGGCTCTCGATGCGCTTGTTCCACGCCACCACGATCGGGCGCAGCTTGCCGCCCTTGATGAACTGCATCGACGAGGGCAGGTTGTCGACCATGATCGGCACCTGGTTGGCCAGCACATCGTTCAGTGCCGGACCGGCGCCGCGATACGGCACGTGCACCATCTGTGTCTTGGTCAGCACCTTGAATTCTTCACCGAGCATGTGGCCGATGCCGCAGGTGCCCGATGTCGCGAACGAATACTTGCCCGGGTTGGCGGTGAGCACGGCCACGAACTCCTTGTAGTTCTTGGCCGGAAACGTCGGGTTGACGGCAATCACGTTGGCGACGGTCGCCAGGTTCGTGATCGGCTTGAAATCCTTGAGCGGGTCGTACGAGAGCTTCGGGTTGCATGCCGGGTTCACGGCATGCGTCGAGACGGTGGCGATGCCGATGGTGTAGCCGTCGGGCGCCGATTTGGCAATGGCGTCGGCGCCGATCGAACCGCCGCCGCCGCCCTTGTTCTCGACCACCACCGGCTGGCCGAGCACCTTGGCGAGCTGGTCGGCTACGCCGCGCCCCACGATGTCGGTCGTGCCGCCGGGCGGGAACGGAATGATCAGCTTCAGCGGCTTGGCCGGATAGTTGTCGGCCATCGTCGGACCGCACAGCAGCGTTCCAACGGCGGCGATCAGACCGGCAGTCAGGCGTCCCTTCATCATCGTCATCCTCCTTGTGGTTTTCTGTGCTGTTCTTTGGAAACTGCTGAATAACACAACGGCAACCAAGAATCGGGTGACAGTGCGGGGCGCCCGGAAAGCCGATCGTCAGCTGCCGAGCAGCCCGTTTTTCAGGTCGCGGTCGACGGGGTTGTCGCCGATGAAGATGCGCAGCACGGCCTGGTACAGGTCTTCGCCCGGGATCGGCCTGCTGCGGGCCACGCCGTTGACCGTGATGGTGGTGCCGGCGTCGGGCATGTAGTCAAAGTTGATGGTGTCGCCGCGCTTGGTGGCGCCGATCTGGCGCATGGTGTCTTCGAGCTGGGTCAGGCGATCGGCCAGCCGCTGCATCTGGATCTCGGTCTGGTTGCGGTGGATGCCGTCGTTCAGCGCGCGGATGAACGTCTCGGCGCCCACATCGCGCAGCGGGTGAATCTGCAGCCGCTTCGGCCCTTTCATGCCGAGGATCACCGCGGCGTTCTTCGCGCGCTCGGGCAGGTACAGCCCGGCCACGTAGCCCTTGATCACGAACACCGAGCGCAGGCCCGTGCCGTTGAGCAGCAGTTCGCGCCCCGCCACGCGCGCGGCCTCGTCGAACGGCACGCCTTCCACGTTCACGGTAGCCCATGCCGGCACGGCACCCGCGACGCAGAGCACGACCGCCGACACGCCGTTGCGCCACGCACGTCGCACGACATGCAGGCGGACGGACGAGCGGACACGCACGGTCATGCGCAGTGCGCGACGGAGGTCGACAGGAGCGGAGAACATCGGAATGGGCGGCCTGGGATTGAGCCGTCATTTTCCCGACGTTTTATTTCCAAACAATCGGTATCTGCCCTGATGCGCAAGCGTTTGCTGCGAGGCGGTATAAGGCCCGGCTGGCTGCCGTGTTATGGCGACATTCCTTGCCTGGTATATGCACGGCGCAGCGTGTTTCTGACGTTTTTAAAACGCGCCATTTGCAAATCGATTAAGGACATGCGGGCCTGAAGTGGCCGATCTTGCCAGCCGAGCGAGGGCTCACGTCGTCTGCGCGAGCGCCCAGGCGACGTGTTCGCGCACCAGTGCCGATGGGTCGTCGGCGCGTGCATGCAGGGCAGCGGAGAGCTGCGCGCGCGTGTCGTCGGACAGCCGCTCGCGCAACGCATTGCCGATCGCCACGGCGATATTGCGCAGCCAGCGCTCGTGCCCGATGCGGCGGATCGGACTGCCTTCCAGCCGCTGGTTGAACTCCGCTTCCGTCCAGGCGAACAGCCCGGCCAGCGTGGCGGCGTCCAGGCCGTTGCGCACGTCAAAATCGGGCACATTGGCCGGCACGGCAAACTTGTTCCATGGGCAGATGAGCTGGCAGTCGTCGCAGCCATAGACGTGGTTGCCCATCGCCGCACGCAGCTCGACGGGAATGCTGCCCTTGTGCTCGATCGTCAGGTACGAGATGCAGCGGCGCGCGTCCACCACGTACGGCGCGACAATTGCCTGCGTGGGACACACGTCGATGCAGCGCGTGCAGTTGCCGCAGTGCGGCTCCACGGGCGGGTCTTCGGGCAGCGGCAGGTCGATCAGGATCTCGCCGAGGAAGAACATCGAGCCCGCATCGCGGTCGAGCAGCAGCGTATGTTTGCCGCGCCAGCCCAGGCCGCCGTTGCTGGCAAGCGCCACCTCCAGCACCGGTGCCGAATCGGTGAACACGCGAAAGCCGTACGGCCCGACGGCGGCGGCGATCTTTTCCGCAAGCCTTTGCAGACGCTGGCGCAAGACCTTGTGATAGTCGCGGCCGCGTGCGTACAGCGAAATGGTGGCGTCCTGCGGGCGGCGCAGGCGGTCCCATTCGATGGTGCGCCAGTCCTCGGCCGGCGTGCGCTCGCGCGTCGGATGTGGCAGATACGGCATCCGCGCGACGATGGCACGTACCGTTCCGGCAACAAGTTCGGCGGGGCGTGCGCGGAGCATGCCATGGTTCGCCATATAATCCATGTCACCGTGAAACCCCTGCGCAAGCCACGTCTGGAGCCCTTCTTCAGCGTGCGACAGGTCGATGCTCGCAATGCGGATCGCATCGAAACCGAGTTCGGCGCCCCAGGAACGGATCTGCGCCACCAGCGCGTGCATGTCGGCTTCGTTGGCCGGCAGGCGCGCATCCAGGTTGGTTTGGAGTGAAGACGTGGGGGTGGCGGACATGCCTAAATTGTACGCAATGCCCACCGAGCTTCCCGCCGACTCGCCCTCCGGATCGACCGCCCTGCCTGCCGAGCGGGCGCTTTCGCTCGCTGACGAGGCGGCCACCTCGGCGTTTGGCGCGGCGCTCGCGCAGGCCGTGCTGGCGCTGGGCCCCCGGCCCGTGCAGGTGCAGCTCTCGGGCGATCTGGGAGCGGGCAAGACCACGCTGTCGCGCGCCATCCTGCGCGGCCTCGGGCATACCGGGCGCGTGCGCAGCCCCACCTATACGCTGGTCGAGCCGTACGAGGTGGCCGGAACCTCCGGCACGCAGAAGGTCTATCACTTCGACCTGTACCGCTTTGCCGATCCGGAAGAATGGACCGACGCAGGCTTTCGCGATTGCTTTGCCGAACCCGCGCTGTGCCTGGTCGAGTGGCCGGAGAAGGCGCAGGCGCTGCTCGGCACACCGGACCTGCATGTCATGTTGTCGGTCGATGTTGTGCACGAAACCTATGACGACGGCGTTGAGCATGCACCGCGTCTGGCGCGCCTCACCGCGCGCACGCAGACCGGTCTTCAACTCCTCCAGTCGCTTTCCATGTTGCTTCCATGCTGATCAAGCATCTGCCGACCGATCAACCGGATGATCCCCACCTGCCCAGCCAGGCCCGCCGCCAATGGCTCGCGCGCATGGCCAAGGCCGGCGCCGGCACCATCATCCTGAGCCTGGCCGGCACGCAGATCGCGCGCGGCGCGAACATCGTCGCAGTGCGCGTGTGGCCGGCCGAAGACTACACGCGCGTGACCATCGAGTCTGACGTCGCGCTCAAGGCCACGCACCAGCTCATCAAGGATCCGGACCGGCTGATGGTGGACATCGACGGGCTCGATCTGAGCCCGACGCTGCGAGAACTGGTGGCGAAGATCACGCCGAACGATCCATATATCCGCCAGGTGCGGGTGGGCCAGAACCGCCCGAGCGTAGTGCGCCTCGTGTTTGACCTGAAGGAAAGCGTCAACCCGCAGGTCTTCACGCTGCTGCCGATTGCCGGATACCGCAACCGGCTCGTCTTCGATCTGTATCCGACCAATCCGCCCGACCCGCTGATGCAGCTGGTGCAGGCCACCGAAGCCAAGCAGGAGCGCTTTGCCGCATCGGGCGGCAGCCCAATGCCCGAACCGTCGGACGACGACGATCCGATCGCCGCGCTGGCTCGCCGCGACAGCAGCAGTGGCCCGACCAAGCCGCCGCTCGAAGACTCCCGCCCGGCGCTGGCCAACCGCACGCCGCCGCGCAAGACGCCGCCTGCCGCGTCGGCGAATCCGCCATCGACGCTTGCCAATGCGCCGAATACGCCGCCGCTGGACGTCGTGCCCGAGCCGCCGGTATCGCACAGCCCATCGAACGGGCCGCGCATGCGCCGGCTGCTGACCGTGGCCATCGACCCCGGCCACGGCGGTGAAGACCCCGGCGCCACCGGCGGCGCCGGCACGCACGAGAAAGACGTGGTGCTGTCGATAGCCCGGCTGCTCAAGGCCAAGATCGACGCGCAGCCCAACATGCGCGCCATGATGACGCGCGATTCCGACTATTTCGTGCCGCTGGGCGTGCGCGTGCAGAAGGCCCGCCGCGTGCAGGCCGACCTGTTCGTCTCGATTCACGCCGACGCGTTCCTGTCACCGGAAGCGCGTGGGGCGTCGGTGTTCGTGCTGTCCGATCGCGGGGCGTCGAGCGCGCAGGCAAAGTGGCTCGCCAACAAGGAGAACGCGGCCGACATGATCGGCGGTGCCAACCTCGGCTCGAAAGACGCGCAAGTCACGCGCGTGCTGCTGGACCTGTCGACCACCGCGCAGATCGCCGACAGCATGAAGGTCGGCCGCGCGGTGCTGCAGCAGATCGGCGGTATCAACCGGCTGCACAAGGGGCAGGTCGAGCAGGCCGGGTTTGCGGTGCTCAAGGCGCCCGACATTCCGTCGATCCTGGTGGAGACGGCCTTCATCTCGAACCCCGAGGAAGAGGCCAAGCTCAACGATCCGAACCACCAGAACCAGCTGGCCGAAGCGATCCTGCGCGGCATTCGCTCGTACTTTGCGAAGAACCCGCCGCTGTCGCGCAACCCCGGTGTCTGACGCATGACGACGGTCGTGCTGCGCGAGGGTGTTATGGCTGACGCCGACATCATCGCCGACATCCATACACGCAGCTGGCAAAGCGCGTATCGCGGTCTGGGCATTCTGTCCGACGCGTATCTCGATGGCCGCGCAGCGACCGACATACAGGCGAAATGGCGCGAGCGCATGGCCGCACCCACGGCCGGACAGCGCGTGTGGTGCGCCGAGCTGGACGGCCAGGTCATCGGCTTTCTGTGCGCACTGCGCGAAGACGGCACGCCGTGGGGTGTGCTTGTCGACAACCTGCACCTGCTGCCGGCCTCACGCGGCCACGGCGTCGGCAAGCGCCTGATGGGCGAGGCGGCGCGTTGGGCGATGGCCCAGTGCGTGAGCCAACTTCATCTGCTGGTGTACGAGGCCAACACCGCGGCCATCGGCTTCTACGAAACCCTGGGTGGTGTGCCGGTCAGCCGCGATCGGCTGGAGACCGCTGACGGCGGCCACGCCTGGGTGCGCACCTACCACTGGCCGGAATCGCAGCTCGCCGGTCTGACGGCGTTGGCCTGAGCGGAAAGGATCGTCAGGCCGGCCGGCTGGCCGGGGCGCTCGCCTGGGCTTCGGCGTGCGCGACGCGGTCGGCATACCTGCGCGCCAGCGCGGAGCACACGATCAGCTGCAACTGGTGGTAGATCATGGTCGGCAACACGATGAGCCCGAGCGCGGCATTGCCCGCAAACAGGATTTTCGCCATCGGGATGCCGTTGGCCAGGCTTTTCTTGGAGCCGCAGAACACGGCGGTGATCTCGTCAGCGAGCCCGAAACCGGCACGCCGCGACAGCCATGTCGTCGCCGCCAGCACCACGAACAGCAGTGCGCCACTCATGATGGCCACGGCCACGATGGTCTCCCACGGGTACTTCGACCACACGCCCGCGTGCGTCGAATCGGCAAACGAGTTGAACACGATCAGCAGGATCACCACGCGGTCGACCTTGTTGATGATCGCCTTGTACTTCGTGATCAGCCCGCCGATCACGGGGCGCAGCAGCTGTCCGAGCACGAATGGCAGCAGCAGTTGCTCGGCCACGCCCAGCAGCGCCTTGCCCACCGACAGTTCGGCGCCCGACGCGTGGATGACGAAGCTCATCAGCAGCGGCGTGGCGATCATGCCGATCAGGCCCGAGATGGTCGCGTTGAAGATCGCGGCTGGCACGTTCCCCTTGGCCATCGCCGTCATCGCCACGGACGACGACACCGTGGACGGCAGCGCGCACAGGTAGAACACACCCAGCAGCAGCTCGGCCGGAATGAACGGCTTGCACGCGAACAGGATGACCGCGCCGATCAGCGGGAACAGGATGAACGTGCAGGTCTGCACGAACAGATGCAGGCGCCAGTTGCGCGCGCCTTCGATGATCTTCTCGCGCGAGAGCGCCGCGCCGTGCAGAAAGAACACCAGCGACACGCCGACGATGGTGACGACGTCGAGGTGCAGCGGGCCATCGCTGGCGCCCAACGCGGGGAAGAACAGCGCCAGCAGCACCATGACGAGCATGGCCTGGATGAACCCGTCGATGCGAGATAACAGCGGAATCTTCATGTGCGTGCGCCATACCATGACGTGATGGCGCCCCGGGGAAGTTGCAGGGAAACCGTTATTGCACTACAGGCCTATCTAGAATACAAATGCATTGATCGAATCAATTCATACGGGGCCAGCATGAATGTGACCCTGCGCCAGTTGCGCGTGTTCCTGGCCGTGGCGCGTGCGCACAGCTTCAGTCGCGCGGGCGACACGATCGGCCTGACGCAGCCCGCGGTGAGCCGGTCGATCTCGGAGCTGGAAGGGGAGTTGGGCCTGAAGCTGCTCGACCGCACCACGCGTGAAGTGGTGCTGACCGAGGTCGGGCGTTCGCTGGCGACGGCGCTTGACCGCCTCATCGCCGATCTGGACGACACGCTGCATCAGGCGCGCCAGGTCAGTGAGCAACGGCGTGGTCGCGTGGTCGTGGCATCGAGCCCGACGGTGTCGACGCGGCTGATGCCCGTGTACGTGGCCGAGTGCGCGGCCCGCTACCCCGACATCCGCATGATCGTGCGGGACTCCGTGCAGGTCGACACGTTGCAGTTGATCCGCACCGGCGGCGCGGACTTTGGCGTGGTGGTGGAGCCGCTCGATACCGAGGGCCTGTGGACCGAGCCGCTGCTCACCGACCCGTTCTGCCTCGTCTGCCGCAAGGATCACCCGTTTGCCGAGCGCAGCAGCGTGCGCTGGAAGGACCTGCACCGCACCGCCGTCGTGCTGCTCGACCACGCGTCGGGCAGCCGCCCGCTGATCGATCGCATCTTCCTGCGCCACGGCGTGCAGCCTGACGTGGCGCAGGAGATGGGCCACAGCAGTGCGGTGTTCGGCATGGTGGAAGCGGGCATCGGCGCGGGCGTGGTGCCGTCACTGTCGTTGCCGCTGCCGTCGTCGTCGGCGCTGGTGGCGGTGCCGCTCACGCCCAAGGAAACGCGCGCCATTGTGCTGGCGCGGCGGCAGGACCGGTCGCTCTCGCCGGCGGCCGAGGCAGCGTGGCAGATGATCCGCCGCATGGCGCTGCCGACCGCCTGATCGCCGCGCGGCGCTTACTTCGGCTGCATGCGGATGGCGCCATCCAGGCGGATGGTCTCGCCGTTGAGCATCGGGTTCTCGATGATCGCGCGGGCAAGCTGCGCATATTCGGCGGGTTTGCCCAGGCGCGGCGGGAACGGCACCATCTTGCCCAGCGCGTCCTGCACGTCCTGCGGCATGCCCAGCAGCATCGGCGTCTCGAAGATGCCCGGCGCAATCGTCATCACGCGGATGCCGTCACGCGACAGGTCGCGCGCAATCGCGAGCGTCATCGCCACCACGCCGCCCTTGGACGCCGCATAGGCCGCCTGCCCGATCTGTCCATCGAACGCCGCCACCGAGGCCGTGTTGATGATCACGCCGCGCTCGCCGCCGGCGTTGGGCGCATTGCCCGCCATGGCCGTCGCAGCGAGCCGGATCATGTTGAACGTGCCGATCAGGTTGATGTTGATGACGCGTGTGAACTGGTCCAGAGGATGCGGCCCCGTCTTGCCCACTGTGCGCGAGGCCGTGGCGATGCCCGCGCAGTTCACCAGGCCGCGCAGCGTGCCCAGCGACGTGGCGGCCTCCACCACGGCCTGGCCATCCGCTTCCGACGCGACATCGCAGCGCACGAAGCGCCCGCCGATTTCCTGCGCCAGGGTGTTGCCGGCGGCCTCGTTCAGGTCGGCAATCACCACCTTGCCGCCAGACTCGGCCAGCGCGCGCGCCGTGCCGGCACCCAGCCCCGACGCGCCCCCGGTGACGATGAATACCTGGTCGCGAATCTCCATGTCGTGTCTCCTTGATTGTGGTCGGTGAGTTACTTGACGTTTACGTTCACGTAAATCACAGCGCCATATGGTAGCGCGAAGCGGCCTGCGATCGGGCAAAAAAAAGCGCCTCATAGTCGAGGCGCTTTCTGCTTTCTCTTTTGGCGGATGGCCGGTGCTGCTCAGTCCCGCAGGGCACCGAACACGCGGGCCGTGATCTCGTCGACACTGCCCACGCCGCTGATCTTGCGGTACTTCGGCGGTGCGACCTTGGCGGCGCCGTTGCCGTTTGCAGCCCACTGCGAGTAGTAATCCACCAGCGGACGCGTCTGGTTTTCATACACGTCCAGGCGCTTGCGCACCGTCTCTTCCTTGTCGTCGTCGCGCTGGATCAGCGGCTCGCCGGTTTCGTCGTCCACCCCTTCGGTCTTGGGCGGGTTGTACTTGACGTGGTACGTGCGGCCCGAGGCCACGTGCACGCGGCGGCCGCTCATGCGCTCGATGATGTCTGCGAACGGCACGTCGATTTCCAGCACGTAGTCGATCGGCACACCGGCTTCCTTCATGGCTTCGGCCTGCGGGATGGTGCGCGGGAAGCCGTCGAACAGGTAGCCGTTCTTGCAGTCGGGCTGCTGCAGGCGGTCTTTCACCAGGCCGATGATGATGTCGTCCGACACCAGGCCGCCCGCATCCATCACCTTCTTGGCCTCGATACCCAGCGGGGTGCCGGCCTTGACGGCGGCGCGCAGCATGTCGCCGGTGGAGATCTGCGGAATGCCGAATTTCTCGCAGATGAATTTGGCTTGCGTACCTTTGCCGGCGCCGGGCGCGCCCAACAGAATCAACCGCATGGTGACGAGTTCCTCAAGTTTTCGAATCTTGTCGCGCTATCGAGCAGCGGTGAAGCGCGTTGGGGATCGGTCCGGCGGGCCGATTCCCAAAACGCCTTGGCGACGCAAACAGGCAGCCTAGCGGGCGAAGTTGACGCCAGCCTTACCGGGACACGGGGGTAGTGGCATCCGCCGGACGGCGGCACCGATGACTCGACTTGTCTCCCTGTTGCCGCCGCGCGGCCTTGCGTGGGCCTGCGCATGCGGCTTGTCGTCCTCGCGATTATGCCATGGCGGCGCCGGGGTTTTGGCGCCCGGGGCCGCAAACTTGCGACAAGACGCGTGCTCAGGGGCCGTCCTGCGACAACAGGGCGCTCCACGCTGCACGCACGCGCGCGAGATCGTCGGGCGTGTCGACGCCGGCCGCCGGAGCGTCGTCGGTGGTGAGCACGGCGATGCGCTCGCCGTGCCACATCGCGCGCAATTGCTCGAGCTGCTCCGTCTGCTCGATGGGCGCGGCGGCCAATTGCGGAAAGCGCCGCAGGAAGCCGGCACGATACGCGTAGATGCCGATGTGGCGCAGCACGGGCATCGACGGCAGCGGGCGCTCCGCCACCGAACGCGCCATCACGGCGGGCGTCCAAGTGTCGCGCGCCCAGGGCAGCGGCGCACGCGAGAACAGCAATGCGCGGTCCGCCGCGTCAAGCACGACCTTGACGACGTTGGGGTTGAACACGTCGGCGGAGTCGTGGATCGGGTGCGCGGCGGTCGCGATGGCGCAGTCCGGGTGGTCGCGCAGGTGGGCGGCCACGTTGTCGATCAGCGTCGGGGCGATCAGCGGTTCGTCGCCTTGCACGTTGACGACGATGGCGTCGTCGGGCAGCGCGAGCACGGTGGCGACTTCAGCGAGGCGGTCGGTGCCCGAGGCGTGGTCGGCACGGGTGAGCACCGCTTCGACGTGGTGCTGCATGCAGGCGTCGGCCACCGAGACGGCGTCGGTCGCTACCACCACGCGTGCGGCGGACGACTGGTGCGCACGTTCGGCCACGCGCACGACCATCGGTTTGCCGTCGATGTCGGCCAGCGGTTTGTTGGGCAGCCGCGTGGACGCCAGCCGCGCGGGAATGACAGCGATGAACGGCGCGTGCGACATGGGCGGAACCTTCGTATCAGGCCGGGTCGACCGGCGTGCCTTCGACGGTCTGGCGCGCCTCGTCGGCCAGCATGACCGGGATGCCATCGCGGATCGGATACGCGAGCTTGTCGACGTGGCAGATCAGTTCGTTGTTGGCGCGGTCGTGTTGCAGCGTGCCCTTGCACAACGGGCAGACGAGGATTTCCAGCAGGCGATTGTCCATGGCGGTAGAGGCTCCGTGGCGGCTGCCCCCAGGGTGGGGGAGCGCGCCGGTACAGCGGATGGGGTGGCGTTATTGTGCGCCGGCTTTGGCGGTGGCGCGATCGGCCAGGGCGCGTACGCGCTGGCAGACCTGTTCGACCAGTGCCGGGTCGACCACCGGCGTGGTCGGCACCACCCAGATGCGCGGGTCGTCGAGATGGCCGCATTTTACGGCATCCTTTTCGGTGATCAGGATCACCTCGGCATGGCTGCCGGCGAACGGGTTGTCGGCGAAATCGTAGTGGTCGGGCAGCGGCAGGGTGCTCGGCTTGAGGCCGGCGGCGCGCAGCGAGGCGAAGAAGCGCTCGGGGTTGCCGATGCCGGCGGCGGCCAGCAGCTGCCCTCCTTCGAAGCGGGCAAACTCACCGAGCGGGCGGCGCAGTGCCGCGTCGACGAGGTTGTAGGCGTCCTGCAGCTCCAGCCGCATGCCGAAGATGCCGGGCCGGTCGGGTGTGGTGCGGTAGTTCGGGTCGTTGATGAGCGTCGCGTCGCGGCGTCGGCTCATCGGTTCGCGCAGCGGGCCGGCCGGCAGCAGGAAGCCGTTGCCGCCCATGCGGGAGTCGAACACGATGATCTCGATGTCGCGGCGCAGGCGGTAGTGCTGCAGGCCGTCGTCGCAGACGATCACGTTGCAGCCCGGGTGCGAGGCCAGCAGCGTCTGCGCGCACAGCACGCGGTCGGGGAAGACCCACACGGGCAAGTCGGTGGCGCGCGCGATCAGCAGCGGTTCATCGCCCACGTCTTCCGCGCGCGAATGCTCGCGCACCGGGCGCGGGTGCTTGAGCTGCGCGCCGTAGCCGCGCGAGACGATGCCCGGGCGCAGGCCCGCTTCGGCCAGCGCGGAGGCCAGCGCAATCACGGCGGGCGTCTTGCCCGCGCCGCCCACGGTGACGTTGCCGATGACGACCACCGGCATCGGCAGCCGCACCGAACGCAGCCAGCCCATGCGATACAGCAGCCGGCGCAGTGCGCTCACGCCGCCAAACAGCCACGACAGCGGCCACATCGTCCACGCAAACCAGCCGCGCTGCTGCCATTGGCGGGTGACGAAGCTGGCGAGGCGGTGCTGGGCGACGGGCATGCAGTGCGGGAAGGGAGGTTGTTTAACGGCCTGGCTTGCCGGTCTGGGTGGCAAACGTCAGGTGCGAGAGGCCCGCCACGCGCGCGGCTTCCATGACATTGACGACCGCCTGGTGCGCGGCCTGCGCATCGGCGTTGACGATGACGATGGGCTCGCGGCCGCCGGCGCTGCCCGCGGCGCTGCGCAGCGCATCGGCCAGGCTGGTGACGTCGCGCGTGTCGAGCACCTGCTTGTCGACGGAGTAGATGCCGTTCGCGGTGACGGACACGACGATCTGGCCGGGGCGCTCGGTGGCCTTCTCGGCCTCGGCGGTCGGCAGGTTGACCTTCAGTTCGGTGTAGCGGGAATACGTGGTCGTGATCATCAGGAAGATGAGGATCACGAGCAGCACGTCGATCAGCGGGATCAGGTTGATCTCCGGCTCTTCGCGGGCGCGGCGCGGGCGGAAGCGCATGGCTGTTTCCAGTGTGGCGTTGCCCGGATCAGCCGCGCCGCGGCGGAAGGATCGCGTCGAGGTAGGTGGTGGACAGATGCTCCAGCTCCACCACGTAGTTGTCGACCACGCCACGGAAGTAGCGCCAGAAGATCAGTGTCGGGATGGCCACGACCAGGCCCAGCGCCGTGTTGTACAGCGCGACGGAGATACCGTGCGCGAGCGTCTGCGGGTTGGTGCCGGCGGCGGTCTGGCTGCCGAAGATCTCGATCATGCCGACCACGGTGCCGAACAGGCCCATCAGCGGCGCCACCGACGCGATCGTGCCGAGCGCATTCAGATAGCGCTCCAGGCGGTGGGCAACGTTCTGGCCGGCTTCTTCCACCACTTCCTTGGCGGCGTCGCGGGTGGTGTTCGGATGCAGCACCACGTGGCGCAGCGCGGTGGCCAGCACGCGGCCCAGCGGGGAGCCCTGTTCCAGCGTGTTCACCACTTCCGGCGTGGCCTTGCGCTGGTGCGCGATGCTCAGCGCCTCGTCATACACCTTGGGCGGAATGATCTTCTTGCGCTGCAGGGCGATGAACCGTTCGATGATGAGCGCGAGCGCGAGCACCGAGGCGATCAACAGCGGCCAGATCGGCCAACCGGCGGCTTGGATGATGGAAAACACTGGACAACCCGTTTTGTCGTTGTGGAAGGAGTGGGATCCGGGCGATGGAGATGTGCCCGGTTGCAGCTCTTGCCGTCCGCGTCCCCGAACGCGGCCCGTTGCGGCAAAAACAGGCAGCACTCTAGCGCGTCGCAACTGCCTCGGCAACACGATGGCGCGGCGTTGCGACACGCGCGCCTCGCGTTCAGGCGGCCGTCACGCGAAAGCGGTGCGCACAATCCACAACGCGACGGGACAGTCTTGTGGACGGCTTGTGGACATTGCCCGGACAAGCAAGCTAAGTGCTTGATCGGAAAAGGCGTTCTCTTGGTTGCTTAAAAAACGGGCAGAGGGGCTTGCGGCCGGGATTCGAGCAAAAAAGCGGGCCGGAGCAGGGGGCGCGGGGGGATAATCCACACCGGACCGGGACAGTCTTGTGGAGCGGTTGTGGACATTGCCCGGACAAGATTCTTAAGTAACTGATTCAAAAGGATGTTCTTTGCGTTGCTTAAAGTTTGGGCAGCGGCGTGTTGCCGACGTGTCGCAGGGTGGAGCGAGGGTGTCGGGCGCATTTCCCAGGCCGATTTATCCACTGCCCGGGCACGTCACCACGGTTTTCCAGCGCGGCTGTGGATAACTTTGTGAACATCCTTGGGGCGCCTGCGCTAAATGCTTGACGCAGAACGAAATTACTTGCGTTGCTGAAATTTTGACATAGGCCGTTTTTCCATAAGAATCAATGGCTTGCGAAAAAATGCATAGAGGGCGTCACCTGGGCTCTGTCAAGCTTGACAAGGGCGCTATGCTGTGGACAGGTCTGCCGTTTCGCCCCGCTCGTCTCCCCTATTCAAGGTAGAAGTTGCCCCGAAGCCTCATCGTTTTGCGCCGTTCCCACCACTCATGACCTCGCCGCCGTCTTCACGCCGACCGTTCTGGATGGACACACCTGCCGCTGCGGCTGCCTCGCCCGCGCCGCCCGCGCCCGTACCGGTCGCACCAAATCGGGGTGCCCAGGAGGTACTGTCCGTCAGCGACGTCAACCGACGGATTGCCGGACTGCTCGAACGCAATTTCCCGCTGGGCTGGGTGCGGGGCGAAATCTCGAACTTCACGCGCGCGGCGAGCGGGCACTGGTATTTCTCGCTGAAGGACGCCGGCGCGCAGATTCGCTGCGTGATGTTCAAGGGGCGCAACCAGTACGCCGATTTCACGCCGCGCGAAGGCGAAGCCGTCGAAGTGCGGGCGCTGGTGACGCTGTACGAGGCGCGCGGCGAGCTGCAACTGAGCGTCGAGGCCATCCGGCGGGCAGGCCTGGGCAACCTCTATGAAGCGTTTCTGCGGCTGAAGGCCGCGCTGGAGGCGCAAGGCTTGTTCGATGCGGGCCGCAAGCGGCCGCTGCCCCGGCATCCGCGGGCGATCGGCGTGGTGACGTCGTTGCAGGCGGCGGCCCTGCGCGACGTGCTGACCACGCTGCGCCGACGTGCGCCGCATGTGCCGGTGGTGGTGTATCCGGTGCCGGTGCAGGGCGCCGGGGCGTCCGAGCGGATCGCCGCGATGCTCGAGCGGGTCAATGGCCGGGCGGAGGTCGATGTCGTCATCCTGTGCCGGGGCGGCGGCAGCATTGAAGACCTGTGGGCCTTCAACGAAGAGCCGGTCGCGCGCGCCGTCGCTGCGTCGGCCATCCCGATCGTGGCAGGCGTCGGGCACGAGACCGACGTGACCATCGTGGACTTTGTCGCCGACGTGCGCGCGCCCACGCCCACCGGCGCCGCCGAGCTGGTCAGCCCGGACCGCGCGCGCATGCTGCGCGACGTCGCGCGCGACTGGGATGCGCTGTCGGCGCAATTCCGCCGCCAGCTGGATCGCCGCGCGCAAACGGTGGACTGGCTCGCACGCCGGCTGCGCAGCCCGCAGGCGCAGATGCGTGAGCGGCGCGCGCAACTCGCGAACCTGCAGCGGCGCCTGCAATCTGCCCTGAGTGGCCGCGTGCAGCGGGCGGAACACGTGCGGCGTCTGCTGGCCATGCGGCTTGCCGCTGCGCGTCCGGACGCCACGCGCGAACGGGCGGCCGTCGCCCAGACAGAAGCCGCGCTGGCACGCGCCATGCGAGAGACGTTGACCCGCGCACGGGAGCGCCTGGCGCGCCAGCACACCGGCCTTGAGCTGCTGGCGCCCCAGCGCACCCTGGAGCGCGGCTACGCGGTGCTGCTCGATACCCGCGGCCACGCGATCCGCGACCCGAATGCGCTCCATGCCCGCGCGCACGTCGAAGCCCGCCTGGCGCAGGGCGTCGTGGACATCGAGATCGCCCAGGCACAGCCCAAGCTCGACATGTGACCGCAGCGGAACCGCCCGGTTTGGCACGATTCCGCGTGTGTTTTGCGGGTATTCCGACTATTCGGCAGGCGGTTTGCGCGGGTTTTGCAAGTCTCCTACAATCGTCGCTCCCAACCTGTACAACCCACAGAAGGCAAGAACAATGGAACACACGCTCCCCCCGCTGCCGTACGCCCAAGACGCCCTGGCGCCGCACATCTCCAAGGAAACGCTGGAGTTCCACTACGGCAAGCACCACCAGACCTACGTCACGAACCTGAACAACCTGATCAAGGGCACCGAGTTCGAGAACCTGAGCCTGGAAGACATCGTCAAGAAGTCGTCGGGCGGTGTGTTCAACAACGCCGCACAGGTCTGGAACCACACGTTCTACTGGAACTGCATGAAGCCGCAAGGCGGCGGCGCTCCGACCGGCGCGCTGGCTGACGCCATCAACGCCAAGTGGGGCAGCTTCGACAAGTTCAAGGAAGAGTTCACCAAGGTCGCCGTCACGACCTTCGGTTCGGGCTGGGCCTGGCTGGTGAAGAAGGCCGACGGCACGCTGGATCTGGTGTCGACCTCCAACGCCGCCACGCCGCTCACGACGGATGCCAAGCCGCTGCTGACCTGCGATGTGTGGGAACACGCCTACTACATCGACTACCGCAACGCCCGTCCGAAGTACGTCGAGGCGTTCTGGAATCTGGTTAACTGGGACTTCGTTGCGAAGAACTTCGCCTGAAGCGAACCACGGTTCGACATCCCGTCCGAAGCAAGGCCCTCCGCGTGAGGGCCTTGTTTTTTCCGCTCAACTCAGGCACTTGCATGCGGCAGCCCCGCACGCTGCATAGCACCGCTCACTGCAAGCCCGATTTCGTGCGCAGCGCAATGCCGTGCACATGATAGTCGGTATGACGAGCTTCCTGCGGCCGTAGCGGCCCGCATCGCACCGGCTTTTTCTAGACTGGTACGTCATCCGGCCGTCACACAAAACCAGGGGGAGCGATGGATCTGAGCCACATCCTGTCGCGCACGGAGCGCGGCACGCAGGAGCTGCAAACGCGCAGCGGACACCTCACGCACCGGCAGCGGGCGATCCTGCTGCTCGCGGGCGGTGAGCGCACGGCGGCGGAAATCCTCGCGCAGTTGAGCGGCGCCGGCCCCGTCACGGACGACCTCGCGCGCCTGCTCGCCGAGGGTTACGTCGCGAGCCGCGCGCCGGTCAACGATGCCCCCAAGCCCAAGATGCCGCCCAAGCCCGCACCGGGCAGGCAGGTGGCCGCACGGCATGAGCGGCAGGGCTCCATTGCTGATTGGCGCCTGGGCCAGGCCGGCGCATTCTCTGCGCTGCAGCGTTACATCGCAGAAGGTCCGGAGGCACCGATCGACTTCCTCAGCGGTTTGGCCGCGCCGCTGTACGCCGCGCTCGCAACATGTCGGAGTGAGGCGTCGGCGCATGCGGTCGCCGCCTTTCTCGAAACCCGTCTGCACGCCGCGCACACAGAAATGTGACGTATTCTCCCTAGGTATAAATACTGAGTTCGAGCATTTTTCTCGTTCTGTGGGAATGATGCGTTGATGGATTGAGAAATCCGTCGCATTCTCCGTCGCGACATCACATGACGGAGCCCCGCGATGACCGAGCCGATCTCAGCACCCCCCGCCGCCGGCGCGGACCGCGTGCTGATGGTGCTCGCCACCATTGCGCGCCATGGCCGGCCCGTTGCGGCACGTGAGCTCATCGAACTGACGGGGCTGCCGCAGAGCACGCTGTATCGCCAGGTGGCGCTGCTCAAGCGCTGGGGCTTCGTGCTCGAATCGGCGGGCACGTATGCGCCGGGGCCGATCAGCCTGCAGCTCGCGCTCGGCTTCGACCACGCCTCGCATCTCGTGCAGGAAGCGCGCATCGGCATGGGTAGGCTCGTGGCGGAGTCCGGTGAATCGGTCGGGCTGGTGGTGGCCGTCAAGGACCAGGCGGTCTGTCTCGAGATGGTCGAGAGCCAGCAGTCGCTGCGCTGCTCGTTCGAGAAGGGGCGCGGCGTGCCGCTGCTGGCCGGCGCCTCGGCCAAGTCGCTGCTTGCCTTCATGCCGGCCGCCGCGTCGCGCGCCATCCTCGCAGACCTGCTGGCCGGCCAGCCGGAGCAGCAGGCCCAATTGCAGACCGAACTCGCCGAGATCCGCGCGGCGGGCTATGCGCTGTCCGAAGGTGAAGTCGACCCCGGCGTCTGGGGCGTGAGCGTGCCGGTGTTCCGGCTGCCCGGCCAGGCGCTCGGCTCGATCACGTTGATGGCACCTGCCACGCGCGTGCGCGGCAAGGAGCAGCGCCTGATCGATATGACCGTTGCTGCGGCTGCGTCCATTTCAGCGCGGCTGCAGGACACCTGATTTTTCACCCCACATGCACCACACAAGGAGACCACTCATGGGGAATCGCCGTCAGTTCATGCATTCGATGCTGGCTTGTGCCGTGGCGCTGTCTGCTGCGGTGTCTTTCGCCACCGCTGCGCACGCCGCCGCCGAGCCGCTGCGCGTGGCCACCGATGCCACATTCGCGCCGATGGAGTTCGTTGAAAACGGCAAGCGCACCGGTTTCGATATCGACCTGATCGAAGCCCTGGCCCGCACCATGGGCCGCCCGGTCGAATGGACCGACATCGACTTCAAGGGCCTTGTGCCGGGCCTGGTGTCGCGCCGCTTCGACGTGGCCATCTCGGGCATCTACATCACGCCCGAGCGCAAGAAGGTGGTCGACTTTACCGAACCGTACTACCACGGCGGCCTGGTGGCGATGGTCAAGCAGGGCAACACCGCCATCAAGACGCCGGCCGACCTCGCCGGCAAGAAGGTGAGCGTGCAGGTGGGCACCAAGTCGGTCAACTTCCTGAAGGAGAACTACCCGAAGGTCGAGCGCGTGGAAGTCGAGAAGAACGAGCAGATGTTCAATCTCGTCGAAATCGGCCGTGCCGATGCGGCGGTCACGGGCCGTCCCGCCGCCGCGTACTACGTGAAGATGCGCCCAGGCCTGCGCCTGGTCGAGCCGGCGCTGACGACGGAGGAATACGGCATCGCCGTGCGCCGCGATCAGCCTGAACTGACCAAGGCGCTGAACGCCGCACTGGAGAAGATCAAGGCCGACGGCACGTACGACCAGATCGTCAAGAAATGGTTTGGCGCGGCCGCCAAGTAACCACCGACGGACACGCTGATGGAACTGGATTTTTCTCCCGTCTGGGCGGGGTGGGCCGACATCGTGCACGGCGCGCTCGTCACCGTGGAGGTGACGGCCGCCGCGCTGGTGCTCGGCTGCGTGCTCGGGCTGCTGGTCGGCATCGGCCGGTTGAACCCGCGCCGGCGCTTTGTCTACGGCATCTGCACGGTGTACGTGACGTTCATCCGCGGGACGCCGCTGCTCGTGCAGCTCTTCCTGCTGTTCTTCGGTCTGCCGCAGTTCGACATCCTGCTGCCGGCGTTTGTGTGCGGCGTGCTGGGGCTGGGCGTGTATTCGGGCGCCTATGTGTCGGAAATCGTCCGCGGCGCGATCCAGTCGGTCGACCGCGGGCAGATGGAGGCGGCGCGTTCGATCGGCATGTCGTCGGGGCAGGCGATGCGCGCCATCATCCTGCCGCAGGCCGTGGTGCGGATGATCCCGCCGCTGGGCAACGAGTTCATCGCGCTCATCAAGAACTCGGCGCTGGTGTCGCTGCTGACGATTCACGACCTGATGCACGAGGGGCAGAAGATCATCAGCGTGTCGTACCGCTCGCTGGAGGTGTACCTGGCGATTGCGCTGGTGTACCTCGTGCTCACGAGCGCCGCGAGCTATCTGCTGCACCGGATTGAACGCAACATCCGTGCAGGAGGCATGGTGCAATGAACACGAATTCTGCAACGCTGAAATCGGCGACGGACGTACCGATGATCCGGATCCGCGGCCTGACGAAATCGTACGGCGATCACCCCGTGCTCAAGGGCATCGATTTCGAGGTCGACGCTTCGCAGGTGGTCGTCGTGATCGGCCCGAGCGGCTCGGGCAAGAGCACGTTCCTGCGCTGCTGCAACGGGCTGGAAGTGCCCGAAGGCGGCACCATCGACATCTGCGGCAAGCGTCTGATCGACAACGGCACGATGCTGCCCGATGGCGAACTGAACCACCTGCGCCAGCAGGTCGGCATGGTGTTCCAGTCGTTCAATCTGTTCCCGCATCTTTCGGTGCTGCACAACGTCACCATCGGCCCGCGCATGCTGCGCGGCAAGTCGAAGAGCGAAGCGGAAGCCGAAGCGCGTGAACTGCTGCAGAAAGTGGGCCTGGCACACAGGGCCGATGCGATGCCCGCGAGCCTCTCCGGTGGGCAGAAGCAGCGCGTGGCGATCGCGCGCGCACTGGCGATGCAGCCCAAGGTGATGCTGTTCGACGAGCCGACATCTGCGCTGGACCCCGAACTCGTGGGCGAGGTGCTGCAGGTCATGAAGCTGCTTGCCAAGGAAGGCATGACGATGCTGGTCGTCACGCACGAGATGGGTTTCGCGCGCGAGGTGGCCGACGTGGTGGTGGTGATGGATGGCGGCGGCATCGTCGAGGCCGGACCGCCGTCGGTCATCTTTGGGGAGCCCAAGGAAGCGCGCACGCGGTCGTTCCTGCAAGCGGTGCTGACACGCGCATGACGATGACCGCAGCTGCAACGTTCGATGCCTCCGTCTGGCAGGGCCGCAACGACACCGGCGAGCGTGGCGACGTCACGCGCCTGTTCCAGATCGTGCAGCGCGCCGATGCGGTAAAGCTCTCGGGCACGCCTGCCGTACTCGGGTTTGCATGCGACGCGGGCGTGGTGCGCAACCACGGCCGCGCCGGTGCCGCGCAAGGCCCGCGCGAAATTCGCCGGGCGCTGGCCAATGTGCCAGCACACGGACTCGCGCACCTGGCCGATGCCGGCGACGTGGCCTGCGACGACGGCGATCTGGAACGTGCGCAGGCGGCGCTCGGTGATGCCGTCTTCCATCTGCTCGATGCGGGCGCGCGCCCGGTGGTGCTCGGCGGCGGGCATGAAGTTGCGTTCGGCACCTACCAGGGCTTGCGCAGGCATTGGCAGAAGCAAGGCGGGCGCGGCCGCCTCGCCATCGTCAATTTCGACGCGCATTTCGACTTGCGCACGAGCCGGCCCGGCAACTCCGGCACGCCGTTCGACCAGATCGCCGAGGACTGCGCCGCGCACGGCATCGACCTGACGTACTGCTGCCTCGGGGTGAGCCGCCTGTCCAATACGCCCGCGCTGTTCGATCGCGCCGATGCGCTGCACGCGCGCTACGTGGAAGACACCGACGTGCAGGAGCGCCACCTCGATGCGCGCATGGCCGATCTCGATGCGTGGCTGGCCGATGCCGACCATGTCTACCTGACCATCGACATGGACGTGCTGGCTGCCGCGGTCGCGCCCGGTGTGTCCGCGCCCGCCGCGTACGGCATCACGCTGCCGGTGCTCGAAGCGCTGGTGCAGCACGTCTGCGGCACGGGCAAGGTGCGCGTGGCGGACATCGCTGAAACCAATCCCGAATACGACCAGGACCGCCGCACCGTGCGCGTGGCCGCGCGTCTGGCGTATCACCTTTTGCGTCGCCCGTCTCGCCCATGAAGCTGATTTCTGCCGATGCCATGCGCCGCATGCCGTGGAAGAACGGCGGCGGCGTTACGACCGAAATCGCCATCGCACCGGCAGGTGCGACGCTGGACGGCTTCGACTGGCGCATCAGTACTGCGCAGGTCGATGTGTCCGGACCGTTCTCGCGCTTTGTCGGCATCGACCGCTCGCTGGCGGTGATCGCGGGCGGGCGCCTGACGATGCATCGCGCAGATGGCGAGACGGTTTCGCTAAAGCCGGGCGATGCACCCGTGCGGTTCGCCGGGGAGATCGATATCCATGCCACGCTTGACGCGCCGCTGTCGGATTTCAACGTGATGACCAGGCGCGGCGCCTGGGCGCATCACGTCGAGGTCATCACGATGGAGGCAGGCGCACGCCGCGCATTGCCGGTCGCGCATCCGGGTGCGCAGTGGCTGGTGTACTGCGTGGAGGGGGCGCTGTCGGTGGGCACCATCGAGGTGCGGCCGCATGCCGCTGCCTGGCTGGATGCCCCGAGCGGCAGCGATGCGCTCATTGCGCGCATGGCCTCGGCGGGCTATCTGGTCAGCCTATGGCCAGCAACGTGAGCTTGCCGCGCGCCAAAAGAAAAAGGACCCCGCAGGGTCCCTTGCAAGTCTCCCGGCCCCGCGGGGCACGGTGGAAGACGCTTACTTCTTCTTGTTCACGGCGTCCTTGAAGCCCTTGCCAGCCGTGAACTTCACGGTCTTGGTTGCCGGGATCTTGATGGCTTCGCCAGTGCGCGGGTTGCGGCCGGTGCGTGCTGCGCGCTTGCCCGACGAGAACGAACCGAAGCCAACCAGCGTGATGGTGCCGCCCTTGGCGACGGTCTTCTTGATGTTTTCCAGCGCGGAGTTCAGTGCGCGCTCAGCGGCGGCGATGCTCAGTTCTGCGTCTTTGGCAATGGCGGCTACGAGTTCGGCTTTGGTCGTCATGTCATTTCCCCACTTCAGGTTTGTTGGACAGCGTTGTACTGCGACCCGTTTTATATCATCGTTGCGAAGGGTTGCACATCCCCTAACTGCAAGGCTTTGCGGGCCGTTGCTTGCAGCCGACACTTGTCCTGTCTACGTTTGCGGGCCGGCATCCGGGAAAAACCTGATATCGACAGGGTTTGTTTGCATTTCAGACAGCCTTTCTCGCCCCGGAACCGCACAGGGGGAAGGCGGCAGACACGCCCTCGAACTGTCGGGCGCCGCATCGTTGTCGAGGTAGCAGCTCATGGAGAACATCATGTCGCGTTCGCAAACACTTGTTGCGCAAGGCTTGGCAGCCGATGGCCATGTCGGCGGGCAAACGCGCGGACCGTCGGTGCTGGTCGCCGGCGCAAGCGGGCTGGTGGGCCGCGCCGTGGTGCGTCGGCTCGCCGCGCAATCGTGGCCCGGCCGTGTCACCGCGCTCGTACGCCGCGCCGGAACCTTGACACCCGAGCACGCGATGCCGGGCCGGCTCCACGAATACGTCGTCGACTTTGAGCGGCTGGACGCGCCCGAAGCGCAGCCGGCCCTCGCTGCTGACATCGTCATCTGCGCGCTCGGCACGACCCTTCGCCAGGCTGGTTCGGAGGCGGCATTCCGGCGCGTGGATGTCGAGTATCCGGCGGAGCTGGCACGCCGCGCGTTTGCGGCTGGCGCCCATCATTTCCTGCTGGTGAGCGCGCTGGGCGCCGATGCGCGATCCAGGGTGTTCTACAACCGCTGCAAGGGGGAAGCCGAGGCGGAGATCCTGTCGGTCGGCTTTGCGTCGGTCACGGTGGTGCGGCCTTCGCTGCTGCTCGGCAAGCGGGCTGAATTGCGCCGTGGTGAACGCATTGCGCAATCGCTGTCGGGCGCGATCGGCTGGATGGTGCCCAGGCCCTGGCGGCCCGTGCCGGCGGAGTCGGTGGCGGCGGCGCTCGTGAGCGCAGCGCGCGTGGATGCGCCCGGTGTGCGCCTGCTCGAAAACGCGGCATTGCTCGCCGCCAAAGACGAACGGCCGGTGGGGTAAGCCACCGGCCGTTGCGCACAGCTGGATCTGCGAGCGTTACTTCTCGATCGGCTTGCCCGTGCGGTCGTGCATCAGCGCCAGTGCACAGACGCTGATGATGCCGGCGGCCATCACGTAATACGACGGTGCCAGCTTGCTGCCGGTCGTTGCGATCAACCACGTCACGATCAGCGGGGCAAAGCCGCCGAAGATCGTCACCGCCAGGTTGTACGAAATCGACAGGCCGGTCGAGCGCACGGCGGTCGGGAACTGTTCGGCCAGCACCGCCGGCGCCGGACCCGTGAACGCCGCCAGCAGCACGCCCAGGATCACCTGCACCTGCAGCAGCGTCTGCACGGTCGGGTTGACGTTCAGCCAGTGGAAGAGCGGATAGGCCGCCACCGCAATGGCCAGCGCCACTGTGCCCAGCATGCGCTTGCGGCCCACGCGATCGGACAGCGTGCCCATGAGCGGGCACAGCACGAAGATGATCGCGCCGCACAGCGCCGTCGACTGGAACGTCGCGCCCAGCGGCAGGCCGAGCTGCTGCTTCGCGTATGTCGGCATGTAGAACACCAGCGTGTACGTGCAGACCGTCCAGAGAATCGTCACGCCGAGGCCGCCGAGCACTTCGCGCGGATGGTCGCGCAGCACCTGCGACAGCGGCGCCAGACGCGACTCCTTGGCGGCCTTCGCCTTCTGCGCCTCGAAGGCGGGCGGCTCGTGCAGATGCGAGCGGATGTACATGCCGACCGGCCCGATCAGCAGCCCGAACAGGAACGGAATGCGCCAGCCCCAAGCGTCGATCTGCTCGGGCGACAGGCCATTCGTGACGATCGCGCCCATTGCCGCACCGAGGATGAACGAGATGCCCTGGCTCGCCTGCTGCCAGCTCGCGAAGTAGCCGCGCTTCTCGTCCGGCGCATATTCGATGAGGAACGCCGTGGCGCCGCCCACTTCACCGCCGGCCGAGAAGCCCTGGATGAGCCGCGCGATCACGATGAGGATCGGCGCGCCGATGCCGATCTGCGCGTACGTCGGCGCAAGCCCGATGATGGCCGTGCCCAGCGCCATCAGCATGATGGTGAGCGTGAGCGCAGCCTTGCGGCCCACGCGGTCGGCATAGATGCCGAGCACCACCGCGCCGACTGGCCGCATGAAGAAGCCGACGCCAAACGTGGCGACGGTCAGCATGAACGAGGTGAAGTCATTGCCCGTGGGGAAGAACAGCTTGGCAATGATGACCGCAAAGAAGCTGTAGACCGTAAAGTCGAACCATTCGAGACCGTTGCCGATGGTGGCGGCAATGATGGCCTTGCGTCGAGTGGCTGCCGAGATGGCCGGGGCCGTTGCACGATCGCCCGGGTTGGGCGTTGCCGTGGCTTGCATGGATGTGTCCTCCAGTGTGTGTGGGGCATCGCCGGCCGCGCTCTCTCTCCCCCGTGCGGACGGCGAAGCGGTCATGGTAAGTGATCCGGCCGCAATTGGCAGCGCCCGGCGGTGAAGTCCTCGGAATTGAAAGCGTTCAACGCGGTCGAACACATATGCATAGGCATTCAATGGAGCACATCATGATCCCGACGCTGCAATGCGGCCGTCGCCTTGCCGCCTTCCTGCCGGGGGCGCTCGTTGCGGGCGCCGCCGCGTTGCTGACCGGCTGCGTGGCTGCGCCGTACTACGACGCCTACGGGAACCCGGTGTCGCCGGCCGTCGTCGCGCCCGTGGCGGCGTATCCCGTGTACGACCCATATCCGTATTACGGGCCGGTCGTCTACCCGGCGCCCGTCTACGGCAGCGTGTGGATCGGCAGCGGCGGGTGCTGGAACTGCCGCCGCGGCTGGGGAGGGCGAGGCTGGGGCGGCCACGGCTGGGGGCATGGCAACTGGGGACACGGCGGCTGGCACCATCGCTGAGCTGTCAAGCCGGCGTCACGCAGACGCACGGCGGCGCGGCCGAACGCCAGTTCTGCGGCCAGTTCAATACGCGTGATTGCGTAACGGCATCTGTCGCATCGCGACATACAATCCTTCGCTCTTAAAAAGAAAAGCATGCGAGGAGATTGTCGATGTCCGTCATCATCGTGCTGGCTGCGCTGGCATTTCTGATGTTCGCCGCGTATCGCGGCTACAGCGTCATCCTGTTTGCACCACTGGCCGCCCTCGGCGCGGTGCTGCTGACCGACCCATCGGCCGTGGCGCCCGTGTTCTCCGGCATCTTCATGGAGAAGATGGTCGGCTTCGTCAAACTGTATTTCCCTGTGTTCCTGCTGGGCGCCGTGTTCGGCAAGGTGATCGAGCTGTCGGGTTTTTCGCGCTCGATCGTCGCGTCGGTCATCCGTGTGGTGGGGGCCAAGCGGGCGATGCTTTCCATCGTGCTGGTGTGTGCGCTGCTGACGTACGGCGGTGTGTCGCTCTTCGTGGTGGTGTTTGCGGTGTACCCGTTCGCGGCGGAGATGTTCCGCCAAGGCAACATCCCCAAGCGCCTCATCCCGGGCACGATCGCGCTGGGCGCGTTTTCGTTCACGATGGACTCGCTGCCGGGCACGCCGCAGATCCAGAACATCATCCCGACCACGTTCTTCCACACCACGTCGTGGGCGGCGCCCTGGCTGGGCACCATCGGCGCGCTGTTCATCATCGTGGTGGGCATGGCGTATCTCGAATGGCGCCGCCGCGTCGCGCTGCGCAATGGTCACGGTTATGACCACGGCCTCGCCAAGCTGGTGAACGAGCCGGAGACGGCCGAGACCGGCGCGCTCGCGCATCCGCTCGTCGCGCTGTCGCCGCTGGTGCTTGTGGGTGTGATGAACCTGCTGTTCACGCGCTGGATTCCGACGTGGTACGGCAAGGTCGTCACGGTGGCACTGCCGGGCCTGCCCAAGCCGCTGACGGTCGAGGCCGACAAGCTGACCGCCATCTGGGCCGTGGAGGCCGCGCTGCTGATCGGCATCATCGTGGTGGTCGTGTTCGGCTTTCGCGCCGTGAAGGATCGCTTTGCCGAAGGCAGCAAGTCCGCGGTCTCGGGCGCGCTGCTCGCGGCGATGAACACCGCCTCGGAATACGGCTTCGGCGGCGTCATCGCCGCGCTGCCGGGGTTCCTGGTGCTGGCCGAGGGGCTGCGTGCGATTCCGAATCCGCTCGTCAATGAAGCGGTGACGGTCAGCACGCTCGCGGGCATCACCGGCTCTGCGTCGGGCGGCATGAGCATTGCGCTGGCGGCAATGGCCGACCAGTTCATCCAGGCCGCACAGGCGACGGGCATTCCGATGGAGGTGCTGCACCGCGTGGCGTCGATGGCCTCGGGCGGCATGGACACCCTCCCGCACAACGGCGCCGTCATCACGCTGCTGGCCGTGACGGGCCTCACCCATCGCGAGGCGTATCGCGACGTATTCTGCGTCACGCTGATCAAGACGCTGGCCGTGTTCTTCGTGATCGCTGTGTTCTACGGCACGGGCATCGTCTGACGCCGCGACGGCCGCAACGAAAAAAGCCACCGATAGCCGGTGGCTTTTTCTTATAGCCGCGCGCGGGCGTTATCGGCCGTTGACCGCTTCCGGCTGCCGCTCACGGCAGACGCGCTGCGCTTCGCCGACGAGCGAATCGCACTGGTTGGCACGGCGCGACCAGAACGCGCGGTCCGACGACGATTCGGCCGTCGCCTTGCCGTGGCGGTGCGTGACGTGCTTGTCGACCCACTTGTCGGTCTTCACATGCGCACGGTGGACCTTCTGCCTCAGGGTGCCGGGCGTGGCCTGGGGCTGCGCGCCGGACATGGCCTTGTTGTGATAGCCGGGGTTCTCGGCGGCGTCGGCGTTGCGCTGCATCTGCGTGCGCGGGCCTTCCATCGGGCTGTCGACGCCGGTGACAGCGCTGTGATCTTTCTGCTGGGCCTGCGCGGGCGCCGCGCCGATCCACGCGCAGGTGGCCACGACGATGGCCGCGGCCAGGCTCGACATCTTGCGTGCTTGCATGCTCGTTCTCCTTGTTGTGAAACGGGGCGGACTCAACGACACGCACGCAGCGTGCCATTCACGGGGGCCCCGAACGTCACAATAGAAAAGCGGCAAACCGGTGGGCAGTAGGGCTTTGGCTGAACCCGGTGTCAGACAACGCCGATCGGCGGCTCAGGCCCGTACGAACAGCCAGACCGTCAGGACCGCCCCCACGACAACCACAAAGCCGCGCAGCACCTTTTCGGGCAGCCGGTGCAGCAGCCACGCCCCGGCAAAACCGCCCGCGATGCCGCCAATGGCGAGCGCCAACACCGCCGCCCAGTCGACCCGCGGCGAGAACGCAAACACCGCCACCGCGGATGCATTCATCGTCATGGCAAGCACGTTCTTGGTAGCGCCCGCCGTGCGCACTTGCTGGCCCGCCACGGTGAGCGCCGCCAGCATGAGAAAGCCGATGCCGCCGCCGAAGTAGCCGCCGTAGATCGCAATCGCAAACTGGATGGCCGCCAGCGTCGTGGTCGACATGCCCGCCGTCGCGTGCAACGGCTTGCGGCGGAAGCTGCCCCACGCAAACACGGTCGTCGCAAACAGCACCAGGTAGGGCACCAGCTTGGCGAAGAACGACGGCGGTGTCGCCAGCAGCAACAGCGCGCCGAGCACGCCGCCGATCAGGCTGATGACGATGAGTTGCTTGAGCGAGAGATGATGCGCGCCGGCATCGACGCCGCCGGCCAGCTTGCGTCCGGCAATCGATGAGGTGATCTGGCTCGGGAACAGCGCAATCGTCGACGTCATGTTGGCCGCCAGCGGGTTGAGCCCCGCCAGCAGCAGCGCGGGAAACGTGATGAACGACCCACCGCCGGCCAGCGCATTCTGCGCGCCGGCATAGACGCCGGCCGCCGCGACGAGCAGGGCGGTGGAAAACGAAAGCGTGGTCATGGGCGAGAGGTCCGGCGCGGCTGAGGTCAGGCCGCATGGTAATGGAACGCCCGCGCCCGCGCTTGTTACCGGAGTGGGGTGTCGCCGTGCCGCCGCAACCCCCATTCGGCGAGTTCGAACGCGCCTTGCACCGCCAGTGCCAGCACTGCGGCGGGGATGGCGCCTGCCAGCAGCGTTGCGCTGTCGTTCACGGCGAGCCCGGTGGCGATGCGCTCGCCGTAGCCGCCAGCGCCGATGAACGCAGCGATGGTCGCCGTGCCCACGCTGATGACGGCCGCTGTCTTGACGCCCGCCAGGATGACGGGCAGCGCCAGCGGCAGATCGACCACGCGCGTGCGCTGGGATGGCGTGAAGCCCAGCGCCAGGGCGGCATCGCGCAGGCCTGCGGGCACCTGCTCCAGTCCGACGATGGTGTTGCGCACGATCGGCAGCAGCGCGTACACGGCCAACGTAATCAGCGCCGGCACCACGCCGATCGACCCGACGACCGGGATCAGCATCGCCAGCAGCGCCAGCGACGGAATTGTCTGCAGCACGCCCACCATGGCCAGGATCGGCTGCTTGATCGGCCGCCGCGCCGCCATGAGCCCGAGCGGCACGCCAAGCAGGACGGCCACGCCCGTGGAAATGCCCACCAGCGCCAGGTGGCGCTGGGTGAGGCGCCACAGGTCATCGGTCAGCTGCGTGAAGAACCCTCGTGTGGGTGTGGCCGCAGGTACATCGCCATGGCCGGCCAGAAACTGCCGCGCGACTTGCGAGAACGACTTGCCCTCGAGCTCTACCGCCGCGTTCATGGCAATCATGTCGTCGCGCTGGATGCGGCGGGCCAGCGCGCCAATCGCCTGCCATTGCGCAGCGTGCCGTCGCGCAACGTCGGCGCGATAGAGCAGCACGGCGTCGTAGCGCGGGAAAATGTGCGCGGGATCGTCGAGCACGCGCAACTGTTCGCCGCGGATCCTGGCGTCGGTCGAGTAGATGTCGATCACGTCGACCTGGCTGGCGCGCAGCGTGTCGTAAGCGACGCCGTGATCGAGGCCAGTCGGACGCTGCGGCAGCTTGTAATGTGCGGCGATCGCCGGCCAGCCGTCCGCGCGGCCGAGGAATTCATGCGACAAGCCAAGGCGCAGCGCCGGGTGCGTGGCCAGATCGGCCAACGTGCGGATGTGTGCGCGTTCGGCGTCGGCCTCGCGCATGGCCAGCGCGTAGGTGTCTTCAAAGCCCAGCGGCACGCCGGCGGCGAGCCCCAACGGTGCAAGCGCACGATTGACGTCGGCCAGCAGCGCAGCCTGATCCGGATTGGCGGCTTGCGCAGCCGGCAGATGCAGGACTTCAGCGGCGATGGTGCCGAGGTAATCGGGGTAGACGTCGATGCTGCCGTTCTTGAGCGCGGCGAAGACGATGGCGGTGTTGCCGAGGCCCGGCACGTGTTGGGCAGGGCCATGCGGGGCGGCCGTCTGCGAGAGGATTTCCCCCAGCACGTACGACTCGGTAAAGCGTTTGGAACCGATGCGCAGCGGCTCCTGCGCCAATGCAGATGTGCTCAGCGCCAGCCACGCCATCCACATGAGGCAGCGCCGGAAGCGCAAACTACGGATCAGTCGCCGTGCATCCAAAGTGCGTCGAGGTCGGTCAGGCCCCAGTCCCGGGGTTCTTCTCTTGAGACAATCTGGTCGCCTGTCTGCGCCAGGTCGATCACCTCGGGCGCAATCCGCGTACCCGACGATATGGAGAAGAATACCTTGACCGTGGGCGTGAGCAACGCGCCGGGCGCATGCTGCATGACCACCGCCAGCCGCCCCGAGCGCAGCCGCACCAGCGAGCCCACCGGGTAGATGCCCACGCTTTTCACGAAGGCGTTGAAGACCACCGGGTCGAAATGGTTGCCGCGCCATTCGACCATGCGCTGCACCGCGTAGGCGGCCCCCCAGGCTTTCTTGTACGGGCGGTCCGACGTGATCGCGTCATACACATCGCAGATCGCTCCCATGCGCGCGAACAGCGAGATGCCGTCCCCGGCCAGCTTGTGCGGGTAGCCCGTCCCGTCCATGCGTTCGTGATGGTGCAGGCAGACGTCGAGGGCAACCTCGCACATGTTGCTGTCGCCGACGAGGATGTCGTAGCCGGCTTGCGGGTGCGTGGTCACGCTGCGGAATTCTTCTGCCGTGAGCGCCCCCGGCTTGTTCAGCACCTCGGGCGGAATGGCAATCTTGCCGATGTCATGCAGCAAGCCCGCCAGCCCCGCGTCGCGTACCTCGTCATCGGACAGCCCGAGCTGCCGGCCGAGCGCCACCATGAGCGCGCAAACCGCCACGGAGTGCAAGAAGGTATAGCGGTCCTTGGTCTTCAGGCGCACCAGGCTCGTGAGGGCGCCGGGGTGGCGGTCGACCGAGCTTGAAATCGCTTCCACCAGCGGCAATGCGTCGCGCGCTTCGACTGTGCGGCCCATGCGCGCGTCGGCAAACATCGCCTGCACGGCCGCTTCAGCCTTGCTGATGAGGCGGGCCGCGTGGCGCATTTCCTCTGCGCGCGTGATCGCGCGGGGTGCGATGGTGGCGCCTGCCAGTGTTGCCGGCGGGGTGGGCGGCGCCATTGCCGTGGGCACGGCACGTGCGGCTGCCACATCGGTGCCGCGGGCGGTGTCGATCCAGACCTCCCGCACGCCGCTGGTGCGCAGGCGTTGCAGCTGGGCGGCGTCTTCCACGCGAAAGCGCGCTCGCCAGAACGGGTGGTCGAGCCACGAGCCGACGAATTCGTCGAGGTACATGCCAACCCGCAGGTCTTCGATGGCAATGCGCTTGCGCATAGAGTGGTGTCGAGCGTCGAGACAGGGCGGTTCGCGCAAAGGAACGCCGCCTGCCAATGGAATACACCACTGTTATCGGACGTGCGTCACCGGGCTTGGGAGGGGGGAAATCCGGACTTGCCATATAGAAGCCCGCGGGCGGAGGCCTCAAAAAAAAAGCGGCCAGAAGGCCGCTTCGGTAAGCCGGTACCGGCGCCCACTCGGGCGCGCGGCATCGGGGAGGGAGAGACGTCAGGACGAACCGCTTATTGGCCGTCGGTGAACGGGTCAGCCTTGCCGACCAGGGCGCCATCGGTGTACGGATCGGCCTTGCGCAGTTGGCCGTCGGTGTAGGGGTCGGCCTTGCGCAGAGCACCGTCCGTGTACGGATCAGCCTTGCTCACGCGGGCGCCGTCGGTGTACGGGTCGGCCTTGGTGACGGCCTGGCCGTTGGTGTACGGGTCTTGGCTTTGCACGCCGGCAGCAAAGGCGGGAACGGCGGCAACAGCGATCAGCGAGGCGAGGATCAGGTTCTTGGTCTTCATGATGAGCTCCACAGTCTGGGGGGAAGCGCTTGCGCACGAGCAGGTTTGCTGCAGTGCGGTAACGCGATGGCATAAGCTTAGTCGTTGCTCGAACAGGAAAAAAGCAGTTCTCTTAAACTCTTTGTTCAAAAAACAAGAACAATTGTGCTGCTCCAGGCACCTGCATCTGCGTCTAAGTCATTGATTTGACACACAAATATGCGATGCGGGATAACCCTTAATGCGGAAGTCTGACTACGCGGCAGTACGAAAATTCCCGGCGCACACGCCCCGCTTTGTTGCATTGCATTTCACACATGGGGATTCCCCTCCCCACGGTGGGGCGGTTTGCCGCTAAACCTTCCGGGCGGATGGTCGTTGATGCAGGTACGGGCGACGTTTCGCGCCCACTGCAGTCAGGAAGGTCCCATGTCCATTACCTCCGGTTCCATTGCCCGTTTCGAAATCGACGGCGTCGCCTACCAGGCGAGACTGTTTGCGCTGCCGTTTCACGTGCCGGAAAACGGCCGCGTGCGCGCGCACGCGATCGGGCGCCCGGACATGCCGTTCAGCGGTGTGCATGTGCTGGGCAAGTGGCTGGAAGCGCGCGCGTTGCCGCAGGGCGTGGGCCTCGTCATGGCGGACCGCCTGTTCTCGCACGGCGCGGTGGAGCAGTGGTCCGGCGCGGACGGCGCACGCGCGGCCAAGGTGCTGTCGCAGGTGGCGCTGGGCGCCAGGTCCAGTCATCGCCTGTGGCGCAACACCGTGGCAGGCGGCTTTCGCGATGAAACCGCGTTCTTCCTCGGCGCAGCGTTTGTACAGAGCGATGCCGCCGTGGACGATGTCCGCCTGCTGGGCGATCTGATTCCGGCAGCCGAGTGGGCGAATGTGGCCGGCGCCGCTTCGACCATGATGGGGCTGCACCTGTATCGGCCGGACGAACCGGAAGCGCTGGTCAACTGTGCGCTACTGGCGCCGGCGTGGACGGAAGCCGCCGTGGAACGCGCTGACGGCTATCGTGCGCTCACGCTGCTGCATTCCTTTACCGAAGGCGACGAGGATATCCACGTCGACATCGAACTGCTGCCGCCCGGCCAGGTGGTGCTGCAGGTGGAATCGTGCTCCACGCGGTTCTCGGCGCGCTTCGACCCGGCGCTGCTGGGCCGCGACATGACCGATGCGCTGCTGCGCGACGCGCTCGCGTTGCAGCACGGCGATCGGACGCGCCTGCACTGACAGCGTGGACGCGTGGCGAGCCCGTGCTGCGTGCCACGCCGCGTGCGGATGCGCACATCCTCGCGATTTTTCGCTCTCGTGGCCCGGTTGCCGGCCAGGGCCGCGGTGCTTTTGCATGCGGGCCCTTGCCGCGAAGGCGCGGCTGCCGCGCACCGCCCTGTCTTAGCCGCGCTTACCTGGCGGCCGCGGTCCACGGATACGCGAGCCACGCATCGAAGCGCTTGGCAAATTCGCCGCTCTCGATCGTCTGGCGTAGCCACTGGTCGACGAAGTTCTTGAACACGACGTCGCGCGGCAGCAGGTAGGCCTTCTCCGAGAAATCGAACGGCGCCTCCGGGTGCACCGCGCACAGTTCCGGATGCAGCTTCTGCTGCAGCTTGGTTTCGACCGCGTCGGTCATCATCAGGTCGGCGCGGCCTGCCACGATCTCGTTGAAGATCGTCACGTTGTCCGGATACACCCGGATCTGCGCCTGCTTCAGGTTCGCGCGTGCAAACTTCTCGTTGGTGCCGCCCGGGTTGACGATGGCGCGCACGTTCGGCTGGTCGATCTGCGCCAGCGTCTGGAACTTCGCCTGGTTCTCGCAGCGGGTGATCGGCGTCTTGCCATCGCGCTGATACGGAATCGAATAGAACGCCTTCTTCTGCCGATCGAGCGTGACAGACACCCCGCTCATGGCGATGTCATAACGGTCCGCCGCAAAGTCCTGCATCAGCGTGGACCACGTGGTCGGCACGACTTCCAGCTTCACGCCCAGCGCCTTGGCCAGGCTTTCGCCCATCTCCACGTCCAGGCCGATGAAGCGGCCGTCTGCCGGGTTCTTGTAGCTGAAGGGCTTGTAGTCGCCAGTGGTGCCGACGCGCAGTGTGCCGCGCGCGATGATCTCGTCGAGGCGATTGGTCTGGGTGTGGGCCACGGCAGGTGCGGCCAGGGCGGCGCAGAACAGCAGGGCGCCCGTGCGGATGAAGCGGTTCAACATGAGACTCCTCCTGTGCAACAAAAAAGCGCGACGCCGCGGCGCCGCGCCCCCTCAATGCCGGCTTACTGGCCGGACGTCTTGTTCCACTGCAGCGCGTTGAGCACGGCCAGCGACATCGCCGTCACGCCCGTCTTGATGGACGGCTCGGGCACCGGCGCGAACAGTGGCGAATGATTGGTCGGCAGCGGCTTGGCGCCCGGTTTGAGCGACGCAAGGAACGTCTGCGGATCATTTACGCCGATGAAGAAGAACATCGACGGGATGCCCGCGTCAACAAACGCCGAGAAATCTTCGCTGGCCGTGATGGGCGGCACGCGCAGCACGCGGTCGTTGCCGAAGGCGGTCTTGAACATCGCCTCGGTGCGCGCGACCACGGCCGGGTCGTTGTTGACGGCCTTGCCGCCCTCAGTGATCTTGATGTCGGCTTCGGGCGCGCCGGACATCTCCGTGACGGCCTTGGCGGTGCGGCGGATGCCGTCGAGCATCTTCTGACGCACGGCCGGCTTGTACGAACGGATCGTGCCACGCAGCAGCACGCTGTCGGGGATGATGTTCTCGGCGCTGCCGCCCTGGATGGCGCCGATGCTGACCACACCGAATTCCTGCGGATCCTTCTCGCGGCTGATCACGCTTTGCAGGTCGACCACGAAGCGCGCGGCCATCATCACCGGGTCGATCGTCTTGTCGGGCGCGGAGCCGTGGCCGCCGCGGCCCTTGAAGGTGATCTCCAGCCCGTCGGAGTTGGACGTGACGGGGCCGCTGTTGAACACGATCGAACCATACGGCCCCGGGCCCGTATGCAGCGCAAACGCATAGTCAGGTTTCGGGAAGCGCTTGAAGAAGCCGTCGTCGATCATGCTCTGCGCGCCCGATACGGTTTCTTCCGCCGGCTGGGCCACGAACACCAGCGTGCCGTGCCAGCGGTCCTTCAGCGACACCAGCGTCTTGGCCGTACCGACCCACGATGCCATGTGCAGATCGTGCCCGCAGCTATGTGCGACGCCCACGTCCTCCCCCTTCCATTTCGTCCGCACGTGGCTGGCATAGGGCAGGCCGGTCTTCTCTTCCATCGGCAGCGCGTCGAGTTCGGTACGCACCAGGATCGTCGGGCCGGTCCCGTTGCGGTACACCGCCACCACGCCCGTCCTGCCGACGTGCTCCGTCACGTCAAAGCCGATCTTGCGCATCTGCTCGGCCAGCTTGGCGGCGGTGCGCGTTTCCTGGAAGGCCAGTTCCGGATGCGCGTGGATGTCCTTGTAGAGCGCATCGAGCTGGCCGTATTCGGCATTGACCGCTGCGTCGACGGCCGGCTTGATCTGCGCGACGTCGATGCCGCCCGCGGCTGGCGCGGCGGACGGGGTTTGAGCGAAGGCGGGAAGCGCAACCCCGGCAATCAGCCAGGCGAGCGCGGTGCGCTTGAAGCGGGTCGAGCGAAGGGTCATGGGGTCTCCTTGCGTGGCACGGGTTTGATGCAATATCGTTGCTTCGTCAAACGTCCTGATTATGCAATTGCGTGCAGCCGTGCGCACCCCGGGGCAGCCCGGATAGACCAGGGCGTTTGTCGCCCAACACGGACGTCAATCGGATTCAGCTCCGCCGTCATCGATGCGGATTCTGAAGCGGCGCAGGTTGGCACCGGCCGCGGGCTTGCCTAGACTGGCTCGGGTGTGCGGTCTACTGGAAATCGCAAACGGAATGACGCCGATGTGCCTGCAGCTCTCGTTTAGCGATGCCCCGCCAGCCGATTCAGCGATTGGCGCGGCGCTGGAGGCCGCCCAGCGCGTGCTGCAGCACACCGGTGTGTCGCCGCGCGAGGCATTCGCGGCGTATCAGGCGTTTGCCAGCGGCAGCCGCGGGCCGGATGCCCTGGCCCTGGCCTTTGCACGGGCCGAAGCCGAGGCCATGGATACCCTGGCCGCGCACGGGTATCCGCACTATGGCTCGGTGAGTCTCGCGGCGCTCTAGCGTGGGCGCTTCAGACTTCGGCGGCCTTCCCGCCCAGCCGCCGGGCCGTTTCCGAAACGTGGCGATGGATGCGCGCGAGGAAGTCGACCTCCGCGGCCCGTGTCGGCGAATGGCCCAGCGCCTGCGACAGATGCGTCGCGACGAACGACGACTGCGGTGCCAGCATGCTGATCAGGCGCAACAGTTCGCGGCGTGCCTGGCTGGCGTCGTAGCCGAGGTGGTCGGCCAGCGCTAGCAGGGCGTCCTGATCGATGGCGTCGTAACGGGCTTGTGCCGTGGGTGACAGCGTCTGGGCATCCCACTCGTTCGCATAGACGGCGGCACAAAAGAGGTGATCGTGCGCGGCCAGCCGGATGCCGTCGGCGCCGATATGGAAATGCAGCGTGCCGGCCGAAGCGTTGCGTCCGCCGATCAGCAGGCAGAACACCATCCAGCGGAACAGCGATGCCGTGGCCGCTACCGGGTCGGCGCACAGGCGCGCGCATTGAGACACCTGCTCCACCGTGATCGGCAAGAACCGATGCTCCGGCGAAAGGCCCAGCAGCTGCACCGCCGACACCACATAGCGCGCCTGGACGAGCGCCGTATCGTCGCTCTTGCAGCGCAGGGTGCGATCGAGCCGCTGCACCACGGCGGCGGTTTCCGGAAACTGTCGCAGGCCGATGAACGGCGTTTCCAGCCCGATGCTGCGCCCGAGCAGCGTGGCCCAGCAGTGATTGATGGTCGCATAGGGCAAGGGGGCGCCTTCGCCAAGATCGAGCCGGACGAAGTGGCTCGACTGCGCAGCATTGGCCGGTGCCGAAAACCGGCCGAGCCACATCGAGACCGGCAGTCCGTTCGAGGCGAGGAACGGCAGGCGGATCGCTTCGGCCTCGCGCTCGACGTCGCTGCCGTAGCGCGCACGCGTTTCCGCCACGCGCAGGGAGGTGGCGCGCTGCGGCCGGCCGATGGTCTGCCGGAACTGCAAAACCACGTCGCGCTCCGAAAGCCCATCGGCGTGGCCATGAGAAGGCTTGGCTCCGACGGGCACGACCGTCAACGGGCCGTCGAGATGCGGTGCTGCCTGCGCAAAATGATCGAGCGCCGCAGCCGCGGCCTTGGGCGCTTCGCGTGCGGGTGCAGGCAGCAGGTATTCAAAGAAGTGGCGCACCGGCTGCGCTTTTGCCGTATCGGCGATCGTGCCGGCGCTGCGGCGCAGGTGCGGGCTCAAGTCGAAGCCCTGCGCAGAAGCCTGCCAGCGAGCATCGTATTCGAACGCCCAACCGCTGCGGCCGCACGACAGTTGACCGATCAGGTGCTTGTTCAGGTAGACGTCCAGCATGCGCGTATCCAACGTGTTTGATGGAGCGTGCGTGGTCGGCCCGTGCAGCGGACAATCCGCCGGCAAGCGGGAATGCAATGCCTGGCACCATTCCCTTGCGCGCCCCTTATCGACCGTGGCCGAGCATAACGCAGAAAATCCGGTTAATCGCTGCGAAATCCGGTTTTAGTGATGCAGATTACTGAACGGCGATTATCGGATCGTTAATATCGCGTGCGATGCCGGCGATGTCTTTGGCGCTTGGTTCTACGTTTAAAGGCCTTAAGTCGACGCGCCACCGCAGCCAATGAGGCCGTTTGCAGATTTTTCAGCATGTGCCTGTGCGTGCGGTATTTATTGCAATGCGATTCACCATTCAGTTTGCAATCGGGCGATTGGATGTCTTAATAGGCGCCTTGGATTTGAAATCTCCGGCGTTGCCGACAAATCAGCGTATTCCGGCATAGGGCCCGGTGCCGCCGGCGCGGCCAGCGGCGGCCGGGCCGCGCTCAGCGGCCCGAGCGCAGCAGATGGTCCTTGGCGTCGGCCGATTCCGTGCCGTTCGGCTTCGCCTGTTTGCCAAAGGACAGCACGCCCGTGGACAGCGACGTGCCCAGCAGGATGACGGCGCAGCCGATCACCATGTTCAGCGTCAACTGCTCGCCGAGGAACAGGATGCCCCACAGCACGCCGAACACCGGGATCAGGAAGGTGACCGACACGGCGCGCGTCGGGCCCACATGCGCAACCAGGCGGAAGAACAGGATGTACGCGACGCCCGTGCAGGCGATGCCCAGCCCGATCACATGCAGCCACACGCTGCCGGTGGGCGTTTGCGCAGGCCATAGCCAGTAGGCGAGCGGGGCCAGCACGATGGTGGCGCCCAGTTGGCTCCCGGTGGCCACCGCAAGGGCGGGCACGCCCGTCAGGAAACGCTTGGTGTAGCTGCTGGCCACGCCGTAGAGCACCGTGGCCGACAGCGCCGCCGCCACCGCCATGCCGCCCTCCTTGGCATCGATGACCGAGGAGCCGCCCACCAGCACGATCACGCCGACGAACCCGATGGCGAGCCCCAGCATCCGCAGCGACGACATCCGCTCGCCCAGCCACGCAAACGCGACGATGGCCGCGAACAGCGGCGCGGCGGCGTTCAGCACCGAGGTGAAGCCCGCCGTCAGCGTGAGTTCGGCATAGGCGAACAGCGAGAACGGAATGGCCGAGTTGAGCACGCCCACGGCCAGCATGTGCGGCCAGTGCGCGCGCAGCGCCCCCAGCCCGCCGCGCCATGTCAGCACCGGCAGCAGGAAGCACGAGGCAATGGTCACGCGCAGCGCGATCAGGGGAACCGGCCCGAACGGCGGTGCCGCCACACGCATGAACAGAAAGGAACCGCCCCACAGGGCGGCGAGCGTGAGCAGTTCCAGCACATCGGAGCGGCGCATGAGGGTCTCGTTATGGTTGTGTTGTGTGAAGGGCGGTGTGCATTGTCCGCTCGATTCGCTTTTCATGCAGGCGCGAATGCCAGCGCGCCCTGGCGGGCATCGGCGGGCACGGGCAGGCGTTCGCCGACCTGCGCCGGATGGCCTTCGAGCCGCAGCAGCGCCGCCTTGCGCGGCAGGCCGCCGGCATAGCCCGTGAGCGCGCCGTCGGCACCCACCACGCGATGGCACGGGATGGCGATCGAGATCGGGTTGCGGCCCACTGCGGTACCGACCGCGCGCGCATGTTCGCGCGGCACGCCAAGACGCGCCGTGATCTGGCCGTAGGTCGTGCGATCGCCGAAGGCGATGTCGCACAGCTGCCGCCATACCGCCTGCTGGAACGGCGTGCCTTCGGGCGCCATCGGCAGATCGAACGCACGCAGCCGGCCCGCGAAGTAAGCCACGAACTGCGCCCGCGCCTCGCGCACGATCGGCACATCGGCGCCGTCGTGCATGCGACCGGCGTGCGCGGGAATCGTCTTCTGGCCGGGGAAGAACGCGCCGGTCAGGTGCGTGTCGGTGGCAATCAGCAGCAGGTCGCCGAGCGGACAGCGGAAGGTATGGCGGTACATGGATTCAACCCGGAGCGGTCTCGGCGAGGGTGTCCTCGCGGTGCCAGAGGTGCATGGCGGCATAGGCGCGCCACGGCGCCCACGGTTCTGCGCGTTCGACCATGGCGCGGCGCGTGGGCAAGGCGCCATGGGCATCGGCCAGGCGCTTGCGAAGCACGTAATCGCCCAGCGGAAACGCGTTGGGCCAGCCCAGTGCCCGCATGGCAACGTATTGCGCCGTCCATTCGCCGACACCGGGCAGCGCCTGCAGTGCGGCCAGCGTCGGGGCGAGCGGCACCAGCGGCTCCAGGCGCAAGTCGCCGGCGTCGATGGCGCGCGCGAGCTGCACCACGGCAGCGGCGCGACTCGCCTGCAGACCGGTCTGCGTGGACAGCGCCTGCGGCGCGACTTGCGCCAGCGTTGCCGCAGACGGAAACACCGTCGACACGCCTTCGCGGGGCTGCGCGAGCGGTGTGCCATAGGCGGCCGTCAGCCGCCCGAGCATGCGCCGCGCTTGCGCCAACGAAACGACCTGCCCGGCGATGGCGCGCACGGCGATCTCGAAGCCGTCCACGGCACCAGGCACGCGCAGCCCTGGCGTGCCGGCAGCGAGCGCACCCAGATGCCCATCGACCAGGTCGGGCCGGCAGTCGAGGTCGAACAGGCGCCGCACGCGGGCCAGCACGGGCGGTATCGCGTGCAGCAGGCTCGGCGACAGCGTGAGCGCCACCGCGTGACGCTGCGGCACATTGCGCGCATGCAGCCAGCCGGTGTGGCGCATGCCGGCGTAGTCCACGGTGATGGTACGGGCATAGCTGTCGGCGTCGACCTGCTCCACGCCCTCGACGGCGCGTGCGCCCAGGAAGGCCAGCAGCGCATGCCACGCAAACGGCGGCCGGTAGCCGAGCATGAGCGTCGGCCCGTCTTCCGAGCGCGCAGCGGCCGCGCGGGCCCGCAAGCGGGTCGGCGCAAATCCGTACTGTTCGGTGAAACCGCTGTTCAGCCGCCGCACGCTGCCAAAGCCCGCCGCAAAGGCCACTTCGCCGACCGGCAGGGCGGTGTCCGTCAGCAGCCGCTTGGCCAGCAGCAGGCGCTGCGTCTGCGCATAGTCGATGGGCGACACGTCGAACTCGGCGCGGAAGATGCGGCGCAGGTGTCGATCCGTCACGCCCACCGCGGCGGCCAGTGCGGCGAGGTCGTGTTCCTGCAGAAAGCCTTCGTCGATCATGCGGGCCGCCGCGCGCGCCAGGTCCGACGACATCTCGGCCAGGCTGTGCCCGGGCGCCAGTTCCGGCCGGCAGCGCAGGCACGGGCGAAAGCCCGCGCGCTCGGCGGCGGCGGCCGTGGCGAAGAAGCGGCAGTTCTTCTGTTGCGGCGTGCGCACCGCGCAGACGGGCCGGCAATATACGCCGGTCGACGTCACACCCACGAAGAACCAGCCGTCGAAGCGCCGGTCGCGCGATCGCACGGCGTGGTAGCAGGCGTTGTGGTCGAGGTGCATGGCGGTGATGGGGTGAACTGGCACCTAGTCTAGCCCTGTCACGGGGAGGGGGTTCGCCGGATTCGGACATCTCCCTGGGTGCCGAAATGCCGGGGGGCCGGCACAATGCCAGCACAACAACACATCGGAGATCGGCATGTCGAAGACCATCGTCATTACCGGCGGCAGCCGCGGCATCGGCCGCGCCACGGCGGTACTTTGCGCACAACGCGGCTGGTCGGTCGCGTTGCAATACCGCGGCAACCGGGCGGCGGCCGAAGAGACGGTGGGCCTCATCGAGCAGGCCGGCGCGCAGGCGCTGGCCGTGCAGGGCGACGTGTCGAGCGACGAAGACGTGATCGCGCTGTTCGAAGCGGCGGCCGGGCGGTTTGGCGCGCTGCATGGCGTGGTGAACAACGCCGGCATCGTCGCCGAGGCGCAGGACGTGGCCGACATGACCACGCATCGCCTGCGCACGATGTTCGAGACGAACGTGCTGGGCGCCTTCCTGGTGGCGCGCGAGGCGGCGCGGCGCCTGTCGACTTCGCGCGGCGGCGTGGGCGGGTCGGTGGTGAACGTGTCGTCGGCGGCGTCGCGGCTGGGCTCGCCGCACGAGTACGTGGATTACGCTGCATCCAAGGGCGCCGTCGACACCATGACGCTGGGCCTGGCGCGCGAGCTGGCCCGCGACGGCGTGCGCGTCAACGCCGTGCGCCCCGGCCTGATCGAGACCGACATCCACGCCTCCGGCGGCCAGCCCGATCGGGCGCGGCGCCTGGGTGCCACGACGCCGATCGGCCGGCCCGGCACGCCGGAGGAGGTCGCGGAAACGATCGTCTGGCTGCTCTCCGATGCCGCGTCGTACGTGACGGGCGCGCTGCTCGATTGCAGCGGCGGTCGCTGAGCCGGTTTTTCCCCCAGCGCACTTGGTGGTGTCATCCCCCAATTTGTGGATGCGGCGCCCGGTGTGCGTTTCTACGATCGCAGCATGACGTTGCAGCCGCCCGGCATGGGCGAATGCGGCGTCCCTGCATCTGTACAACGTTCAGTCGGCCGTTGTACGGACGGCGACTGCGGATCGCCGGTGGGCGTGTCTTCCAGGAGGGCGCGCCTTTTTTTTCCGGGGGCGAATCGCGCGACGGGAAAGCGCGTTGCAGGGCATGCGTGACAGCATGCCCGCCTCGTCTGCGCTCAGGCGTCCGCGCCAGTGCGGAATGTGTCGCACTGGCGGAGGTCGCCGCCATCGAAGCCCTGGCGGAACCAGTGCATGCGCTGCTCGGACGTGCCGTGCGTGAACGCATCGGGCGTGACGCTGCGGCCCGCGTTGCGCTGGAGCGTGTCGTCGCCGATGGCGTGCGCCGCGGTGAGCGCCTGCTCCAGATCGCCGCGCTCGAGCAGGCCACGCTGCTGCGCGTAGTGGCCCCACACACCGGCCAGGCAGTCGGCCTGCAGTTCGAGCTTGACCGACAGCGCATTGGCGACGCGCTCCGGCTTGCCCGCCTGCGCGCGGCTGACCTTCTCCGACACGCCGAGCAGGTTCTGCACGTGGTGTCCGACTTCGTGCGCGACCACGTAGGCGGCGGCAAAGTCGCCGGGGGCGCCGAAGCGGCGGCGGAGTTCATCGAAGAAGCCGAGATCGAGGTACACCTTCGTATCCGCCGGGCAATAGAACGGGCCGACCGCCGACGTGGCGTCTCCGCAACCCGACCGGATGCCCTGGCGGAACAGCACCAGCTTGGGCGGCTGATACGCGCGCCCGGCCTGCTTGAAGAGTTGCGACCAGGTGTCTTCGGTATCGCCGAGCACGTGGCTGACCAGCGCCTTGCTGCGGTCGTTGTCGGTTTCGCCGGTGGGCCGCGCGGGGCCCGGCGCGGATTGCACCGGTGCATTCTGCGACACCTGCATCACCATGCCGAGAATCTCAAGCGGGTTCTTCCCCATCAGCAGACCGACGATGGCCACCACCGCGATGCCACCGATGCCCAAGCGGATACCGCCGCCGCCAAAGCCGCCCCCCGAGGACGCGCGCTCGTCCTCGACGTTGTTGCTCTCGCGCATGTCATCCCAACGCACGTTGTTCTCCTTGAGGGCTAGGGGTCGGTGGCAGGTTCCGGTGTCACACCCGGTAAACTTTGCAAAGTCTACCCGCTGTATGCGCGCACGGACATTCCGTTGGGCGGCCCAATCGTCTGTTCCCGGACGTTTTTCCCGGTGGAACAAGGGTTTGCAGACGATTGCGGCAACGCACAAAGTCCGGCAGGAAACTTGCTATGCAAAGCTGCTCATCGCCCGCCGGCCCTGTCATGTTGCCGACACACGGCGGTTTCCGAATCACGATCGGCGCAGATGAGGTTGCCGATCCATGACTTCGAGTGTTCACCATGCGTTTGCCTGCTTCCATCACTGCTCAGCCACCGGACGCCGCGGATCCGTCGCATCTGGCCGCCACGCACGTCGACCCCACCGAGGTGTCGGACGTGGAGCAGACCGATGCCGAGCGCAAGCCCTTCTGGGGGCGCGTTTCCGCCGCGGTGTTTGATGGCGCGTTCGGCAGCGTCGCGGCTGCGTTCATCGCAGTCACGGGCGCGATCTACGTGGGGATGTACCACGCGCCCTGGGTGAAGAGTCTCGCCAGCCACACGCCCACGGCGGCCCAGGCGGGCAACGCGATGAGCGTGGCCGTGGCCGCCACTCCGGCCAATGCTTCGACGCCGGTGGAGGCGCCGCCTGCGGCCGAGGCGCCCGCGTCGCCCGACCGCGTGGCGGCTGCACGTGACCGGATGGAGCAGCGGATCTATTCGCAGGTCCAGCAGCCCCGCGCGCGCACCGTGGCCGAGCGCGAGACCATCGACGAGCCGGACGCCCCGGCACCGGCCAAGGCGCGCCGACACCATCGCGGCACGCGCTACATGCATCGCGGGGCACCGTTCGACGCGTCTTGGTACAAGGGCGCCTGAGGGGCCTTTCGCAAGTCGAAGCCCGCGCCGCCGCCGATGTGGTCGAGCCCGTGCACCGCTGCGCGCAGGCGGCGCCGCAGCGGTTCCGACACCGGCAGGAGGGGCGCGCGCGTATCGGCAGCAATGTGGCCCGCCTCCGACAGCAGCGCCTTGACGGGCGCCGGGTTCGGCTCGGCAAACAGCAGCTCGGCCAAGGGCGCAAGCGCGCTGGCGAGGCGCCGTGCTTCGTCGACGCGGCCTGCGCGATGGTGCGCGACCAACGCCACGAACAGATCCGGGCGCAGGTGGGCGCCCGCCAGGATGCCTCCGGTGCCGCCATGTGCGAGGCAGTCGAGGAGCGCGCCGTCATCGCCGCTCAGGACAGCGAGCGGCCCGCCTTCGATCTGGGCAAATTGCTCGGCCACGCATTCCTTGATGGCGACGATGTTGGCGGTCTCTGCCAGCGCCAGTGCGGTGGCAGGCGCGATCGACACGCCCGTGCGCTTGGGCACGTTGTACAGCACCACGGGCCGCGCCGTGCTGGCGGCCACCTGTGTGTAATGCCAGTGCACCCCGGCTTGCGATGGACACACGTAATACGGCGGCGGAACAAGGTAGCCCGCGCTGTTCCAGCGCTCGTAATGACGGATCTGCGCGCACACCTCGCGCGTGTCCGCCGCGCCTACGCCGATCAGAAAAGGCGTGCGGTCGGCGCAAGCGTAGGCGATGGCCTCCAGCACGGTGTAGCGCTCGATCTGAGAGAGCAGCGCGGCTTCACCGGTCGTGCCCAGCGCAACGAAGCCCGACACGCCCGCGCCCTGGTAATGGCGCACCAGCCGCCGCAGGGCAGCGGTGTCGACCTGGCCATGGTGGAACGGCGTGACCAGCGGAATCCAGATTCCCGAAAACATGGCGCGCCTCAATGCAGCAGCGCATGCGCGCGTTTGTGGGACGTGCTCAGCGGCGTGATGCGGCCCAGTGTGGCGCGGGGCAGGCCACGCAGCAGCGCGCCCACTACCGCGTCGACATCCGCATGCGGCAGTTCGAGGTCGACCGTGACTGCCTTGCGGCGAGCGTCATGCCGGACGATGTACAGCCCAAGCGTGTCGCCAAGCAGCGCATGCAGCTGCCGCCGAACCGCGTGCGGTGCATCGCCGGGCACCGTCACGCGCAGGCACACATATTGGCGTGCCGGCAGCGCCGCCGCCCGAGGCACCGTCGCCGGCGAGGGCGGCAGCAATTGCGGAATCAGCGAAGACAGGAGCATCGATCGCGCCATGATGAGTTGGCGACGGCCCGCGTCGCCATGTCGTTGAACATGACGACACCGTATCGAATCGCTCGTAAAAAGCGTGAAAAAGGGGCGTGACGCTGCGTAAAGAAAGCGTAAATGCTCAGGCAGCGTCCACTGCCTTGCAACGACGCAGCGCGATGATCGTCAGCGAGATGCCGCTCACCGCAGCGGCCGTCAGCACGTAGTAGCTCGGTGCCAGCGTATCGCCCGTCGTGTGGATCAGCCATGTGACGATGAACGGCGCGAACCCGCCAAACAGCGTCACGCCGAGGCTGTAGCCGAGCGACAGCCCGGTCGAGCGCACGCGCGTGGGGAAGATCTCCGACATCAGCGCCGGCATCGGGCCCGAATACGCGGCCTTGAAGATGCCCGACACAGCTTGCAGCGCCAGCAGCGCACCGATGGTCGGGTACGCGCGCAACAGCGCAAACATCGGGTAGATCAGCAGGATCATCAGCACCGACGTGCTGAGCATGATGCGGATGCGGCCAATGCGATCCGACAGCGCGCCCATCACCGGCGAGAGCAGAAACTGCAGCCCGCCATTGAGTACCACCACCGCGAACGACTGTGCGGCCGGCAGATGCAGTTGCTTGACGGCATACGTCGGCATGTAGAGCTGGAGCACGTACACCGACACGGTGGACTGCGCCACCACGCCCACCGCCAGCAGCAGGTTCGTCCACTGCGCTTTGAACGACGCTTGCGGATCGACGGTCGTCTTCTTCTGCTCGGCGACGAACTCGGGCGTCTCATCCAGATGGCGGCGGATGTAGAAACCCACCGGGCCGACCAGCAAGCCGAAGACGAACGGCAACCGCCAGCCCCAGCCTTCCAGATCGGCCGGCGTGAGCGACGCGGTGAGCAGCGCCCCGAGCCCGGCCGCCAGAATGGTGGCAATGCCCTGGCTGGCGAATTGCCAGCTGGCGTAGTAGCCGCGCCCGCGCGTGCTGTGCTCGACCATGAAGGCGGTCGCGCTGCCGAATTCACCGCCCACCGCAAAGCCCTGCACCAAACGTGCGAGCAGGATCGTGATGGGCGCGACGATACCGATCTGCTGATAGCCCGGCATCACGGCAATCGCCAGCGTGCCGACGATCATCAGCAGGATCGACAACGTGAGCGCCGCCTTGCGCCCCTTTCTGTCGGCATACATGCCCAGCACGATGGCGCCCACCGGCCGCGTGATGAACGACACGCCAAAGCTGCCCACTGCAAACAGCAGCGAGACCCATTCGTCATCGGCCGGAAAGAACAGCTTGCCGATGACCGACGCAAAGAAGCCGTAGACGAGAAAGTCGTACCACTCCAGCGCATTGCCGATCGACGACGAAATGACGATGCGGCGTGCGTGCGCTGCAGTCGTTGTTGCGTGCCGAGCAGGTGCAGCAGTGCCTGCCGCAGAGGGGGCGGTCATGATGAGGGTTCCTTTGGTGCCGGCCGGGATCGTTTTTATGGGAACTGCAGCGCGTTGCCCGCCCGGTCCCACGGGTCAGCGCGCTGGTGCGGCGGAGCTTTCTTAAAAGCCCACCGCGTGGCCGTCGCGGCGGCTGTCGCTGGCGGCCACGTAGCCGTGATCGGCGTCGTCCGACAGGCGCCAGATGAACTGGCCGGAGCCGAAATCCATGTACGGATCGGCCACCGATTCGAGCTTGTGGCCGCGCGCTTCCAGTGCAGCGACGGTCTTGGCGTTCATCGTGCCTTCCACGTCCAGCGTGAAATCGCGGTTGACCTTCCAGCGCGGCGCGTCGCACGCGGCCTGCGGCTGCTGCTTGTAATCGAGCATGCGAACGAGCGTCTGCAGGTGGCCTTGCGGCTGCATGTCGCCGCCCATCACGCCGAAGCTCATCTGCGGCTGGCCATCCTTGGTCAGGAACGCTGGAATGATGGTGTGGAATGGTCGCTTGCCGCCTTCCACCACGTTGGCCGAACGCGCGTCCATCGAAAAACCGAAGCCGCGGTTCTGCAGGCTGATGCCGGTGCCGGGCACCACCACGCCGGAACCGAAGCCCATGTAGTTGGACTGGATGAACGAGACCATCATGCCGCTCTCGTCGGCGGCCGTCAGGTACACCGTGCCGCCGGCGCGCGGCATGCCGAAGGTCGGCATCTGCGCGCGGCCCATGTCGATGAGCTTGGCGCGTGCATCGAGGTACGCGTCGTCGAGCATCTGCTCTGGCGTGACTTCCATCGAGCGCGGGTCGGCCACGTATTGGTAGAGATCGGCAAACGCCAGCTTCATCGCTTCAATCTGCAGATGCTGCGAATCGGCGGAGTCGACCGGCAGGGCGCCAAGATCGAAGCGATCGAGAATGCCCAGCGCGATGAGCGCGGCGATGCCCTGGCCGTTCGGCGGGATCTCGTGCAGGTCGTAGCCGCGGTAGCGCTTGGTGATCGGCTTGACCCATTCGGGACGATAGTCGCGCAGGTCCTGTGCAGTCATGGCGCCGCCGCATTCGCGCGAGTAGGCGGCGATGCGCTCGGCGAGTTCCCCTTCGTAGAAATCGCGGCCATTGGTCTGGCCGAGGCGGCGCAGCGTGGCGGCTGCGTCGGGCAGTTTGAATTTTTCGCCCACTTCCGGCGCGCGGCCGTGCGGCATGAAGGCCTGGGCGTAGCCGGGCTGGTTGTGCAGCTCGGGAATGGCCGCCGCCCATTTGTGCGCGACGATGGGCGCGATGGTGTGGCCGCGCTCGGCAATCTCGGCGGCAGGTTCCAGCACGTCGGCAAACGGCAGCTTGCCGAAGCGCTCGTGCAACGCAGCCCACGCGGAGATGGCGCCGGGCACGGTTACCGCGTCCCAGCCGCGCGTGGGGCGCTTGGGGTTGCCGTTGGCGTCTTCGCCGTATTTCTTGCGGAAGTAATCGAGGTTCCAAGCCTGCGGCGCGGTGCCGGAGGCGTTCAGGCCGTGCAGTTCCTTGCCGTCCCACAGGATTGCGAATGCATCGCTGCCGAGGCCGCACGAGACGGGCTCGACCACGGTCAGCATGGCCGCTGCGGCGATGGCCGCATCCACGGCGCTGCCGCCCGCGAGCAGCATGCGCAGCCCAGCCTGCGCGGCCAGCGGGTGCGACGTGGACACAACGTTGCGCGCAAACAGCGGAATGCGCACGGTCGGGTAGGGGTTCTGCCAGTCGAAGCGGTGGGACATGGTGCTCAAGCGGGATGGAGTTGAACGCCGATTATTTGCCTCGCGCTGGATTTAATAAAGTTAAAATTCATTTGATGTTGCTTAAGAAAATCTTGAGATTCCGTCGGTGAGTACGATCCGCTTTCTCCGCACCTTCGTCGCAGTGGCGCGCCATGGCTCGTTTGCCGCCGCTGCCGAGCGCGTGGCGCTCACGCAGGCCGCCGTGAGCCTGCAGATGCGTGCGCTCGAGGCCGAGTTGCGCCGCGACCTGTTCGACCGCTCGGGCCGCACCGTCACGCTCAATGCGCGCGGGCGGGCGCTCCTGCCGCAGGCCGAACATCTGCTGGCGCTGTACGACGCCATGCGCATCGGCGACGAGCCGCAGACCGAGCTTGCCGGCGCCGTGGCGATCGGCGCGGTGGTGTCGGTCATGGGGTCGTTGGCGCATGCGGTGGCGGGCCTCAAGCAGGTGCACAAGGCGCTCGACGTGAAGCTCATCACCGGCAAATCGGGCGAACTGGCCGAGCAGGTGGAGGCGGGGGAACTCGATGGCGCGCTGGTGGTGGAGCATCTGGAGCGGCTGCCGGCCAACCTCGCGTGGCACCCGCTCTACACCGAGCCGCTGGTCGTCGTGGCCGGGCGCCATACGGGCGGCCGTGCCGAGGAGGTGTTGCGTACGCACCCGTTCCTGCGCTTTGACCGCGCGGTGCGCACGGGCGCCCTCATCGACCGTGCCTTGCGCAAGACGCACATGGCGGTCAACGAGTTCATCGAGGTCAATTCGATCGAGGCGATCGTTGAGCTGGTGCGCCAGCAGGTTGGGGTGACGCTGGTGCCGCGCCTGCGCCGCGCCAGTTGGGAGAGCGATCCCGCCCTGCGCGTGCTGCCCATGCCGCCGCAGACCCCCGTGCGCACTGTCGGCATGATCGAGCGCAAGGAGCACGTGCGGCACGGTGTGATCCAAGCGGTACTCGATGCGCTCGAAACCACACTTGGCAAATCGAGCGCCTAGACTGCAATCACCAAAATGCGCCCCGGAGGCCAGAAATGGACGCGTTCATCGAACGTTGGCGAAACGAGCTGATGCTGCTCGCCCGCATCCTCATGATGGTGCTGTTCGTGATGTCCGGATGGGCCAAGCTCACCGGCTTCCAGGGCACGGTCGGCTACATGGCAAGCACGGGCGCGCCCGTACCGGCGGTGGCCGCCGCCATTGCCGTCATCATGGAGTTGGGCGTGGGGATCTGCCTGCTGATCGGTTTCTGGACGCGGCCGCTGGCCTTGCTGATGGCGCTGTTCGTGCTCGGCACGTCGCTGATTGGCCACCATTACTGGAGCATGGAAGGCGCGGCGCAGGCGGCCAACAAGATCCAGTTCTACAAGAACCTGACGATCATGGGCGGCTTGTTCCTGCTGGCCGCCGTGGGGCCGGGCAAGTACGCGGTGCAGACATCGTAGCGGGCGCTTTCAGCGCAGCGAGCGCTGCATCAGCACCACCACCGCCAGCACGCCGCACACCACGGCAAACCAACTGAAGAGCTGCGTGCCGGCCGCCAGCGTGGCCTGTCGGTCGATCTCCGCCGACAGGCTCGCCAGGCGTTGCGGCGTCAGCGGTCCGGCGGCCTGCAGATCCGATGTGAAACGCGTGATGTGCGCCACGATCAGCGAGCGCGATTCGGCCTGCTGCGTCTGCAGCGACACCGCCGCCAGCCCCGTGCCGACTGCCGTGGCGAACTGGCGTGCGATGTTCTTCATCTGGTAGCCGTGCGCGAAGTCTTCCCGGTCGAGATCGAGGTAGGTCATCATCGCGACCTGGATCATCACCGCACCCGGCGTGATGCCTTCGAGCATCGATACGGGGAAGAAGGCGTAGTCCGGTGCGCCCGGCATCAGGCTCGTGCCGAGCAGCAGCGCTGCCGCCGCATACACGCCAAAGCCGATCGCGATGAAGCGGCGCTTGCGGAAGAAGAACGGCAGCCAGATCGTCATGATCACCGCCACCACGGTCGATACCGCGCCGCTGATCATCAGGAACAGCGTGGTCGTGCGGAACGTGAAACCGAGCCCGCCTTGCGACACCGCCGGAAACAGGTAAGACCAATAGCCGCTCATCAGGTAGTACACGCCGTAGAAGCCGATGCCCCACAGGTAGCGGCGGCCGTTCAGGCGCGACAGGTCGAGCCACGGATCGGGGTGCGTGCGCAGCCGGTGCATGGCCAGCAGCAGCGATGCCGCCCCGCCAATCAGCAGCAGCGGGATCGCCGGCGACGCCGTGAGCCGGCTATAACGCAGCTCCGACAGGCCCATCAGGAACGACAACGCGCCGATGGCCATGGCGCCGACGCCGACCCAGTCCCACAGGCTGTCCTGCGGCGGCGCCTCGTGCGGGCGGCGTGCGGCGCGTGTGCGGGGCTGGTGACGTTCGGGCGGCAGGAAGAACATCGCCATCCACGCCACGACGGCCAGCACGAGCTCCAGCCAGAAGATCACGCGCCATTCGCTGTATTCGAGCACCTCGGCGCAGATCCACGGCGCGATCGTCGTCAGGCCGAAGAGACCGACGCTGAACATGAGCATCGGCGGGATGCGCTCGTCGGGCTCTGCGGTGAGCTGCACCAGGATCCGCGATGCCGAGAACAGGCCGCCCGCGCCCAGCCCCTGGATCGTCCGGCCGACCACCAGCTCGCCAATCGTGTTCGATTGCGCGCACACCACGCAGCCGGCGGCAAACAGCGCGATCCCTACGAGCGAGTACATGCGGTAGCCCACGTGCGCGGCAATGCGGCCGATGGCGAGGTTTGCCACCACCGCGGCCACGGCATAAGCGGTGACGGCGTACAGATACGCTTCGGGGCTGGCATGCACGCCGCCCTGGATGTGCTGCCCGGCCACGGCGAACATCTGCGAAGACACGAAGTCGAGCCCGGTGGACAGGCCCAGCGCGAGCCCGAATGCGTGGACACGCGCAGAAGAAAAATGGGGAAACGCCCGCAGCGACGCGGGTTTGAGGATTTGCAGCGACATGTGCCCGAGCATAAACTTGCCCGCCAGCCGGATAAACGGCGAACTCTAGGAACACTGTCCAGTCATGCGAACAATGGAGTGGAACGACTGGGAGACCTTCTGCCGCGTGGTGGAGGCCGGCAGCTTCACCGCCGCCGCCGAGGCGCTCGGGATCCCGAAATCGACCGCCAGCGCCGCCGTCTCGCGGCTGGAAGCCTCGCTCGGCGTGCGGCTCATGACGCGCACCACGCGCCAGCTGCGCCTGACCGAAGCGGGCTCGCACTTCTACGACGACATCGCCCCACTGTTCGAGCGCCTGCGCGAAGTGCACGCCGACACCACCGCCGCCAGCGAAACCGTCGCCGGCACGCTGCGCATCGCTGCGCCGTACGAGGTGGGTGCACAGCACCTGACCGAGCCGGTATGCCGCACGCTCGAGAAATACCCGCACTTGCAGATCCAGGTGCACATCTCGTGGGAGCAGCCCGATCTGCTGGCCAGCGGTTACGACATCGTCTTCGTGATGGTCGACCAGATGCTGCCGGACTCGTCGCTGGTGGCGCGCCGCGTGGTGATGATCCCGCGCGGCCTGTACGCCTCGCCGGCATTGCTGGCGGAACGCCCGCCGCTGAAGACGCCCGCCGACCTGGCCGGCTGGCCCTGCCTCTCCGGCCCCGACGATGCGAGCTGGGCCTTCCGCCCCGCGGGCGACCCAGCGGCTGAGCCGATCGAGGTTCCGATCCAGCCGCGCCTGCAGACGCTGAATGCCGAAATGCGCGCCCGCGCCGCCGTGCGCGGCTTGGGCGTGGCGCGCATGGCGCGTTCCGTGGGCGATGCCGAAGTCGCCACCGGCCGGCTCGTGCGCGTGCTGCCCGACTTCGAGCTGACCGCGCTGCGTGTGTACGCGCTGATGCCTGCGCGCAAGCTCGTGCCGCGCAAGGTGCGCGTGTTTCTGGATGCGCTCGAGGCGGAGGGCGTCGCCGCCACGCCGGCGCCCGCCGATCCGGCCTAGCCGAAGACTCGGGGCCGATGTCACAATCGGCGCTTTCCCATTCGGATTTGTGAGGACCGGCGGCCATGCGCTTGCGCCAGATTGAAGTCTTCCGCGCCGTGATGCTGGTGGGCACCGTCAGCGAGGCCGCGCGCATGCTCAACGTGTCGCAGCCCGTGGTGACGCGCGTGCTGCAACACACCGAGCTGCAGCTCGGCTTCCGCCTGTTCGATCGCACCAAGGGACGCTTGCAGCCTACCGCGGAGGCATTCGAGCTGTTCGCGGAGGTCGAACGCCTGTACCAGGAGGTCGAGCGCGTGCGGCGCGTGTCGGCCAACCTGCGCCACAAGGGGGCGGGGCGCCTGCGCGTGGCGGCCACGCCGAGCCTGGCGCCGAGCATTCTCGCGCCGGCTGTGCGCCGCTTCTCACAGCGTCACCCCGACACGCTCGTGCGCGTGTTCACCCATCACACCGCCGAGATCGTGCAGGGCTTGCTCTCGCAGGATATTGATGTCGGCTTCGCCTTTGCGCCGCCCGTGCATCCCGCCATCAGCACGACGCCGGTTGCCCAGGGCCGCATCCTGCTGGCCGCACCGCGCGCGTGGGTCGGCGGAAAGACCGACGGTCGCGCGCTGCACAGGCTCGTCGCCGAGAAACCGTTCATCGGCCTCGAAGACCAGATCTCGCTCGGCTCGCTCGTCGGGCAGACGCTGGCACGCGGCGGACTGGCGCCGCAGTCGACGCTGGAGGTGCAGACGTATTCGCTGGCGCGCTCGCTGGTGGAGGAATCGCTGGGGGTGACGATGCTCGACCAGTTCACCGCCGCCACCGGCAGCATGGAGCGCATCGCGCTGTTCGCGCTGGAACCGGCGCAGACCTTCGATGTGCGCGCCATGCGTGCCGAGCACCATGCGCCGTCATCGCTGGCTGACAGCCTCGTGCAGTGCTTTGCCGAAGCGGCGCGCGCGTTGTCCGAGGAACTGCCGCAACGCCTGGAGCCGACACCGCTTGTGCTGAGCCCGTCAGCCGCGGAAGCCGACGACGCGGCGGACTGACTTTTCGGGCCCGTACACGTCTAACGGGCTCCCGCTGATCTTCCAAGGAGACCGATCCATGCGTCGTTCTGCAACCGCAATGATGTTGGGCGTGGCGCTGGGCGCCGGCGTGTTCAGTGGCTTCGCCACCGCGCAGCAGTCGCCCGTGCCCGGCATGTCGTCCGACGATCTGAATACCGCGCTCGACTTTGCCAAGGCCGGGTTGAACAAGGCCATCGACCAGGCCCGCGCGTACTCCGCACTGCCGATCAAGGAGCCGCACGACGTGCGCTACAGCTGCGGGGGCGGCAAGACGCTGCTCGTGAAGTACATGACGGTGGGCGATACACCGCTGGCGGCCATCACGCTCGACGGCAAGACCCACGTGTTCGCCAACGTCATCTCGGCGTCGGGCGCGCGTTATGCGTCGGGCCCGTACGTCTGGTGGACGAAGGGTCCCACCGGCTTCCTCACCGATGAGACGCTGCCCGCCAACCGCAACGTCCTCTACCGCGACTGCAACGAAGCGACCAGCGGCCGCCCCTAGATTTCCTGCAGGTCGCGGCCCACGATGATCTCGCCCTTGAAGTGCGGGCGCACCGCATCCAGCCACACCGCATCTTCCAGATACGGATAGCCGCCCGGCACGAAGTGCGACAGCACCAGCGTCTTCACCTTGGCCTCGGTGGCGATGCGGCCGACGTCTTCGGTGGAGGTGTGGCTCGCCAGCAGATGCTCGCGCAGCGTCTTGGCATTCGGCTCGGTGGCGAGCAGCCTGTCGAGCGACGGCAGGTGCATCACCTCGTGCACGAGCACGTCGGCGCCATAGGCCAGGCGCACGAGGTTTTCGCTCGGCGCCGTATCGCCGGAAATGACGATGGAGCGGTCTGCCGAATCAAAGCGGAACGCCAAGGCGGGCGCCACCGGGGGGTGCTTCACCAATGCGCTCGTGACCTTGACGTTGGCGTCTTGCATCACCAGCCCGCCTTCGGTGATCTCGTGCGGGTGGATCATCGGCGCCAGCGGCGGCCGGCCTTCGTCGGCAATGCGGGTGCGGATGTCGTAGTCGTACAGTTCGAGAAACCTGGTCGTCATCGCGGTCAGCGGGGGCGGGCCCCAGGCGTCGACGGGGCCGGTCAGGTCGGTGGCCCAGGCGAGCAGCATCAGCGTGCCGTAATCGGCGTTGTGGTCGGAGTGCTGATGCGTGAGGAAGACGTGGCGAATGTCCTTGAGCTTGAGCCCCGCCGTTACATACTGGCGTGCGACACCGTTGCCGCAGTCCACCACGTACGACACGCCGTTGATGACGATCACCTGCGCCGGCGCTGAGCGGTTCTTCTTGGGCGTCGGCCCCCCGGCGGTGCCGAGCAGGATCAGGCGCGTGCCCTTGCCCGCCCCTGCCGCCGATGCTGCCATCGGCCAGCCTGCGGCGGCAGCGCCCGCGCCTGCGGCCAGTGCGCCTGCCTGCTGCATCCAGCGGCGGCGGTTGTTGCTGAATGCGTGCATGCGGCGGTCTCCTCTCTGTTGTTGTGGGATGCGCCTCAGCGCGGCAGGCCGCCGACCTTCATGCCGGGCTTGATGCCCTTGCGCGAGAACCAGCCCTTGTTCATTTCGAGCGCATAGCGGCCGGCGCGGGTCGGGCAGTGGTTGTCTTCGGTCTGCGGCTTCATCTCGGCAATGTCGGAGATGGTGCCGTCCTCGGTGATGAACGCGATCGAGAGCGGCAGATCCGTGTTCTTCATCCAGAAGCAGTGTCCGGCAATCTCGTCGAACACGAACAGCATGCCGGCCGTGTCGGGCATCGACTTGCGGAACATCAGCCCCGTCTCGCGAGACTGCGGGGTGGCGGCCACTTCAGCGTGGACCTTGTACATGCCGATCGTCAGATCGGTGACGGGCAGGCCGGTGTTCGGGCCGGTCGGCGTTTGCGCGAAGGCCGTGCCGGCGGCGATCGACAGGCACAGGCCGGCAAGCAGGCGGGAGAGCGTGGTCATGGCAAGCAAGGCAGAAACGAAACGCAACATGATCGGCACTCGACCTCCCGGCGTCAATGCGGCGAGGGCCCGCGGGGATAAAAAGTTGTTACCGCGTAGTGGCCTGGTCGGGCCGGATGGCGGCGGTCCTTGTGCCCGCCCTGGGCGCGTGCGCCGAGCGTGCCTTGTCCACCGCGGGGTCCGGCATCTGCGCCACGTAGCGCGCATCGGTGAGCGTGCGCAGGAAGGCGACGATGTCGTCGATTTCGTCTTCCGTCAGCGCGGGTGTAGCGCCGGCGCGGCGGTTCATCGGCACAGCGTTCACGTTGATGTTGCCCTGGTATCTGGCTGGCACGTCGTCGAAACGCTTGCCGCCGGGGTACCACTGCGCCGGGTCGGTCGAGCGCGTGGCATAGAAGGCCACCGCATCGCGCAGCGTGCGGAACACGCCGTTGTGCATGAACGTCTGCCGCACGGCCACGTTGCGCAGGCCGGCCGTGCGGAAGTAGCCGCACCACTGGTCGGGCTCGGGCCATCCGAGGGCGCGGGCGGTCTGGCACAGGCCGACGTCGAAGTGGCGCGCGTCCTTGTTGGCGGGCAGCCGCGGGTTGCGCGGCACGGCGATGGCGTCGTAGCCGAAATCGGTGAACAGCGAGCGCTCCGGGCGCGACGACGATTCCACCATCAGGTGGCACGAGGCGCAGTTGCCCTTGTCGGGGTTGCGGAAGAGGGCGAGGCCGCGCATCTCGGCCGGCGAAAGCGGCGTGCGCTTGCGCAGGAAATCATCAAAGCGCGAGGTGAACGGCGCCATCTCGTCGCTCTGGAAATACGCCTCCAGCGCCTTTCCCAGCGCGCCCACGAGCCGTTCGGGGTCGCGGACCGCATCGGCACCGAATTGCTGCGTCAGCGCTTGGCCGAGGTCCGTGCCGGCCACCTTGCGCTGCAGCGTGCGCGGCGAGCGATTGCCCATTTCATCGGGGCTGAACAGCGGGCCGCGAATCTGCTCGGCGATGGAGTCGGCACGGCCATCGGCAAAGAAGCCGCCAAACGGCGACGGGAAGCTCGCGTCGTCGTCCTGGAAGAAGTACCGCTGCGGCACGTAACGCAGATACAGCAGCGATGGCGCATTGCGCGCGGCCATGTGCCCCGGGCGGCTGCCTGCCGGCACGCCGATGCGCAGCGCCTCGCCCTTGAGCGTGGGCGCGAACGCCCGGCCGGGGTCATGGCACGCCGCGCACGACGTGCCCTGCGGCTCCGACAGGCGCGGGTCGAAAAACACCCGCTTGCCGAGCGCGACGAGGTTCGGGTCGGGCTTGAACACGGCCGACTCGGCAGGCGGCGGCACGGCGTCCAGCTTGGGCGTCATGCCAATCGATTCGGCCAGCGCCACACCCGGGATGAGTGTGGCGGCAACCCAAAGCGCAATGCGCAGGCGCTTCAAGGTGCGACGAAGCCGGTCTTGTCGCACACCAGGCTCGAACCGTTCTGCGTGCACGTCGTCAGCAGCTTGCCGTTGACGGTGTACGCCTTGAACAGCCAGCCCTTGGCGGGCGCCGGCTGGCGGTCCATCACCATGAAGCCGAACGAGTTGTTGTGCGAGATGCTGCCCACCGTCACACCGGAGGCCGGGCTGATGGCCGGGAACGGATCGGGCAGGGCCACATCCAGCGAATCGCCGGCGTTGCCCGCCACGATGGTCGCCGGATGGTTGCTGGTGAAGTTGATGGCCTGGAAGTCGTGCACGTGACCATGTAGCGCCACCTGCACGCCGGGCGGGTAGTAGGCCGTGGCGTTCAGGCTGTTCATGACCGACAGCAGTGCCGCGTTGCCGCCCAGCGGCGTGCCCCCTGCGATCGGCACGAAGCCGAGGATCGGGTGGTGGTTGGTGAAGATCGACATCACGCCCGGCTTGGCGGCCAGCGTACCGACGGTGGCGAACTGCTTCTGGTAGGTCTGGAACCACGGGTCGGTGGTCGCCAGCGGCGTGGTGCCCGCCTTGGCCGAATCGAACACGATGACTTGCGTATCGCTCCCGATGGCCACGGCGTACGGGTCCGACGCGTTGGCTGCGGTGTCGTTGGCCGGGTTGTCGCACGAGCGGTCCGCGGAATACGGGCGCGGATCGAGGAAGCGATACCAGCCCTGGCCGGCGCGCGCGCATTCCTCGTGATTGCCGCGCACCAGCACCCACGGGGCGGCGGCCATCAGCGGGGCGGCGGGCTGGAACAGGTCGGCCTGCCATGTATCCCAGCCGTAGCCCCACGGGCTGCCCTGGCAGCCGGCCACGTCGGGCGGGCAGGCGTTTTCGCGGTAGTGGTAGTCGCCCACGTGCAGGACGAGGTCGGGTTTCATGGCCGCTGCCGTGGCGGCAGCAGTCGAGAACGGCCACGACAGCGGATCGTTGCACGCCTGGAACGTGTTGCTCGACTTCTTCATGCGGCAGCCGGTGTCCGCCAGGATCACCACGCGTTGCGGGTTGGCCTTGGGCAGCGGCAGCACACGGGAGCCGATCGACGCGGCCTTGGCGGTCGATGCCACCGTGGCCTCGCAGGCGCTCACCGGAAAGGACGAAGCCTTGGAATCGCTCGCGGCGCTGGCGGTGGTGCGTTGTGCCACGGTGCCGGCGGCCACGCGCAGGCTCATGCGGGTGGTGGAGCCGTCCACCGTCAGCAGCGGACACACGGAGCTGTCGGCCGGTGTTGCGCCGTTCGTGTAGCTCGTGGCGACGCGGACGATGGCCTGATTGTTGTCACCGATCTCCACCCACGCGGCCTGGATATTGGCATCCGCCGTGGCGGCGTCAGCCGGCGCGGGCGTCGGTGCAGGCGTGGAATCGGAGGACGAGCCGCCGCAGCCTGCGATCACGGCTGCCGCAGCCAGCGCGGCAAGAGAGAGCATCGTCAACACGGTGCGTTTGCGCCGCACCGCAGCGAACATCGATCGGAATTCCATCGCGCCTTCCCTGTTTCTTGTTGTGAGGAACGCGCAACGTACCCAAGCTAGATGGCGCTATTTTGACAGCCCCACTTGCGTGCTGGGGTATCGGCCAAAGCGGGGCGAAAAAAAAGCAGATGCATAAGCATCTGCTTTCTCTGGGCCAGCCGAGCCGCGAGGGCCCGGCGTCGCCACAAGCTTATTGCTGGGCAGCCGGAGCCGAAGCGTCAGCAGCAGCGGCCTTCTTGGCCTTCTTGTGGTGGTGCTTCTTGGCCTTCTTGGCCTTCGGAGCAGCCTTTTCAGCGGCCGGAGCAGCAGCTGCGTCAGCAGCCGGGGCCGAGGCTTGAGCGAACACACCGGTGGCGAACAGGCCGGCGATCAGGGCAGCGATCAGCTTCTTCATGGTGAATCCTTTTATAGATCAGTGAGTTAAACCATCGACCCGCTAAATGAGTCATCTGCAATAACGCAGCCCGTTACAGGCCCGTTGACACGCCGGATCGAATTTTTTGCGGGCGGCGACGAAAGTCCCGGCACACGCGGATCCGCGATGTGAACCATGTTGCGCCACGCAAGAAAGTTGCCCGACGCGCCGCCTGCGGGCCGCCATTTCGGACTCGTCTGATAGGAGGGCGCCGCTGCGGACCTTGAGAATGCAGGCCCGTTTTCCTTCATGCTGCCGTGTCCCCGCTTTCGTTGTCGCTTTCCCCGCCCAAGCCGGAGCCGCTTCGGCGCCGCGACGTGCTGCTGGCCGCCGGTGGTTGGGTGGCGCTCGCCGCCTTGCCGGGAGTTTTCCGCTCCGCGCCGGGGCCCAGTTCGCACCTCGACGATTTCCTTCTGGTATCGGAGACGATCGCCGGAGCGCCGCTGGACCGCCGTGCGGCCCTGGCACGTTTGTGCCCCTTGCTCGAGGCGGACGGCCGCTTCGGCGACCACATCCAGACGCTCGCCTGGCTGGTGCGCCGTCACCCCGGTCTGGATGCCGCGGGGCTGGCCGGGTTGCTGAACACCGACGCTTCCGCCGGGCTGCGCGACGCGTTGGCCCGGGTTGTCGCCGCCTGGAGCGCGCTGCCCGACGCCGCGCCGGCACTGACGGATGCCCGCACCGTTGTCGCACACCGTCCGGACGGTGGTTTGCCCGGCAGCTAGGGGCCGGTCCGCCACGCGCGGGAGTATGGCGGATGGTGAAATTTTCCGGCATAATGCGGAATTCACTCTTGTGTCTTATATAAGAGTTGCGGCTTGCAAGGATTTTGTGCGGTGCATCGTGAGAGCGCCATCGCGGGCCGCTAGAATCGCCAGTTCATTGCAGCGTGCCGCATCGGCCAACCCGCGCGCGGCGCGCTGTGCTGTCAACCCCCACCGTCCATCCGCTCACCTGCGGTCAGCACTGGAGTCGTCATGTACCAACACATCAAGGTCCCGGCCGGCGAGAAGATCACCGTCAACAAGGACTTCTCCCTGAACGTCCCCGACAACCCCATCATTCCCTACATCGAGGGCGACGGCACGGGCTTCGACATCACGCCGGTCATGATCAAGGTCGTGGACGCCGCGGTCGAGAAGGCCTACGCCGGCAAGCGCAAGATTTCCTGGATGGAAATCTACGCCGGGGAAAAGTCGACCAAGGTGTACGGCCCGGACGTATGGCTGCCCGAAGAGACCCTGCAAGTCCTGAAGGACTACGTGGTGTCCATCAAGGGCCCGCTGACGACGCCGGTGGGCGGCGGCATCCGTTCGCTCAACGTGGCGCTGCGCCAGGAGCTGGACCTGTACGTCTGCCTGCGCCCGGTGCGCTACTTCAAGGGTGTGCCGTCGCCGGTGCGTGAGCCCGAGAAGACCGACATGGTCATCTTCCGCGAGAACTCGGAAGACATCTACGCCGGCATCGAATGGGCCGCCGAGAGCGAGCAGGCCAAGAAGGTCATCGCCTTCCTGCGCAACGAAATGGGCGTGAAGAAGATCCGTTTTCCGGAAACGTCGGGCATCGGCATCAAGCCGGTGTCGAAGGAAGGCACGCAGCGCCTGGTGCGCAAGGCCATCCAGTACGCGATCGACAACGACAAGCCGTCGGTCACGCTGGTGCACAAGGGCAACATCATGAAGTTCACGGAAGGCGGCTTCCGTGACTGGGGTTACGAACTGGCTCAGAAGGAATTCGGCGCCGAGCTGATCGACGGCGGCCCGTGGTGCAAGTTCAAGAACCCGAAGACGGGCAAGGAAATCATCGTCAAGGACGCCATTGCCGACGCCTTCCTGCAGCAGATCCTGCTGCGTCCGGCCGAGTACTCGGTCATCGCCACGCTGAACCTGAACGGCGACTACATCTCCGACGCCCTGGCCGCGCAAGTCGGCGGTATCGGTATCGCCCCGGGTGCCAACCTGTCGGATTCGGTGGCAATGTTCGAAGCCACCCACGGCACCGCGCCGAAGTACGCGGGCAAGGACTACGTGAACCCGGGTTCGGAAATCCTGTCGGCCGAAATGATGCTGCGCCACATGGGCTGGACGGAAGCCGCTGATCTGATCATCAGCTCGATGGAAAAGTCGATCCTGTCGAAGAAGGTCACGTATGACTTCGCCCGTCTGCTGGAAGGCGCGACCCAAGTGTCGTGCTCGGGCTTCGGTCAGGTGATGATCGAGAATATGTAAGCATGTCGCTCGCGGCTCCGGCCGCGATGGATATGACAAAAACCCCGGCAGCTTCGGCTGGCCGGGGTTTTTCGTTTCGAGCCGCAACCAGCCGCCCGCGTGTGCTCCAGTCTTGGGCGGCTTGCACTCTCAAAGGGGCGGGCGAGTCCCAACAAGCCTCAACGCCGATGCTGCAACAAAGGCGCCGCGGCCCATGCGTCGGCCTCGCCCATCAATCAGCGGGGGCCCGCGACGTTCCGGCGAAGCCGTCTTGCTCGTGGCGGCCTGCTTCATGGCTGCGGCGCGCGCGGCCAATGCATGCAGGAGGTCCCGCGCAGCACCAACGCCCTTTTGATATTCGCCGCGCGAATCGGCAACAGCGGGATCGACGGATGGGAAGATCGAGCGGGTCACGGCATTCCTCTTCATGTGATGAACGGAACCGCGCCCAACCCTTGGCGGGAGGGGTGGGCGAGCACAGGCAAGGTGGAAAACCGAGGTATAGCGATCGGCACGGCCGAAGCCGTTCAAGCCTGGCTCGCCCCAGGAAGGAGACGAAGCCAAGCCATAACGGTTCAGGACAAGCACCTATGCTCGGCGCTTGCCCGCTATACCCGAGGTTTCCACACCTCGATCGCATTCTCTATGGCACTGAAGCGATGGGCGCGAGTGTACCGATGGCTGCTTCGTCTGAGCAGGGGCGAAACTATAAATCAGAGTTTGTCTAGGGGAGGCACGTGCAGCGCCTAGAGGCGCGTTGTCGCGGCTGCGCGCGGATGGCGCCTAGTGAGGCACCCGCGTTGTGCCGGGCGATTGCGGCCCCGGCGAGCGCCCGCGCAGCACATCGCGCAGCCGCCGCACGCCGCGCCACAGCTTGGGCAGCAGCCACGCCGATACCAACAGCAGCAGCGCCAGCACCACCAGGAACGCGATCGGCAGGAAAAACGCCATCAACAAACCGCCGCTGGCGGCCACGTCTTCACTGAACGACGCCACCCAGTTCGAGAACGGTTCCGGCGACGTGTTGATCAGCGCGCGCGTGCCGGCCTTGGTGGCATGGGCTGTGCCGGCCAGCGTCCCGCCAATCAGTCCCGCAGCCACCATCCATTGCGGATCGAGCTGTCCGAACGCAGCCGCAGCCAGGATCGCACCGGCAGGCACGCGGATGAAGGTCTGGATGCCATCCCAAACGGAATCGAAACCGGGAATCTTGTCGGCGAGGAATTCCGCCACCGCCAGCACGCCGGCCAAGCCGATGACCCACCACGATTCCAGCATCTGCAGACCGGGCGGCAGGTGCAGCCACCCCGCGCGGCCCAGGATGCCCGCAGCGAACACGGCCAGGTAGAGACGGAAGCCGCTGGTCCAGGACAAGCCGGCGGCCAGCGCGGCGGTTTCCAGCATGGATGCCTCGAGCAAAATGGCGGGCGAACGCCCATCGATACTGCAGTGTAGTGCGCGCCTGGCCGCGTCGCGCCTCAGAGCAGCGATTTGCCCTGCGACAGGATCTTGTCGCAGGCCTGGCGGGTGATCTGCGACTTGATGCTGGCCAGGTCGAATGTGCTGCCGTCGGCGCCGGTGAGGATGCCCCGGGTGCCATCCGTATAGCCTGGGTCAGACGCGGGCGCGCCCCCCAGCTTGCCGAGCAGCCTGTCCTTGACCGACTCCGCGCCGGCGCCGCTCAGGTAATTGTTCTTCACGCAGAACTCCAGCACCCCGGCCACATTGCCGGTGCTGCCCGAGCTGAGCGAACCCAGCGACGGCAGGCCGCCGCCCATTCCACCGAGATTCCCCAGGGCGCCCAACCCGCCGGAGGATTCGTGCCCGCCTTGCGTGGCGCTTTTGATGAGATCGCCGATCTGCGCTGGCACCGGCCGGCAGTAACGCCGCAATGAGGGCGACGGAGAGGGCGGTACAGGCGATGTGCTGTTTCATGCGGGGGGCTCCTTGAACACGGGGATCATCCACGCACCCTGGCGCACGCTGCGACGAAATGGCGTGTTGCTTGCGGTGTGCCGCCATTGTCCGCCGCTGCGGCAACAAAAAACCCGGCGTGGTACCGGGTTTTTTGCAATTGGGCGTCCGCCAGCGGCGGGCGCCCCATGACGCCGATCAGGCGGCCGACTGGATATTGGTGGCCTGCTTGCCCTTCGGACCCTGCGTCACCTCGAACGTGACGCGCTGGCCTTCCTTGAGCGTCTTGAAGCCGCTCATCTGGATGGCCGAGAAATGCGCGAACAGTTCTTCACCACCCTCGTCAGGCGAGATGAAACCGAAACCCTTGGCATCGTTGAACCATTTGACAGTACCGCTTGCCATAAACAACCCCTCCGTGGAAACACAAGTCCGAGCGGGGAAAGCATGCCTGTCGGGCCAGTGCAGAGCGGTACCGCGCAGTCATCGCCGGGCGTCGGCCGTGGGGCACGACGAAAGGCGCGGATGGAACCGCGCCGTCAGCGATCGGTCTTCTCGTGGCAGGCGCCACAGCCTGAAGCGGTTGTCGATCTGTTGTCGACTGGTGTGAGGCCTCCCCGGCTCACCATCATGAGGCCTGCTGCCAACGGTTTGCGGGGCAGTAAGACGCACATGTTGAATTCGATTGTTCGAGGAAAGCAACAGACTGTCAAGGCCGCCGAAGATGGGTTTGTGGCGAAAAACGGTCAGTTTTGGAAGAGGTTTCGCTCGAAATTGAGCCGGTCGCCCCCACTATGAGAAAACGATTGGCATGGCAGGCCCGGAGCTTGCGCCGCTCTCCGGCGGGCAGCGGCGGAAAAACCCCTCCGCGCCGAGGGCCGACGGAAGCACGCCGGCTCGGCCAAACCGTTTGCAGACCTTGAAGTCAGCGTTATTTCCCCAAATTGCGAAGTCGAAAGGAGTGGTTAGAATAAGACCATGGCAATCCGGCAAGCGACCACTCCACAACACGATGCAGGCACCGTCCTGGAGCGGAAAGAGCAAGCGCTCAAACCGCCCGCGATGTACAAGGTGCTGCTGCTCAACGACGACTACACCCCGATGGAATTCGTCGTGATGATCCTTCAGCAATATTTCAGCAAAGACCGGGAGACTGCCACACAGATCATGCTGACTGTGCATCGGGAAGGTAAGGGCGTGTGCGGTATCTACACTCGGGATATCGCCGCGACGAAAGTGGAATTGGTATCAACCCATGCACGGCAGGCGGGGCACCCGCTGCAGTGCGTGATGGAGGAAGCATGATCGCGCAAGAACTGGAAGTCAGCCTGCACATGGCGTTTGTCGAAGCCCGTCAGGCTCGCCACGAATTCATTACGGTGGAGCACCTGCTGCTTGCGCTGCTGGACAATCCGACGGCCGCGGAGGTGCTGCGCGCCTGCGCCGCCAACATCGAAGATCTCCGCACGCACCTGAAGAACTTCATCGCTGACAACACGCCCGTCGTGCCCGGCACCGACGAGGTGGACACGCAGCCGACGCTCGGCTTTCAGCGCGTGATCCAGCGCGCCATCATGCACGTGCAGTCGACCTCCAACGGCAAGAAGGAAGTCACGGGCGCGAATGTGCTGGTGGCCATCTTTGGCGAGAAGGATTCGCACGCGGTGTATTACCTGCAGCAACAGGGCGTGACCCGCCTGGATGTCGTCAACTTCATCAGTCACGGCATCCGCAAGGACCAGGCGGAGCCCGCCAAGCAAGGCGAGGGCAACCCCGAAGGCGAAGGCGGCGACGGCAAGGAAAGCCCGCTCGAGCAGTTCACCCAGAACCTGAACGCGCTGGCCAAGGCCGGCAAGATCGATCCGCTGATCGGCCGCGAGCAGGAAGTCGAGCGCGTGGTGCAGGTGCTGTGCCGCCGCCGCAAGAACAACCCGCTGCTGGTCGGCGAGGCCGGCGTCGGCAAGACGGCCATCGCTGAGGGCCTGGCATGGCGCATCACCAAGGGCGAAGTGCCGGACATCCTCGCGAAGTCCGTCGTCTACTCGCTCGACATGGGCGCCCTGCTCGCCGGCACCAAATACCGTGGCGACTTTGAGCAGCGCCTGAAGGGCGTGCTGAAGTCGCTCAAGGACAACCCGAACGCGATCCTGTTCATCGACGAAATCCATACGCTGATCGGCGCGGGCGCTGCATCGGGCGGCACGCTGGATGCCAGCAACCTGCTCAAGCCGGCGCTGTCGTCGGGCGCGCTCAAGTGCATCGGTGCGACGACGTTCACGGAATACCGGGGCATCTTCGAGAAGGACGCAGCGCTGTCGCGCCGCTTCCAGAAGATCGACGTGGTGGAGCCGTCGGTGGATCAGACCGTGCAGATTCTGCGCGGCCTGAAGTCGCGCTTCGAAGAACACCATGGCGTGAAGTACGCGTCGTCGGCGTTGACTGCGGCGGCTGAGCTGTCGGCGCGCTTCATCACCGACCGTCATTTGCCGGACAAGGCGATCGATGTGATCGACGAAGCGGGTGCGGCGCAACGCATCCTGCCGAAGTCGAAGCAGAAGAAGACCATCGGCAAGAGCGAGATCGAAGACATCGTGTCGCGCATTGCCCGCGTCCCGCCGCAAAGCGTGTCGCAGGACGATCGCAGCAAGCTGCAGACGCTGGAGCGTGACCTGAAGTCGGTCGTGTTCGGGCAGGATCCGGCCATCGACGCGCTGGCTTCGGCCATCAAGATGTCGCGTGCCGGCCTGGGCAAGACGGACAAGCCGATCGGCTCGTTCCTGTTCAGCGGCCCGACGGGCGTGGGCAAGACGGAAGTCGCCAAGCAGCTCGCGTTCATCCTCGGCATCGAGCTGATCCGCTTCGACATGTCGGAGTACATGGAGCGCCATGCGGTGAGCCGGCTGATTGGCGCGCCTCCGGGCTACGTGGGCTTCGACCAAGGCGGTCTGCTGACGGAAGCCGTGACCAAGAAGCCGCACTGCGTGCTGCTGCTGGACGAGATCGAGAAGGCGCACCCGGACATCTTCAACATCCTGCTGCAGGTGATGGACCACGGCGCGTTGACGGACAATAACGGCCGCAAGGCGGACTTCCGCAACGTCATCATCATCATGACGACCAATGCGGGCGCCGAGACGATGAACAAGGCAACGATCGGTTTCACCACGGCGCGCGAACAGGGCGACGAGATGGCCGACATCAAGCGCATGTTCACGCCGGAGTTCCGCAACCGTCTGGACGCAACCATCAGCTTCCGCTCGCTCGATGAGGAAATCATCATGCGCGTGGTCGACAAGTTCCTCATGCAGCTGGAAGAGCAACTGCACGAGAAAAAGGTGGATGCCATCTTCACCGAGAAGCTCCGTCGCTTCCTGGCGAGGAAGGGTTTCGACCCACTGATGGGTGCGCGCCCGATGCAGCGCCTGATCCAGGACATGATCCGCAAGGCGCTGGCCGACGAACTGCTGTTCGGCAAGCTGGTGAACGGCGGAAAGGTGGTCGTGGATCTGGACGATGCGGATGCGGTGAAGCTGGAGTTCTCCGAGAACGAAGCACCGCCCGCACCTGCCCAGGAAGAAGCGGAAGCCTGACCCGTCAGACGCTCCAAAGAAAACGGCCCGGAAAAACTCCGGGCCGTTTTTCTATGTGCCGACGATGCACTCAGTGGCGTCCCGTGCTGCCGAAGCCACCGGCACCGCGCTCGCTTTCTGCAAAGTCATCGACGATGTTCAACTCGGCTTGCACCACCGGCACGATCACCAGTTGTGCCAAGCGCTCCATCGGATTGAGCACGAACGCCGTGCTGCCACGGTTCCACGTGCTCACCATCAGTTGGCCCTGGTAATCCGAATCGATCAGGCCGACCAGGTTGCCCAGCACGATGCCGTGCTTGTGGCCCATGCCCGAGCGCGGCAGGATCAGCGCGGCATAACCGGGGTCGGCCAGGTGGATCGCCATGCCGGTCGGAATCAGGTGCGTGGTGCCGGGCTCGATGGTGAGCGGGGCGTCGATGCAGGCGCGCAGGTCCAGCCCGGCGCTGCCGGCGGTGGCGTACTGCGGAAGCTGTTCGTGCAGGCGGGCGTCGAGGATCTTGACGTCGAGTTTCATGCGGGGCAGGCCGAGGAGGTTGCAGAAGCCGGAGATGGTAGCGCAAACGCCTCGGCCAGCAGCTCGTACGAGCGCAGGCGCGCCTTGTAGCTGGGCGCGACGGTCAGCACGATCAGTTCGTCGGCGACAAAGCGGCTCTTGAGCGCAAGCATCTGCTCGGCCACGGATTCCGGTGTGCCGATGATGCTGCGCGGCCGCTCCCGCATGACGATGGCCTGGTCGCGCTCGGTGTAGACGTGCGCTTCGGCTTGCTCGACAGTCGGGATCGGGCCATTCACGCCAATCGCCATCTGCACGCGGCGCAAATCAATCGCAGCTTCGTAGCGGCGCGCCTCGGCTTCAGTGTCTGCCGCGATCACGAAGACGGCGGCAGCGCTGTACGGCCGTGCGTCGTAGCCGGGTTCGAAATCGGTACGGTACTGCTGCGCGACGATGTGCCCGACGTGCGGATTGATGAAATGGGCAAACGCGAAACGGGTACCGAGGCGCGCGGCCAACGCGCCACCAAAATCGCTGGAGCCGAGCACCCACAGTTCGGGTTGGGTGTCGATCTCGGGCTGCAGGATGACGCCGTAAGCGGGGTGATCCGGTGGCAGCGTGCCCGTCAGGTGCCAGATCAGTTCCTGCACCTGCTGCGGGAAGATGTCGCCCCGGTTGTAGTCGCCCATGGCCACGGCCTGCGCGGTACGCATGTCGCCGCCGGGTGCGCGGCCGACACCCAGGTCGATACGGTTCGGGAACAGCGCTTCCAGCAGGCGGAACTGCTCGGCCAGCTTGAACGGGCTGTAGTACGGCAGCATCACGCCGCCGGAGCCCACGCGCAGGTGCTTCGTGGCGCTCGCCACGCGGGCGATCATCACTTCGGGCGCGGGGTTGCTGACGCCGCGCAGGCCGTGGTGCTCGGCGCACCAGTAGCGCGTGTAGCCGAGCGAATCCGTCAGTTGCGCCAGGTCGACCGTCGCGGCAATGGCATCGCGTGCGCTGTGGCCATAGATGACGGGGCTTTGGTCCAGGACCGATAGACGGATCGGCGCGGCGCTCATGACCGTGCTCCGTGCACGCGGTCGGCGATGGCGGCGACGATCTGGCGCGCGAGCGTCAGCTTGTCGGCGCGCGGCAGGCGCGTGATGCCCTTGGCATCGAAGAGCGCGACTTCATTGTCGTCGCGGCCGAAGGTCTGATGCCCGAGATTGCCGACCAGCAACGGGATGCCTTTTTTCTGGCGCTTGGCCTCGCCGAACTCTTCCAGGCGTTCGGTTTCTGCTGCAAAGCCGACGCAGAAGGGCGCATTCGCACGGCGTGCCACGGCGGCCAGGATGTCCGGGTTCTGCGTGAACGTCAGTGTCGGTACGTCGGAATCGCTCTGCTTCTTGAGCTTCTGCTCCGCGGCTTGCGCCACACGCCAATCCGCCACGGCGGCCACGGCAATGAAAATGTCGTTCTTCGTGGTGTCCAGCTCGCGCATGACGGCATCGTGCATCTGCTGGGCAGTCTGCACATCGATGCGCAATACGCCTGCAGGCGTGTCCTGATGGCACGGCCCAGCGACGAGCGTGACCGTCGCACCGGCCTGCGATGCAGCCCGCGCCAGCGCAAAGCCCATCTTGCCGCTCGACAGATTCGTGATGCCGCGCACCGGGTCGATCGGCTCGAAGGTCGGGCCGGCTGTCAACAGCACGCGGTGGCCGCGCAGCAGCTTGGGCTGGAAGAAGCCGATGAGTTGCTCGACGATGTCTTCCGGCTCGAGCATGCGGCCGTCGCCGACTTCGCCGCAGGCCTGGTCGCCGGCATCGGGGCCGAGCAGCGTGACGTCATCCGCGCGCAGCTGCGCGGCGTTGCGCTGAGTAGCGGGCGCGGCCCACATCTGCCGGTTCATGGCGGGGGCCACGAGCAGCGGGCAGTCGCGCGCGATGCATAGCGTGGAGAGCAGATCGTCGGCCATGCCGTGCGCAAGCTTGGCGAGGAAGTCCGTCGATGCTGGGGCGATGACGATTGCGTCCGCTTCGCGCGAGAGATCGATATGCGGCATGTTGTTGCCGATGCGGTTGTCCCACTCCGACGTGAAGACGGGGCGTCCGGAAAGCGCCTGCATCGTCACCGGCGTGATGAAGTGCGTGGCGGCGTCGGTCATCACCACCTGCACGGTCGCACCGGCCTTGGTCAGCAGCCGCACGAGCTCGGCCGACTTGTAGCACGCGATGCCGCCGGTCAGGCCGAGCACGAAATGTTTGCCTTGCAGTTCCATAACTGTCCGCTGGGGTCCGATTGACGCAATGTGCTTGGGCAGGATACAACCCGGAGCCGGATCGGCCCGCCCGTCAGTGTGGCGATGATACCGGCTTGGCCCGAAGCCCGTCCGGCGCCCGGATTTTTCCTCAAATGCTCATTCCCGATATGGTTTTCGCTCGTTCGGCAGTCTGCAATGTCCTGGCGGTAGTCGGCGCATTGTCCCTTGTCGCCCTGGTGACGGGCGCGGTGCTCGTGCGCGAAGCCAAAGCGTGGTTGCGCGAGGAGTCCGTGCCTGCGAGGGCAGACGTGATCGTTGTCCTCGGCGGGGAATCGGGTCAGCGCGTGATCGGTGCGGCGGAGCTGTATCACGCGGGTGTGGCGCCGCGCGTGTTCGTGAGCGGGGAGGGAGATTGCCTGCTGATCGTGCGCCGGCTGGTGATGGCCGGCATACCGGCTGACCGCATCGGCTACGAGTGTGAATCGGGTAGCACGATGGAAAACGCGCAGATGACGCACCGGGCGTTGACCGGTCAGCATGTCGGCCGCGCGGTGCTGGTCACCAGTTGGTACCACACAGGCCGGGCGCGGGACGTATTCCGCCAGGTGTGGCCTGATGTGGCATGGGGCGTGCACGGCGTATTCGCCGGGGACACGCTCACCAAGTCGTTGCCGATTTACGAGAGCGGAACCATCTTGGCCGAGTACATCAAACGGGCGTGGTACGCGATTCGATACTGATTCACTACCACGCCACTGCGTCGGCGTTCAGCGCCGCACGCGCCGCAGTTCGTCAACGATCAACAGCACGGCGCCGATCGTGATCCCGCAGTCCGCCACATTGAATGCGGGCCAGTGGTAGGTGTTGAGGTGAAAGTCGAGGAAGTCCACCACGTGGCCGTAGACGACGCGGTCGATCACGTTGCCAAGCGCCCCACCCAGGATGAGCGCGAGCGCAAAGCAGAACAGCTTCTGCGCGCTGTGCCGCTTGAGCAGCCACACGATGAACAGCGCCGCCGCGATTCCCAGGCCTGTGAAGAACCAGCGTTGCCAGCCCCCAGCCGCCGCCAGGAACGAGAACGCCGCCCCCTTGTTGTAGGCCAGCACCAGGTTGAAGAAACCCGTGATCGGGCGCGATTGTCCGTACGTGAACGTCTTCAGGATCGCGATCTTGGTCAGCTGGTCCAGCAGGATCCAGATCACGGCCAGGCCCAGCCAGGGGCCCAGACCATGACCGCCGCCTGAACGCGAAACCGCCTTGCTCTTGCCGTTGTTGCGAGTGGCCATCAGGCAGCGCTCCGTTGTTCACCGGCGCCAAACAGGTTGTCAGTGCAGCGCTTGCAGAGCGTCGGGTGGGCGTGGTCGTGGCCGACGTCGGCGCGGTAGTGCCAGCAGCGTTCGCACTTGGCATGCGTCGAAGGTGCCACGGTGATGAGCAGATCGCCGCCCTCGGGCGCGCGTTCGAGCTTGGCCGCCGACGTGATCAGCACGAAGCGCAGGTCGTCGCCGAGGCTCGCCAGGGCGTCGTACACGGTGTCACCGGCAGCGACCGTCACTTCCGCCTGCAGCGACGCGCCGATCTTGCCGTCGATGCGCAGCGCTTCGAGCTGCTTGGTCACTTCGCCGCGCACGTTGCGGATGGCGGCCCACTTTTCCAGCAGCGCGCTGGCGCCTTGCGGCACCGGGGCGGTGTAGTAGGTGCTGGTGAAGATGGTGTCGGTGTGCTCCGTGCCGTGGGCGAAGACCTGCCAAGCCTCTTCGGCCGTGAACGACAGGAACGGCGCCATCCAGTGCAGCATGGCCTGGGTGATGTGATACAGCGCGTTCTGTGCCGAGCGGCGCGCCACGGAATCGGGTGCCGTGGTGTACAGGCGGTCCTTCAGCACGTCGAGGTAGAAGCCGCCCAGGTCTTCCGAGCAGAACGTCTGGAGCTTGGCGACCACCGGGTGGAATTCATACACGTCGTAGTGCGACAGCACTTCCTTCTGCAACGCATCCGTCAGCGCTACGGCATAGCGGTCGATTTCGAGCCATTGCTCGGTCGGCAACGCGTGTTTGGCGTGATCGTAGTCGGTCAGGTTGGCGAGCAGGAAGCGCAGCGTGTTGCGGATGCGGCGATAGCTTTCGACCACGCGCTTCAGGATCTCGTCAGAGATGGCGAGTTCGCCCGAATAATCCGTCGAGGCGACCCACAGGCGGATGATCTCCGCGCCCATCTTGTTGGCGATTTCCTGCGGTGCGATCGTGTTGCCGATCGACTTCGACATCTTCCGGCCTTCGCCGTCCACCGTGAAGCCGTGCGTGAGCAGGCCCTTGTACGGCGGCTTGCCGTACAGCATCGAAGCCGTCAGCAGCGACGAGTGGAACCAGCCGCGGTGCTGGTCGGAGCCTTCCAGGTACAGATCGGCCAGGCGGCCGTCCGGCAGCTCGGCCGAAGCGTCGTACAGATCCGCCGCATGCGAGCCGCGGATGACGTGCCAGTGCGTCGTGCCCGAGTCGAACCACACGTCGAGCGTGTCGCGATTCTTCTCGTACATGTCAGCCTCGTCGCCGAGCAGCTCGCGCGGGTCGAGCGTCTGCCAGGCTTCGATGCCGTTTTGTTCGATGCGCTGCGCGACCTGCTCCAGCAGCTCAGGCGTGCGCGGGTGCAGCGCGCCGGTTTCCTTGTGCACGAAGAACGCCATCGGCACGCCCCATTGGCGCTGGCGCGACAGCGTCCAGTCCGGGCGGTTGGCGATCATGTTGTGCAGGCGCTGCTTGCCCCACGACGGGTAGAACGCGGTGGCATCGATGCCGGCGAGCGCCGTTTCGCGCAGCGTGGCGTTGCCGTCGTTGGGCTGCACGTCCATCCCCGCAAACCACTGCGACGTGGCGCGATAGATGATCGGCGTCTTGTGGCGCCAGCAGTGCATGTAGCTGTGGTTGTACTTGTGCGCGTCGAACAGGTTGCCCGATTCGCGCAGCACCTCGACGATCTTGGGGTTGGCATCCCAGATCATCTGGCCGCCGAACAGCGGCAGCGTCGATGCGTAGACGCCGTTGCCCATCACCGGGTTGATGATGTCCGCGTCGGGCATGCCGTGCGCCTTGCACGACTGGAAGTCTTCCACGCCATAGGCGGGCGCGGAGTGGACGATGCCGGTGCCGGTGTCGATGGTCACGTAGTCGCCCAGGTAGACGGGCGAGGTGCGGTCGTAGCCCGCATCCATCTTCGCGAGCGGATGGTGGAAACGCACGCCCGAGAGCGCGGCACCTTCGCACGTGGCCAGCACGGTGCCTTCGAGCTTCCAGCTTTGCAGGCAGGCCTCGACGCGCTCCTTCGCGACGATCAGCAGCCCGCGCGGCGTGTCGACCAGCGCGTATTCGATTTCCGGGTGCAGGTTCAGCGCCTGGTTGGACGGGATCGTCCACGGCGTCGTCGTCCAGATCACGATCCAGCCCGGCTTGGCCTTGAGCACATCGGCGCCGACGTGGAAGGCGCTCGCCAGCGCGTCGATGTCGGCGAACGGGAAGCCGACGTCGATCGACAGGTCGGTGCGATCCGCATATTCGACTTCTGCCTCAGCCAATGCCGAGCCGCAGTCGAAGCACCAGTTGACCGGCTTCAGGCCGCGGAAGACGTAGCCCTTTTCGAGAATCTTGCCCAGCGCGCGAAGCTCGTCGGCTTCGTTGCGGAAGTTCATGGTGAGGTATGGGTCCGCCCAGTCGCCCAGCACGCCCAGGCGCTCAAAGTCGGCCTTCTGGCGCGCGATCTGGCCGGTGGCGTAGGCGCGCGCCTTCTCCTGCACTTCCTTGACGGGCAGGCCCTTGCCGAACTGCTTTTCGATCTGGATCTCGATCGGCATGCCGTGGCAATCCCACCCCGGCACGTACACGGCATCCAGGCCGGTCAGGCCGCGCGACTTGATCACCATGTCCTTGAGGATCTTGTTGACCGCGTGGCCGATGTGCAGGTCGCCGTTGGCATACGGCGGGCCATCGTGAAGGATGAACTTCTTCGCGCCTTTACGCGCGGCGCGGATCTTCTTGTAGAGCTGCTTGTCCTGCCACTGCTTGACCCATTGCGGCTCGCGCTTGGGCAGATCGCCGCGCATGGGGAAGGGGGTGTCCAGCAGGTTGACCGGGTACTTGCTTTTCTCCGGCGTGGGCTTCTTGGCGTCAGACATGGTGTGATGTGAGGCAGATTCGGGCAAATCGGATCGATGCAGCGCGCCGGTCAGAGCAGGCGCGTGCGTGGTGTGGCTTTCGGGCGGCGGGTGCGTCAGCCGCCTACTGAATTCGGTCGGTGGCGGAGGTCGCGAAGTCGCGCCGAAGCGTTGGCGACTCGCCGGCCGGTGGAACGGGCAGGCCGAAGAACTGCCGCGCGTGAACACAGTCCTGCGCGATGGCGTCCTTGAGCGCATCGAGCGAATCGTAGCGAGCCTCGTCGCGCAGCTTCTTCATGAATTCCACGCGGACCAGCTTGCCGTAGACGCTGGCGTTGTAATCAAAGACGTGCACTTCCAGCAGCACGCGGCCGGAATCGTCCACCGTCGGGCGCACGCCAATGCTGGCGACGGCCGGCAGCGGCTTTTCGGCCAGCCCGTGCACCTGCACGACAAAGATGCCGGCCACTGCGGGCTTGCGGTGCGAAATGCGCAGATTCAGCGTCGGGAAGCCGAGCGAGCGGCCGAGCTTTTGCCCGTGCACCACGTGCCCGCTGATGGCATAACCGTGACCGAGCAGGCGGCGGGCATGTTCGAGGTCGCCCGCGGCCAGCGCCTCGCGCACCGCCGAGCTGGAGATGCGAATGCCGGACTCCGACACCGAGCCCATCTGCTCGACTTCAAATCCGAACTGCGCGCCGGCGGCCTGCAGGTAGGTGAAATCTCCGGCGCGCTTGGCGCCAAAGCGGAAGTCATCGCCCACCAGCAGCCAGCGCGCATGCAGCCCGTCGACGAGCACGTTGCGCACGAACTCGTCCGGCGTCTGGCCGGCGAAATGCGCGTTGAAGTGCTCCACGACCACGCGGTCGACGCCCTGGCGCCGCAGGCTTTCGAGCTTGTCGCGCAGCAGGGCAATGCGGGTGGGCGCGCGATCCGGCATGAAGAATTCGCGCGGATGCGGCTCGAACGTCATCACCGTGAGCGGCAGCCCGCGTGCGTCGGCCGCCGCGCGCGCCCGGGCCAGCAGAGACTGGTGCCCGCGGTGCACGCCGTCAAAGTTGCCGATGGTCAGCGCGCACGGCGCGCGACTTTCGGCATTGGGCAGGCCGCGAAAGACTTTCACGAGAGGCGTCGGTGATGGAGGAAGAAAGGGCAGCGTTTCGGATTGGATTGCCGCGGCACTGCGCAAAAATCCAGCAAAACGCACATTATATAAGGGATTGCCGCGTCCCCGGCGCGCGGCGAGCCAGGTGTCGGGCTGTTGCACAATCCTCCGAACGGTGCGCCCGCCCGTTGCGGGCTTGCGGCACAATCCGATATCCGCTGAGATCCGGCTTCTTCTTCCCCGCATTCCCTTGAACGCCTCGTTGCGCCTTTTCTTCGCCAAGTTCGGGCTGGCCAGCCGTGCGCCGCTCGAACTGGATGCCCGAGCCAAGCTGCTCGCCGCCGTGCATCGGGGGGCGCCCATGGGGATTGCCGCCTCGGTCGTGCTGCCTGCGCTGACAGTGGCGGCATTCTGGGATGCGCCCAATCGCCCGGCGCTGCTGGGCTGGTGCCTGATCATGCTGTGCCTGACGGCGTCGGGCCTGCGCTTCTATTTCGGATACCGCTACGACCTCCCCCGCATGACGCTGGCTGCGCACACCCGCAAGTGGTGGACGGGCATGCACGTCATGTCGGCGGTGGGTGGCGTGGCATGGGGCTGCTCGGCCGGGTTGTACCTGATGTCGCCGTCGCTGGAGTTCAGCAGCCTGCTGATGATCGTGATCATCGGCGTGGCGGCGGCCGCGGTGCTGTCGCAGGCGCCGGTGCCGTCGAGCCTGCTGATCCTCGGCACGGGCATCCTGGCGCCGCACTTCGTGCTGGCGGAGCAGGCGTTTCCGGGCCACGGGCTGTACCTGCGCGGGGTGCTGCTCTTCTTTGCGGCCCTGCTGACGCGCCATGCGGTGAACATCCACAACACGCTCGTGCGTGAAATCCAGCTCGAGAACGAAAGCCGCCAGCTGGCGCGCCGCTACCAGGACGAAAAGCAGCGCGCGCTGTCGGCGTCGGAGGAAAAGTCGCGCTTCCTGGCCGCGGCCAGCCACGATCTGCGGCAGCCCGTGCATGCGCTCGTGCTGCTGGTGGAGGCGTTGCGGGCGCGCAACCAGTCCGAATCGCTGGCGCCGCTGGTGGAGCAGCTTGCCTCGGGCGCGGCGACGATCGATCTGCTGTTCCGCTCGCTGCTCGACCTGTCCAAGCTCGAGAGCCGCAAGACCTCGCCGACGCTGGAGCCGGTGGATCTGGGCGAGGTCATCACCGAGGTGGTCCAGCAGTTCATGCCGGATGCGCGCGCCAAGGGTCTGACGCTCACGCAGCGCATTCCGCCGCTGCCGGTATTCGGCATGGCCGAGCCGGTGCTGCTGCGCCGGGCGCTGTTCAACCTGCTGCAGAATGCGCTGCGCTATACCGAGCGCGGCGGCGTGATGGTGGCGTTGCGCGTGCGCCAGAAGCATCTGCGCATCGAGGTGTGGGATACCGGCATCGGCGTGGCGCCGGAGCACCAGAAAGAAATCTTCTCGACCTACTACCAGGTCGAAAACCCCGAGCGCGACCCAAGCCAGGGTCTCGGCTTGGGGCTGGCCATCTACAAGGAATGCGTGCGCCTGCTGCGCGGTACGTTCGGCGTGCGTTCGGTGCCGGGCCGGGGCTCGATGTTCTGGATGGCGCTGCGGCCCGTGCCGGCCGAGGTGAAGGCGCCGCTGGCCGCCCAGCCGCGGGCGGAGCAGAAGCGTGCGGTGCTGGACCAGCCGCGTTTCTCGGGCGTGGTACTGGTGGTGGACGATGATCCGCAGATCCGCAAGGCCTGGCACGCACTGCTCGAGGCGTGGGGCGTGGAGGTGCACAGCGCCGCCGATGGCCGTGCCGCGGACCAACTGCTCGCGCGCGGCATTCGCCCGCAGATCATCTTCTGCGACCTGCGCCTGCCCGGAGAGGAAGACGGCCTGCAACTGCTCGAACGCTGGCAGGTCAGCCATCCCGACGCCCACGCCGTGCTGCTGACTGGCGACCGCAACTCCGCCGCGCTGGCGCGTGCGGAAGAGGCCGGCTACCTGCTGCTGGCCAAGCCGATGGATCCGAACATGCTGCGCGTACTGCTCAAGCGCTGGCTGCGGGGCCGTGCGGCCGAGCCACAGGTCGCGTACTGAGCAACGCGGAAAGCCGGCGCCGTCGGATGCGGCGCCGCGCAAATCAGGCCGCGCCCGTCAGGCGGAAGCGCTCCATGCGCGAGATGATCTGGATGCGCGTGCGCACGCCCAGCCGCTGCAGGATCGCCGAGACGTGTTCCTTGACGGTGTTCTCCGTCAGGCCCAGCTGGCGGGCGATCGATTTATTGGGCAGTCCTTCAAGCAACAGCGCGAGCACAGAACCCTGGCGCGGCGTCAGGCCGAGTTCTGCCGGCGTGATCGGGATGCCGTGGGAGGCGCCTCCTTTGTTGCTGCCGCCCATGTCGTCTTCCGACGGGAACGACGCATCGCCGCTGAAGATGCCGGCCACGGCCTTCGAAAACGCATGGGCATCGGCGTGCTTGCCGATGAAGCCGATGGCGCCCAGCGCCTGTGCCTTGGCGACGATCTCCGGCGTGTTCTCAGCCGACATGAAGGCAAAGCGCGCTTCGGGCAGCTTGCCGCGCAGCTCGCGCATGGCGTCGAAGCCGGTGCAGTCGGAGAGCCAGACGTCGAGCAGCACCACGTCGGGCCGGACGCCTTCGTCCACCAGCGCCAGCGCCTGGCGGCGGCCGATTGCTGCGTGCACCTGGACTTCAGGCAAGGCGTGCGCGAGAAACGTGGTCGTGCCAGACAAGGCGAGGGGGTGGTCGTCGACCACCAGCAGGCTACGCAGCGAGCTCGTCATTCTTATTCCCCGGTGAGGGCAAGGCCCTCTTGTTGTTGTACGCGTGCCGACCCGGCGCGGGCGGTGGCCGGCGGGCCGGGCTGGGTCGCCCACGGCCGATCGGCTTTCACGGTTATTGCCCGCGCAGTGTTGCAGCGAAGATGCCGGAACGCCGCAAGGGACTTCCAGTCGTCGCTGACGGCACACCGGACCCCCCCGGGTGTGCGGGCAATTATGGTGTTGAGATTATCAGAGCGCGCCATCGCACGCCAACGGTTGCACCCTCCATTTTTGGGATGCGGCGAGCTTTTTGCTACGCGCCGTCGGCAAAATGCCACGGTACGCCGGAAAGCCGCGTGACGCGGGCTTGCCAAGCGCCGCACCGGATTTTCTCCGGCGAACTGCGGCGCACTTGATAAAATGCCGCGATGAAAAACATCGTCATTCTCATTTCCGGGCGGGGCTCCAATATGGAAGCCATCGTGCGGGCTTGCCAGGCAGAAGGCTGGCAGGCGCGCATTGCCGCCGTCATTTCTAATCGGCCCGATGCGGCCGGACTTAAATTTGCCGCGTCGCACGGCATCGCCACGGCGGTGGTCGATCACAAGACGTTTGCCGACCGCGAGCACTTCGATGCTGCGCTGGCGCAGGCCATCGACGGCTACTCGCCTGATCTGGTCGTGCTGGCGGGCTTCATGCGCATTCTCACGCCCGGCTTCGTGAAGCATTACGCCGGACGCATGCTGAACATCCATCCGTCGCTGCTGCCGTGCTTCCCTGGTCTGCATACGCATGAGGCGGCGCTGGCCATGGGCGTGAAGGTGCATGGCGCGACCGTCCATTTCGTGACCGCGGATCTGGATCACGGTCCGATCGTGCTGCAGGCCATCATCGACGTGCGCCAGGACGACACGCCGCAGTCGCTCGCCGCGCGGCTGCTCACGCAGGAGCACGTGATCTATCCGCGCGCCGTGCGCTGGTTTGTCGAAGACCGGCTGAGTGTGCAGAACGGCGTGGTGCGTGTTTCGCCGGACGCTCCACAACTCGTGATCGGGGCCGATGCCCGGGAGGCTGCATGAGCCAGGATCGCCAGCGGCCGCGCAATGGGGGGTCGGGTAGCAAGCGTTCGGGTTCGGGGGGCGGTGGCTGGTACCGGGCACCGCAAGGCAAGCCGGCCCAACGTACGCCGCGCCCGCGCACGGGCGTGCACGGCAGCCATCTTGAGCACCTGGACAAGGTGCTCGCCCGCCTGCTGCACTTTGCTGCACCGGCCGACATGGTGGTCAGCCAGTACTTCCGTGAGCACCACGAACTCGGCCACCGCGAGCGCGGCATCGTCGCCGAGGCGGCCTTTGCCGTGCTGCGCCGAAAGAACGAATTTGGCCAGTTCGCCGAAAGCGGTTCGGGGCCGGCGCGCCGCCGCCTCGCGCTGCTCGGCCTCGTGCAGACCGCAGGACGTGAAGCGATCGCGCCGTTCCTGAATCCCGCGGAAGCCGAGTGGCTCGACCGCTGGCAACTGCGCGACCGCGCTGCGCTGGCGCCCCGTGTGCGAGCCAACCTGCCCGACTGGCTCTTTGACGCCCTGGTTGCGCAGCACGGTGCGGAATTTACCGAGGCCCTTGCCGAGGCGTGGCTCAATCCCGCGCCATTGGACCTGCGCGTCAACACGCTCAAGGGCGATCGAGACACGGTGCTGGCGACGCTGGCCGAGGCCGGCATCGAGGGCGCCGCGGCACCGCTGTCGCCGGTGGGCATTCGCCTGGCGGGCAAGCCGGCGCTGAACAAGCTCGAGATCTTCACCAACGGCACCGTCGAAGTGCAGGACGAAGGCAGCCAGCTGCTGTGCCAGCTCCTGGCGCCCAAGCGCGGCGAGATGGTGGTCGATTTCTGCGCGGGCGCGGGCGGCAAGACGCTGGCGATCGGTGCGGCGATGCGCTCGACGGGGCGGCTGTACGCATTTGACGTATCGGAGAAGCGCCTGTCGAACCTGGGCCCGCGTCTGGCGCGCAGCGGCTTGTCCAATGTGCATCCGAGCCGGATCGACAGCGAGCACGACGCCAAGGTCAAGCGCCTGGCGGGCAAGATCGACCGCGTGCTGGTCGACGCACCGTGCAGCGGGCTCGGCACGCTGCGCCGCAATCCGGACCTGAAATGGCGGCAATCCGCGCGGGCCGTGGAAGAGATGTCAGCCAAGCAGCGGTCGATTCTGGACTCCGCGGCGCGGCTCCTCAAGCCGGGCGGCCGCCTCGTCTACGCAACGTGCAGCGTGCTGGCGCGCGAGAACCAGCAGGTGGTCGAGCAGTTCCTGGCCGCGCATGAAGACTTCGTGCTCGTGCCTGCCGGCGAGGTGCTGGCGGCCCAGAAGATCGCGCTCGAGATGGGCCCTTACCTGGAGCTGTATCCGCACGTGCACCAGACCGACGGCTTCTTCGCGGCCGTACTGGAGCGCCGCGCATGACCGCACGCCAAGTCGGTCTGCTGCTGGCCGCTGCGCTTGCATTCAGTGGCACCGGCCTCGCCCAGGCCCGCAGCACACCACCGGTTCTGCCGGCCAAAGGTACGGTGCAGGCCGCCTTCACGCCCGATGACGATATCGAGAGCCTGCTCGCGGACGCCATCGACCAGGCGCGCGAGCAGGTGCTGGTGCAGGCCTACCTGCTGTCAAACAAGGCGATCGTGCGCGCGCTGCTGGCGGCGCATCAGCGCGGCGTCGATGTGCGGGTGCTGGCCGACCGCGAACAGATGATGCGCGCCAACGGCAGCCGCGTGCCGGAAATCGCCAATGCCGGCATTCCCGTGTGGCTGGAAGTGCGCTACAAGAACGCGCACAACAAGGTCATCGTGATCGACCCGCGCGGCGCCCGCCCGGTGCTCGTGACGGGCAGCTTCAACTTCACGCAGACGGCGCAGCGCGGCAATGCCGAGAACGTCCTGATCGTGCGCGGCGACGCCGATCTCGCCCAGCGCTATGCCGCCAACTGGCAGAAGCACGCGGGCGACGCCCTGCCTTATCGAACGCAATAACGTGTCGGCCGAATGAACGGATTGCCACAGAACCTGAGCCACCTCGCGCTGGGCCACATGATCGACGACATTGTCGCCGACCTGGGCGGCCCGCGCTTTATCTGGCAGCTGGGCGTGCTCGTGCTGCTGCTCGGCGCGGCCTGGCTCATGGCCCGCTCGATCGCGCGGCGCCTGCATGCGCGCCACGTGAACGAGACCTTCGCGCTGCGCTTTGCGTGGTCGAGCCTGGAGCGGGCGATGTTCCCGCTGATCGGCTGGCTGCTGGTGCTCGGGGCCCGTTACGCGCTGGTCGGCACCATGCCGATCAGCGTATTCCGGCTCGCGGCGGTGCCGCTCTTCGGGCTGGCGGTGCTCTACCTGGGCTTCTATGTGCTGCGCCGCGTGTTGTCGGCCAACGGCGAGCTGCACGGCATGCTCGTGCTGGCCGAGCGCGTGCTCACAACGCTCATGTGGATCGGCATGGTGCTCTACGTGCTCGGTGTGCTGGGCGACGTGGTCGATTACCTCGAGGGCATCCGCTTTGCGCTGGGCGGCAAGCAGAAGGTCAGCCTCGCCGCCTTGCTCATGGGCGTCGTGTGGATTCTCGTCACGGTGCTCGTGGCGATGTGGTTCGGCTCCTGGCTTGACAGCCGCATCACCCGCGCCACGGCGCTCGACGCCAACCTCAAGGTGGTGCTGTCGCGCGTGACCAAGGCGATGTTGCTCCTGGTGTCGCTGCTGCTGAGCCTGTCGCTGGTCGGCATCGACCTGACGGTGCTGTCGGTGTTTGGCGGCGCGCTGGGTGTGGGGCTGGGCCTGGGCCTGCAGAAGATCGCGAGCAACTATGTGTCGGGCTTCATCATCCTGCTCGAGCGCTCGCTCAAGCTGGGCGACCAGATCACGGTCAGCAGCTACACCGGCATCGTCACGCAGATCCGCACGCGCTACACCGTCGTGCGCAACGGCGACGGCGACACACTCGTGCCGAATGAGTTGATGGTCGCGCAGGCCGTGCAGAACCATAACGAGCGCGGCACCGTCCGTGTGGCGGTGCGGGTGCAGGCCTCGTATGCGGCAGACCCCGAGACCGTGCTGGCCTTGCTGGTCCAGTGCGCCGAGGGCATTCCTCGCGTACTCGCAGATCCGGCGCCCGCCGCGTTCCTCGCGCTGTTCGGCGACAGCGGCATCGAGTACGAACTGGGCGTGTGGATCAACGATCCGCACAACGGCAAGCTCGGTGTGCAGTCCGATCTGAATCGGGCGATCTATCGGCGCTTCAAGGAGGCGGGGATCGACATTCCATACCCGCAGCGGGAAGTGCGCGTGCTGGGGCCCGTGGCTGGGGATAGCTTATCGGCGGGTGATGCATGAGGCGCCTGGGTGCCCGGCTTTAACACATCCCGGTGCGGAACGGTGCGCCCTTGCTCAGGGTCAAACTCACGGTTTTCCCCCATGGAGTAGAGGGGGTCTTCGGTTAAAATGCCGGATGTTCCCCCGAAGGATCAGGCGGCCGTCGCAATGGCCTGAAGCTTGCGACGCATTGCCGCGAAAGCCTTGCATTGCGCAGGGGCGGAGGTCATATGACCGGCAGCCGGAGAGTTCGCCGATGTGACGCGCAAGCCGGGTGCCAACACCCGAATCTCCGCCAACACGACCCCACTGTCGCCACCGTGCGACAGCGGATGGCCTGACGAGGCAGCAATGGCGCTATCGACCCAGGCTGCTTCAATCACCCGAGTTGACCACGGAGAACACTTTGATCGACTCTCTTCTGAATTTCCTTGCCAACGGCACCCTGGACTGGGCCTGGTGGCAAATCCTGATTTTTACGCTGGTGGTGACGCACATCACCATCGCGAGCGTGACGATTTTCCTGCACCGCTGCCAGGCGCACCGGGCGCTGGACGTGCATCCCATCGCTGGACATTTCTTCCGGTTCTGGCTCTGGCTGACCACCGGCATGGTCACCAAGGAGTGGACGGCCATTCACCGCAAGCACCACGCCAAGTGCGAAACCGAAGACGATCCGCACAGCCCGCAAACGCGAGGCATCCGCAAGGTGCTGCTCGAGGGCGCCGAACTCTACCGGGCCGAGGCCAAGAACAAGGAAACGATCCAGAAGTTCGGCCACGGCACGCCCGACGACTGGATCGAGCGCAACGTGTATTCGAAGTTCACGTGGCAGGGTGTCGGCCTGATGCTGATCCTCGACGTCGTGATGTTCGGCGCGATCGGCCTGACGGTGTGGGCCGTGCAGATGCTGTGGATTCCCATCCACGCTGCCGGCATCATCAACGGCCTGGGCCACTACTGGGGCTATCGCAACTTCGAGTGCGAAGACGCTTCGACCAACGTGTCGCCGTGGGGCATCATCATCGGCGGCGAAGAACTGCACAACAACCACCATACGTACGCCACGTCGGCCAAGTTCTCGGTCAAGTGGTACGAGTTCGACATCGGCTGGGGCTACATCCGTGCGCTGGAAATGGTTGGGTTGGCCAAGGTCAAGAAGGTGGCGCCCAAGGCACGTTTTGGCGACGTCAAACCGGTCGACCAGAACACGCTGGAAGCCATCATCGCCAACCGTTATGACGTGATGGCGCGCTACGCCAAGACCGTCAAGGCGGCCTATCGCCAGGAGCTGGCCAAGCTCAAGGCGTCGCGCGATGTCGAATACCGTGCGCTGAAGCCGGCCCGCAAGTGGTTCCACCGCGACGAGACCAAGCTCGGCCCGCCGCAACGCGAGCAGCTTTCGCAGATCGTCTCGGACCATTCGTCGCTGCACACGTTCGTGGAGATGCGCCGCGAACTGGGCGCGCTGTGGAGCCGTTCGAACGCTACGCGCGAGCAGCTGCTGCATCAACTGCAGGACTGGTGCAAGCGCGCCGAGGAAAGCGGCATCCACGCGCTCCAGGAATTCGCTGTGCGCCTGCGCCGCTACGCCTGACTTTTCTGTTTCATAGGTGAAGCCCCGCTCCGCAGCGGGGCTTTTCTTTTGGGTAAACTGCCCCAATTCACATTCTTAAGCTGCGGCAAAGCATCGCGGCGCGAGTCCTCCTCACACGCCGTCCGTTTCATTGCCACGCCACCTTTCTGACGCCTTAACGGCAGGAACGGACGCGGAGACCACCATGGAAACCCACATCAAGACGGTTGAATTCGAGCGCCCGGACATGCTGGCCGAGACGCAATCCGGCGCGAGCTGTGTCGCCCACGCATGGGCGAAAGTGCCGCCGGCGCTGTCGCGCGAGGAGCGCGATGGGCTGAAGGCCCGCATCAAGCGGCTGCTCAAGGAGCGCGAGGCGGTACTCGTCGCGCATTACTACGTCGACGCCGACCTGCAGGACCTCGCCGAAGAGACCGGCGGCTGCGTGTCCGACTCGTTGGAGATGGCGCGTTTCGGCCGCGACCATTCCGCCAAGACGCTGGTGGTCGCAGGCGTGCGCTTCATGGGCGAGACGGCCAAGATACTGAGCCCCGAGAAGACCGTGCTGATGCCCGACCTGGACGCCACGTGTTCACTGGACCTGGGCTGTCCGCCGGACGAATTTGCCGCATTCTGCGACGCGCATCCGGATCGCACCGTCGTCGTCTATGCGAATACCAGCGCGGCCGTGAAGGCGCGAGCCGACTGGATGGTCACTTCGTCCATCGGGCTGAAGATCGTGCAGCATCTGCACGCGCAGGGCAACAAGATCCTGTGGGCCCCGGACCGGCATCTCGGCAGCTACATCCAGAAGCAGACCGGCGCCGACATGCTGATGTGGCAGGGCTCGTGCCTCGTCCACGACGAGTTCAAGGGCGTGGAACTGGACCTGCTGCGTGCCGAACACCCGAACGCGAAGATCCTCGTGCACCCGGAATCGCCCGAATCCGTGGTGGCGCAGGCCGATGTGGTGGGCTCGACGTCGCAATTGATTGCGGCTGCGCAGTCGCTGTCGGCCAACGAGTTCATCGTCGCGACGGACAACGGCATCCTGCACAAGATGCGCATGGCCGCGCCCGGCAAGCGCTTCATCGAAGCGCCGACCGCCGGCAATGCCGCCACCTGCAAGAGCTGCGCGCACTGCCCGTGGATGGCGATGAACGCGCTCACGAACCTGGCCGAGGTGCTGGAGACCGGCCGCAACGAAATCCACGTCGACCCGGCGACAGCCCGGCAGGCCGTGGTCTGCATCGACCGCATGCTCGACTTTGCCGCACGCGAGAAAGCCGCCGTCCGGCCGCACGGCGATCTGGCGGCCAATGCACAACTCTTCCAAGGAATTGGCCCGGCATGACGGCGACCCAGATGAACGGCAGCACCGCGCAGGCGATTTTCGACAGCTTCGGCGCGGCACTGCGCGAGGCGCTGGCTGCCAACGTGGCTGCAGCGATTGCGGAGGATGTCGGCACGGGCGACCGCACGGGCTTGCTCGTCCCCGCAGACAGGCATGCGCGCGCGCGCGTGATTGTGCGCGAGTACGCCGTGCTGTGCGGCACGCCCTGGTTCGACGCGTGCATGCACGCCGTCGACCCGGCGCTGCGTGTGACATGGCGCCAGCACGAAGGCGATGGCATGGCGCCCGATTCCGTGGTGTGCGAAATCGAAGGCCCTGCGCGTTCGTTGCTGACGGCGGAGCGTCCGTCGCTGAATTTCCTGCAACTGCTTTCCGGTGTGGCGACCGCAACGTCGCGCTACGCACAAGCCATTGCCGGTACGCGTGCGCGCGTGCTGGACACGCGCAAGACATTGCCCGGCCTGCGGCTTGCGCAGAAGTATGCCGTGCGCATTGGCGGCGGCGAGAACCAGCGCCTCGCGCTGTACGACGGCATCCTCATCAAGGAAAACCACATCGCTGCAGCCGGTGGTGTGACGGCGGCCTTGCGTGCTGCCCAGGCGCTGAATGCCGGGGTATCGATCCAGGTGGAAGTGGAAACGCTCGCGCAGCTGGAAGAAGCGCTGGCAGCCGGCGCCACGTCCGTGCTGCTCGACAACTTCGATACGCCCGCGATGCGGGAGGCGGTGCGCCTGACGGCGGGGCGGGCGCTGCTGGAAGTGTCCGGCGGCGTGAACATCGAGACGATCCGCGCGTTTGCCGAAACGGGCGTGGACCGCATCTCCGTCGGTGCGCTCACGAAAGACGTGCGCGCCACCGACTATTCCCTGCGGATCGTCGAATAGGCCTCAGCGTTTGCGCGCGATCTGCCGATGCGTCGGCTGCATGACCGTCGGCAGCGCCTTGGGCAGCGTCTCGGGATAGTCGCGCGAGAAATGCAGGCCACGGCTCTCGTGCCGTGACAGCGCGCTGTCGACGATGAGCGAGGCCACTTCAACGAGGTTGCGCAGTTCCAGCAGGTCGTGACTCACGCGGAAGTTCGCGTAGTACTCGGTGATCTCTTCGCGCAGCAGTGCAATGCGATGCTGCGCGCGTTCCAGCCGCTTGTTCGTGCGGACGATGCCGACGTAGTTCCACATCATGCGGCGCAGTTCGTCCCAGTTGTGCGAGACGACGACTTCCTCGTCGGCATCGGTCACGCGGCTTTCATCCCAAGCCGGAATCTGCACCGACGTCGGGTGCGATTGCGGCTGCGCAAGGATGTCTTCCGCCGCGCCGCGTCCGATGACCATGCATTCCAGCAGCGAATTGCTGGCCAGCCGGTTGGCCCCGTGCAGGCCGGTGTAGGCCGTCTCCCCCACGGCGTACAGGCCGGCGATGTCGGTGCGGCCGAGGTGATCCGTCACCACGCCGCCGCACGTGTAGTGCGCCGCCGGCACGACCGGGATCGGCTCTCGGGTGATGTCGATGCCCAGCTCCAGGCAGCGCGCCAGGATTGTCGGGAAATGCTCTTTGAGGAAGGCCGGGCTCTGGTGGCTGATATCGAGATAGACGCAGTCCAGGCCGCGCTTCTTCATCTCGAAGTCGATTGCGCGGGCGACGATGTCGCGCGGGGCGAGTTCGGCGCGTTCGTCATGCGCGGGCATGAAGCGGGTGCCATCGGGCAAGATCAGCTTGCCGCCTTCGCCGCGCACCGCTTCCGTGATCAGGAAGGACTTGGCGAACGGATGGTACAGGCAGGTCGGGTGGAACTGGATGAACTCCATGTTGGCCACGCGGCAGCCCGCGCGCCATGCCATGGCAATGCCATCGCCGCTGGCCGTGTCCGGATTCGTCGTATACAGGTACACCTTGCCCGCGCCGCCCGTGGCCATCACCGTGTGATTGGCGGTGAGCGTCTTGACGTGGCCCGAAGCCACATCCAGCACATACAGACCATGGCAGCGCATGCCAGGCAGGCCGAGCTTCGCATCGGTAATGAGGTCGATCGCGAAATGGTCTTCCAGCAGCGTGATGTTCGGGTGATTGCGCACCTTTTCCACCAGCGTCGTCACCACGGCATGGCCGGTCGCGTCGGCGGCGTGGATGATCCGGCGGTGGCGGTGGCCGCCTTCGCGCGTCAGGTGGAAGCCGAGCTCGGCCTGTTCGTCGCGCGTAAAGGGCACGCCGTGGCCGATCAGCCATTCGATGGCCTCGCGTCCGTTTTCGACGATGTAGCGCGTGGCCGCCTCATCGCACAGGCCTGCGCCTGCGATGAGTGTGTCGTCGACGTGCTCGTCATGGCTGTCGCCGGAGTCGAGCACGGCGGCAATGCCGCCCTGTGCCCAATCGCTCGCGCCTTCCGGCAGGCTGCGTTTGCTGATGACGACCACGCGGCGGTGATCGGCGAGGTGCAGGGCGACGGTCAGGCCCGCCAGGCCACTGCCGACGACGGCAACATCGAAATTCATGGAAGACGCGGGAGGCTGGGCAGACGCGGCTGGGCGTAGCGCAGTCGCGTGTCAATCGGAAAGAGAAGCAGTGTACACCGCGGTTTGACCGTGCGGCGCGCAACAAAAAACCCGCCATGAGGCGGGTTTTCGGTGCCGGTCCGCATGGTGCCGGACGGGCGGAAGCCAGATGCGCAATCCGTGGCGGATTACTTGATCTTGGTTTCCTTGTAAGCGACGTGCTTGCGGGCGACGGGATCGAACTTCATGATCTCCATCTTTTCCGGCTTGGTGCGCTTGTTCTTGGTGGTCGTGTAGAAATGACCCGTACCTGCGGTCGATTCCAGCTTGATCTTGTCGCGTCCGCCTTTGCTGGCCATGTTTAACTCCTAATTAGACTTCGCCGCGTGCGCGCAGGTCCACGAGCACTTCGTCGATGCCTTTTTTATCGATCAGGCGCAGACCAGCGTTCGAGACGCGCAGGCTCACCCAGCGGTTTTCGGATTCGACCCAGAAGCGGCGATTCTGCAGGTTCGGCAGAAAACGGCGCTTGGTCTTGTTGTTTGCGTGGGAAACGTTATTGCCGACCATCGGCGCTTTCCCGGTCACTTGACAGACGCGTGCCATGGAGCACTCCTAACTTGATTCGTATGACTACAGTTTGCGACCGGGCGCGTAGGACTTGAGCCATGCGCAGCGCCACTGTAGAGGTGGGACACTTCAGCGAAACGCGGATTATACACACAAAACCACCGTGAAATCAACGCAATCCGTGGATTGCCGTTGCGTGCCGTGTGGTGCGGCGCCGGCGCTACATCTTCCCGTGCTCCAGAAAGCCGTAAACCGTGGTGCGGCCCACGATCATGTGGTCCAGCACGATGACGTCGAGCAGCGCCAGCGCCCTGCAGAGCTCGCGGGTGAGCGTGACGTCGGCTTCGCTCGGCTCGGCGTGGCCAGTGGGGTGGTTGTGGGCCAGGATGACGGCGGCGGCATTGTGATGCAGAGCGCGCTTGGCGATCTCGCGCGGGTACACGCGCGCTTCGGTGAGCGTGCCGCGAAACAGCTCCTCCCAGGCGATCAACCGGTGCCGCACGTCAAGGAACAGGCAGGCAAACACCTCGTGTGGGCGATGGCCGAGCGTCAGGCGCAGGAAGTCCTTCACGCTTTGCGGCGACTCGAAGGTGAGGCCGACGCTGATGTCTTCCTTCAATGCGCGCCGCGCGACCTCCAGCAGCGCGTGCAGCTGCGCGTACTTGGCCGGCCCCATGCCGTCGATCGAGGAGAACTCCTGTTGCGAGGCGTGGCAAAGGCGCCTCAGCGAGCCGAAATGCGCGAGAAGCTCGCGGGCCAGGTCGACCGCGCTTTTGCCCGGCATGCCAACGCGCAGGAAGATGGCCAGCAGTTCCGCATCGGACAGGGCGCCCGGGCCGTGGGCGAGCAGTTTTTCACGTGGCCGCTCGTGGGCGGGCCAATCGACGATTGCCATAGTTGAGATCGCGGTGGACCGCTGCGTGCGGCGCGCGCCACGCCAGCGGCCGGGAAAAGGGCTGGCGTACAATAACGGGTTACTTTTCGGTCAAGCAGGTTGAGCGTGCAAAATTTGGTGAACGACGCGCCCAAAGGGGCGCCAGGCGGCGAAGTGAAGGTGGTTGGGCCGGATTCGTATCTGACGCTGCATTACCGCATCGCGCTGGAGAACGACACGGACATCGTGACCACGTTCGGAGACAAGCCCGCCACGCTGCTGCTGGGCCAGGGCCAATTGGCGCCGACGCTGGAGCAGGCGCTGCTCGGCATGCGCGAGGGGGAGCGGACGACGTTCCGCCTTGCGCCCGAACATGCCTTCGGGCCGCGCAACCCGGAGTTGCTGCAACGCGTGTCGCTGGCCACGCTGCGCGAAAACTCCTCCTTTGAAGAGGATTACCAGCCAGGCGATCTCGTCGAATTCAACGCCCCGAGCGGCGGCAAATACGCCGGCGTGCTCAAGGAAGTGGGCGAGACCTCCGCGCTGTTCGATTTCAACCACCCGCTCGCCGGCCAGACCATCGTGTTTGAAGTCCAGCTGATCGGCATTCTGTGATGAGCACCACCGTGAACGCGCCCGTCGATCCTGTCACCCAAGCCGATGCCGAAGTCCTGCTCGCGCAGCCGCGAGGCTTCTGCGCCGGGGTGGACCGCGCCATCGAAATCGTCGAGCGGGCGCTGCAGCTTTTTGGCGCCCCGATTTATGTGCGTCACGAGATCGTCCACAACGCCTATGTCGTGAGCGACCTGCGAAACAAAGGCGCCGTGTTCGTGCAGGAACTCGACGACGTGCCGGTGGGCGGCACGGTCATCTTCAGCGCGCACGGGGTGTCGCGTGCTGTGCGTGAGGCGGCGCAGGCCCGCGGCCTGCGCGTGTTCGATGCGACCTGCCCGCTGGTCACCAAGGTGCACGTGGAAGTCTCGAAGATGCGGGCGCAGGGCTTCGAGATCATCATGATCGGGCACAAGGGCCATCCCGAAGTCGAGGGGACGATGGGGCAGGCCGACGACGGCATACTGCTTGTCGAATCGGTGGCTGACGTTGCCCATCTTGCAGTGAAGGACCCGACGCGGCTGGCGTATGTCACGCAGACGACGCTGTCGGTGGATGAGACGCAAGAGATCGTCGCTGCCATCAAGGCGCGCTTTCCGGCTGTGCACGAGCCCAAGAAGCAGGACATCTGCTACGCCACGCAGAATCGCCAGGACGCGGTGAAATTCATGGCGCCGCAGGTCGAAGTGGTGATCGTGGTCGGCAGCCCGAACAGTTCGAACTCCAACCGCCTGCGCGAACTGGCCGAAAAGCTGGGCGTACCGGCCTACATGGTGGACACCCCAGAACAGGTGAAACCGGAATGGGTGGCCGGCAAGCGCCGCGTGGGCCTGACGGCGGGGGCGTCCGCGCCCGAGGAGCTGGCGCAGTCGATCGTCGATCGGCTCAAGGCGCTGGGCGCGCGGACGGTGCGACCGCTGGAGGGAATCCAGGAAAACATGTCCTTCCCTCTTCCGAGGGGCCTTCAAATGAATTGAATGCGTTTATGTAAATGCCCACTTAAAAAATGCCCTAAAGAAGTGCGCGCCAAAGCGGTGCATCGAGCGCTTTTTCATAAATGACAGCCACGCAATCGAGCGTGGCTGTTTCATTTTGTGCGCCGCAAAAAGAGACCCGCTACCCGCCAAGCCTTGATTTACTGTGGATGTCGCCCGGCAAGCCGCGTGGTGACAGGGTTTTCCCTGCTCTGGCACGCTTCTTGATCTTCTCGTCCGCCATTCGTGTTCGCCTGCGCGAAATCACCCGTTTTTGTGCATTGGGGAAACCCCGTAAAACGGCGTGGTTACGGCAAAAAACGTTGTTGCGACGCGTATTGCATCCGCAAAAAAAGGGGATACAATGCGCGCGTTTCAAATTGAAACAAATCGGCGCGGGGGGAGCGGCCGGGAGGCAGGACGCTCTCCTTGCTCTTGCGAGATCTAGGAGATCACTCATGCAAATTAAGTTTGCCAAAGTTCTGCCGCTTGCGGCTGCCGTGGCACTCGTAGCAGCTTGCGGTAAGAACGAGGAAAAGCCCGCAGACCAGGCTGCTGCACCCGCAGCAACGTCGGCTCCGGCCGCGGCTGCTGGCGGCGGCGAGACCGTCGTCAAGATCGGTCACGCGGCTCCGCTCACGGGCGGTATTGCTCACCTTGGCAAAGACAATGAAAACGGCGCACGCCTGGCCGTTGAAGAAGCCAACAAGGAAGGCCTGACCATCGACGGCAAGAAGATCAAGCTGGAGCTGGTGGGCGAAGACGATGCGGCCGATCCGAAGACCGGCACCGCCGTGGCGCAAAAGCTGGTCGACGAGCACGTCGTTGCCGTCGTTGGCCACCTGAACTCGGGCGTTTCGATCCCGGCCTCGAAGATCTACAGCGATGCAGGCATCGTGCAGATCTCGCCGTCGTCGACCAACCCCGACTACACCAAGCAAGGCTTCAAGACGACCTACCGCGTGGTGGCAACCGACGCGCAGCAAGGTCCGGCACTGGCGAACTACGCTGCCAAGAGCCTGAATGCCAAGAGCGTGGCGATCGTTGACGACGCGACCGCTTATGGCAAGGGCCTGGCCGACGAGTTCGAGAAGACCGCGAAGGCCGACGGCATGAACGTGGTGGCGCGGGAAGCCACCAACGACAAGGCCACCGACTTCAAGGCCATTCTGACCAAGATCAAGGGCAAGAAGCCGGACGTGATCATGTACGGCGGCATGGACGCCACCGGCGGTCCGTTCGCCAAGCAAGCCAAGGAACTGGGCATCACGGCCAAGATCGTTGGCGGCGACGGCGTGTGTACCGACAAGGTGGCCGAACTGGCCGGCGACGCCATCGACAACATCATCTGCTCGGAGGCGGGCCTGGCGCTGTCGAAGATGGAGAAGGGCGCAGACTTCGAGAAGAAATATCAAGCGCGCTTCAACACGCCGGTGCAGATCTATGCCCCGTTCACGTATGACGCCGTCAACGTGATCATCGATGCGATGAAGCGTGCCAACTCGACCGATCCGGCCAAGATCCTGGCTGCCATGCCGGCAACCAACTATCACGGCGTGATCGGCAACATCGCGTTTGACGACAAGGGTGACCTGAAGGAAGGCTCCATCACCCTGTACAACTACAAGGACAAGAAGAAGACCGTTCTTGACGTTGTGAAGATGTAATCAAGGGTCATCCGCCCTGGAAACGGCACCGCGCCCACCCCTGCGGTGCCGTTTTTTATAGCCTCGCCAGTTACACAAGGCCCTCACCATGGGCGCGTTCGGCAGGCCGCTTACCAGCAACCTCACCTTACCCATCCGATTGATCGCATACCTTGCGGGCGCGCCACCGCGTCGCCTACAACAAGCAAGGCATAGCAGGAGCTGTTCTCATGGATATCTTTATCCAGCAGATCGTGAACGGCCTGGTGCTCGGCAGCATTTACGCGCTGATCGCACTGGGCTACACCATGGTCTACGGTATTCTCGGCATCATCAACTTCGCCCACGGCGACGTCCTGATGATTGGCGCCATGTCCGCGCTGACCGCCATCAACTTCCTCCAGAAGTTCTTCCCCAACTTGCCCGACTGGCTGACGCTGGTGCTCGCGCTGCTGTTTGCGATGCCGGTTTGCGCCATCGTCGCGTACACGATTGAACGGGTCGCCTACCGGCCGCTGCGCAATGCGCCGCGCCTGGCCCCACTGATCACCGCTATTGGCGTGTCGATCGTGCTGCAGACCCTGGCGATGATGATCTGGTCACGCAACCCGCTGACCTTCCCGCAACTGCTGCCCTCGAACCCGATCGACATCGGCTCGACGGGTGCGACCATCACCGGCAAGGAAATCGTCATCATCGTGGTGTCGATCCTGGTGATGATCGGGCTGATCCTGCTGGTCAACCGCACCAAGCTCGGCCGCGCCATGCGCGCGACCGCCGAGAACCAGCGTGTGGCGGGCCTGATGGGCGTCAATCCGAACTTCGTGATCTCCGCCACCTTCATGATCGGTGCTGCCATGGCGGCGGTCGCTGGCGTGATGATGGCGACCAACTACGGCAACGCCCACTTCTACATGGGCTTCATCCCTGGCCTGAAGGCGTTTACCGCCGCGGTGCTGGGTGGCATCGGCAACCTGGCGGGCGCCATGGTGGGCGGCGTGCTGCTCGGCCTGATCGAGGCGCTGGGTGCCGGCTATATCGGTGATCTGACTGGCGGTGTGTTCGGTTCGAACTACCAGGATGTCTTCGCGTTCATCGTGCTGATCGGCGTGCTGCTGTTCCGGCCGTCCGGCATCATGGGCGAACGCGTTGCGGACCGTGCATAAGAAGGGGAGCGCCATGACTGAAACTGCAACCGAATTCAAGGCCCCGAAGAAAACGCGTCTCGCGCTTTACGGCTTCCTGATCCTCGCTGTCTTCGCGCCGTTCCTCGTGGGCGCCGCAGGCGGGAACTACTGGGTGCGCGTGCTGGACTTCGCGCTGCTCTACATCATGCTGGCCCTGGGCCTGAACATCGTCGTGGGCTTTGCTGGCCTGCTCGACCTGGGCTATATCGCGTTCTACGCGGTGGGGGCGTACATGATGGCGCTGCTCGGCTCGCCGCACCTGTCCACCCAGTTCGAGTGGGTTCACCAGCTGTTCCCCAACGGGCTGCACTTGGTGGTGTGGTGGGTGATTCCGCTGGGCGCGGGGCTTGCGGCGCTGTTCGGCATCCTGCTGGGCGCGCCGACCCTGAAGCTGCGCGGGGATTACCTCGCCATCGTGACGCTGGGCTTTGGCGAGATCATCCGCATCTTCATGAACAACCTAGACCGGCCGGTGAACATCACCAACGGTCCGAAGGGCATCAACCTGATCGAGCCGGTCAAGATCTTTGGGTTCGACTTCTCGAAGCGCCATGATTTCTTCGGCATCCGCTTCGACTCGGTCTATATGTACTACTACCTGTTCGTGATCCTGGCCGCGATCATCATCATCGTGTGCCTGCGCCTGCAGAACTCGCGGATCGGTCGTGCATGGGTCGCCATCCGCGAAGATGAAATCGCTGCCAAGGCGATGGGTATCAACACCCGCAACATCAAGCTGCTGGCGTTTGCGATGGGTGCGTCGTTCGGTGGCGTCTCGGGGGCGATGTTTGCATCGTTCCAGGGCTTCGTGTCGCCGGAATCGTTCGTGCTGTGGGAGTCGATCTACATCCTGGCGATCGTGGTGCTGGGCGGCATGGGCCACATCCCGGGCGTGATCCTGGGCGGCATCCTGCTGGTGGGCTTCCAGGAACTGCTGCGCGCCTTGGCTGAGCCGCTTCAGAACAAGCTGTTCGGTCATGTGATCGTGGAAGCGGAAGTGCTGCGTCAGTTGCTCTTCGGCCTGGCCATGGTGGTGGTGATGCTGTATCGCCCTGCGGGCCTGTGGCCCTCGCCGCGCAAGGAAGACCGTCCGCAGAAGGCGCGGGTCGGTGGGTTGTCCCGCATCTGATTGGAGGCACGCAACATGAGCAACAACAACGTCCTCCTCTCGATTCGAGGAGTGAGCAAGCGCTTCGGCGGCCTGCAGGCGCTGTCCGATGTGAACCTGGAGATCCGCGAAGGCGAGATCTACGGCCTGATCGGCCCGAACGGCGCCGGCAAGACGACGTTCTTCAACGTCATCACCGGGCTGTACACGCCGGACTCCGGTGAATTCGTACTGGGCGGCACGCCGTATCAGCCGACCGCCGTGCACGAAGTGGCCAAGGCCGGTATCGCGCGCACGTTCCAGAACATCCGCCTGTTCGGGGACATGACCGCGGCCGAGAATGTCATGGTCGGCCGCCATGTCCGCACGAAGGCCGGCCTGGTCGGCGCGGTATTCCGCACGAAGGCTGCCCGTGAAGAAGAACAGTCGATCGAGGACTGGGCGCACGACCTGCTCGACTACGTCGGCATCGGGAAGTACGCCAACTACACGGCGCGCAACCTGTCGTACGGCCACCAGCGTCGTCTGGAGATCGCGCGCGCCCTGGCCACGCAGCCCAAGCTGCTGGCCCTGGACGAGCCGGCCGCCGGCATGAACGCGACTGAAAAGGTCGAACTCCGCGGTCTGCTCGACAAGATCCGTTCCGACGGCAAGACCATCCTGCTGATCGAACACGACGTGAAGCTCGTGATGGGCCTGTGCAATCGCTTGACCGTGCTTGACTACGGCAAGGTCATCGCACAAGGTCTGCCGCAGGAAGTGCAGAGCAACCCGGCCGTGATCGAGGCCTACCTCGGCGCATCGGCGCACTGATGCGGAGGAACGGAACAATGAAACCAGTGATGTTGAAGATCGACGGCCTGAAGGTTGCCTATGGCGGCATCCAGGCGGTCAAGGGTGTGGATCTGGAGATCCGCGAAGGCGAGCTTGTCACGCTGATCGGTGCCAACGGCGCCGGCAAGACGACCACCATGAAGGCCATCACCGGCCTGCAGGGCTGGGCCGGCGGCGACGTGCAGTATCTGGGCAAGTCGATCAAGGGCGTGCCGAGCTACAACCTGCTCAAGCAGGGCCTGGCGATGGTGCCGGAAGGCCGCGGCGTGTTCGCGCGCATGACCATCACCGAGAACCTGCAGATGGGCGCCTTCACGCGCAGCGACGATGCGCAGATCAAGGCGGACATCGACCGCATGTTCGGCATCTTCCCGCGCCTGAAGGAACGTGCAAACCAGCTGGCCGGCACGATGTCGGGCGGCGAGCAGCAGATGCTCGCCATGGCGCGCGCGCTGATGAGCCAGCCGAAGCTGCTGCTGCTCGATGAGCCGTCGATGGGCCTCTCGCCGATCATGGTGGAGAAGATCTTCGAGGTCGTGCGCGACATCTCGGCGCAGGGCGTGACGGTGCTGCTCGTCGAGCAGAACGCGCGCCTGGCGCTGCAGGCGGCGCACCGCGGCTACGTGATGGACTCGGGTCTCATCACCATGAGCGGCGATGCCAAGCAGATGCTCGACGACCCGAAGGTGCGTGCCGCCTATCTGGGCGAGTAAGCGTTCGGAAGCGTCATCAAAAAAGCCCCGCGATGTCTGCGGGGCTTTTTCTTTGTGCCAGTGGAGCGCCGAGGCTCAAGCGTGCGCCTTCAGCAGCGTACGCAGCATGCCGATCATCGTGTCGATTTCTTCGGTCGTCACGTTCAGCGCGGGCATGAAGCGCAGGATGCTCGGGCGCGGGGCGTTGAGCAGCAGGCCCGTCGGGTTCATCTCGCGTGCGGCCTCGACGAGCTGGCCGCCGATGTCCTTGCCGAGCAGCAGGGCGCGGAGCAGGCCTTCACCGCGTTCGCCGGCCAGGCCAAACTCTTCGCTCAGCTTCAGCAGCTGCGTGCGCAGGTACGCACCGCGCTCCTGCACACCGGCCAGGAAGCCCGGGGCCAGCAGCTGCTCGATGACGGAGCAGCCGACGGCCGTCATGAGCGGGTTGCCGTTGTACGTACCGCCCTGGTCGCCGGCTTCGAAGCTCGCGACTTCATCGGTGCACAGCAGGGCCGACAGCGGCACGCCGCCGCCGATGCCCTTGCCGAGCGTCATGATGTCCGGCTCGATGTTCGAGAGCTGGTAGGCGAACAGCGTGCCGCAGCGGCCGCAACCGGCCTGTACTTCATCGACGATCAGCAGGATCTTGTGCTTCTTGGTCAGCGCGCGCAATTGCTGCATGAATTCTGGCGTGGCTGGCAGCACGCCGCCTTCGCCCTGCACCGGCTCGAGCATCACGCCGACCGTCTCATCGGTGATCAGCGCTTCCACCGACGCGATGTCGTTCAGGATGGCCTTCGGGAAGCCCGGCACTTGCGGCGCGAAGATGGTGTCCCAGCCTGCCTTGCCGGATGCGCTCATGGTGGCGAGCGTGCGGCCGTGGAAGCTGTGGTCGAACGTGATGATCTGGTAGGCGCCGTTCTTATGCTTCTTGCCCCACTTGCGCGCGAGCTTGATGGCGCCTTCGTTGGCCTCGGCGCCGCTGTTGGCGAAGAACACCTTGTCGAAGCAGCTGTGCGCGGTCAGCAGGCCGGCCAGCTTGGCCATCGGCTCGTTGTAGAACGCCGGGCTCGGGTTGATGAGCTTCCTGGCCTGGGTGTTGAGCGCCTCGATCATGCCGTCGTTCGAGTGGCCGAGGCAGTTGACGGCCCAGCCCTGCACGAAGTCCAGGTATCGCTTGCCGTTGTGGTCCGTCAGCCACGAGCCCTTGCCCTCGGTGAAGACGATCTCGGGCCGGTTGGTGATGTACATCAGGGACTGGACGGGGTAGTCAGCAAACGCCATGGCAGAAGCTCCAGAAAAAAGGCGGCAAGGAAATGAAAAGAGCGTGAAAAGAGCGGCGGGAAAAAGACAAAGGCCACGGGGGTCGCCCCGTGGCCTTGTGATCGTCGAATCCTGCGAACCCGATATGCAATCAGCAGACAGCCGCGCGGCTTCCCGAAGGGAGCAACGTACGGCGGCGTCGGAGGTGCAGGGCCTGGTTCATAAGGCGCAAGAATAAGACGGATGCCATGTCAAGTCAAAACCAAATTTTGACCGTCTTTGGATTTGTGCAACGCCTCAGCCCGCCGGGTGCAGGTCGGCTTCCGAGGTGAACGAGTCGGCAAAGAACGCGTCTGGATGCATCTTGCATTGCGCGGCAAAGTCGTTGCGGGCGGCATTGACCATGACCGGCGCCCCGCACGCGTAGACCTCGTGGTTGGACAGGTCTGGGTGGTCGGCCATCACAGCGTGGTGCACGAAGCCGGTGCGGCCCGTCCACGCGTCTTCGGGCAGGGCGTTCGAGATGACCGGCACGTAAGTGAAACCCGGGATCGTGCGCGCCCATTCCTCGGCCCTGGCGTGCATGTACAGGTCTTGCGGACGGCGGCCGCCCCAGTACAGCGTCATCGGGCGCTTGCTGCCGATGAACTGGGCGTGCTCGATGATGGCCTTGATGGGCGCGAAGCCCGTGCCGGAGGCCAGCAGGATGATCGGCTTGTCCGAGTCTTCGCGCAGGAAAAAGCTGCCCAGCGGCCCTTCGAAACGCAGGATGTCGCGCTCCTTCATGGCCGGCGCGCCTTCCTTGGCGCCGAACACGTAGTCGGTGAATACGCCGCCCGGCATGTGGCGGATGTGCAGCTCGATCGGGCCTTCTTCGTGCGGCGGATTGGCGATCGAGTAGCTGCGGCGCTTGCCGTCGCGCAGGAGGAATTCGACGTACTGCCCGGCCAGGAACTGCATGCGCTCGGTGGCCGGCAGTTGCAGCTTGACGATGGTCACATCGGGCGCGGCCTTTTCCAGGGACGCCACGCGGCACGGGATCTTCTTGATGGGCACGTCGCCGGCGCCTTGCACTTCGCGCACTTCAATGGTGACGTCCGTGGCTGGCGTGGCGCAGCAGAACAGCGCGCGGCCCTCGGAAGCTTCCTGCGCGGACAGCGCGTTGGGCGAATGGTTGCCCTGCACGATCGAGCCCTCGCGCACATGCCCCTTGCACGAGCCGCATGCGCCGTTCTTGCAGCCGTACGGCAGGCCGATGCCCTGGCGAAGCGCCGCTGCAAGGATGGTCTCGCCGTCTTCGGCCTGGAACTGGCGGCCGCTGGGCAGCACGTTGATCTGGTAAGCCATACTACAATCCGAATATGTTGAAAAGAGTCTCTGGTCGCCTGAATGCGGCGCATTCGGCGGCACATCCGAGGGTGAGCCCGGCAGTCGCCCGGCCACCGGAATCCATGTCACGTCTGGGGCTTCCGCGCGTACTCATCGTCGGCTGCGGGGACGTCGGGCAACGTTGCCTGGCGATGCTGCGCACGCGTTTCCGCGTCTTTGCCGTCACGTCGCGCGAAGCGGGCCGTGCTGCCTTGCGCGAAGCGGGCGCCGTGCCGGTGCTTGCGAATCTTGACGATGCCGCATCGCTGCGCCGTCTGCGCGGGTTGAGCCAGCGCGTCCTGCACCTGGCACCGCCGCCCGCCACCGGCCGCGACGATCCACGCACCGGCGCGCTGCTGCATGCGCTCGCGCGTCCCGCCCGGAGCCCCCGGGCCACAAAGCATCGCATTTTACCCGAGCGGCCGCGCACGTCTGGCCGCTTCACGGGCCGCTTGAAAACCCGCCTCCAGGCGCGTGCGTTCGTGTACGCCAGCACGAGCGGCGTGTACGGCGATGCCGGCGGCGCCTGGGTGGAAGAAAGCCGCCCCGTGAAGCCGGCCACCGCCCGTGCCCAGCGCCGCGTGGCCGCCGAGCGCCGCGTGCGCTGGTTCGGAGCAGGCGGCGGCTGGCGCACGTCCATCCTGCGCATCCCCGGAATCTATGCGGCCGAGCGCCTGCCGACCGCCCGGCTGGAGCGCGGCACACCAGCCTTGCGCGCCGAGGACGATGTCTACACCAACCATATTCACGCCGACGATCTCGCGCGGGCATTGATCGCGGCGCTGTTCCGCGGCAGGCCGCAGCGCATCGTGCATGCAAGCGATGCGTCGGAGTTGCGCATGGGCGATTACTTCGACGCCGTGGCCGATGCCCGCGGCTTGCCGCGTCCGCCGCGCATCTCGCGGGCCGATGCCACGCAGCAGATCGAGCCGACGCTGCTGTCGTTCATGAGCGAATCGCGCCGTCTGCGTAATGCCCGCCTGATGCGCGAGCTGCGCGTGGTGCTGCGGTATCCGACGGTGGCGCATTTCCTGAGCGGTGGGGCTTGACATGGAGCCCCCGGCGCCCGCGGTATCTTCGCCCAGCCCGGCGCGGCGGCGTGCGATCCGGCTCGCGCTTGCGCTGACCGCGGTGGTGGTCGGCGTGGGAACGTGCTGGATTGCCGCATGCATCGTTGCGGACATGATTGCCGCGCGCGACGTGCAACAGATGGTCGAAGCCCGGCGCCAGCTTGCCGCCCAGGTGGCCGAGGGCATGTCGAGCCAGATCACGGCCGACGTCGCCCTGCTGCGCGCCATTCCGCAGACGCTCGCGCAGATCGATGCCATCCCGCGCGCGGTCAACCGCATCGATACGCGCCGCTGGAGCCTGATGGACCAGGGCTCGCGCGCCAAGGAGGCGCAGTCGTATCCGGAGGTTGCCGACATCAACGCGTTCCTGAGTACGACCGCCGGCAACCTCGGCCTCGACTACGTCTGGGTGGTCAATCGGCACCACTATGTGGTGCTGGGCAACATCGCCGGACACCCGGAGTCGTTCATCGGCGTGCTGTCGAGCATGCAGCCGTACATGAAGGAGGCGATGCTCGGCGGGTTGGGCGAGCAGTTCACGGTCGGGCGTGTCACCGGCGTGCCCGGGTTGTTCTTCGCCGCGCCGGTGTACGACGCGGGCGGCTACCTCGTTGCGGCGATGGGCACCAAGGTCAGTCTGGCACGCCTGCAGCACTGGGTATCGCACCCGACCTCGCTGGTCGCTGACGCAAACGGGCTGATCATCCTGTCGACTGACGCGTCGCTGGTCGGCAAGATGCTGCCGGGCGCCCGTCTGCAGCAGATGAGCGCCACCGATCGGTACGACGCGTACCAGCGCGTCGACTTCGACGTCTGGCCGTACCAGTCCGCCGCGCAGCCGCATCACCCGGTGCCGCGATGGGTGCCGCAGGACGTCCGCGATACGCTGGCCTGGCGCGAGGGCAGCGCAATGCCGTCGCTGACGGTGTCACGCAATGCCAGTGCCGATCTCACCGTCGTCGTGGCCGAGCCGCTGCCCGCGTGGAGCCAGCAGATTGCGGACCACACTCGCAATCGCACCCTCTGTTTCGTGCTCTTCGTGAGCGTGCTGGCGACGTTCGTTCTGGTGGTGTGGTCGCTGGTGCGCGAACGGCAGCATCATCGCGTCACGCGGCATCTGAACCAGCGGCTGCAGCGCACCAACAGCGCACTGGCCAACGAGGCGCACTTCGACCACCTGACCGGCGTGCTCACGCGCCGGCGCTTTCTGGCGCTGTTCGATACGGTGCTGATGCGTGCGCACAACCGCGGCGAGCCGCTTGTGCTGGTGCTCGCCGATCTCGATCACTTCAAGCGCATCAACGATACATGGGGCCACGCGGTAGGCGATCTGGCGCTGCAGCGCTTTGCCTCCCTTGCCACCGCGGTCCTGCGCAGCAGCGACATGGTCGGCCGCCTGGGCGGCGAGGAATTCGCCATCGTCATGGGCCGCACGACGCTGGACGCGGCAACGGAAGTCGCGGAGCACCTGCGCGCCTCCGTGGCCGAGACCGACGACAACTTTCCCACCGGCCTGTCGATGACCGTCAGCATGGGCATGACGGCCCGCCGGCCGGGCGATACCGCATCGGAGATGCTCAAGCGCGCAGACCTTGCGCTTTATCGCGCCAAGGAAAGCGGCCGCAACCGGCACGTGGCCGGCTGAGATCAGCGGGCCTGGCTGGCGCGCCCGTTGCGACGGCGGCGCAGCTGGAGGTGTGTGCGTGTGCCCGACAGCGGCACCCGGCGGAAGCGCTCCCGGCGCTGCTCCTCGTCGAAGAACGCGAGCGACGGTTTGACCAGGTCGCTGCGCGAGACGATGCCCACCACGCGGCGCGATTGCGAATCGGCCACCACGGGCAGCCGCTCCAGCCCATGCACGGCCAGCCGTGTGGCGACGATGCGGCAGGTCTCGCCGGGCAGCGCCATTGATGGTGCGTTGGCGCCGAACAGTTCAGCCACGGTGTGCGCGCCGCGCGCCTGGCCGGCCAGTAGCGCCTCGCGGTCGAGCATGCCGACGAGGGCGCCATCGCGCACCACCGGGAATGCGCGGTGCGCCTGCTTGGCCCCAAAGCGCGTGGCCAGCGTCTCCTGCAGCGTGGCGTGCGCATCGATGGTCTGCACCGAGCGCGTCATCACTTCATCGACGGCGTGGCGCTCGAGCGGGTCGACGGCGTATTCGCGATAGATGTGGAAGCCGCGGCGCGCGATCTTCTCGGTCATGATCGAGCGCGGCATGGTCAGCACGACAAAGCCATAGGACACCGCTACCGCCAGCAGGATCGGCAGCAGGGCATTCACATCGTGCGTGAGCCCGAAGGCGAAGACAATGGCGGTGAGCGGGGCGCCCAGCACGCCAGCCAGCGTGGCGGCCATGCAGACGAGCGGCCACAGGCCCGGATCGCCGCCCGACAGCACGGGGCCGATCAGCACGCCAAGCCCGGCGCCCATCATCAGCAGCGGGGCCAGCACGCCACCCGAGGTGCCCGAGCCCAGCGCGATCACCCAGATGATCGCCTTGACGACCAGCAGCGCCAGCGCCACGCCGATGGCCAGGTGGTTGTGCAGCAGGTCGCCGATGACGTCGTAGCCGACGCCCAGCGCGCGCGGCTCGAAATAGCCGCCGATGCCGACCACGAGCCCACCGATGGCCGGCCACCACATCCAGTGGATCGGCAGGCGGCCAAACAGGTCTTCGGTCTTGTACAGCGCCATCGACAGCGACCGTGCCAGCGCGCCGCACAGCAGCCCGGCGACAATGCACGAGCCGAGCGCCGGCAGCGTCGCCGGTGCGGTTTCCAGCGGGAAGAGGGGGCCGGGCTCCAGCACGAGCACACGGAGGAAGCCCGCGACCGCGCACGCCACTGCCACCGGCAGGATGCTGCGCGGGCGCCATTCGAACAGCAGCAACTCGACGGCCAGCAGCAGCGCGGCCACCGGCGTGCCGAACACTGCCGTCATGCCGGCCGTGGCACCGGCCACCAGCAGCGTCTTGCGCTCGGCGGCGGTGAGCTTGAAGAACTGCGCAAACAACGAGCCCACCGCACCGCCCGTCATGATGATCGGGCCTTCCGCACCGAACGGCCCGCCGCTGCCGATCACGATGCCCGACGACAGCGGCTTGAGCACCGCCACCTTCGACGACATCTTGCTCTTGCCGAACAGGATGGCCTCGATGGCTTCGGGAATGCCGTGGCCGCGGATCTTCTCCGACCCGAAGCGCGCCATCAGCCCAACGATCAACCCGCCGATGAGCGGGATCGCGACCACCCAGATCCCGAGCGTGTTGGTGGCCGGCGAGCGATCCGCCAATGACAGCGTCTGGAAGAAGAACAGGTTGGTGAAGAAGCGGATCAGGTTGAGCAGCACCACCGCCGCCAGCGTGGCAAATGCGGCAATGACCACCGCCAGCGCAGTCGTGCGGAACAATGTGGTGTCGGTCGCAAAGTCACGCCGATGCAGCGAGTGTTCAGGGGTTTGCATGACGTGACTGCGCGGCGGAGGGGTCAGCGGCTTGGTCGAGATGCGGGATCTTGAAGGCGCGGCTGAAGGCCGACAGCTCGCTCTGGTGCAGCCCAGCCAGCAGCGCGACGAGACGATCGCCCTTCCTGGAGAGGTGGACTTCGACCTGCCGCGCATCGGCGTCGCTCTGGCGGCGCTCGACCAGGCCGGCTTCCTCGCAGCGCGTGACCAGGGCCGCGGTGCCGTGCGCAGACGCCTGCAGCCGCTCGGCGAGCTCGCCCACGGTCGCCCACTCGCGCCCGGCGTAGCCCTTCACGTGCAGCAGCAACTGGTACTGCAACGGCGTGATGCCCTTGGAGTGGATCAGGTCTTCAGAGGCACGCAGGAAGCGACGCAGGTGGTAGCGGAAATCGGAAAGGGTCTCGAAATCCTGCTTGGACAACGGTCGTGGATTGGTGGCAGACATGATGGAATCAGCGTTTCGGCCCGAATGTATCACAACATGATATATCTGGCGATGTCCAGCGGAAACGGCCGTGATGCCGCAGGTGCGCCATAACGGGCCCGAGATTGTTGAATTCCGCGCAAGACTGTTTGGTCCCCCAACGGGTTTTTCCGGCACGGCAAAGACAGCACACTGCGAGCCTGTCAAAACGTTTGCGGAGCGTCCGGCCACGATGCCGTCGGCTTTCCGCGTCTTGCCCAGGAGTTTTGCGGCATGCATGCCACACCCGCTTCCTCTGATCGCGCACCCGTCAGCGCAACGCTGCCGTTGCTCGCACTCGCAGCCGGCGCGTTCGGCATCGGGACCACCGAGTTCTCGCCCATGGGCCTGCTGCCCGTGATTGCCGAAGGCGTGCACGTATCGATTCCGCAGGCCGGCATGCTCATCAGCGCCTATGCCATCGGCGTGATGCTCGGTGCGCCCGTCATGACGCTGCTGCTGGCACGTTGGCCGCGCCGCTCGGCGTTGATTGCGCTGATGAGCATCTTCACGCTCGGCAACCTGTTGTCGGCCATCGCGCCGAATTACACGACGCTGCTGCTTGCGCGTCTGGTGACCAGCCTGAACCATGGCGCGTTCTTCGGGCTGGGCTCCGTGGTGGCGGCGAGCCTCGTACCGCGCGAGAAGCAGGCGAGCGCCGTGGCGACCATGTTCATGGGGCTGACGATTGCCAACGTGGGCGGCGTGCCGGCGGCCACGTGGCTCGGCCAGATGATCGGCTGGCGCATGTCGTTCATGGCGACGGCGAGCCTCGGCCTCATCGCCATCGCGGGCCTGTTCGCGGCGTTGCCCAAGGGTGACGCCGGCAAGATGCCGAACCTGCGCGCCGAGCTGCGCGTGCTGACGAGCCCCGTCGTCGTGGGTGCGCTGCTGACCACGGTGCTGGGCGCCGGCGCGATGTTCACGCTGTACACCTATGTGGCCCCCACGCTGGCCCAGCTGACCGGCGCCACCCCCGCTTTCGTGACGGCCATGCTCGTGCTGATCGGCGTTGGGTTTTCCATCGGCAACATGGCGGGAGGCCGGCTGGCGGATCGCTCGCTCGACGGCAGCCTCATCGGTTTCCTGGTGCTCCTGATCGCGACGATGCTGGCTTTTCCCGTGCTTGCAAAAACGCATGCCGGCGCCGCAGCTGCGTTGCTGGTGTGGGGCATTGCCACGTTTGCCGTCGTGCCGCCGCTGCAGATGCGCGTCATGCGCGCGGCCGCGGAGGCCCCCGGTTTGGCGTCGTCGATCAACGTGGGGGCGTTCAATCTGGGCAACGCGCTCGGAGCGGCGGCCGGCGGCGCGGTCATTTCGGCGGGTTTCGGCTATGCGGCGGTGCCCGTGGCCGGTGCGCTCATCGCGGCCGGGGGCCTATTGCTGGTGCTGCTGCAGGTGGCGCAGCGCCGGAGCCGGCTTGCGGTGAACCCGTAGTCGATTCCGAGCCTGGCGGTCTTGTGCATCGCCACCAAGAAAAAAGCCGCTCCGGAGAGCGGCTTCAGCAGCAGTTGCGCCGGGGTCAGTCGTCCAGCAGCGACAGGTCGCGCACGGCGCCCTTGTCGGCCGACATCACCAGCTTCGCGTAGGCCTTCAGCGCTGCCGACACCTTGCGCGGACGCGGCTTCGCCGGCTTCCAGCCCTTGGCGTTCTGCTCTTCGCGGCGGCGTGCAAGTTCCTCGTCCGACACGAGCACGTTGATCGTGCGGTTCGGGATATCGATGCGGATGCGGTCGCCGTCGCGCACGAGGCCGATCGCGCCGCCTGCCGCCGCTTCCGGCGAGCAGTGCCCGATCGACAGGCCCGAGGTGCCGCCCGAGAAGCGGCCATCCGTCAGCAGCGCGCACGCCTTGCCCAGGCCTTTGGACTTGATGTAGCTCGTCGGGTACAGCATTTCCTGCATGCCGGGGCCGCCCTTCGGCCCTTCGTAGCGCACGATCACCACGTCGCCGGCCTTCACCTTGTCGTTGAGGATGTTCTCGACCGCTTCGTCCTGCGATTCGGTCACGTGCGCGGTGCCCTCGAACACGAGGATGCTCTCGTCGACGCCGGCCGTCTTCACCACGCAGCCGTCGAGCGCGATATTGCCGGTCAGCACGGCGAGGCCGCCTTCCTTCGAGAACGCATGCTCGTACGAGCGGATGCAGCCTTCGGCGCGATCGAGGTCGAGGCTCGGCCAGCGCGTGTTCTGGCTGAACGCGACCTGCGTCGGGATACCGGCGGGACCGGCGCGGTAGAACGTCTGCACGGCTTCATCGGACGTGCGGACGATGTCCCACTGATCCAGCGCGTCCTTCATCGTGGGCGCATGCACGGTCGGCACGTCGGTGTGCAGCTTGCCGGCACGGTCGAGCTCGCCGAGGATCGCCATGATGCCGCCGGCGCGATGCACGTCCTCGATGTGGTACTTGTTCGTGTTCGGCGCGACCTTGCACAGCTGCGGCACGACGCGCGACAGGCGGTCGATGTCCTTCATCGTGAAGTCGATGCCGGCTTCCTGAGCAATCGCCAGCAGGTGCAGGATCGTGTTGGTCGAACCGCCCATCGCGATGTCGAGCGTCATCGCGTTTTCGAACGCCTTGAAGCCGACCGAGCGCGGCAGCACGCGGTCGTTCTCCTGTTCGTAGTATTCGCGGGTCAGCTCGACGATGCGGCGGCCGGCGCGCTTGAACAGCTGCTCGCGGTCCGCGTGCGTCGCGACGACGGTGCCGTTGCCCGGCAGCGCCAGGCCGAGCGCTTCGGTCAGGCAGTTCATCGAGTTCGCGGTGAACATGCCCGAGCATGAGCCGCAGGTCGGGCACGCCGAGCGTTCGACTTCCGCGACTTCGGCATCTGAATACGACTGGTCGGCCGCGATCACCATCGCGTCGACGAGGTCGAGCTTCTTCAGTTCGACGGTCTTGGTGACCGGGTTCGCGAGGCGCGTCTTGCCGGCTTCCATCGGGCCGCCCGACACGAAGATCACCGGAATGTTCAGGCGCATCGCGGCCATCAGCATGCCCGGCGTGATCTTGTCGCAGTTCGAGATGCAGACCATGGCGTCGGCGCAATGCGCGTTGACCATGTATTCGACCGAGTCGGCGATGATGTCGCGGCTCGGCAGCGAATAGAGCATGCCGTCGTGGCCCATGGCGATGCCGTCATCGACGGCGATCGTGTTGAATTCCTTCGCGACGCCGCCGGCGGCTTCGATCTCGCGCGCGACGAGTTGGCCGAGATCCTTCAGGTGCACGTGCCCGGGCACGAACTGCGTGAACGAGTTGACGACCGCGATGATCGGCTTCTGGAAATCTTCGTCTTTCATGCCGGTGGCGCGCCACAGCGAGCGGGCCCCCGCCATGTTGCGGCCGGCGGTGGAGGTTTTGGAACGGTATGCGGGCATTTTGGGTACGGAAGCAAGTCGATTGTGGGGCGGGCCACGCGGATACAGGCCCTCGCGCGCCCGTGCAACCGGCCTCTTGAGCCACGCCCGGGGCAAAACAGGGATTATCCCACGCCGCGCCGGGCGCGTTGTCCTGCATCCTCGTCCTGCCGGACGTGCAATGAAAAAGCCGCTTCTGCATCAACAGAAGCGGCTTTGGAATCTGGTGCCCGGGGTCGGACTCGAACCGACACGCCTTGCGGCGGGGGATTTTGAGTCCCCTGCGTCTACCTGTTTCACCACCCGGGCAGGTGCGAACGAGCCGGCAATTATGCCAGAAGTTCGGCTCGCCCAACAAGGCAGGCGGGGCGACGGGCCGCGGCTCAGCCCGCCTTGTGCGCGTTCTGCAGTTCCAGCACGCGCAGCAAGGACGACGTATCGTCGTATCCCCAGCCGTTGGCCACCAGCGCGTTGAGCTGCGAGGCCACCAGCTCCATCGCCGGCATCTGCAGGCCCAGCTCGTGGGCGATCTCGCGCACGAGGCCGAAGTCCTTGTCGTGCAGGCGCGCTTCGATGCCGGCGGCAAAGTTCCGCTCGGCCATCTTGGGGCCCATCATGTCGAGCATGCGGCTGCCGGCAAAGCCGGGCCGGATGGCGTCCAGCACGCGCGCGGGGTCGGTGCCTTGCTCGCGCGCAAACAGCATCGCTTCGGCAATGCCCTGGATGTTGATGACCTGCACGATCTGGTTGCACGCCTTGGCAACCTGGCCCGACCCGGCCGCACCGATATAGGTGATGGTCGTGCCCAGCAGCTGAAGCAGCGGGCGCACGCGCTCCAGCACCTCGGGCTTGCCGCCCACCATGATGGACAGCGTGGCCTTCTGCGCGCCCATCGTGCCGCCCGAGACGGGCGCATCCAGGAACTCCAGCCCCGCCGCTTCCAGTTCCGCCGCAATGCGCCGCGTAGCCACGGCGGAGATCGTGCTGTGGTCGATGCAGACCGCACCACGCGGTGCGCCGTGGATGACGCCGTACGGCCCCAGCAGCACGGCTTCGACGTCGGCGGTGGAGGTGACATTGGTGAAGATGACCTCCGCGTCGCGCGCGGCCTCGGCCGGCGTGGCGACCGGCTCCGCACCTAGGGTGCGGGCGTTGTCGGCCGCTTCCGGGCGGCGCACATAGGCACGCACGGTATGGCCGGCGGCGATCAGGTGCTGGACCATCGGCGTGCCCATGTTGCCGAGGCCGATGAAGGCGAGTCGTGTCATGGCGAATCTCGAATCTGTGTTGCTCGGGTTTAACGCGGGCCGGCGTAGGCGAACCGGCCGTTCCTGATGATGCCCATCACGCGCGAGCGCTGGTCGAAGCCCTGGTGATCCTGTGCATTCAGGTTCAGCACGCCGTTGGGCACGGTCAGGTCTCGCGTGGTTTCCAGCGCGTCGCGCAGGGCGGCGCGAAAGGCCGGGGTGCCCGGCTGCGTGCCGGTCTTGAGCGCACGGGCGGTGGCATTGTCGAGCAACTGCCACGCGCCCCACGCATCGCCCGCAAACTGCGTGACGGTGTTGGGGCCGTACCTGGCCTCGTAGCGCTCGGCAAATTCCACCGCGACCTTGCGCACCGGATGGCTGGCTGGCAACTCGCGGGCGACGACGACCGGGCCGGTGGGGAACAGCGTGCCTTCCACGTCCTTGCCGCCCACTTTCAGGAATTCCGTGCTGGCGATGCCATGCGTCTGGTAGATCCGGCCCTTGTAGCCGCGCTCGACCAGGGTGCGCTCGGGCAGCGCGGCCGGCGTGCCCGAGCCCGCGATCAGGATGGCATCCGGCCGGGCGGCCATCAGCTTGAGCGCCTGCCCGGTGACGCTGGCGTCCGTGCGCGCAAAGCGCTCGTTGGCGACGACGTGCAGCTTGCGCACGTCGGCCAGCTTCGAGAACTCGCGCCACCAGCTCTCGCCATACGCGTCGGCAAAACCGATGAAGCCGACGGTACGCACGCCGGTATCCGCCATGTGCTGCGTGACGAGCGTCGCCATGTGCGAATCGTTCTGGGGCATCTTGAAGGCCCAGTGGCGCTTGGCGTCCTGCGGTTCGACGATGGAGGCGGAGGCGGCCAGCGCCACCATGGGCGTCTGCCCTTCGGCCACGGCGTCGAGCGAGGCGAGCGCCGTCGGCGCGATGGTCGGGCCGACGATCACATCGACCTTCTCTTCGGCGATCAGCTTGCGCACATCGCGCACCGCCACCGAAGGGTCCGATGCATCGTCGAGGATGATGACCTGCGCGCGGTGGCCCCCGATCGTCGCGGGCCACATCTGCACGGTGTTCTTGCTCGGGATGCCGATGGCCGCGGCGGGTCCGGTGCTCGACAGCACCACGCCGACGCGGATATCGGCGTGGGCGGGCAGGGCGATGGCGGCAGCGCCGGCGAACAGCGCGAGGCCGCATATACGGTCGAAGAGGCGGCGACGTCGGGTCGTCATGAGGTCTCCAGGCCTGTCAGGCGGAATTCGGGGCGATTCAAAGCTCGTACGCTTCGTGCTCGCCGGACATCAGCTGCTCGACCAGCTTGCGTGTGAGCGTCGGCGCGAACAGTTCGATGAATGTGTAGACGAAGCCACGCAGGTACGCCCCCTGCTTGATGCCCAGGTGGGTGACGTTGGTGCCGAACAGGTGCCCGGCCGGAATTGCGCGCAGGTTGCGGTCGCGCTCGGCATCGAACGCGACGCCGGCCACGATGCCCACACCCAGGCCGACTTCCACGTAGGTCTTGATCACATCCGCGTCGATGGCCTCGAGCACGATGTCCGGCTTCATCTGGCGCAGCTCGAATGCGTGGTCGATCTTCGGACGGCCGGCAAAGTGCTGGTCGTACGTGATGATCGGATAGCCCTTCAAGTCGTCGAGCGTCAGGTTCGGGCGGGAGAGGAGCGGGTGGTCGGGCGGCGTCACCACCACGTGCTGCCACTGGTAGCCCGGGATCGAGATCAGGTCCTTGATCTGCGAAAGCCCTTCGGTGGCGATGGCCAGGTCGGCCTGGTCGTGCAGCACCATCTCGGCGATCTGCGCCGGCGTGCCCTGCTGAATGGACAGGCGCACCTTCGGGTACTTGCGCGTGAATTCGGCGATCGCCTTGGGCAGTGCGTAACGGGCCTGCGTGTGCGTGGTCGCGATGGTGAAGTTGCCCTGGTCCTGCGCGGCGTAGTCCTTGCCCACGCGCTTGAGGGTTTCGACTTCCTCCAGTACCCGCTCGACGGAAGCGAGAATGCGTCGGCCGGGCTCCGTGAGACCCCGGATGCGCTTGCCGTGCCGCGTGAAGATATCGACACCCAGTTCCTCTTCCAGCTCGATGATGGCCTTGGAGACCCCGGGTTGTGATGTGTAGAGCGCTTTCGCCGCCTCGGTCAGGTTGAATTTCTGCCGGACGGCCTCGCGAACGAAGCGAAATTGATGAAGGTTCATGGCGCGCGATCGGATGCGAAGAAAAGCGAGCGATCAGAACGCTACTTATAACCCACGCCATATAAACAAACAATTTTTTATTGGTTTGGGATATGAGGCCGCTTCATTACGATGCTCGAACTTCGTGATAACACGCCCACACTGTCCCTCGTGTCCCCCGCGCCATGACGCTTGCTTATACGGTTTCCGGTCTGCTGGTCGGCCTGCTGGTCGGCCTGACGGGCGTGGGCGGCGGTTCGCTGATGACCCCGCTGCTGACGCTGATGTTCGGCTTTTCGCCGGCGACCGCCGTGGGCACCGATCTGGCATTCGCCTCGCTGACCAAGGGTGTCGGCACGATCGCGCACCGCAGCCATGGGCATGTCCGCTGGGACATCGTCAAGCGCCTGTGCCTCGGTAGCCTGCCGGCCGCGCTGATCACGGTGATCGTGCTGAAGAACGCGGGCAACCTCGATGCCGAGTGGATGCACGTGATCCGCGTGACGATCGGCGTGTCGGTCATCCTGACGGTGATCTCGCTGCTGTTCCGCCAGCGTGTGCTGGGCTGGCTCGCCCGCAACCCGCGCTATCGCCTGCAGGGCTCGACGCTGGCTGTGGCAACCATCATCGTCGGCGTGGTGCTCGGGGTGCTGGTGACGGTGTCGTCGATTGGCGCCGGCGCCGTCGGCGCGACGCTCATCCTGATCCTGTATCCCGAATTGAAGAGCGCCGAGGTGGCCGGCACCGACATCGCCTACGCCGTGCCGCTGACCGCCGTGGCAGGCCTGGGCCACATGTACCTCGGCACGATCGACTGGAACCTGCTGGCCTCGCTGCTGGTGGGCTCCATCCCCGGCATCTGGCTGGGGGCGCGCCTGTCCAGGAATCTGCCGGAACGTCTGGTGCGCGGCGCGCTTGCCGCCACGCTGACGGTCACGGCCATCAAGCTGGTGTCGTGATGCGCAACGTCATGCCGACCCTGCTTGTGTGTTGCTGCTGTCGTTGAGCGACGGCAGCAGCCACATCACGAAACGCTTTCCCCCAAATTGAATCGCACGCCGGCGCCAGCCGGAATGGACTGAACAGTCATGTACCAATACGACGCTTACGATCACCGCCTCGTCGCCGACCGCGTTGCGCAGTTCCGCGACCAGGTGCGCCGCCGTATTTCGGGCGAACTGACGGAAGAAGAGTTCCTGCCGCTGCGCCTGCAGAACGGCCTGTACTACCAGCGCCACGCCTACATGCTGCGCGTGGCGATCCCATACGGCCACCTGCGTGCCAACCAGCTGCGCATGCTCAGCCACATCGCCGCCGAGCACGACCGCGGCTACGGCCACTTCAGCACGCGCCAGAACATCCAGTACAACTGGATCGAGCTGGAACAGGTGCCCGACATCCTCGCCAAGCTGGCGTCGGTGGAAATGCACGCCATCCAGACCTCCGGCAACTGCGTGCGCAACATCACGACCGACCAGTTTGCGGGCGTTGCGCCGGATGAGTTCGTCGATCCGCGTCCGCTGGCGGAAATCCTGCGCCAGTGGTCGACGTTCCACCCGGAGTTTGCCTTCCTGCCGCGCAAGTTCAAGATCGCCATTTCGGCCACGCGCGAAGACCGCGCCGTGACCCAGCTGCACGACATCGGCGTGTATGTGTACGAAAAGAACGGCCAGACGCTGCTGCGCATCCTGGCCGGTGGCGGCATGGGCCGCACCCCGATCCTCGGCGCGATCATCAAGGAAGACCTGCCGTGGCAGCACATGCTGTCGTACATCGAGGCGGCCATCCGCGTGTACAACCGCTACGGCCGCCGCGACAACAAGTTCAAGGCGCGCATCAAGATCCTGGTCAAGGCCATCGGCGCCGAAGAATTCGCGCGCCAGGTGGAAGAGGAATGGCACGCCACGAAGGACGGCCCGTCGACCATCACGCAGGCCGAGTTCGACCGCGTGGCCAAGTTCTTCGCACCGCCCGCCTACGAGAAGCTGGCCGACACCGACGCCGGCTACGAGAAGGCTCTGCTCGAGAACAAGGCGTTTGCGCGCTGGGTCAGCCGGAACGTGCATGCGCACCGCGTGCCCGGCTACGCAGCGGTGACGCTGTCGCTCAAGCCGGGCGTGGCGCAGCCGCCGGGCGATGCCACCGCCGAGCAGATGTCGCTGGTGGCGGATTGGTCCGAGCGCTTCGGCTTTGGGGAAGTGCGTGTCGCACACGAGCAGAACCTGATCCTGCCCGACGTGAAGAAGCGCGATCTGTTCGAGCTGTGGCAGCTGGCCAAGGCCAACGGCATGGCGACCGCCAACATCGGCCTGCTGACCGACATCATCGCGTGCCCGGGCGGCGATTTCTGCTCGCTGGCCAATGCCAAGTCGATCCCCATCGCGCAGGCCATCCAGGCGCGCTTCGATGACCTCGATTACGTGTACGACCTGGGCGAGCTGTCGCTCAACATCTCGGGGTGCATGAACTCGTGCGGCCATCACCACGTCGGCAACATCGGCATTCTCGGTGTCGATAAGCACGACGAGGAGTGGTACCAGGTGTCGCTGGGCGGCGCGCAGGGCAACGATTCGGCGATCGGCAAGGTCATCGGCCCGTCGTTCAAGGCCGAGGAAATGCCCGACGTGATCGAACGCATCATCGACACCTTCGTGGCCCACCGCACGGACGACGAGCGGTTCATCGACACCTATCACCGCATCGGGCTGACGCCGTTCAAGGAACGTGTCTATGCCCACAGCGACAAGCAGACTGCCTAAGCCCAGGGAAACGAACATGAGCAAGATCATCAAGCTGCAAAACGGTGCCCCGCAGATCGTGGCGGACGCGTGGACGGTGCTGCGCGCCCCCGAAGGCGGCGAGCTGACGCAAGCCGAAGTGGATGCCGCTTCGCACGCCATCGTGCCGCTGGCATTCTGGCAAGCCCATCGCGATGCGCTGCTCGGCCGCGCGCGTGCCGGCACGCTGGCGGTGTGGCTGGCGCCGGACGACGAGCCGTTCGCGCTGGAAGCCGACCTGCCGAACCTGTCGCTGGTGGCGGTCGATTTCCCGGTCTTCCGCGACGGCCGCGGCTACAGCACGGCGTTCCTGCTGCGCCAGCGCCTAGGCTTCACGCGTGAGCTGCGCGCCATCGGCGACGTGCTGCGCGACCAGCTCGACTTCATGCGCCGCTGCGGTTTCGACGCCTACGCCGTGCGCGCCGACAAGAGCATCGAGGATGCGCTGAACGGCTTCGGCGAGATCAGCGTGCGCTACCAGGGCGCCATCGACGACCCGCGCCCGCTGTTCCGCCGCGAGCGTGCCGTGCAGGAGGCCGCGTGAGCGACGTTCAGGACGTGAGCGTGTCGGAAGTGCCGGTGTCCGCGATCGGGCGACCGGCGCTGTGGACGCGTCCTCCGTACACCGGCACGGCACAGGCGCTGGCGGCCAAGGAGGCCACGCTGTTCGCGCGCCTGGCTGAAATCGCCGGCAAGCACGGTGTGGCGAAGTTCGCCACGAGCCTGGCCGCCGAAGACATGGTCGTGACCGACGCCATCCTGCGCAGCCCCGAGGCGGTGCGTGCACACCTGCCGATCTTCACGCTGCAGACGGGCCGGCTGCATGCGGAAACGCTGGCAATGCTCGACCGCATCCGCGAGCACTACGGTCATGCGATCGAGCAATACGCACCGGACGCCCGCGCCGTCGAGGCCTACGTGCGCGACCACGGCCTGAACGCCTTCTACGACAGCATCGAGCTGCGCAAGGCCTGCTGCAACATCCGCAAGGTGGTGCCGCTGAACCGCGCGCTCAAAGATGCCGATGCATGGCTCACCGGCCAGCGCCGCGAGCAGGCCGTGACGCGTGCCGACCTGCCGTTTGCCGAAGACGACGACGCTCGCGGCATCGCCAAGTACAACCCGCTGTTCGACTGGACGGAGGCCGAGGTCTGGGCCTACCTCGAGCAGCACAACGTGCCCACCAATGCGCTGCACGACAAGGGCTACCCCAGCATCGGCTGCGAGCCCTGCACGCGTGCGGTACGCGCCGGCGAAGACGTGCGCGCCGGCCGCTGGTGGTGGGAATCGCGCGACAGCAAGGAATGCGGTCTGCATGCGACAAACCTGTCGCACAAAGCTTGAGGAAATGAAGATGGGAGTGATGAGCGAGATCCCCGGCACGGCGCTGACGCCTGTGCAGAACGACCACCTCGACTGGCTCGAAGCCGAGTCGATCTACATCATCCGCGAAGTGGTGGCCGAGTGCCGCAACCCGGCACTGCTCTTCTCGGGCGGCAAGGATTCGATCGTCATGCTGCACCTGGCGCTCAAGGCCTTCCGGCTGGGCGACCGCAAGATCGAACTGCCGTTTCCGCTGGTGCACATCGACACGGGTCACAACTACCCGGAAGTGATCGCGTTCCGCGACCAGCGCGTGGCCGAGCTCGGCGCGCGCCTGGTGGTCGGCCATGTGGAGGATTCCATCAAGCGCGGCACCGTACGCCTGCGCAAGGAAACCGATTCGCGCAACGCCGCCCAGGCCGTCACGCTGCTCGAAACCATCGAAGCCCACGGCTTTGACGCCCTGATGGGCGGGGCCCGCCGCGACGAAGAGAAGGCCCGCGCCAAGGAGCGCATCTTCTCGTTCCGCGACGAGTTCGGCCAGTGGGACCCGAAGGCCCAGCGCCCTGAACTCTGGAGCCTGTACAACGCCCGCATGGCGCAGGGCGAACAGATGCGCGTGTTTCCGATTTCGAACTGGACGGAGCTCGACGTCTGGCAGTACATCGCCCGCGAGAACCTCGCCCTGCCGCCGATCTACTACGCGCACCAGCGTGAAGTCGTGCGCAAGAACGGCCTGCTGGTGCCGGTCACGCCGATTACGCCCAAGGCCGACGGCGATGTGAGCGAAGTCCTGTCGGTTCGCTTCCGCACGGTGGGCGACATCAGCTGCACGTGCCCGGTGGCGAGTACCGCCGCCACACCGGCCGAGATCATCGCCGAGACGGCCATCACCGAGATCACCGAACGCGGTGCCACGCGCATGGACGACCAGACGAGCGAAGCCTCGATGGAAAAGCGCAAGAAGGAAGGGTATTTCTGATCATGACGAATCAAGCAACGCACCAAGGCCTGCTGCGCTTCATCACCGCCGGTTCGGTCGACGACGGCAAGAGCACGCTGATCGGCCGCCTGCTGTACGACAGCAAGGCCGTGCTGACGGACCAGCTGCAGGCGCTCACGCGTGCCAAGAACAAGCGCACCGCCGGCGAAGACATCGACTTCTCGCTGCTGACCGACGGGCTGGAAGCCGAGCGCGAGCAGGGCATCACGATCGATGTGGCATACCGCTACTTCTCGACCGCACGCCGCAAGTTCATCATTGCCGATACGCCGGGCCACGAGCAGTACACGCGCAACATGGTGACGGGCGCATCCACCGCGCACGCCGCCATCATCCTGATCGACGCCACGCGCGTGACGACCGTGGACGGCAAGGCGCAACTGCTCGCCCAGACCAAGCGCCATTCGGCCATCGTCAAGCTGCTCGAACTGCAGCACGTGATCGTGGCCGTCAACAAGATGGACCTGGTCGACTACAGCGAAGCGCGCTTCAACGAAATCCGCACCGCCTACGATGCGCTGGCCGTACAACTCGGCCTGCAGGATCACGAACATGCGGTGCGCTACGTGCCGGTCTCGGCCCTGCGCGGCGACAACATCGTGCATGCGTCCGAAGCCATGCCGTGGTACCAGGGCGAGCCGCTGCTGGCGCTGCTCGAAGACCTGAAGGTGGAAGAGACGGCACCGGTAGGTGACGATGCGCTGCGCTTCCCGGTCCAGCTCGTGGCGCGCCAGGACGGGTCGCAGGCGGACGACTTCCGCGGCTACATGGGCCGCGTCGAAGCCGGTACCGTGCGCGTGGGCCAGGCCGTGCGCGTGCTGCCCGCCAACCGCGAGACGACGGTTGCCGAAGTGCTGACGCCCAACGGCGCCGCCGACTCCGCCGGCCCGGGCGAAACCATCACCGTGCGGCTGGCCGATGACGTCGACGTCTCGCGCGGCGATACCATCGTCGCGGCGCCGACGACTGCCGCCAGCGCCGCCAGGAAGCTGCATGCCGATCTCTGCTGGTTCGACGAGCACGAGCTGAACCCGGCCCGCAAGTACGTGCTCAAGCACACAACCGCCACCGTGTTCGCGCGCGTGTCGGAAGTCGAGCGCGTGCTGGACGTGCACACGCTGTCGCACGAAACCGGGCGCAAGCAGATCGCGCTGAACGACATCGGCACGGTCAACATCAGCCTGCAGAAGCCGATCGTGTGCGATGCCTACGGCGACAATCCGGCGACCGGCGCCTTCATCCTGGTGGACGAAGCGACGCACCACACCGTGGCCGCTGGCATGATCCGTGCATTTTCCTGAGGTGGAGACGGCGCGGTGACACACGCCGTCCGGAAAAGCAAAGGAAGCCAATCCATGCAAGCGAAGACCCGCAAAACCCTCGGCCGTGTGAGCCTGATTGGTGCCGGCCCCGGTGCTGCAGACCTCATCACGGTGCGCGGTGCACGATTGTTGGGCGAGGCCGAAGTCGTGCTGCACGACGCACTGGTTTCGCCGGAGGTCTTCCGGTACTGCCCGCAGGCAGTGCTGATCCCGGTGGGCAAGCGCTGCGGCCAGCGCTCGACCGCGCAGCGCTTCATTAACCGCCAGCTGGTCGACCTGGCGACCAAGTACCAGCGCGTGGTGCGTCTCAAAGGCGGCGATCCGATGCTGTTCGGCCGCGCCGACGAGGAACTGCAGGCGCTTGAGCAAGCCGGCATCGACTACGAGGTCGTGCCGGGCATCACGGCGGCGCTGGCCGCGGCGTCGGCCATCCGCCAGCCGCTGACCAAGCGGGGTGTGGCGCGCAGCGTGGCGTTCGTCACGCAAGCCAAGGCTGCCGATCCCGACACGCCACCACCCGAAGGTGTCACACCGGAACCGGCCGCACAGGCCGATTCGCTCGTCTATTACATGGGCCGCGACCAGGCAGCTTCCATCGCCGCCGATCTGATCGCCCGCGGCCGCGCGCCCTCGACACCCGCGTGGGTCGTCGAGGCGGCCACCACGCCCGAGCAGCGCTCGGCGTGCTTCACGCTGCAGCAGATGGCCGACGGCGCTGCCGCCGCGTGGATCGACCCCGAGCATCCGAGCCTGCTGATGATCGGCGACGCGTTTGCCGTGCGGGCGAGCGCCGCCGCGCCGGAGGTGCTCGTCAGCGAGCCGCATATCCTGGCCGCCTGAGCATCGTCAGAACGCCAGCGCCACCTTCCCGAAGACGGCACCGGCCTCAAGCGCGCGGAACGCATCGGGCGCCTCCTGCCACGGCAGTACCTGGTCGACGATCGGGTGCAGGCCGTGCGCCGCCAGCGCGCGGTTCATCGCCTCGAACGACCCGCGCGACCCCACAGATGCGGGCCGGATGACGGCCTTGCGGGCGAATATCTCCAGCGGATTCACACCACCGTCGCGCCCGGCGAGGTAGCCGATCAGGTGGATCTGTCCACCCACCCGCAATGCCTTCAGCGAACGTTGCAGCGTGCCGCCTCCACCGACTTCGATCACGTGGTCGACGCCGCGGCCGTCCGTGCGTGCGAGCACCGCTTCATGCCATTCGGGCGTCACGCGGTAGTTGACGGTGTCCGACTCGGGCACGCCCAACGTCTGCACGCGTTCGAGCTTGGCATCGCTGCTTGACAGCACGATCGGCCGAGCGCCCGCCATGAGCGCAAACTGCACCGCGAACATCGCCACGCCGCCCGTGCCTTGCACGAGCACGGTTTCGCCGGGCTGCAGGTTGCCTGTTTCGATCAGGCAATGCCACGCCGTGAGCCCCGCGCAGGGCAGGGTGGCGGCTTCTGCGTCGCTCAGGTGCCGGGGCACGAGCACGCTGCCGCCCGCATCCAGGCGGATCGTTTCGGCCAGCCAGCCGTCGATCGGGCCGCCGAGCATGCGGCGTGTGTCGGCATTGCGGAAGTCGCCGCCGTCCCAGCGCTGCCAGAACGTGCCGGCGACGCGATCGCCAACGCACACGCGACTGACGTTCTCGCCCACCGCGATGACGTGGCCTACGCCATCCGAAAGTGGAATCAGCGGCAGCGGGAAGCGCGTGAAGAACGTGCCCGAGACGATCTCCAGGTCACGGTAGTTGAGTGAGGCAGCGCGCGTGCGCACGATGATCTCGTCCGGACCAGGCGTGGGATCGTCGCGCTCGATGGGGTGCAAGGCGTTGATGCCGTAACCGTCGGTCAGTGCCAAGGCTTTCATGGTCGTCCTCGTGGTGGGGTGGAAGGGCCACGCAAAACGCGTGTGGCACTACTGTGGCGCCTGGCTTAAGATGAATCCAATTCAATTTGTTCAGATTCAATATAACTGGTAGGAATGTCGCCATGCTCGAAGAGATGCGTACCTTTGTGCTGCTGGCGCAGACGGGCTCCATTGCCCGCGTGGCGGAGCGCCTGCCGCTCACGCAACCTGCCGTCACCAAGCAGATTCAGCGGCTGGAACGCGCGCTCGATACCGTGCTGTTCGATCGGCGCGTCAAGCCGTTTCGTCTGACCGCGGAGGGCGAGGCGATCCTGGCGCGCTGCCGCACCATCGTCGGGGAGTTCGAAGCGCTGCGAGGCAGCGTGCGCACCACGGCCGAGCCGGAAGGCGTGCTGCGGGTGGGCGTCAGCCATGCCGTGGGCGATGCCCGCTTTGCACGGACGCTGTCGGCGCTGCGGCAGCGCTACCCGGCCGTTTCGTTTCGGCTCAGCTGCGAGTGGGGCGGCGTGCTGCGCGAGCGGCTCAAGCGCGCCGAGCTGGACGCCGCGCTGTGGCTGGCGCCTTCGAATACCGCGGGTCACCATGCCGACGCGGATGTGCGCGTGATTGGCACCGAGGCTGTCAGCCTGATCGCCGCGCCGGCCCGCAAGCTGCCGCATGCGCTGTCGATGGCGCAGGTGCGGGACGAGGCGTGGGTGCTCAACCCGGCTGGCTGCGAGATGCGCGCGTGGCTGCTGAGCCGTTACGAGGCCGATCGCGTGACGCCGAATGTCGCCGCCGAGGTGCAATCGGTGCCGCTGCAGCACGCGCTCGTGGCAGAGGGCTTCGGGCTCGGGTTTGCGCCCGTGCGGCTCATCCGGGCCCAACTGGCCGAGGGTTCGCTGTCGATGCACAAGCTCGCCTCGGCGCCTGCCGACTGGGATGTCTGCGTGCAACGTGCGCCGTCGCTGGGCCGCCTAGCGCAAGTGGTGGATGCACTCGAGTCTGCGCTGTCGACGCAAGCGGCCGCAGAGCGTTAATCTCTGATCCTCCCTTCGGATACCTGCGATGCCGCACGTCATCATCGAATACACCGCCAATGTCGAGGCCGACGCCCGCATTCCCGAGCTGATGCGCGTGCTCAGCGATGTGCTGATCCGCCACGCCGACGTCTTCCCCATCGGCGGCATCCGCACGCGTGCGCTGCGCCTCGACCAATACCGCATGGCAGACGGCTCGGAAGACGACGCGTTCATCCATGTCACGTTCCGCATCAAGGCCGGGCGGCCCAAGAGCGTGACCGGGCCGGTCTGTGCGGAGATGTTTGCCGCGGCCCGTGCGCACCTGGCCGACGTATTTGCGCGTCGCTATCTGGGCCTGACGCTGGAACTGATCGAGTTCGACACGCACGGCTTCCACGTCGAGAACAACGTGCATGCGCGTTTTGCACGCGCGCCGCAGCCGCTACCTGGCCAGATCAGCTGAGCTGCCGCGCGCAATAGCCGGCGATGGCATCGAGCACGGCGTCGTCCTCGCCAACGGCATCGGCGCAATGGATGGAAAGGGTGGGATGGGCCTGCGCGCATTGCGCAACGAGCGCGGGCAGATCGCGCCGCAAGTGCCCGCCCTGGCCGAAGAACACCGGCACGATGGTGATGCGGTGGGCGCCGGCTGCGGCCAGGTCGTCGATGGTGCCGGGCAGGTCGGGCGCCATCAGTTCAAGGAAGGCGAGGCGGACGTCAACGTCCGGTTGCTGCACACAGAGGCGATCCTTCAGGCGGTCAAACGGCTCCCGCCAGCGGGCGTCGCGCGCGCCGTGCGCAAACAGGACGAGCGCGCGCGCGGCCATCAGTGGCGCTCCACCCAGCGCAGGCTCACCAGCGCCAGCGCCAGATACAGCGCCCCGGGCACGATGGCCGTGAAGATGGCCGGCCACGTGTTGAGCAGGCCAACGTGCGAGAACAGGTTGTTCACCAGCTGGAACGACAGCCCCAGCATGATGCCGCCGAACACCTTCAGGCCGACCGCTCCGGCACGCGCATGCAGGTACGCAAACGGCAGCGCCAGCGCCATCATCACCAGCACCGTGAACGGATAGACCACCTTCTTCCACAGGGCGATCTCGTAGCGCTGGGTGTCCTGCTTGTTGTCGCGCAGATGGCGGATGTACTGGAACAGGTCCAGCGTCGCCATGCGGTCGGGCGTCACCATCAGCACCGACAGGATCTGCGGCGTGAGTTCGGAACGCATCTCCTGCTGTGGCACCTTGGTCTGCTCGCCGCGGAAGTCCGGCGCCAGTGCATCCGGGGCGCCGGGCACGGCCTGCACGGTGTCCCGCGATGCCACGGTGCCGGGCTTGCGCGGGAACTCGATGAAGCGCGTTTCCGTCACGTCATTCAGCTGCCAGTTCTGGTGGCCCTGATAGCGCGCCTGCTGCGCCACGCGGATCGAGCTCAGCCGGTAGTCCGCATCGAATTCATAGATGCGCAGGCCCTTGATGGACTGATCGGGCTGCAGGCTGCCCACATTGACGAACCGGGTGACCTCGCCGCCGCTGCCGTCGGCCTTGGCGGGGCCGCGATCCTTGACCCACACGCCCGAGCGGAAGCCGGCAGACACTGTGGCGCCCAGCGCCTCGAGCCGCACCTTCTGCGCGTATTGCTCCGATTTCGGCCCGATGAACTCGCCGAACACGTAGGTCACCAGCGCCAGGGGCAGCGCGATCTTGAACAGCGAGAGCAGCGCCCGCTTCGTGTCGAGCCCGGCCACGCGGAAGATCGTGAACTCCGACTGGCTCGCCATCTGCGAGAACACGTAGATGGCACTGATGAGCGCCGCCACCGGAATCACTTCATACACGCGCGTCGGCGCCTGCAGCAGCACGTGGAAGAACGCGATGAGCGTGGTGTAGCGCCCGACGACCGAGCCGAGCTCGCCAAGCATGTCGAAAAAGATGAACAGCGCCAGCACCGCAAACAGGATGAAGACGAACACCCCGTAGATCTGGCGCGCAAAGTACTTCTCGTAGACCGGCATCTTCATCATGCGCCCGCCTTGGTCTGTGCCGCCCGCGAAGCGAAGCCCAGCAGCGCCGAAATGCCCTTCAGGCCGGCCGCGCTGTAGTGGCGGAAGCGGAACAGCAGCACAGCGCAGATGAAGGCGACGAGGTGGATCGGCCACCACGCCATGAATACGTTCATCTTGCCCTGCGAGACCCACGCCTGCGACAGGTTCAGCAGGTTCGAGTACGTCAGGTAGATCAGCACCGCGAAGATCATCGGCGTGTAGCGGCCCAGACGCGGGTTGACGTAGGCCAGCGGAATGGCGATCAGCACGAAGTTCAGCGCCAGCAGCGGCAGCCCGATCCGCCAGACCAGCTCGCCGAGATTTTCGGGCGTCGGGTTGGCGAGCAGGTCCTTGGTGGAGCGGCTCTTGGTCGGCAGGTTGGCGTCGGCCTGGGGTGGCTTGTTGGCGACCTTCACACCGTATTTGTCGAATTCGACGATGCGGTAGTCGAGCTTGCCGGGCGTGCCTTCATAGCGGCGGCCCTTGTCGAGCACGACGAAGCGGTCGCCGTTGGGCATGGTCTTGAACTCGCCGGTCTTGGCCAGCGCCACGCCGATCTTGTCCTGCTCGGCATTGGCGACGAACAGGTTGCGGGCGTGCTTCATGCCGGAATCCACGCCTTCGATGAACAGCACGTAGTTCCCGTGCGCGGGCTCGATGAAGCGGCCGGCGGAGATCATCGACAGCACGTCGCGCTGCTCGAAGCGGTCGCGGAACAGCGCGCTCTGCTGGTTGGCCCAGGGCCAGCCGAACAGCGCCAGCAGCGCCACCAGCACGATGAACGGCAGCGAGAAGCGCAGCACGGGGCGGATGAAATCCGTCAGGCTGATGCCCGAGGTGAACCACACCACCATCTCGGAATCCTTGTACCAGCGCGTCAGCACCAGCAACACCGAGATGAAGAGCGTGGCGCACAGCAGAATCGCCAGGTAGCCCAGCGTTGCCAGGCCGATGAGGAGCAGGACGTCGTTCGGATTCGCCTCGCCGTTGGCGGCCATGCCGAGGATGCGGATCACCAGGGTGGTCAGCATGAACGTCAGCAGCACGAGAAAGACGGCGCCGGCGGTGAAGGACAGCTCGCGTCGCAGGGCTTGTTCGAAAATCATGCGGATGCGGGATGGGAGGGCGAGGTCATGACCAGTGTGCGTTCCACCGGAGCCCCTGCGCAAAATCGCGGATAATGTGGGCTTTCGTTGACTCGCCTCATAGAGAGAAGCGCGATGGAATTTAGCACAAAAGCCCTGGACTGGGCCAAAGCGGGCGCCCTGGCCGCCAAGAGCGATTGCCTCGTGATCGGTCTGTTCGAGTCGCAGACCCTGGCCGGCGCCGCCAAGGCGCTGGACGCAGCCACCAAGGGCCTGGTGGGCCGCCTGATCAAGCTGGGCGACTTTGAAGGCAAGCGCGGCACGTCGCTGCTGCTGCACGAAGTGGCCGGCGTGGGCGCCGCCCGCGTGCTGCTGGTCGGGCTCGGCAAGGAGGCCGACCTGACCGACCGGGCCTATGCCGAAGCCGTGCGTACCGCACTGCGCGCGCTGGCCGGCACCAAGGCCGCCAACGTCACGTGGACGCTCACCGAACAGTCCGCCCGCGACAAGGACACCGCCTGGTCCGTGCTGACCACCGTCACGCTCATCCGCGAAGCGAGCTACCGCTTCATCGAGCGCCATCCCGAACTCAAGAGCAAGCGCGACAAGAACGGCGCCGCCAGCGGCCTGCGCAAGGTCGTGCTGGCTGTGCCGGCGGCCGACGCCAAGGCCGCCAGCGTGGCCGCCGCCCGCGGCACCGCCATCGCCAACGGCATGGACCTCACGCGTGACCTGGGCAACCTGCCGTCCAATATCTGCACGCCGACCTACCTGGCCAACACCGCGCGCCAGATCGCCAAGGATTTCAAGCTGAAGGTCGAGGTGCTCGGCCGCAAGCAGATCGAAGCCCTGAAGATGGGCGCGTTCCTGGCCGTCACCAAGGGCAGCGAAGAGCCGCCGCAGTTCATCGTGCTGCGTTACGAGGGCGGGTCGCCCAAGCAGGCGCCGGTCGTGCTCGTCGGCAAGGGCATCACGTTCGATACGGGCGGTATCTCGCTCAAGCCGGGCGAGGGCATGGACGAGATGAAGTACGACATGTGCGGCGCTGCGTCCGTGCTCGGCACGCTGCGCGCCGTGGCCGAGATGGGCCTCAAGCAGAACGTCATCGCCGTGGTGCCGACCTGCGAGAACATGCCCAGCGGCATCGCGACCAAGCCGGGCGACGTGGTCACCAGCATGTCGGGCCAGACCATCGAGATCCTGAACACCGATGCCGAAGGCCGCTTGATCCTGTGCGACGCGCTCACCTACGTGGAGCGCTTCAAGCCGGCCGTGGTGATCGACGTGGCCACGCTGACGGGCGCCTGCATCATCGCGCTCGGCCACGTCAACACCGGCATGTACGCCCGCAGCGATGCGCTGGCCGATGCGCTCATCGCTGCCGGCAAGCAGTCGCTCGACACCGCCTGGCGCATGCCGCTGGACGAGGAGTACCAGGAGCAGCTCAAGTCCAACTTTGCCGACATGGGCAACATCGGCGGCCGGCCGGCCGGCAGCGTGACGGCGGCCTGCTTCCTGGCACGCTTTACCGAGAAGTACGACTGGGCCCACCTGGACATCGCCGGCACCGCCTGGAAGAGCGGCGCGGCCAAGGGCGCCACGGGCCGGCCGGTGCCGCTGCTTACGCGCTTCCTGATGGACCGCGGCTGATCCATCGCAGGCAAGGCATCGTATGACGCGCGTCGATTTCCACAGCAACGTGCCCGGCAAGCTGGCCTACGCCTGCCGGCTGGTGCGCAAGGCTTACGGCGCGGGCCAGAACGTGATCGTGGTGGGGGATCGCGCCGCGCTCGAAGCGTTCGACACGCAGTTGTGGACCTTCAGCGCACTCGACTTCCTCCCGCATTGCGGCCTGCGGCACCCGCTGGCCGCCCAGACGCCCATCCTGCTGGCCGATGCATCCGAGCCGCTGGACGACGCGCCGCATCACGACATCCTCGTCAACCTGTCGTTCGATCCGCCACCGCTGTTTGCGCGCTTCGAGCGGCTGATCGAGATCGTCGGCGATGACGATGCCGACCGCGCCGCTGCACGGGAGCGCTTCCGCTTCTACCGCGATCGCGGTTATCCGATCCAACACCACGACGTGGGGCGCGCATGAGCGACGGACGCTATCCCGGCTCGCAAGCGGACAACAACATCCCTGTTCTGACGGAGATCGTCGAGCTGGACGACGCCCCGCCCGTGGCTGAGCCGGTTGCAGAGCCGGCTTCGGCGCCGGCGAACGTCGTCCCGCCCGCGCTGCGCGAGCAGGGTCTGGCGCCCACCTCAGCCATGCCGCCCTCCGGCACCGACGCCGCACGCGTGATGGGCCACGTGATGTGGCGCTTCCAGACCGAGTGGCCTGCGCTGATCGAAACGCAATGCCGCGAGGCCATGGAATCGCGCCTGGCACTGCTGAGCGAGCAACTGGCCGCCGACCTGACCCGCACGCTGGAGGCCCGGCTGATGGATTGGCTCGGTGCGGCGCTGGAGGATGCGCTGGCTGCCGAGCGCAAGCCGCCGCACCGCTGATTCCGCAAAAGAAAAACCCGCCGATGGCGGGTTTTTTGTTGGGACGCCGTCCGGACTCAATCCGTCACGGCGCCCTTGCTGGCCGGTGCCGCGAGTTTCGCGAACTTCGCCAGCACGCCACGGGTGTAGCGCGGCGCCGGCTGCTTCCATGCGGCGCGGCGGCGCGCGAGCTCGTCGTCCGGCACGTTCAGCTGCAGCAGGCGCTGGTGCGCGTCAATGGTGATCGAGTCGCCTTCCTGCACCAGCCCGATTGTCCCGCCGACGTATGCTTCCGGCGCGACGTGCCCCACCACCATGCCCCACGTGCCGCCCGAGAAGCGACCGTCGGTAATGAAGCCCACCGACTCACCCAGGCCCTTGCCGATGATGGCCGACGTCGGCGCGAGCATTTCCGGCATGCCCGGGCCGCCCTTGGGCCCGAGATAGCGCAGCACGAGAATGTCCCCGGCCTGGATGCGATCGCCCAGGATCGCGTCCATCGCGCTCTGCTCGTCGTCGAACACGCGGGCCGGGCCGGTGATGACGGGGTTCTTCAGCCCGGTGATCTTCGCCACGGCGCCTTCCGGCGCCAGGTTGCCCTTCAGGATCGCGAGGTGGCCTTCCTTGTAGAGCGCACGGTCAAGCGGCAGGATCACGTCCTGATCCGCGCGCGGCTGGTCGGGCACGTGCGCGAGCTCTTCGGCGAGCGTCCTGCCGGTGATGGTGATGCAATCGCCGTGGAGCAGGCCGGCGTTGAGCAGGATCTTCATGACCTGCGGGATGCCGCCGGCCGCGTGCAGATCGGTCGCCACGTACTGGCCTGACGGCTTGAGGTTGCAGATGACCGGCACGCGCTGGCGCATGCGCTCGAAATCGTCGATGGTCCACTCCACTTCGGCAGCGTGCGCGATGGCGAGGTAGTGCAGCACCGCGTTGGTCGAGCCGCCCGTGGCCATGATGACGGCCACGGCATTTTCGATGGACTTGCGCGTGATGATGTCACGCGGCTTGAGGTCGCGGCGCACCGCCTCGACCAGCACGCGGGCCGATTCAGCGGCGCTGTCGACTTTCTCCTGGTCAGGATTGGCCATCGTCGAGGAATACAGCAGCGACATGCCGAGCGCCTCGAACGACGAACTCATCGTGTTGGCCGTGTACATGCCGCCGCACGAACCGGAGGTGGGGCACGCGTTGCGCTCCACGCCTTCGAAGTCTTCCTCGCTCATGCGACCGGCGGTGAATTCGCCCACGGCCTCGAACGACGACACGATGGTCAGGTCCTTGCCCTTCCAGTGCCCCGGCTTGATGGTCCCGCCGTACACGTAGATGCCCGGCACATTCGTGCGCGCCAGGGCGATCATGCCGCCGGGCATGTTCTTGTCGCAGCCGCCGATGACGACCACGCCGTCCATCCATTGGCCGTTGACGCAGGTCTCGATGCAGTCGGCAATCACCTCGCGCGAGATCAGCGAGAACTTCATGCCCTCGGTGCCCATCGACATGCCGTCGGAGATGGTCGGCGTACCGAAGGTCTGCGGATTGGCCTTCGCCTCCTTGATGGCAGCCACGGCCGCATCCGCGAGTTTCTGCAGGCCCGAGTTGCAGGGCGTGATCGTCGAATGGCCGTTCGCCACGCCGATCATCGGGTTGTTGAAATCTTCCTTCTTGTAGCCCAGCGCGTAATACATCGAGCGGTTGGGCGAGCGCGCCACGCCTTGCGTGATGTGCTGGGAACGCTTGTTGTCTGGCATGGGGTCTCCGTGGGCGTTGTTCTGTGGCGCTCAGCATGCGCTTGGACGAAAGGCGCGTCAAATATATTATTGATAGCCCATTGATTCATAAAACATATCAATCGCTGACATGGACCTGCGCCAACTGCGCTATTTCGTGACGGTGGCCGAAGAGCTGCACTTCGGTCGCGCTGCCGAGCGGCTTGCGATGACGCAGCCGCCGCTGTCGCAACAGATTCGCGCGCTGGAAGAGGAGCTCGGCGTCACGCTGTTCCATCGCACGCAGCGTTCGGTCGCGCTCACGCCGGTGGGGGCGCGGTGGCTCGTCGAGGTGCGGCGCGTCCTCGCCGAGGCCGGGGCACTACCGGCGCTGGCCCAACGCCTGGCGCGCGGGGAAGTCGGTTCGCTGTCGCTGTCCTTCGTCAGCACGGCTGACTACGGCATCCTGCCCGCCGTGCTGCGGCACTTTCGTGACGTGCGGCCGGACGTGCAGCTGCAGCTGCGCGAGGCCACCAGCGATGTGCAGATCGAGGCGCTTCTGGCCGGCGAAGTCGATGCTGGCATCGTGATTGCACATCACGCCGGCTCGGTGCCCGGCGAGCTGGAATACCGCCCGCTGGTGCGCGAGCCGCTCGTGCTGGCCGTACCGGCTTCGCGGGCCGCGCGGTGGGGCATCGGGCCGGGCCAGCCGTTCCCGTTGGCCGACGCTGCGGCCGAGCCGCTCATCATCTTCCCGCGCCGGTCCGCGCCTGCGCTGTATGACATCATTACCGGCTATCATGCCGCGCACGGCGGCCGGCCTGAAGACGCCGGGGCTGCCACGCGCATCGGCCAGGAAGCCATCCAGATGCAGACCATCGTCAGCCTCGTCTCGGCTGAGATGGGCGTGGCGCTGGTGCCCGCTTCGCTATGCAACCTGCAGCGGACCGGCGTGGTCTATCTTGAACTCGCCGCGCCGAGTCCCGTCATCGAGACCGGCCTGGTGTGGCGGCGCGATGCGGCCTCACCGGTGCTGCCGTGGTTCGTGGCCAGCGCCGAAGCGGTCGCCAGGCTGCAAGAAGACAACCAAACCTGAAACACAGGATTCATGCTCATCCATCCGCAATTCGACCCCGTCGCCCTGCATCTGGGGCCGCTCGCCATCCGCTGGTACGGCCTGATGTATCTGGCGGCGTTCATCATGTTCCTGTGGTTCGGCCGCCTGCGCACGCGCCAGCCGCACATCGCCGCTGAAGGCTGGACCGGCCGCGACCTCGACGACATGCTCTTCTACGGCGTGCTCGGCGTGATCCTGGGTGGGCGCCTCGGCTACGTGCTGTTCTACAAGGCCGATTGGTATTTCGCCCACCCGCTCGACATCTTCAAGGTCTGGGAAGGCGGCATGGCGTTCCACGGCGGCTTTCTCGGCGTGGTCGTGGCGATGATGCTGTATGCGCGCATGCGCGGCCGCTCGTGGATGCAGGTGACCGATTTCATCGCGCCGATGGTGCCGTGCGGGCTTGCCGCAGGGCGCCTGGGCAACTTCATCAACGGTGAGCTGTGGGGACGCGTGTCGTCGCCCAACCTGCCGTGGGCGATGATGTTCCCGCAGGCGCAGGGCGAAGACCGGGAGTGGTTGCTTTCGCATGCGCAGGAGGCGGTCACCAGCGGCCTTCAGGCCATCTTCGACCAGTACCACATGCTGCCGCGCCACCCCTCGCAGATCTATCAGTTTCTCGGCGAGGGCGTGCTGTTCTTCATCCTGCTGTGGCTGTACGCGCGCAAGCCCCGGCCGATGGGCGCCGTGTCCGGGGCGTTTCTGGTGGGCTACGGCGTGTTCCGCTTCGCCGCCGAATTTGCACGCGAGCCGGACAACTTCCTCGGCCTGCTGGCGATGAACCTGTCGATGGGGCAGTGGCTGTCGCTGCCGATGATCCTGATCGGCATCGCCATGCTGGTCTGGTCCTATCGTCGTGCAGGCAACGGTGCAAAAAGCCAGGCACACGCCTGACGTCGTCACCGCGCAAAGAAAAAGCCACCGGACTTCGGTGGCTTTTTTCATGGAGCGGCTCGCGGCTTACTTCAGCATCTGCACGGCGCCGGAAACCGTCACCGTGACCTGCGCCTTGCCGCCCTCGATGGGCACCGGCGCCGAATCGAACGATGCCGGAGCAGCTGCCACGCGCATCATCGGACGCGGGCCCGGATTGTTGCTGCCCTCGCTCACGTGCACGTCGCGGATCGTGTAGCTCGTGTAGCCAAACAGCTTGGTGGTTGCCAGCGCCTTGTCGCGGAATGCACTCACAGCCTGATCGATGAGCTTGGCTTCCGCCGCCGTGCGCGCCTCGCGCGAGAGCGTGAAGTTCACGTTCTGCACCTGCATCTGATTGGCCAGCTGCCCGGCGAGCTTGGAGGCGGCCGCGAAATCCTTCGAGGTCAGGCGCACTTCCGCGCGGCCCCGCCACACGCTGATCTTGCCGTTGCGATCGGTGTTCGGATAGATGTTGAAGCCGCCGGTTTCCGCCTGCACGCCGGAGGTCCGCTTGGCCTGGTTGATGACCTCATCCGCCTTGCGTGACAGGGCCGTCGAGATCGTGCCCGGGTCGGCACCTTCCTGCTCGGCGGCCAGCGTGAGCGTCACGGTGTCGGTGGGCACTTCAGCTACGGCTTGGGCATCCAGCGAGAGCACGCCCGAATGATTCGTCTCAGGTGCGGCTTGCGCGACAGCGGTCGTCATCATTGCAGTCCCCAGAATGGTTGCGGCCAGGACAGATTTCATTGTGTTCTCCCAAAAAAGCAATGTGATGCTTCTGACTGGGCGCCGCGCGCATCGTTCATCACGTTTGTAACAATTCCCAGCCGAAGCACGCCATTCACTCAGGATCGCGCATCAATTTGGTGGTGATGTAGCGCCATTGCGCGGGGGTGACGGGCGTGATCGACAGGCGATTGCCTCGCTGCAGCACCGTCATGTCGGCGAGCTGCTCGTGCGCGCGCAGCGTGGGCAGGTCGATCAGCGCGCATTTGCGCACGAACTTCACGTCGACGAGCATCCATCGCGGTGCGTCCGGTTTGGATGCGGGGTCGTGATAGGGGCTCTTGGCGTCGAACTGCGTCGGATCGGGGTAGCTCGTCGAGCAGATTTCCGCCAACCCCGCAATACCCGGCTGCGGACAGGACGAGTGGTAGAACAGCACGCCATCGCCGATGCGCATGCGGTCGCGCATGAAGTTGCGTGCCTGATAATTGCGCACGCCCGTCCAGGGCAACGTGCCCTGGGCGTGGAGCGTGTCGATGCTGGCCTCGTCGGGCTCAGACTTCATCAGCCAATATTGGGCGGCCATGGTGCGCGAGCGGAAGTGGCGGTGTGCGCAGCATAGCAACACGGCGATGCGGCTGCACCACGCAGCACGCAAAAGAAAAGGCGATCGTGCGTAATGCACGACCGCCTTTGTTGGGTCCCCACCTCGGCCGCTAGGCCCGCCTCCTGAACCCAAGTACGGTTCAGAGTGGCTGCGGAAGCCGCATTTCGGGTACATCACCGGCGCAGGGAGCACACGACTTTCGTCGCATGCTGTGCACCGGAAGACGCGCGCGCCCACACGGCATGTCCCGCACCAAGCAATGCTTATCGGTTCAAGGAATGTATGACCTTGGCGAACCAGGCAGGGAAACTGTCAGACGCATCGTCACGCTGCTTTTGATGCATGGCGATGCGTCTGAGAATTCATCGCAGGCAACCGATTTTTCTCGAGTCTGGAGCCGCTAAAGCCTTATGTTGAAAGGGTTTGCGGGCAGTTGCCGGAAGCCATTGGGTGACACTATACACCCGTTCGCATCCGAACCCAAGCCCGGATGCGATCCGGTTACAAACACGTTTTGTATGGGGTCAAACGACTTCGCCGTACTGGCGCAGCGCTTCATCGGCGCGTGCATTCAGGTCGGCCAGCTTGGCACGGATGGTGTCGATCGGCAGCGCGGCATCGGCGGCGGCCTGGCGCTGCATCGACAGCAGGTCCGAGGCGATGCTGATGGCGGCCATGACGGCCACGCGCTCGATGCCCTTGGTGTTCGAGCCGTTCTTGATGCGCGTCATCTGGGTGTCCACCATGGCGGCGGCTTCGCGCAGCGCGGCTTCGTTTTCGGGCGAGACGGCAAATTTGTAAGCCTGCCCGGCGATGTTCACTTCAATCTGCTTGCTGCTCATGCTTAGGTCTCCGGATGCGGGGCAGGGGCGGCGGTGGCGTCATCGCCGGCGGCCTGGCCGAGGAGGTCAAGCTGCCGGGCGTCGGTGGCCGTGGGCAGCTTGTCGAGAATCGACTGGATGCGCAGTTGCGCTTCCTCGATCTTGGCATTGAGCACGCTGCGATCAGCGACCATGGCATCGCGCTCGGTCCTGGCGGTCTCGGCCTCGGCCTGCAGCCGCTCGACTTCGGCGCGCAGGCGCTGGTTCTCGGCGGCAAGCGCGTCGGCGTGACGCAGCACGCGCGTGAGCTTGTCGGCAAGTTGTTCGAGTTCGTTCAGCATTGGTTGTCAATCGGAATCGAGTGGGGGGATTTTAGCCCATCGCTGCGGCAGCGCCTGTCCTCCATACGGATGCGCAATGCGAGGCGGCGCGCGGGGCACAACGGGCGACGGGCTTATTTGGCGAGCAGGACGGCGTTTGGCGTTAAACTTCGCGGCGTCCTGGTGCCCGCAGCACCATCTGCAGTTAAACGGGAAGCAGGGAGCGCGCGCCCCCAAAGCGATGCGCCAACCTGCGCTGCCCCCGCAACGGTAAGCGAACGTCGCGGTGCCCGCCATCTCGCCAAGAAGATGGGCGCCGCGCGGTCTGTCCAACCAAGCCACTGTTCCCTTGGGAATGGGAAGGCGGACGGGCCGCTTCGCCAGCCCGGATACCGGCCAGGACGGTGGATCTCAGAGGATCGGTCAACGATCCGGGTGCGCCGCCCGAGCTTGGCCCTGTGATGCCCGCCGTACCCCGTGTACGGCTGCGCTTCCGGGGCCGACATGGGACTGCTCGCCACGGACCATGAGCCGGTTCAGAGCCGATGTGAGGGAACCGCATCGAGATCCTGCTGCCAGCGACCCGCGGGGGAACGGGTCCGGCTGACGCTTCTTGTCTTTTCAACATGAGCTTGACTACAAAGCGGCCACTCCGGAAGCCCCGGACGGCCATGCGTGCGCTTGCCGGTGCACGATTGGGGGTTGTTGCAGGGGTCATGGCAGGTGCGGTTGCGCCGGCCTGGTCACAAAGCAATGCACAGGCGAACGGGACGCCGGTGGGTGAACTGAATCCGACCGTGGTGACCGCCTCGCGGGGCGAGCAGCCGCTCTCCGATGCGCTGCCGCACACCACGGTCATCAGCCGCGCCGACATCGAGCGCTCGCAGGCGCCGGATGCGGTGACGCTGCTGCGCCGCGAGGCCGGTATCGAAATCGCCCAGAACGGCGGCCCCGGCACCAACGCCAGCCTGTTCATGCGCGGCGCCAGTTCCAACCAGACGCTGGTGCTGATTGACGGCGTGCGTGTGAGTTCTGGCACATCGGGCGGCGCGCAGATCGGGCAACTGATGGCCGACCAGATCGACCACATCGAAGTCGTGCGCGGTAATGTGTCGGCGCTCTATGGCTCGGACGCGGTCGGTGGCGTGGTGCAGATCTTCACGCGCAGCGGTCGCGGCCATGCGCCGCTGGCCAATGCGGAGATCGAATACGGCGCGCGCAACACCAAGCGCGCGCAGGCGGGCATCAGCGGGTCGGTGGGCGAGCGTGGCGATACGTCGTTCGCCGTGTCGGTGTCTGAGTTCAAGACCAGCGGGTTCTCGACCATGAACCCGCTGCTGGCGCCGAAAGCGAACCCGAACGACAACCCCTACACGAACAAGAGCGTGTCGGCGCAGCTATCGCATCGGTTCTCTGCGGACTGGCAGGCGGGACTGACGTACTTCCAGACCTGGGGCGATGTCAGCTACGACAGCAGTTTCGGCAAGCCGACCGACGTCAATACGGCGCACAACGTGGTGCGCTCGATGTCCGCCTATGTGGACGGCAAGGTGACCCAGGACTGGAAGACGCGCGTGACGCTCTCGCAAGGGGATGACCGCAGCCTGAACTTCACCAACGGCGTGCCGCAGGTGCCCGCGCGTTTCAACACGCGCAACCAGACGGCGAGCTGGCAGAACGACTGGACCTTCCTGCCGAACCAGCTGCTCAAGGTCGGCCTGGAACATCTGCAGACCAGCATCGACAGCGACGCCTACGATGTGCCCACGCGCAACGTCGACTCCGGCTACATCGGCTACGAAGGCAAGTTCGGCCCGCACCAGTTGCAGCTCAATCTGCGCCGTGACCGCTATTCGGATTTCGGCGGCGCCAACAGCTACTACGCCGGCTACGGCTTTGCGTTCACCCCGCAGTGGAAGGCGGTGGCGAGCGTGAGCAACGCCTTCCGCGCGCCGAGCTTCAATGAGTTGTACTACCCGTTCTTCGGCAACCCGAACGTGCAGCCGGAGAAGGCTCGCTCGGTGGAGGGCGGCGTGGAATATAACGGCGCGATCGGCCTGGTCCGCATGACGGTGTTCGAGACGGACTACAGCAACCTGATCACCTCCGTGTGCGATGCCGCGTTCAACTGCGCGGCTGCCAACGTCAACCGCGCGCGGGTGAACGGCGTCGAGACTTCGTACCGCGGTTCCATCTATGGCGTGGACGTGCGCGCCAGCTTTACCATGCAGAACCCGCAGGACTTGTCGGCCAACCAGTTGCTGTCGCGTCGTGCACGGCACTTCGGCAGCGTCTCGGCGTACAAGACGGTCGGGCCGTTCTCGGCGGGCGTGGAGTGGAACGCGGCGGGTGATCGGCAGGATTCGACGAGGGCGCTGGGCGGTTACGGCGTGCTGAACCTCGTCGGCCGCTACCAGATCACGCGCGACTGGGCGTTGTCCGCTCGCCTGGAGAACGTGACGAACAAGAACTACCAGTTGATCTATCCGTACAACACGGCATCGCGTGGAGTGTTCTTCACGCTGTCGTGGCAACAGCACGAACCGAAGCGATGACGACACCTGCACTGCCCGCACGCGCGGCACGCGGTTTTGCCTGGCGGCTGTGGTCGCTGCTGGCCCTCGCGTGCGTGGTGGTGCTGCTGGCGTCGCTGATGCTCGGCAGCGTGCGGCTGTCGCCCGCCGAAGTCTGGCGGGCTCTGATTGGCGGCCGCGATGGCCTGGCGGCAGGCATCGTCACCGAGCTGCGCCTGCCGCGTGCGGGCGCGGCATTTGCGGCCGGCGGGCTGCTCGCGTTTGCCGGCGCGCTCATGCAGATGCTGCTGCGCAATCCGCTGGCCGATCCGTATGTGCTGGGCGTGTCGGGCGGCGGCGCGGTGGCGGCCCTCACGGCGATGCTGCTTTCGCTGCCGTGGTGGGCGGTGCAGACCAGTGCCGGCGCGGGGGCGTTGCTGTCGATGGCGCTGGTGGCCGCGCTGGCGCGCCAGCACCTGTGGCGCGGTGAACCCGGCGAAGCGAATGCGCGTCTGCTGCTCGGCGGCGTGGTGATGGCTTCGGGCTGGGGCGGCCTCATTACCCTCATTCTGACGGTCGCACCCGAGAACAAGCTGCGCGGCATGATCTTCTGGATGGTCGGCGACCTCGGCGGCGCCGATCGTTACGTCGGCGCCTTGATTGCGCTGGTGGCGGCGGTGGCCGTGGTGCTGCCTCATGCTCGGGACCTCAATGTGCTGCTCGCGGGCGAGATGCGCGCCCGCGCGCTCGGCGTGCCGGTGGCGCGCGTGCGGGCGCTGATCTACGTGGTGGCGTCGCTGTGCACCGCCGTGGCCGTGACGATGGCAGGCTCCGTCGCCTTTGTCGGCCTGCTCGTGCCGCACATGGTGCGCCTGGCGTGGACGCGCGACGTGCGCATCCACCTGCCCGCCACCGCGATGGCGGGCGGCGGCCTGCTGATGCTGGCCGACCTGATCGCCCGCACGCTCATCGCGCCGACGCAACTGCCGGTGGGCGTGATCACCACGATGATCGGCGTGCCCACCTTCCTCTACCTGCTGATGCGGAGCGCGCGATGAGCTGGCTGCGCCGCACACCCGCACCGCCGGCATTTGCGCAGATGGAGGCGGCGCCCGAACTGGCCTTGCACGATCTGCGTGTGGCGGTGGAAGGGCGCGTGCTGATCGGGCGCCTGTCGATGACGGCGACGGCCGGCCAGCTCTGGAGCGTGGTCGGCCCCAACGGCGCAGGCAAATCGACGTGGCTCTCGGTGCTTGCAGGGCTGCGCGCGCCCGACGGCGGCAGCGTCACGCTCGACGGGGCGCCGCTCGCCGACTGGCCGGCCGTGGCGCTGGCACGCCGCCGCGCCTTTCTGCCGCAGACGCTGCACGACACGTTTCCGGTCTCCGTCCATGACGCCGTGATGACGGGCCGCCATCCCCACCTCGCGCGCTGGGAATGGGAGGGCGATGCCGATGCACGTGCTGTCGATGCTGCCCTCTCTGCGCTGCACCTGCAGCCGCTGGCGCAGCGCGACGTCCGCACACTTTCCGGCGGCGAGCGGCAGCGCGTGGCGATCGCTTCGGTGATTGCGCAGGACGCTCGCGTGCTGCTGCTCGACGAACCCGTCGCGCACCTGGACTTGCATCAGCAGATTGCCGTGCTCCGCCTGCTGCTTGAAGGCTGCCGCAAGCACGGCTGGCTCGTCATGCTGACCGTGCACGATTTGAACCTCGCGCGCCGCTTTGCCACCCATGCGCTGTTGATGGACGGCGCGGGCCACACGATTGCCGGCAAGGCAGCCAACGTGCTCACGCCCGAGCACTGCGCGCGCGTGCTGCGCACCCCGATTGCCGAGGTGGCCGACGGCCGCCGCACGGCACTGATTCCGGATGACCCCGATGACCATGCCTGAAAACGAAGACGGCGGCCTCAATGCCCGCCATCGCATCCGCATGCAACGCAAGAAGGCCGTGGTGGACGCCAGGATCGCGGCCGCCACCGACGTACGCGGCGTGCTGCTCGTCAACACCGGCAACGGCAAGGGCAAATCGAGCTCGGGCTTCGGCATGGTGATCCGCGCGATGGGGCACGACATGCAGGTGGGTGTCGTGCAATTCATCAAAGGCGCGATCCCCACCGGCGAAGAGCGTTTCCTGCGGCGGTTTCCCGAGCAATGCCGCTTCCACGTCATGGGCGAAGGCTATACGTGGGAAACGCAGGACCGCACGCGCGACATCAAGAAGGCGCAAGCCGCGTGGGCCTGCGCCCGCGAGCTGCTGAACGATCCGTCGATTGGCCTGGTGCTGCTCGATGAGCTGAACATCGCGCTCAAATACCACTACCTGGACGTGCAGACGGTGCTGGCCGACCTGCGCGCCCGGCCGGCAGCGCAGCATGTCGTCGTCACCGGGCGCGGCGCGCCACCCGAGCTGATCGAGGCGGCCGATACCGTGACCGACATGACACTCGTCAAGCACGCGTTTTCGCAGGGCATCCAGGCGCAGCCGGGGGTGGAACTGTGATGGCCCCCGCGATGCACATTCCCCCGTTTGATGACGCACTGCGCGCGCGTCTGCAGGCCGCCGTAGACACCAAGACCAAGCCGCTCGGCGCGCTGGGCCGGCTCGAAGCGCTGGCCGTGCAGATCGGGCTGATCCAGAACACCGAGGCCCCACAACTGATCCGCCCGGCCATGGTGGTGTTCGCGGCGGACCACGGCATCGCCCATGCCGGCGTGAGCGCGTATCCGCAGGCCGTGACGGCGCAGATGGTGCTCAACTTCGTGGCGGGTGGCGCTGCGGTCAACGTGTTTTGCCGCCAGCACGGCTTTGCGCTCGAAGTCGTGAACGCCGGCGTCGCCGCGCCGCTGTGGGCAGGCGACACACCGGGCCTGGTCGATGCGCCCATCGGCCCGGGCACGCGCGATTTCGCCCAGCAGCCCGCCATGACCGCCGAGGAGCGCGACCGCGCCATCGCGCTCGGCGCCCAGCGGGTGGCGCACCACGCGACGCTCGGCAGCAACGTCATTGCACTCGGCGAAATGGGCATCGCGAACACCGCGTCGGCTGCCTGCCTGATGGCGCGGCTGTGCGATCTGCCGGTGGCGCAATGCGTCGGTCGCGGCACCGGGCTGGACGATGCGGGCCTGGCCCGCAAGCGCGCCGTGCTGGAAGCCGCCATGGCGCGGCATGCACAGGTGAAGGCGCCGCTTGACGTGCTCGCCTGTTTCGGTGGCTTCGAGGTGGCGGCGATGGTTGGCGCCGTCCTGGAGGCGGCGCAGCGGCGCATGGTCATCCTTGTCGACGGCTTCATCGCCACGGCCGCCGTGCTGGTGGCGGCGCGCGTGGCGCCCGGCGTGCTGCGCTATTGCGTATTCGGCCATGTATCGGATGAACGGGGGCATCGCGCGCTGCTGGAGGTGCTCGATGCGCGACCGCTGCTGTCGCTGTCGTTGAGGCTGGGCGAGGGCAGCGGGGCGGTGCTGGCGTATCCGCTGGTCGTGTCTGCCGTGGCGTTCCTGCGCGAGATGGCGACTTTCGCCAGCGCCGGCGTGAGCGAGCGCGCGTAGCCATGAACCCGTTGCGCGAACACTGGCAGGCGCTGTGGATGGCGGTCGGGTATTTCACCCGCATCCCCGTACCGGCGTGGGTCGGGCTCGGTCCCGATACCTGGCAGGCCGGGCTGAATCGCGCGGCGCGGTACTTTCCGCTGGTGGGCTGGCTGGTGGGCGCGGTGGCTGCGGCGGTGTACTGGCTGGTGTCGCGCACCGTGCCTGCGCCCGGCGTGGCAGTGGCCGTGTCGATGGCGGCCACGCTGCTGCTGACCGGCGCGTTCCACGAAGACGGCCTGGCCGATTGCGCGGATGGCTTCGGCGGCGGTTACACAGCCGAAGACCGCCTGCGCATCATGCACGACTCGCGCATCGGCGCGTTCGGGGCGATTGCGGTGTGCATGGCGCTGCTGCTCAAGTGGCAACTGCTGAGTGCGATGGCGTCGCATGGCACGGCGATCCTCGCAGCAATGGTTTGTGCCCATGCCGCCAGCCGTGCAGCCGCGGTGAGCTACCTCCTCACGCATGACTACGTGCGCACCGAAGGCAAGGCCAAGCCTGTCGCCCAACGCATGCGCTGGGCCGGAGCGCTGTGGGCCAGTGCATTCGGCATCGTGCCGCTGCTGTGGTTCGGGGCCGTGGGTGCAGCGGTCGTTGTCGTGGGGCTCATCGTTGCGCGCTGGCTGCTGGGCCGCTACTTCGTGCGCCGCATCGGCGGCATCACCGGCGATTGCCTGGGGATGGCGCAGCAACTCTTTGAACTGCTGATCCTGTGGGGGCTGCTGGCGTGGATTTCATCCTGATCCGCCATGCGCGGCCTGCCATGACGGCCGGGCTGTGCTACGGCCGCACCGACCTGCCGCTGGCCGACCCGATGGACCCGCATCCTTCGGCCATCGTCGACAAGCTCACCGCACACGCGCCGCACCGCCTGCTGGCAAGCCCGCTCCAACGTAGCCGCCTGACAGCGGAGGCGATCGCGCGCGTGGCTGAGGTGCGTGCTGTCGAAATCGATGCCCGCTTGATGGAGCTGGACTTTGGCACCTGGGAAGGCTGCCAGTGGGACGACCTGCCGCGCGCCCAGGTGGATCGGTGGGCGCATGACCTCGTGCACGGGAACCCGCATGGCGGCGAATCGGCGGCGGACCTGCTGGCGCGGGTGACCGCCTGGGCGGAAGCCACCGCGGCCGCCGAGGCATCGTGCGTGTGGGCGGTCACGCATGCCGGCTGCATGCGCGCCTTGGCTGCCCATTGGCTGCAGCGTCCGCTGGCCGAAACGCTGCAATGGCCGCTGCAATGGGGCGCCGCGTGCGGCTTTCGCGTGCAGCCCGACGGTTTGCCGGTGCTGCTGTTCTGGAACCGATGAGGCGCTACGCCCGACGCGCGGCCAACGTCAGCGTCCGATCCTGGCGTGCATCCCGAGCCGCCGCGTGCGCGCCTCTTCCAGGTCTTCGCACAACTGCGTGGCGGCCTCCACCAGGCGTGGCCCGAAGCGGTTGATGAGGTCGCCGTTGATCGTAAAGAGGTTGCCGCGCTGCACGGCCTGCAACTGGGGCCAGCGCTTCCAGCCGTCGAGCGTGTCGATGGGGCGATTGCCCTGCGTGGCGCCCATGCTGGCCGTCAGCAGCACCTCGGGGTTGGCCGCGATCACAGCCTCCGCCGAGACCGTCGGCACCAGCAGCGGCTCGCTGGCAAACACGTTGCGGCCGCCGCATAGCGCCAGCATGTCGGAGAAGATGTGCTGGCCGTTGAGCGTCATCAGCGGCTGTTCCCACACCTGGTAGAACACCGTCACGGGCGGGCGGCCGCTGTAGCGGTTGCGCAGGCCATCGACGCGCTGGCGGAACTGCTGCGCGGCGTCGTGGGCGCTGGCGCGCGTGTCGAGCAGCGTGCCGAGCGCTTCGATGGAGCGCGGGATGTCCGCCATGCGATGCGGTTCAGAAAAGAACAGCGGAATGCCAAGCGCACGGAGCCGGTCGAGCTGCTTCTGCGCATTGCCGTGGCGCCAGACGACCACCAGGTCGGGCTTGAGCGCGGCGATGCGCTCGAGGTCCAGCGACCGGTTGTCGCCCACGCGCGGAATGTCGCGGGCGGCGGGCGGGTAGTCGCTGTACGTCACGGTACCGACGATGCGCGCGCCGCCGCCCGCCGCGAACAGCAGTTCGGTGGCGTGCGGCGCGAGGCTGACGATGCGCTGCGCAGGGCGTTGCAGCGTGACGGCGGCGCCGGTGTCGTCGGTGACGGAGATTGCGGCAAGGGCGGGGGCGACCGCGGCGAGCAGGGCGGCAAGGCCGAGCGCGGCAACGCCGCGGGCAAGGTGGCTGAAACGGACTGTCATCAAACGGGGCGGGGGGAGGCGGTCATGCGGAAAGCGACAGCGATGCTAACGCATCGTCCAGGCGTTGCCATCCGGGTTCATCCGCAGGCAAGCCGAAGCGCAGGCCCGCGACGGGCCCATCGAACAGGCGGGTCCAGACGCCGACCCGCGCCAGCCGTGCGTGAAGCGCCGGTGCCTCGGCCGTCGGTGCCCAGGCAAACAGCGGCGTGGCGGTGTTGCGCAGGCCGTGGCGATCCAGCAACGCATGCAGCCGCGCGCCTTCAGCTTGCAGGCGCGCGCGCGTGGCGCTCTGCCACGGCGCGTCGGCCAGCGCGGCACGCACCACGGCGCGCGCCGGGCCGTTGACGGTCCAGTGGCCCAAGGCGTCGCGCAGCGCATCCACGAGTTCCGGCGCAGCCAGCGTGAAGCCGATGCGCGCTCCGGCCAGCCCATAGAACTTGCCGATCGAACGCAGGACCACCAGGCCCGGCGCCCCCGCCAACGGCGCCATCGTCGGGCCATCGTCGAACGCCTCGATGAAGGCCTCGTCGACGATCAGCGTGCCGCCGCGCGCAAGCAGGCGCGCATGCCAGTCGCGCAGCGTTTGCGCGGGCAGCAGGCGTGCGGTCGGGTTGTTCGGGTTGACGACGACGAGATGCCGCACGTTGGCCGGCAGGTCGGTGAAGAACGCGTCTTCGGGCAGCGGTACGACGGTGTGGCCGGCTCGCGCGAAGGCCGGCGCGTATTCGCTGTAGCCGGTCTGCGCAATGCCGACGCGCCTGCGCGGCAACAAGGCCGGCAGCCCGCGGATGGCCGCCTGCGAGCCGGCCACCGCCAGCACCGCACGCGTATCGCTCACGCCGTAATGCGCGGCGGCTTGCACTTCGAGCCCATCGTCTTCGGGCAGTCGCAGCCAGGCATCAGCCGGGATGGGCGGAACGGGATAGCCGCGCGGATTGATGCCGGTCGAGAGATCCAGCCAACCACCGGCCGGCTCGCCGTAGCGGGCACGGGCGGCGGCCAGGTTGCCGCCATGGACGATGCCGCTCATGACGCGCTCCACGCGATGACGGCGAGGCTGCCCAAGATGGCCAGCCACCACCACAGCGTGCGCGAGACCAGAGCCAGTGCGCGCGTGATGTCGGCCGCGGCGACGGGCGCGCCGGTGCCCAGCGGTGGGCGCGGCTCATCCACGCCTTCGTAGCGCGCGGTGCCGCCAAGCTTCACGCGCAGGCTGCCGGCGCCGGAGGCCATCACCGGGCCTGCGTTGGGGCTCGACCATTGCGGCGCCTGTGCGCGCCAGCAGCGCAGCGCATCACCGGTGTGGCCGAGCAGCGCATAGCTCGTGGCCGTGAGCCGGGCGGGCACCCAGTTGAGCACGTCGTCGATGCGTGCGGCTGCCCAGCCGAAACCGGCAAAGCGCGCATTGCGGTAGCCCCACATCGCGTCCAGCGTGTTGGCCAGCCGGTACAGCACCACGCCGGGGGCGCCTGCCACGACGAGCCAGAACAGCGGCGCAAAGATGGCGTCGCTGCCGTTCTCGAGGGCCGATTCCACGGCGGCACGAGCAATGGGCTCGCCGTCGGCATCATGCAGGTCGCGCGAGACGATGCGCGACGCCAGTGCGCGTGCGCGGGGCAGATCGGCATCGCGCAGCGCAAGCGCGATCGGGGCGATGTGGTCATGCAGGCTGCGTGCGCCGATGGCGATGTAGAGCGCGATGGCATCGAGCGCCGTCACGCACCATGGCGAGGCGCCTCGCGCCCCGGTGACGAACCACCCCGCCACCAGCACGAACGGCAGGACGGCGATCGCCCACGCGATGAGCCCGGCGGTGCGCGACCACGCCAGCGCGGCAGGCCTGCGGTTCATGGCGCGTTCCACGGCAGTGGCGATGCGCCCGAAGCCGACCAGCGGATGCCAGCGCGGCACCTCGCCGAACAGGCGATCAAGCAGCACGCCCCCGAGCGCAGCGAACGCAACGAGTGGCCACCCGAGATCGAACACGCCGCCCAGCATGGCACTCACTTCGTCGCGCCGAGTGCCGGCCCCTTCACGACCATCGGAATGCCCGCGACCAGCAGATGCACGTTGTCGGCCAATGCGGCGAGGCGCTGGTTCAGCCGTCCAAGCTCATCCACGTAGAAGCGCGTGACGGCGCCCATCGGTACCACGCCCAGTCCGATCTCGTTGCTCACCAGGATGATGTCGCCGGGCACCAGCGGCAGCGCGGTGAGCAGCGCGTCGATCTCGTGCGTCCAGGCCTCGGGCGGGGTGATGACGCCGGTGTCGGGGTAGGCGTGCGGCGCGGCCGGGTCGCCGAACAGCAGGTTGTTGAGCCACAGCGTCACGCAATCGACCAGGACGCAACCGCCGTGCTGGGCGTGTGTGTAGAGCGCTTCCGCCAGGTGCACGGGCTCTTCCACCAGTCCCCACGCGGCGGGGCGGCGCGCGCGGTGCAGGGCCACGCGCAACTGCATCTCGTCGTCGCCCTCCCGCGCGGTGGCGAGGTACGTGACGGGACCCGTACATTGCAGCGCGAGCTGTTCGGCGTGGTGGCTCTTGCCCGAGCGGGCGCCACCGAGGACGAGCGTAAGACGGCGTGACATCCGTGCATTCTAGCGAGGGCGCGGCGAGGGCGGGTGCGATAATCCGCGCATGTCGAAAGCACCTTTCCTTGTGCCGCCGCGGGGCACGCTGATGATCCAGGGCACCACGTCGGACGCCGGCAAGAGCACGCTCGTCGCGGGGCTGTGCCGCGTGGCGCGCCGTGCGGGTGTGCGCGTGGCGCCGTTCAAGCCGCAGAACATGGCGCTGAACAGTGCCGTCACCGCAGACGGCGGGGAGATCGGTCGTGCACAGGCGCTGCAGGCGCAGGCCGCCGGCGTCGCCCCCACGGTCGACATGAACCCCGTGCTGCTCAAGCCCAATAGCGACACCGGCGCGCAGATCATCATCCACGGCCAGCCGCGCTGCGATCTCGACGCCCGCGCGTATCACGCCTACAAGCCCACCGCCATGGCGGCCGTGCTCGAATCGCACGCACGGCTGCGCGCGCAATACGAGCTCGTGCTCGCGGAAGGCGCCGGCAGCCCCGCCGAGATCAACCTGCGGGACCGCGACATCGCCAACATGGGCTTTGCGCAAGCCGTCGACTGCCCCGTCGTGCTGGTCGCCGATATCGACCGCGGCGGCGTGTTCGCGCACCTGCTCGGCACGCTCGCGTGTCTGTCCGACAGCGAACGCGCGCGCGTGGCCGGTTTCGTCATCAACCGGTTTCGCGGCGATGTTTCGCTGCTCACGCCCGGCCTGGACTGGCTGACCGCGCAGACCGGCAAGCCGGTGTTTGGCGTACTGCCGTATCTGCACGGTCTGCACCTCGATGCCGAGGACGCCGTGCAGACCGCGCAGCATGCGGCAGCGGCCGACGCATTGCGCGTGGTGATCCCCGTGCTGCCGCGCGTGTCGAATCACACCGACTTCGATGCGCTGCGCGCGCATCCGCAGGTGGACGTGCGCCTCGTCGGCCCCGGGCAGCCGATTCCGCCGGCCGATCTCATCATCCTGCCCGGCAGCAAGAGCGTGCAGGCCGATCTGGCGTGGCTGCGCGCCAACGGCTGGGAGCCGGCCATCGCGAGACACCTGCGCTATGGCGGCAAGCTGATCGGCATCTGCGGCGGCATGCAGATGCTGGGCCGGCGCCTGCATGACCCCCAAGGCCTCGAAGGCGCGCCCGGCAGCAGCGATGGCCTCGGTTATCTCGACTTCGAAACCACGCTCGAAGCCGCCAAGCAGTTGCGCCACGTGCGCGGCACATTGGCCGAGGGCGGGGCGGGCGTCTCCGGCTATGAAATCCACATGGGCGTGACCGACGGCCCGGCACTCGCGCGGCCCGCCGTGTGCCTCGACGACGGCAGACTGGACGGGGCGGTCTCGGCCGATGGGCAGATTCTGGCCACGTACCTGCACGGGCTGTTTGATGCGCCCGAGGCGTGTCGGGCGCTCCTCGCCTGGGCGGGCGTGCGTGATGCGCAGGCACAGGACTACGCCGCCCTGCGGGAGGGCTCGATCGAGCGGCTGGCGGACGTCTGCGAGGCACATCTCGACCTCGCCGCGCTGTTTGGGACCTTTCCGCCGCCGTCACATACCCGCTGAGCCATAATCCGCAGAGATGCAGATTTTCCGGGTGATCGACCCGGCACACGAGTTCGACGAGCACAAGGAGGCAGGCATGCCGGTGGCCGTTGTAGCGAATCCGAAGGGCGGGGTGGGCAAGACCACGTTGGCGACCAACCTGGCCGGCTATTTTGCGGCCCAGGGCCACGCCGTGATGCTGGGCGACACCGACCGCCAGCAGTCTTCCCGCGAATGGCTGGCATTGCGCCCAGAGACCGCCCGGCCCATCCGCACGTGGGAAATCAATGCCGACCACATCGCCAAGCCGCCCAAAGGTACGACGCACGTCGTGCTGGACACGCCGGCTGGCCTGCATGGCTGGCGCCTGGGCGACCTGGTCAAGATGTCAGGCTACGTGATCGTGCCGCTGCAGCCTTCGATGTTCGACATCCTGGCCACGCAGTCCTTCCTGCGCAGGCTGGCCGACGAAAAGCCGATCCGCCACGGCGAGGTCAAGCTGGGCGTGGTCGGCATGCGGGTGGACATGCGCACGCGTGCCGCCGAGCAACTCCAGCGCTTCGTGCAGGGCCTGGACGTGCCCATCCTGGGCTACCTGCGCGATACCCAGAACTATGTGCAACTCGCCGCGCACGGGCTCACGCTCTGGGACGTGGCGCCGTCGCGCGTGGCGAAAGATGTGGAGCAGTGGAGCGGTATCCTGGCCTGGCTCGGCGCGCGGCCCGTAGAGGCGTCGCCCGCCAACGCGTCGGTGGCAGCATGAAAAAAGCCCGGCAACTTGCAACTGCCGGGCTTTTTCGTGGACCGCCTTCGCTCAGATCTCGAGATTGTCGATCAGGCGGGTCTTGCCGAGCTTGGCGGCGGTCAGCACCACCAGCGGCTCGCCGGCGGCGATGTTCTCGGGCGTCGGCACCTGCAGGTCGGAGCGGCGGCGCACGGCCACGTAATCGGGCTGCCAGCCGCGGCCGCGCAGGTACTCCATCGCCTTGTTGGTCACCTCTTCGTGCGACGCCTGGCCCTGCAGCACGGTCTCCAGGACGTCCTGGCGCACCCGGTGCAGCATGCGGTACAGCTCGGGCGCCTCGGCGCGCTCTTCGTTGGTCAGATACGCGTTGCGCGACGACAGCGCGAGGCCGTCGTCCGCGCGCACCGTTTCCGCCGGGATGATGTCCACCGGCAGCGCAAACTGGTTGGCCATGCGGCGCACGATCATCAACTGCTGGTAATCCTTCTTGCCGAACACCGCCACGCGCGGCTGCACGCACGAAAACAGCTTCATCACCACCGTGCACACGCCCTTGAAGAAGCCGGGGCGGAACTCGCCTTCGAGGATGTCGCCCAGATCATGCGGCGGCTCGACGCGGTATTCCTGCGGCTCGGGGTACATGTCGCGCTCGGTGGGCGCGAACAGGACGTATACGCCTTCCTTCTGCAGCTTTTCGATGTCGTCCTGCAGCGTGCGCGGGTATTTGTCGAAGTCTTCGTTCGGGCCGAACTGGAGGCGGTTCACGAAGATGGATGCCACGACGGGGTCGCCGTGCTGGCGCGCCAGTCGCATCAGGCTCAGATGGCCCTCATGCAGGTTGCCCATGGTCGGCACGAAGGCGACGCGGTTCTGGCCGCGCAGCTGGTCGCGCAGTTCCTGGATGGACGAGATGACTTTCATGCGGTCTGGTTATGGGCCGACGTTCAGGTCGGCGAGTAGGCGAGGCGCACGTAAATGGGTGCGTAGGGTTCAGCCTGGGTGATTTCCACCAGGGATTCGCGGGAGAGCTCCAGCATGGCGACAAAGTTGACCACCACGATGGGCGCGCCCTTGCCGGACTGGATCGCTTCTTCAAACAGCTCGGTGAATTCCATGAACCGGGCGTGCTGCAGGCGGCGCAGGATCTGGCTCATGTGCTCGCGCACGGACAGCTCTTCGCGCGAGATCTTGTGGTGCTGCGTGAGCTTCGCGCGGCGCAGCACGTCGGCCCACGCAGCGCGCAGGTCGTCGGTATTGACGTCGGGATAGCGCGGCGCGAGGCTCTGTTCGATGTAGACCTGCGCGCGCAGGAAGTCGCGTCCCAGCTGCGGCAGGGCATCGAGCTTCTGCGCGGCCAGCTTCATCTGCTCGTATTCGAGCAGACGGCGCACAAGCTCCGCGCGCGGGTCTTCGGGCTCGGTGCCTTCGTCGGTCTTCTTGACCGGCAGCAGCATGCGCGACTTGATCTCGATCAGCATGGCCGCCATCAGCAGGTACTCGGCGGCCAGCTCGAGGTTGGTTGCGCGGATCTGCTCGATGTACGCCAGGTACTGCCGCGTGACCTGCGCCAGCGGAATGTCGAGCACGTTGAAGTTCTGGCGCCGGATCAGGTACAGCAGCAGGTCCAGCGGGCCTTCGAATGCTTCAAGGAAGACCTCGAGCGCATCCGGCGGGATGTAGAGATCCTGCGGGAGCTTGAACAGCGGCTCGCCGTACAGCCGTGCGAAGGCAAGGCCGTCGACCTGCGCGGGCGTGGAGTCCTGCTCGGGCGCTACGGTGGGCAGCTCGACGGGCAGCGGCAGCTTGTCCTGCGCAGAAGTGGTCATGCGGCGATCCGCTCGAGGGCCGGCGGCGGGATCAGTCCAGCGAGTAGACGTACGGCTTTTGCGGCACGCGGGCGGCCTTGGCGCGCGCACGTTCTTCCAGATCGATCGGGTCTTTGTCCCACAGCAGGGCGCGGCCCTGGCGCTGCTGCGCTTCAAGCTCGGGCTTCTGGGTCTTGAGTTCTTCCAGGAACTGGGTGATCTCGGACTTGTACAGGGACATGGCGGTAAGTGATGTTGGATGACCTTGCCCGCCCGCGGCATGCCAGGGCGGATAACCGCGCATTTTACCGTATTGGCCGGCGGGCACGCCGTCTGCGGAGGGGGTCTGGATTTGTCCGCAAGGACGTTTTCGTCGCATTGACCAGGGCACCGGCCACGCCCGGTATGGTCAAATACGGCTTTCCTCGATCCGGCCGGCCCGTGGGGCGGCGCCATGTTTGCCACGATGAAGGGTTCCAACCGACCATCGCGACCATCACGACCGCCACGTTTTCGCTTTCTGGATGCGCGAGCCGCTGCGTTCGCGGCGGGCTGCGTCCTGGGTCTGGCCGGTATGCCGGTTCACGCAGAGTACGACGTCAAGATCGACGCCCCGAAGAGCATCCGTGAGTTGCTCGAGCGGCATCTGGACCTGTCGCGCTACAAGGGCCGCAAGGACATCACCGAAGACCAGCTCCAGTACATGGTCGAAACCATTGGCGACCAGGTCACCAAGCTGACGGCCACCGAGGGCTATTTCGTGCCGAAGGCCACCGCACAGATCGAAGGGCAGCCGGAGCACCGCGTCGTGCAGGTGAAGGTCGACCCTGGCCCGCGCACCACGGTCGACAGCGTGTCGCTCGACTTTACCGGGGCCATCACGCAGGAACCCAAGCGCATCGATGAGCTGAAGAAGGCCTGGGGCCTGCAGCCGGGCGTGGCTTTCCGCCAGACGGGGTGGGACAAGGCCAAGGACGACAGCCTCGCCGCGCTGCAGAGCAAACGTTACTACGCGGCCAGGCAGACGGCGTCCGAGGCGCGCATCGACCCGGATGAAAGCAAGGCGGACCTGTCCGTCGCGTACGACAGCGGGCCGGCCTACACGCTCGGGCCGCTCGACGTACAGGGCCTGTCGCGCTATCCGCGCAGCATCATCGATCGCGTGAACCCGTTGCGCGTGGGCGAGGATTACTCGGCAGACCGCCTGCAGTCCTTGCAGGCGGCCATCCAGGGCCAGCCATACTTCGCGAACGCCATCGTGGACCTGGGCGACGATCCGAAGAACCCCGTGAACGCCCCGGTGCGTGTGCGGGTGCGGGAGTACCCGCCCAACCGCCTGACCAGCGGCGTCGGCTACGGCACCGACACGGGCGCCTCGGTGGAAGGCCGGTATCAGTATCTGAACCTGTTCAACAAGGCGTGGGTGGCCGACACCCAGGCGCGCATCGAGCAACGCCGGCAGTACCTGTTCGGCAGCGTGACCCTGCCGCCGGACGAGAGTCAGTACGTCAACAGCGTCTACGCCAGCATGGACCGCACGGACACCTCCGGCACCGATACGCGCAGCTATCGCTCGGGCTTCAAGCAGACACGCGTGCGCGGCATCTACGAGACGTCGTTCACCGTCGATTTCTACTACGACGACCTGCGCCCCGACGGCGCCGAGCGCCAGTTGAGCAAGGCCCTGGTGCCCGGTTTCTCGTGGACGCGCCGCGACGTGGACGACCCGCTGTTCCCGCGGCGCGGCAACATCATCACCACGCAGATCGGCGCGGCGGTCAAGGGCGTGCTGACGGACCAGTCGTTCGTGCGTTCGTACAGCCGCATCCGGCAGTTCGTGCCGGTGGGGCAGCGCGACATCCTGGTCGCGCGGGCCGAGCTGGGGGCCGTCATCACCAGCGGTCCTGGCGACGGCGTGCCGGCCACGCTGCGCTTTCGCACGGGCGGCACGCAGTCGGTGCGCGGCTACGATTTCCAGAGCATTGGCAACAACGTCAACGGCAGCACGCTGCCCGCCAAGTTCCTCGTGACGGGCGGGCTGGAGTACCAGCGCTGGTTTCTGCCGGAATGGGGCGCCGCGGTGTTCTGGGATACCGGTACCGCCACCGACAACTGGCCGGAGCGCCGCTGGTACAACGGCGTCGGCGTCGGCGTGCGCTGGAAGAGCCCCGTCGGCCCGATCCAGCTGGATCTGGGCTACGGAATCCAGGAGAAACAGTTCCGGCCGAGCGTGTCGCTGGGCATCGCGTTCTGAGCATGAGCATGGTGGAATCGCAGACGCCCGACTCGACCCAGCCCGAAGTGCCGCCGCCCAGGCGTAACCGCCGCCGCCTGTGGCGCTGGCTGGGTGGGTTTGTCGCCTTCGTGCTCCTCATCGTGCTGGCGCTGGCCGGCTGGCTGGTCTGGGCGGTGCATTCGCAGACGGGGACGGCGCAGCTGTGGTCGCTCGTCACGCGCTTCGGCCACGCCTATGTGTCGGGCAGGCTCGTCGGTGGCACGGCGCGCGAGGGCCTGTCGCTGCGCGACGTGCACGTGCGCGCGGGCAGCACGGAGGTGCGCATCGACCACGTCGAAGGCAAGTGGGCCATCACGCGCGGCCCCTGGCATGCACACTTTGGTTACCTCACCGCCGGCAATGTCGAGGTGATCCTGCACCCGACGCCGCCATCGCCGCCGAGTGGGCCGCCCGACTCGCTGGTGGTGCCGCTGGCGCTGGACGTGGACCGGCTCGCCGTGGACCGCCTGGCCATCCGCCAGGGGACGTCCACCACCGAGCTGAAGTCGATCGCCGGCAGCCTGCATTCCGACGGCACGCATCACAACGTGCTGCTTGACGGCATGCAGACACCTGCCGGCAAGCTGGCCGCGACGCTTCGCGTGACGGGCACTCGGCCGTATCCGTTGACGGGTGCGGCGACGCTTGCGACGCAGTTCGAGGCTGGCGGGCAGAAGCAGGATGCATCGGTGTCGGCGCAGTTGGCGGGGTCGTTGGAAGCGCTGCACGTCGATGCGACGGGCAGCGGCGCCAAGATGACCGCACAGGCGCAGATCGACGCCACGCCGTTTGCCGCGCTGCCGTTGTCGCGCGCCGTCGTGTCGGCCGACCACGTGAACCCGCGTGCGTTTGCGCCCGGCGCGCCGCAGGCCTCGCTGTCCGTGCATGCCGACCTGCGCCCCGACGAGAAATCGCCGGTGCTGACCGTGGCGGGCCCGATCCAGATCGACAATGCCCAGGCCGGCACGCTCGACAAGCAGAAGCTTCCGCTGCAATCGCTGCGCGCGCAGGTGCGCCTGAACGAAGACGCGCAGCAACTCACCGGCCTCGACGTACGGCTGTTGGGCGGCGCGCAGCTCACCGGGGGCGCCGACGTGAAGAAGGGCCACGGCGCGCTGCGGGTGGAAGTGCGCCAGCTCGATCTGCAGGCGCTGCACACGTCGCTGGAGAAGACCCGGCTCGAGGGCCCCATCACCGTCGATTTCGCGGGCGGCACGCAGCACGTGGCGCTGGATCTGGCGGGCGGCGACATGCGTGCGCAAGCGAAGGCCGTGCTGGACGCCGCGCAAGTGGCCGTGGAGAACGCGCAGGTCTCGCTTGGCCGCTCGCGGCTGACGCTGGCGGGCACGCTCAGGCACGACGACGCGCAGTCGTTCGCTTTCAAGGGCAAGTTGGCGGAGTTTGATCCGGCGCGGCTCGCCAAGGTGGCCAAGGGCCGCATCAACGCCGACCTCGACGCACACGGCACGCTGGCCGAGCCCATTGACGCGGCCATCAAGTTTGCCGTGCGCGACAGCGACTACGCCGGGCTGCCGATGACGGGCGACGGCAACCTCCACGTGCGCATTGCGGGCGAGTCGATGCGCCTGCTGCCGAGCGACGCAAGGCTCGACGTGGCCGGCAACAAGGCGAGCCTGCGCGGCAGCTTCGGCGCCGCGGGGGACCGCCTGCGCGTGGATGTCGATGCACCGCAGCTGGCGCGGCTGCAGTTCGGCGTCAGTGGTTCGCTCGCCCTGTCCGCCGATGTGTCGGGCACCTTGAAGCGGCCGCAGGCGGATGCCACGTTCCGCGCGAGCCAGCTCGCCTATCAGGGCAACCGGATCGACGCTGCCAGAGGCCGCGCCCAGATCCGCGACGGCATCGACGGCCCGCTGCTGTTTGAGCTCGCCGCACAGCGCGTCACGGGGCCGAGCATTTCGTTGCGCGAGGTCCGCGCCACGCTGGACGGCACGCGCCGTGCGCACCGTTTCCACGCCGATGCCGATGGCAACGTGCGCAACCAGCCGTTCAAGTTCGCGCTCGCCGGCGACGGCGCACTGACGCCCGGCAAGGACGGCGACGGCTGGGACGGCACGATCTCCACGCTGTCGGCGCAGGGCGCGCCCAACCTCCAGTTGACTGCCCCGGTGCGCGTTTCCGTCGGGCCCGGCCGCCTGCTGGTCGGGCGCGCCGATCTGACACTGGAGCAGACGCCCATCCGAATCGATCGCGTCGAATCCGTCCAGGGCCACGTGCGCAGCGCCGGCCGCTTCGATGGACTACACGTGGCACGGGTGCTCGAGCTCGTGCGCACGTGGACGGGCCAGACGCCGCCCGTGCGCAGCGATCTCGTCATCGACGGCCAGTGGGACGTCGACCTCGGCGCCACTGCGATCGGTACGGCGCACATCGCCCGGCGCAGCGGCGATCTGTCGATCAACGCCGGACGCGGCTTCACGCCGCTGGGCTTGACCGAGGCCACCATCGACGCGCGCGGCGAGGGCATGCGGCTCGCCGTGCGCGGCAACGTGCAGTCCACGCGTGTCGGCAACCTCTATCTCGATGCCGGCGTGGGGCTCATGCGCGACGGCGGGCCGGGCGCGCTGGCATTGATGGCGCCCACGTCGCCGCTGTCCGGCGGCTTGACGATCAGCCTGCCGCATCTGAAGGGCATCGGCGATCTGCTTGGGCCCGACGTGGCCACCGACGGCCAGCTCGCGGCCAGCCTGACCTTTGCCGGCACGGTCGGCGCGCCCAAAGTCAGCGGCTTCCTGACCGGGCAGGACGTCGAGGTGGCCTTGTATGACCAGGGCATCCGGCTGACGGGCGGCGTGCTGCGCGTGGCGCTGGACCAGAACGTGGTCGACCTGCAGGACGTGGTCTTCCACGGCGGCGAAGGCACGGTGCGCGCGCAGGGCCGCGTGCAGCTGGGCGAGGCCAACCCGAACCTCGCGGGGTCCATCGTGGCCGACAGGCTGCAGCTGTTTGCCGATCCGGATCGCACGCTGGTGCTGTCGGGCCAGGCGCGGATCACCAACGACAATGACCGCGTGGCCGTTACCGGCAAGTTCAAGGTCGACCGCGGCCTGTTCGACCTGCCCAAGGACGGCGCACCGAGCCTCGGCGATGACGTGGTGATCGTCCGGCGCGCCGATGCCGCCCGCAACCAGGCCGAACGCGGCGTGAAGCGCGAGGAGAAGCCAGCCGGCCGCTTCAGCCCCGTGGTCGATGTTGACGTCGACTTTGGCGACAACTTCCGCTTCAAGGGCGCCGGCGCAGACCTGTCGCTCGGCGGACAGATGCACGTGCACAGCGAGCCGCTGGTGCCGCTGCGCGGGACGGGCACGATCTTCGTCCGGCAGGGCAGCACGTACGAGGCGTTCGGCCGCAAGCTCGCGATCGAGCAGGGTGTGCTGAACTTCATCGGGCCGATCAACAACCCGTCGTTCAACATCATCGCGATGCGGCGCAACCAGGAGGTTGAGGCCGGCGTGCAGGTGACGGGCACCGTGCGCCAGCCGCGCGTGAAGCTCGTCTCCGAGCCCAACGTCCCGGACGAAGACAAACTGTCATGGCTGATGTTCGGCTATAGCGCGTCCAACGCGGGCCTGGGCCAGCAGCAGGCCATGTCCGGCGCGGCGCTCGGCCTGCTGGGCAACGTGGCCGGCAAGAACGTGGCGCGGCGCTTCGGGCTCGACGAATTCTCGATCGGGCCATCCACGTCGGGCCTGACCGACCCGCAGGTGGTGAGCCTGGGCAAGGCAATTTCGGAGCGCATCACCGTGGGCTATGAGCAGAGCCTGTCGACAGCGGACTCCATCGTCAAACTGACGTGGCAATTCTCGCGGCGGTGGTCGGTCGTGGCGCGCGGCGGCACGATCAACGGTGCGTCGGTCCTGTTCAACAAGCGTTGGTAATCGGATAGCCCGGCTGCCAGAATGGCGACGGGTACAGGTTTCGAACGAGGAGTTCCATGTCGCATCTTCGTCAACTCGCACAAGTGGGAGTCACCATGGGCATTCTGGCTTCATTGCTGGGGTTGTTCGGCTGTGATCAGCAGAAGGTCGACCAGGCAGTGGATCGCGTCGGCGATGCCGCCAAGCGCGCGTGGCAATCGGCCAAGCCCGACAACCTGCTGTTCAAGGACATCGTGGCCGGGCAATCCACCGAGGACGATGTCAGGGCCACCGCCGGCCAGCCCGAGACGATCTGGGAGAACGAAGGCGGCACGCGGCAACTGGAGTATCCGCGCGGTCCGGAAGGGACTTCAACGTGGATGGTGACGATCGGGCCTGACGGGCACGTGCAGAAGATCGAGCAGGTGTTGACCGCCGAGAATTTTGGACGCGTCCAGGTGGGGCAGAGCAAGGATGACATTCGCCGGATGCTGGGCAAGCCGGGGAAGGTGGAGGTGTTTAAGCTGAAGCAGGAAGAGGTTTGGGGGTATCGGTGGATGGAAAGCGCGACTGAACGGGCTTTCTTCAATGTGCACTTTGGGGTGGATGGGCGTGTTACGACGACTTCGCGGAGTGATGATCGGTTGAATGGGGGGTAGGGTTTTTGGCTCTGGTTTTTTTGTGGTGCATCCCTTGTTTCATCCCCTGGCGGGGCTGACTCACTTTCTTTGGTCTTGCCCAAAGAAAGTAAGCAAAGAAATGCGCGCCCGAGATGGCGAAAGATTCCTTGAATTTATGTCGCAGGGAGGGGAAGGGAAAAACTCGCTTCGCTCAGACAGTTTCCCTTCCTTTTTCCTCCGGACCTGTCAGCAATTTCGTGTTCAAGGCATAACATGCTCCCAAGGAGACCTTATGCCTGGCAAACCGAAGACCAAGCCGGCCGATCTGCCGGCGATCCCCGCCGAACTGC
>NZ_CAJPVG010000007.1 GCF_905397375.1 Ralstonia mannitolilytica
TTGCAGGCGCAGTTGGAGGGCTACCTGGTCTCGCTGGGCATCTTGCAGCCCGGCCAGACGCTGAACGTCCGGGAAGCGCCGCCGGAAGCGGACACGGCCAATCCTGAGCCGCATCCCTCCACGATTGGCGAGGACTAACCGGTGGCCACGCACGACGCCTGGGCCTTGGTGTGCCGCTTGTTCGCGGGCGGCACGCCCATCCTTCGAGCCGCGCTCTCTCCCCGCGAGAGCGCCGCCTTGCCGGCCCTCGGGCAGGCGGTGAAGCCCACGACCCTGGACCAGCGATTCGTGCTGTGTCCCTACTGCCACCAGCACCGGGCGCAGGTCTGGGGCGGCGGGCGCCGGGGGTGTAGTTGTCAGTGCCCCGAGTGCGGGCCGGTGGCCGTCGAGGCCGACGACATGGCCGCGTTGGCGCTGGACGAGGAGTGGCTGCGCCGAAAGCTGCGGCTGGCGCTTTCGATCGAGAGCCGCGACGGCATCGACGCCCTCGGCGATGGCGTGTGGCGCCTTGGCGATTCCCGGTGCTCGCCAGTCCTGCTGGCGCGCGATCTGATCCGGCTATGGCGCGAGCCGGCCCTGCTGGAGCGGGTGCGGGTCGCAGGCGGGCCGATCCGCGTCATCACGCCGAAGCCGCGCGAGACGCGCGGGGCGCCCTTCGGCCCGGCCGTGGAGTGGTTGGCTCTGGAGGATCGCTTCGCCTTCTACGGAGGCGGCATCTCGTTCATCGCCCCGACGGGAGAGCCGCCAGCACCGCAGGCCAGCGATCCAACGACGCCGGTGAAGGGGCCTTTCTCGGCGGATTTCCGCTGGGTCACGCTGCCCGACTGGCCGCACGGCCCGATCCGGCTGACCGAGGCTCAGGCAGCAGTGTTCGAGGCCCTGTGGTCGTTCAAGGGGGAGCCCCGCACCGCCGAACAGATCATGCGGCGCGCCGGGCTAGACAGTGACAAGCCCATCGACGTGTTCAAGGTCAAGGCGCGCGACAAGGGCAAGCCCGAGGCCGAAGGGCCGCTCTTTGCTTATCGAACGCTCGTGGTCACGCAGAAGCGCGCGGGCCTGTACGCCATGCCCTGTGCTGCAGCATCGACTCCCGCGTAGGCTTGATGCGTTGCCCATCCAAGCACGATGGACAACCGATCGCGGTGACGCACGCACAAGTCGTTGATGCGCAAGCCCGTCTGCGTGCGCTCCGGCGAAGAAGTTGGCGCGGGTTTTGAGAGAACTGAGAGCAGAAGAGAGTCGAACCGGGCGACTTCCGGCCACCCTGCCACTACCGCGTGGCACACGCGGAACGCCGCCAAACCCCGCATGGTGTCGCGGAACCCGCAAATGAAAACGCCCAACCGATGAGGGTTGGGCGTTAGGTATTGGTGGACCGAAGGAGGATCGAACTCCCGACCTCCGCATTGCGAACGCGGCGCTCTCCCAGCTGAGCTATCGGCCCGTAGCCGCAAAGTTTATCCCAAATTCCCGGGCGGCTTCAATGGCGGGTCAACCCGCCCCGGCCTCCATGCCGGGGTTGCCGTCCACGCCCACGATGCGCGGCGTATTCAGCGGCCGGGCGGTCACTTCACGCTGGTCGCGCAGCCAGTCGGCGAGGACGTCCCACACGGGGCGGCCGCCGGCCTTGCGCGCTTCGGGCGACACGGCGGCCCAGCCGGCCACCTTGTAGCGGCGGTCTGCGTCGAGCGGTTTGTCGCCCAGGCGCATGTCGGTGATGCGGCGGCCCATCGGCCGGGTCGGGTCGATGGTGTAGCGCAGGCCGCCGGTGCGCACCATGTCGCCGCCCTGCTGGTAGTACGGGTCTGGGTTGAACAGGTTGTCGGCCACGTCTTCCAGCACGGTCTTGATGGTGGCGCCCGTCATCTCGGTGAGCGTGGTGGCCGGGTAGGTGATGGCGGTCTGGGCCATCAGCGCTTCCATGGTCAGGGCTTCGCCGGGCAGCAGCGTGGTGCCCCAGCGGAAGCCGGGCGAGAAGGCAATCTCGGCGCCCTGCGCGTGCATCAGGCCGTCGACGATGAGCTGGTCGAACGTGCCGTTGAAGTTGCCGCGCCGGTACAGCAGGCCGCGGTTGGTGGCGAGCGTTTCGCCCAGCTTGTCTTTGTACGGCGCGCGCACGCGGTCAATCAGCGCCGTCATGGCGGGGTCGGCCGGCAGCAGATCGGCAAACACGGGCAGCAACGTGTAACGGATGTCGCGCACGGTGCCGCCGCGCACATCCAGATCGAGCACACCGACAAACTTGCCGTTGGCGCCCGCGTTGGTGACGAGCGTCACGCCGCCCGGGTTGCTGACCTTGACGGGCGCGGGCACGGCATCGTGCGTATGCCCGCCCAGGATGGCGTCCAACCCGCGCACGCGCGAGGCGAGCTTCAGGTCGACATCCATGCCGTTGTGCGACAGCAGCACGACCACCTTGGCGCCCTTGCCGCGCGCCTCGTCAATCATCTTCTGCAGGCGTTCTTCCCGGATGCCGAAGGTCCAGTCGGGCGTGAAATCCGCCGGGTGCGCGATCGGCGTGTACGGAAACGCCTGCCCAATGATGGCGACCGGCACGCCGTTCAGTTCGCGCAGCACATATGGGTCGAACACCGGGTCACCAAAGTCAGCGGTCTGGATGTTCTGCGCGACAAAGGCGACCTTGTTCTTGAAATCGTGATCGACCACGTGGCGCACGCGGTCGGCGCCGTAGGTCATCTCCCAGTGCGGGGTCATGACATCCACGCCCAGCGCGAGGGCCGCGTCGACCATGTCCTGGCCGTTCGTCCACAACGCGGTGGCGGAGCCCTGCCAGGTGTCGCCGCCATCCAGCAGCAGCGCATTCGGGCGCGTGGCGCGCAGCCGCTTGATGAGCGTGGCCAGGTGCGCGAAGCCGCCCATGCGGCCGTAGCGGCGGGCGGCCTCGGTAAAGTCGAGCGCGGTGAAGGCGTGCGCGGCGCGCGAGCCCGGCGCAATGCCGTAACGCTTGAGCAGCGCGTGCCCGACCAGATGCGGCGGCTGCCCGGCCCATTGCGCCACGCCCAGGTTGACGCTGGGCTCGCGGTATTCGATGGGCAGCAACTGCGCGTGGCAGTCGGTGAAGTGCAGCAGGTGGACGTTGCCGAAGCGCGGCACGTCATAGCTGAACGTATCGGCGTGCGCGTCGGTCAGGCGCAGGCCGGCGGCTGCGGCAATCGCCAGGGCTTGAACGAATTCGCGGCGGTTCATTGTTTGGGGCTGTGTGCGTAGCGTGCCAAGTCGGCCACGTCGTCTTCCAGCATCTCGCCGACTTCCTTGCGCACCACGCGGCCCTTGGCGTCGAGCACGAGCAGTTCGGGCAGGCCCTTGCGCGGGCCGGTGGCGGCGCACAGCGCGTCGGTTTCCATCGTCACCGGAAAGGTGAAGCCGCGCTTGGCGACGTAGTCCTTCGCGAGCTGCGGGTTGGCGTCGATGCTGATGGTGAGGATGCGCAGGTCAGTGCCGCGCGTGGCGTCGTAGAGCTTTTGCAGGCGCGGGTTCTGCAGCGCGCAGAACGGGCACCACGACGCCCACGTGGCGATGATGACGGGGTGCCCGCGCCATGCATCGCCCGGCAAGCGCGTGCCGTCGAGCAACTGCACGTCGGGCAGCGCCACCACATCGCCCACTTCGACGGCCTGCGCATGATTGGCAAACTGCGCGGCGGCAAACACCATCGCCGCTGCCGTCCACATCAGGAACCGTCGAAGCGTACGCATGGCGTTATCGGCTTACTGGTTCACGGGCGAGGCCGGGTCGAACAACAGCGCCATCACGTCGCGGATCTGCTGTTCGGTGAGGATGCCCTTGTGCCCGAAGCGCGGCATGTTGGAGCACGCCGCATACGCGTTGGAGTTGTAGATCTTGCCCCACGTGTAGCGCAGGATCGCTTCCGAATCCCCACGCAGCTTGCCGTACTGGTACAGCGAGGGGCCGATGGTGCCGTAGGACAGTTCGTCTTTCGACAAGCGGTGGCACGCATAGCAATTGGCGCCGTTCGCGCCGCCGGCCGGGTCGGAGAACTGCATGCCGCGGCCGCTCTGCGCGGTCTTCTCGCCTTCCTTCCAGTCGCCCAGCCAGGTGTTGTCCGCCGGGTAGCGGATGGTCTTGAATTGCGCGTCTTCCAGCTTCTTGGCAACCGCAGCGGGCACGGCATTGCGGTCGGCAAACTGGCTGCAGACCTTCTGCACGTCGTCGCGCTCGGTCACGCCTTCCACGGTGGCCGGGCCCTTGGAGACAAAGCTCTCCTGGATGACTTTGGCGAGCGCCGCGTCGGCCTTGGCTTCGGGCTTGGGCGGGGTGACGGCCTTGGGGGCGTCGGCTGCGTGCGCGGTGCCGGCAGCCAGGGCCAATGTGAGTGCCGTCAGAACGATGGGGGTCAGTCGGGTCATACGTGGCCTCATCGTGTCATCGTTTGATGGACGGCGCGTCCATCTTGCCGCCGTTGGCGTTGCGGGCGAGGAACATCTCCAGCGCGGTAATCACCTCGCTGCCGTAGAGCGGTTCCGGAAAGCGCTGCTGGCGCAGGCAGTCATACAGGCGGTGCTGCATCGTGCGTACCTCGCCCTGCGAGACGCGATAACCCGGCCAGGTGGAATACGCAAAGCGCGCGCCGTCGGCGGTCAGCAAGTCAGGCAGCTCCTGCAGGCGGATGCGCAAACCCGGCTGGGCATGGCACGTGGCGCAAGCAAAGTCGTACGCGCCGCCGCGGTAGAAGAACATGCGGCGGCCGAGTTCGTACACGCGCTTTTCTTCGGGGTGGGCGAGCGGAATGTCGATGGCCGCGCCGCGCGATTCGGACGTGATGTACGCCATCAGGCGTTCAATGTCCGACGGCTTGCCGGGCGACGAGAACGGGCGGGCCGATGCCTCTTCCTTGGTCAGCCCCTGCAGCGTCATGCGGCAATGCATGAGGCGCTGTTCGGCGTCCATCACGCGGCCGGTGTCTTTGAAGTAGCGCGGCAGCTTGGCGTAGGCGCCCTTCACCACGCCGGGGCCAAGGCCCAGGTCGCATGCTTCAAGCGAGGCCTGCCTGGGGCCGGCGGGCTTCTTCCAGAGTTCTTCGCCGGCGGCTTCCCAGAGTTCGGCCGGGTTGCCGTCGGCCAGCATCTCGCGGTACTGCGCGATGCCGGCGGCGGTGCTGTCCTTGGCGTCCTGCGCGGATGCCATGACGGCGCTGCCGGCAACCAACGCCGCAGCCAGCGCCATCGTCCATGTCTTGTGTTTCACGGTCCCCTCCGTGGGTCGCCTACGGTTTGATATAGGCGAAACCTTCTTCCTGCTGCAAGCGGGTGATTTCCACCACGCCGGCCGGCACTACCTTGGCTTCGAGCAGCAGCTTGTCTTCCGGCACCTTGAAGGCCATCAGCGAGTTGTGGCACACGCGAAACTCCACGCCCATGCTGGCCAGCGCCGCCACCGGTGCATCAAACGGGCGGCCCTGCGCATCCTTGGCGCCTTCAACGAGGAAGTCGATGCCGTGGCCCAACGCCACCACCACGATCTTCGTGCCGGGTGCGCCGTTCAGGTGGTTGCGCAGGTTGCCGATGGCGCGCACGGCCTGGTCGATGCCTTCGCTCAGCTGGTAGACCACCTTGTAGCGGGCACCGGCGCCGCCAGCGCGCGGGGCGTTCTGGGCAGCGGCCTTGCCGGCCACGCTCAAGGCCGCCAGCGCGGCGGTCACACGAAAGAAGCTGCGTCGCATGTGGGCCTCCGGGCCTTTGCTGTTTACTGAATGGACGTTTCGTCGGTGCGCTTGTCGCCGTGGTTGTCGACCCACGTGACCGTCACCTTGTCGCCCTTGGCGCCGCCCTTGAACTTGAAGTTGAGGAACGGATCTTTCGACACGGCCGGGCCGAACTGCGCGTCCAGCACCGTCTTGCCGCTGTGCTGCACCGTCACGTTGGTGATGTGCCAGGCGGGCACGACCTTGCCGGACGCGTCTTTGCGCTGGCCGGTTTCCATGTCGTGCTTCATCAGGATCTTCACGTCGGTGGTGCCGCCGTTTTCCATTGCGCGAATGCGCATCGGGTCTGCCATGGTGTGTTCTCCTGAGGTTTAACCGCCGCAGCCACCAAGGGTGACCTTCACTTCCTTGCTCGCCAGCACCCATTTGCCGTTGGCGCGCACGGCGGCGTAGACCGTTGACGTCTCGCCCATCTTCACGCGCGTGCTGACAAACGGGTCGGTGCCGGCCGGAATGGCGAACGTGGCGGCCAGCGTGTTCGGGTTCTTTTCGACCAGGATGGCGATGAGGTCGGTGCCCGGCAGCGTGCTCGTCACGACCAGCGGCACCACGGCGCCGTTTTCTGCAATGTCCGGTGCGGTGAGCTGGATGCCGGCGCCGCCCTTGTCGACCGCGCCGCCGCCCAGTTGCTTGAGCACGTCGTTTACGCCCTTGACGCTGAAGGCGGCCTTGTTCCACTCGGCCGCCTGCGCGGGCGTGGCGATGCCGGCGGAGACCAGCAGCGCCATCATCGCGCCCGCGCGCAACACGTCGCGGCGGCTCACGTTGATCGGTTCGTTCATCGCCCTGCCCTCACTTGGCCGGGGCGCCCGCGAGCACCCAGTCGATCACGGTTTTCAGGTCGGCATCGGCAATCTTCGGATTGGCCGGCATCGGGATCTGGCCCCAGTTGCCCATGCCGCCCTCGCGCACCTTCTTGATGAGCTTGGCTTCTGCGCCCGCATCGCCCTTGTATTTGGTGGCCACGTCCTTGTACGCCGGCCCGACGAGCTTGCGGTCGACGGCGTGGCAGCCCATGCAGGCGTTCTGGTTGGCGATGGATTGCGCGCGGGCCGCGTCAACGGCGGCGTGCACGGGCGCGGCGGACAGCGCGAGGCCGGCCAGCACGGCGCCGGCAGCAAGCGTGGGGGCGAACTTCATGTGGTCTCCAGACGGTGGGGCTGCCCGCATGCGTGCGCGGGCCAGATGGTGAGAATCGGACCCGGTATTGTGCCCCAAGTGTGGGCAACCGCCCTGCCGCCGCCCCAAAGCCAAACGCCGGCAACGTCGCGGCCCGGGCGCTTGGCGGCGGGTGGCATGCGCCTCAGGCCATCGCCCGCCGCGCCGCCAGCCGGCCGCCGAAAACGTTCAGAAGCAGCCCCGCCATGACGACCGCGCCGCCGAGCCATTGCGCGGGCACCAGCCGCTCGCCCAGCAGCACGGCCGCCGACACCAGCCCCACCACCGGCACCAGCAGCGTGAGCGGCGCAACCTGGCTGGCCGCGTAGCGCGCCAGCAGACGGCTCCACAGGCTGTAGCCGAAGATGGTGGCGCCGAACGACAGGTAGACGATCGCCCCGATGCTCGATGCGCCGATGTTCGCCAGGCTGTGCGCGATCTGCTCCGGGCCTTCCATCCAGAACGACAGCAGCAGGAACGGAATCGGCGGGATCAGCGCGCCCCACACCACCAGGCTGACCACATTCACCGGCCCGACGCGCTTGGTGACGATGTTGCCGCTGGCCCACGAAAACGCCGCGCACAGCGTCAGCAAGAAGCCGGCGGTGGTCATGCCCGTGACCGAGCCGCCGCCCGCCATGCCAATGACGGCCAGCCCGCCCGCGGCCACCGCCATGCCGGCCAGGTGGAACCAGCGGATCGGCTCGCGCAGCACGATGGCGGCAATCGTCAGCGTAAAGAAGGCCTGCGACTGCAGCACCAGCGAGGCCAGCCCGGCCGGCATGCCCACATACATGGCCGAGAACAGGAACGCGAACTGTCCGAAGCTGATGGTGGCGCCGTAAGCCACCAGCCACTTGAGCGCAATCTTGGGGCGCGGCACGAACAGCACGGCCGGGAACGCGACCAGCGCAAAGCGCAGCGCACCCAGCAGCATGGGCGGCACACCGTGCAGGCCCACCTTGATGACGACAAAGTTGACGCCCCATACCAGCACAACGGTCAGGGCCAGCAGCAGATCCTTGGGAGACATGATGATCGGAATGGTGTTGCGGCCGCCCGCGCGGCCATCTGACGCACTCTAGGCGCGCGCGGCACGCGCGACTTGCTCAATCTTGCGCATTGTTCGTGCCGCCGCGGGAAGCCGCGTGCTCAGCCCAGCATGTCCGACCAGATCGCGCGGCTCCAGCCTTGCGCGAGCCTGCCCTCCGCCACGGACGGCGCCTCGGAAAGCCCACCGGCGCCGGACACCGTCACCATGGTGCGCTCGGCGGGGTCATAGCGGTGGACAGTTGCCACGTGCATCGCCTCGTCCGGCGCGGTGAAGCTGTAGCAGGTGTTCGTATACAGCGGCGACGCATCGGGCGCGTGGCCGGCGAGCATCGCCACCACGGCGGCGGCGGCCACCTTGCCGTGCTGGTTCGCCATGTGGCCGGACTTGGGCATCAGCGGCGCGGTCTGGATGGCATCGCCGATCACGTGCACGCCGGTCGCCACCTTCGATTCGAACGACAGGAAGTCGACCTCGCACCAGCGTCCGTTGGCCGTCGCCAGCCCGGCCTGCACGGCAATCGCTCCGGCACGCTGCGGCGGGATCAGGTTGACCACATCGGCCTGCACGTCGTCCTGCACGTCGAACTTCAGTACGCGGCCGGTCGCATCGATGTCGACGGCGTTGTATTGCGGCCGATATTCGATATGCCGGGGGTAGCGCTCGGCCCACACGCGCTTGAACAGCGCGCCCTTGGACGTCACATCGTCATTGGCATCGAGGATGAGCACGCGCGAGTCGGGCTTGGCGCGCTGCAGCCAGTGCGCGATCAGGCAGGCACGCTCGTACGGCGCGGGCGGGCAGCGATACGGCGCGAGCGGAATGCTGATCGCCACCGTGCCGCCGTTGGGCATGGCCTCGAGCCGGTGGCGCAGCGCGAGCGTCTGCATGCCGGCCTTCCACGCGTGCGGCGCCTGTGCCGCCGTGGCGGGGTTCGCCAAGCCGGGAATCGCACCCGCAATGAAATCGATGCCGGGCGACAGGATCAGGCGGTCGTAATCCAGCGTGCCGCCGCCGGCCAGGCGCACCTGCCTTGCACCGACGTCGATGGCCGATGCGCGATCCCGCACCCAGCGCACCCCGTGGCGCCCGACCAGCGCGTCGTACGGCACGGTCACCGACGCCAGGTCGCGGTCGCCGGACACCACGAGGTTCGACAAGGGACACGAAACGAACGTCGCGTTCGGCTCGACCAGCGTCACGTCGACACGCCCTCCGGAGAACGTGCGTACGTACTTGGCCGCCGTGGCCCCGCCATAGCCGCCGCCAACCACCACGACACGCGCATTGCGCGCGCCCGACAGCGACGCACATGCCGCCAGCGGCCCGGCCAGCGCCGTCGCGCCCAGCGCGCGCAGCACGGCCCGCCGGTCCTTCGTGCAGGGAGATGCGGTCATGGTGCCTCCTGCGATTGGCGCGACAGCCAGCCGGCAATGGCGGCGATCTGCGCATCGTCATAACCACGCGCAATCTGGCCCATCACCGTGGACGGGCGTGTGCCGTTGCGGAACGCCTGCAGCGTATCGATCAGCTCGGCCTGCGAGCGGCCCGCGAGCGGGGGCAGCGTCTGTACGGCGCGCCCGGCGCCCGGCGCGGTATCGGCGTGATGGCAGCTCGCGCACGATGCCGCCCATGTGCGGGCCTGGGGGTCGGAGGGCGGACGATCGGCCGCGCGGGCCGTGGGCAGTGCCGCCAGCAGAGCCGCGGCGGCAAGACGGTGGACGACGGGCATGGGGGGCAGCGAAGTCGGGCAAGCGTCATACGCTAGCACGCACCGCCGGCCATGTGCCTGGGTGATGCGCGCAGCCAACAAAAAACGCAGCGCGATGGCTGCGTTCTTTGCAAAGCGGTGGGGGCCGAGGCTGCCGGCACCGTTACGGCAGCTGCTTGCCCGGCGGCAGCGCCGGCGAGGTGGTCGGCGACACCGTCACCCCGGGCGATGCGGAGGTCACGGGCGCGGGGGCCTGCGTGGCCGTCGGCGTGCCGCGCACCGTGGCGGGCGTGCCTTGCGACGCGTCGGGCGCCACCGAGGGGTTGGTCGACGTGGCATTCGCGTCCAGGCGCTTGCGCTCGTCTTCGCTCACGTAGTCGAACACCTTCACGACCTTGTTGACGCCGCCCACGGTGCGCACCGCTTCGGTGGCACGGTTGCCTTCGGCTTCGGTCACCACGCCCATCAGGAAGACGGTCTGCGCTTCGGTGGTCACCTTGATGGAGTTCCAGGGCACGCCTTCCGCGCCGGCCAGCACGCCCTTCACCTTGGTGGTGATGTAGGTGTCGTTGGCACGCGAGCTCATCGTGCTCGATTCAGGCGTCACGACCAGCTCGTTGACCACCTCGCGCGCATTCTCGAGCTTTTGCGCGTATTGGCCGATCTCCTGCTTGGTCTGCTCGGTGCCGGCTTCGCCCGTCAGCAGCACCTTGCGGTTGTAGACGGTGACGTTGACGTGCGCGCGGCCGTTGTAGCGCGAGATCAGCGTGTTCTCGGCCTCCATCTGCAGGCCGCGGTCGATGGTCTGCGTGGCGGTCGGGCGTCGGTCGGTGGCCAGGGCGACGCCACCGGCCACGGCGCCGGCAAACAGCGGGAAGCAGGCGGTCAGCTGCGTGGCGGTGATGCCGGCCAGGGCGGCCAGCACAACGGTGCGCTTGACCGAGTGACGCAAGCGGGCAGACGTAGGCGACGAGGGTTTCATGCTGTCCTTGAATGAAGTCCGGAAGAGAGAAGAGCGACAAGAGCGAGATTCACGCTTCGACACCAAAGGCATCGCGCATCCACTCGATGCGCGTGCCGTCGATGGCGATGACGTCAAAGCGGCAGGCGGGGACATCCTGCGCCTGCTGCGCGAGAAAATCTTCGGCCGCCGCGATCAGGCGGCGCTGCTTGGCCGGCGTCACGCTGGCGGCCGCACCGCCAAAGCGCTGCGTGGAGCGTGCCACGCGGGCACGGACTTCCACGAAGACCAGCGCGCCGGCCGCATCGCGCATCACCAGGTCGATCTCACCGGCCTTGCAGCGATAATTGCGCGTGACCACCGACAGGCCCCGCGCTTGCAGATAGCGGAGTGCGCGGTCTTCGCCGGCATCGCCGGTCGCGGCTGTGAGTGGCATCGTGGACTGCGAAGAGACGGGCTGCGGCGCGTGCATTGGCGGTTTGAACCAAGTGACGGAGAGAAGTTCTCGTGAGTGATCCTGACTGGACCCTGCTGGCGCACGACCAGCATTACCCCGCCGGCGCATTATATGTGGTGGCCACCCCCATCGGGAACGCCGCCGACGTATCGCTGCGGGCGCGGCACGTGCTCGGCCTGGTCGATGCGGTGGCCTGCGAGGACACCCGCAACACGGGGCAACTGCTCAATCGGCTGGGACTGTCGCGCCCGATGCTGGCCGCACACGAGCACAACGAGCGCGAAGCAGCCGAGCGCATCGTGGCGCGTCTGGCGCAGGGCGAGCGCATCGCCTATGTGTCGGATGCCGGCACGCCGGGCGTGTCCGACCCCGGCTCGCGCATTGTGCAGGCCGTGCGCGCGGCGGGCCATCGCGTGATTCCTCTGCCCGGCGCCAGTGCCGTGGTGACTGCGCTCTCGGCCGCTGGCGAGCTGCTCGACACGTCCGCCGGGCAATTCACCTTCGTCGGCTTCCTGCCGCCCAAGGCGGGGCAGCGCGATGCGGCCATCCGCCAATGGGCGGCGCACGGGCCGGCGTGGGTCCTGTACGAGGCGCCGCATCGCATCGACGCGACACTGGCGGCGCTGGCCGAGCATCTGCCGGCGCGGCGCGTGCTCATCGGGCGCGAACTGACCAAGCTGTTCGAGCAGATCGTCGTGCTGCCGGCGGCGGAGGCGCCCGCATGGCTGGCCGCCGATGCCTCGCATGGCAAGGGCGAATTCGTGCTGGTGGTGGAAGGTGCGGGCGCGCAGGACGCGGCGCCCACGGCCCTGGCAGCGGACCAGGTCTTGCGTCTGCTGTTGGCCGAGCTGCCGGCCAAACGCGCGGCAAAGCTGGCGGGCGCGATCACCGGTGCGCCGGTCGATGCGCTGTACCAGAGCGCGCTGGCGCTCAAGAACGACGGGAAGGATTAACGGTGCCGCGCCTTCCTGGCGCGATGCTTCACACGCTTGGCCGGCGTGGGGTCGTCGGCGCCCACATCGGCATCGCCATCGTTGCTGGCCACGTCGGTTTGCGTGAGCTCGGGGCGCAGCGCTTCGACTTCTGCGCGTGACAGGCGGCGGATCTCCACGCGGGTCGAACCGCGCTTGACGAAATCGAGCCGCTTGGCGGCGGCGTACGACATGTCGAGGATGCGCTTGCCGTAGTACGGGCCGCGATCCGTCACCTTGGCGACGACCACGCGGTCGTTGGCGAGGTTGCGCACGAGCACCCAGCTCTGCAGGGGCAGCGACGGGTGCGCCACCGTGAAGGCATTCATGTCGAAGCGCTCGCCGCTGGCGGTGCGCCGGCCGTGGAAGCCGCGGCCGTACCACGAGGCGATGCCGCGCTCTTCGAAGGTGCCCAGGTCTGCGCGCAGGCCGGGCGTGGTGTCGGTGTTCTCGTCGAGCTTGAGGCCGTTCGAATCGGGCACGCCGCGAAACGACAGCGAACCCCAGGCGTCGGGGTTGTCGCGCGGGTCGGCCGGCTTGAGGGCAGTCGCGGGTGCGGCGGGCTTGCTGGCCTGCACGCCGGTCTGTGTGCCCGCAGGCGGTTCGCCCGGGACAGCGGCACAGCCCGCCAGCACCAGCAGCGTGGTGCCGTGCGTCAGCCAGGCACGCAGCGTGCGGCCGGCCAAAAGGCTGGAGATCGGGTGGGAAAGCTTGAGCATGGGCGCGAGTCTAACACGCATGCTTTGGTCGACTATTTACATTTCCTATTAAAACGATCACATCATGCAGTCATCTCGCATCAATTTTGTAAAATTTTCTTTCTGATGTAACAGGCCGGCCCGCGAGCCCAGTGCTGGCGCGGGCTCGGGCCGATACAATCGGGTTATCCCTGCCTCGCGCAAATGCGCACAAAAAATCACATGAAAGTCGTCGTCGTCCCCGTTACGCCGTTTGAACAGAACTGCACGCTGCTGATTGGCGACGATGGCGCGGCCGCCGTCACCGACCCCGGCGGCGACGTCGAGCGCATCCTGGCGGCCGCCCAGCAGCACGGCGCGCGCATCGAAAAGATCCTGCTCACGCACGGCCACGTCGACCACTGCGCCGCCGCCGACGCCCTGCGCAGGCAGCTCGGCGTGCCCATCGAAGGTCTGCAGAAGGACGAGGCGTTCTGGATCGACCAGCTGCCGGTGCAGAGCCAGCGCTTCGGCTTTCCGCCGGCCGAGGCCTTCGTGCCCGATCGCTGGCTGGACGACGGCGACACCGTGCAGGCCGCCGGCCGCACGCTGCAGGTGTTCCACTGCCCCGGCCACACGCCCGGCCACGTGGTGTTCTTCAGTGCGGAAGACCGCGTCGCCATCGTCGGCGACGTGCTGTTCGCGGGCTCGATCGGCCGCACCGATTTTCCGCGCGGCAACCATGCGGATCTGATCCGCTCGATCCGCACAAAGCTGTGGCCGCTCGGCGACGACGTCACCTTCGTGCCGGGCCACGGCCCGGTCTCCACCTTTGGCGATGAGCGCGCGACCAATCCGTACGTCGCCGATCGGCTGTTTGCCAACGAAGGCACAACATGAGCGACGACACCAACGAGAGCGACGACACCTTCGCCGACACCGCGCCCGCCGCGGCCCAGGACAAGCCCCGCCGCAAGCGCGGCAGCCAGCCGCCCGACACGCGGCCCGAGATCTACGTCAGCACCGACGTCGAGGCCGATGGGCCCATCCCCGGGCCGCACTCGATGCTCAGTTTTGCCAGCGCGGCCTACCTGGCCGACAAGACGCTCGTCGGCACGTTCGAAGCCAACCTCGAAACGCTGCCCGGCGCGGAAGGCCATCCGGTCCAGATGCAGTGGTGGCAGACGCAGCCCGAGGCGTGGGCCGCGTGCCGCAGCAATCTCGAGGCGCCTGAGGTGGCCTTGCCGCGCTATGTGGAGTGGGTCGAGAGCCTGCCGGGCAAGCCGGTGTTCGTGGCGTTTCCGGCGGGCTTCGATTTCACGTACATGTTCTGGTACATGATGCGGTTCGCGGGGCGCTCGCCGTTCGGGTGGGCCGCGCTCGACATCAAGACGCTGGCCTTTGCGCTGACGGGCATGCCGTACCGGCGCAACGTGAAGGCGGCGTTTCCCGAGCACTGGCACGATCCGCTGCCGCACACGCACATCGCGCTGGACGACGCGAAGGAGCAAGGCGCCCTCTTCTGCAACATGCTGGCCGAGTTGCGCAAGCGCGAGGCCGAGCGCGCCGCCGAGCAAGTGTCCCACCAATCTGCTCAGGATTGAGCGCCCAGGCGCGGTGCAGTCGGGCGCAGAAACCGTCACGCATCGCGGCAAAAGCCGCATACCGTTTGCGTTTCGCGCGCGTGACGCGCGCACCATGCCGCGGCGCAACTTGCGGGGCCGCAAACCCGCGTCTACGCTGGGCTTGTGCGAGGCGACCAGACGACTGCGCCACCCGGCGCCGACAAGCAAAGCCACTCGCATACGCCATTTGCCTGTCGTATCGTCATCGGGCCGCACGTACCCCCGACGCCGGTGCGTGCCGGCGTCGGCTCCACACACACGACGGGAGGTACCGCGATGCGATTTTCCCGTGACGCGTTTGACACGCAACACTTGCGAGCGATGGCGGAGCGCTTGCACTGGCATCGCAAGCCGTCCGCGAAGGCCATGCCGCTGAGCATGCGCGTGCATCTGCATCGCGCGCACAGCAGCGAGCACGACGATGCGGAGGTCATGAAAGTCACTGCGGTATCGACCGCGGTGGCGCTGGCAGTGGTGCTCGCAGCGCTGCTGGCCATTGGTTTCGGGTCAGAAATGGCCCGATGGATGGGCCTGGAATGATCCGGTGCCCCAGCGCGTCTTGACGGACGCAGCCCCGGCCCTCGCGCAAGGCGATACGGCCACCCCTGAACGGCCTGCCCGATGGAAATCGGCAGGCCGTTCAACTGTGGGGCCCCCGATGTGGACTTACTTCAGGAACGCGTCGAGCGCTTCCGGCGTCCGGCCAATGGTGGCCTTCCCGTTGCGTACGAGCACCGGACGCTGCAGCAGCCGCGGATGCGCCGCGATGGCCTCGAGCAGCGCCTCGTCGGAGGCATCCGCCAGGTTCAGTTGCGCGTATTCGTCTTCGTTCTCGCGCACGAGGCTGCGCACGGGCGCATCGAGTTGCGCCGCCAGTGTCTTGAGCGCATCCAGCGTGGGCGGCGTGACGAGGTAATCGACGACGTCGAGCGGTTCGCCCGTCTTCTGGGCAAAGGCCTGGGCCCGCTCAAGCGCAGCGCGGGATTTGGAGCAACGCGGGTTGTGGTAGATCTGCATGATCGAAATGGCGGAATGGAAGGTGAAACGCCTTGCATGTTAACGCCCCACCGCCCGGCCGGATTTCGCGTTTGGTGGTGGGGGCATTCGCCGCCGTTCTGCGCGCAGCCTCAGCACTCCACGATGTTGACCGCCAGGCCGCCGCGGGCCGTCTCCTTGTACTTGGTCTTCATGTCCGCGCCCGTTTCACGCATGGTCTTGATGACCGAATCGAGCGAGACATAGTGCGTGCCGTCTCCGCGCAACGCCATGCGCGCCGCGTTCACGGCCTTCACCGAGGCCATCGCATTGCGCTCGATGCACGGAATCTGCACCAGCCCGCCGACTGGGTCGCATGTCAGCCCCAGGTTGTGCTCCATGCCGATCTCCGCTGCGTTTTCGACCTGCGCAGGCGTGCCGCCCAGCACCGCTGCCAGCGCACCCGCCGCCATCGAACACGCCACGCCGACCTCCCCCTGGCAGCCGACCTCCGCTCCCGAGATCGACGCGTTCATCTTGTACAGCATGCCGATCGCGCCGGCGGTGAGCAGAAAATCGACCACGCCGTTGTCGTTCGCGCCGGGCACGAAGCGGTCGTAGTAATGCAGCACGGCGGGGATGATGCCGGCGGCGCCGTTGGTCGGCGCCGTGACGACGCGCCCGCCCGCGGCGTTTTCTTCGTTCACGGCAATCGCATACAGGTTCACCCAGTCGATGACCGACAGCGGATCGGACAGCGTGCGCTCGGCCTGCACCGTGAGGCGTGAATACAGTTCGGCGGCGCGGCGACGCACGTGGAACGGGCCCGGCAGTTCGCCCTCGGTGCGGCAGCCGCGCGCCACGCACGCCTGCATCACGTGCCAGATGTTGAGCAAGCCGGCGCGCACTTCGGCTTCGGTGCGCCACGTCAGTTCGTTTTCGAGCATCAGGCGGGCGATGGACTTGCCCGTCGATTCGCACATCGCCAGCAATTCCTTGCCGCTGCGGAACGGATGCGGCAACTGGTCGTGCGCGGCCAGCACTTGCGTATTCGGCGCACCGGCCGTGACGACAAAGCCGCCGCCCACCGACAGGTAGCGCGCCTCGCGCAGCCGCTCGCCGGCCGCATCGAAGGCATGGAACTTCATGCCGTTCGGGTGCTCGGCCATCGCCTCGCGGCGATAGAAGGCGATGTGCTCCTTCTCGGTAAAGCGCACCGCGTGACGGCCCAGCAGCGACAGCGACTGCGACGCGCGCAGCGCCGCCAGCTTGTCTTCGATGGTGTCGGGGTCGATGGTGTCCGGCGCCTCGCCCATCAGGCCGAGGATGACGCCGCGATCGGTGCCGTGGCCCTTGCCGGTGGCGCCGAGCGAGCCATACAGCTCGACGCGCACGCTGGCGACTTGCGGCATCAGGCCGTCGGCTTCGAGGCCGGAGGCGAACATCAGCGCGGCGCGCATCGGCCCGACGGTGTGCGAGCTGGACGGGCCGATGCCGATCTTGAAGAGGTCGAAAACAGAAACAGCCATGGGGTCAGGCTCCGGGGGGCGTTTTGCAAAAGGGGCGAGTCGGCTTGTGGCCGCCCGCGCTCGGGTTGTTCAGATGCAAACGGCCGCCCCGTGGTGCGAGGCGGCCGCCTGAGGCGCGGCGCGATGGCAATCGCGCTGGGTCGCCGGCTTTAGTCCTGCGCGTACTCGCTCATCGGCACGCAGGCGCAGAACAGGTTGCGGTCGCCGTAGACGTTGTCGGCGCGGCCAACCGGCGGCCAGTACTTGCGTGCGCGCAGCGATGCCACCGGGTAAGCGGCCTGCTCGCGCGTGTACTTGTGCGACCAGTCATCGGCCATCACCACGGCTGCGGTGTGCGGCGCGTGCTTGAGCGGGTTGTCTTCACGGTCGAATTCGCCCGAGATGACCTTGTCGATCTCGCCGCGGATGGCAATCATCGCGTCGATGAAACGGTCGAGTTCCACCTTCGGCTCGCTTTCGGTCGGCTCGATCATCAGCGTGCCCGGCACCGGGAAGCTCATCGTCGGTGCGTGGAAGCCGAAGTCCATCAGGCGCTTGGCGATGTCTTCGTTGCTGATGCCCGATTCCTTCTGCAGCGGACGGATGTCGAGAATGCACTCGTGGGCCACCAGGCCGTGCGCGCCCGTGTACAGCACCGGGTAGTACGGCGCGAGACGCTTGGCCACGTAGTTGGCCGACAGGATGGCCGTCTCGGTGGCGGCGGTCAGGCCCGCGGCGCCCATCATCGCGATGTACATCCACGAGATCGGCAGGATCGACGCCGAGCCGAACGCCGACGCCGACACATTGCCGATGTTCTGGCTGGCATCTTCACCCGACGCCGCGCGCCCCGGGAGGAACGGCGCGAGGTGCGCACCCACGGCCACCGGGCCGACGCCCGGGCCGCCGCCGCCGTGCGGAATGCAGAACGTCTTGTGCAGGTTCAGGTGCGAGACGTCGCCGCCGAAGTGGCCCGGCGCGGCGGTGCCGACCATGGCGTTCATGTTGGCGCCGTCCACGTAGACCTGGCCGCCATGGCTGTGCACGATTTCGCAGACGCGCTTCACGCCTTCCTCGAACACGCCGTGCGTGGACGGGTAGGTGATCATGATGGCCGCGAGGTTCTTGCTGTGCTCGGCGGCCTTCTTTTCCAGATCGGCCAGATCGACGTTGCCGCGCTCATCGCAGGCCACCACGACCACCTGCATGCCGGCCATCTGCGCCGATGCGGGGTTCGTACCGTGCGCCGACGACGGGATCAGGCACACGTTGCGGTGCGCTTCGCCACGGCTGGCGTGGTAGGCGTGGATGATCAGCAGACCGGCGTATTCGCCCTGCGAGCCGGCATTCGGCTGCAGGCTCACGGCGGCGTAGCCGGTGGCGGCGCAGAGCATCTGCTCGAGCTGGTCGATCATCTCGCGGTAGCCGACGGTCTGGTCGGCCGGTGCGAACGGATGGATGTTCGAAAACTCGGGCCACGTCACCGGCAGCATTTCTGCGGTGGCGTTGAGCTTCATCGTGCACGAGCCCAGCGGGATCATCGTGCGGTCGAGCGCGAGATCCTTGTCAGCCAGGCTGCGCAGGTAGCGCAGCATTTCGTGCTCGGAGTGGTGCGCGTTGAACACCGGATGCGTCAGGTATGCGCTCTGGCGGATGAGCGAGGCCGGATACGCATCGGCGACGCCCGCTTCGGTCTGGTCGAAGTCCGGTGCGGCGGCGTGCGCGGCATGCGCGAAGATGTCCCACAGCGCCACGACATCGGCGCGCGTGACCGTCTCGTCCAGCGAGATGCCCAGTCGCGCGTCGTCGATCTGGCGCAGGTTGATGCCGTGCGCCTGCGCAGCGATGTGCAGGTTCGCGGTGCGCGGGCCGGTGGCGACGGTCAGCGTGTCGAAGAAGGCGTCGGCTTCCAGCGTGTAGCCGATCGCGCGCAGGCCGGCGGCCAGCGTGGCGGTCAGGCGGTGCACGCGCTGGGCGATGCGCTTCAGGCCTTGCGGGCCGTGGTAGACGGCGTACATCGACGCCATCACGCCCAGCAGCACCTGCGCGGTACAGATGTTCGAGGTGGCCTTCTCGCGGCGGATGTGCTGCTCGCGCGTTTGCAGCGCGAGGCGGTAGGCCGGGTTGCCTTGCGCATCGATCGTCACGCCGACCAGTCGGCCGGGCATCGAGCGCTTGAACGCATCGCGCACGGCCATGTAGCCGGCGTGCGGGCCGCCGAAACCGAACGGCACGCCAAAGCGCTGCGTGTTGCCGATCACGACGTCAGCGCCCCATTCGCCCGGCGCGGCCAGCAGCGTGAGCGCCAGCAGGTCGGCGGCGGCCACGACCAGGCCGCCGGCGGCGTGCACGGCATCGGTGAGCGCCTGGTACGTCGCCAGATCGCCCAGCAGCGCACCGTTGGCGCCCGGGTATTGCAGCAGCACACCGAACGCGTCGTGCTTGGCAGCGTCGGCGGCAGGGCCGGTCACCACCTGCACGCCGATCGGCTTGGCGCGCGTGCGCACGACTTCCAGCGTTTGCGGCAGCACGTCGTCGGCCACGAAGAACACGGTCGACTTCGACTTGCCAATCCGCTGCAGCAGCGTCATGGCTTCAGCCGCGGCGGTCGCTTCGTCCAGCATCGACGCATTGGCGATGTCCATCGCCGTAAGGTCGATCACCATCTGCTGGAAATTCAGCATCGCTTCCAGGCGCCCCTGGGAGATTTCCGGCTGATACGGCGTGTACGCCGTGTACCAGGCGGGGTTTTCGAGGATGTTGCGCAGGATGACGCCCGGCGTGTGCGTGCCGTAGTAGCCCTGGCCGATCAGGCTCTTGAACACGCGGTTCTGCCCCGCGATGCCGCGCAGCTTGGCCAGCGCCGCTTCTTCGGTCAGCGGTTGCGTGAATTCGCCCAGCGGCATCCCGTCTTTGCGGCGGATGGCGGCCGGGATCACGGCGTCGATCAGCTCGGCGCGGCTGGCGTAGCCGAGCGTGGCCAGCATCTGCGCCTGCTCTTCGGCAGACGGGCCGATGTGGCGATGCGAGAAGGCGTCGCGCGCCTCCAGTTCGGCGAGGGTAGGACGTTCAGCGGCAAGCGCCGAGGAAGCGGGGTGCGGAGCGTTCATGGCAAGGGCTCGAAATTCAGGCAAAAGCCGATGCGCGGGTCAGGCGCATCGGCTCGGGGTGCGGCTTAGGCGCGTTCGGCGGCGTACTTCTCTGCCGTCCACAGCGCGTTCACGTCATCGGCGTTGGCCGGCTTGATCTTGAAGAGCCACGCGGCGTACGCGTCGCCGTTGACGGATTCGGGCGAGCCGATCGCATCTTCGTTGCGGGCAACGATCTCGCCGGCAACCGGTGCGTAGATGTCCGAAGCGGCCTTGACCGACTCGACCACCGCAATCGCCTCGTCCTTGTTGACGCTGCGGCCGGCTTCCGGCAGATCCAGGAAGACGATGTCGCCCAGTGCGTCCTGCGCGTAGTCGGTGATGCCGATGGTCAGCGTGCCGTCGGCTTCAACGCGGATCCACTCGTCGTGTTCGGTGTACTTCAGATCGGCGGGGACGTTGCTCATGAAAAGGTTCTCCGGAAGATGGGAATGGTGGGAATTCGGGTTCAGCTGACCAGCGCCTTGCCATTGCGCACGAACGGCAGTTTAACCACTGTCGCGGTCAGCTTGCGGTCGCGGATTTCGACCTGCACGTCGGTGCCCAGGGCCACGCTCTTCGGCAGGCGCGCCAGTGCGATCGATTGCGACAGGCTCGGACTGAACGTGCCGCTGGTGATTTCGCCGTCACCGACGGGCGTGATGACCTTCTGGTGGGCGCGCAGCACGCCGCCCTTGTCGCGCAGGATCAGGCCGACGAACTGTTCGCGCTGACCGCCGGCCAGCAGTGCGGCCTTGCCAGTGAAGTCGCGTTCGCTTTGCAGGTCGACCGTCCAGGCCAGGCCGGCGTCCAGCGGCGAGACGTGCTCGTCCATGTCCTGGCCGTAGAGGTTCATGCCGGCTTCCAGGCGCAGCGTGTCGCGTGCGCCCAGGCCTGCCGGGCGCACGCCGGCCTGCAGCAGGCGCTCCCACACGCCGGCGATCTGCGCGGCGGGCACGACCAGTTCGAAGCCGTCTTCGCCGGTATAGCCGGTGCGCGCGACCATGATCTCGCCCACGTGTTCCACGGTGACGAACCCTGCGTTGAAAGGCTTGAGCGCGTCGCCCACCGCCTGCGTGCCGGGCAGTGCCGCGTATGTCCGGGCGCGGGCGTTCGGGCCCTGCACCGCCAGGATGCCCAGCGGCTCGGGGCCCGCGTTGTTGTCGGAGCGGCGCGGCGTGATCGTCACACCGGTACCGGCGGCATTGTTCTGCGCGACGATCCACTCGAGGTCGGTCGGCGCGGTGCCGGCGTTGACCACCAGGCGGAACCAGTCTTCACGGAAGAAATAGACGATCAGGTCGTCGATCACGCCGCCCTTGGCGTTCAGCATGCAGCTGTAGAGCGCCTTGCCGGGCGTCTGGAGCTTGTCGACGTTGTTGGCCAGCAGCCCACGCAGGAAGTCGCGCACGCGCGGCCCCGTGAGGTCGACCACGCACATGTGCGAAACGTCGAAGACGCCGGCGTCCTGCCGCACGGCGTGGTGTTCTTCGATCTGGGAGCCGTAGTTGACGGGCATGTCCCAGCCGCCGAAGTCGACCATGCGGGCGCCCAGCGAGCGGTGGATGGCATTGAGCGGCGTGTGTTGGAGCGTCATGGAGTCTCTCGGCTTGAGGCGCCGCCGGTGTGGCTGAGGGCGCGGCGCATGGATCGGAACCAGAAAAGCAAAAAGGCCACCCGCGCAGCCTGATGCCCCATGGTGACGCCATGAAGATCAACAAGCTGCGCAGATGGCCCCTCTGTCCTTGGTACCTGAGAGATTGCGAAGCGGTGCGCATAGCGGTGCGCGCCGTTCGTGAGCCCCTTCGGTGGGCGCCCGCAGTGGTCGTGCGGCGCCAGCTCTCCAGAGTGCGGTCGGACGCATGTCCGCCGATCCGCCCGGTCCTGGATGCCTGAGAGTTTTCGGGTGCTACCCCTTCGGCGGCGCCTTGCCGTGTACGGCGGGCACGCTCTCCCGGATGGATGGGCGGAATTTACGGAAGGGGGATGGGATTGTCAATTGGGGTGGACTTGGCGGTCTCGGGTGGTGGGGAGGGCTGGATTTTTTGTGCTTGTGGTGCATCCCTTGTTTCATCCCTGCCGGGGCTGACTCACTTTCGTTGGTCTTGCCCAAAGAAAGTAAGCAAAGAAATGCGCGCCCGAGATGGCGAAAGACTCCTTCAATTTCCGTAACCGGGCGGAGACGGGGAAAACTCGCTGCGCTCAGACAGTTCCCCGCCTTTTTTCCGCCCGCTTACGAAAATTGAAGGCGCCATCTAGGGCAGGAACGTCAAAGACGAAAGACAACGGCCACACCGTCGGGGCGCGGGCGGGAGCGCCTTGTGGTGTGGCCGGAGTGCGGGTGTGGCTGGTCTTGCTTTGACTTACTTGCCGATTTGGCGGCTGACCTGGTTTTCCTGCTGGTTCAGCGTGCGCTGTTCCTGTTTGGTGATGTGCCCACCGTTTTGGGCGGCCATGTCGCGCTCTTCCTGGCGAATCTGGCGGTCTTCCTTGTGCAGCTGGCGCGCCTGGCTCTTGGTGATTTCGCCTTCCTTCACTTCGTTGTGGATGCGCTTGTTCTGGTTGGCGAGGCGGTGGTTGACCTCGGCGCGGCGCGGGTGGTCCTTTTGCCATTGCGTCTGGGCGAAGGCGCCGGTGGTGGCAGACAGGGCGACGGCGCTGATGGCCAGGGCTTTGACGATGCGGTTCATGGTTTTTCCTCCGGTGGGCGGCCGACCGATTCAGCCGCTGTCCTGTCCATAACGGCGTGCCGCGCAGGCTCGCTTACCCCGTTCGTGTAACGGTGCGTAAGCGGTGTAACGCCCTTGCGAAAAGCGAGGGGCGCAAACGCGTGCGGTGCGGTATTGGGCACCTCCGCAGGTGCCCTGCAACAGCCCCCTCGTCGGCTCAATCGATGCAAAAGCGCCGTGCTACCATCGCCCTCCGCTGTCGTTCCCGCCTGCTTTTTCTTCCGCCTGTCCCCATGTCTTCCGGTCTTGCCCACGGGCTCAACGCAGCCCAATCCGAAGCTGTGCACTACCTCGACGGCCCCTGCCTCGTGCTGGCGGGAGCGGGTTCGGGCAAGACGCGTGTGATCACGCAGAAGATCGCGCACCTGATCCTCGACAAGGGCTTCGAGCCCAAGCACATCGCCGCCGTCACGTTTACCAACAAGGCAGCCAAGGAAATGCAGGAGCGCGTGGCCAAGCTGATGGAGGGCCAGACGCGCGCAGACGGCAAGCGCATCCCCATCAAGCAGCTGACCGTCTGTACGTTCCACTCGCTGGGCGTACAGATCCTGCGGGCGGAAGCCGAGCATGTCGGCCTCAAGCCACGTTTCTCGATCATGGATTCCGACGATTGCTTCGGCATGATCCAGGAGCAGCTCGCGACCACCGACAAGCAGTTGATCCGCCGCGTGCAGAGCACGATCTCGCTGTGGAAGAACGGTCTCGTCGATCCGGACACGGCGATTGCCGAGGCGCTCGCCAACAACAACGTCGACGACCACCAGGCCGCGCTCGTCTACCGCAACTACGTGGCGACGCTGCATGCATATCAGGCGGTGGATTTTGACGACCTGATCCGCATTCCCGCCGAGCTGTTCGCGCGCAATGAAGAGGTACGCCTGAAGTGGCAGAACCGCCTGCGCTACTTCCTCGTTGATGAATATCAGGACACCAACGCCTGCCAGTATCAGCTGCTGAAGCTGCTGGCGGGCGGCTCGCACCTGCGTGCGCCGGCCTTCACGGCGGTGGGCGACGACGACCAGGCCATCTACGGCTGGCGCGGCGCCACGCTCGACAACCTCAAGCTGCTGCAGACCGATTTTCCGAACCTGAAGGTGATCAAGCTGGAGCAGAACTACCGCTCCACGGTGCGCATCCTGAACGCCGCCAACGCGGTCATCGCGCAGAACCCGAAGCTGTTCGAGAAGACGCTGTGGAGCGAGCACGGCATGGGCGACCCCATCACCGTGACCAGCGCCAATGACGAGGAGCACGAAGCCGAGAGCGTCGTCTTCAAGCTGTCCGCCCACAAGTTCGAGCGTCGTGCGCAGTTTCGCGATTACGCGATCCTGTATCGCGGCAACTTCCAGGCGCGCCTGTTCGAGCAGATCCTGCGGCGCGAACGCATTCCGTATGTGCTCTCGGGCGGGCAGAGCTTTTTCGACAAGGCCGAGATCAAGGATCTGTGCGCCTATCTGCGGCTGATTGCCAATGCGGATGACGACCCCGCGTTCATCCGCGCCATCACCACGCCCAAGCGGGGCGTGGGCAATGCGACGCTGGAAGTGCTGGGCGCATTCGCGGGGCAGGCCAAGGTGTCGCTGTTCGAGGCGGCAATGATGGGCGGCATCGAAGCGCAACTCGCGCCGCGCCAGCTGGAGCCGCTGCGGGTGTTCTGCGAGTTCATCGTGCGGCTCTCGGACCGCGCCGCCAGGGAGCCCGCCGCCACGCTGCTCGACGAGATGATGGAAGGCATCCACTACGAGGCCTACCTGTACGACACCTACGACGAGCGCCAGGCGCAGAACAAGTGGACCAACGTGCTGGAGTTTCTCGACTGGCTCAAGCGCAAGGGCACCAAGCCGGAGAAGGATGACGACGAAGAAGCCACCGGTTTCGACAACGCCGATGGCCTGATGGACGCCGGTAAAAACCTGCTGGAACTCACGCAGACCATCGCGCTGATCAGCATGCTCGAAGGCAAGGAAGAAGACCCGGATGCGGTGCGCCTGTCCACGCTGCACGCCAGCAAGGGGCTCGAATATCCGCACGTGTTTCTGGTGGGTGTGGAGGAAGGCATCCTGCCGCATTGTCGCGAAGACGACGATCTGACGGACGAGAAGATCGAAGAAGAGCGGCGGTTGATGTATGTGGGGATCACGCGGGCGCAGCGCAGCCTGCATATCAGCTGGTGCAAGAAGCGCAAGCGGGCGCGGGAGACGGTGGTGTGCGAGCCGTCGCGCTATATCGCGGAGATGAAGCTTGGGGAGGATGCCGGGCCGACGCCGGAGGACACGATGCCAGCGATGTCGCCGAAGGATCGGTTGGGGGCGTTGAAGGGGTTGTTGGCGGCTAAGAAGACTGTGGTTTCGTGATTGGGTTTTGGGTTTTGGGTTTTGCCTTGGTGGTCCATCTGTGTTTCGTACCCTGCCGGGCACGACTCACTTTTCTTTGTCTTGCCAAAGAAAAGTAAGCAAAAGAAAGGCGCGCCCGAGATGGCGACCCATCCCTTGAATTTGCGTAACCGGGCGGAGGTGGGGGAAAACTCGCTGCGCTCAGACAGTTCCCCACCTTTTTCCCGCCCGCTTACGAAAATTCAAGGCGCCATCAAGGGCTCAACGTCAAAAGAAAAAGGCCAACCCATCGTGCGGTTGGCCTTTTCGTTCGGACTGGCGCCCAGGCGGTGTGGCTTTTGTCCTTTGACTTTCCCTGCCCTAGATGGCGCCTTGAATTTCTGTTGCAGGGAGGAAAAAGGAAGGGAAACTGTCTGAGCGAAGCGAGTTTTTCCCTTCCCCTCCCTGCGACAGAAATTCAAGGAATGGGTCGCCATCTCGGGCGCGCATTTCTTTGCTTACTTTCTTTGGGCAAGACCAAAGAAAGTGAGTCAGCCCCGGCAGGGGATGAAACAAGGGATGCACCAACAATCCAGAACTCAAAAAAAACACCCATCAACGCCCAGCCCCGTTGTGCCGCCGTGACGCCACGCGTGCAGTACACAACGCTTTGGAACCCGCATTGACCGACGTTGACACACATCAACCCGACACTCACATCGCGGTTTTAGGATGACCTATCGCCCCACTAGAACCGCCCCATGTTTCCGTTCGCCAAGCCGGCCGATCCTCCGTCCGCCGCCAACGACAGCGCTTTCCGCTGGTCGGCTCCCCAGGTGCGCGCGCTCGCGCAGCGTTTTGATACGCACGGCCCGCGCTATACCTCGTATCCGACGGCTGACCGCTTTCACAACCAGTTTGGTAACGCCGATTACCTCGACGCCTTGCACCGCCGCGCCGCGATCGCGCCTGCGCTGCACGCGCCGCTGTCGCTGTACATGCACCTGCCGTTTTGCGCGAACCTCTGCTACTACTGCGGCTGCAACAAGGTCATCACGAAGGACCGCTCGCGCAGTGCACGCTATGTTGAAACGCTCGCGCGTGAGATGGCCATGGTGGCCAACCAGATCGGCCCACTGCGCCGCGTGACGCAATTGCACTGGGGCGGCGGCACGCCCACGTTCCTCGCGCACGACGAGATGCGCGCCGTGATGGCCGCGACGCGCGAGCATTTTGCGCTGATGGGCGACGCCGAAATCTCCGTCGAACTCGACCCGCGCCACGCCGACGACGCCACGCTCGAAGTCCTGGCCGAGATCGGCTTCAATCGCGCAAGCCTGGGCATTCAAGACTTCGACCCCGAGGTGCAGCGCGCCGTGCACCGCACGCAGAGCGTGGAAGAGACGCGCCGCGTGGTCGACACCGCGCGCCGGCTCGGCTTCGAGTCGATCAGCTTCGACCTGATCTACGGCTTGCCGCATCAACGCACCGAGACCTTCAACGCCACGCTCGATCGCGTGCTGGAGATGGCGCCCGACCGGCTGTCCGTCTACAGCTACGCGCATCTGCCGCACCTGTTCAAGCCGCAGCGCCGCATCGATCTGCTCGCGCTGCCGACCGCCGACGAAAAACTCGATTTGCTGGCGATGACGGTGGAGCGCCTCGTCGCCGAGGGTTATGTCTACATCGGCATGGACCACTTCGCTCGGCCTGACGATGCGCTTGCCATCGCGCAGCGTGAAGGGCGGCTGCAGCGCAATTTCCAGGGCTATTCCACGCACGCCGATTGCGACATGCTGGCGTTTGGCGTGTCCGCCATCAGCCGCGTGGGCGATGTGTATGCGCAGAACGAAAAGGATCTCGACGCGTACTACGCGCGCATCGATGCCGGCGAACTGGCCGTGCTGCGCGGCATGTCGCTCACGCCGGACGACCACGTGCGCCGTGCGCTGATCGGCGAGCTGATGTGCGGATTTGAACTGAACATGCGCACCTTCGGCGCGCGCCACGGGCTGGACTTCAAGCGCACCTTCGCAGATGAGCTGCGGGAGCTGGCGCCGCTGGAGGAAGCCGGGCTGGTGCGGGTGGGGGACGAACGCATCGTCATCACGCCGCAAGGGCGGCTGCTCGTGCGCCGCATCGCGATGGTCTTCGATTCGCACCTGCGCCAGGCGGGCACGGAGCGTGCGGTGGAAGCCGGGGGCAAGCCCGTCGGCTTCGTTCCGCGCTACTCCAAGGTGGTCTGACGCAGCGTCAGGCCGTCGCGGCTTCGAACTGCTCGGCGCGCGTTTCCGTCGCGGCTGCCACGGTCTGCGGCCAGATTTCCGCCAGGCGCAGCAGGTTGGTCGAACCGGCCTGGCCGAACGGCATGCCCGCCGTGATGGCGATCTGGTCGCCCGACACGGCAAAGCCTTCACGTGCGGCGGCCCGGCACGCCGCGTCCACCATCTCGTCGACATTGCTCACATCGGGGCTGACCGTGCTGTGCACGCCCCACGCGATGGCCAGCCGGCGCGCCGTGTCCAGGCGCGGCGTGATGCTGACGATGGGCGCCAGTGGCCGCTCGCGTGCGGCGCGCAGGCTCGTCTTGCCGCTGGACGTGTACGTGACGGTGGCCACTGCGCCGAGGATGTGCGTCACGTCGCGCAAGGCCGCGCAGATGGCGTCCTGGCGCGTCGGCAGCGGCGGTTGATGCTGCGCGTCGATCAGGTTGCGGTAGAGCGGGTCGCGTTCGGTCTCGGCAATGATGCGGTTCATGATGCTGACCGCCGCAACCGGATGCTTGCCGCTGGCCGACTCGGCCGACAGCATCACGGCATCGGTGCCGTCGTACACGGCGCTGGCCACGTCGGAGGCCTCGGCGCGCGTCGGCACCGGCGCTTCGATCATCGATTCCAGCATCTGCGTGGCCACGACCACCGGCTTGCCATGCTGGCGCGCCATGCGCAGGATGCGCTTCTGCACGCCGGGCACGCGCTCGGGCGGCAGCTCCACACCCAGATCGCCGCGCGCCACCATCAGCGCGTCGGAGGCCTGCACGATGTCTTCGAGGTGCAGCAGCGCGGCGGGCTTTTCGATCTTCGAGAGCAGCCCAGCCCGGTCGCCGATGATCTCGCGTGCGGCGATCACGTCTTCGGCGCGCTGCACGAACGACAGCGCAATCCAGTCCACACCCAATGACAGCGCGAAGTCGAGATCGCGCAGGTCTTTCTCGGTGAGCGCGGGGATGGGGATCACAGCGTCCGGCACGTTCACGCCCTTGCGGTCCGACAGCGGGCCGCCATCGACCACGCGCGTGACGATGGCCGTCGGGTCGGCGGCTTCCACGGCCAGGCGGATCTTGCCGTCGTCCAGCAACAGCGACTGGCCCGGCGCGGTAGCAGCGTACAGCTCCGGATGCGGCAGATGCACGCGCGTGACATCGCCCGGCGTCGGGTCGCGGTCGAGCACAAAGCGATCCCCGTTCTTGAGCACGACGCGGCCGTCGGCGAACGTGCCGATGCGCAGCTTCGGACCTTGCATGTCAGCGAGGATGCCGATCGGGCGACCGGTCTCGGCCTCCACCGCGCGCACGGTGTCGTAGCGCTTGCGGTGGTCTTCGTGCGAGCCGTGGCTGAAGTTCAGGCGGAAGACGTCCGCGCCGGCGTCGAAGAGGGCGCGGATGGTGTCTTTGTCGCTGCTGGCGGGGCCTAGGGTGGCGAGGATTTTGGTGTTGCGGAAGCGGCGCATTTTGGTGTTTCCGGTGGGGGTTGTTTATTTGGGCCTTGGTGGTCCACTCCCTTTCACCCCCTGCCGGGGGCGACTCACTTTCTTTGTCTTGCCAAAGAAAGTAAGCAAAGAAAGGCGCGCCCGAGATGGCGACCCCTTCCTTGAATTTGTGTAACCGGGCGGGGAGGAGGCAAACTCGCTGCGCTCAAACAGCCTCCTCCCTTTTTCCGCCCGCTTACACAAATTCAAGGCGCCATCTAGGGCAAGGTACGGCCACACAATCTGTGTGCTGACCTAGGTGGCTCTTGTTTGTTGCTGTGTTGCTCGCTTTGCTTCGCGTTGTGCTGCTGGTTCCTGCTGCAGTCGTGGTCGATGGTTTGGCCGTTGACTTTGTTGCCCTAGATGGCGCCTTGAATTTCTGTTGCAGGGAGGAAAAAGGAAGGGAAACTGTCTGAGCGAAGCGAGTTTTTCCCTTCCCCTCCCTGCGACATAAATTCAAGGGGAAGTCGCCATCTCGGGCGCGCCTTTCTTTGCTTACTTTCTTTGGCAAGACAAAGAAAGTGAGTCAGCCCCGGCAGGGGATGAAACAAGGGATGCACCACAAAACCAAAACCCCATCCCCCTCGCCCAAAAAATTAGCCGGTAATCAAAATCGCCCGAAAATCATTCACATTAGTCCGGGTCGGCCCAGTCACAATCAAATCCCCCAGCGCATCAAAAAACCCATACCCATCGTTGTTGTCGAGCAATTGCTTAGCCCGCAACCCAAGCGCTTCAGCACGCGCCAGACTATCCGGCGTCAACATCGCGCCAGCGTTGTCTTCCGAGCCATCGATGCCATCGGTATCGCAGGCAATCGCATACACCCCCGGCAGACCATCCAACGCCACGCCCAGCGCCAGCAGGAACTCGGCATTGCGCCCTCCGCGCCCATTACCGCGCACGGTCACCGTGGTTTCACCACCCGACAGAATCACGCACGGTTTGGTGAACGGCTGATTGCGCGCCACGATCTGACGCACGATGCCGGCATGCACTTCGGCCACATCGCGCGCCTCGCCTTCAATGCTGTCCGACAGGATGTGCGCCTCGTAACCGAGCGCGCGTGCCTGCGCGGCGGCCGCTTCCAGCGCGTGCTGGGCCGTCGCGATGACGTGGCTGCGATGGCCTTTGAAACGTGCATCGCCGGGCTTGGGCGTCTCGCCCGCGCCGCTTTCCAGATGACGGCGCACCGCTTCGGGCACGTCGATGCCGTATTTATCGATCACGGCCAGCGCATCTGCGCAGGTGGTGGCGTCGGGCAGCGTCGGGCCGCTGGCGATGAGCGTCGGGTCGTCGCCGGGAATATCCGAGATCAGCAGCGTCTCGACGCGTGCCGGTGCGCACGCCAGTGCCAGGCGCCCGCCCTTGATCGACGAGAGGTGCTTGCGCACGCAGTTCATCTCGCCGATGCTCGCGCCGCTCTTGAGCAGCGCACGGTTGACGGACTGCTTGTCGGCCAGCGTCAGGCCTTCGGCGGGTGCAGCCAGCAGGGCCGAGCCGCCGCCGGAGATCAGGCACAGCACGAGGTCGTCTTCCGTCAAACCTTCGAGCAGGCCGACCATGCGTTGCGCGGCGCGTTGGCCGGCTGCATCGGGCACGGGGTGCGAGGCTTCAACCACCTCAATGCGGCCCTGCGTGCCGGGCGCACGGCCGTGCTCGTAACGCGTGACGACCAGGCCGGACAGCTCGCCCTTCCAGTGCTGCTCCACCGCCTCGGCCATCGCTGCAGCGCCCTTGCCAGCGCCGATGACGATGGTGCGGCCACGCGGCGGTTCGGGCAGGAATGCCGGCAGGCATTGCGCAGCGCTGACCGCAGCCACCGCGGTATCAAACAGGCCGTGCAACAGCGCGCGCGGCGACGGATTGGGCAAGGCGGCGCGCAGGGCGGCCTGGGCAGACTGGTCGTGGTGCATGGCAGAAAGCGGGGAAACAGCAAAAAGACTGCCGCCGCCCGAAGGCTGCGACAGTGCACACAACTTAGGCGCGCATTCAGGCGATGTCGTGGTTCGACATGATCTCGATCGCGCGGCACAGCGCCGAATGGTCCTGCTTGCCCAGGCCGTTGGCGGCGCAGGTGTTGAACAGTTCCTGCGCGGTGGCCGTGTTCGGCAGCGCCACGCCCAGCGTCTTCGCCCCTTGCAGCGCCAGGTTCAGATCCTTCTGGTGCAGCTCGATGCGGAAGCCCGGATCGAACGTACGCTTGACCATGCGCTCGCCGTGCACTTCCAGGATGCGCGAGGCCGCGAAGCCCCCCATCAGCGCCTGACGCACCTTCGCCGGGTCGGCGCCGGCCTTCGATGCGAAGAGCAGCGCTTCGGACACGGCCTGGATGTTCAGCGCCACGATGATCTGGTTGGCCACCTTGGTGGTCTGGCCGTCGCCGTTGCCGCCCACCAGCGTGATGTTCTTGCCCATCAGCTGGAAGAGCGGTGCCACGCGATCGAACGCAGCCTGCTCACCGCCCACCATGATCGTCAGCGATGCGGCCTTCGCGCCCACTTCGCCGCCCGACACCGGAGCATCCAGGTATTGCGCGCCGAGCTTGTTGATGCGGGCTGCGAAGTCCTTCGTCGCGATCGGCGAGATCGAACTCATGTCGACGACGATCTTGCTGGCAGCAGCGTCCTTGCCGGCATCCTTCAGCGCCTTGGCGACACCCTTCTCGCTGAACAGCACGGCTTCAACGTGCGGGGTGTCCGGCACCATGATGAAGATGATGTCGGCACGCTTGGCGACTTCCTCTGCGCTCGTGCAGACCGTCACGCCGGCTTCCACCAGCGCGGCGGGTGCCGGGTTGACGTCGTGCACGAAGAGCGTGTGGCCGGCGGCGCGCAGATGACCTGCCATGGGGGCGCCCATGATGCCGAGGCCGATGAAACCGAGGTTGAGATTGTTTGCCATGGTGAGGGATCTCCTTGGTTTGGATGTGTTGGTGGTTTGCTTGTTTGACCCTTGGTGGTTCATCTCCCTTTCACCCCCTGCCGGGGGCGACTCACTTTCTTTGTCTTGCCAAAGAAAGTAAGCAAAGAAAGGCGCGCCCGAGATGGCGACACCCTCCTTGAATTTGTGTAACCGGGCGGGGAAGGAGGCAAACTCGCTGCGCTCAAACAGCCTCCTTCCTTTTTCCGCCCGCTTACACAAATTCAAGGCGCCATCTAGGGCAGGGTACGGCCACACAATCTGTGTGCTGTCCTAGGTGGCTCTTGTTTGTTGCTGTGTTGCTCGCTTTGCTTCGCGTTGTGCTGCTGGTTCCTGCTGCAGTCGTGGTCGATGGTTTGGCCGTTGACTTTGTTGCCCTAGATGGCGCCTTGAATTTCTGTTGCAGGGAGGAAAAAGGAAGGGAAACTGTCTGAGCGAAGCGAGTTTTTCCCTTCCCCTCCCTGCGACATAAATTCAAGGAATCCTTCGCCATCTCGGGCGCGCCTTTCTTTGCTTACTTTCTTTGGCAAGACAAAGAAAGTGAGTCAGCCCCGGCAGGGGATGAAACAAGGGATGCACCACCGGAGCAAAACCAAACCGAACAAAAATCTCAGCCAACGTTGTGAGCAGCCCGCCAGCCGAGACCCTCAACCGTCCCAGCCTTAGGCTTGTACTCACACCCAACCCACCCCGTGTACCCAATCTCATCCAACCAACGGAACAGGAACTGATAGTTGATCTCCCCAGTCCCCGGCTCATTGCGCCCAGGGTTGTCCGCCAGCTGCACATGCTTGATCTTGTCCAGATGGCGCTTCAGCGTGCCAGCCACTTCGCCTTCCATCCGCTGCATGTGATAGATGTCGTACTGCACGTACAGGTTGGACGCGTCCACGTCGTTGATCAGGTCCAGCGCCTGCTGCGTGCGGTTCAGGTAAAAGCCCGGAATATCGAACGTGTTGATCGGCTCGATCAGCAGATCAATCTTCTCGGCCTTCAGTGCCTTCGCCGCAAACTTCAGGTTCTCCACCAGCGTCTTGCGCGCCGCGTCTTCGCTCACACCTTCGGGACGGATGCCCACCAGGCAGTTGAGCTGTTTCACGCCGAGCACCTTGGCGTACTTGATGGCTTCGCCCACGCCGTCCTGAAACTCGCTCACGCGGTCCGGCAGGATGGCGATGCCGCGCTCGCCGCCGTCCCAGTTGCCGGCCGGCAGGTTGTGCAGGACCAGGTCGAGCTGGAAGCGGTTCAGGCGATCGGCAATCTGGTCGGCATGAAACGCGTAGGGAAACAGGAACTCCACCCCGCGAAAGCCCGCACGCGCGGCGGCTTCGAAGCGGTCGAGGAAGGCCTGTTCGTTGAACAGCATGGTCAGGTTGGCTGCCAGCTTGGTCATGGTTTCTCCTTGTATCGGACGGTGAGGGAATGGCGCGCCGTCTTTATGCGGTGACGCCTTCGGCTTCCGTGAGGGTGTCTTCCAGGTCGAGCACTTCTTCAAACTCGACCACGTTGTCGATCTCCGTACCCATCGCGATGTTGGTCACGCGCTCGAGAATCACTTCCACCATCACCGGCACCGAGAACTCCGCCATCAGCTTGCGGGCCTGCGCAAAGGCGGGTTCGATGTCTTCGGGCTTGAACACGCGGATCGCCTTGCAACCCAGGCCTTCCACCACCTTCACGTGGTCGACGCCGTAGCCGTTCAGCTCGGGTGCGTTGACGTTGTCGAAGGCGAGCTGGACGCAGTAGTCCATGTCGAAGTTGCGCTGCGCCTGGCGGATCAGGCCCAGGTACGAGTTGTTCACCACCACGTGGATGTACGGCACCTTGAACTGCGCGGCCACCGCCATCTCTTCGATCATGAACTGGAAGTCGTAGTCACCCGAGATGGCCACCACGTCGCTGTTGGGCGAGGCCACCTTCACGCCGATGGCGGCGGGAATCGTCCAGCCCAGCGGGCCTGCCTGGCCGCAGTTGATCCAGTGGCGCGGCTGGTTGACCGACAGGAACTGCGCAGCGGCGATCTGCGACAGGCCGATCGTGCTCACGTAACGCACGTCGCGCGGGAAGTACTGGTTCATCTCGCGGTACACGCGCTGCGGCTTGATGGGCACGTTGTCGAAGTCGGAGCGACGCAGCATCGTGCGCTTGCGCTTCTGCACGTCGGCGTTCCAGCTCTTGCGGCACGGCAGCTTGCCGGCGGCCTTCAGCTCGCGGGCGACTTCAATGAACTTCTCCAGCGCTGCCTTGGCGTCCGAGACGATGCCCAGGTCCGGACCGAACACGCGGCCGATCTGGGTCGGTTCGATATCGACGTGCACGAACTTGCGGCCCTTGGTGTAGACGTCGACGCTGCCGGTGTGGCGGTTGGCCCAGCGGTTGCCGATGCCGAACACGAAGTCCGACGCCAGCAGCGTGGCGTTGCCGTAGCGGTGCGACGTTTGCAGGCCGACCATGCCGGCGTTGAGCGGGTGGTCATCAGCCAGCACGCCCCAGCCCATCAGGGTCGGGACGACAGGCACGTTCACCAGCTCGGCAAACTCGACCATCAGCTGGGCCGCATCGGCGTTGATCACGCCGCCGCCGCACACCAGCAGCGGGCGCTCGGCCTGGCACAGCATCTCGATGGCGCGCTCGGCCTGCGCACGCGTTGCCGCGGGCTTGTAGACCGGCAGCGGGCTGTACGTGTCGGGATCGAATTCGATCTCGGCGACTTGCACGTCGAACGGCAGGTCGATCAGCACCGGGCCCGGGCGGCCCGAGCGCATCAGGTGGAACGCCTGCTGGAACACGCGCGGCACCAGCGCCGGCTCACGCACGGTGACGGCCCACTTCGTGACCGGCTTGGCGATCGATTCGATGTCGACAGCCTGGAAGTCTTCCTTGTACAGGCGTGCGCGCGGCGCCTGGCCGGTGATGCAGAGGATGGGAATCGAATCTGCCCAGGCCGAGTACAGGCCGGTGATCATGTCGGTGCCGGCAGGGCCCGACGTGCCGATGCACACGCCGATGTTGCCGGCCTCGGCACGGGTGTAGCCCTCGGCCATGTGCGAGGCGCCTTCCACGTGGCGGGCTAGCACGTGGGCGATGTTGCCGTTCTTGCGCAGGGCCGAGTACAGCGGGTTGATGGCGGCACCCGGCACGCCGAAGGCGGTGGTGATGCCTTCTTTCTCCAGCACCGCAACGGCGGCGTCGATTGCTCTCATCTTCGGCATGGTGGTGTGTCTCCAGGAAGGGGAAGGTGGGAATACGTTGGGGCTGATCCTATTCCCGCATGCCGATACCGATAAACGCAGGTCTCGTCAGTTGATTGCTAACTTTGTATATCGAATGCTCTCGCGTGGCGCAGCAATGCCGAAGCCGTGTCACCGCCGAGGACGCCAGGATTCATGCCGCTTTCAGTTGATTTGCTGCGGCGCAAAAAGAGCGATGCAGGACCACGCCTCGCATCACTCCGCACACACCGATTTTTTCCATTCGTCACAGGTGATATGCGCTGAATAGGCGCAATCCGCGTACGGAATGCTCACTAGAATGGCGTGACATTGCGAACTGGAATGATGGAATGGACAAGCTCAAGCAGATCGAGGCGTTCATCGCCGTGGTGGAGCACGGCAGCATGGCCGCCGCCGCGCTCACGCAGGACGTGACGCCCGTCATGATCGGGCGCCGCATCAACGCGCTCGAAGCCAGGCTGGGCGTGAAGCTGCTGCACCGGTCCACGCGGCGCATTGCCGTGACCGAACAGGGCGCGGTCTTCATGGAGCAGTGCAAGAAGGCGCTGGGCGAACTGGACCGCGCAGAACTGCTCGTCGCCGAGGGCCGCCACAAGGCGACGGGGCACCTGATCGTGTCGGCGCCGGCCGCGTTTGGGCGCAAGCACGTCGCGCCGCACGCGCCGGATTTTCTGCGTGCCAACCCCGACGTGCGCATCTCGTTCAACCTGACCGACCGCGTGGTCGACCTCGTGCGCGAGGGCTACGACCTCGGCATCCGCATCGGCGGGGCCATCGATCCGAACTTCGTGGCGATCCGGCTGGCTTCGAACAAGCGCGTGGTGTGCGGCACGCCGGCGTATTTCGCCAAGCACGGCGTGCCGCGCACACTCGACGACCTGGCCAAGCACAATTGCCTCGCCTTCAACCTGCAGGGCGGCCAGCAGCGCGGCTGGTATTTCCAGCAGAACGGCAAGGCCGTCACCGTGAAGGTCAGCGGCAACCTCGACTGCAACGACGGCGAACTGCTGCACCGCTGGATGGGCGAAGGCCTGGGCCTGGGGTGGCGTTCAACGTGGGAGATCCAGCCGGAACTCGAATCCGGCGCGCTGATGACCGTGCTGGATGACTACGCGCTGCCCGACTACGACATCCTCGCCGTGTACCCGCAGCAGCGGCCGGTGCCTGCGAAGATCCGGTTCTTCATCGAACACCTGAAGGCGGTGTTTGCGCAGCCGGGGTATTGGTCGCGGGCGGGGTGAGGCGCGCTCAGCGTCACTCGGCGATGACGACGCGTCCCTGCGTCAGGTCCCGCAGCGTCGCACGCGCAGCCGCCTCATCGGTCACGGGCAAGCGCACGGTGAGCGCAACGCCGGCATCGTAAGCCGCCTCGACCAGCGCATAGCCGCCTTCGTCGACCCACCGCCGGATGCGCGCCTCATCGGCGTAATCGGTGACGAGCGTGAGCGTGGTGCTGGCGATGCGCTCCACGCGCTCGGCCTGCATGAGCGCGGTGGCGATGGCATCGGTGTAGGCGCGCACCAGGCCGCCCGCGCCGAGCTTCACGCCGCCGAAGTAGCGCACCACGGCACCGAGCGTGCCGTCCAGGTCGTGGTGGCGCAGCACTTCGAGGATGGGGCGGCCTGCGGTGCCGGAGGGCTCGCCATCATCGGACATCCCCGACTGGCCGCCGGCCAGCAGCGCCCAGCAGACATGCGTGGCAGTCGGGTGCTCGGCCCGCAGACGCGCGACGACGTCCATGGCAGCGGCGCGGTCTTCGACCGGCACAGCCCATGCGATGAAGCGGCTTTTCCTGATGTCCAGCTCGGCCGACACCGGCGCGCGCAGCGTGTACGTCGGCACGCGCGCTCAGGCCAGCAGCGCGGCAACGAGGTCCGTCGCGCGGCCACCCGGCGATTCGAACTTCAGCGACGCCTCGGTGTGCGCCATGTGCTCTTCCATCAGGGCGATGGCACCTTCCACGTCGCCGCGCTTGGCGGCTTCCAGAAAGGCGGTGTGCTCTTCGGACGAGCGCACCGCATCGTAGGTGGATTGATACAGCATCGTGATGACCGAGCTGCGGGCGGAGAGCTCGCGCAGCATTTCCTTGAGCACGCTGTTGCCGACCACGTCGGCCAGCAGCAGGTGGAAGTCGGCCATCAGGCGGTTGCGGCGCGGGACGTCCGCCAGGTTGGCGCTGGCCGCCACCCTGTGCTCTTCGGCCAAGTGCTTTTCGAGCCGCGCATAGTCGGCCGCCGTGGCCTTGGCGATGAACTCGCGCGCCAGTGCCACTTCCAGCACGCGCCGTACGGCAAAGACTTCGCGGGCCTCGGTCTCATCGGGCTTGGCGACGAACGCGCCGCGATCCGGCTCCATGCGGATCAGCTTGTCTTTGGCCAGCATCAGCAGCGCGGCACGAATCTTTGTGCGGCTGACGTGGTAGACCCGCGCCAGCGCCTCTTCGCGCAGCTTGGTGCCGGGCGGCAGCCGATGCGCGACGATCGCCTGTGCGATGTCGTCGGCAATGCCTTCGGAGGAGATGTCGGCGGCGGTGGTTTCGGTCATGGCGCCGATTTTACCGCCGTCCGACAGGCGTGCCGCGTCAGGCATGCGGCAGCGTGGGCGCACCCGGCGCCGCGATGCCATGGCCGTGGGGGATCGCCTCGCCCTCTTCGGTGATGTCGATCTTGCCGTCGAGCACGTCGTTCGCGCGCACGCGGTCGATGTCCTTTTCCCACGCGGCGATCACCACCGTGGCGACGCAGTTGCCGATCAGGTTGCCCAGGGCGCGGGCAATGCCGATGAACCAGTCGACGGAGAGCACGAGCACCAGCCCGATCGCCGGAATGGCGGGAATGACCGACAGCGTGGCCGCCAGGATCACGATGGCCGAGCCCGGAATGCCGTGCGCACCCTTGGACGTGATCAGCGCCACGGCCAGGATCAGCAGCAGGTCATGCATCGACAGCGGCGTGTTGGTCGCCTGCGCGATGAACACGGCGGCCAGCGTCAGGTAGATCGAGAACGCATCGAGGTTGAACGAGTAGCCCGTCGGGATGACCAGCCCCACCACCGAGCGCTTGATGCCCATCTTCTCCAGCTTGTTCATGATGGACGGCAGCACCGCGTCGGACGATGCCGTGCCCAGCACCACCAGCAGTTCGGCGCGCAGAAAGCGGATCAGCTTGAAGATGTTGAAGCCCGCCACGCGCAGGATGGTGCCGAGCACCACAAACACGAACAGCGCCACGGCCGCATAGAACAGCAGCACCAGGAAGCCCAGCTGCTTGAGCGAGCCGGCGCCGTACTTGCCGACGGTGAACGCCACCGCGCCGAGCACGCCCAGCGGCGCCAGGCGGATGATCACGGCCATCATGCGGAACAGCACGTGCGAGAGCTGATCGATCAGGTTGACCAGCGGCTTGGTCCGCTCACCCAGCAGCGACAGCGCGCAGCCGAACAGGATCGACACCAGCAGCACCTGCAGGATGTCGCCCTTCACAAAGCCGCTCACGAACGTATCCGGGATCAGCTTGAGGAGGAAGGCGGCCACGCCGGTCGATTCCACCTGCTTGGCGGTGTCCATGTACGACGCCATGGCGGCCGGATCGAGCGTCTTCGGGTCGACGTTCATGCCGTGGCCGGGGCCGAACACGTAGGCCAGGCCGATGCCGAGCGCCAGCGCAATCGTCGTGACGATCTCAAAGTAGATGACGGCCTTGCCGCCCACGCGCCCGACCTTCTTGAGCTCGCCCGCGCCGCAGATCCCCACCACCACGACGGAGAAGACGATCGGCGCGATCAGCATCTTGATCAGCTTCAGGAAGCCGTCACCCAGCGGCTTGAGATGCTGCGCGAAGTCGGGCGCCCAGATGCCCAGCGCGATGCCCACCGCGAGGGCGATCAAAACCTGCCCGAACAGCGGGCGCGTAAAGCGTTGCATGGTGAATCCTCCTTTGGATTTCAGGTGTCTTGGGCGCCCGTTTCGTCTATCGCGATTGTCGGGAAAGCCCTGTCGCGCTCGCTGCATCGCACAAAGTTGTCGCGCTGGATTGTTGGAGCGTTCACGGCATCATAGGCGATCCAATTTTTGTATGCAATTTTTGAATTCACATGCTAGGATGACCCGCATGCAGTCGGCAATGCCCTGCGCACCTGGCCCACATGCTGCACCGTCGGCCCGACCTCTCGTATTGCAGTTGTCCGGCAGTTCGCCGATCGGGGCCGCCGTATACCATCCAGAGACCGATCCCAAGGAGACCCCCATGGCGATGCCTACGCTCGATCCGAACGCTCCCGACTTCACGCGCCGCTATCCGAACCTGGCGGACCCTCGCCTGGGCGCTGAAGCGACGTTCGCCACCGACGAGTTCTTTGCACCGAAGAGCCGCATGCTCAATCCCGAACCGGCAGTGTTCATCCCCGGCAAATACGACGACCACGGCAAGTGGATGGACGGCTGGGAAACGCGCCGTCGCCGCAACGGCGGTTACGACTACTGCATCGTCCGGCTGGCCCGCCCGGGCGTCGTGAAGGGCGTGGACATCGACACGAGCCACTTCACCGGCAATTTCCCGCCGGCGGCGTCCATCGAGGCCGCCTACGTGGCCGACGGCGAGCCGACCGATGCCACGCAATGGACCGAGATCGTTCCCTCGACCACGCTGCAGGGCAACAGCCACGCCTACGTGGCCGTGACCGACCCGGGCGCGTACACGCACCTGCGCCTGAACATCTTCCCGGACGGCGGCATCGCGCGCCTGCGCGTGTATGGCCAGCCGCAAGTCGACTGGAAGGGCGCGGACCGGACCCAGCTGTTCGATCTCGCCGCGATGGAAAACGGCGCCTACGTGGTCGAAGCGAACAACGAACACTTCGGGCCGGCCTCGCGCATGCTCATGCCGGGCCGCGGCGTGAACATGGGCGACGGCTGGGAGACGCGCCGCCGCCGCGAGCCCGGCAACGACTGGTGCATCATCGCGCTGGCGCACCCGGGCCGCATCCGCAAGATCGAAGTCGATACGGCGCACTTCAAGGGCAACTTTGCCGACCGCGTGTCCATCCAGGCCGCGCGCGTGGTGGGCGGCACCGACAGCTCGCTCAAGACGCAAGCGATGTTCTGGCAGACGCTGTTGCCCGAGCAGAAGCTGCAGATGGACCTGCAGCACTACTACGAAGCGGAGATCGCCGACATGGGCGTCGTCACGCACGTGCGCTTCAACATGTTCCCGGACGGCGGTGTGTCGCGCCTGCGCCTGTGGGGGGTGCTGGAATGAGCCAGGACGCCATCGCGCGCATTGCGCTGACCATCGAGCCGCTCACGCGTGAAGCCTTCGCCCCGTTCGGCGATGTGATCGAACTCGAGGGCGCCAAGCAGTTCCCGATCAACCAGGGCACCACCACGCGCTTTCACGACCTCGCCAACGTGGACGTGGGGGAAGGCGGCCGGGCGCTCATCAACCTGTTCCGCGGCCAGCCGCGCACGCTGCCGTTCGAAGTGAAGATGCTGGAGCGCCATCCGCGCGGCAGCCAGGCCTTCATCCCGCTGAACGACAAGCCGTACCTGGTGGTCGTGGCGCCTGCGGGCGGGCTTGATCCGTCCAAGCTGCGCGCCTTCGTGTCGCGCGGCTGGCAGGGCGTGAACTACGCGCGCGGCGTGTGGCATCACCCGCTGCTGGCGCTGGAGCAGGTCAGCGACTTCATCGTCGTCGACCGCGGCGGCGAAGGCCACAACTGCGACGAGCAGGATCTGCCCGAATCGGTATGGCTGACCGAAGAGGCCTTGCGCGCCGCGCAGTAGCCGCCTCGCCGTCCGCACCATCCTGAGCCCCCGTACAACGGGGGCTCAGTCACTTTGAACGTCCTTCGCCAATACCGATACGGAGACATCGACATGACCCAGGCTCAACTCACCGCCACCGGCATCGACGCGGACATCCGCGCGTTTGTCGAGGCGGGGCACGCGCAGCAGATCGACTTCCTGCGCGAGCTGGTGAAGGTGCCGTCGGACAACCCGCCCGGCGACTGCGCCCCGCACGCCGCGCGCGCCAAGGCACTGCTGGAAGGCCTTGGCCTGACCGTCGAGGCGCATGCGGTGCCCGAAGCGCAGGTGCGCGCAGCCGGCATGGCCAGCGCCACCAACCTCATCGTGCGCCACACGTTCGGCAGCGGCGGCCCGACCGTCGCCATGAACGCACACGGCGATGTCGTCCCGCCCGGCCTGGGCTGGACGCATGATCCGTACGGCGGCGAGATCGTCCAGACCGACCACGGCCCGACCATGTTCGGCCGCGGCGTGGCGGTGTCCAAATCGGATTTCGCGACGTACACGTGGGCGCTGCTGGCGCTCATCGACGCCGAGCAGCGCGGGGCGAAGCTCAACGGTACGGTCGAGCTGCATTTCACCTACGACGAGGAGACCGGCGGCGATGTCGGCCCGAAATGGCTGCTGGACCAGGGCCTGAGCCAGCCCGATTACGCCATCTCGGCCGGCTTTGCATACGGCATCACGTCGGCGCACAACGGCTGCCTGCACGTGGAGGTGACCGTGCGCGGCAGGCAGGCGCATGCCGCCATGCCGCACACCGGCATCGACGCCATCGAGGCGGCCACGCACATCCTGCAGGCCGTGTATGCGTATCGCGGGGAACTGGCGACGCGCAAGTCCGCCGTGCCGGGCATCGACCACGCCACGCTGAACGTCGGCCTGATCCAGGGCGGCATCAACACGAACGTCGTGCCCGATCTGGTGACGTTCCGCATCGACCGCCGGATGATTCCGGAAGAGGCCGGGCGCGATGCCCAGGAAGAGCTGCGTGCCGTGATCGAGCGCGCCGCGGCGGATCGCCCGGGCATCGAGGTGTCGGTCGAGCGCATCATCCTGGCCGAACCGCTGGCGGAATTGCCGGGCGTGCAGACGCTCATCGGGGCGTTGCGTCGCCATGCGCAGGCGGTGTTCGGCGGCGACGTGCCGGTCCACGGCGTGCCGCTGTACACCGATGCCCGGCACTACACCGCGCGCGGCGTCCCGACCGTTCTCTACGGTGCCGGGCCGCGTACGCTGATGGAAGCGCGCGGCCATAACACCGACGAGAACCTGCGGCTGCACGACCTGCGCGGCGCGACGGTCGTGGTGGGCTGCGCGGTGGCGGAACTGCTGGGCGCGTGATCGCCGCATCGTTGCATCGCTGCGTGCGGCCGGCCTTGCCGGCCCTTTGCATTTGCGCAATCCGCCGCAGAGCAGCGGATTAGAGGTTCGCTGCAACCCCCGACGCCCTCACCCGCCTCCTGCCCCTCCTATAATCCGGGCCACAAAACCCTCATCGGAGACCCGCAGGATGCAATCCCCCCATCCTTCCAAGCACATTCCGGCCGCAACCCTGCCGGAGCTGACGCTGCGCGGCATGATCCTCGGTGCCATCATCACCGTGATCTTTACCGCATCCAATGTGTACCTTGGCCTGAAAGTGGGCCTGACGTTCTCTTCCGCGATCCCGGCCGCCGTCATCTCGATGGCGGTGCTGCGCATGCTGGGCGGCACGAACATCCTCGAGAACAACATGGTGCAGACGCAGGCGTCCGCGGCCGGGACGCTGTCTTCCATCATCTTCATCCTGCCGGGCCTCGTGATGATCGGCCACTGGCAAGGCTTCCCGTTCTGGCAGACGTTCGGCGTGTGCATGGCCGGCGGCATGCTCGGCGTGGTGTTCACAATTCCGCTGCGTCACGCGATGGTCGTGCAGAGTGACCTGCCCTACCCCGAAGGCGTGGCCGCGGCGGAAATCCTGCGGGTGGGCAGCGGCCAGCTCGCCGACGGCTCCGATGCCACGGCCGACGACGCGGTGCCCGCTGCCACCGGCATGCGCGATATCGCCACCGGCGGCATCGTGGCGGCTGTGGTCGCGTTTGCGACCAGTGGCCTGCGTGTGCTGGGCGAAGGCGCGAGCTGGTGGCTTGCCGCCGGCGCATCGGTCGTGCGGCTGCCGCTCGGGTTTTCGACCGCGCTGCTGGGTGCCGGTTACCTGATCGGCGTGGTGGCCGGGATCGCCATGCTGGTGGGCCTGGTCATCGCGTGGGGCATCGCGGTGCCGTACCTGACGTCCATCACGCCGATGCCGGCGGGCAAGACGCTCGCCGCGTTCGGCACCGACGTGTGGCGCACGCAGGTGCGCTTCATCGGCGCGGGCGTGATCGCCGTGGCCGCCGTGTGGACGCTCGGCACGCTCATCGGCCCGGTGCTGCACGGCATGAAGCGCTCATTCGGCAGCCTGCGCCCGCAAGCGGACGCCACGCAGCGCACCGAGCAGGACATGGCGCCGCGCTGGATCCTCCTGGTCACGCTGGCCATGGTGGCCGTGCTGGTGATCACCTTTGCGGCCTTCCTGGCGCCCACCATGCTGTCGGCCGGCTCGCGCTGGACGCTCATTGCATGCGCGGTCGTCTTCGCCGTGGTGTTCGGCTTCCTGGTGGCCGCGGCGTGCGGCTACATGGCCGGGCTGATCGGTTCGTCGTCGAGCCCGATCTCGGGCATCGGCATCATCGCCATCACGCTGGTGTCGCTGCTGCTGTTGGCCGTGGGCGCGGACAACGGCCTGCTGGGCTCGCCGGAAGCGAGCCGGCTCGGCATCGCGCTGGCGATCTTCACGACCTCGGCGGTGGTGGCCGTGGCGACCATCTCGAACGACAACCTGCAGGATCTGAAGACCGGCTGGCTGGTCGGCGCCACGCCATGGCGGCAACAGGTGGCGCTGCTGATCGGCTGCGTGGCGGGCGCGGCGGTCATCTCGCCCGTGCTGGAGCTGCTGTACAACGCGTACGGCTTCCCCGGCGCACTGCCGCGTGCCGGCATGGACGCGTCGCAGGCGCTGTCCGCGCCGCAGGCGACGCTCATGACCGCCATCGCCACCGGCATCTTCACGCACCAGCTGGAATGGAACATGGTGATCGCGGGCATCGCCGTCGGCGTGATCCTGATCGCCATCGACTGGGCGCTCAAGCAGCGTGGCGGTGCCGCTCGGCTGCCGGTGCTGGCAGTGGGCATCGGCATCTACCTGCCGCCGACCGTGAGCACGGTGCTGGTGACGGGCGCGGTGCTGGCGTGGATCATCGAGAAGATCCTGGCCAGGCGCGCGCAGGCCGCGGGCGTGCCGTACGAGCGCTATGCCGAAGTGCCGAACCGCCACGGCGTGCTGCTCGCCTCGGGCCTGATCGTGGGCGAAAGCCTGGTCGGCGTGCTGATGGCGGCCATCATCGGCGCCACGGGCAAGGATGCGCCGCTGGCGGTCGTGGGCGCGTCGTTCGAAGGCACGGCGCAATGGCTTGGGCTGATCGTCTTCGCGTTGGTATGCTGGGCGTTCGCGCGCCGCGTGCTGGCCGTGCGCCCGACTCACTGACTGACGCCCGACGATTCACCATGCTGCTGCGCGACGCCACCGAAGCCGACCTGCCCGCGATCCTCGCCATCTACAACGACGTGATCGCCAACTCCAACGCGGTGTACACGGAGACGCTGTCCACCCTGGAAGACCGCCGCGCGTGGCTGGCGCTGCGCGCTACGCAGGGCTATCCGGTCCTGGTGGCCGACGACGACGGGCAGGTCGCAGGCTTTGCGTCGTTCGGCGACTTCCGGCCGTATCCGGGCTTCCGCACGACGGTCGAACACTCGGTGCACATCCACCGCGACTGGCGCGGCAAGGGCTTCGGCCGCGTGCTCGTGGAGGCGCTGTGCGAGCGCGCCGCAGCGCTGGGCAAACATGTGATGGTGGGCGCCATCGACGGGGCCAATGCGGCGTCGATCCGCCTGCACGAAAAGCTCGGCTTCAAGGAGGTGGGTCGCATGCCCGAGGCCGCCATCAAGCGTGGCCAGTGGCTCGACCTCGTCTTCATGCAGCGCGCTCTGCAGGCGCCGGGCCCGGCCGGCAACGGCTGACCGTCCGCCGGTGCTTCACGCAGGCTGCGTGGCGGCCTGCGCCCATCGGCCGCAACCGCGCCGCACGGTCTCGTGCAGGTTGCGGGTTTCGCGCTGGGCCGCGCGGATCCATTCCGCATCGGCATCGCGCGCTTCCACCACCTCCCGCACCATGTCGAGCGCGCCTTCGGACGACAGCGCCTCGGCATGCTCCGACAGCAGCTTGCTGGTTTCCAGGATGTGATCGGCCAGCGCGCCACGGTTGCCGGTGGCCGGGTCGACGTATTCGCCTGCCAGCCCGAAGCGGCACGCCTGGAAGCGGTTGAAGGTGTAGACGAGGTAGTCGTCCTCCACCGGCATGAACGGGCGATCGAGCAGCAGCCAGCGGCCCAGCGCCTGGATGTAGGCCGCGACGGCGGCGGCGCGCTCGACCGTCAACGGCGTGTCCATCACGCGGACTTCGATCGTGCCGTACTCGGGCTTGGGGCGGATGTCCCAGTAGAAATCCTTCATGCTTTCGATCACGCCGGTGGCGTGCATCTTGTCGAAGTACGCAATGAAGGCATCCCATGTCAGCACGAACGGCGCGCGGCCCGAGAGCGGAAACGCGCTCACCGAGTTCATGCGCGCCGAGGCAAACCCCGTATCCACACCCTGCACGAACGGCGAGGACGCCGCCAGCGCGATGAAGTGCGGCACGTAGCGCGACATGGCGTGCAGCAGGTACAGCGCATCGTCGGGGCTCGGGCAGCCCAGGTGCACGTGCTGGCCAAACACCGTGAACTGCTTGGCCAGATAGCCGTACAGCTCCGAGATGTACTGATATCGCGGCGACTGCGAAATCTGGCGCTGGCTCCACTGCTGGAACGGGTGCGTGCCGCCGCCGCAGATGCCGATGTTCAGCGCCGTCGCCGCTTCGGCCATGCGGTCGCGCATCTCGCGCAGCTGCCACAGGGCCTCGTCGTGGCTGTGGCAGATGCCGGTGGAGATCTCGATCATCGAGTCGGTGATCTCCGGCTTGATGTCGCCGGGATACTCCTTGCCCTTGAGCATGCGCAGCAAGTCCGGCGAGGCCGAGGCCAGGTCATAGTCGTGACGATTGACGAGCTGCAGTTCCAGCTCGACGCCAAACGTCAGTGCTTCGGATTTCGAGAACGGTTCAAGCGACATGGGGCTCAGTGCCTCCCTTCTTCCTGCCGTACCTCACCCGCCCAACGCAACGAACGTGCCGTGAGGATCGGTGCGGCAATCTGCTGGATCGCCAGCGTGCACAGGATGATGGCGGCCAGCGGCCCGCCGGTTTGCGGATACAGTACCGCGGTGTCGTGCATGAGCAGCCAAGACAGTCCCGACATCGGTCCGAGTGCCAGGCCCAGCGCCACGCTCTGGCGCATCGACAGGCCCGAGAACGAACCCAGCGCGGTCGTCGCCGCCAGCTTGGCAATGAAGCGCGACAGCACCAGCGCCACTGCGGCCACACCGCCGATCACCCAGTCCGATGCCTTGAGCGGCAGACCGAGCGAGACGATCATCACCACGATCAGGATGCTGCCCGCGCTGCCGAAGTGCGACGGCCACACGCGCGGGTGATCGTCCTGGTGCTTGAACACGACGCCCGCCAGCAGCAGCGTGAGCGGCACCGAGAGCTTGAGCAGCTTGGCCATCGCCAGGGCAAACAGCACCAGGCCGACAAGCACCAGAAACGCGTAGTGATCGTCACCCGCCATGCGGTGATACAGCGCATGGCCGACCTTGCCCGCCACCCAGGCCAGCAGCACGGAACCTGCCAGCAGGTACAGCGGATGCAGCAGCGCCGCACCCCAATGCCCGTATTCGCTGTGCAGCCAGCCCGCGGTCAGCGGCACCAGCACGCTCGCGTAGATGCTGTTGAGCGCGCCGAGCGAAAGCAGCCGCTCCGTCACCTGGCCTTCGGCGCGCAGTTCGTTCTTCAATTGCAGCAGCACCGTCGGCGACGTGGCCACGGCGATGGCGCCTGCGGCCACCGCCACCGGCACCGCCACACCGAACAGCTGCAGCACCCACGTGACGAGGCCCCAGGTCAGCAGGCTCTCGAAGCCACTGGTCAGCAACAGCCAACGATTGGCGCGCAGCCACTCGAACGAGAGCCGGTGCCCGAGCTCGAACAGCGCGAGCGCCAGCGCCATCTCGATGAGGATGTGGGTCTGGTCGAGCATGTCGGCGTCGATGAGCGGGCGGCCCAGCACACCCGCCACCAATCCGGCCGCCGCATAGCCCACGATGCGCGGCAGCCGCAGCGCCACGCGCGCAAACTCGCCGCACAGGGCCGCGCCCACCAGCGCCAGCCCGATCCAGAACAGGCCGCCCGGTTCCGGCGGCCACGAGGGGAAGAGATCGTGAAGTCCTGTCATGGCCGACATGGTACCCGAAGCACCCAAATGTAAAAGTCAGCCAAGCACTGACACGCGATACCGCCTCGTTACACGATATTTAACAATAGATCGATGATTTTCGATGCAGATACCGGCAAGTCTGCGTTTTGAGCGCATTACCGCAGGCAAAGAAAAACCGCCCCGGGGGGCGGTTCTCATACTGCGGACGGCGGAAGCCGGACGGATTACTTCCCGCCCACGCTCTCCAGCGGGACCCACTTGCCGCCGGTGACCTTGTAGACGGTGATGCCGCCGTCCTTCAGGTCGCCCTTGTCGTCGTAGGCATAGTGCTTGGCGGTCACGCCCTGCATGTTGGTGGCAGCCAGGATCGGCAGGTACTTCGCCGGGTCCGACGAGCCGGCCTTGACCATGGCCTGCATCAGCGCCATCGCGCCGTCATAGGCGTACGGCGAGTACGTCTGCACCGGCGTGCCGAAGCGCTTCTCATAGCGCTGCTTGTAAGCGGCGCCGCCCGGCATCTGTTCCAGGGGCAGGCCGGCCAGCGAGCACACCACGCCTTCGGCAGCCTGCGCGCCCGCCAGCTTGATGAACTCGTCGGTCTTGGACATTTCGCCCGAGATCAGCGTCGACTTGATGCCCAGCTCGCGCATCTGCTTGACCAGCGGTGCCGACTGGCCTTCCGCGCCGCCGTAGAACACGGCGTCCGGCTTCTTGGCCTTGATCTGCGTGAGGATGGCCTTGAAGTCGGTCGCCTTGTCGTTGGTGAACTCGCGACGCACGATGGTGGCGCCGGCAGCCTTGGCGGCCTTCTCGAATTCGTCCGCCAGGCCTTGGCCATATGCGGTGCGGTCATCGATGATGGCGATGTTCTTGTAGCCAAGCTTCTTGACGGCGTACGTGCCGACCACCGAACCCTGCTGGGTGTCGGAAGTCATCATGCGGAACGTCGTCTTGTAGCCCTGCTTGGTGTATTCCGGCGCCGTGGCCATCGCGATTTCCGCAATGCCGGCATTGTTGTAGATGCGCGAAGCCGGAATGGTCGTACCCGAGTTGAAGTGGCCGAGCATGCCCTTGATGCCGCTGTCCACGAGCTTCTGCGCGACGGTCGTGCCGGTCTTCGGGTCAGCCTGGTCGTCTTCCGAGATCAGCTGGAACTTGACTTCCTTGCCGGCGATCTTCGGCTTGGTGGCGTTGAACTCCTCCACGGCCAGCGTCAGGCCGTTCTGCATGTCCTTGCCGTACTGGGCCTGGGGACCGGTCATCGGGCCGGCGTAGCCGAGCTTGATGACTTCCTGCGCCGATGCTGCACCACCCAGCGCACACAGCGCCGCCGCCACCCACAGTTGCTTCAATTTCATTTGTGCGTCTCCTAGTTCAAACGCAATTTGGATCCATAGCGCGACGGGATCACCGCCGCCCTCCTCCCGCTTCGCATCCCATCCGCACCCGTCGTACGAATCGAACCGCGAATCCTGCTCTTGCTCCCCGTCAGCCGATGGTCATCAGGCTGGCGTTACCACCCGCCGCGGCCGTATTGACCGACAGCGAACGCTCGATCAGCAGGCGCTCCAGCGCCAGCCCTTCCCCGCCATGCGGCAGACCTTGCACGCCGACGATCGGGCCGGCACGCCGCGCCAGGCCTTCGCAGATGGCGCGCAGATGGTCCGAATCGCCGTGGTGCAGCACCGCGTCGAAGGCCGCTTCTTCCAGCGTCCCCACCACGCGGACGCGCGATTGTACTGCCGCCGGCAGGGTACGCAGTACCGCTTCAATGGCAGGGTTTTCCTGCACCACAGCGACGCTGCCGACGGCCAGCACGGCCGCCAGCTGGCGCAGCCAGTCGGCCGGATCCGCCGCCACGCACAGCACCGCATCGCGCGGCAACAGCGTGTAGGTATTGCGCTCGCCGGTGGGGCCCGGCAGCGTGGCCGTGGCGCCCGTCGCCGTGGCGGCCGCCAGGCGTTCGCACAGCGCTGCCAGCGCCGGCGATTGCTTGCGGGCCCAGTCCGTCAGGGCATCGAACGGGGCCAGCAGCGCGCGACGCGCGTCGGTGTCGACTTCGGTGCCGGCGCCTGCGGTCAGCTGCAATGCGGTGCGCATGGCGTCCTGCGGGCACGTCGACAGCAGGCGCAGCAGGTACAGCGGGCCGCCCGCCTTCGGGCCGGTGCCCGACAGGCCCTCGCCGCCGAACGGCTGCACGCCGACCACGGCGCCGACGATATTGCGGTTCACATACAGGTTGCCGACGTGCGCGCGATCCACGACGTGCGCGATGGTCTCGTCGATGCGCGTGTGGATGCCCAGCGTCAGACCGTAGCCCGTGCCGTTGATCTGTTCGATGAGCTTGGTCAGGCCCGTGTTGTCGGCGGTGCGCTTCCAGCGGATCACGTGCAGCACGGGGCCGAAAATCTCGCGCGTCAGATCCGACAAGCTGTCGAGCTCGATGACCGTCGGCGGCACGAAGGTGCCGTGCGCGCAGGCATCGGGCACCGGCGTCTGGTGCACGCGGCGGCCCTTGGCGCGCATCGCCTCGATGTGGCCGACGATGTTGTCGCGCGCTTCGGCGTCGATCACCGGGCCCACATCGGTGGACAGCCGGTCGGGATTGCCCATCGCCAGTTCGGCCATGCCGCCCTTGAGCATCGCCAGCACGCGGTCGGCCACGTCATCCTGCAGGCACAGCACGCGCAGCGCCGAGCAGCGCTGCCCCGCCGAATCGAACGCAGACGACAGCACATCGGCCACCACCTGCTCGGCCAGCGCGGACGAATCGACGATCATCGCGTTCTGGCCGCCGGTCTCGGCGATCAGCGGGATCGGCGCACCGTTGGCATCCAAGCGGCCGGCCAGCGTGCGCTGCAGGATGCGCGCAACTTCGGTCGAACCGGTGAACATCACACCCTTGGTGCGCCCGTCCTTCACCAGCGCCGCGCCGACAGTCTCACCGCGGCCCGGCAGCAGTTGCACGGCACCGGCCGGCACGCCGGCTTCGCGCAGGATGCGTACGGCTTGCGCCGCGATCAGCGGAGTCTGTTCAGCGGGCTTGGCCAGCACCGGGTTGCCCGCAGCCAGCGCGGCACTGACCTGGCCGGTGAAGATCGCCAGCGGGAAGTTCCACGGGCTGATGCAGACCACCGGGCCCAGCGGGCGATGCGTGTCATTCGAGAACCCGCCGCGCACCTGCGCCGCGTAGTAGCGCAGGAAGTCGACGGCCTCGCGCACTTCGGCGATGGCGTTGGACAGCGTCTTGCCCGCCTCGCGGATGATCAGGCCCATCAGGTGCTGCATCTCGCCTTCCATCAGGTCGGCGGCGCGATCGAGCAGCGCGGCGCGCGCTTCCGGCGGCGTCGCTTGCCAGATTGGGGCGGCAGCCGTGGCGGCCGCGAGTGCGGCGTCGACGTCCGCCTCATTGGCTTCGGTCACGTGGCCGACGATGTCGCGCAGGTCTGCCGGATTGCGCACGGGCTGCGGTGTGCCGCCGGTGTACGGCGCATCGCCGATGGTCGGCTCGGCCGTCCAGACCGTGCTCGTGCCCGCCAGCAGCGCCGACGACAGCGACGCCAGGCGCTGCTCGTTGGCCAGGTCGATACCGGCCGAGTTCACGCGGACGTTGCCATACAGATTGCGCGGCAGCGGAATCTTCGGATGCGGCAGGCCGAGCGTCCCTTCCTCGGCGTGCATCTTCTCCACCACCTCCACCGGGTCGGCGACGAGGTCGTCCAGCGGGATCGACTCGTCCGCAATGCGGTTCACGAACGAGGTGTTGGCACCGTTTTCCAGCAGACGGCGCACCAGGTAGGCGAGCAGCGTTTCATGCGTGCCGACCGGCGCATAGATGCGGCACGGGCGGTTCAGCTTGCCCGGCTTGTTGCCGACGACCTGTTCGTACAGCGGCTCGCCCATGCCGTGCAGGCACTGGAATTCGTACTGGCCGGGGTAATAGTTCTGGCCGGCCATGTGGTAGATGGCCGCCAGCGTGTGCGCGTTGTGCGTGGCGAACTGCGGGAAGATCGCGTCCGGCGCGGCCAGCAGCTTGCGTGCGCACGCCAGGTACGACACGTCGGTGTAGACCTTGCGCGTGTAGACCGGATAGCCCTCCAGCCCGTCGACCTGCGCACGCTTGATCTCGCTGTCCCAGTACGCGCCCTTCACCAGGCGGATCATCAGGCGATGCTTGCTGCGGCGGGCCAGGTCGATGATGTAGTCGAGCACGAACGGGCAGCGCTTCTGGTAGCCCTGCACCACGAAGCCGATGCCGTTCCAGCCGGCCAGCTCCGGTGCAAAGCACAGGCGCTCCAGCAGGTCGAGCGACAGCTCCAGGCGGTCGGCTTCTTCCGCATCGATGTTGATGCCGATGTCGTATTCGCGGGCCAGCATCGCCAGACCCTTCACGCGCGGATACAGCTCGTTGATCGTGCGCTCGTATTGCGCGCGGCTGTAGCGCGGGTGCAGCGCCGACAGCTTGATCGAGATGCCCGGCCCTTCGTAGATGCCGCGCCCGCCCGAAGCCTGCCCGATCGCGCGGATGGCCTGCTCGTACGACGCGAGGTAGCGCTGGGCGTCTTCCTCCGTCATCGCGGCCTCGCCGAGCATGTCGTAGGAGTAGCGGAAGCCCTCGGCTTCGAACTTGCGCGCGTTGGCCAGCGCTTCGGAAATGGTTTCGCCGGTGACGAACTGCTCGCCCATCAGGCGCATCGCCATGTCCACGCCCTTGCGGATCAGCGGCTCGCCGCTCTTGCCGATGATGCGCGTGAGCGCGCGCGACAAGCCCGCTTCATTGTGCGTGGCGACCAGCTTGCCCGTCAGCAGCAGACCCCAGGTGGCCGCGTTCACGAACAGCGACGGGCTCTGGCCGAGGTGCGAATGCCAGTTGCCGTTGCTGATCTTGTCGCGGATGAGCGCGTCGCGCGTGGCCTTGTCGGGAATGCGCAGCAGCGCCTCGGCCAGGCACATCAGCGCCACGCCTTCCTGGCTCGACAGCGAGAATTCCTGGATCAGGCCCTGCACCAGACCTTCGCGGCCGGTGCCGACCTTTTGCGTGCGCAGCTTGCCGGCGAGGTTGCGGGCGAGCTGCTTCGCGTCCGAGGCGAGCGCGCCCGGCAGGCGGGCCTGCTCCAGCAGCATCGGAATGGCTTCGGTTTCCGGCCGGCGGTAGGCCGCCGTGATGGCAGCGCGCAGGACCGATTGCGGTTGCACGCTCTGCGCAAATTCGAGGAACGGTTGCACCGTGGGCTCGTCACCCTCGTGCACGTCCGAGACGGCTGCGGCGGCGGACGGGAGGCCATCCGCCGCCGGGCCGTTTGCATCAGTTGGCAGCTGCCCCCGCTCCACTTGATCCAGATACGTGAAGATCGCCTGCTTGATCAGCCAATGCGGCGTGCGGTCAATGGACTGCGCAACGCGCTTGAGGCGTTCACGCGAAGCATCGTCCAGCTTGACCCCGAGGGTGGTTGTAGCCATGTGGGTTCCTATCCAAAGCTGCCATTGCCAAGGCTTGTGGCCGGCAAATTGGGCGGATCATACGCCTGGCGAAGCCGATGGTGCAACCTAGTGAAACCCCTTGGTTCGAAATGGGTAGATTGGGGTGCAACCGGAGAGGGGGTTGGGGGCTTTTGGGGCGACTTTATTGTTTTGGTGGGTGGGTTTTTTGGCTTTTGGTGCATCCCTTGTTTCATCCCCTGCCGGGACCGACTCACTTTCTTTGGTCTTGCCCAAAGAAAAGTAAGTCGGTCCCGGCAGGGAACGAAAGGAGGGTGGACCACCAGCCCTCAAATCCTCAAAGGATCAATCTCCAACTGCCACCGCACCCCCTTCACAGTCTTGCCAATCCCCGCAAACCCCTCAGTCCAGGCCGTCAAAAGCTTCTGCAACGCCGCGCGAGAACCCGATTCCACCAGCAACTGCGCCCGCTCGCGGTTGGCCAGGCGCACCATCGTCATGGGCACCGGATCATGCAAAAACACCGGCGCGCCCAATTCAGCGGCCAAGGCTTCACCAGCCGAACGCGCGGCGCCCAAGAACTCCAGCGCGCGTGCGACTTCCTTGTGCTCTGCGGTCAACAACGCCTGATAGGCAAACGGCGGCAGCCCGGCCTGTTTGCGCTCCCGCAGCAGCTGGCGCGCAAAACCGTCATAGTCGTGCCGAACCAGCGCCTGCAGCGCCGGTGCGTCGGGATACCGCGTCTGAATCAGCACCTCGCCGGCCAAGCCCGCCCGGCCCGCGCGGCCCGCCACCTGCATCAGCGAGGCAAAGAGATGCTCCCCCGCGCGGAAGTCGTGCGAGAACAGCGAGGAATCGGGCGCGACCACGCCCACCAGCGTCACGCGCTGGAAGTCGTGCCCCTTGGCGACCATCTGCGTGCCGATCAGGATATCGACGCTGCCTTCGTGCACGGTGTCGAATAGCGCTTCGGCGCTGCCCTTGTGGCGGGTGGAATCGGCGTCGATGCGGGCGACGCGGGCCTGCGGGAACAGCTCGCCGAGCGTCTCTTCGATGCGTTGCGTGCCGCGCCCGAGCGGGGCGATATCGACGTTGCCGCAGTCGGGACAGTGATGCGGGATGCGCGATTCATGGCCGCAGTGGTGGCAGCGCAGGCGGCGCTCGGGCTTGTGCAGCACCAGGTACGCGGAGCAGCGCGGGCAGCCCGACAGCCAGCCGCACGCATCGCATGACAGCACCGGCGCGTAACCGCGGCGGTTGAGGAACAGCAGGCTCTGTTCGCCGCGCGCGAGGCGCTCCGCCATCGCGTCGACGAGCGGTTTGGACAGCCCGTCGCGGATCTCCCGCCCGGCGCGGCGCTCCAGATTGAGGTCGATGAGCGACACGCGCGGCAACACCGCCTCGGCTTGCGCGCGGTGCGATAGCGTCAGGCGCGTGGTGGCGTTCTGTTCGGCGCGCCACCAGGTTTCCAGCGACGGCGTGGCCGAACCGAGCACGACGGGAATCTGGCGCTGCTTGGCCCGCCACAGCGCCAGGTCCCGCGCCGAATAACGCAAGCCTTCCTGCTGCTTGTACGACGTGTCGTGCTCTTCGTCGACGAGGATGAGCGCGAGGTTCGGCAGCGACGCCAGCATCGCCAGCCGTGTGCCGAGCACGATGCGCGCCTCGCCGCGGTGTGCAGCCAGCCAGTTCAGCGCGCGCGGCTGCTCCGCCAGGCCGCTGTGCAGGGCGGCCATCGGCACGCCGGGAAAACGCGCGGCGATGCGCGCCTGGAGCTGCGGCGTCAGGTTGATCTCGGGCACCAGCATCAGGACCTGGGCAGCCGGGTCGCGCGCCAGGGTGTCGGCGATCGCGTGAAGGTAGACCTCCGTCTTGCCGCTGCCCGTCACGCCGTACAGCAGGAAGGGGCTGAACGTGCCCTGCGCTCCGGCCTCGGCAATGGCGCTCACGGCCGCCGCCTGTTCGGCATTCAAGGCCGGCGCGCCGGATGGCTCGGGCAGCGACGGCGGCTGCGGCAGCAGCAGCTTCGGGCGCAACTCGGCGCGCAGCCAGCCGAGCGCCGCCCAGTCGCGCAGCTTGGCAATGGCCTGCCCGTGCAGCGCGACGGCGGCGCTGGTGGAAAGCTCGCCGTCGCCGGTCAGCGCTTCGGCCAGCCGCATGGCGCCGGGGGCGCGCCTGGGAACGCTGTCCAGCAATGCCGCACGGGCCGGCTCCACCATCACGTAGACCGTTTCGGTGGCCTGCCGGGCGAGGTTGTCCCAACTGCCCGGGGTCCGCCACAGCGGCGGCAACGCGGGCAGCGTCACTTCACCGAGCGCGCGGTGGTAATAGCCCGCGGCAAATTCGGCCAGCGCACGCCATTCGGCGTCCAACGGCGGCACCCAGTCCAGCACGCGCTCGACGTCGCGCAATTTGTCTTGCGGCACGTCGGTGGTGGCGGCGGTCTCCACCACGAGCGCCACCACGCGGCGGTTGCCGAATGGCACGACCACGAGTTGCCCCGGCAGCACGGGCTGCGCGCAACGGTAGTCAAACACGGCGTCGAGCGGCGTGTCGATCACGACACGCGCGATGGCGGCCGCCACGGGGCCATCGGTAATCGCAACGTCGACGTGGGTGGTGGTCATGCGAAGCACAAGCGGTTGAAAGGCCAAGAGATTGTTGCAGCGCATCGGCGCAGCCGCACGTCAGAAAAGCGCACCCGCCATCTCACCTTGCCGCCGCAACGACCGCCCCAGCCGGCGCGATGTTCAAGTACTACTTGAGATTTGTGCCTTGACGCCCTGATCGGTGACCGGTTTTCCAGGCTATCCACACAAGCTGTGGATAACTTTGTTGAAAAGTCGCTCGCGGCGCCCGCGAAGGCCGATAAATCCAGCGCTTTTCTAGCTTGCACGATTTCCGCGCACGCCGCATTCTTCCAAAAAAATCAAACACTTATGCGATGGATGTGGCAAGCACCTCCTGTTGCGCCGCGAAAAAACCCCGCCGCGACAGCTTTGTGCATAAGTCAAGTCTTGACAGCCCGCTTGCGCACCAAAACGCGCGAAATAAATCGCTTGACAGCAGGCCAGGGCCAGATGGGGCCACCGGCGGGCGAGTAGTCACTCACCCTCGGCGCACCAAAGCGGCGACGATTCCACTCGTGCCGCCGGCTTCACGCACCGCGACGGCTCAATTCAAACGCCATCGCGCCGCAGCATGGCCCCGTTAAGCCGCCTTTGCGCGCAGCGTCCGGCTGAAGCTGTGCACCTCGTCCACCAGCACCGACACCGCCTCGGGAGGGGTGAACTGCGAGATGCCGTGGCCGAGGTTGAAGATGTGGCCATCGCTGCCACCGCCGGCTGCATAGTCTTCCAGCACGCGGCGCGCTTGCGCGCGGATCGCCTCCGGCTCGGCAAACAGCACGGTGGGGTCCAGGTTGCCTTGCAGGGCAATGCGGCCCGCCGTTCGCTGGCGGGCGCGCTGCAGGCTGACGGTCCAGTCCACACCCAGCGCGTCGGCACCGGTCTCGGCCATGGCTTCGAGCCACAGGCCGCCGCCCTTGGTGAAGAGGATGACCGGCACACGCTGGCCGTCGGCGCCAGCGCGAATGCCTTGCACCACGCGCGCCATGTAGGCCAGCGAGAACTCATGGTAGATGCCGTCGGCCAGCGCCCCGCCCCACGTATCGAAGATCTGCACGGCCTGGGCACCGGCATCGATCTGCGCATTCAGATAGTCGATCACGGCCTGCGCGTTGATCTCCAGGATGCGGTGCATCAGGTCCGGGCGCGCGTAGAGCATCGACTTGACGGTGCGGAAGTCGTCCGAACCGCCGCCTTCCACCATGTAGCAGGCGAGCGTCCACGGGCTGCCCGAGAAGCCGATGAGCGGCACGCGCTGCCGGCCGTCCTGGACGAGCGCACGGCGGATTTCCGCCACGGCGTCAAACACGTATTGCAGCGACGACATGTCCGGCACCGACAGCGCCGCCACATCGGCTTCCGTGCGCACCGGCTTGGCAAAGCGCGGCCCCTCGCCTTGCGCGAACGACAGCCCCAGGCCCATGGCGTCGGGCACGGTCAGGATGTCGGAAAACAGGATTGCCGCGTCCAACGGGTAGCGATCCAGCGGCTGCAACGTCACCTCGGTCGCATACGCCGGCGACTTGGCCAGGCCGAGGAAGCTGCCGGCTCGCGCGCGCGTGGCGTTGTACTCGGGCAGATAGCGGCCCGCCTGGCGCATCAGCCACAGCGGCGTGTAGTCGGTCGGCTGGCGGCGCAGGGCGCGCAGGAAGGTGTCGTTGGCGAGCGGTGCGGACATGGCGGATGCGGTTTTACGAAGGGGGCCATTGTAAGGGATGGTGTTTTTGGGCCATCCGCCGGTGTCGCCTATAGTGGAGCCCGCCCATTCCATCCCACCCCCCGAGGAGCCCTGCATGACACACAAGGGAAGCTGCCACTGCGGACACGTCGCCTTCGAAGTCGAAGGCCACCCGGAAAGCGCCATGGCCTGCAACTGCTCGATCTGCCGGCGCAAGGGCTCACTGCTGTGGTTCGTGCCTCGCGACAAGGTGCGCCTGCTCACACCGGAAGCCAACGCCAGCACCTACGTCTTCAACAAGCACGTGATCAATCACCGCTTCTGCCCGACGTGCGGCATCCACCCGTATGCCGAGGGCAAGATGCCCGATGGCACACCGACGATCGCGGTCAACATCCGCTGCCTGGAAGACATCGACCTGGACAGCGTGCCCGTCAAGCACTTCGACGGCCGTTCGATGTAGCCCCCGCGCGCTTAACCGGCGCGCAGCTTGAACAGGCCCACCGTGCGCGCCAGGCTGTGCGCCTGTTCGTTGAGCATTGAGGAGGCGGCCGTCGACTGTTCCACCAGCGCCGCGTTCTGCTGCGTGGCCTGATCCATCTCGGCAACGCTGCGGTCGATCTGGCTGATGCCGGCGCTCTGCTCGTGCATCGCGCCGTCGATCTCGCCGATGATGTGGGCGACGCGCTCGATGCCCTGCACGATCTCCTGCATCGTCGCGCCCGCGGCCTGCACGCGCTCGGCGCCGGTCTTCACACTGGCTTCCGATGCCTGGATCAGGTCCTTGATCTCGCGCGCGGCGGTGGCGCTGCGCTGGGCAAGCGTGCGCACCTCGCCGGCCACCACGGCAAAGCCCCGGCCGTTGTCGCCAGCGCGGGCCGCCTCGACGGCGGCATTGAGCGCGAGGATGTTGGTCTGGAACGCGATGCTGTCGATCACGCCGATGATCTCGGTGATGCGCGCCGACGACTTGGCGATCTCGTCCATCGTGCTGACCGCGCTGGAGACCACCTCGCCGCCGCGCGTGGCGGCCTGGCTGGCGTCGCTCGCCAGGCGCGTGGCCTGCATCGCGGCGTCGGCCGAGCTCTTCACGCTCGTCGTCAGCTCGGTCAGCGCCGCCGAGGTTTGCTGCAGGTTGCTGGCCGACGCTTCCGTGCGGCTGGACAGGTCGCGGTTGCCCATCTCGATCTCGCCGGTGGCCGACTTCATGTTCTCGACGCTGGCGCGCACTTCCAGCAGCACCGCGCCGATCTTGTCGATGAAAGTGTTGAACGACGCGCTGATCTGCGCGACTTCATCGTTGCCGACCACAGGCAGGCGGTGCGTGAGGTCGCCGCCGCCCGCGCCGATGGTGTCCATTGCATCGCGCACCTGCGACAGCCGGCGGAACGACTGCGACGTGAAGAACGCGGCGATGCCCACGGCCGCCAGCGTCAGCAGCACCATGGCCACGGCCAGCGCCTTGACGACATTGCGCAGGCCGGCGGTGGCCTCGGCCTTGTCCAGCGCGATCACCAGATACCAGTCGGTGCCCTGCACGGCCTGCGCCTTGAGCAGCTTGGCCGCGCCGGCCAGCTCCACTTCCAGCGGCGACGTGGCCTTGGCCAGGTTCGCCAGCGTCTCCGCCGTGAGCGATGCCGCCACGTCGGTGGCCGGCTTGAGCATCAGCTTGGCGTCGGGGTGTGCGATGACCTGGCCGTCCTTGGCCACCACAAACGCCAGGCTCGATGGCGTCGGATGCACCGCGGCCACGACTTCGCGCACGCCGTCGAGGGGCACGGCGCCCGAGAGCGCGCCGGCCGTCTCGCCGTTCTTCACGAGGGGCGCCGCAAACGACACGTACGGCACGCCGGTCGACACGTCGCCATACGGCTTGGTGACGAGCAGCTTGCCGGCTGCAATGGCCTGCTTGTACCAGGGGCGGCCGGTGGGGTCGTAGTCCTTGGGCGTGGTGCTGCTGGTGGAGATGAACGACTTGTCGGTCCAGCCGATCGTGATGATCGGGAAACCGTTGGCGTTGCCCATCTGCTTGCCGAAGCCCTGCGGGTCGCCGTGCTCGATGACCTCGGCGGTGGCCTTGACGGCCTGCGCCTTGGCCGCGACCCATTTGTCGATGGCCAGCGTGTTGCCGCTGGCGATGGCGGCGAGGTTCTGGTCGATGCTCTCCATCGTGTTGCTGCGCACGATGGAATACGTGGCGGCGCCGGACAGGGCCAATGCGCCGATCACGGTAGCCGACGAGATGATGAGAATGCGGGTGCGAAGGGAGGAGATCATGATGCTTCCGGATGGAACGTCCTGCATGAATCTGTCTGCGTACGGTGCGACCGTAGCGCCCTTCAGGATCACTGCCGGCTGTCGGGGGCCACTGAGCAAGCTACGGCAGCCCCGCCGCGAACTTGAGGCGCGGCCGTCCGCCCATGCGAGGGGGCTGCCGACCGGCTTCGGGCCCGGCCCGGTGCGTCACCTGCGGATCAGGCCAGGCGCAGCGTTTGCGCAAGGTGCCCGTACACCGTCGCGATGCGCCGCAGATGGCGCGACTCCGGATGCGTCAGCAGCCACAGCTCGGACGGGTTGGCGTCGGGCAGGTCGCGCAGCAGGACCAGGTCGCTGCGCACCCGCGCCGTGAGCACGGGCAGGATGCCGACGCCCATGCCCGCGGCCACCATCTCGGCCACGACCTGCAGGCTGTTGACGGAATACGTGGGCACCACCTTCGGAAAATGCCGCTTGCGCCAGCCCACCGAAGGGTGTTCGGGGATCGCCTCGTCAATGGCGATCCACGGCGTGCGGCCGGCCTCGACGTCGGCATAGGTCAGGCCGCTCGTCCGACCCGCGTACAGCGCCACGCGAAGGGTGCCGAGGTGCTTGCCGACCAGGTGCTGCGGCGGGCGCCGCGTGGCGCGCACGGCGATATCCGCATCGCGGCGGGTGAGGCTCGCCAGCTCGTTGCCCGCGTGCAGGTCGTAGCCGAGGTTCGGATGCTGCGCCTGCAGCGCCTTGAGCGCCGGCGCGACGAGCCCCACGAGGATGGTGTCGGTGGTGGTGATGCGCACCGTGCCCGAGACCTCTTCTGGCGCGGCATGGACGACGGCGCGGGCCGCCTCGAGGGCCGATTCCACCTGCTCCGCCTGCTCGGCCAGCAGCAGCGCCAGTTCGCCCGCCAGGTAACCGGTGCGCGAGCGGGCAAACAGCGCCTGGCCCAGTCCGCGCTCGATGCGCTGCAACGACCGGAACACCGTCGACGCGTCCACCCCGAGCCGCTCGCCCGCGGCCGCCAGGGTGCCGGCGCGCGCCAGCGCCAGGACGATCTCGAGATCCGCGGCGCTCAGGCGGTATTGCGTTTGTGCAAGCATGGTTTTCTGTCCCGCCTATTTCATTGGCATCTGCGCAATCCTACAGTGTTGCCAGCGCCGTTGCCGCCGCCCGGTGGTCACGGGTTCTCAACACGCAATCAAGACGGATCTCTCATGAAGCTCTACTACGCCGCCGGCACGTGCTCACTGGCCGTACACATCGCCCTGCGTGAAGTGGGCGCAAAGTTCGACCTGACCGCAGTGGACCTCGCCAAGCACCTCACCGCCGACGGGACGGATTTCTATACGATCTCGCCGCGCGGCTACGTGCCGCTGCTGGAGTTCTCCGACGGCTCGCGCCACACCGAAGCCGCCGCCCTGCTCCAATACGTGGCCGACCTCGATCCCGCGCATGCTTTGATCGGCAAGGCCGGCAGCGCCCATCGCCTGGCGGTGATCGAATGGCTGACCTTTATCAGCTCCGAGCTGCACAAGGGTTTCGGCCCGCTGTGGCACAAGGAGACGCCCGAGGCAACGCGCCAGAGCACCAAGGACAAGCTCGCCAAGCACTTTGCCGAGCTCGACGCCCGCCTGGCCAAGCAGCCGTATCTGGCCGAGACCTACAGCGTGGCCGACGCCTACGCCTTCACGGTGCTGAACTGGAGTAACTTCCTCGCGCTGCCGATGACGGCCTATCCGAACGTGCAGGCCTACATGGCCCGCGTGAGCGCGCGGCCCGCCGTGCACGAAGCGATGAAGGCCGAAGGGCTGGTGAAGTGAGGCGGCGCAGCTCAGTCGCCTGAGCGCTCGACGAGGTTGGGCGGGGCAGGCTGCACCGTACGCGGCTGCAGCAGCAGGTGCAGCCCCAGCCCGATCGCCGCGCCGGCGCACTCGGCCATGACAAAGCCCGGAACACTTGCCGGCGCGATGCCCGCAAAGCTGTTGCTGAACATGCGCCCGAATGCCGCCGCCGGGTTGGCAAACGACGTCGAGGCCGTGAACCAGTACGCCGCGCCAATGTACGCGGCCACGAGGGACGATGCCCTGCCCGACGGCGCGCGCAGGACCACGAGCAGCAGGCCGGCGGTCGCCACCGCCTCGGCCATCCACTGCCCTGACCCGCTGCGCAACCGGGTGGAAAACTGCAGCAGCGTCATGTCGAACATGGCCTGCGCGAGCCACGCTCCCAGCACGGCGCCGACAAACTGCGCGGCCATGTAGGGCGCCAGCGCCGCACGCGGCATCTCGCCACGCAAGGCCAGCGCCGCGCTCACCACCGGATTGAAATGCGCGCCGCTGATCGGCCCGAACAGTTCGATCAGCACGTACAGACCGCAGACCGTGGCCGCCGTATTGGCGAGCAGCGCCACTGCCGCGTTGCCGCCGGCAAGCCGCTCGGCCATGATGCCCGAGCCAATGACGATGGCCAGCAGCAACGCCGTTCCCATCGATTCGGCCAGCAGCCGGGTACGCAGGTCCGCCATGGCGTTCAGGTCTGCGCGATGCGCTCGAGCGCGGTCTGAAGCTCGGCGTTGCTCAGCGTGTCAAGCGGCAACGCCAGCAACTGCAGCATGCGGTAGCCGATCGCTTGGCGTGTCAGCTCGAAGGCCTGGCGCTTGTCCGCGTCGCCGCCCGGGGCGTTGGACGGGTCGGCATAGCCCCAATGGACCTTGACGGGGCTGCCCGGCCAATACGGACACGCCTCGGCCGCCGCGCTGTCACACACGGTGATGACGATGCGCATGTGCGGTGCACCGTCTGCCGCGAAGGCATCCCAGCTCTTGCTGTGGTAGCCGGCCACGTCGACGCCGGCATTGGCGAGCGCTTCCACGGCAAACGGGTTCAGGCGGCCGCTTGGCGCACTGCCTGCGCTGTAGGCACGCACATCCCTGGAGAGCCTGCGTGCCCAGTGGTTCAGCATGCCTTCGGCCAGCACGCTGCGCGCGGAGTTGTGCGTACACAGGATCAGGACATTCGTCGGCATACGTCAGGCAAGCGCATCAACATTGGCAGGAAACGGCGCTGACATCGAGGCACGGCGCGCCCTGGCAGCAGTTTTCAGTGAGAAAGCCGAGCAGCCCGTTCATGTGCGCGAATGCGGCCCGATAGATCAGGTGGCGGCCGTTCCGCTCCTGGGTCACGAGTTGCGCACTCATGAGCTCCTTGAGGTGGAACGACAGCGTCGCGCCGGGCACGTCCAGCTGTTCTGCGAGGGCGCCCGGCGTGAGGCCCGCGGGTCCGGCCGCCACGAGCATGCGAAACACACGCAGCCGCACGGTGTGCGCGAGCGCGGCTAAGGAACGGATGACGAGGGTTTCTTCCATATTTCCAATATATTGGAAACATTCCGGGCAGACAATCGCTTCCGGACCCGACTTCCCGTGCCGAACGTTTGCGGAATGCCTTACAACACACAGCGCGGCGAGGCCAGACGCGAACGGCTTCGCATGCCGTCCTGTCATCAATGCGTCGCTACAATCGCGAGCTTTGCTCTCCTCCGCCGGTTGCGGCGCTTTCCATGTTCAAGCACATTGTTTTCGCCCTGGCTGTTGCAGCCGCGGGCTTGCCGGTGGTCGCGGGCGCGCAGGTGCGCGGTGCAGGGTCGACGGCCGCCGCACCGGTCTATCGCGTGTGGTCGACGGGGTATGCGGCGGCGTCCGGCGTCACGCTCAGCTATGACGCGGTGGGTTCCGGCGAAGGCTTGAAGCGCATTCGCGCCGGCGACGTCGACTTCGGCGCGTCAGACGTGCCGCTTTCCGCGGCGGAGGCATCCAAGGCCGGCCTGGTCTGCGTGCCGTCGGTGGTCACGGGCGCGGTTCCCTTTGTGAACGTGCCCGGTGTGCCGCGCGGCCAGTTGAAGCTGACGGGCGAGCTGCTCGCCCAGATCTTCCTCGGCAAGGTCGAGACATGGGATGCCCCGGAGCTGCGTGCGCTGAATCCAGGCATGACGCTGCCCAAGCTGAAAATCCACCCCGTCGTGCGCGCCGATGGCTCCGGCACCACATACCACTTCACCGATTACCTGAGCGCGGTCAGCCCCGAGTGGAAGGCCACGTACGGCGCCAGGTCGACGGTGAGCTGGCCGGCAGGCTTCACCGCCGCCAAGGGCAGCACGGACGTGGTCAAGGCCGTGCAGGCGACGCCGGGAGCGATCGGGTATGTCGACTACAACTACGTCGTCGACAACGACCTGAACGGCGTGCAGCTGCGCAATGCGGCGGGACGCTTCGTGAGCGCGCAGGTCAGCGGCTTCCGTGAGGCCGTGCTGCAAAGCGCGTGGAACCGCAAGGGCGATTTCACCGCGCCGCTGGTCAATCTGCCCGGCGCGGAAACGTGGCCGATCACCATGGGCACGTTCATCATCGTGCCGGCGGTGAGCCGCTCAGGCACACGCACGCTGGCGGCCTTGAAGTTTCTGACGTGGGGTTACTTCCACGGGGACGAGCTGGCCGCGCGCGCGAAGTTCGTACCGTTGCCCGAGCGGGTGCAGGCGAGCGCCTATCGTGAGCTGTCGCGGGTGACGGACGCATCGGGCACTCCCATCGGCCTGCAGAGCATGCCGGCAAACTGGAGCAAATAGGCTGCCGAGGCAGTGTCGGCGTGACGCCGCCGCACCATCTTGACGCGAGTCAGGCGGCGCACTGAAAGCTTTGCAACAGGGCTGGATTGTTCCGGCGCGTTTCCTATAGTGGTCATTCGCCGCACAGGCCAGCCAGCACGGGAAGCAGACATGGGTACCGCCATTGCAGACCAGGATGAGCAGATCGACAAGATCGCGCAGGACACCGGCGCGCCGGCCGACCTTGTCCGCGTGCAGTACATGGAGACATTGCGCACATTGGCCGCCGATGCGCGGGTGCACGACTACCTCTCGTTGTTCGTCACGCGCCGCGTGATGGCGGCGTTCCGGCCGCGCCGCACGCCGGGCTAGCGCGCGCTCATTCCTCGCTGATCATCCCGACAAAGGCATGCGCCGCGCGGCGCATCCATTCGCGCGCCCGTTCGGCCTCGGGCTGGATGCGCGCAAAGCCGTGCGTCATGCCGGAGGCTTCAATGGTGATGACTTGCGCGCCGTGCTGCACGAGGTGGTCGGCGTACTGCAGGCCGTCATCACGCAGCACATCGTGCGCGGCCACGATGACGACCGTGTCGGGTGGCGTGTGCTGCGGCGGCTGCGCCATGGGGAAGATGCGCGCATCCTGCTCGGCGAGTGGCTTGGCCAGCTGCTGTGCACCGATGAACTGCGTCCAGTACCAGCGCATTTCGTCGCGCGTGAGGCCGGGGCCTTGTGCGAACGCGTTGTAGCTCTCGCTGCCGAAAGCGGGCGTGGTGACCGGGTAGACGAGAAACTGCGCGTTCACGAGGCCCGGGCGGACCATGACATGCACGGCCTCCGCAGCCTGCGCGGCAAGATGCCCGCCCGCGCTGTCGCCACCCACGGCCAGGAAGCCCGGATCGAAGCCAAGCCGCAAGCGCTGTTCGGCCAGATACGCCAACGCATCGCGCGCGTCGTCTGCGGGGGCGGGAAACGGGTGCTCCGGCGCCAGGCGGTAATCGACGCTGACGACTGCACAGCCGGTGTCCTGCGCAAGCAGCGCTGCCAGCATGCGATGCGTCGTACGCGCCGACCCGACCACCCAGCCGCCACCGTGGAACCACACCAGCAGGCGCGGCCGCGCCACGCGCCTGGGGCGGAACACGACGGCATCGAGCGTGCGGCCCGCAAGCGGCAGGCTCAGGTCGGACACCTCCACACCGTCGGGCAGGGGCCGATCCGACAGCTGCGCAATCGCTTCGAATTGCGCGCGGCGCGCGGCGGCATCTTCCGGTGCCGGCAAGGCGCCGAATCGTTCGGCAACGCGTTGGTAGAACTGCAGGATCTGCGGATCGACGGCCATGGCATGAGTCGGTTTCAATAACCGCCGAAGTGTAGCGCGACCGCCTCCCCTGCCGCGATACGCCGGCAAGCGGAATGACGCGCCCAGCGTCGGCACGCGCGCGCCCTGCGCCTGGATCTGCCGATGGAAAGACTGACCACTTCGTGGAAGGCGGCGCGCCGTCAGCCGCGCTGCCCGATGCCGAGCCGCCAGTGCTCGATCTTGGTACAGCGGTCCTGCACGGCCGGAATGCCCGCGGCGCGCGCCACGGCGATGGCCTCGTCGTTGACGATGCCCAGCTGCACCCAGATGCCGCCCACGCCCAGTGCCACCGCCTCCTGCACCACCGGCAAGACTTGTTCCGCGCGACGGAAGATGTCGACCAGGTCGATGCGTTGTCCCGCCGCGGCCAGCGTGGTCGCGGCTTCCGTCAGCGTGGCATGGCACGGCTCACCGAGGACATCCTCGCCCGCATGCTGCGGATTGACCGGCACGATGCGATAGCCGGCCTGCTGCAGATAGCGCGCCACGTCGTAGCTCGGCCGCGTGGGGCGCGGGGACAGTCCGACCACCGCGATGGTCTTGCCGGACAGCAGCCGGCGCATGGTGGCCTGTTCGTCTGCGTAGGAAGGTTGGGTGGACATGGTCGGCAATGCAGTCAGGTGGTCGGCCGCCTGCATGCGGCCCCAAGGTCGGGAAGCCGCACGACGGCGCGGAACGCACCCCGCGCGTACGGCCCCACTTCGTATGGCCCGTAATGCACGACGATGCGCTCGCCTTGCAGCGTAAACGGAAACGTGGCGTTGCGCAGGTCCTTCTCCTTGAGCGCGCCGCGTGGCGCCTCGGGTGCGCCTTCGCGCTTGAGGGACTCGACAATCTGCGTGTTGAAGGCTTGCAGGCAGGCGGGCGTCGGGTTCAGCACGTCGGCCAGCACAACGGGCTGGAAGCCTTCCGGACCACGCCGCCAGTTGCCGGCCGAGAAGCCGTAGTTGCCGTGCGCCCCGCCGCTGTAGGCCCACACCATGCGCAGCAGGCTCACGGTGTCACCCACGCCGACGACGCTGATGCGGACAACGCACTCGGTGTCGTACTGGTCGCAGCGGCGCAGGCGCAGCGATTGTACGAGCGCATCGACCGCCGCGTCGCCGGTGACCGGGTAGCGCTCCGTGAGCTTCGCCTGACCGGACGTCGTCGTCGCTTCGAGATACTGCGCGACGCGCTTGAGTGCAAAGGGCCGACTGCGGCCGCCGTCGCTCCAGTTGCCCGTGGCGGTGGTGCCGTCGGCCGACAGCGCGCCCGACAGCATGCCGCCCTCGCGCACGACGGACTGGCCGGACGCGTCCAGCCCCTCGGCGCGCTCGCGCCACACGAAGCGGCGCTCGGGTGCATTGCGGCCCTCGATCGTCCACAGCGCGCGGCCGTCCGGACGGTCGTCGTACGCTTCGCCGGTGAGCGTGTCGGCGGCGGCCTCCTTGTCTTTGTCCTGTCCGCCGCCTGACCGGTCGTAGACGCTGAGCCAGATGTTCCACGCGGAGCTGTCGGCGCCCTTCTCGACCATGCCCTGCCAGAACGTGCCGACGTAGCGCTCGCGCTGCTCTGTCGATTTTGCAAGAGGGGCGATTGGCGCAGAAGCAACGGATGGGGCGGCGGAGGGCGCACTGGGCGTCGCCCCAGGCGGCGTCGGCACCTTATCCGCGCCGGCATGTGCCGCGCCGGTGGCGCCGAGTGCCGCCATCAAGGTAACAAAAACGCCCGCTGCCTCGCGCTTGCGCGCCCGTTGGCGCGCACTTTCTTCTTGCATGCTTCCCCTCCGATGAGCCGGCACGACCGACCGCTCGCGTGCTGCGGGCCGGCGGTTCTTCAAGCCCGGCGCGCGATACGGCAAAACGGTGGGACTGGGCAGGTGCTGTCGGCGTTCCGTCAGCGTTGTGCTCGAGCGCACCATACGTCACATCCCGCCACTTTTGCAGCGCTTGCATTCGATTGCAATCCGACACACTTTGTTACGTCCCCTGGCGGGTTCGTCGCACACAATGCGTTCGCACCCCGGCGGTTTGTGTCCAACGGTTGTGCCCCGCCGGCGCACCGTGGCGCACACAAGTGCACGACGCACACCACGGTGCAAGGTTACCCCTCCCTTTCGAATTGACCCCTCGAAAGGATTTCCCGTCCGCGCGGTGCTCCCCGGCCCGCGCGCTTTTTTTTTGCCTGTGCAATTCGCGGGCCTGCCCCCTTCCCTCGCCGACCTTCATGCCGTGCACGTGGGCGATACACGCGCTTACAAAGGCAAGTCGGCCCTTGCCCGCCCGCCGCGTTAAATGAAGACGTACACGCGGCCGCGGCCGCCCACTGGAAGCGAGGGCTCATCATGTCCAAGGTTTTGCGTCGTTCCTCATACGCCGGCACGCGGCTGCCGCAGGTGCTGCGCGCCGTTGGCGTGGCCGCAGTGCTGCTGGTGTGCGGCGCGCAGGCCGCCATGGCGGCGGATCCGGCTGCGCGCGTCGCGCGGCTGTCGGACTTCTCCGGCGCGGTGAGCTTCGCACCGGCCGGCTCCGACGACTGGGCCGGGGCGACGCTCAACCGTCCGTTTACCAGCGGCGACCGGCTGTGGTCCGACCAAGGCAGCCGCAGCGAGCTCCACGTGGGTTCCACGGCGCTGCGGCTCGGACAGAACACCGGCGCCACGCTCGTCGACCTGGACGACCACAACACCCAGGTCAAGCTGACGCAGGGCGCGCTGTCGGTGCGCGTACGCGCGTTGCCGCCCGACCAGACCGTCGAGATCGATACGCCCAACCTCGCCTTTACGCCGCAAGCGCCGGGCGAGTACCGCCTCGATGTCGCGCCCGATGGCTCCAGCACCACCGTCACCGTCTGGCGAGGACAGGGCACAGCCTATGGCGACGACCGTTCGCTGCCACTGTCGGCCGGTCAGCAGATCCGGTTTGACGGCACCGACCTCGCGCAGGCCGGCGGCACCGACAACCCTGGCCGCGATGCCTTCGACCGATGGGCCGAATCGCGCGATGCCCGCGAGGACGCGTCGGTCTCGGCGCGCTACGTTGGCCGCGAAATGACCGGCTACGAAGCCCTCGACGACTATGGCACGTGGCGTGAAGAAGCCGGCTACGGTGCCGTATGGGTGCCGCGCGCGGTGCCGGCCGGCTGGGCGCCGTACCGCACCGGACACTGGGCATGGATCGCGCCGTGGGGCTGGACATGGGTCGACGATGCGCCCTGGGGTTTTGCCCCGTTCCACTATGGCCGCTGGGCCTACGTCGGTACCACATGGTGCTGGGTGCCGGGGCCTGTGGTGCCGCGGCCGGTGTATGCGCCGGCGCTCGTCGGCTTTGTCGGCGGCGGGGGCGGTGGTGGCGTGAGCTGGGGCATCCACATCTCGCTCGGATCCCCGGGTGTGGCGTGGTTCCCGCTCGCCCCGGGCGAGGCCTATCGCCCGGTCTACGCGGCCAGCCCGACCTATGTGACGAATATCAACCGCACGGTGGTGGTCAACAACATCACCGTCAACAAGACGATCATCCACAACAACGTGACGCGCATCACCAACGTGAACCGCGTCAGTTACGTCAACGCCAACAACCCCGCTGCGCTGACCGCCGTGCCCGCCAAGACGTTCGTCAACGGGCAGCCCGTCAACGGCGCGATGGCGAACCTGCGCCCCGAGCAGATGCGTGCACAGCTGGCACATGCCCAGTTCGTCTCGGCCCCCGCGCTGGCGCCCGTACGCGCGAGCCTGGTGGGAGCAGCGGCCAATGCGGGCCCCCGGGCGCAACCGCCGGCACAGGTGTTCGCGAAGCAGGCGATCGCCGTGCGCGCGCCCAATACGCCCGCGGGTGGGCATGACGCGCTGGCCGAGCGCTTCCGCTCGCAAGGCGGTACGTTGCCCGGTGCCGGCCCCGCGTGGACGGGCGGCAATACCGACGTGCGCGCCACGCGCCTGCATGGCCAGCCCAACGCGAAGATGCCGCCCGCCCCCCTTGTCGCGCAGGCAGCGGGCCTGCGCCTCACGCATGCCGCGCCCGCCGCACCGGCCCGCCCCGACGGCGAACCAGGCCGTGCGCCGCAGGAACATGCGCCCGCGCGCATGGGTCTGCTCGATGCGCCGAACGCCAATGCGCCGCATCCACAGAACGGTCCGCGCGATGCGCGCGCCGAGCCGGGTCCGCAGGGCTTCATGTCCGCAAGCCCGACCGGCCGGCCGGGTCCGGCGCCCGGCACCGCCGCGCCGCAGATGGCCGCCCCGGCGGGCAAGACGACACGTCCGCCACGGCATGAGGGGCCCACCGTTCCGGAAGACGCGCATCACACGTCCGAATCACGCCCGCCGGCCGCGCACGTCACGGCCCCGACACCGCACGCGCGGCTCGGAAACCCGCCGCCGGAGCGCTTGAACGGCAACGCAACCGCGCAGATGCACGAACGCCCCCACGTTGCGCCGCCACAGAGCCGCACGTTCCACGCGCCGGACCAGCAGCGCGCACCGGAAGTCCACGCCGAAGCGCCCCATCGCGCGCCGCCCCCGCAAGCAGCCGAAATCCGCGCACCGCAGCCGCAGCCGCGCACGCCCGAGTTTCGCCCGCCGCAACCGCCGCAGGAGGCGCATCACAACGCCCAGCCGCATCCGCAAGGCAACCACGGCGAGGGGCACCGCGAGACCGAACACCGCTGAGCCCGCGGCGCGCAAAAAAAAAGCAGCCCAACCGGGCTGCTTTCTTCATCCGGACCGGCCGAAGACGGCCGGCTCGACACTGCCTTAGCGCTTGCGGCGCAGGCGCGCGATCGCTGCCAGCTGCGCAGCGGCCACGGCAAGTTCGCTTTGTGCACGCGCGAGGTCCAGATCGCTGCTCTGATTCTGCAACGCCTCTTCGGCCGCGCGCTTCGCTTCGTTCGCCTTGGCTTCGTCCAGGTCGTGGCCGCGGATTGCGGTGTCGGCCAGCACGGTCACCTTCTTCGGCTGCACTTCGAGAATGCCACCGGCAACGAACACGAACTCTTCGCCGCCGTCGTCCTTCTCGATGCGCACGGCGCCCGGCTTGATGCGCGTGATCAGCGGCGTGTGGCCCGGCAGAATGCCCAGCTCGCCGGCTTCCCCGGGCAGTGCCACGAACTTGGCATTGCCCGAGAAGATCTCCTGCTCGGCGCTGACGACGTCTACATGAATGGTTGCCATCTCGATTCCTTTGCTCAGAAAAGCCGCTTCCTAAACAGATGTCAGGAAGCCAGTACTGGCCTTGGCGCGTGCACAAGGCCAGACCTCGCGCTTACTGGAGCTTCTTGGCCTTTTCGAAGGCTTCGTCGATCGAGCCGACCATGTAGAACGCCTGTTCCGGCAGGTGATCGCACTCGCCGTCCACCAGCATCTTGAAGCCGCGGATGGTTTCCTTCAGCGGCACGTACTTGCCCGGCGAACCCGTGAACACTTCAGCCACGTGGAACGGCTGCGACAGGAAACGCTGGATCTTACGCGCGCGGTTCACGGCGAGCTTGTCTTCCGGCGACAGTTCGTCCATGCCCAGAATCGCGATGATGTCGCGCAGTTCCTTGTAGCGCTGCAGCGTCTGCTGCACGCGGCGTGCGACGTCATAGTGCTCCTGGCCGACCACTTGCGGGTCGAGCTGGCGCGAGGTCGAGTCGAGCGGATCGACTGCGGGGTAGATACCCAGCGCGGCGATGTCACGCGACAGCACGACGGTCGAGTCCAGGTGCAGGAAGGTCGTTGCCGGCGACGGGTCGGTCAAGTCATCGGCAGGCACATACACGGCCTGGATCGACGTGATCGAGCCGGTCTTGGTCGACGTGATACGTTCCTGCAGCTTGCCCATTTCTTCAGCCAGCGTCGGCTGGTAGCCCACGGCGGAAGGCATACGGCCCAGCAGTGCCGACACTTCCGTACCGGCCAGCGTGTAGCGGTAGATGTTGTCGACGAAGAACAGGATGTCACGGCCTTCGTCGCGGAAGCGCTCGGCCATCGTCAGGCCGGTCAGCGCCACGCGCAGACGGTTGCCCGGCGGCTCGTTCATCTGGCCGAACACCATGGCGACCTTGTCGAGCACGTTGGAGTCCTTCATCTCGTGGTAGAAGTCGTTGCCCTCACGGGTACGCTCGCCCACGCCAGCAAACACCGACAAGCCCGAGTGCTGCTTGGCGATGTTGTTGATCAGCTCCATCATGTTCACGGTCTTGCCGACGCCGGCGCCACCGAACAGACCCACCTTACCGCCCTTGGCGAACGGGCAGACCAGGTCGATCACCTTGATGCCGGTTTCCAGCAGGTCCACCGACGGCGACAGTTCGTCGAACTTCGGGGCCTTCTGGTGGATCGAGCGGCGCTCGTCCGATGCGATCGGGCCGGCTTCGTCGATCGGGCGACCCAGCACGTCCATGATGCGGCCCAGCGTGCCGTGACCGACCGGCACCGAGATCGGTGCGCCGGTGTTGACCACGCGCATGCCGCGGCGCAGGCCGTCGGACGAACCCATGGCGATGGTACGCACCACGCCGTCGCCCAGCTGTTGTTCCACTTCGAAGGTCAGGCCCTTCTCGGCAAACGACTTCTCGTCGCTGTCTTCCAGCACGAGCGCGTCGTAGATCTTCGGCATCTTGTCGCGCGGGAACTGAATGTCCACCACGGGCCCGATGCACTGCACGATACTTCCGCTTTCGATACTCATGTGTATCTCCAATAACTCAATTTTTTGCCGTGGGCATTAGACCGCCGCCGCGCCGCCGACGATCTCGGACAGTTCCTTCGTGATCGCGGCCTGACGGGTCTTGTTGTAGACCAGCTGCAGCTCGCCGATGACGTTCTTGGCGTTGTCCGACGCCGCCTTCATCGCCACCATCCGGGCCGATTGCTCGGACGCCATGTTCTCGGCCACCGCCTGGTACACCAGCGCCTCGACGTAGCGGATGAGCAGCTCGTCGACGACCGTCTGGGCATCCGGCTCGTAGATGTAATCCCACGAGTAGGCCTGCTTCTCGGCGTCGCTCTGCGACAGCTTGTCGGCCGTCAGGGGCAGCAGCTGCTCGACCACCGGCTCCTGCTTCATCGTGTTGATGAAGCGGGTGTACGCGAGGTACACGGCGTCGATCTCGCCGGCGGCGAATGCATCGAGCTGGACCTTGATCGCACCGATCAGCTTTTCCAGATGCGGCGTATCGCCCAGGTGCACGACGTTCGACACGACCTTCGCGCCGACACGGCCCAGGAATTGCATGCCCTTGGTGCCGATGGCGGTCGCCTGCGTCTCAACGCCCTTGTTCTGCAGATCACGCAGCTGGTTGGTGACGGCACGCAGCACGTTGGTGTTCAAGCCACCGCACAGGCCCTTGTCCGTCGTCACCACGATCAGGCCGGCGCGCTTGACGTCGCGCGTGACCATGAACGGGTGCTGGTACTCCGGATTGGCCTGTGCCATGTGCGCGGCCACGTTGCGAATCTTCTCGGCGTACGGGCGGGCAGCACGCATCCGCTCCTGCGCCTTGCGCATCTTGGATGCGGCGACCATCTCCATCGCCTTGGTGATCTTGCGCGTGTTTTGCACGCTCTTGATCTTGGTGCGGATCTCTTTTGTTCCGGCCATTGCTTCCTCTCCGTTCAAAGCTGGCTGCGCAGGCTACGCGCAGCCAGTTCCGGGACGCGGTTAGAACGCGGCGGACTTCTTGAAATCCTCGATCGCGGCACGCAGCGCGGCCTCATCGTCCTTCGACAGATCCTTCGTGTCTTCGATACGGTTGATGAGGTCGGCGTACTTCGTCTTCAGATGGTCGTGCAGGCCCTTTTCGAAAGCCAGGATGTCCTTCACGTCCACGTTGTCGAGGAAGCCGTTGTTGGCGGCGTACAGCGACGCGGCCAGCTGCCACACCTGCAGCGGCTGGTATTGCGGCTGCTTGAGCAGTTCGGTCACGCGGCGGCCACGCTCAAGCTGCTTGCGGGTCGCATCGTCCAGGTCGGAAGCGAACTGCGCGAACGCAGCCAGTTCACGGTACTGGGCCAGGTCGGTACGGATACCGCCGGACAGCTTCTTGATGACCTTCGTCTGGGCGGCGCCACCCACACGCGACACCGAGATACCGGCGTTGATTGCGGGGCGGATGCCGGCGTTGAACAGATCGGTTTCCAGGAAGATCTGGCCGTCGGTAATCGAGATCACGTTGGTCGGAACGAACGCGGACACGTCGCCGGCCTGCGTTTCGATCACGGGCAGCGCGGTCAGCGAACCGGTCTTGCCCTTGACTTCACCGTTGGTGATCTTTTCGATGTGCTCGGCGTTCACACGGGCGGCACGCTCAAGCAGACGCGAGTGCAGGTAAAACACGTCACCCGGGTAGGCTTCACGGCCGGGCGGGCGGCGCAGCAGCAGCGAAATCTGGCGATACGCCCAAGCCTGCTTGGTCAGATCGTCGTAGACGATCAGGGCGTCTTCACCGCGGTCGCGGAAGTACTCGCCCATCGTGCAGCCGGCGTAGGCCGACAGGTACTGCATCGCAGCGGAGTCCGAAGCCGCAGCCGCGACCACGATCGTGTATTCCAGCGCGCCGTGCTCTTCAAGCTTGCGCACCACGTTGGCGATCGTCGAAGCCTTCTGGCCGATTGCCACGTACACGCAGAAGATGCCCTTGCCCTTCTGGTTGATGATGGCGTCGACTGCAACAGCCGTCTTGCCGGTCTGGCGGTCGCCAATGATCAGCTCACGCTGGCCACGGCCGATCGGCACCATCGAGTCGATCGACTTCAGGCCGGTCTGCACCGGCTGGCTCACCGACTGACGTGCGATCACGCCCGGCGCGACCTTCTCGATCACGTCGGTCTGCTTGGCGTTGATCGGGCCCTTGCCGTCGATCGGCTGACCCAGCGCGTTCACCACGCGGCCGAGCAGTTCACGGCCGACCGGCACTTCCAGAATGCGGCCCGTGCACTTGACTTCGTCGCCTTCGGAAATGTGCTCGTACTCACCCAGGATCACGGCGCCGACGGAGTCGCGCTCGAGGTTCAGCGCGAGGCCGAACGTGTTGCCCGGGAATTCCAGCATTTCGCCTTGCATCACGCCCGACAGGCCATGAATGCGGCAGATACCGTCCGTCACGGAGATGACCGTGCCGGTGTTCTTTGCGTCAGCGCCAGCCTTCAAGCCCTCGATACGGGTCTTGATGATGTCGCTGATCTCGGAGGGGTTCAGTTGCATCGAATGCTCCTAATTCTTCAATCTGTCCGCGGGCGATCTCATCGGCGCCACGCGGATCAGCATTACGCGGCGGTCAGCGCAGACTGCATCTGCGCCAGGCGCGCGCGCACCGAGGTGTCGAGCACTTCGTCGCCCACCTGCACGCGCACGCCGCCGATCAACGATGGATCGACCTTCACGTGTGCCTGCAGCTTCTTGCCGAACTTGCGTTCGAGCGTGGCGACCAGTTCGGTCAGGGGCGCACCCTCGAGCGGGAACGCACTGGTGATCTCGACGTCGGCGGCGCCTTCGCTGGCATTCCGCAGCACATGGAATTGCGCGGCAATTTCCGGCAGCAGCGACAGACGCTTGTTGGCGACCAGCAGACCAACGAGTTCCTTCGCCTCATGCGATACCGGAGATTTCAGCGCCGACAGGAAGATCCCCGCCACATCGGCTTTGGAGAGCTTCGGATCATCGGCGACTGCCTTCATGTCGGGCACGGAAGCGACTTGCCCCATTTCCGACACGAGCTCAGACCATGCACCCAGATTGCCGGCCTTCGCCACGCGGAACAGCGCCTCTGCGTACGGACGGGCAACGGTTGCGAGTTCTGCCATGATTACAGCTCAGCCTTGAGTTGATTGAGCAGATCGGCGTGGACCTGCGCATTGACTTCACGCTTGAGGATCTGCTCGGCGCCCTTGACGGCCAGCACAGCGACCTGGTCACGCAGCGATTCACGCGCGCGCACGGTCTGCTGCTCGGCTTCCGCCTTGGCTTGCGCGATGATGCGCGCGGCTTCGGCTTGAGCGTTCTGCTTGATCTCTTCAGCGGCCATCTGCGCACGCTTTTCGGCGTCCGCGATGCGCTGCGCGCCTTCATTGCGCGCTTCGGCCAGTGCCTGCTCGACCCGCTTGTTGGCCAGCTCCAGCTCGGCCTTGCCCTTATCGGCAGCGGCCAGGCCATCGGCAATTTTCTTCGCGCGTTCGTCGAGCGCCTTCACCAGGGGCGGCCAAATGAATTTGGCGACAACCCACCACAGGATGAAGAACACGACCATCTGCGCGACGAGTGTGGCGTTCAGGTTCATGGTGTGTTCCTTTCGGTATTGTGACTACGGATCAATGCACGAAGCGGCGAGGGCTGCGCGTTGCGCCATCCCAGGCCGCCTCCGGCATCATGCAGACCGAAAAGAATTACTTGATGACCGACAGCAGCGGGTTGGCGAACGCGAACAGCATGGCCACGCCAACGCCGATCAGGAATGCCGCGTCGATCAGGCCAGCCAGCAGGAACATCTTGGTTTGCAGCGGGTTCATCAGCTCAGGCTGACGTGCGCAGGCTTCGATGTACTTGCCACCCATCAGTGCGATGCCGAGGCAGGCGCCGATGGCACCCAGGCCGATGATGATGCCGATACCGATGGCGGTCAGACCTTGGATGTTGGCGAGAAATGCTTGCATGATGACTCCCTTTTACGTGAAAGACTAAGAACTGAGGAACTTGAAAAAACCAAACGGAACCGGAGAACCTGAACCGCTACTTAGTGATGGTCATGTGCCTGGCCGATGTACACCAGCGTCAGCATCATGAAAATGAACGCCTGCAGCAGAACGATCAGGATGTGGAAGATCGCCCAGACTGCACCGGCCACCACGTGACCCACGAAACCCAGCGCCGAGAAGTCGGCACCGAACGTCCAGATCGAGCCGAGCAGCGCGATCAGCAGGAACACCAGTTCGCCCGCGTACATGTTGCCGAACAACCGCATGCCCAGCGACACAGCCTTGGCGAGGAATTCGATGATGTTAAGGATCAGGTTGAACGGCGCAAGGTACCACTTGGCGCCGAACGGAGCGGAGAACAGCTCGTGCGCGAAGCCGCCCGCGCCCTTGATCTTGAAGCTGTAGTAGATCATCAGGATCAGCACGGCGAACGACATGCCGAAGGTGCCGTTCAGGTCGGCCGTGGCCACTGCGCGATGGTGCGGCACGTGCAGGCCGAAGCTGCCGAGCAGATGGTTGACGCCCGTGACCCAATCCACCGGGACGAGGTCAACCGCGTTCATCAGCGTGACCCACACGAAGACCATCAGCGCCAGCGGAGCAATCCAGGAACGATCGCCGTGGATGATGCCCTTGGCCTGGTCGTCGACCATCTCGACGACGAGTTCGACAAACGCCTGGAAGCGGCCGGGAACGCCCGAAGTGACACGGCGTGCGGCGATGCCCAGGAAGATCAGGCCGATCGCGCCCATCAACACGGACCAGAACATCGTGTCCCAGTTGATGACGGAGAAGTCGACCACCGACGCCTGCTTGCCGCCGATGCTGTTGAAATTCTGCAAATGCTCCGCGATATACGCGGAAGGCGTAAGAGCGTGCTCGGCGGCGTGGCCGGCGGCTTCTGCGACTTCAGTTGCCATGATGACTCAGTCCAATATTGCGAAACATTCTTCGTGATCCGTTCCAGTTCGCGCCCGATGCTCGACGGGTTGCCCCGGAGATCGCGGACTGCACGCGGCTGAAACGCGCCACCTTATTCGTTCGGAGTGTCAGGGCAATGAACCCGGGCTTCTCCTGCCACAGGTTCCTGCCGTGTTCTGACATGTTCCGTGTGCCCGCCGCATGGCCGCAGGCTTGGGTCCGTCGTCGCGGTCAGCGCAGTGCCAGACCGACCCAGTACATCTTCAGCGCCAGGATCAGGGTGATCAGCAGGGGCACCCAGTGCAGTCCCTTGAACACCACCACCACGACCACCAGCAGCGCGATGGTGCCGAGCACCTTGATCGCTTCGCCCACGACGAGGCGGGCAATGGATTCAAAACCCCTGGCCGTCGACAGCCGCATCGCGAACCACGCCGAAGGCACGACGCACACGCCGCCACCCAGCAGGGCCGACAGCGCGGCTTCGCCGGCTGACGCAGACCCCGTGCCTGCAAACCAGCTGCCGATATACCAACCGAGCGCACACAGCAGTGTGATGGCCACCTGGCCGAGCACGATGGAAAAAGGCGTGATGCGCGAAGCCTGCAGGGCGCGCTCGCCGAACAGGGCGACCGCTTCGTCATGCGACAGCACATGCACTGGCGGCTCCGCCTCACCTGCATCGTCCCAGTCGTCGCGCTTCGGATCCTGCGCCGACGATGGTCGGGCGGCTTCCAACGAAGCGTAAGAATGGGGCCGTTGCCGCTCGCTTGGCTGCATGGAAGAATGGTCTCTCATCATGCCGCACCGCTTTGGGTCAGGCGGATTTAAAACCGCACGATTCTACGGGACATGGCATTCGCCAGTCAACGCGCAAGCGTGCGCTCGTGCGGGCGCCTTCGACAGCACCCTGCGCCGGTCTGTTCCGCGCGCTGCGCGCAATGCCGTGCTGCGGCCGGGACCCGAATCCACCTGAGCACACCGCGATCCCGGCGATTCCATGATGGTGTCGACGCGACGCAGCGTCGATGATCCCGGAGGTAATTGCACCGCTACGGTGCGCGCCGCTGCCCGCAAACGGCGCGGCGGCGCGGTCCACCGACCCTGCGTCAAACTGTCGCAGTTGCGCGGTGGTTGCCGGTCAGGCCGTCGCTTCGTCGCCGCCGCCGGGACGCAGGCGCTCGAGCAGGCCATCGAACTCCTCCAGACTGCCGAACTGCACAGTCAACTGACCGCGGCCCTTGGCGGCCAACTTGATCTGCACGCTCAGGCCGAGCAGATCGGCCAGTTCTTCTTCCAGCCGCGCAACGTCGCGGCTGTTCTGATGACCGCCCTTCTGCTTGAGCGATTTGAGTTCGAACGGCTTGAGGGTCGACGCGACCAGCTTTTCCGTCTCGCGCACCGACAGGCGCTTGTTGACGATCTGGTTGGCCAGGGTGATTTGCGAGGCGCCATCGACGGCGAGCAGTGCACGGGCGTGGCCCATGTCGAGGTCGCCAGCCATCAGCATGGTCTGCACGGGCTGCGCCAGGTTTAGCAGGCGCAGCAGGTTCGACACCGCGCTGCGCGAACGCCCGACGGACTCGGCGGCCTGTTCGTGCGTGAACTGGAACTCGCGCACGAGGCGCGCAATGCCCTGGGCCTCTTCCAGCGGGTTGAGGTCTTCACGCTGGATGTTCTCGATCAGCGCCATGGCGGCGGCGGATTCGTCCGGCACCTCCTTCACGAGCACCGGCACTTCGGTCAGCCCGGCCAGGCGCGAGGCTCGGAAGCGGCGCTCGCCGGCGATGATCTCGTACTTCTGCTGCGGCCCGTCGGATTCGACCTTGCGCACCAGGATCGGCTGCATCAGGCCTTGCGCCCGAATGCTCGCGGCCAGCTCCTGCAGCGCGCCTTCGTCCATGCGCGTGCGCGGCTGGTATTTGCCCGGCTGCAGCTGGTCGAGCCTGAGCACCGTGGGCGCACCTTCCTGCTTGGCCGTCTCGACAATCTCGGCGGGACTGCCCAGCAGCGCTTCGAGGCCGCGGCCCAATCCCTTTTTCTTCATCGTGCTCATGTGGTTCCTCTTGCGCGTCTTGTGCCTCAGGCCGGCAGTTCGGCCAGGTGGCGCACTCGGGCGATCATCTCGGCGCCGAAATCCAGGTAAGCCTTGGCGCCCTTTGACGCTGGGTCGAACGCAACGCCGGGCATGCCGTACGACGGCGCCTCGGCCAGGCGCACGTTGCGCGGGATCACGGTCTTGAAAACCTTGTCGCCAAAGTGCGACTCCAGCTGCGCCGACACCTGCTGCTGCAGCGTCACGCGCGGGTCGAACATCACGCGCAGCAGGCCGATCACCTTGAGATCGCGGTTCAGGTTCGCATGCACCTGCTTGATGGTGTTGACCAGGTCGGACAGCCCCTCGAGCGCGAAATACTCGCACTGCATCGGCACGACCACGCCGTGCGCGGCGCACAGGCCGTTGAGCGTGAGCAGCGACAGCGACGGCGGGCAATCGATGAGGACGAAGTCGTACTGAGCATCCACCTCGGCCAGTGCAAGCTTGAGGCGGTTTTCGCGATGCTCGAGGTCGACCAGCTCGACTTCCGCGCCAGCCAGGTCGCGGTTGGCGGGAAGCACGTCATAGCGGCCGGCTTCCGAGCGCTGGCGCGCCTGCGGGATCGTCGCCAGGCCAACCAGCACCTGGTAGACGCTGAACTCCAGCGTGTGCTTGTCGATGCCGGAGCCCATCGAAGCGTTGCCCTGCGGATCGAGGTCGACCAGCAGCACGCGCTGCCCTTGCGCAGCCAGGCCGGCCGCGAGGTTCACCGTGGTGGTGGTCTTGCCGACCCCGCCCTTCTGGTTGGCGATCACGAAAATATTCGACATGACTCCTCTGCGGTGAATGACTCGCTAACAGCGTTCGACTCACGCCGACGGCGCGAGGATGACCAGATGACGCTCGGCCGGCAGCCCCGGCACGGCCAGACGTTCGATCGCTTCGACCGCCCAACCGGCGGGCAGGCGCTCGATCTCGGCATCCGGGCGGACACCCTTCATGGCGACCATGCGGCCGCCCGGTGCCAGCAGATGCCCAGCCAGGTTCACGAAGTCGACCAGCTCGGCAAACGCCCGCGAGGTGATGACGCCGTAGCCGGTGGCGTCTGCCAGTTTTTCCACGTGGCCCCAATGCGACTGGGCGTTGGCGAGACCAAGCTCGGCGCGGCATTGCGTGAGAAACGCCGTTTTCTTTTGCACGATGTCGACCATCGTGACGCTCACGTCCGGGCACGCGATGGCCAGCGGAATGCCGGGCAGCCCGCCGCCCGAGCCGACATCGAGGACGCGCGGCGCGTCAGGCTGCGCGCGGCGCACCAGCGCTGCGATGCGCGACACGGCCGACAGCGAATCCAGCAGATGATGCGTCAGCATGTCGCCCGCATCGCGGATGGCAGTCAGGTTGTAGACGCGGTTCCACTTGGCCAGCAGCCCCTGGTACGCCAGCAACCGATCCAGTTGCGCGGCATCCAGCGACAGGCCAAGGGCGTGCGTGCCGGCTTCGAGCTCCACCCGGGCGTCCGTCAATGCATTGGGCATCAGGCCGCCTCACCTTCCGCGGCCGGCCGCCGGCCGACCTGGCCGCGCAGCACGCCCTTCTTCAAGTGCACCAGCAGCAGCGACACCGCAGCCGGCGTGATGCCGGAGATACGCGATGCCTGGCCGATGGTCTCGGGCTTGTGCTTGGCGAGTTTCTGCTGCACTTCGATCGACAGGCCGCGCACCTGCGAGTAATCAAAATCGGCCGGCAGGCGGGTGTTCTCGTTCGCCCCGAGGCGCTCGACTTCATCCGCTTGGCGCGCGATGTAACCGTGGTACTTGATGCCGATCTCGATCTGCTCGCGAATCTGCTCCGCGAGCAACGGGTCCTCCGCCAGCGGCACTTCGGGCGCGTACTTGCCACCCTGCATGCCCATCAGCGATTCATACGTGACGTTCGGGCGACGCAGCAGGTCGGCCAGCGCATATTCGCGCTCGATCCCCTTCCCCAGGACGGGCTCGGCATGTTCCCGGGGCAGCGTGGCCGGGTTCACCCATGTCGACTTCAGGCGCTCTGTTTCACGTGAAACAGCGTCGCGCTTGCGGTTGAAGGCATCCCAACGGGCATCGTCGACCACACCGAGTTGGCGGCCGATCTCAGTCAGGCGCATGTCCGCGTTGTCTTCGCGCAGGCTCAGGCGGAATTCGGCACGGCTGGTGAACATGCGGTACGGCTCCGTCACACCACGCGTGATGAGATCGTCAACCAGCACGCCCAGATAGGCTTGGTCGCGACGCGGCGTCCAGGCCTCCTTGCCCTGCACCTGCAGACCCGCATTGATACCGGCGAGCAGCCCCTGGGCCGCCGCCTCTTCGTAACCTGTGGTGCCGTTGATCTGGCCGGCGAAGAACAGACCAGAGATCGCCTTCGATTCCAGCGACGCCTTCAGTGCACGCGGGTCGAAGTAGTCGTATTCGATGGCGTAGCCGGGGCGCAGGATGTGGGCGTTTTCCAGCCCACGCATCGAATGGATCAGGTCCAACTGCACGTCGAACGGCAGGCTCGTCGATACGCCATTCGGGTAGAACTCGTTCGTCGTGAGGCCTTCCGGCTCCAGGAAGATCTGGTGGCTGTCCTTGCTGGCGAAGCGGTGAATCTTGTCTTCGATGCTCGGGCAGTAGCGCGGCCCCACTCCTTCGATCACACCGGTATACATAGGCGAGCGGTCCAGGCCGGCGCGGATGATGTCGTGCGTGCGCTCGTTGGTGTGCGTGACCCAGCACGGCACCTGTCGTGGGTGCATGTCTGCGCGGCCCATGAACGAGAACACCGGCACCGGATCGAGGTCGCCGGGCTGCTCTTCCAGGACCGAGAAATCGATGGTCCGGCCATCGATGCGCGGCGGCGTGCCCGTCTTCAGGCGCCCTTGCGGCAGCTTCAACTCCTTCAGGCGCGCCGACAACGACACCGCCGCCGGGTCGCCCGCGCGGCCGCCGGTGTAGTTGTTCAAGCCGACGTGGATCTTGCCGTCCAGGAACGTCCCCGCGGTCAGCACAACAGCGCGCGCACGGAACTGCACGCCAACCTGCGTCACCGCGCCGACGACGCGATCGCCTTCCACCAGCAGATCTTCCACGGCCTGCTGGAACAGCATCAGGTTCGGCTGGTTTTCCAGCCGGCGACGGATGGCCGCCTTGTACAGCACACGGTCCGCCTGGGCGCGTGTCGCACGGACAGCCGGCCCCTTGCTGGAATTGAGGATGCGGAACTGGATCCCGCCCTCGTCCGTGGCGATGGCCATGGCGCCGCCGAGCGCGTCGACTTCCTTGACGAGATGACCCTTGCCAATGCCGCCGATGGACGGGTTGCAGCTCATCTGCCCCAGCGTCTCGATGTTGTGCGTCAGCAGCAGGGTCTGGCAACCCATGCGCGCGGCCGCCAGCGCGGCCTCGGTGCCGGCGTGTCCGCCGCCCACCACGATCACATCGAACTCAATTGGATACAGCATGGCTTCCTCCTCGCATGGAGGCATCGGAATTTGAAGAAGCGGAATTATAAGTCGTCCACCTACCCCGCTGTTCGACGATGCGGCAATCGGCGTGAAATTCGTGCGCGTTTTGTGTTTCACGTGAAACATGCACCGCTTCCCTGGAAGCGACTGTGTTTCACGTGAAACACTTCAACGCTGGCGTGGCTCCGGCACCGGCGCGGAGGAAATCGATGAAGGTGCGCAGCTTGCCCGGCATCTGCGGCATGCGTGGAAAATAGAGATGGAAACGGTACAAGGCCGGGCACCACGCTTCGAGCACGCGGACCAGCCTCCCAGCCACCAAGTCCTCGGCGACGAGGTCTTCCAGCACATGCGCGAGCCCGATCCCCCGTCGCGCCGCATCGACCATCGCCAGCACGTCGTTGGTCACCAGGCCGCCCGCCACATCCACCGTCTGGATTGCGCCGCCCGGTCCGGGCTCGCCAAACTCCCACGCGTACAACGCGCCGCTGCTCGGAAAGCGGTAGCGGATGCAACGGTGCTCGCGCAGCGCATCCGGGGTGTCGGGCGCGCCGTGCGCGTGCAGATAGGCGGGGCTGCCCACGACCGCAATCCGCCGGGCCGGCCCGATCGGCACGCTCACCATGTCGTGCTCCACGCGCTCTCCAAAGCGGATGCCGACATCGAAGCGGTCTGCGACGATGGCGGAGAGCCCATCGTCCACCGATACCTCCAATTCAATACGCGGATACCGCGACAGGAAGTCTGCCAGCGCCGGCTGCAGCACGGCTTGATACGCGACCCGCGAGGCCGTCACGCGCAACGTGCCGCGCGGCTCGGTCGCACGCTCGCCTACCTCCGCCATGGCGCCGTACAGCGCATCGAGACTCGGCCGCACCACCGCGAGCAGCGCCTCCCCTGCTTCGGTCACGCTCACCTGTCGCGTGGTGCGCGCGAGCAACTGCGCCCCGAGCGCCGATTCCAGCCGTCGGATCGTCTGCGACAACGCCGACGTGGACACGTCCAGCGCCGCCGCCGCGTGCGTGAAGCTGCCGGCCTCCGCCACGCGGCGCAGCGCGTCGAGCGCAGGCAGCAGGTCCGGGTCGATTGTGAATGTCCTCTTCATAGTGCATCCGATTCTATCCACTTAATTCACACGCCGGCGCTGCCTAGACTGGCGACTCCTCTTTCCACCTCAGAAGGACATCGCCATGCAAACACGACAACTCGGCCAATCGGACCTGCACATCTCGCCCTTGGGCTTCGGCACATGGGCCTCGGGCGGCGGCAACTGGGAATACGGCTGGGGCGCGCAGGATGACGGAGACACCATCCGCGCCATCGCAGCGGCCGCGCATGCCTGCATCAACTGGATCGACACGGCGGCCGCCTATGGGCTCGGCCACGCCGAAACGGTGGTCGGCCGCGCGCTGCGCGAGCTGCCCGCAGAACTCCGCCCGTACGTGTTCACCAAGGGCTCGCTGGTGTGGGATGCGCAGGGGCGGATTTCGCATTCGCTCGACCCCGCATCGCTTTCACGTGAAATCGACGAGAGCCTGCGCCGCCTGAACGTGAACGCGATCGACCTGTACCAGATCCACTGGCCGGCCTTCCCGACCGGGGCACCCGAGCAGTCGATCGAAGCAGCCATTGCGGCGCTGGACGCGGCGCGCAAGGCGGGCAAGATCCGCCACATCGGGGTGTCGAACTTCGATGCGGCGCAGTTGGAACGCGCACGCGCGGTGGCGCCCATTGCGTCCCTGCAGCCGCCCTACTCGCTGCTGATGCGCGGCATCGAGGCCTCGATCCTGCCGTACACGGCGGCCCATGGCATCGGCAACATCGTGTATTCGCCGCTGCAATCGGGGCTGCTGTCCGGGCGCATGACGCGCGAGCGCATCGCCGCGCTGCCCGCCAATGATTGGCGCGCGCAACGCAGCCCCGAGTTCCAAGAGCCCAATCTGACACGCAACCTGGCCCTCGTGGAAGTGCTGCGTGGCGTGGGCGCACGGTACGGCAGGACACCGGCGGAAGTCGCCATCGCCTGGACGCTGCGCAAGCCGATGGTCACGGGTGCGATCGTCGGCGTGCGGCGGCCGGATCAGCTCGATGGCCTGCTCGGCGCGGCAGACCTGAAGCTGAGCGACGCGGATCTCGCCGAGATTCAGGCCGCCCTGCCCGAAGGCAGCGCGGCGCCAGTCCCGCAAAGCGTGGTCGAAGCCTGAGCCCTCACAGCAAAAACGCACGGCGCGGACCGTGCGTTTTGCGTGCGGCGATGAAGGCGAAGCGCCATCAGTTCTGCAGCTTCCACTTGCCGTCCTTGATCTCGACCATCACGCGCGAGCGCTGGTCCAGGCCAAGGTGGTCCTTCGGGTTCATGTTCATCACGCCGTGCGAGATGGCGAGGTTGGTGGTCGTCTCCATCGCGTCGCGCAGGCCCTTGCGGAACGCCGGCGTGCCCGGCTGACCCTTCTTCAGCGCCTCGGGCAGCGCATGGGCGAGCAGCAGACCGGCATCCCACATGTGCCCGCCGAAGGTGGAGACCTGGCCGCCGTAGGCCTTCTCATACGCGGTCTTGTACGCCAGCGCCGGCTTCTTCACCGGGTTGCTGTCGGGCAATTGCTCGGCCACGAGGATAGGCCCGGCCGGCAGGAACGTGCCTTCGCAATCCTTGCCGCACACGCGCAGGAAATCGGCATTCGCCACACCGTGCGTCTGGTACAGCTTGCCCTTGTAGCCGCGCTCCTTCAGCGCACGCTCCGGCAACGCGGCCGGCGTACCTGAGCCTGCGATCAGCACTGCATCCGGATTGGCCGCCATGATCTTCAGCACCTGGCCCGTCACCGACGTATCGGTGCGCGCAAACCGCTCGTTGGCGACAACCTTCAGCTTGCGCAGCCCCGCCACCTTGTCGAACTCCTGCGCCCACGAATCGCCATAGGCATCGGCAAAGCCGATCAGCGCGACGGTCTTCACGCCATGGTTGGCCATGTGCTCGGCAATGGCGGTGGCCATGTGCGAATCGTTCTGCGGCGTCTTGAAGACCCACGCGCGCTTGGCGTCCACCGGCTCGACGATCCGCGCGGAGGCGGCCAGCGTGATCATCGGCGTTTCGTTCTCGGCCACCACGTCGACCATCGCCAGGGAGTTGGGCGTGACAGTCGAACCGATCACCAGGTCGACCTTGTCTTCGGTGATGAGCTTGCGTGTGTTCTTGACGGCGGTGGTCGTGTCAGACGCATCGTCGAGCACGATGTACTCGACCTTCTTGCCGGCGATTTCCTTGGGCAGCAGCGCCACGGTGTTCTTCTCGGGAATCCCCAGCGACGCCGCCGGCCCGGTGGCCGACACCGTGATGCCGACCTTCACCTGGGCGAATGCCGTACCGGCCAACAGCGCCGTCGCGGCGAGTGCAATGCGGGATGCGCGCGATACCTTCATGCCGTCTCCTGAGATAGGTCGAGCGGGTCTGCGCCCGCCCTGAATCTGCGATTGACCGACCGATGGGTCGGGGATGAACGAGTCTAGAAGGAGTCACGCCACGCGGGCAAGGGGGAGATACCCCGAAACTTAACGTGTTCACGACCTGGGCGGACTCAGCCCACGCGGTACACCCGGCCGCTCTGCACGCCCTCCACGCTGCGCCGATACGCCAACGCCGCGCGCGCTGCCGAGACCGGCTCGAAACCCGGGAAGAACGGGCCATATGCCTCCATGGATTCGGTCAGCACCGTCGGGCTCACCGCGTTGATGCGGATGCCGCGCGGCAGCTCGCACGCGGCGGCGCGCACAAAGCCCTCCACGCCCGCGTTCACCGCAGTGGCGTTGGCGCCTTGGGCGATCGGCTCCTGCCCCACGATGCCGGTCGTCAGCGTGATCGAGCCGCCGTCGTTCAGATAATGCTGACCGACCAGCGCCAGGCGCACCTGGCCCAGCAGCTTGTCCTGCAGGCCAACGTTGAAATCCGCGGCCGTCATCTTGGTCAGCGGCCCGAAGAACAGGTTGCCCGCGGTGGAGACGATGGCATCGACACGGCCGAGCCTGTCGAACAGCGCAGCCACGCTGTCGGCATTCGTGATGTCGACTTGATGCTCGCCCTGCGTGCGGCCGACGCGGATGACCTCATGCGTACCGCCCTGCTCCAGCTCCGCCACCACGGCGCGGCCCAGTGTGCCGCTGGCGCCAATCACGACGATTTTCATGCTGTGCTCCTTCGCAAATCCGGTTGGAATGGCGCCTATTCTTGGCCGAACCCCTCATGCGATAAAGCCGTGATACCTTCGGGCATTCCAAATCAATGGTTCGGAATATGGACAAGCTGCGCAGCATGGAGACCTTCGTCGCGGTGGTCGAAGGCGGCAACTTCACCGAGGCCGCGGCGCGGCTTGAAATGTCCGCGGTGATGGTCGGCAAATATGTGAGCGCTCTGGAGACGCAACTGGGCGCCCGCCTGCTCCAGCGCAGCACGCGCCGCCAAAGCCTGACCGACGCCGGCCGCGTGTTCTACGAAGATGCCAAGCGTGTGCTGGAACAGGTGCGCTGGGCAGAAACCTCCGTCGAACGGCTGCGCGCGTCGCCTTCGGGCACGCTGCGCGTGAGCGCGCCGACCACGTTCGGCGCGTGCGTGATCGCGCCACTGGCCGCGACCTTCCAGCAGGCGCATCCGCAGGTGCGCGTGGAGTTGAACCTCAGCAACAGCATGGTCGATCTCGTCGACGAAGGGTTCGATCTCGCCATCCGCATCGGCCCGCTGGGCGATGCCGATCTGGTTGCCAAGCCGCTGTGCGTGTATCGCATGGTCATCTGCGCGTCGCCGGAGTACCTGGCGCGGTACGGCCGGCCGGAAACGCCGGCCGACCTGCCGCAGCATCGCTGCCTTTCGCACATGGTTTGGAACAACCGCAATGCGTGGCAGCTTGCCGGCTGGAGCGGCGCCACGCCCTGGCGCGACGACCCGGCCTTCACCTGCAACGACGGCCATGGCTTGCGCGCGGCCGCGGTTGCCGGTGCGGGCCTGCTGCTGCAGCCCGAAGTGCTCGTCGCCGAAGACCTGGCCAGCGGCCGACTCGTGCGCGTGCTGCAAGCGTATGCGCCCGAGCCGCGGCCGATTCATGTGGTGTATCGGCAGGATCGGCGGCCGCTGCCGAAGCTCTCCGGTTTTGTGGGGCATTTGCTGGAGCAGGTGCCTAAGTTCGTCCCCGCGTCGGGGGCACAATAGCGCCCATGAACCCCGAAGACCTCCAACGCCTCGTCACCACGCAAATGCCCTTCGGCAAGTACAAGGGCCGCCTGATTGCCGACCTGCCGGGCCATTACCTCAACTGGTTTGCGCGCGAGGGCTTTCCGCCGGGGCAGATCGGCCGCTTGCTCGCGTTGATGCAGGAGCTGGATCACAACGGCCTGAAGGGTCTGCTCGACCCACTGCGCCAGGGCCGCTGACAACGCGATCGATCAATCGCCGTTGATGTAACGCAGCAGCCCCGTCGCCAACGCATCAAACACGACGCGGCAGCGCGGGCTGTCACGCAGGTCTTCGTGCATGGCGAGCCAGGTGTCGAGCGTGATGGAAACCTGATCGCTGAACAGCCGAACCAGATCTGCGTTGTGCCGCACCAGGCCGACCTGGCAGAAGCCGATGCCAAAGCCGGCGCGCAGCGCAGCAATCGCAGCCAGGTCACTGTCGGTGCGCAGTGCGAAGCGGTTGCGTTGGATCCACGGGAACTGCGCTCGCACGCTGCGCAGGAATGCGTTCTCCTTGTCGTAGCCGATCAACGTGTGGCCAGCGAGTTCTTCCACCGTAGTTGGCGTGCCGCGCTGTGCCAGATAGCGCCGGTGCGCAAACAGCCCCAATTCAATCTCCCCCAAGTGCCGCGCGACGAGCACGCCTTGGCTCGGTGGCTGCATGCGCACGGCGATGTCCGCCTCGCGGCGCAACAGGTCTTCCATCCGGTTCGAAGGCACCAGCTCGAGCGTCAGCTCCGGATAGGCGGCGTGCAGATCGGCGAGGATGGGCGGCAGCACCTCCACCGCCACGACCTCGCTGGCGGTGATGCGCACGGTGCCGCGCACGCCCTCGCCCTGGCTGGACGCGGCGCGCAGCAAGGCGGCGCTCGTGGCTTCGAGCGATTCCGCAAACGGCCGCAGCGATAGCGCCGCTTCTGTGGGGCTCAGCCCCTGCTGCGTTCGGATGAAGAGCGACATGCCCAGCGCCCGTTCGAGCGCATCGACATGCCGCCCCGCCGTGGGCTGCGTCAGCCCCAGCGCGCGGGCGGCGCCGGACAGCGATCCTTCTCGCACGACGGCAAGAAAGGTCCGATACAGCTCCCAGCCGGGCTCAGTTCCGTTCATACAAATTCGTATAGCTGCACGCTCATCATCAACAATTCCATTGAAGCACAGTCGCGCCCAGAATGCGTCCATCGCAACGCTCTCCCACACCTCAGGAGCATGGTCATGGAACAGGCAACCCAACAGGCAAAACGCATCGCATTGGTACTGGGCGCCACCGGCGGCATCGGCGGTGAAGTGGCGCGTCGGCTGGTGGCACGCGGCTGGCATGTGCGGGCGCTGCACCGCAATCCGGATGCGCTGACCAACCGCAACACCCCATTCGAATGGATTCGCGGCGACGCGATGGTGCGCGACGACGTGGTCGGCGCGGCGCAAGGCGCGGAACTGATCATCCACGCCGTCAACCCGCCGGGCTACAAGAACTGGGCCGGGCAGGTGCTTCCGATGATCGACAACACCATTGCCGCGGCCCGCGCTTCGGGCGCACGCATCGTGCTGCCCGGGACGGTGTACAACTTTGGGCCCGAGACGTTCCCGGTGCTGCGTGAAACCACGGCGCAGGCGCCGCTCACCCGCAAGGGCAAGATCCGCGTGGAGTTGGAGCGTCGCATGCAGGCCGCAAGCGCGGAGGGCGTGCGCAGCCTGATCGTGCGCGCGGGCGATTTCTTCGGGCCACACACGGGCAACACGTGGTTTGCCGGCGCGCTGGTCAAGCCGGGCAAGTCCGTCCGCACCATCACCTATCCGGGCGCGGCCGGCATCGGCCACCAGTGGGCCTATCTGCCCGACGTGGCCGAGACGATGCTGCGCCTGGTCGAGCTAGGCGACCGTCTGCCCGACTTCGCGGTCTATCACATGCGCGGCCACTGGGATGCCGACGGCACGCAGATGGCCGCGTCCATCGGGCGCGTCGTGGGCCGGCCGGTCAAGACGCGCGCGTTCCCGTGGTGCGCCCTGCCGGTGCTGTCGCCGTTTTCCGAGATGCTGCGTGAGATGCGCGAAATGCGTTACCTGTGGCAGCACCCGGTGCGCATGGACAACGCCAAGCTCGTGCAGACGCTGGGCGCCGAACCGCATACGCCGTGGGACGAAGCCGTTGGCGCGACGCTGCGCACCCTAGGCTGCCGCTGAAACCCGCGCCGCCGTCGCCAGGAAGTGCGCAAGATCAGGCGTGCGCTGCCCGGCCACCTTGGCGAGGTCGTCCCACTGGCGCAGCTGCAGCGCATCGGCAGCGTACGGACGCTGCATGAAGGCCTCGGCTTCCTGCGCCGAAAACACACCACCCTGCAATGCCAGGCTCCGTACGGAATCGGCTGAGAGGCGCGCGTAGTAATGCGCATCCATCGCGCACAGGCAGCGCTTGGCATCCACATGCAGGCGGATCGGCTCCAGCACGGCATCGGGAAACGTCGCACGCAGAAACGGCAGCGCAAAGTACTGGTGCTGATCGTCGATGCCGTGGGCGGTCGGCGTCTCGCCCTGCGGGTTCAGCAAATGACCGAGGTCGTGCAGCAGCGCCGCGGTGATCAGCGCATCCGACGCGCCGGCCGCCTGCGCCAACGCCGCCGTCTGCAGGGCATGTTCGCGTTGCGTGACGGGCTCGCCGCTGTAGGCAATGTTGCCGTGGCGGTCGAACAGCGTGCGGATGTCGTCGAGACTCAGGGCCATGATGCTGCGTGGGTAAAAACCGAACCCTGCAGCGTAGCGCGCTCGTGCGGCAACACGGTGACAACGCACCGCGCATTAGCCCGCGTGATCGGCGCGATTAGAAAGTTTGGTTGGGAATGCACGGCGCCCGCCCTTATCTTCAGTGCCTTCCCACACATCGGAGCGCATCATGCTCGCAGGACACGCCGTACAGGTCACGCAGGCCCTGGAACAGGTCACGGACTATTGGTCCCCGCGCGTCGTCGGCCAGGTCAACGACCAATACATCAAGGTCGCCAAGCTCAAAGGTGAGTTCGTCTGGCATGACCACCCGAATGAAGACGAGCTGTTCTTCGTGGTCTACGGCCACTTGAAAATCGCTTTCGAAGACCGCGCCGATGTGCACCTCGGCCCCGGCGAATTCTGCGTCGTGCCGCGCGGCGTGCGTCACTTTCCGGTGGCCGACGAAGAATGCGGAATCATGCTGATCGAAACCGTAACCACGCAGCACACGGGCGATGTCGTTACCGAGCGCAGCGTGGCGCTCGAGAAGCAACTCAACGGATGAAGGCGTCGTAAGCCGTCTTCATAATCAACGCCAGCACCACCACGATGAACACCTTGCGCACGAAGCGGCTGCCGTGCCGCAGCGCGAGGTGGCTGCCGACCTGATTGCCGGCGACGTTGGCAACCGCCATCACCAGGCCGAGCTGCCACCAGACGTGCCCCTTGGCGGCCAGCAGCAACAGCGCAGCCACGTTGGTCGCGAGGTTGACGATCTTGGTAGACGCCGACGCATGCAGGAAGTCGTACCCAAACACGCGCACGAACGCGATCATCAGGAAGCTGCCGGTGCCCGGGCCAAACACGCCGTCGTAGAAACCGATGGCCGCGCCGGCCAGCAATGCCGCGGCGCGCTCGCGCCAGCCCTTGAGGCTCGGGGCGTGATCGGCGCCCAGGTTCTTCTTGGCCACCGTGTAGACGAGCAGCACCGCCAGCACGAACGGCAGCGCACGGCGCAGCGGCTCGGCCGGAATATGCGTGAGCGCCCACGCGCCGAGCAGCGAAAACACAAACGCCGTGACCACCGCCGGCGCCGTCGCGCCCCAGTAAATGCGCACCGTGCGGCCGTAGCGCACCGCCGCCGTCGCCGTGCCCGACATCGACGCGACTTTGTTGGTGCCGATGAGCGTGGCGGGCGCGACGTTCGGATACGCCGAGAACAGCGCGGGGATCTGCACCAGGCCACCGCCACCGGCCACGGCATCGATCAGGCCAGCCAGAAAGCCGGCCACGGCGAGCAAAGCGAATTCCATCAGGGAAAGCGAAACGGGAAGGATCAGGCCAGCGATTTGGGCGCCGGACGCGCGCTGCGCCGCCAGCATCCGGAGGCATCGCGCACAAAGCCGAGCGCAGACGCCTCGTCGGCGGCAAGCGCGGCAGGCGGCAGCAGGACGTGGAGTATGCCATGTGCGCGCGCGTACTCATGGATGGCAGCCAAGGCTGCATCCCGGACGGCAGCCGCGTCCGAGAACGTCATCACCCCGACCGGCAACCATGCCACCAGGCCGCCGAGCGCAAAATGCGGCACCAGGGTGGCCGGCGCCACGCCCGCCAGCGCGTCGTCCGCCTCGACGAGAACGCACGGGTGCACGCTCGGATGCGCGAGCAGGGTATCGACGGCGTGGGCCACTTGCAGCGGGGGGGCGCCCGATGCAACGGCGGCCAGCAAGCGCGGCCGGTCATCCGGGTTGGCGAGGCGGGTAGACAGGGTCATGGGCGGTTCGGGGCGAAGGCGCCATTGTCATGCAGCGCGTGCATAGGCGTCGACACCGAATGCATTTCTCTTGCCGGCATGCCAGAACCAGAATGGGAGCCACCCCGTGATGGAGCCCGCCATGGCAGACCCGACCCGCGCCCTGACCTTGCAGCTGCTGCAATCCCTGGCCGAGCGGCCGAGGCCCCATGCGGAAGTCCTGGAGGCATGGCGGACATCGTGCCCGCGCCTGTCGATCTGGGAGGACGCGTGCATTGATGGCCTGGTGGACTGCGCGCCCGACACGCAGCTCGTGACGGTCACCACCCGGGGGCGCGCCCTCCTGTCGGCCGGCGCTACAAACTAAAAGGCCCTGCCGGGGATCACCCGGCAGGGCCTCTGTTTTATTTAGCATCTCCACCGTTTCGTGCGGTGTGTGCTGTCGTCTCCTCGCTCCCGCCTCATTTATCTCGTGCGAAAACCGTAACGCGACTGTAAAAGATGCACCGCAATGCAGCAACTAGAGCAAACCCTTACGGTGCATCAGGCACCAAGATCAGCCGTTCGGGTGAAATTTACCGGCATCTTCGCCTATTGTGGCGTCAACGCCGCAGCCACGGCACCCGGGCGGCGATCTCCCCCATGATGCCCCGGCGGAAGGTCAGCACGCAGATCACGAAGATCGCGCCCGTCACCGTCGTCACGGATTCACCGAGCACGTTGAAGCCGTCGATGCCCGTGGCGCCGGCCAGGAAGCTGCCGATGTCGCCGAGCTTGTTTTCCAGCGCGATCACCAGCGCCGCGCCAAGCAGCGGGCCCGACAGAATACCGAGGCCGCCCACCAGCGTCATCAGGATCACCGAGCCGGACATCGACCAGTGCACGTCGGTCAGCGTCTCGAAGCCCAGCACCAGCGTCTTGAGCGAGCCCGCGAGGCCCGTGAGCGCCGCCGACAGCACGAAGGCGAGCAGCTTGAAGCGATCGGTGTCGTAGCCGAGGGACGTGGCGCGCGGCTCGTTCTCCTTGATGGCCTTCAGAATCTGTCCGAACGGCGAGTGGATCGTGCGCACGATCAGCAGGAACGCCGCTGCCACGATCACCAGCACCACGTAGTACAGCGTCATGTCCGACGACAGGTCGAGCGCGCCGAACAGCTTGCCGCGCGGCACGCCTTGCAGGCCGTCTTCGCCGCCGGTGAACGGCGCCTGCAGGCAGAAGAAGTACAGCATCTGCGCCAGCGCCAGCGTGATCATCGCGAAGTAGATGCCCTGGCGCCGGATGGCGAGCAGACCCACTACCAGGCCGATGAGCGCACCCGCCGCCGTGCCGGCCAGCAGGCCGAGCTCCGGCGTGACATGCAGATCGCGCATCAGGTAGCCGGCCACGTAGCCCGCGCCGCCAAAGAACGCCGCATGCCCGAACGACAGCAGCCCCGTGTAGCCGAGCAGGAGGTTGAAGGCGGAGGCAAACAGCGCAAAGCACAGCAGCTTGGCGACGAAGACCGGATACGCCCCCACCAGCGGCGCGGCAATCAGCGCGACCAGCAGCAGGCCGTACAACACATATTTGAGGGAAGAGGTGTTTTGCATAGCGCCGCTTATTTCTCTTTACCGAACAGGCCCGCCGGCCGCACCAGCAGCACCAGCACCATGATCACGAACACCACCGTGGACGACGCCTGCGGATAGAACACCTTGGTCAGCCCCTCGATCACGCCCAGCCCGAGGCCGGTGACGATCGAGCCCATGATCGACCCCATGCCGCCGATCACCACCACCGCAAACACGGTGATGATCATGCTCTGGCCCATCAGCGGCGAGATCTGGATGACGGGTGCCGCCAGCACGCCCGCAAACGCCGCCAGCGCCACGCCGAAGCCGTAGGTGAGCGTGACCATCAGCGGCACGTTCACGCCAAACGCTTCGACGAGCTTCGGGTTCTCGGTGCCGGCACGCAGATACGCGCCGAGCTTCGTCTTCTCGATCATGAACCACGTGGCGAAGCACACCACCAGCGAGGCCAGCACCACCCAGGCCCGGTAGTTCGGCAGCACCATGAAGCCGAGGTCGGTGGCGCCCTGCAGCAGGTCGGGCGTGCTGTACGGGAGGCCCGAGACGCCGTAGATGGCGCGGAACACGCCTTCGATGACGAGCGTCACGCCCAGCGTGAGCAGCAGGCCGTACAGGTGGTCCAGCTTGTAGATGTGGCGCAGGAGCGTGCGCTCGATCACCACGCCCAGCAGCCCGATCACCAGCGGCGACAGCACGAGCATCGCCCAGTACGGCACGCCCAGGTACGAGAAGCCCATCCACGTGAGCACCGCACCCAGCATGAAGAGCGCCCCGTGCGCAAAATTGATGACGTTGAGCAGCCCGAAGATGACCGCAAGGCCCAGGCTCAACATCGCATAGAAGGAACCGTTGACCAGACCCAGCAGCAGCTGGCTGAGCATGGCCGGTAGCGGAACGCCAAAGATTTCCATCGCGGTCAGGGAAAGAACACCAACACAACGTTGAGGGCACCGCCATCCGCGCGGACGGCGGCACCCGATTGCTTACGCGCTTACTTCTTCATCAGCGAGCACTTCGACTCGGCCGGCGTGGTGAAGGCCTGGTCGCCCGGGATGGTCGCCACCACCTTCAGGTAATCCCATGGCTTCTTCGATTCGGCCGGCGTCTTCACCTGCATCAGGTACATGTCGTGCACATAGCGGCCGTCGGCGCGGATCATGCCCTTGGCGTAGAAGTCGTCCAGCTTCGTCTTCTTCAGCTGCGCGATGACCTTGTCCGGATCGTCCGTGCCGGCCGCGGCCACCGCCTTGATGTAGTTCGACACCGCCGAGTAATCCGCCGCCTGCAGGCTGCTCGGCATCTTCTTCATCTTCATGAAGTAGCGGTTGGCGAACTTGCGCGTGGCGTCGTTGGTGTCCCAGTACCAGCTGTCGGTCATCAACAGGCCTTCGGCCGTCTGCAGACCGAGGCTATGCACGTCGTTGATGAACATCAGCAGGCCGGCGATCTTCATCGACTTGGTGATGCCGAATTCCTTGGCGGCCTTGATCGAGTTGATCGTGTCGCCGCCGGCGTTGGCCAGGCCCAGGATCTGCGCCTTGGACGACTGCGCCTGCAGCAGGTACGACGAGAAGTCCGACGCCGACAGCGGGTGTTTGACTGAGCCCACCACCGTGCCGCCGTTGGCCTTGACCACGGCAGCGGTGTCGTTCTCCAGCGAGTGGCCGAAGGCGTAATCGGCGGTCAGGAAGAACCACGACTTACCACCCTGCTTGACCACCGCGCTGCCGGTGCCCTTGGCCAGGGCCACCGTGTCATACGCATAGTGAATCGTGTACGGCGTGCATTCCTCGTTGGTCAGGCGGGCCGTGCCGGCGCCGATGCCGATGAACACCTTCTTCTTCTCGGCCGCCACCTTGCTCATCGCCAGCGACGTGGCGGAGTTGGTGCCACCCAGCAGCATGTCGATACCCTGCTGGTCCATCCACTCGCGCGCCTTGGACGCCGCGATGTCAGCCTTGTTCTGGTGATCGGCCGTCACCAGTTCGATCGGCTTGCCGAGCACCTTGCCGCCCGCATCCTCGATCGCCATCTTGACCGCCTCGACACCGCCCTGCCCGTCGATGTCGGCATACAGGCCCGAGAGATCGGTGATGTAGCCGATCTTCACCTTGTCGCCGCTCACCTGCGCATGCGCGCCGAATGCAGCCGCGCCCAGCCCTACCGCCATCAATGCACCAGCCAGCTTCTTGAGTGTCATGGTCTTGTCTCCTGTGTCGTGCGCGCCGCGGATCACGCTGGCGCATGGTCTTGCAAGTCGATCGGGAAAACGTCTTACACGCCGAGCAGTTCGTGCAGCACCGGCATCTTGTCCTGCAGTTGCGCCGCCTCGAAACGCTCGACGATGCGGCCGTGTTCCATCACATAAAAGCGATCTGCCAGCGGCGCGGCAAAGCGGAAGTTCTGCTCCACCATCACCACCGTGTAGCCGCGCTTCTTGAGCATCAGGATCATGCGGGCCAGCGCCTGCACGATCACCGGCGCAAGGCCCTCGGAAATCTCGTCGAGCAGCAGCAGGTTCGCGCCCGTGCGCAGGATGCGCCCGACCGCCAGCATCTGCTGCTCGCCGCCCGACAGGCGCGTGCCCTGGCTCTGGCGGCGCTCCTTCAGGTTGGGAAACATCTCGTAGATCTCGTCGATGCTCATGCCGGCATTGCCGGACCTGGCCACCTGCCCCTTCAGCACCGGCGGCAGCATCAGGTTCTCTTCGCACGAGAGGCTGGAGAAGATGCCCCGTTCCTCGGGGCAGTAGCCGATGCCGCAGTGGGCGATCTTGTGCGTCGGCAGGTCGATCGTTTCCACGCCCTGGCCGCTTGCGTCGTGCACGACGATGGAGCCCTTGCGCGTGCCCACCAGGCCCATGATGGCGCGCAGCGTGGTGGTGCGGCCCGCGCCGTTGCGGCCGAGCAGCGTGACCACCTCGCCGCGGTTCACGGTCAGGTCGACACCATGCAGGATGTGCGATTCGCCGTACCAGGCGTGCAGGTCCTTGATCTGGAGCGCGGGCGTGCTCATGCAGTGTTCTCGTGTGTTCGGGTCTAGCGTTCGGTGATGCAGCCAGCCGCTGCATCGGTGACCGGCCTGCGCCGGCCGACTGCTTCCATGGCCTTGACGGGCTCAGTGGCCTTCCAGCGCCGCATCGGCGGTGCCCATGTAGGCCTCCATCACCTGCGGGTTCTTCGAGACGTCTTCATACGGGCCCTCGGCCAGGATCTGGCCGCGCTGCAGCACCGTGATCTTGTCGGCGATGGACGACACCACGTTCATGTTGTGTTCGACCATCAGGATCGTGCGGCCCGCGGCCACGCGCTTGATCAGCTCCGTCACGCGGTCCACGTCTTCGTGGCCCATGCCCTGCGTGGGCTCGTCGAGCAGCATCAGCTCGGGCTCCATCGCCAGCGTGGTGGCAATCTCCAGCGCGCGCTTGCGGCCGTAGGGCAGCTCCACCGTCACGGTGTGCGCGAACTGCGTCAGGCCCACCTGATCGAGCAGCTCCATCGCGCGTTCATTCAGGACATTGAGCGACTGCTCGCTGCGCCAGAACGCGTACGCCGTGCCCAGCTGGCGCTGCAGGCCGACGCGAACGTTTTCCAGCACGCTCAGATGCGGAAACACGGCGGAAATCTGGAACGAGCGGATCACGCCCCGGCGTGCAATCTGCGCCGGCTTCTCCGAGGTGATGTCGACGCCGTTGAACAGGATCGTGCCCCGCGTGGGCACCAGAAACTTGGTCAGCAGGTTGAAGCACGTCGTCTTGCCTGCCCCGTTGGGGCCGATGAGGGCGTGGATCGACCCGCGCTGCACGCGCAGGTTGACGTCGGACACGGCGGTAAAGCCCTTGAAGGCCTTGGTCAGCCCGCGCGTTTCGAGAATGATGTCCTGCGCCATGATTCCCTCTTGTCTCCCGCCTCTTTTTTTGGTGCGGATGATTGTCAACGGCTGTTGCGTTGCAAAACATCGGGGTTTGTACCGAGGCGGATTGCACATCGCTTACAGCCCAAAACCCGCACCGGCATTGGGTTTGCAGCTCGCTGATGGGGCTTACGTAGAGTTACGTATCGGAGCAATACCGATTGCCCTATTCATGGGACATGGGCGGTGTGTCACGCCCATGTCGGCCGCCCCTCAAACCGCGACCGCCTCGCCGCGCGCACGCGCCTTGCGCGCCGCCCGGATCATCTCGCTGGCCTTCTCCGCGATCATGATCGTCGGCGAGTTGGTGTTGCCGGAGGTGATGGTCGGCATGATGGACGCATCCACCACGCGCAGCCCTTCGATACCGCGCACGCGCAGCTGGGCATCGACCACCGCGTTCACGTCGTCGGCGCGCCCCATGCGGCACGTGCCGACCGGGTGGAAGATGGTCGTGCCGATCTCGCCGGCGGCGCGGGCGAGTTGTTCGTCGGTCTGGAAGGCGGCGCCGGGCAGGTACTCTTCGGGCCGGTATTGCGCCAGGGCGGGCTGGGCGACGATGCGGCGCGTGAGCCGCAAGGAATCGGCCGCGACCTTGCGGTCTTCGTCGGTCGACAGGTAGTTCGGCGCGATCGTCGGCGCGGCAAACGGGTCGGCCGAGGTGATGTGCACCGTGCCGCGCGAGGTCGGGCGCAGGTTGCACACGCTGGCGGTAAACGCGTTGAACGCGTGCAGCGGGTCGCCGAACTTGTCGAGCGAGAGCGGCTGCACGTGGTACTCCACATCGGGCCGCGACACCTGCGGATTCGAGCGCGCGAACACGCCCAACTGCGACGGCGCCATGCTCATCGGCCCGCTCTGGTTGAAGGCGTACTGCATGCCGATCATCGCCTTGCCCCACCAGTTCGAGGCCCGCGTGTTCAGCGTCGGCACGCCGTGCACCTTGACCACGCTGCGCAACTGCAGATGGTCCTGCAGGTTCTCGCCCACGCCCGGCAGCGCCTGCCGCACCGGAATGCCCAGCGCCTGCAGCCGCTCCGGCTGGCCGATCCCCGCCAGCTCGAGCAGTTGCGGCGAGTTGATCGCCCCCGCCGAGAGGATCACCTCCTCGCGCGCCGCGACCGAGTAATCGACCCCGGCCCCGCGATACGTCACGCCCGTGCAGCGCTTGCCGCTGAAGGTCAGCGCACGCACCTGCGCGCCCGTCATGATGGTCAGGTTCGGCCTCTGCGATGCGGGGCGCAGGAAGCCCTTGGCCGTGTTCCAGCGGATGCCCCGCTTCTGGTTGACCTCGAAGTATCCGACGCCGAAGTTGTCGCCGCGGTTGAAGTCGCTGGTGCGCGGAATGCCGGCCTGCACGGCGGCTTCGATGAAGGTTTCAAGAATCTGCCAGTGCAGGCGCTGCGGCTCGACCCGCCATTCGCCGTCGGCGCCGTGCCACGCGTTGGCCCCGCCGTGGTGGTTCTCGCTCGCCTTGAACAGCGGCAGCACCGCATCCCACTTCCAGGAGGCATCGCCCGTGATGTCGGCCCAGCCGTCGTAGTCTTCGCGCTGGCCGCGCATGTAGATCATGCCGTTGATCGACGAGCAGCCGCCGAGCACCCGGCCGCGCGGGTAGCCGAGCGAGCGGCCGTTCAGGCCGGGCTCTTCGCGAGTGCGGTAGAGCCAGTCCGTGCGCGGGTTGCCGATGCAATACAGATAGCCGACGGGGATGTGGATCCAGTGGTAGTCGTCCTTGCCGCCTGCCTCCAGCAGGAGCACGGACACGTCGGGATCGCGTGTGAGGCGGTTGGCCAGGACGCAGCCTGCGGAGCCTGCGCCGATGATGATGTAGTCGTACGTTTCCATGTCTCCGTGCTTCTTTTCCTTGGTGTTATTGGTTTTTATTCTTGTGGTGCGACCAATTCACTACAAATCAAATCCGCGAAGCCAGCCACTCCGTCATCTTTCCAAACACCTGACTGCGCAGCGGCTCGGCTTCGTTGAAGATCTCGTGATACCCGTTGTCGAACCACGCCAAGGTCCGCAAGTCTTCCGGCGCATTCGCATAGAAATCGCGACTGCCGGACGGATCGACAATCGAATCGGCGCCGCCTGCCATCAGCAGCATCGGCGCTTCGAGGCGCGGGGCGTCCTGTTGCGTCTGGGTGATGGCATTGAGCATGAACTCCAGCACGGAAGCACTGATCGTGCCCTGCACGAGCGGGTCAGCGCGATAGGCGGCTGCCACGCTCGGATCATGGGAAAGCTTGGCCGGATCAACGGGGTTGGGCACCGGCAGCCGCGGCGCGATGGCGGAGAGGATCCCCCGCACGATGCCCGTTCCTGGCGGCAATTTCACGCGCAGCGCGGGCGATGACAGCAGCACGCCGCGCACGGGCCGGACGCGCGCAGTGGTGAAGCGCGCGACGATCAGCCCGCCCATGCTGTGCCCAAGCACGAACGGCATCTCGTGCCATTCGGCGACGGCGGCGTCGACGATTTCCGCCAGGTCGGTCAGGTAGTTGTCCGGCGCGTCGAGCGCCATGCGCGGGCCGCCGCTGCGGCCGTGGCCGCGCAGGTCGAAAGCTCGCACGCGCAGGCCCAGGTCGGTCAGCACCTTGGCCACATGGACGTAGCGCCCACTGTGTTCGGCCATGCCGTGCACGAGGATGACGGTGCCGCGCGGTTCGCCCGCCTGGGTGTCGGGCGACCACGTGCGGACCAGCAGTTCAGTGCCGTCCTTCATGCGCTGGCGGGCCTCCTGCGCCTGATCGGGTGCGGCCTGAGCGGGGGCTTGCGTCATCGGCGTCTCCTCCTTTGGTTGCCAGATTGTGGCATAGACGCCGCGCGCTGCAACGGGCCGAACCGTCAGTGGCAGCAGCCGCCCTGGCCGCCGGTGTCTGCGCTCTCGCCGGCCACGCCCTGCAGGATGGGGCAATCGGGCCGGTCGTCGCCGTGGCACGCATTCGCCAGCGTCATGAGCGTATCGCGCATGCCTTGCAGCTCGCGGATGCGCGCTTCCAGGTCGGCCACATGGCGCAGCGTGATGGCCTTGACGTCGGCGCTGGCGCGCTCGCGGTCGTTCCAGAGCGAGAGCAGCGTGCGGATCTCTTCGAGCGAGAACCCCAGCGAGCGCGAACGATGGATGAACCGCAGCACATGCAGGGCGCGCGCGTCATACATCCGGTAGTTGCCCTCCGTGCGCGGGCTTGGCGGCAGCAGGCCGATGCTCTCGTAATAGCGGATCATCTTGGCCGATACGCCGCTGGCCTTGGCGGCCTCGCCGATGTTGACGGGGCCCTGGGTTGCATTGAGATCGGTGCGGGTCATGCGCGGTCTCCGGTGGATGGCCAGCGGCGCAGCATCAGCGCATTGGTGACGACGCTCACGCTCGAGAACGCCATGGCCGCCCCGGCAAATGTTGGGCTGAGCAGGCCGAACGCGGCCAGTGGAATGCCGACCACGTTGTAGACGAACGCCCAGAACAGGTTCTGGCGGATCTTGGCGACCGTGCGGCGCGAGAGGTCCAGCGCGTCGCTCACCAGACGCGGCTCGCCGCGCATGAGCGTGATGCCGGCGGCCTGCATCGCCACATCGGTGCCGGTGGCCATGGCGATGCCGACATCGGCCGCGGCCAGCGCGGGCGCATCGTTGATGCCGTCGCCGACCATCGCGACCACGTGGCCGGCCTTCTGCCATGCCGTGACACGCGCGGCCTTGTCTTGCGGCAACACCTGCGCGGCCACTTCGTCGATGCCGAGCGCGTGTGCCACGCTGCGTGCCGCGCCGGCGTTGTCGCCGGTCACGAGCGCGGTGCGCACGCCACGCGCCTGCAGCGCGGACACAGCCTCCTTCGCGCCGGGCTTGAGCGCATCGCCAAAGCCAATCAGGCCGCGCAACTGCAGGCCGCCTTCATCACGCTGCGCAAGCCACGAGACGGTGTTGCCTTGCGCCTCCAGCGCATCGGCGCGCGCTTGCAATGCGCGGCGATCGAGCCCCAGTTCATCCATCCACCGCGCGTTGCCGAGTTGCAGCGACGCGCCATTCACGATGCCGCGCGTGCCGCGTCCGGCCAGCACTTCGGGCGATTGCGCCGGCGTGATGGCGCGGCCTTGTTGCTCGGCGTATTCCCGCGTGGCGTGGGCCAGCGGATGCGTGTTTTCGGCCTGCAGCGCGGCGAGCTCGTCCAGCAGCGTCGCGGCATCGACGCCCGGCGCGGCTTCCACCGCCGTGACGCGCGGCCGGCCCACGGTAAGCGTGCCCGTCTTGTCGAAGACGACGAAATCGACCTGTTGCGCGCGTTCCAGCGCCTGCGCATCGGCAATGAGAATGCCGCGCCGCGCCCCCGCGCCGGTGCCGGCCATGATGGCGGACGGCGTGGCAAGGCCGAGCGCGCACGGGCAAGCGATCACCAGCACCGCCACGGCGTTGACGATGGCCGTCTCCCACCCCGCCCCAGCGATGAACCAACCGGCCAGCGTGAGCAACGCCGCCACCAGCACCGCTGGCACAAAGATCGCGCTCACACGATCGACCAGTTGCTGGATCGGCGGCTTCGCAGCCTGCGCGTCTTCTACGAGGCGGATGATGCGCGAAAGCATCGTGTCCGCGCCGATGGCCGTGGTGCGCACGAGCAGCACGCCGTCGGTGGCGATGGCACCGGCGGTCACGCGGTCGCCTTCGCGCTTGGGCACGGGCAGGCTTTCGCCGGTCAGCATGGATTCATCGACGTGGCTGTCGCCTTCCAGCACCACCGCATCCACGGGGATGCGCTCGCCGGCACGCACGGACACCACATCGCCCACTCGCACCTGGGCGACGGGGGTGTCGCGCAGCGTGCCGTCGGCAGTGCGCACGCGAGCGGTATCGGGGCGCAGCGCCTGCAGCGCGCGAATCGCCTGCGCCGTCTGCCGCTTGGCCCGCACCTCGAGCCACTTGCCCAGGCGCACCAGCGTGATGACGACGGCCCCGCTTTCAAAGTACAGATGCGGCAGGTGGTCTTCGCCCGCACGCCACCACAGCCACAGCGACAGGCCGTATGCAGCCGACGTCCCGAGCGCGACGAGCACATCCATGTTGCCCGCACCCGCGCGCACGGCCTTCCAGCCGGCCTTGTAAAAGCGCGCGCCGATCACGAACTGCACCGGCGTCGCCAGCAGCCACTGCCCCCAGGGGGGCAGCATCCACTCGCTGCCGAACCAGCCGGCGATCATCGGCAGCACCAGCGGCAGCGACAACGCAGCGGCAATCCACACGGGGCCGGCACCGTCCCAGAAATCCGGCTCGGCGGCGGCACGCGCTGCCGCTTCGTCGGATGCGACGCGCGCTTCATAGCCAGCAGCCGAAACGGCCGCCACAAGTGCATCGCTCGCCGCGGCGCCGTGCACGCGCGCGCGTTCGGTTGCGAGGTTGACGCTGGCCTCCGTCACGCCGGGCACGGCGCGCAAGGCGCGTTCGACACGGCCGGCACAGGCGGCGCAGGTCATCCCGCCGATTTCGAGATCGAGTGAAGCCGGATGGGCAAGGCTGGTGGTCATGGAAACGTGCTGTCGAAGGAAGATGGCATCAGCCTAGACCTTCCCATCTTGGCAAGGTCAAGCGGTCATTCTACGCTTGCGGTTCCCACGGTAGGAAGGTTCATACTCCGCTGCATGATTTCTTCCTTCCTTTCCAGGAGCGAACCATGACGACGTTTTCCGTTGAAGGTATGAGCTGCGGCCATTGCGTATCGGCCGTCACGCGTGCGGTACAGCAGGTGGATGCCGGCGCCAATGTGCAGGTCGATCTGTCCCGCCAGAGCGTGGCCGTCACGAGCGGCGCGAGCGTCGACGCGCTCAAGGCCGCCATCGAGCAGGCCGGCTACCCGGTCAAAGCCGTTGCCTGAGCAGCGCACAAAAAAAGGCGTGCCGCCATGGCACGCCTTCTTTGTTGAACGCGGCCGCCGCTCAGAAGCGGTAGCCCACGTTCAGGAAGGTCACGACCGGGTTGATCTTGATCTTGGCTTCGCTCTGGATATGCGTGCCGTTGATCAGCTTCGTATCGATCTTGGCCGTCGTCTTCAGCGGCAGGTACGACACCGACAGGCCCACGAACCAGTCCTTGGTGATGGCGTACGTGGCGCCCACGTTCAGCACCGGGTTCAGCGAGCTGTCGGTCGACACGCTGCTCGTGCTGCCCGGCGTGCCGCGGCCCAGCACCTGGTTCTGGAAGGCGCTGTTGGTGATCTTCTCGTCGGAGAACCACGTGTAGTTCAGGCCGGCACCGACGTACGGGCGGAACTTGCTGTCGGCGCCGAAGAAGTACCACTTGGCCAGCACGGCCGGGCTCCATTGCTTGGCCGAACCGATTTCGCCGTAGCGCGAGAAGGAACCCGTGCCTTCGATCTTGTGGCGCGGCGGGATGCCGCCCACCAGTTCCATGGCGAAGTTGTCGGTAAAGAAGTGCGTGAACGCGAGGCCAACGGTATCGGCGTCCTTGATCTTGGCGCCGGTGTTGGGCTGCGATTGGTTGACGGGAACGCCGCCCACGCTGTTGACGAACAGCGGGTCGCTCGAGCTGTTCGGCATCACGCGGAACCAGCCCAGGCTGACGATGTTGCTGCCGGCAGCCTGTGCGTGCGCGGCGGTGGCGAGGATCATCCCGGCGGCGGCCGCCAGTGCTTTTTTATAGGCCATCTGTATGTGCTCCAGTGTCAGACGCATCCGGGCAAACGTGCCGTACAGCGGCGTGTGCCGGTGCGTTCTCAGTCTCCTCCCAGGCGGAAGGGATGGTCATTATCCCGTTTGATTGCCGTGGCTAGAATGCTTTTTCTAGAGGTTTCCTGTTACAAGCGCGGGTCGAGACCTGCTGATGGCGGGCCTCCTCGGGCCGAACGCGCTTTTTAAACAGGCCTGGACTGCGACAGCGCGAGCACGCACGCCGCTAGATCCCACAAGGCGCTGCCGACGCTCTTGAACACCACGGGCGACACCGGCGCGGCCTGCGCGAGCGTGTCGGGCGTCACGTCGACGCACTGTTGTAACGGACGTACACGCGACCACGGCACACCTGCCTGCAGCAGGTCGCCCGCCTCGACTTCCAGGTCGACAAGCGTGTCGGCGTACAGCCGGTCGACCGCGGCGGCATGCACGCACAGCCGCGGCGGCAGTTCGGCCATGTCGGGCCGGAACGCACCGACTGCCGCGATGAAGTGTTGCGGCCGCCACGTCCGGCCGTGCCCGTCGCCGGGCTCCGCCCAGTCCGGCAGCACGGGTTGCGACGACGGCGTGGCCGTGACCACGAGCGACACATGCGGCAACACGGCGCGCGCGGCCTGCGCCACCCCGGCCGCATCCCCGCCGGCCAGCGCGGTGGCGTCCATCCCGAGGGCACGTGCATGCGCGGCCAAGCCCTCGGCGCTGGCGGCATTGCGGGCAATGATGGTCACGCGCCGCGTGCCAAGGCCCAGGTGGAAGGCTTCCAGATGTGCACGCGCCTGGGCCCCGGCGCCTACCAGCAGCAGGTCGCCCGCTGGCTCCGGGGCCAGCAGGCGCGCGGCCAGCAGCGAGACCGCTGCCGTGCGGTGCGCCGTGACGGTCGGCCCATCGAGCAGCAGGCGCCGCACGCCGGTCTGCGCGTCCATGACGACGACCTCACCGTGGATGGCCGGCAAACCGCGCGACGGGTTATGCGGGTGCACCGTGATCATCTTGGTGATGGCCATGTCGGCATTGGACGCGGGCATCAGCAACAAGCTGCCGGGCCCGGGCAAGGGCATCACCAGTCGGGCGGGCGCCTGGGCCCGGCCGGCGCGCGCGTCGCGCAATACCTGGGCGATGGCGTCGGCAAGCGCGGCGTACGGCAGGCACGCTGCCGTCGCGCTGGCGTCGAGGGTCTGCAGCATCGGGGCTCCCACAGCGAAGGACACGGCGATCGAGCTTATGCCCGGCGCGCGGGCGGTGTGCGGCGCGTGAGCAGGCCGCCGCTGATCAGCAGCTGCGCGGCGGCATAGCTCCACCAGATCGCCAGCTCATGGTCCGTAAAGGGAAACACGAACACGCTGATCCCGATCATGGCGTCGGAGGCGGCAAAGGCGATGGCGCCCCAGGCGGTCAGCGGCCCGGGCAGGCGCGCCAGCAGCGCGGCACACACCATTGACGAGAGCACGACCATGTAAACGATGACGGGGCCTTTCAAACCGCCCAGGCCCGGCCAGTACCACAGCAGCATGCCGATGGCCACGCCGATCATCGCGCCCACCGCCAGCAGGCGCACCGGCGACGACGCGCCTCGCAACTGCCACAGCACGCGCAGATAGCACAGATGGGCGACGAGGAAGCAGCCGAGGCCGGCAATGAACGACGGCTTCCAGTCCGGCAATGCCAGGCACAGGTCGCCCAGCGCCGAAAACAGCATCGCGCCGACGAGCCAGCGGCGCTCGCGCGGAATCTCATGCAGCGACGCCGCACGCGCCAGCAGCATCGCCATGAGCATCTTCCACAGCGGCTGCGCGACGATGCGGCCGATCAGCGGCGTACCCGGCGGCACGTCGACGGCCACCATGGTCAACATGCCGCCATAGGTGACCCCCGCCACGGCGGCCGCCACCCACCACGCACGAACGCGTGCCGGCATGCCGTAGCCGCCCGCACGACGTGCCGGCAGATGCGCCGGATGAGTGGTGTGTCCTTCAACCATCATGGTCTCCCGCCCGGGAAAGGCGATTCATTGAAACTGGGTGTGATCGGCTTGCAGCGTGACACGCCGCGCACCCTGGCGCAAGGCGCACGGTCACCCACCGAGGTGGGATAGCGGCAGCGCGCCGTCCCGCTTCAAAGCTGTCAGTACGATATTGGAACGCACATTGTCCACGCCCGGCACCCGCATCAGCTTGCGCATGACGAACTCCGATAGCGCCGGCAGGTCGGGCACCACCACGCGCAGCATGTAGTCGGCATCGCCGGCCACGGAATAGCACTCCTGCACCGCGTCGAGCAGCATGATCTCTTCACGGAAACGCTCGACGATCGCGTCGCCATGATGCGCGAGCTTGATGCTGGCGAACACCGTCACGCCGAGCCCCAGGCCGGTCGGCGACAGCACCACCCGGTAGCCTTCGATCACGCCTTCGGACTCCAGCCGCGCCAGACGCCGCCCCACCTGGCTGGCCGAGAGGTGCACCTGCTCCGAAAGCTGCTGATGCGTCGCACGGCCATCGCGCTGCAGCGCCGCCAGCAGGGCTAGATCGAAGGTATCGAGCGAAATCATGCATATCTCCTGCGTAGATGCACGCCATTCTGCACGATTTCCGCATGCCGCGGCTCAGAGGCGCCCGTTTTGCGGACAATCCGCAGGGCCGCACCCCTACACTGGCCGGACTTGAATAACACGAGAGCGAGACACCCGAATGGCCCCCGCCACCACCGCCCCCGACTCGACCCAGACCGCGGCCCCCGCCGGCTTCAACGGCACCCTGACCGACAAGCTGCGCGAACAGTTTGCGCAAGGCCTCGACGGCCAGACGCTGCGCGCCGACTTCACGATCGATCAGCCGGTACACCGCTACACCGCCGCCGACCATGCGACATGGCGCACGCTGTACGACCGCCAGGAGGCGCTGCTGCCGGGCCGCGTGTGCGATGAATTCCTGCAGGGCCTGTCGACGCTGGGCATGAGCCGCGACCGCGTGCCGTCGTTCGACGAACTCAACGAAACGCTCCTGCGCGCGACCGGCTGGCAGATCGTCGCGGTGCCGGGCCTGGTGCCGGACGAAGTCTTTTTCGATCACCTCGCCAACCGGCGCTTCCCGGCCAGCTGGTGGATGCGCCGGCCCGACCAGCTCGATTACCTGCAAGAGCCCGACTGCTTCCACGACATCTTTGGCCACGTGCCGCTGCTGATCAACCCGATCTTCGCCGACTACATGGAGGCCTACGGCAAGGGCGGCCTGAAGGCGGCGCGCCTCGGCCAGCTCGACATGCTGGCGCGCCTGTACTGGTACACGGTGGAATTCGGGCTGATCCGCACGCCGGCCGGCCTGCGCATCTACGGTGCGGGCATCGTGTCGAGCAAGAGCGAATCGGTGTATGCGCTCGATTCAGCCAGCCCGAACCGCATCGGCTTCGACGTGCGCCGCATCATGCGCACGCGCTATCGCATCGACACGTTCCAGAAGACGTACTTCGTGATCGACAGTTTCGAGCAGCTGTTTGACGCCACGCGCCCCGATTTCACGCCGCTGTATGAAGAACTCGCCGCGCTGCCGACTTTCGGCGCCGGCGATGTGGTCGACGGCGATCTCGTGCTGAACGTAGGCAACCGTGAAGGCTGGGCCGATACGGCAGACATTTAGAGCGCGTGGTGCCCGGAAGCTGGACTTCGCATGCATGCTTCAGGGCACAACCCGTTCTGGGCGCTGACTATACTGCGCGCATTCTCGACCGATTTCCGTGACCCATCATGATGCCCACGCTCAACGACGACCAACGCAAGGCCCTGTTTGCCGAGCTGCCCGGATGGCAGCTGCAGAAGGACCGCGACGCCATCCAGAAAACCTTCACCTTTGCCGACTTCAACGCCGCGTTCGGCTTCATGACGCGCGTGGCGATCAAGGCCGAGCAGATGAATCACCACCCGGAGTGGTTCAACGTGTGGAATCGCGTCGACATCACCCTGTCGACGCACGACGCAAACGGCCTAACGCACCGTGACGCCGATCTCGCCCGCTTCATCGAGCAGGCCGCCAGGACGACCGGCGCGAAGTAACGCCGCTGCTGCTGGCGCTCAGCCCTGCGTGGCCGCGCGCCACGCTTCATACGCCGCCCGCGCCTTGTCGCCCAATTGCTCCGGGGCGATGCGGGTGGCGCCTTGTACAATCATCAGCGCATACGGCTTGGCCAACGCCGACGCCTCGGCACACAGCCGCAGTTCCTCGCCCTGGGCGGGCGAACGGGCACGCCAGTAATTGATGGCGGCCTCCAGGTCGGTGATGGTGAGCAGGGCTTCGGTCATCCGCGCATTGTAGCGCTGCCAAACCGCACCGATTCCTTTTCCGCCGCGCTTTGCGGACCGCCCCATGCGCATCCTGCTGATTGAAGACGACCGCGCCATTGCCAGCGGCATCCATGCCGGACTGACGCAGGCCGGACACCGCGTGCATGCCGTGCATGACGGTGTCTTCGCCGCCGAGCAGCTGGCCCGGCAGACGCACGACCTGGTGATCCTGGATCTCGGCTTGCCGGGCATCGACGGCATGACGCTGTTGTCGCAGTTCCGCGCGCGCGACCGCGCCACGCCGGTGCTGATCCTCACCGCCCGCGACGGCCTTTCCGATAAGGTCAACGGCCTGAATGCCGGCGCCGACGATTACCTCCTCAAGCCCTTCGAAATGCCCGAGCTCGTGGCGCGTGTCGGTGCGCTGCTGCGCCGCCGCGGCGATCCTTCCGAGCCCGCGGCGCGGCCGGACATCCTGGTCGGGCGACTGCGCCTGAGCGGCGTGGAGCGGCGCATCTTTGTCGATGCCGCGCCGCTGGAGCTGTCGCCGCGAGAGTTTGCCGTGCTGGAACTGCTGATGCTGCGTCAGGGCCGCGTGGTCAGCAAGGTGCAGCTGCAGGAGCATCTGGCCAGCTTTGGTCACGCCATCGGCGAGGCGAGCCACGATGTAGTGGGCGATACGGCCATCGAAGTCTATGTGCATCGCGTGCGCCGCAAGATCGAACACTCCGAAGCCGAGATCGTCACCGTGCGCGGTTTTGGCTATCTGCTGCAGGCACGCGCTCCGGCGTAGCGCCGCATCATGTTCAAACGCCACCGGCCTGCCGCGCCTGCGCCCGCCCACGGCGCACTCAGCCTCCGGCTGCATCTGCTGCGGGCGCTGGCGACGCCGCTGTTCGGCCTCGTGGTCGGCACGGGTGCGCTCTCGTACTGGCTGGCGGCGCATTACACCGCGCAGGTATTCGATCGGGCGCTGGTGGGCGTGGCCAATACGCTGGCCGAGCAAATGCGCCTGGCCGGGCCGCACGTGCCGCCGGCCAGGCTGTACGACATCGCCCTTACCGCGCAGACGCTGGTGCAGAACAGCGGAGAAGACCGCATCTTCTGGCGCATTGCCGGCCCCGCCGGCACGCTGATCGGGCGCGACACGGCGCTCGGCTACGGCTCGGGACAGGTGCGCATTGGCGAGGCGCGCGTGTTCTACAGCTGGATCGACGGCAAGCAAGTGCGCGCCGTGCGCCTGCCCGTGCCGGGTGTGACCGCCGATGTGCCAAAGCCGGTTTCGCCGCGCCAGCCGGCGCCGCCCGATCCGGAAGACGACGTCACGCGGCCCGCGCTGGCGCCCACGCAGGCCCAGACGGCGCCCGCGTTCAATCCGTCCAAGCCGCCCGATGCGATGCAGCCCGACAACAGCATCGTCGTGGAAGTGGCCGAACTGCTGGACCACCGTGATGCGGCGGCCAAGGAAGTGCTGCTATCGGTATCGATTCCGCTGATCGTGCTGCTGGCCGTGGGCGGGCTGATCCTCTCGCTCGTGCTCAAGGAAGAACTGCAGCCGCTGCAGACGCTGGCCGATACGCTCAACCGGCAAAGCGCGCAGTCCGTCAGGCCCCTTCCCGCCGAATCGGCGGAGCGCGTGCCGGCCGAGCTGCAGCCGCTCATCAACGCCATGAATGCCTTGCTGGCGCGCCTGCGCGATGCACTCGAAGCGCAGCGCACCTTCATCGCCGATGCGGCCCATCAGTTGCGCACGCCGCTCACCGCGTTGAAGCTGCACGCCGATCACGCCGTGCAGGCCACGACGCTGGAAGACGCGCGCCCTGCCCTGCTCGAACTGCAATCGGGTGCCAACCGGGCCATCCGGCTGTCGAACCAGCTGCTGACGCTGGCACGGGCCGAGCCCGGCATGACGCTCGAGCAACTGGGGCCGCCGGTGCGCGTGGATCTCGTATCGCTTGCGTTCGATGCCGGTGCCGAGTGGGTGCCGCGCGCGCTTGCCCGCGGGCTCGACCTGGGCTTCGAGGCCTGGCCGGAGGAAGCCACGTTGCCAGGTTCATTGCAGGCCCCCGTGCTGGCCAACGCGGTGCTGCTGCGCGAAGCGATCAACAACCTCATCGACAACGCCATCAAGTACGTGCCGACCGGCGGGCGCATCACCTTGCGCGCGGGCATGGAAGCGGATGCCTCCTCGCACTGGTGGGGTGTGGTCAGCGTGGAAGACAACGGGCCGGGCATTCCGCCGGAGCGGCGCGGCGAGGTGTTCCAGCGCTTCTTCCGTGGCGACGCGGATCACCGCCCCGGGCAGCCACACGGCAGCGGCCTGGGCCTGGCCATCGTGCACGACATCGTGCGCCTGCACGGCGGCCATGTTGCCATTGAAGACGCCGCAGCCCGCGACGGCTCCCGCGTGATGCGCATCGTGTTGCGCGTGCCGCTGGCCGGCGAACCGGGCTAGGCGCGGCTCACTTCTTCTTTTTCTTCTTCTCGGGCGGCGCCAGCATCGTGCCGCGGCAGTTCTTGGCGCCGCAGCGGCAGGCGAACTGTTCCTTCAGCGCCTTGGTCTGGCGGCCTTCGATGACGAGGCCGTAGTCGTAGAACAGCTCCTCGCCGGGTTCGATGTCGCGCAGCGCATGAATGAACACGCGGCCGTCCTTCTCGCGCGCCTCGCAGTTCGGCTTGCACGCGTGGTTGATCCAGCGTGCGCGGTTGCCGCCGTACTTGGCGTCGATCACGCTGCCGTCTTCGAGGCTGAAGTAGAACGTGTGGTTCGGGTCGGACGGGTCATGCGGATGGCGGCGCAGCGCCTCTTTCCACGAGATGTGCTCGCCCTTGTATTCGATGATCTTCTTGCCCTTGGCGATGGGCGCCACGGCATAGACGCCGCGCCCGTGCACGCCCGATTGGCGCACCTCGATGCGGTCGCGGCGGCGCAGTTTGGCCGGGGCTTGCGGCGCGGACGGAGACTCAGCCGGAGCCGGCATGGCATCAGCAGACGTGCGTGTCATGGAGGTGCGGGGAAGAACGGAAACGTCGATCAACGAAGCCGAGAGCCTACACCAAAAGCATGGCAACCCGACACGTGCCGCCGCCCTGTCTCGCCGCTCGATGTGGATAACCGGGCCTGCGGCTGTGGATAACTACCGGCAAAGCCTGTTGGCTGTCTGTGGCTGCCCTGTCGATGGTGTGGGCACAAGTGACGCAGCTGCCGATGGAGCGTGGATGCAAACCAGCGATCCATCCACGCCGGGGCACACGCTGTACCAGCGGTTTTGCTTTCAACAAGTGCTTGAACCGGAAGCGATTTTCCGAGTTATCCACAGAAAGGGCGCGGCTTTATTTACTACTACTATCTGTATACATAAAGAAAAAGGTAAACCCATCGATCGACTTGCGTCGATCCTATCGACGAGCGAACACATCAGGCACAAGCCGATGCCTTCAACAGCCTGCCGATGTGATGGGACCGCCTCGCAATGCAAGCCCGATGCGGGTTTACGGAACCCGCTCGCGATACGTCGTTACAAAGCTCACGTGCCGGCGCCAATCGCATGCCGGTATCATGTCGCCCTTGGAGCCGCCCCCCGGAGGCTCTGATGTGTGTGTTATCTACTCTTGAAGGGAGTCAAGCAATGACGAAAACCGAACTGATCGACGCCATCGCCAGCGGCGTAGACGGTCTGACCAAGGCCAAGGCCGAGCAGGCACTGAACGTGACCCTGCAGGCCATCATGGAATCCGTTGGCAAGGGCGATGCGGTCAGCCTCATCGGCTTTGGTACCTTCAGCCAAGGTGAACGTGCCGAGCGCATGGCCCGCAATCCGCGCACCGGCGAAGAAATCAAGGTCGAAGCTGCCAAGACCGTCAAGTTCAAGGCTGGCCAGAAGTTCAAGGACGCCGTCAACGCCTGACGCAATGACGATCCTGGCGTAGCCAGCCCTGTCTGCTGCGCCCACGACGTGGCATGCCATTGCATGCGTGAATCGACCGCAGCATTGGCGTACCACGTCGGAAGGCCTGCCTCCCCGTCAGGCCATCCCTTCCCTCCTCTTTCATGCCCCGCCCTCTTCTGCGCAATTCGCTCGTTTTGCGTATTGCCCTGCCGATCGTCCTGATCGCACCGGTCCTTTGGTTCGCCGGCTGCACCACGCCGCCCGCGCGTCCGCAGGCCGAACCGCTGCCCGACAACGAAGTCGTGCAGACGCGGCCGGGCGCCACGCCGCGCGAGAAGATGATCGAGATCGCCCTCACCGAATGGGACCGGTGGGGCCGTCAGGTCGTGCGGGTGGGTCGTGACGATACGTATTGCGTGACCGGCGGCGGCTTTCCCGATCAGCCCCAGGGCCGCTGGCTGACGGCTGACGACCCCACCCCTGCCCCGGTGGACGAAGAAGGGGGTGCCGACATGCCGCTGCCCAAAGCGGTTGCGACGCCCGCTGCTCCTGCTCCTGCCCCTTGCCTGCGCTATCCCGACGGCACGGGCGGTGAAGCCACCGCGCGCGGCTGCGTGCTGGCCAAGCGCTACTGGGCCATCGTCGGCAAGACGCCGAGCTGCCACCAGCTGACCACCGGCGGCTGGGCGTGGTCGGCCGTGTTCATCTCGTGGATCATGCGCAAGGCCGGCCTGCAGAACGACCAGTTCCTGACCGGCGCCACGCATGCGGAATACGTCACCGATGCGCGCGACCATCTGCTCAAGCATCCCGCCTTCGTGCTCGAACGCACGCCGGCCGTGCCGCGCCCGGGCGACCTCATCTGCACCGCACGCGGCGCCGATCGCTTCATGACGGACCCGGCCGAGATCCAGGCCGGCAGAACGCCCATGCACTGCGACCTCGTCGTTGAGGTGGACCCGGTGCGCCATGAAGTGAAATCGATTGGCGGCAACGTGCAGCAATCCGCGTCGATGAGCATCACCGAGTTGAATGACGCCAACCAGCTCGATCCGTACACGAATTCGGTCATGCAGTGGTTGGTGATCCTGCGCAACCAGTTGCCCTAGCAGACGGCAGATGTAACGTTGTTTGACGCCCGGCGCAAATTCATTAACATGTGAATCACTTAAGCGCCGGCAACCCGACCGGCGCATGGCCCCTGCGATCAGGAGACAGGTCATGACGGTGCTTTCGCTTTCACCCGACGCCGGATCGAGCATCCAGGCCCATCGCCCGGACTGGTGCGGCCCACATGAATGGGCCGCGCGCGTGAAGCTGGCGGTGTGCTACCGCATCTTTGCGCAGCTCGGCTGGACGGAGCTGATCTACAACCACATCACGCTGCGCCTGCCACCCGAAGATGGCCGCGCCGACGATGGCGGCCCGCATTTCCTCATCAACCCGTTTGGCCTGACGTATGCCGAAGTCTGCGCGTCGAACCTCGTGAAGATCGACCTGCAGGGCAATGCGCAGCGTGCGCCGGGTCAGCCGGACTGGCCCGTCAACCCCGCCGGTTTTACCGTGCACGCCGCCATTCACGCCGGCATTCCGGGTGCGCATTGCGTGATGCACACCCACACGACCGCCGGCATGGCCGTGGCCTGCGCGCGCGATGGTCTGTCGATCAGCAATTTCTATGCGGCGCAGCTGCACGGCAAGGTCGCGTATCACGACTTTGAAGGCATTACCGTGCATGCCGATGAAGGGCCGCGCCTGGTCAAGAACATCGGCGACAAGCCTGCCGTCATTCTGCGCAACCACGGGTTGCTGGCCTGGGGCGATTCGATTGCGCGGGCCTTTGCGGTGTTGTGGCTGCTCAACCGCGCGTGCGAGATCCAGCTGGCTTCCACGTCGATGGGCCCAGTGCTGGAGATTCCCGAAGCGATTGCGCGCAACTGCACGCGCGATTCGTTGCAGTTCAACCCGAATTTTGGCGCTGGCGAAGACGTGTTTGCCGCGCTCACCCGCACCATCGACCGCATCGACCCTTCCTACCGAACCTGATCACATGACACGCATTTGCATCGTGGGCGCCGGCGCGGTCGGCGGCTATCTTGGCGCGAAGCTCGCGCTGGCCGATCAACCCCTCAACGTGTTGGCACGGGGCGCGACGCTTCAGGCGCTGCAGGTCGAAGGGCTGCGACTGACCGAGGACGGCAACACACGCTCTGTGCCGGTGCACGCGAGTGACGATGCGCATGCGCTCGGTGTGCAGGATGTCGTGGTCGTGGCCGTGAAGGCGCCGGCCATGGAAAGCGTGGCGCAAACCATCGGCCCGCTCATCGGCCCGGAGACTTCCGTGGTGGTGGCAATGAACGGCGTGCCGTGGTGGTTCTTTGATCGACCTGGCCCGCTGGAAGGTCTGCGCCTGCAATCGGTGGATCCGCACGGCCGCATCGCGCAGGCCATTCCAACGAAGAGCGTGCTCGGCTGCGTGGTGCATCTGACCTGCTCGACCGCTGCGCCTGGCCACGTGCGCCACGGGTTCGGCAAGCGATTGATCATCGGCGAACCTGCGGGCGGCACCTCACCGCGCCTCGATGCAATCGGGGCGCTGCTTGAACGCGCCGGTTTGCAGATCGAACGCAGCGAAGCCATCCAGCGCGACATCTGGTTCAAGCTGTGGGGCAACATGACGATGAACCCGGTGTCGGTGCTGACCGGCGCGACGTGTGACCGCATTCTCGACGACCCGCAGGTCAGCGCGTTTTGCCTCGCCATCATGGAAGAAGCGAAAGCGATCGGCGCGCGCATCGGCTGCCCGATCGAACAGAGCGGTGAAGAACGCAGCGCCGTCACGCGGCAGCTTGGCGCGTTCAAGACGTCGATGCTGCAGGATGCGGAAGCCGGGCGCGGCCCGCTGGAGATCGATGCACTGGTGGCATCGGTGCGGGAGATCGGTCAGCACGTCGGCGTGCCGACGCCGCAGATTGATGCGTTGCTGGGCCTGGTGCGACTGCATGCCCAGACCCGTGGGCTCTATTGAGCGGCCAGGCCGCGTTACTGATACGTGAGCGTGAAGGTCGCGCTGCCGTTGGCAGCGCCGGGCGTGATGCTGCTGTCCGTCTGTACGTAGCGGGCCTTGAGCGGAATGGCGTACGTGCCGTCTTCGCTGGCCGTCTGCCACTTGAAGCTTTTCGCCAGCTCGACGGGCTGGTCGTCATACAGCAATTGAATGGCGACGCCCTTCGCTGTGTCGCTACCTTCTTCCAGCTTCAACATGCCGTTCTTCGCGTCATACGCTGTGCCGTCGAGCTTCAGGTTGATGCTGGCACCCTTGGAACAGGTGAGCGGAATGTCGAACGCCTTCGTCCGGGCGCTGTCGGGCCAGGTACCCACACCCTTGAATGCGCCAACCGGCACGTCGCCCATCTTCACATTGATCGCGGTGCTACCCAGCGTGCAAGACAGCGTGCTCACGCTAAACGAAGCAATGCTGATCTTGGGTTCCGGGGAGACCCACGTACTGCGGTTGTTTTCCAGGATGAAGGAACCCACCTGCTTCGCATCAACCGAGCCCACACCGGTGTTGCGTGCTGTCTTGAAGAACTTGATCACGGCTTTGGCCTTCATAGGCTGCGATGGGAGAATGCCGTTGTTTGAGCAGTACAGGTTCTGGTCGATGTTGTCTGGATTACCCCCCGTTACATAGAACGTTGCACCTGTAGCGCACCCGTTCATCGGCGTGATTCCAACGGCATAGCCAATGCCTTCGATGTTGGTCTTCCACACGCGTTTCCCATTGAAGTTGCCTGCGTACTCACCGTATCCCTTGATGCCTGCTTGCTGAAACTTCAAAGCTGGCGCCTCATTGGAACAATGGAAGGTGGTCACCACATCAGACACCACCTCGCTAATCAGCGACCCCACCGGCAAGTCGCGCTGGACAGCCAGGGCCTTGGGTTGAATGATGATGTCGCTCGTCACCGTCTGGCAGGTGTAAGCGCACGCCCCTTTTGCGGCTATCAACGTCAGGCCTGCCGCGAGGCTCGCAGTCCATACGCGCATGTCGTGCTCCGTTGTTATCGTCGGGCAACATAAAAACACATGCGTCAAACGCCGTGATTAGGAATCGTCTCATTCTGGCCGACGCAAAGGAAGCGGAGCACTCCGCTTCACGTGAAATGTCACCTCCGGTACATCGGGGTGCCCGGCTGTCAGCGGGAGAGCGTTGCGAAGGGACGCGCCGCCGCCTGGAACGGCGGCGCGAGCAGGGGGTGGCAGGCTTTATCGAGACCGCAAGTGCGAACTACCGGTATGTCAGCGTGAACGTCGCACTGCCGTTGGCGACGCCCGCCCTAACGCTGCCAGCGATCTGCACGTAGCGCGCCTTCAGGGGAATCGAGTAGTTGCCCTCTGCATCGGTGACCTGCCACAGGAACCGCTTGGCGAGCTGGACCGGCTTGTCGTCGTAGAGCAACTGGATGGCCACGCCGGTGGCTGCCGTTGGACCCTCGTTGACCTTCAGCATGCCCTGCGTGGCGTCATGTGCCGCCCCGTCCAGTTGCACGTTGATGCTTGTACCTTTTGCGCAGTTCAGCGGAATGCTGAAGGCCTGCGTCCTCGAGGGCGGCGAAGTCCCCGGCCCTTTGAACTCACTGACGGGCACATCGCCGAGTTTCACCGGAATCAACGTGTTCTTCACCGTGCATGACATGGCACCGACCTTGAATGTGCCGATATAGATGGGGAACTCATATGGCCAGAAGTCTTGGTTTCGCAGGATGAAACCACCCGCCTGCATTATCGGCACCGACCCAGCGCCGGTGCTTTCGGCTGTCTTGTAGAAGCGGATCAGCGCTTGGCCTTGTCTTGGAAGCGCGCTGAACGGTCCTCCGTTCGCTGTGCAGTAAATGTACTGGTTCGGGGTCTCCGGGTTGGATCCGTCAATCCAGTGCGTTATGTTGGCGCATGGTCCCCATCCGCTATCCGGTGCTGACTTTATGCCAACCGCATAACCGATTCCCTCAACGTTCGTCTTGTAGATGCGCTTGCCATCGAAGTCTGCAACGTGTGTCCCAACCGCCCTGATGCCGACCTGCTGCGTAAGGATCCGGGGCTCCGTGTTCTTGCACCTGAAGGTCGACACCACCCCCGTTGCCACCTCGGCAATGACCGAGCCCACGGGCAGATCACGCGGAACGGTCAAGTCGTTCGGTTGAACCGTGATGCCGTTATTCTCTGTATAGCAGATGTAAGCAAATGCCTCCTGTGTCGCGATCAACATGAGCCCCGTCGCAAACCCGACGTACGTCGCACGCATGTCCAGATACCTCCAGTTTTTTTGAAAAGGGTCATCTGAACACACCCACTGTCGGTTTTTGCTAGGACTAATCTGATACCGCGCGCTTTCACGTACGCAGCGAAGCTGCTTTACTGATACGTGAGCGTAAAAGTCGCACTGCCGTTGGCAGCGCCGGGCGTGATGTTGCTGTCCGTCTGTACGTAGCGGGCCTTGAGCGGAATGGCGTACGTGCCGTCTTCGCTGGCCGTCTGCCACTTGAAGCTTTTCGCCAGCTCGACGGGCTGGTTGTCATACAGCAATTGAATGGCGACGCCCTTTGCTGGGTTCGTAGCTTCGTCCAGTTTCAACATGCCCTTCGTCGTGTCATACGCCGTGCCATCGAGCTTCAGGTTGATGCTGGCACCCTGGGAACACGTGAGCGGAATGTCGAACGCCTTCGTCCGGGCGCTGTCGGGCCAGGTACCCACACCCTTGAATGCGCCAACCGGCACGTCGCCCATCTTCACGTTGATCGCGGTGCTGCCCAGCGTGCAAGACACCGAGCTGACGTCAAACGCGCTGATGCTGATCTTCGCTTCCGGTGTGAACCACGTACTTTTATCGTTCTTCAAAATGAAAGAACCCACCTGCCTGGCTGTAATGGTGCCCGTACCCGTGGTCGCGGCCGTCTTGTAAAAGCGGACGACCGCTTTGGCTGTCATCGGCTGAACGCCGAACATGCCGTTCACTTTGCAATAGACGTTGTGGTCGACGTTGGTTGTTTCAATTCCGTCGACCCAGTAAGTCTTACCGGCACACTGACTGATTGGCGTTCCGGCAACGGCGTAGCCAATGCCTTCAATATTGGTGCTGTAGACGCGCTTACCATCGAAGTCGCCGACGTAGGTGCCAAAGGCTTTGACGCCGGTCTCCTGAAAGCTCAATCGGGGCTCGCTATTCGTGCATCTGAAGGTGCTTTTGACGTCCGACACAACTTCAGCAATGACGGAACCCACAGGCAAATCGCGCTGGACTGACATGGCCTTGGGTTGAAGCAGTGTGTCGCTGGTCACCGTTTGGCAGCTGTAGGCAAAGGCACTCTTTGCCCCAATGCACAGCAGACTCGCTGCGAGTCTTGCGCACCATACGCGCATGTTTTTGCTCCCTGGTTATCATCGGGGCAACATAAAAACACATGCGTCAAACTCTGTGATTAGGAATCGTCTCATTCTGCAGCCTCCTGACATGCAGACGTGGCGCTGCGTTACCACCGGCTGTCCAGCGTCGTGCAAACACGTCGCAATAGGACGAACACGATCCATCGCCATGCCAGCGAGGATCGTGTCGAGCCGGGAGGAACAGGAAGGCGGAGGACGGTAGCGCTTACGGCGCGAGCGCCGGATGCTTCAGCGCATGCGCCGTTTCGATCCACTGCTGGTGGTAAGCAGCGTCGTCCCGTTTGAGGCCGAGCTCGCCGTTCTGGTAGGCCATTGCCAGCGCCTGCACCGCTTCGGGCAATTCGTGTTCGGCCGCCTCCTGGTACAGCGCCAGGGCGCGCGCTTCGTCACGCGGCACGCCCTCGCCTTCGCGATACGCATTGGCCAGCATGAACATGGCCGATGGAATGCCCTGGTGCGCCGCGCGATCGAACCAGCGCGCGGCCTGTGCGGGGTCGACGGGCGTGCCATAACCACTGCGGTGCATCAGGCCCAGGTAATACGCGGCCGCCGCATCGCCCTTGTCGGCGGACTGGCGCAGCAGATGCAGTGCACGCGGATAGTCGCGCGCGATGCCGCCCGTGCCGAGCAACAGCGCCTTGCCGAGCGACAGTTGCGCGCGCATGTCGCTCGGCGCGGCAGCCTCGAGCCAGCGCATGCCTTCGTTGCGCAATGCGCCGTCGTGCGCGTTGAGCAGTGCTTCGCCCAACGCCGATTGCGCAGGCACCGAGCCGCTGCGTGCGCGTTGACGCAACTGCTGCAGCGCCTCGGGCGCCATCGCCTGCACGACCATCGCACGCCACGCTTCGAGCTGCGCGGCATCGACGTCGGGGGGGCGGCGCGTGTGCGACAGCCAGCCGCCCGCGGCCACGATCACCGCCAGCGCGGCAGCCACCGTCAGCATCGGCACCGATTGCCTCGGCGACTCGATGGCCGGCGCACCGGCCCACGCAGAACGAAGAGAAGGCATGGCCGGGGCTCCTGCTTACTGCGTCAGGTCGATCTGGTACACCGCCAGGCCCTTGCCCGAGCCGTCATCGGCCGCCACCTGCGTGACGTTCGTGATGCCCGCAGCCGTGGCATCGGCAATCCGGTTGGGTGCCGACGTGAACTGCACCTGCGCCACCGAGCTCGCCAGCTTCGTGAAGCGCCAGCTGCGCTGCGAGCCATTGGTGGCGCGCTTCACGCTGCCGATCTTCTTGATGTAGCTGATCAGCACATCGCGGTTGGCATCCGGCGACGCATAGATTGTCTTGCTGCCGTCCAGGCCCGGGAAGTTGCCGCCGCCGCTGGCGCGGTAGTTGTTGGTGGCGACGATGAACTGGCCGGCCGGGTCGATGGCCGCGCCCTTGTACTGCAGGTTCTTGATGCGGCTGCCCACGGGCTGCGTCACGTCGATTTCATACGTCAGGTCCGGCGTGGTGAACATGTCGAAGTTGTAACCCGGGAACGTGCTCACCAGCTTCTGCACCGTCGCGCTGTTGGGGTCGATGGTGTTGAAGCGTTTTGCGGCGGTTTCGAGCCAGTTCTTGATGTCGGCACCGCTCACCTTCACGGCGTAGACCGTGTTCGGATACAGGTACAGGTCGGCCGCGTTGTTGATCGCCAGCGGGCCGGCCGCCACATCGGTGAAATCGGTCCCGCCACCAAAGCCGCTCTTGAACGGCGCGCTCACCGACAGCACCGGCAGCGACGCATACTGCGGCAGGTTCGCCTGGATGTAGTTCGACACGTAATCGGCCTGCGCCTGGTTGACGATCTCGATCGCGCCCGGGTCGCCCACGTCGGCAAAGAACGTGCTCATGTGGAAGTCCGTGCTGCCCACCGGCGTCTTCACGTAGTTGATCGTCGCCTGGTGCTCGGCGGCGATGGCGGCGGAGACCGTGGGGTCGGCGGCCACATACGTCTTGTCGGCGTTCTGGATCGAGCGCGCTTCGACCGTGGTCTGCGTCTTGTCCACGTTCCAGGTCTTGCCGTCAAACGTCAGGCCGAGCTTGATGACGCCCAGGTGCTTGCCCCAGTAGTTCGCCATCACGGTCGGCACGCCGTTGACCGTGCCCTTGACCTTGTCCACGCCGGGCAGGTTGAACTGGCTCACCGTGCTGTTGGCATCGGGGAAGAGCTGGTGCGAGTGGCCGATCAGCATGGCATCGATGCCCGGCACGGTGGAGAGCCACCAGCTGCCGTTTTCCATCGTCGGCGAATACGTCGAGTTGTCGAGCCCGCCGTGCGAAATCGCCACCACGAGGTCAGCGCCCTTCGCACGCATTTCCGGGATGTACTTGGCCGCCGTTTCCTTGATGCCGACGGTGTAGACCTTGCCGTCGAGCCAGCGCTTGTCCCAGCTCGTGATGGTGGGCGGCGTAAAGCTGATGATGCCGACCTTGACCGGCGCGCTGACCGTGCTGCCGTCCGGCGCCGTGGCCGTGACTGTCTTGGTGATGATCGTGTACGGCTGGAACAGCGGCGCGTTGGTCTTCGCGCTCATCACGTTGGCCAGCACCTGCGGGAAGGCCGGGCCCGCGCATTTCTTCTGCAATGCCGGATCGGGCAGGCCGTCCACGTTGAACGTGTTGCCCGTGACCTGCGACAGATACGGCAGGCCGTAGTTGAACTCGTGGTTGCCGATGCCGCCGCCGTCGTACTTGGCCGCGTTCATCACCTTGTAGATCGCCAGCGTCTGGTCGCACGTGACGGGGCTGACCATGGCCTGGTAGTCCGACAGCGCGGTGCCCTGGATGGTGTCGCCGTTGTCCAGCAGCAGCGTGTTGGGGAATTGAGCACGCGCCTGGTTGATGAGGGTGGAAACACGTTCGAAGCCGAACGAATTGTCGGCGGCCAGCTTGAAGTAGTCGTACGACAGCACGTTGGTGTGCAAGTCGGTGGTCTCCAGCACGGCCAGCGTGGCCTTGGTGCCGGCGGGTGCGGCCGTCGCGGCCGGCGTGCTAGCCCCGCTGGACGGGCTATCGTCACTGCCGCCGCAGGCAGCCAGTGACAGCGACAAAAACGCGGCAAGCGGCAACGCCGCCGAACACAACGGTCGGACTCGCATGAACTTCTCCCTGAAGATCTTCTTGTGGTCTGCGAACGGCAAACTGCGGACTACGAACTGCCGAGCGTGTGCGCGATCGTTTGCGCAGCACGAAAGAACTGCGGGCTGGGCCGGGGCTCAGAAGCGGGGAGTATCGGAAGCGCGCATGACGGTGCCGTGACCATCGGATGACATTTGCGCGCGGGGCGGCGTGGCCGAAAAGGGCACCGGCCGGCGCTCTCGGCCAGACGGGGGATCGGCGGGGGCAAAAAATCCTGGACGTTTCGTCAACAACGTTAGAATGAGCCCATTTTTCCGCGTAGCCGTTCTATGTCTCAAAAGAAAGCGCCGCTGTTCGAGATCCGCAGCGGCACCGTCGATGCCCTGCTGCTGTCGCCGCGCACCGCCGACATGGACGCCCTGGCCGCCGAACTCACGCGACGCTTTGCCGACACGCCGGAGTTCTTCTCCAACGACGTGATCGCCATCGACGTGCGCCGCCTTGCCGAAGACGAGCGCCTGCCCATCGACCGTCTGGTCGAGACCCTGGCAGGGTTGCACGCCCGCGCGATCGGCGTCGTGGCCAGTCCCGAGCAGGCCGAGTGGGCCCAGGGTTTTGGCCTGCCGCTGCTCGACAGCCACGGCCGTCGCCCGCGCGGCGAGAAAGACGCCAAGGACCCCGAGCACGCCCAGGCGTCCGATACCGCCGCGCCCGCCCCTTCTGCACCACCCGCCGAAGCCGTGGCCATGCAGCCCGGCACCATGATCGTCGACCGCCCGCTGCGCTCCGGCCAGCGCATCTATGCGCGCGGCGACCTCGTCGTGCTGGATCTGGTGAGCGACGGCGCCGAGGTGATCGCCGAGGGCAACATCTACGTGTATGCCACGCTGCGCGGCCGTGCGCTGGCGGGCGTGAAGGGCAATCTGGACGCGCGCATCTTCTGCACGTGCCTGGAGCCCCAACTGATTTCCATCGCCGGCATCTACCGCACCGGCGAAACCCCGTGGCCCGACGCCTATGCCAGCAAGCCTGCGCAGGTCCGGCTCGCGGACAACACGCTGGTTTTCGAACCGTTGCGGATGAAGTAACCGAGCGATTTAACTTACAGATATACGAGCCATGACCAAGATCATCGTAGTCACCTCCGGCAAGGGCGGCGTCGGCAAGACGACCACCAGTGCGGCATTTTCTGCCGGCCTTGCGCTGCGCGGCCACAAGACCGCCGTCATCGACTTCGACGTCGGCCTGCGCAACCTCGACCTCATCATGGGCTGCGAGCGCCGCGTGGTGTATGACCTGATCAACGTGATCCACGGTGAGGCCAACCTGAACCAGGCCCTCATCAAGGACAAGAAGTGCGAAAACCTCTTCATCCTTCCCGCCTCGCAGACGCGCGACAAGGATGCGCTCACGCGTGAAGGCGTCGAGAAGGTGATCGAAGGCCTGAAGGAAATGGGCTTCGAATACATCGTCTGCGATTCGCCGGCCGGTATCGAGTCGGGCGCGCTGATGGCGATGTACTTTGCCGACGAGGCCATCGTGGTGACGAACCCGGAAGTCTCTTCGGTGCGCGACTCCGACCGAATCCTGGGCATCCTGTCGTCCAAGTCGCGCCGCGCGGTGGAAGGTAAGGAGCCGATCAAGGAACACCTGCTGCTCACGCGCTACAACCCGAAGCGCGTGTCCGAAGGCGAGATGCTGTCGCTCACCGACATCCAGGAAATCCTGCGCATCAAGCTGATCGGCGTGATTCCGGAATCGGAGGCCGTGCTGCAGGCGTCCAACCAGGGCCTGCCTGCCATCCACCTCGAAGGCACGGACGTCGCCAACGCCTATCACGATGTGATCGACCGCTTCCTCGGCAAGGAGAAGGAGCTGCGCTACGTCGAATACAACAAGCCGGGCTTCCTGCAGCGCCTGTTCGGCGGCGGAAAATAAGGAGACGCACATCCATGTCGATTCTGTCTTTCCTGCTGGGCGAGAAGAAGAAGACTGCAACCGTCGCCAAGGAACGCCTGCAGATCATCCTCGCCCACGAACGCACCGCCAGCGGTGCGCCCGCCGACTACCTGCCCGCCTTGCAACGCGAGCTGGTGGCCGTGATCTCGAAGTACGTGAAGATCGGCAACGACGACATCAAGGTCAACCTCGAGCGCCAGGACAACCTGGAAGTGCTCGAGGTGAAGATCGAGATTCCGCAGGCCTGATCTTCAGGACACCGTGCAACCCGTGACAGCCGCCGATGCGCTTGCCCAGCTGTGGGCGGCGCTCGGTCAGCCGGCGCAGGCGTTGTCGCGGGTCAGCCTGACGGGCGCCGAGCCCGCGCTCCCCTCATCCTTTGCGGTCGGCACGCTCGCGCAGAGCACCATCGCGGCCGCCGCCCTGGCCGCCGCGCACGTCGATACGCTGCGCACCGGGCGCGAGCAGACGGTGTCGGTCGACATGCACCACGCCGCGCTGGAGTTCCGCTCCGAGCGCTACTTCCGCGTCGACGGCCAATTGCCGCCCGAGCCATGGGACAAGATCGCCGGGCTCTACCGCTGCGGCGACGGGCGCTGCGTGCGCCTGCATACCAACTTCCCACATCACCGTGACGGCGTGCTCAAGCTGCTCGGCTGCGCGTATGACCGCGACGCCGTGGCCGCTGCATTGAGCCAATGGAAGGCCGAAGCGTTTGAAGACGCGGCGGCGCAGGCGGGCATGGTCGTCACCGCGGCGCGTACGTTTGAAGAGTGGGACGCGCACCCGCAAGGCATCGCCGTCGCCAGCCAGCCGCTGATGACAATCGAGCGCATCGGCGATGCGCCACCGCAGCCATTGCCCGCACATGCCCAGGGCCGACCGCTCTCGGGCGTGCGTGTGCTCGATCTCACGCGCGTGATTGCCGGGCCCGTCTGCGGGCGGACGCTCGCCGCGCATGGGGCCGATGTGCTGCTCGTCACGGGGCCGCATCTGCCCGCCATCCCTCCGCTGGTGATCGACACCGGGCGCGGCAAGCGCTCCGCGCAACTCGACTTGCACGATGCAGCCGCTGCCCAGCAACTCCGCACGCTGCTGCGCGACGCCGATATCTTCGTGCAGGGCTATCGACCGGGCGGCCTGGCGGCGCTGCAGTTTGGTCCCGAGCAGGTTGCCGCACTGCGCCCCGGCATCGTCTACGTCAGCCTGTGTGCATACGGCTATGACGGCCCGTGGGCCAATCGCCGAGGCTTCGACTCGCTCGTGCAGACCGCCAGCGGTTTCAACTGGGCGGAAGCCCAGGCGGCGGGCGACGCCAGGCCGCGTGCATTGCCCGCGCAGGCACTGGACCACGGCGCCGGCTATCTGATGGCCGCCGGCGCGATGGCAGCGCTTGCGCGCCGCATGACCGAAGGGGGGAGCTGGCACGTGCGCGTGTCGCTCGCGCAGACGGCGCACTGGCTGCGCGGCTTCGGCCGCGTCTCCAACGGCTTTGACGCGGCCGACCCGCGCTACGAAGACATCGGCGCGTACCTCGAGACGACGCCGTCCGGCTTCGGCGCCCTCACGGCGTTGCGCCACGCGGGGCAGCTTTCCGACACGCCGCCGCACTGGGCGCTGCCCAGCGTCCCGCTGGGGACGCACCCGGCGCGGTGGTAGGATTCGCGCCTACCGTTTTCTCTGCCCGCGCCTGATACTCCGGGCGCACATGGCCCGCCGATGCTCAGTTACCGTCACGCCTTCCACGCCGGCAATCACGCCGATGTCCTCAAGCACGCTGTGCTTGTGCAGATGCTCGATTACCTCACGCAGAAGGACAAGCCGTTCTGGTACATCGACACGCATGCTGGTGCCGGCCTCTACGCGCTGGATCACGAATGGGCGCAGAAGAAGGCCGAGTTCGACACGGGCATCGGCCCCTTGTGGCGCGCGGCCGAAGGCGGTGAAACGCTGCCGCCGTTGCTCGATGCGTACCTCGACCAGGTGCGCGAACTGAACCCGAACGGCGAACTCCGGCACTACCCCGGATCGCCGTGGCTGGCGTGGCAGATGCTGCGCGACGCCGATCGCCTGCGCCTGTTCGAGCTGCACAGCTCCGAAATCAAGGTGCTGTCCAACAACTTCCGCGGTGCAGGCCGCAAGGTCATGCTGTACGACGGCGACGGCTTTGCCGGCATCAAGGCGATCCTGCCGCCGCCGCCGCGCCGCGCGCTGGTGCTGATCGACCCGTCCTTCGAAGACAAGCACGACTACGCCCGCACCGTGCAGGCCGTGCAGGACAGCCTGCAGCGCTTTGCCACCGGCATGTATGCGATCTGGTATCCGCAGGTGCAGCGGCGTGAAGCGGCGCAGTTTCCGGCGCGCCTGAAGCAGTTGCGGCTCACGGACTGGCTGCACGTCACGCTCACCGTCAGGCGCCCCGTCGAAGGCGGCCTGGGCCTGCACGGCAGCGGCATGTTCATCGTCAACCCGCCGTGGACGCTCAAGGCGCAACTGCAGGAAGCCCTGCCCACGCTGGTGCGCCTGCTCGGCCAGGACGACGGCGCCAAGTTCATGCTGGAAGGCGAATCCAGTTGAGCCTTTGGGCGGTGTGACGCCCACATGTCACTCCCCTGCCACATGCCCGTGCTACCTAGTCGGGCTTAGACTTGCACTGCGCTGTCCGTGCGCAGCGCCCCTCCCGGCACTCTCGGCAAGATCGGCAGGAGCAACACACCATGAGCGAACGCGACGCAGCGCGTCAGGCGCGCCTGCAGGAAGACCTCCTCGACACGCTGGACGAGGAGCTGGAGATGGAAATCGACGACCACCTGCTCGGCGGCGGCGAGGGCATCAGCGAGGAAGCGCGCGAAACGCGGCGCATGTACTTCCGCGAGCTGTTCCGCCTGCAGGGCGAACTCGTCAAGCTGCAGGACTGGGTGATCGAGACCGGCCACCGGCTCGTCGTGATCTTCGAGGGCCGCGACGCCGCCGGCAAGGGCGGCGCCATCAAGCGCATCACGCAGCGGCTCAACCCGCGCGTGTGCCGCGTGGCCGCGCTGCCGGCGCCCACCAACCGCGAACGCACGCAGTGGTATTTCCAGCGCTACGTGGCGCACCTGCCGGCCGCCGGCGAGATCGTCCTGTTCGATCGCAGCTGGTACAACCGCGCCGGCGTCGAACGCGTGATGGGCTTCTGCACCGACGAGGAATACGAAGAGTTCTTCCGCTCGGTGCCGGAGTTCGAAAAGATGCTCGTGCGCTCCGGCATCCAGATCGTCAAGTACTGGTTCTCCGTTACGGATGAAGAGCAGGAAGTGCGGTTCCAGAGCCGCATCGACGATCCGCTCAAGCAGTGGAAGCTGAGCCCGATGGACCTGGAGAGCCGCCGCCGCTGGGAAGCCTATACACAGGCCAAGGAGGCGATGCTCGAGCGCTCGCACATTCCGGAATCGCCGTGGTGGGTGGTGCTGGCCGACGACAAGAAGCGCGCGCGCCTGAACTGCATCCACCATCTGCTGGGCCAGGTGCCGTATCACCCCGTGCCGCATCCGGCGGTGGTGCTGCCCGAGCGGGTGTATCACGCGGAATACATCCGCCACCCCGTGCCGGAAGAGATGATCGTTCCGAACGTCTACTGACCCGCCGCCGGCCTGCCCCGCGGCCGGCGCCGCTCATAGGGTCGGACGCACCTCGAAGCCGGGCGGCAGGGTTTCGCCATGGGCGCTGGCCACCTCGACTTGCGTGACCTGCGCGGCGTCGGGCCCTTCCCACATCCATTCGCGCATGCGGAGCACGTTCGGCGCGGGGCCGGCCAGGAATGCCTCGACCGTCCCGTCTCGGCGGTTGCGCACCCAGCCGCGCAGACCGAGCGCGCGGGCCCGCTCGGCGCAGGCCGCGCGATAGCCGACGCCCTGGACGCGGCCCTGTACGGTAACGATCACTTGCGCAATGGCGGACATGGAGGCTCTCCGGGGCAAAAACGCAGGCGATGTGTTGGGCGGAGCATGACAAGGCCGGGTTGTCGCATCTCTGTCACATTTCTGGAATGTGACGTCGTCAGACTGACAACCGCGCGGCGGGGTCCGACGTTACGCAAGGTAAACTAGGCGGCTTGCCGCCGGGTGCCAAGCAACGCTTGTGAAAGCGCTGCGGTCTACCGCGCTCACCACGTACTGCGCCAACTTCCGGCTCGCGCGCCGCTATTGGGTTTTTGGCCCGCGATCCTCGTCCCGGTCATCCACGATGCAGCAAAACGACAACGAAACCACCATCCGGGGCCGCTTCGGTACCAACCTGGGCGTCAATTTCGGCAACCTGCTGACCGCGCCGCCCAACCGGTTCGACCTGGCATTGCTGCCGATCATCCTGGCCGCCATCGTGCTCGTGGCCTATGCGGCCCGGCAGATGAACGTGCCGTACACGCCCGGCGAGCCGCTCGACGTGAGCCTGGACGTGGCGCAACTGCCCTACTACCTGCTGCGCACCAGCATCCGCATGCTGCTGGCGCTGGGTGCGTCGTTGGCGTTCTCGTTTGCCTTTGCGGCCATCGCATCGAAGAACCGCACGGCCGAGAAGGTCATGGTGCCGGCGCTCGACATCCTGCAGTCGATCCCGGTGCTCGGCTTCCTGTCGATTACCGTCACGGGCTTCATTGCGCTGTTCCCCGGCAACCTGGTGGGCGTGGAATGCGCGGCCATCTTCGCCATCTTCACGTCGCAGGCGTGGAACATGGCGTTCTCGCTGTACCAGTCGTTCCGCACCATCCCCACCGACCTCGAAGAGGCGGCCACGGTGTTCCGCCTGTCCAAGTGGCAGCGCTTCTGGCGCCTGGAGGTACCGTTCGCCATGCCGGGGCTGCTGTGGAACATGATGATGTCGATGTCGGGCGGCTGGTTCTTCGTGGTGGCGTCGGAAGCGATTTCGGTGTCGGGCCACGACATCAAGCTGCCGGGCATCGGCTCGTACATCTCGCTGGCGATCCAGCAGCAGAACCTGCCGGCCATCGGCTGGGCGATCGTCGCCATGCTGATCGGCATCATCCTGTATGACCAGCTGCTGTTCCGCCCGCTGATTGCCTGGGCAGACCGCTTCCGCTTCGATGCGATGTCTTCCGAGCGCGAGCCGCAATCGTGGCTGCTGGATCTGCTGCGCCGCTCCGAGTGGGTCAAGGCGATGCTCGAACGCGGCGCCGCGCTGGCCGAGCGTACGCTCGCCTGGGGCGCCGACCGCACGCGCCCGACCGCCAGCGCCGGCAGCAGCTTCGTGCGCTTTCCGTGGTCGCACCGGCTGGCCGACGTCATCATCGTCATTGCCGCGCTGGCGGCGGTGGCGCACGTGCTGCAGTTCGTGCGCTCCGAAGTCGGCTGGGCCGAAGTGGGCCACGTCTTCTGGCTGGGCTTCCTGACGATGGTGCGGGTGATCGTGCTGATCGCCCTGGCGGCGCTGGTGTGGGTGCCGATCGGCATCCGCATCGGCCTGAACCCGAACGTCGCGCGCATCGCGCAGCCCGTCGCGCAGTTCCTGGCGGCCTTCCCGGCCAACCTGATGTTCCCGCTGGCGGTGATGCTGATCGCGCGCTTTGCGCTGAATCCCGAGATCTGGCTGTCCCCGCTGATGATCTTCGGCACGCAGTGGTACATCCTGTTCAACGTGATCGCCGGCGCGTCGAGCATCCCGACCGAGCTCAAGCTCGCCGCCCGCAACTTCGGCCTGCGCGGCTGGCTGATGTGGAAGCGGTTCCTGATCCCGGCGGTGTTCCCGAACCTGCTCACCGGCCTGGTGACGGCCGCGGGCGGCTCGTGGAACGCCAGCATCGTCTCCGAATACGTTTCGTGGGGCGACCGCACCCTCACGGCCACGGGCCTGGGCAGCTACATCGCCGAGATGACGGCCAAGGGCGACTTCCCCCGCATTGCATTGGGCATTGGGGTGATGAGCCTCTTCGTGGTCGGTTTCAACCGGCTGCTGTGGAACCGCCTGTACGACATCGCTCAAGAGCGCACCCGCCTCTAAGAACACGCTCAGGATCGTGGCGCTCGCTACGGATCTTGAGCACGTTCCCAGGCGACCTTACCAAGCACAGATAGCAGAGAGCACCAACATGGCAACCACCGGCACGAACAGCGAAAGCGTCATCGAGCTGCGCGGCGTCTCGAAGATTTTCCGCACCGCAGACCACACCGACCGCGCCGTGCTCGAAGGCGTGGACCTCAACCTGCGCCAGGGCGAGATCGTCGCCATGCTGGGCAAATCGGGCTCGGGCAAATCGACGTTGCTTCGCATCATGGCGGGCCTCGTGCGCGCCGATCGCGGCCAGGTACTGTTTCGCGGGCGCGAGTACACCGGCCCCGTGCAGGGCATTGCGATGGTGTTCCAGTCCTTCGCGCTGTTTCCGTGGCTGACGGTGCAGCAGAACGTGGAGCTGGGCCTCGAAGCGCAAGGCGTGCCCAAGGCCGAGCGCGAAGAGCGCGCCGAACAGGCCATCGACCTGATCGGCCTGTCCGGCTTCAACAGCGCCCTGCCCCGCGAACTCTCGGGCGGCATGCGCCAGCGGGTGGGCATTGCGCGCGCGCTCGTCACCGAGCCTGACCTCCTGCTCATGGACGAAGCGTTCTCCGCGCTCGACGTGCTGACCGGCGAGAACCTGCGCGACGAAATGCTCGACCTGTGGGAAGACCGCCGCACCAACATCAAGAGCATCCTCATCGTTTCGCACAACATCGAAGAGGCGGTGATGATGGCGGATCGCATCGTGATCCTGTCGAGCGATCCGGGGCGCATCCGCGCCGAGGTGCGCGTGCCGTTCCCGCGCCCGCGCAACCGCGATTCCGCCGCCGTGCGCAACCTCATCGACGAGGTCTATGGCCTGATGACCTCGCCGCAGCGCGTGGGCGTGCATCTGGGCGTGGAGCCGGCCGCCGAGCAGCTTGCCTACCGCCTGCCCGACGCCGAGATCGGCCAGATGGAGGCCATTCTGGACTTGCTGGTCGAAGCGCCGTTCAACGGCCGCGCCGACCTGCCGCACCTGGCAGAAGAAGCCGGCGTGACCGACGACGACCTGCTGCCCGCGTGCGAAGCGCTGTCCCTGCTGCAACTGGCCACCATCGAGCGCGGCGACATCATCGTCACGCCGTTCGGCAAGACCTACATGGAAACCGAACCGCCCGAGCGCAAGGTGCTGTTCGGCCAGAAGCTGCTGGAGCGCGTGGCCCTGGCCGCGCACATCCGCGCCGAGCTGGAAGCCAACGAAGACGGCGAGATCCGCGAAGAGCACGTGCTGCGCGAGCTGGAGGCGTACCTCAAGCCCGAAGAAGCCGAGCGCGTGCTCAAGATCGGCATCGAATGGGGCCGCTACGGTGAGGTGTATGAGTACGTCTACAACACCGGCATGCTGACCCTGCCCCGTGAAGAGCGCGAGGAACGCGAAGAGCGTGAGGCGCAGGAAGGTGGGGATAACGTGCAGTAAGAGCACGTTGCCACTGACGTCAGAAGAGCCGCTCGATGCGGCCCTTTTTCATAGTCGCTACCGTTTGCAACGCCCGTCAACGCTGCCGCGAACCCCGCCGTTTTGCGTGTGCGGGCGGCCATTCTCGCAAGCCCGATCGCTCCAGCCTCCCTCGCCAGCCGTCCTTTGCCGCCCCGTCCCGGAGGTCGAAATGCGTCGTGCGTACATTCGAACGTTGTTGGCCGTTTCGCTGGCCGTCGGCGCAGGCTTCGGCCTGGTGCATGCAGTCCGCACCTGTCCAGACGATCGACCCACCCGGCTTTTATGACGACGCGGCCCGCTATGCGCGCGACGTGAAACCGATGCGCAATTTCATCGCGCACCTCAACGCCTCAGCCGACAAGGGCGATTGGACCTGCGTCCGGAGCCAGCTGCGAACCTGGGCCGATGCCGACGCGCTGATGGGCAAGATTTCCCCGGCTATCAGGCCACTACGAGCGGTCGTGGGCCGGAACGGATTTCGCCATGGTGCTGCTGCGCATGCCGAGCGACATCCGCAGGCGAAACCAGGCGCAGGTCGATGCCACCGCACAGCGTTTGTCCCGTACCGGCCATCCCCTCGCCCCCTAAGCCCCGCGCCCATCGACATGTGGTATGAGGCTTGCATAACACTTCGCAAACAACATCCGGGGCAAAAGGGGGCCGTGGTATGCAGGCGCGTTACGCGTGGTCGATGGGGGCACTGTGGGGCCTGTGCTGGACATGGGGCCATTCAGGCATCGCTCATGCAGGCGGTCTTCAGCAGCCGGAATTTCAGCTTGAGGCCGTCACGGTCAGTGGTTCTGCAGGCGCCGCGTCCGCCACGGACGAGGCCGCCAACCAAGGCTATGTGCCGCGCGGCCAGTTGGAGAACCGCCCCCTGCTGCGGCCGGGCGAATTGCTGGAGAGCGTGCCCGGCCTGATCGTCACGCAGCACAGCGGCGACGGCAAGGCCAACCAATACTTCCTGCGCGGCTTCAACCTCGACCACGGAACGGATCTCGCCACCACGGTGGCCGGCATGCCGGTCAACATGCGTACGCACGCGCACGGCCAGGGCTACACCGATCTGAACTTCGTCATCCCCGAACTGGTAGACGGCATTGCCTACAAGAAAGGCACCAGCTTTGCGGAAGAAGGCGACTTCTCCGCCGCCGGTGCGGTGCGCATGGACTACGTGAGCCATCTGCCGCAGGGCATCGCGCAGCTGGAGCTGGGCGAGCACAACTACCGGCGCGGCCTGCTGGCCAACTCCAGCACGGTCGGCACCGGCACGCTCCTCTATGGCTTCGAATGGCTGGGCGAGAACGGCCCGTGGACCGTGCCCGAAGGCGTGCACAAGCTCAATGGCGTGCTGCGCTACACCGTGCCGTTGGGCGGGGGCGAGCGCATCAGCGTGACGGGCATGGCGTACAAGAACGCGTGGCAATCCACCGACCAGGTGCCGTTGCGCGCCATCAACGAAGGGCTGATCCCGCGCTTTGGCGCAATCGACCCGAGCGATGGCGGCGCGGCGTCCCGCTACAGCCTCTCGGCCGACTGGCTGCGGCCGCTTGCCGATGGGGTGTTCAAGGCCAACGCCTACGTCATCAAGAGCCGGCTGCAGCTGTTCTCCAACTTTACGTATGCGCTCAACAACCCCGAGCAAGGCGACCAGTTCGAGCAGTTCGAGAACCGCGTCACCACCGGCGTGAATGCATCGCGCACGTGGCTGGGCAGCGTTGCCGGGCGTGAGAGCGAAACGGAAGTCGGCTCGCAGACGCGCTTTGACCGGCTGGACCCGATCCGCCTGACCAACACGCAGGCGCGGCAACCGTACGCGCTGGTACGCAGCGACACCGTGAACGAAACCAGCACCGCGCTCTACGTGCGCAACAGCACGCAGTGGCTGCCGTGGCTGCGCACCATCGCCGGTGTGCGGGCCGATCAGTTTTGGTACAGCGTTGCCAGCAGCAACCCGCTCAACTCGGGCAATGGAACGGACCACATCGTGAGCCCCAAGCTGAGCGTCGTGCTGTCGCCCACGGCGCGTACCGATGTGTTCATGAACTGGGGCCGCGGCTATCACAGCAATGACGTGCGCGGCGCGACCACCACCGTTGATCCGGTGAACGCAGACCCAGTGCAGAAGGTGTCGGTGCTCGTCCCCGCCACCGGCTACGAGGTCGGCGTGCGTACGCGGGCGCTTGCCCCCAACCTGCAGCTTTCCGCATCGTTGTGGCGATTGGACATCGGCTCTGAACTCGTCTTCTCGGGCGACACCGGCACCACCGAACCCAGCCGCCCGAGCCGCCGCACGGGCGTGGAACTCGCGGCCTACTACACACCGCTGCCCGAACTGATTCTGGATGCGGATGCGGCCTTCTCGCGCGCGCGCTTTCGCGACAGCAGCCCGGCAGGCGACACCATCCCAGAGGCCATCCAGACCACCGCATCGGCCGGCGTGTCGTGGGTGCACGACCGCTGGATGCTTGGCGCACGGCTGCGCTACTTCGGCCCGCGCCCGCTCGTTGAAGACAACAGCGTGCGATCGGCATCGTCGTTCCTGGTCAACCTCAAGCTGGGCTACCGGCTGCAGAAGAACGTGCGCGTATTCGTCGAGGTGCTCAATGTGCTCAACAAGCAAGTGAACGACATCGACTACTACTACGCCTCCCTGCTCAAGGGCGAGGCGTCACCGCTGGATGCCAATGGCGTGGCGACGGGCATCAATGACCGCCACATTCATCCCGCCGAGCCACGCACCGTGCGCGCCGGTGTGGTGTGGAATTTCTAGATCGACAAAGATGGCTGCGCCTGCCGTCGCCCCGCGGCACAATCAGCGCTTCAACTTCATCGCCAGGAATCCTCATGAGAAGGCGTTCGACCGTCGGCTTGTTGCGTCACCTGTTCCTTGTTGCTACCGCCGTTGCCGCCGTGGCGTTGGCGCTGCCTGCATCGGCGCAGCAAATCGTCAGCGATCTCTCGGCACAACCCACCGGCCGCATTCACTTCAACAGCGCCACGCCCAAGAGCAAATGGGAGCTGGTGCATCGCAAGTTCGACAAGACGCCCACGCCCATCTGGGGCACGCTGTATCTGCCCGAGAACTTGCAGGGCCGGGTGCCGGCGATGGTGATTTCGCATGGCTCGGCCGGACCGCAGCAGAAAGATGTCGACCGGTGGGTGCGGCTCTTCAACCAGATGGGCATGGCCGCGTTCGTGGTGGATTCGTATGGCCCGCGCGGCATTGCCAACACGATGGACAACCAATGGCAGCTCAACCCCGCCGCCAATGATGCCGATGCGCTGTTCGCGCTCAAGCTGCTGAGCACCGACCCGCGCATCGACCCGAAGCGCATCGGGCAGATTGGTTTTTCGCGCGGCGGCGGTGTGGCACTGGACATGACGCTCGATGCATTCCGCAAAGGCGTCATCGATGACGACACGCGGTTTGCGGCGCTCATCGGCTTCTACCCCGGGTGCTCGGCGCTCTGGTGGGAGATCCCGCCGCCGCCGCTGTCCGGCGCCCCGCTGATGCTCGCGCTGGGCGAGAAGGACGACTACACACCCGCGCAGCTCTGCCGCAACGCGGCGGAGGTCATGCAGCGTGACGGCCAGACTGTCGATGTGCATGTCTACCCCGGCGCGTATCACGACTTCGACAGCACGCGTGCGTACTTCAAGTACTTTCCGGGTGCCACCACTGCGCGCGATTGCCCGCAGACCATGATCGACGTGCAGCACGATGCGTACTACCGGCTGCAGAGCGGCGAGAAATACCCCAACCTGCAGGCCATGGAGGCCGACTACAAGCGCTGCACCGTGCGGGGCGTTTCCACGGGCGCCAACCTGCAGCAAGCTGAGCGCGCCGAGGCGGACGTCAGAGCGTTCCTGACCAACGCCATGAACCTCCCGCCGCGCTGATGTAGGAACCTCTACAAGATTGCAGCGGTTATGACGGACGCCTATGCTGCCGTCATGACCGCCTCCCCCGATTCCTGGCTGCTGCTGATCGTCAGCCTGCCCACCGCCCGCGCCACCGCGCGCATGCGCATCTGGCGCGCCATCAAGGCGATCGGCTGTGCGGCGCTGCGCGATGGCGTCTACCTGCTGCCTGCGCGCGCCGAGCATGCCGCCCAGCTCAACGACCTGGCAGACGAGACGCTGCAGGAAGACGGCCAGGCCTGGGTGCTGCGCGTGCAGGCCGGCGACGCGGCGGAAGACGCGGCCTACCGCGCCCTGTTCGACCGGTCACCCGACTACGCCGAGTGGCTGGCCGAGCTGTCCGAAGCGCGCAAGACGCTCCCCGACCTGCCCGCCGCCGAGCGCAACCGGCTGCTGCGCCGCCATGCCCGCGCCTACGAGGCCATCCGCAAGATCGACTTCTTCTCCAATGAAGCGACCGTGCGTGCCGATGCGCAATGGCGCGACTTTGCCGCGGCGGTCGAAGCCACACACTCGCCGGGCGAACCGCGCGCCGCCGCGGGCAGCATCCCCCGCCGCGACCGCACCCAATATCAGGGCCGCCTGTGGGCCACGCGCCGGCACCTGTGGGTGGACCGCGTTGCCAGCGCCTGGCTCATCCAGCGCTTCATCGATCCGCACGCCCGCTTCCTGTGGCTCGACAGCCCGGCCGATTGCCCCCCCGATGCGCTCGGCTTCGACTTTGACGGTGCCGCCTTCACGCATGTTGGCGAACGCGTTTCGTTCGAGGTGCTCGTCTCCAGCTTCGGGCTCGACGACGATGCCGGCCTCGCGCGTCTGGGCGCCATGGTGCATGCGCTCGATGTGGGCGGCGCGGCCACGCCGGAGGCCGGCGGGTTCGAAGCCATCCTGGCAGGCGCCCGCAAGCGCGTGGCGGACGACGATGCCCTGCTTGCAGAGATCGGCTCCGTGCTCGATTCGTTGTATGTGCATTTTTCCGGCAGCCGCAAGCCGTGACGGCTGTCACCCCTTGCAGCCACCCCTTTAGGTCACCCATGAACACTGCCCTTGAACGCCCCACCTACACGCTGCGGCAACTGCTGCTGTATTTCCTCCGGCTTGGCGCATTGGGCTTTGGCGGCCCCGTAGCGCTGGCCGGCTACATGCGCCGCGATCTGGTCGATGCCCGTCAGTGGATTACCGAAGCGGACTACAAGGAAGGCCTCGCGCTGGCCCAGCTCGCACCGGGGCCGCTGGCCGCGCAACTGGCCATCTACCTTGGCTATGTGCACTACCGCATCGTCGGCGCCACGCTGGTCGGCATTGCATTCGTGCTGCCGTCGTTCCTGATGGTGGTGGCGTTGGGGTGGGCCTATACGCGCTTTGGCGGCCTGACGTGGATGCAGTCGGTGTTCTACGGCGTGGGCGCAGCGGTGATCGGCATCATCGCCATCAGTGCGCACAAGCTCACCACCAAGAGCGTCGGCAAAGACAAGCTGCTGTGGGCCATCTACCTCTTGCTTGCGGCGGTGACGGTCGTGACGGAATCCGAAGTGGCGTGGCTCTTTCTGGCCGCCGGTGTGCTGGTGTGGTTCTGGCGCACACCGCCCCGGTGGTTGCGCCAGGGCCGCACGAACGCCATCGCGGCTGCCCCGGTCGCGGCCGCCAGCAGCCTGCTGGGCACGGTGGACTGGCCGCTGCTCTCGCAGCTGGGCGCGTTCTTCGCCAAGGCCGGCGCATTCGTCTTCGGCTCGGGGCTGGCCATCGTGCCGTTCCTCTACGGCGGCGTGGTCACGGAGCACCACTGGCTCAATGAAAAGCAGTTCGTCGACGCGGTGGCCGTGGCAATGATCACGCCCGGCCCGGTGGTCATCACCGTCGGCTTTATCGGCTACCTGGTGGCGGGCCTGCCCGGTGCGTGCGTGGCCGCGCTCGGCACGTTCCTGCCGTGCTACCTCTTCACCATCCTCCCGGCGCCGTACTTCAAGAAATACGGCAAGCTGCCCTCCATCCTCGCGTTTGTGGACGGCGTGACGGCGGCCGCCGTGGGCGCCATTACCGGCGCGGTCATCGTGCTGGCCAAGCGCTCCATCGTCGATGTCCCGACGGCGCTGCTGGCCGTGGCGACGGTGCTGCTGCTCGTGAAGCTCAAGAAGCTGCCCGAACCGATGATCGTGGCGGGGGCGGCGTTGCTTGGCCTGGCGCTGTATCCGCTGCTGCATCGCTGATCCGGGGCCGCGCGGTAACCCGCGAAGCGTGGAGTGGCAGAGAGCGGCGCCCCGCACTCAATGCCGGTGCCCGGCGCGGACAATGCCCTGTCCCCAGTTGCCGTGCTGGCGCCCCACGCGTCTGCGCGCCGACGCGCCGACCTGCCTGTGGCGGCACCTCCCGCAGCGAGGTGGCTCGCTGCACCATCGCGGGGCATATGCACATGCCGAAAATATCGTTCGATTGCGGCCTCGCCTGTGACAGGATCACGTCACACGCCCGCTACCCGCGGGCGGATTTCATTCCCGCATCCACGAAAAATCCACGAGGTTTCTCCATGTCCCTGTTCACCCGTCTCGCCCGCGCGGCCGTACCCGCCGTCGCATTCGCCGTGGCCGCCGCCGCCCATGCCGACACCAAGCAGATCAAGCTCGGCACCATGAGCGGCCCCGACGCGCAGATCTGGGAAGTCGTGCAGAAGGTCGCCAAGAAGGACGGCCTGGACGTCAAGATCATCGAATTCAACGACTACGCCCAGCCCAACCCTGCCCTCGACGCCGGCGACCTTGACGCCAACGGCTTCCAGCACCAGCCCTTCCTCGACAGCCAGATCAAGGCGCGCGGCTACAAGATCGTCAACGTCGGCCTGACCTACGTGGCGCCGATGGGCTTCTACTCGAAGAAGGTGAAGTCGCTGGCGCAGCTCAGGGAAGGCGCCAAGGTTGGCATCCAGAACGACCCATCCAACGGCAATCGGGCGCTGCTCCTGCTGCAGAAGGCCGGCGTGATCAAGCTCAAGGCCGGCGTCGGCACCAACGGCAACAACGCCACGCCGCGCGATGTGGTCGAGAACCCGAAGAAGATCAAGCTGGTGGAGCTGGACTCGGCGCAGCTGCCGCGCTCGCTCGATGACCTCGATGCCGCTTCCATCAACACCGACTACGCCGTCAAGAACGGTCTGACCCCCGCGAAGGACGCGATTGCGCTCGAAGACCGCCAGGGCCCGTACGCCAACCTGATCGCCGTGCGTGAGAAAGACAAGAACCAGCCGTGGGTGAAGACGCTGGTGCATGCGTACCAGTCGGAGGAGGTGCGCAAGTTCATCGACACGCAATTCAAGGGCGCGATCCTGCCTGCGTTCTGATCGGCGCTGAAAAAGTAAGCGAGTACTTCGTACCCGATTTGTTTCAGCTGTGGCGAGCCGGTGGGCAAGGCATTCCCAGGGCCCGCCGCGCTGTTTGTTGCGTTGCGCCATGGTGTGACTGTTGCGATCGTTTCCGCCCTCCGTGGCGCCTTGACAACGCTTTGCTCCATTACGTAGTTCTACGTTATTGCAACGCAGCAAACGATTCGCTATAGTAGGAACTGTCTCCTCCACCCTCCTTGGTGGATTGTGGCCCGAGCACCTGGTGCTCGGGCTTTTTTCTTTGCGGCGGCGGATGCCGCTGCCTTGTCTTCTCGCCGGTTCCGGCTACGCTGTCTCTCATCACTCAATGCCCGCACCGTTGCCGGATCGCAACGCGCACGACCGTTCAAGCGGGTGCTTTGAGCCGCGCTTCCAATGTCGGCGCTGACGGCGCGGGCAGCTGCCGGAAAGCGGTTCGTGCGTCACTCAAATGTTGTGAATCGGTGTTTATCCACGGCGTTCATGCGCCTAACATCGCGGAACTGCGTCGGTTTTTGTCCTACAAGCGATTCGGCCGCATCCGGACAGTCCGACGCCTTCCCCTCCACTACACTTCATCTTGCTCTCTCTTTAGAGAGCACTCCCCCCCTTTTGAGCCCGCCCCTGTTGCGGGCTTCATTTTTTTCGGGCACGATTTCCTGCATCTTGGCGCCGTCGACACCGGCGCCGGAGCTCAAAAGGTTGGGGGAAATCGCTCAAGGCCCGCGCAGTTGAAAAGCTGCGCGGGCTTTGTTTTTTCTGACCCTTGCGCCTGACAAGGGCGTCGCGCAGTGCTTCAATGGCGGATCACGGCGGACGCTGCACGGCGCAAACGGGATGGGCCCCGCCATATCGACAAGAACGAGGACGGCCGATGGAAGGTTTCGCGCAACTCGCCGTGCTGGTGGTCGACGACCATCCGGTACAACGGGCCGCCGCCCGGCAATTGCTCCATACGCTTGGCGTGCAGCAGATCCTGACCGCATGCGATGGCCGCGAGGCGCTCTACCTGCTGGAACTCTGTCACGTCGACCTCGTGCTGTGCGACATCGACATGCCCGGCATGAACGGCCCCGAACTCATGGAGCAGATGCGCCTGCGCCAGGGTCGCGTGTTTCCGCGCCAGGCGCCCGTGTGGGCGTGGGTGAGCGCCATGGACGCGCCGATCGTCGAATCGCACGTGAGCCTCGCGGATGCCGTGGGCCTGGCCCAGACGCATGGCATCCACAAGCCGCTGCGGCCCGCGCATGTGCTGCCCCTGCTGGAGGCCGCCGCCGCGCGCGAGCGCGATCCTGCGCCGCCGGCGCCCGCGGCCGTGCCACGTTTTTCCGACGACGAACTCGCCGCGCTGATCGGTGAGACGCCCGAGCAGATCGAGCTGGTGCTGCAGCCCCAGCATGATCTCGCGAGCAACCAGATCGTCGGGGCGGAGGCGCTGTGCCGCTGGATCCATCCGACACACGGGCGCGTATCGCCCGCCGCCTTCGTGCCGCGACTGGAGGCGCTGGGCCTGGCCGACGGCCTCTTCTTTCACATGCTCGAGCGGTGCGTGCGCGTGCAACAGGCGCTCGCCGCGCAGGCGCACGGGGTGTCCATTGGCGTGAATGCGTCCGCCGCGACGCTCGGCCGCGCCGGCACCGTGGACCGCATCGAGGCGACCGTGCGCGGAGCGCGCATAGCGCCCGGCGCCATCGCCATTGAACTGACCGAGGATTCCCTGGTGCCCGACGCGACGCAGCTCACCATCGCGCTGAACCGGCTGCGCCTGATGGGACATCCGCTTGCAATCGATGATTTTGGCGTCGGGATCGCCACGCTCAAGCTGCTGGCCGACCTGCCCTTCAACATCCTCAAGATCGACCGCTCGTTCACGGCAGCGGTGGACCAGAGCAGCCAGCGCGGCGTGATCTGCCGCACGATGATCGAGCTGGCGCGCGCGCTGCAGCTCGAGTGCATTGCCGAAGGCGTGGAGACCGAAGCGCAGCGCCAGACCTTGCGGGCGTTGGGCTGCGCGACGGGCCAGGGGTATCTGTGGGCCGCGCCGCTGTCGGTGACGGCATTTCTTGCGCATGTGCAGGCGGCCGGCTAGCCGATGGCGGCATCGCGTTTAGTTTTGTGCAGCCCTGATTGAAACAGCTTCTGCCCCGAAACGTTACGACGGGGCCAAAGTAGGACTGGTCTGATCCCGAGCGGTGCGCGGGCTCAGTAAGGTACCGGCACTCCTTTGCCGCTTCACCTGATTCCATGACGGCCCCAGTCCGCCCCTTCCCTCTGCTGGCCCAGCGCCATGCACGAGCGCAGGCCGTAGCGCCTGCCCAGGCCGATTGCGCTTGCCGCCGCCGTGCACGGCGGTGCCCGCTGTCGTGCGGGCACGGTTGAGGGCCCGCCATGTCTGCGTTCCTGTCGATCGTGGCGGCCGATGATCATCCGGTGATCCTCATGGGGCTGACCGCCGCCCTGGCGCGGTTTCCGCAACTGCGTGTCGTGGCGCAGGCCCATGACGGGCGCGAACTCCTGCAGGTGCTCCGCCATATCGACTGCCAGGTCGTCGTCACCGACTACAACATGGGCGGCGACCCGGCCTGCGATGCCATGCGACTGCTGACCCGCCTGCGTAAGCTGCAGCCCAGGCGTGCCGTCGTGGTCTGCACGATGGTCGACAATCCCGCCCTGCTGCGTGCGATGCAGGATGCCGGCGTGATGGGCCTCGTCAGCAAGAACGACGACCTGATCCACGTCGGCCACGCCGTCATGGCAACGGCGCGCGGCGTGCGTTACTACAGCCCGGGGATCGCCCAAGACGTCCGCCTGGGCTCCAGCGTGCAGGAGGCCTACGGACGACTGAGCGTGCGCGAGCGCGAAGTCATTCAACTGTACGCGCGCGGTATGGCCCTGTCGGAGATTGCAAAGCAGCTCGGCTCGAGCATCAAGACCGTCAGCTCGCAGAAGACCATGGCGCTGCGCAAGCTCGGCCTGGCGCGCGACACCGAGCTGTTTCAGTACATGCGGACCCAGGCCATCTCGCTGGTCCGCTAAGCGCTGCGCCCGGTAGCCTGGCGGCGCATCGGCAGCGCGTCGGTCCGGGCCGCGACGGGGCGGGGAGCCCGCGCCGGTTCTGCCCCCGCCAACCAGCGGAACAGCGGTGTCGCCAACAGCGCGCCGGCCAGTTGCGCCAGCATGTAGCCGGGCACGTCTTCAGGGCGGATGCCCGAGGGGCCGTCGGTCAGCGCGCACGCGAACGCCAATGCCGGGTTGGCCAGCGACGAAGACGACGTGAACCAATACCCCGCCGCGATATAGGCGGCCACCACCGCCGGCAGGTGCCGGGGCGCATGACGCCCGCACGCAATGCCCGCCCCGATGAGGCCGAAGGTTGCCAACGCCTCACTCCACCACAGCGCGCCGCCCGTGGCCGCATGCGTGCCTGCCGACCACACGGCCATGCCATACATGGCATGCATCGCGGCCACCCCGAGCGCCGCGCCCACCGTCTGCGCCGCGACGTACGCCAACGCTTCACGCGCGCGCAAGCCGCCCTGCAGTGCCGCCGACAACGTCACCGCCGGGTTCAGGTGCGCGCCCGACACCGGCGCAAACACCGTCAGCAGTGCCAGCAGGCCCGCGCCGCCGGCCAGCGATTGCGCCAGCAGCGTCCACGTGGCATCGCCGCTGGAGATGCGGTTTGCGTGGATGCCCGTGCCGATCACCACCGCGATCAGCAGCGCCGTGCCCAGCGCCTCAGCAACGACGCGGCGCGCCAGCGAAACGGCGGACGGCGCCGGAGAACTCGCCGACGCAGCGGCGCGAAGCGGGGAAACGGTAGCCATGAGCGGGGGAAGGCGGACGATGCCAAATGCATCGCGCGGGAGTGTGGAACCTTCGCCCATGCCGATCAATGCACGCCGGCGCGTTTGTGCCGCGCGCCGGAGTATCGAATGCCCCGGCTCAGGCCGGGTTTGCCGCGCCGGCGGCAGACAGGCGGCGCTGGTGCGCGCCCAACCGTGCAAAGCCGATCGCCGCCGCCGCCAGGGCGGCCAGCATGGCGACGCAGCCGGCGATGGTGCCGCGCGCGATACCCGCGCCGCCGTCTGCGGCGAACGTGAAGTACAACCCGCCGATACACGCGACGCCCAGCGCGCCTGCCACCTGCTGCGTGGTGATGAGCAACCCCGCCGCGGCCCCCGCCTGCGCCCGCGCTACGCCCGTCAGCACCAGGCCGATCAGCGGGACCACGACAAGGCCTTGCCCCGCCCCGTACAGCGCCACGGCAATGCCGATCAGCGTCATGCCCGGCGCAGCGGGATGCGACCAGTCAGCGCCAAAGCCGGACACCAGCACCAGCAGGCCCAGCGCCATCAACGCGAGCCCGCCCAGCATGGCGCGCACGCCGTGGCGCCGTACCAGCGCGTTGGCCACCCGCGACGTGCCCAGGAACGCGATCGCCAGCGGCAGGATCGCCACGCCCATCTGCAGCGCAGACAGCCGCCGCCCGTTCTGCAGATACAGCGTCAGCACCAGGAAGAACGCCATCATGCCGATGTAGTGCAGGCCCGACGCCGTCAGCCCCGTCATGAAGGCGCGATGCTGCAGCAACGCCGGCGGCAGCAGCGGCGTGCCGCCGGCGCGGTCGACGCGCGCTTCGAGCCGCTGGAACGTTGCCACGCCGAGTACGCCCGCGGCGAGCATCGCCAGCGTCCACCCCGGCCAGTGCAGCTCACGGCCGAACAGCAGCGGTACCAGCACGGCGGCCACGCTCGCGGCCATCCAGGCGACGCCGGCGGTGTCCAGGCGCACCGGCGTGGTTGCCGCCGGTCGCGGGATCCAGCGCCAGCCGAGCAGCGCCGCGGCCAGCCCCACCGGCACGTTGATCAGGAAGGCTGAGCGCCAGCCCAGCCCTGCGATATCTGCGCTGGTGAGCGCGCCGCCCACCAGCAGCCCGGCCGCGCCGCCGGTGCCCATCACCAGCCCGAAGATCGACAGCGCGCGGTCGCGCTCCGTGCCGGCAAAGAGCGCCTGCACGCTCGCCAGCACCTGCGGCACCATCATCGCGGCGGACAGACCTTGCGCAAAGCGCCACGCGATGAGCGCGGCCGCGCTGGCCGCCAGCCCGCAACCGGCCGAGGTGGCGGTAAAGGCGATGAGCCCGAGCAGGAACACGCGCCGCCGCCCGAACAGGTCGCCCAGCCGGCCGCCGGTGATAAGCAGGATCGCGTAGCCGAGCTGGTAGACGGCCAGCACCGCCTCCAGTTGCGCGGGCGTGGCGTGCAGGCTCGTGCGGATGCTGGGGATCGCCACATTGGCGATGAACGCATCGACGATGAACATGAATTGCGCCGTCACCATCACACCAAAGGCAAGCCAGCGGCGCGGTTCCGATGCGGAAGAGGAGGAAGAAACGTGGGTCACGATCGGCTCCGGAAAAGAGAGGTGATCGCAGCGTAGGCGCCCGTGCCGATTCGATGCAGAGCTAGGATTAACCTAGGATTGGGCTGTCCCTCCCACCTTCGCGCGCGCTTGTGTGTAATACCGTCATGGACGATTTCACTGCAGACCTGGCTCCCTTCCCCGCCTCGCCGCGCAACGAGCTCGGCGAGTTCCTGCGCAGCCGCCGCGGCCAGTTGCGCCCGCAGGATGTGGGATTGCCCGAGGGGGGCGGCCGCCGCCGCACCGCCGGCCTGCGCCGCGAAGAAGTGGCGCAGCTCGCCAACATCAGCATCGACTGGTATGTGCGCATCGAACAGGGCCGCGACGTGCGGCCTTCGGTGGCCACGATCGAGGCGATCGGCCGCGCCCTGAAGCTGTCGTCGGACGAGCGCGCCCACATGCGCGGGCTGGCGCGGGCCGAATCGGTCTTCCCGGGCACCCCGGTGCGCTCATTGATGGAGGATGTGCCCGACGTGCTGCGCCGCGCCGTCGCCGGCATGGCCCTGCCCGCGCACGTGCGCAGTTACCGTACCGACCTGCTGTGCTGGAACGATGCCGCGTCGCAGCTGTTCATGGATTTCGGCACGATGCCGCCGGAAGACCGCAACGCGCTGGTCTACATGTTCCTGTATGCCAACGCGCGCGAGCGCTTTGTCGAGTGGGAGAGCGAGGCGCGCCGCATGCTGGCGAAGTTTCGCGCGGTGTACGACCCGCATGCCGACGACCTCGTCCTCGTGGCGCTGGTCGACCGGCTGCGCACCGAGAGCCGCGAGTTCGACACCTGGTGGCGCCAGCATGAAGTCCGCGCCGCCCGCGCCGAGCACAAGCTGATCCGCACGCCGGGCGGCAAGGTCGTCCGCTACGACTACATCGGCCTGCCGGTGATGGAAGACCCGCGGCTGCGCCTCGTGATGTATGTACCGAGGGAAGACGGCGGCGCTTAATCCGTCAACGCCGCGAGGATGGTTTCGGTGCTGCGCACCCGGCCCAGGCGCGGAAAGACGTGCTCGACCGACGAACGGTGCAGCGCGGCATCGTTCGAGCTCATCGCATCTTCGGCCAGCACCAGCGCGTAGCCGTGTTCCCATGCGGCCCGCGCGGTCGATTCCACGCCCACATGCGTCGAGATACCGCCCAGCACGATGGTAGTGACGCCGCGGCGGCGCAATTGCAGGTCGAGCTCGGTGCCGTAGAACGCGCCCCACTGGCGCTTGGTGATCTGGATGTCGGTGGCTGCGACTTCCAGCTCGGCGGGCTGTTCCCACCATTGCGGCGGCAGGCCGCCCGGCTGCGTGGGTGTGGGGCGGTCGACGGGCTGGCGCGGCGCATCAGCGTAGTCGGCCGCCCAACCCACGCGCACGAGCACCACGGGCGCACCCAGCTCGCGAAAGCGCTTGGCCAACTTGGCGGACGCGCCCAATACCTGCTCGGCCGTATGCGGCCCTTGCGCGAACGGCAGGATGCCGCGTTGCAGGTCGATCAGCACCAGCGCGGTGGTCTTCGCAGACAAGGCAGGCAGGGTTTGCAGCGGTTCAGACATCAGGTGCTCCAGGTCAATTCGATTTACGGACGGCGGATGACACAGGTTGCCGTGGCGTGCGCGAGCAACGTGCCGTCCTGCGTCTTGAGCGTGCCCTCCGACACGCCGATCGTGCGCGAGACATGCAGCACGCGCCCAACGGCCACCAGCGGTGTATCCACCGGTACGGCCTTCACCATCTTCACGTTCAGGTCGACCGTGCCGTAGCCGACGCCGGCTTCCAGCATCGAATGCACGGCACAGCCCGTCACGGAATCGAGCACCGTCGCCGCAAAACCGCCGTGCACACCGCCCAGCGGATTGAGGTGGCGCTTGTCGGCCTGGGCAGTGAAGTGCACGGTGCCTGCTTCGATGGAATCCATCGTCATCGGGATGGTTTCGCTGATGGACGCGCGCGGCAGCTCGCCGCGCGACATGGCCTGCAGCAATTGCAGGCCGGTCATTTGGGACGGATGCATGGGGAAGGTCTGGTGGAGTTGGGGTGAGGTGACTCGACACTCTACCGCGAGCCTGATTGCCGGGGCTGCAATGGGTTGCATTGGACGACGCAACAACGCGCGCCTACCCATGCCCCAATGCGGGTAGACCCTAACGTTGCGCGCACGCCGACGCGAAAGGCTCCAGAAAGGTGGCCCCTTCTACGCTCGCCCAGCGATTGCATCGGCGGCCTGACCCACCGCCGTCGCGCGTTTTCCGAAGCCGGCACCACGACCGGACACCATCACCCACAAAGGAAGGAGACTTCAATGTCCCGCATCAAGTTTGCCCTTGCGGCAACAGCAGCTGCGGCGGCCACGCTGGCCACCGGCGCCCACGCCCAGTCGTCGAACGTGACGCTCTACGGGCTGATCGACACCACCATCAGCACCGTCAACAACGCCAATGCCTCGGGCGCGCGCCTGACCGGCTTCCAGGTGCCCTGGTTCTCCGGCAGCCGCTGGGGCCTGACCGGTAAGGAAGACCTGGGCAACGGTCTGTCGGCCATCTTCAAGCTGGAATCGGAATTCGAAACGCCCACCGGCAACATGGACACCCCGGGGGTGCTGTTCAACCGTGATGCGTGGGTGGGTTTGTCGAGCGAATCGCTCGGTAAGCTGACCTTTGGCCGCCAGAACGCGATTGCGCGCGATGTGTCGGGCATCTACGGCGACCCGTACACCAGCGCCACCGTCACGCTGGATGAAGGCGGCTACACCAACGTCAACAACTTCAAGCAACTGATCTTCTACGCAGGTAGCGCCACGGGCACGCGTCTGAACAACGGCGTGGTGTGGAAGAAGCTGTGGGACGGCCGCTTCTTCACTGGCCTGGCCTATCAGTTTGGCGAAGTGCCGGGTCAGTTCACGCAAGGGACCACCGAGTCGCTGGCCCTGGGCTACAACGGCGGCAACTTCAACCTGGCCGGCTTTGCGCAACAGGCCAAGGTGGGCGGCTTCATGGACCGTTCGTATTCGGTCGGCGGCAACGTGATCTTCGGCATGTTCCGCGTCAATGCCGGCTACTTCCACTACACCGGCGAGCAGCCGGCCGCGATCGGCAACCGCAGCGACAACGCGTACACCGTGTCGCTGAAGGTGGCGCCCCCGGGTGCGTTCGACTACGAAATCGGCTACCAGATCATGAAGGCCAACAACGCCGCCTTCAGCGCCGATGGCAACACCCTCAACGCGTATGCCAGCGTCGTGGGCGCCACCGCAGCGGGCAGCGGCCGCAAGAGCACGCTTTACGGCTCGGTGTTCTACCACGTGTCCAAGCGTACGGAGTTCTACGTTGCGGCCGACTACATGAAGCTGAAGGATCAGTACATCGTGGGCGGCACCAACGGCCACAACAGCCAGACGGAGTTCGGCGTCGGTATGCGCACGCGCTTCTAAGCGAGGGTTTGGCTGGAGCTAGCGGCGCTCGCGCACCTGATCGACAAACTTGTTGGTATAGGTGCGCGAGAGGTCGATGTGCTTGTCGCGCGCGTTGGCATTGCTGGCGGCGAGGACGCGCAGGACGGTGGGTGGGCCGTCGTCCGGCATGCGTCCGTCGGGGCTGAAGGTGGGCAACGCGGCGGCAAGCGCTTTTGCGTACAGCTCGGGATGATCGCGCCGGAATTCAGCCGGCATGCGGGCGGCAATGTCTTCCGCGCCATGCGTGTGCATGTAACGCAGGGTGCGCACGAAGGCGCGAGCCAGTTTGGCGGCGATATCCGGATGCGCTTCGAGCCATTCGGTCTGCAGGTACAGGCACGCGGCCGGATACGGGCCGCCCAGCGCGGCGCGCGTGCTTTCCAGCGTGCGCAAGTCGAGCAGCACGCGGGCTTCGCCGCTGTGCACGAGCCGCGTGACCGTCGGGTCGGTGGTCATGCCGGCGTCGATGCGGCCGTTGCGCAGTGCGGTGACGAAGCTGCGGTCCGCGCCGACCGGCAGCATGGTGTAATCGCCGGCCGACAGCCCCTGCTGCGCCATCAGGTAGCGCGTGAGAAAGCTCGTCGATGCGCCCAGCCCCGTCACGCCCAGCGTGCGGCCGCGCAGGTCACGCATCGATTGCACGGCTGCCGGCAACCGTGTCGAGACGACTTCCGCTTCGCCCGGCACCTGGCTGAATACGACGATGGCACGCACTTCCTTGCCCTTGGCCTGCAGGTCGATGGTGTGGTCATAAAAGCCGACCACGCCTTGCGCAAAGCCGGTGAGCAGTTCGCTCTCGGCATCGACGCCGGCAGGCTGCGAGAGCAGTTCCACCTCGAGCCCCTCGTCGCGGAAATAGCCCAGGCGCTGCGCCAGCGTCGCGGGCAGGTAGATCATCTTGGCGGTGCCGCTGACCATGAGCGTCAGTCGCGTCGGGTCTTGGGCGAGGGCGTGTGAGGCTGCCACTGCCAGCAGGGCAGCGAGCCACGGCGTGATCCAGCCCCGGAGGCCGCGTGCGCGGGCGCTCCTGCAGGTAAAAACACCCATTGAGTTGTCTCCGGCTCTTTTGTAGATATCGGTATCGCGCGGTCCGGAGCTGGTGAGTGATGCCTCCGGCGCGCGTAGGCAGCCGCCACCATTCTAGGAAGCGGCAACCCACAAATCGCTTTCATTTTTCGGACGCGCTGTTTTCGCATGAAGCTGCTCCTGATCGAAGACAACGCCCCGCTGGCGCACTGGCTGTCTGAAGCCCTGCGCCGCGCCCATTTCACCGTGGATCACGCCACCGATGGCGAATCCGCCGACACGTTGTTGCTCACGCAACACTACGACGTGGTCCTGCTCGATTTGCAATTGCCCACGTTGTCGGGGCAAGGCGTATTGCAACGTTTGCGCGGACGGCGCAACGCCGTGCCGGTGCTGATCCTCACGGCCAGCGGCGGGATCGACGACAAGGTTGCATGCCTGGGTGCCGGCGCCGACGACTACCTCGTCAAGCCGTTCGAGATTCGCGAGTTGATTGCGCGGATCCAGGCGCTGGTGCGGCGCAGCGCGCCCGACCAGTCCGTCGAGCTGCAATGCGGCGACCTGACGTACCACACCGGCAGCCGCACCTTCAATCTGGCCGGCCAGCCTCTGGTGCTGCCTGCGCGCGAGCACACCGTGCTGGAAATCCTCATGCTCAAGCTGGGCCGCACCGTTTCGAAACCGGCGCTGGTGAACGGCGTGTTCGGGATGGACGACGAAGCCAGCCCCGAGGCCATCGAAATCTACATCCACCGCCTGCGCAAGAAGCTGGAGCATTCCGCTGCCACCATCGTCACGCTGCGCGGCCTCGGTTACCTGCTGCGCGATGCCTCCGCTGCGCAGTCCTGATCCAGCGCCAGCGCAGTCCGGCCCCGCCCCCGCGCGAGCGCACAGCCTGCGTGCGCGGCTGGTGTTGTGGCTGGCACTGCCGCTGGTCGTCTATGTGGCGGCGGACGGCTGGCTGGACTTGGCGGCCGCACGCCACAACGCCGATCTCGTGCACTTTCATGCGCTCGACACGGCCGCGCAGATGATCAGCGGCCAGGTCGAATGGGACGACGGCCGCTTGCGCGTCTCGGTGCCGCCGGCCGCGCTGGCGGTGTTTGCCGCGCCCGAAAGCCCCGTGCGCGACCAGGTCACGTACCAGGTCAGCACCGAGCATGGCCGGCTGCTGGCCGGGCGGCTCGACTTCGGCACGCGCCCTGCGTTTGATGCGGCGGGCCTGGCGGACGCCGGCACCTACACCGATACCGTAGAGGGCCGGCCTGTGCACGTGGCCGCCGTGGTGCGCACCATGTACGACGCCGGCCGCACCGAGCGCGTCGTCACGCGCGTCGCGCAAACCACGAACGGGCGCGACGCGATGATCCGCCAGTTGTGGTGGCCGGCCACGGTACGCCAGCTTGCGCTCGTGGGCCTGGCGCTGGCGATGATCCTCATCGGCCTGACGCTGGAGCTGCGACCGATCTTGCGGCTGGCCGGCAATGTGTCGGCACGCGCGCCCACCGACCTTGCGCCGCTCGACCCCGACGGCCTGCAGCACGAACTGCAGCCGATTGCCGGCGCGTTCAACCAGTACCTGCAGCGTATTGCCGACAACGCGCTCACGCAGAAGCGCTTCATTGCCGATGCTGCCCACCAGATGCGCACGCCGCTGGCGATTCTCGATACGCAGATGCAGGTAGCAGCGCAAACCAACGCCGATGCCGCGCTCCACGAAGTCCTGAAGGCCGCGCGCACCAGCACGCGCAATCTGGCGGATCTCATCAACGACTTGCTGCTCTTGTCTCAGGCCGAAGCCTCGGCCGCGACGAGCGAGGTGGTGGACCTCTCACAGGTGGCGCGCACCGTGCTGGAAGACCTCGCGCTGTTGGCCGATGGCCGCCGTATCGATCTGGGCATGGAGCCGGCCGAACAGCCGGTGTGGACAGTGGGCAACCGCACGCTGATCGCCGCCATGCTGTTCAACCTCGTCGATAACGCCGTGCGTTACACGCAGGAAGGTGGCCGCGTAACGGTGCAGGTTTCGGCGGACTACGGTTGGGCCATGCTGACCGTGATCGACAACGGCCCTGGCATTCCGCCCGAGGCCTATGCGCGCGTGTTCGAGCGGTTCACGCGCCTCGCGGTCCACACGCAAGGTAGCGGCCTCGGCCTGGCGATCGTGAGACAGATCGTCGACCGCATGGGCGGGCAGATTGCGCTCGCACCCGGCCCGGGCGGCCAAGGCCTTGCCGTGACGGTGTGGCTACGTCGCGCCGACGTGCCGCCGGTCGCATGATCCGCACCGCTGCGTGACTGCACCGGCACCAATGGCAGATCCGGACAGAGCCGCGCCACCGTGCCGCAGCCAAAACAAACGGCCCTGCAAAAGGGGGCCGCTGTCCGGCTGATGCATGCACGCCCAAGTCAGGGCGCGTCCTTGGAAGACGTATCGCGTTCTTCCTCGCCGACCGGTTGGTGGTGCGATTTGCGGCCGCCCACCTCGCTCATGTCGCGCGCGCGCACTTCGGCTTCGCGCACGGTGGTGCCTTCTTCATCGGTTTCGGACACGTCGGTCAGATACGTGTCGTCGCCGGGCGGGTGCCCAGCGCCCTTCTGGTGTCGGCTGTTCATGATGGCCTCATCTCGGTGGGGTGACTACTTGGCGGGCTTCAATTGCTGCGCCATCTGCAGGTGCTCGCGCAGCGCCGGCAGGTTGTGCGCGAAGAACGCCTTGATATCCGGATCCTTCGCGTTCTTGGCGGCCTGGTCGAACAGGGCCACGGCCTCCTTGTGGGCCTTCACGCCGATCTCTTCGGCATAGGCCTTGTCGAACTTCGCGCCGTCCATCGCGCTCAGCTTGTCGACCTTGGCGCGCTCGTCCGGGGGCAGCGAATCGGGCACGGTGATGCCCTTCTTGCCGGCCAGGCTCTTCAATTCGTCGCCGACGGCGGTGTGATCCTTCACCATGCGCTGCGCGAAGGCGCGTACGTCTGGGTTGCTTGCCCGCGTGATGGCGGTCTGGCTGGCCTGCACTTCGAGCATGCCGGCCGCTGCCGCCTTGGTGACGTACGTGGTGTCGGCCTTGTCGGTGGCCGCCCCGGCCGCGCCCAGCGCGCCAAAGAACCCGAGGCTGCCGGCCAGGCATAGCGCCGCGATGCGTCGGGCGCCGAAGCGGTGCGTTGATGTGCTGTTCTGCATGGAATCGTCCTCCTGTGCGTGGCTGTCACATTTCGTGGCCGATGGCCTTGGAAACGGCTGCCGGCGTGTCGTACTCGTCGTCCGGCATGTCGCGCAGGGTCTGCAGGGTGCTGTCGTCTGCACCGTTGGCCTGCGCCGTTTCCAGCAGGTCTTGCTTGCGCGCCGGGTACGAAGCCCCCTTCAGCGCCTTCTGGATGCCGATGGGCGAATGCTTGGCATGCTCGCGGGTGCCGCTGCCGCCATGTGCGCCGCGCTCGTTGGACTTGGCGCCCGCGCGTTCGCTCGATTTGCCGTGGCTGGCGTGGCTGCTGCGCTCCTTCGACGCGTCCTTCGATGCGCTGCTGTGCTTGCCGTGGGACGTCGATTTGGCATGCGATGCGTGCTTGCTCCTGTCGCTCTTGTCGCGAGTCGATTTCATGACACCTCCGCTGATCTGTTGAACGGGCCGACACCGGAATGGCGCGGCCGACAGCGGTTGTGCAGCACCGAACATGCCTGCCCGCAGGTCAGGAGGCAGACGCCGCAGCGGAGTGAGACGACGCTACGCGCGCGGCACCGCCTTGCCGGGCCCAACTGGCATGGGCAGCGGTATGGCAGCTCCCAGCACACGGCTCACAGCGCGGGGCTTGTCGACGAGGTCCTGCAGCGAATAGCGATCGAGCACATCAAAGTACGCCTGCAACGCCGCGTGCAGCACGCCGCGCAGGCCGCACACGCGCGTGATGACGCAGTGGTTGTCGTCGGCATGGAAGCACTCGACCATGCGGAAGTCCGGTTCCGTGGCGCGCACCACGTCGCCAAGGTTGATCTCGGCGGCAGGCCGACCCAGCGTGATGCCGCCGGCGCGGCCGCGCACGGTGCGCAGGAAGCCGTCCTGCCCCAACTGCTGGACGATCTTGATGAGGTGGTTTTTCGGAATGCCGAAGGTGTCCGCGATGCGCTGGATCGTGACGAGCTCGTCCGGATGCACGGCCACGTAGATGAGCGTGCGCAGGGCGTAGTCGGTGTAGTCGGTCAGTCGCATGGCGGGCTGCGGAAAACATTCAGAAGAGCCGAATCTTATCGGGGAAGCCGCCCGGGCGATGCGCCGCTTTGCCGCAGTTCATTTTGTTGTATTAAAAATGCATCTTTAATAGAATCCAACGCAAGCGGTTGCCTGGTTCGCGGGCACGTCGGCACGCAGGCTGGCGCTTCCGCGTTTTATTTGATGCATCTACTACGCATATTTGGAGCCAGCATGCTGTCCGAAAAATCCCGGCCTTTCATTGACGCCAGTGTTCCCGTCCTGCGCCAGCACGGGCTGACGATCACGCAGACGTTCTACCGCAACCTGTTCGCCAGCCATCCGGAGCTGACGAACGTGTTCAACATGGGCAACCAGGCGAACGGGCTGCAGCAGCAATCGCTGGCGTCTGCCGTGTTTGCGTACGCCGCCAACTACGGCAACAACGCGGCGCTTGCGCCGGTGGTCAACCGCATCGTGCACAAGCATGCTGCCGTGGGCATCAAGCCGAGCCACTACCCGATCGTTGCGCGCCACCTGCTTGGCGCGATTGCCGAGGTGCTGGGCGACGCCGCCACGCCCGAGCTGATCGCCGCCTGGGACGAGGCGTACTGGCTGCTGGCCGCCGAGCTGATCGCCGCCGAAGCACGCCTGTACCAGCACAGCGGCAGCGGCCCGGACCACCGCCAGCCCGTGCGCATTGTCGAACGTCGCGAGCAGGCGGTCGACGTGGTCTCGCTCACGCTCGAAGCCGTGGGCGATGCCCCGCTGGGCGATTTCCTGCCGGGCCAGTACATCTCGGTGCAGGTGGAGCTTGCGCCGGGCGTACTGCAGCAGCGCCAGTACAGCCTGTCGGATGCGCCGAACGGCCGCACGTGGCGCATCTCGGTCAAGCGGGATGCCGGCGATGCAGACCGCCCTGCCGGGACCGTGTCGAACTGGCTGCATGCCAACGCGCGCGAGGGTGAGGTGCTGCTCGTCAGCCGGCCCTATGGCGATTTCGTGCCGCAGCTCGCCACCGGCAATCCCATCGTGCTGATGTCGGCCGGCGTCGGCATCACGCCGATGATCGCGACGCTGAACACGCTCGCGCAGCAGAACAGCGCGCGCAGGGTCGTGTTCGGCCATGCCGACCGCGCCGCATCGCACGTCGCCCACGCCGACGATCTGGAGCGTGCCGCGCAGGCGTTGCCGGCGTTCGAGGCGCATGTGTTCCTCGAATCGGGCGAGGCCGTCGAGTTTGCCGCGCGTCCGGCGCAGCCGGGCCGCATGGCGGTCGACGCCTTCCTGCGCGATGACACGACCGATGCGGATTTCTACCTCTGCGGCCCGCTGCCCTTCATGCAGGCGCAACGCGCGGCGCTGCTCGCCAATGGCGTGCCGGCCGAGCGCATCCACCGCGAGGTGTTCGGGCCCGACCTGCTTGACGACATCCTTTAAGTGCGCCCGCCGCCCAACACCATGTCCCGCCCAGCCCCGGTGCAACGGATCCTTGCCGGCCAGCCCGCCGTGGACGGCCGCCCACGTTACGCGGGGCCGCCCATCCTGGCGCTCGGCTTCCGGCCGTTCTATCTGCTGGCGGCAGCGTTTGCCGCGCTCGGGATGGCGCTGTGGGCGGGGTCGCTGCTGGGGTGGCTGCCCGCGGCGCTGGGCCCGTCGACGATGGCGCCGCTGTTCTGGCACGCGCACGAAATGGTGTTCGGCTTTGCTGCTGCCGTGGTGGTCGGCTTCCTTTTCACCGCCGGCAAGAACTGGACGGGGCTGCAGACGCCGCGAGGCATGCATCTCGCCGCGCTTGCCGCGTTGTGGCTCGCCGCGCGCGTACTGATGTGGACGGGCCCTGCGCCCTTGGCTGTGGCGGTGGACGTGGCCTTTCTGCCGCTGTGCGGCGTGACATTCCTGCGCATCCTGCGGCGCGCGAAAAGCGTGCGCAACTACGGCCTGGCGATTGCGCTGCTGGTGCTGGGCACCATCAACGCCGGCTTCCATGCGGCGCTCCTCTGCGGCGAGCCCCTCGTCGCGCTGCGTTGCCTTGACGCGGCGGCGGGCCTCGTCTGCGTGTTCGTCACCGTGATCGGCGGGCGCGTGTTCCCGATGTTGACGGCCAACGCCATCCCGGACGTGCGCGTCCGCACCGTGGTCTGGGCGGAGCGCGCGATCGTGCCTGCAACGGCCCTGGCCGTGGTGGTGCTGGCGGCGCCTGTGGAAGGCATCGTGCCGGCCATTGTGTTCGCCGCGGCGGCGGTGCTTCACGGCGCCCGCTGGAGCGGCTGGGATACGCGCCGCACGTTGCGCACGCCCATGGTCGCCATCCTGCATGTGGCCTATGGGTTCTTGCCGATCGGCTTTGCGATGCTGGCGGCCGCGGCGCTTGGCTGGGGCAGCCGCTCCACCGCGCTGCATGCCCTGACCGCAGGCGCGATCGGCTGCGCCATCGTCGGCATGATCACGCGCACGGCACTGGGCCACACCGGCCGGCTGCTGCGCACGGGCGGCGCCGAGAACTTCGCCTACGCCGCCATCGCGCTGGCTGCCATCGTGCGCGTTGCCGGGCCGGCGCTGCTGCCGCGCGGCGTGTGGATCGGCGCGGCCAGCGCGTTGTGGGTCGCCGGGTTTGCGGCCTACCTGTGGCGCTACACCCCGTGGCTGATGACCGCGCGCGTGGACGGCCGCGAGGGCTGAACGTCGCCGTAGAATGGCGCAGCCCACTCGCCCACTGCGCCCACGATGGATGTCCATCTGACGATCCACGGCCGGCATGACCTTGCCGGCCAGCTCTATCGGCAGCTCCGCACCGCCATCCTCGATGGCCGGCTCGTGCCGGGCGAGCGGCTACCCTCCACGCGCGACCTTGCGCTGCAGATCGGCGTATCCCGCAAGACGACGCTGGACGTGTTCGAGCGTCTGGTGGCGGAGGGCTACCTGCAATCGCGCCCCGGCTCGGGCACGTTTGTCGCCGAGGCCGCCGAAGGTTTGCGTGCGCGCACGCCGCCGGCATCGGCCGCCGCCCAGCTCGGCTCGCCCACGCTGCCCGTGCGCCGGTTTGACACGCCGTGGAACGAGGTGCCGGCCGTGCTGCCGATGCCGCGCGCCAACGTGGTGTACGACTTTGCCGGCGGCGTGACCGAGAAGCGCCTCTTCCCCTTCGACGCATGGCGCCGCTGCGTGGCGCACGCCCTGCGCCAGCAGGCACGCGGGCGCGGCGGCTATCACGATCCGGGCGGGGACCAGGCGCTGCGGCTGGCGGTTTCGCGCTATCTCGCCTTCAGCCGTGCGGTGGTGTGTGCGTGGGCGGACATCATCGTCACGCATGGCGCGCAGCAGGCCATCGACCTCATCGCGCGGGTGCTGGTGCGCCCCGGCGATACGGTGGCGGTGGAGGACCCCGGCTATCCGCCCGTGCGCATCGCTCTGCAGGCGCTCGGCGCGAACGTCGTGCCGGTGCCGGTGGATGCGCAGGGCTTGGTCGTCGAGGCACTGCCGCCGCAGGCCAGGCTCGTCTACGTGACGCCATCGCACCAGTTTCCGCTCGGCATGCCGATGAGCCTCGCGCGCCGCGCGCAACTGCTCGACTGGGCGCAACGTCATGACGCGCTGATCGTCGAAGACGATTACGACAGCGAATTCCGCTTCGACGGCCGCCCGATGGAATCGCTCAAGAGCCTCGATGCCGCCGGCTGCGTGGCCTACGTGGGGACGTTCTCCAAGACGATCTTCCCGGAGCTGCGCATCGGCTACATGGTGCCACCGGGCTCCCTGGTGGCGCCGCTGCGGCACGCCAAGCAGGTGGCCGACTGGCACAGCGAATCGCTCATGCAGGCGGCGCTGGCCAAGTTCATGCTCGATGGCGATTTCGCCAAGCACCTGCGCCGCATGCACAAGGAATATGCGGCCCGGCGCACGGCGCTGCTGCGGCATCTGCGAGGCCCGCTGGCGCCGTGGCTGGCACCGTTGCCGTCTGCCGCGGGCATTCACATGGCGGCGCGCGTGCAGGCGCGGCTGCCGGAAGCGGAGCTGCTCCAGATCGCGCACAGCGTTGGCGTGGGCCTGTACGGCACGGCGCGGATGTTCGTGGCGCAGCCGCCGCAGCCCGGCCTGCTGCTCGGCTACGGGCATGTGAACGTGGCGGAGATCGACACGGCGCTCGGCAAGCTGGCAGAAGCGCTCGGCAAGGTGGCTACCTGATATTCACGCCGATTGGCGATTCCACGGCGCCACGGTGGACCCTAGACTGCCTTCGATCCTCCAGCACGAAACCCCAGGAGCCCGCCATGGAACCCCGCCTCGATTTCTACCAGAGCAACCCCGCCGCCATCCAGGCCGTCATGGGCCTCGAAAAAGCCCTGGGCAAAAGCTCGCTCGAAAAACCGCTGACCGAACTCGTGCGCCTGCGCGCCTCGCAGATCAACGGCTGCGCCTATTGCGTTGACATGCACAGCGCCGATGCGCGCAAGGCCGGCGAAGACGAGCGGCGCCTGGCCGCGGTGTGCGTCTGGCAGGAGACGCCGTTCTTCACCGACCGCGAACGCGCCGCGCTGGCGTGGACCGAGGCCGTCACGCGCGTCGGCGAAACGCGCGTGCCCGACGACGTGTGGCAGGCCGCGCGCGCGCAGTTTTCCGACGCCGAGCTGGTCGACCTGACGCTGCTGGTCTGCACCATCAACACGTGGAACCGCCTGGCGGTCAGTTTCCGTAAACTGCCGGCCTGAGCGCCGCCTATACTGCCCGGCACCGGCGCGCGCCGCACACGGAGGCCTCATGCTGCACAACGTCCGCACCCTGAGCATCAACGTCGAACGCCACTTTGACGACGTGGCCGCGTTCCTCGCCGAGCCGCTGAATTTCCCGATCTGGGCGACCGGCTTGTCCGAAGGGCTCGCACCCGGCACGCAGGGTTCTGGCGCGGCGCCTGACGAATGGATTGCCAAGGCGCCTGCCGGCACCGATGGCAACGTGTTCATCCGCTTCAGCCCGCCCAACGACTTCGGCATCGCCGACCACTGGGTGCGGATGCCCGACGGCAATGTCGTCTATGTGCCGCTGCGCGTGGTGCGTAATGGCCCCGGCACCACGGTCTCGCTCACGCTGTTTCAGCAGCCCAACATGGACGACGCGCAGTTCGAAGCCGATGCCGAATGGGTGCAGCGCGACCTGGTGAAGCTCAAGACGGTGCTCGAAGCCGAGTAGCGCTCAGGCCTTCTCCGCCTGCGGGGCTTGCGGCACCGGGTGCGGCGCAGACGGGCCGGCCGGCGCCGCCAGCGACGGATCGCCGCGCTCGTCGGAGCCTTTCACCTGGCTGATCCAGAACACGCAGAACAGGCCGGCCGCCACCGCCAGCCAGCCGTTCAATCCGTAACCCTCGATGTGGCCCGCCGCGCCATTGCTGAGCAGCAGGCCGCCCAGCCACGCACCCACGCCCGTGCCCACCGACATCACGGCGCTGTTGGCCGACAGGAACGCACCGCGCACCTGCGGGTTCGGCACCGTCGTCATCAGCGCCTGCATCGGCACCATGCGGCTGGACAGCACCACCATGAAGCATGGGAAGAACAGCAGCATGCCAACGAAGGGCCAGTCGGGCAGATGTGTCATCACCAGCACGGGAATGCAGGCAAGCAGCGTGGCCGCCACGAACACGCGGCGCCGGCCGTAGCGGTCGGCCAGCTTGCCGACCGCGCGCGACGTGAAGAACGACGCCGCACCACCCGCCACGTACAGCCACGACAGATCCTGCGGCGCCACGCCATGGTTGGCCACCAGCACCGGCGAGATGAACGGGATCACCAGCATGTGCGAGCCCATCATCACGAAGGTCAGCACGAACGCGCGCAGATGGCCCGGATTGGTCAGCAGGCGCCACAGGTTGACGAGGACATCGCCGAACGTCTGGCTGCGCTTGTCGGCGAGGTGTCCGGCCAGCGGCGGAACGGTCTGACGCGCGCCGAGCCAGATCAGCACCGTGAGCGCCGTCAGCAGGAAGAACGGCGCCGACCAGCCGAAGTGCGCGCCAATCGCAATGCCCACGGGCACGCCCGCCATGGCTGCCAGCGCAAACGACGACATCACCACGCCCGTGGCCGCGCCGCGCCGCGCGGGCGGAATCACGTCGGAGAGCACGGCCAGGATGATCGACCCGAGCACGCCGCCCGTGACGCCCGCAAACGCGCGTGCAAACAGCAGCATGGCGTAGTTGCCGGACAGCGCGCACGCCATGTTGGCGAGCGTGAACAGGCCATAGACCGTCAGCAGCAGGCGTCGCCGGTCGAAGCGGTCGATGTACGTGGCCGCCAGCAGGCCGGAAGCGCCCGAGCACAGCGAATACACCGACACGGCCGTGGCGAACGCCGCCGGGCCGATGCCAAACGTATGCATGATCTGCGGACCAAGCGGCATCATCACCATGAAATCCATGATGACGGTGAACTGCGTGAGCGCGAGCAGCCAGAGCAACCGGCGCTCGCGGGAGGCATCAAGTAGAGGCATGAGGGCGAAGAAAGAAAGGGAGGAGGCGGCGCGCGCGGCTCGGAATGGGCAGCCAGGCTCGCCGGGTTGTGTCGAAAAACATATCGTACGATAGTTGTCACGACACAAGAAGTCAAACTTTATTCATCGGATTCTCCGCCTCGTCACGGTGCCAAGGCGCGCAATGCGCTATTTCGCGCGCAGCATCCAAAGCACGTCGAGCACATGCTGGGTCGATCGCTCGACGTGGCCGGCCCGGTGCGCGATGCCAAGTTCGCGCCACAACGCAGGCCGCAGCGGCCGCATGGTGATGCGCACATCCGACGGTGCGGCGGACGCCTCGTGCGGGAGCAGTGTGGCGCCATAACCGGCGGCGACCAGGCTCTTGATGGCGTCGTTGTAGTTGAGCTGGATGCGCGGCACGGGGTGATAACCGTCCGTGGCGAACCACTCGGTCGTCTGGCGTGACAGACGCGTGGTGGCGTCGTTGAGGATCAACGGCTGCGCGCTCAGCCAAGCCGGCGTGATGCGCGCGGGGCTCGTCCAGTGCGCCGGCAGGAACGCCATCACCGGATCGCGCCGCCATGGCTTGATGGCGAGCCCCGCCACCTGCGATTGCGGCAGTGCCACGAGGCCAATGTCGAGCGCGCCATCGGCGAGCCTCGCCAGCGTTTCCTGCGACGTGAGCACCGCCACCTGCACGTCGATGCCGGGGTGGTCTTGCCGCAGCACCTCCAGCGCCTGCGGCAGCAAGTGGGCGATGGCGCCGGTGGACGCGCCCAGCCGTACGCGCCCGCTCAGTCCCTGCACCTGGCGTTGGATGTCGTCCAGCGCCTGCTCGGCATCGGCCAGCAGCTTGCGGGCGCGCTCCACCATCACCTCGCCGATGGCGGTGGGCTGCACCTGCCCGCGCTTGCGAGAGAGCAACTGCGCGCCCACGCGATCTTCGAGTTCGGCAATGTGCAGGCTGACGGTGGGCGCCGCCAGATGGAGCGCCCGCGCCGCGTCGGCAAACGAACCGCGCTGGGCAACTTCGACCAGCGTGCGCAGGCGGTCCAGGCTGATCTCTCGCATGATTCAGAAAAGCTGAATGTGACGGTTGTGAAATTCAACTTTTCATATTCTAGGTCGCGCCCGAAGATGGGGCTTGCATTCACCACCATCTTCTTTCCCTGGGAGCGCCCGCCATGTCCACGCCCCTCGTCTTCATCGACGGCGACCAAGGCACCACCGGCCTGCAAATCCACGAGCGTCTGCGCGGCCGCGTCGAGCGGCAAGACCTGAAACTGCTGACGCTTCCCGCCGACGCCCGCAAAGACGCGCAACGCCGTGCCGAAGCCATCAACGCCTGCGATATCGCCATCCTGTGCCTGCCAGATGCGGCCGCGCGCGAGGCGGTCGCAGCCATCGTCAACCCGCGCGTGCGCGTGATCGACGCCAGCTCCGCGCATCGCACCACGCCGGGCTGGGTCTACGGCTTTCCGGAGATGAGCGACGAGCAAGCTCAACGTGTTGCGGGCGCGTCGCGCGTGACCAACCCGGGCTGCTACCCGACCGGCGCGATCGGGCTGCTGCGCCCGCTCGTGCAGGCGGGCCTTGTGCCGGCGGATTACCCGATCAGCATTCATGCCGTGTCCGGCTATTCGGGCGGCGGGCGCGCCGCGGTGGAAACGTACGAGGGGCCGGAGGCAGCAAGCGCCCTGCCGTTCCAGGTGTACGGGCTGGGTCTGGCGCACAAGCACACGCCCGAGATCCAACTGCACGCCGGACTCACGCAGCGGCCGATGTTCGTCCCGGCCTACGGCGCGTATCGCCAGGGCATTGTGCTGACGGTGCCGCTGGAGCTGCGTCTGCTCAACGCCGACGTTGATGCGACGGCGCTGCACGCATGTCTGGCTGACCACTACGCCGGTGCGCAGCATGTGGAGGTGATGCCGCTGCAGGTGCCGTCCGCCGTGCCGCATCTCGACCCGCAGGCGCTCAACGGCACCAACGACATGCGGCTGGGCGTGTTCGCCAACGACCACGGCCAGGTCCTGCTCACGGCAGTGTTCGACAACCTCGGCAAAGGCGCCTCAGGCGCAGCGGTCCAGAACCTTGATCTGATGCTGGCGCGGTAGTGGCAAATCGAATGGAAGTTATCGGAACATTTAATTGGTCGATTGTGGGCGACTTCGCTATCGTCAACGCCGCCCGCGTACGAACCGCCTGTTGCTGTTTGCGCTCGGGGCCGGACCAACCCATTGCCTGAATGCAACATGTCTAAGACCACGTATTACGCGCCGCATGGCGGCCATCCGCCGCAGACGGATCTGCTGACCGATCGCGCGATGTTCACCGAGGCGTACGCGGTGATCCCCAAGGGGGTGATGCGCGACATCGTCACGAGCTGGCTGCCGTTCTGGACCCAGACGCGCCTGTGGGTGATCGCCCGCCCGCTGTCGGGTTTTGCCGAGACCTTCTCGCAGTACATCGTTGAAGTGAGCCCGGGCGGCGGCAGCGACAAGCCCGAGCAGGACAAGAACGCCGAAGCCGTGCTGTTCGTCGTTGAAGGCGAAGCCGAGCTGACGCTGCAGGGCAAGAAGCACACGCTCACGCCGGGCGGCTACGCGTTCATCCCGCCGGGCGCCGATTGGACGCTGCACAACGTCAGCGACGCCGCGGTGCGCTTCCACTGGATCCGCAAGCACTATCAGGTCGTCGATGGCATTCCCCTGCCGGAAGCCTTCGTGACGAACGAGCAGGACGTCGAGCCGATCCCGATGCCGGGCACCAACGGCGCGTGGGTGACGACGCGCTTTGTCGACATGAGCGACATGCGCCACGACATGCACGTCAACATCGTCACGTTCGAGCCGGGCGGCGTGATTCCGTTTGCCGAAACCCACGTGATGGAACACGGCCTGTACGTGCTCGAAGGCAAGGCCGTCTATCGCCTCAATCAGGACTGGGTCGAAGTGGAAGCCGGCGACTTCATGTGGCTGCGCGCGTTCTGTCCGCAGGCCTGCTATTCGGGTGGCCCTGGCCGCTTCCGTTACCTGCTGTACAAGGATGTGAACCGTCACATGAACCTGACCCTGAACCCGTCGCGCTAAGCGACGCAGAGGTCGGATAAAAAAGCCCGCCGGTATTTGCCGTCGGGCTTTTTTTCATGGCGGCGTTCCTGCTTCTGCGATTGCGCCTACTTGCGCGTCGCCACGATGAATAGGCGCGGAAACGGCAGCAGTACCGTGCCGTCGTCGAGTGCCGGATAGGCCTGGGCAATCGCGTCGCGATAGCGGGTGAGAAATGCGGGGCGCTCGTCCTCGTTCAACGCCGCGAGGAAGGGTCGCAGGCCGGTTCCCTTCAGCCATTCCACCACCGCATCCGCGCCACCCCGCAGAGGGTGGTAATACGTGGTGCGCCATACGTCCACCCGACTGCACAGCGGTGACAGCATGGCGTAGTAGCGGCGTGGGTCAAACCGCTCCGTGCGTTCGACGCCCTTGAGCTCGCCGGCCCACGGACCGTCGGCAGCCACCTCGCGCATCAGGCGGTGCGTCGGCTCGTCCAGGTTGTCGGGCACCTGCACCGCCAGGTGGCCGCCCTGCGTCAGCTTGCCGATCAATTTCGGGAACAGCGTGCCGTGATCGGGCAACCATTGCAGCACGGCGTTCGCCAGGATCAGATCGAACGGTTCGGGCGGGTTCCACGTCGCAACGTCGGCGATCTCAAAATCCACGTGCGGCAGGCGCTTGCGCGCGGCCTCGATCATGTCGGCCGAAGTATCGAACCCGCGCACGGCGGCGCCGGGCGCGCGCGCCATCAGTGCCTCGGTGGAATTGCCTGGCCCGCAGCCGATGTCGACGGCGCTGCGGATGGCCGTTTGCGGCACGGCGGCCAGCAAGTCCCGGGCAGGCCGCGTGCGTTCTTCTTCAAACCGGACGTACTGATCTGCGCTCCAATCGTGCTGCGTGGTCATGCTGGTTCTCCTTGCCGGGGTTGCGATCGAACACGGGCATTCTGTGGCGCGGCAGGAGATCAGTAAAATGAATTCATTGCTGGAATTCATTCATTTATCTGATGAAAATCGATACGCTCGGCGTGCAGGCATTCGTGGCGATTGCGGAGAGCGGCAGCTTTACGCAAGCCGCCGATACGCTGCACGTGACGCAGACCGCCATCACGCAGCGCCTGCGCAAGCTGGAGGCGTTTCTTGGTGTGGCGCTGGTGGAGCGCACCACGCGCCGGACCGAGCTGACCGAAATCGGTCAGCGCTTTCTGCCGCAGGCGCGCCGGCTGCTCAATGAGTTGTCCGATGCGCTCACGGAGATTCGCGAGACCGGCCTGAGCCAGCGCGGCGACATCACCATCGCATGCGTGCCGACGGTGGGCGTGCACTACCTCCCGCGCATCCTGCGCGCGTTCTCCGAGCACCGCCCGCACGATCGCGTGAAGATTCTCGACCACGCCTCGGCGTCCGTGCTGCAGGCGGTGCTGCGTCGTGAGGCCGAGTTCGGCATCAGCATTGCGGGCGACCAGCATCCGGAACTCGTGAGCGTGCCGCTGACGAGCGATCCGTACGTCCTCGTCTGCCGCGACGATCATCCGCTCGCCAAGCGGCGCCGCATCCGGTGGCAGGCCCTGCAGCCGCACCCGCTCATCTTTGCCGGCGAGGTCAGCGGCAACCGCAGCCTGCTCGACGGCGCACTCAAGGCGAGCGGCGTGACGCTGCATTCGTTCTATGAAGTGCAGCGCAGTTCAACGGCGCTCGGGCTGGTGGCCGAAGGCCTGGGCGCAGCGGTGGTGCCGCGGCTGGCGATGCAGAAGAACGCGTATCCGATGATTCGTACGGTGGAGCTGGTCGAGCCCGAAGTGTCGCGCACGCTGGTGCTCGTCACGCGCAAGGCAGCGCAGTTGTCGCCTGCAGCGCGTGCCCTGTATGACCGGATCGTCGACGGGGCAACATCGACGACGTGAGGCTCGCGTGGAGGGCCGCGCTTACACGGTCCCTCTCACGCCATGCCGGCCCGTCACGCGCGAGCGCCGTCCGTGCTGCCCGGGTAGCTCGTATCGCCGCGCCATGCGAGCACGTCGTGTGCGCTGGTTTGCCGATCGGCACCTTGCGCATATGGATCGAAACGATCGTACTTCCACGACAGATAGCCATAGGTGTCGGCCTGGCGATCAGCGCCCTGCGTGAACGGGTCCGTCTTGTCGATGGCGCCTTGCGTGTACGGGTCGTACTTGGCCTGCGCGGCTGAAGCCGGTTGGGCGATGAACAGTGCAGCGGAAGCGGAAAGCGTGGCAAGCAAGGCCAGGGTAAGGCGGCGGGTGTGCATGATGAACTCCTCGTGCGGTGAACGTGCCGCCGGAGGCGGCATCCATTGGATCGCTAGCGGCGCGTGGCCGCCCGGATCCCACAGGTTGGTCGCGGTGCGCATGCAAACCTGACACTGCATCGACGAAAAACATGCCGCACCAGCCTCAGCCTGTACCTGCAGATACGCAGGCCATGCGGCAATGGATGCAGCCTTGTCACACCAAACGCAGACGTTGCTACGGCAGTTGCAGCACCCCATGCACGCCCTGCCAGCCCACGTACAACCCCACGAGCGCAATCAGCACGCCTGACAGGTACGGCGCCTTGCGTGCAAATTCACCAAAGCCGCCCCAGTGCCGGGAGACGTGCTTCACGCTCAGCGCCGCCAGCGCGCCCGAGGCCACCAGCGTGAGGGCCAACCCGATGCTGAAACACAGCACCAGCGCCGCGCCCAAGGTGATCTTCTTGAGCTGCAGGCACAACAGCAGCACGGTGATCGACGCCGGGCAAGGAATCAGTCCGCCCGTGAGCCCGAACACGATGATCTGGCCGGTGGTGACTTCACGGTTGGCGAAGCGGCGGCGGATGTCGTTGGCGTGCGCGCGTTCGTGGGCGTCCTGGTATTCGGCAGATGAAACATCGAGGCCGCCATGGCTGTGATCATGCTCGGAGAACGTGACGTCGTAGTCATGCCGATGGTGTTCGTGCCCGAGCGACAGGCGCGCTACGAAAGCATGCGGCTCGGGAACGACGTGCTCCGATTCGAGAAAACCGTCGCGCTGGACGAAGCCGAAGGTTTGCTGGCTGCCGTCGGGCCGCTCGGTGACGACCCGCACCTGCTCGGCTGACCATGCGGTGCCGCGCGTGCCCTCGCGTGTCAGCCGGAAGCGCGGCGGCACGCCATCTTCGAAGATGGCGAGTTGCACGACGCCATGGCCGGTGTCGACGCGTTGGATGTCGTCATGGCTGTGATCGTGGTGATGATGATCGTGGTCGTGCGCCGCGTGCGTGCTGCGCCAGGTGCGCCACATCATCCATGCTGCCACGGCCACGATCAGCACGGCCGACACCATCTGAAAATACGGCTCGGTCGTTTCTGCGTTCCAGTTGCGGCCGAAGTACAGCCCCGCCATGGCCACCGCCCACACCACCGCCGTATGCGACACCGTGGCCGACAGCCCGAGCAACACCGCCTGCGTGAGCGTGCCGCGGATCGCGACGATGAACGCCGCCATCATCGTCTTGGAATGCCCAGGCTCCAGGCCATGCAGCGCACCGAGCAGGATCGCACTGGGAACGAACAGCCAGGCGTTGCCTTGCTGCAGCAGGGTGGTGAACGCGGTCATGGGGAAGGCAGTGAAATCGGGTAGGCGAAATATACTCCCCCCTAGTATAGTGATGCTACCCTCCCGCGTCGTTCACCTCACCTCACCTCGATACCCGACCCATGGCTCATACCATCCGCGACAAAGCCAAGCTGCTGGCGCGCGTGCGGCGCATCCAGGGGCAGGCCGCTGCGCTGGAAAAACAACTCGCCGACGAGGGCGATTGCACCGCCATCCTCCAGCAGATCGCGGCGATTCGCGGCGCGGTCAACGGACTGATGGCAGCGGTCATCGAGGGCCACCTGACCGATCACGTCGTGAAGGAGCCTGCCGAGGCGCAACGCCAGGAAGACCTCGATGCGGTGATGCAGGTGATCAAGTCGTACCTGAAGTAACCGTAACGCGCCGCCCTTGCGCCCAGCGCGCGATCCCGATAGTCTGCTCAGACGCCATCGGCCAATTCCGATTCATCGCCTCTCTGATTCTCTGAATCTTCGTCTTCATGTCCCGACTTCACGCCACCCTCCTCGCCGCCGGCCATCGCGCCCGCGTGGATGACGTGTGCGTGCAGCCGGGGCCCTTCCCGCCTCCTGTCGTCTCCTGGGGCTACGACGCGGTCGCTGCACAGCCGCCGCCGCCTCCGCCCGCTCTCGGCTGATTTCCAGCCGCTTCGTTTCCGGTTGACCTGAACCAGGCTCGGGCACGCGCCCGAGGCAGGCGCTTGCCTGCGCGCCGGAACCCGACATCTCTTTTCGACAGGTGAGTGGAATGCGTTCCATGCAAGCCGCGCTGGCAGGGTCCGGCGCGACGGTTCTTTTCGTGCTGCTGTGGAGCAGCGGTGCAATCTTTGCGGAGATCGGGGTGCAGCATGTCCCGGCGTTCGCGTTTCTGGTCGGGCGCTTTACGCTCGCGTCTTTGGTGCTGGCGGGCCTGGGCCTGCGGCGCAGGCGGTGGTGGCCGGCGCCGGGTTCGCGGCTGAAGGTGGCCGCCATCGGTGCCTTGCTGACCGGCGGCTATTCGATCTGCTATCTGCTCGCGCTGGACCGCGGCCTCACGCCCGGGCTGTTGGCCACGGTGCTCGGCGTGCAGCCGCTGCTGACGCTGCTCGTGACTGAACGTATCTGGTCCGCACCGCGGATGGCCGGCCTCCTCCTCGCGCTGGGCGGCCTTTCGCTGGTGGTGGGCGGCGCCGATGCGCACCAGGTGCCGATGGCCGGTCTCGGCTATGCGCTGGCCGCGCTGTTGTGCATGACGGTCGGCGCCATCGGGCAGAAGCGGCTGAACCAGTCGCCCATCGATACGCTGCCGTTGCAGAACGCGGTGAGCCTCGTGCTGTGTGCGGCGTTTGCTTTCGCGCTGCCTGCGCAATCGCTGGCGCTCGCGCCAAGCTTGCCCGGTATCGCCGCCTTGCTGTGGATGGGCGTGGTGATGTCAGTGGGAGCGCAGTTGCTGTTCTACCGGCTCATGCAGCGCGGCAATCTCGTCAACGTGACGAGCCTGTTCTACCTCGTGCCGGTGGTGACGGCGCTGCTGGATGACCTCGTGCTCGGCCATCGCCTGGCGCTCCTGGCGATGGCGGGGATGGTGATGATTCTGCTGGGGTTGGCGGTGGCGTTTCGGGCGGCCCGCTGAGTGCAGCCGGTGGGCGAGCCGCCGGATCGGGGCGGCTCGCCCGCGCTACAGGCTGCCCGGTAGCCGATGCCTTACTGCGCCAGCCGCCGCAACTTCCATTCGCCGCTGGGCTGCTTGCACAGCCACGCCGTCCACTGCTCCTTGCTGCTGCCGCGCGTCAGTTCGCTCTGCAGGCGGCGGCACGGCTGGCCGGCGTCGGTCCTGGATTCCAGCGGTGTGATGGTCGCGTCGACGGCAGGCTGCTTGCCTGTGGCGGGCGAGGTCCATTGCGTGGGCGCGTTGTCGGCGCTGCTCTTCAGCACATCGCCGATGGCCTTGCTGAACGACTTCAACTCCGTCGGGCTCATCGAGCCGATGATGGTGCTGGCGAGCACGTTGCGGAAATAGGCGAACGACGGCGTGGCGCCAGCAAACAGCGCGGCGCCCGCACAAGCGAGCGCAAGACGGCGGCGATGCGACATGGGTCCCCCAGGATGTGACGAAAAGGAGCCTTCATCCTAGACCATGCCGCACCGGCCTGGGGTGTCGCTGTACTCAGCCGCCCAGCTTGTCGAGCAGGCTGTACCAGGCCACGCCCGCCGCAATGTAGAAGCGCTGCAGGCCATGCAGCGGGATCGGCGTGATGGGCGATACGGGATACGGAAACGCCTCGCCATTGCCCGCCAGCCGTGCGGCGATCTGCTGGCCGAGGCTGGTGCACAACGCGATGCCGCGCCCGTTGCAGCCCAGCGCCATCGTGATGCCTGGCGCCGGCTCATGAATGTGCGGCATGAAATCGCGCGTGATGGCGATGCGGCCGGCCCAGCGGTATTCGTATTCCAGCGGGCCGAGTTGTGGAAAGAGCAGCTCCAGTGAGCGTTCGAGGTGTGCAAAATCCTGCGCGTCGCGCGGCTCGGAAAAGAAGCCGCGTCCACCCATCAGCAGGCGCCCGGCTGCGTCTTTGCGGAAATACAGCAGCAGCCGTTGCGATGTGGAAGCCGTTTCCCCGCGCGCCAGAATGCGCTCGGCTTCAGCCGTCTTGAGCGGCCTGGTGGCGACGATAAAGCTGTTGGCCGAGAGCACCGTCTGCGCCAGGCCCGGCCAGAGCGGACCGGTGTAGCCGTTCGTGGCGATCACCACGCGCTGTGCCCGCACCGTTGCGCCCGTGCTGGTCGTGGCGATCCACTGCGTGCCCTGCCGCTCGAGTGCCGTGACGGCGGTGCGGCCATGCACGGCGGCACCGGCATTCTGCGCGGCACGCACCAGGCCCCGTGCATACGCCATCGGCTGGATGGCGCCTGCGCGGCCGTCGAGCCACGCGCCGGCAAACGCCTCGGTGCCGACACGCTGCGCGACGGCGGCGCGGTTCAGCATTTCCACCGGCACGCCGCGCTTCTCCCATTGCCGTGCGCGGGCGTGCAGCGCGGGTACGGCCTTGTCCGAATAGGAAAGCTGCAGCCACCCGGCACGCACGGGCTGGCAGTCGATGCGATGCCGCTCGATCAGATCGAACACCAGATCGGCGGAGCGCGAGATGGTGTCGATCAACGGTTCGGCACGTGCGGCGCCCAACAGGCTCACCAGTTCATCGGGGTCGTGCTTGAGCGTCGGGTTGACCTGCCCGCCGTTGCGCCCGGAAGCGCCCCAGCCCGGATCGTTGGCTTCGAGCACGGTGACCTGCGTGCCGCGCTCGGCCAGATGCAGCGCGGTGGACAGCCCCGTGTAACCGCCACCGATGACGAGCACATCGGTGGTGATCGACTCCATCAATGGCGGTGTAGGCGGTGCAGCAGGCGCCGTCGCTGCCCATAGCGAGGGCGGCAGCGGCTCGCCGCCCGCAGCCATGTCGAGTTGCGGCTGCGTCATGGCGCGAGGTCTCCGGCGGGAGCATCGGCGGGTTTGTGCAGCACGCGGCGTAGAAAGTCCTGCGTGCGCGGCTGGCGCGGGGCGCCCAGGACCTGCGCGGCTGGGCCTTCTTCGACGATGGTGCCGCTGTGCAGGAAGCACACGCGGTCCGCCACCTCGCGCGCAAAACCCATCTCGTGCGTGACGACGATCATCGTCATGCCTTCGCGGGCGAGGGCGCGCATCACCTCGAGCACATCGCCGACGAGTTCGGGGTCGAGCGCAGAGGTGGGCTCGTCAAACAGCATCGCCTCGGGCTCCATCGCCAGCGCGCGGGCAATCGCCACGCGCTGCTGCTGGCCGCCGGAAAGCTGCGCCGGATACGCCTCTGCCTTGGCGGCCAGGCCCACTTTTTCCAGCAGCGCCATCGCCTTGGCGCGCGCAGTTTCGGGACGTTCGCCCTTCACGTAGACGGGGCCTTCCATCACGTTTTCGAGCACGCTGCGATGCGGGAACAGGTTGAAGCGCTGGAACACCATGCCCATGCGGCTGCGCAGTGTGTGGATGGTTTTGCTGTGTTGATCGACGCGTTCGCCAAAGGCGCGGATCTCGCCGCCGTCGTACGACTCCAGCCCGTTGATGCAGCGCAGGACCGTCGACTTGCCCGAGCCCGACGGGCCGATCAGACAGACGACCTCGCCCTTGTTCACGTGCAGGCTCACGCCGCGCAGCACGTGATGGTCGCCAAAGTGCTTCTGCAGATCGCGAATCTCGATCATGCTCATCGTTTGGCCCTCCCCGCGCCCATGCGGTGTTCGAGCTTGCGCAGGCCGAACACCAGCGGCAGGCTCATCACCAGATAGAGCAGCGCGACCAGCGTGTAGACCGTCATGTTCTGGAACGTGGACGAGGCGATGAGCTGCCCCGCGCGCGTCATTTCCGCCACCGTGATGGTGGACACCAGCGACGAATCCTTGAGCATCATCACCAGCGTGTTGCCGTACGGCGGCAGCGCAATGCGAAACGCCTGCGGCAGGACCACGCGCCGCATGATGAGCGTGCCGCGCATGCCCATCGCTTGCGCCGCTTCACGCTGGCCGGGGTCGACCGCTTCAATACCGGCGCGGAAGTTCTCGGCCTGATACGCCGAATACGCAATGCCCAGCCCGATCACGCCCGCCTGAAACGCGGTGAGCTGAATGCCGATGTCCGGCAACACGAAGTAGATGTAGAAGAGCTGCACGATGATCGGCAGCCCGCGGATGATGTTGACGATCGTCGCCCCGGCCGCAGACACGGCCTTGACGGGCGACAGGCGCATCAGCGCGAGCCCCAGCCCGATCACGCTGCTAAGCAGGAACGACAGCACGGTCACCTCCACCGTGACCACCGCCCCCTTCAGCAGGATCGGCAGGAAGTCCTGCGCGTGCTCAAGAAACGTTGCAACACTCATGGCGCATCACCCGTCGGGAATCAGATGCCCCACTTCTTCACGATGGCATCGAGCGTGCCGTCGGCCTTGATCTTGGCGATGGCCTTGTTGAGGCGGTTGAGCGTTTCGGTATCGCCCTTGCGCACCACCAGGCATACATCACCCACGTTGGCGGGTTTGTAGCCGGCAGCCAGCTTCACGCCCTGGAAGGCGTTCTGGCGGATCTGGTACGCGATGATCGGCTGGTCGCCCAGGCCGGCCTTGATGCGGCCCAGCGCCAGGTCGCGCGTCATGTCGGCCACCGAGTCGTAGCTGCGCACTTCCTTGAAGATGCCCTTCTTGTTAAGCATGTCGAGGAACACCGTGCCGACCTGCGCGCCCACCACCTCGCCTTTCAGATCATCGAGCGTGGCGTAGTTCTTGGCGTCGTCCGCCTTGACGATCAGGCCTTCGCCGTATGAGTAGACCGGGTCGGAAAAATCCACCACCTGCGCGCGCGCCGGCGTCTTGAGCATCGCCGCCGAGATGATGTCGATCTTGTTCGACGTGAGCGATGGAATCAGCGCCGAGAACACCGTCTGCTGCACGTTCACGTTGAAGCCGCCCGCCTTGGCCACCGCGTTGACGGTGTCAACCATCATCCCCTGGATGGAGTTCGTCTTCACGTCGAGGAAGGTGAACGGCACGCCGGTGGCCGTGGCGCCGACGTTGTAGGTGGCCGGTGCGCCTGCACCTTGTGCCCACGCGAACGAAGCGGTGCCGAGCATGCACCCGACCAGTGCGGCACCGAGCGTGAAGCGGCGTGAAAAAGAGACGACAGACATGACAACCCTCCAGGCAACGAAAAAAGACGCACCCCAAACGCACATCCACGGGGACCGGTTCACCTTCATGCAATGCTTATGCCAATATTCGAACGTGCTGCATCGATACATAACTATGGAAAACCATTAACCGATGCATGCGAATCGATATGCGATTCTACGAGCGCTGATTTGCCAACCGAAAGCCACATGCCATGACCGACGCTGCCGACGCCCCCGACCTGCTGTTCAACCAGTCGCTGGAGAAAGGGCTTGCCGTGCTGGGCGCCTTCAACGCGCAGCGCCGCACCATGACGATTGCCGAAGTGGCCGCGGCGGCGGGCATCAACAAAAGCTCGGCGCAGCGCATGGTCTACACGCTCGAGCAGCTCGGCTACCTGCGCAAGCATCCGCAGACGCGGCGCTACCAGCTCACCCCCGCAGTGATGAAGATCGGCTTCAACTACCTGGCCGCCGACACGCTCATCGACGTGGCCAATCCGTTCCTGGCCGAGCTGACCAAGCTGACCACCGAAACGTCCTGCCTGACCGAGCCCGACCAGGACGAGATGGTGTACGTCGCCCGCTTTGTGAGCGCGCATTTCGTGCCGGTGCACATGCCCATCGGCAGCCGCATCCCGATGTACTGCACCGCGTCGGGCCGCGCCTACCTGAGCGCGTTGCCGATGCCCGAAGCGCAGGCCATCGTCGAGGCATCGCAGCGCGTGGCGCACACCATGCACACGCGCACCGACGTGGCGGACATCATGGAAACGCTGCGCCAGGCGCGCCAGCGCGGCTACGCCACCAACTGCGAAGAGCTGTTCCTCGGCGACATGACGATCGCCGCGCCGGTGATCGGCGGCAACGGCCGCGCGCTCGGGGCCATCCATCTCGTTGCCCCGACCGGGCGATGGACGCCCGACGAGATGGAGGCCAAGCTCGGCCCCGCCCTGCTGCAGTGCGCGCGCGCCATCAGCACGTCATTGCGCGCGCTGGGCTGACTGGGGTTCTGCGCCGGCGCGCAAAGCCCGGCACAATGCACGCACCGCCGCCCCACCGCTCATCACGATGACGCTCCCATCGCTCCACGACTTTCCGCTGCAGTCCACCGACAAGCTCCGCTACGGCGACACCGACCGCCAGGGCCACATCAACAACGCCGTCTTCGCCACGTACCTGGAGACCGGCCGCGTGGAAATGCTCTTCACGCCCGACAACCCACTGGCCGCGCCCGGCTGCGAGTTCGTCATCGCGCAGCTTGTGCTGGACTTCCGCAACGAGATCCTCTGGCCCGGCACCGTGCAGATCGGCACACGCGTGGCGAGCATCGGGCGCAGCTCGGTCAAGCTCGAGCAGGCCATCTTCCAGAACGGGCAATGCGCCGCGACATCGCAATCGGTGATCGTGCAGATCGACGTGGCGACGCGCCAGTCGTCTCCGATTACCGACAGCGCCCGCCAGCGCCTGGCTGCGCTCACCGGCGCCCCTGCCGGCGCCGAAGCGGAGTGATGCGCGCTGTACGCAAACGAACGCCCTCGAAAAACTTTTAACTTTGCTTGCACTTCTGCCGCTTGCCGGGAGCAAGATGGCTCTCCCGTTCAATCACGCGGAGGTGACCATGGGACTGTTGGATGAAGTGGGCAAAATCGCCGGCGCCGTCGCCGCCGTTGAAGCCGCCGAGAAAGTCGATCCGGATGCCGGCCTGCTGACCAAGGCCGTCGCCGCCGTCGCCGGTTTCAAGGGCGCGGGCGCGCTGGAAGCGATGCTCGAAAAGAAGGACGAAGCCAAGGCCGAAGGCGAGGCCGCTCCGGAAGATGGGGCAGCGCCGCAGGCTTGATTGCTTGCAGGCTCAAAAGGATTTGGGGGACCCCGCCGGTTGGCGGGGTTTTTGTTTTTCTTGAACCCTGGAGTCCGCAGAAGCCTTATGGTTCAGCCCAATTGTCGGGCGCGCATAGCTTCATGGATTTCAGAGGGATCGCCCCAAAGGCATTCTCCTTTGGAATCAGGGAGAAGTATTTCCAGTCGGCTTCATTGACGAAAACCTCCCCGCTTTTGCACAGCATGTGTGCTTGCCTTGGTCGCTTGTCGCACGCTGCGCCGCCAATTGCACAACGTTGCCATTGGGAAATCACGCCGGCAGGTCGAGGCTCACCATTCTTGAGTTGGGTGTATGTGGGAACGTCGCGAGTCGCGATCGCCATATACATGAAACCCAGGTCAGGTTGCACGGGCCTTGCCGTCTCCGCCTGGAGATACCGTCTGTGTAGATTAAAACCATAGTGGCAAATGGCAGAAAGAATCACCGCTAACATCAATGCCGCCAAAATCGCGGTCATTCGATGTGTCGTAAAGTCTCCTTTTCGGGTGAGGAATAATCCAAATATCGGGAATGCCAAGACTGTTGCGAGACCTGAGAGCAAGGCGGCTTCGAGGTCCGGGCTTGCACAATCGAGCCCGCAACCGGGGTTGTGGTCAAAGGCCGTCATGATGCGTATGACGATCGTCGCAGTTGCCAACCCCGCGAGCAAAAAGATTACTAACGTCAGAACTCGCTTCACTTAATCTCCCAAAACAGAATTTTCTTCGAGTCGCGCAAATCGGAGAAGCCAAGCGGCGATCCAGGAAAGAGCGAATTCATTCCAAACATTCGGCCGAAGGTGGCGATTGAGTTAATTGGGCCGCTAATCGTCAACCGCGATCCGTTCCAAAGATCAATATGGCCACCGCTGGCGTCGCCCGCAGAATCGCTGCTGCGAGACCAGTAGCTATCGAACATGATGATGCCGGTTCGGCCCTTGACCTTCGATTCCCAATCCCTGCCTGTAATATCTTCAGTCTTATGCAGCCCGCAAAACGGCTGCTTTCTCAACCAAGACCCCATCTGGTCTGCAAGGACGGCCGTGTGCCTTCCATCCATGAGGATTCGCCCGAATTTGCTGCCCGGCTTAATCGTTACGTTGGCAGAGGTGAACGATTTCATTTCGATGCCTACTTTGTGCAAGGTCACGCTCAGCCGAATGGCGCACTGGTTCTTGAAGTTGGGCGGCACTTCGCCGTTCTCTTTGTAGGGGCTGCCGGTCACATAGTTGGCCCACAAGTCGGCAAACGTCACCGCCGGAGCGTCTATTCGGCACACCGACCCCGGCGTTGCGTTGGTCCTGACCTGCGCCTTCTGTCTAAGTGGTTTGCGTGGTGCTGCCGTCATGCCGACTCCCCTGCCTGCTTTGCTAGAGCCTCGTCGCCCCAGAAAACGGTGTATTCCTCCTCGCCTTGTGTGACAACGCGCGGCAGCGCGCCATCGGCAAGCGCGCGGCCCGAGAAAGTGCGGCCGTCCGAGGTCTCGATGTAGTACGGCACGCCTTCCAGGTGCGGCGATACGAGATGCGTCTGTTCGTCGTGACTGGCTGAGGCTCCCGTGCTGGCTGCCGCGGCATGGGGATCGCCGGTGGTTGACGCATGGGAGGCACGTTCCCCGCAGCCCATGTCTTCATACCAAGCGTCGCCAGCGAGCGCAGCGACGATGCGCTGCGGAGTTGGGCACTTGCACAGAACCTCGTCGCCATCCAGGGCAACCTCACCCATGAACTCCATCCGGCGCGGGCCGCCAGCCTTTGCAATGATGCCGATGCTCTTGCACGCTTCGCAGTACGCTCGTCCGGCGACCAGAGCGACTTGGTGACCTGCGCTTCCGAATGTGCATTGGGGCCCTGAGTAAGGCAGGACCGTTCCGCCGTTCAGAAGCGCATCGCCGACAACAGCAATTCTTCGCATCATGGTGTGGCCTCCACGATGCAGCTCAACCACCGTTCGTTTTGCATAGGATCTGCCTCCGATTAACCGCTTCGGATTGTCTTGGGCGGATTGAGCGCGAAGCAGGATTTGGCGAAATATTACGAATAGGGTCGATGTATCCGATCGCTATAATCCCCACCGTCACCGCACCAACGGTGACCGGGTTTCGCAGCCCGTCCACGCTCACCACAGACGGACAGCCGCCTTTTCGCGCGGCGTTTTTATGTCCGGTGCTTGCGCACGCCTATGCTTTTTTTGCGGCGGGCCGGGCAGGGAGACCTTCGGGTCTGCCGGTTTCCTGTGGTGGCCGGTCTGCGAACCCTGTCGTCAGGCCCGCCACCCTCGTTTCGCAGCGAATGGCGGGTCTCCTGCAATCACCACAGGACGCCACATGGCTATCGCACTCAGCGGGCATCGCCCCGCGTCTTACCCTTCCCCACCGCCTTGGCGCTGCAGGCTTCCCACGCAATCGGGAGGTGCCGCATGTCTTTGACCAGCAACCGTCTGTACCTGAACGGTGCGATCTCGGCGCGCGCGTTTCTGTGCCGCACGCGCGCTGACATGCAGACCCATGGCCAGCGGCGGCTGGGCATGCTGCGCGAGCAGCTCACGTACTTCTCGGAACACGCGTATCCGCAGGCCTTCGTGAAGGGCTTTATCGATGCCATCGACGCGTATGTGTCGATGTCGCTCGGGGGGAGCGACGTGGACCCGCGCACGTGGGAGGTGTTGGCCGCCATCGAGCGACGGCAGGTCACCGCCGCATAACAACAGATGGACGTATCCCCGGGGCGGGCCGGGGATGCCAGATAGGCAGCCGACCGCAGATCAAGCCGCGCGCTTGCGCTCCAGCGCGCTCTGCCGCGTAGAAAATCCGTCTCGAATACATTGCGCCAGCGCTTGTGTTGCCTGGCTCGCGCCTTGCGCCGGCAACAGCAGGCTGATCGCAAACATCGGCAGTTCCGGCAGGCCGGCTTCGGGCCCGAGGATGTCCAAGTCCGCAGGCACCGTCGGCGTCAGCCATGCCGTGACGGCCAGCCCGGTGCGGACCGTGGCGGTGGTCGCTTCAATGTTGCCGCTCTCGAACACCGTGCGCCATTCGATGCCGTGCTCGCCCAGCGCCTTGAGCACGCGGGCGCGGAAGGCGCAGCTTTCATCCACCATCGACAGCGGCAGGGGGCGCTTCGCATGCACGTTGCCGCCGCGCGGGCCCACCCACACCAGCCGCTCCACGCACAGGCATTCACCCGTGGCTTCATCCACCGGCGCTTCGACCACGGCGACGTCCAGCTCGCCGCGCGCAATGCCCTCCGCCAGCTCGGGTGAGGTGCCGCAGACGATGGTCAATTCGACCGACGGCCACGCTTCGGTAAACGCCTTGAAGATCGGCGGGAAAACGGTGCCGACCAGGTCGTAAGGCACGCCAAGGCGCACCGGCCCCTGCAACGGGCGCGCCGCCATGTCGGCCCAGATTTCGTCGTTGAGGGCGAGCAGGCGTTTGGCGCGGCCGAGGAACCGTTCACCCGCGTGGGTGAGTTCGAGCCGCCGGCCGTCGCGCTCGAACAGGCGGCATTCGAAGGCGTCTTCGAGCCGCTTGATCTGCTGGCTGATGGCGCCCTGCGTGAGGTGCAGCGCGTTGGCCGCCACCGTCATGCTCGCGTTTTCCGCCACGGCAATGAAGGTGCGGACGAGGGTGATGTCGAGGTTCTTGGCCATCGCTGCATTCTAGAAGCTAATGCTTGGCTGCTAAAACCTCATTGCTGCTGATGACTCCTCAGCGCACGAGCAGCTTCATCATCGTCTCGAACGTCTTGCCGTACGGCGCGCGGAACAGGCCCAGCCCGTTCAGCCGGGCCTGCCTGAACACCGGCTTCATCTTCGAGAACCGCTCGAAACCGTGGATGCCGTGGTACGCACCCATGCCGCTGGCGCCCACGCCGCCAAAGGGCAGGTCGTCCTGCGCCACGTGCAGCAGGGTTTCGTTGATGCAGACGCCGCCGGCGATGGTGCTGCTCATGACGCGGTCGATGGTGCTGTTGCTGCGCTCGAACACGTACAGCGCGAGCGGGCGCGGGCGCGCGTTGATGTAGTCGATCGCCTCGTCCAGCGTCCGATACGGCACCAGCGGCAGCAGCGGGCCGAAGATTTCTTCCTGCATGACGCGCATGTCGTCGGTGCCGCCGGTGATGAGCGCGGGCGGGAACAGGCGCGTAGCGTCGTTGGGCGCAACATTGGTGAGCGGCAGCACCTGCGCGCCCTGCTCGCGGGCCTCGTCGGCCAGGCTGGCCATGCGCTGGAAGTGGCGCGGGCTGATGAGCGTTGTGTAATCGCGGTTGCGCGCCATGTCGGGGTACATCTTGCCGACCAGCTTGCGTGCGGCATCGATGAAGCGCTGTTCGGTGCCGGCCGGCAGCAGCACGTAGTCGGGCGCCACGCAGGTCTGCCCGGCGTTGAGCAGCTTGCCCACCAGCGTGCGCTCCACCGCGCGGTCAAAGTCCGCATCCGGCCCGATCAGCGTGGGCGATTTGCCGCCCAGCTCGAGCGTCACGGGTGTGAGGTTGGCGGCGGCGGCGCGCATGACGTGATGGCCGACGTTGGTGGAGCCGGTGAACAGCAGGTGGTCGAACGGCAGCCGCGAGAAGGCCTCGGCAACGGCCGCATCGCCATTGATGACGCGCACTTCATCGGCGGCAAAACTGCGCTCGACCAGGTCGGCAAACAGGGCGGAAAAGCGCGGCGTGTATTCCGAGAGCTTGACCATCGCCCGGTTGCCCGCCGCCAGCGCGGAGACCAGCGGCCCGATGGTCAGATAGATCGGGTAGTTCCACGGCACGACGATGCCCGCCACACCCAGCGGCTGCGGAATCAGCCGCGTGCTGGCCGGCCGGAACCACAGACTCACGCCGCGTCGCTGCACGCGCATCCAGCGCTTGCCGTGCGACAGCGCGTGCTTGATGCCGTCCACGCTCGGGAAGATCTCCAGCAACTCGGTTTCCTGCCGCGAGCGATTGCCGAAGTCTGCGCTGACCGCCTGGGCGATGGCCTCGCGGTTGTCCATGACAAGGCGCTTGAGGCGCATCAGCCGATCCCGGCGCACGGGCCAGGTGGGCAGCATGTCGGCCTGGTGGGCGGCGCGCATGGCCTCGAAGGTCTGCTGCATGCGCAGCATATGCGGGGCGGGCAGGTCGGCAGGTTGCATGGGAGGCTCCTGGCAAGGTCGGCGGATCGGTGCAATTGCAAAGCAGTATGGTCGCCACGCGCGCGTGCGACGGGCTGATACGCGCCTGCCGTGTGCCGCATGCCAGGCTTGCCTGGGCCCGCGCAACCGTGTGCCAGCGCGGAATTGTTGCGTTGCGGCATCCCGCCATCGCTACTCGAGCAAGGGTTGATGGGCGGCGGCGCGCCGGTTTGCTGCGTGACATCGAACGATGCCTCTAATGCGGGTAAGCCCGGCCGTTTGAAACAACCCAGCGCGCCTAGGATGTGAATTCAAGACCGGCAGACAGCTGGCGGCGTCGCTCGCCCAGATAAAAAACACCATCCGGAGACACCCATGGCCACGGATTCGCTCACCTCCGCGCTGACTTTCGACTACGTCATCGTCGGCGCCGGCTCGGCCGGTTGCGCGCTTGCCAGCCGGCTGACCGAAGACCCGGACGTCACTGTCGCCCTGCTGGAAGCCGGGCCGCACGATCATCACCTCTCGGTGTGGGTGCCGGCCGGCTGCGCGGCGTCGCTGCCGTTCAAGAACAAGCGCAACTATGGCTTCCTGACCGTGCCGCAGCCGGGCCTCGGTGGGCGCCAGGGCTACCAGCCGCGCGGGCGCGGTCTCGGCGGCAGCTCATCGCTGAACGCAATGATCTACATCCGCGGCACGCCCAGCGATTACAACCACTGGGCCGCGCTCGGCTGCACCGGCTGGGGCTGGAGCGACGTTCTGCCCTACTTCAGGCGCGCCGAAGGAAACGAGCGCTGCGCGGGTCGCGACGATGATCCGCTGCACGGCGGCACCGGCCCGCTGCACGTGAGTGACCTGCGCACCGGCAACCCGATTGCCCGTCGCTTTGTCGAGGCCGCCGTGGCCGCGGGCTACCCGCGCAACGACGATTTCAACGGCCCGCGGCAGGAGGGTGTCGGCCCGTATCAGGTCACGCAGTACAACGGCGAGCGCTGGAACGCCGCGCGCGCCTACCTGCATGGCGGCGACAAGGCCGATGCCACGTTCTGCCGCAACCGCCGTCAGCTCACGGTGCTGCCCGACACGCAGGCGCTGCGCATCGTCTTCGACGGCAAGCGCGCCACGGGTGTGATGGTGGAGCGCGGCGGCCGCACCGAAACGTTGCGTGCGCGGCGCGAGGTGATCGTGTCGTCGGGCGCATTCGGCTCGCCGCAATTGCTGATGGCCTCGGGCGTGGGCCCGGCCGAGCATCTGCGCGCGCTCGGCATTCCGGTCGTGCACGACCTGCCTGGCGTCGGCAAGAACCTGCAGGACCACCTCGACATCATCCTGCACAAGAAGACGTTCAACCTCGACCTGATCGGCTATTCGCTGCGCGGCAGCGTGAACATGCTGAGCGAGATCCTGCGCTACCGGCGCGAGCGTCGCGGCATGCTGGCGACCAACTTTGCCGAAGCCGGCGGCTTCATCAAGAGCCGGCCAGACCTGGCCGATCCCGATCTGCAACTGCACTTCGTGGTCGCCATGGCCGACAACCACAACCGCACGTTCAACTACGGCCACGGCTATTCGTGCCACGTCTGCGTGCTGCGCCCGAAGAGCCGCGGCGAAGTGCGCCTGGCCTCCGCCGACACGCGCGACGCCCCGCTGATCGATCCCAAGTTCCTTTCCGACCCCGACGACATGGCCGGCATGCTCGCCGGCTTCCGCGCAGTGAAGAGCATCTTCGCGCAGCGCCCGCTGGCCGACCTGGGCGGGCGCGAGCTGTATTCAGCCAACATCCGCGGCGACGGCTCCGACGACGAAGCCGTGCGCGCCCTCATCCGCCAGCACGCCGACACCATCTACCACCCCGTCGGCACCTGCAAGATGGGCAGCGCCGACGATGGCATGGCCGTGGTCGACCCCGAACTGCGCGTACGCGGCCTGACAGGCCTGCGCGTGATCGACGGCTCCGTCATGCCGACGCTCATCGGCGGCAACACCAACGCCCCAATCATCATGATTGCCGAGCGCGCCGCAGACCTCATGCGTCAAGGCGGACGCCCGACACTGAATGTGGTGAGCAGCATCGCGGCGCAGGCAGCGCCGGCGGAGGTGCACTGAAAACAGCGAGGGCGGCGAACCGCAGCGCCGCCCTCCGCATACCAACGGTGTGGCCGTTGGAGCCCTAGATGGCGCCTTGAATTTCTGTGAGCGGGCGGAAAAAGGAAGGAGGCCTGTCTGAGCGCAGCGAGTTTGCCTCCTTCCCCGCACGGTCACATAAATTCAAGGGGAAGTCGCCATCTCGGGCGCGCCTTTCAGGGATGCCCCAACACCATCAACGAGCACCCCGAAGCAAATCAGACATCAGTTCCCCGCACTATCCGTAGGCGTATTAAACGAATCCCGCAACAAATAACTCATCGGCACCTCCAGATTCACCCCATTCGGCGGAATCGGCTGCTGGAACCACTTCTTGTAGAGCTTCGGCACCTCGCCGTCGACAATCAGCCGCGTCATCGCCTGGTCGATCAGCTTCTTGAACTCCGGATCCTGCTTGCTCAGCATGATCGCGTACGACGACACAAGCTGCGTCTTGCCCGCCAGGCGGTAGTCAGCCGGGTTCTTTGCCGTGGCGCGCATGCCCGAGAGCAGGATGTCGTCGCCGGCAAACGCGTTGGCGCGGCCATCGGCCAGCATCGCAAACGCGCTGCGCAGGTCATTGGCCTCCACCACCTGGATCGTCATGCCCGTTTCGTTGAGCTTGCGTGCGAGGTCGGCATTGGTCGAGCCGCGCGCGGCCACCACCGTCTTGCCGTTCAGGTCTTCCCATTGCTGGATCGGCGAGCTGGCCTTCACCAGCATGCGGCCCTTGGTGATGTAGTGCGGGATCGTGAAGGCCACCTTCTGCCGGCGCTCCGGCGAGTTGTTCGTCGAGCCGCATTCCAGGTCGGCCTTGCCCGTGGCGATCACATCCAGGCGGTTGGCGGCCGTGACGGGCACGTACTGCACTTTCAGGTCGGGGCGCTTGAGCGACGTGCGCAGCGAGTCGATCAGCCGCGAGCAGATGTCGATAGCGTAGCCGACCGGCTTGGTGCCATCGAGATACGAGAAGGGGATGGAGTCTTCCCGATACGCCACATGCACCGTGCCGGAGTCGCGGATGCGATCCAGCGTCGGGGTAGCGGCAGCAACGTCGGGTGAGAAGAATGTGGCGGAAACAGCGGCGGGAACGGCAAGCGCGGCCAGCGGCCACGTGCGCGCGGGGAACGACATCGTCAACGGTCCTGGGAGAGGGTTAGGGCTCTAGTGGCACGACTGGCTGCGCTGTTGCCCTGTCGGCGCAGCTCTGGCGTGCGCGCCGTCACTCCCCCCGGGGAATGCCAAAACGTGAGGCAATGTCACGCGCCGCCATGGGCGCGCATTATGCGCTGATTGCGGGTATACCCTCAAGCACCTCTGCGGTGCCTGGATAAGCGGCCAGACGTCGGCCCGTGGTGAAGAGCGTTCGGCGAAAGCGTGCGCTCACGTTTAGCCGCATTCCCCGGGGTGGTGTTACACGGGCCACGCGCGCTGCAGCACGGCGCCGAGTTCTTGCGCATGCCCATCGAGCGTGCCGAACACACGGCCATGCTGGTGATGGAAACGGCTGGCGATAAAGCGCTCGGCGTCGTCCGGGTGGGCGTGGGCCAGCATCAGCGCCGCCTGCGCCGTGAGCGCCAGCCCCTGCGCGATGCGGCGCGCGGAGGTTTCCTGGATGTCACCCGGCTGATGCAGCATCGCCTGCAGCGCGGCCAGCTCCGCCCGCACGGCACGGTGGCCCTGGGCGCGCTCGCCAATGTCGTGCACCAGGCGCAGCGCATCGTCCGGCGTGCGGCCGATGGCGCGCAGCACGTCCAGGCACATCACGTTGCCCGAGCCTTCCCAGATGGAATTGACCGGCGCCTCGCGGTACAGGCGGGCCATCGGGCCTTCTTCCACATAGCCGTTGCCGCCCCAGACTTCCATCGCCTCGCCGGTCGCTTCGATGGTGCGCTTGCAGACCCAGAACTTGGCGGCGGGCGTGACAATGCGTTTCCACGCTGCGGCCAGCGGATCGACATCGGCCCGCTCGAACGCGTTGCCCAGTTCCATCATCAGCAAGGTCGCGGCTTGCGATTCCAGGGCCAGATCGGCCAGCACGTTGCGCATCAGCGGTTTGTCGGCCAGCAGGCGGCCGAATGCCATGCGATGGCGCGCGTGGTGCAGCGCCTGCATCAGCGCGTGGCGCAGGATGGCCGCGCTGCCGATCACGCAGTCGAGCCGCGTGTGCGTCGCCATCTCGATGATGGTCGGAATGCCGCGCCCTTCCTCGCCAATGAGGATGCCCTCCGCACCGCGAAACTCGACTTCGCTGCTCGCGTTCGAGCGGTTGCCGAGCTTGTCTTTCAGGCGCTGGATCTGGATCGGGTTCTTGCTGCCGTCATCGCGAAAGCGCGGCACGAAGAAGCACGACAGCGGGCCGTCTTCTGCACCCATGCGCGCGACCACCAGGTGCGCATCACACATCGGCGCAGAGAAGAACCACTTGTGGCCGGTGATGGCGTACGTTGCGCCACGGCCCTCGCCGCGCAAGGGCATTGCCACCGTGGTGTTGCTGCGCACATCGGAGCCGCCCTGCTTTTCGGTCATGCCCATGCCGACGAGGATGGCGGTTTTCTGGCGCCACGGCAGATCGCGTGCGTCGTGTTCGCGGGCGTAGAGACGCGGCCCCAGGTCGGCAAACAACGCGGTTTCTTTCTGCAGCACGGGAATGCTGGCGAACGTCATCGTCGCCGGGCACAGCGTGCCGGATTCGATCTGTGCCTGCATGAAATAACCGGCGGTGCGCGCGGCCCAGGCGCCCGGGCGTGGGTCGGCAAACGGCAGGGCCTGCAGCCCCTGGCTGCGCATCAGGCCGAGCAGCGCGTGCCAGGCGGGGTCGAAGCGGATGGCGTCGATGCGCTCGCCCGTGCGGCTGTGGGTGTGGAGTTCGGGGTGATAGGTGTTGGCCTCCGCAGCCCACTGCAGCGTCTCCGGCGCGCCGAGCTGGTCACCGAAGGCTTGCAGCGCGCCGGCGTTCCAGCCGCCGCCCAGGCGTTCGAGCGCGCCTTGCAGCGTGGTGTCGGACGTGAAGGGGTTGAAGCCGGTCAGGTCCGGGACCTGGTTGAAGACGCGGTGGGTGGCCTCTGTGGGCATTGGGAGTCTCCTGGCGTGGCGCTTTTGGGTGTGTGGGCCATGGTAGACCACCGGGGGGCGGGCTGGGTGGAGAGGGATTTCTATACGAGCTGGATTGGGGCGGTGGTTTTTTGACTTGGTGGTTCATCTGTGTTTCGTACCCTGCCGGGGCTGAAACAAGGGATGCACCACAAGCAAAAAAAACCACATCAAGAAGCGACCGGCTTCTCCCCCGTCAACAAGTAATGCATCAACTCCCGCACCGGCCGGATCGCCTCCCCGAACGGCAGCTTCCCCGCCCCGCGGAAAAACAGCCCGCGCTCCACGTCCCCCCGCAGCGCCTGCGCCAGCTTCAGGTCAATGCAGAACTGCCCCACCTTGCCGATGCCATCCCGCAGGCCGCACGTCTGCAGGCAATCGAACCCCTGCAGGCAGTCCCGCACCTTGGCCTTGGCCTGCAGCGCGCTTTCGCGAGACAGATAACGCGACAGCCAAGGCGTCATCACGGCCCGCGCGGGCAGCCCGGCCACGCTGACAAACTCGCTGATATCGCCTTGCTCCGCACCCGTCAGCACCCGCTTGAAGCGCACGTGCGCATCGCCCTCCTCCGTCACCGCAAACGCCGTACCGAGCTGCACCGCAGCGGCGCCCTTGTCGAGCCAGTGTTTCACCTTGGCATGCGAATCGATGCCGCCCGCGAGGATGATCGGAATCTGTTCCGCCGCCAGCCCCAGCTTGATGAACAACTCCCGGCATTCATCCAGCACGCGTGCAAACGAGAACCGCTCGTCGCGCAAATCTTCAATACGCGCCGCGCCCAGATGGCCGCCCGCATGTGTGGGGTGCTCGATCACCACCGCGTCCGGCAGCCGCGCCTTTTTCATCCAACGTTTGAGCACGACGCCCACGCCGCGCGAGTCGGAAAGGATGGGGATGAGCGCCACCTTCGGATGCTCCGCCGTCATCTCCGGCAGATCGAGCGGCAGCCCTGCGCCCATGACGATCGCATCGGCGCCGCTCTCGCAGGCCTGCCGCACCAGCGCAGGGTGCGATTCCACGGCCTTCATCACATTCACGGCGATCAGGCCGCGGCCTTCCGATACGGCGCGCGCGGCGCGGATTTCCCGGTCGAGCGCGACGAGATTGGCGGCGTTGATGGCGTCCTTGTCGCGCGATTTCTCGGTCGCGGCCACGAGGTCCGCATGGTGATGCCGCAGGTCGATGCTGGCGATGGTGCCCATGCCGCCTTCGCGCGCAACGGCGCCGGCCAGCCGGTGCGCCGAGATGCCGACGCCCATGCCGCCCTGCACGATAGGCACGAGGCTGCGCCCCGCGAGTGTGAACCGACGCTCCAGCATGACAACTCCCCCCAGCGGCTTTGCCGCAACGCAACAGGCATGAAAAATGGGTTCGAGCGTCGCACAGGTGAAACGCGGCCGGATTGCGCCAGATCAAGCCGACTGTGCCCGTGCGCCCCGATGCACTTTGCGCGCGGGTTTGGACTGAAATGACCCGGCAGCCGTCACCTGCCGGGAATTCTTGCTGGCAACGCCGGCAGCCCTGTGCTTAAATTCAGCCTCGTTGGATGAAACAGGGGTGCCGTACGGATGGGCCGTGCGGCTGAGAGAGTCCCTTCGCACCCGATCCGGTTCGTACCGGCGTGGGAAGTTTCAGAACACCGCGTAGTCTCGGCAGCCCACCCTTCCGGGTCACGCCACCTCTCCCGGTTTCGTCCACCGCCTGATCCACCAGGCCACAGCATCCAAGGACGAGACCATGCCCCAAGCCAAAACCGCCCCCGCCGCCTCATTCGACTCGCTGCAGACCGAGCTCGACCAGAAGTTCGCGTACCCCGCTTCCAGCAAGACCTACATCATCGGCAGCCGCCCGGACATTCGCGTGCCGATGCGCACGATCAAGCAGAGCGCCACGCGCACCGACCAGGGCGAGATGCTGAACCCGCCGATTCCCGTGTACGACACCTCGGGCCCGTACTCCGACCCCGACGTGCACATCGACCTGAAGGCGGGTCTTGCCCCGGTGCGCGCCAAGTGGATCGACGAGCGCGGCGATACGGAAATCCTCCCGGGCCTGTCGTCGGAATACGGCCAGACACGCGCCAACGACCCGGCCACCGCGCACCTGCGCTTCTCGCACATCTCCAAGCCGCGCCGTGCCAAGGCTGGTGCCAACGTCACGCAGATGCACTACGCACGCCGCGGCATCATCACGCCCGAGATGGAGTACGTCGCGCTGCGCGAGTCGCTGAACCTGCAGGCGCTGATGGACAAGCCCGAATACCGCAAGCTGCTCAAGCAGCATCCGGGCTTCGCGTACGGCGCAAACCTGCCGCAGCGCCCGGAAGACATCACGCCGGAATTCGTGCGGGCGGAAGTGGCCGCTGGCCGCGCAATCATCCCCGCCAACATCAATCACACCGAGCTGGAGCCGATGGCCATCGGCCGCAACTTCCGCGTGAAGATCAACGGCAACCTCGGCAACTCGGCGGTGACGTCGTCGCTGGCCGAGGAGGTGGAAAAGATGGTGTGGGCGATCCGCTGGGGGGCCGACACGATCATGGACCTGTCCACCGGCAAGCACATTCACGAAACGCGTGAATGGATCCTGCGCAACTCGCCGGTGCCCATCGGCACGGTTCCGATCTACCAGGCGCTGGACAAGACCGGTGGCGTGGCGGAAGACCTGACGTGGGAGATGTTCCGCGACACGCTGATCGAACAGGCCGAGCAGGGCGTGGACTACTTCACCATCCACGCCGGCGTGCTGCTGCGCTACGTGCCGCTCACGGCCGACCGCGTGACGGGCATCGTGTCGCGCGGTGGCTCGATCATGGCCAAGTGGTGCCTGGCGCATCACAAGGAGAACTTCCTGTACACGCACTTCGACGAGATCTGCGAAATCATGAAGGCGTACGACGTGTCGTTCAGCCTGGGCGATGGCTTGCGCCCGGGTTGCATTGCCGACTCGAACGACGCCGCGCAGTTCGGCGAGCTGCACACGCTGGGCGAACTGACCAAGAAGGCGTGGGAGCACGACGTGCAGGTGATGATCGAAGGCCCGGGGCACGTGCCGCTGCAGCGCGTGCAGGCCAACATGGACGAAGAGCTGAAGCACTGCTTCGAAGCCCCGTTCTACACGCTTGGGCCCCTGGTGACCGACATCGCCCCGGGCTACGACCACATCACCAGCGGCATCGGCGCAGCCAACATCGGCTGGTACGGCACCGCCATGCTGTGCTACGTCACGCCCAAGGAACACCTGGGCCTGCCCGACAAGGAAGACGTGCGCGAAGGCATCATCACGTACAAGATCGCCGCGCATGCGGCCGACCTTGCCAAGGGCTGGCCGGGCGCGCAGCTGCGTGACAACGCGCTGTCGAAGGCGCGCTTCGAGTTCCGCTGGGAAGACCAGTTCAACCTGGGCCTCGATCCGGAGAAGGCGCGCGCCTTCCACGATGAAACGCTGCCGGCCGAGGGCGCCAAGATCGCGCACTTCTGTTCGATGTGCGGTCCGAAGTTCTGCTCGATGAAGATCACGCAGGAAGTGCGCGACTACGCGGCCACGCTCGACACCAACGCTACTGCTGCCGTGAGCGGCATGGAAGAAAAGTCGATCGAGTTCCGCAAGAGCGGCAGCAAGATCTACAGCTAAGCCAAGCGGCGCAATGTCAACCTCGACTTCATTTGACGTAACGATCCTCGGCGGCGGCCTCGCTGGCCGCCTGTGTGCGTGGCAACTCGCGCAAACGGGGGTGCCGCCTGCGCGCATTGCCGTGGTGGAGCGCGGCCCGCGCGACGGCAGCGGTGCCGCGGCGTATGTGGCCGCGGCCATGCTGGCGCCGCTGGCTGAAGCCGCCGTGGCCGATCGTTTCGTCGTGGATTTGGGGTTGGCCAGCCTCGCGCTGTGGCGCACCTGGTTGCCCAAGCTGCGCACGCCGGTCTTCTTCCAGGAGGCCGGCACGCTCGTCGTGTGGCATGCGGCGGATCGTGGAGAGGCATCGCTGTTTGCCAGCCACGTCCGCAATGCCGCGCCGCCCGAGCGTGTGGCCGCCGATCTGCGCGCCGTGGATGCAGCGGGCATTGCGCAGCTGGAGCCGCTGCTCGCGCAACGCTTCACGCAGGGCCTGTATCTGGCGGGCGAAGGCCAGCTTGACCCGCGCGGCGTGCTGGATGCGCTGGCGACCGAGCTGGAAGCGCTGGGCGTGCAATTGCGCTGGAACACGGAGGTTGTCGATCCGAGCCCCGACGCGCTCGCCGCTGCCGGCCTGGGCGCGCGCCTCGTGCTCGATTGCCGTGGCCTCGGTGCCAAGCCGCAGTGGCCGCGCCTGCGTGGCCTGCGCGGCGAAGTGGCGCGCATCCATGCGCCGGACGTGTCGCTCACGCGGCCGGTGCGCATGCTGCATCCGCGCTACCCGCTGTACATCGCGCCCAAGCCGGGCAACGTGTACGTGATCGGCGCGACTGAGCTGGAATCCGACGACATGTCGCCGGCAAGCGTGCGCTCCACGCTGGAATTGCTGTCTGCGGCCTACGCCGTGCACCCCGCGTTTGGCGAGGCCCGCGTGCTGGAGCTGAATACGCAGTGCCGGCCGACGCTGCCCGACCACCGTCCGGCCATCCGCTGGGACGGCGCCGGCACGCTGTCGGTCAACGGCCTGTACCGGCACGGTTACATGATTGCGCCCGCCGTCACCCAAGCCGCTGTGGCGACGGCACGCGCGTTGCTGGATGGCCGCACCATCGATGCGCACGACTGCGAATGGCCCGGGCTGTTCGCTGAGGCCGCATCCCCCGAACCTGTTTTGTCATGACGCTGAACGTCACCCTCAACGACCTGTCGCTCGCGCTGCCTGCGGGCAGCACGCTGGCCGACGCCATTGGTGCGGCCGCGCCGCAACTGCAGATCGCGCCGCCGTTTGCCGCATCCGTGAATGGCGATTTCGTGCCCAAGGCGCGCCATGCGCAGCACGCGCTCAAGACAGGCGACCGCATTGCACTCGTGCAGCCCGTCGTGGGCGGCTAGGAGTCTTCGATGACCACTACGAATCTGTCCGCCGTGGCTGACCCGCTGCGCCTCTACGACGAAACCTTCGCCTCGCGCCTGCTGCTCGGCACGGCGCGCTACCCATCGCCGCAATCGCTGGAAGACGCGGTGCGCGTGTCCAACCCGGCCATGCTGACGGTGGCGCTGCGCCGCCAGAGCGCGGGCTCGCCCGAAGGCGGCGCGGGCTTCTGGAAGATGCTGCGCGAACTCGGCGTGCCCGTGCTGCCGAACACCGCCGGCTGCTATTCCTCCGACGAGGCCTACACGCTCGCGCAGATGTCGCGTGAGGTGTTCGAGACCGACTGGATCAAGCTCGAAGTCATCGGCGACGACTACACGCTGCAGCCCGACACGCTCGCGCTGCCGGCTGCGGCCGAACGCCTCATCCGCGACGGCTTCAAGGTGCTGCCGTATTGCACCGAAGACCTCGTGCTGTGCCGCCGCCTGCTCGACGTCGGCTGCCAGGCGCTGATGCCGTGGGCCGCACCCATCGGCACCGGCCGCGGGCCCACCAACCCGTACGGCCTGCGCCTGCTGCGCGAGCGCCTGCCCAACGTACCGCTGATCGTCGATGCGGGCCTGGGTGTGCCGTCGCACGCGACGCAGGTGATGGAATGGGGCTACGACGCCGTGCTGCTCAACACCGCCGTCGCCCAAGCCGGCGATCCGGTGGCGATGGCGCAGGCGTTTGCGATGGCCACGCAGGCCGGTCGCCTTGCGCGGCTGTCGGGCCCGATGCCTGAGCGTGATGTCGCGCAGGCCAGCACGCCGGTTGTAGGTTTGCCGTTCTGGCATGCGGAAGAGAAGCAGGCATGAGTGCATCCGCCTTGCGTTTTTCCGCCGCGTGGCCGGAAGCTGCAGCCCTTGCTGCGCAGATCGTCGATCGCCATGTGGAAGCCTTCGGCCGAGCGCCGCACGCCTGGAGCGTGACCGACCGCGCTGATGAAGCCACCAGCCCCGCCACGGTCCTGCTGACGACCGATACGGCGCAAGCCGAACGCGCTCGCTCTGCTGGCGCCGCTGTTGTGTTGACTGCAGTGGAAGGCGATCAACGCATCGACACCGTGTACGACCGCCTCGGTATGTATCGCTTCACGTCTGCGGCGCAAGGCGATGCATTCGATGCGCGCTTCGTCGCCATCTTCGGTGCGGCACTCGCGCTGGCATTCGAACCGCGCGATGCGCTGTGCGTGGCGCGCGCGTGGATTGCCGAAGGCAATGCCGATGCCCTCGCGTGGCCCACGCAATTCGATGCCCTGCCCCGCGTGATCGAACCGGCGTTGCCGTGCCCGACCGCAGCGGACCTTGCCTTTGCGCCGTGCCCGACGCAGCTCGGCATCTACGCCGTCGTGCCCGATGCGGACTGGGTGGCGCGCCTCGTCGCGCTCAAGGTGCCGACGGTGCAGTTGCGCTTCAAGTCGGACGACGCGCAGGCCGTGGTCGACCAGGTGCGCCGCGCAGAAGCCGCCGCACGCGGCAGCGCCACGCGCCTGTTCATCAATGACCACTGGCAAGTCGCGCTCGACGTGCATGCGCAGATGCCTGGCCGCGGCATCTACGGCATTCACCTCGGCCAGGAAGACATCGACGATGCCGACCTGGTGGCGATCCGCTCGGCCGGTTTGCGCCTTGGCATCAGCACACACGGCTTTGCCGAAATGCTGCGCGTCGCACCGTTGAACCCGAGCTACCTTGCACTGGGCGCCGTGTTCGCCACGCCCACCAAGACCATGCCGACCGTGCCGCAGGGCCTCGGCCGCCTGTTCGCCTATGCGGCCGCCATGCGCACGCGCGTGCCGGCGCCGCCGCTGGTCGCCATCGGTGGCATCGATCTGGCAGCGATGCCGCGCGTGCTGGAATCCGGCGTGGGCTCCGTGGCGGTGGTGCGCGCCATCACCCAGGCGGCCGATGTGCCGGCTGCGGTAGACGCACTGCAAGCGACGTTCGCGGCGCACGTGCGCGCGTAAGCATCGTCCGCCGCACGTCTGCGCGCTTGCGCCGCGCACCCGCGTTTTCGCTGACCTATCCTGTTCGTGCGCCGCTGCGGTTGATGCCGCAGCGGCTTTCCAACACACGCTGCAGGAGACAAGACATGGCGGTCCAGCCCATCCCCGAGGGTTACCACAGCGTCACCCCGTACCTGAGCATCAAAGGCGCCGCGCGCGCCATCGACTTCTACAAGCAGGCCTTCGGCGCCACCGAGATCATGCGCATGAACGGCCCCAACGGCACCATCGCGCACGCAGAAATCCGCATCGGCAATTCGCCCATCATGCTGTCAGACGAAGCGCCGGACACGATCTGCGCCAGCCCCGACACGCTGCAGAGCACGTCCGTCGGGCTGATGATCTACGTACCCAACGTCGACACCGTGTTTGCCAACGCGCTGAAGGCCGGCGGCACGGAAGTCCGCCCCGTGGTGGACCAGTTCTACGGCGACCGCTCCGGCACGCTCAAAGACCCGTTCGGCCACGTGTGGACCGTGTCCACGCATGTCGAAGACGTGGCGCCCGACGAGATGGCCAGGCGCATGGAGAAATGGACGAAGGAGCAGGCGGCATCGGCCTGACATCGGCGGTGCAAAGAGGAAAGCGTGGACGAGAGCCGCGCTTCTTTTTGCCTGTGTTGATCGCTCAACGCGCCTGACACGTCACCAGCACATTGTTCACATCGCCATTGACCGTGCCGCTGCCATTCGTCACCACGCAGTTGGCCGATGCGGGCTGCGTGCTGATCGTCACCAGATAGCTGCTGTTGTACGGGAGCAGCCCGCCAAACACGAAGGTGCCGTTGCTGGCGATCGTCAGCGAATCGCGGCCGTTGTTGAGCAGCACGACCGACTGGCCGACTGGCAGCCCGCTCACCGTGCCGCCCACCGAGAAGTCACTGCCGATGGACCCGACGCCGACATAGCCGACGTTGCAGGCGGCCAGCAGCCCGCACAGCGCGGCAGCGGCAAGCAGCGGGCGAATGCGCGAGGGGAGCAAGCGTTCCATGTCGGCGGTCCTGGGCATCAGTCTTCGTCGACATCCACGGCCAGCGCACGCGGTGCCGCCAGCGGACGCGGTGCAAAGCCGTGGTTCAGCGGGCCGGCGCCTTTCCCGAGCGCCAGATGGCGGCCGGCACCGATGGCATGCAGCAGGTAATCGAGCGAGCCTTCGATGGCCACTTCCAGCGCATCGCCGCGCGCCAGGTGGGCGGCAATGGCGGCGGACAGCGTGCAGCCCGTGCCGTGCGTGTGCGGCGTGTCGATGTAGGTATGCGCGTAGACGCGCTCGGTGCCGTCGGCGGTGACGAGCACGTCTTGCAGCACGCCGTCTTCGCCCGCATTGGACGCGGCGCTCAGGTGCCCGCCCTTGAGCAGCACGGCGCGCGGCCCAAGCGCCAGCAGGTCGTGCGCGGCGGGCAGCATGTCGTCGGCAGTGCGCACCTCGCGGCCGAGCAGCGCGCTGGCTTCCGGCAGGTTTGGCGTGACGACCAACGCGCGCGGGAAGAGCCACTTCGCCATCGCCTGCACCGTGGCGTCGCTGCCGAGCTGCGCGCCGCTGGTGCTGACCATGACCGGATCGACGACGAGGTTGGCGATCGGGTGGCGGTCCAGCGCGGAGAGAATGGCTTCCACCACCTGCGGCGTGCCGAGCATGCCGGTCTTGGCCGCATCGACGCCAATGTCGCTTGCCACGGCGTCGATCTGCGCGGCGACGATGTCCGGGGTGAGCGATTCCACCGCCGTCACGCCCAGCGTGTTCTGCGCGGTGATGGCCGTGATGGCCGACATGCCGTAGCAGCCGAGCGCGGCAAACGTCTTCAGGTCAGCCTGGATGCCCGCACCGCCGCCGCTGTCCGAACCGGCGATGGTGAGCACGCGCGGCACGTGCGAGGCAGGGGCGGCAAACGCAGCGAGGGTCGGGTCGGTGATCGTCATGGCAGGCGCGAACGTTGGCGGTGTTCGCACTATAGCGCTATCACGCCCCGACCGATGGGTCAGTCCATCAGGTCCGTGTAGTCGGCGGCGGCGTACCGCTGGGCGCGCTCCCACGGCGGGGCGGCGGGCGCCGGTAACGGCGTCACGCGCGTGAGCTTGCGTTGCGTGCCCGTGGCATTGCGCGATTCCACGCGACGCGGGTACTGGCCGGCCACGTCCCAATCGACCGTGACGGTGCGCTCGCCCTGCGTGGCGCGGTAGGTCTGCACGCCGTTGCGCGCGGGGCCTTCGGCACGCATGCCCTTGAGCGCGGCCGGGTCCAGCAGGTGATAGGCCGTGGCCCAGGAGCCGTCGAAGCCGATGTTCGAATACTCCGATGGTTCCACGGCGTAGTTCTTCTGCTGGGCTTCGCTCACCACGCGCACGGTCAGCGCGCCCTTGGCGTCGCGCTCGATCCAGCGCGCAGCGGTGTCGGTGTCGGCGTGCTTGTGGCCGGCGTGGGCGTTGGCGTGGTCATGCTCGGCGTGGGCGGATGCGGGCGGCAGCTCGCGGGCGATCCAGACGCGATTGCCCTGGCGATAGACGCGCTCGGCAAAGCGGACGTCGCGCTGGATGCCGTCGGTGCCGAGTGACGACATCTGATGTTCGACGCGCAGGGCGGTCAGCGTGGCCGGGCCGGCGGCGTGCGCCGTGCCAGCAAGCGCGGCAAGCGCGAGCGAAAGGAGGAGGCGGGCGGATCGGGTCATGCGATTCGGGGACGGGAAAACGGGAAAGAGAGCGGAAACGGAAACGAAAAAAGCGCATGCCGATTGCCTCGGCATGCGCGTCAATGGAAACGCCGGAATCAGAGGCCCATGGCCGTCTTGACCACGCCGAACACTTTCGTGTTGTCCAGCGTGCCCTTCAGCGGTGCGCTGCCCGGACCAGAGGAGAACAGCATCACATCCCCGCCGCCGTGCGTTTCCGAGCCGGGCGTGCCGAGCTGCACGCCCACTTCCTGCAGGTAGTCGTCCGCCGTGGTGTCGATGGCGGCGACGTTGTCGCGCGTGGCCTTGCGCGGCGTGCCGCCGTTGCCGAACACGAGCGTGGTGTAGGGCAGGCCGTCGGCGGCCAGTTGCGGCTGGCCGGTCTTGATGTCGTTCGAGACGCCCAGGATCGGGTTGCCCTTGCGCGGGTAGCCGTTGATCGTCATCGTGTGGTCGTGGTCGGCGGTCACGACGATCAGCGTGTTCTGCAGATCGGCAATCGACAGCGCGCGCTTGATCGCTTCGTCAAATGCGCCGGCGTCTTCCAGCGCGCGCTTGGCGTTGGTGCCGTGCAGCGCGTGGTCGATGCGGCCGCCTTCCACCATCAGGAAGTAGCCCTTGCCGTTCTTCTGCAGCACACGGATGGCCTTCTCGGTCATGTCGGCCAGGCTCGGCTCGTCGATGGCCTTCTTCACGCGGTCCAGCTCGTAGTTCATGTGGTCCATGTTGAACAGGCCGAGCAGCTTGTTGGTGCTGGCCGGGTCAACGGCGGCGAGCTGCGTGCCGGTGGACACGTAGCTGTAGCCCGCGGTCTGGAACTGCGCGATCAGGTCGGTCGTGTCGGTGCGCTTGCTGCCGGCGGTCGTCTGTGGCACGTAGTGGCGGCGGCCGCCGCCCAGCAGCACGTCCACGCCATCCTTGAGCGCGGTGTTGTACAGCGCGTTGCCCGGCGTGCCTTGCGCGGCGATCTGGTTCTCGCCGTCGCGGTGGCAGATGTGCGAGTACGTGGCCGCTGGCGTGGCGTGCGTCAGGCGGGTGGTGGTGACGGCGCCCACGGACTTGCCCGCCGCCTTGGCGAGCTCCAGCAGCGTCACGGCCGGCGTGCCGTTGCCTGCGGGGCAGGTCGAGTCGGCGCCGCGCACGTAGCCCTTGCCGGTGGCATCGCTGGCCTTCGTGTCCTGCGACATGGAGATGACTTCGTTGTTCATCTTCACGCCGGTCATGTAGGCCGACATCGACGGTGCGCTGTCGGTGGTCTGCGCATCGTTGGAGTACGTCTTGATGCGCGCCGTGCGCTTGAGCGTTTCCATCGTCAGGCGGCCGGCCTCGCCCACCTTGTAGATGCGCGTGGCAGTGACGGTGGTCGGGCCCATGCCGTCGCCCAGGAAGAAGATCACGTTCTTGGCTTCGCCGGCGGCGTGCGCCTGGGCGCAGGCACCGGCTGCCAGCGCCAGCAGCGCGGCGCGCATGATACGGTTCGATTGCGTGTTCATGATGTGCCCTCTCCTGCTTACAGACCCACGGCCTGCTTGATGAGGCCGAAGACCTCGGTGTTGTCCATCACGCCCGTGAAGCGCTCGGCGCCCAGGCCGCGTGCGCCGATGAAGACATCGGTGCCGCCGTGCGTCTCGCCGCCCGGCGCCACCGGGATCACGGCTTCCTGGTGGTAGCTCTTGTCGTACACGGCGGCATCCGTCAGTGCGCCGCGCGTGGCTGGGCGGTTCTCGCCCGTGCCGAAGCCGATGATCGTGAACGGGTTGCCCGACGTGTCGGTCGCGTTGTTGCCGCTCACGTAGCTCTTGAGCAGACCCAGCACGCCGGGGTTGCTGTCGCTGGTCGGGCCCGTGCGCTTGGCGTAGCCGTTGAGCACCAGCGTGTGGTCGTGGTCAGCCGTCACGACGATCAGCGTGTTCTTCAGGCCCGGGTCGATCGTGTTGAGCTTGTCGATCGCACCGCGGATGGCGGAATCGAACGCCACCGTGTCCTGCAACGCCTTGCGTGCGGTGGTCTCGTGCAGCGCGTGGTCGATGCGGCCGCCTTCCACCATCAGGAAGAAGCCCTTCTTCTTGGCGGCGAGCACGTCGATGGCCTTGTTGGTCATCTCGCCCAGGCTCGGTTCCTTGCTCGGGTCACGATCCAGGTCGTACGACATGTGGCTGCTGGTGAACAGGCCCACGACCTTGCCGTCGGTGGCTTGCAGCGTGTCGAATTCGGCCTTGTTGCTGGCATAGCGGTAGCCGCCAGCCTTGAGTTCGGCGATCAGGTCGCGGCCGTCGGTGCGGGCGCCGCCTGCGGTGGTCGGCTGGAAATGCTTGCGGCCTCCGCCGAAGATGACGTCCACGCCGTCGCCCAGCGCAGTGTTGAAGCCCTTGCCGGCCGGCGTGAGCTGCGCGGCGATGGTGTTCTCGCCGTCGCGGTGGCAGATGTGCGAATACGTGGCGGCCGGCGTGGCGTGCGTGATGCGCGTGGTGGTGACCACGCCCGTGCCGTAGCCTGCCGCCTTCATCAGTTCGAGCAGCGTCGTGACGGGCTTGCCGTTGCCGCTGGGGCAGGTGCTGTCGGCGCCCGAGATGTAATCCTTGCCGCCCGCGTCATAGGCCATCGTGTCCGGCGACATCGAGATGACCTCGTTGTTCATCTTCACGCCGGTCATGTAGGCCGACATCGACGGCGCGGAATCGGTCACCTGCGCGTTGTTCGAATACGTGCGCACGAAGCCGGTTTCCGGCAGCGTGTCCATGGTCAGTTCGCCGTCTTCGCCCACCTTGTAGATGCGGGCGGCGGTCATGGTGGTCAGGCCCATGCCGTCGCCGAGGAAGAACACGACGTTCTTGGTCGGGCCGGCCGGCGTGGTTGGCGTGCCGGTGTCCGGCGAGGCGCTGCCGGTGGTGGACGTGCCGTCGCTGCCGCATGCCGCGAGCGCGGCGACGGCCAGTGCGGCTGCCGCGGCGGCGGCGTACTTCGTGAATTTCTGGTTGTGCATCGTTGGCTCCCTGAACGATGCCGCGCACTGTGGTGCCGCCGTGTGGCAGCGGCATGATGCGGGGGCGCCGCTCCTTAATTGGATCGCAAGGTTGGCGTGTGACAGCGTATTGACAGTGCTGCATGCGCCGCGCTAAGCGCGATACGATGCGGCGTCTGCCATTTGCCCGCCCACGCCATGCTCACCCGCCAGTTCGTCAGCCACGTGACGCTGCGGCGCGACACCGTCGCGTCGTTCGACACCTATCCCTTTAGCCTGCCTGCCGTGCGGTCGCTCGAATCGCTGGAGCTGCATCCGAAGGTGACGTTTCTCGTGGGAGAGAACGGCTCCGGCAAATCGACGCTCATGGAAGCGATTGCCGTGGCAATGGGCCTGAACGCCGAGGGCGGCTCGCGCAACTTCAACTTCAGCACGCATGCCTCGCACTCCGAGCTGCACGCGCATCTGCGCATCGCCCGCGGCTTTCGCAAGCCGCGTACCGAGTTCTTCCTGCGCGCCGAGAGCTTCTTCAACGTGGCGACCCACATCCAGCGCATGGACGAAGAACCCGGCCTCGGCGGTCGCGTGATCGACGCGTACGGCGGCCGGTCGCTGCACGCGCAATCGCATGGCGAGTCATTCCTGGCGCTGCTGATGAACCGCTTCGGCCCGAACGGCCTGTACCTGCTTGACGAACCCGAGGCGGCGCTGTCGCCGCAGCGGCAACTGGCGGTGCTCACCCGCCTGCATGATCTGGTGCAGGCAGAAAGCCAGTTCGTGATCGCCACGCACTCCCCGATCCTAATGGCCTATCCCGACGCGTGGATCTATCAATGTGACGGTGACGGCATCCGGCGCATCGCCTATGAAGAGACCGAGCACTTCCAGGTCACGCGTGACTTTTTGGCGAATCCGCAACGGATGCTCGACATGCTGCTGGAGCCTTGAGCTGCCGTGGTGGCCGCTACCCAAATCCGCTACAATCCAGCCCATTCCGAGGAGCGTTGCAACGGGTGGGCACTGCCCCAACCGCCAGGCTCGGAAGTTCAAACGGCGCTCGCAGTATCGTGGCTGACACGATGGCGAGAGCGCATCTATCCGGGGCCCCAGCATGGGCCCCGTCTCAGTGGTCATCTCCCCGCGTGCGGTCACCCATCTTTTCCGGAGTGATCCAATGAACGCTGTCACCGAACTGAAACACGATTACCTCGTCGCCGACATCAAGCTGGCCGACTGGGGCCGCAAGGAAATCGCCATTGCCGAGACCGAAATGCCCGGCCTGATGGCGATCCGCGAGGAATTTGCCGCCAGCCAGCCGCTCAAGGGCGCGCGCATCGCCGGCTCGCTGCACATGACGATCCAGACCGCCGTGCTGATCGAGACGCTCAAGGCACTCGGCGCCGACGTGCGCTGGGCCTCGTGCAACATCTTCTCGACGCAGGACCACGCGGCCGCCGCGATTGCCGCCTCGGGCACGCCGGTGTTCGCGTTCAAGGGCGAGTCGCTCAAGGAATACTGGGACTTCACGCACCGCATCTTTGAATGGCATGACGGCGGCACGCCGAACATGATCCTGGACGACGGCGGCGACGCGACGCTGCTGCTGCACCTGGGTGCCAAGGCCGAGAAGGATGCCTCCGTGATCGCCAAGCCGACCAGCGAAGAAGAGACCTTCCTGTTTGCCGCCATCAAGGAAAAGCTGTCCAAGGACCCGACCTTCTACAGCCGCAACCTCGACGCCATCAAGGGTGTGACCGAAGAAACCACCACGGGCGTGCACCGCCTGTACCAGATGGCCCAGCGCGGCGAGCTCCGCTTCCCGGCCATCAACGTGAACGATTCGGTCACCAAGAGCAAGTTCGACAACCTGTACGGCTGCCGGGAATCGCTGGTCGACGGCATCAAGCGCGCGACCGACGTGATGATCGCCGGCAAGATCGCCGTCGTGGCCGGCTACGGCGACGTGGGCAAGGGTTCGGCGCAGGCACTGCGCGCGCTGTCGGCGCAAGTGTGGGTGACCGAGATCGACCCGATCTGCGCACTGCAGGCCGCCATGGAAGGCTACCGCGTGGTGACCATGGACTACGCCGCCGAACACGGCGACATCTTCGTGACCTGCACAGGCAACTACCACGTCATCACGCACGACCACATGGCCCGGATGAAGGACCAGGCCATCGTCTGCAACATCGGCCACTTCGACAACGAGATCGACATCGCCTCGATCGAGAAGTACCAGTGGGAAGAGATCAAGCCGCAGGTCGATCACGTGATCTTCCCCGACGGCAAGAAGATCATCATCCTCGCCAAGGGCCGCCTGGTGAACCTGGGTTGCGCCACGGGCCACCCGTCGTACGTGATGAGCAGCTCGTTCGCCAACCAGACCATCGCGCAGATCGAGCTGTGGACGGAAGCGCAGAAGGGCTCGAACAAGTATCCGGTGGGCGTGTACACGCTGCCCAAGCACCTGGACGAGAAGGTCGCGCGCCTGCAACTGAAGAAGCTGAATGCGCAACTGACCGAGCTGACGGACGAACAGGCCGCGTACATCGGCGTGAAGAAGGAAGGCCCGTACAAGGCTGACCACTATCGTTACTAAGCCGTACCCGCCGGCGGCATTCCGGCCGCCGGCTCTCCAACCGAGGACTGCTCCATGAGACTGCTCGCTGTCTGGATCATCAACGCGCTGGCGTTGCTCCTTGTCGCCTATCTGCTCACCGGCATCCACGTGAACGGCTTCGGCTCCGCGCTGATTGCGGCGCTGGTGCTGGGTCTGGTCAATACGCTCATCCGCCCGATCCTCGTGATCCTCACGCTGCCCGTGACGCTGCTCACGCTGGGGCTCTTCATCTTCGTGATCAATGCGCTGCTGTTCCTGTTCGTCGGCAACCTGCTGGCGGGCTTCCAGGTGGCCAGTTTTGGCGCGGCGCTGCTGGGCTCCATCCTGTACAGCGTGATCTCGTGGCTGCTGTCCAGCCTGCTGCTTCGCGAGGCTTAGAGCCGTTATGCAAGATCGTCAATTCAGTTTTGAGTTCTTCCCGCCCAAGACGGCGGAAGGCGCCGAGAAGCTGCGCAACACGCGCGCGCAGCTCTCGCCGCTCAAGCCGCGCTTCATCTCCGTGACGTTCGGCGCGGGCGGTACCACGCAGCAGGGCACGCTCGACGCGGTGGTGGAAATCCAGCGCGAAGGCATCGAGGCCGCGCCGCACCTGTCGTGCGTGGGCTCGTCGCGCGAGAACATCCGCAGCATCCTGAACACGTACCGCGAACACGGCATCCGCCGCATCGTCGCGCTGCGCGGCGACATGCCCTCGGGCATGGGCGAGATCGGTGAATTCCGCTTCGCCAACGAATTGGTCGAGTTCATCCGCCAGGAAACCGGCGACGCGTTCCACATCGAGGTGGCGGCGTACCCGGAATACCACCCGCAGTCGCGCTCGCCCCGGCACGATCTGGACAACTTCGCCCGCAAGGTGAAGGCCGGTGCGAACTCCGCCATCACGCAGTACTTCTTCAACGCCGATGCGTACTTCCAGTTCGTGGAAGACGCCCGCAAGGTGGGCGTGGATGTGCCGATCGTGCCGGGCATCATGCCCATCACGAACTCGTCGCAACTGATGCGCTTTTCCGAGATGTGCGGCGCCGAGGTGCCGCGCTGGATCGCCAAGCGGCTGGAAAGCTTTGGCGACGACCGCGAATCCATCCGCGCGTTCGGCCTGGATGTCGTGACGGCGATGTGCGACCGGCTGCTGCAAGGCGGCGCGCCGGGCCTGCACTTCTACACGCTGAACACGGCGACGGCCACGCGGGCGATCTGGCAGCGCCTGGGGCTGTGAATGGCGGCCGCGCCGGATCCGCTGATCGCGTGGCTGCTGGATGAGCTCCAGCCGCTGGCCGCGCAGATCGGCGCGATCCGGGCGCGGCGCATGTTCAGTGGCGCCGCGCTGTATTACGACGACATCGTCTTTGCGCTGGTGATCCGCGGCACGTGCTACCTGCGCGTGGACGGCCTCACCCGCGAACGCTTTCTCGCAGAAAACTGCACGCCGTTCAGCTACGAGCGCGGCGGCCGCACCATCACCATGACAGGCTACCTGAGTGCGCCCGCCGAGGCGCTCGATGGCGGCCCGCCGCTGCGCGACTGGGCGCGGCTGGCGATCGAAGCTGCGTTGCGCGATGCAAACGCCAAGGCCGCCAAGCCGAAGCGCGCGCGCAACACGACAACGGCGGCCAGGAAGGTCGCCGCAAAGCGCACTCCCCGCAAGCGCTGAGCGCTCAATACAGCGTCGTCTTCAGCCGTTCGGGCAATTCACGGTCATAAGCGTCACCATCGAATGTGCCGCCGCTGATGTGCTGCAGGATCCGGCCGGCGGTGGGCAGCGCGGGCGCCGCCTCCTGCGCACGTTCCCACAGCTTCGAGCGCACCAGCGCCTTTGAGCAGTGGAAGTACACCGACCGCACCTTCACGAGAATCACGCTGCGCGGCAGCTTGTCGCGTACGGCAAATGATGCAAGCAGTGCCGGGTCGACCGAAATCGTGGCGGCGCCGTTCACGCGCAGGGTTTCGCCCACGCCGGGCACGATGAAGAGCACCGACACGCGCCCGTCTTCCACGATGTTGCGCAGGTTGTCGATGCGGTTGTTGCCGGGGCGGTCGGGAATCGCCAGCGTGCGGTCATCGACGATGCGCACGAAGCCTGGCGCGTCGCCCTTGGGCGAGGCGTCCGTGCCGCCAGCGCCCACCGACGACAGCACGATGAATGGGGAAGCTTCGACGAAGGCGCGGTAGTCCGCGTTCAGGTGGTCGATCTCCTTGAGCAGCGAACGCGGGTTCGGGGCGCCGTAGACGGCTTCGAGTTCGGCAACGGTGGTCAGCGTGTGCGGCATGCAGGTTCCTTCGATCGATTTTCGATTCAAAACACGCCGCGCTCGGTGACGATGCAGTCGAGCGCGATGTCGTGCGACTGCGGCGCGATGGATTCGAGCCGGTTCGCCTCGAATGCGATGCCGATGGTGCGCGGCCGGTGGCCGGCGGCGTGCAGCGCGGCCAGCGTGCGGTCATAGAAGCCGCCGCCGTAGCCGATGCGATAGCGCTGCGCATCGAAGCCCACGCAGGGGATCAGCAGTGCATCGGGTGTTTCGACCTCGCCCGAGCGGGGGATGGGGATGTTGTAGGCGCCCGGTGTCATTTCACATTCGGGCGTCCATCGCCGAAACTGCAAGGGCGAAAATTTGTCTGTCACCACGGGCAGCAGCGCATGGCGCGTGGCGTCGGCCCCCAGCCAATGGACCAGCACGGTCAACGCATCGAACTCGCCTTGCGTTGGCCAGTAGGCCGCCAGCCGTTTGACGGGCAGCGCCGCCAGCAGGTCTGCCAGGTGTCGCGCAAGCTCAGCGTCATGCGCAACACGATCGGGCAGCGATGCACGCGCGTCGAGCAGCATGGCGCGCAGGGCGCGGCGAGACTCGATCGGGGTGGTCGGATTGGCCGGATCGTGCGGGTCGCTCAGGGGCGGCATGGGATAATCGACGGACCTAACAGTGATGGGATGGGGTAGGAGATGGCATTGAAGGCCAAGGCAGTATATCGCGCGGTAGCGCTGGCTTTTGCGGGTCTGATGGGCATGAGCGTGATCGGGCCCGCGCCCCTCGCGGTGGCCGCCAAGCGGCAGGCGCCGCAAGGCATTCCGGCCAATCCGGACGACGCGTTTGTCGAGCTGCGCAACGCCGCGCGCCGCAACGACGTCACCCGCAGCTGGGAGCTGGCCGACAGCCTGTCGGACTACCCGATCCCGTCGTACGTGCAGTATTTCCGCATCAAGCCACAGCTCTTCGATGCCAGCGGCTACGCGCGCATCGATGCGCCGGAAGACGAAGTTCGCGCGTTCCTGCAGCGCTACCAGGGTGAAGCGATTGCCGACCGTCTGCGCAACGACTGGCTGCTGGTGCTCGGCAAGAAGCGCGACTGGGCGACCTTCGATGCCGAGTATCCGAAGTTCGTGCTCAAGGACGACGCCCAGGTCGAGTGCTACGCGCTGCTCTCGCGTGCGATGAAGGGCCAGAACGTGGCCGCCGACGCGCGCAACACGCTGCTCGATCCGAAGGGCTACGGCGAAGGCTGTGTCGACCTGATCGGCTATCTCGCGCAATCGAACCAGTTCAGCCGTGCAGACGTGGCCTTTGCGGCGCGGCTGTCGCTGGAGCAGAACCTCGTCACGCAGGCCGCGCGCATTGCGGCCGTGCTGCCCGGTACCGATGCGGGCGACCGCGTGGACAACGACACGCTCGCCAACGTGACGCGCATGGCGCGCACCGATCCGTCGCAGGCAACGGCCTACCTGCTTTCGCAGAGCGGCGGCCTCTCGCGCGAGGAGCAAGGCGCCGGCTGGGGCGTGATCGGCCAGTACGCTGCCAAGAAGCAGACGCCCGATGCGCTCGATGCCTACCGCCGCCAGATGAAGCTCGGCGGCGATGCGTGGCTGTCGGACGAATCGCAGGAGTGGCGCGTGCGCACCGCCCTGCGTGCCGGCGACTGGAAGATGGTGCGCCAGGCAATAGAAACCATGCGCCCCACCTTGCGCAGCCGCGATCCGGCGTGGACGTACTGGTATGGCCGCGCGCTCAAGGCCGATGGCCGCGGCGACGAGGCAGCCAAGCAGTTCCAGTCGATTGCCGGCCAGTTCAACTTCTACGGGCAGCTGGCGCTGGAAGAGCTGGGCCAGCGCATCACCGTGCCGCCGCGTACGACCGTGACTGACGCCGAGGTCGACGTGATGGGCCGCAACCATCCGGGCTTCGGCCGCGCCAAGCGCCTGTACGACATGAACCTGCGCTTCGAGGGCAACCGCGAGTGGAACTGGGAACTGCGCAACATGAGCGACCGCGAGCTGCTCGCCGCGGCGGAATACGGCCGCAAGCTCGGCCTGCTCGATCGCACTGTCAACTCGGCCGACAAGACCAAGGCCGAGCATGACTTCTCGCTGCGCTTCCCGACGCCGTACCTGAACGTGGTCCAGCGCAATGCCGATGCCGTGGGCCTGGACGTTGCCTGGACGTACGGCCTCATCCGGCAGGAGTCGCGTTTCATCATGGATGCGCGCTCGTCGGTGGGCGCGTCTGGCCTGATGCAGGTGATGCCGGAAACCGCCAAGCACATTGCCAAGAAGATCGGCCTGCCGGGCTTCCGCGTTTCGCAGATGAGCGATATCGATACCAACGTGCTGCTCGGGACGGCGTACCTGTCGATGATCCTGAACAACCTGGAGAATTCGATGACGCTGGCCACCGCTGGCTACAACGCGGGCCCGGGCCGCCCCAAGCGCTGGCGCTCGACGCTCACGCGTCCGGTGGAAGGCGCGATCTTCGCCGAGACGATTCCGTTCAACGAGACGCGCACGTATGTGAAGAACGTGCTGTCGAATGCGACGTACTACAGCGCGCTGCTCACCGGTCGCTCGCAATCGCTGAAGGATCGGCTGGGCAAGGTGGCGCCGGAAGCCGTCACCCCGGACGACCTGCCCTGAGTCGCTTTCCCGCTCGGAAACAACGCCCGCTGTGATGCGGGCGTTGTTTCATTCGCATGCGCATTCGCGATCACAGTGGTGGCGCACGCTGCACGGCGCATCGCACGCCCTTGGGGTCGGGCGCGTTCGGGTTGTATTGTGGTGTTGCCCCCCACCTTTTGGAGATGCGGCCATGCATACCTCCAATCTGCTCGTCTTTGGCGGCACCGGCTTCATCGGCACGCAATTGCTTTCCCGGCTCGTGACGCAGACGTTTGCCGCGCCCGGCCTGCCCGACGGCCGTGTGATCGTGCCCACGCGTGACGCCGAATCTGCCCGGGCACACAACCTCACGCTGCTGCCTCGCGTTGACGTGATGGACGCCGACATCTATGCCGACGACGTGCTCGACGCCCTCTTCCTGGCGCTGACCGAACGCGGCGGCGAGCACTGCGCCGTCATCAACCTGGTCGGTACGCTGCAGGATGCGCGCGAGATGCCGTATGGGCCGAATTTCCAGCGCGTGCATGTCGATCTGCCGCGCCGCATCGTGGCCGCATGCCGCCGGCATGGCGTGAAGCGGCTGCTGCATATGAGCGCGCTGGGCGCCGATCCTGCCGGCCCATCGATGTATCAGCGCAGCAAGGGCGACGGCGAGCGCGTGGTCATGGACAGCGGTCTGCACTGGACGGTGTTCCGTCCATCGGTGGTGTTCGGCCCGAACGATCACTTTCTCAACCTGTTCGCCCGCTTGCAGCGCATGGCGCCGTTCGTTCCGCTGGCCCGCGCCGACGCCCGCTTCCAGCCGGTATACGTGGACGATGTGGCCGCCGCCTTCGTCAATGCGCTCGACAATCCGGCCACCGTCCGGCACGCGTATCCGCTGGTCGGCCCACGCGTGTACACGCTCGCCGAGCTGATGCGGTTTGCCGGGCGCGCCAGCGGCCATCCACGCTGGATCGTGCCGCTGCCCGAAGGCCTGGGCCGCATGCAGGCCGCGCTGTTCGAACATCTGCCCGGAGCGCCCATCTCGCGCGACAACCTCGACTCCATGCGCGTCGACAGCATCAGCGCCGAGCCGGTCGCGCCGGAACTCGGCATCCACCCGCTCGGCATGGAAGCGGTGATGCTGCCTGCGCTGGCCGGCTTCCGGCCGGATCGGGCGCTGCGCCCCGGCATGGGCTCGCATCGGTAGCGGAACGGGCTTTGCTTGTGAGCCACCTTAACAATGGTGGCGAATGGGTTTCATTTTGTGGCGCTGCAGCGCAGGGCTAGAATGGACCGTTCGCCTTGCGCCGCCGCCCCCAATCTCGCACAACAACACGGGCGCGGCGCACCTCAAGCTGGCGAACCCTTGCAACCCCTCGCTGTGCACTCTCCAAGGACGGGAATCATGAAACTGGTCATCGGCAACAAGAACTACTCGTCGTGGTCGCTACGCCCCTGGCTGCTGGCCAAGCAGGCCGGCATTCCGTTCGAAGAGATCCGCGTGCGCCTGCTGAGCGAGACCTTTGCCGCCGACGTGGCACGTCATTCGCCTGCCGGCCGCGTGCCCGTGCTGGTGGACGGCGATATGAACGTGTGGGATTCGCTCGCCATCTGCGAGACGCTCGCCGAGCGCTTTCCGCGTGCCCAGCTGTGGCCGGCTGACCCGAAGGCCCGCGCGCACGCCCGCTCGATCTGCGCCGAGATGCACAGCGGCTTCACCAACCTGCGCAACAACATGCCGATGAACGTGACGGCCGTGCTGCCCGGCATGGGCTGGAACGTGGCCGTGCAGCGCGACATCGACCGCATTGCGGCCATGTGGACCGAGCTGCGTCAGAAGTACGCGGCCGAAGGCCCGTTCCTGTTCGGCCACTTCACGGTCGCGGATGCGTTCTATGCGCCGGTGGTCAGCCGCTTCGCGACGTACGGCGTGCGCCTGCCCGATGTGGCGAAGGCCTATGCCGACCACATCCTCAATCTGCCCGCCATGCAGGAATGGATCGACGGCGCCCGCGCCGAGCACGACTTCCTCCCCGACGACGAGCCCTATCGCACGGCGCCGGACGAGGACACGCTGGTCGCAGCCAATCAATGACGGAACGCGCAGCGCACGACGAAGCCGTTGTCGATCCGGCCACGCATGGGCTGGAGGTGTATGCCGTGGGCGGCGCCATTCGGGACGCGCTGCTCGGGCTGCCGGTGCAGGACCGGGATTACGTTGTGGTCGGCGCCACGCCGGAAGCCATGGAGGCACGTGGCTTTCGGGCGGTCGGCAAGGATTTCCCGGTCTTCCTGCATCCCGCGACGCATGCCGAATACGCGCTTGCCCGCACCGAGCGCAAGACGGCCGCCGGCTACAAGGGCTTCTCGGTCTACTACGCCCCCGATGTCACGCTCGAAGACGACCTCATCCGCCGCGACCTGACCATCAATGCGATGGCGCAGCGCGTGGCGGAAGACGGCGCGCTTGTCGGCCCGGTGGTCGATCCGTACGGGGGACAGGCCGACTTGGCGTCGCGCACGTTCCGGCATGTGTCGGATGCGTTCATGGAAGACCCGGTGCGCATCCTGCGCCTGGCGCGGTTTGCTGCGCGCTTTGCCGACTTTCATGTCGCGCCCGACACCAATGCGCTGATGCAACGCATGGTGCAGGACGGCGAAGTCGATGCGCTGGTGCCCGAGCGCGTGTGGCAGGAGATTGCGCGCGGCCTGATGGAAGCCCATCCGCAGCGCATGTTCGCCGTGCTGCGCGACTGCGGTGCGCTGGCGCGTCTGCTGCCGGAGCTGGACCGACTGTGGGGTGTGCCGCAGCGTGCCGACTACCACCCCGAAGTCGACACCGGCGTGCACACCATGATGGTCATCGAAACGGCCGCCGCGATGGGCACATCACTGCCGGTGCGCTTTGCCGCGCTGGTGCACGACCTCGGCAAAGGCACCACGCCCGAGGACGTGCTGCCGCGCCACATCGGCCATGAAGCGCGCAGCGTGCCGATGATCGAAGCCGTTTGCCAGCGCCTGCGCGTGCCGACCGAATGCCGCGACCTGGCCGTCGTCGTCGCGCGCGAGCACGGCAACATCCACCGCAGCGACGGCTTCGATGCCGCCGCGCTGGTGCGCCTGCTCGAGCGTTGCGATGCGCTGCGCAAGCCGGACCGTTTCCGGCAGGCCCTGCAGGCGTGCGAAGCCGATGCACGCGGCCGGCTCGGGTTTGAAGACCGCGCCTATCCGCAAACCGAACGTCTGCTGCGCGCGTTGCGGGCCGCCGCATCCATCGACGCCGGTGCGGTTGCCAAGCGCCATGCCGACAACCCCTCTCGCATCAAGCAGGCCGTGCATCAGGCGCGCATCGAGGCCGTTGCGCAGGCCGGTATCTAAGTCCGACGGCTAGGCTGGCACGGCCAGCCGCTGCGACATCGCAAACAACTTCAGAAAGAACGCCCGGAACGCCTCAGGGTCGGGCCGTGCCGTGGTCTGCTGCGTGCCGATGAAGCACAGGTGGGCGATGCGGCCCCAGAAGGCGGCGTCGTCGGGCACGCCTCCGCGCAGGCCGCACAGTTGTGTGGCGAAGGCCAGCCGCTGCGAATCGACGCGTTCGAGATATTCCGCCACCAGCGGCTCGCGCATGGCCCACGCGCGGATGGCAACTTCGCGCCCCGGATGCATCGATGCGGCCACGTCGAGGTAGCGCATGAGCAGTGTCTCGGCGGTGTCGTCGGGTTTGACGAGCGAAAGGATGCTGCCGGTATAAGCGCGTTCCCATTCGGCCAGGAGGCTGCGCACGTAGTCGTTGCGGCTGCTGAAGTGGTGATAGAACGCGCCGCGCGTCACGTTCAGACGGCGCGCCAGGCGCTCGGCCGAGAGTCCGTCCGCGCCATACATGTCGAGCAGTTCGAAACCGGCTTCGATCCAGCGCGTGCGGGTGGTTCTGGGCATGGCGGTGTCCTCGTGCAGAAACTGACAGGCTGTGTATGGTGCGCGGCCGGCCGGTATTGTAAGTCGCGTCACCATTCACCTTCTGGCCATGCGACATTTCATCGTAGTCGGTGCGGGCATTGCGGGACTGAACGCCGCGCGGCATCTGCAGCGCGCGGGTTGCGCCGTCACAGTATTCGAGGCGGCGCGCGCGCCCGGCGGCCGCATCCTCAGCGTGCCGTTTCACGGACACACCATCGAATGTGGCGCGCAATTCGTGTCGTCGCGATATCGCCACGTGCTGCCGCTGCTGCACGAGGCGGGGTTGTCCTCACGGCTGTACAAGACTTCGGCCGTGGCGGCGCTGCAGCGAGGGCAGGACTTCCGTGCCGTGCATTCCAAACGCCCATGGACGCTTGCCACCACCGGCCAACTCACCTGGGGCGAAACATGGCAGATGCTGCGAGGCGGCTTTGCCCCAGCGCGGGAGGCGCGCGGCATTGACCCCAATCACTACGCCAGCCTGGCCGCATTCGACGACGCCGACGCACAGGACTGGGCCACACGCGTGTTTGGCGGCGGTGCCACGCGGTACGTCTTCGAACCCATGGTGCACGGTCTGTACTTTCACCGGCTGAAAGGGACCTCGCGAGCGTTGCTGGCCGCGCTCGGCGCATTTCGCGGCGCAGACACGCTGATCGTCGAAGGCGGCTGGCAGGCGCTGCCGCGCGCGATGGCCGCGTCGCTCGATGTGCGTTACGGCGCCAACGTCGAACAGGTTGCCGAAACCCCCGATGGCGTGCGGCTGTGTGTCAACGGGGAGTGGATCAACGCCGACGGCGCGGTGCTCGCCACGCCTGCACATGCAACGCGGGCCTGGTTGCCCCGTCCGTCGCTGGGCGAGGCCGCAGTCCTCGACGCGACCTACGCGCCGAGCATCCACGTGGCGCTGGGCCTCTCCCCTTCATGGTCGGCACCGAAGGTATTCGCGCAGGCGTACGGCGCGCTGTTTTCGCCCGTGGAGGGCGGCCCTTTGGCGGCGCTGACGTTTCAACACGGTGCAGGGCGAGGCGATGGCCCCATCGTTTGTGCGATGTTTGGCGAGCAGGCCGCGACGCGCGCCATGCCGCAGAACGATGCCATGCTGATCCGCTTCGCCACCGAGGCAATGGCAGCGCATTTGCCGGGTCTGGAGCGCGCAGTGGTGTCGGCACACGTGCAGCGTTGGGTAGCGGCCGAGCCGCGATCGCCCGTCGGCCGCGCGCGTGCCATTGCGGCGTACCGCGCCACGCTCGGGCGCGATCGCCGGATCGTGCTGGCGGGGGATTATCTTGGCAGCCCGTGGACGGACGGCGCCGCCGAGTCCGGGCAGTGGGCCGCCAGCCACCTGTTGGCGGCGCGCATCCCACAGGCAGAGCGCGCCGCGTTGGCCCGGACGGTGGCGTAATGTTGCGTGCTGCGCTTACTCGAACGGCGTGTCGTTCGGGTTCGCGTACAGCGCCTTCAACTGATCGTTCATCGGGAAGTTGAAGTTCAGGTTCTTGGGCGGCACCGGCTTTTCGAACCACTTCGCGTAGAGCGTCTTGATCTCGCCGCTCTTCATCACGCCGGTCATGGTGTCGTCCACCAGCTTCTTGAACTGGGGGTCGTCCTTGCGCAGCATGAAGCCGTAGGCTTCGAACGACTGCGGCGTGCCGGTCACGACCCAGTCGTCGGGCTTCTGCGCCAGCGTGCGTGCGCCGGCCAGCAGCACGTCATCCATCATGAACGCCGCCACGCGGCCGCTCTGCAGCGTGAGGAACGATTCACCGTAATCCTTCCCGCTGATCACGTTCATGTTCATCTTCTTCTCGTCGTTCATCTTGCGCAGGATGCGTTCCGACGTGGTGCCCGCGTTGGTAATGACCGACTTGCCCGCCAGGTCGGGGAAATCCTTCACGCCGGATTTCACGTTGGTCAGCAGGCGCGTGCCGGCGATGAAAAAGGTCGTCGAAAAAGCAGTCTGCTGCTCGCGCGACTTCAGGTGCGTGGTCACGCCGCACTCCAGATCGACCGAGCCGTTCTGCACCAGAGACGTCCGGTTCTGGGAGGTCACGGGAATCTGCTTGACCTCCAGGTTGGGCTTGCCCGTCTTCTTCCTGACGGCGTCGATCACGCGGGAGCAGAGATCGGCCGAGAAACCGACGATCTCGTTCTTGCTGTCGCGGTAAGAAAACGGAATCGACGATTCGCGCACGCCGATCAGGATCGTGTTGCTGTCCTGGATCTTCTTGAGCGTGCCGTCGAGTGCCTCGGCGTGGGCCGTGGTGGCGAACATGCCGGCCAGCGCCAGCGGGATGCAACGAGCGGTAAGACGCATGGTGTCCTCCAATGGTTGTGGGGTGCGGCGTGATCCGTGCCACGCCGTCTTGGGGAAGTTCTTCGAGGTGAAAGGTCGACAGGCGAAACGAAAGCGGCGCTACCGCCCGAACCATCCGCGCAGCTCGGCGGCGCTTGCCAGCGGCCGATGCAGCGCGTCGATGTGCCGGCGCAGGTTGGTGATGAGCGCGGCGTTGTCAGGTGCGATGCTGCCGTCGGGCAGCGCCATGTTGTTCTCGAAGCCGAGGCGCGCGTGGCCGCCAAGCAGCGCCGCCGTGAGCGCGCATTCCGCCTCGCGCGGCCCGAATGCGCACATCGCCCACGGTACGGTGGCGGTGATGTCCCCGCCGTCAGCCCACGCCTGCAGGAACGGCAGCAGGTCCGCCGGGTCGGAGCGCTGGCCTGCGCTGTAGCGGCCCAGCACGAACAGCACCCAGTGCGGCGTGTCGGGCAGCACGCCGCGCACGCGCAGATCACGGTAGCGCACCACGTCGTCAGCGGAATAGAGGATGTACTGGATGGCCGTGCGCGCCGCCGCGAGTTCGCCGAAGAAGCGCGCCGCCTCGCCTTCTTGCCCCGCATCGGGGACAAGCTCGCGCAGTGCCGCGGAAATCGCCTCGGGCTGCAGCGCGCGCACCGATGCCATCTGCTGCGCAGGCGTGTAGATGCCGACCGCCTCGGTGGTGATCTGGATCACGAGCGCGTCGCCCACGGCCTGCCGCACGGCGGCGATGGCGGGACGGTAATCGTCGGGCTCCAGGCTGTGCGTGCCGTCCGGGTGGCGCACATGCAGATGCAGCATCGCGGCGCCGGCATCCACGCACCGCTGCGCACACGCGGCGAGCTCGCCGGGCGTGATCGGCAGCGCAGGATGGTCGGCGTGCGTCTTGCGGGCGCCGTTGGGCGCGACGGCGATGGCGATGGGCTGGGTCACCACGCGGCCTCCAATGCGCTGGCGGTGGCTGCGTCCACGGCATCGCCGAGGCGCTCGACGATGGCGTCGATGTCCTGTGCGGTCGCGATGAACGGCGGCGCGAGCAGGATGTGGTCGCCGCGCTGACCGTCGATCGTGCCGCCCATCGGATAGACCATCAGGCCGCGCTGCATGGCTTCGGCCTTCACGCGTGCGTGCGTCTTGCGGGCAGGCGGCAGCGGCGCCTTGGTCGCGCGATCCGCCACCAGCTCCACGCCGACGAACAGCCCGCGGCCGCGCACGTCGCCCACGTGCGGGTGATCGGCAAAACGCGTCCGCAGCGCCGCGCGCAGTTGTTCGCCGCGCGCCTGCACGTTGGCGAGCAGGTGTTCTTCAGCGATCACCTTCTGCACTTCGAGGGCGGCCGCGCACGCCGTCGCATGGCCGATGTAGGTGTGGCCATGCTGGAAGAAGCCGCTGCCGTTCGTGATGGCGTCGTAAATGCGCCGGCTGACCAGCGTCGCGCCGATCGCCTGATAGCCGCCGCCCAGCCCCTTGGCGATGGCAACGAGATCCGGCACCACACCGTCTTCTTCGCACGCAAACAGGTAGCCCGTGCGGCCCATGCCGGACATCACCTCGTCGAGCAACAGCAGCACGCCGTGGCGGTCGCACACCGCACGGATCCTGCGGAAGTAGTCGGCCACCGGCGGCACCGCGCCGGCCGTGGCGCCCACCACCGTTTCGGCGACGAAGGCGGCCACATTTTCAGCGCCCAGCTCCGTGATCTTGGCCTCGAGTTCATCGGCCAGGCGCTGGACGTACTGCGCGTCGGTCTCGCCATCGCGGCGCTCGCGGTAGGCAAAACACGGCGACACATGATGCGCCGGCACCAGCAGCGGCAGGAACGGCTCACGACGCCACGCGTTGCCGCCAATCGCCAGCGCGCCGAGCGTGTTGCCGTGATAGCTCTGCCTGCGCGCGATGAAGTACTGGCGCTGCGGCTGGCCGATCTCGACGAAGTATTGGCGTGCCAGCTTCAGCGCGGCCTCGATCGCTTCCGAGCCGCCGGAGACGAAGTACACGTGGTCCAGGTCGCCCGGTGCAGCGGCGGTGAGGCGCGCGGCCAGCTCCTCGGCGACATCCGTCGTAAAGAACGACGTGTGCGCATACGCCAATGCGCGCACCTGCTTGCAGATGGCCTCGACCACGCGCGGATGGCCATGGCCGAGGCACGAAACGGCAGCGCCGCCGCAGGCGTCGAGGTAGCGCTTGCCCTCGGCGTCGATGAGGGTCATGCCCTCGCCGCCGATTGCAGTGGGCAGCGTCTTGCGCGGGTCGCGGTGGAAGACAGAGGTGGTGGACGGTGTCATGGTCGGTCGGGCAGTCAACGTTGGGCGGGCGGCACGGCGACAGCCGCTTCACTGCGGCGGGCGTTGCGCACGTAGGCGTGCTGTTGCTTGAGCTGGGCGTCGCTGTCGGCCAGGCGCGCGAGCGCCGTGGGGCCGGCGCGGCGGAACCAGGTCATCAGCAGGGCATCGAGCAGCGCCAGGGGCGCCGCCAGTGAGTGGAAAAACGAGGGGATGGCCACCGGCGCAACGAGTTGCTGCCAGGCGAGTTCCGCACCGGGCGCGATGGCGCTGTCGGTCACGTAGACGAGCCGCGCCCCGCGCGCATGCGCGTACTGCATGGCCTCGACGACTTCGCGCGTGTACGGGTCGAACGTGACGGCGATCACGATGTCGCCCTCGCCGCAGAAGCGCAGCGGATCGGCCAGCGTGTTGCCGCTGCCGGCGCAAAGCGTGACCTTGTCGTCAAACAGTTGCGCCGCGTAGCCGAACGCGTGCGTGAGCGCGAGGCAGCTGCGCGCGCCCAGCAGGTACACGCGGCGCGCCGCGCATAGCGCGGCCGCGACGGTTTCCAGCGACACCATGTTGGCCGCCGAAAACGCCGATTGCACATGTGCGCCGATCGCCATTCCGATGCGCTCGGCGTCGGACGCGCCCGTTGCATCGCTGCCCTGCAGTGTGCTGGCGCGACCGGCAAAGCCGTCCGCCTGCTGGCGCAGGTGGTTCACGCAGATCTCGCGCAGCGCGGCAAAGTCCTCGAAGCCCAATGCGCGCGCCAGGCGCGAGAACGTGGCCGGCGCCAGGTCGCAGCGGCGGGCGAAATCGCGCATCGAAAGCAGCGCGATATCGTGCTGGTGCGTTTCCAGCAGCATGGCGGCACGCTGCAGCTGCGGAGACAGATTGCCCGCGCGGTCGCGCAGCGTCTGCATGAGTTCTTCGAACGTCATGGAGTGACTGTGTTGATTCAATTGTTTCGTAAACTACGTTAATGAAACAATTGCGTCAACACCGGGGTCTCCCGTGGGCTGCGCAAAGCAGGACGGCCGCGAAGTGCGGCCGTCTCGGACAAACAAAAACGGAGGCCGAGGCCTCCGTTCGTGCGGTGACGCGTGGGCTCAGGCGGCCGGCGCGTCGAGCTGTTCCATGCGGAACTGGAAGAAGCCCGCGGCAACGAGGCCCAGCAGGCTCACCGCCATGCAGCTGCACGCCAGGATCATCACCGCGCCGAGCGACGACACCCCGCTCATCAGCGGCGTGTGCATCAGGGCCGACAGATTGCCGCCTACCCACGTCGTCGCGATCAGCGCCATCAGGCAAGTGAGCGCCGCAGCATTGCGCAACCACGTCAACCGCGTCTTGCGGCTGATGCCGTCGAAAGCGTGGAAATGGAAGTGGTGACCGGTGCCAACGAATGCCATGGAGTGCCTCCTTGTGCTTGTCGCTGATAGCGTTGAGTCACTATACCGAGACCTGTGACAATTTGGCGCAGTTTGGGACGCTAGGTATACCCTAAGCTGCGCTGCGTCAAGAGGGCTCGGGTATATTTTTTGTTGCTGCGACACTGCGCCGCAGATCGTTGATCGGCGCGGCGAACGGGGAGACGGCGCGGTGTCGAAAGCCCGCGCGGAAAAGAAAAAAGACCTCGCGAGGAGGTCTTTTTTGTTGCTCTGCAAAATCGATGGACCTTGCAGAACGAAGAATTTTGGTGGTGCAGACGCGACCGGAATCCAACCCACTCTCTCAACGATTGAGCAATCCCGGGCAATCCTGCGGGTTGTTGTGGACGCAATGGCCTCGGCAATGAACGCCGGTCAGTCAGTGCAGGGCGGACTCTCACCTTGTGCGGCGCCGATTGACCGGTAGCGTCGCAGCCTACCATCGAGTGGTTAGCCCCAGCTATGACCGATGGCCCGCCAGCGCGTGTTGGTCAACGAGTTGTTAATGGACAGTCATCAAAACGTCATTTTGTTACTTCAACTATTGTTGTATTATCCAAGCATGGAAAAGAACACAGCCACCACGATCTTTGAATCGCTGTCGTCCGGCCTACGGCTGGATGTGTACCGGCTTCTGGTGCGCAAGGGCACCGAAGGCATGGTCGCGGGCGAGATCGCTTCAACCCTCGATGTACCGCCGACCAACCTGTCGTTCCACCTCAAGGCACTGACACAGGCCGGGATGCTGACCGTCGAGCAGGAAGGCCGCTTCCAGCGTTACCGGGCCAACATCCCGCTGATGCTGGACTTGATCGCCTACCTGACCGAAGAGTGCTGCTCAGGTCACCCCGAACAGTGCGGAGACATGCGCGCTGCCTCCAAGTGTTCTGACGCTGTGCTGCCGCCCCTTTCTTCAACTCAAGAGGCCCTCAAAAAATGAACATCCTGTTTCTGTGCACCGGCAACTCGTGCCGCTCAATCCTTGCTGAAGCCACCTTCAACCACCTTGCCCCGGCAGGGTGGAAAGCCATGAGCGCAGGCAGCCAGCCCACCGGCCAAGTCCATCCTCGCTCGCTCGCACTGCTGGCACGCGAGGGCATCTCGACCGAGGGCTACCACAGCAAGTCGTGGGACAACCTGCCCTCGACCCCGGACATCGTGATCACGGTCTGTTCCAGCGCTGCTGGGGAAACCTGCCCGGCCTACCTAGGGCCTGTTCTGCGCACCCACTGGGGCGTCGAAGACCCAGCCCACGCCACCGGCACCGATGAGGAAATCGACGCGGCCTTCGTGAAGGCCTACCGCATTCTGCGAGCGCGCATCGAGGCTTTTCTCGCGCTGCCGCTGGCGGACTTGCAGCAAGACAAGGCCAAGCTCAAGGCAGAGCTTGATCGCATCGGCACGATGCTCGCCTGAAACCGAGAGAGGGGCCAGCTACCGATGCAAAAGCAATATCACGAGCTGATCGCAGGCCGCATCTACTTCGGCGGAGCGAGCGACATTCAACAAATCGCCGATGTGGAACACATCGACGTGGTGGTGGACTTGCGCGAAGAGTCCACGGGCTGCGCGGCGTCGAATCCCACCCTGATTTGGCAGCAAATCCCGCTCGGAGACAACGCCGACCAGCCGCAAGCCCCGCTGTTCAAAGACGCCATCCAAGCGGTCGTGTCGGCCTATCGAGACGGCAAAAAAGTGGCTTTCCACTGCGGCGGCGGCAAGGGCCGGACTGGCACCGTGGCCGCGGGCGTGCTGTTGGAGCTAGGCCTGTGCAGCACGCTCGACGAAGCAGAAGCAGCGGCCAAAGCAATTCGCCCCGTCATCAATATCAAGCCTGACCAGCGCGAGGCACTTGAATCCCTGTATCCCAACGCATGACTTTGGAAGGAACAATCATGGCAACCATTCAGATTTTTGACCCCGCTCTGTGTTGCAGCACAGGTGTCTGCGGTGTTGAAGTTGATCAAGCTCTGGTGAGCTTCGCAGCCGATGTGGACTGGGCCAAACAAAACGGCGCACAGGTTGAACGCTTCAATCTGGCGCAACAGCCGCTTGCCTTCGCCGAGAACTCGACTGTCAAAGCGTTCTTGGAGCGCTCCGGTCAGGAAGCACTTCCCTTGATTCTGGTGGATGGCGAAGTCGCCTTGGCAGGGCGCTATCCCAACCGCACCGAGCTGGCCCGCTGGGCTGGCATCGCAACCTTGAGCGCGCCGCAATCGCAAGGTGGCTGCTGCTCCGGCAGCCGCTGCTGCTAAACCGAGGAATTACCCATGCACTTCCTCAATCAACCTCCACGCTATCTCTTCTTCACCGGCAAGGGTGGCGTTGGCAAGACCTCCATCGCCTGCGCCACGGCTGTGCAACTCGCCGCCGAAGGCAAGCGCGTCCTGCTCGTCAGCACTGACCCGGCTTCGAACGTAGGCCAAGTGTTCGGGGAAAGCATCGGCAATCACATCACGGCGATCCCCGCTGTACCGAACCTGTCGGCACTGGAAATTGACCCACAGGCAGCAGCACAAGCCTATCGGGATCGGATCGTCGGCCCGGTGCGGGGCGTCCTGCCCGAACCTGTCGTCAAAGGGATCGAGGAACAACTCTCCGGTGCGTGCACCACGGAAATCGCCGCCTTCGATGAATTCACGGCGCTGCTGATCGACTCTGCTCTGACCGCAGACTACGAACACATCATCTTTGACACCGCGCCAACCGGTCACACCATCCGCTTGCTCCAACTGCCAGGCGCATGGAGCGGCTTCCTTGAGGAAGGCAAGGGCGATGCGTCTTGCCTCGGGCCTCTGGCTGGGCTGGAAAAGCAGCGTACCCAGTACAAAGCAGCCGTTGAGGCCTTGGCCGATCCGCTGCGCACGCGCTTGGTTCTGGTCGCCCGCGCACAGCGAGCCGCCTTGCGGGAAGTGGCTCGCACGCACGAAGAACTTGCGTCCATCGGACTCTCGCAACAGTACCTCGTCATCAATGGCGTTCTGCCGATCAGCGAAGCCGAGCACGATGAACTCGCGGCAGCGATCCACCAACGCGAGCAAGATGCACTCGCTGCAATACCGGACGTGCTCCGGGCCTTGCCTCGCGATCAGATTGCATTGAAGCCGTTCAACTTGGTCGGACTCGACGCTCTGCGGCACCTGCTGGTGGCCGCCACGCCTCCGAACGATGCTGGTGCCATCGAACTGCCTACGCAACTGAACGCACCCACGCTTGCCTCCTTGGTCGATGACATCGCGGTAGACGGGCATGGTTTGGTCATGCTCATGGGCAAAGGCGGCGTGGGGAAAACCACTTTGGCTGCGGCCGTCGCCGTCGAATTGGCTCTCCGAGGCCTCCCCGTGCACCTGACGACCTCCGATCCTGCCGCTCATCTGGCAGAAACATTGGACGGCTCACTGGCTAACCTCACCGTCAGCCGCATTGATCCTCACGAGGAAACGGAGCGCTATCGCAAGCACGTACTGGATACCAAGGGTGCCCAGCTCGATGCCGAAGGGCGCGCGCTGCTGGAAGAGGACTTGCGCTCCCCCTGCACCGAGGAGATCGCGGTCTTTCAGGCCTTCTCTCGCATCATCCGAGAGGCGGGCAAGAAATTTGTGGTGATGGATACCGCGCCGACCGGGCACACGCTGCTGCTGCTCGATGCCACAGGCGCGTATCACCGCGAAGTGACCCGGCAGATGGGTAACACGGGCTTGCACTACACGACACCGATGATGCAGTTGCAAGACCCGAAACAAACCAAGGTTCTCATCGCCACGCTGGCAGAAACCACCCCTGTTCTGGAAGCCGCGAACCTCCAGTCCGATCTGCGCCGAGCTGGCATCGAGCCATGGGCATGGATCGTGAACAACAGCGTTGCAGCCACGCGACCGAACTCCTTGCTGCTGCGTCAACGTGCATACAACGAACTTCGAGAGATCGACTTGGTGGCGACACATCACGCCAAGCGCTTTGCGGTCGTACCGCTCTTGAAGCACGAGCCAGTCGGCGTGGATCGGCTGCGTGACTTGGCACACCACATCACCGAGGAGGTCTGACATGGACAAAAAAATCTATAACGTGCTGTTCATCTGCACGGGGAACTCTGCCCGCAGCATCATGGCAGAAGTCATCATGAATCACCTTGGCCGGGAGCGCTTCAAGGCCTACAGCGCGGGAAGCCATCCTCGGGGGGAGGTTCACCCGATGACCTTGGAAGTGCTGTCCGATCAGGGCTACGACTTGGGCGGCCTGCGCAGCAAGAGCTGGAGCGAATTTGCTGAACCAGATGCACCGCAGATGGACTTCATCATAACGGTGTGCGATCAGGCAGCAGGAGAGGCTTGCCCGGCATGGCCCGGCCAACCAATCACAGCGCACTGGGGATTTGCTGACCCAACCAAGGTCGAAGGCGACCGGGAAAAGCAGCTCAAGGCATTCTCAAACGCGCAGTTCCAGATCGCCAATCGCATCCGGCTTTTCATGAGCCTGCCTATCGAAAAAATCGACCGCATGTCGCTGCAAACCAAGCTCCGCGAGCTGGGGCAGCAGCGTGACGCTTAACAGGGGGAAATGCTTTGTCAGCGCAATGTGAAGCCACACTGAAAAAATCGGCAGGTCTGCCGATGAGCGTCTTTGAGCGCTATCTGACCGTCTGGGTATTCCTCTGCATCGTCATCGGGATCGCCCTCGGTCAACTCTTCCCGGCGGCATTCCAATCCATCGGCCGCATGGAAATCGCGCAGGTCAATCTCCCGGTGGGCCTGCTGATCTGGGTGATGATCATCCCGATGCTGATCAAGGTGGACTTCGGTGCCTTACACGAAGTGCGGCAGCACGTCAGGGGTATTGGTGTCACGCTGTTCGTGAACTGGCTGGTCAAGCCGTTCTCAATGGCTTTCCTCGGGTGGCTTTTCATCCGCAACCTGTTTGCCCCGATGCTTCCCGCTGACCAGCTCGACAGCTACATCGCTGGGCTGATCCTGCTGGCCGCCGCACCATGCACTGCGATGGTGTTCGTGTGGAGCCGCTTGACCAATGGCGACCCGCTGTTCACGCTGTCACAGGTTGCGCTGAACGACAGCATCATGGTGGTGGCCTTTGCGCCTCTGGTCGGCTTCCTGCTGGGCATCTCGGCTATCACCGTGCCTTGGGATACGCTGATCACGTCCGTCGTTCTGTACATCGTAATCCCCGTCATCTTGGCCCAGCTCCTGCGCAAGCAGCTTTTGGCCAAAGGCCAAGAGGCATTCGATGCTGCGATGGCGAAAATTGGCCCTTGGTCGATCACTGCGCTGCTGGCCACGCTCGTTCTGCTCTTCGCCTTTCAAGGCGAGGCGATTCTGAAACAGCCACTGGTCATAGCGCTACTGGCCGTGCCTATCTTGATTCAGGTGTTCTTCAATTCGGCATTGGCCTACTGGCTCAACCGCTTGGTGGGTGAGAAGCACAACGTCGCCTGCCCCTCAGCCTTGATTGGTGCATCCAACTTCTTCGAGCTGGCCGTCGCCGCCGCAATCAGCCTGTTCGGCTTCCACTCCGGTGCAGCGCTGGCCACCGTGGTGGGCGTGCTGATCGAAGTGCCGGTGATGCTGCTGGTAGTGCGAGTAGTCAACGCATCTCGTGGTTGGTACGAAAAGCAGCCTGCATAAAGCGCACAACAGCGGATGGTGACATCCGCTGTTCATCAAACCACCGTTTGATGAACGTCACATATAGGTATGTATATACCTACTTATGAGCGTGATGCCGCCATTCCCACGGAGGGGTAGGGTTGCCTTCGCTCCAAAGACCGCCCTGATGGCCAAGACCTACGGCGCGGAAGGCGTGGTCACCAAGGGAGGCAAGCCCTTCACCAAGCAGACCCTCTACAAGATGCTGCACAACCGGATGTACCTGGGCGAGATCGTCCACAAGGGGCAGAGCTTCCCTGGCCAGCATCAGGCCATCGTGACGCAAGCGCAGTGGGATGCCGTGCACGCACTGATCGCCACTGATGGCATCGAACGGCGGCGCGAGACCAACGACCGCCAGCGGGAACCGGTGTTGTTGCGTGGCCTGCTGTTCACGCCCGATGGTGATCGGCTGGTGCCCAGCTACACCGTCAAGAAGGGCAAAACCTACCGCTACTACACACCGATCAAGCACCGGCGCTTTGGCGCCTGGGCCAGCAGCCACGGGCCGTTGCCAGCGGCGCCCATCGAGGAATTGGTGACCCAGCAGATCGTAGCAGCGCTATCAGCACCGCACATCGTGCAGTCGGTGTGGGATCGGATTCGGACAACCCGCCCAGACCTGTCGGAGCCTGAGGTGGTCTTGCCGATGCGAAATCTGGCTGGCCTGTGGCAACAGTTGTTCCCCGCCGAACAGTGTCGATTGGCGCAGTTGCTGATCGAGCGCGTGGTGATTGCCGACGGTGGGCTGGAAATCATCTGGCGCGATCAGGGCTGGCAGGAACTGGCCGGTGAGTTGATGCCCGGCACCATCGGCGGGGAATTGCAGGAATGGGAGCAGACGGAGGAAATGGCATGAAGCCGAAAGTGCAGGCTTTGGGTGGCCCCGTTGCGCGCGAGCGCCGGGACGGCGGCCAGGTCAAGCTGTCCACCTTCATCCCGCTGAAGATCAGGAAGCGCGGCGCCAGCAAGGTGGTGGTGCGGCCGGATGGGGCGGTCGAGTCGCCGGGCAAGGTCGCCAGCCAGATTGACCAGCCCCTGCTGGTGGCCCTGACGCGGGCTTTCTACTGGCAGCAACTGCTCGACGATGGGGTGGTGGGCAGCGGTAGCGAGATCGCCCAGCGCGAGGGGTTGCACCACTCGACGGTCAACGAGCTGCTGCGTCTGACGCTGCTGGAGCCCGCCATCATCCAGAGCATTCTGGCCGGGCAGCAGCCCAAGTGCATGAGCCTGCTGGGCACTTCTCGAAACCTCCCTCCCCCTTGCAGCCCGTGAGCCGGCATGATGTCGCCCATGATCACCCCGCGCATCAAGCCCCTCGTCTTTCTGGCGTCACCAGCCTGGCGCTGACCTGTTCGTGCAGGACCAGCGCCAAGCCAAGCTCGGCGGCTTCATTGCCAACCTGGCAGCAATGGACGAACTGATCGACTTCGCGGCCATTGCCGCCCGGGTCGACACCGCCTGCCCTCGCGCTGACCGTAGCAAAGGCGGGCGCCCGCCGTACCCCACCGAGGTGATGGTGCGGCTGCTGTTCATCCAGTCGCTGTACAACCTCAGCGACGAGGACTGCGAGTACCAGGTGCTGGACCGCATGAGCTTCCAGCACTTCTGCCGCCTGGACGGAGCACTGCACATCCCCGATGCGCGCACGCTGTGGAGTTTCAAGCAGCGCTTGGCCCAAGGCGGTCTGGGCGGGCGCGCCATCTTCGAGGCGGTGAGCCTGCAGTTGCAGCAGCACGGCTACATCCCGCGCGGCGGGCAGATCGTGGATGCCAGCATCGTGCAGGCACCGCTGACCCAGGCGAACAAGGACGAGCGCGAAGCGCTCAACGAAGGCCGCAGGCCCGAGGGCTGGAATGCCAAGCGGCTGCAGCACACCGACCGCGACGCGCGCTGGACCAAGAAGCACGGCAAGAGCTTCTACGGCTACAAGGTGCACGCCAACGCGGACGCGCGCTACAAGCTGATCCGCCAGGCGAAGGTCACGCCGGCCAACGCCGACGACGGCCAGACGCTCAAGGAGGTGCTGGACCGCGCCAACACCGGCGCGCGGCTGCTGGCCGACCGAGGCTACGACGCGCAGACCAACCGCCAGTTGCTGCAGGCCCACGGGCTGCGGGACGGCATCGCGCGGCGTGCGAAGCCCGGGCAGGAGCGGCGCGTGCGACTGGACGCGCGCAACAAGGCGATCAACCGCGTCCGCGCCAGAGGCGAACATGTGTTCGCCGGCCTCGAGCAGTTGGGCGGCAAGTGCGTGCGGGCGATGACGCTGGCGAGAAACGAACTGGCGATCCTGCTGAAGTGCGCGGCGTACAACGCCAAGCGGCTGGTCTGGCTGGTGCGCCATGACCCGTGCGGGTGTGCGCGATGAAGGCAGAGGTGCGCCCGCTGCAGCCTGCAAACGCAGTTTTGCAGGGCCTCGGGCGCCCGCCAAGGCTGCGATGACGGGGCCTGAGCGGCACCGAGAACCCCGAACTGAACGACGCGAGCGCCCTCATGCCGGTTCAGCCTTCGGAAATGGGGTTATGCGAAGTGCCCTGGTGGTCGCCTCGGGCGTCGTCCCCGGCAGGTCGGCGGCATATGTCTGAGCCAATCGCGTCAGGGCGTCGCGGGCACGCTCCAGCGCTGCTGCGTCAATGTCGTACGCCGTGACGCTCTTGCCGTGAAAGGCGCACTAGAAGGCGATCTGCGCGCCGAGCACGCCAGTGCCCAGCACGGTCACCCGCTGCAGGCCGGAGGGCGAGGCGACGGTCTTTGTGGTGTCCTGTGTCATGTTCGTGCGTCCTCCCCGGCCAGCAGGCCGGCGTCGTGGAGCAATGCACCGATCTCGGTGCGGTCGAGCCTGGCCAACAGGCGGTCGCGCAGGAACGACGGGCCCGGCAACGCCAATTCTTCGCCATCGCGCAGCTGGTGCAGTGCATCCAGCAGGGTGCGGATGTCGTAGGTGGAATTGAACACTTCCGGCACGCCGCGTTCAATGCCCAACAGCGTGTAGACCGCTTCCATCGGCGTGCGCACCGAGTACTCGGTGGTGAAGATACAGTCGCGTTGCTTCGACTCCGCGAACTGGCCGATGAATGCGAAGTTCACAGCGCCCGCTGGCACCACGTCAGGGCGATCACCGGCTTGACGCGGCATGAAGAAGGCGGTGATGTACGGCATCATCACCGGCACGGTGTTGGCTCCCGTGGCTGCAAGCTCCGCGATGTCCTCAACCGGCACACCCATGTGATACAGCCATTCCTGGGTGATTTCCTCGCCGGTGCAGTCCTGCATCGGCTTCTTGACGTAATCCCCCGGCACGTCCGCGAACAGGCCATAGAGCCAGATCACGACCTGGTCCTTGGGCTGCTTCTTGAAGTGCGGCTGGCGGTTCACCGTCCAGCTCAGCAGCCAGCTGGAATCCTTGACGGTGACAATCCCGCCGGTCACCACCTTGCCGCTGAACGGGTCGCGCTTGGCGATCTTCTCGATGTACTTCGGGATGCGCGCGTCCAGCGTGGTGATGGTGGCGGATTCCCATTTGGTCTCCGGAATGTGCGTGCAGAACACGTCGGGCCGCCCGAACGACGGATCCTTGGCCGCGATGCGCCGCCACAGATCCCAAGCCGGTGCCGGGCCTTCGTCCAGCAGCGCCGCGGTCTTGTGGTCGCCCTCGTTGCTGTTTTCCACCAGCGAGCCGATGGTGATGAACAACAGGTCATCGGGGCCGAGTGCCATGCCACCGGGCTGGCCGTCGCGGTTCCAGTGGATGCGCGTGGCCTGCTTGCGTCCGTTGGTGGCATCGATGTCGAAATCGATATCTGTCACCTCGGTGCGGTACTGGAACACCACGCCCTGGTCCTTCAACCACTTCACCAATGGCAGCACCAGCGATTCGTACTGGTTGAAGCGGGTGAACTTCAACGCGGAAAGATCCGGCAGACCGCCGATGTGGTGGATGAAGCGGTGCAGATAGAGCTTCATTTCCAGCGCCGAATGCCACTCTTGGAACGCGAACATGGTGCGCCAGTACATCCAGAAGTTGCTGGCGAGGAAGTCCTCACCGAACACCTCGTTGATGCGCTTGTTCTCCATCTCCTCGCGCGTGGCCATGAAGACCTTGAGGATGTCCTTCTGCGCGGCCTTGCTGAGCGTGAACTTGCCCAGGTCGGGCGCAGGCTTGCCCTGTTCGATGGTGGCGCGCTGCAGGGAGAAATTGGGGTCGTCCTTGTTCAGCCAGTAGAACTCGTCGAGCACGCTGGCCCCCTCGACTTCCAGCGACGGAATACTGCGGAACAGATCCCACAGGCATTCGAAATGGTCCTCCATCTCGCGGCCGCCGCGGATCACGAAGCCCTTGTCCGGCTTCTCAAGTCCATCCAGTGCGCCGCCCGGCACGTCGGCGCGCTCCAGGATGGTGATGCGCTCGCCCGGCATCTGGCCATCGCGGATCAGGAAGGCGGCGCCGGCCAGCGAGGCCAGGCCGGAGCCGACGAACCATGCGGATTTGCCGTCGACCCCGTCTGGCTTGCGCGGGCGGGCGAAGGCTTCGTAATTGCCACTGCTGTAATACATGTACGGACTCCAGTTGGGGAAGTTCAAGGTCATCGATCTAGGGAAGGTGTTCAAAACGCCCGCGGCGATGGCCACTGAGGCGAGATATTCCACATGGTGACTAATCTGGCGTTTTTGCGGTCTCAAACAAGGGCATTTCGCCCTTGTGGACGGCCCTTTGGCCGGTTGTGGACGCACTCATCCCTGCAGCCCCTGCAAAAGCCTGCGCCGAGCCATCCACAGATTGCTCAGCGCAAACAGCGTCATCAGGTTGGCCGTGTTCTTGGCCAGCCCCCGGTACTTGACCTTGACGTAGCCGAACTGCCGCTTGATGACCCTGAAGGGGTGTTCCACCTTGGCCCGGATGCTGGCCTTGGTCTGCTCCAGCTTCTCCAGGATGGCTCCCATGGGCGTGCCCTTGTCCATCGCACGGCGCTTGCCCGGCATCATCGCAATGTGCCAGTTCACGTCGGGGTGCTGGGCCTGAATCTCTTTGCGCTTCTCAACGCCCCGGTAGCCCGCGTCGGCAAAGACATCGGTTTCTTCACCATGGACCAGCTTGCTGGCCTGCGTCACATCATTGACGTTGGCTGCCGTGCCCACCACGGTGTGAACCAGCCCAGAGTCGGCATCCACGCCGATGTGGGCTTTCATGCCGAAGTGCCACTGATTGCCCTTCTTGGTCTGGTGCATCTCGGGGTCACGGGTGCCGGTGCTGTTCTTGGTGGAACTGGGTGCGGCAATCAAGGTGGCGTCCACCACCGTGCCTTGGCGCAGCATCAGGCCCTTGTCGGTGAGCGTGGCGTTGACGGTGGCCAGGATTCGTTCGGCCAGATGGTGTTCTTCCAGCAGGTGCCGGAATCGAAGGATGCTGACCCGGTCCGGAATGCGTTCGACGCCGGACAAGCCGACAAACTCCCGGTACAGCGCGGTCTCGAAGAGGGCCTCTTCCATGGCCAGGTCGGACAGGCCGAACCATTGCTGGACGAAGTGGATGCGCAGCATGGTCTCCAGCTCAAACGGGGGCCTGCCGGTCTTGGCACGCGGGGCGTGCGGTGCAATCAGCGCCAGCAGCTCGGACCACGGCACCACCAGGTTCATCTCGTCCAGAAACACAGCCTTGCGCGTGCGCCGCTTGCTCAGGTTCAGTCCAAGGTCTTGTTGCTTCATGGCTGTATTGTCAGGCCATGCGCGGCCGGTCACAGACCACGGGGGCAGTGTTTTGAACACCTTCCCTAGCGAAAGGTCACTCCCACGGTAATGTATATCATCTGATATTTGAATTCCATTTCCTCCGCCCCTCGATTTCCTTGGACACGCTCTTGCGGGATCCTAACAGGCCGTTGAAAAAGTGGGCATCGAACGCATCAGGGACGCTGTTTTCGAAGAAACGAGTGGCCCAGACGCGTCTGCGCAGCGATTGCACCGGCCAATCTGGCCTGTTTGCAGGCCATCTCGCCCATTTCGGGCGCACGTATCCCCGGGCTCACGCATGATGCGCGTCCCACCAGCCGCCGATTGCCCCAAGGCGCTACCCCAGTTGTAGGTGGCAAAGCACAGCAGCGCCTGACCCGTGAGCTTGGCCTGACCGATGAGCTTGGTCTTGGCCAGACCACCCACGGTCTTGATCCAGCCAAAGGCCTCCTCAATGCGCTTGCGCACCTTCTGACTGGTCTTGTAGCCCTCGTGTCGGGTGATCCGGGCATCCACCGCCGAGTGCCTGTCCTTGGCCGCCACGTGCGGCGTGACCTTGAGCTTTCGGCAGCCCTTGATGAAGGCCTTGCTGTCGTAGCCCTTGTCGGCCCCGACCGTAGCCCGCTTGTTCTTGTTGTCCCGACGCTTCAACATGGCCAGCGCCGCCTCGCGCTCGGCGGTGCCGCTGGCATGGGTGATCTGCACGTCCACGATCAGACCGTTGCGGTTTTCCATGAGGATGTGCGCCATGTGGCACAGGCGAGCCTTGTCGCCCGCGCTCTTCTTGAACAGCCGGGCATCGGGGTCCGTGGTACTGGCGTGGGTGTCGTTGCAGCGCTCCTGCCCTTTGAAGTCCACCTCGGGGTTGCGCCCGGGCGGGCTGGCGCTGTCGTCGTCCCGGCGCTTGAAGCTCAAGGGCTCCGCCCAGGCCTCGATCAGCGTGCCGTCCACGCTGAAGTGTTCGTCGCTGGTCAACTTCGCCCAATCGGCGGTGTGCTTGACCCGCTCGAAAAAGGCGCGGGCCAGGTCTTCATTGAAGAGCCGCTCGCGGTTGGCGCTGAAGGGGCAGTGGTCCCAGACCTTGTCCTCGATGTTCAGGCCCACGAACCAGCGGTACAGCAGGTTGTAGTTGACCGCTTCGACCAACTGGCGCTCGCTGCGGATGGAGAACAGGATCTGCAGCAGCAGGGCATCGAGCATCTCCGGCGGCACCGAGGGGCGGCCCCGGCGGGCGTACACCGCGTCGAACTCGCGGTTCATCGTCGCCAGCAGCGCAACGACTGCGGCGCGCAGCTTGCGCAGCGGGTGTGTCTGCGGCACGCGCTCTTCAAGGCTGATGTAGCTGAACATCGCTTGCCTGGGAAGTCTTGGTTGCCTCTCATCGTCCTCGTCTGGGTTGTTCGCCGATGGCTTCAGATCGTACTGGCCGACGCCAGCGTCGACGGGGGATTTTTCAACGGCCTGTTATATATTGGTGGTGGAGCACGGAACCGAACCCGCGTCCGCTTTCAGAGACAGATAGTAACAGGTGGGTCTTGAGGGCACGGATTCGACCATTTGGCCGAGTCTGTTCACAGCAACGATATATCTTTGATCAGACGAGACCGGCGAGCCTGTCTTTTGACCTGATCATCAGAGTCGTCTGCCCACGCGTGAGACGAACTACCCCAAGACCAGTCTGTGCCAGTAATGCCCACCAAGCGAACCTCTCCTGCCATGCCGGAAATTGTTCGGTCAAACGACTTCCCGCCAGCACTGAAGGCGATTCGATGGCTGCCAGCCTTTACCCGTAGGCGGATCATTGAGTTCGGAACAGTTTCCATCGCAGTCCCGCCATTGACCGAAATATCCAGCGGATGGTGTCCATCACCCCAATAGCGAACTACGTATCCTCTTCTTGCTCGTCTGGTCGATGGGCCAGACGATAAAGAATGGGGAGTACGAGTAGCGTCAGTAATGTGGAAGACACGATGCCGCCGATCACCACAGTGGCCAAGGGCCGCTGAACTTCTGCGCCGGTTCCAGTGGCAATCGCCATCGGGATGAAACCCAAAGACGCCACCAGGGCCGTCATCAGCACGGGACGCAAACGGGTCAACGCGCCGTCCCGAATGGCCGCGTCCAGAGGCATTCCCTCCTCTCGCAGGGTGCGGATGTAGGAAATCATCACAAGGCCATTGAGTACGGCGACGCCTGAGAGCGCGATGAAGCCCACTGCCGCCGAGATCGACATGGGGATGTCGCGCAGCCACAGCGCCAGGATTCCACCCGTCAACGCGAACGGAATGCCGGTAAAAACCAGCAAACCATCCTTGGCGTTGCCGAACATCGCAAAGAGCAAGACGAACACCAGGAGCAGAGAGACTGGAACAACGATCTGCAGGCGTTGTGTTGCCGACTGCAGGTTCTCAAAAGTTCCGCCCCAACTCGTCCAGTATCCGGGAGGAATCTTGACCTGTGCCAGAGCTGCTTCTGCATCCGCGACGAACGAGCCCACGTCTCGGCCACGGACGTTGGCACTCACCACGATGCGACGTTTGCCGTTTTCCCGGCTGACCTGATTCGGGCCGGGTGCCAACTCGAAGCTCGCCACTTCACCCAGTTGAATGAAGTTGGTTCGGCCTTCAAGACCTCCCGTACCTGTTCCGCGCGGCAAAGGAATCGGCAAGCGCTTCATGCTGTCCAGGTCGTTGCGCAAGGACTCCGGCAGGCGAACCAGGATGTCGAATCGACGGTCGCCTTCAAACAGCGTCCCAGCCTCACGCCCGCCGATGGCGGTGGCCACGGCATCTTGGATGTCGGCCACGTTAAGCCCATAGCGCGAGGCTTTTTGGCGGTCGATATTCACGGTCAGCATGGGCAAACCGGTGGTTTGCTCCACCTTGACCTCGGACGCGCCGGGAATCTTCTGCAACATGGACGAGATCTCTTCACCCGTCTTATTCAGGACATCCATGTCGTCGCCGAATATCTTCACCGCAACGTCGCTGCGGACGCCTGAAATGAGTTCGTTGAAGCGCAATTGGATAGGCTGCGAGAACTCGTAGTTGTTGCCCGGCACCTTGCCCACGACATCCTGAATGGCCGCCAGCAATTCGTCGCGCGACTTGCGCGGCTCCGGCCACTCGGACACCGGCTTGAGCATGATGTAGCCGTCGGAAATGTTCGGCGGCATGGGGTCGGACGCGATTTCAGCCGTGCCGGTGCGCGCGAAAACGCGGTCGATCTCGGGGAACTTGGCTTTGAGCGTCGCCTCCAGCTGCTGCTGCATCGCGACCGATTGCGATAGGCTGGTGCCAGGAATGCGCAGGGCCTGGATGGCGAAATCGCCTTCGTTCAGGCTGGGCACGAACTCGCTGCCCATACGGGTGGCGATCAGGCCGCACAGCACCACTGCCACGGCGGCTGCCGTGAGCACCACCGCTTTAGCCGTCATCACGCGATCCAGCAGCGGGCCATACCAGCGCTTGGCCTGCACGACCAGGAAGTTCTCTGTCTCGCTGACCCGGTGGCCGATGAATAGGGCGACCGCTGCCGGGATGAAAGTCACCGACAGGATCATCGCCCCAACCAGCGCAGCAACCACTGTGAACGCCATGGGATGGAACATCTTTCCTTCAACGCCGGTCAGGGCGAAGATGGGCAGGTACACCACCATGATGATGATCTGACCAAACAAGAGCGGGCGGCGCGATTCCTTGGAGGCAAGAAATACCTCGTGAAAACGCTCCGAGCGCGTCAAAGGCCTGCCGTACTGAGCTTGTGCATGGGCGAGACGTCGCACACAGTTCTCGACGATCACAACCGCCCCGTCGATGATGATGCCGAAGTCCAGTGCCCCCAGACTCATCAAATTGGCGCTTACCTTGTAGGTCGCCATCCCCGTAAAGGTGAACAGCATCGACAAGGGGATCACGGTCGCCGTAATGATGGCCGCGCGAATGTTGCCCAGGAACAGGAATAGGATCACGATCACCAGGATCGCGCCTTCCAACAAGTTCTTCTTCACCGTGCTGATGGCTTTGTCCACCAAGACAGTACGGTCGTAAACGGTCACCGCATGAACGCCTTCAGGCAGGCTGCGGTTGATTTCAACCATTTTTTTGTCGACTGCTTGAGAGACGGTTCGACTGTTCTGGCCGATGAGCATGAAGACCGTGCCCAGCACCACTTCGCGCCCGTTGGCTGTGGCGGCACCCGTGCGCAGTTCACGTCCCAGGCCAACCTCGGCCACGTCACGCACTCGGATGGGAACACCACCGGCGCTGCTGAGAATCACATTGCCGATGTCGTCCAGCGTCTTAACCTGCCCTGGGGCCCGGATCAAATATTGCTCGCCACGCTTTTCGATATAACCTGCGCCCACGTTGACGTTGTTGCGCTCCAATGCCGTCACGATGTCCTGCAAGGTGACGCCCAGCGAGGTGAGGCGCTCAGGATTAGGGGCGATCTGGTATTCCTTGGAATAGCCGCCAATGGAGTTGATTTCTGTGACGCCGGGCACGTTGCGCAACTGTGGCTTGATGATCCAGTCCTGAATCTCGCGCAGATCGGTGGCCGTATAGGGTTGGCCATCAGGCTTCTTCGCACCATCCTTGGCTTCGACCGTCCACAGATAGATTTCGCCCAAGCCGGTCGAAATCGGACCCATCGCCGGGGTAATTCCGGAGGGCAACTTGTCGCGCGCCTCCTGTATGCGTTCGTTGACCAATTGGCGTGCGAAGTAGATGTCTGTGCCGTCCTTGAAGATCACAGTCACTTGTGACAGTCCATAGCGGGACAGGGAACGGGTTTGCTCCAGGTTGGGAAGGCCCGCCATCGCGGTCTCAATCGGGTAAGTCACCCGTTGCTCGGTCTCCAGCGGTGAGTACCCCGGTGCTTGGGTGTTGATCTGTACCTGGACGTTGGTGATGTCCGGCACGGCATCGATGGGGAGCTTCTGGTAGTTGAATACGCCGACGGCCGCCATACCGATGACTGCTAGCAACACCAACCATCGATGTTCGATGGCTGCTCGAATAAGTTTTTCAAACATGTGCGCGACTCCGGTATCAATGGGTGTGTTCGGCAGAGGCCTTGCCGAGCTCAGACTTCACGACAAAACTGCCTGCCGCTGCATAGGGAGCCCCCGGCTTGAGTCCTTGCACCACCTCGACCCGCTTGCCATCACTGCGGCCCAACTGCACGGGCTGGGCAATGAAGCCTCCGTTCACTTTCAGGAACACCACGGGCTTGTCGCCCAAGGTCTGAATGGCGTCACTGGCCACAGTCACGGGTACTTCCGCCTCCGATGCAGTCACCTCCACACTGACAAACAGACCAGGACGCCAAACGCCCTTGGGGTTGGACAAGACCACGCGGGCCTTGGCCATGCGAGTCTGTTCACCGATCAACGAACCCACAAAAGTTATGGTTCCGGTCGCGCTGGCATCGAAGGCCGTCGCTTTGATGGTGACCTTCTCGCCAACCCTGACCAGCGGCAAATCCTTCGCGGGCACGTTGATCTCGGCCCAGACCTGTCCCAGGTCAGACACGGTGAACACGGCGGCGTCTTCCTTGACGGCTTCACCCAGGCTCAGATGCTTTTCAATCACCAAGCCGTCGAATGGCGCGCGCAGCTCGAAGCGATTGAGCCCCCCCGAAGATCCTGATGTCAGACCCAAGGCGGACAGCTTCTGCTGGGCGTTGGCCACGGCGACCTCTGCCTCGTGTAAGGCTTGCTTGGCTTGCAGGTAGTCCTGCTCGGCAGAGATCTTCTGCTCCCAGAGCCGCTTTTCACGCTCATACGTGGTCTTGGCCAAGGTCAATCGCTTTTGTGCTGTCTGCAACTCGCTGCGCTGCTCTGATGCCGCCGGGCTGGCGATGACGGCCAGAACTTGACCCCGTCTGACCGCTTGCCCCAGGCTGGCCTGCACACTCTCGACCACACCGGCAATGCGCGGCACAACGTGCGAAGTCCGGTCTTCATTCAGACGAATTTCGCCTGGCAATTGCAAAGCAGACTTGATGCGCGCAGCACCTGCCGTGTCGATGCCAATGGATGCGGCCTTGATTTGTGCATCGCTAAGCTCGACCTTCCCTTCCTCCTGGGTCAGGACGAACATGAAGGGCTCGGTGGCAGTCTGGGCAACGATGCTGATCTCGAACGCGTGTGGCTCGGGCACCACCTCGCGGCTCACCAGGCTGTCCTTGTCAGGTGCAAAGTTGAGGGTCTGCGTCTCTCCGGTCAAGCGCGTGATGGTGGCGCTGACTTTGGCTGCATTGTTTGGAAGCGGCTTATCTTTGCTGAACAGCCAGATCCGCAGGCGTGGTTCGCCTCCGTCCTCGGCCAGCAAAGCCTCCAGCCCAAAATCTCCTTCCTTGAACAGCTTGCCGCCATGAGGCCCCTTGCTGGGGCCTTCGTGGTGCTCGCCGTCAGCGTGGCCTTTGTCATGATCGTGCCCATCGCCACTCGTCTTGCCGTGGTCCTGCATCGCCAGTTCGTGGCCACGCTCGCCTTTACGGTCGAGCAATTTGAGGATTTCAGGTGCGAGACGGAAGGCCCCTCCGAGGAGACCACCGAGCAAGGTCTCGATCATTGCGGGCCTCCCATCAGCTTGAGCTTGATGGCAGCACCAACCAGCAGCGCGGCCAGGATGCCGGTGGTCACGACCTTGATGGTGGTCTGCCACGCCGTGCGTCGCGCATCGCGCCAGGCTTCCAGCAAGTCGCGCAGCTCGCGGATGTCCTTCGCGGCGTGGCCGTTTTCGAGGCCGAGATGGGACAGCACACGCTCGGCACCGCGTTCAGCGGCGCGGTCGAGCAATTCGTCGAAGTCCTCGCGGCGCAGCAAAAGCATGTTCTCCACGATCGCTGGCATCCGGCAGTCCTTCACCCATCAGGTTGTCCTCGGGGGACAGGCGCGTGATGAAGCCCGCAAACATCGCGGCGGTTTTCTTGCGCACGAGCTCGGCGTCGTCGTACTGGTCGAGTTCGTTGAGCTTGACCAGTGCGCGCGCCAGCCACGGCTCGCCCCGGATCTGTCCTGGCCGCAAGGGACGAAACAGGTGAATGATTTCGCTGGCCGGGACACGCACTGTGTCGAGACCGCCCACCACGCCACCGGTGCCTGACATCGGGGCCAGTGAGCCATCACCCGGGTGTGAGCGATACAGGTGGTAAGCCACCCGCCGTCCGAGCTTGTCGAATTCAATACCCGCACGGATGACGTTTCCGGAAGCCAACTCCTGATTCAGCGTGGCTGGCAGATGTTCGGGTTCGAGCAACTGCAATTGCAGGCCCACCGGCAGGCCATCCTCCGGGCGGCGATAGCGCAGCCGCACCAGACATTCCCCGCCTTCGAGCATGGCGCGACAGGCCAAGGCCTGCAGACCGTAGAAATCAGTCAGTCCGGCGGCATCGGCCTCCTCGCACCAGTCCCACCACAGGCTGTGGATCGCTTCGCGCAGGGGCTGATCCGCCAGCATGCTCTGCGGCTTGATGCCGGTGCCGATGGCGTTCGAGACAAAGGCTTCAACGCCTGCCGCTGCCCAGGCATTGCGGCGTACCAGATCGCGGCTCTTGGCGCGCAATTCGTTCTGGGTAAACGCCAGTGCTGCGACTGCGCCTGGATTGCCGACCTGCCACGCCAAGGCGCGACGGCCGCCACCGATACCGTCATAGAACGGGGTGCCGCCAAGCAGGCTCATGCCGACGCGTCTACGCACTCGGTCAAACCATTGCATGTTCAGAACCCTTTACCGGTGGTGACCCGGATCTGACGTGGCGCGCCGGGCCACAGTCCGGTGTCTACGGCCTGCTCGAAGAGGTCGCGCTTGACCGCCGCGATGGCGGCCTGGAGTTCATCGACGCTGCGGTACTCGACGGTCTTGTCGCCAAAGGTCACGCGCCTTTCGCCCTTGACCAGCGCCGCTTCCAGTGCGTCGAGATGTGCTTGTGTGTAGGCCATCAGCGGAACACCGTGAGGTTGATTTCGGAGGAGTCGTCGAACGATGCGGACGTGGTAGCGCAACTGACGTCGACGTACTGGGCGGTCTTTTGGTCGGTGCTGGATCGCACGATGGCAATGCGCTGCGTGCCGCTGTTGGTGCTGCTGCGGGCGAGCGCCGTCCAGCAGTAGTTGGCGTCCGGCATGGCGGTGGCGAAGGTCACGCGGTAGCGGCCTGCCGCCGTCCGGGTCACGCTGGCCACGTTGTGCGACGAGCGCACGACGATCTGGTTGCCGACGTAGCCGAAGCACACCCACGCCCGGGCCAGACCGGGGTGGGTTGCGTCGATCTTGGTCTTGACCTCGAGCCCGACACGACTGGCCAACGCACTGATGCGCGATACGAGGCTCATCAGACCAGCGCACCCACAAAGACCGCGACGAAGTCAGTGTCGGTATTGCCGACATCGGTGGCTGCGACGGCACCGATGTTGCTGCGCGCCTGAAGTTGCTCGGCCACGGTCAGCGACTGCGCCGCATCGAAGCGCACGCGGTTGTTCACGGCGGCGAGCAGCGGATCCAGACCACTGGTGCCGTTCTGCAGCAGTTGCTGGATTTCCACCAGCGTGTCGTACGCGGCATCGGCACCGCCCAAGATCTCGGTCTTGAGCGCATCGAGCAGTGAGACGATCTTGTTGGACGAGTACGTGGTCGTGGCCGCGACGTGCGCATCGTCGATCACCGCCGACGACACCACCGCGGCCTTCAGCTCGTTGATGGCCGCCACCAAGCTCGACTTGTCGGTGGTGGTGAGGTGGGCGAGGTTCCCGGCCTTCGCGCGGACGTCGTTGAACTCCTGCGCGACGCGGATGACCAGGCTCTCGATGCGGGTGGTCAGTGACATAGCGTCTCCTCGTCAGGACAGCCAGCGGCTTTTGATCACGCGCCGACCGGTGTTGCGATTGCCAGAAACAGCGAGGCCACCGCGTTGGGTGGCCTCGGTGATCGATTCAGTAGGTGTTTCAAGGGCTGGCGGACTGGCCAGCCCCAGTTGCCGCTCCAGTTCGCGCCAGTGGCGTTCCTCGAAGCGGTCGAGCCCTGCGGCCGCAGCAGCAGCACGGGCATACACGTAGCAGTCCAGCGCTTCGTTGCGCTCACGCACCTTCTGCCACTCCCGCACCGGAAAACCATTCCTGTCGCGGCGGGTGATCAGTTGCTCGGCGCAGAGCTGCTGGATGAACTCGGCGTCGATCTTGGGCAGGTGGACGAAACCGGCCGGGTAGGTCACCGTCACGCCGTCGTCGGCCACCTCCGCGCTCTGGCGCAGGTGGTTGTAGAACTCGAGTTTGGCGAGCCCCACCGCGACCGCATACACCTTGATGCCCCGGCGCAGCTTCTTGCCCGCCTGCGAGACATCGACCGCCGTCGGTGTGCCGATCAGGGCTGCGCCCCCCATCGAACCCGTCCGCACGCCCTTGACCGCCATGACCCGCGCGTCGCGGCAGGCGCGCACGAAGGCGTAGGCCTCCTGTGTCGCAAAGCCGGTGTCCAGCGCCAAGCGGGCCAGCGGCATGGCCGCGCCCGAGGCATGGGTCCAGGTCTCGGCGAGCATCCCGCCCAGCGCCTTCCACACCGCATCCCGTGCGGTGTCGCCCATCAGCACCCGGTGCTCGATGAGCCAACACTCCTTGCCACGCCCGAAGGCCCAGACCGAGACCTCGATGCGGTCCTTCTGCACGTCGGCGCCGGCGGTGAGCAGCAGGCCGCCTGCGGGAATGGTGCCGATGGCATAGTCCTCGCGGCGCTCCAGCAGGCGTTGCCAGTCGGGCGCTTCGCCCTCCTCGACCCAGGTCTCGCCGAGCTCGGTGTTCTTGAAAGTCTTGATGGCAGCGGCCGATCCCGACTCTTTACTGACGGCGGCTTCCCACGCGGCGGCGATCTCGCGCCAGGCGCGCCAGCCCAGCGGGCTGTACAGCGACGACAGATGAAACCCCGCCGTCTTGCCCGAGCCTTCCGCCGTCGCGCGCCACTCGCCGTGCTCCAGCATCCAGGTCTTGTGGTGCTCGGCGATCGCCGTCTCGCATGATTCGCACACATACGCCGCCGTCTCGGGCCGGCCCTTCTCCCAACGCAGTTGCTCGAAGCGCAGCCACTGCCGGTGCGAGCAATGCGGGCAGGGCACGAAGTAGCGGCGCTGGTCCCCGAGCACATCCAAGGCGGTGCCCGCCGCAAGGTGCTCGACGGCCTGGCCAACCGCGCCCTGATCGCCCGCCAGGGCGAGGTCTGGGTCGTTGCCGACGCAGGCTACGAGGCCTTGGGCGTGCCGCGCCCGGGTGCCCGCACCGCCCCGCGCCAGTCCTTCGTTGCGAAGCTCGATGCGGTGATCGCCCGGGCCGAGCAGGCGCAGACGGCGCGCGACGAGGCCGACCTGGAGGCGGCGGTGAACGCCGCCGAAGCGGCCTGGGCGCAGGATGCGCATCGCAGCGCCGAGCCCCGCCGCCCCCGCGCCCACAGCAAGCAGGCGCAGGTGATCGCGATGCTGCAGCGTCCCGAAGGCGCCACCCTCCGCCAGATCATGGACAGCACCGGCTGGCAGGCGCACACGGTGCGCGGCACCTTGGCCGGGGCGCTGAAGAAGAAACTGGGCCTGACGATCGTCTCCGAGAAATCCCCGGGCGGCGAGCGCGTCTACCGGATTCGCTGACTGTCAAAGGCGCGGCCTAAAGCCGCGCCGTTTCCCAAAGGAATCAATCAACGATCTGATGCTTGGCTTCTCGATCGAACAGCGCGTTCATACGGGTGTCGCCACCCCAACCCGCAGGAGCAACCCATGACCACGACCCAGCCCATCCCCGCCACCCGCAACGACGCCTGGGGCTTTTACGGCACGATGAACGAACACGCCGACGCCGCCTGGCCCATCACGATGACCACGATCTCGCAGGCCACCGGCCAGACCCTGGAGGCAGTGCGAGCCTTCCTCGACAGCCGTCACGGCCGCCACTTCGCGGACGAAGTGCTCCCCCACCTGCATGCGGGCCAGACCCTCCACGACGCGATCGACGCCGCCACCCGGCAGTGGATGGGATGGACCATCGGCCGCCAGACCAGCAAGGACTACGGCATCCCGCGCGGGCTGCCTTATCTGACCGGGTTCGTGATTCACTGCGCGATCGCCGACGAGTCGCTCGCCGCCTGATCGAAGGCCAGGCCATCCGCCTCGCGGGTGGCTTGCTGGCCCGTCCAGTCCTGCCAGCGCCGCACGATCACGTCCGCATACTTCGGGTCGAGCTCGATCAGCCGCGCCACGCGCCCGGCCTTCTCGGCGGCGATCAAGGTCGTGCCCGAGCCGCCGAAGGGGTCGAGCACCACGTCGCCGGGGCGGCTGGAGTTGCGGATGGCCCGCTCGACCAGATCCACCGGCTTCATGGTCGGGTGCAGATCGTTCTTCGCTGGCTTCTTGATCTGCCAGACGTCGCCCTGGTCGCGGTCGCCGCACCAGTGGCGCGTCGCGCCTTCGGGCCAGCCGTAGAGGATCGGCTCGTACTGGCGCTGGTAGTCCGAGCGGCCCAGCGTGAAGGTGTTCTTGGCCCAGATGATGAAGGTCGACCAGTGCCCGCCGGCGGCGCGGAAGGCCGCTTGCAGCGTGTCCAGTTCGCTGGAGGACATGGCGACGTAGATCGCGCCTCGGGTGTGCGCCATGATCAGCGCCAGCGCATCAAAGAGGAAATCGTAGAAGCCTTCGCCCAGCGCATCGTTGAGGATGGGGCGGTGTTTGCCGCGCAGCTTGTCCTTCGCGCTGTTGGCGTAGTTCACGTTGTAGGGCGGATCGGTGAAGACCATGTCCGCCCGCTCGCCGTCCGGAAACAGGCGCGCGTAGGCCTCGGCGGTGGTTGCGTCGCCGCAGACCAGGCGGTGCGGCCCGAGTCGCCAGACGTCGCCCGGCCGGGAGACGGGTTCCTCGGGCACGTCGGGCGCGGCGTCGTCCTCCGTCCGGCCCTCGATCTGTGGTTCCTCATCGGCCAGCAGTTCTGCCAGTGCATCGGCGTCGAATCCGGTGAGATCGAGATCGAAGCCATCGTCCTGCAGCGCCTCCAGTTCGATGCGCAGCAGTGCATCGTCCCAGGTCGCGAGTTCCGCGAGCCGGTTGTCCGCGAGCACCAGTGCCCGTCGTTGGGTGGGCGTCAGGTGATCGAGCACCACCACCGGCACGGTGGGCAGGCCCAGCTTGCGCGCGGCGGCGAGCCGCCCATGGCCCGCGACCAGCACACCGTCGGCGCCGGTGAGAATGGGATTGACGAAGCCGAACTCCGCGATGGAGGCCGCGATCTGGGCGATCTGCTCGTCCGAGTGCTGGCGGGCGTTGCGCACGTAGGGCAGCAGCTTGTCGATCGGCCAGAGCTCGATGCGATCGGCCAGCCAGTGGGCGTTCATTTCCTGTACAATACTTCTGTCCAATTCCAGAGGTGCCGCCATGACCATCGAAACCACCTACAGCCAGGCGCGCGAGCAGCTCAAGGCGCTGATGGACCGCGCCGTGGACGATCGCGAGGTCATCGTGGTGCGCCGTCGCTCGGGAGGAGCCGTGGCGATGATCGCGGCCGATGAGCTCGAAGGCTTGATGGAAACGGCGCACCTGCTGCGCTCGGCCAAGAACGCCGAACGGCTGCTCACGGCCCTCAACCGGGCACGCACGACAAGCCTGAAGCCCACGACGCTCGCCCAGCTCAAGCAGGACGCCGACCTTGAAGCGTGAGGCCTCGCGGCTTGCGGTCTGCCATCCGGAATTTCTCGAAGACCTGCGTCATTGGGTGGAGACCGACCGTCGCACCGCCCGCCGCTTGCTCGAACTCGTCGAGGCGGTGCTGCGCGATCCCTTCGATGGCATCGGCAAACCCGAGCCGCTGAAATACCTCGGCCCGGACGTCTGGTCGCGACGCATCACCCAGGAGCATCGCTGCGTCTATCTGGTCAAGGCCGATCGCGTCGAGTTCCTCCAGGGGCGCTACCACTACTGACGGTACGTTCGGCCGCCACCTCGTCGAAGGTCCGGCCGCTGCCCTCCAGCACCGGCACCGTGCCCGGGTGGTGCTGCAGCCAGCGGCGCAGCGCGACGTCCACGTACTCTGGAGCGAGTTCGATGGCGCGTACCGGGCGGCCGGTGAGTTGGCCGGCCAGCAGCGTGGTGCCCGAGCCCGCGAACGGCTCGAAGACGATCTCGCCCGCGTCGGTGTAGGCCTCGATGAAGAACTTCGGCAGGCCCAGCGGGAACACCGCCGGATGATCGATGCCTTCACCGATGCGGCCGCGCTGACGCGTCACCTCGACGACCGAGTCTGGGATGCGGAACTCCTGCGTGGGCTGTCCGGCATGGTTCCAGGCGCCGACCTTGCCGTCCTTGCCGCGCATCGCGGTGGACGAGCCGTCGGCGCGCAGGTGCGTCTCGTGGCCGGCCCATTTGCAGGGCACGATCTTGTTCGGTTTGCGCGCCTGGCGGTTGAAGTGGAACACGAACTCATGGCGCGGCGCGAGGCGACCGGCCCAGTCGCCGGGCACGGTCACCGACTGGTCCCAGACGTACCAGCCGAAGCGCCGCCAGCCCTGGGTGCGCATCCACTCGATCCAGCCGTCCCAGTACGGCTGCCACTCGTTGTCGCGATGCACGAGCCCGAGGTTGACCAGGATTTGCGCGTCCTCGCGCAGTGCCGCGCGAGCAGCGCCGAACACGCCTTGCATCAGCGCGTCCCAGTCCGCGATGCCGCCGGTGGTGTAGTCGCGCTGATTGGCATACGGCGGGCTGGTGAAGAGCAGGTGCGCCCGCTCGCCCTCGAGGAGGCGCGCGACGGCGGCCGCGTCGCGGCTGTCGGCGCACAGCAGCCGATGTTCACCGATCAGCCACAGATCGCCGGGGCGCGTGACCGCCACCGCGGGCGGTATGACGTCGTCCTCGTCCGCGTCGCGGACCAAGGCGCTCGTGTCCTCATCGGCGGACGGTTCCGTCTCCTCGATGGCGTCGAGCAGGCCTTCGATCTCGGAGGCAGAGAAGCCGGTCAGATCCAGGTCGTAGCCCGCGTCGGCCAGTTCGGCGAACTCCAGCGCGAGCATCGCCTCGTCCCAGCCGGCATCGAGTGCGAGCCGGTTGTCGGCGATCACGTAGGCGCGCTTCTGCGCGGGCGTCAGGTGCGCGAGCTCGATCACCGGCACCTCGGCGAGCCCCAGCTTGCGTGCGGCCAGCAGCCGGCCGTGACCGGCGATCACACCGTGCTCGCCATCGACCAGGATCGGGTTGGTCCAGCCGAACTCGGCGATGCTGGCGGCGATGCGCGCGATCTGCTCGTCGCTGTGCGTGCGCGGATTGCGGGCGTAGGGGATCAGCGTCTCGACCTTGCGGTACGTGACGGCGAGCGTGTCCAGAATCGGTGCCTCGGAAACGAAGAAGCCCGCCGACGGCGGACCGTGGGCGGGCTGGGAGTGTCGGGGAGAAGGTCTCGGGCTGGAGGGCTGCAAACCGCAAACCCTGCAAACCTCGGTTTGCACCCTGACGCTATCGAAGCGCCGCGCTCGCGCCCCCCGCATGGCTCGGTGCCCAGGAAGGACCCGTGGATGGCTGGGCGGCTTCCTCGACCGTCACCGCTGTCCAGACCTTAGCCGAAATGCTACCCCCAAACGGGCGGATCTGTTGCAGTGGCGAAAGCCGCATTTCGCCGCCGATGCGCGCGGATGCGCGACCGCACCCGCCAAATCACGCCAAAACACTACGCCGTCAAGGCGACGCCGTTGAGGTGATCGGCCACCAAATGCAACGCCCGCTGCCACCGCCGCCACGCCGTGGTCCGGTCGCAGCCGAAGCGGGCGCAGATGTCGCGCCAGCGGTGGCGCTCGGCGCGCATCCACACCAGGTGCCGCTCCTCTTCTTCCAGCCACAAGACCCAGCGCATGGTCTCGAGCATCCGCTCGACCGTCTCGGGTGCGGGCGGGAAGCGCCGGATCGAGGGTTCGGCCCCCAGCGTCTCCCAGGGCATGCGCCGGATCGCGGGCCAGGTGTTGAAGTAGCCCTGCACGCGCACGGACGGCAGGCGGTGGGCGGTGATGGCCGCCTCCCGGAAGCGTTCGGCCACACGCTCGACGGTCCACTCAGCCATGGCGCGCCTCCCGTGCACCGTAGAGCCGCTCGCCGATTCGGCGGATCAGCTCGCGTTCCATCCAGTCGAGCCGGTCGTCCTCGAGGGAGACGACGAGCAGGCGTTGCTCGCGCCAGCCGCGGCGCTTGACGGCTTCCACGTCCATCGGCTCGGGCTGCAGGCGCCCCAGCGGGCAGCGGTAGCGAGGAATCGGGATGTCCATCTCACGCCTCCTGCGCCGCGTCGTGCTGCTGGATGGCCCAGTGCAACAGCGCCAGGGCATCGGCTTCGTTGTCATCGGCGGGCAGGTAGCCGCGAGCACGCATGGCCGCCATCATCTCGTCCTTGCTCGCATTGCCCTTGCCGGTGGCGTGTTTCTTGATCATGCCGACCGGCACGCCCTGGTACGGGATCTGGTGGTGCTCGCACCACGCCGTGAGCGTGGCCAGGAACCCGCCGTAGGCGTGCGCGGCGTCGGTCGAGACGTGGCGGCGCACTTCCTCGAAGACCAGCGCGTCGATCCCGTCGGCATGCATCTTCAGTTCGGCAAGCCACGTCTTGAGGCGCAGGAAACGCATGCCGCCGCCTTCGAAGCGTCGGGGCTTGAAGGATTGGCTGCCGCTGGTGATGCGGCCCGTGCGGTCGCGCAGCGCCCAGCCGGTGGTGGTGCCCAGGTCGAGGGCCAGGATCGTGGTGTGCATGGTGTCAGTCCTCGTTCGGTGGGGACTGACGCATCCGACGCACGATATCGATAGTTCCCGTGAGGCGCGCGCACGCGCGCGCGCGTAGAGACTTACGATGGACAGCGTCAGATGCGTCAGTCCTGTCGGTGGTCACGGGTGTTCAGTCGTCGGCATAGGGGGTGTAGGCGGGCTGCATCGGGTGCTTGAGACCCACGCCACGGAAGCCCCGGATGCCGGCGGCGTTGCGCCATTTCTCGACGCCGCGGGTGATCAAGAGGTCGGAGAAGCGGCGCTGTGAGCCGACGAACTCGCCGGCGGCCTCCGCCCACTGCTTCCAGTCGGTGAACAGTTCGGCGGTCAGTGACTTGGCATTGGCCTCGCGCACGCAGCGCTCCTCCAGCCAGCGGCCCAGCGCGTCCTCGGCTTCGAAGTACTCCTCGGTGGCGGCCACGACCTGCGGCGGCGGATCGAGCCGGCCCAGGCGCTGCCAGGCCAGGCACCCTTCCAGCGCCCAGGCCAGGATGCCGTCCCGCTCGGCCAGCAACTTCTGCTGCAGGTGTTTGTCGCGCCGCTCGGGCGGCACGGTGATCGTGAAGGGGATCAGGTGCAGCCGCCGCTTCATCGCCTCGTCGATGTTGCGGATGGCGGGCTTGTGGTTGCCGGCGATGACCAGCTTGAACTGGGGCGTGTACTCGAAGAAGTCCTGGCGCATGAAGCGCGCCGAGACCTTGTCGCCGCCGGTGATGGCCTTGACCTTGGACTCGTTCCAGCGCCGGCCCTGCTCGGTCTCGATGGAGGAGACGAAGCGCGCCCCGCGCAGGCCCGCCATGTCGGTCGGATGGCGGTCGCCGCGCGCCTCCATGAAGGTGTCCATCGGCGCGCTGGCGGCGTAATCGCCGAGGATCGTGGCCAAGGTGTTGACGAACACCGATTTGCCGTTGGCGCCGGTGCCGTAGAGGAAGAACAGCGCATGCTCCCGGGTCGAGCCGGTCAAGCAGTAGCCGCTGACGCGCTGCAAATAGGCTTGCAGGTCCGCGTCGCCGCCGGTGACTTCGGCAAGGAAGCGCCGCCAGGTCGGGCAGTCGCCGGCCGGCGTGGCGGTGGTGATCTTGGTCATGCGGTCGGCGCGGTCGTGTGCGCGCAGGCGGCCCGTCCTGAGGTCGACCACGCCGCCTGGGGTGTTGAGCAGCCAGGGATCGGCGTCCCACTCGGCGGTGGTCGCGGCATGACGTCGGTCTGCGCGAGCCAGGCGTTCGACGCCGCCGACGGTGCCGGAGGTGGCCAGCTTGGCCGCCAGCTTGGGGTTGTCGGCCTGGAGGGCCGCGTGTCGGCAGACACCGCGGATCAAGTCGGTGGCCGCCAGCGTCTCCTCGTTGCGCCAACGCCGGCCATCCCACACCAACCAGCGGCCCCAGGCCGCCACGTAGCGCCAGTCGCGGTGGTAGCGGCGGGTGAAGGCCAGCGCCAGGGCATCTTCGGTGCCCCACACCGATTCATCCGCGCCGATCACCGGCTCGCCGGGATCCGCAAGGTCATGCATCTGCACACGCGGGCCGTGGGCGAGGAAGGCCGCGACGTCGAAGCCCTCGGCCACGGCATCGGCCGCATCCCAGCCCTCGGCGGCTTCCTCGGGTGGGTAGAGGATGTGGCAGGACTTCGCGCCGGCGGACAGGATGGCCTGAGCCGCTTGCACCGCGTACTCCCAGCCCGGCTTGTCGCGGTCGGGCCAGATCAGCACGGCCTTGCCCGCCAGCGGCGTCCAGTCGGTCTTGTCCACCGGGGCGTTAGCCCCGTGCATCGCGGTGGTGGCGCACACGCCGGCGTCGATCAAGGCCTGGGCGCATTTCTCGCCCTCGACCAGCACGACCTGGGCGGCGTTGTGGATCCCCGGCTGGTTGTACAGCGGCCGCGGCTCGGGCGGGGCCATCTTGCGCCGTTTGGCGTCCCAGGGCCGGAACTCCTTCTTGCGCCCGGGCGGGTCGTAGCGGTAGACGACGGCGATGAGCTGCCCTTGTGCGTCGAGGTAGTCCCACTTGGCGGTGGCCGGGCCGAGGTCGTCGATCGAGGCCTTCTTGGCCGCCTTGCGCGGCGGGGCCGTGGGGACCCGCCCGACGAGGTCCTCGGCCAGGTCGAGGACGCGGGCGAAGTCGCCGTGCACGTCCACGCCGAAGTGGGCGCCGATCAGGTGGAACACATCGCCGCCGGAGCCTTCGGCGCGGTCGGTCCAGAGTCCCGCCTTGTCCCCAATGAGCACGACTTCCAGGCTGTCGCCCGGGCTGCCGAGCACGTCGCCGATGACGAACTTGCCGCGGCGCGTCCGACCGGCGGGGAACAGGGTGAACAGCACCGCTTCCAGCCTCGAGAGCAGGGCGGCGCGCACGGCCTCGCGGCGTTCGGACGCCGGGATCTCGGGCGCGGGTGCGGTGTCATTGAAGTCCAGCATCCGACTCCTCCTCGTGCCCTGCGTCGGCCGTGAGCAGGGCTTGACGTTCCTCCATCCACGCCATCAGTTCGGAGAGCTTGAAACGCAGCAGCTTGCCCACCCGGTAGTGCGGCAGGCCGAGACGTCGGCGCTCCTTCGCGTGCGTGAGCCAGTAGTGCGGCAGATTGAGCGCCAGTGCCGCCTCGCGTGCGTCGATCAGGCGCTCCCCGAGCACCGGGTGCAGTGGTGTCTCGTTCATGCCGCAGCCCTCCAGCACCGGTCCTGCCACGGGCACATCCGGCACTCGACATGGGTGGGATCGGAGAACGAGCGCGGCAGCAGTTCGCCCGCCTCGGTGGCCGTGATGACCTTCACGGCCCGGTCGGACATGCGCTGCGCCAACGCCGCATCGAACGGCACCAGCTCGGCGTGGATCTCCATGGTGTCGGCGTTCACCGCCGTGAACAGGGCCGGGTGCGCGTGCAGTTCGAGATAGGCCTGGTAGAGCGCGACCTGGGCGGCGTAGACGGGCTTGGCGACCGCGAGGCGATGTCTCTCCAACTCGCGCCACGATTTGGCGCCCAGGCACTTGTTCTCCCACAGCGCGGGATAGCCGGCCCCAAAGCCGAGGTCGGGCCCGGCGACGAGCACGCCATCGACGTGGCCCTGCAGGCGCCCGTCCAGCGCCGAGAAGCCGAATTGCTCCCCCGCGTCGGTGCGCGTGCGCAGATCGAAGCCCGCCGCGCGCAGCCATCCGACCATGCAGTCCTCGATCACGTGGCCGCGTTCGAACACGCGCAGCATCCGACCGTCGGTCTCCAGCGCAGCGTCGAACTTGGCGCGGGCTTGCTTGAGCCAGGCGAGCGCTTCGTCGAGGTTGCGGCTGATCTGCGCCTTCTGGGCGGGCGGGAGTTGAGCCAGCTGGCCGACGGACATCGCGGCGATGTCGGCGGGGTAGAGGGTCAAATCGCTCATCGCATCCCCCTTCAGCGCGCCGCGCGCTCGGAGGTCGAGTCGTGCAGGGCGCCACGCTCGAACTCGATGACCGACTCCAGGGGGTAGCTGACGCGCTTGGACAGCTTCAGGTAGCGCGGGCCCCGCCCTTCGCTGCGCCAGCGCTGCAGGGTCTTGGGGCTCAGGCCCCAGCGCTGCGCGAGCTCGTTTTCGTTGAGGACCCGACGGTCGCCGGGAGACAGGCTGTTGATCGCATCGACCGGCGACCGGGGGATGGTGCTTGCCGTTGTCGGCATGGAAGCCTCCTATGACGCTGTTGAGGAACAGGTGTCATTGCAGGCTTCGGGTGGCGAACCTTTAAGGGACGCAATGGCGAACCACGCGGGAACTTCGGGTTCGCCAAAGTTCTCGCCGATACGAAAACGGCGGGCACAAGGCCCGCCGTCATGGTCGAGGATCAGTCAAGGACGGCTGTGCGTCACTCCGCCTGCAAGGCGGCGATCAAGGGGCAGCGCACCCGGCCGCGAATGGCATTGCAGCGCTGCACGAGCTCGGACAGCGCCGCTTCGATGCGCTGCAGGTCAGCCAGTCGTTCGCGAACGTCAACGAGTTTGCGCTGAGCCTGCGCACGCGCCTCGGCGCAGTGCGATCCGTCCTCGAGCTTGAGCAGTTCGGACACCTCGTCGAGACTGAAGCCCAGCCGCTGTGCCGACTTGATGAAGCGGACGCGGCCAAGCTCGTCGGCGCCGTAACGGCGGATACTTCCCTGCGGCCGATCTGGTTCGGGCAACAGCCCCTTGCGCTGGTAGAAGCGGATGGTTTCGACATTGACGCCAGCCGCGCGCGCCAGCGCGCCGATCGTCATCGCCTCGATCTCGGGCGTGCTGTTCATGGTCTTGACTCCGTACTTAAGTACGGAAGTAAGCTTACTCCATGAAACCAGACACCCCAACTGCGCAAGGCAGTACCGGAGGCGGCCGTGCGGCGCTCGCGGCCGGATTCGTCTCGGCCATCCTCGCATCGACCTGCTGCCTCGGGCCATTGGTGCTGATCACGCTGGGCTTCTCAGGGGCATGGATCAGCAACCTGACGGCCCTCGAACCCTACCGCCCGATCTTCATCGGCGCGGCCCTCGTCGCGTTGTTCCTCGCCGGGCGACGCATATGGGCGAAAGCCCCGGCGTGCGAACCCGGACAGGCCTGCGCGGTGCCGTCGGTTCGGCGCGGCTACGAGCTGCTGTTCGGGATCGTGGTCGCCCTGGTGATCGTGGCGCTCGGCTTCCCGCTGGTCGCGCCCTGGTTTTACTGAACGGAGGTTTTATGAAGAGATTGCTTGGTTTTCCGATGCTGACGCTCGCCCTGATCGTGAGCGTGCCAGTCATCGCCGCGACAAAGACCGTCACCCTGTCAGTGCCGGGCATGAACTGCGCCGCCTGCCCGATTACGGTCAAGAAGGCGCTCGGCAAGGTGCCGGGCGTGGCCAAGACGGACGTGAACCTCGACAAACGACAGGCGACCGTGACGTTCGACGACGCGCGGGCGAATGTAGAGGCG
>NZ_CAJPVG010000008.1 GCF_905397375.1 Ralstonia mannitolilytica
CCGGCCGCGACCCCGCCCGCGCGCGAGCCGATAGCCGCGCCCAGGCCCGCCCCGACCGGGTCGGACCTCTCCGACACAGACTCGTCGGACTTCCTCGGGGCCCAGGCGTCGGGCAATACCGGGATGGTGAAGGACCTCGGCGCAGAGGATCCCGGCGCGGGGGCTGCGCCAGGCGGCGCCGGCTTCTCCCTGCCGCCATCGACGACGCTGCGCTACGCCACGTACGTCAACGGCGTACGCAACGAAGACGGGCTGATCCGGTGGACGACCGATGGCAAAACTTACACGCTCTCCGTCGAAATTCCGTTGCCGCTGTTCTTTGGCGCGCTCGCCTTCCGAAGCACCGGCGCAGCCGGCCCGTACGGTCTGGCCCCCATGCGCTATGAAGAGGTGCGCGGCCGCCGACAGCCGGACGTGACAACGTTCCATTACCCCGATCCCAACGCAGCCACCTCGGGCACGCAGAGCGCACCCACCGTCACTTTTACGCGCACGCCGGCCGTGCTGCCCCTCCCGGAGGGCACGCAGGATCGCTTCAGTGTCTTCCTGCAGCTGACCGGCCTGGCGCGCGGCAATCCGGAACGGATGGCGAGCCCCGGGCTCACGCTCGACATCCCCATCGCGGATACAGACAGCGTGGAGTTCGCCCGCGTGCAGCATGTGGGCGAAGACACTGTCGACACGCCAAACGGCACGATTCGTGCACAGCACTTCATACGACTGCCGCGCCGGGCCGACGACAAGCGGCGCGTCGAAATCTGGCTCGCGGCCGAGCGTGGCTGGCTGCCGGTGCGCCTGCGCCAGACCGAGCCCAACGGCATGCAGTTCGATCTGGTCTACCAATCGCAGGAAGGAGGATGACCGTGTCACCAACCGCCCGCTCCGACTGGGGTGCCGTGCGCGCCAACGGCATCGACATCCATTACCGCATCGACGGCACGGACGGCTCCTGGGTCGTGCTGGCGCACGCGCTCGGCGTGGACCACCGATTGTGGGACGACATCGCTGCGCGCCTGTGCGATCGCCATCGGGTGCTGCGCTACGACGCGCGCGGCCACGGCAAGACCAGCGCCCCGCACGGCGCCTACACCCTCTTCCAGATGGCCGACGACGTGGCCGGGCTGCTCGACGCGCTGTCGATTGCGCAGGTGCATTTCGTCGGCCTGTCGATGGGCGGCATGGTCGGCCAGATCCTCGGCGTGCGGCACCCGCAGCGGCTGCTCTCGCTCACGCTGTGCGACACCGTCTGCTACACGCCGGTCTCTGCGCACGCCATGTGGGACGAGCGCATCGGCCAGGTGGAAGCCCATGGCATGAGCGGCATTGTCGAGCCCACCATCCAGCGCTGGCTCACCACACCGTTTCGCGAGGCCCATCCGGACGCGGTCGAACGCATCCGGGCGCTGTTGCGCGCCACACCGCCGCACGGCTACGTGGGCGCCTGCCTGGCCATCAAGGCGCTCGACACGCGCGGCTCGCTAGAGCGCATTGCCTGCCCCACCCTGGTCATGACCGGCGACCAGGACACCGGCGCACCGGTCGAAGTCGCGCGCGAGATCGCCACGCACATCCCGAACGCGCGCTTGAAAGTGATGTCCCACGCGGCCCATCTTGCCCCCGTCGAACAGGAGGAGGCCTTCCTCACCGCTCTGGATGAGTTCCTCGGGCACGCGGGATGCGGGAGTCAATGCGACACGCCGTAAGTCCCGTTTGCCGTGTCGATCACTGCGGGCGCCCCCCACACCGGGCGCCGGCCACCCGCCATATGGACGACGGTGGCCTGCAGCGTTCGATGCAGGCGCGGAAAGATCTGGTTACGCGATCACGACGCACGTCACACATTTCGCCTCGCATTTGCGAACTTTGTGGCCGATCATGAAGCCCAAGGGACAGATGGGCGGCACGATCATGGGTGGGAGTGGATCGGCTCTTGAAGTCATGGCCACGGGCCCCATCTACCCGGTGCAGCAGTAGAGCAGTCCCCACAACAGCAAGACGATTGACGCCTCGGAGGTGCACCATGCAAATGATCTACAACAGTGACAACTACTGTGTTGTCGAATTCGGTGCCGATGGCCAGCACGCCATGCTTTCCGCAGGCGGCTACGAGATCGTGGACAAAAACCTCAAGCGTGAAATCTTCCTCGGCGGCGAGCTGGCCGAGCATTTCCGCGAGGACGTGAAAAAGCTCATCGCGAGCGAGCCGACGGTCGAGGAGGTCGACGACTTCCTGGGCAAGTTCGACACCGTGATGACGCAGCCGGTCACGATGCACTGAACCGCCGGTGCGGGCCGCCCGCCCGCGTGACGCCTTCCAGAAAAACGCCCGGAGCTTGGCGCTGCCGGGCGTTTTTTCATGCGTGCATCGACTATCGCAGCGATAGTTTCTCTCTAGCACTGCTCCCACGGCAGCCCGGCATGGCGCCAGCCATTGAGCGTGTTGCGATGGCGCGTGGCATCGAGGTCGCCTTCAAAGCCGTGGCGCACGACGTAGACGTCGCTGAACCCCGCCTCTTCCAGCGCACGCGCGGCGGCCGCTGAACGGTTGCCGCTGCGGCAGATCAACACGATCGGCCGGTCAAAGCCGTGGCCGGAAAGCTTGCGCACGGTGGGCACGAACTCGGGGTTCACCTCCCAGTGCGGCCCATCGTTCCACGACACATGGTGCGCGCCGGCCGGATGGCCCACGAACAGGTGCTCCATTTCACTGCGGCAGTCGATGAACAGCGCGGCGGGCGTGCGCTGCAGGAAGGCATGGGCGTCGGTGGGGTCAAGCAGTTGCATGGTGGCGATCAGGACGGGAAGACGGCGTGATGTCGATTATAGGAGCGCGATTGCCCACACCGCCGGCAAGTCATTGATGCGACTGGTAAAATCGGTCTTTGGCCGCAACTTTTCAACCATTGCCGGCCGACGCACCCCGGAGTCCCCCCATGTCCGCGTCCACCATTGCGCCCCTGCCCTATACCCGTGCCGCCACCCTGCCCGCGCTGCTGCGCGAGCGCATCCTGATCCTGGACGGCGCGATGGGGACCATGATCCAGCGCTACAAGCTGACCGAGGCGCAATACCGCGGCGAGCGCTTTGCCGACCACCCCATCGACGTGAAGGGCAACAACGAGCTGCTGCTGCTCACCCGCCCCGAGGTCATCCGCGAGATTCACGAGCAATACCTGGCCGCCGGCGCAGACCTGATCGAGACCAACACCTTCGGCGCCACCAGCATCGCGCAGGAAGACTACAAGATGGCGGATCTGGCCTACGAAATGAACGTCGTGGCCGCCCGCCTGGCGCGCGAGGCCTGCGACAAGTACAGCACGCCCGAGAAGCCGCGCTTTGTGGCCGGCGCGTTCGGCCCGACGCCCAAGACGGCCAGCATCTCGCCCGACGTGAACGACCCCGGCGCGCGCAACGTCAACTTCGACCAGCTGCGCGATGCGTATTACGAACAGGGCAAGGCGCTGCTCGAGGGCGGCGCCGACGTGTTCCTGGTCGAAACGATCTTCGACACGCTCAACGCCAAGGCGGCGCTGTTTGCCATCGATCAGCTGTTCGAGGACACCGGCGAGCGCGTGCCCGTGATGATCTCCGGCACGGTGACCGACGCCTCGGGCCGGATCCTGTCGGGCCAGACGGTGGAAGCGTTCTGGAACAGCCTGCGCCACGCCAAGCCGATCACCTTCGGCCTGAACTGCGCGCTGGGCGCGGCGCTGATGCGCCCGTACATCGCCGAGCTGGCGAAGATCTGCGACACGGCCGTCTCGTGCTACCCCAACGCGGGCCTGCCCAACCCGATGAGCGACACGGGCTTCGATGAAACGCCCGACGTCACATCGAGCCTGGTCGACGAGTTTGCCGCGGCCGGCCTGGTGAACCTGGTGGGCGGCTGCTGCGGCACCACGCCCGAACACATCAAGGCGATTGCCGAACGCGTCGCGAGCCGCAAGCCGCGCGCATGGCCGGGCCAGTACAAGGAAGCCGCCTGAGACCGCCATGACCGCGCGCATCGACAGCACCATCCCCGTGCTGGCCTCGCTGGACCTGCAGGAGTCTGCCCGCTTCTACACGGAGCGGCTCGGCTTTGCGCAAAGGCTGCTGGCGCCGGACTACCTGATCGTGCAGCGCGACGGCGCCGAACTCCATTTCTGGCTGTGCGACGACCGCCGCATCGCCGAGAACACCTCCTGCTACCTGCGCGTGCCGAACACGCAGGCGCTGTTTGAAGAATTCACCGCGCGCGGGCTTTCGCTCGCGCCGCCGGCGGTGCGGCCCTGGGGCATGAAAGAGCTCTACGTGATCGACCCGCACGGCAACCTGTTGAAGCTGGGCGAACACGCCCCCGCCTGACCGAACCCCGCACCATCATGACCGACCATCCCATGCGCCTCTCCGGCCTCGAACCGTTCAACATTGGCGAGGGTACGCTGTTCGTCAACGTCGGCGAGCGCACCAACGTCACCGGGTCCAAGGCGTTCGCGCGCATGATCCTCAACAGCCAGTTCGACGAGGCGCTGGCCGTGGCCCGCCAGCAGGTCGAAAACGGCGCACAGATCATCGACGTCAACATGGACGAGGCGATGCTCGACTCCAAGGCGGCGATGGTGCGTTTCCTGAACCTGATCGCCTCGGAGCCCGACATCGCGCGCGTGCCGATCATGATCGACTCGTCCAAGTGGGAGGTGATCGAGGCGGGCCTGAAGTGCGTGCAGGGCAAGGCGATCGTCAACTCGATCTCGCTCAAGGAAGGCGAAGACGCCTTTGCGCACCACGCCAAGCTCATCAAGCGTTACGGCGCCGCCGCGGTCGTCATGGCCTTCGATGAGCAGGGCCAGGCCGACACGTTCCAGCGCAAGACCGAGATCTGCAAGCGCAGCTACGACTTCCTCGTGAACGTGGTCGGCTTCCCGCCGGAAGACATCATCTTCGACCCGAACATCTTTGCGGTCGCCACCGGCATCGAAGAGCACAACAACTACGCGGTGGACTTCATCGAGGCCACACGCTGGATCAAGCAGAACCTGCCGCACGCGAAGGTCAGCGGCGGCGTATCGAACGTGTCGTTCTCATTCCGCGGCAACGACGTGGTGCGCGAGGCCATCCACACCGTGTTCCTGTACCACGCGATTCAGGCGGGCATGGACATGGGCATCGTCAACGCGGGCCAGCTCGGCGTGTACGAGAATCTCGACCCCGAGCTGCGCGAGCGCGTGGAAGACGTGGTGCTCAACCGCCGGCCTGACGCGACCGACCGCCTGCTCGAGATTGCCGACCGCTACAAGGGCGGCGGCACGAAGCGCGAAGAGAACCTCGCATGGCGCCTGGAGCCGGTCGAGAAGCGCCTTGCCCACGCGCTCGTGCACGGCATCACCGACTACGTGGTCGAAGACACCGAGGAAGTGCGCCAGAAGATTGCCGCCGAGGGCGGCCGCCCGATCCAGGTGATCGAGGGCCCGCTGATGGACGGCATGAACATCGTGGGCGACCTCTTCGGCGCCGGCAAGATGTTCCTGCCGCAGGTGGTGAAATCCGCCCGCGTGATGAAGCAGGCCGTGGCCCACCTCATCCCGTTCATCGAGGAAGAGAAGCGCCAGATCGCCGCCGCCGGCGGCGACGTGCGCTCGCGCGGCAAGATCGTCATCGCCACGGTCAAGGGCGACGTGCATGACATCGGCAAGAACATCGTCACCGTCGTGCTCCAGTGCAACAACTTCGAGGTCGTGAACATGGGCGTGATGGTCCCGTGCAATGAGATCCTCGCGAAGGCGAAGGTGGAAGGCGCGGACATCATCGGCCTGTCGGGCCTGATCACGCCGTCGCTGGAAGAGATGGCCTACGTGGCCTCGGAAATGCAGCGCGACGAGTATTTCCGCGTGAGGAAGATTCCGCTGCTGATCGGCGGTGCAACGACGAGCCGCGTGCACACCGCCGTGAAGATCGCTCCGAACTACGAAGGCCCGGTGGTTTATGTGCCGGACGCCTCGCGCTCGGTGAGCGTGGCGTCGAGCCTGTTGTCGGATGACGGCGCCGCGCGCTATCTCGAAGAACTGCGGGCCGATTACGACCGCATCCGCACGCAGCACGCCAACAAGAAGGCCACGCCGATGGTGTCGCTGGCCGCCGCGCGCGCCAACAAGACGAAGATCGACTGGAGCCACTACACGCCGCCCAAGCCCAAGTTCATCGGCCGCCGCGTGTTCCGCAACTACGACCTCAACGAGCTCGCCCAGTACATCGACTGGGGCCCGTTCTTCCAGACGTGGGACCTGGCCGGCAAATTCCCCGACATCCTCAACGACGAGATCGTCGGCGAATCGGCCCGCAAGGTGTTTTCCGATGGCAAGAGCATGCTCGCGCGCCTGATCGCCGGGCGCTGGCTCACGGCCAACGGCGTGATCGCGCTGCTGCCCGCGAACACCGTCAACGACGACGACATCGAGATCTACACCGACGAATCGCGCTCGGAAGTCGCGCTGACCTGGCGCAACCTCCGCCAGCAGAGCGAGCGCCCGATCATCGACGGCGTGATGCGCCCGAACCGCTGCCTGGCCGATTTCATCGCACCCAAGGACACCGGCATCGCCGACTATATCGGCCTGTTTGCCGTCACGGGCGGCATCGGGGTGCAAAAGCGTGAAGCCGCTTTTGAAGCCGACAACGACGACTACAGCGCGATCATGCTCAAGGCCCTGGCCGACCGCTTTGCCGAAGCCTTTGCCGAATGCCTGCACGCGCGCGTGCGCCGCGACCTGTGGGGCTACGCGCCGGACGAAGCGCTCGACAACGACGCGCTCATCCGCGAGGAATACAAGGGCATCCGCCCGGCGCCGGGCTATCCGGCCTGCCCCGAGCACACCGTCAAGCGCGACATGTTCCGTGTGCTCGACGCGCAGGAGATCGGCATGGGCCTGACCGACGCACTGGCCATGACGCCGGCCGCATCGGTGTCGGGCTTCTACCTGTCGCACCCGGAGAGCACGTACTTCACGATCGGGAAGATCGGGCAGGACCAAGTGGACGATATGGCGGCGCGCAGCGGCGAAGACCGCGCCTTTGTCGAACGCGCCCTGGCCCCGAATCTCTGAATCTGTGACAAGACGTTTAAGACATGGTGTGCGCCGCACCGTGTCTTACGCCTGCAAACCCTTGCCGGCGTTGGCGTTGATGGTGCTTCAAGAGGGGTGATGCTTTCATTACAAAGGCTTACACCCCCTAACAGTCGTAACCGGAAGGGCTCCTTACACTGAACCCATTCACTCGACGCACAGAGTGATGCCGCGACGAATCCCTCGCGTGGCCGTTCAGAATCAAAGGAGCCTCTCCATGAACAAGCTGCTGATCTCCCTGTCCGCCATCGCCATCGCTGCTGCCTCCGCTTACGCCAACGCGCAAACCCCGTCGGTGGGCGCAGGTGCGCAAGCCAACGGCACGGCCGCCGTCGCTCCGGCCCAGGCCAACGTCGGCACGGGCCTGAAGGCCGACGCAGGCGCCAAGCTGGACACCGAATCGGCCAAGACCCAGCTGAACAGCAAGGCCGAGCACGGCGCCAAGGCCGCCCACGAACACAAGGCCAAGTCGGAAGCCGCGCTGGACAAGACGACCGACAAGGTCGGCAAGTCGGTGAACAGGACCGAGAAGTCGGCAGCCAAGACGGCCAAGGACGCCAAGGCTGATCTCGCCGGCAACACCAACGTCGACGCCAGCGTGAACGGCGGTGCCGCCGCGCAAACCAAGTAACAGCGGTCGGCGGGGCGTCGGGTGCCCCACGGCGCACCCAGAGCCACAACGGGGCGGATTTCTCCGCCCCGTTTTCTTTGGCTCCGCGGCCTCGGGCACGTTGATTGCTCCCCTATGGGGCACATCGCATGTTGCGATTCATGCACATCCAGAGGCCTTTTATGGAAACGCAGACCACACCCCTCCAGCCCGTCGGCATGGGGGAGTCCGGTTTCACGCCACAGTCCGATACAATTGCTGTCGTATCGAACCAACAAGTGCGGCGTGAGCACGCGGGCAGTCCGCCGGCCGCGCCGTCCATAAGGAGCAGCATGATTCGCGTCCTGATTGCGGACGATCACGAAATCGTCCGTGCCGGCCTTCGGCAGTTCCTGTCCGAAGAGCGGGACATCGAAGTCGCGGGGGAAGCGGCCAGCGGGGAAGAGGTGATGGAGCAACTCCGCACCGGCGCCTTCGACGTCGTGGTGCTGGATATCTCCATGCCCGACCGCAACGGCATCGATACGCTCAAGCTGGTGCGCCAGCGCCATCCGGATCTTCCGGTGCTGATCCTCTCGACTTTTCCGGAAGATCAGTACGCGATCAACCTGATCCGCGCTGGTGCATCGGGCTACCTGACCAAGGAAAGCGCGCCGGACGAGCTCGTCAAGGCCATCCGCACGGTCTCGCAGGGGCGGCGCTATGTCAGCCCGACGGTGGCCGAACTGCTCATCGGCGGCCTGGAAAAACCGACCGACCAGCCGTTGCACCAGACGCTGTCCAAGCGCGAATTCCAGATCTTCTGCAAGCTCGCGCGGGGGCAGTCGGTGTCCGTCATCGCCGAAGAGCTGTTCCTCAGCGTCAAGACGGTCAGCACCTACCGCACGCGGATTCTCGAAAAGATGGGCATGAAATCAAATGCCGATCTGACCTACTACGCGATCAAGAACGGCCTGGTCGAGTGACACCGGGCGCGGCGTCCGAACCGCCCGCCACCCCGCAAAGCTTGCTGGCATGTAGGACAACGCCTGATACCACCCGGTGCGCCCGCTGGCTACCATCAACGCATGCTGGATCAAGCCGTCACCCTCTCCACCCGTGGCCTGCGCGTCCTTCTGATCGAGGATTCCCCCGTGCTTCGCGGCATGGTGCTCGAATACCTCAAGGCCTCCGCCTTCGTAGCGACGGTCGAGTGGGCAGACACGGAAGATTTGGCGCTGCGCCTGCTCGCGCAGGGTCACTACGATGTCGTCATCGTCGACCTGCAGCTGCGGCAGGGCAACGGATTCAAAGTCCTGCAGACGCTGCGCGACCAGGCCTCGCCGAGCGTGCGCATCGTCTACACCAACCACGCCCAGGTCCCGACCTACCGGCAGCGCTGCCTCGAAGCGGGCGCCAATTACTTCTTCGACAAATCGCTCGAGCTCGACAAGGTGTTCGAGGTCATCGAAGAACGCGCGGGTGTGGCGCGGCCACGCCACCAGCCTGCACAGCACTCCCCTCACGCGTAGGGGGTGCGCCTGCGGACCTGTTGGCGCGCATCGCCCAGTCGCCCAGGCCCATGCCGCTTTCCACGGTTTCTCACCCCAAGGAGCGTTCGATGAAGACCCTGTGTGCCGCACTTGCGCTGACGTGCGTTTTCCTGGCCGGCTGCAACACCATGGCGGGCGCCGGCAAGGACATCCAGACTGGCGGTCAGAAGCTGGAGAATGCCGCCGACAACACCAAGCAGAAGATGTAGCCGCCTGCGCCGCGCAACACGACAAAAGCCCCACGACGGGGCTTTTTCATTCGGCGGCCGGGCCGCATCATGCCGGCGCCGCGCCGCCGGGCAAGGCCTGTAGACCGCTGGCGTCCGGGTGGACAAGAACGGCATCGTTGGAGGGCAGCTCAACGATGATCGTGACGCCGCCACCGGGCATCGAATCGATCGTGAGCGTACCGCCCAGCGCGATGGCGCGCTGCTCCATCCCGAGCAGGCCGTGATGGCCGACCATGCGCCTGCGCTCGATGTCGGCAGGAAAACCGCGGCCGTTGTCGCGCACGCGCAGGCGCACGCCATCCTCGCTGGCATCGAGCGCCACCGACACGGTGGTCGCATGCGCATACTTGGACGCGTTCGTGAGCGATTCCTGCACGATGCGATACAGCGCAATGGCTGCGTCGTCGGTCAGCTGCGGCATCTCGTCGGGGAGGCTAACCTCGGTATGCCAGCCGTTGCGCGTGCCGACGTCCTGGGTGAGCTGGGTCAACGCTTCGGCCAGGCCCAGGTTCAGCAGGATGGTCGGGCGCAGATCTTCGATCAGGCGGCGCTTGATCTGAATGCCCTGATCCACATGCGCCATCACGCGCGTAATTTTTTCGCTCACTGCCGGCTCGCTGGCGTGGATGCGTGAACGCAGCCAGTGGAGGTCCATCTTGGTCGCGGTGAGGATCGCCCCCAGTTCGTCGTGCAGCTCGCGCGCCAGGCGCGTCTTCTCGTCTTCGGTCACGCGCTGCAGGTGCGCGGCCAGATCGGACAACTGGCGCGTGCGCTCGCGCACCATGCGGTCGAGCTTCTGACTTTCTTCCTCGGCCTTGTCGCGCTCCTGCTCGGTGGCGGCGAGGCGCTTGGCGTGCTGCATGCCAAGCACGACCAGCAGGATGATGTTGACCGCGGTGATGAGCGCAATGCCATAGCGCGAAAGCGCCAGGTCGCGCTCGGCATGTTCGAGGCTGCGGGCCACCGTGGCGATCTCGCGCTGGCGCAGGCGGTCCAGCCCCTGGCGCACGGCTTCCATCGACGCCTTGCCGAAGTCGGTGCGCACGAGGTCGAGCGCCACCTCCAGATCGCGCTTGCCGTAGATCAGCGTGAGCTCCATTTCAGTGAGCTTGCGGCTGACCTGCAGCGCCGTCTCTGAAAACAGCTTGAGCGCGTCGGGGTCGTTGGCGTAGTGGTCGCGGATCTCGGCCATCAGCGCATGGATGTGCGGGATGGCCTTGTTGTACGGGTCGAGGTATTCGTCCTTGCCCGTAAGGAGGAAGCCGCGCTGCCCGGCTTCGGCGTTGACCAGCTCGGCCAGCAGTTCGTTGATGGCGGTTTCCGCCTGCTGCGACTGAATCACCTGCCGGTAGCCCTGGCTGAGGCGGACGTTGCCCGTCTCCGAGGCAATGAGCACCCCGAGCGTGAGCAGAATGCCGCCGGCAAGCAGCAGGGTGGAGCGCAAGGATGACCGCATGTCTGCAGACCCGTGTGGAACGCGTCAGGCCGCCCGACGCGGCGCGCGTTGCATATGTGTTTTTGGTAGGGGGCATGATACTCCGTGGGCACCCCGCACGGCACTTGGGGCACACCCGGCCCAGGCACGCGGCGTGCGTGGGACTACACCGCAGCACAGGCTCGCTGCACCACCTCGCGCAGCGGCCTGTATTTCAACCTGATCCGGAGGCAACGACATGCTGAAATGGGCTCTGATCTTCGCCATCATTTCCGTGGTGGCCGGCGTGCTGGGCTTTACCGGCATCGCCGCAGGCGCGGCGAGTATCGCCAAGGTCCTGTTCTTCATTTTCGTGGTGCTGTTCGTGCTGTTCCTCATCCTGGGCCTGACCGTCTTCAAGGCCGTGGATTAGCGTGGCGTCGGGTCCATGTCTTGCTAGCCAGTGTGGCAGACGCCCTGTCTTTCTTCACGAAAGCGAACGCCCAATGACCCCCGCGCCGCGGTGCCTGCCTCCCGCGGCGCCATGACCGAGGAATCCCGCCATGTCTCTTTTTGCCAGCCAACGCGTACGCAGCCGAGTCGATGCCGTCAACGAACGTGCACACCGGGCCCTGAGCAGCGCCGGCGACGCCATCGACGACGCCCGCCATGCCGCCAACCCCGCCGTGCAGGACGTGCAAAAACTGCTGCGCTCCCTTGAAGACGCCATCCAGACACTGACCGACGAAGGCGGCACGGAGGCCAGGAGGGCGCGCAACGCCATCCAGGCGCGCGCCGAGCAGTTGCGCCGCGCGGCCAACGATCGCGCCCATCAGGCGCGCGAAACCATGGACTGGGCCCTGGACCGCACTGAAGACACCATCGCCTCGGCGCCGTTCCGGTCGGTGGGGGTCGCCGTGGCGGTCGGCGCCGTGATCGGCCTGGCCCTGGCGCTCGCCAGCGGCGGCCGGCGCGGTGCCGACGAATAAGCCGGCAAACCGGACGCAAGACGCCCTTTTCCGAGACCCTGCAGGAGTATCCGCATGACCCAAACCAACGCTGCAGACAGCCCGTTTCTCATCGATATCAAGGCGCTGCGCGAACGTGCCCGCAAGCACATCCAGGACGGCGCCGTGACCGGCGACTACAAGGCCGACCGTGAGACGGTGCTCCGGCTGCTCAATGAAGCGCTGGCGACGGAGCTGATCTGCGTGCTGCGCTACCGGCGCCACCACTTCATGGCCAAGGGCATCAACGCCGAGCCCATCGCCGAAGAATTCATGGTGCACGCCACCGAAGAGCAGCAACACGCCGACAAGATCGCCGCACGCATCGTGCAGCTGGGCGGCGAGCCGAACTTCAACCCGGAAGGCCTGTCCACGCGCAGCCATTCGGAATACGTGGAAGCCGATGGCCTGGTCGACATGATCAAGGAGAATCTGGTGGCCGAGCGGATCGCCATCGACAGCTACCTCGAGATGATCCGCTACATCGGCGACCGCGACCCGACCACGCGGCGCGTGCTGGAAGAGATCCTGGCCGTGGAGGAAGAGCATGCCGACGAACTCGCCGACATGCTGCCCCAGGCCGGCACGCAGACGCAGTAAGACGAGATACCGGCGCAACGCGTCAGCCCCCTCCCCGCTCCCGGCCCGCGTGGCCGGATGCCCGGACCACCTTCGGCGGTGGCCGGGCATTTTTTTGAGCGTCTGACGACCGCTCGCTGCGCAACGTCAGCCGCCCGGTCCGCGCTCAGACGCCCCAGAGCACGTTCGCGCCTTCCTTCTGCGATTCCTCCAGCATGTGCAGCAGCGGATAGGCGCGCTGGCCGAGGTGCGGCGGCTCTTCCTCGCCGTCGCCCTCTTCATTGGCGGCCAGCTCGGCCACCTGGATGTGCGCGTGGTGCGTGTCGTCCTTGATGGCGCGCTTGAGGCGTTCGATGGCGTGCGGCATCTCTTCGGGCGTGATGACGCCGCGCTCACCCAGCGTCTTGCCGATCACGCCCAGCAGCACCATGGCGAGATCCTTCTGCATGGAGAACTTTTGCGAAGCGTGCGAGGTAAAGGTGATCATGATTTCGTGGTTCCCTTGGTTGGGTCATGGGTGCCGCAGATTGCCACGGCGGGAGGCAGGTGCCCCTCGGATACCTCTGAGACCGCGGCTCACCTGATAAAATTTCGTACTTTTCCCCGAACAACGCAACTGGCCGCGCCAGAACGGGATTTCAACCCGTTTCAGCACTGCCGGCGTCATGGTTTTCCTATGCTGCCCTCCCATAAACAGACGATCGCCCAACTGCTGTCCGACGCCGTCGGCTCCCTGCTGCCCGAAGGCCAAGCCCGACCGGAGATCGTCCTGGAGCGCCCCAAGCAGGCGGCGCATGGCGACATCGCCTGCAACGTCGCGCTGCAACTGGCCAAGCCGCTGGGCAAGAACCCGCGCGAACTGGCCAGCGGCATTGCCGACGCCATCCGCGCCGATGCGCGCGGCCAGCGTCTCGTTTCGGCCGTGGAAATCGCCGGCCCCGGCTTCATCAACCTGCGCCTGTCACCCGCCGCGCGTGCCGACGTGATTGCCGCCGTCTTTGCCGAAGGCGACCGCTACGGCGCCGCCAACACGCATGACGGCGCGCCGGTGCTGGTGGAGTTCGTCTCTGCCAATCCGACCGGTCCGCTGCACGTGGGCCACGGGCGCCAGGCCGCGCTGGGCGATGCGCTCGCCAGCCTGCTCGACTGGCAGGGCCACAAGGTCCACCGCGAGTTCTACTACAACGACGCGGGCGTGCAGATCCACAACCTGGCCGTCTCGGTGCAGGCCCGCGCGCGCGGCTTCAAGCCGGGCGACGCCAACTGGCCCGAAGCCGCTTACAACGGCGATTACATCGCCGACATCGCCGCCGATTACCTCGCTGGCAAGACCGTGCGCGCCTCCGACGGCGAACCGGTGACCGGCGCCGGCGACGTCGAAGACCTCGAAGCCATCCGCCGCTTTGCCGTCACGTACCTGCGCAACGAGCAGGACATCGACCTGCAGGCCTTCGGCGTGAAGTTCGACCGGTACTACCTGGAGTCGTCGCTCTATACCGAGGGCAAGGTGCAGCAGACCGTCGACGCGCTGATCGCCGCCGGCAAGACGTACGAGCAGGAAGGCGCGCTGTGGCTGCGCACCACCGACGACGGCGACGACAAGGACCGCGTCATGCGCAAGTCCGACGGCGCCTACACCTACTTCGTGCCGGACGTGGCGTACCACACCACCAAGTGGGCGCGCGGCTTCAAGCAGGTCATCAACGTGCAGGGCAGCGACCACCACGGCACCATCGCCCGCGTGCGCGCCGGCCTGCAGGGCCTGAACATCGGCATCCCGAAGGGCTACCCCGACTACGTCCTGCACAAGATGGTCACGGTGATGAAGGACGGCGCCGAGGTGAAGATCTCCAAGCGCGCCGGCTCGTACGTGACCGTGCGCGACCTGATCGAATGGTCCAACGGCGATGCGGAATCCGAAGCCGGCGTGGATACCATCCGCGCCTGCGTGGAAGCCGGCGATCCGAACTGGCCGGCCCGCTTCACGCGCGGGCGCGACGCCGTGCGATTCTTCCTGCTGTCGCGCAAGGCCGATACCGAATTCGTCTTCGATGTCGACCTCGCGCTCAAGCAGAGCGACGAGAACCCGGTGTACTACGTCCAGTACGCCCACGCGCGCATCTGCTCGGTGTTCGAGCGTGCCGGCATGGACCCCGCTTCGCTCAACGGCGCCGACCTGACCCCGGTGACCGGCCCCGACGCCAGCCCGCAGGCCATCGCCCTGGTGCAGCGCCTGGCAGCCTTCCCCGACATGCTGGCCGACGCCGCCCGCGAACTGGCCCCGCACGCCGTGGCCTTCTACCTGCGGGATCTGGCGGGCGACTTCCACGCGTTCTACAACGCCGACCGCGTGCTGGTGGACGACGAGGCCATCAAGCGCGCCCGCCTGGCGCTGCTCGCCGCCACGCGCCAGGTGCTGCGCAACGGCCTGGCGGTCATCGGCGTCTCGGCTCCACAGAAGATGTAAGCGAACGCATCGCGCCGCGCACTTGTCCAGGCGCACGGCAGCGCGCAACACGGCGCTCTTATAATCGGGTCCATTCAGAAGGATCGACATGGCACGCAATACGCAATCTTCCCGTGGCCGCTCGCAGTGGGGCGGCACGTTTCTGGGTCTGGTGCTGGGACTGATCGTCGGTTTGGCGATCGCCGTGGTGGTGGCGGTCTACATCACCAAGGCGCCGGTCCCGTTCGTTGCGCGCAATGGGGCGCAGCCCAAGCCGAGCGAACCGGGCAATGTGGTGGCCCCGCTGCCGGCGCCGGCCCAAACCGCTCCGCAAGCCAGCGGTACGCAGCCGGCCGATCCGAACGCACCGCTGTGGAGCCGCGTGCCGGCCAAACCTGTCGACCAGGCCCCGGAGGCGAACAACCCGCCGCCGGGCATCACCATCCGCCCGGCCCAGCCACAGCCCGGTACGGCCACGCAACCGGCCAGCACGCCGGCCGCCAAGCCGCCCAAGACGGCCACACCGCCTGAAAAGCCGGTGGCCGACCCGATTGCCGAAATCGCCCGCCAGGATGCCGCCAAGACCGGCTACTTCCTGCAGGTCGGCGCTTACAAGTCGGCCGAGGATGCCGAGCGCCAGAAGGGCAACCTGGCCATGCAGGGCTTTGAAGCCAAGGTGACACAGCGTGAAGTGAACGGCACCACCATGTATCGCGTGCGCCTGGGCCCGTTCAACTCGCTGGACGAGATGACCGCCGTGCGCGGCCGTCTGCAGTCCTCGGGCGTGGAATCGTCGGTCATCCGCTTCGCCCGCCAGTGACAGGAAATCGCGCAGCCTCCTGAACCCGCAGGGCTGCCGCAAGTCAGAAGCCTGAGGTTCCGGTTTCCGGTCGTCCTACGCTCTACTTCCATCCACCATGAATAAAATCGCTGCTTTCCTGATTGCGCTGGCCACCGGCGCCGGCCTGTTGATGACTGCCCCGGCGCAAGCCGAGCCCGTGGCCGGCAAGGACTATCAAGTGCTCCAGCCTGCACAGCCGGTGCCGGCAGGCAAGATCGAGGTGACCGAGTTCTTCGGCTACTGGTGCCCGCACTGCAACCACTTTGAAAACACGTGGGAAGCCTGGAGCGCCAAGCAAGGCAAGGACGTGGTCATCAAGCACGTACCCGTCGCATTCAACAACGACGCGCGCCTCGTCCCGTACTCGCGCATCTATTACGCGCTCGAGGCGATGGGCAAGCTGCAGGCCAAGAGCAGCAAGGGCATGTCAATGCACGCGCGCGTGTTTGACGCCATCCACGGCGCGGACCGCCTCAACATCCGCGGCACCAAGGACGAGCAGGACAAGACCGTCGGCGACTTTGCGGCCAAGGAAGGCCTCGACCGCAAGGCCTTCATGGATGCCTACAACTCCTTCAGCGTGAGCTCCAATGTGTCGCGCGCCAACCAGTTGACCGAGCAATACCGCATCCAGGGCGTGCCGACCGTCGTGGTGCAGGGCAAGTACGTGGTGTCGCCCGACGAAGCCGGCGGCTACGTGAAGACCGTGCAAACGCTCGACTATCTCGTCCAGCAGATCCGGGCCGGCAAGATGTAATGGCGCACCGCGCCCGGCATGCCGCGGCGCTACCGCTTGGCCGACGCCCGCCGCTGTGCGGGCGTTTTTTGTACGCCAGCCGCTTTTCCACCAGGACATCGACATGAGCCAGACCGTTTTCATCACCGGCGCGTCCAGCGGCATCGGGCAGGCGCTGGCACGCCAGTACGCCGCCCAGGGCGCCACGCTTGGCCTCGTGGCCCGGCGCATCGACGCGCTCCAGGATTTCGTGCACACGCTACCGGCGAACATTCAAAGCCACTGCCATTGCTATGCCGCCGACGTGCGCAGCGCCGAATCGATGCGCGACGCGGCGCAAGCCTTCATCGCAACGGCCGGCGTGCCTGATGTGGTGATCGCCAACGCCGGCATCTCGGTCGGCACCGACCTGCGCGAGGCCGGCGACCTGAACGCCTTTGCGGCCGTCATGGACACCAACTGGATGGGCGTGCTGAACACGTTCCAGCCATTCGTCCAACCCATGCTTGCGCGCGCAAGGCCCGGGCGGTCCGGTGGCACGCTGGTGGGCGTTGCCAGCGTAGCCGGCGTACGCGGCCTGCCGGGCGCGGCCGCGTACAGCGCTTCCAAGTCGGCCGTCATCAAACTGATGGAGAGCCTGCGCGTGGAGTTCGGCCGGCGCGGCCTCCGGGTCGTGACGATCGCGCCCGGCTACATCCGAACGCCGATGACGGAACACAATCCGTATCCGATGCCGTTCCTGATGCCCGCAGACCGCTTTGCGCAGAAGGCGGTGCATGCGATCCATCGCGGCGTGCGTTTCACCGTGCTGCCATGGCAGATGGGCATCGTCGCCCGGCTGCTGCACGTCCTCCCGAACTGGCTCTACGACGTGGCCTTTGCGCGCGCCCCGCGCAAGCCTCGCAAACCCGAGATTTCCTGATGATGTTTACCGACGCGCTAGGGGTTGCGCATGTACCGGTCGACACCACGCCGCGCATCGCGAGCCTGGTGCCCTCGATCACCGACCTGCTGTTCTCGCTCGGCCTCGGCGACCAACTCGTCGCCCGCACCGGCTTCTGCATCCACCCGCGCGAAGCCGTGCGCAACGTGCCCAAGGTGGGCGGCACCAAGACCGTCAAGCTGGACCGCCTCCGCGAGCTGGCACCCACGCACGTCATCGTCAACATCGACGAAAACACGCGCCCGACCGTCGACAAGCTGCGCGAGTTCATCCCGGACATCATCGTCACGCATCCGTGTGCGCCGGAGGACAACCTCGCGCTGTACCAGCTGCTGGGTGGCATCTTCCACCGCGAGGCGCAGGCGCAGAAGCTCTCCGACGCGCTCGTGCAGGAGCTCGACGCCCTGCGCGGCCGTCATTTCCTGCCGCGCCGCGTGCTGTACGCCATCTGGCAGGACCCATGGATGACGGTGTCGCGCGACACCTACATCTCGCGCATGCTCAAGCTGGTCAATTTCCACACGTGGCCGGAAGATGTCGCGCCCGTGCAATGCGGCATCGAGAAGAGCGGCGATTGCGCCCGCCCGAACCGGCCCGACACGCGCTATCCGACCTTCCGCTGGAGCAGCGACGTCGTGCGCAACATCGACTGCGTGCTGCTCTCCACCGAGCCTTACAGCTTTACCGAAGAGCATGTCGACGCGCTGGAAAAGCAGATCGGCAAGCCGGTCTATCTCGTCGATGGCGAGATGGTGTCGTGGTACGGCAGCAAGGCCATCGAAGGCGCGCGATACCTGGGCGAGTTCGCGAAGGCGCTGCGCTGAAAAAAACCCGCCGGTTGGCGGGTTTCTTGTCGGCCGACGCGACGCCCTATCGCACGAACCCGTAGTCGTACTCCACCTTGGCAATGCGCAGGTGATACGACGCGTACCATTGCTCGCGCCCTAGTTTCTGCGCAGCCAGGTGGTCGCTCTGGTTCTTCCACTCACGAATCGCCTCGAGCGACGACCAGTACGACACCGTGATGCCGGGCCGCCCCTGCGCGGTCGCCGCTTCGTCGCGTACGGACTCGATGCCGAGGAAGCCGGGCATGTTGCGCGCCAGCTCCACCATGCGGTCGGCCATCGCGCCGTAGCCGTTGTCGCCGTCGGTGCGCGTGGAAGCGAAGATCACCGCGTAGTACGGCGCCGTGGGGGTCTGCGCGGGAAACGGCAATGCGACGGCGCTGTCGTCGAGAACGTCGTGCTGCTCAGCCATGGGAGCTCCGGATGTTGGGTCAGCTTGCTGCGTGGAACCGAACGATACCGTCGGCGCCGGTTTCGCGCACCAGTTCGCCTTGATGCCACAGCGCATGCAGGTGGGCAAGCGCCTCGCCCATCGCGAAGGTCATCTGGTGCACGTCGAACTGGCGCTTGAAGATGACGTTGACGATGTCGCGCGCGGATTGCGGCGCGCGGCGGCAGGCCGCCAGCGTGTCGGCCAGGCGATCGGCATGGTGATCGCGCAGTTGGCGGATGCGCGTGTGCAGCCCGCGGAACGGCCGCCCGTGCGACGGCAGGATCAGCACATCGTCGGGCAGCGGCTCGTATTTGCCGAGCGAATCGAGATACAGCGTCAGCGGATCGGCCTCGGGCTCGAGGTCGAACACGCTCACGTTGGTGGAGATGCGCGGCAGGACCATGTCGCCGGAGATGAGCACGTTGGCGTCTTGGCTATAGAGCGCGACGTGCTCGGGCGCATGGCCGAAGCCGGTGATGACGCGCCAGCCGTGCGCGCCGATGGTGACGACGTCGCCGTCCATCAGGCGGCGGTACTGGCCGGGCACGCCGGGCACCAGGGTGCTGTAGTAATCCTTGCGATTGCGGATGCGTTCGATCGCGTCGGCGTCGGTCAGGCCGTGGCGCTCGAAGTGGCGCGCGGCAAATTCGCCGCCGGCATTCGACGCGCCGGTGCCGCCGACGAGCATGCGCGCGAAGGCGTAATCGCCCAGGCTCATCCACAGGCGCACGTTCCAGCGTTTGTGGTCGCCGCCCTCGCATAGCCAGGTCGACAGGCCGATGTGGTCAGGATGGCAGTGGGTGGCCAGCACGCGCAACACCGGCAGGCCATCGAGGTGGTTCGCGAAGATCGTTTCCCAGTAGCCGCGGATGGCTTCGTGGTTGATGCCGCAATCGACGATCGTCCAGCCGTCTTGCCCGTCCTGGTGATCGCGCAGCAGCCACAGGTTGATGTGATCCAGCGCGAACGGCAGTGGCATGCGCAGCCAGTAGATGCCAGGCGCGACCTCAAAGCGCGTGCCGCCTTCGGGCAGCGTGTCGCCAAACGGGTAGTCGAGTTGGTGTTCGAGCGCGTTCATGGGTGGGTGGCCTCGGTCGCCGCCTTGGGTCGGGCGGTCTGTCGTGATTGCGGTTTGGCGCCATTGACGCTAACGTTAACGTCAATTCGCCGTCGGTCCTCCATCTTAAGCGAAAACTTAAGCGGCTTGCCCGGCGCACGCCCCATCACACCGCCCTCTGCTGTATGTCCGCCTCCACTCCGTCTGCCGCCGCCGAGCTTGGCGCCGATCTCGAATCGGTCGATGCCAGCGACGCTGCCGACACCCGCTACACCATCACGGACCTCGCCCGCGAATTCGACATCACGCCACGCGCCATCCGCTTCTACGAGGACCAGGGCCTGCTGGCGCCGGACCGCCAGGGCCCGGGCGGACGCCGCCGGGTGTATTCGGCGCGCGAGCGCACGCGCCTGAAGCTCACCTTGCGCGGCAAGCGGCTCGGCCTGTCGCTGGGCGAGATCAAGGAAATCCTCGACCTGTACGAATCACCGCGCGATACGGTGCCGCAGCTGGAGCGCTTTCTGGCGTCGCTCGCGCAGCATCGCGCCGTGCTCACGCAGCAGCTGGAAGACCTCAACGCCCAGTTGGCCGAGATCGACCAGCACGAGCGCCAATGCCGCCGCCTGCTGGAGGGCGCCCAGGCCGGCCATGCCAGGCCGCCCAGGCGACGCAAGGCCGCGTGATCCGGTATCTTACGTATTTGACGTTTACGTAAACGTCAATACAATACGCAGCATCCTGCAACACCCTCCCGGCAGGGTGCGCCCGTCACAAGCGGCGCGGACCTCACAACGCCAGATCACCACCCAGAGACACGCGCGGCCTGATTCCATGCACGCGCCCAAGGAGACGACCATGATTGAACTGCCCGGCCTGAAATTCGACTTGGGCGAAGACATCGAGATGCTGCGTTCGGCCGTGCGCGACTGGGCGCAGGCCGAGCTGGCGCCGCGTGCGGAGGAAATCGACCGCACCGACCAGTTTCCGATGGACGCGTGGCGCAAGATGGGTGAGCTGGGTGTCCTCGGCATCACGGTGGCCGAGGAATACGGCGGCGCGAACATGGGCTATCTCGCGCACATGATCGCCATGGAAGAAATCAGCCGGGCGTCGGCATCGGTGGGCCTGTCGTATGGCGCGCACTCGAACCTGTGCGTGAACCAGATTCACCGCAACGGCACCCCGGCGCAGAAGGCCAGGTACTTGCCCAAGCTGGTTTCAGGCGAGTGGATCGGCGCCCTGGCGATGAGCGAGCCGAATGCCGGCTCCGACGTCGTGAGCATGAAGCTGCGCGCGGAGCGCAAAGGCGACCGCTACGTGCTCAACGGCACCAAGATGTGGATCACCAACGGCCCCGACTGCGACGTGCTCGTCGTCTACGCCAAGACGGAACCCGAACTGGGTGCGCGCGGCATGACGGCGTTCATCGTCGAGAAGGGCATGAAGGGTTTCTCGGTGGCGCAGAAGCTCGACAAGCTCGGCATGCGCGGCTCGCACACGGGCGAACTCGTCTTCGACAACGTCGAAGTGCCGGCCGAAAACATCCTCGGCCAGGAAAACGGCGGCACCAAGGTGCTGATGAGCGGCTTGGATTATGAGCGCGCGGTGCTTTCCGGCGGCCCGATCGGGATCATGCAGGCCTGCATGGACGTGGTCACGCCGTACATCCACGACCGCAAGCAGTTCGGCCAGAGCATCGGCGAATTCCAGCTCATCCAGGGCAAGATGGCCGACATGTACACCACGCTGCAGGCGTGCCGTGCGTACCTGTACACGGTCGGCAAGAACCTCGATTCGCTGGGCCGCGACCACGTGCGACAGGTGCGCAAGGACTGCGCCGGCGTGATCCTCTACACCGCCGAGAAGGCCACCTGGATGGCCGGCGAAGCGATCCAGATCCTGGGCGGCAACGGCTACATCAACGAGTTCCCGACCGGCCGCCTGTGGCGCGACGCGAAACTTTACGAGATCGGCGCCGGCACGTCGGAAATCCGCCGCATGCTGATCGGCCGCGAGCTGTACGCAGAGACGATGTGAGCGGCGAGCCCGGGCTGGGATGACGGGAGGGCACAAGAGGCCCTATGCAAAACGGATAAGGAGCGAATGCAGGACAGCGAAGCCCATACAATCTAGGTTGTTGCAGCTCGCGACACCTTGCTTCGGCTCCCCCCACCCGCTCGCGCACGCCATGTCCCATTTCCCCAAGCTCCTCTCGTCGCAGATCGCCTTTGACGTCGCGCGCACGATGCTCGACGGCTTCGACAAGCACTACCGCTTGTTCCGGGAGGTGTGCGTGCAGGCCAAGGCGGCCTTCGAACGCGGGGACTGGGCACAGATGCAGCAGCTCCAGCGCGACCGCATCGCGTATTACGACGAGCGCGTGCGTGAAGCGTCCGTCATCCTGGAAGACGAATACGACGCCGAGAACATCGACGACGAAATCTGGCGCCAGATCAAGCTGCACTACATCGGCCTGCTGACCAACCATCACCAGCCGGAACTGGCCGAGACCTTCTTCAACTCGGTGTGCACGCGCATCCTGCACCGTTCGTACTTCAACAACGATTTCATCTTCGTGCGGCCGGCCATCTCGACCGAGTACATCGAGAACGAGGAATCGCCCACCAAGCCGACCTATCGCGCCTACTACCCCGGCTCGCGCGAGGGCCTGGGGGACTGCTTCGAGCGCATCGTGCACAACTTCCAGCTCGAGGCGCCTTTCGAAGACCTGCGCCGCGACATCGGCTACCTGATCCGCGCGGTGGAAGAGCATTTCGGCGACTACCGCATCGCGCCGAATTTCCAGATCCATGTGCTGTCGTCGCTGTTCTTCCGCAACACGGCGGCGTACATCATCGGACGCGTGATCAACGGCGACAAGACGTATCCGCTGGCGGTGCCCATCATGCGCAATGCCGACGGCTCGCTGCGCCTGGACACCGTGCTGCTGCGGCCCGAGCAGCTGATGATCCTGTTCTCGTTCACGCACTCGTATTTCATGGTGGACATGGAAATCCCGTCCGCCTACGTGACCTTCCTGCGTGACCTGATGCCGCGCAAGCCGCGCGCAGAGATCTATACCTCGCTCGGCCTGCAGAAGCAGGGCAAGAACCTGTTCTATCGCGACTTCCTGCACCACCTGCAGCACTCGTCGGACAAGTTCATCATCGCGCCCGGCATCAAGGGCCTCGTGATGCTGGTGTTCACGCTGCCGTCGTACCCGTACGTCTTCAAGGTCATCAAGGACTACTTCCCGCCGCCCAAGGAGACCACGCGCGAGCTGATCAAGAGCAAGTACCAGCTCGTCAAGCGGCACGACCGCGTGGGGCGCATGGCTGATACGCTGGAGTATTCGGACGTGGCGTTCCCGCTCTCGCGCTTTGACGATGCGCTGATCAAGGAGCTGGAAAAGCACGCGCCGTCGATGGTGGAGTACCAGCGCGCCGCCGATGGCAGCGAAGAGATCGTCATCCGCCACGTCTACATCGAGCGCCGCATGACGCCGCTGAACATCTGGCTGCAGGAAGGCACGGATGCGCAGGTCGAGCACGGCATCATCGAATACGGCAACGCCATCAAGGAGCTGATCGCCGCGAACATCTTCCCCGGCGACATGCTGTACAAGAACTTTGGTGTGACGCGCCACGGCCGCGTGGTCTTCTACGACTACGACGAGATCGAATACCTGACGGACTGCAACATCCGCCGCGTGCCGCAGCCGCGCAACGAAGAGGAGGAGATGTCGGGCGAGGTCTGGTACAGCGTCGGCCCGCACGACATCTTTCCGGAGACGTACCGCACGTTCCTGCTCGGCGACCCGCGCGTGCGCGAGGCGTTCCTCAAGCACCACGCAGATTTCTTCGACCCCGCCATGTGGCAGGCATACAAGGACCGCCTGCTGTCCGGCCAGACACACGACTTCTATGCGTATGACGCGAGCGAACGCTTCGTCAACCGCTACGGCGCCAAGGCACCGGACGGCGACGCGCAGGACAGCAGCACGCTGCAACGCGCCGCCTGACTCTCTCAACAAGACAACAAACCATGCCACATCGCATCAAGGAACTGTTCGAAAACAACCGCAAGTGGGTCGAGCGGGTCAACGCCGAAGACCCGGCGTTCTTCTCCAACCTGGCCAACCAGCAGAACCCCGAATACCTGTGGATCGGCTGCTCGGATTCGCGCGTACCGGCCAACCAGATCATCGGCCTGCCGCCGGGGGAGGTGTTCGTCCACCGCAACATCGCCAACGTGGTGGTGCACTCGGACCTGAACTGCCTGTCGGTGCTCCAGTTTGCGGTGGAGGTGCTGAAGATCCGGCACATCACCGTGGTGGGCCACTACGGCTGTTCAGGCGTGAAGGCCGCGCTGACGAAGCAACGCTTCGGCCTGGCGGACAACTGGATTCGTCACGTGCGGGATGTGGCCGAACAGCATGAAACGTATCTGGGCACGGTGGTGCGCGAGCAGGACCAGCATGACCGCCTGTGCGAGTTGAACGTGATCCATCAGGTCAACAACGTGTGCCTCACGACGATCGTGCAGGACGCGTGGGAGCGCGGGCAGCCGCTGACTGTGCATGGGTGGATTTACGGCGTGAAGGATGGGCTGCTGCGCAATCTGGGGATGGCGGCGAGTTCGAATGAGGAACTGCATGCGCAGCTTGCTGATGCTTGGAAGAACTATGGGAAGGAAGGGAGTGTGCCTAGTCCGGTGCGGTTTTGAGCTTTTGCTTTTTTGAGGAATGGATTTGATGTTGGTGGTTCATCCTCCTTTCGTACCCTGCCGGGCACGACCTACTTTTCTTTGTCTTGCCAAAGAAAAGTAAGCAAAAGAAAGGCGCGCCCGAGATGGCGAAAGACTCCTTGAATTTATGTCGCAGGGAAGGGAAGGGAAAAACTCGCTTCGCTCAGACAGTTTCCCTTCCTTTTTCCTCCCTGCAACAGAAATTCAAGGCGCCATCTAGGGCAACAAAGTCAACGGCCAAACCATCGACCACGACTGCAGCAGGAACCAGCAGCACAACGCGAAGCAAAGCGAGCAACACAGCAACAAACAAGAGCCACCTAGGACAGCACACAGATTGTGTGGCCGTACCCTGCCCTAGATGGCGCCTTGAATTTGTGTAAGCGGGCGGAAAAAAGAACGGGAACTGTCTGAGCGAAGCGAGTTTTCCCGTTCTCCGCCCGGTTACACAAATTCAAGGAAGGGGTCGCCATCTCGGGCGCGCCTTTCTTTGCTTACTTTCTTTGGCAAGACAAAGAAAGTGAGTCGGCCCCGGCAGGGGACGAAACGGAGATGGACCAACAAGGCCCACCCAACACGCAAGAGACACACAACCCCTGCACCAAAAGTGCAGAACATGTCCCAAGCACAGTTCCAGGAGATTGCAGCAATGTCCGACCGCATCGTCATCGCCTCAGCAGCCCGTACCCCGATGGGCGCCTTCCAGGGCGAACTCGCCAGCCTCACTGCCCCGCAACTCGGCGCCGCTGCCATTCGCGCGGCGGTCGAACGTGCGGGCCTGAAACCGGAACAGATCGAAGAAGTCATCATGGGCTGCGTGCTGCCTGCGGGCCAGGGGCAGGCACCGGCACGCCAGGCCGCACTGGGCGCGGGCCTGCCGCTGTCGGTCGGCTGCACCACGGTCAACAAGATGTGCGGTTCGGGCATGCGCGCGGCCATGAACGCGTATGACGCGCTGCTCGCGGGCTCGGTCGATGTGGTGGTCGCGGGCGGCATGGAAAGCATGACGAATGCGCCGTACCTGATCCCGAAAGGCCGTGGCGGTTATCGCATCGGCCACGGCATGATCTACGACCACATGATGCTCGACGGCCTGGAAGACGCCTACGAAAAGGGCCGCGCCATGGGCACCTTCGGTGAGGACTGCGCCGAGAAGTACGGCTTCACGCGCGAAGCCCAGGACCACTTCGCGATGACGTCCGTGCGCCGCGCGCAGGAGGCCACCGAATCCGGCGCATTCCGCTGGGAGATCACGCCCGTCACCGTTTCGGGCAAAGCCGGCGACACCGTCATCGACACCGATGAAGGCCCGCGCCGCATCAAGGTCGACAAGATCCCCTCGCTCAAGCCCGCGTTCAAGAAGGACGGCACGGTGACGGCCGCATCGTCTTCGTCGATCAACGATGGCGCAGCGGCGCTGGTGATGATGCGCGAGTCGACTGCCAAGCAGCTCGGCATCACACCGCTGGCGGTGATGCTCGGCCACACCACGCACGCGCAAGAACCCGGCTGGTTCACCACGGCGCCGGTCACGGCCATCGACAAGCTGTTCAAGAAGCTCGACTGGAACTCGGGCAACGTCGACCTGTTCGAGATCAACGAGGCGTTTGCCGTGGTGCCGATGGCCGCGATGCACGACCTGCGCATCCCGCACGAGAAGGTGAACGTGAACGGCGGCGCGTGCGCGCTGGGCCATCCGATCGGTGCCTCGGGCGCACGTGTGATCGCGACGCTGCTGGGCGCCCTGCGACACCGCGGCGGCAAGCGCGGCGTGGCCAGCCTGTGCATTGGCGGCGGCGAGGCCACGGCTGTCGGCATCGAACTCTACTAAGGCGCGCGCATGACGAACGCAACATCGCGCCGCACGCGCACCGCGCTCATCCTGGGCGCGTCGCGCGGCATCGGCCTGGAAACGGTCAAGCAGTACCGCGCAGACGGCTGGCGCGTGATCGCCACCGTGCGCACGCAGGAAGCCGCGCAGGCGCTGCAGGCATTGGGCGCGGAAACGCACGTGCTCGACCTCACCGACCCCAACGCCGTCGCGGGCCTTGCATGGAAGCTTGACGGCGAAGCGCTGGACGTGGCGATCTACGTGGCGGGCATCTACGGCCCGCGCACGCAGCGCGCCACGCCCGTCAGCCAGGCGGATTTCGATGCCGTGATGCACACCAACGTGTGGGGCCCGATGAGCGTGCTGCCAGCCGTGCTGCCCATGGTGGAAGCCGGACGCAATGGTGCGGATGAGGCCGGCGGCGTGCTTGCCGTCATCTCCAGCCGCATGGGCAGCATCGGCGAGATGGAGAGCAACGGCGGCTGGCTGTATCGCGCGAGCAAGGCCGCGGTGAATGCCGTGCTGCGCGCCGTGTCGCTCGACGCCAGGAACGCCACGTGCCTGACCTTCCACCCGGGCTGGGTGCAGACCGACATGGGCGGTGCAGGCGCGGCCATCACGCCGCAGGAAAGCGTGGCCGGCATCCGCCGCGTGATTGCCGGCGCCACGCGCGCCGACAACGGCGGGTTCCGCAACTACGACGGCAGCGTCATTGCATGGTGAGGCCGAAACAATGCTGCTGACCCAAGAGCAAGAGATGATTCGCGACGCCATCCGCACCTTCGTGCGCGAGGCGATCACCCCGCACGCTGCCGCATGGGACCGCGATGCGACGTTCCCGAAAGACGTGCACCGCCAGCTCGGCGAGCTGGGCGCCTATGGCGTGGCCGTGCCGGAAGAGCTCGGCGGTGCGGGGCTCGACTACCTGTCGCTGGCGCTGATCCTGGAAGAGATTGCCGCGGGCGACGGCGGCACCTCCACCGTCATCAGCGTGAACAACTGCCCCGTGTGCAGCATGCTGATGGCGTTTGCGAACGATGCGCAGAAGCAGCAGTGGCTCGTGCCGCTGGCGCGCGGCGAGATGCTCGGCGCGTTCTGCCTGACCGAGCCGCACGTCGGCTCCGACGCGTCGGCGCTGCGCACCACGGCCGTACGCGATGGTGACCACTGGGTGCTCAACGGCGTGAAGCAGTTCATCACCAGCGGCAAGCATGCCGACGTGGCGATCGTCATGGCCGTGACCGACAAGGCGGCAGGCAAGCGCGGCATCAGCGCGTTCCTGGTGCCGACCAACACGCCGGGCTACATCGTCGCGCGGCTCGAGGACAAGCTCGGCCAGCACTCGTCCGACACGGCGCAGATCGTGTTCGAAGATTGCCGCATCCCCGCCGATTGCCTGCTGGGTGAAGAAGGCGCCGGCTACAAGATGGCGCTGTCCGGGCTGGAAGGCGGCCGCATCGGCATTGCCGCGCAGAGCGTGGGCATGGCGCGTGCGGCTTTTGAAGCCGCGCTGGCGTACGCCAAGGAGCGCGAGAGCTTCGGCCAGCCGCTGTTTGCGCACCAGGCCGTGCAGTTCCGCCTGGCCGAGATGGCCACCCGCATCGACGTGGCACGCCAGATGGTCTGGCACGCCGCCAGCCTGAAAGATGCCGGCCGGCCTTGCCTGAAGGAAGCCGCCATGGCCAAGCTCAACGCCAGCGAGATGGCCGAGCGCGTCTGTTCCGACGCCATCCAGGTCTTCGGCGGTTACGGCTACGTCAGCGACTTTCCGGTGGAGCGCATCTACCGCGACGTGCGCGTGTGCCAGATCTACGAAGGCACAAGCGACATCCAGAAAATCCTGATCGCCCGCGCGCTGGCGTAGGCGGTCTGAACCTCTCAACCCACTCGGCATGACTGCAGTCTCCCAACCCACCTCGGCTCACCCGCGCTTTGACGCGATCCTCTTCGATTGCGACGGCGTGCTGGTCGACAGCGAACCCATCGTCAACCGCCTGATCTGGGAAATGCTGACCGAGCTCGGCATCAACATCAGCCTGGAAGATTCCATCAAGCGCTTCCTGGGCAAGGCCATCCGCGAAGAACTCGATGCGATTGCCGAGATGCGCGGCGCGCCGCTGCCGCCGAACTGGCTGTCCACATTCCATGCCCGCCGCAACGCGTTGCTCGAAGCCGAGGTGGAGGCCGTGCCGCACATTGCCGATGCGATCGAGGCGCTGTCCGGTCTTGGCCTGCCGATGGCCGTGGCCTCCGGCGCCGACCGCATGAAGGTTGAACTGCAGCTCAATCGCACGGGCCTGATCCACCGCTTTCAGCCGACGGACGCGCGCATCTTTTCGGCCACCGAAGTCGCACGCAGCAAGCCCGCACCCGACGTGTACCTGCTCGCGGCGAGCAAGCTGGGCGTTGCGCCCGCGCGCTGCGTCGTCATTGAAGACAGCCCGACGGGCGTGACCGCTGGGCACGCTGCGGGCATGACGGTGCTGGCCTACGCCGGCCGCAACGCACCTGGGCCGCTGGTGGCCGCCGGTGCTTCGCGCACGTTCACCGACATGCGCCAACTTCCGGAGCTGCTGGCGTGAGCCCTGCCAAGCCGATCGCCCGCCTCGGCACGAGCGACGCCTGCCCGTGCGGCAACGGTACCTACGCGCGCTGCTGCGGCCCGTTCCACGCGGGCGAAGCGCTGCCGGCCACCGCCGAACAGCTCATGCGCTCGCGCTACAGCGCTTATGTGCTGGGCGATACGGCGTACCTGCGGCGCACGTGGCATCCGTCCACCTGCCCCGCCGATCTCGAGGCGACGGAGGCCGACGCCGCCCCCACGCGCTGGCTGGGCCTGGACGTGAAGCGCCACACGCCGCTGGACGCCACGCACGCGACGGTCGAGTTCGTCGCGCGCTACAAGGTGGGCGGCCGCGCGCATCGCCTGCATGAAACCAGCCGCTTCGTCCGCCTGGACGCCAGCGGCGCCGAATCCCCCGAGGGCCGTTGGCTGTACGTCGACGGCACCTTCTCTGACTGAACCTCGCACTTCTGCCATGCCGACGCTCGAAACCAAGCTGAACCCCCGCGCCGAAGACTTCAAGACCAACGCCGATGCCATGCGCGCGCTCGTCGCCGACCTGCGCGACAAGGTGGCCCGCATCGCCCAGGGCGGCGGCGAAGAGGCCCGCGCCAAGCACCTCGCCCGCGGCAAGCTGCTGCCGCGCGACCGCGTGCAGCAACTGCTCGACCCCGGCACGCCGTTCCTGGAGTTGTCGCAACTGGCGGCGTACGGCATGTACGACGATGCGGCACCGGGCGCCGGCATCATCACCGGCATCGGCCGCATCTCGGGGCAGGAATGCGTCATCGTCTGCAACGACGCCACGGTCAAGGGGGGCACGTATTACCCGATGACGGTGAAGAAGCACCTGCGCGCGCAGGAGATCGCCGAGCAGAACCACCTGCCCTGCATCTATCTGGTCGATTCGGGCGGCGCCAACCTGCCGAACCAGGACGACGTGTTTCCCGACCGCGACCACTTCGGCCGCATCTTCTACAACCAGGCCAATCTGTCGGCCAAGGGCATTCCGCAGATCGCGGTGGTGATGGGCTCGTGCACGGCGGGCGGCGCCTATGTGCCGGCCATGAGCGACGAGTCGATCATCGTCAAGGAACAGGGCACGATCTTCCTGGCGGGCCCGCCGCTGGTGAAGGCCGCCACCGGCGAAGTGGTGAGCGCCGAGGACCTGGGCGGCGCTGATGTGCACACGCGCCTGTCCGGCGTGGCGGATTACTTCGCCAACAACGACTCGCACGCGCTGGCGCAGGCCCGCAGCATCGTCGCGCACCTGAACCGCCGCAAGCCCGAGCAGGTGCAGGTGCATGCGCCCATCGAGCCGCGCTATCCCGCCGAAGAGCTGTACGGCGTGATCCCGACCGACACGCGCAAGCCGTTCGACGTGCGCGAAGTCATCGCCCGCATCGTCGACGATTCCGCCTTTGACGAATTCAAGGCGCGCTACGGCACGACGCTGGTCTGCGGCTTTGCGCGCATCTGGGGTTACCCGGTGGGCATCATCGCCAACAACGGCATCCTGTTTTCGGAGGCGGCGCTCAAGGGCGCGCACTTCATCGAGCTGTGCTGCCAGCGCAAGATCCCGCTGGTGTTCCTGCAGAACATCACCGGCTTCATGGTCGGCCGCAAGTATGAGAACGAAGGCATCGCCAAGAACGGCGCGAAAATGGTGACGGCGGTGGCGACGGCGCAGGTGCCGAAGTTCACGGTCATCATCGGCGGCTCGTTTGGCGCGGGCAACTACGGCATGTGCGGCCGCGCCTATTCGCCGCGCTTCCTGTGGATGTGGCCGAACGCGCGCATCTCGGTGATGGGCGGGGAGCAGGCGGCCAGCGTGCTCGCCACCGTGCGTCGCGACGGCATCGAGGCCAAGGGCGGCCAGTGGAGCGCCGAGGAAGAAGCCGCCTTCAAGGCGCCGATCCGCGAGCAATACGAGCGCCAGGGCCATCCTTACTACGCCAGCGCGCGCCTGTGGGACGACGGCGTCATCGACCCGGCCGACACGCGCAATGTGCTGGGCCTGGGCCTGTCGGCAAGCCTGAATGCACCGATCGGCGACATGAACTTCGGCGTGTTCCGCATGTAAGCGGACCGCCCATCGAACAGGGATCTGCAGTGAATAGCAACACCGCGCGAACGTGGCGCAGCGCCTGGGCAGCCGTTGGCTGCGCGCTATTGCTCACAGCCGCGCACGCCAGTGAACCCCTCCCGCCCGGCATGACCGAAACGGTGGTGGATGTGCCCAAGTCTGCGGGCATCTTCACCATCAAGCTGGAAACCACGATCTACAAGCCCGCCGGCGACGGGCCCTTCCCGCTCATCGTGCTCAATCACGGCAAGGCGCGCGGCAAGGCGGCATTCCAATCGCGTGCCCGTTACAGCGAGCAGGCGGCGGCGCTGGTCGCGCGCGGCTACGTGGTGGCCATCCCGATGCGGCAGGGGTTTTCCAAATCCGGCGGCGCGTATATCGGCAGCGGCTGCAACGTGGAAGCCAACGGCATCATCCAGGCAGAAGACGTGGTGGCCGCGCTCGACTACATGACCGCGCAGCCGTACGTGGACCGCAACCGCATCGTCGTCATGGGCCAGTCGCACGGCGGTTTGACCACGCTGGCCTTCGGCACCATCGCCTACCCCGGCGTGCGCGGGCTGGTTAACTTTGCCGGTGGCCTGCGCAACGACACCTGCGTCGATTGGGAAAGCAATCTCGTGCGCGCCTTTGAAACGTACGGCCGCCAGTCACGCTACCCGTCGCTCTGGTTCTACGGCGACAACGACAGCTACTGGCCCAAGCCGATGCCCGAGAAGATGTTCGCGGCCTACACGAGTGCGGGCGGCAAAGGCCGGCTGGTGGATTTCGGCACCTTCAGGGGCGACTCGCACGGCATGTTTGCCAGCCACGCGGGGTTGAGCATCTGGCTACCGCAGGTCGACGCCTTCCTGCGCGAACTTGGCTTGCCCGCAGGCCCTGTCGGTCCGGTCGGCCCAGCCAGCCCCACAGCCGCAGAGGCCTCCGGCGCAGACGACCCCAAGTCCGACACCAACAAGGACCCGGAATGAACACTTTCGAGACCCTCGCCTTCGCACAGAACGGCGCCGTCGCCACACTCACGCTGAATCGGCCTGACTTGCGCAACGCCTTCAACGAGACCGTCATCGCCGAGCTGACCGGTGCGTTCCGCGCGCTGGCCGATGAGCCCAGCGTGCGCGCCATCGTCCTGGCCGGCAACGGGCCCGCCTTCTGCGCGGGCGCCGACCTCAACTGGATGAAGAAGATGGCCGGCTACTCCGATGACGAGAACCGCGCCGACGCCCTGCGCCTGGCCGAAATGCTGCGCGCCATCTACACCTGCCCCAAGCCCGTGATCGCGCGCGTGCAGGGCGACACGTACGCCGGCGGCGTCGGGCTGGTCGCCGCGTGCGACATCGTCGTCGCCGTCGACACGGCCAACTTCTGCCTGTCGGAAGCAAAGCTCGGGTTGATCCCGGCCACCATCAGCCCATACGTGATCCGCGCGCTGGGTGAGCAGGCATCGCGCCGCTACTTCATCACCGCCGAGCGTTTCTCCGCCGCGCAGGCGCATCGCCTGGGCCTGGTGCATGAGCTGGTGAGCGCAGACGCGCTCGACGCCAAGGTGGGCGACATTACAGCCGCGCTCGTCGCCAACAGCCCGAATGCCGTTCGCGAGAGCAAGCGCCTGGTGCGTGAGGTGGCTGGCGCCGCCGTCAACGACGCCTTGCTGGCGGATACCGCCGAGCGCATCGCCGCCATCCGCGCCTCGGAAGAAGGCCGCGAAGGCGTGCAGAGTTTCCTGGGCAAGCGCAAGCCGAACTGGCTGCTGCCGGCCTGACCCGCATAACAACGAAACCACGCATCACTTGAAGGAAGTCCTCATGCAATCCACTCCACTGAACTTCGTGCCGAACGCCGCCAAGGTGCCGCCCACGCCCGGGCAGAATCCCAACGCCCGCTGGAGCCGCGAAGCCATCGAAGCGCTGTTCGCCCTGCCGTTCAACGACCTGCTGTTCCAGGCGCAGCAGGTGCACCGCGCCAACTTTGATGCGAATGCGGTTCAGCTGTCGACGCTGCTGTCCATCAAGACCGGCGGCTGCCCCGAAGACTGTTCGTACTGCCCGCAATCGGCGCGCTACGACACCGGGGTCGAGGCTGAAAAGCTGATGCCGGTCGACGCGGTGCTCGAAGCCGCCGCACGGGCCAAGCAGAACGGCGCCAGCCGCTTCTGCATGGGCGCCGCGTGGCGCAACCCGAAACCGCATCAGCTCGACGCCGTGGCTGAGATGGTGCGCGGCGTGAAGGCGATGGGGCTGGAGACTTGCGTGACGCTCGGCATGCTGAAGCAGGAACAGGCCGTGCAGTTGAAGGAAGCGGGCCTGGACTACTACAACCACAACCTCGATACCGCGCCCGAGTTCTATGGCGAGATCATCACCACGCGCACGTATCAGGACCGGCTCGACACGCTCGAACACGTGCGCGAAGCGGGCATCAACGTGTGCTGCGGCGGCATCGTCGGGCTGGGGGAATCGGTGCACGAGCGCGCGGGCCTGATTGCCGAACTGGCGAACATGGAGCCGTATCCGGACTCGGTGCCCATCAACAACCTGGTGAAGGTGGAAGGCACGCCGCTGGCGGGCAACGAAGAACTGGACCCGTTTGATTTCGTGCGCACGATTGCCGTGGCGCGCATCACGATGCCCAAGGCGATGGTGCGACTCTCCGCTGGCCGCGAGGCGATGGACGATGCGCTGCAGGCGCTGTGCTTCATGGCGGGCGCCAACTCGATCTTCTATGGCGAGAAGCTGCTGACGACGGATAACCCGGAGGCCGATGCGGATCGGAAGCTGCTGGCGCGGTTGGGGATGCGGGTGGAGGTGCAGGATCATCTGCATCAAAGCGCTGATGCTTCGCACTCGCATTCGTCGCATTGCCATATCGACATTACGCCGGCGGACTGATGCTTTGTTGTGGGGGTGGGTCTTGGTTTTTTGTTGGTGGTCTGCCTCCCTTTCGGCCCCGGCAGGGGATGAAACAAGGAATGCACCACAAGTGCAAAACCAAAACCAGGAGACGTAACAACACCATGATCACCAAGCTCCTCATCGCCAACCGAGGCGAAATCGCCTGCCGGGTCGCCGCCACCTGCCGCAAGCTCGGCATCCGCACGGTCGCGGTCTACTCCGATGCCGACGCCAACGCCCGCCACGTCGCGGCCTGCGACGAAGCCATCCACATCGGTGAGCCCGCCGCCCGCGACAGCTACCTCCGCGCCGACCGCATCCTCGAAGCCGCACGCGCCACGGGCGCGCAAGCCGTCCATCCCGGCTACGGCTTCCTGTCGGAAAACGAAGCCTTCGCCAAAGCCTGCGCAGACGCCGGCATCATCTTCGTCGGCCCGCCGGCCTCGGCCATCGAAGCGATGGGCAGCAAGAGCGCGGCCAAGGCGCTGATGGAAACGGCAGGCGTGCCGCTCGTCCCGGGCTACCACGGTGACAACCAGGACGCCGCGTTCCTGCGCACGCAGGCCGATCGCATCGGCTATCCCGTGCTCATCAAGGCAAGCGCCGGCGGCGGCGGCAAGGGCATGCGCGTGGTGGAATCGGGCGACGCGTTCGAAGCGTCGCTGGCCTCAGTCAAGCGTGAGGCGTCGTCCAGCTTTGGCGATGACCGCGTGCTGATCGAGAAGTACCTCACGCGCCCGCGCCACATCGAAATCCAGGTCTTCGCCGACAGCCTCGGCAATGCCGTCTACCTGTTCGAGCGCGATTGCTCGGTGCAGCGCCGCCACCAGAAGGTGCTGGAAGAAGCCCCGGCCCCGGGCATGACGCTGGAGCGTCGCCGCGCGATGGGCGAAGCCGCCGTGGCCGCCGCGCGCGCCGTGGGCTACGTGGGCGCCGGCACGGTCGAGTTCATCGTCGACGAAGACGGCACGTTCTACTTCATGGAGATGAACACGCGCCTGCAGGTCGAGCACCCGGTCACCGAAATGATCACGGGCGAAGACCTCGTCGAATGGCAATTGCGCGTGGCCTCTGGCGAGCCGCTGCCGCGCACGCAGGACGAACTGCACATTCACGGCCACGCGCTCGAAGCGCGCATCTACGCTGAAAACCCCGACCGGGATTTCCTGCCCTCGATCGGCACGCTGAAGGTGCTGCGCACGCCGGCAGCGGTTGAGTTCACCGTGGGCGCGCAAGCCAATGGCGAACCCGCCGCCGTGCGCATCGACGCGGGTGTGCGCGAGGGCGACGCCATCAGCCCGTACTACGACCCGATGATCGCCAAGCTGATCGTCTGGGGCCGCGACCGTGACGAAGCGCTCGCGCGCATGCTGCAGGCGCTGGGCAGCTTCCACCTGGTGGGGCTGTCGTCCAACGTGGCGTTCCTGCGCCGGCTTGTTGCATCGAAGCCGTTTGCGACCGCCGATCTGGATACCGGCCTGATCGCGCGCAATCACGACACGCTGTTCCCCGCCGCAGCGGACGTGCCGCAAGACGCCATCGCGCTGGCGGTGGCAGCGTTGCTCGCCCGCGAGGCGCGCAGCCTGCGCACCGACACGCGCGACCCGCATTCGCCGTGGGCGCGCGGCAGCGGCTGGCGTCTGAATAGCGAGGCGGAGCGAACGCTGCGTTTCACGCACGGCGATCAGCCGATCGACGCCACGCTCGTCTACGGCCGTGACGGCACGCGCCTGAAAACGAAGGGGCATGAGGCGCCCTTCACCACGCAGCGCCATGCCGAGACCTTCACCGTCACGCTCGGCACGCACAAGGCGACCGGCCAGGTGCACGCCGATGGCGATGCCTTCCACGTCTTCACTGGCGGCGCGCACTGGACGCTCGAGCGTCACGACCCGCTCGCCCATGCCGGCGAAGCCGATGACGAAGGCGGCAAGCTCACGGCGCCGATGCCGGGCAAGGTCATCGCCGTGCTGGCCGCGCCCGGGCAGACCGTCACCAAGGGCGCGCCGCTGGTCGTCATGGAAGCCATGAAGATGGAGCACACATTGACCGCGCCGGCCGACGGCGTGGTCGAGTCGGTGCTGTATGGCGTGGGCGATCAGGTGACGGAGGGCGTGCAGTTGCTGGCCTTCAAACCCGCCGAGTGACGCCACTGCGGGCCGCCGCGCGGCATGGCGGCCCCTGCTACACTGCTTGACGTATACGTCAACTCAGACCCGAAGTTGCCTCACATGCACATCCAGATCTACACGCCCGACGGCAAGCCCCAACCCTGGCTCGATGGTTTTGCGCAGGCGCTGCCCGAAGCGCGGCTGTCGGTGTGGGAGCCGGGCGCGACGCCAGACGCCGACTACGCCGTCGTCTGGCAGCCGCCCGCCGAGATGCTGCGCGGGCGCCGGGATCTGCGTGCGGTGTTCAACCTGGGCGCGGGTGTCGATGCCATTCTGGGCTTGCGTGCGCAGTCGCCGGATGCCATTCCCGAGGGGCTGCCGATCGTGCGCCTGGACGACGCCGGCATGGCCGCGCAGATGAGCGAGTACGTCGCGCACGCCGTGCTGCGCTTCTTCCGTCGGCTCGATGAATACGAGCGCCAGCAGCAGGCCCGGATGTGGCGTTTCCTCAAGCCGTTCAGGCGCGAGGAATTCGTTGTCGGCGTGCTGGGGCTGGGCGTGCTCGGCACGCACATCGCCAGGACGCTGGCCGGCTTCGGCTTTCCGGTGCGCGGCTGGAGCCGGTCGGCCAAGAACATCGACGGCATCGACTGCCGCGCGGGTGCCGATGCCCTGCCCGGCTTCCTGTCCGGCACGCGCGTGCTGGTGAACGTGCTGCCGCTGACGGCCGACACCGAGAACGTGATCGACGCCGCGCTGCTCGCGCAGCTCACGCCGGGCGCGTTCCTCGTCAACGTGGCGCGCGGCAAGCATGTGGTGGAAGACGACCTGCTGGCCGCCGTGCGCAGCGGCCACATTGCCGGGGCCGCGCTCGACGTGTTCCGCACCGAGCCGCTGCCGGCCGACCACCCGTTCTGGACCGAACCGCGCATCCACATCACGCCGCACATTTCCGCGCTGACGCTGCGCGAGATCAGCATTGCGCAGATCGCGGGCAAGATCCGCGCGCTGGAAGCCGGCGAACCGATTGCCGGCATCGTCGATCTGCAACGAGGTTATTGAGATGACACTCCCGCATTTTGTGAAGGTGGTGGAAGTTGGCCCGCGCGACGGTCTGCAGAACGAGAAGTCGCCGGTCTCGGCCGACACCAAGGTCGAACTGGTGAACCGGCTGTCCGACGCCGGCTTCGTCAACGTGGAAGCGGCGTCGTTCGTGTCGCCCAAGTGGGTGCCGCAGATGGCCGACGGCGCCGATGTGATGGCGCGCATCCAGCGCCGGCCGGGCACGCTGTATTCGGCGCTCACGCCCAACATGAAGGGCTTCGAGGCCGCTGCCGCCGCCGGTGCGGATGAAGTCGTGATCTTCAGCGCGGCCAGCGAGGCCTTCTCGCAGAAGAACATCAACTGCTCGATTGCCGAATCGATCGAGCGGTTCGTGCCGGTGGCCAAGGCCGCGAAGGATGCGGGCATTCGCGTGCGCGGATCGATCTCGTGCTCGCTCGGGTGCCCCTATCAGGGCGAGGTGCCGGTGTCGGCGGTGGTGGATGTGATCCAGCGCATGGCCGACCTCGGCTGCGACGAGATCGACATTGCCGACACCATCGGCGTGGGCACGGCCGGGCAGGTGAAAACCGTGATGGAAGCCGCCGCGGCGACGTTCCCGATCGACCGCCTCTCGGGCCATTTCCACGACACGTACGGCCAGGCGCTGGCCAACATCCTCGCCAGCCTGGAAGTCGGCATCGCGATCTTCCACGCCTCGGTGGCGGGGCTGGGCGGCTGCCCGTACGCCAAGGGCGCGACCGGCAACGTCGCCACCGAAGACGTGCTGTACCTGCTGCACGGCCTGGGCATCCGCACCGGCATCGACCTCGACAAGGTGGTGCTGGCGGGTGACTTCATCTCGCAGGCCATCGGCCGCCCGACGGCTTCACGCGCCGGACGCGCGCTGCTGCTCAAGCTGCAGGACCAGGTCGCGCAGGCCTGCATCTGACGACGGACGAAGAACAACGACGATGACTGCTACCGATACGAACGCCCCCCTGCCCGAATCCGCCCAGCGCGTGGCTGACCACCTGCGTGCGCTCGGCTATGAGAAAGACATCTTGATGCTGCCTGCCACCGGCAAGACGTCTGCCGAAGCCGCGGCCGGCCTCGGCTGCTCGGTGGCGGAGATCGCCAAGTCGATCATCTTCCGCCGCGCCGAAGACGATGCGCCCGTGCTGGTGATCGCCAGCGGCACCAATCGCGTCGACGAAGCCAAGGTTTCGGCGCACGTCGGCGCGCTGGCCAAGGCCGATGCCAAGTTCGTGCGCGAGAAGACCGGCTACGCCATCGGCGGCGTGTGCCCCGTCGGCCATGCGGTCAAGCCCATCATGCTGCTCGATCGCGACCTGTTCCAGTACGACAGCGTGTGGGCCGCCGCCGGCCACCCGCATGCGGTGTTCAACCTCACGCCCGCCGAGCTGCAAGCCATGACCGGCGCGCCCGTCGCCGACATCGCCCTGCGCGATTGACCCACGCCATGGATGCCTGCACGCGCGCGCAACTCAAGCTTGCCCTGGGCAAGCTGCGCAACAGCCGTGTGCAGGCCGAGCGCACGCAGCCGGTGGCGTCGCCGTGCATCAGCGTGTGCAAGATGGACGAAGCACGCGGCCTGTGCGTCGGCTGCATGCGCACCCTCGACGAGATCGCCGCGTGGTCGACCATGACCGACGCGGCACGCCTGGCCGTGTGGCAGACCCTGCCCGAGCGCGCCTGCGCATGGCTCAACGACACGTCTGGCGGCTGACATGGCCGAGCACGACGTCGTCGCCTTGCCAGCGTCGATGCGCGTGTTCGAGCGCGGCTGGCTGTCGTCCAACAACATTCTCTTTTTCGATGACGATGCACACGGCGGCTGCGCGCTGATCGACTCCGGCTACGTCACCCACGCGCCGCAGACCACCGCGCTGGTCCAGCACGCGCTGCAAGGCAAGCCGCTGCGCCGCCTGCTGAATACGCACCTGCATTCCGACCACTGCGGCGGCAACGCGGCGCTGCAGGCGCTGTACGGCTGCCACACCCGCGTGCCTGCCGCGCAAGTCGACGACGTGCGCCGCTGGGACACCACCGCCCTCAGCTACGCGCCCACCGGCCAGCAGTGCGCGCGCTTTGCGCTGCCCGAAGCGGGGGCCGGCCTCGCAGACGGCATGACGTTGCGCCTCGGGGGCTTCGACTGGCAGGTCATCGGCGCGCCAGGACACGATCCGAATGCCGTCATCGTCTACAGCCCCGAGACGCGCGTGCTCGTCTCCGCCGATGCGCTGTGGGAGCGCGGCTTTGGCGTGATCTTTCCCGAGCTGGAGGGCGAGAGCGGCTTTGCCGAGCAGCAGGCCATTCTGGAGCGCATCGCCCGGCTCGACGCGCGCGTGGTGGTGCCGGGGCACGGTCGCCCGTTCACCGGCGTCAGCGCCGCCATCGATGCTGCGTTCAGCCGGCTCGCGTATCTGCGCGCCGACCCTGAGCGCAACGCCCTGCACGCCATCCGGGTGCTGGTGAAGTTCAAGCTGCTGGAGCAGCAGGCCCTCACGCACGAGACACTGGCCGCGTGGTTTGCGCAGACCACGCTGATGCCGCGCCTTCAGGCACGCTTCTTTCCCACGACGTCGCTCGCCGAGATGCTCGACGCGGCCGTCGCCGGGCTGGTCAAGGCCGGGGCCGCCACGATCGAATACGGCCGCCTTCACAACCGCGACTGAGACGGCACGTCGCCGCCACGCGGCCGGCCCATGCCGGTAAGCGCCTGACCCCATTCGATATTTTTTGTCAACGTAAGGCAATCGCCAGTTTTTGCGTTGACTCCCTCACATGTAAACAATAACAATTCTCATTTGCATTCATCAGATCATTGGATCTCTCAAGGGAGCGGCATCACGCCATGCAAGCAGCACAGACGGAACGCAAGCGCACCGAACACTCGGTGGTCGGCTACCTCACGGGGGCGATGAGCTTTGCCGTGGCCTCCGCGCCGGCCATGGCGGACACCGACAAGCCTCACGTCACGGCCACGCTGCCCGAGCAGACCGTCACCGGCAGCAGCGGCTTCAAGACCGACGAAGCGTCGACCGGCAAGTTCACCGCTCCGCTGCTCGACACGCCCAAGTCGGTCACCGTCATTCCGGCCGAGGTGCTGCAGGACAGCGGATCCGTCACCCTCACCGAGGCGCTGCGCACGGTGCCGGGCATTGCGTTTGGCGCGGGCGAAGGCGGCAACCCGGTGGGCGACCGCCCGTTCATCCGCGGCTATGACGCCCAGGCGAGCACCTTCCTCGACGGGCTGCGCGACATCGGTGCGCAGTCGCGCGAGCTGTTCAACGTGGAATCGGTGGAAGTCATCAAGGGGCCGTCGGGCGCGTATGAAGGGCGCGGCTCGGCGGGCGGCGCGATCAACATCGTCTCGAAGGCGCCCAAGCTGGAGACGTTCACCGAGGGTACGGTGTCAGTCGGCAACGCGACGTACAAGCGCGCCACGGCGGACGGCAACTACCAGATCGGCGATCACGCCGCCTTGCGCATCAATGGCATGTACCACGATGCCGGCGTGGCCGGCCGCGATGTCACGAGCTTCAGCCGATGGGGCATCGCACCGTCCATCGCCTTCGGGCTGGGCACGCCCACGCGCGCGACGCTGTCGTACTACCACCTGCAGTCGAACGACACGCCCGACACCGGCATCCCCTACAACAACGGCAACTTCAACCGCCGCACCGATGGCCGCCCGCAGCTGTTCGGCCCCGGCGATGGCGCGCCGGTGAACGTCGATCGCAACGTCTACTACGGCCTGGGCCGCGACTTCCGCCGCGACCGCGTCGACATGGGCACCTTCACGCTGGAGCACGATGTGTCCAGCGCGCTGAAGCTGCGCAACACCACGCGCATCGCCCGCACCAGCCAGGACTATATCTGGACGCAGCCCGACGACAGCCAGGGCAACATCTACTACGGCATGGTCTGGCGCCGCACCAACTCGCGCTACGCCGTCGCCAATACCGCCGCCAACCAGACCGAGGCGACGGGCAGGTTCCAGACCGGCAGCCTCAAGCACAGCTATGCGGCCGGCCTGGAGTTCTCGCGCGAGCGCAGCCGCAATGACACCTACACCGTTGCCACCGGCAGCAACCGGTGCCCGAGCGGCACGGGTGCGGCAGGCGGCTACAACTGCACGAGCCTGTTCACCCCCAATCCCAACGACCCGTGGGCGGGCAGCATCACGCTCAGCAACAACCCGGCCGAGACGACCGTGCGCACGCAATCGGCGTACGTGTTCGACACCATCGAGCTGTCGCCGCGCTGGCAGGTCAACGGCGGCGTGCGTTTTGACCGCTATTCGGCATCGGCGACCACGTCGGCCAATGCGCAGGGCGTGCGCTCCAGCTTCTCGCGCGACGACAACCTGCTGAACTATCAGCTCGGCCTCGTCTTCAAGCCGGCGCAGAACGGCAGCATCTATCTCGCATACGGCACGTCTTCCACGCCGTCGGGCTCGGTGGCGGGCCAGGGCGCCGATACCAGCGCACTCACGCCGGACCGCTCGGGCAATCGCGGCGACGTGCTGGCCCCCGAGAAGAATCGCGCCTACGAGCTCGGCACCAAGTGGAACGTGCTCGACAACAAGCTCGCGCTGACGGCCGCGGTGTTCCGGATCGAGACCACCAACGCCCGCATCGTGCAGCAGGACGGCACCGCCGCCATGGCCGGCAACAAGCGCGTCGATGGCTTCGAGCTCGGCTGGTCGGGCGCGCTGACCAGCCAGTGGCAGGTTTTCGGGGGCTACACGTTCCTCAAGAGCGAACTGCGCAACAACGGCGGCGCAGGCGCGGCGTTTGGCGCGACGAACGGCACCGCGTTCCCCAACACGCCAAAGAACAGCTTCAGCCTGTGGACGACGTATCAGCCGATGCCGAAACTCACGCTGGGCGGCGGCGCGTACTACGTCTCGAAGGTATGGGGCAGCGCCAACCCCGCCAGCCCGAAGTGGGTGCCGGCCTACTGGCGCTTTGACGCCATGGCCGCGTACCGCATCGACAAGCACACCACCCTGCAACTGAACGTGCAGAACGTGTTCGACAAGGTGTACTTCAACCAGGCATATGCGTCGCACTATGCATCGCTGGCGCCGGGGCGCACGGCCATCCTGACGCTCGGTATCCGCTACTGATGGCGGTACATGCCGCAAGCACCGCAGCCGATGCGGCGGTCGATGCCATCCACGCGCTGCTGAGCGGCCCCGCCGGCCGCGCCGCGCGCTGGCTTGCCGGTGCCGCACGGCGCGGCCATACGGAGGCGCAGACCCTCTACGGCCAGTGGCTGCTCGATGGGCGCGGCGTCAAGCGCAACGCCACCGAAGCGCTGTACTGGTTCAAGACCGCCGCGCTGGCCGGCCACGCCATGGCGGCCAACATGCTCGGCCGCTGCTACGAGCACGGCTGGGGCACCCCCGCCTGCGACAAGACCGCCACGCATTGGTACGCCCGCGCGGCAGAGGCCGGCCTCGACTGGGGCCAGTACAACTACGCCACGAGCCTGCAGCTTGGACGTGGCGTGCCGGCAGACCGCGCGCACGCATTCGCGCTCTTCCGGGCCGCTGCGGCGCAAGGGCATGCCAAGTCGATCAACGTGCTCGGCGGCTTCTATGAAGACGGCTGGGAAGTCGAGGCGGACCTGGCCATGGCCCTGCGCTGTTACCTGCGCGCGGCCGAAGGCGGCGACTTCCGCGGCCAGTTCAACGCCGCCCGCCTGCTGGCCATGGCCGGCCGCCTCGACGAAGCGCACGACTGGATGCAGGCCGTTCCGCACACCGCCACCCCGGCCTTCCTGGCGAAGGCGCATGACTTTCTTGCCGGCCATCCCGATGCGCGTCTGCGTGCGCTGGCCGGTGCGCTGGAAACCACATCACCATGCTGCTGAAGATTCCGGCCGTCCTCACCAAGCACCAGGTCGCGCAGTGCCGCGCCGTCATCGACGCCGCCCAATGGGTGGACGGCAAGGTCACCGCGGGAGCGCAGTCGGGCCAGGTCAAGCACAACCTACAGTTGCCGGAGGGCTCCCCCGCAGCGCGCGAGGCGGGTACGCTGATCCAGGATGCACTGGCCGCCAACACGCTGTTCTTCTCGGCCGCGCTGCCGCTGAAGGTGTTCCCGCCGCTGTTCAACCGCTACGCGGGCGGCCAGAGGTTCGGCAACCATGTCGACAACGCCGTGCGCCACCTGCGCGGCACCGATTTCCGCGTCCGCAGCGACCTGTCGTGCACGCTGTTCCTGACCGAGCCCGAGGACTACGACGGCGGTGAACTCGTCATCGACGACACCTTCGGCGAACACCGCGTCAAGCTCGCGGCCGGCGACATGGTGCTCTACCCGAGCAGCAGCCTGCACCGCGTGACGCCCGTCACGCGCGGCGCGCGGGTGTGCTCGTTCTTCTGGCTGCAGAGCATGGTGCGCAGCGATGCCCATCGCACGCTGCTGTTCCAGATGGATACGGCGCTGCAACGCCTGATGGCGCTGCTGGGGCAGGAAGAGCCGTCCGTCATTGCGTTGACGGGGACCTATCACAACCTCTTGCGGGAGTGGGCGGAGGCGTAGTCCGTCCCGTCGCGCTCATGCAAAAAATGCCCGCATCTCCTTGAGCAGGGCCTCGGGTGCCTCCTCCGGCACGTAATGCCCGCACGGCACCGTGCCGCCGCTCACGTCGTCCGCCACGGCGCTCCACAGCCCGAGCGGCTGGAAGCACCGCTGGATCACGCCGTGCTCGCCCCACAGCACACGCAGCGGCACGCGCACGCGCTTGCCGGCATCGCGGTCGGCGCGATCGTGTTCGAGGTCGATGGTGGCCGCGGCGCGGTAGTCCTCGCACATGGCGTGCACGCAGTCGGGCTCGCGCATGGCGGCGGCGTAGGTGGCCATCGCTTCGGGGGCGAACGGCTGGAGCCCGGCGTGGCGCAGCCCCATCAGTTTGCTGATGTAGAAATCGGGCGTCGCGTTGATGAGGGTCTCGGGAAACGGCGTCGGCTGGATCAGGAAGAACCAGTGCCAGTAGGCGGAGGCAAACGCCATGTCGGTGTTCTCGTACATCGCCAGCGTCGGGGCGATGTCGAGCAGCATGGCGCGCTCGACGTGCGCGGGGTGGTCGACGCACAGGCGATGCGCCACGCGCGCACCGCGATCATGCGCGCATAGCCGGAAGCGCCCGAAGCCCAGGGCGCGCATCACCTCGACCTGGTCCTGCGCCATGGTGCGCTTGCTGTACTCCACGTGCCGGGCGCTGCCGGCCGGCTTGGACGAGGCGCCGTAGCCGCGCAGGTCGGTGGCGACGACGGTGTAGTCGCGTGCCAGATCCTGCGCGACCTTGTGCCAGATCACATGGCTTTGCGGGTGACCGTGCAGCAACAGCAGGGGCGGACCGCTGCCGCCGATCACCCCCGCGATCTCCACGCCATTGACCGCCTGGCGGAACGGGCGAAAGCCGGGAAACAGCGCGGCGTCTGCCGCGGCGGTGGCGGCGTCGATGGAAAGCGGTGCGGTCATGCGGGTCTCCGGTCAGGTGCGATGCGTGTGCGCTGTTGGAAGTGCGATGTGCGCTCCGCATGCTAGCGCAGACCGGGCACGGCGGTTGCGGCCTCGTCCACTCCGTCTTCCCGACCAGGAGTTCGACATGACCCCGCTACATGACTTGCGCATCGCCATCCTCGTCCATGACCTGTTCGAGCAGGCCGAGCTCGCCAGCCCCAGGCAGGCGCTGGAGGGGGCCGGCGCCATCGTCAGCATCGTCTCGCCCAAGCCGGTCAGCGTGACGGGCCTGCACCATGCGGACAAGGGCGACACCTTCAAGGTGGACATCTCGCTCGACGTCGCCAAACCGGAAGATTTCCACGCGCTGGTGCTGCCCGGCGGCGTGGTCAACGCCGATGCGCTGCGCATCGTGCCCGAGGCCCAGGCCTTTGTAAAAGCGTTCGACCGCGAGCAAAAGCCGATCGCCGTGATCTGCCACGGGCCGTGGCTGCTGGTCTCGGCCGGGCTGGTGCGCGGGCGCACGCTGACGAGCTGGCCCACGCTGCAAGACGACATCCGCAACGCCGGCGGCACGTGGGTCGACCAGGAAGTGGTCACCGACCGCAACTGGGTCAGCAGCCGCAAGCCCGACGACCTGCCGGCCTTCAACCGCACCTTCATCGAACTGCTGGCGCAGCAGGTCCACGCTTGAGCGCATGCGGCCTCGCGCAAGGCAGGGTGCGGGATCGTTCCTATAATCGAACGACGTTCCCCCGCCAGGAGGCGCCATGCCCGCCGCCAAGCATCTGCCGCTCGCGCTGCAGCACCTCACGCTGCCGGTGATCGGCTCGCCGATGTTCATCGTCAGCTACCCCGAGCTGGTGCTGGCGCAGTGCAAGGCCGGCATCGTGGGCGCGTTTCCGGCGCTCAACGCGCGGCCGGCCGAGGTGCTCGACGACTGGCTCACGCAGATCAACGAGGCGCTCGCCGCCTATGGCGCCGCGCACCCGGACCGGGTGGTGGGCCCGGTTGCGGTCAATCAGATCGTGCACCACTCGAACGCACGGCTGGAGCAGGACGTGGCCACCTGCGTCAAGCACAAGGTGCCGATCTTCATCACGTCGCTGCGTGCGCCCGTCAAGGAGATCCTCGATGCCGTGCATGGCTACGGCGGCATCGTGCTGCATGACGTGATCAACCTGCGCCACGCCGAAAAGGCGCTCGAAGCCGGCGTGGATGGCCTGATCCTGGTGGCTGCGGGCGCGGGCGGGCATGCCGGCACGCTGTCGCCGTTCGCGCTGGTGGGCGAAGTGCGGCGCATCTTTGACGGGCCGATCGCGCTGTCGGGCGCCATTGCCACCGGCGACGCCATCCTCGCCGCGCAGGCCATGGGCGCCGACCTCGCCTACATCGGCACGCGCTTCATCGCGAGCCAGGAGGCGCATGCGGCCGAAAGCTACAAGAGCGCCATCGTGCGGGCCGCGGCCTCGGACATCATCTACACGAACCTCTTCACCGGCGTGCACGGCAACTACATCCGCGAGAGCATCGAGCTCGCCGGCCTCGACCCCAACGCCCTGCCGCAGGCCGACAAGTCCGCCATGAACTTCGGCGACGGCACCTCGCGGGCGAAGGCATGGAAAGACATCTGGGGAGCCGGCCAGGGCGTCGGCCAGATCGCCGACCTGCAGCCGGCGGCGGAGATCGTTGCCCGCCTGAAAGCCGAGTACGACGCCGCCCGGCTGCGCCTTGCGCTGCACCTGCGCCTCTAGGCTGAGCGACGCATGAATGCCGTGCAGCACTTGAATTGACTTGCGCGGGCAGCGCTCCTACAGTCCGAGGATTCACGGTTTAATATGCGGCGCCGCAAAACCGACGACCGCGCGCTCGTATGCGCAAGCATCCCGGGGGGGATGTCCGACAGGCGTCTGGTTTCCTGTTGCGCGCGCCGACGACAAAGGAGAACACGATGACGCACTGCCCCGCGCGCGAGCGCCGGCTCACCAAGCTGGCGTCCGTGGCGCTGAGCGTGGCCGCCTTTGCCATGGCAGCCTGCTCCACCCAGAACGCGCCCACCACGGCACCGATCGAACAGCGCCTGCCGCAGCCGAACGAAGCGCTCGTGCGCTCCGCCTATGTCTACGCGTTTCCGCTGATGATGACGGATGCGCTGCTGCAGACCACGTCGGCACTCGCCCCCACCGGCACCTTCATGCATCAGCGCACGCTGGAAGACGAAGCGCTGCCCACCGGCGTGCGCCCGCGCGTGGATGTGCTCGCCAGCAGCGCCTTCGTCGACCTGCGCACCGGGCCGGTCATCCTGAGCCTGCCCGACGCGGGCCGCCGCCACCTCTGGGTCTCGCTGCATGACGCGTGGACGGATGTCTTCGAATCGCTGGGCAACCGCACCTCCGGCGCACGCGCCGCGCACTACGCGATCACGCCGCCAGGCTGGGAAGGCACGCTGCCGCCAGGGGTCAAGCAGATTGCCGCGCCGACCAGCCTGGTGTGGATCGTCGCTCGCACGCAGGTGCTTGGCCAGCGCGACATGGCCTCGGCCAGCCGCGTGCAGGACCGCTACCGCGTCATGCCGCTGGAGACGTTTGGCAAGCCGGCGGCCCGCGAGGCGGCCGGCAAGGTCCGTGCGGACAAGGCCACCGACATCGACGCGAGCCTCGATGCCGCCCGCCGCCGCGTGACCGCGCTCGATGCCAACAGCTATTTCACCCGCTTTGCCGAGTTGCTCAGGACGAATCCGCCGCATACAGCCGACTCGACGATGGTGCAGTCGCTGCGCGAGCTCGGGATCGTGCCCGGCGCCCCGTTTGACGCCAAGGCCGTGAACACGGCCACCCTGAAGGTCATGGACGCAGGCGTGGCCGCCGCGCGGGACACCCTGGCGCTTGCCGCCAGGCAGCCGCCGGTCACGCAGAACGGCTGGTTCATCCCTCGCATGGTCGGCGCCTACGGGCTGGACTATGCGCAGCGCGCCATCGTCGCCTGGGATGGCGGCGGCACCGACCTGCCCGAAGACATGCTCATCGCCACCGCCAGGACGGATGCGAACGGCATGCCCCTGGACAGCACGCACCGCTACGTCGTGCATTTCGACCGGGGCCAGCTGCCGCCCGAAAACGCCGGCTGGGCGCTGGCCGCCGTGCAGCAGCCGCCTCGCACCGCAGACCGCTCGAGCCTGCACAACGTGCTGAGCGAGGCGGACCGCCCGCGGCTGAACCGCGACGGCTCGCTCGACATCCTGATCCAGCGCACCCCGCCCAGCGGCATGCGCAGCAACTGGCTGCCGCCGCCCACCGGGCCGTTCCTGCTGCGCATGCAGCTGACGTGGCCCAAGGAAGAAGCACTCGACGCAACATGGGTGCCGCCGGCCGTCCAGCGACGCGATCCGGCGCCGCAATAGCGGTACCGCCCCATCGGGCGATCACACCTCGGCCACGCGCACCACGAGCTTGCCGAAGTTGCGTCCTTCGAGCAGGCCGAGGAAGGCGGCCGGGGCGTTCTCCAGGCCCTCGACGCGGTCTTCGCGCACCTTCACCTTGCCGGCCGCCACCCACGCGGCCATGTCGCGCTGGAACGCGTCGTAGCGACTGGCGTAGTGGTCGAGGATGATGAAGCCCTGCATGCGTACGCGCTTCTGCAGCACGGTCGCGGTGACCTTGGGCAGCCGGTCTGGCCCGGCGGCGGCCTCGTCGTTGTAGTGCGCAATGAAACCGCACACCGGCACGCGCGCGCCGATGTTCAGCAGCGGCAACACCGCGTCGAACACCTCGCCACCCACGTTTTCGAAGTACACGTCGATGCCGTCTGGGCAGGCCTGGGCCAGGCGCTTCGCGAGGTCGGGTTGCCGGCGGTCCAGGCAAGCGTCAAAGCCGAGCGTGTCGACGGCGTAGCGGCATTTGTCCGCGCCGCCGGCAATGCCGACCACGCGCGCGCCCTTGAGCTTCGCGATCTGTCCGACCACCGCGCCGACCGCGCCCGTGGCCGCGGCCACCACCACGGTTTCGCCGGGCTTGGGCTCGCCAATGTCGAGCAGACCGACGTACGCCGTAAAGGCGGGCATGCCAAGCCCGCCCAGCGCCAGCGATGGCTCCGGCATATCGCCCAGCGCGGTCAACTCGTCGCCGGCGGCAACGGCATAGTCCTGCCAGCCAGCCGCGCCGAGCACCACATCGCCCTCGCGAAACCGCGCGTCCCGCGATGCCACCACGCGGCTGACGGTACCGCCCACCATGGGCGCGCCCACCTCCACCGGCGGCGCGTAGCCGGGGCCGACTTCATCCATCAGATTGCGCATGTAGGGGTCGAGCGACAGGTACAGCGTGCGCAGCAGCACCTGGCCGTCCTGCGGCGTGGGCACGGCAGTCTCTTCGATGCGGAAGTTGTCGAGCGAAGGCGTGCCGCTGGGGCGGCTGGCGAGAACGATGCGGCGATTGACGGCTTCACGTTGCGGCATGGCAATCTCCTGTAGACCAATCGTCTAGAAAACGGCGAAAAAAATTTGCGTGGCTGGGCAATCTAGCAGCAATCGCAAGATTCAGCTGACGGTTGCGCAAGGCACTACCCTCAGCAAGGCCAATCATTCGTCGCTTCATATTCCAGTTTACTAGACGAAGAATTCCATTAAACTGGAATGCATGGACATCCATCAACGTATCGCCCGGCGCCTGCGCGAATTGCGCGACGCCCAGGGGCTCTCGCTCGACGCGCTGGCCGAACGCAGCCAGGTCAGCCGATCGGCCATCTCCCTGATCGAGCGCGGTCAGAGCAGCCCGACCGCTGCGGTGCTCGATCGGCTCAGCTCCGCGCTGGGCGTGACGCTGGCCTCGCTGTTCGAAGACGGTGCGGCGCCGGCCGCGGAGCCCTCGCCCGTATCGCGCGCGGCGGAGCAGCCGGAGTGGACCGACCCCGCCTCGGGCTACGTGCGGCGCAACCTGTCGCCGGCAGCGCGTTCGCCGCTGCAGCTCGTGGAGGTGTACTTTCCGCCCGGCGAGCGCGTCGCCTATGACACCGGCGCGCGCGATGCGGAAATCCACCAGCAGGTGTGGATCATCGAAGGCACGATGGAAATGACCGTGGGCGACGCGCACTGGCGCCTCAATGCAGGCGATTGCCTGACCATGCGGCTGGACTGTCCGATCGTCTATCACAACCCCACGCGGCGGCCGGCCCGCTACCTCGTCGCACTCACAACCGTATCCGCTGCCCACTGGAGGCCCTGATGACCGACACCCTGACCATCCGCCGCGTGGGCGCCAACGAGGCAAGCGCGTGCGTCGATGCCTTAGCCGATGTGCTCATCGACTGCGTGGAGGGTGGCGCGTCGGTCAGCTTCATGGCGCCGCTGTCGCAAGACAAGGCGCGGGCATTCTGGCGCGGTGTGGCCGACGGCGTGGCCAGGGGCGAGCGCGCCCTGCTGATTGCCGAAGACGCGGCAGGCGCCATCCACGGCACCGTGCAACTGGTGCTCGCGCAGCCGGAAAACCAGCCGCACCGCGCCGACGTCGCCAAGATGCTCGTGCACCGCCGCGCGCGCCGGCAAGGCTTGGCGCAGCGGTTGATGGCGGCCATTGAAGACGAGGCGCGCGCCGAGGGTAAGACGGTGCTCGTGCTCGACACCGTGACGGGCGGCGACGCCGAGCGGCTGTACGCACGCGCCGGCTGGCAGCGCGTGGGCGTGGTGCCCAACTACGCGCTGATGCCGGACGGCGCGTTCTGCGGGACGACGTTCTTCTGCAAGCAGCTGGGCGCCGCCGATTAAATCGTCAACGTGCCGCGGCCGATTTCGATCACGCGGCCACCGACGTGGATCGTGCCGTCGGCATCCACACGCAGCGTGAGGTGGCAGGGTCGCCCCACCGCAGCGCCCTGCTCGATGCGGTAACTGGCCGGCAACGCATGGCCCGTCGCGCGCAGCCAGCCGCCGAGGTTGGCACACGCCGAGCCGGTGCCCGGATCTTCGAGCATGCCGGTGCCGTATTCGAAGAAGAAGCGCGACACCACCGGATCATTGCTGCCGGGCTTCGGCATGGTGAAGACGTACGCATTGCGCCCGTCGTTGCGGCTGCGCGGCCACGCGTCGAACACCGACAGATCGGGGCGGGCGCGATCGACATCAGCGCGTGTCTTGACGGGCACCATCAACTGTTCGATACCGGCATCCACCCACAGCGGCGGGCCTGCCAGCGCATCGGCATCCAAGCCCAGCATGGCGGCGATGGCCGGGTCCGCCTCGCGCGTGCTCAGGGCCCCGGAGCGCGGCGGCACCAGCGACCACCCGTCGTCCTGCGCCGTCAGCGACACGATGCCCGACTGGCAACGCAACGTCAGCTCATTGCCGGGGCCATACAGTTCGCGCACCACCTGCGCGGTCCCCAGCGACGGGTGGCCGGCAAACGGCATCTCGTAATCGGGCGTGAAGATGCGGAAGCGCGCCGTGGCGCCATCGGCCTCGTCGGGAAAGATGAAGGTGATCTCGGACAGGTTGAACTGGCGTCCGATGGCCTGCATGGTGGCGTCGTCCAGGCCGCGCCCGTCTTCAAACACGGCGAGCTGGTTGCCGCCAAAGGTGGATTCGGCAAAGACGTTGAGCAGGCGGAAGGCGTAGCGCGACATGGTGGCGTCCGAAGTGTTGGGGAAGAAAAAAAACGGTGTGGCGATGCGTCATCTTCAACGCACCGCCACACCGTCTCCATGCACACTTGCAGACAGTTTGCGCGAATCCGGCCTGACAGTTGGCGGACAGCCGTTACAGCAGCCGGTAGTCGTCCGTACGGGGCGTGCGTTCCATCACGGCGAACAGCGCCGGCGGTGGCGCGGCAACTTTGCGCTCGGCAAGGTCGAACCACGCGCACATGCTGGTGATTTCCGCACACAGGTCGCCCGCTTCATTGCGGATGCGGTTGACCATGATGAAACGCGAACCGCGCTCGTTGCGGCCGGCGGTCTCCACGCTCACGGTAAAGGCATCCATGAGGCGCAGTTCCTTGCGGTAGCTGACACGGTCTTCAAATACCACCGGCCCGAGCTTGTGCTGCGCGAAGGCCTTCGGGCCAAAGCCCTGCTCGGTCAGAAAACGAAACCGGCTGTGCGACGCGTAGTCGATGTAGCGCGTGTTTTTGAGGTGCTGGTTGCCGTCCAGGTCAGCCCACAGCACCTGATACGTATAGATCGACATGGACGGCTCCGATGCGGTGTGGGATTGGCTCACTTGCGATAGTCGTACACGCCGCGGCCGGTCTTGCGGCCCAGGTAGCCGGCGGCCACCATTTCGCGCATCAGCATGGCGGGGCGGTATTTCGGATCACCGAATTCGGTGTACAGCACTTCCATCACGGCCAGCATGGTGTCCAGGCCGATCATGTCGGCCAGCGCCAGCGGCCCGATCGGGTGATTGCAGCCGAGCTTCATGCCTTCGTCGATCTCCTCCGGCGAAGCCAGACCCTCGCCCAGCACGCAGAACGCCTCGTTGATCATCGGACACAGGATCCGGTTGACGACAAAGCCCGGGCTGTTCTTGACCGTGATGGGCGTCTTGCCGAGCTGCTTGGCCAGCGCTTCCACCGCCGCATGCGTGGCATCGCTCGTCTGCAGACCGCGAATGACTTCCACCAGCGCCATCATCGGCACCGGGTTGAAGAAATGCATGCCGATGAAGCGGCTGGCATCCTGCAGCACGGCGGCCAGCTTGGTGATCGAGATGGACGACGTGTTCGACGCCACGATCGCGTGCGGCGCAGCGACCGCCTCGAGCTGCTTGAGGATCTTCACCTTCAGGTCGAAGTTCTCGGTGGCGGCCTCGATGACGAGGTCGGCGCGCTTGAGGTCGTCATAGCTGGTCGAGCCATGGATGCGTGCCAGCGCGGCGGCCTTGTCGGCTTCGGTCAGCTTTTCCTTCTTGATGAGGCGGTCCAGGCTGCCGGCCACGGTGGCAATGCCTTTCTGCACGGCGGCATCGCTGATATCCACCATCACCACATCCAGCCCGACCACGGCGCACGCTTGCGCAATGCCGTTGCCCATTGTTCCGGCACCCACGATGCCGACGACTTGAATTGCCATGAACTGCTCCTCGCTTGGTATTGCTTGGTATTGGAATGGAAGACGGGATGAAACAGATTGCAGAGGATAAACGACGCGACGACGGGCAGAAAAGCCTCGCCGACGCTCCCGTCACATTTCACCGGTTCGCCGTATGATGGCCGGCGTCGCGCCCCCCTTTCACCCCAGGCGCCAGGACGCTGCAAATGGACCGCTTTCTCAGTATCGAAGCCTTCGTGCGCGTGGCAGAAACGCGCAGCTTTGCCGAAGCCGCCCGCCAGTTGGGCGTGACCAACTCGGTGGTCACCAACCGCGTGCAGCAGTTGGAGCGCTTTATCGAAGCGCCGCTGTTTCACCGCAGCACGCGGCACGTGCGCTTGTCCGAAGTGGGCGAGACCTACTACAAGCAATGCGCCGAAGCCGTCTGCATGCTGACGGATCTCACCGACCAGATGCGCGGCCTGCGCGCCACGCCGGCCGGCAAGCTGCGCATCCGCATGCTGCCCGGATACGCGCTCGGCCACTTTGCCGAACCGCTGGCCCGGTTCGGTGCGCAGTACCCCGATATCCAGCTCGACGTGGTGGTGGACGACAGCGTGGTCGACCCCATTGCCGACGGGTTCGACGTGGTGTTCCAGATCTTCCCGCCCATCAACGATTCGCTGATCGAGCGGCGCCTGTTCGCGCTGCGGCGCATGTTCTGCGCCACGCCGGCGTACGTGGAAGAGTACGGCCTGCCGCAGCAGCCGGCCGACCTGCTGCAGCATTCACTGGCGCTGTATTCCGGTTATCCGACACGCAAGCGCTGGGAGTTCTCGCGCAACGGCGAAACGCTCCCCGCGATGGACCTGCCCGAGCGGGTGCGCTCCAACTCCGTGCATCTGCTGCGCGACTACGCCCTGACCAGTGCCGGCATCGCCTGCCTGCCAACGCTCGTCATCAGCGACGACCTGGTCGCCGGCCGCCTCGTGCCCGTGCTGGCCGATTACGACCTGACACCGCTGCATTTCTCGGCCGTGTATCCGGCGACGCAGCGGCAGGCGGTCAAGGTGTGTGCGCTCATCGATTGCCTTGCCAGCCACCATGCCGGCGAGCTGGCTTGGGACAGACCGCTGCTCGAGCGCGGCTGGATCCGCTGACGTTGCTGAGGGCCACGCGGCCCGAATTCCACGACCGGCGCCCTCGGCCCGCGCGCGGATCCAGGGTACCGGCGGAGTGTTTCCGAACGTCGCGACGATTGTTCGGCAATCCCAAAAACTGCACTCGCCAATTCAGCCGTTCCACCCCGAACGCAACTTCCTATCATGGTTGGGCCGCTGATCGCGCCGCGTCGATGCGACGACAGGTCTGCAGCATCCCCTCTCGTAGTTCCCCATCGGAAACTGGATACGGCCATGAATCCCAAGCTGGAAGTCCTTACCCCGCAGAACTGTCAATTGATCTTCATCGACCACCAGCCGCAAATGGCCTTCGGCGTGCAATCGATCGATCGTCAGGTCCTGAAGAACAACACCGTTGGCCTTGCCAAGGCCGCCAAAATCTTCAACATCCCCACCACCATTACGACCGTCGAGTCGCAGAGCTTTTCGGGCTACACCTATCCGGAGCTGCTCGATGTGTTTCCGGATCAGCCACTGCTCGAACGCACCTCGATGAACTCCTGGGACGACCAGAAGGTGCGCGATGCCCTGGCAAAGAACAACCGCAAGAAGGTGGTCGTCTCGGGTCTGTGGACGGAGGTGTGCAACTGCACCTTCGCGCTGTCGGCCATGCACGATGCCGACTACGAGATCTACATGGTCGCCGACGCTTCGGGCGGCACATCGAAAGACGCGCACGACTACGCGATGCAGCGCATGGTCCAGGCCGGCGTGGTGCCCGTGACGTGGCAACAGGTGCTGCTCGAATGGCAGCGTGACTGGGCCCACCGCGACACGTACGACGCCGTCATGAAGCTGGTGAAGGAGCACTCCGGCGCCTACGGCATGGGCGTGGACTACGCCTACACGATGGTGCACAAGGCCCCGCAACGCACCGCGACGCCGCACGAGGCGCTGGCTGCCGTGGCTGCCAACTGATCGCGCCGCCGACCATAAAAGAAGACGCCGCTCCGGCCGGGCGACGCATGTGCAACCGCATGCGTCGCCCAGTCGCCCCTTCAACGCCCCCCTCTCTCATTCCCATGCAAACGATTACCACCCAAGACGGTACGCGCATCTTTTACGAGGACTGGGGCAGCGGCAAGCCCGTCGTCTTCTCGCAGGGCTGGCCGCGCAACGCCGACGCGTGGGACGCGCAGATGCTGGTCTTCGTGCAGAAGGGCGTTCTGGAGCCCTCCTCGTGAAGCCCTATCTCATCTCCATTGCCGTCGGCATGCTGGTTGGCGTCATCTATGCACTGCTGCACGTCCGCTCACCGGCGCCACCGGCAATCGCGCTGGTCGGGCTGCTCGGCATGCTGATCGGCGAACAGATCGTGCCGGCCGCGCAGCGCCTGCTGGCCGGCGAGCCGATCACCATGGCGTGGTTCCGGCACGAATGCGTGCCGAAGATCACCGGCGCGCCGCCTCAAGTGCCGAGCCAAGCGCCGCCCCAGGCGTCCCCCACGGACCTGGCCGCCACCGGCGAATCCGGCAGCGCCACGCCGCGCAATCCGAGCTGATGCCATGACACGCCTGTCGCTCGAACCCTCGCACGCTGCCGCGCCCGCCGGCACCGCGGCGAATGTTGCCCTGCATGCCGGCCTGCTGTTCCTGCGCGTCACCGGCAGCGCCCTGCTGATCGCCGTGCATGGGCTGCCCAAGGTGCTGCACTACAGCCAGGAACTGACGCGCATTGAAGACCCATTCCACATGGGCGCCGCACCCACGCTGCTGCTCGCCATCCTGTCGGAAACACTGTGTCCGCTGCTGATTGCGCTTGGCGTGCTGACGCGCCTGGCGTGTCTGCCCATCATCGCCACGTTGCTGGTGGCCATGCTGGTGGTGCATCCGGACTGGTCGCTTGCCGATGGACAGTTCGGGTGGATGCTGCTGATCATCTTCACCACCGTCCTGATTGCCGGACCCGGACGCTTTTCGATCTATCCCAAATACTGACGCAATGACCGCCGACCTCATCCTGCACAACGGCCGCATCCACACGGTCGACCGCGAACGCCCCACCGCCAGCGCCGTTGCCGTGCGTGAGGGCCGCTTCGTTGCCGTGGGCGACGATGCCACCGTGATGGCCCAGCGCGGCGCTGCCACCCAGGTCATCGACCTGCGCGGGCGCACCGTCATTCCCGGCCTGAACGATTCACACCTGCACCTGATCCGCGGCGGGCTGAACTACAACCTCGAGCTGCGCTGGGAAGGCGTGCCCTCCCTGGCCGACGCGATGCGCATGCTCAAGGAGCAGGCCGCGCGCACGCCGTCGCCGCAATGGGTGCGCGTGGTGGGCGGCTGGTCGGAATTCCAGTTTGCCGAGCGCCGCATGCCGACGCTCGAAGAGCTGAACCAGGCCGCGCCCGATACGCCCGTGTTCGTGCTGCACCTGTACGACCGCGCGCTGCTCAACCGCGCAGCGCTGCGCCAGGTCGGCTACACCAAGGACACGCCGAACCCGCCCGGCGGCGAGATCCAGCGCGACGCATCCGGCGAGCCCACCGGCATGCTGATCGCCAGGCCCAACGCGATGATCCTGTACGCGACGCTCGCCAAGGGGCCGAAGCTGCCGCCCGAATACCAGGTCAACTCCACGCGCCAGTTCATGCGCGAGCTGAACCGCCTGGGCGTGACGAGCGCCATCGACGCGGGCGGCGGCTTCCAGAACTACCCGGAAGACTACGAGGTCATCCGCGAGCTGTCGGCGCAGAACCAGCTCACCATCCGCATCGCCTACAACCTCTTCACGCAGAAGCCGAAAGAAGAGCTGGCCGACTTCAAGAACTGGACCGGCAGCCTGCAATACCGCCAGGGCGATGACTTCTTCCGCCACAACGGCGCGGGCGAGATGCTGGTCTTCTCCGCCGCTGATTTCGAAGACTTCCTGCAACCGCGCCCCGACCTGCCCGAGACGATGGAGCAGGAGCTGGAAACCGTGGTGCGCCACCTCGTCGCGCAGCGCTGGCCGTTCCGGCTGCACGCCACTTACGACGAATCGATTTCGCGCATGCTCGATGTGTTCGAGCGCGTGAACCGCGACATTCCCTTCAACGGCCTGCCGTGGTTCTTCGATCATGCCGAGACGATTTCGCCGAAGAACATCGAGCGCGTGCGCGCGCTCGGGGGCGGCATCGCCATCCAGGACCGCATGGCCTTCCAGGGCGAATACTTTGTCGACCGCTACGGCGCAGCCGCTGCCGAACAGACGCCGCCCATCAAGCGCATGCTGGCCGAAGGCGTGCCCGTGGGCGCCGGCACCGACGCCACGCGCGTGTCGAGCTACAACCCGTGGACGTCGCTGTACTGGCTGGCGAGCGGGCGCACCGTGGGCGGCATGGCGCTGTATCCGGAAGGGCTGCCGCGCGAAGTGGCGCTCGAGCTGTACACGCACGGCAGCGCGTGGTTCTCCGCAGACCAGGGCAACAAGGGGCAGATCAAGGTGGGGCAACTCGCTGATCTGGCGGCGTTGTCGGCGGATTTCTTCAGCGTGCCCGAGGCCGATATCAAGACCATCGAATCGGTGCTGACGGTGGTGGGCGGCCGCATCGTCTACGGCGCCGCCGAGTTTGCCGAATTCGGCCCGCCGCCGATTCCGGTGCTGCCGGAGTGGTCGCCCGTGGCGCGCGTGCCGGGGCACTGGCGGCCGGCTGCGCCCATGCAGCAGCAGGTGCATCAGTGCGTCGGTTCGTGTTCGGTGCACGGCCACGCCCACCAGAAAGCGCGCACGGCCAATGTGCCGACCACCGACTTCCGCGGCTTCTGGGGCGCCTTCGGGTGTTCGTGCTTTGCCTTCTGAAGCGGCGACGGCGGCAACGGCCACACCAGCGTCAGCGCGTTTCCTGATCGCACAGGGAACGCTGCTGGCGTTCGTCGCGGGTTATGTGGATGTGGTCGGCTTCGCGGCGTTGTTCGGACTGTTCACCGCGCATGTCACCGGCAACTTCGTGATGATCGGCCTGGAACTGGCGGGCTCCGGCCAAGGCGTGCTCGCCAAGCTGCTGGCGCTGCCGATGTTCGTGGTGGCCGTGGCAGCGACCAAACTCGCCGTGACGGCGCTCACGCGGCGCGGTGTGGCGCCGCTGCGGCCGCTGCTGCTTGTGCAGGCTGTTCTGCTGCTGGTCTTCATGGCGGCGGGCCTGCTGGCCTTGCCGATTCAGTCGCCCGATGCACCGGCCACCATCGTTGTCGGGCTGATCGGCGTCGCGGCGATGGGCGTGCAGAACGCCAAGGCGCGCATCGTGCTGTCGGAACACGCCCCCACGACGATCATGACGGGCAACACCACGCAGATCGTGATCGATGTGGTGGAGCTGCTGTCGCCGGGCGCTACGCAGAAGGACGTTGCGCGCACGCGGTTGCGCAAGATGGTGCCGCCGCTTGCCGGCTTTGCCATCGGGGCGGTGCTGGGGGCGCTGGCGTTTGCGACGCTGTCGTTCTGGTGCGTGTTGCCGCCCGTGGGGATTCTCGTGGGCCTGGCGATCCTGCAACGCTAGGCCACCGCCCGGTCAGAACTTGACGCGGCGGAAGAGCGTCGAGAAATCGATCGCCTCCACCTGGCGGGGCTCCAGCTCCAGCGCAGCGATGTATTCACCCAGGTGTTCGCCCATCAGCCGCGCCGCGCGCTCGCCGTCGCGGCGCTCCACCGCATCGAGAATGGCCAGGTGTTCGTCATGGCCGCAGCTCGGCCGTGCGGGAGACTCATAAAGCCCGATCAGCAGCGAGGTGCGCGCCACCAGCGTGCGCAGCATCGCCGTGATGATGGGGTTGCCGTTGGCCTCGGCAAGCTGGATGTGGAAATCGCCCGACAGGCGGATCCACTCACGCCAGTTGCCCGATTCCCGGCTGGCATGTTCTGCCGCGGCCAGCGCGCGCAATTCGGCGAGTTGAGCCGCGGTGGCGTGCTGGGCCAGCTCCCGCACCGAGCCGGTTTCCAGAATCAGCCGCGCCCCAAAGACCTGTCGCGCTTCCGCCGCGTCGTGCACGGCGATGATCGCGCCGCGATTGGGCTGCAGCTCCACCACGCCCTCATGCGCCAGCTTCACCAGCACCCGGCGCAATGTCCCCCGCGTAATCCCAAAAGCCTTGCATAGCTGTGCCTCGACCAGGCGCGTGCCCGGCGGCAGCTTCTGCTCAAGGATCGCCTCGTACACCGCATCGGAAATGCGGGCGTCGATTTCGGCGTTGTTGCGGCGGGGCCGGGAGATCGGAGGGGTCGTAGGCGCTGGCATCTCGCCATTCTAATCGAGCAAACCGCGCTTGGATTGTGCACAACCCTGATGCCAATCCGGACGACCTTGGTGCGACATCCTCAAGAAATCTCCCCGCCTCCCACACGGTTTTGCACCAGAAGCAGGCGAAAACCTGGGATTTTGCATGGCACGGTTACTGCATAGAGGACCTCCGTGATTGTGCACAATCCAAACAAAGCTTGTACTCAACATAGAACGCAATGCCGGGAGCGGCCACGCGGTCGCGCCAATTCATTTAGGGGGATCACCTGTCATGAGCACCACCACCAAGCTGGGCGCTGCCGCCCTGGCATTCGGGCTGTCTGGCGTCGCTGCGGCGCAGTCCAGCGTGACGCTGTCGGGCGTCATCGATACCGGCGTGAGCTGGACCAACCATGCCGGCAACGGCTCGCAAAGCCTGACCGGCGTGTCGGACAGCATTCTCGGTGTGTCCAACTTCGGCCTGAGCGGCAAGGAAGACCTCGGTGGCGGCCTGAAGGCGCTGTTCAACCTGCAGGCGGGTTTCAACCCGAGCAACGGGCGCATGTCGTCCAACGGGACGCTGTTCTCGCGCAATTCGTATGTCGGGCTGAGTTCGTCGTCGGGCACGCTCACCGCCGGCAAGCAATGGAACTTCAACGACGACTGGCTGGTGGGCAGCGTCTTCAAGGGCGGCTACAACTCGGGCTCGATCTTCAAGTTCAGCGAGTTCGACGCCGTCAGCGAGATCTACAACAACACGGTCAAGTACGTGTCGCCCGACCTGGGCGGGGCGCAGTTCGGCGCGATGTACGGCTTTGGCGAAGCTGCGGGCTCGATCTCGCAGGGTTCGCTGTTCAACCTGGCGGGGCGCTATAGCGCCGGCCCGCTGTACCTGGCCGCCAGCTACGACCAGGAGCGCGATGGCAGCGGCACCGGCTCGCTCTACAAGCTGATCACCGTGGGCGGCAGCTACACAATTGGCGCGACCAAGCTGCGGCTGGGCGCGGCGCGCGCCGATGTGGGCGGCACGGGCGCGTTCCAGTCGATTCCCAGCATGTCGGCGCGCAAGGCCTACGCCGTGGAAGGCGGCGTCGACTACGCCTTCACCACGGCCTTTACCGGCTCGGCCGATGTGCTGTACCGCCATAACACGACGCTGTCGAACAGCTCGATGGTCTACCGGCTGCTGGGCCTCTACAGCCTGTCGAAGCGCACCACGCTGGTGGCCAACGTGGCGTATCTGAAAAACTCGTCGAGCGCGACGGAAGCGCTTGTCAACACCACGTCGGGCGCCATCGGCGGCGGTGTGCCGGGCACAAGCCAGACGTCGGTGGCGCTGGGCGTGCGTCACACCTTCTGACCCGCGCGAAGCCGGTCGCGCCACCTGCCCCGGTATGTGGCGCGGCTGCCCGCAGATGCGGCCATACGCACCAGAACGACGCATGCCCGGCCCGCGCGCCGTGAAATTGCCGCGCGCAGACAGGCATACCTATTGCACCAACCCGACATGACCCTCGCCCTCACCGCTCCCGCTGCCGTCGCTGCTTCCGCTGCCGACTCCCTCGAACTCGTTGCGCTGACCAAGCGTTACGCGCAAGACGCCGTGGCGGTCGATGCCATCAATCTGCGCGTGCCCGCCGGCAGCTATTGCTGCCTGCTGGGCCCGTCGGGCTGCGGCAAATCGTCAACGCTGCGCATGATTGCCGGCCACGAGCATGTGAGTGACGGCGACATCCTGCTGGGCCACCGCAACATCACCAACCTGCCGGCGGCGTCGCGCGGCACGGCCATGATGTTCCAGAGCTACGCGCTGTTTCCGCATTTGAGCGCGCTCGACAACGTGGCCTTCAGCCTGAAGATGCGCGGCATCAACACACGCGAGCGCCGCCAACGCGCGCAGGCGTTGCTCGAGCGCGTGGCGATGGGCCACCTAGCGCAGCGCCGGCCGGGCGAGTTGTCGGGCGGCCAGCAGCAACGCGTGGCGCTGGCACGTGCGCTCATCATGGAGCCGCGCGTGCTGCTGCTGGACGAACCCCTCTCTGCGCTGGACCCGTTCCTGCGCACGCAGATGCGCGCCGAGCTGCGGCGCTGGCAGCAGGAGCTGGGGTTGACGTTCGTGCATGTCACGCACTCGCAGGAAGAAGCGATGGCGCTGGCCGACCAGATGGTGGTGATGAACCACGGCCGCATCGAACAGGCCGGCAGCCCGCGCGAGATCTACAACCAGCCGGCCAGCGCGTTCGTTGCCACCTTCATCGGCGGACACAACCTGCTGGAAGACGCGCATGGGCCCGTGGCGGTGCGCATCGACCGCATGGCCCTGCACGCCGATGAGGCCACCGCCCGCGACCGCCCGCGCGTGCAAGGCCGCATCTGCGATATCGAATATCAAGGCACGCACGTGCTGGTGAGCGTGGAAGGCGTGGCGCTCTCGCCCTCGCAACGCGTGACGGTGAGCCTGCCCGAGACCGACGCCGCCATCCCACGCCTGGCCCTGCATCAACCCATCTGGGCTTCGTGGGATGCCGCGCAGGCGCACCGTCTTCCGGCCCGCTCCGCCGCCTGACACCCGAGACCCGACATTCCAATCCGCCGCCTGACGGCTTCAGGCGCTGCCTTCACCTTCCTATCAGGGGTTGCAACATGTCTGACGATTCCAACGACTTCAAGGCCGGCCGCCGCACCGCACTCAAGGGCATGGCCGCCATCCTGGCCACCGGCGTCGTACCCGCGATCCACGCGCAAGAAAAGCTGACGCTGCGCTACCTCGGCACGGCGGTCAACCAGGACAAGCTGATCGCCGAAAAATTCGAAGCCGACACCGGCATCCGCGTGCAGTATGTGGCCGTCACCACCGATGAGATCACCAAGCGCGCCGTGACCGCGCCGAGCAGCTTCGACCTGATCGACACGGAGTATTTCTCGCTCAAGAAGATCGTGCCGACCGGCAACCTGCTGGGCATCGACGCGCGGCGCATCAAGAACGCCGACAAGATCACGTCGCTGTTCACGAAGGGCGAGGTGGCCGGCAAGAAGGTGGGCGACCAGGGCACCGCGCCCAAGAAGGTCATGTACCTGCCGGGCGCCAATGCGACCACGTTCGCGACCTCGCCCACGCAGTTCATGACGCTGATCCCGACGGTGTACAACGCCGACACGCTGGGCATCCGTCCCGACCTCATCAAGCGCCCCATCAACTCATGGGCCGAGCTGCTGAACCCGGAATTCAAGGGGCGTGCGTCGATCCTGAACATTCCGTCGATCGGCATCATGGACGCGGCGATGGTGGTCGAAGCCAAGGGCCTGCACAAGTACGCCGACAAGGGCAACATGACCCGCGCCGAAATCGACCTGACCATCAAGACGCTGATCGAAGCCAAGAAGGCCGGCCAGTTCCGCGCGCTGTGGAAGGACTTCAACGAAAGCGTGAACCTGATGTCTTCGGGCGAGGTGGTGATCCAGTCGATGTGGAGCCCGGCGGTGACGGCCGTGCGCAGCAAGGGCATCGACTGCACGTTCCAGCCGCTGAAGGAAGGCTATCGCGCGTGGGCTGCCGGCTTCGGCATTCCGAAGACGGTGTCGGGCAAGAAGCTCGATGCGGCATATGAATTCATCAACTGGTTCCTCGACGGCTGGGCCGGTGCGTACCTGAACCGCCAGGGCTACTACAGCGCCGTGCTCGAAACAGCCAAGGCCAAGATGGAGCCGTACGAGTGGGCCTACTGGATGGAAGGCAAGCCCGCCGCCAAAGACATCAAGAGCCCGCACGGCGATGTGCTCACCAAGGCCGGCAGCGTGCGCGACGGCGGCAGCTACGAACAGCGCATGGGCGGCATCGCCTGCTGGAACGCGGTCATGGACGAGAACGAGTACATGGTCCGCAAGTGGAACGAGTTCGTCGCCGCCTGATCATGACGACCACAGCACCGTCCACATCGTCCGAACCGTCGGCAGCGTCGGCGCCGGCCAACGACGCACCCGCTGCCGCCCGGCGCCCGGTCGGTCCGGGCCTGCAGGCGCTGCCGTTTGCGGCGGTGTTCGTGGTGTTCTTCCTCATCCCGCTGGGGCTGGTCGCGATGGTCAGCTTTTGGGATTTCAACGAGTACGCGCTGCTGCCGACCTTCACCTTGCGCAACTACGCCAAGCTGTGGGAAGGCTGCGGCCACCTCAATGAATACGGCGATCTGTGCGTGACCGCGTCGACGTATCTGTCGACGCTGCGCTTTGCGCTGGGCACCTGGGTGCTCACGCTGGTGCTGGGTTTTGCGCTGGCGTACTTCCTCGCGTTCCACGTGCGCTCGGCTGCCGTGCAGACGCTGCTGTTCGTGATCTGCACCGTGCCGTTCTGGACGTCCAACGTGATCCGCATGATTTCGTGGATTCCGCTGCTGGGCCGCAACGGCCTCGTCAACCAGACGCTGCAGGCCATGCACCTGATCGATCAGCCGCAGGACTGGCTGCTGTATTCGAACTTCTCGGTGCTGCTCGCGTACGTGCACCTCTACACCATGTTCATGATCGTGCCGATCTTCAATTCGATGATGCGCATCGACCGCGCGTTGCTCGAAGCCGCGCGCGATGCGGGCGCCACCGCGTGGCAGACGCTCTGGCATGTGATCGTGCCGCTGTCGCGCAGCGGCATCCTGATCGGCTCCATCTTCATCCTGACCATCGTGATGGGCGATTTCGTCACCGTCGGCGTGATGGGCGGCCAGCAGATTGCCTCGGTCGGCAAGATGATCCAGGTGCAGACGTCGTACCTGCAGTTTCCGCTGGCGGCCGCCAACGCCGTGGTGCTGCTGCTGACGGTGCTGATGATCATCTGGGGCCTGACCCGCGTGGTCGACATCCGCAAGGAGCTTTGACATGCAAGCGCGCTTTCGTGAACCACGCGCCCCCGGCTTCTGGCCGCTGGCATGCCTCTTCGCGCTGTTTGTGCTGTTCCTGTACGGGCCGATGCTGACGATCTTCGCACTAAGCTTCCAGGGCCCGGACGGCGGGCTGACGTTCCCGATGAACGGGCTGTCGCTGCACTGGTATCGCCAGCTGGCCGAGGGGCTGGGCGTGGTGGATATCGGCGCGGCGTTCCGGCGCTCGCTCGCACTCGGCGCGGTGGTGATGGCGCTGACCATGGGGCTCTCGCTGCTGGCCGCGCTGGCGTTTCGCAAGCGGCTGCGCGGCGGCGGTGTGCTGTTCTATGTGACGGTGGCCAGCCTGATCATGCCGTCGATCGTGGTGTCGCTCGGCATCGGCCTGCAGTTCCGGCTGATCGACACGGGCCTCAAGGCGCTGCTCACCGCGATGGGCATGAGCGATCAGGCCGACAGCTTTGGATCGTCGCTGGGCCTGTGGACCTCCGCCCTCGGTGCACACCTCACGTGGACGCTGCCGTTCGGCCTGCTCATCATGTTCGCCGTCTTCAACCGCTTCAACCCGGCCTACGAAGAAGCCGCGCGCGACCTGGGCGCCACGCCGTGGCAGACCTTCCGCCACGTCGTGCTGCCGCTGATCGCGCCGTCGCTCATCGGCGTGGGCATGTTCGGTTTCACGCTGAGCTGGGACGAGATCGCGCGCACCTCGCAGGCCATCGGCGATGTCAACACGCTGCCGCTCGAGCTGCAAGGGTTGACCACCACCGTCACGACGCCGTCCATCTACGCGCTGGGCACGCTCACCACCGTGGTGTCGTTCGTGGTGATGGGGCTCACGATGCTGGTCATTGTTCGACTGCGCCGCCGCCAGAGTGCCGGGCGTGTCGACTGAACGCGTGCCAATGACCATCGCTACCGAATCCTCCCGCCCGCGCCGGCTGCTGTTGATCAACCCCAACACCACAAGCGCGCTCACACAGACCCTCACACGCTTCGTGCAGGCCGCATTGCCCGGCGATGTTGTTGTGGAATCGGTTACCGCCCGATTTGGCGCGCCGTACATCGCCACCGAAGTCGGCTACGCCGTGGCCGCGCATGCCGCGCTCGACGCATGGACGCGGGCGGAGCAGCCAGCCATCGACGCCGCCATCATCGGCTGCTTTGGCGACCCGGGGCTCTTCGCGCTGCGCGAGGTGGCGCCGTGCCCCGTCACCGGCCTGGCGGAAGCCGCGTTGATGGAAGCGGCAACGTACGGCAGTTGCGCGGTCATCACGGGCGGCCACGCGTGGGGCCCGATCCTGGAGCGTTTGCTGCCCACGCTGGAGGGCGGCCACACCGTGCGCGACATCCATACCGTCGAACTCGACGGGGCCGCGCTATACGCCGCGCCGGATGCGGCAGAACAGATCTTGATCGGCGCCTGCACGACCGTCCTGCGGCGCCAGCCCGTGGATGCGATCGTGCTGGGCGGCGCCGGGCTGGCGGGCCTCGCGCAGAAGCTGCAAGCCCACGTTCCCGTACCGCTCATCGACAGCGTGACAGCAGCCGCGCGCCAGGTATGGCATGCCCAGCGCGGCGGGCATGGCGCGCTGCCGGCGTGGATGGCGCCCGCCACGCACGCTTGAACGGGGTGCGGGCTACATGTTGCGCCGGTACTGCCCGCCCACCTCGAACAGCGCATGCGTGATCTGCCCGAGCGAGCAGACGCGCACCGCATCCATCAGCACGGCAAACACGTTCTGATCGTCAATGACCGCGCGCTGCAGGCGCTGCAGCATGGCGGGCGCTTCCCGGGCATGCCGCGCATGAAACGCTTCCAGGCGCGCGAGCTGGCTCTGCTTCTCTTCCTCGCTGGACCGTGCCAGTTCGATGTGCGGCGGCACCACGCTCTCGGCGTCGGGGTTGCGGAACGTATTCACACCGATGATCGGCAGCGAGCCATCGTGCTTGCGCTGCTCATACAGCATCGACTCTTCCTGGATCTTGCCGCGCTGGTAGCCGGTTTCCATCGCCCCCAGCACACCGCCGCGCTCGGCAATGCGTTCGAACTCCTGCAGCACGGCTTCTTCCACGAGGTCCGTCAGCTCGTCGATGATGAAGCTGCCCTGGTTCGGGTTCTCGCACTTGGCCAGGCCCCACTCGCGGTTGATGATGAGCTGAATGGCCAGCGCGCGCCGCACCGATTCGGCCGTCGGCGTGGTGATCGCCTCGTCGTAGGCATTCGTGTGCAGGCTGTTGCAGTTGTCGTAGATGGCGATCAGCGCCTGCAGCGTCGTGCGGATATCGTTGAAGGCAATCTCCTGCGCGTGCAATGACCGGCCCGACGTCTGCACGTGGTACTTCAGCTTCTGGCTGCGCTCGTTCGCGCCGTACTTGTCTCGCAGCGTCACCGCCCAGATGCGGCGCGCGACGCGGCCGAGCACGCTGTATTCCGGGTCCATGCCGTTGGAGAAGAAGAACGACAGGTTCGGCGCAAAGTCATCGATGTGCATGCCGCGCGCGAGGTACGCCTCCACATACGTGAAACCGTTGGCCAGCGTGAAGGCGAGTTGCGAGATCGGGTTCGCGCCCGCCTCGGCGATGTGGTAGCCCGAGATCGACACCGAGTAGAAATTGCGCACCTGGTGGTGCACGAAATATTCCTGGATATCGCCCATCACCTTGAGCGAAAACTCCGTCGAGAAGATGCAGGTGTTCTGCCCCTGGTCTTCCTTCAGGATGTCGGCCTGCACCGTGCCGCGCACGTTCTGCAGCACCCACGCGCGAATCTTTGCCTCTTCGTCCTGCGTCGGCTCTCGCCCATTGTCGGCGCGGAATTTGTCGAGGTTCTGGTCGATGGCGGTATTCATGAACATCGCCAGGATCGTCGGTGCCGGGCCGTTGATCGTCATGGACACCGACGTGTTCGGGCTCGTGAGGTCAAAGCCGTCGTACAGCACCTTCATGTCGTCAAGCGTGGCGATCGACACCCCCGAGTTCCCGATCTTGCCGTAGATGTCCGGGCGCACGGCCGGGTCTTCGCCGTAGAGCGTGACGGAGTCGAACGCGGTGGAGAGCCGCTTGGCCTCCATGCCTTCCGAGACGAGCTTGAAGCGACGGTTGGTGCGGAAGGCATCGCCCTCGCCCGCGAACATGCGCGTCGGGTCTTCGTTTTCGCGCTTGAAGGCGAACACGCCGGCGGTGTACGGAAAGCTGCCCGGCACGTTCTCGCGCATCAGCCAGCGCAGCACTTCGCCGTCGTCTTCGTACGGCGGCAGCACGACCTTGCGGATGGTGGTGCCCGAGAGCGTGGTGTGCGTGAGCTGCGTGCGGATTTCCTTGTCGCGAATCTTGACGACGTATTCGTCGCCGGAATACGCGCGGCGCAGGTCGGGCCACATGGCGAGCAGCTTGCGCTCGGCGGCACCGAGCTGCGCGTCGCGCTCGGCCGCCTGCTTGTCGAGCGCCGACAGCGTCTGCACGGTGGCGCCCGCTTGCTCCAGCATGCGATGGCTGGCACGCAACTGCTGGCGCTCGCGCGCGAGGCGGCTTTGCGCGTCGACGCGGCGGTGGTAGCCGCGCACGGTGTCGGCCACTTCGGCCAGGTAGCGGGCGCGCGCCGGCGGCACGATGGCGTCGTGGCTCGTGGAGCATTTGCCGGCTGGGCGCGGAAGCGTGCGGCTCGACAGCGCCATGCCGCGCTCGGCCAGCCGATCGGCCAGCGCGTGGTACAGCGCCGTCACGCCGTCGTCGTTGAAGTGCGAGGCCTGCGTGCCGAACACCGGCATGTCTTCGGGGCGGGCGTGCCATTGCTCACGGTTGCGCTGCACCTGCTTGGCGACGTCGCGCCAGGCGTCCTGCGCGCCCTTTCGGTCGAACTTGTTGATCGCCACCAGATCGGCAAAGTCGAGCATGTCGATCTTCTCCAGCTGGCTGGCGGCGCCAAACTCGGGCGTCATCACATACAGCGACAGATCGACATGCGGCACGATGGCCGCGTCGCCCTGCCCGATGCCGGAGGTCTCGACGATGACGAGATCGAACCCGCCCGCGCGGCAGGCGGCAATCACATCGGGCAGCGCGTCGGAAATCTCGCGACTCGCCTCGCGCGTGGCCAGCGAGCGCACGAAGATGTTCGGATGATTGATCGCGTTCATGCGAATGCGATCGCCCAGCAGGGCACCGCCCGACTTGCGCCGCGACGGATCGATCGAGATGACGGCAATGCGCAGCGTGTCCTTCTGGTCGAGCCGGAAGCGGCGGATCAGCTCGTCGGTGAGCGACGACTTGCCTGCGCCGCCCGTGCCCGTGATGCCGACCACCGGCGTCGGCTTGACCGCCGCAGCCGCGCGTACGGCGTCGCGCAATGCCGGATCGATGCGGCCCGATTCCAGCGCCGTGATCAGCTGCGCGAGGGCGCGGCGGTCGCCGTTGGCGACGGGCTCCAGCGTGGCAGGTGCATAGACGGAAAGATCGATGTCGCAGCGCTGCACCATGTCGGCAATCATGCCGGCCAGACCCATGCGCTGACCGTCTTCGGGGCTGTAGATGCGGGCGACGCCGTAGTCCTGCAGTTCTCGGATCTCCGCCGGCACGATCACGCCGCCGCCGCCACCGAACACCTGGATGTGCTCGCCGCCGCGGGCGCGCAGTGCGTCGATCATGTACTTGAAGTATTCGACGTGGCCGCCCTGGTAGCTGGACACCGCAATGCCCTGTACGTCTTCCTGCAGCGCCGCGTTGACCACCTCGTCCACCGAGCGGTTGTGCCCGAGGTGGATGACCTCGCAGCCCATCGACTGCAGGATGCGCCGCATGATGTTGATCGACGCGTCATGCCCGTCGAACAACGATGCGGCCGTCACGAAACGCACCTTGTTGCGCACCGGCGCGGCTGCGCTGGCAGGCGTGGGATCGGCCGCGCGGGCAGCGGAAAGATCGGTCATGTCTCCACCTTCGATAAGTGGGGCGCCGGCGCTGGATGTGTTGTACGGCGCACAAGGCGACGCGTGCCGGTCGGCGGGTCGAACAGACAGTATTTTCGGGGTTGGCGCGGTCGTCAACGGGCCGCACGGGCGATGGCCTGTTGAGCCCTCCGCGCAAATAGGCACGTCGCCACCCGGGCCGGTTTGCGCAAATCGCGGACGACCGGAGCGGTCCGATCTCGGTGCAACACCCAGCTTGCACACAATCGATACAACTCGTTAGAGTCGGCTTTTGGTCGGAAACGGGTCCGGCCACAGGGGGAACGTCCAATGCCAAGCCGCGCAACGACGATGCGCTGGTGTCTGATTGCCTTGCTGGCGTGGTCCGGCCACGCCCTGGCGTGGGACTACACGCCCGGCGCCATCCCGGGGCTGATCAGCGTGCTTGGCTTCCTGACGGTGCAATCGCAGGCGCTCGACCGCGCCATCCAGCGCTTTCCCGGCCAGCGTGAAGAGCTGATCCGCGCCCGTACCCAGTTCGACAACACCTTCCCGCAGGCGCTGGTCCGCACACGCCGCCTGATCGCCGGCATTCCGCTCTCCGACGACGAGCGCCAACTGCTGATCGAGCGTGCACTCGACGTCCACCAGCCGAGCGTGGGCATTTCCACGCAGACGCCGCAGACCGCCCACTCGCTGGCCGAACGCGTGGTGGCGCGCGCGCAAGGCAGCCAGGACCGCGCCACGCTGCAAACGCTGCTGGCGGTGGTCTACGACGACCGGCCCGCCGAAGAGCTGAGCAGCCGCTTTACGCAGGCCGTGACGTTGTCTGACTGGCCGAACGCGCGCGGCGCGAGCGTCAACCTGCGGCTGCCGTTCTCGTGGGAACGCGTGCCGCCCACGCCGCCGCGCAAACCCGACCCGGCGCGCGTGGCGATCGGCGCGTGGGCCAACCAGGGCGGCTCGGGGCTCTCGCGCATGGAACTGATCGTGCGCCCCACCGAAGGCGACCTTGAAGCGGTGCCCGACAACCGCGAACCGCGCTGGATGCGCGATGCCGTCAAGCAAGCAGTGGCGGCGCCCTGCCGGCTGCTGGGCTGGGGCACGCAATCGTTCGGCGGGCGCAGCGGCGTGTGGGCCAGCTACATCGGCGAATCGCCCGGGCCGCATCCCCCGCGCGCGACCGGCAACACGCTGGTCGGCCGCGTCTTCATGGTGCCGACCGACGGCGCGCTGCTGATGCTGCACATGCAGTCTCCCGCCACGTCGCCCGAGCAGGCCAGCGCCGTGCGGCTGCGGTACGAGCCGCTGTGGAACGGCGTGGCGACATCGTTCAGCGTGTCAGGCGCCAAGCCGTAACACCCCCCACCGCCGTACGCACCACGACGGCGCATCCCCCCTCCTGCCGCACCAATTCAAAGCAGAGACGCACCGATTTCGAGCCACCTGCAGCGAGCAGTGCGAAGGCGATGTCCTTCGCACGGCCCTGGTGCGCCATGCCACCTTTTTGCACACCGTTGGAACAACTTTTGCATCTGTCGGCGCTTTTTGCGTCATTTATGGGCACACGCTGCACCCGGATGACGCTGACCCTCAACCCGCACGACAACCGCAATGAACTCCATCAAAACCGGGGGCGACGCGCTCTTCATCCTGCTGGGCGCGATCATGGTGCTGGCCATGCATGCCGGCTTCGCGTTCCTTGAGCTGGGCACCGTCCGCAAGAAGAACCAGGTCAATGCACTGGTCAAGATCCTGGTCGACTTTGCCGTGTCGACCATCGCGTACTTCTTCATCGGCTATTCGATCGCGTACGGGGTCAATTTCTTTACCGGCGCCGACGTGCTCGCCCAGCAGAACGGCTACGAGCTGGTGAAGTTCTTCTTCCTGCTGACGTTCGCGGCCGCCATCCCGGCCATCATCTCCGGCGGCATTGCAGAGCGTTCGCGCTTCGAGCCGCAACTGGCGGCGACCTTCGTGCTGGTGGGCTTCGTCTACCCCTTCTTTGAAGGCATCGCCTGGAACCAGCGCTTCGGCATCCAGCACTGGCTGCAGAGCGTGACAGGCGCGGAGTTCCACGACTTTGCCGGCTCGGTGGTCGTGCACGCGGTGGGCGGCTGGATCGCGCTGCCGGCGGTGCTGCTGCTGGGCGCGCGCCACGGCCGCTACAAGGACGACGGCCGCATCGCCGCGCATCCGCCGTCGAACATCCCGTTCCTGGCGGCCGGCGCCTGGGTGCTGGCGGTCGGCTGGTTCGGCTTCAACGTGATGAGCGCGCAGACGCTCGACAAGATGAGCGGCCTAGTCGCCATCAACTCGCTGATGGCGATGGTGGGCGGCACGCTCACCGCGTGGTGGATGGGCAAGAACGATCCGGGCTTTTCGTACAACGGGCCGCTGGCCGGCCTGGTGGCCGTGTGCGCCGGCTCCGACGTGATGCACCCGCTTGGCGCACTGGCCGTCGGCGGCATTGCAGGCGTGCTGTTTGTGTGGATGTTTACGCGCGTGCAGAACGTCTGGCGCATCGACGACGTGCTCGGCGTGTGGCCGCTGCACGGCCTGTGCGGCGCGTGGGGCGGCATCGCGGCCGGCATCTTCGGTTTGAAGGCGCTCGGCGGCCTGGGCGGCGTGTCGTTCTGGGCGCAGGTGGCGGGCACGGCCGGCGGCATCGCGATTGCGCTCATCGGCGGCACGGTGGTGTACGGCACGCTGCGCAAGCTCGTCGGGCTGCGGCTGGACCGCGAGGCCGAATTCATGGGCGCCGACCTGGCGATCCACCGCGTCTCGTCCACGCCGGAATCGGAAACGCACTGGTAAGCACGAACCGGCAGTCAGGGGAAGGCGCGCGCGACGCTTGCTACAGTGAAAGCGTCTTCCCTCGCCCAACTGCAGGAGTGCCGCATGCCCGATATCGATCCGAATCACCCCATCACCGTCGAGTCGAACCCGCGCCGCGTCACGGTGACGCTCAACGGCTTCACCATCGCCAGCACGCACTTGGCGCGCACGCTGCGCGAGGCGTCGTACCCGCCGGTGCAGTACATCCCGCGCGACGATGTGCAGATGAACCTGCTGGAGCGCACGCAGCATCACACCCATTGCCCGTACAAGGGCGATGCGTCGTACTACACGATCGTGGCCGGCGATGTGCGCGCCGACAACGCCGTCTGGACGTACGAACAGCCCAAGCCCGTCGCACGCGAAGTGGCCGGCTATCTGGCGTTCTATCCGAACAAGGTGACGATCCAGGAGGAATGAGGGCGCAGGCGCAGCTGACATGCCGCCGTCATGCCGCTGTCATGCAAGCGGCGCACGATGCGCGTGTTCCTCTTCTCACGGAGCCTCTTTCCGTGAAAGTTCCGAGACCCGGCGCAGACGATCTGTGGCCGGGTATTTTTTTGGGCGAGTGCCGGTGCTATTCTCGGCGGCACCATGCTGGACTTCCGCACTTACGGCCTCGCCGCGCCCCCGCACTCGCACGACTTCATGCAGGTCGTGATGCCCGCACGCGGCATCCTCGAGATGGATGTCGACGGCCGCAGCGGCCGTGTCGACACGCACCACGCCGCGCTCATCCCGGCGGGCGCCACGCACGCGTTTGAAGCCACCGGCGCCAACCGCTTCATCGTCTTCGACATCCCCGGGCAAACCGCAGATGCGCCCAGCCTGGGCGGCCTCGCCGACCGCGTGTTCTTTCCGCTCACGCCGGGCCTGCGGGCACTGACGACATGGCTCCAGGACGCGCCCGTCGTCGACGCCGCGCTGGCCACTGCGTGGTCGTCACTCGCGCTGGCAACGCTGGCCGCGCATCCGGCCAATCAATCCACGCAGATCCGCGCACGCCCCGATGCGCGTGCGGAGCGCGCCTGGCACGCCATCGAGCACCGCTACGCGGAGCCGCTTACCGTCGATGCGCTGGCCGCAGAAGCGGGCGTCAGTGCGCGTCGCCTCGCCACGCTGTTCCGTGCCGCCTACGGCACCACGCTGCATGCGCATCTGGCTGCGGTACGGCTGCGGCATGCATTGACGCTGCTGGAAAGCACCGCCCTGCCGATCGCCGAGGTTGCCGCACGCACCGGCTACTACGACCAAAGCGCCCTCACGCGCCACCTCAAGGCCACGCACGGCATCACGCCCGCCGCGGTGCGCCGCTAGCCCGGGCCCTTTCCGTTTTTGCCAAAGCGCAGCCGTCTTCGCCAAGACGTGCGGCACGCGCACGCGCAGAGTGCCGGTTCGATTGATCTTTTCGGACAGGCGCTCCATGGCTGTTGGCGACACCTCCTCTGCAACGCAGCTGCATCACGGTCAGCACGACGCGCGGCGCGACCACCTCACGGGCATCGGCTACGGCGTCGCGGCCGGCGCGCTGTGGGGCGTCATCTTCGTCGCGCCGAAAATGCTGCCGCAGTTTTCACCGCTGGCGCTGTCGGCCGCGCGGTACGTGCTGTACGGCGTGCTCTCGCTCGCGCTGGCGCTGCCGGTGTGGCGCACGCTGTGGCGCAAGACGACCGGGCGCGACTGGGCGGCGCTGCTGCTGTTATCGCTGCCCGGCAACATCCTGTACTACCTGTGCGTGGCGGGCGGCGTGCAGCGCGCCGGCGTGGCGCCGGTCTCGCTCATCGTCGGGCTGTTGCCCGTGACGGTCACACTGGCCGGCGCGGCCGAACGCGGCAGCCTGCCGTTGCGGCAACTTGCCGTGCCGCTGCTGATGGCCGTGGCCGGCGTGGTGTGCATTTACCTCGATGCGCCCGACGTGCATTCGAGTGCCAGCGGCAGAACCTATTTCATCGGGCTGTTGATGGCAGCGGGCGCGCTGGCCTGCTGGACCGTGTATGCGGTGTGCAATGCGCGGTACCTGCGCGCGCGGCCGCAGTTCACGAGCCGGGAGTGGTCGCTGTTGACGGGCGTCGCGACCGGGCTGCTGTCACTGGCGCTGGCCGTGCCGGCGTTCTTGCTGCCCGGCATGGCGACGGCGTCTGCGCAGCCCGCATCGGCGTGGGCGATGTTCTGGCTGGTGAATATGGGCGTGGCGCTCGGGGCCTCTGTGCTCGGGAACAGCCTGTGGAATGCGGCCAGCCGCAAGTTGCCGTTAACGCTGTCGGGGCAGTTGATCGTGTTCGAGACGGTGTTTGCGTTGGTGTATGGGTTTGTTTATGAGGGTCGGTTGCCGCATGGGTTGGAGGTGGCGGCGGGGGTTTTGTTGGTGAGTGGGGTGGGGTTGGCGGCGAGGCGACATGGGTAGGTTTTTTTTGTGGGTGTTTTGGACTTGGTGGTCCATCCCCCTTTCGTTCCCTGCCGGGACCGACTCACTTTTCTTTGTCTTGCCAAAGAAAAGTAAGCAAAAGAAAGGCGCGCCCGAGATGGCGACTTCCCCTTGGATTTGTGTCGCGGGAAGGGAGGGGAGGCAAACTCGCTGCGCTCAAACAGGCCTCCCCTCTTTATCCTTCCCGCAACAAAAATCCAAGGCGCCATCTAGGGCAAGGGAAAAGCAAACCGTCGAACACGAAGCGAGCTACCAGGGCTCGCTTTTTTCGTTTGCACCGGCATACCGAGTGTTTGGCCGTTCCTGCCCTAGATGGCGCCTTCAATTTTCGTAAGCGGGCGGAAAAAAGGCGGGGAACTGTCTGAGCGCAGCGAGTTTTCCCCGCCTCCGCCCGGTTACGAAAATTGAAGGAGTCTTTCGCCATCTCGGGCGCGCATTTCTTTGCTTACTTTCTTTGGGCAAGACCAAAGAAAGTGAGTCAGCCCCGGCAGGGGATGAAACAAGGGATGCACCACCAACCCAAAAACCAAAAACAAAAAACACCCACCCCATTTGACGCCCCATTTTTTTCATGGATAACTGTCTCCCCTCACCCCAACAACACAGCGAGCCACCCCATGACCCTCCAAACCTGGCTGGCCTTCATCGGCGCCAGCATCATCATCCTGCTCATCCCCGGCCCGACCATCCTTTTGGTGATTGGTGATTCGCTGGCCAACCGTGGCCGCTCGGCGTGGAGCACCGTTGCCGGCGTGGCCGCTGGGGACACCACAGCCATGGCCGTGTCCCTTGCCGGTGCGGGCGCCCTGCTGGCCGCATCGGCGGCGGCCTTCACGGCGCTCAAGCTCATCGGCGGTTCGTACCTCGTCTATCTGGGCATCAAGTCGATCCTCAGCGCCCGCCGCCTGCGCGACGATGCGCCCGAAGCCAGCATCCCGGTGCAGCAGAAGTCCGCCGGCCGCCGCTTCCTGTCCGCCTGGACGGTCACGGCGCTCAACCCCAAGAGCATCGTCTTTTTCGTCGCCTTCGTGCCGCAGTTCATGTCGGCCGAGCAGACCTTCCTGTCGCAGAGCGTGATCCTGCTGCCGACCTTCGTCATCCTGGCCGCCGCCAACGCGTCGATGTACGCGCTGGCCGCCAAGCTGCTCGCCAAGCGTCTGACCAGCGTGGCCGCGCAGCGCCGCTTCGGCTACACGGGCGGTGCGGTGATGGTGGGCGCAGGCACGCTCACGCTCGGCATGCAGTCGGCCTGATCGCCGTTCACAAGGCCGCACCGAGGACACCCGATGCCCCGCAGTTACCTCCGCCCCTCGCCCGAAGGCGCCCACGGCCACCACCGCGTCACCAACATCGAGCTGTTCTTCGATCTGGTGTTCGTGTTTGCGGTGACGCAGCTCTCCCACCTGCTGATCGGCAACTTCACGCTGCAAGGCGGCGCGCAGGCGCTGCTGCTGATGCTGGCGGTGTGGTGGGTGTGGATCTTCACGTCGTGGGTGACGAACTGGCTCGACCCGGACAAGCTCGCCATCCGCATGCTGATGCTCGTGCTGATGACGGGCGGGCTGCTGCTCTCGGCGTCGCTGCCGCAGGCCTTCGGCTCGCGCGGGCTGGCGTTTGCGCTGGCCTATGTGTTCATGCAGTTCGGGCGCACGGTGTTCTTCCTGTGGGCCGTGCGCGGCGAGGCGCTGCCCATGCGGCGCAACTTCCAGCGCATCGCCACGTGGCTCGGCATCTCTGCGGTGCTGTGGCTGGCGGGCGGGCTGTCGGACGGTTCCGTGCGCTGGGCCTGCTGGATCGTCGCGCTGGCCATCGAATGGGTCGGGCCGTCGATAGGCTTCTACACGCCGGGCCTGGGCCGCTCCACCACCAACGACTGGAACGTGGAAGGCGGCCACATGGCCGAGCGCTGCTCGCTGTTCATCATCATCGCGCTGGGCGAATCGGTGCTGGTCACGGGCTCCACGTTTGCCGGGCTCGACTGGACCGCCCAGAACATCGCGGCGATGGCGCTGTCGTTCATCGGCAGCCTGGCGATGTGGTGGCTCTACTTCGACACGATTGCCGAGCGCGGCGCGCACACCATGTCGCATTCGGCCGATCCTGGCCGGCTTGCACGATTGGCCTACACCTACATCCACGTGGTGCTGGTGGCCGGCATCATCGTCGGGGCGGTGGCCGATGAGTTCGTGCTGGCGCATCCGGTGGGCCACCCCCATGCGGGGACGGCGCTGGCGGTGCTGGGCAGCGCGGCGCTGTATCTGCTGGGCAACCTGCTGTTCAAGTGGGCGATCTTCGGCCGGTTGCGCCCAGCGCATGTGGTTGGTCTGGTGGCGCTTGGCGGCGCCTGGATGGTGGCGGGCGAATGGCCGGCGCTGGCGGTATCTGCGCTGGCGACGGGCGTGCTGTGCGGCACGGCGGCGTGGGAAGGGTACGCACGCGCCTGCGAGACAGCCGAACCGGCACAGCCGCACGGGCACTGAGTGGTCACCTGAAAATTCCAGTTTCTGGACATTACAAAAGGCCACTCGCGCGCCTACTCTGTCCACCAACATGACAGAACACGAGGGCCCCGCCATGATCGACCTCTACTACTGCGCCACGCCCAACGGCCTGAAGATGGCGCTGTTCTTTGCCGAAACCGGCTTGCCGCACCGCGTCATCCCCGTCGATATCAGCCGGGGTGACCAGTTCAAGCCCGAGTTCCTGGCCATCTCGCCCAACAACAAGATCCCGGCCATGGTCGATCACGACCCGGCCGAGGGGACCGAGCCGGTGGTGCTGTTCGAATCGGGCGCCATGCTGCTTTACCTGGCCGAGAAGACAGGCCATCTGATGCCCACCGACCTGCACGGCCGCATGGAAGTGCTCAAGTGGCTGTTCTGGCAGGTGGGCGCCCTGGGCCCGATGGCCGGGCAGATCGGCCACTTCAACGTGTACGCCCCCGAGCGCGTGCCCTACGCCATTGATCGCTACACCAAAGAGACCAACCGCCTGTACGGCGTGCTCGACCGCCGCCTGGCCGATCGCCCGTACATTGCCGGCAACGACTACACCATCGCCGACATCGCGGCCTATCCGTGGATCGTCCCGCACGCCGGGCATGGTCAGGACCTGAACGACTTCCCGCACCTGCAGCGCTGGTTCGAAGCCGTTGGCGCACGGCCGGCCACGCAGCGCGCCTATGCCGGGGTGGAACGCGCCTACTCGCGCCGCCGCGAAGACATCTCCGACGACGAGCGCAGCGTGTTGTTCGGCCAGACCGCCAGCACCGCCGCGCGCTGATTCTCGCGGAGCCTCCGCGCTCCGCCTCCATTCCACATTCGTTTTCTGACAGGAGCCGACCATGCCGGCATCGCTGTGGTGGTTGTGCCTGGGTGCGTTCGCCATCGGCACTGAAGGTTTCATGATCGCCGGGCTGCTACCGGCGCTGGCCGCAGACCTGGGTGTGAGCGTGCCGGCGGCGGGGCAGCTCGTCACCGTGTTTGCCGTCACGTATGCCGTGGGCTCGCCGGTGATGGCGACGCTGCTCGGCAATGTCGACCGCCGACGCGTGCTGATCGGCGCGCTGGCCATCTTTGCGGCAGGCAACCTGCTGGCGGCCACCGCGCACGGCTTTGGGCAGTTGATGGCGACGCGCGTACTGCTGGCGCTGGCGGCCGGCGTGTTTCTGCCGACGGCCAATGCGGTGGCGACCTCGCTGGTGCCCGCCTCGCGCAGCGGCTCGGCGCTCGCCATCATCACGGGCGGCGGCACGGTGGCAGTGGCGCTCGGCGTGCCGCTGGGCGCGTGGATTGCGGCGCAGGGCGACTGGCGTTCGACGTTCATCGCATGCGGTGTGCTGTCGGCTCTGGCCACGGCGGGCTTGGCCTTCGGCCTGCCGCGCGCACTGCCGCACAGCGTGACCACGCTGGCGCAGCGCCTCTCCGTGGCGCGCCGGCCCGGCATGCTGGGCGCGCTGGCGGTGTCCACGCTGTGGGCCGCAGGCGGCTTTACGTTCTACACCTACGTCGCCCCGTTCTTTGTGCAGGGGCTGGGCTTCGCGCCGCAGCACGTGGGCATCGTGCTGTTCCTGGTCGGCAGCTTTGCGGCGCTCGGCACGGGCCTGGGCGGCCACATGACCGACCGCGCCGGTGTGGCACGCGTGCTGGCGGTCAGCAGCGCGGGCATCGTGCTGGCGTTCTCGGTGCTGTCGCTGTCAGCGCAGGTGCTGCACGGCACGGTGGCCGGCGCGGTCGCCATCGGCGCGGTCGTGCTGTGGGGCATGGCCGGCTGGGGCTTCGGCCCGGCGCACGCGACGCGCTTGATCCGCCTGGCGCCCGATGTGTCACCGATCACGCTGTCGCTGCATGCATCTGCGGTGTATGTGGGGATTGCGCTGGGGTCGAGCGTTGGCGCCCTGGCCCTGGCGCACGGCGGGCCGGGCATGCTGGGGTGGGCAGCCGCCGCGTGCCACGTGGTGGCGGTGGTGTTGTGGCGCAGGGGCGGCCGACATGAGGCGGCGCTGGCCGATGAACCTGCAGCCACGTCGGTCGCACACTGAACGCCGGAGCGCGGAACGCGACGCGCCGGTTCCGGAGCCCGACGCACGGACGTCAAACCCTCGCGTTCCGAGCTTCGACTGTGGCGATCGAGCCTCAAACCCTCGCGTTCCGACCTTGGACCCCGGCGTTCGAGCCTCAAACCCTCGCGCTCCGAGCTTGGACCCCGGCGCTCGACCCTCAAACACGCACGCTCCGGGCTTTAAGGCCCACGCTTGGGCCTCAGAGGCTCGGCGTCGGGCCTCCGACCCCTCGCGCTTGGGCCTCTGAGCCCGATTTTTTCGACCTCGAACGGTCATGTTCCGGGCGTTGAGCTTGGTGGACGAGCCTCGGACACTCACGCTCGGCTGTCTGAGCCCCGCAATCGGGCCTCAGAGCCTCACGTGCCGCACTCAGACTGCCGCGGTGGGCGTGTCCCGCTCGCCGGTCGAGCGCCGCGCGCCACGCCGATCCAGGTACGGCAGCGCAAACAGGTAGAGCCCCGTGAACAGCAGCAGCGCCAGCGGCAGCAGCGGCGCGTAGGTGATCCACGCCGGCGGCTGTGCACCCTTGCCCAGCCCCAGGGCGACAAAGTTGGCGATGACCGTGAGCGTGAACGCCATCGACACCCAGCGGTGAAACTGGCGGATTGCGTGGCGGGGGCTCACTGGGCACCTCGGGCGGCCTGGATCATCTTCCAGCCGTTGCCGGCCGGGTCACGAAAGCCGGCGTCGACGCTGCCGAAGCGGTCGATCGGCTCCTGCGTGAACTCCACGCCGCGCTCGCGCAGTTGCACATAGGCGGCGCGGCAATCGGCGACGGTCAGCACCAGCGGCGGCATCGCGCCCTTGGCGACCATGGCGCGCAGCGTCTGCGCCGTGGCTTCGTCGTGAATGGGCGGGCCCGGCTGGAACAGGCCGAGCTGAAACGACGGCTGCTCCGGATGCTGCACCGTCAGCCACCGATACGGGCCGTTGCGCACGTCGGTATGCACGCGAAATCCGAGCTTGTCGACATAGAACGCCAGCGCCGCGTCCTGATCGTCCACATACAGCCCGACGACATTGATCCCTTGGCTCATCACCGCTCCTTGTTGTTGATGGGTGACGGATTTGTACCCTCTGCCAGCTGGCGGCGCTTCTCCGAAACTGCTGTGACGAGGTCGGGCCGCTGCGCCGCCTTAAGCACACAGGCGGGCACGCGGTCGAGTTGCTGCAGCGGTGCGGTGGCCTGTGCGTGACGGCGAAGCGCGCTCGGGCTCAGCCCGGTGATGTCACGGAAGATGCGGCCGAAGGTGCCGAGGCTTTCCCAGCCCGTGGCGTAGGCGATTTCGATGATGGGGAGGTCGGTGTCGCGCAGCAGGGTGGTGGCCTGCTCGATGCGGCGCGTCAGCAGGTAGCGGTGCGGCGGAATGCCGAAGGCCTGCTTGAACGAACGCGCAAAATGCGCCGCCGACACGCCGCTCACCTCGGCCAGCCGCTTGACGGGCCATGCCTCGTGCGAGGCGGCGTCCATGCGGTCTTTGGCGCGCAGCAGGCGGCGCAGCAGCGCGGGGTCTTGCTGCGCGTCGGTGTGTGCCTGTGCCACCGCAGCCTGCCCTGGCGAGGTCAGCCCAGCTTGAACTCGCCGATGGCATGCGCGAGCTTGCGCACACCCTCTTCCACCTGCGCCAGCGACGAGGTGGCGTACGACAGACGCAGCGTGGAGCGATCCGGGTCGACCGGGTAGAACGCCGCGCCCGGCACGAACGCCACACCGCGCTCGATGGCCACCTTGGCCACATCGCCGGCATTGCGGCCCGGCAAGGTGCACCACAGGAACATGCCGCCGCGCGGGCGGTTGAAGGTCAGCTCGGTGTCGGGCAACAGCGCACGCAGGCCGTTGGCCATGGCGTGGGCGCGTTCGGCATAGGCCGCACGCGTGCGCGGCAGCACGGTGTCCAGGCGATTGCTGCGCAGGTAGGCAGCGGCCGTGGCCTGCGCAAACGTGGAGGTGTGCGCATCGGCAAACTGCTTGACCATCACCGCGTTGCCCAGCACCGGCTGCGAGGCGATCATCCAGCCCACGCGCAGCCCCGGCGCCACTACCTTCGACAGGCTGCCGAGGTAGATCACACGCCCCTGTGCGCCGTCGGTCTGCTGTGACAGGGCGTACAGCGACGGCGGCGGGGGCGCGTCGAAATACAGGTCGCCGTACGGGTCGTCTTCCACGATCAGCAGGTTGTGGCGCACGGCCACGTCCAGCAGGCGCTTGCGGCGCTCCAGGCTCATCAGCGCGCCGCTCGGGTTGCCGAAGTTGGGAATCACGTAGAGGAATTTGGGGCGCGCGGTCGAAAGCACCTTTTCCAGCGCGTCGACATCCAGGCCGTTGCCATCGGTCGGCACGCCGGCCACCTTGGCGCCGTACAGCTTGAACGCCTGAATGGCGGCGAGGAAGGTGGGCGCCTCGGTCAGCACCGTGTCGCCCTCGCCGATCAGCACCTTGCCCAGCAGATCCAGCCCTTGCTGCGAACCGGTGGTGACGAGGATGTCGGTGTTCGCAACGTTGGCGCCGCGCGACTTCATCAGCGTGACGATGGCCTCACGCAGCGGCTCGAAGCCCTCGGTGGCGCCGTATTGCAGCGCGCGGGCGGCGTCGGTGGTGAGTGCGCTGTCGGCGGCGGCCTTCAGGCCTTCCACGTCAAACAAGGCGGCGTCCGGAAAACCGCCGGCAAACGAGACCAGGCCCGGCTTGCCGAGCACCTTGAACAACTCGCGGATGGCGGAGGTTTCAACGTTTTGCAGGCGGGGTGCCAGCAGCGATTGCAGGAATTCCATGGCGTGCGTGTCTCGATCATTTTGTGTGCCCGCCACTTTACGTGATGTGCGTGGCGCCCGCATGCGCCGGCTCCGTCACAGGCCCAGGGCGCTGACTACAATGCGCTCACCCGTTCACTGCACGAGGAGCCCGCATGGCCGTCAAGCGCATCGTCCCCAACCTGCATGCAGCCAACCCGGCACTGGCGCGTGCGTTCTACGCCGAATTCCTGGGGCTCGACCCTGTCATGGATCACGGCTGGATCGTCACCTATGCCCACACCGGTGCGGCCGCGCCGCCGCAGCTCAGCATCGCCACGGAAGGCGGTGGCGGCACGCCCGTGCCGGCGCTGTCGGTGGAAGTGGATGACGTGGATGCCGCCCACGCGCGCGCGCAGGCGCTCGGCCTGCAGGTCGTGTACGCGCTCACGGATGAGCCGTGGGGCGTGCGGCGCTTCTTCGTCCGCGGTCCGTTCGGCAACGTGATCAACATCCTGGCGCACCGTTGAGGGTGCGCCGCAGCAAAACGCCCGCATGCTTGCGGCGATGCGGGCGGCTGGCCAACAGGGCAGGTCAGCGGTGGCCGCCGTTGTGGCCGCGCTGGTCGTCGCGCGCGGTGCCGTTGCTGTCCTTGCCCTTGTCTTTGTCGACCACGCGCGTGATGCCGCCCGTGGCGGGCGGGTCGCTGGCCGGGAAGGTGTCTTCCACAGCCTTTTCGACGAGGTCCTCGCGCTTGTGTGCAGTCGGGTTCTTTTCCTTCTTACCCTCTTCCATAACGCTCTCCTTTTTCAAGCGGTCCTGACGACACGCACGCGAATCCCGTGCCTGCGCGTCAATATTCCTCCCAGTACGGGCGCGAGCCGTAGTACTCATGCACCGACTGCGCCCATGTCGCGTCGGCCATGGTCGGCCAATGATCCTTGTCGAACCCGGGCGCCGTGTCGAGGCGGTCCTTGTCGGCATCGAGGACGAAGCACTTGCGGTCCACATCGAGCGACATGGCGCTCCATGGCACGGCGAACAGCTTGTCGCCAATGCCCAGGAAACCGCCCACCGACATCACCGCATACGCAATGCGGCCGCGCTGTACGTCGAGCATGATGTCGGTGATCTTGCCGAGGTCTTCCCCATTCAGGTTGACGACGCGATCGCCTTCCAGCGTCCCGGCGGCCATCAGCTCGGGCCCCGGGCCTGGCGACGTCGGATCGGCGCGCCCGATGATGCGCATGCGCACGCCGGCCGTGGTGCTGGCCCCTGCGCCCAGGCCACCGGCAGTAGTCGTGTAATCCATAGCAAATCCCTCCATCAGTTCGGGTTGAGGTTCAACGGTGCGCGACGGCCGTGCGCCGTGCATGTGCGCGCGACCGCCGTGAGCATCCATTGGCGCCAGCATGAAACCTGCCTGCGCTGCGGGCCCTCCCGCCCCGACCCGCGGCATGGCGCTTGCTCGACGGTACGGCGACCCCACCCCAAGGCAACCAGGAGAGATCCCCATGAACAAATCCGAAATTCCTGTGGCGCAGCGCGCCGTGCTGTCGATGCTGCTGGACGATCACCGCGAGGTGAAGAAACTCTTCAAGACGTTCCAGCAGGAAAAGGACAAGCCCAGCGGCGAGCAGATCGTGCGCGAAGCGTGTGAAAAGTTGACCGTCCACACCAAGCTGGAGGAAGAACTGTTCTACCCGTTCGTGCGCGACAACGGCGGCGAGGCCTTCAAGGACATCCTCGATGAAGCGCTGGTCGAGCACGCAACCGCCAAGGATCTGATCAACCAGCTCGCGGGCATGCAGGCGGGCGACGACTTGTTCGAGGCGAAGTTCACCGTGCTGGCGGAGTACGTCGCGCACCACGTGGAGGAAGAAGAAACCGAGCTCTTCCCCAAGCTGATCCGCCAGCATGTCGACCTCTCATCGCTGCAGGAGCCGATGACGGCGCGCAAGGAAGCGCTGCTCTCCGAAGGCGCAACGGCCTGACAAGGACGCACCATGGCACCCACTGTCTGCGATTTCCTTGTCGAACGCCTGTACCAGTGGGGCGTGCGGCGCATCTTCGGCTACCCCGGCGATGGCATCAACGGCATGTTCGGTGCATTGCAGCGTGCCGGCGGCAAGATCGAGTTCGTGCAGGCGCGGCATGAGGAGATGGCCGCCTTCATGGCGTCGGCGCATGCCAAGTTCACCGGGGAGCTTGGCGTCTGCATGGCGACGTCGGGCCCCGGCGCCGCGCACCTGGTCACCGGCCTCTACGATGCGCGGCTCGACCACATGCCGGTGCTGGCGATTGCAGGCCAGCAAGCGCGCACGGCCGTCGGCGGGCATTACCAGCAGGAGGTGGATCTGGTGGCGATGTTCCGCGACGTGGCCGGGGCGTTCGTGCACCAGGCCAGCGTGCCCGCGCAGGTGCGGCACCTGCTCGACCGTGCGGTGCGCATCGCCATTGGCCAGCGCCGTGTGACGGCACTGGTGCTGCCGAACGATCTGCAGGAAATGCCATACAGCTCGCCGCCGCATGCGCACGGCACGCTGCACTCGGGCGTGGGTTACAGCGCGCCCAGCGTGGTGCCGCATGCCGTCGACCTGGAACGCGCGGCGGACGTGCTCAACCGCGGCCGGCGCGTGGCGATGCTGGTGGGCGCAGGTGCACTCGGGGCCAGCGCCGAGGTGGCCGCGGTGGCGCAGACGCTCGGTGCCGGCGTGGCCAAGGCGCTGCTCGGCAAGGCGGTGCTGCCCGACGATCTGCCCTATGTGACGGGCGCCATCGGCCTGCTCGGCACCGAGCCGAGCTGGGAGCTCATGAACCACTGCGACACGCTGCTGATGGTCGGCTCGGGCTTCCCGTACGCCGAGTTCCTGCCCAAGGAGGGCCAGGCGCGCGGCGTGCAGATCGACATCGACCCCGGCATGCTCGGGCTGCGCTACCCGATGGAAGTCAACCTCGTCGGCGATTGCGCGCAGACGCTGCGGGCGTTGTTGCCGCTGCTCCAGCGCAAGACCGACACGTACTGGCCCGAGCGCATCGCGCGCTGGAATGCCGACTGGTGGAAGACGCTGGAAGCACGCGCACTGCAGCCGGCGTTTCCCGTCAATCCGCAGCGCGTGTTCTGGGAACTGTCACCCCGGCTGCCCGACAACGTGATCGTCACCAGCGACTCCGGCACGTGCGCCAACTGGTACGCGCGCGACCTGAAGTTCAAGCCCGGCATGATGGGTTCGCTGTCGGGCGGACTGGCGTCGATGGGCGCGGCGGTGCCGTATGCGATTGCGGCCAAGTTCGCGCATCCCGAGCGGCCCGTCATCGCACTGGTGGGCGACGGCGCCATGCAGATGAACAACATGGCCGAGCTCATCACGGTGGCCAAGTACTGGAAGCAGTGGACATCGCCGAAGTGGATCTGCATGGTCCTCAACAACCAGGACCTGAACGAAGTCACGTGGGAACAGCGCGTGATGGAGGGCAATCCGAAGTTTCCGGCGTCGCAGGACATTCCCGACGTGCCGTACCACCGCTTTGCGGAACTGATCGGCCTGCAGGGGCTTTACGTGGACAACCCCGACCAGCTGGCCGGCGCGTGGGACGAATCCCTCGCCGCAGACCGCCCCGTGGTGTTGGAAGTGAAGACCGACCCCGATGTGCCGCCGCTGCCGCCGCACGTCACCCTGCAACAGGCGCGGAACTTTGCGACCGCGCTGGCCTATGGCGATCCCGATGCCAGTGGCGTGCTGCGCGGGACGGCGCGGCAGGTGCTGTCGGCGCTGTTCCCGGTGCATCGGGATAAGGAGTGAGGCAGATCAGCGGGCGCGCCGCACCGCGTCCGCCATTGGCTTCCAATGCAGGAATCCGAACAGCAGCGTCAGCAGCACGCTGTCGAGCAGCGGGCCCTTGTGCAGCGCAACCTTGCGAAAGCAGAACACCACCTCCAGCAGATGGGCGGCCAGCAGCACGGCCGCCACGATCCGCACCCCATGGATGACGTCGGCCGACAGCGCCAGCGGCGCCGCATAGCTGCCCAGCGCGACGCCGTAGATGGCGAGCAACAGCACTTTGTTCAGGAAGTAGAACACGCAGGTCTCCGGAAACGTTGGTGAGGCTGCGCACCGCAGCATACAAGCTGGCCGGCCAGCGTGCGCGCTTTAAACGCTCGCCGCCACGGGCACGCAGGGGTGCGACTGATGCATCGCTTCGCGGTGTTGCACCTTCCCGGCCGCCCGCGAATCCGCTCCCGCTGCGCGCTGAGCTGCCTACACTACAGAAACACCCGACACGGCCGCCCCCCGTGCGACGCCCCCATGGCGTATCTCTTTTTTGCTGCCTCGATCCAGCGGCACATTCCGACGCCCGAGCGCGAGGTCGATGCGCGCACGCTGGGCGAAGCGCTCGACGCGGTGTTTGCCGAGCAACCCCGGCTGCGCGGCTACATCCTCGACGATCAAGGCGCGCTGCGCAAACACCTCGCCGTGTTCATCGATGGACAACCGGTGCGCGATCGGGAGCGTCTGACCGACCCGCTGGGCAAAGCGAGCCGCGTGTACGTCATACAGGCGCTGACCGGCGGTTAGCGCGCCGCGCATCCACGAATCCGCCCGTCCCTCGCCAGGAGAGCCGACATGGACGATCGATTGCTTGTCGCCACCCGCAAGGGGCTGTTCGCGCTGCGCCCCGGGGCCGAGGGCGGATGGACACTCGGCCAGCCCGACTTCATTGGCGAACCGGTAAGCATGGTGCTGCCCGACCCGCGCGACGGATCGGTGTATGCCGCGCTCAATCTCGGACACTTCGGCGTGAAGCTGCACCGGCGGCGCGCGGGCATGGCCGCGTGGGAGGAATGCGGCGTCCCGACCTACCCACAGCAGCCCGCCGACGAAGCAGATTCCGGTGACCGCGCGGATGCGGATGCGGCAACACCCGGCCCGCCCTCGCCCGCATGGACGCTGCAGCAAATCTGGTCGCTCGAGGCAAGCGGCGCCGAGGAGCCCGGCGTGCTGTGGGCCGGCACGATTCCCGGCGGGCTTTTCCGCTCGGTCGATGGCGGCGACTCGTGGGCGCTGAACCGGGCGCTGTGGGACCGCCCCGAGTGCCGCGAATGGTTTGGCGGCGGCTATGACGCGCCGGGCATCCACTCTGTGATGGTCGACCCGCGCGACAGTCGGCACGTCACGATCGGCGTGTCGTGCGGCGGGGTCTGGCAGAGCACCGATGGCGGCGCGAGCTGGCGCGTGACGGCCGAGGGCATGGAAGCCGACTACATGCCGCCGGAGCGGCGCGGCGATGCGAACGTGCAAGACCCGCACCGCGTCGTGCAATGCGCCGCCAACCCCGACGTGCTCTGGGTGCAGCATCACTGCGCGATCTTTCGATCGACCAATGGGGGCATGCACTGGCAGCGCCTGGAAGCGCAGCCATCGAGCTTTGGTTTTGCGGTGGCCGTGCATCCGCACGAGCCCGACACCGCGTGGTTCGTGCCCGCCGTGAAAGACGCATGCCGCCTCCCGGTGGACGGTCGCCTCGTCGTCACCCGCACCCGCGATGGCGGGCGCACGTTCGAAGCCCTGTCCAATGGATTGCCGCCGGCGCCGGCCTCTGACCTCGTGTATCGGCATGGCCTGGCCGTTGACCAGACCGGCACGTGCCTGGCAATGGGGTCGACCACCGGCGCGCTATGGACGTCTGCAGATGGCGGCAACAGCTGGCAGCTGGTCTCTGCGCACCTTCCTCCGATCTATTGCGTCCGGTTTGGATGACGGCGCCGTGGGGCGAGCACAAAAAAAGCCGCTGCAAACGCAGCGGCTTCTTATCGTCCAAGACGGCACAGCACGCGATACGGCCTATTCCACCGTAACGGATTTCGCCAGATTGCGCGGCTTGTCCACATCGGTGCCGCGCGCCAGCGCGGTGTGATACGCCAGCAGCTGCAGCGGCACCACGTGCAGGATCGGCGAGAGCTGGCCGTAGTGCTCCGGCATGCGGATCACCTGGATACCGTCGCTCGACTGGATATGCGTATCGGCATCGGCAAACACGTACAGCTTGCCGCCGCGCGCGCGCACTTCCTGGATGTTCGACTTGAGCTTTTCCAGCAGCGCGTCGTTCGGGGCGACGGTCACGACAGGCATCTGCTCGGTCACCAGCGCCAGCGGGCCGTGTTTGAGTTCGCCGGCCGGGTAGGCCTCTGCGTGGATGTACGAAATTTCCTTGAGCTTGAGCGCACCTTCCAGGGCGATCGGGTAATGCAGACCGCGGCCGAGGAACAGTGCGTTTTCGCGGCGGGCAAACTCTTCCGACCAGGCGATGATCTGCGGCTCGAGCGCCAGCACCGCGTTCAGCGCCGACGGCAGGTGGCGCAGGTGGCGCAGCGCATCTTCTTCCTGCTCGGTATTCAGATGACCGCGCAGCTTGGCGAACGTCAGCGCCAGCATGTACAGCGCGGCCAGCTGCGTGGTGAACGCCTTGGTGGACGCCACGCCGATCTCGGTGCCGGCGCGCGTGAGGAACGTGAGCTGCGTCTCTCGCACCATGGCGCTGGTCGCCACGTTGCAGATGGCGAGCGTGTGCATGTGGCCCAGTTCGCGTGCGTGGCGCAGTGCGGCCAGCGTGTCGGCGGTTTCGCCCGATTGCGAGATCACGACGACGAGCGCGTTCGGGTTGGGCACGGTCTCGCGGTAACGGTATTCGCTGGCCACCTCGACCTGTGTCGGGATCTTGGCGATCGATTCGAGCCAGTACTTGGCCGTGCAGCCGGAGTAGTAGCTCGTGCCACAGGCCAGGATCAGCACGCTGTCGACCTTGGGCAGCACCTGCGCCGCTTCGGGGCCGAACAGGTCTGGGCCGAAGCCTTGCACGCCTTCGAGCGTGTCGCCCAGGGCGCGCGGCTGCTCGAAGATTTCCTTCTGCATGAAGTGGCGGAACGGGCCGAGCTCCACCGCGGCGGCGTACGTGCCGACTTCCTTCACTTCGCGCTCGACGATGTTGTCCTGCGCATCGGCCACGGTGAAGCCGTCGCGGGTGATCTCCACCACGTCGCCTTCTTCCAGGTACGCCATGCGGCTGGCAGAGCCGGCCACGGCCAGCGCATCCGAGGCGAGGAACGCTTCGTTTTCGCCGATGGCCACCACCAGCGGCGAGCCGGCGCGCGCGCCGACCACCACGTCGGGGTTGTCGCGCGCGAACACGGCAATCGCATAGGCACCGTGCAGGCGCTTGACCGTGGCGCGCACCGAGGCGAACAGGTCGCCGCGCGTGGCGCTGCTCGGGTACGTGTAGGCCTGGTGGATCAGGTGGGCGACGACCTCGGTATCCGTCTGCGATTCAAACCCGTAGCCGGCGGCCTTGAGTTCGTCGCGCAGGACTTCGTAGTTCTCGATGATGCCGTTGTGCACCAGGGCGATGGTGTCGCCCGAGAAGTGCGGGTGCGCGTTGACGGTGTCCGGCCGGCCGTGCGTGGCCCAGCGCGTGTGCGCGATGCCGATGGCGCCATCGAGGTGGCTCGACTGCGCCTGCGCGTCGAGATCTGCCACGCGCGAGACGGTGCGCGCACGCTCGAGCTGGCCGTCACGCTGCACGGCGACGCCGCAGGAGTCGTAGCCGCGGTATTCCAGGCGGCGCAGGCCTTCGATCAGGACGGGAACGATATTGCGCGTGGAAACCGCGCCAACGATACCGCACATGTTGATTTCTCCGGTTGGGGTGCGGCGCCGCTGTCAATGTGCGCCGCACTCGGTATTTCAGTATCGATGCTCGTGTGCCGCAGCGGCATCCGCTGTTCGGCGCAGGAGAAAACCTGTCAAAGCTTGCCGTGTCAGGCCTGCTTCTTCTGCTTGACGGGGCGCTGCCAGTTCTCGATGGTGGTCTGGCGCGCACGCGAGACCGTCAGCTTGCCCTCAGGCGCGTCCTTGGTCAGTGTGGTGCCGGCGCCCAGGGTCGCGCCCTTGCCAACGCGCACCGGCGCCACGAGCTGCGTGTCGGAACCGATGAAGGCGTCGTCCTCGATGATGGTGCGGAACTTGTTGGCGCCGTCGTAGTTGCAGGTGATGGTGCCGGCGCCGATGTTCACGCGCGAGCCGACCGTCGCATCGCCCACATAGGCGAGGTGGTTGGCCTTGCTGTGCGCCGCCACCTGGCTGTTCTTCACCTCGACGAAGTTGCCGATATGCACGTCTTCGGCCAGCTCGGTGCCGGGGCGCAGGCGCGCGTACGGCCCGATGCGCGAATCGGCACCGACCTTGGCCTGTTCGATATGGCAGAACGGCAGGATCTCTGCGCCGGCCTCGATGACGGCATCGCGGATCACCGCATTGGCGCCGATGTGCACGCCATCGCCCAGCGTGACGTTGCCTTCAAAGATGCAGTTGACGTCGATCACCACGTCGCGGCCGCACGTGAGCTTGCCGCGCACGTCGATGCGCGCCGGGTCGACCAGCGTCACGCCATCTTCGAGCAGCTGCTGCGCGAGGTTGCGCTGGTGAATGCGCTCCAGCTCCGCCAACTGCACCTTGCTGTTCACGCCGTGCGTTTCCCACTCGGCCAGGGGATGGGCGGACGTGATGGGCACGCCTTCGCTGGCGGCGCGCTCGATCACGTCGGTCAGGTAGTACTCGCCCTGCGCGTTGTCATTGGACAGCGTGGACAGCCACGCCTTCAGCTTGGCCGTCGGGCACACCAGGATGCCGGTGTTGACCTCGTGGATGGCGAGTTGCGTTTCGTTGGCGTCCTTCTGCTCGACGATGCGCGTGATGCGGCCGGCGGCGTCGCGCACGATGCGGCCGTAGCCGGTCGGGTCGTGCAGGTGCACGGTCAGCACGCCCAGGTGGTTGTGACCGGCCGCGTCGACGAGAGCGTGCAGCGTTTCGGCGCGGGTCAGCGGCACGTCGCCGTAGAGCACGAGGGTGGGCACGCTTTCGTCAAGCTGGTCCAGCGACTGCATGACGGCATGGCCGGTGCCCAGTTGCTTGTCTTGCGTGGCGAAGGCGATGTCGGGCGCGCCCACCATCTCGCGCACGCGGTCGCCGCCGTGGCCGACCACCACCACCAGCCGCGTCGGCGACATGGTGCGTGCGGTATCGATGACGTGCGCCAGCAGCGGTTTGCCGGCCAGGGGGTGCAGCACTTTGGGCAGGGCGGAGCGCATGCGCTTGCCCATGCCTGCAGCCAGGATGACGATATTCACAAGGAGATTCCTAGAGTGACTCGAAGCGATAGCCGCGACGGGAATCGGCATGCAACCCAGCACCGGAAACCCATCGCCCGCCACCTCCCCTCACGATGGCCGGGCCGCCTGCAAACCCTTCTGCGGGGCGCTTTTGCGGCGTATAAGACACAGATGGAAAAATTCTAGCATGGGGGCCACCCTCCCCCAGAACCGGTCAAACGGTGGAATTGTTGCAGTTACGCCATTGCCGGGCTGGTTAGCCCGGCGGCTGGTCGTGCGGACGGGCGACACCTTCCGGCGGCACCGGGTGGCGGCTGCGGCCCGTCAGCCGGCGGCGGCTTCGCTCTTGACGGTGGCGTCGCCAGGCTTGCGCTCGAAGCGCACGAACTCGATGCGGTCGTCATGCGAGCCCGCAAACACCAGCGGCGCCTGGTCGTAGGCGGTCTGGCCGAAGAGCGCGTCTTCGCCGATCTTCGCCAGGCCCGTGGTCAGGCCGTTGAAGTCAAACAGTTTGGTATCGGCCAGGTGCGACGGCACCACGTTCTGCAGCGCAGAAAAGATGTTGTCGATGCGGCCCGGCGTCTGACGCTCCCACTCCAGCAGCATTTCCTTGACCTTCTTGCGCTGCAGGTTTTCCTGCGAGCCGCACAGGTTGCACGGGATGATGGGGAATTCCATCGCGCGGGCATAGGAAGCGATGTCCTTTTCCGCGCAATAGGCGAGCGGCCGGATGACGATGTGGTCGCCGTTGTCGGTGGCCAGCTTGGGCGGCATCGACTTCATCTTGCCGCCGAAGAACATGTTCAGGAAGAACGTGTTCACGATGTCGTCGCGGTGATGGCCCAGCGCGATCTTGTTGGCGCCCAGCTCCTTGGCCGTGCGGTAGATCACGCCGCGGCGCAGGCGCGAGCACAGCGAGCACGTGGTCTTGCCCTCGGGAACCTTCTCCTTGACGATCGAATACGTGTCCGCCTCGACGATCACATATTCCACGCCCAGCTTCTTCAGGTACGTGGGCAGCACGTCTTCCGGAAAGCCGGGCTGCTTCTGGTCGAGATTCATGGCGATGAGCTTGAAGTCGATCGGCGCGCGCTTCTGCAACGCCATCAGGATCGACAGCATCGTGTACGAATCCTTGCCGCCGGACAGGCACACGAGGATGGTGTCGCCGTCTTCGATCATCTTGAAGTCGCCGATGGCGCGGCCGACCTGCGACTGCAAGCGGGTTTCGAGGCGGTGGAAATTGTTGGAGAACGTCATGGCATATCGACCCCGCCAGCGCTGAACAATGGCCGGACGGGCGTCAAATCGTGAGGAAAATCAGTATTTTATCGCGCGCGGAGCGCCCCCTGCAGGGTCGCGTGAACAGGCCTAGAATCGTTTGCCTACCCTTAGCCTGACGGAGACAACGATGCGGATTCTGGTTCTTGGCGCCGGCGGTACCGGCGGCTATTTCGGCGGGCGGCTCGCCCAGGCCGGTGCGGATGTGACGTTTCTCGTGCGCCCCGCGCGCGCGGAGCGGTTGCGCCAGCACGGGCTGGTGATCCGCAGCCCGCAGGGCGACGCGCAGTTGCCCGTGCAGCTCATCACGGCGGACCAGGCGCCCGCCTGGGGCCATGCCGATCTCGTGCTGCTGAGCTGCAAGGCCTATGACCTGGACGACGCCATCACGGCCATTCGCCCGGTGGTGGGCGAGCGCACGGTGGTGCTACCGGTGCTCAACGGGCTGGCGCATCTGGAACGCCTGGATGCCGCGTTCGGCGAATCGCGCGTGCTGGGCGGGCTGTGCCATATCAGCGCGACGACCGCGCCTGACGGTGCCGTGCTGCATCTGAGCATCGGGCAAGGCCCGGCCGTGCACTCGCTCACCTTTGGCGAGCGCACGCCGCATGCGCCGCGCGAGCGCACCGAGGCCATCCGCGATGTGTTCGCCACGGCCAACTTTGATTCCGTGCTGGCCGAAAACGTCATGCAGGACATGTGGGAGAAGTTTGTCTTCCTCACGTCGCTGGCGTCGATGACGTGCCTGATGCGGGCGACCGTCGGCGAGATCGTCGCGACCGACGAAGGGCGTGCGCTGAATGAAGCGATGTTTGCGGCGTGCGAGCAGGTTGCGGCGGCATCGGGTTATCCGATCCGGCAGGCGGCCCGCGAACGTGGGCTGCAGGTGCTGACGCAGGCGGGGTCGCCGTTGACGGCGTCGATGCTGCGCGATCTGGAGAGTGGGGCCCGCGTGGAGGCGGATCACATTGTGGGGGATATGTTGCGGCGAGGGCGGACGCTGGGGACGGATGTTGCGCTGCTGCGGGTGGCGTTTGCGCATTTGCAGGCTTATCAGCAGCGGGTGTTACGGGCGGCGGGCTGACTGTTTGCTTTTTTTCGCTTTCGGTTCGCCCTTGTTTCACCCCCTCCCGGGGGCGACTCACTTTTCTTTGTCTTGCCAAAGAAAGCAAGCAAAGAAAGGCGCGCAAGAGATGGCGACTTCACCTTGAATTTGTGTCGCGGGGAGGGGAAGGAGCCAAACTCGCTGCGCTCAGACAAGGCTCCTTCCTTTTTTCCTCCCCGCAACAGAAATTCAAGGCGCCATCTAGGGCAGGAACATCAACGGCCAAACCGGCAGGGTTCGAGCGTGGGCGCCACGATCTTCTTTACTGCCAGCCGCCGCCGAGGGCTTGCATCAGGGCGGCGGAATCGAGCAGGCGGTCGGCGCGGCTTTGTAGCTGTTGCAGAGCAAGCTGATCGCGCTGACGTTGCGCATCGAGCAGCGCGAGCGTGCTGATGCCGCCCGCGGCATGGCGGGCCTCGGCGGTGCGCAGCGTCTGTTCGGCTTGCTCGGTGGCGGATGCGCGGGCCTGCAAGGTTTGCGCGTCGTTGTGGACGGCGTGCAGCGCGTCGGCGACTTCCTGCAGGCCTTGCAGAACGGTCTGCTTGTAGGCGGCGCCGGCGGCGTCGTAGGCGGCTTCGGCTTCGCGCTGTCTTGCGCGCAGGGTGCCGCCGTGGAAGATCGGCTGGGTCAGCCCCGCGCCGAGATTCCAGATGCTCGATCCGGCGCCGAGCAGGCTGCGAAAGCGCGTGGTTTCCGAGCCAAGACCTGCGGACAGCGTGATGCGCGGGAAGAGATTCGCGGTGGCCACGCCCACGTTGGCGCTGGCTTCGTGCCACATCGCCTCGGCCGCGCGGATGTCGGGGCGGCGCTGGGCGAGCGCGGATGGCAGCGACACCGGCAGCGGGTCAGGCAGATGCAGCGCGTCGAGCGTCGGCAGGTCGGGCAAGCCCGCGCCGGGCTCGCGACCCAGCAGGACCGACAGGCGGTGCCGCTGCTGCGCCGCCTGCTGCATGAGCGGCGGCAGCGTGGCTTCCGTCTGCGCAACCAGCGTGCGCTGCGACAACACATCGACCCGCGCGACACCGCCCAGGCCCAGACGCCGCTCGGTGATGTCGAGCTGCTTGCGCTGCTCGGCGAGCAGTGTCTGCGTGGTGGCGATCTGCGCGTCGAGCGCCGCGATGCGCACCGCCGCCGTCAGGACATTGCCGGCCAGCGACAGGCGCGCCGCTTCCATCTGATAGCGCTGCGTGTCCACCTGCGCGCGCGACGCCTCCAGCGCCCGGCGCACGCCGCCGAACATATCCAGCGCATACGACACCGACAGCGACGCCGAATACAACGTGAACGGCCCCGGCTTGGGCGTGTTGAACCCGAACGCCTCGGGATTCACCTGCTGCCGCATCGCAGACACGGAGCCATCGACCGACGGCCACGCATAACCGAACTGCGCCTGCGCCTCGGCCTGCGCCTGGCGCAAGCGCGCCTCCGCCTGCGCGACGGATGGGCTCGCGCGCAACGCCTCGTCCACCAGCGCATCCAGCGCCGGCGATCGGAACAGGTGCCACCAATCCGCTGGCACATTGGCATCGACCAGATGCTGCGCTTCGCCGCCAACAACGGGCGCGGATGCGGTTTCGCGCGAAACAGGTTGCGCGGAATAGCCGGTAGCCGCAGGCCCAGCGGACGCTTTGAAATCGGGACCGACGGCACAGCCGCTCACAGCCAGCGCGGCAATCAACACCGCCCCAGCCGCCCGCTCGCACCCGTTCAACGCTCGCCGCAACGCCAACAGGTGCCCACCGACGGTTTGGCCGTACCGAGACAAAGAAAGCAAGTCGGCACCGGCTGCGGACGAAACAAGCAATGCACCACCAGCGTCAGCACGTCGAATCCACAGCGTCCACATAGCCACCTCAATCCAACGTCTTCCGATAAAACCGCACCGCCACCCCCAACACCACCACGGTGAAGAGCATCAGCGGCCAGATGCTCGGCCACAACTCCACCCACCCATTCCCCTTGAGCAGGATGCCGCGCGTCAACCGATGAAAATACGTCATCGGCAGCACGTTCCCGATCACCTGCGCCCATTTCGGCATCCCCACGAACGGAAACATGAACCCCGACAGCAGGATGCTCGGCAGGAAGTAGAAGAACGTGAGCTGCGTCGCCTGCAACTGGTTCTGCGCGAGCGACGACAGTGTGATCCCCACCGTGAGGCTCGCCACGATGAACAGCAGCGCCGCCACATAGACCATCCAAACGCTGCCCACGAACGGCACGTGGAAGATGTAGTACGCGGCCAGCAGGATGATCGTCACCTGCACGAGCCCGATGAAGATGTACGGCACGATCTTGCCGGTCATCACCTCGAGCGGGCGCACTGGCGTGGCCAGCAGGTTTTCCATCGTGCCGCGCTCGCGTTCGCGCGTCATGGCCAGGCCCGTCATCATCACCATCGTCATCGTGAGGATGGTGCCCATCAGGCCGGGGATGATGTTGTACTGCGTGATGCCCTCGGGGTTGTAGAGCCTGTGCAGGCGCACGTCGAACGGCGGCGCGCCGGCACGGGCACCCTCGCCCCCGCCTGCACCGCCTGCCAGCGGCGACAGCGCGCCCTTCATGTCCTTGCTGACCACGCCTTGCACGAGCTGCGGCAGCGAGGCCAGCGCGAGCCCCGTGGCGGCCGGGTCGGTCGCATCGGCCTCGACCAGCAGCGACGGCCGTTCGCCGCGCACCAGCTTGCGCGTGAAGTCGGGCGGGATCGACACCACAAACTGCAGTTGCCCCTTTGCCAGGGCCTCGCGCCCGGCAGTCTCGTCGGGAAGGTTCTGCCGCAGCTCGAAGTAATCGGAGTGCCGCATGCTGGCCAGAAAGCTGCGCGTGAACTCGCTCTGGTCTGCCGCGATCACGCCGGTCAGCAGGTGCTTCGGGTCGGTGTTGATGGCAAAGCCGAACAGGAACAGCTGCATGATCGGGATGCCGATCATCATGGCGAACGTCACGCGGTCACGCCGCAGCTGCAGAAATTCCTTGAGCACCACGCTCCACCAGCGCTGGAACGAGAACCGGTCTGTGCCGAAGCTCATGGCTGCGCTCCGTAGTTGTCGGACGAGCGCTTCATCATGTGGATGAACACGTCTTCGAGCCCCGTGCCGATGGGCTCGGCGCGCACGCCCGATGTCTCGGCGAGACGGCGCAGCGTGGCTTCCAGCGCCTGCGCATCCGCGCCAGTCACGTGCAGCACGGAACCGAACGCGACGGTCTGGTCCACGCCCGGCTGCCCTTCGAGCTTGCGGCCGAGCTCCACCAGATTGCCGCCCGAAACAGACCACGTCGACAGGCGCTGGCTGGCGATCACCTCGTCCGCCGTGCCTTGCGCTAGCAGTTCGCCGTACGCGATGTAGGCGAGCTTGTGGCAGCGTTCGGCTTCGTCCATGTAGTGCGTGCTGACGAGCACCGAGATGCCTTCCGCTGCGAGCCGGTGCAGCTCTTCCCAGAAGTCGCGCCGTGCTTTCGGGTCGACGCCGGCGGTCGGTTCATCGAGCAGCAGCAACTCAGGCTTGTGGAGCATGCACGCGGCCAGCGCCAGGCGTTGCTTCCAGCCGCCCGACAGCGAGCCCGCCAGTTGCCTGGCACGCGAAGCCAGCCCAAGATGCTCCAGGGCGTGGTCCACCACCTCGCGCCGATTGGGCATCTCGTACAGGCGCGCCACGAAATCCAGGTTCTCGCGGATGGAAAGATCATCCCAATACGAGAACCGCTGCGTCATGTAGCCCACGCGGCGCTTGATCTGGGGCGACTCCTTGAGGATGTCGTAACCGAGGCACGTGCCGCTGCCGCTGTCGGGCGTGAGCAGCCCGCACATCATCCGGATCGACGTGGTCTTGCCGCTGCCGTTGGGCCCGAGAAAGCCGAAGATCTCGCCGCGCGCGACCCGCATGGAGAGGTCCTTGACGACGTGCTTGTCGCCAAAGTGCTTGTTCAGGCCGTGCACGTCGATGGCGTAGTCGCCATTGCCGCCGTTGTGCCGATGCGAGGCGTTCATGGCAGCGTCACCTCCACCGGCTGGCCCGGGCGCAGCCTCGGGCCGTCGGCGGCGGCAGGGCGCGCTTCGACCATGAAGACGAGCTTGTCGCGCGTGGTGTTGCTGTAGATGACGGGCGGTGTGTACTCGGCCTCGTTGGCGACGTAGGTGACGGTGGCGTTGATGTCGGCCGCGCAGCCGTCGCAGTGGATGCGTGCGGCCTGCCCCGGCTTGAGCGCGCCCATCACGCCTTGTGGCACGAAGAAGCGTACCTTCACGTTGGCCGGCGGCAGCATGCGCACGACCGGGCTGCCCGCGCCGACCCATTCGCCCTCGCGATACAGCGTGTCGAACACCAGGCCGCCCTGCATGGCCTTCTGCGCCTTCTGATCGAGCCGCCATTGCGCTTGCGCCACCGCCGCGCGCGCGGCTTCCACCTGCGCCGACTGCGCGCGGATCTGGTCCTGGCGCGCCGGCAACTGGGCAATGCGCAAGTGGTTGGTCAACTCGCGCACACGCTGCGCATTCGCCTGCGCGGTGGATCGGCTGCTGTCGAGCTGCGCCTGCGCGATGCCGCCCGCACGAAACTGCGCCTCATCGCGCGCGAGCTGCGTGGACGAGAGCTTGTCTGCCGCCACGGCCTGCGCCAGCTGCGCGCGCACGGCGTCCACTTCCGGCACGCGCTTGCCGACATTCAGGTCGGCGAGCTGCGCTTGCGCGGCCTGCAGCTGCGCCTGCGCTTGCTGGCGGGCCGCGGCTTCGTCGACGGATTCCAGCACGAACAGCGGTGCACCGGCGTCGACGGTCTGCCCACGCTGCACGCCCAGATGCTCGAGTCGGCCGCCCACCGGCGACGCGACGTAGACGAACTCGCCTTCCACGTAGCCCTGATACGTGTGGTCGTCCTGCTTGGCGCAACCGGTCAATGCCACCGCTGCCGCCGCCAACCACCCTGCCCTGCCGATGTACGACCCCTGCCGCATGCCGCCCTCCGCCGGATTCGTTCGATGCGTTTGAACTGCCTGAGCTGCCGTACCGCCTAGCTGCGCGGCCTTGTCTTGCGTTTGGTCCTCTTGCCCACGTCGTCCGGCGCGCCGCCGACCGCCCCGATGCCGTGCAGCAGCAGCGCTGCCACGTGTTGGCCGATGTCCTCGTCGGTCACGCGATCGGCCAGCGGCAGGCGGCTCCACAGCGTGCGCGTCGCGAAGGGCAGCATCGCCAGGCCAATGAGCGACACCATCACCAGCGGCGGCTGCAGCGCCGGGTTCACCGCACCGGCCGCCTGCGCGCGGGCAATGCGATCAACCAGCAAGGTCGCGCGCTCCAGTGCGATGCGTGCGAACACCCGTTCGCGCAGCTGGCCGCCTTCGCTCGCGATCTCGCGGATCCACAGCGTCGGAAACCACGGCGTGGCCGCCGCCACCGCAACCATGCGCCGCGCAACGCCGGCCACGGTCTGCGCGAGATCCGCCTGGCCGGTGTCGCTGGCCAGGATCGCCAAGGCCGGGCCCGTCACCTCGTCGATGAGCGGACGGATGCGCGCCTCGACCACCGCGTCGAGCAACTGGTCGCGCGTCTTGAAGTGGTAATGCACCATGGGCGCCGTCACCCCGGCTTCACGCGCGATTGCGGCAAGCGTGGTGGGGCCCACGCCATCCTGCGCAAACAGCGCGACGGCGATATCGAGCAAGCGGTCACGCAGGTCATCCTGGGACGGCCCCCTGGGCCGGCCTGGGCCGCGCGGAGAAGGTGTGCGCGTCGTCATGGCGTGAATATTAATCTGTCAATTAATTTATGCAAGGCGCGGCAGCGTCGCTTGCGGATCGCCCGGTCGCGGCGCATGCTGAACGGGATGCCGTGCTCGCTCGACTCTCCTGCCCCTGCCATGCCGACCTCCGCCCGCGCCTTGTTGCAACGCCTGCATCTCGATAGCCTCATCGACAGCACCGGGCCGCTGCAGGCGCGTTCGCCCATCGACGGTGCGGTGCTCGCGGGCGTGCCGGCCATGACGGCGGACGACGCCGATCGCATCGTCGCGCAGGCGCACTCCGCATTTCAGGCGTGGCGCACCGTGCCCGCACCGCGCCGCGGCGAACTCGTGCGCCTGCTGGGGGAGGAACTGCGCACGCACAAGGAAGACCTCGGCGCGCTCGTCACGCTGGAGGCCGGCAAGATCACACAGGAAGGCCTGGGTGAGGTGCAGGAGATGATCGACATCTGCGATTTTGCCGTGGGGCTGTCGCGCCAGCTGTACGGGCTGACCATCGCGAGTGAGCGGCCCGCGCATCGCATGATGGAGACGTGGCACCCGCTAGGCCCGTGCCTCGTCATCACGGCATTCAACTTCCCGGTGGCGGTGTGGTCATGGAATGCGGCGCTGGCCCTGGTGTGCGGCGACCCGGTCATCTGGAAACCATCAGAGAAGACGCCGCTGACGGCGCTGGCCGTTGAGCGCCTGTTCCTGCGCGCCTGCCAGCGCTTTGGCGAAGCGCCGCCGCACCTCGCGCAAGTCGCGATCGGTGAACGCGGCCTGGGCGAAGCGCTCGCGCATCACGCCGGCATTCCGCTCATCTCGGCCACAGGCAGCACGGGGATGGGGCGGGCGGTGGCGCAAGCCGCGGCACCGCGCTTTGCGCGCACGATTCTCGAGCTCGGCGGCAACAACGCGGCCATCGTCTGCGCCAGCGCCGACCTGCCGCTGGCCGAACGCGCCATCGCTTTCGCAGCGATGGGCACGGCGGGGCAGCGTTGTACGTCGCTGCGGCGGCTGTTCGTGCATCGGTCGGTGTACGACACGCTCGTGCCGCGGCTCGTGACGCTGTACGAACGCGTGCGCGTGGGCGATCCGCGCGACGCCGATACGCTGGTCGGCCCGCTCATCGACGCGCAGGCGCATGCGCGCATGCAGGCCGCCTTGGCACGCGCCCGCGCCGAAGGCGGCACCGTGCATGGCGGAGACCGCGTGGATTGTGCGTTCGGCAGCGAGGCGTACTACGTGCGCCCCGCCCTCGTCGAAATGCCGGCGCAGCGTGGCGTGGTGTGCGAGGAGACCTTCGCACCCATCCTCTACGCCATGCCGTTCGACACGCTGGACGAGGCCATCGCACTGAACAACGCCGTGCCGCACGGCCTGTCGTCGAGCATCTTCACGCTCGACATGCGCGAGGCCGAGCGTTTCATCTCGGCCACCGGCAGCGACTGCGGCATCGCCAACGTCAACATCGGCCCGAGCGGCGCGGAAATCGGCGGCGCGTTCGGCGGCGAGAAGGACACCGGCGGCGGCCGCGAAGCCGGATCCGACGCGTGGAAAGCCTACATGCGCCGCGCCACCAACACCGTCAACTACGGCACGGCGCTGCCGCTCGCGCAGGGCATCCGGTTCGACGTCGATTAGGAACAGGCCCCACGCCGCACGCCCTACGCCGGGGTGGCCCCCGCATCCAGCTGCGCCAGCCGCACCAGCAGCCGATCCTGCGCCTCGCTCGGGAAGCTGGACGTCCGGCGCACGGCGAACACAGTGTTGAGGCAGCGCCGCGCGACGATGGGCCGCACCACACGCAAGCGCCCGCGCTCGACCGCATCGCGAATGCCGTGCAGCGGCAGCACCGACCACCCCACGCCGGCCTCCACCAGCGTGCTCACCTCTTCCAGGTCCGACACGTGATGCGCGCTGACGGTGGTCTCGGGCAGGCGCCGGAACAGCGCCTTGAACCACAGGCCGTACACGGCATCGGACTCGTCGTACGTCACGAACGGCAGCGCCGCGCAGTCGGCCAGGGTGCGCGGAGCGCCGTGCTCGCGTAACGCGCGGGCGCTGCACGCGAGCACGAATTCCTCGGTGTACACGGCGTGGTGCTGGAACAGCCGCGAGGTGCGCGGCGTGTAGACGAAGCCGAGATCGGCGCGGCCGGATTCCACGTGAGCGAACACCTCGTCGTCGCTGCCGAAGGTGAGCTCGAGGCGCACGTCGTCGAGCAACGGCGCGTCGGATTCGGGCGACGGCGTGACCAGTGCGGGCATCAGCACGTAGCGGCCGAAGCTGGAGCCGCTCGCCAGCTTGAGCGAAACGCGCTCGACCTCGCCGCTGTGCAACGCAGCGCGCAGCTCGTCCAAGCCCGCAAAGGCATCGCGGCACCAGGCGCGCACCGAGGTGCCCGCACGCGTGAGCACCAGCTTGCGCCCCGAGCGCTCGAACAGCGGCACGCCCAGCCACTGCTCCAACTGCCGCATCTGGTACGACAGCGCAGGCTGCGACACGGCCAGGCGATCGGCTGCGCGCACGAAGCTGCCCTCGTTGGCAACCGTCAGGAAGCTATGCAGATAGCGCAAGGGCGAATGCGACATGAGCGGAGGAATCCTCGTCGATCCATCAAATTTTTGGATCGAAAAACGAAAAACATTCGATTTGATTTCAAGTCTGTCAGATCGCACAATCCGCCGCAACAACGCGATGGAGGCCATCATGACGACCGCAATGCAACATCCGAGCTACGCATTGGAAGACCGTTATGGCGCACGCAACTACGCGCCCTTGCCCGTCATGCTGGAGCGCGGGGAAGGCGTGTGGCTGTTCGACACCGATGGCCGGCGGTACCTGGACATGATGTCGGCGTACTCGGCGGTCAGCTTTGGGCATTCGCACCCCAAGCTCGTGGCCGCGCTGGTGGAGCAGGCCGGCCGCCTGACGCTGACCTCGCGCGCGTTCCACAACACCGAGCTCGGCCCCTTCCTGGCTGACGTCTGCCGCGTCACGCGCATGGACCGCGCGCTGCCGATGAACACGGGCGCCGAGGCCGTCGAAACCGCCATCAAGGCCGCCCGCAAATGGGCGCGCGACGTGAAGGGCCTCGCGCCCGATGCGGCCGAGATCATCGTCTTCGACAACAACTTCCACGGCCGCACCACGACGATCGTCGGGTTCTCCTCGCATGACCAGTACCGCTATGGGTTCGGGCCGTTTGCCGCGGGCTTCCGGCGCATTCCGTTCGGCGATGCCGATGCACTGCGCGCCGCCGTCGGTCCGAACACGGGCGCCATCCTCATTGAACCGGTTCAGGGCGAAGGCGGCATCGTCGTACCGCCGCCGGGCTACCTGAAGCTTGCGCGCGAACTCGCCACGCAACACAACGTGCTGCTCGTCTGCGATGAAGTGCAAACCGGCCTGGGCCGCACCGGCGATGTGCTCGCAAGCTGGCACGAAGGCGTCGAGGCGGACCTGGTGGTGCTGGGCAAGGCACTCGGCGGCGGCATGGTGCCGGTATCGGCCATTGCCGGCCGGGAGGCGGTCATCGGCGTGTTCCAGCCAGGCGACCATGGCTCCACGTTTGGCGGCAACCCGCTGGCGGCGCACATCGGCCGTGCGGCACTCGCTTTGCTGATGGAAGAGCAACTGCCGCAGCGTGCGGCGCGCGTGGGCGACGCGTTCATCCGCGAATTGAAGGCGCTCATCGGCCACGGCGTGCGGCAGGTGCGCGGACGCGGCCTGATGATCGGCCTGCAGCTTGACGCCGACATCGACGCGCACGACTTCGCGTTTGCGCTGGCCGAACGCGGCGTGCTGACCAAGGACACCTACGGCAACGTGGTGCGCCTGACGCCGCCGCTGGTGATCGGCGAGGCGGAACTCGCGCTGGCGCTGGAGGCGATCCGCGCCACGCTGGCCGGCTGGCCGCGACGCAAGGCAGCTTGACCACGAAATACCAAGGGGAGTGACATGACCATCATCGACCTGATCGGCGCGGCCATCGGCTGCGGCGCGCAAGACGACGGCTGCAAGCACGGCCCGCGCGCGCTGATCCATGCGGGCGCCCTGGCGCGGCTGCAGGCGCCTGGCACGCATGCCGACCTGGCCCACGACATCGAGCTGGCCACGTCGGCAGGGCACAACCGTGCAGCGCGGCTCGCGACGCTGCCCGGCGTGGCGGGCTTCTCGCGCGCGCTGGCCGATGCCACCGCGCACAGCGTGCACGCCGGCCATGTGCCCGTCGTCGTCGGTGGAGACCATTCGTGCGCGATCGGCACGTGGTCGGGCGTGGCAAACGCGCTGCGCCCGCAAGGCGCGCTCGGCCTCATCTGGATCGATGCGCACCTCGACAGCCACACGCCGCAGACCAGCGAATCCGGCGCCATCCACGGCATGCCGCTGGCCGCCCTGCTCGGCCACGGCGCACCGGCCCTCACGCAGATCCGCGACGCCGAGCCCAAGCTGCTGCCGCAGCACGTCGTGGTCGTCGGCGCACGCAGCTACGAGCCGGCCGAGCGCGCGCTGCTGGGCCAGCTGGGCGTACGCGTCATCGACGCCGCAGAGGTGGCGCGCACCGGCCTGCGCGCTGTCATGGCCGAAGCGACCCGCGTGGTCACCTCGGGCACCGTCGCCTTCGGCGTCACGCTGGACCTGGACGCCTTCGATCCTGCCGTTGCACCGGGCGTCGGCACCCCCGAAATGGACGGCCTCACCGCGCACGGCATGACCCAGGCGCTAGCCGCCTGCGCCCGCGACCCCCGCTTTGCCGCATTCGAACTCGTGGAGTACAACCCGCGCCACGACAAGGGCGGGATCACCGCGCAGCTTGCGCTGGACCTGCTAGGCAGCGTAGCGGGCGCATTGCACGCCCAGCGCCGCGAATACGCGACGGCGGCTTGAACCGCTATCAAAAAAGCGCACCGCCAACGCGCGCACACAGACGGTGTGGCCGTACCCTGCCCTATGCGGCGCCTTGAATTTCTGTTGCAAGGAGGAAAAAGGAAGGGAAACTGTCTGAGCGCGGCGAGTTTTTCCCTTCCCCTCCTTGCGACATAAATTCAAGGAGTCTTTCGCCGCATCGGGCGCGCCTTTCTTTGGTTACTTTCTGTGGCAAGACAAAGAAAGTGACTCAGCCCCGGCAGGGGATGAAACAGAGAACGCACCAACAACAACAAAAACAGCCGCTCAGGCCTGGTCCTTGATGCGGAACACCTCCACCCCCACCGACTCACAATCCGGATACACATCCGGCTTCTCCGTCGACACCCGCGCCGCGAGCACATGCGGATGCTTCAGCATCGCATCGAGCACGTCATCGCACAGCGTCTCCTGCAAGTGGATATGCCCCTGCGCCATGCGCCGCGCCACCGTCTCGCGCATGAAGTCGTAATCCACCACCTCGTGCAGCTTGTCCTGCGTGGGCGACGAATACTCCAGCGGCACGTACAGCTCGATGTTGATCAGGACGCGCTGCTCGCCCTTCTTCTCGAATTCATGCACGCCGATGTTGATCTGCACTTCGTAGTTGCGCAGAAACATGCGACGGCAATGCGACAGGCGCGGGTGGGATAGCAGGGAAAGCATGGAAGCGTCCGGGGGAAAGATCATTCGGTGAGGAACATCACGTCGCGGGCGAGCGGCATCAGGTGCTGGCCCCCGTCGACGAACAGGGTGGTGCCGGTGACGGCGCGCGCGGTGGCCAGGTAGCAAACCGCCTCGGCGATGTCTTCCGGCGTGGACGACTGCCCCAGCGGCGTCATCTGGTGTGCGCGCGCAAACCCGCCCTGCGACTGATCGCCCGACACCATCGTGATGCCCGGCGCCACGCCCACCACGCGCAGCGTCGGGGCGAGTGCCTGCGCCAGCTGCATCGTGGCCGTGGACAGCGCCGCCTTCGACAGCGTGTACGAGAGGAAATCGGGGTTCAGGTTGTCGAGCTTCTGATCCAGCAGGTTGATGACCACGCCGCGCAGGGCATGGCTGTCCGGCTGCGCGGCCACCAGCGCTCGATGCAGCTCGCGCGAGAGCAGCAGCGGCGCCGCCACGTTCGTGCGCATGTGGGTGTCGAGCGACGCGTAGCTGAAGCTCGTCGCCACGTCGTACTGGAACAGCGAGGCGTTGTTCACCAGGCACGTGGGCGTACCGAGCGCAGCGATGCAGTCGGTGATGAGGCGGCCGGCGGCGGCTTCGTCCGACAGGTCGGCCTGGAGCACGGCGGCGCGCCGGCCCATGGCGACGATCTCGGCGGCCACGGCGTCGGCCTCGGCGCGCGAGCGGTGGCAGTGCACGGCCACATCCCAGCCGTTGCGGGCCAGGGCCAGGGCGATCACGCGGCCCACTCGGCGCGCAGCGCCCGTGACCAGGGCGATGCGACGCTGTGTGGTGGATTCGGCGTTCGGTTGAGTCGGCGTCTGCGCCATTGTTTACAATCCGGCGATGAGCAAAACCGTGAGTTTACCGCTTCCCAACGAGGCGGCGCAGGCGCAGTCCGCGCGCCTGTTCGCCCGGATCGCCGATGCCATCGCGGCCGCCGGCGGCTGGCTTCCGTTCGACCGCTACATGGAACTGGCGCTCTACGCGCCGGGCCTGGGCTACTACAGCGGCGGAGCCGCCAAGTTCGGGCGGCGCGTGGAAGACGGCGGCGACTTCATCACCGCGCCGGAACTGACGCCATTCTTCGGCCGCACCATGGCGCACCAGGTCGCGCAGGTGCTGCGCGTGCTGCCGGAGGGCCAGCGCCACGTGCTGGAATTTGGCGCCGGCACCGGCAAGCTGGCCGCCGACATCCTCACCGAACTCGATGCGTTGGGCGTGCGGCCCGACAGTTACGGCATCGTCGAATTGTCCGGCGAACTGCGACAGCGCCAGCAGCAACGCCTGGCCGCGCTGGGCGCGGAATTCAGCGCGCTCGCCCACTGGCATGACACGCTGCCCGCGCCGTTCACCGGCGTGATGGTCGGCAACGAAGTGCTCGACGCGATGCCCGTGTCGCTGTGGGCACGCCGCGGGGGCGTATGGCACCGGCGCGGCGTGGTCCTCGATGCGCAGCATGGCCTGCAGTGGGAAGACCGCCCCGCCGATCCGTCCGAGGTGCCGGCCAAACTCGCTGCGCTGCCCGGCGCGCACGACATCGTCACCGAATCGCACGAAGCCGCCGAGGGCTTCATCCGCAGCACCGGCGCGGCGCTTGCTCGCGGCCTGCTGCTGCTGATCGACTACGGATTCCCCGCTGCCGAGTACTACCACGCGCACCGCGCCGACGGCACGCTGATGTGCCACTACCGCCAGCACGCGCACGATGATCCGTTCTGGCTGCCCGGCCTGCAGGACATCACCGCGCACGTCGATTTTTCGGGGATTGCCCAGGCGGGGCAGGAGGCGGGGCTGGAGCTGCTCGGCTACACGAGCCAGGCGCGCTTCCTGTTGAGCGCGGGCGTCGGCGAGCTGCTGATGACGCTCGACCCGTCCGACCCGATGCAGTTCCTGCCGGCGGCCAACGCGGTGCAGAAGCTGCTCTCAGAGGCCGAGATGGGTGAGCTGTTCAAGGCGATTGCCCTGGGCAAGGGCATCGATGCGGCGCTGCCCCTGGTCGGCTTCGGCAACGCCGACCGCTCTGACCGCCTAGGCTGACGCCGCCTTGCTGGATTGCGACGACTGGGCGGTCATGGCGCGCTCGGTCTGCTCGGCTTCATAGCGGCCGATCGTGCCGCGCATCCACCACAGCAGCGCCAGGCCCGGGAAGGCAAACGCCACCGTCATCAGATAGAACGCGGGCCAGCCGTAGGCCTCCACGAGGTAGCCGGAGGTCGGCCCCACATACACGCGACCGATCGAGGCCAGCGCCGACAGCAGCGCGTACTGCGTCGCCGAGAACGACCGGTTGCATAGCGCCATCAGCAGCGCCACGAAGGCCGCCGTGCCCATGCCGCCGCAGACGTTCTCGACGCCGATGGCCACCGCCATCGTCCAGAGGTGCTGCGGCGTGACGGCCAGCACCCAGTACCCGAGGTTCGACACCGCCTGCAGCACGCCGAAGAGCAGCAGCGCGCGCACCAGCCCCAGCCGGACCATCAGCGTGCCGCCGTACAGCGCACCGACGATGGTCGCCGCCAGCCCCAGCGTCTTGTTGACGATGCCGACCTCGCCGGCGGAAAAGCCGACGCCGCGGATCAGGAACGTGGTCGACAGGCTGCCTGCAAACGCATCGCCGAGCTTGTACAGCACGATCAGCGCGAGCAGCGCCCAGGCCCCGCGGCGCGAGAAGAAATCCTTCAGCGGGCCGACGACCGCTTCCTGCAGGCTGCGCGGCGGCCGCGCCGACACGTCGGGCTCGGGCGACCACAGCGTCGTGACGATGCCCAGCGCCATCAGGCCGGCCATCAGCAGGTACATGTTGCTCCAGCCCATCACGCGATCGGCCAGCCACAGCGCAAGGCCGCCCGACACGAGCATCGCCAGCCGGTAGCCGAGCACCTTCACGGCCGCGCCGACGCCGCGCTCGCTCGTGTGCAGCACATCGGTGCTGTACGCATCGAAGACGATGTCCTGCGACGCCGACAGAAACGCCACCAGCACCGCCAGCCCCGCCAGCGCCCACAGCGCGGCGTGCGGCGGCGTGAACGCCATGGCGGCAATCGATGCCACGAGCCCCGCCTGCGTGAGCACGAGCCAGCCGCGGCGCCGGCCCATGAGCGGCGGCGTGAAGCGGTCCATCAGCGGCGCCCACAGAAACTTGAAGATGTACGCCTGCCCCACGAGCGAGAACAGCCCGATCGTGCGGATATCCAGCCCCTCCACCGTCATCCAGGCCTGCAACGTGCCGGAGGTCAGCGCCAGCGGCAGCCCGGAGGCAAAGCCCAGCAGCAGCATCGCCCCGATGCGGCGGTTGCGGAAAACGTCGAGGTAGTCGTGATAGGTCATGCGGCGGGCTGAATGCGGTCGGCGGTCGGCGGGCGGGGTGCGGGTTGCCACGTAGCGTGGCGCGGCGCGTTGGCCGATATTATGTCGCAGTCGATTCGGCCTCCTGCCTTTATGTCGCGCTGCTCTCGTTCCGTGTTGCTGCTGGCCGGCCTGGTGCTTGCCACCTGGGCCACCGCCATGGACGGCCCGCTGCCGGTGCCGGCCGACGGCGTGAGGCTCGAAGCGCCGACCACCACCTCGCCCAACATCCGCCTCGTCATCCCGGCCGAAGAAATCGACCGGCGCGCCCAGGCCGAATACAGGCAGATCGTCGAGAACGCCGCGAAGGAAGGCGCGCTCGCGCCAGACACCGTGCCGGACCTCATCCGCATCCGCGCCATCGTCAAGCGGCTGATTCCGCAGGCGCCGCGCTGGAACCCCGACGCCGCGCACTGGCAGTGGCAGATCAACCTGATCGGCGCCAACCAGGTCAACGCGTTCTGCATGCCCGGGGGCAAGATCGCCGTGTTCTCCGGGCTGGTCGAGCAGTTCAGGCTGACGGACGACGAACTCGCCATGGCGCTCGGTCACGAGATCGCCCATGCGCTGCGCGAGCACGCCCGCGCGCGCGCCGGCCAGCGCGAGATCACCAACCTGGGCGCCAACGTCATCTCGCAGCTCTTCGGCTTCGGCAACCGGGGTGATACGGACCTGGGCGAAGGCGCCAAGATGCACCTGCTGGCGTTCTCGCGCGCGGAGGAAACCGAGGCGGATCTCGTCGGCATGGACATCGCCTCGCGCGCCGGCTACGACCCGCGCGCGGCGCTCACGCTGTGGCAGAAGATGGGCTCCATCGGCGGGGCGGAGCAGAAGCAGTTCCTGTCGACGCATCCGTCCGGACGCACGCGCATGGCGGTGCTGTCGCGTCATCTGCCCGAAACGCTGCCGCTGTTTGCCGAGGCCCTGCATATGCCGATGGGGAGGCTGCCGGAATATCGGTCGAATATGCAGTATCTGGGGGCGGCACCTGTTGATAATGGGGATGAGGCGCCGATGCGGCCAATGGTGCGGCGATAGATGACCAAATGATCATAATCAGCCGATGAAAAGACGAATGCCTACGCATTCCGTATTCCGCTGCAAAAGCGGGGGCCCGCGAACGCCCATCCTTTCGAGGGGAAACCGGTTTTCGTAAGGAAATCCTAAGGAGACAATTTGGCCCTGCTTGTACCCTGCGCGCGCAGCATTTCTGCTGCCAATACATCCTCACAAAATCAGGGATACGGAAATAATGAACGCATGGGGCAAGGGGTTTACGAGTATCGCGTTGGCTTGCGTATTGAGCGCCTGCGGCGGCGGAGACGGTGGCAATGGCGGTGTAGCCGATCCGAACAGCTTTACGCTTAGCGCCACGGTTGGCGGCACCAAGGTGCAATCGTTTAACCTCGGCAGCGGCCAGACGACCGAACTGACGGTCAAGTCGGGGCAAGACCTGCGTCTGGACAGCAGCAGCGACGTCAACTGGAAGTCCGGCGACGCAACGCCCAATACCGAAGTCGCGGTCAAGGGCGCCAGCACGCAGAGCTGGACGGCCGGCCTGAAGAGCCCGCCGGGCGGCACGTTCACGCTGATCGTGACGTCGGCCAAGGACGCGAGCAAGACGGCCAAGGTGACGGTCACGGTGACGCCGCATGAGTACACGGCAGGCACGGCGCAAGTGGGTCGCGTCATCACGTGGAAGGAAACGAGCAACTACGTGGACGGCTCGACCGCGCAGAAGACGCGCGTGAACACCACGGCAGCCGTCGACGCCAACACGGGCATCACGACCGTGACGTCCACCCTGAACAACGTGACGGATGACACGTTCACGCAAGACGCCGACGGCAACCGCCTCAAGCGCACGTTCCCGAACGGCGCCTCGTGCACGTACAACCCCAAGCGCAATCTGCTGAACTTCCCGTTGTCGGTGGGCAAGACGTGGACGTCGGGTTGGCTGTACACCTGTACGGCCGGCTATACGGAAACGGTCAGCATGACCTCGACCGTGGAAGCGTATGAACCGGTCACCACCGATGCCGGCACGTTCAACACGCTGCGCATTCACCATATCGAAACCATTACGAAATCCAACGACGGTCAGCTTCAGAATGGCCCCGCCGGCAACGCAGCCTACGCCATCGACATGCGCTGCTGGTGGGACGTCGCCGGCCAGCGCACCGTGAAGTGCGACAACGCCAACACGTACCAGGGCCCGGCCCCGGCGAATTACGTGAAGACCTTCTCGCAGTCGATGACGTCAGTCCAGTAAGCACCGCACGCAGCTTCACCGCTCTACCAGCCCCGCAGCCTTTACTGGCCTCGCGGGGCTTGTTGTTTGTACGGCCGCCTTCGTCCGCCGCGACAACGCCATCCCCGCCACCGTCGCGCCCAGGATCAGCACCGCGCCGCCCGTCTGCATCGGGCTGAACCATTCGCCCAGGACGAGCGCGCCGAGCACCGTCGCCGTCAGCGGGCTGAGCAGCGACAGGAACGTCACGTCTGCGCCGAGCACGCCGATACCGCGCACCCACAGCCAGTAGCCCAACGCCGTGCCGATGACGATGAGGTACGCAAAGCCCACCGCGTTACGCGCCGTGAGCGCGGGCGGCAGGCCTTCCACGAACAACGCCACCGGCAGCAGCACCAGCCCGCCCAATGCGAGCTGCCATGCCGCCACCGCCAGCGGCGTGCCGATGCGGCCCCAGCGCTCGATGAGCACCGTGCCCATCGCCATCGACAGCGCGGCGGCCAACGAAGCCCCTACGCCCACCGCATCCAGCCGTGCCGCAGGCCCGAGAATCAGCAGCCCCACGCCGACTGAGCCAGCCAGCGCCGCAGCCAGTTGCGCCGGGCGCGGCTTGCGTGCGAGCAGCGGCCAGGCCAGCAGCGCCACCACAAGCGGTTGCGCCGACATGATCGTCGCGGCCACGCCGCCCGGCAGACGCTGCGCCGCCACGAACAAGAGCGCAAAGAACAGCCCGATGTTGGCCAGCCCCAGCACCAGCAACCGCAGCAGCTTGTCGCGCGGCGGCAGGCCCGCGCCGAGCAGCATCAGCAGCACGCCAGCGGGCAGCGCACGCAGCGCGCCCACCAGAAGCGGGTGTCCGAGCGGGAGCGTCTGGGTGAAGACGAGATACGTCGTTCCCCACAGCACGGGCGCCAGGGCGGTGATGAGCATCACGGTGAGGCGTTTGAATGGCACGATGAAGCTCCACGTAACGTTATTTGATATCGAAATAAAAGGCGCTACAAAATTCAGTCCGGAAACCGTCCGCTGAATGCCAGTTCGCTGAGCGGTCGCCGCGGCGTCGGCCGCTCCTGCGGCTGAAGTGCGGCCGGCAACGACGCGACCTCGCCGCGGCGGCCGATGGCGACGGCGATTTCGATGCGGAAGCGCTCCGGCACGCGCAGCGCGGCACGGGCCCGGTCGAAGTCGGCGCCCGCCATGCCGCGCGCGTGATAGCCGAGGCTGGCCGCCTGCAGCGCCAGTTGTGCCCACGCGGCGCCGGCATCGAAGCTGTGGCTGCGCGAGGGCACCGCCTGCGCCGGGTCATCGCGGTGGATGAGCGTGTCGGACAGCACAAAGACCAGCGCCGCCGCATGCCGCGCCCAGTCTTCATTCAACGGCACGAGCAGGCTCAGGAACGTTGCCCAGTCCGGATCGCCGCGCCGCGCGTAGAGAAACCGCCACGGCTGATAGTTGTAGGCCGATGGCGCCCAGCGCGCCGCCTCGAGCATGCGCAGCAGATCGGCCTCCGGCATGGGCTGCGCGTCGTAGGCGCGGGGTGACCAGCGCGCCAGAAACAGCGGATCGATCGGATGATCGGCAAGTCGTTCGGTCATGAGGGTCTCGCAATAGGGGCGGGGGATGACGATTGCATCGCACCGGCAAAGCCGATACGATTGCAAGCATCTCGACATAACGTAATTTGATGTCAAAATACTACGATGAGGTCTTCAATGGGTCAAGGTGATCCCACATCCCCACAAGGGGGACCGATGGAGGGCATCCTCGCGCAATGGCGGCGCGAGCGCCCCGACATCGATGCGAGCCCGATGGCCGTTTGCGGCGAAGTCTGGCGCGCCGGTGAGCGGCTGCGCCAGGGCGTGGTCGCGAACGTGGCCGGCGCCGACCTGGACCTGGCCGGCTTTGACGTGCTGCTCACCCTGCGCCGCAACGGCCGCGACCGGGCGCTGTCGCCCTCGGCGTTGGCCAAGGACATGATGCTGTCCACCTCCGCCATGACGAACCGGCTCGACCGGCTGGAAAAGCGCGGCCTCATTGCCCGCAAGACCGACCCGGAAGATCGGCGCGGGCTGCAGATCGTGCTGACTGACGAGGGCTTCGCGCTCGTCGATGGCCTGGTCGCCTCGCACGTGGCAACGGAAGAGCGGATGCTGGCCGCGCTCACCCCGGCCGAGCGCGCGATGTTGCGCGAGTTGCTGGCCAAGATCGGCGGCCCGGCCGGCTGATCGGCACGGCAAGCGCGCCGCCCCCCCCCTTAAGAAGACGGGTCGCACGCCCGCCCATTCCTCTTTACGATGACGCTCCATGCACGCGCGTGGCGTGCCGATGCGGAGGAACTTGTGAGCCTGGCTGTCCTGTGTGTGCTGGTGATCGTGGCAGCGGTGTGTGCGGCGCGTGGGCGCCGCCGGGCTGCGCGTGGCTTGGCGGCGGTATCGGCGGTGCTGGTCGTGGCGGTCGGCTGCGGCGCGGTGCCTGCGTGGCTGCTGGACTCGCTCGACAAGCCGTTCGAGAACGAAGCGCGCATTCAATGGGGCGCCCGCAACGCCATCGTGCTGCTCGGCGCGGGCACGTTCCGCGTGGGCGGGCGGGTCGAGCCGAGCCTGTTCTCGTACCCGCGCGTGGTGGAAGCGGCGCAGTTGTACCAGGCCTGCCGCAAGTCAAACGGCGACTGCAAGATCCTCGTCAGCGGCGGAGATGCGCGCCACCACGGCGAACCCGAGGCCACCGTCTACGGCCGGGAGCTGGTCGCGCTCGGCGTTGACCGCGCCGACGTGCTCGTGGAGCCGAAGAGCATGAACACGTGGCAGAACGCGCAGTTCTCGCGCGCCGTTCTTGGCGAATACGCGCCGGACCGCACGGTGCTCGTGTCGTCTGCCATCCATCTGCGGCGCAGCCTGCTGTATTTCGCGCACTTCGGCATGACGCCCATCCCGGTGCGCGCCGATGACCTGCAGGCCACCGCGTCGCCCCTGCCGCTCGCGTACAACTTCACGCTGACGGACTACGCGCTGCACGAGTGGATCGGCATTGCGCGGTATCACGTCTACAACGCCCTCGGCTGGAACCCGGCGCGCATCCACCCCGGCGACGCCTGAGCCGCCGATCGCACCTTGCCGCCACGGCGCCCGGCCGCTATAAGAGAATGCTCGCCGCTCTTCCCCCGACATCAGCATGCGCGATATCAGAACGCTCGACCTGAACCTGCTCAAGGCCCTCGATGCCTTGCTGGATGAGCGAAACGTCACGCGCGCGGCGGCGCGGCTGGCGATCACGCAGCCGGCCATGAGCGGCATGCTGACGCGCCTGCGCGAGAGCTTTGGCGACCCGCTGTTCGTGCGCACGCAGCGCGGCGTCGTCCCCACCCAGCGCGCGCTGGAACTGACCGGGCGCGTCAAGCAAGTCCTCAGCGAAATCGATGCGCTGCTTCAGCCGTCCGCGTTCGATCCGCAGACCGCGGAGCTCACCGTCTCCATCGCCGCCACCGACTACGGGCTGCGCGCGGTGGTCGTCCCCTTCCTGCGCGCGCTCAGCCAGCACGCGCCGCGCATCCGCGTGGCGGCGCGGCCGGCCGAGTACGCACTGACGAAGGCCCAGCTCGAGCGCGGCGAAGTCGACCTCGCCCTGCTCACGCCCGAGCGCACGCCGCCAGACCTGTACGCGCGCCACCTGTTCGATGAGCGCTACGTCTGCGCGCTGCGTCGCGACCATCCCGACGCGCACGGCAGCACGCTGCCTCTCGACCGCTTCTGCGCACTCGACCACGCGCTCGTCTCCTACGCCGGCGGCGATTTCACGGGCGCCACCGACGACGCACTGGCCAGGCTTGGGCGTGCGCGCCACGTGTCGCTCTCGGTGGCGAGCTTCCTGATCCTGCCCGAAGTCCTGCGCGCGACCGACCTGGTGGCCGTGGTGCCCCGCCGGCTGGTGACGGAGGCAGACGGGCTGGCGCTGCTCGATCCGCCGATCGAGATCCCGGGTTTCACCAAGGTCATCGCCTGGCATGCGCGCACGCACCTGCACCCGGGCCATCGGTGGCTGCGCACGCTGCTGTTCGAGACCTGCGGCACATCCGATGCCGCGCCCTCGCGGCCCGATGTGTGCGTCCGCGAGCGCGCCTGAAGCGCGCACAACACGTCAATTACGCGGTGAACAAGCGCACGACGCTGGTCATGTTGGCCTGGCCCAGCCCGCGCGACATGGCTTCTCGGAAAACGCCCCGCGCGGCTGCCAGCACGGGCGCCGCCTCGGCTGAACCCGCCGCGTCCACGGCATAGCCGAAATCCTTCTCGATCAGCGAGACGGGAAACTGCGGCGCGAAATTGCCCGCCAGCATGGAATCCGTCAGGCGCGTGGCCACGGGGCTCCACACAGGCGTGGCGGCAACGGCCTGCAACGCCTGCGCGGCATCGGCGCCGCAGCGCTTCAGCATCCCGATCAGCTCGGCCAACACGGCCAATTGGGCGCCGAGCAGCGCATTGGTCGAGAGCTTGACCAGCGCGCCGGCCCCGAGGGGGCCGACCCGGTGCACGGCCGCTCCCATCGCCTTCAATACCGGCTCCGCCAGCTCCGCCGTGGCGGGCTCGCCGCCCACGAGGTAGATCAGCTGCGCGGCGTCGGCCTGCGGCAGCGAACCGGCCACGGGCGCTTCGAGCAGCTTGACGCCCTTGTCCATCGCAGCCGCGCCCAGCGCCTTGACCCAATCGGGCGACAACGTGGAGCTTTCAATCGCAACGGTGCCCGCCGCCATGCCGGCCAGCGCGCCGGTTTCGGGCGCCAGCCAGACTTGGCGCGATGCCGCGTCATCGCGCAGCATCGTCACCACGAAGGCGGCGCCGGCAGCGGCCTCACGCGGCGTCTGCGCGACCTTGGCGCCGGCGGCGGCCAGCGCGGACGCAGCCTCGGGCGAACGGTTCCACACCGTGAGGTGGTGGCCAGCGCGAACGAGGTTCAGCGCCATGCGGGAGCCCATCGCTCCCAGGCCCAGGAATGCAATCTCTGCCATGGGGTTCTCTCCTGTGTGCAAACGCGTCGGGACCGCGCTGGCCCCGTGTCGCCCGGCATGATGCGCGTGCCGCAATGATCGATCCAATCGTCATTGCAGATGGCAGTCATTGCCTCCTCTGATATCAGCGCGGCAGGCAAGCCCCAAAGAAAAACGCGCCCGAAGGCGCGTTCCTGTTGATTCGGTCGCGTGCCGATCAGCTCGCAAAGCCGGGCGCAGCCTCGCGCACGGCATGGGCGGCGCCTTCCTCGGGAATCGGCGCTTCCACATGCAGGCTCGTCGCCTCGTCCACTCCCAGATGCACGTTCATGCATTGCACTGCTGCGCCGGCCGCGCCCTTGCCCAGGTTGTCCAGACGCGCGGTGACGACCATGCGCTCGTCCGAACCAAACACGAACAGGTCGGCGCGGTTGGTGTCGTTGGCGCCCTGCACATCGAAGAAGCCGTTGTCGAGCGTCGCAACGTTGTCGGCCGGCGCCACGCGGATGAACTGCTCGCCCTGGTAGTAATCGGCCAGCACACGGGCGATGTCGGTCGGGCTCACCTTGCGCGCCAGGTGCTGCGGATGCAGGCCGATCGTCACGGCCAGGCCCTTGAAGAAGTTGCCGACGACCGGCGTGAAGATCGGCGCGAGGCTCAGGCGGCTCTGCACGCGCATCTCCGGCAGGTGCTTGTGCGCCAGGGCCAGCGCGTACGGGCGCGGGCTGTCGAGCTTCGGGTTATCGGCGGCGAGGTAGTCGGCGATCATCTTCTTGCCGCCGCCGCTGTAGCCCGTGAGCGAGAACGCCGTGACCGGGTAGTCGGCAGGGACGATGCCCGCATCCACCAGCGGACGCATCAGCAGCACGAACGCGCTGGCGTGGCAGCCCGGCACGGCGATGCGCTTGGTGTTGCGCAGGCGCTCGCGCTGGCCCTGGGCCAGTTCGGGCAGGCCGTAGACCCAGTCGTCCGACGTGCGGAACGCGGTGCTGGCGTCGATGATGCAGGTGTTCGGGTTGTTGACCAGCGAGACGGCCTCGCGCGAGGCGACATCCGGCAGGCAGAGGAATGCAACATCGGCGGCATTCAGGAATTTGGCGCGCTCGGCCGAATCCTTGCGCTTGTCTTCGGCGATGCGCAGCAGCTCGATATCGTCGCGCTGCGACAGATAGTCGAGCAGGCGAAGGCCGGTGGTGCCTTCCTGACCGTCGACGAAAACCTTGAATGCCATGGTGATCTCGCTAAAAAACTGGGGGCCAAAGACAACGCCGGCAAGCGGTGCCGGCGCGTAAGGTTTGCATTGTAGCGGCTGACGAAGACATTTCCGCGGCAGCGCCATGAAGTGACTTTGATGCCGCTTACCAGTGCGGCTTCGTGTCGTAATCGATCGTCAGCGGCGCGTGATCGCTGAACTTGATGTCCTTGAAGATCGACGTGCGCCGCGCCGTGGCGGCAATGCCCGGCGTGGCGATCTGGTAATCGATACGCCACCCGACGTTCTTTGCGTACGCCTGGCCGCGGTTGCTCCACCAGGTGTACTGCTCGGGGCGCTGGTCGAGCGTGCGGAACACATCCACATAGCCGACCTCGTCGAACAGCTTGGTCAGCCACGCGCGCTCTTCGGGCAGGCAGCCGGAGTTCTTCTGGTTGCCCTTCCAGTTCTTGATGTCGATTTCCTTGTGGACGATGTTGACGTCGCCGCACAGCACGACCTCGCGGCCCTTTTCGTGGCGCAGGTCCTTGAGGTGCTCCATGAACAGGTCCATGAAGCGGAACTTGGCCTGCTGGCGCTCTTCGCCGCTGGAGCCCGACGGCACGTAGACCGAGATGATCGACAGCTTGCCGTAGCGGGCCTCGACGTAGCGGCCTTCCGCATCGAACTCGCCGTTATCGAAGCCGATGATGACCTCGTCGGGCTTGTGGCGCGTGTAGATTCCCGCGCCGCTGTAGCCCTTCTTCACCGCGTGCTGGAACACGCCGTGGTAACCGTGCGGCGCCAGGAATTCAGGCGTCATGTCGTCTTGCGCGCATTTCAGTTCCTGCACGCAGACGAAATCGGCGTCCTGCTTGCCCATCCACTCGAAAAAGCCCTTGCTGGCAGCGGAGCGAACGCCGTTGAGGTTGGCGGAAATGATGCGTAACATGGCGGGACTTTTTTGCGGACCAGAGAAAAAAGATGAGCCAAAACAGCGAGTTGCGCCAATCCTTCATCCGCTTTGCGGTGGAAGCCGGCGTGCTGTCGTTCGGGGAATTCGTGACCAAGGCGGGGCGGACGTCGCCCTATTTCTTCAACGCCGGCAAGTTTGCTGACGGCGCACTGCTGGGCCAAGTCGCGCAATTCTATGCGAAAACCCTGCTCGACTCGGGCGTGGAGTTCGACATGCTGTTCGGGCCGGCATACAAGGGCATCACCCTGGCAAGCGCCACGGCCGTGGCATTGGCCGGGCTCGGACGCAACGTCGGCTTTGCGTACAACCGCAAGGAAGCCAAGGACCACGGCGAGGGCGGCAGCCTCGTCGGCGCCAAGCTGCAAGGGCGCGTGGTGATCGTCGATGACGTGATCTCTGCCGGCACCTCGGTGCGCGAATCGGTCGAGCTGATCCGCGCGGCGGGCGCCACGCCTGCGGCCGTGCTGATCCTCATGGACCGGATGGAGCGCAGCGGCAATGCGCAGGATATCGGCGAGCGCTCTGCTGTGCAGGATGTGCAGGCTCAATACGGTATGCCGGTTGTGTCGATTGCCAATCTGGATGACTTGCTGGGGTATCTGGATAGCGCCGGCGACCCGGCGCTGGCGGGGTATCGGGATAAGGCTGCGGCTTACCGGGACAAATACGGCGTTAGCGCTATCTGATTCTTCTTCGCGTTCGAGAAAACCCCGGTGGTGTTGTTCGCCGGGGTTTTGTTTTTTTTGGCACATCCCTTGTTTCACCCCCTGCCGGGGGCGACTCACTTTCTTTGTCTTGCCAAAGAAAGTAAGCAAAGAAAGGCGCGCCCGATGCGGCGACCCCCTCCTTGAATTTCTGTGACCGTGCGGGGAAGGAGGCAAACTCGCTTCGCTCAGACAAGCCTCCTTCCTTTTTCCGCCCGCTCACACAAATTCAAGGCGCCGCACAGGGCAGGGAAAGGCCAAACCATCGATTACCAGTGCCGTAGCAATCCACAGCACAACGCGAAGCAAAGCGAGCAACAGCAACACAATCCGGAGCCACCCACGTCAGCACACCGACGGTGTGGCCTTTGACGTTCCTGCCCTAGATGGCGCCTTGGATTTTTGTAAGCGGGCGGAAAAAAGACGGGAAACTGTCTGAGCGAAGCGAGTTTTTCCCGTCTCCGCCCGGTTACAAAAATCCAAGGAGGGGGTCGCCATCTCGGGCGCGCCTTTCTTTGGTTACTTTCTTTGGCAAGACAAAGAAAGTGACTCAGCCCCGGCAGGGGATGAAACAAGGATGCACCACCAGCAACAAAATCAAACAACAAAACCAACCACCAAACCCCTACTCAATCCTAAGCGCCTCAAACGCCGGATTCCCCTCCGGATACTGAGGCTTCATCCCCTCGAACACCTCCAACAGGATCTCCGCGACCATCAGATTCCGGTGCGTCTTGGAATCCGCGGGGATCACATACCACGGCGCGTGCGGCGTGGCGGTGGCGTTGATCGCCGCCCCGTAGGCCTCCATGTACCCGTCCCACAGCTTGCGCTCTTCCATATCCGCCGGGTCGAACTTCCAGTGCTTGTGCGGATCGTCGATGCGTTCCTGCAGGCGCTTGCGCTGTTCGTCCTTCGAGATGTGCAGGAAGCATTTGACGATGGTCGTGCCGGTATCGACGAGCATCTGTTCAAACGCGTTGATGTGGCCGTAACGGCGCTTGCATTCGGCGGCGTCGATGTCGCCGTGCACGCGCGTGATCAGCACGTCTTCGTAATGGCTGCGGTTGAAGATGACGATCTCGCCGCGGGCGGGCGTCTGGGCGTGCACGCGCCACAGGTAATCGTGCGCGAGCTCTTGCGGCGTCGGTGCCTTGAAGCCGACCACGCGCAGGCCCAGCGGGTCCATGGCGCGGAACACGCCTCGCACGGTGCCATCCTTGCCTGACGTATCCATGCCCTGCAGGATGACAAGCACCTTGCGCCGATGCTCGGCATAGAGAGTGTCCTGCAGCGCATCGAGCCTGGCCGCCACCTCGGCCAGCCGCGCGTTGTCGTCGGACTTGCTGCCAGTGGAGAAAGGCTTGGCGGAGGCATCCAGCTTCGCGATCTTGAACTTGCTGCTGCCGTCGAAGCGATAGTCGTCAAGCCGGTTCGTGCCGTTCGAGCCCACGGTGCCTCCTGTTGTTCTGACGATGCGGCAGCCGGCCGCGCGGTACGGCTTATGCCTGGCGGCCTGCGGGAAGCTTCAGCGCGTCCAGGTCCAGCGTGCCCTCGAACACCGTGGTGGCGGGGCCGGTCATCATCACGGGTTGGCCGACACCGGCCCACGCGATGGTGAGATCGCCGCCGTGCGTAGCCACCTTGACGGGCGAATCGAGCAGCCCGCGCCGGATGCCGGCCACCACGGCCGCACAGGCACCCGTGCCACAAGCAAGCGTCTCGCCTGCGCCGCGCTCGTACACGCGCAGGCGGATGGAATGGCGGTCGACGATCTGCATGAACCCCGCGTTCACGCGACGCGGAAACACCGTGTGCGATTCGATCAGCGGGCCGTCTTCGAGCACGGGAAAGGCCTCGGCGTCGTCGACCACCTGCACGGCGTGCGGGTTGCCCATCGACACGGTGGACAGCCACGCCGTGCGGCCATTGATCTGCAGCGCGTGAAGCGTATCTTCGCCTTCCACGCGCGTGGGCAGGCCGTCCGGCACGAACGGCAAGCGCTCGGCCTCGAACACGGGCGCGCCCATGTCGACGGTCACCTGGCCATCGTCCTGCATCGTGAGCGTGGCGATGCCGTTCATGACTTCCACGCGCACGGTGCGCTTGTCGGTCAGGCCGCGGTCGGTGACGAACTTGACGAAGCAGCGGGCGCCGTTGCCGCAGTGCTCCACCTCGCCGCCGTCGTGGTTGAAGATGCGGTAGCGGAAATCGACGTCGGGCCGTGTCGAGCGCTCGACCAGCAGCAGCTGGTCTGCCCCCACGCCAAAGTGGCGGTCGGCAATGGCGCGCCACTGCTCGGGCGTGAAGTCGATGGGCGTCTGGATGCCATCGAGCACGACGAAGTCGTTGCCCGCGCCGTGCATCTTGGTGAAGTGCAGTTTCATGGCAGGCCGCGCAGACGCGGCAATGAGCGATCGGAAAGCGCCCATTCTAAAGCGAGCCGGGCGGCCGCGGCCGAAGCCGGGAACCGCGGCTCAGTAGATGCCGGGCATGCCCTCGGGCCGGTGCTTGAAGCGCTTGTGCACCCAGTAGTACTCGCTGATGCGCGGACGGATGGCGTCTTCAAAGAAGGCGTTGATGCGGCGCGTGTCGGCGGTCAGGTCGCCGGTGGGGTAGTTTTCCCACGCGGGCAGGATGCGCAGCGCATAGCCCTGGTAATTCGGCAGGATCTCGGTGTACATCGGCACGACCTTGGCGCCCGTCAGCGCCGCCATGCGCGGGATGGCGTTGAGCGTCAACGCCGGCACGCCGAAGAACGGCACGAACTCGGCGTCGCGCTCGCCGAAATCCATGTCGGAGATGAGCTGCAGCGCCTCGCCGCGCTTGAGGGTGCGCATGATCTGGCGGATGTTCTCGCTGCGCTCGAGCATGGTCGCGCCAAAGCGGCTGCGCAGCGTCTTCACGGCGGCGTCCAGCGCCGGATTGGCCATGTGCGTGTACAGCGAACAGCCCGCGTTGCCGACGTTCTTGCGCAAATAGTCGGTGAGCGCCAGCGCGCCGATCTCCACACCCGACAGGTGCAGCGTCACGAGGATATGCGGCTGGCCGTGCAGCGCCGGCAGGTTGGCCCGGTCGTCGATCCTCACCACGCGGTTCAGGCGCTTCTCCGATGCGTACCAGGCAAACGAGCGCTCCGCAAAGCTGCGGAACACCTTGCGGAAGACCTCGTGCGCCAGCGCCTCGCGCTCGGCATCGGACTTCTCGGGAAAGCACGCCTTCAGGTTGGCCAGCACCACGCGGCGCCGGCTGTTCGGAATGCGGTACAGCAGCCCGCCCAGCCCCTCGCCAAAGCGGGCGACAAACCCGTACGGAAAGAAAGACAGCAGCCACAGGAAACCCAGGCCGAGTTTGGCAAAGAAACGTTCCATAAAGTCAGCAGCGTCAGACAGCGGGCGGGGCGTCCACACCCTTTGGCTGCTTGTAGCGGTTATAGCCCCAGAGATATTGCGTCGGCGCCAGGGCAATCAATTGTTCGATTTCGGCATTGATCCGGCCGGCGGCCTGCGCCACGTCTTCGGGCAGCGTTTCTAGCACGCGCATGTGGGCCCGATAGCCTTTGCCGCGCGGCAGGCGCTCGCCGAACATCAGTACGATCGGCGCGCCGGACAGCCGGTGCAGCCGGTGCACCAGCGTCATCGTATACGCAGGCTTGCCGAAGAACGGCGCCCACACGCCTTCGCCGGCAGTGGGCGTCTGGTCGGGCAGGATGCCGACGGCCTCCCCGCGCTTGAGCGCGCGCACCACCATGCGCACGCCGCGCGGGTCGGCCGGCGCCATGTGCATGTTGGGCCGGGTGCGCATGGTCTCGATCCAGGCGCGCAAGCGCTCCTGGTGCGGCGGCTTGAACATCGCCGTGATCGGGCGGCGCTGCGCATACGCCTGCGGCAGCACTTCGAAGCAGCCAAGGTGCGGGGTCAGGAAGATGATGCCGCGGCCGTCCTCGAGCAGGCGTTCGTAGGTCGGCCAGCAATCGTCGAGCAGGCCGGGCGCGACCTTCAGTGAATCCTTGCGCACCCAGAAGTACGGCATCTCGAACACCATGCGGCCCGCGGACCGGCCGGCCTCCTTCAGCATGGCGGGGGTGACGTCGGGATAGGCGTGGCGGAAGTTGGCGATGAGCCGGTCGTGATAGCGCCCCGGCACCTTCGCGGCCAGGGCCCCCAGCCAGCCGCCCAGCGCCTGCAGCCACGACAGCGGCCAGCGTGAAAACAGCCAGAACAGGAAGGTCATGCGTGCGTGCGCGAAAGCAGTGTTGGTCGCAGTCGACAGGGCAGCAGGGTCTTGACAGGCCGTGCTGCGGCCCCAAAAAGTGCCGCGTATAATAGCGCGATTCGCCGAGTTAACTGACAACTTGCGGGGCGAATCCTCGGGCCGGGCCACAAACCTGGGCGAGGCAGCAAAATACCGCTAAAGCGTCGCCGGCCGTGGCACAAACGGATTGGCAACGTGATAGCCAATCTGGAGCTAACAGCCGTGTCAAACGACTTCCTCTTCACCTCGGAGTCGGTCTCCGAGGGCCATCCCGACAAGGTCGCCGACCAGATTTCCGACGCCATCCTCGATGCCATCCTGGCCGAGGACAAATATGCGCGCGTCGCTGCAGAAACGCTGTGCAACACGGGCCTCGTGGTGCTCGCCGGTGAAATCACCACGTCGGCCAACGTCGATTACATCCAGGTCGCGCGTGAAACCATCAAGCGCATCGGCTACGACAACACCGACTACGGCATCGACTACAAGGGCTGTGCCGTACTCGTCGCTTACGACAAGCAATCGCCCGACATCGCCCAGGGCGTGGACCGCGCCTCGGACGACTATCTGAACCAGGGCGCCGGCGACCAGGGCCTGATGTTCGGCTACGCGTGCGACGAGACGCCCGAGCTGATGCCCTTCCCGATCTATTACGCGCACCGCCTGGTCGAGCGCCAGTCGCAACTGCGCCGCGACGGCCGCCTGCCCTGGCTGCGCCCGGACGCCAAGTCGCAGGTGACGGTGCGTTATGTCGACGGCAAGCCGCACAGCGTGGATACCGTGGTGCTGTCGACCCAGCACGCGCCGGAGATGTCGCAGGAGGCCATCCGCGAAGCCGTGATCGAAGAGATCATCAAGCCGGTGCTGCCGTCGCACATGCTGGCCGACACAAAGTACCTGGTGAACCCGACCGGCCGCTTCGTCATCGGCGGCCCGCAAGGCGACTGCGGCCTGACCGGCCGCAAGATCATCGTCGACACGTACGGCGGTGCGGCACCGCACGGCGGCGGCGCGTTCTCGGGCAAGGATCCGTCGAAGGTCGACCGCTCGGCCGCGTACGCCGCGCGCTATGTCGCCAAGAACGTGGTGGCGGCCGGTCTGGCGCGCCAGTGCCAGGTGCAGGTCAGCTACGCGATCGGCGTGGCCCGCCCGATCAACATCACGGTGTACACCGAAGGCACGGGCGTGATCCCGGACGAGCAGATCGCCAAGCTCGTGCACGAGCACTTCGACCTGCGTCCGAAGGGCATCGTGCAGATGCTCGACCTGCTGCGCCCGATCTACGGCAAGACCGCCGCCTACGGTCACTTCGGCCGCGAAGAACCGGAGTTCAGCTGGGAAGCGACCGACAAGGCGCTGCTGCTGCGTGAAGCGGCCGGGCTGGCCGGCGAGCCGGTGAAGGCGCTGGCCTGAGCCTGCGTTCGCCTCAACAAGAAACCGCCCTTCGGGGCGGTTTTTTGTGTCCTGCCCGTTGTCATGAAAAAGGCCACCCGAAGGTGGCCTCTTCATGGAGTGCCGAACCGCAACCTACTGCTGGGCAACCGCCGCACGAAACGCCGCATCGTCCAGCAAGGCACCGACCAGCTTCCGGTACAGCGCCTCGTACTGGCCGGCTGCCTGCGGGATCGCAGAGACACCCATGAACGGCGAGTCCCACGACGCCTGCGTACGCAGCGCGCGATCGTAGCGGACGGCGCCCGCCCGCGTGACGACGAACCGCGCGGCCAGCGCCGCCTTGCCGGTGCCGACCGGCGCCTCGACCGTGCTGTCGAGCAGCGTGCCGGTGATCACCGCATCCGACCTGGCATCAAGCAGCCCCGCCGATTGCAGCTCCACGCGCAACATCTCGCGCAGGTATTGCGCGAACGAGCCCGCCACCGGCGAGCGCACCATGTTGCTGCGGATGCTGACACCCTTGTCGATGCTCGCCGACTGCGCCGCATCCAGCGTGAACGTGCCTACTTCGACCGGGCCGATGGCGGGGGTGCCGCCGCGCAGCTTCGCCGCATTCTCGATGGTGGGTTTCGGCGGGCTCATCGGCATCTCGGCGCAGCCGGCCAGCAGCGCGGCGGCCAGCAGCCCGAGGCCGAGCGCGCGCACCGCGCCGGCGTCAGTTGAAGGCCGTGTCATATGACAGGTCCTTCAGCGCGTTGCTCACCACATCGCGCGTCATCTGCTGGACAGCATCGAGCATCGACGCCGATTTCTGCACGCCCGCGGGCGGATTCGCGTTGCCGATCGTGGTGTGGATAGCGTGGCGCGCCGTCTTGACGATCGGCGTGGTCTGCCCTGCCGGCAGGTAGCTGACCGTGCAGATGTAGCCGTCCGTCACCGCGCTGCCCGCCAGACCGAACGTAAGCCCGGTCACGAAGCCCTTGGCGGCCGGGTTGTCGGTCAGCGGCACATTGTTCAGCGTCACATTGAGCATGCCGACGTTCGGAGTCGGCTCAGTCGAGACCTTGGCGAACAAGCCCGTGTCGGTCACTTCCTTGGCGACGGTATCCTTGAGCAGCGTCGTGGCACGCGGGTTCGGTGCGCCCTTCGTCTGGAACTCGAACACCAGCTGGACCGGTTTCGGGTCTGCAACCTTCTTCATCTCGGACGGCGGCACCAGCTTGGTCGCCGTGTCGACGTAAGTACTTGCGCACCCGGTCAGCAACGCCGCGCCAGCCAGCGCCGCAGCCATGATTACGCGGCGCACCAGCGTCCCGCCCCCAAATCTGCTGTTGTTGTTTTGCATACCCTGATTCTTCTGTGTGGTGGTTTGAACGTCAGTACGGGCAGCTACGCTTCGTCCGCGCCCGCCGGACGGCGCCCCGGAAGGGCTCAGGGATGCTATCAGAGCGATGTGCCCGGCGCGCCCCTTTCGAAGAAGGGTATGCGAGCCAACCGAGCAACTTCGGTCAGGCGCCCCGGGCCCCTTCCGGCTACCGTATCGCCACCCAGGAGCCCCTTCCAATTGACGACCACCGCCACCGACCGCTACCTCGTCCGCATGCGCGCCGTGCTCGCGCACATCGATGCGCACCTCGAAGACGCGCTGAATGTGGAGCAGCTGGCCGGCGTTGCGGCGTTTTCGAAGTACCACTTCCACCGCCAGTTCACGCTGCTGTTCGGCATGAACGTCGGGCGCTACGTACAGTTGCTGCGCCTGAAGCGCGCCGCGCACCAGCTCGCCTATCGGGACGACGCGCGCATTACCGACATCGCGCTGGCGTGCGGGTACGAGGGGCCGGAAGCCTTTGCGCGTGCGTTCCGCAGGCAGGCGGGGCAATCGCCGTCGGACTTTCGCCCCGCGCCGGAGTGGGCGCTCTGGGCCGCCGACCTGCACGCGCTGTGTGCGCTCAGGAGCCAACACATGCCCGCACAACCGCAAACCCAGTCCGTCGAGATTGTCGAACGCGACGCCATACCCGTGGCTGCCATCGAGCACCGCGCAGACCCGGCCCGGCTGGGCGAGACCCTCCGCGCCTTCATCGCCTGGCGCCGCGAGCACCGGCTGCACCCGAGCATTTCGGCCACGTACAACATCGTCTACAACGACCCCGACGATGTGCCGCCCGAAGACTTCCGTATCGACATCTGCGCGGCAACGCCAGAGCCCATCGCGCCGAATGCGGCGGGCGTCATGGCCAAGACACTGGCCGGCGGCCGCTACGCCGTACTGCGCCATACCGGCTCCGACGACACGCTCGGCCAGAGCGTCGCCTCTCTGTATGCCGAATGGCTGCCCGCCAGCGGCGAGGAACTGCGCGATGCGCCGCTGCTGTTCCAGCGCGTGCGCTTCTACCCAGATGTGCCCGAGCACGAAGCCGTGACGGACATCCTGCTGCCGCTCAGATAAGCGCTCAGGCGTCGAGCCGGATCTGGATGCCGGTGGCCGTGTAGACGGCCGTGGCCTTGAAGCCGTCCACCACCACGGAAGCGAACTGGCGGTTCGGGCCCGCGCCGTCGACCACCGCAATGGTGTCGCCCACCTTCGGTGTGTAGCCGTTCACGAACTTCACGTGCAGCGTGCCGCCGGCGATCGTGGTGAGCCCGGCCACGCTGAGCCTGCCCTGGCCGTTCGGGCCGATGGCCAGGTCCAGCGTGGTGCCCTGCAACTGCGTGAACTTGCCGGCAATCGCCACGGCCGCCGGCGCGTTGACGGCCAGCGTGCCGGCACCGAGATAGACATCGCCCGTGCCCAGTGCATTGGCCGACTCGGCCTCCAGCACGCCGCCCGCGATCTGCGTGCCGCCGCTGTAGGTATTGGTGCCCGCCAGGCGCAGCGTGCCGGTGCCCTGCAGCGTCAGCTTGCCCGCGCCCGAGATGGCGTTGCGCCACGTGTCGGCCGCGTTGAAACCGCCCAGGGTCGCGTCCATCGACACGACCACGTTGCCGTTGAAGGCGCCGTAGCCATCGGCGGCAGCAAACAGGTTCAGGCGGCCCCAGCCTTCGGCATCATCGAGCACGGGGTAGCCGGAGGGCAGCTCGGTGGTCTTGAGCACCACGCGGCGCTGCTCTGCGCTCAGGTATGGGAAGCGCGTTTCCAGCAGCACCTCGGCGCCCTTGGGCACCACCGGCGCAAGCGCCGTGCTGCCGATCGGCGTGAAGCCGAAGGTCATGCGGCGCGTGAAGTTGGCCTGGTTGGTGGCGTAGTCGGCAAAGCGATCGGTGGCGGGCGTGCCGGACTGCGCAAGCGCCGGGAAGCTCGTGGCGTCGGTGCCCGTCTGCGCCATCAGGCCGGCGTGGGCCTGGCGGAATGCATCTGCCTTCAGCGTGGCGTTGGCCGGGTCCGCCAGGTTGGCCGCCGCCGCCGCAATGCCGAGCATGCGCCCAGACATCACGTCCAGCGGCGAGTGCATGCCGGCCAGGATGCGGTTCTCACCGAGCTCCATGCCGCGCGCGAGCATCTGCTGGAAGCGCTCGGGCACCAGGTAGGCCATCGCCACGGCATCGCGCATGGCTTCCGCCGAATGGCCGCTGATGAAGCCACCATCAGTGGCGGGCGTGGGGCTTTCGGCCGGCACCAGCGTCGGCACGACGACCACGCTGCTGCTCCATCGATACGGCCGCGCATATTTGTAGAAGCGCTTGGCCGGCTCGGTCGAGGCGTTGTTGCCGAGCGTGTTGATCAGGTCGACGACCTTGCCGAACGCCGTGTTGCCGCCCGCGGTGCCCACGCCCGTGTTGTTGCCGCTATCGTTGTAGAGCACGGTGCTCGCGTCCGCCGGGATGGTGGTGATGGACGTGGTCTGCTGCGCCAGCGTGCGCCAGGCCGCTGTGAGCGGCCCCATGCCGTCGGTCACGCTGTAGCCCTTGCCGCGGCGGTCGTCAAAGTAGGCCGCATCGGCCTGGGCCTGCGTGCGGTTGGTCGTCGCGTTCACCACGTATTGCACGTTTGCGTTCAGGACCGGCAGATTGAGCGGTGTGCCGCCCGGCGTGCCGTCGTTGGGCAAGCCCGTCCAACTGGAGGCCACCACCGCCGGAAACGCCCCGTTGGCCGGCGCGTTCACGCCCGCGTCGACGATCTCCGTGAGCGGCTGCCACAGATCGAGGAACCGCGTGAACAGCCGCACCCCGGCATTGGTGCCGAGCGTGGCGTACCGCGCGTCGCCGCGCTGGTTCGTGGCGATGTTGTCCACAAAGGGCGGCACCCCGCTGGGCGCGGCGGCCGTGTCGACGAAGCCCGGGTCTGCCGGGGGTGCCGGAATGGCCTGTGTGGCTACCGGCGTGCTGGCAGGTGTGTCGTCGCCGCCACCGCAGGCAGCGAGCGCGAGCACCGCGGACAGCGCCACCAGGCTGGCATACACGCGCGGGCGGACAACAACGGAGCGGGCGAGAGAAGACATGGTGCAGGCGGGCCGTCGGCCAAAGAGACGCTGGAAGCCCGGCAGTCTCGGCCCAGCGTGTGAAACGCGCGTGACGGCTGCGTGACAAACGTGCGCGCCGCTGCACCACCTCAAGGCACGGCGCGTAAGGGCAGAGGCAGCGGCCGGTTATGTCACAGCGTGATAGAATCGCCGGCTGCATTTTTGTGACTTCTGGTGAAGCCTCGCGCGTGTTCACGGGCCATCGCCGTCCCGTCGACCATGTCCGCCCCGTTCCTGCCCCCCGCCCTGCGCCGCTGGCTCCATAGCTTTGTCCCCGCCCCCGTCACGGTGCGCTGGAGCGAGCGCGTGCGCTCCGCCGTCGGCGCGCTCGTCGGCATTCTCTTTACGGGCACGATGATGAAGCTGGTGCCGGGCGCACCGACGCTGATCCCGCTGCTGGTGGCACCCATGGGCGCCTCGGCCGTGCTGCTGTTCGCGGTGCCGGCCAGCCCCCTGGCGCAGCCGTGGTCGATCATCGGCGGCAACCTGGTCGCGGCCACCGTGGGCGTGACGTTCGCGCTGCTGGTCGATGATCCTGTGATTGCCTCGGCGCTGGCCATCTCGGCGGCCATTGGCGGCATGTTCGCGCTGCGCTGCGTGCACCCGCCCTCGGGCGCGGTGGCACTCACGGCGGTGATCGGCGGGCCGGCCGTGCATGCGCTGGGCTATCGCTTCGTGGCCGAGCCGATCCTGATCCAGTCGGCGCTGCTGCTGGTGGGCGCGCTGGTGTATCACGCCGCCACCGGCCACCGGTATCCGCACGCGCAGCGCCTGCCCGCCGCAGAGCGCCCGCCCACCGCCGCCGGCTTCACCCGCGCCGACATCGTCGCCGCGCTGCGCCGCCAGAGCGAGCTGCTCGACATCGACCCGGAAGACATCGAAGCCGTGCTGCGTGAGATGCAGCTCCAGGCCTACACGCGCACGTTCCAGGCGCTCACCTGCGCCGACATCATGACCCGCCCGGTGGTGACGGTGACGGCCAACACGTCGATCCCGCGCGCGCTGCAATTGCTGCGCCAGCACGGCTTCAAGGCGTTGCCGGTGGTGGACGACAGGCAGCACGTGGTCGGCATCGTCACCCGCACCGACCTGCTGGGCCTCGCCCCCGCCGACCTGCGCCAGACCCTGCGCCGGTGGTTCAGCATCGGCGCGCTCACCCCGCCGCGCGTGGCCGACCACATGAAGACGCGCGTGCAGACGATCCCGGCCAGCGCGTCGATGTCGGATCTCGTGCCGATGTTTGCCAGCGCCGGCCACCACCACATTCCCGTGCTCGAGGCCGACGGGCGGCTGGCCGGCATCGTCACCGAGTCCGATCTCGTGGGCGGGCTGTACCGCCAGGCCAACATCGAGCCGCACCCCACGCAGACGGCGCAGCGCGCCTGAGGCGCGCGGCCGGGCATCGTCAGGTCGTCAGACCGCGTCGATGGGCGTGTCGCGAAACACGCTCAACTGCTCGGCGGCCGCCGAATACGCCACCAGGCGCGGGTAGTCCGCCGCCGGCACGCGGTCGGCCACCATCAGCTGGATGAAGGCCCACGACACGGCCACCGTCACACCGGCCTGCGTGAGTTCGCCGGCCTCCACCGGCAGCGGTACGTCCTTCCACTCGGCCTCCAGCGCATCCACTGCGGCCAGCAACTGGCTGTGCACGCGCTCCACCCACGGCCCGTGCACCTTCTCGGTCGGGCGCAGGTTGTGTTCGTAGACGATCTGCACGGCCTTCTCGCAGGCGGCCAGCGCCAGGCCGATGACCCGCAGCGCGTGCTGGCGCCGGGCAATCTCGGCGGGCATCAGGCTGCGGCCGGCCACACATTCCGCGTAGTCGATGATGAGCGTCGAATCCATCAGCACCGTGCCGTCGTCGCACACGAGCGTGGGCGCCTTCACCACCGGGTTGATCTCGCGAAAGCGGTCGACATGCCGGAAGACCGACACCGACGCATGCTCGAACGGCACGCCGAGCAGCTTGAGCGAAATGGCCGTGCGGCGCACGTAGGGGGAGTCGAGCATGCCGATCAACTTCATGGGTTCTCCTGGTGTGTGTGAAAGGGACGTCCATGATAGTCAGCCATGGCCGAGCGCGCTGGCTGCCTTGGGCACGTTTCCTGCGTCCGCGGCATCCACCGGTGCCGCCCCGTGCACCCTGCGAGCGGTATGCAGCTGGGTGCGTGCGTTTCTAAAATGCCTTCACGTTCATTGCAGTGACTCGGCCACACAGGAGACCCTATGCCGTTTCTCGCGCATCACCATGACTGCCCCGGCTGGAACGGTGAGATGGCGCAACGTGTGCTCGCATTCGATTGGTCGGCGACGGAGCTTGGCCCCATCGACGCCTGGCCGCACAGCCTGCGTGCGGCCGTGCAGATGGTGCTGGCCAGCCCGGTGCCCCTCGTCATGCTCTGGGGCAAGCATGGCTACATGATCTACAACGACGCGTATGCCGGCTTTGCCGGCGGCCGGCACCCGTATCTGCTCGGCTGCCCGGTCGAACTCGGCTGGCCCGAGGTGGCGGATTTCAACCGCCACGTCATGGAGGTCTGCCTGGCCGGCGGCACGCTGTCGTACCGCGACAAGGAACTCGTACTGCTGCGCAACGGCCGGCCCGAAGACGTCTGGATGGACCTCTACTACAGCCCGCTACCCGATGACGACGGCAATCCGGCGGGCGTGCTCGCCATCGTGGTGGAGACCACCGAGCGCGTGCTGACCGAGCGCGAGCGCCAAGCCGCGGAGCAATCGCTGCGCCAGCTGACGGAAACGCTGGAACAACGCGTGGCCGACGCGCTGGCTGCCCGCGCCGAGGTGGAAGCGCAGTTGCGCCAGGCGCAGAAGATGGAAGCCATCGGCAGCCTGACCGGCGGCGTGGCGCACGACTTCAACAACGTGCTGCAGGTGATTGCCGGCAACCTGCAGATGCTGGCCGTGGAAGCCCCGGAGAGCCCCCGCATCCAGCATCGCATTGCCGCCGCCAACCGTGCCGTGCAGCGCGGGGCGACGCTCGCCGCGCAATTGCTGGCGTTTGCGCGGCGGCAGCCCTTGTCGCCGGCGGTCATCGAGCCTGCACACCTCATCCAGGGCATGAGCGAAATGCTGCACCGTGCGCTGGGCGAAACCGTCAAGGTCGAAACCCGGCTCGCCGACGATCTCTGGAACGTGCTGGCCGACCGCAACCAGCTCGAAAACGCGCTGCTCAACCTGGCGATCAACGCGCGCGATGCCATGCGCGGCGGCGGCGTGCTCACCATTGCGGCCAGCAACGTCACGCTCGACCGTACGCAGGTGCAGAGCCATGAGCTCGATGCGCTGGCGCCGGGCGACTACCTCGTGTTCTCCGTCACCGACACCGGCGTCGGCATGCCGCCAGAAGTGATCGAGCACGTCTTCGAGCCGTTCTTCACGACCAAGCCCGACGGCCACGGCACGGGCCTCGGCTTGAGCATGGTGTTCGGCTTCGTCAAGCAGAGCGGCGGGCATGTCGTCATCCGCAGCCAGGTCGGAAAGGGGACGACGGTGCAGCTGTACTTCCCCCGCTGCACCGAGGCCGCCCCGGCCGACACCCCCGGTGCACACGAAGCCACCGCCGCGCCCGTCCCCCAGGGCGGACGCGAAACCATTCTCGTGGTGGAAGACGACACCGACGTGCGCTGCACGGCCGTCGACATGCTGACCCAGCTCGGCTACCGCGTGCTGACCGCCCCCAACGGCGACGCCGCGCTCGAGCTGATGAACAGCGACACGCACATCGACCTGCTGTTTACCGATGTGATCATGCCGGGCGCCATCAAGGGCGGCGAGCTGTCGATCCGGGCCGCGCAGCGCGTGCCGCCGCTGCCGGTGCTGCTGGCCTCGGGCTACACGCGCGACGAGGTCGTGCGTGACGGCCGGCTGCCCGCCGGCGTCACGCTGCTGGGCAAGCCGTACCGCCGCGACGACCTGGCCCGCCTCGTGCGCAGCGTGCTCGACAGCCACCGCGGCGCCCAGAAGACGACACCGGCCCCCGTGCCCGCCGCCCTGGCCGCCGCCAGTACAGCACCGCACGCCGACATCAGCGTCGCACGCCCCGCCGCCAGCCCGACGCTGCTGCTGGTGGAAGACGACGCCGCCTCGCGCGAGGCCATGCACGAATTGCTCACGGGGTTCGGCCTGCACTGCATGGCCGCCGCCAACGCCGAAGACGCCCTGGCCCTGGCCAGCACGCGCCCGTTCCACGTGCTGCTGGCGGACCTGACCCTGCCTGGGCAATCCGGCGCCGACCTTGCCCGCGCTCTGGTGCGCCGTCAGCCGACGATGCAGGTGATCCTGATGTCCGGCTACGGCACGCACGCCGAGATCGGCGAGCCGATTGCGGGGGCCCGGCTGCTGGGCAAACCCGTCGATCTGTCGGCCCTGCAGCAGGCCCTGGCGCCCTGGCTGAGCGCCGGCCCGCCGCGCAGCGCGACGCACGCGGCATAGTCGCCGCGGTGCACCCCGCCGATTGCAGTACGGCGGTGCCTGCGTGCCAACGTAGGCGCCGCACCTACACCGGCAGGAAACGCACCATCCGGACTTCGTCGGCATAGCCCTGCGCAGACTTGAGCGCGCGCGGCTCCAGGCCGTACGCAGTGAAGCCGCATTGCGCATACAAGGCCAGCGCCGCCGCGTTGGTGCGCACGACGGACAGGGTGAGCTGTTCCACCCGGCCCGTGGCCGCCGCCACGATGCCGTCCATCAGCGCCCGGCCCACACCGCGGCCCCGCGCCCGTGGCGCCACGTAGCCCCCCACAAACCCCTTCTGCGCGTGCCTGGCGCCGGTCTGCGCCTTGAAGCCGACCATGCCGGCGATGCCTGCGCCGTCATACGCGCCCAGCACCACCGACGTCGCCAGCCGCTTGGCAAACGCTTGCCAGGCCAGGGGGCCTCAGCGGCGTACGTCGAACCAAAGGCCTCCGGTGCACCCTGCAGCGCTGCAAGGCGGATGGCGCGGCAGTCGGCCACATCGGCGGTGGTGCGAGGACGGATGGCAATGCTGCCGGGCGAGGTGGACATGGCAAGACGTGAACGCGCGCAAACCCTGACGAGTGCCAGTATCGCGCCGAATGCGCCGCTCTACCACGCGCGCTGGCGTGCACCTACAGCCGCGCCTCCGTCCATGAGGCCGAGGACCTTGTCGGCGGATTGGCCTATGTCGGCACCCCATTGCGCGTTTCTATGCTTGCCGTAAGCGCGGGTCTACGCAACACGTGACACCGACAACGAGGGGGAATCATGGCCAAGCTTTTCACAGCCCAAGCGGCACGCATCTGCAGCGCAACCGGGCAGCCCTCGCCGGCCCCGATTCCTCCGTCGCAGCGACGCACACACGGCCTGCAAGGCGCGGCGCTGGTGATGGCCGCAGCGCTGTCGGTCGGGCTCACGGCCTGCGGTGGCGGCGACGACGGCGGTACCACGCCGCCCACCGGCAACAACGCACCGGCGCCAACCCCCACGCCAACGCCAACACCTGCGCCTGCACCGAGCCCGGCACCGGCCCCCACGCCCACACCCGTACCTGCCACCTATTCCGTTGGCGGCACGGTCAGCGGCCTGGCCGCCGGCAAGAGCGTCACGCTGCTCAACAACGGCGGCGATGCGGTGACGGTCGGCGCCAACGGCAGCTTCCAGTTTCCGACCAGGCTTGCGCAGGGCAAGCCGTATGCGGCCACGGTCGGCACGCGGCCCTCGGGCGAGAACTGCACCGTCGCCAACGGCACCGGCACGGTCGGCACCGCCAACGTGACCAACATTGCCGTCACATGCACGCTGCGGCCGCTGTTCGGGTATGCGGTGAACTCGCTCGACGGCACCGTCTCGGCGTACACGTTGGACGCCACCACCGGCCTGCCCACGCAGATCGGCTCGACCGCCGTATCCGTGGGGAACGAGCCGCTGTCGCTCACGATCGATCCGGCGGGCAAGTTCGTCTACGTGGCCAACGCCAACGACAACACCGTGACGACGCTGTCCATCAACCAGACCACCGGCGCGCTCACCGTGGTGGGCTCGCCCACGCCCACCGGCAGCCAGCCCTACAGCATTACGCGCACGCCCAGCGGCAAGTTCGTGTACACCGCCAATTTTGGAGACAACACGCTCTCGGCGTTCTCGGTCAACACGACGACGGGCGCGCTCTCATCGCCGGCGACGGTGATCCCGGCCGGGGTCAACCCGTACACCATCGCCACCAACAGCGCTGGCACGTTCGCGTATGTCGTCAATGCCGACACCGCCAACACAACGGGCACGGCCATGGCGTTTGCCATCAACAGCACCACGGGCCTGCTCACGCAGGTGGGAAGCACCGTCACGGCGGGCAGCGTGCCGCAGTACATCACCCTCACGCCCGACGGCAAGTTCGCCTACGTTGCCAACTCCGGAGACAACACGCTCGGCGTGTACAGCATCGATGGCACCGGGGCGCTGACCGCATCGGGCTCGCCCGTGACGGCAGGTACCAACCCCTATACGATGGCCGTGTCGCCGGCGGGCAACTTCCTGTACGTGGTCAACATCCTCAGCAACAACGTGAGCGTGTTCTCCATCAACGCCGCCAACGGGGCGCTCACGCTGGTCGACACCACCGCCACGGGCGCCAACCCTGTCACCATCGTCATCAACCCGGCCGGCACGTTTGCCTACGTGGTGACGGCCAATGACAACACCGTCACCGCATACAGCATCAACGCCACCACCGGCAAGCTGACGGCCGTGCCCAGCGGCACCGCGGCCACGGGCCTGCTGCCGCGCGGAATGGCGCTGGTGGCCGTGCCCTGAGCCGCACTGCAGCGGCCTGCAGAAGCGCCAAGCCCCTTGCTCGCACAAGGGGCTTTGTGCGCCGGGCGCGCAGACAGCGCGGCCAGCCATCGCAAGTCACCCGAGGCGCTTTCCGGCGCTACTGCACCGCCCCAATGAACGCCGCCAGCTCCGCCGTCTTCGGGTTGGCGAACACCTCCTTGGCGGGGCCGCTTTCATGGATCAGCCCCTGGTGCATGAACACGAGCTGATCGCCCACATCGCGCGCGAAGCGCATCTCGTGCGTGACCATGATCAGCGTCATGCCTTCGGCGGCCAGTTGCTTCACCACGGCCAGCACCTCGTTGACGAGCTCCGGGTCGAGCGCCGACGTGATCTCGTCGCACAGCAGCACCTTCGGCTGCATGGCCAGCGCGCGCGCAATGGCCACACGCTGCTGCTGGCCGCCGCTGAGCTGGTCGGGGTACGCATCAAACTTATCGGCCAGGCCCACCTTGGTCAGCATCTGGCGCGCGAGGTCATTGGCGTCGGCCTTCCTCATGCCCTTGACCACCACGGGCGACAGCGCCACGTTCTCGCCCGCCGTCAGGTGCGGAAACAGGTTGAACTGCTGGAACACCATGCCCACGTTCAGGCGCAGCGCGCGCAGTTGCGCGGGCGTGGCCTGCGAGCCCTTGAGCACCGCGTTGTCGACCACGATCTGCCCGTCGTCGATGGCCTCCAGCCCGTTGATGGATCGCAGCAGCGTGCTCTTGCCCGAGCCGCTGCGCCCGATGATGGCGACCACCTGGCCGCTTTCCACGCGCAAGTCCACGCCCTTGAGCACATGGTTGTTGCCGTAATGCTTGTGTACGGCGCACAGATCAACGAGCGGCATAGAGCTTCTTTTCCAGATGAGAGGCACAGAGCGACAGCGGCCAGCACAGCGCGAAATACCCCAGCGCCACCAGCCCATAGATGAGGAACGGCTGGAACGTGGCATTGGCCAGCACCGAGCCCAGCTTGGACAGATCTTCAAACCCGATGATGGACGCCACCGCCGTCCCCTTGACGATCTGCACCGAGAACCCGACCGTGGGCGCAATCGACAGGCGCACCGCCTGCGGCAGCACCACGTGCCGCATCTGCTGGAAGTAGCCCATCGCCAGGCTGGAAGACGCTTCCCACTGCCCGCGCGGGATGGCCTCGACGCAGCCGCGCCACACCTCGGCCAGGTAGGCGCTGGTGTACAGCGTCAGGCCGATGGCGGCGGCCGTCCACGGCGACATCTCGAACCCCGCCATGGACGCCCCGAAGAACACCAGGAACATCTGCATGAGCAGCGGCGTGTTCTGGAAGACCTGGATGTACGCCTTGCTCACGCGCTGCAGGCTGGCGTTGCGGCCCACGCGTGCAAACAGCACCGCCAGGCCAGCGGTGCCGCCCAGCACAAAGGCCATGAGCGACAGCACCAGCGTGGCAAGCAGGCCCTCGCCAAGCTTGAGCAGGATGGGCAACAGAGGGATATCGGCGATCATGCGGCGGTCTCCGCAGGCGTGGTCGCAACGGTGCGCACGGCAGCGGGTGCCGCGGGCGCCCGGCGCACCACCACAAAGCGCTGCCCCACCCACGCCAGCAGCTGGCGCAGCAGCAAGGCCAGCGCGAAGTACAGCGCGGTGACGATCAGGTACGTCTCAAATGCGCGGAAGTTGCGCGACTGGATGAAGTTGGCGGCAAACGTCAGGTCCTGCGCGGCGATCTGCGAGACGACCGACGTGCCCAGCATCACGATCACGATCTGGCTGCTCAGCGCGGGCCACACCTTCTGCAGCGCGGGCCGCAGCACCACGTGCCGGAAGATCGCCCAGCGGCCCATGGCGAGCGCGCTGGCCGCTTCCAGCTGGCCGCGCGGCGTCTCCTGGATGCCCGCGCGCACGATCTCGGTGATGTACGCGCCGAGGTTGACCACCGTGGTGAGCAATGCGGCCTGCCACTCGTTGATCTGCACGCCGAGCGACGGCAAGCCGAAGAACACGAACATCAACTGCACGAGAAACGGCGTATTGCGGATGGCCTCCACGTACACCTTGAAGAGTGCGTTGAACGGCCGGAGGCGCCACGCGCGGCACACGCCCCCGGCGATGCCGATGGCGCCGCCCGCCAGCGCGCCCGCCGCCGTGAGCGCGAGCGTAAAGCCCACACCCTGCGCCAGCTGGCCGCTGTAACCGAAGACCGCGCCAAAGTCGAATTGATAAGCCATAGAAAGATCCCGGATGCCGGGCCGCCGCACGTGGCCGCTGGCGTGCGGCCCATGCGGATGCGGCGTGCTTACAGTTGGGTGGGCAGCGGCATCTTGATCCAGCGCTGCGACAGCTCGTTCAGGCGCCCGTCCGTCTTGAACTTGGTGATGGCGGCGTTCACCTTGTCGAGCAGCGCGGTTTCACCTTTGCCAACGCCCACATAGCACGGCGTGTCTTCCACGGGGAACTTCACGTCGAGCTGGCGCAGGCGCGTGCGCTCGTTGACCGCGTTGGCCACGATGTTGCCCAGCGTGACGAGCTGCACCTGGCCGATCAGGTAGCTCTGCGCAGTGGCGTTGTTGTCTTCATAGCGCTTGATGGTGGCGGAGGCCGGCGCCAGCGCCGTGAGGGCGAGGTCTTCCGTCGAGCCGCGCGTCACGCCGATCGTCTTGCCGGCCAGGTCTGCAGGCTTCTTGATCGACATATCCTTCGGGCCGTACACGCTCTTGGGGAACGGCGCATACGCCTGCGTGAAGTCGATCACCTTCGCGCGCTCGGGGTTCTTGCCGAGGCTCGAGATGACGATGTCCACCTTGCCCGTGGTCAGGAACGGAATGCGGTTGGTGCTCGTCACGGGCACCAGTTCGGCCTTCACGCCGAGCTCTTTGGCGACGAGGTTGGCCATGTCGATGTCATAGCCCTGCAGCTTGAGATCCGGACCGAGCGAGCCGAACGGCGGGAAGTCGTTCGGGATCGCCACGCGGATCACGCCGGCCTTCTGGATGTTGGCGAGCGCATCGGCATGTGCCGGGCGGCCGGGCAGCAGCGCAGCGACCGCGCTGGCCGCCATGGCGGCGTAGAGGAACGTGCGGCGCGACGTGGAGCGCAGGGTGTGGCGGACGGCAAGGCGAGTCATTCAAATACTCCTTCAGATTCAGAAATGGAGACGAGGCGAAAAGAAATCGGGGCGTAGCGCAAAGGCTCGGGCAAAGGCTCCGGCGCTGGATGCTGCGAAGGCTGCGGCGCGCTCGGGTCGATGCCGCTGCGGCGTGCGGCGGATAGAAGGTGGGCGCGCATGGCCTCTGCGCTGGCGGCGGCATCGCCTGCGGCAATGGCTTGCACGATGGCGTCGTGCTCGTGCGCGGGGTGGTCGTCTGCGCCATTGCGCGCAAACGGCAGGCGCAGGCTGTGGCCGATGGCGTGCTCCAGCTGGCCCGCCATCGCCATCAGCCCCGGGTTGCCCGACAACTGCGCGAGCAGCAGGTGGAAGTGCAAATCCGCCTCGGCCGCGCTCAGCAGGTCATTGCGCGCCAGCGCATGGGCCAACTGCTGTTGCAGCCATTGCAGGTGGCGCAGGCCGGCGGCATGCATGCGGGCGGCGGCCAGCGCTGTCCAGCCGGGCTCGAGCACCAGGCGCAGGTCGATCAACTGACGCGGCGACAGCGTGCCCAGCGCCGGCGTGGCAAACGAGCGGTGCATGCGCTCGGCACTCGCCCCTTCTGCGCCAAACTTCTGGCCGCGCACCACCACGCCGTGGCTGGGCAGGATGTCGACCAGGCCCAGCGTCTCGAGCACCGTCAGCGCCTCGCGCAACGACGCGCGGCTCACGCCCAGGCTTTCTGCCAGCTCCCGCTGCGGCGGCAGGCGGCTGCCGCTCGGGTAATCGCCGCTGACGATGCGCCGCTGAAGTGCCTGCGCGACGGAGGATGGAATGCTGTGCATGGGCCGGATTGAAGAAAGACACGGTCGTGGTCTGACCGGTCGCCCACCCCTTATGCGAGTTTTGTGCCATGCAGCAATGTGCGGTGTGCGGGGCCGGCGTGCGAGCGGTTGATTGCCTGGGCTGCGCTCTCGAGCGAGGGCTGCGCTGCGGGACGGGGCAGCGAAAGCTTGCAGTTGGTGCGCAATGGCACCGGTTTGGACCGACCGCCGTTTGGGGCAAGCGAAGCCCGGCCACGCATTGCGGAGGCAGCGCAGCCGCGCCGCTATCGTGCCGTCACCAGAAGCGGGACCACAGCGGCCGCGATAGACAAGTTGTGGCCATGCCGCCTACCGCGCCCACGCGCGGCAATGCTCGAGATACTGCCGTTCGTGCAGGCCGATCAGATCGACAATCGACGTCCAGAGCCAGAACGGTGCGTCGATCGATTTGCCATGGCGTGACTTCAGATCGCGGCGCCATGCGAGTGCGACATCGCGCGGCATCTGCTGCCCATGCGCCAGGCCGACCACGTGGCCGAGGTACGTCGCCAGCGATACGGCGTCGCGGCTGCCCAGCGTTTCGACGTCGAGCTTGAGGTCTTGCGGCAGCAGCTCGCGCACGAAGAAGCTTGTGCCAAGCATGCGCACCCACGCCATGCGGTTGCCCAACTCGGGGCAGACGTGGCGCGCCCCGGTAACCACGCGTTCGCCGTTGTGCCGCGGCATGTCTGCACCCGGTGCGCGAGGTGCGGCGGGCGCCACGGCCTCCTTGAAATCGAGCAGGCGATACGGGCGTTCGGCACACCCCCTGGCCGAGACCAGCACCGCATAGCGCCCCTTGCCGAGCGAGCTGCAGCCCTTGACCCAATAAGCCGCGTCGACGATTTCCGCATCGTCCCGATGGCTGCCGTAAAGATGGCCGACCAGCTCCAGCAGCCCGGGCTCATGCGTCAGCCGCTTCAGTTCGCGCTGCTCTTCACGCGCCAGCGGCCAGAAGCGCTTGCCCAGCGGGATCGTGGGCGACGCGTCTTCCAGCCGGTCGCGGGCGAGCTGCTTCCACGTGCGCGCCGTGGCGGCCTTCATGGCGGTATGCACAGCGGCCGGCCGCTCGGGCCGCGACATGCCGCCGTCGGGATCGATGCCGTCCAGATAGCCCGTCATCAGGCCTTCGACCATGCGCGCGGTGACGATGCCGGGCAAGTCTGAACCGCGCGCCGCCGTAGCGAGGGACACGCCCAGCCGGATGAGGTCGTGCGCAGGATTGCCGATGACCGTCTGATCGAGATCCCGAATCTGGATGCTCGTGCTGCCCCGCATGTCGCCAATGGGCCCGAGATTGCCGACATGGCAGTCACCGCAGATCCAGATGCTGGGCCCTTCGGGCAGCAGGTGTGGCTGCACCGTGGCCAGCCATTCGTAGAACTTCTCGGTATTGCCGCGCACGTAGCTGTGCACCGACCTGGCCATCTTTGCCTGCCGCAGACGCATGAGGACCGGGCCACGGTCTTTGGGCTTGACGGCTTTGGTGGGGCGCTTTTGCTCGGGCATGCCTGCCTCCTGTTGTGTCATGGGACATGCAGGTGCATGTTTCTATGCCGTAGCAGTAAAGGGGCCTGCATGGTGTGGGCGGCTCGGCCATGGCGGAGCCGCCTGCGGTGGGCGAGCGGGAATACGTTCAGCGTTACGGAAGCGGCAAGCACAAGGCGTTGATCGAGCCGGAGCCGGTGCCCGCTACGGTGACTTGGTTGCCTGGGTATCGGAGAGAGGGGCGTCACGGGCGTTAATCGGACCTGGCATTCCCGCCCGTCACGGGAATGCGTCAATCTGTTGTTATTGGCTGTAGCCACGCCGCTCTATGGCGGCTAGCACGTCCCACGATTGCGGATCGACATCGCGGCCCCCGAGCGACATCGATACGTACGCATCAATCGCATCCATAAAGCCTTTGATGAAGGCCGGCGGGAACGCGTGTGCGGAGAGGTGTTGAAGCTCCTCACGCAGCATGCCCGGGCGGCATTGGCCGTGGCTGCGCATGGCGGCGCGTGTGCGCCTGAGATACGCCTGCGCTGCGATTGCGCCGTTCAGGTAGGTACGGTTTTTTGTGAGCGTGCCTGCGTCAGACGACGTGGGCGCGTGCGTGGGTGGTTCGGGTGGAGATGGATAAGACGCGGGGCGGTGCCCGCTGGGATTTGCAGTCATGACAGCCTCTCTGGGTTGATGGAGGCTCGCCATCTCGTCGCCAGACGGGGGTGGCGGGCCTGACGGCGGGGCTGGCGAACCGACCCCCAGAGAAAGCCGGCAGACCCGAAGGTCTCCCCACCCGGCCCGCCATAAGGGCATGCACGAGTGCATACGGACGAGACCGCTGCGGCGGGTGTCCGTCTTCTCTGGTATTGCCATGTCAGGTCGCCAAACCCGGCTGCCGTTGGTGCGGCAGCGCTGGGGATTATACGAAAGCGAAGCGCAAGAGCAGCCCCTAATTTCCGGCGGGAAATGTGCACACGGATTGAAGACGCAGGGCTTGCGCAACGGAGGGCACCGCTCAGCGCGGACTAGCGTGACATAAAATGGGCACAAAAATTTACAGCCAATCCGGGGGGATTGCATGCTGCCCAGTAACGACCAGGAGACCGTTCAGCCCAAGGCTGCAACGGCGACCGAGATTCCCGAGTTCGTCATCGGGAAGGCCTACAACCGCAAAAAAGAGATCACGGGAAAGTTCGGAGGCAGCGGCCAAAGCGGCATCGCGCCCTCCCGACAATCCCCGGCCATCTTTCTGTTCACGGGGACTGGCGGGCAGCACGGCTACACAGACGAGTTCGACGCATTTGGTTATGTAAATGGTGCGCTCATGCAGTCAGTGTCTAAGGCGCAAACCACGCAGAAATGGCTTGGCGCGGTGGCAACTAGCTTGGCAGCGATCTGGCTAACGGTTACCGCTCTACACATTCGTAGCGGAAAAGCCGCCCAGCGCATCAAGGACCGTGTCTGCCGGGCACCGGCCCAGACGCCTTAGAATTCCGGGCTACCGATGCAGACCCCACCGGCTACGCTCACTCACAGGCAACAACAATGAACCATCAAGCACTTTCCTCGTTCATCTGGTCGGTCGCAGACCTACTTCGCGGGGACTACAAGCAATCCGAATACGGGCGCGTCATTCTTCCGTTCACGGTACTGCGGCGCTTGGACTGTGTGCTGGAATCGACTAAGGCCAAGGTATTGGCCGAGTTTGAAGCTAAGACGAAGGCTGGCGTGAACCCGGAGCCGTTTCTCTTGCGCAAAGCTGGCCAGAGCTTTTACAACACCTCACCGCTAGACTTGGCCAAGCTGCTTGGCGATCAAGATCACATCCGCCAGAACCTCTACGCCTACTTGCAAGCCTTTTCACCGGCGGCGCGCGACATCTTCGAGCGCTTTGACTTCCATACGCACATCGAGCGCCTAGCGAAGGCCAACCTGCTCTACCTCGTAACGGAGAAGTTCGCCAACATCGACCTGCACCCCGAGAAGGTCGACAACGCGAGTATGGGCCTAGTGTTTGAGGAGTTGATTCGCAAGTTCGCGGAAATCTCGAATGAAACCGCAGGGGAGCACTTCACGCCGCGCGAAGTTATTCGACTGATGGTGAATCTGTTGTTTGTCGAAGATAGCGAAGAACTCACCCCCGGCAATGCGGTTGTCCGCACGATCTACGACCCCACAGCAGGCACGGGCGGCATGTTGTCCGTCGCCAGCGAATACCTGCACGAACACAACCCGCAGGCGCGGCTGACGGTGTACGGCCAAGAGCTCAACGATGAGTCCTATGCGATCTGCAAGGCAGACATGCTCATCAAGGGACAAGACGTTGCCAACATCGTTGCTGGTAACACGCTGAGCGACGACGGCCACGCCGGCCGCAAGTTCGACTATATGCTCGCCAACCCGCCGTTTGGCGTGGAATGGAAGAAGGTCGAAAAAGTGGTGCGCGATGAGCATGAGAAGAAAGGCTTTGATGGCCGGTTCGGCCCTGGGCTTCCGCGCGTGTCCGATGGGTCGATGCTGTTCTTGATGCACCTACTGTCTAAGATGCGCCCGGCGCAGGAGGGGGGCAGCCGCTTTGGCATCGTCCTCAACGGCTCACCTCTTTTCACTGGCGGCGCGGGTAGCGGGGAGAGTGAAATCCGGCGCTATGTGCTGGAGAACGATTTGGTGGAAGCCATCGTCGGCTTGCCAACCGACATGTTCTACAACACGGGCATTAGCGAGCTATCAGGCTGGGGCTTGCCCTTGTGCTTACCTTTGGTGCCAAGGACGATTTTGCCGCTCTCATCTCGGAGCGGTCGCTCGACTGTGATGGAGGTGTACCCGAAGTCTTCGTTCTTGAAGATGCGGGCGATAGGCACGCGCTTGAGCCTGCCGCCTTTCGGCGCGGTGGGCAGCGTGTCGGTAAATGCGGTGATCTCTGCAGTACTCCAGAATTTCCTCTGTGGCCAGAGAGAGGGTGGTTGTAATCACGCACTGCAAGTCTCTGCCTTCCGATCTTGCGCGTGTTTCGGCCTTTTCAACGATGTAGCGGACAAGTTCAAAGTTGAGTAAAGGTTCGCCGCCTTGAAACTCAATCTTGATGGCAGGATTCGGCGAGCGGAAGGTCAGTTCTAGCGCACGGTCCGCCGTCTCCTGTGTCATGTCAAACGCAGCTTTATCTTCTGACTGGCGCGAGACCTGGCAATACTGGCAGCTGTGGTCACAACGTAGTGACACTACGAAGATGTGCAGATTCGTGAAGTTCGCCAGACGACTAAGGCGGGTGCGGGTTTTCAAAGCTAGGAGCTCGAGTGCAGCCTCATCCCCCTCTTCCCGAATGAAGTGCTTGGCGCGCAGCACCGCGTAATCTGGGTCCTCCGGCCCTAGGCGGCGGGCCACAAGGTCCTGGAGCTTGCTGCGTGAGAGGAAGGTGAACTCCCCAACCGCATTGGTCAGTACGACCTCATCGTCAGATATCGACTCGAAGCGCAGAGGTAGCAACTTGTACTGCCCCTTGGCGCTGAGGTAGCTCTCCAGTGGTTCGAACTTGCTCATCCCTGCAGACCCGTCCGAGAGAACGCGTAAGCCAAAATGAGGTCGCGCGTTGGTGCCGTCTCCTCCTTGATTTGGAGGCGCAGCTCTTGATCGAGCAGCTCGCGCTTGAAGTCTGCAAGCAGCGCCCCGGAAGGATCTCCGTCACCTTTGACAAGGGTCATTTCACAAACTAGCTTGTCGCCGTCTTGCGAAATAAGGACCGTCATTCTGTCAATGAAGCGATAGGCCGCCTTCTGGACAGCTTCGAGACGATAAACCGTCTTGTCGAGTTCCAAACGAGTCGACATGCAGCACCCAATAGAAACGGCCCCCTCGTGAGGGGGCCTATTTTCGGAACGATCGGAATCAATAACCCGAATAATGAGACCGGTGGGAAGCGTGCGACGCGTGCGAAGCATGGGACGAATGCCACGCCATCAGCTTGTTGTCCTTCGTGGAGCGCCTAAGCACAAACTTGAAGGCATCGCCTTGGCTGGTGTGGACGGCAATCTGTTCTGAAGGCTGCGTCGCCTGCGGCACCGCGGCAGTCGTTGCGGGCTCGACATTCGCTTGTGGCACTTGGGCAGCAGTAGCAGCGTGCGCAGCAAAACCCGATGCCACGGCGGCGAACGATTTCATGAATCGCTTCATTATCCTCTCCCCATGTTTGTTTTCCGCAGGCTACGGCATGCACCAAAACGGGTAAACCCCCCTGAAGGATTAACCTCACCCATTCCCCAAATTATCTAGACACCGGAATCATGGTGGCCAAAGATCCTACGTGGAGAGATTGGCCAGGATGGCACCCACGATTTTCCCGCGAAGGAATGTCTTACGAGGCCGCGGATACAGCGACCCCTAGATAGGGATGTCGAAATAAAAAGGCCCATAAGTCTCACAACTTATGGGCCAGCTCTCTGAGGTGATGAGGCTAATTACAAACCGCTTTAGACGTCAATATTCCGCGCCACCAACGCATTCGTCTCAATGAAGTTCCGGCGCGGTTCCACGTCGTCGCCCATCAGCGTCGTAAAGATCTGGTCCGCCGCAATGGCGTCTTCAATCTGCACGCGCAGCAGGCGGCGCTGGGTAACGTCCATGGTGGTTTCCCACAGCTGCTCGGGGTTCATTTCGCCCAGGCCCTTGTAGCGCTGGCGGCTCACGCCGCGCTCGGCTTCGCTCAGCAGCCACGTCATGGCGGCGTGGAAGTCAGACACGGGCTGCTCGCGCAGCTTGTCGCCAGTGCCGCGGCGTACCTTGGCGCCTTCGCCAATCAGGCCCTGGAAGGTCTGGGCGGTCTGGGCCAGGGCGGCGTAGTCGGCGCCGGCCACGAAGTCGGCGTCGATGTGGCTGAGGCGCTGGTTGCCGTGCTGGCGGCGCACGACCATCACGCGGTACTTCTCGGTCTTCTCGTCGTACTGCATGAAGGCGTCGGCCGTGGCGCCGCCGTTGGCGTTGCTGGCATTGCCTTGCATTTCCAGCAGGCGGGCCTTGAGCGCGCGGGCGCTGGCCTCGGCTGCGGCTTCGTTGCTGAGGTCCAGCGCCACGCCTTCGGCAATGGCGCGCAGGGCGTCGGCGTCAATCACGCGAGACAGGCGCTCGATCACGCCGCGGCTGAGCTGGTACTGGCGCGCGAGTTCGGCCAGGGCGTCGCCCGAGATCTCGGTGCCATCGGCACGCACGAGGGCGGCGGTGTCCAGCGCCTGGCGCACGAGATAGGCGGCCATCTCGTTGTCGTCTTTGATGTAGCGCTCTTCCTTGCCGTGCTTGATCTTGTAGAGCGGCGGCTGGGCGATGTACACGTGGCCGCGCTCGATGATCTCGGGCATCTGGCGGTAGAAGAACGTGAGCAGCAGCGTGCGGATGTGCGAGCCGTCCACGTCAGCATCGGTCATGATGATGATGCGGTGGTAGCGCAGCTTGTCGAGGTTGTAGTCGTCCTTGCCGATGCCGGTGCCCATGGCGGTGATGAGCGTGAGCACTTCCTGGCTGGAGAGCATCTTGTCAAAGCGCGCGCGCTCGACGTTCAGGATCTTGCCCTTGAGCGGCAGGATCGCCTGGAACTTGCGGTCGCGGCCCTGCTTGGCGGAGCCGCCTGCGGAGTCACCCTCGACGATGAAGAGTTCAGACAGCGCGGGGTCTTTCTCCTGGCAGTCGGCCAGCTTGCCGGGCAGGCCCATGCCGTCGAGCACGCCCTTGCGGCGCGTCATCTCGCGGGCCTTGCGGGCGGCTTCACGCGCGCGGGCGGCTTCAACGATCTTGCCGCAGATGATCTTGGCGTCGTTGGGCGTTTCATCCAGGAACTCGGCCAGCGCCTTGCTGACGATGTCTTCCACCGGCAGGCGCACTTCCGACGAGACGAGCTTGTCCTTGGTCTGCGAGCTGAACTTGGGCTCCGGCACCTTGACGGACAGCACACAGGTCAGGCCTTCGCGCATGTCGTCGCCCGAGGTCTCGACCTTGGCCTTCTTGGCGATCTCGTTGTCGGTGATGTACTTGTTGATGACGCGCGTCATGGCGGCGCGCAGGCCCGTGAGGTGGGTGCCGCCGTCGCGCTGCGGGATGTTGTTGGTGAAGCAGAGCACCTGCTCGTTGAAGCCGTCGTTCCATTGCATCGACACTTCAACGCCCACGCCGTCTTTCTCGCCTTGGGCGTGGAAGATGGTCGGGTGCAGCACGCTCTTGTTCTTGTTGATGTACTCAACAAAGCCCTTCACGCCGCCCGAGAAGGCGAAGTCTTCTTCCTTGCCAGTGCGCTGGTCGGTCAGCTTGATGTGAACGCCGTTGTTCAGGAACGAGAGCTCGCGGATGCGCTTGGAGAGGATCTCGTAGTGGTATTCGACGTTGGTGAAGATCTCTTCGTCGGCCAGGAAGTGGACTTCGGTGCCGCGCTTGTCGGTGGTGCCCGACACACGCAGCGGCGAGACTTCGACCATCTTGCCGTCCGGCGCTTCCATGGTTTCCAGCAGGCGGTTCTGCGGAATGCCGCGCGCGAAGTCCATCTGGTGGACCTTGCCGTCGCGGCGGATCGTCAGCTTGAGCCACTTCGACAGGCCGTTGACGCAAGACACGCCCACGCCGTGCAGGCCGCCCGAGACCTTGTAGCTGTTCTGGTCGAACTTGCCGCCGGCGTGCAGCTCGGTCATGACGATTTCGGCCGCGCTGCGCTTGGGCTCGTGCTTGTCGTCAAACTTGATGCCGGTCGGGATGCCGCGGCCGTTGTCCACCACCGAGATGGAGTTGTCGGTGTGGATGGTGACGTGGATCTCGGTGCAATGGCCGGCCAGCGCTTCGTCGATGGAGTTGTCCAGCACCTCGAAGACGAGGTGGTGCAGGCCGGTGCCGTCGGACGTGTCGCCGATGTACATGCCCGGCCGCTTGCGTACCGCCTCCAGGCCTTCCAGGATCTGGATCGAGGCGGCGCCGTAGCTGCTGCCGTCGGCGGGGGTGGATTGCGGTTTCTGCTCTTCGGTCATGTCGTTCTGCTCGCTGCCATGGGCGCGGAGATGGTTGTCTCAGCGCACACAGCGGGGTTGCTTAAAAACGGCGAAGGGGCGGATCTTTCCGATCCAGCCCCTCGTCTTGCTTTCGATGGTGCGTCTTCGTCAGATGCGCATCGGCATGACGACGTACTTGAAGGTGTCGTCGTCGGGCAGGGTGATGAGCGCGCTCGAATTGGAGTCGCCCAGGCTCACCTGCACCTTTTCGGCCTTGAGGTTGGCCAGTACGTCCAGCAGGTAGGTGACGTTGAAACCGATGTCGAGCGCGTCGCCCTGGTAGTCGATTTCGAGTTCTTCCTGCGCTTCTTCCTGGTCAGCGTTGGTGGAGCTGATCTTGAGGACGTTGGTGTCGAGCATGCAGCGCACGCCCTTGAACTTGTCGGTGGTCAGGATGGCCGTGCGTTGCAGGGCGCTCTGCAGGAACGCGCGGTCGATCGTGAAGCTGTTGCGGTAACCCTTCGGGATCACGCGCTGGAAATCCGGGAACTTGCCTTCGACCAGCTTGGAGATCAGCTCGATATTGCCGAAGGTGAACTTGACCTGGTTCGACGCCAGTTGCACCGAGACGGGATCGTCCACGTCTTCGAGCAAACGTTGGAGTTCGAGAATCGTCTTGCGCGGGATGATGACTTCGTGCCGGCCGCCGGCGCCTGCCGGTTGCTCGCCGGTCTCGACGCCGCAGTAGGCCAGCCGGTGGCCATCGGTGGCGACGGCCATGACCTGCTTGCCGTCAACCACCAGCAGCATGCCGTTGAGGTAGTAGCGGATGTCCTGCTGGGCCATCGCGAAGTGCACCATCGCCAGCAGGTGCTTGAGCGTCTTCTGCGGCAGCGTGATGCGTGCGCCGAAATCGGTGGCTTCCGCCACGGTCGGGAATTCTTCGGCCGCCAGCGTCTGCAGCGCAAAGCGGCTCTTGCCCGATTGCACCGTCATGCGCTTGTCGTTGAGCGTGAGCGCCACTTCGCCGTCGGGCATCGCACGCAGGATGTCGACGAGCTTGCGGGCGGCCACGGTGGTGGCGATGTCGCCGGCGCCGGCGCCGCAATCGGCGTGCGTGGTGATCTGGATTTCGATGTCGGTGGACAGGAAGGAAACCCGTTCACCCTTCTTGGTGATGAGCAGATTGGCCAGGATGGGCAGCGTGTGACGGCGTTCCACGATGCCGCTCACGATTTGCAGCGGACGCAGCAGGTTGTCTCGCGAGGTTTTGACCAATTGCATGAAGGCGATCCTTGCAGTTTGAGGTGGCACCGCGCGCGCCCCTCATGGCGTGTGCCTGCAGGAGCATTTGCGATTGACCCCCAAAGTCTTTGTAAATCAAGGGGTTAATCACAAATTATACCGCAAAGAAGGGGGCGCTGGATAGCGTCGCGCGCGCGGCAAATACGGCTATTGTGCATGAAAAGACGCCCGCATTCGAGCGGGCGTCTGCATGCGGCCAATTCTGTGCAGATGGCGCTGCCATGCGCTTTGGTGGCATGCGGCAGCGCGATGCGCCATCAACCCTTGAGCGTTTGCTCCAGCACGTGCAGCTCGTGGTTGAGCTGGGCGTCCTTGGTGCGCTCGTCGGCGATCTTGCGCACGGCGTGCAGCACCGTGGTGTGGTCGCGCCCGCCGAACAGTTCGCCAATCTCGGGCAGGCTCTTCTGCGTGAGCTCCTTGGCCAGATACATGGCGATCTGGCGCGGGCGCGCGATGTTGGCCGGCCGCTTCTTGGAGTACATGTCCGCGACCTTGATGTTGTAGAAATCCGCGCAGGTCTTCTGGATGTTCTCTACCGAAATCTGGCGGTTCTGCACTGTCAGCAGGTCCTTGAGCGCCTCGCGCGTGACCTCGATCGTGATTTCTTTGCCGTGGAAGTTCGAGTACGCCAGGATCTTGCGCAGCGCGCCTTCGAGCTCGCGCACGTTCGAGCGCAGATGCTTGGCGACGAAGAAGGCCACCTCTTCCGGCACAGTCACGTTCTCGGCCTGCGCCTTCTTCATCAGAATCGCCACGCGCATTTCCAGCTCGGGCGGCTCGATGGCGACCGTGAGCCCGGAGTCGAAGCGCGAGATCAGGCGGTCATCGATGCCGGTGATCTCCTTCGGATACGTATCGCTGGTGATGATGACCTGCGCGCGGTTGGCGATCAGCGCCTCGAACGCGTAGAAGAATTCTTCCTGCGTGCGGTTCTTGCCCGAAAAGAACTGGATGTCATCGATCAGCAGCAGATCCAGCGAGTGGTAGTAGCGCTTGAAATCATCAAACGCCTTGCGCTGGTAAGCCTTCACTACGTCGGAAACGTACTGTTCTGCGTGGATATAGCGGATGCGCGCACGCGGATTCTCCATCAGCATGAAGTTGCCGATGGCATGGATCAAGTGCGTCTTGCCCAGGCCCACGCCGCCGTACAGGTACAGCGGGTTGTACGACTTGCCGGGGTTGTTGGCGACCTGGATGGCCGCTGCGCGCGCCAGCTGGTTGGCCTTGCCGGTGACGAAGTTGTCGAACGTGAGGATCGGGTTCAGGCGCGAGCGCTCGTGCACGGTGTCGTCCACGGGCGCCTGCGGCGGCGTGGCCAGGCCCAGGTTGGGCGCCACCGCCGGGGCAGCCGGCGGCATGCGGTATGACCGGGCGCTGGCCTCGGCGGCATCCATGACCGGCACGTCGATGTCGGCCACGGCGTGGCTGGCCGTGGCGAGCGCGGTTTCGCGGTACATGGCAGGCGCGGGGCGCATGGCCGCCGCGTCGTGCGTGATGCCGGCGGCAGGCATCGCCTGCGCCGGTTGAATCGATTGCGCCGCCAGCGGCTGCATGGGCACCGGTGCCAGCGCCGGCTGCAGGGCCGCCTGGCGCTGGCCGGCCGTCGGGTCGAGCACGAACTGCACGTCGACGGGCATCTCCCAGTAGTCGCACGCGAGCGACTGGATGCGGCCCGAGAACTGGCTCTTGACCCAGTCGAGCTTGAAACGGTTGGGCGCGGCAATCCGCAGCATGCACGCCTGCTCGTCGAATGACAGCGGCGTCAGCGGCTTGATCCACGTCTTGAATTGTTGCGGCGTCAACTCACTCTCGAGCTGGGCAGACGCCGCGTGCCAGAAATCCTGCATCGTTATCGTTAGGTGTTTGACCGGCGCCACACGCATCGCCCCAGGCGATGCCCCCGTGAGGGCCGACCGCCGGGCCTTGGCGCAGGCCAGAAACCGGGCGGCTTTCGTTATTGGAACGGGATTGTACCCCCGCCCGAAAGTTATCCACAAAGGATAAGTCTGTGGATAACCTGTGGACCCGCTGTGAGTAGCGGTGGACAACCGATTTTGTGCGTTGGCTGCAAACCCAATGCCGGCAAGGCTTTCCGCAAAGCACACCAAGCCGCACAAGGCGCTGGGGACAACTCGCCCCAAGGTGGATTGTTGGCGTTTGCCGCACGTTATCCCCAATCGGCGAGGGTTGACAGGCGCGGTAAATATCGTTTAAATGGCGGGTTCTGCGATGCGCGGCAGGGGAGCGCACGCTTGTTCGCGTCAGACGTGGCGGCGGGGTCCAACCCGTTGCGCATGATCCGGCGGGGCCCGCAGCTTTGGCCCGCCATGCCGGTGACGCCCAGACCTGAACAACACAGCGCACGGCGGTCTGCGTGGGCGATTTCTCCTACTGAATCGACACCAGGCTGGACGGGGCGACCCTAAGCCCGGCGCGTGCGGCAGCGTCCGCACCACCCATTAACAAGAGAGTGCATCATGAAGCGTACCTATCAACCTTCCGTTACCCGTCGCAAGCGCACCCACGGTTTCCGTGTCCGCATGAAGACCCGTGGTGGCCGTGCCGTGCTGAACGCACGCCGCGCCAAGGGTCGCAAGCGCCTGGCCATCTGACAGTGCCGCGCCCGGGCAGCGGCCTCCGGCTGTTTGCCCATGGCTTCTGCGGCACGCCGGCGATGGGCCCGCACGCCTACCCCAAGGCCGCAAGGCTGACGAAAACGGATGAGTTCTCATCCGTTTTTGCTTTGCGGCCGGTCCGGCGTAGTCGTCACTTCGTGCTGTACGTCCGCGCGAACGGACATCCGCAGGCACGCCTTGGCGTGGTGATCGGGAAGAAGTTTGCGCGCCGCGCCGTCGAGCGCAATCTCATCAAGCGCCAGTGCCGCGAACTCTTCCGCCTGCGGCAGCCCTTGCTGGGCGGGCGTGACGTGCTGATCCGCCTGCAGGCCAAATTCCCCCGCGAAGACACGCCCACCGTGGCGGCCTTCAAGCGCATCTGCCGCGAAGAGCTGTCTCACCTGTTCGATGTTGCGGCACGCCCGCTGCCGGCCCCACCCGCGCCCAGGCCCGGGGGCGACGCATGACGCGCGTGCTGCTGTTCCTGTTGCGCGTGTACAAGGTGGCGTTCAGCCCCTTCGTGGGTGCGCAATGCCGTTTCCTGCCGACCTGCTCGGACTATGCACGCGACGCCGTGCTGCTTCATGGGCCCGGCTACGGCAGTTATCTTGCGGCAAAACGTCTATGCCGCTGTCATCCGTTCGCTCAAGGCGGGTATGATCCTGTGCCGCCCGCTGCTGGCGACGCTGTGCCCCGCTCCGATTCCGCATCGACCGACGCGCCCGCAGCTGACGCTCACGCTGCGCGGCCGTCGATTCACCTTCCCAGACCGTAATCCGACATGGATATCAAACGCACCATTCTCTGGGTGATCTTCTCGCTGGCGGTTGTCCTGCTGTTCGACAACTGGCAACGCGCGAATGGCCACCAGTCGATGTTCTTCCCGACGCCGCAGACGGCCACGGCCCCTGCCGCCGCGCCGGGCGGCACGCCTGCCGGCGACGTGCCGAAGAGCGCCGCCACCGCGGCGGCAGGTACGCAGGCCGCCCCGGCCACGGGCGCAGCCTCGCAGGCACCGGCTTCGGAAAAGATCGTCATCACGACCGACGTGCTGCGCGCCACCATCGACACGGCGGGCGCGATCGTCAGCAAGCTTGAACTGCTCACGCAGAAGGACCACGACGGCAACCCGGTGGTGCTGTTCGACCGCAGCGTCGAGCGCACGTACCTGGCGCGCTCGGGCCTGATCGGCGGGGATTTCCCGAACCATACGACGGTGTTCGCCGCATCGGCCGGCCCGCGTGACCTGGGCACCGGCAACGATATCTCGATCACGCTGACGGCCGACAAGGGCGGTGCGAAGCTCGCCAAGACGTACGTCTTCAAGCGCGGCAGCTACGTGATTGACACGCGCTTCGACGTGACGAACGACGGCACGGCGCCGATCAACCCGACGCTGTACATGGAGCTGGCCCGCGACGGCGGCGCCGTGGAGCAATCGCGCTTCTACAGCACGTTCACCGGCCCGGCCGTCTACACCGACGGCGACAAGTACCACAAGATCAACTTCTCCGACATCGACAAGGGCAAGGCGCACGTGCCGGCCCCGACCGACAGCGGCTGGGTCGCGATGGTGCAGCACTACTTTGCCTCGGCGTGGATTCCGGCGGCGAACGCCAAGCGCGAGTTTTACGTCGACCGGATCGACACGAACTTCTACCGCGTCGGCATGCAGGAGCCGCTGGGCACGGTGGCGCCGGGCGCGAGCGTGTCGGCCACGGCACGCCTGTTTGCCGGTCCGCAGGAAGAGCGCATGCTCGAGGGCATCACGCCGGGCCTGGAACTCGTGAAGGACTACGGCTGGCTGACGATCATCGCCAAGCCGCTGTTCTGGCTGCTCGAGAAGATCCACAAGCTGCTCGGCAATTGGGGCTGGTCGATCGTCGCGCTGACGGTGCTGGTCAAGCTGGTGTTCTTCCCGCTGTCGGCGACGAGCTACCGTTCGATGGCCAAGATGAAGGATCTGCAGCCGCGCATGACGGCCATCCGCGAGCGCCACAAGGGCGACCCGCAGAAGATGAACCAGGAGATGATGACGCTGTACCGCACCGAGAAGGTCAATCCGCTCGGCGGCTGTCTGCCGATCGTGATCCAGATCCCGGTGTTCATCGCGCTGTACTGGGTGCTGCTGTCTTCCGTGGAAATGCGCGGCGCGCCGTGGCTGGGCTGGGTGCATGACCTGGCTGCACCGGACCCGTTCTACATCCTGCCGATCCTGATGGCCGTGTCGATGTTCGTGCAGACCAAGCTGAACCCGACGCCGCCGGACCCCGTGCAGGCCAAGGTGATGATGTTCATGCCGATCGCGTTCTCGGTGATGTTCTTCTTCTTCCCGGCCGGCCTGGTGCTGTACTGGGTGGTGAACAACTGCCTGTCGATCGCGCAGCAGTGGTCGATCAACCGCATGCTGGGCACCAACAAGAAGGCCGCAGCTGCCAAGTAAGGCAGACGCACTCGGCAAAAAGGGCACCTTCGGGTGCCCTTTTTCGTGCGGCTCGGATAGGGTCTATGCGGGTGCGTGGCAGACGGCCTCGATGTTGTGGCCGTCGGGGTCGCGCACGAAGGCGCCGTAGTAGTTCGGGTGGTAGTGCGCCCGTATGCCGGGCGCGCGGTTGCCGGTGCCGCCTGCTGCCAGCGGCGCACGGTGGAGCGCCTCGACCTCGGTGCGCGTGTCCACGCGAAACGCCACGTGCAGCGGCGGCCGGTTCGGCGTCTGGCCCGCCATCGCAGCAGAAATCCAGCACTCCGCCTTGCCCGGTGGGCCGAACCCGGCCACGTCGGTGTGGCCCGTCACGGCGGCAGGAAACTCCAGCACCTTGACGAGGCCGATGGCGCCGAGCGCCTGCCCATAGAACCGTTTGCCGGTCTGGAAGTCCCTGAGGACGACGCCGGTGTGATCGATCATCCGAATCCCCCTGGCTGGAAACTGGCGCGCAACTGCGCGGCTGCCGCACAATACCGCCCATGACTGCCGCTGACCACTCCCCGAACTTGCCGAACGCTTCCGAGCCGCCACGCGCCCCCATCCGCACCATCCCGATCGCGGCGATTGCCACTGCGCCGGGGCGTGGCGGCATCGGCGTGGTGCGCGTATCGGGGCCCGATGTACGCGCTGTCATGCAAGCCGTGTGCGGCCGGCTGCTGACGCCGCGCCAGGCGACCTACCTGCCCTTCCTCGATGCGGACGGCAGCGCCATCGATCGCGGCATCGCGCTGTGGTTTCCCGCGCCGCATTCCTACACGGGCGAAGACGTGCTCGAACTGCAGGGCCACGGCGGCCCGGTGGTGATGCAGCTTTTGCTGCAGCGCTGCCTCGCCGCCGGCCGCGAAATCGGCCTGCGCGTGGCCGAACCCGGCGAATTCACCCGCCGCGCGTTTCTCAACGACAAGATGGACCTCGCGCAGGCCGAGGCCGTGGCCGACCTGATCGAAGCCAGCACCGAAGCCGCCGCGCGCTCGGCAGCGCGCTCGCTTGACGGCGCGTTCTCGCAGGCCGTGCATGCGCTGGTGGAGCGCGTCATTCATCTGCGCATGCTGGTGGAGGCGACGCTGGATTTTCCCGAGGAAGAGATCGACTTTCTGGAAGCCGCCGATGCGCGTGGTCAGCTTGCGGGCATCCGTGCCGCGCTGGACGGCGTGCTGGCGCAGGCGCGGCAGGGTGCGCTGCTGCGCGAGGGGCTGCACGTGGTGCTGGCCGGGCAGCCGAACGTGGGGAAATCGTCGCTGCTCAACGCGCTGGCCGGCGCGGAGCTGGCCATCGTGACGCCCATCGCCGGCACCACGCGCGACAAGGTGCAGCAGACGATCCAGATCGAGGGCATCCCGCTGAACATCGTGGACACAGCCGGACTGCGCGACACCGAGGACGAGGTCGAGCGCATCGGCATCGAGCGCACCTGGGCCGCCATCGCCCGCGCGGACGTCGTGCTGCATCTGCTGGACGCGGCGGACTACCGCGCGAACGGCCTCTCTGCGGAAGACGCCGCCATCGACGCGCGTATCGCCGAACACGTGCCGGCCGGTGTGCCGACGCTGCGAGTCATCAACAAAATCGACCTGTCCGGCGTGGCCGTACCCGGTCGCGTGGATGCGCAGCCGCCGGAAGTGTGGCTATCGGCGCGCAACGGTGTCGGCATCGAATTGCTGCGCGCCGCGCTGCTGGAGATTGCCGGCTGGCAGGGCGGCGGCGAGGGCCTGTACCTGGCGCGCGAACGCCATCTGGCGGCGCTGCGTACGGCCAAGGAACATCTGGCCACCGCGGCCGAGCATGCCGATCAGCAGGCGCAATCGCTGGATTTGTTTGCCGAAGAACTGCGCCTGGCGCAGGAGGCGCTGAACAGCATCACGGGGGCGTTCTCCAGTGATGATTTGCTGGGTGTGATCTTTAGCCGGTTCTGCATCGGCAAGTGAGCGCTATGCCTACCTACCCCGTCTCCATCAAGGGCGTCCTGCGCGCGCCAGGCGGTGAGATCGTGCTGCTGCTGAACGAACGCGAAGAGTGGGAGTTGCCGGGTGGCCGCATTGAACACGGCGAATCATCCGCCGAATGCTTGCAACGCGAGATTGCCGAAGAGTTGGGCCTGCGCGTGCAGGTTGGGCCGCTGCTCGACACGTACCTGTTCGAAGTCGCGCCCGGCAAGCATTTGTTCATCGCCACCTACGTGTGCTCGCTGATCGGCGCGTTTGAACCGACGCTCAGCCACGAACACAAACGCCTTGGGCTCTTTGCTGCGGATGCCTTGCCGCACAATCTGCCCGAGGGATATCGAACGTCGATCGAGACGGCACTCGGGGCATCGACCTAGTGGGACGTGCATATGCTCGCCGCTGCCGGGCCGTTCAATCGCGCCCCCAGCGCCAGCGCGGCGGCTCGCCCTTCCACCAGCACACCAGCACCAGCAGCGCGCTCACGGCGAACATGTACAGCACAAAGCCCGTCGGCGTACGGTCGGGCGGCAGCCCGACGATGCCCGCAGCGACCAGCCCGGCGTACACGGCAAACGCGACCCAGCCTTGCCAGCGAGCGGGCCAACCCCATCCCCAGCCATAGCGCTTGGCAGGGAACCAGTAGTCTTCGGATTTCGTAGGCATGCTTGCGCCCCCACGCGTACACAGGATAGGTCCGACTGTACACGTGCGCAGGTTCCAGGCAACAAACGCCAACAGCCAGCCGGTCGATCACCGCTGGCAGAGGTCGTTTGCAACAGAGAGAGCACGCCAAGGCGCGCCGAAGCTGCGGAGAACGGCACACAGGCCATCAACCGCGTCTTGCAGGCTGCTGTATCGGGGAGTGGAGCGTTGGCTGGATCCGGAAAGGGCTCCCGGGGCGCACAAGGCGCGACACAGGCCAAGCTCGGCGGACCGGAGGTCGGATGACTTCACGCCGCCAGCGGCAGCACCCGATTGGTGCTACCGAAACAACCGCGCGATCTTAGTAGAGCTTCTTCGGCAGCATTTGCGAGCGCAGGCGCTTACGCGTACGCGACACGGCAGCAGCCTTCTTGCGCTTGCGTTCGGTCGTCGGCTTTTCGTAGGCGGTGCGGGCGCGCAGTTCCTTGATCAGGCCGGTGCGCTCGATTTCACGGCGGAAGCGGCGCAGCGCGACTTCGACCGGCTCGTTTTCTTTCAGGCGGATGGTGGTCATCGGGTCCCTTGCTCAGTATTCGGGTGGACGGCGAAACAGCGGATTATATACCGCCCAGAGGGCGTGCAGTGTAGTTGAATCTGTTTACCGACGCAAGCCATTCCCTGATGTGGAGAGAAGCCCATTTTCTGCCGCATTTTTATGCAGCGGCGTGGTCTGGATGCTACGTCAGCGCGCGTCATCTCGCATGGAGGAACGCCGCTTGCTGGGCGCGGGCATACCCCCGGACATCCATCGTGGAACGCGCCCCCGACCTCGCGCCGGCACCTGCCGCCTGCACACCCCTTTTCGCTGAAACGCTGCCGGCGCCCCTGCGCTATGTCGACGACACGCGGCCCGGCTACACGCGGCGGCGCGAGCGCGGCCGCTTCGTCTACTTTGATACGCGCGGCGAGCGCATCCGCGACCCCGCCGTCATCGCGCGCATCAACAAGCTGGCGATCCCGCCGGCCTATACCGACGTGTGGATCTGCCCTCACGCGAACGGCCATCTGCAGGCGACCGGTCGCGACGCCCGGGGCCGCAAGCAGTACCGCTATCACCCCGACTGGCGAGCCTTTCGCGATGCGGACAAGTACGGCCGGCTGCTGGCGTTCGGAGCGGCGTTACCGCGGGTGCGCCAGGTGGTGACCGCGCAACTGGCGGCACCGGGCCTGTCGCGCGAGAAGATGCTCGCCACCGTGGTCTACCTGCTGGACGTGACGCTGGTGCGCGTGGGCAATGCGGCCTACGCGCGCGAGAACCGGTCGTACGGGCTCACGACGCTGCGCAACCGGCACGTCGAGGTGCGTGGCAACACGGTGCGGTTTCACTTTCGCGGCAAGAGCGGCGTCGAGCACGACGTATCGGTGTCGGACCCCCGCCTGGCGCGCATCATCCGGCGCTGCGTCGATCTGCCGGGCCAGGAACTCTTCCAGTACATCGACGAGGCGGGCGAGCGCCGCGCAGTCGATTCCGCCGATGTGAATACGTACCTGCAAACCCTCACGGGCGCGGATTTCACGGCGAAGGACTACCGCACCTGGGCCGGCAGTGCGCTGGCGCTGGAGCTGCTGCGTGGGCGGGCACCGGCCAGCCCCGCCGATGCGCGACGGCAGGTCGTGGAGGCGATTGCCGCCGTGGCGCAGCGCCTGGGCAACACGCCGGCGGTCTGCCGCAAGTGCTATGTGCATCCCGCCATCGTCGATGCGTTTGCGGCGGGTGAACTCGCCACGCTGGCACCGGCACGCGCGCGCAACGGCCTGCGCCGCGAGGAAGTCACGCTGATGCGCTTTCTCGAGACTGCCGCCGACCGCGACGCGGCGGACAAGAAAAAGCCCGCCTGAACGGCGGGCTCGGGGGCCTGGCAGAACGCGCGCTTACTTGCTCTGCGGCGTCATGTCGGGCGTGGCCGGCGACACACCTGGCGCAGCCGTCGGCTGGGCCTGCTGGGTCGCTGTCACCGTGCTGTGCTCCTGCAGGCCGCCGCCCAGCGCCGTGTACAGATCGATGGCGTTGGTCAGGCGAGCCAGGCGCGTCTGCACCAGGGTCTGGTCGGCGCTGAACAGGTCGCGCTGCGCATCAAGCACGTCGAGGAAGCTCGACACGCCGTTGCGGTAGCGCTGGTCCGACAGCGTCAGGCGCTCGGCGGTGGCATCGCGGAAGCGCTTCTGCGCGGCCACCTGCTCTTCGAGCGTGCCGCGCGCCACCAAGGCGTCAGACACTTCACGGAAGGCCGTCTGGATCGTCTTCTCGTAGTTCGCCACCGCAATCTTCTGGTTGGCCTTCGTGAGGTCCAGGTTGAAGACGTTGGTGCCCCAGTTGAAGATCGGCAGCGTCAGGTTCGGGACGAACGACCACAGGCCCGTGCCGCTCTTGAACAGGTCGTGCAGCGCCGTGCTGGCCGTGCCGATGTTCGAGGTCAGCCCGATGCTCGGGAAGAACGCCGCGCGCGCCACGCCGATGTTGGCGTTGGCCGCGATCAGCTGCTGCTCGGCCTGGCGGATGTCGGGGCGCTGCTCGAGCAGCTCCGACGGCAGACCGGGCGGAATATCCGCCACGATCTTCTCCGAGGACACCGTGGTCGGGGCCGGCAGGTCGGCCGGCAGCGGCGCACCGACCAGCAGCACCAGGGCGTTGGTCGCCTGGGCGTACTGGCGCGTGAGTTGCGCCACCGACACGCGGGCCGATTCGACCAGTGTCTCGGTCTGGCGCAGGTCCAGTGCCGACGACGCGCCAACGTCAAAGCGCTGCTTGGCGAGCCTGTAGTAGTCTTCGCGGCCCTTCAGCGTCTGCTGGGCCAGCTCGAGCTGCTCCGCATAGGCGCGCTCGTTCAGGTACGCCTTGGCCACCTGCGAGATCAGGCTGATCTGCGCGGCGCGGCGGCCTTCGTCGGTCGCCAGGTAGCTGGCGCGCGCTGACCGCGTGACGTCGCCCACGCTGAACAGGTTGACCTGGTAGTTGCTGATGCCCACGCCGAGCTGATACTGCTTGGTGTAGACGTCGCCACCGGTTTGCGAGATCGACGGCGGCGTATGGCTGCGCGTGTACACCGCGGACGCATTGACCGGCGGCAGCAGGTCGGCGATCTGCAGGCGGTACTGCGCACGCGCGGCCTCGACGTTGAGCATGGCGACGCGCAGGTCGCGGTTGTTCTCCAGCGCCAGGCCAATCAGCTTCTGCAGCCGTGCGTCGGGGAAGAACTCGCGCCAGCCCAGGTCGACCGCGCGCGGGGCGTTCTCGCCCGGCTTGGCGCTGTCCGCCGGCACGGCGTAGCCGGCCGGCGCCTGCGGGTACGTGCCGGTGACCGGGGCATCCGGGCGCTCGTAAGTCGGCGCCAGCGAGCAGCCGGACAGGATGCCGGCGGCCAGCAGGAGCGCCGGCAGCAGCGCGGGGGTTCGGAAAGTCATGTTGTTCTGCATGTTCAGATTTCCTCGTCCAGCGGACGGTGCGCGGCATCCAGGCGGCGTTGACGCTCGCTGCCCTTGAAGATGCGGCGGACCACCACGAAGAACACAGGCACCAGCACCACGGCCAGCACCGTCGCGGTGATCATCCCGCCCATCACGCCGGTACCGATGGCACGCTGGCTGGCGGAGCTCGCACCCGTGGCAATCGCCAGCGGCAGCACGCCCAGGATGAAGGCGAACGACGTCATGATGATCGGCCGGAACCGCAGGTGCACGGCTTCCAGCGTCGCCTCGATGAGGCCCTTGCCTTGCGCCTGCAGGTCCTTCGCAAACTCGATGATCAGAATCGCGTTCTTGGCGGACAGGCCCACCACCGCAATCAGGCCGACCTTGAAGTACACGTCGTCAGGCATGGCGCGCAGCGTCACGCCCAGCAGTGCACCGAGCACACCCAGCGGCACCACTAGAATCACCGCCGCCGGGATCGACCAGCTCTCGTAGAGCGCCGCCAGCACCAGGAACACCGCCAGCAGCGACAGCGCATACAGCGCCGGCGCCTGCGAGCCGGATTCCTTTTCCTGCAGCGACTGCCCCGTCCACTCGTAGCCGATGCCCGCCGGCAGCTTGGCCGCCAGACGTTCCATCTCGGCCATGGCGTCACCCGAGCTGGCACCCGGCGCAGCGGCACCCGAGAGGCGAACCGCCGGATAGCCGTTGTAGCGCACGAGCTGCACCGGGCCGACGATCCAGTGGCCCTTCGCGAACGTCGACATCGGCACCATGTTGCCCTGCGAATTGCGCACGTACAGGTTCATGATGTCTTCGGGCTGCATGCGGTTGATCTTGTCCGCCTGCACGATCACACGCTGCTGACGACCGTAGTTCGGGAAGTCGTTGGCGTATGCCGAACCCAGCGCCGTCGACAGCACGGAGTTGATGTCGGTGAACGAGACGCCCAGCGCATTGGCCTTCTCGCGGTCGATATCGACCTGGTACTGCGGCGAATCTTCCAGGCCTTCCGGACGCATGCCGGTGATGATCTTGCTCTGCGCCGCCATCCCCATCAGTTGATTGCGGGCGGCGATCAGCGCGTCGTGGCCCAGGCCCGCGCGGTCCTGCAGACGGAACGTGAAGCCCGTTGCGTTGCCCAGTTCCGGAATCGGCGGCGGGTTCAGCGGGAAGACGATCGCGTCGCGGATGCCGCCGAACAGCGCACCGAAGGCACGGCCGACTACGGCATCAGCGGTCTGATCCTTGCCCTTGCGCTCGCTCCAGTCCTTGAACGGGGTGAACACGATACCGGCGTTCGGGCCGTTGCCCGAGAAGCTGAAGCCCTGCACGGCCACGATGTTCTCGACCGCCTTTTCCTGCTTGTAGTAGTTCTCGACCTGCTTGATCACCTCCAGCGTGCGGTTGGCCGATGCCCCCGGCGGCAACTGGATGTTGGTCACGATGTAGCCCTGGTCTTCGGTCGGCAGGAACGAAGACGGCAGACGCAGGAACAGGAACACCACCGCAACGATCAGCGCCGCGTAGATGACCATGTAGCGGAAGGTCTTCTTCAGGATGCGTTCCACGAAGCTCTGGTAGCGGCTCGTGGTGGTGCTGAACATGCGGTTGAACCAGCCGAAGAAGCCTTTCTTTTCGTGGTGCGAACCCTTCTCGATCGGCTTGAGCAGCGTCGAGCACAGTGCCGGCGTGAGCGTCAGCGCCATGAGTGCCGAGAAGAAGATCGACGACACCATCGACAGCGAGAACTGTCGATAGATCGCGCCCACCGAGCCCGAGAAGAACGCCATCGGGATGAACACGGCCATCAGCACCAGCGTAATGCCGATGATGGCGCCCGTGATCTGGCCCATGGCCTTGCGGGTCGCTTCGCGGGGGGGCAGGCCTTCTTCGGCCATGATCCGCTCGACGTTTTCCACCACCACGATGGCATCGTCAACGAGAATACCGATCGCCAGCACGAGGCCGAACATCGTCAGCACGTTGATCGAGAAGCCCATCGCGTTCATGACGGCAAACGCGCCGAGCAGCGAGATCGGCACCACGATCGACGGCACCAGCGTGTAGCGGATGTTCTGCAGGAACAGCAGCATCACCAGGAACACCAGCACCATGGCCTCGAACAGCGTCTTGACCACTTCCTCGATCGAGATCTGCACGAACTTCGAAGTGTCGTACGGCACCTTGTACTCCACGCCCGGCGGGAAGTACTTCGACAGCTCTTCGAGCTTGGCCTTCACCGCCTTGGCGGTGCCCAGCGCATTGCCGGTCGGCGAAAGCTGCACGCCAATGGCCGAGATCGGTTGGCCGTTGATCCGCGCAGACGTCGAATAGGTCTGGCCGCCGAGTTCCAGGCGCGCCACGTCCTTCACGCGCACGAGTGAGCCGTCCGGCTTGGCCACCAGCACGATGTTGCCGAACTGCTCGGTGGTCGTGAGCTGGCCTTCCACCACGACCGTCGCCGCGAGCGGCTGGTCGGCCACGGACGGCAGATCGCCGATCGTACCGGCCGAGACCAGCGCGTTCTGCGCACGGATGGCGTTGTAGACGTCCGTCGGGGTCAGCTTGTAGCCGACCAGCTTGGCCGGATCGATCCAGACGCGCATCGCGCGCTCCGTACCGAACAGCACCGCCTGACCCACGCCCGGCACGCGCTTGATTTCGTTCAGCACGTTGCGCGAGATGTAGTCGCCCAGTGCCACCGGATCCATCTTGCCGTCGGTGGATGCCAGCGTGGCGAACAGCAGGAAGTTCGAGCGGGCCTTGTCGACCTGCACACCCTGCTGGGTCACCTGCGAAGGCAAACGCGCTTCCACGCGCTTCAGGCGGTTCTGCACGTCCACCTGCGCCAGTGCCGGATCGGTACCGGCCTTGAACGTCACGGTGATCTGCGCCTGGCCGTTACCGCCCTGGCTGACCGACTCCATATAGAGCAGGCCGTCCGCACCGTTCATTTCCTGCTCGATGATGCTGGTGACGGATTCGTCCAGCGTCTTCGCATTGGCGCCCGGATACGTTGCCGTGATGATGACGGACGGCGGCGCAATGGTCGGGTACTGCGAGATCGGCAGCTGGGTGATCGAAATCGCCCCGGCAAGGATGATGAACAGCGCGAGCACCCAGGCAAAGACCGGGCGATCGATGAAAAACTTTGCCATGCGATGGCTCCTTAGTTACTGCTTGGCTGCCGGTGCGCTGGCAGCGGGTGCGCTGGCTGCGGCGCCGCTGGCCGGGGCCGTGCCGCCGCCCTGGCCTTGCTGAGGCTTGCCCGGGCCCTGTTGGCCCGGTGCTGCGCCCGGCTGCCACGGCACGGCCTTGACCGGTGCGCCGGGACGGACCTTCTGCAGACCGTCGACGATGACCTTGTCGCCGGCCTTCAGACCGCTCGAGACGATCCACTCGGTGCCGATCGAACGGTCCGCCTTGACCTGGCGTACGGCGACCTGCCCCTTCTCATCGACGACCATGACGGAGGCGCCGTCCGGGCTGCGCGTGACAGCCTGCTGCGGCACCGTGATGGCCTGCTCGTCGACGGCCTGCTCGATGCGGGCGCGGACGTACATGCCGGGCAACAGCGTGCGCTCGGGGTTGGGAACGATCGCGCGCAGCGTGATCGTGCCCGTAGCCGGGTCCACCGTGAGGTCGGAGAAGTACAGCTTGCCCGGCTGCGCATAGGCGCGGCCGTCTTCGGTCACGAGGGTGACCTTGGCCGCATCGCCGCCCGCCTTGGCCAGCTTGCCGGCCTTGAGGGCTTCCTGCAGGCGCATCACCTCGGTGCTCGATTGCGTGAAGGTCAGATAGATGGGGTCGATCTGCTGCACGGTCGTCAGCAGCGTGGCCTCGCCCTGGCCGACCAGCGCACCTTCGGTGACCTGCGCCAGGCCGGCGCGGCCGGCGATCGGCGACGTCACGCTGGCATAGCCAAGGTTCAGCTTGGCGGTTTCCACGGCGGCACGCGCGGCCGCCACGTCGGCGGTGGCCTGCTTGGCCGCGGCGACGGCGTCGTCGTAATCCTGCTTGCTGATGGCGTTGGTGGCGACCAGCGGCTTGTAGCGCTCGGCCTTGATCTGCGCCTGCGATTGCGTGGCCTCCGAGCGTGCCAGTTGCGCCTTGGCGCTGTCGAGCGACGCACGATACGGCGCCGGATCGATCTGGAACAGCTGCTGGCCGGCCTTCACGTCGCTGCCTTCGGCATACATGCGCTTGAGCACGATGCCAGCGACCCGCGCACGCACCTGCGCCACGCGCGTGGCTTCCAGGCGGCCCGGCAATTCGCTGGTCAGGCCAACGGCATGCGGCTGCACGGTCACAACGCCGACTTCGGCCGGAGGCATGCCGGCGCCGCCCGGCCCTTGTGCCTGCTTGTTGCCGCAGGCTGCAAGCGCCACCACCACGAATGCGGCGGCGGCGAGTTGGTGATAACGGCGGGTGTTCGTCATAGATGACCCCATGTGGCGATAAGCGGAATGCCGGCGGATCGCATACCGGACAGCGCGCAAACGAGTGCGACGCCGGCAAACCGTCAGCGAAACAAAAAAACAGAAAACGAAAACGTCCGATGCTAGCCGTATCTGGCTGCATGCGATATGGCCTGTGCGACGAACTCGCAACAACCGGGGCCAGAATGCGAGAAGCGGGAGCGATCGGCAGTCGGTCTCCGCGCCCGGCGCCGGCGAACAGAGCCAGCGCCGGACCGCGAGCCACACCACGAAGTGGCGCAAACGACCATGGGCAAGCGACGGAGTGCGCGCTATTATAGATACGTTCGCGTATGTATGTAAGTCGGCCTGCGATCAGTACGGACTCCGTTGACACGTTTCCGGAGTGCGTAGCAAGCAGGGCGGCGTGCCGAACGTGCGGCGCATGCCGCGCTGCGACAAGCATTGTCGGCGAGCGGAGCGTCTGCCGCGTTGTGCAAAGCGCAATGCTGCGTTGCCCGGATTTGTGCGACGCACAAAAGCCAATCGAAAGAACGACGGCACGCTGGGCCGGCGTTCCTCTGGAACATCATGGTCAGACGAACCAAGGAAGAAGCCCTGGAAACACGCAACCGCATCCTCGACGCGGCGGAAGACGTGTTCTACGCGCGCGGTGTGGCGCGCACATCGTTATCGGATATCGCCCAGGCGGCGGGGGTGACGCGCGGCGCCATCTATTGGCACTTCCGCAACAAGACCGACGTGTTCTCCGCCATGTGCGAGCGCGTGAAGCTTCCGATGGAAACGATGTGCTCGCCGCCCGGTGTGGAAGCCGACGACCCGCTCGGTGAGTTGCGCAACGTCGGCAATTTCCTGCTGCGCCAACTCGTCGAAGACGCGCATTGGCGCAAGGTGTTCGAGATCATGTTCAACAAGTGCGAGTTCGTCGAAGACACGAGCCCGATCCTCAAGCGTCAGCAGGAATCCTATGAAGAAGGCATGGCGCGCCTGAGCAGCATCATCGAGCAGGCCACGCGGCGCGGCCAGTTGCCGGCCGACCTCGACATCCCGCTGGCCGTCGCGCATTTCCATGCGGCATTCAACGGCATCATGGGCGACTATCTCTTCTATCCCGATGCGTCCAGCCTCGCCAGCAAGCGCGAGCGCCTGCTCGATGCGTGCATCGACACCCTGAAATACTCGCCCGCGCTTCGCCGGTCGCAACCGGCTGCCAGTCGGGCCGAGGCCTCGGCATGAGCGCGCCCGCGTTCGACCAGATGGTGTTTGCCGGCGGCGGCAACCGGTGCTGGTGGCAGGCCGGCTGGTGGGATGTCGTGCAACCGGAGCTCGGCCTGGCGCCGCGTGTGATTGCCGGCATCTCGGCGGGCGCATCGACGGCGTGCATGCTGCATGCGTGGAATTCCGCCGAGCTGATGGACTACTACGGCGAGGCGCTGCGCCACAACACCCGCAACGCCCACTGGGGCAACCTGCTGCGCGGCGAACGGGTGTTCCCGCATTACGGCATGTACCGCGCGGCCCTGCTGACGGTGTTCGGTGAGGGCCGCTTGGGGCGGCTTGCGCAGGCACCCGAAATCCGCATCGGCGTCGCGCACATTCCGCGCTGGATGGGTGCGCGCACGGCGGTGGCGGCTGGGCTGATCGCGTACAACATCGAAAAGCACGTCCGCAAGACGCTGCACCCGACGCTCGGCAAGCGCCTCGGCTTCACGGCGGAGATCGTGCGCGCACAGGATTGCGCCACGCCCGAAGAGCTGGCCGACCTGCTGCTGCAGTCCGCCTCCACGCCGCCGTTCACGCCAGTGCTGCGACGCGCGGGGCGGCCGGTGCTGGACGGCGGCATGGTCGACAACGTGCCGGTGCACGCGCTCGACCCCTCGCCCGGCGATGCGCTGGTGCTGGTCACGCGCCTGTACCCGCGGCCCACGCATTTCCGCATGGATGTGCCCGTGGCCGGCGGCGTGCAGCGCCGCTTCTACGTGCAGCCCTCGCGCAAGGTGCCGATCTCCAGTTGGGACTACACCCGCCCCGAGGCCATGCGCGACGCCTACGCGCTCGGCCGTCATGACGGCGAAACGTTCCTGCGCGAACTTCCTCGCGGGTTCGCCACAGCCGTCGCGGCATAGCCGCTGCGCAGGGCCGGCGCGCCCGCCGGCGTGCCATCCGGGCCGCCCGGCCGTTGCCTCCTGGACGGACCTGCCATGCCCGCCAACCCCGCACATGCGTTTGACCTGATCGTGATCGGCGCCGGCCCGGCGGGGCTGGCTGCGGCGCATCGATCTGCACAACTCGGTGCGCGCACGTTGCTCATCGACCGCGCGCACGCGGGCGGCACCTCCGGCAATCGGGGCTGCATTCCCAAGATGCTGCTCCGATATGGCGCGGCGATGGCACGGTGCTCCGGCGCGAACCCCGCCGCCCACGCCTGGGCAGACACCATCGCACGGGCCCGCGGCGAAGTCGCACGACAGCGCGATGCCCACCTCGCCGAGCTCGCCGATGCCGGCGTCCAATGGATGCGCGGCATGGCGTCATTGCGCGGCCGAGGCATCGTGCGCGTGCAGACCGACGCAGGCAAGACCACGCTGCGCGCGCGGCAGATCGTGCTGGCCGCCGGCGCCCATCCCATGCCGCTGTCCGCGCCCGGCGCCGAGCTGGCGTGCACCTCCGACGACGTACTCGGGTGGGACGCGCTGCCCGCGTCACTGATCGTGGTCGGCGGCAGCGCCATTGCCGTGGAGCTCGCGTCCACGCTGGCGGGCTTTGGCGTGCGCGTGACATTGCTGGCGCGCGATGCGCGCGTGCTGCCCGAATTCGACGACGCATTGTCTGACGCCGCAGCCCGCGCGCTCGCTGCGAGCGGCGTCGAGCTGATCGCGGGCGCCGACATCGCCCGCATCGAACGCGACGCCGTCAACGGCGAGGGCGTGGTCGTCCACGTGAACCCGGCAGGCAACGGGGTCTCGCGCCTACTGCGCGCCCAGCACGTGCTCAGTGCCGTCGGCCGCGCCCCGAATACGGCCGGCCTGGGCGTGGAAGCCGCAGGCGTCACGCTGGATGCGCGTGCGCGCATTGCGGTGGACCGCCACTTCCGCACGCGCGCACGCGGCGTGCATGCGGTGGGCGACCTCTGCAGCGGCAGCCCGCTGCAGCTGGCGCCGGTGGCGGCGGCGCAAGGCCGCTACGTGGCCGAGCGGCTCTTTGGCAAGGGCGTCAAGTTGCCCGACATGAGCATGGTGCCGATGGCCGTGTTCTGTGATCCGGCCATCGCCAGCGTGGGCCTGACCGAAGCCGAAGCCCGCGCGCGCTGGCCCGAGACCGACAAGCGCACCGCAGCCGACCGCATCGACGTGGTGGTGCGCCGCTTTGTGCCGCTGGAGCAGCGCTTTGCCGGCACGGGCCGGGAATCGCTGATCAAACTCGTCTGCAACGCGCGCAGCGGACGCGTGCTCGGTGCGCACATCGTCGACAACGCGGCGCCCGACCTCATCCAGACCCTGGCCGTGGCGGTGCGCATGGGCGTGCGGCTCAAGCACCTGCGCACGACCGTCGGATTGCACCCGAGCGTCGCCGAGGCGCTGGTGGCGGGGTGATGGAGCCCCGGGGGTCGCACACTCGTTCAATTTTCCTGATGGCTCTCTGCAAAACCGTGCATGCTGCGGGCTCGACACGGGCGCAGAATGGCAAGCCTATCTTTCAGGAAATTTGACATGCTTCCCGTGCTCTACCTTTCTCATGGGTCGCCCATGCTGGCGGTCGATCCGGGCCCGGTCGGCAAGGCGCTGGCGACACTCGGCCAGGACATGGCGGCGCTCGCGCCCCGTGCCATCGCGGTGATTTCGCCGCACTGGATGACGCGCCGTCCGGCGGTCACGGCCCGCGCGCAGCAGGAGGCGTGGCACGACTTTGGCGGCTTCCCGCCGCAGCTGTATGCCCTCGAATATGCGCCCGCCGGCGCGCCCGACGTGGCCGAGCGCATCCGTGCGCTGATCGACGGCAATATCGTCCCCGGGCTCGAAGAACAGGCCTCCACGGTGCTCGACCCGCGCCAGCCGCTCGACCACGGCGCATGGATTCCGCTGATGCTGATGCTGCCTGAGGCGCAGATCCCGGTGGTGCAGGTGTCGCTGATGCCGGGCCTGTCGCCGGCCTGCCAGATGGCGATGGGGCGCACCCTTGCGCCGTTGCGCGACGAGGGTGTGCTGATCGTCGGGTCGGGCAGTTTCACGCACAACCTGCGTGCGCTGATGCGCGGTCCCGGCACGGCCCAGCACGGCATGGCCGTCGAGCCATGGGTCGTGGCGTTCCGCGAATGGATGCTCGAAGCGATGTCCGAAGGGCTGCGCACGGGCGACTTCGCTACCCTGTGCGACTACCGCGCGCAGGCTCCGCACGCGGCGCACGCCCACCCGACCGACGAGCACCTGATGCCGTTCTACGTGGCACTGGGCGCCGCCATGGGCCAGCCGGGGCAGGCCACGCCCGGCGGCGTGCAGGCACGGCATGTCGTCGATACGGTGACGTACGGCTCGCTGGCGATGGACAGCTTCCGCTTTGAGGGCGCGGGCGCCATCCAGCCGCCGCTGCACGCCGCGGCCTGACCGGCCGAGGCTGGCGTTACGCGCGAATCAGCGCAGGCGCCAGCGCCGTTGGGTTGACCACGCTGTCGACATTGCCCTGCAGCACATCGAGGATGTTCTGGAAGGCGACGCGGAAGTACATCTCGTAGCTGTCGCGCTCCACGTAGCCGATGTGCGGCGTGCAGATGCAGTTCTCCATGCGCAGCAGCGTGTGGCCCTGGAGGATGGGCTCCGTCTCGAAGACGTCGATGGCCGCCATGCCGGGGCGGCCTCGGTTCAGCGACGTCACCAGGCCGTTTTCCTCCACCAGCTCGGCGCGGCTCGTGTTGACGAAGAGGGCGGTCGGCTTCATCCGCGTGAGGTCGGCCACCGTGACGATGCCGCGCGTCTCGTCGTTCAGGCGCAGGTGCACGGACAGCACGTCGGACCGCTCGAACAGCGCTTCCTTCGATTCGGCCACGTCAAAGCCATCGGCACGCGCGCGCTCCTGCGAGCCCTCGCGGCCCCACACCAGCACCTTCATTCCGAATGCGCGGCCATAGCCGGCCACGAGCTGGCCGATCTTGCCGTAGCCGAAAATGCCGAGCGTCTGGCCCTTGAGCACGCGGCCGATGCCGAAGTTGGGCGGCATCGTCGTGGATTTCAGCCCCGACTGCTGCCACGCGCCATGCTTCAGGCTCGCCACGTACTGCGGAATGCGGCGCTGCGCGGCCATGACCAGCGCCCACGTCAGCTCGGCCGGCGCCACCGGCGAGCCCTTGCCCTCCAGCACGACGACGCCCTTGTCGGTGCAGGCGTCCAGATCGATATGGCCGCCCGCATCGCGCGACACGCGGCCGGTCTGGCTGATGATCTTGAGCTTGGGCAGGCGATCGAGCAGCTGGCGCGTGACGCGCGTGCGCTCCCGGATCAGCACGATGGCTTCGACATCCGCCACGCGTGCGGCCAGCTGGCCCACACCCTTGACGGTGTTGTTGAACACTTTGACTTCGTGGTCTTGCAGCAGGCTGAAGCAATCCAGCTTGCGAACGGCGTCTTGGTAGTCGTCCAGTACGGCAATCTTCATCGACATCTCACTTCGGACAATGGTGCGCAGCAAAAAACAGCGATCCCTCGCGGTGGTATTCTTCCCATCCCCCGTCGCACGGCAATCCGTGGCGACGTTCGGAAATGCCCGCCGCGGGCACGCAACTTGCGCAGCCACGCTGGTGACGAGTCCTTATTCTTAATGTCCCGCCACTTTAGCGCACGCGGCCCCCGCTGCCCGGAAAAACCCGTATTCCGGCCGCGCACCGCTTTGTAACTGAATGTGAAATCAGCACGGACATCCTCCCTCCGCCTGCGTCGCCGCTCCCCCTGGAAACCGCTGATCCGGCCTGTTCACGATGCGCCGTCGATCGCTTTCCCCCCGCCGCTGGGCGCGGCCTCCGTGCTGACCTGCCGCCGATTTCTTTTTCACTTCCATTGGAGTTTTGGTCATGAATCAACCCGTGATGCAGGGCGTTCCCGCACTGAACGTGCCCGATTACGTCAAACACCCGCGCCTGATCGCGTGGGTGAGCGAAATTGCCGCGCTCACCCAGCCCGAGCGCATCGTGTGGTGCGACGGTTCGCAGGAGGAATACGACCGCCTGTGCGCGGAGATGGTCGCCGCGGGCACGATGAAGCGGCTCAACCCGGCCAAGCGCAAGAACTCGTACCTGGCCCTGTCGGATCCGTCGGATGTGGCGCGCGTGGAAGACCGCACCTTCATCTGCTCGGAGAAGAAGGAAGACGCCGGCCCCACCAACAACTGGATCGCCCCGGCCGAGATGCGCCAGACGCTCAACGGCCTGTTTGACGGCTGCATGCGCGGCCGCACGCTGTATGTGGTGCCGTTCTCGATGGGCCCGCTTGGCTCGCCGATCGCGCACATTGGCGTGGAACTGTCGGACAGCCCGTACGTGGCGGTCAACATGCGCATCATGACGCGCATGGGCCGCGCCGTGTACGACGTGCTGGGCACCGACGGCGAGTTCGTGCCGTGCGTGCACACCGTCGGCAAGCCGCTCGCGGCCGGTGAGAAGGATGTGCCGTGGCCGTGCAACCCGACCAAGTACATCGTGCACTTCCCTGAATCGCGCGAAATCTGGTCGTTCGGCTCGGGCTACGGCGGCAACGCGCTGCTCGGCAAGAAGTGCTTCGCGCTGCGCATTGCTTCCACGATGGGCCGCGACCAGGGCTGGCTGGCCGAGCACATGCTGATCCTGGGCGTGACCTCGCCCGAGGGCAGGACGTACCACGTCGCCGCCGCCTTCCCGTCGGCCTGCGGCAAGACCAACTTTGCGATGCTGATTCCGCCGGCCGGCTTCAACGGCTGGAAGGTCACGACCATCGGCGACGACATTGCCTGGATCAAGCCCCGCAAGGACGCGGACGGCCAGACGCGCCTGTACGCCATCAACCCGGAAGCCGGCTACTTTGGCGTGGCCCCCGGCACGAGCGAGAAGACCAACTTCAACGCGATGGCCACGCTCAAGGAAAACGTCATCTTCACCAACGTCGCGCTGACGGACGACGGCGACGTCTGGTGGGAAGGCATGACCGACACGCCGCCCGCGCACCTGATCGACTGGCAGGGCCAGGACTGGACGCCCGAGACCGCCAAGGAGACCGGCCGCAAAGCCGCGCACCCGAACGCGCGCTTCACGGCACCGGCCGCGCAGTGCCCGTCGATCGATCCGGAATGGGACAACCCGGCCGGCGTACCTATTGATGCGTTCATCTTCGGCGGCCGCCGTTCGACCACCGTGCCGCTCGTGACCGAAGCGCGCGACTGGACCGAAGGCGTGTACATGGCCGCGACGATGGGCTCGGAAACCACCGCGGCGGCTGCCGGCCAGCAGGGCGTGGTGCGCCGCGACCCGTTCGCCATGCTGCCGTTCTGCGGCTACAACATGGCCGACTACTTTGCGCACTGGCTCAAGCTCGGCGAACAGCTCGCCCAGAGCGGCGCCACGCTGCCGAAGATCTTCTGCGTGAACTGGTTCCGCAAGGACGAAAACGGCAAGTTCGTGTGGCCGGGCTTCGGCGAGAACATGCGCGTGCTGAAGTGGATGATCGACCGCATCGAGGGTCAGGTGCAGGGCGAGGAGCACGTTTTCGGCGTGTCGCCGCGTTACGAAGAGCTACGCTGGGACGGTTTGGACTTCACGGCCGAGCAGTTCGCGAAGGTGATCTCGCTGGACGCCGCTGCCTGGAAGGAGGAGCTGGCGCTTCACGAGGAGTTGTTTGCACAACTGGCGCACGGACTGCCCCAGGCCCTGCCCGCCGCCAAGAGCCGCCTGGAGGACCGCCTCGAAGGCTGATCCAGCCTCATCGGCATGAAGAAGCCCGCCTCGCGCGGGCTTTTTATTTTTGGGCTCGGGCGACCATCATTGCCCAAACAACGGGCAGTAATCCAAAAGATTTAAATCGCCTGAATTACCCCTCACCGCAAAACGGGTCAATTGATTTTTCTGAAAACAGAAGCGGATTGTAAAAAATACCGCCCGGCACATGAGACCGAGCATTATGCCAGGCTCAGCATAATAGGCGCGTGTTTATGCGGGAACCGGATCACGCACCGCCAAGATCGTTGCCTGGCATAGCTTTGTGAAGAACCGATGTCAACCATTCCGCTGCGCGGCGGCGTGCCGGAACGAATTTCCGAATTTTAAAATTCCCGCGTGACGAATGCCGACGGGATTCTTATAATCCGGCAAAACAGAATCGCTTCTCGCTGAGCCCGATAGGCGATTCATGACAACGAGGAAACGGGAAAGGCGGACAAGCCTAATTGCCAAACGAGGGTGGGGTTCCCATCCTCCCGGCGCTCGGGGGGGCGCCGGTCCAGGTTGCACGCAAACGGCCACAGACAGTGCAAACGATTGCACGTCTGACGGGCGAAGGCGGGCCGCCGAAGGTTTGCACACCTTGCCCATGACCACCCTGGAACCACCCAGGAGGCTCCGCTGGCGATCGTCGACGGGAACGCAGCACGAAGATTCGGCAACAGCGTCCGCAAGAACGACATGCGAGCACAGGCGCAAGGCCCGCATGGCACTCATAACAACGCGCACCGCAGACAGCAGAGCGCGGCCGCAAGGCCGCTCGCCGGAATGTGTCGGCTGGTTAGACGGGAGGTAATACACGTGGGTATTCAGATCATGCTGGTCGAACAGGACCAGGCAGAGGGGGACCGTTTGTCGTTTTCCCTGCGCGACGGTGGACACGAGGTTGTGCGGGTCAGCCACCCCGCACAGGCTCAGGGGGCCATCCAGCAGACGGCGCCGGAGTTGCTGCTGATGGAGTGGACGTGGCCGGAGCGCGAATCGATCGACATGCTGCTGGCGTTGCGCGCGAACACGCAGACGCGCGGGCTGCCGGTCATCGTGCTGTCACGCCATGGCGATGCGCGCGCCAAGATCGCCGCGCTCGATGCCGGCGCCGACGACTACGTCGTCAAGCCGTGCGATACCGGTGAGTTGCATGCCCGCATCCGCGCGGTCGTACGCCGCCGCGCACCGCAACAACACGGCGACGACGTCCTGCAGGTCAACGGCCTGCGTCTGGATCCGCTCACGCTCGGCGTGACCGCGCAGACCGACACCGGCCCGCGCGCCATCCCGCTCAGCCCGCTGGAATTCCGCCTGCTGCACTTCCTGGTAGCGCATCCGCAGCGCGTGCATTCGCGCACGCAACTGCTGGATCGCGTATGGGGCAACCACGTGTTCGTGGGCGAGCGCACGGTTGACGTGCACGTCCGCAAGCTGCGCGTCGCGCTGGCGGGCACGGCCTGCGACGGCCTGATCCAGACGGTGCGCGGCGGTGGCTATCGCCTCGTGGTGGGTGCCGGCGGCGCGAGCGCTGCACACGCAGCCGACACGATCGGCATGCAGCTCGAGGCCGCGACGCGCAAGGCCGGCCCGGTGGTCGAAAGCCCGTTCGCGCGGGCCCCGATCCGCCCTGCAGCGGTGCGAATGTCGGCCTGACGACGAAGCCCCAACGAAAAAACGGCCGGACTGCCCACGCAGTGCCGGCCGTTTCGCTTCAGCGCAACGCACATCAGCGCTGGCTCTCGCGCCAACGCTTGAGCCACCCGAGCCCCTCGGTGGTGCCAGCGCGCGGACGGTATTCACAGCCGACCCAGCCGTCATAGCCCAGCGCATCCATCAATGCAAACAGGTGCGGATAGTTGAGTTCGCCCTCGTCCGGCTCATGGCGATCGGGCACGCCTGCAATCTGCACGTGGCCGACAGCGCCCGCGCCCACGTACTGCTTGAGCTTGACCGACAGATCGCCCTCCATGATCTGCGCGTGGTACAGGTCGAACTGCACCTTCACATTCGGTGCGCCGACCTCCTTGCAGACGGCGTGCGCCTGCGCCTGGTGCGTGAGGAAGAAGCCCGGCATGTCGCGCGTGTTGATGGGTTCCAGCACGATGGTGATACCCGCCCCCGCCGCCTCGCGGGCGGCATGGGCGACGTTGCTGACGTAGGTCGCGTGATGACGTGCGTGGTCCGCATCGGCAGGCAGCAGGCCGGCCATCACATGCACGCGCGTGTTGCCGAGCACCTGCGCATATTCCAGCGCCGTCGCAATGCCGCGCCGGAATTCCTCTTCGCGTCCGGGCAGTGACGCGATGCCGCGCTCGCCGGCCGCCCAGTCGCCCGGCGGGGCGTTGAACAGCGCCTGCCTGAGGCCCGCGTCATCAAGGCGGGCGCGGATCTCGGCCTTGTCGAAGTCGTAGGGGAAGAGAAACTCCACGCCCTCGAAGCCGTCCTTTGCCGCGGCGGCAAAGCGGTCGAGGAACGCGTGCTCCTGATACATCATGGAGAGGTTGGCGGCAAAGCGGGGCATGGGAAATCCTGGAAGCGAGTTACTTGTTGACCAACCTGGCCGGCGTGCACAGCACGGCGATGCAGCCGAGCACCAGCACACCCGCCAGCGCGTACATGCCCGCTGCGGTGCTGCCGGTCATGTCCTTGAGCGCGCCAATCATATAGGGGCTCACGAAGCCGGCAAGGTTGCCCACCGAATTGATGGCCGCGATGCCGGCGGCGGCGGCCGTGCCCTGCAGGAAGGCGGTCGGCAGCGACCAGAACAGCGGCGCGCACGTCAGCACGCCCGCCGCAGCCAGCGACAGGAAGACGATCGACAGCGCCACGTTGTTGCCCGCCGTGGCCACCACCGCAAAGCCGACCACGCCCATCATCGCCGGCACGACGAGGTGCCAGCGGCGCTCGCGGCGTGCATCCGCGCTGCGGCCGATGAGCACCATGGCAATCGCGGCGCACACGTACGGGATGGCGGACAGCACGCCGACCATGAAGGTGTCCTTCACGCCGGCGTTCTTCACCAGCGACGGCATCCAGAACGTGAGCCCGTACTGGCCCATCACGAAGGCGAAGTAGATCAGGCTCATGCCCCACACGCGCGGGTCGGAGAACACCTTGCCGATGCCGGGGTGCACCACCTTGCCATGGTTGTCGGCAGCGATGTTGGCTTCGAGGATCTGCTTGTCTTCCTCGCTCAGCCACCTGGCCTTGCGGATGCTGTCGTCAAACTTCCACAGCACGAGCAGGCCGACCAGCACAGCTGGAATGGCCTCGATCACGAACATCCACTGCCAGCCCTGCCAGCCGCCGCCCACGCCTGTCCCGTGGAACGCGCTCATGATCCAGCCCGAGAGCGGGTTGCCGAAGATGCCCGAGATCGGGATCGCCGCCATGAACATCGCCACGATGCGTGCGCGCCGATGCGACGGGTACCAGTACGTCAGGTACAGGATGATGCCGGGGTAGAAGCCCGCCTCGGCCAGGCCCAGCAGGAAGCGCATCACGTAGAACTGCGTGGGCGTCTGCACGAACGCGAATGCACCCGAGATGAGGCCCCACGTGATCATGATCCGCGCAATCCACACGCGCGCGCCGATCCTGTGCAGCAGCAGGTTGCTCGGCACCTCGAAGAGAAAGTAGCCGATGAAGAAGATGCCGGCACCCAGCCCATATACCGTCTCTGAAAAATTCAGCGCCTGCGACATCTGCAGCTTGGCGAAGCCGACGTTCACGCGGTCGAGATAGGCGACCACGTAGCACAGCATGATGAGCGGGACGATGCGGCGCGACACGCGTGCGTACACGCTGTCTTCCTTTGAAACGGCGTGCGACGCGGGGTGCGCAGACCCGGCCGCCGTGGCGGTGGTGTTCATGTGGTCTCCAATCTAGGTTTTATATGGGGCCGTGGTGGGGTTACCAGCGGGCCCCGAACGTCTGGCGCAGTTCGTCGATCTGCGCATCGGACAGCGGCGCGGGCTTGGGCTCCGTCATCAGCCAAAGCCTGGCGGTTTCTTCCAGTTCTTCCAGCGCGTAGGCGGCGTTCGATGCCGAGCTGTGCCATACCACGGGGCCGAGCCGATCGAGCAGCACCGCGCGCACGTCGTTGGCCAGCGCCGCAATCTGCGCGGCCACATCCGGGTGCCCGGGACGTTGGTATGGGATGAGCGGCACATGGCCGACCTTCATCACGTAGTACGGCGTGATGGGCGGCAGCACGTCGCTCGGGCGCCAGACGCCGGCCAGCGTGAGCGCCACCAGATGCGTCGAATGCGTATGCACGACGGCATGCGCGTCGGCATTGCGGTCATAGATGCCGCGATGCAGCGCGAGCGTCTTCGATGGCTTGTCGCCGCTCATCCATTCGCCGGCCGTGCTGACCTTGGCGATGCGCGCGGGGTCGAGCGTGCCGAGGCACGCATCGGTCGGCGTGATCAGCCAGCCGTCGGGCAGGCGTGCACTGATGTTGCCCGCGGTGCCGACCGTGTAACCGCGCGCGTACAGGCTCTGGCCCACGCGCGCGATCTCTTCGCGCAAGGCGTTCTCCGCGGCGCTCACGCTGCGACCTCCTCGGTGGCCCGTGCGAACTGCACGAGCGCCTTCTCGAAGAAATCGACCGAACCGAAGTTGCCCGACTTGAGCGCCAGCGCGACCGGGTCATCGCCGATGGTCGCCGTCCAGGGCACGCCCGGATCGATCTGCGGGCCGATGCGCAGCGCCCGCACGTCGAGCGCCTGCACGACCGCGCCCGAAGTCTCGCCGCCGGCGATCACGAAACGGCGAACGCCGTCGGCATGGACGGTGCGCGCGATGCGCCCAAGCGCCTCTTCGACGAGCTTGCCGGCGCGCTCCACGCCAAGCGCCTTCTGCACCTGCGCCACCTGCTCCGGCGCGCTCGTGGCGTAGATCAGGACCGGCTGGCCGGCATGGCGTTGCACGAAATCGAGCGCATCCACCACCACCGGCTGCCCTTCGGCCAGCGCCAGCGGATCAATCTGGAACGCCGGGCGCGACACACGCCAGTGCGCCACCTGCGCGTTCGTCGCGCGCGAGCAGCTGCCCGAGAGCACGATGGCCGATTCCGCCACGGCGGGCAATTGCGCAGCGTTGCCATGCTCGGTGATGAGCCCCGCGCGGCGATATTGCGCCGGCAGGCCCAGCGCCAGACCCGAGCCCCCCGTGAGCAGCGGCAGATCGGCAAAGGCCTCGCCGAGCACGATCAGGTCGTCGTTGGAGATCGCATCCGCAATCGCCAGCTTCACGCCGTCGGCGCGCAGCCGCTGAGCCTGGTCGCGCGCGGCCTGCGCGCCGCGCATGACCGCGTCGTAGCGCAGCAGGCCGACCTTGCCCTGGCTCTGGCGCGCGAGCACCGGCACGAGGTTCGGATCGCGCATCGGCGTGAGCGGGTGGTGCTCCATGCCCGACGCATTGAGCAGCACGTCGCCCACGAACAGGTGGCCACGGAAGATCGTGCGGCCGTTTTCGGGGAATGCCGGACAGGCCAGCGTGAAGTCGGTGCCAAGCGCCGTCATCAGGGCCTCGGCCACGGGGCCGATGTTGCCGTCGTCGGTCGAGTCGAACGTCGAGCAGTACTTGAAGAAGAAGCGCGAGCAGCCTTGCGCCTGCAGCCAGCGCAGCGCTGCCAGCGACTGCTGCACGGCATCGGCCGCCGGAATCGTGCGCGACTTCAGCGCCACGACGATGGCATCGGCATCCGCACCGATGGCCTCATCGCCGGCGTGCCCGTCGTGAGGAATCCCGATGGTCTGCACGGTGCGCATGCCCGCACGCACGAGCATGTTGGCGAGGTCGGTGGCGCCGGTGAAGTCATCGGCGATGCAGCCCAGCACGGGGCGGGAAGCGGGGCGGGACGTCGTGGTGCTCATTTCGACTTCGCCTCCGGCAGCGTGATGCCAGGGAAGATCTTGATGACGGCCGAATCGTCTTCCTTCGCATAACCGGCCGTCGATGCCTGCATGAACATCTGGTGCGCGGTGGCCGCCAGCGGCAGCGGAAACTTGGTCGCACGCGCGGTGTCGAGCACGAGGCCCAGGTCTTTCACGAAGATGTCGACGGCGGACAGCGGCGTGTAGTCTCCGGCCAGCACGTGGGCCATGCGGTTTTCGAACATCCAGCTGTTGCCGGCGCTGTTGGTGATGACTTCGTACAGCGCGTCGGCCGCCACGCCTTCGCGCAGGCCGAGGGCCATGGCTTCTGCCGCAGCGGCGATGTGCACGCCGGCCAGCAACTGGTTGATGATCTTGACCTTGCTGCCGGCGCCGGCCTTGTCACCCAGGCGATAGACCTTCCCGGCCATCGCGTCGAGCACGCCGCCCGCAGCGGCATACGCCTGCGGCGTGGCGGACGTCATCATCGTCATCTGGCCCGACGCCGCCTTGGCCGCGCCGCCCGAGATGGGGCCGTCCACGTACAGGATGCCCTGCTGCGCCAGGCGTGCCTCCAGCGCGATCGACCAGTTCGGGTCCACGGTCGAGCACATCACGAAGGTGCTGCCCGGCTTCATGGCTGCGGCCGCGCCGTTCTCGCCAAACAGGACCGACTCTGTCTGCGCGGCGTTGACGACCACCGAGACGATCACGTCGGCGTGGCCAGCCACCTCGGCCGGTGTCGCGCACGCGATGCCGCCCTCCCTGGCGAACTCGGCGGCAGCGCCGGGGCGCACGTCGCACGCGGCGACGGTGTAACCGTTGTGGCGCAGGGTCTTGGCAATGCCAAGGCCCATGGCGCCCAGGCCAATGACGCCGACCTTCCGGTCAGCCGTGGTTTGCGTCATGAAACACTCCTGGATCAGTCTTGCGCAGCGTCCCCGCCCTCGCCCAGGCGACGTGCGGCATTGAACATGTGGGTCTGCGCGGCATTGCGCGCGGCGAGCGCGTCGCGGTGTCGGATCGCCTCGACCATCGCGCGGTGCTCGTCGCGCACCTGGCGGGCGAAGTCTTCGCGGCGCGCTTCGTTGCTGCGCGTCACGCCAATCGCCTCTTCCAGGTACTGGCTGAAGAAGCCCAGTGCCTGCACGAGGAACGGGTTGCCGCTGGCGGCCGCAATGGCGCGGTGAAAGCGCAGATCCTCGGCCACGCCGTCACCGCCCGCAGCGACGGCTGCGTCGATGCCATCGAGTGCGGCGTCGATCTCGACCATCTGCGCGTCGGTGCGGCGCTGGGCGGCCAGGGCAGCACCTTCGGCCTCCAGCGCGCGGCGCAGTTCGATGATGTGCAGCACGGCGTCCATCGACCCGGCCTGCGCGGCATCGATGCGCAACGGCTTCAAGCCCGCCTGCTGCGTGACGTACACGCCGCTGCCCTGGCGCGCCTCGACCACGCCCTCGTGGCGCAGGCGCGAGATGGCCTCGCGGATGACGGTGCGGCTCACGCCGAATTCCTGGCCCAGCACGGTTTCAGACGGCATGCGTTCGCCGCGGCGCAGCTCGCCGGCGTCGATCTTGTCCATCAAGGCTTGGGCCACGCGGTCGGAGAGGGAAGGCGCGGCATCGAGGCGTTCAAACATGGTGGCGGCTTGGCAAGCGTAAATTCGTCGTGTCATCATACAAGTTGAGTGGCAGAGCATCATCCACGTTTACCCCTAGGCTTTCATCAGATCCCGTCAGGCGGCCCGCGCGGCCGACACCGGCGGCAAGGAGACACCATGAACATCGTCATCACCGGCGGCGCCGGCTTTCTGGGCCAGCGCATGCTGGCCGCACTGCTCCAGCAACCCGGCCTGCCCGGCCCGGACGGCACCGCTGAGCCGGTCGAGGCGTTCATCGTGCTGGATCAGGTGCCCGGCCAGATTGCCGACCCGCGCGTGCGCTATGTGACGGGCGATGCCTCGGACCCGACGCTGATCGCCCGGACGATCGACGAACACGTCGGCGGCGTGTTCCACCTCGCCGCCGTGGTGAGCGGCACGGCGGAAGCGGATTTCGATCTCGGCATGCGCGTGAACCTCGACGGCACGCGCGCACTGCTGGACGCACTGCGCGCGCAGCAGGCCAGGACGGGCCGCGCATCGCGCGTGCTGTTTGCGAGCTCGGTGGCGGTGTTCGGCGGCCCATTGCCGGCGGTCGTGACCGACGACACGGCGCCCACGCCGCAGGCGTCGTACGGCGTGCAGAAGCTGATGGGCGAGCTCCTGGTGGGCGAGTATTCGCGCAAGGGCTACATCGACGGCCGCGCGGTGCGCATCCCGACCGTGTCGGTGCGCCCCGGCAAGCCGAATGGCGCCGCGTCGAGCTTTGCCAGCGGCATCATCCGCGAGCCGCTGGCGGGCGAGGAGGCCAACTGCCCGGTGGAAGCCGAAACCGAGCTGTGGCTGGCCTCGCCGCGCCAGGTGGTGGCGTCGCTGCTGCATGCGTACAGCCTGCCGGCGTCGGCGTGGGGCAACCGCCGTGCGCTGAACCTGCCGGGCATCACGGTGCGCGTGGGGGACATGGTGCAAGCGCTGCGCAAGGTGGCGGGCGAGGCGCCGGTCAGCCGCATCCGCTGGGAGCCGGACGCGCGCATCAAGGCCATCGTGCAAAGCTGGCCGGCGCGCTTCGATACCGCCCGCGCCGATGCGATGGGCTTTGGCCGCGACACCTCGTTCGAGGCGATGGTGCGCGACTACGTGGAAAGCCTGGACGCGCGCTGAAGGCCGGCGCCTAGCGGCCTTTGGCAAGCTCCACCGCAAACTTCACGAGTTCCGCCTGCCCCTCGATGCCCAGCTTGCGCTTTAGGTTCAGGCGATGCGACTCCACCGTCCGCACGGACAAGCCGAGTTCATCGGCGATGCGCTTGTTGGCATAGCCCTTGGCGATGCCGTCGAGAATGTCGCGCTCGCGCGGCGTGAGCGCCTCGACCGGCGTGGGCGTGACGGCTTGCTGGGCCATGCGCATCGCCAGCTGCGCGCTGTAGAACGGCCGGCCGGCCAGCACGGCGTCAATGGCCTCGACGAGTTCGCTGGCGGGCGCGTCCTTCAACACATAGCCTCGCGCGCCGGCGCGGATGACCTGCCGCACATATTCGAGGTTGTCGTGCATGGACAGCACCAGCACCGCGATCTCCGGAAACTCCTCGGCAAACTTTTCGGTGAGCGCGATGCCGTTCATGCCGCGCATGCCGATGTCCATCAGCGCGAGGTCCGGGGCGAGCGTGCGCGCGGCCTGCAGCGCCGCTTCGGCGTCGCCGGCTTCGCCCACGACTTCAAAATGCGGCACGGCCTCGAGCCGTACGCGCACGCCGTCGCGCACAAGCGGGTGATCATCGACGAGGAGCAGTTTGACGGGCGCGGGTGTGCTCATATTCAGACTCATACGGATGCGGAGCGTGCCGCAGAAGCGAGTTGCGCGATGACGGCGTGCGGCAGGACGGCGCACACCTCGGTGCCGTGCGCATCCGAGGCGATGGTACAGCTGCCGCCCAGCGCGGCCATGCGTTCGCGCATGTTGCGCAGGCCGATGCCGTGCTGCGGGTCGACCTGGACGGACTCGACGTCGAACCCGGGGCCGTTGTCGCGGATGGACAGCCGCACGGCGTCGACGTCGTTCTCGAGCAGCACGCCGATGCGCGTGGCCTGCGTGGCATGGCGCTCGATGTTGGAGATGGCCTCCTGCGCGATGCGGAACAGCGCGGTGTTGCACGCGTCCGGCAAGTGCACGGTCGGGCCGACAAGCTCCAGCGCAATGGCCAGCTCGGGCTGCCGGCCTTCGTGGGCCTCGCGCGTTTCGCGCACCAGCAGTTCGAGCGCGGGCGCCAGGCCGAGATCATCGAGCAGCGCCGGGCGCAGGTTGTGCGACACACGCCGCACTTCGCCCAGCGCGCCGTTGAGCCGATCCAGCGCACGCCGCAGCATGCCGGCCGCCCGCTCGATCGACGCGGGCGCCACGGCCGCCGTTTCGAGATGCCCGTGCGCCGTCTCCAGCAGCAGCTTGGTCGACACCAGCACCTGGCTGATGCCGTCGTGCAGCTCGCGCGACACGCGTGCACGCTCGTCTTCCTGCGATGTCACGACCTGCTGCGCGAGCTGCCGCAGCTTGGCGTCGGCCTCGCGGTGATCGCTCACGTTCAGCGCCAGGCCGCTGCCGGCCACCAGCAGGATGCTGATCGCCGCAATGCCGACCACCCAGGCCAGCGTCTGGTCAATGTTGGCCTGGGCGCGCCGGTCGATCTCGCGCAGCGTCTGCTCCACGTCATCGAGGTACAGGCCGGTCCCGAGCATCCAGCCCCACTGCGGGATCGGCTCGACGTAACCGAGCTTGGGCACGCTCTGGTGCGTCGACGGCTTGTCCCACATGTAGCGCACGAACCCCCCACCGGCCTGCGCGGCGGCCACGAGTTTCTGGATGGTGGGCTCGCCGCCGGCGTCGGTCAGGTCCCACAGGTCGCGGCCGACGAGCTCTGGCTGGCGCGGGTGCATGAGGTTGCGTCCGCGCAGGTCGTAGAGGAAGAAATAGCCGTCGGTGCCGAAATCGAGGCGGGCGAGGGTGCGCATGGCCTCGTCGCGCGTGGCCTCATCGTTGCGGCCGGACGCGAGCAAGGGGGCGATGGCGCTCTGCGCAAGCTTCACGTAAGAGCGCAGCTCGGTCTCCTTGGCCTGCAGGTACGCCGATTCGACAAGCTGCCGTTCATGCCGCGCCAGCGCGATCGACTGGTGACGCACGGTCAGCATGATCGCCAGCATGGCGATGGTCAGCGGCGCGACGGCAAGCAGCAGGATTTTCTGGCGGAGCTTCATGGCGGAACGCGGCGTCTTGCGCTGCAGCATCGCAAGGTGGCGCGCAGTCTCGATGGAAAGTCGACGCCGATTGCGTAGAACTACGGAAGCGTGCTGCGTAGTCCTCCGCTTGTGGGGGCGTCCAGGCTGGCAAATACTACACGCCCTTGCCGTCCGGCCACCCGGGCGGCATGCAAACCCTGCACGGGGCAGGGCCAACCGCAGGGATGAACCCACATCCCGCATCGCAATCCAGCAACTTCGACCAAGGTTCGAGGAGACCGACATGAGCTTCGTCAGGCAACACCTGATCTGGCTGGTCGTCGCCATTCTTGGCGCGTTTGCCTTTGCCACCGTTGCGCTTGCGCGCGGCGAGGCAGTCAGCGCGCTCTGGGTGGTGGTGGCCGCCGTATGCATCTACCTGATCGCATACCGTTACTACAGCCGCTTCATCGCCGACCGCGTGCTCGGTCTGGACGGCACCCGCAAGACGCCCGCCTGGCGTTACAACGACGGCCTCGACTACGTCCCGACCAACAAGCACGTGCTGTTCGGTCATCACTTCGCGGCCATTGCCGGTGCCGGCCCGCTGGTCGGCCCCGTGCTCGCCGCGCAGATGGGCTACCTGCCCGGCATGCTGTGGATCCTGGCCGGCGTGGTCTTTGCCGGTGCGGTGCAGGATTTCATCGTGCTGTTCATCTCCACCCGCCGCGACGGCCGCTCGCTGGGCGATCTGGTCAAGAGCGAGATGGGCACGGTGCCCGGCGTGATCGCGCTGTTCGGCGCGTTCCTCATCATGATCATCATCCTGGCCGTGCTGGCGCTGATCGTGGTGAAGGCGCTGGTCGGTTCGCCGTGGGGCACGTTCACGGTGGCCGCGACGATTCCCATCGCGCTGTTCATGGGCGTGTATGTGCGCTACATCCGCCCGGGCCGCATCGGCGAGATCTCCATCATCGGCTTCGTGCTGCTGATGCTCGCCATCATCGGGGGCCAGGCCGTGCACGAGAACGCCGCGCTGGCGCCGCTCTTCACGTTCGACGGCAAGGCGCTCACGTGGATGCTCATCGGCTACGGCTTTGTCGCGTCGGTGCTGCCGGTGTGGCTGCTGCTGGCCCCGCGCGATTACCTGTCGACGTTCCTGAAGATCGGCACGATCGTGGCGCTCGCCATCGGCATCCTGATCGTGGCACCGCAGATGCAGATGCCCTCGCTCACACAGTTTGCCCAGGGCAACGGCCCGGTGTGGTCGGGCAACCTGTTCCCGTTCCTGTTCATCACGATCGCGTGCGGCGCGGTGTCGGGCTTCCACTCGCTCATCTCGTCGGGCACCACGCCGAAGCTGCTCGAGAACGAAACGCAGGCGCGCTTCATCGGCTACGGCGCGATGCTGATGGAATCGTTCGTCGCCATCATGGCGCTGGTGGCCGCATCGGTCATCAACCCCGGCGTGTACTTCGCGATGAACAGCCCCGCTGCGCTGGTGGGCAGCACGCCGGAAGCCGTGGCGCAGACGCTGTCCACGTGGGGTTTCGTCATCACGCCGGATGTGCTGCTGCAGACCGCCAAGGACGTCGGTGAGAACACCATCCTCGCGCGCGCGGGCGGCGCACCGACGCTGGCCGTCGGCATGGCCCACATCCTGCACCAGGTCGTGGGCGGCCAGGCCATGATGGCGTTCTGGTACCACTTCGCGATCCTGTTCGAGGCGCTGTTCATCCTGACCGCCGTGGACGCGGGCACGCGCGCAGGCCGCTTCATGCTGCAGGATCTGCTGGGTACGTTTGTGCCGGCGCTCAAGCGCACCGATTCGCTCGTCGCCAACCTCATTGCCACGGCCGCGACGGTCGCGCTGTGGGGCTACTTCCTGTACCAGGGCGTGGTCGATCCGCTGGGCGGCATCAATACGCTGTGGCCGCTGTTCGGCATCTCCAACCAGATGCTGGCCGCGATTGCGCTGACACTGGGCACCTGCGTGCTCGTCAAGATGAAGCGCGACCGTTACGTGTGGGTGACGCTGCTGCCGACCGCCTGGCTGCTGATCTGCACGCTCACGGCCGGCTGGCAGAAGCTGTTCGATCCGGACCCGAAGATCGGCTTCCTGGCCCACGCCAACAAGTACGCGGGCGCAATCGCCGAGGGCAAGCTGCTGGCGCCGGCCAAGTCGGTCGCGCAGATGCAGCAGATCGTGCTGAACGACCGCATCGATGCGTTCCTGTGCGGCCTGTTCGTGCTGGTGGTGGTGAGCATTGCCTGGTATGGCGTGAAGACGGTGCTCAAGGCGCGCGCCTCCAGCCGCCCGACCGCCAACGAGACGCCGTACGAAGCCCTGGGCGCCTGAGTACGGCCATGCGCGAAGAACTCGAGAACTTCGGCCGCTACCTGGGCCAGACGCTGCGCCTGATGGTCGGCGTGCCGGACTACGACACCTACGTGCGCCACATGCAGGAGACCCATCCAGGGCAGCCCGTCATGACGTACGAAGCGTTCTTCCGCGAGCGCCAGGATGCACGCTACAAGGGCCGCGTCGGGCGCTGCTGCTAAAACGGCGCCCGCGCACTGCCCAAAAACAAACCGCCGGTGCATGCAGCCATGCCCGGCGGTTTTTTCATCAGCGCGCTACATCGATGGACGCGCCGGCGCAGGCGGGTCGCCATGCTTGGCGCGGTACGTTTTCTCCACCAGCTCGCGCAGCTTGGCCAGCGCGCCCACGTCGCCCTGTGCAGCCGCCTTGCCGTACCAGTTCTTCGCCTGCTCGATGTCCTGCGGCACCACGCCCGGTTCGCCGCGCTCGTAGTAGCTGCCCACGATGTACTGCGACGGCCCGTCGCCGGCCTCAGCCGCTTTCCTGTACCAGGTGAACGCGCGCTTGTAATCGCGCGGCACGCCGCGGCCGGTGAAGTAGTTGGTGGCCAGGGCGCGCTGCGCCTCGATGTGCCCTCCGGTGGCGGCGCGCTCATACCACTTGTTGGCTTCTTCCAGCGAGCGCGGGACCAGCTCGCCGCGCTCGAACAATTCACCGTACGCGAACTGCGCGTGCGTCATCTGGTTGTCGGCGGCGCGGCGCAACCATTTGACGGCCTCGTCGGGCCGCGCGACGGTGCCTTCGCCGCGCATCAGCATCATCGCGTAGTTGAACTGCGCGAGGCGGTTGCCGCGCTGCGCCGCTTCGGCAAACTCGTCGAAGGCGTGGCCGAAGTCGTTCTGCTCGTAGTGCGCGATGGCAATCTGGGTGAGGGCGGCGGCATCGGCCTGCGCATCCTTTGGCGATGGCGTGCCCGATGCCAAGGCCATCGCCGTGCCCATCGCCAGCCCCAGCACCGCCTGCAGCAGGCGCGGACTTCTGCGCCGGATCTGTCTGCTCATCGCGCGCTCCTCACCGGAAGAAGGGCCCAGTGTAGCGCGCCCGCTCAGGGCATGCGGCGGCCTCGGCGAGCGGCCGCATCGCAGCCGCCTGGATGCCGCGGCAATCAGCCCGCGCGCACCCGGTACACCGCCACGCTCCCGCGCCAGTTGGCGCCCCAGCGCACGACGTTCCCTTCGTGCAGCACCACGCGATCCAGGATCACCAGCCCTACCTTGGGTGCCAGCGCTTCGAAGTCGCGGATGGTCAGCACGCGCACGTTGGGCGTGTCGTACCACTCGTAGGGGAGCGATTCCGACACCGGCATGCGCCCGCGGAAGATCGACAGCCGGTGCGGCCAGTAGCCGAAGTTCGGGAACGACACGATGCACTCGCGTCCCACGCGCAGCATCTCGCGCAGCACCTGTGCCGTGTTGTGGATGGTCTGCAGGGTCTGCGAGAGGATGACCGTGTCGAAGCTCTTGTCCTCGAACAGCGCCAGGCCGCCCTCCAGGTTCTGCTGGATCACATGCACGCCCTTCTGCGTGGCGGCGAGCACACCGGCGTCGTCGATCTCGATGCCATAGGCCAGCACGTCGAGTTCCTGCTGCAGCACGCTCAGCAGGCTGCCATCGGCACAGCCGAGGTCGAGCACCGTCGAGCGCGGCTCGATCCAGCGCGCGATGGCGCGAAAGTCGGCGCGGTCGGCCAGGATGTTCGGCACCGGCGCGTGCGTCGTGTTCAGCGTTTGCGTGCTCATACGCCGATCTCCTGGGCGATGCGTTCGTAATAGGCGCGCACCAGCGCGTGGTAGCGCGCGTCTTCGAGCAGGAAGGCGTCGTGGCCGTGCGGCGCGTCGATTTCGCCGTACGTGACGGGGCGCTTGTTGTCGAGCAGCGCCTTGACCAGCTCGCGGCTGCGCGCGGGGGCAAAGCGCCAGTCGGTCATGAAGCTGATGACGAGGTAGCTGGCCTTGGTATGGGCGACGGCCTTGGTCAGATCGCCGCCGTACGCCAATGCCGGGTCGAAGTAATCGAGCGCGCGCGTGATCAGCAGGTACGTGTTGGCGTCGAAGTACTCGGCAAACTTGTCGCCCTGGTAGCGCAGGTAGCTCTCGACCTGGAATTCGACATCGAACGAGAAGCGGATGTCTTCGGCCTTGAGCTCGCGGCCGAACTTGGCCGCCATGTCTTCGTCCGACAGATACGTGATGTGGCCGATCATGCGCGCCACGCGCAGGCCGCGCTTGGGCTTGACGTTGTGGGCGTAGTAGTCGCCGCCGTGGAAATCCGGGTCGGAGAGGATCGCGCTGCGCGCCACCTCATTGAACGCGATGTTCTGCGCGGACAGCTTCGGCGTCGATGCCACCACCACGCAGTGCCGCAGGCGGTCCGGATACATCAGGCTCCACGCCAGCGCCTGCATGCCGCCGAGGCTGCCGCCCATGACGGCCGCGAACTGCTGGATGCCGAAGCGGTCGGCGACGCGCGCCTGGGCATTGACCCAATCCTCCACCGTCACCACGGGAAAGCGCGCGCCATACGGCTGGCCGGTTTCCGGGTGCGGGCTCATCGGGCCCGTGGAGCCGAAGCACGAGCCGAGGTTGTTCACCCCGATGACGAAAAAGCGGTTGGTATCGACCGGCTTGCCTGGGCCGACCATGTTGTCCCACCAGCCGACCTCGCCTTCGGCATGCACACCCGCCACGTGGTGCGACGCATTGAGCGCGTGGCAGATGAGCACGGCGTTGGACCGCTCCGCGTTGAGCGTGCCGTAGGTCTCGACCATGAGGTCGTAGCCGCTGATCTGCGAGCCGTTGCGCAACTGCAGCGGCTCGGCAAAGTGCATGCGCTCGGGCACGACCAGGCCCAGCGCATTGGCTGCCTTGCCTGTCTGGGCCGTGGAAGCCGGCCGGATATCGGTACTGACCGCAGCCACGGTGTCGGCGGCAGCGGTGGAATCAGCCTGGGTGTCTGTCATGGCGCCAAAGAAAAAACCCGACCGGCAACGCTGTTCACGCAACCAATCGGGTTCTCTCGTGGCGCACGCCGGGCGGACGCCCAGCGTTCTGACCGAACCTCTTTAGCCGCATTTGTAATGAGAGCCCAGGACCACATTCGTGTGGCGAAGACTCCCGCGCGCCCGCAAGCCAGTCGTCAAATCGGCGCGCCAGAGGTTGGGGATTATAGATCAGACCGCGGACGATGTGACGCGCGCCTGGGCGCCCGCGGCGACGGCCTCCGGTGCGGCCATCCGCGCACGGCGGTTCAGCCACGCGGCCGCCACGATCAGCAACGCCAGCAACGCCGTCGCCCCTACTTCCATGCGGTGGCCCGGCAGCATCAGCATGGCGATCAGCACCCCGCAGATGAACAGGATGACCGCCCATGTCAGCCACGGAAACAGCCACATGCGCAGCGGGAGATCCACACGCGACGCGCCCAGCGCGGCCCGCATGCGCAGCTGCGAGACCGCGATGACGAGGTAGACCAGCAGTGCAATCGCGCCGGATGTCGCCAGCAGGAAGGCAAACACCTGCTCGGGCATCACGTAATTGGCGATGACGGTGGCAAACCCGAACGCGGTCGACGCCAGTACGGCGGCGCGCGGCGTGCCGTTGGCGTCGGTGCGGCGCAGGGCGGCCGGCGCGTCGCCGCGCACCGACAGCGAGAACACCATGCGCGATGCCGTGTACAGCGCCGAGTTCAGGCAGCTCGCCACCGACACCAGCACGATCACGTCGACGATCGCCTTGGCATGCGGCACGCCGATCAACTCCAGCGCCCTCTGGTACGAACCGTGTGCGGCGAGCAGCGGATCGTTCCACGCAACGAGCGAGGTCACCACGAAGATGGAGCCGAGATAGAACAGGCAGATGCGCCAGATGACCGAACGCGTGGCCCGCACGATCTGCCGGGCCGGATCCGCCGATTCCGCCGCCGCAATGGTGACGATCTCGGTGCCGAGAAACGTGAACATGGTCGTCAGCAACGCGGCCAGCACGGCGCCGAACCCGTTCGGCATGAAGCCCCCGGCATCGAACAACCGGGCCGCGCCCGACACCCCCGAGCCCGGCAGCCAGCCCAGCACGGCCGCGCCGCCCACCGCCAGAAAGACGACGATGGCCACCACCTTGATGAGCGCAAACCAGAATTCGAACTCGCCGTAGTTCTTGACAGAGAACAGATTGGTAAGCGTGAGCACGAAGGTCACGCCCAACGCCCACACCCAGGTGGCGACGCCCGGAAACCATGTGTTGAGGATCAACGCCGCCGCAGTCGCCTCGATCGGGATGACGAGCACCCAGAACCACCAGTACAGCCAGCCGATGGTGAAGCCCGCCCAATGCCCGATGGCGCGGTCGGCATAGGTGGAAAACGAACCGGTGTCCGGATGCGCGACGGCCATCTCGCCAAGCATGCGCATCACCAGCACGACGAGCAAGCCGGCGATGCCGTACGCGATGATGGCGGCCGGCCCCGCCTTGGCGATCGCATGCCCCGAGCCGACGAACAACCCCGCACCGATCACGCCCGCAATCGAGAGCATGGTCACGTGGCGCGGCTTGAGGCCCGAGCTCAGGCCTGTCTTGGATCCTGTCATGTCTCTTCCTTGTTGCTTTCCATCCCCGGGATGGCGAAAACGACGACGGCCGGATTCTGGTGTCCGGCCTGTCGTCAGGTGCGCAGCGTACGGTGGTTCAACCGAGGCCGGCCATGTTGATGTACTTGATCTCGAGGTATTCGTCGATGCCGTACTTGGAGCCTTCGCGCCCCAGGCCCGATTGCTTGACGCCGCCGAACGGCGCCTCGGCCGTCGAGATCAGCCCGGTGTTGACGCCCACCATCCCCGACTCCAGCGCTTCCGACACGCGCCAGGCGCGGCCCAGGTCGCGCGTGTAGAAGTACGCGGCCAGGCCGAATTCGGTGTCGTTGGCCGCGGCCACGGCTTCGTCTTCCGTATCGAACGGGATCAGCGCCGCCAGCGGGCCGAAGGTTTCCTCATGCGCGAGCAGCATGCCGGGTTTCGCATCGACCACGACGGTCGGCTCGAAGAACGCACCGCCCTGGGCAGACAATGCGTGCGGCTTGCCGCCCACCAGCACGCGCGCGCCCTGCGATAGGGCGTCGTCGAGATGCTGCTGCACCTTCTCCATCGCGCGCTTGTGGATCAGCGGGCCTTGCTGCACGCCAGGCTCGGTGCCGTTGCCGACGCGCAGCGCACGCACGGCATCGGCCAGCTTGGTGGCAAACGTATCGTAAATGCCGCGCTGTACATAGAAGCGGTTCGCGCACACGCACGTCTGGCCGGCGTTGCGGTACTTGGCGACCATCGCGCCTTCCACGGCGGCGTCGACGTCCGCATCGTCGAACACGATGAACGGCGCGTTGCCGCCGAGCTCCAGCGACAGCTTCTTGATGTCGTCGGCGCATTGGCGCATCAGCAGGCGGCCAACGGCGGTGGAGCCCGTGAAGCTCAGCTTGCGCACGATCGGATTGGAGGTCAGCTCACCGCCAATCCCCTGCGAGTCGCCGGTGACAACCGACAGCAAGCCGCTCGGCACGCCGGCGCGCGCGGCCAGCTCCGCAAACGCGAGCGCGGAGTAGGGCGTCTCCAACGCGGGCTTGACCACCATCGAGCAGCCGGCGGCGAGCGCCGGGCCGACCTTGCGCGTCAGCATGGCAATGGGAAAGTTCCACGGCGTGATGGCCGCGCTCACGCCGATCGGCTCCTTCTGCACGACGATGCGGCGATCGCCCTGCGGCGACGGGATCGTGTCGCCATAGATGCGGCGCGCTTCTTCGGCAAACCATTCGATGAACGAGGCGGCGTAGGCGATCTCGCCTGCCGCCTCGGGCAGCGGCTTGCCCTGTTCGGCCGTGAGGATGGCGGCCAGGTCCTGCTGGTGCTCCATCATCAGGTCGGCCAGCTTGCGCAGGATGCGGGCGCGGTCGCGCGCGCTGACCTTGCGCCATGCGCGCTGCGCGACTTGCGCGGCCGCGATGGCGCGGCGCGTTTCTGCGGCGCCCATCGCAGGCACGGTGCCGATGGTGCGGCCGGTGGCCGGGTCGGTGACATCGCGCGTGCCGCCGTCATCCGCATCGGCCCACGCGCCGGCGAGAAACGCCTGCGTGCGCCACAGGCCCGGGTCTTTCAATGCAATCGGTGCGCCCGGCAGATCGGTGCGGGTCATGGTTTCAGCCCTCCAGTGCGCGTTGCAGGATGGCAAGGCCCTCTTCGAATACCGCGTCTTCAATCGTGAGCGGGAACAGGAAGCGGATCACGTTGCCGTACACGCCGCACGACAGCAGGAGCAGGCCGGCTTCGAGCGCCCGTTGCTGCACGAGCTTGGTGAAGTCGGCGTCGGGCTTGCCGTCCGGCGTATTGAACTCGACAGCAACCATCGCACCCACGCCGCGCACTTCGGCGATGCGCGGCTGCTTGGATTTCGCAGCGTTGAGCGCATCGACCAAGCGGGCTCCCAGCGCGGCGGAGCGCTCGCAGAGCTTCTCGTCGGCAATGATGTCGAGCACGGCATGTGCGGCCGCCACCGCCAGCGGGTTGCCGGCATACGTGCCGCCGAGGCCGCCGGGGGCGGGGGCGTCCATGATCTCGGCGCGGCCGGTGACGGCGGACAGCGGCAGGCCGCCGGCCAGGCCCTTGGCCATTGTCATCAGGTCCGGCAGCACGCCCGTGTGCTCCATGGCGAACAGCTTGCCGGTGCGCGCAAAGCCGGTCTGCACTTCGTCGGCGATCATCACGATGCCATGCTCGTCGCACAGCGCGCGGATGGCGCGCACGAAATCGGCCGGCATCTGGTAGAAGCCGCCTTCGCCCTGCACCGGCTCGAAGATGATGGCCGCCACCTGGTGCGGGTCGATATCGGCCTTGAACAGGCGCTGGATCGCGTCGAGCGCATCCTGCGTGGTCACACCGTGCAGCGCGACCGGTGCCGGTACGTGATAAATGCTGCCGGGGAACGGCCCGAAGCCCGTCTTGTAGGGCACCACCTTGCCGGTGAGCGACATGCCCATGAACGTGCGGCCGTGGAACGCGCCCGTGAGCGCGATCACGCCCGGACGGCCCGTGTGGGCGCGGGCGATCTTGATGGCGTTTTCGACGGCCTCGGCGCCGGTGGTGAAGAACGCGGTCTTCTTGGCATGCGAGCCCGGCGTGATCGTGTTCAGGCGTTCGGCCAGTTCGACGTAGGAGCCGTACGGCACGATCTGGTAGGCGGTGTGCGTGAAGTGGTCGAGCTGCTCACGCACGGCCTGCACCAGGCGCGGATGACGGTGCCCCGTGTTGACCACGGCAATGCCGGCCGCAAAGTCGATGTAGCGTCGGCCTTCCACGTCCCAGAACACGGCATTCTCGGCGCGTTCGGCGTAGCGGTCGGTCATCACACCAACGCCGCGCGGCGTGGCGGCCAGGCGGCGGGCATTCCATTGGGCGTTCTGTTGCGGGTCTCGGGCGTTCATGGCAGTCGGATGCTTGGGTCAAGAAAGATGCAGTGCGAGCCAGTGTGGCGTCATTGGCTCTGTACAATAAGACCCAATCATGTTTTTCTGATGGAGCCATTTTCAGCATCCGGCTCCCCATTCCGCATGGCCGACCATTCCCCTGCCCACCGCGCCAGCATGCTGGTCGACTATCTCCAGCGCCGCTTCGATCGCGCCGACCCCGGCGGCGAGCCTGACCACCGTCGCCTGTACCGCGTGCTGCAGGAAGGCATCCTGCGCGACGAGCTGCAGCCCGGCACGCGCCTGCCGTCGTCGCGGCAGCTGGCGGCGGAACTGGGCATCGCGCGCAACACCGTGATCCACGTGTACGAACAGCTCGGCGTGGAGGGCTACGTCTCGGCAGGCGTGGGCAGCGGCACGTTCGTCGCCGACACCGCGCCGGACCGGCTCGACACGCCGCCCGCACCCGCCGCGGTGGCCTCCCCCATCACCGAAGCCGCCACGCCGTCGGCGCCGATGCTCTCTGCACGCGGCCGCGCCCTGGTGCGCGATGCCGGCGCCAGTTCGCGCCAATGGGGGGCCTTCATGCCCGGGGTGCCGGAGGTGCGGATGTTTCCGGCACGCATCTGGTCGCGGCTGCACAACCGCCTGCTGCGCAAGCCGTCGCCGGCGCTGCTGACGTATCCGGTCGGCGCCGGCTACCTGCCGCTGCGCACGGCGCTGGCCGACTACCTGCGCACCGCGCGCGGCGTGCGCTGCGAGCCCGAGCAGATCATCATCACCGCGGGCATCCATCCATCACTCCAGCTCATCGCGCAATTGCTGTGCGACGCCGGTGACACTGCGTGGATCGAAGAGCCGGGCTACTGGGGCGTGCGCAGCGTGCTCACCGCTGCGGGCGTGCGCACGGTGCCGCTGCCGGTGGACGACGAAGGCATGCGCTTCGACCTCCCGACGCGCGGACGCCAGCGCAGCAAGCCGCCCAAGCTCATGGTGGTTTCGCCCTCGCACCAATATCCACTTGGCTCGGTGATGAGCCTGGCGCGACGCCGCGCGCTGCTCGCCACCGCACACGCCACCGACGCATGGATCGTCGAAGACGACTACGACAGCGAATTCCGCTACGGCAGCCGGCCGCTGCCGTCATTGCAAGGGCTGGACGAAGGCGGGCGCGTCCTTTACATGGGCACGTTCTCGAAAGTGCTGTTCCCCAGCTTGCGGATCGGCTATCTGGTCGTGCCGCCGACGCTGGCAGATGCGTTTGCGACGGGCTTGTCCGAGATGTTCCGGGGCGGCCAGATCCTCACGCAGGCGGTGCTGGCGGACTTCATTGCCGAAGGGCACTTCGTCTCGCACATCCGGCGCATGCGCGGCGTGTATGCGGAGCGGCGCGAGACGCTGCTGGGCGCCATCGCGCAGGAATTCGGGGACACCCTGCCCGTGCATGACGGCGCGTCGGGGCTGCATCTCGTCCTCGGCTTGCCGGCCGGCACCGACGACGTGGCCGTGGCCGAATGCGCGCTCGCCAACGATGTCGTCACGCGGCCGCTCTCTCGCTATTACCAGGACGATGCGCGCCGGCAGCCCGGCCTGCTGCTCGGGTACGGCCACGTGGAGACCGAGGCCATCGCGGCGCGGTTCCATACGCTGGCGCAGGCCATCCGCACCGCCGGCTGAACGCGGGCGCCCATGAAAAAAGCCCCGAGGTTCGGGGCCTTGGCGGGTGCGTGCGTTGGCCGGTCAGCTCAACAGGACCCGCAGCTGCGCATCGGCGCCGTCCACCGGCGACTTGCGGAACCCGCTCTTGGCATACCGGTGCCAGCGCCCGAGCACCGCACAAACGATCAGGTTCGCACGCGAAGCGATATCGGTATCGGCCGGCCAGGCGCCTTGCGTGACAGCCATGCGCAGGCTCTGCTTGAGCGAGGCCTCGATGCGGTCCAGGCACTGCGCCATGCGCTCGGGCAGGCGCTCGTCTTCCCCGACCAGCGCGTCGCCGACCAGCACGCGTGTCATGCCGGGGTTCTTGTCGGCAAACGAGAGCAGCATGTGCGCAATCGCATGGGCCTGGCGCAGGCCGTGTTCCTCGCGCAGCGTGATCTGGTTGATGAGACCGAAGACGGTCTGCTCGATGAACTCGATCAGCCCTTCGTACATCTGCGCCTTGCTTGCGAAATGGCGATACAGCGCCGCTTCCGACACATCGAGCTTGGCGGCAAGCCCCGCCGTGGTGATCTTTTCGCCACGCGGATGCTCGAGCATGCCGGCCAGCGTCTGCAGAATCTGCACGCGGCGCTCGCCCGGCCGGGGGCGCTTGCGTGCGCGTGGTGCTTCCATCGCGGCTTCCGCGACCGGCTCGGCGGTCGGAAACTCCGTGTGCGCGTTGCTCATGACTTCCTGGCCCCTCTCCCGTTCTGACGACGGAGACACCGTCACTGCCTAACCGCGTCGAACAAGCCTTCGTTGTAGTTGAAGCACCGATTTTACTTTCACGCCCACGTAGCCGGGCCGGTTGGCGAACAAAATCGGTGCGGCCGCCGGTGGATGTGGTGAATTTGCACGCGCGCCCATGGCGGCAGCTTGCATTGGATGCAATGCATCGGCGGCGGGAGCCTGCTGGTCGCCAGCAGCAGCCGCGGGCGTGACTTTCCGCAGATAGCCCGTGACCCACACCGTCCTGATCCCGAGGCGCCGGTAGCGCTTGAGGTGGGACAGGGTGTCTTCCACGAGGATGGCGCGCGATGGCGCGATCCGCTCGCGCGCCAGCAGCCGGCGCAGCATCAGCGGATCGGGCTTCGGGCGCAGCCGCCGGTGCACCCACATGTGTTCAACGGCGATCTCGCGCATGAACGCGCGCTTCAGGCCGATGTGCCGCACCACCTCGCGCGCGTAGGCGGCCGGCGCATTCGTCAGCAGGATCTTGCGCCCGGGCAGCGCGCGCAGCAGCTGGGCGAGACCGCGCTCGGCGCGCACCATGGCACGCAGGTCGTCAAAGGTATGGGCGTGCGCGAGGAAGTCGGCCGGGTCCACGCCATGATGGCGCACCAGGCCCAGCAACGTGGCGCCGTAGCGCCGCCAGTAGTCGACACGCACCTGGCTGGCGGTGGCCTCGTCGGTGCCGAGGACGCGCGCCATGTAGGCCGTCATCAGCCGATTGATCTGCGGGAAGATCGCGTGCGAGGCGTGGTGGAGGGTGTTGTCGAGGTCGAACAGCCAGACCGGCTGCTGCCTGGGCGCCCCGTGCATTGGGGAGGGCGCCACCTCGCGTGGCAAGGCGTGCGCGCGGCGCGCCCGGGCCACCCGGGTGGTGTGCATCAGTGCGAGCGGATCATCGTGCCGAACGCCTGTTCGGTCAGGATTTCCAGCAGCAGCGAATGCTCGATGCGGCCATCGACGATGTGCACCGAATTCACGCCGCTCTTGGCCGCATCCAGCGCGGACGAAATCTTCGGCAGCATGCCGCCCGAGATCGTCCCGTCGGCAAACAGCTCGTCGATCTCGCGCGCCGACAGGTCGGTCAGCAGGTTGCCCTGCTTGTCCATCACGCCCGGGATGTTCGTCATCATGACGAGCTTCTCCGCCTTCAGGATCTCGGCCATCTTGCCGGCCACCACGTCCGCGTTGATGTTGTAGGCCTGGCCGTCGTCGGAGAAGCCGATCGGCGAGATGACCGGGATGAACGCGTCGTCCTGCAGCGCCTTGACCACGGCGGGGTTGATCGCCTCGATGTCGCCCACGAAGCCGATGTCGATGAACTGGCCGGGGTTCTCGCGGTCCGGCATCTTCAGCTTGCGGGCGCGGATCAGGCCGCCGTCCTTGCCGGTCAGGCCGACTGCCTGGCCGCCGTACTGGTTGATCAGCATGACGATGTCCTGCTGGACTTCGCCACCGAGCACCCATTCGACCACTTCCATGGTCTGTTCGTCGGTCACGCGCATGCCCTGGATGAAGGTGCCCGTCTTGCCGACCTTCTTCAGCGCTTCGTCGATCTGCGGGCCGCCGCCGTGCACCACCACCGGATTCATGCCGACCAGCTTGAGCAGGATCACATCGCGCGCGAAGCCGTGCTTGAGCTTTTCTTCCGTCATGGCGTTGCCACCGTACTTGATGACGATGGTCTTGCCGTGGAACTTGCGAATGTAAGGCAGCGCCTGTGCGAGAATCTCAGCCTTCAGCGCCGGCGCGATGTGCGCGAGTTCGGGGGCGAGGCCAGCAGGGTCGGGGGCAGCAGCAGAAGCGGTCATGACGGTGACATCCGGTTTGGGCGGGTATGATGGAACGCCGAATGTCGCCTGCAACACATAAAAACGAAGCAGCCCATTTTCGGCAGGCGCGATTTTACAAGAAAAGGCGCTACGGTCTGGCGGCGCACCTTGCGTGCCTGCCGCACCGTTGCAGGCAAAGAACACATGGCCATCACACCCGACCAGCTCGAGGCGCTACGCCCGCACCTGCAGCGCTTTGCACAGCTCCAGTTGCGGGATACGGCACTCGCCGAGGACGTGGTGGCCGACACCCTTCTCGCCGTGCTCGAACATCCCGAGCGCTTTGCCGGCAGCGCGTCGCTCAAGACGTACGTGATTGGCATCCTGAAGCACAAGATCGTCGATGCGATCCGCTCCGGCCGGCGCGAAGTGCGCGTCTCGCTGCTTGCCGGAAGCGAGTCGGACGAAGCCGGCATGCGCTCCGACGAAGCCGTCTTCGACACCCTGTTCGCCGCCGACGGCCATTACGTGAGCCCGCCGTCGGACTGGGGCAACCCCGACGCGGCGTTGTCGCGCCGCGAATTCTTCGACGTGCTGCAGATGTGCGTCGATCGCCTGCCCCCCCGCGTGGGCCGCGTCTTCATGATGCGCGAATGGCTGGAGCTCGAAACGGACGAGATCTGTCAGGAATTGCAGATCACGGCGACCAATGCCTGGGCACTGCTCTATCGTGCCCGCATGCGCCTGCGCGAGTGCCTGGACCTGCACTGGTTCGGCCATCAACCGAGCCAGGCCTGACCAAGGACCACCATGCCGAACCGTTGGGGAATGCTGACCTGCAAAGAGGCGCACCGTGTGCTGGTGAGCCGGATGGACCGCGAGCTATCCACCGGCGAGCGGCTGCGGCTGCGCGTGCACCTGATGGCGTGCGACGCATGCACGCGGTTCTCGCAGCAGATGGGGCTGCTGCGCGAGGCCATGCATCGCCTCGGCCAGGACGATGACGGAGCCGCGCGCTGATGACGCCCAACACGGCCTGCGCGATCTGCGGTGCGGAGCTGCGCTGCGGCGCCATCGGCGATGGCACGCGGCCCGACGCGACGTGCTGGTGCATGCACGAGGAAAAGCTGCCCGCCGCCGCGCAGCGGCTCGGTCAGGGCTGCCGATGCCAGCGCTGCCTGCGCGAAGCCATCGCCCAGACGCGCGCAGCGGCCGATTTGCGCTGATTCACGCGTCCTTGCTGTCTTCGTCCAGCGTGCGCAGTGCGCGGCGGACATCGGCCCGGCCACGCTGACGTTCGGCGTGGCCGCTGGCGGTGTGGGCGCCGGCCTTGCGGCCGCGTGCGAGCGGCACCAGGACATTGCGCGGGCGCGCCGTGCCGGCCCGCGTGGAAGGTTCGATGCGAAAGGTCAGTTTCTGGCGAGTGCCAAGCGTCTTGTTGGCCATGGACTCCATTCCCTGCGATCTGCAAGGCCCGCAGCGCCGATCCGCCGGTGGCCCTCAATGTTGATGTTCGCCGCCGTGATCGTGGTGCTTGGCGGGCATGTTGCCTGCGGTGAGGTCGCGCACCTTGGCATCCACCTTCTGCTCGACGACGCGCTTGTCTGCGAGTTCGATCTTGAGCGTGAGCGGCACGGTGGTGTCCTTGACCAGCGGTTGCTTCACGTCCATGAGCATCACGTGATACCCCCCCGGCTTGAGCTGCACGGCCTGGCCCTTGGGCAAGTCCAGCGAGGGCAGCGCGCGCATGCGCATCACGTTGCCTTCCATCTTCATTTCGTGGATTTCAGCCGTGGCGGCCACGGGCGTCGAGACGCCGACCACCTTGGCCCCCTCCGCCGACTGCAGCGTCATGAACGCGCCGCTGGACGTCTGGCCCGGCACCGTGCCGCGCACCCACGGGTCCTGCACGGTCACCTGCGCAAGCGCTGCCGTACCGGCAAGCAGGCCGGCGGCCAGCACCGCCACACGGGCAGAACAACGGATCGATCGGGACGTCATCATGAAAGCTCCTGTCGAGACTAACGTGTTGCGCATTAAAGCACAGCGCCTCTGCCGTGATAGGTTGCATGCACAATTGTGCGGCCGATTGACGCATCGTCGCCGGGTGCGCACGTTTACACTTATTCGCCATGCTTTCCACCCTCTCGCTCGCCGCCCCGCTGATCGACGCGTCCAGTCTACGCCGCCTGTTCTGGCTGCGATGGAGCCTGCTGGGCACGCAACTGATCCTGATGCTGCTCGCGCCGATGGTCTTCGGCGTGCAGCTGCCGGTGGTGCCGCTGCTGAGCGTGATGGGCCTGCACGCGCTGTTCAACGTGCTGACCGGCTGGCGCGTGCGGCGCAACCCGCCCGTGCAGCACATCGAGATCACCGTGCAGCTGCTGGTGGACCTGAGCGCGCTGTCTGCGCTGCTGTACTTCACGGGTGGGGCGACCAACCCGTTCGTCTCGTTCTATCTGCCGGCGCTGGCCATTGCCGCGGCCATGCTGCCGATTGCCCACGTGGTCGGCCTGACGCTCTATGCACTGGCGGCCTACAGCATGATGCTTGGCAACTACATCCCGCTGAAGCTCGCCAACCAGGCCGATGGGGTGGCGTATCACCTCGCTGGGATGTGGATCGATTTCGTGGCGAGCTGCGCCATGATCGCGGGCTTCACGGCCCGCCTGTCCGCGGCGCTGCGCGAGCGCGACGCGCAGTTGACCGAGGCGCGCGAGCGGCTGCTGCGGGAGCAGCGCATCGAAGCACTGATGGCGCAAGGCGCCAGCGTGGCGCACGAGATGGGCACGCCGCTGTCCACGGTAGCCGTCATCACGGGCGAGCTGCAGCACGATGCGAAGCAGCCGAACTCGCCGCTGGCACCCTACCGCGAAGACCTGCGCGCCATCGAGCAGCAGCTCGAACTGTGCCGCGCCGCCCTCGCCCGGCTGCAGCGCAAGGCCAACGACGGCGCGCCGGAACCGCTTGGCCAGTGGCTGCCCGAGTTCACCCAGACGTGGCAACTGCGCCATCCCGATATCCGTCTTCACACCGAGACCTCGCCGGCGGCGCAGGCGGTGGAACTCGACCCGGTGAACGTGGGCCAGATCCTCACCATCCTGCTCGACAATGCGGCGCGCAGCCAGCAGCAGGCCGGCCGCGACCAGGTGCCGCTGCTGCTCACCGCCAGGATCGACGCCACGCCCGATGTCTTGCGCGATGCGCCGCGGCAGATCGTGCTGTCGATCGTCGATACGGGGCTGGGACTGCCCGAAGACCTGCGCACATCGCTGGGCCGTACGCCGGTGCCGAGCCGGCACGGCGGTCATGGCATCGGCCTGTACCTGGCCTCCACCACGGCGCGACGGCTGGGCGGCACCGTGGTGCTGCGCCCGAACCCGCCGCAGGGCGCGATCGCCGAACTGCGGCTGCCGATCGGTGGTCCGAAAGAACACGCAACGGCGCACGTCATCGGTGCGCCGACCCTCTTCACATAACGCGACCGTTCCACGCGGCCCGGAGAACGCCATGCAGCAACCCGCCCCCTTCCTCATCCTCGACGATGACGACGTCTTCGCGCAGACACTCGCGCGCGCCCTCACGCGCCGCGGCTTTGCACCGCAGATCGCCCACACGGGCGGCGAAGCGCTGGCGCTGGCGCGCCAGACGCGCTTCGCCTATGTCACCGTCGACCTGCATCTGGCCGCCAGCGACAGGGGCCTGATGCCGCATGGCGGCACCGATTCCGGCCTGCACTGGATCGCCCCGCTGCGCCAGGCGCTGCCCGACGCGCGCATGCTGATCCTGACCGGCTACGCGAGCATCGCGACCGCCGTGCAGGCCGTGAAACTGGGTGCCGATGACTATCTCGCCAAGCCGGCGAACGTGGATTCGATCCTGCTGGCCTTGCAGGTAGGGGTGTCCGAAGCGGTCGCGGAGCAAACGATGGAAAACCCCACACCGCTGTCGGTTGCACGGCTGGAGTGGGAGCACATCCAGCGCGTGCTGGCCGAGCACAACGGCAACATCTCGGCCACCGCGCGCGCACTCAACATGCACCGCCGCACACTGCAGCGCAAGCTGGGCAAGCGCCCGGTGGCCAAGTAGCCGCCGTCGCCGACCGCTCACCAGGTCGTGTCGCGCTCCCACGCCTTGAGTTCGTCTTCGGCGCGCTCCTTGGTGTAGCCGTAGCGCTCCTGGATCTTGCCGGCAAGCTGGTCGCGCTTGCCGCGGATCACGGTCAGGTCATCGTCGGTCAGCTGGCCCCATTTCTCCTTGACCTTGCCCTTGACCTGATCCCATTTACCTTCGACTTGGTCCCAGTTCATCACGTCCTCCGTTTCGGTTGAGACAAGACAGGGGCGGCCTGCGGGCCGCCCGATTGAAAACCGTCGTGCGGCCCAGGCTTACTTCTTGTACTTGGCCGCCACGTCGTTCTGGCACTTCGACTTGGCATCGCCGGACATCGCATCGCAGCGTTCCTTGGCGGCCTTGTAGTTGGCGTCGTTGGTGTCCTTGACGGCATCGCGGCGCGCTTCGCTCACGTCCTTGGCGTTGCCCGTGGCCTTGGCGTGGCTCACCTCTTCGCCGCTCTTGGCGCGCGTGTAGGCTGCCCTGGCGTCCTTCACGCAGGTGTCCTTGTCGTTGCCCTTGAGCGCATCGCACTTCGTCTTGGCGACGTCGTAGTCGGCCTCGGCCTTTTCCTTGGCAGCGTGGTCGCGAGCCGCTTCGGTGCCGTCGCGTTCAGCCTTGGCGTTGGCTTTGGCGACGTTGTAATCGCCCTTGGCCTGCGCGCGGCAGACATCGCGGTCGTTGCCCTTCATCGCGTCGCATTTGTCCTTGGCGGCCTTATAGTTGGCGTCGGCCTGCTTGACGGCGTTGTCGTAGGCCGTGCGTTTGGCATCGTTCGGCGCGGATGCCGTCGCGGGCCCGGTAGGCGCCGGCGTGACCTGAGCATGGGCAATGCCCAACGGAGCGCAGGCAAGCACGCAGCACAGGGCCAGGCGTTGGATCGGTTTCATACGCTTTTCTCCTTGTCGTGGTGTTGGGATCGCGCACGCAAAGTGCGCGGCGCGCATTGTCCTAGCGGCAACATCCATTCAGCAGATAACGGGCCCGAGCGCACCTGGTCTGGCGCAAAGTGTTGTCAGTGCTGGCTTGGCGGCACAAAAGCAAGCGGGCCGCATCGTCTCCGATGCGGCCCGCGAGGGGGTGAGGTTTGTCGCGCTTACAGCACGTAGCGTGAAAGGTCTTCGTTGCCCGACAGTTCACTCAGGCGTTCATCGACGTACGCAGCGTCGATCGTGACGGTCTCGCCCGCGGACTTGTGCGCGTGGAACGACAGGTCTTCGAGCAACCGCTCCATCACCGTGTACAGGCGGCGAGCACCGATGTTCTCGACCTTCTCGTTGACCGAGCATGCAATCTCGGCCAGGCGGTGGATGCCGTCCTCCGCAAAAACGAGGTCCACGCCTTCGGTCTTCATCAGCGCCTGGTATTGCTTGGTGAGGCTCGCATCGGTCTGCGTGAGGATGGCGCGGAAGTCTTCCACCGAGAGCGAATCGAGCTCCACGCGAATCGGGAAACGGCCCTGCAGCTCGGGGATCAGGTCGCTCGGCTTGGACAGATGGAACGCGCCCGACGCGATGAACAGGATGTGATCGGTCTTGATCATCCCGTACTTGGTGTTGACCGTCGTGCCCTCCACCAGCGGCAGCAAATCGCGCTGCACGCCCTGCCGCGACACCTCGCCGCCGCCGTATTCGCTGCGGCTGGCGATCTTGTCGATCTCGTCCAGGAAGACGATGCCGTTCTGCTCGACGTTGGCCACCGCCTTCTGCTTGAGTTCGTCTTCGTTCACGAGCTTGGCGGCCTCTTCGTCGATGAGCAGCCTGAAGGCTTCCTTCACCTTCATCTTGCGGCGGTTCTTCTTGCCCTGGCCAAGGCCCGCGAACATCGAGCGGATCTGCTCGGTCATGTCTTCCATGCCAGGCGGGCCCATGATGTCCATGCTCGGCAGCGCCGCCGACACTTCGAGTTCGATTTCCTTGTCGTCGAGCTGGCCTTCGCGCAGCTTCTTGCGAAAAGCCTGGCGGGCAGCGGAATCCTTCTCTTCCGGCTGCGCAAACCCGATGTCGCGCGGCGGTGGGATGAGCACGTCGAGGATGCGGTCCTCGGCAGCGTCTTCAGCCTTGGCGCGCACCTTCTTCATCTCGGACTCGCGCGTCTGCTTGACGGCCATCTCGGCCAGGTCGCGCACGATGGTGTCGACATCGCGGCCGACGTAACCGACCTCGGTGAACTTGGTCGCCTCGATCTTGATGAACGGCGCGTCGGCCAGCTTGGCCAGGCGGCGGGCGATTTCGGTCTTGCCGACACCGGTCGGCCCGATCATCAGGATGTTCTTGGGCGTGATTTCCTGGCGCAGCGGCTCACCGACCTGCTGGCGGCGCCAGCGGTTGCGCAGCGCCACGGCCACGGCCTTCTTGGCCTTCTGCTGGCCGATGATGTGCTTGTCGAGTTCGGAGACGATCTCCGACGGCGTCATGGTTTCAGACATGGGAATCCTGTGGATGAAGGCGCTCGCTTATTCAAGCGTCTCGATCACGAAATTGGTGTTGGTGTAGATGCACAGCTCGCCGGCGATCTTGAGCGACTTCTGCACCACGTCCCGCGGCGAGAGATCGGTGTTCTCCATCAGCGCCTTGGCGGCCGATTGCGCATAGGCGCCGCCCGAGCCGATTGCGGCGATGCCGCCTTCCGGGTCCAGGACGTCGCCGTTGCCGGTGATGACGAGGGTGGATTCGCGGTCGGCGACGATCAGCATCGCTTCAAGGTGGCGCAGGGCGCGGTCGGTGCGCCAGTCCTTGGCGAGGTCGACCGCCGAGCGCAGCAGGTTGCCCTGGTGCTTCTGCAGCTTCGCTTCGAAGCGGTCGAGCAGGGAGAAGGCGTCGGCGGTGGCACCGGCAAAGCCGACCAGCACCTTGCCGTCATAGATGGCGCGCACCTTGCGGGCCGAGCCCTTCATCACGATGTTGCCCAGCGTGACTTGGCCGTCGCCGCCGAGTGCGACCTGATTGCCGCGCCGCACGCTGACGATGGTGGTGCCGTGATACTGTTCCATGCGCTTGTTCCTAGGGGTCCGGCTTGGCGCGGCCCCCAGCGGGCCGGCCAAAGAACTTCATACTTGACGCCAGCCCCCCAGGATTTCAAGCCCGATTTCCGTCACGGCGTGCGCTTTTTGTGCGCCGCAAATCGCTTCCCGCTCAATGCCTCACGTCAAAGGCGTACGTGCGCTCATCCAGACGCGGCGTCACCGTGTAACCTTTGCGCGCCGCCCACACGTTGATGTTGAAGTAGAGCGGAATGACGCCGGCGTCGCGCATGCCGATCTCGGTGGCCTCCTGCAGCAGTTTCTCGCGCTTGGCGTCGTCGATGGTCTGCAGCGCCTCGGCCAGCTTGGCGTCGAGCGCCGGATTGGAATAGCGCCCGCGGTTGGAGGCGCCCCAGCCGCGCGCCGGATCATACGTGGCCAGCAGCGCCTTCAGGCTCGAACTGGCCTCGCCCGTATCGGCGCCCCAGCCGGCCTGCAGGAACGAGAAATCGAGCTTGTTGGCCCGCGTGAAGAACGTCGCCGACGGCATCGTCTCCACCTTGGTCGCGATCCCGATGCGCGACAGCATCGCGGCCACCACCTGTGCAACGCGGTCGTCGTTGACGTAGCGGTTGTTGGTGGCATGCAGCGTGATGGCGAAGCCGTCGGGGTAACCGGCCTGGGCCAGCAGCTTCTTGGCCGTGGCCGGATCCGCCGCCGGTGCCTTCAGGCCCGGCACATGCCCGAACAGCGCGCTGTTGACGAGCTGGCCGGTCGGCTCGGCGGCGCCTTCCATCACGCGGTCGACGATGGCCTGGCGCGAGATGGCCAGCGAGATCGCCTGCCGCACACGCGCATCCTTGAGCGGGTTCTTCGGCAGCGGCTTGCCGGCCTTGTCCGTCACGAACGGCGACACGTCGCGGTCCGAATCCATGTGCAGATACATCATCCGGAACACCGGCATCTTGAACAGCGAGACGCTCGGATCGGCGGAGAGCTTCTTGATGTCGGACGTCGGCACGTTTTCGATGACCTGCACATCACCGGCCAGCAGGGCCGCCACGCGCGGCGCGTCGGCGGTCAGGATGCGCAGTGTCACGCGCTGCCACTGCGGCTTCTTGCCCCAGTAGCCGTCGAAGCGCGCCAGCTCCACGCGGTCACCCCGGCTGAACGAGACGAACTTGTACGGCCCCGTGCCGATCATCGCGCGGCCGCTGTTGAAGTCGTCGGAGCTGGCTTTCTCGGCCGCCTTCTTCGACACGATATAGATCGTCGACAGGTCGTTCGGCACCAGCGGGTACGGGCCGTTGGTGGTGATGCGCACGGTCAGCTTGTCGACCGCCGTCACGTCCTTGAAGCCGCGCGTGTAGATCGTGTACGGCGATGGGCTGTTCTTGATGGTGGCGGGGCGCGCCAGCGAATAGACGACATCGGCCGAGGTGAACTCGCTGCCGTCATGGAAATGCACGCCGGGGCGCAGCTTGACCTCCCATACCGTATCGTCCACGGCCTTCCACGAGGTGGCGAGGCCCGGCTTCAGACGCATCTTCTCGTCCTTGGCGATCAGCGTCTCGAACATGTGCTCGGCGACGTTCGCGTTCGGCGTGACGTTATGGAAATGCGGATCGAGCGACGTGATATCGCCCGACAGCCCGACCACCAGCGTGGAAGCGGGCTGGGCATGCCCCGCAACCGGCGCAAGCGCCGTGGCCAAGGACAGCGCAGCAACCACACCCGCAGCGCGCAGCAGACGCAGAACCGGCATGACGAATCTCCCAATGTTTCGTGACGGAAACAGCCCGTGGGGGATTGTCGGGATCGGACGACGCCGGTGTCAACGTCGGCGAAGCGGGGTACTCGCGTGCTCAGTCGTGGTGCCCGCAGTCGCAGTCGTCACCATGGTGGTGATCGTGGTCGTCGCTGCCGTCTTCGTCGTCGTGGTCGTCGAAGGCCCACGCCGGGAACGGATCGGGCAGCGCGGCCCACGCATCCGGGCCGGCCGCCATTTCGGCGTCGGTCAGCAGGCAGGCATCGAGTTGCGCGACGAGCGCGGCTTCGTCCAGGTCCGTGCCGATGAAGACGAGCTCCTGGCGGCGGTCGCCCCACGGCGCGGGCGCACCGTTGTCGTGCAGCTTGTCCATGATGTCAGCGCGGGCTTCTTCCTCGTCGGGCCATTCGACCTCGTCGACGGCGGCCCACCACGCGCCCGCGCCGCCGTGGCGCATCACGCCGCCGGCCTGGCCCCAGCTTCCGGCGATGTCCATGCGCGACGCCAGCCAGAAATAGCCCTTCGAGCGCAGCACGCGGCCATGCTCGCGCAGCCATTCGGTGTGCATCAGGTCCCACAGACGCTGCGGGTGGAACGGCACGCGGCGGCGATACACGAAGCTGCGGATGCCCAGCGCTTCGGTCTCGGGCACATGCTCGCCGCGCAGTTCGGCCAGCCACGCGGGCGCAGCGGCCGCGGCATCGAAGTCGAACCGGTGCGTGTTGAGGATGGCATCGAGCGGCACCTTGCCGAACGATGCTGGCACGATGCGCGCCCGCGGGTTCAGCGAATGCAGGATGGCCGCCAGGCGATCGCGCTGGGCATCACTCACCAGGTCGATCTTGTTGAGGACGATCACGTCGCAGAATTCGACCTGCTCGATGAGCAGGTCGACCACGGTGCGGTCGTCGTCTTCATCGCGGGCCTGACCGCGATCGGCCAGGAAGTCGGCCGCATCGTAGTCGGCCAGAAAATGCTGGGCATCGACCACCGTGACCATCGTGTCCAGGCGCGCGAGGTCGGACAGCACGTCGCCTTGCGCGTCCTCGAAGGTGAAGGTCTCGGCGATCGGGAGCGGCTCGGCCACACCGGTGGATTCGATGAGCAGGTAGTCGAACCGGTCTTCGCGCGCGAGGCGGGCCACCTCGTCGAGCAGGTCTTCGCGCAGCGTGCAGCAGATGCAGCCGTTGGACAGCTCGACCATGCGCTCATCGGTGCGCGAGAGCTGCGCGCTGGTCGCGGTGCCGTCACCGACGAGCTGGGCGTCGATGTTGACGTCGGACAGGTCGTTGACGATCACGGCCACACGCTTGCCCTCGCGGTTGGCGAGCACGTGGTTGAGCAGCGTGGTCTTGCCGGCGCCGAGGAAGCCGGACAGCACGGTAACGGGAAGCGGACGGGGCATGATCGAAGGCCTGCAAAAGCAAACAGCCCGGCTGGCTACCGGGCTGCGAACTGGAAAACCACTGCGGCGGGCGGCGTCAGTCGCCCTGCAGCTTCTGACGCTTTTCGCGGCGCTCCTGCGCCTCCAGCGTCAGGGTGGCGGTCGGACGGGCAAGCAGGCGCGGAATGCCGATCGGCTCGCCGGTTTCGTCGCACCAGCCGTACTCGCCGGCATCGATCCGCGCGATCGACTGCTCGACCTTCTTGAGCAGCTTGCGCTCGCGGTCGCGCGTGCGCAGTTCCAGCGCATGCTCTTCCTCGATGGTGGCGCGGTCCGCCGGGTCCGGAACGATCACGGTCTCGCGCAGGTGCTCCGTCGTCTGGTTGGCGTTCGCGAGAATCTCGTCGCGCATCTTTTCAAGCCGGTCCCTGAAAAAGGCGAGCTGCGCCTCGTTCATGTAATCCTTTTCGCCCATCTTCAGGATTTCGGCTTCGGTGAGTAGTTTCTTGCTGCTCATGGTTGCTGCAGATGATCCTGGTAAATCGCGCGCCGTGTCGGCTGTCGCGTCGTCCTTGCGCGGGGATGCGCCGGACTCATTCTGGCTGGCGGCGGACTTGCCGCCCCGCGCGCCTCCTTTTGCCTCTCCCGCAGCGGCGCCCCCTGCCGCTTTTTTTCGGGTGGCTGGCGCAGCCTGGGCTGCCGCCGACTCCGTTCCGGACTGCCCGGCTCCAACGTTGGCGCCGCGCCCTTCCTTGGTCTTAGTCACCATCGCCTGCTCTCCTATCGGACGTGCTTGGGACGACGTGCTTCTAAATCGACCTATTGTAGCTGAACGATCTTACCCGAACTATCGGAGAAACACGGACACAAAATCCGGCCCGGATTCTGCCTGAAAGCGCGGCGGGACCACCCAAAAGGAGGGTAAAGCGGCCGGATCAGGCCAGGCAGTTCTCCAATCCTTTCAGAATCGTTTCGCGCGGCAGGTCGACGCCGATGAACACCATCCGGTTGGAAGGGGTCTCGCCGTCCCATTTGCCGCCCACATCGCTGCCCATGAGCTGGTGCACGCCCTGGAACACGACCTTGCGGTCGACGCCCTCCATGTACAGCACGCCCTTGTAGCGCAGCAGCTTCTCGCCGTAGATGTTCAGCACGCCGGAGAGGAACTCCTCCAGCTTGGTGTAGTTGAACGGCCGTTCGCTGCGGAAGACGAACGAGGCAATGCGGTCGGTATGGTGCGCGTGCCCGTGATGATGGTGGTGGCCGTGGTGCTCATGATCGTGGTCGTGATCGCAATCGGCCGAGCAGGCGTGGTCATGATCGTGATCGTGGTTGTGATCATGACCGTCTTCGCGCAGGAAGTCGGGGTCGATCTCCAGCTTGGCATTCAGATTGAAGCCGCGCAGATCGAAGATGGTGTCGATCGGCGCGTCGCCAAAATTGGCGGTGCGGATCGGGGCGCGCGGGTTCATGTGCAGGAGGCGGTGGCGCAGTGCGTTGACATCGTCGGCGGACACGAGGTCGCTCTTCGTGATGAAGATGGCGTCGGCAAAGCCCACCTGGCGCTGCGCCTCTTCCTGCTTGTCGAGCTGCATGTTGCCGTGCTTGGCGTCGACCAGCGTGATGACGGCATCCAGCAGGTAACGGCTGGCGATCTCGTCGTCCATGAAGAAGGTCTGCGCAACGGGGCCGGGGTTGGCCACGCCGGTGGTCTCGATGACGACGCGGTCGAACTGGATCTCGCCCTTGTCGCGGCGCGTGAGCAGGTCGGACAACCCCTTCACCAGGTCGCCCCGGATGGTGCAGCAGATGCAGCCGTTGCTCATCTGCACGATCTGCTCGTTGCCGTCCTGCACGAGGATGTCGTTGTCGATGTTCTCTTCGCCGAACTCGTTCTCGATCACGGCGATCTTCATGCCGTGGTGTTCGTTCAGGATGCGCTTGAGCAGCGTGGTCTTACCGCTGCCGAGAAAGCCCGTCAGGATGGTGACCGGGATCATTTTGGACATGATGCGTTTCCTGTCTTGTGATGAGACGCCAGATGCGCGCAATCCGCGCAAGCGCCCTTGATGGTGAGTTCGGCATGGTCGGCTGCGAAGCCGGCGGGCAGGGCGGCCTTGGGCATGGCCGGCGGCTCGGCCCCCTCCAAGCAGAAGTCGCGCCCGCATTGCGTGCAGTGGAAGTGACTGTGCGAGCGGTGCGCCGCTTCGCGCGCGGCATCGTGCTCGGCCAGGCTGAAGCGGAAGACACGATCGGCCCCGGCCGTCTTGTGGACGATACCGCCTGCCACGAGCCAGTCGAGCACGCGGTAGACGGTCACGCGGTCGATGCCGGAGTCGGGCGGTAGCGCGTCGCATACCGCCTGGTGCGAGAGTGGGTCGGCGCCCTGCATCAGCACGGCGAGCACGCGCACGCGCGGTTCCGTCACGCGGCTGCCCAGGCCACGCAGGCGCGTGCGGGCCATCGATTCAGGGGAATCGGGCCGGGAAGTGGCAGAAACGTCGCGCGAAGCCGGGGAAGTCATGCGCGGGATTGTCCCACGCTCGAACGGTTGCTGCAATTGAGTTGCAACTGAGCGGCCTTGCACCGCCCAGGGGTTTCCGCCGTGCTCACTACCCCGCCCACACCAGACACACCGGCGTCGGCACCTTCGCCACCACCGCCGGCTGGTCCAGCTTGCCGGTCTGGCCGTCGATGCGCAGCCGCAGGATGGTGTCGCCCTTCTGGTTCAGCACGTAGAGGTGGCTGCCGTCGGGCGCCATCGTCATCGCCCGCGGAAAGTGCACGCCCTCGCTCCAGTACTGAAGCGGCGCGAGCTTGCCTGAGGCATCGATGCTGAATGCGGCCACGCTGTCGGCCAGCGGATGGTCGGACTTCAGCTTCCGGTTGCTGGCGTAGAGGAACCGCCCGGACGGGTGCATCAGCAGCTCGGCGCCGCTCTTCTGGCCGGTGTAGTCGGCAGGGGTGGTGGAAATGCGCTGACGCTCTTCCTGCACGTGGCCGGTGGCGGGGTCGTATCCGTGGCAGGCGACCGAGCCTTCCAGTTCGTTGATGACGTAGAGCAGCTTGCCTTGCGGATGGAGCGCCAGGTGGCGCGGGCCACTGCCGGGCTTGAGCTGCGCGCGGTCACGCGGGGCAAGCTTGCCACCCTCAATGGCAAACACGTTGATGCGATCGGTGCCCAGGTCGGTACCGATCACGTGCTGGCCGGTGGTGTCGAACAGCATCATGTGCGCGTGCGGCGCCTCCTGTTCGGGGCGGGGGCCGGAGCCGGTGTCCTTGAAGATGCCGGAGACGGTGCCGAGCTTGCCGTCCTCGCCGATCGGCAGGAGGTTGTACGCGCCGCCGCTGTAGATCGACACGCACAGGTGCTTGCCGTCCGGCGACACGACCACGTGTGCAGGGTTCGTGCCCGACAGCGACAGCGGCTGGCGGTTCAGCAGCGTCAGCTTGCCGTCGCGCGCGTCGATCGCATAGGCCTCGGCGCTGCCGTTCGGCCGACCTTCATACACCTCAAGTTCGTTGATGGCGTACAGGAACCGCTGATTCGGGTGCACGGCCAGGAACGACGGATTGGCGCTTTCGACGACCTGCACCTGCGTCCATGCATCGCCGCGCGGTTCGAGCACATAGATGCCGCGCGCGGCCGGGCCGCCCGCGGTGCCGCCCGGCGCATTGAACGTGTAGGTGCCGACATAGGCGAAGCGGGGAGCGCGCGCATTGCCTGCGGGCTGCGCGCCCGACGCGGCAGGTTGTTCGGCCGCCTGGGCCATGACGGTTTTGGGAAGAGCGCCCAGCAAAGGCAAGCTACCGGTCCACTGCATGAAGGTTCGACGAAGACGATTGGTCATTGGATGGCTCCATCAAACACGCACGGACATGGCGTGGTGGAAGATGTTGTTCGGATCATACCGGCGCTTCACATCCTGCAGAAATGGGTACAGGTCGCCGCTGCCGTAGTAGAGCTGCGGCCAGAACGGGTAGGCGAGCATGTCGACGTCGGGGTAGTTGATGTAGCAGCCCTCGTACCGGTCGCCCGGGTAAGGTGTGCCGCTGTGCGGCGCGGGCACATCGGGCGCGCCGTAGACGTCGCGATAGAAATCGCTGATCCAGCGCAAGTGGCCGGCATCATCGGCCGCGGACGTCCAATACGTCTGGTACTGCAGCTTCATGATCGAGGCCCGCTGCGGCACGGCGGTGTCGCCAATGCGCTCGGCCTTGTTGACAGCGCCGCCGTACGAATCGACTTGCAGCAACGACTGGCTCAGATCGACGCCCGGCATCGTCCGCGTGAGGTGGGCGTAGATGCGCTGCGCCTCGCGCGCCGTGAAGCCGCGCTTCATGTAGGCCGATTTGTACTTGCCGCGCTGATTGGCCCCTGAGCCGTTCAGGTACTGCGTGGCCGTCAGCCAGTCGTATTGCACGATGGTGTGCGGCTTGGAGCAGAGCAGTTGCCCCACGCCCTGCTTGTGCGCAGGGCCGTAGCCGGGCGGGCGCCCCTTGACCGGCGTGGGCGCGCAAGCCTGGAAGCGGCTCAGAAAATCGTTGAGGACGGAGAGATCGCGGCACGTGCCATCCGGGTTGCAGAACTGCGTGAGCAGCACGATCTGCCCCGACGATTTGTGCGTGAGTTTGAGCAGCGAGAACATGCCCCACGTGTCCGGATCCTTGCCGCGCGTCTCCCAGTATTCGCCGTAGATGCGCAGCAGTTCGGCAAAGCGTTGCGGTGTCATGGTCGCCCAGTCGAACGCCACGGTGGCGAGCGCCACTTCCTGCGGCGCCTCGGGCAGCTTGGCGAAGGTGTAGCCCGTGATGACGCCGAAGTTGCCGCCGCCCGCGCCGCGACATGCACGGAACAGATCCGGATCGTGCGCCGCATCCACCGTGCGCGCAGCGGCCTTGCCGGTCTTGTCGACTGTGACGATGTCCACGGCCGAGAGCCAATCCACCGTCAGGCCCTGCAGCCGCGACAGCAGCCCGTACCCGCCGCCGCAGATATGCCCGCCCGCGCCGACCGAATAGCAAGAGCCGCCGGGCAGCGTCACGTTGCGGCGCTTGTACAGCTCCAGGTAGCCGTTCCAGTTCTGCGTGCCGGCCGGAATGCGCACCGAGCCGTCGGCGCGCACTTCGGGCGTGGCGAGCAGGCTCAGGTCGACGATCGTGCCGTCGGGGTTGTTGGAGACGAAATCCTCGTAGCAATGTCCGCCGCTGCGCACGGTCGGGCGCTGGCCCGCGTTGACGATGCGCTGCACGGCGGGCGCCACATCGTCGGGCTTTTCAATGAGGGCGATGCGGCTCGCGGCCTGCGCGTCCGTCGAGGGCCAGCGCAGGTTGAAGCCATGTTTGAGCGTGTTGTAGCGAGGGTCTTGGCGCGTCACATCCAGTGTCATCGACGACTCCCGGTGAGGGCGTTTGCGCAACGCTTGCGCAAACGGAGTTGGATTCGGACGCGGGGCGTCCGGCGGTTCCAACTTAGTCGTTCGCAGGCCCGGCTTCCATCAGACAATGCCGATACGGCGGGCTCATCGCGCCACGTGTGCGAACCATCCGACCACGCGCGCTGCCGTTGCCGCCCACAGCGGCCGCACCAGCCAGCACGCCGCGGCCCACGCGAGGATCACCACGACCAGATCGCAGCGACCGCTCTTCCACAGGTTCAGGGAATGGCGCCCCCAGATCCAGGGCACGCCCAGCGGATTGGGCCAGTCCGCCAACAGATGCATCAGCCCACCGCAAGCGAAGCCGAACAGCAGCGGTGCCCACACGTGCGCATGGCCCAGCGCCTGGTATGACAGAACAAGCGCCGCCACCCAGCCGATGCCCCAATGGGTGGCGGTGCGGTGCGTGATCCACAGGCGGCGCGCGCGGGTCCACCAGGCCACCTCCATCCAGTCGGGCGCGGTGCTGCCGGCCACCGCCGCGCAAAACGCCAGGAGGCTGCCGAGATGTTCGAGAGACGTGTGCGAAGCCTGTGCGACGAGGGTGGCGGCAATCAGGCCTGCCGCCCAACCCGTCGCGTGATGGGCAGCGTTGGAAGCCATCGACGTGATGCGGAAAACGAAGGACCGCATCTTCGCAATGGCGGCTTGCCGGGACAAGCCAAAAATTGCGACAAATTGCTAGCCGACTTGCAGCAGCAGGCCCTTGAGGTATTCGCCTTCCGGGAAGCTCGTCAGCAGCGGGTGGTCGACGCCGCCCGCCAGCCGGCGCTGGATGCGCGCCGTCACCTTGGCATCGGCCGCCGCACCCGCGACGATCTTCTGGAACAGGTCTGCGTCGATCGCGCCCGAGCACGAATACGTAAACAGCAGGCCGCCCGGGCGCAGCAACTGCATGCCAACCAAGTTGATCTCCTTGTATGCGCGCGCCGCGCGATCGACCTGCTGCGCCGAGGCCGCAAACTTGGGCGGATCCAGCACGATCAGGTCGAACTGGCGGCCTTCCGCGCGGAAGTTGCGCAGCGACTTGAAGACGTCCGCGTCCAGCCACTCGGCGCGCGCCGGATCGAAGCCGTTGAGCGTGACGTTGCGCTCTGCCACCGCCAGCGCCTCGCCCGACGAGTCGATCGACACCACCGAGCGCGCCCCGCCCTTGAGCGCCGCCAGCGAAAACCCGCCGGTATAGCAAAAGCAGTTCAGCACATCGCGATCGCGCGCCAAGGCGCCGACGAGCGCGCGGTTGTCGCGCTGGTCGATGTAGAAGCCCGTCTTGTGGCCTTCGCGCACGTCCACGTAATAACGCACGCCGTGCTCGGTGGCGGACAGATCGGCGGGCGGCTCGGCGCCGGCCAGCACACCGGTCATCTGCTCCAGGCCTTCGCGCTCGCGCACGCTCACATCCGACCGTTCGTAGACGTTCGGGCAACCCGTCTCTTTGATGAGCGCGGCGACGATCGCCTGCTTCCAGTGCTCCACGCCCGCGGCGCTGAACTGGCAGACGAGCTGGCCCGCATCCCCTGTGCCGTACTGGTCGACGATCAGCCCGGGCAGGCCGTCGGCTTCGCCCATGACGAGGCGCACGGCGTCGGTGTCGTGCACCCACGCGCGGCGGTACGCCACGGCCGCGGCAATGCGGCGCTTGAAGAACGCGTGGTCGACGGGCTCCGATTCATCAAAGCTCCACACGCGCGCGCGAATCTGCGAGACAGGGCTGAACGCGGCGCGCGCCAGAAACTGGCCGTTGTGCGCGCGCACGATGACGGTCGCGCCGGAGGCCGGCTTGCCCTCCACGCGATCGATGGCGTTGGCGAAAATCCACGGGTGCCGGCGCAGCAGCGAGCGCTCCTTGCCGGGCTTCAGAATCAGGGTTTGCATACGACTGGGGATGGGGCGCCCGAAGGTTCGGACAATGCGCTACTTCTTTTTTGCGCGGGGATGCGCCTGATCGTAGATCTTGGCCAGGTGCTGAAAATCGAGCGAAGTATAAACCTGCGTGCTGGCAATGCTGGCGTGGCCGAGCAGTTCCTGCACCGCGCGCAGATCACCGGAGGACTGCAGCATGTGCGTGGCAAACGAATGCCGCAGCACGTGCGGATGCACATCCGCCGGCACACCCGCCGCGATGGCGTTGCGCTTCATGCGCAATTGGATCTGCCGCTGCGCCAGCCGCTTGCCGCGCGGCGAGAGAAACAGCGCGTGCGCGTCTTCGGGTACCGCGTCGGGCTGGGCAAGCTGCTCGCGCACCGCCAGCCATGCAGCCAGCGCCTCCGCCGCCTTAGTGCCCACCGGCACGGTGCGCCGCTTGCTGCCCTTGCCGAGCACCTGCACCGCGCGCGCCTCCAGATCGAGCCAGCTCGCCGATTCATACGCGCCGGCCTTCACGTGGCGCATGTCGAGGCTGACCAGCTCGGAGAGCCGCAGCCCGCACGAATAGAACAGCTCGTTGACGGCACGGTCGCGCACCGTTTCGGCATCGTCGCCGGGCAACTGCTCCATCAGCGCGACAGCTTGCTCCACGGACAGCGCTTTCGGCAGCCGCTTCGGGTTCTTCGGGGCGCGTACGCCATCAACGGGATTGGCGGTGACGGCGGCATCGCGCAGCGCCATCCATTTGAACCAGCCGCGCCACGCCGACAGCGCCCGCGCAATGCTGCGGCCCGACAAACCGTCGCCGTGCAGCTGCGCCATCATGCGGCGGATATGGTGAGACTGCAGTTGCGTGAGATCGACATTGGCGGCGTGCTGCGCACCGAGGCGCTGGAGCACGGCCAGCTCGCGGGTGTAGCTCTCCAGCGTGTGCGGCGAGAGCTGCCGCTCGAACTTCAGCGCGTCAAGGTACGCCGCAATCTGCGGATGCGGCGCCTGCGCGCCAGATGCATCGGCTGAAGCAGATTGCGGCATGCGGTGGGCGGCGCTCAGTCGCGCAGGCGGTTGAGCGCGGCAGCGGCCAGTTCGCCGATCTGCGCGAGGTAGGTCGTGCCCATGCCGTCATGGAAGCGGCGGGCGTCCGGCGAGCCGAGCACCAGCAGGCCGAATGCCGGCGCGGCGCTGGCATCGGCATCGCCACGCACCGGCACGCGCAACGTGACAATGGCGAGCGATTCGATGGGCGCGCCGCCGGTATCCGATGTATCGAGCCAGCCGGCCGCTTCAAAGCCGGCATTGGCGCCGCAATACGGCGCACGCAGGCCGGCTGCAAACAGGCGCACTTCCTCGCTCACGCCCTGCGCGACTTCCAGGTGTGCAAATTCCTCGCCGACCTGCCACACGCGCAGCGCCACCGCGGGCACGTCAAAGATTTCACGCAGACCATCCTGCACGGCGTACGGCAGCGCATGCGTGTCGGCCTCGCCCAGCAGGCGCGTCGTCCAGGCGTGCACACGCTGCTGCGTACGGTCGTTCTCGTTGCCGTGGCGCATCAGGTCCGACAGCTTGAGTTCGAGGTGCTTGTTCTTGTCGCGCAGGATTTCCATCTGGCGCTCCTGCAGCGACACCGCGCGATGGCTGTGCGGGCTCGTCAATTGAATGGCGGCCAGCAGCTCGGCGTGCTCTTCAAAGAAGGCCGGATGCGCCTGCAGGTAGTTGGCGACGTCTTGTGCGTTCATCGTGGAGGTGCTCATCAGGCTGCGCCGAGTTTCTTCTTCAGCAGTTCGTTGACTTGTGCGGGGTTGGCCTTGCCGCGCGTGGCCTTCATGGCCTGGCCCACCAGCGCGTTGAATGCCTTCTCCTTGCCGGCGCGGAATTCCTCGACCGACTTGGCATTGGCGGCCAGCACGTCGTCGATGATCTTCTCCAGCTCGCCGGAATCGGACATCTGCTTCAGGCCCTTCTCGGCGATGATCGCGTCGGCATCGCCGCCGTGTTCGCCGGCCCACATGGCGGGGAAGACGTCCTTCTTGGCCGTGTTGTTGCTGATCGTGCCGTCGGCAATGCGCGCGAGCAGCTTGGCGAGTTGCGCGGGCGACACCGGCGCGGCATCGATCTCCAGATCGGCGCGGTTCAGGTTCGAGGCCACCTCGCCCATGATCCAGTTGGCCGCGGCCTTGGCATTGGCAGCGCCCGCATCCGCCACGACGGCTTCAAAGTACGCCGCCGTCGCCTTGGTGGCGGTGAGGATGCTGGCGTCGTACTTCGGCAGGCCGTAGGCCGATTCAAAGCGCGCGGCCATGGCGGCCGGCAGTTCGGGCAGCGTGGCGCGCACGCGCTCGATCCAATCGTCGCCAATGACGAGCGGCAGCAGGTCTGGGTCGGGAAAGTAGCGGTAATCCTGCGCGTCTTCCTTGCTGCGCATCGAGCGCGTTTCCTTGCGGTCCGGATCGTACAGGCGCGTTTCCTGCACCACGGTGCCGCCGTCTTCGATCAGCTCGATCTGGCGGCGCACTTCGTAGTTGATCGCCTCTTCCAGGAAGCGGAACGAGTTCAGGTTCTTGATTTCGCAGCGCGTGCCGAACGGCGCATCCGGGCCCGGGCGCACCGACACGTTCGCGTCGCAACGGAAGCTGCCTTCCTGCATGTTGCCGTCGCAGATGCCAAGCCACACCACCAGCGCGTGCAGCGCCTTGGCGTAAGCAACGGCCTCGGCAGCGCTGCGCATGTCGGGCTCGGTCACGATTTCCAGCAGCGGCGTGCCGGCGCGGTTCAGGTCGATGCCCGTCATGCCGGCAAAGTCTTCGTGCAGCGATTTGCCGGCGTCTTCTTCCAGGTGCGCACGCGTCAGTTGCACGGTCTTCTCGTACCCGGGCTGGCCGTTCTTGCCTTCCACCTGGAAGGTCAGCGAGCCGCCCTGCACCACCGGAATCTCGTACTGGCTGATCTGGTAGCCCTTGGGCAGATCGGGGTAGAAGTAATTCTTGCGCGCGAAGATGCTCTTGGGCGCGATCTTGGCGCCGATCGCCAGGCCGAACGTGATGGCGCGCTCAACGGCGCCCTTGTTCAGCACCGGCAGTACGCCCGGCAGCGCCAGATCCACCGGCGCGGCCTGCGTGTTGGGCTCGGCACCGAAGGCGGTGGAGGCGCCGGAGAAAATCTTCGAGACCGTCGAGAGCTGCGTGTGCGTCTCGAGGCCGATCACCACTTCCCATTGCATGTTGCGTGTGTCCTGTCGATTGTTGTGGTGTGAATGTCTAGGTACTCAGGTATTCGTGTGTTCGTGTACTGCCGTGCGGTCAGGGGCGGGGCGCATCGAGCCATGCCGCGAGCTTCGCGAATGCCGCTTCGCGCGCGGCCGGATCGCCGCCGACCGTGACGGTGCCGTGCCGGCGCCCACTCGGGATGCCGCTGCGCTCCTTGACCGGCGCCGTACCATCAAAACCGTGGTACGCGCCGCCAAACACGTCCAGCTCGAAACGCGCCTGCGGCTGCCGCGCCAGCACGGCCGCCTGCAAGGCCTGGCAGTGATCGGCCGGCGTCCAGTCGTCGTTGCCGCCGGCCAGCAGCAGCAACGGCGCGTTCAGGCGATAGTCGGACCGCTTCTGCGCCGCGACGCAGCCCGGATAGAACGCCACGGCGCGATCCACGGGCGGCGTGTCCGCAGGCCAGGCCCGGCTGCCATCGACGGCTTCGAGCACCGCCTGCGCGCCATTGGACCAGCCCAGCAGCACGATGCGGCGCGCATCCACGCCGGGCTGGCCGGCCACCCAGCGCATCGCCGCCAGAATGTCGGCGCGCCGCACGGCGCCGTCGATGTCGCGGGCGGCAAGGCGCTCGGTGCAGATGCCATGCGGCTTGCCGCGCGGCCCGAAGCTGTCGGGAAACACGACCGCATAGCCGCGCGCACGCAGCCATTGCGCATAACCGCGATACCGCGAACCGAGCGCCCTGGCGTCCGTGCCCGACGGCGTGTAGAGCCCGCTGCATCCGTGCAGCGCAATGACCACCGGCGCACCGGCGGCAGGCACCTTTGCGGCCGGGGCGATCCAGTAGGCGGTCAACGTTTGCGGCGCGTCCTCGGCATCCTTCATGAATGCGCGAGGAATCTCGACCGTCTGCACACCCAGCTCCGCCGACGACGGTGCGCGGGCCGCCGGCATATCCGGCAGGCCGCCTTCAGCATCCGGGGTCGGCTGAGCGAATGCCTGCAGCGACAGCGCGGCACAGGCCACGGCGGCCAGCGCGCGGAGCGATGCGGGCATCACCGGGCATTCCGGGCGCATTGGCCCGTCTGCGGGTCGAACATCACCGGCCAGGCTTCTTCATAGATGCCGGGCGTGCAATGCGCTTCGCAGTTGGCATGTGCCAGCGTGACGCGGCGCGGGTCCTGCCAGACCATCAGCGTGCAGTTGCCGTAGCGCTCGCGCAGCTCGATGCTGGGGCGGCGCTTGGTCTGCTGGAACGTCGACAGATCGAACTGGCACGAGCCGCGCCGGCCGACCCACAACTGCCATTGCATGGCCGTGACGTTGTTGTCGGCCACCGTCAGCGTCGCCTGCTCGCGGAAACCGTCTTCTTCGGTCTGGCTGCAGTAGCCGTTGATGTCGATGCGGCGGTCGGAAATCGGCGGCGGCTTGGACGGCCGGCTGATGCCAGGAATCGACGGCAGCGGAATCGGCACGCATGCCGCCAGCAGGCCAGCGGCCAGCGCCAGCCCGAGTACGTTGCGGATGCGATGGTTCATGCCTGCCTCCTGCTGCGCAGCGGGTACGTCGGTACGGCAGGGCTCACGCCGCCGGCTGGCGAATGTGCCAGTCGGTCGCCTGCTGGAACGCATGCGCGATCTGCAGCATGCGTGCCTCTTCAAAATAGTTGCCGATGATCTGCAAGCCAACCGGCAGACCATTGGCGCCGAAACCGGCCGGCACGCTCATGCCCGGCAGGCCCGCCAGGCTGGTCGACAGCGTGAAGATGTCTTCAAGGTACATCTGGACCGGATCGTCGCTCTTCTCGCCGATCTTCCAGGCAACGGTGGGGGCGACGGGGCCCATGATCACGTCGCACTGCGCGAATGCGTTCTGGAAATCCTGCGCGATGATCCGGCGGATCTTCTGCGCCTGGAGGTAATAGGCGTCGTAGTAGCCGTGGGACAGCACATATGTACCCACCAGGATGCGGCGCTTGACCTCCCAGCCGAACCCTTCGGCGCGGGACTTGCGGTACATGTCGGCCAGATCCCGGTATTCCGCGGCGCGGTGGCCGTAGCGCACGCCGTCAAAGCGCGACAGGTTCGACGACGCCTCGGCCGGGGCGATCACGTAATACGTCGGGATCGACAGCTCGGTCTTGGGCAGGCTGATGTCGACGAGCGTGGCGCCGAGCTTTTCCATTTCGGCCAGTGAAGCCCGCACGGCGGCGCGCACGTCATCGGCCAGGCCTTCGCCAAAATACTCCTTGGGTAGGCCGATGCGCAGGCCGGCCAAGGGGCGGGCAGCATCGGCGCCTTGCAGCGGCTGGCCGAGCAGACGGCTGAAATCTTCCACGTCGCCGCCGCGGCCCGGTTCCAGGCTGGTGGAATCACGCGGGTCAAAGCCGGCCATGGCAGACAGCAGCAGCGCGCAATCCTCGGCGGTGCGGGCCATCGGGCCGCCCTGGTCCAGCGACGAGGCGAACGCGATCATGCCGTAGCGCGACACGCGGCCGTACGTCGGCTTGATCCCGGTGATGCCCGAGAACGATGCCGGCTGGCGGATCGAGCCGCCCGTGTCCGTCCCGGTTGCCGCGGGCGCCAGATCGGCTGCCACCGCCGCCGCCGAGCCGCCGGACGACCCGCCCGGCACGTGTTCGACGTTCCACGGGTTCCGGACCACGCCGAAGGCCGAGTTTTCGTTGGACGAGCCCATCGCGAACTCGTCCATGTTCGTCTTGCCCAGCGTCACCATGCCGGCGGCAGCCAGGCGCTCGACCACGGTCGCGTCGAACGGGCTCACGTAGTTGGCGAGCATCTTCGAGCCCGCCGTGGCGCGCCAGCCGCGCGTGACAAACACGTCCTTGTGCGCGATCGGCACGCCGGTCAGCGGCGGCGCGCTGCCGGCCGCGATGCGCGCGTCGGCGGCCTGGGCCTGCGCGAGCGTGGCCTCGGCATCGACCTGGGTAAAGGCGTTGAGATGCGCCCCGGCCTCGATGCGCGCCAGGTAGTGGCGCGCCAGTTCCACCGCCGAAACCTCCTTGGCGGCGAGTTGGGCAGACAGGGCTTTGATCGTGGATGCGGTCATCGAATGCGTTCGGATGGGCTGCCGGCAGCGGCCGGCGACGTCAATTTGGGGAAAGTGAATTAAAGGCGCACAGGCGCCCGCCGTTTAAACGGCCTACTCGATCACCTTGGGCACGAGGTAGAGGCCGGCTTCGGTGGCGGGTGCGCATTGCTGGTATTCGGCGCGGCGGTCGGGTTCGGTCACGGCGTCCTCGCGCAGGCGCTGGGCCTGGGGCTGGACCTGCTCGATCGGGTGGGCCATCGGCTCGATGCCGGTGGTGTCGACGGCCTGCATCTGCTCGACCAGGGCGAAGAACTGGTTGAGCTGCGTGAGTGTCTGCGCGGCCTCGCCGTCGGAGACTTCGATGCGGGCCAGGTGGGCGATGCGTTTGACGTCGGAGAGTTCGAGTGCCATCGGAGTGGATCAGTGAGTGCGGCGGCGGGCAGGACGAGCTGGTTCTGGCATGCGACGGCTACTGCGCGCAGGGCGCGCCCCGGGTCGAGCCCCGGCAGTGCCGATTTGCCGCAAATTTGGCGCCAAATGCCCGCGAAACGTACGAATTATAAGGTATGATTGCCGACTAAATTTCTAAGTCAGCAGGCGACTTCGTGCAGCCACGGACCCTCTGATTAAGTCCCGCCGGGAACCTCCCGGCCGTCGCGCCGTCAGCAGTTGGCGACACTTAATCAAAGGTTCCTTGGGGCCGCCCTCTCCGGGCGGCTCACTCCGGCAGGATGGCCAGTGCCACGGCACCCCACCGCCGACCGCCACGGAGCCCGCGACACATTCCCGGGAGCGCAGCAGCAGGATCGGACCGCATGGGCATGCCACGCGAGGTCCGCGCGTCGGTGCAGCCGTAGCACCGCGATCCTGCCGCCGTGCCGCCCATGACTCGAAACACAGGATTCATTCGATGTTCGGCTTTTTGCGCAGCTATTTCTCCAACGATCTCGCGATCGACCTCGGCACTGCCAACACCCTGATCTACGTGCGCGACAAGGGCATCGTGCTTGACGAGCCGTCGGTGGTGGCCATTCGCCAGGAAGGCGGCCCGAGCGCCAAGAAAACCATCCAGGCTGTGGGCAAGGAAGCCAAGCAGATGCTGGGCAAGGTGCCGGGCAACATCGAGGCCATCCGCCCGATGAAGGACGGCGTGATCGCCGACTTCACCGTCACCGAGCAGATGCTCAAGCAGTTCATCAAGATGGTGCACGACAGCAAGCTGCTGCGTCCGTCGCCGCGCATCATCATCTGCGTGCCGTGCGGCTCGACCCAGGTCGAGCGCCGCGCCATCCGCGAATCGGCGCTGGGCGCCGGTGCATCGCAGGTCTACCTGATCGAAGAGCCGATGGCGGCTGCCATTGGCGCCGGTCTGCCGGTGTCGGAGCCGTCGGGCTCGATGGTGGTGGACATTGGCGGCGGCACCACCGAGGTGGGCATCATCTCGCTGGGGGGCATGGTCTACAAGGGCAGCGTGCGCGTGGGCGGCGACAAGTTCGACGAGGCCATCGTCAACTACATCCGCCGCAACTACGGCATGCTGATCGGCGAGCAGACCGCCGAAGCCATCAAGAAGGAAATCGGCTCGGCCTTCCCGGGTTCGGAAGTGCGCGAGATGGAAGTGAAGGGCCGCAACCTGTCGGAAGGCATTCCGCGCGCCTTCACGGTGTCGTCCAACGAAATCCTGGAAGCGCTGACCGATCCGCTGAACCAGATCGTGTCGTCGGTGAAGATCGCACTGGAACAGACCCCGCCGGAACTCGGCGCAGACATTGCCGAGCGCGGCATGATGCTCACGGGCGGCGGCGCACTGCTGCGCGACCTCGACCGCCTGCTGGCCGAAGAAACCGGCCTGCCGGTGCTGGTGGCAGAAGACCCGCTGACCTGCGTGGTGCGCGGCTCGGGCATGGCGCTCGAACGCATGGACAAGCTCGGCAGCATCTTCTCGTACGAATAACGGGACCATGCGCCACGCTCATCCGCGTTCCGTATGGATGGCTGCCCCAGCAGCCTTTGCGGTTCGCTGAGATGCGTCCCGCGCCGGTGCGCCGTGCTCCGCCCGCCCCGGGCCACTGCACCGCACCGGCGCCACCCCCAAACTGTTGCCGGCAGGCCGCCGACCTTGGTCGCGACGCGTCTGCCGCGCCTATCTGAAGCGTCCGGGTCATGGATTACTCCCCGCCGCCCCTCTTCAAGCAGGGCCCGTCCGCCACCGCGCGGCTGGTCGCCCTGCTTGCGCTTGCGCTGATGCTGCTCGTGGTCGATGCCCGCATGTCGGTACTGGGCGTGGTCCGGCAGGTCGTGTCGGTGGTGCTGTACCCCATCGAGCGCGTGGTGCTGATTCCGCGCGATACGGTGCGTGCGGCGCTCGACTACACGCAGTCGTCCACCAAGCTGGCCACCGACAACCGCAGCCTGCGCGAATCGGCCGTCGCCCAGGCGCAGCAGTCGCTGCGCGCCACGCAGCTCGAAGCCGAGAACCGCAACCTTCGGACGCTGCTGAACCTCAAGCAGCATGCCGCGGTGCCGACCGTGGCGGCGGAAGTCCTGTACGAAGCGCGCGATCCGTACACGCAGCGCATCGTGATCGATCGCGGCTCCAAGGACGGCGTCCGCGCCGGCTATCCGGTGATCGACGACCGGGGCGTGGTCGGGCAGGTCACGCGCGTGTCGCTGTTCGAATCGCAGGTGACGCTGCTGACGGACAAGGACCAGGCGATCCCCGTGGAGGTGGTGCGCAATGGGCTGCGCAGCGTGGCCTTTGGCGGTGCCCGGCCCGGCGCGCTGGACTTGCGCTTCATGGCAGCCTCGGCCGATCTACAGCAAGGCGATCTGCTGGTGACGTCCGGCCTGGACGGCGTCTATCCAGCCGGCCTGCCGGTCGCCCGCATCACGCAGATCGAGCGCAAGGCCGACACGGCGTTCTCGCGCGTGATCTGCGAGCCCGTGGCGGGCATCCGCAGCAACCGCCACCTGCTGATCGTGAAGTACGAGTCGGGCTTCCCCCCGCCGATGGACCTGTCGCCGGCGCCCGCCGCCAAGGGCAAGAACGCCGCGCGCGACGCCCGCGAAGAAAAGGACCGCGCCGCACGCGCAGCGGCCGAGGCGAACGTGCCGGCGCCCGCTGCGGCAGCCGCGGCCGACGACAACACCACGCCGCCGCGCCCTACCGACGCCGACGGCAATCCGCTGGATACCGATTCAGCGCCAAAGCGCTAAGCGAGGCCACCGACCATGAACTCGCCCCAATACCTGCTGCGCCCGGTCAACCCCGGCTTCATCGCCTTCAGCTTCATCGTGGCGTTCCTTTTCAACCTCATGCCGTGGGGCCACACGCAGTGGATTCCCGATCTGGTGGCGCTGGTGCTGGTGTTCTGGAACATCCACCAGCCGCGCCGCGTGGGCATGGTGGTGGCCTTTCTGCTGGGCCTGCTGATGGACGTGCACGAGGCGCGCCTGCTCGGCGAACACGCGATGGCCTACACGCTGCTGTCGTACTTTGCGATCACCATCCACCGACGGGTGCTGTGGTTCTCGGTGCTGTCGCAGGCGCTGCACGTGCTGCCGCTGCTGGTGCTGGCGCATGCCGTGCCGATCGTCATCCGGCTGCTGATGGGCGCGCATCTGCCGGACTGGCAGGTCATCCTGCCGCCGCTGATCGAGGCCGCACTGTGGCCGTTCGCCAACGCAATCCTGCTGGCACCGCAACGCCGGCCGGACAGCGTCGACGAGACCCGGCCCATCTGAGGCGCCCGATCTGATGCGCGTCACAGGTAGTCAGGCATGACCGAAATCCGCAACGTCGAACAGGAGCTGTCGCGCTTCCGCCTGCGGCTGGCGGCGGCCGCGCTGTTCGTGCTGGTCTGCTTCGGGCTGCTGCTCACACGCTTCTTCTGGCTGCAGCAGGTCAAGCACGAGCAGTACTCGGCCAAGGCCGAAGACAACCGCATCTCCGTCGCACCCATCGAGCCCAACCGCGGCATCATCATGGACCGCAACGGCGTGGTGCTGGCGCGCAACTATTCCGCCTACACGCTCGAGATCACGCCGTCCAAGCTGCAGGACACGCTGGACAACACGATCGACCAGCTGGCACAGGTGGTCGACATCCAGCCGCGCGACCGCCGCCGCTTCAAGCGGCTGATGGAAGATGCGCGCAGCTTTGAAAGCCTGCCGATCCGCAGCCAGCTCACCGACCAGGAGGTCGCGCGGTTCTCGGCGCAGCGCTTCCGCTTTCCGGGCGTGGACGTGCACGCGCGGCTGTTCCGCCAATACCCGCTGGGCGAGACCGCCTCGCACGTGATCGGCTACATCGGCCGGATCTCCGAGCGCGACCTGGAGCGCATCGACAACATGAGCGATGCCAACAGCCAGCCCGGCGTGACGTACGACCCGCGCAAGGACGCGAACAACTACAGCGGCACCGAATACATCGGCAAGGTCGGCATCGAGCAGAGCTACGAGACGGAGCTGCACGGCCTGACCGGCTACGAAGAAGTGGAGGTGAGCGCCGGCGGGCGACCGATCCGCACGCTCTCGACCTCGCAGGCAACGCCGGGCAACAACCTGATCCTGTCGCTTGACATCAACCTGCAGCGGCTGGCCGAGCAGCTCTTCGGCAACCGCCGCGGCGCGCTGGTGGCGATCGAGCCGGAGACAGGCGACATCCTGGCCTTTGTCTCGAAGCCGACGTTCGACCCGAACCTCTTTATCGAGGGCATCGACACGGCCACCTGGAACGAACTCAACAACTCGCCCGACAAGCCGCTGCTGAACCGCCCGCTGCGCGGCACCTATCCGCCGGGCTCCACCTACAAGCCCTTCATGGCGCTTGCCGCGCTGGAGCTCGGCAAGCGCACGCCGCAATGGGGCATGGCCGACCCGGGCTCGTTCACGCTCGGCAACCACACATTCCGCGACGATGCGCCGGGCGGCCACGGCTGGGTCGACATGTTCCGCTCCATCGTGGTGTCGTGCGATACGTACTACTACAAGCTCGCCAACGACATGGGCGTCAACGCGATCCACGATTTCATGAAGCCGCTGGGCTTCGGGCAGATCACCGGGATCGACATCGAAGGCGAGCGCACCGGCATCCTGCCGTCCACCGAGTGGAAGCGCAAAGCGTACAAGCGCCCCGAGCAGCAGAAGTGGTACGACGGTGAAACGATCTCGCTCGGCATCGGCCAGGGCTACAACAGCTTCACGATCCTGCAGTTGGCGCACGCGGTGTCGACGCTGGCCAACAACGGCGTGGTGATGAAGCCCCACCTGGTGAAGGCGGTCGAGGATTCGCTGTCCAAGGCGCGCACGCTGACGGTGCCGACCGAGAGCTACCGCATTCCGCTCAAGCAGGCCAACATCGACGTGATCAAGCGCGCCATGGTGGGCGTGAACCAGTCGGGCACGGCCGCCAAGGCGTTCATCGGCGCGCAGTATGTGTCGGCGGGCAAGACCGGCACGGCGCAGACGTTCTCGCTGGGCAAGAACGAGAAGTACAACCACCACGCGATTCCGGAGTACAAGCGCGACCATGCGCTGTACGAGGCGTTTGCGCCGGCAGACCATCCGAAGATCGCCGTGGCGCTGATCGTCGAGAACGCCGGCTTCGGCGCCGCCACGGCCGCCCCGATTGCGCGCGCCGTCATGGATTACTACCTGACCGGCAAATGGCCGGCGGAGCTGGCGGCCACCGCGCCGAAGCCGCAGCCGCAACCGCCGGTGGATACACCGAGCGTGTTCTCGACCGGCAAGACGGCCACCATCGCCAGCGCGACGGCCACGGCGCAGGCGGCGGCCGATGCCGCGGCGCAGGGTGCGTCGGCGGTCGCGGCTTCGACGCCTGCTGCG
>NZ_CAJPVG010000009.1 GCF_905397375.1 Ralstonia mannitolilytica
CGTCCTCACGCGACTGCCGACCCACAAGGCGGCCGACATCGCCGAACTGCTCCCGCATCGCTGGACGCCCAGCGCCACCTAGCTGGCAAGACGGGTTCACCGGGTGCTTACAAAAAAGCCACCCAGCGGTGGCTTCTTGCGTGGGCCCATCCCCCTCAGCCCCGCGCCAGGTACCTCTCCACCAGCCTCACCCAATACGTCGCACCCAGCGGCAGCAGCTCGTCGTTAAAGTCGTAACTCGGGTTGTGCAGCATGCACGGACCCACCCCATGGCCCTGCTCTCGGTGATCCCCGTCACCGTTGCCGATGAACGCAAAACACCCAGGCCTCTCCTGCAGCATGAACGAAAAATCCTCCGCCCCCAACGTCGGGTCGATTGTGGCGTCTACATTGTCTGCTCCGACGAGCTCACGCATGACTTCTGCCGCGAACTGCGTTTCGGCCTCCGTGTTCACCGTGGGGGGATAGTTGCGGTGGAAGACGAAGTCCACGGTGCAATCGTATGCGGCGGCGATCGCCTTGGAGACCTCTTCCATCCGACGCTCGATCAAGTCGAGGACGTCGGTCGAGAACGTGCGCACCGTGCCGCCAATCCATGCTTCGTTCGGGATGATGTTGGTCGCGTCGCCGGCATGGAATTGCGTTACCGACAGAACCGCGGTGTCGATGGGGCGCTTGTTGCGCGTGATGATGCCCTGCAGCCCGGATACCACCTGAGCGCCAACAAACACCGGGTCGTTGCCATTGTGCGGAAGCGCCGCATGCGCTCCTTTGCCCTTGATGGTGATACGGAATTCGTTGCTCGACGCCATCAGTGCGCCGACGCGCGTGCCAAATGCTCCGACGGGCACGCCAGGCCAGTTATGCATGCCGAAGACGGCGTCGCAGGGGAAGCGTTCGAACAGGCCGTCCTTGATCATTTCGCGTGCGCCGCCACCACCTTCTTCGGCGGGCTGAAAGATCAGGTGCACCGTCCCTTTGAAGTTGCGGTGTTTCGCCAGGTAACGGGCGGCGCCCAGGAGCATGGCCGTGTGGCCATCGTGTCCGCACGCGTGCATTTTCCCTTCATGCCTGGAGCGATGTTCGAACTGGTTCGCCTCGGCCAGGGGCAGGGCGTCCATGTCGGCGCGCAAGCCGATGCTCTTGCCGTCGCCGTTGCGGATGACCCCGACGAGCCCCGTCTTGCCAAGGCCGCGGTGCACCTCGATGCCCCATTCCGTCAGCTTGGCGGCGACGAGGTCGGCGGTGCGTCGCTCTTCAAAGCACAATTCGGGATGCGCGTGGATGTCGCGTCGCAGCGCCTGGATTTCAGGCTGCGCAGCTTGGATTTCTGGAATCAGCTTCATGGATGCGCGTGTTCTGAGTGAAAGTTCGCAATCACATCGATGATACGCCGAAGGACAGATCCCGGCCGGCCATCGGCTGATCGCATGGGCCATGGAAGCTTTGCGCGCGCGGCTCCGCACGGGCAACAGAGGCGCGGTGTGCGGCGATCCGGCCGAAGGGCCTACACTGGGGCCTGCGAGCCCGGCACCGTAGGCCTTTCGATGCCGTCCGTCCCTTGCTGACGCGATCCCGCTTGCCGCAGATGAACGAATGACCCCAGTCCGCCATGTCCACACACGCCATCCCCGCACCGCCGTCCGACGAAGTCCTGCAGTTGGTCCGTACTCTCGTTGCGTTCGACACCGTCAGCCGGCATTCGAATCTCGGCCTCATCGAATGGGTGCGCGACCGCCTGCGTGCCCAGGGTGCGGAGTGCCGCCTCACGTATGACGCCACCGGCGGCAAGGCGAACCTGTTTGCCACGCTGTCGCCGGGGCGCAAGCCGGGGCTGGTGCTGTCGGGGCATACCGACGTGGTGCCGGTCGACGGCCAGGCCTGGGACACGGATCCGTTCGACGCGCAGATTCGCGACGGCCGCATGTACGGACGCGGCACCGCCGACATGAAGAGCTTCATTGCCGTTGCACTGGCACATGTGCCGGCCTTCATGGCGGCCGAGGGCGACGCCAGCTTCCACCTGTCGCTGTCGTACGACGAAGAGATCGGCTGCGTGGGTGTACGCAGTCTGTTGCGCGACCTCGAGGCCAACGGCATTCAGCCCGCGGGTTGCATCGTTGGCGAACCCACGTCGATGCGTGCCATCGTCGCGCACAAGGGTAAGCGCGCGTACCGCTGCTGCGTGCGCGGCAAGGAAGCGCATTCGGCACTGACGCCGCAGGGTGTGAACGCCATCGAGTTCGCCGCGCTGCTGATCGCGCATATCCGCACCCTTGCCGCGCGTCTTGCGGCAGAAGAAGCGCGCGACACCGACTTCGTCGTACCGCACACCACGCTGAATACCGGCACGATCCATGGCGGCATCGCCAGCAATGTCGTGCCGCGCGATTGCGAATTCACGTTCGACTTCCGCTATCTGCCGGGCACGGATCCGGATTGGCTCTTCAGCGAGATCGAACGGTACGCGCAGCACACGCTCCTGCCGCAGATGCGCGAGATCGCTCAGGACGCCGACATCCGCTTCGCCATGGAGGCCAACACGCCGGGCCTGTCCATCGCGCCGACGCACGAGCTCGTGGCACTGGCCCAGGCGCTGGCCGACAGCCGCGGCGTGGTGGGCAAGGTCGACTACGGCACCGAAGCCGGCCTGTTCTCACGCGCCGGCATCCCGACGGTGGTCTGCGGCCCCGGCAATATCGAACAGGCGCACAAGCCCAACGAATACATCGAGCTTGCGCAGATCGCCCAGTGCGAGGCATTCATGCGGCGCCTGGCGCAACAGCAGCCACACCCGCAGCCGGCGTAACGCGGCTGCCAAAGCGCGGCTCGCCACCCTCTCAAGCCGCCAGGCGCACGCATGAAAAAACCGGGCACGCAGCCCGGTTTTCATGGCAAAAGATGCCGTCAACTCAGCGAATCACCTGTCCATTCGAATTGATGATCGTCATCTCGACGAACTTCGAGCCGACGTGGTTGGACGGCGAGAAGTTGACATTGAAGCCGCCCAGATCATAGTTGCCCATCGACTCGAGCGCGGTGATGAGCTTCTCACGCGTGAGGTCGCGGCCCGCGCGCTTCAGCCCTTCCACGAGGGCGCGTGCAGCGACGTAGCCTTCCATGCTGCCGTAGTCGAAATCGGTGATGCCTTCCGCCTTGAGCAGCTTCTGGTAGTCGCGCACCAGCGGCGACGCGCCGCTATACGGGTACGGCATTACCTGCGAGATGACCACGCCGCCGCCGGCCTTGCCCAGCGCATTGGCCAGCGCCTTGGTGCCGACGAACGACACGTTGTAGAACTGTCCCGCGTAACCCTGCTCCTGCGCGGCCTTCACCAGCGCGGCCACCGTCTGGTATGCGCTCACGGCGACGATGGCATCGGGCTTTTGCGCCAGCACGGTGCCGAGCGCGCCTTTCACGTCGGTCGTGTTGCGCACCACGCTGGCCTGCGCGACGAGCGACACGCCCTGGTTCGCTGGCAGCTTCAATGCACGTTGCACCCCGTCCAGCCCGGCCTTGCCGTAGGCATCGTCGTTGTAGACCACGGCGATGCGCTTCAAGCCCGTGGTGTGAATCTGCTGAACGATGGCAGCGGTCTCGTCGTTGTAGCTCGCACGCATGTGGAAGACGTTGCGCGCGAACGGCTCGCGCAGCGCCATGGCACCGGAGTACGGCGCGAAGAACGGCACGCCCGCCGGATTGGCAATCTTGAGGGCCGCCAGGCTCGTCGGCGTGCCGACATAGCCGAACAGGGCGAACACCTTGGTGTCGTCGATCAGCGTCTTCGTGTTGCGTGCGGTGGCGTCGGGCTCGTAAAAGTCGTCGAGCACCTTCAGCTCGATCTTGCGGCCATTGACGCCGCCCGCCGCATTGACGGCATTGAAGTACAGCTTGGCGCCCCGGTTCATCTGCTGGCCGAGCTGGGCGGCCGGGCCGCTCAGTGGCACAGATTGCCCGATGAGGATGGTGTCGTTTGTGACGCCGGTTTCTGCGTGTGCAGCGGCGGCCAGCCCCATGGCGCCCGCCGCGAACATCGCCAGCAGCCCGGTGAATCTGCGTGCCTGCATGCTCTCCCCCCGAAGAGATTGGTTTGCCCGGCATCATAGCCAAACGGGCGGGGCAGGCAAACAGGATCGGCTCGGACTGTGGCAGTTTTGATGGTTTTTGAGACAGGCACCCCCGTGCGGTGCGGTGCTCAGGCCGCCTGCGCCGGCACGCGCCGCTTCAGGATGGCAAGCAGCCCCGCAGTGACGAGCGTACCCGCCACCAGCGCCACCATATAGCCGCCCAGGTGCGTGACGGCATTCGGGATCGGCAGCACAAAGGCGCCCCCATGCGGCACGCGCAATTCCACCCCGAACCACATCGACAGCGCACCCGCGCAGGCCGATCCCGCCACCAGCGCCGGAATGACGCGTAGCGGGTCGCGTGCGGCATACGGGATCGCGCCCTCGCTGATGAAGGCCAGGCCGAGCACCGCCGTGGCGCGTGCCGCCTGGCGCTCGTCGCCGGTGAAGCGCGAAGGGAAGAGCCATGCAGCCAGCGCAATGCCAAGGGGTGGCGTCATGCCGGCTGCCATGGTGGCCGCCATCGGCGTGTAGACCTGCGCGCCGATCAGCCCGGTGCTGAATGCGTACGCGGCCTTGTTGATGGGGCCGCCCATGTCGAAGGCCATCATGCCGCCGAGCAGCGCCCCCAGCGGCACCGCATTGGCGCCCTGCATGCCGCGCAGCCACGTTGTGAGCGACGTCAACAGCGCTGCCACCGGCGCACCGACCACGTACAGCATCACGAGGCCGGTGACCAGGCAACCGAGCACCGGCAGGATCAGCACCGGCTTCAGCCCCTCCAGGTTGCGCGGCAGCTTCAGCCAACGGTTCAGGGCCTCGGTGCCGTAACCAGCTACGAAGCCCGCCACGATACCGCCCAGGAAACCCGCGCCCAGGCTGGCGGCCAGCATGCCCCCGACCATGCCCGGCGCAATGCCCGGCCGGCTGGCGATCGAATAGCCGATGTAGCCCGCCAGCACCGGCACCATCAGCGCAAACGCCGATCTGGCGCCGATCTGGAACAGCGCACCGCCGAGCGTGCCGCGCGCTGCGTCTTCCGTCACGTAGATGCCGCCGAGGGCAAAGGCCAGCGCGATCAGGATGCCGCCCGCCACCACGAACGGCAGCATGAAGGACACGCCGGTCATCAGGTGCTTGTAAGGGCCGGTGCGCTCGGCGGCCGGCGCGGCTGCAGCCTGCGCTGCGGCGGGCGCTTCGACGGTGGCCTCGCTGAGCGCCCGGCGGATCAGCCCCGGGCCATCGTGGATGGCCGCCTTGGTGCCCGCCCGAAAGAGCGGCTTGCCGGCGAAGCGCGACAGGTCGACCTGCGTATCCGCCGCGATGAGTACGAGGTCCGCGCGTGCGATCGCATCGGCGGACAGCGTGTTCTGCGCGCCCACCGAGCCTTGCGTTTCGACATGGATCGCGTGGCCCAGCTCAGCGGCCGCCTGTGTGAGTGCCTCCGCCGCCATGAACGTGTGCGCGATGCCGGTCGGGCACGACGTGATGGCGACAATCCGTTTCGGTTCCGCATTGGCCGCGGGCGCGGTGGGCGCACTCCCCATCATGCGATCGAGCACGGCGCGCGCGTCGTCGAGCACCTCGTCGAGCGTGACTTCGATCGTCCGCGGATTGGCCTGGCGCGCGGCGGTGTCGGGCGACACGCCGGCCCATACGACGGCATCCGCGGTGGCCAGCACGGAGGTGTTGACGACGGAGGCGGTGTCCGGCGCGCGCACGTCCACGTCGAGCTTGCAGCCGGTTTCACGCGCGGCGTGCCGCAGCGCTGCACCGGCGAGCATGGCGCGGGTGGTGCGGCCGTCCGCGCCGAGAATTGCCAACAGGTTTGCCATGGTCGGCTCCTTGATGATGTTGACCGCGCGCGGGCTCAGGCCACGCGCTGCATGCGTACGACGGCAGCCCGCTCGCGCACGTGCTCGGGCGGTGGCAGATTTGGCCCGAGGCGCTGGAGCTTGCACGCGGCAAACGCCACGGACAGGCGCACGGTGTCTTCCATGCTTGCGCCGGCATGCCAGCCGGCCAGCACGCCCGCCACCATGGCATCGCCCGCGCCTACGGTACTGGCGGCGCGCACGGGCGGCAGGCTCGCTTGCCAGGTGCCCTCGGCGGTGACGAACAGCGCGCCGTCTTCACCCAGCGAGACGATCACCTGCGCGACGCCGCGCGCGTGGATTCCGCGCGCTGCCTCCACCACGTCCTGCAGCGTGGGCAATGGCGCGCCGGCCCACACCTCGAGCTCATGCCGGTTCGGCTTGACGGCTGTCGGCAGCGCGTGGCGCGGAGCTGCCAGCGCCAGTGCGAGCGGTGCGCCGCTGGTATCGAGCAGTGTCCGGACGCCGCGCGCGTTCAACGGCGCCAGCAGTTGCACGTACGTATCGGCCGGCAGGCCGCCGGGCAGGCTGCCGCATAGCGCCACGCCGGCCACGTCGGTCATCGCATCGATGCGCTTGCATAGCGCATCCAGGTCCAGCGCGGTGGCGGCGATGCCGGGCAGGTTGATATCGGTGGTCTGCCCATCCGCGGCGTCGCTGATCTTGATGTTGGTGCGGTTGCTGCCCTGCACACGGTAGAAGCTGTCGACGATGTGCTTGCGGGCGAACAGCGCTTCGAACAGCTCGGCATTGTCCTGGCCGAGCAGGCCGGTGGCCACCACGGGCACCTGCCAGTCGGCCAGGCAGCCGGCCACGTTGACGCCCTTGCCGCCGGCCTGGTGCGTGACACTGCGGCCCAGGTTGACGCGGCCGCGTTCGAGCCTGTCCAGCCCGACCGTCATGTCGATGGCGGGATTGAGCGTGACGGTGACGATGCGCGTAGTCATGCTGTGGCCAACTCCTTGCCGTTCGCGGCCACGGCGAGGGCGCTTTCCAGCGTGCGCACCTCCTGCGCCGACGCGCACGCCAGCGCGCGGCCCGCCAGCTCGGCGAGTGCGGAGCGTTCTGCTGCACGCAGTCGCGCCTTCACGGCGGGAATGTCGCGCGGGCTCATCGACAGCTCATTCACGCCGAGCCCCGCTAGCAGCAGCGCGCCAAACGGATCGCCCGCCAGGCCGCCGCACACGCCCACCCAGCGGTGGTGGCGTGTGGCGCCTTGTACCGTTTGCTGAATCAGTCGAAGCACGGCCGGGTGCAGGCTGTCGGCCTCGGCGGCGAGGTCGGGATGCTGGCGGTCGATGGCCAGCGTGTATTGCGTGAGGTCGTTCGTGCCGATGGAGAAGAAGTCCACGTGTTCGGCCAGCCGGTCGGCCAGCAGCGCGGCGGCCGGGACCTCGACCATGATGCCGAGCGGCACCGCCGGCGCGCCCACTTCGGCGCGGATGCGCTCGCACGCCGCGCGCACGGCCATCACTTCGTCCATCGACGTGATCATCGGGAACATGATCGACAGCGCGTTGCCGCTGCCGGCATCGCGTGCGGCGCGATAGAGTGCGCGCAATTGCGGCTCCATGAGGTCGGGCCGGCGCAGCAGCAGGCGTGCGCCGCGCACGCCGAGGAACGGGTTGTCTTCCGTGGGCAGGTTCAGATGCGGCACCTGCTTGTCGCCGCCGATGTCCAGCGTGCGCACGATCAGCGGCCGGCCGTCGAGCGCCTCGAGCATGTCTGCGTAGACGGCGTACTGGGTGTCTTCGTCGGGTGTGTGGTCGCGTTCGAGGAAGAGGAATTCGGTGCGCATCAGGCCGACGCCCTCCGCGCCGAGCGTGATGGCCTCGGCGGCCTGCGCGGGCAGGTTGACGTTGGCGGCGATCTCGACGGTGTAGCCGTCGCGTGTGCGCGCCGGGAGGCTGCGCTCGGCCTGCTCGCGCTGCGCCCGAGCGGCTTCTTCGTCCAGCCAGCGGCGCGCGCTGGCGATGCTGGCCACATCCGGGTCGAGCACCAGCCGGCCGCCCGTGCCGTCGACGATGGCTTGCGTGCCGGGCGCCACATCGAGCACTGCCGGGCCGGCAGCCACCACGGCGGGAATGCCGAGCGTGCGCGTGAGGATGGCTGTATGCGACGTCGGCCCGCCTTGCGCGGTGACGATGCCGAGGATGCGGCGTGTGTCCAGCGCAGCGGTGTCCGATGGCGACAGATCTGCCGCCACGAGAATGCAAGGCGTGTCGGGCAGCGTTTGCGCCGCCTTGCGCAGCGACGGATCGAGATGCCCCAGCACGCGCCGGCCCACGTCGCGCAGGTCGGCTGCGCGCGCGGCCAGCAGCGGATTGCCCAGCGCCGCGAGCCGCTCGGCCAGCCGCTCCACGGCGTGATGCCACGACCACGCCACGCCGTGGCCTTCGACCATCGCCTGGCAGGTCAGCGTCATGAGGTCGGTGTCGCCCAGCAGTTCCGCTTGCGCCTTGAAGATGCCGGCCTCGGCCTCGCCCAGGCGGGCGGCGGTGTCTTGCGCGAGTGCGGCAAGTTCGGCGCGCGTGTCGGCGAGCGCCTTGTCGAGCAGGTCGCCGCCCGTGGTGAGCGCGACCGGGTGGTCGGGCACGGCCGCCGCGCCATGCTGCAGCACGTGGACGGGGCCGATCGCGAGGCCCGGGCTTGCTCCAATGCCGCCGATGGCGGGCAAGGCGACCTCGGCTTGCCAACCGTGTGCGCTCTGGCGCGTGCGGGCGGCTTGAGCGTCACGCACGGCCTGCGCGCGTTCCTGCGCGACAAGGCCGCGAATGGTCTGTTGCAGGGCGTCGAGCGCGGCGCCGGCATCCGGGCCTTCCGCTGACAGCGTCAGCTTGGCGCCCGCCGCCAGCCCCAGTTGCAGAAGCGCGACGAGGTTCTTGGCGTCCGCCGTCTCGTCCCCGTGGCGGACTTGGATGCGTGCCGCAAACCGGCGTGCGGTCTCCACCCACTGGGCGGCGGGGCGGGCATGCAGGCCGCTCGGGTACTCCAGGGTGAGGGCGCGCTGCTCGGCCAGGTCCGTGCCGGGGGCGCTCGCCGCCTGGGCGGGCGCATCGCTGGACAGCGCGGCGACGATGTCCTCGGCGTCCTGCGTGGTGAAGAGCTGGCGCAGGCGTGCATCGTCATTGAGCAGGCGGGTGAGGCGGCGCAGCAGCACGATGTGCTCGTCCGACTGCGCTGCGATGGCGAAGACAAGGTGCGTCGTCTGCCCCGGGTGCCACTCCAGCCCGTCGGGAAACTGCAGTACCGCAATGCCCGTCTGGCGGATGAGGTGGCGGTCTTCGCCCATGCCGTGCGGAATGGCCACGCCGTGGCCGAGGAAGGTGTTGGCGACGGTTTCGCGGCGCAGCAGGCTGTCAATGTAGGCGGGGTCGATGCAGCCTGAGTCGGCCAGCAATTGCCCGGCGGCGCGGATGGCGCCTTCCTTGTTGGTGGCGCGTTGCTGCAGGCGGATGCGTTCAGCGCAGATGAGGGCGGTAGCCATGCGGCGGGGTCTCCTGCGGGCGGCCGCGCGGGAGGAGGCAGGCGCGGCTTGGCGTGTCGTTGATGTGGTCGCATTGAAATCGATTACAGTGAGGGTGTCAATGTGCAATGCGGCGCAAAGTGACGTGTATCCCGCTGTTTACGGGGTTTCCCCTGAAAGCGTCGCATTGGTGGCGCGGCCGGCTTTGGCTATCATGACGCTTTCTTTGGAAACGATTTCAGCATGACGGTTCGGATCAAGGACGTAGCGGCGGCGGCGGGCGTGTCGGTGGCGACGGTGTCGCGTGCGCTGGCCGGCGGCCCCGTGAGCGCGGAGCTGCGCCGGCGTGTCGATGCGGCGGTGGCCGCGTCGGGGTATCGGCCCAACCTGTCGGCGCGGCGGCTGCGCTCGCAGCAGGCGCAGACCGTCGGGCTGATCGTGTCGGACATCCGCAACCCGTTCTTCACCAGCGTCAGCCGTGCGGTGGAGGATGCAGCGTACGCGGCGGGCCTGCGCGTGATCCTGTGCAATTCCGATGAAGACCCCGACAAAGAGGCGATGTACCTGCGACTGATGGAGGAGGAGCGCGTGACCGGCGTGATTCTCTCGCCCACGCGCGGCATTGCGGAGGCGCCGCGGCCGGTCGAACTCGGCTACCCCGTCGTGCTGATCGACCGTGCCGGGTCCGCGTGCGGCACCGATGCCGTCGTGCTCGACAACCAGCAGGCGGCGCAGGCGCTGGCAGACCACCTTGCCGCGCAGGGCTATCGCCGCATCGGCGGGCTCTTTGGCCGCACCAGCAGCACGGGCGCCGAACGCCAGGCCGGCTTTGCCGCCGCGCTCGCCCGCCACGGCGTGAGCGCCGAAGCACGCTTCATCCTGCCCACCGCGGAAGCCGCCGAGACCGAAACGCTGGCGTGGCTCTCCAGCGGCGAGCGGCCCGACGCCCTCGTCGCAAGCAACGCGCAATCGCTGCTGGGCGTGCTGCGTGCGCTGCGCCGGCTGTCGCTCGAGGTGCCGCGCGACATTGCAGTCGCCGGCTTCGACAACGAGCCGTGGACGGAACTGGCCGGCCCGGGCATCACCGTGATCGAGCAGCCGGTCTACGACATCGGCCGCATGGCCATGGCGATGCTGCAAGACCGCCTCGCAGACAGCACCTTGCCGGCGCGGCGGATCCTGCTGACCGGGCGCCTGGTCCCGCGCGGTTCGACGCCGCTGCGCCCGACGTAGCGCGCGATTACAATTTCCGGATCATCGCAGCCGCGCAGGTGCCTGTAGACGCAAGCGGCCGCCACCCCACTCCGGAGTCTCCCGATGTCCACCCAAGTGATCCGTGCCGCCTGCCCGCACGACTGCCCCGACACCTGCGCCTTGCTCGTCACCGTGGAGGACGGCCGCGCCACCCGCGTGCAGGGCGACCCGGACCACCCGACCACCGCCGGCGTGCTCTGTACGAAGGTCAACCGTTACACCGAGCGCACGTATCACCCGAACCGCCTGCTCTCGCCGATGAAGCGCGTCGGCGCGAAGGGCGAGGGCAAGTTCGAGCCCATCACGTGGGACGAGGCGCTCGACACCATCGCCAGCCGTCTCGGCGAGATCGCCTCGCGCAATCCCGAAGCGATCGTCCCGTACAGCTATGCCGGCACGATGGGCCTCGTGCAGGGCGAAAGCATGGCGGCGCGCTTCTTCCACAAGCTGGGGGCATCGCTGCTAGATCGCACGATCTGCGCATCGGCCGGCGCGACGGCGCTGCGCTATACGTATGGCGCGAGCCTCGGCATGGACATCGAGCACGTGCAGGATGCCAAGCTGATCCTGATCTGGGGCGCCAATCCCATCGCCTCGAACCTGCATTTCTGGACGCGCGCGCAGGAAGCCAAGCGGCGTGGGGCGACGCTGGTGGCGATTGATCCGTATCGTTCGCTGACGGCCGAGAAGTGCCATCGGCACCTGGCCGTGCGTCCGGGCACCGATGCGGCGCTGGCCATGGCGATGATCCACGTGCTGATCCGCGACGACCTGCTTGACCACGATTACATCGCCAACCACACGCTCGGCTTCGAGGCGCTGCGCGAGCGCGCCCGGCAGTACACGCCGGACTACGCTGCCACGCTGTGCGGCATCGACGCCGCGGACATCGAATGGCTGGCCAAGCTGTACGGCACGACCGTCGTGCTCGACCGGCAGCCGGCGGCCATCCGCCTGAACTACGGCATGCAGCGCGCCCACGGCGGCGGGCAGGGCGTGCGTGCGGTGGCGTGCCTGCCATCGCTGGTGGGGGCTTGGCGCGATGCGGCGGGCGGGCTGCAACTGTCGACGTCGGGCTTCTTCCCGATCGATAACGCGAAGCTGCAGCGCCCCGATCTGCTCCCGGGCTGGCCCAAGTTGCCGCGCACCATCAACATGAGCACCATCGGCGATGCGCTGCTGCATCCGGGCGATGCATCGTTCGGCCCGAAGGTGGAGGCGGTGGTGGTCTACAACAGCAACCCCGTGGCGGTGGCGCCGGATTCGCGCAAGGTCGCGGCCGGCTTCGCGCGCGAAGACCTCTTCACCGTGGTGCTGGAGCACTTCCAGACCGACACCGCCGATTACGCCGACATCCTGCTGCCCGCCACCACACAGCTCGAGCACGTAGACGTGCACAAGGCGTACGGCCACACCTACGTGCTGGCGAACAACGCCGCCATTGCGCCGGTGGGGCAGGCGCTGCCGAACACCGAGATCTTCCGCCGGCTTGCGCAACGCATGGGCTTTACCGAGGCGTGCTTTGCCGATTCCGATGACGAGATCGCGGCCCAGGCCGTGCGCCGCGACGATCCTGCCGCCGCGCACATCGACTGGGAAACGCTCAAGCGCGAGGGCTGGCAGAAGCTCGCGCATCCGGCCGCGCCGCTCGCGCGAGGCGGTTACCGCACGCCGTCGGGCCGCTGTGAGTTCTATTCCGAGCAGATGGCCAAGGACGGCCTGGACCCGCTGCCCGGCTACGTGCCGCCGCACGAATCGGCCATCAGCACGCCTGAGCTGGCGAAGCGCTATCCGCTCTCCATGATCTCGCCGCCGGCGCGCAACTTCCTGAACTCCACCTTCGTCAACGTCGACAGCCTGCGCAGCACCGAAGGCGAGCCGCATCTCGACATCCATCCCGACGATGCCCTGCCGCGCGGCGTGGTGGATGGCGGACTGGTCCGCATCTTCAACGACCGCGGCGCCATGCAGGCGCGTGCCCGCGTGACGGACCGCGCCCGCCGCGGCGTGGTGGTCGGCCTGTCGATCTGGTGGAAGAAGCTCGCGCCCGACGGCACCAATGCCAACGAAGTCACCAGCCAGCGCCTGACCGACATGGGCCGCGCACCGACCTTCTACGACTGCCTGGTGGAGGTCGCACCGGCGGGGCAGACCGCCTGAGGACGGCCATGCGGAGGGCCCGCGGGCTGTGTCTGGCGTTGTCCCTGGCGGGCACTGCGTTGCTGGCCGGTTGCGACACGGTCGGCTATTACTATCAGTCGGTTGCCGGGCATCTCTCGCTGATGGCGCAGCGCGAGTCCATCGACAAGGCCATCGAAGATGCCCGCGCGGCGCACAACGACAAGCTCGCCAGGCGCCTCGAGGATGCCCGCAGCATCCGCATCTACGCGTCGCGCGAGCTGGCGCTGCCCGATAACGGCAGCTACCGCGTCTACGCCAACCTCAAGCGCCCGTTCGCGGTGTGGAACGTTTTTGCGGCGCCGGAGCTGTCGGTCAAGCTCAAGGAGTGGTGCTTCCTCATCGTCGGCTGCGTGACCTACCGCGGCTATTACGACCGCAGCGCCGCCCTGGCCTATGCCGACACGCTGCGCGCCGAAGGTCTGGACGTGGACGTGGCCGGCATTCCTGCGTATTCCACACTGGGTTATTTCGACGACCCGCTGCTCAACACCTTCGTCGGCCTGCCCGAAGGCGAGCTGGCGCGGCTGATCTTCCACGAGCTCGCCCACCAGGTGGCCTACGCCAAGGGCGACACCGCCTTCAACGAATCGTTTGCCACCACCGTCGAGACGATCGGCGTCGAGCGCTGGCTGGCCGATGCGGCAACGCCGAAAATTCGCGCGGAATACGCCGTTTACGATGCCCGCCGCGTACAATTCCGCGCCCTGCTGCTGGCGTACCGCAGCCGGCTCGAAAAGCTGTACGCGAGCCCCGTCTCCGATGACGAGAAGCGCGCCGGCAAGCGTGCCACCTTTGCCAGCCTGCAGGCCGATTACGCCAAGCTGAAGGCAAGCTGGGGCGGCTATACCGGCTACGACCGCTGGTTCGCGCAGCCGCTGTCGAACGCCCATCTGGGCGCGGTGGCGAGCTATCTGGAGTGGGTGCCCGCGTTCACGGCGCTGTATCACCGCGATGGCGGAGACTGGGCGCGCTTCTATGCCGACGTGAAAGCCCTGGCGCGCGAATCCAAACCAGCGCGCGAGGCCGTGCTGCGGAGCCTCGCCCCTCCAGCGTCGCCGGAGGCGGATGGCACCCCTTTGCAAAAGTGATGCCGGCGGCGGTCGGTGCACCCGTTTCGAGCATGCCGGACCGCCCGAGGGAATCGTCTAAGTTATTGTTTTGACACACACATCCGCGTACGATGCGGAAAAAATCGAACGACCATTCGAAAAAATCGACAATCGCCAGGAGACACGCCCATGGATAAACCGTGGCTGAAGCAGTACCCCCCCGGGGTGCCGGCCGAGATCGACGCATCGCAGTACCGATCGCTGGCCCATCTGCTTGAGGATTCTTTCCAGAAGAACCGCAACCGCCGTGCATTCGAATGCATGGGCAAGGTGCTGACCTACGGCGAGCTCGATACGCTGTCGCGCCAACTGGCGGCGTGGCTGCAGTCGCGCGGCCTGGGACCGGGCGCGCGCGTCGCGCTGATGATGCCGAACGTGCTGCAGTACCCGGTGGCGCTGGCTGCCGTGCTGCGCGCCGGTTACGTGGTCGTCAACGTCAATCCGCTCTACACCCCGCGCGAGCTGGAGCACCAGCTCAAGGACAGCGGCGCCGAAGCGATCATCATCCTGGAGAACTTCGCGACGACGCTGCAGCAGGTGCTGCCGAACACGCCGGTCAAGCACATCGTTGTGGCCAGCATGGGCGACATGCTCGGCGGGCTGAAGGGCATGCTCGTCAATTTCGTCGTGCGCAGCGTCAAGAAGATGGTGCCGGCGTGGGAGCTGCCCAACTGCATCCGCTTCAACGCCGCCCTGCAGGAGGGCGCCAGGCAGACGCTCAAGCCCACGTCGGTCGGCCCCGACGACATCGCCTTCCTGCAGTACACGGGCGGCACCACCGGTGTGTCGAAGGGCGCGACGCTGCTGCACCGGAACATCGTCGCCAACGTGCTGCAGTCCGAGGCGTGGATGAACCCGGCGCTCACCAAGCCGGGCCGCGACGGCCGCATGCTGGGACCGGACGAAGAGATCATCACCATCACGGCGCTGCCGCTGTATCACATCTTCGCGCTCACGGTGTGCTGCCTGCTGTCGATGCGCAAGGGCGGACTGGCCGTGCTGATCCCGAACCCGCGCGACATCCCGGGCTTCATCAAGGTGCTCAAGCAGTACCGCTTCCACATGTTCCCGGCCGTGAACACGCTGTACAACGCGCTGCTGAACCATCCCGACTTCAAGAACGTCGACTGCTCCAACCTGCGCGTGGCCAACGGCGGCGGCATGGCGGTGCAGGAAGCTGTGGCCAAGAAGTGGCTCGAGGTGACGGGCTGCCCGATCATCGAAGGCTACGGCCTGTCGGAAACCTCGCCGTCGGCCATCTGCAACCCGACCAATACCGACACGTTTTCCGGCACGGTCGGCTTGCCGATCCCGGGCACCGAGGTCGCCATCCGTGACGACGAGGGCCACGATCTGCCGATCGGGCAGGCGGGCGAAATCTGCATCCGCGGCCCGCAGGTCATGGCCGGCTACTGGAGGCGCCCCGACGAGACCGCCAAGGTCATGTACGCCGACGGCTTCTTTAAGACCGGCGACGTGGGCGTGATGGACGAGCGCGGCTACACCAAGATCGTCGATCGCAAGAAGGACATGATCCTGGTGTCGGGCTTCAACGTGTACCCGAACGAGATCGAAGGCGTGGTGGCGATGTGCCCGGGCGTGCTGGAAGTCGCCGCCGTGGGCGTGCCCGATGTGCACTCGGGCGAGGTCGTGAAGCTGTTTGTCGTTCGCCGCGATCCGACGCTGACCGAAGAGAAGCTGCAGGAGTTCTGCAAGGAACAGCTCACCGGTTACAAGCGGCCGAAGTTCATCGAGTTCCGCAATGAGCTGCCGAAGACGAATGTCGGCAAGATCCTGCGCCGAGAGTTGCGGGACGAAGCGATGAAGAAGCGCGCGTGAGTCTGCGTTGCCGTCAAGAAAAAGCCGCGATTCCTCGCGGCTTTTTCTTGTGCGGGCAGATCAGCCCACGTACAGGAGAATGCTCACGAACTGGCATGCACTGCCCGCCAGCACGAACAAGTGCCAGATGCCATGGAAGTGCTTCACCTTCTCGTCAAAGAGAAAAAAACCGACGCCCGCGGTATAGAACGCTCCACCCGCGACCACCCACCACAGGCCGGGCGCAGGCAGTGCGGCCATCAACGGCCCCATGGCGATCAGTACCAGCCATCCCATCACCACGTAAATCACCAGCGACAGAACGCGCGTGCGACGGCCGATCCAGAGCTCCTGCGCAATGCCGACGGCCGCCAGGGCCCAGTTGACGCCGAACAGCGTCCACCCCCACGGGCCGCGCAGCGTCACCAGTGCAAACGGCGTGTAGCTGCCGGCGATCAGCAGGTAGATGGCGCAATGGTCCAGGCGCTGCAAGACGCCCTTGGCCGGGCCGCGCAGGCTGTGATACAGCGTGGAGATGGTGTAGAGCAGGACCAGCGTGGTGCCGTAGACGACCGAGCTGACCACCTTCCACGCATCGTGGTGCAGCGCCGAGGATGTCACCAGCACCGCCATGCCCGCAGCGGCAAGGATGGCTCCGGCGAGGTGGCTGAAGCCGTTGAAACGTTCTCCGTGATACATGCGCGGATCTCCGGAAAGGCTCGGTGTGGGTGTGCGTTTTCGCGAGTGCAGACGCCGCATTTTCGCATGGGGTAGCGGCGAGGGCAGGCAGGCGCGTTCGAATCAGGAAGGCGCAGGTGCCCGCACAACGTCGGCAATCACGCCACGCAGCCACTGATGCGCCGGATCGTTCTGCCGCCGCGGGTGCCACAGATGCCCGAACGCAAATGGCTCAATCGGAAACGGTGCGGCAAACACACGCAGCCGCGCATCGCCGTCGAGCCGATCGAGATTGCGCCGCGCAACGGTGAGGACGAGGTCCGTTCCCGCAATCACCTCATTGGCCACGCCCCAGTGCGGCAGGGTGATCGCGATGCGTCGTGTGTGTCCGAGCCTGGCCAGCGCGCGATCGATTTCGTTGTCGACGCCGCCGCGCATGGCGACCAGCGCGTGCGGGCGCGCAAGCCATGCCTCCAGGGTCAATGTGCCGCAGGCCGGCAACGTGGATGCATCCGCCGCACAGGCGAAAGTGTCGGTGAACAGCGTCTGCGCCAGGAGTTCGGACGGCGGCGATGGAAAGACGCCGAGTGCCAGGTCCACCTCGCCGTCGAGCACCTGCAACTGCATCATCTCGCGCGTCGATTGCGTGACCACCAGGTCGATGCCGGGCGCTTCGGTGCGCAGGCGCCGCATCAGCCCAGGCAGCACGGTGCGCGCGCCGTAATCGGACATCACCAGCCGGAACACGCGCTGTGCTTCGGATGCGTCGAAAGCGGACGGGGCCAGCAGCGCGCCGAGCTGCGCCAGCACGTCCTCGAGCGGCTGCGAGAGCTCGCGCGCCCGCGCCGTCAACTCGAGCTTGCCGCCGCGGCGCACCAGCAGCGGGTCGCCAAACAGCGCACGCAGATGCGCCAGCGCATGGCTGACCGCGGGCTGGCTCTTGTGCAGCCGCACGGCCGCGCGCGAGATATGGCGTTCGGTCATCAGCGCGTGGAGGGTCACGAGCAGGTTGAGGTCAACACGCTGCAGAGGATTCGTCATGCGAACAATGGGAATGCGTCATTCGAATTTCCATTCGCGCTATTCATAAGGGAACATTGGCAGCAAGACAACTTCCGGAGTGGAGCGATGACGAATCCGCTGTCTTTTTCTGCGATGGGGCTGGCGCTGGTGGCGTTGGTGGCCGGCGCGCTCGTGCCGTTCCAGGCCGGCAGCAATGCGGTCCTGGGTCGGGCGCTTGGTCATCCGCTGTGGGCGACGGTGGTGTCGCTGCTGGTGAGCCTCCTGATGGTGGTGCCCGTGCTGATTGCGCTGCGTGCGCCGGCGCCGCTGCTCGGGCAAGCGGCGCGCCTGCCGCTGTGGGCGTGGTTCGGCGGTGTCGCGGGCGTGATCTACCTGACGGCTGCGCTCATGCTCACGCCCAGGCTGGGTGCGACCACGTTCATCGTCAGCGTGATTGCGGGGCAGATGCTCACCTCGCTGCTGATCGACCATTTCGGCCTCGTGGGGCTGCCGGTCAAGCCCGTCAATGTGGGCCGCATTGCCGGCGTGGCGCTGATCTGCGCGGGGATGCTGCTGGTGCAGTGGTTCACGCAGGCGCAGCCCGCGCCGGCCGGCAACGCTGCCAGCGCGGCGCGGGCGCGGTCTTCGCCCTGATTACATCAGGCGCGCATCGCGCGTCTCTCGCATGCAGAGCACGCCGCAAAGGCTGACCACCGCAGCCGCCGATACATACATCCCGACCCAACTGAGCCCGCCCTGTTCGGCCAGCTTCTGCGCGATATACGGCGCAATCGATGCACCGAGAATGCCGCCCAGGTTGTACGAGACGCCTGCGCCCGTGTAGCGCACGTTGGTCGGGAACAGCTCCGGCAGCAGCGCGCCCATCGGCGCGAAGGTCACGCCCATCAGGAACAGCTCGATGATCAGGAAGAGCGCCACCAGGGGCGTCTGGCCGCTGCCGAGCAGCGGTGCCATCGTGAAGCCCGACAGAATGGCCGCGATGATGCCGACGATCAGCACCGGTTTGCGCCCGAAGCGGTCCGACGCCCACGCCGACAGCGGCGTCGCCAGCCCCATGAACACCACCGCCAGGCACAGCAGCCCCAGGAAGCTCGGCCGCGAGAAATGCAGCGTGCCCACGCCGTACGACAGCGAAAACACCGTCGAGATGTAGAACAGCGTGTAGCAGACCACCATGGCCAGCGCGCCCAGCAGCGTCGGCCACCAGTGGTGCGCCAGCAGCGTGGCGACCGGCACCTTCACACGTTCCTGGCGGTCGATGGCGGCCTGGAATGCGGGCGTCTCGGCGATCTTCAGGCGCACGTACAGGCCCAGCGCCACGAGCACCGCGCTGACGAGGAAGGGAATGCGCCAGCCCCAGCTGCGGAACTGCTCGTCCGACAGTGCAAGCGCCAGCCCGAAGAACAGCCCGTTCGATGCCAGGAAGCCCACCGACGGCCCCAGCTGCGGAAACATGCCGAACCAGGCGCGCTTGCCCTGCGGCGCGTTCTCGGTGGCCAGCAGCGCCGCGCCGCCCCATTCGCCGCCCAGGCCGATGCCCTGGCCAAAGCGCAGAATGCACAGCAGGACAGGCGCCAGCGTGCCGATGCTGTCATAGCCCGGCACCAGCCCGATCAGCGTGGTGGAAATGCCCATCACCAGCAGCGACGCCACGAGCGTGGATTTGCGCCCGATCCGGTCACCGAAGTGGCCGAACAGGAACGAGCCGATCGGCCGTGCGATGAACGCGATCCCGAACGTGACGAAGGCCGACAGCGCTTGCGCCGTGGCCGATCCGTGCGGGAAGAACACGGGCCCGATCACCAGCGCCGCGGCCGTGGCGTAGACGTAGAAATCGTAGAACTCGATGGCCGTGCCGATGAAGCTCGCAAAGACGATGCGCGAGCGGCTGGCGTCCGTGGCTGGATCGGCGGCGGGCGCCACCATGGCGGAGGAAGTCGAAGAGGACATGCGGGTCTCCCGGGGACGTTGTGTTGTTGTCGTTATGAAGGCCGCCCATTGTGCGCGCGGCGGGCGGGGTGCTCAATGGCTGCGCGGTCAATCCACCTTTGCGCCCGAGGCCTTCACGACCGCGGCCCACTTCGCCGTCTCGGCACGGATGTGCGCGGCGAACTGCTCCGGCGTGTCGCCCACGGGCTCGGCGCCCTGCGCTTCGAGCTTCTCCTTGACGGCGGGGCTCGCCAGCGATTTCGCCACCGCCTGCTGGATGCGCGACACGATGGCCGGCGGCGTGCCGGCTGGCGCCAGCAGCCCGAACCACGAGCTGGCCTCGTATTGCGGCAGGCCGGCGGCCTGCGCGACGGTCGGCACGCCGGGCAGCGCCGGCGACGGTTTGGCGCTCGTGACGGCCAGCGCCTTCAGCTTGCCGCCCTTGATCTGCGGCATGGCCGAGGGCAGGTTGTCGAACATCAGGTCCATCGTGCCGCCGATCAGATCGGTCAGCGCCGGACCGCTGCCCTTGTACGGCACGTGGACCATGCTCGTGCCCGTCTGCGTCTTGAACAGCTCGCCGGCCAGATGGATCGACGTGCCGTTACCCGACGACGCCATGTTCAGCTTGCCCGGATTGGCCTTCGCGTAGTCGATGAGGTCCTTCACCGAGTTGATCTTGTTCTTCTGCGCAAAGGCCGGGTTGACCACGAGCACGTTCGGCACGGAGGCCACCAGCGTGATCGGCGCAAAGTCCTTGATCGGATCGAAACCCAGTCGCACGCCGTTCTGCGAGTACAGGGTCTGGTTGATGGCGTGCGTGCCCACCGTGCCCATCAGCAGCGTGTAGCCGTCGGGCGCGGCCTTGGCCACGAGCGTCGAGCCGATGTTGCCGCCCGCACCGGGCCGGTTGTCGACGATGACGTTCCAGCCGGCGCCGCGCGTGAGCTCGGCGGCGACGGCGCGCGCCAGGATGTCGGTCGTGCCGCCCGGCGTGAACGGTACGACGATGGTGATCGGCTTGGCTGGATACGGCGGGGTTTGCGCCGCCGCAGGCAACGCGATGGCGCCGGCAGCAGCACCGGCAAAGGCTGCGCGCAGCAAGGCACGGCGCAGCGTGCAAGGCACGGTCATGTCTCCTCCGATGATGTTCTTGTGTCGGCACAGCATAGCGCGCGGCCATGCAAAAAGGCACCCGAAGGTGCCTTCCTGCGCCCGCCAAGGAGAGGGGGCGGCGGGCAACAACACAGTGCGCGTCAGAACTTGTGACGCAGGCCGATCGCCACGCCGACCTGGCTGTCCGAGTTCGGCGTGATGAAGTACGTCTGCGATGCGGCCGGCAGGTAGCCCACCGACGTCTGCGCGCCCGTCGCCGGGTTCGTCACATAGCCGATCGAATCCCAGTTCAGCGACGCATTGCGTGCATACGCGGCGCTCAGGTACACGTCGGTGCGCTTCGAGAAGTTGTAGTCGGCGATGAACTGCCACTGCTGCGGGTTACGCGGGTTGACCGTGGCGCCGCCGATGGTCGCTTCCTTGATGTTGTCGTAGTAGTACGCCAGCGTCAGGCCCAGGGCCGGCGTCACCTGGTAGTTCACGCCCGCCCAGTAATAGTCGTCGCGGTGCGGCAGCAGCGCCAGCGTGGCGCCAGACGAAGCCGTGTCGGTCTTGCCGTAGCGATAGCCGCCCATGACCTTGACCGGGCCCACCGTGTAGCTCGCGGCGATGGCGGCGCGCTTGTCCTTGGCGTACTCGTTGCCGGGGCCGCCCAGGGCTTCGGCTGCCGTCAGCACCTTCACTTCGTCATAGGCGATCCCCACGCCGAACGGGCCGGCAAAGTAGTTGGCGCCAACCCCGTACGCCGAGTTGGCGGTCTGGCTGCCGGCGCGCTCGCCAAACGACCAGTGGCCTTCCACGGTCAGCGGGCCGAATGCGCCGGTGTACTTGATGACATTGTCTTCGCGGAAGTTCGGGCCCAGCTGGCCGACCACCGGCTCATACTGCGTGGCGTAACCGGTCGGCGAGAAGTTCGCCATCATGTCGAAGATCGTGGTGTATTGCCGGCCCAGCGTGATCTTGCCCCAGTTGCCCTGCAAGCCGACAAACGCCTGGCGCCCGAACAGGCGCCCGCCCTGCTGCAGCGTGCCGGTGTCCATGCCGTAGCCCGACTCCAGCACGAACAGGCCCTTGAGACCGCCGCCGATGTCCTCAACGCCGCGCAAGCCCCAGCGATTGGAAGACAGCCCGCCGGCCTGCATCGCCAGGCGCGAACCGCTGCTGCCCGGGATGACCACCCCCGCGGCCGTGACGGCCTGCGCGTGGTTGACGTACTCAACGTTGGCGTCGACGACGCCGTACAGCGTCACACTCGACTGAGCCTGCGCAACACCCGCAAATGTGCCCAGCACTGCCAATGCCAGCAGCGATTTCTTCATCGGTCGGTCTCCAGATCTTTATTTATTGGGTTCGGTGGCAGGCAGACCCTCCGTTCTCGTCTTCCCGCCCCATGACTTTCAAACGAAGTCGCTGACTAATGTAGCAACCCGTTGCAGGCGCCGGTCGAAATTTGCGAACGAATGTTCGTAAACGCGCGTTTGCTGTCTGATCCCGGCAACAGGCTGTTTCCGAAATCGAAATAGAAGTGGCATGTGCGTCTGCAATTCCTTGCGGTTTTGGATGCGATCCGCGCGCCAGCAGGGTTATCCCGTACAGTTGTGTTTGGCCGTGTCCGGTCTGACGCAGGACAAGATGCCGGCGGATGGCCGCCTTACAATGACGCCTGCGCCGTCCGCCATTGCCGGCGGCGCTGCTCTCATGCTCGATCGCTTCCTTTCTGAATTTGACCGCGCCCTGCGCGCCGTGGCCGGCGTCACGCGGGCCAGCCGTCCCAATCCTGCCGACGCGGTCGTCGCGCCGGCCACCTCCGACGACGTGGCCAAGCTCTCCGAGTCAGACCGCCGGCATGCTGCCGGCCTCATGCGCGTGAATCATGTGGGCGAGGTCTGCGCCCAGGCGTTGTATCAAGGGCAGGCCCTGTTCGCGCGGGATCCCGCGATCCGCGCGCAACTTGATCAGGCCGCGCGCGAAGAGGAAGACCACCTTGCCTGGTGCGCCCAGCGCCTGCAGGAGCTGAACGACCGGCCCAGCCTGCTCAACCCGCTCTGGTATGCCGGTGCCTTTGCCATCGGCGCGGTGGCCGGGCGCCTGGGCGACAGGATCAGCCTCGGCTTCGTTGCCGAGACCGAGCGCCAGGTGGAGCATCATCTCGACGGCCATCTCGACGCATTGCCGGACCACGACACCCGCTCGCGCGCCATCGTCGCCCAGATGCGCGATGACGAAATCCGCCACGGCGACCATGCGCGCCAGGCTGGCGGCATCGAGCTGCCGGCGCCCATCCGCCATGCGATGCGCGCCGCCTCGCGCGTCATGACGACGACCGCCTACCGCATCTGAGGCCGCGCGCGCGTTTCACGGCGCGGCGCTCCTCCGTTTATCCGACCTCGCGGCTGCGTCCTGCGCGAGTGCGCAGCGCGCGCGCCTGCGCACCGTTCTCTCACGTGGTTTCTCCATAAACCGCGCTATCTCCTTCATTTGATTGGGAAAAGTGCCGTGCGCACTCCTGCTGTGTGCGCTAAGTCATTGTTCTGATTGCAAATTTTCCGTCTCGCGGGCCGCTGCAAGCCTTGACCGTCCAAAATGGTTCCTCTAAAGTGGGAAACAGTGTCAGAAAGTGTAGTTTTGTGGTTTGAAGAGGCCGTTTTGCAGGCCATTTGACGGCAAGGTTGACGGCGAAGGCGTCGCTGTCCGGAGAGAGAATCCAACGTGTTCCAGGGTGCGTCGGCGCTGACGCTGGATGCCAAGGGGCGGATGTCCATTCCGTCGCGGCACCGCGAAGCGCTCCAGCTGCAGGCCGAGGGCCGGGTGACTGTGACCAAGCACCCGGACGGCTGCCTCATGCTGTTTCCGCGCCCGGAGTGGGAACGCTTCCGCGAGCGCATCGCCGCGCTGCCGATGGAAGCGCACTGGTGGAAGCGGATCTTCCTGGGCAGCGCCGCCGACGTGGAGCTCGACACCGCCGGCCGTGTCCTCATCACACCTGAATTGCGCACCGCGGCCGCCCTTGAGCGCGACGTGATGCTGCTCGGCATGGGCAGCCACTTCGAAATCTGGGACGCCGCCACGTACACCGCGAAGGAGCAGGCCGCCATGGCGCAAGGCATGCCCGACGCCCTCAAGAATTTCTCCTTTTGATGACGCGCGATGACAACCCAAGCCAGTACGGGACTGCGCCATCAAACGGTGCTTTTGGACGAAGCGGTCGATGCGCTGATCTGGCGCGACGACGGCATCTATATCGATGGAACCTTCGGGAGAGGCGGGCACAGCCGCCGCATCCTGGAACGGCTGGGGCCCGGCGGCAGACTCGTCGCCTTCGACAAGGACCCGGCAGCAATCACCGAAGCGGGCACCGTAGAGGATGCCCGCTTCGCTATTGAGCATGACAGCTTCGCGCAGATGGCCCAGTGCCTGGACGCGCGCGGCATTGAACGGGTGGCCGGCGTGCTGCTGGATCTGGGCATCAGCTCGCCCCAGATCGACGAAGGCGCACGTGGCTTCTCGTTTCGGATGGATGGCCCGCTCGACATGCGGATGGACACCACGCGCGGCATCACCGCAGCCCAATGGCTGGCCGAGGCCGATGAGCGCGACATTGCGAGGGTGATACGGGACTATGGGGAAGAACGGTTTGCTGTACAGATTGCAAAGGCGATTGTTGCTCGCCGGAGCGAATCCGGGACTCGAGGTCCTCTCGATCGCACATCCGAGCTTGCCGCGCTCGTGGCGCAAGCCGTCAAAACACGCGAGAAGGGCCAAGACCCTGCGACCCGCACCTTTCAAGCTTTACGGATTCACGTCAATCAAGAGCTTGCGGACCTCGAAACCGGTCTGAAGGCCGCCTTTGAACGTCTGGAACAGGGGGGACGTCTCGTCGTGATCAGCTTCCATTCGCTGGAAGACCGCATCGTCAAGCGCTTCATGCAGGCCTTGGCGCGTCCGGAGCAATCCGCCGCGCCGGAACTGCGTCGGGCGCCGCTGCGTGCGCATGAGCTGCCGGCGCCGCAGTTGCGCCTGCTCGGCCGCGTGAAGCCGTCGGAGGCCGAGGTGTCGGCCAACCCGCGTGCGCGCTCGGCCATCATGCGCGTGGCCGAGCGTTGCTGACAGCTGCTGACTCGCGGAGACCCACGCCATGAACCGCCTGAACATGTTCCTGCTGACCGCGCTGGTGCTGTGTGCGCTGTCGCTGGTCAACGCACAGCATCAGGCGCGGCAACTGTTTGTCGCGCTCGACCGTGCGCAGGCGGAAGAGAAGCAACTGAATATCGACTGGTCGCGCCTGCAATATGAGCAGAGCGCACTGGGCAAGAGTGCTCGCATTGCCGACATTGCGAGCCGGCAATTGAAGATGGCGCCCGCGCAGGCGGGCCGCACGCAGTATCTGCAGGGGTTTGCCGATATGCCGACGACGGAGGCCTCCTCCGCTGCGGCCAGCGCGCCCACGGCTTCCGGAGTTCAGCCATGAGCGGTGCACGCAAACCTAACGGCACCACGGCGCGCGCGCGCCTGGGCCAGTTCTCGGCCAGCCCGGTGCTGGGGCTGCGCCTGCCGATGTGGCGCTCGAAACTCGTGGTGTTCCTGATGTTTGCCGCGTTCATGGCGTTGATCGGCCGTGCGCTGTGGATCCAGGGTCCGGGCAACCGGTTTTACGAGGCCGAGGGCAAGAAGCGCTTCCAGCGCACGCTGGAGCTGCCCGCCACGCGCGGCAAGATCCTTGATCGCAACGGCCTGGTGCTGGCCACCAGCCTGCCGGTCAAGGCCATCTGGGCCGTGCCGGAAGACGTGCCCAACAACGTGCCCGGCGAGGACATGAAGAAGCTCGCCAAGCTCCTCGACATGAGCCCGAAGGAGCTCGCCGGCAAGCTCGGTGAAGACAAGGGCTTCGTCTACCTCAAGCGCCAGGTGCTGCCTGAAGTCGCCGAGCAGATCGCCGCGCTCAAGATCGAAGGCATCTATCAGACGCGCGAGTACAAGCGCTTCTACCCCGAAGGCGAGGCGATGGCGCACATCGTCGGCTTCACGAACGTCGAGGACAAAGGCCAGGAAGGCGTGGAGCTGGCGCGCCAGGCCGAGCTCGCAGGGGCGGCTGGGCAGCGGCAGGTGATCAAGGATCGCCTGGGCCGCGTGGTGGAAGACGTGGGCGTGCTCAAGGCGCCGCGCGATGGGCACGACCAGACGCTTTCCATCGACGCCAAGATCCAGTACCTGACCTTCAACGAGATCAAGGCCGCGGTCGAGCGCACCCGCGCGAAGGCGGCCAGCGCCATCGTCCTCGATGCGCAGACCGGCGAAGTCCTGGCGCTGGCCAACTACCCGACCTACAACCCGAACGATCGCAGCCGCCTGTCGGGCGAGCAGCTGCGCAACCGCGTGCTGACCGACACCTTCGAGCCCGGCTCGATGATGAAGCCGATCACTATCAGCCTGGCGCTGCAACTCAAGCGCGTGACGCCCAACACGCTGGTGCAGACCAACGGCAAATACAGCTTCGAAGGCGCCACCATTTCCGACACGAGCAACTACGGCACGCTGACGGTCGCGCAGGTCATCCAGCACTCGAGCAACATCGGCACGACGAAGATCGCGATGCTGCTCAAGCCGCAGGAAATGTGGGACATGTTCACCAGCGTGGGCCTCGGTCAGGCGCCCAAGATCGGCTTCCCGGGCGCCGTGGCGGGACGGCTGCGGCCGGCGAACAAATGGCGCCGCATCGAGCAGGCGACCATGTCGTACGGCTACGGCCTGTCGGTGTCGCTGTTCCAGATCGCACACGCGTACACCATCTTCGCGCACGACGGCGAACTGATTCCGATCACGATGTATCGCACCAATGGCCAGCCGCCGCAGGGCGAGCGCGTGATCTCACCTGAGGTGGCGCGGCAGGTCCGCCAGATGCTCGAGACCGTCACGGCGCCCGGCGGCACCGCGCCGCAGGCCCAGGTGATGGGCTATCGCGTGGGCGGCAAGACCGGCACGGCGTGGAAGCATACCGGGCGCGGCTATGACCGCTCCAAGTATCGCGCCTCGTTCATCGGTCTGGCCCCGATGTCCAACCCGCGCATCATCGTGGCCGTGAGCGTGGACGAGCCCACGGTGGGCAACCGCTACGGCGGTGGCGCGGCCGGCCCGGTGTTCTCGCAGATCGTGGGGGGCACCTTGCGTGCGCTGAACGTCCCGCCCGATTCGCCTGTCCGCCAGCTCGTGATGACCCCGGACGTGCCGGAAGAACCGGTGGGGGGGTTGCAATGACGAGCCGTTCCACCACCGTGACTTCCGACCGCCCGCCCGTGGCCGTGCGTCTTGCGGCTGTTCTCGACTGGCTCCGCACGCAGGTGCCGGCCGGTGCCGACATCACCAGCGACACGTGCAAGCTCAAGACGGGCGATGTGTTCGTCGCGTATGTGCTCGGCAACGCGCGCCAGCGCGGCGACGGCCGACCGCACATCCCGCAGGCCATTGCGGCCGGGGCGTCTGCCGTGCTGGCCGAAGCGCACGGCTACGTGGTGCCCGCCGATGCGCCGGTGCGCATTCTGCCGGTGGATGGCCTGGCCGAGCTGGCCGGGCCGCTCGCTGCGCAATGGTATGGCGTGCCGGGCCCCGAGGCATTGCGTGTCATCGGCGTGACCGGCACCAATGGCAAGACGTCGTGCTCGCAATGGATCGCGCAGGCGCTCACCCGGCACGGCGAGCGCTGCGCAGTGGTGGGTACGCTGGGCACCGGGTTCGTCGATGCGCTGGTGGCCACGGGCTTCACCACGCCCGACGCCATTCAGCTGCAACACAGCCTGGCCGAGCTGCACCGGGCGGGCGCTCGCGCAATCGCCATGGAAGTCTCGTCGCACGGCCTGGAGCAGGGCCGCGTTGACGGCACGTATTTCGACATCGCGGTGTTCACCAACCTCACGCAGGATCACCTCGACTACCACGGCACGATGGCCGAATACGAACTTGCCAAGGCGCGCCTGTTCGGCTGGCCGGGTTTGCGGGCGGCCGTGATCAACCGGGACGATGCAGCAGGTGTGCGACTGCTGCGGAACGCGCGCGCCGACGTTGAAACCATCGAATACGGCATCGACGGCGATGCCGCTGCGCAGCACGGCGCCAAGCAGTGGCTGCGTGCCGCCAACGTGCGCGCGCACCGCACCGGTACGACGTTCGAGGTGGACGGCAGCTTCGGCCGCGCAACGGTGCATGCGCCCACTGTCGGTCTGTTCAACGTTTCGAACCTGCTGGCTGTGCTCGGCGCGTTACTGGCGGCCGGCGTGCCATGGCAGGACGCCATCGCGCGCATCGAAAAGCTCCAGCCCGTGAGCGGCCGCATGGAGCGCTTTGGCGGCGAGGACGGCCCGCTGGTGGTGGTCGACTACGCGCACACGCCCGATGCGCTCGAACAGACGCTGCGCGCGCTTGCGCCAATGACCGAGGCGCGCGGCGGCAAGCTGTGGGCCGTGTTCGGCTGCGGCGGCGACCGCGACCCCGGCAAGCGCCCGAAGATGGGCGCCATTGCAGAGCGGCTGGCGCAGCATGTCGTACTGACTTCCGACAACCCGCGCAGCGAAGATCCGCAGCACATCCTCGACGAGATTGCCGACGGCATGGACCACCCGAGCGCCGCCGCGCAGATCGAAGACCGCGCCGCCGCGATCCTGCACGCGGTGCGGCACGCCGATGCGCACGACGTGATCGTCGTGGCCGGCAAGGGGCATGAATCGACGCAGGAGATCGCCGGCCGCAAACGCCCGTTCTCCGATCAGGAACACGTGCGCCTGGCGCTGGCTGCCCGCGGGGTGAACGCATGAGCGCCGCCCAGACCGTGATGATGCACGCGACCGATGCCGCTTCCTGGATGGCGGGTGCCTACCTGGCCGGCCCCGATGCGGCCATCCTGCGCGTCACTACCGACAGCCGTACCGTGCAGCCCGGCGACCTGTTTGTCGCGCTGATCGGCGAACGGTTTGATGCCCACGACTTCCTGCCCGAAGTGGTGGCGCGCGGCGCGGCCGCCGTACTGGTGTCGCGCGCGCCGGCCGCCACGCTGGATATGTCGAACGTGGCCGTTCTGACGGTAGCCGATACGCGCGTCGGGCTCGGCGAGCTTGCAGCGGGCTGGCGCCGCCAGTTTCCGATTCCCGTGGTGGCCGTGACGGGCAGCAACGGCAAGACCACGGTCAAGGAGATGATCTCGGCCATCTTCGCGCACGCCGTGGGTGAAGACGCCCGCCTGGCAACCGCCGGCAATTTCAACAACGAGATCGGCCTGCCGCTCACGCTGTTCCGCCTGAACGCGCAACACAGGCTGGCGGTGCTCGAACTCGGCATGAACCACCCGGGTGAGACCGCCGTGCTGGCCGCCATCGCCCAGCCGACGGTGGCGATGATCAACAACGCGCAGCGCGAGCACCAGGAATTCATGGTGAATGTGCAGGCCGTGGCCGAAGAACACGCCGCCGTGCTGGCGGCGCTGCCGGCTGACGGCGTGGCGGTGTTCCCGCGCGACGCGGCCAACGGCGGTGAGTTTGCGCCGGTATGGCAGGCGGCTGCGGGTTCGCGTCGCGTGCTCGATTTCGGCATCGAGGCTGGCGCTGTGAAGGGCGCCGTCACCGATGCTGCCGACGGCCAGCGCATCGACGTGCAGGCCGAGGGGCAGCGCTTCGTCATCACGCTACCGCTGCTTGGGTTGCACAACGCGCGCAATGCACTGGCGGCAACGGCGTGCGCGCTGGCTGCCGGTGTGGCGCCCGAGGTCATCGTGCAGGCGCTCGGCAGCTTCGCGCCGGTCAAGGGGCGGCTGCAGCGCAAGCCGGGCGCACACGGCGGCCTCGTCATCGACGACACGTACAACGCGAATCCGGATTCGGTGCGCGCCGCGATCGAGGCGCTCATCACGCTGCCGGCGCCGCGCTGGCTGGTGCTCGGCGACATGGGCGAGGTTGGCGCGCAAGGGCCGGCATTCCACGCGGAGATCGGTGCCTATGCGCGTGAGCGCGGCATCGATGCGGTGCTGGCCACCGGCGAGCTTGCACGGCATACGGTCGACGCGTTTGGCGCGGGCGCACAGCATTTCGCGTCGGCCGAAGCGTTGATTGAACACGGTGTGCCGGTCATCGGGCCCGGTGCGACGGTATTGGTGAAGGGCTCGCGCTTCATGCGGATGGAACGCATTGTGGAAGCGCTGGTCTTGAAAGACCCGGCTGCAACATCGGCCGCCGGGTCTTCCACGCAACAGAAGCATTAAAGGGATGTAAGAACCCATGTTATTGGCATTGGCGCAGTGGCTGCAGAACGACTACGGCTTCCTGCGCGTTTTCAACTATCTGACGTTCCGGGCCGTGATGGCATCCCTCACGGCGCTGGTGATCGGCCTCGGGTTCGGGCCGTGGGTGATCCGTCGGCTGACGGAACTGAAAGTTGGCCAGGCCGTGCGCAGCTATGGTCCGCAGACGCACCTGGTCAAGGCCGGCACGCCGACCATGGGCGGCGTCCTGGTGCTCATCGGCATTGCGGTGTCCACGCTGCTGTGGGCCGACTGGGGCAACCGATTCATCTGGATCGTGCTGCTCGTCACGCTCGGCTACGGCGCTGTTGGCTGGGTGGATGACTACCGCAAGGTCGTGCACCGTGACCCGAAGGGCATGTCCTCGCGCGAGAAGTTCTTCTGGCAGACCGTGATCGGCCTGTTTGCCGCGGCGTACCTGGCGTTCTCGGTGTCCGAGACGAGCAACATGCGCGTGCTGGAGCTGTTCATGGAATGGGTGCGCAGCGGTCTGTCGCTGAACCTGCCGGCCAAGTCGCACCTGATCGTGCCGTTCTTCAAGGAAGTCAGTTACCCGCTCGGCGTGTTCGGTTTCATCGTGCTGACTTACCTCGTGATCGTCGGCTCGAGCAATGCGGTGAACCTGACGGACGGCCTCGACGGCCTCGTCATCATGCCGGTGGTGCTGGTCGGCAGCGCGCTGGGTGTGTTTGCTTACGTGATGGGCAGCGCGGTCTACAGCAAATACCTGCTGTTCCCGCATATTCCGGGCGCGGGTGAGCTGCTGATCTTCTGCTCGGCGATGGCCGGGGCGGGGCTCGCCTTCCTGTGGTTCAACGCGCATCCGGCGCAGGTGTTCATGGGCGACGTCGGCGCGCTGGCGCTGGGCGGGGCGTTGGGCACCATTGCCGTGATCGTCCGCCAGGAAATCGTGCTCTTCATCATGGGCGGCATCTTCGTGGCCGAAACGCTCTCGGTGATGCTGCAGGTGACGTGGTTCAAGTTCACGAAGAAGCGCTATGGCGAGGGTCGGCGCCTGTTCCGCATGGCGCCGCTGCATCACCATTTCGAGCTGGGCGGCTGGAAAGAGACGCAGGTGGTCGTGCGCTTCTGGGTCATCACCATGATGCTGGTGCTGATCGGCCTGTCGACGTTGAAGCTGCGGTGAGGGCGACATGACCGACACGATCGACATGGCCGAACCCGCCCGCCCCGACGACGACATGGATGTCGTCGCCACCACGCTCGACTCCACCGAGCCGACGCCGCCGGCTGAAACAGCGCAGGCGCCGCGCATGTTTGGCGAATTCGACGCGCCCTTCGTGCTGGTGCTCGGCCTGGGCGAGTCGGGCCTCGCCATGGCGCGCTGGTGCGCCCGCCACGGTGCGCGCGTGCGCGTGGCCGATACGCGCGAGGCACCGGCCAACTTGCCGACCTTGCGCGCCCACGTGCCGGACGCCGAATTCGTGAGCGGCCCGTTTGTCGCATCGCTGCTGGAAGGCGTGACGCTGGTGGCGATCAGCCCCGGCCTGTCGCCGCTGGATGCGAACGTCGCTGCGCTGCTTGCCGCCGCCAGCGAACGCACGGTGCCCGTCTGGGGCGAGATCGAACTGTTTGCTCGCGCGCTGGCCGGCCTCAAGGCCGTGCAGGCCTACGCGCCGCGTGTGCTGGCCATCACGGGCACCAACGGCAAGACCACCACGACGGCGCTCACGGGCGCGTTGGCCCAACGTGCCGGCAAGACCGTCGGTGTGGCCGGCAACATCAGCCCCTCCGCGCTCGATAAGCTGAGCGAATGCATCGACGCAGGCGTGCTGCCCGACGTGTGGGTGCTCGAACTGTCCAGCTTCCAGCTCGAGACCACGCATACGCTGGATGCCGACGCCGCGACCATCCTCAACATCACGCAGGACCACCTTGACTGGCACGGCTCGATGGAAGCCTACGCCGCAGCCAAGGGCCGCATCTTCGGCGCCCGCACCGTGCGCGTGCTGAACCGGCAGGACGCCGGCGTGATGGCGTTCGCGAGCAAGCACGGCATCGACGTGACCTTTGGCACCGACGAGCCTGCTGCGCCCGATGCGCTTGGCCTGCTGCGCGAGGGCGGCATGCCGTGGATCGTGCTGGCCGAAGCCGAGGACGACGACCTTCCCAAGCCGGCACGCCGCAAGAAGGGCGACACGGCGCCCGCCGCGCCCGCGCCGGTCCGTCTCAAGCGCCTGATGCCGGCGGACGCACTGCGCATCCGCGGCCTGCATAACGCCACGAATGCGATGGCCGCACTCGCCCTGTGCCGTGCGATCGGCCTGCCGGTGAGCGCACTGTTGCACGGCCTGCGCGATTACGTCGGCGAGCCGCACCGTGTTGAACTCATCGCCGCGTTCGATGACATCGAATTCTTTGACGACAGCAAGGGCACCAATGTCGGCGCAACGGTGGCGGCGCTGTCTGGCCTGTCCAAGCACGTCGTCCTGATTGCGGGCGGAGACGGCAAGGGCCAGGACTTTTCGCCGCTGGCTGCGCCCGTCGCGCAGTACGCGCGTGCGGTGGTGCTGATCGGCCGCGATGCGCCGCGAATCCGCGAGGCGCTGGCGGGTACCGGTGTCGCACTCATCGACGCACCCACGCTTGAGGCTGCCGTGAACCAAGCAGCCGCGCACGCCCAGCCCGGTGATGCCGTGCTGCTGTCGCCGGCCTGCGCGAGCTTCGACATGTTCCGCAACTACGAACATCGCGCGCAGGTGTTCCACGAAGCCGTGGTCGCGCTCGCCGCCGACCGGGGAGTGCTGCTATGAGCGACACCCAGATCAAGCGCAGCGGCTTCATCGGGGCGACCATCGGCAGCGCCTGGGGCGGGCTGCGCGACGCTGTTTCGGGCGTCAAGCCAACGCGCTCCAAGATGATGGAATACGACCAGCCGCTGATGTGGGTGGCGATCGTGCTGCTCGGCCTCGGGCTGGTGATGGTGTATTCGGCGTCGATTGCGCTGCCCGATTCACCGAAGTACGCCAACTATACGAATGGGCACTTCCTGACGCGCCACGCCTTCTCGCTGTTGATCGGCGTGATCGGGGCCGTGGTGGCATTCCAGATCCCGGTGAAGTTCTGGGACAAGTACGCGCCCAAGCTGTTCATCCTCGCGCTGGTCCTGCTGATCGTGGTGCTGATTCCGCACGTGGGCAAGGGCGTGAACGGCGCGCGGCGCTGGTTGCCGCTCGGCATCATGAACTTCCAGCCTTCCGAGCTGATGAAGCTGGCGGTCGTGCTGTACGCGGCCAATTACACCGTGCGCAAGCAGGACTGGATGCAGAGCGTGCGCAAGGGCTTCCTGCCGATGGGCGTGGCGGTGGCGTTCGTCGGTTCGCTGCTGCTGCTGGAGCCCGACATGGGCGCGTTCCTCGTGATTGCCGCCGTGGCCATGGGCATCCTGTTCCTGGGCGGCGTGAACGGCAAGCTGTTCGGCGGACTGGTGCTGACGGCCGTCTCGACGTTCTCGCTGCTGATCGTGGCCTCGCCGTGGCGGCGCGAGCGCATCTTCGCGTACCTGAACCCGTGGCAAGAGGAATACGCGCAGGGCAAGGCGTACCAGCTGACGCACTCGCTCATCGCCTTCGGGCGCGGCGAGTGGACCGGCGTCGGCCTGGGCGGCAGCATCGAGAAGCTGCACTACCTGCCCGAAGCGCATACCGACTTCATCCTGGCCGTGATCGGCGAGGAGCTCGGTTTTGTCGGCGTGCTGATCGTGATCCTGCTGTTCTACTGGATGGTGCGCCGCGCGTTCGAGATCGGCCGCACCGCGCTGCAGCTCGACCGCACGTTCGCCGGGCTGGTCGCCAAGGGGCTGGGCATCTGGATCGGCTGGCAGGCGTTCATCAACATGGGCGTGAACCTCGGTCTGCTGCCGACCAAGGGCCTGACGCTGCCGATGGTCAGCTACGGCGGCTCGGGCATCCTGATGAACTGCGTGGCGCTCGCGCTGCTGCTGCGCATCGACTATGAAAACCGCGTGCTGATGCGTGGGGGCAAGGTATGACGGTCGGCACGCCACCGCGCACGCTCCTCGTCATGGCCGGCGGTACGGGCGGCCACATCTTCCCCGCGCTGTCGGTCGCCAAGCTGCTGGCCGCGCGTGGCTGGAAGGTGGTTTGGCTGGGCAACGCGAACGGCATGGAAGGCCAGCTTGTGCCCAAGCACGGCTTTCCGCTGGAGTCGGTGCAGTTTGGCGGTGTGCGCGGCAAGGGTCTCGTCACCAAGTTCCTGCTGCCGCTCAACCTGCTGCGCGCGTTCTGGCAAAGCCTCGGCGTCGTGCGCCGCGTGCGTCCGAACGTGGTGCTCGGCATGGGCGGCTATATCACCTTCCCGGGCGGCATGATGAGCGTGCTGCTGGGCCGCCCGCTCGTGCTGCACGAACAGAATTCGATTGCCGGTCTCGCCAACCGCGTGCTGGCGCGTGTGGCGGATCGCGTGCTGTGCGCCTTCCCTAACGCGCTGGCCGGTGCCGAATGGGTCGGCAACCCGATCCGCGCGGACCTGGCAGCGCTGTCGTCGCCGCAGGCGCGCTATGCGGAGCGCACCGGCCCGCTGCGCGTGCTGGTGGTGGGCGGCAGCCTCGGGGCGGCGGCCCTGAACGACGTGGTACCGAAGGCGATGGCGCTGCTGCCGGCCCACACGCGCCCGATCGTCATCCACCAGGCCGGCGCCAAGCAGATCGACACGCTGCGCGCGAACTACGCCGCAGCGGGCATCGACGAGGCCCACGCGCATGCCGTCCCGTTCATCGACGATATGGCGGCCGCCTATGCGCATGCCGATCTCGTGATCTGCCGCGCGGGCGCCATGACCGTCTCCGAAGTGGCCGCGGCCGGTGTCGCTGCGCTGTTCGTTCCGTTCCCGCATGCAGTGGACGACCACCAGACCACCAACGCGCGGTTCCTTTCCGAACGCGGCGCGGCCTTGCTGGTGCCCCAGCCGGAACTGAGTCCGGCGTCGCTGGCAGATACACTCGCGCACCTGACGCGTGCCCAATTGGCCGATATGGCGGCCAAGGCACGCGAGCAGGCGAGGCCGGAAGCGGCCGAGCGGGTTGCCGACGTGTGTGTCGCCGTAAGCCGCACATAGGGGCATAGGAAAGAATCGATATGAAGCACATTGTCAAAAACATCCATTTCGTGGGCATCGGCGGGGCCGGCATGAGCGGCATCGCCGAGGTGCTGCTGAACCTGGGCTACCGCGTGACGGGCTCGGACCTGGGCAGCAGCGCGACCACGCAGCGCCTGGCATCGCTGGGCGCGACCATCATGCAGGGCCATGCGCCGGAACACATCGTCGGCGCGAATGCCGTGGTGGTATCGACTGCCGTGCGCGGCGACAACCCGGAAGTCCTGGCCGCACGCGCCAAGCGCATTCCGATCGTGCCGCGCGCCGTGATGCTGGCCGAACTGATGCGTCTGAAGCAGGGCATCGCGATTGCCGGCACGCACGGCAAGACGACGACCACGAGCCTCGTTGCCTCCGTGCTGGCCGAGGGCGGCCTCGATCCGACCTTCGTGATCGGCGGGCGCCTCAACTCTGCCGGCGCCAACGCACGGCTTGGCACGGGCGATTTCATCGTCGCCGAGGCGGACGAATCCGACGCGTCGTTCCTGAACCTGTTCCCCGTGATCGAAGTCATCACCAACATCGATGCCGACCACATGGACACCTACGGGCACGACTTCGCGCGGCTGAAGCAGGCGTTCATCGAGTTCACGCATCGCCTGCCGTTCTACGGCATCGCGGTGCTGTGCGTGGATGATCCGAACGTGCGCGAGATCCTGCCATTCGTCTCCAAGCCCGTCGTGCGCTATGGCTTCGCCGAAGACGCGCAGATTCGTGCCGTCAACGCGCGCGCCGTCGATGGCCGCATGGAATTCACCGTCATCCGGCAGCTCAACGGCCACGCCGAGCCGCCGCTGGCGATTACGCTGAACCTGCCGGGCATGCACAACGTGCAGAACGCGCTGGCTGCGATCGCCATCGCCACCGAGCTGGAAGTGCCCGACGAGGCCATCGTCAAGGCGCTGGCCGAGTTCAACGGCGTGGGCCGCCGCTTCCAGCGTTACGGCGAAGTGCCGACCGCCGACGGCAAGGGCACCTTCACGCTCATCGACGACTACGGTCACCACCCGGTCGAGATGGCCGCCACGCTGGCCGCTGCACGTGGCGCGTTCCCCGATCGACGCCTCGTGCTGGCGTTCCAGCCGCACCGCTTCACGCGCACGCGCGATTGCTTTGAAGACTTCGTGAAGGTGCTCGGCACGGTGGATGCGCTGCTGCTGGCCGAGGTCTATGCCGCTGGCGAGCCGCCTATCGTGGCGGCCGACGGTCGCTCGCTCACGCGCGCGCTGCGTGTAGCCAACAAGGTCGAGCCCGTATTCGTGGAACAGATTGAAGACATGCCGCAAGCGATCCTCGATGCGGCACAGAACGGCGACGTGGTCATCACCATGGGCGCAGGGTCCATCGGCCAGGTGCCCGGCCAGGTCGCCGCGCGTCAGGCAGGAGCACGGGCATGACGACTATGACGACCGGTCCGTTCGTTGCGCATCCGGCCATCGATCCGAAAGCCCTCGGCAAGGTGGGCGTCCTGCTGGGCGGCCGTTCTGCCGAGCGTGAAATCTCGCTGCTGTCGGGCAAAGGCGTGCTGGCGGCGCTGCGCTCGCGTGGCGTCGACGCGCATCCGTTTGATCCGGGCGTGCAGCCGGTGGCCGACCTCGCCAAACAGGGTTTCGACCGCGTGGTGATCTCGCTGCACGGCCGCTTTGGAGAAGACGGCACGATCCAGGGCCTGCTCGAGCAGTTTGGCATTCCGTACACCGGTAGCGGCGTACTCGCGTCTGCGCTGGCGATGGACAAGGAAGCCACCAAGCGCCAATGGCAGACGCATGGCCTGCCGACGCCCGACTTCGTCATGCTGCACGCAGACGCCGACTGGCAAGCCGTGGCCGACCGGCTTGGCCTGCCGCTGATCGTCAAGCCCGCGCGTGAAGGTTCGTCGATCGGCCTGACGAAGGTGACGAACGTGGCCGAACTGCCTGCCGCCTACGAGAAGGCCGCGCGCCTGGACCGCGACGTGATGGCCGAGCAATTCATCGACGGCGACGAGCTGACCTGCCCCGTCATCGGCGAGGGTGAGAGCGCCACGGCGCTGCCGCTCATCCGCATCGTCGCGCCGCAGGCCAACTACGACTACCAGAACAAGTACTTCACCGACGACACGCGCTACGAGTGCCCCGCACCGATTCCCGCCGATGTGGCCGCACGCGTGCAGGCGCTGGTGGTGCAGGCGTATCGCGGGCTGGGGTGCCGCGGTTGGGGCCGCGCCGACATCATGCTGCGCAAGTCCGACAACGCGCCGTTCCTGCTGGAGATGAATACGTCGCCGGGCATGACCGGCCATTCGCTGGTGCCGATGGGCGCGCGCGCCGCGGGCATCAGCTACGAAGACTTCGTGCTGCAGCTGGCGGCCTCCGCATCGCTGGAGCTGCACGCGAGCAGCGACTGGAAACCTGAATAACCGACCAAACGTCAGCCAAACCGGATAGCACAACGTTATGTGGCACAACACCCGTCTCCTCAATACCGTCGCGACCGCGCTGTATGCGCTGCTCGCGCTGGCGGCATTGGGCGTGGGGGCGATGTGGCTGATACAGCGTCCGATGTTCCAACTGCAGCACGTGCGCGTGATGCCGATGGCCGGCAGCGAGCTGCGCCATGTGAACGTGCCCAGCGTGCGCGCGAATGCGCTGGTGAAGCTGCGGGGCAACTTCTTCACGCTGAACCTCGACGAGGCGCGTGCCGCGTTCGAGTCGGTGCCGTGGGTGCGGCGTGCGAGCGTGCGCCGCGTGTGGCCGAACGGGTTGCTGGTGGAAGTGCAGGAGCACGAAGCACTCGGCACCTGGGGCGGCAATGAGTCCGGCAAGCTGGTCAACACGTATGGCGAAGTGTTCGTCGCCAACCTGGCCGAAGCCGAGGACGACACCGATCTCGTCGCGCTGGCCGGGCCGGAGGGGACCGAGCAGGACGTGGTCGACAAGCTGGAAACGATGACCGAGTGGTTCAAGCCGCTGAATGCCGAGCCGGTGAGCGTGACGCTGACAGATCGCTACGCCTGGCGTGCCAGGCTGTCCAACGGCACGGTCGTCGAGTTCGGCCGGGAGTTGAATGACGATGACCGCAGCGCGCTGGCTGCGCGTGCCCGCCGCTTCGTGCGCGCGTGGCCGCAGGTGACGCAGCGCTGGGGCGGTCAGATCGAATACGCCGATCTGCGCTACCCCAACGGGTTCGCAGTTCGGGCGGCGGGTGTGCGCTTCCTGACCGATGCGCAGGCTGCGGTGCTGGCCAAGGGGGGCAAGCTGCCCAGCACCGGCAATGCTGCAAAGAAGACGAATGCAGCGGCCAACAACAAAGCAACGCGAAGCACAGAGAAAACGCGATGAGCAAGGAATACAAGGATCTTCTGGTCGGGCTGGATATCGGCACCTCCAAGGTGGTGGCGGTGGTGGCCGAGTTGCGTCCCGACGGCGCCTACGAGGTCATCGGCATGGGCCAGACCGAATCGAAGGGGCTGAAGAAGGGCGTGGTGGTCAACATCGAGGCGACCGTCCAGTCGATCCAGAAGGCGCTCGAAGAAGCGGAGCTGATGGCCGACTGCAAGATCAGCGAGGTCTTCACGGGCATCGCCGGCAGCCATATCCGCAGCTTCAACTCCAGCGGCATGGTGGCGATCAAGGACAAGGAAGTCACCTCCACCGACGTCGCGCGCGTGATCGAGACCGCCAAGGCCGTCAACATCCCGACCGACCAGCAGATCCTGCACATCCTCACGCAGGAATTCATCATCGACGGCCAGGAAGACGTGCGCGAGCCGATCGGCATGAGCGGCATCCGGCTCGAGGTGAAGGTGCACATCGTGACCGGCGCGGTGAGCGCGGCACAGAACATCGTGAAGTGCGTGCGCCGTTGCGGGCTCGAAGTGCACGACCTGATCCTGCAGCCGCTCGCCTCGAGCCTGGCGGTGCTGACCGAAGACGAGAAGGAACTCGGCGTCGTGCTGGTCGATATCGGCAGTGGCACGACCGACATCGCCATTTTCAGCGAAGGCGCGATCCGCCACACGGCCGTGATCCCCATCGCCGGCGACCAGATCACCAACGACATCGCCATGGCCCTGCGCACGCCCACGCCGGACGCCGAGGACATCAAGATCCAGTACGGCATCGCCAAGCAGGTATTGGCCGATCCGGACGAGATGATCGATGTGCCGGGCGTCGGCGACCGCGGCCCTCGCACGCTGAGCCGCCAGGCGCTGGCCGCCGTGATCGAGCCGCGCGTGGAAGAGCTGTTCTCGCTCGTGCACCAGGTGGTGCGCGAATCCGGCTACGAGGAGCTGCTCTCCAGCGGCGTGGTCCTCACCGGCGGTACGGCAATGATGCCGGGCATGGTCGAGCTTGGCGAAGACATGTTCCTGAAGCCGGTGCGCGTGGGCGTGCCCGAGTACCGCGGCAATCTGCACGAAGTCGTGAAGAGCCCGCGTTACGCCACGGTGATGGGCCTGTTGCAGGAAGGCCGCGTGCAGCGCATGCGTGGCCGCAAGGTGGTGGTGCAGTCCGGTTCGGTCAAGCAGATCTGGACGCGCATGAAGGAATGGTTCATCGGCAATTTCTAGGCGCGTGTGCGCTCAGGGTTGGCGATGTGCTCCCCGGGGGAGCAAGTGGGTTTCTTGTTTTTGATGTTTTTCGTTCAGGAACCAGGAGTTGCGGCGGGGAGGCTGCATCGTCTGGGACTGATCACTTCTGGAGGCAATGATGGACTTTGACATGATCGAAACGGAAATGCAGGACGGCACCATCATCAAGGTGGTCGGCGTCGGTGGTGCGGGCGGGAACGCCGTGCAGCACATGATCAACCGCGGCGTGCAAGGCGTGGAATTCATCTGCATGAACACCGATGCGCAGGCGCTCAAGCGCTCGACCGCATCGCGCGTGCTGCAGCTGGGCAACACGGGCCTGGGTGCCGGCGCCAAGCCCGAGGTCGGCAGGCACTGCGCAGAAGAAGCCCGTGAGCAGATTGCTGACGCACTGCGCGGCGCACACATGGTGTTCATCACCGCCGGCATGGGCGGCGGCACGGGCACGGGCGCCGCTCCGGTCGTCGCACAGATCGCCAAGGAGATGGGCATCCTGACCGTGGGCGTGGTCTCCAAGCCGTTCGATTTTGAAGGCGCACGCCGCGCCAAGGTGGGCGAGTCGGGCGCCAACGAACTGGAAGGCAACGTCGATTCGCTGATCGTCGTGCTCAACGAGAAGCTCTTCGAAGTCATGGGCGACGACGCCGAGATGGACAAGTGTTTCCAGTGCGCCGACGACGTGCTGCACAACGCCGTGGCCGGCATCGCCGAAATCATCAACGTCGATGGCCTGGTGAACGTCGACTTTGAAGACGTGAAGACGGTGATGGGCGAACAGGGCAAGGCGATGATGGGCACGGCTACCGTGTCCGGCGTCGACCGCGCACGCCTGGCTGCCGAGCAGGCCGTGGCCAGCCCGCTGCTGGAAGGCGTGGACCTGTCGGGCGCACGCGGCGTGCTGGTCAACATCACGGCCAGCCGCTCGCTCAAGCTGTCCGAGACCAAGGAGGTGATGAACACCATCCGCAGCTATGCCGCGGAAGATGCCACCGTCATTTTCGGTACGGTCTACGACGACGCCATGGGCGATGCGCTGCGCGTAACGGTCGTGGCCACGGGCCTGGGCCGCGCCAACCGGAACAAGCAGCAACAGCAGCAGACGATGACCCTGCTCAAGACCGGTACCGACAACCAGCCGGTGGCCTTCGGCGGCGGCGCCGGCCATTCGGTGGCGGCCGCGCCGGACTACAGCAACTTCGACACCCCGGCTGTGTGGCGCAGTTCGCGTGAGTCGGCATCGGCCCACGTGGCGGCACTGCAAGAGAAGGGCGTCGACACGTACGACATTCCGGCCTTCCTGCGCAAGCAGGCGGACTGATCCGGCACGTTGGCAGGATAGGTAGCGCCCGCGCACGTCAGGCTGCTTGCGGCACGCCGCGCTGCGTGCGGTTCACGGCTCCCCTCCGTGACCGCCGTCGTGTGGTGGATCGCTGCTCGCCGGCCGACAGCGCGCGACGCCACGGACACAGTCGTTGCCGCCGGGTGGGTTGGCCTCTGGCCGCCTCCCCGGAAGGGTCCAGCCCGCCCGGTGGGTGTGCCCGTTCGTCGCGTAGCGCGCGGTCTCCCGTCCTGCCTGCTGCCGCGTGATGTCGTTGTCTCCCAAGACCGCCCGCGTGAGTCGCTCTCGCGCGGGCGGTCTCGTTCTATGATCGCGCTATCCGCGCATACGCTTTCCGACCAACATGATCCAGCCTGGCCAACCGCTGCCCGACGCGACGCTCTACGAGTTCTTTGAGGTGGAAAAGGACGGCTGCGCGCTCGGACCGAACGCGTTTTCCGTGTCGCTGCTGGCCGAAGGCAAGACGATCGTCGTCTTTGGCCTGCCGGGCGCCTTTACGCCGACGTGCTCGGCGCGTCATGTGCCCGGTTACCTCGAGCACTTCGATGCCCTGCGCGCCAAGGGTGTCGACGAAATCTGGTGCGTGTCGGTCAACGACGCCTTCGTGATGGGCGCCTGGGCGCGCGCGCAGGGCACGGACGGCAAGATCCGCATGCTCGCCGACGGCAGCGCGGAGTTCACGCGCAAGCTGGGGCTGGAGCAAGATCTTTCCCAGCGCGGCATGGGCATCCGGTCACTGCGCTATGCGATGGTCGTGAGAGACGGTGTGGTAACTGCGCTACAGGTCGAGGCGCCCGGGCAGTTCGCCGTCAGCAGCGCCGAAGCGGTCCTCGCGATACTCTGACGCCACACCCGGATCTCCCCCAAATGGCGGAGCACCGCCGCCATCCGGCACCGCCTCTACGCTGAGAAGACCCGGGCGCCGAATCTGCGTGCACTAAGGTTGAGAGGCCTGTGTGCACGCCTAACATCCCGATACAAAAGTCGTTTTGAAGGCAGGGATGTGAAAATGGTATGCTTAGGGTTATCACCTATGCGGACTGCATAGATAAAAACAATCGTAGGAATTTCGTGAGTTGAGGGCGGCCATGTTGAAACAACGCACCATCAAGTCCCTCGTCAAGACCGTCGGCATCGGGTTGCACTCGGGCCGCAAGGTGACGTTGACGTTGCGCCCGGCAGCCGCAGGCACCGGCATCGTTTTCACGCGCGTGGACCTGGACCCGGCCGTCGAGATTCCCGCCACCGCCAGCGCCATCGGCGATACGCGCCTCGCTTCCGTGCTGCAGAAGGACGGCGCCCGCGTGTCGACCGTCGAACACTTGATGTCGGCCTGTGCCGGCCTCGGCATCGACAACCTGTACGTGGATGTCGACGCGGAGGAAATCCCAATCATGGACGGCAGCGCGGCCTCGTTTGTGTTCCTGCTGCAGTCGGCCGGTATCGAGGAGCAGGGGGCGGCCAAGCGCTTCATCCGCGTGACCAAGCCCGTCGAAATCCGTGACGGCGACAAGCTCGCCCGGCTCGACCCGTACTTCGGCTTCAAGCTGTCGTTCACGATCGAGTTTCGCCACCCCGCCGTCGACAAGACCGGCCAGACGTTCGAAATCGACTTTGCCGACACGAGCTACACGCGTGAAATCGCCCGCGCCCGTACGTTCGGCTTTGCGCACGAAGTCGAGATGCTGCGCGAGGTCGGTCTGGCACGCGGCGGTAGTCTGGACAATGCCATCGTGCTCGACGAGCACCGCATGCTCAACAACGATGAGCTGCGCTACGGCGACGAGTTCGTCCGCCACAAGATCCTTGATGCGATCGGCGATCTGTACGTGGTCGGCCATCCGCTGATCGCGGCGTACACGGCGCACAAGTCGGGGCACGGGTTGAACAATGCGCTGCTGCGCGCGCTGCTGGCCGACGAAACCGCCTATGAGATCGTGACGTTCGACAAGGCGGAAGAGGCGCCGCGCGCGTTCCTGCCGCAGTTGCAACCGGCGTTCTCCTGATCCACTGCGGTCGCGACGACGAAAATAAAGCGCCCTGCGGGGCGCTTTTCTATTTGGACGCGGTATGCCGCGCGACCATCTCGGCCAACGCCTGTCGCAGCGGGGAGTCGGGCAGCTCGTTCGCCAGGGCGGCCAGGCTGTTGAGCCCAACTGCGGTCATCTTGGTGCGTTTAGGCGGCTTTTCGGTCTCTTGTGGCCATAAACTGTCCCGGCCCCCCTGCGGTTGTACCCGCACCCGAATTGCGGTAATCTGCGATCCCCGGCGCTGCAGACGCTCCAGCAAGGTGGGTACCACCTGCCGTAGGCGCGCCGCTGCCGCACTATGTGCGGCGAGCAACACCAGAGTCGCTTCCCGGCTGTCGCGTGCATCGTTCTTGATACCGCCGATGGCCACGCCGCCGCCCAGTCCGGGCGGCAACAGCGACAACACCTCCGCTTCCAACGACGCCAATTGTCTGGCCGCCTGCATCAGCGGGCCGACCGAACCGGCACCCGAGAGCCAGTCCTGGACCGGTTTTGCCACGGGTGTCTTGAGAGCGGGATGAACGAAGATTCGCATGCCGGCATTGTAGGGCGCCTGACCGCGCTTTCGTGTCGTCGGGCGGCTTTTTTGTCCGGAAAAGAGCAATGCAGATCATCCTGATTCATCCGCGCAAGGCGGGCGCGGTGCACCTGTCGCGACGCGGGGTCTTCGTGGCCATTGGGGCGGCACTGCTGACCGTGGCGGCGCTGTCTGTCGGCGGAACATGGCTGGCTGCCAAGCAGGGCCTGCTGCCCGGAGCCAGCGCTTCGGCCCCGGCCGCTGCGGACCCGCGCATCACCCGCGAAAATCTCAACCTCATGGCCGCGCGCATCGGCGAGATGCAGGCGCAGATCGCGCGCCTCGATGCGCTGGGCGCCCGCGTGTCGGGTCTGGCCGGGGTGCCGCCGCGCGAATTCAACTTCAAGTCGCAGCCGGGCCGCGGTGGTCCGGAGGGCGCGTTCTCCCGGCCGATGTCGATGCCCGAGATCCAGTCGGAGCTGGATCGGCTGACGCGCTCGGCCGATCAGCGCAACGACTACCTCAGTGTGCTCGAAAGCACCCTGATGGACCGCCAGATCCACGCCAAGCTGATGCCGACCGTACGCCCGGTCGCCACGGGCTACGACTCGTCCGGCTTTGGTGTGCGGATCGATCCGTTCACCGGCCGGCGCACGCAGCATGATGGCGTGGACTTCGTCGGCCCGGTCGGTACGCCGATCGTGGCGGCCGCCGGCGGGGTGGTGGTGGCCAGCGAGTTCCATCACGAATACGGCAACATGATCGACATCGACCACGGCAACGGCCTGAAGACGCGCTACGCGCATGCGTCGAAGGTGTTCGTCAAGGTCGGTGACATCGTCAAGGCCGGCGAGCGCATCGCGCTGATCGGCCGCACGGGCCGCGCAACGGGCCCGCACCTGCATTTCGAGGTGCACGTCAACGACGTGCCGCAGAATCCGGTGGCGTTCCTGGAAAACGCCGGTCAGCCGAAGATGGCAGTCAACAAAACGCCGGCGCCATCCGTGGCGGCCGCCGATATCGGCAAGAGCATGGCGGCTGCGGGCCACTGATCGGGCCCGGGTTGCAATCGGGGGCGCCCGTCCCCAATTCAGCGTGATTGTGTGCCGGTCCGGCGCGGTGGACGCTGCACCAAAGTGCGGCGTTCCTGCCACATCGGGCCGGCCTCGCGCCATCAAGCGGGTGTTGTGCACATGCTAAACTCCCGCCTTTGCGCCAACCCTTTTCGGGCCGTTGCGCTGCCTGGTTTCGCGGTATTTCGCGAAGCGGTTTCGGGTGGCTCGCCGGCCCTCGCCATCGATGATCACGGGCCTTCTCAAGAAGATTTTCGGCAGCCGCAATGAGCGGCTGATCAAACAGTACCGCCGCAAGGTGGCGCAGATCAATGCGCTCGAGCCCAAGTTCGAAGCGCTTTCCGATGCCGAACTGCAGGCCAAGACCGAAGAATTCCGCCAACGTTTTGCCAAGGGCGAGACGCTGGATGCGCTGTTGCCCGAAGCGTTTGCCGTGTGCCGCGAGGCCAGCAAGCGCGTGATGAAGATGCGGCACTTCGACGTCCAACTGATCGGCGGCATGGTGCTGCACGACGGCAAGATCGCCGAAATGCGCACGGGTGAAGGCAAGACGCTGACCGCCACGCTGCCGGTGTACCTGAACGCCATCTCCGGCCAGGGCGTGCACGTCGTCACGGTCAATGACTACCTCGCCCAGCGCGACGCCGAGTGGATGGGCCGCCTGTACAACTGGCTGGGCCTGTCGGTGGGGGTCAACCTGACCACCATGGACCACGACCAGAAGCAGGCTGCCTACGCGGCGGACATCACCTACGGCACGAACAACGAGTTCGGCTTCGACTACCTGCGCGACAACATGGTCTACGACGCCGGCCAGCGCGTGCAGCGTCCGCTTAACTACGCCATCGTCGACGAGGTGGATTCGATCCTGATCGACGAAGCGCGTACGCCGCTGATCATCTCGGGCCAGGCCGAAGACCATACTGACCTGTACCGTCGCATGAACAGCATCCCGGCGCAGCTGACCCGCCAGATCGGCGAAGAGAAGGCGGATGGCACGGGCGTCGAGAAGCCGGGCGACTACTACGTCGACGAAAAATCGCATCAGGTCTACCTGACCGAGTCGGGCCACGAGAAGGCCGAGCAGATCCTGCTGCAGGCGGGCCTGATCGGCGAGGGCGAATCGCTCTACGCGCCGCAGAACATCACGCTGATGCACCACCTGTACGCCGCCCTGCGCGCGCACAGCCTGTTCTTCCGCGACCAGCACTACGTGGTGCAGAACGGCGAAGTGGTGATCGTCGATGAATTCACCGGCCGCCTGATGACAGGCCGCCGCTGGTCCGACGGCCTGCACCAGGCCGTGGAAGCCAAGGAAGGCGTGCAGATCCAGCAGGAAAACCAGACGCTGGCGACCATCACGTTCCAGAACTACTTCCGCATGTACGGCAAGCTGGCCGGCATGACCGGCACGGCGGATACGGAAGCGTACGAATTCCAGGAGATCTACGGGCTGGAAACGGTGGTGATCCCGACCAACCGTCCGCCGCAGCGCAAGGACTTGCAGGACCAGATCTACAAGACCTCGAAGGAGCGTTACGACGCCGTCATCCGGGATATCCGCGACTGCTACGAGCGCGGTCAGCCGGTGCTGGTCGGCACGACCTCCATCGAAAACTCCGAGCTGCTGTCGAACCTGCTCACGCAGGCCAAGCTGCCGCACCAGGTGCTCAACGCCAAGCAGCACGCGCGTGAGGCGGAGATCATCGCGCAGGCCGGCCGGCCCAAGATGATCACCATTGCCACCAACATGGCGGGCCGCGGCACCGACATCGTGCTGGGCGGCAACGTGGAGAAGCAAGCCGGCTTCGTGATGGCCGACGCATCGCTTTCCGACGAAGAAAAGGCGGCGCGCGTGAAGCAGCTGCAGGATGAGTGGCAATCGCTGCACGAGCAGGTGAAGGCTGCTGGCGGCCTGCACATCATCGGCACCGAGCGCCATGAGTCGCGCCGGATCGACAACCAGCTCCGTGGCCGTGCCGGCCGCCAGGGTGACCCGGGTTCGTCGCGCTTCTATCTGTCGCTGGACGATCAGCTGCTGCGCATTTTCGCGGGCGACCGCGTGCGCGCCATCATGGACCGCCTGAAGATGCCCGAGGGCGAGCCGATCGAAGCCGGCATCGTCACGCGCTCGATCGAATCGGCGCAGCGCAAGGTGGAAGGCCGCAACTTCGACATCCGCAAGCAGCTGCTGCAATACGACGACGTTGCCAACGACCAGCGCAAGGAAATCTACAAGCTGCGTAACGAGATTCTCGAAGCGCAGGATGTGGGTGAGCTCGTCAAGAACCTGCGCGAGTCCGTGTTCACGGAACTCTTCCGCACGTATGTGCCGGCCGAGACCATGGAAGAGCAGTGGGATGTCGCCGGTCTGGAGAAGACGCTGCGCGAAGACTGGGGCGTCGATCAGCCGCTGGTGAAGACGCTGGAAGCGGCCCAGTCGATCGAAGACGAAGACCTGCTGAAGATGGTGCTGGACGCCGCCGAAGCCGTGTACGAAGGCAAGGTCGCGCAGGTTGGCCGCGAGTCTTTTGCCGGCTTTGAGCGCTCGGTGATGCTGCAGAGCCTTGATACGCACTGGCGCGAGCACTTGGCCGCGCTCGACATGCTGCGCCAGGGCATCCACCTGCGCGGCTATGCGCAGAAGGATCCGAAGCAGGAATACAAGCGCGAGTCTTTCGAGCTGTTCGGCCGCCTGCTCGACACGATCCGCAACGAAGTCACCCGCATCATCTTTACGGTGCGCATCCAGTCGCAGGAAGAACTGGAGCAGGCTTCGGAGCAGATCGAGGAAGACCTGTCCGCGTTGAGCAACGTGCAGTACAAGCATGACGAGTTCAACGAGCTGGCCGAAGTGGCCGCCGGCGATGCCGAGATTCATGGCGCCACGCCGGCAATGGCCGCCCCGCGCTCCGCGGCCTCCGCCGCCGCTGCGGCCCTGGCAGGCGAGGTGCCGAAGGTCGGCCGCAACGACCCGTGCCCGTGCGGCTCGGGCAAGAAGTACAAGCAGTGCCATGGCAAGCTGGTCTGATGTGATCGACCGCGCCGTGTGCGCGGCGCATTCCGTTTTCTGTTGATTCACGATGCCCGCGATGCGGGCATCCTCATTTGAAAGGTGTGTCCATGGCTGTGAATCTCGTCGCGCCCGCTGCCGACTCCCTCTTGCCGATCGATGGCGTGGACCTGGGCTGGGCCGAGGCCGGTGTACGCAAGGCCAATCGCAAGGACGTGCTGCTGGTCCGCATTGCAGAGGGCTCGAGCGTGGCCGGCGTCTTCACGCAGAACCGCTTCTGCGCGGCGCCCGTCCAGGTGTGCCGCGAGCATCTGGCGAGCGGCAAGAGCACCCGTGCCATCGTGGTGAACACCGGCAACGCCAACGCGGGCACCGGCGCGCCCGGCCTCGCGCATGCGCGCCAGACCTGTGATGCCGTCGCCAGGCTGCTCGGCGTATCGCCCGAGCAGGTGCTGCCGTTCTCGACCGGCGTGATCCTCGAGCCGCTGCCGGTCGATCGCATCATCGCAGGGCTGCCTGCCGCGCAGGCCAACGCGAAGCCGGACAACTGGCTGGCCGCCGCCGAGGCCATCATGACCACCGACACCGTACCGAAGGCGGCCTCGGCAACGTGCACGCTGTCGGGCAAGACCGTCCGCCTGTCGGGCATCAGCAAGGGCGCCGGCATGATCCGCCCGAACATGGCCACCATGCTCGGCTTCATCGCCACAGACGCCAACGTGGATGAAGCCGTGCTGCAAGGCCTCGTGCGCCACGCGGCGGATCACTCGTTCAACAGCGTGACGGTGGATGGCGATACGTCGACCAACGATTCGTTCGTCGTCATCGCCACCGGCCGTGCCGGCACGCCGCGCATCGATTCCGAATCCCACCCCGACTACGCTGCCTTGCGCGATGCCCTGACCGGCCTCGCCCAGGAGCTGGCGCAGAAGATCGTGCGCGACGGCGAGGGCGCAACCAAGTTCATGACCATCCGCGTGGAAGGCGGGCGCCATGTCGAAGAATGCCGCCAGATCGCGTATGCGGTGGCGCATTCGCCGCTGGTCAAGACCGCGTTCTACGCATCGGACCCGAACCTGGGCCGCATCCTGGCCGCCGTCGGTTATGCCGGCGTGACGGACCTCGACGTCAACGGCGTCAACCTGTGGCTCGACGATGTATGGGTCGCGCGTGACGGCGGGCGCAACCCCGACTACCGCGAAGAAGACGGCCAGCGCGTAATGAAGCAGGCCGAGATCACCGTGCGCATCGCGCTCGGTCGCGGTGACGCTGCTGCCACGGTGTGGACGTGCGACTTCTCGCACGACTACGTGTCGATCAACGCGGATTACCGCTCCTGACCGGAGGCCCGTGCTGATGTCGTCCGATCTTTCCGCACGGCTCGACCGCTTTCTCGGACGGCTCGAGCAGTGGCTGCCTCCCGAACTGACCGAAGCCGACTGGAACGAGGCCGTGGCCTTTCGCTGGCGCAAGCGCCAGAGCCTGTTCGGCAACATCGGCTACCTCGCGCCGGTCCGCCAGCTGCCGCCGATCCATCTGAGCGACCTGCACAACATCGAGCGCCAGAAGGCCGCCATCGTCGCCAACACGCGACAGTTCGTGCGCAGGCTGCCGGCCAACAACGTGCTGCTCACGGGGGCGCGCGGCACGGGCAAGTCGTCGCTCATCAAGGCGTGCCTGAACGAATTCGTGAACGAAGGCCTGCGCCTGGTCGAAGTCGACAAGGACGACCTGGCTGACCTCGGCGACATCGTCGAGCGCTTAGCCTCGCGCCCCGAGCGCTTCGCGATCTTCTGCGACGACCTCTCGTTCGAGGACGGTGAATCGGGCTACAAGGCGCTGAAGTCGGCGCTGGACGGCTCGGTGGCGGCGCAGTCGGACAACGTGCTGATCTACGCCACCTCGAACCGGCGCCACCTGCTGCCCGAGTACATGAAGGACAACGAGACCTACCAGCACACGTCGGACGGTGAAATCCATCCGGGCGAGGTGGTGGAAGAGAAGATTTCGCTGTCCGAGCGCTTCGGCCTGTGGCTGTCGTTCTACCCGCCGAAGCAGGACGAGTACCTGACCATCGTGGGCCACTGGCTCAAGCATTTCGGCTGCAGCGACGAGGACATCGCCGCTGCACGGGGCGAGGCGCTGGTGTGGGCGCTCGAACGCGGTTCGCGCTCGGGCCGTGTGGCCTGGCAATTCGCCCGCGACTGGGGCGGCAAGCACGGGCGCCAGCATGTCGACTGACAACCTGACGCAAGTGCCGCCCACGCACACGCCGGACGGCCGCAAGATCACCGAAGTGGCCGTGGGCGTGCTGGTGCAGCCGGACGGCCGCTTCCTGCTGGCCCAGCGCCCCGAAGGCAAGCCGTATGCAGGCTACTGGGAATTCCCTGGCGGCAAGCTGGAGTCAGGCGAGTCGGTGGAAGCCGCTCTCACGCGGGAACTGAAGGAAGAGCTCGACATCACCCTGCGCACATGCGAGCCCTGGCGCACGATCGAACACGACTATCCGCACGCCTATGTGCGGCTGCACTTCTGCAAGGTGACGGCGTGGGAAGGGACGTTGCGGGCGCTGGAAGGGCAGGACTTTGCGTGGCAGACGCTGCCGGTCAGCGTCGAGCCGGTGCTGCCGGCCACACTGCCCGTCTTCGAATGGATGCGCGAGGAAGCGAGCGCCAGTTGACCGCTAGTTGAGCTTGCTGGTCGTATCGCCGCCCGGAGCGTCGGGCGGCAAGTCGTCGTCTTCCACCACGGGAATCGTGTACTGCTCGGCCGCCCAGGCGCCCAAGTCGATCTGCTTGCAGCGCTCGGAGCAGAACGGGCGGTAGCGGCTTTCCGGCACCCATGGCACCGGCTTGCCGCAGGTCGGGCATTTGACGGTCTTCACGTTCATCGCAAAGGCTAGAAATTACAGAGCTTGAGCTGGAACGGGATATCCGCGTCGACCGGCTTGGGTCGCAGGTCGCCATCCTGCTGGGTGAAGCGTACCCAGAGCATGTACTTGTTGGCGCTGATCTCGGGAATGAAGCCCAGCGCCGCATCATCCAGGCGCACCTGCATGAGCTGGTACACGCGGCCCGACAGCATCTGCTGATAGCTACCTGCGTTAGCAATGACCTTGCCACTCTGGCCCGATTCGCGCAGCAGGCGCAGCACGATCATCGTGGCGTCGCGCAGTGGCACCAGCGGTTGGGCCCATTTGATGATGTCGGTGCGGCGGCGCTCGGCCGGATGATGCTGCCATGCAAAATACGCCGGCAGGTCGAACTCGCACGTGCCGCCCGGGATGATGGCGCGGCTGCGGATGCTCGTCAGCCATTCGTTGTCGGCGATGAGCTGGCCGGCCTTGCCCTGCGTGGCGGTGAGGTTGCCCGAGGCGGTTTCGAGCTCGCTGATGACGCTGTCGAGGGCATCCTGGTCGATCTGCGGATTGGCGCGCAGGGCGGTCAGCGTCTGGCGCTGGCGGTCCAGCTCCTTGAGCAGGTCGGACTTGAGATCCGCGCGGCCTGCCACGTCGACGATCTCGAACAGCGTGGTCAGCGCCACATGGTGCTGCAGCGGGTGTTCCTGCACGAGAAAGAAATCCAGACGCTCGAACAGGTCTTCGAGGCGCAGCAGCGTCCGAATGCGTTCGTTGAAGGGATATTCGTACAGGATCAAAACTGGGTGCCCGGTTTGCTGGCCGGCTGGCATATGCGGCCGTGAAGCCCGTTTGGCTTCAATCTGCCCGCATTCTATGCGAGACCCTCGCGCATCACAATGCAAAGGACTGTGACAGGCGCTTTCCGGCGGCTTCAGCTCGACCGGTAGGCTTGGTCCAGACGGTCGATCTGGGGGGTGAGGTCGTCGAGCGTGCCGCTGTTCTCGATCACGTCGTCGGCCGCGGCCAGGCGCGCTTCTCGCGGAGCCTGGCGTGCGACGATGGCTTCCACCTGCACGCGCGGCAGCCCATTGCGGGCCATGACCCGTGCGATCTGCGTTTCCACGGGGCAATCCACCACCAGGATGCGGTCGACGAGTTTGCGCCAGCTTTGCGGCCCGGCGAGGGATTCCACCAGCAGCGGCACCACGTAGACGAGGTATGGGCTGGCCCCAAACGCCTGTGCCGCGGCCCCGCGCGACAACGCAATCTCGCGGATGAGCGGATGCGTGATCTGCTCGAGCCGCGCCTTGGCCGTCGCATCGGAAAAGGCCAGCGCGCGCATGGCGTCGCGGTCCATGGCTCCGTCGGCGCGCAGGATGCCGGCACCGAAGGTTTCGACCAGTTTGGGGATGGCGGCGCCGCCCGGCGCGGTGATCTCGTGCGCGATGGCGTCGGTATCGACGATGGCGGCGCCGCGATCGGCGAGGCGGTCCGCCACGTAGCTCTTGCCGCTGCCGATGCCGCCGGTGAGGCCGATCACGCGCATGATGGCTGCCTCTTACGGCCCGAGCAGCGGCCCGAACCCGGCCATCACGAGCAACTGCGGCCCGGCCAGCAGGGCGATCGCGCCGGCCCCTGCAATGAACGGCCCGAACGAGAACGGCGATTCGCTCTTGGCGCCGCGCGCGATGCGCACCAGCCCGAAAACCAGGCCCACCACCGATGACAGCAGCACCAGGAGCGGCAGCGCCTGCCAACCGAACCACGCGCCGAGCGCGGCCATCAGCTTGAAGTCGCCGTAGCCCATGCCTTCGCGGCCGCGCAGCAGCTTGTAGGCCCAGTAGATGGACCACAGGAAGAGGTAGCCGGCCATCGCCCCGATCACGGCGTCATCCAGGTGCGCAAACATGCCGAACAGATTCACCCCCAGGCCGAGCCAAAGCAGCGGCTGCGTGATGGCGTCGGGCAACAGCTGGGTGTCGGCATCGATCATCGTGCCGGCAATCAGGAACCACAGCAGCACCGCCGACGCCACCGCCACCCAGGTCGGACCAAAATGCCACAGGCAAGCCGCGGTCAGCAGGCCCGTGACGAATTCCACGGCGGGGTATCGCCACGAGATAGGCGTCTTGCATGCGCTGCACCGGCCGCGCAGCGCGAGCCAGCTCAAGACGGGGACGTTCTCGAGCGCCCTGATCTGGTGGCCGCACGACGGGCACGCCGAGCGCGGCACGACCAGGTTGTAGGTCTCGGGGTGTGGCAGTGGTTCTTCGCGCAGTTCAGCGATGTAGTTCGCTTCTTCGCGCTCGATCATGCGCGGGAGCCGGTGAATCACCACGTTGAGGAAGCTGCCGACCAGCAGGCCGACCAGCGCGCCGGACCCGATCACGAACCACGCCGGCAATTGCGCCAGCGTGGAGATGACAAACATGTCGGGCATCAAACCACCTGACCCAGCTTGAAGATCGGCAGATACATCGCCACCACCATGCCGCCGATCAGCACGCCGAGGATCACGATGATGATCGGCTCGATCAGCGCCGAGATATTCGCCACGGCGTCATCGACTTCACGCTCGTAGAACTCGGCCACCTTCAGCAGCATGCTGTCCAGCGCACCGGACTCTTCACCGATCTGCGTCATCTGCAGCACCATGTTGTCGAACACGTGGGTGGCCTGCATGGCGTTGGTCAGGCTCGTACCGATGCGCACCGCCTGCTGGATGTCGATCGTCGCGTCGTGATAGACCCAGTTGCCGGCAGCACCTGCCACGGATTCCATCGATTCCACCAGCGGCGTGCCGGCCGCGAACATCGTCGCCAGCGTGCGCGTCCAGCGCGCGATGGTCGCCTTGCGGATGATGTCGCCGAAGATCGGCATTTTCAGGATCCACCGGTGCGTGGCGCGCTGCACGTTCTCCGATCGCTTGAATGCCCGGATAAATGCGACGATGCCGATGATCGGCACGAAGACGATGAAGTACCACCACTGCACGAAGAAGTCGGAGATGCTCATCACCACCAGCGTCGGGGCGGGCAGCGTGGCGCCGAAGCTCGAGAACACCCCCTTGAACGCCGGCACCACGAAGATCATCAGCACCACCGTCACCAGGAACGCCACCGTCAGCACCGAGATCGGGTAGATCATGGCCGACTTGATCTGCGCCTTCAGCGCGATCGACTTTTCCATGTACAGCGACAGCCGCTCGAGCAGCGCATCGAGGATACCGCCCTGCTCACCGGCGTCGATGAGGTTGCAATAGAGCGTGTCGAAGTACCGGGGGTGGCGTCGGAACGCCTGCGCCATGCTGCTGCCCGACTCGATGTCCATGCGGATCTCGGTCAGCAGCTGCGTGAAGTTCGGGTTCGCGTGGCCGCGCGCGATGATGTCGATCGACTGCAGCAGCGGCACGCCGGCCTTGAGCATGGTTGAGAGCTGGCGCGTGAAGTACGCGATGTCCTTCGGCGTGATCTTCTTGCCGCGCGCGGCACGGCGGCGCTTGGACTTGGTGATCGACAGCCCCTGCTTGCGCAGGATCGCGTTGACCTCGGTGATGGTCTCGGCGCGCATTTCACCCTTGAAGATCTTGCCTTTGCGGTCTTTGCCTTCCCACTCGAAGATGTACTGCGTGGGCGCCTTCGTCTTGGCGGTCTTGCGTGCCGGCGCGGCGGCCGCGCGGTTTGCGGCTGGTGCTCGTGTGGCCATGGTTGGTTCCTACCCCCCGGTATGGGAACGATTGATCGAGAAGGTCATTGGTTCGTCGTGGCCAGCACTTCCTCGAGAGAAGTCAGCCCCAGCTTCACTTTCTTCAGGCCCGCTTCACGCAGCGACAGTACGCCTTCCTTGCGCGCCTGCTCGGCAATCTGCAGCGCCGTGCCGTGCGTCAGGATGATCTCCTGGATCGCCTCCGTAATCGGCATGACCTGGTAGATGCCGACCCGCCCCTTGTAGCCGCTGCCGTTGCAGGTCTCGCAGCCGACCGGGTGATACGGTTGCCATGAGCCGTCGAGGTCGGCCTCGGTAAAGCCGGCGTCGAGCAGCGTTTCCTTCGGCAGCGGCCCCGGTTTCTTGCAGTCCTTGCACAGCCGACGCGCCAGACGCTGCGCCGTGATCATCAGCACCGACGACGCAATGTTGAACGGCGCCACGCCCATGTTCATCAGGCGCGTGAGCGTGGTCGGAGCGTCATTCGTGTGCAGCGTGGAGAACACCAGGTGGCCCGTCTGCGCGGCCTTGATCGAGATATCGGCCGTTTCCAGGTCCCGGATTTCGCCCACCATGATGATGTCCGGATCCTGCCGCAAAAACGACTTGAGTGCCGCCGCGAACGTCAGCCCCGCCTTGTCGTTCACGTTGACCTGGTTGATGCCGGGCAACTGGATTTCCGCCGGGTCTTCTGCCGTGGAAATGTTGATGTCGCCGGTGTTGAGCATGTTGAGGAAGGTGTACAGCGACACCGTCTTCCCCGAGCCTGTCGGCCCCGTCACCAGCACCATGCCGTACGGCCGCTTGATCACGTCGAGCAGCAGCTGTTTCTGCTCGGGCTCGTAGCCGAGCTGGTCGATATCGAGCCGCTCGGTGGACGACTCCAAAATCCGGATCACGATCTTCTCGCCGAACAGCGTCGGCAGCGTCGAGACCCGGAAGTCGATGGCGCGATCGATCGTCTCCTTGTTGTCCTTGTCCTTGCGGTCCTTCGGGACGGTGATCAGCAGCTTCATGCGGCCGTCCTGCGGCACGCGCTTCTCGGAAATGTCCAGGCGCGAGAGCACCTTGATGCGCGTGGCGATCTTGTCGCGGATGTCCAGCGGCGGCTGGGCCACCTGCATCAGCACGCCGTCGATGCGAAAGCGCACGCGGTAAAACGTTTCAAACGGCTCGAAATGCAGGTCGGAAGCACCGCGCAGCAGGGCTTCGGTAAAGAGCTTCTGCAGAAAGCGCACGACGGGGGCATCGTCGATGCCGTCGGCCGTGGTGCGGCGCGTGGCCGCCGCGGCGCCCGGGTCGTATTCGATCTGTACGGCTTCCTGCTTGGGGAAGAGGGATTTGATCTCGGCCGGCGCTTCGTTGGCCAGGTTGAGTTGGCGCACCAGCTTGTCGTGCTCGACGATGACCGTTTCGATCGTCACGTTCATCTTCTGGCGCAACTCTTCGATCGGACGCGCGTCGCTGGGGTCGGACGTGGCAACGATCAGCCGGTTTTCGCGCCGGGCCAGCGGCAGCAGGCGCAGTTGCGCGAAATGCTTGTTGGCCGTGAGCACGGCCGGCACCGTATCCAGCTTGTACTGCGCCAGATCCAGCAGCGGCATCTGGTACTTGCTGGCTACGAAGACGGCAAGGTCGTGAGCGCTCATGATCCCGCTGCTCACGAGTTCGTCGATCAGTTGCGTGCGCTTTTCACGCGCGCTCTGTTCGAGCTGGGTGAGTAACGTCGGCGCGATCCGCCGGCTCTGCGCTAGAGCGAGTCCGAGAGTCATGAATCCGTCTGGCTGACCATGTTCAGCGCGCGCCGGGCCCCACTGCCGCAACGCGTGCCCGCCCCCCTAGGCGAGTTGTTTTATGTTCTGCAGCCGGCATCCCACCCATTCGTGGGGGGTGGTGCCCGGGATCGGGGCAGTTTGCCCACCGGGCCTGGATTTGTAAAGCGCACCGCCCGGCGCAGCTTGCATTTGTGCCACATCGGCACGAAAGGGGCAGGACTGAAGCTTCCGGCGTCGCGTGTGGCTTCAGCTGCGCTTCGTGGGCGGCGGCTGGTGCAGCCTCACCGTGCGGATCGACTGACTGTCCATCTGCACGATGTCCATCACGCACCCCGCGATCTTCACACTGACCGTCGCCTCGGGAATCTCCTCCAGCACTTCGAGCAACAGCCCGTTGAGGGTCTTCGGCCCGTCCGTGGGCAGCGTCAGGCCCAGGCGCCGGTTGAGGTCGCGCAGCGACATGCCGGCATCGGCCATGTACGTGTGCTGGGCGTCCCAGGCAAGCTTGCCGGCGTTCGGCAGCGTGGTGGTGAATTCGCCGATCATCTCCTCGATGATGTCTTCGAGCGTGACCAACCCGAGCATGTCGCCGTACTCGTTGACGATCAGGCCGATGCGGCGGCGGTTCTCCTGGAAGTATTGCAGCTGGCGGAAGACCGGCGTGCCGCTGGGCACGAAATACGGCTCGACGAGCAGGCCGCGGAAGTCGTCGTGCGTCAGTTCCGTGTGGCCGAGCAATGACAGCGCCTTGCGCACGTGCAGGATGCCGATCACCTGGTCGCTGTCCTGCTCGAATACGGGCAGCTTGTTGTGATAGCAGGTTTCGAGCTGCTGGATGACCTCGTCGATCGGGCGCGACAGGTCCAGCGATTCCACGCGCGCGCGCGGCGTCATCACGTCATCCACGGTGATCGCGTCGAGATCGAACAGGTTCAGCAGGATGCTGCGGTGCTTGTGCGGAATGAAGTTGCCCGACTCCAGTACCAGCGTGCGCAGCTCTTCGGGCGACATGCGCTGCTCCGGCGCCTTGCTCGTATTGATGCGCACCAGCCGCAGCACGCCCATGGCAAACGCGTTGACCACCACGACCAGCGGCGTCGATACTTTCATCAGCGGCTTGATGATGAAGCTGGCCGGAAAGGCGATCCGCTCGGGGTACGTCGCACCGACGATCTTCGGCGCAATTTCGCAGAAGACGATGATCAGGAAGGCGACCACAGCCGTGGCGATCGACAGCGTTGTCCCGCTGTTGCCGAAGTAGTGGATCGCCAGGTTCGCGATCAGCACCGGCACGGCCGTGTTGATCAGGTTATTGCCGATGAGGATGAGCGAGAGCAGCTTGTCGGTCTGGCCCAGCAACTGCTGCGTGTTGCGCGCGCCCGAGACGTTGGACTTGGCAAGATGGCGCAGGCGATGGCGGTTGAGCGCCATCATCGCGGTTTCGGAAATCGAGAAGAAGGCGGAGCAGCACAGCAGCAGCGCGACAGCGCCGAGTTGCGCCCAGAGCGGCCAAGAGTCCAAAGCGGGAGAAGAGAGGCGACGACGCGCCCACTATAGCAGAGGGGTTTGCCGCGCCGGCGGCGGGAGCCGTGTCTGCGCGCACGGCAAAATACGCTGCGGCACCGAGCGGGAATACGAAGGATGCTGGGAAATTGCTGTGCGGGCGAGGCCAGAAAACCGTGCCGCAGGAACCACTTGAATACGAGAAACTGGTCGGGGTGAGAGGATTCGAACCTCCGGCCTCTACGTCCCGAACGTAGCGCTCTACCAGGCTAAGCTACACCCCGATGCTTCTTCGCAGATCCCGTGCGCGTCAGGACTGACGTTGCAGCGAGAAAGCACACAAGTCTATCAGCGTCTGGCGGAAAAGGGAAGGGGGCAATGCGTTTGCTGCGGTTTCGGCTGCAGCGGCTTCACGTTCGGCGGCCTGGCGCGTGTAGTCGAGCGCGCCAGAAGCGTGGATGGCGCTGAAGATGGCGTCGAAATGTTCGGTGCCGCCCTGCTCGATGGCCTGGCGTACGAGTGTGCGCTGTTCTTCGGTGCCGTTGCGCAGCAGATGGATCAGCGGCAGCGTAGGCTTGCCCTCGCGCAGGTCGTCGCCCGCGTTCTTGCCCATCTGGTCGGCCGTGGCGGTGTAGTCGAGCAGGTCGTCGACGATCTGGAACGCGGTGCCGATGCGGCGGCCGTATTCCGCGGCGGCCTCTTCCGTGGCGGCATCCGCGCCAGAGAGCACCGCGCCGATCTGCGCGGCGGCCTCGAAGAGCTTGGCTGTCTTGTAGCGGATCACCTGCAGGTAGCGCTCTTCCGTGACGTCGGGGTCGTGCATGTTCAGCAGCTGCAAGACCTCGCCTTCGGAAATGATGTTCGTGGCGTCGGCCAGGATCTGCATGATGCGCATGCTGTCGGCCTGCACCATCATCTGGAAGGCGCGCGAATAGAGGAAGTCCCCCACCAGCACGCTCGCGGCGTTGCCAAACACGGCGTTGGCCGTCTTGCGGCCGCGGCGCAGGTCCGATTCGTCGACCACGTCGTCGTGCAGCAGCGTGGCGGTATGGATGAACTCGACCACCGCGGCCAGCTCGTGGTGATGTTCGCCCTTGTAGCCAAGCGCATTTGCGACGAGCAGCAGGATCACAGGACGCAGGCGCTTGCCGCCGGCGCTGATGATGTACTCGCCGATCTGGTTGATCAGCACGACCTCCGAGCCGAGGCGGCGGCGGATCACGGCGTCGACGGCGCGCATGTCTTCAGCGACGGGGGCGAGCAGGACGGAGGCGGAGGTCTGGGTCAAGGCGGGTTCCAGCGGGATGCGGTGGCGGATCGTCGGCATGCGCGCGGCGTGCGGCGCAAAAACCGCGAGATTATAGAGCAAGCAGGCGGTTTGGCCGGCATGCCGGCAAGCTGGGCGCGGCGTGGCAGGCCGTTGTGCGGGCGGCACGCTTTAGTCTTTGATTTGCTTGGGTTTTTCTTGTATAGTTGCGAGTTCTCTGTGTCCGTTGTCTGCGCAGGCGGGCTGCGAGTGGCACCAGAGTCACGTTTAGTTCTTTAACGAGGTCCGACAATGTACGCGGTCGTAAAAACCGGCGGCAAGCAATACAAGGTTGCTGCTGGCGAAAAACTGAAAGTAGAACAGATACCGGCGGACGTTGGCGCAGAAATCACGCTTGACCAGGTGCTCGCAGTGGGCGCCGGCGACCAACTCAAGGTTGGTGCGCCGCTGGTGAGCGGGGCTGCCGTCAAAGCCACCGTCATCTCCCACGGTCGTCACGACAAAGTGCACATCTTCAAGATGCGCCGTCGTAAGCACTATCAAAAGCGCCAAGGGCATCGTCAAAATTACACCGAGTTGCGTATCGACTCGATCGTGGCCTAAGGCCGCGTCGTCTACGTAACCGGATAGGAGTTCAGTCATGGCACAGAAAAAAGGCGGCGGTTCCACACGGAACGGCCGCGATTCCGAGTCGAAGCGCCTGGGCGTGAAGGTGTACGGCGGCCAAGCCATCAACGCTGGCGGCATCATCGTTCGCCAACGCGGCACCCGCACGCACGCTGGCGTGAACGTGGGCATGGGCAAGGACCACACCCTCTTCGCGCTGGTCGATGGCCACGTGAAGTTCGCCACCCGCGGCGAAGGCAAGAAGCAGTTCGTCGACGTTGTTCCGGCGGCCTGATCCAGCCTTGTAGTCAAAAGGCCCCGCACCCGTGCGGGGCTTTTTCGTTTCTGGCGCTAACAAAACGCGGCCGATGATGCCCGGCGGTACGATGTGGCCGGCGCGTTCTGTTAGCTCCATTTCCCTTACTGCCGTGCGCGTGTGCCGCACGGGCGGAGACCTCCATGAAGTTCATCGACGAAGCCCGGATTGAAGTGATCGCTGGTGACGGCGGCAACGGCAGCGCCTCGATGCGCCGCGAGAAATTCGTCCCGTTCGGGGGGCCGGACGGCGGTGACGGTGGACGCGGCGGCAGCGTGTGGGCGGTGGCCGACCGCAACATCAATACGCTGATCGACTACCGCTTTGCCAAGAAGCACCAGGCGCGCAACGGCGAGAACGGCCGTGGCTCGGACTGCTACGGTGCCGCGGGCGAGGACATCACCCTGCGCCTGCCCGTCGGTACGGTCATTTATGACGCCGATACCGACGAGCTGATCGCTGACCTCACGGTCGACGGGCAACGCCTGTGCCTGGCGCGCGGTGGCGAGGGCGGCTGGGGCAACATCCACTTCAAGTCGAGCACCAATCGCGCGCCGCGCCAGAAGACCGACGGCAAGCCGGGCGAGCGCCGCAACCTGCGTCTCGAACTGAAGGTGCTCGCCGATGTGGGGCTGCTCGGCATGCCCAATGCAGGCAAGTCCACGCTCATCACCGCCATCTCCAACGCGCGCCCGAAGATTGCCGATTACCCGTTCACGACGCTGCACCCGAACCTGGGCGTGGTGCGGACGGGTCCGTCGAAGTCCTTCGTGGTGGCGGACATCCCCGGGCTGATCGAAGGCGCGGCAGAAGGCGCCGGCCTGGGGCACCAGTTCCTGCGCCACCTGCAGCGCACGCGCTTGCTGCTTCACGTGGTCGACCTGGCGCCGTTCGACGAGAGCGTCGATCCGGTGGCCGAGGCCAAGGCCATCGTCGGCGAGTTGAAGAAGTACGATGCCGAGCTGTACGACAAGCCGCGCTGGCTGGTGCTGAACAAGCTCGACATGGTGCCCGAGGAAGAGCGTGAAGCGCGCGTGAAGGATTTCGTGAAGCGCTTCAAATGGAAAGGGCCGGTGCACCGCATCTCGGCGCTCACGCACGATGGCACGCAGGCGCTGGTCCACGCCATCCAGGAATACCTGGACGAACTGCGCGCCGAAGAAGACGCCGCCGCCGCCGCGCCCGACCTGCGCCTCGATCCGACGCTGCACAACGTCGATCACGACGGCGACACCAACGCATAACCACAACATTCTTCGGAGACACGCCACCATGGCCCTGCGTTCGCTGATTGCCGATGCGCGCCGCCTTGTTGTCAAGGTCGGTTCCAGTCTGGTCACCAATGACGGACGAGGCCTGGACCAGGCTGCCATCGCACGCTGGGCAGCGCAGATCGCGGCGTTGCGCGCGGCCGGCAAGGAAGTCGTGCTGGTCAGCTCCGGCGCGATTGCCGAAGGCATGCAGCGCCTGGGCTGGGCCAGGCGTCCGAAGGAGATCCACGAACTGCAGGCCGCTGCCGCCGTGGGGCAGATGGGCCTGGCGCAGGTGTACGAATCGGAGTTCGCGCGGCACGGCATCCGCACGGCGCAGGTGCTGCTCACGCATGGCGACCTGGCCGACCGCGAGCGCTACCTCAACGCGCGCTCCACGCTGCTCACGCTGCTGGGCCTGGGGGTCGTGCCCATCATCAACGAGAACGACACGGTCGTCACCGACGAAATCAAGTTCGGCGACAACGACACGCTTGGCGCGCTCGTCACCAACCTGATCGAAGGCGATGCGCTGATCATCCTGACCGACCAGCGCGGCCTCTACACCGCCGACCCGCGCAAGGATCCGAACGCCCGCTTCGTGGACGAGGCGCAGGCCGGTACGCCCGACCTGGAGCAGATGGCCGGCGGTGCCGGCACGAGCATCGGCAAGGGCGGCATGCTGACGAAGATTCTGGCGGCCAAGCGCGCGGCCAAGTCGGGCGCGCACACCATCATCGCCTCGGGTCGTGAAGAGAACGTGCTGGCGCGCCTGGCCAACGGCGAGGCCATCGGCACGCAGTTGCGCGCCCAGACGGGCCGCATGGCGGCGCGCAAGCAATGGATGATCGACCACCTGCAGCTGCGCGGACGCGTGGTCCTCGATGCCGGCGCGGTGGAAAAACTCACGGCGGGCGGCAAGTCACTGCTGCCGATCGGCGTGACCGAGGTGCAGGGTGAGTTCGCACGCGGGGAGGTGATCTCTTGCGTGGATGCGGCCGGGCGCGAAGTGGCGCGCGGGCTGACGAACTATTCGTCTGCCGAGGCGCGGCTGATTGCCCGCAAGGCTTCCTCCGAGATTGAAGCCGTGCTGGGTTATGTCAGCGCGGCCGAGCTCGTCCACCGGGACAACCTCGTGCTGCTCTGATCCCGCTCGGACGGGTCAAAACAACAAGGCCAACCTCGCAAGGGGTTGGCCTTTGTCTTTGGATGCGCGGTGTTGCTCAGGGCCCGTAATAGCGCCCGGACTGGCTCAGCCGCCGCACGAGCGTAGAGGCCCGACCGTCTCCCGCCACCGAGCGCACGTCGCAGAAGTACGTGCGCATGAGGGCCGAGGCGTAGTCGGTCGGCCCGCCGTTGCCCACGCGCTGCCAGTCGCCGGCGGCCTTGTAGGCGTTCATGCTGGCGGAGTCGGCGTTGGCGCTTTCGTTCATGTCGACGGCGCGATTGCCGACCCACTGGTTGGTGTCGTTGCGCAGCGTCGCGTAGATGCGGCGCTCGGCGGTGTCGCAGCGCAGGCCTTCGTAGTTGACGTTGCGCGCGCCGGTCCGGCTGGTGATCAGCACCGTGTAGCGCACCACGTTGTCCTTGCCGATGGACACCGATTTCGGATCGATCGCAAAGCGCAGCGGTGAATCGCTGCGGCCGCCGACCTCAAACGGCACCGCATCGCGGTCGACCGGCGGAGCGGGGAAGGTGACAGCGTCTTCCTTGAACGGCTTGTCATTGAACGGGTCCAGCAGCAGCCTGTCTTCGAGATCGCCAGTGCGGTTGTGGCCACATGCCGCCAACGCCAGCGCAGCCGCCAGCGCGAGCGGCACGAGAGCGCGTCGCGCTCCACGTGTCGTCGTCTTCAGAGTCACGAATTGTCCTTGGGAACCGTGTCGTCGGGGTTGGGAGAGGAGGAGGGGCCCGGCAGGGGCACGCTTACCGTTTCGACGATGACCGTGGTGGACGTGGCCGTCGTCAGCGCCGGTTGCGGGCGCTGTCCGCGCCCAGGTGGATCGCTGCGGCCTGCCTGGGCGCCGGGGCGCTCGCGGCCGTCGCGCTCGCGGTGCTGGCCCGTGCGCCCGTAGGGCGACAGCGGTGCACGGTTCTGCCGCTGCACGAAGCGCGACAGCTCCGACAGCGCCAGCTGGTACACCTCGCGCTTGAACTCGATGACGGCGTCCAGCGGCACCCAGTACTGGCTCCACCGCCAGGCATCGAACTCCGGATGCTCGGTGGCGCGCAGCTGGATGTCGCAGTCGCGACCGACCATGCGCAGCAGGAACCAGATCTGTTTCTGGCCCCGATAGTGGCCGCGGATCTCGCGGCGGATGAACTTGTCCGGCACCTCATACCGCAGCCAGTCGCGCGTGCGACCGACGATCCGGACGTGTTCCGGCAGCAGGCCAACTTCTTCGTGCAGTTCGCGGTACATCGCCTGTTCGGGCGTTTCGCCGTACTTGATGCCGCCTTGTGGAAACTGCCAGGAGTGCTCGCCAATGCGCTTGCCCCAGAACACCTCGTTTCTTGCGTTGATGAGGATGATGCCGACGTTCGGGCGGAAGCCTTCACGATCGAGCATGACTGCACCTCGAATACTTTAGAATTACGCCGATTATAGAGCGGCCCGTGGCCCGGCTGTCACCGAAGCCGAAATGTTGCCGCTCACTCGCGCCTCCTGGGGGAGGGCGCCGAGCACGCCAATGTGCGGCCGACGCCTCGTCTCATCTCCTGATTCCGGTGGCTTTTGCCCTTGTTCTCGCGGCTTTGGTTCGCCGCGCCATCCCTTATTGTCAGTCGCATGAAAGCGTCCCAGTTCTTCATTTCCACCCTCAAGGAAGCGCCCGCCGACGCGGAGATCGTCTCGCACAAGCTGATGATGCGTGCCGGCATGATCAAGAAGCTCGGCGCGGGCCTCTATACGTATATGCCCGTGGGTCTGCGCGTGATCCGCAAGGTCGAGCAGATCGTGCGTGAGGAAATGAACGCCGCCGGCGCGGTGGAAGTGCTGATGCCGGTCGTGCAGCCGGGCGAGCTGTGGCAGGAGACTGGCCGCTGGGACAAGATGGGCGACGAGCTCCTGCGCTTCAAGGACCGCCACGAGCGCGACTTCGTCATCCAGCCGACCTCGGAAGAGGTGGTCACGGACATCGCCCGCACCGAGATCCGCTCGTACAAGCAGTTGCCGGTCAACTTCTACCAGATCCAGACCAAGTTCCGTGACGAGCGCCGTCCGCGCTTCGGCGTCATGCGTGGCCGCGAATTCACCATGAAGGACGCGTACTCCTTCGACCGCGACGCGGAAGGGCTCAAGGTCTCGTACCAGAAGATGTTCGACGCATACATGCGCATCTTCCGGCGTTTTGGCTTGGAGTTCCGCGCGGTGGCGGCCGACAACGGCGCCATCGGCGGTTCGGGCTCGCAGGAATTCCACGTGATTGCCGAGACGGGCGAAGACGCCATCGTGTACTGCCCGACGTCGGACTACGCCGCCAACGTCGAGGCCGCCGAGGCCGTGGCGCCGGCCACGCCCCGCGGTGCCGCCACGGAGGTGCTCACGAAGACCCACACGCCTGGCCGCGCCAAGTGCGAGGCGGTGGCCGAACAGCTGGGCATTCCGCTGTCGCGCACGGTCAAGTCGATCGTGCTGGCGACGGACGTGGATGGCGGCGAGCCGCAGATCTGGCTGCTGCTGCTGCGCGGCGATCACGAGCTCAACGAGGTGAAGGCATCGAAGGTGCCGGGCCTGGCCGATTTCCGCTTCGCCACCGAGGGCGAAATCCTGCGTGCATTCGGCACGCGTCCCGGTTACCTGGGCCCCATCGGCACCAAGCACCCGGTCAAGGTGGTGGCGGACCGCACCGTGGCGGTGATGAGCGACTTCGTCGTCGGTGCCAACGAAGAGGATTACCACTACACCGGTGCCAACTGGGGCCGCGACCTGCCCGAGCCGGAAGTCTACGACCTGCGCAACGTCGTGGAAGGCGACCCTTCGCCGGACGGCAAGGGCACGCTCGCCATCTGCCGCGGCATTGAAGTCGGCCACGTCTTCATGCTCGGCACCAAGTATTCGGAGGCGATGAACGCCACGTTCCTCGACGAGAACGGCAAGACCCAGCCCATGGTGATGGGCTGCTACGGCATCGGCATCACGCGGATCCTCGGCGCGGCCATCGAGCAGAACTACGATGCGCGCGGCATCATCTGGCCGGCGTCGATCGCGCCGTTCCAGGTCGTGATCTGTCCCGTGGGCTATGACCGCTCCGACGCCGTGCGCGCCGAGGCCGACCGCCTGCACGCAGAGTTGGTCGCCGCAGGCATCGACGTCATCCTGGATGACCGTGGCGAGCGCCCGGGCGCGATGTTCGCCGACTGGGAGCTGATCGGCGTGCCGTTCCGCGTCGTGGTGGGTGACCGCGGCCTCAAGGAAGGCAAGCTGGAATTCCAGGGCCGCCGCGATGAGGCCGCCACCGCCGTGGCGCCGGCCGATGTGCTGGCCACACTGAAGGCGCGTCTCGCGCAATAACGCACGCCACCGCATGTGCTGCCGCCTGCCCCGTCCGATTTCCGCCGCACTGTGTGCGGCCGTGCTGCTTGCAGGCGCGCAGGCGGCGTGGGCGGGCGCGCAGAAAGAGGAATACCTGGCGGACTCCGTGCGCAGTGCGCTGTCTGCCGCCGTGGCCGACAGCCGCCCGCTGCGCCCCGTGTTTGCCAGCAATGAGGAGCAGCTCGGCTACCTGCGCTGGCTGGCCGAGATGTCGGTGCGCCTGTCGAGCAAGATTCCGCAGGCGTCGGTACGCGTCGAGCTGATCGAGACGGCGTACTACGAGGCCAAGCGCGCGGGCCTGGACCCGGCGCTCGTACTCGGCCTGATCCAGGTGGAAAGCGGTTTCCGCAAGTACGCCATCAGCAGCGCCGGCGCGATGGGCCTGATGCAGGTGATGCCGTTCTGGACGCGTTCCATCGGCGACAAGGACGTCCGCAAGCTCTTCCACCTGCAGAGCAACCTGCGCTACGGCTGCACGATCCTGCGGCATTACCTCGACATGGAAGGCGGCAACCTGTACCTGGCGCTGGGCCGCTACAACGGCAGCCGGGGCCAGCCGCAATATCCGAATGCGGTGCTGGCGGCGTGGAAGCGCTGGCAGTACGAGGAGTCGAGCGCCATGACGGTATCCGCGCCGGTTCCGGCCGAACCTGGCCGGCGTGCAAAGGCCGCGCCGGAGGCACCCGCGCGCAACCCGTTCTCGCCGCTGCGGATCGCCGGCGGTTCGTGATCGTCCTCTAGCGGGCGGTCGGCCTACAATAGGGCCATCTTTCCCGCTCGCTGCATCCTGCGCATGTCTACGACCCAACCGTACGCGACGATGTCCGACGCGCTGCACGACTGGCTGCAGCGTCACGTGGACGAAGGCTTCGAGGCAGAGCCGCTGGTGGCCTCGATGGTGCAATCCGGCTATGACGGCGCCTTCGCACGGCGCGTGGTCGAGGAGGCGCTTGCCCGTCGCGCGCCGGCTCCTTCCGGGGCGCCCGTACCCGTCCCTGCCGTGGAGGCGCCGGATGAGAACAGCAATGCCGTCCGCACGGCCGACGGCGATATTCCGATCCTCTTCGCCATCGAAACGCCGCGCATCGTGCTGTTCCAGCACTTCCTCTCGGACGACGAGTGCGACCAGCTGATCGCCATCGGGCGGAATCGGCTCAAGCGTTCACCGGTGGTGAACCCCGAGACCGGCGAGGAAAACCTGATCGCCGCGCGCACCAGTGAGGGTGCGATGTTCCAGGTGGGCGAGCACCCGCTCATCGCCCGGATCGAGGCGCGGATCGCGCAGGCCGTGGGCGTACCGGTCGAGCACGGCGAGGGCTTCCAGGTGCTGCACTATGAGCCGGGCGGCGAATATCAGCCGCACTTCGATTTCTTCAATCCGGGCCGCACCGGCGAGGCGCGCCAGCTCGAGGTCGGCGGCCAGCGCGTGGCCACCATGGTCATCTACCTGAACAGCGTGCAGGCCGGCGGCGCGACGGGCTTTCCGAAGCTCGGGCTGGAGGTGGCGCCAGTCAAGGGCAACGCGGTCTTCTTCGTCTACAAGCGGCCCGATGGCACGCTCGATGAAGACACGCTGCATGCCGGCCTGCCGGTCGAGCGCGGCGAAAAGTGGATCGCCACCAAGTGGTTGCGCGAACGCCCGTACCGCCGCAGTGCCTGAGCGACGGTCGGGCGCATGGAATACACGTTCCTCTCGGCGACGATTCTGCTGGTGCTGATCACCGATCCGCTCGGCAACATTCCCATCTTCATCTCTGCGCTCCGGCCGGTGCCGGTGGAGCGGCGCAACCGCGTGGTGCTGCGCGAGGTCGGCATCGCGTTTGCGCTGCTGCTCGTCTTCATGTTCTTCGGCGAGGGCTTTCTGCGCATGATGAGCCTGACCGACATGTCGCTGCAGATCGCGGGCGGCATCGTGCTGTTCCTGATCGCGCTGCGCATGATCTTTCCGCGCGAAGGCGCCGCCGATGCGCAGCCGACCACCGAGCCCTTCATCGTGCCGCTGGCGATTCCCGCCATCGCTGGGCCGTCGGCGATGGCCACGGTGATGCTGCTGGTGTCGCAGGCGCCGGGTCGCATGTGGACATGGGTCGGCTCGCTATGCGCGACGATGGCCGTGTGCGCGGTGGTGTTGCTGAGCGCCACGCACATCCAGCGACTGGTGGGCGAGCGTACCGTGATGGCCTTCGAGCGGCTGATGGGACTGATCCTGGTGGCGATCTCGGTCGAGATGCTGCTCAAGGGCATCCGCATCTTCGCCCAACAGCTTTGAGCGCGGCGCCGGCAACAAAAAGGGCGACTCGGTGGTCGCCCATTTTTTTGCCCGCGCGCTACGTCAGGTGTTCTTGAGCGCGCGGATGCTCGGCAGGTTGCGCCAGTAGCCCTTGGCGTCCATGCCGCAGCCGAACACGTACCGGTCCGGCACGGAAAAACCGCAGAAATCGGGGTACAGCGGCTTGTCCTTGGCGAGCTTCTTCTCGCACAGCACGGCGGAGTAGAACTCGGCGGCGCCCATGTCGATGATGCGCGAGCGGATGGCGGCCATCGTTTCGCCTTCGTCGAGGATGTCGTCGAGCACCAGCACCGTGCGGCCCTTGACCGACTCGCGCGGCGCGACGCGCCATTGCATCTCGCCGCCCACCGTCTGGTTGTTGTAGCGCGAGAGGTGGATGTAGTCGAACTCCAGGGGGAAGGTCAGCTTGGGCAGCAGCATGCCGGTAAAGACGGCCGCGCCTCCCATGACGGAGAGCACCATCGGGAAGGTGTCGCCGATCTTCTCGGTGATCTCTTCGGCCATGCGGTCCAGCGAGCCGCGCACGGCCTCTTCGCTGACGATTTCTTCGGAGTTCGCCCAGAGTTCGCGGGCCTGTTCTGCGCTCAGCATCGTGTCAGTGGGGGGAAACGGTTCGGTTCAAATCGGTCAGGGGGTTCGAGGCGACAGGGTAGCCGCCTCAGCGGCCGCCGAACAAGCCCTTCATGCCGCCTTTCATGCCGCCCATGGCGCGCATCATCTTCATCATGCCGCCGCCCTTGAGCTTCTTCATCATGCCTTGCATCTGCTCGAACTGGTTGAGCAGGCGGTTGACTTCCTGCACCTGCACGCCCGCACCGGCGGCAATGCGGCGCTTGCGGCTCGCCTTGATCAACTCCGGCTTGGCGCGCTCGGCCGGCGTCATGCTGTTGATGATGCCTTCCATGCGGCGGACCTGCTTTTCGGCCTGGTCCATGTTGGCGCCCTGCGCCTGCTGCGCCATCTGCGCCGGGAGCTTGTCGATCAGGCTGCCCAGGCCGCCCATCTTCTTCATCTGGCCGATCTGGGCCTTGAAGTCTTCCAGGTCGAAGCCGCCGGTCTTCTTGATCTTGGCCGCGAGCTTCTGCGCCTCCTCCATGTCGACACCGCGCTGCGCCTCTTCGACCAGCGCGAGGATGTCGCCCATGCCCAGGATGCGCTGGGCCATGCGGTCGGGGTAGAACGGCTCCAGCCCGTCGAGCTTCTCGGCCACGCCGACGAACTTGATCGGCTTGCCCGTGATGTGACGCACCGACAGCGCCGCGCCGCCGCGTGCATCGCCGTCGAGCTTGGTGAGCACCACGCCCGTGAGCGGCAGGGTGTCGTTGAACGCCTTGGCGGTGTTGACGGCATCCTGGCCGAGCATCGCGTCGACCACGAACAGCGTTTCGGCCGGCTTGAGCGTGGCGTGCAGCGCGGCGATCTCCTGCATCATCGCCTCGTCAATGCCAAGGCGGCCGGCCGTGTCGACGATCAGCACGTCGTGGTAGTGCTTCTTGGCCCAGTCCACTGCGGCGGCGGCAATGTCCACCGGCTTCTGGTCGGGCTGCGAGGGGAAGAAGTCGGCGCCGACCTGCTCCGAGACGGTCTTCAGCTGCGCGATGGCGGCGGGGCGGTACACGTCGCACGACACCGTCAGCACTTTCTTCTTCTTGTTCTCTTTGAGCCACTTGGCCAGCTTGCCGACGGTGGTGGTCTTGCCGGCACCCTGCAGGCCGGCCATCAGGATGATCGCGGGCGGCGTGACGTTGAGGTTCAACTCCGCCGCACGGCCGCCGAGGACGTTGTTGTCGACGCCTTCGAGCGCTTCCTGGCCGCCGATGATGGCGGTCAGCTCACGCTGCACGATGCCGACCAGCGCCTGCCCCGGCGAGAGGCTCGTGATGACTTCCTCGCCGAGCGCCTTTTCCTTGACGCGGGCAATGAACTCGCGCACGACCGGCAGCGCCACGTCGGCCTCGAGCAGCGCCAGGCGGACTTCGCGCAGCATCTCGGCGGTATTGGCTTCGGTGAGGCGCGCTTCGCCGCGCATGGTCTTGACCACGCGCGCGAGCCGTTGGGTCAGGTTATCCAGCATGACAGTGACAGGAATCCGGAATGGGGGACAGCGTTGGGGAAGAAGCGGCCGGCGCGGGCTTGCGTCGCGCCGGCTCGAATGGGGTTATTGCCAGCATGTTGCGTCGCCGCCCGGTGGGGGCCTCGGCGGGGCGGGCCCCGGCCAAAACCAGGGTGCGCTGCGGTAAACTGTGCAAATGGTGATTGTACTGTATGCGCTGACGGCGCTTCTCTACGGCACCCTCGCCTGGGCGGCGTGGGCGCGACGCGGCGGGCTCGAGGCTCCGGCCGCGGCTGGAGCCATCGGCGCGGGCGGGCACCCACCCGGCGGTACGGTCCTCGTGCCGCCGCCGCCGGCGTCCGCGGGCACTGCGCCCGGCTGGTGGCGCTGGGCGCTGCTCGGCGCGCTGTGCGCCCACGGCCTGCTGCTGCACGAGACGATCTTCCCGCCCAGCGCGATGGTGTTCGGTTTCGCCTATGCGCTCTCGGCCATGCTGTGGCTGGGTGTGGGCATCTTCTGGATCGAAAGCCTTTTCTTCTCGCTGGCCGGCCTCGGGCTGCTGGTGATGCCCGTGGCGCTGGTCGGCAGCCTGCTGCCGCTGGCCTTTCCCGGCGCGCAGATTCTCGGCTACGCGGCCAGCCCCCTGTTCAAGCTCCACTTTGCCATCGCCAACGTGGCCTACGGGCTGTTCACGCTGGCGGCGTTCCACGCGATCCTGATGCTGGCCGCCGAGCGCCGTCTGCATACCATGCACCGTCCGGCAGAAGGCGGGTGGCTGAGCCGCTGGCTCGACCTGCTGCCGCCGCTGCTCACGCTCGAAAAGCTGCTGTTCCGCCTGATCGGCGCCGGTTTCGTGCTGCTCACCCTGACCATCGCCTCGGGCGTGCTGTTCTCCGAGCAGCTGTTCCACCGCGCCGTCCATTTCGATCACAAGAACGTCTTTGCGGTGCTGTCGTGGCTCATGTTCGGCGGCATCCTGATCGGCCGCCACTTCTATGGCTGGCGTGGCCGGGTGGCGCTGCGCTGGGTGATGGCCGCCTTCGCGATCCTGCTGCTGGCCTACGTGGGCAGCCGCTTCGTGCTCGAGGTCATCCTGCATCGCACGTAGCCGGCCTGCGCGGCTGTCCGACCCTGTTCCGTTTCCCATGGCGCGTCCTGTCCTGCTGATCCTGATGCTGCTTGCCGGCTGGTGGTGGTTGAGCCGCCTGGCTGCGCGCCCGTCCCGTCCGTCGGGCGCGCCTGCCGGCGCGGGCGAGCAGGCGCCCGGGTCGCACGCTTCGCAGCCTATCGAGCAATGCGCCGTGTGCGGGGTGCACGCGCCGCGCACCGGCATGATCGCGCTGCCCGGTGGCCGTTACCGTTGTCCAGAGCACGCCGACCGGGGCCGCGCATGACGCCGGAGGCCTCCGGCACCGCGCACGCCAGGCCCGCGGGCGCAGAGGAAGCCGCACCGACACCCGCCGGCCGCAGCGTGCTGTCGCGCCTGAACGCATGGCGGGCCATCCGCTCGGTGTGGCGCGAACCGGATCCGCCCGAGTTCCAATGGCGCCTGCTGCGCTATTTCGCCTTCAGCCGCGCGGCCGTTGCGCTGGTGCTGCTGCTGTTCGTGATGGTGCCGCGCGAGCACAACGAAGCGGCGGCGCTCCTCAATGACGAAGCCCTGCTGAGCCTGACGCTGCCGTACCTGGCGCTCGCGCTGCTGATCCTGGCCGCTGCGGGGTGGTGGCGTTCGCGGTTCCAGTTCCGGGTGCGGCTCGATGTGGTGCTCGATCTGCTGTTCCTGGGGCTGGCGTACGCGACGCTCTCGCGCCTGTCGGCGAGCGTCGCGATGGTGCTGCTGATGCCGGTGCTGGCCGCGGGCGCGCTCACCAGCCTGCTCTTTGCGCTGTTCACCGCGGCCGTGGCGTCGATGGTGGTGCTGGCGGATCCGTTCCTGCAGATGCTCGGCGATGGCGTGATCGCGCCAGGGCTGGCATCGGCGGGGCTGTATGGCCTCGTCTACATGATGGCCGCGTTGATGATGGTCGGCCTGTCGCACCGCCAGATCGCGCAGGAGCGCCTGACGCTCGCGCGCGAGCGCGAGCTGCGGCTGCAGCAGCTCGTCAACCGGCTGATGGTCCATGACATGCAGGACGGCGTGATGCTGGTGCGTGCCGACGGCCGCGTCGTCGCCGCGAACCCGGCGGCGGCCGTGCTGCTGGGCGTGCCGCAGAGCGCCTTCGCCGCCGGCGGTGCGATGCTGTTCGACCTGAAGGACGTGCCGCACCTGCGCCCGCTGCTGGAGACGCTGCGCCAGTGGCTGCGCCGCAAGAGCCGCCCCGCAGAGCGCACCGGAGACGACGACGCGCCGCGCATTCTCGACCTCCTGCCGGTGGTTCCGGGCGGCCGCGCCGCGCTGCATGCCCGGCTGCGCCTGCGCTTCATCCTGCCCAGCCTGGCGAACCTGCGCAGCGTCTATATGGAAAGCCTGGTCAGCACCATCGGCCTGGGCCGACCGGGCGAGGTCGACTCGCCGCGGCTGCGCCATCCTTCGGCGGAGGCCACCACTCAGGGCTGGTCGGCCGACGACGAGGCCTTTCTGCGCCACGAGCTGCATGACACCGTGCTCGTCCACGTGGAAAGCTGGGAGCGCGTGGCCGAGCAGGCCCAGCAGGAAAAGCTCGCGTCGATGGGGCGGCTGGTGGCCAGCGTCGCGCACCAGATTCGCAATCCGCTGGCGGCCATCAGTCAGGCGGCCGAGTTGCTGGATGACCCGGGCGACGGCGGTGAACACGCCCGCCGGGAAGGCTCGGGTGTGGAAACGCGCCTGCTGCGCATCATCCGCGACAACGTGCGCCGGCTCGACCAGGTGGTCGCCGACGTGCTGATGCTGTCGCGCCGCCCGCGTGGTGAGCGCGTGCGCGTGCAACTGGCACAGGTGCTTCCGGAGGTGGTCGAGCGCTGGCGCGCCGAAGCGCTGCGCCGCGCGGGCGAATCGGCTGAAATCAACCCGAATCTCGTGCGCGTGGCGGTGGATCTGGACAAGCCTGTTTTGTTCGACCCCGCGCAATTGCAGCAGGTGGTGGGCAACATGCTCGACAACGCGCTGCGCTACTGCCGCCGTGTGCCGGGCTCCATCCTGCTGGCCGCGTACGCGCTGGACGACACGCACGCCGAGCTCGTCATCTGGAACGACGGCCCCGAGGTCAGCGCCGAGCAGCAGCGCAGCCTCTTCGAGCCGTTCTTCACGAATGACGCCCAAGGCACCGGCCTGGGCCTGTACATGGCGCGCGAGTTGTGCAGCGCCAACGACGCGCAGATCCGCTACGGCGCCATCGCGCTGGAGTCCTTGCTCGATCGGACCGGAGCGTTGACCATGGAGGCGCGTGAGACGCTGCCGCGCCGAGCCTTCGTCATCACGCTGATGTTCGATCAACCCGCCCTGGCCGCAGCGGAATGAACCGCCGGCTGATATTCCGCTGACCTGCTGATCCATGTCCAAAGCCGCCATCGTTCGCGAACCCATCCTCGTCGTCGATGACGAAGCCGACCTGCGCGAGCTGCTGGAGATCTCCCTGCGCCGCATGGGGCACGACGTGGTGCTTGCCAGCGGCCTGGCCGAAGCGCGCGAGGCGCTGTCCCGTCAGCGCTTTGCGCTCGTGCTGACCGACATGCGCCTGGGCGACGGTCTGGGCATCGAACTCGTGCGCCAGCTCTCCGCCACTGCCGACCGCACGCCGGTGGCCGTCATCACGGCATACGGCAGCGCCGAGAACGCAGTGGAAGCGCTCAAGGCTGGTGCGTTCGACTACATCGCCAAGCCGCTCTCGCTCGACCAGCTGCGCAGCCTCGTGCTCAACGCGCTGGGGCGCCAGCAGCGCGATCCCGATCCCGGCAATGCCGATCTGGCAGAACGCACGAGCGAGCTGCTGCCCGGCCACTCGGCTGCCATGCAGGAGGTGCGCCGCTCGCTGATGCGCCTGGCGCGCAGCATGGCGCCGGTGGTGATCAGCGGCGAATCGGGCAGCGGCAAGGAACGGGCGGCGCGCGCCATCCATGCGTTGTCTGCGCGCTCGGCCCGGCCCTTCGTGGCCGTCAACTGCGGCGCGATTCCGGAAAACCTGATGGAGGCCGAGTTCTTCGGCTACGTGAAGGGCGCCTTCACCGGCGCAGACAGCGATCGCCAGGGCTTCTTCCAGGCGGCCAACGGCGGCACGCTGCTGCTCGACGAAGTGGCCGACCTGCCGCTGACGATGCAGGTGAAGCTGCTGCGCGCGCTACAGGAACGCCGCGTGCGCAAGATCGGCGAAAGCCGCGAAGATCCTGTCGACGTGCGCGTCGTCTGCGCAAGCCACCAGAACCTCGCGCGCCTGGTCGCCGCAGGGCGCTTTCGCGAAGACCTGTTCTACCGCCTGAACGTGCTCGAGCTGCGCATGCCCACGCTGCGCGAGCGCGCCGAAGACGTGCCCGTGCTGGCCGGCGTGCTGCTCGAGCAACTCGCCAACCGCTATGGCGATCCGCGTCCCAAGCGCCTCACGCGCGCGGCGCTGCAGCAGTTGTGCGCGTATCCGTTTCCGGGCAACGTGCGCGAGCTGGAGAACCTGCTCGAACGCGCGTACGCGTTTGCCGAGGGCGAGTCGATCGACGTGGACGACCTGGGCGCGCTGGGCGCCGAGATCGAGCGCTCGCCGCTGTTCCACCGGACGCGCGAGGCGCAGGCCGCAGCAGCCGGGATCCATCCGATGGCACCGCCACCGCCCGTGACGGGCTGGCCGGATGCCGTGTACATGCCCGCCCCGGCAGTGCCCAGCCCCATGGGCGCGTTGCAGCCCATGCAGCCGCCGCTCGCACAGCCTGCGGAGCCTGCACCGGCCGCCAAGCCCAGCGGGCCGCCGATGCCGAGCGTCGCGCTGCCCATCGACCTGCCGGCGTATCTGGAGTCTGTCGAGCGCAGCGTGATCCTGGCCGCGCTCGACCAGACCGGCTTCAACCGCACCGCGGCCGCCAAGCTGCTCGGCCTGTCGTTCCGGCAGTTGCGCTATCGGATGCAGCAGCTCGGCATTCGCGACCCGCGCGACGTGGAGCCGGCCAGCAACGGCCTCGGCGGCCAGAACGACGATGCATAAGCTGCCCGCCATGCATGTCGGCGCCGACGGCTGGGTCGATGCCATGCGTCGGCACCCGTCGCCCAACGTCGACGAACGGCCCGCGGGCATGCCGATCGACCTGATCGTCCTGCACAACATCAGCCTGCCGCCGGCACAGTCGGAGGCCGACTTCGGCACCGACGACGTACTGCGTTTCTTCACCAACACGCTCGACTGCGACGCGCATCCGTATTTCGATCAGCTGCGCGGCGTGCGCGTGTCGGCGCATTTCTTCGTCCGTCGCACGGGCGAATGCGTGCAATTTGCATCGTGCGACGCGCGCGCCTGGCATGCCGGTGCGTCGGACTTTTTCGGGCGCACGCGCTGCAACGATTTCTCGGTCGGCATCGAAATCGAGGGCACCGACGATCTGGCCTTCACGCCCGAGCAGTACGCCACCACGGCGTCGCTTGTGCGGGCGATCTGCGCGGCGTATCCGATTGCGGCGATCGCCGGTCATTCGGACATTGCCCCGGGCCGCAAGACAGACCCCGGACCGCATTTCGACTGGGCTCATCTGCGCGCGCTCGGCGGATTCAACGCGGCGTTGTTCCCGTATCAGCACGCGCTCTGAAATGAAAACGGGCGGCCCGTTGCGAGGCCGCCCACGTTTTCCTCTGCTGATCTTTCTCCTTCAGTGCCTGCCTCAGGTGCCCATCGCCGGGTCGGACACGCCGTCCTTGCCCGTTTCCATGCGACCGGCAAAGCGCCGCGTGAAGCCGCCTTGCGGCACCGTCACCGTGAAGTCGTACCAGTTGCCCTGGCGCGCGATCGGCCAGTGCTGGTCGAGCTGCTTGCCGGCCGGGATGTCGAACGTCCACGGGCCGTCGTTGCGGTACGCGTTCGGCTTGACGGTGAAAGTGCAGCCGGCGGTGCCGGTGTTCATCATCGTCACGTAGACCTCGGCGTTGGCCAGGTCGTAGCACACGCGGATTTCCGGTGCGCTTGAACCCGCTGCCGACACGGCGCTCACATCGCCCGAGAACGCGCGGTGGAAGCCGTTCGGGCCGAGCACCCACAGGTCGTATTTGCCCTTGTCGGCGGTGAACACGTCCCACGTGTCGTCGAGCATCTTGCCGGGCTCGACCGCATAGCGGCGCGGCACGCGGTCCAGATGCAGGCGGTCGTACACGTGGAAGACGGCGGCCGCTGTGCCGGTGTTACTGAAGATCAGGCGCAGCACGCGGTTGGTGGCGTCTTCGCGCGCGCTGACGTGCAGCTCGTACGGCAGGGCGCGCGAGGGGCGGGTGCCGGTGGCTTGCGTCGGCATCTGCTGCGCCGTCACCGAGGGCAGCGGCACCTGCGGCTTCAACCCTTGCGCGGTGCGGATCGAGTCGGCGGTCGCCTTGTCCCGGCTGGGCAGCGTCGGCAGCGTTTCGGTGTTCGGGTTGACGAAGTTGAAGGCGCTGGTCAGGTCGCCCAGCACCGCGCGGCGGTACGCGCTGATGTTCGGCTCCTTGACGTTGAAGCGCAGTTCCAGGAAGCGCAGCACCGAGGTGTGGTCGAACGCCTGCGAGTTCACCCAGCCGCCGCGGCTCCACGGCGAAACGATGTACATCGGCACGCGCGGGCCGGGGCCATAGGGGCGTTGGTCCGTGTGGTATTCGCCGGCCGTGCTCACCGTCGATTTGCCGGCCAGCACGCCGTTGTCATAAGCCGGGGCTGCGGGCGGCGGCACGTGGTCGAAGAAGCCGTCGTTCTCATCGAAGTTGATGAACAGCACGGTCTTGCTCCACACGGCCGGGTTGGCGGTGAGCGCGTTGAGCACTTCCTGCGTGTACCACGCGCCCTGCACGGGGCTCGACGGGCCGGGGTGTTCGGAATACGTGGCCGGCGCGACGATCCACGACACCTGCGGCAGCTGGCCGGCGGCAATGTCGTCCTTCAAGGCCTGCAGGAAGCCGCCGTCGGGCATGGTGTTGCCGACACCCTTGATGAGCGGGCTGACCGTCTCGTCGGCCGGCGTGTACGGCGGGAACGGGCTGCCGTCGGCCAGGTTGCCGCGCGCGGCGTTGGCATCGCGGTAGGCCTTGAAGCCGGCGAGCGGGTTGTCGGTGAAATTGTCCGGCATGTTCTGGTAGACCTTCCACGACACACCGGCCGCCTGCAGGCGCTCGGGGTAGGTCGTCCAGTTGTAGGTGACGCTGGCGTCGAGGTGGTCGCCGCTGTTGTCGATGACGGGGCCGCCCGCCGCGCCGGTCGGATCGTTCGTGCCCGTCCAGTGAAACAGGCGGTTGGTGTTGGTGCCGCCGTGGAACGAGCAGTGGTACGCATCGCACAGCGTGAAGGCGTTGGCGAGCGCGAACTGGAAGTCCAGCTCGGCCTGCTTGTAATAGCCCATCGACTGCGTCTGCTTGTACGTCGGCCACTTGCTCATGCGGCCCAGGTCCCACGCGTTCTGCGCATCGGGGTAGCTGTGCGGCGTGCCGGACACGCGCTGCGCGTTGCCGGCGCTGCTGTCGAGGTAATACGGCAGCACTGTGCGGCTCGGTCCGCTGCCTGGCACGTAGGTCTGCTGCCAGACGTTCAGGCCACCGGCCAGCGGGATGGGAAAGCGGTCGCCGAAGCCGCGCACACCTTGCAGCGTGCCGAAGTAGTTGTCGAACGAGCGGTTCTCCTGCATGAGGATCACCACGTGTTCGACGTCGCGGATCGTGCCGGTCGCGTTGTTGGCCGGGATGGCCAGCGCGCGGCGGATCGACGGCGGAAACGCGGCCAGTGCGGCAGCGGAGATCGCGCCCGTGCTGGCCAGCTTGAGGAAGTGGCGGCGGCCGCCTTGCTTGGTGTTGGAAGTCATGTCGGTCTCAGGCGTACGGAATGTACGAACGGGGGATCAGGGGGCGCAGCGCAGGTTCGGTTTGTCGGCCGGCGGTTTGCCGGGCTGATCCGGCTGGGTCGTGCCCGCGTCGGTTCCGGTGCCTGGCGTGCCGTCGTTCGAATCGCCGCCGCAGGCCGACAGCGACAAGGTGGCGGCGCACAGCAGCACGGCGGCCAGCCGGTGCGGCCGCGCGAGAGGGTGGATGAAGGGCTTCATGAGCGGTCTCGTTCGGGTTGGGGGAGGGGATCAGGGGTTCAGCGACGACAGCGGCTGGTGCGACGCGTTGATCGTCTTGAGTTCGTCCAGCGTCAGGCGGCGCGTCCACATGGCGAGGTCGTCGTAGGCCATCACGCCCTTGAGCGAGCCCGGGTTGTTGGGCACGTAGTTGTGCGTGGCGTCGTCGTTCAGGCCCCAGACCAGCGTGGCCAGGCCGCCCAGCTTCGTGACGTCGGTGTTGGCGATGGGCTTGTCTTCCACCTTCTGCGCGCCGAGCACCGGATCGAGGATGTAGGCGCTGAAGCGCTTGGCCTGCGTGTCCACCGACAGGGCGAGATACGCCCATTGGTTGGCGCTGAACTTCATGCCGTTGATGTCATCGCGCTTGCCGCCGCTGCCCAGGTTGAAGCGCACCTCGCAGCCGCCGAACAGGCCGAGCGCAATGCCCGCATTCGCGCCCGACGTGTAGTTCTTGTTGGAGAGGATCGGCTCGCCGGTGCCGTTGCCCTGCGCGCAGTCAGACTTGAACCAGAAGCCGATGGTGAACTGGGGGCTCAGGGCGATGTCGGCGCCGTTCTGCGTGAGCTTGTAACTGTCGACGCGCGAATCGACCGACAGCGCCGTGCCGCCGAACGGGTCGGTGGCTGCCGAGCCGCCGTCGGTGCCCAGCACCCAGGGGCCGATCGTCGAGCTGGCTTTGCGGTCGGTGGGCGGCAGCGGGTCGAAGCTGTAGTACGCCGCAAGGCCGTTGGTGAGCGTGGCTGCCAGCGGCGTAGGCGCAACGTAATCGATCTGCGCAAGCGTCGAGACCGGCATGTCATTGCGCACCACCGTGTAGTTGATGCGGTACAGGCCGGTCGCGGTGGCAAAGCTGTTGTCGGTGTACTGCGTGGCCGTGGCAGGCAGCGTGGCGACCGGCTTGCCATCGCGCAGCACGGTGATGGGGCCGCTGGCGGTGGTCGGGTTCTGCCACGTGAGCACCAGCGACGCGTTGTATTGGCCCACCGTGCTCTGGAGGTTGCGTACCCCCACGGCATTGGCCGTCAGCGCCGCGCCATCAAGCTTATGTGTGGCAGCCGGCACGGCGGCGTTCAGTTGCGCCAGGACGGTCGGCACGATGTCGGCCTCGCTCGGCAGCGCGGCCAGCGTGGCTTCGGAGGTGGGTGCGGCCGTGCCGTCCTTCCCCAGCACCGGGTTCGCGGTCTTGTTCAGGGCGATGAAGGCGGTGCGGTTCTCCAGCGTGGGCGCCGACGTGGTCGCGCCGGTTGCGTCGAGGCCATGGCTGGTGGTGACGACCACGAGCCAGTCTTCGCCCGGGTTGGCCGCCCGGCGCTGGGCGATGGCAGCCTGCAGCGTGCCGATGGCCTGGTCGACGTCGTGCAGGGCAGCGGTGTAAGCGTCGCTCTGCAAGCCTGCGTCAAGGGCAGCGGCGGCCGGCGCGCTGTACTGCGCGAAGACGACGTCGTAGCCCGATTGCACGAGCTTCACGCTGTGTTGCGTGACGCACGGATCGGCCTGGGCGCAGTCGACCAGCGTGTCGAGATTGCCCGCCTGCTGGTCCGCCTTGAGCAGCGCGGGCAGCACGGCCGAGCTGACGGCCGCGCCCAGGTGCGGGGTGGTGCCGGCGGCCTTGGCGGCGCCGCGCACGTAGCCGAAGACGGTCGGAGCGGCCAGCGTGGCGACGGTGTCGTCGGGCGCGCCGTGGCGGTTCTGCCAGGTGCCGGTCAGCACGGTGGCCCAGCTCGGGGTGTCGAGCGGCGGCTGGGCGGTCGTCGTACCGAGCGTGCCGCCCGTGGAGGCCGGCATGACCGATAGCGCGGCCAGGTTCGGCAGGCTGCGCCGCAACAGGCCGCGCTGGACCTGCGCATAGGTGGCGCCGTCCACGCCGACCACCAGCACTTTCCTGCTGGGGCCGGCCGGCGGCGGGCTGGTGTTGCCCTGGCCGGCGATTGGGGTACCATCGCTGCCCCCGCCGCAGGCCGCCAGTGCGGTGGCCAAGGTTGTGCCCAGCGCGGCCGTCAGCAGACGGCGGGCAGGTCGGTTCCAAGCCATGTCGATTTTCCTCGGTCGCGGTGATTGCGCTCCCTGCAATGCGACCGAAGCGTAGGGACGGGGCCTGTCGCTCAAGTGACAGCCGCGACAAGAATGCTGATGCCGCTATTCGGATTTCTTGTGCGTCGTCCACGGGCGACGCACCGGTGCAGTGCACGTCACGCAATTCCCTACCGAAGGTGAGGTGGTGTCTATCGCGCTTGCCTCACCGATAGAAAGAATTATTCTGGAAACGTGCGCATTGCGACGCCGCACGCCGGCCCCGTCGACCCTTTGTGCAGACTGGGATGGCGGGTTTGCGGCAGCGCATCCGGGATGGAAAGAAGGCCTTTCGCCCCCATCTGTCAAGACTGGTCATCTTCGACCGATCCACTATACTTAGCGCCAATCCCGGGATGAAACACTAGATGTAGTGGTCGCTTTCCGGGATTCTTATTTCGGCGCCACGCGGGGGCGGGCGTACGGCAGGTCAAGCCGGCGCTTGGGGGCTGAGAAAAGACAAGGGTCTTTTCGGTCTCTTTTTTCCTGCGTGGTGCCAGAGTCCGCCCTGGGGTTCCCCACCGGCGGACCCTCAATCGAACGGTTCAACAGGAGTCCACATGCAGACGGCCCAATCCGAAATCCACTCCGGCACCGCCAATCCCACTCAATTTGCGCAAAGCGCTGGCGGCACGGCCGTGGCCCCCGGCACCGGTTCCGGCGTCAACTACGCCGATTACAAGATCATCCGCCGCAATGGCGCCGTGGTGAGCTTCGAGCCGTCCAAGATCGCCGTGGCGATGACCAAGGCCTTCCTCGCCGTGAACGGCGGGCAGGGCGCCGCTTCCGCGCGTGTGCGCGAGCTGGTCGACCAACAGACGCAGAACGTGGTGCGCGCCCTGCTGCGCAGCCGCCCGAACGGCGGCACGTTCCACATCGAAGACGTGCAGGATCAGGTCGAACTGGCCCTGATGCGTTCGGGCGAGCACGACGTGGCCCGCGCCTACGTGCTGTACCGCGAGCGCCGCGCCCAGGAGCGCGCACAAGCCGGCGAAACCCAGCAGCAACCGGCCTTCATCGGCCTGAACGTGACCGACGGCGGCATCACCCGCCCGCTGGACATGGCGGCGCTGCGCAACGTGATCGTCTCGGCCTGCGAAGGCCTGGGCGATGCGGTGGACCCGGAGCCGATCCTCAAGGAAACGGTCAAGAACCTGTATGAAGGCGTGCCGATGACGCAGGTGTACGACTCGGCCATCCTGGCCGCCCGTACGCTCATCGAGAAGGATCCGGCGTACAGCCAGGTCACGGCGCGCATCCTGCTGCACACGATCCGCCGCGAAATCCTCGGCGAAGAAGTCACGCAGGCCGAAATGAGCACCCGCTATGCGGACTACTTCCCGCAGTTCATCAAGCGCGGCATCAACGCCGAGCTGCTGGACGACAAGCTGGCCCAGTTCGACCTGGCCCGCCTGGGCGCGGCGCTCGATGCCTCGCGCGACTTCCAGTTCAACTACCTCGGCCTGCAGACGCTGTACGACCGCTACTTCCTGCACATCAACGAAACCCGCATCGAGATGCCGCAGGCGTTCTTCATGCGTGTGGCGATGGGCCTGGCGCTGAACGAAATCGACCGCGAAGCCCGCGCCATCGAGTTCTACCAGCTGCTGTCGTCGTTCGATTTCATGTCGAGCACCCCGACGCTGTTCAACTCGGGCACGCGTCGCTCGCAGCTGTCGTCGTGCTACCTGACCACCGTGTCGGATGACCTGGACGGCATCTACGAAGCGCTGAAGGAAAACGCGCTGCTCTCCAAGTTCGCCGGCGGCCTGGGCAACGACTGGACCAACGTGCGCGCACTCGGCTCGCACATCAAGGGTACGAACGGCAAGTCGCAAGGCGTGGTGCCGTTCCTGAAGGTGGTCAACGACACGGCCGTGGCCGTGAACCAGGGCGGCAAGCGCAAGGGCGCCGTCTGCGCGTACCTGGAAACGTGGCACCTGGACATCGAAGAATTCCTGGAGCTGCGCAAGAACACCGGCGACGACCGCCGCCGCACGCACGACATGAACACGGCCAACTGGATCCCGGACCTGTTCATGAAGCGCGTGATGGAAGGTGGCGAGTGGACGCTGTTCTCGCCGTCCACCTGCCCGGACCTGCACGACAAGGTCGGCAAGGCGTTCGAGCAGGCCTACCTGGCCTATGAAGACAAGGTCGCGCGTGGCGAGATCAAGCTCTTCAAGAAGATGCCGGCGCTGCAACTCTGGCGCAAGATGCTGGGCATGCTGTTCGAAACCGGCCACCCGTGGATCACGTTCAAGGATCCGTGCAACATCCGCAGCCCGCAGCAGCACGTGGGCGTGGTGCACAGCTCCAACCTGTGCACGGAAATCACGCTGAACACGAACGACAGCGAAATCGCGGTGTGCAACCTCGGTTCGGTCAACCTGGTCGCCCACCTGGTCAAGCAGGCCGACGGCAGCGTGGTGCTCGATCACGAGAAGCTGAAGAAGACCGTGCGCACCGCCATGCGCATGCTCGACAACGTGATCGACATCAACTACTACGCGGTCAAGAAAGCACGTGATTCGAACCTGCGCCACCGTCCGGTCGGCCTGGGCATCATGGGTTTCCAGGACGCGCTGCACGTGCTGCGTGTGCCGTACGCGAGCGAGGCCGCCGTGCAGTTTGCCGACACCTCGATGGAAGCCGTGTGCTACTACGCCTACTGGGCGTCGACCGAGCTGGCTGAGGAGCGCGGCCGCTACAGCAGCTACAAGGGCTCGCTGTGGGATCGCGGCATCCTCCCGCAGGACTCGCTCAAGCTGCTGGCCGAAGAGCGCGGCGGCTACCTCGAAGCCGACATGTCGTCGACGATGGACTGGGACAGCCTGCGCGCGCGCATCAAGCAGTACGGCATGCGCAACTCGAACTGCGTGGCGATCGCGCCGACGGCAACCATCTCCAACATCATCGGCGTGTCCGCTTGCATTGAGCCGACGTACCAGAACCTGTACGTCAAGTCGAACCTGTCGGGCGAGTTCACGGTGGTCAACGACTACCTCGTGCGCGACCTGAAGGCCCGCGGCCTTTGGGACGAAGTGATGGTTGCCGACCTGAAGTACTTCGACGGCTCGCTGGCCCGCATCGACCGCATCCCGCAAGACCTGCGCGACCTGTACGCAACGGCCTTCGAGGTGGAGCCGCAATGGCTGGTGGAAGCCGCCGCGCGGCGCCAGAAGTGGATCGACCAGGCGCAGTCGCTGAACATCTACATGGCCGGCGCGTCGGGCAAGAAGCTGGACGACACGTACAAGCTGGCCTGGCTGCGTGGCCTGAAGACCACGTACTACCTGCGCACGATCGGTGCAACGCACGTGGAAAAGTCCACCGTGTCGCGCGGCACGCTGAATGCGGTGTCGTCGGGTAGCGATGTGGGTGGCGTGTCCGCTGCCGGCGTGTCGCAAGCCGCGCCCGCCAGCGCACTGGATGCTGCTGCCGCCACCGCGCAGGCCATGCCGGAAGCCGAAGGGGCCGTGTGCACGATGCGCCCGGGCGACCCCGGTTTCGAGGAATGCGAAGCCTGCCAGTAAATCTAAACAGTGCCTGAGGTTGCTCCCGCGCAAGCGGGAGCACCGTGATCTGCAGGACACTAGCCTCGCGCTCCGAGAGGGCGGGAGCGACGCGCAAAGAATTCAGGAGAAACACCTATGCTGAGCTGGGACGACGACGTCAAACCTGCCGCACAACCGCAAGCTGCACCGCAGCCTGTGTACCAACCGCAACTGCAAACCGCCACCGCCGACCAGGGCGGCGTGCTGCCCCCGTCGGCCACTGCCGCCGCCGGCACGGGCATCCTCGGCAACAATCCGAACGCCGCTGCCGCGCAGAGCAACCGCCGCGTGAACGCCGCCGACAAGCGCGTCATCAACGGCGCCACCGACGTCAACCAGTTGGTGCCGTTCAAGTACAAGTGGGCGTGGGAAAAGTACCTCGCCGGCTGCGCGAACCACTGGATGCCGCAGGAAATCAACATGTCGCGCGACATCGCCCTGTGGAAAGACCCGAACGGTCTGACCGAAGACGAGCGCCGCATCATCAAGCGCAACCTGGGCTTTTTCGTGACGGCCGACTCGCTGGCCGCCAACAACATCGTGCTGGGCACCTACCGCCAGATCACCGCGCCGGAATGCCGCCAGTACCTGCTGCGCCAGGCGTTTGAAGAGGCGATCCACACGCACGCGTATCAGTACATCGTGGAATCGCTGGGCCTGAACGAGGCCGAGATCTTCAATGCGTACCACGAGGTGCCGTCGATCCGCGACAAGGACGAGTTCCTGATCCCGTTCATCGACACGCTGACCGATCCGTCGTTCAAGACCGGCACGCCCGAGAACGACCAGAAGCTGCTGAAGTCGCTCATCGTCTTCGCCTGCATCATGGAAGGCCTGTTCTTCTACGTCGGCTTCACGCAGATCCTGGCGATGGGCCGTCAGAACAAGATGACCGGTGCGGCCGAGCAGTACCAGTACATCCTGCGCGACGAGTCGCTGCACTGCAATTTCGGCATCGACCTGATCAACCAGATCAAGCTGGAGAACCCGCACCTGTGGACGGCCGAGTTCAAGGCCGAGATCACGGCGCTGTTCAAGAAGGCCGTCGACCTGGAATACCGCTACGCAGAAGACACTATGCCGCGCGGCGTGCTGGGCCTGAACGCGCCGATGTTCAAGAGCTACCTGCGCTTCATCTGCAATCGCCGCTGCCAGCAGATCGGCCTGGACCCGCTGTTCCCGAACGAGGAAAACCCGTTCCCGTGGATGAGCGAGATGATCGACCTGAAGAAGGAACGCAACTTCTTCGAGACGCGCGTGATCGAGTACCAGACCGGTGGTGCGCTGTCGTGGGATTGATCGGCGTTCGCCGCCAAGCTCGAAGAAAAGGCCCATCCGGGCCTTTTTTCATCGGCGTGGAGTAGACAGGCTTCCCGGCTAGGCTGCGGCCCCGGGTTCCACCGGCGGCTTAGGGGCGCGCACCGTCAACGCACACCCGGCCGATGCGGCAATGATGGCGAGAATCGCCACCCACTGCCGCCCCGTCAGTTGCTCGTGCAGCACGATCGCGCCGGCCAGCGCGCCGATGGCGGGCTCCAGGCTGAGCAGCACGGAGAACGTCTTGCCGGGCAGGTGCTTGAGCGCCACCATTTCGAGCGAGTACGGAATCGCGCTCGACAGCACGCCAATGCCCAGCCCCGCCAGCATCAGCGACGGTGACAGCAGCGACGCCCCCGCCTGCGCCACGCCGAACGGCAGCGCAAACAGCGCGCCGACCGTCATCCCGAGCGATGTGGCCTGGCCTGCGTGCAGGCCGCCCAGGTTCTTGCCGGTCAGGATATAGAGCGCCCAGCACACGCCCGCGGCCAGCGCATATGCCGCGCCCAGATGGTCGACCTGGCCGACCGCCTTGTCGGCCACCGTCAGCACCAGCAAGCCCGCCACCGCCAGCCCGATCCAGACGAAATCGAGCGCCCGCCGCGAGAGCAGCACCGCCAGCACCAGCGGCCCGGTGAACTCGATGGCGATCGCAATGCCGATCGGCAGCCGTTGCAGCGACAGGTAGAACAGCAGGTTCATGCTCGCCAGCGTGACGCCGTACAGCGCGATGCGGCCGGCATCCGAGCGGCCCAGATGCAGGCGCCACGGCCGCCAGAACGCCAGCAGGATCGCCGCGCCGATGCTGACGCGATACGTGACGGTGCCGGCAGCGCCCAGCACCGGAAACAGCGTTTTGGCAAACGAGTTGCCCAGGCACACCGATGCCATCGAGCCCATCAGCGCGAGGATGGGCATCCAGGGGGGCGACGTCGTGGAAGCGGAAGACATGGATCGAGCGGAAACGGGCAGCACGGCAACGCCACAGCATAGCCGTGGCGCGGCATGTGCGCTTTGGGGTTACAGGGCTGCCGCGCTGGGGCGGATGACGTCGATCAGCAGCACGCGCTGCCCTTCGCGTTCGCCGTCGGGCCGGGGGGTGACGCCGCGCGGCGGGCGGGGGGCCGCCAGCGGCGCGGGGTCTTCGGCGCTCATGCCGAACACGGCCAGCCTGGAGGCGGCAATGCGCTGCAGCGTGCCGCGCACGCCCGGCACATCGAGGTCTTCGGGGTCGAAACCGGTGGTGGCCGTCCAGTCGTCGCGGGCGATGTCCTGCAGGCCGTTGGCCATCTCGAACTGCAGCGAGGCACCGAAGCCCTTCTGCAGCGAGTGCATGCCGAGCAGGTACTCTGCCGTCAGGAAGGCACGCAGCCGCGTCCAGAATGCCAGCGCGCCGATGTTGCCGCTCTTGAGCGCATGGCTTGGGGCGACTTCCCAGCTATGGTCGAGCAGCCTGTTGATCAGGCGGCCCCAGGTGGGTACCTCGGTGCCGGCGGAACAGTCCTCACCTGGGCCTTCGGGGCGCGCGAGCTGGCGCAGCAGGCCGGTGAACGAGCCCGAGCCGGGGCGCGCGGCACCTGCCTGCGGGCCCGACGGCCAGCGCCACTGCAGCGGGGAGGGCGGCCGGATGCCGGGCCATTGCGCGTACTGCTGCAGCCCCGTGCACGGCGTCAGGTAGCGCCAGTGGCGCTGGTCGCGGCCGATGCGGCGCAGCGGCTCGAGCTCTTCCGACAGATTGAACTTGCCGAGAAAGGTCGCATTGCGCGACTTGATCGGTGAGCGCGCATAGACGTTGAAATCGGGCCAGCCTTCGTAAAGGCTGATCTGCGGCAGCGTGTGATGCTTGTCGAGGGCGTCGTCGGGTGCGTCGATGCGGCGGGCGGTGACGAACAGCGCGCGGCAATCGAGCGTGGGTACCGCGCCGCGCAGGCGCAGCAGGATCAGCAGGTCGCCGAACTCGGCCGGGCGCGCTTCCGTACGTGCCGGGTAGGCGTGCGGCTGCTCTTCCGGCCAGAAGGTGGTCAGGCGCAGGGCCGAGCCGGGAAATGCGCTGCGCAGTCCTTGGCGGAGCAAGCGCAGCCCGTCGGGGCGGCGCAGCGTGCGCAGGATCGACAAGTCATCGCGCAAGGCGGCGTCGGGGTGTGGCGTGCGGCCGCCGTGTTCTGCCGCCAGCGCAAAGCGCCAGAGCGCGGTGTCGCTGGCCAGATCCTGGGCGGCGTCATCGCGTACAGCTTCGGGGCGGCCGCCGGAAATCGGCTCTTGTGCGCCGCCGGGAACGTCTCCTCTTCCGGCCTGAGCGCTGCTCGACCCGGCAATCGCACCATAAGGGCCACGGAAGGGCGGCTGGTTGCGCTCGGGCATGGCTATTCCAACGTGGTGATTTTGATTTCTCTGGCGCGCAGCATAGCACCATGCATGGCGCCCGAGAACGCAGCGCGGCCCCTCCCGTGGGCGGGGCCCCGCGTTACGCCGTGCGGAACGAAGCGACCGCGTCGCGCAACACCTGCGCCTGTTCCTCCAGCGACAGCGCGGCGGCGGCCGCCTGTTCGACCAGCGCCGCGTTCTGCTGCGTCACTTCGTCCATCTGATTGACGGCCTGGTTGACCTGCTCGATGCCGGAGCTTTGCTCCTCCGATGCCGAGCTGATCTCGCCCATGATGTCGGTCACGCGCTTGACGGCGACGACCACCTCGTCGATCACACTGCCGGCCTCGGCCACCAGCGTGGTGCCGTTTTCCACGCGGCCGACCGAGTCGCTGATCAGCGCCTTGATCTCCTTGGCGGCTGCGGCGCTGCGCTGCGCGAGGCTGCGCACCTCGCCGGCCACGACGGCAAAACCGCGGCCTTGCTCGCCTGCGCGCGCAGCCTCCACCGCGGCGTTCAGCGCCAGGATGTTGGTCTGAAATGCGATGCCCTCGATCACGCCGATGATGTCGGCGATCTTCTTGCTGCTCTCATTGATGCCGGCCATCGTGTCGATCACGCGGCCCACGACTTCACCCCCCTTGACCGCGATGTCCGACGCGTTGACGGCGAGCGAGCTGGCCTGGCGGGCGTTGTCGGCGTTCTGGCGCACGATGCTGGTCAGCTCTTCCATGCTGGAGGCGGTTTCCTCCAGCGACGAGGCCTGTTCTTCGGTGCGCTGCGACAGGTCGGCATTGCCCGCGGTGATCTGCTTGGTGGCGCTGGCAATGGAATCGGCCGACGTCTTGATGTGGCCGATGGTGCCGGTCAGTTGCTGCTGCATCTGCGCGATGGCCACGAGCATGCTGTCGCGGTCGCCAGGGCGCGTCTGCACGCGCACGGTCAGGTCGCCTGCGGCGATGCGGCGGGCCACCTCGGCGGCGTAGCCCGGTTCACCGCCGAGCCCGCGCTGCACGTTACGGATGATGAGTGACATGGCCAGCGACACCATACCGCCTACCAGCAGGATGACGATCAGGTTGGCGACGAGCGAATGGCGATATGCGGCATCCACCTCCTGCAGGAAGACCGCGCTGGAGAGATTCCAGTCCCACGGCGCAAAGCGTTTCACGTAGCCGATCTTGGGCAGGGCGGTTTCGCTGCCGGGCAGCCGGCCCTGGTATTCGGCAAAGCCGAAGCCTCTCTCCTTGGCTGCGTTGACGATGGTCGGGTAGACGAGCTTGCCCGTCGGGTCTTTGAAGTGTGCCGTGCTCTTGCCGACCATGTCGGCCAGCGTAGGATGCATCAGCAGGATGAGCTGCGAATCCACCACGAACAGGTAGCCGGTGCTGCCGTAGCGCATCGTGGACAGCGCCGCGAGCGCGCTTTTCTTCGCCTCGTCTTCGCTCATGGCGCCTGACTGTGCGCGCCCGTGATAGAACTTGGCGACGCCCTCGGCAGCATCCACAAGGTTCTGCAGGCCGGCCTTGCGCTCATCGAGCATCGTGGCGCGGGTCTCCATCGCGCTCCAGATGCCCACGCCGATCAGCCCCAGCCACATCAGGGCCAGTGCCAGGCGCAGTTTTCCTTTGAGTGTCCACTGTCGCATGCCGCGTTTTCTCCACTTATCGTTGACGACTCCCCAACGAAGTAACGGCGAGGGACGTGTCTTCTTGAGTGGTGCCGGCCCGCGGGCAGTGTGCGGCGTTACGCAAAAAAGAAGCGCCGGCTTGCACCGGCGCCGAAGAGACGGCGCCCCGTACAGGGTGCCGCCGCGCGTTGAGGCTCTGCGTTATCGGGCCGAGGTCATTGCTCGCGGACCCACGTCTGCGTGCGGCCCAGCAGGCTGATGCCGAGGAAGCCGCGCACGTTGAGCTTCTTGCCGTCGTCGGCCAGCGACATCTTGGCGTTGTAGACCTTGCCGTTTTCCGGATCGAGGATGTTGCCGCCCGACCATTCGTTCTCACCGGTCTTCTTCAGGTCCTTCAAGATGGTCAGGCCGACGATCGGCTGGTCCTTGCGGTCATCGGTGCACTTGGTGCAGGTCTTGTTCTCGTCGCCCGGCACCAGGATCTTGGTGACCTTGCCCGTGAACACGCCGTTGTTCTCGACAATCGTCACTTCGCCCTTCTGCTTGCCGGTGTTGTCGTCGATGGTCTTCCAGGTGCCGGCGGGCGTGGCCTGGGCGAAGGCGCTGCCTGCCGCCAGTGCGAGGGCGAGTGCGCCTGCCAGGCGTGCGAGAGAGTGGGGGGTGCGTTGCATTGTGGCGTCTCCTTGTCAGCTTAAAAAGAATCGGTGAGGCAGATCAGTGCGCGGGCACGGGGTCAGTGTGTGCCCAGCGCACCGGTCAGGGGTGACAGCGGATTGCTGCCGGTGCCGCCGGCGGCGTTCGTGACGCCGCCCAGCGCATTGGTGATGGGCGCGAGCGGGTTGCTGCCGCCAGCACCGCCGGTCAGCGCGCTCGTCACCGATGCAAGAGGATTGCCGCCACTGCCGGAGAGCGCACCCGTCACCGGGGCCAGCGGGTTGCTGCCGCCGCCCAGGCCACCGCCCAATGCGCTCGTGATCGGCGCCAGCGGATTCGTCGAGCCGCCGCTGCCGCCATTGACGAGACCGCCGGCGCTGGCCACCGTGGCACCCACTGCGCCGGCGACGCCGCCAACATCACGCGTGAGCGGGTTGCCGCCTGCCGCGCCGACTTGCGCACCGGCGCTCTGCAAGCCGCCGCCCACGGTGTTCAGCGCGCCCGCCAGCGGGCCGCCGAGCATGGTGGCGCTGCCCACCGCCTGCGTACCCTGCACGATCTGCGACGACAGCGGCACGATGGCGTTGCTCGCCTGCTGCGTAACCTGCTGCACCGGGCCGCTCGACGTGCCGATCGTCACGAGGCCGCCCGCACCCTGCAGTACCTGGCCCAGCGCGGAGACCCCGCTCCCCACCGGCGACGTCACCGGGTTCAGCGGCGCAAGCGGGCTGCCTGCCGCACCCAGGTCGCTCACGGTCTGGCCCGCATAGCCGACCGTCACCCCGGTCGAGCGGATCACGTCGCCCGAGCTTTGCACCGTGGTGCCGACCGGGTCCGGCGTCGAACCGATCTTGCCGAGTCCGCTGCCGATGCCGTTGCCCAGCACCTGCACGGTGTTGCCCGCGGAGGTGACTGTCGCGCCCAGATCCTTCTGCGCGGCCGTGCCGCCGATGACGGGTACCGACGCCGTGCCGATCGTCGTGCCCAGGTCGCTGACCGTCTTGCCCGTCTGCGTGACGACGTTGCCGCCGTTGCTTGCCACGTTGCGCACCGGCACGGCGCCCGGATCGTTGTTGGCCGTCGATGCCGGTGTGGTGTCGCCGTTCGGGTTGCCGCCCGATGCGCAGCCCGCCAGTGTCAGCACGGCCAGCGCGGCCGCAGCCAGCAGCGTGCGCGACGACGAAACGGTGAAAGAAGCGTGGAGCGGGTTTTGAATCTTCATGGTGAGTCTCCTTGTAAGCGCGGCCCGTACCGCGTAGTCACCGCCGGGGCCGGAAGAACGCGCGTCTGGCGTCCAGCGGGTCGCATCCGTCTGCGTTTGCTGCCGAATGCAAAGAAAGTTGTTCCAACGTTGCGACATCAACGGTGCGCCGCCGATGTCACCCCCGACAACACGCCGCCGACCAGCCCGCCGACTGCGCTGCCGATGCCGCCCAGCCCGCCGGGCGGATTGCTCGCCGTCGTACCGCCCGGGCTTGCGGTGCCTGCACCGGACAGGCCGGACGTGAGCGAGCCGATGGTCGTGCTGATCGGGGCGAGCGCACCGCTCAGTGCGCCGCCCGTCGTGCTGCTGCCTGCCGAAGGCCCGGCTGGCGTCGCGATCGTCGACAAGCCGCTGGTGAGCGTGCCGAGCGCGCTGACCGTGTTGCCCAGCGTCGACACCAGCGCATCACCCTTGCTGGCTGCGGCGATCGTGCGGCCCTCGCTCCCGAGCACGCCGCCCAGCGTCGTCAGCACGTTGCCGATCGGTGTGCCGAGGCCGGTGGCGGCGCCCAGCGTTTGCGTGGCCGATGTCAGCGTGGCGGTGAGCGGCACGATGGCCGTGACGGTGGTCGTCGTCAGCTGTTCGACGCGGCCGGTGAGCGGCGTCACCGGTGCATTGCTGCCCGATCCGGTTCCGCCCGATGCGCTGCCGCCGCCATCGGACCACGTCGGTGAACCCGACGCCGTGACGCTTGGCTTGGAGGACGCATCACTGCCACCGCCGAGCGACGCGCCCATGTCGCCGCTGCCGGAATTCGCGCACGCCGCCAGCGTCGCGAACGAGGCAGTCGCCACCACGCGCGGCATCCAGCGCAACGTAGCTTGGGTCTGCGGGGAAACCCCACGCTTCGGTGGGTTCGATGTCGACAAGCACGCTCGAACACGCATCTTGTGCCTCCACTGCTCGAACCTGCCCACGCTCGCTGCATCACCGCTGCGGCGGATGGCGGGCAGATTCCCAGAACGCTTCAGTTGGACCCCTGTGTCTTGCGCTCTTTGTTCATCGGGTGTGCCGTCGCCCAGTGTGCGAGGCGAGTGACGGCCGCCCTGGTCTTGTGGACCACGCGCAGGTCCACGCCACGCCGCGCGATCGATGCCGTGCTGACGTGGTGAGCGGATCGTGGAGTGAAACCGAATGACATGACAATCAGCGCCAACCTGACGCGCCGATATGCGGTTGCAGCATTTCAAACGGATGGCCCGCCCCAGAGCAAAGTGGAAAGCCGGTCTTCGGAAATCCGCCGTGCAGCAAAAACCGCCCAGGAATGCCCGTAGAGCAATTCTTCTATCGTCGTAAAACAGCCCCGTTTCAAACGCAGTTGCACACGGTTTTCAGTCGTTGCTGAACACGGTTTCCGATGGGCCGCGGGTTCTGCGGGCGAGCGTCGGCCATGCCGGCGTCGACGCTGTGCGGAACATGCACGGCGACGACGTGCGTGTCCGCTGTCGTCATGCATCGGCATGCAGGCAGACGGTGTTTGCATCATCGATGCGCGCACGTCGTTCCATCCGAGGTTCGATATCGCCTGCGCGCGGCACGCGATTTGCGCCACGTGCACGCATGTCGCCGAGGATCGCCATCTCGGGGCTCGCGTGTCTCGTGCGCAAGTGCGTGTGCGATGTCGAAAGACACGTTCGACACGTCGATGCGCGCGCGTCGATGGCATCGACCGCGCGTGCGCGCGAAGAGAATTCGCGCGCGCTGTCGCATCTACGCATCGTTTTTTTCTGGCGTGCATCGCAGCGTTCGCGTGTCGCCGCGCGTGTCGATGACGCTGCCGCCATCAGGTGCGTGTCTGCTCGCGACGCGCACGCATGCAGTAGCGTGTGTCGCCGTAAACCGGCATGAACACTGGCTTCGCGGGCCGCGTGTGTGAGTGCGAAGCAACGCATTCACACGATGCTACGACGCAAGAAAATGCGCATGCGCCGGGCCACTGAACCTGCATGCACGATCCCGAGCGGAGCGACGCACAGACGCAGCGCAATCCTTCACCAAAACTCGCCGCGCTTTTTGCATAAATCTCTTAACATCACCGCGCAAACGAATTATGATTCGCCTTGACAAGACGTTGACTTCGATGCAAGGAAGCTTCGCGCGATCAACGACGATGAACTTCCAAGCGGCAGTTGAAAGGTAGTCGAGGAGCGTAACCACTTTGATGCACGCCACGCCGACAGGGCTGTTCGAACTCGGTGCCGTCTCTGCGATCCCCCCGTCGGGATGGGCGTACTACCCCCAAAAGAAAACGCGCGCTCTCCAGATTTTCGCTGTCCGTAAAACCGCCCTGCGAGCGGCTTTGCGATCCACACAGCGATTCGCGCAAGATCAGATTTCGACCGGTGTGGCCACGATGCCCCGGTCCTCTCAGTTGATGAAGACTCGCCGGATGCCGCATGTCCGGCCGGCTGCGGCTGCTCGCATGCGCGCGCCCGAGGCGTGCAATTTGCCGCATGCATCGTCGGCGTGCGTCGCGGGTCTTCCTACCGAATTCATTAGCGTGCGACTGCAGTCTGGTGGCGCGCCGATGAATCGCTCGCTCGGTTGGTCTGGCGATGCCCTTGCATCGTGGGATCGGGCCGGTCGGGTTGCTCAATCTCGATAGTTCGATACCCAATCTTGAAGGAGTTTCCCATGGCAACTGCTGCTAAGAAGAAACCGGCCGCCAAGGCCCCGGCCAAGAAGGCCGCTGCAAAGAAGGCTCCGGCCGCCAAGAAGGCTGCTGCGAAGAAGGCCGCTCCGGCCGCCAAGAAGGCTCCGGCCAAGAAGGCCGCGGCTAAGAAGGTCGCCGCCAAGAAGGCACCTGCCAAGAAGGCCGCAGTGAAGAAGGTTGCTGCCAAGAAGGCACCCGCCAAGAAGGCCGCAGTGAAGAAGGTTGCTGCCAAGAAGGCGCCCGCCAAGAAGGCCGCAGTGAAGAAGGTTGCTGCCAAGAAGGCGCCCGCCAAGAAGGCCGCAACCAAGAAGGTTGCTGCCAAGAAAGCACCTGCCAAGAAGGCTGCTGCGAAGAAGGCTCCGGCTGCGAAGAAGGCCGCTGCTGCGAAGAAGCCCGCTGCGAAGAAGGCTGCTGCCAAGCCTGCTGCGAAGAAGGCTCCGGCGAAGAAGGCTGTCGCCAAGCCTGCTGCTGCACCGGTCGCTGCACCTGCTGCACCCGCTGCCAAGACCGCGCTGAACCCGGCTGCGGCATGGCCGTTCCCGACCGGCAACCGTCCGTAAGTCATTCTTGCGACGGTGATCCTTCGGGACCACAGCGGCGCGCATGCCGCGCCCACCTGACCGGATACCGCGTATCTGGTCCGCAAGACCAGGTGTCTTGCACCGCCCGCCGATCGGCTCACGCCCCGGCGGGCTTTTTCATGTCTGCGCGATCGACGCGGCAGGCGTAAAAAAACCGCACCGGCGCAATGCCGATGCGGTCTTTTCCAATGCCGGCCGAAGCGGCTCTCGATCGTTCAGTGCGTCACGCGGGTCACGCCGCCCGACGACAGCAGGCGCACGCGCTCGCCGGGGCGGAAGGCCTCGTCGGCGTCTTGGGTGATGGCGCGGTATTCGCCGTTGTCGAGCTTGACGGTGATCTCGAGGCCGGGGCGCTTGTTCGCCTGGTTCTCGATGGCGCTGCCCGCGACGCCGCCCAGGATGGCGCCCAGTACGCCCGCCGCCACAGAGCCGTTGCCGCGCCCGATGGCCGCTGCCGAACCGATGCCGCCGATCGCGCCCCCGGCGATGGTGCCGACGCCTGTGGCTTCGCGGTCGATCACGACGTTGCGCACGGAATCCACCGTGCCGAAGCGCACCGTCTGTTCGCGTTGCGCCTGCGCCCCGGTGTACGCACTGTTGGAGTTGGTGCCCATGGCGCAGCCCTGCAGGCCGAGCGCGGCGACCAGCAAGGTCGCAGCACCGATGCGATAGATGGGTTTCATGTTCGTTCCTTATTGATACCGGTACCCGAAAGCGGACTCAAAGCGCCGGGCGATTTCGTCGACGGGCAGGCCGTGATTCTGCGGGCCTTGGCAGGCGATCTTGATCGAGCCCATCAGGCTGGCGAGGCGGCCGGTGGTCTCCCAGTCCAGGCCGTTCTCGATACCGTACAGCAGCCCACCGCGGAAGGCGTCGCCGCAGCCGGTCGGGTCGACCACACGCTCGGCCGGCACGACTGGAATAGTGTACTGCTTGCCGCCGGCGTGAATCTCCGCCCCTTCTTCCCCGCGCGTGACGATGAAGGCCTCGACGCGCTGCGCAAGCTCCGTCGCACTGTAGCCCGTACGTGACAGCATGACCTGCGCTTCGTAGTCATTGACCACCACGTAGGTAGCGAGTTCAACGAAGCGGCGCAGGTCGGCGCCATCAAACAGCGGCATCGCCTGGCCCAGATCGAAGATGAATGGCACGCCCGCTTCGGCGAACTGGGTGGCGTGGTGCAGCATCCCGTCGCGGCTGTCGGGGCCGACCAGGCCGAGCCGGGCGGGCAGCGCATCCTTGACCGAATTGACGCTCGACTGGCTCATCGCGCCTGGGTGGAACGCGGTGATCTGGTTGTTGTCGCGGTCGGTGGTGATCATGGCTTGCGCCGTGAAGGTGTCCGGGATCTCCGTGATGTACTTGGTGGAGATGCCGAGCTTCTTCAGGTAGTCCAGATAGGGGCCTGCGTCCTGGCCGACGGTGCCCATGATGATGGGCTCGCCGCCGAGCAGCTTGAGCGTGTAGGCGATGTTGCCTGCGCAGCCACCGAACTCGCGGCGCATGCTGGGCACGAGGAAGGAGACGTTCAGGATGTGGATCTTGTCGGGCAGGATGTGTTCGCGGAAGTGTCCGTCGAACGTCATGATGGTGTCGTAGGCGACCGAGCCGCAGATCACGCTGGCCATATTGAGAGGGCTCCAGATATGAACGCGGCCGCCCCAGTGGACGGCCGTGTGATGGACGAGAGACCGGTGGCCGGTCCCGCAACAGTTTGCAGCTTACTTCAGCGCGGCCAGGGCAGCGTCGTAGTCCGGCTCTTCCTTGATCTCGGGCACGAGCTGCGAATACAGGACGGTGTCGTCGGCATCGAGCACGACCACGGCGCGTGCGGTCACGCCGGCCAGCGGGCCCGACGTGATGTCGACGCCGTATGCTTGCTTGAAACCCTTGTCGCGGAAGGTGGACAGCGGCTTGACGTTGGCGATGCCCTCGGTCGTGCAGAAGCGGCCGGCGGCGAACGGCAGGTCGGCCGAGATGGACAGCACGACCGTGTTGTCGAGCTTGGCAGCGGCTTCGTTGAACTTGCGCGTGGAGGTGGCGCACACCGGGGTGTCCAGGCTCGGCACGATGTTCAGGACCTTGCGCTTGCCGGCAAAGTCAGCCAGCGACACGTCCTTCAGATCTGCGCCGACCAGCGTGAATGCCGGGGCCTTGTCGCCCTTCGCCGGGAATTTGCCGCCGACTTCGATCGGGTTGCCGCCAAGGGTCACGTTTGCCATGGTGTGCTGCTCCTTCGTGTTGATACGTGTTGGGGTGAATCAGGAATTCAGGGGTAGAAGATCAGCACCCGGTAGTTGGCCGTCGGGCGCTGGGACTCGAATCGTACCCGAATCGGCAGCTCGGCGCGGGCGGGCAGCCCTGACTTGCCGTATGCACTGTCGGTCGGGTTCAGGTAGTCGGTCGGCAGCAGGGCGCGGCGCGCGAGGAGCTGGTCCTGCAGGTCGGTGGTCACCAGTTCGATGGCCGGCAGGGCCACGGGGCCGCCGGCTCGGTTGCGCAGGGTCGCCGTCAGCACATACTGGTCTGATGCGTCGCCTTCCTGACGCTGCAACTGCGACGATTCGATCTGCAGTGCGTCGAGATCACGCGGTGGTGCCACCGTGCAATGCAGGGGTTGGCACATCGCTTCCCACAGCGGCCGGGTGGACGGCACCCGCCGCGCGATTTCTGCGCGCGCCAGGAAAAGCAGCTGCGCCACCGCCAGCACCGACAGAGCGCCGATCGCAACGCGTGCGAGTGTGCGGCGGCCGGTCGACTTGCGTGCCTGCTCGCGCGCCTGTGCGGCACGCAGGAAATCGAGCGTGGCTGCCGACACGCCGTGATTGGGGCCCCGCACCTTGCGTGAGCGGGGGGCGCCGGTCAGCGTGCGCTGCGGTGTCGGGCCGGCGTGTTCCACGGGCGTGCGCCGGGCCTGGCCCTGGCGCCTCGGTACGGGCGCGAACTGTGAATGCGGGTCGGACTCGTGGCGCAGCCAGACTGAGTCGTGCCGGTCCGACGGTGCGGGGGGGGCGGGAGTTTCTTCCTCGGCGGCGATGGCCGGTTCCACCGGCAAATCTGCCGACGGCTGCCTGGGTACGGCAGCGGCGAACGGGTCCTCCTCATCTTGAGGATCGCGAATGGGCGGCAGTCCGTGGAACGGGTCAGCGGGGGCGGCGGCGGGCTGCGGGTCGGCCGGTGCGGCTTCGGCTGGTGCTTCTTCGGGCAGAGGGCGGGTGTCCGGGGCGGACGGCTGCGTGTCAGATGCCGGCGTCGCGCCTTCCACCTCACCGAGATGCACTTCGGCCACGTCGTCGCCGGGCACTTCCTCTTCCCAGATCAACGTCATGCCGAAGCCGTGGTCGTGTTCGGTGGATGCAGACGCGGCGGGTGTTTCGGTGGGCGGTGCGGCAGGCTCCGTCGCGGCGACGCGCGCAGGTTCCGCGTCGGCAACGCGTTCCTGCGCGAGCGGTGGCTCTGGCTGCGCGGCCGGCGCCGGTGCAGCGCCGAGTTCGATAAGGTGATCGCGCCCATCGAAGACATGGTTGCAGCGCCCGCAGCGGACGAGGCCGCCGCGCAGCCGGAGCTGGTCGGCGACGACACGGAATGCGGTATGGCAGTTGGGGCAGCGGGCGGCGAGACGTGGCGCAGTTGCCATGCGAGACGAGGAGAAAGGAACCGACCGCGCGAGTATTGCAGACAGTGACGCCAGCGTCGACCCACCTTTGAGGGCCGGGCCGACGCTGCGCGCGCTTCCTGACTGTTAAGCCGGTTTCACGCCGTGCAGGCAGACCCAGCCGTCACGTGCGCGCCACACCGTCAACGGAATGGCCGAGGCATACGCGGCCGCGACTTCTTCCGCCTGGCGCTCGAGTACGCCCGACAGCACCAGCCGGCCGCCTGGACGCACACGTGCGCACAGCATGGCCGCCATGAGCTTGAGCGGGTTCGACAGGATGTTGGCGACGACGAGGTCGAACGTGCCTTCCGGCGCATCGTCCGGCAGGGCGAACGTCGCTTCGACGTGGTTGCGTTCGGCGTTGTAGCGCGAGGCATCGACGGCGTTCGGGTCGATGTCGACACCGACTGTTTCACCGGCGCCGAGCTTCTTGGCGACGATGGCCAGGATGCCCGAGCCGCAGCCGTAGTCCAGTGTGCGCTCTTGCGGCTGCACGTGGTGCTCGAGCCATTCCATGCACAGGCGCGTGGTCGGGTGGCTGCCGGTGCCGAAGGCCAGACCCGGATCCAGCTCCAGCACCACGGCATCGGGGTCCGGGGCGTCGTGCCACGAGGGCACGACCCAGATGCGCTCGCCGATATGGATCGGCTCGAACTGTGATTGCGTCACGCGCACCCAGTCCTGCTCCTCAACCTCGCGCACGGTGAACTGCGGCAGCGGCGAGAGGCCGATTTCGTTGGCCGCGGCAGCCACGAGCAGGGCGGGGTCGGCGTCGTCGGCCAGTAGCGCCACCACGCGCGAGCGGTTCCACGCCAGGCGGGTCGGCTCATGGCCCGGCTCGCCGAAGAGCGGTTCTTCGTCGGGCGTGTCGGCATCGGCGTCTTCCACCGAGACCGACAGGGCGCCGAGGTCGAACAGCGCCTCGGACAACGCCTCGGCGTCATCCCGCGCGACTTCGAGCACGCATTCGCGGTACGTCACTTGCCGCCGCCCTTGGCCACTTCCTGTTGCGCCAGACGGTGCTCGAGGTAGTGGATGTCCGTGCCGCCTTCCACGAAGTTGGCGTCGAGCATCAGGTCGCGGTGCAGCGGCACGTTGGTCTGGATGCCCTCGACCACCATTTCCGACAGGGCGATGCGCATGCGGGCGATGGCCTGCTCGCGCGTGGCGCCGTACGAAATGACCTTGCCGATCATCGAGTCGTAGTTGGGCGGCACGAAATAGCCATTGTAGGCATGCGAATCGACGCGGATGCCGGGGCCGCCCGGCGTATGCCACGCGGTGATGCGGCCCGGGGACGGCGTGAACTTGAACGGGTCTTCCGCGTTGATGCGGCACTCGATGGCGTGGCCGCGCAGCTGGATGTCCTTCTGGCGCAGGCGCAGCTTCTCGCCGGCGGCCACGCGGATCTGCTCCTGCACGATGTCGACGCCTGTGATCATCTCGGTGACGGGGTGCTCGACCTGCACGCGCGTGTTCATCTCGATGAAGTAGAACTCGCCGTTTTCGTACAGGAACTCGAACGTGCCCGCGCCACGGTAGCCGATCTTCTTGCATGCCTCGGCGCAGCGGTCACCGATGCGCTCGATCAGTCGGCGGGCGATGTGCGGTGCCGGCGCTTCCTCGATCACCTTCTGGTGGCGGCGCTGCATCGAGCAATCACGCTCGCCGAGCCAGATGGCGTTGCGGTGCTGGTCGGCCAGAACCTGGATTTCCACATGGCGCGGATGCTCCAGGAACTTCTCCATGTAGACCTCGGGGTTGCCGAAGGCACGGCCGGCTTCTTCGCGCGTCATGTTGACGGCGTTGATCAGCGCGGCCTCGGTGTGGACCACGCGCATGCCGCGGCCGCCACCGCCGCCGGCGGCCTTGATGATCACGGGGTAGCCGACCTTGCGGGCGATCGCCAGGATCTCCTTCGGGTCATCGGGCAGGGCGCCGTCGGAGCCCGGCACGCACGGCACGCCGGACTTGAGCATCGCCTGCTTGGCCGACACCTTGTCGCCCATGAGGCGAATACATTCCGGCGTCGGGCCGATGAAGGTGAAGCCGGATTGCTCAACGCGCTCGGCAAAGTCGGCGTTTTCCGACAGGAAGCCGTAGCCGGGGTGGATGGCCTGGGCGTCGGTCACCTCGGCGGCCGAGATGATGGCCGGCATGTTCAGGTACGACAGCGGCGACGGTGCCGGGCCGATACACACGGCTTCGTCGGCCAATTTGACGTATTTGGCTTCCTTGTCCGCCTCGGAATAGACCACCACGGTCTTGATGCCGAGCTCGCGGCAGGCGCGCTGGATGCGAAGAGCGATCTCGCCGCGATTCGCGATCAGGATCTTGTCGAACATCGTGTTCTCGCTACAAAAAGGAGAGGCGAGGGCGCTGTGGCCGGGCTGCACTCAGTGGCAGCCCTTGTGCGCCGGCTCGCGCTCGGATGCGGCACGCTGCGCGCCGCACGATGAGGGTCGGATGCCTGGAGATCAGCCGATGACGAACAGCGGTTGGCCGTACTCCACAGCCTGGCCGTTCTCGATCAGGATTTCCTTGATGACGCCGGCCTTGTCTGCTTCGATTTCGTTGAGCAGCTTCATCGCTTCGATGATGCACAGCGTCTGGCCTTCCTTGACCGTGTCGCCCACCTTGACGAACTCGGCCGCGCCCGGCGACGGCGAACGGTAGAACGTACCGACCATCGGCGACGTCACGATGTGGCCCGCAGGCAGCGCCGGGGTCGAGGCTTCAGCGCCGGCGGCGGGCGCCGGGGTCGCCGTCACGGCGGGGGAAGCCGGGGCAGCGGGCATCGGCGCATACTGCATCGGCGCAGCCACCACTTGCTGCGGGGCCGACTTGACGATGCGGACCTTGCCTTCGCCCTCGGTCACTTCGAGTTCCGAAATGCCCGATTCGGCCACGAGGTCGATCAGCGTTTTCAGCTTGCGCAAATCCATGAACGTTCTCCTGCAGCGTCGGCGTCTGGGTCAGGGGATGTGCGGGAATGGCTTTTCGGCCGCACATCGGTCCAGGTGCTCCAGGCGCTGGCGTGGTTGCGTTGGTTAAAGTAGGTTGAATGAAGGAAAGAGACGGCCGTTCAGCCGCCGTGTTGATCGATTGCGTAGTCCAGCGCCGCCAGGTAGCCGCGCCAGCCCAGCCCGCAGATGACGCCGACTGCCTGGTCCGCCAGATACGAGTGATGACGGAACGGCTCGCGGCGGTGCACGTTGGACAGGTGGACTTCGATGTACGGAATCGCCACGCCGGCCAGCGCGTCGCGCAGCGCCACACTGGTATGCGTGTAGGCGGCCGGGTTGATGATGATGAATTCGACGCCTTCACCCTTGGCGGCGTGGATGCGGTCGACCAGCGCGCCTTCGTGGTTCGACTGAAAGTGCGCCAACGTCACGCCGCGCGCCTGGGCGCGTTCCACCAGGGCGGCATTGATGTCGGCCAGGGTGGTCGCCCCATAGACTTCCGGTTCACGCGTTCCCAATAAATTGAGGTTGGGCCCGTGCAAGACGAGCACGCTGTGAAGCGCTTTGGTGGTCGGTTTGTCAGCCACGATTTGACCGATTGAGCGAAGTTGGGCGCAATTTACAGCAACTTAGAATGCTTTGTCTAGTTTTTGCTGAAAAAGTATCGACAAATCGGTGTTTTCACGGATCTTGGCGCTTTCGACGGCAGTTTCCGGCAAAAAGAAGGGGAGTTACCTGCACATGAACGTCATATGACGTTTTTGCAAGTTTCATATGCGTTGCAACGCGACGCGCAATTCCTCCGCATGCACTCGGCCCATCTTCCGGAAGGTGATATCACCCTGAGGGTTCAGGATCACCGTAAACGGGAGGCCCCCTACCTCGTTTCCGAACTGGCGCCCGAGTTCCGTGCCCCCAAAACCGGCCACCGCAACCGGATAGGTGACGCGCACCTTACTCAGAAACGCCTGGATGTTGGCAGCGGAGTCGATGCCGATGCCCACGAAGCGGACCTTGCCCTTCTGCTCGTTGGCCAGCGCGGATAGCTCCGGCATTTCCTCGACGCAAGGGCCGCACCACGGCGCCCAGAAATTGACCACGACCGTCTGGCCACGGAACGCCGCCAGGTCCAGGGTTGCGCCGCTCGCATCCGGCAGTTTGGTGCCGTAGAACGTGGCGACGGCCGCATTGGCCGGCGGCTTCGGTTCGGTGTGGCGATGCCCGATGTAGACGCCGAGCGCGGCGGCGGCCGTGCCGGCAACCAGCAGGGCGATCAAAGTGGTGCGGCGGGACATGGTCGGCGTGGGCCCCTATTGTATACAGCGCGATGGCGTGCGGGATTGTACTCCTGTCGGCCCTCACCCCCCGGACAGCAGGCTGCGCACCGCCTCGGCATCGCCGCGCTGGGTCTTGCCGGTGGCGTCGGGGCGGCGGGCGCCACGCACGTCGTCCAGGTCATACAGGGCGATGTGGACGCCGACGGGGGTGCCCGTCTGCGCGCGCAGCTCCCGGGCGAGATCGCGCGATTCGGGCCCGGCCGGCCATTGACCGCGCCACAGGAAGCTGAGCGTTTCCACTTCGTCGCGGCCAGCGAAGTGAGCACTCTCTGTCGTGTCGAAATCCACGCCGGCGTTGAGCAGGAAGATCGCGACGTCCTTCGGACTGTCACAGAAGACCTGCAGGTGGATGTCGGAGTGCTCGCTGGCGGTGCCGTTGAACACTGCGCCGGCCAGATACGGGTTGTAGACCTCGAGGCCCTCCATCAAGACCAGCGCGATACGGCGTAGCAGCGCAAGCACGCGCGGCTGGGAATCCGCCTGAAACAGCGCCTGGTATTCACGGACTTCGGTTTCGACCTGCTCGTTATCCGGAAGCCACTCGCCCACTGCGCGCGCTTCCGTGCCGAGCACCTGGCGTGCGGCCTTGCGCTTGGCAGTGGCGTAGTCGGCACCGTCCTCCGCGATCATGCGGGCGGCAACGGCGGCGATTTCCTCCCGCACGCGGACGGGGTCGAGGGTAGGGCGTTTTGACATGGCTCTATTTTACTGAAGCGGGGGGAGCGCCCCGAAACCAGCGGGTACAATGCCGCGCAACGAAGTCGAGACGTCTCCCATGCATATCCACATCCTTGGAATCTGCGGCACCTTCATGGGCGGTATTGCCCTGATCGCCCGTCAGGCCGGCCACCGCGTCACGGGTTGCGACGCCAACGTCTATCCGCCGATGAGCACCCAGCTCGAGGCGCAGGGCATTGAACTCATCGAGGGGTTCGACCCCGGGCAGCTGTCGGTCGGCGCCGATCTGTACGTGATCGGCAACGTGGTTTCGCGCGGCAACCCGCTGATGGAGGCCATCCTCGACCGCAACCTGCCTTACGTGTCGGGCCCGCAATGGCTGGGCGACAACGTGCTGCGGCAAAAGTGGGTGCTGGCGGTGGCCGGCACGCACGGCAAGACCACGACGACCTCGATGCTGGCGTGGATCCTGGAAGACGCCGGCTACCAGCCCGGTTTCCTGGTGGGCGGCGTGCCGCGCAATTTCGGTGTGTCTGCGCGGCTGACCGAATCCGACTTTTTCGTCATCGAGGCGGACGAATACGATACGGCGTTCTTCGACAAGCGCAGCAAGTTCGTCCACTACCGTCCCCGCACGGCCATCCTCAACAATCTGGAGTTCGATCACGCTGACATCTTCCCCGATCTTGGCGCGATCGAGACGCAGTTCCACCACCTCGTGCGCACGGTGCCGGGCCAGGGGCGACTCCTTGTCAATGGCCGCGAGGATAGCCTGAAGCGCGTACTTGAGCGCGGATGTTGGTCGGAAGTCGAGCATTTCGGTGCAGAAGACAGAGCAGGGTGGAACATCTCCGACCTTGGCGCCGACGACAGCTTCGACGTGGTGTTCCACGGTCAACCGCAGGGCCGGGTACGCTGGGCGCTGCAAGGCGACCACAACCGCATGAACGCCCTGGCTGCCATTGCTGCAGCCCGCCACGTCGGCGTGCCGCCCGCGCAGGCCATTGAAAGCCTGGGGCGCTTCGAAAACGTGAAGCGGCGGATGGAGGTGCGCGGTACCGTGGACGGCGTGACGGTCTACGACGACTTCGCGCATCATCCCACCGCCATCCGAACGACGCTGGAAGGCCTGCGCCGGCGCGTGGGCGATGCCCGCATCCTCGCTGTGCTGGAGCCGCGCTCGAACACCATGAAGCTGGGAGTGATGAAGCAGCAGCTGCCGGATAGCCTCGCCGGCGCGGACCAGGTGTTCGCGTTCGGCGCCGCCGATGGCCGGGACGCCATCGGCTGGGACCTCGCCGGCGCGCTGGCGCCTCTGGGCAAGCGCGCCGCTGCGTTTTCCGATTTGCCGACGCTGGTGGCGGCGGTCACGGCTGCCGCCCGCCCGGGCGACCACGTGCTTGTGATGAGCAACGGCGGTTTCGGTGGGGTGCATCAGAAGCTGCTCGACGCCTTGGCCGCCCGCGTCGGCGCGGCGCACTGAGCGCATATGCCGGCATCCATCGTCTATCTGCACGGATTTCGCTCGTCGCCGCGCTCCTTCAAGGCGCAGTTGCTTGGTAAGCGGATGGCGTCTGTCGGGCTGGCGGGCCGCTACGTGTGCCCCGCGCTGCCTGTCTCGCCGCGCCATGCCCTGGAAGAGGTCGAGGCGTTGATCGCTGAACTTGAAGCGCGTGACGGCGTCAAGCCGGCCCTCATCGGTTCCTCGCTGGGTGGCTACTACGCCACATGGCTCGCGGAGCGACACGGCTTGCGTGCGGCGATGCTGAATCCCGCCACCCGCCCTGAGCGCGATCTTGCCCGGTACCTCGGCGACCAGCCGTTGTGGCACGGTGGCGGCACGATTCGCGTCGAGCCGCATCACCTCGACGAGCTGCGGGCGCTGGCCGTGCCGGCCGTCACGCAGCCGGAGCGCTATTACCTGCTGGCTGCCACGGGCGACGAGGTGCTGGATTACCGTGAAATGCTGGCCCACTTCCCCGGCGCGGCCACGCGCATCATCGAAGGCGGCGACCACGGGATCAGCGATTTCGCGCGCTACATGGACGAAGTGCTCGTCTTCTGCGGCGTTCCGGCCGACATCTTGGCGACGCATCCCTTCGACGGCACATGACCGGGACCCCGTTGTACCCGCGTAGCGCCTGGCGTCGCGCGTTGCCTCCCGCCGTCGTGTATGCCCGGCACTGGGCGCGTTGGGCAGTCGGCGCCAGTTCGCTGACGGCACGGCTGCGTGCGGCCTCGTCCACGTTCGAGGTGCGGCTGCTTGGCCAGAAGCGCGCGATGCCGTTGCGGGACGAATGGCGGTGTCTCGGCATGACCGGGCCCGCAGAGACCCTGGTGCGCGAGGTACTGCTCGCCTGCAACGGCATCCCGGTCGTCTATGCGCACACCGTCGTGCATCCCCGCAGCGTGGCGCTCGACTGGCCGTTCCTGAAGGCGCTTGGCACGCAGCCGCTCGGCCATTCGCTGTTTGCCGATCCGCGGGTCGAGCGCGGCGCGTTCGAGTTTGCGCTGCTTGACGCGCGGCATCCGCTGGTACGTCGCGCAGACGATGCCCTGGGAGACGCACCGGTCGCCAGGAGTGGGCGTCTGCCGGCGCGGCGGTCGGTGTTCCGGCGCGGCGCCAGTGCGATGCTGGTGACGGAAGTTTTCCTGCCGGCGCTGGCGGCTTTTCACCCGCCGCGGTAGGCGCATTTCGCGGGCGCGGGGCCCGGTCAGTGCGGTATCATCGGCCCCAACTTTTCGTTGCCGCACACGCTTCGGGTGTGGCGATTCCACCTCATTCAGAGCGGCCAGACATTGCGTTCGTGCCGCGATCCAGACAAATCCATGCAGTTGCTGTTCGAAGAAGGCGGCGAGATCCGCGCGGGCACCGTCTTGTCCCAACAGGGCGAGGCCTACCAGGTCGAGTTGCCGAGTGCCAAGCGCACCAAGGTCAAATCCCGGGACGTGTTGCTGCAGTTCGCCCAGCCGTCGGCGGGCGAGCTGTCGCAGGCTGCGCAGGCGCTGTCGACAGAGATCGATCTGGATTTCCTGTGGGAGTGCGCCCCCGCCGATGAGTTTGGCTTTACCGATCTGGCGGCCGAGTATTTCGGCGCCGGGGCAGATGCCACCCAGCAAGCGGCGCTGGCCCTCGCGCTGCATGGCGCACCCATCTACTTCCGCCGCAAGGGCCGCGGCCGGTACCAGCGTGCGCCGGAAGATCAGCTGAAGGCCGCGCTGGCAGGCCTCGAGCGCAAGAAGCAGCAAGCCGCGCTGCAGGCCGAATACGAGGCCGAGCTCAAGGCCATGCGCCTGCCTGAAGCGTTCCGCGGCAAGACGCTGCAGCTGCTGTTCAAGCCGGACAAGAACAGCCTCGAATACAAGGCGCTCGATGCGGCATGCACGGCGCTGGGCCTGTCGCCGATGCGCCTGATGGTGGCGGTCGGCGGCATTGCCAATGCGCGCGCGCTGCACGAAGCGCGCTTCCTCTCGGAGTGCTTCCCGAAGGGCACCGGCTTTCCGGAGGTGGCCGTGCCGGAACCGGCGTTGGAGTTGCCGGCGGCCGATGTGCGCGCGTTCTCCATTGACGACGTGACCACCACCGAGATCGACGACGCCATCTCGGTCACGCCGATCGACGACACGACGGTGCGCATCGGCATCCACATCGCCGCGCCGGGCTTCGGCATCCAGCGCGGCGATGCGCTCGATGCGATCGCCCGCCAGCGCCTGTCGACCGTGTACTTCCCCGGCGACAAGATCACGATGCTGCCGGAATCGGTGGTCGATCGCTACACGCTGCAGGAAGGGCGCGCGTGCCCGGCGCTGTCGCTGTATGTGACGGTCGACCGTACCACGTGGACGGTGACCGCCAGCGAGACGCGCTGCGAATCTGTGACGGTGGCGGCCAACCTGCGCCACAACCTGCTCGAGGAGGTCATCACCGCCGAGGCCCTGGCCGCAGGCTCGGGCGAGTACCCGTTCAAGGCGGAGCTGGCTGTGCTGTGGCCGTTTGCCTGCGCGTTGTACGACGCGCGTCAGCAGGCACGCATTGCCAGTGGCCTGAAACCCGAGGGTGCGCAGCGGGGCGATTACTCGTTCTACATCGACCCGATCCCCGAGACCGAAGGCGGCGGCGAGCGCGTACGCATCGAGCAGCGCAAGCGCGGCTCGCCGCTGGACAAGATCGTCGCCGAGCTGATGATCCTGGCCAACAGCACGTGGGGTCGCATGCTGGCGGACGCCGGCGTGCCTGGCATCTATCGCACGCAGAAGGCGTGGGGCATGCACCGCACGCGCATGCAGACGTATCCCGCGCCGCACGAGGGCCTGGGCGTGGCGCAATACGCGTGGAGCACGTCGCCGCTGCGCCGCTACGTCGACCTCGTGAATCAGTGGCAGATTGCTGCGGTGGCGCAGCATGGCGTCACGGCCAAGCTGGTTGCGCCCTTCAAGCCCAAAGACGCCGACCTGCTGGCCGCCGTGGCCGATTTCGAAGCGACCTACGCCGCTTACGCCGATCATCAGTCGACCATGGAGCGCTACTGGTGCCTGCGCTGGCTGAAGCAGGAAAACCGCACGCGCATGCCGGCTGTGGTGCTCAAGGACGGCGCCGTGCGCTTCGCCGAGATTCCGCTGGTGACCAAGGTGCCGGAACTGGCACAGGCCGCGCGCGGCACGCACGTCGTGCTCGACATCCTGGACACCGATGAGATCGGCCTGGAGGTGTCGTGCCGCGTGGTGGAAATCCTTGCGCCTGCCGCGGACGCCGAAGCCGAAGCCGAGGCGATGGAAGAAGAACTGGCCGAAGCCCCGGCCGAACCACAACCTGGCGCCGATGGGGAAGAGGCGCATGCCGAAGCCGAGACAGCTGTGGCGCCGCCGCCGCAGGATGGCGAGACCGGTGGAACGCCCGCGGCCGCATAACTACAATCGCAGTCAGCTTTTTTCTTCGCGCATCGCTCAGGAACCGCCTCGACATGGCCGCCCTTGCAAACCGCCCGGACTGGTCCGGCAGCAGTACGCTCACCAAGGCGCTGGTGGTGTCGCTGGCCGTGCACGTTCTGTTGCTGTTCGTGCGCGTGGTAGCGCCGGAGGCATTCGACATCAAGCGCGACGATCCGGGGCTGGACGTGGTGCTGGTCAATGCCAAGTCATCCACGGCGCCGGCCAAGGCGACGGCCGTGGCGCAGGTCAACCTCAACGGCGGCGGTGAGTTCGACCAGCAGCGCGCCACCACGCCGCTGCCGGCCGATACCAACGAACAGACCGGCGATGCCATCAAGCTTACGCAGCGCCGCCTTGAGTATCTGGAGCAGGAGCAGCGCCGCCTGCTGACGCAATCGAAGGAGCGCGCGCCGCTGGTCAACGACCGCCAGGTCAAACCGGGCGAGCGTCCGCAGCCATCGCCCACCAACGGCACCGACGACCGCACCACTCAAGACGAAATCGCCCGCTTGCAGGCCGAGATCGACCGCAATCTCGAGCACTACGCCAAGCGCCCGCGCCGCAACGTGCTGACCGCCGCCAGCGCCCGCCAGGTCGACTACGCCCGCTACTACGATGCCGTGCGCCGCAAGATCGAGACGCGCGGCACCGCCAACTTTCCGAGCCAGAACGGCCACCCGCTGTACGGCGAACTGATTGTCGTGATCAGCATCAACCGAGATGGCCAGCTTGGCTACAACCAGGACGGCTACAAGATCGAGGGCATCGAGATTGCCAAGAGCTCCGGCAACCCGGCGCTCGATCGCCAGGCCATCGCCATCGTCCGTTCGTCGGCCCCGTTCGGCAGCTTCCCGGCCGAGATGCGCAAGCGCGTCGACATCCAGGATGTGGTCGCCACGTTCAAGTTCACCCGGGCAGGGCTCGAAACGCACCTGCAGACCCGCTGATGTCGTCGTCCAAGTCTTCGTTCCAAGACGCGATTCTCGCCGCCGCGAGCGCGCCGCCCACGGATCGCTATGGCGTGATCGGCAACCCGATCTCGCACAGCAAGTCGCCCACCATCCACGCCGCGTTTGCGCAGCAGACCGGCCAGCACATCCGCTACGAACGCATCTATGCCGAGCTCATCGCATTCGAAGAGACCGTGCAGAACTTCGTACGCGAAGGCGGACGCGGGCTGAATGTGACCGTGCCGTTCAAGCTCGATGCATATGGGATGGCGACGTCGCTGTCGCTGCGGGCGCAATCCGCAGGCGCGGTCAACACACTGAAGTTCGACGGCGAGGAGATCTTCGGCGACAACACCGACGGCGTGGGCCTGGTGCGTGACATCACGCACAACATCGGCAACAGCCTGGAAGGCGAGCGCGTGCTGCTGCTCGGCGCCGGAGGCGCGGCGCGCGGCGTGCTGCTGCCGCTGCTGGAGCACAAGCCGTCACGGGTGTTCGTTGCCAATCGCACCGCTGACCGCGCAGTCATGCTGGCGGAGCGCTTCGAGGCGGCCGCCAAGCTCCACGAAGTCGAACTCATCGGCAGCGGCTATGACCAGCTCGGTGTCGACGACGTGTTCGACGTCATCATCAACGCTACCGCCAGCAGCCTGCAGGCCGAGGTGCCGCCGATCCCGACCACCGTGTTCGGGCCCAACGCGCTGGCGTACGACATGATGTACGGGCCGCGGCCGACGGTATTCATGGAGTTCGCCAAGCGCAACGGCACGCGTGCGTGGGACGGACTGGGCATGCTGGTCGAGCAGGCCGCGGAGTCGTTTCTCGTCTGGCGCGGCGTGCGCCCGGAAACCGCGCCGGTGCTGCACGCCATGCGTGAAGGCCTGCAGGGCGAAGCCGCGGTGGCCGCGCGCACGCAACGCTGAACCGCCCCCTAACGAAGACCCGCGATGATGCGTTGGTTCGGCTACGTGATCGGCTGTTTCGTGGCGGGCGTGGTCGCGCTCAACCTGTACTTCTTCGCTGCCATCGCGAGCTGGCAGGTGTTCAATCCCTCGTCCACCTCGTTCATGCGTGCGGAGCGCATGCGCCTGTGCGGCGCCAACGTCTTCACCTGCAGGATCGACCATCGCTGGGTGAACTACGACCAGATTTCGCGCAACCTCAAGCGGGCCGTCATCGCCAGCGAAGACGCGGATTTCGTCTCGCACAGCGGCTGGGAAGTCGACGCCATGCTCGACGCCTGGGAGAAGAACAAGAAGCGCGGCCGTGTCGTCGCGGGCGGCTCGACCATCACGCAGCAACTGGCCAAGAACCTGTTCCTCTCGGGCGAGCGCCACTACCTGCGCAAGGGCGAGGAGCTGCTCATCACGTGGATGCTCGAATTCTGGCTCGACAAGGAGCGCATCCTCGAGATCTATCTGAACTCGGTCGAGTGGGGCGAGGGCGTATTCGGCGCCGAGGCCGCTGCCCAGCATTACTTCAAGCGCCCTGCCTCGCAGTTGACGGTGGGCCAGGCGGCTCGCCTCGCCGCGGCGCTGCCGGCGCCCAAGTGCTTCGACAAGAAGAGCTACTGCGCCAATGTGCACGTGAACTTCACGCGCAAGGCGACCATCATTGCCAACCGGATGGGCTCGGCCACGCTGCCGGACTGACGCGCCGGTTCAGTTGAGCCAGCCCTTGCGCCGGAAGTAGATCAGCGGAATCGCTGCCGACACGATCATCAGCCCGATTGCATACGGGTAGCCCTCAGCCCACTCCAGCTCCGGCATCACCTTGAAATTCATGCCGTAGATCGAGGCGATCAGCGTGGGCGGCATCAGCGCCACCGACACCACCGAGAACAGCTTGATGATCTTGTTCTGGTTGATGTTGATGAAACCGACCGTGGCGTCCATCAGGAAGTTGACCTTGTCCGACAGGAACGCCGTGTGGTTCTCGATGGAGTCGATGTCGCGCAGCACCTGGCGCGCCTCGTCCTGCTGATCGGTCGACAGCAGCTGGCTGCGCAGCAGGAACGACACGGCGCGACGCGTATCCATCACGTTCCGGCGGATGCGGCCGTTCAGGTCTTCCACGCGGGCGATGATCTCCAGCACGTCGGCGGCGGCGGCGTCCGTCACCTCATCGGCCAGCACGCGTTTGCTGGCGTCCTCCAGCCGTTCGTAGACTTCCTCGATGGAGTCCGCCGAATATTCCGCGTCGGTGGCGTAGAGATCCATCAGCACGTCTTTCGCGTTGCGTACCGACCCCGGGCGCAGCCGCGCCCGCATGCGCACGAGGCGGAACGCGGGCAGGTCTTCGTCGTGGATGGAGAACAGCACATCCTTGGTCAGCACGAACGCCACGCGCACGTTGCGGGACGTGGTCTCCTCGTCGAGCAGGAAATCGGTGCGGATGTGGATGTGGCCGTCTTCGCCTTCAAAGTAGCGGGCGGAAGCCTCCAGGTCGCCCAATTGCTCGAGTTCGGGCAGCACGACGCCGTAGGCTTCCTTGATCCAGGCGAGTTCTTCGTCATCCGGGTCGATCACGTCGATCCAGATCGGCTTGTGCTGCAGCAACTCGCTGCGGTCTTCGACCTGTTCCTGCGCGAGACGGCCTTTTTGCACGACGAACAGGTTGATCATGCGGAGCTTCCTTGGAGCGGGGCGTTGAACAGCGGGGCGAAAAATCGCGCCGAGTGTAGCGTAAAGACACGGCGGAATCAGCCAGAAACCGTGACTCGGCCCGCACGCGTGGGATGGATGCGACGCCAGGATGATGCCGCCACCTGGCCGCCCCGCGGGTAAAATGGAGCGAAGTCATGCGGCAGCCCGGCCGCGTCCTCACCTTCCCGACACCATGCGATTTACCGAACAACTGGCTGCCGCCTGGCAGCGCAACAACTCCTTGCTGTGCGTCGGGCTCGATCCCGATCCGGCGCGCCTGCCGGCGTCGCTCACCAGCACGGGCGGCGCGATCTTCTCGTTCTGCCGTGCCATCGTCGATGCCACCGCCGACCTCGTCTGCGCATTCAAGCCGCAGATTGCGTACTTCGCATCGCAGCGCGCGGAAGACCAGCTCGAGCAGCTCATCAATTACATCCATGAGGCCTATCCGGGCATTCCGGTCATCCTCGATGCCAAGCGCGGCGACATCGGCTCGACGGCCGAACACTACGCGAAGGAAGCCTTCGAGCGCTATCACGCCGATGCCATCACCGTGAGCCCTTACATGGGCTTCGACTCCATGCAGCCGTACCTGGCGCACGCCGACAAGGGCGTGATCGTGCTGTGCCGCACGTCCAATGCGGGCGGCAGCGATGTGCAGTTCCTGGAAACGGGCGGCCGCCCCGTCTACCAGGTCGTGGCCGAACGCGCGCGCGATGTGTGGAACACCAGCGGCCAGATGGGCCTGGTGGTGGGGGCGACGTTTCCGCAGGAGATCGCCAAGGTGCGGGAGATCGTCGGCGACATGCCGCTGCTGATTCCGGGCATCGGCGCCCAGGGCGGCGATATCGAGGCCACCGTGCGCGCTGGCCGCACTGCCGACGGGACCGGCATGATGATCAACTCGTCGCGCGCGATCCTGTACGCGAGCAGCGACAGCGATTTCGCCGATGCCGCCCGGCGCGTCGCGGAACACACCCGCGACCAGATCAACCAGTTCCGCAACTGAGCCGGGTTCCCGGCCCGGTTGCTGTGAGAGCGAGGACGCCATGACCACGCATCCACATCCGCCTGTGGCCGGTACCCACCGGGACGAGACGGGCAAGGATCCGGACCGCAAGCTCGAGAAAGAGCGCGACGACACCCACGAGCATGAGACGACGCGCCGCGATCACGATCGCGACCGTCGCCACGAGCACGATCACGAACACCAGCCGGAACACGACCACGCGCCGCATCGACGGCCCGATCATCCAACCGACTGAAGCGGTCAGGACTCGGCTGCGTCCAGGAAGTCGAGCAGGCCGCGCAGGGCGTGCTCCGCCGCTTGCAGCCGCACCTGCTTGCGATCGCCTTTGAAGTGACGTGTCTCCACGCGTGTCTGCAGCCGGTTGCTCCAGCCGAAGCAGACCATGCCGACCGGCTTGTCGGGCGTGCCGCCGGTCGGGCCGGCCACGCCGGTAATGGCCACCGCCATCTGGGCGCGGCTATTGAGCACAGCGCCTTCGGCCATGGCGCGCGCGACGGCCTCGCTCACCGCGCCGTGCTCGCGGATCAGCGCCGCCGGCACTCCCAGCATCTGCGATTTGGCCTCGTTGGAATACACCACGAAGCCTCGCTCGAGCCATCCCGACGAGCCTGACACATCTGTGATCGCGGCCGACACGAGGCCGCCGGTGCACGACTCGGCCGTCGCCATCATCAGGCTGCGCTTGTGGAGTGTGTCGCCAACCAGTTCGGCCAGTTGAGCCAGTGCGCGGGATTCAGCCATTGCAATACCTTCCGGACTTCGGACTTCAAAGACTTCAGATCGAGCGCCAGAGCGCAAATACGAGCAGCGTGTAGAAGGCCGCCAGAATGTCGTCGACCATCACGCCGTAGCCACCGCGCAGGCCAAAGCCCTTGAGCGTGCGGTCGTAATGGCGGATGGGCGCGGGCTTGGCCATGTCGAAGAAGCGGAACCACAGGAACGCGGCAAACTGCCCGCCCAGCGTGGTCGGCGTCACGAAGGCGAGGACGAGCCAGAACGCCACCATTTCATCCCACACCATGGCACCGTGGTCCGCCACACCCAGGTCGCGCGCGGTACGGGCGCAGGCCCAGATGCCGACCACGAAGCCCACGGCGGCAATCGCGAGCCAGGCCGGCCCGCTGATCCAGCGCGCCAAGACCACGTAGATGAGCCAGGCATACAGCGTCCCCATCGTGCCCGGCAGCACCGGCGAGAGGCCCGAGCCAAAACCGAGCGCCAGGATGCGCGCCGGATGGCCGAACATGAAGCGGGCGGTGGGGCGGCGGACCTGCGCGGTCTGTCCTGCCTCGAGGATCACGGCTTCGGGCTGGCCCGGCGGGTTGGAGGGAGGAAACGGTGCAGAAGACATCATGATGCGGAAGAAAAATGGTCAAAGCTGCCGTGCGTGAAAGTGACCGGCGCCCCGTGCGCGTCCACCAGGCGCAGCCCGGCTTCGGCTTCGATGCGGCCGATGCGCGTGACGGCCACGCCTGCCTGCCGGCCGGCAGCCACCACGGCACCGCGCGCCTCAGCCGGCGCGGTGAAGCAAAGCTCGTAGTCGTCCCCGCCGGCGAGCGTGCATTGCAACTGCAGCGCCGCCGGTTGCGCAGACAGCGTCGCCGAGCGCGGCACGCGCGCCACGTCGATCGTCGCCCCGACGCGCGATTGCGCCAGGATGTGGCCCAGGTCGCCGAGCAGCCCATCGGAAACATCGAGCGCCGCCCGGGCGATGCCCCGCAGCGCGAGGCCCAGTGCAACGCGCGGCGTCGGCATGTCCATGCGCGGCTGCACCTGGGCCAGCGCCCCGGGTGGCAGCGGCCATTCGTTGCGCAGCGCGCCCAGTGCGAGCCTCGCATCCCCGACGGTGCCCGAAAGCCACACATCGTCGCCTGGGCGGGCAGCATCGCGGCGCAGTGCGACGTCGGCCGGGACATCGCCAAAGACGGTCAGGCTGAGCGTGAGCGGACCGCGCGTGGTGTCACCGCCGATCAGCTCGCAATGGAGCGCGTCCGCCAATGCCAGCAACCCTTCCGAGAATGGGCCGAGCCACGCGGGATTCGCGTCGGGCAGCGCCAATGCCAGCGTAAACGCACGAGGCTCCGCGCCCATGGCGGCCAGGTCCGACAGATTCACAGCCAGCGCCTTGTGTCCAAGTGCGCGTGGCTGCGCATCCGCGAAGAAATGGCGGCCGGCGACCAGCATATCGGTCGAAATGGCGAGTTCATGCCCGGGGCGCGGCCCGAGCAGGGCGCAGTCGTCGCCCACCCCCAGCGTGGCACGGCGCGCGGGGCGCGTGAAATAACGGCGGATCAGCCCGAATTCCGACAATTCTGCGGTCAGATCGGCGGAGTTGGAGGGCGCGGCGGATGTGGGCACGGCAGCGGTGTTGGAAGGAAGTGGGGCAAGCCCGATGGTGCCGTGGCAAGGCGGTGGAATATTGTAGCGAATGCGCACAGCAGTCCCACCCAAAATCCCGTTGTGAGATCAGTTTTCACTATATAAAATGACGGGCCCAAGGAGGCGGACCTAGGGCCGGATATCGGCCTATCCCGAGACGCTCGTGAGGGTTTCCCGGCGGCCCGCTAGATGCGACGGCCGGCGTGCGCGCTGGCCACCCGATACGAGAGACCCATGACCACGGTGGATACCCAGCCTCAGCAGCCCGCCCGCACGGATGAAGAACTCAAGGCGCAGCAACGCGCCGCCTTGCGCAAGGCCGCGCTGGAGTACCACGAGTTTCCGACGCCGGGCAAGATTTCCGTCACGCCGACCAAGCCGCTGTCGAACCAGCGCGATCTGGCCCTGGCCTATTCGCCGGGTGTGGCCGCAGCCTGCGAAGAGATCGTCGAAGACGTCGCCAATTCGTTCCGCTACACCGCGCGCGGCAATCTGGTGGGCGTGGTGACCAACGGCACCGCCGTGCTGGGCCTGGGCGACATCGGCCCGGAAGCCTCCAAGCCAGTGATGGAGGGCAAGGCGGGCCTGTTCAAGAAATTCGCCGGTATCGATGTGTTTGACATCGAGATCAACGAAAAAGACCCGCAGAAGCTGGTCGACATCATCGCTTCGCTGGAGCCGACCTTCGGCGGCATCAACCTCGAAGACATCAAGGCACCCGAGTGCTTCTTCGTCGAGCGCGAGTTGCGCAAGCGCATGAAGATTCCCGTCTTCCACGACGACCAGCACGGCACGGCGATCGTCGTGGGCGCGGGCATCACCAATGCCCTCAAGGTGGTCGGCAAAGACATCAAGAAGGTCAAGCTGGTTGCGTCCGGCGCGGGCGCCGCAGCGCTGGCGTGCCTGGACCTGCTGGTCGACCTCGGCCTGCCGCGCGAGAACATCTGGGTGACGGACCTGGCCGGTGTCGTCTACGAAGGCCGTACCGAGCTGATGGACCCGGACAAGGCCCACTTTGCGCAGAAGACCGACAAGCGCACGCTGGCCGAAGTCATTGACGACGCTGACATCTTCCTGGGCCTGTCGGCCGCGGGCGTGCTCAAGCCGGACATGGTCAAGCGCATGGCCGACAAGCCGATCATCTTCGCGCTGGCCAACCCGAACCCGGAAATCCTGCCGGAACTGGCCAAGGAAGTGCGCCCCGACGTCATCATGGGCACGGGTCGCACGGACTACCCGAACCAGGTCAACAACGTCCTGTGCTTCCCGTTCATCTTCCGCGGCGCGCTCGATGTGGGCGCGACGACCATCACGCGTGAGATGGAAATTGCCGCCGTGCACGCCGTGGCCGAGCTGGCCCGCCAGGAGCAGAGCGACATCGTCGCCTCCGCCTACGGCATCCAGGATCTGTCGTTCGGCCCCGAATACCTGATCCCGAAGCCCTTCGACCCGCGTCTGATCGTCAAGATCGCGCCGGCCGTGGCGCAGGCGGCCATGCTTTCGGGCGTGGCGCAGCGTCCGATCGAAGACATGGACGCCTATCGCCAGCACCTGCAGCAGTTCGTCTACCACTCGGGCACGCTGATGAAGCCGATCTTCTCGGCGGCCCGCAAGGTGCCGATGGAGCACAAGCGCATCATCTTTGCCGAGGGCGAGGAAGAGCGCGTGCTGCGCGCCGTCCAGATCGTCGTGGACGAAAAGCTCGCCAGCCCGATCCTGATCGGCCGCCCGGGCGTGATCGCACACCGCATCGAGCGCTTCGGCCTGCGCCTGCGCGAAGGCGTGGATTTCACCGTGGTCAACCCCGAACACGACCAGCGCTTCCGCGAGTACTGGGAAACCTATTACAAGCTCATGGCGCGCAAGGGCGTGACGCCACAGTACGCCAAGCTCGAACTGCGCCGCCGCTCGACGCTCATCGGCGCGGTCATGATCCACAAGGGCGAAGCCGATGGCATGATCTGCGGCACGGTCAGCAACACGGCCGCGCACCTCCGTTACATCGACCAGGTCCTGGGTGGCACGAACAGCGTATACGCCGCAATGAATGGTCTGGTGCTGCCGGGGCGTCAGATCTTCCTGGCGGACACCCACGTCAATATCGACCCGACGGCGGAGCAGTTGGCGGAGATCACCATCATGGCCGCCGAGGAGCTGTGCCGCTTTGGCATCAAACCGAAGGTCGCGCTAGTGTCGCACTCGAACTTTGGCTCGTCAGAGGCGCCGTCGGCGGTCAAGATGCGCGAAACGCTCGCCATCTTGCGCGAACGTGCCCCGCAACTCGAGGTCGACGGCGAAATGCACGGGGACGCCGCACTGGACGAAAAGCTGCGCAACTCGCTGGTGCCGGATTCCACCCTCGCAGGTGAAGCGAACCTGCTGGTGATGCCGAACATCGATGCCGCCAACATCGCGTACAACCTGCTCAAGACGGCCGCCGGCAACAACATCGCCATTGGGCCGATCCTGCTCGGGGCGAAGAAGCCGGTGCACATCCTCACGCCGTCGGCCACCGTGCGTCGTATCCTTAACATGACGGCGCTGACCGTTGTGGATGCGGCCGCGCAAGTGCAGCGCTGATTGGCATTGCACAAGAAGGGGGCGCACGATGCTGCGCTCTTCTTTTTTGGCTCGCCAAGTGTGTGTGCGCTCACATTGCGAGAGCGTTAAGACTGGCAACAAAAAACCGCTCCAACATCGGCCGCCGGTTGATTGTTGTCATCGATGAGCGTACCCTTACGGCCTGAAGGGGTGCTTCTGAGCACACGAGGCCGGTAATCGCCTGGGCGCAGTCAAAAAAGCGATGTTTTGTACGCGTTCGGTTTGCCTTGTTCTGTGCACGCAATCGGTGTTGCAAGCGGAAGGATTCCCCAAGTCGTCTTCGGCGCTCGCCCGACTTGTCATTCTCCCCGCAAGGCCTCTTGATTGAGCCGCTTCGCTTTCAGCTGCAAACCGGTCGTCTGGATTCACGAGACGGCCGCCTGCGCTTGTAACCTGCGCCGGGCTGTCCTGTCGGCGCGATTCTCCCGTTAGGGCCTTGCTGATGACAAAGCGACTTGGAGCGTGGATCAGGCGCTCCGTTTGCCAGGTGGCGGTGCGCGGCGCGATGGCGGCGACGCTGGCGTTCTCGGTGGCCGGAGTGCCGGCCAGCGCGATTGCGCGAGATACCACGAATCTCAACGCCGGGCTGGGAACCATTCGCGTCGCAGATTTGCCCAACGAGGCGCAGCGCACGCTCGCGTTGATTGAGCAGGGCGGCCCCTTTCCGTATGCGAAAGATGGCACCACCTTCGGCAATTATGAGCGACGTTTGCCGGCGCAACGGCGCGGCTACTACCGCGAATACACCGTCAAGACGCGCGGTGCCCGCAACCGGGGCGCCAGGCGCATTATCTGCGGCGGCGATCAGCAGGCGGCCAACGACTGCTATTACACGGAAGATCACTACAACAGTTTTCAACGGATACAGCGATGACGACCAACATGTTTGGGCTGGACGACTCGCTCACCGCACGCGATGAGCGCGTGGCCCGCGAAGCGTGGCACAAGGCGCAAAATCTGTACGACGGCGTGGTCGGGATGCAATCCCTCGGCGCACGCCTTGGGGGTGCGACGGCAAAACCGCCGCAGACGAGCATGACGCAGGACATTACCAAGACGGACGACGGAGGCCGCGAAGACGCCATGAACCTGTTCAAGACCGTGCGTCCGAACATCGTGCAGTCGATTCGTGCGTTTCGCGTGGCGGACCTGGCCGAATCGGCGGCAAGCCTGGGCCAGCACTTCCTGTACGCCAACTGTTCGGCGGCCACCACGAAGAGCGAAGTGCTGGACGTCATCGCGCGCGAATTCCTCTTTCCCAAGCATTTCGGGAAGAACTTCGATGCGCTGGCCGATTGTCTGACCGACATGATCTACAAGGCCGGCCCGCAACCGGGTTTCGTGATCGTGCTCGAGGGCCTGCCGTGCCAGCCCAAGTTCGACAAGGAAGCGCGCGAGACGCTGCTGGATGTGTTTCGCGATGCGGCCGAGTTCTGGGCGGAGCGGAAGGTGCAGTTCCGCGTGTTCTACTCTTTCGCCTGAGGCGGCCGGCCAGTTCCTCGGCGTAGCGATGAAAAAGCCCGCAACTGCGGGCTTTTTTGCGTCTGGTGAACGCTGCGGCTCAGGCCGCGCGCTTGTTGCGGCGGATGCGGTCGAACCAGACCGCGAGCAGCAGGATTCCGCCGCGGATCAGGTACTGATAGAACGTCGGGACGTTCATCAGGCTCATCGCGTTCTGCACGGATCCCATGATGAGCACACCGACGAGGACGCCCGAGACCGTCGCCACGCCGCCCGTCAGCGAGACGCCGCCCAGCACGCAAGCGGAAATCACGCCGAGCTCCAGCCCGACCGACGTCTTCGGGTCGCCCAGGCTCATGCGCGAGGCGAGCATCACGCCGGCAAAGCCCGTCACCAGGCCCTGCAGCACGAACACGGCGATCTTGATGCGCATGACCGGCAGGCCGGCCAGCAGGGCCGCCTCCTCATTGCCGCCCACGGCCAGCACGTTCTTGCCGAAGACGGTCTTCTTGAGCAGGAAGCCGAACAGCGCGAAGCCGACGATGTTGCTCCAGATCGGGTAGGAGATGCCCAGGAACGCGCCGCCGCCGAGATCGAAGAAACGCTCTTCGGAAATCATCACCGCGTCGCCGTTGGAGGTGATGTAGGCGAGGCCGCGTACGACTTCCATCATGGCCAGCGTGACGATCAGCGAGTTGATCTGGTACCGCGCCACGAGCACCCCGTTGACCAGCCCGACCAGGCCGCCGGCCAGCACGCCCGCCGCCACGCCCAGCATCACGCTGTGCGTGGCGGTGATGAGCGTGGAGGCGACCACGCCCGCGAACGCGACGATGGACGCGACGGACAGGTCGACCTCGCCGAGCGCGAGCACGAACATCATCGTCACCGAGATCGAGCCGATGAGGGTGACCGACAGCAGCAGGCCCTGGATGTTGCGGCTGCTCACGAAGCCCGGCACGGTGAAGGCGAGGGTCGCAAACAGCAGCAGGAACACCACGACGATGCCCGATCGGTTGACGAGTTCCCACGCCAGGGTGGCGCGGTTGCCGAGGCGCGGAGGTGCCAGCGATGGCGCGCCCGGCACAGGTTCGGTGGATGGCGTTTGCATAGGTTCGGTTTCCATGGTCGTTGCGCGGCCCGTGAGTGGCGCGCCTTCAGCGTGGCAGCGCGAGTTTGATCAGTGCGTCGGGCGTGGCGTGCTGCCTCGGCAGATCGCCGACGATGCGGCCTTCCTTCATGACGAGCACGCGGTCGGCCACGCCGATGACTTCGGCCAGGTCGCTCGACACGACGATGACGGTGCGCCCGGCCTCGGCCAGGCCGTAGAGCAGGCTGTAGATCTCGCTGCGGGCGCCGACGTCGATGCCGCGCGTGGGCTCGTCCATCAGGAAGACGTCGATGTCTTCGGCCAGCCAGCGCGACAGGATCACCTTCTGCTGGTTGCCGCCCGAGAGCTTGCCGATCGGCGTGTCGCCGTTGCGCGTCTTGATGGCAAGCTTGTCGATGAACGCCTTCGTGGTCCGCGCCTCCTGCCGGTTGTTCAGCACGTTGAAGCGGCTGAAGTGGCGCCGGCAGCTGATGTTGAGGTTGTCCGACACCGAGGCGATGGCGACGATGCCTTCCTGCTTGCGGTCTTCCGGACAGAGGGCGACGCCGGCGCGCACGGCATCGCGCGGCGTGCTGAACTGTACGCGCCTGCCTTTGAGGTGCACCTCGCCTGCGGTCGGCTTGACTGCGCCGTACAGCAGCTTCATCAATTCCGAGCGCCCCGCGCCGACCAGCCCGAAGAAGCCCACGATCTCGCCGGCGCGTGCCGTGAACGAGGCGGGTTCGCGCAGGCCCGGGCCCATCAGGCCGCGCACGTCGACCTGCACCTCGCCGAGCTGGCGTGGCCGGTAGCCGTAGACGTCCTGGATGTCGCGGCCGACCATGCCGCGGATCAGCCGTTCGCGGTCGAGGCCCGCGCCGGCGTCGAACGTGTCGATGCGCCGGCCGTCCCGGAACACGGTGACGCGGTCGCACAGCTCGTACACCTCTTCCATGCGGTGCGTCACGTAGATGACGGCGCGGCCTTCGGCCCGCAGCGCGCGGATGATGCGGAACAGCTGCTGCGTCTCGCGCGAGGACAGCGAACTCGTCGGCTCGTCAAATGCGATGACGCGCGCATCGCGCATCAGCGCCTTGCCGATCTCGATCATCTGGCGCTGGCCGATCGACAGGTGCTTGACCGGCTGGTTCGGGTCCAGCTTCTCGCCGAGGCGTTCGAGCTCGCGCAGCGCACGCGCCATGAGCGTTTTCTCGTCGAGCACGCCGAGGCGGTTGGGCAGCGCGCCGAGCATCAGGTTTTCGGCCACCGTCAGCTCCGGCACGAGGTGCAGTTCCTGGTAGATGATCGCAATGCCCGCCGCGATGGCCGCGCGCGTGTTCGTGAACTGCTGCGGCACGCCGCCGAGCGACAGCGTGCCGTCCTCCGGTTGGTTGACGCCCGACAGCACCTTGAGCAGCGTCGATTTGCCGGCGCCGTTCTCGCCCATCAGGCCGTGCACCTCGCCGCGACGGATGTCGAGCGATACGTGGTCGAGCGCCAGCACGCCAGGAAAGCGCACGGTGATGCCGTCGAGCTTCAGATAGGCGCCAGCGGAAGCGTCGGCCGGACCGCTCGCATCAAGTGATTGGACTGTCATCGATTGCTCTTTGCGGATGCGCGTGGGGCGCGGAGCAGGCCCGCGCCGCGCGTTGCATCAAATGCCCAGTTCCTTGCGCACCTCCTGCCAGTTGCTGCGCGTCATCAGCTTGCCGGTGGTCTGCGTATCGGCGGGCGGCTGCTTGCCGGTCTTGATCCACTGGACGAGGTTGGCGGCGCTGTCCTTGCCGTGGCTCGTCGAACTCACGGCGATCGTGCCGAAGAAGCCTGTCGGTTCCTTGCGCTGGAACTCGGCAAACGCCTCCCCCGCGCCGTTGATGCCGACGCCGATCACATCGGCCGCGGGAATGTGCAATTGCTCGGTCGCCCGCACGCCGCCCAGCACGGTTTCTTCGTTGAGCGCGAAGATCACCCACTTCTTGATGTTCGGATGCTGCGCCAGCACCGGCGACGCCGCATTGAAGCCGCCTGCGTCATCGGTGGTCTTCTGCGGCGCGTCGAAGATGTTCTCCTTCTTGAAGCCGCCGGCCAGCAGCGTCTGCGTGGCGCCGTCGGTGCGCAGCTTGGCGGTCGGCAACTCGTAGTTGGTGATGCGCAGCGCGCCGACCTCTTCGGGTTTCCAGCCGCGGCGCTTCATCTCGTCGGAGATGGCCTGGCCGACCTGGTTGCCGATCTTGAAGGCGGACATGCCGAGGTGCGGCACGTCGGCCAGCGGCTTGCCGGACGAATCCACGAGTTGATCGTCCACGGTGACGAACTTCATGTCATAGCGCTTGGCGCGCGCCTTGATGGCCGGGCCCAGGCGCACGTCGGGCGCACAGATGACAAAGCCCTTGGCGCCTTGCGCGCCGAGGTTGTCGATGGCGGACAGCACCTTCTCGCCATCGGGCGTACCGATGTTCACGACCGTGAAGCCTTCCTTCTTGCCGAGATCCGTGGCGGCCTTCTGCTCGTTGATGAACCAGGCCTGCTCGGGCATCTTGACCAGGAAGCCGATCTTGAGCGGCTCGTCTGCATGGGCGGGCAGGCTGGCGGCCAGCGACCCCAGGCACAGGGCAGCGGCCAGGGCGGACAGGGTCAGCCGGCGAAGTTTGTGTTGCATGGTTTGTCTCCTCGTTGGTATGGCTCTAGTGGCACGACGTACTGCGGTGTGACTTCAGGGCTCGAACGGTTCGACCAGGTGGCGCCGGCCGAGCAGCATGGCGTCGGCCACGTGCTGCAGCGGGCGGACGTCCACGTCGCTCTGGCCGGCGTGGATCAGCTCAAGAAAGCGGGCGTACAGGCTGGGGTATTCGCGCTCCGGGCCGATCTCGATACCGACCCGGTCGATGGTCAGTTCCTTGCCGCCATGCGCGAGCCGCAGCGTGCCGTCACGCGTGGCGACTTCGATCTGCCAGAGCTCGCCGGCATCGTGGCGCCAGTCGAACTCCGCGTGGATGGGCGTGCCGCGCGCATCCGTAAAGTTGAGGTTCGCGGCAATCGGCGTTTGCTGGTTGGCGGGTACCCACAGCTCGGCGGACTCCAGGAAGAACGCGCGCGGCAGGATGCGCGTCAGGATCGACAGCGCGTTGATGCCGGGGTCGAACACGCCCAGCCCGCCTGGTTCCCAGATCCACTGCTGGTTCGGGTGCCAACGGCGCACGTCTTCCTTCCATTGCACGTCTACCGAGAAGATGGCCCGCTCAGCAAGCCACGCGCGTGCCGCCTCGACCCCCGGGGCGTGGCGCGAATGCCAGGACGCGAACAGCGTGCGGCCACGTTCGCGTGCCATCTGGGCGAGGAGGCCGACTTCGGACACGCTGGCGCCGGGCGGCTTCTCCAGCATCACGTGCTTGCCGGCGGCCAGTGCCGTGCGGGCTTGCGCAAAGCGCACCTGCGGCGGCGTGCACAGCGATACGGCCTGCAACTCCTGCTCGGCGGCCAGCATGGCCTCGAGCGACGTGTAGTGCCGCAGCCCCTCCACACGCGAATGCGGGCTCGCACACGCTGCCAGGCTGAATCCCGGTTCTGCGGCCAACGCCGGCAGGTGCTGATCGCGCGCGATCTTGCCCACACCGACGATGCCGATCGACACCTGCGTGAGTTCTCGGTGCATGGTCTATCGCCCCCAGCGCAGCACGAGCGGATCGAGCCGCCGCGCAATGTCGATCAGGCCGCGCCGCGTTTCCGGATGCATCGGCGGCAACGGGTGGCGCGGCGCCTCGCACGCGATCACGCCGCCTTCCTTCATCAGCGCCTTGGCGGCGAGGAGGCCGGCCTGGCGGTTCTCGTGATTGATGAGCGGCAACCAGCGCTGATAGCGCTCGAAGGCTAGGTCGAGCTGCCCTTGGGCGTGCGCCTCGATGATCGGCCGGATGCCGTCGGGATACGCGCCGCCGGTCATGCTGCCCGTGGCGCCGGCGTCGAGATCGGCCAGCAGCGTGATGGCTTCTTCGCCGTCCCACGGGCCTTCCACCGCGTCACCGCCGAGGCGGATCAGTTCGCGCAGCCTGGCCGCAGCCGCGGGCGTTTCGATCTTGAAGTAGGCCACTTGCTCGATCTCGCGGGCCATGCGCGCGAGGAAGGCGGGCGACAGCACCGTGCCGCTGGCCGGCGCATCCTGGATCATGATCGGAATGTCCACCGCGTCGGACACGCGCGCGAAGAATTCGTAGATCTGCGCTTCTGGCACGCGGAAGGTGGCGCCGTGGTACGGCGGCATCATCATCAGCATGGCGGCGCCCATGTCCTCGGCGCGGCGGCTGCGCTGTGCGCACACCTGGCTGCTGTAGTGCGACGTTGTGACAATCACCGGCACGCGGCCCGCCACGTGCTCGAGCGCCGTGCGGGTGAGCACTTCGCGCTCGTCGTCGGACAGCGAGAACTGCTCCGAAAAGTTGGCCAGGATGCACAGGCCGTCCGAGCCCGCGTCGATCATGAAGTCGATGGCACGCTTCTGGCTGGCGAGGTCGAGCTCGCCGGTTTCTGTGAACGTGGTGGGCACCACCGGAAAGATGCCCTGATAGCGCGGCTTGCGGGTCATGGAATCTGGAATGGGAGGAAGTCAGCGAACGTGTTGCGATCAGCGTGCAGGCCGCGCCGTCAGCAGGGCGCGCACGACAAACGTCATCATCACGGCAAACACGAGCGCGGCGGCGAGGAAGTACAGGCCGGCGGACAGGCTGCCCGTGGCGTTCTTGATGACGCCGATGCCGTAAGGGCCGAAGTAGCCGCCCAGATTGGCCAGCGAATTGATGGTGGCGATGCCGACCGCGGCGCTCGCGCCTGTCAGGAACTGCCCCGGGAGCGCCCACACCACGGCCTGGATCGCATAGGCCGCAAACCCGAAGAGGCACAGGCAGGCCAGTTGCAGCGCGGGCGTTTGCGCCCACGCGCTGGCCGCCATGCCCACCGCAGCCAGCGCCGACAGGGCGGCGATATGCCAGTACCGCTCGCCCGTGCGGTCCGAATGGCGCGGCACCAGGAGCAGGCCCACCACGGCAAACAGATATGGCACCGCCGACAGCACGCCCGTGGTGGCATCGCTCACGCCAAACTGCTTGATGATGGTCGGCAGCCACAGCGAGAGGCCGTAGATGCTCAGGGGAAACGGCAGGAACAGCAGCGCCAGCGCCAGGACGCGCACATCCTTGAGCGCCTTGAGCGGGTTGCCGTGCGACTTCAGCGCATAGGCGGCGTGGTCTGCGGCCAGCTCGTGCTCGATCCACGCGCGGTCGGCGGCGGGCAGCCACCGTGCATGCGCCGGGGATTCCGGCAGCACGCGCAGCGTGGGCAGGCACAGCAGCACAGCCGGCAAGCCGCTCCACACGAACAGCATCTGCCAGCTCGACAGCCCGAACGCGCCGGGCACCGACAGCAGCCACCCTGCCACCGGCCCCGTGATGATGAGCGCGATGGGCTGCGCCAGCACCAGCAGGCCGACGATGCGTGCGCGATGGCGCATCGGAAACCACTTGGTCAGGAAGTAGAGGATGCCGGGGTACAGGCCGGCTTCGGCCGCACCGAGCAGAAAGCGCAGCACGTAGAAGCTGACGGGCCCGCTCACCAGCGCCATGGCCATGGTGATCACGCCCCAGGTGAACAGGATGCGCGCGAACCAGCGGCGCGCGCCAAAGCGTTCCAGTGCCAGGTTGCTCGGCACTTCACACAGGAAATAGCCGACAAAGAACAACCCTGCGCCCAACCCGTAGGCCGCATCGCCGATACCGACCGCCGCATTCATGTGCAGCTTCGCAAATCCGACCACCGAGCGGTCGATATACGCCACCACGTAGATGAGCGCGAGAAACGGCATCAGCTTGCGCGTGAGCATGCCGATGATGCGCTGCTCCTGCGAGGCGTCGGCCGGGTTGGTGTGGGCGGTGCGGGCCGAAGTCGGCGTGCTGACGGTTTGAGTGGTCGCCATGTGTGCCCTCGGCTCAGTGGGAGTGGCGCGGCACGGCCGCGCCCCGGCAGCCGACCAGGAAATCGAGGTCGCAGCCTTCGTCGGCCTGCAGCACGTGGTTGACGTACAGGCGCTGGTAACCTCCCGCTTCGCCGTGCGAGCGCTGGTGCGGGTAGGCCGCCAGGCGGCTGGCGAGTTCTTCAGGCGAGATGTCGAGGTGCAGCGTGCCGGCCTCGCAGTCGAGTTCGATCCAGTCGCCGTCCTGCACGGCCGCGAGCGGTCCACCGGCGGCGGCTTCGGGCGCCACGTGCAGCACCACCGTGCCGTAGGCGGTACCGCTCATGCGGGCGTCGGAGATGCGCACCATGTCCTTCACGCCCTGACGCAGCAGCTTGGGCGGCAGGCCCATGTTGCCGACCTCAGCCATGCCCGGATAGCCCTTCGGTCCGCAGTTCTTCATCACGAGCACGGAGCTGGCATCCACCTCCAGGGTTTCGTCGACGATGCGCTCCTTGTAGTGCTCGAGATTTTCGAACACGACGGCGCGGCCGCGATGCTTGAGCAGCTCCGGACTCGCCGCGGAGGGTTTGAGCACCGCACCGCGCGGCGCCAGGTTGCCACGCAGCACGCGGATGCCGCCGTCGGCGATCAGCGGCTTGCTGAGCGGGCGGATGACTTCGTCGTCGGTGATGGGCGCGTCCTTGACGTTCTCCCACAGGGTCTTGCCGTTGACCGTCAGCGCGTCGGGATGCGGCAGCAGCTTGGCCTCGCCCAGGCGGCGCAGCACGGCTGGCAGGCCGCCGGCGTAATAGAACTCCTCCATCAGGAAGCGGCCCGAGGGCATCAGGTCAACGATGGTCGGCGTGTTGCGCCCGATGCGCGTCCAGTCTTCGAGCTCGAGCGGCACGCCGATGCGCCCGGCAATCGCCTTGAGGTGGATGACCGCATTGGTCGAGCCGCCGATCGCTGCGTTCACGCGGATGGCGTTCTCGAACGCTTCGCGCGTGAGGACCTTCGACAGCGTCAGCCCTTCCAGGGCCATCTCGACGATGCGGATGCCCGACATGTGCGCCAGCACGTAGCGCCGCGCATCCACCGCCGGGATGGCCGCGTTGTGCGGCAGCGAGGTGCCCAGCGCCTCCGCCATGCACGCCATGGTGGACGCCGTGCCCATCGTGTTGCACGTGCCGGCCGAGCGCGACATCCCCGCTTCGGCCGAGAGGAAGTGATGCAGCTCGATCTCGCCGGCCTTGAGCGCTTCGTGCAGTTGCCACACGGCGGTGCCCGAGCCGATGTTCTTGCCGTCGAGCTTGCCGTTGAGCATCGGCCCGCCGGTCACCACGATGGCCGGCACGTCGCAGCTTGCCGCGCCCATCAGCAGGGCCGGCGTGGTCTTGTCGCAGCCGGTGAGCAACACCACCGCGTCGATCGGGTTGCCGCGAATCGCCTCTTCGACGTCCATGGCCGCGAGGTTGCGTGTGAGCATGGCGGTCGGGCGCAGGTTCGATTCGCCATTGGAGAACACCGGAAACTCCACCGGAAATCCGCCCGCTTCGTAGATGCCGCGCTTGACGTGCTCCGCCAGCTTGCGGAAATGCGCGTTGCACGGCGTGAGCTCCGACCAAGTGTTGCAGATGCCGATGACCGGGCGGCCGTCGAACTCATGATCGGGAATGCCCTGGTTCTTCATCCAGCTCCGGTACATGAAGCCGTTCTTGTCGGCAGTGCCGAACCATTGGGCCGAGCGCAGCTTGGGTTTTGTTTCCGCCATGGGTGCGTGTGGGACGGACGCGCGCAATACTGGCGGCGCAGCATGCAGAAGCCGCGGCGCGTCCGTTGTCTCCGGTGTGGTTGTGGTTTTGATCGCCCCGAGTGTACGGAGGGCCCTGATATCCTTCCAATGAAATATTGGCCCCTATCGATATCCAATCCGATATCCCAGGAACACTCCGATGTCGAACACCAGTCCGTGGTACGTGCGTGCGCGCCTGAAGACGCGGCAACTCCTGCTGCTTATTGCGCTGGCTGAGGAAGGCAACATCCACCGCGCCGCCGCGGTGCTCAACATGACGCAGCCGGCCGCCTCCAAGCTGCTGCGCGAGCTCGAGGCGATGCTCGACGTGCCGCTGTTCGAGCGCATGCCGCGCGGCATGCGGCCGACGCGCTATGGCGAAGCGTTGATCCGCCACGCACGCGCGGTGGTCGGCAGCCTGGACCAGGCGCAGGAGGAAGTGCTGGGCCTCAAGGCCGGCCACCTTGGTCATGTGGCGGTGGGCACGATCACGTCGCCGGGCGTGCGGCTGCTGCCGCCGGTGGTGGCGCAGGTCACGCGCGAGCACCCGGGGCTGCGGGTGTCGCTCGAGATCGAGAACAGCAACGTGCTGCTGGAGCGCTTGGCGCAAGACAAGCTCGACCTTGTCGTCGGCCGGCTGTTTGCCGAGCACGACAAGCTGCACCTGCGCTACGAGCCGCTGGCCGACGAGCCGGTGGTGGCAGTCGCCCGCCCGGGGCATCCGCTGCTGGCCGCGCCGAGCCTGACGCTGAACGATGTGCAATCGGCCACATGGGTGGTGCCGCCCATCGGCAGCGTGCTGCGCCATCGGTTCGATCTCATGTTCCAGCGCGCCAGCCTGACCGCACCGACGAGCGTGGTGGAGACCTCCGCGCTGCTGTTCCTCACGCGCATCCTCGAGCAGAGCGACATGCTGGCCGTGATTGGCGTCGACGTCGCGCAGTACTACGCGTCGTATCGCATGGTGGAGATCCTGCCGCTGCCGATGCCGTGCCAGATGGACGACTTCGGCATCATCACGCGCACGGACCGGTTGCTGTCGCCCGCCGCGCTGCACGTGGTGGAAGCCTTGCGCGCGGCGGGGCGGGCGGCGTACGGCGCGGCGTGATGCAGCCTCGGCCTGAAGACAAGAAAAGCCCGCGCTTGCGGGCTTTCTGCTGTGGGGGCTTGCCGCTCAGGCGTTGGGCAGCGTGCCTTGCGGCGTCAGGTGGTTTACCGCCTCGGGCAGGCCTTCCGCGAGCTGGTCGGCAAGATCGCTTTCGTTGATTCCGAAGCTCGACGCGAGTTGCGACAGGGCGCCCGTGCCGCCCAGCGCCTGTGCGATCTGTTCGCCGGACACCGGCAGGTTTTGCCCGTTGCCGATCCACGACTTCACCTGTTCGCCCAGGCCGGCCTGCTCCAGGATCTGCTGCAGCGGGCCGATGCCGGCCGGGGCTGCCGCATCGACGGCAGCCGCATGGTCGGCGTTGCCACCGCCAAGCAGCCCGCCTAGCAGGCTGCCCAGGCCACCTGCGCCGGCCCCGCCGAGCAGGCTGCCAAGGGCACCCGCGCCACCGGCTGCACCGAGCAGGCCGCCGAGCGAACCGAACAGGCCGCCGCCCTGGTCCGCCTGGGCCTGCGGCGCAGCGTCGTCGGCACCTTGGGACCGGTGCTTCATCGCCAGGTACGCCAGCACGCCCACGGCGAGCAATAGCTTCTTGTTGCCGAGCAGGGACGATGGCGCGCCATTGGCGTCAGTGCCGCCGAGGATGGAATCGAGTAGACCCATGATGAAGCTCCTTTGGTCAGTGGCGGGCAAAGGGAGAAAGCCCGCCGGGGTGAGATCAAACGGTCAAGGTGTTGTCGTCAGAGCTCAAAACTCGCCAAGTACGGCGTGCAGCGCGGACACGGCCACCAGCGCAGCCGATTCCGTTCTGAGAATACGTCGTCCAAGTGTCAGTGGTAAGAAACCGGCAGCCTGGACAAGCGCTTCTTCGTCGGGGGAAAGGCCGCCTTCGGGGCCGATCAGCACAACGATGCCCGCAGCTTCGATGCGTGCGCGGGATTGCGCCGCCCACTGCGTGAGCGATTGCGTGCCGCGCGGCGACAGCAACACGCGCGGTGTGTCGGTCGAGCGGGCGGCAGCCAGCCACTCGCGCAGCGTGGCGATGGGTGCGACGCTTGGCACGCGCGCACGGCCGCATTGCTCGCATGCGGCCTGTACGAGCGCCTGCCAGTGCTGCACGCGTTTGACGGCGCGTTCGCCGGAGAGCCGCACCACGCCGCGCTCGGTCTGCAGCGGGGCGATGGCGTGCACGCCAAGCTCGACGGCTTTTTCGATCAGCCAGTCCATCTTGTCGCCGCCGGCGATGCCCTGGGCGAGCGTCAGGTGATAGCGTGCTTCGGTATCGGGTTGCGTCGCCTCTGCGAGGGTGGCGGTGGCATCGCGCTTGTTGATGGCGTCGAGCCGCGCCCGGAATTCCTGGCCGGAGCCGTCGAACAGGCAGACGTCATCGCCCACGGCCAGGCGCAGCACATGGATATGGCGCGTCACCGGTTCAGGCAGCGCGACGGTGGTGTCCGGGGCGAGCGGGGTGTCGACGTAAAAGCGGGGAAGCCCCATTTGAAGCGGTCCTTGTGGTGAATCCGGTCAGGCGATCAGGCAATCAGGCGGCTGCGGCGGGGCGGCAGGCCAGGCCCCAGCGGTAGCCGTCGGGGTCGCGCACGGCGGCGTAGCGTTCGCCCCAGAAGGCGTCGTGCGGGGCCATGACCGACGTGGCGCCCTGGTTCAGCGCGCGCTGGTAGACGGCATCGACGTCTTCGCAATACAGGTGGAAGTTCTGCGGGCATTCAAAGCCCGCGCTGGCCGGCGCCTTGGCGGTGGAGCCGAAGGCGCCCTCGGGGGCGAACATCAGCGTCAGTTCACCGTGGTAGGTCATCTCGACGTGGATCGGCCTGCCATGGTCATGAACTTCGTCCTGCACATCGAAACCGAACGCGTTGCGATAGAAGCTGATGGCGGCCGACGCGTCGCGCACGGTCAGGTAGGGCACGAGCCACGGTGTGTTGGCGGGGCGGGGGATGCTCATGGCGGGCTCCTTGTTCGGCTCAGGGCAACCAGGGACGACTAGTGTAGAGCGCCCGCCACGACACAATCAAAAAGAAATCAAAACACCTCGCTGGTGGGCGGCACGTTGCGCGCGCGCCCGCCGCTGCGTGCGACTTCATCGATGAGCCATTGGCGGAACAGCGCAAAGCCGGGGTGTTCGGCAGCCTGGTGCGGGTGGATCAGGTAGTACGACAGGCGCAGCGACGCCTCGGTCGCCAGCGGGCGCGTGAGCCGGCCGGCGGCGATGTCGTATTCGACGAGGATGCCCTGGCCGAGCGCCACGCCGTGGCCGTCGATCGCGGCCTGCAGTGCCATCAGCGCTTCGGAGAATGCCGGGCCGCGCGTCGCGTCGATCTGGCGCACGCCCACCTCGTCGAGCCATTGCTGCCAGGTGGGGTGGTGCGCGAGGTGGCGTCCGCCGCGTTCGTGCAGCAGCGTATGGGCGGCCAGGTCCTGCGGCATGCGGATGGCCGCCTGCAGCGCAGCGTTGCAGACGGGAAAGAAGTCGGTGGAGGTGAACCATTCCACGCGCAGGTTCGGCGCATTGACCTGGCGGTCGTCGATGCACAGGTCGAACTGGCCGTGGTCCTGCACGTCGGCGGTGGAGACCTCGACGCGCACATGCGGATGCTGGTTGAAGAAGCGATACAGCCGCGGAACCAGCCACTTGGCGCCGAAGGTCGGCGGGACGGCCACGCGCAGGGGCGCATCGGCGGTGTCCATCAGCAGGTCGGTGGCCTGCTCGAGTGCGCGCAGGGCATCGCGCACACGGGGCAGGTAGTTCTCGCCGGCGTCTGTCAGCGTGAGCTGGTTGTTGCGGCGGGCGAACAGCTTTTTCCCCAGATGATCTTCGAGCTGCTTGATCTGGTGGCTGACGGCGGCATTGGTGACGCAAAGCTCGCCTGCGGCCCGGCTGAAACTGAGGTGACGGCCCGCGACTTCAAAGACGCGCAATGCATTGAGGGGAGGGAGGCGCCGTGGCATGCGTTCTCGTTAAGAAAAATTTAACGTCTCGCGAAGAATTTGTAGTTTGCCACGCTTCGGGCACGCCCACTACAAATACGCCCGGGGACGGCGACGATGCCTGGTGTGTGCCTCCAGCGATCTCGAACCGCGCGGCGCGCCGGACCCCGTCCTACAAAAACATTTCAGGAGACGTCATGAATCGAACCACCGCTGTTCGCGGGATGCTTGCGTGCGCGATTGCGCTGGCAGGCTGGACCGCTCCCACCTTCGCCCAAACCAACGTCACGCTGTACGGCCGCGTGGCTGCCGGCATCGACTACCAGAACAACGTGGCCCCCACGTCCACGTCGCCGGGCGGCAGCCTCTGGCGCGGCGCCGACAACCAGTGGGGAACCAGCATGTTCGGCCTCATGGGCAAGGAAGACCTGGGCGGCGGCCTGCAGGCGGTGTTCCGGCTCGAATCCGGTTTTGGCGCGAGCAAGGGGCGCACGAACGGCGATGCGCTCTTCAACCGCCGTTCGTACGTCGGCCTGTCCAGTCCGACCTGGGGCACGCTGACGGCCGGCAAGAACCTCTTCATCAGCAACGACGTCTGGTTCCTCGACCCGACCGGCCAGCAGTTCATCGGCTCGGCCACGCTCGTGCGCGGGCGCAACTGGCCGGGCGCGAACAACATCGTTGAGTACCAGAGCCCGACCTGGGGTGGCTTCCAGATCGGCCTGCAGACCGGGCTGGGCGAACAACCGGGCTCGTTCAGCAACGGCCGCCGCGATGGCGTATCGGCCGTCTACAAGACCGGCCCCGTGGAGGTGCGCGCGATCTACGACGTGATCCGCGACGGCAACGGCAAGTTCAGCGACATCTTCAACTTCTCGAAGGAAGCGACGATCGGCGGCACGTACACCATCGGCAAGGCGAAGCTGTTTGCCGTGTATGAAAACCTGTCAGCGCCCGATGCCGTGGCCGGTGCCCCCACCAAGGCGCACCACTACTGGCTTGGCGTGAACTACGAGGTGACGCCGGCGCTGACGCTGATCGGCGCGGCATACCGCGTGAATGTGAACCATGGCGGCGGCAACGCGAACCTGTTCATGGCCGGCGCGAACTACAACCTCTCGAAGCGCACGATGCTGTACGCGAGCGTCGGCACGGTGCAGAACAGCGCCAACGCCAACTTCTCGGTGGAAGCGACCAACAACAACCCGGCGCCGGGCAAGAACCAGCTGGGTGCCTATACGGGTATCGTTCACTCGTTCTAAACCCGCGGCTCCACTCCCCTAGCAATGCCACGCATGAACATCCTCACCATCGATACAGGTACCACCAACACGCGCGTCACGGTGTGGCGTGATGACGTTGCACTCTGCCAGGCCGCGCGCCAGGTGGGGGTGCGCGACACCGCCATCACCGGCAACCGGACGACGCTGCAGCGCGGCGTGCAGGACACCATCGAAGCCGCGCTGCAGAGGGCCGGCTTCGGCATCGGCCAGGTCGACCTCGTGCTGGCCTCCGGCATGATCACCTCCAACGTCGGCCTGCACGAGGTGCCGCACCTGGTGGCGCCAGCCGGGCTGCGCGACCTGGCAGCGGGGATGGTGCAGGCCAGCATCCCCGAGGTGTGCGCCAAGCCGATCTGGTTTGTGCCCGGCGTGCGCAATCCGGTGGACAACCTCGGCCTGCACAACATCGAGTCGATGGACATGATGCGTGGCGAAGAGGTCGAGACCATGGGCCTGGTCTCGCGCCTCGGGATCAACGAACCGGCGGTGATCGTGCTGCCGGGCTCCCACTCGAAGTTCGTACACCTGGACGCCGACCAGCGCATCACCGGTTGCGTGACGACGCTCGCCGGCGAGCTGCTGCACGTGATCACGCACAACACCATCCTGGCCGATGCGCTGGATTCCGACTTCGCCAGCGAGGTCGATCCGGAGATGCTGCTCGCCGGCGCGCGCAGCGCCAGCAGCATCGGCCTCGGGCGTGCCTGCTTCATGGTGCGCACGCTGGGCCAGTTCACGATCTACGAGCGCAATGCGCGGGCGAACTTCCTGCTGGGCGCGGTACTGGGCGCGGATCTGCTCACGCTCAAGAACAGCAGCGCGATCCGCATGAATCCGGGCACGCAGTTCGTCATCACGGGCAAGCCGCTGCTGCGCGAAGCGCTGGCCGTGCTGGTGTCGGAGGACGACTTCTTCTCCGGCAAGGTCACGGTGACGAGCACTGAACAGCAGGAACACCTGGCCGGCAGCGGCGCGATCGCCATCGCCCGCGAGCGTGGCCTGGTGAAGACATTGAAGGTGGCGCAGGGCTAGCGCTCCGCACCGCCAGACTTTCATCCAACGCAAGACAGGTGCCGCCAGGACGGCATCGCAAGGAGACAACATGCAACAACAACGACGCGGGACATTCAAGGCCATTGCGGCCGCCACACTGTTCGCCATGGCAGGCGGCCTTTCGGTCTTTGCCCACGCAGCCGATGACGTGAAGATCGGCTTCCTGGTCAAGCAGCCCGAAGAGCCGTGGTTCCAGGACGAATGGAAGTTCGCAGACCAGGCTGCCAAGGAGAAAGGCTTCAAGCTGGTGAAGATCGGCGTGCCCAGCGGCGGCGAAGTGCTGACCGCCATCGACAACCTGGGCGCGCAGCACGCGCAGGGCTTCGTGATCTGCGTGCCCGACGTGAAGCTCGGACCGGCGGTCGTCGCCAAGGCCAAGCAGAACAACCTCAAGCTGATGACGGTGGATGACCGGTTGGTCGACGGCGCAGGCAAGCCGATCGAAGCCGTGCCGCACATGGGCATCTCGGCCACGAAGATCGGCGAACAGGTGGGCGATGCCATCGCGCAGGAGATGAAGAAGCGCGGCTGGAACCTGTCAGAGGTTGGCGCCATCCGCATCGCCTATGACCAGCTGCCGACCGCCAAGGAACGCACCGACGGCGCCGTCGCCGCGCTCACCAAGGCAGGCTTTCCGGCCGCCAACGTGCTGACCAGCCCGCAGGCCAAGACGGATACCGAGGCCGCGTTCAACGCCGCCAACATCACCCTGACCAAGAACCCGAAGTTCAAGCACTGGATTGCCTTCGGCCTCAATGACGAAGCCGTGCTGGGCGCCGTGCGTGCGGCGGAAGGCCACGGTGTGAAGCCGGCAGACATCATCGGGGTTGGCATCGGCGGCAGCCAGTCGGCGCTCAACGAGTTCGCCAAGCCTGAGAAGACCGGCTTCTTCGGCACCGTGTTGATCAGCCCGAAGCGTCACGGCTACGAGACCTCGGTCAACATGTACGAGTGGATCAAGAACAACAAGGCGCCGGACCCGCTCATCCTGACCAGCGGCCGCCTGATGACGCGCGAGAACGAGAAGCAGGTCCGCCAGGAGATGGGTCTGTGATCCTGCGGACGACGTTGTTGAAGGAGACTTGCCATGTCGGCGTTTCTTGAGTTTCGTGGCATCAGCAAGGTGTTTCCGGGTGTGCGGGCGCTGTCCGATGTGTCGTTCGGCATCGAATGCGGTCGCGTGCACGGCTTGCTGGGCGAGAACGGCGCGGGCAAGTCGACGCTGTTGAAGATCCTGGGCGGCGACTATCAGCCCGATGGCGGGCAGATCGTCGTCGAGGGAACGCCGACGGCGTTTCCGACCACGCGCGCGGCGCTGGATGCCGGCATTGCGGTCATCCACCAGGAGCTGCAGACGGTGCCCGAGCTGACGGTGATGGACAACCTGCTGCTCGGCCACCTGCCGGCCAGCGGCGGGTTCATCCGTCAGCGCGAGGCGATGGCGTGGACGCGCGAGCAGCTCGGCCGCATCGGCGTCGACCTGGACCCGCGCGCCAAGCTGAAGCACCTGTCGATCGGCCAGCGCCAGATGGTCGAGATCTGCAAGGCGATCCTGCGCGATGCGCGGGTGATTGCGCTGGACGAGCCGACGAGTTCGCTGTCGATCCGGGAGACCGACATCCTGTTCCGCCTCGTGAAAGACCTGCGCGCGCAGGGCCGTGCGCTGATCTACATCTCGCACCGGCTCGATGAGATTTTCGAGCTGTGCGATGGCTGCACGATCTTCCGCGACGGCCGCAAGGTGGCGGATTTCCCGTCGATGACCAACGTCACGCGCGACGAGCTGGTGGCGCAGATGGTCGGCCGCCAGATCGACGACATCTTCGATTACCGCGCGCGGCCGCTGGGCGAGGTGCGCTTGCGGGTGGATGGCCTGATGGGCCCGAAGCTGGCTGAGCCGGCAAGCCTGTCCGTACGCCGCGGCGAAATTGTCGGCTTGTTCGGGCTGGTGGGCGCAGGGCGCTCGGAACTGGCGCGGTTGATCTACGGGGCAGATCGCAAGACGGCGGGCAGCATCACGCTCGACGGCGCGCCGATCCGCATCCGGGATGTGGCCGATGCCATCCGCCAAGGCATCGTGCTGTGCCCGGAAGACCGCAAGGAAGAGGGCATCATCGGCTGCCGCTCGGTGTCGGAAAACATCAACATCAGCTGCCGGCGCAACCAGCGCCGCTTCGGCCTGTTCGTCAATGACCGGCAGGAAGCGAAGACGGCCGATCACTACATCACGCGCCTGCGCATCAAGACGCCCAACCGCGAGCAGCCGATCCGCCTCCTGTCGGGCGGCAATCAGCAGAAGGCGATTCTGGCGCGCTGGCTGGCCGAAGACGACATGCGCGTGCTGATCATCGACGAGCCCACGCGCGGCATCGACGTTGGTGCCAAGAACGAGATCTACCAGGTGCTGTACGAGCTGGCCGAACGCGGCGTGGCCGTGCTGATGATTTCCAGCGAGCTGCCGGAAATCCTCGGTGTGGCCGACCGCGTGCTCGTGATGAGCGAAGGCCGCATCGCCGGCGAATTGCCGCGCGAACAGGCCAACGAGCAAGCCGTGCTCAAGCTCGCGCTGCGGCCAGAGTCCGCGCCGTTGCCGTCCGCACCTTTGCCGCCGCTGGCGGCATGAGAACCCCGGAGTCCAAGATGTCCCAGTCTCAACCCCTGCAACATTCCGATGCGCTCGCCGCATCGGCACGCTCTGCCATGAACAAGACGCGCCTGCTTCGCCTGCTGGACGATTTCAGCCTGCCGCTGATCTTCGCCATTCTCTTTGCCGCGCTGTCGTTCTCCGTCGAGTATTTCTTCTCGTGGCAGAACATGGTCGGCCTCGCGCTGTCCGTCTCGCAGATCGGCATGGTTGCCTGCACGATGATGTTCTGTCTGGCGTCGCGTGATTTCGATCTGTCGATCGGCTCCACGGTGGCGTTTGCCGGCGTGCTGTGCGCCATGATCATCAACGCCACAGGCAGCATTGCACTCGGCATTGGCGCGAGCCTGGTGGCGGGCGCGATCATCGGCGGCATCAATGGTTTCGTGATCGCCAAGCTGAAGATCAATGCGCTGATCACAACGCTGGCCACGATGGAAATCGTGCGGGGCCTCGCTTTCATCGCCTCGCACGGGCAGGCGGTGGGCGTGTCCGACATGGATTTCTTCGACCTCGGCAACACGATCTTTTTTGGTGTGCCGACGCCGGTGTGGGTCGCGGCGCTGTGCTTTGTCGTGTTTGGTGTGCTGCTCAACAAGACGATCTACGGCCGCAATACGCTGGCGATTGGCGGCAACCCGGAAGCCGCGCGGCTGGCCGGCGTGAACGTCAACATGACGCGCATCGTGATCTTCCTGATCCAGGGCGTGATTGCCGCGCTGGCCGGCGTGATCCTGGCGGCGCGCATCACCAGCGGCCAGCCGAATGCGGCGCAAGGCTTTGAGCTGAACGTGATTTCGGCCTGCGTGCTGGGCGGCGTGTCGCTGCTCGGCGGCCGCGCAACCATCAGCGGGGTGCTGGTCGGCGTGCTCATCATGGGCACCGTGCAGAACGCGATGAACCTGCTGAACATCGACGCGTTCTATCAGTACCTCGTGCGCGGCGCGATCCTGCTGGCAGCGGTGCTGGTCGACCAGTTGAAGAACCGTGGCGGCTGTGAGTGAGGCCGTGCAGATGACAACCGCAACCACGCTGTCCGATCTGCGCTGCACGCTGGGCGAAGGCATCGTCTGGGACGACGCCCTGCGCGTGCTCTGGTGGACCGACATCCAGGAATCGCTGCTGTGGCAGCACGATCCGGCGACGGGGCAGGAGCGCCAATGGCCGCTGCCGCAACGCGTCGGCTCTTTCGTGCTGACGGACGAGCCCGGCGTGCTGATCCTGGGCCTTGCCAAGAACATCGCCCGCTTCGACACGCGCACCGGCACGCTCACGCTGCTGGCTGACGTCGAATCAGACAACCCGACCACGCGCATCAATGACGGTCGCGCAGACCGCACCGGCAATTACGTCTTCGGCACCTTGCATGAAGGCGGCCCCGAACCGACTGGCAGCTTCTACCGCTTCACGCCGATGGGCGTGCTGCAACGCCTGGCGCTGCCCTCCATCGCGATTGCCAACAGCATTGCCTTCAGCCCCGACGGCGGGACGATGTACTGGTGCGATACGCCGAGCCGCCGCATCCACGCGTGCGACTACGACGGGCAGACCGGCGCAGTCGCCAATATTCGCGTCTTCGCCGATCTGCGTGACCAGGATGCCGATGGCGCCCACAAGGGCTCGCCCGATGGCTCGACCGTCGACGCAGACGGCTGCCTGTGGAATGCCGAGTGGGGCGGCAACCGCCTGACGCGCTACGCACCGGACGGCCGCGTGCTGGCGCGCGTGTCCGTGCCGGCATCGCAGCCCACATGCCCTGCATTTGGCGGCGAAGCGCTCGACACGCTGTATCTGACGACGGCGCGCGACGGCTTGTCGGCGCGCCGCCTGGCAGAAGACGTGCATGCCGGCGCGACGTTGCAGCTTGCCGTGCCGGACGTACGCGGATTGCCGGAGGGCCGGTTCGGCCATGCCTACGTTGCAGCTTGAAAACGGCACGCTACGCGCCGAGGTATTGCCCGAAGCCGGTGGCGGCTTGCTGCGTTTCGATCTGCTGCGTGACGGCGATGTCGCGCCGATCTTCCGGCCGGGGACATCAGAAGCCGCGCTGCACGATCCGAGAGCGCTCGCCTGTTTTCCGCTCGTGCCGTGGTCCAACCGCATCGGCGGTGGGCGCTTCCAGTTCGAGGGGCGGACCATCGACGTGCCGGGCACGCGTGACGACGAAGCGTATCCGCTGCACGGTCACGGCTGGCTGATGCCGTGGGAGGTGGTCTCACAAACGGACACGTCGGTCGAACTCGCCGCAACGGTCCACCACGGCCGCCCCTTCCGCTACCTGACGACGCAGCGCTACACGCTCGCGGGCAACACGCTGGAAATCTCGCTGACGGTACGCAACGAAGGCGCGCCGCTGCCGTTCGGGCTGGGCGTGCATCCGTTCTTTCCGCGCACGCCGGATGTTCGGTTGCTCGCCAGCGCCACGGCCATGTGGGAATCCGCATCGGACCATCTGCCGACGGTTCTGCAGGCGCCACATGCAGATGCAGACTTTCGCAAGCTCCGGAAGCTCGAAGCCAACGCCGCCATCAATCACAGCTTTGAAGGCTGGGATGGCCACGCCGAGATCGTCTGGCCCAGCCGCCGCGTGTCTGTGCAGATCACGGCCGACACGTCGCGCTATGTGCTGTACACCCCAGCCGGGTACGACTTCTTCTGCTTCGAGCCGGTCGACCACGCCATCAACGCGCACAACTTACCCGGCCTGGCGCAAGACCACGGGCTGACGGTTCTCGGCACGGGTCAGAGCCTGCAGCGCAGCTATCAATTCACCGTGATCCGAACTGACGCATGACTGTTTCTCCGATGTCTTTTCCGCCGCGTCTTGCCGGCAAGGTCGCCTTGGTCACGGGCGCCACGCAAGGCATTGGCGGCGCGATTGCCAAGCTGTTCGCGCAGCACGGCGCGCGCGTGATCGTCAACGCGCTGGTGCGTGACGCGCGCGCCGAAGCCTTTGCCGCCGAAATGGGCGACAGCGTTGGCGACGACAACATCCTCCTCGTGCAAGCCGACGTGCGCGACCGCGCCCAGATCGACGCCATGGTCGCTGCCGGCGTCGAGCGCTTTGGCGGCATCGATGTGCTGGTCAACAACGCCGGTATCAACGTGTTTTCCGATCCGCTCGCGTTGAGCGAGGACGACTGGGCGCGCTGCCTTTCCGTCGATCTGGAAGGTGCGTGGCATTGCGCGCGTGCCGTGCTGCCGCACATGCTGGCGCGCGGGGCGGGCAGCATCGTCAACATCGCGTCGGTGCACGGGCACAAGATCATTCCGGGCGCGTTTCCGTATCCGGTGGCCAAGCACGGGCTGATCGGGCTCACGCGTGCGCTGGGTATCGAATATGCGGCGCGCGGTATCCGCGTCAATTCGATTTCGCCGGGACTGATCCTCACGCCGATTGCCGAGGCCGGCTTTGCCGCTGCCCCCGATCCGGAAGCCGAACGCCGCCGCCAGGCCGAGCTGTTGCCGTGCAAGCGCATCGGCGAGCCCGAAGAAGTGGCCTACACCGCGCTGTTCCTCGCCTCCGACGAGGCGCGCTTCATCAACGCGACCGACATCCTCATCGATGGCGGCCGCTCGCAGCTCTATCACGAATGACCTGGACAACCCACCTTCCGCTGATTGCCATCCTGCGCGGCATCCGGCCTGACGAGGTGCTCGCGCACACGCAGGCGCTGGTCGATGCCGGTTTCGACGCCATCGAAATTCCGCTGAACTCGCCCGACTGGGCGCAGAGCGTGCAACTCGCCGCGCGTGCCTTTGGCGACCGCGCGCTGATCGGCGCGGGCACCGTGCTGCGCGCCGAAGACGTTGACCTGATGGTCGCGGCCGGCGGCAAGCTGGTCGTCACGCCCAACACGCATACGCCGGTGATCCGCGCTGCCGTCCACGCCGGCCTCGTCACCTGTATCGGCTGCATGACCGCCACCGAGGCTTTTGCCGCGCTCGACGCAGGCGCGCAGGCGCTGAAGATCTTCCCGGCCGGCAATCTCGGGACCGGTTATGTCCGGGCGCTCAAGGCCGTGCTGCCCGCTGACGTGCCGGTATTTGCCGTCGGCGGCATCACGCCGGAGAACCTTGCCGATTACCTTGCCGCCGGCTGCATCGGCGCCGGGCTCGGCAGCGACCTGTATCGCCCCGGCCAGCCCGCCGAGCGCACCGCCGAACGCGCGCGCGCCTTTGTCGCGGCCTACCGCGCCGTCCAATCTGTCCGCACCTGAACGCACCTTCGATTCGATCCATGAAAATCACCCGCCTGACCACCTACCGCCTGCCTCCGCGCTGGATGTTCCTGAAAGTCGAGACCGACGAGGGCGTCACCGGCTGGGGCGAGCCCGTCATCGAAGGCCGTGCGCGCACGGTGGAAGCGGCGGTGCACGAGCTGTCCGACTACCTCGTCGGCCAGGACCCGAGCCGCATCAACGACCTCTGGCAGACCATGTACCGCGCCGGCTTCTACCGCGGCGGGCCGATCCTGATGAGTGCCATCGCCGGCATCGACCAGGCGCTGTGGGACATCAAGGGCAAGGTGCTGGGCGTGCCGGTGTACGAACTGCTCGGCGGCCTCGTGCGCGACAAGATGCGCACCTACAGCTGGGTCGGCGGCGACCGCCCGGCCGACGTGATTGCCGGCATGAAGGCGCTGCAGGCCGGCGGCTTCGATCACTTCAAGCTCAACGGCTGCGAAGAGATGGGCATCATCGACACGTCCCGCGCGGTGGACGCGGCGGTGGCCAAGGTTGCCGAGATCCGCTCGGCGTTTGGCAACACTGTCGAATTCGGGCTGGATTTTCACGGTCGTGTGTCTGCGCCGATGGCCAGGGTGCTCATCAAGGAGCTGGAGCCGTATCGCCCGCTCTTTATCGAAGAGCCCGTGCTGGCCGAGCAGGCCGAAACCTATGCCCGCCTGGCCGCCCACACCCATCTGCCCATCGCTGCCGGCGAGCGCATGTTCTCGCGCTTCGACTTCAAGCGGGTGCTGGAGGCAGGCGGGGTGTCGATCCTGCAGCCGGACCTGTCTCACGCGGGCGGCATTACCGAATGCGTGAAGATCGCCGCCATGGCCGAGGCTTACGATGTGGCGTTGGCGCCGCATTGCCCGCTTGGCCCCATCGCGCTGGCGGCCTGCCTGCACGTGGATTTCGTCAGCTGGAACGCGACGTTGCAGGAACAGAGCATGGGCATCCATTACAACAAGGGCGCCGAACTGCTCGATTACGTGCGAAACAAGGCCGACTTCGCGCTGGAAGGCGGCTACATCCGCCCGCCGCGCCTGCCCGGCCTGGGCGTGGACATCGACGAGGCGCTGGTCATCGAACGCAGCAAGGAAGCCCCCGACTGGCGCAACCCCGTGTGGCGACACGCAGACGGCTCCGTCGCGGAGTGGTAAGCCGGGCGGGGGAGGGCAGCGGGCGGGCCGAAGATCGCCAAAACGGCCCCAGCCGGGCCGTGTCGGTCTGGTAAAATCGCGGTTTTCCCGCCTACCGTCTTTCCGCCCGCAGGTTCGCATGACCGCCCCCGCACTCCACTCGAATACGACCCAGCCCACCCAGCTGATGGCCAATGCCATCCGCGTGCTTGCCATGGACGCCGTCCAGCAGGCCAACTCTGGCCACCCCGGCGCGCCGATGGGCATGGCTGACATCGCCGTGGCACTGTGGAGTCGCCACCTGCGGCACAACCCGCTGAACCCGCGCTGGCCCGATCGCGACCGCTTCGTGCTGTCCAACGGCCACGGCTCGATGCTGATCTACGCGCTGCTGCACCTGACCGGCTATGACCTGCCGATGTCGGAACTGAAGAACTTCCGCCAGTTGCACAGCAAGACCGCCGGCCACCCCGAATACGGCATCACCCCGGGCGTCGAGACGACGACCGGCCCGCTGGGCCAGGGCATCACCAACGCCGTCGGCATGGCACTGGCCGAGCGCCTCCTGGGCCAGGAGTTCAACCGCCCCGGCTTTGACATCGTCAACCACCACACCTACGTCTTCCTGGGCGACGGCTGCCTGATGGAAGGCATCAGCCACGAAGCCTGCTCGCTGGCCGGCACGCTCAAGCTGAACAAGCTGATCGCGCTGTGGGACGACAACGGCATCTCGATCGACGGCGACGTCGTCCACTGGTTCAACGACGACACCCCGAAGCGCTTCGAAGCGTACGGCTGGAACGTGATCCGCGCCGTGGACGGCCACAACGTCGACGCCGTGGACGCCGCCATTGCCGAAGCGAAGAAGTCCGACAAGCCGACGCTGATCTGCTGCCGCACCGTGATCGGCAAGGGCGCGCCGAACAAGCAAGGCGGCCACGACGTGCATGGCGCCCCGCTGGGCGGGGTGGAAATTGCCGCTGCGCGTGAAGCGCTGGCCTGGCCGCACGCCCCGTTCGAAGTGCCGCAAGCCGTGTACGACGCGTGGGACGCCAAGGGCCAGGGCCAGGCGCTGGAGAAGGCCTGGAATGCGCTGTTCGATGCCTATTCCGACCGCTACCCGGCCGAAGCCGAGCAATTCGAGCGCCGCATGCGCGGCGAACTGCCCGCCAGCTTTGAAAAGGCCGTCGACGCGTTCATCGAGAAGTGCGAACTCAAGGCCGAGACCATCGCCACGCGCAAGGCGAGCCAGAACACCCTCGAAGCGTACGGTCCGGTGCTGGGCGAACTGCTGGGCGGCTCGGCCGACCTGACGGGCTCGAACCTGACCAACTGGAGCGGCAGCAAGGCCGTGCGTGTGGACGCCTGGGGCAACCACATCAACTACGGCGTGCGCGAGTTCGGCATGAGCGCCATCATGAACGGCATCGCGCTGCACGGCGGTTACATCCCGTACGGCGGCACGTTCCTGACGTTCTCCGACTACAGCCGCAACGCGCTGCGCATGGCCGCGCTGATGAAGATCCGCTCGATCTTCGTCTTTACGCACGACTCCATCGGCCTGGGCGAAGACGGCCCGACGCACCAGTCGATCGAGCACGTCGCCAGCCTGCGCCTGATCCCCAACATGGATGTCTGGCGTCCGGCCGACACCACCGAAACCGCCGTGGCCTGGGCTGCCGCCATCGAGCGCCAGCATGGCCCGAGCTGCCTGATCTTCAGCCGCCAGAACCTGCCGTTCCAGGCGCGCAATCCGGCCACGCGCGAGGCCATTGCGCGCGGCGGCTATGTGCTCCGCGATGCCGCCAACGGCAAGCCGGACGTGGTCATCATCGCCACCGGCTCGGAAGTCGGCCTGGCCGTCGGTGCAGCCGACCAGCTCGCCGCCGAGGGCATTCACGCGCGCGTGGTGTCGATTCCGTCCACCACGGTGTTCGACAAGCAGGACGCCGCGTACAAGGCCGGTGTGCTGCCGCATGGCGTGCCGCGCATTGCCGTCGAAGCCGGTGTGACCGACTTCTGGTGGAAGTACCAGGTGCAGGCCGTGGTGGGCATCGACACGTTCGGTGAATCCGCCCCGGCAGGCGTGCTGTTCAAGCACTTCGGCTTCACGGTCGAGAACGTGGCGAACACCGCCAAGAGCGTCATTGCCTAACTGAATTTGCGCGCGCGGCACCCACGAGGTGCCGCGTTGCTTTCGTCGATTTCTTTTCTGCTATCAGGAGACTGACCATGACCATCAAGATCGGCATCAATGGCTTCGGCCGCATCGGACGCATGGTGTTCCGCGCCGCCGTCGCCAACTTCAAGGACATCGAAGTCGTTGCCATCAACGACCTGCTCGAGCCGGACTATCTGGCGTACATGCTGAAGTACGACTCGGTGCACGGCCGCTTCGAGGGTGAAGTCTCGGTCGACGGCAACACGCTGGTCGTCAACGGCAAGAAGATCCGCCTGACCGCGGTCAAGGATCCGGCCGAACTGAAGTGGGGCGAAGTCGGCGCAGACGTGGTGGTCGAATCCACCGGCATCTTCCTGACCAAGGAAGGCGCACAGAAGCACATCGACGCAGGCGCCAAGAAGGTGATCATGTCGGCCCCGTCGAAGGACGACACCCCGATGTTCGTGTATGGCGTGAACCACGAAACGTACAAGGGCGAGGCGATCATCTCGAACGCTTCGTGCACGACCAACTGCCTGGCACCGGTTGCCAAGGTGCTGAACGACAAGTGGGGCATCAAGCGCGGTCTGATGACGACCGTGCACGCTGCCACCGCCACGCAGAAGACCGTTGACGGCCCGTCCAACAAGGACTGGCGCGGCGGCCGCGGCATCCTGGAGAACATCATCCCGTCCTCCACCGGCGCCGCCAAGGCCGTGGGCGTGGTGATCCCGCAGCTGAACAAGAAGTTGACCGGCATGTCGTTCCGCGTGCCGACCTCCGACGTGTCGGTGGTCGACCTGACCGTCGAGCTGGAAAAGTCCGCCACGTACGACGAAATCTGCGCCGAAATGAAGGCGCAGAGCGAAGGCGCCCTGAAGGGCGTGCTCGGCTACACCGAGGACAAGGTCGTCGCTACGGATTTCCGCGGCGATGCGCGCACCTCGATCTTCGACGCCGAAGCCGGTATCGCGCTGGACGGCACCTTCATCAAGGTCGTGAGCTGGTACGACAACGAATGGGGCTACTCGAACAAGGTGCTCGAAATGGCCCGCGTGGTGGCAAAGTAAGCCGGTACGCCGCCCAGGAAAAAACGCGCCTTCGGGCGCGTTTTCTTTTAACCGGTGGCCGGCATTCCTTCGGCCAGCGGCGCTTTTTTTGTTATACAGTTGGAGGAAAACGTTTGCAGCGGGGTCAACCGGACGTGCGCGTCCATTGGAATTTGCTTTGAAATTCGGGTTGCCTTCCGTACACTGAACAAATACTACATTCGGGTGCGGCAACCGCGTCTGCCGCGCCGGGCCCATTGCCTCGGCAATGGTTGCCCCTGCACCTTCCAATGTGTCTGAGCCAAGGCGTCCCATGGTCAACGTCGATACCAAACTGTTGGTGATTTTTGTCGAGCTGCTCAGCAAGCGGAACGCCACCTACGTGGCAGAAAAGATGCACATGACGGCGCCGGCGGTGTCGCATTCGCTGGGCCGCCTGCGGGAAATCTTCGATGATCCCCTCTTCATTCGTGTTCCGCACGGGCTGACCCCGACCCCCAAGGCGCTGGAACTCGGCCCGAAGGTCCGCGAGATGCTCGATCTGTGGGCCGCCATCAACGAGGGCGATATCGCCGCGTTCGAGCCGGCCGAGGCGACGGGCACCTTCAACATCAGCTTTGCCGGCACGCTCGGCGATGCCTTGTTCGACCGCTTCCTGCTGCGCATCAAGCGCCTCGCGCCGGGCCTGCAGGTCCGGCTGACCGAGTCGTCGTCGTGGGAGGCCGACGTGGCCGCCATGCGCGCCAATGAGCTCGATCTGGCGTTCTCGCCGTTCCCGACGCGCCATCCCGAGATCGTGGAAGAGGTCGTGACCTCCTTCAACATGTGGGTCTGCGCACGCAAGGGCCACCCGATCCTGGGCAATGGCTGCACGCTCGAGCAGTACCTCGACTGCGAGCACATCTTCGTGGCGCAGGGCAGCCCCGGCGCCCGCGTCGCGCCGTCGCTGATCCCGCTCGACTACGCCTTGCAGCAGCGCGGGCTCAAGCGCAATTCGACCATGACCGTGCACGGCTGGCGCACGCAGGCCGAGGTGGCGGCGCAAACCGACATGATCTTCACGGTCAATTCGCTGATGAAAGAGCTGGTCTGCCAGACGTACGAGCTGAACGCCTTCCCGCTGCCCACCGAACTCGAAACCGTCCTTGGCCTGAACATGCTGTGGCACCGTAGCCGCAACACGCACCCGATGCTCGTGTGGGCGCGCCAGTTGTTCAAGCAGGTCGTGGCCGAATACACAGGGCAGCCCGTGGATGCCTCAGGTCATCCGACGCTGCCGTCCGATGGCTCCGGCAAGGGCAAGGCTGCCAGGAGCAGCAAGGGGGATCCGGAAAAGGAGGGTGAGACGCGGTTGTCCGTGTGACCCGCGCTTCCCGCCTCAACAAAAACGGCCGCAGATGAAGCGGCCGTTTCTTTTTCCCCGGAGCAATGCGTCAGCGTTTCGGGCGGTGCGGGCAGGGCTCTTTCGTGCAGTTGCCGTAGAGCGACAGCGCGTGTTCCTGCAGCGCGAAGCCGCGTGCGCGGGCAATGCTCTGCTGGCGCTGCTCGATCTCGGCATCGAAGAATTCTTCCACGCGGCCGCAATCGAGGCACACCAGATGGTCATGGTGCTTGCCTTCGTTGAGTTCATAGATCGCCTTGCCGGATTCGAAGTTGTTGCGCGACAGCAGGCCCGCCTGCTCGAACTGCGTGAGGACGCGATAGACCGTGGCCAGGCCAATGTCCATGTGTTCCGCGAGCAGGATGCGGTACACGTCTTCAGCGCTCATGTGGCGCTCATCGCTGGTCTGAAAGATCTCGAGAATCTTCAACCGCGGCACCGTGGCTTTCAGACCGATGTTCTTGAGGTCTGCAGGACTCGGCATGCGCCAGGCTCCCTAGAGTACAATGTTCGGATATTCCAATCATAAGGGTTTTGGCGATAAAAGTCCCATTGACGGGCCTGCCTCAGGTGCCCGGGCCGTCGCCAGAACCCCCCGTGCCGGGCTTGCCCCGGAACCGTTTGAAGGCCGATCGCTCATGACCTTTTCCTTTGCGCGCAGTCCTGCCCGTTTTGCCCATGTCGCCCGTCGCGGCGGCCTGTTGATGGGCGCCATGCTCGCCGCGTCGGCGTTGCTGGCCGGGTGCGGCACCTATGACAGCACCACGCGCAGGATCGCGAATGCCATCACGCCGTATCGCATCGATATCGTGCAGGGCAACTTCGTGTCGCGCGAGCAGGCCGCACAGCTCAAAGAAGGCATGACGCGCGACCAGGTGCGCTTCGTGCTCGGTTCGCCGCTGCTGACCGACATGTTCCACGCCAACCGCTGGGACTACATCTTCTCGTTCAAGCGCGGCAATACCAACGTCGTGCAGGAGCGCAAGCTGACGGTGTGGTTCGACGGCGATCGCCTGGCTAAATGGGCCGGGGCTGAAGACCTGCCGTCGGAGCAGGACCTGATTGCCGAGATCGACGGCATCAAGCGTCCGAAGAAGGACGCTGCCCAGGCCGCTGCAGCGGCGGGCGCAGCGCCGGCATCGCGTGCGCCGTCCATCCCGTCGGCCGAAGTGAGCGACCGTGTGCAATCGACCGCCGGCTCGAAGAACAACGTCGACGTGACGCTGCCGGAGCGCCGCAGCGGCGGCGGTGGCACGGATACCAGCGTTCCGCCGCCGGCCACCCAATCGCAGTAAACGCCGTGAAGCGCGCATAGCCAGCGCGCCGGCATCACGACTTCGAGCGAGCGGCGGACGGGTTCCGCCGCTTGTGCGTTTTACAGACCGTTTCCCCTTTTGCAGCTTTTCGCTTCCACCGACATGAAAATCGCGATTGCAGGCGCCTCGGGCCGCATGGGCCAGATGCTGATCGACACCGTATTGCGCACCCCCGGCGTGACGCTGGGCGCTGCGCTGGATCGTCCGGGCAGCGATGCCGTGGGGCAGGACGCCGGCGCTAGGCTTGGCAAGGCCACGGGCGTGATCGTGACCGACGATGTGCGCGCAGGCCTGTCGCAGGCTGACGTGCTGATCGATTTCACCCGCCCTGACGCGACGATCCACCACCTGGACATCGCGCGTGAACTCGGCAAGGCCGTGGTGATCGGCACCACCGGCTTCACGGCCGAGCAGAAGGCCAGCTTCAAGACCTACGGCGAGTCGATCGGCGTGGTCTGGGCGCCCAACATGAGCGTGGGCGTGAACGCCACGTTCAAGCTGATCGAAGTGGCGGCCAAGATCCTGGCGCAGGGCTACGATGTCGAGATCATCGAGGCACACCACAAGCATAAGATCGATGCGCCGTCGGGCACCGCGCTCAAGATGGGCGAGATCGTGGCCGAGGCGCAGGGCACCCGGCTGTCCGACCGCGCCGTCTATGCGCGCGAAGGCGAGACCGGCCCGCGCGAGCTGGGCACCATCGGCTTTGCCACCGTGCGCGGTGGCGACATCGTCGGCGACCACACCGTGCTGTTTGCCGGCGAAGGCGAGCGCATCGAGATCACGCATCGCTCCAACACGCGGCAGTCGTATGCCGAGGGCGCGGTGCGCGCAGCGGTGTTCGTGGCCGGCAAGAAGGGCCTGTACGACATGAACGACGTGCTGGGCCTGTAACAAGCGCACAAAAAGAGGCGCCGGCAGGCCTGTTCGGCGCCTTCTTGCGCCGTTGCCGCGGCTCCGGCGGGGCGGGTGGCGACGGTATAATCGGGCCTTTTCCGTTATCCAATCCGGCCGCGCGCGCAGGCGCCGCGGCTGCAATCGCCCGCAGCATCCGGGCGTTCCGTCACCATGCAAGAGAAATATTCCCCGTCTGACGTTGAACAGCTGGCGCAACAACACTGGCAGGCCAAAGACGCCTATCGCGTGACCGAACACGCGCGCGCCGCTGACGGCTCGGACAAGCCCAAGTTCTACGCCTGCTCGATGCTGCCGTATCCGTCGGGCAAGCTGCACATGGGCCACGTGCGCAACTACACGATCAATGACGTGATGACGCGTCATCTGCGCATGAAGGGGTACAACGTCCTGATGCCGATGGGGTGGGACGCCTTCGGCATGCCGGCGGAGAACGCGGCGCTCAACAACGGCGTGGCCCCGGCCACCTGGACCTACGACAACATCGCTTACATGAAGAAGCAGATGCAGTCGATGGGCCTGGCGATCGACTGGTCGCGCGAGGTCGCCACCTGCGACCCCAACTACTACCGCTGGAACCAGTGGCTGTTCCTGAAGATGCTCGAGAAGGGCATCGCCTACCGCAAGACTGGCACCGTGAACTGGGATCCGGTCGACCAGACCGTGCTCGCCAACGAACAGGTGATCGACGGGCGCGGCTGGCGCTCGGGCGCGGTGGTGGAAAAGCGCGAGATCCCGATGTACTACCTGCGCATCACCGAGTACGCGCAGGAACTGCTCTCCGATCTGGATGCACTGGGCTGGCCGGAGCGCGTCAAGCTGATGCAGCAGAACTGGATCGGCAAGAGCGAGGGCGTGCGCTTTGCGTTCCCGCACACCATCCCGGGCCAAGATGGCAAGCCGATCAATGACGGCAAACTGTACGTCTTCACCACGCGCGCCGACACCATCATGGGAGTCACCTTCTGCGCCGTGGCGGCCGAACACCCGATCGCCACGCATGCCGCGCAGACCAACCCGGCACTCGCGGCCTTCATCGACGAATGCAAGCACGGCAGCGTCATGGAAGCCGACATGGCGACCATGGAAAAGAAGGGCATGCCGACCGGCCTGACGGTCACGCACCCGCTCACGGGCGAGCCCGTGCCGGTGTGGGTCGGCAACTACGTGCTCATGAGCTACGGCGACGGCGCCGTGATGGGCGTGCCCGCGCACGATGAGCGCGACTTCGCGTTCGCCAACAAGTACGGCCTGCCGATCAAGCAGGTCGTGGATGTGAAAGGCCAGCCGTACGACACCACCACCTGGGCCGACTGGTACGCCGACAAGGAGCACGGTGTGCTCGTCCACAGCGGCAAGTACGATGGCCTGAACTATCAGCAAGCCGTCGATGCCGTGGCCGCCGACCTGGCCGCCCAGGGCGTCGGCGAGAAGAAGACCACCTGGCGCCTGCGCGACTGGGGCATTTCGCGCCAGCGCTACTGGGGCACGCCGATCCCGCTGATCCACTGCGAGAGCTGCGGCGTCGTGCCGGTGCCCGAGCAGGACCTGCCGGTGCGTCTGCCCGAAGACCTCGTTCCGGACGGCACGGGCAACCCGCTCGCCAAGGATCCGCGCTTCCTGAATTGCACGTGCCCGTCGTGCGGCAAGCCCGCGCGCCGCGAGACCGACACGATGGATACCTTCATCGATTCGTGCTGGTACTACATGCGCTATACGTGCCCGGACGGCGCCACGATGGTCGACGCCCGCAACGATTACTGGATGCCGATGGACCAGTACATCGGCGGCATCGAGCACGCGATCCTGCACCTGCTGTACGCGCGCTTCTGGACCAAGGTCATGCGCGACCTGGGCCTCGTCAAGTTCAACGAACCGTTCACCAACCTGCTTACGCAGGGCATGGTGCTCAACGAGACGTATTACCGCGAAGACGCTGCGGGCAAGAAGCAGTGGATCAACCCGGCGGACGTCGACGTGCAGACCGACGAACGCGGCCGCCCCGTGGGCGCCACGCTCAAGGCCGACGGGAAGCCGGTGGTGATCGGCGGCGTGGAGAAGATGTCGAAGTCGAAGAACAACGGCATCGACCCGCAAGCGCTGATTGACCAGTACGGTGCCGATACGGCGCGCCTGTTCACGATGTTTGCCGCGCCGCCCGAGCAGCAGCTCGAATGGAGCGACGCCGGTGTGGAGGGCGCCTCGCGCTTCCTGCGCCGCGTGTGGAACTTCGGCGTCGTACATGGAGATGCGATTCGCGCGGGACATGGCAATGGCGTCGTCGCCGGTGCCACCGATGCCGACCGCACGCTGCGCCGCGAACTGTACACCGTGCTCAAGCAGGCCAACTACGACTACGAGCGCCTGCAGTACAACACCGTCGTGTCTGCGACGATGAAGATGCTCAACGCGCTGGAAGGCGCCAAGGACGCGGGCGCCGACGCGCGCCGTGAAGGCTTTGGCATCCTGCTGCGCGTGCTGTACCCGGTGGTGCCGCACATCACGCATGCACTGTGGCAGGAGCTCGGCTATGCAGGCGTGTATGGCGACCTGCTCGACGCCCCGTGGCCGCAGGTCGATGAGAATGCGCTGGTGCAGAGCGAGATCGAACTCGTGCTGCAGGTCAACGGCAAGGTGCGCGGCAGCATCGTGGTGCCGGCCGATGCCGACCGCGCCACCATCGAAGCGCTCGCCGCCAAGGACGAGGCCGTGCAGCGCTTTGCCGACGGCAAGCCGCCGAAGAAGATCATCGTGGTGCCCGGCCGTCTGGTGAACGTGGTGGCCTGATTGGGCCCCTCACTCAAGGAACGCAAGGTTATGTCGCTGTCTCGTCGCCACTTCGGCCGTACCGTCTTCGCGCTGGCTGTGGCTTTGCCGGTGCTGTCCGCCTGCGGTTTCCACTTGCGCGGCAATACCGACTTCGCCTTCAAGAAGCTGTACATCAACCTGCCGCAGAACTCGCAGATGCGCGCGCAGCTGCGCCGGTTGATCGACAACGGATCCGACACGGTCATCGTGTCGGACAAGAAGGACGCCGATGCGCTGCTCGACGTGCTGGCCGAGGACCGCGTGAAGACGATCTCGTCGCTCACGCCGCAGGGCGTGGTGCGCGAGTACCGCATCACGTACCGCTTCCGGTTCCAGCTGCGCGATGCGCGCGACAATCTGCTGATCCCGCCGTCGGAGATCACGCAGTTCCGCGACCTCTCGTACAACGAGACGCAGGTGCTCGCCAAGGACTACGAGGAAGCGGCGCTCTACCGCGACATGCAGGGCGATGTCGTCAACCAGCTGGTGCGCCGGCTGGCCGCTGTCAAATTGCCGTCGTAAGCGGCGGCCGCCCCGTCATGCAACTGCGGCTCGACGCGCTCGAAGGGCACCTGAAGCAGGCCGCCGCCAAGGGCCTGGCGCCGCTGTATGTGGTGCACGGCGACGAGCACCTGCTCGTGCTCGAGGCCGTCGATGCGCTGCGTCAGGCCGCACGCGCCCAGGGCTTCACCGAGCGCGAAGTGATGAGCGTCGAGCGCGGCTTTTCGTGGTCGCGCGTGACGGAGGCGCAGCAGTCGATGTCGCTGTTCGGCGATCGCAAGATCGTCGAGTTGCGCATTCCGTCCGGCAAGCCCGGCAAGGATGGCGGCGAAGCCCTGCGCGCCCTTGCCGCGGGCACGCCGTCCGGCCCTGCCACCGACACCATCACGCTGATCACGCTGCCGCGCCTGGACTTTGCGACGGCAAAGTCGGCATGGTTTGCCGCGCTGGAAGGCGCCGGCGTGTCGATCAAGGTCGAATCCGTGGATCGCACCAAGCTGCCCGGCTGGATCGGCGAACGTCTTGCCCGCCAGCAGCAGCGCGTGGAACCCGGCGAGCCGGGTCGACGTGCCCTGCAATTTATTGCCGATCGCGTGGAGGGCAACCTGCTGGCCGCCCATCAGGAAATCCAGAAGTTGGGCCTGCTGCACCCGCCGGGCGTGCTGACGTTCGACGATGTGCACGATGCGGTGCTCAACGTGGCGCGCTATGACGTGTTCAAGCTGTCCGAGGCGATGCTGGCCGGCGACGTGCCGCGCCTGGTGCGCATGCTCGAAGGCCTGCGCGGCGAGGGTGAGGCCACGGTGCTGGTGCTGTGGACGTTGACCGAGGAAATTCGCGTATTATCAAAAATCGCCTCGGGCGCCGCCCTGGGCAAGCCGGTGGCCTCGATGCTGCGCGAGCTGCGGGTCTGGGGCCCGCGTGAGCGGCTGGTGCCGCAGGCGGCGCAGCGCCTGTCGCAGCGGGAACTGGAAGATGCGCTGGCCATGGCCGCCAGGCTCGACCGGCAGGTCAAGGGCCTGCGCGAACCGTCGCTGCCGGCCGAGCCATGGGATGGCCTGCTGCAGCTGGCAATGCGCGTTGCGCGCCCCGGCAGCCTCCCGGTCGCCGTGTAGCCGGCGCCTTCCCTTCTCACTTGAATCTGAATCGCCGGTGCATGCGCCGGCCGCGACCATCATGAAGCAGCTCGACGTGAACGAATACATGGCCCTCGTCGGCCGGCAGGCGCGTGTCGCCTCGCGCGGCATGGCACGTGCCGGCACCGCGCAGAAGAATCGCGCGCTGCTGCATATCGCCGCCGCCATCCGCCGCGATGCCGCCAAGCTCAAGGAGGTCAACGCCCGCGACGTCGAGCGTGCGCGCGCCAACGGGCAGGATGCTGCCTTTGTCGATCGGCTCACGCTCACCGATCGCGCCATCGACACCATGGCAGCGGGCCTGGAGCAGATCGCCGCGCTACCCGACCCCATCGGCGAGATCAGCAACATGAAGTTCCGCCCGACCGGCATCCAGGTCGGCCAGATGCGTGTGCCGCTCGGCGTGATCGGCATCATCTATGAGTCGCGCCCGAACGTGACCGTCGATGCCGCTGCGCTGTGCATCAAGTCAGGCAATGCGACCATCCTGCGTGGCGGCTCGGAAGCCATCGAGTCGAACGGCGCGCTGGCCGCGCTCATCGAGGAAGGATTGGCCGACGCGGGCCTGCCCGCCAACGCCGTGCAGGTAGTGGCCACCACGGACCGGGCCGCCGTCGGCAAGCTCATCACCATGACGGAATACGTCGACGTGATCGTGCCGCGCGGTGGCAAGAGCCTGATCGCACGCCTGATGGAAGAGGCGCGCGTGCCGATGATCAAGCACCTGGACGGCATCTGCCACGTCTACATCGACGCCGATGCCGACATCGAGAAGGCCGTGCGCGTGTGCGACAACGCCAAGACCCAGCGCTACGCGCCGTGCAACACGATGGAAACGCTGCTCGTCTCGCGCGACATTGCCGCGCGTGCACTGCCGCCACTGGTGAAGATCTACCAGGAGAAGGGGGTGGAGCTGCGCGTGTGTGCGCAGACGCGCGCCACCCTGGAAGCCGCGGGCTTCGGCAACCTCAAGGATGCCGTCGAAGCCGACTGGCATACCGAGTACCTGGCCCCGATCCTCTCGATCCGCACGGTCGACGGCCTGGATGCCGCCATCGAGCACATCAACACCTACGGCTCGGCGCACACCGATTCGATCATCACCGAGAACTACTCGACCGGCATGCGCTTCCTGCGCGAGGTCGATTCGGCCAGCGTGATGATCAATGCCTCCACGCGCTTTGCCGACGGTTTCGAGTATGGGCTGGGGGCGGAGATCGGCATCTCCAACGACAAGCTCCACGCACGCGGGCCGGTCGGGCTGGAGGGGCTGACCTCGCTCAAGTACGTCGTGTTCGGGCACGGCGAGATCCGCACCTGATCCGGCTCACCACCAGCGCGCCGCCACGAGCGGCGCGCATTGCTTCAACGAGAACGACATGCTCTGGGTCAAAGCCTTTCACATCGTCTTTATCGCGTCGTGGTTTGCAGGACTCTTCTACCTGCCGCGCATCTTCGTCAACCTCGCCATGGAAACCGAGCGCGTGGCGATCACGCGCCTGTTGATCATGGCGCGTAAGCTGTTCCGCTTCACGACCATGCTGGCGATCGTGGCGATCCTGCTCGGCCTGTGGCTGTTCCTCGGCTACCGCATCGGCATGTATCCGCCCAATGGCTGGATGCACGCAAAGCTGGCGCTGGTGCTCGTGACGATCGGCTATCACCATGGCTGCGGAGTGCTGCTGCGCAAGTTTGAAGCCGGCGCCAACAAGCGCTCGCACACGTTCTACCGCTGGTTCAATGAACTGCCGGTGCTGTTGTTGTTGGCGATCACGATCCTCGTCGTGGTCAAGCCGTTCTGATGGTTGGTTTTCCGATGCCGATTGCTTACTTTGCACCGTGCCCCCGTGGTCTTGAACAGGCGCTGGCCGATGAACTGGCCGAAATCGCCATCCGCCCCGAGGTGGATGAGCTGGCGGCGTTCGAGGTCGGGCGCACCGTGCCAGGCGGCGTGCATTTCTTCGGCACGCCGGGCGCGGCGTATGCCGTCAACCTGCACAGCCGCATCGCCAGCCGGGTGCTGATGCGCCTGGCCGCGCGCGGGTACCGCTCGGAAGACGACATCTACGCGCTGGCCGCCGCGCAGCGCTGGGAAGACCACTTCACGCCCGACGAGATGATCCGCGTCGACGTGACCGCGCACAAATCGCCGCTGCAGAGCCTGAAGTTTGTCGGCCTGCGCGTGAAGGACGGCATCTGCGACCGCTTCCGCCAGCGCACCGGCGCGCGGCCCAGCGTCGACACCGTCTCGCCGGACGTGCGCATCCATGCGTACCTCACCGAGACGGATTGCACGCTGTACCTCGACACGACCGGCGAGCCGCTCTTCAAGCGCGGGTGGCGCCAGGAGAAAGGCGAGGCGCCGCTGAAGGAAAATCTCGCGGCGGGCATCCTGCGCCTGACCGGCTGGACGGGCGCGCAAGGCGTGCCGTTCTACGACCCGATGTGCGGCAGCGGCACGTTCCTCGTGGAAGCGGCGCAGCGCGCGCTCGGCATCGCACCGGGCGGCCAGCGCGCCTTTGCATGCGAGTGGTTCCAGGACCATGACGCCAAATGCTTCAAGCGCCTGCGCGAAGCGGCCGCCGATGCCGCCGCGGCCGCCATGCGCCGCGCGCCGCCCTTGGTTGCCGGCGCCGATATTTCCACCGACATGCTCGCCTACGCCGCCGCCAACTGGCAGCGTGCCGGCTTGCCCGGCGAGCCGATGCTCAAGCAGGTCGATGCGCGTTTCGGCCGGCCGCCGTTTGATGCGCCCGGCGTGCTGCTGATGAACCCGCCGTACGGCGAGCGCATCGCCGTGCGTGGTGCGCAGGGTTCGCGCCGCCGCCGGCCGGAAGGCGAGGGCGATGAAGGCGGCACCGTCTTCGAGCGTGCCAGCCGCGCCATGGGCGCTCCGCGCGATGAATTCCGTCGCCAGCCGGAGCCGCCGCCGCCCGTCGATCCGCAAGAAGAAGCCGCCGCCAACGAGTTCGCCCAGGCCTTTGCAGGCACGCTCAAGCGCGAGTTTGCCGGCTGGAAGGCGTTCGTCTTTACCGGGGACCTGTCGATGCCGCGCCGCATGCGGCTCAAGGAATCGCAGCGCACGCCGCTCTACAACGGCAACATCGAATGCCGCCTGTTCCGTTTCGAGATGGTCAAGGGCGGTATGCGCGATCGCCCGGAGCGCTCCGCAAAGGGCGATGCCTCAAACGATAACGCCGAGGCGTAAGGCCTCGGCGCTGCGTTGCGGCCTGGCGGGGGAACGGCTCACGCCGCCTGCTGCTCCTGGAAGTGTTCCATCCAGCCCGCGAGTTGATCCGGTGTGAGCGGCGTCTGGCTGTCGAGCAGGCGCAGCTTGACGGCCGCCCCGTCCCGCTCGGCCTTGACCGACCAGCCTTTGCCGTCCAGCCACAGCAGGAATGCCAGCCATTGGGCATGCGCTTCCGATACCTTGTGCGTGGATGCCGCTTCCAGGAATTCCGTCAGCGTGGGCGGCTCGACGATCGTCGCTGCATCCGCGCCGGCCGGCGACACCTGGCCGTTGAGCACATCGGCAAGCACCTCCAGAGCCTGTGCGGCCGGCTTGCTCTCGAAGCGCGACGACAGCGCCTGGTAGGCCTGTCGGACCGCGTGGCTGAACTGGCCGGTGCGCACGCTTTCCTCGCCGACGAGTTCTGTGTAGTCCTTCATTGCCCAGTCCGGCTGCGCCACCGAATGCAGCCCGACGGCGGCCGCAGCGCGCAGGTAATCGTTGACGGCACTGAACGACGACAGCCCCGACACCGCGATGTACAGCGTCTGCAGCGCGCCGATGCGGTGCGTGAGCGTCTGGCTCTGGCGCACGGTCATCTTCTCGCGCAGCAGGGCGTCGCGCTCGCGGCGCAGGTCGGAAAACTCGAGCGCCTGCTTGAGCTCCACGCGCAGCGCGGTGATGTCCCACGGCTTCTTGATGTAGCGGTGGATCTGCCCCTGGTTGACAGCCTCCACCGTGTCCTCGATTTCCGAGTAGGCGGTGGTCAGGATGCGCACCAGGTGTGGATAGCGCTCGCGCGCGTAGCGCAGCAGTTCGTTGCCGAGCTCGCCCGGCATGCGCTGGTCGGATACGAGCACGCCCAGCGTGGCGGCGTGCTGGTCGAGCATGCGCTTGCCCTCTTCGACCGAGGTGGCGGTGACGACCGGCGCCAGTGAACCGATGGCACGGCCGAAGTAAGTCAGCGCCAATGTCTCGTCGTCCACGTACAGGATCTTGGGCTCATTGCCCCCGGGATTGGTCATCCATCACTCCTCATAGCAAGTGCAGTCAATGCGCGGAGCCGGTGCGGCGCGGCTCGTGTTGTGAATGGTGTTGTCATGGGAACGTCAAGGTCACGCGCGTGCCTGCGCTGGGTGCGGAATCGATCGCAATCGCTCCTCCGAACGATTGCATGATCCGCGTACAAAAAATCATGCCCATGCCGTTGCCGCCCTCTTCGGCGCGCGTCGTCACGGGGTCTATGGTGAGCCGGGCGAGGACGTCGGGGGCGATGCCGGGGCCGTTGTCCTCGATGCGGATCATGTGCCGCCCCCCGCCCGCGTCGGGCGCCTGGCCCGCGACGATCTCGAGCCGTGGCTGCGGGCTGTGCTGCAGCGCCTGCAGCGCATTGCTGGTCAGTGAAGACAGCACCAGCATCACGCAGTTGGGCAGGGTGACGACCGGGAAATCCTCGTCCACGCGGTAGGACACCCATTCGCGCTGCGCGTTCGTGAAGGGGTACGTATCGAGCAGCGATCGGATCAGCTCGCTCGCGCTGCTCGGTGTGGTGCCGGCCCCCGGCTTGCCGTACGTGTTGCGCACGGAGTTCAGGAACGAGGCGATCACCGAGAGGCAGTAGCGCGCGTTGTCCTGCACGCGGTCGGCGGCGCGGCCGATTTCGGACAGCGCCTCGGGAGGGCGCTCGGCCTGATCGATGCGCATGCGGATGCCGCGCGCGAAATTCGAGATGGCAGCCAGCGGCGTATTCAGCTCGTGCGCGAGGAAGGCGAGAGTCTCGTCGATGGCCATCAGGCGCTGGGTACGCAACAGGCGGTCCTGCCGCAGGACGAGGGCTTCCTGCAACGAACGCCGCACATCGTCTGGCTGATACGGCTTCTCCAGGATCTTGAACACGCGCCCGGTGTTGACAGCCTGGATAAGCAGATCCTTGTCGGCATACGCGGTGACCAGGATGGTGGCGATATCGCCATATTCGGCATCGATGAAGCGCAGCAGCTCCGTGCCGTCGCCGCCGGGCATGCGGAAATCGGTCAGGACGACGCTGATGCGCTCGTGCGCGTCGCGCAGCACGGCCTTCGCCTCGTCGACGCTGTTGGCCGTGAGCACGTCGTAGCCCGTGCCGATGGCGCGAGCAAACCACTTGCAGGCTTGCTCCTCGTCGTCGACGTAGAGGATGGTGACGGTATCGGGCGTGGCGTCCATGGTGCGGCCTAGTCCGCGCGCGGCAGGTCGAACGTGAAGCGCGCCCATTCGCCTTCCTTGCTCGTGACGGCGAGCGTGCCGCCGTGGCGCTGGATCACGCTGTAGCTGATCGACAGGCCCAGCCCCAGGCCCTTGCCGACTTCACGCGTGGTGAAGAACGGCTCGAACACGCGCGTGAGGTTTTTCTCGGAGATGCCGGGGCCGTTGTCGGTGACGACCACGTGCAGGCGATCGCCGATCCACTCCGCGGCAATCTCAATGCGCGGCTGCTCGCGCTGGACCTTCTGCATGGCCAGCGCCGCATTCGAGAGCAGATTGATCAGCACGCCGATGATGGCCGCCTCGTCACCGCGCACGAGCGTGTCGGGCGGCAGCTTGCGCTCGACGGTGACGCCGCGCAATTCGTGGCTCGTCAGGCGGACGGCCGAATCGATGGCCTTTTCCACCAGGAAGGGCGCGTCGGCCTCGCCCTTTTCGGGACTGCGGTACGCGAAGGTCTTCAGGTCCGACACGATGTGCTGCACCCGCTGCATGCCTTCCTTTGCGTCGGCCAGGCACTCGAGCAGCATGGGGCTGGCCTTGGCCGCCGGGTCTTCCTGCGCCACCGCGATCGCCATCAGGCAGAAATTGACCGGGTTGTTGATCTCGTGCAGCAGCCCCGCCGACAACGTGCCGATGGCGGCCATCTTTTCCTGCTGCAGGAGCTGGCCCTTGATCTCGACGAGGCTGCGGTTCGTGGTTTCGAGCTGGATGTTCTTGTTGGCCACTTCCTCCTTCAGCTTGAACAGCTCGAAGCGGCTGTTCTCGTTGAAGTACGTGCAGAACACGCCCAGCGTGGACGTTAAGATCAGGAACTGCGAATTGACGAAGAACGTACTGCCGGCAATGCTGGCAGGGTCGTGAATCAGGCATGCCAGCAGATACAGCGTGTAGGTGATCACCCCGAAGCCGATGGTCTGCCGCGTGTTGAACGGCAGCACGCTGCCGGCCGCGAAGACGGCCAGGTGCAGGCCCGTCGCATAGATGGACTGCGCGCCCTGCGTGACGGAAATCATCCACGCGATCATGACCTGCGGGAAGCAGAGCCAGAGCAGCGTCAGGTAAGACAGTCGCTGCCTGCCCCACCGCGTGGGCAGAATCAGATAGACGACGAAGATCAGCAGCGACGTGAAGGCGCGCGCCAGGAAGAACCGCTTGAGCTCGCCCGGATACGTGTTGTAGTCCAGGCCGCTTCCCATCAGTACCAGGACGATACCCACCAGCGCCGTCGTCCGGCTGAACGATAGGCGGAAGCCTTCCCGCTCCGAGCGGTTGAAGGCGTGCTTCAGGGAATCTCGTACGCTTTCGGCCATCTAGCTCACCGTCGCCTCGCAGAACACGTTGACGCCGGTCGCATCAACGTACGTCCGGATATCCCGGCAGGCCTCATCCGGGAAGGTGGACGCGAGCTGTTCTTCGTTCCGATAGATCAGGTACCACTCGAGCAGGTGCTCCATCGTGAAGAGCCGTTCCGGGTTGCTCGAATGCACGTTGGTCGCCAGCATGCGGCCGCCGGGGCGCGTGCGTGTGGTGAAGTAGGTCAGCAGGCGGTTGCACACCTTGTCGGAGATGTAGTCGAACAACCCCGCGCAATAGACGGCATCGCAGTCGCGCACTTCCTCTGCCTTGCGCGCAGGGCGCTTGATCAGCTCATGCACCGACTGGTGAACGAACTGCGCGGACAGCGTGGTGCCCCCTTGCCTTGCGGCTTCGGTCAAGCGGTCCTTGGCATAGTCCAGGGTCTCCTGGCTGAAGTCGATGAGCTCGAATTCGAGCAGGTGCGGTTCTTCGAATTCGCGCAGGAAGCGCTGGATTTCCACCGCGGGGCCGCAGCCGAGGTTCATGACACGATAGGGGCGCCCCTCGGCCTTGGCGCGGATGGCGAGCTGCTTCAGGAAATCGACGAGGATGTCGATGCGGTTGCGGTGTGCCTGGGCGACTTGCGCCTTCAGGAACGTCACGTTGACGATCTGGAAATAGGTGCTCGGCCCCTCCTGCGGGTCGCCCAGGATCTGGTTCACCATCTCGTAGTCGCCGGCATAGCCGAGCGGTTTCGTGAACGTCCGGTGCACGAACGGCGAGCGCAGCAGCAGCGGATGCAGGGCCGTCTGCGCAAAGGCGCGGTGGGAGGGCGCGAGGCTGGCCTCGACTTCCGCGGCCTCGGCTTCGAGAATGTCGAGGTAGTGCTTGACGCGCAGCATCACCGGCTCGGCGAGCTCCATGAAGACGTCGGGGCGCAGCTTGCCGTCTTCGCGCGGCAGGGATTTCGACAAATCGACCTGCTCCACCCACCGCGAGACTTCGGCCAGGAAGGCCCGCATCTCGTTGATGACGATCTGGTATTCGCGCCGGATGCGGAAGCGTTCCTGCCATTCCCGCACGAACGTTCGCGCTTCTTCGCCCACCGACGCAGGCGTATCGGCCACCTCCGACAGTTCGCGCCACTCGTCGATCAGCGTGAGCGAGACAACCGCGGTCAGGCCCGTGTTGACGAGGCTGATCACGACGGCCTTGCCCAGGTAGACCTGGCGCGTGCCGATCTTGATCGCAAGATCGGACAAGACCTCGCTCACCTGCACGATCGAGTACGGGTTGTAGATCTCCATCACCAGCGCACGCCGCTGCAGCGTGATGATGGTGCCGCGGACCTGCTGACCCTGGGAGTTGCGGAAGCTGACCGCCGGATCGATTTGGTTGGGTGAGTACACGGTGCGAATTTGCCGGAGACTTCAGGGGAAAACGTCTGCGCCAGGCGGGACGCTCACTCCAACAAACGCGCATCCGGGGCCGAACGGCAGTCCCGGACACGGCAACCCTCGGCGCCAGAACGCCGGGCATGCCGCCGCATCGGTCGTGAAAGCGCGCCGAGGCCGTCCGCTGGCCCCAGCCCGCTTCGAGAAAGATCAGGGAACAAGCGCGGATGCGAACGCCTTACCGCCGTGGCACTCTGCTGCTCGCCGGTCAACAGCGTGGCAGCGGGAATCGTGCAACCGTGAACAGACTGGAACGATGCACTTCCTGACATCCGCAACGCGCGCTGGTTGAACGCGCGGTCCGCTGCTGCATCCCAAATCGTCTCTCAAGAGAATCCCGCACAGTAAACCTTCCGGGGCGCCGTACCGGATTGCAGGCCGGCGCCCTCGCTCGCCATGATGCCGCAGCATTGCCACGCATGCATCAGGGTGATTCAGCCGGGCCACGCTCTGACGTCGCGGCTGCCGATGATGCGATCGATTGTACTTGCCCGATGTGGGCCACACAATGTAAAGACCGGCGCCGCTGCGCCGGTTGCCGCCACTGTCTCAGCGCGATTTGCGGCCGGTCAGTGCGTCGGGGTTCTGCTTGTAGTTGGCCAGGAACTGGGTGTAGCTGTACACCTGAGCCGGGAGCAGGTGGCTGGGCATGTCGAACAGTGCGTAGTAGTACGGTTCGCGCCCCTGGCATACCTCGGCGGGCAGGCAGTATTGCTCCCAATCAACACAGGCCGGCGTGTACATGCCATCGCCGGGCCAGAAGAAGGGGACGAGCTTCTTGTCGTGCAGCCCCTTGATGAGGGCTTCGGGCGCGTTGTAGGCCTCGGCGTTTTCCAGATGCGTGAGCATGCTCGCGTTGGTTTCGATGACCATGAGCGTGGCGCGCCCATCCGCAGTGAGCAGCAGCACGCCAGCGGGATGTGGATACAGGTAAAACTCGATGAAGCGGTAGCGCGCGGACAGGTCACGCACCAGCCTGGTGACCGCCGGGTCCGACAGGAAACTGAACGAGTGGCGCGAGAGCAGGTCGCGCAGCGTGCTCGAGAGGTTGCTGAAGTAGCGCATCTGCAGCGCTTCGATCTCCGCATTCAGCCGCTCGGCCATCGCCGGGTTGTCTTTCTTGATGTAGCGGTCGATCAGGCCGTCGTTGAAGCCCTGCACGGCGATGTTCTCGTCGGCCATGCCGGTAAGCAGGATCGTCATGCACGGCAGGTCCTTCAGCTCGGCGCAGAACTCCAGCCCGTTCATGCGCGGCATGGAGTAGTCGACAACGATGACGGAAGGCTGCAGGAAGCGGTTGACCTCGTGGATCTGGCGGTAGATGCGGTCAACGTCGAGCTGGATGGTCCGGCGCTCCGTCGAGAAGGTGAGGTCATCGTGCGTCACGCGCACCGGCAGGAAGCCCGGCATGCGCAGTGAATGCCACTGGCGCAGCCACGCCAGCGCCTCTTCCGGGTCATTGAAGGCCAACAGGGCACGTGAAGGGTCCATCTGGAACCCAAGGCTTTCCACGAACGATTGGCTGTCGTCGACCACCACCGTGAGGGTGGGGTGGAAATAGACCGGCAGGGCGCTGTCCTGTTGCATACGTCGGGCGGGTTCGGAAGGAAGGGCAGCGGCAGCGCGCGGCCGGTGTGGCCCGCGCTGCCCGCTTGCACTACGTTACTGCCTGCGGCAGTCGGGGGCAAGCGCGGCGCGGAGGGGAGGCGGCGGGCCGGCGTTCGTGGCCCCCCCGGGGGGCGCCTATTCGACCGCCTTCACCATGTCTTCGACGACCTTTTTGGCGTCGCCGAACACCATCATCGTCTTGTCCATATAGAAGAGTTCGTTGTCGAGCCCCGCGTAGCCGGCGTTCATCGAGCGCTTGTTCACGATGATGGTCTTGGCCTTGTAGGCCTCCAGGATCGGCATGCCGGCAATCGGCGACTTCGGGTCGTTCTTGGCGGCGGGGTTGACCACGTCGTTGGCGCCGAGCACCAGCACCACATCGGCCTGGCCGAACTCGCCGTTGATGTCTTCCATTTCGAAGACCTGGTCGTACGGCACTTCGGCCTCGGCGAGCAGCACGTTCATGTGCCCCGGCATGCGGCCGGCGACGGGGTGGATGGCGTACTTGACCGTCACACCCTTCTCCGACAGCTTTTCGGTCAGCTCCTTCAGGGCATGCTGGGCGCGCGCCACAGCCAGCCCGTAGCCCGGAACGATGATGACCGTTTCCGCGTTCCCCAGCAGGAAGGCGGCATCGTCGGGCGAGCCGGACTTGACCGGCCGTTGCTGCCCGCCGGCCGCCGCCGCACCGGCGGAAGCCTCCGAGCCGAAGCCGCCGAGGATCACGTTGAAGAACGACCGGTTCATCGCCTTGCACATGATGTACGACAGGATGGCACCTGACGAGCCTACCAGCGAGCCCGCGATGATCAGCATCGGGTTGTTGAGCGAGAAGCCGATGCCCGCCGCCGCCCAACCCGAATACGAATTCAGCATCGACACCACCACCGGCATATCCGCCCCGCCGATCGGGATGATGATCAGCACGCCGAGCACGAAGGCGATCCCCGTCATGATGATGAACGGCAGCCAGCTCTGGCTCAGGAAGAACAGGATGCCGAAGCCCAGCATCGCCACCGCCAGCAGCAGGTTCAGCGTGTGCTGGCCCGCAAACTGCACTGGCGCGCCCTGGAACAGGCGGAACTTGTATTTGCCCGACAGCTTGCCGAACGCGATGACGGAGCCGGAGAACGTGATGGCGCCGACGAACGTGCCGATGAACAGTTCCACGCGGTTGCCCAGCGGCAATACGTTGTCGCCGGCCATCGTGATGCCAAAGGCCGACGGCTCCGCCACGGCGGCCACGGCAATGCACACCGCGGCCAGGCCGATCAGCGAATGCATGGCGGCCACCAGCTCGGGCATCTTGGTCATCTCGACCGTGCGCGCCACATACGCGCCGATGCCGCCGCCCGCCACCAGGCCGGCAAGAATCAGGACGAAGCCGGTAGACGTGCCGCTCTCGGTGCCGGCAAACATCTCCGTCTTGAGCTTGTAGATGAGCGCGACGGTCGTGACGGCGGCGATGGCCATGCCGGTCATGCCGAACGCGTTGCCGCGCCGCGCCGTGGTCGGGTGCGACAAGCCCTTGAGCGCCTGGATGAAGCACACCGACGCGACAAGATACAGCAGGGTGACGAGGTTCATGCTCATGGCTTGACCCCCTCGTCTTGCCCGGATTTGGCCTTCGGCTCCTTCTTCTTGAACATCTCAAGCATGCGCTGCGTGACGAGGAAGCCGCCGAACACATTCACCGCCGCCAGCGCCACCGCCACCACGCCCATCGTGCGCCCCAGGCCCGTCTGCGTGAGGCCCGCTGCCAGCATGGCGCCGACGATGATGATGGCCGAGATGGCGTTGGTCACGGCCATCAGCGGCGTATGCAGCGCCGGGGTGACCGTCCAGACCACGTGGTAGCCGACGTAGATCGCCAGCACGAAGATGATCAGGTTGATCACCGTGTGATTGACCAGCTCCATCTTGCTTCTCCTCTTACCCTCTTGCTTGTGCGATTCGGGGCGGTCGGCGGCACGCGAGGGGCGCCGCCGCCGGTGCTCAGATTGCCTTGATTTCCTTGATCTTGTTGCCCTCGCCCAGCAGCACGACCTTGGGCTTGTGGCTGGCGACTTCCTCTTCGTTCATCGGCGCATAGGTGCAGATGATCAGCAGGTCGCCCACGTGGGCGCGGCGTGCAGCGGCACCGTTGAGCGAGATTTCCCCGGAGCCGCGCTTGCCCTTGATGATGTAGGTGGAGAAGCGCTCGCCGTTGTTGACGTTGTACAGCTCGATCTTCTCGTACTCGCGCATGTCGGCGGCGTCGAGGAGATCCTCGTCGATGCCACACGAGCCTTCGTAGTCCAGATCGGCCTGGGTGACCGTCGCGCGGTGCAGCTTGGCGCGAAGCATGTTGCGTTGCATGAAGCTATCCTTGAAACAAAAGATGAAATCGCCACTGGCGGCCAGGCCGGCGTCATGACACCAGCCGGGCCGCCGTCTCCGTTGTTATGTGGCGGCGCTCGTGGCGGCGGGCGCGCGCACTACCTGGCCGCCCTGGCTGAGCAGGCAGGCGGCCACGATGTCGTCTTCGCGGTTGATGACCAGGCCGCCATCCTTGTCGATGATCAGCTTGAGGAAATCGAGCACGTTTCGGGCGTAGAGGGCGGAGGCGTCGGCCGCCACCATCGACGCGAGGTTGGTGTAGCCCACCAGCGTGACGCCGTGCTTGACGACCACGCGGTCGGCTTCGGTCAGCGGGCAGTTGCCGCCTTGCGCGGCGGCCAGGTCGACCACCACCGAGCCCGGCTTCATCGCCTGGACGGTTGCTTCGGACAGCAGCGTCGGCGCGCGGCGGCCCGGGATCAGCGCGGTCGTGATGACGATGTCGGCCTGCTTGGCGCGCTCGTGCACGAGTTCGGCCTGGCGGCGCATCCAGTCGGGCGGCATCGGGCGGGCATAGCCGCCGACGCCCTGGGCGATCTCGCGTTCTTCGTCGGTGAGGAACGGGACGTCGAGGAATTTCGCGCCCAGCGATTCGATCTGTTCCTTCACGGCGGGGCGCACGTCGGACGCTTCGATCACGGCGCCCAGGCGCTTGGCGGTGGCAATCGCCTGCAGCCCCGCCACGCCCGCGCCGAGGATGAGCACGCGCGCGGCCTTCACCGTGCCGGCGGCCGTCATCAGCATCGGCATGAAGCGCTGGTAATGATTGGCCGCCACCATCACGGCCTTGTAGCCGGCGATGTTGGCCTGCGACGAGAGCACGTCCATGCTCTGCGCGCGCGTGGTGCGGGGCGCCGCTTCCAGCGCGAATGCGGTGACATTGGCCGCAGCCAGGCGCGCCGTGTTGTCGTCGTCGAACGGATTGAGCATGCCGACCAGCACCGCGCCCGGCTGCATCTGCGCCAGCTCCGCCGGTTCAGGCGAGCGCACCTTCAGCACGATCTGCGCACCGAGCGCTTCGGCGGCGGTGCCGATCCGGGCGCCGGCCGCCACATAGGCTTCGTCAGGCTGGGCGGCAGCGACGCCGGCGCCCGATTGCACCGTGACCTGGTGGCCTTGCGCGACGTACTTCTTCACCGTCTCCGGGGTCGCGGCAACGCGCGTCTCGTCCGCCCGCGTCTCCTGCGGGATGCCGATGTGCATCGTGTTCTCCTCGTCGTGGTGCGCGCGATGCGGAACGGCGCGCAGATCGGTTTTTTGTTGAACGATGTGGAGCTTACCCGAACTTTTTGGCAGGCGGACCGGCCCTGAAGACCTGCTCGATCATGAGCATTCGCTTAGCGGCACGCGCTGGATTGTCGCGCCGACCCCGCTCTTTGTTGCAACTCAATTGCAATTAGGATAGCGTGGCCGTTTTCGACGCGTTCAGTATTGCCATGCAGCGTAGACGATGTCTTATCCCCTTGCACGCAAGGTGGAGCCTAACCGGGGCGGTTTTGTGCAGCGCATCAAGCATGGCCGCCGCCGAGACGGTCCCAACGTTTGCGCTGGACGAATCGATCGTGCTGGGCTCCGCGGGCGACGAACGTTTGCGCGCGCGGCGGGCGAGCTCCGCTACGCTGACCGACACGCCGCTCAAGGATGTGCCGCAGTCGGTGGGCGTCGTCACGCGCGGCGCGCTCGATGACTTTGGCGCAACACGTCTGGACACGGCGCTTGACTGGGTCAGCGGGATCAGCCGGCAGAACAACCTGGGCGGCATGGCCGACAACTTCGCCATCCGCGGCTTTGCGGGCGACCTCAACACGGGCGCGGACTATCTCGTCAACGGGTTTTCAGGCAATCGCGCCAACAGCGTGCCGGTGGACGCCGTCAACGTTGCGCGCATCGATGTGCTCAAGGGGCCGTCGGCGGCGCTGTATGGGCGCAGCGACCCCGGCGGCATCGTCAACATCGTCACGCGCACGCCGCAGTTCAGACCGTCGCGCGAGGTGACGCTGGCCGTGGGCAATCCGGACCGATACCGGCTCGCGACAGAGATGACCGGCCCGCTGTCCGAGCGCGTGGCCTATCGCCTTGGCGTGGCGGCAGAGAGCAGCCAGGGCTTCCGCGATTTTTCGTCCAGCCGGCGATACGTCGTCGCCCCGTCGTTCACGTGGCTGGCAACGGACGACACTGTCGTGACGTATGCGTTTGAGGCCGCGCAGCTGAAGACGCCGTTCGATCGCGGCATCGTCGCCATGAACCAGCAGCTCGGTGCGCTGCCGCCGTCGCGCTTTCTCGGTGAGCCGGGGGACGGCGATACGACCGTGCGCACGCAAAGCCATCATCTGACGGTCGAGCACCAGCTGAACCATGGCTGGAAGCTCAATGGCGGGCTGCAGTATCGAGCGTCGCAACTGTTCGGGAAGTCGTCGGATGCGGCGAGCCTGCAGGCGGACGGCCGCACCCTGTGGCGCCAGGCCCGCGAGCGCGACTATCACGCGAACGACCTCGCCGGCCGTATCGACGTGCAGGGCGATGTGCATACCGGCGCGATCCGACATACGCTGGTGGCCGGCGCCGATTTCTACAACTTCCGCTACGACCCGGTGCTGTACCGTGTCAACCCGAGCGCCGCCGCGCCGTATGCCATCGATATTTTCGACCCCGTCTACGGCCAGCCGCGCCCGAGCATGCGGCCGAGCATCAGCACGCGCGAGTTCCAGCGCGGTTTCGGCGCGTTCGTGCAGGACCAGATTGCCCTGTCCGCGCAATGGAAGCTGCTGGCCGGCGTGCGCATGGACCGCTTCCTGCAGCACGCCGACAATCGCCTGACAGGCACGCGTGTCGCGCAGCAGCAGACGGCCTACAGCCCGCGCATCGGCATCGTGTATCAGCCCCTGCCCACGCTGTCGCTGTACGCCAATACGTCGCGTTCGTTCCGGCCCAACACGGGCGTGGGCGCGCAGGGCAACGCGTTCGCGCCCGAGCGTGGGCGCGGCTACGAAGTGGGCGCCAAGTTGGAAACCGCCGACGGCCGGCTCGGTGGCACGCTGGCGCTGTACTCGATCGACAAGACGAACGTACTGACGGGCGATCCGCGCGATGCGACGTTCCAGCGCACGGCGGGTGCGGTGCGCAGCCGCGGTGTCGAGCTCGATGTGTCGGGGCAGGTGACGAAGAACGTCAAGATGCTGGCCACGTATGCCTATACCGACGCCCATGTCACCGCCGATACGGTGCTGCCGCGAGGCGCGCCACTGTCGAACATTCCGCGTCATAGCGCCAGCGTACTCGGCCTGTATGAGTTTGGCGCGGGCGCGTTGGGCAGGGCCGGCGCGGGTGGTGGCGTGGTCTACGTAGGTGAGCGCGCCGGCAACAGCGTCAACAACGGTTTCAAGCTTCCCGCCTACACCACCGTGCGCCTGCATGGCTATGTGCAGCCGACGCGCGCACTGCGTTTTTCGCTCACGGTCGATAACCTGTTCGACAAGCGCTACTACGCCAGTTCGTACAACGAGCTGTGGGTGGCCCCAGGCGCGGAGCGGCAGATCACGCTGGCCGCGACCTACAAGTTCTGACGATGGGGGTCGGTTCTTCGCGGCTTGCCGCAGTGGATGCGCTGCGCGGCCTCGTGATGACACTGATGGTGGTCGACCATCTGCGTGAGTTCTTCTTCCTGCACGCGCAGGTGGCAGACCCCGTCGATCTGGCGGTCACTTCGCCGGCGCTGGCGCTGACACGCTTTGCCAGTCACCCGTGCGCGCCGGTATTCGTGTTTCTGGCGGGCATGTCGGCGTGGCTGTCCGCGCAGAAGCCCGGCGCGGATCGGCTCGGTGTGTCGGCGCATCTGGTCCAGCGTGGGCTGTTCCTCGTGGTCCTGGAGTTGACCGTCGTGAACTTTGCCTGGACGTTTGCCTTGCCGCCCACGACGGTCTATCTGCAAGTCATCTGGACGATCGGCTTGTCGATGATCGCGCTGGCGGGGCTGATCTGGCTGCCGCGCGGCGGGTTGCTGGCGGTCTCGCTGGTGATCGTGGCGGGGCACAACCTGCTCACGCAGACGCATCTGGCGCCGGGTTCCACGTGGCATGCGCTGTGGGCGGTGCTGCATCAGCGCGACTGGATTGTGCTGGGCGATGCGCTGCGGCTGCGCACGTCGTATCCGGCGCTCGCGTGGGTCGGTGTGATCGGCCTCGGTTATGCGTTTGCGCCGGCGTATGCGCGGCGCTCACCGGAGGCGCGGCGGGCGTTGTGTTGGCGGCTGGGCGTGGCGAGCCTGATCGGGTTTACGATGCTGCGCGCGTTCAACGGCTATGGCGAGCCGCAACCGTGGGCCGGTTACCCTGATGCGCTGGGCACCGCCGTGTCGTTCCTCAATCTCACCAAGTACCCACCGTCGCTGGATTTCCTGCTGCTGACGCTCGGCTTGGGCCTGTGTGCGCTGGCATGGCTCGACCGCCTGCCCGTACGCGCAGCGCACGTGCTGCAGACGCTGGGCGCTGCGCCCATGTTCTTCTATCTGCTGCATCTCTATCTGCTGCACGTCGCCTATCTGGCGGCGTTCCACCTGTTCGGCGCCAACCACGGCTCGCGTTTCGGCTTCGATTCCGTCTGGCAGCTGTGGGCGGCATGGCTGCCGACGCTCGCGCTGCTGTATTGGCCGACTCGCTGGTTTGCAGGGCTGCGCCGCACAGGGCGTTACCGGTGGATGCACTATTTGTGACGCCGCCGCCATCCCCAGCAGGGGTGGCCGCGGACGGCTACAATAACGCCTTGTTTTTGTTGCCTTTTTTGCCATGAACCAAGCCGTCCGCTGGAAGCCCAGCGTCACCGTTGCCGCCGTCATCGAACAGGACGGGCGCTTTCTGCTGGTGGAAGAGCACACCGACGCCGGTTTGCGCCTGAACCAGCCTGCCGGCCACCTGGACCCCGACGAAAGCCTGGTCGACGCCGTCGCACGCGAGGCGCTGGAAGAAGCCGCGCACAGCTTTGTGCCGACGGCCTTCCTGGGCTGCTACATGGCGCAGTTCCAGCCGCCGCAGGGCGATCCGGTCACCTATGTGCGGATGGCGTTCACGGGCGAACTCGGCCCCTTCGACCCGCGTCGCAAGCTCGATGACGGCATCGTCCGCACGGTATGGATGACGGCCGATGAAATCCGCGCCACCCGCGAGCGCCACCGCAGCCCGCTGCTGCTCGCCTGCGTGGAGGACTACGTGGCCGGCAAGCGCTATCCGCTCGACATCATCCACACGCATCCGAGCACCTACGGCCTGGAGGTGGTGCGATGACCAAGAGGCGCGTGGTCGTCGGTATGTCCGGCGGCGTCGATTCCTCCGTCACGGCGTGGCTGCTCAAGCAGCAGGGCTATGACGTCGTCGGCCTGTTCATGAAGAACTGGGAAGACGATGACGACAGCGAATACTGCTCGACCCGGCAGGACTGGATCGACGTGGTGTCGGTGGCCGACCTGATCGGCGTGGACGTCGAGGCCGTCAACTTTGCCGCCGAGTACAAGGACCGCGTGTTCGCCGATTTCCTGCGCGAATACTCGGCCGGCCGCACGCCGAACCCCGATGTGCTGTGCAACGCCGAGATCAAGTTCAAGGCCTTCCTCGACCACGCGATGGCGCTCGGCGCTGACACCATTGCCACCGGCCACTACGCCCGCGTGCGCGAAGTCGACGGCCGCTTCGAGTTGCTCAAGGCGTTCGACCACACGAAAGACCAGAGCTATTTCCTGCATCGCCTGAACCAGGCGCAACTGTCGCGCACGCTGTTTCCGCTGGGGGAGATTCCGAAGACGAAAGTGCGGGAGATTGCTGCGGAGATCGGCCTGCCCAATGCCAAGAAGAAGGATTCCACCGGCATCTGCTTTATCGGCGAGCGGCCGTTTCGCGATTTCCTGAATCGCTACCTGCCGACCAAGCCCGGCCCGATCAAGACGCCGGACGGCAAGACCATCGGCGAGCACATCGGCCTGGCGTTCTACACGCTGGGGCAGCGCAAGGGCATCGGCATCGGCGGCAGCCGCGACGGCAACGGCGATGCCTGGTACGTGGCCCGCAAGGACATGGCGGCCAACACGTTGTATGTGGTGCAAGGTCACGACCACCCGTGGCTGCTGGCGCATACCGTGCACGCTGACGATCTGAGCTGGGTGGCCGGCCACGCGCCGGCGCAAGGCACGCTGCTGGCCGCCAAGACGCGCTATCGCCAGGCCGACGCGCCCTGCGCCGTGGTTCGCGCTGCCGGGGGTGCGCTCACGTTGAGCTTCCCCGAGGCCCAGTGGGCCGTGACACCCGGTCAGTCCGCCGTGCTGTACGACGGCGAGGTGTGCCTGGGCGGCGGCATCATTTCCGCGGCCGAGCCGGCCACCATCGAAAAGGCGGTCGCCTGATCGGTTTCCGCAACATGGCGTTGTGACGGCTGCGGCCATCGCCGCGCTCGTTTAAGCTGGCGCCCACGTTTGCTTCCACACAGGGTTTGCCATGCTGCCACGCCGTTACTGGGCCTTCGCGGGTGTTGTGCTGTTGTTTGTCGTCACCGCGGGGTTTGCGGTGGCGGGGCGCCTGCACTGGGCCTGCGCGGTGATCCCCGGGGTCTTCGTACTTCTGGGCCTGCACGACCTCACGCAGACGCGCCATTCGGTGCTGCGCAACTACCCGCTGTGGGGTCACCTGCGTTTCCTGTTCGAGTTCATCCGCCCCGAAATCCGTCAGTACTTCGTTGAGGACGATACCGACGAGAAACCGTTCTCGCGGGCCCAGCGCAGCATTGTCTACCAGCGCGCCAAGGGCGAAGTCGACAGCCGCCCGTTCGGGACCGAGGTCGACGTGAAGGTGCCGGGGCACGAGTGGATCGGCCACTCGCTCGCGCCTACGCGCATCGCGTCGTCCGATTTTCGCGTGATGGTGGGCGAGGGGCGCGCCCAGCCGTATTCGATGTCGGTGTTCAACATCTCGGCGATGAGCTTCGGGGCGCTCTCGGGCAACGCCATCCGGGCGCTGAACCGCGGCGCGAAGCTCGGCAACTTCATCCATGACACGGGCGAGGGTTCGATCTCGCCGTACCACCGCGAAGAAGGCGGCGACCTGATCTGGGAAGTCGCTTCCGGCTATTTCGGCTGCCGCGACGCCAACGGCCGCTTCGACCCCGAGCGCTTCGCCGAGCAGGCGCGCAGCCCGCAGGTGAAGATGATCGAGGTGAAGCTGTCGCAGGGTGCCAAGCCGGGCCACGGCGGCGTGCTGCCCGCGGCCAAGGTGACGCCGGAAATTGCCGCCACGCGCGGCATCCCGATCGGGCAGGACTGCATCTCGCCGGCTTCGCATTCCGAGTTCTCTACGCCGCTCGGTTTGCTGCAATTCGTCGACCGGCTGCGCACGCTGTCCGGCGGCAAGCCCACCGGCTTCAAGCTGTGCATCGGGCACCCGTGGGAGTTCTTCGGCATCGTCAAGGCGATGCTGGAGTCGGGCATCCTGCCGGACTTCATCGTCGTGGATGGCGCCGAGGGCGGCACGGGCGCCGCACCGCTTGAATTTACCGACCACGTCGGCACACCGCTGCAGGAAGGGCTGCTGCTGGTGCACAACACGCTGGTCGGCACCAACCTGCGTGACAAGATCAGGATTGGCGCGTCGGGCAAGATCGTCACCGCGTTCGACGTGGCGCGCACGCTGGCGATGGGCGCCGACTGGTGCAACGCGGCGCGCGGCTTCATGTTTGCGCTGGGCTGCATCCAGGCGCAGAAATGTCACACCGACCGCTGCCCGACCGGCGTGGCCACGCAGGATCCGTCTCGCCAGAAAGCGCTGGTGGTGCCGGACAAGGCCGAGCGCGTGCATCAATATCACCGGCACACGCTGCATGCACTGCTGGAGCTGACGCAGGCAGCGGGGCTGCAGCATCCGGCGGATTTCCGTGCGCACCACATCGTACGGCGCGTGTCGGGCAACGAGGTGCAGTTGCTCTCGGCGCTGCTCAAATACCTCGAGCCCGGCGATCTGCTGGCCGGGCGCTACCGTTATCAGCTATACGAACGTTACTGGCCGATGGCCCAGGCCGACCGGTTTGATCCGGTGGCCGTGTAGGGCGGCGATTTACTGCGGCTGGGTTTCGATGAAGCTCGGCCGTTTTTCCATGCGCGCGTAGAACGCGGCGAGATTGGCGTGCCGTTCGCGCCAGTCGATCTGTGGCTGGCGGAAATCGAGGTAGCCGAGCGCGCAGCCCACGGCAATGTCGGCCAGCGTCAGGTGGTTGCCGTTGCACCACGTCTTGTCGGCCAGGCCCTGCGACATGGCCTTCAGCGCGTCGTCGATCTTGTGGTTCTGGCGTGCGAGCCAGGTTTCGCTGCGCTGCTCGGGTGTGCGCTGCGTGTGTTCGATGCGCAGCATGAGCGCTGCGTCGAGCAGCCCGTCGGCGAGCGCTTCCCAGCAGCGTACTTCCACGCGCTCGCGGCCCGACGGCGGAATCAGGCGCGCCACGGGCGACAGCGTGTCGGCATATTCGGCGATCACGCGCGAGTCGAACAGGGCGCCACCGTCGTCCATCACCAGGCAGGGCACCTTGCCGAGCGGGTTGAACTGGTGGATCTGCGTGTTGGCGCTCCACACGTCTTCCAGCACGAACTGGTAGTCGATTTTCTTTTCTGCCAGGACCACGCGCACCTTGCGGGTGTACGGGCTGGCGTGCGATCCGATCAGTTTCATAGGCATGTCATGTTGGAGGCGGAAGTATAGCTGGGGGCTTTCCCGAGTGCCGTGCGAAGCGCTTCAACCAAAGGGCGGCTTGTCAGGCGTCGGATCGACCGTAAAGCCGGGGTGCCGGATGGTAAAATCGCGGGTTCGCTCTTGCGCCGTCCGGGCGCTCCCGACTCAACGCTCGATGGGGCGCCCGGGTTGTCCGGATTGAGATTCCCTTCACATTTTTCCCCGCCTGCCATGTCGTCGCTTTCTGCTCTGACCGCCCTGTCTCCCATCGATGGCCGCTACGCCGCCAAGGCCGATCCGCTGCGTGAGTGGCTGTCGGAAGCCGCTTTCATGCGCAATCGCGTGAAGGTGGAGGTGCACTGGCTGATCGCCCTGTCGCAGGCGGGCCTGGCGGAAATCCCACGTTTTTCGGCCGACGCCGAGCGCGCGCTGCTGGCCTTGGTCGAGAACTTTGCCGAAGCAGACGCCGCCCGCATCAAAGAGATCGAAGCCGTCACCAACCATGACGTGAAGGCCGTCGAATACTGGATGAAGGAGCGCGTGAAGGGCAACCCGGAACTCGAAGCCGCGAGCGAATTCATCCACTTTGCCTGCACATCGGAAGACATCAACAATACCTCGCACGGCATGATGCTCAAAGGCGCGCGCGACACGGTGATCGTGCCGGCGCTGCGCCGCGTCCAGGCGCGCCTGGTGGAACTGGCTCACGCCAACGCCGATGTGCCGATGCTCTCGCGCACGCACGGCCAGCCGGCCAGCCCCACCACGCTGGGCAAGGAAATGGCCAACGTGGCCGCGCGCCTGGACCGTGCCATCCGCCGCATCGAGGCCGTGGAGCTGCTCGGCAAGATGAACGGCGCGGTCGGCAACTACAACGCGCACCTGTCGGCCTACCCGTCGCTGGACTGGGAAGCCTTCTCGAAGAACGTGATCGAGCAGCGCCTGGGCCTGACGTTCAACCCGTACACGATCCAGATCGAGCCGCACGACTACATGGCCGAACTGTTCGACGCCGTGGCGCGCGCCAACACGATCATCCTCGACCTCGACCGTGACGTCTGGGGCTACATCTCGCAGGGCTACTTCAAGCAGAAGACGAAGGCCGGCGAGATCGGCTCGTCGACCATGCCGCACAAGGTCAACCCGATCGACTTCGAAAACTCGGAAGGCAACGTCGGTCTGGCCAACGCGGTGCTGCGCCACCTGTCGGAAAAGCTGCCGGTGTCGCGCTGGCAGCGTGACCTGACCGATTCGACCGTGCTGCGCAACATCGGCGTGGCGTTCGGCTACAGCCTGCTCGCGTACGACGCGTGCCTGCGCGGCCTGGGCAAGCTGGAAACCAACCCGGCCCGCCTGGCCGAAGACCTGGACAACTGCTGGGAAGTCCTGGCCGAGCCGGTGCAGACCGTGATGCGCCGCTACGGCATCGCCAATCCGTACGAGCAGTTGAAGGAACTGACGCGGGGCAAGGGTATCTCGCGCGAGGCGCTGCGTGAATTCATCGCCACGCTGGCGATTCCCGAAGACGCCCGCCAGCTGCTGCTTGACATGACGCCCGGCAGCTACATCGGCAAGGCGGCGGAACTGGCGCGCCGGATCGGCAGCGTCTGATCATTCCGAAAATTTGTTGGGCTGATACAAAGACAGCCTCCTCCGTAGCGATACGGAGGAGGCTGTTTTGCTATGGAGCGCGGGTAGAATTCGCCGGGCGGGGCTAGCGCGCGGGTGTTCCGAACATCAAAAAATTTGAACTTGTTGGTGAACTGCAGGCCGTCTGCGGCCGTCCGATCGCGCAAATAATGCACCATCGTCTGGCGCCGATGTCTGAGCCCGCAGGGCAAACCCGCCGAGCGTCTTTCCAACCGAGGGAACCGATGTCACAAGCTGCTCAACCGAATCTCGCCGTGCGTGCCGCCGACGACGGCGCCTATGGCGCTCCCGCGATCGCGCTGCATTGGATCGTCGCGCTGCTGATATTCGCGGCCTTCGGGCTTGGTCTGTACATGACCGATATCCCCGGATTCACGCCGACCAAGCTCAAGCTGTACTCGTACCATAAGTGGATCGGCATCACCGTGCTGATCTTTGCCGTCCTGCGGGTGCTTTGGCGCCTCACGCACCGTGCGCCGGCACCCGTGGCCGGTATGCCGAAGTGGCAGCACAAGGCGGCCGAAGGCGCGCACCTGGTGCTGTATCTGCTGATCCTGGCCGTGCCGCTGACCGGCTATCTGTTCAGCGTGGCGGCTGGTGTCAAGGTTGTCTACCTTGGCCTGTGGGAACTGCCGATGCCGTTCGAGAAGAGCGATGCGCTCAAGGCCGTGTTCGGCGCAGCGCATGAATGGCTGAACTGGACGATGGCCGCCATCGTCGTGCTGCACATTCTGGCCGCGCTCAAGCATCACGTGGTCGATCGTGACGGCACGCTGCGCCGCATGGTGCCGTTCTTGCGCTGAGTCGGCCGCTCTCGATCCGCTGTTCTGGTTTTCAGATGCCGGTGCACGCCGGCGCCCGTTGTTCTCCGTCTTGACCAAGATTGCCGGCACGATCCGGCCTGACCGAAGGAGTCTGATGATGAAACGCTTTGTGCGCCCCCGCGCGATTGCCCTGGTTGCCGCCGGCGCGCTCTCGATTGCTGCCGTGTCGGTATCGGCCGTTGCCCAGGTGGACGCCGCCAAGAGCAGCGTCACGGCCACCGGCAAGCAGCTCGGTGTGCCGATGGACATCAAGTTCGGCAAGTTCGACGCCACCGTCAACTACAACCCTGCCAACGTGGCCGCTTCCACGGCCAAGGTCGACATCGATATCAACAGCGTCGATGTGGGCGACAAGGCCTACAACGACGAACTGAAGAAGAAGGATTGGTTTGACGCCGCCAAGTATCCGAAAGCCACCTTCGTCTCGTCGGCGTTCAAGCCGGGCGCGGGCGGCAAGGTGGATGTGGTCGGCAAGCTGACCATCAAGGGTGTCACGCAGGATGTGACCGCGCCCGTCACCTTCAGGCAGGAAGGCGCCAACCAGGTCTTTGAAGGCGCGCTGCCCATCAAGCGCAACGCGTTCAAGGTCGGCGATGGTGAATGGAAGGATACGTCCGTCGTCGCGGACGACGTGACGATCAAGTTCCGCGTCGTCATCGCCAAGAAGTAACTTGCTGGATCAGGTTATCCACCCGACGTTTTTTCGGCTCAATCGCCGCTTTTCTCCGCAGGAGTTCTCATGAAATTGCGTACCCTCGTTGCCGCACTGTCGGCTGTTGCAGCCAGCGCCGCCTTTGCTGCACCGGCCACGTATCAGCTGGACCCGAGCCACACCTACCCCAGCTTCGAAGCCGACCACATGGGCGGGCTGTCGAAGTGGCGCGGCAAGTTCGAAAAGTCCAGCGGGACCGTGACCCTGGACCGCCAGGCCAAGAAGGGCACCATCGACGTGACCGTGCAGACCGACAGCATCGACTTCGGTCACGCCAAGATGAACGAGCACGCCAAGAGCCCCGACCTGTTCGACGTGGCCAAGTACCCGACCGCCACGTTCAAGGGCGAATTCACCAAGTTCAAGGGCGACGTGCCGACCGAAGCCGAGGGTCAGCTCACGCTGCGCGGCGTGACCAAGCCGGTCAAGATGGAAATCGATTCGTTCAAGTGCATGCAGCACCCGATGCTCAAGCGCGAAGTGTGCGGCGCCGACGCCGAAGTGACGTTCAAGCGGGACGAGTTCGGCCTCGACTACGGCAAGGCCTACGGTTTCAACATGGAAACCAAGCTGAAGATCCAGGTCGAGGGCATCAAGCAGGACACGAACGTCGCCCAGCAGTAAGCGCGCGACGCCCAAGAAAAAGCCCCGCGATTGCGGGGCTTTTTGTTGCCTGCGGGGCCGCAGGGGAGGGGTCAGACCTGTGCGCCGAAGTTCGGGTCATCCTTCGGGCCGCCGGCCTTTTTCTCGCCCTTGACAAGGTCTTCGCGCTTGACGCCGAGCCACATGCACAGCGCCGCCGCCACGAACACCGACGAATAGATGCCGAACAGAATGCCGATGGTCAGCGCGAGGGCGAAGTAGTGCAGCGTCGGGCCGCCGAACACCAGCATCGACAGCACCATCATTTCCGTCGAACCGTGCGTGATGATCGTGCGCGAGATCGTGCTGGTGATGGCGTGATCGATGATCTCGTGCGTGTTCATCTTCCGGTACTTGCGGAATGCCTCGCGGATCCGGTCGAAGATCACCACGGATTCGTTCACCGAATAGCCGAGCACCGCCAGCACGGCCGCCAGCACCGACAGGGAGAACTCCCACTGGAAGAACGCGAAGAAGCCCAGGATGATGACGATGTCGTGCAGGTTGGCGATCACGCCCGCCACGGCGAACTTCCACTCGAAGCGCACCGACAGGTAGATCACGATGCCGACCACCACGAACAGCAGCGCCAGCAGGCCGTCCGTGGCGAGCTCCTTGCCCACCTGCGGGCCGACGAACTCGACGCGCTGCAGCTTGGCGTCGGGGCTGGCGGCATTCAGGGCCGCCATCACCTGCTGGCTTTGCACGGCCGAGGCGATGGGCTTGCCGTCGGGGCCGTTCTTGAGCGGCAGGCGGATCATCACGTCGCGCGAGGTGCCGAAGTTCTGCACCTGCGCATCGGCGTAGCCCAGCTTTTCAACGTCGGCGCGGATCTTCGGCAGATCGGCGGCCTGGGTGTAGGCGACTTCCATCACCGTGCCACCCGTGAACTCCACCGACAGGTGCAGCCCCTTGTGGAACAGGAAGAAGACAGCGGCGATAAACGTCAGGAACGACACGGCGTTGAGAATCAACGCGTGCTTCATGAACGGAATGTCGCGGCGGATGCGGAAAAACTCCATGGTCTGCCCTTTGTGGCAACCGGCCCCTGGTGTGCTGGGCCGGTGCCGGTTATGCAAGATTCAGTGGTGGATGTGCCTTACTGCTGCGCCGGCGACTGGCTGTTGCCGGGCTTCCATACCTGGCCGATCGCCAGGCCCTGCAGCTTCTTGCGGCGGCCATACCAGAGATTGACCAGGGCGCGGTTGAAGAACACCGCCGAGAACATCGAGGTCAGGATGCCCAGGCAGTGCACCACCGCAAAGCCGCGCACCGGGCCCGAACCGAACGCCAGCAGCGCCAGGCCGGCGATCAGCGTGGTCACGTTCGAATCGAGGATGGTCGCCCAGGCGCGCTCGAAGCCGGCGGCGATCGCCATCTGGGCCGAGGCGCCGTTGCGCAGTTCTTCACGGATGCGCTCGTTGATCAGCACGTTGGCGTCGATGGCCATGCCGAGTGCCAGCGCGATGGCCGCAATGCCCGGCAGGGTCAGCGTGGCCTGCAGCATCGACAGGATGGCGATCAGCAGCAACACGTTCACGCCCAGCGCCACCACCGAGAAGGCGCCGAACAGCATGTAGTACACGATCATGAACAGCGAGACGGCGGCAAAGCCGTACGCTGCGGAGTCAAAACCCTTGCGGATGTTGTCGGCACCGAGCGAAGGGCCGATCGTGCGTTCTTCGATGATCTCCATCGGCGCGGCGAGCGAGCCGGCGCGCAGCAGCAGCGCGAGGTCAGCCGACGCCTCCGTCGAACCCATGCCCGTGATCTGGAAGCGCGAGCCCAGTTCCGATTGGATGGTCGCTACTGTCAGCACTTCGCCCTTGCCCTTCTCGAAGAGCACGATGCCCATGCGCTTGCCGATGTTCTCGCGCGACACGTCGCGCAGCACGCGGCCGCCCTGGCCATCGAGTGTGATGTCGACCGACGGATTGTGGTTCTGGTCGAAGCCGGCGGAGGCGCTGGTGATGCGGTCGCCCGTGAAGATCACCTGCTTCTGCAGCAGCACCGGCGCACCGCGGCCCTGCGTGAAGAGCTCGTCGCCCAGAGGTACCGGGTCGCCGGCGCGTGGCAGCAGCGGTGCGTTCGGGTCGGCCAGGCGCGCTTCCAGGGTGGCGGTACGGCCAATGATGTCCTTGGCCTTGGCGGTGTCCTGCACGCCGGGCAGCTGGACGACGATGCGGTCCGGTCCCTGCTGCTGGATCACCGGTTCGGCCACGCCGAGTTCGTTCACGCGGTTGTGCAGCGTGACGATGTTCTGCTTGATGGCGTTGTCCTGCACTTCCTTCATCGCCGCAGCGGTGAAGGTGCCGGCGAGCGTGGCGCCATCGGCCGTCTTGTCGACGTTGAAAGCGAGCTCGCGCATGGAGTCGGCCAGCATGCCGCGGGCGCGCTCGGCATCGTCGGCGCTGCCGAACTTGATGGTCAGGGCCGAGCCGTTGCGGTCGATGCCGTTGTGGCGGATGCCCTTGTCGCGCAGTTGCGTGCGGATGTCGCCCGCCAGCGAGTCGAGCTTCTTGGTCAGCGCGCCCTTCATGTCGACCTGCAGCAGGAAGTGCACGCCGCCACGCAGGTCCAGGCCAAGGTACATCGGCAGCGCGTGGATGGCGGTCAGCCAGCGCGGCGAGCCCGACAGCAGGTTCAGCGCGACGATGTAGGTCGGATCATTCGGATCGGTGTTCAGGCCGCGGGCGAGCGCGTCCTTGGCCTTGAGCTGCGTGTCGGTGTCGGCAAAACGCACGCGCACGCTGCTGGAGGCGCCGTTGGTGTCGAAGAACACGCCGTTGGGCTGTATGTTGGCCGCGGCCAGCAGGCTCTCCACCTGCTTCTGCGTGTTCAGGTCGACCTTGACGGTCGCCTTGCCGGAAGACACCTGCACGGCAGGCGCCTCGCCGAAGAAGTTCGGCAGCGTATAGAGGAACCCGATGGCAAGCGCCACCAGGATCACAAGGTATTTCCAGAGCGGATAGCGATTCATCTTGGATGGTGGTCAGTGCCCGAGGCGCTGCCTGGAGTCCTGGCGCCGCTGCCGCGCGTGCGGCACGGCGCCGGTCAAGCCGGATCGGATTACAGCGCCTTGAGCGTGCCCTTGGGCAGCACGGCCGTCACGGCGCTCTTCTGGACGGTGATTTCGGTGTTGGCAGCGATTTCGACGGTGACGAACTGCTCGGCCACCTTCGTCACCTTGCCGAGGATGCCGCCGGCGGTGACGACTTCGTCGCCCTTGGCCAGGGCTTCGAGCATCGCCTTGGTTTCTTTCTGGCGCTTCATTTGCGGGCGGATCATGATGAACCACAGCACCACGAACATCAGGATGATGGGCAGGAAGCTCATCAGGCCACCTGCTGCACCACCAGCCGCCGGTGCGGTTTGCGCGTAAGCGTCGGAAATGAGGAACACGTCAAAACTCCGTAATGGTTCGTCAATCGGTCAAAAATCGGACCGGACATTCTACCATCGCGGTGCTGCGGCAAATGGGCGCGCCCGGCGCCCCGGATCGGCGGCTTACAGGGCTCCGCGCGCGCGGTCGGCGGCAAAGCGCGCCTGGAATGCGGCAAAGCCGTGCGACTCGATGGCGGCGCGCATTTCGGCCATCAGCTCCAGGTAGTAATGCAGGTTGTGGATGGTGTTCAGGCGTGCGCCGAGGATCTCGCCCACGCGCTGCAGGTGGTGCAGGTACGCCCGCGAGAAATTGCGGCAGGTGTAACAGCCGCAGGTCTCGTCCAGCGGGCGCGGATCGTTGCGGTGCACGGCGTTCTTGATCTTGATGTCGCCAAAGCGCGTGAACAGCCAGCCGTTGCGCGCATTGCGGGTCGGCATCACGCAGTCGAACATGTCCACGCCCGCTGCCACGCCTGCCACGAGGTCTTCCGGCGTGCCCACGCCCATCAGGTAGTGCGGCTTGTCGGCCGGCAGGCGCGGCGCCACGCGCTGCAGCACGCGCATCATGTCTTCCTTGGGCTCGCCGACGGACAGACCGCCGATGGCGTAGCCGCCGAAGCCCTGGCCGCCGGCGTCGGCGTCGATCGCCTGCAGGCCGGCCAGCGATTCATCGCGCAGGTGCTCGAACATGCCGCCCTGCACGATGCCGAACAGCGCGTTCGGATTGCCTTCGCGCTCGAATTCATTGCGCGAGCGCTGCGCCCAGCGCAGGCTCATGCGCATCGAGGCCGCGGCTTCCGCCTCGGTGGCCGGCCGATCGCCGATCTTGTACGGCGTGCATTCGTCGAACTGCATGACGATGTCGGAGTTCAGCCGGCGCTGGATCTGCATGGAGATTTCCGGCGACAGGAACAGCCGGTCGCCATTGATGGGCGAGGCGAACGTCACGCCTTCTTCGGTGATCTTGCGCAGATCGCCCAGCGAAAACACCTGGAAACCGCCGGAATCGGTCAGGATGGGCTTGTCCCAGCCATTGAAGCCGTGCAGGCCCTTGTGTGCATCCATCACGTCGAGGCCCGGACGCAGCCACAGGTGGAAGGTGTTGCCCAGGATGATCTGCGCGCCGATGTCCTCGAGCTCCGCCGGCGACATCGCCTTGACTGCGCCATAGGTGCCCACCGGCATGAAGATGGGCGTTTCCACCACACCGTGGTTCAGGGTCATGCGGCCGCGCCGGGCGAGGCCATCGGTGGTGAGGAGTTCGTACTTGAGCATGGTCAGGGGGATCCGGTGTCGCCGGGTTCGGATGGGGCGCGCGTGAGCAGCATGGCGTCGCCGTAGCTGAAGAAGCGATAGCGCTGGGCAATGGCATGCCGGTAAGCGTCGCGGATGGCCTGCATGCCCGCAAACGCCGACACCAGCATCAGCAGCGTCGATTTGGGCAGGTGGAAGTTGGTCACCAGCGCATCGACCACCCGGAAGCGATAACCCGGCGTGATGAAGATATCGGTGTCGCCGCTGCCGGCCTGCAGCGTCCCGTCGGGCAGCGCCGCCGATTCCAGTGCGCGCATGGAGGTCGTGCCGACCGCGATCACGCGCCCGCCCGCGGCCCGCGTGGCGCGAATGGTGTCCGCCAGTTCCGGCGAGATGGCGTACCACTCGCTGTGCATGCGGTGCTCGGCGATGTTCTCCACACGCACCGGCTGGAACGTGCCCGCGCCCACGTGCAGAGTGAGGAAGCCGCGCTTGACGCCCATCGCATCGAGCCTGGCGAACAGCGCATCGTCGAAATGCAGGCCCGCCGTGGGCGCCGCGACGGCGCCGGGATTGCGCGCATACACAGTCTGGTAGCGCGTTTCGTCAAAGCTGTCGGGGTCGTGCTCGATGTACGGCGGCAGCGGCAGGCGGCCGTGCTGCTCGATCAGGTCCAGCGCCGGCTGCGGAAAGCGCAGCGTGAAGAACGGCTCGGCGCGCGGGCCCACCGTCACATCGAAGGCATCGGCCAGGCGCAGCGTGGTGCCTTCCACGGGGGGCTTGCTCGAGCGGATCTGCGCGAGCACGGTGTGCTCGTCCAGCAGCCGCTCCACCAGCACTTCGACCTTGCCGCCGCTGGCTTTCTGGCCGAAGAAGCGCGCCTTGATGACGCGCGTGTCGTTGAAGACCAGCAGGTCGCCGGGGCGTACGTAGTCGACCAGGTCGGAGAACTGGCGATCGTCAAAATGCACGCCGTCGGCCTCACGGCGAAGGGCCAGCAGGCGGCTCGCGGTGCGGTCGGGCAGGGCGGTTTGCGCGATCAGCTCGGGCGGCAGATCGAAATCGAAATCGGACAGCGTCAGCATGAGAAGTGGCGCAGACGTGGATTGCACCAGGTGAGGGTGGCGGGCGCCGGTACAATCGGGCGACACCGCAAAGTTCGCCATTGTAAACGTCCTGTGCCGCCTCGCGCCCGCTCCGCCCCTGATGCCGCTCTGATGCCCGACGCTGATACCGCGCCGGCGCCCCAGCCAAAGCGCGGGGCGGCGGCCGACAAGGCGCCCAAGGCCGCCCGCCCGGCGGACAAGCTCGCCAAGCTGGGCCTGCACCGCGACGTCGATCTCGTCCTGCATCTGCCGATGCGCTATGAGGACGAAACCACGCTTCTGACCATCGCCGAGGCCATCGCGCGCGCCAACACCGGCTGGGCCGCGCAGGTCGAAGGCACGGTCACGCGCAACGAAGTGGCGTTCCGGCCGCGCCGGCAGCTCGTCGTGCATATCGCCGACGATTCCGGCGAACTCGTGCTGCGCTTCCTCAATTTCTACGGCAGCCAGGTCAAGCAGATGGCCGAAGGCGTGCGCCTGCGCGTGCGCGGCGAGGTGCGCGGCGGCTTCTTCGGCGCGGAGATGGTCCACCCCACCGTGCGCGCCGTGGCCGAGGACGAGCCGCTGCCCGACCGGCTGACGCCGGTGTATTCGACGGTGGCCGGGGTGCCGCAGGCGTATCTTCGCAAGGCGATCCTGAACACGCTCACGCGTACGCCGCTGCCCGAAACGCTGCCGAACAGCCTCCTCATCGGGCCGCTCGCGCCGTTGAAACTGATGCCGCCCGCCGAGGCGGTGCGGTTGCTGCACCAGCCCACGCCCGACGTGGACGAGCACAGCCTGGTCGAACGCACGCATCCGGCGTGGCTGCGCATCAAGTTTGACGAACTGCTGTCGCAGCAGCTCTCGCTCAAGCGGGCGCAGGCCGCGCGTCGCATGCGCACCGCGCCCGTGCTGCGCGCCACCGGCAGCAATGGCTTGCTCGCGCGCTTCATGCAGGCACTGCCGTTCAACCTGACGGGCGCCCAGGCGCGCGTGTGGGAAGAGATCGGCGCCGACCTCGCGCACCCGTATCCGATGCAGCGGCTGCTGCAGGGCGACGTGGGGAGCGGCAAGACCGTCATCGCCGCGCTGGCTGCATGCCAGGCCATCGATGCGGGCTGGCAGGCCGCGTTGATGGCGCCGACCGAACTGCTGGCCGAGCAGCACTACCGCAAGCTCACTGCATGGCTGGAGCCGCTCGGCGTGGACATCGTCTGGCTGGCCGGCAGCCTCAGGCGCAAACAGAAGGACGAAGCCGCCGCCCGGGTGGCCGCAGGCACGGCGCAACTCGTGATCGGCACGCATGCGCTCATCCAGGACACCGTCACGTTCGCACGCCTGGGGCTGGCGGTTGTGGACGAACAGCACCGCTTCGGTGTGACGCAGCGTCTCGCCTTGCGCGGCAAATCCAGCGGCAAGACCAGCGGCACCGAAGCGCCAGCCGCCAACGCCCCGGTGCCGCACCAGCTCATGATGTCGGCGACGCCAATTCCGCGCACGCTGGCGATGACGTATTACGCGGATCTCGACGTCTCGGCCATCGACGAACTGCCGCCCGGCCGCACGCCCGTGGTCACGCGCCTGGTGAACGACGCCCGCCGCGACGAGGTGATCGAGCGCATCTACGCCGCCGCGCGCGAGGGGCGGCAGGTCTACTGGGTCTGCCCGCTCATCGAAGAGAGCGAAGCGCTGCAGCTGCAGACCGCGGTGGAAACCTTCGAGACCCTTTCGCAAAGCCTCCAGGGGTTGAAGGTCGGCCTGGTGCACGGGCGCCTGCCGTCTGCCGACAAGGCGGCCGTGATGAGCGCGTTTGCCAGCGGCGAGCTGCACGTGCTCGTGGCCACCACCGTCATCGAAGTCGGCGTGGACGTGCCCAATGCCTCGCTGATGGTGATCGAACACGCCGAGCGTTTCGGCCTTGCCCAGTTGCACCAGTTGCGCGGGCGCGTGGGGCGCGGCACGGCGGAATCCGTGTGCGTGCTGCTGTACCAGGCGCCGCTGTCGCCCACGGCCAAGCAGCGCCTGCAGACCATGCGCGAGACCACCGACGGCTTCGAGATCGCCCGGCGCGACCTGGAGATCCGCGGCCCGGGCGAATTCCTCGGTGCACGGCAATCGGGCGAGGCCATGCTGCGCTTTGCCGATCTGAACCACGATGCCTGGCTGGTCGAATTTGCGCAGGAAGCGGCGCAGGCCATGCTCGCGCGCTTTCCGGAAGCGGTGGATGCGCACCTCAAGCGCTGGCTGGGCGAGCGCGAACATTACCTGCGCGTGTAGCGGCGTCGCACGCCCAGTCCATCATGTCGGCGCGGATCCGGCGGCTGTCGCGCCTTGCCGCACTCATGCAGGAATCCGTGCAACAGCGATGCAAGCTGCACCCCTGTCGTTTCGGCGATGCAGTCGGACCGGCGTGTCGCACGGGGCAGCGCCTCCATCGACCGCGAGTGCGGTAAAAGGCATTCGGCGCGGACCCAGCAACATCCCCCGTCACAAGGTAAAATCTATCGACATCCAAAAGCCGATTGATTGCCATGACGCTCACCGAACTCAAGTACATCGTTGCCGTTGCGCGCGAACGCCACTTCGGGCGCGCGGCCGAGGCCTGCTTCGTCTCGCAGCCGACGCTGTCGGTCGCCATCAAGAAGCTCGAAGACGAACTGGCCGTGCAGATCTTCGAGCGCGGGGCGTCGGAAGTCAGCGTCACGCCCGTCGGCGAGCAGATCGTCACGCAGGCGCAGCGCGTGCTCGAGCAGACCATGGCGATCCGCGAGATCGCCAAGCAGGGCATGGACCCGCTTGCGGGGCCGCTGCGCCTCGGTGTGATCTATACGATCGGGCCGTACCTGCTGCCGGCGCTGGTCAAGCAGATGATCGACACCGTGCCGCAAATGCCCCTGATGCTGCAGGAGAACTTCACGGTGCGGCTGGTGGAGTTGCTCAAGCAGGGCGAAATCGACTGCGCCATCATGGCCGAGCCGTTTCCCGAGACGGGCCTCATGACCATGCCGCTGTACGACGAACCGTTCGTGGTGGCGGTACCGCGCGGCCATGAACTCGCCAAGGTGGAAGCTGTGGACCCGGAAGCGCTCAAGCAGCAGACGATGCTGCTGCTCGGCAACGGACATTGCTTCCGCGATCACGTCCTGGGCGTGTGCCCCGAGCTGTCGCGCTTTTCGCAGAACGCCGACGGCATCCAGAAAACGTTCGAGGGCTCGTCGCTGGAGACGATTCGCCACATGGTGGCCAGCGGCGTCGGCATCACCGTGCTGCCGCGCACCTCGGTCCCCAGCATGCAGCCGGCCAGCAATGACCTGCTGACGTATGTGCCGTTCCAGGAGCCGGTGCCCGACCGCCGCGTCGTTCTGGCCTGGCGCAAGAGCTTCACCCGCATCGCCGCCATCGAGGCGGTGGCCAAGGCGGTCTCCCAATGTGACCTGCCGGGCGTCAAGCCCTTGCCGCCCGCGCCGCTTCTCCACTGAAGACGTCAGAGGGCCATGTGTCGGCATAGCGAAGAAAATTAGAAAAAGCGCCGACCTGACTGGCGAGAATAGCGAAGTAAGTTAGAAAAAATAGCGAAGTAGGCTGGAGCATGAAAGAGGCGCGCGCGAGTGTCCCGTCCCCGGGGCGCCAGCCTGCCCAGCCATGCAACCAGTGCGGTGCGAGAGTCAAGCATTGTCGTCTTGCCACCGGATGTCCATCGCCGACCGCCTCAGATGCCCGGCTGAGTGTCGGCAGTATGAACCCATGCAAGGCGTCCTGTTAGCGGGTCACTGGAAACCCGATCGCGAGAACAAACGCAAAAAGCGCGTACAAAGAGCTGACTGCTACCAGGGTTCGCCCATGCACGACTCCGCGCCGGAACATCATCCACAAGAACAAGATGGCGACCGCAGTAATGATGCCGGACGCAAGCAGCGGCCCGTCAAATCGCCATGGAGTGTAGAAGATCCCCAGTGCACTCGGGATGGTGGCCTGAATCATCATGGCCCCCGAGATGTTTGCCAGGGCGAGGCGTTCCTTGCCCCGGCGGACCCAAATCAGAGCGTTCATCGTCTCGGGCAACTCCGTCGCAACGGGGCTGAGCAATAGCGCGACAAGGTGTGCTGGCCAGTGCAGCGCTGTGCCAATCGCTTCAAGCTGTGCCACAAAGACGTGTGAAGCGCCGCCAATCACGACCAGCGCGAGCAGCACTTGCAGCACGGCCCACCCCAGTGGAGGTTCCGCCAACTTCGGGCGAATCGAGAGGGGCTCCAGTTCCTCTTCTTCAGGTGCCGTGTCACTGTCCTTGATCTCGCGCCAGACATAGATCGCATAGGCGACCAGGAAAAGAATGCCCAGCCAAGGCTTGTATGCAAAGGCAACAAGCCCCAGGGCAACCTTGACAACAAAGGCGCCCAGGAAAGCGGCCTGGTCCCGGCTCATGCGTGCATGGTCGACTTTGACTTCCGCGGTGGGACGGCCAAGCTCGCGTCGATTCATCATCAACGCCAAACCAACTACCGCATATGCGAGTGTGGCCAGAACAAGCGGGCCGCCCATCGCAGCACCGACGCCGAGATCTTTCTGCTCAGGCGTCGAACCGAAGACCACGGCAACGAACGTGACGGCACTTTCAGGCAGTGCTGTGCCAAAGGCGGCCAACACCGAGCCGACGGCTGTGGCGCCGAGATTCAGTCGCTTGCCGCACCATTCAATGCCGTTGACGAAGTACTCGCAGGCCAAATAGATGGCGCCTGCCGATATCAGGAAAAGACCGATTGTGAGGAGCATGAAATGAGGTAGCCAGGCGAACGAGATAAACCAATGGCGCAACGACGCGCGTCGCCCGGCCTGGGTGTGCACGTCGCGGCCAAAGGTCTCGCCTAGCGGCTCTGCTTGCAGCAGAGGCTGTCCACACCATGAGACGGCAAGGTCTCAAGTTTGTTGACGTGGACTTCCGAGCATTGCGCCCGGAATGGCTACTCCCCAATGACAACGGGCCGGAGTGTATCAGCATCCCCCCTGGCACGCAAAAGTACAAAGACGCCTCAATGTCGCTCACTCGCTGCGATAGATCCCGTGTGCGAGATAGTCGGCTTGAATCGATCCGTCAGGTCCGGCTTAGCTCAGCTACCTATGTAGTCTGTCCAGAGGGCCCGCCGAAATTTGAGGTGCGCAGACACTTGCCCAATTCCGCCGCATTCCCTTTTTTGTAGGCGCTCCTATTCGCCACTTGATTCTCTTCCCTCTTGGCGTTCAGCGTTCTCCCGTTCCATGGTCGGCATTCCACGTTGTTTGACGGCTGCGACGCGTTGCTCAAAGCCAACGGAAAAACTGCTTGCAGGCTTACGTATGACTTTGTTACCCTTCGCCCCGTCAGAACTCGGAGTGATCTCCATGGACAGTTGTTCTAGTCGACCTTGGGTCGCACGTTGAACGGCTAGACAGTTTGGGCGCATCGCTGCGCTTCACCACTGCCTAGCCGCATTGCACGGCGGGTAGTGGATCTTGAGCGGGTTCTCCGCACAAGCCTCTCCCATCATTCGATCGTTTTATCGACACGGCCATGTGGCCGCGTACGCGTTTGCGTGCGTGGTTCCTGGGAGGCTCGTGGTCGGCCCATGCCTACGTCTGTCATAGAAGCAGACGAGGGAGGTCTCATGCTGTTTTTCTCGATGCTGCAGTACGCTTGGGTTGCAGTGCGTCCGCTCGTTCTGGTGCGCGCTGCTGCTCTGCGTCCCCTCCGTCGTCCGGCCTTGCTGGCTGCGATGGCTTTGTTCTCTGCTTTCACGCATGCTGCCCAAGCGCAAGAAGCTCCGGCTTCTGCTCCGGCTGCAGATGCGCTGCCTGCCGGTGGTGAGTTGGGCGACCGCTTCGGCTTCCATGGCCAATCGACGTGGGTCTGGCAAGCCAAGCCCGCCTTCAAGTCGCCGTACAGCGGCGACAACAGCCTGACGGCGGGCCGCGCCACGAGTTATTCCTTCAGCACGACGCTGGACCTGGGCATGCGGCTGTGGAAGGGCGCGGAATTCCACTTCAACCCGGAAGTGGTGATGGGCAAGGCGTTCTCCGATCTGCATGGCCTGGGTGGCCCCACCAACGGCGAGTTGGCCAAGGTCACGGGCACTGACCCGACGCTGTACCGCGCCCGCGTTTTCATGCGTCAGACCTGGGGCCTGGGCGGTGACACAGAAAAGGTCGACGCCGACTTCAACCAGTTCGCTGACGTGGTCGACAAGCGTCGCGTGGTGCTGACCGCGGGCAATCTGCCGGTGCTCGATGTCTTTGATGCCGTGGAGTACGCGCACGACCCGCGCACGCAGTTCCTGAACTGGTCGTTCATGACGCACCCGTCGTTCGACTATGCGGCCGATGCGCGCGGCTACAGCTGGGGCGTTGCGCTGGAGTACATCGACAGCGAGCTGGGCTGGGCCGTCCGCGCGGGCCGATTCCTGCAACCGCTTGAGTCCAACGGCTTGCCGCTCGACACGCGTTTTCTGAAGCACTACGGCGACATGCTGGAGCTTGAAAAGCGCTACACGCTGTTCGGCCAGGAGGGCAAGGTGCGCTTGCTGGGCTGGCGCAACTTCGCGCGCATGGGCCGCTTTGATGATGCGATTGCGCTCGGGCAGGCCACCGGTGCCGCGCCAGACCTGAGCCAGGTGCGGCGCGAGCACGCCAAGGTGGGCGTCGGCCTGTCGTTCGAGCAGAAAGTGGGCGAAAACCTGGGCCTGTTCACCCGCCTGAACTGGTCGGATGACAAGACCGAGACCTATGCTTTTACCGAGGTGGGCCGCAACGTGTCGTTCGGCGGTCTGCTCAAGGGCACGTCCTGGGGGCGGCCGAATGATGTGTTGGGGGCGGCCTTTTCGCTCAACATGCTGGGCCCGGATCATCGTGCCTATCTGGCGGCGGGCGGCAGCGGCGCCTTCCTGGGTGACGGCGCACTGAACTATGGCCACGAGCGCATACTCGAAGTGTTCTACAGCTTTCAACCGGTCAAGGGCATCACGCTCAGCCCCGATTTTCAGTTGATCCAGAACCCCGGTTACAACCGGGACCGCGGGCCTGCCAAGTTCTTTGGCATTCGTGCCCACGCGGAGTTCTAACGCCTACGGAGGACCCATATGGACAGTCCGAGTCGACCTTATCCGACAACCACATCAGTTTCCCACTAGGCCAGTCCGCCGCACGGTTTTCCCTGCTGCTGACTTGCCGCCCAGGCAAGGCAGCGGTGTCTGCATCGCTCCTTGATTGTTTGAATCTGCCGCCAGGGTAAGACGACCCCTGTGCGGCGATTGCCGCATGCCATGCACCCGTCGTGCGCATGTGGCGAGGAGTACCTATGCGCAAATTCAACATCCCCGCCCGTCGTTTCTCGGCAATCGCGCTGCCGTTCAGCTCGCCGTTCGTGCAGGCCCGGGCCGGTGCGCCCGAGCGTGCCAACGCCGTGCCCGCCACCTCCAACCGGCGTGCTGACGACGGTGGGCAGCCGCTCTCCAACCACGGCTACGCTGCCGCTGCCGTCCGGCTGTCGCGCACCTATTGGTAACCGGTGGGTCATCCAATCACCCAATAACAAATCGGAGGTCGCTATGACCCAACTGACTTCGGGCATCGACACACCACCACGTCATGCCGCTCTCGACGACGCCCATGTGGGCGACATCCGTGGGGCGCTCGGCACCATCGCCCACCATGACACCGGCGCGCGTGATAGCTGGCGTGCGCGCTTGCGTACATTGCTCGCCATCCTCGGGCCCGGCCTGATCGTGATGGTCGGCGACAACGATGCCGGCGCCTTCGGCACCTACACGCAGGCCGGGCAGAACTACGGCACCACGCTGCTCTGGACGTTGCTGCTGCTGATCCCTGTGCTGTACGTGAACCAGGAGATGGTGCTGCGCCTGGGCGCCGTCACGCGCGTCGGCCATGCGCGGCTGATCTTTGCGCGCTTCGGCAAGTTCTGGGGCAGCTTCTCCGTCATCGACCTGTTTCTGGTGAACGCGCTGACCTTGGTGACGGAATTCATCGGCATCAGCCTGGCGCTGGAGTATCTCGGCATCCCGCGTCATTGGGGCGTGTGTGCAGCGGCCGCGCTGGTGATGCTGGCCGCCTCCACGGGCGACTTCCGCCGCTTCGAGCGCTTTGCGCTGCTGCTGGTGGCGGGCAGCCTCACGCTTATTCCCATCTTTGTGATGGTGCACCCGCCGATGGGGCAGGTGGCGCGCGACTTCTTCGTGCCTGCTCTACCGGCCGGTGCACCGCTGGCGGAGGTAATGCTGCTGATCATCGCCATCGTGGGGACGACGGTGGCGCCGTGGCAGTTGTTCTTCCAGCAGAGCTACGTGATCGACAAGCGGATCACCGCGCGCTTCATCCGCTATGAGCGAGCGGACCTGTGGCTGGGCATCGTGCTCGTGATTGCCGGTGCCGTGGCGATAATCGCCTTCAGCGCGCAGGCCTTCCACGGTACGCCAGAGTTTGGCAACTACACCGATGCACTGGGCACGGCGAAAGGGTTGGAAGCGCACTCGGGCCGCTGGGCCGGTGTGCTGTTTGCGATCGCGCTGTTGGACGCCAGCATCATCGGCGCATGCGCGGTGTCGCTGTCCACGGCCTATGCTATCGGCGATGTGTTCGCTGTACGGCATTCGCTGCATCGCAAGCCGACGGAGGCCAAGGGTTTCTATGCGATTTACTTCGGGCTGACGCTGCTGGCCGCAGGGTTGGTGCTGACGCCGGGTGTGCCGCTCGGGCTGTTGACCAACGCGGTGCAATCACTGGCCGGCGTGCTGCTGCCGAGCGCGACGGTGTTCCTGCTGCTGTTGTGCAATGACAAGGCTGTGCTGGGCCCCTGGACGAACGGCCGCGCGATGAACATCTTCACCGGCGGTGTGGTGGCGGTGCTGGTGATGCTCTCCGTCATCCTGACGGCGGCGGTGCTGTTTCCCGGCATCGGCGAATTCGAGATCGGCGCGATCCTGATCGGCGGTTCGCTCATCGCCATTGTCATGTCGCTGGTGTTGTGGCACATCGAGCGGCGCAGTCATCGACCCCAGCATCCACTGCGCGTGAGCGTGCTCGATCGCGACCACTGGACCATGCCGCCGCTGGAGCAGCTCACGCCAGCACGTTGGACACCGCTCAAGCGCACGTGGATGTTTGTGCTGCGGGCTTATCTCGTGGTGGCCGCTGGACTGGTGCTGGTGCGGATCGCTGGGCTGGTGACGGGATGAGGCTAGGCCAACAGCCTACATACATCTTGCCTCACGCGCCGGGTAGCTGAAGCGGTTTTGAGTCCAGTTTGCCAACGGGGACAAGGGGTTGCTCGCAATCCCGGATGTTCACGTATACGTGCGCGTCCTTTTTCAACGGGCTGTCGAGAGGCAGTTGCACCACCACGTGTTGCAGTTTATGGCTGCTATGCATATATCTGCCGGCCGTGGTTCCGAAGTCGAACCTTACGACAGCAACCGGAGGATACGCTGCAGACAGGTCTCGCCTTTGGCGGCACAGCGCTCCGAACCGCCCCAGATCCGCTGGTGCACCAATCTTTTCGATTTCTCCGAGTCTCCATCCCTCGTCGTAGGCATATTTGCCTTCATAGATAGTCGAGCAACCGGCGAGGGACATGACCAGCATTGTGCTCATGGTGCGCATCTGCAGTGCGGAAGGAAGAGAGCGCATTCTGAGAACTCCTACCATCATCTGCCTCTTGATACTCCATTTGGACCTATGGCCACGAACCTGTTCGATAGGCATAGCGCATACTTGAAAAGTCCTGCCCTCCATTCAGTGTAGGTCACGTCTCCCACACAGTGATACCGTACAAATCACAGTGCGCTATTTGTCGAACGCGGTAAAAGAGGAAGACCGACAGAGTGAAAACGAAAACGCATCTCATGCAGGTTTTCGTTTGCGTCACCGGGTTATTCGGAAAAACGCATGCACGACGTCTATGCTTCGGCTGCCAGAAATTGGAGCCCCCCATGCAACACACTCGCTTATCCAGCCTTGTTGGAGTCATCGCAACGGTACTGGGTCTAACTGCGCTTCCGGCGTATGCCGTCCTTCCTGATGAGATTCAGGTCTACACCGGTGACATCAACGCGCCCGGCGAGTTTGGACTGGAGTTGCATCTGAACACGACGCCAAGCGGCATTGGAGAACCGTCTTATCCGCGCGAGGTCACGACACCGCATGGCTGGCGGGGCACTGCTGAATTCTCTTACGGCTTGACGCCTTCGGTGGAACTCGGTGTGTACGTCCCAACCGCGCTCACGCGCGAAAATACCTACTACGTCACTGGGCCAAAGGTGCGCGTCAAATGGATGCCCGTCCGACCCGAAGACGGTGTCGGTTACTTCGCTGGTCTCAACGTCGAGCTTGCTCATGTTGCAAGTCGCTTTGAGCAATCACAACAAGCGGTAGAGCTCCGGCCGATTTATGGCTATCAGAATGAGCAATGGCTATGGGCGCTCAACCCGGTGCTCGACTGGAATCTCTCCGGCCAGGATCGCAGTGGCGTGCCTGAATTCGCCCCGGCCCTCAAGATCGCCCGTACGGTGTCCACAGGCATTCGTGCCGGATTGGAGTACTACGCCGGTCTGGGTCGCGTCGACCATGTCTTGCCATTATACGAACAGCAGCACACGGCCTTTCTCGCGTTTGACGTGGATCGCAAGCCGTTCGTTTTCAACTTTGGCGTGGGCAGAGGCTTAACGCGCGCCACCGACCGGTGGACGTTCAAATGGATCTTTGAAGTCCCATTGAGTTAACCGTCAGCCCTCAGCGAGAAGGCTGGCGCCTCATCGGTTTTAGCGCCGTGCGACGTCAGCGTTGGGCCGGTTCCACCACCCGCCACCTAGGGCTTGAAACAGCGCTGCCGTATCGGCGAATCGGTTTGCACGCGCCCCAATCGTGGCTTGCACAGCAGTCTGGTAGGCCTGTTCTGCATTCAGCACAGCGAGGATGTTGACCTGGCCGATCGCGCGCTGCCTATCCGTGATGTTTAGAGTTCGGTGTGCTGCCTGTTCGGATCTGAGCGCGGCTTTCAGCACGTCGGCATCGGCATCTAGCGCGTGCAGGGTATCGGCGACGTTCTGGAATGCAGTGATGACGGTGCCACGGTACTGCGCCTCCGCTTGATCGACCCCCGCATCGGCTGCCCGTTTTTTCGCCAGCATCGCACCACCATCGAAGAAGGTCTGCGCCACATTGCCGACCAGGCTCCAGAAGACGTTGCCGTCCCGGAACATCTGGCTGAAGATTTCTGCGGTGCCGCCCTTGGTGCCGGTGATCGTCAGTTGGGGCAGCATATTGGCGATCGCCACGCCCACCTGCGCTGTTGCGGCGTGCAGCTGTTCTTCGGCTGCGCGCACGTCAGGGCGCTGCCGGACGAGATCCGATGGCAGCGACACGGGCAAGTCCTGCGGCAGCGTGAAGTCTGCAAAGGTGAACGTCTCGGCGATGCCTTCGCTAGGCAGCTTGCCGGCCAGTGCAGCCAACAGATCGCGCTGAACCGCCAGTTGCTTTTGCAGGTTGGGTAGCGCCTGCTCGGCCTGCGCAAGCGCCGTTTCGGCAGCTGCAATATCCAGCCCCGTTACCGCGCCCAGCGCGAACTGCTTGTGCAGGTTGTCGAGCAACTGCGTATTGATGCCGACAATGCGTTGTTGCGCTTCAATCTGCGCGCGCAGCGAGGCTTCCTGCACTGCCGCCACCACGATGTTGGACGCAAGGGTGAGGTGAGCCGCCTCCATCTGGAAGTACTGTGCCTCTTCGGTGGCCTTCAGTGATTCCACCTGCCGGCGGTTCAGGCCGAAGACGTCTGGGGCATAGCTCACCGTGAGCTGCGCGGTGTGCAGGGTGTAGATCGGTGCGCCAGAGGTGAGCGTGGGCGAAATCGTGCCGACGGCGTTTTGCTGTCGGCTCGGTTGATACGAGCCTTGCAGCATTGGGAAGAACGCTCCTTGTTGCGCGCGCGTTTGCTGCTGCGCCACGCGCAGTGCAGCCTGGGCGGCGGCCAGCGTGGGGCTGGCGGAAATCGCATCGGCAATCGTCTTGTTCAGCTTTTCTGACTGGAACGCCTTCCACCATTGATCGGAAACTGGCATCCCCGAGACAAAGCGCTGTGCTTCGCCGCCCTGCGTGGCTGCAGCCGATGTCTGCTGCGGCAGCGGCTTGGGCGTATAGCCAGTCACTTTCGGAGCATCCGGAGTCTTGAAATCCGGTCCGACCGCGCAGGCGGCGGTCAACAGGCATGCCGCCGCCACGATGGTCAGGCGCAGAAGAACAGTGGCGGACGATGGCATGCCGTGGGCAGTGTTGGCGGGCATGGAAGCACCCAGTTTGGTCGAATGGCGCCGATTCTATGGGGGCGTCGAATCGTTGCGAACTGTGATTCATCACAGTAGACCGCTCCACGTGCGGGCAGCATCATGCGGGCAAAATTTCTATCAACTGGGGTACTGCTGTGCAGGTTGATTACAAGTCCGCAGCCATTGGGGGCGTTGTCGCCGGGTTGGTCGTTGGCGGCCTGATGTGGGGAATCTGGGGGCAAAAGCGCTCGGAAGCTGCGCCCACACCATCGTATGCAGCCGCGCCGGTCACCGTGCCAGCGCCACCCTCACGCGATGGGCAGGCCGTGACCTTGAGCCAGGGCCAATTGCAGTACATCAAGGTTGCGCCCGTAGAGTTGCGCGAATTCGCCAACCGGCGCGAGGCGGTGGGCAATATCGACTTCAACGAGGACCGCGCTGTGCAGGTCTTCACGTCGTACCAAGGCAAGATCCGCAACACCTACGCCAAGGTGGGCGACATCGTTGCCAAGGGCAAGCCGCTGTTCGATATCGACAGCCCTGATCTGGTGCAAGCGGAATCCACGCTGATTTCCACTGCTGGTACGCGCAAGTTGACGACTGATGCGCTCGCTCGTGCGCGCCAGTTGTATGAGATCCAGGGCCTGGCACAGAAGGATCTGGACCAGGCTATCTCCGACCAGCAAGCCGCCGAGGCGGCCTACAAGGCCGCGCGTGAAGCCCTGGCTGTGTTCGGCAAGACGCCCGCACAGATGGACCAGATCGTGCAGACGCGCAAGACTGATTCGCTGCTGACGGTGGTGAGCCCGATCTCGGGCCAGGTGACCGCGCGCAGCGCGCAGCCAGGCTTGCTCTTGCAGCCCGGCAACGGTACGGCGCCATTCACGGTGGCTGATGTGTCCACCATGTGGATGCAGGCGTTCGTGCCGGAAGCCGATGCACCGCTGCTGCACGTCGGCCAGCCGGTCAAGATTCACGTCATGGCGTTCCCAAGCCGGGTCTTCAACGGCAAGATCACCACCGTGGGTGCATCGGTCGACGCCAACACGCACCGCATCCTGGTGCGTTCGGAAATCGACGACCCGAAGCACGAACTGCGCCCCGGCATGTTCACTTCATTCGACATCACCACCGGCGCGCCCATCCAATCCCCAGCGTTGGCGATGGACGGCGTGGTCCGCGAAGGCGACGGCACCATGACCGCGTGGGTTACGACCGACCGCAAGCGCTTTGCGCGGCGCGTGATCAAGCTTGGCCTGGAGCAGGATGGCTTTGTGCAGGTGCTCGAAGGCCTGAACGCAGGCGAGCTGGCCGCCAACGAAGGGGCACTGTATCTGAGCACGGCTGCCTCCGGCAGCGTCAATAGCGCTAATTGAGGGGAGTTCACCGTGCTCAAAGCGATTCTGAAGCTGTCGCTGCTGCGACGGCCGCTGATCCTGTTGTTCCTGCTGGCGTTCGTGACGGCAGGGCTGTTCGCGTATTCCAAGCTCAACATCGAGGCGTACCCCAACCCCGCTCCCGTCATTCTCGAAATCACGGCGCAAACGCCCGGTCTGTCGGCCGAAGAAATGGAGCGGTACTACACCGTGCCGATGGAGATCGGCCTCGCGGCGACGCCCGGTGTGGAGAACATCCGCTCCACGTCGTTCTATGGGTTGTCGTTCGTGCGCGTGACCTTTAAGTACGGGATCGACTACTACTTTGCTTACACGCAGGCGGCACTTGCCCTCCAGCAGAACGTCAGCCTGCCCAACAATGTGCAGCCGCAAATTCAGGCGTCCAGCCTGGTCGGGGAAGTGGTGCGCTATCAGTTGAAGGGCCCGCCCCACTTTGGCCTGACCAACCTGCGCACCTTGCAGGATTGGGTGTTGCAGCGCCGCCTGAAGACCGTACCGGGCGTGGCGCAGGTCGTCAGTTGGGGAGGCACGACCAAGGAGTACGACGTCGAGGTCGACCCGAAGAAGCTGGAAGCCTATGGCGTCACCCTGCCGCAGATGATGACGGCGCTCGGTAACGCCAATATCAACGTCGGCGGGCGCACGATCAACTTTGGCCAGCAGTCAGTCAACATCCGCGGCGTGGGTCTGATCCAAGACGTGAAGGACATCGACAAGATCGTCCTTACGCAGACCAATGGCGTGCCCGTGCAGGTCAAGGATGTCGCGAAGACGAAGATTGGTTTCGCGCCCCGTCTGGGCATTGCCGGCCGTGACAACGAAAGCGACGTCGTCACCGCCATCGTGGTGATGAACCGCACCATGCAGACCAACGACGTGGTGGCGCGCGTCAAGGCCGAGCTGGACAAGATCAACACCGATGGCACGCTGCCGGCAGGCGTGAAGGTCGAGCGTTACTACGACCGCTCGGAGCTCGTCTCGGTCACCACGCACACGGTCATGCATGCGCTGCTGTTTGGCTGCCTGCTGGTGTTCTTCATCCAATGGATCTTCCTGGGCGATTTGCGCAGCGCCATCATCGTTAGCGCCAACATTCCGTTTGCGCTGTTCTTCAGCATCCTGATCCTCTTGCTGACCGGCGAATCCGCCAACCTGCTATCGGTGGGCGCGGTGGACTTCGGGATCATCGTGGATTCGTCGGTCATCCTGGTCGAAAACATCTTCCGCAACTTCCAGATGCCGGCGGCGGAGCAGACGCGCCTGCTGATGAGCCGTGACGCGAAGATGCTGGGCTTCCGCGTGCCGGAGCGCTTGCGCATGATTTTCGTCAGTGCGCTGCAGGTCGATCGCGCGGTGTTCTTCTCCGCACTGATCACTGTGGCCGCATTTGTTCCACTGTTCACCATGCAGGGGGTGGAAGGCCAGATCTTCGGCCCGATGGCGCGTACCTATGGCTACGCGTTGGCGGGCGCGCTTATCGCCACCTTCACGGTCACGCCGGCGCTGTGCTCGTACCTGCTGCCCAAGAAGATCGAAGAGAAGGAAACCTGGCTCGTTCGCGCGTTGCACAAGGTCTACCAGCCTGCGCTGACGTGGTCCTTGTCCAACCGGCGCATTGCCGTGACGATCGGCGCGGTCGTGCTGGCGGTAACGGCGGCGCTCATGCCGCTGCTGGGTACGGAGTTCCTGCCGGCGCTTGAAGAAGGCAACCTGTGGATTCGGCTGACGATGCCGCAAACGGCGTCGCTGGAATCGGGCGTGGTACCGGTCGCGCGCATGCGCCAGATTTTGCTCAAGCACCCCGAGGTGCGCACGGTGGTGTCGGCCCACGGTCGCCCCGACGACGGCAGTGATGCCGCGGGCTTCTACAACGCTGAATTCTTCGTGCCCCTCAAGCCGTTCGACCAATGGTCGGCGGGGATGACCAAGGAGAAGCTGATCGCGCAGATCCAGAAAGAATTCACCAGTGAGTTCACCGGGGTCGGCCTGAACTTCTCGCAGTACATCCAGGACAACGTGGAAGAAGGGTTGTCGGGCGTGAAGGGGGCCAACTCGGTCAAGATCATCGGCCCGGACCTGCAGGTGCTGGAGCGGCTTGCCGATCAGGTACAGGGCGAGATGAGCGAGGTCAAAGGCATCACAGACCTGGGCATCTTCCGCGTGCTCGGTCAACCGAACCTGAACGTGCGCATCAACCGTGAGGCGGCCGCGCGCTATGGGCTCAACACTGGGGATGTGAACACCGTGGTGCAAGCGGCCCTGTCGGGCTCTCAGGCGACCACCATCCTGGAAGGCGATCGGCAGTTTGCACTGACGGTGCGGCTGGCCCCGGAGTACCGTGCCACAATCGATGCGGTGCGCAACATCCGCGTCGCCTACTCGAACGCGAATGGCGGCAACGCCTACATTCCGCTCTCGGCGCTGGCTGACATCACGCTGGATACGGGGGCGTCGTACATCTATCACGAGAAGAACGCCCGCTATATTCCGGTCAAGTTCAGTGTACGCGGGCGCGACCTGGGCGGCACGGTGGAAGAAGCGCAGCAGCGCATCGCCCAGCACGTCAAGTTGCCGCAAGGCTACCGCATCGAGTGGGCGGGTGAGTTTGAAGAACTCGAACAGGCCAAGCAGCGGCTCGCGGTCATGGTGCCGATCAGCATTCTGTTGATTCTGGTCCTGCTCTATGGACTGTTCAATTCGCTGCGCGATAGCCTGATGGCGCTGGCCGGTATTCCGTTTGCGATCACCGGTGGGGTAGCGGCACTGTTCCTGACGGGGCTGGACTTCAGCGTCTCGGCGGCCATTGGGTTCGTCTCGTTGTTTGGTGTATCGGTCATGGACGGCATCCTGATGATCACCTACTACAACGACTTGCGCCGGGAGCGCGGCCTCCAGCCAACTGAAGCGATGTTCCATGCGGCGCAACAGCGCATGCGGCCAATGCTGATGACGGCCCTGTCGGCGTGTATCGGCCTGTTCCCGGCGGCGATTTCCACGGGCATCGGCAGCCAGGTGCAGCGGCCCCTAGCCACCGTGGTTGTGGGCGGCATGTTGGTGGGCCCGTTGATGCTGCTGGTGATCGTGCCTGCGTTGCGGATGGTATTCCTCGGCAAGGAGCCGCCTGAAGACTCGCCCCTTGAGGAAGCGCCGGTCTGAGCGATGGCCGCCGCTTCGTGCGGCGGCCCCTATGGTTTGATAATGCCCGAGCTGGAAGCCCTGACCACGGCTTCGATGCGCGTGGCGACGCCCAGCTTTTCGCGCGCATTGTCCATATGGAAATCGACCGTGCGCTTGGAGAGCCCAAGAATCGTGGCGATCTCACCCGATGTCTTGCCGCGCGCAGACCATGCTAGCACCTCGACCTCACGCTCGCTCAGTTGTACGGGCGGATGTGCGGTATGCGTGCGCGGCCGTCTGGCGAGCCGGGTCTGCACAATGCTCATCAGGATTTCGAAGTCGACCGGTTTGGTCACATAGTCATCAGCACCCAGGCGACGCCCACGCAGTTCAGAGTCGCGTTGCGCCATCGCCGTCAAAAAGACGAACGGAATTTCAGCATAACGTGGCGCGAGCGTGCGCAATTGCTCCAGCAACTCGAACCCGGTCATGCCCGGCATGCCTACGTCGCACAGCACCAGATCGGGGGCTTCGCGCAGGAGCATCGCCAGCCCGGACTCACCATCGTTCGCCGTGATCACGGTGTAGCCGTGTTCGGCCAGTTCTTCGGTGATCAACTCGGCGGTTTCAACGTCGTCTTCAATGCAGAGGATCTTGGGGTTGGCTGGCTTCATGGGGATTTCAGCTGGTGGTATGGTGACTGATGCTCCGCTCATGACGTCGTCAAGAAAAACTGCGCAGGACATTACCTATGCAATCGCCAAAAACGGTCACAGCCGCGCCAGACGGGCGGCGCTTTGGAATCGCATCGCCGTTGATCCTGCGTCCCATCCGGGTCCGGCTGACGCTGGTGTTCGTGATCTTTTTACTGCTGGTGGTCGGCGTCGGCGCTTTCAGTATCGACCAACTGGCGAGCTTCCACAGCGTATCTGCGCAGATCAGCGGGCGCTGGCTACAGAACAGCCGGATTCTGGGCGACCTCAACAACTACATCTCGGATTATCGCGCGGCCGAAGGCGATTTTCTGATCGCCTCATCACGCGCTGACCTGCGAGCCGCCGACGAACAGGTCGCCATGCTCGACAAAGCGATTGCCACGTCCCAGGCCCGCTACGACAAGATCGAACACGACAGCGCCGAGCACGAGCTTTACAGCCAGTTTGTCACCCAATGGAACACGTATCGCGAGCTTGCGCGACGGCTGATGATTTCTGCCAAGGCAGGCGACGTAGCGGGTGCTGCGCGGCTCTATCACGCGGATTCCAAACACGCATTCGACTTGGCCAACGACACCTTGGGCGTGATGACCGAACGCAGTGTCGCTGGCGCCACGGCAGAAACCGAGCGAGAGGCGCAGGCCTACCACGATGCGCGGCAACTCATCGTTGGGGCGATCGTTGTGGCGGCATGTCTGGTCGTGCTGGCCGTGATCTACCTTGTCTTTGCCGTGTCGCGCCCGATTGCCGTGCTAGTGGATCGCATGCACCGCGTTGCCAACAACGATACCCAGATCGACATCCCAGGCTTGGACCGCCACGACGAGATTGGCGACATCGCGCAAGCCGTGGCGCGTTTTCGAGAAAACACAATCGAACTGGGGCGCAGCAAAGATGTACTGACCGCCCAGGCGGCCGTATTGCAGGAGACGCTTGACAAAGAGCGCCGCATGGCCGAACTCCAACGCAATTTCATCTCAATGGCGTCGCATGAATTCCGTACGCCACTGGGCGTGATTGACGGCCAGGCCCAGCGGTTGATACGCACGCGTGATGCGTTGCAGCCCGAGGCGCTCGAAGAACGCTGCGGGAAAATCCGGGCGGCCGTGCAGCGCATGACGCACCTGATGGATCACTTGCTCGACTCTTCGCAGTGGCTGGATTCCACGACGCCAGCAGCGATGCGGCGCACCGATTTCCCGCTTGCAGCGCTTCTGCACGAGGTTTGCGAAATGCACTTGGAAGGCACGCCGAGCGCTCGGATCGAGGTGTGCATAGAGACGGATGAGCCGAACACATTCTTCGGCGATGCCCGGCTCTTATTCCAGGCCTTCAGCAATCTTGTCGGCAACGCCGTTAAGTATTCGCCGCCAGGCGCACCGGTCAGTGTGCGTATGCGCAGCGATGCCGACGGTGTGTCGGTAACTGTGGAAGACCGGGGCCTGGGCATACCAGAGCGCGATATCGAGCGCTTGTTCGAGCGCTACGTGCGCGGCGGCAACGTTGCAGGGACGGTTGGAGCAGGTGTCGGGCTTTACTTGGTGAAGCTGGTCGTGGAACTGCACCGAGGAACGATCACTGTGACCAGCGAAGAAGGCAAAGGCTCAAGATTCAACGTGTTCTTACCGCGACTGAACGGCTAGCTTGTACCGGCTGTGAGCCTGTCTACGGGATCGACGTGGGTCATGACATTGAGAACATCATGTCTTTCCATGACGCGTCGCCTTGCTTCCAGCGCGATGTCGTGACCGACCTTCACGGTTGCGGTGCTTTCGATCTCCAAGTGCGCGTCCACCAGGATCATGTCGCCCATCTTGCGTGTCCGAACGTCATGAACGCCAAGCACGCCTGGCGTGCCGAGCATTACTTGCCGAATTTCGGTCGCTGTCTCTTCATCGACGGCTCTGTCCATGAGATCGTGCAGAGCATTCGAGCCAAACTGCCACCCCATTCTGGATACCATCAGCCCCACAATGAGTGCGGCTACCGGGTCGAGCAGGTGAAATCCAAGCAAATTGCCGATGATGCCGAGTGCGACCACCAACGAGGAGGCTGCGTCGGAGCGAGCATGCCAGGCGTTCGCTATCAGCATGCTGGAGCGCACGCGCTCGGCGACGGCCAGCATGTACCGGAACAACAGCTCTTTGCTCACCAGTGCGCCAAGTGCGACCCACAAGCCAATCAACTTCACATGTGAAATTGATTCCGGATGCTCCAGCTTTGTCACCGCACTCCAAAGCATCCCGATGCCTACGCCAAGTAGCAGCAAGCCCAAAACCAGGGATGCCGCTGTCTCGAACCGAAGGTGACCATAGTGATGTTCTGCGTCCGGTTCCTTCTGGCTATGGTGTCCGGCAAAGAGGACGACGAAATCCGAAACCAGGTCGGAAAGCGAGTGAATTGCGTCGGCTATCAACGCTTGTGAATGGGCAAGAACGCCAGCAACCAGTTGCGCGGCCGTTAGGGCCAAATTGACACCCACGCTCACGAGAGTGCTGCGTTTCGCCGCGCGCTTGATGGCCGGTGTCTCGCTGTCGAAATCGATCTCGGTTGGCTGTTGCATGGTCTGGTTTGTCTGATGGTCGAGGACCGGTCACCTTGAGGGCGAGCGCCTGGATTTGTCCGCGATCATAGGTTGAGAATTGACCGTTTGGGGAATAACCGGCAGCCGCAGAAAAGAATCCGCATGAGAGGCGTTCGCATTCGCTGGTGCACTGGTGGGCACAAGTGCAATACCGGGATCCCTGATCTAGGAAAGCGGCGTTTTCAGCCACAAGCCGGATCAGATTGCCTCGGGGTCAGAAAGCCATTTGCATCGAACCGAGTGCTTCATGCCAGATGCAATTGGCAAGGGGCGAATCTAAGTCCCTATCGACCATTTTGAACATGCACGCTAAGACAATTCGTTAGTGAGTCAGCATCGGCCTTCCGAACAGCGCCGGCAGGAAATCGTCCAGAAAGAACAACACCTGAACGTTCGCGCCGACACCGCGCGTTGATCCGTGGGTCAAGGGGAGGACCAGTTCCGCTGCCACCTGCCACGTATCCTTGACATAAGCGAAGCCTGGGTTGACGGTGCCACGCGTACGCTGGCCCCGTGGTGAGTCGAATGCGAATTCGACCAACGGGACCCATTGATGGAGCGGCTCCTCTTTGGGGAGCACGCCTGGTACAAACCGATCCGTCAAATAGAGCGTGCTGTACTCCAATGCGAACCCCCAATGCACCGTGGTGACGTTGGCTGTCCTCACAGGGTTGAACTGTCGCGTCATCGGGTCGTAGCTCAAGTTGTCCGATGTTTTGCTGGTCGGCACGGCCACGCTGACGCCAGCGGTGATGCCCAACGGCCGAAGCCAAGACCACGCCTCAGGCAAGGCACCCAACCCCTGACCTACATACAGGCTGGGGGCAATGGTCGCTGACGTGCTGGCGCCGAGTCGTCTGGCGCCGGTCTGGGGCAGCCCATAGATCAGCGAGGCGGCAACAAGCGTCTCGTTCAGATCGTCTTCGTAGAGCCGGGATTTGAGAATCAGGTCGGAACCGGTTGCGCCTGGCTGGCGTGCACTGTCCCAGTCGCGCCGGATGAAGCCGCTGTCAAAGCCGATCGAGACCTCAGGTGTCAGCAACCGCGCGAATGAGACTGTCGCGCCGCGATCCGTGACGTTGCGGCTGTTGTCAGGGTGCTGCACAGCGCCGGCGGTGATGGAAAATTCGTCAGCAACAGCGGGGTCGTCGAAATTCAGCGTTCCCGGAAAGAAGCGGTTGCCAGCAATGCCATGCGCATGTGATGGGCTGGAGACGAGCGCAGCAAGAGCGAACGCTGCCGCGCAAATGCGGGCAAATCTAGATGGGTGGTACATGGCCGGGAGAGCGTCCGCGGTCAGGCCGCGACAATGTTTTCTTGTTTTGGTTGGGCGAATGCGGCACCCACATGGCGGGGTACCGCCCCCGTTCTAATCGTCCGGAGGATATGTCCAGGTCGGACGTCAGGTTATTTGGTCGGTAACGAATGAACCTCGATCGTAACGTGTGACAGCGCTTGGAATCGCCGCAGCCGTTCGTGATAAAACTGCGGCCCGCGATGCGCCTGGCGTGTGCCGACCGAGACCACCACGCCCAGGTGCCCAGGGCCGATGCGCCAGACGTGCAGATCGAGCAGCGCGTCGCCATCGGTTTCCAGTGCAGTCTTGATGCGGCCGCCGATTTGCTTGTCTGGTGTCATGTCGACCAGGATGCCACCCGTGTCGCGCATCAGTCCGTACGCCCAGTTGGCGATGACCAGCGCACCGACGATACCTGCAAGCGGGTCCATCCAGAGCCAGCCGAAGGTTTTGGCCAGCAACAGCCCGATGATGGCCAGGACAGAGATGGCGGCGTCGGCCAAGACGTGCACATAGGCCGCGCGCATGTTGTGGTCGCGATGGTGCGCCCCGTGTCCATCGGCGTGATCGTGCTCATGCTCTTCGAAGGCCACGCTGTATTCCTGGCCGCCGATGCCGAGCACGGCAGTAAAGGCATGCGGCTCCGGAATCTCTGTGGTGGATTCTAGGTAGTTCGCCTTGCGGACCATCAGGAATTCCTGGCGGCTGCCGTCCGGCCGGATGGTGGTCACCGTCGCCACGTCGCTGGGCAGCGGGATGGTTTCTCCAGCCAAGCGGAAAACTGGCGGTACGTCGTCTTCAAAGATCGACAGCGCGAACACCCCTGCTGGCGCGTTGATGTGCTGCACTTCCTTGCCGTGTGCATGTTTGTCGCCAAGTCCGGCTGGGCCGTGATCGTGTCCGTGGGCATGACCATGGTGATGACTGTGGCCATGGCTGTGGCCATCGTGGTCGCCACCGCTCAGCAGCCAGGCACTGGCGATGTTCACCAGCAGGCCGACCACCGCAATCGGGATCGCCTCACTAAAGTGGATCGGCACCGGCGAGAGGAATCGCACCACAGCCTCGTAGCCGATCAGCAGCGCGATCATCGCCAGGATGATGGCGCTGGTGAAGCCGGCCAGGTCGCCGAGCTTGCCTGTACCGAACACGAAGCGTGAGTCGTTCGCGTGGCGCCGCGCATATGTGTAGGCCAGCGCCGCGATCAGCATGGCGCCTGCGTGCGTCGACATATGCAGCCCATCGGCCACCAGGGCCAGCGAGCCAAACATGCTGCCGCCGATGATCTCAGCGGCCATCATCAGCGTGCACAGCACGATCACGGCCCATGTCTTGCGCTCGTTTTTCTCGTGCCCTGCGCCCAGGAACACGTGGTCATGACCGATACCGAACGGCGTGTCGTAGAAATTGCTCATGGCTGGCTCATTTGAAATAGCTGTGCACGACCTCGATCAGCTGCTCCTTGGCGCTGCCTTCGGCGTGTTCATGTTCGTCATCCACCTCGGTCAGGTGGGTGCGTATGTGATCTTCCAGCACGACGGCCAGCAGGCCATTCATGGCGCCGCGGCAACTCGTGATCTGCTGGAGCACGGGGGCGCACCCTTGCTCCTCCTCCAGTGCGCGCTCAATGGCATCCAGCTGGCCCCGAATCCGGCGAACGCGGTTGAGTAGCTTCTGCTTCTCACGGATGGTGTGGCTCATCGATCACCTCATTAAATATACTATAGGGGGGTATACTACATTGAGTTCGGCTGCCAAGGGAGCAACATTTGCACCGAACCAAAGGACGTAGCCCTCTGCATATATGACGGCGAAAACGTCCGACTGCGTGACGCGAGCGGGATTTCTTGCCGCCGGCCCGCAACGCCATCGGTAACGCGGTGCGTTACACCCCCGATCGATAGTCAGGAGGGCCCCGTGTGTGCACTACATAAGTTGCTCTCAGCGACCTAGACTGAAACGCGCTCAGTGCATTGAGCCCCCTCGCGATGGAGGGTCGACAAGTCAGGGTGGGGAAAGCAAGAATCCACGGATGTGTGCTTTGTGGAGCGCTTTATGCCGGTGCGCCGGATCCCTAAGAACTACCTCTTTGTCACTGGACGTCATCCCTCCCCGCTGGCGGATGAGGTCATTGAATTCGAGTCGATTCTGGAGAAGGAGTACATGCTCCTGCTGGACTCGGATCCCCAAGTGGAATCGTACGAATGTCAGCCGGTCAAAATTGCACTGTCTCGCGGCCGAGTTTATGTTCCAGATCTGCTGGTGACCTACCGCTGTTCTCCGTCGGGCAATCAGCGGTCTCCAGAATTGGTGGAAATCAAGAAGCGGGAATACGTTCCTTGCTGATCTAACTGGAAAGTTGGGATCTGTCTTCCTTCCAGAGGACTTGGGGTTCTGGCAGACTCGCCGCATGAACCTACCCACCAACCTCGATGCCCTGAGCCCGGACGAACTGCGCACACTGGCTGCGCAGTTGATGGC
>NZ_CAJPVG010000010.1 GCF_905397375.1 Ralstonia mannitolilytica
CTCTCGGTGATCCCCGTCACCGTTGCCGATGAACGCAAAACACCCAGGCCTCTCCTGCAGCATGAACGAAAAATCCTCCGCCCCCAACGTCGGGTCGATTGTGGCGTCTACGTTTCGCGCGGGCGCGTTGAGGTGGACCGGCAGGACGGGCGCCTGCCCCCCACGCCGGCGCTGATGTTCGACAAAATGCTGGTGGCGCATGATCGCCATGCCCACTGGATTGTGCGTGACAGCTCTGCTGTATTCCTGTGCTGTCGTCGCTGTCGCAGGCCCGCTGCTCCATTGCCATTGGAGTTTCTCTCTTGTGGGCCGATGCCCTATCCGCGGCCATTGAGGAATGAAAACGCATTCCGCGGCCGGCCATGCTGGGATTTCATCAAGATTGCTTGACAAGGTGTCCTGATGGTCCCATAATCGCAAGTTCTCTTCGGAGAGGTGCCCGAGTGGCTAAAGGGGGCAGACTGTAAATCTGTTGGCTTACGCCTACGTTGGTTCGAATCCAACCCTCTCCACCAGAATTAAGCAGTGAGTTCGGTCCGCATGGGCCGAGCGGCAAGGGAAGAAGTAACCCAGGCGGGTGTAGCTCAATGGTAGAGCAGAAGCCTTCCAAGCTTACGACGAGGGTTCGATTCCCTTCACCCGCTCCATTCGCTGTTAGACGTTTCGCCCATGTGGCTCAGTGGTAGAGCACTCCCTTGGTAAGGGAGAGGTCGGCAGTTCGATCCTGCCCATGGGCACCACGCATCCACCACCGCAAATCGCTACCGAGACAGGAGTCGCGACATGGCAAAGGAAAAGTTCGAGCGGACCAAGCCGCACGTGAACGTTGGGACGATTGGTCACGTTGACCACGGCAAGACGACGCTGACCGCAGCGATCGCGACCGTGCTGTCGAGCAAGTTCGGTGGCGAAGCGAAGAAGTACGACGAAATCGACGCAGCGCCGGAAGAAAAGGCACGCGGCATCACGATCAACACCGCACACATCGAGTACGAAACGGCCAACCGCCACTACGCGCACGTTGACTGCCCGGGCCACGCCGACTACGTCAAGAACATGATCACCGGTGCCGCCCAGATGGACGGCGCCATCCTGGTGTGCTCGGCCGCGGACGGCCCGATGCCGCAAACGCGTGAGCACATCCTGCTGGCCCGCCAGGTTGGCGTGCCGTACATCATCGTCTTCCTGAACAAGTGCGACATGGTGGACGACGCCGAGCTGCTCGAGCTGGTGGAAATGGAAGTGCGCGAGCTGCTCTCGAAGTACGAATTCCCGGGCGACGACACCCCGATCATCAAGGGCTCGGCCAAGCTGGCGCTGGAAGGCGACAAGGGCGAGCTGGGTGAGGTGGCGATCATGAACCTGGCCGACGCGCTGGACTCGTACATCCCGACGCCGGAGCGCGCCGTGGACGGCACGTTCCTGATGCCGGTGGAAGACGTGTTCTCGATCTCGGGCCGCGGCACCGTGGTGACCGGCCGTATCGAGCGCGGCGTGATCAAGGTCGGCGAGGAAATCGAAATCGTCGGTATCAAGGCCACGCAGAAGACCACCTGCACGGGCGTCGAAATGTTCCGCAAGCTGCTCGACCAAGGTCAGGCAGGCGACAACGTCGGTATCCTGCTGCGCGGCACGAAGCGTGAAGACGTCGAGCGTGGCCAGGTGCTCGCCAAGCCGGGTTCGATCACCCCGCACACGCACTTCACGGGCGAGGTCTACATCCTGTCCAAGGACGAAGGCGGTCGTCACACCCCGTTCTTCAACAACTACCGTCCGCAGTTCTACTTCCGTACGACCGACGTGACCGGCTCGATCGAGCTGCCGAAGGACAAGGAAATGGTCATGCCGGGCGACAACGTGTCGATCACCGTCAAGCTGATCGCCCCGATCGCCATGGAAGAAGGCCTGCGCTTCGCCATCCGTGAAGGCGGCCGTACCGTCGGCGCCGGCGTCGTCGCCAAGATCATCGAGTAAGTGCTGTAACTCTTCCGTGCGGCTGCCAACCGGCCGCACGTGAAGTGCCAGAGTGGGGTTGACCGCACGGCAACCCCAAAGCTGTTTTAGGGGTATAGCTCAACTGGCAGAGCGTCGGTCTCCAAAACCGAAGGTTGGGGGTTCGATTCCCTCTGCCCCTGCCAATTCATCAGCCGCGTAGCGCGATATGGCGCCACGCGGCTTAGTCTCGTTTGGGAAACATGGCCAATCCGAACGTCGAAACCGTCAACACCGCCAGCGGCAAGTGGCTGCTGGTCGTGGCGGTCCTGCTGGTGGTCGCCGGGGTGATCGGTTTTTACCTGCTCGCACAGCAACCGAGCTATGTCCGCGCAGCCTCGCTGATCGGCGGGCTGGTGCTGGGTGCCGGCGTTGCCCTGGTGTCCGCGCCTGGGCAGAGCTTTATCGAATTTGCCCGCGAGTCGTACCGCGAAGTTCGCAAGGTCGTCTGGCCGACGCGCAAGGAAGCGGGGCAGATGACCGGTTTGGTGTTCGCCTTTGTGGTGATCATGGCTGTGTTCCTCTGGTCTGCGGACAAGCTCATCGAGTGGGTGATCTTCTCGCTCGTGCTGGGCTGGAAATAATCGGGTGAAGCCATGACGGATAACGTAGCGAACGACACGTCGACGGATTCTTCCGCGCCGGCCTCAAAGAAGCGCTGGTATGTCGTGCATGCCTACTCGGGCATGGAGAAGAGTGTGCAACGCGCGCTGCAGGAGCGCATTGATCGCGAAGGCCTGCAACACCTGTTCGGCCAGATTCTGGTGCCGTCAGAAGAGGTCATGGAGAACAAGAGCGGTCGGAAGACTGTCACCGAGCGCCGCCTGTTTCCGGGCTATGTCTTCGTTGAAATGGAGATGACGGATGAAACGTGGCACTTGGTCAAGAACACGTCCAAGGTGACGGGCTTCATCGGGGGGTCGGGCAACCGGCCCTCGCCGATCTCCAAGGGTGAGGTCGACAAGATCATGGCTCAGATCCAAGAAGGGGTCGAGAAGCCGCGTCCGAAGACGTTGTTCGAGGTGGGCGAGATGGTGCGCGTGAAGGAGGGCCCGTTCACCGACTTCAACGGCAACGTCGAGGAAGTCAACTACGAGAAGTCGCGCCTGCGCGTTTCCGTGACGATCTTCGGTCGAGCGACACCGGTCGAGCTCGAGTTCGGCCAGGTCGAAAAGGTATAAGGAATTCGGTGCGGCGGGGAGAACCCGTTGTGCCAGTCGCCGGATCCAGCGGATGCGGCGGGCAACGGCGGCAAGGCCGCCTGCGCCAACAGAGGAGCGTCAGTCTTGTGCTGATGCGTTACCACTCAACAGGATTGCTCTCGCGTTGACGCTTGGCAATCCGGATTGGAGTCAAGATGGCCAAGAAGATTATTGGCTTTATCAAGCTGCAGATCCCGGCTGGTAAAGCAAATCCGTCCCCGCCCGTCGGCCCGGCCCTGGGTCAGCGCGGTCTGAACATCATGGAGTTCTGCAAGGCGTTCAACGCGCAGACTCAAGGCATGGAACCGGGCTTGCCGGTGCCGGTGGTGATCACCGCCTACGCCGACAAGAGCTTCACCTTCGTCATGAAGTCGCCGCCGGCGACCGTGCTCATCAAGAAGGCTGCTGGCATCCAGAAGGGTTCGTCGAAGCCGCATACCGACAAGGTCGGCAAGATCACCCGCGCCCAGGCTGAAGAGATCGCCAAGGCGAAGAACGCGGACCTGACCGCAGCGGATCTCGACGCCGCCGTGCGTACGATCGCCGGCAGCGCCCGTTCGATGGGTATCACGGTGGAGGGCCTGTAATCATGGCAAAGATTTCGAAGCGCGTGGCCGCAAACAAGGCCAAGGTGGAGCGCACCAAGTTCTACCCGATCGACGAAGCGCTGAGCCTCGTCAAGGAATGCGCGAGCGCCAAGTTCGATGAATCCATCGACGTGGCCGTGCAACTGGGCATCGACGCCAAGAAGTCGGACCAAGTCGTTCGCGGCTCGGTGGTCCTGCCCGCTGGTACTGGCAAGTCGGTTCGCGTGGCCGTGTTCGCCCAGGGCGACAAGGCTGAGCAAGCCAAGGCGGCTGGCGCAGAGATCGTCGGCATGGAAGACCTGGCTGAGCAGATCAAGGCTGGCAACATGGATTTCGACGTCGTGATCGCTTCGCCCGACACGATGCGTATCGTCGGTACGCTGGGTCAGATCCTCGGCCCGCGCGGCCTGATGCCGAACCCGAAGGTCGGTACCGTGACGCCGGACGTCGCGACCGCCGTGAAGAACGCCAAGGCGGGTCAGGTGCAATTCCGCGTCGACAAGGCCGGGATCGTCCACGCAACCATCGGCCGCCGCTCGTTTGAGCCGGCTGCTCTGAAGAGCAATCTGGCAGCACTGCTGGATGCGCTGAACAAGGCCAAGCCGGCATCGAGCAAGGGGGTGTACCTGCGCAAGATCGCCGTCTCGTCGACGATGGGCGTGGGCGTGCGCATCGACCAGGCGACCCTGGCCGCCTGATCGTTCGATCATTCGCGCCGGGTGACCCGATAACCATCCCGGCGTTTGCTGTTTCTCTGCGTGGCTCCGGCCGCGCGGTCCCTGGCAGCTTCAGGGAAGAACTTTGGGCAGCGGCAGATGTTTGTACGAACAGACAGATGCCGCTGGTTATCAAAGACCGTTGGCGGTGACGGGCTCCTTGGTTGGAGCCGGCGCCTTAATCGCGACGCGGCGTGGCAACGCACCGCGCTGCAGCCAACGCAGATGGCGCCCCCGAAGGGAATGAGTGACTTTGGTATTGCCGAAGTGATTTGTGCCAATCGGACGCCGTACTTTTGGACTGACCGAGGCGACCGCTGCATCCGCGGGAGCCAACGTCGTTTTGGAGCTTAACCGTGGCACTCAATCTCGAAGATAAGAAGGCCGTCGTGGCCGAGGTAACGGCGCAAGTCGCCAAGGCCTCGACCATCGTCGTTGCTGAATATCGCGGTATCACGGTTGGCGATCTGACCAAGCTGCGTGCGCAAGCACGCCAGCAAGGCGTCTACCTGCGCGTTCTGAAGAACACGCTGGCTCGCCGCGCTGTGGAAGGCACGCCGTTTGCCGAACTCGCCGAGCAACTGACCGGCCCGCTGATCTACGGTATTTCCGAAGACGCAGTGGCCCCGGCCAAGGTGCTGAACGATTTCGCCAAGGGCAATGACAAGCTGGTGCTGCGCGCCGGTTCGTACGATGGCAAGGTGCTCGATGTCAACGGCGTGAAGGCCCTGGCAACGATCCCGAGCCGCGAAGAACTGCTCAGCAAGCTGCTGTTCGTCATGCAGGCGCCGGTGTCGGGCTTCGCCCGTGCCCTGGCTGCGCTGGCCGAAAAGCAAGGCGAAGGCGCCGCAGCCTAATCGGCCGCGAATACCTCGCACAGATCGCACGATCGATACCGAATCACATTCTGGAGTTATTCAAATGGCAATCACCAAAGACGACATCCTGGAAGCCGTTGGCGCGATGTCCGTGATGGAACTGAACGACCTGGTCAAGGCGTTCGAAGAGAAGTTTGGCGTGTCGGCAGCTGCAGTGGCAGTGGCCGGCCCGGCTGCTGCTGGCGGCGCCGCTGCTGCGGCGGAAGAGCAAACCGAATTCACCGTGACGCTGAAGAGCGCCGGCGCGAACAAGGTTGGCGTCATCAAGGCCGTGCGTGAAATCACCGGCCTGGGCCTGAAGGAAGCCAAGGACCTGGTCGATGGCGCACCGAAGCCCGTGAAGGAAGGCGTCGACAAGAAGACTGCCGACGAGCTGGTGAAGAAGCTGGTGGAAGCCGGCGCGGAAGCCGAAGCCAAGTAAGTGCAGGTCTCGCGTGCCGCATCCGGTACGCGACGGAGGCTGGCAAAGGGACATTTCCCGGCGCCAGCCTTTTTGCGCTTGTGGGACCGGTTGTTGAGCGATCCCGCAATCACGCGATAAGTCGGCTTGGAGTCTCTTTTACCGGATATCCGGTCGCAGGTCTGAGCCAGGCCAGCAGAGGCCAAACATCAGTGGCACACTAGGCAGTTCGCAGTCCGCTGATGTTTGTCTTCTGAACCGACTGCAGAAGGCAAGTTTGGTCGGGTGCTCCCCCGTCCGTGGCATGCGCTCCATGGGTGCATGTGCGGGCGGCGCGCGCAGTACCGTCAGCCAGAGGTTGGTAGCGGCCAACCGCCAAATCCCGTCACCAGTCGCTGAACACCTCAAGTGTTGGTCGTGACCTTCGCCCGTCCGTCTGCGCTTGCGATGATTCGGAGATCCCATGGCGTACAGCTTTACCGAGAAAAAGCGTATTCGCAAGAGTTTCGCGAAGCGCGCAACGGTTCATCAGGTTCCCTTCCTGCTTGCCACCCAGATTCAATCGTATACCCAGTTCCTGCAAGAAAACGTGCCTGTGGCACAGCGCAAGAACGAAGGCCTGCAAGCGGCGTTCAACGCCATTTTCCCCATCGTGTCGCACAACGGGCTGGCACGCATGGAGTTCGTGTCGTACCACCTGTCCAACCCGCCGTTTGACGTCAAGGAATGTCAGCAGCGTGGTCTGACCTATCACTCGGCGCTGCGCGCAAAAGTGCGCCTGATCATCAACGACCGCGAGAACCCCACCAAGGTCAAGGAGATCAAGGAGCAGGAAGTCTACATGGGCGAAATCCCGCTCATGACGTCCACCGGCTCGTTCGTGATCAACGGCACGGAACGTGTGATCGTGTCCCAGCTGCACCGCTCGCCGGGCGTGTTCTTCGAGCACGACAAGGGCAAGACGCACAGCTCGGGCAAACTGCTGTTCTCGGCGCGGATCATTCCGTACCGCGGCTCGTGGCTCGACTTCGAATTCGACCCGAAGGACATCCTGTACTTCCGCGTCGACCGCCGCCGCAAGATGCCGGTGACGATCCTGCTGAAGTCGATCGGCCTGACGCCCGAGCAGATCCTGGCGCACTTCTTCGTGTTCGACAACTTCACGCTAAAGAGCGAAGGCGCGCTGATGGAATTCGTGCCCGAGCGTCTGCGCGGTGAAGTCGCTCGCTTCGACATTACCGACAAGAACGGCAAGGTCGTCGTCGAGAAGGACAAGCGCATCAACGCCAAGCACATCCGTGACCTGGACGCGGCCGGCACCAAGCTGATCAGCGTGCCGGAAGACTACCTGCTCGGCCGCGTGCTGGCGAAGAACATCGTCGATCCGGATACCGGCGAAGTCCTGGCCAACGCCAACGACGAACTCACCGAAGCCGTGCTCGAGAAGCTGCGCGACGCCGACGTGAAGGAAATCCAGACCCTGTACACGAACGATCTGGATCAGGGTCCGTACATCTCGTCCACGCTGCGCACCGACGACACCGCCGACCAGACCGCCGCGCGCATCGCCATCTACCGCATGATGCGCCCCGGCGAGCCGCCGACCGAAGACGCTGTCGAAGCGCTGTTCCAGCGTCTGTTCTACAGCGAAGATTCGTACGATCTGTCGCGCGTGGGCCGCATGAAGGTCAACAGCCGCCTGAACCGCCCGACCGGCGACGGCCCGATGGTGCTCACGGATGAGGACATCCTCGACACGATCAAGCTGCTGGTGAACCTGCGCAACGGCAAGGGTGAAGTCGACGATATCGACCACCTCGGCAACCGTCGCGTGCGCTGCGTCGGCGAACTGGCGGAAAATCAGTTCCGCGCAGGTCTGTCGCGCGTGGAGCGTGCCGTGAAGGAACGTCTGGGCCAGGCCGAGACGGAAAACCTGATGCCGCACGACCTGATCAACTCGAAGCCGATTTCGTCGGCGATCCGCGAGTTCTTCGGTTCGTCGCAGCTGTCGCAGTTCATGGACCAGACCAACCCGCTGTCGGAAGTCACGCACAAGCGTCGTATTTCGGCACTGGGTCCGGGCGGTCTGACGCGCGAGCGTGCGGGCTTTGAAGTCCGCGACGTGCACCCGACCCACTACGGCCGCGTGTGCCCGATCGAAACGCCGGAAGGCCCGAACATTGGTCTGATCAACTCGCTGGCACTGTATGCACGCCTGAACGACTACGGCTTCCTCGAAACGCCGTACCGCAAGGTCGAGAACGGCAAGGTGACCGACGAAGTGCATTACCTGTCGGCCATCGAGGAAGGCAAGTACGTGGTGGCGCAGGCCAACGCGACGGTGGACGAGGACGGCAACCTGATCGACGAACTGGTGTCGGCGCGTGAAGGCAGCGAGCGTGAGACCCGCATGGTCACGCCGGACCGCGTGCAGTACATCGACGTGGCGCCGTCGCAGATCGTGTCGGCTGCAGCCTCCCTGGTGCCGTTCCTTGAGCACGATGACGCGAACCGTGCACTGATGGGCGCAAACATGCAGCGCCAGGCCGTGCCTTGCCTGCGTGCGGACAAGCCGCTGGTCGGTACCGGCATCGAGCGCACCGTTGCGGTCGACTCGGGTACGGCCGTGCAGGCCACGCGCGGCGGCGTCGTCGACTATGTCGATGCCAACCGCGTGGTGATCCGCGTAAACGACGACGAAGCCGTGGCCGGTGAAGTCGGCGTGGATATCTACAACCTGATCAAGTACACGCGTTCGAACCAGAACACGAACATCAACCAGCGTCCGATGGTCAAGGTGGGCGACCACGTGGCCCGCGGCGACGTGATCGCCGACGGCGCCTCGACCGACCTGGGCGAGCTCGCGCTCGGCCAGAACATGCTGGTCGCGTTCATGCCCTGGAACGGCTACAACTTCGAGGATTCGATCCTGATCTCGGAGCGCGTGGTGGCCGAAGACCGCTACACCTCGATCCACATCGAGGAACTGTCGGTCGTGGCCCGCGACACGAAGCTTGGACCGGAAGAAATCACGCGCGACATCTCGAACCTGGCCGAGGCGCAGCTGGCTCGCCTGGACGAATCGGGCATCACGTACATCGGCGCGGAAGTCGAAGCTGGCGACGTGCTGGTCGGCAAGGTCACGCCCAAGGGCGAGACCCAACTGACGCCGGAAGAAAAGCTGCTGCGTGCGATCTTCGGCGAGAAGGCGTCCGACGTGAAGGACACCTCGCTGCGCGTGCCTTCGGGCATGAGCGGTACCGTGATCGACGTGCAGGTCTTCACGCGTGAAGGCGTGACGCGCGACAAGCGTGCCCAGTCCATCATCGACGAAGAGCTGAAGCGCTACCGCCTCGACCTGAACGACCAGCTGCGTATCGTGGAAGGCGATGCCTTCCAGCGTCTGGAGCGTCTGCTGATCGGCAAGGTGGCCAACGGTGGTCCGAAGAAGCTGGCCAAGGGCACCGCGCTCACGAAGGAATACCTGGACGACCTCGACAAGTGGCACTGGTTCGACATCCGCCCGGCGGACGACGACGTGGCCACCCAGCTCGAAGCCGTGAAGGAAGCCATCGAGCAGAAGCGTCACGACTTCGACCTCGCGTTTGAAGAGAAGCGCAAGAAGCTCACGCAAGGCGACGAACTGCCGCCGGGCGTGATCAAGATGGTCAAGGTGTACCTGGCCGTGAAGCGTCGACTGCAGCCTGGCGACAAGATGGCAGGCCGTCACGGTAACAAGGGTGTCGTGTCGAAGATCACCCCGATCGAAGACATGCCGTACATGGCTGACGGTACGCCGGCAGACATCGTGCTGAACCCGCTGGGCGTGCCTTCGCGGATGAACGTGGGCCAGATTCTCGAGACCCACCTGGGCTGGGCCGCACGCGGCCTGGGCGAGCGCATCGGCAACATGCTGAAGGCGCAAGCCAAGGCTGCCGAGATCCGCAAGCTGCTGAACCAGATCTACAACGAAAGCGGCAAGACCGAAGATCTGGACAGCCTGTCGGACGCTGAGATCCTGGAGCTGGCCGAGAACCTGAAGAAGGGCGTGCCGTTTGCGACACCGGTGTTCGACGGTGCGCACGAGGACGAGATCAAGCGCATGCTGGATCTGGCCTACCCGGACGACATCGCCAAGGAAAAGGGCCTGACCGCTTCCAAGCAGCAGGTCACGCTGTACGACGGTCGAACCGGTGAAGCCTTCGAGCGTCCGGTCACGCTGGGCGTGATGCACATGCTGAAGCTGCACCACCTGGTCGACGACAAGATGCATGCGCGTTCGACCGGTCCGTACTCGCTGGTGACACAGCAGCCGCTGGGCGGTAAGGCCCAGTTCGGTGGCCAGCGTTTCGGTGAAATGGAAGTGTGGGCGCTGGAAGCGTACGGCGCGTCGTACGTGCTGCAGGAAATGCTGACCGTGAAGTCGGATGACGTGAACGGCCGGACCAAGGTGTACGAGAACATCGTCAAGGGCGAGCACTCGATCGATGCCGGCATGCCGGAGTCGTTCAACGTGCTGGTGAAGGAAATCCGCTCGCTGGGTATCGACATCGACCTCGAGCGCAACTGAGCGCCGATGCGATGGGGGCGCGGCAGCACGATTGCCGCGCTCCGGTAACAGCAGCCATTGACGAAGATTTAGGGCCGGTGCCCTGGTAGCCGGGGTGCCAGCCTCAAACTCAAGGAGTTTGGAATGAAAGCATTGCTCGACCTATTCCGTCAGGTACAGCAAGAAGAGCAGTTCGACGCGATCAAGATTGGCCTCGCGTCGCCGGAGAAAATCCGTTCGTGGTCGTACGGCGAAGTCAAGAAGCCCGAGACCATCAACTACCGCACGTTCAAGCCTGAGCGCGACGGCCTGTTCTGCGCCAAGATCTTTGGCCCGATCAAGGACTACGAGTGCCTGTGCGGCAAGTACAAGCGCCTGAAGCACCGTGGCGTGATCTGCGAGAAGTGCGGCGTGGAAGTGACGCTGGCCAAGGTGCGCCGCGAGCGCATGGGCCACATCGAACTGGCTGCGCCCACCGCGCACATCTGGTTCCTGAAGTCTCTGCCGTCGCGTCTGGGCATGGTGCTCGACATGACGCTGCGCGACATCGAGCGCGTGCTGTACTTCGAGGCATTCGTCGTGGTCGAGCCGGGCATGACCCCGCTCAAGAAGAGCCAGATCATGTCGGAAGACGACTACCTGGCCAAGTGCGACGAGTACGGCGAGGGTGAGTTCGTCGCCATGATGGGCGCCGAAGGCATCCGCGAGCTGCTGCGCGGCATCGACATCGAGAAGCAGATCGAGACGATCCGCGCCGAGCTGCAGGCCACTGGCTCGGAAGCCAAGATCAAGAAGTTCGCCAAGCGCCTGAAGGTGCTCGAGGCATTCCAGCGTTCGGGCATCAAGCCGGAGTGGATGATCCTCGAAGTGCTGCCGGTGCTGCCGCCCGAACTGCGTCCGCTGGTGCCGCTGGACGGCGGCCGTTTCGCCACGTCGGACCTCAACGACCTGTATCGCCGCGTGATCAACCGGAACAACCGTCTGAAGCGTCTGCTGGAGCTGAAGGCGCCGGAGATCATCGTGCGCAACGAAAAGCGCATGCTGCAGGAAGCCGTGGATTCGCTGCTGGACAACGGCCGTCGCGGCAAGGCGATGACCGGCGCCAACAAGCGTCCGCTGAAGTCGCTGGCGGAAATGATCAAGGGTAAGGGCGGTCGTTTCCGTCAGAACCTGCTGGGCAAGCGCGTGGACTACTCGGGCCGTTCGGTCATCGTGGTGGGCCCGACGCTGAAGCTGCATCAGTGCGGCCTGCCCAAGCTGATGGCGCTCGAGCTGTTCAAGCCGTTCATCTTCCACAAGCTGGAAACGATGGGCATCGCCACCACGATCAAGGCGGCGAAGAAGGAAGTGGAAAGCCAGACCCCGGTGGTGTGGGACATCCTCGAAGAGGTGATCCGCGAACACCCGGTGATGCTGAACCGTGCGCCGACGCTGCACCGTCTGGGTATCCAGGCGTTCGAGCCGGTGCTGATCGAAGGCAAGGCCATCCAGCTGCATCCGCTGGTCTGCGCGGCGTTCAACGCCGACTTCGACGGTGACCAGATGGCCGTTCACGTTCCGCTGTCGCTCGAAGCGCAGATGGAAGCGCGCACGCTGATGCTGGCGTCGAACAACGTGCTGTTCCCGGCCAACGGCGATCCGTCGATCGTGCCGTCGCAAGACGTGGTGCTGGGTCTGTACTACGCGACCCGCGACAAGATCAACGGCAAGGGCGAGGGCATGACCTTCGCCGACATCTCGGAAGTCATCCGCGCCTACGAGAACAAGGAAGTCGAACTGGCTTCGCGCGTGAACGTGCGGATCACCGAGTACGAACTGGTGAACCCGGAAGCCGACGGCGACGCCCGTTTTGCGCCGAAGATCACGCTGCAGTCGACCACGGTCGGCCGCGCGATCCTGTCGGAGATCCTGCCGAAGGGTCTGCCGTTCTCGGTGCTGAACAAGCCGCTGAAGAAGAAGGAAATCTCGCGCCTGATCAACACGGCATTCCGCAAGTGCGGTCTGCGCGAAACCGTGATCTTCGCTGACAAGCTGCTGCAGTCTGGCTTCCGCCTGGCAACGCGCGCCGGTATCTCGATCGCCATCGACGACATGCTGGTGCCGCCGGCCAAGGAGAAGATCATCGCCGAGGCCGCCGCCAAGGTGAAGGAATACGACAAGCAGTACATGTCGGGTCTGGTGACGGACCAGGAGCGTTACAACAACGTCGTGGACATCTGGGGCGCCGCCGGCGACCAGGTGGGCAAGGCGATGATGGAGCAGCTCCAGACCGAAGACGTGGTCGACCGCCACGGCAACACCGTCAAGCAGGAGTCGTTCAACTCCATCTACATGATGGCCGACTCGGGCGCACGGGGTTCCGCGGCGCAGATCCGCCAGCTCGCCGGTATGCGTGGCCTGATGGCCAAGCCGGACGGCTCGATCATCGAAACGCCGATTACCGCGAACTTCCGCGAAGGCCTGAACGTTCTGCAGTACTTCATCTCGACCCACGGTGCACGTAAGGGTCTGGCCGATACGGCACTGAAGACCGCGAACTCGGGTTACCTGACCCGTCGTCTGGTCGACGTGACGCAGGATCTGGTGGTGGTGGAAGACGATTGCGGCACCTCCAACGGCGTGGCTATGAAGGCCTTGGTCGAGGGTGGTGAAGTGATCGAAGCCCTGCGTGACCGTATCCTCGGCCGCGTCACGGCCAACGACGTGGTGAACCCGGAAACGCAGGAAACCGCGATCGAAGCCGGCACGCTGCTTGACGAAGACCTCGTCGACCTGATCGATTCGATCGGCGTGGACGAAGTCAAGGTCCGCACGCCGCTGACCTGCGACACGCGCTACGGCCTGTGCGCCAAGTGCTACGGCCGCGACCTTGGCCGCGGCACGCTGGTGAACTCGGGTGAAGCGGTGGGCGTGATCGCTGCGCAGTCGATCGGCGAGCCGGGCACGCAGCTGACGATGCGTACGTTCCACATCGGTGGTGCGGCATCGCGTGCGGCAGTGGCGTCGAGCGTGGAAGCGAAGGCCACCGGTACCGTGCGCTTCACGGCGACCATGCGTTACGTCACCAACGCGAAGGGCGAGCAGATCGTCATCTCGCGTTCGGGCGAAGCGCTGATCACCGATGACCACGGCCGTGAGCGCGAGCGCCACAAGATTCCGTACGGCGCAACGCTGCTGGTGCAGGATGGCCAGGCCATCAAGGCCGGCACGCAGCTCGCCACGTGGGATCCGCTGACGCGTCCGATCATTTCGGAGTACTCGGGCACCATCAAGTTCGAGAACGTCGAAGAGGGCGTGACCGTCGCCAAGCAGATGGACGAAGTGACCGGCCTGTCGACGCTGGTGGTGATCGACGCCAAGCGTCGCACCTCGGCTTCGAAGGGCATCCGTCCGCAGGTGAAGCTGCTCGATTCGTCGGGCGCCGAAGTGAAGATCCCGGGCACGGACCACTCCGTGACCATCGGCTTCCAGGTGGGCGCGCTGATCACCGTGAAGGACGGTCAGCAAGTGCACGTGGGTGAAGTGCTCGCACGTATTCCGACCGAATCGCAGAAGACGCGTGACATTACCGGTGGTCTGCCGCGTGTGGCCGAGCTGTTCGAAGCGCGTTCGCCGAAGGACGCCGCCGTGCTGGCGGAAGTCACCGGTACCGTCTCGTTCGGCAAGGACACCAAGGGCAAGCAGCGCCTGGTGATCACGGACCTCGACGGCAACGCCCACGAGTTCCTGATTGCCAAGGAAAAGCAGGTGCTGGTGCACGACGGCCAAGTCGTCAACAAGGGCGAGATGATCGTCGAAGGCCCGGCCGACCCGCACGACATCCTGCGTCTGAAGGGGGTGGAAGAACTGGCGACCTACATCGTCGACGAAGTGCAGGACGTGTACCGTCTGCAAGGCGTGAAGATCAACGACAAGCACATCGAGGTGATTGTTCGTCAGATGCTGCGCCGCGTGCAGATCGTCGATGTGGGCGACACCAAGTTCATCCCGGGTGAACAGGTGGAGCGCTCGGAGCTGCTCGACGAGAACGACCGCGTGATCGCGGAAGGCAAGCGTCCGGCAACGTACGAGAACCTGCTGCTGGGTATCACGAAGGCGTCGCTGTCGACCGACAGCTTCATCTCGGCGGCGTCGTTCCAGGAAACCACGCGCGTGCTGACCGAAGCCGCCATCATGGGCAAGGTCGACGACCTGCGTGGTCTGAAGGAAAACGTCATCGTCGGCCGCCTGATCCCGGCGGGTACCGGTCTGGCTTACCACCGCGCCCGCAAGGCCAAGGAAGCCGCCGACCGCGACCGCGCGGCAGCGATCGCCGAGGAAGAAGCCGCTTCGATCTTCGAGACGCCTGTCGCTCACCAGGAGGAAGGCGGCGCAGCCTGAAGCCAGGCAGCGTCCTTCGCATCAAAAGCCCGGCCCCTTTTGGGGTGCCGGGCTTTTTCTTTTGCCCCCGCGGCTCGCATCGCACCGCGGGCATGGCGCTGCTGGAAGATCGCCGGCACCGGCCAACACCGCTGCACCGTGGCCTCAAACCGGACCGGTGCTGTTGTATTTACCCGTTTTTTCCGCACGTTAACCCGCCTTAACATGCCTGCCGCTATGATCTCGCGGTTATAGACCGGCACATTCTGCAATCGCCGGCCCTCCTCAGTCTTGCCGACGATTCCTCCATGAAGCTCACACGCAAGCAGATCGCCGCCGGCGCGATTGTCCTGGTGGCTGCCGGTGCGGCAGTGGTGCAGATGGTCTGGCACCCGTTTGGCCGCACGCGCGCGCTGCACGCCCGCCAGGTCCAGCTCGACCTGACCTACCCCGATGCGCTCATCGACAGCCAGAGCCTGTCGCAACTGCCGCGCGACGTGCTGCGTGTGCCGCTGCTGCGCGACGTCCTGACCGAAGATTTCGTCGCCTATTACGAAGGCAACGAAGACCGCCTCTCGGTGGCCGGTGCGCTGCGCCGCCTAGCGTACGAGCAGAAGCTCGACCTGGCCGAGACCGTGCTCAGGCACGTGTTTGACGAGCCCGCGCGCGTGATGCTGTGGCGCGGCCCGGACGACAAGCTGCGCTACTGGGTGCTCTCGATGCAGCGCAACGGCCTGGCCAAGGCGCTGGAAGCCGTCGCCACCGTGGCAACGAGCGATGCACAGCTCAGCAAGGTCGCCGATGGGCTGGGCGATTCGGGCGCGCCGGTCTATGCGCTCAGGCTTTCGGCCACGCGTTCGATCCTGATTGCCAGCAAGGGCGACCGGCTGATCGCGCTGTCCGAGCCGGGCATGCTGCTGGACAAGGACGGCAAGCCGATTGCCAAGCAGGCGAATGCGCTGGCGGCGCTGTTCTCCGACGATGCGGACAAGCGCAACGTGCAGGGCACGGCGTACGCGCTGCCCGCGCAGCAGCCGACGGGCCATCACGTTGTGGTGAGCGCCAACTATCTGTCGTTCGGCTATCAGCAGTACTTCCCCGGCATTGAAGCGCTGCGTTTCGACTTCGGTGCGGGCAAAGACGGCGTGGGCAACGGCTGGCAGAGCGCCGCGCTCATCGACCCGGCCCGGCTTTCTGCGAAGTGGGATAACGCTGGGCTCTGGCGCGCGCTGCCGTCTGACCCTGCCGCGTGCGCGACGCTGCCGGTCGACTGGAAGGCCGCCGGCACGCTGCTGAAGTCCGTGGCGGGCGATGCCAAGGAGATCAGCGACGCCGCCGCGCATGTCGGCGGTGCATTTGCGGGCCCGGCGGCTGCGTGCTGGTACGGCAAGTCGTCGCTGGTGGCGCCGTTGTTCGTGGCGAAGCTGGCATCGGCGTCGCAGGCCGAGGCGGTCAAGCCGGCGCTCGGCGCGCTGTTCGGCCAGATTGTCGGTTCGTACGAAGCCAAGGCGCAGGCCGACGACAAGTCCGGTCCGTACAAGCGCCTGCCGGTGACGACAAAGCAAGGGCCCGCCAACGCCACGCTGTGGCAGCGCCCGGTCAGCGCGCGCTACGGTACAGCGCAATCGGCTGGCGCACCGTTTGCGGCGCAGCTGTCGGCGGATCGCTACTTCCCGGTCACGCTGGCGATTGCGGGTGACGTGGTCGTGTTCTCGCCGGACGCGCGCCTCGTTGAAGACGCCCTGGCGGTGCTCGCCAAGCGCTTCCCCGCCGTGGCAGATAGCCTGCCGAAGGACAAGACCGATCGCATCGTCCTGACGATGACGCCCGCAGCGCTCGCGCCGCTGGTTCGCCGCGAAGCCGGGGCCGCGCTGCCCGCCGATCAGGAAGCGGTGTTCCTGAACGCGGCACAGACGCATCTGTTTCCGAAGCTGAAAGCACTGTCGCGGTACGCGCCGGTATCGCTGGCGCTGGACGGCGGTGTGCCGTCGGCGCGCGGCTGGGTGCCCGTGACGTGGCTGTCGAGCGGCCGCGGTCTGCCTGCCGGTGGCGATGGCACGCCGCCCCCGGCTGACGCAACGGCAGCGCAAGCCCCGTCGGCCGACGCGCCCGCCACAGTGGCTGCGGCGCCCGCCTCCGAAGACAACACCAGCATGCAGCAATGACGTTGCGCGCCCAGGCCGCCGCGTTGAACCGCCGCCGTTGGTTGACGGCGGCGGGCGCCTGCCTGCTCGCTCCGTCTGTGCATGCGCTGTCGGGCTGGGCCGACACGGCTCCGGCGGATGCCGATGCCCTTACGGCGGACCAATCGAGCGTGTTTCGCGCGTGGTTCGTTCGCATCGTCAACGAGCAGCTTCGCCAAGGCCCGACCCCGCGCTGGACGCACCGTGACTGCGCCGGCCTCGTGCGCTTTGCCGCCGGCGAGGCGCTGCGCCCCCACGACGCCCGCTGGCTGCGCGCCAACGGCATGCGCGATGCGGAATCCACACGGCAACTGCCGCCCGAGCTGAATCTCACGCCCGCCCAACGCACGCTTACGCAGCGGTGGGCACGCTTCGATGGCAGCACCGGCGCGTATGTCTCGGCGCTGGGGCTCATCCAGCAGAACAGCCGCTTCATCGCCAAGGACGTCAACCAGGCGCTCCCGGGCGATCTGCTCTTCTTCGATCAAGGCGACGACCAGCATCTGATGATCTGGATGGATCGCTACATCGCTTACCACACCGGCACCGTCACCCGCACCGACAACGGCCTGCGCGCGGTCCCGGTTTCTGAACTGATGCAATGGAAAGACTCGCGCTGGCAGCCGCAGAGCGGCAACCCCAACTTCATCGGCGTGTTTCGTCTGGCCTTTTTGACACGGTAGAAAAACGCATGCGCAACCGTTGGCTGTCGTTCAATCTCGTTGCCGCCGTCTGCGTGACGGTGCTGGCGTTGGTCGCTTCGGTGCCCGCAGCGCACGCGGCAGACGCGCCGAACCCAACGCTGTTCGACGTACCGGGCAGCGGCTACGAGCCGATCAAGGGCCAGCCGTTCTTCCTGCTCTCGGATGCGAGCTACGGCACCGATCAGGAAGCGCTGGTCCGCCTCGAAGCCCCGGGCCGCGAATACAAGGACGAACTCTCCCGCTACGGCGGCGCAGACGTCCTCGTCTACCGCGTGCCGCAGCCGCTGGAATTTCTGAAGGCGCAGAAGAACCTGCACCGCATCGACGTCAAGGCCAACTACACGGGCGAAGGCCTGGCCAACACGCTCGCCTATCTGTGGGACAACTGGGCGCGCCAAGCCCGCCGTGCCTGGCAGCGCGTGTTGTCGTTCGCCACGCGCAGCAAGGCCGTGGAGGCCGCGCCGCAGTTCAGCATGGGCGACCAGATGACCGCGCCCACGCGCTTCTCGAACAACCCGCAATACGCGCCGCTCAAGGGCTACGAGCTGCTGGGCCGCTTCCGCTACCCGATCTGGGATGCCAAGCCGATCGCGCCGCCCAAGGACGTGAAGCTCGAAGGCAGCAGCAGCGAATGGATGCCGCAGAACGCCGGCAACGTGATGATCCCGGTCGGCAAGCTGCCGGCGGGTCTGTACATCGTTGAAGCCGTGATTGGGGCGTACCGTGCGCACACGCTGCTATTCGTGTCGGACACCGTGGCCGTCACCAAGGGCACGTCGCAAGGGATGATGGTGTGGACGGCCGAACGCAAGAGCGGCAAGCCCGTCGGCGGCGCGTCGGTGAGCTGGACCGACGGCGTCGGTGTGCTGGCCTCGGGCACCACCGAAGCGGACGGCACGGCCGATCTGCGTCACGTGTCCCCTGAACGCAGCTACGTGATTGGCAGCGACCGCGCGGGCGGGGTGTTCATCTCCGAGAATTTCTATTACGACAGCGAGATCTACAACACCAAGCTGTACGCCTTCACCGATCGCCCGCTGTATCGGCCGGGCGACGAAGTGAGCGTCAAGTTCATCGGCCGCAATTTCAAGAACGCAACCGAATCGACGGTGCCGGCGGCCGGCGACATCAAGCTGCAAGTCCTCGACCCGAATGGTGCGCCGGTGGCCACGACGACCACGCGCCTGACGGGCGAGACGGGCGCTGACGCGCGCTTTACGCTGCCGTCCAACGCGCCGGCCGGCGGCTACTCGCTGCGCTTCGACTACAACGGCGGCACCTACGGCGGCGCCTTCCGTGTGGCTGAATACATCAAGCCGCACTTTGACGTAAACCTGTCGCTCGACAAGGCCAGCTACGGCACGGGCGAAGCGGTCAAGGGCAAGATCAGCCTGCGCTATCCGGACGGCAAGCCGGTCAAGAACGGCAAGGTGTCGGTCAGCCTGCGCGCGCAACAGGTGACGATGGTGGAGGGCGAGCTGCGTTACGCGGGCCTGTTCCCCGTCAAGCTGGAGCAGCAGGAGCTTGTCACCGATGGCGACGGCAACGCCAAGCTGGAGCTGCCCGCCGCCAAGGAACCGAGCCGCTACGTCGTGACCGTGTTTGCCAACGATGGCGCGGCGTACCGCGTGAAGGTCACGCGTGAATTGCTGATCGCCCGTGGCGCGACGCCGTACAAGCTGTGGACCACGTCGAACTTCACCACGCCGGGGCAGAACGTGTCCTTCACGCTCACGCCGATGCCGGTGGTGGCGGGTGCGACCGGGCCGACGGCACCGCCGGCCAAGTGGGATCTCGTCCGCCTGGAGACGCGTACCCGCACTGAAGGCACGCTCGCGCCGGATGCCAAGGGCAACGCCACGTTCCCGGTCAAGTTCGACCAGCCGGGCTCATACACGCTGTCGGTGCGTGATGCTGCTGGCAACCTGCTCGCCGCATCGAGCCACTGGGTGGCCGGCGACGGCGTGCAGACCGTGCCGGGCAACATCGAAATGGTGTTCGACCGTGATCGCTACCAGATTGGCGACACGGCCGAAGCGCTGATCACGTTCCCCCTGCCGGTGGACGACGCGCTGCTCACGCTCGAGCGCGACAAGGTCGAGCGCCACGCGCTGCTCACGCGCGGCGGCGAATGGCTGAGCCTGCAGAAGGTCACGCCGTCGCAGTACCGCGCGCGCATCAAGATCGGTGCAGAGTTCGCGCCCAACATGACGTTCTCAGTGCTGTACGTGCGCGACGGCGACATGGTGTTCCAGAACGCCGGCATCGTCGTCACGCAACCGACGCTGGACCTGGGCGTGCATGCGGACAAGGCCGTCTACGCGCCGGGCGAGACCGTCACGCTGGACCTGACCAGCGCGCTGGCGGGCAAGCCTGTGCCGGCCAACCTGACCGTCTCGGTGGTCGACGAAATGATCTACGTGCTGCAGCCTGAAGTGGCGCCGAGCATCGTCGACTTCTTCTATCACCCGCGCCGCAACAGCGTGCGCACCACGTCGAGCCAGAGTTTCATCAGCTATGACCTCGCGCTTGCGTCGCTGCCGGGCAAGCCGGGCGGCACGTACGGCCGTCATAACGAGCGCGGCGTGAAGGTGCTCGAACGCCCGCGCCGCGACGAGAAGGACACCGCTGCCTGGGTCGCCAACCTGCAGACCGGCGCCGATGGCCGTGCGCGCATGACCTTCAAGATGCCGGATTCGCTGGCGCGCTGGCGCATAACGGTGCGCGCGGTGTCCACCACCGGCACATCGGACGGCATCGTTGGCCAGCGCACGGCGAGCATCCGCTCCGACAAGCCGCTGTACCTCAAGTGGACCGGCCCGCAGCGCTTCCGCGAAAGCGATCAGCCGCGCCTGGACATGGTCGCCTTCAACCAGACCGACAAGGACATCACCGCCGACTGGATCGTCTCGGGCGCCGGCCTGAACATCAACCAGCGCGTGACGCTCAAGCGCGGCGCCAACTACCTGCGCGCGCCCGTCACGGCGCTGCAGGCGGGTGTGGTCAATGCCGAGCTGAAGCAGGGCGACAAGGTGTCGGACCGCCTGCAGACCACGCTCAGGCTGGATGCGACCGGCTGGCTGGCGGACCGCGAAAACGTCGTCCCGCTCACGCAGTTGCAAGGCACGCGCCTGCCGCTGGGCCTGCCCGCCGATGCGCGCGACGTGCGTCTGCGCGTGGTCGGCAACACGGCCAGCCAGTTTGCTCGTGTGGCCGATGACCTCATCGAATATCCGTACGGTTGCGCCGAGCAGACCGCCAGCCGGCTGATTCCGCTGGCACTGGCCCAGCAGAGTCTGGCGGCCACTGGCACGCGCCTCGGCGACGGCGGCCCGGCCGGCACCCAGGGCGTCGACGCGCTGCTGCGCACGCAACGCCAGCGTCTGGCCCTGCTGGCCGGCACCAACGGCACCTTCGGCTGGTGGGGCGAGCTGACCACCAGTAGCGCGCTGATCACGTCGTATGCGTATTACGCGGATTGGCTTGCCAGCCGTTCAGTCGGCATCAGCCTGCCGGCAGACAACTGGAAGCAGGTGCTCGAAGCCTACAAGCGCACCAGCCAGAACGAGCCGCTGCTGCACCGCGCGCTGGCGCTGTGGTTCGCCAACGAGATGGGCTTGCCCGTGGCGACGCCGCTGTCGGGCGTGGCGAACGAGCTTGCGCCCAGCGGCGGTAAGGCGCCCAAGGCCTCGGCCGACGCCGACCCCGCCGCGGGCGACAGCCTGATCTTCGTGGCGCCGGATTCGCCGCGCGGCCGTCAGGTGGCGACGGTGCTGACGGCACAGCTGATGCGCCAAGTCGGCCAGCCGGTGCCGGAAGCGCTGGTCTCCGCTGACATCGCCGCGCGCAATGCGTTGGCTGCCGACACTTCTCCGCTGGTGCAAAGCCTGCTGCTGATGGGCGGTGGCCGCTCGGCTGCCGACCCGGCACCGCTGCTGGCCCGCGCCAGCGCCGCCATGCCGACGATGGACCGCGCTGTGGCGCTGGTCTGGCTGCAGAAGGGTTTGGGCGGCCTGCAAGGCGCCAGCGTTGCCACCATCCAGCCGGCCGTCTCGGCGGGCGGCTGGCTGGCGACGCGCTCGCCGGTCGGTGTGCCGACGTGGCGCTGGACCGGCGCGCAAGCCCCCGCCGCGCTGGACCTGACGACGGCGCCGACCGATGTGACCACGCAATCGGCCATCGTGTCGTACCGCAGCCGCGCGCCGGAAGCGTCCAGGCTGCCGATCACGGTCGAGCGCAAGCTGTATCGCCTGGAGCCGACGGACGCGCCCAAGGCCGACACGAAGGCCGCCAAGCAGCCCGTAGCCGGCGCGGGCAGCACCAGCGGCATCACGCTCAAGGCCAAGCCGGTCAAGCCGGGCGACACGCTCGACAGCAATGCGCTCTACGTCGACGAGGTCGTGCTGACGCCGCGCCAGGGCACGTACCGCTACGGCCTGGTCGAGGTGCCGCTGCCGCCGGGCGCCGAAGTGGAGGCCACCACGTGGGGCATCCAGATCGACGGGCTGAAGGGTGAGCCGAACGAAGGCAACGGCCCGCAGCCGTTCGAGCGCAAGGCCGCGTATGAAATGGGTCAGCTCTCGTACAACCAGCCGGTGCCCGCGCTGGAGCGCCCGACCGTGCTGCGGCAGCTCGTGCGCTTCTCGCTGCCGGGCCGCTTTGCGCTGCCGCCGGTGCGCTACTTCCGCATGTACCAGCCGGAAGCCAAGGCGTTCCAGGGCGACGGCAAGACGGCCAGCTATCCGTTCAAGGTGGAGTGATCAGCGATGCCTTCCCGCCTGCTTGCGCGCGGTGTGCTGACCGGCCTGCTCTGGGCTGGCGGCGCGCTCGCGCTTGCCGGGCAGGCCGGACACGCCATCGCCGCGCCGGTTGGCCAGCCGGTTCCGCCACTGAAATATGCCGCGTTGCAGGGCGATGACGCCAAGCTCTGGCAGTTCAGCGCTGACCCGGCCGGCGGCGTGCCGCAAGCCACCGCGTTGCCGCGCGACGCCGAAACACCGCTCGGCAGCGTCTGGAAACTCTTCGTCTACAGCTACCTCGTCTCGCGCCGCATCAGCACGCCCGACTACACGTGCCACGGTAACGACCCCGAAGAGGTCTACTGCTGCACCGCCGGCAACAGCATCGACCGCGAGCGCGCGCTCATCCAGTCGTGCGGACGCTATTTCGAACCGGCGCGTCTCGGGCTGGACCGCGCGGATTGGCGGCGCTTCTGGCAGCAAGCCGCGTCGCCCACGTGGCTGCGCGAGCTGCGAGCCATGCAGCCGACGCATCGCGTGCCGGTCGCCGATCTGCTCGCGGCATTGCGCAGCGTGCCGGCGGAGGGCCGCGAGACCGCCGCGCAAACGCTCATTTCCGTGCTGACCATCGGGCGCGGCGAGGGCACGGTCTCGCACTTCGGTGGCCTGCTGCGCGCCAAGACGTGGACGATGCCCGACCCGCAACGGCCGGGCGCGTCAATCGGCGGGGCCGCGGGCTGGCTGGCCGACGGCACGCCCGTCTGGCTCGGCGGTGCCGGGTCGAGCAACCAGGTGCTGGCCGCTGCCGCACCGCGCCTGACGCCGCTGATCGAACAGACGCCCGTGCCCGACGACGATGCCTGTGTCGTGGTGGACTTCTTTGCGCGCTATCCGATTCGCGAGGTGCGCGACGCCAGCGGCAAGCCGGTCGCCGCCGGTCGCCTGGAAGGCCGCTACGCCGTGCGCTTCGTCAACGGCAACACGCTGCCGATCGAGAGCCGGGGCGAGTTGACGCTCGCGCGCCCGAACAACGTGCCCGTCATCACTGGCCGCCTGGGCATGAACGATTACGTGGCGCGCGTGGTCGAGCGCGAAGGCGAGCTTGCCGAGCCGCAGGCCGCGCGTGCGTTGGCCGTGGCGGCGCGCAGCTACCTCGTGCAGCACGCCTCGCGTGACAAGGGCTGCTACCGCATCGCCGACAGCTCGCGCACGCAGCGCGTGCTGCCGCGCCCGCCGCAGGCCGCTGCGCGCAACGCAGCCGAATTTACCGACGCGCTGGTGCTGACCGGCCAGTCCGTGCAGTACCACGGCACCATCAGCGCGCGCGGCCAGATGAGCTGGACCGCGGCGCGCGCCGCCGCGCAACGCGGCCAGGGGTTCGACGCGATCCTCGCGCAGTGGTGGCCGCAGGCGACGCTCACGTCGTTCCAGAGCCCGGTGGGGGGAGATTGCTCACCGGTGGCGGGTGCGCAGCAGTGGCTGCAGGCGCGCGCGCCGGGTTGGTCGGCCCGCCTGGCTGCCGAGCCAGGCTACGAGGCGCCGCCGCTGCCCGCCGTGTGTGTCGTGCACGAGGGCCGGCCGTACGCTGATGCACGCCGCAACCGGCTCTACGTGCATCGGCTTGCGACCGAGGAAGACCGCATCGCGCTCACGCACGAATATCTGCACCTTGCCTTTGCGCGTCACCCGCGCGGGCAGGACGAACAGTTTGTCGAGGCGATGGCGCGTCGCCTGATCCGAGGGGAGGGTTTGCTGTGAAGAGTGGGATAACGCGCTTGGCGCTGGGCACCGTTGCGCTGCTGCTGGCCGCTTCGGCGCTGGCTGAGCCGGTGGCCGATCTGGAAGGGCCGATCGGCGGCTGGCGCAACAGCAAGCTGACCAACGAGCTGGAGCAATACACCGCGGCGTATCCAAAACCGCCCGTGGACCGTGGCGCGCAAAAGTACCGCACGCTCATCGCCGGACGCATCCGCGCGGCCGGCAAGCAACGCCGCCCGCCGGTGCTTGTCGTCAACGGCAACGCCATGCCGCTGTATGGCGATGGCGAAGGCCGCTTCGCCCGCCCCTGGGCGTTCGGCCCGGGCTCGAACAGCGTCGAAATCGTCAGTGCCGACGGCCAGTCGCGCCAACGCCTGCAGTTCTACGAGGCCGACACCACCAAGACGTCGGCCAAGCTGCGCGCTGTCCTCACGTGGGACGACCCGCGCGCCGAGGTCGACATGCACGTCATTTCGCCGATTGGCGATCACGCGTTCTGGGCGCAACCGCTGCTGTCCGACGGCGGCGGCCTCGACGTCGACAGCGTTGACGGTGCCGGGCCGGAGATCTTCTCGACCGCCGCGCCGCGGCCCGGCGTGTGGCTGTTCTACGTGAACTACTGGGGCAACTTCAACGCCGGCGGCTACAACTTCGACGAAAAAGCGCACGACCGCGATCTCATCACCGCGCAACTGACGCTCATCTATAACGAGAACACGCCCAACGAGCGGCGCGAGTTCGTGACCGTACCGCTGCGCAAGATCGGTGAGCTGGCGCTGATGAAATCGATCCGCTTCTAAGGCGATCCGCATGACGCTTTCCACTTTCCGTCTTGCCGTCGCGATTGCGCTGGCCACGTTTGCGGCCGCGGGCAGCGTGCTCGCGCAAACCGACACCGGCAATGTCGAGATCGCCGCGCCGCTCAACGGCTGGCGCAATTCCGCGGGCGACGAGTCCCGCTACACGCAGGACGTGCATTACCCGGCGGTGTCGGTGTCCACGCCGCAAGGGCAGGGCGTGGCGTCGATGATCGCCGGGCGCATCCGCAACCAGCCGAAGGCGGCCGCAGCAACCGACGAGAACAAGCCGCGCCGCCGCCGTGGCGCCGATGGCGCGTCGGTCGGCACGCTGATCGTCAACGGCGTGGCCATGCCGCAGCGCATCGAGGCCGACGGCACGTTCTCGCGTCCGTACGCATTTGGCGCGGGCAGCAACAGCGTCGAGGTGCGCAGCGCGCGCGGCGACGCCAAGCGCGTGCAGTTCTACGACAGCTACACCGGCAAGCAGCGTCCGCGCTTGCGCGTGGTCCTCGCGTGGGACACCGACGGCACCGATCTCGACCTGCATGTCATCTCGCCCGACGGTCAGCACGCCTGGTACGGCAACCGCGTCGTTGAAAACGGCGGCGCGCTCGACGTGGACGTCACCACTGGCTACGGGCCCGAGATCTATTCGAACCCGGCGCCGGTGCCCGGCACGTACCTCGTCTACGTGAACTATTACGGCAGCGGCAACGACCGCAGCGCGATCACCACCGCCACCGTCACCATCATCACCGACGAGAACACGCCGTCCGAACGCCAGCAGACGTTTGTCGTGCCGATGCGCAAGGCCGGCGATCTGACGCTGCTCCGCAGTTTCACGATGAAGTAGCCCACACGACCGGAGCCGCCATGGACACGCAGACCGTTGCCGCCTACGACGCGCTCGCCGAAACCTTCGCGCAGGAGTGGCGCGACCAGCCGGCGCCTGAAGACCTGTACGCGCTGCTGCGCCGCGAGTTCAAGGCAGGCGGTGCCACCGCCGACATCGGCTGCGGCGCGGGGCGCGAGGTGGCGTGGCTCAACGCCAACGGTTACCCGGCGGTCGGCTACGACGCGTCTGCCGCGCTGCTGGAAGCGGCACGCGAGCAATATCCAGGGCTGTCGTTCCGGCAGGCGGTCTTGCCTGAATTGGTCGGCATTGCCGAAGGTGCGTTCGACAACGTCCTCTGCGAGACCGTCATCATGCATCTGCCGCCTAGGCAGATTGGTGCGGCGGTGCAGCGGCTGGTGTCGTTGCTGCGCCCGGGCGGCACGCTGTATCTGAGCTGGCGCGTCACGCCCGACGCCGACCAGCGCGATGGGCGCGGCCGGCTGTTCACGTCGTTCGATGCGGCGCCCGTGCGCGAGGCGCTGGCCGGCACTGAAGTGGTTTTCGACGAAGCGGCCGTTAGCCAATCGTCGGGGCGGACAATCCATCGCATCGTTGCGCGCAAGGTCTGACCGCAGCGTTTCCGACAATCCGACTGTCCTGATTGACCGCCCCTCGGCGGGGTTTGTCACAATAGCGGTTTCGCCCAGCCCGCGCGTGACATCGCGCGCACCCGCCGTCCCGATGTACGACTCTCCCGCCATAGACCACGCGCTGCAGGCGCTGCCCGAAGACACCGCCGCCGCGACGCATGCGGTGCTGCACGATGTGTTCGGCTACAGCGCCTTCCGCGGCCCCCAGGCGGAAATCGTCGCGCACGTCGCCGACGGCGGCGATTGCCTCGTGCTGATGCCGACCGGCGGCGGCAAATCGCTCTGCTATCAGATTCCGGCGCTCGTGCGGCACCGGCGCGGGCAGGGCGCCGGCATCGTCGTGTCGCCGCTCATTGCGCTGATGCAGGATCAGGTGGCCGCGCTGGAAGAGGCGGGCGTCCGCGCCGCGTATCTCAACTCCGCGCTGACGGGCGCCGAGGCCGCGCAGGTCGAGCGCGATCTCGCGGCAGGGCGGCTGGACCTCGTCTACGTGGCGCCCGAGCGGTTGATGACGCCGCGCTTTCTCGAGCTGCTTGAGCGATCGCGCATCGGCCTGTTTGCTATTGACGAAGCGCACTGCGTATCGCAGTGGGGGCACGATTTCCGGCCCGAGTACATTCAGCTCTCGGTGCTGCACGAGCGCTTCCCGCACGTGCCACGCATTGCGCTCACCGCCACGGCCGATGCGGTCACGCGCGACGAGATCATCGAACGGCTCGCGCTCACGGGTTCCCGCGTCTTCCTCTCCAGCTTCGACCGCCCGAACATCCGCTACACCATTGTCGAGAAGGACAGCGCGCGGCAGCAGCTGCTGCGCTTCATCCGGGCCGAGCACATGGACGGCGACACCTGCGACGCCGGCATCGTCTATTGCCTGTCGCGCAAGAAGGTGGAAGAGACCGCGCAGTGGCTGGCCGAGCAGGGCATCCGCGCGCTGCCGTATCACGCCGGGATGGATTCTGAAGTGCGCGCCCGCCATCAGGCGATCTTCCGCAAGGAGGAGGGCGTCGTGATGGTGGCGACCATCGCTTTCGGCATGGGCATCGACAAGCCGGACGTCCGCTTCGTTGCGCACCTCGATTTGCCCAAGAGCCTGGAGGGCTACTACCAGGAGACTGGCCGCGCCGGCCGCGACGGCCTGCCCGCCAACGCGTGGATGGCCTACGGCTTGGCCGACGTGGTGCAGCAGCGCCGCATGATCGACGAATCCGATGCGGACGATGTGCACAAGCGCGTCTCCACCGCCAAGCTCGAAGCGCTGCTCGGCCTGTGCGAAGCCGCAACCTGCCGCCGCGTGGCACTGCTTGCGTACTTCGGCGAAAGCAGCCAGCCCTGCGGCAACTGCGATACGTGCCTCACGCCGCCGCAAACCTGGGATGCCACGCGCGAGGCGCAGATGGCGCTGTCGTGCGCATACCGCGTCCAGCAAGCCAGCCGCGTGAGTTTTGGCGCGGGCCAGCTCATCGACATCCTGCGCGGCAACGCGACCGAGCGGGTCAAGCAGTGGCACCACGAAACGCTGTCGACGTTCGGCATCGGCAGCGCGCTGTCGGAAGCGGCGTGGCGCAGCGTGTTCCGCCAGTTGGTCGCACAAGGCCTGTTTGCGGTCGACCACGGCGGCCATGGCGCGCTGATCCTCACCGATGCGGCGCGTCCGGTGCTCAAGGGCGAGCAGCGCGTGATCCTGCGCCGTCAGACAGAGAAGGCGCGCGGCACATCGTCCTCGTTGACGAAGAAGGAGCGCCGCGCCGATCCGGCCGCCGATCTTTCGCCGGAGGCGCAGGTGCGCTGGCAGGCGTTGCGCGCGTGGCGGACTCAGGCCGCGCGCGAGCATAGCGTGCCGGCGTACGTCATCTTCCACGACAGCACGCTCGCGCACATTGCCCAGACCGATCCGGATTCGCGCGAGGCGCTGGGCGAGTTGCCGGGCATCGGCGTGGCCAAGCTGGACCGGTATGGGCAGGCGCTGCTCGACGTGTTGGCGAAGTGCCGCGAAGCGGCCTAGCTGGCTGCCAGGGGCAGTGGCCCCATCACGCCAGTGCGCGCCAGATGCTCGCCAAGAAAATCGACGAACGCGCGCACCTTCGGGAGCAGATGGACGCGCTGCGTGAACACGGCGTGCAGCGGCACTTCGCGCGCGGTGTAGTCAGTCAGCACGGCCTGCAGGCGCCCGGCCGCGATGTCCTCCCGCACGAGGTACGCCGGCCCCAGCGACACCCCCAGCCCTGAGCGCGCCGCCTCGCGCAGCACGAGGCTGTTGTTGGCCAGCATCGAGCCGGACACGTGCGCCACATGGCGCTGGCCTGCCGTATCCGTGAGGATCCAATCGTACGGCCCGTCGTAATTGGCATAGACGAGGCAGTTGTGTTGGCGCAGATCGTCCGGCGTGCGCGGAATGCCGTGCTTGCGGAAGTACGACGGCGCGCCGTAGATAGCATGTGCGCAGCTGGCCAGCCGCCGCGCGACGAGCGACGAGTTCTCTAGCATGCCGATGCGGACCGCCACGTCGATGCGCCCAGCGACCAGATCGGCATAACGGTCGTTCATGTCCAGGTCGATCTGCACGGCCGGGTAGCGTGCCTGGAATGCGCCCAGCAGCGGCGCCAGCAATGTCACCGCAAACGAGGCCGGCGCCGACACGCGCAACGTGCCGCGCGCCTCGTCGCGCAGGGTAGTCACGGCCTGCTCGGCGGCGTCCACGAGGGCAAGGCCTTCGCGGCTCTTCTCGAAGAACGCCGCGCCCGCCTCGGTCAGCGACAGGCGTCGCGTCGTGCGTTGCAGCAGGCGCGTCTGCAGCCGCGCTTCCAGCCGCGCGAGCGCCTTGCTGATCACGCCGCGCGACATCCCCATTGCATCGGCCGCCGCCGACAGGCTGCCGCGCTCCACCACCTGCACGAAGACCACCACGTCAGAAAGCCGATCCATATTTGCGCACGTATGGAAACAATATGGCGCCAGAGGCTACCTTAATCTGCGCGAATCGGCTGGCTAGGATGGGGTCTCCGACTCCTCGTCCCGCGCATCATGACCACCGAAGCCCCAGCCGTTCCCAACACGCCCCTCGCCGACGCGCTTCCCCGTGGCGCCACGCCGCTGTTTGCCGCCGCCGTCGGGCTCATCGTCGTGAACCTGTTCGGCATACAGCCGCTCGTCGCCGAGATTGCCGCCAGCATCGGATGGACGACGGCCGCCACCGGGCTGCTGGTGACGGCCACGCTCGTCGGCTACGGCATCGGGCTGCTGCTGCTGATGCCGTTGACCGACCTGCAGGACAACCGCGCGCTAGTCTCGCGCACGCTGTGGGGCGCCGTGGCGTCGCTCGCGCTGACCGCCGTCGCGCGCAGCGGGCAGGTGCTGATGCTGGCCGCCTTCGCTATCGGCGTCACCTCGACCGTCATCCAGATGTTGATTGCGCTGGCCGGGCGCCTGGCGGGCGACCACCGGCGCGGCCGCGTGCTCGGCGACATCATGATCGGCCTGAACCTCGGTATCCTGCTGTCGCGACCGGCTGCGAGCCTGATCGCCGCGCAGTGGGGGTGGCGGGCGTACTACGGCGCCTCCGCCGTGGCGATTGTCGCGCTGGCGGTCGTGCTGCCACGCGTGATGCCGACCTTCGTGCCGCCGCGCGCGCTGTCTTACGGCGCGCTGCTGCGTTCATACGGATGCCTGTTGCGCGCCGAGCCCGTGCTGCGACGCCGCGCTGCCACCCAGGCGCTGCTCATGGCCGCGTTCACCTTGTTCTGGACGGCTGTGGCACTCCGGCTGGCGGCGGCGCCGTTCCACCTGTCGCAGAGCGGCATCGGCGTCTTTGCGCTGTGCGGCGCGGCGGGGGTGGTCGCCGCGCCCGTGGCGGGCCGCCTGGCGGATCGTGGCTTGGTGCGCGTGGGAACGCTGCTCGCCCATGGCATTGCGGCGGCCGGCTTGCTGCTGGCGCTGGCGTCGGCGCTCGTGCCCGGCTTGGGCGTTCCCGTCGCGCTGACGATGCTGGCGGCGGCGGCATTGCTGCTGGATTTCGGCGCGATCGGCGACCAGGCGCTGGGCCGGTACACCGTCAACACGCTGCCGCCCGAAATCCGCGGACGAGTGAACGGGCTCTATACGGGGGCATTCTTTTTTGGCGCTGCGGCAGGCGGCGGGCTTGCGGGCGCGACGTGGGACCGGGTCGGCTGGGTCGGCGTGTCGGTCCTCGCGCTTGGTTTCGTGGCCGCCGCCGCACTGGCCTTCCTGTGGCCGGAGTCCGCACGCCGTGCTGCCCACGCGACACACCGGGGGTGCTGATCGGCACACCGCGCTGCCAGAGCGGTAGCGCGCTTGACGCTTGCAAGACACCCGGCTATAGTGCCAGATTCGAGTTTTTGGCTTCTGGCTCCGCACGTCCGTGCCCGGCAAAGCGCCGTGCAAGGCATCTGAACCAGACGGGCTCGCGCTCTTTGGTCTTGATCTGTTCCCGCAGGTCCTCTTCCCAGAGCGTTCTGCTCGCCACTTCCATAAAACCCGATTGCGCCGTCCGCCTCATAAATGAGGCGTTCACGTTATGTGAGCCGGCGATTTTTCAAAAACCAAGCTGGATTGAACAATGCCAACCATCAACCAACTGGTTCGCAAGCCCCGCGTCTCGGAAAAGCTGAAGAGCAAGAGCCCGGCACTTGAGAACTGCCCGCAGCGTCGCGGCGTGTGCACCCGCGTGTACACCACGACGCCGAAGAAGCCGAACTCGGCACTGCGTAAGGTCGCCAAGGTGCGCCTGACCAACGGTTTCGAAGTCATTTCGTACATCGGCGGTGAAGGCCACAACCTGCAAGAACACAGCGTCGTGCTGATCCGCGGCGGCCGTGTGAAGGACTTGCCGGGTGTGCGTTACCACATCGTGCGCGGCTCCCTTGACCTGCAAGGCGTCAAGGACCGTAAGCAAGCGCGCTCGAAGTACGGCGCGAAGCGTCCGAAGGCAGCCTAAGCTGCGAGGATCGCGCCGCATCTGCGGTCACGGTCTTGTCATGAGCAGGCGGTACAACGGTGCGTTTTTTTGATCGCACTGGCACCGTCGAGTAAGTGGTCACCCGGCTCAGATTGTTGGAAGACAAGCTAGTTGGTGGCCGGAGAACCGAAGCGGTTCTCAACTGAACTGAAGAAGGAAAGAAGATGCCACGTCGTCGTGAAGTCCCCAAGCGGGAAATTCTGCCGGACCCGAAGTTCGGCAATGTGGAAGTCGCCAAGTTCATGAACGTCCTGATGCTGGACGGCAAGAAGTCGGTGGCTGAGCGTATCGTCTACGGTGCGTTCGACCAGATCGAGAAGAAAGCAGGCAAGGCGCCCATCGAAGTCTTCAGCGTTGCAATCAACAACGTGAAGCCGGTGGTCGAAGTGAAGAGCCGCCGTGTTGGCGGTGCCAACTATCAGGTGCCGGTCGAAGTCCGGCCGTCGCGTCGTCTGGCATTGGCGATGCGTTGGCTGCGGGAAGCTGCGAAGAAGCGCAGCGAGAAGTCGATGGCCCTGCGTCTTGCTGGTGAGCTGCTCGAAGCTGCAGAAGGCCGCGGCGGCGCGATGAAGAAGCGCGACGAAGTGCACCGCATGGCCGAAGCCAACAAGGCGTTCTCGCACTTCCGCTTCTAAGCGACGCGACAACGTTGTTGGTTGCTGGGCGGGCTGTGTGCGCACATCTCGCCCATTTGTATTAGGGGCGCTTGGCGATTGCCGGCGCCCCGTTGACGAATCTGAGGATTAACCGTGGCTCGTAAGACCCCCATTGAGCGCTACCGTAACATCGGTATTTCTGCTCACATCGACGCCGGCAAGACCACCACGACCGAGCGGATCCTGTTCTACACCGGTGTGAACCACAAGATCGGTGAAGTGCATGATGGCGCCGCCACCATGGACTGGATGGAGCAGGAGCAAGAGCGCGGCATCACCATCACGTCCGCTGCCACCACCGCCTTCTGGAAGGGCATGGCGGGCAACTACCCCGAGCACCGCTTCAACATCATCGACACCCCGGGCCACGTGGACTTCACCATCGAGGTGGAGCGTTCCATGCGCGTGCTGGACGGCGCGTGCATGGTGTACTGCGCGGTGGGCGGGGTGCAGCCGCAGTCGGAAACCGTCTGGCGTCAGGCCAACAAGTACAAGGTGCCGCGTCTGGCGTTCGTCAACAAGATGGACCGTACCGGCGCGAACTTCTTCAAGGTCTATGACCAGCTGAAGACCCGTCTGAAGGCCAACCCGGTGCCCGTCGTGGTGCCGATCGGCGCGGAAGACGGCTTCCAGGGCGTCGTCGACCTGCTGGAAATGAAGGCCATCATCTGGGACGAAGCCAGCCAGGGCGTGAAGTTCGAATACAAGGACATCCCGGCCGAGTTGCAAGCCACCGCTGAGGAATGGCGCGAGAAGATGGTGGAGGCCGCGGCCGAAGCCAGCGAAGAGCTGATGGAAAAGTACCTGGGCGGCGAAGAGCTGACCCGTGCCGAGATCGTCAAGGCGCTGCGTGACCGTACCATCGCCTGCGAAATCCAGCCGATGCTGTGCGGCACCGCGTTCAAGAACAAGGGCGTGCAGCGCATGCTCGACGCCGTGATCGACTTCCTGCCGTCGCCGGTCGACATTCCGCCGGTCAAGGGCGTGGACGAGAACGACGACGAGAAGAAGCTCGAGCGCAAGGCTGACGACAACGAAAAGTTCTCGGCGCTGGCGTTCAAGATCATGACCGACCCGTTCGTTGGCCAGCTGATCTTCTTCCGCGTCTACTCGGGCAAGGTCAATTCGGGTGACACGGTGTACAACCCGGTCAAGCAGAAGAAGGAACGTCTGGGCCGTATTCTGCAGATGCATGCCAACCAGCGCGAAGAAATCAAGGAAGTGCTGGCCGGTGACATCGCTGCGGCAGTGGGCCTGAAGGACGCGACCACGGGTGACACGCTGTGCGATCCGAGCGCGCCGATCGTGCTGGAGCGCATGGTGTTCCCGGAGCCGGTGATCTCGCAGGCCGTCGAGCCGAAGACCAAGGGCGATCAGGAAAAGATGGGCCTGGCGCTGAACCGCCTGGCTGCAGAAGATCCGTCGTTCCGCGTGAAGACCGATGAAGAGTCGGGCCAGACCATCATTTCGGGCATGGGCGAGCTCCACCTCGAAATTCTGGTCGACCGCATGAAGCGCGAATTCGGCGTGGAAGCCAACATCGGCGCGCCGCAGGTGGCCTACCGCGAAACGATCCGCAAGACGGCAACCGACGTCGAAGGCAAGTTCGTCAAGCAGTCGGGCGGCCGCGGCCAATACGGCCACGCAGTGATCACGCTGGAACCGCAAGAGCCTGGCAAGGGCTTCGAGTTCGTCGACGCCATCAAGGGCGGTGTGATTCCGCGGGAATTCATCCCGGCAGTGCAGAAGGGTATCGAAGACACGCTGACTGCGGGCGTCCTGGCCGGCTTCCCGGTCGTCGACGTGAAGGTCACGCTGACGTTCGGTTCGTACCACGACGTGGACTCGAACGAAAACGCGTTCCGGATGGCTGGCTCGATGGCGTTCAAGGAAGCGATGCGCCGCGCCAGCCCGGTGCTGCTCGAGCCGATGATGGCCGTGGAAGTGGAAACGCCGGAAGACTACACCGGTACCGTGATGGGCGACCTGTCGTCCCGCCGCGGCATCGTGCAGGGCATGGACGACATGGCAGGCGGCGGCAAGATCATCAAGGCCGAAGTCCCGCTGTCGGAAATGTTCGGTTACTCGACCGCGCTGCGCTCGGCCACGCAAGGCCGCGCCACGTACACCATGGAATTCAAGCACTACGCTGAGGCACCGAAGAACATCGCCGAAGCCGTGATGGCCGCCAAGGGTACGAAGTAATCAACGTGTTTGGGCGACCGCACGTGCGGTCGCCCCGATCCATATCTAGTAATTAGCTGATTCCGAATTGAGGAGCTGACATGGCAAAGGAAAAGTTCGAGCGGACCAAGCCGCACGTGAACGTTGGGACGATTGGTCACGTTGACCACGGCAAGACGACGCTGACCGCAGCGATCGCGACCGTGCTGTCGAGCAAGTTCGGTGGCGAAGCGAAGAAGTACGACGAAATCGACGCAGCGCCGGAAGAAAAGGCACGCGGCATCACGATCAACACCGCACACATCGAGTACGAAACGGCCAACCGCCACTACGCGCACGTTGACTGCCCGGGCCACGCCGACTACGTCAAGAACATGATCACCGGTGCCGCCCAGATGGACGGCGCCATCCTGGTGTGCTCGGCCGCGGACGGCCCGATGCCGCAAACGCGTGAGCACATCCTGCTGGCCCGCCAGGTTGGCGTGCCGTACATCATCGTCTTCCTGAACAAGTGCGACATGGTGGACGACGCCGAGCTGCTCGAGCTGGTGGAAATGGAAGTGCGCGAGCTGCTCTCGAAGTACGAATTCCCGGGCGACGACACCCCGATCATCAAGGGCTCGGCCAAGCTGGCGCTGGAAGGCGACAAGGGCGAGCTGGGTGAGGTGGCGATCATGAACCTGGCCGACGCGCTGGACTCGTACATCCCGACGCCGGAGCGCGCCGTGGACGGCACGTTCCTGATGCCGGTGGAAGACGTGTTCTCGATCTCGGGCCGCGGCACCGTGGTGACCGGCCGTATCGAGCGCGGCGTGATCAAGGTCGGCGAGGAAATCGAAATCGTCGGTATCAAGGCCACGCAGAAGACCACCTGCACGGGCGTCGAAATGTTCCGCAAGCTGCTCGACCAAGGTCAGGCAGGCGACAACGTCGGTATCCTGCTGCGCGGCACGAAGCGTGAAGACGTCGAGCGTGGCCAGGTGCTCGCCAAGCCGGGTTCGATCACCCCGCACACGCACTTCACGGGCGAGGTCTACATCCTGTCCAAGGACGAAGGCGGTCGTCACACCCCGTTCTTCAACAACTACCGTCCGCAGTTCTACTTCCGTACGACCGACGTGACCGGCTCGATCGAGCTGCCGAAGGACAAGGAAATGGTCATGCCGGGCGACAACGTGTCGATCACCGTCAAGCTGATCGCCCCGATCGCCATGGAAGAAGGCCTGCGCTTCGCCATCCGTGAAGGCGGCCGTACCGTCGGCGCCGGCGTCGTCGCCAAGATCATCGAGTAAGGCGGACTGATGCGCCGCTGCTGCCAAAGGGCGCGGCGCATCGTCGGGTTATCGCTCTTTCCATCTTCCGGCGGCCTGGCCGCCACGCTCTTTAAGGAAACATCATGCAGCAGAACCAAAAGATCCGTATCCGCCTGAAGGCTTTCGACTATCGCCTGATCGACCAGTCGGCCGCTGAGATCGTCGAGACCGCCAAGCGCACCGGCGCGATCGTCAAGGGCCCGGTGCCCCTGCCGACCCGCATCCAGCGTTTCGACGTCCTGCGTTCGCCGCACGTCAACAAGACCAGCCGCGACCAGTTCGAAATCCGTACGCATCAGCGCCTGATGGACATCGTCGATCCGACCGACAAGACTGTCGACGCGCTGATGAAGCTGGACCTGCCGGCCGGCGTGGACGTCGAGATCAAGCTGCAGTAAGCAAGACAACGCTGCCGGTTCGCCGGCAACGGGCACGGACGGCGAGCCAGGTGCTCGCCGTTTTGCTTTTTGCCAAGAATGTTGTTCCGTGCGCGACGCCCGGACGGGAATCCGCCAATCGTGCTTGCGGATTGTCCGTAACCGGGATATAGTGTAGGGCTACCCCTTTAGTAAAGGGGAGTGGGCTGGCCATTTGGTCGTGCGCTGTCTCTTTAGGCGCGGCCCAGTTCAAGATTCGTAGTATCAATCAGCCCCGGCCAATCGCAGCTGGGAATGGAGCAAACCATGAGCCTTGGCCTTGTAGGTCGCAAGGTTGGCATGACCCGTATTTTCACGGACGACGGCGATTCGATTCCCGTCACCGTGCTCGAGGTCGGCGACAACCGCGTGACGCAAATCAAGACGGACGAGACCGACGGTTACACCGCGGTTCAAGTCACCTTCGGCACCCGCCGTGCCAGCCGCGTCACCAAGCCGCTGGCGGGTCATCTCGCCAAAGCCGGTGTGGAAGCGGGCGAAGTCATCAAAGAATTCCGAGTGGATGCCGCTCGTGCCGCAGAATTCCAGCCCGGCGCGAACATCAGCGTCGACCTGTTTGAAGTCGGTCAGAAGATCGACGTCCAGGGCGTGACGATTGGTAAGGGCTACGCCGGTACCATCAAGCGTTACAACTTCTCGTCGGGCCGCGCGTCGCACGGTAACTCGCGTTCGCACAACGTGCCGGGCTCGATCGGTATGGCGCAGGATCCGGGCCGTGTGTTTCCGGGCAAGCGCATGACCGGTCACATGGGTGACGTCACCCGTACCGTCCAGAACCTGGAAATCGCCCGCATCGACACAGAGCGCAAGCTGCTGCTGGTCAAGGGCGCCATCCCGGGTGCCAAGGGCGGTCAAGTCATCGTCACGCCGGCCGTGAAGGCTCGCGCCAAGAAGGCATAAGGAGCAAACGCATGGAACTGAAGCTGCTCCAGGACAACGGTCAACTCGGCGCGGGTGTTGCTGCCTCGCCGGAAGTGTTCGGCCGTGATTACAACGAGGCCCTCGTTCACCAGATCGTCGTCGCTTACCAGGCCAACGCGCGCAGCGGCAACCGTAAGCAGAAGGATCGTGAAGAGGTCAAGCACACGACCAAGAAGCCGTGGCGCCAGAAGGGTACGGGTCGCGCCCGTGCAGGTATGAGCTCCTCCCCGCTGTGGCGTGGGGGTGGTCGTATCTTCCCGAACAGCCCGGAAGAAAACTTCTCGCAGAAGGTCAACAAGAAGATGTACCGCGCCGGCATGCGCTCGATTTATTCGCAGCTTGCCCGCGAAGGCCGCATCAACGTCGTTGACAGCCTGTCCGTCGAAGCCCCGAAGACCAAGCTGCTGGCCGATAAGTTCCGCGCCATGGGCCTGGATTCGGTGCTCGTGATTACCGATAACCTGGACGAAAATCTCTTCCTGGCATCGCGCAACCTGGCGCACGTGCTCGTGGTTGAGCCGCGTCACGCCGATCCGCTGTCGCTCGTGCACTACAAGAAGGTGCTCGTGACGAAGGGCGCCGTCGCGCAGATCGAGGAGTTGCTGAAATGACGCAAGTTGCCAAGAACGACCATCGCCTGATGCAGGTGCTGCTGGCACCTGTGGTGTCTGAAAAGGCAACCCTGGTGGCCGAGAAGAACGAGCAGGTCGTGTTCGAAGTGGCCCGCGACGCCAACAAGGGCGAAGTGAAGGCTGCCGTCGAACTGCTGTTCAAGGTCGAGGTCGAGTCCGTCCAGATCCTGAACCAGAAGGGCAAGCAAAAGCGCTTCGGTCGCTTCATGGGTCGTCGTGACCACGTGAAGAAGGCCTACGTTTCGTTGAAGCCGGGTCAGGAAATCAATTTTGAAGCGGAGGCCAAGTAATCATGGCACTCGTCAAAACCAAGCCGACATCGCCGGGCCGCCGCTCGATGGTGAAGGTCGTCAATCCCGACCTTCACAAGGGCGCGCCGTACGCTCCGCTGCTGGAAAAGCAAATCCAGAAGTCGGGCCGTAACAACAACGGCCACATCACCACCCGTCACAAGGGCGGTGGTCACAAGCACCACTATCGTGTGGTCGATTTCAAGCGTAACGACAAGGACGGTATTCCGGCCAAGATCGAACGCCTGGAATATGATCCGAACCGCAGCGCCAACATCGCGCTGGTCCTGTTCGCCGATGGCGAGCGCCGCTACATCATCGCCCCGAAGGGCGCCGTGGTCGGCCAGGCCATCGCCAACGGCTCGGAAGCGCCGATCAAGGCCGGTAACAACCTGCCGATCCGCAACATCCCGGTCGGTACGACGATCCACTGCGTGGAGATTCTGCCGGGCAAGGGCGCACAAATCGCCCGCTCGGCCGGTACGTCCGCCGTGCTGCTGGCTCGCGAAGGCATCTACGCTCAAGTGCGTCTGCGCTCGGGTGAGGTGCGTCGCGTGCACATCGAGTGCCGCGCCACCATCGGTGAAGTCGGCAACGAAGAGCATAGCCTGCGCCAGATCGGCAAGGCCGGTGCGACGCGTTGGCGCGGTATCCGCCCGACCGTCCGTGGTGTGGTGATGAACCCGATCGATCACCCGCACGGTGGTGGTGAAGGTCGTACCGCAGCTGGCCGTGATCCGGTGTCCCCGTGGGGCACGCCGACCAAGGGCTACCGCACCCGTCGTAACAAGCGCACGGACAGCATGATCGTCCAGCGCCGCCACAAGCGTTAATCGGTAGGTAGGAGCTAAGAAATGACTCGTTCCGTAAAGAAAGGTCCGTTCATCGACGCCCACCTGCTGAAGAAGGTGGAAGCGGCGGTGAGCAGCAAGGACAAGAAGCCCATCAAGACGTGGTCGCGTCGCTCGACCATTCTGCCGGACTTCATCGGCCTGACGATCGCCGTCCACAACGGCCGTCAGCACGTTCCCGTGTATGTCACGGAAAACATGGTTGGCCACAAGCTCGGTGAATTTGCGCTGACGCGCACGTTCAAGGGCCACGCTGCCGACAAGAAAGCGAAGCGATAAGGGGCAATCATGGAAGTTAAAGCGATTCATCGCGGCGCCCGTATCTCCGCACAGAAGACGCGTCTGGTTGCTGACCAGATCCGCGGTCTGCCGATCGAGCGCGCGCTCAACGTGCTGACGTTCAGCCCGAAAAAGGCGGCTGGCATCGTGAAGAAGGTGGTTGAGTCCGCCATCGCGAACGCCGAGCACAACGAAGGCGCCGACATCGACGAGCTGAAGGTCAAGTCGATCTACGTCGACAAGGCAACGTCGCTCAAGCGCTTCACCGCACGTGCGAAGGGCCGTGGCAACCGCATCGAGAAACAAACCTGTCACATCACTGTGACGCTGGGCAACTAAGGGGTCACGATGGGACAGAAGATTCATCCGACTGGCTTCCGTCTGGCTGTCAGCCGTAACTGGGCATCGCGCTGGTACGCCAGCAACACCCAGTTTGCGGACATGCTCAAGGAAGACATCGAGGTTCGCGAGTTTCTGAAGAAGAAGCTGAAGAACGCTTCGGTGGGCCGCGTGGTCATCGAGCGTCCGGCCAAGAATGCACGTATCACCATTTACAGCTCGCGTCCGGGCGTGGTGATCGGCAAGAAAGGCGAGGACATCGAACTGCTGAAGGCCGAGCTGCAGCGTCGCATGGGTGTGCCTGTGCACGTGAACATCGAAGAAATCCGCAAGCCGGAAGTCGATGCACAGCTGATCGCCGATTCGATCACGCAGCAGCTCGAGCGCCGCATCATGTTCCGCCGCGCAATGAAGCGCGCAATGCAGAACGCGATGCGCCTGGGTGCCCAGGGCATCAAGATCATGAGCTCGGGCCGTTTGAACGGTATCGAAATCGCCCGTACCGAGTGGTACCGCGAAGGCCGTGTGCCCCTGCACACGCTGCGCGCCGACATCGACTACGGCTTCTCCGAAGCGGAAACCACCTACGGCATCATCGGTGTCAAGGTGTGGGTGTACAAGGGCGACCATCTGGGCCGCAACGATGCGCCCGTCGTGGAAGAGCCGAAGGAAGATGAGCGCCGTCGCCGTCCGGGTCGCCCGGAAGGTCGCCGCCGTGAGGGCGAGGGCCGTCCGGCTGGTCAGCGCCGCGGTGCTGGCGCAGGTGCCCGTCGTGGCGCCGACGCCAAGACTGGAGAATAAACATGCTGCAACCGAAGCGTAGGAAGTACCGCAAGGAGCAGAAGGGCCGCAACACGGGTATCGCAACGCGCGGTAATGCGGTCTCTTTCGGCGAGTTCGGCCTGAAGGCGATGGGCCGCGGCCGTCTGACGGCACGTCAGATCGAGTCGGCCCGTCGTGCGATGACCCGTCACATCAAGCGTGGCGGCCGCATCTGGATCCGGATTTTCCCGGACAAGCCGATCTCGAAGAAGCCTGCCGAAGTCCGTATGGGTAACGGTAAGGGCAACCCGGAATACTACGTGGCTGAAATTCAGCCGGGCAAGATGCTGTACGAAATGGATGGCGTCGGTGAAGAACTGGCACGCGAGGCGTTCCGCCTGGCGGCTGCCAAGCTGCCGATCGCGACCAGCTTCGTGGTGCGTCAGGTCGGAACGTAAGGAGCACACACCATGAAAGCATCCGAACTGCGCGACAAAGATGTCGCCGGGCTGAACCAGGAGCTCTCCGAGCTGCTGAAGGCTCAATTTGGCCTGCGCATGCAAAAGGCGACGCAACAGCTGCAGAACACCAGCCAGCTGAAGAAGGTGCGTCGTGACATCGCGCGCGTCCGCACCGTGCTGGGCCAGAAGGGGAACCAGAAATGACTGAAGCCGCAACGTCCCTGAAGCGCACGCTCGTCGGTCGCGTTGTCAGCAACAAGATGGACAAGACCGTGACGGTCCTGGTCGAAAACCGCGTCAAGCATCCGCTGTACGGCAAGTACGTGGTGCGCTCCAAGAAGTACCATGCGCACGACGAAGCCAACCAGTACAACGAAGGCGACAAGGTTGAGATCACGGAATCGCGCCCCATCTCGCGCACCAAGTCGTGGGTGGTGTCGCGTCTGGTTGAAGCTGCACGCGTGATCTAAAACAACAGCGAAGCAGTTTGCTGTTGCAAGACCGAGATTATGTGATATAATCTCGGTCTTTCCCTTTGTAAGGGTGTCGGCTGCATCGCAGTCGGCTCGGGTCGAGGGAAAAAAGAATGGGCCGGGCGGCGCTCGCCGTCGGGCAGCTACCGACTTCAAGTTGATCAACCCAATCGCGGCTGGCGCAATGCCAGCGGCCGGCGGGACCAAGACTGATCGCCTCCGCGCATTGTGTGCCTGGCGAATTAAGTTGGGACGAGAACACCATGATTCAGACAGAAAGCCGGCTCGAAGTGGCCGATAACACGGGTGCGCGTGAAGTCATGTGCATCAAGGTGCTGGGCGGTTCGAAGCGCCGCTACGCCAGCGTCGGCGACATCATCAAGGTCAGCGTCAAGGATGCTGCCCCGCGTGGTCGCGTCAAGAAGGGCGACATCTATAACGCCGTGGTGGTGCGTACCGCCAAGGGCGTGCGCCGTCCTGACGGCTCGCTCATCAAGTTCGACGGCAATGCCGCCGTGCTGCTGAACACCAAGCTTGAGCCGATCGGCACCCGTATTTTCGGGCCGGTCACTCGCGAACTCCGTACCGAGCGCTTCATGAAGATCGTGTCGCTCGCGCCGGAAGTGCTGTAATCGGAGGCCGCATGAACAAGATTCGCAAGGGCGATCGCGTCATCGTCCGCACCGGCAAGGACAAGGGTAAGCAAGGTACCGTGCTCGCTGTGCTCGGCGAGCACGTGACCGTGGAAGGCGTGAACGTCGCCAAGAAGCACGTGCGCCCGAACCCGATGCTGGGTACCACGGGTGGTGTGGTCGACAAGGTCATGCCCATCCATATTTCGAACGTTGCGCTCGTGGATGCCAATGGCAAGCCGTCGCGCGTCGGCATCAAGGTCGAAGGTGGCGTGAAGACGCGCGTACTGAAGACCACCGGTGCTGCCGTCGGCGCTTGATTCTGGGCGAGAGAGAGGAGTTGAGCATGACTGCGCGTCTGCAAGAGTTTTACAAAGAAAAGGTTGTGCCCGAACTGATCAAGCAGTTCGGCTACAAGTCCGTGATGGAAGTGCCGCGCATCACCAAGATCACCCTGAACATGGGTCTTGGCGAGGCTGTGAATGACAAGAAGGTCATTGAGCACGCCACCGGCGACCTCACCAAGATCGCGGGCCAGAAGCCTGTCGTGACGAAAGCCCGCAAGGCTATCGCCGGCTTCAAGATCCGCCAGGGTTACCCGATCGGCACGATGGTCACGCTGCGTGGCCAACGCATGTACGAATTCCTGGACCGCTTCATCACCGTGTCGCTGCCGCGTGTGCGCGACTTCCGCGGTGTGTCCGGCAAGGCGTTCGACGGTCGTGGCAACTACAACATCGGTGTGAAAGAGCAGATCATTTTCCCCGAGATCGAGTACGACAAGATCGACGCGCTGCGTGGCCTGAACATCAGCATCACCACGACGGCGAAGAGCGACGAGGAAGCCAAGGCGCTCCTCAACGCATTCAAGTTCCCGTTCCGTAATTAAGGGGTTACCGTGGCTAAATTGTCTCTGATCGAACGCGAGAAGAAGCGTGCCAAGCTCGTGGCCAAGTACGCTGAAAAGCGCGCCGCTCTCGAAGCCATCGTGGCCGACCAAAGCAAGTCGGAAGAAGAGCGTTACGAAGCGCGTCTGAAGCTGCAGCAGCTTCCGCGCAACGCGAACCCGACTCGTCAGCGCAACCGCTGCTCGATCACCGGTCGTCCCCGCGGTACGTTCCGCAAGTTCGGCCTGGCGCGTAACAAGCTCCGTGAAATCGCCTTCAAGGGCGAGATCCCGGGTCTGACGAAAGCCAGCTGGTAATCACGCACAGGCTACAGGAGAAACAGTATGAGCATGAGCGATCCGATCGCCGATATGCTGACGCGTATCCGCAACGCGCAAGCGGTGGAAAAAGCGTCGGTGGTCATGCCGTCGTCGAAGCTGAAGGTGGCAATCGCCAAGGTCCTGAAGGACGAAGGCTACATCGACGAATTCGCCGTGACCGAGCAGGGTGGCAAGGCAACCCTGACGATTGGTCTGAAGTACTACGCCGGCCGTCCGGTCATCGAGCGCCTGGAGCGCGTCTCGAAGCCTGGTCTGCGCGTGTACAAGGGCCGTAACGAAATCCCGCAAGTGATGAACGGCCTGGGCGTTGCCATCATCTCGACCCCGAAGGGTCTGATGACGGACCGCCGTGCCCGCGCAACCGGTGTCGGTGGCGAAGTCATTTGCTACGTCGCCTAAGGGAGGGGAACCATGTCTCGCGTAGGTAAGGCTCCCATCGCGCTGCCCAAGGGCGCCGAAGTCAATTTCGCTGGTGGTCTGCTGACCGTCAAGGGCCCGCTGGGTACCCTGTCGCAGCCGATTCACGAGCTGGTCAAGGTCAACACCGACAACGGCACGATCACGTTCTCGCCCGCAGACGAGTCGCGTGAAGCCAATGCGCTGCAAGGCACGATGCGCGCCCTGACGGCCAACATGGTGAAGGGTGTGACGACGGGTTTCGAGCGCAAGCTGAACCTGGTCGGCGTGGGTTACCGTGCTTCGGTTCAGGGCAACGCCCTGAAGCTGCAACTCGGTTTCTCGCACGACGTGATCCATGAGATGCCGGAAGGCGTGAAGGCGGAAACGCCGACGCAAACCGAAATCATCATCAAGGGTTCGGACAAGCAGAAAGTTGGTCAGGTCGCCGCTGAAGTGCGTGGTTATCGCCCGCCTGAGCCGTACAAGGGCAAGGGTGTGCGCTACGCCGATGAGCGTGTGATCCTGAAGGAAACCAAGAAGAAGTAAGGGTGCACATCATGAACAAAAATGACTCGCGTCTGCGCCGTGCACGTCAGACCCGCCTGAAGATTGCGGAACTGAACGTCGCCCGTCTGGCTGTGCACCGTACGAACCTGCACATCTACGCGCAGGTCTTCTCGGAAGACGGCACCAAGGTCCTGGCTTCGGCCTCGACGGCGGAAGCCGAAGTCCGCAAGGAATTGAACGGCAACGGTGGCAACACCGCTGCCGCCACCTTGGTGGGTAAGCGTATCGCCGAGAAGGCGAAGGCTGCCGGCATCGAAGCCGTGGCGTTCGATCGCTCGGGTTTCCGTTATCACGGTCGCGTGAAGGCACTGGCTGACGCGGCACGCGAAGCTGGCCTGAAGTTCTAAGCCGGCATAGAGGATATCGTCATGGCAAAAATTCAACCGAAGGTCCAAGGGGACGAACGCGACGACGGTCTTCGCGAGAAGATGATCGCGGTCAACCGCGTGACCAAGGTGGTCAAGGGCGGCCGTATTCTCGGTTTCGCCGCACTGACCGTGGTGGGTGACGGCGACGGCCGTATCGGCATGGGCAAAGGCAAGGCCAAGGAAGTGCCCGTGGCCGTGCAGAAGGCAATGGACGAAGCCCGTCGCAAGATGGTTAAGGTTCCGCTGAAGAACGGTACGCTCCAGCACGAAGTGGTTGGCAAGCATGGCGCCGCCAAGGTGCAGATGATGCCTGCAAAGGACGGTACTGGTGTGATCGCCGGTGGTCCGATGCGCGCCATCTTCGAAGTGATGGGCGTGACGAACATCGTGACCAAGTCGCACGGTTCGACCAATCCTTACAACATGGTGCGCGCAACGCTGGACGGCCTGCGCAAGATGAGCACCCCGGCTGAGATTGCTGCCAAGCGTGGCAAGTCGGTCGAAGAGATCCTCGGCTAAGCCGAAGGGATAGGTGAACGATATGTCGCAGAAAACCGTGAAAGTCCAACTCGTGCGCAGCCTGATCGGCACGCGCGAAGACCATCGCGCTACGGTGCGTGGTCTGGGCCTGCGCCGCCTGAACTCGGTGTCCGAATTGCAGGACACGCCCGCAGTGCGCGGCATGATCAACAAGGTGTCCTACCTGGTCAAGGTCATCGGCTAAGGGAAGACGGAGAAGAGCATGCAACTGAATAACCTGAAGCCGGCAGCCGGCTCCAAGCACGCCAAGCGCCGCGTTGGTCGCGGTATTGGCTCGGGCCTGGGCAAGACGGCTGGCCGTGGTCACAAGGGTCAGAAGTCGCGTTCGGGTGGTTTCCACAAGGTCGGCTTTGAAGGCGGCCAGATGCCCCTGCATCGTCGTCTGCCCAAGCGTGGTTTCACCTCGCTGACCAAGGAATTCACCGCTGAAGTGCGTCTGGGCGACCTGGCGGGGCTGCCGATCGAGGAAATCGATCTGCTGTCCCTCAAGCAAGCCGGCCTGGTGGGCGAGATGGTCAAGAGCGCCAAGGTGATCCTGTCGGGCGAAATCGACAAGAAGGTGACCCTGAAGGGTATCGGCGCAACGGCTGGGGCGAAGGCCGCAATCGAAGCAGCTGGTGGCTCGCTGGCTTAATCGCCTGCTGTTTCACACTGACGGAGCATCCGTTTGGCCACGGCGAAACCTAATGTGATGGCCCAGGCCAAGAACACGGCCAGGTACGGCGATCTTCGCCGTCGGCTCATGTTCCTGGTGCTGGCACTGCTGGTGTACCGGATCGGCGCGCACATTCCTGTGCCGGGTATCGATCCGGATCAACTGGCGCAGCTCTTCCAACGGCAGTCGGGCGGCATCCTCGGGATGTTCAACCTGTTCTCCGGCGGTGCGCTGTCGCGGTTCACGGTGTTTGCGCTGGGGATCATGCCGTACATCTCGGCGTCGATCATTATGCAGCTGCTGACGATCGTGCTGCCGCAGTTGGAGTCGTTGAAGAAGGAAGGTCAGGCCGGCCAGCGCAAGATCACGCAGTACACGCGCTACGGTACGGTGGTCCTGGCAACCTTCCAGGCGCTCGGCATTGCCGTGGCGCTCGAGGCGCAGCCGGGCCTGGTGTTGGATCCGGGCCTGATGTTCCGTGCCACCGCGGTGATCACGCTGGTGACGGGCACGATGTTCCTGATGTGGCTGGGTGAGCAGATCACCGAGCGTGGTCTGGGCAACGGCATCTCGATCATCATCTTCGGCGGGATCGCAGCGGGTCTGCCCAACGCGATCGGCGGGCTGTTTGAGCTGGTGCGCACGGGTTCGATGGGGATTTTCTCCGCGATCCTGGTGGTGGCGATCATTGGCGCGGTGACGTATCTGGTGGTGTTCATCGAACGCGGCCAGCGCAAGATCCTCGTCAACTACGCCAAGCGGCAGGTTGGTAACAAGATTTATGGCGGTCAGTCGTCGCATCTGCCGCTGAAGTTGAACATGGCCGGGGTGATTCCGCCGATCTTCGCATCGTCGATCATTCTGTTCCCGGCCACGATCGCGGGCTGGTTTACGGCCGGCAACTCGACGAATCCGGTTGCACGGTTCGTCAAGGATCTGGCGGCAACGCTGTCGCCGGGTCAGCCGGTGTACATCCTGCTGTATGCGGCGGCGATCATCTTCTTCTGTTTCTTCTACACCGCGCTGGTCTATAACAGCCGCGAGGTTGCAGATAACCTGAAGAAGAGTGGGGCGTTCATTCCGGGTATTCGTCCGGGCGAGCAAACCACGCGGTATATCGACAAGATTCTGGTGCGTCTGACCCTGGCGGGTGCGATCTACATCACGCTGGTGTGTCTGCTGCCGGAGTTCTTGGTGCTGCGCTGGAATGTGCCGTTCTACTTTGGTGGGACGTCGCTGTTGATCATCGTGGTGGTCACGATGGACTTCATGGCGCAAGTGCAGTCCTACGTGATGTCTCAGCAGTACGAGTCTTTGATGAAGAAGGCGAATTTCAAGGGTAACTTGACGCTCCGCTAGGAGCGGTCGCACGAAGCTGAAGGGACATGGCTAAAGACGACGTGATCCAGATGCAGGGTGAGGTGCTGGAAAACCTCCCCAACGCGACGTTCCGCGTCAAACTGGAAAACGGCCACGTAGTGTTAGGCCATATTTCCGGCAAGATGCGAATGCATTACATCCGCATCTTGCCCGGGGACAAGGTGACGGTCGAATTGACCCCGTATGATCTGTCCCGCGCGCGCATCGTATTCCGGGCGAAGTGAGCGGACTGGAATTGAAGGAAGAGGAAAATCATGAAAGTGCTGGCTTCTGTTAAGCGCATTTGCCGCAACTGCAAAATCATCAAGCGCAAGGGCGTGGTGCGTGTGATCTGCTCGTCGGACCCGCGTCATAAGCAGCGCCAAGGCTAATTTCGCAAAGAGGATTGACGAATGGCACGTATCGCAGGGGTCAACATCCCCAACCACCAACATACCGTGATCGGCCTGACGGCTGTGTACGGTATCGGCCGCTCGCGCGCTCAGAAGATTTGCGAGGTGACCGGTGTCCCGACCGACAAGAAGGTCAAGGACCTGACGGACGCTGACCTGGAAAAGCTGCGTGACGAAGTCAACAAGTTCACCGTCGAAGGCGATCTGCGCCGTGAAACGACGATGAACATCAAGCGCCTGATGGATCTGGGCTGCTATCGTGGCGTGCGCCATCGCAAGGGCCTGCCGATGCGCGGTCAGCGTACCCGCACCAATGCCCGTACCCGCAAGGGTCCGCGCAAGGCCGGCGTTGCGCTCAAGAAGTAATCCGTCGGGTAAAGGATAGGAACTATGGCAAAAGCAGCGAATACCGCCGCCCAGCGCGCGCGCAAGAAGGTTCGCAAGAACGTCGCCGACGGCATCGCGCACGTTCACGCGTCGTTCAACAACACGATCATCACGATCACCGACCGTCAGGGCAATGCCCTGTCGTGGGCGACGTCGGGTGGCCAGGGCTTCAAGGGCTCGCGCAAGTCGACGCCGTTCGCCGCTCAGGTGGCTGCTGAGAGTGCTGGCCGCGTGGCGCAGGACCAAGGTATCAAGAACCTGGAAGTGCGCATCAAGGGCCCGGGCCCGGGTCGTGAATCGGCCGTGCGCGCACTGAACAACCTGGGTATCAAGATTCAGGTGATCGAGGATGTGACGCCGGTGCCGCACAACGGCTGCCGTCCGCCGAAGCGCCGTCGCATCTAAGTGATTCGGCCGGCCGCGCCAGTTGCTGGCGAGGTCGGTCTGCGGGTGCTATACTTGCCCGCTTGCCTGTCTTCCGGATTGTTCTGGAAGGCGGGTTTCGTCTTTTCATAAGCCCACTGTTCGTCATGGCTCCGATTGGAGCCCGATGACGGACCGTCCGCAGAGTTTGTGCTGCGGATGACTGAAAACAAAGGAACGCAACGTGGCACGCTATACCGGCCCCAAGGCGAAACTGTCTCGCCGCGAAGGTACTGATCTTTTCCTGAAGAGCGCACGTCGCTCGCTCGCCGACAAGTGCAAGCTGGACAGCAAGCCTGGTCAGCATGGCCGTACCTCGGGGGCGCGCACTTCCGACTACGGCAACCAACTGCGTGAAAAGCAGAAGGTCAAGCGCATCTACGGCGTGCTGGAGCGTCAATTCCGCCGCTACTTCGCCGAAGCCGACCGCCGCAAGGGCAACACGGGTGAAACCCTGCTGCAACTGCTGGAGTCGCGTCTGGACAACGTCGTCTACCGCATGGGCTTCGGCTCGACCCGCGCTGAAGCGCGCCAGCTGGTGTCGCACAAGGCGATCCTGGTCAACGGTCAGGCGCTGAACGTACCGTCGGCCCAGATCAAGTCGGGCGACGTGATCGCCGTTCGCGAAAAGTCGAAGAAGCAAGTGCGTATCGCTGAATCGCTGTCGCTGGCTGAGCAGACCGGTTTCCCGAGCTGGGTGACCGTCGATGCGAAGAAGATGGAAGGCATCTTCAAGCAAGTCCCGGATCGTGCAGATATCGCCGGCGACATCAACGAAAGCCTGATCGTCGAACTGTATTCGCGTTAATGACGACGCCCGTACCGGAAGGTGCGGGTTCGTGCGCCTTTTGGGGACGCTCATCGTCTACAACATTGTGGTCGTGTGCCGAAAGTCTTTAGGCGCCGCAGCAATCCGAATCGCTACGTGCCGCAACGCGTTTGCGGCACGTGCGTCTTCCGTCGCGGGGTTCGCGATGGAATCTTTCCAGTCCAATCCGTCAGCCTTATCGGTGTAACGAGCCGAGGGTATTGAAACAGGACAACCTACATGCAAACAGCACTCCTGAAGCCCAAAATTATTGCGGTTGAGCCGCTTGGCGATCATCACGCGAAGGTCGTCATGGAACCGTTCGAGCGCGGCTATGGCCACACGCTCGGCAACGCGCTGCGCCGCGTGCTGCTGTCGTCGATGGTCGGCTATGCCCCGACCGAAGTCACGATCGCTGGGGTCGTCCACGAATATTCCACCATCGATGGCGTGCAGGAAGACGTCGTCAACCTGCTGCTGAACCTCAAGGGCGTGGTGTTCAAGCTGCACAACCGTGATGAAGTCACGGTGTCGCTGCGCAAGGAAGGCGAGGGTGTGGTGACGGCCGCCGATATCGAGCTGCCGCACGACGTCGAGATCATCAACCCGGGCCACGTGATCGCCAACCTGTCGGCTGGCGGCAAGCTGGATCTGCAGTTGAAGGTCGAGCAGGGCCGCGGCTATGTGCCGGGCAACGTGCGCAAGTTCGGCGACGAGTCGAGCAAGGTCATCGGCCGCATCGTGCTGGACGCCTCGTTCGCACCGGTGCGCCGCGTGTCGTACGCGGTGGAGTCTGCCCGTGTGGAGCAGCGTACCGACCTCGACAAGCTGGTCATGAACATCGAGACCAACGGCGTGATCTCGCCGGAGGAAGCGATTCGCCAGTCGGCTCGCATTCTGGTGGATCAACTCTCGGTGTTCGCTGCCCTGGAAGGCACCGAAAGCGCCGCTGAGGCCGCCGCTGCCCGCGCTCCGCAGATCGACCCGATCCTGCTGCGCCCGGTTGACGACCTCGAGCTCACGGTGCGTTCGGCCAACTGCCTGAAGGCCGAAAACATCTACTATATCGGCGACCTGATCCAGCGTACCGAGAACGAGCTGCTCAAGACCCCGAACCTGGGTCGCAAGTCGCTCAACGAGATCAAGGAAGTCCTCGCTTCGCGTGGCCTGACGCTCGGCATGAAGCTCGAGAACTGGCCGCCCGCAGGTCTCGAGAAGTAAATTGCAGTTGTCGGCCGGTGCCTGTGCATCGGCCGTTTTCCCGTCGCTGCGGTCTGAGCGGCATAGTCAAGGCTACCGGCCCGCGCCTCGTCAGGGGCGATAGAAGAGCTGGTCAAACACTCTTAAGAAGGAATCATCATGCGTCACCGTCATGGTCTGCGGAAACTGAACCGCACCTCGTCGCACCGTCTCGCGATGCTGCGTAACATGTCCAACTCGCTGTTCCAGCACGAGCTGATCAAGACCACCCTGCCGAAGGCCAAGGAGTTGCGCAAGGTTGTCGAGCCGCTCATCACGTTGGCCAAGAAGGACACCGTTGCAAACCGCCGCCTGGCATTTGCCCGTCTGCGCGACCGCGATATGGTCACCAAGCTGTTCACGGAACTGGGCCCGCGCTACGCGACCCGTCCGGGCGGCTACACCCGCATCCTGAAGTTCGGCTTCCGCCAGGGCGACAACGCGCCGATGGCGCTGGTCGAGCTGGTCGATCGCCCGGAAGTTGCCGAGGCTGTGGAAGCCGAAGCGGCTGCTGAGTAAGGTCAGCCGAAGTTCGTCGCTGCGACATGGCGTCGCGGCGGGGGCTATGAAAAATGCGTGCCTCGGCGCGCATTACAATGAAGCCAGGACTTACGTCCTGGCTTTTTTGTTGCCTGCCGCAACCGACATGTCGCCCCATGGCGCTGATGGAGGCTCTATGCCCGCTGGAACCGATGTACTGCTTGTGCTGACCAACCTGCCGAATGTGGATAGCGCGGATCGTGTTACGCGGGCCGTGTTGGAATCCCGCATGGCCGCTTGCGTCAACCGGTTGCCGGCGTGCATGTCGTCGTACTGGTGGAACGGCGCGATCGAGCAGGCGACCGAGATCCCGCTTCTGATCAAGACGACGCAGGCGGTGTACCCGGCGCTGGAAGCCGTGTTGCGCCAGGCGCATCCCTACGAGGTGCCGGAACTCATCGCCGTGCCGGTGACGGCGGGCTTGCCGGCGTATCTTGCGTGGGTAGCTGAAGAAGCTTCGCCGCCGCCCTCTGTCTGACGTCTGATTGTTGTTGATATGACCTTGTCTTCGTTCCTGTCCGCGCGGCGCATGCTGCAATGGCTCGTGCTGCTCGTCTTGGTGGCGCTTTTGCGGGTTCCCGCGCATGCCGCTGACGACTTCTTGCCGCCGGAGCAGGCTTTCCGTTTTTCGGCGACGCAGGTGGACGGGCAGACCGTCGAGGTCCGCTTCGGCATTGCCGATGGCTATTACATGTATCGCGAGCGCTTTGCCGTGGGCGCCGAACCGGCCACCGTCAGGCTGGCCCCGCTCGACATGCCGCCCGGCAAGGTCAAATTTGACGAGACCTTCAACAAGGACGTCGAGACGTATCGCCATGAGGTTGCCTTCCGCGTGAAGGCACTGAATGCAGACTCGCCGTTCACGCTGATCGTGACCTCCCAGGGCTGCGCGGACCAAGGTCTATGCTACCCGCCGATGAAGAGCCGGTTCCAGGTGCGTCCGTCGCCTGCCTCGGCCGTACCCATGGCGCCGACTGCCACGGCGGCAGACAGCACCGAACCGGAGGGCAAGCAAGGACGCATTGCCAGCACACTGGACAGCGGCAACCTCGGCGCGATCGCTGCGCTGTTCTTTGGTTTGGGCTTGCTGCTGACCTTTACGCCGTGTGTGCTGCCGATGCTGCCGATCGTGTCGGCCATCGTTGTGGGGGAGCACGCCACGCGTATGCGCGCGGCACTGGTGTCGGTGGCGTACGTGCTCGGCATGGCCGTTGTTTATACGGCGCTGGGCGTGGCTGCCGGGCTGGCAGGCCAGGGGCTGCAGGCAGCGTTGCAGAATGCCTGGGTGCTGGGTGCCTTTGCGCTGCTGATCGCGTTGCTGTCGTTGTCGATGTTCGGCTTGTACGAACTGCAGCTGCCGGCGGCGTGGCATCACCACCTGACGCAGGCGTCCAACAAGCTGAGCGGCGGCCAGGTGGTGGGAGCGGCCGTCATGGGCGCGCTGTCTGCCTTGATTGTGTCCCCTTGCGTCACCGCGCCCTTGGCGGGAGCGCTCGTGTACATCTCGCAAACGGGCAACGCGGCCGTGGGCGGTATGGCGCTGTTCGCGCTGTCTATCGGGATGGGGATTCCGCTGATTCTCGTCGGTGTGGGCGCTGGCAATCTGCTGCCGCGTTCGGGGCGTTGGCTGGTCGTCACCAAGGCGGTCTTCGGCTTCATCCTGCTGGCGGTGGCCTGGTACATCGTGCAGCCGGTCGTGCCTGCGTGGATGGCGATGGTCGGCTGGGGTACGCTGCTGATCGGCGCGTCCGTGTTTCTGCGGACGTTCGATTCGCTGCCCGACGGCGCCGGCAACCTGCAACGCCTGGGCAAGGTGATCGGCATGGTGCTGGCGCTGGCCGGCGTGGCACAGCTGTTGGGCGTGGCCGCAGGCGGGCGCGATCCGCTGCAGCCGTTGGCGGGCGTGCTGCGCACCTCGGCGATGACGAACGCACCGGCGTTGACCTTCAAGCGCGTGAAGAGCGTGACCGAGCTCGATGCCGAAGTGCGCAACGCCAGTGCAGCCGGCAAACCTGTGATGCTCGACTTCTACGCCGACTGGTGCGTGAGTTGCAAGGAGATGGAGCACCTGACGTTCACCGATGCGCGGGTGCGCGCGGCGCTCGCCGAGGTGGTGTTGCTGCAGGCGGACGTCACGGCCAACACTGCAGATGACCAAGCACTGCTCAAGCGCTTTGGCCTGTTCGGCCCGCCGGGGACCGTCTTCTTTGATGTGCGCGGCAGCGAGGTACAAGCCCGGGTGATCGGCTTTCAGCGTGCCGACACGTTCCTCGCCAGCCTGCGCCGCGCACTCGGCACGGCACAGGCGGCGAAACCTTCCACCTGATCATCAGGCCCGCAGCAGACGGGCGGCGTCCAGTGCGAAGTACGTCAGGATGCCGTTTGCGCCGGCACGCTTGAACGCCAGCAGTGATTCCAGCACGACCTTGTCGTGATCCAGCCAGCCGTTCTGCGCGGCGGCTTTCAGCATCGCGTATTCCCCGCTGACCTGGTACACGTACGTCGGGAAGCGGAATTCGTCCTTCACGCGGCGCACGATGTCGAGATACGGCATGCCGGGCTTGACCATTACCATATCGGCGCCCTCGGCGATGTCGAGCGCCACTTCGCGCAGCGCCTCGTCCGAATTGGCCGGATCCATCTGGTAGGTCATCTTGTTGCCCTTGCCCAGGTTCGCGGCCGAACCCACGGCATCCCGGAACGGGCCGTAGAACGCCGATGCGTACTTGGCGGCGTACGCCATGATGCGCGTGTAGATGTGGTTGTCGTGCTCCAGCGCCAGGCGGATCGCACCGATGCGGCCGTCCATCATGTCTGACGGAGCGACGATGTCCACGCCGGCTTCAGCCTGCACCAGCGCCTGGCGCGTGAGGATTTCCACCGTCTCTTCGTTGAGCACGTAGCCGTTGTCATCGAGCACGCCGTCCTGGCCGTGGCTCGTGTACGGGTCGAGCGCCACGTCGGTCAGGATGCCTAGCTCGGGAAAGCGCGCCTTGAGCGCCTTCACGGCGCGCGGGATCAGGCCGTCTGCGTTGGTCGCCTCGATACCGTCCGGCGTCTTGAGCGACGGTTCGATGACCGGGAACAGCGCGAGCACCGGAATGCCCAGTTGCACGCACTGCTCGGCGACGCCCATCAGCACATCGATCGACACCCGCTCGACGCCCGGCATGGACGGCACGGCCTGGCGTACGTTGCTGCCTTCAAGGATGAACACAGGGTAGATCAGATCGTCGGGTGTGAGGCGCGACTCGCGCATCATGCGGCGGGAGAAATCGTCGCGGCGCATGCGGCGCGGACGATGGTCGGGGAAGCTCGAAATCATGTCAGCAGACTCTAAGAACACACTGTGAACTTTGAAAACTTTCTTGGCCATTATCCCTCTTACGCACGGACAATGCGCCAGCGACGCTGATGCAGCGTCCCCCGCGGCTCCTCCCTGACGCGGGTTCCCATCGATGGCTCGATGGGGTCGTTATCCCCGTTGCGCGTCTGGCGACGGGGTTTTTTTTGCCTTCGTGGCCGGCGGCACGGGCTCGGAGGCTTCGGGCAGGCACAGCCAGCCTGCGACAATTCGCTGCGCTTCTTCGATACCGCGGCGCTTCAGGCTCGAGAACAGCTGCACCGTCAGCGATACATCGCCGTCGGTCTGCGCCTGATAATCCTTCAGTACCTTGCGCGCCCCCATCAGCGAGCGTGAGGCATCGTTGTTGGTCAGCTTGTCCGCCTTGGTGAGCAGCACGTGGATCGGCTTGCCCGTCGGCAGGAACCACTCGACCATCTGGCAATCGAGGTCGGTGAAGGGCCGGCGTGCGTCCATCATGATGACCAGGCCGGCAAGTTGCGGGCGGGTCTGGACGTAGTCGCCGAGCAGGTGTTCCCAGTGCGACTTCGCTTCGCCCGGCACCTCGGCATAACCATAGCCCGGCAGGTCGACGAGGAAGCCGAGCGGGTCTTCCGCCTTGGCCGGCATGACCGAGAAATAATTGATGTGCTGCGTGCGGCCGGGCGTCTTGCTCGAGAACGCCAGCCGCTTCTGGTTGCACAGGATGTTGATCGCGGTGGACTTGCCCGCGTTCGAGCGGCCCGCAAACGCCACCTCCGGCACGGCCGTTGGCGGAAGATCGCGCAGATGATTGACGGTGGTAAAGAAACGGGCTTGATGGAGGAGCGACATGCGCGGCGAACCTTGTAGACTGCGGTGTTGAAACTGCGTAGATGCTGCGCCGCTAGGTCGCATTGCAGAAGGGTTATTGTACAATACGCCGGTTTACGGACGTCCCCGCCAGATCCGTCGCAGGACCGCCCCGAGGCCCGGGCCGGTCCGTTTTCATGTACCGATCTGGCAAGAGGAGAAGGGGATGCCGCGCGCCGCAGGGTCGGGCCGAAGTGTGTGGCATTAGGCGGCGCACGCAGCATTCGAAAACAATCTAAACAAGGTGTGCGAATGAACCGCATCGCGAACGTTGTTGCTGTCGCAGCGCTGTCCCTGGCATCGGCCTTTTCCGTGGCCTACGCTGCCGAGCAGAAAGTCGCCAAGGCTGACGCCGCCCGCGGCGAGACGCTCTTCAATACCGGTATCCCGGCCAACGGCGTGCCGGCCTGTACCAGCTGCCACGGCGCCGGCGGCAACAGCGCGATGAACGTCAACCCGAAGCTGGCCGGTCAGCACGCCGAATACATCGAAAAGCAGCTCAAGGATTTCAAGGCCAAGACCGAGCGCAATCAGCCGGTCATGTCGCTCTACGCGAGTGCGCTCTCCGAGCAGGATATGAAGGACATCGGTGCCTACCTGGGCAAGCAGGCCGCCTGGAAGCCCGGCTCGGCCAAGAACAAGGACACCATCGAACTCGGCCAGAAGCTGTATCGCGGCGGCGATGCCAAGCGCGGCATCGCAGCGTGCGCGGGCTGCCACGGCCCGACCGGCGCCGGCATCCCGGCGCAGTACCCACGCATCGCTGGCCAGTTCGCCGAATACACCGAGGCCCAGCTGGTGGCGTTCCAGAACGGCACGCGCAAGAACAGCGTGCAGATGCACGACCTAGCCAGCCGCATGACGGCCGAGCAGATCAAGGCCGTGGCGGATTACATTGCCGGCCTGCGCTAATCTGTCGCACCCGGCCATCAATTGACGGTCGCACAATCCATAAGAAAAACAGGGTGGCAATGCGCCTGGCATCGCCACCCTGTTTTCGTTTCTGAATAGCGTTGTCCCGCATGTCTTCTGCCTCCACCTCCGGCGTTCAGATCCGCACCCGCCGCCGCGCGCTGCGCGAGACGGTGGAGTTGCTGTCGTCGATGCGCTTTGCCATCAGCCTGCTGACGGTGATCGCCATTGCCAGCGTGATCGGCACGGTGCTCAAGCAGAACGAGCCCTATCCGAACTACGTCAACCAGTTCGGGCCGTTCTGGGCCGACGTGTTCCGTTCGCTGTCGCTGCCGACGGTCTACAGCGCGTGGTGGTTCCTGCTGATCCTGGCGTTCCTGGTGGTTTCGACGTCGCTGTGCATCGTGCGCAATGCGCCGAAGATGCTCGCCGACATGCGCGCCTGGCGCGAGAACGTGCGTGAAGGCAGCCTGCGCGCGTTCCATCACAAGGACGAATTCGACGCGCCGGCCGATGCGGCCACCGTAACGGCCCGCCTTGCAGCACTCGCGCAGAACCGCGGGTTCCGCATCCGGGCGTTTGCACGCGACGGCGGCGCGACGCTCATCACCGCCAAGGCCGGCGCGGGCAACAAGATCGGCTACATCCTGGCGCATGCGGCCATCGTCATCATCTGCGTGGGCGGGCTGCTCGACGGCGACATGATGATCCGCCTGCAGATGTGGTTTGGCGGCAAATCGCCGATCAAGGGCAATGCGGTCATCAGCGAGATCGGCCCGGAGCATCGCCTGAGCACCGCCAACCCGGGCTTCCGGGGCAACGCCTTTGTGCCGGAAGGAGCAACGGTCGGCACGGCGATCCTGAACATTGGCGACGGGGCGCTCATCCAGGACCTGCCGTTCACCATCACGCTCAAGAAGTTCACCGTCGAGCATTACTCGACCGGCATGCCGAAGCTGTTCGCCAGCGACATCGTCGTGACGGACCGCCGCACCGGCAAGCAGACGGACGCACGCGTCGAGGTGAACAAGCCGTTCGTGTATGACGGCGTGGCGATCTATCAGTCGAGCTTCGAGGACGGCGGCTCCAAGCTCAAGCTCACAGGCTTTCCGATGCGCGGGGCGGAAGACAAGACCTTCGCCATGTCGGGCACCGTGGGCGAGAACGCGCGGCTCAGCGGCCACGGCACGGACTACACGGTGGAGTTCACCGATTTCCGGCTGATGAACATCGAGACCGTGACCGACGCCTCCGGCAAGCCCGACGCACGCGGCGTAGGCAAGCGCGGCGGCGATGCCGGAGGCTTGCGGGCCGAACTCGGCAACGCCACCCGGACCACGCGCGAGCGTGGCCTGCGCAATGTCGGTCCGTCGGTGCAGTACAAGCTGCGCGACGCGAACGGCCAGGCGCGCGAGTTCAGCAATTACATGCTGCCCGTTACGCTGGACGGGCAATCCGTGTTTCTCGCCGGCGTGCGCACGCAGCCCGACGAGCCGTTCCGCTACCTGCGCATTCCCGCCGACGCCCAGGGCACCGTGAACGACTGGATGCGCCTGCGCGCCGCGCTGCAGACTCCGGCGATGCGCGCAGAGGCGGCGCGCCGGTTCGCACTGCTGTCCATGCCCGGCGAGGACCGTGCAGAGCTGCGCAGGCAGCTGACGGAAAGCGCCCGGCGCGCCATCGACCTGTTCGCGGGCGCCCCCGATGCGAAGGGCGATGCCCCGCAGGCGCAGGGCGGTTTCGCTGCGGTCGCCACCTTTCTGCAGAAGTCCGTCCCGGAAGCGGAGCGCGAGAAGGCCGCCGACGTCCTGATGAAGATCATCAACAGCTCGATGTGGGAACTGTGGCACCTCGCGCGGGCCCAGGCCGGCCAGGCCGCACCGGCGGTCGACGCGGCGAGCAGCCAGTGGCTGCAGAGCGCCATCAACGCGCTGTCGGACAGCGTGTTCTATGGTGCGCCTGTCTATCTGCAGCTCGCCGACTTCCAGCAGGTGCAGGCCAGCGTGTTCCAGCTCACGCGTGCGCCGGGCAAGAACATCGTGTATCTTGGGTCGTTGCTGCTGGTGCTGGGCGTGTTCTCGATGTTCTACGTACGAGAGCGCCGCTGGTGGCTGTGGATTCGGCCGCAACCCGGCGATACCACCTCTGGCGCACATGTGTTGACGGCCATGTCGACCACGCGCCGCACACTCGACTTCGACCGCGAGTTCGAGCGCCTCAAGCACGATGTCCGCGCCGCTGCCGGCATGGCGGACCCAAGCGGCGCCGCCAGTGCAGCGGATGCCGAGTCCAAACCAACGAAGTGAGCAGGCGATGGAAGCGACCACTCCTCCCCAAACCTCCGTGGCGAGCGCCGATCTTGGTGCGTTGCAGCGGCCGTCGTATTTTCGCCGCCTGGGCTGGTTCGACTGGCTGTTCGCGGTGCTGCTGGCTGCCGGCGCCGGCTACGCCTTCTCGCGCTACGGCAACTATATGGATGGCTACGAGCGTGGAATCCTCGCCGCTGCCGTCCCCGCATTCGCATGGCTGGGCTGGACGTGGAAGCCGGTGCGTGCCTTGATGATCGGCATCGCGGTGCTGGCGCTATTCGGCATCTCACAGTACAGCGGCGCCAATGGCCCTGAGCTTGCGCGCGCCGACCACGCCTTCTTCCTCAAGTATTTCCTCGCCAGCCAGTCGGCCATCTTATGGATGAGCGCGCTGATCTTCCTCTCGACGCTGTTCTTCTGGGCCGGGCTCGTGCTGCGTTGGGAAGCCGGCGGCGCCATCGGCAGCAAGCTGTGCTGGGCGGCGGTGGTGCTTGGCCTGACGGGCATGCTGGTGCGCTGGTATGAGTCGTATCTGGTGGGTGCGGATATCGGCCACATCCCGATCTCGAACCTGTATGAGGTGTTCATCCTCTTCACGCTGATCACCTCGCTGTTCTATCTGTATTACGAGCAGCGCTACAAGACGCGCGCGCTCGGGCCGTTCGTGATGCTCGTGGTGTCGGCCGCGGTGGGCTTCCTGCTCTGGTACACCGTGTCGCGCGGCGCGCAGGAGATCCAACCGCTGGTGCCGGCGCTGCAGAGCTGGTGGATGAAGATCCACGTGCCCGCCAATTTCATCGGCTATGGCACGTTTGCCTTGGCGGCCATGGTCGGTTCCGCGTACCTGCTCAAGGAGCACGGCATCCTGCTCGATCGCCTGCCCTCGCTGGAGGTGCTGGACGACGTGATGTACAAGGCCATCACCGTGGGCTTCGCGTTCTTCACCATTGCCACGATCCTGGGCGCGCTGTGGGCTGCCGATGCGTGGGGCGGATACTGGAGCTGGGATCCGAAGGAGACGTGGGCGCTGATCGTGTGGCTGAACTACGCCGCGTGGCTGCACATGCGGCTGATGAAGGGCCTGCGCGGCCGCATGGCGGCGTGGTGGGCGCTGATTGGCCTGCTCGTCACGACGTTCGCCTTCCTGGGGGTCAACATGTTCCTGTCGGGCCTGCACAGCTACGGCGAGCTGTAAGCCACGAAAAATCCTCAGCGGACTGGAATAAGGACGCGCCTGGCGTGTTTACTGCTCTGTGAGGGCGCCTCGGTTGTCCCCTTTCCGGCGCCCCTCCACCAAGGAGAACAAGATGAGCCAGTCCGCAACTTTCCCCGCATTGTTCCGTCCGCGCATGGCCTTGGCCGGTGCAGTGATGCTCGTGTCGCTTTCCGCGCTTGGTCTGGCGGGTTGCGCCAGCATGGGCATGGGAGCGTCCTCCACGCCGACCGCCGTCAAGGTGACCAACGGCACGCTCACCGACGAGCATGGCATGACGCTCTACACGTTCGACCGCGACACCACGGCCGGCAAGAGCGCCTGCAACGGCAACTGCGCCAACAACTGGCCGCCGCTGGCCGCCAACAGCGCGGACAAGCCCTCCGGCGACTACACCATCGTCACCCGCGACGACGGCAAGCAGCAGTGGGCCTACCGCGGCAAGCCGCTCTATCTGTTTGCCAAGGACAAGATGCCCGGCGACCAGACCGGGGACGGCGTCCTGAACGTCTGGCACGTCGCCAAGCCGTAATCGTCTGCCGGCTGCGCGCCCATGACCGACCTCGCCGGCCGCCTGATCGCGCTGACGCCGCGCCTGCGCCGTCATGCGCGCGGCCTGGCCGGCGAGGCAAGCCGCGCCGATGACCTCGTCCAGGACACGCTGGAGCGCGCCTGGCGCTATCGGTGGCGCTTCCAGTTGCGTCCCCGGCTGGGTGCCACGGACGAGAGCGACGGGCTATTCGCGTGGTTGCTGACCATCATGCATCGCTTGCACCTGAACGCCGTGCGCCGGCCGGATCGGATCGAGCTGACCGACGCGCCGCCCGATATTGCCGTCGACGACAACCCGGGCCTGCGCCGCGATCTGCTGCGCGCGCTGGCCACCTTGCCGGAAGAGCAGCGTGCTGTACTGCTGCTCGTCGGGTTGGAGCAGTTCGCCTACAAGGAAGCCGCCGACGTGCTCGGTGTACCAGTGGGTACGGTGATGTCGCGCCTGTCGCGGGCGCGCGAGCGCATGCGCGTGGCACTCGACGGCACCCCTGCGGCATCCCAGCCGGCGGGTGGCGGCGCTGCGCTGCACCGTGTGAAGTGAGGCGAGCCATGTCTGCCGACATTCACATCGACGAACTCCACGCCTACGCAGACGGGCGCTTGCCGGCCACACGCCGCGCCGCGGTGGAGGCGTATCTGGCCGCCCATGCGGACGCCGCCGCAGAGGTGGCGCGGTGGCGGGCGATGAACGCCGACCTCCATCGCGCGCTTGACCCGCTGCTCAACGAACCCGTGCCGCCGCGGCGGATTCCGGCCGCGATCCAGGCTGCGGCACGGCGGCAGCCCACTGCGGGCTTTGGCGCACTGCGTGGATGGAGCACGTTGGCCCTCGGCGTGGCATGCATGACCATCGGGGCCGCAGCGGGCTGGTTCAGTCGGGGTGTTGCGGAAGTCACCGTGCCGATGCAGCGTTTCGCCAACGACGCGCTGGTGTCGCACGTTGTCTTTTCCCCCGAGTCGAAACACGTGGTGGAGGTGCCCGCCGACGAAGAAGCGCATCTCGTCACGTGGCTCTCACGGCGGCTCGATGCGCAGCTGCACATTCCCGACCTCACCTCGTTGGGCTACCGCCTCATCGGCGGCCGCCAGACGGTGGTGGCGGATGCGCCCACCGCCATGCTGATGTACGAAGGGCCGGGCGGGGTGCGCATTTCCGTGCAGTTGCGGCGCATGCCGAACAATCGCGACACCGGCTTCCGGCTCGAAACCCTCCCCCCGGACAACCGTGTGCTGCGGGCGCTTCAGCCGGCCGTGGATCATCCGCCCCCCATGGCGTTCTACTGGGCGGATCACGGCCTGGGGTTTGCGGTCTCGGGCCCGCTCGCGCGCACGCAACTGCTGGAGGTGGCACAGGCGGTCTACCGGCAGTACAGCGAGTTCACCGGGCCGACGGGCGGCAGGAAATAGTGCAGTTTTTTTTGCGATGCGCTGTCAGGTCGGCGGCAGGCGCACGACCAACGGACAGGGAGGGCGAGCCTCCCCGCATAACGAGGACCCATCATGCTGATCAAGACCGATCGCTGGCTGCGCGGCGATGACATTCCCGCCAGCGAAATCACGCCGCAGCCTATCTTCGAGCAGCGGCGGCGCATCCTGGCCGCCGCAGCCATGGGCGCCGCGGGCGCAGCGCTGGCGCCCTGGACATCGCGCGAGGCCTTCGCGGCCAATCCTCCGCTGGCCAAACTGCCGGCCAAGCCGAACCCCGCCTACACCACCGTCGAAAAGCCCACGCCCTACGACGAGGTTACGACGTACAACAACTTCTACGAATTCGGAACGGACAAATCCGACCCGGCGCGCTATGCCGGCACGCTGCGCCCGCGCCCGTGGCAGGTCAGCGTGGAGGGCCTGGTGAAGACGCCCAAGACGTACGATCTGGACGACCTGACGAAATTCGCCCCGATGGAGGAGCGCGTCTACCGCCTGCGCTGTGTCGAAGGGTGGTCGATGGTGATTCCTTGGGTCGGCTTTCCGCTGGCCGAACTCATCAAGCGCGTGGAGCCGCAGGGCAGCGCCAAGTACATCCAGTTCATCTCGCTGGCCGACAAGCGGCAGATGCCCGGCATCGGCAGCCCGGTGCTGGAATGGCCGTACAGCGAGGGCCTGCGCCTGGACGAGGCCATGCACCCGCTGACGTTGCTGACCTTCGGTCTCTACGGCCAGGTGCTGCCGAACCAGAACGGCGCGCCGGTGCGCGTGATCGTGCCGTGGAAGTACGGCTTCAAGAGCGCCAAGTCCATCGTCAAGATCCGCTTTGTCGACAAGCAGCCGCCCACCAGCTGGAACATCGCTGCGGCCAACGAGTATGGCTTTTATTCCAACGTGAACCCGACCGTGGACCATCCGCGATGGAGCCAGGCCACCGAGCGCCGCATCGGCGAAGACAAGGGCGGCTTCGGCGGCCTGTTCGCGCCCAAGCGCAAGACGCTGATGTTCAACGGCTACGATCAGGTCGCGCCGCTGTATGCCGGCATGGATCTTCGCAAGAACTTCTGAGGCAGCGATGATGCATTTGCCGTCCATGCTGTCGCCCAGGTCGCTGCGCGTGGTGAAGATCGCCGTGTGGCTGGCCGCGCTTGTGCCGTTTCTGCGCATCGTCTTCCTGGGCGCGACCGACCAGTTCGGGCCGAACCCGCTGGAGTTCGTCACGCGGTCGACCGGCACATGGACGCTGGTGCTGCTGTGCTGCACGCTGGCCGTCACACCGCTGCGCCGGCTGACAGGCATGAACTGGCTGATCCGCCTGCGCCGCATGCTGGGGCTTTACACGTTCTTCTACGGCACGCTGCACTTCCTGATCTGGCTGGTGGTCGACCGCGGGCTCGATCCGGCATCGATGCTCAAGGACATCGGCAAGCGGCCGTTCATCACCGTCGGCTTTACCGCCTTCGTGCTGATGATCCCGCTCGCGGCCACGTCGACCAACGCCATGGTCCGCCGGCTCGGCGGCAAGCGCTGGCAGTGGCTGCACCGGCTGGTGTATGCGACGGGCGTGCTCGGCATCCTGCATTACTGGTGGCACAAGGCGGGCAAGAACGACTTTGCCGAGGTGTCGATCTACGCCGCGGTGATGGCCGTGGTCTTGGGGTTGCGCCTGTGGTGGGCGTGGCGTGGGTCGCGGCAGAGCGCCATGCCGCGCACGATGCCGGCGCGCGATTGAGCCGCATGCAACGCACGTGAAAAAAGCCGCGGATGTTCGCGGCTTTTTTGTGCGATGACGCTGGCTTATGCCGGCAGCAGATGCTCGCCGCGGATCAGGTCTTCAAAGCGCTCGCGCTCGCGCACCAGGTGCACCTTGTCGCCATCGACGATCACCTCTGCGGCGCGATTGCGCGTGTTGTAGTTTGAGCTCATCGTGAAGCCGTACGCGCCGGCCGACAGGACGGCCAGCAGGTCGCCCGACTGCACGGCCAGCGACCGGTCGCGGCCCAGCCAGTCGCCCGATTCGCAGACCGGGCCAACCACGTCGTACATGACGGGCGCGCTTTCGCCTTCGCGCACCGGCACGATGTGGTGATACGCCTCGTACATCGCCGGGCGGGCAAGGTCGTTCATGGCCGCATCGACGATGCAGAAGTTCTTGCTCGCGCCGGGCTTGAGGTATTCGACGCGCGTGAGCAGCAGGCCGGCATTGCCCACCAGAGAGCGGCCGGGCTCGAACAGCACGGTGCGGTCGCCAAAGCCGCGCTGCTCGATGCGGTCGAGCAGCGTGCGGGCAAACGCGGTGATGTCCGGCGGCGTCTCATCGGTGTAGGTGATGCCCAGACCGCCGCCCACGTCGATGTGCGACAGGCGGATGCCGTCGGCGTCGAGTTTGGCCACCACGTCGAGCACCTTGTCCAGCGCATCGAGGTACGGCGAGACCTCGGTGATCTGCGAGCCGATGTGGCAGTCGATGCCGACGACGCGCAGGTTCGGCATGGCCGCGGCGGCGCGGTACGTCGGCAGCACCTCGTCGAAGGCCACGCCAAACTTGTTCCCCTTCAGGCCCGTCGAGATGTACGGGTGCGTCTTGGCGTCCACGTCCGGGTTGATGCGCAGCGACACGGGCGCGGCCTTGCCCATCGAGCCGGCTACGTCGTTCAGGCGGTGCAGCTCTGGAATGGATTCGACGTTGAAGCAGGCCACGCCGGCTTCCAGCGCGAAGCGCATTTCGTCCGCGCTCTTGCCCACGCCCGAGAACACGACCTTCGATGCCGGTGCACCGGCGGCCAGCACGCGCTTGAGTTCGCCCGACGAGACGATGTCGAAACCGGCGCCGAGCTGAGCGAACACCTGCAGCACGGCCAGGTTCGAGTTCGCCTTCATCGCGTACTGCACGTGGGCATTGCGGCCCTCGCAGGCCGCGGCGTACGCGCGGTAGTTGGCGGTGAGCGCGGCGCGCGAATACACGTAGGTAGGCGTGCCAAACTGGGCGGCAATCGCGTCGAGCGCGACGCCTTCGATCATCAGGACGCCAGCCTGGCGGATCAGGGACTCGGACATGGATGGGCAACGAGGGTGGCGCCGTTGCGGGCAGCAGCGCCGGTTGAGCGAGGATGCGGGGTCAGCGGTTTGCAGGCACGGCGCTGGCCGCGTCGGCGGGTTTGGCCCCCGGCACGGGCGGCTGCGGTACCGCGTTGGGGCCGGCGATGCCCGGGTCGGGGGTTTGCGGGGCCGTCTGCGCGGGTGGCACCTTCGGCATGTACAGCGGACCACGGATCCCACAGCCGGATAGGCCTGCGGCCGTCAGGGTCAGGCCGACAGTGGCTACAATGGCGGCGGTTCGTATCATCGGAGATGGTGCGGAAAGAGCCCCAAGGCTGCGGCCTTGCGGCGGTCGGAATCACAAGAGGCGGGGCGCCCAGCGGCGCCGGAACAGCCGCCGCGCAAGATTTTGGAGTGTAGCATGCCCCCCCTGAGCGAATCGGAGTTCCTGGCGCTGGCCAAGGCCGAGCTGGACCACATCGAAAGCCTTGTCGAGAGCGCCGCCGAGGAGGCGGATGCCGACATCGACGTCACCCGCGAAGGCAACGTGCTGACGCTCGCGTTCGACGACGGCTCGAAGATCATCATCAACAGCCAGGCACCGATGCAGGAGTTGTGGGTGGCGGCGCGTGCGGGCGGCTTTCACTTCCGTCGCAACGATGGCCGCTGGGTCGACACGCGCAGTGGTGAAGACCTGTACGTCGCACTGTCGCGCTACGTGAGCCAGCAATGCGAGGTCGATGTGACGCTGGCCGCCAGGTAAGCACTGCGCATCTTCGATCCTCGCAAAAGAAAAGCCGCCCAGAAGGGCGGCTTTTTCGTGGCGGACGGATTCAGTTGCCGCGGAACATATCGAGGATGCGTTGCTTCTCCTGCTCCGGCGTCGGCGCCAGGTTGATGCCCGGCTGTTGGGATTGCGGCTGGTCGCCGCCCGGTGCCTGCGTCCCCGGCAATGCGTCGCCCAGGCCGACCGAGGCGATGCCCTGGCCGTTGGCGTATTCCTCGTAGGCCCAGTCGCCGGCCATCTGCACGACGCCTTCGGGCGGCTGGCGGTCCATCTCGGGCTGGCCCTTGAGCGCGTAGCTCATGTAGTTGATCCAGATCGGCAGGGCCAGGCCGCCGCCCGTTTCACGGTCGCCCAGGCTGCGCGGGTTGTCGTAGCCCATCCACGACACGCCGACCAGCTTGGGTGTGTAGCCGCAGAACCAGGCGTCGAACGAGTCGTTCGTCGTCCCGGTCTTGCCCGCCATGTCGTTGCGGCCGAGCTTGAGCTTGGCCTGATAGCCCGTGCCGCTCGACACGACGCTGCGCAGCAACGAATCCATGATGAAGTCATTGCGCGGGTCGATCACGCGCACGGCGTCCTTGCCGGCCGTCATCGGGTGCGCCTGCTGGATGACCGTGCCGCGTGCGTCCTCCACGCGGTCGATGATGTACGGGTTCACGCGGTAGCCGCCGTTGGCGAACACCGAATACGCGCCGGCCATCTGCAGCATCGTCACCGAGCCGGCACCGAGGGCCATCGGCAGGTAGGCCGGGTGCTTGTCGGCCTCGAAGCCGAAGCGGGTGATGTACTGCTGCGCATACTGCGTGCCGATCGCACGCAGGATCCGCACCGACACCAGGTTCTTCGACTTCTGCAGCGCGCGGCGCATGGTCATCGGGCCATCGTAGCCGCCGCCGTAGTTCTTCGGCTCCCAGACCTGGCCACCGGTGTCGCCGGTCGGGATCGACAGCGGTGCGTCGTTGATCACCGTGGACGGCGAGAAGCCCTTGTCCACCGCTGCCGAGTAGATGAACGGCTTGAAGCTCGAACCCGGCTGGCGCCAGGCCTGCGTGACGTGGTTGAACTTGCTGCGGTTGAAATCGAAGCCGCCGACCATCGAATAGATCGCGCCGGTTTGCGGGTCCAGCGAAATGAAGCCCGACGCCACTTCCGGCAGCTGCGTGATCGACCACTTCTGCGTCTTGGCATCCTGGATCACGCGGATCACCGCGCCCGGGCGCAGCTTGATCTTCGGTTGCGCGTTGTTCGACAACGCCGCCTGCGCAAACCGCAGGCCGTCGCCAGACACGTCGATCGTCTCACCGGTCAGCATGGTGGCACGCACGAGCTTGGGTGACACGCTCACCACCACGGCCGACTGCAGATCGTCGCTGTTCGGGTGGTCGAGCAGCGCATCGTCGATCGCCTGCTCGCGCTCTTCAGGATCGGTGGGCAGGTCGATGAACGCCTCGGGGCCGCGGTAGCCGTGGCGGCGTTCGTAATCGAGAATGCCGCGCCGCACCGATTGGTAGGCCACTTCCTGATCGCCCTTGCGGATCGTGGTGTAGACGTTCAGGCCGCGCGTGTAGGTCTCTTCGCGGTACTGCGCGTACATGAGCTGGCGCACCATCTCGGCCACGTATTCGGCGTGCACGTCGAACTCATGGCCTTCGCTGCGCACCGGCAGCTGTTCGTGGATGGCCTGGTCGTACTGCTCCGGAGTGATGTAGTGCAGGTCGCGCATGCGCTGCAGGATGTACTCCTGGCGGATCTTGGCGCGCTTGGGGTTCACCACCGGGTTGTACGCCGACGGCGCCTTCGGCAGGCCGGCCAGCATGGCCGCTTCGGCCAGGGTGATGTCCTTGATGTTCTTGCCGAAGTAGATCTGCTCTGCGCTGGCAAAACCGTATGCGCGCTGGCCCAGGTAGATCTGGTTCATGTACAGCTCGAGGATCTGATCCTTCGAGAGGCTCGCCTCGATCTTGTACGCCAGCAGCATCTCGTAGATCTTGCGCGTATACGTCTTCTCGCTCGAGAGGAAGAAGTTGCGCGCCACCTGCATGGTGATCGTCGACGCGCCCTGCGAGAGCCCGCCGTGCAGGTTGGCCAGGCCCGCGCGCAGCACGCCGATGAAGTCTACGCCCCCGTGTTCATAGAAGCGGTCGTCTTCGATGGCGAGCACCGCGCGCTTCATCACGTCGGGCATCTGCGAGATCGGCACGAAGCTTCGGCGCTCTTCACCGAACTCGCCGATGAGGACGTTGTCGGCGGTGTAGACCCGCAGCGGAATCTTCGGGCGGTAATCGGTGATGGCGTCAAGCGACGGGAGGTTAGGCGCAGCAACGAGCAGGGCATAGCCCAACAGCAGCGCCCCGACGATGCCCATGGCAACGAACAGGCCGAACATCCAGAGCAGCAGGCGTGCCCACAGCGGGCGGCGGGCCTTGGGCGGCTTGGGCGAAGCAGGGTTGGTTTGGGCAGTAGCCATTACGAGGGGTGTCTGTCAGCGTGGCGGCGATTATATCGTCGCGCCCCGCGGGCCCCGGACGCCTGGGCGTAACAGCACGTAACGCCTGTCACGCCGGCGCCCCGGACAGCACTTGTGCGGCGCGGCAGGCACCGGTAACGCGCCGTTTGTGCGCCCGGCGTACCCGGATTCAAGGCCGTGAAGAATCCGCCGTTAGAAGTAGGCGAAGCGGAAATCAAGTCAGGCGAAAGGGGTATCCCCCCGACCGTGGGGTTTTGACAACGCTTTGCGAACCGGTGCCTGCGAAATGCGCGGCGGGCCGCCGGAGCGTTTGCCTGATCTAAAGGATTTTGTGAGAATCCAGCAGCAAATCTAAGCAGGCTTTGGCGCACGTTGGATTTGCAGCGGGCGCCAGGGTTCAAAAAACTATAAACGGTGGGGTGTCTCTGTGCGACGGGGTTTGTTGTCCGGCCTGCTGCGCCGCAATATCGTCGGGATTGATATCGGGTCTTCCAGCGTCAAGGTGGTGGAGTTGTCCGCCAACGGCAAACAGGGAGATTTCCGTCTCGAAAAGTGCGCCAGCGAGCTGGTTGAACGCAGCGCCGTCGCCGACGGCAATCTGGTCAACATCGATGCGGTTGGCAATGCGCTCAAGCGTGCCATCGCCAAGGCGGGCATCCGCAGCAAGGATGCCGTGCTGGCCATTCCGTCGAGCCTGACGGAATCGCAGACCGTCAGCCTGCCTGACAACCTGACCGAAGACGAACTCTTCGTGCAGGTCGAGAGCGAAGCCAACCGGCTGTTTCCGCCCTCGCAGAACGTCAATTTCGACTATGTGGTGATCGGCCCGTCCGAAACCGAGGGCGGCATCGGCGTGCGCGTGACGGCCACGGTGTCGGAACGCGTGACGGAGCGCGTGACGGCCGCCGAGATGGCCGGCCTCAAGCCCATCGTCATGGATGTGGAAGAGAACGCCATCCAGCGCGCCATGACGCACATGCTTGCCGTCAAGCCGGACGCTACCGAGACCGAGATGCGCGACATGCCCGTGGTGGCGATGTTCCATCTGGGCGGCGCTCGCTCGCATGCGTTGTTCTACCAGGGCTGGAAGGAGCTGTACGAGCAGCCGCTGTCGGGCTCGGGCGACCAGCTCACGCAGAGCATCTCGCGCCTGTTCTCGCTCGACCTGCTCAAGGCCGAGGTCAAGAAGCGCAAGAACACGCTGCCCGACGAATACCGCAGCCAGCTGCTCAAGCCATCGCTGGAGACGCTGGCGATGGAAGTCAGCCAGACGATCCAGAACTTCCTGTCGACCTCCAGCGTCGGCCGCGTGGACGAGATCGTGCTCTCGGGCGGCCATGCATCGCTGCTCGGCGTGCAGACGGCCATTCAGCAACAGACGCAGATCAATACGACGCTGGCCAATCCGTTCGCCAACATGGGCGCGGCCAAGAACGTCAACGCGCGCTATCTGCAGCGTGATCTTCCGGCGTACATCGTCAGCGCGGGCCTGGCCCTGCGCGGGCTGCAATAAGGAGGCGCGATGGCCAACGAAAGCGCCAATGTGGCGAGCGCGCTCCCGAGCGTCAACCTGCTGCCGTATCACGCCGAGCGGCGTGCCGGCAAGCGCAAGAAAGTCTTCATTAGCCTGGCCGCAGCGGCCGCTGCAGGCGCCGTGGTGGTGTTGGCGGGCGGCATGGTGATCGATCACCAGACTGAAGAGGCCCAGCGCATCAACGACATTCTCACGCAGAAGAATGCCGAGATGGACAAGCAGATCGCCGAGGTCAACACGCTGAAGAAGGACATCGACGATCTGCTGCAGCGCCAGCAGGCCGTGGAAAGCCTGCAGAACGAACGCAACCGCCCCGTGCAGTTGCTCGAGGAACTGGTGCGTCAGGTGCCGGACGGCATCTACCTGACCTCGCTCAAGCAGGAGGGCGATCTCTACACCGTTTCCGGCATTGCGCAATCGAACGAGCGCGTCTCGGACCTGCTGCGCAACCTGGGCGGCGTGCCCTGGCTCGATCATGCGGAGCTGGGCGAGTCGGTCGCCACCACGATGACGAACAACCTGAAGGAGCAGCGCCGCCTGTTCAACTTCACGATCCGCTTCCAGTGGAAGGCCGAGCCCGCAGCGTCGGCCAAGCCGGGTGCGGCCGGTGCAGCGGCGAGGAAATGACCATGGCGCTCACGACCGATGTTTCCCTGGAAGAACTGGTCAGCCAGTTCCGCGGCCTGAACCTGAACGAGCCGGAAACCTGGCCGACCGCGCCGCGCATCCTGTTCATGATTCTGGCCGCCGTACTCGTGATCGGGCTGGGCTGGCAACTGTACTGGAACGGCAAGTTTGACGAGCGCGATGCGAAGCGCACCGAGCAGGAGGCGCTCAAGAGCGCTTACCAGAGCAAGCTCGCGCAGGTGGTGAACCTCGAGGCGCTGCGCAAGCAGAAGGCCGAGGTGGAGCAGCGCGTTGCCAAGCTCGAGCTGCAATTGCCGAACAAGACCGAGATGGACGCGCTGCTGGCCGACGTCAACCATGCCGGCATCGCCCGCGGGCTGACGTTCGACCTGTTCCGTCCGGCCGCCGCGGTGGTGAAGCCGTACTACGCAGAGATTCCCATCTCCGTGAAGGTCAACGGGCGCTATCACGACATGGCGCTGTTTGCCGCCGATGTGGCCGCGCTGTCGCGGATCGTCACGCTGCAGAACATCTCCCTGACGGGTACCAAGGACGGTGGCATGGTGATGGATGCCCGTGCCCAGGCCTACCGTGCGCTCGACGCCGACGAGCAGGCCGCGCAACGCAAGGCTGCTGCTGCCGCCAAGGGGGGCGCCAAATGAAGGGCCACGCCATGACCCGTCGCCGCATGTCACACCTCGTGCGCCTGTCGCCGCTGTGCCTGGCCGTCGTGCTGACGGCGTGCGGCGCGAGTGAAGACGAGGAGCTGCAGCAATGGATGCAGCAGGCCCGCCAGCAGGTCAGCACCACGGTGCCGCCCCTGCCGCAGCCCAAGCCTTACGCGCCGCGCGAATACACCACCACCAGGCAGACTGACCCGTTCAGCGTGCAGAAGGTGGCGGAACTGTCGCGAGCCCAGAACGAATCGCCGGAACCGAATCGACGTCGCGAGCCGCTGGAAGACTATCCGCTGGAGGCCTTCAAGCTGCTCGGCACGATGAAGCGCAATGGCGAGACGGAAGGTGTCCTGTCTGTCGGGGACAAGACGCAGCACGTGCATGTGGGGCAGTACATCGGACAAAACTATGGTCGCATCGTCCGCATCGGAGACCAGGAACTCACCCTGCGTGAGCTGGTGCGCGAAGGCACGACCGAATGGAAAGAAAAAATGACGACCCTGAAAGTTCAGGAGGGCGCGCAATGACGATGCGTCTCGTGAAGGGCGGCCTGTCCCAGGCTGCCCGAGTGGCCCGGGGGGGCGCGGTGGCATGGCTTGCGCTGTGCTGGGTTTTCATGGCGGGCCAGGCCGCTGCTCAGCAGGCTGCGCCGGCTGCGGCCGCCGCCAATGCGATCGAGAAGGTGGAGCAGGCCACGGCCGGTGAATCCACCGTCGTGACGATCACGCTCAAGAGCGCGCCGGCGCAGAAGCCGGTCGAGTTCAGCACGCAGCAGCCTGCGCGCATCGCCATCGATTTCTTCGGCGCCGGTTTCGCACAGGGCCGTGCCAACTACCAATATGGCGGCAAGCTGCTGCGCTCGGCCAACGTGGTGCAGATCGGCGATCGCACGCGCGTGGTGCTCGATCTGGTGCGCCAGACTCAGTACAAGTCGGAAGTGCGCGGCAACCAGTATGTGCTGACGCTGGAGGCCGCGCCCGTGGCCTCGGCCGCGCCGGCGCCGACGTTCTCTGCACCGCCGCCCACGGCGGGCGCCGAGCGTCCGGCCGTACGCAACGTCGATTTCCGTCGCGGCGAAGACCAGGCGGGCCGCGTGGTCGTTGACCTGTCGACGGCCAACTCGGCGATCAACATTGCTCAGCAGGGCCAGAATCTCGTGGTCGACTTCGTGGGCGCCACGCTGCCGCAATCGCTGCGCCGCCGTTACGACGTGAGCGACTTCGGTACGCCCGTGCAGGCCATGCGCGCGACCGACAACGGCACCGGCGCACGTCTGATCATCGAGCCGCGCGGCAACTGGCAGTACAGCTCGTACCAGACCGACACGCAGTTCGTGGTCGAAGTGCGCCCGACCAAGGAAGACCCCAACAAGCTGATCGCTGGCCCGGGCTACCGCGGTGAGCGCCTGTCGCTGAACTTCCAGAACATCGACGTGCGCTCGCTGCTGCAGGTCTTTGCCGACTTCACCAACCTGAACATCGTCACGAGCGACAGCGTCACGGGCACCTTGTCCCTGCGGCTGAAGGACGTGCCATGGGATCAGGCCCTGCAGATCGTGCTCGACTCCAAGGGCCTGGCTTCGCGCCGCAACGGCAACGTGCTGTGGGTCGCGCCGCGCGGTGAGCTGGCCACGAAAGAGAAGGCCGAACTCGAGTCGCAGCAGCAGGTGACCGAACTGGAGCCGCTGCGCAGCCAGGTGTTCCGCCTGAACTACCAGAGCGCGGGCGACGTGCGCAACATGCTGCTGGGCGCCGGCGCTGCTGGTGGCGCCGGCGGCGCGGCCGGCGGGGCCGCAACGTCTCGCGTCCTGTCCAAGCGCGGCTCGCTGACCGCCGATCTGCGCACGAACCAGCTCTTTGTTTCCGACATCCCGAGCAAGCTGGAAGAGGTGCAGGCCTTCATCCAGAAGATTGACATCCCGGTGCGCCAGGTGATGATCGAGGCGCGCATCGTCGAGGCCGACGACACGTTCAGCCGCAACCTGGGCGCCAAGCTGGGCTTCATGAACCGGACGAATGGTTCCGGCGTGGGCAACTCGTACACCAACGTGCTGTCGCCGATTACGGAAAACGCCAAATGGGACAACAGTCCGGCGATCAGCTTCCCGGCCAACGGCATTAACGGCGTGAATGCCGCAAGTTTGGCGGTGAGTCTGTTCAATGCCGGCGCGAATCGCTTCCTGGCGCTCGAGCTGTCCGCGCTGGAAGCCGATGGCCGAGGCAAGATCATCTCGAGCCCGCGCGTAGTGACCGCCGACAACATCAAGGCGCTGATCGAGCAGGGTACCGAGATCCCGTACCAGCAGGCGACGTCTTCGGGTGCCACGTCGGTGTCGTTCAAGAAGGCCAACCTGAAGCTGGAGGTCACGCCCAAGATCACGCCGGACGGCAACGTCTTTCTGGATGTGGACGTCAACAAGGACAGCGTCGGCATCCAGACCACCAACGGCTTCGCCATCGACACCAAGCACGTGCAGACGCAGGTGCTGGTCGAGAACGGCGGTACGGTGGTGATCGGCGGCATCTACACGCAGAACGAGCGGACCGACGTGAACAAGGTGCCGCTGCTGGGCGACATCCCGGTGGTGGGCAACCTGTTCAAGAGCACCAACAAGATCAATAACCGCACCGAGCTGCTCGTCTTCCTGACGCCGCGGGTGCTGTCCGACCAGCTGTCGCTGAAGTAGCACAGCGGCGGGGTGTGCGACCTCGGAGCCCGGCGTCCCTCGTGGAGCGCCGGGCTTTTTTGTGTTCTGCAGCCGGGTTTGTGCGGGAGGGCGGGCAAATGCCACTACAATCAGGCACAACTTCCTGATTTCGCGCGATTTTGTCTGTTTCCAACGTTTTTTTCGTCGGCCTGATGGGCGCGGGCAAGACTACGGTCGGGCGCGCCGTGGCTCGCCGGCTGGATCTGCCGTTCTTCGATTCGGATCATGAGATCGAGGCGCGCTGCGGGGTGCGCGTGCCGGTGATTTTCGAGCACGAAGGCGAAGTCGGCTTCCGCAACCGCGAGACGCACATGATCGACGAGCTCACATCGCGCCAGGGGGTGGTGGTGGCCACCGGCGGCGGCGCAGTGTTGCGGCCGGAAAACCGGGCGTTCCTGCGCGAGCGCGGCACGGTCATCTACCTGCGGGCGAATCCGCACGATCTGTATCTGCGTACGCGCCATGACAAGAACCGCCCGCTGCTGCAGACCGAAAACCCGCGTGCCAGGCTGGAAGAGCTGCATGCGGTTCGCGATCCGCTCTACCGCGAGGTGGCGCACTTCGTCATCGAGACCGGCAAGCCCACTGTCGCCCAGCTTGTTAATATGGTCCTGATGCAACTCGAGATGGCCGGCATCGTCGCGCCGCCTGCGGGTTCCCCCATTCCGTCGCAAGTCTCCCGCTCGTCATGATTACCGTTGATGTCGACCTTGGTGATCGCGCCTATCCGATCCATATCGGGTCGGGGCTGCTGGCCCAGGCCGAGTTGTTTGCCCCCCACATTCGCGGCGCGCGTGCCGTGATCGTCACCAACGAAACGGTGGCGCCACTGTACGCGGCCAAGGTCGAGGCGGCCGTCCGCTCCCTCGGCAAGGCCGTCGACACCGTTGTGCTGCCCGATGGCGAGTCGTTCAAGAAGTGGGAAACGCTGAATCGCATCTTTGATGCGCTGCTCGCCTCGGGCGCCGACCGCAAGACCACGCTGGTCGCGCTGGGTGGCGGCGTGATCGGCGACATGACCGGCTTTGCCGCCGCCTGCTACATGCGCGGCGTGCCGTTCATCCAGGTGCCGACGACGCTGCTCTCGCAAGTCGATTCGTCGGTGGGCGGCAAGACTGGCATCAACCATCCGCTGGGCAAGAACATGATCGGCGCATTCCACCAGCCGCAGGCGGTGCTTGCCGACATCGACACGCTGCGCACGTTGCCGCCGCGCGAGCTGGCCGCCGGCATGGCCGAGGTCATTAAGCACGGTGCGATTGCCGATGCCGACTACTTCGCCTGGATCGAACGGAACATCGCCGGCCTCAACGCCTGCGATGCGGCGTTGATGGCCGAAGCCGTGCGCGGCTCGGTGCGCATCAAGGCTGCGGTCGTGGCACAGGACGAGCGTGAATCGGGCCTGCGCGCCATCCTCAACTTCGGCCACACCTTCGGCCACGCCATCGAGGCCGGCCTGGGTTACGGCGAATGGCTGCACGGCGAGGCCGTCGGCTGCGGCATGGTGATGGCGGCCGACCTGTCGCATCGCCTTGGCTTCATCGACGTCGACACGCGCAACCGCATCACCGCGCTGACGCGTGCGGCCAACCTGCCCACCGTGGCGCCGGACCTGGGCCTCGAACGCTTCATCGACCTGATGCGCGTCGACAAGAAGGCCGAAGCCGGCGAGATCAAGTTCGTACTGCTGCGCAAGCTCGGCCAGGCGTTCGTCACCACGGTACCCGATGCCGATCTGCGCGCCACGCTGCAGCATGCGGTGCTGCGGCCGCCGACCGAGGCGCCGGTCGCCTGATGCCGCAAGCGATGGCCCGATGAACGATCGCCTCGATATGCCGCCCGCGCCGTTCGACCTGGAAGGCCATCTCGCTCCCTACGCCGCGCATGCGGCGCAGTCGCGCGGCCGCGTGCACGCCGAACCGCCGTCCACCTCGCGCACCGAGTTCCAGCGCGATCGCGACCGCATCATCCACAGCACGGCCTTCCGGCGGCTCGAATACAAGACACAGGTCTTCGTCAACCACGAGGGCGACCTGTTTCGCACGCGCCTGACGCACAGCCTTGAGGTGGCGCAGATCGCCCGGTCGATCGCGCGCAGCCTGCGGCTGAACGAAGACCTGGTGGAGGCCATCTCGCTCGCGCACGACCTGGGCCACACGCCGTTCGGCCACGCAGGCCAGGATGCGCTCAACGATTGCATGAAGCCGTACGGCGGTTTCGAGCACAACCTGCAGAGCCTGCTGGTGGTGGACCGGCTGGAAGAGCGCTACGGCGGCTTTGACGGCCTGAACCTGACGTTCGAGACGCGCGAGGGCATCCTCAAGCATTGCTCGCGCAACAATGCGGCCACGCTCGGCGATCTGGGGCGGCGGTTCCTCCAAGGGCAGCAGCCCTCGCTCGAGGCACAGCTTGCCAACCTCGCCGATGAGGTGGCCTACAACAACCACGATATCGACGACGGCCTGCGCTCGGGGCTGATCACGCTGGAGCAACTCGAGGATGTGCCGCTGTGGACCGTCCATCGGCGCGAAGCGGAGGCGGCGTTTCCCGACGTCGGCGGCCGGCGCCTCATCAACGAGACGATCCGCCGCATCATCAACGCGCTGATCGTCGATCTCATTGCCACCACGCGCGCGGCCATCGCGGCGGCCGGACCGCAGAGCATCGACGACGTCCGCGCAGCCCCCGCACTGGTGGCGTTTTCCGAACCGATGCGTGAACAGGCGCGCGTGCTCAAGCGCTTCCTGTTCGACAATCTGTACCGCCACTATCTCGTGATGCGCATGGCCGCGAAGGCCCGCCGCATCATCGAAGAGCTGTTTGGCGCCTTCCTGGATGACCCGCGCCTGCTGCCACCGCAGTACCAAGCCAAGGACCAGCCCGAAGAGCAGCCGCGCTGGATCGCGCACTACATCGCCGGGATGACGGACCGTTACGCCATCAAGGAGCATCGCCGCATCTTTGCGGTGGATGCGGTGTGAGGCCGGCATCGGGCGGGCGTTGAGCGCCCGTCGCGCTGAAAAAGCAAGCGAAAAAAAAGCCCGGCCGCCCCAACGCATGCCGGGCCCAACGCGCCAACCACCGCCGACGAGCGCCCCCGCCGTCGACGGCCCCTGCGGCACGCCGGAAAAGTCGATCAGGACAGTGTCTGTTCGCTGACCGCCTCCCTCAGAACCGATACCCCAGCCCGATGCCCAGCAGCCAGGGGTCGACCTTCACCTTGCTGATCGTCTGCCCGGCCAGCTTCACGTCGGCGCTGATCCATGTCTTCTTCAGGTCGACGTTGAAGTACAGGCGCTCGGTCAGGCGATAGTCGAAACCCACCTGCAGCGCAGGGCCGATGCTGTTCCTGCTCATGTCCAAGTTGCCGACGCCCGGAACGTGAAGGTCGACGTTTGAGATGCGCGTGTAGTTGATGCCCGCGCCCACATACGGCTTGAAGCGCGACGCGGGCGTGAAGTGATACTGCAGCGTCAGGATTGGCGGCAGATGGCGGAAGCTGCCGATCTTGGTCGGGCCGCCGAGCGCGCTTTGCATGACCGTCACGTCATGCTGTTGCGGATACGTCAGGATCAGCTCGGCTGCCACATTCGGCGTGAAGAAGTACGAGACGTCCAGTTCCGGCAGCACCTTGTTGTTGATCTGGATCGCATCTGCCGGAATGGCGAGCGCCGGCACGGGGTCGGACTTGTTGGCCGCGGTCAGGTTGACAGCGCGCAGGCGCACCATCCAGTTGCCGGCGGCTGGCGGCAAGTCGGTGCTTTGTGCAAGCGCGGTTGAGCTCAGGCTGCCGGCCAGCAACCCGGCGGTGGCAACAACAGCGGCTAGGCGGACGCAGGCCATGAATCGCTCCCTCCAATCGTTTCGTGATGTGATGGGTGCCAGTCTCGCGGGGAGGTTGCCTACGCGATTTGCGCGCGATCAAGTCGACGCAGCCGCACGCCTGTGGACCGCGAGCCGGTTTGACGGTGCGCAAATTCGTGAGCGGTCCAGTAGCAAGCGTTTGCGAGCAAAAAAGTGGGGACAGGTTCATGCGGGCGGCGCTACGATACGCGTTTTCTCCTCCGGCTCTTCCCATGGCCCGCCTGCCTCGTCTCAGTCCGGTCGATGTGCCCGTACACGTGTTGCAACGCGGCAACAACCGCCAGCTCGTCTTTCGCGGCGACGACGACTACGCCTTCTACCTCGACACGCTTCGCATGGCCGCCCGCGAGCACGATTTCGCAATCCACGCCTTCGCGCTGATGCCGAATCACGTGCACCTGGTCGGAACGCCCAAGGTGGCAGAGAGTCTGTCGCGCACGCTGCAGGCGGTGGGGCGGCGCTATACCCGCTACTTCAATGCAGCGGCCCAGCGCAGCGGCACTTTATGGGAGGGGCGTTTCCGCTCCACCGTGCTGGATCCGGCCGAATGGGTGCTGCCCATGCTGTTGTATGTGGAATCGAACGCCGTACGCGGCGGGTTCGTTGCCACACCGGAAGAAGACCGGTGGAGCACGTATCGACACCATGTCGGCATTCAATCGATTCCGTGGGTGAGCGATCACTACTGCTACTGGCGGCTTGGGAATACACCGTTCGAGCGCCAGTCGCGCTATCGGACCCTGTGGCACGAGGGGCTGGGTTCGGATCAGATCGCGAAGATCCGTCAACACGTGCACAGCGGCTGGCCGCTCGGCAACGATGCTTTTCTCGCTACGTTGGCGCGCACCGGAGGGCGCCGTGTCGCGCCGCTGCCCAAGGGGAGACCGCCCCGACAGGCCGCCGAGCCGGAGGCGGAAGACACGACGTCGGCGCGATAGGCGCGGGGCATGGGGCGCACAGTCGTGTGCACGAATTTGATCTGTCCCCATTTTTTTGACTGCACCGCATGTGTGCATTTATTAATTTAATCCGACCCCATTTAAAACCTTTTGCGTGTTACGGACCGCTCTTTTATATTCGTTTCACCCCGCATTCATGGTGCGGCGCGCCATTGGCTGTTCTGCCCGCATCCGCACCATCGAGAGGGCCGCCTACGGCGAGCTGCACCGACAACATCGGAAGAACGCCGTGGAACAACACTCCTTCCCCATCGCGCCTTCGGCGCCGTCGGCCCAGGGTCTGTACGACCCGACCAATGAACACGACGCTTGCGGCGTCGGCTTCGTCGCGCACATCAAGGGCAAGAAAAGCCACGAGATCGTCCAGCAAGGGCTGCGCATCCTGCACAACCTCGACCACCGGGGCGCTGTCGGTGCCGACCCCCTGATGGGCGACGGGGCAGGCATCCTGCTGCAGATTCCCGATCAGTTCTTCCGCGAAGAGATGGCCAAGCAGGGCATCAACCTGCCGCCGGCCGGCGAATACGGCGTCGGCATGATCTTTCTGCCGAAGGAACATGCCTCGCGCCTCGCCTGCGAACAGGAACTTGAGCGCACCGTGCGTCTGGAAGGCCAGGTCGTGCTGGGTTGGCGCGACGTGCCGGTCGACAAGACCATGCCGATGTCGCCCACGGTGCAGAAGACCGAGCCGGTGATCCGCCAGATCTTCATCGGGCGCGGCCGCGACATCATGACCACCGATGCGCTGGAGCGGAAGCTGTACGTGATTCGCAAGACCGCCAGCCACGCCATCCAGGCGCTCAAGCTCAAGCACGGCAAGGAATACTTCGTGCCGTCGATGTCGGCGCGCACGATCGTCTACAAGGGCCTGCTTCTGTGCGAACAGGTCGGCCGCTACTACCAGGACCTGGCAGACCCGCGCACGGTGTCGGCGCTGGCGCTGGTGCACCAGCGTTTCTCGACCAACACGTTCCCTGCATGGGAACTGGCGCACCCGTACCGCATGGTCGCGCACAACGGCGAAATCAACACCGTCAAGGGCAACGTCAACTGGATCAACGCGCGTACGGGCGGCATCTCGTCGCCGGTGCTGGGCGATGATCTGCCGAAGCTGTGGCCGCTGATCTATCCGGGCCAATCCGACACGGCATCGTTCGACAACTGTCTCGAACTGCTGACGATGGCCGGCTATCCGCTGGCCCAGGCGATGATGATGATGATTCCGGAAGCGTGGGAACAGCACACGCTGATGGACGACAACCGTCGCGCCTTCTACGAATACCACGCTGCAATGATGGAGCCGTGGGACGGCCCCGCCGCCATCTGCTTTACCGACGGCCGCCAGATCGGTGCAACGCTCGACCGTAACGGCTTGCGTCCGGCGCGCTATTACGTCACCGACGACGACATGGTCGTGATGGCGTCCGAAGCCGGCGTGCTGCCGATTCCCGAGTCCCGCATCGTCAAGAAGTGGCGCCTGCAGCCGGGCAAGATGTTCCTGATCGACATGGAGCAGGGCCGCATCATCGACGACAAAGAGCTCAAGGACAACCTGGCCAATGCCAAGCCGTACAAGAGCTGGATCGATGCCGTGCGCATCAAGCTCGACGAGCTGGAAGCCAAGCCGGAAGACGTGGCGGCCGAAACCAAGCCGGCCGCCAAGCTGCTGGATCGCCAGCAGGCCTTCGCCTACACGCAGGAAGACGTCAAGTTCCTGATGGCCCCGATGGCCGCCAACGGTGAAGAAGCCGCCGGCTCCATGGGCAACGACAGCCCGCTGGCCGTGCTGTCCTCCAAGAACAAGACGCTCTACAACTACTTCAAGCAACTGTTCGCGCAGGTCACGAACCCGCCGATCGACCCCATCCGCGAAAACGTGGTGATGTCGCTCGTCTCGTTCATCGGGCCGAAGCCGAACCTGCTCGAGCTGAACAACATCAACCCGCCGATGCGTCTTGAAGTGAGCCAGCCCGTGCTGGACTTCAAGGACATGGCGAAGATCCGCAACATCGAGCACTACACCGGCGGCAAGTTCATGGCTTACGAGCTGGACATCTGCTACCCGGTCGCGTGGGGCAAGGAAGGCATCGAAGCACGCCTGGCCTCGCTGTGCGCCGAAGCCGTCGATGCGGTCAAGTCGGGCTACAACATCCTGATCGTGTCGGACCGCGGCGTGGACGAAAAGCAGGTCGCGATTCCGGCGTTGCTCGCCACGTCGGCCATCCACCATCACCTGGTGGAGAAGGGCCTGCGCACGAGCACCGGTCTGGTGGTCGAGACGGGTTCGGCCCGCGAAGTGCATCACTTTGCGCTGTTGGCCGGCTACGGCGCCGAAGCCGTGCATCCGTACCTCGCGATGGAAACGCTGGCCGAGCTCGCCCCGGGCCTGGGCCTGACCGCCGACAAAGCGATCTACAACTTCATCAAGGCGATCGGCAAGGGCCTGCAGAAGGTGATGTCCAAGATGGGCATCTCGACGTACATGTCGTACACCGGTGCACAGATCTTCGAGGCGATCGGCCTGTCGCGCGAGCTGGTGGACAAGTACTTCCACGGCACGGCATCCAACGTGGGCGGCATCGGCATCTTCGAAGTGGCCGAAGAAGCGCTGCGCCTGCACCATGACGCCTTTGGCGATGCGCCGGTCCTGGCCAACATGCTCGACGCCGGCGGCGAATACGCCTTCCGCATCCGCGGCGAAGAGCACATGTGGACGCCGGATTCGATCGCCAAGCTGCAGCACGCCACCCGCGCGAATTCGTACCAGACGTACAAGGAATACGCGAACCTCATCAACGACCAGAGCAAGCGCCACATGACGCTGCGCGGCCTGTTCGAGTTCAAGGTGGACCCGGCGCGCGCGATTCCGCTGGAAGAAGTCGAGCCGGCCAAGGAGATCGTCAAGCGCTTTGCCACCGGCGCGATGTCGCTCGGCTCGATCTCGACCGAGGCGCATACCACGCTGGCCGTGGCGATGAACCGCATCGGCGGCAAGTCGAACACGGGCGAGGGCGGTGAAGACGAGCGCCGTTACCGCAACGAGCTGCGCGGCATCCCGATCAAGCAGGGCACCAAGCTGTCGGACGTGATCGGCCGCGAAGTGGTCGAGCGCGATCTCGAACTGCAGGAAGGCGATTCGCTGCGCTCGAAGATCAAGCAGGTGGCCTCGGGCCGCTTTGGCGTGACGGCCGAGTACCTGGCGTCTGCCGATCAGATCCAGATCAAGATGGCCCAAGGTGCCAAGCCCGGCGAGGGTGGTCAGTTGCCCGGCCACAAGGTGACGGACTACATCGGCAAGCTGCGTTACTCGGTGCCGGGCGTGGGCCTGATCTCGCCCCCGCCGCACCACGACATCTACTCCATCGAAGACCTGGCGCAGTTGATCCACGACCTGAAGAACGTGAACCCGCGCGCGGACGTGTCGGTCAAGCTCGTTTCGGAAGTCGGCGTGGGCACGGTGGCCGCAGGTGTCGCCAAGGCCAAGGCCGACCACGTGGTGATCGCCGGCCATGACGGCGGCACGGGCGCTTCGCCGTGGTCGTCGATCAAGCACGCCGGCACGCCGTGGGAGCTGGGCCTGGCCGAGACGCAGCAGACGCTGATGCTCAACGGCCTGCGCAACCGCATCCGCGTGCAGGCGGACGGCCAGATGAAGACTGGCCGCGACGTCGTGATCGGCGCGCTGCTGGGCGCGGATGAATTCGGCTTCGCGACCGCGCCGCTGGTGGTCGAGGGCTGCATCATGATGCGCAAGTGCCACCTGAACACGTGCCCGGTGGGCGTGGCGACGCAGGATCCGGTGCTGCGCAAGAAGTTCTCGGGCAAGCCCGAGCACGTGGTGAACTACTTCTTCTTCGTTGCTGAAGAAGTGCGCGAGATCATGGCGCAGCTGGGCATCCGCACCTTCAACGAGCTGATCGGCCGCGCCGACCTGCTCGACACGAAGGCCGGCATCGAACATTGGAAAGCGCGCGGCCTGGACTTCACGCGCATCTTCTATCAGCCGGCGAAGAAGGAAGGCGAGCCGTGCTACCAGGTTGACGTGCAGGACCACGGTCTCGATCGTGCGCTGGATCACCAGCTCATCGAGAAGGCCAAGGCTGCGCTGGAGAAGGGCGAACGTGTGTCGTTCATCCAGCCGGTGCGCAACGTCAACCGCACCGTGGGCGCGATGCTGTCGGGCGAGGTGGCCAAGCGCTACGGCCATGAAGGCCTGCCGGACGATTCGATCCACATCCAGATGCAGGGGACGGCGGGCCAGTCGTTTGGCGCCTTCCTGGCCCACGGCATCACGCTGGACCTTGTGGGCGACGCCAACGACTACGTCGGCAAGGGCCTGTCGGGCGGTCGTGTGATCGTGCGCCCGCCGCACGAATTCCGCGGTGAGCCGACGTCGAACATCATCGTCGGGAACACGGTGCTGTACGGCGCGCTGGCCGGCGAAGCCTTCTTCAACGGCGTGGCCGGCGAACGCTTCGCCGTGCGCAACTCCGGCGCCACCACGGTGGTGGAGGGCACGGGCGATCACGGCTGCGAGTACATGACCGGCGGCACTGTCGTCGTGCTGGGCGCGACCGGCCGCAACTTTGCGGCGGGCATGTCCGGTGGCGTGGCCTACGTCTATGACGAGGACGGCCTGTTCGACAAGCGCTGCAACACGGCGCAGGTCGCGCTGGAATCCGTACTGTCGGCGGCAGACCAGGAGAAGGCGCACACGCCTGCGACCTGGCACAAGGTCGGTGGCGAGCGCGTGCTCGACGAGCAGCTCCTCAAGGCGCTGGTGGAAAAGCACTTCCGCTACACCGGCTCCGAGCGCGCCAAGGAACTGCTGGCCGACTGGACCAACGCACGCCGCCGCTTCGTCAAGGTCTTCCCGACCGAGTACAAGCGCGCGCTGGCCGAGATGTACGAACGCGAACAGGAAGCCGGTCGCGAGCAAATCGCGGCTTGAGCCTGATCCAGCGACCAGGCGGATGACGGATCTTCGGTGATCCGCCGTCCGCCGCCACCGAATACAACGCAACTGATACGACGATCCGATGCACGCGTGCATCGGGTCAGGAAGGACACCATGGGCAAGGCGACCGGTTTTCTCGAATTTCCCCGCCAGAACGAGGCATACGAAGCGCCCGAAGCGCGCGTGAAGCATTACAAGGAGTTCGTGTTCGCACTGGCGGACAACGAAGCCAAGATCCAGGGCGCGCGCTGCATGGACTGCGGCATCCCGTTCTGCAACAACGGCTGCCCGGTCAACAACATCATCCCGGACTTCAACGACCTGGTGTACCGCCAGGACTGGAAGACGGCGATCGAGGTGCTGCACTCGACCAACAACTTCCCCGAGTTCACGGGCCGCATCTGCCCTGCACCGTGCGAGGCGGCCTGCACGCTGGGCATCAACGAGCTGCCGGTCGGCATCAAGTCGATCGAGCACGCCATCATCGACAAGGCCTGGGAAGAGGGCTGGGTGGCGCCGCAGGTGCCGAAGCACAAGACCGGCAAGACCGTCGCCGTGGTCGGCTCGGGCCCCGCCGGCCTGGCCGCTGCGCAGCAACTGGCGCGCGCCGGCCATGACGTGACGGTGTTCGAAAAGAACGACCGCATCGGCGGCCTGCTGCGCTACGGCATCCCCGACTTCAAGCTGGAGAAGGCGCACATCGACCGCCGCATGCAGCAGATGGAAGCCGAGGGCGTGACGTTCCGCACCGGCGTCATCGTCGGCGACAAGACGGTTCCGGCAGGCATCTGCAACGACGCGCGCGAGATGATCTCCGCCGACGACATCCTCAAGCAGTTCGACGCCGTCGTGCTGACGGGCGGTTCGGAAGTGCCGCGCGATCTGCCGGTGCCGGGCCGTGATCTGGATGGCGTGCACTACGCCCTGGAATTCCTGATCCCGCAGAACAAGGAGGTGGCCGGCGACGCGCCGAACCCGATCCGCGCGGATGGCAAGCACGTCATCGTGATCGGCGGCGGCGATACGGGTTCGGACTGCGTGGGCACGTCCAACCGCCATGGCGCCGCGTCGGTCACGCAGTTCGAGCTGCTGCCGCGCCCGCCCGAAGAAGAGAACAAGCCGCTGGTGTGGCCGTACTGGCCGATCAAGCTGCGCACGTCGTCGTCGCACGACGAGGGTTGCGAGCGCGACTGGTCGGTCGCCACCAAGGAGCTCATCGGCGAGAACGGCCGCGTGACGGCCCTCAAGGCAGTCCGCCTCGAATGGAAGGACGGCAAGATGAGCGAGATCGAAGGCAGCGAGTTTACGCTCAAGGCCGACCTCGTGCTGCTGGCGATGGGCTTTACCAACCCGGTCGGCGGCGTGCTGGACGCCTTCGGCGTGACCAAGGATGCGCGCAACAACGCACGCGCCTCCACCGAAGGCGACAACGCCTACGCGACCAACGTGCCGAAGGTGTTTGCCGCCGGTGACGTGCGCCGTGGCCAGTCGCTGGTCGTGTGGGCCATCCGCGAAGGCCGGCAGGCTGCGCGCTCGGTGGACGCGTTCCTCATGGGGCACTCGGAACTGCCGCGCTGACCACGCCGTTCGACCGGCTGACCCCAGGCCCCCAAGGCTCGCCTTGGCGGGCCTTTTTCTTTGGCGGTCGGCGGCTTCATGGTTTACATCGACATGGTTTACATGGGTGCAGGGCGGACGCGCCGATTTCTAGAATGCAATTTCCCCGGCCCCGTCTTCTTCGATGCGAATGCGCGCCCGCCATGCGTCCGTCACTGTTTCCGAAGCGCCCGATGCGCGGCGGCGGTGCGTCGTGGCGTCGCTCGCTGCGCTGTCGGCGTCGCTGGCGTTGCCCGCCCATGCGTTGCTGCAGGGCTATCCGTCTCAGTCGCTGCGTTTCGTGGTGCCGTCAGCCGAGGGCAGCGCGTTTGATGCGCTGGCGCGGGCGTTGGCCGCGCAGTTGCAGCAGCAGGTCGGCCGCCCCGTCGGTGTGGAAGACCGGCCCGCCGCCAATGGCATGGCGGCCGGCGAGGCGGTGGCCCGTGCCCCGTCGGACGGCCACACCCTGCTGCTTCAGCAGACGACGTTTGTCGCCCAGCCTGCGCTTGAAGCGGCGTCCTATGATCCGCTGCGCGACTTCCAGCCCGTGGCGATGGTGGCGGCGCTGCCGTTGTTCCTGGCGGTCGACGCGCGGTTGCCGATCCACACCATCACCGATCTCCTGGCACGGGCGCGTGCTGAAACCGTCACCGTCAATTGCGGGTCGGACGTGCTTGGCACGTGGTCCCACCTCGTTGCCGAGCAGTTTGTCCGGGACTACGCCTTTCACGCGCCGCATGTGGCCGTCCGCGGCGAGGCGGGGCTCGTCCAGCAAGTCCTCGCAGGGCGGATGGCGGCCTGCTTTGCGTGCTATCCGAGCGTGGCGGCGGCCGCCGCCAGTGGGCAACTGCGGCTGGTGGGCGTAACGGGCGGCGTGCGGTCGCGGTTTGCGCCCGCCGTCCCGACGTTGCGCGAGGGCGGCTTGGCGGGGTTCGACCGCAGTGCATGGATCGGCGCCTTCATGCCGGCGCGCACGCCGCGGCTGCTTGCCGTGCGGGCTGCGGCCGAACTGCGCCGCGCGGTCCGTTCGGTAGACGTGGGCGCGACACTGCGCGCTGGCGGCTTCGAGCCGGAATGGGACGGGCCGGACACTTTTACCCAGACCGTGCGCAGCGACGCCGCCCACTGGCAGGCGGTGATCCGGCACGCCGATCTGCGACTCGACAGCGGCGAATGAACGCAAAGGAATCGGCCTGCGCCGACAGTGCGCCCTCAGCCACCTGCAAGGCCAGCGCAGCGAGCGCGGCACGCAAGCCACACAAACTGTCGGTAAGCATGGCGTGACTGACGGGCTACGCGGGTTTCCACCTATAATGGCGGGCCGCGTCGCAAGCCAGCGCGGCACCAAGAGAACAAGATGCGGCGAGCCAAAGCCGCCAATCCGCCGAGCCCTCAGCCGACAATATCCGTGTCCAGCCAGACTCCCAACGCCGTTGTCGAACTCGATCAGGTCGATTTCGCCTACCAGCCAGGCGAGCGGCGCATCCTGTCCGGCCTGTGCATGCGCGTGCCCAAGGGCAGCGTGGTGGCTGTCATGGGCGGCTCAGGTTGCGGCAAGACCACGATCCTGCGATTGATCGGCGGGCAGGTCGGCGCAGCGGCGGGCACCGTGCGCGTGCTCGGCCAGGACATCGGCGCATTGGACAAGCCTGCGCTGTACGCCGTGCGCCGCCAGATGGGCATGCTGTTCCAGTTCGGGGCGCTGTTTACCGATATGTCCGTGTTCGACAATGTGGCATTTCCGCTGCGCGAACACACCAAGCTGCCCGAGCCCCTCATCCGCGATCTCGTGCTGATGAAGCTCAACGCCGTCGGCCTGCGCGGCGCGCGCGACCTCATGCCCGCCCAGATTTCCGGCGGCATGGCCCGGCGCGTGGCGCTGGCCCGCGCGATCGCGCTGGACCCGTCGATCATCCTCTACGACGAGCCGTTCGCCGGGCTTGATCCGATCTCGCTGGGCCTGACCGCCTCGCTCATCCGCAAGCTGAACGACGCCCTGGGCGCAACGAGCATCATCGTCTCGCACGATGTGCAGGAAACGTTCCATATTGCGGACTACGTCTACTTCATCGCCAACGGCGGCATTGCCGCCGAGGGCACGCCGGCCGAGCTGACCGCCTCGACGGACCCGTTCGTGCGCCAGTTCGTGCACGGCCAGGCCGACGGCCCGGTGCCGTTCCACTACCCGGGGGTGCCGCTGGCTGACGATTTCGGCCTCGGCCAGGATGCGGCGAACGGAGGTGGGCGATGATCTCGACCATCGGCTTTCTCGTCCGCACGCTGATCAGTCGTCTCGGCTACGGCGCCCGCATGCTGCTGGCCATGTTCGCCGCATCCGGCGACGTGCTGCGCCGCCCGCGCCTGGTGATCGAGCAACTGCGCTTCATCGGCAACGATTCGTTCATCATCATTGCGGTATCGGGCCTCTTCGTCGGCTTCGTGCTGGGATTGCAGGGCTATTACACGCTGAATCGCTATGGCTCCGAGCAGGCCCTGGGCTTACTGGTGGCGCTGTCGCTGGTGCGCGAACTGGGCCCCGTGGTGACGGCGCTGCTGTTTGCCGGCCGGGCCGGTACGTCGCTCACGGCCGAAATCGGCCTCATGAAAGCCGGCGAGCAGCTGATCGCCATGGAAATGATGGCCGTGGACCCGCTGGCCCGTGTGCTGGCGCCGCGTTTCTGGGCCGGGTTCATTGCCATGCCGCTGCTGGCTGCGATCTTCAGCGCGGTCGGCATTCTGGGTGGATACTTTGTCGGCGTGGGCCTGATCGGCGTGGATGCCGGCGCGTTCTGGTCGCAGATGCAGGCCGGCGTGGATGTGGTGGACGACGTGCTCAACGGCGTCATCAAGAGTGTGGTGTTCGGCGTGGCCGTGACCTTCATCGCGCTGTTCCAGGGCTACGAGGCCAAGGCGACGCCCGAGGGCGTGTCGCGTGCGACCACGCGGACGGTGGTGATCGCGTCGCTGGCCGTGCTGGCGCTGGACTTCGTGCTGACGGCGCTGATGTTCAGCTAAGCCGCCGCCACATGGCGGCCGTTCAAAGAGAAAAAGATCATGCGTAAGAGCCTCCTCGATTTCTGGGTCGGACTGTTTGTGCTGGTAGGCATCGTGGCGCTGCTGTTCCTGGCGCTCAAGGCCGGCAACATGAGCGCGTTCTCGTTTGCCAAGACTTATCAGGTGAAAGCATCGTTCGACAACATCGGCGGCCTGAAGGTGCGGGCCCCGGTCAAGAGCGCGGGTGTGGTGGTCGGCCGCGTGTCGCAGATCCTGTTCGACGACAAGAGCTACCAGGCTGTCGCCGTGCTCGACATGGACCAGCGCTACCAGTTTCCGAAGGACAGCTCGGCCAAGATTCTGACCTCGGGGCTGCTCGGCGAGCAGTACATCGGGATCGAGCCCGGTGGCGACTCGGCGATGCTCGCCAATGGCAACAAGATCACCATGACGCAGTCGGCCGTGGTGCTCGAGAACCTCATCAGCCAGTTCCTCTACAGCAAGGCGGCCGATGCAGGGGCAGGCGGCACCAAGCCCGCCGTGGGCACTGGGAGTCAATAAACCATGAAAACAACAACATCCATCCGCACGCTGCGCAGTCTTGCGCTGGCCGTGGCGGCCGGCACCGCCTTGCTGGCGGGCTGTGCCACCGGCCCGAACGCCAATCCGGCCGACCCGATCGAGCCGTTCAACCGCGAGGTCTTCCGCATCAACGAAGACTTCGACAAGGGCGTACTGAAGCCGGTCGCGCAAACGTACGTTGACGTGGTGCCGTCCCCGGCGCGTACGGCCGTGTCGAATTTCTTCTCGAACGCGGGCGACGTCTACTCGGCCGTCAACAACCTGCTGCAGTTCAAGGGCACGGCTGCGCTGGAAGACACCATGCGCGTGGCCATCAACACCGTGTTCGGCCTGGGCGGCCTGATCGACATCGCCTCGGACGCCGGCCTGCCCAAACACAAGGAAGACTTCGGCCAGACGCTTGGCGTGTGGGGCGTGCCGGCCGGTCCGTACATCGTGTGGCCACTGCTGGGGCCGAGCACCGTGCGCGATACGGCGGGGTTCCTGGTCGACTGGCAACTGGATCCCCTCACTTACTTCGACGGCACGGTGACGTATTCGCTGGCCGCGCTGCGGGTGGTCGACGTGCGCGCCAGCCTGCTGGGCGCCAGCAACGTGCTCGAGGACGCCGCCGTGGATAAGTACACCTTCATGCGCGATGCGTATCTGCAGCGCCGGCGTTACCTGATCTACGACGGCAATCTGCCTGAAGACGGCGAGGGCGCGAAGGCCGATGGCGACGCGCAGGGGGGCGGCAGCGGGACGGTATCGCCGTCGCGGCGCCTCACCCCCAATTGGCCGATTTTCCGCCGCTGACGGCGGCCTTCGTAACAATGTCGCCTCAATGGTGACAAGCCGTAAAACCCGCCGGTGCAGCGCGAACCCGGCTGGAGGCCGCCTGTTCTAACGGCCAGCACAAGCGCAGCGACGACGCTGCAGGCGAAACCAAGATCACATCAGAAGGACGCGACTATGTTGAAGAAAGTTCTCCGCTCCGTGTTTGCCGGCCTCACGCTGACGGCAGCCGTGGCTGCCGCACCTGTCCATGCCCAGGAAGCGGACGCCCAGGCCACCGTCAAAGCCGCCGTGGACGACGTGCTGACCACCATCAAGAATGACCCGGAGCTGCGCAGCGGCAACATGGCCAAAGTCTTCCAACTCGTGGACGACAAGATCGTGCCGCGTGCCGACTTCAAGCGCACGACGCAGATCGCCATGGGCCGCTTCTGGAACCAGGCGACGCCGGAGCAGCAGCAGCAGATTCAGGAGGGCTTCAAGACCCTGCTGATCCGCACCTACGCGGGCGCGCTGTCGAACGTGAAGAACCAGACGGTCACGTACAAGCCGTTCCGCGCCGCGGCCGACGACACCGACGTGGTGGTCCGTTCGACCGTGAACAACAACGGCGAGCCGGTCGCCCTGGACTATCGCCTCGAGAAGACCGCCAATGGCTGGAAGGTCTACGACATCAACATCAGCGGCCTGTGGCTGTCGGAGACGTACAAGAACCAGTTTGCCGACGTCATCAGCAAGCGCGGCGGCGTTGCCGGGCTGGTCAGCTTCCTGAACGAGCGCAACGCGCAGCTCGAAAAGCGCCCGGCGAAGTAAGCGGCCTTCCGGTAGAATCGACGCAGCGGTCAAGTCTGGCCGCTGTTTCTTTTTCTGACTTCGACCATGTTGACCTTGTCCGGCCCGCTGACCCATCGCGAAGCGCCGCGCGTTCTGCGCGAGGGCGAGGCGCAGCTCGGCCGGGCGCGCGAGGCCGGCATGGCAGCCCTGCGTATCGACTGCGCGGGGCTGTCGCAGGTCGACTCCTCCGCCGTGGCGGTCCTGCTGTCCTGGCAGCGGACGGCCCGGGCGCACGGCATCGCGCTCGATATCGCAGGCGCGCCGGAAGCGCTTTCCAATCTTGCGACGCTCTACGGCGTCGAATCCCTGCTGGCGATGGCGCCGGCAGCCGCAACCCACCCCCACGTACGACATTGAGGCGGCGTCCGGTGCGAGGCGCGGGGTCATTCCCGCCACCCGACATCGCGATGCCGCGCTCCGCGCCGGGCGCCGCGTGCGTTCCGGGCATCCGGCCGGCGCCGTTTGCCGCGCCGCAGTCTCTTGGTGCAGTTCCCCTATAATTCTGGGTTTGTCGCTCTGCCGCCGCCGCGTGTGGCACCCGGGCCGCGGTCGCCACGTCGACCTGCGAGCCGGATATGCGCAGGGTAGTTCACTTTGTCGGCCATGAAAGCCATCGAAATCGCTGACGTCCGCAAGCGCTACAAATCGTTGCAAGCGCTCAAGGGCGTGAGCCTGTCTGTCGAGCAGGGCGAGTTTTTCGGCCTGCTTGGCCCCAACGGCGCGGGCAAGACCACGCTGATCTCCATCCTCGCCGGGCTGAATCGCGCGGACTCCGGAAGCGTGCGGGTGCTCGGTCACGACGTCGTCTCCGACTACCGCACGGCGCGCCGCAAGCTCGGTGTGGTACCGCAGGAACTGGTGTTCGACCCGTTCTTCACGGTGCGCGAGACGCTGCGCCTGCAGTCGGGCTATTTCGGCCTGACCAAGAACGACGACTGGATCGACGAGGTCATGGCCAACCTGGACCTCACCAGCAAGGCCGACGCCAACATGCGTGCGCTTTCGGGCGGCATGAAGCGCCGTGTGCTGGTGGCGCAGGCATTGGTGCACCGTCCGCCTGTCATCGTGCTGGACGAGCCCACCGCCGGCGTGGACGTCGAACTGCGCCAGACGCTGTGGAAGTTCATCTCGCGCCTGAACCGGGAAGGCCACACGGTCGTGCTGACTACGCACTATCTCGAAGAGGCCGAGTCCCTGTGCGACCGCATTGCCATGCTCAAGTTTGGCGAGGTGGTGGCGCTCGATCGCACGGCCAATCTGCTGTCGCAATTTGCCGGTCTGCAACTGGTGCTCAGCTTCTCGCGCGGTGCGCTGCCGGCTTCGCTCGAAGGCCTGCGCCTGCCCGGCAACCATGGCGAGCGCGGCGTGCGCTTGCGCCTGTCGGGCTACGGCGAGGTCGAGCAGATCCTCTCCACCTGCCGTCAGGCAGGCTGCGAGATCGACGACATGGAAATCGCCAAGGCCGACCTCGAAGACGTGTTTGTACAGATCATGCGCCGCGAGGGTGGTATCCCTGCCGTGCCGCAAACACCCGAAACCGCGCTGGAGCCCGCCGCATGAACGCCATCCCCGAAAGCCTGCCGGGCCGCTGGGTCGGCTTCCGCACGCTGCTGTACAAGGAGGTGCTGCGCTTCTGGAAGGTGAGCTTCCAGACCGTGGCCGCGCCGGTGCTGACCGCGCTGCTGTATCTGCTGATCTTCGGCCACGTGCTGGAAGACCGGGTCAAGGTGTTCGACCAGCTGAGCTACACCGCCTTCCTGGTGCCGGGCCTGGTGATGATGAGCGTGCTGCAGAACGCGTTTGCGAACAGCTCGTCGTCGCTCATCCAGTCGAAGATCACCGGCAATCTCGTGTTCATCATGCTGCCGCCGCTCTCGCACTGGGAGATGTTCGGCGCGTACGTGTGTGCGTCCGTCATCCGTGGCCTGGCCGTGGGCGCGGGCGTGTTGCTGGTGACGACGTGGTTTGCGCACCTGCACTTCGCGCAACCGCTGTGGATCATCGTGTTTGCCGTGCTGGGCGCGGCGGTGCTCGGCACGCTCGGACTGATTGCCGGCATCTGGGCCGAGAAGTTCGACCAGCTCGCGGCATTCCAGAACTTTCTGATCGTGCCGGCCACCTTCCTGGCGGGCGTGTTCTACTCGATTCATTCGCTGCCGCCGTTCTGGCAGGCGGTGTCCCACGCCAACCCGTTCTTCTACATGATCGACGGCTTCCGCTACGGCTTCTTCGGCGTGTCCGACGTGCCGGTGGCGACGAGCCTCGGCGTGATGCTGATCGCGCTGGTCGTGGTGGGGGGGATTGCCCTGCACATGCTGCGCACGGGCTACAAGCTGCGCCATTGACGCGTCGATAACAAAACGAACGACGCTCACCCTAACGTTTTGCAGGAGAAGGGACGGCCATGTTGCCCACACCCGAACAAGTCAAGCAGTACATCCAAACCGGCCTGCCGTGCGACCACCTCGAAGTCGAGGGCGACGGGCAGCATTTCTTTGCCACCATTGTCAGCGCGCAGTTTGAAGGCAAGCGTCTGATCCAGCGCCATCAGCTCGTGTACGCGGCGCTGGGCGACCGCATGCGTGCGGAAATCCATGCGTTGTCCATGAAGACGCTGACGCCGGCGGAGTGGAAATCCTGATGGCCGAGCTCGATCCCACGGCTGTTGTCGCTGATCCCGATTCCGCTGCTGTTTCCGCTGCTGTTCCCGATTCCGCGCTCGCAGAGCGCCCCGCACGACGAGACGTCTCGCTCATGGACAAACTGCTGATCGAAGGCAATGGCCCGCTGTCGGGCGAAATCCGTGTCTCCGGCGCCAAGAACGCTGCGCTGCCCATCATGTGTGCTGCGCTGCTGACGCCCGAGCCGCTGGTGCTGCACAACGTGCCCAACCTGCAGGACGTGCGCACGATGCTCAAGCTGCTCCGGCAGATGGGCGTCGAAGGCACGCAGAACGGCCACGACGTGACGCTCGACGCGGGCACCATCCACACGCCGGAAGCCCCGTACGATCTCGTGAAGACCATGCGCGCCTCGATCCTGGTGCTGGGGCCGCTCCTGGCCCGCTTCGGCCACGCACGTGTGTCGCTGCCGGGCGGCTGCGGCATCGGGGCGCGTCCGGTCGATCAGCACATCAAGGGCCTGCAGCAGATGGGGGCCGAGATCGTCATCGAGCACGGCTACATCGAAGCCAAGCTGGCCAACGGCGCCAAGCGCCTGCGCGGCGCGCGCATCGTCACCGACATGGTGACGGTCACGGGCACTGAAAACCTACTGATGGCCGCCGCACTGGCCGATGGCGAAACCGTGCTGGAAAATGCCGCACGCGAGCCCGAGGTGACCGACCTTGCCAACCTGCTGGTGAAGATGGGTGCGCGCATCGAGGGCATCGGCACCGATCGCCTGGTGATTCAAGGTGTCGAAGCGCTGCGCGGTGCGCAGCACACCGTGATCGCCGACCGCATCGAGGCCGGCACCTTCCTGTGCGCCGTGGCCGCCGCCGGCGGTGACGTGACGCTGCGCGACGTGCCGCCAGGCATCCTCGATGCGGTGCTCGACAAGCTGCGCGAGGCGGGCGTGACGCTCACCACCGGGGAGGACTGGATCCGCGTGCAGATGACCGGCCGCCCGAAGGCCGTGAGCTTCCGCACGTCCGAGTACCCGGCGTTTCCGACCGACATGCAGGCGCAGTTCATGATGCTCAACGCCATTGCCGAAGGTTCGGCGACGGTGACGGAGACCATCTTCGAGAACCGCTTCATGCACGTGCAGGAGCTCAACCGCCTGGGCGCCAACATCGTCATCGAGGGCAAGACGGCGGTGGTGACCGGCGTCGAGCAACTGTCGGGCGCGACCGTCATGGCGACCGACCTGCGTGCCTCCGCGAGCCTGGTGATTGCCGGCCTGGTGGCGCAGGGCGAGACGCTGGTCGATCGCATCTATCACCTCGATCGTGGCTACGACCGCATCGAAGACAAGCTCTCCGCCGTTGGCGCCAAGATCCGCCGTATCCAGGGTTAAGCCCGCCATGAACGCATTCCAGTCCGCTTCCAACCAGCTCACGCTGGCGCTCTCCAAGGGGCGCATCTTTGAAGAGACGCTGCCGCTGCTGAAGGCGGCCGGCATCGAGGTGACCGAAGACCCGGAAACCTCGCGCAAGCTGATCCTGCCGACGTCGGACCCGGCGCTGCGCGTGATCATCGTGCGGGCCTCCGACGTGCCGACGTATGTCCAGTACGGTGCCGCAGATTTCGGCGTGGCCGGCCGCGACGTGCTGATGGAGCACGGGATGGCGGGCCTGTATGCGCCCATCGATCTGAACATCGCCCGCTGCCGCATGTCGGTGGCGGTGCCCAAGGGCTTCGATTACGCCAATGCGGTGCGCCAGGGGGCGCGCCTGGCCGTGGCGACGAAGTATCTGAATACCGCGCGCGAGCACTTCGCCAAGAAGGGCGTGCACGTCGACCTGATCAAGCTGTATGGCTCGATGGAGCTGGGCCCGCTGGTGGGCCTGGCCGACGCCATCGTCGACCTGGTCAGCACGGGCGGCACGCTGCGCGCGAACAACCTCGTCGAGGTGGAGGAGATCGTGCAGATCTCGTCCCGGCTCGTCGTCAACCAGGCTGCGCTGAAGTTGAAGCGCGAGCGGCTGGCGCCGATCCTCGACGCTTTTGACCGCGCCTCCGCCCAGGGCGAGCGCGTTGGGGAACCCGCATGAGCCTGACCATCCGTAAGCTGGATTCGGCCGACGCCGGATTCGCGGCGCAACTGCGCCAGGTACTCGCCTTCGAGGCGAGCGAAGACGAAGCCATCGACCGCGCCGCGGCGCAGATCCTGGCCGACGTGAAGGCGCGCGGCGACGCCGCCGTGCTGGATGCCACGCGCCGCTTCGACCGCATCGAAGCCGAGAGCCTGGCGGCGCTGGAACTGTCGCCCACCGTGCTGCAGGCCGCGCTGGACGGCCTGGAACCCAAGCGCCGCGCCGCCCTGGAAGCCGCGGCTGCTCGCGTGCGCGCCTACCACGAGAAGCAGAAGCTCGAGTGCGGCACGCACAGCTGGGAATATGCCGAAGCCGATGGCACGGTGCTCGGCCAGAAGGTCACGCCGCTGGATCGCGTGGGCATCTACGTGCCGGGCGGCAAGGCTGCGTATCCCTCGTCGGTGCTGATGAACGCGATCCCGGCACGCGTGGCTGGCGTCAAGGAAATCATCATGGTGGTGCCGACGCCGGGCGGCGTGCGCAATGACCTCGTCCTGGCCGCGGCCTGCATCGCTGGCGTGGACCGCGTCTTCACCATCGGCGGCGCGCAGGCCGTGGGGGCGCTCGCTTACGGTACGGAGACCGTCCCCGCCGTCGACAAGATCGTCGGCCCTGGCAACGCGTACGTGGCGGCCGCCAAGCGCCGCGTGTTCGGCACCGTGGGCATCGACATGATCGCCGGCCCGTCGGAAATCCTCGTGATCTGCGATGGCACGACCGAACCGGATTGGGTGGCGATGGACCTGTTTTCCCAGGCCGAGCACGACGAGCTCGCGCAGTCGATCCTGCTGTGCCCAAGCGCTGAGTTCATCGCGCAGGTGGAGGCCAGCATCACCCGCCAGCTCGAAGACATGCCGCGCCGGAGCGTGATTGCCCAGTCGCTGTCGGGCCGTGGTGCGCTCATCAAGGTGCGCGACATGGAAGAGGCGTGCGACATCGCCAACGACATCGCGCCCGAGCATCTGGAGATCTCCGCCGAGAACCCGCGCCAGTGGGCCGAGCGCATCCGCCACGCCGGGGCGATGTTCCTCGGCAAGTACACGAGCGAATCGCTGGGGGATTACTGCGCGGGGCCGAACCACGTGCTGCCGACCTCGCGCACGGCGCGCTTCTCGTCGCCGCTGGGCGTGTACGACTTCATCAAGCGCTCGAGCCTGATCGAGGTCAGCGAGGCCGGTGCGCAGATGCTGGGGGAGATCGCTGCCGAGCTGGCCTACGGCGAGGGCCTGCAGGCGCATGCCCGCAGCGCCGAATACCGCTTGCAACGCGCCGCATCCGAATAACATCCGACGCCTCACCATGACCGCCACCGCTCCAGCCCAGCCCACCCTTGATGATCTGCTCGCCCGCATCGTGCGCGACGACGTTCGCGCCATGGGCGCGTATCACGTGCCCGACGCGACCGGCATGGTCAAGCTGGACGCAATGGAGAACCCGTACCACCTGCCGGCGATGCTGCGCGAAGCGCTCGGCAAGCGCCTCGCAGACGTGGCGCTCAACCGGTACCCCGTGCCCACGGCCGATGCGCTCAAGGCGCAGCTCAAGCGCGTGATGCACGTGCCGGCCGGCGCCGAAGTGCTGCTCGGCAACGGTTCGGACGAGATCATCAGCCTGATCGCCATTGCCGCGGCCAAGCCGGGCGCGACCGTGCTGGCACCGGTGCCGGGGTTCGTGATGTATGCAATGTCGGCGCAGCTGCTGGGTCTGAACTTTGTCGGCGTACCGCTCAGGGGCGACCTCACGCTGGACCGCGAAGCGATGCTGGCCGCCATGGCCGAGCACCAGCCCGCGGTCATCTACCTGGCCTATCCGAACAACCCGACCGGCAACCTGTTCGATGCCGCCGACATGGACGCCATCATCCGCGCTGCACGCGGTCCGGTATGCCAGAGCCTGGTCGTCGTCGACGAGGCGTACCAGCCGTTCGCGCAGCACAGCTGGATGCCGCGCCTGACGGACTTCGACCACGTGCTGGTCATGCGCACGGTGTCCAAGCTCGGCCTGGCCGGTATCCGCCTCGGCTATGTGGCGGGGCACGCCAAGTGGATTGCCGAACTGGACAAGGTGCGGCCGCCCTATAACGTGAATGTGCTGACCGAGGCCACAGCCCAGTTCGTACTCGACCACGTCGATGTGCTCGATGCCCAGGCAGCGACCCTGCGCGCCGAGCGCAGCCGCCTGATGGAAGCGTTGTCTGCGCAGCCAGGCGTGACGGTGTTCCCGAGCGCGGCCAATTTCATCCTGCTGCGCGTACCGGATGCCGCAGGGCTGTTCAATCGGCTGCTCGATCGGCGGATTCTCATCAAAAACGTCAGTAAAATGCACCCGTTGCTGGCCAACTGTCTGCGCGTGACGGTCAGCAATCCCGAAGAAAACGCGCAATTTCTCGATGCGTTTGCCGCATCGCTGCAGGAAGCCCCATGAGCCGCCGTGCCGAGGTCACTCGCAACACCTCCGAAACGCAGATCCGCGTCGCCCTTGATTTGGACGGCACGGGCAAGCAGACGCTGAACACCGGCGTCCCCTTCCTCGACCACATGCTCGACCAGATCGCCCGTCACGGCATGGTCGACCTGGACATCTCGGCCACCGGCGACACCCATATCGACGATCACCACACCGTGGAAGACGTCGGCATCACGCTGGGCCAGGCCGTCGCCAAGGCCATCGGCGACAAAAAGGGCATCGTGCGCTACGGCCACAGCTACGTGCCGCTGGACGAAGCCCTGTCGCGCGTGGTCATCGATTTCTCCGGCCGTCCGGGCCTGGAGTTCCACGTGCCGTTCACGCGCGCGCGCGTCGGCAATTTTGACGTGGACCTGTCCATCGAATTCTTCCGCGGGTTCGTCAACCATGCCGGCGTGACGCTGCATATCGACAACCTGCGCGGCGTCAACGCGCACCACCAGATCGAGACTGTCTTCAAGGCCTTTGGCCGCGCGCTGCGCATGGCGGTCGAGATCGATCCGCGCGCAGCCGGCACGATTCCGTCGACCAAGGGCGCCCTGTAAATCACTGCGTCGGCCTGGCCGCGCCTACCCGACTCCAAAACCGGCCGCCGATCCGATGGATCTCACCAAGAGTTTTTTCTCGCTGCTCGCGCTGATCAACCCGATCGGCGCGATCCCGTTCTTCATCAGCCTGACGGAGAGCCAGACCGACGAAGAAAAGCAGCGCACGATCCAGGTCGCGGCGATTTCCGTGGCCATCGTGATCGGCCTGTCGGCCTTGCTGGGCGAGCAGATCATCAGCTTTTTCGGGTTCTCGGTCGGTTCACTGCAAGTGGGCGGCGGGATCATCATGCTCATGATCGCGCTGAACATGCTCAATGCGCAGACGAGCCGCACCAAGGCCACCCCCGAAGAAGAAGATGAGGCCGGCGCCAAGGCCAGCATCGCGGTCGTGCCGCTGGCGATTCCGCTGCTCACGGGCCCGGGCTCGATCAGCACCGTGATCGTCTATGCGGGCAAGACCCGGCACTGGTGGGAGCTGTTTCTCCTGGTGGGCGTGGGCGCGGCGATCGCGGCCGTGGTCTGGATCGTGTTGCGCGCCGCCGAGCCCATCGCGCGCGTGATTGGCCGCACCGGCATCAATGTCGGCACGCGGCTGATGGGCCTGATCCTGGCGGCGCTGGCGGTGGAATTTATCGTTGATGGGCTGAAAACCCTGTTGCCCGTCCTTCGGGCTTGAGTGAAGTCATGACTAAGATCGCAATCGTCGATTACGGCATGGGCAATCTGCGCTCCGTGGCGCAGGCCCTCATGGCCGTGGCTCCCGAGGCGGATGTGCGCATCAGTGCGCAAGCCGACGAAATCCGCGCGGCAGACCGCGTGGTGCTGCCGGGGCAGGGTGCCATGCCCGACTGCATGGCTGCGTTTGACCAATCCGGACTGCGCGACGCCGTGCTGGAGGCTTCCCGCACCAAGCCGATGCTGGGCGTGTGCGTGGGCGAGCAGATGCTGCTCGAGCGCAGCACCGAAGCGCGCGTCGGCGAGCAATACACGCCCGGTCTCGGCCTGATCAAGGGCGACGTGATCCGGTTCGATCTCGACGGGCAGTTGCAGCCGGATGGTTCGCGGTACAAGGTGCCGCAGATGGGCTGGAACCGCGTGCACCAGAGTCGTGCCCACGCCCTCTGGGAAAGTGTGCCCGATCAAGCTTATTTCTATTTCGTGCACAGCTACTACGCGCAGCCCGAAAACGCCGAAGAGTCGGTTGGAGAGACCGAATACGGCGTGCGGTTTACCTGCGCCATCGCCCGGGATAATATTTTTGCCACACAGTTTCACCCGGAAAAAAGTGCGCAGGCCGGCCTGCAGATCTACCGGAATTTCGTGCACTGGAACCCGTGAGTCGGCCTCGCTATCGTCGTTGCTGCAACCGAACCCCGTTTACCTCCACCCCCTCAACTTTGTCGTTACGACTATGCTGCTCATCCCGGCCATCGACCTGAAGGACGGTCAGTGTGTGCGCCTCAAGCAAGGCGATATGGACCAAGCCACCGTGTTCTCGGAAGACCCGGCCGCCATGGCGCGGCATTGGGTCGAGCAGGGCGCCCGCCGGCTGCACCTTGTCGATCTGAACGGCGCCTTCGTGGGCAAGCCGCGCAACGAGGCCGCCATCAAGGCCATCATCGCCGAGGTCGGTGACGAGATTCCGGTACAGCTCGGCGGCGGCATCCGCGACCTCAATACCATCGAGCGCTGGCTCGACGACGGCCTGTCGTACGTCATCATCGGTACGGCGGCCGTCAAGAACCCGGGCTTCCTGCAGGATGCCTGCACCGCATTCGGCGGGCACATCATCGTCGGGCTCGATGCCAAGGACGGCAAGGTGGCAACGGACGGCTGGAGCAAGCTGACCGGCCACGAAGTCGCAGACCTCGCCAAGAAATACGAGGACTACGGCGTCGAAGCGATCATCTACACCGACATCGGCCGCGACGGCATGCTGCAGGGGATCAATATCGATGCCACCGTCAAGCTGGCGCAGTCGGTCACCATTCCCGTGATCGCCAGCGGCGGTCTGTCCAACCTGAAGGACATCGACCACCTGTGCGCGGTCGAAGAGCATGGCGTGGAGGGCGTGATCTGCGGCCGCGCCATCTATTCGGGCGACCTGAACTTCAAGGAAGCGCAAGCCCTCGCGGACAAACTCGGCGCGGCATAAGCCGCGCGCAACGGGTGCTGTGGCGCCCGACTCATCATGCTAGCCAAACGAATCATCCCCTGCCTGGACGTGACCAACGGCCGGGTGGTCAAGGGCGTCAACTTCGTCGAGTTGCGCGACGCGGGCGACCCCGTTGAAATCGCGCGCCGCTACGACGAGCAGGGCGCCGACGAAATCACCTTCCTCGACATCACGGCCACGTCCGACGGGCGCGACCTGATGCTGGGCATCATCGAGGCCGTGGCCTCGCAGGTCTTCATTCCGCTGACGGTCGGCGGCGGCGTGCGTGCGCTCGAAGATGTGCGTCGCCTGCTCAATGCCGGTGCGGACAAGATCAGCATGAATTCCTCGGCGGTGGCGAATCCGCAGCTCGTGTCGGACGCCAGCGCCCGCCACGGTGCGCAGTGCATCGTCGTGGCGATTGACGCCAAGAAGGTGTCTGCCGAAGGCGAAACGCCGCGTTGGGAGGTGTTCACGCATGGCGGCCGCAGGAGCACGGGGCTGGATGCCGTGGCATGGGCGCGCGAAATGGCGCAGCGCGGCGCGGGGGAAATCCTGCTGACCAGCATGGACCGCGACGGCACGAAGGCCGGCTTCGACCTCGAACTCACGCGTGCCGTGTCCGATGCCGTGCCGGTGCCGGTCATCGCCTCCGGCGGCGTCGGCAACCTGCAGCACCTCGCCGACGGCATCCAGCAAGGCCACGCCGACGCGGTGCTGGCGGCCAGCATCTTCCATTATGGTGAATACACCGTTGGCCAGGCCAAGCAGTTCATGGCGGAAAAGGGCATTCCTGTACGGATCGGATCATGACCAAGAAGTGGCTCAACAAGGTCCGCTGGGACGATAACGGCCTGGTACCGGTGATCGTGCAGGAGCAGGGCAGCAACGATGTGCTGATGTTCGCCTTCATGAACCGCGAGGCGCTGCAGAAGACCGTCGAAACGGGCGAGGCGGTGTTCTGGTCGCGCTCGCGCAAGCGCCTGTGGCACAAGGGCGAGGAATCCGGCCACATCCAGAAGGTGCACGAAATCCGCCTCGACTGCGATGAAGACGTGGTCCTGTTGCGTGTCACCCAGATTGGCGGCATCGCCTGCCATACCGGGCGCCACGCGTGCTTCTTCCAGAAGTTCGAGGGCAGCGCGGAAGACGGTGACTGGCACACGGTCGAACCCGTGCTGAAGCATCCTGACGACATCTACGCCGGCAAGACCGGCCACCACCATGAGTGACACGCTGCGCCGACTGGGCGAGGTGCTCGAATCGCGCAAGCTCGCCAATGGGGGCAACCCCGAGAAAAGCTACATCGCCCGCCTGTTCAACAAGGGCGACGACGCCATCCTCAAGAAGATCGGCGAAGAGGCCACCGAGACCGTCATGGCCGCCAAGGACGCCCGCGCTGCCGGCATGACCGATGACGCGCGCGCCAAGGTCGTCTACGAAGTGGCCGACCTCTGGTTCCACACCATGGTGCTGCTGTCGCACTTTGACCTGACGCCGGAGGACGTCGTCAATGAACTCGCGCGCCGGGAAGGGCTCTCGGGCCTGGAGGAAAAGGCATTGCGCAAGTCGCAGGCGCGGGACGCGGTGGGCGAATAAGGTAGCGGGTGACTGACTACGGTGGCGAATCGTCGCAGGGAGGCAGCGTGGACAAGTACGGAGCGGCAATGGTGGTGACGGACGACGCGGAGCGTCTGGCCGGACTGCAGCGCCTGACGCATATCCTGTATGCCCTCTACGCCATATTCTGGCTGACCGGCGGCGTCACCGCGCTGATCGCCATCATCATCGACTACGTCAAGCGCGATGATGTGCGCGGTACGCTGTACGAATCGCACTTCCGGTGGCAGATCCGTTCGTTCTGGTGGTGCGTATTGTGGGGTTTGGTTGGCGTGGTGCTCATTCCCCTCGCGTTCATCGGCTTTGCGGTGCTTTGGGTTCTGGGCATCTGGATGCTGTATCGTATTGTGAAGGGCTGGCTGTATCTGAACGACAGCAAGCCGATGTACGCCAACCAGTAACATCAACCAATGGCGCTGCCACCGCTGCGGCGCCACTTGCGGTATTTCACGTGGGAGTAGGACATGGGTTCCTTTAGCATTTGGCACTGGCTGATCGTGCTGGTGATCATCATGATGGTGTTCGGCACGAAGAAGCTGCGCAACATCGGTTCGGACCTGGGCAGCGCCGTGAAGGGCTTCAAGGACGGCATGCGCGAAGGCGCCGCGGACGACAAGCCCGCCGCCCCGCAGCAGACCGCCGGCCAGCCGCCGCGCGAGTTGCATGACTCGACGACGATCGACGTCGAGGCGCGCGACAAGTCCAAGCAAGGCTGAGCACGGCTGCGCTGACCGATGATCGATCTCGGCATCTCCAAGCTGGCGTTGATTGGCGCGGTGGCGCTCGTCGTCATCGGCCCGGAGCGTTTGCCCAAGGTGGCGCGGACCGCTGGCGCCCTGCTTGGCCGCGCACAGCGCTACATCGCCGACGTGAAGGCCGAAGTCAGCCGCGAAATCGAACTCGAGGAACTGCGCAAGATGCGCACCGAGTTCGAACAGGCCGCACGCAATGTCGAGCAGACCATCCACCAAGAGGTCAGCAAACACACGAGCGAGATCAACGAGCGCCTGAATGAGGCGCTCGGCGATCCGGCATTGCAGCAGACGGCCACCTCGGCGCCCGATTGGCGGCCCGCACCGCCCAAGTCGCGCAACGGCCGCAACAGCTGGCGCAACAAGCAGCTCTCGATGCCCAAGTGGTACCGCCAGAAGCAGGGCGTGCGCATGTGGGCGCAATCGGGGGCGGCCCGCGTCAAGCGTCATCGCCCGCCCATCGTCGCCGCGCAATCGCGTGCGCGCTCTTTCTTCGAATGAGCCTCCGGGCGCCGGCATGTGCGCCCTGACCGCATCCCCTTCCCACCCGACATGAGTGCCGCTCCGCTCGATCCGCAAGAGTCGCCCGAGGACGGCGCGCAGGAAACCTTCATCTCGCACCTGGTCGAACTGCGCGAGCGCATCGTCAAGGCCGGTGCCGGTGTCCTGCTGATCTTTCTCGGGCTCGTCTACTGGGCGCCGGACATCTTCAACCTGTTTTCCCGGCCGCTCATCCAGGCGCTCCCCAAGAATGGCCACATGATCGTGACCGACGTCACCGGCTCGTTCTTCGTGCCGATGAAGGTGACGCTGCTGGCTGCCTTCCTCATCGCACTGCCATGGGTGCTGTACCAGGTCTGGCGCTTCGTGGCGCCGGGGCTGTATGCGCACGAGAAGCGCATGATCATGCCGCTGGTGGTGAGCAGCTACGTGCTGTTCCTGTGCGGTGTGGCGTTTGCGTATTTCCTCGTCTTCCCGACGGTGTTCAAGGTGATGGCGCACTACAACGCGCCGCTCGGGGCCGAGATGTCGACCGACATCGACAAGTACCTGAGCTTTGCGATGACCACGTTCCTCGCCTTCGGTATCACCTTCGAGGTGCCGGTGGTGGTGATGGTGCTCGTGCGCTTCGGCATCGTCAGCCTGGAGAAGCTGCGCCAGGCGCGGCCGTATGTGGTGGTGGGAGCGTTCATCATTGCGGCGGTTGTCACGCCGCCGGATGTGATGTCGCAGTTGCTGCTGGCGGTGCCGCTGTGGCTGCTCTATGAGCTGGGGCTGATCCTGGCGGCGGTCTTCTTGCGGAAAACCGTGGCGCCGGAGGCCGAGCCGGAGCACCTCCCGGTAGTCAAGGACTGATGGCCGCATTCAACAACCGCTCCAAAGAAAAAGGCAGCCGAGGCTGCCTTTCTCATTTCTGCCGCGGGGCTTACGCCGCGTACAACCAGAACTGCTCGCGCGGGAAGGTCAGGGCGTACTGGCCGTCGGCGGGTGCGCTGTTGGCGTAGGCGCGCAGACCGGTACCGGCGTCCCCCGTGGCGCGGAACAGACACTCCCACCGATCGCCGAGATACATGCGCGTCGCCAGCGGCAGGCGGATGGTGTTGTCGGCGTTGTCCTGCCCGACGCGCACCTGCTCCAGGCGGATCACGCCATGGGCGGGCGCACCGGGCTTCAAGTCGCCGCGCGCGACACCCCACAGCGACCAGCCGCCGGTCTCGTCTACCAGCCGGGCCATGCCGTCGCGCACCTCGGCGATCTTGCCGTTGATGCGGTTGTTGCTGCCCATGAACTCGGCGGTGAACAGCGTCTGCGGCGCGCCGTACATTTCTTCGGGCGTGCCTTGCTGCTCGATCACGCCGTTGTTCAGCAGCAGGATGCGATCGGACATGGCCATCGCCTCGCTCTGGTCGTGCGTGACCATCAGCGCCGACAGGCCCAGACGCACGATCAGCTCGCGCAGGAAGGCACGTGCTTCTTCGCGCAGCTTGGCGTCGAGGTTCGAGAGCGGCTCGTCGAGCAGGATCACAGGCGGGTTGTAGACGAGCGCGCGGGCGATGGCCACACGCTGCTGCTGGCCGCCGGACAGCTGGCTCGGGAAACGCTCGCCGAGATGGCCGAGGCCCAGTTGCTGCAGCACGGCCTGCACGCGTTCCTTGATCTGCGCAGACGGCGTCTTGCGCAGCTTGAGCGGATAGGCGACGTTCTCGGCCACGGTCTTGTGCGGCCACAGCGCGTAGGACTGGAAGACCAGGCCCAGGTTGCGCCCTTCGGCCGGCACGTCGAGCTTCTTGGCGCCGTCGAACATGACGCGGTCGCCGATCTTGACGGTGCCCTGGCTGGCTTGTTCGAGGCCAGCCACAGCGCGCAGCAGCGTGGTCTTGCCCGAACCGGACGGGCCCAGCAGCGAGACGACCTCGCCCTTCTGCAGCTGCATCGAGACACCCTTGAGAACCGGGTTGTTGCCGTATTGCAGGTGCAGGTCGTTGACAGTGAGTTCAATCATGGAGCTTCACTCCGAAACGCAGTGCGATGCCGAGGCCCACGGCCACCAGCACGATATTGACGAAGGACAGCGCGGCGACGATATCGATGGCGCCGCCCGCCCACAGGGAAACCAGCATCGAGCCGATCGTCTCGGTGCCCGGCGACAGCAGATACACACCGGTCGAGTACTCGCGCTCGAAAATCAGGAAGATCAGCAGCCAGGCGCCGAGCAGGCCGTAGCGCGTGAGCGGCACGGTCACGTCGCGCGTGGTGCGGGCGCGGCTGGCGCCGACCGAGCGCGCGGCTTCCTCCAGCTCCGGTCCGACTTGCAGCAGCGCAGCCGAGATCAGGCGCAGGCCATACGCGAGCCACACCACCGTATAGGCGATCCACACGCTGAAGATCGTGCTGCGCAGGTCGCGCAGGCTCGGCACGATGTGCTCGATGATCCAGTTGGCGAACGGCACGCTGCTATCGGTGAGGGCGGTTTCGACCCAGTTCGGCACGAACAGGAAGACCCACAGGAACGCCAGGCCTGCCAGCAGCCCCGGAATGGCGCGCGGCACCAGCACGCTGTAGTCGAGAAAGCGCGTCCAGCCATCCGGCTTGCGGTGCATGGCCAGGCCGATGCACGTGTAGCACGCCACGGCAATCGCGCCGCCGATCACGCCAATGAGCACCGTATTGACCATCGCGCGCACGAACTGCGGCTGCTCGAAGATCTGCTGGAATGCCGTGGTGGAGAACGCCTGCACCAGCGACACGCCTTCACCCCAGTTCGACACGAACGCACGCAGCGCGATGCCCGACAGCGGCACCACCACCGTCACAAAGAACCACAGCACCACCACCGCCCACGCCGGCCAGCGCCAGCTGCCCAGCGGTAGCGGACGGCTGCGCGTGACCTTGCCCTTGACGGTGACGAAGCGGTTGGCCGACTTCAGCATGTAGCGTTGCAGCAGCACCAGCGGGAACGTCACCATCACCAGGCAGACCGCCACGGCGGCCATCAGGTGATACGCTGGGGTGCCGAGCTTGTTGGTCAGCTTGTACAGATACGTTGCCAGCACAAGGTGACCTTCCGGATCGCCCAGCACGAGCACCAGGCCGAACACCTCGAAGCCCAGGAACGTCACCAGCACGGCGGCGTACAGCAGGGCGGGGCGCACCATCGGCAGGCTCACGTTCAGCGCCACCGACAGCGGCGATGCCCCCGCGATACGGGCGGCTTCTTCCACGTCCGAACCGAGGCTGCGCAGCGCCGACGAGACGTACAGATACACGTGAGGCACGTGCGTCAGGCCGGCAATGATGATGATGCTCGTGAACGAATACACGTTCCACGGCGCACCGCCAAACAGGCTCTTGAACCACACCGTGTAGAAGCCCACGGGGCCGGCCGACACCACGTAGCCGAACGCCAGCACCATCGGCGAGACGAACACCGGAATCATCAGCAGCGGTTCGAGGATGCGGCGGCCGGGCAGGTCCGAACGCACCATCAGGAATGCCAGGATGCCGCCCAGCGGCACTGAGATCACCGCCAGGCCGAACGCCAGCGCGGCGGATTTCTCGAAGGCGTGCCAGAAATCCGAATCGGTAAAGATGAAGCGATACGCATCCAGCCCCGCCAGCGCGTCGGGCATGAAGAACGGCGCGGACAGAAAGCTCTGGTAGAAGATCAGCGCCAGCGGCGTGAAAATCGCCAGCGCGGTAAGCAGAATGACCACGCCGCGCGGCAAAGCCTGTCCCACACGCGTCCAGGGCGAGCGCTTGAGGGAGACTTCGGCGACGGCGGCACGGTCTTGCGCTAGAGAACGCATGGTGCCTCCAGGAGGGGCCGGCGCCAGAAACGGATGGCGCCGGAAGGTCGGTCAGAGAAAGGGTGTCGCGATCAGCAGTTCAGCAGATCAGCGGCCGGCGGCGGTGCGCCATTGCTTGATGAACTCCAGACGCTTCTTCGGCTCCAGGAACGCCAGGATCGATTCGTCCACCGGGATCGGCTTGATCGTGTTGCCCAGAATCTTCTTCAGGCCGGCGGCGGTGGCTTCGCCCGTCACGTCTTCGCGCAGCGAGTGCAGATCCGACTTGTTGGCGAGGATCTCCTGGCCGCGCTTGGACAGGATGTAATCGAGCCACAGCTTGGCCGCGTTCGGGTTCCTGGCCTTCTTGGCGATCATCGCCACGCGCGACACCACGAGCGTGTAGTCCTTCGGATAGACGATGCCGATCGACGGATCCTTCTTGGCGCGCGCAATCGCGTACGAACCGAGGATGTTGTACGCCACCAGGTTTTCGCCCGAGGCCACGCGCTCCATCATCGTGCCCGTGGAGGACTGCAGCACCAGGTTCGGCCCGACCGCCTTGACGAAATCAAAGTACTGCGGCGAGTCGACGTTGTCCTGCGCGGCCATCATGAAGCCCACGGCGGACTTCTCGATGTCGTACGTCGTGACCTTGTTCTTGAAGCGTTCGGGCTGGCTGGCGATGAGCTTGGCGAAGTCGGCGTGCGTCTGCGGCACCTCGTTGTCCTTCACCAGGCGCTTGTTGTACAGGAACACGGCCGGCTCATACGTCGTGCCGTAGGCCAGGCCCTTGTAGACGGACCACTTCGGCAGGTTCGGGACTTCGGGCGAGTCGTACTTCAGGGCGTACGTCTGCGCGAGCTTGAGCTGCGAGTCCATCGACGAGTTCCACATCATGTCGGCCGAGGCGCCGCCGGCGGCTTGCTCGCTGATGAAGCGGTTGTACAGCTCGCTGCTGTTCATGTCGTTGTACTCGACCTTCACGCCGGGGTAGAGCGACTCGAAATCCTTGATCAGCGGGTCGGCAGCCTTGGTGTCCGTCGTCGCGTAGACCACGACCTTGCCTTCCTTCTTGGCGGCGGCGATGGTGTCAGCGTAGCTGGCCGGGTAGCCGGCCGGGACTTGCGCGAAGGCAGCGGTGCTGAGAGTCAGTGCGGCAGCGGCAATCGAAGCGAGAGCGGCGTGCGCGGGCACGAACGGGCCACGAAGCATGGGTTTGTCTCCTGTTTGCTTGTGATGGTGTGGGGCCGGCTACTTATGGCTTGCTGCGCGTAGCTCAGACGGATGGCCCCAGGTGCGGCGGAGTATAGAAGTCGCGCGCTTTCGCCACGCTTTCATTGCGGCTGCTGCGTTGCAGCATGCTCCGAGGGTGCGGCCGACGCCGCCAGCGGCACGCGAATCCGCGCAGACAGGCCGACGCCGCCGTGCCGGTTCGGCTCGCCATCGGCCAGCTCGATGTGACCCCCGCTGCGAGCGGCATACGCGCGCGCGATCGCCAGACCCAGGCCGGAGCCTTCCGCGGCGTAGCGGGTGTCCTTCGGCTGCCCGGCGCGATGTCCGCCTTCATGCGCGCGCCGGAAGCGCTGGAACGCATGCGCACGTTCATCGGGGGTCATGCCGGGGCCGGTATCGTCCACGCAGACGAGCGCGTGGTCGCCATCGGCCATCGCCCGCACGGTGATGCGACCGCCGGCCGGCGTATAGCGCAGCGCGTTGTGCACGAGGTTCGAGAGCGCCTCGCGCAGGAAAGCCGGATAGCCGATCACGGGCAGCGGCACCGCCGCGCCGCCCTCGTCCCAGCCGAGGTCCTGCTGTTTTTCACGCGCGAGCGGAAGTGCATCGACGACGACGTCGCGTGCCAGCTCGCCGAGATCGAAAGTCTCGGCCGGCGCGTCCTGCCCCGCATGGCGTGCGCGTGCGAGCGCCAGCAACTGCGTGGTCAGCCGGTTCGTCGACTGCAGCCGGGCGATGATGGCGGACAGGCTTTCGCGCACGCGCGTCGGGTCCGTTTCGCGCAGCGCGTATTCGGCTTGCGTGAGCAGCACCGCCAGCGGCGTGCGCAATTGATGCGACGCATCGGCGAGAAACTGGCTCTGCGCCTCGGCAAGTTCTGCGTAGCGGTGGATGTGGTGGTTGATGGCATTCACCAGCGGGCGCACTTCGGCCGGCACGTCGGTGGTGTCGAGCGGGCGCAGGTCGTCGGACGCGCGCACGGCGATGCTGCGTGCAAGCCGATTGAGCGGCCGCAGCGCCACGGTCACGCCGAGCCACAGCAGTGCCGCGCTCACGGCCACGAGCGCGGCATCGCGCAGCAGCGTACCGCGCCAGACTGCCTGCTGCAGCGCGCGTCGCGTTTCAATGGTTTCGGCCACCTGGATCACGATGCGCGCCGGCAGCCCCGGTTGGTACAGCGGCTTGGCGACCGCGGCCACGCGCACCGGCTCGCCGTGATACGTGGCGTCGTAGAAGAGCGGGGTGTCGTTCTCCAGCCCGGATTTGGGCAGGGGCAGGTCCTCGTAGCCGGTCAGGGCGGCCTCCGGGGGCTTGCCCGGCGGGCTCTCGAATGCGACGCGGTAATAGACGTTGCTCTGCGCCGTCGATTCGAACATCGACAACGCCACATAGGGCACGTTGACCTGCACCTGCCCGCGCTCGATCGTCACGCCGTTCTCGATCGCGCGCACCGAGCCGAGCAGGGCGCGGTCATAGGCGCGGTCGGTGGCGCCGCGCAGCGCCTGGTACGCAGACACAATGTCGATGGCCAACACGCCCACCAGCCCCGGAAGCAGCAGCCAGAGCAGCGTGAGCTTCAGGCTGCGCGGCAGCCGCAGCCAGGTGCGCGTCCGCATCATGCCGGGCTGTTACCCGCAGCGCCCGGGTCATCCGCGCCGGCTTCGAGCAGGTAACCCAGGCCGCGCACGGTGACGATCTGCACGCCCGTGCCAGCCAGCTTCTTGCGCAGGCGGTGGACAACGACTTCCACCGCGTCGGGGCTCGAATCGCTGTCCAGATTGAACACCTTGTCGAACAGATGCACCTTGCTGATGGGCTGGCCGGTCTTGTGCAGCAGGGCCGACAGCGCCGCATGTTCGCGTGGCGTGAGCGAGAGTGGCTCGCCCGACAGCAGAAAGGCCTTGCGCCCGGTGTCGAACTCCAGCGGCCCGCAGCGCAGACGCGGAAACGCCCGGCCGCGGCTGCGGCGGATCAGCGCCATCAGCCGCGCTTCGAGTTCGGACAGCGCGAACGGTTTGGTGAGGAAATCGTCGGCCCCGGCGTTCAGGCCGCGCACGCGCTCATCCAGCGCCCCCTGGGCGGTGAGGATCAGCACCGGCGTGCGGTCATCGCGCGCGCGCATGTCGGCCAGCACGGCAAAGCCGTCCTTGCGCGGCAGCCGCAGGTCGAGCACGACCGCATCGAACTCGCCCGAGCCGAGGAACGCTTCAGCCACGACGCCGTCGGCGGCACGCTCGACCACGAAGCCGCTTTGCGCCAGCGCGCGGGCAAGCCACGCAGCCAGTTCGTCCTCATCCTCCACCAGCAAGATCCGCATCGGGTGTCTCTCAATATCGTTCTGTGTGCTTTTTCATGATAATGCGTGGCGCCCGCATCCCGATCACCTGTCCAACCGATGCGGTCTATCTGAATGTCGTCCATCCCGAATTCTCGCCGCCGCTGGTTGTGTCAGGCCGCCGCGCTGCTGACCGCGGGCAGCGCCGCTCCCCGCGAGGCGGGCGCGCAGTGGCTGGCCCGTCCTGCCCCCGAGTTGCCGTCGTACTACCCGCACGATTACGGCAGGATGATCGATGCCGCGCGCCGTGAGGGCCGCGTCACGGTGTACTCGACCACGGATTTCTCCGCGGCCTATCCGCTCATCCGCGCCTTCGAGGCACGCTACCCGGGTATCACGGTCGATTATCGCGAGCAGAACAGCGACGACATCTACCGCCGCTTCCTTGCGGAGTTTTCCACCAGATCGCCTGGCGCCGACGTCGTCTGGAGCTCGGCCATGCCGGAGCAGTTCAAGCTGGTCAACGACGGTCACGCGCTGCCATATGCGTCGCCCGAGCGGCCGTATCTGCCCTCATGGGCCATCTGGAAGAACGAGGCCTACGGCACGAGCTACGAGCCGGTGGTCTTCGTCTACAACGCGCGCCAGTTGCCGGCCGACCTGATTCCGTCGACGCATGCTGACTTCGCACGCATCTTGAACAGCCATCACGATCTGCTGCGCGGCCGCGTCGCGTCGTACGACATCGAGCACTCGGGCTCCGCCTTCCTTTTTGCCGCGGAAGATGCCCGCACCACGCCGGTGTTCTGGGATGTGGCTAAGGCGCTGGGTGGCGTCAACGTGAACCTGTACATCACCACGGCCGCCATGCTCGAGCGCGTGGCTTCCGGCGAAAGCCTGCTTGCCTACAACGTGATCGGGTCGTACGCCGCCCGCTATGCCGACCGCAACCCGGCGCTCGCCATCAAGATGCCGACCGACTACACGCTCGTCGCCACGCGCGTCGCCTTTATCGCGCGCCGGGCGGCCCGGCCCAATGCCGCGCGGCTGTGGCTCGATTTCATGCTCTCCCGCGACGGCCAGAGCGTCATGGCCGACCGTGCGTTCCTCTTCTCGCTGCGTCAGGACGTGGAGACGGGGCTGACCGCCAAGCGTCTCCTCGCCGAACTCGGCAACACGCACCGGCCGATTTCCGTCGGGCCCGGTTTGCTCGCCCATCAAGATCAGCTCCGCCGTGCCGATTTCCTTAAGCGATGGCACGCCGCCCTAGGCAAATAGAAGAGATTTGAGCGCCACTTTCCGGAAGGTGCGTGGCGAGAAGGCGACAATCCAAAACTGTCACGGAAGGACAAATTCGTTGCGCCCACCCGCCCGAGATTCGTCCGCCAACCCCCGTCCCGGCGGGAGAAAACGGCCCGTTGCCCCTCTTTTCGATGGGCTGCCCGCGTGTTGCCCATGAGCAACAACTTGGCCGCAAATCGCGTCCCAGAGCCAGAAAGGGTTTCCAGAATCCGTCATCGCTGGCCCATAATGCGGTCAGACGTGAGGTTTCTGCGTCGTCCATAAGGACAGTCAAGATTTCCCAATCAGTTGACAAGGAAAGTGTCGATATGAAGATGAAACTGTTTGCAGCTGCTGTTGCAGCTCTGGCCGCCGGTGGCGCCTATGCACAATCCTCCGTGACCCTGTACGGCGTGGTCGACGCTGGTCTGACGTACGCAAACAAGGTGCCGAACGGCAACGGTGGCGGTAGCTCGCGTTTCGGCCTGGATTCGGGTGGCCTGTCGGGCTCGCGTTGGGGCCTGCGTGGTGTTGAAGACCTGGGCGGTGGCCTGAAGGGTATCTTCAACCTGGAAAGCGGCTTCAACATCGACAACGGCACGTCGGCTCAAGGCGGCCGTCTGTTCGGTCGTAACGCTTACGTCGGTCTGCAAGGCCAGTGGGGTCAACTGACCCTGGGTCGCCAGCAAAACCTGCTGTACGACTTCTCGCTGATCTATGACCCGATGGCAATCGCCACGCGTTACTCGCTGGCCGGCCAAGACGCCTTCTTCTGGGGCCGTGCTGACAACTCCGTCAAGTACGTTGGTACGTTCGGCGGTCTGGGCGTCTCGGCTCTGTACTCGTTCAACCGTGACGGCAACGAGCAAGCCGGCCTGAACAAGCTGGGCCGCGAGTGGAGCCTGGGCGTGAACTACGCTGGTGGCCCGTTCGGCGTGGGCGTGGTGTACGACCAATCGAACAGCACGACCATCGCTACGGCTGACAACAAGGAACAGCGCGCCACGATCGGCGGCACGTACGCCTTCGGCCCGGCCAAGCTGTACGCTGGCTACCGTTGGTACAAGGCTAACTACGCAACCGTTGCTGGCAATGGCAACCTGCGTTCGAACCTGTACTGGGCTGGCCTGGGTTACCAAGCTACCCCGGCCCTGTCGCTGACGGGTACGGCTTACTACCAACAGTTCAAGAACAGCAACACCGGCAACCCGTGGCTGTTCGTGATCGGCACCGACTACGCTCTGTCGAAGCGCACCGACGCTTACCTGAACCTGGCCTATGCTAAGAACAGCAGCGGCTCGGGCCTGGGCGTGCTGGGTCTGAACAACACCGATGCTTACGCCAACACGACGCTGAACAGCGGCGGCGCTCAAGTGTTCTCGAGCCCGGCTGCTGGCAACGCCAACCAGTTCGGCGCTACCGTTGGTATCCGCCACAAGTTCTAATTTGACGCGCTCGTCAGGGCGCATCGAATTAAACGGTTAAACGCCGACCCCGAAAGGGGTCGGCGTTTTTCTTGGTGCTTTGCTCGAGCAAATGTTGGGCACGAAACGAGTCATGCTTCTCGCCGGTAAGGCCTCAATGTTGGGCGATGGGGGAGTGGTATCTGCTCAGCCCTCGATCAGGAACGCGCTTTCTGGGCCGGGTTGGGCCGATAGAGTCGCGGTGTGGAGTCGCCCTGATTGGGCGGAGCTCGCCGCGTCGTGCCTTTTTTCGTTGCGAGTTCAGCGGGCACTCTGACTGCACCGCCTGAATGGTGCCGGCCGCGGCGCAGCAAAGCGGCGAAGAGATGGTGGGCGCTGCTTGCTCGAAGCGAGGTGGCAAGAAAGCGCCGCAGCAACGACATCTCCGTGCTGCGCTTCCGCTGCGGGCCGCCAACAAAAAACGGCGGCACACCGGCCGCCGTCTGCTGTTGAGGCTGCAACGCTTATTGTTCGTCGTCCGGCGTGGGCATCGGCACGTTGCGCCGTGCCGGCGGCGGACGCTTGCCGACGATGATCGTCAGCTCCACGGGTCTGCCTTTGCGCGACACCGTCACTTTGGCCTCGGCTCCGGGCTTGAGCTGCGCAATGCTGTTGAGCAGCGCCGTCGTATCGAGGATCGACTCACCATTGACGCTGGTGAGAATGTCACCCGGACGCAGCCCGGCCCGATCTGCTGGCCCACCCTGGACCACCGCGGCGATCAGCGCGCCATCCTTGCGCGACAGGCCGAACGATTCGGCAATCTCCGGCGTCACATCCTGCGGCTCGACGCCAATCCAGCCGCGCACCACGCTGCCGGTCGAAATGATCGACTCCATCACTTGCTTGGCGAGCGACACCGGAATCGCAAAGCCAATGCCCAGCGAGCCGCCCGAACGCGAGTAGATCGCCGTATTGATGCCGACGAGGTTGCCTTCCGCGTCCACCAGCGCGCCGCCAGAGTTGCCGGGGTTGATGGCCGCATCGGTCTGGATGAAGTTCTCGAACGTGTTGATGCCGAGGTGGCTGCGGCCCAGCGCCGAGACGATCCCCATCGTCACCGTCTGGCCCACGCCGAACGGGTTGCCGATGGCGAGTACCACGTCGCCCACGCGCACGTTCTCGAGTCGGCCGAGCGTGATGGCGGGCAGGTCGGGCAGGTTGATCTTGAGGACGGCCAGATCCGTTTCCGGGTCAGAGCCCACCACCTTGGCGTTGCTCTTGCGGCCATCGGTAAGGGCGACTTCGATCTCGTCGGCGCCGTCCACGACGTGATGGTTCGTTAGAATGTAGCCTTCCGAGCTGACGATCACGCCGGAGCCGAGGCTGGCCGTGGGCTCCTGGCGCTGCTCCGGCGCACGGTCCCCGAAGAAGAAGCGGAACCACGGATCCGCGCTGGCCTGCGGGTTACTGCGCTTGGGCGCATTCTTGCTGCTGAAGATGTTGACCACCGCAGGCATCGCCACCTTGGCGGCCTCCGCGTAGGAGTTGCTCGAGGTGCCGCCATGGCCGATCGGCGCAACTTCCTTGAGCGCGACGATGGGCGAGCCGGATTGCACCGCCACCCTGCCGCGCTGCAGCCACTCGGGCTTGAGCGTGGCGATCACAAACCAGATGGCCAGGACGACCGTGACGGCTTGCGCAAAAAACAGCCAAAAGCGGCGCAACATAGGGCGAAATTGAGTCGAAATGGATCGAAAAGAACTTGAATTGTACTTGAACGACCTGTTGCAGGCGGCCCGTTTTCGGGACTATTGCCCCAATGGTCTGCAGGTGCAAGGGCGCGAAACCGTGATGCACATCGTGACCGGGGTGACGGCCAGCCTGGCCTTGGTGGAAGCCGCCATCGACGCGCACGCCGATGCCATCCTCGTGCATCACGGCTATTTCTGGAAGGGCGAAGACGCCCGGATCGTCGGCCAAAAGCACGCGCGTCTCAAGGCGCTCCTTGCGCACGGCGTGAACCTCTTTGCTTACCATTTGCCGCTCGACGCGCATCCCGAACTCGGCAACAACGCGCAGCTCGGCGCGCTGCTCGGCATCGAGCCCAAAGGCCGGTTTGGCGATGACGAGCTCGGCTGGATTGGCGAGCTGCCGCAGCCGACCACGCTGGCCGCGTTTGCAGAGACGATTTCGGCGCGGCTGGAGCGTGCGCCGCTGGTGATTGGCGATCTGGACCGCCCCGTGCGCACGGTCGGCTGGTGCACTGGGGGCGCGCAAGGCTGGTTCGATGCGGCCGTGGCGGCCGGCGTGGACGTCTATCTGAGTGGAGAGGCGTCTGAGCAGACGACGCATCTGGCGCGTGAATCGGGCGTGGCCTATATCGGGGCCGGCCATCACGCCACCGAGCGCGGCGGCGTGCGGGCGCTTGGCAACCACCTCGCCGGGCGTTTTGGCGTACGCCACACCTTCATCGACATCCCGAATCCGGTGTGATATCGCAACGCCTGTTCACGGCTTGTTCTTGAGGCTGTCGCGAATCTCGCGCAGCAGCACGATGTCTTCGGGCGTTTCGGCCGGGGCGGCCGGCGGGTTGGCGTCGATCACGCGCGTGATGGCACGTACCATCAGGAACACGATGAAGGCGAGAATCAGGAAGTTGACCGCCACGGTAATGAAGTTGCCGTAGGCAAACACCGGCACGCCGGCCTTCTTGAGGTCGGCCAACGTGTGGGGCACGCCTGCGGGCGCGTCGGCAAGCGCAATGAACAGGTTCGAGAAATCCAGCTTGCCGACGATGCGGCCCACCAACGGCATGATCAGGTCATTGACCAGCGAATCGACAATCTTGCCGAACGCGGCGCCAATGATGACGCCAACCGCCAGGTCGATCACGTTGCCGCGCATGGCGAATTTTTTGAAATCTTGCATCAGTGCCATCGGTTTTCTCCGGATTGTTTGATTCGAGACAAACGGTCAAGCTGCGGATCGGTTGACCTGAATTGTTGAAAACGGGGTTGCAATCCGCGTGCCGAAGCCTTGTCAGTGCTGGGTTGGCGGGCCATCGGCGCATTCACTATATCTGCAACCGCCGCCCCCCGCGACCGCTATCGTCGGCGACGTACGCTCGGGTATAATTTTCGGTTGACGCGAATCCATCTTGATTTCTCACCCTGGGGTCTTGAATGAGTGACCAGCAAAACGTGGACAAGGGTCGCCGCAATCTTTTGATTGCGACGTCCGTGGCTGGTGGTGTGGGAGGGGTAGCGGTTGCGGCCCCTTTCGTTTGCACATTCGCACCATCTGAAAAAGCCCGCGCAGCGGGCGCGCCCGTAGAGGCCGATGTAAGCGACCTGGCTCCTGGCCAGATGAAGGTGGTGGAATGGCGCGGCAAACCGGTCTGGCTGCTCAAGCGCACGCCCGAGATGCTGGAATCGCTCAAGAAGACCGACTCCGAAGTCGCCGATCCGAAGTCCGACGTGCCTTTCACCATGAAGACACCGGACTACTGCAAGAATGAAACGCGCTCGCGTGCCGAACATAAGGACCTGCTGGTCGTGGTCGGCATCTGCTCCCATCTGGGTTGCTCGCCCTCTGGCCCGTTTCCGGCCAGCTCCAATCCGCAGCTTGGCGCCGATCCGGGCTTCGTCTGCCCGTGTCACGGCTCGACGTTCGATCTTGCTGGCCGCGTGTTCAAGAACAAGCCCGCACCGCAGAACCTCGACGTGCCGCCGTACATGTTCCTGTCCGACACGAAGCTGGTGATCGGCAAAGACGAGAAAGGGGAGGCTTGATCATGGCCGAGAAGAAGGTGGAGACAACCGGGCTGCTGGGCTGGATCGACGCTCGCTTCCCGCTGACCGAGACGTGGAAGGCGCATCTGTCGGAGTACTACGCGCCGAAGAATTTCAACTTCTGGTATTTCTTTGGTTCACTGGCGCTGCTGGTGCTGGTGATCCAGATCGTCACCGGCATCTTCCTGGTGATGAACTACAAGCCGGACGGCACGCTCAACGCTGCCGGCATTCCCGTCGCCTATGCGAGCGTCGAGTTCATCATGCGCGAGGTGCCGTGGGGCTGGCTGGTGCGCTACATGCACTCGACCGGCGCTTCGGCGTTCTTCATCGTTGTGTATCTGCACATGTTCCGCGGCATGCTGTACGGCTCGTACCGCAAGCCGCGCGAGCTGGTCTGGATCTTCGGCTGCCTGATCTTCCTGTGCCTGATGGCCGAAGCCTTCATGGGCTATCTGCTGCCGTGGGGCCAGATGTCGTACTGGGGCGCGCAGGTCATCGTGAACCTGTTCTCTGCCATTCCGCTGATCGGCCCGGACCTGTCGCTGTGGATCCGTGGTGACTACGTGGTGTCGGACGCGACGCTGAATCGATTCTTCTCGTTCCACGTCATCGCGGTGCCCCTGGTGCTGCTGGGCCTGGTGGTGGCGCACATCATCGCGCTGCACGAAGTGGGCTCGAACAACCCGGACGGCGTCGAGATCAAGGCCAAGAAGGACGAGCGTGGCATCCCGCTCGATGGCATTCCGTTCCACCCGTATTACTCGGTGCACGATATCGTCGGCGTTGCGGTGTTCCTGTTCATCTTCAGCGCGATCGTGTTCTTCGCGCCGGAAATGGGTGGCTACTTCCTGGAAGCCAACAACTTCATCCCGGCAGACTCGCTGAAGACGCCGCCGCACATCGCGCCGGTCTGGTACTTCACGCCGTTCTACTCGATGCTGCGCGCGACCACGTCGGACTTCCTGCCGTGGCTGTGGGCGTTCATCGCGATCATGCTGGGGCTGCTGTTCGTGCGCTCGAGGAGCTTCAAGGTCAAGGGCGTGGCCGTGGCTGTGGCCGTGATCCTGGCGCTTGGTTTTGCCTTCATCGACGCGAAGTTCTGGGGCGTCGTGGTCATGGGCGGCTCGGTGGTGATCTTCTTCTTCCTGCCCTGGCTGGACCAGTCGCCGGTCAAGTCGATCCGCTATCGTCCGGGTTTCCACAAGACGCTGCTGATCATCTTCGTGATCGCCTTTGCGGTGCTGGGCTACCTGGGTATCCAGCCGCCGAGCCCGATCGGTTCGATCGTCTCGCAGATCGGCACCATTGTGTACTTCGCATTCTTCCTCGCGATGCCGATCTGGAGCCGGATCGGGACGTTCAAGCCAGTGCCTGAGCGCGTCACGTTCACGCCGCACTGATTCGAGCCCGCGCACAAGGACCCATGAAGGACACAAGAATGAAAAAGCTGCTTGCGATTTTCGCCTTGGCCGGTCTCGTGTTTGCCGCGCCCGTGATGGCCAATGAGGGTGGCGTGCCGCTCGATACGGCGCCCAACCAGTCCAGCGATGCGTCTGCGCTGCAGCGCGGCGCCAAGCTGTTCGTCAACTACTGCCTGAACTGCCACGGCGCCAGCGCCATGCGCTACAACCGCCTGCGTGACCTCGGCCTCACGGAAGAGCAGATCAAGCAGAACCTGCTGTTCACGTCCGACAAGATCGGTGACACGATGCACATTGCCATGGACCGGGACGACGCCAAGAAGTGGTTCGGCGCCGTTCCGCCCGACCTGTCGGTGATCGCCCGTGCACGCGGCAGCGACTGGCTCTACACCTACCTGCGCACGTTCTACCGCGACGACACGCGGCCGACCGGCTGGAACAACCTGGTCTTCGACAAGGTCGGCATGCCGCATGTGCTGTGGGAGCTGCAAGGCCAGCGCGTGCCGAAGTACGAGACGGTCAAGTCCGAGCACGGCGGCGAGCCGGAGCACAAGCTGGTCGGCTTCGACCAGGTCACGCCCGGCAAGATGAGCAACGTCGAATATGACCAGGCCGTCGCCGATCTCGTCACGTATCTGGACTGGATGGCTGAGCCCGCCGGTAACCTGCGCAAGCGCCTCGGCGTGTGGGTGCTGTTGTTCATCGGCGTGTTCTTCGTGCTCGCCTGGCGCCTGAATGCGGCCTATTGGAAGGACATCAAGTAAAATCGCTGTTTTCCGGGCAAGGGCTAGGCCGGTGAAACACTGGTCCTAGCCCTTTGCCTTTTCGCTTTTGTGCCGTGGCGATGCTGTTTGTCGCCGCGGTTGTACCGTCATCGGGCCGCCCCCGGCCCATGCGCCAAGGAACTACAACCATGATGGTCTTGTACTCGGGCACCACCTGCCCGTTCTCGCAGCGTTGCCGCCTCGTCCTGTTTGAAAAGGGCATGGATTTCGAGATCCGCGACGTCGATCTCTTCAACAAGCCGGAAGACATCGCGGTAATGAACCCGTACGGCCAGGTGCCTATCCTGGTTGAGCGCGACCTGATCCTGTACGAGTCGAACATCATCAACGAGTACATCGACGAGCGCTTCCCGCACCCGCAGCTGATGCCGGCCGACCCGGTGCAGCGTGCCCGCGCCCGCCTGTTCCTGTTCAACTTCGAGAAGGAACTGTTCACGCACGTCTCCGTGCTCGAGAACGAAAAGGGCAAGGCCGCCGAAAAGAACCACGAGAAGGCCCGTGCCGCCATCCGCGACCGCCTGACGCAACTCGCGCCCATCTTCCTGAAGAACAAGTACATGCTGGGTGAAGAGTTCTCGATGCTGGACGTGGCGATTGCGCCGCTGCTGTGGCGTCTCGACCACTACGGCATCGAAGTCTCGAAGAACGCCGCGCCGCTGATGAAATACGCCGAGCGCATCTTCAGCCGTCCGGCGTATATTGAAGCGCTGACGCCGTCGGAAAAGGTCATGCGCCGCTGATTGCCGCCGGGGTTGCCGGCCGCGCGGGTGTGCGGCCGCAGCTGCGTTGGTCACCATTTCATCATGCCGGAAACTTCCACCAAGCCCTATCTGATCCGCGCCATCTATGAATGGTGCACGGACAACGGCTTCACGCCATACATCGCGGTCTTCGTCGACAACAACACCAACGTGCCGCGCGAGTTCGTCAAGAATGACGAGATCGTGCTGAACGTCAGCTTCGACGCGACCAGCCAGCTCGACATGGGGAACGAGTGGATCACGTTCCACGCGCGCTTTTCGGGCGTGTCGCGCAAGATCGAGGTGCCGGTCGAGAACGTGCTGGCCGTTTATGCGCGCGAGAACGGGCAGGGCATGGCCTTCCCGGTCGAGCGCAGCAATCCTGTGACGCAGGCTGCGACCGAGCGCGAGAACAATCCGCCGCCCAAGCTGGCTGCTGTGGATGCTGAGTCCGCTCTTCCGCCGGCCCCCGCAGAAGCGGACGGCGGCCCGGACGACGAACCGCCGCCCAACGTACCCCGCATCGGCGGCAAGCCCGCGCTGAAAGTCGTCAAGTAGCACGGGTTGCTGTAGAATCGCCGTTCTTTGCCGGCTTAGCTCATCTGGTAGAGCAGTTGATTTGTAATCATCAGGTGGCGGGTTCGAGTCCTGCAGCCGGCACCAATACCGAAGCGGCTTCCCACTGGGAAGCCGCTTGTCTTTGGCGCTCGCCCATCCAGATCGCACATTCGGAATTGCACGGCGACAGTCCGCCGATCGGACTACTTCGGCTCCGTCAACGGCGCGTAAGCGACCGCCTTGATCTCCACCAGACCGCCTTCGGGGTTCAGTTCGGCAACGCCCAATTCCACTGCCACAGGGTACGGGGCCGGGAAAAATTCGTCCCGCACACGCGCAATGGCTGCGAGCTGCCCGGCCTTGTCCAGCGCAAGACGCGGGCTGCCGAGCACGTGGAACATCTGCAGCTCGATCACGTCGACCATCCGTGCCTGGCAGGCCGCCAGCAGCCGTTCGATCTGGCGGAAGACCTGACGCAGTTCGGCCTCGAAGGCGGTGGCGTCCATGGGCGTCGTTTCACGATTGCACGCGACGATGCCCGACAGGTAGACGAAATCGCCGACACGTCTTGCGGGCGCGTAGTGGAACTGTGCGACATCGGCTTCCAGCTCGGGCGGGATGACGACTTCTCCGGTTTCGGTAGGGATGTGGTGCATGGCCTTCGGGGTAGAGGGTGGAAGCGGATTGTGTCCGATCCCCCCGGGGCTTGCATGGCACCACCACGCGTAGGGCTTCCACGCGCCGTGCATGCGGATCGTCTCAGCTGACCGCGAATGGCGCAGCCGAGGCGGTGTCTTCAAGAAAGTCCGTCATTGCATCCCGGCTTGGCGTCAGGCCCCTTAGCTGCAGGAGCGCGCCGGCGTTGCCGCGATGGTAGGTGCCGTGCAGGCACACGTGCAGCAGGATCTCGCCGCGACGCATGCGCGCCGGCTTGCCGCTGGTGAAGGTGAATTCAAGCGGCTCGTCGAGCTTGGCCTGCGTCACGGTCTGCGCGTAAGACACATACCAGTCGTCGACTTGCTGCGCGTGCTGGGCCAGCGTGCTGAGTTCTGGAAGCTTCTCGGATCTGGGCGCAGCGAATGGATGCGGCAGTCCCTGCAGATGGTGCTGGAAGATGCGGTCCACTGTGTGGACGTGATCGAGGACGCGCAGCATGAGCGTCGCGTCTTCATGGCTCAGCTGATCGAACTGCCGGCACACGGCGTCATACAGACCGCGGTCGGCCCATTGCTTGATGGCGAGCAGTTGCGTGTAGGGTGGGTGAGACATGAGGTGGCTCCTTGTCTTGCACGGTTGGCGAGCAACTCGCGCCATGCATAATATGAGCGATGACTCGTGTTTCATACTCGCATTCGACGCCCAGGAAAATGGCTCGCAAGCCGCTGACCCAACCCCGCAAACAAGCCGCGCAGGCGCGATCGCGCGCCACGGTGGATGCGTTGATCGAAGCCACCGCTCGCATTCTCGTGAAAGAGGGGTTCGATAAGGCGAGCACGAACCGGATTGCGGCCAAGGCCGGCGTGAGCGTGGGATCGCTGTACCAGTATTTTCCGAGCAAGGAGGCGCTCGTGGTGGCGGTGATGGAGCGGCACAGCAGCGAACTCATGGCGCTGACGCGTGATGCGCTCGCTGACGCTGCCACGCTCCCGGTGGCGCAGGCGGTGCGCAGGCTGGTGACCACTGCCGTTCACGCGCATGGCGTCGATCCCAAATTGCACCGCGTGCTCGCCGAGCAGATACCGCGCACCGGGCGGCTCGCGAACACCGAGCGCTTCAACGCCGAGATCTACAACATGTTCTTCGCGTACCTGGAGGCCCATCGCGATGAGCTGCGTCCGCTCGATCTCGAGCTTGCCGCGTTCGTGTGCGTGACCTCCATCGAGGCGCTCACGCACAACGCTGTCCTGCACCACGCCGAGCGCTTTGCCGAAGCGCGCTTCGCGCCGCTGATCGACGAGGCGACGCGGCTCATCGTTGGGTATCTGCAGTAGCGGCCACCAAGGGCTTGCCGGCCCCCCGCGACACTTTGTTGCTCTGCGCCCCGTCACAGCTACGGAGTGGTCTCCATGGACAGTTGTTCCAGTCGATCTTCGATCGCCATTGAACGGCTAAGCAGTCCAGGCGTGTTGGCCGTCCTTCCCGCCACTGCCTAGCCGCGTTGCACGGCAGGTGGTGGCTCTTGCGTGGGTTCTCTGCGCAAGCGTCTCCCTGAATCGAGTGTTGGTGTCCGGCACCGTATGCGTGGCCGCGTGCGTTTGCGCGCGCCATCGGCAAGCCGGCGGCCGGCGTCTGCCTGCGTCCACGTCGCACGCGGACGAGAGGCCTCATGCGTTCTACCGCTCGCCATCGATCAGGGCGCTGGCGGGCTGCCCTGATCTTCAGCGTATCGGGGCCCTGGCTACGGCCGCGATCGCGGCGTCGTCAACCGCGTGGGCATGCGCGCCCCCACCGAACTCCAAGACCTACGGAGGGCCCACATGGACAGTCCGAGTCGACCCTATCCGAACGCATTTTCCTCAAGGCGAGTCCGCTGCACGGTTGTTCCTTGCTGTTGACTTGCGGCCCGGCAAGGCGGCGGTGTCTCCCATCGCTCCTTGAATGTCTGAACACGCCGCGCGCAGCCGTGGCGATGGCGGCAGGCCGCGCCCACATGGCGGGCGTGCCGCAAGGAGTGCACCATGCGCAAATTCAACATCCCCGCCCGTCGTTTTTCGGCGATCGCACTGCCGTTCAGCTCGCCGTTCGTGCAGGCCCGGGCCGGTGCGCCCGAGCGTGCCGGTGCCGTGCCCGGGCCATCGACCCGCCGCGCCGGCGTTGGCGGCCCAGCGCTCGCGAACCACGGTTACGTCGCGGCGGCCATTCGCCTGTCGCGCACGTACTGGTAACGCCAACAACGCGCACCAATTGGGGTCGATATGACGCAATTCGCTTCGGGCATCGGCGCGCCGCGTCATGCCGCACGCGACGACGCCCATGTGGGTGACATTCGGGGCGCGCTCGGCACCTGACGCGCGCTGGCGGACGTTGCTCGCCATCGTCGGGCCGGGCCTGGTCGTGATGGTCGGAGACAACGACGCCGGCGCCTTCGGCAGGTATTCGCGATCGCGTTGCCGGACGCCAGCATCATCGGCGCATGCGCGGTGTCGCTTTCGACCGCATATGCGATGGGCGATGTGTTTGCCGTGCGGCACTCGCTGCATCGCAGGCCGGCATGCTGCTGCCGAGCGCGACGGTGTTCCTGCTGCTGTTGTGCAACGACAAGGCCGTGCTGGGCCTGCGGAAGAACACCCGTGGATGAACCTCTTCGCTGGCTGCGTGGTGGCGGTGGTGCCGGTGATGCTGTCGGTGCTCTCCCGCCTCTTGCGGCCTATCGTGGCCTGCGCGCCACTGTGGCCGATTGTCGCAGTGCAACAACATGCACTTTCGATTGGCTTACCCGCAAAGCCGCGTAAACCCTAGGCGGACGACGCAGCCGTCACTTGTCAATCGGCTCGCATTTCTATTTGCCTGAGCAAATTGCGCGATCCGAAGCGCCGTCTGGCGGTAAGATCGCGCCCGCATTCCACTCCATACCGCGCTCCCCCAACGAGCGCCTGACGTAGTGCCTGCTCCCATCTCAACCGCCCCCGATGTGTCGTACGCCGCTTTGTGCGACGCGGCGGCGCTCGGCCTCGCGCATGCCCGGCATGAGCGAAGTCCGCCCCGTCGACGGGGCGCGCTGGGTTCAGCTTCTCCCTGACCGGCGCCAGATGTGATCGAAGATCCGCTGCCGCACCAGCCGATTCCGAAGTGCCGGCAGCACGGTCTTTTCTCATTTCCCGCGTTTTTCCGCCTGTGGCTGCAGTCTGGGCTGCTGGGCTCTCGTGATGTTGGTGCGCATCGCCGGCGCAATTGTGCAAGACATGAAGAACACACTCGTTCCACATATGAAGCGGCTCCTCGCCGCAAGCCTTCCGCTCCTGCTGGCGGGCTGCAACCTGACGGTCCTGGACCCGAAGGGGATGATCGCCGCCGAAGAAAAGACGCTGATCCTGGTGGCGACCGGCCTGATGCTGCTGGTGGTCATTCCCGTGATCGTGCTGACGCTGGTGTTTGCGTGGAAGTATCGCGCCACCAATACGAAGGCCCGTTACGAGCCGGACTGGTCGCACTCCAACGCCATCGAAGCCGTGGTGTGGCTGATCCCGTGCCTGATCATCGTTGTCCTGGGCTGGATCACGTACAAGTCCACGCACGCGCTCGATCCGTACAAGCCGATCGAATCGGATGTGAAGCCCATCACGGTCGAGGCCGTCTCGCTCGACTGGAAGTGGCTGTTCATCTATCCGGAGCTGAAGATCGCGACGGTCAACCAGCTCGCGTTCCCGGCCAACACCCCGATCAACTTCAAGATCACGTCCGACACGGTGATGAACGCGTTCTTCATCCCGCAACTCGGCAGCCAGGTGTACGCCATGGCGGGCATGCAGACCAAGCTGCACCTGATCGCCAACGAGACCGGTGTGTTTGACGGCATGTCGTCGAACTACAGCGGCTCCGGCTTCACGGGCATGAAGTTCAAGGCCACGGCCATGACCAACGAAGAATTCGACGCCTGGGTCAAGCAGGTCCGCGCGTCGTCGCAGAGCCTGACCAAGGAAGGCTACGCAGCGCTGGCCAAGCCGAGCGAGAAGGTGCCGCCGGCGATGTACGCCTCGGTGGACCCGACGCTGTACCACAGCATTCTGCACAAATACATGGGCGACTCGGACAAGGTCCTGACGCTCGACGAGGCGCTGGGCAATGGCGCCTGCACCGTGGAAACGGCCGAGACGATTGCGACGCCGGCCCCGGTGCAGTCGGCCCTGCCGGCCCCCGCCGCTGCCAACGCAGTGCGCAAGAATTCCTAGGAGTTGACGATGTTTGGCAAGTTGAGTCTGGAGGCCATTCCGCTGCACGAGCCCATCGTGGTCGTGACGGTGTCGGCCATTCTGCTGGGTGGGGCAGGGCTGGTGGGCCTGATCACCTATCTCAAGAAGTGGTCGTATCTCTGGAATGAGTGGATCACCTCGGTCGACCACAAGAAGATCGGCGTGATGTACTGCATTCTGGCCATCGTGATGCTGCTGCGCGGCTTTGCCGACGCCATCATGATGCGCTCGCAACTGGCAGTCGCCTCGGGCGGCGGTGCCGGCTATCTGCCGCCTGAGCACTACGACCAGATCTTTACCGCGCACGGCGTGATCATGATTTTCTTCATGGCCATGCCGCTGATGACGGGCCTGATCAACCTGATCGTGCCGCTGCAGATCGGCGCGCGCGACGTGGCCTTCCCGTTCCTGAACACGCTGTCGTTCTGGCTGGCGGCTGCCGGTGTGGTGCTGATCAACGTGTCGCTGGGCGTGGGCGAATTCGCCCGCACCGGCTGGCTGGCGTACCCACCGCTGTCGGAGCTGGCTTACAGCCCCGGCGTGGGGGTCGACTACTACATCTGGGCGTTGCAGATATCTGGCCTCGGGACATTGCTGACCGGCGTGAACTTCGTCGCGACCATCTTCAAGATGCGCGCGCCGGGCATGACGCTGATGCGCATGCCGATCTTCACCTGGACCTCGCTGTGCTCGATGATCCTGGTCGTGGCCGCCTTCCCGGTGCTGACCGTGGCGCTGGCGCTGCTGGGCGCCGACCGCTACCTCGACATGCACTTCTTCACGAACGAACTGGGCGGCAACGCCATGCTGTACGTGAACCTGATCTGGATCTGGGGCCACCCCGAGGTGTACATCCTGATCCTGCCGGCGTTCGGCATGTTCTCGGAAATCGTCTCGACGTTCTCGCGCAAGAAGCTGTTCGGCTACACGTCGATAGTGTGGGCAACCGCCGGCATCACCGTGCTGTCGTTCCTGGTGTGGCTGCACCACTTCTTCACCATGGGCTCGGGTGCGAACGTCAACGCGTTCTTCGGCATCGCGACGATGATCATCTCGATCCCGACGGGCGTGAAGATCTTCAATTGGCTGTTCACGATGTACCGCGGCCGCGTCGAGCTGAACTCGATGATGCTGTGGACGATCGGCTTCATGATCACCTTCGTGATCGGCGGCATGACCGGCGTGCTGCTGGCCGTGCCGGGCGCCGACTTCCTGCTGCACAACAGCCTGTTCCTGATCGCCCACTTCCACAACACCATCATCGGTGGCGTGGTGTTCGGCTACCTGGCTGGTATCACCTACTGGTTCCCGAAGGCCTTCGGCTTCAAGCTGGACGAGAAGTGGGGCAAGCGCGCCTTCTGGTGCTGGTTCGTGGGCTTCTACACGGCGTTCATGCCGCTGTATGTGCTGGGCTTCATGGGCATGACGCGCCGTCTGAACCATACCGACAACCCGGCATGGCAGCCGTGGCTGATCGTCGCCGTGATCGGCGCCGCCATCATCGCCTGTGGTATCGCTTCGCAGCTGATCCAGATCTTCGTCAGTATCCGCAACCGCCACGCACTGGCGGATGTGACCGGCGACCCGTGGGGCGGCCGTACGCTGGAATGGGCGACGTCGTCGCCGCCGGCGCACTACAACTTCCCGGTGCTGCCCGTCGTGCGCGACATCGACGCCTTCGCCGACATGAAGGCGCGCGGTGAAGTACCGACGCAGGCCGCGGCCAGCTACGAGAAGATCCACATGCCGAAGAACACCGGCGCCGGGTTCTTCATCGGCATGTTCTCGGTGGTGATGGGCTTCGCGCTGATCTGGCACATCTGGTGGATGGCCGTGCTTGGCCTGGCCGGCATGATCGTCAGCTTCATCCTCCGCAGCAACAACGACGACATCGATTACTACGTGCCCGCTCACGAGGTCCACGAGACCGAGTCGGCCTACTTCCAACGTATCGGTTCGCAGGCGTAAACCATGGCTACCAATGTTCTAGACGGCCACGCGGCGCACGCCGCCGCGCATGGCCACGCGCATGACCATGCGCACCACCACGATGCCGCAGACACCAAGGTCTTCGGCTTCTGGGTGTACCTGATGAGCGACTTGATCATCTTCGCGTCGCTGTTTGCCACGTTCTGCGTGCTGCGCGGTGCGACGGCGGGCGGCCCGACGGGCAAGGAGCTCTTCGATCTGTCGTACGTGGCGATCGAAACCGGCATCCTGCTGGTGTCGTCCATCACCTACGGCATGGTGATGATCAGCCTGCAGAACGGCCGCAAGGATCAGGTGATGCTGTGGCTGGGCATCACGTTCCTGCTGGGCGCCGCGTTCGTCGGCATGGAAATCAACGAGTTCCACCACCTGATCGCGGAAGGCGCGGGTCCGAACCGCAGCGCGTTCCTGTCGTCGTTCTTCGTGCTGGTCGGCACGCACGGTCTGCACGTCGCGAGCGGCCTGCTGTGGATCGCCGTCCTGATGTGGCAGATCAGCCGCAAGGGCCTGACGCAGACGCAATCGACGCGCCTGGCGTGCCTGTCGCTGTTCTGGCACTTCTTGGACGTGGTGTGGATCGGCGTGTTTACCGTCGTGTATCTGCTGGGAGCGATGTAAATGGAACAGACCAACGCAACGACCGTCGTCGCGCATGATGACGCCCAAGGCCATGCCGCCGGCGGCGCAGGCCATGCCACGGTTAAGGGCTACCTGATCGGCTTCGTGCTGGCCGTGATCCTGACCGTCATCCCGTTCAAGATGGTCATGGACGGCGGCTATTCGCACCAGACCGTGCTGGTGACGGTGATGGCCCTGGCCGTGGTCCAGATCGTCGTGCACCTGATCTATTTCCTGCACCTGGACGGCTCGTCGGCTCAGCGCTGGAACGTGATGGCCTTCCTGTTCACGCTGCTGATCCTGGCGATTGTGATCGTCGGCTCGCTGTGGGTCATGCACAACATGAATGCCAACATGATGACGATGTAACGCAGGCCTGGCCTCCTGCAACGCCGGAAGGGCGCCCCCAGCGGGCGCCTTTTCTTTTGCCCATGCGGCTTGGCATCCTGGCTTTGCTACACTCCGCAGGTTCCCCAATTCGAGCGGTTTTCTCCGCTTTTACGCCCGCTTTTTACCTATGTCACAGTACGTTTTCACGATGAACCGCGTGGGCAAGATCGTTCCGCCCAAGCGCCAGATTCTCAAGGACATCTCGCTGTCGTTCTTTCCCGGTGCCAAGATCGGCGTGCTGGGCCTGAACGGTTCTGGCAAGTCGACGCTGCTGAAGATCATGGCGGGCATCGACAAGGACATCGAAGGCGAAGCCACGCCGATGCCGAACCTGAACATCGGCTACCTGCCGCAGGAGCCGCAGCTCGATCCGGCAAAGACCGTGCGCGAGGAAGTCGAAAGCGGCATGGGCGAAGTGATGGACGCGCAGAAGCAGCTCGAAGCCATCTACGCCGCCTATGCCGAGCCCGACGCCGATTTCGACAAGCTGGCCGAAGAACAGGCGCGCCTGGAGGCGATCATCGCGGCCGGTGCAGGCGACAACGTCGAACTGCAGCTCGAAATTGCCGCCGACGCGCTGCGCCTGCCGCCGTGGGATGCCAGGATCGAGCACCTCTCGGGCGGTGAAAAGCGCCGCGTCGCGCTGTGCAAGCTGCTGCTTTCGCGCCCCGACATGCTCCTGCTGGACGAACCGACCAACCACCTGGACGCCGAATCGGTGGATTGGCTCGAGCAGTTCCTCACGCGCTTCCCGGGCACCGTCGTGGCCGTGACCCACGACCGCTACTTCCTCGACAACGCCGCCGAGTGGATCCTCGAACTGGACCGTGGCCACGGCATCCCCTGGAAGGGCAACTACAGCTCGTGGCTCGACCAGAAGGAGACGCGCCTGAAGCAGGAAGAGGCCACGGAATCGGCCCGCCAGAAGGCGCTGAAGAAGGAACTCGAATGGGTGCGCCAGAACCCGAAGGGCCGCCAGGCCAAGTCGAAGGCGCGTCTGGCCCGCTTTGACGAGCTCAACAGCCAGGAATATCAAAAGCGCAACGAAACGCAGGAAATCTTCATTCCCGCCGGCGAGCGCCTGGGCAATGAGGTGATCGAATTCCAGAACGTGAGCAAGAGCTACGGCGACCGCCTGCTGATCGACAACCTCAGCTTTACGATTCCGCCTGGCGCCATCGTGGGCATCATCGGTCCGAACGGCGCGGGCAAGTCAACGCTGTTCCGCATGATCACCGGCAAGGAGCAGCCGGACTCCGGCACCATCAAGATCGGCCCGACCGTCAAGCTCGCCTACGTGGACCAGAGCCGCGATGCGCTGTCCGCCGACAAGACCGTCTTCGAAGAGATCTCGGGCGGCGCCGACATCCTGACCGTCGGCAAGTACGAAACGCCGTCGCGTGCGTACATCGGCCGCTTCAACTTCAAGGGCGGCGATCAGCAGAAGCAGGTCGGCACGCTCTCCGGTGGCGAGCGCGGGCGCCTGCACCTGGCCAAGACGCTGATCTCGGGCGGCAACGTGCTGCTGCTGGACGAGCCGTCGAACGACCTCGACGTGGAAACGCTGCGTGCGCTGGAAGACGCGCTGCTGGAGTTTGCCGGCTGCGTGATGGTGATCTCGCACGACCGCTGGTTCCTGGACCGGATCGCCACGCACATCATCGCGTTTGAGGGCGATTCGCACGTCGAATTCTTCCCGGGCAACTACCAGGAATACGAAGCCGACAAGAAAAAGCGCCTGGGCGAAGAGGGCGCCAAGCCCAAGCGCATCCGCTACAAGCCGGTCGTTCGTTAAAGGAAACGCGCGGGCTTGCCGGCCCGCGCTCCTTTTTAAGGCGACCGGTCGGCCTCGACCGGCGGCAACGCGTCGAGGTTGCTGTCGAACTCGATGCGCTTGTGCGAGCCGTCACAGAACGGTTTGTTCAACGAATGCCCGCATCGGCACAGCCAGACCTGGTCTGCTGCCACTGTCAACTCGCGCCCGTTCTGGGTGACGATCCGAAAGCTTCCCTTGATGTGACACGGCCCGTTGTTGCGGACCGTGACGACCACGTCGTCGGCCATGATGGCCTCCTGCGAACAGCTCAGAACAGCACGCCCTGCATGCGATAGGCGAAGCGCGCGGGCTTGGCATCGCGCATCAGCGCCATGAACTGGTCCATGTCCATGTGGACCACGTTCTCGTGGTCGCCGGCTTCGAAGTACACATCGCCGTGGGTCATGAGGCTGCTATCGATGTAGGTCGGCATGCCGTACGCCATGCCCACCGGCGGCACGGCCCCCACGTCGCAGTCCTTGAAGACTTCGCGCAGCTCCGATTCGTCGGCCAGCGTCAGATCCTGACGGCCCGACTCCTTTTGCAGTTCCGAGAGATGCAGGTGGTACGTCGAGGGCAGCACGGCCGCCACGTAGCCGAGCTTGTCTTCGAGCAGCAGCGTCTTGGCCAGACGGTCGCCGGGCACGTGCGCGACCTGCGCCGTTTCAGTGCTGGTGTGGCTGTGCGGATGGCGAATCACCTCGTACAGGCAGCCTTTGCTGCGCAGGCAGCTGTCGAGGGTGCTGGAGATCGACATGGCGTCCTCCCGTATGGGTTGGCGGCCCGCGGCGGAATTGCTGTGGCCGCTACGTCAGCATAGGTCGGTTTCGCGCTGGTGCGAGGATAGGGCACAAAAGCATCGGGCCGCTCAGATGAGCGGCCCGGGCAGGACGTCGAACTGGAGCGGTTCAGCGCCAGCCGTGGCATTCGCGCCATTCGTGTTCGCGCCAGGCGTGCTCACGCCATTCGTGGCGGCGCCAGGCACGTTCGCGCCAATCGTCGCGGTAGTAACCGCCGTAGACCACAGGGGCGGGCGCGTAGACCGGCGCCGGGCGATACACGACCGGGGGCGGCGGCACATATACAGGCGCCGGGGCGACATACACCGGTGCCGGCACGCCAATCGACACGCCAACGTCCACGTGCGCCAGCGCGGCCGTCGAGGCGCACAGCGCGGCGCCACCCAGAACGAATGCGAGCAGTGTGCGTTTCATGATGCTTCTCCTTACGGTTGCGAGGCCGGGCCGTTGTGCCGTCGACTTCGTATATCAAGTTCGTGATGCCATTCTATGAATCGGAGCCCGGTTCAGGTGATACGCAAATCCTACCGATGTAACGGAAAGTTAAAACGCCCCATCGGCAAGAGCCGGATGGGGCGCGGCGATTCGTGCCTGCGTCGTGTTCAGGCCTGGGCGGGCGGTCGCCACGCTGCACGCTGTTCGGGTGACGACCACACCGCAAGATGCAGCGCCGACAGCGAAAACGGATCCGAGAGCAGTACCAGCTTCTGCTTGCCCGTGAGCTTGTCCGGGCCCACTTGCAGCGCGTGTCGCACCGTCGCCTCCCGCACGGCGACCAAGCGCGGATCGTGTGGAAAGCGCGCCGTGCCGATCGCGCACATCAGGGCGTTCGTGACGGGATCGACGACAGCCTGGCGGAAGTCCGGCATCGGCGGCGCATTGCGCAGGTGCTTGCGCATGGCGCGCAGCTCGCGCGGCGGACGCACCTCTTCGGGAATCATGAACAGCCGCAGGCGGCGCATGCGCCGGCCCAGGCTGACTCGGCTCGAGAACACCGACAGCGGAATGGAGATGACCAACGCCCCGACCACCGGCGACAGCCACCACAGGAAGCTCGGGTTCAGCCAGTACACCAGCGCGGCCCACACGATGCCGATGAGAGTGTGCAGCCCATGGCGGCGGAAGGCGTCGCTCCAGTGGGTCTGTGCGTCTTCCCGCGGTGGCGACTTCCAGTGCACCTTCCAGCCGAGGAATGCCGCCGTCACGAAACGCGTGTGGAACAGCATGCGCACCGGCGCAGCCAGCACCGAGAACGCCGCTTCGATCACCATCGACAGCGCCAGGTGCAGCGCACCCCCGAACCGCTTCGGGCCCTGCGCCCACAGCACCAGCACGCTCAGTATCTTCGGCAGGAACAGCACCGTGGCCGTGGCCGAGAACAGCGCCGCAGCCTTTTCCGGGTGCCATTCCGGCCAGATTGGGAACAGCTGGCGCGGCTGCGTGAAGTACTCCGGCGCGATCAGCGTGTGCTTGGCCAGCAGCGCCGTCGACAGCAGCAGGAACAGGAACCACAGCGGCGCCGAGAGGTACGCCATCACACCGGTGATGAACACCGCGCGATGCACGCGATGGAACCCTGGGGCGCCAAACAGGCGGAAGTTCATCAGGTTGCCGTGGCACCAGCGGCGGTCGCGGCCCAGTTCGTCCAGCAGATTGGGCGGCATCTCTTCGTAGCTGCCGTCAAGGTCGTAGGCAATCCAGACGGCCCAGCCGGCGCGGCGCATCAGCGCGGCCTCGACGAAGTCGTGCGACATGATCTCGCCCGACAGCGACCCCTTGCCCGGAATCGGCGCGAGTGCGCAGTGCTTGATGAACGGGTCCAGCCGGATGATGGCGTTGTGGCCCCAGTAGTGCGATTCGCCCAGTTGCCAGTAGTGCAGGCCCGCCGTGAAGAGCGGCCCGTACACGCGCGTGGCGAACTGCTGGATGCGCGCATACAGCGTATCGCGGCCGGCAGCGCGCGGTGCGGTCTGGATGATGCCGGCCGAAGGCGCGCCCTCCATCAATTGCACCAGGCGCGTCAGGCAATCGCCGCTCATGACGCTGTCGGCGTCGAGCACGATCATGTAGCGGTACTTGCCGCCCCAGCGCCGGCAGAAGTCGTCGATGTTGCCGCTCTTGCGCTTCACCCGGTGCCGGCGCCAGCGGTAGAAGATGCGGCCGAAGCCGTTCAGCGCGCGACACAGGTGCAGCCAGGCGTCGGCCTCCGCGGTGCGGATGTCCGGGTCACCGGAATCCGACAGCACGAAAAAGTCGAAGTGTTCCAGGTGGCCCGTGCGCTCCAGCGATTCGTAGGTCGCGCGCAGCCCGGCAAACACGCGCTGCACGTCTTCGTTGGCGATCGGCATGACGATGGCGGTGCGCGCATCGTCCGGGATCACCGCATCGCGTGCGGCGCGGCGCGAGATGACAAAGCGGTCGCCATGGAAGGCCAGCAGCAGGAAGCCCGTGATGGCCGTCCAGAACCCCGCCGAGACCCAGCAGAACAGCACCGCGAACAGCACGATGATGACGGCTTCGAGCCAGTCGCGGCCGTGGTACGGCAGCACGGTGCTCATCGCCCAGGTGGCGGCGACGGTCTGGGCGATCATCAGCGCAAGCAGCGTCAGGCGCCGCCGCGTGCCGACGAAGCGCCAGATGCCCTTCGGGTCCGGCGAGTCCGGCGCTTCATACGGCACCGGCTTCTTGCCGCCGTGCATCCAGCGCTCGACGGCCTTGCGCGCGCGCCAGATCGGCCCGAGCACCCACGGCCAAGGCACCATCGAGCGGCGCGCGGGCTGGGGCCCCGTGTCCAGATGAATGCGGCCTTCGCCGTCGTGCTGAATGGGCGGCGCCGGCTCGGCCGCGGGCTCCGCTGATGCGGCGTTCGCGCGCGTGGCGCCGTACGCGGCGTCCAGGCGCGTGCCCACGGATGCGTAGGCGGGCGCTTGCGCTTCCAGCGAGGTGGTCTGCGCGGCGTCGAGCTTTGCCAGGGCGCGGTGGAGCTTGGTCAGCGCAACGGCGTCGTCGTCGCCACGGCCGATGCCGGCATCGCGCAGCAGCGCCGCGCGTGCGTCTGGCGCCAGCGGCAGCGCCTCAAGATAACGATCGGCCACGGATTGCGCCGTGGCCGGGCCGGGGGTGGCAGGGCCCGCGGCGCCGCCGGTCTGGGCGGTCAGCCCGGGGGTAGCAGGTAGCTCCACGTCTCAGAAAGTCCGGTACCGCGGCTGCGCAGGTAGCCGCGCAGCTCCACTGGTTTGTCGTCGTCGACCCGCTTGAGGCGCACGGTCACGCGCCAGCCGCCGGTCGCGGTGTTGGGTTGGCCGAAGATCGATTCGATCTTGCCGTTGGCGTCTGCAGAGAACACCGGCTCCACCGGTGCGTTGGGCGGCAGCTTCGCCAGTGCGGGCCCTTCGAAGTCGACCACGAAGGCGATCGTGTCGTCGGGCTTGCGTTCGTCCGGGCGCTTGGTCGTCCAGCCATGCGAGCGGCGCGTCTGCGCGACCCACGCCAGGGCCGGCTTCCTGTCGCTCTCCTTCTGCCACAGCATGCGGTACTCGAGATTGAACGGCTGCTGCGGCTTGGGCGGGTTTTCGGGCACCCAGTAGGCGACGACGTTGTCGTTGGTCTCGTCAGGCGTCGGGATCTGCACGAGTTCGACCCGCCCCGCGCCCCACTTGCCCACGGGTTCGACCCATGCGCTGGGACGCAGCTCGTAGCGGTCGCCGATCTCTTCGTAGCTCGAGAACGCGCGGTCGCGCTGCATCAGGCCGAAGCCGCCGGGGTTGGTGGTGGCAAACGAGCTCACCAGCAGGCGCTTCGGGTTGGTCAGCGGACGCCAGATCCATTCGCCGGTGCCTGAGAGCACCGACAGCCCGTCGGAGTCATGCACCTCGGGGCGGAAGTCGAGGTTGGCGGCCGGCTGGTTCTCGCCAAAGAAGAACATGCTGGTGAGCGGCGCAATGCCCAGCTTGCTCACGTTCTCCCGCATGTAGAGCTGCGCCTTCACGTCCACCACGGTATCGGTGCCCGGCTTGATGACGAAGCGGTAGGCGCCCGTGGCGCGGCGCGAGTTGAGCAGCGCGTAGATCGTGAGTTCTTTCGCGTTGGCGGCGGGGCGCTCGATCCAGAAATCGGTGAAGCGCGGGAATTCTTCGCCCGAATTGAGCGCGGTGTCGATCGCCAGGCCCCGTGCCGACAGCCCATAGACCTGGTTCTTGCCGATCGCGCGGAAGTACGACGCGCCCAGGAAGACGATCACTTCGTCCTTGTACTTGGGCGTGTTCATCGGGTAGTGCACCCGGAAGCCCGCGAAACCGAGCTTGTGCAGCTGCTTCGGGTCCAGCTTGATGGGGCCGTAGTCGAACAGGCCTGGGTCGAAGCGGATCTCGCGCACGCCGGCCGGCGACACCTCGTTGATCTTCACCGGCTGGTCGTAATACGAGCCTTCGTGGAAGAAGCCAAGCTCGAACGGCAGCTTGTCCTTGCGCCAGTAGGCCAGGTCGGATTTGAAGCGGATTTCGCGGTACTGGTCGTAGCGCAGCTCGCGCAGTTCGCGCGGCAGGGTGTTGGCGGGCGCCTGGTACGGCTTGGCAGCCAGCTGGCGGGCGCGCAGGGCCACGTCGTTCAGGCCGAAGGCGAGCGCCGCATGAGCCGAGGCCAGCGCCAGCAGGCCCACGGCAAGCCGCGCATAGCCGGCCACCGAGCGGGCCCGGGCCGCCAGCGGGGAACGGGGGGGAACAGCGGAGGGAATGTTCAAAATGAGATCGCGTTTATGCGGCCGGCCCAAGGAACGTGACGCTGGGAGCCTGCCGGTCATTCGTCTGTGCCGCCGAGATTTTACCCGCCGGATCTTTGTGAGATCAAAAGTGGCAACATTTTGATAACGTTTTCGCCTCCATCTTGCCGGTAACCGCGTCAAACCGCGTGTAAAGCTGTGGCTCCCCGCCACTCAGCCGTTCGGTTGACGGGAACGCGGGCCGCCGGCCTACGGTCAGAACCGGTTCGCTGCGTGCCGGCGTTTCCGCATGGCACACTCTCGGCTCTTTTTTTCATGGAGTTCGCATGACCCGCTGGACGCGACGCGCTGCCACGATTGCAGCGCTTGCCTTTTCGACTTCGCTGCTGGCGGCCGCGGCGTTTGCCGCCCCTGCCGCCAAGAACGCGCCCCAGGCAGCATCGGCCAAGGCGGCGCGCGATCCCGGCGATGTGGCGGCGCTGCTGGACGCCTTTCCGCTCGGCAAGCCGCTGCCCAGGCTGCCTTCGTGCCAGGATGTGCGTGCGGCCGGCGGCAAGGACGTCTCCGAATACTGCTCCGACGTGCTCGAGTCGCATGGCCGCACCCGCTCGCTTGGCGTGCCGTCGGCCAAGCGGCCCGAGCTGATGGACGGCCCGCAAGCCGTGCTCCTGATCGATCAAGGCAACGTTGCCGGGCTGTTCGTGCCGACGCGCGGCGTCGATACGGAGCAGCGTGTGTTCCAGGCGCTGTCCGACCGCTATGGCAAGCCGGCGCAGGAAGGCAAGGCGCCGCTCAAGCTCAGGTCGGGCAAGACGGTGGAATCGCTGCGTGCGCGCTGGACCGGCGCGCAGACCATCGTCACGATGTATGCCATTCCGGAAGAGCCGCAGAACGGCACGGTGGAGTTTCTCTGGGCGCCCCGCGCCGGCGCGGTGATGGACCAGATGCGCGCCGAGGTGGACCCCGACGCGCCCAAGCCCGCGTCCGGTGTGGCGGCTTCTGCGCCGGCGGCGGCTGGCAAGGCGAGTGGCGGGAACTCGGCATCACATCAGTGAGGTGACCGACACGCGTCCGTCACCTTCCGTTACAGCGCTTACACGTGCATGACCCAGGCGTCGCGCGCCGCCGCTTATAACGTCCGCGTGGCCTCAATGGAGGGGCCGAAGGACACTCATCATGAAAATCGTGGCTCTGGCCTTGTTGGCCGCGACACTTGGGGGATGTGCCGTTTACCCGGCACCGGTGGCCGTGGCGCCCGCGCCGGTCTATGCGGCTCCGGCGCCGGTCTACTACGGTGGTTACGGCTACTGGGGGCCGGCGGTGCGCTTCAACTACTACCACCGCTGACGGACCTGCCCTAGTCCGGAGAATGCAGCCCGGGCCAGCCGGGCGCCAGGGTCTGCGGCAGGCCCAGCAGATCGAGCACGCGCCCGACCGTATGGTCGACGAGGTCGTCGATCGTCTTGGGCCGCTGATAAAACCCCGGCACGGGCGGGAAGACGATGCCGCCCATCTCGGTGACGGCCGTCATATTGCGCAGGTGCGCCAGGTTCAACGGCGTTTCGCGCACCATGAGGACGAGCCGGCGGCGCTCCTTGAGCGTGACGTCTGCCGCGCGGGCGATGAGGTTGTCCGACAGGCCGTGTGCCACGGCGGCGAGCGTCTTCATGGAGCACGGCGCCACCACCATGGCTTCGGCGGCAAATGAACCGCTGGCGATGGTCGCACCGATGTCGCGCACGTTGTGGACCACGTGCGCCAGCGCTTCCACTTCCTCGCGGGCCATGTGCAGCTCATGCTGCACGTTCATCAGCCCCGCCGGCGACATCAGCAGGTGCGATTCCACTCCCGCCGATTCCCGCAGTCCCTGCAGGACCTGCAGCAGCCGCACGCCATAGATCGCCCCCGACGCGCCCGTGATCGCCACGATGATGCGGCGCGGGCGCGCCGCATTGGCAGGGGGGGAAGGCGCGGGCGCAGTCACGCTGAACGACGCTGTCGACGCGCTCAGGCAGCCAGCAGCGGCTGCAGTTCACCACTCTGGTACATCTCCATCATGATGTCCGAGCCGCCGATGAACTCGCCCTTGATATACAGCTGCGGAATGGTCGGCCAGTTCGCGTATTCCTTGATGCCCTGGCGGATCTCGTCATCCTCCAGCACGTTCACGGTGTACGGCTGATCGACGCCGCACGCCTTCAGGATCTGAATGGCGCGACCGGAGAAGCCGCACATCGGAAATTGCGCCGTGCCCTTCATGAAGAGGACGACGGGGTGGCCTTTGACGATCTGGTCGATCTTTTCGTGCGTGGTGCTCATGGGGAACTCGATTCGTTGGGGGAGCGGCGCAGCCGCGTCCACATTGGAAAACCCGTTCATTTTAGCGGGGTTCGTCAGGCGCGGTTCTCTGCCCGCCATTGTCCGCCGCTGCAGCGGTCCTGGCCGCCCAGATCCTGCACGGTGAAGACGTCGGCGAAACCGGCCCCCGCCAAGAGCGCACGCACGGCCGCGCCCTGGTCGTAGCCGTGCTCGAGCAGCAGCCAGGCTCCGGCCGCCAGGCGTGCCGGCGCGCCCGCGACGATCGTGCGCAGATGGCGCAGGCCGTCGCCGTCGTCGGTGAGGGCGCCGGCCGGTTCGAAGCGCAGGTCGCCCTGGCCCAGGTGCGCATCGGCCGCGGCAATGTAGGGTGGGTTGCTGACGATCAGGTCGAATGCCGGCGGGGCGTCGGTTGCGGCGAGCGCGCCGTACCAATCGCCGAGCGCCGTCTGTACGTTCGGTGCGCCCAGCGCCTGTGCGTTGTCCCTTGCGACCGCCAGGGCCTCGGCCGAGGCGTCGGTGGCCCATACCCGCGCGTCGGGCCGTGCCAGCGCAATCGTGACGGCGATGATGCCGCTGCCGGTGCCCATGTCGAGCACGCTGGGGGCGTCGCGTTCTTCGAGACGGTCCAGCGCCTGTTCGACCAGCACTTCGGTATCCGGGCGTGGAATCAGCACGGCCGGCGACACCCTGAACACCCGGCCGAAGAACTCCCGCTCGCCGAGCAGGTACGCCATGGGTTCGCCCGCCAGGCGCCGCGTGGCCAGCTCGCTGATCCGGCGGCGGGCGGCGTCTTCCACTGCGCAGGCGTCCTGCGTAATGAGCTGCACGCGCGAGAGGCCCGTCACGTGCGATACCAGCATGCGGGCCTCGAGCGCCGGCAAGCCCGCACGCGCGAGTGCGGCCAGCGCATCGGCCACACGGGCGAGGGATTCGGGCGGAATGAGCGGGGCAGACGGCACGGCGGACGGACGGGCAGCAATCGGGCGCACAAAATAACACGGGCCCGGCCGATGTGGCGCGGGCCCGCGAGCGGGTCGGTGCGCAAGCAGGCGCGGCGCTTACTGCTTGGTCGCGTCCTTGACCTTGTTGGCCGCTTCCTTCGTGGCTTCCGCGGTCTTGTCGGCGGCGACCTTCGCGGCATCGGCCGTCTTGTCGGCGGCTTCCTTGGCGGCGTCCTTCGCCTGGGCGAGCGCGCCCGAAGCCGAGACCTGCGCATTCGACGCGGCTTGCGAGAGCTCGACCTTGGCGGCGTCGGCGGCCTTGCTCACGGCGGTGCCGGCGTTGTCGACCGCCTGCTTGGCCGCATCCTTCGATTGTTCCAGCGCGCTCTTCGCGGCTTGGTCGGCGGCATCGTCCTTCTTGCCGCAGGCGGCCAGGCCGAGTGCGAGGGTGGTGGCAACAGTGATGGCCAGCAGTTGGGTACGCATTGCGATTCTCCTGATCGTCGTGGTGGTTGCCGCGCCTGTCTGGATGGGAGGCCACCGGGGGCGACCAGCGGCGCACTCGGCGCGATCGGATCGATTATAGGAACGGGTGGACGTCACGCCACCGCGCAAAGCTGTATCAAACGCAAGCGGATGTTACGAGGCCGGCGCTTTTTAACAATTGGCCGGCTCAGTTCTCGTCGCCCAGCGCGGCGAGCTGCTCCGCCTGATGCTCGGCAGCCAGCGCGCCCAACAGTTCATCGAGGTCGCCGTCCATGATCGCATCGATCTTGTACAGCGTCAGGTTGATGCGGTGGTCGGTCACGCGGCCTTGCGGGAAGTTGTACGTGCGGATGCGGTCGGAGCGGTCGCCCGAGCCGATCAGGCTCTTGCGCGCGCTCGCTTCCTTGGCCTGCGCCTCGCGCTCCTGGCGGTCCTTCAGGCGCGCGGCCAGGACCTGCATGGCGCGGTCCTTGTTGCGGTGCTGGCTGCGGTCGTCCTGGCACTCCACCACCAGGCCGGTCGGCAGGTGCGTGATGCGCACGGCGGAATCGGTCTTGTTGATGTGCTGCCCGCCCGCGCCCGACGCGCGGAACGTATCGATGCGCAGGTCCGCCGGGTTGATCTGAATGTCGGCCAGTGCATCGGCCTCGGGCATGATCGCCACGGTGCAGGCCGATGTATGGATGCGCCCCTGCGCCTCGGTGGCCGGCACGCGCTGCACGCGGTGCCCGCCCGATTCGAACTTCAGCCGCGAGTACGCGCCTTCGCCCACCAGCCGGGCGATCACTTCCTTGTAGCCGCCGAGGTCCGACGGCGATTCGCTTACGATCTCCACCTGCCAGCGCTGGCGTTCGGCAAAGCGCGTGTACATGCGCAGCAGGTCGCCGGCGAAGAGGGCCGATTCATCACCGCCCGTGCCGGCGCGGATTTCCACGAAGATGTTGCGGTGGTCGTTCGGATCTTTCGGCAGCAGCAGGCGCTGCAGTTCGCCTTCGAGCGACGCCATCCGTTCGCGCGCGGCCCGGATCTCGTCTTCGGCAAAGGCCTTCATGTCGGGATCGGCCAGCAGCTCCTGGGCGGTGGCGACGTCTTCCTGGGCCTGCTTCCATGCTGCGTACTGCGCAACCACGGGCTCGAGCTCGGCGTGCTCGCGCGTGAGCTTGCGGTATTGGTCGAGATTGGCGGTGGCGTCTTCGCGCGCGAGCAGCGCGTTGATTTCGACGGTGCGCTCGGCCAGTTGGTCGAGCTTGGACAGCATGCTGGGCTTCATTCGGGCAATCGCGAAAGAGGTGCCGAAGGCGGCGGACGGCGCGGGCCGCGGATGATACCGCGCCATGTGGAGCGCGCAGCAGCGGCGCGCATGCGAGGAAGCGCCGCTAGCGTTCGGAGTGGCTGGACTGGCGGAACAGTGCCGGCAGCAGGTCGATGAGCTGCTCGCGGCCTTCGCCCTGCGCGTGGTTCAGCGCGTGCGTCGGGCCGTGGAGGAATTTCTTGGTGAGTGCGTGCGACAGCGCTTCCAGTACCTGCGCCGGATCGTCGCCGCGCGCGAGCATGCGCTGGGCGCGTTCCAGCTCGCCCTGGCGCAGTGTTTCAGCGTGCGCGTGCAGGTCGCGGATCACCGGCACCACGCTGCGCGCATCGAGCCAGTGCATGAAGTTCTGCACGCGCGTCTCGATGATGGCCTCGGCCTGCGCCACCGCAGCCTGCCGCAGCGCATTGCCTTCGCGCACGATGGCGCCGAGGTCGTCCACGGTATAGAGGAACACGTCGGACAGGCGTGCGACTTCCGGCTCGATATCGCGCGGCACGGCCAGGTCGACCATGAACATCGGGCGGTGGCGCCGCTGCTTGATGGCGCGCTCCACGGCGCCCAGGCCGATGATCGGCAGTGTGCTCGCCGTGCACGAGACGACGATGTCGAACTCGGCCAGCTTGGTCGGCAGCTCGGCCAGGCGCACGGCGCGGGCGTTCAGTCCCTGGTTCGACAGCGCTTCGGCCAGCTTTTCGCCGCGCTCGAGCGTGCGGTTGGCGATCACCACTTCGCGCGGCGTCTGCGCGGCGAAGTGGGTGGCGCACAGTTCGATCATCTCGCCGGCGCCGATGAACAGCACGCGTTGCTCGGCAATCGACTCGAAGATGCGCTGCGCCAGGCGCACGGCTGCGGCGGCCATCGATACGGAGTGCGCGCCGATCTCGGTCGTGCCGCGCACCTCCTTGGCAACCGCAAAGGTGCGTTGGAACAGCTGATTCAGGTAGGTGCCGAGCGCGCCTGCTTCAGTGGCGGTGCGCACGGCGTCCTTCATCTGGCCGAGGATCTGCGTCTCGCCCAGCACCATCGAGTCGAGCCCGCTGGCTACGCGGAACGCGTGCCGCACGGCCTGCGACTGGCCCAGCGAATACACGTGCGGGGCGAGCTCTGCGGCGTCGATGTTGTGGTGATGCGCCAACCAGCGGATCGCGTGCTCGTGCGCGGTGTCTTCGGGCAGGTTGCCGTCGGTGGCGCAGTAGAGCTCGGTGCGGTTGCAGGTGGACAGGATGGCCGCTTCGGCGGTGCGCTTGCGGTGCGGCAGGTGCTGGCGCAGGGTGGCGAGCGCCGGTCCCACTTGCTCAAGCGGAAACGCCACCTTCTCGCGCAGGGAAAGCGGCGCTGTGTGGTGATTGATTCCAAGGGTGAGCAACTGCATGTGGGGCGGCCGGTTTTACGAAACGGCACAAATTTTGAGCACGCAGAATTATAACGCCGGGGCCCCGCCACGGCAGGGCGCGGCGCGCACGCCGCCAGGCCCCGGCGCCAAATGTAGGTTATGCATCACGCGGGGCACTCCTGGCCTGACCGTTGGCCTTCCGTGCCGTCCTGCGCTAAGGTACGCGTCCAATTGAGTCGAACCGGCAATACGGAGAACAGGCAAATGGGGTGGATTGGGCCGCTGTGGATCGGTCTGGCGGTGGGCGCGGCGGCGCGTTGGCTGCATCCCACCCATGCGGGCGGGCGGCGGATGGGGTGGCGGCCGGCGCTGTGCACGGGTGCCCTCGGCGCGCTGCTCGGGTACTACGGGGGCCAGTTCGCCCACCTGTATGCCGACGGCCAGATCCTGGCATGGACGGCTGCCGTGGTGGGCGCCATGCTGCTGCCGGCGGTGTGGGGCCTCGTGCGCCGCTAAGGCCGGGCCTGCGGCGGTGCCCGGTGCGGCATTCTTGCGCGGTCAGCCCGCGTGGGCGCCGGCGGTCCGCGCATCGCGCGCGGCCAGATAGCCGGCCAGCAGCGCCTCCAGGCGCTTGAAGTCCACCGGCTTGGTCAGGTGGTCTGTGAAGCCGGCCTCGCGGCAGCGCGCGATGTCATCTTCCATGCCGTACCCCGTGATGGCGATGGACGGCGCGGCCTGCCGTTCGGCAAAAACGCCCACCACGTCCAGGCCGCTGCCGTCCGGCAGGCCGATGTCGCTGATGAGCAGGTCGAAGGTGCCCGATTCCGCCGCCTGCATGGCCGTGCGCGCGCCGTTGGCCACGGTGACGGTGTGGCCCAGGATCTCCAGCATCTGCGACATGGCTTCGGCGGTGTCGACGTTGTCTTCCACCAGCAGCACGTGCAGCCCCCGCGTGGGCTGCGGACGCGGCATGGGCGGAGCGGGCGGCGTTTCCGGCTCTGCGGTTGCGGCGGCAAGCGGCAGCGTGAGCGTGAAGGTCGCGCCCTGATGGCGGCCGGCGCTTTCGGCGGTCAGCGAGCCCTCGTGTTTCTGCACCAGCGCATGCGCGATCGCCAGGCCCAGGCCCAGGCCGCCAAAACGCTGCGTGATCGACGCGTCGGCCTGCTCGAACGCGGAGAAGATGCGCGGCAGCGCTTCGGGCTCGATGCCGATGCCGTTGTCCTTGACCGCCACGGCGATGGTCGTCGGGCCCGGATTCCACACGCGCACTTCGATGGCGCCGCCCTCGGGCGTGAACTTGACCGCGTTGCGCACGAGGTTCCAGATCACCTGCTGAATGCGCGCGCCGTCTGCGAAGAGGCGGCTGCGGCTGGCCTCGAAGCGAGTCTTGAGCGACAGCCGCTTGCTCTGCATGTCGTTGCGCGACATGTCGAGCGTGCTCTCGAGCAACGCATACAGGTCGACCGGCGCAAAGCTCACGGCCAGCTTGCCGCGCGAGATGCCGGTGATGTCGAGCAGGTCGTCGATCAGGCGGGCTTCGAGCTCGGCGTTGCGCCGGATCACCTCCAGCTGGGCGACCACGTACTGGGGCAGGTCCTGGCGCAGTTCCAGCAGGTGCACGGCCGTGAGGATGGGCGTGAGCGGCGTGCGCAGTTCGTGCGACAGCACGGCGAGGAAGTGGTCCTTGGCGTGGTTGGCCGTCTCGGCTTCTTCCTTGGCGCGGCGCAGCGTGTCGGCCGCCACGCGTTCCTCGGTGGCATCGCGGATGATCTTCGAAAAGCCGATCAGCTGCCCGTTCTCGTTATGGATCGCGGTGACCACGCTCGATGCGTAGAACGGCGTGCCGTCCTTGCGCAGCATCCAGCGGTCGTCGGTGAGGCTGCCCTCGCGGCGCACGCGCTCGAGCTTGCGCTGGAAGTCGCCCGCCTCGCGCGCGGCCTGCGGGTACAGGATCTCGGCCGACTTGCCGAGGATGTCTTCACGCGCGTAGCCCAGGATGCTGTGCGAGGCCGCGTTCCAGGTGCGCACGATGCCCTGCGGATCGAGCGAGAGCACGGCATGCTCCTTGAGCGCGTTGATGAGCAGGCGGAAGTGCGTCTCGGTCTCGCGCAGCGCGGCTTCGGCGGCAATGCGCTGGCGGCGCTCGGCGGCCTCGGCCAGCGCGCGCAGCAGTACCACCGGCAGGCGTTGCAGGCGCTGCTTGATGACGTAGTCGGTGGCGCCGCGCTTGAGCATGTCGACGGCGTGTTCCTCGCCCAGCGCGCCCGACACGAAGATGAACGGCGTCTGCGGGGCCATGCGCCGCGCAATGTCCAGCGCCTCGGCGCCAGTGAACTGCGGGAGCATGTAGTCGGCCAGGATGGCGTCGAACGTGCGCGCGCTGAGCTGGGCGATGAAGTCGGTCTCGTTGTCGACGAGGACGGTGTCGGCGGGCAGGTTGGCTGCCTCCAGCCGTGCACGCGTGAGTTCGGCATCGAGCGGGTTGTCTTCGACCAGCAGCAGTTGCAGGTTGGGCATGAGAACGGATGCTCCGGAAATGACGGCTAGCCTGCCGCCTGTAATGGACGGCGCGCCCGTGTGGAGCCGGGCGGCGGTTCGTTGAGCACCGCCCAGAATACCCCGAGGTCGGCAATGGCATCCACAAACGCGCGGAATTCGACCGGCTTGACGACGTAGGCGTTCACGCCCAGTTCGTAGCTGCGCAGCAGGTCGGTCTCTTCGCGCGAAGACGTGAGCATCACGACGGGCAGGCTCTTGAGCGCGGCCGTGGCCCGGATCTCGGCCAGCATTTCGAGGCCGTCGATCTTCGGCAGCTTCAGGTCGAGCAGCACCACGGCCGGGTTGCCGGGCACACGGTTGGCATGGGCACCGCGCGCATGGAGATAGTCCAGCGCTTCGGCGCCGTCACGGGCGACAACTACGTCGTTGGCGAGCTGGCTGCGCTCAAGGGCCAGCAGGGTCAGCTCCAGATCGTTCGGGTTGTCTTCAACGAGCAAAATGGGTTTCAGCATGATGGCGTTGCGCTTGAAACGGGCGGTCAGGCGAGACCGCGGACAGACGGCCGCCCGGCGCCCGGCTCTGCGGCCTCGTGCGGCTCGGGCGTGCGGGGCAGGGTGAAATAGAACGTGGCGCCGCGGTCGAGCTCGCCTTCGGCCCAGGTGCGGCCTCCGTGGCGCTCGATGATGCGCCGGACGTTCGCCAGGCCGATGCCCGTGCCCTCGAACTCGTCCATCCGGTGCAGCCGCTGGAACACACCGAACAGCTTGTCGACGTATTCCATCGAGAAGCCCACGCCGTTGTCGGCGATGCGTACGACGGTTTCGGTGGGCGTGTCTTCGGCCTCGATCCGGATGCGGGCCGGATTGCGGTCGCGCGTGTACTTCACGGCGTTGGAGAGCAGGTTGCGCACGGCCAGCTGGAGGAAGGCGGGGTCGGCGCGCACCACGGGCAGTGCGGCGATGTGCCATTCGATGTGGCGGCCTTGCTGGTCGGCCGACACGTCGCGCGCGATGCCGCGCATCAGTTGCGTGAGGTCGACGTCGGCCAGCCGCAGCGCACCGCGGCCCATTTGCGAGAACGTGAGCAGATCGTCGACGAGCTTGCCGGCAAAGCGCGACGACTCCGAGATCGTCTGCAGGAAGTGCCGGCCGCGCGCAGAGACGTGGTCGCCCTCGGTCTCGTCCAGCAGTTCTGCATAGCCGGCGATGTGGCGCAGCGGCGCGCGCAGGTCGTGCGACACCGAATACGAGAACGCTTCGAGCTCGTGGTTGGCGCGGCGCAGCTCGCCGGCCAGTTCGGCCGCTTCCTCGGCGCGGCGCAGCACGATGTTGAGCACCGCGTAGCGGAACTCGGCGGCGGTTTCCACTTCGCTCGTGCGCCATGGGCGCGATGCGCGGGCGACCTGCCTGCGCCGCGGCTCTACGGAGGCGGGGGCGGCCGCGATCTCGGCATCTGCGTCGTGCGCGTCGTCGGCCCCTTCGAGCGGACCGGCCGGGCGGGGCACGCTGTGCGGCGCCTCGGTGCGGAACCACAGCACATAGTGACGATGCAGCTGCGACACCTGGACCGCCAGCACCCCGCTGGCCTGCGGCAGCAGGGCGGCGCCGTCGGGATACAGGGCGGCCAGGCGGTCCGTGTGGAAGATCTCGCCGGGGTGTTCGCGCGCAAGCCATTCGGTCAGCCGCAGGATGCTCTGCGCATCGGGCGCCGCGCCCACGCGCACGCATTCGTCGCGGCGGACGATGGCCGCGCTGTTGGCTGAGGCAAAGCGCAGCAGGTCGCTCGGGTGTTCCAGTAGGCCGTCCTGGAAGTTCTCGCGATCCGTCATGGCGGCCAGCAGCCGCACGAGGATGCGGCGCAGCTCCAGCCGGTGGGCGATCTCGGCGCGGTCTTCCTTGGCCTCGATCTGCAGCGCCAGGATCTGCGCCAGGTGCTCGCACGCCGTGCGGACTTCGAACGAGAGTGGGCACGGCCGTGCGTGGTGGCAGGCGATCACGCCCCAGAGTTGGCCGCGCACCGTCAGTGCCAGCGTGAGCGACGCGGCTGCGCCCACGCGCCGCATCGCGTCGCGCTCGGCCGGGGAGGCCCCGCGCAGCGCCACATATGTCAGATCGGTGGGCGCGTCGGTCAACGGGTTCAGCGGCGGCACCAGGCCCACGGGGGCCTCGTGGACGTCGGCCACGAGCCGCAGTGGATTGCGCCCATGCAGCGCGGGCACGTCCGGCGACACGTCGCTGATGGGCAGGTGCGCGCCGAGCAGCGAGCCGATGGCCGCGTCCCGCGCCTCGGCCAGCACCCGCAGGGCGCCATCGCCCTCGAGGCGGCACACCACCACGCGCCCGAAGTGGGTCAGTCGATGGACTTCGCGCGCCGCCAGTTCCGCCACCGTATCGACACTGCTGACCGCCTGCAGGCTGCTCACGAAGGTGCGTACCAGCGGATACATCGACGCAAACGCCCCGGCGGCGGCATGCGACGCAGGCTCCAGCTCCAGGATCAGCACGCCCTTGTGCCGATGCACCACGGCATCGAGCACCTGCCCGCGCGGCGTATGCACGGTGCCGAAGTAGAGCGGGTGATCGTCCACGCTGTGCATGGTCAGGGCGCGCTCCAGTGCCTCGCGGCCGGCCATGCCGATCACGAGCTCGACCGGCGCCTGCAACGCCGACTGCACCGCCGTGTCCAGCGCCGCCTCCAGGTTCGCGCTCACCTGGCAGATCTGCAGGTCGGGCTCGGACAGGCACAGCAGGACGCCGCGCGGTTGGATCGTGGCCTCAAGGCCGGTGCCGTGCACGGCATCGACATCGGCGATCAGGGGCGAATGCAAACTCATGTTCTGGGGAAGCGAAGCGCCGGGCCGACCATGCAGACCCACGGTCGCGGCATGCCGCATGTCGAGCAAGGTTCAATCCATCTTTGCAGGGGCCGAGCAATCGTCGTGCCTGCCGGGTTTTTCCGGCGCTTGGGGTGGCGCGGCGCGCCTGCAAGGGCGCCTTTCGATCGGACGGCCTTGTAAAAAAGTGACCCCGGCTCGGCTCGGGTTGTAACGTCTGCCGCGCACCCGCTGCGCCCGTCGGGCGAACGCGCGGGAGTATCATCACCGCCTTTGCCCAGGGCCCGTGGACGACCGCACAGCGACCGGCGTTCGGCCGGCAGGGCGGAGCCATATCGTGGACCGGGGGACGAGATGACGATCGCGTTTGTCGCGCGCGCTTTGCCGCGCGGAGTGTTGTAAGGGGCCGGGCATGGAAGCGAATGCAAGCGTGTCGGCCGCCGGGTCCGGGGCGTCGGCGCCTTTCCCGGCGCAGAGCTCGGCCTACGCCTGGAAGGCCTTGGCAGGCTCGGCCATCGGCTATGCGATGGACGGCTTCGACCTCCTGATCCTTGGCTTCATGCTGCCGGCCATCAGCGCGGCACTGGCGTTGTCGCCAAGCCAGTCAGGCGCACTGGTGACCTGGACACTGGTCGGCGCCGTGGCCGGCGGCATCGTGTTCGGGGCGCTCAGCGACGTCTACGGCCGCGTGCGCGTGCTGACCTGGACGATCGTGCTGTTTGCCGTCTTCACCGGCCTGTGCGCCTTCGCGCAGGGTTTCAGCGATCTGCTCGTCTATCGCACCATCGCCGGCATCGGCCTGGGCGGCGAATTCGGCATCGGCATGGCGCTGGCCGCGGAGGCATGGCCGGCGCACAAGCGGGCGCGGGTGTCGTCGTATGTGGCGCTGGGCTGGCAGGCGGGCGTGCTGCTGGCCGCGCTGCTAACGCCGTTGCTGCTGCCGCTGATCGGCTGGCGCGGCATGTTCGTGATGGGCATGGCGCCCGCGCTGGTGGCCTGGCTCGTCCGCAAGACGCTGCACGAACCCGAGGTGTTTGTGCGCCGCGTCGACACCGCCGGCCGCAAGCGCAACGCGTTCAGGCTGCTGGTGGCCGATGCGCGCACCACGCGCACCAGCGCGGGCATCGTCGTCCTCTGCGCCGTCCAGAACTTCGGCTACTACGGCATCATGATCTGGATGCCGACGTATCTCGGCAAGACGCTCGGTTTCTCGCTGACCAAGTCGGCGTTGTGGACCTCCGTCACGATCGTCGGAATGATGGTGGGCATCTTTGCCTTCGGCCATCTCGCCGACCGCATCGGGCGCAAGCCGACGTTCCTGATCTTCCAGGCGGGTGCCGTGGCGATGGTGTTGACCTATGCGCGGCTGAACGATCCCGTCGCGATGCTGTGGGCCGGTGCCGTCATGGGCCTGTTCGTCAACGGCATGATCGGCGGCTACGGCGCGCTGATCTCCGAGGCCTATCCGACAGCCGCCCGCGCCACCGCGCAGAACGTGCTGTTCAACATCGGCCGCGCCATCGGCGGATTCGGGCCGATCGCGATCGGCAGCCTGGCGTCCGCGTATTCGTTCCAGGTGGCGATTGCGCTGCTGGCCGGCATCTACGTGCTCGACATGCTGGCGACGTTCTTCCTCATCCCTGAACTGAAGGGCGCTGAACTCCGCTGAAAACCGCCCGCCGGCGTTTCGGGCAGCCCATGAAAAAAGCCCCGCATTGCGGGGCTTTGTCGTTGCGCTCGCCTGGTCAGACGTTGAACAGGAAGTGCAGCACATCGCCATCCTTGACGATGTAGTCCTTGCCTTCCGCGCGCATCTTGCCGGCTTCCTTGGCGCCCTGTTCGCCCTTGTACTGGATGAAGTCGTCGTAGGCGATGGTCTGTGCGCGGATGAAGCCGCGCTCGAAGTCGGTGTGGATGGCCGCCGCGGCGCGCGGGGCCGTGTCGCCGATGTGGATCGTCCAGGCGCGCACTTCCTTCACGCCGGCCGTGAAGTAGGTCTGCAGGCCGAGCAGCTTGAAGGCCGCGCGGATCACGCGGTTCAGGCCCGGTTCGTCCATGCCCATGTCGGCGAGGAATTCGGCCTTGTCGGCGTCGTCCAGATCGGCGATTTCCGCTTCGATGGCCGCACACACCGCCACCACGGGCGAGTTCGTCTGGGCGGCGTAGGCCCGCACGGCGTCGAGGTGCGGGTTGTTCTCGAAGCCGTCGTCCTTGACGTTGGCCACATACATCGTCGGCTTGGCGGTGATCAGGCACAGCGGCTTGAGCAGCGCCCATTCCTCGTCGGTCAGGCTCAGCGTGCGCACGGCCTTGGCCTCGTCGAGCACCTTTTGCGCCTTTTCCAGCACGGCAACCAGCTTGGCGGCTTCCTTGTCATTGCCCGACTTGGCGGCCTTGGTGTAGCGCTGCAGGGCCTTTTCGACCGTACCCAGGTCAGCGAGGGCCAGTTCGGTGTTGATGACTTCGATATCGGCGATGGGGTCGACCTTGCCCGCCACGTGCACGACGTTCTCGTCTTCAAAGCAGCGCACGACGTGCGTGATGGCGTCGGTTTCGCGGATGTTGGCGAGGAACTGGTTGCCCAGGCCTTCGCCCTTGGATGCGCCCGCCACCAGGCCCGCGATGTCGACGAACTCGACGACTGCCGGCAGCACGCGCTCCGGCTTGACGATCTCGGCCAGCGCCTGCAGGCGGGCGTCAGGTACTTCCACCACGCCCACGTTGGGTTCGATCGTGCAGAACGGGTAGTTCTCGGCGGCGATGCCGGCTTTGGTCAGGGCATTGAACAGGGTCGACTTGCCGACGTTGGGCAGACCGACGATGCCGCATTGGAGGCTCATGGTGAAAAAGGCTCTAAATCAAGGGGTTGCGTGACGCTGGGGGAGGCGCCAGCACAGCGGAACCGGGGCTGCGCGCGTCGTTCACGGAAAGGCGTGATTGTAACCGGTCCGGCTCCGGTCAGACCGCCGTAGGGGCGTTGCCGGCGCCCGCTTTCATGGTGCCGGGCCGCGCTTGCCACGGGTGATGTGCGCGTTACGAAGCCGTTACGCGTTACGTTCCATCGACGTAACAACTTCGCACCTGGCGATGGTCTTTCGGGGGGCGGCCCAGCAGTTGCATGGCCGCCCCATATCGCGCGTAGCCAAGTCCGACAAGGCCTGACGGCCCTTCCGGCCCCAAGCGGAGCGACCGCGTTTGAGGCCAGGCACACCTATTGCACTGCCTCGCTCCAGAACAACAATACGCCTCTGGAGCACAGCATGTCCTGGACCGTCGCCACCACCACCTCGACCGGCCGCATCCACCCGACCCCCGCGGTTTCCGAGAGCGCCGGCATGTTCGCCTGCTACGAAGCCATCGCCGGCCTGTCCGAAGACATGGTCGACGCAGCCGAGCGCGCCGACTGGGAAGAGGTGAGCCGGCTCGAACGCGAATGCGCCGCCCACATGGAGCGCCTGGGCCACGCGCGGCGTCCGGCCCTGTCGGTGGAAGACGTCCGCCGCAAGCGCGACCTGATGATGCGCATCCTTGCCAACGACGCCCGCGTGCGTGCGCTCGTCTGCCCGCGGCAGGACGAACTGATGCGCCTGGCCAGCGGCGAGCGCCGCGCCATCGGCGTGCGCCAGGCCTACGCGGCGGTGTCCTACTACTAGCCGGCGGGCCAATCGCTCTGACTTGCGCCGATCCCGCGGCAGCCCGTCAAACGGCTGCCGCGACGCATTTGCGCGCCAGCAAAGCCGGGCCCACCCCCGCCGCTATAATCGGCCCACCATGAATACACCCGCGTTTTCCTCTTCCCGGGCGGCTGCCAAAGACGCCGTGGCGTACCACATCGCCGTGGTCGGCGGCGGCATCGTCGGGCGGGCGTGTGCGCTGCGGCTCGCGCAGATCGGCCTGCGTGTCGCGCACGTCGCGCCGCCGGCGCCGGCGTCTGCTCCCGCGGGGCCGGACGCCTGGGACGCGCGCGTCTACGCGTTCTCTGCCAGTTCGCAGGCGCTGCTGGAGCAATTGCGCATCTGGCCCGCGCTCGACATGACACGGGTGCAGCCCGTGCACGACATGCGCATCTTTGGCGACGACGCGGCCGCGCGCGGCGAGCACGCCGACGCCGACCTGCACTTTTCCGCCTACGCAGCCGGCGCACCGCAGCTGGCGTGGATCGCTGAATCGTCGCTGGTCGAGCGTGCGCTGGAGACGGCGCTGCGCTTTGCACACACCGTGCAGACCTTCCCGCACGCCGCCACCGGCTTCGAGATGGACGCCGACGCGGTGCGCCTCACGCTGGCAGACGGACAGACGATTCGCGCCGAATGCGTGATCGGCGCCGACGGCAAGCAGTCGTGGGTGCGCGAGCAGGCCGGCATCCAGGCCGAAGCCAAGCCGTACGGCCAGCTGGGCGTGGTGGCCAACTTCCAGGCCGAGCACTGGCACCAGGACACCGCCTGGCAGTGGTTTCTCGGCACCCCTGCCGAGCGGGCCGCCGCAGCAGGCGACGCCATGCCAGCGCGCGGCGAGATCCTCGCCATGCTGCCGCTACCCGATCGGCGGGTCTCGATGGTGTGGTCGGCCGATGAGGCGCACGCCCGCGAACTGCTGGCCCTGCCGCCCGAGGCGCTGTTCCGGGCCGTGGAGGCCGCCGCAGGCGGAGCCGTGGCCGCGCGATTCGGGCGCCTGACGAACATCACGCCGGCGCAAGGCTTTCCGCTTGTGCTGCAGCACGCCAGCAGGCTGGTTGCGCCGCGCGTGGCGCTGGTGGGCGATGCGGCCCATGTGATCCATCCGCTGGCCGGGCAGGGCATGAACCTCGGCCTCAGGGATGTGGCCGAAATCGGCCGTGTGATGGCCGAACGGGAAACCATGCGCGATCATGGCGATCTGAGGTTGCTGCGCCGTTACGAGCGTGCCCGCCGCGAAGACCTGCTCTCGCTCACGGCCGCCACGGACGGCCTGCATCGGCTGTTCGCCCTGCCCGGCGCGCTGCCCCGCACGGTACGCAACGCGGGCATGGCGCTGGTCGGGATGACGCCATTCATTAAACGCTTGTTGATCAAGCACGCGCTGGGTTGAGTCAGCAGCCTCTGGTGCGATTTCTCGGGGTTTCAGGAGCTTTTATGTCGTTTCGTATTCGGGTGGCGGCCATCGCCTCTGCGGTGGCTGTGGCGGCCATTGGCGCGAGTTACGTATTGAGCGCCGGTGCCGCCGAGCCCGCATTGGACAAGGTCAAGGCCACCGTGCAGAAGGCGCTGGGCTCCAACGTGGAGATCAAGAGCGTGGCCAAGTCGCCGCTGGCGGGACTGTACGAAGTGAACCTCGGCAGCCAGGTGATCTACACCGATGCCACCGGCCGCTACGTGCTCAACGGAGACCTGCTCGACACGCAGACCGCCACCAACATCACCCAGGAGCGCCTGGCCGAGCTGAACCGCGTGAAGTGGTCGGACCTGCCGCTGGACCGCGCCGTGAAGTGGGTCAAGGGCAATGGCTCGCGCAAGATCGCCGTGTTCTCCGATCCGAACTGCCCGTACTGCCACAAGCTCGAGCAGATGCTCACGCAGGTCGACAACATCACGGTCTACACCTTCCTCTTCCCGATCCTGTCGGAAGACTCGAACACCAAGGCCAAGCAGATCTGGTGCTCGGCCGACCGCGCCAAGGCCTGGCGCGAGTGGATGACGGCCAAGACCGCGCCGGGCGGCACGGGCACCTGCGACACGCCGCTCGAGGCCAACCTGAAGCTCGGGCAGCAGCTGAACGTGACCGGCACGCCGGCGATCATCTTCCCGGATGGCTCGCGCGCGCCGGGCCTGATCGACGCGGCCACGCTGGAGCGCAAGTTCGCCGCGCTGAAGAAGTCGTAAGCCATGCCGCAAAGAGCGCCGGTTTCGTCCGGCGCTTTTTCTTTGGGCATTTGCATTCACAACACGCTGGGAGACCGACATGTCGTTTCGCGCCCTGATGCTGGAAAAGCAGGACGGCGGGCCGCTGGCCCATATCGTTGACCTCGACGACGCGGCGTTGTCCACGCCAGAGGCGCGCGCCAACGAGGTGACGGCCGGCGACGTGCTCATCCGCGTGGACTGGTCGACCATCAACTACAAGGACGGCCTGGCCATCACGGGCAAGGGGCCGGTCGTGCGCAAATGGCCGATGGTGGCGGGCATCGACGGCGCGGGCGTCGTCCTGGAGTCGTCGCATCCGGATTGGCGGACGGGGGATGCGGTCATCCTCAACGGCTGGGGCGTCGGCGAGACGCACTGGGGCTGCCTCGCGCAGCAGGCGCGCCTGTCGGGCGACTGGCTGGTGGCGCTGCCGGCGGGGCTCGATGCGCGCCAGGCCATGGCGATCGGCACGGCGGGCTACACGGCGATGCTGTCCGTGCTGGCGCTCGAGCGCGCCGGTGTGAAGCCGGGCGACGGCGAGGTGCTGGTGACGGGTGCGTCGGGCGGCGTGGGGTCGATCGCCATCGCGCTGCTGGGCAAGCTCGGCTATCGCGTGGTGGCCTCCACGGGCAAGACGGGCGAGGCCGATTTTCTGCGGGCGCTGGGCGCGACCGACGTGATCGACCGCGCGGAACTGTCCGCGCCCGGCAAGCCGCTGCAGAAGGAGCGCTGGGCCGCTGTGGTCGATTCGGTGGGCTCGCACACGCTCGCCAACGCGTGCGCGCAGGTGCGCTACGGCGGCGTGGTCACCGCGTGCGGGCTGGCGCAAGGCATGGATTTTCCGGCCACCGTCGCCCCCTTCATCCTGCGCGGCGTGACGCTGTGCGGCATCGACAGCGTGATGGCGCCGCGCGCCCTGCGCCAGGCCGCGTGGGAGCGCCTGGCCGTCGACCTGCTGCGCGACCGCCTCGCTGCCATCACGCGCGAGGTGACGCTCTCGGGCGCCATCGACGCGGCGCACGACATCATGGCCGGCAAGATGCGCGGGCGCGTGGTCGTCGACGTCAATCGATAGGCCGATTCGCGGACGATTTGCGCGCGGTGGCCGTCGGTAACATGGGGCGGCAACGCTACAATGCTCGCCATGAAGCCGATCCGCTACACCATCGTTCCGAGCGCGCCCGAGGCGCACGTGTTCACCGTCACGGTCACGGTCGATTCGCCTGACGGCCGGGGCCAGCGCTTCTCGCTGCCGGCGTGGATTCCGGGCAGCTATATGATCCGCGAGTTCGCGCGCAACATCGTGCGCATCGAGGCGTCGTCCGGCGACAAGCCGGTGCGGCTCACCAAGCTGGACAAGCACAGCTGGCAGGCCGCTCCGTGCAGCGGGCCGCTCACGGTGTCGTACGACGTCTACGCCTGGGACCTCTCCGTGCGGGCCGCACACCTCGATGCCACGCATGGCTTCTTCAACGGCACGTCGGTGTTCCTGCGCGTCGAGGGCGCGGATGCGCAGCGCTGCCTGGTCGACATCCAGCCTCCCGCCGGAGACGCCTACCGCAGCTGGCGCGTGGCCACGGCGCTGCGCGAAGCCAGCGGCCGCATCAACGGCAGGGCGGGGGCCAAGCGCTACGGCTTCGGCTGGTACGAAGCCGTCGACTACGACGAACTGATCGACCATCCCGTCGAGATGGGCACCTTCGATCTGGTGTCGTTCGAAGCGTGCGGCGCGCAGCATGACGCGGTCTTCACGGGCCGCGTGCCGAACCTCGACCTGGAGCGCATTGCCCGCGACTTCAAGCGCATCTGTGAGGCGCAGATCCGCCTGTTCGAGCCGCAGACGGCCACCGCGCCGTTTCTCGACAGCAACCGCCGCTACGTCTTCATGACGATGGTCACCACCGACGGCTATGGCGGGCTGGAGCACCGTTCCAGCACCGCGCTCATGTGCGCGCGCAACGATCTGCCCGTCGTCGGCCGCGACGAGACCACCGAGGGCTACCGCACCTTCCTCGGCCTCGTCAGCCACGAGTATTTCCACACCTGGAACGTCAAGCGCATCAAGCCCGCGGCCTTCGTGCCGTATGCGCTCGACCGCGAGGTCCACACGCCGCTGCTGTGGCTGTTCGAGGGCTTCACGAGCTACTACGACGATCTGATGCTGGTGCGCTCGGGGCTCATTTCCGAGGCGCAGTACCTCGAGATGATCGCCAAGACATGGAATGGCGTGCTGCGCGGCAGCGGTCGCCTCAAGCAGAGCGTGGCCGAGAGCTCGTTCGACGCGTGGACGAAGTACTACCGGCAGGACGAGAACGCGCCCAACGCCATCGTCAGCTACTACACCAAGGGTTCGCTGGTGGCGCTGGCGCTCGATCTGACGATCCGCACGCAGACCGGCGGCGAACGCTCGCTCGACGACGTGATGCGCGCTCTCTGGGCCGCCTACGGCCGCGATTTCTATGCGCCCGGCCATGTGCAGCGTGGCGTGACCGAAGCCGAGCTGATCGCCCTGATGGAAGAGATCACCGGCCTGCGCCTGCGCACGCTGGTGCGCCAGGCCACCGAAGGCCGCGATGACCTGCCGCTGCCGGCGCTCTTCAAGGCGATGGGCGTCAGCGCGACGCGCAAGGCGGTGGATTCCGCGCTTGCGCTTGGCGTCAAGGCGGGCGTCGAAAACGGCTTCGTCAAGCTGCAGCAGGTGTTCGACGGCGGCCCGGCGCAGCGCGGCGGCCTGTCGGCCGGCGATCTGATCGTCGCAGTCGACGGCCTGCGGGTGCCGGCGGGCCAGCTGGACAAGACCCTGACGCGCTACCGCGCCGGCGACACCGTCCCCGTGCACGTGTTCCGCCGCGACGAGCTGATGCAGCTGAACGTGAAGCTGGCCACCGATGCGACGCCGCAGTTCACGCTGGCGCTGGCCCCGGAGCCCTCGCCGCTGCGCTCGGCGTGGCTCGGCAAGCGGGCGGCGGCGCGCAGCACGCGTTCGGCGCGCGGGAAGTCGGCCTGAGCTGCGCAGCCCAATGGACTACGTCCACGATCCACGCACGTTTCTTTACAGCCATTACGTTTCACGCGGCATTCGCACGGCCACGGGCGTGATCGGCCTGACGCTGCTCGCGCTGCTGGTGATGGACCTGCAGGGCGCGATGGTCGTCTCCATCGGGGCGTTGTGCACGAGTCTCATGGACCTGCCCAGCCCGCTGCGGCACAAGTTCAACGAGATGATGGCGTGCGTGCTGCTGACCACCGCAGTCACGTTCATCGTGGCGGTGGCCACGCCGTACGCGGTGCTGCCCGTGGTGATCGTGGCGGTGGCCTTTTTGGCCGGGCTGATGGTGGCGTACGGCAACAAGACGATGCCGCTGCAGTTTGCGGCGCTGTTCGTCATGACGCTGACCTTCACCGAGGAGTTCGCCTTTCGGGAGGCGGTCGAGCACACGCTGCAGTTCTTCCTCGGGGCCAGCGGCTACATGGCGTTCGCCCTGGTGGTCGCGTGGGTGCAGCGGCGCCGCATCAAGGAGCAGGTGCTGGCCGAATGCCTGTATGAACTGGCCGTCTACGTGGAGCGCAAGGCCGGTTTCTACGATGCCGCCAAGGATTTCGACGAGCAGTTCAACGCGCTCGTGCGCCAGCAGATTTCGGTGGCTGACAAGCAGCAGGTGGCGCGCGACTTTGTTTTCCGCGACAACCGCACCGCCAGCGACGGGCGTCTCGTGCAGATCCACATGCGGATGCTCGATCTCTACGAGTACCTGCTGTCGTCCAACACCGATTACCCCGTGCTGCGCCAGTGGCTGGCCGACGCCGAGGTGATGCGGCTGCTGCGCGACGTGATCGAGCGCATGCGCATGGACATCGAAGGCGTGGCCTATGCTGTTGGCCGCGACCGGCCGTCGCCCACGCCGATGTCCTACGAACAGGAGATGGCCGCCATCGAGGCGGCGTTGCACGAACTGCAGCGCAACCACCACGGTGTGCCGATCGAGGCGATTGCCGCGCTGGAAGAATCGGTGGCGACCGTGCAGGGCGCGATCCGCCTCATGGCGCAGCTGCATGCTGCAACCGCCACGCCGGTCGAGTTGTCGCAGGTGCTGCTGCGCCCCGACATGACGCCGTTCCTCACGCGCCAGAAGTACGAACTGCGGCTGGTGCTGGAGGAGCTGACATGGCGCTCGCCGGTGCTGCGCTTTGCGCTGCGCATTTCCATGGCCGTGGCGGCCGGGCTGTGGATTGCGGACCGCCTGCCGTACAGCTCGCACGGCTACTGGGTCTTGCTGACCATCGTTGTGATCCTCAAGCCGACCTTCAGCATGACGCGTCAGCGCAACGTCGACCGCGTGCTGGGTACGCTCATCGGCTGCGTGATCGCTGCGGTGATCCTGCGGTTCACCCATTCGACGTGGATCCTGATGGGCGTGCTGTACCTGTCGACGGCGGCCAGTGCGGCGTTCGTCACCGTGCGCTACCGCTATACCGCCATTGCGGCGTGCGTGCAGGTGCTCATCCAGATCAACCTGCTGCTGCCGGGCAGCAAGGGCGCGATCGGCGAGCGCCTGGTCGACACGCTGATCGGCGCGGCCATCGCCACCGTCTTCAGTTACGTGCTGCCCAGCTGGGAATATCGCAACCTGCCCAAGCTGGTGGACGACGTGCTGCGCACCAACCGCCGCTTCATCGAGGCCGCGCGCGATCTGCTGCTCGGCACGCTCAAGGACGACTTTGCGTATCGCGTGCAGCGCAAGCAGTACATGGAATCGCTCACGGGGCTGATCTCGGCCTTCGCCCGCATGCTCGACGAGCCCAAGAGCCGCCACCGCGCCGTCGACAACCTGAACCGCTTCATCGTGCAGAACTACCTGGTGGCGGCGCATGTGGCGGCGGTGCGTATCCTCGTGCGCCAGCGCGCGCAGGAGCTCGACGAAGCCGACACGCGCGCCCTCGTCGAGCAGACCGCCGAGGCGGCGCTCGAAAGCCTCGCCCGCGCCAAGGAGCGCTTCGACCAGGCCGTGCACGAAGGCGGCTGGGGCGTGCGCCCGCGAGATACGCAGGAACTCGGCGCTGCCGATTTCGCCGACAAGTCGGCGCGCTCCCGCATGGTGGAGGCGGCCACGCAGTCCGAGTCGCTGTCGGCCGCGCACTTGCTGGAGCGGCGCCTGCAGGCGCTGCGCGCCGATACGGCGAAGATCGCGCTGCGGTGTGGGGCGCTGGGTCGCGCGTTGCGGGTCGCCCGCGACTAGGCGGGGCGCGCCCTCAGGCTGCCTGGGGCTTCAGCCAGTCAATCGCGGGTTGGCCCTGTGCCGCGAGCCATTCATTCGCCCGCTTGAAATGCCCGCACCCCAAGAACCCGCGATGCGCCGACAGCGGCGACGGATGCGGCGCCTCCAGCACCAGGTGCCCGTCCGGCAGCAGCGCGCGCTTGGCCTGCGCGTGGCTGCCCCACAGCATGAACACGCGCTTGTGGCCGACGCGCGCGAGTTGTTCCAGCAGGCAATCGGTGATGCGTTCCCAGCCGCGCTTGGCGTGACTGGCGGCCTGACCTTGCTCGACCGTGAGCACGGTGTTCAGCAGCAGCACGCCTTGCCGCGCCCAGCCCTCGAGGTTGCCCGACGTGCCTGGCAGCTTGCAGCCGTATTCCGCTTCGATTTCCTTGTAGATGTTGCGCAGGCTCGGCGGCACGCGCACGCCGGCGGGTACCGAAAAGGCCAGGCCGTGCGCCTGCGGAATCTCGCGGCCATCGACCGTGCCGGTGCCGTGATACGGGTCCTGACCCAGGATGACGACGCGCACATCGTCCACCGACGTCAGATGCAGCGCGCGGAAAACCTCGGTCGGGAAGATCGGTTTGCCCGACGCGCGCTCCCCGTCGACGAAAGCGCAAAGCCCCGACCAGTTGGTCTGCGCGATGCACGGCGTGAGCAGCGCCTTCCAGTCGGCGGGGAGGGCATCGAACTGCCGGGCCAGCGGGGTGAAGCCCACGGCAGCCGTGTCCGCAGCGGGCTCATCGAAGAGGGCGGCTTGCGCGGGATGGGCGCGTCGCGTCATGCCTGGCCCTCGATGGTCTTTGCACGCAAGTGGTAGCCGCGCTGCGCCTTGCTGATGTCGAGCGGCGTGAGGCCCGGCACTGCGGCGCGCAGCGTGCGCGTCCATGCGTGCAGGCGCTGGGCGATCGCCTCTTCGCCGAGCGTGGTGCCGGCGGCCGGCTTCCACTCCAGTTCCAGTTCGTCGATCGGCTCGCGTGCCTGGGTGCCGGGGATGAGGATGGCGCCGGCGTCCAGCGCAATCTCGATCTCGCCGTCCTCCACTGCCGCGCGCCACAGGCGGCGCGTGAAGTCGGTGCGGAACAGCGGGGCGAGTGCGGCGGCATGGGGCCGGACATAGTCGGCGGCTTCGGCGGCGTCGTGCGTCACGAAGGCATCGACCGACAGCGCATCGCTTTGCAGCGGCACTTCCCATTCATGCCGGGCGCTCAATCCCGCCGTACTTACTGCTGCGGTCTTGAGTGTCTGCAGCCACTGGTTGCCTTGGCGGCGCACGCGCAGCGCGGCGCGGTTGCGCGCGAGGGTCTGGTCGGGCGTGTCGTAATAGACGTTTGCCAACTCCACGGAGCCTGACGCCTTGGCGTTCGCATCCAGCCAGCCCACCAGCGCATCGTGCGCGCCCGCCGGCACGGACAGCTTCAGTTCGATTTCACGGGCCATCGATCAGGCAAACAGGCGGGCAAGTTCGGCGCCCGGGTCGTCGGCGCGCATGAATGCCTCACCGACGAGGAAGGCGTTGACGGCGGCGGCGCGCATCTTGCGCACGTCGTCAGGCGTGAGGATGCCCGATTCGGTCACGACGATGCGGTCATCCGGCATGTGCTTGAGCAGGCCAAGCGTGGTGTCGAGCGAGGTTTCGAACGTGCGCAGGTTGCGGTTGTTCACGCCGACCAGCGGGGTCTGCAGGCGCAGCGCGCGGTCCAGCTCGTGGCCGTCGTGCACCTCCACCAGCACGTCGAGGCCCAGTTCGAGCGCGCACGCTTCGAGTTCGACCATCAGCCCCTGGTCCAGTGCGGCAACGATCAGCAGGATGCAGTCTGCGCCCCACGAGCGCGCTTCGTACACCTGGTACAAGTCGACCATGAAGTCCTTGCGCAGCACCGGCAGCGCACAGGACGCGCGCGCCTCGCGCAGGTAATCGGCGTGGCCCTGGAAGAACTGCTCGTCGGTCAGCACCGACAGGCACGCGGCGCCGTGTTCCGCATAGCTGCGGGCGATGTCGGCGGGCTTGAAGTTCGGGCGCAGCACGCCCTTGGACGGCGAGGCCTTCTTCACCTCGGCGATGACGGCGGCGTGGCCGGCGGCGATCTTCTCGCGGATGACCGTGGCAAAGCCGCGCGGGCCGAGGGTGCTGTCGCTGCGGTTGGCTTCGGCCTCGGCGCGCACGCTGGCCAGGTCACGATGCTTGCGCGCGGCGGCGACTTCTTCGGCCTTCACGGCCAGGATCTTGTTCAGGATGTCGGACATGGTGAACAGGCTTAGGCTTTGAACTGGTTGCTCACGCGCACGAGCTCGTCGAGCTTGGCACGCGCCGCGCCGCTGGCGATGGCCTCGCGCGCAAGCTTCATGCCGTCGCCGATGGAGCCGGCAATGTTGGCGGCATACAGCGCCGCACCCGCATTGAGCGAGACGATCTCGCGCGGCGTGCCCGGCTTGTTTTCCAGCGCGTCGATCAGCATGGCTTTGGATTCTTCCGCATCGGCCACCTTCAGGTTGCGGTTCGACACCATCTGCAGCCCAAAGTCCTCCGGGTGGATTTCGTATTCGGTGACCACGCCGTCTTTCAGTTCCCCGACCAGCGTGGCGGCGCCCAGCGACACTTCGTCCATGCCGTCCTTGCCGTAGACCACCACGGCGTGCTTTGCACCGAGGCGCTGCATGACGCGCACCTGAATACCGACCAGGTCAGGGTGGAACACGCCCATCAGGATGTTCGGCGCGCCGGCGGGGTTGGTCAGCGGCCCCAGGATGTTGAAGATCGTGCGCACGCCCAGTTCCTTGCGGATCGGGGCGACGTTCTTCATGGCCGGGTGGTGGTTGGGCGCGAACATGAAGCCGATGCCGACCGTCTCGATCGACTCGGCCACCTGCTCGGGCGTGAGCATGATGTTCACGCCCAGCGCCTCGAGCACATCCGCGCTGCCCGATTTGGAGCTGACGCCGCGTCCGCCGTGCTTGGCGATGCGCGCACCGGCCGCCGCTGCCACGAACATCGAGGCGGTGGAGATGTTGAACGTGTTGGCGCCGTCGCCGCCCGTGCCCACGATGTCGACAAAGTGGTCGGACACCTCAGCGGGCACCTCGACCTTGGTGGCGAATTCGCGCATGACGGTGGCGGCGGCCGCGATCTCGCCGATGGTTTCCTTCTTGACGCGCAGCCCCATGGTGAGCGCGGCGGCCATGACGGGCGACATCTCGCCGCGCATGATCAGCCGCATCAGGTGCAGCATTTCGTCGTGGAAGATTTCGCGGTGTTCGATGCAGCGGACGAGCGCTTCTTGCGGGGTGATGGGCATGGTCGTTCGGGATTCAGTTGGAGGACGCCGGGGCCGGGGTTGCCGGCACAGCTTGGCGCAAGGCGCCGATGCGCTCGCGCAAGAGGTCGGCCTCGCATGCGGCTTCAGCCAGGTCGGCATCGGTGGTATTGCGGGCCAGGCGGCGGTGCAGGTCGCATTCGGCCTGCCGGTAGAGCTGGTGGGCGCGCACGGTGCGGTCGAACGCCATGGCGGCGCCTTTGTCCGTGCCGTTGTTGGCGGCGATGCCGGCGCGCAGCGCGGTGCGGCGTGCCGATTCGGCGGAGGCCAGTTCCGCCAGGGCCGCCTTGCGGGCAGCCTGCACGCAGCGCGACACGTCGCCGGCCTCGGGCTGGGCGGCGCGGCAGGCTTCCAGCGTACCGGCCATCGCCGGAAGGCTCGCCATCATCGCGACCGCGATCGCGCATGCGCGGCGCATCAGACGCGTTCCTTCAGGAAATTGGCGAGCAGCGCGTGGCCGTGTTCCGACAGGATCGACTCCGGGTGGAACTGCACACCCTCCACCGGCAGCGTCTTGTGGCGCACGCCCATGATTTCGCCGTCTTCGGTCCAGGCGGTAATTTCCAGGCAGTCGGGCAGCGTTTCGCGCTCAATGGCAAGCGAGTGATAGCGCGTCACCTTGAAATGCCGCGGCAGGTTGGCGAACACGCCCACGCCGGTGTTTTCGATGGTGCTGACCTTGCCGTGCATCACTTTCTGCGCGCGGATCACGCGGCCGCCAAACGCATCGGCAATCGCCTGGTGTCCAAGGCACACGCCCAGGATGGGCACGCGCCCCGCAAAGTGCTTGAGCGCCGGAACCAGGATGCCAGCTTCCGTCGGCGTGCACGGGCCGGGCGACAGGCAGATGCGCTCTGGATTCAGGTTTTCGATCTCTTCGATCGTGATCTCGTCGTTGCGCACCGTGCGCACATCCTGGCCGAGTTCGCCGAAGTACTGGACGATGTTGTAGGTAAAGGAGTCGTAGTTATCGAGCATCAGCAGCATGGTGGTCTCCTTAACCTCAGAAATCGGCGTCGAGGCCGTCTTGCACTTGCTCGGCCGCACGCAGCACGGCGCGCGCCTTGTGTTCGGTCTCCCTCCATTCGGCATCCGGGTCCGAATCGGCCACCACGCCGGCGGCGGCCTGCACATAGAGATTGCCGTCCTTGATGATGCCGGTGCGGATGGCGATTGCCAGATCCATCTCGCCCGAGAACGAGAGATAGCCCACCGCGCCGCCGTAGATGCCGCGCTTGACCGGCTCCAGCTCGTCGATGATCTCCATCGCGCGCACCTTGGGCGCGCCCGACAGCGTGCCCGCGGGGAAGGTCGCGCGCAGCACGTCCATGTTCGTCATGCCCGGTTTCAGGCGGCCCTCGACGGAGCTGACGATGTGCTGCACGTGCGAATACTTCTCGATGACCATCTGGTCCGTCACCTTGACCGAGCCGATCTCGGCAATGCGGCCGATGTCGTTGCGCGCCAGGTCGATCAGCATGACGTGTTCGGCGATTTCCTTCGGGTCGTTGAGCAGCTCGGTGGCGAGTTCTGCGTCGCGCTCGGGCGTGTTGCCGCGCGGGCGCGTGCCGGCCAGCGGGCGGATCGTCACGATGCGGGCGGATTCGTCGGCGCCGTTGCCGTTGGTGGATGCCGGGATGCGGCGCTCTTCCTGGCGCACCAGGATTTCCGGCGATGCGCCGACGATCTGCATGTCGCCGAAGTTGTAGAAGTACATGTACGGCGACGGGTTCAGCGAACGCAGCGCGCGGTACAGCGACAGCGGCGCATCGCGGAACGGCTTGACCAGGCGCTGGCCGATCTGCACCTGCATCATGTCGCCGGCAGCGATGTATTCCTTGGCCTTGAGCACGGCGGTGATGTAGTCCGCCTTGTCGAACTCGCGGATGGTGTCGGTGCGCACCGACGGCGATGTCACCGGCACATCCACCGGCTGGTGCAGCTTGGTGCGTAGGGCGCGCAGGCGCTGCTTGGCGTGCGAATACGCCTCGGGCTTCGACGGATCGGCGTAGACGATCAGGTAGAGCTTGCCGGACAGGTTGTCGATCACGGCCAGCTCTTCGCAGAGCATGAGCTGGATGTCGGGCAGCTGCAGATCGTCGGGCGGGGCGGTTTCGGCCAGGCGGGGCTCGATGAAGCGCACGGCGTCGTAGCCGAAATAGCCGGCCAGGCCGCCGCAGAAGCGCGGCAGGCCCGGGCGCAGCGCCACCTTCTGGCGACGCTCGAAGGCGGCGATGAAGTCCAGCGGGTTGCCCTCGTGCGTCTCGACGACCTTGCCGTCGGTCACGACTTCCGTGCGGTTGCCCTTCACGCGCAGCAGCGTGCGCGCATGCAGGCCGATGAAGGAGTAGCGCCCGAAGCGCTCGCCACCCACCACCGACTCCAGCAGGAAGGTGTTGGTGCCACGGTCGTGCGATTGCGCCAGCTTCAGATACAGCGACAGCGGCGTCTCTAGATCGGCCAGTGCCTCGGCAATCAGCGGGATGCGGTTGTAGCCCTGGTCGGCCAGCGATTTGAATTCGAGTTCGGTCATGAGCGGTCAGATCGATTCGCCGGCACGTGCTATTGCCCGCACCGGCATGCGTTCGCTCCACGGCAAAGCGCGTTGTGCCGTCGGAACGTTAGCAGAACATGAGGGATGGGAACGCGAAACACCATGCGATCCCGCAAGGGCCATCCGCAAGCCGACAGGGCAGTCAACGGAAGACCGGCGGGCGGTCAGCGTTTGGGGCAGGAGATACAGAGGTGGTTCTGGCAGGGTACGCCGAAACCGGGGGAAGAACGATCAGCAGCCGGTCAAACGCTTACGCCCGAGCGAGGGCGTGCCAGGGTCGCCAGGGCCAGGCCCCCCGGTCACCACGAGCGAAGATGCGTTTGCGATTCAGGAACATGGATCGTCAGTTGGAAGCGGCAGAGACGGCGTTGTGGGGTTCCGCATGGGGCCGGATCCACTCGGCTGCCGCAAAAAGTGTGTCGACTATAGCATCGGCTCCGGCGTGCTGTATAGGCTGGCCGTGGTTGTAGCCATACGGCACTGCCAGCACGCGCATGCCGGCGGCGCGGGCCGCGCGGGCGTCGTTTTCCGAGTCGCCGATCGCCACCACTTCGGTCGGATTCACGCCGAAGGCCTCCGCCACACGCAGCATGGGGTACGGATCGGGCTTGCGGTAGGCGAAGGCGTCGCCCGGGTAGACGAGGTCGAAATAGGTGTCCAGGCTGAGCTGCGCCAGCAGCGGTTGCGTGAAGTCGCGTGGCTTGTTCGTCACGCATGCCAGGGCGAGGCCCATGTCGCGCAGTGCCGCCAGCCCTTCACGCACGCCGTCATAGACGCGCACGTACTGGCCGTTGATGGCGATGTACGCGCGCTGGTAGGCATCCAGCGCCTCGGCGAAGCGGCTGTTGGCCTGGGCCGGCGGCAGGCGCGCGTCGAGCACACGCCGCACGAGGTTCTCCGAACCCTTGCCGACGTAGCTGACGACTTCCTCCACCGGCATGTCCGGCGTGGCGCCGAGCGCCTCAAGCATGGCGTTGATGGCGGCGTGGAAGTCGCCGGCCGTGTCGACCATCGTGCCGTCCAGGTCGACGATGACGGCGCGCACGGGCCTGTGCATCAGGCCCCCACGCCCGCCAGCGCCTGGCGCAGTGCGCCGACCGTGCCGCGGTAGCCGCCGTCCGCATCGGGCTTGCCGAAGACGGCCGAACCGGCCACGAATGTGTCGGCGCCGGCCTGGGCGATCTCGGCGATGTTGTCGGCCTTCACGCCGCCGTCGATCTCCAGCAGGATCTTGCGGCCGCTCTTTTCCTGGTACGCATCGAGCTTCTGGCGCACGGCGCGCAGCTTGTTCAGCGCCTCGGGAATGAACGACTGGCCGCCAAAGCCCGGGTTGACCGACATGATCAGCACCATGTCCAGGCGGTCCATCACGTGATCCAGGTAATGCAGCGGCGTGGCCGGATTGAAGACGAGGCCGGCCTTGCAGCCGTTGTCGCGGATCAGCGCCAGCGAGCGGTCGATGTGCTCGGACGCTTCCGGGTGAAAGGTGATCAGGTCGGCGCCGGCCTTGGCAAAGTCGGGGATGATGCGATCGACCGGGCGCACCATGAGGTGCACGTCGATCGGCACCGGCTTGCCATCCTTTTGTGCGTGCGGCCGGATGGCCTCGCACACGAGCGGGCCGACGGTCAGGTTCGGCACGTAGTGGTTGTCCATCACATCGAAGTGGATCCAATCGGCGCCCGATTCGAGCACGCGGCGCACTTCTTCGCCCAGGCGGGCAAAGTCGGCGGACAGGATGGACGGAGCGATGCGGAAACCGGACGGGTCGATGGCGACAGGCATGATGGAGCGCTGATTGAACGCGGATGCAGGAAGAAGGCCGCCATTTTAGCCGGGTTCAGTGGCCCGGCCGCGCCTTGCCGCTGGTCCGGCCATGCCCCACAATGGGCGCCAATTCTGATTGTGGATCGACATGCCGAGCTACGAACTCACCGTCCAGGTCCGGACGCGCTATCTGCCGGAGCAATCCGAGCCGGAGCAGGGCAACTACGCTTTTGCCTACACCATCACCATCCGCAACACCGGCGACGTGCCGAGCCAGCTGATCTCGCGCCACTGGGTGATCACCGACGCCGATAACCGTGTGCAGGAGGTCAGCGGCCTGGGCGTGGTCGGCCACCAGCCGCTGCTGCCGCCGGGCGAATCGTTCGAGTACACGAGCTGGGCGACCATCAACACACCCGTTGGCACGATGCGCGGCGAATACTTCTGTGTGGCAGAGGACGGCCACCGCTTCGAGGCGCCGATCCCCGAGTTTGCGCTGGCAATGCCGCGCATGCTGCACTGATTACGCTGAAGCCTTGGGCGGCTGCGAATCTTCCGGCTTGGCGTCGGTCGATTCCGAAGGACTGGAGCCCGAGCCCTGGCGCGACGGATGCTCGGGGGGCGCACGCAGCGGGCGAGGGTGCTTCTTGGCGCCCGACATCGTCCAGACCACGATGAAGATCAGCAGGAACAGCGCCACACCGGCCTCCAGGCCGAACAGCATCATCGGATGGTTTTCAAAGAATTCGCTCATGATCGACGGCGGGGTGCGCGGATGCGGGGCATTGTAGCCAAGCCCGCCGCCTCGCCGGACAGGATGGAACAGGCATGACAGCAGCAACTCCCGACGTATTGACGCCTGCCCGTGGCACGGCTTCGCGCCGATGGGCCGGCCTGGCCGCCACGCTCGTTGCCGCCCTGCTGGCGGCGTGCACCAGCGGCCCGCCGCCGCGCGTCGAAACGCCGCAGGCCCCCACCGGGACGCTGGGCGGCCATCTGACGCCCGCCACCTGGGCCGACGTGGCGGGCTGGACCGCCGACGATCTCGCCACCGCCTGGCCGGCGCTGCAATCCAACTGCCAGGCGATGAAGCGCCGCGCCGACTGGGCGCGCGTCTGTTCCGCCGGCTTGATGGTCGACGCTGGCGACCCGATCGCCATGCGTGTCTTCTTTGAGGAGAATTTCACGCCGTATCGCGTGGTGAAGGACGACGGCACCGACAGCGGTCTGATCACCGGCTACTACGAACCCCTGCTGCGCGGCTCGCGCTATCGGCACGGGCCGTACCAGACGCCGCTGTATCGCATGCCCGCCGCGTGGCGCGGCAAGACGCTGCCGGCGCGCGCGCAACTGATCCGCAGCCCGGCGCTGCAAGGCCAGGAAATCGTCTGGGTGGATGACCCGGTGGAGGCCGCGTTCCTGCAGATCCAGGGTTCCGGACAAGTCCAGCTGGAAGAGGGCGGCATCATGCGCCTGGGCGTGGGCGGCACCAACAACCAGCCGTTCCGCTCCTTCGCGCGCTGGCTGCTCGACATGGGCGAGATCACGCCTCAGCAGGCCACCATGCAGGGCATCAAGGCCTGGGCGCGGGCCAACCCCGCCCGCGTGGAAGAGATGCTCAACATCAACCCGCGCTACGTGTTCTTTGCCGAAACGCCAGGCAACACCGCCGGCCCGATCGGCAAGCTGGGTGTGCCGCTCACGGATGAGCGCTCGATTGCGGTGGACCCGACGTACATCCCGCTGGGCTCGCCGGTATTCCTGTCGACGACCAAGCCGCTGTCGGCCGAGCCGATCCAGAAGCTGGTGTTCGCGCAGGACGTGGGCTCGGCCATTCGCGGCGCTGTGCGTGCCGACTATTACTTCGGCCACGGCGACGCCGCCGGCGATCTGGCCGGGCGCATGAAGCAGGCCGGCCGCTTGTGGGTGCTGGTACCCAAAGGCGGCAGCGTCGGCGTCGCCGCCCGTTAATTCGCTCACGATCCTACGGCGGGGCCCGCTTGGCTCCGACTTGCCAAATGCGTGTTTGCCATACTGGTTGGTGCACCGCTGTGCTTTCTGAGCCGATCAGGCGCGTTCGCTACGGAGCGTGAGCCCATTCCAGGGCGCGACCTATCCGCGCCGCAAGTCGACCACGCGGCGCGCCTTGCCGACGGAGCGCTCGATGCCACCGGTAGCCAGGATCTCGATCGCAGCAGTCACGCCGATCAGCGACTTGATGTCATGCGCCAGCTGGCGGCTCGCCGATGCGGCGGCGTCGGCCGGTGCGCCAAGGGCGGCCTCAATGCGCACCGTCAGCGTATCCAGCGGCCCCTCCTTGCCGAGCACGCATTGGTAATGCGGGGACAGCGCCGCGTGCTTGAGGATCAATTCCTCGATCTGTGACGGGAACACGTTCACCCCGCGCACGATCATCATGTCGTCGCAGCGGCCGGTGATCTTTTCCATGCGACGGAAGCCGGGCCGCGCGGTGCCGGGCAGCAGGCGGGTGAGGTCGCGCGTGCGGTAGCGCACCACCGGCATCGCCTCCTTGGTCAGCGACGTGAAGACCAGTTCGCCGAATTCGCCGTCGGGCAGCACGTTGCCGGTGTTCGGGTCGATGATCTCGGGGTAGAAATGGTCCTCCCAGATGGTCGGGCCGTCCTTGGTTTCGGCGCATTCGCTTGCCACGCCGGGGCCCATCACTTCCGACAGGCCGTAGATGTCCACGGCCGACAGCCCCATGCGGGCCTCGATGGCCGCGCGCATCTCGGGCGTCCAGGGCTCGGCGCCGAAGATGCCGATCTGCAGGCTGGATGCGGCGGCGTCCATGCCCTGGCGCTCGAATTCGTCCGCGATCGCGAGCATGTAGCTGGGCGTCACCATGATGATCTGCGGCTCGAAATCACGGATGAGCTGCACCTGCCGCTCGGTCTGGCCGCCGCCGAACGGAATCACCGTCAGACCCGCGCGCTCGGCGCCGTAGTGCGCACCCAGCCCGCCGGTAAAGAGGCCGTAGCCGTAGCTGACGTGGACCTTGTCCCCGCGCCGTGCCCCGGCCGCACGGATCGAGCGCGCGACCAGCCCGGCCCATGTCTCGATATCGGCCAGCGTGTAGCCGACCACCGTGGGTTTGCCCGTCGTGCCCGACGATGCGTGGATGCGCGCAATCCGGTCCTGCGGCACCGCAAACATGCCGAACGGATAGTTCTCGCGCAGATCGCTCTTGGTGGTGAATGGAAATTTGGCCAGATCGGACAGGGAGCCCAGGTCCGACGGGTGCACGCCGGCCGCATCGAACTTGGCCCGGTAGGCGGGCACGTTTTCATACGCGTGAGCCAGGCTGCGTTTCAGGCGTTCCAGCTGCAGTGCCTGGACGGCGTCGCGGCTGGCGGTCTCGATCGGGTCGAGAGGCAGGTCGGTCGAGCGGGGGCGCATGCAGGTCTCCTCCGGGGCGCCGTCGTGCGAACCTGCTTAAGATCGTACTTCGCGTCCCGATCTTGGCCCTGCGATGCGCACCGTACCCATGCACGGTGGCGCCTCTCGGGCCGAGTCGGGCCGCTCGCTACGGATCGTGAACAGGTTCTAGGGCGTCCTCTAATGATGGTGTGCGGTGTCGGGGGTCTTCTATCGCGTCGGACTACGGTTCCGGGCTGCCGGGAACAGGAATGACGTGGCCGCGAATCTGCGCGGACTTGCCGCGGAACATGGCCACCACCTCGTCGTTCTGATTCGACACGCGCACGTCGTAGACCCCGTGCCGGCCGGACAGGACCTGCTCGGCGGCCTCGGCGGTCAGCACGTCCCCGCCCTGCGCGGGCCGCAGGAATTCCACACTGCAGCCCGCCGCCACCGTGTTGTGATTGTGGCTGTTGCACGCAAAGGCAAAGGCGGAATCCGCCAGCGTGAAAATCAGCCCGCCATGGCAGGTGCGGTGCCCGTTGAGGAACTCGGGCCGCACCGTCATCGAGAGGCGGGCGTAGCCGGGCCCGACGGCCTCCAGCCGCATGCCCAGCCAGCGGGTGCAGGCATCGGCGTCATACATGGATCGGCAGGCGGCCTCGGCCAGCGCCTGCGCATCTTGGAGGGCAGTCTCGGTCACGCTGATCCCTTATTCGCCGGTGAAATGCGCCACGCGCTTGTTGAGGAAGGCGTCGACGCCCTCCGCGTAGTCCCTTGATCTGCCCAGTTCCCGCTGCAGATCGCGCTCCAGGTCCAGCTGCGCATCGAGCGATTGCGTGGGCGCGGCGTGCATGGCCCGCTTGATGGCGGCCAGCGCCCGGGTCGGCTGCTTGGCAAGGTGCTCGGCCATCGCGTGCACTTCGGTCATGAGGATCCTGGCGTCGTGGTACACGCCCCAGATGAGGCCCCAAGCCAGCGCCGTCTTGGCGTCGAGCTTCTCCCCCAGCATCGCCAGGCCCATCGCCCGCGCCACCCCGATGCGCTGCGGCAGGAACCACGTCCCGCCCGAATCCGGCAGCAGGCCGATCTTGACGAATGCCTGCAGGAAGCACGCATTCTCGGCCGCCAGCACGATGTCGCAGGCCAGCGCCAGGTTCGCACCCGCACCGGCCGCGACGCCGTTCACGGCGGCAATCACCGGCAGGGGCAGGGCACGCAGGCGGCGCACCAGCGGGTTGAACTGCTCGTCGATGAGTTGGCCCAGGTCGGTCATCTGCCCGGGCGTGAAACTGAGTTCGGAAAGATCCTGCCCCGCGCAGAAGCCGCGTCCGGCCCCGGTCAGGATCAGCGCGCGGGCCTTCTGGCGCTCGACCTCGTCCAGCGCGTCACGCAGTTCGCCGTGCATGGCGGCCGTGAAGCTGTTGAGCTGATCGGGCCGGTTCAACGTGATCGTGGCCACGTGTTCATGCCAGTCGAGCAGAATGCTGGGGCTCGTCATGATCTTGTCTCCTCCTCGGTCATCGGTTCATTGATTAACCGACCGGTTGGTCGGCTAATATTACATCCATTCCAACAGGAGCTTCCATGTCCTACGAAAACATTCTGGTCGAAACGCGCGGTCGTGTTGGTCTTGTTACGTTGAACCGGCCGAAGGCGCTCAACGCCCTCAACGATGCGCTCATGGATGAACTGGGCGCCGCGCTGCTCGCCTTCGATGCCGACGCGAACATCGGCGCCATCGTCATCACCGGCAGCGAAAAGGCGTTCGCCGCCGGCGCGGACATCGGCGCCATGGCCGACTACGACTTCGCCACCGTCTATAGGAATGAATACATCACGCGCAACTGGGAGACCATCCGCCGCATCCGCAAGCCGGTGATCGCCGCGGTGGCCGGCTACGCGCTGGGCGGCGGCTGCGAGCTCGCCATGATGTGCGACATCATCCTCGCCGCCGACACCGCCAAGTTCGGCCAGCCCGAAATCAAGCTCGGCACCATGCCGGGCGCAGGCGGTACGCAGCGCCTGCCGCGCGCCGTATCCAAGGCCAAGGCCATGGACCTGTGCCTCACGGCCCGCATGATGGGCGCCGAGGAGGCCGAGCGCGCCGGCCTGGTCTCCCGCGTCATTCCCGTCGACAAGCTGCTCGACGAAGCCATCCAGGCCGCGGAAACCATCGCTGGCTTCTCCTTGCCCGCCGTCATGATGATCAAGGAGTCCATCAATGCGGCTTATGAGACCACGCTGACCGAGGGCGTGCACCTGGAGCGCCGCCTGTTCCATGCCACGTTCGCCACGGAAGACCAGAAAGAAGGCATGCGCGCCTTCCTCGAAAAACGGGCGGCCGCCTTCAAGCACCAATAAGCAGGGCCGGCGAAGCGTCTCTTCGGGAATACCCGAGTAACTGTCTCGGGTATGCTGGGTGCGATTTTGGGGCGGCTGGAAAGCCCGCGAGCCAAGCTCTGGACTGGGCTCGCGGGCTTTTTTCATGACTGCGTCATCAGCGCGTCACGACAAAGGTGTTGCCAAGCTCCGGAAACCCCCCTAATATTCGCCCCTCGCTGCACGACGCAGCGCCGAAACGAAAGCGACGGCGGGGCGTGTGAAGCGGTGGAGAAGTAGAAGTGGTGCGGGTTTCCGGGTGGTT
>NZ_CAJPVG010000011.1 GCF_905397375.1 Ralstonia mannitolilytica
GGCCAGCTGGCTCAACTCCCGCCCGCCCAGAAGGCGCAGATCAGCCGCAACCTCGACGAAGCGCTCGCCTGGCTCAAGCAAGCCCGCGCCAAGTTCGACGCTGCGCTGGAGGCCGCCTACGGCGAGCAGGCCCGTGCTGCCCGCCTCGAGGCGGGCAAGGACTTCGGCGTCGTGCACCTGCAGGACGGTGCGCTGCGCGTGACGGTCGATGTCCCGAAGCGCGTGTCCTGGGACCAGGCGCAACTGGCGGCGATTGCCCGGCGCATCGCCGCCGCCGGCGAGAAGGTCGAGGACTACCTCGACGTCGAGTACTCCGTCTCGGAATCGCGCTTCTCCAACTGGCCGCCGGCACTGCGCGCCGGGTTCGAGGCCGCCCGCACCGTCAAGCCCGGCAAGCCCACGTTCCGGCTGGCCCTCGTCTCGGAGGAGTGATCCATGAGCACCGAACTGATCCCGTTTGATTTCGAAGGCCGTCCGGTCCGGGTCGTCACGGATGCCCAAGGCGAACCGTGGTTCGTCGCGGCGGATGTGTGCGCGGTTCTTGAACTGCCGAACACCACCCGCGCCCTGGCGCGGCTGGACCCTGACGAGCAAGCCCTGATCTCGATTCAGGGCATCTCGCGCGGCAATGACCAGGTCAACGTCGTCAACGAGCCCGGGCTGTACAGCCTGGTCCTCGGCAGCCGCAAGCGCGAGGCCAAGCGCTTCAAGCGCTGGGTCACCCACGAGGTGCTGCCGGCGATCCGCAAGACGGGCAGCTACACGGCGCCAAGTGCACGCCCGACCCTGCCGGCACCCACCCAGGACCGCGTCGCCGCTCTGCTGCTGATCGGCGAGGCCGTGGCCAAGGTGCCGGGGGTCAAACCCGGCATCGCGATGGCGGCCACGCTCTCCTGCATCCAGGAGAACACGGGCTTGGCGGTCGAGACGCTGCGCCGCGCCCTTCCTGCCCGGGACACTGCGGCGAACGAGGCGATCTGCTCGCTCAACGCCACCCAGCTGGGCAGGCTGCTGGGCCTGTCGGCCAAGGCCACCAATCAGCGCCTGGCCCAACACGGCCTGCAGTTCCGCAACGAACGCGACGAGTGGGAACTGACCGAAGCCGGCGAGGCCTGGGCCGAGGCGATGCCGTACTCGCGCAACGGGCACAGCGGCTACCAGATCCTCTGGAACCCGGCGGTCGCGGCGCGGCTGAAGGAGGTGGCGTGATGGTCCTTCCCATCATCACCGCCGACCAGCGGCTGCGCGAGAAGCAGGGCGTCAAGCTCGTGCTGCTGGGCAAGAGCGGCATCGGCAAGACCAGCCAGCTCAAGACCCTGCCCGAAGCCTCGACCCTGTTCGTCGACCTCGAGGCCGGGGATCTGGCCGTCAAGGACTGGCGCGGCGACTGCGTGCGCCCGACCACCTGGCCGGAGTTCCGCGATCTCGTGGTGTTCCTGGCCGGCCCGAACCCGGCGCTGCCGGCGGATGCGCCGTTCTCCGAGGCGCATTACCGGCATGTGTGCGAGCGCTACGGCGATCCCGCGCAACTAGCGAAGTACGACACCTACTTCGTCGACTCGATCACGGTACTCGCGCGCCTGGCGCTCGTCTGGGCCAAGACCCAGCCGCAGGCCTACAGCGAGCGCACTGGCAAGCCCGACACCCGGGGCGCCTACGGCCTGCTCGGCGCCGAGCTCATCGGGGCGCTGACCCACCTGCAGCACGCGCGCGGCAAGCACGTGGTGTTCGTGGCCATCCTCGACGAGCGCTTGGACGACTTCAACCGCAAGGTCTTCGTGCCGCAGATCGAGGGCGCCAAGACCGCGGCGGAACTGCCCGGCATCGTCGATGAAGTCGTGACGCTGGCCGAGATCAAGGCCGAGGACGGATCGTCCTACCGCGCCTTCGTCTGCCACACGGTGAACCCCTACGGCTATCCGGCCAAGGACCGAAGCGGCCAGCTCGAGTTGCTGGAGCCGCCGAACCTGCGCGCGCTGATCGACAAGTGCGCCGCCGCCACTCGAATCCCGACATCCAAGGAGTAAACCATGACCGCCTGGAACGATTTCAACGACGCCGAACAGCAGCAAAGCTTCGACCTCATCCCCAAGGGCACGCTCGCCCGCGTGCGCATGACCCTCAAGCCCGGGGGCTTTGATGACCCGGCCCAAGGCTGGACCGGGGGCTACGCCACGCAGAGCTTCGAGACCGGCTCGGTCTATCTCGCGGCCGAGTTCGTGGTGCTGGAGGGTGAGTACGCCCGGCGCAAGCTCTGGAGCAACATCGGCCTGCATTCCCCGAAGGGCCCGGCCTGGGGCCAGATGGGCCGCAGCTTCGTGCGCGCGATCCTCAACAGCGCCCGCAACGTCCATCCCCAGGACAACGGGCCGCAGGCCGCCGCCGCGCGGCGCATCCAGGGCTTCCACGAGCTTGACGGCATCGAGTTCCTCGCCCGTGTGGACGTCGAGAAGGACGCCAAGGGTCTGGATCGCAACGTCATCAAGCTCGCGGTCGAACCTGACCACCCCGAGTACGCCAAGCTCATGGGCGTGCCGCCCAAGGCCAAGACCGGTGGCGGCACCTCCGGCGCTCCGGCGACCGTGAGCGCATCGGCCCCGTATGCCGCACCCGCCGCGCCGCTGCGCGCGCCGGTAACCGGCAAGCCCGCCTGGGCGCAGTGAGGGAGGCCGATGAAATGCTGGGTCTGCAAACGACAGGCGCGCGGCTACGGCCACACCGATGGCCGGTTCAAGACCGCCGATCCGCGCCGCTACGTGATCGACTGGGTGTTCTGCTCGCGCCGCTGTCAGGACGCCTTCCACATGCTCTACGGCAACTGGACGCGCGCGAAGGAAGGCCGCGTCGGCATCGGGGAGGTCGCCATGATCGATCCGTCTGATGTCGAACTGGCCGCGATGCGCAAATGCCTCAAGGCCTTCGGCGAGGCAGCGGGCGAGATCGGCTTCGGCAAACCGCTGGGCGACTACTCGGAAGCCGAGGCGCTCTGCGTCATCGACGCCATCGTCACCTGCTACACGGAGGCGATGGTCGAGCACCACGAGGCGACCAAGTTTCCGCCCGTGCGCGGCATGGCTCCGACGCCCGACCCGATGGCCAATCCCTTCGCCGATCTGGAGGACGACAAGTTCTGGGAGGCGAAGCCATGATGGACTTCAACTCCTCCTCCAGCCTGTCCGGCCAGATCACGGCGCTGGTCGATCTCGGCATGCAACGCATCCGCGCGCAACAGCCCGCGCGCGACTACCTCGGCGCGTCGCGCCTGGGCGCGGCCTGCGAGCGCGCCTTGCAGTTCGAGTACGCCAAGGCTCCGGTCGATCACGGGCGCGACACCGAAGGCCGGATGCTGCGCATCTTCGAGCGCGGCCACGTGATGGAGGACTGCATGGTGGTGTGGCTGCGCGACGCGGGTTTCGACCTGCGCACGCACAAGCCCGACGGCGGGCAGTTCGGCTTCTCCGACGCGCAGGGTCGGCTGCGCGGTCACGTCGATGGCGTGATCGTCGGCGGGCCGGAAGGCTTCCGCTATCCCGCGCTGTGGGAGAACAAGTGCCTCGGCGGGAAGTCGTGGCGCGAGTTAGAGACGAAAGGCCTCGCGGTGGCCAAGCCGGTGTACGCAGCGCAGGTGGCGCTGTATCAGGCGCATCTGCAACTGCACGAGCACCCGGCGCTCTTCACGGCGATCAATGCCGACTCGATGGAGATCTACGTCGAGCTGGTGCCCTTCGATGCCGCGCTCGCGCAGCGCATGACTGACCGCGCGGTCAAGGTCATTTCCGCGACCGAAGCCGGTGATCTGCTACCGCGAAGCTTCAACGATCCCACCCATTTCGAGTGCCGCATGTGCGCGTGGCAAGACCGCTGCTGGAGGACGCCGACATGAACAACACACCCTTGAATCAAGTGCTTGGCGAGCAACTGATCGACGTGCGCCAAGCCGCGCTGATGTTCAACTTGCCGTCGTACTGGCTCTCGCAGGCCAAGGAACGCCAGCAGCGCCGCATTCCGCACTACCGCGTCGGCAAGCTCGTCCGCTTCAAGCCCAACGAACTGGAAGCGTGGATCGTCGCGCAGCAGCCCTCCGGCGAGGAGGCTGCGGATGCTTGATTTCAACGACACGCAGACCCCTGTTCCTCGTGACCTCGACGCCGAACGCGAAGCGATCCGCGCCGAACTGCTCGCGCGGCTGGATTCAGTGCTGGCCGCGCTGTTCCCCGCAGGCAGAAAGCGCGGCGGCAAGTTCCTCACCGGCGACGTACTCGGCAGCCCGGGCGACAGCCTGGAGATCGTGCTCGACGGCGACAAGGCAGGCTTGTGGACGGATCGAGCCACCGGCGACGGCGGCGACATCTTCACGCTGATCGCCGCGCACCTCGGCATCGATGCCCACGCCGATTTCCCGCGCGTGCTCGATGCCGCGACCGAACTGCTCGGACGCGCTCCGGCGACACCGGCGCGCAAATCGAAGAAGGAAGCACCCGTCGACGACCTCGGCCCGGCCACCGCGAAGTGGGACTACCTCGATGCCTCCGGCAAGCTGATCGCAGTCGTCTACCGCTACGACCCGCCCGGCCGCAAGAAGGAGTTCCGCCCGTGGGACGCGCGCCGTCGCAAGATGGCTCCGCCCGATCCGCGCCCGCTCTACAACCAGCCGGGCATGACCAGCGCATCGCTGGTGGTGCTGGTCGAGGGCGAGAAATGCGCGCAGGCGCTGATCGACGCAGACATCGTTGCGACCACGGCGATGCACGGCGCGAACGCGCCGGTCGAGAAGACCGACTGGTCGCCGCTGGCAGGCAAGGCCGTGCTGATCTGGCCCGACCGCGACAAACCGGGCTGGGAGTACGCGACGCAAGCGGCTCAGGCCATCCTGTCGGCGGGCGCGAAGACCTGCCACATCTTGTACCCGCCCGAGGAAGCGGCGGACGGCTGGGACGCGGCAGACGCCGTGATAGAGGGCTTCGACGTCGCGGCCTTCCTCACCCACGGCCCGCGTCTCCAGATGCACGACGTCGCCATTGAGGCCGAGCCGGTCGTCAGCACCGACGAATCGGTCTGGGGCACGGAGGATGCGCTGGCGCTGGCCTTCACCCGGCGCTACCACCGCGACTGGCGCTACGTCGCCGCGTGGGGCCGCTGGCTGGTGTGGGATGGGCATCGCTGGCGCACCGAGGACACGCTCGCGGCCACCGACCTGATCCGCAGCGTCTGCCGTCACGCCGCCGTCCACGCCGACAACCCGAAGATCGCCGCCAAGCTGGCCAGCTCGGGCACGGTCGGCGGCGTCGAACGGCTGGCGCGTGCGGATCGCAGGCACGCGGCCACCACCGCCGAATGGGATGCCGATCCGTGGCTGCTCAACACGCCCGGCGGCGTGGTCGATCTCAAGACCGGCAGGCAGCGTGCGCACGACCGCGCCGACCGGATGACCAAGATCACCACGGCCACGCCAGGAGGCGACTGCCCGATCTGGCGGCGGTTCCTCGTCGAAATCACCGGCGACGACACCGAGCTGCAAGCCTACCTGCAACGGATGGCGGGCTACACGCTCACCGGATCGACGCAGGAGCACGCGCTGTTCTTCCTGTACGGCACGGGCGCGAACGGCAAGTCGGTGTTCGTCAACACGCTGGCCACGATCCTCGGCGACTACGCGACCAACGCGCCGATGGACACGTTCATGGAGACGCGCACCGACCGGCATCCGACCGACATGGCGGGCCTGCGCGGCGCGCGCTTCGTGTCCGCCATCGAGACGGAGCAAGGGCGGCGCTGGGCGGAATCGAAGGTCAAGAACCTCACCGGCGGCGACAAGATCTCCGCGCGCTTCATGCGGCAGGACTTCTTCGAGTTCTTCCCGCAGTTCAAGCTGGTCGTGGCGGGCAACCACAAGCCCGCCATCCGCAACATCGACGAAGCGATGAAGCGACGGCTGCACCTGATCCCGTTCACGATCACCGTGCCGCCTGAGCGCCGCGACACGCATCTCCAGCAGAAGCTCTTGGCCGAGCGCGACGGCATCCTGGCGTGGGCGGTTCAGGGCTGTCTGGAGTGGCAGCGTCTGGGTCGGCTCGATCCGCCGCAGCAGGTGCTCGAAGCGACCGAGGAGTATTTCGAGGCCGAGGACGCACTGGGTCGCTGGCTCGACGAACGCTGCGTGCGCGAAGCCAACGCGAAGTCGCTGACCGCCGAGTTGTTCAACGACTGGAAGCAGTGGGCCGATTCCGCTGGCGAGTTCATCGGCTCACAGAAGCGGTTCTCCGATCTGCTCATCACCCGTGGTGTCGAGAAGTGGCGCAACACGGCGGGCCTGCGCGGCTTCCGTGGCGTGGGCCTCAAGCATCCGCCCACGCCCCCCTACACCCCTTACGCCGACAACTAACCGCCATGCCGACATATCCGACTGACGGATTTGACGGACTACGTCGTAACTCCTACGCGCGCGTGCGCGTGCGCGCACCTCATGGGGAGTTTCGATGTGATCCGTCCGATGTGTCAGTCCTCACCAAACAAGGACTGCATCCATGACCATCCTCGCCCTCGACTTGGGCACCACCACCGGCTGGGCGCTGCGCGGCAGCGACGGCAACATCACCAGCGGCAGCGAGAGCTTTCGGCCGCAACGCTTCGAAGGCGGCGGCATGCGCTTCCTGCGCTTCAAGCGTTGGCTCACGGAACTAAAGGCCGTGGCCGACGGCATCGACACGCTGCACTTCGAGGAGGTGCGCCGCCACGTCTCGACCGACGCGGCGCACGCCTACGGCGGCCTCCTCGCCACGCTCACCGCGTGGTGCGAGCACCACCAGATCCCATACCAGGGCGTGCCGGTCGGCACGATCAAGAAGCACGCCACCGGCAAAGGCAACGCGGGCAAAGACGAGGTGATTGCCTCCGTCACCGCTCGCGGCCACGCGCCGGGCGACGACAACGAAGCCGACGCACTGGCGCTGCTGCACTGGGCCATCGCACAGCACGATCTCGAACAGGAGGCGTGAGATGAAGATTCCGACGCCCACCTATCGCTGCCCCTTGGGCCGCCTCCAGCCCGAGACCACCGACCTCGAAGCGATGAAGCAACGCGGCTGGCGCGACCAGCACGTCCTCGTCGTCAGCGCCGCCGACGAACGCTTGGACTTCGTCGAGCGCGAGTTCGTCCGGCGCATCGGCGAACGTCTCTACGGACAGGGAGGCGCACGCCATGACTGACCGTTATGCTGCTTGGACAATCGAAGACGTGGCCGCGCGCTTCGAGGAGGCGGCCAGCACCGGACGACGCCTGCCGCCCGTGCGTGTGCAGGGCTACTTCAACACGTGGCCGATCATCGTGCGCAAAGAGTGGGAGGCGTTCGCGGCCGACGAGACGGTCTATCGCCCGTTCCCTCCGACGCCGGACGCCATCGAGCGGATGCTGGAGACGATGAAGTGGGTGCAGTGGCTGGAGGTCGAGCAGCGCCACCTCGTGTGGATGCGCGCCAAGCGATACGGCTGGCGCGACATCACCATCCGCTTCGCCTGCGACCGCACGACGGCCTGGCGGCGCTGGCAGCGCGCCTTGCAGACGGTCGCCGACCAGCTCAATGGCGTCGTCACTGCGTAGGGATTTGGCGTGATTTGGCGCGCCCGGTCGGCAATGCGCGGGCATCGGCGGTAGTGAGCGGTTTTTGACCCTGCAACAGATTCGGCGATCCGGGGGTAGTATTTCAGCTATCTTCTGGACAGCGGTGACGGCGCGGCGAGCGGCCCGAGGCAAAAGGGGTCCTTCCTTCCCGAATCGCAATGCGGGGGGCGCGAGCGCGGCATTCGCCTAGCGTCCGACTGCAAACCAAGGTTTGCAGGGTTTGCAGTTTGCACCCGCACCAGTCCGCAGCCATCACGAGCCCGCCCGCGGTTTTCCGTCGGCGGGTTTTCTTTTTCGAGGAACCGATTCTGAACACGCTCAACGTCGAGTACCGCAAGGTCGAGGCGCTGATTCCCTACGCCCGCAACCCGCGCACGCACACCGACGAGCAGGTGGCCAAGATCGCGGCCAGCATCGTCGAGTACGGCTGGACGAACCCGGTGCTGGTGGACGGCGACAACGGCATCATCGCGGGCCACGGCCGTTTGGCTGCCGCGCGCAAGTTGGGACTGGATCGGGTGCCGGTCATCGAACTGGCGCACCTGTCGCCGACGCAGAAGCGCGCCTACGTCATCTCCGACAACCGGCTGGCGCTCGATGCGGGCTGGAACGGGGAACTACTGGCGCTGGAACTGGCCGAGCTGTCCGAGGCCGGGTACGACCTTGGGCTGACCGGTTTCGAGGATGCCGAGATCGAGGCACTGCTCGCCGACGACGTGGTCTCCGATGAGGCCGACCAGGAGCAGCAGGACGCAACGGACGGCGACGAACCGGACGCCGCTGACGACGTGCCGGATGCACCCGTGGTGCCGGTGTCGCGCACCGGCGATGTCTGGGCCATCGGCCAGCATCGCCTGATCTGCGGCGACGCGACCGACCGTGCCGTGGTCGGCACGCTGATGCAAGGCGGCGACATGGCTCGCCTGTGCTTCACCTCACCGCCTTACGGCAATCAGCGTGACTACACCTCGGGCGGCATCGCCGACTGGGATGGCCTGATGCGCGGCGTGTTCGCCCATCTGCCGATGGCTCAGGATGGCCAGGTGCTGGTCAACCTCGGGCTGATCCACCGCGACAACGAGGTCATCCCGTATTGGGATGCGTGGCTCGGTTGGATGCGCCAGCAGGGCTGGCGGCGTTTCGCGTGGTACGTCTGGGATCAGGGCCCGGGCATGCCCGGCGACTGGGCGGGCCGCTTCGCGCCGAGCTTCGAATTCGTTTTTCACTTCAACCGCCAGAGCCGCAAGCCGAACAAGATCGTGCCGTGCAAGCATGCTGGCCAGGAATCGCACCTGCGTGCTGACGGGTCGTCCACGGCCATGCGCGGCAAGGATGGCGAGGTGGGCGGCTGGACGCACAAGGGCCAGCCGACACAGGACACCCGCATTCCCGACTCGGTGATCCGTGTGATGCGCCACAAGGGCAAGATCGGGCAGGACATCGACCACCCGGCCGTGTTCCCGGTCGCGCTGCCGGAGTTCGTCATCGAGGCCTACACCGATTCGGGCGACATCGTGTTCGAGCCCTTCGGTGGCAGCGGCACGACGATGCTGGCTACAGAGCGCACCGGTCGGATCTGTCGCACGGTCGAGATCGCGCCGGAGTACGTCGATGTCGCCATCAAGCGCTTCCGCCAGAACCATCCCGGCGTGCCCATCACGCTGCTGGCCACGGGCCAGTCCTTCGACGACGTTGCCAAGGAACGTCTGGCCACCACGGAGGCCGTGCAATGAACGCATCCTGGTTGGCCGACAAGATCGAGCAGTGGCCAACGGACAAACTGCTGCCCTACGCCCGCAACGCGCGCACCCACTCGGATGAACAGGTGGCGCAGATCGCCGCCTCGATTGCTGAGTTCGGCTTCACCAATCCGATCCTGGCGGGTAGCGACGGCGTGATCGTCGCCGGGCACGGTCGGCTCGCCGCTGCCCAGAAGCTGGGCTTGGAGATCGTGCCGGTGGTCGTGCTCGATCACCTGAGCCCCACCCAGCGCCGGGCGCTGGTCATCGCAGACAACCGCATTGCCGAGAACGCGGGCTGGGATGATGCGATGCTGCGCATCGAGATCGCGGCCCTGCAGGACGATGACTTCGACCTGTCGTTGACCGGCTTCGATGCCGATGCGCTGGCCGATTTGATGGCGGGCGACGAGCCGGAGGGCGAAGGTCAGTCCGACGACGATGCCGTGCCCGAGGTGGCCGAGACGCCGGTCTCGCGCCCGGGCGACGTCTGGCTGCTCGGTGGTCATCGCCTACTGTGCGGCGACTCCATCCTGGCCGAAAGCTACGAGCGCGTGCTGGACGGCGAGCAGGTGGACATGGTGTTCACCGACCCGCCGTACAACGTGAACTATGCCAACAGCGCCAAGGACAAGATGCGCGGCAAGGACCGCGCGATCCTGAACGACAACCTGGGCGACGGCTTCTACGACTTCTTGCTGGCGGCGCTGACGCCGACCATCGCCAATTGCAGGGGTGGCGTCTACGTGGCGATGTCGTCCAGCGAACTGGATGTGTTGCAGGCGGCGTTCCGCGCTGCCGGTGGTCACTGGTCGACCTTCATCATCTGGGCGAAGAACACTTTCACGCTGGGCCGCGCTGACTACCAGCGCCAGTACGAGCCGATCCTGTACGGATGGCCCGAGGGCGCGCAGCGCCACTGGTGCGGAGACCGCGACCAGGGCGACGTCTGGAACATCAAGAAGCCGCAGAAGAACGACCTGCATCCGACGATGAAGCCGGTGGAGTTGGTTGAGCGGGCGATCCGCAATTCCAGCCGTCCCGGCAACGTGGTGCTCGACCCGTTCGGTGGCTCCGGCACGACGCTGATCGCCGCCGAGAAATCAGGGCGGCTGGCGCGGCTGATCGAACTCGACCCCAAGTACGTCGATGTGATCGTGCGCCGCTGGCAGGACTGGACCGGCAAGCAAGCCGCCCGCGAGGCGGATGGCATGGCGTTCGATCAGGTGGCCAGCGACTCGTCGGTGATCTCGCAGTGAATCACGAAGCCCGTCAGGTAGGGCAGACCGCGCGGGATGCCGTATTGCTTGCTGGTCTGGCGTCCAATCGTCCAGCCCATCCACTGTCGGGTGGCGGCGTTGATCGCGTCCGCCAAGGTCTGGCCCCGGTACAGCCCGTTCTGAACCTCGTCGGCAAAGTGGCGGCCGTGTCGGCTGTCGAGGAAGATCCGCACCGATTCTAGGGGCTGGCCGGTGGCGTCCGAAATGGCGTTCATCGCCAAGGGCCACGCAGCGCTGGCGTGCTCGTTCATCGTGCCCCAAAAGCCCCAGGCTTCGTTCTGGGTGGCAGGGATCTGGTTGGTGGTCATCTCGGGCTCCTTCGGGTTGATCGTTGCGACGTCCGTAGTAACGCGCAGTTCGATTGAGAAGCCAAGCGCCGCTTGGCCTCTTTCTCGATCTTTCTGATCAAGCGATGCGGTAGACCCGCTCGCTGCCCTGAGCCTTGTCCGAGACGATGGTCAGGCCGAGTTTCTTCTTGAAGGCTCCGGCGAAGGTGCCGCGCACCGTGTGCGCCTGCCAGCCCGTGGCGTCGCAGATCTGGCGCACCGTCGCGCCCTCTGCGCGCTGCAGCATCCGGATGACTTCGGCCTGCTTGCTGTTTTCGCGGGTGCGCGGCTTGGCCTGCGTGGTCTTGTCCTGGGCCCACTCGGCCTCGGCGGCCGTCACGGCGGCCTCGATCTCCGGGTCGGCGTCCAGGGGCGCGGGGGCGGATTCGGGCGCGGGACGGGCGCGACCCATCGCGTCGTAGCCCTCGGCGGCGACGAACCAGTCGTTGCCGTCGGTGGTGATCAGGGCGCGGTTGAACAGGCCGTCGAGCACCTTCTTGCGTGCGCCGCCTTTGATGTTGTCAGGGAACCAGTCGATCTTGCCGCCGGTGTGTTCGAGGGCGTAGGCCAGGATCGCGTGCTGGGCCGGGGTCAGTTGGCTGGTGGTCATTTGCTGCTCCTTCGGGGTGGTTGATGGGTGACGTGATGAACGCGCTGTTCGGCAGTGAAGCCAAGCACTTTCTGCTTGCCTTCGCCGCGTCAGTTGCTGGCGCGCAAGGCCCGCGCGCCTTCTTGGGCCAGGGTCAAGACCGCTGCTTGGAAGGTGACTTCGGCGATCCAAGGGGCGTCCTTGGCATCGGCCAATAGTTCGTCGACGACCTGTTTGGACTTCGCACGCATCGCCGCGCACGCCACGTCGAGCTGATCGTTGGATGCGCCGCGCACTTCGGGACAGATCCGGACGAATGCAGTCAGGGCCGCTTGTCCGAGCTTTTGTCCGAGTGAATCGATGGCTGTGGTGTTCATCTGGTGACTCCTGAAACGTTGTTGGCGACGTCGTGATGAACGCGCTGTTCCAGAGAGAAGCCAAGCTGATTCCGGGGGAATGACGAACAAATGAATGAAGGGGCCGCTGGTTCTCAAAATGGGCATCTCGATACGCGCTTACGCCCGCCACCGGGGCGTAACCGACACCGCTGTTCACAAGGCCATCCGGTCTGGGCGCATCACGCCGGAAGCTGACGGCACCATCGACGCCGACCGCGCGGATCGGGAGTGGGCACGCAACTCGGATGCTCCCAAGGCGGGGACGCGCGCCAAGGCCACGAAGGTCGCCGTACCGGAAGGCGGTGGCGACGGTCCCGCCGCCCTTCCTGCTGGCGGTGCGTCGCTGCTTCAGGCGCGCACGGTCAACGAGGTGGTCAAGGCGCAGACGAACAAGGTGCGGCTGGCCCGGCTCAAGGGCGAGCTGGTGGATCGGCCGCAGGCCATCGCCCATGTCTTCAAGCTGGCGCGCTCCGAGCGCGATGCGTGGCTGAACTGGCCCGCTCGCATCTCCGCGCAGATGGCGGCCAAGCTCGGGGTCGCCCCGCACACGATGCATGTCGCGCTCGAGGCCGCCGTGCGCGAGCACTTGCAGGAACTTGGCGATCTGCGCCCGCGCGTGGACTGAACAGGAACAAATGGACGTCGATTACGAAGGCGCAGCCGAAATCGAACGCGCGTGGCGCGAAGGCTTGACGCCCGATCCGCTGCTCACGGTGTCCGAATGGTCGGATCGGCATCGGATGCTCTCCAGCAAGGCATCCGCCGAACCGGGCCGCTGGCGCACCATCCGCACGCCGTACCTGAAGGCCATCATGGATTGCCTGTCCCCGACCTCGCCGGTCGAGCGCGTGGTGTTCATGAAGGCTGCCCAGCTCGGCGCGACCGAGATGGGATCGAACTGGGTCGGCTACGTCATCCACCATGCGCCGGGCCCGATGATGGCGGTCTGGCCAACGGTCGAGATGGCCAAGCGCAACTCCAAGCAGCGCATCGACCCGCTGATCGAGGAATCGGGCGTGCTGGCCGAGCTGATCGCTCCGGCTCGCTCGCGCGATTCGGGCAACACGATTCTGGCCAAGGAGTTTCGCGGCGGCGTGCTGGTGATGACCGGCGCGAACAGCGCGGTCGGCCTGCGCTCGATGCCGGTGCGCTACCTGTTCCTCGACGAGGTGGACGGCTACCCGCTGGACGTCGAGGGCGAAGGCGACGCGATCTCGCTGGCGGAGGCGCGCACGCGCACCTTCGCGCGCCGGAAGATCTTCATCGTTTCCACGCCGACGATCTCGGGCGCATCGGCCATCGAGCGCGAGTACGAGGCCAGCGACCAGCGCCGCTACTTCGTGCCGTGCCCGCATTGCTCGCACCGGCAGTGGCTGCGCTTCGAGCAGTTGCGCTGGGACAAGGGCGCGCCGGAGACGGCGGCCTATGTCTGCGAATCCTGCGACACCGCGATTGCGGAGCACCACAAGACGTGGATGCTCGAACACGGCGAGTGGCGCGCGATGGTCGAGGACGGTGCGCCGCGCACGGCGGGCTTTCACCTGTCCTCGCTCTACAGCCCGGTGGGCTGGCGCGCGTGGCGCGACATCGCCGCCGCGTGGGAGGCCGCCGTCAACAAGGAGTCCGGCTCGGCGGCGGCGATCAAGACCTTCAAGAACACCGAACTCGGCGAGACGTGGGTCGAGGAAGGCGAAGCGCCCGACTGGCAGCGGCTGGTCGAACGCCGCGAGGACTACCGCATCGGCAGCGTGCCACTGGGCGGCTTGCTGCTCGTGGGCGGCGCGGACGTGCAGAAGGATCGCATCGAAGCCTCGGTCTGGGCGTTCGGACGCGGTAAGGAAGCATGGCTCGTCGAGCACCGCGTGCTGATGGGCGACACAGCGCGCGAGCAGGTGTGGAAACGGCTCGCCGAGATGCTCGACGAAACCTGGACGCACGCCACGGGTGCGGCGATGCCGCTGGCACGCTTCGCGCTGGACACCGGCTTTGCGACGCAGGAAGCCTACGCCTTCGTGCGCGCCTGCCGCGATGCACGCGTGATGGCCGTCAAGGGCGCATCGCGCGGCGCGGCGCTGATCGGCACGCCGACTGCGGTCGATGTCTCGCGCGACGGGAAGAAGCTGCGCCGTGGCATCAAGGTATTCACCGTCGCGGTCGGCATCGCCAAGCTGGAGCTTTACAACAACCTGCGCAAGGCGGCCAACGTCGGCGAGGACGGCGTCACCTCGACGTTCCCCGCAGGCTTCGTCCACCTGCCCAAGATCGACGCGGAGTTCATCCAGCAGCTCTGCGCCGAACAACTGATCACCCGCCGCGACCGCAACGGCTTCCCCGTGCGCGAATGGCAAAAGATGCGCGAGCGCAACGAGGCGCTCGACTGCTACGTCTACGCCCGCGCCGCCGCAGCGGCAGCAGGGCTGGATCGCTTCGAGGAGCGCCACTGGCGTGAATTGGAGCGGCAACTCGGCATGGAGCGTCCACCGGACGAATCACCGCCGCTCGAACCGACACATCCCGACGAGGCCACCCACAGCGGTGGCCTTTCTGTTTCTGGCACCCGCAATGGCGGCCGGCGCGTGATCAAGAGCCGCTGGTTGACGCGATGAGAGAAGACCTTTGACCTACACCACCACCCAACTCGATGTGCTCAAGCGCGCGCTGGCCACTGGCGAGCGCCGCGTGAGCTTCGGCGACAAGACGGTCGAGTACCGCTCGGTCGAAGAACTGCAGGTCGCCATTCGCACCGTCGAAGCGGAACTTGCGCGCAACGTCGGTCGTAGCGCCACGCGCCAGATCCGCGTCACCACGGACAAGGGATTCTGAAGTGGCGTGGTTCGCGCAAACCGTTCGCCGCTTGTTCGGCGCGTCGCCGGTGCATGAGGCCGCTGGCCGTGGCCGACGCTCGCTGGCATGGATGCCCGGCAATCCCGGCGCAGTCGCCGCGATGCTGGCGACCCACACCGACCTGCGCATCAAAAGCCGCGACCTCGTGCGTCGCAATGCGTGGGCGCAGGCCGCGCTCGACGCCTTCGTCGCCAACGCCGTCGGCACCGGCATCAAGCCGCAGAGCCTGTCGGGCGACGAGCAGTTCAAGGCCGACGTGCAGGCGCTGTGGCGCGACTGGACGGAGGAAGCCGACGCGGCGGGCCAGACCGATTTCTACGGCCTGCAAGCCTTGGCCTGCCGCTCGATGCTCGAAGGCGGCGAATGCCTGATCCGGTTGCGACCGCGCCGTGTCGAGGATGGATTGGCCGTGCCCTTGCAGCTTCAACTGCTGGAGTCGGAGCACCTGCCGATCTACCTCAACACCGATCTGCCCTCCGGCAACGTGGTGCGCTCGGGCATCGAGTTCGATGCACTGGGCCGCCGTGTGGCCTATCACTTGTACCGCTCGCATCCGGAGGATGGTCGGCTCGCGCCGATGTCTGGCCAGGGCGGGATGGAGACCGTGCGCGTGGACGCGCGCGAGGTCATCCACCTCTACCGCGTGCTGCGTCCCGGCCAGATCCGCGGCGAGCCGTGGCTGTCGCGCGCGCTGGTCAAGCTCAACGAACTCGACCAGTACGACGACGCCGAACTGGTGCGCAAGAAGACCGCCGCGATGTTCGCGGGCTTCGTCACGCGCCAGAACCCCGAGGACAACCTGATGGGCGAAGGCCCGGCAGATGGCGACGGCATCGCGCTCGCCGGGCTGGAGCCGGGCACGCTGCAGATTCTGGAGCCGGGCGAGGACATCAAGTTCTCCGATCCGGCGGACGTGGGCGGCTCGTATTCGGAGTTCCTGCGCACGCAGTTCCGCGCGGTCGCCGCCGCCATCGGCATCACCTACGAGCAACTGACCGGCGACCTGACGGGCGTGAACTACTCGTCCATCCGCGCCGGACTGCTTGAGTTCCGCCGCCGCTGCGAGATGGTGCAGCACTCGGTGCTGGTCCATCAGATGTGTCGCCCGGTGTGGGCGACGTGGATGAAGCAGGCCGTGCTCGCGGGTGCGCTCGAAGCCCCGGGTTTCGCGCGCGGTGGGCCGGCGCGCCGCCGCCAGTACCTCGCCGTGAAGTGGATTCCGCAGGGCTGGCAGTGGGTCGATCCCGAGAAGGAATACAAGGCCATGCTGCTGGCGATCCGTGCGGGCCTGATGAGCCGCTCGGAAGCCATCTCGGCCAACGGCTACGACGCCGAAGACGTCGACCGCGAGATCGCCGCCGACAACAAGCGCGCCGACGACCTCGGCCTGATCTTCGATTCCGACCCTCGCTACACGTCGAAGGACGGCGCGAATGTGCGTGATGGGGCGGAACCCAACCGCAACGCCGCGCCCGACGCCACCGGCGGCGACTCCTCCGCCTGACCGCTTTCCCCGAAGGATTCCCATGACCGTGCTGCCCCATCTGGCGGCGCGCCTGTTCGGCGTGCCGCTGGCGATCCATCGCCCGAAACTCGACATCATCCTCTCCGTGCTCGGCGCGCGCATCGGCCTCGCCGATCTCGCCGCGCCCGTGGGTTACACACCTGCGGCGCGGGCGCCGACGCCCGTCAACGGCAAGGTAGCCGTCATCCCGATCCACGGCACGCTGGTGCGACGTACCTCTGGCATCGAGGCCGAGTCGGGCCTCGCCAGCTATTCCGGCATCGCCGCGCAACTAGACGCCGCGCTGGCCAGCCCCGAGGTCGCGGCCATCCTGCTCGACGTCGATTCGCCCGGCGGCGAATCCGGCGGCGTGTTCGATCTGGCCGACCGCATTCGCGCGGCGGCGCAGGTGAAGCCGGTCTGGGCCGTGGCCAACGACATGGCCTTCTCGGCCGCCTACGCTCTGGCGTCCGCCGCCACCCGCGTGTTCGTCGCGCGCACCGGTGGCGTCGGTTCGATTGGCGTCATCGCCATGCACGTCGATCAGTCAGTGAAGGACGCGAAGGACGGCGTTCGTTACACCGCCGTGTTCGCGGGTGAGCGCAAGAACGACCTCAACCCGCACGAGCCGATCTCCGACGAAGCGCACGCGGTGCTCAAGGCCGAGGTGCATCGCGTCTACGACCTGTTCGTCGTGACGGTCGCGCGCCATCGCGGACTCGACGCCGACGCCGTGCGCGCCACCGAAGCGGGTTTGTTCTTTGGCCCGGACGCCGTCGCCGCTGGATTGGCCGACGCCGTCGGCGGCTTCGACGACGCGCTCACCCAGCTCACGCAATCGCTTTCCCCACTCCCGACTCTGGTGGCTCCGGCCAGCCAAGCGGGCCTTCTTCGCAACCACCAGATGGAGTCTTCCATGAATGAACGATCCGACCCCGCTGCTCTTGATCGGCCTCTTGCCGATCCCGCTGGCAGTTCTCCTCAACCGTCCGCCGCCACCACGTTGAGCGTGGCCGACGCCATCGAGATCGCGCAGACCTGCACGCTCGCCGGTCGCGCCGACCTGATCGCGGGCTTCCTCGAAACCAATACCGCACCCGCCACGGTGCGCAGCCGACTGCTCGCGGCGCAGGCCGAGGCCAGTCCCGAAATCGTCAGCCGCATTGCGCCCGATGCCGCGCGCCCTGCGGCCAGCAATCCGCTGATCGACGCGGCCAAGCAGCTCGCGGCGCAGTCCACCAAGAAGGAGTTCTGAAATGTCCGTTCTCGCCGAACCGCTGAATCTGGGCGACCTGCTCAAGTACGAAGCGCCGAACCTCTACTCGCGCGACCGCGTCACGGTCGCTTCCGGTCAGAACCTGCCGCTCGGCACCGTCGTCGGCATCGTCACCGCCACCGGCAAGTACAAGCAGCTCGATCCGTCCGCCGAGGACGGTACGCAGGTCGCCGCAGGCGTGCTGCTGCAAGCCTGCGACGCGGCATTGATCGACCGTGATGACGGCCTCGTCGTCGCGCGCCACGCCATCGTCGCCAACCACGCACTCGCGTGGCCCGACGCCATCACCACTGCTGAACAACTCACCGCCATTGCGCAGCTCAAGGCGCTGGGCGTGCTCGTCCGTCAAGGAGCCTGACCATGAACAACCCCTTCAGCAATCCCGCGTTCTCGATGGCAGCGCTGACCGCTGCCATCAACCTCCTGCCCAACCGCTACGGGCGTCTGGAAGAACTGAACCTGATGCCGCCCAAGCCGGTGCGTCAGCGCCAGATCGTCGTCGAGGAAATGAACGGCGTGCTCAACCTGCTGCCCACGCTGCCGCCGGGTTCGCCCGGCACGGTCGGCGTGCGTGGCAAGCGCAAGCTGCGCTCCTTCGTCGTGCCGCACATCCCGCACGACGACGTGGTGCTGCCCGAGGAAGTGCAAGGCATCCGCGCCTTCGGTTCGGAAACGGAAACCGAGACGGTCGCGGGCGTGGTCGCACGCCATTTGGAGACGATGCGCAACAAGCATGCGATCACGCTGGAGCACCTGCGTGTCGGCGCGCTCAAGGGCGTGATCCTCGATGCGGACGGCTCGGTGCTCTACGACCTGTTCGACGCCTTCGAGATCGCACAGCAGACGGTGGCTTTCGAGCTGGGCACGGCGGGCACCAACGTCAAGGCCAAGTGCGGCACCGTGCTGGCGACCATCGAGGAGAACCTCAAGGGCGAGTTCATGAACGGCGTCCATTGTCTGTGCTCGCCGGAGTTCTTCGCCGCGCTCACCGGCCACGCCAAGGTCGAGAAGGCCTTCGAGAACTGGCAGAACGGCGCCATCCTCATCAACGACGTGCGGCGCGGCTTCACCTACGGCGGCATCACCTTCGAGGAGTACCGGGGCCAGGCCACCGACGCCAGCGGCAACGCGCGCCGCTTCATCGCCGCTGGCGAGGCGCACGCCTTCCCGCTGGGCACCATCGACACCTTCGGCACCTACTTCGCCCCGGCGGATTTCAACGAGACCGTCAACACGGTCGGCCAGCCGCTGTACGCCAAGCAGGAGCCGCGCAAGTTCGACCGGGGCACGGACCTGCACACCCAGTCGAACCCGCTGCCCATGTGCCACCGCCCGGGCGTGCTGGTGAAGCTGACCGTCTAATGGTGCGCGTCGAGGAGCTGTACGCGGCGGCCGCGAACGCGGGGCTGCTGGTGGATGCAGAGGTCGGCGGGCAGATCGTCATGGTGGACTTCCTTGCCCCGGACGAGGCCGTGCTCGATGGCCTCGCGCTCTCCACCGACTACACGATGCGCTTCCTCGCCTCGGCTCTGCCCGATCTGGCCGTGGGCCAGGTCGTGAGCATCGGTGGCACGAGCTACCGCGTGCGCGACGTGCGGGCCATCGGTGATGGCAGCGAGCGGCGTGCCGATCTCACCCGCATTTGAGGACTCTGCCTATGAACTCCATCCGTGAGCGCATCTTGCGGGAGGTCGTGGCCCGTCTGTCGGCCGCTGTCGCACCCGTTCCGGTGCTGCGACAACCGGCCGTGCCGGTCACCCGCGACGCGAGCCCCGCGCTGCTGCTCTTCGCCGAGAGCGACCGCATCACCGGCTACGCCAACCACCTCGTCGACCGGGTGCTGACGCTGCGCCTCACCGTGGTGGCGCGCGGCGATTACGCGTTCGACCAGGCCGACCGGACGATGGTAGCCGCCCACTCGGCGCTGATGCCTGACGCGACCCTCGGCGGCCTCGCGCTCCTGCTGCACGAGGTCGATGCCGAGTGGGATGCCGAGGATGCCGACGCTGGCGCCGTCGCGCTGCCGGCCCGCTACGAGATCCGCTACCGCACCCATGCCATGGACCTGACCCAGAAAGGATGACTTGCCATGACCGTTGAACTCATCAAACCCCACACCCATGCCGGCGTGCAGTGCGTCCCCGGCACGCGCCTCGATGTCGACGAGGCCACCGCACGCTGGCTGATCGAACGCGGCGTCGCCAAACCTACCGAGGCGCCCGATGAGCCGGGCGTCAAACCGCAATCCACCGCACGCAAGGGAGACTGACCATGCCGTATTTCTCTGGACAAGGCCGTGTCTACATCGGCGCCCGCGACGCTGCCGGCAACCCGCAAGGGCTGAATTTCGTCGGCAACGTGCCCGAACTCAAGGTCTCGCTGTCGGTGGAAACGCTGGAACATCAGGAATCGACCAGCGGCCAGCGCCTGACCGATCTGCAACTGATCAAGACCAAGAAGGGCGAATTCGCCTGCACGCTGGAGGAACTGATCGCGGTGAACCTGTCGCTCGCGCTCTACGGCACGACTGTCGAGCAGACCAGCGGCACGGTTACCAGCGAGGCGTTGCCCAACCCAGTCATCGCAGGAAGTCTCTACCTGCTGGCCAAGCAGAACGTCTCGTCGGTGGTGGTCAAGGACTCCTCGGCCACCCCCAAGACGCTGCCGGCCGTGCAGTACAGCCTCAACGCCAAGCACGGCTCGCTGTCGATCACCGACAAGACCACGGGCGGGCCCTTTGTGGAGCCGTTCAAGGTCGACTACGCCTACGGCGCGGCCCAATCGACGGCGCTGTTCACCCAGCCGCTGCCCGAGCGCTGGGTGCGTTTCGAGGGCTTGAACACCGCCGACAGCAACCGCGAGGTGGTGATCGATCTGTACCGCGTGGCCATCAACCCGGCCAAGGAGCTGTCGATCATCACCGAGGAGTTGCTGAAGTTCGAACTCTCCGGACAGGTGCTGGCCGATACGCAGAAGTCCGCCACGGGCGACCTGGGCCAGTTCGGCCGCATCGTCCTGCTGTAAGGAGCCGCCATGACATCCTCCGATCTCGATGTGCTCGTGCCGCAGGCTCAAGTGCTGGAACTGGCCGGGCAGCGCCTGACGATCAGCCCGCTGGTCGTCGGCGAACTGCCGGCGATGCTCAAGGCGGTGCGGCCTTTCGCAGAGCAACTTGCCGGCGAGCCCGACTGGCTGGCCTTGCTCTGCGATCACGGCGATGCCTTGCTCACCGCATTGGCACTGGCCAGTCGCCAGCCGCGCGACAGGGTGGACGCCTTGGCGCTCGACGACGCGATCACGCTGGCCGCCACGGTGTTCGAGGTGAATGCCGATTTTTTCGTGCACCGGGTCGCGCCGAAGGTCAGCACGCTCGCGCAGTCTCTGAGCGGACGGTTGGCTGGAGCGACGCCATCGCCCGCCTGATCCGCAGTGGCCACCGCTACCCGGACATCCTCGGCTACACGCTGGGCCAGCTGAACGCGTTTTTGGCCGCCGACAGCCGTCTCGAGCACGAACGGCTCTCCACCCAGCTCGCGGTCATGACCACCGCCACCCAGGGTAACCGCGAAGGCATCCGTCAGCTCCAGGCCGAACTCCATCAGGGCATGCGTGATGAAGATCGATCTGGTCGCTGAGGGCTTGCTGGATCGTCGTCGCTTCAACGCCTGGCAAACCGATACCCACAAAACGATCCATTCCGCAGTTGCCCGCGCGATGCGGGATTCCGGCAAAGAGATGGCCGAGCGGGTGCGGGGCGAAATGCGATCCAGCTTCAATGCCGTGAAACCCAAGTTCCTCCGGTCGATGCACGCCAAGGTGTTCGACCGTAAAGCCACGGAATTTCCGGCCCTCTACATCGGCTCGAAGGTGCCCTGGCTGGGCCTGCAAGAACAGGGAGGAACGATCCGGGGACGAATGCTGATCCCGCTGCTGCCGCAGCACCGGCGTATCGGACGCAAGGCCTTTGCCCGGGTGATCGATGCGCTGATGCGATCCGGCAATGCCTGGTTCGTCGAAAAGAGCGGCCAGCAGATCCTATTGGCCGAGAACATCGGCGAGAACGCCCAGCCGCTTGCTCGTTTCCGTCGTGCCGAGCGGGAGCGCACCGGCGCCAAGCGCATCAAGCGCGGCCAGGAGATTCCTGTCGCCGTGCTGGTGCGGCGCGTGACCCTCAAGAAACGTTTCGACCTTACCCGTTCGGTGCGGGTCGATCTTCCCCGCCTGACGGCGGCTATCCGCAAGGCAATGTCGAAGGTTTGAGCAATGGCGAATAATCGCGCGCAGATCCTCATCACCGCCGTCGATGAGACGCGACGCGCCTTCCAGTCCGTCCAGGGCAGCCTCTCGCGCCTGCGCAGCGAAGCAGGCCAGGTGGGAGAAGTCCTGTCCCGCATCGGCGGTGCCATCGGTGTGGGACTGGGTGTGCGCGAACTGGTCGAGGTCGCCGACCAGTACAAGAACCTGCAGGCGCGCCTGCGGCTCGCGGTCACCTCCCAGGAGGAGTTCAACCGCGCCGACGCGGCGTTGTTCGAGATCGCGCAGCGCAACCGCGCGCCGCTCGCCGAAACCGTCACGCTCTACGCACGGCTTGCGCCCTCGGTGCAGGCGCTGGGGCGTTCGCAGGCGGACGTGCTGGCGGCGACCGATGCCATCGGGCAGGCCGTATCGCTCTCCGGCGCCTCCAGCGAGGCCGCGGCCGGGGCGCTGTTGCAGTTGGGCCAGGCCTTCGCCTCGGGACAACTGCGCGGCGAGGAATTCAACTCGGTCATCGAGCAGACGCCGCGTCTGGCGCAGGCCATCGCCGACGGGATGGGCGTGCCGCTCGGCTCGCTGCGGGCCCTGGCGCAGGAAGGAAAGATCACGTCCAAGGCCGTGCTCGACGCCTTGCTCAAGCAGCGTGGCCGGCTCGCCGAGGAGTACGGCAGCCTGCCCGATACGGTGTCGGGCGCGCTCACCCGTCTCAAGAACGCCTTTCTGCGCGCCTTCGGCGAGCGCGACACGAGGTCCGGCCTGACGGCAGGTCTGGCGCAGGCGATCCAACTCGTCGCCCAGCATCTGGAACTGCTGATCGATCTGGCCGGAGTCGTTCTGGTCGCCGCCTTCGGCCGGATGGCGGGTGCGTTTGCATCCAGCGTTGCGGCCGCCCGCGCGGAAGCGGCGGCGCGGCTCGCCAACCTGCGCACGCTCGAAGCCGAGGCGCTGGCGCGGGTGCGTGTGGCCGACGCCGCCCTGGCCCAGGCGCGGGCGCAAGGCCTCGCCACCAGCGCACTGGTCGCCGATGCGGCCAAGGCTCGGCTGCAAGCCACCGCCGCCACCGGTGCCGTGACGCAGGCCGTGGCCTCCACGTCGCTGCTCGGTCGCGCGGCGGGTCTGTTGCGAGGGGCGCTGGCACTCCTGGGCGGCCCCATCGGCGTGATCGTGACAACGGTGGCGCTATTGGCAGGAGCGCTCTATTCGGCGCGGAACGCCCTGGTCGAGTTCGGCGGCAAGACCGCGTCGATCAAGCAGATCATCACCGCCACCTGGGACCTGGTGATCGAGAAGGTCGGCGACGTCGTCAGCGCCCTGGGGCGGCTGGTCGGCACCAACAATCTGAGCTGGGCGCGCGTGCGCGAGGTGATGGTCGATGCGCTCCGAGCCATCGGATCTGCCATTCGAACGATGGTCAATGTCGTCATCGGCGCCTTCAACGCAGTCGGCAGCGTCGTCGGCATCACGGCGGGCTTTCTGGTCGAGCGCTTTCGCCATGCCTTCTCCGACATCGGGGAACTGGCGAAGGCTTTGGGCCAAGATGTGGCAGCGGCCTTCAGCGGGGACTTCTCGATGCAGGCGCTGCGCGCCGCGCTCGGCCGCCAGCTCGGCGAGGTGCGAGATTTCGGGCAGGAACTGGCGAGGACCGTGCGCGATGCCGTTACGCGCGACTACGTCGGGGAGGTCGCACAGGCCATCGCCGGCCGCATCCGCTCCGAGCAAACCAAGCCCGGCGTATTCGGCCGTCCACAACCACCTGCCAAGCCGACACCCGACAAGGGGGTCGAAGCGGCCAAGCTCGAACTCGTGCAGGCGCAGGCCGAGGCCAAATTCAAGATCCTCAAGGATGCGCTGGATCGCCAGGCGCGCGAACTGGACGCGGCGCTCGAAGACCGGCTGATTTCGCTGAAAGACTACTACGCGGCCAAGACCCGGATCGAGCAGCAGGAGATCGATGCGGAACTCCGGCGCGTGCAGGTGTCGCTCTCGCAGCAGCAGCGCCTGGAAAAGACGGGCAAGGACGAGCCCGCACGCCTCAAGGCGAAAGGAGAAGTCGCAAAGCTCGAGAGCGAATTGACCGTCCTCAACCGCAAGCGCGCGGACGTCGAGGTCGCCAATGCCCGCAAAGCCGTCCAGGCCGAGCGCGAGTTGCGCGAGGAGCTCGCCAAGGTGCGCGACGAACTGCTTGATCTCACGGGTGCGGCGACCAGCCAGGACCGGCGCGCAGCCATCGAGCGGCAGTACCAGACCCTGATCGAGCGGCTCCGTGCCGAGGGCGACACCGAAGGGGCGGCCACCGTCGGTCGGCTGATCGACGTCAAAGCGGCGGCCGCCGACCTCGCCGAGTACGAGCGCCAGTTCAACGACACGCTCGCGCGGATGCGCGCGTCTGAGGAGTCGATCAATCTGCAGCGTCAGTCCGGGCTCCTCACGGAATCCCAAGCCCGCCAGCAGATCCTCGCGCTGCACCGGCAGACCGGCCAATCGCTCGACGCGCTGCTGCCGCAGCTGGAGGCCGCCGCCGCTGCCATCGGGCCGGATGCCGTCGCCCGGGTCCAGGCCTGGAAGAACGAGATCGCGCAGGTGAAGTTAGTCGTCGACGACGTGGCCGTCGCCATCGACGGCGCGGTCCAGGATGGTTTCGCCCAACTGTTCCAGGACATTGGCAGCGGCGCCAAGTCGGCGAAGGACGCATTCGCGGATTTCGGTCGATCCGTGCTGCAGACGATCAATCGCATCGCCTCGCAGAAACTGGCCGAGGCCTTGTTCGGCAGCCTGATGGGCGGCGGTAGCGCGGGCGGCGCGAGTGGACTGGGCGGGTTGATTGCATCGTTCTTCAGCAGCGGCTTCGCCACGGGTGGCTACGTCACCGGCCCCGGTACCTCGACCAGCGACTCCATTCCAGCGCGCCTGTCCCACGGCGAGTACGTGGTCAACGCCCGAGCGGTGAGCCGGCTCGGAGTGTCCTTCCTGAACGCCATCAACGGACTGTCTGCCGGGCCACGGTTTTCCGGTGGGCGCTTGGCCTTTGCCGCTGACGGCCTCGTGCCGGAAGCCCCCACGCAGCCAGCCCCGGGCCAAAACATCCGCATCGTGAATGTGATCGATCCAGCGATGGCGGCCGACTACCTCAACAGCAGCGCAGGCGAGCGCGTGGTGATGAACCTCATCCAGCGCAATGCCGCCTCTGTTCGCAACATCCTGGGACGCTAAGAATGGCCTGGACTTCTGGCACCGCAACCAATGCCGCCGATCTGTTCAACAAGCTGATCACGTTTCTGACCTCCGACGCGACCCTGATCGCCGGGGGCGAAGCCTGGACGCTGTTACGCCGTGACACCTTCACGCTTGACGCGAAGCGGGATCTGGCCGAACTGCGGGGCCCAGGTTCCTCGGCGGGCGATGCGATCTACGTGCAGGTTTGCCTGTTCGCCGACGCTGCGGCACCCGCGTATTCGATCCGGGTGCTCGGGTCACAGTCCTGGCAAAGCATCGTTTCGATCAACACACCCGAGGGCCAACCGGGCAGCCTGCTCTCGGGCGCCGGTTCGCTGGGCATCGTGCCGAGGATGCCGGTCTTCAACAGCGCGATCAGCTACTGGTTTGTCGCCAACGGCCGGCGCTTCATCGCGGTGGCGAAGTCCTCGGCGTATTGGGGCGCGCTCTACGCGGGCTTCATCCTGCCCTACGGAACACCGGCCCAATACCCGTACCCGCTATTCATCGGGGCCAACACGTCGCGCGGCGACAACTACCAGAGTGCTGATCTCGACATCGCCAACAGCGCCTTCTGGCGCAACGACGGTGAATACGGCAGCTACAGCGCGGCGCTCCTGCAGCCGAGCGGCGGCTGGGTCGGCACGAACCGGTTCGATACGACCTACACCGGCCGCACCTGGCCATGGGCGATGTCGTTGGAGACCAGGAAAAACAGCGTCGGGCGCTACGACGTCGCCTATCTGACGCAGTTGCCGAACGGCGCGAGCCCACTGCTGCCGGCGATCCTCTATGACTGCGCGACGACTCGTCCGTTCTCGATATGGGGCGAGCTGCAAGGCGTGTTTGCCGTGCCGGGCTTCGGAGTGGCTGCCGGCGACACCGTGACCGTGGGCGGCAAATCCCATCTGGTCGTGCAGGCGGCGACTTCCACCAACGCGGCGCGCTTCGCCGCCATCCAACTCGCTTGAGGTGACCATGGCTTACATCACCGGTGCGTCGGCCGACATCAATACGCTGCTGACTGCCATCAAGAATTTCGCGGTCGCCAACGGCTGGACGGCCAACGCCACCGACACCTTTACGCTGACCTTTCCGACCTATGGATCGAATGGTGGCGCCACTCACGCCGGCACGACGTCGATGATTTCCTCGGTCAGCGGCTCCGATGCGTACAAGAACCAGTCGGAAACGAGCCTCGTCGCGAACAGGGTCGTGCTGACCAAGAACGGCGTGTCCTACCAGCTATTCGCGGTCAACAAGAAGCTCTACAAGAACGGCGTCAATGGCACCTACGCCTGCCTGGAGGCCTGGGTGTGCGACGGCTTCGCTGCTGGCACGGCTGCCAACCTTCAGACCAACAACCGCAAGTTCGTGATGGTCGGTCCCATGGCTACCTCGCTCTATGCCTACCACCTGTTCTCCAACGGCGACTTCGTGCACCTGGTGATCGAGGAAACGCCGGGCCGATTCCGCCACCTGTCGTTCGGCTTCGTCAACAAATACGGCGCCTTTGCCGGGGGCCAGTATCTGACCGCAGGATGCCCCATCGAGTCATTCACGACGACACCCTACGCCTTCAACACCTCGAATCACTCGGTCCCGTTCGGATCGAACGGCCAAGGCCCTTCGAGAGCGTCGCTCGCCTCCAACGGTTACCCAGGCAGCTACGTTCGGGCCGATATCGACGGGTGGGCGGTTGGCTGGCGCCTATTGTCGACCGGGGCCTGGGATACAGCCAATCTGGATGCCTACGGCTGCTCGACGTACTCCAACTCGGTCAATAACCGTGCGGGCTATATCTCGGGTGGACCCCAGATTTCCTTCTACACCCTGGCGCACGATCTGGCCTACCACTGCTCTCCGCAAGGCTACAACGGTCTGGCGCCGATGCTGCCCTGTCACGTCGGCGTGAATCGTACCCCCTACGTCGGCACCTGGACGCTGCTCGGCGAATTCCCCGACGTGCGCTTTCTGAACATCGCGAACTTCAACCCGGGCGACGAACTGACCCTCGGCACCGACGTGTGGAAGATCTTCCCGCTGTGGAACAAGGCCTACACGCTCGGGGCTGAACCGATCAGCTACGACTACGGCCTGGCTTACCGCAAGGTGGTGTAAATGCCCGACTTCGCCGGCGCCTTCTCATCGGCCATCCTGGGCGGCGCAGCGGCCGCCGGGATGAACCTGCTGTGGGACAACGGCCGTCCCGCGTATTACGCGCCGACCACGGTCGTCGCGGCCATCGTCGTTGCCGTGGGCGTCATCACCAGCGGCCAGCCGTCGCCCGAGGCCCTGATCACTCGGGCGGGCGCGCATTGCGGCGCCTTCTCGGACGACTACTACTACCGGATCTACCTACAGCCTTCCCGGATCGAGTTCGGCAACCTGGTGATCCCCAGTACCAAGACCGTCGAGATCTGGAACGCTTATCCCGACCCGGTGACGATCTTCCAGCTGGATGGCGACACCGAGGGCCTGTCCCTGGGTTTCTTTCCGCCCACGAGGCTGCGTGGGCTGGAGGACATCTTCTACGACGTCACCGCCACGCTTGACGGGCCGAGCTTCGTCGATACGCTGCTGACGATCCATTTCTCCGAAGGCGGCACCCGAGACCTGGCGATCAGCTACGGGCGGGTGCTGGTCATGGGGCAGCTGCACGACTGGCAAGGCGGCTTCACCGAGCGGCTGGAATGGCTGACCGACGTGCTGACGATGCGCGATGGCGGCGAGCAGCGGGTGCGCCTGCGGGCCGATCCCCGGCGCTCGTTCGAGTTTGACGTGCTGGAGTACGGCAATGGCGGCCAGCTCGATCTCTTGATGAATGTCTGGCAGTCCCGGGTCTATGCGGTGCCGGTGTGGACGGACAAGACCCGGCTCGCAAGCGCGATCTATCCCGGCGATACCGTCCTGGCCGTGAAGACGACGGATCTGGATTACCACGCCGGCGGCTTGGCCATCGTCGGGTCGACCTCCGGTGCGACTGAGGCACTGGAAGTCCTGTCCCTGACCGCCGACACGATTACGCTCAAACGCCCGGCGCTCGGGAACTGGCCCGCGGGCTCCTGGATCGCGCCCGCCCGCTTGGGGCGTCTGCCTGCCCAGCAGACGGTCACCCGGCCGACGGCGGCGATCTCCCAAGCCAAACTGCGGTTCGATCTGGAGGATCTGGCCTCGACGGTGACGGCGACGAACTCGCCCATCCGGTACCGAGGTTACGACACGCTGCTGCGGCATCCGAATCGGGTCGAGGACGTCAGCGTCGACTATCAGCGCCTCATCGACCTGTTAGACCACGAAACCGGCACGCCTGCGGTGATCGACATCCCCAACCGGCCCTTCATCGTGCGCCGCTACCAGTTCCTGATGCCGGATCGCGCAGATCTGACCGCGCTGCGGGGCTGGCTCGCCGCCCGTGCCGGCCGACAGGTTCCGTTCTGGGTACCGACCTGGGAGCGGGGCATCGAAGTGGCGCAGCCCTTTGCCCTGGATGCAACGGCAATACTGGTCCAGGCCCGAGGCTTCGTCACTTATTACCAAGCCATGCCCGGCCGGCAGGACGTGGCGTTCCTGCACAACGACGGCACCTGGTTCCTGCGCCGCATCACCGGGTTCGAGTTCGTGGACGGTGTGGTGGAACGGATGCGGATCGACGCCGCTCTCGGTGCGGCCTGCGCGCCGTCTGATTTCCGGATCGTCTGCTTCCTGGAATTGGCCCGGCTGGAGAGCGATGCCGTCGAGATCTTCTTCGAGACGGATCGCGTGGCGCGGGTGTCCTTGCCGCTTCGGAGCATCAACGGATGACCTATCAGAACCAAGAAAACAGCCTCCATGCCGGCCAGCCGGTCGAGCTGTATCGCTTCGCGCTGGGGACCACCGTCTGGCGCTACACGTCGGCACAGAGCGCTCTGACCTACAACGCCGAGAAATACATCCCGGCGCCGATACGGCGCTCGGAGATCGAGCAGACGCAGGAGTTCGGCCGCGCAATGCTGAATCTGGAAGCGGCACTCGACATCGGCGTCGTGCAGTCCTTCATCGTGACGCCGCCCGATGGGGTGCTGTCGCTCACCATTTTCCGCCAGCACCTGACCGACCCGGGCGCTGAGTTCATCACCTGGTGGAAAGGCCGTGTCGTGTCGGTGGTTTTCAGTGGCGTGACGGTGCAGATGCGTTGCGAGCCAATCTTCACGACGCTCAAGCGCTCGGGACGCAGGGCGAACTACCAGATCAACTGCCGCCACCCGCTATATCACGGTGGCTGCAAGGTCAATGCGGCCGACTACAAGACGGCAGGCGTGGTCGAGAGCGTGACGGGACTGGAAGTGACCGCCTCCGTTTTCCTGCCGAAGCCGATCAGCTGGTTCGTCGGAGGACGCATCGTGGCCGCCGGGGCGCAACGGATGATCGTCGCCAGCTCCGGCGGTGCGGTGACCCTCTCGGCGCCGATCCCAGGACTGAAAGCCGGCGACGCGTTCGAGGCCTATCCGGGTTGCGACCACACTCTCGCGACCTGCGCCGACAAGTTCGGCAACCACTTGAACTATGGCGGTTTCCCGTACATCCCGAAGAAGAACCCCTTCACCGGGGACGCCATCGTCTGAGGTGCATCCATGTGGCAATACCTGATCGTGTGGGTGATCACGACGGTTCTGTCGTCGCTGCTCGCCCCGAAACCCAAGACCACCACGCCGCAACCCGGCGATGTCGATGCCCCGCTCGCCGCGACCGACAGCCCGATCCCGGTGCTGTTCGGGACCCGCACGATCAAGCAGCCGAACTGCGTCTGGTTCGGCGACGTGCGCACGACGCCGATCAAGACCAAGGGAGGCGGCAAGAAATGATCGTGACCCATCTCGATGCCAAGGCGCTCGGCTATTGCAATGCTGGGCTGCGCCGCTGGTTTCCACGTGACGGAGTGACCTTCGACGTGTTTCGCCAGCAGGGCGTGACCACCGATTGGCTGCGGGCCACGGGCGATGCGATGGCGATCCGATTGGCGGAGTACGTGGAGCAAAGCGGTATACAGGCAATCCAAGGAGCCAACGAATGAGCGGCGGCGGTAAAGGCAGCAAGAGCGTCACGGTCGGCTACCGCTACTACGCGGGCATGCATCTGGCGCTGTGCCACGGCCCGGTCGATTCGCTGAACAAGATCGTGGTCGGTGAGCGTACCGCTTGGGAGGGGGCGCTGACTTCCAGTGGCCGGATCGCCATCAATCAACCCAACCTGTTCGGTGGAGACGAGCGCGAAGGCGGGATCGTCGGTGCCGTGGATCTGGTGATGGGCAATGCCTCGGACGGTCAGAACGACTATCTGGCATCCAAGCTGGGCGTCAACGTGCCGGCATTCCGGGGCGTGGTGTCGCTGGTGCTGCGTCAGCCGCAGTTGTCGGCAATGAACCCCTACATCAAGCCGTGGAGCGCCGAGGTCACACGTATCATCCGGCGATCTGACGGTTCGCCCCAGTGGTACTCGGACAAGGCTGCCATCAACGGCGACATGAACCCGGCGCACATCATCTATGAGTGCCTGACCGACCGCACCTGGGGCCGGGGTTATAGCTCGGCCGAGATCGACGACGCGTCATTTCGCGCCGCCGCCGACACGCTCTACGCCGAGAGCTTCGGCCTCTCGATCCTGTGGGATCAGCAGCAGGACATCGAGGCCTTCATCGAACGCATCCTGCAGCACATCGACGGTTCGATCTACGTGAGCCCGCGCACCGGGCTGTTCACGCTGAAGCTGACCCGCGATGACTACGATCCGGCGACGTTGCTGGAACTGAACCAGACCAACGTGATCCGGCTGGAGTCCTTCGAGCGGACGCTGCCCGAGGAACTGGTCAATCAGGTCACGCTCTCGTACCACGACTGCACGACCGACAAGAGCGTGTCGATTTCGGTGCAAGACATCGCCGGCATCGAGCGGTCCTTGGGCGAAATCAAGGATGCCAAGGTGAGCTACGAAGGCGTGGCCAACGGATCGCTCGCCGCCCGGCTGGCGATGCGGGATCTGCGGCAACTGTCCTCCACCCTGGCGAAGATCACGCTCGTGGCCAACCGCACGGCCGCCAGCCTCAACATCGGCGACGTGTTCAGATTCTCCTGGCCCGAACTGCGGATCGAGCAGTTGATCCTTCGGGTCGCGCAGATCAGCTACGGGACGCTGGCCGACGGCCGAGTGCGGATCACCTGCGTCGAGGACGTGTTCGGCCTGCCCGATGCCGTCTATCTCGCACCCGCTGAGAGCGGCTGGATCGATCCCCGGCAAGCGCCCATCGCGGCGAACTTCGTGTCGGTGAGCGAACTACCGTACTGGACGATTGTTCATGAGATGACCGGCGAGTCGGCCGCCGCCCAGGCCGAGATCGATCCGAACGGCGGGTTCCTGACTGTCTCCGTCGTGCGTCCCTCGGGTGCGGCGATCAACTACGCGGTGCTGACCCGACAGGGATCGGCGACCTTCGAGAAGATCGGCGTCGGTGACTTCATCCCGTCCTGTGTGCTCGCGAACGATATCGGGCAGATCGAGACGGTGCTGAACGTGCTCTACGGCGTCGATCTGGACCTGATCACGCTGGACACGTACGCGCTGCTCGATGGCGAGCTGGTCGCGGTGAAGGCAGTGAATGTCGCCGCCGGCACCGTGACGGTGGATCGGGGCGTACTGGACACCGTTCCCGCCAGGCACTCGGCCGGCGCCCGGCTGTACTTCGTCGAGGGTGGACAGTTCTACAACACGAGCCAGTACCTGAGTGGAGAGACGGTGCAGACCAAGGTGCTGCCTGCCACCGGGATGGGTGTTCTCGCCGAGGCGTCTGCGCCGGCGATCAGCTACTTGTTCGCCAAGCGGCAGATCCGGCCCTATCCGCCGGGGAAATTCCGGGTCAACAACCTCGACTACAGCGCGAGCTACATCACCGGTGAGGCGACGGTCAGCTGGGCGCACCGCAGCCGGTTGCTCCAGACCGCCTATCTGGTGACGCAAGGCGAGGCGAATATCGGGCCGGAGCCCGGGACGACCTACACCGTGCGGGTCTATGGCGAGGCAGGGACGCTCAAGCACACCGAAACGGGGCTGACCGGCACGAGCTGGACCTATCCGATGGCCACCGAGATTTCCGAGAGCGGCCTGAATCGGCCGAACGAGAAACTGACCATCAAGGTCGAGGCGGTGCGCGACGGCTACACCAGCTGGCAGGCCCAGCAGATCGACATCCCCGAGTGCCGTGGCTACGGCATGTTCTACGGCGCTACCTACGGAGAATGAAATGGCTGCACTGATCGGCCCGAACCTGGGCGTGAATTATGGATGGACCGCCCGCGAGTCAGGATGGAACGCCGGGATGGACGCGAACTTGAAACTGCTCGATGCCGTGCTGCAGTTGTCGGTGAAGTCGCGCACTTTGGCAGCGCCGCCGACCACGCCAGCGAACGGCGACCGCTACATTGTGGCACCCAGCCCCACCGGCGCGTGGGCCGGAAAGGCCGGGCAGATTGCCGCACGCGTCGAAGGAGCGTGGTCGTTCTACGCCCCGAAGATCGGTTGGACCTGCTTCATCGAGGACGAGGGCGTGCTCTCGGCCTACAGGGCCACCGGCTGGAGCCCAGGGCTCGCCATCTGATCACTATCGGCACCCCCTGAAACCCGCCCACGAGGCGGGTTTCGCGTTTTTGGAGACTACCCATGACTGATTCCGAAAAGCCCGCGCTCGTTGAGAACATGCTCTTGCTGCGCAAAGAGGACTTCGACGAGTTGCTCGCCCACGCCGCCGAACGCGGTGCCGAGCGTGTCCTGTCCCACCTCGGCCTGGAAAACGGCCACGCCGCGCGCGACATCCGGGAACTGCGCGACCTGCTCGAAGCCTGGCGAGACGCCCGTCACACGGCGTGGCAGACCTTCGTGAAAGTGCTGACCACGGGGCTCCTGGCCGCGCTGCTGGTCGGCGCCGCCATCAAATTGAAGTTCTTGGGAGGCGGCCAATGATCGAGACCCTACTCGGCGGCCTCCTCGGTGGGGCCTTCCGTCTCGCACCCGAAATCCTCAAGTGGCTCGACCGCAAGGGCGAGCGCGGCCACGAACTGGCGATGCAGGACAAGGCACTGGAGTTCGAGAGGCTGCGCGGCGCGCAGCGGATGGCCGAGATCGGCGCGAGTGCGGACGCAGCATGGAACGTCGGTGCCATCGAGACGCTGCGCGAGGCTGTCCGCAACCAAGGCGAGAAGACCGGTGTGCGCTGGGCCGATGCGTTGTCGGTCAGCGTGCGACCGGTGATCACCTACTGGTTCATGGCGCTGTACTGCGCGGCCAAGACGGCGGCGTTCGCGGCAGCAGTCGCCGCTGGCGCGGGCTGGGGAGTGGCCATCCTGCACGCTTGGACGGAGGCCGATCAGGCTCTGTGGGCCGGAGTGCTGAACTTCTGGTTCCTCGGGCGCGTGTTTGATCGGGTGCGGCCGTGACCCATGTACCGCAAGCGGCCATCGACCTGGCCAAGCGCTTCGAGGGCTTTCACCGCGTGCCGAAGGCCGATCCCGGCCGCGCGCACCCGTACATCTGCCCAGCGGGCTACTGGACGATTGGCTACGGCCATCTTTGTGACCCCAAGCATCCGCCTATCACGGAGGCTGAAGCCGAGGTCTATCTGGCGCGCGACCTGGAGATCGCGCTCAATGCCACGCTGCGCTACTGCCCGGTGCTGGCCACCGAGCCCGAGGGGCGACTAGCCGCCATCGTCGACTTCACCTTCAACCTCGGCGCGGGGCGACTGCAAGCGTCGACGCTACGCCGACGGATCAATCAACGGGACTGGCCAAGCGCCGGACTGGAACTGCGCCGGTGGGTCTATGGCGGCGGGAAAGTGCTGCGGGGACTGGTGACACGGCGCGAGGCAGAAGCTGTGCTGCTTAGCCGTTGACGTGCTTCACTTCGCAGGCTTCTTGATTCCTTCGGCAAGCTTTAGGAGCTGCTCCATTTCCGCATCCGTGAAGGCAGCATCTTTGAGATGGCGAAGCAAGGCCATCGCCTCCGGTTGGTCATGCAGAAAGTCGACCACCTCAGGGTCTGTCGAAGATGACAACCGAAAAAGGACGTCCGGATCAGCAGCAAGGACCCTCGCCAGAGCCTTTATGACCTCAGGGCGTGGGGGACGCTCCTTTCCGCGCTCGATCCGACTCAGGTAGGCAGGCGAAATACCCACCTTGCCCGCAGTTTCCCGCAAGCCAAGATCCTGGGCGACCCTAAGGTCGCGAATGGTTTCGCCAAAGCTATTCATGGCTCAAATTTTACCTCAGTGTTTTGTGTTGCGCAACACAGAACGCAATTGGTAGAATGCGGCATCTAGTAGTACGATATGCCTTTTCTTGTCAATCCTTGTGTGCTGCAGTCAACAGACAGTTCCAGGCACCGTCATAGGAGATACCAAGTGCAAGGCGAAGAGGTGCTAACGATCAAAGATGTGGCAGCCCTGTTGAAAGTTGGCGAAAAGACCATCTACTCCATGGCTCAGAGCGGAGAGCTCCCGGCATTCAAAGTCAGGGGGCAATGGCGGTTCTCTCGAAAGGACCTGGATGCCTGGATAGAGCTACAGAAGCATTCAACCCAGGACTTCGGAGAAGGACAGAAAAAATGAACCAAACAGCAAATCGACGGAGCATTCCATGAGCCGGAAAAAAAATCAGGGGCATCCAGAGGGCACCATCCCGGCCGGGTATACGCTCGACTATGTAACCGGAAAGCAAGTCAAGGAAACACCCAAAGAGCTGGTCCGCCAGCGGGTGGTTCGTGCCCTTATTCACGAATATGGGTTTTCGCCCGAAGACATGGAGCTGGATTTCTCCATCGGCGGGCGCAAGAAGGTGGATATCGCGATTTTCCACCATGGCAAGGACCACACGATTGAGAACCTGGGCCGAGCTGTTCTCTGCCGACAGGAACCGAACGTCGGCAAGAACGCTGTCCGTATCCGTGATTTTGAGCAGGCCGCCAAAGATCTCGATGAAATTGAAACCATCATGCGCGAGGTCGAGGCTGTTCAGTACGGCTTGTGGACCAACGGCCTAGAGTTCTTCTTTGTCGAGAAAGAACAAAAGCGCTTCGAAACCAAGTGCAACCCAATCGGCGACTGGCCGATGGCTGAAGAGTCGGTCGGCACCAAGGAGGTTATCTCCGATGCGCACACCCGCGTCGCCGACAACGAGATGCTGAAGATCACCTTCCGCCGCTGCCACAATTTCATTCACGGCAACGAAGGGATGCCCAAGGACGCCGCCTTCTGGCAGTTCCTTTACCTCATTTTCTGCAAAATGCACGACGAAAACCTGCGGGCCAAGCAGCGCCAGGCCTGGCAGCGTCGCTTCTGGGCAGGCCCCAAAGAGCAGTTCGAAGCCGAGGGTCGAAAAGCCATTCGCAAGCGGATCGAGGAGCTCTTCACCGAGGTCAAGAGTCAATTCAAAAATATCTTCCGCGGCAACGAAGAAATTACCCTCTCCGACCGTGCACTGGCCTTTATTGTTTCCGAACTGGCCAAGTACGACTTTACACGTACCGATGTCGATGCCAAAGGCGTCGCCTATCAGGAGCTGGTGGGTGTCAACCTGCGCGGTGATCGTGGTCAGTATTTCACTCCGCGAGGCGTGGTGAAGCTGGTCGTTGAAATGCTTGACCCCAAAGAAAGTGAGACACTGCTGGACCCTGCTTGTGGAACAGGTGGATTCCTGGTTGCCACACTGGGCCACATGCTGAAGAAATTCCGAGATGAGCAAAACACCCAAGTTGGAAACGAAAGCACAACCGAGTTCCTAAATGTTCATGAACGGCTGAAAGAGTATGCGGCCGCCAACGTCTTCGGGGCCGACTTTGACCCATTCCTGATCCGTGCAGCCCAGATGAACATGGTGCTGGCGGGCGATGGTCGGGGACATATTTACAACGTCAACTCGCTGGAATTTCCCTTAGGCCATCTGGCGGATTTGCCAAGCGCCAAGAAGGAGATCCCGCTGGGGTCGGTGGATATCATCGCCACCAATCCTCCCTTTGGCTCCGACATCCCGATCACCGACAAACACATCCTGGAGCAGTACGAACTGGCCCATAACTGGGAGTCGGACGGTGAAGGCGGCTTCCGCAATACTGGCGTACTCAAAGGCAGCGTCGCTCCCGAGATTCTGTTTATCGAGCGCTGTATCAAGTGGCTCAAACCGGGCACCGGCCGCATGGGTATCGTCCTGCCCGATGGCGTTCTCGGCAATCCGGCGGCGGAATACATCCGTTGGTGGATCATGCGTGAATCGCAGGTGCTCGCCTCCGTCGATCTGCCTGTGGAAGCTTTTATCGCCGAGGCAAACGTCAACATCCTCACCAGCCTTCTGTTCCTGCGCCGCAAGAGCGAAGAGGAAAAGCACGCCGAGGCTCTAGGTGGCGTAGAGGAATATCCAGTCTTCATGGCGGTAGCCGACAAGGTTGGGTTCGACCGTCGTGGCAACAAGCTCTACAAGCGCACGCCGGACGGCGAAGAGATCCTCGAACCCAGGCAGTTCACCGAGCGATTCCATCGCAAGAGTGGCTGGGTAGAGAGAACACTTACACGGCAGGAAAAGATCGAGGACAACGATCTGCCACTGATCGCCCGGAAATACCGAGAGTTTCTGAAGGAATATGATGAGCTGCCGCTCACCAGTGAAAGTGCGACTGGCCGCAGCCAAAAACAAAACGGGAAAAAGGTGGCGGCACGATGAGCGACCAGGACGACGACATCATTGAAGCCCAGCAGGATGCTGCCGAAGAGAACGGCCCGGATAACTTTTTCATCGATATCCTGACCGGTAACAAGGAAAGCGCCTCAGCCAAAAAGCTGCTGGTGCAGAAGGTTCTGCGCCAGCTCATCGAAAGCTACGGGTTTGATCGGAATGACCTGGAGGTGAACTACAACCCCCAGATCCCCGGCCAGGGGCGCAAGCGCATCGACATCGCCATTTTCCGCCCCGATGCCGAGCACAACAACGACAACCTGCAGCGGATCATCGTCTGCAAGAATCAGAAGAAGCGCGACAAGCTCCGCTCCATTGTCGAGGCCGACGCCGACCTACGTGAGCTCAAGGAGCTACTGGAGCTGATCCCTGGCGCGACGCTGGGTATGTGGACCAACGGTCAGGAGGAGTTCCTGTTCCAGGTCGAGCGCACCCGCTTCGAGGTCCGAGCCAAACCGCTGGGTGTCTGGCCGGTTCCGGGTGAACGGACTACCGATCTCGACCGCACCGGCGGTGTCATTCAGGTCAGCGCCGAAGCGGAAGATCTGGAAGACGCTCTGCTGCGTTGCCGCCAGTATCTGAACCGAAACCTGGGGCTCGATCACAAGGATTCCTTCAAGCAGTTGGCCGTGCTGATGCTGGCCAAGATCCACGATGAGACGCTGCCCACTGGCGAGCGCAAGTTCTGGATCAAGGGCGACGAGCCTTTCACCGAGGCGGGCCAACAGGCCACTGCCCAGCGCATCAACGAATCCATTGCCGCTGCCAAGGCCTGGCAGCCTAACCTGCTGACCCGTGGCTGGGATCTGACGCTGGAACCTCACGAGACCGCCCGCGTGGTCATGGAGCTGGCCCGTTACTCCCTGAGCGAAACCCAACCCCGTTACCGTACCGGGGCCTTCCGTGCGGTCGCCCGCAGCGTGATGGACGGCCGCGAGGGCCGCTACCCCACGCCGCTCAACGTGGCCGAAATGGCGGTGGAGATGCTCGACCCGCAACCCGGCGAACGCATCATGGACTGCTCCAGCGGCACCGGCACCTTCCTGGCGATGACCGCCGCGCATATCTTCAAGAAGAAACTTGCGGCCATGGGCACCGCGCCTGAAGAGGCCACCAACGAACAGATCCGCCAGGCGCAAAGCGAAACCGCCGCCTGGGCGGCCAGCAATGCCCTGGGCTGCGACATCGATCCCTTCTTGGCCGTCGCGAGCCGCATGAACCTGCTGTTCACCACCGGTAATCCCGGCCGCGTGTTCCGCATTGATGCTCGCACCTTTCCGGATGGCGATCTGGATGGCGTCGAAGCCGCCCGCCCTGCCATGCTGCTAGGCAGCATGGATATTGTTCTGCTCAACCCCTGGTTCTCGACCCAAGATACGGTAAGCGACACCTCCATTCTGCAGCGCTATGACCTGGGCAACATCTGGGAGCGCGACGAGGGAGGTGGATTCCGCAACACCGGCAATCTGAACACCGGCGGTGTCCCTCCCGAGGTGCTGTTTCTTGAACGCGCCCTGCGATGGGTGAAGCCCGGTACCGGCCGAGTGGGAATCCTGTTGCCCGATGGCTTGCTGGGCAATCCCGGCGATGAGTACGTGCGCTGGTGGATTCTGCGTCACTGCGAGGTCATGGCCTCGGTTGACCTGCCGGTGGAGCCGTTCAAGGTCACCGTGAAGGAGTATGGCCTGACACCCGCCTTGCCCAGCCTGCTGGTGCTGCGTCGTCGCAGCCAGGAGGAGCTGATCAATACCGAGCACCCGGAATACAAGGTCTTCATGGCCGTGGTAGATCGGGCCGGTGTCGACGCCCGGGGCAATCTCCTGTTCCAGCGAGCCCCCGATGGTGAGGAGCTGGTTTTCGATGAGGAAGTGATCGAGCGGGTTCGTGAAGGCGGGGAAGTGGAAATCCGCCGAACCACGCGCCGCAACCGCCGCATTCATGACGAGCTGCCGCTGGTGGCAGAGAAATACAAGGAATTCCGCGCAACCGGCGAGGTGACGTTATGAGCAGAAAATTTCAGTGCAGAGCGATTCCAAGCGCATGGCTTGAAAACAACGGTCGTCGCCTTGACTGCGGTCCTTACATGTCAGGAGCAGTCGAAGCAAAGGAACTATTGAAGAGACACAAGAATGAGGCTCTCAAGAGTCTTACCGCCAATCATAATGGCGGCATTTTTAACGGCCCTCGGTTTCCTCGCGTTTACGTTGATGACCCAACGAATGGTGTTCCCTTTCTGGGCAGCACAGATATTCTCGACGCAGATTTATCCAATGTTTCGTTGTTGTCCAAGAAACAGATTAATGGGAATCCTGCCTTAGTTCTTGATGAAGGATGGACCCTGATCACCTGTTCGGGAACCATTGGACGGATGGCTTATGCCCGTTCGGACATGAAAGGGATGGCGGGCTCGCAACATTTCATGAGAGTTGTGCCTGACATTACCAAGATCACTCCCGGATACCTCTACGCATACCTTTCAAGTCGATTCGGTGTTCCGATTGTTGTGTCTGGTACCTATGGAGCAATTATTCAGCACATAGAACCACATCATATCGCAGACCTTCCTGTCCCGAGACTCGGCGACATTGAAGAACAAGCAAACGAATTGGTTCAAAGGGCAGCGGAGTTGAGGGTTGAAGCAACCGAGCTCCTCAAAACCGCCGGTTCGATGGTCAATTACCAGTTTGGCTTCCCGCAAAAACTGGCATTGTCACATCGCGTCTTCTCGTGTTCGACGGCGTCCTCCATGCTGGTTCTCAAGCGACTGGAGGCGACCTTCCACGACGCCGTTGCCCAAGAAAGTGACCGGCTGATCGCTGGCGTTCCACGCAAAGATGAACTCTCAACCCTCGGCATATCGATTAGCGAAACCGGACGGATTAAACAGGTCTTCGTTGATGAGGAGTACGGTGCCCCATTCCTGACCAGTGGCGAGATTTTCCGCCAGCGTTATGAGCCAACGCGTTTCCTGTCCAGCCGTCTATTGCCAGACGAAAGTGAGTGGGCGACCCAGGAAGGCGACCTGCTTCTTGCTCGCAGTGGGCAAGTCGGCGGCATTATCGGTCGCGGTGTTTGGGCCGATCGCCGTTTTGCTGGTGGATGCGTTTCGGTAGACGTTCTCAGACTGAGTGCGCAGAACTCGAGGATTCTTCCCGGCTACCTCTACGCATACCTATTTCTCACTGATGTGGGTTATCGGCAACTGATTCGGACTGCCGCTGGGAGCTCCATTCCGCATCTGTCGGCACCCGACGTATCACGCCTGCTCATTCCCCGATGCGACAGCGCCCTCGAAGGCGAGATCAACGAACTGGTCTGGAATGCTGGACACAAACGGGCGGAGGCTCAGGAAAAAGAAGACCTGGCTCGCGCCCTCGTCGAGCGCACCATTGAGGAGGGAGGTCGCTAATGGTGAAGGTCATACCCATCGGGCAACCCGCGAACGAATCTGAACGCCAGGCCATCGGGTTCCTTCGGGATCACCTGCCTGATGGCTGGCTGATCTTCCACAACTTCGAGATGCGCCAGGGTGAGGAGGTGTTCGAAATCGACATCGCCATCCTTGCGCCTCACGCGGTGTATCTGGTGGATGTCAAAGGGACGCGGGGCAACATCGATGTGTATGGCTCCAAGTGGTATCCCGAGGGGCGGCAGCCGTTCTTCTCGCCGCTGGCCAAGCTGCGCAGCCATGCCAAGACCATGGCCACCATCATCCGCGAGAGCAACACCGGCCTGATTGAGCTGCGCAAGGCCCATGTGCATGCCACGGTGCTGCTCACCGCCGATGACGCCGCCGTGTTCGATCAGGCGGGTATCGACAGCCCGGACGTTACTGACTTCAAGCACTGCCTGAAATACTTCCGCGACCCGAGCCGCATCCCCGACAACCGGCTGGATAACATCACCCGCTTCCACTCCCAGATCGCCAAGGCGATCACCGGCAACGCCAAGCCCAAGAGCGCGGCGCTGGTGTTCCGCGACTGGCAGGTGGAAGAGAAGCTGGGCGGCACCGACCGCTACACCGAGTACCGCGCCAAGCACAACCTGTTGGGCAAGAGCGGCGGCATGGCCCGCCTGCGCGTCTATCAGGCCGACCCTTACCAGGACGAGGCCGCCCGCAAAGAAGAGTTCAAGAAGATCAGTAACGCCTATCGGGCCGTGGCGCACATGCCGACTCACGCCAATGTGCTGGCGGTGAAGGATCTGTTCGTCTCCGACGATGAAGATAAGGTGGTTCTGGTCACCGAGGACCTGCCCGGCCAGGCCCTGCGCCTGCACATCAACAAGGCCTCCCTGGCGCTGACCTTTGACCAGAAGCTCCAGGTGATGCGCGACGTGCTGTCGGCCCTGGACCATGCGCACCGGCACGAGGTGATCCACCGCAATCTCACGCCGGACGCCATTCTGGTGACCAAGGGCGGCCAGGCCCGGGTGACGGGTTTCGATTTCGCCCGGGTGGGCAAGAACCGCACCTCCACCATCGCCGATCAGGTGGTGGATGATCTGGAAGCCACCTACCAGGCTCCGGAGTGCTTCAAAGACCCGACCCAGGCCAGCATTGCCTCCGACCTCTATGCCGCCGGGCTGATCTTTTACGAGCTACTGACCGGCGAGCTGCCCTTTGAAGGCGTCGACCAGATGATGGAGGCCGATGGCCGGTTCCCCATGAAGCCCTCGGAGCACAAGCCGGACCTGCCCAAGGGGATCGACTATTGGCTGCAGAAGTTCTGCGAGTTTGATCCCGAGGAACGGCACACCAGTGCGGCCATCGCCCGCAAGGGCCTGGATGACCTGATTCTGCCCGAGGCGAAGAACGACTCCGGCCCGGATGTGAGCGGCCCGGCCGTGGTTGTGCCACAGCTCCCGGATAACCTGATGAACCTGCCGCAGGATTTCATCCTGGCGGATCGCTTCCGCATTCAGAAGAAGCTGGGCAGCGGCGGCTTCGGTGTGGCCTACAAGGTGTTCGATTCCCTGGGCGATGTGGTGCGGGTCATCAAGCTGGTGACCAAGGACCGCCGCAGCGTGTACGAGCGACTGCGCCGCGAATACAAGACCCTGACCAATCTGCCCGACCATCCGCATGTGGTGAAGGTGATCTGGGCGGACCGCATGGCCGACGCCAAGCAAACGCCGTACATCGTCTTTGAGTACGTGGAAGGTCTGGACGTCTCCGATCTGATCGATGCCGAGGCGCTGTCGCTGGATGATGCCGTGCGCATCGTGCGCGAGGCCGCCGATGGGCTGGCCCATCTTCACAAGCACGGCGTTTACCATCAGGACGTCAAGCCTTCCAACCTACTGTGGACCGATAAGGGCGTCCGCATCATTGATTTCAACGTTGCGGTCTCCGAGAACGACGAGGTTCAGGGCGGTGGCGGCACGCGCCGCTACCTGCCGCCGGATTACGATTACTCCTCCGAGCCGGATGCTTCGGATCGGGTGGACCGCGACCTCTATGCCCTGGGCATCTCCTTCTATGAGTGCCTGACCGGCAAGTATCCTTTCGACGACCCCACGCCGCCGATCAAGGCTCAGCCCAAGGACCCCAAGCAGTTCAAAGGCTGCGCCGACCTCAGCTCGTCGCTGGTCAATGTGCTGGTGAAGATGATCGCGCCGGAGCGCAAGGATCGCTTCGCGTCAGCAGAGGAGTTCTTGACCGCCATGGCTGAGGTCAAGCGCCTGCGCTCGGTGCTGACCGCCGGCGAGATTGGTGCCGGACCCAAGGTGGTGTCCAAGCTGGGCTTCGAGCCGACCAAGCCCAACACCAACCCCTTTGTCACCCACCTGCTGACGCTCTATAGCCAGAGCCAGGTGTCCAACGCGGGCACCCGTGGCCTCGACGAAGTTGGCAAGGCCACCTACGTGCCGACCTATCTGGACGAGAAGCTCAAGCCCGCGCTGCTCAAGGGTGAGTTCCGCCTGGTCATCATCAGCGGTAATGCCGGTGACGGTAAGACGGCCTTCATTCAGCAGTTCGAGGCCTTTGCCGAGAGCAAGGGCGCACAGATGCAACGCGGCGCGAATGGGGCTGTGTTCCAGCTCAAGGGGCATACCTATCAAAGCAATTACGACGGAAGCCAGGATGAAGGCGACGAGCGCAACGATGCCGTGCTGCAGAAGTTCTTTGCCCCCTTCGCGGGCAAGGACGCCTCCGGCTGGCCCGAGAATCAGACCCGCCTGATCGCGATCAACGAGGGGCGGCTGGTCGATTTCTTCCTCGAGCATGAAGAGGAGTTCCCGCTGCTCGCCAAGCAGATTCAGCAGGGTTTGGCCGGAGCTGCACCGGAACGCGGTATCGCGGTCATCAACCTCAACCTGCGCTCGGTGGTCGCCGAACCCGAGGAAGGTCAGCCTTCGATTCTGGAGCGGCTGATCGCCCGCATGACGCAGCAGGAATACTGGCAGGCCTGCGAGAAGTGCGATCTCAAGGGCAAATGCTACGCCTATCACAACGCCCGGACCTTCCAGGACTCGGTTGCCGGTCCCAAGGTGATCGAGCGCCTGAAGATGCTCTACACCATCACCCATCTGCGCGGCCGCCTGCACATCACCATGCGTGACCTACGTTCAGCGCTGGCCTTCATGCTGGTGGGCACTCAGGATTGTGACGGCATTCACCAGCTCTATCAGAACGGTGGTGAAGAGACCCAGAATCGTATCCTTGACGGCTTTTATTTCAACTCATGGCTTGGCGGGGCTGAAGGCTCCAATGACCGCCTGATTTCTCTGCTGCGCGAGATCGATATCGCCGAAGTCAGCAACCCCGATCTGGACCGCGAGCTTGGCTTTCTCAACCCCAAGACCAAGGCCATGAGCCGCTTCTCGTTCGCGGAGCGAGCCGGGTATGACGATGGGCTGACGGAGACGCTGTTCCGCAATCTGCCCCGCGATTACTCGTCGAAGAACCGTGCTCGACTGATCGCCAAGCACCGAAACTACCTCTCGCACATGCGCCGCCGCCATTTCTTTGAGCGACGCGACATTGGTTGGAAAGAGATGCTGCCTTATGGAAGCATCGATCCCTTCCTGGATGCCATTGAGCAGCCTGGACCGAAAAGCGCCGAAGAGGTTACCTCTATTCTCCGGGCCATCAACCGGGGCGAAGGCCTGAGCGATCCGGCGCGGTTGGGCAACCAGTTGGCGTTGCGTGTCCGGCAAGTGGATAAGGGCACAATCCGCAGTTACCGCCTCTTCGACGGCGACCATTTCACGCTCCGCACCGAGCAGGAAACGGCAGTCCATCCTTTCCTCGAGTGCCTGTCCCAAGCGCTGGTGCTGCTTTACAACTCCGGCGACGGACACAAGGCCAGCCTGCGCATCAATCTCGACATCTACGAAATGCTGATGCGGCTCAACAACGGCTACCGGCCCAGCATCGAGGAACAGGAAGGTTTCTACCTGAGCCTGGCGGTCTTTAAGAATGTTCTATCGGCCGCTCCCTATCAGGAAGTGCTCCTGACCGAAAGCGGCTTTGAATTCTTCCAGATCCGGCGCGACGACAAAGGCATCCTGCATCTGGGAAAAGTGAGCAGGAGGTCTGAAGTATGAGCATCAAAGGCAGAGACAAAGAGTTCCGCACTCCCAAGACCACCTATATCGATTTCAAGCACATCGAGATGGATCGTGTGCTGACCATGCTCTTCCCCCGGCTCAAATACGATGGATATGCCAGCCGACGGCCGCCCCGTGGCGGCGACCTGACGGTTGAAGAGTTCATCGAGGACTTCCTTGAGCATCCGGAATGGTTCGCGGGCTTTGATCGCTTCCCGCAGGTGGTACATCGCTGGATCGAGACCGATCTGATGGATGTGGTTAACCGTGGCAAAGCCAATCAGGCCGTGGCCGCTCCAAGGCCGCTGCACGGCAACACCTATAAGTTCCGCAACGCAAAGCATACGCGTGATTACGGTGCGGCCGAGCAGATTTACTGGATGCTTTTCTATGCCCGCAAAGGCAAGGGCCAAGCGGCACGAGACGCCTTGAAACGGTTCTTCTTCCCGGGAATCGACCTGGTGACGGACCGCTACGACCCCAACGCATCCGTGGATGTGGAGACGCAGGCAATCCTGCGTCTGGATCACCAGGTTACCCAGGACATGAAGGACTCCAAGGAGCCTTCACGTTTCCAGCCGCTGTGCATCGGCCAGGCCGACATCATGGCCGACGACATCCTACGGCTTCTGGCCTACGAGCCCTATATTCCGCGCTCAGTGCTGGTGGATTACCTCAAGACCCTGATGGCCTTCCATCTGGCGCTCTACCACCTCAAGCTGCTGCAGATGTTGCCCAAGCTGGTGAAACAGCGCTCCGGAAACGATCTCTGCACCACCAAGGAATGCCCGATCAACCCCGGCCTCGACAATGCGCTGGAAGGCTGTCCTTACCGCGTGGCGCTGGTCGTGGATATGGGCGACCTCAACAATCCGCATATGGCCGAACTGGCCCGCAAGTCCACGGACCGGCTCTATCGCCAGATCCCGGCCTTCGTACAGGCCAATTTCGTCGTCAAGAAGCTCGATGAGATGGCGGAATACCTGACCAAAAAGACAGGCAAGCTCGCTACGCCAGGGGGCGGCGTGTTCAGCGTCGGCGATCTGGTTTCCCTGCTGAAGCCTGAGCACGATGCCGAACGGCAGGCTTACTTCAAGTTCCGCCTGGCCAGCCTGATCGAAGAGTCGACCTCCGGGAATGAGGACGTTGATCCGGAGATCCGGGAAGTCACCGCAATGGGCCTCGGCGAGTTTGAATCCTTCATCGAAATCCTGATGGCGTATCGCGGCAAGTATCACCGCCAGTACATCACCGAATGCCTGGATTCTCTTCTGCTGAAGAACAAGGAAAACGGCCTGTTGGCTCAATCCAGAACCAAGGGAAGCCCTCGGCGGTTTGTGTTGGGGAGCAAGCTGCTGGAGGTGCTGCTTCAGGTGGCCGTGCTCACCCAGGACGGCGGACGCTTCGTGACCCGGGAAGTCCGCATCGAGGAGTTGCTTACTTTCCTGAGAAACCGCTACGGCCTTCACATCGACCGGCTACCGGAAGGAGCCCAGGCCAACAGCAGCATCCTCGACAGACGCGCCTTGCGCCTCAACCTCGAAGCCTTCAAGCGTCGCCTGCGCGAAATCGGGTTCTACGAGGATCTGTCGGATGCCTATGTGACTCAGAAGGTGTCGCCCCGCTATGCGATTGAGAGAAACGATGGAACAGATAAGAACGGGAGGCACGCATGAGTAACGCGTTCACCAAGCTTTCCCAGGATAAATTGAACGCGGCGGTTGCTGGTCTGCTGTGCCCCCGTATCGAAGCGATCCTGGGTGACCGTGGCCCGGGCCACTGCATGCGGGTCACCGATCTCGATGACGATGTGATGGAATCGGTTTGCAAGGAACTGCGCCGAACGCGGCCTGACGGCAACATTTTCATCCTTGGCAGCCATGATCAGGAGGGCCAACCCTTCCGGGTGACCTCCACCAAGCTGGTGGAACTGCGAAATCCCGACGCGAATGGTGAGTTGCGCCAGCCGCTTCTGGTCTTTATCCCAACCTCGCTCCGCACCAGCGCTGAGGATTCCTTCGGTGTGGCCACGTTCGAAGAGCTGACCTTCACGGCGATTTACGAAGATCTAATCGACTCACTGCTTGACCGGCTGCCGGCAACACTGGTCAGCCATGTGCGCGATCTTTTCGGAATCATCTCAGAGGAAGAATGGCTTTTTGCCGATGATGTTTTCCGCGTGCGATATCTACTCACGGCGCTGGAAAATGGCATTGATGGAGAAACGCTCGGAGCCAGCCTGTATGAATTGACGCTGATTCCGGACTTCAAGCTCTTCGCCGATCCTGGGATGGTCAATGGCAAGATCCGGCGGAACCTGGGCAGCGTCCGAAATCTGATGGCCTCCCACAAATCCGTGCGAGGACGCATCGCGGAGTTGGGGCTCAGCGACAAAGCCCTGGAATCTCGCCTGTCTACTTACTTTGAGAAATACGACATCCAGGAACCGGAAGCCTGGACGCCGCCCATAGCGACGGATAAAAGCTGGTGGAGCATCTCGTTCGACAAGTGGACCTTCCAGGAAGAGCGTTCCCTGGACAAGGTCCTGCTGACGGTTCTGGAGACCGACTTGCCGGTCGTGCAGGAAGACGAGACCGATGATCAGCTCTCCGGCCTGATTGGACAACAGGTTCTGGTCCCCAACGACCGCCGTAAGATAAATGTGGTGTTCGAGGTCAATCCTCACCCAGGTAAAGTCAGCGGACTGGATCACTTTACGGTTCAGATCGTTTCTCAGAACGATGGCCCGGTCGGAAAATCCAAGAAGGTCAAAGCCTGGACGCAGAATCGTCTGCAATGCACGGTCAACCTGGATAAGCTCAACAAGATTGAATTTGAGGAAGGTTGGCACTTCATTCGGGTTCTTCCTTGGACTGCCGATGGCGACCCGATTCCGCTGGAAGCGGATTCCGGCTCCGAAGGGGCCAAGCGTTCTTATGAGAGCGAGCCTTTTTACGTCCTGCCCGGCGGCAGCATCGAGGAAGAGCCGCCGCAGCGGGCAATACCCATTGAACAGAGTCTGGAGCACGCTCACTTCCGGTTGCAACTGACCGCGCTGGGAGATGAGCGCGACCCGGCAGAGATTGCCATTAGCGGGGTCGCCTGGGCTGAAGGCGGTCGTTCTAAGAAGGCCTCCCGTCAGGAAACCTTGCTGGCGAAATTCGGTCGTGAGGGCGCTGTGCAGATTCCGCTCTCGCGCATGCTCAAGACCATTGAACAGCGCATTTTGGCGGAGCCCAAGCATCCATCGGGCTGGCGAATGCAGATCAATCTGGATACTGCCGAGCCGCCTTCCGAGGTTGGACTCGCACTGCCATCTTCGGCCGCGATGGCCTCCTTCCTGGCCGCTCGCGAAGAGTTCTTCGCAGCAGTGCGCAAAGACACTGCCGAGCTGATCATGCAGGGGCTTTCGTTCCGAGACTCGGAAAAGGAGTGCCTTGCATATGCCGAGGCATACCTCGACCTGGTAAGGAACCTTATCCGTCAGGCTGAGACGACTTCTGGTGCCGAGCGCCAGCAGCACCTGCAAGTACTCAGAAACGTGCTGGCCGTTGATTCCATTCACGTCATCTTGACCGACTTTCGTGGAAGGCATCGGGAGGCTGTTTTGATCTCCCCAACCCATCCGCTCCGTGCTTTGTGGCTAAGCAGCTGGGTCACCCTGGGCAAGGATTGGATCGAGAAGATCAAGTCAGGCGGGAAGGATCACATTCCTCACGTCCGTTCCGCACTGTTGGATGGCCTTGTGCCTTCTGCTTATCCGGTCGGTATTCCCGTCGAGGATGGCCGCATCTTCACTCCGGTGGACAACCTGAATGCGTTTTGGGCGCTCTACGCCCCGACAACCGAGGAGAATTCCCGTGGCCTGATGGCGGAGATCTGTTCGGCTCTCGGCTTGGCCGAGCCGTCTGCGGCGGGGTCCGATATTTCCGGAAAGGTCATTGCGGACAAGATCGAGCGCTATCTCTCCCAGCATCCATATGTGCGAGAGCTATCTCTGAACATCTTCAACCCCGGGGCCGGTTCGGTAATAGCGGAGGCCCTGATGTCGCTCCAGCAGAAGCGTGAGCATGCCGATTTGCGCTATGACATCCGTCTCTTTACCTCCGACCCCGACTCGCCTGTTTTGGGTGAGGCGCTTGAATCAATGGTCCGTCCCGGAGCCACGGTAAACGAGGCCGCCGACGCGTTTGCGACTTCAACCGGCAGCCATCTGTTCTCCAAGCTGAACTTAGCCAAGCACGCGCTGAGTGAATTCCATGCAAATTCCAAGGAGTTCCCGGCGCACATCAGCGTTCTTCTGGATGTGTTCCCCGCCGAGGAGCTTTCCATTGCCGAGAAACCGACGGGAGTGACTCCGCTGCATGGGCTGATACAGGACTTCGACACCGAATTTGTTGATGATGATTCGGGTACCTTCTGGAATAAGCGGCCGATTGTCGGGCGCTCCCTCGGTGCGGACAACCACGCTGCGTGCTTCGATTTGCTGTCGTCCCTGAGCCGTCACCTCTGTTTTGCGACATCAGCGGTTGCTGCTTCTGGTGCCAGTTTCAAAGCCGTCCCGGTCGTGACCCTTGGCCTCGATGTGGCCCAACGAGAACTGATCTACGAGGTTCACCAGATCAGCGATTGGGTGTTCACAATCGACCGAAATATGGGGATTGAGTTTTTCGACCATGGCGGCCGGAAGAATAGACCGGACTATCTGATTGACTATGTGCCGGGAGCCAGCTCCCAGGCGACACACAACCTGATCATCTCCTCGCGCTCGAACGATGAGCTGGAGGCCATGCTAAAACCGGTGCTGCTTGAGCATGGCTTGTCCGCCGACGGCGAGCAGTCGGTTCAGATTCTGGCAAACCTGCGGTCGCTTTCCGGCCAGCTTGCCCTGAAACTGATTTCTGCACGCACGCAACAGGCGGAAGCTCTTGGCCTGGCTTTGGCGCGGCTCTATCTCGAATATCAGGGCGCATTGAGTAATCAGGTCATTGTGCCGTTGGATGCACACACGGACCTCTACCGCTCAAGTGGTGAGTCAGACGATGTCAATGATGCCATCAGCCTGCAACGCACCGACTTGGGCTTGTTCGACTTGGATTTGAACACCAGGACGATAACTTGCAACCTGGTCGAGGTGAAGTGTTATTCGCAGGTCGGCGACTTTGCGGCCTTCAACCAACTGAAGGAGCGGATCTCCGCTCAAATCAATCAGAGTGAGCGCATCCTCCAGCGCCACTTTGACCCGGCCCTGAAAAAGCCGGACCGGCCGGATAGGTTGCTCAAGAGCCGGGAGTTGGCTCAGATCCTTCGGTTCTATCTGGAACGCTCACTGCGTTACGGGATCTTTGATATGACTGCCGCCCAGGAAGCACGAGGGCTACTTGAATCCATCGAACAGGGTTACTCGCTTCAGTTCAGACGCTGCGCCCTGATCTTCGACTTCGACAAGACCGGAACCGAAGCCCCGGACAACGAGGTGGGCATTGAATTCCACCGCATCGGCAAGGATCTCATTCACGCCTTGCTGGAGAACTGCCGCAAGCCTATTTCTGTCGAGATTGAGGAAGAACCGACCGCGCACCTCCTAAGCGAGCAGTTTATACCGAACGTGCCGAAGCTCGAGACAGCCGCTTTCATCGCACCCAAGAGAGCTCGGTCAACGTCCTGGACGGTGGATGAGCTCTGGGACGAAGAGCCAGAGGCACCAATCACCCAGCCAACACCTCCTGCCGCAGGGGAAACACCTGCACCTGCCCAAGAGGAAAAGGAAGAACAAGCGGAACCTGTCGAGCAGGCACCTCGACCTTCCACCATTGCGCCTGAAGAAGAAAAAGAAGACGAACAGCCCGCCGCCGTTGCTGTTGAACCGGAAGAACCTGTTCAACCCGAGCTTGAAGCGCCAGAGCATCCGACACCCGAGGCTGCGCCTCAAGCCGAGGTCCGCTATGACATCATGCTGGGCGTTAATGGTGACTCGCCCCAGTACGGATTGCTCGGAGAGGTTTCCGGCAGGAAAATCGCGCTGGACCTCAACCATACCCACACAATCAGTCTCTTTGGGGTTCAAGGCGGCGGCAAGAGCTACACCCTTGGAACGGTCATTGAGATGGCCTCAATGCCGCTCCAACACATCAATGTGCTGCCAAGCCCGCTCGCCACGGTCATTTTCCATTACAGCCCGACCCAGGATTATGCGCCGGAGTTTACCTCGATGATCAATGCCAACTCGGTGGATGAAGAGATCCGCATCCTTCGTGAGCGTTACAAGGCCAACCCGGAAGCCCTGAAGGATGTACTGATTCTTACCCCGGCAAACAAGGTGGATGATCGCCGGGCCGAGTACCCGGATATCGAGGTTAAGGCGATTGCTTTTTCTGCCTCCGAACTCAAGGCGGCGCACTGGAAATTCCTGATGGGAGCGATTGGCAGTCAGAGCATGTATATGCGGCACATCAATCTCATCATGAGGGGGCTGCGGGATAACCTGACCTTGGATGCCCTGCGAGCAGGTATTGATAACTCTGGCCTGTCCGATCACCTGAAAGAGCTGGCGCAGACGCGCCTTCTGTTCGCCAGCGAATACATCGATGATAACCAGCGTCTCCAGGATCTGATTCGTCCAGGCCGTTTGATCATCGTGGATCTGCGCGATGAATATATCGAAAAGGACGAGGCCCTCGGTCTGTTCGTGGTGATGTTGCAGATTTTCTCAGAAGCAACCTACCAAGGAAGCGCCTTCAACAAGTTGGTGGTTTTCGATGAAGCCCACAAGTACATCGAAAACGATGACTTGGTTTCCGGCTTGGTAGAGGTCGTCCGTGAGATGCGACATAAAGGGACCAGCATCATGGTCGCCTCTCAGGACCCGCCATCGGTCCCTGTCTCTCTGATCGAGCTGTCATCACAGATCATCATGCATAAGTTCAACTCGCCCGCCTGGCTGAAGCATATCCAGAAGGCGAATGCCGCCCTTGGCGAGTTGACCTCCGACAAGATGAGCCATCTCGGAACCGGCGAAGCCTATGTGTGGTCGAGCAAGGCCTCGGACGACTCCTTCACCCGGGGCGCGGTGAAGATCAAGTGCCGTCCTCGTATTACGCAGCATGGTGGTAGTACCAAAACGGCCGTTGGTCGGTGACGTCAGTCACTGGCATGTAACCACCATCAGAGACGGAAGGACCGAATAGCCCATGTTCCACCTTACTGCGCGCGTTGCTTGGCATGACTCCCGCTGGAACGGGACCGTCTGCCGCCAGCCATCCTGCAACTCGTTCTGCGCCGCACTCGACCGCATCCGCGAGGAGCGCGATGATGCCCGCGAGGACGCACTGGCAGGGAAGCGATGGAGCACTCTGGAGCCGGACGATCTGCCCGCTTGCAAGGCCGAGTCGGGCGCGTTCATGAATGAAGAGGAGTGGTCGCGGCACTTCGTTCATCCCTACGCCGGCATCAAGAAGGCCGAGGAGACGCACGGCCACCTCAAGCCGACGCTGGTCAGGGTCCCGTCCTACGCCACGTTCGTGGTGCCGTTCGCGTGGATGCTCCGTAGCGAGCAGAAAGCAATTGACGAGCGGCTTCCGACACCGCTCCCGCCCGACGAGGAGTCCCCGTTTGCGAGTCCTTGGGTCTTCGGCCGCGAACGGCAGGAGGCGATCCTTAAGCTGTTCTCCAGCAGGCTCACGCCGGATCGGTCGCTGGTGTTCTTCTACTGCAAAGAGGGCCAGCCGCTCGGCGACACCATCTCGCGGCTCGTGATGGGCGTCGGAAAGATCGCCACGCTCGCCCCGCCGAAGGCCTACGACGTCACGAAGAAGAAGCCAACGCACCTCATGTGGGATCTGCTCATTCGGCACACGATCCGACCGCACGGAGAAGACGGCTTCCTGCTCCCGTACCACGACTACCTCGAGCCGACAGGCGACGCCGCTGAAGACGCACGGCGTGAACGGCTCCTGCGGGAAATCGCAGTGTCCGCCGACCCGGCGCACGTCCGCGTCTTCTCCTACGCCGCGGAGCTGGCGCCCGCCGACATCGCGCTATCTACGCTGGTCCGATGCCTCGAATCGGTGCGCAAGATTCGAGAGCATGGGATCGCGAAAGGGCCGTGGGAGCGCCGCGAGGAGTGGCTCAACCAGCAGATCGCGCAGGCATGGCAAGACCGAGGGCCGTTCCCTGGACTCGGCCCCGCCCTTGAGGCACTCGGGATGCGACTCGGCACAGCCCTTGCGCTGGAATTGCGGTCGTCGGAAATGGTCAAGGCCGACGCCGACCCGTGGCCGACCGTGGATGCGATCCTCCGAGGGAAACAGAAGCCGCCGCAGCCGGCCTATGCGAACGATCTGGAGGCGATCCGAGAGACGTGGACAAGCCTCCCTGACGAGCGCCGCGCTCTGCTCAAGCTGCTGTCGCGGTTCGCGCTCACGTCGGCGCAGGCGCTTCGCTGGTTCGACCCGAAGGAGAGAACCAAGGGCACGGCCGCGAAGGTGAGCGACGAGGAGATCCTCGCGAACCCGTATCGGATGAGCGAAGTGGACCTCGGCGACTGGAACGATTCGCCGGTGTCCGTGGGGCTCATTGATCGCGGCTTGCTCCCTGACGCGACCATTGCAGCAAAGCACCCAGTCCCGGAACCCTCGAAGGTGGGCTCGCCGAACGACGCGCGACGTCTTCGCGCCGCACTGGTCGCGGTGCTGCGTGAAGCTTCGGAGAACGGCGATGCGCTCCTGAGCGTTTCGGAGGCGCTGCAACGGATCGGCTCGCTGGACCTTGCCCACCCTTGCGTAATCGGTTCGGACTGGCCGAGCACGAACCGCAGCACACTGTCCTGCGTTATAGAACTCGTGGATGTCGCCGGCACCGGCGCTACATCGACCGCTGCGCTGCAGCTCACGGAGCTGAAGGGACGTGAAGATCGACTCCGCTCGGTCCTGGGCAAGCGCGCCGCCAAGCCTGCTGCCCCCGTGAAGGCCGATTGGCAGAAGCTGCTCGTTGCCGCTATCTCGGAGGCAGGCGGCAAGTTTGACAAGTCGAATGAGCTGCATCGCCAGGCAATTGAGGAACAGGCAGTTGCCCTCGCACGCCTACTGTCACGACGACTGAGCGTTCTCGTCGGCCGGGCCGGCACGGGCAAGACGTCGGTCATGGGCGCGTTGATGCTGTCCGAGGCACTCACGAAGGACGGCATCCTTCTTCTCGCGCCGACCGGGAAGGCGCGCGTGCGTCTTGGCAAGGCGACGAACGCCGAGGCGATGACCGTCGCACAGTTTCTCCACCGGCTCGGTCGGTACGACGGCGCTCGACAGCGGCCGAAGTTCGACGGCAGGGACAAATATCGGAAGGAGAGAACCGTCGTCATCGACGAGTGTTCGATGCTGACGATGGACGATCTCGTCGCAGTGCTGGAGGCGCTCGACCTCGCCCACGTGCAGAGACTCATCCTGGTGGGCGATCCGAACCAGCTTCCACCAATTGGCGTGGGCCGCCCGTTCGCCGACCTCGTCTCGTATCTCGAAACCACCGATGAGCAGAGCGATGACGATTCGCCCCTGGGGCACGCCCTCGCTCGGCTCACCGTCGAGGTGCGCGCAGCCGCTGCGGCCTCCGCAGCGTCGGACGCGCTGCGCCTGGCGTCATGGTTCACGCGCGAGCAGCAGCCCGTCGATGCGGATCGCGTTCTCAGCGATCTCGAGCTCGGCGAGAAATTCAACGACCTCGAGATCGTGTTCTGGAAGACGCCCGACGAGCTGCACTCGCAACTGCTCCAGTCCTTTCAGAAACACCTCGGGCTGAAGAATGGCAGCGACGTAGCGGGCTTCGACACTTCGCTCGGGCTCGATGATCGCGGCTGGGTGCCGTTCGATGCGCCGGAGGGCTCCGAGCGGTGGCAGATCCTGTCCCCGGTACGCATGCACCCGCACGGCGTGCGCGACATCAACCGGTGGGTACAGCGACGCTTCCGGGCCAAGGAGCTCGAGAGTGCGTCGGAAGTGTGGGGCCTCAGCCTTGGCGACGAGAGCATCGTCCGTAAGGATAAGGTCATCCAGATCTCGAACCAGTGGCGCAACGCCTACGATGGGAAGGCATCCGACGAGCACTACCTCGCCAATGGTGAGGTAGGACTGGTCGCGACCGCCAAGCACCCCTGGATGAACGTCGTCTTCGCGGGGCGACCTGGACTCAGCTTCGGCTACAGCAAGCGGGACTTTCCAGGTGGGGTGGGCCCCTTAGAGCTGGCCTACGCACTCACGGTGCACAAGTCGCAGGGCAGCGAGTTCAAGAAGGTATTCGTCGTCGTCCCGAAAAACTGTAGGCTGCTATCGCGCGAGCTCATCTACACCGCGCTGACGCGCTCGCGTGAGCAGCTCGTCCTCTTGATCGAGGGCGACGACGCCACGGTGCTCTTCGAGCTCACGCGACCGGAGCGCTCGGAGACGGCGCGCCGGAACACGAACATCTTTCATGGCGTTATCCGCGCCGCTGACGACACTGTGCCCTTCGCGGAGCACCTCATCCATCGAACCGAGAAGGGCCACCTGGTCCGCAGCAAGTCAGAGCTGGTCATCGCCAACATGCTGTTCCAGCTCGGCATCCCTTACGAGTACGAGCGCGTCTGCGAAGGCACCACGGCGCCGGGACGACTTCGCCCCGACTTTTCGTTCGTGACGGCCGACGGTGACCTAATCATCTGGGAGCACCTCGGGATGCTGAGTCGGCCTGACTACAAACGGGGCTGGGACTGGAAGCGCGAGTGGTATGTGCGCAATGGCTTCGTTGAGGGCAAGACCTTGTTCATTTCGACCGAGGATGCCCAGAACGGGTTGGACTCAGTGCGGTTGAGGGAGACGGCAGACGCCATCAAGACTCTCATCGAGTAACCCACTTCTAACGTCCGGTTCGCGGCCGACATCAGAGTCGGCACGTTTTGCATCGCTGCGGCGCGAAATGAGCGAAATCAGCGAAATGAGAAGCCCGACAAGCACTTGCGGGCAATCCCGCGCGGCGAAGTGAGCGAAATGAGGTTCCCCCGCTACGCGTACGCGAGCTGGTACACCCGCGTGGGAGTGCCTGGCGCATCGGCGGGGCGCTCGACCCACTGCACCGTGATCTTGGGCGGCGTGCTGGCCAACAGGTGCTCCAGACTGGCGTCGATCCGCGCCTTGGGCACCTTGCCCCGAAAGCACTCCGCGCTGATCTGGCTGCGCGTGGCCTGAACGCGCTCGCGCAGGAAGGCCAGCACGCGGTTCGACAATTCCAGCACCTGCGCCAGCTTCGCTTCCTCGGCGGCGCTGACGAACACGAAGCGTACGGACGCCGTGGCGTGCCGAATCCATGCCATCGCGGCGTCGATGTGCTGGGCGTCGATCCGGGTTTGCAGATCGGTCAGCGCCATCAGCATGGCCAGACGGAGCAGCATCGGGGCGCGGCGCTCCAGCAGCGCGCCGACGACGCCGTCGCCGAAATCGTCGTTCAGTTCGCCCCGGTAGAGCTGGGCGTAGCGCCATTGCGCCTGCGGCGAGAGCTCCATCCGCAGATGGTCGCGCTGGTCGTGCCGATTGGCACGAACGAAGGCCAACACCTCAAGCGTCCTGCGCGCCAGATGCTCCACCACCGCCTGCGGCGTCTCCTTCGGGAACGGCAGCATCCGCGTGCGTTCGGCCCAGATCATCAGGAAGCGGTTGGCGAAGCCGTTGGTGAGTTCGCGAGCGCTCATCAGGACCGTCAATTCGCTGGGCGAGATCGCGCCGCTCAAGCAGACGTGCGGGTGGCTGGCGTAAAGTCGATTCGACTTGGTGGCGGGCTTGAGATCGACGCCATCCCAACAATCGCGCAGCGCCGCCGACAGCGTGTTGCCGTCGCGACGCCCCTGATGCAGCACGTTGGCGAACTCGGATTCGACCACCCACAGCCGCTTGTCCTCGATGGCAGGAACGTCCACGCGGCCTTGCCGGTAGCCGTCGTGCATCAATGCCACCAACCCTTCGCGGCTGGACAGGCCGCCGCGATGAATCTGCGGCGCGAAGCCTTCGTCCATCGCGCGCAGCGCCTGATCGATGCGCAGCACCAGCGACACCGCGTCGCCCTTGCGGCCACGGCCCGAGCGCCCGACGTGCAAGCAGAACAGCCGTGCGTGGTGCCAAGTGTTGCCGATGGGCAGGTACACGCCGCGTCCGACCGCACAGGACAGGTAGGCCATGAAGTTGGCGGCGATGGCGCAGGCGTTGGTCTCTGTGCCGTCGCTGCCCGCGCGAGCCACGTCGCCGATCAGGCCGTAGAGGCAAGCCGGGCCGGCCTCGGGCGCGTTGCGGTGCGCGACCATCGTCGCACCGTCGCCGTCATCGGCGTCGTCGAACGGTGATGCTGCGTGCGATGGCGAAATGGCATCGACGATCCGACGCATTCTTCATTTGCCGTCCAGCGCCACGGTCTGGATGATGTTCTCGAACTCGGCCAGCACGTCGGGCTGTCGCTGCGACAGGAAACGGAACACCGCCTTGTTGTCGATCAGCTTGCCGAGGTAGCCGCGCGCCAGCACGAGTAGCAGCACGTCCTGACCGTAGGATTTTTCGACCAGCTTCAGTTGCCCTTGGATGTTTCCCATCTCGCGCTCCATCTTCACCATCTGTTCCGCTGTGACGCCGGATAGCTTCCGGGGCCGCTTCTCGCTGACCAGCAGGTGCGGCGGCGTGGCTGCGAGCAGGGCTTCGGCGTAGGCGACCGTCATGTTGTTGGCAGTGAGCATCAATTCCACGCACTCGACCTGCCGGGTCGGTTTGAGTTTGCGCAGCACCGAACCGAGGTTGGCGGAGAAGTGCTGATCCTTCAGCATCTCGACCGCCTCCGGGCAGATGCCTTCGAGCAGGCTCACCTTCTTGTGGATCTGGCTGATGTCCACGTTCAGCGCCTTGGCCAGCCGCTCGGGCGAAACGCCACGCTCGACCGCTCGCCGAAGCATGTGGTGCTCCTGAATGGACGAGATGCGGTTGATCCGGTTGTTGTAGGTATAGCTTTCGTCGTCGGTAGCGATCAGGCACGGTGCGTCGACGTAGCCGAGCTGCCGCAGCGCCAGCAGGCGCATGTGCCCGTCGAGCAGGATGTGCTGGCCGGTGGCCTTATCGGCCTTGCCCACGCTCAAGGGTTCGATCAGTCCGACTGCTTCCATCGAGGCCATGATCTGCTTGAACTTTCGCGAGGTATTCAAGCCCTCCGGCGTCTTGCGCGACGGCAGAATCCGATCCAGCGCAAGCGTGATCGGTTCTGGGATGAACCCAAGCGGCGGGCGGCTCATGCCGCGTGGCCTCCAGACCAGACGCGCTCGGCCAGTTGCTTGGGCAAGGTGTCCAGGCCTTCGGCGCGAAGTAGGTTGGAGAAGTGCTCGTCGGCCAGCAACTGACGCAGCGCCTCGATCACGAACAGCAGGCGCTGCTGGGTGAATTCGGCCTTCTTGACCATCAGCTTCTGCCGCTCGACCTCGTGCTGGTAGTTGCGCACGAGGCTGGACGTGGTGACGGACGCGCCCTTGCGCGCTGGCCGATGGGCCAGCGTTTTGCCCAGGGTGCTGCGCCGCTGAAGTACGCGCCGCGCCTGCATCAGTTGCCCGCCGCGCAACTGGCCGCTTTCGTAGGCGTCCTGCAACGCGGCCTGCACCGCTTCTTCGTCGCTTGCGCCCGCGATGGTGATGGCGACATTGAGTGGAACCCTTCCGGCCTCGACGGCGGCCAGCAGGCGTTCCTCGCTCTTTTCGAAGAGGAGCAGGATGCCTTTGATGTAGTCGAGGCTCAGGCCGGTTTTCTGGGCGATGACGCGCTTGTCGTAGCCCTGCTGGCTCAGCTGCTCGATGCTCATCAGCAGTTCCAGCGCACTGTATTTCCTGCGGGCGATGTTCTCGGTCAGGCTCATGATGAAGGCGTCTTCGTTGTTGACCCGCACCACCAGTGCCGGAATCTCTTTCTCGCCGAGCGACTTGAACGCCTTGAGCCGTCCTTCACCGCAGATCAGCAGGTAGCGTTTTCCGTCTTCGAGATCGTCGCGCGGCGTGACCGTGACTGGCTTCTTCAGGCCGACGTTCTTGATGTTGCCGACGATCTCTTCGAACACGCGGCCGTTGCGGTCGCGTGGGTTGAGCACCGCTATCTGATCGACCGGGATCATTTGCAGCTCGGAAGCGTGGTGCATTTTGCTCATGCGACTCTCCTCAGACGGCTGCGCTCGGCCATGCCGTAGAGGTAGTCCAGGCTGTCGAAGCGGTAGCTCTCGAATTCGAGGCCGTTGTGATCGGCCAGGTGGATGCGCGGCTGGCCGAAGTCCAGACGCGGCAGCAGGTAGTAATCCAATGCCGACTGATTGCTGTCATCCAGACGCACGGCGACCGTGATGTCCGGTGTGAGGCTGGTGTCGAAGCGCACCTTCCAGCGGCGGCGACCGTTGTCGAGCAGTTGGCAGCGTGACAGCACCAGCGAGACGGTGAACTCGCGGTTGACCGTGAGCAGGTCGGTCGCCGGATCGCGCATGACCGCGCCGCCGACCTCGGCGATCATCCGCTCGGTTTGGCCGACGATCTCCGGGTGGAGGCGGCGCAGGAACTGGTTGACCTCCAGATACTGGTAGTCCCGATCCGGCGTGAAGCCCACCGTCTGGTAGGCGCGGATCAGGCTGCCGAAGCGGTGCGCGTAGGCCGCTGCCGACGGCATCCCCTCGGCCTCGTCGATGATCAGGCCGGACAGGTAGCCGTGCTGCTGGAAGAGCCGCCGCAGTTTCTCGATCAGCTCCTCGTCGCTGAAGCGGTGGGCGCGCTCCCGCAGGATGCCTTGCGCCGTGTAGAACAGGTCAGGCGGCACGATGCCCTCGAACGCGCCTTCTTTCTTGATCCACATCTCCGGGCGGTTCACCACGCGCACCTTCTTGAGCTTGAAGGAACGCCGGTTGTAGACGTTGTTGCCGATGTATTTCTCGTTGGACAACACCTCGCGCACCGTGGCCCGCGTCCAGTCGCGCCCGAGGTCGGTCCGGATGCCGCGGGTATTGAGCCGGTCGGCGATCTCGGATTCGAACAGGCCGTCCTCGACGAACCAGCGGTAGATCTGGTTCACGACCGCCACTTCCTCGTCCGGCCCCGGCATCAGGATCACGCGGTCGGTTTGCAGGCTCTTGTGCTCACCACGGGAAAGCTGCCCCTTCACCGAGCCGGACTGGTCGATCAGCACGCGCCGCAGACCGTAGCCTGCGGGCCCGCCTTGGCGGAAGCCGAGTTCGATCAGGCGGCACTGCCCGGCGAACACCTTGGCCGAGAGCTCGCGGCTGTATTCGCCCGCCATTGCACGCTTGACGCCTTTGACGATGGTGGACACCGGCGAGCCGTCGTTCTCGAACTGCTCGGCGCAGTAGGCGACTTGAATCCCGGCGCGGCGGCAGATGTATTCGTAGTAGGCGCTTTCGTCGGCGTCCTGGAATCGGCCCCAGCGGCTCACGTCGTAGACGAGGATGATCTGGAAGTCAGCCTTGCCCGCCTGGACGTCGCCGATCAGTTGCTGGAGCGCCTGCCGACCGTCGATGCGTAAACCACTCTTGCCCTCGTCGGCGTAGGTGCGGACGATCTCGATGTTGCGCCGGGCGGCGTACTCGCGGATTTTGTCGGCCTGGTTCTCCGTCGAGTATTGCTGGTGCTCGGTGGACATGCGCACGTACTGCGCGGCGCGGAACACCGACCCTGGCGGACTTGTAGGCGATTCGTTCGATTGCATAGACCCGATCACTTTGTGATTGACGTTTTCGGGTCTGCCGCTCCCTTCAATGGACGTGCCGCCGCCAAGCGGCGGCAACGCACACGGTTGGAATCGCTGCCATGCGAGATGTTCAAGAACCCGTTTGGAAGCAAAAATACGGGCAGGCGGCCGAGGTGTCGATCACGTCCTCTCTTGACACGTCCATCTTGCACGGACACGTCATGCAGACCGGCGTGATCTCGACAACCCACGAATCGCCGTTTCCCCTCAGCAATGCCGGATGCCGCGTGATGCGGTACAGGCCGCTTGGCAGATCGCACGCGTCCATCTTTGCAAGATCGCCGTTTCGGCCCTGATCTCGCGACCGCTGCTGCTCGCGGTTGCGCTGCGCGTACTCGGGCCGGGCGTCGCGGTAGTTTCGCCAGTAGTCCTGATTGCGCTGCGACCACGCTTGCTGAGCGGCGCGCTGGTTGATCCGGTAGTCGGGATCGGACTGGAGTTTGGCCCGCTGCCATTGGCGCTTGCGGGCGCGCTGGCAGTCGGGCGTGGAACAAAAGGATTGGTCGGGAACTTGCGGGCGGGGTTCGAAGGGCTTGCCGCAGCAGGTGCAGTGTCGGGTCATCGTCGGGTCTCCATGCAAATCCGCACGGAAGCCGCGACCGATCACCGTCGCCGGATGATCACGCGGGCGATCAGGCGCTCATGGGAGCGAGGCCGCGCGATTACTCATGGGCGACCACTTCCATATAGGGCCGCATCACGTTGGCGACCCGGCACACCTTGGCGTACCGCCACAGATCGTCCGCCGACGCCTTGCGCGCCCTCCAGGCATCTTTCAGCGCCTCCATCGCCACATCCAGGCCGATCTTGTTGCGGTGCTTGAAGCAGTCCACGACCGTCTTGGCCGCGCTGTAGACCCGCAGCGTCACGCCGTCGCGCAGGTGTTCCTCGATGCCTGCTGCGTGGGCATCGCCCGTCATCTGCGTCATCCTGATCGGCGGCCAATCGATACGGGGCGCGTGGCAGCCGCGCGGCATGGCGATCCAGACTTGGCGTGGCAGTTGGGTGGTCAGCCCGTGGAATTGCAGCGCCGTCAGCAGGCAGAACACGGCCTGCGGCGCCTTGGCCGCCACCACCATGAGGCCTTCGTGTTCCGAGATCGGATGGCCGGGTAGGCGATAGAGGCCGCGCCCGACCCTGTCCAGCAGGCCAGCGGCGATCAAGCGCGTCAGGACAACCCGGGGCGCGTCGATGGCGTCCAGATCGCTGGCGCGCAGCAATCCCTTCTGGCTGGTCAAATCGAGCACGCGCTGGCTGTGGGTGTCGGCGGGTATGGCCGTTTCGTGTTCCATATATTCTCCTAATGTAGCATTTTGGAGAAGAATAGGAACATATTGTGCTGCTGGATGCGGTGATTAGCTGCCCCATTCGCCGCACGCTACGCGGAGAATGACTTGTCTTTGCGGCGAATAGGGTGTTTAATCTCCGCATGGATAGCGGAGAAAAACTTTACATCTGGCAGGCCGACGACTGGCCGAAATGGCGCTACGACCTGGCCGCGCTGACCGGGCCGCTGACCGAGGTCAGCCGTGCCCAGGGCGTGCTGCTGGGTCGCCTGGCCGACGTGGGGTTGGCGCTGCGCGACCAGGCCAGCCTCGCCGCGCTGACGGAGGACGTGGTCAAGACCAGCGAAATCGAAGGCGAAGTGCTGAACGTGGAATCCGTGCGCTCGTCCATCGCCCGGCGTCTGGGCGTGGACATCGGCGCGGTCGCGCCGGTGGATCGGCACGTCGAAGGCGTCGTGGAGATGGTGCTCGATGCCACCTCGCGCAGCGCCGAACCGCTGACCGCCGAGCGCCTGTTCGGATGGCACGCGGCACTGTTCCCGACTGGCTACTCCGGCATGAGCAAGCTCACCGTGGGCCAGTGGCGCGACGATGCCGCCGGGCCGATGCAGGTGGTTTCCGGCCCGGTGGGGCGACGCAAGGTTCACTTCCAGGCACCGCCCGCCGATGCGCTGCCCGCCGAGACGGCGAAATTCCTGTCGTGGGCGAACGAGGAAACCGGCGAACCGGCGCTTATCAAGGCAGGCCTCGCGCATCTGTGGTTCGTGACGCTGCACCCCTTCGACGATGGCAACGGCCGCATCGCGCGCGCCGTGGGCGACCTGTTCCTCGCCCGCGCCGACGGCAGCCCGCAACGCTTCTACAGCCTGTCGGCGCAAATCCAGCGCGAGCGCAAGGACTACTACGACGTGCTCGAACGCACGCAGAAGGGCACGCTCGACGCCACCGGCTGGCTGTCGTGGTTCCTCGACACACTCGGGCGCGCCGTCACCAGCGCACAGTCCACCCTGGATGCCGTGCTGGTCAAAGCACGCTTCTGGCAACGCTGGGCGGGCATGTCGTTGAACGAGCGGCAGGTGAAACTGCTCAACCGCCTGCTCGACGGCTTCGAGGGCAAGCTCACGAGCAGCAAGTGGGCCGCCATCGCCAAGTGCTCGCCCGACACCGCGTTGCGCGACATCACGCAGTTGCTGGAATTGGGCGTGCTGAAAAAATCGCCCGGCGGCGGGCGCAGCACCGGCTACGAGCTCGCGGACTGAAGTGCATCGACGGGCATGCCCGCACCGCTGCGGCACGGACGCAGGTGATGCACCTCCCAGCGGAAGACTTCTTCGATGCTGAAACGGATGACGTCACCGTTCGCCATCCTGTAGAAAGGAATGCCGAGCCGCTGGCGTTCCTGATTCTGGTGAAGCCAGTGAGCGGGCAATCCAGTGATGTCGGCCACCTCCTTGGCGGAGTAGAAAATCTGATCGCGCCGACCGGGTCGCTGCTGCATCATCTGCTCGATGGCGTCTTCGCGCGCGGTGGGCGAGGATTCGGACAAGGCGCGTCCGGCGCTGGATCTCCACGTCACCTGCGCCTTGCGCTCGAAGGCCTCGACCTCCATCAGGAGGTAGCGGACAGACCTGCCGATGTGCCATGCGGGCGGGCCGATGCCCTCCGAACGCCAGCGTTGGAGCGTCTTGGGCGAGAGGTTCCACCTCGAGCACAGCTGCGTTTCGTTGAGAACCGGATACTTGATTGGCGGTTCATCCGGGCCGGTGTCGGCGCGGCGGGTAGTGGAGTCAGCCTTGGGTTTCATCATGCGCCTCCGTCAGGGCGGCCTCGGCCGCCGCAAGGCTGCCGTACTGCGCGATGAGCGCGAAGGCCTCGTTGAGGTAGTACCGCTTCGGCTCGGGCGCGGCTGGCACCTGAGGTTCGACGACGGGCGTCGCCGCCGTCAATGGCGGCAAGGCAGCGTCGTTGGGCATCCCCTGGCGGTTTGCCTGCTCATAGGCCACGATTTCAGCCACCGCGTAGCGGACGGCCTTGGAGAGCTTGAAGTACGGTGGGCCGCGCTCTTCGCTGCGCCAGCGTTGCAAGGTCTTGATGCTGATGTTCCAGCGCAAGGCAAGTTCGGTTTCGGTGAAGGCGGGTTCGGTCAACATGGCGCTCCTTTCGTCGTTCGTGCTGGGCATTACGGCGGCGAACGCGACGAAAGCCAAGTTGCAGGCCCAGAAGCGCCCGGCATTGGCGACGGCTGCGAGTGCCAATCGGCCTCTCTGAACTTCCGGTCGTGGGCATGCGCGGGGGCGCGGAATCCTTCCTCGGAATCGCGCACATATGGCGGGGTTTCCGACCCGTGGCGAGGCACAGCGGAGAAGCGGGTTTCGTTTCTTGTTAAACTACGCCACCAGATCCCAGAAGCCCAGCCATTCCCGGCTGGGCTTTTTGCTGCCTGCCAGGTCAGCATTAGCGCCGTTCAGGCCACCGTCTCCTGAACGCCATTGGCCGCGCTTTGCCGCTCCAGGCCGATGTTCGGCCCCATTGCGTCATCTCGACCCGCCTCCGCCAGACCGGGGTCATTCCTCGTATTGAGAATAAATCTCATTTATGATTGCGCGCTTCCGCCGGGTGAACGCTCGGCTGCAGACAACACAGCGCATATCAAACGATAAGCGAGTTATGAACAGCAAGGAGTGGGCGGCCGGCATGGTGGCCGCCATCATCGGCGTGGCGAACGCAGCCGACGCGGCGGCGCAGGAAGTGCAACTGCCAACCACCACGGCGACAGGCCAGCGCCAGGCGCAGGGCTTTCGTGCCAAGCAAACGTCCACGGCCACGCGCACGGATTCCGACCTGATGGAGATCCCCTTTGCCGTGAGCAGCGTCAACGCAGAATTCATCAAAACGGTGGCCGCCGGACGGGGCGACGATCTGTACGACTGGGTGGCGGGCGTGTCGCGCCAGAACAGCTTTGGCGGCCTGTGGGACAACTACGCCGTGCGCGGTTTTGCCGGCGATGGCAACACCTCTGGCACCGACTACTTGCTCAACGGCTTCTCGTGGAACCGCGGGATGAGCGTGCCGCGCGACACCGCCAGCGTGGAGCGCATGGAGGTGCTCAAGGGGCCGGCCTCTGCGCTGTACGGGCGCGGCGACCCGGGCGGCATCATCAGCTACACCACCAAGCAGCCGCAGTTCAAAAGCGCCAACACCGTAAGCGTGTCGGCCGGCAGCTACGGCGCCACACGCGAAACGCTGGATTCCACCGGGCCGCTGTCCGACACGCTCGCCTATCGGCTGAACGTCATGAACGAGGACAACGGCAGCTTTCGCGACACCGTATCCAACAAACGCTACCTGGTGGCGCCCGGCTTTACGTGGAAGGCGGGGCCCGACACCATCGTCCACTACGAAATGGAAGCCGCGCGTCAGAGCGCCCCGCTCGATCGCGGCGTGGTGGCCGTCAACGGCGAACTGGGCGCGATCCCGACCTCGCGCTTCCTCGGTGAGCCGCGCGACGGCAACTACGAAGTGCGCAACCTTGGCCACCAGTTGACCGTAGACCACCGCATCAACGCAGACTGGTCGGTCAACGGGGGCGTGGCGCAGCGCGATACCGATCTGTACGGCCGCTCGTCGGAGGCGTTCTCGCTGCAGGCCGACGGCCGCACGCTGTGGCGCCGCTATCGCAATGTCAGCTTTCACAGCAACGACCTGCAAGGCCGGCTGGAGCTGACCGGCAACCTGCAGACCGGCCCCGTATCGCACACGCTGGTCATGGGCACCGACGCCTACCGCTTCAACTACGATCAGTTCGTTCAGCGCTCCACCCCCACGGCCGCCGCGCCGTATGCCGTCGACATCTTCAACCCTGTCTACGGCCAGCCAACGCCTGCGCTCAATACCGCAACCAACGCGCTGGAGCACGACGAGGGGCAGGGCGCCTACGTGCAAGACACCCTGGCCCTGGGCGAACACTGGAAGGTCATTGCCGGGCTGCGCTGGGACAACTACCGCCAGTCGATCGAAAACCGCCGCACCGGCATCACCACCAGCCAGAACCAGACCGCCGCCAGCCCGCGCCTGGGCTTGGTCTACCAGTGGAGCCCGGCGCTTTCCCTTTACGCCAACACCGCGTATTCGTTCCGCCCCAACAACGGCATCGATGCCAGCGGCAACGCCTTCGCCCCAGAAAAGGGCCACGGCTACGAAGTCGGCGTCAAATGGGCGGGCGCCAAATGGTTGGCCACCCTGGCCGCATTTGACGTGAGCAAGCGCAACGTGCTGACCGCAGACCCGGCCAACAGCGGCTTTTCGCGCGCGGCCGGCGAGGTCCGCAGCCGTGGCCTGGAATTCGAGTGGAACGGCGAACTGGGCGGCGGCTTCCGTGGCATTGCCAACCTGGCGTACATCGATGCCGAAGTCACGCGCGATACCGTGCTCACGCCGGGTGCCCGGCTGGTCGACATCCCGCGCGTGAGCGGCAGCGCGCTGCTGATGTATGAATTTGCGCCCCCCGTCGGGCAAAAGGCCGGCGTAGGTGCGGGCGTGGTCTACGTTGGCAGCCGTGCGGGCAATACCGCCAATACGCAGGACGGCTTCCAGCTGCCCGCCTATACCACCGTGCAGCTCAACGGCTACGTGCAGATCGACAGCGTTACGCGAGGGCATATGCCTAACCCATTTGATTGACGGCGGGACGCACGCCAGGAGAGCGCCTCACCGTACCGTCACATCAAATGCACAGCGCTTTCCCCTTAAAAATCAAAGACAAACAACGAAGCAGGGGAAGGGACTGGGGAAGGGCGCACGGTAGTTGCAAGGCGTTATCTATTTTTGAGCCTTAGCAAGGCATGCATGCGATACCCCAATTTGTGGCATTTCGCGCCGGATAAATTCGTTGTAGCGTAGGTGCTCGCCGGAGCAGAGCGCCACTTATATCCGGCCAGCGGATTATGTCCGGCGCGGTTCCAGCAAATAACAAACAAGCCGCCATAGAAAGGGGTGAGGGTCGTGGGAGTACAAGATCGCGATTGGTTCAGAGACCGTCGAGAGCCGCAGCTGCGCAATCCCGACTGGCAAAAGGAATACGCCCGCTGGTATGGCAAGCCACCCCAGGGCGCCAAGCAAGGCGTGCACTGGATCGTTTCCTTGATGGTGTGGGTGGCCGTTCTTCTGGTCGTCTACATCGCCGCGAAGCAATTGCGGCTCACTGGTAACGGCGCAGCGGTGCCGAGCCAGCAGGCCGCTTCAACACAGCCGGCGCTCACCACGGCGCCGCCACAGCGCCAACCCATGGCCCCGGTGCAGCAACCCACTGCACGGAACACCACGCCTCCGGCCGGCGTGAACAAATGCGTGATCAACGGGCAGACGGTCTACACGGAAGCGCCGTGCGGCCAGGCGATGCGCGCGCTCGTCGGCAATGCGCCTACCGAGGCGCTGGGCAATGCTCGTCAACGTGAGATGGAAGAGGCAGCAGCAGCGGCGAAGCGAGCGGAAGAGCAGCTTGCGCGGCAGTGGGATCAGCGGATGGCGCAGCGGGACCCGTCCATCGCCTTTGTCGTTCTCGGCGGCGGCACGTTAGGCTATTGGGTAAATGAACACTATCTGAAACCGCTAGGAAGACCGGAAGCGCACATCTATGACAACGACGTTGCCGCTTATGGCGACTCAATTGCTCAGGTAAATGCAAGAGGCGATGGCTCTATAGGGTTTTTGACCCAGAAACGAGAAATTGAAAATTATCTGCATCCCGACGCCATAGCGGAGGGTCTTAACTTGAACGTCGCGTTTGGTGACCAAGATGATGTGCCGGCGATCATCAGTGGCCAGACAGGGTGGAATACCAATACGGTCAAGAAGAAGCTTGCTCGATACGCCTTCCCAAAGATGACCGCCGCACGTATCCGAGCACGAGATCCGGGGGGTGAGGTCGAAGGCTGGTTGAGGCGAATAGCTGTTGTTCCCTAGGGCCAAGCACCGGAAATGTAATTGTCACCGAGTCTGCGCCATAGCGTCGATTGAGGGCCAAATTACAACCTATTGACTACGACAATAGCGCTGTCGATGCGCTGAATTGGCGTGCGACACGTGCTCGGTACAGCGAAGGAATCTCGTGATTGAATTCGAAGCGGTGGGCGAACATCTGCATCTTCTCTATCTTCCGCGAGATGACGCCTTATGGGTCTACAGGAAGTTCAAGCGCGGTGAGCCCCTCGTAATCAAAAAAACCTTTCATCTAACGAGGCACGATCTCCTGTCGGACGATGTCGATGAAGTTGATCTGGATGGGGTAGGCGACTTTGACTCTGAGTCGAGACTCGTCGAGTTCATGGAGCAGAGCCCGCTGCGATTCGTGGTGGCTACGGCGGATGGAGAGTACTTTCGATTCAACGCAGATGTGTTGGGCGTTGACGTACCTGTATTGCTGGCGCGAGATGCTGAACCAACATGGAAATGGTTCACCGCTGAGCAGAGAACGTCTATCGTAGGTGTGATGTCTGAGCTGCGTCCAACGCGGATCGTTATCGGTGGTCCGGCATCGGATGCAATTCCGTTGGACGAATATGTGCGGCTAATCGAGCGATTCCCTACAGGTTACGAGTTGAAAAGATATGTGTTGGCTCGTGTGGCTGCGGTGGTGCGCGAGTACACCGACGCCAGTGTCGACGCCGAAGCCAGCCTCCGTACGTATGTTGCAAAGCGGGCTCGGCGAAAACCTAGGGACCTCACAACACGGTTCCGAGAAGAAGAAGAGCAAAAGTACTTCTATCTGCTCGAACGCCTTAAGCAAATGCTTCGCTCAGAGGATGCCTACACTGAAGCTGCTTGGCAGGCGGAGATCCTTCAGATCGTCCGCTTGCTCAATCCCAAGTACATTGCAGCGTTCGAAGGTGTATCGGTCAAAGATTCGGTGCGCGGTGGTAGGAGGGAAATTGACATTCTGCTAGTCGATGCCTCCGGCAACGTGGATGTTATCGAGATCAAACAACCTTTTGGGAAAAGCGTTGTTACTGCGAGTGGCTACCGCGACAACCATATCCCCATGCGGGAGCTTTCCGGCTCCGTTATGCAGATCGAGAAGTACATCTTCCATTTGAACCGCTGGGGCACGGTCGGCGAGGCGGCTCTTACAAAGAGATTTGCTGAAAAGCTACCAATTGGGTTCAAGATCCAGATTACGAATCCGTGTGGAATTGTGATCTTGGGGCGTGACAACGAGTTGTCGGAAGCTCAGCGGAGGGACTTCGATATCGTCCGTCGAAAGTACAAAAGCGTGGTGGACATCATTACGTACGATGATCTGGTGCGGCGGCTTGAGTGTGTTCTTAGCCAGCTTCGAGCGAGAGCATAAGCCCTGCTATGGTGCTACTCATCGAGCATCGGAGTCACTCCGGGGCAATTTGGGGCGAGCTGCAGGGGTGTAAGTAGAAGTTCGGCCCGGCTATCGCGTTCCTTGACATTGCTCGGTAGCCCTTCGGCTCCAAAAAGTCGACAAACAACGTCCCCTTAAAACAAAAGAAAAAGCCCGCGAGCCTCTCAGCACCGCGGGCTTTCCCACATCTAGGCCACCATCAGCAGCCCATCACCTCACTCCCCAGCCACCTCCTCCACCTTCTTCCGCGGCCCCCGGCTAAACCGCGCCGACAACGTCCGCCGCGCCGATTCCAGCCCTTCCCCTTTGCCCGCAACCTTCAGGTACGTGTAACCCTCGAGCGCGGCCGTCATCAGGTCACTGCCCATTGCCAGTTGGGAATCCTCCATCCTTTCCAGCAACTTCTCCATGCGAGCGAGGCGAGGGCGCAGGGTGTCAAAGCCCACCAGGTCACGTCGCATTTCCTGCAGGTTGAAATTGGCAGGAAGCACGCTGGGGTTGTTGCTCAGCAGTTCCACTGCCTGGCGGCAGAACGCTTCGGACTTGCTGCCCATCTTCATGAGCGTGCTGCGCTGCTCGACTGACAGGCCAATCAGGCCGACGAGCTTTTCTTCCAGTGTCTTCAGCGCACCGTCAATGGCGGTCAGGTCGGTGGCGCTGGGTTGAAACGAGATCAAGTTCTGAGACATTGCGTTCCTCTAAAGCGGATATCAGCGTCATGCCGATTGGCACAACCCGGTGAGGTTGGCTACCGCTGCGGCGTATCGCAATGCTGTACACAACTTTTGACGGGAAACCGGTCCCCCATGGGCCAGCAAGCCTGCTCCCGCCTTTCGAGTGTGGGAGCGTGAAACGCGAGCTTCGGTCTGTCGAACTCGACGCTCTGACACTGACGCTCGACCCTCAGACAGTGGAACGTGACCCTCAGACGGTGAAGTTCGGGTGTTTGAGGCTCAAACGCGACCCTCAAAGGGTCGAATTCGACTGTTTGACACTGACGCTCGAGTGTCTGAGGGCGAAGCTCCAGTGTTTGACACTGACGTTCCACGCTTTGAGGGTCAAGCGCCAGCGTCTGAGGGTGAAGCGTGACGTTCGGCCCGGCGCCCAGTGCGAATCAATAATCCAACTTTCGCTGCTGCCCCCGTGGCTATAATTGCCCCGCTACCGCACCAACGGTAGTCGGGTGTAGCAGCCCGTCTCTTCTCACAGGCCGGATAGCCGCTGCCAAGCGGCTTTTTTCATCCGGAGCTTGCGCACGCCTATTGTTTCCATGGCGGGCCGGGCAGGGAGACCTTCGGGTCTGCCGGTGTCCTGTGAGACCGGTCTGCTACCCCTGCTGTCGGGCCCGCCACCCTCGTGTAGCAGCGAACGGCCGGGCCTCCCTTGTCTCACAGGAGGTTATATGTCCGGAGTTGCAAGCGGGTACCGCCCCGCCTCGTACCCGTCCCCGCCCAAGCACCACCCCCGTCCCCACGAATCACGGAGACACCAATGACGCCCGTCCAACGCCGCCACTACCTCACCGGCGCCTTGGCCGCGCGCGACTACCTGCTCCGCACGCAGACCGACCTGCACATCCACCGCGAGTTCCGCCCCGACAGCCTGCGCTGGGCACTGGCTCATGCAGCCAGGCACCCGCCGGAGTATCGCGCGGGGTTTCTGGATGGCATCGGCGCCTTCGTATCGATGGTGCTGGAGGGTTGTCAGATCAACCCTGAGACGTGGGAAGTGCTTTCCGCCATAGAGCGGGCTGGCGAAAGCCAATAACAACGGATTGACGCATTCCCGTGACGGGCGGGAATGCCATGGCGGAGGCAGAGTGGCCGTTGGGCGTTCGCGGCTGGATTTGCCGCTTCCGGCCAGAAGCGGTCGTTCCGATAGGTTCGAAGCGTCCTGCCGCCCCTCAGCCTGTCAGCCCGTCAACCCCTCAGCCAAACTTGCGCGCCGCATCGCGCGCCAGGCCTGAACCGATTCCGCCGAACAGGTCGCCCTCAACGCGCCGCGCCGACGGCAACACTTGCGCCAGTTGCTCGCGAAGCAACGGCACCCCGCTGGAGCCGCCGGCAAAGAGAATGGTATCGACCGCTTCCGCTGCAACGCCTGCCGTTTTCAGCATCGCTTCCACCGTGGACACCGTCTTGCCGACCAGCTTCCCAATCGACTGGTCGAAGTCTTCGCGCGTGACGGGCTGCTTCAACTCGGGCGCGATGCGGTGCAGGTCGATCTCCGCCACCGGGGCGTCCGACAGCGCGATCTTGGCGGCTTCCACCTGGATGGCGAGCCAGTGGCCGGCGCGCTCGCGGATCAGGCGGATGAGGCGATCGAGTTTTTCGGTGTCGGCGGCATCTCGGTAGTTGTCCATCACCACCGTCCATGCCTTGCGCGTGTACACGTGGTTGATGGTGTGCCAGCTCGCCAGGTCGAAATACTGGCCGGACGGCATCGCCTTGCCGTTGCGCAGCGTGCTGTTCAGGCCCAGTAGCGGCATCACGCTGGCCAGGCTCAAGGCGCGGTCGAAGTCGGTGCCGCCGATGTGCACGCCGCCGTTGGCGAGGATGTCGTCGCGGCGGTCAAGGCGTTTCGCGCGCTCGGGCGACAGGCGCACGAGCGAGAAGTCGGACGTACCGCCGCCAATGTCGGCCACCAGCACAAGTTCTTCACCGCTGATGCCGGCCTCGTAGTCGAACGCGGCGGCGATGGGCTCGTACTGGAAGGCGATCTCGTCAAAGCCGGCGTCGCGCGCGATGTCCGCCAGCGTGTCTTCGGCAAGCTGGTCGGCCTTGGGATCTTCGTCGATGAAGAACACCGGGCGGCCCAGCACGGCGCGGCGGAATTCATGGCCGGCGGCATGCTCGGCGCGCCGCTTGAGTTCGCCGATGAAATGCGCCAGCAGCTTGCGGAACGGCATGGCCTGGCCCATGACCTCGGTGCTGTCGTCCATCATCGACGTGCCGAGCAGGCTCTTGAGCGAGCGCATGAGGCGGCCCTCGTAGCCGGCAAGATAGTCGGCCAGCGCGGCACGGCCGTAGCTGACCGTCGGGTCTTCGGCGTGAAAGAAGATGACGGAAGGCAGCGTGGCCTTGCCGTCTTCGAGCGGCAGCAGGGTGGGTGCGTCCGGTCTCAGCCAGCCGACGGTGGAGTTGGACGTGCCGAAATCGACGCCGCAGGCGTTTGACATCATAGGATCGTGGCTTCTGGAGTGCAGCGGGAGGCATGCGCCCGCACGGGAATATCAGAGCGGGCGCCACCGGCGAAAGGGGCGCTATTGTAGTGGCTTTGTGCGACGGATCCCCTCACGGCGCACGCTGTTCACGGGCAACACGCGGGCGCTAAGAGTCCGGCACACACGCGATCACCGTCAGAGGCGATGGCGACAGGTGCCCAGGGGCGGTCGATGGTCCAGCAGTGCCGAAATACCTGAAAAAAGAACGCCTGCTGCTACCACGCGACGTGGGCAGAAGAACCGTGCGGGTGCGTCATTGCGCATCGGCGTCCAGTTTTTCTGCGTCAAATAGCCAAGCACGTCGTCCACCTTGTTCCGCCCACCTTTGTATAACCCCCCCCCGCCCGGTCTCCTGCGCGCATGCGCTTGCCGCGAGCGCGCCCTGGAGTTGCGCGCCGGCCTGTGGCCCTGCATACAACGGCCCCGCCTGGTGCCGAGAATTCCCCTCCCACTGGGGCAAGGGGTCAGTAGGTGATGGTCACAATGATGGTGTCGTTATACGTGCCGGCGGGCGGAGTGCTCTGTGCTGGAACGCGACCATAGACAGTCGACACCTGCGAAACTCCGCTGCCCGTCCCAGTCACGGTTGCGGTGCCCGTCGTACCGTCGCCCCAAATGTTGGTGTAGCTCGAACTGGTGAACAGGTTGTAGCCGACAGTCTGCGAGCCGCCGCTGCGCGTCAGAAGCCGATTGCTCATCGTGGCGCCGCTGCCGGTTCCGGCGGAGAGCGCCAACGTCCACGGCGATTGGTTGGTGCAGTTGACTGTGATGGCACTTGTCGCTGTCAGTGCGGAATTCAGCAGCCCCGCTGTGCCGAAGTTCATGTTCGTTGCGCTGATGAGGCAGTCGCTGATGAGGTTTGCCGACGCAGACACGGAAAACGTGCTGGGATGGGACGTGATGGTCGTACACGTATTGGTGCCTGGATTGGGAAGTGCATACACCGTGGCACTGGTACCAGAGAAGCTCTGCGAATAGGCGCCCGCAGGCAAGGTCGTCTGCCCACCCTGAACCCTGCCGTAGACCGTGACGGTGGCCGACCCGGAACCGAGCACACCAAGCGGGACGTCGACAGAGATGGGCGGCGTGGAAGGGGTGGTGCGCTGTCCCCACACGATGGTCCGGGCGCTGTCCGCAAACAGGTTGTATTGGAGCTGATTGCTGCCCGCCGTCATGACACGGGGCGATATCCCGCCGCCTCCGCTGCCGACTCCAAGATTCAGGCATGCGCGCGCCACCGAACCTTGCAGCAGGAAACCACTGCAGCTGACCGTCAGCGTGGCCGTCACGTCGGTGTTCCCCGCCTGCACCGGACTGATGCTGCCGAAGCTGATGGTTGCCCCCGCGACCGAACACGACTGTGCACGCGCGCTCACCGGGAGCGCCGCCATCAGAACCAGCAGAGAGGCCCACAGCAGGCGCGTCATCACGGCATCGCTCCTGTGGGTTCCGGCTCGCAACGCAAGGGCCCGATGGTGGGAAGTGCGCCCGCATCCTGCGGGTAGGCAAAACGGGCAACGCAGGCGGGGCCTGCGTCCTCCACGCGGACAGTGTTGTCCAGTTGCAGCGCGTCGATGAACACGAGGCCATCGTAGCCAACGGGGTAGCGCAGACCGTTCTGCTCAAGTGTCGCTGTGCTGCCCGCCGGGAGCGGCTGCCCCCTGGTGTCCACCAGCCGTATCTGGGCGCCCCGGAACGTCTCGATGCGAAAGCGCGTCAAGACGCCGGAGCGGTCTGCCGGCGCAACGGTCACAGCGCTGGTGGCGAGCTTCGCATTGACGGGCAGCACAAGCGGGTCGATGGCCACATGGTTGTTCTCGTAGGACACCAGGTCTGGCACCAGCAGGTGCCCGCTGCCGTTCGTGCGGCCCATGAGCCGGTTCTCGAACGTCACCGGCACGTTGGCCACGCCCTCTGTGGACACCAGCGCAAACGCGTCATTGATGCGCCGGCCTGGCAGCACGTCGGCGTCCATGAGCACGAAGGCACCGGATATGTCGACCGCCGTGCTCGTGTGCCCGTTCACCTCCTGGGCAGCCACGAACGCATCGCCGTAGCGGCCACGATAGTTCAGTTGCGCCACCGAGCGGCGGTCGCTGCCGGACTGGTTGGCCTGCAGCTGCCAGCCGAAACCGCCCGCATAGTCGGGCGTACGCACGGCACTGACCGTGGCCGAAGCGTGGCCACGGTCCATGCCGACGCTCGCTGCCGCGCTGGTGTCGCTGCCCAGGGCCATGGTGAGCGTCATGAGCACGCCCCGCGCCCGGGTGTCAGCCAGATCCTGATAGGCGCTCGCGCTCAATGAGAAGTCCCGCCCAAGCTGGGTGCTGTACGAGAGCGACGCAATGCGCGAGTTTCCCGTGACAGGGTCGGATACCCCGATATAGCTGGCGGCGAGGCTGCCGGTCCGCCCGGCCGGCACGGAAACCGTGGCCCGCAGCAGTGAGCGGAAGAACGGCGACCCTGCGGCACTGGCCAGATCGCGATAGGTGCCAAAGGTCCGGGTACCCTGCACATCGACGTTGAATGCCGGGTTTCGATACTGATAGCCCAGCGTGGCCTGGGAGCCGGTCTGCCCGGCGCCCTGCGATACGGCAGCAGCGGCCGAGAAAACGCCGGCCTGGTTCAGCCGTACCAGCGCTGCCCCGCCCAGGTTGCCAAGGCCGCGCGTGGCCTCGGCATGTCCTTCCACCGTCAGGCCGCCCGTGAGCCCATAACGCAGTGACGCGCTGAGTGCGGGGCTGGACGCATAGTCGAATGACCGCAGGCCGTAACTGTTGCGCAGAAAGCCCGCTTCGACCGCGTAGTCGAACAGGCCCGCGGAGAGCAGGCGCGTATCGATGTAAAGCGGGACAGACGTCACGACGTCGCGGCCCAGGGCGTCCTTCACCACAATCACCGCCTGACCGGCGCCCGTAATGGCCGGGGCGTTGTTGACTACGAAGGGGCCGCTGCCGACCTGCCCCGTGAACTGGCGCACGCTGTTCACGTACAGGTCGACCGCGGTCGGCACGGCGGCACTGCCTCCGAGCAAGGGCAATGGATACGTGACGAGGTCGGGGCGCAGTGCAAAGTTGCGCCGCCACTGGATGCCGCCAAGGCGCACCGAGCGGCTCCAGCTCAGGGACGAGGTGACGGTGTCGCCAAGCGTCAATGTGTTGAGCTTGTCCGCATCGGAATGCGACCAGTTCGTATCGAGCCGTGTGTAGCGATGCTGGCTGGCGTCGAACGTAGCCACGCCGCTGTTGGAGAACACGCCGCCCGGGTGGAAGAACCGCTGCTCGCTGAACAACCCCAGGCTGCTCCCTCCGCCCCCCAGCGTGGTGGGCTGCAGATAGGCGTCGTAGTTCAACACCAGGCCCGTGCCACTGGTGGGCGCGACGCGCGGTTGGGTCTGAAAGCTCAGCACGTTCGGGACTCGCCGTGTGTCATCGACAGTCAACTGCGCTTGCTGCGCACGTACGTCGTACACGTAGCGCAGGCCCGGAATACTGTCGAGCGGAATGCGCCCGCTCGCGTCGGGCTGCAGGTCGTCTGTTCGAATGCCAATGGACTGCAGCTCGCCTGCCGTTGCGAACAGGTGCCCCTCCTGCAGCCGAAAGCGCGCAATCGTCTGTGTCGACGCCCCGTTGATGACCGCCTCCAGGTAGATGTCGCCAGCGCCCGGTGCCGGCAGCGGCCCATCGGGACGCACAGCGGCAAGCAGGGTCGGCTTGCCGCTCTCCTGCGCGGCGGCTGATGCCGCCATGACGAGGCCGCATCCCAGGGTGACAACGCAACGGCCTGTCATCTCCACCCAACGCATCAGTCTGCGCGGGTGAGTGGGAGGTCCACCGCGACGCCGTTGATATGTGCGCGAAGACGCTTCGGCGCCCGACGAGGGTGCGAATCAACGACCGGCCAGGCTCGCGTTGCACCGCCGAGCGCATAGCCGAGCAACCCCCCGGTAATTTCGCTTTGCGTGCCGTCGTTCCACTCGATGGACACCCCGGAGAGTTGCGCGTGGTGCGTCTCAGGGTTCCGGACCACGAGCAGGGTTTGGTCACCCTCGCGACGCAACACAGCGCTGAGCCTGGGCGGCGTATCCGCAGCGGCATTGACGAAGACCGGAACGGAGTACCGAAGCTGCATCGTTACGCCGGTAAGCGTCTGCGGACGGCGCTCCGGTATCTCGTCGATGATGAGGCGGTAGGCTTGTTCGGCAGCGCCTGGTGCAGGCGGTTGCGTCAGAACGAGCCGCACGAGCTGTTCGCCATCGGCAGGAATCTGCACGATGGGCGGACTGGCGACGAGCGCCGCGGAGTCATTGAGCTGGTCGCCTTGCGCATCCTGCGTCCAGCGGAACACCCGCACCTGTGCGTTGAGCGGCAGCGTGCCGCGATTGCGCAGCGTCAGGACGGCCGCCGCCTGGCCCGGGGGCAAGTCGATGCGAATGGGCGAAATCTGCAGCGAGGCGCCGCTTGCAGCACGAGACACCAGCGCACCGAGCAGAAGCAGTGCGCCTGCGTTGCTCAAGTCACGTGCATGCCGTTTGAGCGCAACCAGCCCGCAGCGTATCGCCGACACAATGGAACGGATACGGTGCAACTTAGAACGTGATGGTGGCTGTGACGGTCGATGTGTAGGTGCCGGCCGCCGGCGTGTTCTGAGGCGGGACACGTCCATAGACGGTCAGGGTCTGGGCCGTGCCCGTGCCTGTACCCGTCACGGTATCGGTGCCGACCGTGTTGCCCCAGATCTGGGTACGGGCACTGTCCCGGTAGAGCTGGAAGCCAACGGTTGCGGTGCCGGTGCCGGCGAGCAGCCGGGCGGCAATGGTCGACCCGGTGGTCGTGCCGGCATCCAGTCCGACGTTGTACGGTGCCGTGGCGCTGCAGGTGACGCTCAGGCTGGTGGTCTGGTCCACGTTCGCGGTCAGCACGCCCTGCGTGCCGAAGTTCAGTGCATTGGCACTGATGGCGCAGTCGTTCTGGAGCGTGAGCGAAACCGTGAAGGTGGTGGTTTTGGTTGCCGCGCCCAGGTATCCGGGAGCGGCAAGCAGGCTGGCCAGCACAAGGTAGTGCGGCTTGAGACGGAACGGACGCGCAGTAAGGCCTCGGCGCATGGGTTTCTCCTCCGAGCTGTCACACGGATGAGCCGGAGCCTCATGTGCCCAGGTCTTCATCCAGTCTGCCGCCCCCCGCGGCGCGTGAATCAAGCGTAGCAAAAAGAGAAGCCTACGTCCTAATTAAACTCAGAATTCGATGGTGACGACCTGAGATTGTGCTGAACCGGGCATCTGCACGGAGGCGGCGCTCGGCGCCGGGGCAGGCTCCCCGGTGTAGACCCGACTGGGCACCGGGCGATCGCACATGACGTGAGGCTGACCACTGGTGTCAGAGGCCACGGTGCATTTGTCGACGATTTGAAGGCTCGCAAACACACTCGCCGTCGCTTCGTGGGCAGGGGTGCTTCGGATTCCGAAGGATGCGAGAGCAGTCAGGACTGCAAGAAAGCGCAAGAATTTCACGGCTCAGACGGAAGACATGCAACGCCACCCGGCTAATGCGGGTGTTTCCGTCTATATCGGCAGCGAACGGAAAAGGTGTAACCCGAAAGTGCGTCTCGGTCCGGGGAGGCTGGCCGAATGCCGAGAGCGACGTATCGGCCGTGACGGGCATTCCCGTCACCGACGTGGCGTGGATCAACGCAGCCCTGGCTGCGGGCCGTGTCGAGTCATTGTCGGTCCGACCCTCTGGGCGAATGGCGGACCGTTGCAGTCCGGGCACGCGCACGCGCGCCTTTCCGATGGCGGGCCGGGCGGAGCAGCGTTCCGGCTGCAAGCCTCGGGGGCAGTTTCCACCTCCGCTGCCGGGCCCGCCCACCCGATCACTTCAACCGCGCCTTCAGCTCTTCGCTGGCTTGATGCAGCGCTGCACGCGTCGCCGGCACACCGGCCAGCGCATTGAGCAGGCCGAAGTCGTGAATCATTCCGTTGTAGCGCGTGGCGGTCACATCCACACCCGCCGCGTCGAGCTTGCGTGCATACGCTTCGCCTTCATCGCGCAAGACATCCTTCTCGGCGGTAATCACCAGCGCGGGCGGCAGCCCCTTCAACTGAGCGGGCGTGGCCAGCAGCGGCGATGCGTAGATCTCCTGACGCTGCGCCGGATCGGTCGTGTAGGCATTCCAGAACCACTGCATCATCGGCTTGGTCAGGAAGTGCCCCTGCGCAAATTCGTCGTACGAAGCGTTCTCGAAGTTGGCATTCGTAACCGGCCAGAACAGGACTTGCGTGCGCAGTGCGGGCGTGCCGTGCGCCTTGGCCATCAGGGCCACCACGGCCGCCATGTTGCCGCCCACGCTGTTGCCGGCAATCGCCAGCCGCTTGCCGTCTACGCCGATCTGCGCACCGTTTTCTGCCACCCACTTTGTGGCGGCGTAGATCTGGTTGATCGCCACCGGATACCGCGCCTCGGGCGAGGGCGTGTAGTTGACGAAGACGGCGACGGCGCCGGAGTCGGCCACCAGGTCGCGCACAAAGCGCTCGTGCGTGGGGAAGTCGCCCAGCACCCAGCCCCCGCCGTGAACGAAGATGAAGCCGGGCAACGTGCCTTTCGCGCCGGCCGGGCGCACGATCGTCAGGCTGATCGGCCTGCCATCCACGGTGATGGTTTTCTGGCTGACGTCGGCGGGCGGCAGCGACACCTTTGCCGCGGCTTGCGCGCCCACCAGCACGGCGCGGGCATCGACGGGTGACAGGGTTTCCAGCGGCTGTCCACCGCCGGCGGCCGGTGCGTCGAGGAATGCCTGGGTGGTGCGCTCCACGCCTGGGCTGCCCGCAGCAAGAGCAACGCTCGCTGCCACAGAGAGCAGGGTGCCGGCGGCAAATTTGGTCATGCGGTTCATGGCTGGGCCTCAAATCGTGTGTTGTGCGAAGGGTTGGAAGGGTGCGGAGTTGGGGAACGGCGTACGGGTCAGATCAGGCTCAGGCGTACGTCGATGTTTCCGCGCGTCGCGTTCGAATAGGGGCAGACGATGTGGGCGCGGTCGATGAGCGTTTGCGCTTCGGCCGGGTCCATGCCGGGCAGGCTGATCTTCAGGTCTACTTCAATGCCAAAGCCGTTCGGAATGACGCCGATGCCGACGCTGCCCTGCACGGACACATCTGCCGGCACGCGGATCTTGTCGCGCGCACCCACGAACTTGATCGCGCCGAGGAAACACGCGCTGTAGCCGGCGGCAAACAGCTGCTCGGGGTTTGTGCCTTCGCCGCCGGCACCGCCGAGTTCGGTTGGCGTGGTCAGGCGGACGTCGAGCCGGCCATCGTCGGTGATGGCGCGGCCATCGCGGCCGCCGGTGGCACGAGCATGGGCACGGTAGAGGACGTTTTCGATCGACATGGTGGTTCTCCTGTGAGAGGGGAGGTGGTGCGCGCATCGGCTGTCGAGGCCGCGCCGCATTGCTTACTATTAAATAGCACGCTACTTAATCAGTATAAAAAAACGGACGCGATCAGGCGCCCGTCGGCGATACGTGTGTGCTCAGGCGGCGTTCTTGAAGAGCCGTCCTCGCAGTGCATTCAACTGTGTGCGCAGTTCTTCCAGCTCGCCGGGCGCACACTCCATGGCCGTAGCCATGCATGCCGGCACTTTCTCGGCCCGCTTCTCCAGCGCCTTGCCGGCCGCCGTGAGCGAGATGATCACCCGCCGCTCATCCTCGGCCGAGCGCTGCCGCTCGATCAGCCCCGATGCCTCCAGCCGCTTCAGCAGCGGGGTGAGCGTGGCGGAGTCGAGGAACAGGCGATCGCCAATCTCCGACACCGTCTGGGCATCCTGCTCCCACAGCACCAGCATGACGAGGTACTGCGAATACGTCAGCTCCAGCGCCTTGAGCAGCGGCCGGTACGCCTTGTTGATCCCGATCATGGTCGAGTACAGCGCAAAGCAGAGCTGCTCGTCCAGGGCGAGGTCGCGGCGTGCGGAGGAAGGCTTGCGTGTGTTCATGGAGGGGAATATACATAGTGCACTATTGAATTGCAAGCTAATTTTTCGGGTGTGGGTGCCGCACGCCGTGCGGGAGTGACGCGTCCCCTGAAGGCGTGCGCTCCCCGATGAGGATTGTTGACTTGCCTCGGCGGCGCCCTTCCACAGCCTCCACCGCTGGAAACGCGGGGGGAGGCGCGCCCTCTCCCCGGCCTTCCATGCAGTTCTACCTCGCCTCGGCCATCTGTCCCGGCCGGGGCCGCTCTTTTGTCGGGCGCCATGCCGATGCGGCGGCGGCACGTCGCAGTGCGGGATTGCTGACCTCGATGACAGTCAGTCTTCCCGCGCAAGCCGCGACAAGACGTCAGCAAGCGCCCGAATCTTGGGCTGTGCGGCGCGTTGGGAGGGATAGACAACAAAGTACGACAAGCCGTTTTGCGCCACGTCGATAAAGGGCGTCACCAGTGTCCCGGCCCGCAGGCGGTCTCTCGCCATCCGGGGGTCGCCGATTGCAACGCCATGCCCTTCCGCGGCGGCGGTGAGCGTCAATTCAAGGGTATCGAAAACGAGTCCGCGGCCCGCATCGATGTGCGGTGCCCCAACGCTTTCCAGCCAGCATCGCCACTCCTCATGGCCGTGCCCGGGATGAAGCAATGTGACGTGAGCAAGATCGGCCGCCGCTCCGAGCGATGCGGCCATCTCGCTCGTGCACATCGGTGTGAGTCGCTCGGCGAACAACGGAACGGCCTCCATGCCCGCCCACTGGCCGGTTCCCCGAACGACGACGGCATCAACGTCGGGTGTCGTGAAATCCGGCGTGTCGTCCGCCGAAGTGGAGATGCGGAGTTCTGTTCTCCGCAAGGCGTCATGGATGTCTTCCAGTCGTGGCAGCAACCAACGAATCGCAAAGGTGGATGGCACCCGCAGAGTGACGACGGCCGCCGTCTTGGCGTGGATGTCTGCGTGTTGAACCAGTTGCGTCAGCACGCTGACGGCGACGGTCAGCAGTTCGGTGCCTTCCGCCGTCAGTGTCAATCCCGACGCGTGGCGCAAGAACACTGCGCACCGGTAGTGCGCTTCCAGTTGCTGGATCTGACGGCTCACCGCTCCCTGTGTCCGACACAGATGCTCTGCGGCTTTGCTGATGCTCCCGAGATGCGCCGCGGCGACGAATGACTGGAACGCTGTCAGGGGCGGCAGTGTCCGCGTCAGGTCGGCCAAGGGGTATGCATGGGCTGCATACCCGGGTTGCGGAATTTTCGATTGTTCGGACATCGGTGCATCGATATCTTGCGTGCATCGCACGCGTCTGCACGAGCGCGCGGAGGTGTCAACGAATGACCGGAGAATGAACATGGCCTCATCGTCGGAAGCACTATACACGCGGCAGATTCGCACCTACCTTCGGGAGCTGGAGCGCGGCGATGTCGCGGCGATCTGTGCGTTGTTCGCGCCCGATGCCCAGATCTTCTCGCCGTTTCTCGGGTGGATGCACCCTGCGCCGTTCTTTGCGAAGGTCGATGCGGCATCTGGTGAAAGCAAAATCACGCCGATCGACATCTGCGTGAGCACGACGGGAGCCCGACGCGCGACGGGCTACTTCATCTATGACTGGGGCCTCAAAGATGGAACAGCGGTGCGCTTCGAGTGCGTCGATGTTTTTGAATTTGACGACGATGGGCGCATCGAGCGGATGATCATCGTCTACGACACCCATCCGATTCGCAGTACGGTGGGGGACAAATACGCGTAGCGCAAAGGTGGTGCCTGCGCCGGACGGCAGGCCATGACGAGTCTTGCACGACACCGGGTCCGCATGACCTTGATCCTGCCGCAGGCCGCGGCGGGTCGTCACGGGCTGGACGCTGAGGGAAACGGCGCCGAGGAAGGCGGCCCAATAGCAGGCAGCGGGGATGGCGACGCCGCTCGCCGGTGGCGAGGCGGGTATGATCGCCGGCAGTCGCCAGACTCTCTGGACACGACGCCAACCCGGCAAGGAGAACCGCATGATCAAAGTCAGCGTGATGTACCCGTACACCGAAGGCGCGCGCTTCGACCACTCCTACTACCGCGACCGGCACATGCCGATGGTGAAGGCGAGGCTCGGCAGTGCCTGTGCGTACTACACCGTCGAAAAAGGGCTGGCCGGCGGAGCGCCCGGCACGCCGCCCGCGTTTGTGGCGATGTGTGCGTTGATCTGTGATTCGGCCGAGGCATTCCAGGCTGCCATGAAGGAGCACGGCGCGGAGATCCTGGGCGATATCGCCAACTACACCGACATCGCCCCCGTGCTTCAGATCAGCGAAGTCGTCGTCGAGCGGTCGGATCCTTGAATGCACCGGATCGGGCCCCGCCTACAGATGACCTTTCCCATGACGACGAAGCAGAGGGTGACCACTGCGCTGCTGGGAGCGCTCGCCTGGATCCTCATCGACCAGGCGACGAAGGCCGTATTCAAGCAGATACTGGCGCCCGACGAAGTCGTGCCATTCCTTTCGGGCAGCTTGCTGGTTCTTCCCACCTACAACCACGGCGCTTTCCTCAGCCTCGGGGCGGGAATGTCTGATGCGACCCGCAATATCGTTTTGGTCTATGGCGTGCTGGCCATCCTGGTCGGACTGTTCGGCTGGCTGCTGCGTTCGTCCTCCCTCGGCCGCACCGAAGTCATTGCGATCGCGTGCATCCTGGGTGGAGGGCTCAGCAACCTGTTCGATCGTTGTGTCTACGATGGCCGGGTGTTTGATTTCCTCAACGTGGGCATCGGGCAGTTGCGAACGGGGGTCTTCAACGTCGCGGACATCGGCATCATGCTCGGCGTGGCGCTCATTCTCTTGCGGGGTGCCAAGCGCGGGCCCACGCTGCCCGGGGCCTCTGCGATCTGAGGAGTGAAGGCCCAGGCGAAGCGGATGCGCTGGTGCCTCAGTACACGCGTCCGACCGGCCATTCTGGCCGACAGCAGACACCGTGGAGGACCGACGACATGACAGTCAAGCGAATGGACAACATCCTGATCGTTGTGGAGGACCTGGAGGCGGTGAAGGCCTTCTTCATCGATCTGGGTCTCACGTTTGAGGGCCAGGCCACGGTGGAAGGGCACGCTGTCCGGCGCCTCATCGGGCTGGAGAACGTCCGGGCCACCCTTGCGATGCTGCGGACGCCCGACGGACAGGGCGTTGAACTCGACAAGTTCCATACGCCCGATCCGGTCCGGTTTGGTCCGGTGGACATGCCGGCGAACGCGCTGGGCCTACGTCGCATCATGTTTGCCGTCGACGACATCGATGAGATCGTTGCCCGCATGCAGACCCAGGGCGCCGAACTCATTGGCCGGATGGATTACGAGAACTCCTACCGGCTGGCGTATCTCCGGGGGCCGGAGGGCATCATGGTGGGGCTTGCTGAGCAGGTCGGTAGTTGAGCGGAGCGCAGGGCTCCCCCCGACAAGAGAGAATTGACGCATCCCCGCACGGAATGTGACGTGCAGCGCGTCAGGAAATACCGCAGCCCACGACACCGATATCGGAGTAGAGTGGGGCACGGATACCAGCGGGGCCTGTCGTCGGCCCCAGCAAGAGAAACCTGCCTCGCCTCTGATCGACGCGTCGCCGACGTCCCACCTCGATCCAGCCTTCAACGCTGCCTTTCCGAGCCGGTTTTCCGGCGTGGTCCGCACTCCATCCGCCCGGGGCTTCAGTCCTGCGCCAGCGCACGATGCGCAATCGCCCCGGTCTGCTCGCTTTTCCTATGGGAGATTTGCCATGGACGCCTACCCGACATCCTTCTACAAAGGGTTCGCGATTTACCCCCTGATTTACCCCTTCAACCCGCCGCGCGAGTGGCACGAGAAACGCCCCGACCGCGCGTACAGCGTCTCGGTCGTCATCTGCCTTGAGGGCGAGACGATGGACGATGAACGCTCCCGCGTCTTTCGCCTCAGAGGCGAGCCGTGGGACAACGTGGGCGCCGCCAAGCGTGCAGCTACGCAGGGTGCGGAAGACATCATCGATGGACTGGTGCCGGGCCAGTCCATGGCAGGCGACTAGAGGATTCTGCAGGAGTCCAATCGGAGGCCCGGTCCGGTGGCGTTCTCGAATGCCGCCGTCTGTGCAGTGCGCACACCCCGCACCCCGCAGGCTCGAGTCTTGCGGCGGTGTTGCATCCAACAGGCTGCCCGGGTGAAGCCATGCGAAACGCTCTCCTTGTCTGCGCCGTAGCCGCGCTCTGTTTTTACGGCTGTCATCGCGAGAGCGATACGCAGTCCAACGTCCGCGCGCCGGGGCAGGCGGAATCGCCAAAAACGAAAGTGCTGGAAGCGGGCGCAGTGGCGCTGCAGGACAAGCCGCCCATCGAGGCCATCAACGCCTACCTTGATGGCTTCCATTTCTACAACGGCCGGCAGAACGTCCAGATGGAAGCGCATCACTACTGCGCGATCGTCAACGAGGATGTCACGCAGTGCGTCATCTACGACGGCAACGTCGGGAACGCAAAGTTGATGGGCGTGGAATACATCATCAGCGCAAAGCTGTTCGCCACGCTGCCAGCCGCTGAGAAGGCGCTCTGGCACAGCCATGTCTGGGAAGTGAAATCCGGGCAGCTCGTCGCGCCCGGCATTCCCGAGCCCGCGGAGAGGGCGCTGATGAAGAAGCTGGTGGGCACATATGGCAAGACCTGGCATACGTGGCACACCGACCTCGACAAGTCGTTGCCGCTCGGGGTGCCGCAGTTGATGATGGGCTTCACGGGGGAGGGCCAAGCGAACGCCGCGATGGTTGCCGACCGGGACAAGCGCATGGGAGTCGACAGCGCGGCCAAGCGTAAGGACCGTGCGGACATTCCCGAGCCTCCGGTCGACCCCGATGCCAACGGCTGGCAGCATGGCAACACCTTTCAAATTGCCGATCCGACGGGAAGCCAGCATGCGCATGCGTCCGGTGGCGCCGGCGCCGCATCGAAGGCGCCGGACGTGAACGCCCGCGCGAACGAGAGGCAAGGCCAATAGCCGCTGGCAGGCGGGATGGCGGCGCGGCGCCGATGGCAAGACGGGCAGGATCGCCGGCATCGCCGGGCTCCCCTGGGCAGGACGCCACCCCGGCAAGGAGAACCGCATGATCAAGGTCCGTGATGTACCCGTACACCGAAGGCGCGCGCTTCGATCACGATTACGACCGCGACCACCACATGCCATGCCGCTGGTGAAGGCCCGGCTCGGCAAGGCCCGTGCGTACTACACCGTCGATGAGAGCCTGGCCGGCAGAACGCCCGCCGATCCACCCGCCTTCTTGGCGATGTGCGCGTTCCTTTGCGATTCGGCCGAAGGCTACGAGCCCGCCATCCAGCCGCACCGCGCGGAGATCGTGGCCGACATCGCCAACTACACCGACATCATGCCGCGCGGCCAGTTCAGCGAAGTCGTGGTCGAGCGGCCGGACCGTTGAGCGCGAGTTCCGACAGAGGAGTCATGCGGAATGATCGATCACGCTGTGCTGCCGTACTTCCTGCAGCAGTGGCGCTCGTCGTCGCCATCCCCGGCCCGAACACGATCTGGGTGTCGACGACGAGGGTGAACCAGGGTTTCAAGCTTCCGCCAGCGGCTCGCGCAGCTGTCTGCGCGCCTGGGCGAGGCCGTCAAGCGTGCTGGATGCGTTTCCCAAACTGACCGCCTATGTCGCGCGCGGTGAAGCGCGGCCTGGCCATCAGCGGGCATTTGCGGAGCAGTTGGCTGCGTTCACGAGGCAGGCGCAGGCGGGCCGTCGGCACGCTGATGGCCCCGGGCCGTCTTCACGTCATCCACATATCCACCTGTGGATAAGACCGTGAAGAACGCAAGGGACAACCGTGTTTGCGGCGCGGGGGTGGCCTGTCGAGGGCTGGCGGACAACTTCGGTGAGCTTGCACGAGGCCCGTGCGATGGCCCCCGGTTCATCCACCCCACGGCACACGCTGTCCAATCGGTTGTGCATTTCGCAAGCCCTTGAAGCCAAAGCGCTTTTTGCGGCTATCCACAGAAACGGCGGGCCGTTATCTACTACTACTATTTTTATATACAGAAGAAATAAAGAAGACAGCAAAGCCGCACGTGCAGCTGCGCCGCGGCTTTGCACGCTACATCAGCACGGCGGGCGGGGCGGATGCGCTCATCACCAGATTGCGGCCAGCCGCCTTGGCCTGGTACAGCGCGGCATCGGCGGATTCGACCAGCCCGTCGACCGAGACGCTTGCACCGGGTGCTGCCGTGGCACATCCGGCGCTGACGGTGACATAGCGCGATGGCGCCGCCGCGTCGATCCGCAGGCGCAGCACGGCTTCGCGCGCCCGCTCGGCCAGGGCCTGCGCCTCGTGCGCTGGCGTGTCGGGCAGCACGAGAACGAACTCTTCGCCGCCATAGCGGGCGACGAAGTCGGCGGGGCGGCGGGCCACGCCGGCCAGCGCAGTCGCCACGGCGGCCAGGCAGGCGTCGCCCCTGAGGTGGCCGAAGGCGTCGTTGTAGCGCTTGAAGTGGTCTACATCCACCATCACGAGCGAGAGCGGCTGGTGGCTGCGCTGGGCCGTGCCGATCAGCATGCCGATCTGTTCGTTGAAATAGCTGCGGTTGTAGACGCCGGTCAGCGCATCGTGCATGGAGACATGCTGCAGTGACACATGCGCTTCGAACAGGCGCCGGTACAGCGCCGTGACCTCCCACACCAGCACGCAGACGAGCACACCGGGTGCCAGCATGCTGAACAGGCGCGCGACGTACCAGCCGACGGTAAAGCGGTCGGCGCTGAGCAGGTTGAGGGTGGTGTCGGTCAGGCACGCCAGCGCGGCAATGGCCAGCCAGACGTCCAGCACGGCCCGCAGGCGGCCGCTGGCCACCACGACCAGCACGGCGATGGCGTTGATCGCCCACAGGACGAGGGCCACGGGGTTGTCTGCGTTGCTCGCGCGCAGCGGCGGGGGCAGGTTCGTGAGCAGCGCCAGGCCGCTCAGCACGGCGCCCACTGCCACGGGGCCGCCGATCAGCAGCCATGCCCACCGGGTGACCCGCTCCGCCGACACCGCATCGCGGGAAAGCCGCTCGCGCACGAGCACGGCGGTGATCACGAACAGCGGAAAACCGCCGTGCCAGAAGACCCACATCCACACCGCGCTGGTAGGCCGGGCGCCAAACAGCCCCGTCGGTGAGAACACGCCCGGAAACATCAGCAGTTGCAGCGCCACGGCCACCGCCGTGAAGGCATAGGCGCCGCCCAGCGCGGCCAGCATCGGCTGCCGCGTGACGGTGAACTGTGCGCCAAGAAGAAAAGCGGCGATGCCGGCGGTGGTGAAGACCGTCAGCGCGCACATCGGCATGAAGGGGGCAATGGCCGGCCATTGCCAGTCGGCGCGGGGTGCGGCCACCGCCAGTGCCAGCAGGATCAGCAGTGCGATGGCACCGGCAAAGCTGGCTTGCCGGCGGGTTGCCCGCTGGATCAGGAAACTCTCCATCCCACCCCCGGTTGGTGTTGTGTGTCCGCTCGGCCGGCGCCCGCGGTCTGTTCCGGCGGGTTGGGCGGCGGGCTGCTGCCTGTGTGCCTCCATCATAGGCACGCGCCGGGGGGGCGGAAAGCCCAGGCAGCAACACCAGAGTGGGCGAGCAGCCGCCATGCCGTGGCCGAATGGCCGGCCCGGCGTTGGTGCGTCCCGCCAATGAACGGGCCGGTTGGAAGGCATTTGAAGGGTACGTCCCGTACCGTGTTCGCCCAACCACGCTGTCGAATCACGCCCGTGCGCGGGCCGTGTTGTATGGAATCGCTCAATCACACGCTGTTTCTCTGGATCAACGCTGCGGCCGATCCGTCTCCTACCACCGTCTGGCTGGCCATGGCCTTTGCCGAATACGCGATCTGGCTGGCGCCGCTTGCCCTCGTGGCGGGCTGGCTGTGGGGTCAGCCCGCTACGCGCCGGCAGGCATTCCAGACCGGCATAGCTGCCGCGGTGGCGTTGCTGATCAACGCGGGCTTCGGCCTGCTGTGGTATCACCCCCGGCCTTTTGCCATTGGGCTGGGCACCAACCTGCTGCCCCACGTGGCGGATTCGTCCTTCCCGAGCGACCACCTGACGGCGCTGTGGACGGTGGCCTTCAGCCTGATGTGGAATGCACGCCTGCGCCGTGTGGGCGTGCTCCTGGCGTTGCTGGGTCTGCCGATGGCGTGGGCGCGCATCTACCTGGGTGTGCACTATCCGTTCGACATGCTGGGCGCTGGGGCCGTTTCCGCCTTCAGCGCGTGGCTGTGCAGCGGCCGCGTCGCACACACGCTCTCGGAGCCGCTGCACCGCCTGGGGCTGGCGGTGCACGGCGTGGTGCTCGCTCCGTGCGTACGGCGCGGGTGGGTGCGCAAGTAGGGCCGCTAGCCGTGCCGCCGCCACGCGCGCCAGAAGAAGACGAGCGCCAGCACCGTCGCCGCGACGTTGTAGAGCATCGCCAAGGCAAAGGCGTGGCCGTAGCGCGCAACATGAGCCGCGTGGGCGGCTGCGTCGGCGGTCTCGCTGCCATCGGCGCCCAGCAGCGAGAACAGCAGCACGCCCACCACCGTCACGCCCACCGCGTTGCCGACGGCTTGCATGGTCGTGACCGTGCCCGCGCCCATGCCGGCTTGCGCGGTTTCCACGGTGCTCAGGATCGTGTTGAGCGACAACGGAATCACCATGCCCTGTCCAAAGCCGCTGACGACGAGGGGCACGAGCAGCCACGCGTTGGCCGAACCGGTCTGCGCCATAGTGGCGAGCACCACGATGCCCACGGCAAAGAGCGCCATCCCGAGCAAGAGCGCGCGCTGCCCGATGCGTTCGGCCAGGCGGGGCGCAGTCAGCGAGCCGGCAAAGAATGCGATGGCCGCCGGCGTGAAGACCAGCCCGGCAGCCAGCGCCGTCAGGCCGCGCCCGAACTGCAGCAGGATCGTCAGGGCCAGGAAGTAGGAGCTGATCGCCGTGTAGAACAGGAAGATCGCCAGCACGCCGAGCACGAAGCTGCGGTTGCGGAAGAGCGCCATCTCGATGATAGGCACGCGGCCCGAGGCCGTCAGCGCCTCTTCCACGCGCACAAAGTGCCGGAACACCAGCAGCGACGCCAACGGCACGGCCCACGACCACCTCGGCCAGCCGGACTCGCGGCCCTGCATGATCGGCACCAGCAGCATCGCCAGCCCCAGCGCGCCAACCAGCGCGCCATGCACATCGAGCCGCGCCGCCACCGGGGCGCGCGATTCGGCAACGAAGGCGCGCGCCGCCAGCAACGCCGCGATGCCGATCGGCACGTTGACGAGGAACACCGCGCGCCAGCCGGCCACATCGCCCAGCGGATGCGCGATCAGCCAGCCGCCGATGATCTGCGAGACCGACGCAGCCACGCCCTGCACGGCGCCCATGGTGCCGAACGCGCGCCGCCGCGCATCGCCGTCGAACAGCACGCGCAGCGACGCCATGACCTGCGGCATCAGGATGGCCGCCCCCAGGCCCTGGCCGACGCGCATGGCGATCAGCATCCACGGGCCCGTCGCCAGCCCGCACAGTGCCGAGGCAACCGTGAACAGCGCCATGCCCGCCATGAACATGCGCTTGCGCCCGAACAGGTCGCCCAGGCGCGCGCCGTTGAGCAGGAACACCGCATACGCGGCGCTGTAGCCGACCATCACGAGCTGGATCTCGGCAAAGCTGGCATGCAGCCCGTCGCGGATGTCCGGAATGGCCACGTTGACGATGAACAGGTCGAGAATGGTGACGAAGTTGCCGGTCAGCAGGGCGGCCAGGGCGGGCCACTGCCGCTTTGGCCGGGCGCCGGCGAGGGTGCCGGCCGAAAGGGAGTCCATTGACATGCGGGGATCTCGGTTATTAATATACGGTCGTACGTATACTAAGTTGCGGACGGCTTCCGTCAAGTGCCAATCGCTTGACCCCACGCATCGACAGGTTATTGCCATGAACGAAACCGACGGCCGCCGCGCGCGTGGCGAACGCGCGCGCGCGCAAGTGCTGGAACACGCCACCGCCATCGCCTCCACGGACGGCCTCGAGGGCCTGACCATCGGTCGTGTGGCCGCCGACGCAGGCGTCGGCAAGGGCAACATCCAGGTGCTCTTTGGCGACAAGGAAGCCCTGCAGCTCGCCACGCTCGATGCCGGGGTGGGCCCTTACCTCGCCACCGTGGTGGAGCCGGCCATGGCGCTGGAAAGCCCGCTCGCCCGGCTGCGCGCGCTCACCGACGGCTGGTTCGACTACGTGGCCAGCGGCCAATCGCCCGGCGGCTGCTTCGTCTGCGCCGCCAGCTACGAATACCGGGCGCGCCCGGGCCCGATCCAGGATCGCGTACGCCGTCACCGCGAGGCGGTGCGCGCGCGTTTTCGCGACACCATCGCTGCCGGCCAGGCCGCTGGCGAACTGCGGGCCGATCTCGACGTCGACCAGCTCATCTTCGAGATCGAATCGTTCCGCTCGAATGCCAACGTGGCGTTTCTGATGGGCGACATGGCCGTGTTCGAGCGGGCGCGGCGCAGCACCCGGGCGAGCATCGACGCGGCGGTCGCGTAGGCGGACGGGCGCGCCTCGCTTGCTGTCGTCACGCTTGGAATCAGTTCAGGCCGATTCGGTACCGGTCCCAAAGCCATTAATATGTGACTTTCCGACGGCACGGCCCCCGCACCCCGGCGATTTTGCCCGGCGGTGGCCTCCGATTTGTGCTTAAACGTTACCTGCGGCGCCATGTTCCGGCACCTTCTGCCGGCCGCCGCAGCTGTCCCAACATCAGCCGAAGAGGACCCGCCAACATGAACTGGACCGCGATCCGACCGATCCGCGTGGTCGTGCTAGACGACCATGCCGTCGTCCGTCACGGCACGGTTGCGCGTCTGACGCAGGAAGCGGACATCGAGATCACCGGCGTGTTCGAATCGGGCCGCGATCTGGTGCAGGCGCTCAAGCGCGGCGCCGCCGAGGCCGACGTCCTGCTGATGGACTACGCGCTCGGGCCGACCGAGATCGACGGCCTGAACCTGATCCGCCTGATCCGCGTGCGGTATCCGGATGTGAAGATCCTCGTCGCCTCGGCGCATCACAACAAGGCGACCGTCGGCATGGCGATGCATGCGGGCGCGCGCGGGTTTGTCGGCAAGGAAGAGGAACTGTCGGAACTGGTGGCGGCCATCCGCACCGTGGCGACGGGCGGCAAGCGGCTGAACGCCGCGCTGGCCGCCGAGATGGAAGGCGACGCGCTGGCCGACGCGCCCGCGGCGTCCGTCAAGACAGGCGACAAGCTGTCGCCGCTGGTCGACCGTCCTGAGCTGAGTCCGCGCGAGAGCGAAGTGCTGCGCTGTTGCCTTGCCGGCATGTCGGTGACGGACATTGCCGAGAAGTTCGCGCGCAGCATCAAGACGATCAGCTCGCAGAAGCAGTCGGCCTACCGCAAGCTGGGCATCCAGAACGACACCGAGCTCTTCAAGATCAAGCACGAGGTCCAAGGCCAGTGAGCGCACCGCCCGTGCGGGCCTGCGCAGCCTGGCGCAGGCGCTGACCGGCGCCGGCATCGCTGTCGCGCGCCGCGCGGTGCACGCGGGCGTGCCGATCGGCCGACCGGCCCCGCGGCGTCCCGCTCAAGCGTTGTGGAGCACCCGCAGCAGCAGGTTCTCCAGCTGCTTCACCTCGGCCTGCGAGAAGCCCCGCAGCAGGTGATTGAGCACGTCGATGATCAAGGGCTGGATTTCGGGGTACAGCGCGCGGCCCTGCTCGGTGAGCGAGACCACGACCGAACGCCGATCGGCGTCGCTCGGGGCGCGCTTGACGATGTTTTTCTTCTCGAGCCGGTCGATGAGCCGGGTCATCGCGCCTGGATCGTAGTGCAGCAGCCGTGACAGCTCGGCCGGGGTGCTGGCCAGGTCTTCGGCCAGGTAGACGACCACGGTCCACTGCGCCGCCGTCAGGTCCAGCGATGCGAGGGCACTGTCGATATGCGTGACCAGCGCATGCCGGACCCGATGCACGAGTCGGCCCACGTTGTTTTCCCGGTCCATGCTGTCAAGCTGGTAGGCGCCACCGGTGGCGCCACCTGCGGCAGCCTCAGGTGTCTGTACGTCGATGTTCATGGTGGTGCTCCCCGTTCTGCCGGTGATCCGGCTTGTAAGGCTTGCCGTCCGTGCCCTGCCTGTCTGCGCGTTCGCGCGGGCGTGCTTCGTTGCACACTAATCGTCGCTTGCCCAGGCCGTCAAGCCGGGATCGACACCAACGCTCATCATCAAATCTGGTTGGATACCGCTGCAAAACGATTGCGGCTGCCCGGGGGTGGGGTGGTTCGTATCATGCTTGAAACGTCGCGGCTGCGCGTGGGTTGTCCGAAGTGGCGCGGCGTGCCTGTCCTCGTCCATCTTCCTGTTTTCAACGCCATGAACCTCCACCTTCAGAACAAGCTCGCTCTCGTATCCGGGTCCACCAAGGGCATCGGTCATGCCATCGCTGTAGCACTCGCGTCAGAGGGCGCCCGCGTGATCGTCAACGGGCGCACCGAGGCCTCCGTCGCCGATGCCATTGCACGCCTGCAGGCCGAGGTGCCCGGCGCGCAGGTCGAGGCGTTTGCCGGCGATCTGTCCAACCCGCTGCAGGCCGACGCGCTGGTGGGGCGCTTTCCGAAGGTCGACATCCTCGTCAACAACCTCGGCATCTTCGATCCGAAGCCGTTCGAAGAGATCGACGACGCCGAATGGCTGCGCTTCTTCAACGTCAACGTGATGAGCGGCGTGCGGCTGTCGCGCGCATACCTGCCCGCCATGCGTGCGCAGGATTGGGGCCGCATCGTCTTCATCAGCAGCGAAAGCGGCGTGCAGATTCCGGCCGAGATGGTCCATTACGGCGTGACCAAGACCGCGCTGCTGGGCCTCTCACGCGGACTGGCCGAGCTGTGCGCCGGCACCAACGTCACGGTGAATGCCGTGCTGCCGGGGCCCACGCGTTCCGAAGGCGTGGACGAATTCGTCGGGAAGCTCTCGGGCGGGCAGAGCTTCGAGGCGTTCGAGAAGACGTTCTTCGAGACCGCGCGGCCGACCTCGCTCATCAAGCGCTTTGCGACGACGCAGGAAGTCGCCAACCTCGTGGCCTATGTGGCAAGCCCGTTGTCCTCGGCGACCACGGGCGCTGCGCTGCGCGTCGATGGCGGCGTGGTCAAGTCGGCGTTCTAGGCACCGCGTCGGGCTGCATGCCGGGCCGCAAATGTTGCAATCGGCCGCGCGACCGCCACAATGCATCTTCGAGCAGCTTTTGAGGGTCCGGATGGAGCGCAGACACGCGGTGAAGGGTGATTGGCAGGGTTGGGAGGGTTGGCAACGGCATTGCGTGGCGTGGCTCGCAACAGCCGCGTTGGGCATGTTGGGGGCGAGCGCATGCGCGCAGCCGGTGGCTTCAGCTTCCGAACCCGCCCCGCATATCGCGGTGTACTACGGCCGCGATGTGCCCGTGCCGGAATTGCAGGCGTTCGACTGGGTGGTGTTGGACCCGGCCAGCGCGGGTGACTTCAACCCCAAGCAGCCGTCGCCCACGCAATGGCTTGCGCGGGTCGACCTCCTGCCGCTGGCCGACGCAATGCGCGCCGCCGGCGCCCCGGACAGCGTTGTCGACACCGTCTTTGCGCCGCTGCTCGCGCAGGGCTACCACGGCTTCCTGCTGGATGGGCTCGACCGCCTCCAACGCTCCGCACCCGACGCCGGGCAAGCCGTGGCGGCGCTCGCGCAAGCGCTGCACCGGCGTGCACCGCACGCGAGGCTGCTGGCCGGGGGCACTGCGTGGCTGGATCAGATTGCGCCACAACTGGCGGGCGTGGTGACGCCAGGCCTGGTGCGTGAGCGTGCCGATGGCAGCGACGCGCTGCGCGATGTGGCGCCCGATGCGCGCGCCGCCCGCATTGCAACGCTGCGCAGCATCGCCGAGCAGTACCACCTGCCTGCGCTCGCGCTCGACTACTGCCCGAGCTATTCGCGCACCTGCCTGCGCGAGACCGCCAACGTTGCCCGCGCGGCCGGCGTGTCGAGCTATGCCACCACGCCGGGAGCAGACGCGGTCGGCATCGGCCGGCTCGAAGTGATGCCGCGTCGCGTGCTACTGGTCGAGCCGCAAGCGCCGGACACGAGCGCCAACACGCAGCCTTCGGTGCTGTATCTGGCCATGCCGCTGAACTATCTCGGCTACCGCGTCGAAGTGGCGGACGCCAACAAGCCCCTGCCGACCCTGACGCCGGACCGCTACGCGGGCGTCGTCACGTGGTTCGATACCAATGCCCCGCGCCCCGGCGCCTGGGCCGCCTGGCTCAAGCGGACCATCGGCGCCGGCATCCGGGTGGCGATGTTCAACCGCTTCGGCATGACGCTGGATGCCGCCATGGCCCAGACGCTCGGCCTGAAGACGGTGCCCGGTGCGCCGGCCGAAGCGATCTCGGTGGTGTCCCGCGACCCGATGGTCGGTTTCGAGCTGCAGCCGCACCCCGACCGGCGCCTGGCCGTGGGCGTGCAGGTCGACCCGGAGGTGCCGGGCATGCAATCGCTGCTGCGCCTGTCGGCCGGCAGCTATGTCTACGATGGGGCGGCCATCACGCCATGGGGCGGTTATGTGCTGCAGCCGTTCGGCGTCTTCCGCATGCCCGACGTGGATCAGGCGCGATGGGTGATCCAGCCGCTCGATTTCCTGCGGCGTGCGCTCGCGCTGCCCGCCATGCCCGTGCCCGACACCACCACCGAGAACGGCCGCCGCCTGATGACCGTGCATATCGACGGCGACGGGTTTGCCTCGCGCACCGAGTTTCCGCCGGGCGAGTTTTCGGGCCAGGCGCTGCTGCGCGAGATCCTGGCGCGCTACAAGGTGCCGACCACCGTGTCGGTCATCGAAGGGGAGGTGGCGGCCGACGGCATCTATCCGAAGCTCACGCCGCAGCTCGAGCCCATCGCACGCAGCCTCTTTGCGCAGCCGTATGTCGAGCTGGCCAGCCACACGTTCTCGCATCCGTTCAACTGGCTGCGCGTGGCGAATCCGCTCGAGCCGGGCGCCACCGCCACGGCCTCGGGCGCGGATGTCTTCACGCTCAACATCCCAAACTACCGGTTCGACCTGGACCGCGAGATTGCCGGCTCCATCAGCTACATCAACCGCCGTCTGGCGCCGGCGGACAAACGCGTCAAGGTGCTGCTCTGGAGCGGAAACGGGCAGGTGCCGCCCATCGCCGTGCAAAAGGCCAACGAGGCCGGCGTGCTGAACATGAACGGCGGCGACACCTACATCACGCGCTCCAACCCGAGCTGGACGGCGGTGGCGCCACTGGGTGTGGACAAGGGCAACGGCCTGTTCCAGGTGTTCGCGCCGCAGCAGAACGAGAACGTCTACACCAACCTCTGGCACGGCCCGTACTACGGCTTTGCGCGCGCCATCGAGACGTACGAGCTGACCGACACGCCCTACCGATTCAAGCCGATCGGCATTTACTACCACATGTATTCAGGCACCAAGCTCGCCTCGCTGAATGCATTGCGCCAGGTGTACGACTGGGCGCTCGGGCAGCCGGTCATGCCGGTCTACGCGTCGGACTACATCCGCAAGGTGCTGGATTTCCGCGCGTTTTCCATCGCGCGGGACGGCGACGCCTGGGTCGTGCGCGGAGTGGGCGACCTGCGTACCGTGCGCTGGACCGGTACCGGCACGCCGCGTCTGTCCGACGCACGCGACGTGGCAGGCTATCGGCCTGGCCCGGGCGGCACGTATATCCACCTGGCCAGCGGTTCGGCGCGGTTCACGATCAGCGGCGCACCGGAGGCGCTGCCCTACGTGCGCGAGGCCAACGGCCGCCTGTCCAACTGGCAACGCGCGGCCGATGGCCGCTCGGTGGCGGTCGACGTGGCCGGTTATACGCGCCCGTTCATCCGCTTTGCCAACGCCGGGGGCTGCCGCGCGAGCGTGGACGGGCGGGACGCCGGCAGCGCGCCCGGCCCCGACTGGCGGATCGATCTCGGCCCGGGCCATGCCGCCGCGCCGAAACCCCAGCACGTGGAGCTGCACTGCGGCGGTTGACGGTGCGCAGCCGTCGCCGATGACCGCCCTCGGGTAGCAAAGCTCAACAAAGCGCAAAGAAAACGTTTGCGCTCAAGCTTTTCCTCGTTGATCCGTTGTTAACCCGACTGACGATCCCGAGGAAAAACAACATGCGAGCGTCTGCGCCCCTGTCTGCGTCTTCACAACCCGCCGCGAGCCTCGGCACCCGGCTGGCCCTCATCGGCCTGGCCGCGCTGGTGCTGGTCTTCGGCTTGTTCGCGTTTGCGATTTCGCAATCGAGCCTGCGTACGCTGGAGGCCAATGCGCAGTCGGCCATGCACGACCAGGAAGCCGCCATGCGCGACATGATCGGCCTGTTCGACGGCACCATGCGCACGGAAGCCGACCGCTTCCTGACGGCGTTCGCCGATGCCGCGCCCGGCCCGTACAGCGTCGATCCTGCCCAGACCGTGGAGATCGCCGGCAAGCCCACGCCCACGTTCAGGAGCGGCGACACGGTGCTGAACCTGAACTTCTCGGTGCCGGACAAGTTCTTCGCACGCACGGGGGGCACGATCGCCACCGTCTTTGCGCGCACGGGCGACGATTTCGTCCGCGTGACCACCTCGCTGAAAAAGGAAAACGGGGAGCGCGCCATCGGTACACTGCTCGACCGGGCACACCCGAGCTACAAGGCGCTGATGGCCGGCGAGCCGTTCCGCGGCCTGGCGTGGCTGTTTGGCGTGCCTTACATGAGCAAGTACGAGCCGGTGCGCGACGCCTCGGGCAAGGTCATCGGCGCGCTGTACGTGGGTGTGGACGTGCGCTCGGAACTGGCGCTGCTCAAGGACAAGATCCGCGCGCACGGGATCGGCAAGACGGGCGGCTACTTCGTCATCGACGGCAAGCCCGGCGCCGACCAGGGCAAGGTGCTCATCGACCGCAACCAGGCCCGCGAAGGCAAGAACCTGATCGACGTGAAGGACGCCGCCGGCCTGGCCTGGGTGCGCGAGATGATCGAGCGCAAGGAAGGCACGCTGCGCCATACGCTGCCCGATACCGAAGGCGGGCCCGCGCGCGAGCGCTTCACCGTCTTCACGCAGTATCCGGACTGGAAGCTGGTGATCGCCGGCACGGCGTATGTGGACGAGCTTGAAGCCGACCTCATCTCGGCGCGCAACCGGTTCCTGCTGCTCGGGCTGGCGCTGGGCGCGCTCCTCGCTGGCGGCCTCTACTGGATGTTGCGCCGCGCGGTAAGCGCGCCGCTGGCCGAAGTGGTGAACGTGGCCCAGCGCGTGGCCGCCGGCGACCTCACACACCGCCTGCCCACCGCGCGCCGCGACGAAATCGGCCAATTGATGCGCGCCATCAACGGCGTGGGCGATGGCCTGACGGGCATCGTCGACAAGGTGCGCGCGAGCGCCTCCACCATCGCCTCGAGCACCGGCCAGATCGCCGCTGGCAATGCGGATCTCTCCGCCCGCACCGAAGCCCAGGCCGGCAACCTCGAGCGCACGGCCTCCAGCATCGAAGAACTGGCCGCCACCGTACGCCAGAACGCCGACAGCGCCCAGCATGCCCACGACATGGTGCAAGCCGCCAGCGAAGCGGCGCGCATGGGCGGGCAGACGGTGGAGCGGCTGGTCGGCACCATGTCGGGCATTCACGCCACAGCGCAGAAGATTGCCGACATCACCGGCATCATCGACGGCATTGCCTTCCAGACCAACATCCTGGCGCTCAACGCCGCGGTCGAAGCGGCCCGCGCAGGCGAGCAGGGCCGCGGCTTCGCGGTGGTGGCTGGCGAAGTGCGCAGCCTCGCGCAGCGCAGCGCGGCCGCCGCCAAGGAGATCAAGGCGCTCATCAACCGCTCGGTCGAGGAAGTGCAATCGGGTAACGAGGCTGCCCGCGGCGCCGGCGAAGCGATGCAGGACATCGTCACGCGCGTCGAGCGCATTACCGGCCTGATGGGCGAGATCAGCCATGCCTCGCGCGAGCAGTCTCAGGGCATTGAAGAGGTCAACCGCGCCGTGACGTCGATGGACGAGGTGACGCAGCAGAACGCAGCGCTGGTGGAGGAGGCCGCCGCCGCCGCGGAAAGCCTGCGCCAGCAGGCGCAGGAGCTGCGCGGCGCGGTGGACGTGTTCCGCCTTGCCTGAAGCATAGGGTGGCGGCGTCTGTCACGTTGCGTTGCAATTAGCGAGAATCAGGCGCCCGATCGATGCAAACCTGTACGTGGCGGAACTGCAGCGCGGCAGGGGCGCTCGCAGCACGATATCCGCCGCTGTTTTTTGCAACAGAACGTGGCGGAAAGACGAACCCGCAAGCGCGCCACCGTTCATGTCCACCGCAGATTCCTCTTTCCATTCCGTCGTTGCCATCGACGATCACCCCATCGTCCTGGAATCCATTCACGCACTGCTGGCCGGCTCGCCGCACCTGCGTCTCGTAGCCACTGCGGCGGATGGCGCCGAGGGTCTGCAGCTGATCCGGTCGGCGCGCCCCAAGCTCGCCATCGTCGACATCAACCTGCCGAGCCTCGACGGGCTTGAGCTCGTGCGGCGCGTGCGCGCCCAGCGGCACGACATCGGCCTGGTCGTCACGTCCGCTGACACGACGGGCCACGAGGCGCGGCTCGCGTTCCTCGCCGGGGCCAACGCCTATGTGCCGAAATCCGAAGCGACCTCCGTGCTGACCGCAGCGCTGCAGCTGGCCGCGCGCGGGTACCTGTCGTTCCCCCGTTCGGCCATCGGCGCGTCCGAAGGCTCGGGCCTCGATACGCTCACCAAACGCGAAATGCGCGTGAACCAGCTCCTAGCCGAGGGGTATCGGAACACGGAAATCGCCAGGCGCCTGGGCATCTCCCCGAAGACGGTGTCCACCTTCAAGCACCGGATTTCCCGCAAGATCGGACTGCCTGAGTGAGTGCTCCCAACGCTCAGCGCAGGCAAAAAAAAAGAGGCCGCGGGTCGGCGGCCTCTTAAGGTCGATATGAAGCTGTGAAACTGTCATTCAAGCTTCGGCCGGAATCATAATCGAGAATTGCCGGCCCATTAGACTTTATTTTTCATCGTTTTTTTGATTACATTGCGCATATTCTGGATTACAGATCGTAAGGCATTGGATTTCACGCGTACAAGCGTGCCTTACGGTTTGGCTTCAGACAATGTAAGGTATTGATTTCAAAGAAAAAAATTTGCGTATTAATTTCGGTTTCGTATTTACCACAGCGTGATCGCTTTCAGTATCGCCCCCATTCCTTCGGCATACATAATTGCCACCCATCGCAATTCCCCGCGATAGTGTTTTTCAAGGAAAACGATATGAAGATCAAGCTGTTTGCGGCCGCTGCTGCCGCTCTGGTTTCCGCCGGCGCGTTCGCTCAATCGAGCGTGACGATGTACGGTGTGGTTGATGCCGGCGTTGAGTGGGTGAACAAGGCGCCGGGTAATGGCGGTTCTCGCGGTGCCGTGCAGTCGGGCGGCTTGTCCGGTTCGCGCTGGGGCCTGCGCGGCGCTGAAGACCTGGGCGGCGGCCTGAAGGGCATCTTCAACCTGGAAAGCGGTTTCAACCTGGACGACGGCAGGATGGGCCAGGGCGATCGCCTGTTCGGTCGTAACGCCTACGTCGGGCTGGAAGGCCAGTGGGGCCGACTGACCCTGGGGCGCCAGCAGACCCTGCTGTATGACTTCGGCCTGCAGTACGACCCGATGGCCGTTTCGCGCTATTCGCTGGCTTCGCAGGATGTCGCCATGGCGGGCCGCGCAGACAACGCGGTGAAATACGTCGGTACGTTCGCTGGCGTGACCGCGTCGGCGCTGTACTCGACGCGCAACGACGGCCAGGAGATCGCCGGCGCCAGCAAGCTGGGCCGCGAGTGGAGCCTGGGGCTGAATTACGCGATCGGCCCGTTCTCCGTGGGCGCCGTGTATGACCAGATGCGCGGGAACACGGACGTGCCGGCCGCCTACGGCATCGTCTCCGACCTCAAGGTGCAACGCGCGACGATCGGCGGTACCTACGTGTACGGCCCGGCCAAGCTGTTTGCGGGTTATCGCTGGCTCAACACGACGCACCCGCTGGCGTCCGAATCGGTGCTGCGTTCGAACCTGTACTGGCTGGGCGCCGGCTATCAGGCCACTCCGGCCCTGACGCTGACGGGTACGGCCTACTACCAGAACTTCAAGACCACCGGTGCAGGCAACCCGTGGCTGTTTGTCCTGAGCGGCGACTATGCGCTGTCCAAGCGCACCGACGCTTACCTGAATCTCGCCTACGCCAAGAACAGCAGCAATGCAGCCTTGCCGCTGGGCGTGGCCGGCCTGGGCGACGTCTTCACCAGCACGGACGGCAGCAGCAACAACCAGATGGGCGCCATGGTTGGTATACGCCACAAGTTCTGAGTGCGCTTGATCGGCTTGAAAAAAAAACCCGGGCACTGCCCGGGTTTTTTCTTTGGCGTCCGAATTGCCGATCAGTGCAGCATGACGCGCCGCACCAGCGCAACCAGCGGCGGCCGGATCGAGCGCTCGAACCCCGGGCGCAGGCGCAGCGGCTTGAGCAGCATCTTGGCCGCCATGTCGATCGGCAGATGCGAGCGTACCAGCGCGCTCACGCGCGAATTCAGGGCCCGCACATCGGCTTCGGGCACGTCTTCCTGGCCGCGTTCGATGCGCAGCACATTGCGCAGGGCGATCATCGAGTCTTCGTTCTTGATCTCACGCAGGCGCGAGGCGAGCGCCTTCAGTACGCGCGTGCGGCCGACGCCTTCGTATGCGTTGCATTCGTTGAAGAAGCGGAAGAAGTGCTTGTAATGCCGGACCTCGTCGGCGGAGATGCGGCTGGCCAGGTCGCGCAGCACGGGCTCGTCGGCATCGGCGGCGGCCTGGGCGATGGCGCGGTAGAACGTGGCGGTGCCGGTCTCGACCACGCAGCGCGCAACCATCTCCAGTGCCTGCGTGGGCTCGAAGTGGTCGACCGAGCAGGTGACCGAGTATTCCTCGAAGAAGCGCGCGTAGCCCCGCTCCCAGTCGAATTCGGGCCAGACCGTTTCGACGTAGCGGCGCAGCGCACGGCCGTGCTGGAGCTCTTCGCGCTCCCAATGGGAGATCAGCCAGTGCGCTGTTTCCGGGCGGTCGGCGTAGTACTGGGCGAGGTTGCCGGCGTAGAGATCGGAGCCGCTCTCGATGAACGAGGCACTGGCGACGAGGTAGAACAGCGTGCGGTTTTCCCGCACGCGTGCGACGTCGATGCTGTCGTAGGCGATCTCCTGGATCGTCCAGGGCAGCTGTCCACTCGCGGATTCGGTTTGTAGATGAACCTGTGACACGGCGCGTCCTCCGTTGGCGTGGCCGCAAAAAGCGGGCCGCCTCTAACGTGAGAATGAGACATCACGTACCAGGTTTCAAGACAGATTGGCTCGCGTAAAGGTTCCTGACAGCAATCTTCTGCGCGTCAAGTGGCGTCGAAGTTACGGCGATTGCGCCACGTCGCGACCGGGAAGCACCGTACGCGCGGGGCGACGCTGGGCCCGCCGCAGGCCATAGCTGAATGCCGCGAGTGCGACCAGCGCGGCTGCCACCATCGCCCACTCCACGGCGGCATAGCCTCCGGTGGCCTTCCACAGCAGCGCGCCGAGCCACGGCGCGCCGGCCTGTGCGAGCAGCACGGGCGTCATCATCAGCCCATTGAGCGTGGCGTACTGGTTGCGCGAGACCAGCTCCGGCATGGCGATCGCGCGGACCATGGTGTTGATGCCGTTGGCCGCGCCGTAGACGAGGGCGAAGCCGATCAGCAGCGGCCCGGTGGAGACGGCCAGCAGCACGAGGGCGAGGGCCATGGCGGCATACGTCCAGGGTGCGATGCGCACCGGCCGCGTGGAGTGCAGCCGCATCATGGCGAGGCGCCCGAGCACCTGCGCCGGGCCGATGAGGGCAGCGATCAGCAACTGGCGGCTGGTTGGCACGCCTTTCTCGGTCAGCAGCGGAATCAGGTGGGCCCCCAGTACGGTGGCGACCAGGCTCGTGGCCACGAACGCCAGGACCACCGCCCAGAACACCGGCATGTGCAGTGCCATGCGCCACGCCGAGACATGGATCGGCGTGGTCGGATCCAGTGTCGTCGCGGCGTGGGCCGCCGGCCGCACGCGAAGCCGCGCGTGGATCGGCAGGCAGACCGCCACATGCGCCAGCGCAAACAGCTGCAGCGTGTGCCGCCAACCGATGGAGTTCACGCCCCACTGCGCAAGCGGGATGCAGATCGTGCTGGAGAACCCCGCAATCAGCGTGAGGCCGATGATCGGGCGCTGATACGCATCGCCGAACGCCTGCCGCAGCACGACGAAGGCGGGGTCGTACAGCGTCGTGGCCATCGCGACCCCCATGGGCAGCCAGAGCAGCAGGAAGGCGGCCTCGCTGCCCACGAGCGACCACGCCAGCAGGCTTGCCGCCGCCAGCACCGTGCCGACGCCCATGACGCGCCGCGCCGGCCATCGGTCCAGCATGCGCCCGACCCAGAACGAGCACAACGCCCACACCAGCAACCCCAGCGAGAAGCCGCCCGCCAGGAACGGCCGCGCCCAGCCGAGCGCGTCGTGCATCGGCGCCAGAAACACGGTGAACGTGAAATACAGCGTGCCCCACGAGACCGTTTGTGCGAGGCCGAGCAGCACGACAAGGCGCCGGCCTTCAGCCGAGGCCGGCGAGAGCATGGGGGTCATGGAGAAGACGCGTTGGCGCCGGACGAACGCCCGGCGTACGCGCATTCTAGCGACGCTGCTCCGATCGCGCGTGCCCCGTCGGCGGGGCATGCTCAGGCGTTGCCGCCGAACAGCCTGCGCAGTGCCGCCGTATCGACGAGCTCGACCGTCCGGTAGTGGCACCGCACCCATCCGGCACGCTGCCATGCCTGCAGGTACTTCGAGATCGTCTGCCGCGAGCGTGCCAGCATGCGCCCCAGTTCTTCGTTGCTGGCGGCTACGGTGCAGCCGTCGCCCGCCCGGGCGAGCTGCAGCAGGCGCTGGGCCAGGCGCGCATCGGCCGGCATCTCGCTGGCGCGCTCGAACTCGTCGAAGATCAGGCGGATGCGCTGGCAGAGCTGCTGCATCAGCGCCCACATGGCGGCCGGGTAGACGGATACCACCCGCGCAAATGCCGCGCTGCCGAGCAGGATCAGCGTGGTCGACCCCTGGGCGTGCGCGCTGTGGGTGCGGCCGCCGCCGTCGATGAGGGCGATCTCGCCAAACCATTCGCCGGCGCGCAGCACGCCGTAGACGAGTTCGCTGCCGCCGCCGGTCGTGCGGCTGATGCGCACGCGGCCGCGCACGATCAGGAACATGCCCTGCGCCGGCCCGCCGTGCGGGTGGATGCATTCGCCGTCGGGGTAGGTGACGAGCCGGGTGGTGGGGGCGATCTCGGCCAGCAGTTCGGCCGGCGCATCGCGCAGCCAGCCCTGGGCCAGTTGGGCGGGCGTCGGCGCCGGAGCGGTATGGGAGACGTCTGCAGGCATGGCGGCATGGTGCAGCGATGGGCGACCGGCCCATTGTCAAGCGCTTGACAGTCTGCGTGCAAGCGCCGGGCACAGAATGGCCCTTCAGCCGCGCAAACGCCGTCCATACGACGCGGCACCGACGCGACCATTCCGGCGACGAAGGAGACACCCCAATGACCGATCCCCAACACACCGCCGCGCGCGCGACGTTCTCCCATATGGAGCACGGCACGCGCGAGGACTGGGCCGCCATCTCGGCCGAGTTCATGCCCTATGCCCGCGCGCTGCCCGATCGCGTGCTCGCGCACCTGAAGCTGCTCGACGGGGATTGCGGCGGCTTCCCCATCGACCGTCTCGCGCATTCCCTGCAAACCGCCACGCTCGCCCACCGCGACGGGCGCGACGAGGAATACGTCGTGTGCGCGCTGTTGCACGACATTGGCGACACGCTGGGCAGCTTCAACCATCCGGACATCGCCGCGGCCATCCTCAAGCCGTTCGTGAGTCCGGAAAACCTGTGGATGGTCGAGAAGCACGGCATCTTCCAGGGCTACTACTTCTTCCACCATCTCGGGCTCGACCGCAACCTGCGCGAGCAGTACCGCAACCAGCCCGAGCTGTTCGAGCGCACCGCCGAGTTCTGCGCCAAATACGACGCCGCCGCCTTCATGCCGGATTACGACAACCTGCCGCTGTCGTTCTTCGAGCCGATGGTGCGGCGCGTGCTCGCCAAGCCACGCAACTCCATCTACGTGAAGGAAGGCGAGAGCGAACTGTCGCAGCCGAAAGCCGCGGCAGCGTGACGTGCCGGCCTAGCCCTTCACCACATTGACGGGCGAGCCTGCCGCCCACGCCGCCACGTTGGCGAGTGTGGTGTCGGCAATGCCCGCCAGCGCTTCGCGCGTAAAGAACGCCTGATGCGCGGTCACGATGACGTTGGGAAAGCTCAGCAGCCGCGCCAGCACGTCGTCCTGCAGCACGTCGGCGGAGCGGTCTTCGAAGAACAGATCGGCCTCTTCTTCGTAGACGTCGAGCCCAAGGTGGCCGAGCTGGCCGCTCTTGAGCGCGTCGATCAGGGCGGGGCTGTCCACCAGCCCGCCGCGGCTCGTGTTGATGAGCATGGCGCCCGGCTTCATGCTGGCGAGCGCGCTGGCGTCGATGAGGTGGTGTGTGCCGGCGTTGAGCGGGCAATGCAGGCTGACGATATCGGCCTGCGCCAGCAATTCCGGCAGCGGCACGTAGCGCACGTCCAGCGCCGTCAGCGCCGCTTGCGGAAACGGATCGAATGCCAGCACGTGACAGCCGAAACCCGCCATGATGCGCGCGAACACCTGGCCGATCTGCCCCGTGCCGACGACGCCGACAGTCTTGCCGGCCAGGTCGAACCCCAGCAATCCGTCCAGCGAGAAATCGCCTTCGCGCGTGCGATTGCAGGCGCGGTGCAGCCGCCGGTTCAGCGTGAGGATCATGCCGACCGCATGTTCGGCCACCGCGTGCGGCGAATACGCCGGCACGCGTACCACGGTCAGCCCCAGCCGCTGCGCGGCCGCCAGGTCGACATGGTTGAAGCCCGCCGAGCGCAACGCGATCAGCCGCGTGCCGCCCGCCGCCAGCGCCTCGAGCACTTCCGCATCGAGGCAATCATTCACGAACGGGCATACCACTTCAAAGCCGGCCGCGAGGGATGCCGTCTGCGCGTCGAGGTGCGCGCGCTGGAAAACGAAGTCGAAGCCGTGGCCGCCACGCGCGAGTGAGGCGCGGAAGCTGTCTTCGTCGTAACGGTGGCTGCTGAAAAAGAGAATGCGCATGGCGGTGGGGCAAGCGGACGTGATGCCTGCAGCTTACTCGCACCGCCGGGTGCCGGCGCTCAGAGCGTCAGGACGATGCGGCCATCCACCTTGCCGGCCTTGAGATCGGCGAACACCTGGTTGATGTTGTCGAGCTTGTCGCGGTGAATGTGGGCCCGTACCAACCCCTCGGCGGCAAACTGCAGCGACTCCTGCAAGTCGCGCCGCGTGCCCACAATCGAGCCCCGCACGGTGATGCCGTTGAGCACCGTGGAGAAGATCGGCAGCGGAAAATCGCCCGGCGGCAGCCCGTTGAGCGAGATCGTCCCGCCGCGGCGCACCATGCCCAACGCTTGAGCAAAGGCGCTGCGTGACACCGCCGTCACCAGCACGCCGTGCACACCGCCGATCTCTTTCTGGATCACGGCCGCCGGGTCTTGCTGCGAGGCATCGACGGCGAGCTTGGCCCCCAGCTCGCGTGCCAGCGCCAGCTTGTCGGACGCGACGTCGACGGCCACCACGTGCAGGCCCATCGCCATCGCGTATTGCACCGCCACGTGCCCCAGGCCGCCAATGCCGGAAATGGCGATCCACTGGCCGGGGCGCGTATCCGTCATGCGGATGCCTTTGCAGACCGTCACGCCCGCGCAGAGGATCGGTGCGATCTCTTCGAAGCTGACCTGCGCGGGCAGGTGGCCGACGTAGTTCGGGTCGGCCAGTACGTATTCGGCATAGCCGCCGTTGACGGAGTAGCCGGTGTTCTGCTGCTCGTGGCAGAGGGTTTCCCAGCCACTCAGGCAGTGCTCGCAGTGGCCGCAGGCGGTGTAGAGCCAGGGCACACCCACGCGGTCGCCTTCCTTGACGGCGGTTACGCCTTCGCCCACGGCTGCCACATAACCCACGCCTTCGTGCCCGGGGATGAACGGCAGGCTGGGCTTGACGGGCCAGTCGCCCTCGGCGGCGTGCAAGTCTGTATGGCAGACGCCCGAGGCCGCGATCTTGACAAGAATCTGCCCGCGCCCAGGTGTGGGAACCGGCACTTCCTCAATGCGCAAGGGTTCACCAAACGCATGGACTACCGCGGCTTTCATCGACTGGGCCATGAGACATCTCCGGGTTGGGGGAGATACCAGTCTGGTCGACGCCTGCCCGATGCGGATTGATGTGAGTCAACCGCCAAGGAGGGCGAGCGGGATGGGCAACACTGTTAACATGCCGGCATCTTCAGTGTTTTCCAGCGAGCCGCTGCCTTGCCCGTCACTCCCACCTTCCTCTGGCACGACTACGAAACGTTCGGCGCCGTGCCGCGCCGTGATCGCCCCGCGCAGTTTGCCGGCATCCGCACCGATGCCGAGCTGAACGAGATCGGCGAGCCGGTCGAACTGTTCTGCCAGCCGTCCAACGACTGGCTGCCCGATCCGGTGTCGTGCCTCATCACCGGCATCACGCCGCAGCAATGCGCCCGGCAAGGCATTCCGGAATACCGTTTCGCCCAGGCCATCGAGCGCGAACTCGGCACGCCCGGCACCATCGGCGTCGGCTACAACACCATCCGTTTCGACGATGAGGTGACGCGCCACCTGTTCTGGCGCAACCTGATCGACCCGTACGCGCGCGAGTGGCAGAACGAGTGCGGACGCTGGGATCTGCTCGATGTGGTCCGCACGACCTGGGCCCTGCGCCCGGAAGGCATTCAATGGCCGACGCACGAAGACGGCCGGCCGAGTTTCAAGCTGGAGCATCTGTCCAAGGCCAACGGCCTGGTGCACGAGGCGGCGCACGATGCGGTGTCCGACGTGCGCGCGACGATTGCGCTGGCGCGCCTGATTCGCAATGCGCAGCCGCGCCTGTTCGATTTCTGCCTGGCGCTGCGCAAGAAAGACCGCGTGGTGGCCGAGATTGGCGATGCGCCGCGGCCGTTGCTGCACATCTCCGGCATGTATGGCGTGGAGCGCGGCTGCATGGCGGTGGTGTGGCCGCTGGGTGGGCATCCGACCAACAAGAACGAACTGATCGTCTGGGATCTGGCGTTCGACCCGTCCGAGCTGTTCCACATGGATGTGGCGACGATCCGCGAGCGCATGTTCACGCGCACGGCCGATCTGGCCGAAGGCACCACGCGACTGCCGATCAAGTCGATTCACATCAACAAGTCGCCCATCGTCATCAGCAACATGAAGACGCTGCAGCCCGCGCAGGCAGAACGCTGGGGCATCGACTTCGCCACGATCGAACGCCACGCCGCCATCGCCCAAGGCGCGCCCGACATGCGCGAAACCTGGCGTCAGGTGTACGCCCGCGAACTGGAGCCGATCGAAGACGTCGACCAGAACCTCTACGGCGGATTCGTCGGCAACGACGACCGCCGCCTGCTCAACGAGCTGCGCACGCTCAGCGGCGAACAGCTCGCGCGCTTGCACGCGGAGTTTGCGGACGCGCGCCTGCCTGAGCTGCTGTTCCATTACCGCGCACGCAACTTCCCCGACACGCTGAACGAAGAGGAATACGAGCAGTGGGAGCAGTTGCGCGCCGAGCGGCTGTTCGAAGGCCGTGACGGCTACATGACCTTCGAAATGTTCGGCGAGCGGCTTCAACAGTTGGGCGCGGAAGCGGCAGAGAACGGCGACACGCGTGCGCAGGGCATCCTGCAGGATCTGTACGACTACGCGCAGCAGATCGTGCCGGGCTGACGAAGCCGACGCATCAAGAAAAACGGAGGCCGAAGCCTCCGTTTTTTTTTCATGGCGTTGCCGAACGCTTAGCGCCGATCAGGCCGCCTGCTGTGCCGCCGCCGGATCGCGCCACTGGGCCAGCAGCTTGTTCCAGCGGATGCGCGCCGCAGCCAGGTTGGCCTCCTTCACATGGCCGAAGCCGCGGATGTCCTCCGGCAGGCGAGCCAGTTCCACGGCTTGGGCCAGCTTTTGCGCCGTCAGGCCCTGCACCAGTTCATCGACCAGCGCGCGGTATTCGCCGATCAGCGCGCGCTCGGTGCGGCGTTCTTCGGTCTTGCCGAAGATGTCGAGCGCCGTGCCGCGCAGGCCCTTGAGCTTGGCGAGCAGCTTGAAGATGCGCATCGTGTTCGGGCCAAAGCGTTGCTTGACCAGGTGGCCCTTCTCGTCACGCTTGGCCGTCATGGGCGGCGCGAGCCAGAAGTTGAGCTGGTAGTCGCGGCCGGGTTCGCCTTCGAACTGCGCGCGCAGCTTGTCGAGGAAGGCCGGATCGGTGTACAGACGGGCGACTTCGTATTCGTCCTTGTACGCCATCAGCTTCGACAGGTTGCGCACCACCGCTTCCGTGAGCGCCAGCGGCTGGCCGGCCCCCACCACGGCGGCCTCTGCTGCACGCACGCGCTCGACCACCGCGCGGAATTCAGCGGCATACGCGGCGTTCTGGTATGCGGTCAGCAGATCGACGCGGCGGGCGATCAGCGTGTCGAGCGAGGGCAGGGCGATGACGTCGGCCTTGGCACGCGGTGCGTCGCCTGCCAGCTTGAGCACCGCCTCGCGGTCTTGCGCCAGGTGGCGGCCCCATTCGAACGCGGTCTTGTTCTTCTCGACGGCGACGCCGTTGAGCTCGATCGCGCGGATGAGCGCGTCGTGCGTCAGCGGAACCCAGCCCTTCTGCCATGCAAAGCCCAGCACCAGCGGGTTGGTGAAGATGGCATCGCCCAGCAGGCGCACGGCCAGCGTGTTGGCGTCTTCAAATGCGCAGGCATCGCCGACGGCCGCGCGGATGTCCGCCTCGGCCGAGCTGCCCGGGAAGCGCCAGTTCGGGTTCTTGATGAAGTCGGCCGTGGGCGATGCGGTGCTGTTGATGATGGCGCGCGTCCGGCCGTGCTGCACCTTCGACAGCACTTCGTCCGACGCCGACACAATCGCGTCGCAGCCGATCACGAGGTCCGCCTCGCCCATGGCGATGCGCGTGGCGTGGATCGAATCGGGGCGCTCGCCGATCTGCACATGCGAGAGCACCGCGCCGCCTTTCTGCGCCAGGCCCGCCATGTCGAGCACGGTCACGCCCTTGCCTTCGATGTGCGCGGCCATGCCGAGCAGGCCGCCGATCGTCACCACGCCTGTGCCGCCGACGCCGGTTACCAGCACGCCATACGCGCGGTGGATGGCCGGCAGCTCAGGATGCGGCAGCAGCGGCAGGCCGTCCATCGACACGCCGTGCGACTCCGGCTTGCGCACCTGCGCGCCTTCTGCCGTCACGAAGCTCGGGCAGAAGCCGTTCACGCACGAAAAGTCCTTGTTGCACGACGACTGGTTGATCTTGCGCTTCGTGCCCAGCTCCGTTTCCAGCGGCTCGACCGACAGGCAGTTCGACTTGACCGAGCAATCGCCGCAGCCTTCGCACACGGCGTCGTTGATGAACGCCCGGCGTGCCGGATCGGCCATCGTGCCGCGCTTGCGGCGACGGCGCTTCTCGGTCGCGCAGGTCTGGTCGTAGATCAGCACGCTGGTGCCCGGCACCTCGCGCAGCTCGCGCTGGATGGCATCGAGGCGATCGCGGTGATGCACCGTTACGCCTTCCGGGAGCTTGATGGCGGCGTTGTACTTCTCCGGCTCGTCCGTGACGATGACGATGCGCGACGTGCCTTCGGCGTAGACCTGCGCGGCGATCTGCGGGACGGAAAGCGGGCCGTCGACCGGCTGCCCGCCCGTCATGGCCACGGCGTCGTTGTAGAGGATCTTGTAGGTGATGTTCACCTTGGCTGCAATCGACGCGCGGATCGCCAGGAGGCCCGAGTGGTAGTACGTGCCGTCGCCGAGGTTGGCGAACACGTGCTGGTCGCCCGAGAACGGCATCTGGCCGATCCACGCCACGCCTTCGCCGCCCATCTGGCTGAAGGTGTCGGTGCGGCGGTCCATCCACACGGTCATGTAGTGGCAGCCGATGCCGGCCAGCGCGCGCGAGCCTTCCGGCACGTTGGTCGACGTGTTGTGCGGGCAGCCCGAGCAGAACCACGGCTTGCGCTCGGCGGTGATGCGCGGCTTGGCGAGCGCCTTCTCCTTGGCGTCGATGATGGCGATGCGCGCGGCAATGCGGGCGCGCACGTCCGAGGGCAGCTCGAACTTCTCCAGGCGCGTGGCGATGGCGCGCGCGATGAGTGCCGGCGACAGTTCGTAATGCGCGGGCAGCAGCCAGTTGGCCATCGGCACCGACCATTCGCCGCCCGCGTTGTCGCGCTCGTCAAACTTGCCGTACACGCGCGGACGCACGTCGTCGCGGTAGTTGTACAACTCTTCCTTGAGTTGGTATTCGAGGATCTGGCGCTTCTCTTCCACCACCAGGATTTCCTGCAGGCCTTCGGCAAAGGCGCGAGCGCCCTGGGCCTCGAGCGGCCACACGCAGCCGACCTTGTACAGGCGGATGCCGATGCGGCGGCAGGTGTCCTCATCGAGGCCGAGATCGACCAGCGCCTGGCGCACGTCCAGGTACGCCTTGCCGGCGGTCATGATGCCGAAGCGGGCCTGCGGCGAATCGAGCACCACGCGGTCGAGCTTGTTGGCGCGCACGTAGGCGAGGCCGGCGTACCACTTGTAGTCGAGCAGCCGGGCTTCCTGCACCAGCGGCGGATCGGGCCAGCGGATGTTCAGGCCGCCCTGGGGCATGACGAAGTCTTCGGGCAGGAGGATCTGCGCACGGTGCGGATCCACATCCACCGAGGCGGACGATTCCACCACATCCGTCACGCACTTCATGGCCACCCACAGGCCGGAGTACCGGCTCATCGCCCAGCCGTGCAGGCCGTAGTCGAGGTACTCCTGCACGTTCGACGGATACAGCACCGGAATGCCGGCCGCCTTGAAGACGTGCTCGGACTGGTGCGCCAGCGTGGACGACTTGGCGGCGTGGTCGTCGCCTGCCAGCACCAGCACGCCGCCATGCGCGGACGAGCCGGCCGAGTTGGCATGCTTGAACACGTCGATCGTCCGGTCGACGCCCGGCCCCTTGCCGTACCACATGCCGAACACGCCGCTGAACTTGGCATTCGGATACAGATTCACCTGCTGCGAGCCCCAGACCGCCGTCGCGGCCAGGTCTTCGTTGAGCCCCGCCTGGAAGACGATGTTGTGCGCGGCCAGATGCTTCTTGGCCTTCCACAAGGCCTGGTCCAGCGCACCCAGCGGCGAGCCGCGGTAGCCGGAGATGAAGCCCGCCGTGTTCAGCCCAGCGGCGCGGTCGCGCTCCTGCTGCAGCATCGGCAGACGCACCAGTGCCTGCGTGCCGCTGATGTAAATGCGGCCACGCTCGAGCGTGTACTTGTCGTCCAGGGAAACGGTTTCGAGCGCGCGGCGTAGCGCGTCGTTCAGAGGGGCATTCATGCGTGCTCCGTGTGGGTGTGCCGGGATCACCAGCAGCAGGTCTCTTTTGATGCCGCCCCCGCCGTTTCTTGTGGAAACCGGAGGACAGCCGTGGGTCTGGGCATCGTAGCACTGCGTGACACGCGCAACACCGTGCAACGCAGCAAGAACGGGGGCGGGTTTTCCCGAGGTTGCGGCGTTTTCGGCACAGAAGTGGCGCATTGGACGGGGCAGCCACGCCGATGTTGCAGCGCATGCAACGCCTGACGCGACAAGCGCCGTGCATGGCGAAGCGCGCCGACAAGCCGCGTCTGCCTGGACGAATGTGGTTGCCGCCGTTCTGCCGGATACCCCGGCCTTCAGCGCCTCATCGCCGCATCGGATCGGGCGGCGGCGACCTGTTCAATCACGTCGCGCATGCGCAGGACCAGGCCGTCCATCGCCGCGGCAGGCACATTGCCGTAGCCGAGCACCAGGCCGTTGTACTGCGGACTGAACGTGCCGGGCAGACAGAAGCGCGACAGCGGCCGCAGCACCATGCCGCGTTCGCGCGCGGCGCGGCTGACGTCGGTGTCGGCCACGGGCGCATCGAGCCGTGCGGACAGGTGCATGCCGCCCGCACCGCCCGACACCGTCACGATGCCTTGCAGATGGCGCTCGATGGCCGCCTGCAGCGCGTCGCGGCGCTCGCCGTACAAGCGGCGCATGCGCCGCAGGTGCCGCGTGAAATGCCCGGCCTCGATGAATTCAGCCAGCGCCAGCTGGTCGGCCACGCGCCCGCGCAGCATCAGCGCACCCGCCGTCTTCTGCAGCGCGGGCACGAGGGCTGGCGGCACCACCATGTAGCCGAGCCGAAGCGCTGGGAACAGCATCTTGCTGAACGTGCCGAGGTAGATGACGGGGGCATCGGCGGTGAGGCCCTGGACGGCGGACAGCGGTGCGCCCGTGTGGCGGAATTCGCTGTCGTAATCGTCTTCGATGATCCACGCGCCGGCCGCGCGGGCATGCTGGATGAGCGCAAGGCGCCGCTCCAGGCTCATCACGGCGCCCAGCGGGTACTGGTGCGACGGCGTGATGTAGATGAGCTTCGGGGGCGTGCGGCGCCAGTCGCCCTCGTGCGGGGCAAGGCCGTCGGCGTCCACACCGATCGGCACCAGCCGCAGATCGGCGGCCTGCAGGGCGGCACGTGCCCCGTAGTAGCCGGGGTTCTCGATCCAGGCGGTGTCGCCCGCATCGGCCAGCGTGCGTCCGCACAGGTCCAGGCTGTTCTGCGTGCCGTCGGTGATGAACACCTGCGCCGCGTCGCACCGCACGCCGCGCGAAACACGCAGGTATTCCGCCACCGCCTGCCGCAGCGCCACGTTGCCTTCCACCGGGCCGTAGCCCATCTGGCCAGGCCCGATACGACGCCAGCCGCGCTCGATGCAGCGCCGCCACTGCGCGAGCGGAAATTCATCGAGCGCCGGCGTGCCAGGCAGGAATGGCAGGGGGTCGTCCATGCCGCCGCGCGGGCGCTCGAGCTCGCGCACGCGGTTCGACAGCACGGGCGACATCTCGGTCGCCTGCACGGGCGGTTGCTGCAACCCCACGCGAGCGACCACCGTGCCCTGCCGCCGGGTCAGCACAAAGCCCTCCGCGGCCAATTGCTCGTAGGCATACAGCACCGAATTGCGGGCGATACCGAGTTCTTCGGCCAGCGTGCGCGAGGGCGCCAGGCGCGTGCCTTCTTCGATCTGCCCGCTCAGGATGGCCGCGCGCAGGCACGCATACAGGCGATGCTGCTGCGACATGCGGGCACCCTCGCCGTTGCCGCGCGCGGCTGTGCGCTCGTAGTTCGACAGCAGGACGCCGTAATCCATCGTGGCTCCAGGAATGTGCGTTCAGGTGGGTCTACGCATGGTGCCACGCTTTTTCTATCGTCGGCAGACCAATGCATGACCGACAGCCCTGCCATGACGAACGAAGCCACCGCACCGACCGCACGCACGCGCGTGCGCCGTGTCGCCCACCGCGGCCACTACGACCGCACCACCCTGCATGCCATCCTGGACGCGGCGTACGTCTGCCACATCGCGTTCGCGGACGAGCATGGCGTGCATTGCATCCCCACCGCCTGCTGGCGCGAGGGCGATCATCTTTACGTCCACGGCTCCAACGGCAGCCGCATGCTCAGGCTCGCCGCCGGCGGCGCGCAGGTGTGCGTGACGGTGACGCACCTGGACGGGCTGGTGCTGGCACGGTCCGCATTCAACCATTCGATGAACTACCGCTCGGCGGTGGTCTACGGCGCGTTCGAGGTGGTGCCTGACGAGCAGAAGCCTGCCGTGCTGAGTGCCTTCATGGAATTTCTTGCGCCGGGGCGCTCGCAGGAAGCGCGTGCCGGCAACGCCAAGGAGCTTGCGGCTACGACCGTGTTGCGTATCTCGCTGGACGAAGCGGCCTGCAAGGTGCGTACGGGCGGGCCGAAGGACGAGGTGGAGGATCTGGCGTTGCCCGTGTGGGCGGGGGTGTTGCCGATGGCGTTGGTGCCGTTGGCGCCGGTGGTGGAGGCTGCGCCTGTGGGGACGCCTGTGTATGTGCGGGAGTGGGGGAGGGAGTGAGGGGCGCGTTGGTTTTGTTGTTTGTGGTGCATCCCTTGTATCGTCCCCGGCAGGGGCCGACTTACTTTTCTTTGTCTTGCCAAAGAAAAGTCAGCAAAGAAAGGCGCGCCCGAGATGGCGACCCCCTCCTTGGATTTTTGTAACCGTGCGGAGACGGGAAAAACTCGCTTCGCTCAGACAGTTTCCCGTCTTTTTTCCGCCCGCTTACAAAAATCCAAGGCGCCATCTAGGGCAGGAACGTCAAAGGCCACACCGACGGTGTGCTGGCCTGGGCTGCACTGGTTTGCTGCTGTTGTTGCTCGCTTTGCTTCGCGTTGTGTTGTTGGTGCCTGCTGCACTCGTGGTCGATGGTTTGGCCTTTCCCTGCCCTATGCGGCGCCTTGAATTTGTGTTGCAAGGAGGAAAAAGGAAGGGAAACTGTTTGAGCGAAGCGAGTTTTTCCCTTCCCCTCCTTGCGACATAAATTCAAGGAGGGGGTCGCCGGATCGGGCGCGCCTTTCTTTGCTTACTTTCTTTGGCAAGACAAAGAAAGTGAGTCGCCCCCGGCAGGGGGAGAAACAAGGGATGCACCACAAGAACCCGCCCCCGCAGGGAGACACACCAAGAAATGCCCACCAAAAAAAAGTCAGTGCACCAATTGATTGATCTCGATGATGGGCATCAACACCGCCAGAACAATCAGCAGCACCACCACCCCCATCGTCAGGATCAGCGCGGGTTCCAGCAGCCCGGTCAGGAACAGGGTCCGGCGTTCCAGCTCCTGCGCTTCTCCCTGAGCGGCGCGCTCGAGCATGGCAGGCAGGTTGCCCGTCGCCTCGCCGGAGCGGATCAAATGCACCAGCACCGGCGGGAACTGGTTCTGTGCCGCCAACGCCCGCGCCAGCGATGTCCCCTCGCGCACGCGCGTCGACGCATCCTCCACGTTCGTCTTGAGGGCGACGTTGTTCAGCGTCTCGCCCGCCGCCTGCAGCCCACGGAGGATCGGCACGCCGGCGCTGGTCAGGATCGCGAGCGTGCTCGCAAACCGCGCCGTGTTGTACCCGCGGACGAGCTTGCCGAACAGCGGTGCCGTGAGCAGCCACCTGTGCCACGACAGCCGCAACGCCGGCTGCTGGAGCAGGTTGCGGACAAGCACGCCCACTGCCGCCAGCACGATCGCGGACAGCCACCCCCAGTTCCGCACGAAGTCCGACAGCCACAGCATGATGATCGTGAGCGTTGGCAGCTTCTGCTTGGTGTTGGCAAACACGCTCACCACCTGCGGCACCACGTACGACAGCAGGAAGATCACGATCGCAAACGCCACGACCGTCACGATGGCCGGATACGTAAACGCCAGCTTGATCTTGGACGTGAGCGCGTTGCGGCTCTCGATGTAGTCCGCCAGGCGCGAGAGCACGAGGCCGAGGTTGCCGGAGTGCTCCCCCGCGGAAACGAGCGCGCGGTAGATGTCCGGAAAATCCTTCGGATGCTGCGCCAGCGCCACCGACAGCGAACTGCCGCCCACCACCTCGGCGCGAATGGCGGCCAGCAATTCATGTACGTACGCACGCTCGGCTTGGTCGGCCAGTGCGGCCAGCGCTTCATCGAGCGGCAGTCCGGCGATCAGCAGGCTGGCAAGCTGGCGCGTGACGAGCGCGTTTTCCTGCGCAGACAGCCGCTTGCCGAAGCTGGACCCGCCGCGCTTGGTGGCCTGTGCGCCCAGCGCGTCCACCAGCAGCGGCGTCAGCCCGCGTGCACGCAGCAGCGTGCGCGCCTGGCGCGCGCTGTCGGCTTCGATGACGCCCTTGTCGGTCTTCCCGGTGGCGTCGGCGGCTTCGTAGCGGAAGGCTGGCATGCGCGACTCGCTCAATCGCGCGTGACGCGCAGCACTTCTTCCAGCGACGTGACGCCCGTGTCGATCCAGCGCTGCGCGTCGGCGCGCATGGTGTGCATGCCCTGCCCGATGGCGAAGGCCTTGATCTCGGATTCCGGGGCCTGGCGATGGATCATGGTCTGGATTTCGGGCGTGACGGTCAGCAGTTCATACACGCCGGTCCGGCCCTGGTAGCCGGAGTTGCTGCAACGCTCGCAACCGACGTGGTGCCACACCGACTTGCGCGCCGGCGTGGCCGGTGTCACGCCGTCGGCCACGGGCGTGCCGGCCACGGCTTCCACTTCTGCGGGCGTGAGTTCGAGCACTTCTTCGCGGCGGCAATGCACGCACAGGCGACGTACTAGGCGCTGCGCCAGCACACCCAGCAGCGACGACGACAGCAGGAACGGTTCGATCCCCATGTCGATCAGGCGCGTCACGGCCGATGCGGAATCGTTCGTGTGCAGCGTCGCCAGCACGAGGTGGCCCGTCAGCGAGGCCTGCACGGCAATCTGCGCGGTTTCCAGGTCGCGGATTTCCCCGATCATCACCACGTCCGGATCCTGGCGCAGGATCGCGCGCAGGGCCTTGGCGAAGGTCATGTCGATCTTCGGGTTGACCTGCGTCTGGCCGATGCCGTCGAGGTCGTATTCGATCGGGTCTTCCACCGTCATGATGTTGGTGGACGATGCGTCGAGCCGCGACAGCGCCGCGTACAGCGTGGTCGTCTTGCCCGAACCCGTGGGGCCGGTGACGAGCACGATGCCGTGCGGCTGGTTGATCAGGTGGTCGAAGCGCGCGAGCGTCTCGGCGCCCATGCCGAGCTTGCCCAGGTCGAGCCGGCCGGCTTCCTTGTCGAGCAGACGCAGCACCGCGCGCTCGCCGTGGCCGGTGGGCAGGGTGCTCACGCGCACGTCCACCGGGCGCCCACCCACGCGCAGCGTGATGCGGCCGTCCTGCGGCAGGCGTTTCTCGGCGATGTCGAGCTGCGCCATGATCTTGATGCGCGAGATGAGCGCGCCGTGCAGCGCCTTCTTCGGGCGCACCACGTCGCGCAGCGTGCCGTCGACGCGAAAGCGCACCACCGAGGCGTTCTCGAACGGCTCGATGTGAATGTCCGATGCGCCTTCGCGCGCGGCCTGCGTAAGCAGCGCGTTGATCATGCGGATGATCGGCGCATCGTCTTCGGATTCGAGCAGGTCTTCCACGGCCGGAATGTCCTGCATCAGGCGCGAGAGATCCACTTCGCCTTCCACTTCGCCCACCACCTGGGCGGCGCTGCCGTCTTGCGCGTTGTAGGCCGTCTGCGTGGCGGTGGACAGCGCTGCCGTGTCGAGCGTCACCAGATGCAGCGCGCCGAACACGCGGCCGAGTTCGGCCAGCGCCGTGCGGGAGGTTTCCGGGCAGACCCACACTTCGAGCGTATCGACATCCTGTCGCGCCACGAGCAGCTTGGCGTCGCGCGCAAATGCGTACGGCACCAGCCGCACGGCCGACTGCGAGGGCGGCTCGAGGGTGCGGGCATCGGCGATGGGGGCTTGGGTCGTGGCCATATCGTTCTCAGCCGCTCTTAGCCACCATTACGCGGCGCGTTGCTGTCGTAGCCGCCGGACGTGGGCGCCGCGAAGTTCTGCAGGCGTGGCTGGCTGCGTGTGGTCGACTGCGGCATCGGCAGGGGGGCGCCCGGCGGCACCTGCACGCCCGGGGCGCTTTTCGGCACGACCGACACATCGCCGTAGTTGGGGGCGGGGCGCACCGTCTCGGGGGCGGGCAGCACCGGCGTGTCCTTGTCGGATGTGGTCGGCAGCCAGTTGGGCGAGACGAAGCCCTGCTGGGTCTCGCGCATGTAGTTGTAGCGGTTGTCGGACAGTGCGCCGGTGGCTTCTGCCGTGCGCAGGATGATCGGGCGCAGGAAGACCAGCAGGTTGGTCTTCTTGCGCTGCTTGGTCTCGGAGCGGAACAGCGCCCCCAGGATGGGGATGTCGCCCAGGCCCGGCACCTTCTGCTCGCCGTCTTGGTAGTTGTCTTCGAGCAGGCCCCCGAGCACGACGATCTGGCCGTCGTTGGCCAGCACGTTGGTCTCGATCGAACGCACGTTGGTCGTCGGGCCCTGCACGGCGTTCTGCGTGCCGTTCACCACGGCGGAGGACTCCTGGAAGATCTGCATCTTCACCAGCCCGCCATCGGTGATCTGCGGCTTGACGCGCAGCGTGATGCCGACGTCCTTGCGGTCGAACGTCTGGAACGGCGTGACCGAGGCGGCGCTGCCCGTCTGTGCGTACGCACCGGTGGTGATCGGCACGTTCTGGCCGATGAGAATCTTCGCCTCTTCGTTGTCGAGCGTGATCAGGTTGGGCGTGGACAGCACGTTGACCGAGCCGTCCGAACCCAGCGCCGAGAGGATCGCGCCGAGCCCCGTGCTCTTGTTGAACACGCCAAAGTTGCCGCCGTTGAGCCCGGACACGTTGCTGCCGGTGATGGTGCCGATGGCCGTCTGCGCCGCCGTGCTGCCGATGCCGCCGCTGCCCACCGTGGCCGCAATCGCACCGAGGTTCAGGATGTTGCCCACGCCGCTGCCGAAGTTCGTGCCGCCAAAGCCGTAGGTGTTGGGCCCGCCCGCGCCGACCATCCACTGGATGCCGAGCTGCGAGGCCTTGTCCGACGTGACCTCCACGATCATCGATTCGATGTAGACCTGCGCGCGGCGTGCGTCGAGGTCGTCGATCACGGCGCGCAGGTTGCGGTAGACCGGCTCGCTGGCGGTGATGATGAGCGCGTTGGTGGCCGGGTCGGCCTGGATGATGCCGCCGGTGGCGGGCGTGTTGTTCTGCCCGAACGACGCTCGGAACGACGAGTTGCCGCTGCCCATGCCGCTGCCCGAGCCGGCGTTGCCGTAATTGCTGTTCTGCGTGTTCTGGTTGAACTGCGAGCCCGTCGTGCTGCCCGTCGGCTGCGAGGTGGCGCCCTGCGCGGCGCTCTGGCCGCCCGGGCCGGTGGCGGCGGAGGCCGACAGCGTGGCGTCCGCCGCGACGATGGCGCGCAGCGTGGTCGCCAGCTGCACGGCGTTGGCGTTCTTGAGCGGCACCACCCAGATGTTGCCGGGGCGTGCAGCGGGCATGTCGAGCTTGGCGATGAGCTGCTTGGCCTGCGCGAGGCGGGCGGCGCTGGAGGCGCGGACCATCACGCTGTTCGAGCGCGGCTCGGCCACCACCGACGTGCGCAGGCTCGGGTCGGACAACGCCGCACCGGCGCCTGCACCGCCCGCGCCACCGGCCGACGGGTCGAGCAGCTTCTGCAGCGTGGCCGCCACGTCGATGGCCACGGCGTTCTTCAGCGGAATCAGCTCGGTCTCGCCCGCGGCCGGCGTGTCGATCGACGCGATGATGCGGCCGATGCGGCGCAGGTTGTCGGCGTAGTCGGTAATGACGAGCGTGTTGTTGGCCGGGTAAGCGGTGATGGTGTTGTTCGGCGCGATCATCGGGCGCAGCACCGGCACCAGGTTGTTGGCCGATTCGTGCTGCAGGCGGAAGACCTGCGTGACGACCTGCTCGCCGCCGCGCGCGCCCGCGTTGCCCACGGGGGAGCCCTGCAGCTTGGCGTCGGCTTCCGGCACGACTTTGGTGAACCCATTGCCCTCGACGATCGCATAGCCCTGCATGCGCAGGATCGAGCCGAGCGATTCCAGCGCCTGCGCGCGCGTCACCGGCTTCTCGGTGACGAGGTTGACGGTGCCCTTGACGCGCGGGTCGACGATGAAGTTCTTGCCGGTGGCCTGGCCCACCGCCTTGACGACCGAATCCAGATCGGCGTTGACGAAGTTGAGCGAGACCTCGTCCCCCGGATTGCCGGGGTTGCCGCTCTGCGCTGAGGTGGCGCTGGGCGGCGCGGCATAGACGGGCATCGAGCCGGCCACCATCGCTGCGCAACATGCCAGGACGATGGCGCGGACGGCGGGTCGGGAAGAGGCGTTGTGCATGGTCTCGTTCATGGTTGTCGGCGCGCTGGCTCGCACGCCGGCGTTCGGTCAAAAGCGTAGTCGATGGTGCGACCCGTCACGCGGGCCCAGCAGGCTCAACAGGCCGATCAGTTGTGGTTCCGACTCCGGCGTGGCACTGGCCACGCCGTCAAAATGTGCGCCTCGGCCAAGCGTACCCTGGCCCTGCAGGGACAGCGGCCCGGCCAGCGTGGACAGGGACAGCTGCATCGGCCCGCCCGCCACGCCGCCAAACGACACCACGGCCTGGTAGCTGCCCAGCGGCCGCACGCGGCTGAGGCTGGATGATACCTGCTCGAGCGTGACGGTCAGCGCGCCCTGGGCGGTGTCCGGCTGGCCTTTGCCGCGCCCGAACTGGCCCGACAGCGGCGTCCATTGCGCGCGCAGCCGGCCGTCCAGGTTCAGCGTGTTGAACGGCGCGCCGATGCCCTGCAGCAGCGAGGCGGGCAGCGTCATCGCGCCCGCTTCGGCCTCCCAATGGCCGGGCGACACCGTCAACGTGACGGCCTTTTCCAGCGCCCGGTCGTGCGTGAGGTGCGCGCGCAGCGTGCCGGTCAGCAGCGGCAGCATGTCGATCGACCACGACAGCCGGCCGGGCAGCACGGTCGCATCGGCGCCGCCGTTGCCGGCCGTGAGCGCCAGCGTGGCGCTGCCGTGCCATAGCGTGCCCTGGCTGTCGGCCAGCAGCACGCGCTGCCCGGTGGCCGCAGCCACGCGCTCGGCAGCCCACGCGGCCGGATACTGCATCACGACCGTCACGGCAACGGCGAGCAGCGCCGCGACGGCCCACAGCACGCTCCAGCCGAGGCCCGCGCGCTCGTCGGCGTCGGCACGGCGGCGCAGGCGCAGCGGCGGCAGCGATTCAATGCGCATCGGCACGGTCGGCTCGTCAGTGGCCGGCGGCGGCAGGGCCTTGCAGCGTCGCCGTCACGTTGACCAGGGCGGTGGCGCCCACGTACCTGATGCTCGCGTCGATCACCTTCATGCGCTGGGCCTGCCGCACTTCCTGCAGCCATTCGGCGACGGCGCCAAACGGCACCTTGTCGAGCTGCACCTGCACACTCTCGCCCGACATTGCCATCCGCGTGGCCTTCAGGCCGTGGTTGGCGAGGCTCGTGGTGAGCGCCTGCTGCAACTCGGCGCCGTGCGGCACGGGCGCGGCGGCAATGGCGGACAGCGCGCGCGCCTCCTGGCCGAGCGTTTCCATCTCGGCGAGCTGCGTGCGCATTTGCGGCAGCGCTTTCTCGATGCGGCGCTGGCCTTCGAAGGCGGGCTCCCAGAGCAGCAGATACAGGATGACCAGCAGCAGGATCACGCCGCCGCCGGCCAGGATGCGGCGCTCGCGCGGCTCGCGCTGGTTCCAGAACGTCGTGGCCGCATCGCGCACGGAATCCGGCACGCCAATGCGCGGCAGGCGGCGGGACGTGGAGGAGGGGGAGGAAGTCGCCATGTCGGAAGCGTTATTGGGCGATGGAGACCGTCCAGCGCGAGCCCGGCACGGTGGCTTCGGCGCCGCGCGGGGCCTCGGCCGCGTCCATGTTCAGGCCGACGTTGCGGGCCGCGGTGCGCAGGGCGGCGGTGTCGGTGCCGTCCTTGAGCGTGACGGTGAGCGCGCGGCCGTGGTAGTCGAGCGCGAGCAGCGCATCGGGCGCGAGGCCCGTGGCTGCCTGGGCAAAGCGATCGGCCAGCGGCAGGAAATCCTCGGGCGCCGATTTGCCGGCGGCCAGGCGAAGCTGCTCGACCTGGCGCCGCATCTGCGCGGGCGGGTCGAGGATCACCGGCGTATTCGGGAACGCCGTCTGCAGTTGCGCGCGCATGGCGGTATCGAGTCGCTTCTGCTCGGCGCGCAGCGTGAGCCAGCGCGCGTTCATGCCGATCAGCTGCACGGCCACGATGAGCACGGCCAGCGCGATGGGCAGGCGCCACAGGCTCCAGTCCATGCCGGCCACGCCGCCGCGTGCAAAGTCGAACTGGCAGAGATCGGCTTCGCCTGAGGCGAGGGCGTCGCGGGCGCCGGCGGCCCAGGTGGACCAGTCCAGCGTGGCGGTGGCCGGGTCTGCCGATAGGCCGGGGGCCAGCGCGCGCAACGCGGGCGAGACCATCAGCGTGGCCGGCGTGGGCGCAATGGCGAGCCAGTTGGCGACGTTTGCCGGCAGCAGGCGCAGGCCATAGCCCTCGGCAGGGCCGGTGCGTACGGTGATGTCGACCGCGACGGGCGCGTCCGGGTCCGTCGGCGGTGCCGCGTCGAGTGCGATGGTGGCCGGGGCGACGGGCGCTGCTGCCGCCACCGCAGGCACCTCGGCAGGCGCATCGAGCGACGGCTCCGCGCGCACGAGCTCGCCCGCCGCTTCCGCAGTCGGCGCGGGCACCGGGGCGGCCGTTTCAAACGGTACACAAAGCTGCGCAGGCAACAGATGGCACGTGCGGTGTTTGTGCACGGCGAAGGTATCCAGGATGAAGCGCACCCATGCCCGGTCGGCAATCATCAGCGCGCGCGACTGCGGCTCGCGCGGCGCGCGCCAGCCGCGGGCCGGTGCCGCACGCAGGCGCGGGCCCAGGGCGATATGGCATTGCTGCGCGTCCTGCACGAGGCGGTCTTCCACGAGGTTGGGCAGGGCCAGGCGCAGCTTGGGCGTTGCCAGCGGCGGCACGTTGGCCGGCACCAGCAGCACGTCGGCGGCGGGCAGCAGCAGGATCAGGCGGTCGGCCCCGGGCAGCTCGTCGGGCCGCGACGTGCCTTCGCGCTGGATGCGCTGGGCGCCTTGCGCGCCTTCCTCGCGCACCAGCGCAAACGGCACGGAGGCCAGTGCCCCCGCCGACCAGCGTTCGGGCGATTGAATGGGCCGGTGCGGCAGGCGCACGTACAGGGAGGTCGTCAAACCGCTCCTCTATTGATTTTGAGAGTTTGGGTGCGGGCTATCCACGGAGCCGAGAGAGCCGTCCGCTCGCGCAAAACCCGCGATGCTGAACGATGCGGATGACAATACGGCGAAGGTCGGGGCCTGTCTATAACTGGCGGCTACACAAAAAGAGGGGTGTTGCAGCGTCGTCATGACGGAATCTCGTCGATACGGCGGACCCACACGATACGGGTGGCGGTATTGTTCACGGGGTCGCCGCGTGAAACAAGCGCCACTTCGCCGATCTGCGCACGCTCGTGGCGCGCCATCCCGTAGACCAGGAAATAGTGCGTCTGCACGTCGAGCAGGTTGGCCGCCGCCGTGGTGTCGGCCCCTGGCGCGATGCCGCGCAACTGGTTGGTGACGTCGCCGATGTTGCGGAAGTACGCGCGGTCGCGCGCCTGCACCAGCGCGCGTGCGCGGTCCAGCCCGAGGTTGGGGATCACGGCCGCCAGCACCTCGGTGCTGGCCGTGTTGGCGTTGATGGGCGTGCGCGTGGGCAGCACGATCACGTACGGGCGCAGCTTGCGTACGATGTCGGCGGTGTAGCCGGGAATCGTCAGCAGGCTGTCGGCGCTGTCGAGCGGGCGCGGGCCGTTGCTCGCTTCGCTGCCGCCCCCGCTGTCTTCGCCGCCTGGCTGGCCGCCCTGGCTTCCTTCAACGGACTGGAAACCGCCCATCATCTGCGCCAGGTACGTCGCCGTGACGTTGGCCAGGCTCGGGTCGATGTTGAGCGACTGCAGCAGCAGCCCATACGCCTTGATGCCGTCCTTGTCGCGCGCGGTGACGACGGTGCGCGCGCCCAGCGTCTGCATCGTCAGCAGATTCATCAGGTTGAAGCGCGCCTGGGCATCGAAGATGCGGCCCGACAGGTACGAGGCCTCGCCGGCGGTATCGGTGCGCAGCGAGCTGCCGAGAAAGTCCGACAGCTTGGTCTCCTGGATCGGCACGGCCCACACCTCGCCGAGGTGGTCGACCGCGCCGGTGCGGCGTTGATCGTCGCGCAGGATCAGGCGCGCCCAGTCGATGCCCGCGCGGGCGATCCACGTGGCCTGTGCCTTGAGGCGCTGGTTCTCGACCGCGCGGATCTCCACCTGCTGGCGCCACAGCATGCCCGAGACGATCACCACCGCGAGCGTGACGACCAGCAGCGCGGTGATGATGGCCGCGCCGCGCTGGCGTGATCCACGCTGGGGCCGTCGACGGGAGCATCGCGCCATGTCAGAGCCCCGTCATGCAGATGCGCGTGAAGCGCTGCGGCGTGCCTTGCGGCGTCATGCGCACGAGCAGGGCGAGTTCCATGGCGCGCACCGAAGCGGCCGGCACGACCACACCGGGGTTGTTGCCCGGCACGCCCGACGCCGCCGGGGTGGACGCCGACGGCAGGCCGCTCAGCGTGGTCGTATTGCTGCCGGCGGGAAACAGCGCCGCCGACAGCGTCCCGGCGTTGTCCATCCAGCCGCCGGGTTCGATCCAGGCGCGCGCGCTGATGCCTTCGACGTTGGTCGCCAGCACGTAGCGCGCCGCACCGGGGCCGCCCTGGCGCAAGCTGTCCAGCGCGCCGCGCAGGTCGCCGCGGTTGGTGATGGGCGCGCTCTGCAGACGTTCGAGCCGGCCGTCGACGATGCGGTAGACCACGACCTGCCACGCGGGCGGCTGGCCATCGTCGCGGCGGTCGCGCACCAGTAGCACGCGGTTCGCGTCCATCTCCACCGGTGCGCGCGAGAGCGTGTTGGGGTCCGCCAGTTGCGTGCAATCGGCATCGAACTGGGCGTAGGCGGTCTTGAGCGCCTCGATGCGTTCGTCGCGCTGGGCCAGCGCCTCGTGCGTGCGCGTCATGCTGTCCAGCCCGCGCCAGGCGATGACGGCCAGGATGGCCAGCAGCGTGATCGCCACCAGCAGCTCGAGCAGGGTGAAGCCGCGTGCGCGGTGCTTAGAAGACATTGCGCGCGTCGTTCGGCAGCAGCGTCACGAGCCAGGCCAGGCGCACGGACTTGGAAGCATCGGCATAGACCGACACCTCGGCGCGGCGGAACACCGGGTTGGGCGTGGTCGCGATGGTTTCTTCGCACCACAGCTGCGTATCGCCCTGCGGGCACGCGAAGCCGCGCGCCCCCGGGTCGGGAAACGCGCGCGACAGGCGCAGGTTGGCGAGGTGGTTCTCGGCACTCCAGGTGGCGATCATGCGGGTCTGCAGCGAATCGCTGGCGGTGGTCATGCTGCCCATCGCGCGCATGGTGGCGGTCAGCGCCACGGCCACGATGGTCAGCGCGACGAGCACCTCGAGGAGGGTGAAGCCCCGCAGGGCGGAGCCACGCGGGCGGGTCATTGCGTTTCCGTCAGCACGCGGGGGCCGCCGTCCGACACCACATCGACGCGCGAACCCTGCGAGGTCAGCGCCACGCGCCAGGGCAGGCCGATGGCCTCGCGCCCGAACACCAGCCGCTGCGGGGCGCCGGGTGCGGCCGCTGCACCGGCGACGATCTGAACGCCATCCATGCCTTGCCGCCAGTGGCCGGGTGCCAGCACGTCGCGCGTGAGCAGACGCCAGCCGTTGGGTGTCGATTCGTAGAAGCGCCAGCCCTGCGTGTCGCCTTCCCAGGCCACGGGGCGCGAGGTCAGTTGCGCCTCTTCCTGTGCCAGCTCGATGAGTCGCGCCAGCTTCTGCGCGTCATCGTTCAGCTGCGAGCGCGGGTTCGGGGTGGCGTTCACTGCCACCACCCCCAGCACGATGCCGATGATGACCACCACCACCAGCAGCTCCAGCAGCGTGAAGCCCTGGAAGCGCCGGGCGCGGTGTCGGTTGCCGAGCATGGACGGTGATGGCCGATGGCGCGGGCTCAGTTGTCCCAGTTGCCGATGTCGGCGTCGTTGCCCGTGCCGCCGGCCTGGCCGTCGGCGCCAAAGCTGAAGACGTCCACTTCACCGCGCACGCCGGGGTTCAGATATTGGTACGGATGGCCCCACGGGTCTTTGGGCAGGCGTTCCAGATAGCCGCCGCCCTTCCAGTTGTTGGGGATGGGCTCGGTGGTCGGCTTGGTGACCAGCGCCGCGATGCCCTGTTCGGTGGTCGGGTAGCGGCCGTTGTCCAGGCGATAGAGCTTGAGCGCCTGCGAAATGGAAGCGATGTCCTGCTTGGCGGCGATGATGCGCGCCTCGTCGGGCCGGCTCATGATTTTCGGCACCACCAGCGCGGCGAGAATGCCCAGGATCACCACCACCACCATGATCTCGATGAGGGTGAAGCCGCGCGCCGCGCGGCGGGCGTGTCCGGCGAGGGCGCGCTGGCGGAAAGAGGAGCGAAGTTGGCCTTGCATCATGGCGAGAGAGTTGGCAATGGGAGTAAGAGACACAGTATATCTGTGACATATGACCATAGATCGCGCGGCACGGTCATGCAGCGCCCGCCGTAGAGCCCTCCTCCAGGCCGTTCACCGAGCCGGCACGAATGGCGGATAGAATCAGCGCATTCCTACGGTGCTCCGGCCATTTCATGAACGCTCGACAGTCGTCTCGCCTGCTCAGCCTTGTCCTGTTTGCTGCCTTGTGCGCGCTGTTGACGCATTGGGTGCTGACGCTGTCGTCGCTGCGCTCGCTGAGTGTGCCGCGCGAGGCCCGCGTGGCCCAGACCGACGCACTCGAGACCGGGGCGGCCATCACGCTGTTCGGTGGCGGCCCGCAGAACGGCCCGCGCGACGTGCAGGTGATCGGCGTGGTGGCGGACCTGGCCGATGGCTCGGGCGCGGCGATCGTGTCGGTGGACGGCGGCGCACCGCAGGCCGTGCGGGCCGGCAAATCGCTGTCGTCGAACCTGAAGCTGATCGCAATCAAGGCGCGCTCGGTGGTGATCGAGCGCAACGGTGCGCGCCAGGAGATTCCGCTGCCGGCCAGCGCCGTCGCCGCGGGCGTCTCGCCGGCCAATCGCAATGCCCCGGCCATGCCGTTGCCGCCGTCGGGCGCCGCGGCGCCGCTGTCGACCCCCGCCACGCCGCCTTCACCCGGGCCCGCGCCGTCGGTGGCGAACAACCCGGCCAACACGGCCATGCCGGGGGCCATGCTGCCGATCGCCCCGTCGCAGCTGAATACGGGCGAGAACGGCGTGGCCGAGGGCGGCATTGCCGGCCCGCGCCATCGTGCGGCCGCCGCCGCGCGCAAGGGCGAGGCTACGCAGCCGGGGGCTCCGCAGCCGCCCCAGGAGTAAGCCCGCAGCGGCGCCGCCGTGCGGCGGCGCGCGCATATTACAGCGCATGTCATTGGGGTAACAGCGTGTAAAACACGGCAACGTGCCGTCATTGTCGGGTTCTAATCGGCTACACAGTCCATGTGAAAAGGAGCTGACCATGACCAACAAACGTGCTGTCCAAACCTTTCTTGCCACCTCGGCCCTGTTCCTCGCCATGTCCGGTGTGAACGTCCGTGCGCAGGAGGCCAGCGCCCCCGCTGCCAGCGCCCAGGCACCGGCTGCCGCACCGGCGCCGCAGTCGACCGGCCGCGCCGGCAAGCCGGGCCACCACGGCGGGCTCAAGGCCATCGACACCAACGGCGACGGCCAGGTCTCGCGCGACGAAGCCAAGGGTCATGCCTGGCTCGAGAAGAACTTCGACCAGATCGACACCAACCACGACGGCCAACTCAGCAAGGACGAGCTGGCCGCCTGGCACAAGGCGCACAAGGGCGAAATGCGCGAAAAGATGGCGCAGCGCTTCGACGCCAAGTTCAAGGCCGCCGACAAGGACAACGACGGCAGCCTGACCAAGGACGAGGCGCAGGCCGGCATGCCGCGCCTGGCGAAGAACTTCGACCAGATCGACGCCAACCACGACGGCAAGATCACGCCGGACGAGATCCGCGCATACATGAAGGCCCGCCACGATGCCCGCAAGGCGCAGCAGAACACGCCTGCGGCCGCGGCCATGCCGGGCGGCCCGTCTGCCACGAAGGGCGAATAACCCGACCGTTGCGGCACACGCGGCGCCTGCGGGCGCCGTTTTTCATGCGCGCAAAACAAAACACCCCGATGGCGAGCCACCAGGGTGCGGGTCCAGCAAGCGCGACGTTGAGGGCGTCAGGCCGGCTGATCGTCGGCCTTGAGCACGCCGCGGCGCATCTGGTCGAGTTCGATCGACTCGAAGAGCGCCTTGAAGTTGCCCTCGCCGAAACCTTGGTTGCCCTTGCGCTGGATGAACTCGAAGAAGATCGGGCCGAGCTGGTTTTCCGAGAAGATCTGCAGCAGCAGGTCGCCTGGCGCACCGTCGATCAGGATCTTGCGCTTCTTGAGTTCCGCCACGTTTTCGCCATGGCCGGGGATGCGCTTGTCGACCAGCTCGTAATACGTGTCGATCGTGTCGAGCAGCTTGATGCCGTTGGCGCGCAGTGCATCCACCGTGTGGTACAGGTTGGTCGAGCCCAGGGCGATGTGCTGGATGCCCTCGCCGTGGTACATGTCCAGGTACTCCTGGATCTGGCCCGGCTTCTCCGTCCCTTCCTCGTTGATAGGGATGCGGATGTTGCCGCACGGGCTCGTCATCGCCTTGCTCTTCACGCCCGTGACCTGGCCTTCGATGTCGAAGTAGCGCACTTCACGGAAGTTGAAGAAGCGTTCGTAAAACTCGGCCCATTCCTTCATGCGGCCACGGTAGACGTTGTGCGTCAGGTGGTCGATGTAGGTCAGGCCATGCCCGGTCGGGTTCGGGTTGGCGCCGGGGATCGGTACGAAATCGACGTCGTAGATGCTGATGTTGCCGATGTCGCCCGCCTTGGCGCCGTTCTTGCCCGTCCAGCGGTCGACCAGGTAGATCAGCGAATCGCCGATACCCTTGATGGCCGGAATGTTCAGCTCCATCGGGCCGCTGTGGGTGTCGAAGCCCCAGGCGCCGAGTTCCAGCGCGCGCTTGTAGGCGAACGCGGCGTCCTGCACGCGGAACGCGATCGCGCAGATCGACGGGCCGTGCAGGCGCGCAAAGCGCTGCGCGAACGAATCCGGCTCGGCGTTGATGATGAAGTTGATCTCGCCCTGGCGATACAGCGTCACGTTCTTGTGGCGGTGCTTCGCGATGGCGGTGAAGCCCATGTTCTCGAACAGCTTGCCCATGGCAACGGGGTCCGGCGCGGCGTATTCGATGAATTCGAAGCCGGCGGTGCCCATCGGGTTTTCCCAAGGCGTGAATTGCATGGCGATGTCTCCTGCGGGGGCCGCACGTGTGGGGTGCTGGCGCTTTGACGATCCTCGCAGTGTAGGAGTGTCAGGGAAAGCAAAAATTGCGAAGTTGTGCCCACCTTGCTAAATTTGCGCAAGAAAATTGCCGAATTGATTGGTGCGGAGCAACAAAATGAATAAAGTCGAGCTCGACAAGATCGACCGCAAGATCCTTGAGGTTCTCCAGCACAACGGCCGCCTCACCAACCTGGAGGTCGCCGAGCGGGTCAATCTGTCGCCCAGCCCGTGCTTGCGACGCATTCGCCGTCTGGAGGAGAGCGGCGTGATCCGGCAGTACGCCGCGCTGCTCGACCCGGCCAAGATCGGCCTGGGCCTGTCGGCGTATATCAACGTGCGGCTGGAAAAGCAGGGCGGCGCGCCCAAGGGAAAGGGGCCGTCCGACCTGTTCCGAGCGGCCGTCGCGACGTGGCCCGAGGTGGTCACGTGCTACGCCATGACCGGCGAGATGGATTACCTGCTCAAAGTGTTCGTGGAAGACATGGAGCACTTCGCGCGCTTCATCCGCGACCAGCTGCTCGCGCACCCGGCGGTGATCGATGTGAAGAGCAGTTTTGCTTTGGAACGGATCAAGGATACGACGGCGTTGCCGGTGGTGGTTTGAGGCGAATCACGTTGGCGCGGAACGCTGGATGATCTGTCCGCGCACCATGGCCGTAGGCGCCGTCTGAAGATTCCCGCCGTTGTTGTGAACGTTGCCGGACACCATACCCCGTAGCTCGACGGTGCCCCCCTCGACGATCACGTCGCCTGCCATCATGCCGGGAATCACTGCAGTACCAGATTCGCATCCCGCGAAAGCCGCCACTTCCCATCCGCGCCCTTGCGCAGGATCGTCAGCGTATAGCCGGACCGCCGCACCGTCTTTCCGTCCGGCATCGTCATGCTGATGCGCAGGAAGTTCCGCAGATACGCCACCTCACCAAACACCTGCACCTCCTGAATGTCGCTCGTGCCGTCGACCTGCACGTCCTTCATACCGCCGGACATCTTGGCAAAGGCTTCCTTGCCGAAGGGCGGCTGGCCGGGCGTCATGAAGACCGCGTCGTCGGTCATGAGGCTCAGCACGGTGGCGACGTCGCCGGTCTTGCTGGCGGTGATCCAGGTGTCCACTACGTTGCGGATGGCGCGTTCGTCGTCGGTCGTGGCGATGCGGGTGTCGGTGGGGCGGGGCATTCACTCTACACCGCACGCGGGGTCGCGGACGACCCTGCCCCTCGTTGGCAGTTCTGCTGTCGAGGGGCAGGGTCGCCAGCGCGGGGCGCAGGAGGGTTAAGGGGCGTTGATGTCGGCGCTTCAGCGGCTACTGGCTGGCAGTCGGATCGTCCTTCGGATCGACGTACTTGATATCCAGCGGGCCGGTGCCGTGGATCTGCACCACGGTCGTCGACTTCGTGAACGCGTAGTGATGCGCGCCACCGGGCAGGTAGTGGTAGCCGCCTGCCTTGAGGGCGTGCGCCGCGCCCATGTCCATCGTGTCGCCGGCACCGAGGTAGAGCGTGCCGGAGATCACCGTGAGGTTCTCGGTCTGCGAGTGCCAGTGCGGCGGCACCTTGTAGCCGCCGGGCGCCTTCAGGCGGACGACGTACGGCCCCTCCTTGGAGGGGTCGCCCTGCAGCACTGCGAGCTTGGCGCCCTTGGGCAGACCGGGCGGCGCGTCGACCCACTTCATGGCGGACGGGTTTGTCATCGCCATGTTGCTCATGGCGGCGTCCTGGGCGTTGGCGGGCAACGCGGCCGCGTACAGCAGGGCCGCAGCAAGCAGCGGCAATCGCACGGAGGATGTGTTCATCGTCGTCTCCTTCTGGCCTTGGCATCGGCTCGCAGGCGACCGGCGCGGTCGCCTTGAAGGGCGAGAGGTGCCTTGCCCTCATCGTAGGGAAGCGACCCGTGCGGCTGACAAGCGCGCAATTGCACTAGGGCCGTCCATTTGGGACGGGGCGCGCCGGGCACAGGCGCCCGGCCGCGCGGTCTCAGGCGGCCATGGCCTCCGGATAGACGCGGATCTCCAGCGCATGGCCATCCGGATCATCGAAGTAGATGGCCGTTGCCATGCCGCGTGCGCCGTGGCTTTGTCCAACCTGGCCGTTGCGCCGGTCGAACGGCGAGCCGCCATAGACGATGCCGCGCTGGATGAGCCGTGCGTGGATGGCATCGAACGACGCGCGGTCGAGGCTGAAGGCGAGGTGTTCGACCTCCAGCGTGTCGACCTGCCGCAGGTCCAGCGTCAGGTCGTCATTCACCCGCACAACATCGAATGGCCCCATGCGCCCCTCGTGCGCGAAGCCGAGCACCTGCGTGTAGAAGGCGACGGAGCGGGCGGTATCCCGCACCCGCAAGATGGTGTGATCGAGCACAATCATGGCGAATCTCCTGTTAGCCGACATAGCGAGCGATGACCATGCACACCAGCGCCACGGCCAGCAACGGCGCCGCAACGCGATGCGCCAATGCGGGCCGCTTGCGCAGCGCTCCTTGCACGCCGACCGCAACGATGGCCGCCAGGGCGCCCATCATCAGCACCGTGCGCGGCCAGCCGAGCAGCCCGGCGTGGACGAACGCGCCCAGCGCCACGCCGGTGAGCACGGCCACGGTAGCCGCGCCCATCTGCGGGCGGAACATGACAGCGGCATTGGCGCCGCCGGTGCGGGCGAGCATGAAAGTGGACCCGGCCCAGAACACCGTGGCCATGGCGTGAAGCGCAATCAGCAGAATCCATCCAAATTGCATGACGACTCCCCGTTTGAAGGTGATGGATTGACGCCAGAACAGCGCGCCGACCGGTGTGCAACTCTTTGACATCGAATAGTTCGATATCTATCATAGACGGGTATGAAGCCAATGCAAGCCCATAGCGTTCCTGTGGGATTCCTCCTCGCGCAGACGGCCAAGACCACGGCCCGCGCATTTGACGATGCGCTGCAGGCACACGGCGGCTCGCTGCCGGTCTGGCTGATCCTGAAAGCGCTGATGCAGGGCGGACACCGCACGCAGGCCGAGCTGGCCGCCACGGTCGGCGTGCAGGGGCCGACGCTGACGCACCACCTCAACGGCATGGAAAAGGGCGGCCTGCTGGTCCGCAGCCCGCTGCCGGAGAACCGTCGCGTGCATCAGGTGGCGCTCACGGACGCCGGCCGCGTCCTGTTCTTCAAGCTGCGCGATGCGGCAATCGCATACGACGCGCGCCTGCGCGCCGGCATCGACGAAGCCGATCTGGACGTGTTTCGTGCGGTGCTGCGCAAGATGGCGGCAAACGTGGGCGCGTCGCCGGAAGACGAGGCCGCTGGCTGAAGTTGGGCGCGCCAACAAAAACGCCCGGTCAGAGCCGGGCGTTTTCTTTGGCGGGATCGATCAGACGGTGCGCTTTTGCGGCACCAGCGAGCGCCAGAAGCGCTGGCCGAAGCGGCGTGCATTGCGCAGGTTGCGCTTGAGCAGGTAGTCGAGGTCGGCCACCTGTTCGTCGATGGCCTCGCTCAGTACGCTCATCGTGTCGGCGGGCGGCAGTTCCAGGTACGCATCGGCCTCGCCATAGGCGTATTGCACGCGCATGCCGGCTTTCTTGGCGATGTGCATCATGGCCGCGTTGCGCGACAGGCAGTGCATGTACAGCGTGCGCACCTTCGTGTTGCGGCCGTGGATGGCGGCACGCTGGAACAGCGCGCTACCCACGCCCTTGCCGCGCGCCGATTCCGACACCGACACGCCAAACTCGGCCACGCGCCCCTGCGGGTTGTCGCGCAGATACGCGAGGTGGCCCACGCCGACCAGCTCCAGCCGGTCGTCATACACGCCAAAGACCTTGTCGTGGTCGAAGTCGATGCTGTCGACGTACGCTTCGATCACGTGATTGCCCACCACCTGGCCAAAGCGCAGCAGGCGGTCTTCTTCGCCCAGGGCCAGCAGGTGTTTGAGCAGGCGCGACCGATGGTGCGCGGCAAGCTCACGCACCAGCACGGTGGAGCGCGGCGCCCCTTGCGCCGCTTCGGTCTTGTCGATGTCGTCCTGGGTGACGACGCCGATGGCCTTGCTCAATTCGAGCGGGTTCACGACAGGGTTTCCTATTCCGAGCGCCCCTCCACGCGGGGTCGCGAAGTGATCAGCCGAAGGCGGAACATCCGCCTTGGGGGCACGCAAGCGGCATGCGCCCGCGTGTTGTGCAACGCACCATGCGATTGTAGGCCAATCAGGGATTTCCCGTAAGCCTCGTGTCAGCTTCCTGCCAAGAAAGCCTCGTCACCCCTTGATGTAGCGCGGGTGAGTGCCGGCCCGCAAGATGTTGTGTGTAAGCAACGCTCAATGCTGCAGTGCGCAAAAGCGAAGCGGCGAGCGCTTTCCAGACGAGGTTTTCCTCTCCGTTTTGCAAGCGGCGGGACCGGTCCCGCAACGCCGCTCCACAGTAGCCGTGCGAAGATGCGCCATCAAGCCGCCGCCGTCTCCGGATTTTCCATGACTTCTTCGCGCATTCTCGTGGTCTACGCGCATCCTGCCCCGCGCCGCTCCCGCGTCAACAAGCCGTTGGCGCGCATGCTGGCCGGCCTGCCCGGCGTGGCCATGCACGACCTGTACTGGCATTACCCCGACTTCGATATCGATGTGCGCACCGAGCAGGAAGCGCTGGAGGCGGCCGAGGTGCTCGTCCTGCAGTTTCCGGTGCAGTGGTATGCCACGCCGTCGCTGCTCAAGGAGTGGATCGACGTGGTGTTCGAGATGGGCTGGGCCTATGGGCCGGGCGGCACGGCGCTGCGCGGCAAGCACATGATGGTGCTCGCCACCGCCGGTGGCCGGGCGCATGCGTACAGCCAGGACGGCATCCATGGCCATGCGCTCGACATGTTCCTGCTGCCGCTGCAGCAGACCGCCGCGCTGTGTGGCATGCACTGGCAACCTCCGCATGTGCTGCACGACGCCGACGACGCGCCCGACGAGGCCATCGACGCCCACATTGCCCGCGTGCGTGCCGCGCTGCAGCCTTGGCTGCCCGAAGGGCACGCTGCCACGAGCGTCCGGGCCTGACGCTCCCTGACCTTTTCGCTCATGCAATCGCACGACCTGCTCGTCAATTTCGTCATCTACCTGGCTGCGGCCGTGGCCGCGGTGCCGCTGGCGCGCCGGCTGGGGTTGGGTTCGGTGCTCGGCTACCTGCTGGCCGGCGTCATCGTCGGGCCTTGGGGGCTGCGGCTCATCACCAATGTGCAGTCGATCCTGGATTTTTCGGAATTCGGCGTCGTGCTGATGATGTTCGTGATCGGCCTGGAGCTCGAGCCGGCGCGGCTATGGTCGCTTCGGCGCAGCATCTTCGGCTATGGCGGGCTGCAGTTGGCGGTATGCGCGCTGGCCGTCGGCCTGGCGGTGATGGCCGTCGGACAGCCGTGGCGCGCGGCCGTGGTGGCGGGGTTGGGGCTCGCGCTCTCGTCCACGGCGATTGCGCTGGCCACGCTCACCGAACGCAACCTGATGCGCACGCCGGCAGGCACGGCCAGCTTCGGCATCCTGCTGTTCCAGGACATTGCGGCCATTCCCATGATCGCCCTGCTGCCGCTCCTGGCGCCCGACACGGGCGACGCCTCGGGCGCACACAGCTGGATGGCCGCCGCCAAGGCGGTGGGCGTGGTCGCAGCGGTCATCTTTGGTGGCCGCACGCTGCTGCGGCCCGTGCTGCGTGCCATCGCGCGCACCAACATGCGCGAGATGTTCACCTCCTTCTCGCTGCTGCTGGTGGTGGGCATCGCGCTGCTGATGCACAGCGTGGGCCTCTCGATGGCGCTCGGTGCCTTCATCGCCGGCGTGCTCCTGGCCGATTCCGAATACCGCCACGCGCTGGAAACCGACATCGAGCCGTTCAAGGGTTTGCTGCTGGGGCTGTTCTTCCTGGCCGTCGGCATGTCGATCGACTTCGGCGTGCTGATGCGCCAGCCGCTGGCGGTGGCGGTGTTCGTGGCGGTGTTCCTGGTCGTGAAGATCGGTGCGCTGCGCGTGCTCGCCACGCGCTTCGGTATTGCGCGCGGGCAGGCGTGGCTGTTCGCGTTCCTGCTGTCGCAGGGCGGTGAGTTTGCGTTCGTGGTGTTTGGCCCCGGCGTCGCCGGCGATGTGCTCGGCCAGGAGATGGCCGCCACGCTGAACCTGGTCGTGGCGCTCTCGATGGCCGCCACGCCGCTGCTTCTGCTGCTCCACGACAAGGTGCTGATGCCGCGGCTGATGGACGGCAAGAAGCGCGCGCCCGACGCCATCGGCCCGCAGGATAACGAGGTCATCATCGCCGGCTTCGGCCGCTTCGGCCAGATCGTCGGCCGCATGCTCTACAGCCAGGGCTACAGTGCGACCGTGCTCGACCACGACCCCGACCAGATCGACATGCTGCGCCGCTTCGGCTTCAAGGTGTTCTACGGCGACGCCACGCGCATGGACCTGCTCGAAACCGCCGGTGCCGACAGGGCCCGCATGATGGTCGTCGCCATCGACGACATGGAAACCAGCCTGGAAGTCGTCGACCGCGTGCGCGAGCGCTTTCCGCACCTGCAGCTGTACGTGCGGGCGCGCAACGTGTCGCACGTGTATCAGCTGCGCGACCGCGGCGTGCACGTGATCGAGCGCGAGATGTTCGAGGGCTCGCTCATGCTGGCGCGTCGTGTGCTCGAGGGCCTGGGCAAGGCGCCGTACGAGGCGCACCGCATCGCACAGACCTTCCGCCGCCATACGCTCAACTCGATGGACCAGGTCTACCCCGTGTATCGCGACCAGAAGAAGCTGGTCTCGCTCGCCCAGCAGGGCCGCGATGAACTGGCCGAGATGTTCCAGCGTGACCGCGTGCAGCGCAAACGCCTGCGTGAATCCGGCATGCCGTGGGGCGAGGGCGATGTCCACAGCGAGGTGGAAAGCACACAGCCCGACGCTGACCTCGCCAACGAAGTCGACGGCGGCGAGCCCGGCACGCCGATCGACTGCCCGGCGCGCGCGGGCCTCCGCCGGGACGACTGATGCGGGGCTGCCCAGACAAAAAAAGGAGCGGCCCGGCGCTCCTTTTTTGTTTGGGCCGATCGGGCGGCGCGCTACACCGCCACGCTCACATTGCGCCGCAGCTCGCACGTGGCAAGCGAGTCCGCATCGCCGCGCAGCAGCAACTGGCCGTTGCCGATCAGTTCCCGGCAGCGCCAGAAGACGAACCAGTCGCTGGCGAGCAGTCCGTCGATGGCGCCCATGATGCTGCCGACCACGTCGCGCGCGCTGGCCCAGTCGGTGGGCACGTGCTCAAGGATCACCTCGTCCACGGTGCCGTACGACACCGGCACCAGCGTGTTGCCTTTCCAGAGGCGCACGTCGGCGTTCTCGCGCACGGTCTGCTGCCATTCGTAGGCCAGCCGCCCGATACGCAGCACCGACACCGGCGCGATGGTCGAAAACCGCCGCGCCAGCCGCGCCCCCGAATACATGCCGATGGCCGTGAGCGGCCCCTGGCCGTTGGGCGCCTCAAGTTCACGCACATCCATGCCGACTTCATTGATGCGCTGGGGCGATTGATGCAGGTGGAACGCCACGCGGCGCAGCATGAGCTGGTCCGAGGCGCTCTGGCCGTGCCAGATGGCGACTTCGGTGGCGGCTTCGCGCAGATCCGCCAGCGACGCCAGGGCGTCGCGCATCTCGGAAGCGAAGTCGATGTTGCTGCTCGGCGCCACACGCTGCCAGAAGCCCGAGCGCGCCATCGCCACGCTGTCGACGTCGGCCAGCGGCCCGACGGCAAGATCGTCGCGCAGTACGACTACGGAATCGGGGCGGCCAGCCTGTGCGAGCGCCTGCTTGAGCGTGGCGCCGGCAACATCGCCGTTGACGACATGGATGTATTGCATGGCAACAATTGTAGCGAGAGTGTTGCCGCTTCGCTTTCGTTTTGCGCAGGTCTGGCGGTATTCCCTTGCGCTGCGTCATCGTGCTTGCCGAAAGGGCGGATAACCCCACGGGCAACGCTCAGGACGGCGTGCGAGAATCGCCGTTTTGTTGCAGACCATAACTAAGAACAGGTGAGGAAACAGCCATGAACCTTCCGTCGTTCGGGCAGCGAATGCGCCCCTTGATGTTGTCCGTGCTGGTGGCCGCCGGCGCGCTGGCGGCCGGTCAGGCCGCAGCCGTGCCGCCCGCCGAGATCTACAAGCGGGCTCAGCAGGAAAAGCCCGCGCTCATCGAGACCATGAAGACGCTGGTGTCGATCGAATCCGGCAGCAAGGACATCGAAGGCCTGGACAAGATCGCCGGCGTGATTGCGGAACGTTTGCGCGCCCTGGGCGGCGAGGTCAAGCTGATCGACCCGAGCGACCACGCTTACCGCATGGCCGACACGCCCGAGAAAATCGGCAAGATGGTGCTGGCGCGCTTCAAGGGCGACGGCAAGCGCAACATCATGCTGATCGCCCACATGGACACCGTCTACCTGAAGGGCATGCTCGCGCAGCAGCCGTTCCGCATCGACGGCGACCGCGCCTACGGCCTGGGCATCGCCGATGACAAGAACGGCGTGGCGGTCATCCTGCACACCATCGCCATCCTGCAGGCCGTCAACTTCAAGCAGTACGGCACGCTCACGGTGCTGATCAACGGCGACGAAGAGATCAGCTCGCCGGGCGCGCGCGCCATGCAGGCGAAGCTGGGCGCCGAGCAGGACGCCGTGTTCTCGTGCGAAGGCACGCGCGTGACGTCGGACAAGCTGTCGCTGGCGACCAGCGGCATCGGCGCGATCCTGCTGGATGTGAAGGGCAAGGCCTCGCACGCTGGCGGCGCACCGGAGCAGGGCCGCAACGCACTGTACGAACTGTCGCACCAGGTGCTGCAGATGCGCGATCTCTCCAGGCCCGAGACCGGCCTGAAGGTGAACTGGACGGTGGCGCAGGCGGGCACCAACCGCAACGTGATCCCCGCTGTGGCCAGCGCCCAGGCCGATGTGCGCCTGCTGCGCGCGGCCGACGCCGACAAGCTGGAAGAGACCATCAACGAGCGCATCAAGAACAAGCTGATCCCCGACACCCAGGTGACGGCCCGCTTCGAACGCCGCCGCCCGCCGCTGGAAGCCACGCCCGCGTCGCGCGCGCTGGCCGAGCATGCGCAGAAGATCTACGGCGAACTGGGCAAGACGCTCGAGATTGACGACAAGGCCGAAGGCGGCGGCACCGATGCCGCGTTTGCCGCGTCGAAGACCAAGGCGCCGGTGATCGAGCGCTTCGGCCTGGCGAGCTTTGGCGCGCACTCCAACGATGCCGAATATGTCGATCTCAATTCGATCGTGCCGCGCCTGTATCTGCTCACCCGCATGATCATGGACGTGTCGCGCGACCGCACCGGCGCCGCCAGGTAACCGCACTGCAACGCGGCGCGTAAGCCTTACACGCGCCGCGGTACACGTCCCTCGCGAAGCCGCCGTCCGGTGGCTTCCACTGCCCGGGTGCCGGGTATTCCGCTTGCTTTCCCCTGACGCATGTCTTCAACTCCGGCCCCCCGCGCCGGTGGAGCACGCGACATGACAGAGCATCGGCCGGACCCTGCCCATGAATCGGATGGATCGCCCACGCGGCCGAGCCGGCGTGGCTTTCTGCAAGGCGCTGCGGTAGCGGCCACGGCGCTGGCGCTGGCGCACGATGCGCCTGGCGCACAACGCTCGGCGGCGGCGCCCGCCCGCGCGCCGGCCGCCCTTGCGCCGGCGCGGCCGGTGTCGCTCAACATCAACGGCAAGCCGTATGCGCTGTCCCTGGAGCCGCGCGTGACGCTGCTCGACGCGCTGCGCGAAGTGCTCGGCCTGACCGGCACCAAGAAGGGTTGCGACCGCGGCCAGTGCGGCGCGTGCACCGTCCTCGTGAATGGCCGGCGCATCAACAGTTGCCTGACGCTGGCGATCATGCACGAAGGGGACGCGGTCACCACCATCGAAGGCCTGGCGCGTGCGCATGACGGGGCGGTCGACCGGGCCTCGCTGCATCCCATGCAGGCCGCGTTCCTCGAGCACGACGCCTTCCAGTGCGGCTATTGCACGCCGGGGCAGATCTGCTCGGCGGTGGCGGTGCTGGAGGAGGCGCGGCGCGGCATGCCAAGCACCGTCACGTCGCCAGCCGCGCTGGGCAACCAAGGCCCGGTGACGCTCACCGAGGACGAGATCCGCGAACGGATGAGCGGTAACCTCTGCCGTTGCGGCGCGTACCCCAATATCGTGGCGGCGATTCGCGTGGTGGCTGCCAAACCGGGCAACACCGTTTGAGGAGGCGCCATGCAATCGATTGCCTATGACCGTGCGTCTTCCGTCGAGGCCGCCGTGCGCCTGGGCCGTGAGCCCGGCGCGCGCTATATCGGCGGCGGGACGAATCTGCTGGACCTGATGAAGGGCGGCGTCGAGCAGCCCCAGCGGCTGGTGGACGTGAGCCGCCTGCCGCTGGCCGACATCCGCCAGTTGCCCGACGGCAGCCTGCGCCTGGGCGCGATGGCGCGCAACGCCGACACGGCGGCGCATCCGCTGGTGCGTACGCATTACCCGCTGCTGGCCGAGGCGATCGTCTCCGGCGCCTCGGGCCAGTTGCGCAACATGGCGACCAACGGCGGCAACCTGATGCAGCGCACGCGCTGCCATTACTTCTACGACACTGCGTATCCGGCTTGCAACAAGCGGCAGCCGGGCTCCGGCTGCGCGGCGCGCGAAGGGTTCAATCGCATGCACGCCATCCTCGGCGCGAGCGAGGCGTGCGTCGCGACACATCCGTCCGACATGGCCGTCGCGTTGACCGCCCTGGATGCCACGGTGGTCGTGCACGGTGCGCATGGTGAGCGCCGCGTTCCGATCGAGGCCTTCCATCGCCTGCCCGAAGCGCACCCCGAAGCCGACACCACGCTCGCGCCCGGCGAGTTGATCGTCGCCATCGATCTGCCGCCGCCGGTGTTCGGCACGCATGTGCACTACCTGAAGGTGCGAGACCGCGCGAGCTATGCGTTTGCGCTGGTGTCGGTGGCGGCGGCGCTGGCGTTGCAGGCGGATGGGCGGACGATCCGCGAGGCGCGCATCGCCTTGGGCGGCGTGGCGCACAAGCCGTGGCGCGCGCACGGGGCCGAGCAGATGCTGGCGGGGCAGGCCATCGACCCGCAGCTGTTTGCCCAGGCCGGTGCGCTGGCGGTGCAGGGTGCGCAGCCGCTGCGCGACAACGGCTTCAAGGTGCCGCTCGCCCAGCGCGCCGTGGCGCGCGCGCTGGCTGTCGCGGCCAACCCGACGGGAGGTGTGGCATGAGCAACGTCGGCCAACCGCTGGACCGTACCGATGGCCTGCTCAAGGTGACGGGGCAGGCGCGCTACTCCGCGGAGTTCCAGTTGCCGCGCCTGGTGCATGCGGTCCTGGTGCAGAGCACCGTACCGGCCGGCCGCATCACGCGGGTCGACACGCACGTCGCGCAGGCCATGCCCGGCGTGCTGCTGGTGATGACGCATGAGAACGCGCCGCGCCTGCCCAACGGCGGCAAGCCCGCGCTCGAGCCGCCGGCCGGCCGCGTGCTGTCGCTGCTGCAGGACGACCAGGTGCACTACAACGGCCAGCCGGTCGCGCTGGTGGTGGGCGACACGCTCGAGCACGCTCAGGCCGCGGCTCGCATGGTGCGCGTGGAGGTCGCGCAGCAGCCGGCGCGGCTCGATTTCGAGACGGCCCGCGCGGATGCGCACTCGCCGGGCAAGGTGCAGAACCAATCGGCGGACACCACGCGCGGCGACATGGCCTCCGGCATGGCGCAGGCCGCGCAGCGCATCGAGGCCGTCTACGGCACGCCCATGGAAACGCACAACCCGATGGAGCCGCACGCCACGATCGCCGTGTGGGATGGCGACGCGCTCACGCTGTACGACAGCACGCAGTATGTCTCGGGCGTGCGCCGCACCGTCGCCAAGACGCTGGGCATGTCGCCCGACAAGGTGCAGGTGGTGTGCCCGTTCGTGGGCGGCGGGTTCGGCTGCAAGGGCTCGGTGTGGTCGCATGTGGTGCTGGCGGCGATGGCGGCGCGGCAGGTCGGACGGCCGGTCAAGGTGGCGCTGGAGCGCCCGCAGATGTTCGGCCCCGTCGGCGGACGTCCGCGCACCGAGCAGCGCATCGCACTGGGCGCCGCCCGCGATGGCCGCTTCACCGCCATCTCGCACGATTCGCTGACCACCACGTCGATGATCGAAGACTGGACCGAGCCGTGCGCCATCGTCACGCGCATGCTGTACGAGACGCCCAACCAGCGGACCACGCATCGGCTGGCGCGCCTGAACATTGGTACGCCGACGTTCCAGCGCGCCCCCGGCGAGGCCACCGGCACGTTTGCACTCGAAGTCGCGCTCGACGAAATGGCCTACGCGCTGGCCATCGACCCTGTTGAGCTGCGCCTGCGCAACGACGCCCGGCAAGATCCGGAAAAGCGCCTGCCGTGGTCGAGCAAATCGCTGGCGGCGTGCTACCGCTCCGGTGCAGAACGTTTCGGCTGGGCGCGACGCGATCCGCGGCCGGGCAGCATGCGCGAGGGCAAGACGCGCATCGGCTGGGGCATGGCCACCGCCACGTACCCGGCCAACCGCAGTCCGGCCGGGGCCGCCGCGCGGTACTTGCCGGACGGCACGGCGCAGGTCGAATCGGGCTCGCAGGACCTCGGCACCGGCACCTACACGGTGATGACGCAGGTGGCGGCCGATGCCATGGGGCTGCCCGTCGACCGCGTGCACTTCGATCTGGGCGACACGCGCATGCCGGAGGCGCCGGTGTCAGGCGGCTCGCAGAGTGCGGCCAGTGTGGCGCCGGCCGTGCAGGCAGCGGGCCAGCAGGCGCGCGATGCGTTGATTGCCGTGGCGATTGCCGATGCGAGCTCGCCGCTGCATGGGCTGGGCGCCGGCGACATCACCGTGGCGGACGGCATGCTCACAGCCCGCAGCGGGGCGCGCGAGCCCGTCGCGGCCGTCGTTGCGCGCCACGGCCGTCCCATCGAGGCGACGGCCAAGGTCCAGCCGGGCGAAGAGAAGCAGAAGTTCTCGATGCACTCGTTCGGTGCGGTGTTTGCCGAAGTGCGTGTTGATGCGGACCTGGGGGTGATCCGCGTCTCGCGCATCGTGGCGAGCTATGGCGTGGGGCGGCTGCTCAACGCGAAGACCGGGCGAAGCCAGCTACTGGGCGGCATTGTGTGGGGCATGGGCATGGCCCTGTTCGAAGCGAGCCTGCTCGACCCGCGCTACGGTCGCATCGTCAACAACAACCTCGCGGAGTACCACGTCCCCGTCAACGCCGACGTGCCCGACATCGACATCCTCGTGCTCGATGAGGCCGACCCGCACATCAACCCCCTTGGCGCCAAGGGTATCGGCGAGATCGGCATCACGGGCGTGCCGGCGGCGATTGCCAACGCCGTCTATCACGCCACCGGGCGGCGTGTGCGCGAACTCCCGATCACGCTCGACAAGCTCATCTGAGCGGGCGCGCATGAAAAAGCCCCGCTGGCGCATCACCGGCGGGGCACGCGGGCCAAGAGGCGGAAAACGGAGGATGCCTGGAGACCGGCCCGTAAGTCGTACTGCCGATCAAGGCCTCAATTCGGTACTGGATACCCGTAGACCGTGCCGCCGCCCTCGCGGGAGCGGCCGGCGGGGTCGCTGCGCATGCCTTCGCTGTACGGATCGAAGCGGCCGCTGCGCGCGCCTTCTGTATAGGTGTCGAAACGGCCGGTGCGGGCGCCGTCGCTGTACACATCGAACCGCTGGGCCAGTGCTGCCTGGCCAAACACTTCCACGCGGCTGGCCTGCGCCCAAGCGCCGCCTGCCGCCATGGCACCTGCCGCCAATAGCGCGGCCAACCCAATCTGCCTGAGTCGCATGGCGAACTCCTTCTTCAACTGATTTTCGATGCTGTTTTAGCGTGGTCTTTGTCTGCGTCCTGCCACGGACTGAAGCCTAGGTCAGCGCGCATACCGCATCCACGGTGGTGCGACGAACGGTTTGTTGTTGGCGCCGAAATGATGCAAGCCGGTGTGAATGGCGGTGAAAAACGCCTCAGTGGGTGGGCTGCCGCGGCAATTTCCCCGCCTTTTTATCTAATCAATCCGTGCTGGCGGGACATGCTGCGAGTCTTTGTGCACCACAGCAGGGCGGCACGAGCTGGCAGGCCTTGTCAGAGGCTGTTTTGGTGCGATGCATTAAGAGCGATGCGCGCGTACCACACTTGGTAGAACGATTCCGTGAATTGTTTTGCCGCGCTTAGGGCCTTTTGTTAAATTTGCGCGGCACTTCCGACACGGAAGCAAAGGAAACGGAGGAGCCCAGCCTCATGCACACGGGGTCGGGCGGTCTGAGACAACTCTTTTAATTTCGAGCCCACATGAAAAAGTCTGCCATTCTGGTTGCAGTCGGCGCCCTGTTCGCAGGTTCGGCCTATGCCCAATCGAGCGTGACGCTGTACGGTATTGTTGACGCAACGATCCACTACACCACCAACGCCAATGCCAACGGCAACAGCCTGGTCCGTCTGGACAACGGTGCTGTGTCCAACAGCCGCTGGGGCCTGAAGGGCAATGAAGATCTGGGCGGCGGCAACAAGGCGCTGTTCGTGCTGGAAAGCGGCTTCGATCCGGATACCGGCCGCGCCAACGGCGGTGGTTTGTTCAATCGTCAAGCGTTCGTGGGCCTGTCCAACAAGGACCTGGGCACCATCACCCTGGGCCGCCAGTACAACTTCGGCTTCACGATGGGCGGTAACTTCGATCCGCTGGGCGTGGGCAACTACGACGAGAACTCGTGGATCTACTACGGCGTGACGGGCCTGCGCGTGTCCAACATGCTGAAGTACGAAGGCAAGTGGAGCGGCCTGTACGTTGGCCTCGGCTACGGCTTTGGCGAACAGGCTGGCAGCGCAGCTGACAACCGCTACATGGGCGGCGCGGTTTCGTACGAATTCGGCCCGGCCATGGTTGGCGCGTTCTACCAGCAGCAGCAAGATGCGCCCAACGCCCTGACGGGCAACCAGGGTGGCCACAAGCAGAAGGTCTGGGGTATCGGCGGCAACTACGCCGTTGGCCCGGCCAAGCTGTACGCTGGCTATATCGACAGCAGCGATAACACGGCGTGCGTGAACAGCACGACCACTTGCGCGGGCGACCGCAGCACGTTCGGTCTGAACCTGTACGGCAATGCCGCCGGTGCTGGCCTGACTCCGGGCGCCACCAAGCGCCGTGACCGTATCGGCTTGGTTGGTGTGACGTACCAAGCGACTCCGGCGCTGGCACTGACGGGTGCGTTCTACTACGACAGCATCAAGGACGCGGCGCTGGCCGCAGGTACCGACGGCAAGCGCTACACGGGCGTGCTGCTGGCCGAATACTCGCTGTCCAAGCGCACCCAGCTGTACGGCACGGTCGCTTACGACAAGGTCAAGGACGCTGCTGCTCCGGAACTGCCGGGTGGCACGGCCAATGGCCAGAACGGCAAGACGAACCAAGTGGGTGTGGGCCTGGGTATCCGCCACATCTTCTAATCGACGCTGTCACTCGATTGGGAACGGAAAAGGCGCCTTCGGGCGCCTTTTCTTTTGCCTGCGGCCAAGCGAACTTGCCTGGGCATCGGCCTACAATGTCGCTTCCTTTCTCTTCCCTCTGACACTGCGCCATGACTTCCGCACGTATCGCCCGTCGTCGCCTGATTGCTTTCGCTGCGCTGCTGTGCACCGGCGTGCCGCTGCTTGCCGCATCACCCGTGCAGGCGGAGGACTATCCGGTCAAGCCGATCCGCATCATCGTCGCGTATCCGACCGGCGGTATTTCCGACAACGTGGCGCGTGCGCTGGGCGAGAAGCTGTCTGCGCAGCTGGGCCAGCCGGTGGTGGTGGAAAACCGCGCGGGTGCCGGTGGCAGCATCGGCATGGACGCCGTAGCCAAGTCGGCGCCCGATGGCTACACGCTGGGCTTCTCGTCGGTCAGCCCGCTCACGCTCAATCCGCATTTCGGCAAGCTGCCGTATGACCCGTTCAAGGACATCGCCCCCGTGGCCAACGTCATGTATGCGCCGATGATCCTGCTGGGCACGCCGTCGTTCACGGGCAAGAGCTTTGCCGACATGCTGAGCCAGTCGCGCGCCAAGCCGGGTTCGATCCGCTGGTCGACCTCGGGCCTCGGTACGGTGGGCCATCTGGCGCTGGAGCAGGTCAAGGCGCAGGCGCATGTCGATATCACGCTGATCCCGTACAAGGGCGGCGGCCAGCAGCTGACCGATGCCCTCGGCGGGCAGGTGGAGGTGATGTCGACGAACGTGGGGCCGACGTTGATGCAGCACATCACCAGCGGCAAGCTCCGCCCGCTCGCGGTGGGCGCGCCACACCGGCTCGATGCGCTGCCGAACGTGCCGACCTTTGCCGAACTCGGTTACGCCAAGGCCAACATGGCTTCGACCTTCGGCGTGTTCGCGCCGGCCAAGACGCCTGCCCCGGTCATCGCGCGGCTGAACGCTGAGATCAACAAGGCCCTGGCCGCGCCCGATCTGCGCGAGCGCCTCACGCAGGCCGCCGTGGTGCCCGCCGGCGGCACGCCCGCGCAATTCGCGGCGAGCATCCGCGCGGAGTACGACAGCAACGGCCGCATCGTGCGGGCCGCCGGCATCCAGGCACCGTAGCGCAACGCGCGCACCGCCCATGAAAAACGGACCCCGCGGGGTCCGTTTTGCGTTGGCCGTGGGCCTGGCTCAAGCCTTCTTCGCCCAGGCGCTGCACCAGCCCTTGTTGGCGACGTCCTTGCCGGCAAACAGCGGGCAGCCGCCTTGTGCGGCCGTGCCGCCCTGGTACAAAGCGCAGTTGCCGCAGTGCTGATCCGGCGTGTGCTTCGGATACTTGGCCTTGTCAGCCTTGGTGGTGTCGGCCACATAGCCGAGCGCCTTGGACTGCGGGTCGCTCTCGGCAACCAGCGGCGCAGCCTTGGCCAGGTCCGAGATCGACATGCCGACGGCGCCGGCGGCGGCCACAATGGGGATGCTCTTCAGGAATTGACGACGATTGGACATGCTGATTCCTTTTGTGGGAGTGTGTTGTGTGGCGTCCCTTGCCGGGCCCGTGCGCCGCACCGGCTCGCCCCAGGGGACAGCGGACGGCGTCGGCGCGCCGTTTTTCCGCTCGTGCATTCTGGCACAGCTCCCAGCCTGCGGCATCTGCGTAGGGTCAATGTTCCGCATACCTGTGTGCAGCAATCGCTCACTTCGGCGCAAGCGGCGGCCGTGCATGGCCGGATCAGCAAACAGGAGGGAGCCGGGATGGAACACTTGGCGCGCCCGGCTGGGATCGAACCAGCAACCCCTGCCTTCGGAGGGCAGTACTCTATCCGACGCCTCAGAAGGGCAGTAGCCGCTGCACGGCGCCGTGCAACTGTTCTGGCGCAAGGTGTGCGTACCGCTCTGTCACCGTCACCGAAGAGTGCCCTAGCAGGTCTCTAACCACCTCCAGCGGCGTACCTGCCATCACAAGCCAACTAGCGCAGGTATGCCGCATATCGTGGATGCGAAAATCCACGATACCCGCCCGCTGCACCGCCGCAGCAAATCCCTTCTGAAACGTCGTAATGCGCTTGCCGGCCTTCGTAGCGAAGACCCACGGGTTACCTGGGGCATGCCTGTTACGCCACGCCAGCAACTCGCGCAACGCATCGATAGCAGCATCGTTAAGTGGCACCGAACGTCTACGTGCCGACTTCGTATGATCTGCTCCAAGCAGCAACAGCCGCCGCTCGAAAATGACGCGCGCCCATTCCAGTTTAATTAACTCTGATTTTCGGCAACCCGTATTCAGGGCCAAGCGGATAAATGCGGCCAAATGAGGGCGCCGCGCGTGCCGTTCGGCAGCCTCACATAATGCAGAAGCCTCGCTGATCGTGATCCAGCGCACGCGGCCTTCGCCCTCACCAATTCCGAGGCGCTGCGCCGGATTTGGCAACTCAGGACGATCATGCTCGATGCGGACATAGTTGATCGCAGCGGATAACAGCTTTAACTCGCGATTGACCGTGGCGGGCTTCACGCCATCCACCGTGCGGCGCTGTACATAGGCCCGCACGTGCGCGCGCTTTAAATCGACAATCGGCATCCCGCCAAAGTGGGGTTGCAATCGTTGAAGCGAATAAAAATCGCGCTGGCGACTGCGATGCGCGACCGACGACATATAGATGCCAATGACATCCTCAAACGTCATAATCCCCGCCTGCTACATTTTCTTTGGTGTAGTTTACCGCTGCCATCAACAGAGCAATGACAGGGGAGGGCGATGGGAATACAAGATCGGGACTGGTACATCGAGGAGCTTCGCCGTCGAATGCACTACCGAGAAAGTGCGGGTTTTCGGCGCTCCAAGGCACCAGACAGCAGAGACGCGCCGTTCCGGCAAAGCAGCCAGGATGCTGATGGCAACAGGCCCGGAGACCTACCGGGCGCCAACTGGCATTGGACCGTGAAGCTCATCGCGCTGGGGTGGATGTTGATGATGATCCTCATGGCAATCCGGTACATCGGACGCTGAAAACCTGGCTTGCAGAAAATGGGGTGTTCAGATCCGCACAACCCTTTTCTAACGCTCCGGGTCATACCCGCTGCTCGGCCTCGCCAGACGCGCTGAGACGCGCGATAACGGCCCGGAGCACCCCTACCCTAACCATGTCCCCAAAGGGGCCCCCTAGCGGCTTCGGCAAGGGCGCAGGCACTCCCGACGCTAGACGCTTGAAGAAGGCCCGGCACCGTCTGTTACGGGCTTGCCATCGACGGCGCCGCCCGGATTCATCGTCTGCCGGGGCAGATCGCAACGCGCGAAGAAGTGCACATCGTCGCCGTAGTCGATCTTGGCCGCACACGGCGCAATCGCGGTGACCTTATAGCCCGCACGCTCGAACTCGTCACCGTAGATCGTGGACACTGGCACGCCGTTCTGCGATAGCTGGAACACATACCGCTCGCCCTTCGTGCCATTGCTCGCCCATCCAGCGACGTGAATGCCCATGCCTGCAAACGGATGCTGCGCCTGAGATTGCGCGCCGGCGTCAGCCGTGGCGCCTTCGGCGTGCTCATCCTTGCGCGCGCCAGTCGCCACGGCTGACGCCGGCACGGCTGCGGGCGCACTGGCGACGACAGGCGACGTTGTTGTCTTAGTGACGGTGTAGGGCTCGCCCTTGGCCATCTTCTCGCGGATGCGCGCCGCGTTGGCGTTACCGTCCATCGGATTGCCCTTAACCTGCGTGAGCAGGATCGCCAGCACCACCATGCAGACCCCGAAACCGATCACCGGCCAGCGACGCCAGAACGGAACAATGTCGGTGGCAGCGAGTTCCTGCCCGGCCTGACTGCTCTTCGTATGGCTGCGATAGAACTTGTAGAACTTCTTGTCGTATTTGCGGATGCTGGTGTTCACCACATCACCGCGTACGCCGTCCTGAACCTTGCGGATATACGCATTGTTGGTGCCGAACGCCACAGCCTTGCGCACGCGATAGCACACCTGCACGAGGTCGATGATGTCCTTGCAGACCTTCCCGTACGACTGCGTGATGAGCAACACATCGGCGTGCTCGTGACGATGCATCGAAAACCATTCCGCGACCTCGCGCCGCGTCCCGGTGCGCGGCAAGGCGAAGTGACACTCATCAATGACGTACAGCGGACCGGAGCCGGTCTCAGGGTGACGCCACGGGTCACCGTAGTCCTCCACAGCCGCGAACGGCCGCACGACTGCGGGAGCATCGCCCTCCTCCTCGATGCCGCGCAACGACGCGAGGAAACCTGCCGCAGATGCACGCACCGGCGCTGGCCTGCCCTTGCTGGTTGTCACGATCTCAAGCAACAGACGCTGCTCTGGCGGAAACGCATCCAGCACGAGCGGCAGATTGGTGATGACCTTGCGGCCAGCGCTCAGCGCCGGAAGGATGTGATAAGCGACGGCCTCGTACGACTTGCCACCGCCCGGCGCGCCCAACAAGAGGTTAATCACACTCGGCCTCGTCGTCGTCATCGTCGGACCCATCGGCAGCCAACAGCGCCTGCACACGGTCCGAAACGATGTTGTACTTCTCTTCGGCCTCGTCGGCCTTCTCTTGGTAGTAATGCTGCTCGGAGGCGTAATCAAACGCCAACTGCTCAAGCCGCTCGATCAGTTCAGAACGATCCATCGATCAACTCCCGAGACGTGTGAAAGGAATGACCTGCAACACCAGCTTGATACCAATGGCGGCGAGGATGATCGCCAACGCCTCGCCCAACCGAATGAGCCCAAGCATGTTGACCAACTCAGGCGGCATGCCCGCGATGTACTGCGCAGGGTTGAGGCCTTGAAACGCCTGCGGACCCGGCAAGCCCTCAAGCACGACCTGCAGCACAGCAAGCAAGCCCTCGAATGCCCAACAAAACAGGTCGGTCATGATGAGCCAACCCGCTGCGAAAATCGCCACAGCGAGCTTGCCGAACCACGCAACGATGGCAACCAGCTTCGCAATCAACGCCGAGATTGCAGCACCCATAGAAGCCCCTCAGAACAGGATTTTGCGAGCAGTAAATGCAGCCGTCGCGAGCATGATTAACCCTACGACCTGAAACACAGAGCACGACACATCAATCGTGCGCACGCCGAACATGCCGTGCGGCATCACGTTCAGATTGAGCGAGAACGCGGGACACGTTCCGCCGCCGAAGCTCGGAAACATCGATGCAATCGCCTGAAAGAACGGCGTCGTCTGGACGTTTGGCTTGCTGGCCTTCCAAACGCCCACGATGCCGTCGGGATACTTCGCCTCATACAGCTTCGGCAAATCGCCAAGCGGCGTATCCGTGACTGGATCGGGCTTAGGGTCTTCCTTTTTGCCGCCGCCGCCACTGCCGGTGTTACCCGTGTCCTGATCGGTAGTCGTGGTAGTCGTGCCGTCAGGGCAGACGGTAGTCGTCGCTGTCGTGGTCTTGTAGTTCAGCGGCGAGTCCTTCGCGCCGTCACCGGTGTTGGGACGGGCCTGTACCGTAACCGACTTGGTTGTCTTGCACTCCTCGGTAGTACCGTCAGGCTTGGTCTTTGTCTGCGTGCTCGTCTCCACGGCAGGGTCTGACACCGTATCCGAGCCGTTGATCTTCGTCGGCTGCGCTTGCGCATTCGCAGAGGCCTGCGCCTGCTCTTCCGGCGTCATCTGTCTCCAGAAGTCCGGTATGCCGTCAGGGTTCATGGCCGCAGAACGATTCCATGCAGCAGCAATATCCGGATAGCTCGCAGGCAGCCAGTTCTCCGGCGCTTGCGGGTCAGGCTTACACTGACCGCCCTGCACCGTGTAGCCCTTGACACATCTAGCCACCTGAATGACCCCAGAAGAGGCATCAAACAGCGTGCCATCGGGGAGCCGATACTTGCACCAGTAATAAGTAGGGCTATCCGAGGGATGCAGCCCAACATAGTTCAACCCGGCACCACGAATTACTGCCGCGCAAGCTGCGTCAGGGCTGTCGCCACACGCCTCCACACCGGTTCCACCCGAAAAGCAAAACTGATAGCCATTGAAGCCGCTATCACCTTGATTAGCATTAACCGGGGCGCGCTTACACCACCCCGTAGCGCTGTCATTGCAACGCTTGTAAGCCATTTCAGCCGCGAACATCCCAACCGTGAGCGCAATGATGGCCGGGTTCACCGAGCGAGCAACAACGGCAGCAATGTCACCCAATCCGATGACAGAAGCTTCCGTCATTGCAACCGTACCGATCTGCTTGCCCGCGTAGCCGATGCGCGCAACACCATCACCGCCCACCATCACGCCGCCCGGAACCGTACGAACGATGTTGTTCATCATCCGTTCATAGGCCCACGAAGTTGCGCCCATGGAACCGCCGCCATACACGGCTGCGCTGGCCGATAAAGACCACAGACAGGCCACCAACGAGATAAGCAGGACAACGTACTTCCACGCACGCATCGAAGCCCCCTCAAACGACGACAAGCGCAGCATGCGCACACCTGCCCATCATCCCCACGACAAGCACCACGGCGACGGAGAACGCAACACGCTTGACGATCCAGAGCGCTACGCCGCCAGCAAAGCGAGCAGTACCCATCAGCAAACGCGCGATCACAAAACCCTCCCGATTGCCCAGATAAAAACGAGCGCGCTGATGGCGCCAATCATCGCGACCAGCCCGTAGAACAGCGCCACCAGCGCACCCGTGACCATGGCTTACGCCTTCTTCACGCCGCGCTTGCCGAGGTCGATAGCCTTGAAGGCCATCACGATGCCGATGATGGCAACGCCGATCACACCCACCCACGTGCCCACCGTCGAAAAATCGACGGCTGCGCTGATGGTGTCAAACGCGGTGTTGCCAGCGGCATGCGCCGACGTAGCGGCGACACCAGCAGCAGCGCCCACGGTCGCGGCGCCCAGCTTGCGAACAGCATTGATACGGTTCTTGAACATGTGAAACTCCCTTTCTGAAATGCCGGGAAACCGCCCGGCGCGGCTGGGCTCATGCCCTAAGCCTTCCTGATGGCCTGCACGATGACGCCTACGCCGAGGCCGACCCACCAGCAGCCAGTTACGACGCCAAAGCCCCACGACCACCACTGAAAGATCGTCGGCCCATCGATGCCAATCACCGCGAACTGCTCAGCGGTGCAGCACGTGTCACCAGTGCTCTGCGCGAGCGCGGGCAGCGACACGCACGCGAGCACAACGAGCAACAGTCGCAGGCGGCCCATGGCGTCACTCAACAGCGCGATACGTGTTGATGGTCTTCATCCACTGGCCCTTGGCGCCGTTCACGCGCTGGCCGTAGCCGCCACACTCGACCAGCACGCGAACAACGTCGTCCTTGTTGCCGAGACGGCGCGCACTGATGACGTTCACGCGGCCCGGCGAGTGGTATTCATCGCGGGCAGGCTGCGCGATCACGGTCGCATAGCCGCCCTGTTCCAACGCGTTGACCTCGATGATCTTCCCGGCAAGCACCGCTTGATTCAGTTGCAGACTCTTAAGTGCTTCGATTTGAGTGCTCATGGCATGACCTCACTGACAATGTTGTGACCGAAAAACCGGTCCGGATAAAAGCCGTGCCCTTCCGCGAGCCACGGCACAAGACGCTTCGGCGCGCCCTTGCGCCGTAGCATGTTCACGATGAATTCCGCAGAAAACGCATCTGCCAAGACGTTGACCAGCCGCCCAACGTTGCGCGTCGCATGCTCGACTGCCTTCTCCGCCACCATCGCGGCGGTCTGCTGAAACGTGCGAAATCGCACGCCAACGGTCTGCACGAGACGCGCGCAGAACGGAGACGCCCCCGCAAAAGCCGTATCGGTATCGACCAGCGCATCCAGCGGGATGACGCGATCACGGTTGCCCCACCGCTGCTCAATACGAAGCCACTCAGAAAGCTTGTCGCCAAGCTGCTTGCCCTTCTCGTAGATGCAGCAGCATTTGCCGTTTTCCATCTTGCCGATGTACAGCGTCCGACCGTCGCCCCGATGGATTTCCCAATCGCCGTGCTGACAGAACGAAGGCGGCAGCCCGTTCGTGATGAACTCGCCCTGCTTGTAGGCCTCGACCGCCTGCAGAATGTCGATCTCCTCGGTATCGAAGGCGATGTCCAGGCGCGTCAGCTTGGCCTCGGCCAGTTCCAACACGTGACGCAGCCGGCGACGCACGCTCATGCTCTCGTTGAGGCCGAGCGCGGCGCAGCCTACGCCCGTGATTTGCAGGAAGCCCATGTCGGCCTGCTTACCCTTCCCGCCCCACGCAACAATGCCGATGCGCTCCCACTCGCCATGCACAAGCGTGAGGACGTTGCTGCTGTGCTGGAAGCCGAAGATGCCCTTGCCGTCTTCAAACTTGAAGCGTTCAACGTCATCGAAAATCGAATCGCGCACCATCTGCGGATCGGTGTACATGGCACCGATGTCGCCAGTCTTGAGGTGCCACGTTGCGTGAACCCAATCGATAGAGGTCTTCACACCATCGAACGGTTTGAGGGGAGTGGTACTTTCCCCCCGTGTTACAGACCGGGGGGACGGCGCAGCGCGGTGGTTCATCGCAGCCCCTTAATGCGTTGAAAACGATCGGCAACACGCTTGGTCGTGACAGCCACGACGTACTTGCGCGCGAAACGACGACGATCCAGACGCCGAGCGGCGCGGACCGAGAAGAAGGCGAGGAAGCGGAGGAGCATCACAAGCCGCCCTCACCAACGCGAACCCACTCACCACCCTGAAAATCGAGCAGGCCGGCATAAACGCGGTCCTGCTCATCCGCTGACATACGCACGCCTGGACACTCGGTTGTCAGGCTGCCCTCAATGCCACCGCATACGGTGCACACCGACAGACCGCCATCGCAGATGGGACAAACGCCCGGATTAGAGCAACGCTCATGCGCTTCGTAGACGTGATTCGCCATATCAGCCAACTCGCTTGCAGTCGTCACGGCGGATCAGATCGCGGCTCTTTGACAACTCGCCGTTGGGCGCGAAGAACCGGACTTCCAGATGAGTGGGGATGTGCTGATGAAGGGCCACCACGCGCGCGCGTTGGTGATGGTGACGACCCGCGACGATGTAGACGTCGCAGCCTTGCGCGAAGGGCACACCTTCGCTGACTCGCATTGCCATCGTTTACCCCCTTCCGGTTTACCGGCTATAGTTCTGGAAAATCACGTTCCGTGAAGTTCTCGCAGCGAGAATAGTTCACGTATCGAGAACTTTGCAAGCAATTTTTGAGGAGGGCCTGATGAAGATCGCCAAATACCTAGACGCAGTGATGGCGTCGCAAGGCCTGAAGACCGACAGGCAACTGGCGGAACTGCTGGACGTGAAGCCCAACACCGTCAGTCAATGGCGGTCGGGGACGCGCACAGTCGAGAACGAGACGTGCCTGAAAATCGCGCAACTGCTGGACATGCAAGACCCGCTACCGGTCATCATGGCCGCAGACCTGGACCGCGCGGAGCGGGCAGGGCAGAAATCACTGTGGGAGCTTTTTTCGACGAGGATGGCACATAGCACCGCCGTGGCCGTCCTCGCTGTTGGCGTCGCTGCAATGGCGACGAGCGGAAAATCGGTGGCGCGCCCGGCTGGGATCGAACCAGCAACCCCTGCCTTCGGAGGGCAGTACTCTATCCATTGAGCTACGGGCGCACATCGGCGCAGAACGCGCCGAAAGAGAAGCCCCGCAGGATAGCGCATTTGGCGGCAAGCGTCCATCGCCCGCCCGCGAAATCGCGTGGCATGCCGCATGCTGCGGTCGCGTTTCGCGGCCTGTTTGACGCCGGCCAAAAAGCGCTGCTTAGGGCTCTCCCGCGTGTCAAACGCCGAAACAATACGGATATAATCGCCCGTTATTTGACAGAAGAAATGCGGGGACAGGTCTGTTCGGGCCAATGCGGCGGCATCGCGTGGTCTTCCTGCCTCCATCGCGACCTTACGCGGCCCCACGCACTGCCGGCGATGCCCGTGCTTCATGCCGGTGGCGCCCCCGGGGGCTCCAGAGCGGTTCCACCATCCTGAGAGTTGAGCATGTCCGACGCGCAGCACGACGAACACGAGCCTCTGATCAAGACCCCGAAGCAGCTGATCATCACGGTGATCGCCGCGTTTGCCGTTCCCATCCTCGTCATCATCCTGCTGGCCAACTATGTCGGCCTGGGCGTCAAGGAAGGCGCCGGCAGTTCCGGCATGTCGGAAGAGGCCGTGAACGACCGCATCAAGCCCGTGGCGCACCTCGAACTGAAAGACCCGAACGCGCCGCGCGTCTACAAGACCGGCGAGCAGCTCTACAAGGAAGTCTGCGCGACCTGCCACGCGGCCGGTGTGGCCGGGGCGCCCAAGTTTGGCGATGCGGCCAGCTGGGGCCCGCGCCTGTCGCAAGGGCTGGAGGGCCTGACCAAGGTGGCGCTGGCCGGCAAGGGCGGTATGCCCGCGCGTGGCGGCACGTCGCCGGATGACGTGAGCGATTACGAAATCGAACGCGCCATTGTCTACATGGCCAACTCGGCTGGCGGCAAGCTGCAGGAGCCGCCCGCACCGGCCGGCGCGGCAGCAGCGCCTGCGGGCGCCTCGGCGCCGCAGGCTTCTGCTTCGGCTCCGGCTCCGGCCGCTGCCCCCGCTGCCGCTGCAGC
>NZ_CAJPVG010000012.1 GCF_905397375.1 Ralstonia mannitolilytica
GGAAACCCGCCAAAAACCGCCCTGCACGGGCGAAATCCGGCTCGAAAGCGACGCCAGGCCGGCGCCACGATGCCGCAATCCGGGCGGCAGAGCGGGTTGTTCAGACCTTCCTTAGCGTTCTTCCAGCCTTCACGCTGCGACTCGATGTAGGTGCGAGCAGCCTCGCGGAAGGGCATGGAATTGGGGGTAGCTTCAGCGGCTCGCTGGCGCTCTTTGCGCTCTTCGATGGGGTCGATGCCGCATGCCACCAGCTTGCGGCAGCGGGCGGCCTCGGCCCGGGCTTCGGCCAAGGAGATGGCGGACAGCGGGCCGAGACCCATTTCGCGCGCACGCTTGGCCAGCGAGTAGCGGTAGATCCACGACCGCGAGCCACTTTGGGAAATCTGGAGATACAGGCCGCCGCCGTCGGCGTGGTAGCCGGGCGTCAGCAATTTGGCGACGCGCAGAGCATTGAGGCGGTGTATCTGTCTGGAGGAAGCCATACCCACAATCCTACCCACAATTGAGGGTGGGATTATTTGGGAGGCCCTGGGACGAGGCAAGAACGCTATTACCCACGAAACCCACTGTTTAGCGGGGATTGCGAGAGCGTCTGAGAGTCAGCGAGAGTCGCTGAGAATGAATCCTGGCGGAGAGAGGGGGATTCGAACCCCCGATAGGCTATTAACCTATACACGCTTTCCAGGCGTGCGACTTAAACCACTCATCCATCTCTCCGGAAGCCCGCGATTGTAGCACACCGGGCGAGCCAGCCAACCCCTGATGCCTCGGTCTGGACGAGGCTGTCGGTTCTCCGGCGCAGCAAGCAACCGAGGGTGACCACTATTGCCGCTCCCAGCCGTTTGAACGTACGCTTCGCCAAAAAAACGCCAAGGCAAGGAGACCACCGCCACATGGAGCTGGACATCAACCACAAGCCGGTCAACGTCGACTGCGACCCGGCCACACCGCTGTTATGGGTACTGCGCGACCACCTGAACCTGACCGGCACGAAGTTCGGCTGCGGCGTTGCGGCCTGCGGCGCTTGCACGGTTCATGTGGATGGCGCGGCGGTGCGCTCCTGCGTCTTGCCCGTGACGGCGGTGGCCGGCAAGCGAATCACCACCATCGAAGGCCTGGCCGGCGGCGAGGGCAAGCGCCACGCCCTGCAGCAGGCCTGGGTGGATGAGCAGGTGCCCCAGTGCGGCTACTGCCAGTCCGGCATGCTGATGGCCGCGGCTGACTTGCTTGGGCGCCAGCCCGACCCCAGCGATGCGGATATCGACGCCGCCATGACGAACATCTGCCGCTGCGGCACATACCCGCGCGTGCGCGCGGCCATCAAGCGTGCCGCCAAGGCGTTGCGGGACGGGCACGCATGAACGCCAACGCAACGAAGCCGCGCAGAGGGCGCCGTCGTTTCCTGCTCGGTGCGCTGGGCATAGGCGGGGCGTTGGTGGTGGGCTGGGGGGTGATGCCACCGCGCAGCCGCGTGGGCGGTGCGGGCATCTTCCCCGAGCACAACGGCGAAATTGCGCTGAACGGCTGGATCAAGATCACGCCGGACGGCAGCGTCGTGCTTGCCATGCCGCGCGTGGAGATGGGCCAAGGCATCCACACCGCACTGTCGATGCTGGCGGCCGAAGAACTGGACATTCCGCTCTCGCGCGTGAGCATCGAGAGCCCCCCGGTGGAGCGCATCTACGGCAATGTGGTCGCCATGGGCATCGGCTCGCTGCCGGTGCACCCCGATAGCGAGGACAAGACCTGGGCGCGGGCACTGGCCTGGATGATGTCGAAGGTTGCGCGGGAGATTGGCCTCATCATCACCGGCGGCAGCAGCAGCGTAGCCGACGGCTGGCAGCCGGTGCGCGAAGCGGCCGCCACGGCGCGCGCCGCGCTGGTCGAAGCGGCTGCACGCGAATGGAATGTGCCGGCTGCACAGGTCAGCATCCGCGATGGCCGACTCATTGGCCCGGGCGGCAGGCAGGCGACGTTCGGCAGCATGGCACAGACGGCGCAGGGCATCTCTGCGCCGTCCAGCGTCAGGCTGAAACCTGCTTCGCAATACCAGTGGATCGGCAAGCCGGCGCCGCGCAACGACCTTGCGGCGAAGACCGATGGCAGCGCGCGCTTTTCCATCGACGTGCGGCCACCCGGCATGCTGTACGCCGCGGTCGTGATGTGCCCGGTGTTTGGCGGCAAGCTGAAGACGTTTCAATCGAAGGCCGCCTTGTCCATGCCGGGCGTGCGTTATGTGATGCCGTTCGAAGGCTCGGCGGGCGGGGCGCCGGGGGTGGCCGTGGTGGCCGACCACTACTGGCAGGCGCGTCAGGCGCTGGCGGCGGTCGAGCCCGTGTGGGACAACGGCCCGCACGCCGCGCTCGATTCAGCCGGCATCCGGCAGCAACTCGTCAACGCGCTGAACAGCGACAAGGGCGGGTTCACCTATCGCTCAATGGGCGACGGGCTGAACGCCTTCGACAACACCGGCGGCGGCATCATCGTCGAGGCGGAATACACGGCGCCGTATCTCGCCCACGCCACCATGGAGCCGATGAACTGCACCGCCCAGGTCACGAAGGACGGCGTGCAGCTCTGGGCGCCCACGCAGGTCGCGACGCTTGCGCAGGTGGTGGCTGCACGGGCTGCGGGCGTGGACCGCGACAAGGTCCACATCGACATCCCGTTCATCGGTGGTGGTTTCGGACGGCGGCTGGAGTCGGATTTCGTCGGCCAGGCCGTGACCATCGCAACCAGGACGGAAGGCCGTCCCGTGCAGGTCATCTGGTCGCGCGAGGACGATATCCGGCATGATTTCTATCGGCCGCAGGCCATCGCACGGCTCAAGGCCCGTGTGGAGCACGGCAAGGTCACGGCGATCGCCTCGCGCAGTGCGGGCCAGTCCATCCTGGCCGGCGAGCTGGACCGCCTGTTCGGTGCGCCATCGGCGGGCATTGACCGCTACACCGTCGAGGGTCTGTTCGATCTGCCCTACGAGATCGAGCATGAGCACATCGCGCACGTGAGCGTCGATCTGCCGGTCCCGATCGGGTTCTGGCGCAGCGTTGGCCACTCGTATGCCGGCTTCTTCCTGGAGGGCTTCCTCAACGAGGTCGCGGCGGTGGCCAGGCTCGATCCGCTGGCGATGCGGCGGGACCTGCTGCGTGCGCATCCGCGCGAGTTGAAGGTGCTTGAGGCCGCGGCGCAGGCGGCGGGTTGGGGGCAGCCGCTCGCGCCGGGTGCCGATGGTGCCCCGCGAGCACGCGGCATCGCGCTGCACCCGAGCTTCGGCTCCGTGGTGGCGCAGGTCGCGGAGGTGTCGCTCAAGGACGGCAAGCCGCGCGTGCACCGCGTGGTGTGCGCCGTGGACTGCGGCACCGTGGTCAACCCGCGCATCGTCGAGCAGCAGATGGAGAGCGCCGTCATCTTCGGCCTGACGGCGGCGCTGTACGGGCGCATCGACATCAAGGACGGGCAGGTCGTGCAGTCGAACTTCCCAGACTATCCCGTGCTCAAGATGGCCGAGACGCCCGTGATCGAAACGCACATCGTGCCGAGCGCGGCCGCGCCCACCGGCGTCGGCGAGATCGGCGTGCCGCCCATCGCGCCCGCTGTGGCGCACGCCGTGGCGCAATTGACGGGCAAGCCTGTGCGGCAACTGCCAATGGCGTGATGCCGCTGCGGTAAAACGAAAAAGCCGCGGGCGCGAACCTGCGGCTTTTTCTTGTGCGGCGGCCGAAACCGCTCAGGCCGCGTCCGGAAACACCGGCTCGCCCAGGTTCAGCATCAGCCGGTTGGCCCACGCAAAGATGGCGACGGCGTGGATCAGGTCGAGAATCTCCGCATCGGTCAGCCCGGCGGCCTTGAGCGGCTGCAGGTCTTCCGCTCGGACGTCGCCGGGGCGCAGCGTCAGATCGATCGAGAACAGCGCGATGGCCCGTTCGCGCGCATTCGTGCCGGCGGTGTGCGGGTCTTCAAAGACCTGCTTGATCACGTCGTTGCGCTTGGCAAGCTGCTCGAAGCGCTGCGCGTGAACCGATGCGCAATACACGCAGCCGTTGACGCGCGACACCACCGCGCTGGCGAGTTCGCGCTCGGCGCGCGACAGGCCGCCCGGCGCATACATGATCGCGTTGAATGCGGCCGAACGCTGACGCAGGATCTCAGGCTGGTGAACGAGAAACCGGTAGTAGTCCGACGTCTTCGCCTTCGGGTGGCTCTCTTCCAGCACGGCGATCTGCTCGGGCGTGGCGCGGTCGAGGTCGACCACATCGAGCCACGCCTTCCACTCCAGCGATTCGTTGGTGAAGCCGTGGGCGCGAATGATCTCGGTCATGCTGCGGTCTCCGTGGAAGCGGGGGAGGTGCTGGCGCCGTTCAGTGCCTGCAGCGCGCGCAGGCCGGCGACCAGCCGTGTCTGATACGACAGGAAGGCGATGAGCTGCGCCAGCGTCACGACGTCTGCGGTGGCAAGGCCCGCGGCGGGCAAGCGCAGCAGTGCATCGCGATCGCCTTCGATCGGGCGCTCGATCAAAGTGCGGGTGAACGTGAGGAGCGCACGCAGACGTGTGTCGGCAAGCGCGTCGACATCGCCGTGGTCCACGGCCTGCAGTGCGTTTGCGTCGACCGGTGTATCGGCCAGGCGCGCCCGGTAGTGGGCGCCCAGTTCGGGGGCGGGCGTGAGGCGGCACGCGTAGAGCGCCACGAGCAGCCGTTCGCTCAGCGTGAGGCCGGGCAAGGCCGCATCGAACAGTGCGTCGTAGCTGCCTTGCGTGGCAGCCGCGACTTTCTCTCGGGTGTGGCGCAGCGCGTGCGTGGCGCTGCCGTCGTTCAGGCCGGCAACCTGGTCCACCACATCTTGATCGGGCGTGAAATCCATCGATGAAAGGCTCCGGGAATCAGGTACGGACGCGCCGCGCGCGGCCACCGCGCTGGCGAGGAAGCGAAGCACTGCCGCCCACGACTGGGCATCGGCGCGGGCATTGGCACGCGGCTCGCCGCCACCCGTGCTGATGCGGCCCGACACCGGGTGCGCATAGACGAGCTGCGTGGTCGGCACGTACGGGAAGACGATGGCGTGGCCCGCGCCTTCGTAGTCGAAATGCTCGACGGGGTAGGGGTGGCGTACCTCGGCGAGCTTGGCGGTGACCATGCGCGAGTAGTCGCTCGACGGCCACGAACCATCGTCGGTGGCAGACAGCAGCAGCACCGGGCCACGCGTGCGTTCGACGCGGATGCGTGCGCGTGCCACGGCATCGGCGTCCTGCAGCGCGGTGCGGATCGCCCGTTCATGCCGATGCGGCGCAGGGCCTTCGTCGAACGGCGCCCAGGTGGCGGTGCGATTGCCTTCCCAGAGATGCGGCAGCGGCTGGCCGCGATACAGCCACGTCGGGCCTTCGCGGCCGACGGCGGGGTCGGCGGCGTTCTGCCCGCTGTGCACCACGGCGCCCGGCACGTAGCCGATCACCGCGGACACGGCCTCGGGGAAGGTCGCGCCAAGCAGCAATGCCAACTCGCCGCCGCGCGACTGGCCGCTCACGGCAACGAAGTCGTGCAGCGGCTGCACGCGCCTGCGCAGCCAGGCGAGCGCGCGCTCGAAATACTCCAGCGGCGTGTTCGAGATGTAGTCCGACAGCCCCGGCGCTTTGAAGTACGCCAGCGCGAAGGCTGCGTAGCCGTGCGAGGCATACAGCGCCGCACGTGGTTCGTTCATGCCGCCGCCCGAGCCGTTGAGAATCAGCACGGCGGGGCGCGGGCCCGGATGCGCATACGGGTCGGGCAGGTACAGCGTGCCGACCAGGCCTTCCCCGTTGTCGGCCGCACGCACCTCGTGGCGTGTCACGCCCGGCGCGGCCAGCCGCTGCACGAAGCGGGTGTGGACCGACTCGCCACCGGCCGTTGCCGTGAGCGTGGTGGTCAGCGGCTCGAAGCCTGTGGCGCACAGCGGCGGAAACACCTCACGCGCCTTGCCGTCCTCCGGGCGCTGGCTCCACACCAACCCCATGGCGCTGATGCCGGTGTAATCGCCGGAGACGGGCGCGTCGCGCGTGAGGTCGACCGCGCCCTGCGCATCGGCGACGAATGCGGCGCGGGCATGCCACAGCACGCCGTTGCCGCGGGCTGTCTGCGCGACGATGCCGACCTGCGCGCCCGGCGCCAGCCCCGTCACGACGATCTGGCGCGACACGTCGATCAGGTCATCCGCCGGCGTCACGCTGAGCGCGAAGGTTCCCATGGCGCTTACTTGCCGTCCTTGGTGACCATCTGCGCCGCGGTGCGGTCGCTCGTCATCGGCGTCACTTTCAGGCCCTTCCTGGCGGCCCAGACATTCTGGTAGTGGTACAGCGGCACCACGCCCACGTCGTCGGACACCAGCTTGACCGAGTGGCGCAGGATGGCCGCGCGCTTCTCGACGTTGAATTCCTCGGTGGAGGCGTTCAGTGCGTTGTCGACGGCCGGGTTGCTGTAGTGGCCCCAGTTGGAGGCGCCCAGGCCTTTCTTGGTGTCGACGGTGGCCAGCACGTTGACCAGCGCATAGCTTGCCTCCCCGGTGCCGTTGCCCCATGCCAGCATGCTCATCGCGTACTCATTCTTGTTGGCGCGGCCCGAGTAGACCGACCAGGGCACCACCTCCACGCGCGCCTTCACGCCGATGCGCGTCCAGAACTGCGCCACCGCCTGCGCGGTTTCCGGGCCTTGCGGGTAGCGGTCGTTCGGCACGTGCATCACGAGGTTGAAGCCCTGCGGAAAGCCCGCCTCGGCCAGCAGCTTCTTCGCCTGTGCGGGGTCATACGGAATGTCCTTCACGTCGGGGTTATAGCCGTACGTGTCCGACGGCATCCACTGGTTGGCGACGGTGGCGGCACCTTGCAGGATGCGATCGACGATGGCCTTGCGGTCGATCGCCAGCGACAGCGCGCGGCGCACGCGCACGTCAAGCAGCGGATTGTTCGGCAGCGGCTTGCCGTCGTTGCCGGTGATGTACTCGTTCGGTCCCTTGCGGAAGCTCGGCTGCAGCAGCATCACGCGCAGGCCGGGGTAGGCGAACACCTTCACGTTGGGCGACTGGCGCAGGCGCGCCAGGTCCGACACAGACACCTTGTCGATCACATCCACCTCGCCCGAGAGCAGGTTGGCCGTACGCGCGGCAGCATTGTTTATGTAGCGGTAGTTGACCTTCTCCCAGAGCTGCTTGCCGCCCCAGTAGTTGTCGTTGCGCGCCATCACCACGCGGTCGCCCGGCACATACGAGACAAACTTGTACGGGCCCGTACCCACCACGGCGCGGCCGGCGTTGTAGTCCTCGGTGGACGATTTTTCGCCCACATGCTTGCTGACGATGTGCACGGATGCGAGGTTCAGCGGCAGGTCGGGGTTGGGGATGTTCGTCTTGATGATGAGCGTCAGCGGGTCCTTGGCCGTGACCGACTCCACCGTGCGCAGATAGCCCGCGAACGTTGCCACGCTGCCCGGAACGCTGCGCGCGCGCTGGTACGAGAAGATGACGTCATCGGCCGTGAACGGCTGGCCGTCGTGCCATTTCACGTTCGGGCGCAGCTTGAATTCCCACGTCTTCGGATCCAGCGTCTTCCACGACAGCGCCAGGCCGGGCTGCAGCTTGTTCCACTTGTTTTCGACGAGCAGATCCCAGAAATGCACGTCGACGGAGCGGTCGCCGGCGTGGTTGTTCAACTGCGGGTCGAGCGACGACAGCGGATCGGCAAAGGCGATGTTCAGCGTCTGCGCGCTGACAGCGCCGGCAGCGGCAAACAGCGCTACAGCAAGCGACGAGGCTAGGAGGCGTTTCACGTGGGTTCCCTTTTCCTGTTTTTGGAATCGTTGGCTTATTGAATATCGTTCAGGTCGCGTCGTTCAGATGGCACGCGCTGACGTGGTTGACCGCAATGCCGCGCAGCGTCGGCGTTTCGGTCTTGCAGCGGGGCATGGCGTGCGGGCAGCGCGGATGGAAATGGCAGCCGGTCGGCGGGTGCAGCGGGCTCGGCATCTCGCCTTGAATGGCGGTAAACGTCTTGTGCCGGGCCGACAGGCGCGGGATTTCCGCCAGCAAGGTCTGCGTGTAAGGATGATTTGGGCGGCGGAAGACTTCCTCCGCGGGGGCCGATTCCACCACGCGGCCGAGGTACATGATCACCACCCTGTCCGACAGGTGTTCCACCACGCCCAGGTCGTGGCTGATGAACAGGTAGGTCAGGTTGAGTTGCTCGCGCAGGTCCATGAACAGGTTCAGGATCTGCGCCTGGATCGACACGTCCAGCGCGGCCACCGCCTCGTCGCAGACGAGCATCGACGGCTGCACCGCCAGCGCGCGCGCAATGCCGATGCGCTGCCGCTGGCCGCCGCTGAACTGATGCGGATAGCGGTCGCGCAGAGCGGGGTCCAGGCCCGCGCGCTGCATCTGCGCAGCCACGTAATCGGCAAAGTTGGCGCGGTCGGTCAGGCCGTGCACGCGTGCCGCCTCGCCGACGATCTCTTCCACGCGCAGGCGCGGGTTGAGGCTCGCATACGGGTCCTGGAAGATCATCTGGATCTTCAGGCGGGCCGCGCGGGCTTCCTCGGCGGAGAGCGTGTCCACAGCCTTTCCGTCCACGCGCACCTCGCCGGCCGAGGGCGGCATCAGGCCCGCAGCAATCCGGCCGAGCGTGGATTTGCCGCAGCCCGATTCGCCGACGAGGCCGACGACTTCACCGGGCTGGATCGCGAGGTCGACGCCATCGACCGCACGAACGATCGCAGGCGGATGCGCCAGGCCGGCGCGCTGCAGAACGCGATCGGCCACGCCGACTTTACGGTCGCCAAAGCGTTTGCTGACCTGTTTGAGTTCGACGAGCGGCGTGCTCATGCGACCTCCCGCGAGGAAGCGTGCTGCGCGCCCGGGTGGAAGCAACGCACGAGGCGGTCGGGTATTGGCTGCGTGATGTCGGGGCGTACGCCGCAGACCTCGGTGGCACGCGGGCAGCGCGCCGCAAACGCGCAGCCCGCGGGCAACGACAGCAGGTTCGGTGTCATGCCGGGAATCTGGCGCAGGCGCTGGCCGCGACGGTTCTCGCTGGGCAGGCTGTCGATCAGGCCCATGGTGTAGGGGTGCAGCGGGGCATCGAGCACCGCATCAACCGGGCCGTGTTCGACGATGCGGCCGGCGTACATCACGGCCACCTCGTCGGCCAGCCCGGCCACGACAGACAGGTCATGCGTGATCCAGATCAGCGCCGTGCCGTGCATGCGCGCGAGCTTCTGCACTTCGGACAGGATCTGCGCCTGGATGGTCACGTCCAGCGCCGTGGTCGGTTCGTCGGCAATGATCAGGTCCGGCCGATGCAGCATCGCAATGGCAATCGCCACGCGCTGGCGCATGCCGCCCGAAAGCTGATGCGGATAGGCACGCAGCCGTTCTTCGGGGCTCGGAATGCCCATCAGACCGAGCGTGTCCCGCGCATGGTCCCACGCCTGTTTGTGGCTCATGCTGCTGTGCGCGCGCACGGCTTCGATCATCTGGGCATCGATGCGCAGCACGGGGTTGAGCGTCATCATCGGGTCCTGGAAGACCATGGCGATGCGGTTGCCCTGCAGCTTGCGCAATTCACGCGGGGGCAACTTGGTGAGGTCGCGGCCCTGGTAGAGGATCTCCCCGCCGACGACGCGGCCGGGCGGGTCCACCAGACCCATGATCGAGAACCCGGTGACGGACTTGCCTGAGCCGGATTCGCCCACCAGCCCGAGGATGCGCCCGCGCGCGAGCGAGAACGACACGTCGTCCACGGCCGGCAGCACGCCTTCGCGCGTGAAGAAATGCGTGCGGAGGTTGCGGACTTCGAGGGTGGTCGCGTTGGTGGACGTCATCGTTGCGTCCTCGGGTTCAGCACTTCACGCAGGCGGTCGCCCACCAGGTTGATGGCCACCAGCGCCAGCAACAGCGCGATGCCCGGATAGAAACTGATCCAGTACTGGCCAGACAGCATGTATTGGTATCCGTTGGAAATCAGCAGGCCCAGAGACGGCTCGGTAATCGGCACGCCCAGGCCCAGGAAGGACAGCGTTGCCTCCAGCGTGATCGCGCGCGCCACCTGCAGCGTGCCCACGACGATCAGCGGCGGCAGGCAGTTCGGCAGGATGTGCCTGAGCGCAATGCGCCAGCCGGGCAGGGCTAGCGAGCGGGCGGCTTCCACGTATTCGCGCCGACGCTCAACGAGCGCTTGGCCGCGCACCGTCCGCGCGTAATACGCCCACTCCAGCAGCACGAGGGTCAGCACGACATTCGTGATGCTCTTGCCGAGATAAGCGAGGATCATCATCGCCACCAGCACCGACGGGAACGACAGCAGCAGATCGACCGTGCGCATGATGATGCTGTCGACGCGGCCGCCGGCATACGCTGCAATCAGGCCGAGCAGCGTGCCGATCACCGCCGCCACGGCTGCCGAACCGATCCCCACGCCCAGGCTGATGCGCAGGCCATAGAGGATGCCGGAATACAGATCACGCCCCTGGCCATCGGTGCCGAGCCAGTACGTAAATGTCCCGAGGCCATTCGGCGAACCTGGCGGCAGGCGCGAGTCCAGCACGTCGAGCTGCATCAGGTCGTACGGGTTCTGCGGGGTGATCCACGGTGCGGCCAGCGCGGCGAGCATCAGGATCACGACCACCACGAGCCCAAAGACGGCGGTCTTGGATGCCAGAAAATCGGACACCACGCGGCGCCACGGCGATTGCTTGCGCGGGGCGGCAACCGCCGCTGCGGTGGTGGGTTGCGGAGTTGTATTCATCATGCAGCCTCCGCGCTGTCCGCCGCACGCACGCGCGGGTCCAGCAGCCGATACAGGATGTCGACGATCAGGTTGAGCGACACGAACAGGCACACCACGACGATGAGGTAGGAAACGATGACCGGCCGGTCCAGCGAGTTGATGCTATCGAGGATCAGCTTGCCCGCGCCGGGCCACGCGAAGATGCTTTCCGTCACCACCGCAAAGGCGATGGTCGAGCCGAGCTCCAGCCCCAGCACCGTCACCAGGGGGATCAGCGTGTTGCGCAGCACGTGCGCGAGCACCACACGCAGCGGCGACAGGCCCTTGGCCCGCGCGAACTTCACAAAGTCCTGCGGCAGCACCTCGCGCACGCCCGCAGACGTCAGCCGCAGCACCAGCGAGAGCTTGAACAGTGACAGGTTGACCGCCGGCAGCACGAGATGCCGCAGGCCATCGACCGTCAGCCACGACCATTCGATGCCGAACAGGCGCGCGGTTTCGCCGCGTCCGCTGGCGGGCAGCCAGCCCAGGCTCACACTGAAGGCCATGATCAGCATCAGGCCCACCCAGAACGTCGGCAATGAGAATCCCACCACGCTGCCCGTCATGAGCAGGCGCGACACCGGATGGCGCGGGTACAGCCCCGCGAACAGCCCCAGCGGCACGCCGACCACCACCGCGATGATCAGTGCAGAAAACGCCAGCTCCAGCGTGGCCGGCAGGCGTTGCAGGATCAGCTGGATGGCCGGTTCGTTGTAGACGAAGCTCTTGCCCAGGTTGCCGTGCAGCGCGCCGTTCAGGAACGCGAGGTACTGCTCCCATAGCGGCTTGTCCAGACCCAGCTCGGCAATGATGCGGGCGCGGTCGATCTGGTCCACGTCCTGGCCGATCAGGATGTCGACCGGGTTGCCGATGGCGTGCAGGCCGATGAAGACGATCACCGTCATCACCAGCACGACCACCAGCGCCTGACCGATGCGGCGGATCAGCCAGGCGGTCATCGTGCGGCCTCCTGGGTGGATGCAGCCTGGGCCTGCACGCCGGGCGGTGGGGCAGGCGTCCATTCATCGCCAAAGATCTCGGGTTCGGCATAAGCCTGGATGGCGGCGTAATGGGCTTCGATGTCTTCGCGGTAGAGCAGGCCGGCAATGCCCTGCGCCAGCCGTTTCGCGCCCTCGCTGATGGCCGGGATGTCGCCCGAGACGCTGCCGTGCGTGACGGATGCCGGATAGCAGAAGCAATGCACCCGCGACAGGCCGGGCAGCGCGCCGGGCGTTTTCTCGAGGAATTCGAAGGCGTGGCCCAGGTCAGGCGAGTCGGCCAGCTCTGCGTCCTCCTCGCCGGGCTGCGGCGTGTAGCGATCGCGCCACTGGCGCACGTGCGGCGCGAGGGTGCTGAATTCGGGCCGGGCCGCCCAGTCCGTGCGAAAACCCGTCGAAAAGATCAGGAAATCCAGTTCGAACATGCCTTTGCTCGTCATCACGTGGAGCGCGCCATCGCGCTCCTCCACACGAAGGATGCCGCAACCGAGGTTGAAACGCGCATTCGGGTGTCGCGACACGCGCAGCGTGCTGCCGCGCGGCGGCGGCACCTGCTCCACGTTGATGTAATGGCGGATGCGCCATTTCCAGGCGTCGGGCAGGTGCAGATGCCCGTGCACCAGGCCGGGGCTGCCCGCGCCCTTGCCCTTGTTGACGCGGGGCAGGTCGGGACGCCGGATGAGCAGGTCGACACTGGCCGCGCCCGCTTCGAGCGCCGTCGCGGCCGAGTCCATGGCCGAGGCCCCTGCGCCGACGACGCCGACGCGCTTGCCGGCCAGCGTGCCGTAATCCATCTCGTCGGACGAGTGCGCCCACCGGTGGCGCGGCAGCGCACGCGCGAATTCCGGCACCGACGGGCCGCCGAGGCCATCACGGCCTGTCGCCAGGACCACGCGGCGCGCATAGATGCGCTGCGTCGGCTGGTCGGGCGCGTCGATGAGCAGCTCGACGGCGTCCTCGCGCGGATGAATCGCCTTGACGTGGTGCGCGTTGCGAACCTCGAGCTGCAGCACGCGGCGGTACCAGCGCAGGTAGTCCATCCACTGCAGGCGCGGGATCTTGTCGAGCGCTTCCCATGCGTCGGTACCGAACTGCGCTTCGAACCACGCGCGGAAGGTCAACGCGGGCAAGCCGAGCGCCGGGCCGGTCAGCTGCTTCGGTGAGCGCAGTGTCTCCATGCGCGCTGTGGTCGCCCACGGGCCTTCAAAGCCGGCAGGGGAGCGGTCGAACACCACCGCGCCCACGCCAAGGTGCTTGAGCGATGCCGCCGCCGCGAGGCCGGCCATGCCGCCCCCGATGACGGCGACATCGAGCACCGGCTCGCCATTGACGGTATGTGGCAGGGTCCACGCCTTTGCAGGCAGTTCAAGCCAGGCGAGGTCCTGGCGCAAACGGGCTTCCAGCGCCGCCAGCCCGGGGGCGTGCGGCGCGTTGTCGGGTTGCAGAGCGGTCATGCGGACGCGCCTTCGGTTTCGTTAAGGGGTTCCCCGTACAGCACCTGCAGCATGCTGGCGTGGCGTGCGGGGTCGTGCAGCTTGCAATCCGGCAGCAGCCGCTGCGCGGCGCGTGAGAGGGCGTCGATCAGCCACGTGACGGCGGGCATGGGGCGCTTCGCCTCGGGTGTGATCACGCCGAAGAAGAACGGGATATCGGCATCGATGGGGCGGACCGTCACGCCTTCGACGGGCACGCCATACGCCGTGACAGGTTCCAGCAGCCCCACGCCCAGCCCCGCGCGGACGGCAGTCAGGGCGTTGAGCGAGGCATTGGTTTCAATCAGCGAAGCCGGTACCACGCCGGCCTGCGCCAGCGCCTGATCGAGCCGGCGGCGCAGCCGGTACGGGTTGTGCATGGTCACAATGCGGCGGCCCGCGCAATCCGCCAGCGCCACGCGCTGTGCCTGGGCAAGCGGGTCGGTCTGATGGAGGGCGGCAACGCAGGCGGCTTCGCCAATCCAATGCACGGTGACACCGCGATGCTCCAGCGGCAGGCTGCTGATGCCGAGATCCGCCGCGCCGGTCAGCACCGCGTGCACCACCTGTTCCGGCGAGGCGCTGCGGATCTGGACATGCTGGGCCAGCTCACGGTCGTCCGCCAGCGCCGCAGGCAGCAAGCCCGCCGCCAGCGCAGAGGTGGCCGCCAGCCGTAGCGGGCGGGGCTCGCCGCGGGCGATCTCTTCGGCGCGGGTGCGGATCTGCCGCAGGCTGATGAGCGTGTGCTCAACGTCTTCGTACAGCAGGAAGCCCTCCTCGGTCGGCGACACGCGCGGCCCAGCGCGGGTGAAAAGGGCGTAGCCGATCTCGGCTTCCAGATCCTGGATGAGCCGGCTGATGGCGGGCTGCGATCGGCCCAGCAGTCTGCCGGCCGCCGTCACGCTACCCGTCGACATGACGGCCGCAAATGCCTCGAGTTGTCGGAGTTCCATGTGCCGGGTTGATCGCCGTCATGCATGTGGTCTGTGCATTCTGGTAGAGGCAGTATGCGGATTCCAAATAGTATTTTCTTATGTACTCATGCGTTTTGCGTGGCGGCCGCTATACCTGGCGGGCGGCCCGGTTGCCCCAGGGTGTGTGCCATCCCAGAGAGAGCCGTCCCCCCCGGGAGGGCAAAAAAAACCGCCGTGCAAGACGGCGGCTTGTGCAGCAAGACAGTCGCAGATCAGTTGTTCTGCTTGGTGATCTTCGTACCCTCGATGGACGCACCTGCCATCAGGCCGGCATTGGTCAGGTTGAAGCCGATGACCGGCTGCTGAACCGTGTTGGTGTCCACCGCGCCATTAGCGCCGATCTTGGCCAGCGCCACGGTCGCGTCCACGCCGGCCGTCCAGCCATTGCTTTCCTGGAATTTGCGCAGCGCCTCGTCCGTCATGAAGAGGATGATGAGCGCGCGCGACTGGGCACCGGCCTGGAAGCCGACGGACGCCGAGGCGATGTTGTAGTAGCCCAGCGGACGGCCGCCGCTCGTGCGCAGTACGCCTTCGCCGTACTGGCCGCCGACCACGAAGCCGGCGTTGAGCACCGACGGGAACACGAGCACGCCCTTGGCGCGCGAAACCAGGTCGCGCGAGCCATTGGCTGTGGTGTACAGGCGCGAGAGCACCGAATCTGCCTGCGAGTTGGTGGTGGCGTGTTTGTTCGTCGACGTCATGACGTCAGAGCCCTGCGCATTCGGGCTCGTGGTGGTACAGGCCGCGATCTGGGTGCCCAGCAGGGCGGCGGCAGCGAGAGTGGCAGCGGTACGGCGGCTGATGAAGTTCTTTTTCATGGCGATCGTTCTCTCTGTCTCAGTTGAAGGAGGGGATACAGCCACGCGCATCCCGGCGATAACCGGGGCCCAAGCCATGGGCAACGGTGTCAACCACGAGGGAGCAAGCGGCGTGCCCGCCATATCGGATCAATACCGGGGCGCTCAGTTCCTGACATTAGGCGAGATTTGTGCCGCCGGTAGCGCTTTTTTCGTACAGGCTTGCGCCAACAAGAAAGCCGCGCAGAGGCGAGCGCCAACAAAAAACCGGCGCGAGGCCGGTTCCTGGGTTTTGCCGCTGCGGGATCGGTCAGAGCCAGATGATCAACGCTGCCACGCCAATGATGAGGCCGAACTTCACCACGTAGTAGACCTTGCGGTTCCACGCCTTGAAGCGGCGGCGGTATTGGCCCATCACCCAGACGTAACGGAACAGCTTGTTGATGCCGCCGGTCTGGTCGCCCTCGTCGTTGGGCGAGCTGGCGGCTGTCATGACCTTGCGGCCCAGCCACTTGTTGATGCGCTGCGCCCAGCCGTACTTCATCGGCCGTTCGATGTCGCAGAAGAGGATCAGGCGGTCCTTGTCGGAGCCGTTCTCCGCCCAGTGGAGGAAGGTCTCGTCGAAGACCACGCCCTGGCCGTCGCGCCAGCTGTGGCGCTGGCCATCCACCTCGATGAAGCAGCGGTCGTCGTTGGGCGTGGCGAGGCCGAGGTGATAGCGCAGTGAGCCGGCAAACGGGTCGCGGTGCGGGTTCAGCTTGCCGCCGGGGGGCAACTCGGCAAACATCGCGGCCTTCACGCTCGGCAGCTCGCGCAGCAGGGCGACCGTCTTGGGGCACAGTTGCTCGGCCGATGGGTGGCTCGCCTCGTACCACTTCAGGTAGAAGCGCTTCCAGCCATTCTTGAAAAACGAGTTGAAGCCTGCGTCGTCGTTCTTTTCGGCCGCCTTGATCTTGCGCAGGTTGATGAGCGCGAGACCCTCATCGCGGATCTGCGGCCATGCGGCTTGCAGCCTTTCCAGATCCGGAAAACGTTCCACCGGCACGTACGGCGTCTGGGGCACGCCCGAGAACGCATACATGAAGCAGTTGACCGGCGCGACCACGGCCGAGTGGTCGAACATCTGGCGCCAGAACTTCAGGCGCACCTTGCCGCGAAAATGCACATACAGAATGGAGCCCAGGTAGAGGGCCACGATCATCCACTTGATCAAGACGGTTTCCTTGCCGCGCAAAAGGCGGTCAGCAATTGAAATGCAGGCGCTGGCTGCGCAATCCGCCATTTTACCCGCGGCGCGCCGCCTTCGCGTGGATGGCGGCCAACACTGGTGCCCGGTTTTGTGACGCAGCCTTACCGTTTGCGCGGTCTTCGCAATAGGAAGTTAGTGTGTAGATTTGTCGACAAATGTGCGCCGCGTTCTACAATCCGGCACGCACCCCATCCATCCAAAGGCTGGGGCGGATACCGGAGGCAGCCATGGACGCGAAGAAATGCTCGGAAGCACCCACTGAAATGCCGCGCGCTGGCATTGCAGCGGGCGGCGCGGATTCGCTGGAGGCGTCCATCCGCCGTGCGCAGGAAGTGCTGTCTGCCGTGTCCGCACGGCTGGCGAGCCGAGGGCCCGCCGCTGGTCCCGCCGCCGAGCGCTTCATCGAGGCCGACGCCATGCAGCCCGCCGAGGCGCGCGCCGTGGCCGAGCGGTGCATGGCGGGCGAGCCGCAGGACGCCGCGCAACTGGCGCGGGCATTTTCCACGTTGCTTGGGCAGATCGATGCGCTGGAGGCCGACCAGGCCGGCCGGCGCCGCGTGCTGCGGCAGTGGATGGTGAGCCAGCTCACCTACAAGATGCTGTATCTGCATTACACCGGACAGGATCCGGCGGTGCCGCCTCGCGCGTTGCGGGCGCAGAAGGAGCGGGTGAAGGCGCGGGTTGCGGCGTTGCTCGACGCCGGGCGCTCCTACGCCGATGTGCGCCTGACCGATCTGCGCTTTGCCGAAGACGACAGCGCAGACGGCCAGGCCTAGGCGTCATTCCTCGTCGTCGTCCGGCTCGGAGTCGAGGAATTCGCGGCGGGCCAGCCAGTCGGCGATCGCCTCGTCGCAGGCTTTCTTCAGCTTGGCCTTGCTGTCCACCTTGTCGAACAGCGTGAAGTTCATCAGCGCCAGGCCCAGATCGGTGATGTAGAACATGCGCTTCGGGTTGTCGAAGTGGACGATCCGGCCGTCGATACCGGCGTCGTCTTCCGGCTCGGCGGGGGCGTCTTCGAGTTCGACCACGCGGCACGTAAAGCGCGGCGCGCGGGTGTGGGTCAGGTATTCGAACTCATCGTGCGACACTTCGCCGGACGGTGTGACGGCAATGGCGAACCCCCAGATAAAGCGCGGGGTCGGCAGATCCGACAGCTCGTCGATTTCATCCATCCTTGTTTCTCCAGTCTGATGACGGCTTGTATGAACGGCGCATTATCGCGCAGGAACAACACATTATGGCGCGGCGCAGAGCGTGCAATGCACGCGCGCGACCCGCGCGTGAGGCGCGTGGCCGAAGGGCTGGCCGTCCGCAGCGCTTTTGACGCCGATGCGCTGGTCCCGTGGATGGTGGCTGGCCAACCGGTCGGCTGGCTCAGCCGCGAACGTGCCGCGCTGCTTGCGCGCTGGCCGCGATGGTTCGAGGTGGGCGCATCGCGCGTCGACCTGGCGGACTCCCTGGCGAGCGAACCCGCCCGTACTGCCGCCCTGGACGAGGTCATCAGGCGCTTGGCCGAAGATGGCCACGTGCGCGGCTGGCGCGACGAGCGCTTCCCCGTGGACACGGGCTGGGGAACGCCCGCGCTCGCGCTGATGGAGCGGGCCGCAGCGCGATTCTTTGGGATACGCACGTACGCGGCGCACATGAATGGCCTGATCGACGGCGCGCAGGCGATGTTCTGGCTGGCGCGCCGCGCCGACACCAAGCCGATCGACCCCGGCATGTGGGACAACCTCGTCGCCGGTGGCATCGGCTACGGTTTCGACGCACGCGGCGCGCTGGAGAAGGAGTGCTGGGAAGAGGCCGGCATCGGCGCCCAACTGTCGGCGCGGCTCGTTGCGCGCGGCACGCTCGACGTGTTGCGCGAAGTGCCGGAAGGCATCCAGAACGAAACGCTGTTCGCTTTTGACCTGACGTTGCCCCCCGACTTCATCCCCGCCAACCAGGACGGCGAGGTCGCGGGCCACCTGCGCGCCAGCCCCGACGCGGCGCTTGATATCATGGCGGACTGCGCGATGACGGTGGACGCCACGCTCGTCACCCTCGACGCCCTGGCGCGCCTGGAACCGCAACGGTTCGCGCCCGACAACAATACGTAAGACGATTGATGAGTCACTCCGGTTTCATTCTCACCCTGTCTTGCCCGGACCAGCCTGGCATCGTCCACGCCGTATCGGGCCTGCTGTTCGAGCAGGGCTGCAATATTCTCGATTCGGACCAGTTCGGCGACGAGTTCACGGGCCGCTTTTTCATGCGCGTCCATTTCGCTCCGCAGGGCCAGCCGCTCGACCTCGCGACGCTGCGCGAGCGCTTTGCGCCCATCGGCGACCGCTTCTCGATGCAGTGGGGCATGTTCGACGCCGCCATCAAGCCGCGCGTGATGATCCTCGTCTCGAAGATCGGCCACTGCCTGAACGACCTGCTGTTCCGGGCGCGGGCCGGCCAGCTGCCGATCGAGATCGCCGCCATCGTCTCGAACCACCGCGATTTCTACCAGCTCGCCGCGTCGTACGACGTGCCGTTCATGCACCTGCCGCTGCTCAAGGCCACTGACGCCCAGAAGGCGCAGCAGGAAGCCCGCATCTGGGAAATCGCCCAGGAGCAGCAGATCGACCTGGTTGTGCTTGCGCGCTACATGCAGATCCTCTCGGACGATCTGTGCCGCAAGCTCGAAGGCCGCGCCATCAACATCCACCACTCGTTCCTCCCCAGCTTCAAGGGTGCCAAGCCGTATTACCAGGCGCACGAACGTGGCGTGAAGCTGATCGGCGCGACGGCGCACTACGTCACGGCCGACCTGGACGAAGGCCCGATCATCGAGCAGGAGATCGAGCGCGTGGACCACAGCATGGACCCGGAGCAGCTCACCGCCGTCGGCCGCGACGTGGAATGCGTGGCGCTGGCGCGCGCCGTCAAGTGGCATGCGGAACATCGCATCCTGCTCAACGGCCACAAGACCGTCGTCTTCAAGTAATCCAGCCTCAGTAGGGAAGCGCGATGCGACAGATCGTTCTCGATACCGAAACCACCGGCCTGAACGCCGCCACCGGCGACCGCGTGATCGAAATCGGCTGCGTGGAAATGGTCAACCGGCGCCTCACCGGCCGCAATCTGCACTTCTACATCAACCCGGAGCGCGAAATCGACGCCGGGGCGATGGCGGTGCACGGCATCACCAACGAGTTCGTGGCCGACAAGCCGAAGTTTGCAGAAGTCGTCGACGAGATCCGCGATTACGTGCAGGGCGCCGAGGCCATCATCCACAACGCCGCGTTCGACCTGGGCTTCCTCGACATGGAATTCCAGCGCCTGGGCCTGCCGACGTTCCGCGAGCACCTGTCGGGCCATATCGACACCCTGCTCGAAGCGCGCCGGATGTTTCCCGGCAAGCGCAACTCGCTCGACGCCCTGTGCGACCGGCTTGGCGTGAGCAACGCGCACCGCACCTTGCACGGCGCCTTGCTCGATGCCGAGCTGCTGGCCGAGGTCTATCTGGCGATGACGCGCGGCCAGAACACGCTCGTCATCGACATGCTCGAGACGGGCGAGGGCGCCCTGGCCGAGGCGGTGGCCGTCGACCTGAGCGCGCTGCAGCTGCCCGTGCTGCTCGCCACGGAAGCCGAGATGGAAGCCCACGCCGGGGTGCTCAAGGACATCGACAAGGCCAGCGGCGGCAAGACGGTGTGGGCGCGGGAGATGCAAGACGCGGCGCCTGCCGCGTGATGCTCGAAAAAAGTGCGGTCGGGGTCTTTACACGATCGCGGCTTTTCGCCATAATCTCGTTTTCACCGCATTCGGGTGGTTAGCTCAGCGGTAGAGCACTGCCTTCACACGGCAGGGGTCACAGGTTCAATCCCTGTACCACCCACCAAATTGGCGAGAAATCGCCCTAAAAGGCCCTCAGGCAATCGCCGAGGGCCTTTTTCTTTGTGTCCGCACCGGAATTGCCCAACGCCTTGCGTGGCAAAACTTCCTTTCCTGCGCAAAAAAACGACAACCCCGCCATGCCGGTGTCGGCCGTCTCGACGGTTGCCGGCTCGCTCCAGCCGGTTCAATCCTGCGCGCTCTGTTTTGAACAATGCGCTGTTGCGCGACGGCGAGAAGGCTTTCGCCGCAACGGGGAAAGCCCGCCGCCCACCCTGGCCATATCACGACGGCGTCGAACAACGAACGCAGGGATATCCCCATGCGGGCCGGCCCCCCAGACTGGGAACTCGCGCAGACCGGTTACGTACCAATTGCACGGGGCGCACCGAAGACATCGTGGGTATGGTTTCTGCTGGACTCGGGGTGCCTGTCCGCTGTGGCGTTGGCGCCGATAGGCCATGCAGAGGGATTTGGCACTGCAGGGTGCAGAGCGCTAACGCGGCAACGATTGGCTGTGCACCGCTTTGGGTTCTCAACCGTTCTTGTGCTCACGGGCGATTCGTCTACAGTGGAATTCAGCAACACCGGATTCAACGCACGCAAGAACTAGCCTGGCGCTCGCTCGACGGCGAACCCGGGAAGAAATCTACGGGGGAGATATGGATATTTTCCGCCACTACGCAACGCGTTTCGAAGCTCGCAAAGAGGACGAATACAGCATCCAGGAGTACCTGGACATCTGTAAGAAAGACCCGACCGCTTATGCGACCGCAGCCGAACGCATGCTGGCCGCGATCGGCCAGCCCGAACTGGTGGACACGCATCATGATCCCCGGTTGTCGCGGCTGTTCTTCAACAAGGTCATCAAGATCTATCCGGCCTTCCGGGAGTTCTACGGCATGGAGGATACGATCGAGCAGATCGTCTCCTTCTTCAAGCATGCCGCGCAGGGCCTGGAAGAGCGCAAGCAGATTCTTTACCTGCTCGGGCCCCCGGGCGGCGGCAAATCCTCGCTTGCCGAGAAGCTGAAGTCGTTGATGGAGCAGATTCCCATCTACGCGCTCAAGGGCTCGCCGATACACGAGTCGCCACTCGGGCTGTTCTCGCCCGAGGAAGACGGCAAGATTCTGGAGGAGGACTATGGCATCCCGAAACGCTATCTGAACTCGATCGCTTCGCCGTGGGCGGTCAAGCGGCTGCACGAGTTCAATGGCGATATCACGCGTTTCCGGGTGGTGAAGCTGCATCCGTCGGTGCTGTCGCAGATTGCCATTTCCAAAACGGAGCCCGGCGACGAGAACAATCAGGACATTTCGTCGCTGGTGGGCAAGGTCGACATCCGCAAGCTGGAGGACTATCCGCAGGACGATCCCGACGCATATTCGTATTCGGGCGGCCTGTGCCTGGCCAACCGCGGCCTGCTTGAATTCGTCGAGATGTTCAAGGCGCCGATCAAGGTCTTGCACCCGTTGCTGACGGCCACGCAGGAGGGCAACTACAAGGGCACCGAGGGCTTTGGCGCAATCCCGTTCGATGGCGTCATCCTCGCCCACTCGAACGAGGCGGAGTGGCAGAGCTTCAAGTCCGACCGCAACAACGAGGCGTTCCTGGATCGCATTTACATCGTCAAGGTGCCGTACTGCCTGCGCGTGTCGGACGAGGTCAAGATCTACGACAAGCTCTTGCGCAACAGCTCGCTGGCGGCCGCGCCGTGCGCGCCGAACACGCTCAAGATGATGGCGCAGTTCGCGGTGCTCACCCGCATCAAGGAGCCCGAGAACTCGAACATCTTCTCGAAGATGCGCGTGTACGACGGCGAGAGCCTGAAGGATGTCGACCCGAAAGCGAAGTCGTATCAGGAGTACCGCGACTTTGCCGGCATCGACGAGGGCATGACGGGTTTGTCGACGCGCTTCGCCTTCAAGGTGCTGTCCAAGGTGTTCAACTTCGACGGGTCCGAGGTGGCGGCCAATCCGGTGCACCTGCTGTACGTGCTCGAACAGCAGATCGAGCGCGAGCAGTTCCCACCCGAGACGGAAGCCAAGCTGATGTCGTACATCAAGGAGTACCTGACGACGCCTTATGTGGAGTTCATCGGCAAGGAGATCCAGACTGCGTATCTGGAGTCGTATTCGGAGTACGGGCAGAACATCTTCGACCGGTACGTCGTGTTCGCCGACCTGTGGATCCAGGATCAGGAGTACCGCGACCCGAACACCGGTGAGATTCTCGACCGCAGTGCACTGAACGACGAGCTGGAAAAGGTCGAGAAGCCTGCGGGCATTTCCAATCCGAAGGACTTCCGCAACGAGATCGTCAATTTCGTGCTGCGCGCACGTGCCAAGAACGGGGGCAAGAACCCGAACTGGACGAGCTACGAGAAGCTGCGCATGGTGATCGAAAAACGGATGTTCTCGACGACGGAAGATCTGCTGCCCGTGATCTCGTTCAACGCCAAGTCGTCGCATGACGACAAGGAAAAGCACGAGAACTTCGTCAACCGGATGGTCGAGAAGGGCTACACCCAGAAGCAGGTGCGCCTGCTGGTGGAGTGGTATCTGCGCGTGAGAAAGTCGTCTTAGGAGGAAAGCGCACCGGGCAGACCACTTTCAACAGAGGGCAGTCACATGGGCACGATCATCGATCGGCGGGAAAACGGCGGCGGCAAGAGTGCCGTCAACAAGCAACGCTTCATCAAGCGTTACCGAGACCAGATCCGTCGCGCGGTGGCCAAGGCGGTCTCGGGCCGGAAGATCATGGACATCGAGCAGAGCGGCCAGGTGTCCATTCCGGTGAAGGACATCTCCGAGCCCATGTTCCACCATGGCCCGGGCGGGCGCCGCGAGGGCGTTCACCCGGGCAACAAGGAGTTCATCCGCGGCGACAGCTTCGACCGCCCCCAGCAGGGCAGCGGCGGAACGGGCTCGCAGGCCAGCGACTCGGGCGAAGGCGAAGACGACTTCATCTTCACGCTCTCGCGCGAGGATTTCCTCAACTTCTTCTTCGAAGACATGGCGCTGCCGGATCTGGCCAAGCGCAGCCTGGCCAAGATCGCGGAGGTGCGAAAGGTGCGCGCCGGTTTCTCGCTCGACGGCACGCCATCGAACCTGTCGATCCTGCGCACGATGCGCAGCTCGATCGGGCGGCGCATCGCGCTGTCCAGCCCCTACCAGCGCCGTCTGCACGAGCTCGAGCAGGAATACAACGAAGAACTGGAAAGGGACGGCCCCTACAGCCCGCATGCCCAGGCGCTGATGAAGGAAATGCGGCATCTGCGCGCGTGCCTGGACCGCGTGCCGTTCATCGAAAAACTGGACCTGCGCTACAACAATCGCGTGATGCGCAAGCGCCCGCAGGCCCAGGCCGTGATGTTCTGCGTGATGGACGTGTCGGGCTCGATGGACGAAACGCGCAAGGATCTCGCCAAGCGCTTCTTCATGCTGCTGTACCTCTTCCTGAAGCGGAACTACGAGCGCATCGACGTGGTGTTCATCCGCCACCACACGGTGGCCAAAGAGGTAAACGAAGAGGACTTTTTCCACTCGCGCGAATCGGGCGGCACGGTGGTGTCGAGTGCGCTCAAGCTCATGGCGGAAGTGATTCAGGAGCGCTATTCGCCAAGCCAATGGAACATCTATTGCGCACAGGCCTCGGACGGCGACAACTGGGCGGGCGATTCGGAGCTGTGCGCCAAGCTGCTGCGCGAGACGATCCTTCCGGTGACGCAGTACTACGCCTACGTGGAGGTGGTGTCCACAGAACCGCAGAACCTGTGGGAGGAGTATCTTACGGTGAAAGCCGGGCACGACAACTTTGCAATGCAGCGCATTCTCAAGGCCGACGAAATCTATCCGGTGCTGCACGATCTGTTTCAGAAGCGCGCCGCCTGAGCGCGGCCAATCGCGCCGCCACGGCAACGCGCCCCACCCCGGCAATCATGCCGCGTGTGTGATGGACCAACGGGAACGAGCATGGCCTATCTTTCTACGGGCTCGGAGTGGACCTTCGATCTGATCAGGCGCTACGACCAAAGCATCGCCCACATCGCAGCCGAGTTCGGGCTGGACACCTACCCGAACCAGATCGAGATCATCACCGCCGAGCAGATGCTGGACGCGTACGCGTCCTCCGGGCTGCCGCTGGGCTACAACCACTGGTCATACGGCAAGCACTTCCTCGCCTCCGAGCGCGGCTACCAGCGTGGGCTGATGGGCCTGGCCTACGAGATCGTCATCAACTCGAACCCCTGCATCGCCTACCTCATGGAGGAGAACACGATGCCGATGCAGGCGCTGACGATCGCGCATGCCTGCTATGGCCACAACTCGTTCTTCAAGGGCAACTACCTGTTCCGCACATGGACGAACGCGGACGCCATCGTCGACTACCTGCTCTTCGCCAAGAATTACGTGGCCGAATGCGAGCAGCGCTACGGCGAGCAGGAAGTCGAACTGCTGCTCGACTCCTGCCACGCATTGCAGAACTACGGCGTGGATCGCTACCGGCGGCCCAAGAAGCTATCGATCAATGAAGAGCAGGCGCGCCAGGCCGAGCGCGAGAAGTACCTCGAGGCGCAGGTCAACGATCTGTGGCGCACCTTGCCGACGCATCGCTCGCACGCGCTCACGGCGGAAGACGAAACGCGCGAACCCGAGCCGCAGTTCCCGCCCGAGCCGGAGGAGAACCTGCTGTACTTCATCGAGAAGAACGCGCCCAAGTTGCAGCCGTGGCAGCGCGAGATCGTGCGGATCGTGCGGAAGATCGCCCAATACTTCTACCCGCAGCGCCAGACCAAGGTGATGAACGAGGGTTGGGCGACGTTCTGGCACTACACCATCCTGCACAAGCTCTACGACGAGAAGCTCGTCAACGATGCCTTCATGCTGGAACTGCTGCAGGCGCATACGAATGTGATCTACCAGCCGCCGTTCAACAGCCCGTACTACAACGGCCTGAACCCGTATACGCTCGGCTTTCTCATGTTCCAGGACATCCGTCGCATCTGCGAGACGCCCGACGACGAGGATTACCGCTGGGCGCCCGAGATCGCCGGCAGCGACTGGCGCGAGACGCTCGACTTCGCCATGCGCAACTTCAAGGACGAGAGCTTCCTGCTGCAGTTCCTCTCGCCACGGGTGATCCGCGAGCTGAAGCTCTTCTCCGTGCTCGACGACGACCGCGACGCCAAGTTGCGCGTGACCGCCATCCACGACGAGGACGGCTACCGCATGCTGCGCGAATTGCTCGCCAGCCAGTACGACCTGTCCAACATGGAGCCCAACATCCAGGTGACCCATGTCGACATCGGCGGAGACCGCTCGCTGACGCTGCGCCACCTGCAGAGCGGCCGCCGCCCGCTGGCCTCGAATTACGAAGAGATGCTCCGGCACGTCGTTCGCCTGTGGGGCTTCACGTGCCGGCTCGAGGTGGTCTACGAAGATGGGCGGCGCGAGATGAAATACGAATGCAAGCCGGATTGACTGTTCCGGCGCGGGCCGCCGCCCGGATAGCTACATGCCGAAACGGAAATGTCCGCTGCGCAGCACGATGTTGTGCGAGTCGGTCAATTTGAAAAGCGACCGCGCCATGTCTTCGATGGTGCCGCGGTGTGTTTCCATGGCCTGCAGCAGGTCTTCCTGGCGCCATGAACGGGCGCCGAAGTGCTCCTCGAGTGCTTCGGCCGTCACCGCATAGCAGGCGGGCGTGCCGTCGACACTGGCGGTGCAGGTGAGTGTGAGGTCCGCTGCGCAATAGCGCGGCGGGCTGGCGTGGAATTCGATGGATTTCATGGCCGGCCTCCATGAAAAAACGGCGATGCCCCGCGCGTCGCCTGCCTCCAGTGTATGGCGCAACGGGGCGAATGCAATGCCGTTATGCGTTGCCGCTTGCTAGGCCCCGGCCTGCGCCGCCTGCCGCGCCATTTCCACACCCTTGTTGGCCAGCGCATCGGCGCGCTCGTTGCCGGGGTGGCCGGCGTGGCCCTTGACCCAGTGCCAGCTCACGTCGTGTCCGACGATGAGTTGATCGAGCAGGCGCCACAGGTCGTCATTCTTCACGGGCTTCTTGTCGGCGGTTTTCCAGCCGCGCGCCTTCCAGCCGGGCAGCCATTCGCTGATGCCTTTCTGCACGTACTGCGAATCGGTGTACACCGTCACGCGGCACGGGCGCTTGAGCGCGCGGAAGGCCTCGATCACCGCCATCAGCTCCATGCGGTTGTTGGTGGTGAGCGCCTCGCCGCCGAAGAGTTCTTTTTCGTGATTGCCCGAGACCAGCACGGTACCCCAGCCGCCTAGGCCGGGATTGCCCTTGCATGCGCCATCGGAATAGACGGTGACTTCCTGCATGAAAACAATGGGTAAGGGATGAGAGGGCGGCTGCCCGGCGGCCTCAGGCGCCGGAGTTTCCGTCGCATGCCGCAGCCGGCGGCGTCTTCGTCGAATGCGAACCGGACGGCGTGGCGACGGGCGTCCCGGCGGGCACCAGCGCTGGCGACTTGCGGGCCTTCCATGCGGGCCCGACCAAGCGCATGCCGCGCACGCGCTTGACCGCCTGCAGCATGTACACCGCGCCGAAGATCGGCCACCAGCGGTCGCCGGCCTTTTCCATGAAGGCGGTGCGCTGCAGCCATTTGTCGGTGCGGTTGGGTGGACAGTAGCAGCCAAAACGGCCGCGCACGATATCAAATCCGAGCAGCTTGAGCCAGTCCTTCAGGCGTGTGAAGGCAATCATCTGGCTCTGCGCCGGCAGGAACGACTCGGTGCCCAGCCGCCGCATGCCTTGGCGCATGCCCCACAGGCTCAGCGGGTTGAATCCGGTGATGACGAGCCGGCCTTCGGGCATCAGCACGCGGGCGACTTCACGCAAGACCTCGTGCGGGTCGTCCGTGAATTCCAGCACGTGCGGCAGGGCCACCAGATCGATGCTCTGCGAGGCAAACGGCAACTCGTCATAGCGGCACACGACGCGCGGTGTGGCTTGGCGCGGGAGTGCGGCGGGATCGGCTTCGCCTTCTGCAGGGTTGTTCGGGGGCTCGGCGGGGTCGCCGTCCATCGGGTCCAGTGTCTCGATGGGCGCGTTCGGGTCGATGTCGTCCACCACGCGGGCGATCATCGGGATGCGGTTTTCCCGCAAGGCGCCAAAGCCGGGGTGGCCAAGCTGCAATGCATGAAAGCCGAACATGTCGGCCACGGTGCGATCGAACTGGGCCTGCTCCCAGCGCAGGACGTATTGCCCAGGCGGCGAAGCGAGCCAGTGGTGCCAATCTATAATGCGACGATCGTTAGAGGAGTCGGACATGGTCCAGGGTGGTGTGCCGCCTGTAGTCGCGCTTGAGGTCGAGGCGATCGCTGCGTTTACCGACAATTATATTTGGGCACTTCACGATGGCCGCGTGGCCGCTGTCGTCGATCCGGGCGATGCGCAGCCGGTATTGCGCTTCCTGCGCGAACGCGGGCTCGCGCTCGGTGCCATTGTAATCACACATCATCACGGCGATCATGTCGGCGGGGTCCGTGAACTGGTGGCGGCATACCCGCAGACGCCCGAGGGCACGCCGCTGCCCGTGATCGGCCCAGCGCGCGAATCGATTCCATGCTGCACTCAGCCCGTGCAAGAGGGCGACGTCGTCACGCTCGCGCAGCCAGCCGCGATATTCCGTGTGATTGACGTGCCCGGCCATACCAGCGGCCACGTCGCCTATGTCGGTCGCCTGCAGGGCGAGGGGGCTCCCGCCAGCCTGTTTTGCGGCGACACGCTGTTCGCCACGGGTTGCGGCAGGCTGTTCGAAGGGACGCCCGCGCAGATGCGGTCGTCGCTCGGCAAGCTGGCGGCGCTGGAGCCCGACACACGCGTCTATTGCGCGCACGAATACACTGTCTCGAATGTGCGCTTTGCGCGCGCCGTCGAACCGGGCAACGCTGCGCTCGCTGCCTGGGAGGACAAAGTGGCCGCGCTGCGGGCCGAGGGCCGATCGACCGTGCCGACCACCGTCGGCCACGAGCGCGCGACCAACCCGTTCATGCGGTCGGATGAGCCCGATGTGACGCAGGCGGTGGCGCGCCATGCCGGCGTCGATGCCGACGATCCGGTGTCGGTCTTCGCCGCACTGCGCGAATGGAAGAACGGTTTCCGTTGAAAAGATGTGTCGGCGGGCGTGCCGAGGCCGAATGGCGGGTGAACGCGGGTTGACGCGGCGGGATGCCTTTCATACTATCGGGGGCAATTTTCAGGTCCAACCCCTCAGAACTTGATGCGATCCGTGCGACTTCTTGCGGCATCTGTGCTCAGTCTGCTTCTCGCGGCCTGTGCCACGGCCCCCGGGCCGAATGCCGACACAGCCGGCACAAGCGCTTTCACCTCCACCGGCCAGGCCGCTGCGCCGGTCGTCAATGTCGATCAGCAGCCCGTGGCGTCCCTGAAGGGGCCCGCCAAGGATCTCTGGGCGCGCATTCGCCAGGGCTTCTCCATGCCCGACCTGCAAAGCTCGGCCGTGGACGACCGTACCGACTGGTATGCACAGCGCCCCGACGCGTTCCGCCGCATGGTGGAGCGCTCGAGCCGCTACCTGTATCACATCGTTGAAGAGCTGGAGCGGCGCAACATGCCCACCGAACTGGCGCTGCTGCCGTTCGTGGAAAGTGCGTTCAATCCGCAGGCTGTTTCCACCGCCAAGGCGGCCGGGATGTGGCAGTTCATCCCGAGCACCGGCAAAACCTACAACCTCAAGCAGAACGTCTTCCAGGATGAGCGCCGCGACGTGCTCGCCTCGACGGACGCCGCCCTCGACTATCTCTCTAAGCTGCACGACCAGTTTGGCGACTGGCAGCTCGCCCTGGCAGCGTACAACTGGGGGGAGGGTTCCGTCGCGCGCGCGATCGCCCGCAACCAGGCGGCCGGCCTGTCGACGGATTACGTCAACCTCAACATGCCGGCCGAGACGCGCATGTATGTGCCGAAGCTCCAGGCGGTGAAGAACATCATCGCCAACCCCGAGCGTTACGGCATCACGCTGCCCGAGATTCCGAACCATCCGTATTTCGTGACCGTCACCACGTCGCGCGACATCGACGTGGCTCTGGCGGCCAAGCTGGCCAACCTGCCGATGGACGAATTCAAGGCGTTGAACCCTTCGTTCAACCGCCCGGTGATCCTGGGTGCGTCGAACCCGCAGATCCTGCTGCCGTACGACAACGCTGAAACGTTCCAGTACAACCTGAACACGTATCGTGGCGGCCTGTCGAGCTGGACCGCGGTGACGGTTGGCAACCGCGAGCGGGTGGAAGCGCTGGCGGCGCGGCTGAAGGTGGACCCGGATACCATCCGAGAGATCAACCGGATCCCGAAGGGCATGCGCCTGAAGGCCGGATCCACGGTGGTCGTGCCGCGCGCGGATGGTGCCAAGACGGATGCGCCGGACATCAGCCCGGAACTGGCCGAGAACGCGACGATGGCCGTGGAGCCCGACATGCCGGACCTGCGCCGCGTGGTCGTGCGTGCCGGTCGGCGCGATACGGTGACGGCGCTGTCGCGGCGCTACGGGGTGTCGGTGGCCCAGATCCGCGCGTGGAACCAGTTGCCGGGCGACGCCATTCCGCGTGGCCACAACGTGGTCCTCATGCTGCCGCAGGCGCGCGCCGGCGGACGCGCCACCTCGCAGGTGCGCGCGATCCGCGTGTCGACGAAGGGAGCGCATGCCACCGCGGCTGCGACACGCGCACCGACGGCGAAGGTGGCCGGCAAGCCGGTCGTCAAAGCCAAACCGGTGGCAAGCACATCGGCCAAGCGCAAGAAGCGCTGAGGCCAGCAAGATGAGACGGCGTCCTGCGGGGCGCCGTTTTGCTTTTGGCGCGGGTAAGACCCGCGTAAGTTGAGGGCTGCACAGTAGGCAGATCCCGCACATCCATATCGAGCCGTCGAACACGATGGCCAGGAGACAACGTCATGCCCATGTCCGCCGCATACCGCGCGCTGTATCAGCGCTCCATCGACGATCCTGCCGGCTTCTGGGACGAGCAGGCCCGGCGCATCGACTGGCAGACGCCGTATTCCGCTGTGCTCGATGATTCGCGCCTGCCGTTTGCGCGGTGGTTCGTGGGCGGGCGCACCAATCTCTGCCACAACGCGATCGACCGGCATCTGGCCACGCGGGGTGAGCAGCCGGGGCTGGTGTACGTTTCCACCGAAACGGGCATCGAGACGACCTACACGTACCGGCAGCTGCACCGCGAAGTGAACCGCATGGCGGCCACGCTGCAGGCGCTGGGCGTCAAGCGCGGTGACCGCGTGCTGATCTATCTGCCGATGATTCCGGAGGCCGCGTTCGCCATGCTGGCCTGCGCGCGCATCGGCGCGATCCACTCCGTGGTGTTTGGCGGCTTTGCGTCCAACAGCCTCGCCACGCGCATCGACGACGCCACACCGCGCGTCATCGTCAGCGCCGACGCGGGCTCGCGCGCGGGCAAGATCGTCGAATACAAGCCGCTGCTCGATGCCGCCATCGACATGGCCGCGCACAAGCCCGAGCGCGTGCTGCTCGTCGATCGCAAGCTCGCGCCGCTGCAGCGCCATGCGCGCGATGTGGATTACGCGTCCTTCAGTGGTCGCTACGCCGATGCCGAGGTGCCCTGCGAATGGATGGAATCAAGCGAGCCGTCGTACATCCTCTACACCTCGGGCACGACGGGCAAACCGAAGGGGGTGCAGCGCGACACCGGCGGTTACGCGGTGGCGCTGGCTGCATCGATTCCTCTGATCTTCGGGGCGCAGGCAGGCGACACGATGTTCACGGCGTCGGACGTCGGATGGGTCGTGGGGCACAGCTACATTGTGTATGCGCCGCTGCTCGCCGGCCTGACGACGGTCATGTACGAAGGCACGCCGATTCGCCCCGATGGCGCGATCTGGTGGCGTATCGTCGAGCAATACCGTGTGAATGTGATGTTCACGGCCCCGACGGCCATTCGCGTGCTCAAGAAGCAGGACCCGGCGCTGCTGCAGCGTCACGACGTGTCGAGCCTGCGCCGCCTGTTTCTGGCCGGCGAGCCGCTGGATGAGCCGACCGCCAGCTGGATCGGCCAGGCGCTGGACAAGCCCATCGTCGACAACTACTGGCAGACGGAAACCGGCTGGCCAATGCTGGCCATTGCGCAAGGGGTGGAGCCATCCACGCAGAAGCTGGGCTCGCCTGGCTTTCCGGTGTATGGCTACAAGCTCGATATCGTGGACGAGGCGACCGGGCAGCCATGCGCCCCCGGCGAGAAAGGGCTGCTGGCCGTGGCGGCGCCGTTGCCGCCGGGCTGCATGAGTACGGTCTGGGGCGACGATGCGCGGTTCCTGAAGACGTATTGGTCGGCCTTCCCCGGCCAGCACATCTATTCGAGCTTCGATTGGGGTGTGCGCGATGAGGACGGTTACGTCACGATCCTCGGCCGGACCGACGACGTGATCAACGTGGCCGGCCATCGCCTCGGCACGCGCGAGATCGAGGAGAGCCTGTCGTCGCATCCTGCGATTGCAGAAGTGGCGGTGGTGGGTGTGGCCGACCAGCTCAAGGGCCAGGTCGCGATGGCGTTTGCCATCGTGCGCGATGCCTCGCGTGTGGCCGAAGCGGCGGACCGCCTTGCGCTGGAGGGCGAACTGATGCGTACCGTCGAGGCGCAGCTTGGCGCCGTGGCCCGGCCGGCGCGCGTGTTCTTCGTGGGGGCGTTGCCGAAGACGCGTTCCGGCAAGCTTCTGCGCAGAGCCATGCAGGCCGTGGCCGAAGGCCGGGATCCGGGCGATCTGACGACCATCGAAGACCCGACGGCGCTGGCCCAGGTGCAGGCTGCCATGCAAAGCGCAGAGGGCGCGAACAAGTGACGCTTCCGGCGGTTTTGGTGCGGCCGGGACGGGCCACCCGGGGGTCACGGTTCCGCGCCCGTCCACTGTTAAGTCCTTCCTTTTATTGAGTTTTTTGTGGCGTCAGGGTATACTTTTCAGGTTTGAGTTCAGAAACCCCTCACCCTAGCGCCTACCGCTTCCTACCTCCCGTCTAACCGCCCCGTCTGCCTTGCTTTCCGGTGAATTCGCCCCGGGTGCAGCGCGCAAACGGCCCGGATTCCGCGCAGCCGGAATTCCGCTTTGGCGCCAAGACGTTCAGGTCGGCACAGGGTGAATCCAGCAGGAGCTACCCGTGTTGCCGTCTTTCCCGCCCGCCATTCTCGCGCTTGCAGACGGCACGGTCTTTCGTGGCTATTCCATCGGTGCGGCCGGTCATACGATCGGCGAAGTGGTGTTCAACACCGCGATCACCGGCTACCAGGAAATCCTCACCGATCCGAGCTACTCGCGCCAGATCGTCACGCTCACGTACCCGCATATCGGGAACGTCGGTGTGAACCGTGAGGATGTCGAAGCCACGAAAGTCCATGCCGCCGGTCTCATCGTCAAGGATCTGCCGATCCTGGCGTCGAACTTCCGCAAGGAGCACTCGCTCTCGCACTACCTCAAGGGTGAGAAGGTCGTCGCCATTGCCGGCATCGATACCCGCAAGCTGACCCGAATCCTGCGGGAGAAGGGCGCCCAGAACGGCTGCATTCTCGCGGGCGAAGACAACGTGCAGAAGGCCATCGACCTGGCGCGCTCGTTCCCGGGCCTGTCGGGTATGGATCTGGCGAAGGTCGTGTCCGTGACCGAACCGTACGAGTGGACCCAGACCGAATGGGCGCTGGGCCGCGGCTACGGCAAGCAGGAAGCCCCGAAGTACCACGTGGTCGCGTACGACTTCGGCGTCAAGTTCAACATCCTGCGCATGCTGGCCGAGCGTGGCTGCCGCGTGACGGTCGTGCCGGCGCAAACCAGCGCAGCCGACGTGCTGGCGCATAACCCGGACGGTGTCTTCCTCTCCAACGGCCCCGGCGATCCGGAACCGTGCGACTACGCCATCGCCGCTGCCAAGGAATTCCTGGAGCGCCGCCTGCCGACGTTCGGCATCTGCCTGGGTCACCAGATCATGGGCCTGGCTGTCGGTGCCAAGACGCTCAAGATGAAGACCGGCCACCACGGCGCGAACCACCCGGTCAAGGATCTGCAGGACGGCCGCGTGGTCATCACCTCGCAGAACCACGGTTTTGCAGTGGACCCCGAATCGCTGCCGGCCAACGCACGCGTGACGCACGTTTCGCTGTTTGACGGCACGCTGCAGGGCTTCGAACTGACGGATCGTCCGGCATTCTGCTTCCAGGGCCACCCGGAAGCGTCGCCCGGTCCACACGACATCGGCTATCTGTTCGACCGCTTCACCGCGGCGATGGACGCAGCCAAGCAGTAAGGCAACGAGAGCGCATCCACAATGAACGCCTTCATGCTCGCGCACTTCGGCATCACCGAGTTCTGGACCTTCCTGCTCGGCACGATCTTCATCGTGCTGCTGCCGGGCCCGAACTCGATGTACGTGCTGTCGGTGGCGGCCCGCCGCGGTGTGCGCGCGGGCTACCAGGGCGCGTGCGGCGTGTTCCTGGGCGATGCCATCCTGATGGTGTTGTCGGCAGCGGGCGTGGCTTCGCTGTTGAAAGCGAGTCCGGCGCTGTTCTACGTCGTGAAGTACATCGGTGCGGCCTACCTGGCGTGGATCGGCCTGCAGATGCTGCGTGGCGCGGTGCGCAATGGGCGCGTGCGCAAGGCCGGCGAGTCCGTCCCACAAGACGCGGCGCCGGCTGACGAGTCGCACCCGTTCAAGAAGGCGCTGATCATCAGCCTGCTGAACCCGAAGGCGATCCTGTTCTTCATCTCGTTCTTCATCCAGTTCGTCGATCCGCACTACGCGCTGCCGGTGGTGTCGTTCGTCGTGCTGGGGCTGGTCTGCCAGATCTGCAGCTTCCTGTACCTGACCACCATCATCTTCGTGGGCGCGCGGCTGGCCGCGGCGTTCCGCGCGCGACGACGTTTGTCTGCCGGTATGAGCAGCGGCGTCGGCGCCATGTTTATCGGCTTTTCCGCCAAGCTGGCGACGGCCACACTGAATTAATCGAATCGAGCGGGTTATGCCAAAACGTACAGATATCAAAACCATCCTGATCATCGGCGCGGGTCCGATCATCATCGGCCAGGCGTGTGAATTCGATTACTCCGGCGCGCAGGCTTGCAAGGCGCTCCGTGAAGAAGGTTTCAAGGTGGTCCTGGTCAACAGCAACCCGGCCACGATCATGACCGACCCCAACACGGCCGACGTGACCTACATCGAGCCGATCACCTGGGAAGTCGTCGAGCGCATCATCGCCAAGGAACGCCCCGACGCGATCCTGCCGACGATGGGCGGCCAGACCGCGCTGAACTGCGCGCTGGACCTGCATCGCCACGGCGTGCTGAAGAAGTACAACGTCGAGCTGATCGGCGCATCGCCCGAGGCTATCGACAAGGCCGAAGACCGCCAGAAGTTCAAGGACGCGATGACCAAGATCGGTCTCGGTTCGGCCAAGTCGGGCATCGCACATTCGATGGACGAAGCCGTGGCCGTGCAGTCGCAGATCGCCAAGGAAACCGGCACGAGCGGCTACCCGATCGTGATTCGTCCGTCGTTCACGCTGGGCGGCACGGGCGGCGGCATCGCCTACAACCGCGAAGAATTCGAAGAGATCTGCAAACGCGGTCTCGACCTCTCGCCGACCAACGAGCTGCTGATCGAAGAATCGCTGCTCGGCTGGAAGGAATACGAGATGGAAGTCGTGCGCGACAAGGCCGACAACTGCATCATCGTCTGCTCGATCGAAAACCTCGACCCGATGGGCATCCACACCGGTGATTCCATCACCGTGGCCCCGGCGCAGACCCTGACCGACAAGGAATACCAGATCCTGCGTAATGCCTCGCTGGCCGTGCTGCGCGAGATCGGCGTCGATACCGGCGGCTCGAACGTGCAGTTCTCGATCAATCCGAAGGATGGCCGGATGATCGTGATCGAAATGAACCCGCGTGTGTCGCGTTCGTCGGCGCTGGCGTCGAAGGCCACCGGTTTCCCGATCGCCAAGGTCGCTGCCAAGCTGGCGGTGGGCTACACGCTGGACGAGCTGAAGAACGAGATCACCGGCGGCGTGACGCCCGCGTCGTTCGAGCCGTCGATCGACTACGTGGTCACCAAGGTGCCGCGCTTCGCGTTCGAGAAATTCCCGCAGGCCGACAGCCACCTGACCACGCAGATGAAGTCGGTCGGTGAAGTGATGGCCATGGGCCGTACGTTCCAGGAGTCGTTCCAGAAGGCGCTGCGCGGCCTGGAAGTCGGCGTGGACGGTCTGGATGAAAAGTCCACCGACCGCGACGAGATCATCGAAGAGATCGGCGAAGCCGGTCCGGACCGCATCTGGTATGTGGGCGACGCATTCCGCCTGGGCCTGTCGATCGACGAGGTCTACGCCGAGACGTCCATCGACCCGTGGTTCCTCGCGCAGATCGAAGACATCGTCAAGACCGAAGCGCTGGTGAAGGCCCGCACGCTCGACAGCCTGTCGGCTGCTGAACTGCGTCTGCTCAAGCAGAAGGGCTTCTCGGACCGTCGCCTGGCCAAGCTGATGAAGACGACGGCCAAGGCCGTGCGCGAAAAGCGGATCGCCGAGAAGGTGCGCCCGGTCTACAAGCGCGTGGATACCTGCGCCGCTGAATTCGCGACCAACACGGCCTACCTGTACTCGACGTACGAAGCCGAGCATGGCGAGTGCGAAGCCGAGCCAACCGGCAACAGGAAGATCATGGTCCTGGGCGGTGGCCCGAACCGCATCGGCCAAGGCATCGAGTTCGACTATTGCTGCGTGCACGCCGCGCTGGCGCTGCGCGAAGACGGGTACGAGACCATCATGGTCAACTGCAACCCGGAAACCGTCTCGACCGACTACGATACGTCCGACCGCCTGTACTTCGAGCCGGTGACGCTGGAAGACGTGCTCGAGATCGTCGACAAGGAAAAGCCGGTCGGCGTGATCGTGCAATACGGCGGCCAGACGCCGCTGAAGCTTGCGCTGGACCTGGAAGCCAACGGCGTGCCGATCATCGGTACGTCGCCGGACATGATCGACGCCGCCGAAGACCGTGAGCGCTTCCAGAAGCTGCTGCACGAACTCGGCCTGCGTCAGCCGCCCAACCGCACTGCGCGTGCCGAAGACGAAGCGCTCAAGCTGGCCGAGGAGATCGGCTACCCGCTGGTGGTGCGTCCGTCGTACGTGCTGGGCGGCCGTGCGATGGAGATCGTGCACGAGCCGCGCGACCTCGAGCGCTACATGCGCGAAGCCGTGAAGGTGTCGAACGACAGCCCCGTGCTGCTCGACCGCTTCCTGAACGACGCCATCGAATGCGACGTCGATTGCCTCTCCGATGGCAAGCGCGTGTTCATCGGCGGCGTGATGGAGCACATCGAGCAGGCCGGCGTGCACTCGGGCGACTCGGCTTGCTCGCTGCCGCCGTACTCGCTGTCGCAGGCGACCGTCGACGAACTGAAGCGCCAGACCGCCGCGATGGCGAAGGCGCTGAACGTCGTCGGCCTGATGAACGTCCAGTTTGCCATCCAGCAGAAGGGCGGCGAAGACATCGTCTACGTGCTGGAAGTGAACCCGCGTGCTTCGCGCACGGTGCCGTACGTTTCGAAGGCGACCGGTGTCCCTTTGGCCAAGGTTGCAGCTCGCTGCATGGCGGGGCAGTCGCTGGATTCGCAGGGCGTCGAGACGGAAGTCGTGCCGGCGTACTACAGCGTCAAGGAAGCGGTGTTCCCGTTCAACAAGTTCCCGGGCGTCGACCCGGTGCTCGGACCGGAAATGCGCTCCACCGGTGAGGTGATGGGCGTGGGCAAGACCTTCGGCGAGGCGCTCTTCAAGAGCCAGCTTGCCGCCGGTTCGCGCCTGCCCGAGAAGGGCACCGTGCTGATGACGGTCAAGGACAGCGACAAGCCGCAGGCCGTGGAAGTGGCCCGCGCGCTGCATACGCTGGGCTACCCGATCGTCGCGACGCGCGGTACGGCCTCGGCCATCGAAGCCGCGGGCATTCCCGTGCGCGTGGTGAACAAGGTCAAGGACGGCCGTCCGCACATCGTCGACATGATCAAGAACGGCGAGATCGCGCTCGTGTTCACGACCGTCGATGAGACGCGCACGGCGATTGCCGACTCGCGTTCGATCCGCCAGGCCGCCCTGGCCCAGCGCGTGACGTACTACACGACCATTGCCGGCGCCCGCGCTGCGGTGGAGGGCCTGAAGCACATGCAGAATCTAGACGTGTACGACCTCCAGGGCTTGCACGCCGCCCTGTAAGGCGTTCGTCAGAACCCGCGGCGCGGCATCGCGTCGCGGCGGGCCGCCCACGGGGGGGCAGTTGCCGCCTCCGAACGGTTCGCCTACACTACAGCGTCCGTGTCAAAACAACGACAGCCGCCGTCAGGCGGGTGTGCGCTACGCGCCCTCCCGCTTCGCAGCGGCTGATTTTTTTGTGATTCCGAATTACTTACGATGAGCACCATTCCGATTACCAAACGCGGTGCCGAGATGCTGAAAGACGAACTGCAGCGTCTGAAGACCAAGGAGCGTCCGGCCGTCGTCAACGCCATCGCCGAGGCTCGCGCCCAGGGCGATCTGTCTGAAAACGCCGACTACGATGCCGCCAAGGAGCGCCAGGGCTTCATCGAAGGCCGCATCATGGAGATCGAATCGAAGCTGGCCGCAGCGCAGATCATCGATCCGGCCGCGCTGGATGCTGACGGCCGCATCGTTTTTGGCGCCACGATCGATCTGGAAGACCTCGATTCCGGCAAGGCCGTGACCTACCAGATCGTCGGGGACGACGAAGCGGACCTCGAAACCGGCAAGATCTCGATCAGTTCGCCGATTGCGCGCGCCTTGATCGGCAAGTACGAAGGCGACGTCGCTACCGTCGTCGCCCCGGGTGGCGAGCGCGAGTACGAAGTCGTCGCGGTCAAGTACCTCTAACGCACACTCGGAGTCGAACACCATGCCGCAGCGCTTTTTCCAGTTGCTTGTCACGGTGTGGTGCGGTTCGCTCTGGACGATCGGCTACATCGTCGCGCCGACGCTGTTTGCCATGTTGGAGGACCGCCAGCTTGCCGGCTCGATCGCGGGCCGCCTTTTTCACGCGCAGGCGTGGATCGGCCTGGCGACGGGCTGTCTGTTGCTGCTGACCGCCACGGCGTTGGTGCGGCGGGGGCAGGTCCGCTACAGGGCGGTGCGCTGGCTCGTGCTGGCCATGCTGCTCTGCGTGCTGATCGGCTACTTCGGGCTGCAACCGTTCATGGCGTCGCTGCGGGAACAGGCCGATACGCTGGGCGTGGCCGTCGGCGATTCGCCTTACCGCGCCCGCTTTGGCATGTTCCACGGTGTGTCGAGCATCTTCTATCTCGTGGAAAGCCTGCTCGGCCTGGTGCTCGTCTGGAAAGCGGCAGGTATCCGGCAAGGCGGTTGACAAAAAAAGACCGGCGTAAAGCCGGTCGATCTTTGTGCAGGCCAGAAACGAATCAGGAAAGCGCCTTTTTCTTCTGGCTGGACTGCCGCGGCTTGGCGCGCTTCACATTGCCACCGGCGGTGACGCGCTCGTTGCCGAGCACGCTCAGGCGAATCGGCTTGGGGCGGCGCGTGCTGTTCGGGTTGGGCTTGCGCACCACCACGGAACGCGGGCCGGCGCCGACGGAAGTCTTGCGGGGCGGCTTCAGGTCCTTCGGCTGGTTTTCCTTCAGATAGGCCGGACCTTCTCGCCAGATCACCAGCAGCTTGCCGATGTGCTGCACGGGCGCTGCCTGCAGGCGGGCGCAGATGGTGTCGTAGATTTCGATACGCGCTTCGCGGTCATCGCCTGCCACGCGCACCTTGATCAGCGTGTGTGCGGCCAGAGAGCGGTCGATTTCGGCCAGAACGGCCTTGGTCAGGCCCTCCGCACCGATGATGACGACCGGATTCAACGCATGTGCTTCCGAGCGCAGTTCCGATCGCTGGGCAGGGGTGAGGGTAAGGGCGGGCATAAATGAGGGCGGGATCGCGCAAATGGACAAACGGCGCGTATTATCCGCCAAAATCAGTCCAAGCCGCCATGATTGGCGCGACGTTTGGGCGATATTGCAACCAATTCGATGGCTAAGAACAAGTTCAACCAGTCGTGGCTGCACGACCATATCAACGATCCGTACGTGAAGCTGGCGCAGCGCGAGGGTTACCGGGCGCGCGCGGCCTACAAGCTCAAGGAGATCGACGAGCAGGATAAGCTGATCAAGCCTGGCCAGGTCATCGTGGATCTCGGCGCCGCACCGGGCAGCTGGAGCCAGTACGTGCGCAACAAGTTGGCCGCCTCGCCGCGCGCCAAGGATGGCCGGATCGACGGTGCCATCGTCGCCATCGACATCCTGCCGATGGAGCCGATTGCCGACGTCACGTTCATCCAGGGGGATTTCCGCGAGGAGGACGTCTTCCAGCAGCTCGAAAAGATCGTCCTGGATGCCACAGGCGGTGGCAAAGTGGACCTTGTTTTGTCGGATATGGCCCCCAATCTCTCAGGCGTGGCGTCGGCGGACGCCGCGCGCATGGAGCACATTGCCGAACTGGCTGTCGAATTTGCCATGGCACACCTGAAACCCGAAGGCGCCTTGCTGATCAAATGTTTTCACGGCAGCGGTTACAGTCAGATCGTCGAGATGTTCAAGCGCCATTTCAAGATCGTGGCGCCGCGCAAGCCCAAGGCTTCCCGCGACAAGTCTTCCGAAACGTTCCTGCTGGGACGGCAGCTCAAGCATGCGGGCTGACGGACGATACACGGGGTAGCATCCGGCGACAGGGCGGGAGTTCCGGTTTGCCGCCAATCAACCCGCGGCGGTGTCCGTGCATTACAATGCCAAGCATCCCGTCAAGGCATTTCTAAAGGAGTCTCGCCTTGAATAACAACTGGTTCCAGAAGGCGGCCATCTGGCTGGTGATTGCCTTGGTGCTGTTCACCGTCTTCAAGCAGTTCGACAAGCCGCGCGCCCAAGAGGGTGTGACGTATTCGCAATTCATGGACGACGCGAAGGGCGGCAAGATCAAGCGCGTCGAAGTCCAGGGCCGCACGCTGTTGGTCACGCCCAACGAAGGCAACAAGTATTCCCTCATCTCGCCGGGCGACATCTGGATGGTTGGCGACCTGATGAAGTACGGTGTGCAGGTGACCGGCAAGGCGGAAGAAGAACAGGGCGTGCTTCTCACCGCGCTCTACTACCTGGGCCCCACGCTGCTGATCATCGTGTTCTGGTTCTACATGATGCGGCAGATGCAGGGGGGCGGGAAAGGCGGCGCCTTCTCGTTCGGCAAATCCCGGGCGCGGCTCATCGATGAGAACAACAACAGTGTCACGTTCGCTGACGTGGCAGGTTGCGACGAATCGAAGGAGGAAGTCGTCGAACTGGTCGATTTCCTGAAGGATCCTCAGAAATTCCAGAAGCTGGGCGGCCGCATCCCGCGCGGGGTGCTGCTGGTCGGCCCTCCGGGTACCGGTAAGACGCTGCTGGCGCGCGCCATTGCCGGCGAGGCCAAGGTGCCGTTCTTCAGCATCTCCGGCTCGGATTTCGTTGAAATGTTCGTCGGCGTGGGCGCGGCCCGCGTGCGCGACATGTTCGAAAACGCCAAGAAGCAGGCACCCTGCATCGTCTTCATCGACGAAATCGATGCGGTGGGCCGTCATCGTGGCGCGGGGATGGGCGGCGGTAACGACGAGCGCGAGCAGACCTTGAACCAAATGCTGGTCGAGATGGACGGTTTCGAGGCCAACTCCGGTGTCATCGTCATCGCGGCGACCAACCGTGCTGACGTGCTGGACAAGGCGCTGCTGCGTCCGGGCCGTTTCGACCGCCAGGTCTATGTGGGCCTGCCCGACATCCGCGGCCGCGAGCAAATCCTCAAGGTCCACATGCGCAAGGTGCCGATCGGCAACGACGTGGATGCCTCGGTGCTGGCACGCGGTACGCCGGGCTTCTCGGGGGCCGACCTGGCCAACCTCGTCAACGAGGCTGCGCTGTTTGCCGCTCGCCGCAACAAGCGCGTGGTCGACATGCAGGACTTTGAAGACGCGAAGGACAAGATCTACATGGGTCCGGAGCGCAAGTCAGCTGTCATCCGTGAAGAAGAGCGCCGCGCCACCGCGTACCATGAATCCGGTCACGCTGTGGTGGCCAAGCTGCTACCCAAGGCCGACCCGGTGCACAAGGTGACCATCATGCCGCGCGGCTGGGCTGGCGGCCTGACCTGGCAGCTGCCTGAGCACGACAAGCACTACGCGTACAAGGACACGATGCTCGAAGAGATCGCCATCCTGTTCGGCGGCCGTGCAGCGGAAGAGGTTTTCCTGGGCGCGATGAGCACCGGTGCTTCGAACGACTTCGAGCGTGCGACGAAGATGGCCCGCGACATGGTGACGCGCTACGGCATGAGCGATACGCTCGGCACGATGGTCTATGTCGATACCGAGCAGGACGGCTTCTTTGGCCGGATGGCTTCGAAGACGGTGTCGGAGGCAACGCAGCAGAAGGTCGACGCGGAAATCCGCCGGATCGTCGACGAGCAGTACGCCCTGGCCAAGGGCCTGCTCGAAGCCAACCGCGACAAGGTCGAGGCGATGACCGCCGCGCTGCTTGAGTGGGAAACCATCGACGCCGATCAGGTCAACGACATCATGGCCGGCAAGCCGCCGCGTCCGCCGCGCTACGGCTCCACGGGTGGCGGCAGCACGCCGCCGGGTGGTGGTACGCCGGCCGGTGTGAATCCGGGCAACGTGCCGGCGACGGCATAATTGCCGCCCCGGCGGCGACGCAAAGGAGCCGGTGCACGTGCACCGGCTTTTTTGTTGGCGCCTTTTTTGGCATGCTTCCGCCGCTGCTTCCTGACCAGTCTACCGTGCCTGCCTCCGTTCCCCCGATCACGCACTTCCAGTGCGGACGTTTCCGTTATCCGCGTGACCGGCGCCCGCTGGTCATGGGTATTCTCAATGTCACACCTGACTCGTTTTCCGACGGCGGGCAGCATGCCACGCGCGATGCAGCGCTGCGCCATGCCGAGCAGCTGATCGCCGAAGGTGTCGACATGATCGACATTGGCGGTGAATCGAGCCGCCCAGGTGCGGCGCCGCTGGCCCTCCAGGAAGAGCTGGACCGGGTGATGCCGATCGTCGAGGCGCTGCACGCGTGCGGCAAGCCGCTGTCGATCGATACGTACAAGCCGGAGGTGATGCGTGCCACGCTGGATGCCGGCGCGGACTTGATCAACGACATCTGGGGATTCCGGCGGCCGGGCGCGATCGAGGCCGTGGCAGGCACCAACGCGGGCCTATGCGTCATGCACATGCAGCGCGATCCGGAGACGATGCAGGAGGCGCCCCGTTACACGGACCTGATGAGCGAGGTCGCCGCGTTCCTGCGCGTGCAGACCGAGGCGCTGGCTGCCGCCGGCGTGGCGATGGAGCGCATCTCGCTGGACCCTGGATTTGGCTTCGGCAAGACGCCGGCCCACAATCTGACGATGCTCAACCGACTGGCGGAGTTCCAGCAGATCGGCTTGCCGCTGCTGGTCGGGCTGTCGCGTAAGTCGACCTTGGGGGCGGTGTTGGGTGGCAAGCCGCCCGCCCAACGCATCACGGCCAGTGTAGCGGCCGCGCTGCTGGCCGCGGAGCGGGGCGCCTTCATCGTCCGCGTGCACGACGTGCGACCCACCGTGGAGGCGCTCCAGACATGGTGGGCGATGCGTCACGAACGCGTCGATCCGCCGCTGGAATGACAGCGACCGCACCTCGCACGGTCGGGGTCGGGCGAACAGACGATTGTCGGAGCAGGGCCGTCGCCTTACAAACAAAACAAACACTTTAGGAGAGATTCCCCATGTCCAGGAAGTATTTCGGCACCGACGGCATTCGCGGGCGTGTCGGCGAGAGCCCAATCACGCCGGACTTCGTGCTGCGTCTCGGTTATGCCGCCGGCCGGGTGCTGGCGCATGGAGGCGAAGCCCATGGCCACGGCCGGCCCACCGTGCTGATCGGCAAGGACACGCGCTTGTCGGGCTACATGCTTGAAGCCGCCCTGGAAGCCGGTTTCACGGCCGCGGGTGTGGACGTGCTGATGAGCGGCCCGCTGCCGACGCCCGGCGTGGCGTATCTGACACGCGCACTCCGGCTGTCTGCGGGCGTGGTGATTTCAGCCTCTCACAACCCGTATCACGACAACGGCATCAAGTTCTTTTCCGCCACGGGCGACAAGCTGCCCGACGAAACCGAGGCGGAGATCGAGGCCGAGCTGGAAAAGCCGATGGAGTATGCGGCGTCGGACGCCCTAGGGCGTGCGCGCCGCATCGACGATGCCGCAGGCCGCTACATCGAGTTCTGCAAGAGCACGTTCCCGAGCGATCTGAACCTGTTCGGCATGAAGATCGTGCTCGATAGCGCGCACGGCGCGGCCTACCACATTGCGCCGCACGTCTTCCACGAGCTGGGCGCGGACGTCATTTCCATCGGCAACCAGCCGAACGGCCGCAATATCAACGACGGCTATGGCGCGACGGCGCCAGGCAAGCTCGTCGAAGCCACGCGCGAGCATGGCGCCGACATCGGCCTGGCGTTTGACGGTGACGCCGACCGCCTGCAAGTCGTCGATCGCAACGGTCGTCTCTATAACGGCGACGAGCTGCTGTACGTCATGGTGCAGGCGCGCCGGGCTGCGGGGCTGCCGGTGCCGGGCGCCGTCGGCACGCTGATGACCAACCTCGCGGTGGAACTGGCTCTGAAGGCGCAAGGCGTGGAGTTCGTCCGCGCCAAGGTGGGCGACCGCTACGTGCTTGAAGAACTGAAGAAGAACGGCTGGCTGCTCGGCGGCGAAGGCTCCGGCCACCTGCTGTGCCTGGACAAGCACAGCACCGGCGACGGCATCATTTCGGCGCTGCAGGTGCTTGCGGCATTGCGCCGCAGCGGCCAATCGCTGGACGAGATGCTCGACGGCGTTCGTCTCTTCCCGCAAAAGCTGATCAATGTCCGGGTGGAGAAGGGCTTCGACTGGCGGGCCCACGCCGGCCTGCAGGCCGCGCTGAAGGCGAGCGAGGCCGAGCTCAACGGCAAGGGCCGCGTGTTGATCCGTCCCTCCGGCACCGAACCCGTAGTGCGTGTGATGGTGGAGGCGCAAGATGCCGATATGGCCAGCCAGCACGCCGAACGGCTGGCTGCCACGTTCCGCTGACGCACTTTCCTGCCTCACCACAAAAGCGACCTACGGGTCGCTTTTTTCGTGCGCGCGCGTCCACTTTCACGTACGCACCGTGAGCTGTGAGAAGTTTTCGTGTTGTCACAGAACTGTCATTTGGGCGGCCTAAAGTTCGGATGTCAAAAATTTGTCATCGCTCAACCGCTCCTCTGGAGGACACATGAAACTGGTCAAAACCGCGATCGCGGGCGTGGCTTCGCTGGCTTTCGTTGGTGTTGCGTTCGCTGCCGACATCACCGGCGCTGGCGCGACGTTCCCTGCTCCCGTCTACAGCAAGTGGGCCGATGCCTATCAGAAGGCGACGGGCACGAAGGTGAACTACCAAGCCATCGGCTCGGGCGGCGGCATCAAGCAAATCACCGCCAAGACCGTGGATTTCGGTGCGTCGGACATGCCGCTCAAGGACGCTGACCTGAACAAGGATGGCCTGCTGCAGTTCCCGACCGTGATCGGCGGCGTGGTGCCCGTGATCAACCTACCTGGCGTGAAGGCTGGCGAGCTGATGCTGACCGGTGAAGTGCTGGGCAAGATTTACCTGGGCGAGATCAAGAAGTGGAATGATCCGGCCATCGCCAAGCTGAACCCCAAGGCCAAGCTGCCGGATCAGGACATCCTGGTGGTGCGCCGTGCAGATGCTTCGGGCACGTCGTTCATCTTCACGAACTACCTCTCGAAGGTGAACGCCGAGTGGAAGAGCAAGGTGGGCGAAGGCACGACCGTGAACTGGCCGACCGGCACGGGCGGCAAGGGTAACGAAGGCGTGGCGGCGTTCGTGCAGCGCCTGGGTGGCGCGATCGGCTACGTCGAATACGCCTACGCCAAGCAGAACCACATGACCCACGTGAACCTGCAGAACGCCTCGGGCGCCGTGGTGCAACCGACCGCCGAAGCCTTCAAGGCTGCAGCAGCAGGCGCCGAGTGGAACAAGTCGTTCTACCAGATCCTGACGAACCAGCCCGGCAAGGACGCATGGCCGATCGCCGGCGCAACCTTCATCCTGCTGCACAAGACGCAGGACAAGCCGGCGCAAGGCGCGGAAGTGATGAAGTTCTTCGACTGGGCCTACAAGGGTGGCGACGACGCTGCCAAGGCGCTGGACTACGTGCCGCTGCCGGATTCGGTCAAGAACCAGATCCGCACGACCTGGAAGTCGAACGTGAAGGACGCGTCGGGCAAGGCGGTCTACTGAACGTTGCCCCGGCATCGCACGCGATGCGTGCAAGGTGCGGGCGGCGGTGCAAAGACGGCCGCCCGCGCCAATTCAACAGCTTCACTCACGGCTGACCGGTTCCCACAATGGCCACGCTCTCTGATTCTTCTACCGCTTCCAGCATGCGCGCCCCGAGCCGCATCGGCGATCTGCTGTTCGGCGGCCTGACCCGCCTTGCCGCCATCGTCACGCTCCTGTTGCTGGGCGGCATCATCGTCTCGCTGATCGTCAGCGCCTGGCCGTCGATCCAGAAGTTTGGTCTGTCGTTCCTGTGGAATTCGGAGTGGGATCCGCCCGCCGACATCTACGGCGCGCTGGTGCCGATCTACGGCACGCTGGTCACGTCGCTGATTGCGCTGATCATCGCCGTGCCCGTGAGCTTCGGTATCGCGCTGTTCCTGACCGAGCTGTCTCCGGCGTGGCTGCGCCGGCCGCTCGGTACTGCCATCGAACTGCTGGCCGCCGTGCCGTCCATCGTCTACGGCATGTGGGGCCTGCTCGTATTTGCGCCGATCTTCGGCGAGTACTTTCAAAAGCCGCTGGCGGCGACGGTCGGCAAGGTTCCATTCATCGGTGCGTTGTTCCACGGTGCGCCGATCGGCATCGGCCTGCTGTGCGCCGGCGTGATCCTGGCGATCATGATCATCCCGTACATCTCGGCCGTCATGCGCGACGTGTTCGAGATCACGCCGACGCTGCTCAAGGAATCGGCCTACGGGGTGGGTTGCACGACCTGGGAAGTCATGTGGAACGTGGTGCTGCCGTACACGAAGGCCGGTGTGATCGGCGGCGTGATGCTGGGTCTGGGGCGTGCGCTGGGCGAAACCATGGCCGTGACGTTCGTGATCGGCAACACCAACCTGCTGGATAACGTCTCGCTGTTTTCGCCGGGCAACAGCATCACGTCGGCGCTGGCCAACGAGTTTGCGGAAGCGGGGCAGGGCCTGCACACGGCGGCGCTGATGGAGCTCGGCCTGATCCTCTTCGTCATCACGTTCTTCGTGCTGGCGGCGTCCAAGGTCTTGCTGCTGCGCCTGCAGAAGGGCGAGGGCCGCAAGTGAACCAACGCGATCTGCCTCAGGTGCCGACTCCAGCCATGAGACCGAATACCATGCGTACCCCTTCCATCCCTGCCGTCCGCGCCGACTCCGAGAAGATCAAGTCGCGCCTGCAGGCCCGCCGCCGCAACGTCAATCGTGTGGCGCTCACGCTGTCGCTTGCGGCCATGGCCTTCGGCCTGGTGTGGCTCGCCTGGATTCTGTGGACCACGCTGTCGCTGGGCGTGGGTGGTCTGTCGCTGTCGCTCTTTACCGAGATGACGCCGCCGCCCAATACGCCCGGAGGCGGTCTCGCCAACGCCATCGCCGGTTCGTTCCTGCTGGTGGGCCTGGCAACGCTGATCGGCACGCCGCTGGGCATCCTGGCCGGCATCTATCTGGCCGAGTATGGCAAGGGTTCGCCGCTGGCCAGCTGCACTCGCTTCATCAACGACATTCTGCTGTCGGCGCCGTCCATCGTGATCGGCCTGTTCGTGTACGCACTGGTGGTAGCGCGTGTGCAGCACTTCTCGGGGATCGCCGGCGTGATCGCTCTGGCGCTGCTGCAGATTCCGATCGTGGTGCGCACCACGGAAAACATGCTCAACCTGGTGCCGAATGCCATGCGTGAAGCCGCGATGGCGCTCGGTACGCCCAAGTGGAAGATGGTGTTGTCGATCACGCTCAAGGCGTCGTATGCCGGCGTGATTACCGGCGTGCTGCTCGCGATCGCCCGTATTGCCGGCGAGACCGCGCCGCTGCTCTTCACCGCGCTGAACAACCAGTTCTGGAGCCTGGATCTGAACCAGCCCGTGGCGACGATGCCGGTGGTGATCTTCCGCTTTGCGATGAGCCCGTTCCCCGAGTGGCAGCAATTGGCCTGGGCCGGGGTGTTCCTGATTACGCTGGGTGTGCTGGGGCTGAACGTCCTCGCGCGTGCCTTGTTCACCAAGAAATGACCATGACTGCTACGTCCCTTGAAGTGCGCGCGCAAAGCCCGAAGATCGATGTGCGCGACCTGAACTTCTACTACGGCAAGTTCCACGCGCTGAAGAACATCTCGCTGCAGATTCCAGAGAAGCAGGTGACGGCCTTCATCGGCCCGTCGGGCTGCGGGAAGTCCACGCTGCTGCGCACGTTCAACAAGATGTATGCGCTGTATCCGGAGCAGCGTGCCGAAGGCGAGATCAACATGGACGGCGAGAACCTGCTGACCTCGCGCATGGACATCGCCCTGCTGCGTGCCAAGGTCGGCATGGTGTTCCAGAAACCGACGCCGTTCCCGATGTCGATCTACGACAACATCGCCTTCGGCGTGAAGCTGTTCGAGCGCCTGTCGCGCTCCGAGATGGACGACCGCGTGGAATGGGCGCTGACCAAGGCCGCGCTGTGGAACGAAGTGAAGGACAAGCTCAACCAGTCCGGTTATGGCCTGTCGGGCGGCCAGCAGCAGCGGCTGTGCATCGCGCGCGGCATTGCCATCCGCCCCGAAGTGCTGCTGCTGGATGAGCCATGCTCGGCGCTGGACCCGATCTCCACGGGCAAGATCGAAGAGCTGATCGCCGAGCTGAAGGATGACTACACGGTCGTCATCGTCACGCATAACATGCAACAGGCTGCCCGTTGCTCCGACTACACGGCGTACATGTACCTGGGCGAGCTGATCGAATTCGGCGAGACCGAGAAGATCTTCATCAAGCCCCAGCGCAAGGAAACGGAAGACTACATCACCGGCCGTTTTGGCTGATCCGGAGAACACGATGTCCGACAAACATCTGTCGACGCAATTCGATACCGACCTGACCTCCATCAGCACGAAGGTGCTGCAGATGGGCGGCCTGGTCGAAGCGCAGATCGCGCGTGCCATGCGTGCGCTCGCGAATTTCGACACGGCCATGTGCGACCAGGTGCTGGCCGTGGAGCTGGAGATCAACGCGCTCGAGATCGAGATCGACGGCGACTGCAACAACATCATCGCCCGCCGTCAGCCGACCGCACGCGACCTGCGCCTGGTGATGGCCATCTCCAAGACCATCACCAACCTCGAGCGCGCCGGCGACGAAGCCGAGAAGATCGCCAAGCGCACCAAGCGCATCATGCAGGACCCGTCGGCACACGCGCTGAACTACGCCGGCGTGGAGCGCTCGGGCGAAATGGCGGCGACGATCCTGCGTCACGCGCTGGATGCCTTCGCGCGGCTGGATACGGCGGCTGCGGTGTCGATCCTGCAGGAAGACAAGGCGATCGACGAGGAATTCCGGGGCTTCATGCGCGAACTCATCACGTACATGATGGAGAACCCGCGCACGATCTCGGTGGCGCTGGATCTGCTGTTCATTGCCAAGGCTATCGAGCGCATCGGCGATCATGCCAAGAACATCGCCGAGTTTATTATTTACATCGTCAAGGGAACCGACGTCCGTCACGCCTCGCGCGAAGCGCTGCAGCGCGAGATCCTGGGCGAGGGCGAATAAAAGGCAGGATTGGAGACGTGAGTATGCCGAGCAGTATTCTGGTCGTGGAAGATGAGCCGGCAATCGCTGAGCTGATTGCCGTGAACCTGCAGCACGCAGGGCATTACCCGATCCGCGCGTATAACGCTGAACAGGCACTGTCGCTGATGAGCGACGTGCTGCCCGACCTCGTCCTGCTCGACTGGATGCTGCCGGGCAAGTCGGGCGTGATGTTCGCCAAGGAGCTGCGCGCCAACGAACGCACGCGGCAGATCCCGATCATCATGCTGACCGCGCGCAGCGAAGAGCAGGACAAGATCATGGGGCTGGACAGCGGCGCGGACGATTACGTGACCAAGCCGTTCTCTCCCAAGGAACTGCTGGCCCGCATCAAGGCCGTGCTGCGCCGCCGCGCGCCGCAGCTGACCGACGACGTGGTCGCCATCAACGGCCTGAAGCTGGATCCGGCCACGCACCGTGTCACGGCCACGCAGCCGGAATCGGAGAATCCGATCAAGCTCGACCTGGGGCCGACGGAATTCCGCCTGCTGCATTTCCTGATGACGCACCCCGAGCGCGTGCACAGCCGCTCGCAGTTGCTCGACCAGGTGTGGGGCGACCACGTGTTCGTGGAAGAACGCACGGTCGACGTGCACATCAAGCGCCTGCGCGCGGCACTCGCGCCCGGCGGTTACAGCAACATGATCGAAACCGTGCGCGGCAGCGGATATCGCCTGGCCCGCAATCCGGGGCAGTAACACCGTCACCCGACCGGATACGCGAGCAGGTTGCCTGGTCGCGTATTCACGCGATCTTCGCGGTCCAGCGCTTAGAATGCCTTCATGAACGTCTTCTGGACCCGCTTTGCCGTCTTTGCCGCGTTGCTGGGCATCGCCACGGCATGTCTCTATGTCTTCGTCGGCCATGCGGTTGCACTGGCTGCGCTCAGTGCGATGCTGCTGGCGACGCTGCTGTATTACGTCTACCAGATCCAGCGGCTGTGGCGTGTGCTGGACTCGCCGGCCTATGGCGAGATCCCCAGCGCGCTGGGCCTGTGGGGCGAGGTCTACTATCGCCTGCACCGGCTGATGAAAGGCTGGCGCACGCAGGTGCTGCAGGTCGAGCAGCAGCACAGCCGCTTCATCCAGGCCATCCAGGCGTCGCCCAACGGCGTGCTGATGCTCGATGGTGAAGACCAGATCGAATGGTGCAACGCCGTGGCCGAGGAGCACTTCGGCCTGTCTGCCCGGCGTGACCTGCGCCAACGCATTACCCACCTGATCCGCCGACCGGAGTTCGTGCGCTACCTGGCGCGCGGCGAGTTCGAGGAGCCGCTCACCATGCATGACGTGGGCCCGCACAAGCAAAGCATCGTCTCTGTCCAGGTCCTGCCGTATGGCGAAGACCGCAAGCTGCTGGTGTCGCAGGACATCACCAAGCTCGAGAACACCGAGGCCATGCGCCGCGACTTCGTCGCCAACGTCTCGCATGAGCTCAAGACGCCGCTGACGGTGCTCTCGGGTTTTCTCGAAACCGTGCGCGACATTCCGCTGCCCGAAGAAGACAAGAAGCGCTACCTGGACATGATGCACGTGCAGGCCATGCGCATGCAGCATCTGGTGGAAGACCTGCTGGCTCTGGCCACGCTGGAAGGCAACTCCGAGCCGCCGGCAGTCACGCCGGTGCCGATGCAGCGGATGATGCTGCAGCTCCAGCACGACGTTGAAGCGCTATCCGCCGGCCGTCACACCATCAGCATGACATGCGACCCAGGCGTGAGCGTGTGCGGGGCGGAGCTCGAGCTGCTGTCGGCCTTCAGCAATCTGGCGTCCAATGCCGTGCGCTACACGCCGGACGGCGGTGCGATCCGCCTCGACTGGAGTGTGAAGGACGGACACGCGGTGTACTCCGTGACGGACACCGGCATCGGTATCGCACCGGAACACATCCCGCGCCTGACAGAGCGCTTCTACCGCGTCGACCGCAGCCGCTCGCGTGACACCGGTGGCACGGGGCTCGGCCTGGCCATCGTCAAGCACGTGCTCTCGCGCCATGGCGGCGAGCTGCAGGTGACGAGCGAACACGGCAAGGGCAGCACGTTCAGCGCGGTGTTCCCGCCTGAGCGGACGGTGGTGCGCACCGCGGCCATCGGCGATGAACGCGCGGCCTGATCCAACGCCTGCGAGCTTCCGGAGCGCCCCATGAAAAACGCACGCCATTGAGCGTGCGTTTTCGTTGAGGTGGACCGGCTCTCAGCCAGCGGAAATCTCCACCGGAGCACGCACGGTCGGCTCAGCCGCTGTTGCCGCCGCCACCGCCGCTGCGGTTTCGGCAGCTGCAGCGGCCTGGGGCGAGAAGTGGTTCAGCAGCTCGAGCTGACTAACACGCACGTGCTTGCCGCGCGTGCGGCGCTGCACGTAGACCCCATCGGGCTGCATCACCCATGCCGATGCGTTGTCGCGCAGATGCACCTGCAGGCTTTCCTTGATGACGCGTGCCTTGAGCTTGCGATCGAGAACGGGGAAGGCCACCTCCACGCGGCGGAACAGGTTGCGGTCCATCCAGTCGGCGCTCGAGAGGTAGACGACTTCCTCGCCGCTGGCGTGGAAGTAGTACACGCGATGGTGTTCCAGGAAGCGCCCCACGATCGAGCGCACGCTGATGTTCTCCGACAGCCCCGGCACACCGGGCTTGAGCGCACACACGCCGCGCACGATCAGGTCGATCTTCACGCCGGCACGCGAGGCCTTGTACAGCTCGTCGATGATGGTGGGCTCCAGCAGCGCATTCATCTTGCCGATGATGCGCGCACGTTTGCCTGAGCGCGCGGCTCGCGCCTCGGCGCGGATATGCTCGATCAGGTTGTCGTGCATCGTGAACGGCGAGTGCCACAGATGATGCAGCTTGACCTGCGCGCCGGTGCCGGTCAGCAGCTGGAATACGTGATGCACGTCTTCGCAGATCTGCTCATTGGCCGTCATGAGGCCAAAGTCGGTGTAGAGGCGGGCGGTCTTGGGGTGATAGTTGCCGGTGCCCAGGTGCGCATAGCGGCGCAGCTTGACGGCCTTGCCCTTGCCGGCGGCCTCGCGGCGCACCACGAGCAGCATCTTTGCGTGGCACTTGTGGCCGACCACCCCGTAGACGACATGCGCCCCCGCCGATTCGAGCTGGTCAGCCCAATTGATGTTGGTCTCTTCATCAAAGCGCGCCAGCAACTCGACGACCACGGTGACTTCCTTGCCGTTGCGCGCCGCCTTGATGAGCGCTTCCATGACCGGCGATTCATTGCCGGTGCGGTACACCGTCTGCTTGATGGCCACCACATCCGGATCGCGCGCGGCCTGCTGCAGCAGCTCGAGCACGGGCGTGAAGCTCTCGTACGGGTGGTGCAGCAGGATGTCGCCCTGGCGGATGGCGTCGAACACGCTCGAGCTGTTGGCCACCTGCTTGACGGTGGCCGGCACGTGCGGGGGATATTTCAGGATCGGCTTGTCGACCATGTCGGGCACCTGCAGCAGGCGCACCAGGTTCACGGGACCCTTGACGCGGTAGCAGTCGGCCTCGGTCAGCCCAAATTCCTGCAGCAGCCGGCGTACGAGTGCCGGCGAGGTGTCGTGGGCAAGTTCGAGGCGCACCGCGTCGCCAAAGTGCCGTGTCGATAATTCACCCTGCAGCGCTTCGCGCAAGTCGGTGATTTCGTCTTCGGACACGAACAGGTCGGAATTGCGCGTCACGCGGAACTGGTAGCAGCCGTGCACATCGATCTGCGGGAACAGCTCGTGCACGAAACCCTGCATGAACGACGACAGCAGCACGAACCCATACGGGTAACCCGACAGCTCGGGCGGCATCTGCACGAGGCGGGGCAGGGCACGCGGCGCCTGCACGATGGCGAGTTCGGCCTCGCGGCCAAAGGCGTCCTTGCCGGACAGCTCGATGATGAAGTTCAGGCTCTTGTTGAGTACCCGCGGGAACGGGTGCGCCGGGTCCAGCGCCATCGGCGTGAGGATCGGCACCAGCTCGCGCTGGAAGAAGCTGCGGCACCACGCGCGCTGCGCCTCGTTCCAGTTGGTGGTCATGTGGAAGAAGACGCCTTCCTTCTCCAGCAGTGGCAGGATCTCGTCCTGCAACATGGCATACTGTTGCGCGACCAGTTGTCGCACGCGCTCCGTGACCACGCCAAACGCCTGCTGCACCGACAGCCCGTCGGGCGTCACCGACGACGGGTTGTCGCGCATCTGCTCCTTCAACCCGGCAATGCGGATTTCAAAGAACTCATCGAGATTGCTCGATACGATGCAGATGAACTTCAGCCGCTCCATCAGCGGCACACCGGGGTCTGCCGCCTGGGCCAGCACGCGGGCGTTGAATTCCAGGATGCCCAGTTCGCGATTGAGCAGGTCGCCCGCGGGCAGAGTCGACATGTTGCGTTCAGACGGATGACGATCCAGCCACTTTTTCATAGTTAAGTGTCAAATTTGTGACACATTGGAATTGTCACGTTCGGGACACAATAAAGACATATTTTGTTGGCCGACGTTGCGAACCACAATACTCCGCGTTTCGAAGGCGCGCCTCACCCGTTCCCATTCATGAGTCCCACCCCCCGTCTGCTGGCCGCTGTCGACATGGGCTCCAACAGCTTTCGGCTGATGATCGGCCGCGTCGACGAAACGATCGGTCCCAACGGTGCCAGCAGCACCCAGATCTTTCAGGTTGACGCGCTGCGCGAGCCGGTGCGTCTGGCTGCCGGCCTGACGCAGGACAAGTACCTCGACCAGCCGGCGCGCCGGCGCGGTGTGGACGCCCTGCGCCGCTTTGGCGACCGCCTGCGCGATTTCGCGCCCGACCACGTACGTGCTGTGGCCACCAACACACTGCGCGTGGCCAAGAACGCGCAGGAATTCCTGATCGAAGCGGAGGCGGCGCTCGGCTTCCCCATTGAAGTGATTGCAGGCCGCGAAGAGGCTCGCCTGATCTATCTCGGGGCGTCGCACGATGCGCCGGCGTGCCAGGGCAACCGTCTTGTCGTCGACATCGGCGGCGGCTCGACCGAATTCATCATCGGCAACGGATACAAGCCCAGGCTGATGGAGTCGCTGTATATCGGCTGCGTGTCGCACAGCCGCCATTTCTTTCCGAATGGCAATGTCGACGAGTACGCGATGAAGCAGGCCGAGCTGGCCGCGCGCCGCGAGATCCAGGTGCTCGTGCAGCAGTACCGTACCGCGGGCTGGAACCAGGCGGTGGGCTCGTCGGGCACCGCCCGCGCACTGGCCGAGCTGATCGAGCTGAACGGCTTCAACGAGAAAAGCACCGAGCACGGCATCACGCGCGAGGGGCTGGAGCGGCTCAAGCGCGCGCTCGTGAAAGCCGAGAACACCAATCGCCTGAAGCTCAATGGCCTCAAGCCCGACCGCATTCCGGTGTTGCCGGGCGGCCTGTCGATCATGCTGGGCGTGTTTGCCGAGCTCGACATCGATCGCATGGACGTGACGGATGGCGCGCTGCGCCTGGGCGTGCTGTACGACCTGCTCGGTCGCACGCACCATGAAGACATGCGCACGGTGACGATCGAGCAGTTCATGCGCCGCTACAACGTCGATCGCGCGCAGGCGCAACGCGTGCGGGATGCGGCGACGGCGCTGCTCTCGCAGTTCCCGGATCCGCCCGACGAGCGCCGCGAAGACAACCTCGCCCTGCTGGGCTGGGCCGCGAGCCTGCACGAGATCGGCATGAGCATCTCGCACAGCGGCTACCACAAGCACTCGGCATACATCGCCAGTCATGCGGATATGCCGGGCTTTTCCAAGACCGACCAGGCACGCCTGGCGACGCTGCTGCTCGGGCATGCGGGCAAGCTGGGCAAGCTGTCGGGCGGCGGCAAGTTCCTGGATTGGCGGATGCTGTTCAGCCTGCGCCTGGCGTTCGTGCTGTGCCGCCGCCGCGGGGCGATCCAGTTGCCGGACCTGCGTGTGCGCCACAGCGAAGGCGAGCTCAACGAAGGCGGCTTCGAGGTGGAACTGCCCAAGAGCTGGATCGAGCAGAATCCACTGGTCGAATACAGCCTGGCGAAAGAGGCCGACGAATGGCAGCGCATCGGCCGCCGATACAAGGTGGTGTACGTGTAGCGCCGCGCGGTGGCAGCGGCCCAATGCAAACGGCCCGGAAGACTCCGGGCCGTTTTGCTTGTATGGGGAACGCGCCTCAGGCGCGCAGGAAATGCCGTGCGTAGCGCGGGTTGATGTCGGACAGGCGCAGCAGGGTGAGGAAATCGGCGACGTTGAAGTCCGGATCCCAAGCCGGTGCGCCGCAGATGCGTGCACCCAGGCGCAGGTACCCCTTCACCAGCGCGGGCGGCTCTACTTCAAGCGTCTGGTTCAGCTCCTCAACGGGCAGCGCCACACGCGGAAACGCGTGGTATTCGATGGGCGCGAGCGAGCCGTCTTCCACGAAGCTGCGGTACAGGCTTGCTGCAAAGTGCCCGCCATCGCCCATCGACACGCTCGCGCAGCCCAGCATCGATTCAAAGCCGTAGCGCTGCATGTATTCGCCAAGTCCCGCCCACAGCGCCATGATGACGCTGCCCGAACGGTAGTCGCGGTGCACGCACGAGCGACCCAGCTCGACCATCTTCGGGCGCAGGTGAGCCAGGCGCACGAGGTCGAACTCGGACTCCGAGTACAGGCAGCCGATCTGCTTTGCGGCGTCCGGGCGCAGCACGCGGTAGGTGCCGACCACGCGCAGCGTCTTCTGGTCACGCACGATCAGGTGGTCGCACACGGCGTCGAACATGTCGACGTCCAGCTCGGCGTGGGCCGAGGCCAGGCGGGCGCCCATCTCTTCGGCAAAGACCTTGTAGCGCAGGCGCTGCGCCTCGGTCACTTCATCCTGGTGGCGCGCCCACGAAACGGCCAGAACAGGCTTGTCACGCGTCGGAACAGCGTCCGGTGTGCGAGGAAGACCCCTCCGTGCGTTGGCTTGCCCGATATTCGCCAGGCTCAGGCTCGGCAGTGCGTCGATCAACGGCTGGGTGGGCGTCGGCAGGTCTCGCATTCATCATCCCCATGGGTGAATTTCGGGGCGATTCTAGAGACGCTGCGTGACAGATCAGCGACAAAAGGGTGTCAATCGTGACGGTTGCGTGAATTTTGCGTGGCGTTGGCGTGACAGGCACGTCGTGTCACACAAGATCGGGGTTCACCACGGCGCGCAGCACGGTCTGCGCCTCGCCTTCGCGCACGCGCCGGCATAGCCACCACACGGCCGCCTTCTTGACGCTCCAGTCCATCTCGTTGCCGGCGATGAGGAGGCTCGCCAGCCGCCCGATCCACGGTTGGTGGCCGACCAGCAGCAGATTCGTATTCGACGGCCAGTCCAGTGCGTCGAGGATGGCGCTGACGTCCGCGCCCGGCGAAAGCGCGGGCAGGGCCTGGTAGTGCTCGGTCAGCGCGCGCGCTGTCTGCTGCGTGCGCACTGCGGGGCTGGCGAGCACCAGCGTGTCTTCGGGCAGGCGAGGACGCAGCCATGCGGCCACTTTCTCGGCCTGCTTGTGGCCGCGCTTGGTGAGTTCACGCTGGAGATCGGTGCTGCGCTGGATGCGCAGCGGTGCGGCCACGTCTTCGGCTTCGGCGTGGCGCCACAGGATGAGGTTCATGAGCAGGTGTCAGGCAGTGCAGCGATGCTGTCGTTATAGCACCCGCATATGACACGGCTTGTCGTGCACGAAGCAAAACGGCTTACGCGATGAACGTAAGCCGTTTTGCTTGACTGCTTATTGTGGTCGGAGCGATAGGATTCGAACCTACGACCCTCTGATCCCAAATCAGATGCGCTACCAGGCTGCGCTACGCTCCGGAACCGGCGATTGTACCGCTTTCGCAACAATCCGGTCAAATAAAGGCCCTGGCGATCAATCCGAGCGCGACCACGCCCGCAAATGCGGCGAACCCGCGCTGCAGTGCGGGCCCGGCCAGATGGCGCGCAAAGCGCCGGCCGACAAGCATGCCGGTCAACGCACCGGCGGCAAACGGCAGCGCGACAGACCAATCGACATGCCCACCGATCGCCGCGGCAACCACGCCCCCCGTCGACACCAGCGCGATGACGGCAAGCGACGTGGCGACGATGGTCTGCATCGGCAGATCGGTCGCGCGGCGAAGCGCCGGCACGATGACGAAGCCCCCGCCCACACCCAGCAGGCCGGAAAGGAACCCGGCCCCCGCTCCGGATGCGGCGAGCGCGCGGGCACAGGGGAGCGTCCAGATGAGCCTGGCAGTCGTTTGATCGAGGTGGCAGGGCGGGGCGGCATGCCGATGCTGCGGTTCGGTATGGCCGGCGGCCTGCGCCTGACGGAACATGCGCATCGCCACATGGCCGAGGACGGCAGCAAACACGACGGTCAGCGGGGTATTCGGCACCCGGTGCGCGACCCAGAGGCCAAGCGGCGACGCCACGATGCCACATGCCGCCATCAGCGCGGCGGCCTTGTAGCGCACCTTGCCTTCGCGCAGGCCCAGCACCGCACCGAGCCCCGCTGACAGGCCGACCGCAAGCAATGCGATCGGCGCGGCCTGCTGCACGGACAGATGCAACCCGAAGATCAACAGCGGCACCGCCACAATGGCGCCGCCGGCCCCGGTCAGCGCAAGAATGAGGCCCACCACGGAACCGAGCCCCGCGCTGAGGATCCAGCCCATCTCCGACGGCGACATGCTCAGCGCCCCGCGACCGTGATGCCGCGCGGCGGTCGCCGCGGGTGCAGGCCGGCAGCCACGCCAATGCGCGCGGCGCCGCAGCCCAAGGGCGGTACAGAAGGGAGTTCGGTCAGCATGCGATCTAGTGGAGGCCGCCGGGCAATCCGGCGGGTGCATCGATGGAAGGGTGCGGCAGGCGGCCTATGTGACCGTCTTCAAGACCTTGCCGCAGTACAGGGCGGAGAGCGTCTGCATGATCTGGATGACCTCGAAGCTCGCCAGCCGGTAATAGATGTATTTGCCTTCGCGGCGCGTAGCCACGAGGCCTTCATCGCGCAACACGCCCAACTGCTGCGACAGGCTGGGCTGATGCAGCCCCACCAGCGCCTCGAGTTCGCCCACGTTGCGCTCGCCCTGGGTGAGCTGGCACAGCAACAGCAGGCGGTCTTCGTGGGCCATGGCCTTTAGTACCGCACACGCCTGCGAGGCAGACGCGCGCAGCATGGAGATGGCCGCCTCGGGCAGCGGCACAACGTCGGGTGGGGCGGTGGTCGAATCGGTCATCGGGGCGCTGCGCAGGCGAAATCTGCGCTATTGGCAGACACAATGTCTGACGATATTCTATAAAAATATAGATTGTTTGCGAAAGCCCGCCATGCACGCCCAGATCGAACCGTTCTTCGACCCCGATACCTGCACCATGAGCTACGTGGTCCACGCAGGGCCGGGCACGCAATGCGCCATCATCGATTCCGTGCTCGATTACGACCCCAAATCGGGCCGCACGCGGACGCACTCGGCCGATCGTGTGGCGGCGTTCATCGAGACGCAAGACTTGCGCGTGCAATGGCTGCTCGAGACGCACGCGCATGCCGATCATCTGTCGGCTGCGCCGTACCTGCGTGCGCGCTTTGGCGGCCGCATTGCCATTGGCGAGTCGATCCGCGTGGTGCAGGGCGTCTTCAAGCCGATCTTCAACCTCGAGCCCTCGTTCCGGCTGGATGGCTCGCAGTTCGACCACCTGTTCGCGCCGGATGAGGTCTTCCGCATTGGTGAGCTTGAAGCCAGGGCGCTGGCCGTGCCGGGCCACACGCCGGCCGACATGGCGTATCAGGTGGGCGACGCTGTCTTCGTGGGCGACACGCTGTTCATGCCGGATGTCGGCACCGCGCGCTGCGACTTTCCCGGCGGCGATGCGGGCACGCTGTATCAGTCCATCCGCCGCCTGCTGGCGCTGCCGCCCGACACGCGGCTCTACATGTGTCACGACTATCCGCCCGCCGGCCGGGAGGCGATGTGCCAGACGACGGTGGCGGAACAGCGCCGCGCCAATATCCATGTGCATGACGGCGTGACCGAGGCCGAGTTCGTGCAGATGCGCACGAAGCGCGATGCCACGCTTTCCATGCCGACCCTGATGTTGCCCTCCATTCAGGTCAACATCCGCGCGGGCGCGCTGCCGCCTGCCGAACCGAACGGCGTGCAGTACCTCAAGATCCCGCTCAACGCGCTGTAGCGCTCACGGCGCCCGGAGCGCCGAGCGCGCCGCGGCCATCACTTCGCGGCTCAGCCCATCGAGCAATGTGGAAGCCGCCCGCGCGTATTGCCAGTGCAGCGGTACATCCAGCGGGGTATCGGGCACCAGCTCGACCAGCGCGCCGTCTTCAAGATGCGAGGCAATGAGCGCCTCTGGATGCATGCCCCATCCCATGCCAGCCAGCGCGGCCGCCACAAATGCCTGCGACGAAGGCAGCGTGTGGCGCGGCAGCTCGACATGCCGATGGCAAAGGCGCCGTGCCCAGCGCGTCTGCAGTTCGTCCTTGGTATTGAAGACGAGGCTTGGCGCCTTGGCGAGGGTGCCGGCGCCCACGCCGTCGGGGAAGTGCCGTTGCATGAACGCGGGGCTTGCTGCGGCCAGGTAGCGCATGGAGCCGAGCGGACGGCTGTTGCAGCCCGCGGCCGGGCGTGCCGTCGCCGTGACGGCCGCCAGTACCGCGCCGCTGCGCAGCCATTCGGTCGTGTGGTCCTGGTCATCGACCGCCACATCCATCAGCACCGGATGCGCTGCCGCAAAACCGGCAATGGCCGGGGCCAGCCATGTGGCGAGGCTGTCTGCATTGACAGCAATGGGCAGCGCCACACGTGCCTGGCCTTCAGGGGCCAGGGTGGGCAGCGCTTCGTGCAGCTCCTGTTCGAGCAGCCGTACGCGATCGACGTGCTGACACAGGCGCCGGCCCGTTTCGGTGGCGCGGCAAGGTTGATCGCGCACTACCAGCGCGCAGCCAACGCGCTCTTCGAGCAGCCGGATGCGCTGCGACACGGCCGAAGGCGTGACATGCAGCGCCCGCGCCGCGCGCTCGAAGCTGCCTTCGCGGATGACGGCGGCCAGCGCGGCCAAGGCGGAGTAATCGAGCATGGGAATTAGCAAAACTGAATCCGGTAAAGAAAATATAGTTTGTCTTCATCGCAACGTGCCGGCAAGCTGCACGCATGACGACCGCACTTTCCTCGGCTCCGCCGATGTTTTCCGTGTTTCTGCAGGGCCTCGCACTGAGCCTCGGGCTGATTGTCGCCATTGGCGCCCAGAACGCTTTCGTGCTGCGCCAGGGGCTTCGACGCGAGCACGTCGGCAGCGTGGTGCTGTTCTGTGCGATGGCCGATGCGCTGCTGATTTCAGCCGGCGTGCTCGGCATGGCGCATGCCCTGGGGGAGCGTCCAGCGCTGGCGAGAGGGCTGGCGGTGGCGGGCGCCGCCTTCCTGCTGCTCTACGGCGTGCAGGCGCTGCGGCGCGCACGGCATCCGCACCAGCTGAGCGCGGCGGCGGGCGGCGAGGGTATGAGCCGGGTCGCGGCGCTTGCGCAGGCGGCGGCCTTCACGCTGCTCAATCCGCACGTCTATCTCGACACGGTCCTGCTGGTCGGCAGCATTGGCGCGCAGCAGGCGGCCGGATTGCGCGGGTGGTTTGTGGCGGGCGCAAGCTCGGCCAGCCTCTTCTGGTTTACGGGGCTGGGGTTTGGTGCGCGATGGCTGGCACCGTGGTTTGCGCGGCCAGGGGCGTGGCGCGTGCTGGACGGCCTGATCGGCGTGACGATGCTCGTGCTGGCAGCGCTGCTGCTGCGTCACGCCGTGGCCGGGCTCTGATCGGCCCTCCATTGGCCGCCGAAGAGGCGGCCGACCGATGCGCCCGTGCCGTCACCGTAAGGCCGAGAGGCACCCCCTGCGGGCCGGCGTGCGCATGACGCCGAGCGACTTCAACAACGCATGTCCCTGAACCGTGACGCGCGGCTCGCTCAACCCCGAGTCCATCGGCTCGAGCGTAATGAGCTGATGTGCGAGCAGCGCCTCGATGTCGGCCATGTCGAGATCGCGGGGTTTGGACTCCTCGCACACCAGGACCAGCGCCGCAATTTCATGGGGGCTCAACATGGTTGTCTCCTGTGCTCCTTTCTCTTTATTGGATGGCCGGCCGCACCATGCGCGACGCGTTTGTACAACCTGCGCGTAACGGCTACCGGCTTCACGCCTCGGCTGCATGGCCGCCACAGTGCCGCAACCGGCGGTTATGCGGCCTGCCACGCGCTTCACGTCGGCCTGGCGCGTGGCACCGTGCCCCGGGCGCGTGCGGTCACGCAATTGGCGTTCCCGCTGGCCGTGCATGAAGCGTTCGAATGGGTACGGCCCGTGCTGGGTGATCAGTGTTCCATCGGCGTAACGCGCCGGCGCCCTTGGGGCAACCGGTCATCCAGTCGGCGCATGAGGAGATTCCATGAGAGTTCGAGAAGCGATGACGCAGGACGTCAAGCTCGTCAATCCGGATCAGACCATTCAGGACGCCGCGCGGCTGATGTCCGAATGCGACATCGGTGCGCTGCCGGTCGGGCAGGGTGACCGGCTCGTCGGCATGCTGACGGATCGCGACATTGCCGTACGCGCGGTAGCGGAAGGGCGCGGGCCCGACACCCGGATCGGCGATGTGATGTCGCAGGAAGTGATGTACTGCTACGACGACGAAGACCTCGACCACGTCACGCACAACATGGGCAACATCCAGGTGCGGCGCCTGCCCGTGGTGAGCCGCGACAAGCGCCTGGTGGGCATCGTCTCCATCGGCGACATCGCGGGCTGCGGCAATCCGAAGAAGACGGGCCAGGCCGTGAGCGGCATTTCCACGCCCGGTGGCAGCCACTCGCAGACCGCGCACTGACGCGTAACTGCTTCAGCAGCGGGTAAGTTCTGAACGGACGCCTGTCGCCTTAACGACGCGCCGGGTCTCTTGTAGATTCGTGTCTGGCTCCCCAACCGGAAAGCGAGACATGAAACAAGTCACATTGCCCGATGGAGAACGCGTCCCGGCGCTCGGCATGGGCACGTGGAACATGGGCGACCGCCCGGCCGCGCGCGCAGAAGAAATCGCCACGTTGCGCCTGGGCCTCGACCTGGGCCTGCGCCTTATCGACACCGCCGAGATGTACGGCGAGGGCCTCTCCGAAGCCTTGATCGGGGAGGCCATCGCCGGGCGCCGCGACGAGGTCTTCCTCGTCAGCAAGGTCTACCCGCACAACGCGACCCGGCGCGGCATTGCCGCCGCGTGCGAGCGCAGCCTGCATCGGCTTGGCACCGACCGCCTCGATCTCTACCTGCTGCACTGGCGCGGCAGCGTGCCGCTCGAAGAGACCGTGCACGGCCTGCAGGCCCTGCAGCGCGAAGGCAAGATCCGCCATTACGGCGTCAGCAACCTCGATCTGTCCGACATGGAGGAACTGTGGGAGGTGCCCGGCGGCGATGCGGTCGCGGTCAACCAGTTGCTGTACAACCTGAGCCGCCGTGGCATCGAATGGGACCTGCTGCCGTGGCTGCGCCAGCGCCGCGTGCCGGTGATGGCCTATTCGCCCATCGAGCAGGCGCGGCTGCTCCGGCACCCGAAGCTCGTCGGCTTTGCGCGCGAATGCGGCATGACGCCGGCGCAGGTCGCCCTGGCATGGCTGCTGGCCGGCGACGACATCATCGCCATCCCCAAGACCGGGCACCGCCGGCGGCTGAAGGAGAACGTCGGCGCGTTGTCGCACACGCTCACGGCTGAGCAGCTCGCCGCACTGGACGACATCTTCCCGCCGCCGAAGGGGCCGCGCGCGCTGGAGATGCTGTAGCGCTTTAGCGCGAGTTCGCCACGTAGCGTTCGTGTTCGACGTAGCCGGTGAGGTAGACGCGCGCTTTCTCGCGGGTGTCCTGCGTGACGCGGTCGGAGGCCCGGCGCGCGCCCGACGACGACATCTGCGTGCTGAGGTGGTCGCGGAAGGCGTCGTGCATGGCACTCAGGTCGCCTTCGCACGCGCTCAGGGCCGCTGAGACGACCGACTTGGCCTGGGCCGTGCCGGGGATGCCGTCTGCGGCGCGGCGCTGGACGCAGTCCATGTATTTGGCACGCAGCGCCTGCCAGCCGTTGTCGGCTGCGGCTGCGCTCGTGGTGTCTGTGAGGGCGGCGTCGGCGTGTTGCTGGGGCGTGCGTGAAGCGCACGCGGCAAGCAAGGCGAACACGATCAGAGGCGAGTAAAGGCGGGCGTCTTTCATGACATGGACTTTACTGCACGGCCACGCCCGCTGCGTAGTGCCGAAGTCGGCATTGGCTCACGCCGGTAACATTTGGAAACGAAAACGTGGCGGAAGGCTGGGCCGGATGTGAGGCGCGTTCGCTGGGGCTGATCTTCGTGCCGAACAATCGCGGCGCCCGGCGCACAAAAACGCAATTCGCTGCCGCGTCGTGGTCGGTGAACGGTACCATCGCCCGCACCGCTGCTTCTAAGCTTGATGCCGTGCAAGCGGGTTGGCGCGCCGGTCGGCCCGTTGTCTGCTTTCGGCGTTCACTCACTCAGGAGCATTTCATGGCCCTTCGGGATTTCAAGGTGCTGACTTTCGACGTCGTCGGGACGTTGATCGATTTCGAGGGCGGCATGCTCGCCTACCTGCGCCGCGCCGTGCCCAACAGCACGGTGACGGACGATGCGTTCCTCGCGGCGTATCGCGCAGCCCGCAAGCGCGGCCAGACGGAGTGGTACCCCGATGACCTCGTGCCGTGCTGGCACATCGTCGCGCAGCAGCTTGGGCTGCCCGATACCGATGCGCTTGCCAAGGGCTTTCGCGATTCGGTGGCCGAGTGGCCCGCGTTTCCCGACTCGGTGGAGGCCCTGCAGCGCCTGCGCAAGCGCTTCAAGCTCGTGACGATGACGAACGCGCAATCCTGGGCGCTGGCGCATTTTCAGCGCACGCTGGGCTCGCCATTCGACCTGCTGCTCTCGTGCGATGACGCGCTGTGCGAAAAGCCCGACCCGCGCTACTTCGCCTACGCGCGCGGCCGCTACGAAGGCGCCTGGGGCTACAGGCAGGCCGACAACCTGCACGTGGCGCAGAGCCAGTATCACGACATCGGCATCTCCAAGCGGCTTGGCATCGCCACGTGCTGGATCGAGCGTCGCCATGGCATGCCGGGCTCGGGCGGCACCATCGAGTCCGAACACACCGTGCCGGACTATCACTTCCACACGCTGGCGCAACTTGCCGATGCGGTGGAGGCTGGCCAATGAAGCCCGACGCCGTCGTGGAGCCCGTGGCGGACCTGCTGCCCGAACTCGTCGCCCTGCGCCGCGACCTGCATGCCAACCCGGAACTCGCGTACGAGGAACACCGCACCGCGGGCATCGTGGCGCAGTCGCTGCGGGTGCTGGGGCTCGAGGTGGAAGAGGGCGTCGGTGGCACCGGCGTGGTCGGCACGCTGCGCGGCGGCCGGAGCGGCCGCAGTGTCGGGCTGCGTGCCGACATGGACGCGCTGCCGATGGTGGAACTTGGCCGCGCGCCGCATGCCAGCCGCGTGCGGGGCCGGCACCATGGCTGCGGGCATGACGGCCACACGAGCATGCTGATCGGCGCCGCGCGCCAGCTTGCCCGCACGGGCGTCGATGGCACGGTCCGTTTCATCTTCCAGCCCGCCGAAGAGGGTCAGGCGGGCGCGCGCCGCATGATCGAAGACGGCCTGTTCGAGCGCTTCCCGTGCGACAGCGTCTATGCCTTGCACAACTGGCCCGACCTGCCGCTGGGCCACGCACAGACGCGCCCCGGCCCGATCATGGCGGCCGCCGATCGCTTCGACATCACCCTGCGCGGACGCGGCGGCCATGCCGCGCAGCCGCACCACACGCCCGACGCCATCCTCGCCGCCAGCCAGCTGGTGGCGCAGCTGCATACGATCGTGTCGCGGCGTATTGATCCGGGCGAATCGGCGGTGCTGTCGGTCACGCGCATCGAGGGCGGCCACAGCCATAACGTGCTGCCCGCCGAAGTGCGCGTGACGGGTACGGTGCGCAGCTTCGATGCGGCTTCACAAGACCGCATCGAAGCTGCGCTGCGCGACACGGCCCACGGCGTTGCGCTGGCCAGCGGCACGCAGATCGACGTCGAGTATCGGCGCTACTACCCGGCCACGATCAACACGGCAGCCGAAGCCAAGCTCGCGCTGGATGCGGCGAAGGCGATCGGCCTGCAGGCCGACATGGCGCCGCGCGCGGCGTTCACCTCGGAAGACTTCGCCTTCATGCTGCAGCAAAAGCCGGGTGCGTATCTGTGGCTCGGCCAGGGGCGCGCGGAGCCAGGCCCAGATGGCGAATACCCGCTCCATCATCCGTGCTACGACTTCAACGACGATGCGCTGCCGCTTGGCGTGCGCTGGTTTTGCGAAGTCGCCCGCCGCGCGCTGGCCGCCGTCCCATCCGGTTCCTGAACTGTGGCCATGTGGGATGGCCCCCCGGTATTGCCGCCCTAGAAGTCAGCGACCTTGCCCCAGGCCGAGTGCCTGAAGCGCGCCGGGTCGTAGGGGGCAGGGTCGAAGATCGGCTTTTCACCCGTCACCAGATCGGCAATCAGATGGCCGGCGCCGGGACCGATACCGAACCCGTGGCCCGAGAAGCCCGCGGCCAGGATGAATCCGGGGACCTCCGGGACTTCGCCGATGCCGGGCACGCCGTCGGGCGTGTTGTCGACGAAACCGGCCCAGGCATTGGCGATACCAGCCTGGCCGAACACCGGCAGCAGTTCGACGGCGCGGTCGTAGGTTTGCCTGACCGCGACCGGATCGGGCCGGGGGTCGAGGATCCGCATGCGCTCCATCGGTGTGGGCGCATCGAGCCGCCACCGCGCGAGGGTCTCGTGGCCCGCGCGAATGCCTTCCAACCCGCCGGGGAACACATTGCGCCAGCGCTTCGCGAACATCGGCAGGAACTGCGGCGCAAAGCGCAGCAGCTGCGCCGTCGGGTCGACGCGTCCGCGCCCGCTGATGGCGAGGTTGTAGCTGCCATCGCTGCGGCGGGTGATGGACACGCGCGCCGTATGCAGGGCGTCGGGCACCGGTTCGGTCACGCCGGTCACCCGCACGATGGACTGGCGAACCGTTGCCTGCGGAAAGCGGATGCCCAACTGGCGGCAGAACGACGAGGCCCATGCCCCGCCTGCAAATACCACGGTGCGCGTCTTGATGGTGCCCGCTTCGGTGACGACGCCGCTCACGCGGCCGCCCTCCACCTCAATGCCCCGCGCGGCGCAGTTCTGGTGCACCGTGCCGCCGAGTTTCATGAGCGCCGCTGCGACCGACGGTGCCGCCTTCGCCGGGTCGGCCGTGCCGTCGCTCGGTGAAAACACGCCGCCCTTCCACGTGCGGCCCGTCAGACGGCCCCGCTCGGAGGCCTCGCGGCTGCTCAGCATGTGCGTGGTCACGCCGGCCGTCCTGGCGAAATCGCGCCACTTCGTCCAGCGCGCGAGTTCGTCTTCGTCGTTGCTGAGATAGAGCAGGCCGCAGCGGCGGAAACCCGTGTCTTCGCCGGTGTCTGCGGCAAATTGCTCCCACAGTTCAAGGCTCTTGGTGGCCATCGGCAGCTCGCGCGCATCGCGGTTTTGCTGCCGGCACCAGCCCCAGTTGCGGCTCGACTGTTCGGCGCCGATGCGGCCCTTTTCGACGACGGCCACCGACACGCCGCGCCGGGCCAGGTAGTAGGCGGCAAACACGCCGATGATGCCGCCGCCGATCACGACGACGTCGGCTTGCGCTGGCAGGGAAGAGGCGCTCTCGATGAGACGCAGCGGCTGGGACATGGATGGCTCTCCTCGCTCTTTCAGGCTTGCGCGTTTTGCACCACGTAGAACTTCGCCACGCGCTGCGTGCTCTCCCACCCGATGGGCGCGCCCTGCGGCACGAAGATGGCGTCGCCGGTGCTCACGGTGACTGCGTTGCCGTCGGGGCCGGCAAATTGCACAACGCCATCGAGCACGTACATGAATTCATTCACCGGATGCGGGCGGACGATGCGGTGGTAGGGCGTCGAGTCCCAGGTGCCAGCGCGGTATTGCGTGGGCTCGTCGGTGAAGACGTTGTCGCTGCGGCATTGCGGGGAGGGCCCGAGCAGCACCTCCGGGGCCGGGCCGCCGGACGGCTTGAAGTCTGCATCTGCGCGCAGCGGGATGAGAGCCGGCGACGTGGGCGCGTTACCCGCGGCGGCGCAGAACACAAACCGGACGCCGGCAGCAGCCTCGATGCGCACGGCCGTGCCGGCGGCGATCACCGCGCCGGCGCCCGCGCCGATGACGTGCCGCGCCGAGCCCGGTGCGCTGAGTGTGAGTTCGCCCTCCACGACGGCGAGTGTCTCCGTATGGGGATAGCTCGCGACGTCGCGTTGGCCAACAAAGCTGGCGCGGCCGGCGCTCATTGCATTCGGGCCCTCCCAGGCAATCTCGCGGCCTTGCGCGAACGGGTCTTCGGCGCTCAGTGCCGCTTGCCGGAATGCGGTCGACAGGGGCGCGCCATCGGCGCGGTGCAGCATCAGGGCAGTGCTCATGCGGATTCTTCCTCACCGTATCGAAGAATGGCCTGGCTTTCGCGGTACGCCTCAAGGCCTTTGACTGGAGTCATTGCAACATAGAGTTGCGAGGCGCTTGTCACGAAATGCCGCATCGATCATGAGGAAGCTGCTGTTTTGAAACGGGTTGCCAGCATGGCGTGCTGAGCGTGCGAAAGGCCTGCATGAGCGCCCGTTCCCGGGTGGCGAACGCCGTACGGAAAGGGCCGGTGTAACGCCGGCCACGGCGATCGCGGCGAACGGCAAGCGGCACCCTCGTGCGCCCGCCAGCGTCAGGTACGTGGCATCAGCGCTGGTTGGGAAACAGCCGCTCGATCGGGCAGTACGTCTTCACGAACGGCGACTTGATGACGATGTAGCTGAAGTACTTGGCGATGCCGATATTGCGCTCCAGTAGGCCCTCGATGACTTCCTGGTAGTGGTTGACGCCCCGCGTGATGAAGCGCAGCAGGTAGTCGTAGCCGCCGCTGAGCAGGTGGCATTCGAGCACCTCGTCCACGTCTCGGATGGCGGCTTCGAAGCGCGCGAAGGTTTCGCGGTGGTGGTCCGACAACGTGACTTCAGTGAAGACGGTGAGCGTGTCGCCCAGCTTCTCCATGCGGATGTGCGCGCCGTAGCCCGAGATATAGCCGGCCTGCTCAAGGCGCTTGACGCGGATGAGGCAGGGGCTGGGCGAGAGGCCCACGGCGTCCGCCAGATCCACGTTGGTCATGCGGCCGTTCTTCTGCAGCTGCGCGAGGATGCGCAAGTCCAGGCGGTCGATCTTGAGAGCTTCGGTCATGGCGGTGGCGCGTGCGTGGAAGATGGATCGATTCTGCGGCAGCCAGCGTCTCTTGTGTCAGGTTGTTGCGTCAAACGAGCGCCGCGCGTACGGCCGGCACGGCCAGCACGTCGTCGAGCGTCGTCTTCAGCCGGGTGAACAGTTGCGCGAACTCGTCTTCGGTATACGTCAGCGCGGGGGCAAAGCCGAGGATGTTGTCGCCGAACGCCCGGAACACGATGCCGTTGCGATAGGCAGCCGAGGCAATCAGATCCGGCAGGCCGAGGCTCGCGTCAAAGCCGCGTTTGGTGGCCTTGTCGCTCACCAGTTCGAGCGCGCCGAGCAGGCCACGGTGGCGTGAATCGCCCACCAGCGGATGCGCCAGCAGCGCATCGAGCCCCGCCGCAAAGCTGGCCGCACCGCGCTGGCCGTTGGCGAGGATGCCGCCTTCCTCGTACAGCCGCAGCACTTCCAGCGCGACCGCCGCGCTTACCGGGTGGGCGGAATACGTGGCGCCGTGGCCGATGGGTGCGCCGGCGGGTGCGCCGTCGGCAATGCCGGCATAGATCTCGTCGGAGATCATCGTGGCGCCCATGGGCACGTAGCCGGCGGTGAGGCCCTTGGCCATCGTCATGACGTCGGGCTCCACACCCTCGGCATCGCACGCAAACATGGGGCCGGTGCGGCCAAAGCCGGTGATGACTTCATCGACGACAAACAGGATGCCCAGCTCGCGCGCGGCATCGCGCATGGCCTTGAGCCAGCCCTTGGGCGGCACGATCACGCCGCCCGACCCCTGGATCGGTTCGCAGAAGAACGCCGCGACGTTGTCGGCGCCCAGCTCGGCCACCTTCGCACGCAAGGCAGCCACGGAGCCGGCGATGATGCCTTGCGCATCCGCTGGGTCGGCCGCCCGGTACGGGTTCGGCGACGGGATGTAGTGCTGCGTGGCCAGCGGCAGGTCAAAGCCGCGATGAAACGCGGGCAGCGCCGTCAGCCCCGCGCCCGTCGACGACGAGCCGTGATACCCGCGTTCCAGCGCAATGAAGTGCTTCTTCGTGGGTTTCCCGATCGCGTTGAAGTACTGCACGATGAAGCGCACGGCAGCATCCACGGCTTCGGAGCCGCCCAGCGTCAGGTACACATGGTTCAGCGAGCGGGGCGCGATCTGCACGAGCTTCTCGGCCAACTGGATGGCGGGCTCGCTGCTGAAGTGGAAGTAGCCGGTGGCGTAGGGCAGGCGGCGCATCTGCCCGGCGGCAGCCTGCACCACGCTTTCCTGGCCGTAGCCGACGTTGACGCACCACAGGCCGGCAAACGCATCGAGCAGTTCATGGCCGTGCGCGTCGGTCAGCCATGCGCCCTTGCCGGACGAAAGCACGGTCGGCCCGCGTTGCTCGTGCGTGCGCCACGACGCCACGGGGTGGATCAGATGGGCACGGTCAATGGCATCGAGCGAGGCAAGCTGGGGCAGATCGGTTAGCTGGGTCATGGCGGAGTCCGTGCGTGCGGGAGAGCAATCGATGGACTCAAGAGTAGGCCGTGGTGCCCACGGCTTGGTGCTGCTTTGCGGGCAGGAAACGCACTGTGCTGCTGTTGTTCGGGCAGCGGCAGCACATCGTGCCGAGCGTCGTTTCCCGCCTCGTTTCAATAGCCGCGCGTGCGGTCCACCAGCCCGAGCAGGGGCTCCCCGGCGGCCAGGCGGCGCAGGTTGTCGATGACTACGGCTGCCGCAGAAAGCGGCTGCGTCATGCTCGCGATGTGCGGCGTGATCTGGATGCGCGGGTGCCGCCAGAGCGCATGTCCGGACGGCAGCGGTTCGGGGTCGGTCACGTCGAGCATGGCTTCGCTGAGCCTGCCGCTGTCGAGCGCGGCGAGCAGGTCATCGCTCACCAGCTGCGGGCCGCGGCCCACGTGCACCAGCATGGCGCCTTGCGGCAGCTGGGCGAACAGCGCGGCGTTCAGCATGCCGCGCGTGGCGTCCGTCAGGGGCAGCAGGCACACGAGGATGTCGGTGCGCGCCAGGAACGCCGGCAACTCTGCCTGCCCGGCAAAGCACTGCACGCCGTCGATCGCATGGCGGGAGCGGCTCCAGCCCGCGCAGTCAAAGCCAAAGCCGCTCAGTTGTTCGAGCACCGCCTGCCCGAGCGAACCCAGGCCCAGCACGCCGACGCGGCGCTCGCCCGCCTGACGCACCGGCAGCGGCCGCCATTGTCCGGCCGACTGCTGGCGCCGATACGCGGGAATGTCGCGGTGCAGCGCAAGGACGGCATGCGTGACGTACTCCACCATGCCGCGCACGATGCCGGGCTCGACCATGCGCACGACCGGCAGCGTTGGCGGCAGCGCGGCGAAGTTGAACTGGTCGACCCCGGCGCCCGATGAAAACAACACTTCGAGGTTCGGGAACTGCGCGGCGATATCGGCCGGTGGCTCCCACGCGGCAAGAAAGCGCACCTTGTGCGGATCGCCGATGTCGGGCCAGATGCGGAAGTCGATGTCGGGCGCGTGCTGGCGAAAAACCTCGGCCCATTGCTGGCCGCGCACGGGGTCGGACTTGTAGAGGAAGGTCGTGGTCACGGAGAAGCGTCTGTGCAATGTGGAGATCAGCCCACCGCCTGGGCGACGATGGCAACCAGCGCGGCCGCCCCGGGCGGCGTTGACAGCGGCGCGCCGCGCACCATGGTGGTCGACGTATCCACGCGCAGCAGGCCGATGCTCTCGAGCCATTCGGCCAGCCCGCTGTCGAAGTCGATGTCGATGCGCGTGAAATGCCCCGCGTTGATGCCGGCCAGATGCGCAATCAGCGCCTTGGCACTCTCGGCGTCGGGCGCCACGACGGGGCCGATCGCATGGCCGCGCCCGAAGCGGCGCAGCATGGCGAAGCCGCGCGGCTCGCCGTCGTCGTCCAGCACGACGCAGGCGTCGGCGATGGCGAGCAGGTCGTCGATCAGCGCGTCGCGGGGCATGCCGCGCGCCTGCGCGTCGAGCCGGCGCAGCGTTTCGGCTTCATTGGTGCCAGCCGGCCGCAGCCGCCAGCCCGCGGGCAGCGCGATCAGCGGCGTGGGTTGCGCAATGCCCTGGTGCTGGCGGATTTCACCGGTACGCACGAAACCGAGCCGCTCATACAGGCCACGCCCTTCGGCCGTGGCGTGCAGCAGCACGGTGTGGTCCTCCAGGCCATCGAGCAATGCGCTCATCAGGCGATGGCCGACGCGCCGGCCCTGACAGGCGGGCGTGACGATCACCAGCCCGATCGTCGCGTGGCGCGGGCCCCAGCGCCAGCGCTGGGCCGTGGCGATGATCTGTCCGTCGCGCTCGGCCACGAAGCCTTCGGCGTGCGCAAACATCTGGGCCCAGTCGGCAGGGCGATGCGGCCAGCGCTGTTCTTCGGACAGCGCGTGCGCCGCGGTGAGATCGTCGGCGGTCATGGGACGCAGCACCACGCCGTCGTCGGCGGCGGTGGTCTGGGTGGACGCAGGGGAGCTGAGCATGGAGGACGCCTTCTGAAGGTGGGCATAACACGCTCTCATCTTGGACGACATCGCGCCGCTGGGCCAGATCGAATTGGGGTTTGCCCGCAATTTGCAAGCATCGTCTGCCGAGGGTGCGGGTTTCGCAATTCGATGCGGTGGCGGCCGGCGTTACGAACACAAATGCCGGGCCATCCTGCCTAGCATCAATAACCTCCATCCGATATGGGTGCCCGGCTGCGGCACCTCCTCATCCTGTGCCGATCTTCAACCCTGAAACCATCCGCGTGCCTTCGGGCCATTTCATTGGCGGCGAGCATGTCAGCGACGCCCGCCACACCGGGGCGCTTGCCGTGCGGCGGCCGTCCGATAACGCGGTGCATGCCGATTTGCCGATGGCCGATGCCGACATGGTGGACATGGCCGTGCAGAACGCCTGGCAAGCGTGGGGCACCACCGACTGGGCACGCCGCGCGCCGCGCGAGCGGGCCCGCGTGCTGCGCCGCTGGGCTGATCTGATCGACGCGGACGTGGCGCATCTGGCGCCGCTGGAAGCCGTGTGTTCCACACGCCCCGTGCGCGATGCCGTCGCCTGGGATGTGCCGTTCACCGCCGAAGGCCTGCGCTTCTTTGCCGAATACGCCGACAAGCTCGGCGGCGACGTGGCGGCCACGCGCCACGATCATCTGGGCATGGTCGTGGCCGAGCCTTACGGCGTGGTGGGCGCGATCACGCCGTGGAATTTTCCGCTGGTCATGGTGTCGTGGAAGGTCGGTGCGGCGCTGGCGGCCGGCAATGCCGTCGTGCTCAAACCATCCGAGCTGACGCCGTACTCGGCCATCCGGCTCGCCGAACTGGCCGTGCAGGCCGGTGTGCCGGCCGGGCTCTTCAACGTGGTGCAGGGCGATGGCCGCACCACGGGCGATGCGCTCACGCGGCATCCGCGCATTGCCAAGATGACGTTTACCGGTTCGACACGCACCGGTGCCGCGATCATGGCGACATGCGCGTCGCACGGCCCCAAGCCCGTCACGCTGGAGCTGGGCGGAAAGAGTCCGCAGCTGGTGTTTGATGACGCGCCGCACATCGACCGGCTGGCCGGCATCATTGCCGGCGCCATCACGGGCAATGCGGGGCAGGTCTGTGTGGCGGGGTCGCGCCTGATCGTGCAGCGCGGCGTTGCCCAGGCATTGATCGACCGCATTGCGGCGCGCTTTGCGGCGCTGCGGCCGGGTGCCACGTGGGACGACACGGCCACGCTGCCGCCCATCATCTCTGCCGTGCAGGCGGCACGCATCCAGGACATCGTCGATCGCGCCAAGGGCGCCGGCGCGGACGTGCGCTGCGGCGGCGGCCTGTTCGACGGCGGCCCCGGCGGGGCGTATTACCAGCCAACGCTCATCGAAGGCGTGCGCGCAGACAACCCCGCCGTGCAGGAAGAGATCTTCGGCCCGGTGCTGACCGTGCAGACCTTCGACGACGAAGAGGAGGGCCTGGCCCTGGCCGCGCACGAACACTACGGCCTGGCCGCCGGTGTGCACACGGCCGACATCGGACGCGCGCTGCGCGCCATGCGCGGCATTGCGGCCGGCACGGTCTGGATCAACCGTTACGGGCGCAGCGCCGATTTCGTCATCCCCACCGGCGGCTATCACCAGTCGGGCATCGGCAAGGATCTCGGCCGGCAAGCCGTGGAGGCCAACCTGCGCTTCAAAAGCGTGCTGATCGACTTTGCTGCAGCGCATTAGCAGTGCGTCCGGCACACCGGCGGTGCAGACCGCATGGCATGCCGCGAGCGCCATCGCAAACAGCAGCTTTCTCACGTGAGGCACCGCAATTCCCTACAACGCGTGCGGGCCTGCATGCTTCAATGATTTCGTCATAACCCTGTCGCACAGACCGCATCAGTGCACCGACCCTGAGGATCACCGCCATGACCTTCCGACCCAAGTACATCACGTTCGATTGCTACGGCACGCTCACCCGTTTCCGCATGGGCGAGATGACGCGCGAGCTGTTTGCCGACCGCATTCCGGCCGAGCACATGGAGCAGTTCATTGCTGACTTCACCGCTTACCGCTTCGACGAGGTGCTGGGCGACTGGAAGCCGTACGAGGTCGTGCTGAAGAACGCCGTGCGCCGCCTGTGCAAGAAATGGAAGATCCAGTATTTCGATACGGACGGGCAGGCCTACTACGACGCGGTGCCCACGTGGGACCCGCACCCCGACGTGCCGGCCGGCCTGGCGAAGGTCGCCAGGGAAATCCCGCTGGTGATCCTGTCGAACGCCGACGACGCGCAGATCCAGAAGAACGTGGCAATGCTGGGCGCGCCGTTCTATCGTGTCTATACCGCGCAGCAGGCCCAGGCCTACAAGCCGCGCCTGAAGGCCTTCGAATACATGTTCGATTCGCTCGGCTGCAACCCGGAAGACGTGCTGCACGTGTCGTCCAGCCTGCGCTATGACCTGATGTCGGCCGACGATCTGGGCATCGTCAACAAGGTGTTCGTCAATCGCGGCCACGGCCCCGGCAACCCGGCGTACCGCTACACCGAGATCCAGGACATCGGCGGCCTTGCCGGCGTCGTGGGTCTGTAAGCACGACGTGCCTGACCGCGCCATGACCTCCATGAAACTCGACTCCTACTGGAACGACTCGGTGCCCGCGCTGGCGCTCGATCCGCACGATCTGCCGGCGCAGGTGGATGTGGCGATCGTGGGCGGCGGCTTCACGGGGCTGTCGGCGGCCCTGGCGCTGGCGCGGCGCGGTGCCAGCGTGGTCGTGCTGGAGGCCGGCAGCACCGTGGCCGTCGAAGCCTCGGGGCGCAACGGCGGCCATGTCAACAACGGCCTGGCAGTCGATTACGCCGAGCTGGCCGGCAAGGTCGGCGTGGACCGGGCGCGGGCCTGGTATCACGCCTACGACGCGGCCGTGGACACGGTGGAGCGCATCGTCCGCGAAGAAGGCATCGCCTGCGACTTCCAGCGCAATGGCAAGCTCAAGCTCGCCACCCGGCCGTATCACATGGATGCGCTGCAGCGCAGCGCGGACCGGCTCATTGGCGACGGCGTGGACCTGGACGTGGAGATTCTCGATGCCGCCCGCGTGCGCGCCGAGGTGCAGAGCGAACGCTTCCACGGCGGTTTGCTGTACAAGCGCAGCGGCCAGATGCACATGGGCCGCTTCGCGCAAGGCCTGGCCCTGGCAGCGCAGCGGCAGGGCGCGCAGATCCACACGCGCACGTGCGTGCAGCGCCTTGAGCGCGTGCAGGGGCAGGTGCATCGCGTGCATACCTCGCGCGGCACGGTGCTGGCCAGCCAGGTGCTGCTCGCCACGGGGGCTTCGCGCCACGGCGGCTACGGCACGTTCGGCTGGCTGCGTCGGCGCATCGTGCCGATCGGCAGCTTCATCGTCACCACGGAGCCGCTGGGCGCGGAGCGCGCGCACGCCTTGCTCGCGGCGCGCCGCACCTATGTGACGGTGGCGAACATCCACCATTACTTCCGCCTGACGCCCGACCACCGCCTGGTGTTTGGCGGCCGCGCGCGCTTTGCGGTCTCCAGCCCGCAGCAGGACGCCATGAGCGGCGAGATCCTGCGCAGCGGCCTGGCCGAGACGTTTCCGCAACTGCGCGACGTGCGCCTCGATTACTGCTGGGGCGGCCTCGTCGACATGACGCAGGACCGCCTGCCGCATGCTGGCGAGCGCGACGGCCTGTTCTATTCGATGGGCTACAGCGGCCACGGCACACAGATGTCCGTGCACATGGGCGAGCGCATGGCCGCGGTGATGGCCGGCGATGCCTCCGCCAACCCGTGGCGCGATCGCGGCTGGAGCGCCATTCCCGGCCACTTCGGGCCGCCGTGGTTTCTGCCCGCCGTGGGCATGTACTACCAGCTCAAGGACCGGTTCGCCTAGCCGCGCACCCGCCTGTATTCCGATTACAAACAACGCAGTGTTCGCTGTTCCCACATCAGATCCATCAGGAGCCCCACCATGAGCGACCGCCGTAATGAGTTCGAGAACCTAGTTGGCCCCAGCGAAAGCCTGCGCGTGATGGAGTCGCTCAAGCGCGGTGCCTCGCGCCGCGACGTCCTGAAGATGCTGATGGCGGGCGGCATGCAGGCCACGCTGGCCGGCAGCCTCGCGGGCACGGCCGTCAATGTGTACGCGCAGACGCCGCGCCGCGGTGGGCGCATCCGCGTGGCCGCCGCCACCGCCGCCGCGACCGACACGCTGGACCCGGCCAAGCAGTCGAACCAGAACGACTACGTGCGCTGCAACATGGTCTACAACGGCCTGTTCGCGCTCGACGGCAGCCTCACGCCGCGCCCGGCGCTGGCCGAGTCGTACCAGACGGCGGATGCCAAGACGTGGGTGATGACGCTTCGCAAGGGCGTGACCTTCCATGACGGCAAGGCGCTGTCCCCGGCCGATGTGGTGTATTCGATCATGCGCCACAAGAACCCGGCCACGGCATCCAAGGCCAAGGTATTGGCCGACCAGATCGACAGCGTGAAGGCCACGGGGCCGAACGAGGTCACGGTGGTGCTGACGGCACCGAACGCCGACCTCCCCGTGATCCTGGGCACGTTCCACTTTCACATCGTCAAGGACGGCACGACGGACTTCAACGCCGGCATCGGCACCGGCCCGTACAAGATCAAGGAATTCAAGCCGGGCGTGCGTACGCTCGTGGTGCGCAACGAGGGCTACTGGAAGCCTGGCAAGCCGTACCTGGATGAAATCGAGTTCGTCGGCATTGGCGACGACAGCGCGCGGGTGAATGCGCTGCTTTCCGGCGGGATGGACCTGGTGGCCTCCGTCAACCCGCGCGCCGTGGCCCGCGTGAAGGGCACGCCGGGGTATGCGATCTTCACCACGCAATCGGGCCAGTACTCCGACCTGATCATGCGCAAGGATACGGGCCCGGGCACGAACGCCGACTTCGTGATGGCGATGAAGTACCTGTTCGACCGCGAGCAGATGAAGAAGACCATCGCGCTGGACCACGCCGTGCTGGCCAACGACCAGCCGATCGACCCGACCAACCGGTTCTACTTCAAGGAGCTGCCGCAGCGCGCGTTCGACATCGACAAGGCGAAGTTCCATCTGCAGAAGTCGGGCGTGACGGGCAAGGTCCCGGTGGTGACGTCGCCCGCGGCCATGTATTCGGTCGAGATTGCGCTCGTGCTGCAGCAGACGGCCCAGCGCATCGGGCTGGACCTCGACATCAAGCGCATGCCGGCCGATGGTTACTGGTCCAACCACTGGCTCAACAGCCCGGTCGGCTTCGGCAACGTCAACCCGCGCCCGAGTGCGGACACCATCCTCACGCAGTTCTTCAAGTCCGACGCGGCGTGGAACGAGTCGCGCTGGAAGAGCCCGAAGTTCGACCAGCTGCTGACCAGCGCACGCGCCGAGACGGACCTCGCAAAGCGCAAGCAGATGTACGCCGACATGCAGACCATGATCCACGACGAGGCGGGCATCGGCATTCCGATGTTCCTGGCGAGCATCGACGGCCATTCGACCAAGCTCAAGGGGCTGGCGCCGATTCCGCTGGGCGGCCTGATGGGCTACGCATTTGCCGAGAACGTCTGGCTGGACGCCTGACGGACGGTGCGGTGCGGCGTGTTTTTGCGTAAGGGGCTGCCATGAATGGAGTGATCCTCAAGCTGCTGGCGCGGCGCGTGGCGATGGCGCTGCTGTCGCTGCTGGCCGTATCGGTGATCGTGTTCTCGATCACAGCCGTGCTGCCGGGCGACGCGGCGCAGGAGCAACTCGGGCAGGACGCGACACCCGAGGCGCTGGCCGCGCTGCGGGCGCAGATGGGCCTCGACGTGCCTGCGCCGCAGCGCTACCTGCATTGGCTCGGCGGCATTGCCCGGGGCGATCTCGGGCAATCGACCACCACGCAGATGCCGGTGGCGGAGCTGGTGGCGAGCCGCCTGCCGAATTCGCTGCTGCTGGCCGCGGTGACGGCGCTGTTCTCCGTGCCGATTGCGCTCGGCCTCGGGATAGCGTCTGCCGTGTGGCGCGGCTCGTGGTTCGACCGGCTGGCGTCGACCGCGTCGGTGGCGGTGGTGTCGGTGCCGGAGTTCCTGGTGGCGACGCTGGCGGTGCTGGTGTTTGCCGTCAAGCTGCGCTGGCTGCCGGCGCTGTCGTACGTCAACGATATCGAATCGCTCGGGCAGATGCTGCAGGCCTTTGCCATGCCGGTGCTGAGCCTGTGCTGCGTGATCGTCGCGCAGATGATGCGCATGAGCCGCGCCGCCGTCATCGACCAGCTCGAAGCGCCGTACATCGAGATGGTCCGGCTCAAGGGGGCATCGCCCATGCGCGTGGTGCTGGCGCATGCGCTGCCCAACGCCGTGGGGCCGATCGCCAATGCCGTGGCGCTGTCGCTGTCGTACCTGCTCGGCGGCGTGATCATCATCGAGACGATCTTCAACTACCCCGGGATCGCCAAGCTGATGGTGGACGGCGTGTCGCAACGCGACATGCCGCTCGTGCAGGCCTGCGCCATGATCTTCTGCACGGGCTACCTGCTGCTGGTGACCACGGCCGATGTGCTGGGCATCGTTGCGAACCCACGTTTGCGCCATCGCTGACATCGCGCCAAATGCGGATGCTGACCTTATGAACAAGAGCCTCACGATGGAAACCACGCCCACCTCTCCGACCTTGCCGGCCGCCACGCCGCCAGCACCGCGCCATCCGGTGCGGCGTCTGCTGGGCGGCTTCGGCAGGCTCGGCACAAGCGGCCTCATCGGCCTGGCCGTGCTGGTGTTCTGGCTGCTGGCGGCGCTGGCTGGCCCCGCGCTGTTGCCGGCCCACCTGATCACCAGCGGCGACGGCAATGGCGCGGTCTTCGGCCCCATGAGCGCCGCGCACTGGTTCGGTACCGACTACCTCGGCCGCGACATGTTCGTGCGCGTGATGGAAGGCGCGCGCTACACCGTGGGCGTGGCGCTGGTGGCCACGCTGCTGGCCAGCGGCACGGGCACGGTGCTGGCGCTCTTCGCCGCCGCGATGGGCGGCTGGGTCGATACCGCACTGAGCCGCCTGCTCGACACGCTCACCGCCATCCCGAGCAAGATGTTCGCGCTGCTGATGGTTGCCGGCTTCGGGTCTTCGGTGACGATGCTCGTGGTGACCGCCGCCATCATCTATGTGCCCGGCGCGTATCGCATCGCCCGCTCGCTGGCGGTCAATATCAACGCGCTCGATTACGTGACCGTGGCCCGCACGCGCGGCGAAGGCACGCTCTACATCATGCTGCGCGAGATCTTTCCGAACATCGTCGGGCCGATGCTGGCCGACCTGGGCCTGCGCTTTGTCTACGTGGTGCTGCTGCTCGCCAGCCTGAGTTTTCTGGGCCTCGGCATCCAGCCGCCGTCGGCGGACTGGGGCTCGCTCGTGCGCGAGAACATCAGCGCGCTGCCCGATGCCGGCGCGTCCGTCATCTTGCCGGCCCTGGCGATCGCCAGCCTGACCATCTCGGTCAACCTCGTCATTGACAACCTGCCGGGCCGCGCGGCCCGCGAACGCGGAGGGCGTTGACCATGGGCGCATCCGTCGTTGTGGAAGGCCTGCACATCACCGCAGGCGAACAGACCCTGGTGGACAACCTCAGCTTTGCCATCGAGCCCGGCGAAGTGCTGGCCCTGATTGGCGAATCCGGCTCGGGCAAGACCACCACCGCGCTGGCACTGATGGGCTTTGCGCGCCATGGCTGCGCAATCGCATCGGGCAGCGTGCGCATCGGCGATATCGATGTCCTGCATTTGCCGGCCGCACAGCAACGCGCCTTGCGTGGCCGCACCGTTGCCTACATCGCGCAGAGCGCCGCCGCGTCCTTCAACCCGTCGCGCACGATCATGGACCAGGTGGTGGAGCCCGCCCGCATCCACGGCACGATGACGCGCGCAGAGGCGCAAGCCAAGGCCGTGCAGCTGTTTCGCGAGCTGGCGCTGCCCGAGCCCGAGACCATCGGCCAGCGCTACCCGCACCAGGTGTCGGGCGGCCAACTGCAGCGGCTCATGGCTGCGATGGCGCTCATCACCGATCCGGATCTGGTGATTCTCGACGAGCCCACCACCGCGCTGGACGTGACCACGCAGATCGAAGTGCTGCGCGCGTTCCGCCGCGTCGTGCGCGAGCGCCGCGCCACGGCCGTCTACGTGAGCCACGACCTGGCGGTGGTGGCGCAGATGGCGGACCACATCCTCGTATTGCGCGGCGGCCAGATGCAGGAGCTGAACCCGACGGGGCACATTCTTGCCACGCCCGATCACGACTACACCAAGAGCCTCCTGGCCGCCGCACGGCCCGCACCGCGGCCGCTCGAGCATTGCCTGGGCGAGGGCGAACTGCTGCTCGACGTGCACGGACTCAGCGCCGGTTACGGCCCCGTCGACGCCAGCGGCCAGCCGGCCACGCGCATCCTCGACGACATCGATTTCAAGCTCTATCGCGGACAGGCCATCGGCGTGATCGGCGAATCGGGTTCGGGCAAGACGACGCTTGCACGCGCCATCGCGGGCCTGATCGCGCCCTGCCACGGGGGCATGACGTTCCGGGGCAGGCCGCTCCAGCCGCTGCTCGCCAACCGCACGCACGATGAGCTGCGCCGCATCCAGATCGTGTTCCAGATGGCCGATACGGCGCTCAATCCGTCGCACACCATCGAGCGCATCCTGGCGCGGCCGCTGCAGTTCTACAAGGGGTTAAAGGGCGAGGCACTGCAGCGTCGCATTCGCGAGCTGCTCGATCTCGTGCGGCTGCCGCATAGCGTCGCGCGGCGCCTGCCCGGCGGGTTGTCCGGCGGGCAGAAACAGCGCGTGAACCTGGCGCGCGCACTGGCCGCAGAGCCGGACCTGATCCTCTGCGACGAGGTGACCTCTGCGCTGGACACCGTGGTGGGCGCCGCCGTGCTCAACCTCATGGCCGATCTGCGGCGCGACCTGGGTGTGTCGTATCTGTTCATCAGCCACGACCTGCACACCGTGCGCGCCGTCTGCGACGAGATCGTCGTGATGCAGCACGGCCGCAAGCTCGCGCAGGTGGCGCGCGCCGATTTTGACCGCGGCCCGCACCATCCGTACTACGAACAGCTCGCCAACTCGGTGCCGGAGCTGCGGCAGGGCTGGCTCGACGAACGGGACCACGCGATGCCGCATCCGGTGCCGCTCTCCGCCTGACAAGACAAAGGAACACCATGAACCCAGCATTCCGCATCGCAATCATTCCCGGAGACGGCATCGGCAAGGAGGTCATGCCCGAGGGCCTGCGCGTCATCCAGGCGGCGGCCGGGCGCTTCGGTTTCGAGCTGGAGTGCCATCACATCGAATGGGCCAGCTGCGATTACTACGAGCAGCACGGCCAGATGATGCCCGACGACTGGAAGACCCAGCTCAAGGGCATCGATGCAATCTTCTTCGGTGCCGTCGGCTGGCCGGCCACCGTGCCGGACCACGTTTCGCTGTGGGGTTCGCTGCTCAAGTTCCGCCGCGAATTCGACCAGTACATCAACTTGCGTCCGGTGCGCCTGTTCGAAGGCGTGCCGTGCCCGCTCGCCCACCGCAAGCCCGGCGACATCGACTACTACGTCGTGCGCGAGAACACCGAAGGCGAATACACGTCGCTCGGCGGCATCATGTACGAAGGCACCGACCGCGAAGTCGTGATCCAGGAATCGGTTTACTCGCGCAAGGGTGCAGAGCGGCTGCTGAAGTTCGCCTTCGACCTCGCGAAGAGCCGCGCACGCAAGCACGTGACGCTCGCCACCAAGAGCAACGGCATCGCCATCAGCATGCCGTGGTGGGACAAGCGCGCGGATGAAGTCGCGCGGCAATATCCCGATGTCACGCTCGACAAGCAGCACATCGACATCCTGACCGCGCGCTTCGTGCTGCAGCCGGGCCGCTTCGATGTGGTGGCCGCCACCAACCTGTTCGGCGACATCCTCTCGGACCTTGGGCCCGCCACCACCGGCACGATCGGCCTGGCGCCATCGGCCAACCTGAACCCCGATCGCACGTTCCCGTCGCTGTTCGAGCCGGTGCACGGCTCGGCGCCCGACATCTACGGCAAGAACATCGCCAACCCGATCGCGATGATCTGGTCCGGCGCGTTGATGCTGGATTTCCTCACGCAAGGCCAGGGGGCGGGACGCGCCGCCCACGACGCAATCGTTGCCGCCATCGAGGCGGTGCTCAAGGACGGCCCGCGCACGCCCGACCTGGGCGGCACCGCCAACACCACGCAGGTGGGCGAGGCGATTGCCGCGCACGTTGCCTCCGCCTGATCGTTCATTTGCTGCCGACTCCACACCATGTCTCTCTCGATCCAACGTGCGGATCTGATCCGCAACGCCAACTACATTGCCGGCGAATGGCAGGCCGCTGCCGGCGCACAGCTCGACGTGACCGACCCGGCCACCGGCAACCTGATCGCGCGCGTGCCGGATTCGGGCGCGGCGCAGGCCCGTGCCGCGCTCGATGCCGCGCATGCTGCATTTCCGGCCTGGCGCAAGGTGCCGGCCAAGCAGCGCGCCCAGATCATCAAGCGCTGGAACGATCTCGTGCTCGCGCATCAGGATGACCTGGGCGCGCTCATCTCGCTGGAGCAGGGCAAGCCGCTGGCCGAAGGCAAGGGGGAGGTCGCCTATGCCGCAAGCTACATCGAATGGTTTGGCGAAGAGGCCACGCGCATGAACGGCGAGACCATTCCCGCGCCCGTGCCAGGCCGCCGCATGTTTGCGTTGCGCGAGCCGGTGGGCGTGGTGGCGGCCATCACGCCGTGGAACTTTCCCGCGGCGATGATCGCGCGCAAGATCGCCCCCGCGCTGGCGGCGGGCTGCACGGTGGTCTGCAAGCCGGCCGAGGACACGCCGCTGACTTCCCTCGCGCTCGTGCGGCTGACGCAGGAGGCGGGCGTGCCGCCCGGCGTGCTGAACATCGTGACGGCCTCGCGCGAGCGCACGCCGGAAGTCGTCGATGTGTGGCTGGACGATGCGCGCGTGCGCAAGATCACGTTTACCGGCTCCACCCCCGTGGGCAAGCACCTGGCGCGCCGCAGCGCCGACACGCTCAAGAAGCTGTCGCTCGAGCTGGGCGGCAATGCGCCGTTCATCGTATTTGATGACGCCGATATCGACGCGGCCGTCGACGGCTTCATGGCCGCCAAGTTCCGCAACGGCGGGCAGACCTGCGTATCGCCGAACCGCGTGTTCGTGCACGACGCCGTGCACGATGCGTTTGCCGCCAAACTGGCTGCCCGCGTGGCAGCGCTCAAGGTGGGCCCCGCCAGCGACCCCGCCTCCCAGATCGGCCCGATGATCAACGCCCGCGCCGTCGAGAAGATCGATCGGCATGTGCGGGACGCCATCGGCAAGGGCGCCAGGCTGATGGCAGGCGGCGAGCGCCTCACGCAGCTCGGCCCGAACTACTACGCCCCCACGGTGCTGACCGGCGCCGATGCCACCATGGCCTGCGCGTGCGAAGAAACGTTCGGCCCCGTCGCACCGCTCACGCGGTTCTCCAACGAGGCGGAGGTCGTTGCCGCCGCCAACGACACGCCGTTCGGCCTGGCCGCCTATTTCTACAGCCAGGATGTACGCCGCATCTGGCGCGTGGCCGAAGCGCTGGAAACCGGCATCGTGGGCATCAACGAAGGTGCGCTGGCCGCGGAGGCCGCACCGTTCGGCGGCGTCAAGGAATCCGGCTATGGCCGCGAAGGCTCGGTGCACGGACTGGACGACTACCTGCACATCAAGTATGTCTGCCAGGGACAGCTTGATTAGGGCGATGCGGTAGAGCGGTAGGCATCCGGAGGGGGAGATGCGTCTCCTCCTGTGCGTTTGTCCTTGAGGACATTTCGCCAAGACAGTGCCGACGCGAGCCGGCGAGCGGGGCTTATGTCGCGTAGGCTTTCAGGATGTCTGGTGTGCTGCTGGCGTTGCATGCCAACGCCGCTGTTGCGGTCGCACTGTGCTTTTGCTACCTGGCGCCGAGCGCCGTCGAGACGCCTCGGCGATGCGCGCCCCGGCCGGGTGGCGCGAGGGCTCACACCGCTGCCGCCGCGTCGCCTTCCCTGACCGCCGGCAGCGGCAGCTGCGCGATTCTCTCTGCTTCCGCGCGCTTGACTCCCAGTGCCTGGAGTACGAAGACGGCCGCACGTTCGGCCAAGTGTTCGATGCGAACCGCAGCGGCCCGCTGACTGCGCTGCGCGGTGGCGGGGGCTGCCGCAAAGTGCAGCTCGGCCGCCACACCCGCGAGCACGGTGCCAATCACCGACAGCACGCTTGTCAGCGGATCCGACACCACGAACCGCTTGGCTGCCAGCCCGCGCCTGCTGTCGCGTAGCAGGCGCAAGCCCAGGCCGCGCGTCAGGGCGCGTGTCGACAAGCCTTCGCGCATCAGCAGCCGGCCCCAGACCGGTTCGCGCTGCGCCCGCAGCAAGGTATGGCGGACGGAGATGGCGATGACCTCTGCCGGATCGCTCAGGCCATGCGCAATGCCATCCAGCCTGTCGGCAAAGTCCTCGAACGCCCAGTCGATCAGGGCGGTAACGAGCCCCTCCTTCGATCCGAAGTGGTTATAGAACGAGCCGAAGCCCACATCAGCGGCTTCGGTGATCTCGTTGATGGCGACGCGCTCGATGTTCCTTTCAGACAACAGCAACAGCGCCGCTTGAAGCAGACGTGCCCGTGTTTCTTGTTTGCGCCGTGTGCCGCGCCGCTCGCGGCAGCCTTCTGCCACGCGATTCGTGAGGTTCCGCATAGGGGTCTGGAATGGTGTTCTCATCCGCGATGATAGTGTCTTACGTCATAGTTGACAAGATTATCAGTTATGAGTTTAATGTCGGAATGTAGGGTCGATCAGGGTGATGCGCCCTGAGTTAGGACGCGGTGATGGGGCAAGCACCCAGGCGAAAAGGCCAGAGAGCCGTCCGCCGTTGCTTGCCGGCTGAGTGCAGCCATTCGCCGAGAAGTGGTTCCTGAACGCCGTGGAGACAGGCGACTCGCGTACCCGACATCCGAGTTCCGTTACGCGTAACCGGAGAGCCGATCGCACAGAAGAGGCGCGGCTCCTGGGTGTGCGTTACCCATTGTTCGTTAGGCCATCACTTGCTTGGAAACATCGTGAAACATCCCGGTCGTCATGCGCAAACGACAGCGCGCCCCCACCTGTCCGTTGTCGGGCGTTCCAAACGTGCGCCCCTTGTCATTGCTGCCTGCTGCGCTGTACTGCTGGCGGGCTGTCACCACAGCGAAACCCTGGTCAGCGCGCCCAAACCGGTCGTTGCGCTGACGCTGCACCCGGACGGCAACGCCGTTGCCAACACACTGCCGGGGCAGGTGCAGGCGCGGTACTCCACGCCGCTGTCGTTCCGTGTTGCCGGCAAAGTGGTCGAGCGCCGCGTGCGCATCGGCGATAGCGTCAAGCAAGGCCAGGTGCTGGCGATGCTCGATCAGGCTGATTTGCGCAACGACCTTGCCAACGCTCGGGCGCAGCTGGAAGCTGCTGAACATCGTCTCGTCTATGCCAAGCAACAGCTTGACCGCGACCGCGCCCAATTGCAGGCGAACCTGATCGCGCCGGCGCAGATGGAGCAGACGCAGGACGCCTACGCATCCGCGCTTGCGCAACGCGATTCGGCGCGCGCGCAGGCCGCACTCGTTGGCGATCGCCTGCGCTACGCGACGCTGGTGGCAGACCACGATGGCGTCATCACGTCGGAGGACGCCGACACCGGTCAGAACGTCCAGGCAGGTCAATCGGTCTATCACCTCGATTGGACGGGCGACGTCGACATCGTTTGCGATGCACCGGAGAGCGCACTGTCCTCGCTGACCATCGGCAGCAAGGCTCGCGTGAGCCTTCCCGCCGCGCCCTCGCAAACGTTCGAGGCGCGCGTGCGCGAGGTATCGCCGACGGCCGATTCGCAAAGCCGGACGTGGCGGGTCAAGTTGTCTCTCGTGGCGCCGAACGCGGCGGTGCGCATGGGCATGACCGCCACGATCGCCTTCGATGCCAAGGGCGAGGCGGGAGCCGCGCGTCCGTTCAAGCTCCCGGTCACGGCGCTCTTTCACCGTGGCGAGGAGCCCGCAGTCTGGGTGGTGCGCGCCAACACAGATACCTTGGAGCTGCGCCCGGTCACCATCGCGCGTTACGACGAGCGCAGCGTGCTGGTTGCTTCCGGCCTGCACGACGGCGATCGCGTTGTGATGCAGGGCGTGCACGCCGTGAACGCCGGCCAACACGTGCAGGTGGTTGCCCCGCTGCACCCTGAGGACTTCGCATCATGAGCGCCGACGATCGCGAAACCGTGCAAGGCACGGCGCCGGCCGCGGCGTCTGCATCTCAGGCGGACGAAGGCGGCTTCAACCTGTCGGCATGGGCTCTGCGCCACCAGCAGCTGGTGATCTTCCTGATTGGGCTGGCGACGCTTTTTGGCGTGATTGGCTACACGCATCTCGCGCAGTCGGAAGATCCGCCGTTCACGTTTCGGACGATGGTGATCCAGACGTACTGGCCCGGCGCCACCGCGCGCGAAGTCCAGGAGCAGATCACCGACCGCATCGGGCGCCAGCTCCAGGCGGCGCCGTATGTCGACAACATCAAGAGCTATTCGCGCCCCGGCGAGTCGATGATCTTCTTCGCCATGAAGGACTCGGCGCCGGTGAAGGACGTGCCCGAGACCTGGTATCAGGTGAGAAAGAAAGTGGGCGACATCCGCGCGACATTGCCCAAGGGCACGGTCGGACCGTTCTTCAACGATGAGTTCGGCGATGTCTACACCAATATCTATGCGCTGGAAGGCGATGGCTTCTCGCCGGCGCAGCTGCACGACTATGCAGACAAGCTGCGGACCGTTCTGCTGCGCGTGCCCGGCGTCGCCAAGGTGGACTACTTCGGCGATCCGGCCCAGCACGTCTTCATCGAAATCTCGAACACGCAGCTGACCCGCCTCGCCATCACGCCGCAGCAGATCGCACAGGCCATCGACGCACAGAACACCGTGGCACCGGTCGGCACGATCACGACCGCCGATGACCGCGTCTTCGTGCGGCCGACCGGCGCGTTCAAGGATGTGCAGGCGCTGGCCGACATGCTCATCACCGTCAACAAGCGCACCTTCCGGCTGGGCGACATCGCCAAGATCACACGCGGCTATGACGACCCGCCCGTGACGCAGATGCGCGCCAACGGCCATGCCGTGCTGGGCATCGGCGTCACGATGCAAAAGGGCGGCGATGTGATCGACCTCGGCAAAGCCCTCGAAGCAACGGCGGGTGAACTGCAGGCGACGCTGCCGGCAGGGCTGAAGCTGTCTCCGATTTCGAGCATGCCGCATGCCGTCAAGCACTCGGTGGACGAATTCGTGCGGTCGGTCGGTGAAGCCGTGGCGATTGTGCTGATCGTGAGCCTTGTATCGCTGGGCTTGCGCACGGGCATGGTGGTGGTGATTTCCATCCCCATCGTGCTGGCGGTGACCGCACTGTGCATGCACATCTTCGGCATCGGGCTCGACAAGGTTTCGCTCGGCACCCTGGTGCTGGCGCTGGGGCTGCTCGTGGACGACGCCATCATTGCCGTCGAGATGATGGCCGTGAAGCTGGAACAAGGGTGGAGCCGCCTGCGCGCCGCCGCCTTTGCCTACTCGAGCACGGCATTCCCGATGCTGACCGGCACGCTGGTGACGGTGTCCGGCTTCCTTCCGATCGCGCTCGCCAAGTCGAGCACGGGCGAGTACACGCGCTCGATTTTCGAGGTGTCCGCCATCTCGCTGATCGTGTCGTGGTTTGCTGCCGTGGTGCTGGTGCCGCTGCTGGGTTATCACATGCTGCCCGAGCACAAGAACGGCGCCTCTGAACATGGCCATGACCACGACATCTACAACACCGGCTTTTATCAGCGCCTGTCGGGGTGGATCGCGTTCTGCATCCAGCGCCGATGGGTGATCCTGGGTGTGACGGCGGTGCTGTTCGCGCTGGCCATGGCGGCGTTCACGCGCGTGCCCCAGCAGTTCTTCCCGAATTCGGAACGCCCCGAATTGCTGGTGGATCTGCGCTTGCCCGAAGGGGCGTCGTTTGACGCCACGCTGCGCGAGGCCAAGCGCCTGGAGAAAGCGCTCGACGGTCGAAAGGAGATCGAACACTTTGTCGACTACGTCGGCACCGGCGCTCCGCGTTTCTATCTGCCGCTGGATCAGCAGCTTCAGCAGCCGAACTTCGCGCAGTTCGTGATCACGGCCAAGAACGTTGAAGAACGCGACGCGCTCTCGCGCTGGCTCAACGCCACGCTCGAGAAGGATTTCTCCGGCGTGCGCACCCGTGTGGCCCAGCTCGAGAACGGCCCGCCCGTGGGCTTCCCGATCAAGTTCCGCGTGAGCGGCGACGACATCGCCACCGTGCGCAGCATCGCCGAGAAGGTGGCCGAGAAGGTCCGTGCCGACGCGCGCACCCAGAACGTGCAGTTCGACTGGGATGAACCGGCAGAACGTTCGATGTCGTTCGAGATCGACCAGATCAAGGCGCGTCAGCTTGGCGTGACGTCGGAGGATGTCTCCAACTTCCTCGCCATGACGCTGTCCGGCTATACGGTCACGCAGTATCGCGAACGCGACAAGCTCATCAACGTCGACCTGCGCGCGCCGAAGACGGAACGCGTCGACCCCGCCAGGCTGGCCGGCCTGGCCATGCCGACGCCCAACGGCCCGGTTCCGCTCGGCGCGCTTGGGCATATGCAGAACAAGCTCGAGTACGGCGTGATCTGGGAACGCGATCGCCAGCCGACCATCACGGTGCAGGCCGACGTACGCGGCAACGCGCAGGGCATTGGCGTGACGCGTGACATCGACCAGGCCCTGGCCGACGAACGCGCCAAGCTGCCGGTGGGCTATCGCATCCAGATTGGCGGCGCGGTGGAAGAGAGCGTGAAGGGACAGACGTCCATTAATGCCGAGATGCCGCTGATGATCATTGCCGTACTGACGCTGCTGATGATCCAGCTCAAGAGCTTTTCGCGCACGTTCATCGTCGTGCTGACGGCACCGTTGGGCCTGATTGGCGTGGTGACTGCGCTGCTGCTGTTCGGCAAGCCGTTCGGGTTCGTGGCGCTGCTCGGCGTGATTGCCATGTTCGGGATCATCATGCGCAACTCCGTGATCCTGGTGGACCAGATCGACCAGGACATCGCGGCCGGCCAGAGACGCTTCGACGCCATCATCGGCGCAACGGTGCGGCGCTTCCGGCCCATCATGCTGACGGCGGCCGCCGCCGTGCTGGCGCTGATTCCGCTGCTGCGCTCCGGCTTCTTCGGGCCGATGGCCACCGCGCTGATGGGCGGTATCACCATCGCCACGGTACTGACCATCTTCTTCCTGCCGGCGCTGTATGCCGCGTGTTTCAAGGTGCGGCCGGACGAACGGCAAGTGCCTCCGACCGGCACCGCAGCCCTGGAGAATTGATCATGAAACTCTCTCGTATGACGTGCGCGCTTGCAGCGACATCGGTGCTCGCGCTCACGGCGTGCTCCTTGGCACCGACCAGCACGCCGCCAGCCGTGCCTTCGCCGGAGCACTATGGCGTGACCACGCCGCCTGCAAAGACGGTGGAAGCTGCAGGCGTTGCCCAGCAGTTTGATGTGGGCGCCGCACCTGTGCCGCAGTGGTGGAAGCTCTATCGCTCCGATGCATTGAACGCGCTGGTGGAAGAGGGCTTGCGCAACAACCCCACGCTGGCCGCAACGCAGAAGACCTTGTCCGCCGCGCAGGAGGAATTGCGTGCGCAGGTAGGGGCATCAACATTGCCGTCCCTCGACGCCGGGGCGCAGGTTGCGCGCCAGCGTACGCCAAACCTCGCTGGCGTGGGGCCCGAGGCACTGCGCTACAACGTGTTTGTTGGGCAGTTGCAGGCGCATTACACCTTCGATCTCTTCGGTGCGACGCGCTATGCCAACGCAGCGAGCGCGGCGCGGGTGGATGTGCGTGGCTGCCAACTGGAGGCAGCACGGCGTGCGCTCGCAGCGAATATTGTCGGCACGGTCATCAATGCGGCCGCGCTGGATCAGCAGATCGCCTTGACGGAGCGTCTCGTTGTGGTGGCAGACGCCACGGCGCGGGATGCCCAACGGCGGTACGAGCTGGGGGCGCTCTCACATGCGCAGGCGCTGGCATCCACGCAGAGCGCCGCGTCGCTGGCGGCGACGCTGCCTCAGCTGCGTCAACAGCGTGCGGTGTCCATCCATGCATTGGCCGTGTTGCTGGGCCGCACGCCGGACGCAGCGCCCGCGGTGCCGGAATTCAGCAGCCTTTCGCTCCCGAACCAGGTGCCTGTGGCGGTGCCATCGGATCTGCTGCGGGCACGGCCGGATATCCGCGCTGCCGCCGCTGCAGTCAGGGCAGCGTCCGCAGACGCGGGCGAGGCCACCGCGCAGCTGTTCCCAAGCCTGTCGCTCACAGCCTCGCTCGGTCGCGGTGGGTTGAGCTGGCCGGCGTTGCTCTCAGGTGCAGGCGGCTTATGGGCGGTGGGCGCCGGGCTGTCGCAGCCGATCTTCCACGGCGGCGCATTGATGGCGCACCGCCGGGCCACGCTGGAGCTGTATGACGCCGCGGTCCTGCAATACAAGTCGGCTGTGTTGTCGGCATTTGAAAACGTTGCCGATGCGCTCGCCGCGCTCGAGAACGACGCGCAGACGCTCGCTTCAGCCGAAGTGGCGTCGTCCGCAGCGCGTACAGCGTTCAACGAGACCGCATCGCGCCGCCGCCTCGGTGCGCTGCCGGCATCCGCGGAGCAGTCGAGCGAGCAGCAGTACCTGACTGCGCAACTCGACACCGTGCGTGCGACCAGCCGCCGGATGAGCGACACGGCGGCGCTGCTGCAGGCCATGGGCGAACTGCCCGAAACCACCGCTCAGACGATCGCCAAAGACTGACATTGCCCTGGGTCGGGCTCGGCCTCCACGCCACAAGCGTGGAGTGCCGTGCTTCGCCTGCAATGTCGCTTGGCTAGTCGATTGGCTTAGTCCACGCCCATGGAATCCGCCCACCTGATTGCCTGTCATGAGTGCGACCGCATGTTTCGGCGGCCGCCAATGTTGGACGGTTTGAACGTCCGGTGCTCGCGTTGTGCGAGCGACCTGACCAGTGTCCACAGCGCCCGCCCGACATTGGACGCCGTATCGGCAATGGCGGTTGCGGCGCTCATTACGCTGCTGATCGCCCAATGCTTCCCGATCATTACCCTCAGGGCGCAGGGCATGGCGTCGCAAGCCACGTTGTTTGACGCGGTGTCTTCGCTATGGGCGGGGCACATGCGCTGGGTGGCTGCGGCCGTGTGGTTCACGACCACGCTGTTTCCGTCGATGGAACTGGTCGCCTTGCTGTACGTGTTGCTTCCCTTGCGCGCGGGCACTGTGACGCCTGGCTTTCGCCACGTCATCCGCTTCCTGCAATGGCTGCGGCCTTGGGGAATGATCGAAGTGTTCATGCTGGGCGTGCTCGTCACGACGGTGAAGATGATCAGCCTCGCGCGGGTGATTCCCGGTGCCGGCCTGTTTGCATTCGCCGCGTTGACGGTGCTGCTGGCGCTTGTGTCGCGGTTCGATCCACACAGGCTCTGGCATGCCTGCGACGAAATCAGGGCAGGGGATGGCGCAACGCCGTCTGCTGAACTGCGAGCTGACTCGCCGCAGAACGAAGCCGTCGTGGCCGACCCGGTCAAGGGCGTCTGCGCGAAGCAGGCGGGGCTCGTGGCGTGCCACACATGCGGCAGCGTCCAACCGTTTCAGCGGGGCGAGGCACACCAGCGGTGCCATCGTTGTCATTCGATCCTGCACGAACGCCGCCCGGCCAGCGTTTCGCGGACAACCGCCTTGCTGCTTGCCGCTGCGCTGCTTTACATCCCCGCCAACCTGTTGCCGGTGATGCACAGCACTTCGCTCGGCCGTTCGGAAGACGACACCATCCTGAGCGGCGTGGCGTACTTCTGGACGTCCGGCGATTGGGGTCTGGCCGCCGTCGTCTTCATTGCCAGCGTGGTGGTGCCGATGCTCAAGCTCGCCATTCTTGCGGTGCTGGTATTTGCGGCACATCGGCGCTCCACATGGCGTCCGCACGAAAGGACACGGCTCTATCGCTTGGTCGAACGCATCGGCCGGTGGTCGATGCTCGATGTGTTCGTCGTGGCGCTCACGGTTGCGTTGGTGCACTTCGGCTCCTTCGCCGTCATCACCGCGGGCCCGGGCGCACTGGCCTTTGGCGCGGTGGTGATCCTGACCATGGTCGCCTCCATGCAATTCGACCCCCGGCTTATCTGGGACCCGATCCCCGACGCCGATGCCGACGCCGCGCAAAGCGACTCCTGAACGCATCCCGCGCACACCCCTCGTTCGCCACCTCTTCTTTCCAAGCAATGCGTCCTATCGATCTCCCCCTTCCCGACATCACGCCGCCGCGGCGCTGGCTTCCGTCCTTGGTCTGGCTCGTGCCGTTGATCGCCGCGCTGATCGGGCTCGCGCTCGTCGCCAAGACCATCTCCGAGAAAGGCCCGGTCGTCACCGTCACCTTTGCCAATGCGGAAGGCCTCGAAGCTGGCAAGACGAAGGTCAAATACAAGGATGTCGAGATCGGCACGATTCAGGCCATCTCGCTCACGCCGGATCTGAAGCGCGTGATGGTGACGATTCAACTGGCGCGTGAAGCTGAGCGCTTTGCGGCCAAGGACACCCGGTTCTGGGTGGTCCGCCCGCGCGTGGGCGCGAGCGGCATCTCCGGGCTGGGCACGTTGCTTTCCGGCGCGTATATCGGCGTGGATATTGGGCATTCCAAAGAGAGCCGGACCCAGTTTGTCGGGCTGGAGAGTCCGCCATCCGTCACCACCGATCAGCAAGGGCGCCAGTTTTCGCTGCACGGCGATTCGCTCGGTTCGGTCGATATTGGTGCGCCGGTTTTCTATCGCCATCTGCAAGTGGGGCAGGTGGTGGGTTTTGCATTGGACAAGCAAGGTGGGGGCGTGCAGGTGAAGGTGTTCGTCAACGCCCCCTACGACAAATACGTGGGCACCAACACGCGCTGGTGGCATGCCAGCGGGGTCGACCTGCGGCTCGATTCCAGCGGCTTGAAGCTGAATACGCAGTCGCTGGCGACCGTCATCGTCGGTGGGCTGGCGTTTCAGTCGCCGCCGGGCCAGGCGGATGGGCCCCCGCCACCGGATAGCACCGTGTTCCACCTGGCGTCCGATGAAGCCGATGCGATGCGCGAGCCCGACGGTGCGCCGCTGACTGTGGTCATGCGGTTCAACCAGTCGCTGCGTGGCCTGTCTGTTGGCGCGCCCGTGGACCTGCGCGGCATTGCGCTGGGCAACGTCACCGACATCGGCATTGAATACGACGAGGCTGGCAAAACGTTCAGCATGCGCGTCACGATGGCGCTGTATCCGTCGCGGCTGAGCCGGCGCACCAACACCTCGCTTCCTGCGCCGGACACGCCAGGCGGCCATGAACTGCTGCAGCACTTGGTCATGCAAGGGCTGCGCGGGCAGTTGCGCATGGGCAACCTCCTGACGGGCCAGTTGTACGTGGCGCTCGACATGTTCCCCAAGGCACCACGTGCGACGGTCGATGTCCACCGGTCCCCGGTCGAGTTGCCGACCGTGCCGAATTCGCTGGATGAACTGCAGGTGCAGCTTGCCGACATCGCGAAGAAGCTGAACCAGGTGCCGTTCGACAAGATCGGCAACAACCTGAATGGCACGCTCGAAAATGCGAACCGCCTGTTCGGTCATCTCGACGCAGACGTGGTGCCGCAGGCGCGGGACACGCTGGCCTCCGCACAGCAGACCTTCAATGCAGCGCAGGCGACGTTGCGGCAGGACTCACCGCTCCAGTCGGACGTGCATGACGCGATGCAGGAACTGACGCGCACGCTTCAATCGGTCAATGCGCTGACGGACTATCTGGAGCGTCACCCTGAATCGCTGCTGTTCGGCAAAAAAGGAGATGCACGGTGATGGTGTCGTGGCTCCCAATTTGCCGCGTCGGTGCCGGCGTGGTTGTCTGCGCAGTGCTCGCGGCATGCAGCTCGCCGCCGGCGCGCTTTCACAGCTTGCTAGGTGGTGATGCCGATAGCGTTGCGGTGGCCGCACGGGCGCAGGCACCCGCACGCGCCTTTTTCGTTGATGTGGTGTCGGTGCGCGTTCCGCCGTCGGTGGCGGGCAGGCGGCTGGTCGTCCAGGCCGGTTCAGGGCAGGTCGACGTCCTGGAAATGGACCGCTGGGCGTCGCCCGTGGGCGATGAGATCCGTGCGGCGCTGTCGTCCGGGCTGGCGTTGCAGACCGGCACGATGGACCTGCACGGCCTTCCCTACGATGGGAAAAGGCCGATCTACCGCGTGGCCGTCGATGTACAGCGGTTTGATGCGTGGCGCGGCTCGCACGTCCTGATCGATGCCGTCTGGACGATTCGTACTGCGGATGACCGTCAACTGCTGACGTGCCGCAGCGTCGTCCAGGAGGACGTCTCCGCTGGTATTGACGGCGTGGTAGAAGGCCATCGGCGCGCGCTGAAGGCGCTGGCTTCGCAGATGGCCGAAGCGGTGGTGGCTGACGCTGCCGAACCGTCAGAGGTCGCGCGATCGAAGCGAGATTGCCTGGATTCGGCGGCCAGTACCGTCGCCAGGTAGGTGATTTGCGTAGACGCCCGCGTTGCCACGCGGGCGCTCAGGTCAGCTTGCGCTGTCGGCTGTTTCCACAACGGGCAGCGGCCGGGCGGCCACTTTTTCGGCTTCAGCGCGCTTGAGCCCCAGCGTCTGCAGCAGCGCCGCCGCCGTGCGCTCGGGGAAATGGTCCCCAGAAAATCCCAGCTCCTTGACGACATCCGCGGCTGGCGCACCGGGCGCCAGAAAGTTGAGTTCGGCCGAGATGGCGGTCAGCACGGTGCCGCCGACCGACAGGAATCCGATGAACGGATCCACCACGACAAACCGCTTTGCCGCGATGCCGCGCTCGATATCGCGCAGCAGGCGCTGACCGAGGCCGTGCGTCAGCACGCGCGCCGAGAAGCCCTCGCGAATGAGGAAGCGTCCCCACACAGGCTCGCGCCGCGCCCGAACCAACGTATGCCGCACCGACACCGAGATGATCTCGGCCGGGTCGGATAACCCTTCCGTCAGCTTGTCGAGCGAATCGGCGAACTCCTCGAACACCGCGCTCACCAGTGCGGCGTAGATGGCTTCTTTCGATTCGAAGTGGTTGTAGAACGACCCGAAACCCACATCCGCGGCCTCGGTGATTTCGTTGATGGCCACGCCCTCCATGCCCCGATCCGCCATGAGCCGGAGCGCGGCGTCGAGCAGCCGCGCGCGTGTTTCCCGTTTGCGGCGTGCGCCACGGGGCTCGCGCTCGTCGGTGGCAGGCGCCGCAGGGGTAGGCGTCTTTGCGACGGAGCGCTTCGGGGTTCGGCGAGTCTCGGTGGTGGCCATGATGGTCTTGGGGTCCGTCCTGTGGTCCTTGTCGTGGCTGCAATTATAGATTTGAATGTCGACATTGACAAAATCATCAGCGATGACTCTAATGTCAGAAAAGGTGAAAAACCTGACCAAGACGTAGACAAAGAAACGGAGTAGCGGTGGAGACAAATGCACATGCGCGTGCCAGTTCACGCGCCACGGCTGGCGCACGCCCCCGGGCGGCTGGCGCGATGCCATCTGAGGTGGACGTCCTTGTCGTCGGGCTCGGCCCCGTCGGGGCCATGCTGGCGCATCTGCTTGCGCGCCACGGCGTGAGCGTGATGGCGATCGACAAGGCTCCCGACATCTACATGGCCCCGCGTGCCATTGCGCTGGATAACGAGGCCCTGCGGATCCTGCAACAGGCCGGCATCGGGCAAGGGGATTTCGAAACGGTAGCCATTCCCCACGTCCGCATGCATTCACCCTGGCTGGGCGAATTCGGGCGGGTGAACACGCTGGGCAGCCTGGATGGCCATCCGAAGCTCGTCACGTTCTATCAGCCCGATCTGGAGCGCTGCCTGCGCGCACGCCTGGCCGCGCACGAGGATGTGCATGTCGCGCTCGGCACCACGCTGCTCAGCCTCACGAATCTGCCGGATGGCGTACTGGCTTCGCTGGACATCGGCCGCGGGCAGGTGCACCGGGTCCGCGCCCGCTACCTGGTGGGCGCAGACGGGGCGAGTTCGCTCGTGCGCCACCTGATCGGGCAGGAATTTCGCGGCACCACGTATGCGGAGGATTGGCTCATCGTCGATGCGCGTCACGTTCCACGGCCGATTGACCATGTGGAATTCCTCTGCGACCACCGGCGCCCCACGCCGCACATGGTCGCCCCAGGCGCGCGCGAGCGCTGGGAGTTCATGCTCCAGCCGGGCGAGCGACGTGAAGAGATGGAGTCGGACGGCCGCATTCGCGAGCTGCTGGCGCCATGGACCGACGTTGACAACATCACGATCGAACGCAAGGCGGTCTATCGCTTTCACGCCAGAACCGTCGACCGGTTCAGCGTGGGCCGGGTGTTCCTCGTTGGCGATGCGGCGCACATCACCCCGCCGTTTGTCGGCCAAGGGCTGGTCGCCGGGCTGCGGGACGCCGCCAACCTGAGCTGGAAACTGGCCTGGGTGCTGCAAGGACGGGCCGATGCGCGGATTCTCGACACCTACGACGAGGAGCGCCGCCCGCACGCGAAAGCCATGATCAATCTCGCGCGGTTCATGGGCAAGCTGGTGATGCCGCGCAGTGCGCCCATCGCGCTGCTGACGCACGGCTTGATGCGCTTGACGCGGCTGGTGCCCAGCCTGCGCTCGCAGTTTGAAGAACTGCGCATCAAGCCGAAGAACGCGTTCAAGACCGGGCTGTTCGTCAAAGGATGTTCGTCAACCAAGCTGATGCGCGGTGGCGTGATCCCGCAGGGCTGGGTCAGGAATGCCGAGGGGCACACGTGCCTGAGCGACGACGTGCTCGGCCACGGCTACACGCTCGTCGGTTTCGGCTGCGACGCCCGCGCGGCGCTGGAGCCCGCAACGGCAGCGGCATTCGAACGCCTGGGCGGCACGTTCGTTCGGATCGCGCATCGCGGGCAGCCTCTGCACCGCGAGGTGCCCGGCGTTTGGGAAGACCTCAACGGCACGTTCCTTCCCGACGCGGTGCCGGTGGGTTGGGCGGCCGTCGCGCGTCCGGACCGCACGGTCGCCCATGACGGGCCAGCCGCCCAGGCAGACCGCCTCGTTTGCGAAAGCCTGGCGCTGCTCGGCAACCAACCTGCGCCCATGCCCGCAGCGGACACCGCCGCTGCCGTTGCTGCCGTTCAATCCGCCTGAGTGCCTTGCCATGAAACTCACCACAGCACAGCCTGCACGCCATCCGCAGCCGACGACCAAGGCGTTGGCGCTGGCCTACCTGATGTTCGATCGGCCCGACCTCGAGCGCGCCGAGCGGTTCCTCAATGACTTTGGTCTCGTGACGGTTCAGCGCGACGAGGCGACATTGCTCTTGCGCGGCACCGGCCCCGCGCCGTTCTGCTATGTCGTGCGCAAGGCGCCAAAGGCCGCCTTTGCCGGCTTCGGCTTGCAGGTGGCCGGACGCGCCGCCTTGGATGCCCTGGCGAAACTACCCGGAGCCTCGACCGTGGAGCCGTCGGATTGGCCGGGTGGTGGCGATCGCGTGCGACTCGTCGATCCGTCCGGGTTCCGCGTCGATGCGATTGCGGGTCAGGCGCAGACAACCGAATTGCCGCACCGTTCACCGTTGCCGCTCAACTCGGCAGACGCCGCCGTGCGCATCAACGCAACGCAGCGGCCACCCGTGGGCACGCCGGAGGTGATTCGCCTCGGGCATGTCGTCCTGGAGCTGGCCGACTTTCAGGCCACTTGCGCCTGGTACACGCAGCACTTCGGTTTCATCCCGAGCGACGTGCAGGTGTTGCCCGACGGCTCGCCTGCGGTTGCATTCATGCGGCTGGATCTGGGCGATACGCCGGCCGACCACCACACGCTCGCGCTGGCGCAGGGCTTTGTGTCGAAGTACAGCCACAGCGCCTTCGAACTGATCGACGCCGATGCCGTCGGCATGGGCCACCGCATGCTGCGCGAGCAGGGGTGGAAGCACGCCTGGGGGCTGGGCCGGCACATCCTCGGCAGCCAGATTTTCGATTACTGGCAAGACCCGTGGGGCGACAAGCACGAGCACTACTGCGACGGTGACCTGTTCACCGCCGATCTGCCCACCGGCATTCACCCCGTCAGCCGCGAGGCCATGTCGCAGTGGGGCCAGGCCATGCCGGCCAGCTTCACCAAGCCGAAGCTGACACCGGCGGCCATTGCGGCCCTGATCCGCAACCTGCGGCGCAGCCCCGACCTGACGCTGCGCAAGCTCGTCACGCTCGCCCGGCTCTTTGCCTGAGGCCGCACAAGCGACGTCGGCCGTCATCCATCCAACGCATCGTTCGCCATGTCCATCAATATCGTTCGCTTTGAATACCAGGATCAGACCCAATGGGGCGTGATCCGCGATACCCGCATCACGCCCGTGCCCGGCACTTATGCCACGACGGGTGACTTGGTTCGCAACACCACGTTTGCTGAGCTTGCTGCGCTGAGTGGAGAAACACTGCCCGTGTCGGCGGTGAAGCTGCTGTCTCCGGTCACGCGCAACCAGCAGTTCATCTGCCAGGGCGCGAACTACCGCCAGCACATGATCGAGTCCGGCATGGACCCGGACGTGAAGACGTACAACATGATCTTCACCAAGGCATCGAGCTGCATCGTCGCGGCCGACAGCGACGTGATCAAACCGAAGCGCGTGCAGTTTCTCGACTACGAGATCGAGCTTGGCCTGGTGATGCGCAAGGCGATGCATGGGCCAGTCGACGTGACCGAAGACAACCTGCACGAATATGTGGCGGGCGCCGTGATCGTGAACGACTATTCCGCGCGCGACGTGCAGATCCCGCAGATGCAGTTCTACAAGGGCAAGTCGTTCCGCACGTTCGGGCCGGTGGGCCCGTGGCTCACGCTGCTGGAACCGCGCGAGATCCCGGCGCTCCGGAGTCTGCAGCTCAAGCTGACCGTCAACGACAAGCTGCGGCAGAACGACACGACGGCCAACCTCGTCTACGGCCCGGCCGAGACGCTGACCGAGCTGTCCCGCGTGCATGACCTCGAAGCAGGCGATCTGCTGGCCACGGGCACGCCGGCGGGCTGCGCGTTGTCGATTCCCTCGCCGACCAAGCAGAAGATGGCCGCGATGCTGCCCGAGAAGGCGAAGTGGGAGATGTTCCTGAAAGTGCAGGCCGCGCGCCCTCAGTACCTGAAGCCTGGCGACGTGGTGGAAGCGCGGATCCATTCGGCGGATGGGCGGATCGATCTGGGCATGCAGCGCAATCGCATCGTTGCCGAGGAGTAAGCGCCATGTCCGGTTTTTCCAGCCTGCAGGACGTGGAAGCCGCGGAAGGGCAGGGTCTTCCGCCCGATCTTCCGTCGAGCACCTACGAAATGATCCGTCGCGGCGCCAGCCTGAATCCGCAGGCGCCGGCATTGAGCTTCTTTCTGAGCGTCAATGACCACCGCACCCCGCAGACGTGGAGCTACGCGGCGCTTCTTGAACGCATCACGCAGACGGCCAATTTCTTCGACAGCATCGGCGTCAAGAAAGACAGCGTGATCGCGTTTGTGCTGCCCAACCTGCCGGAAACACATTTCGTGATCTGGGGCGGCCAGGCGGCCGGCATCGTCGCAGCGTTCAATCCGCTGCTCGAAGGGCCCGCGCTGGCCGAGCTGCTCAATGCCGCCGGTGCGTCGGTGCTGGTCACGTTGGCACCGTTTCCCGGCACCGATACGTGGGTCAAGTTGCAGCCGCACTTGCCCGCCATCAAGAGCCTGCGGCACCTGGTGCTGGTCAACCTGGCCGACCGCGTGCATGGCGCAGCGCAATGTGCCGCGCAGATCCAGAAGAACGAAGTGCTGCGCTTGCTGGGCCCGCAGGGCGTGCATGGTGCAGTCCCGATGTCAGTGCGCGTCCACGATTTCAACAGCGCGATCCAGGCGCAGCGTGCAGACGGCCTGAACAGCCGACGGCACATTGCTGCGCACGATGCGTCTTCGTACTTCTGCACCGGCGGCACCACGGGCTTGCCGAAGATCGCGATGCGCACGCATGGCAATGAAGTTGCCAACGCGTGGAGCACGGCGCAGGTGTTGGGCGAAGGCATCGGCCCCGGCAAGGTGGTGTTTTGCGGCTTGCCGTTGTTCCATGTGAACGGCGTTCTGGTGACCGGGCTGCTGCCGTTTTCCAGGGGCGCGCATGTCGTGCTCGGCACGCCACAAGGCTATCGCGGCGAGGGCGTGATCCAGCGCTTCTGGGAGATCGTGGAGCACCACCGCGTGAACTTCTTCAGCGGCGTGCCGACGCTCTACGCTTCGCTGTTGCAGGTGCCCGTTGGAGAGCGCGATGTTCGATCGCTCGAATACGGCCTCTGCGGCGCCGCGCCCATGCCGGTCGAAGTCTTTCGCCGCTTCCAGGAGCAGACCGGCATCAAGATTCTCGAAGGGTATGGGCTGACAGAGGCGACCTGCGTGAGCAGCGTCAACCCGCCCATGGGCGAGCGCCGTCTTGGCTCCATCGGCCTGCGCGTGCCCATGCAGCCGATGAAGACCGTCGTGCTGGACGAGGGCGGCACGTACATGCGGGATTGCGCGGTAGACGAGGTGGGCGTGGTGCTGGTGTCGGGCCCCAACGTCTTTTCGGGCTACCGCCAGGCCGCGCAGAACGAGGGACTCTGGATCGATACGGGCGATGGCCGGCGGTGGCTCAATACCGGCGACCTGGCTCGGCAGGATGAACAGGGCTACTTCTGGCTCACGGGCCGCAAGAAGGAGCTGATCATCCGCGGCGGTCACAACATCGATCCGCAGACCATTGAAGCGCCGCTGCATCGTCACCCCGCCGTGCAGATTGCCGCCGCCGTCGGGCGCCCGGATGTGCATGCGGGCGAGCTGCCGGTTGCCTACGTGCAGCTGCGCGCCGGTGCGTCCGCCACCGAAGCCGATCTGCTCGCCTTCCTGAAGGCCGAAATTGCCGAACGTGCGGCGCTGCCCCGGCAGGTCAACATCATTGAAGCCATGCCCCTGACCGCCGTGGGCAAGATCTTCAAGCCCGCACTCAAGCACCGCGAAACGCGCGAAGCGCTGTCTGCTGCCCTCAAGGATGCGGGTATCGCATTTGAGGCGCTGGAGGTGGCGGAAGACAAGTCCAGAGGTCTCGTTGCGTCGGTCAAGCTCGACGCCTGCGCATCGATTGCCACCGCACGTGAAGTGCTTGGACGTTTCCCATTTCCCTTTTCCATCAATTGAAGTGCGGATGCGCCAGCGTTGTGGCGCATCGAAACGAAGGAGGAATTCCTCGCCCGCCCACCGTCGCATCCAATGTCGCATGAGCGGGTGAAGTGCCCCGCGCCGCATCACGGCGCATTCCAGCAGTTGCAGTCCCTACATTAAAAAAAACGGAGACAACATGAAGACCACACGCGCGGCAATGCTCTTGTCGCTCGCGGCGACCTCGCTCGCCCATGCGCAGTCGGCAGGGCAGTGGGTCGTCAACACGGGCTGGGTGCATCTCGCCCCTCAGGATTCCAGCCAACCGCTGACGGTGAATGCGCTCGGGCAATCGGCCGTGGTGCCGGGCAGCGGGTCCACGCTGGCCAACGCCAATACCTTTGCGCTCACCACGCGGTATTTCGTCACTGACCATGTAGCGTTGGAAACGGTGTTCGGCATTCCGCCCAAGCTGCACCTGCGCGGCACCGGATCGCTGGCGGCGGTCGGCGAAATGGGCACCGCACGGGCGTGGAGCCCGGCCGTGCAACTGCAATACCACTTTGGTGACCCGGATGCGCGCCTGAGGCCGTATCTTGGCGCGGGGCTGGCCTATGTGTGGTATCGGGATATCGAGTTGAGCCGGCCGCTGGCAACGGGGCGGATTCTCGCCTCGCCCACCACGGGCTCCATGCTGGTCGGCCCGACCACGGCATCGCTGAGCAAGTCGTTCGCGCCCCTCGTCAATGCCGGGTTGACGTACAACCTCGACGCACATTGGTCGATCGGCGCATCGCTGTCGTATATGTGGCTGTCCACCAAGACCACGCTGACGACGCAAGCGCCGGTGGGCACCGTGACAACGACGACGAAGGTGAGGATCAACCCGTTGGCGAGCTTTCTGTCGGTGGGGTATCGGTTCTAAAACGGGGGGAGGCGCAAAAGGCATGCGGCACGGGAGCCATACGCCTTCACGGCTGACCCGAGGTAGCGGGATTGCAGGCATGCGTCGGGTGCCCACCTTGCGGGTTGGCATTCCGGCTCGACGCGGGAATGCGCCGGACCGGCAGCGGCCAACCCGGCCCCGTCGCCCCACGTCGTCCTCTCGCAGAGCGCCGAGTGTCACGGTGTTGATTGCGTATGCCGATGTCAAACGTCCGATGTTGACCGTCCAACATCGGCGCGCAACCGTCGAACAGTGGCGCGCGGCCCTCAGAGGCCCGAACGCGGCCCAAAAACATCCGACCCATCGGAGCTTCGAGGGCCGAGCTTCGCCGTCAAAGACTTGACGTTGACCTGTTGAGGCTGAAGCGCCACCGTCTGGGGCTCGAAGGCGGCTGTCGGAGGTCGAACATGTCGAGCTTGAAGAGCGGAAGGCGAATGTTTGAGGTGCGTCTTCCACCGGCTGAAGGTCGATGCCGGATGTTGGAGGGCCATGTTCCGGCGTCAGAGGCTCGTGTGCGGGGTTAGACCCGGCTTCGCAACACAGGCTTCAAAGCAATCGCACCGGAGCGCCAGAAACGCTACGCACGGAGGGCGTAAGGCAGTGCCGGTACAAATTCCTCGCCGCTCTGGACCAAATAGCGCTCAAGCCGATAGCCGACGTTGTAGACCCCGCGCAGGACTACGCCATTGTCTTCATACAGCCCGAGTTTGGTCCGCAGCCGCGATACATGGGTGTCGATGGTCCGCGTCATCAGTGGAGCAGTGCGCCCCCAGGCCAACGCAAAGATCTGGCTGCGTGACAGGGTGCGATCGATGTTGGTAAACAGCAGCAGCGCAAGGCGCGTCTCTATGTCGGTCAGGTCGGCAGGAATACCGTGCACCCGAACCATGCGTCGCAAGGGCATGACGTCGAACGCGCCCACGGTAAAGCTGGCCTGGTGCATGCGGGCGGGATACACGCGTCGCAATAGCGCCGTGACGCGGGCTGAGAACGCCAGTGCTCCGGTTGGCATTTCCACATAGTCGTCTGCCCCACCGTCAAGCAGGCGGGCGATGGCAAGCTGGTCTGGTTTGCTGCCGTAGATCAGAGCCGGGACAGTCTGGAGAGCGCGTGAGCGCAGGAACGTCAGCGCTTCAAGAATGTCCGCATGATCTGCGTTGTCATGCAAGACAACAAGATCGTACGAAGCCTGATGAAGGGTGCTGACAAGCGCTTCCAGCGTTGTCAAGCGAACAACCTCGTGGCCGAGGTGCCTCAAGGTGCTTTCCACCCAATCTCCGTCGTTCGATGCGGAATGGACGAGCGCGATGTGCATAGAAATTCCTGATGTGAATCGGGCGTGCTATCCGGAAGCCGCTAGCCGTTGGCGATGATGTCGACGGTGTCGATGTCGGCATGCCGAGTTACCGACCCAGAGTCAGCGCCTCGCCTTCTCTGCCGGTGTATTCGAATGTCGCGCCATCGGTGGGTTCGAGGTCCTCAGCCGGAGAGAATCGATATCCGCCGGATCGCACGGTCTGCACCCATCCCTCGGAGTGGGTGCCTTCGAGCGCCATGCGCAGCTTGCGTATGTGCACATCCACCGTACGTTTTCCGATGCAGAGGCAGTTGCCCCAGACCTGCGCCAACAGTTCTTCTCGTGAGTGCACGCGCCGCGGGTTGGCTACGAGAAAGCGCAGCAGCCGGAAGGCAATGGGGCTGAGCACAATCCTTCGGGGGCCGAGTTCGGTTTGTGCAGTCACGGAATGCGACATCGCGTGCAGTTGGAGACTGTGCATTCGGCTTTCCAGCTCCGTTGCAACCCAGCCGCTGCGCCGTAGAAGCGCACGGATGCGGGCGTGCAGCTCTCCCGCGTGACACTGTCCGCTCCAGACCTCATCGGCACCCGCATCGAAGGCTGAGATACGTGCTGCGGGTGTGGCGTCGCGCACTGCGGCGATCACCGGCAGCCGGGCGGTGTGCGCATTGGAACGCAGAGAACGCAGGTCGCGAAGTGCTTCTTCATCGATTGCGCCGAGCGACAAAAGGACAACGTCGGCCTTCGCAGTGATGACGGCCGCGTGTGCGCCTGTCGGGTCATTGACGTGCGTTGTGCTGTAGCCGCCTTCGCGCAGCGCCGCTATCACGCGATCGAGCCACCAGCGATCAGTCCCGACGACGAGCGTCCGAACAGCCCATGCCTGATTCATCTTTGACCTCGAATGACGATCTGACGCGACCAGAAAGACGGCGCCATTCTGTGCATCGCAATTGGACGGATACGATCCCGTGCGTAGCCCGCCGGGCTGCGTTCTACGTGGGGGTGCGTTGTTTTCACTGCTTGTCGACTCGCGCTAGTCGTACAGAATCTGAACGGTGACCACGGCCGTGAACGGCCCGATCTTCGGGGCGCCCAGCGGCTTGAGCGTTGCCGTCATCGGCACATCGATGTAGGTGTCCGATGGCGAAAACGTGGCCAGCGAAAACGGCTCGCCGATCGGAAGCATCTTGCCGGTCCGGTCCTGGATGCTGATGCCGAAGCGGCTGTCAGCCGATGGCAGCACGAGCCCATCTTGCAGCGGGTTCGACGTCTGGAAATAGCCATTGATCTTGACCGAGGTTGTGCACTGCTGCTTGGTCAGCGCGAGGCTGAACGGCCGGGTCGGGGCCGTGGGCGAAAAGCCTGTCGGTGTGGCTTGAACCTGTCCGAAGTCGACGATGCCGGGCTCCGGTGTGACCGTGACATCGACAATGCACGGCGTCGGCTTCAGGTTCTCCAGCCCGCTCAGGATGTATTGGAAGCTCGTATTACAGCAGTTCAAACCGCGTGCGCCGTCGAACTGGAACACGGGATAGGTGTCCTGCGGCACGCCCGTCCACGTGCCGCGCTTCCTGACGACGACTTGATACGTGATGCTGACCGGCACTTTGGGGCACAGGCCTGCATCGAAATCCGCGGTCGTACACACGGGCACGATGTCGCCCGTCGGCACGCCGGTGCCCACTTGGTTGCTGGCTCCGAAGTGGTCGACGCCCTTGTAGCGGATACCGATCTCCAGACCCCAGGCAGCGGGGTCCATGTTGGCGGGATTGGCGTAGAAGAAGACGGGGTCCTCCCACGACACGCCGGCACGCAGATCCTTGTAGCAGTAGCCGGTCGTCGTGCGCGTGGGCGATATCCAGATGATGTAGCCGTCTGGCGCGTTGACAGGATACGTTTGCACGGAGCCGATCGGCTCGACAAACTTGTCGGCACCACCGGAAGCGACGCAGCGCATGGCCATCGCCGATTGCGATCCGAGCACACAAGCCAGTGCAAGCATGGCTTGGAAAGCGAGCTTCGCCACGAACCGTTGAGCAGACGTCGTCATGGCTGCGCGCTCCGGCACGTTGCGCCGTCGCAGGTGTACTTGACGGCGTTCTGTCCACCCCAGTCGTTCATATGAGAGACGTACAGCGTGGCCGGCAGCGCGCCGGAGAAATCAGCTTCAGCGGTGGCCTTGGGCGCGACCATGACCGCATCGAACTTCAGCGTCTTTTTCTCTTCACCCGCAGCAAGCTCCACCACCGTGATGTGAAGAGGCGTCGGGTTGTCGAGCACCAACTTATGGCGTGATGCGTCGAGCCGCAGCGTCATCGGCAGAGACGGATCGTCTTCGGGCTTGGGTTGCACGCCCTTGGGCCGGTAGAACAGTTTGATCTTCGAGTGCAGTGCGATCTGGATCGCATTCTGCGCGTCCGTCTTGGGCGGAATCTCCCTCACGTTCAGATAGAAGACCGATTCCCGGTCCGTCGGCAGCATATCGCCGGGCAGCTTCACGATGCGGAGGATGTTGCGCTCGTTCGGTTCAATGCGCTGCAGCGGAGGCAGCACCATGAAAGGCGAGGTGATGCGCTTGCCTGCAGCGTCCTCGATCCACGACTGGACCACGTAGGGATACTTCTCGCTCTTGTTGGCGACGGTCAGGCTTTCCGATTGCGACTCGGCGTTGTAGATGATGCGTGTGCGGTCCGGAACGACCGCCGCGTGCACCGGTGAGCAAAGCTGCATCAGGATGCTCAGGCCTGCGAAGTACGGGATGGGGGCGAAAGCGGATCGGATCATGAAGGTTTCCTCTCAGAAATATCGGCGCCCGCCGTGCAGGGCAGGGCAATGGGTTCAGGGGTGAGCGTGAGTGCGGCAGGCACGTTGGCCACATCGCACAGGCGCTTGTCCGACTGCCTGACAGACAGCACGGTGCCGGGGCGCACGCCGGCCAGATAAACGACACCATGTTCGCCAACGATGCCCAGCTCCTTGCCGGTTCCCACGTCCACGACAGAAGCGCCGAAAGGAACGGCCTTGCCCGCCGCGTCGATGAGCGCGACAAGTACGTTGCTTCCGTGCGTGGTGTCGAAGCGCAGGAAGCCGATGGCGCCATCCGTCAGGACGACGCGCTGGACTGGATTGTTCACCGTGGTCTCCAGCGACGTGCGCTTCGTGTTGATGCGCGCGTCGTAGATGTTGAATGGCGCGACGGAGCCGATCACGGCATAGCCGCGCGAGTCTGTCCGCGCCTGCGTGCCGGCAAAGGCCACGCCGGGTACGCCGTCTGCGGAGACGAGCAGACGGGTGTCGCCGTTCATCCCCATGGCATGCGCGGCGACGCCATACCGGGTGGCGACCAGCGAGCCATCGAGTTCGAGCGATGCCGCGCGATAGGTATCGCCCGTGGCGGATGCCTGCGCGTTGACCTGCATGGTGCTGGTCTGCTTGCGCAGGTTTGCGGCCAGCGATGCGCGCCCGTTCGTGGTGCCGGTGTATGCGGCATAGCTGAGCCCCTGGTCGTCGCTGCCCGAGTAGCCCGTACTGAAGTTCAGGCCGCCGGCGCCGGACGTCGTGACGCTGGACGACGCCACCTGCCGGTTTCCAAGCGGGATCGTCATCGCGAGGAACACCTGGTTGCTCCCGCCCGCAAAACCGCGTGTGTGGTACGCAGAAAAATTCAGCGATACGTTGTGGAGATTGCCCAGCGAGACCGTTCTGGCAAGCGTCAATCCGATGCGGTCGTCCGGCGTCCGATCCCAATAGCTGGTCCGGTCGTATGTCAGGAAGGTCGAAAGCATGCCGAGGCGCTTGGCCGATGAAACCGAAACGCGTTGACGGCTGCCGGCCAACCCGGCCACCGTCGGATCTCCGAAGAACTGGGGAAAGCTCGTGTAGGTACGGTCCGAGAATCGATAGCCGAAGAAGCGCAGATCCGAATCCAGGGTGTCGAAGTGCTTGGCGTAGTTGAATCGATAGGAGCGTCCGGTCTGCGTCTCGCCGCTCCACCACAGGTGCGCGCGCGCGTAGGTTACGTCGGCAGAGACGGCGCCCAGTTTGCCGAGATTCTTGCCGGCGCCCAAAGCAATGGAGCCGTATCCGGACGCGCCGATGCCGCCGCCGTACAGGGTCACTTCATGCGGCAGCCCGTACGCCACTTCGGCAAATCCGAAGACCGGCGTGATGCCGTTGCCGCCAAAGAGCCGCGGCGTGCCCGTTGCGAATTTGTAGCGCAGCTCACCCTCGCGCGCGAGGAAGGGCACTGCGGCGGTGGTGACGGTAAAGCGCTGCTCCGTGCCATCTTCTTCCTGCACGGTCACATCCAGCGTGCCTTGCACATTTGCCGAAAAATCCTGCAGCGAAAACGCGCCGGGCGGTACCCGCGTCGCATACAGCACGCGGCCCTGCTGCGAGACCGTTACCGTGGCATAGGTGCGCGCAACGCCGGTAATGGGTGCTGCGTAGCCCCGCATGCCCGGCGGCAGCATGCGGTCGTCGCTCTGCACGGCTGCGCCGGTCAGTGCAAAGGTGTCGAAGATGTCGGAGTTCAGGTAGGTCTGCCCGAGCGATACCGTCGAGCGGATCGTGGGGAGCGCCCGATATGCATACAGCCGATTGAACTGGAATGTATTGGACGATCCACCAAAATCGGACGCCGCGCCGGAAGCCAGCTGAGCCTGGTAGTCGCCTCGAACGCGCCATGCACCGGCGTTTGCGCCAACCGTGCCGTAGCCTTGTAGCGTGGTCGTGTGTCCGGACTGACTCTGCTGGGTGGTGCCGATGAGCCGGTAGTCGAGCATCGCTCCGGGGATGCCATCGCTCCAGCGTTGCGGCGGGACGTAATTCGCATCCGCATATTCGAGTGCGGCCTGGGGGACTGAAATCAGCAAGCGGCCCGATGCCTTGTCATGCCGGACGACGGCGCCGTCGATGCTGGTGAGGTCAACACACTTGCCATCCTGGGTGATGTTCAGCGACTTTGATACCCCGGGCTTCAGGTCGAACTGGGCGACCAGGCCTGATGGCAGGCATGCCCGCGTGTTGTCGCCCGGTGCCGCCACGAATTCAATCTGCTCTCGGGAAAGCAACTGCCCATTGAAGACAACGTCGAGCAGATAGGCGCCGGGCGGCGTGTAATCGGCGCGCGCGAATTGCGTCAGATCCACATCGCTCGCGCCGTCGATGCTGAGGAACGAGGTATTGAATTCAGTGGCGCCGGCGTCTGCAGCCAACCAGATGGCCGCAATGCTGGCGCAGAGGATCCGTTGCTTGAAGTTCACGTCTGAATGGGCCGGCGGTTTCTCCGGCGAGCAAGGAGTGGGCAAGAAAAAGGGGGCTTGCGCCCCCTCTGCCGCTCAGGCTGAAAAGATCGCTTTACTGGTAGCGCACCGTGAAGTTGGCGACCGAGTTGGCCAGGCCGGGGGTGACGGTGGCTGCGGTCGACTCGTACATCGCCGCGAACTGCACCGTGTTGTTGCCGTTGGACAGAACGACCGGTGCCTTTTGCTCGGCGCCGTTGTCCAGGTATTCACCCGAGGCGGTCTGCAGGCGTACGCCGACGTTGGCAGCGCTGCCCGTGGTTGCGAACAGGCCCGGGGTGACGGTGTCGGCCGTGCCCGTGAACGTGAAGTACGCGTTCTTGGCCGTGCTGGTGTCGCAGTCCGTCAACTGGATGTTGAAGGGCGTCGCCTGCGAGCGGTCGCCGAGCTTGCTGAACAGGTTGGCCGGCACTTGACCCAGCGAGACGGTTTGGTCGAGCGTGTCACCGCTGATGCCGCAGGCGCCGGCGACGATTTCGCCGTTGAAGGTGATGGTGCCCGGGTTGCCGTTGCCAGCAGCAAATGCGGAGGCGGAGAGTGCTGCGATAACGGCGGCTGCAAATGCTTGTTTCATAGGAGTGGAGACTTGTTGATGTTTGTCAGGGCCTGCACGGGATGTGCACGCAGGTTGATTATTGGAAATGCAGTCGGGCAGGAACATCAGTCCAGTACGAAATGCGTCGCGATGTCTCGTCGTAGCAACCCGGCAGGTCAGTGGTCTGTTGGCATGACTGGACGATTGGCAACGCGGTACTCCGCAGTCGTCTCCCAACCGAGTTCGAGGGCGTAGCGATAAAGGTCCGCCTCACGGTCGATACCCAGCTTGCGCATGGCAGAGACCTTCTGTGCGCTGATGGTCTGCTTGCCGCGTTCCAGGCGTTGCGCAATCTGGCCGACGGATAGGCCCGACACGAACAGACGGATGACCTGTTCTTCACGCACAGTGAGGGCTGGGCGTGCCTTTCCGCCGACACCGCGTGATCCATCAAGCGTTGCCTGCATGAGCGGTGACAGGTAGGTCCGCCCGCGCTCGACGCTGCGTATGGCCAGCGGGATATGCGACAGCTCGTCGGCCTTGCTGACGAGGCCGTGGATGCCTGTTGCCGCGAGTCGCGGGAGGATGGCGCCGTTGTCGAGCATGGTCAGCACAACGATGCGGAGCAGCGGATAGCGGCCCAGCAGAAAGCCCATCAACGGAATGCCGTCGCCGTAGTCGCCGCCCGGCATGGCGTAGTCGGTCAGGAGGACGTCGCACGGATAGCGGTCCAGCAGCGCAACCATTTCGCTGGAGTTGCACGCTGTGCCGACGATCTCCATGTCGCCGGATTCTTCAATGATGGCGGTGACGCCCGCGACAACGACAGGATGGTCGTCCGCGAGCACAACTCGGATTCGTGCGTTCATTGGAATGGGGATGTTGCGGCGGAATGCGGAAAAAAGGCGGCGGTAGAACACCGCCGCCTCGTGGCGCAGACAGATCGCTGTTCAGGCTGGCCTGAGCAGCGCGGCAGCCTGGCTTACCACTGGTACGAGACGCCAGCGCCGTAGGTGCTGCCCGAGCCGCTGATGCTGGCGCCGAACTTGGCCTTGATGCGATCGCTCAGGCGGGTGCTCACGCCGATGGCCGATGCGGTATAGCCCTCGTACGTCGCCACCCCCACGCCCACGGCAACCGTCTTGCCAGCGTCCACGTCCGGAATCATCGTGAGCGCCGTGGCCCCTGCAATGCCGGAGTAAGCCTTGCGCGACACATCGCCCAGCGCCTGCTGCACCATGCCGACCTTCTGGTCGGTGTAGCTGTTGGCGCCCGACACGGCCGCGTCCATGCTGCGCTTGTTCACGGCATCGGTACTCATGACGGCATCTGCCACATTCGCCACGACACGCTCGCTGCCGACCGAGCCGACCGACACCGTGTTGTCGCGGTCGGTGGTCGAACCCGCGCCAAGTGCCACGCTGTTGTCGTGCTTGGCAGCCGCGCCCGCGCCGATGGCGACCGCGGTGTTGCCGCTGGCGCTTGCCGTGTTGGCTTGGTCGCCCGTCGTCGCCACGTGCGCGTTGGACGCGCCGGTGGAAATCACCTTCTCGATGGTCGTCACACGATCGCCGGTCTGGCCGATCGATACCGCCAGCCCATTCAGTGCGTCGCCGACGGTGTTGTACGTCGTGTTGTTGAGCGTGTAGGTCGGTGCGACGAACGAGCCGTCCGGTGCGAAGCCCGCACCGCCGCCCAGCGAGCCTGCCAGGCCGCGCAGTTGCCCCACGTTCGCAGCGTCCGTGTCGGCCATGCCGGCGCGCACATTGGACAGCAGCACTGGCGTACCGGCAGAGCCGAACGTCACAGAGGTGCGGTTCGAGCCGGCGTCGTACGTGACGGCGTCCAACGCGGTGCCGTTCTGGTCGATCAGGCCGGCTTGCTTGAGCTGACGCAGGTTCACGGCGTCGGTGTCGGCCGCACCGTCGGCCACGTTGTGCAACTGCACGGGGCCGCTTGCCTGCGTGCCGCCGAGCGTCACGCTGTTGTAGTTGGCCGTACCGTCGGCATGCACGTCGTAGGTCACCGCTGCAAGCGTATTGCCGTTGTTGTCGATCAGGCCCGTCTTCTTGAGCTGGCTCACGTTCACTGCATCGGTATCCGCGCTGCCTTCGGCCACGCCGGTCAGACGGCGTGCGCCTGCGGTGCCCGTGAAGTCGACCACGGTGCCGTCGGTGCCGCCAGCCACGGTGATGTTGCGCGTGGCCGCATCCTGCTGCACCAGGCCGATTGAACCCTGCCCAAGCTGCTGCTGCAGGTTGAGGATGTTGGTTTCGTTGTTGGTGACGCGACCGTCCAGGTTCACGATGTTGCTCTGTGCCGTCTTCAGGCCGCCGTCGATGGCGTCGAGTGCCGTGCCGACATCGTGCTGCGTTCCGCCCTGCACGTTGTAGGTCGGGCCCGACACCACACCGGTGTTGGCGTCAATCTTTGCACCGCCACCCAGGCTCGCGATGACGGGCGTGAGCTGTTGAACGTTGACCGCGTCGGTCGCTTGGTTACCGTTGGCCACGTTGACGATCTGGCGCGTGCCATTGCCGCCCATGCCCCAGCCGACGGAGACCACGTTGTCGCGGTCGGCCACCGAGTTGGCCCCCAGGGCTACCGAGTTTTCGCCGGTGGCGCTCGCGTTCGAGCCAATCGCCACGCCATAGGAACCGGCGGCGACCTGGGCTTTGTCGCCCTTGTTGCTCCAGCCGTCTGCCTGGAAATAGGCCGTATCCGTCGCGCTCGACTTGGCAATTTCCGTCCGCAGTTGCTGCACGTTTACCGCGTCGGTATCGGCCACGCCGCTGCTGATGTTGGCCAGCGTGCGGGTATTGCCGTTCTTGTCGGCAAAGTTGACGCGCACGCCGTCGGTGGCGGCACCCACCGTCAGGTCTGCGCCGGCTGTGGCTTGTTGCACGAGGCCGATCTGCCCGGAAGAGATCTGGTCGCCCAGCTGCGTCACGTTGTTGCTGACGTTCGTAATCTGGTTGCCAAGCTGCGTGGCAGTGTCGTTCAGTTGGCGGACGTTGACTGCATCGGTGTCGGCCGTGCCAGCAGCAAGATTCGTGATCTGGCGCTGATTGGTGTCGGAGCCCACCGAGATGGTGTTGCTGCGCGTGTTCGTGCTGTTCGAGCCCAGCGCGACTGCGTCGGTTACGTTGGCGGCGACAGTGGCACGGTAGCCAATGGCGCTCGAGTTTGCGGCGCTGGCATTGACATTAGCGGCTCCGCCAATGGCAATTGCACCCTGCGCGGCTGCGCTGGAGTTCGCGCCCATGGCGAACGAGTTGCCACCTGATGCGTTGGACGCGTAGCCGATCGCGGTCGCATTGTTGCCGCCGGCCGTTGAACCACTGCCGACCGCCGTGGCGCCGTTGGCAGCCGCGCGGGCATTCGAACCGAACGCGTTGGCGGAGTTGCCGCTGGCGTAAGCAGCTTGCCCCACTGCGAGCGAGTTCGGCCCTGCCGGCGTGGCGGCGGCTGCGCCCGTGTTCTCGAAGGCGGAGATGAAGCGGCTGCGGTCCGTCAGGTTTTGGATTGCCGTCGTGTGCTGCGTCACCGTTGCGTTGACGGCGTTCAACTGCGCCACGTTCACGGCATCGGTGTCAGCCGTACCCGCGGCAACGTTGGTGATCTGGCGCTGAGCCGTGCTGGAGCCGACGGACACCGTGTTGGCACGATCGGCGATGCTCGCCTGGCCCAGTGCCACGCTGCCCGCAACGGCCGACGTGTTGGCACCCAGCGCCATGGCGTTGTCACCAGTGGTCTTGGCTGCCGAGCCCAGGGCAACCGATTTGTCACCGGCAACGGTGACGCTGCGGCCGAATGCCATCGAATCAACGCCTTGTGCGTTGGCGCTGTAACCGAGTGCGAAGGAATTGGTACCGGTTGCCTTAGCGCCGCTGCCCACCGCTACGCTGGCGTCGCCGGTTGCAGACGAGTTGGTGCCAAGCGAGAGCGCATTGGTGGCGCTTGCTACTGCGCTCTGGCCAATGGCAGTTGCCCAGCCGCCGGTTGCTTTGGCGCCGGCACCGATGGCTTGCGACCAGCTACTTGCCGTCGCATATGCACCGATGGCGACACTGTTTGCGCCAGTCGTACTGGCATGGTCACCGATCGCCGTTGTCGCGCCAGCGGTCGAGGATGCGCTGTTGCCGATGATCGTGCTGCATGCGGAGCCCGGCAGATAGCTGCTGTTACAACCGGCGGCGCTGCCGTCGGCGTTATCGCCAATGACCGTGTTGTTGGCATTGCCTTGCTGCGCGCCGTTGCCAGCAACGTAGGCGAATGCCTGCGTCGCGCCCAGCCCCAGCGTGACGGCTGCGAGAGCGATTGCGTGACGGACCAGTGCGCGTTGGCCGCCGGCCTTCGTGCGGCTCTTTGCGGTTTCGGATGCTGCCACCCACGTGCCGGTGGCGATGTTGAAGATGGTGCGATGCGTCTTGTTCATGGTGACTCCGTAGGTGTGTTGTTCCGACGGGTTCACTGTATTTTTTTGACGCAGTGCACACTATCTGACGAGTACTAAAACGCCCCGCATCCTGAACGGGGACGAGGCTTTTCGTACTTGTACGAGTTGCCGCGGCTCTGAGGGGTGAGGGTGCCGCTCAGGCCTGCTCTTCAGGGGATTGCGGCGTCGCTGCCGATACCAGGCCGGTCTCGATTGCGTACCGGAACAGGTCGACATCGCGCTCGATGCCGAGCTTGCGCATGGCCGTCGACTTCTGCGTGCTGACGGTCTGTTTGCTGCGGTGCAGGCGCTGTGCGATCTCGTTCACGGACAGACCGGAGACATACAAGCGAAGGACTTCGCTTTCCCTGCGGGTGAGCGCTTGGTCGCCGTCGCCTTGTACGCGTTTCGCAGCGTCCAGGGCTGCACGTGTGGTGGGCGAGAAATACGGCTGGCCCTGCATCGCCGCATGGACGGCAGGAATGATGTGCGAGAGATCGTCCGACTTGCTCAGAACGCCATGCACGCCGGCCGCGGCAATGGCCGACAGAATGGCGGGGTTGTCCATCATGGTCAGCACGATCACTTTCATGGCCGGATACCGGCGCATGACGAACGAGAGCAGGGGGATGCCGTCGCCGTATGCCCCGCCCGGCATGGAGTAATCCGTTACGAGCACATCGCACGCGTGCGTATCGAGAAAGGCGACCATCTCGGTAGAGCTCCGCGAGGTGCCGACAATCTCGATGCCATGCGCGTTTTCGACGGCGACTTTCACCCCGAGAATGATCGCAGGATGATCGTCAGCAAGCAGCAGCCGAATACGCTCGTTCATGGAAATCCCCGGTGGTGCGTTGGTTTTGCGTTGGGATATGGCACCTAAGTCGGCTCTACGGCCTTTGCATCCCATTGCGCGATGAGCGCGCGCCTTCCATGCGGAGAGGCATACAGGAAGGCGTTGAGATGCAGTATAAAACGCCGTCGCTGTTCGCAGGGCAACTGCGCAAACGCCAGCAGTGCTTGTGCGGATTGCGATGAGATGGGTGCGAGAGACTGTGTCGGCGCAGCCAGTTTGGCATCCATGATGAGCGGTCCAACGTTGCGGGAACGTTCATTCTCCGCGCCTTGTTGCGCTCCGCTAATAGGACATAGTCGAAATCGCTTCGGCACGTAGGACAAGTACGAACTTTCGGGCTTGGATGCGCACAGCGCGCACGATTTCAATAAAGTAGTGGTTCGGCATCCCTACCACCTACAGATCATGACCACTGAAACGCAACCTTGGTATCGCCGGGTACCCCGTTTCAAAGAGCTTGGTGCACTGGGCCTCATGCAGCGCGGCATGTTGTTCGGCGGCGCGGTTGTCCTGTCACTTGTGATGGTGGGAGTCGCCGGGCTGGCGACCTATGCGAAGGTTTCAAACTACATTGCCGCCGGGCGAGAGATTTTTCTCACGCACAAAGCGCTGCTGCTGATCGACGTTGAGACGAAGCAGGCAGCGCTGCAGCGCGGTGTGATCAACGCCGAGTTTCTCTGGAGCGAGCACCGCCCGGCGCGAGAGGCACTGCTACGCGACTTCAGGATGCAAGGTGGCCGAGCCTACCTCAGGGCGAGTCCTGAGCTGGAAGCGCAGCTATCGATGGGCGATATCGAGCAGAAGCGCCCAGAGAGCTACAGCAACTACCTGGCGTTCAGCGAGGAACAGGCGTTTACCGCCAGCGCCAGTGCTCGGCAGCGCGGCAGGCCGTTGACCGGCTACTACTACTCTCCAGACGAACGCTTCATCACGATCATGCCGCCGCCGCGCTCGGGCGACCCGATGCGCGACGTCAAGGCGCATTCCCTTGCCGAACTCATTCACCTGCTTGCAAAGGACGTTGGCGATCTGAACGACCCTGAAGTCGATCGCCGCCTGCTGGAAACACGCAAGGTGACCTGGGTGGCGCCGCACGTCGACCCGTTTACCGGAGACAGCGTTTTCAAGCTTGTGCAGCCTGCGTTTGAAGGGGGCAAACCTTTCATCGTCTTCGTCAGTGACCTGCCGGTGAAGGTCCTGGCGGACCGCCTTGCCCAGGCGCCTTATGACGGCAACATGCTGCTGCTGTCCAAGGGCGGAGACGTGCTGCTGGAGGGCATCGGCAGCAAAGCCACGTCGACGGAAGCCGCTCGTGCCCTCACGACGAAGGTTGTGAAAGACCGCATGTGGGAGCGCGGGCTGGTACGTCCGGACAGCAGTTATCACGACGGCATTTTCACCATCAGTGAGCCGCTCTCCGAAACCGGCTGGGTGTTGGTGTACACCTATTCGTGGCGAACGATTCTGAACGCGCTGCGTGAGCCGCTGCTTGCCTATGCGGCGGCGTTGTTCATCGTGCTGGCCGTGCTCTGGAGTTTTGTCCTGCTGTTTCACTACCGCGTGTTTCAGCCAGCGTACCGGCGGTCCTTGCGGGTGTTCGAAAGCGAAAACCTGAGCCGCACCATCATTGGTGCTGCGCCTGTCGGACTCAGTCTGGTGGCGCTCGACTCCGGCGCTCCGCTGCTGCAGAACGATGTCGCCGGCCAGTATCGGGCGGGTGGGCAGCCTTTGCACAGGCGGCTCCTTGACGCCTACGGCGCGGGGCAGGCCAAAGCCGCCGCCGTCGTCAGTCAGGACATCGAAGTCGATGGACCGGATGGCCGACCGGCTGAACTGCACGTCGATCTTCTGCCCACCAAATATCAGGGCGAGGATGCGTTGCTTTGCAGCTTTGTCGACATCACCTCGCGCAAGCAGACGCAGCGTGCGTTGGAAGAAGCCCGCGCGGCGGCAGACGCTGCAAACCGCGCGAAGTCTTCGTTCCTGGCGATGATGAGCCACGAGATCCGTACGCCGCTGAACGCGATTCTGGGCAACCTCGAACTCATTCAACGCTCGCATGCCTTGCAGGGTGTGGAGCGAGACCGCCTGAATGTGGTGGCCGCGTCGTCCCATACGCTGGTTGCGTTGATCGACGATATTCTCGATTTCTCGAAAATCGAAGCTGGCCAGATGCAGCTGGAGTCCATCGCTTTTGACGTGGTGGACGTTGTGGAATCCGTGATCGCGGTCTTTCTTCCGGTTGCCGAAGCGAAGGGGCTTGCGCTCTATTACCAGATCGACCCTACCGTCGCACAACGTTATGTGGGCGACCCAACGCGCTTGCGACAGATCCTCAACAACTTGCTGAGCAATGCCATCAAGTTCACGCAGGCTGGGTCCGTCAGGGTTGGCGTGCAGTTGCTGCGCAAACAAGGCGGGCAGGCTCGACTCGCCTTCAGCGTGACGGACACCGGCATCGGTATTTCGGCTGACAAGCAGGAAGCACTGTTCCAGCCGTTCGTGCAGGCGGATACGTCCATTACGCGCCAGTTTGGCGGCACCGGGCTGGGGCTGGCCTTATGCCGGCGGCTTGCAGAACTGATGAGCGGCGCCGTGAGGGTAGAGAGTGCGCCAGGGAGCGGCTCCACATTCACGGTAGAGCTGGTGCTGGATGCGCCTACCGCCTCCGAAAGCCCGATGCAGCCGCTCAGAGGCCTGTCCGTATCGTTTCTGTGTGAGGACGAGACCTGGAAGCAGGCGCTTGTCCCGCATCTACAGGCTTCAGGTGCCAACGTGCGCGTGAGCGCGCGCCCCACCGACCTTGCGGGCGAGTGCGACGTGCTGCTGATTCATCACAGCGAGGCGCGTTGGCTTCTTGCCGATGAGGATGCGTTGGTCCGCCGTGCCCAGCGCGTTGTAGATGTGCTTGATGATGGTCCGCGTGAGCCTGTGACCGAGCGCGGTCGAACCGTGGTGTCGAGCTATAGCCTGCGCAACCTGCTACAGGCATTGCGCACGTCTGCACCAAAGATGCAGGCATTCGAAGAACAGCCTGGGGAGGCCGACACCCAACCTCACGCAGCACTGCGTGTGCTGGTTGCAGAAGACAATCCGGTGAACCGTCTGCTGCTGCGTGACCAACTGAAGACGCTCGGGCATGACGTCACACTCGCAGCAAGCGGCGGCGAAGCACTGGAGCGATTCAATGCCGCGCAGTACGACGTCGTGTTGACCGATCTGAGCATGCCGGGGATGGACGGGTTTGCCCTGTGCCGGACGCTACGGAATCAGGGGACGACCGTGCCTGTGCTGGCAGTGACCGCGCATGCGAGCGCCGAAGAGCGTTTGGCATGCGAGGCGGCCGGCATGAACGACATGCTCGTCAAGCCGTTGTCGATCGAGGCGCTTGCGCAAGCATTGAGCGGCATTGCGGTAAGCAAGGCAGCTGTCATGCAGCATGCAGTGGCCCAAGCCCCAGTCGAAGGTGGGAGCAGAGGCATCAGGCCGCTATCGCAGGAAATCTGGTCGGCGCTGACCTCGTCGTTCCGAACGTCTGTGAGCGAGGCGCGGGCGGCCATCGAGGCCTCGGACTATGGCCGAGCCGCGAAGTCTCTGCATTTCATCAAGGGCGGCTTTGCGGTGGTGGGTGAAGTGTCGTTGACCGAGGCTTCACACGCGCTGGAGACCCTGTTGCTGAATGGGGGCGACCGGGACGCCATCCTGACGCGTTTGCAAGGCCTTGTGGAAGATGCGGAGCGCATGTTCGCGAAACGGGAGCCGGTGCCACGGCCATCGTAGCGGCTGGAGTTCGGTCTAAAAGTTAACAAAAGCCCAAATTGCCCTGCTCGCGTTCGTCACTGCAGCTCCCCCGCTGCAACCCGTACATGAAGGTGAACCTGCGCCGTCGACGTTCGTACCGGTCAATCAACAAGCGAAAGCTGGTCCGCTCGGACAATGAGGGGCACGACAATGTTCTTGGACGCGATGTCCGGTACGCCCGTGCAGGATTGCCCAGGCGCAGCACCGCTCTGCTGGCTCGGGTGGGGTGTCCCCAGAACTCTCGTGAATTTGCTTACAACACAGTTACACGGCGAAAGTCCCGAAATCGAGTTGCCTCGAGTTTCTGTGTAACTCATTGATTTTCTTGGCCTGCCCAGAGGGATTCGAACCCCCGACCGTCGGCTTAGAAGGCCGATGCTCTATCCAGCTGAGCTATGGGCAGATCTGCATGGGCTGCCCAGACGTGCCAGCGCGGCCTCCGGTCTGGGTTTGCCTGGGAGGCCGCGATTCTAACAGATGGGGTTGGCGCCGCGCGTCAGTGCTTGGGCGGAATTTCCGGAGGGACTTCGCCCGGCGGCAGCTCGATCGGAGGGGTCTTCGGTTCGGGGTCGTGGACAGGGTCGTGCGCGGGCTCATCGGGCGGCGGCATTTCCGGCGGCGGATGCGGCGGCTGCTCAGACGGCTGCGGTGGCGTGATGTGGGCGCGGCGGGTCGGGTCAGGCAGGGAGGGATGCATGGACGGCTCCATAACAAGGCGAATGGCAGGGTTGCCCCAATCCGGTCCGCAAATGTCGTTCCCACGCATCATCCAAACGGTCATAGGTGGAATGCGTACCCCCCTTTTGGGGGGATTCTTGATACATTTCGTGCCATCGCGTCGTGCTCCAGCATTGCGCCTCTACTCGAAATCCGTGCGACGACGCGGAACGACATGCCGACGCACGCCGACGAGCGTGGCGGATGCTTTGCGGTTTCGATGACCAGACGGGAAACCAAGGGGGAGTCTTGTTTGGCTGCCATGGAGTGATCCATGGGGCTGTTGTGTTTTGCCGGCAACAGGGCCGGCGAAGCCACGGTCTTGGGGCAGGGAGGAAACAACATGAGCACGCGTCATGCACGGCGCCCGGCGGGGGCGCCTCGTAGCACGTATATCCGCAGGGCCCAGGGCGGCCGCATTGGCGGCCGTTCCGGCGGCGCCGATCATCGCCTGCCGCCCACCGGCGTCCCGCGCCTGCTGCTGTGGATGCTGGCCGCCACGATCGCCCTGGCGGTCGTGAACGCCGTCTGGCGGCACTTCAACTGAGGGCGCGGCGCGTTACAGCACCTTTCCGGGGTTCATCAGGCCGCGCGGGTCCAGCGCCTGCTTGATGGCGCGCATGGCGGCCAGTTCGACGGCGCTCTTGTAGCGCGCGTTGTCCTCGCGCTTGAGCTGGCCGATGCCGTGTTCGGCAGAGATGGAGCCGCCGTGCGCGTGCACGCTGTCGTGCACGATGCGGTTGATGCCGCCCTGGTTAGCCAGGAAGGCGTCGTGCGCATGGCCTTCCGGCGGCGACACGTTGTAATGGAGGTTGCCGTCGCCGAGGTGTCCGAACGTCACCATGCGGATGTTCGGATAGGCCTGCGCCAACGCACGGTCCGTCACGTCGATGAAGTCTGCAATGCGCGAGATCGGCACGGCAATGTCGTGCTTGATGTTCTTGCCTTCCTCGGCCTGGGCCAGCGGGATGTGCTCGCGCAGGTTCCAGAAGTCGCGCGACTGGGCGACCGATTCGGCCACCGCTGCGTCGTCGATCACACCGCGCGCGAGCGCTTCTTCCATGAGCGATTCGAATAGCGCGCGGGCGTGCTCTTCGCTTTCGAGGTCGGACAGCTCCAGCAGCACGTATTGCGGATACCGCTGCGGGAACGGCACGCGCAGCTGCGGGTAGTGCTTGTGCACCAGATCCAGGCAGAACGCCGACATCAGCTCGAAGCCCGTCAGCAGCGTGCCCGCATGGCCTTGTGCCAGCGACAGGAACTCCAGCGCCTGACGCGGCGATTGCAGCGCCGCCAGCGCCGTCACCTTGGCGCGCGGTTGCGGAAACAGCTTCAGCATCGCTCCGGTGATGATGCCGAGCGTGCCTTCCCCGCCGATCAGCAAGTCGCGCAGGTCGTAGCCGGTGTTGTCCTTGCGCAGGCCTCGCAGGCCATTCCACAGTTCGCCGTTGGGCAGCACGGCTTCGATGCCGAGGCAGAGCTCGCGGGCGTTGCCGTAGCGCAGGACGGCGGTGCCGCCGGCGTTCGTCGCCAGGTTGCCGCCGATGGTGCAGCTGCCTTCCGCAGCCAGGCTGAGCGGGAACAGGCGCCCGGCATGGGCCGCGGCCTGCTGCACGTTGGCCAGGATGCAGCCGGCATCCACGGTGATGGTGTTGTTGACCGGGTCGACCGCACGCACACGCTGCAGACGCTGTAACGAGATCACCACGGCGTTGCCGGCCATGTCGGGCGTGGCGCCGCCGCACAGGCCTGTGTTGCCGCCTTGCGGAACGATCGGCACGCCGTGTTCGCCGCACAGTCGCACGAGCGCCGCGACTTCGTCCGGGCTGGCAGGACGCAGCACCGCACGCGCGCGGCCGGTGAAACGCTTGCGCCAGTCCGTCAGGTAGGGCGCCTGGTCTTGCGGCGCGGTCAGGACGTGCGCGGTGCCAATCGCATCAACGCAGGCTTGCAGGAACGCATCGTGGGTCATGGCCGATCAGGTTTGTTGGCGCGCGCGGGCCTTGGCGGCGCGCTTGAAGGGGCGCAGGTAGAAGATCGTCGCGCAGAAGAAGACCACGCTGAGCGTCACCTCGCCCCAGGCCAGGGCGCGCGACAGCCCCACGTCGGAAGTGGCGCGCACGATGCCTTCCGTAAAGAACAGCAGGATGAACATCGACGCCCACTGCATCGTGTAGCGGTTCCTGCGCAGCACGCCGGCCAGCGGCCACGCCAGCAGCAGCGCCTTGAGCGCGAGCCACGAGCCGCCGGGCCGCAAGGGGGCGAGCCACAACTCCCACGCAGCGCACAGCAGGATCAGCGCGATGAGGCTGCCCGCGCTGAGCCGTGCCAGGGCTGGAGACTCGACGGCGACAGGGTGGGCGGTGCTCATGCGGCGAGCTTCAGGGCGGTCTGTGCAAGCCGGCGGCCCATGGCCGTGGCCAGCGTGCGTTCGTGCGCGGTGAGCGGCGCGGTGTCGCCGCGATGCGCGACGTGAGACGGGCCGTACGGCGTTCCCCCGGCCTCGGTGGAAAGCAGTTCGCTGTGCTGATACGGCAAGCCGAGCAACACCATGCCATGGTGCAGCAACGGCAGCATCATCGAGAGCAGGGTGGTTTCCTGGCCGCCGTGCATGCTGCCCGTGGAGGTGAACACGCACGCCGGCTTGCCGGCCAGTGCACCCGCCAGCCACTGCGGTGTGGTGCCGTCCAGGAAATACTTCAGCGGTGCGGCCATGTTCCCGAAGCGTGTCGGCGAGCCCAGTGCCAGTCCAACGCATTCCTCCAGGTCGCGGACGTCCACATACGGTGGGCCGTCGTCAGGCACGTCGGGGTGCGTGGCCTCGCAGACGGCGGAGACCGCCGGCACGGTACGCACCCGTGCCTGCGCGCCGTCGACGCTTTCAATGCCTTGCGCGATGGCTTCGGCCAATGCGCGCGTGCTGCCGTGACGGCTGTAATACAGGACCAGGATATCTTTCATGACGAAGCGTTGAGAGCGTCGCGGTATTATAGTTGCGCCCCTTATTCCCGCCTCCCGCCTCATTTTTCATGCTTTTTGACACCCGAGCGCTTCGTCAATGGAATGCCGCCAAGCTGCGTGCGCTGGCGCGTTATGCGCTGCGCCGCGCGGGCGAGGACCGCCTGCCGCAGGTGGCGGGCAGCCTGACATTTACGACGGTGCTGTCGCTCGTACCGATTCTGACGGTGGCGTTTGCGCTGTTCACGGCGTTCCCGATGTTCAAGAGCTTTCGCGCGGACATCGAGGGCTACATGTTCAGCAACCTGGTGCCGGGCAACATCAGCCGTCCGATCCTGATGTACCTGAACCAGTTCTCGTCCAATGCCAAGGGGCTGACGGCGGCGGGCCTCATCGGTCTGGTGGTGACGTCGGTCCTGACGATGCTGACGGTGGAGAACGCGCTCAACGCCATCTGGCGCGTGCGTCAACGGCGGCCGCTGGCGCAGCGCGTGCTGGTGTTCTGGGCACTGATGACCTTCGCGCCCGTGCTGATCGGCGCGAGCCTGTCGGTCAGTTCGTACCTGGTATCGATTTCGGCGGGCTACGTGAACAAGCTGCCGTTCGGGCTGGGCGTGATCGTCGGCGTCATCCCGATTCTGCTGTCGGCGATTGCGTTTGCGATGCTCTACGTATTTGTGCCGAACACCTACGTGGAGCGGCGCGATGCCTTGACGGCAGGCCTCGTTGCAGCCGTCGCGTTCGAGTTTGCAAAGCGGGGCTTCGGGGCCTACGTTGCGCACATCCCCACGTATACAGCTGTGTATGGCGCCTTTGCGGCGTTACCGATCTTCCTGACCTGGATCTACGTCAGCTGGCTCGTCACGCTGCTCGGTGCCACGATCGCCTCGACGCTGCCGATCATCCGCCGGGGCTATTGGCAGCGGCGCACGTTTCCGGGCAGTCAGTTCTTCGACGCGCTGGGCGTCCTGCTGCTGTTGTATCGAGCCCGCGAGCAGGCCCCCCGCACGCTGGCGGAGCGGGATATCGGCCGCCGCCTGCAACTCGAGTCCGACTACCTGACCGATCTGCTGACCCAGCTCAAGGCGCTGCACCTGATCGGCAAGCTGCAGCAGGATCGCGGCGATGCCCACTGGGCCCTGCTGTGCGACGCGCACACGACCACGCTGCGGCCGCTGTATGAAAAGCTGGTGCTGAATCTGCCGCGCTTGCCTCGAACGGCCCTGGCACGCCACCTCGGAGACACCGGGTGGCTGGTCGCTCAACTGCGGAATCCGGCGCTCGATGCCACCCTGCAGAGCGTCTTCACCGCTGGCGAACATGGCGTCGCGGCTGCGGCGCAAGCGGTCGAGGCAGACCAGCCTGCGGCTGCGGCGCTCAGCGCCTGAACCGACGGTTCAGAACGGGATTTTTCCCGTCCACATGTCGCGGTACATCACCCAGTCGCCCACGAGGCTGTAGAGCGGGTGCCGGAAGGTGGCGGGGCGGTTCTTCTCGAAGCCGAAGTGGCCCACCCACGCGAACCCGTAGCCGCTGATGACGGCGCCGAGCAGCCACCACAGGCTGCCGGTCAACACCAGCAACACCAAGCACACCAGCGCCACGGTCGACCCCGCGAAATGCAGGCGCCGGCAGGTGCGGTCCTGGTGTTCGCTGAGGTAGTAGGGGTAGAACTCGGCGAAGCTGCTGAAGCCGTGGGTGTCGGTGGTGGCCATGGTGCGTCTCCTGTGGGTGACGGGGCTACGCGGCGACGGCGTCTCGTTCGCGCGCAAAGGCGATCAGCGCGTCGAGTGTGCCGTCAGGGCATTCTCCCATGATCGCGTGCCCGCCGGGCAGCCCTACCACGCGGCTCCCAGGCAGGCCCGCGGCGACCTGGCGGCCGGCCTTCGCGGGCGTCATCTGGTCTTTTTCGCCGACGATCACGAGGGAAGGGCACTTCACTGCGGCCATGGCTTCCGCGCCACGCGCATAAGCGTTGCAGGCGGCGAAATCCGTGTAGAAGACCGGTGCCTCGGAGCCGCGGGCGACGCGCTCCATCAGCCGCTGGCTGCCGCCATGCATCCAGAAACCCGGCCCCGGCGCAGACGGCTTGTTGGCCAGGCTGGAATGCGACCAGGCATTCACCATGTCGATGGCGCTCGCGGTGTTGTTGCGCGCCGCGTCCAGCAGCGCATCCGACACCTTCATCGGCCATGCCGTGGCCACCAGCGCAATACGGCGCACGCGATCGGCGTATCGCGCAGCGCACTCCAGCGCAATCAGCGAGCCCATGCTGTGCCCGACCACGATCACGGGCTGCGTGACGCCGGCTGCCTGCACGACGGCCATTACCCAGTCGGCCATGGCCTCCACCGTCTGCAGCGGGGCGCCGGTGCTACGCCCGTGGCCTGGCAGGTCCACCGCCAGCACGCTGAAGCCGTGGTGCGCAAACCAGCGCGTCTGCAGTCCCCAGACGGAATGATCGTTCTGCGCACCATGCACGAACACCACGCAGGGCAGTTCGGCGTTGAACGGCTTGCCGCCGGTGTAGGCGTAGGCACGCTGGCCTTGTACGGTGAATTCCATCAGCGGGCTCCGGTCGTGGTGGACGCGGCCTTGCCGGGCGCGGCGGACATCGCGCGCTCGGCGGCCTTGAGACCGCGCTTGAGGTCGTCGATCAGGTCGTCGGCATCTTCCAGGCCGATCGACAGCCGGATCGTGCCCTCGCTGATGCCGGCCGCGGCCAACGCATTTGCGTCCATGCGGAAATGCGTGGTCGACGCCGGATGAATCACCAGCGACCGCGCATCGCCCACGTTGGCCAGGTGCGAGAACAGGCCCAGCGATTCGATGAACTGCTGGCCCGCACGCCGGTCTCCCTTGAGATCGAAGCTGAAGACGGCGCCGCTGCCGCGCGGCAGCAGGCGCTTGGCGAGCGCATGGTCGGGGTGCGATTCGAGCTCCGGGTAGGCGACCGACGCCACCATCGGATGGCTCGCCAGGAAGGCGGCCACGCGGCGTGTGTTCTCCACGTGCCGGGCCATTCGCAACGGCAGCGTTTCAATGCCCTGGAGCAGCTGCCAGGCCGCCATCGGGTTCATGCAGGCACCGAAATCCCGCAGGCCCTCGCGGCGGGCGCGCAGCAGGAAAGGCGCGACGGTGCTTTCCTCGGCGAAGACCATGTCGTGAAAGCCCGCGTACCGCTCGGTCAGTTCGGGATGCTTGCCGGCCGCAACGTAGTCGAAGGTCCCGCCATCCACCAGCACGCCGCCGATGGTCGTGCCATGGCCGCCGAGGAACTTGGTCGCCGAGTGGTAGACGAGGTCGGCTCCGTGTGCGAAGGGCTGCAGCAGCCACGGCGTGGTGAACGTCGAATCGACGAGCAGCGGCACACCCGCGTCATGCGCAATGGAGGCAATGGTCGGGATGTCGAGCACATCGAGCCTCGGGTTGCCGAGCGTCTCGCCAAACAGCAGCCGCGTGTTCGGCCGGATGGCGGCGCGCCAGCCGTCGATGTCGCCAGGCTTGACGAAGGTCGTCTCGATGCCGAAGCGGCGCAGCGTGTAATGCAGCAGGTTGTGCGAGCCGCCGTACAGCGCGGACGAGGCCACGATATGCGAACCCGCACCCATCAGCGTGACGATGGCCAGGTGCAGGGCCGCCTGGCCCGAGGCGGTGGCGATGGCGCCCACGCCGTTCTCGAGCGCCGCCATGCGCTCCTCGAACACGGCCACGGTCGGGTTGGAGATGCGCGAGTAGACGTGGCCCGCGCGTTCCATATTGAACAATGACGCCGCGTGTTCGCTGTCGCGGAACACGAACGACGTGCTGAGGTGGATGGGCGTGGCGCGCGCGCCGGTGGCCGGGTCGGGCGCGGCACCAGCGTGCAGGGCCAGCGTGTCGAAGCGGGCTTTGGACATGGATTGAGGCACCCCGAAAGGGAGCGGAAGCAGGTTTGGACGGGGCATGCTAGCACTGCTCCCTGTTGCGGTGCATCTCGGGCAAACGCCGAGCGGGCGCGGTTTTTGACAGGTTTTTTCTGCGCCGCATGCTTGTCGAAGCGCTTCGGTTTGGGCTAGGATCGAAACACAACCATAACCACAACCCGCGCGCGGTCGCCCCCCCGGCAGACCGGCACCCCGATACCCTGGGAGACGCACTATGAAAGTCAGCGACATCCTTCACGTGAAGGGCAACACGCTCTACACCGTGGCACCGGAAACCAAACTCCAGGTGGCCGTGCAGACGATGGCCGAGAAAGACATCGGCTCGCTCGTGGTCATGGAATACGGCGAGCTGGTCGGCATGCTGACCTTCCGCGAAATCATCAAGGTGCTCGCCAGGAACAACGGTACCGTCGGCGACGGCACCACCATCCGCAAGGTGATGGACGACCATCCCGTCACCTGCACCCCCGAAACCGAAGTCAACGAAGTGCGTCGCATCATGCTGGAGCACCATGTGCGCTACCTGCCGGTGCTCGACAGCCGCACGCTCATGGGCGTGATCTCGTTCTACGATGTGGCCAAGGCCGTGCTCGAAGACCAGAGCTTCGAGAACAGGATGCTCAAGGCGTACATTCGCGACTGGCCCGAAGAGAAGGCCAACGAAGACTGACCTGCCGTTTTTTTACTGCACACCGCTGAAACCCGCCCGCCGTTGCGAGCGGGTTTTTTGTTGAACTCCGAATCGTCTGTCGATGAGCCAATCGAGCCAGTTTTCACTGCTGCAGCAGCGTCGTTTTGCACCGTTCTTCTGGACCCAGTTCCTGGGTGCCATGAACGACAACGTCTTCAAGGTCGCGTTCTCCTCGCTGGTGACCTACCACGCCGCCTTGTTCGGCAACGCCGACCCGGCTTCCGCGGCGTTCCTCATTTCAGCCATCTTCATTGCGCCTTTCGTGCTGCTGTCGGCTACCAGCGGGCAGATTGCCGACCGCATGGAGAAGGCGCGGCTGATCCGCCTGGTGAAGACGCTGGAAATCGCCATCATGGCGATCGGGTGTGCGGGCTTTGCGCTGCGCCACGTCGAACTGCTGTACCTGTGCACGTTCCTGATGGGCGTGCATTCGACGCTGTTCGGGCCGGTCAAGTACGCGTATCTACCGCAGCATCTGCAATCGGCCGAACTGGTTGGCGGCAACGGGCTGGTCGAGATGGGCACCTTCGTCGCCATCCTCATCGGCACCATCGGCGGCGGTGAACTCGCCAACTACACGCGCCACGGCGAGCTGGTCGGCCCGCTGCTCACGGGCATCGCCTGCATGGTGATTGCCGTGGCGGGTTGGCTCACCGCGCGCGGCGTGCCGATGTCGCCGGCCTCGCAGCCGGATCTGCGCATCAACTGGAACCCGATCTCCGAAACCTGGCGCAACCTCAAGCTGGCGAGCAACCAGCGTGCGGTGTTTCTGAGCCTGCTCGGCATCTCGTGGCTGTGGTTTGTCGGGGCGACTTTCCTGACATCGTTCTTTGCGTTTGCGCGCAATGTGCTCGGTGGCGACCAGAACGTCGTGACGCTGCTGCTGGCGGTGTTCTCGGTCGGCATCGGCCTGGGCTCGGTGCTGTGCGAAAAGCTCTCCGGGCGGACGGTCGAGATTGGCCTGGTGCCGTTCGGCTCCATCGGCATGACGGTGTTTGCGGTGGACCTGTATTTCGCCTCGCATGCCGAGGCCCTCGTTGCGCACGATGTGCTGACGGGCATTTCCGGCTTCCTGCAGGACCACCGCCACTGGCGCGTGCTGGCCGACCTGTTCCTCCTGGCGATGTTCGGCGGCTTCTACAGCGTGCCGCTGTATGCGCTGATCCAGAGCCGCTGCGAGCCGACGCACCGCGCCCGCATCATCGCCGCCAACAACATCCTCAATGCGCTGTTCATGATTGCTTCGGCAGTGCTGGCGATGGTGCTCACACGCGCCGGATTCACGATTCCGCAGCTGTTCCTCGTCACGGGCATCCTGAATGCCGTGGTGGCGATCTACATCTACACGCTGGTGCCGGAGTTCCTGATTCGCTTCGTGATGTGGCTGCTGATCCATACCGTCTACCGCGTGAAGGTGGAGGGCGCCGAGCGGATTCCCGATGAAGGGCCGTGTCTGCTGGTGTGCAACCACGTGAGTTTCGTCGATGCAGTGGTGGTGGGCGCCTTCGTCCGCCGGCCCGTGCGTTTCGTGATGGACCATCGCATCTTCAAGGTGCCGGTGCTGTCGTGGTTCTTCCGCACGGTCAAGGCGATTCCGATTGCGCCCCAGCACGAAGATCCGCAGATGCTCCAGCGGGCGTACGACAGCATTGCGGCAGCGCTGGCCGAAGGCGAGGTCGTCTGCATTTTCCCCGAGGGCAAGATCACCGCCACGGGCGAAATCAACCCATTCAAGGAAGGCGTGCGCCGCATTGTGGAACGCACGCCGGTGCCGGTGGTGCCCATGGCGCTTCGCGGCCTGTGGGGCAGCTTTTTCTCGCGCAAGGGCGGGGCGGCGATGACGCGCCCATTCCGTCGCGGCATCCTCAATAAGCTGGAACTGTGCATTGGCGCACCGGTGCCGGCGCAGGCGGTATCGCCGGAAGGCCTGCAGCAAGCCGTGCTGGCATTGCGCGGCGAGCGGCGATAGCCGGGGCGCAATTCGCTACACTGCCGGCTCCCTCAATCTCTTTCGTTATCTGCTCATGAAACGCCTTTCCCTGCTCATGTGTGCTTCGTCGCTGGCCCTGGCTTCCGTTGCAGCGCAGGCTGCCGCGCCCGCGTCGAGTGAAACGCTGCCCTCCGGCGTGGTCGTCCAGACGCTGACCAAGGGCACCGGCCCGTCGCCCAAGGCCAGCGATACGGTCAAGGTGCACTACCGAGGCACGCTGACCGACGGCAAGGAGTTCGACAGCTCCTACAAGCGCGGGCAGCCGATCTCGTTTCCCCTGAACCGCGTGATCCCGTGCTGGACCGAAGGCGTGCAAAAGATGCAGGTGGGCGGCAAGGCCAAGCTGACGTGCCCGGCGGCCACGGCCTACGGCGAGCGCGGCGTGCCCGGCACGATTCCGCCCAACGCCACGCTGAACTTCGAGGTCGAGCTGCTGGGCATCGGCGGCTGATCGATCGGCTTACAATATCCGTTTTCCGATGTTTCGCGCCGCGGCAACCGCGGCGCTCTTCCGAGCACGATCATGTCTGGCAATACCCTGGGCCTGCTGTTTTCCGTCACTACCTTCGGCGAGTCGCATGGCCCTGCCATCGGCGCCGTCATCGACGGCTGCCCGCCCGGCATGGCGCTCAGCGCAGAAGACATCCAGCCCGACCTGGACCGCCGCAAGCCCGGCACGTCGCGCCACGTCACCCAGCGCAAGGAAGATGACGTGGTCGAAATTCTGTCCGGCGTGTACGAAGGCAAGACGACCGGCACGCCGATCTGCCTGCTGATCCGCAACACCGACCAGCGCAGCAAGGACTACAGCAACATCGCCGAGACCTTCCGCCCAGGCCACGCCGACTACACCTACTGGCACAAGTACGGCATCCGCGATCCGCGCGGCGGCGGCCGGTCTTCGGCACGGCTGACGGCCCCGGTGGTGGCCGCCGGTGCGGTGGCCAAGAAGTGGCTGCGCGAGAAGTTTGGCGTGGAAATCCACGGCTTCATGTCGCAGCTGGGCGATATCCAGATCCCGTTCGTCGACTGGAACGAGGTGCCGAACAACCCGTTCTTCGCGCCGAACGCCGACATCATCCCGGAGCTCGAAACGTACATGGATGCGCTGCGCAAGGACGGCGATTCCGTCGGCGCGCGCATTGAGGTTGTGGCGACCGGCGTGCCGGTCGGCTGGGGCGAGCCGCTGTTCGATCGCCTGGACGCCGACATCGCGCACGCCATGATGGGCCTGAACGCCGTGAAGGGCGTCGAGATCGGGGCAGGTTTCCATGCCGTGGCGCAGCGCGGTTCGGAGCACGGTGACGAGCTGACGCCGGACGGTTTCGTCGGCAACAACGCCGGCGGCATCCTCGGCGGGATTTCGACGGGGCAGGACATTTCGGTATCGCTAGCGATCAAGCCGACGTCGAGCATCCGCACGCCGCGTCGCTCGATCGACAAGGCAGGCGATCCCGCCGTGGTCGAGACCTTCGGCCGCCATGATCCGTGCGTCGGCATCCGCGCCACGCCGATCGCCGAAGCGCTGCTGGCGCTGGTGCTCATCGACCACGCGCTGCGCCATCGCGCGCAATGCGGCGATGTGTCGGTCCAGACGCCGGCCATTGCCGCGAAGGCGCCTTGAACCGTTCCGCGCGGGCAACAAAAAAGACGGCTTGAAGCCGTCTTTTTTGTTGGTGCGTCCTTCTTTACATCCCGACGTAGTTCGGGCCGCCACCGCCTTCCGGCGTCACCCACACGATATTCTGCGTCGGGTCCTTGATGTCGCAGGTCTTGCAGTGCACGCAGTTCTGCGCGTTGATCTGCAGGCGCTCCACGCCTTCGTCGTTCTTGACGAACTCGTACACGCCAGCCGGGCAGTAGCGTTGCTCGGGGCCTGCAAACTCCGGCAGGTTGATGCGCGTCGGAACGGTCGGGTCCTTCAGCGTCAGGTGCGCGGGCTGGTTCTCTTCGTGGTTGGTGTTGGAGATGAACACCGACGACAGGCGGTCGAACGTGATCTTGCCGTCCGGTTTCGGATACACGATCTTCTCGCACTCCGAGGCAGGCTTGAGCGACTGGTTGTCCGACTTCGTGCCGTGCAGCGTCCACGGCGGGCTGGCGACGCCGATCTTGGGCAGCAGCCATTGCTCGATGCCGGTCATGATCTTGCCCAGCGTCGGGCTCTTCTTGAACCACAGCTTGAAGTTGCGCGACTGGTCGAGTTCTTCCTTCAGCCAGCTCTTCTCGAACGCGGCCGGGTAGGCCGACAGCTCATCGCCCGAACGGCCGGCGGTCACGGCTTCGAATACGGCGTCGCCGCAGAGCATGCCGCTCTTGATGGCCGCGTGGCTGCCCTTGATGCGTGCGGCATTCAGGTAACCAGCGTCGCAACCAACCAGCGCGCCGCCCGGGAATACCGTCTTGGGCAGCGCCTGCGGCGTGCCGTTGTTGATGGCGCGAGCGCCGTACCCGATGCGCTTGCCACCTTCGATGTGCGCGCGGATGGCCGGATGGGTCTTCCAGCGCTGCATTTCTTCGAACGGGCTCATCCACGGGTTCTTGTAGTCAAGGCCGATGACGAAGCCCAGCGTGACCTTGTTGTCTTCCAGGTGGTACAGGAAGCCGCCGCCGAAGGTATCGTCTTCGATCGGCCAGCCGGCGGTGTGGACGACGAGGCCGGGCTTGGCCTTGGCCGGGTCGATTTCCCAGAGCTCCTTGATGCCGATGGCGAAGGTCTGCGGGTCTTTGCCGGCGTTGAGCTTGAATTTCTCCAGCAGCTGGCGGCCCAGGTGACCGCGCGCGCCCTCGGCGAAGATCGTGTACTTGCCGAGCAGTTCCATGCCCAGCTGGAAGTTCTCGGTCGGCTCGCCGTCTTTGCCGATGCCCATGTTGCCGGTGGCGACGCCGCGCACGGCGCCGTTGTCGTCGTACAGGACTTCAGCGGCGGCAAAGCCGGGGAAGATCTCCACGCCGAGCGCCTCGGCCTGCGTTGCCATCCACTTCACCACGTTCGACAGCGAGATCACGTAGCAGCCATCGTTGTGGAAGTTGCGCGGCACGAGCCAATCGGGCGTACGCTTGGCGTCGGTTTCGCTCAGGAAGAGCACGTCGTCGCCCGTGACCGGCTGGTTCAGCGGGGCGCCATCGGCTTTCCAGTTGGGCAGCAGTTCGGTGATGGCACGTGGGTCCATCACGGCGCCCGACAGGATGTGGGCACCCGGCTCCGAACCCTTTTCCAGCACGACGACGGACACATCCTTGCCCGTCCCGGCGGCCAGTTGCTTGATGCGGATCGCGGTCGCGAGGCCGGCAGGGCCGCCGCCGACGATCACGACGTCATACTCCATGGACTCTCGCGGGCCGTATTGTTCGAGGAGCTGCTGCTGGTTCATAGGTGTCTCTTCGCTGCTTGGGGACAGTTAGGGGCGTTTGCTTATTGGTATGACGGATTGCTGCATTAGAATTTTCCGCATTGTCCGGGAGGCGCCCGGATGCGGCAAGAGAAATTTCTGAACGATCGTTCGATTTTTGCTAAGCTGCGCGCAAATCACATTGCCGGCCCGCCGATTCATCAGGTCCGGCGCATGCAAACCAACAGACGGGGATCACGCATCATGGGTTTGTCGATCAATCTGGAAGGCAAGGTTGCGCTGATCACCGGCGCGTCGAGTGGCCTGGGAGCGCGCTTTGCGCACACGCTGGCCGCAGCCGGCGCCAAGGTCGTGCTGGCGTCGCGCCGCGTGGAGCGGCTGAAGGAGCTGCGCGCCGACATCGAATCCAAGGGCGGCAGCGCCCACGTCGTCCGCCTGGACGTGACGGATCCGGACAGTATCCGCGCGGCCATTGCACACGCCGAGACCGAAGCCGGCACGATCGACATCCTCGTCAACAATTCGGGCGTTTCGACCACGCAGCGGATGGTGGACGTGACGCCCGACGATTTCGATTTCATCTTCGACACCAACACGCGCGGCGCCTTCTTCGTGGCGCAGGAAACGGCCAAGCGCATGATCGCGCGGGCCAAGGGAGCGGAGAAGAACGGCTCGCCGCTGCCGCAATCGCGCATCGTCAACATCGCCTCCGTGGCGGGGCTGAAGGTGCTGTCGCAGATCGGTGTGTACTGCATGAGCAAGGCCGCCGTGGTCCACATGACCCGCGCCATGGCGCTGGAGTGGGGCCGCTACGGCATCAACACCAACGCCATCTGCCCGGGCTATATCGATACCGAGATCAACCATCACCACTGGGAAACCGAGGCCGGGCAGAAGCTCGTGCAGATGCTGCCGCGCAAGCGCGTGGGCAAGCCGGAAGACCTGGATGGGCTGATTCTGCTGCTGGCGTCCGACCAGTCTGACTTCATCAACGGCGCCGTCATCAACGCGGACGACGGCATGGTCTGAGCGGCCCGCTCAGTGCCCCATCAGCCGCTGCACGAGCTCCAGCGACGTGTTGGCGGCGTACTTCTTCATCAGGCGCGCGCGGTAGATTTCCACCGTGCGCGGGCTGATCTCCAGCTGCTTGCCGATCTGCTTGCTGGTTTTCCCTTCCACCAGCTGCGCGGCGATGTCGCGTTCGCGTGGCGTCAGGGCCGCGGTGACGGGGCGGTGCGAGGAAAGATCCTCGAAGGTCCAGATGCCTTCGCCCAGCGGCTTGGCGCGATCGAGCGCGCGGCCCGTGACGTGGCACCAGAACAGCTCGCCGTTGGCGCGCTTCATGATGCGCTCGTCTGAATAGCTGCCGCGCGCGTTCATGACCGGGATGATGCGCGCGCCGGTGCGCTCGTATTCATCGTGTGTCGGATAGAGCAGCTCAAACGATTGCCCGATCATCGCCGTGCGCGCGTGGCCGAAGATGCGCGCGGCCTCGTCGTTGACATCGAGCATGACGCGCTCGCGGGACATCACCATGCCCACCGGGGCAAGCTGGAATGCAGTCTGATAGTCGAGAGCGGGCATATGTATTCGTACGTATTGCTGCGTCGCGCGACGCTTGCGTATTCTCGCCAGATTGTATCGTTACTATTTTCCGGCGCTGCATCGCACAAACCCCAACTGGGCGATCGGTCAAAACCCTGCCGGATGTGTTGGACCACCAAGGAGAAGCACGCATGAACAAAATCTTCGCCAGCGCCAATGAGGCGCTCGCGGGCGTCGTCAAGGACGGCCAGACCATCGCCGTGGGCGGCTTCGGCCTGTGCGGCATTCCGGAAGCGCTGATCGCCGCGCTGCGCGACTCGGGCGTCAAGAATCTGACCTGCATCTCGAACAACGCGGGCGTCGATGGTTTTGGCCTCGGCCTGCTGCTGGAAACCCGCCAGATCAAGAAAATGATTTCGTCCTACGTGGGCGAGAACAAGGAGTTCGAGCGCCAGTACCTGGCCGGTGAACTCGAGCTCGAATTCACGCCGCAGGGGACGCTGGCCGAAAAGTTGCGCGCTGGCGGTGCGGGCATCCCGGCGTTCTTTACCAAGACCGGTGTCGGCACGATCGTGGCCGAGGGCAAGGAGCTGCGCGAGTTCGACGGCGAGACCTACGTCATGGAGCGCTCGCTCGTGCCGGATGTGTCGCTGGTCAAGGCGGCCGTGGCCGACAAGTCCGGCAATCTGCGCTTCAACCTGACCGCACGCAACTTCAACCCCGCTGCGGCCACGGCCGGCAAGATCTGCATCGTCGAAGTTGAAAAGATCGTGGAATTGGGCGAGCTTGCGCCGGACGACATCCACCTGCCTGGCATCTACGTGCACCGCATCGTGCTGAATGCCACGCCCGAGAAGCGCATCGAGAAGCGCACCATCCGCGCAGCCAACTAAGGAGACCGACATGGCCTGGACCCAAGACCAAATGGCGGCACGCGCTGCCCAGGAACTGCAAGACGGCTTCTACGTGAACCTCGGCATCGGCATCCCGACGCTGGTTGCCAACCATACCGGCGACAAGGAAGTCTGGCTGCAGAGCGAAAACGGCATGCTCGGCATCGGTCCGTTCCCCACCGAAGACGAAGTCGACGCCGACCTCATCAACGCCGGCAAGCAGACCGTGACCACGCTGCCCGGCAGCGCCATCTTCGGCAGCGACCAGAGCTTTGCGATGATCCGCGGCGGCAAGATCAATCTGTCGATTCTCGGCGCGATGCAGGTCAGCGAAACGGGTGATCTCGCCAACTGGATGATCCCGGGCAAGATGGTCAAGGGCATGGGCGGCGCGATGGACCTCGTGGCGGGTGTCAAGCGCGTGATCGTGCTAATGGAGCACACCGCCAAGAAGAAGGACGGCACCGAAGACCTGAAGATCCTGCCCAAGTGCACCTTGCCGCTGACCGGCGTGGGCGTGGTCGATCGCATCATTACGGACCTGGGCGTCATCGACGTGACGGAGCAGGGCCTGCGCCTGGTGGAGACCGCGCCGGGCGTGTCGCGCGAAGAGATCCAGGCCAAGACCGGCGTGAACCTGCTGTAATCCGGAGACCACGATGCTGCAAGGAAAAACCGCACTCGTCACGGGCTCGACCAGCGGGATCGGCCTGGGCATCGCCTGCGCGCTGGCCGCGCAGGGTGCCAACATCATCATGAACGGCTTTGGCGATGTGGAAGCGCCCAAGGCCCAGATCGCGTCTGCAGGCAAGAACGCCATCCGCATCGGCTATCACGGCGCCGACATGAGCAAGCCGGCCGAGATCGAAGCGATGTTCGCCTATGCCGAAGCCGAGTTCGGCGGCGTGGACATCCTGGTCAACAACGCCGGCATCCAGTACGTGGCCAACGTGGAGGATTTCCCGGTCGAGCGCTGGGACGCCATCATCGCCATCAACCTGAGCTCGGCGTTCCACACCACACGGCTGGCCATCCCGGGCATGAAGCGCAAGAACTGGGGGCGCATCATCAACATCGCTTCGGCGCATGGCCTGGTGGCGTCGGCGCAGAAGTCTGCATACGTGGCGGCCAAGCACGGCATTGTCGGCTTGACCAAGTCGGTGGCGTTGGAGACGGCCCAGACCGGCATCACCTCCAACGCGATCTGCCCGGGCTGGGTGCTGACACCGCTGGTGCAGAAGCAAATCGACGCGCGTGCAGAGAAGGAGGGCATCCCTGCGCTGCAGGCCAAGAAGGAGCTGCTGATGGAAAAGCAGCCCTCGGGCGAGTTCGTCACGCCCGACCAGCTCGGCGCGCTGGCGGTGTTCCTCTGCAGCGACGCGGCCGAACAGGTGCGCGGCGTGGCCTGGAACATGGATGGCGGCTGGGTCGCGCAATAAGCGTTCTGGTGCGTTCAAGAAGCCTCGCCGCGGCGAGGCTTTTTTGTTGCCCGCGACCGCATGCGCTGTTGCGCCGCCGCATGCTCGCCGGGCCGCGTACAATCGGGCCTTGTTCTCCAGCCGTTCATGTGTAGGAGTTGTCCATGGCCGTTTTGCCGCGCCTTGCTTTCGTGCAGTGCCTGAGCCCGTCTGGCTTGCACCGGATGGCGTATCACGAGTGGGGCGACCAGCAGAATCCGCGCGTGCTGGTGTGCGTGCACGGCCTGACGCGCACCGGCCGCGATTTCGACGTGCTGGCGCGGGCGCTGTGCAACGACTATCGCGTCATCTGCCCCGACGTGGTGGGGCGCGGGCGTTCCGATTGGCTGGCCGATCCCAAAGGCTACGTGCTGCCGCAGTACGTATCCGACATGGTGACGTTGCTGGCGCGGCTCAATGTCGAATCGGTTGACTGGTTCGGCACGTCGATGGGCGGGCTGATCGGCATGGGCCTCGCGGGCCTGCCGAACTCGCCGATCCGCAAGCTGCTTCTGAACGATGTGGGGCCGCGTGTGACCGAGTCGTCGTTGGCGCGCATTGGCGACTACCTTGGTCTGAACGTCCGCTTCAAGACGTTCGACGAAGGGCTGGCGTATCTGAAGACCATCAGCGCGTCGTTCGGGCCGCACTCGCCGGAGCAATGGCGCGAACTCAATGCCGCGATTCTCAAGCCACAGGGCGGCGAATGGATCCTGCACTACGATCCGCGCCTGGCCGAGGCGTTCAAGAGCACGACGCCCGAGATGATCGCCGCCGGCGAGGCCATGCTGTGGAAGCTGTTCGAGGCGATTCCGGGTGACGTGATGGTCGTGCGCGGCGCGCAGTCCGACCTGCTCACGCGCGAAACCGTCGAAGCCATGATGCAGCGCGGAAAGCACGTGAACACGGTGGAGATTCCCGACGTCGGGCATGCGCCCACCTTCATCCAGCCGGACCAGGTGGCGATCGCCCGCAAGTTCTTCCTCGGTCAATGACCGTTTGTCTGAACCCGATTCGATTTGCAAGATGAGCACTGAACTGAAGCGTTACAACGTCGAGCATCGCTATTCCGACGCCGCGGTTTTCAACGGCGTCGTCTATGTGGCCGGCCAGGTGCCGGAGACCACGCTGGACGCCGGCATCGCTGAGCAGACGGCCGAGGTGCTCGCCATCATCGACCGCGTGCTGGCCTCCAATGGCAGCGACAAGACACGCATCCTGATGTGCCAGATCTTCCTGAAGGACATCACCGAGATTGGCGAGATGAATAAGGTGTGGGACCAGTGGGTCGCCGCCGATTCCAAGAATTCGCCGCCGCGCGCCACGGTGCAGGCCGCGCTGGCCAACCCGAAGTACCGCATCGAAATCGTCGTGACGGCTGCACAGAAGACCTGAGCCCGTCGCGTCACAGCAGGACGCATCATGGAGAACAAGACCGACCGGCCGGCCGAGGCGGCCGGGCAGGTGGCAACCTCGGCGGCAGAACAGGTTGCACGGGCGATCGAATACCTGGCGGCCAACGCGGGCGATCATGTTACGCTCACCGGCGAGCCGCTGGAGTCGCACGCGCGCGGCACCATTGCCGTACTCGAGGCGCTGCGTGTCGATACGCCGTCGCTGCAGGCGGCCGCGCTGTTCCTGTTGCCCACACTGGCCGTGGACGGCGAAAAAACGCTCGAGCCCGCATTCGGCGCCGAGGTGGCCAAGCTCGTGCACGATGTGCGGCAGTTGCTGCGCATCGGCGCAATCGCGGGCGTCGCCAGCCCCAACGATGCCAGCATCACGCGCAAGAATGAAGCCGAAGCGCGCCGGGCGCAGGTCGAGGCGCTGCGCAAGATGTTGCTCGCGTTTGCGCAGGACATCCGCGTGGTGCTGATCCGGCTGGCGTCGCGGCTGCAGTCGTTGCGCTGGCTGGCGCAGAACAAGCGCCCCGCGCCCGACGGCATGGCACGCGAGACGCTCGACGTCTACGCGCCGCTGGCCAACCGCCTCGGCATCTGGCAACTCAAGTGGGAGCTCGAAGACCTCGGCTTCCGCTTTGAAGACCCCGACACCTACAAGCGCATCGCGCGGCTGCTCGATGAAAAGCGCATCGAGCGCGAGAAGTTCATTGGCGAGGCCATTGCGAAGTTGCAGAAGACACTGCACGACGCCGGCATCCAGGCCGAGGTGAGCGGCCGGCCCAAGCACATCTACAGCATCTGGAAGAAGATGCGCGGCAAGGAGCTCGACTTTGCCGACCTGTACGACGTGCGCGCGTTTCGCGTGATCGTCGACGACATCAAGGAGTGCTATACGGTGCTCGGCTTCGTGCACCACATGTGGCAGCCGATCCCGAAGGAGTTCGATGACTACATCTCGCGCCCGAAGGCCAACGGCTACATGTCGCTGCACACGGTCGTGATCGGCGACGACGGCCGCGCGCTGGAGGTGCAGATCCGCACGCGCGAGATGCATCACTTTGCGGAGTACGGCGTCGCCGCGCACTGGCGTTACAAGGAGGCCGGCAGCAAAGGCTACACCGGCCAGTTCTCAGCGAGCGAGCGCTACGACGAGAAGATCGCCTGGCTGCGCCAGCTCCTCGCCTGGAAGGATGATGCCGAGCACACCGTCGCGCATGAAGACTCTCCGTGGGAGCAGCTCAAGCACACCGAGCTGGACGACCACATCTACGTGCTGACGCCGCAGGCCCGCGTCATCGCCTTGCCGCAAGGCGCGACGCCGGTCGACTTTGCGTATTACCTGCACAGCGATCTGGGCCATCGTTGCCGGGGCGCGCGCGTCGATGGCGCCATGGTGCCGCTGAACACGCCGCTCAAGAACGGGCAGACGGTGGAGATCGTCACCGTCAAGCAGGGCGGGCCGTCACGTGACTGGCTCAACCCCGAGCTGCGCTATCTGGTGAGCAGCCGCGCCAAGACGAAGGTGCGCGCCTGGTTCAATGCGCTCGAGCTGGAAGAGACGCTGGCGCAGGGCCGCGCACTCATCGACAAGACGCTCCAGCGCGAAGGCAAGACGGCGGTCAACCTGGAGGACCTCGCGGCCAAGCTCGGCTTCAAGTCGCCGGATGACCTGTACGCCGTTGTCGCCAAGGACGAGCTGAGCCTGCGCCGCGTCGAGGCCGTCCTGCGCTCCGACGGCGCGCCGCCGCCTCCGCCGGTGGACGATGAGGCGTCGATCACCAAGAAGAGCAAGGCCACCAGCGTCGCGCGCGGCGCCAAGAGCGGGGTGCTCGTTGTTGGCGTGGATTCGCTGCTCACGCAGATGTCGCGCTGCTGCAAGCCCGCGCCGCCGGACCCGATCGTCGGGTTTGTCACGCGCGGGCGGGGCGTGTCGATCCACCGGCAGAGCTGTGCGACGTTCCAGCAGCTCGCCGCACGCGCGCCGGGGCGGGTGATCCAGACCGAGTGGGGCCAGCGCAGCGATTCGGTGTACCCGATCGATATCCACGTGGAGGCGCTGGACCGCCAGGGGCTGTTGCGCGATATCTCGGAAATCCTCTCGCGCGAGAAGATCAACGTGACAGGCGTGCGCACGCTCTCGAGCAAGGGCGTTGCCAAGATGCAGTTCACGGCCGAGGTGGCGGAGGCCACACAACTGCAGCGCGCCCTCACATTAATCGAGGAAGTTACGGGGGTATTGTCAGCGCGGCGAAAGTGATGGTATAGTTTCGTCTTTCGGCAGGCTCGTAGCTCAGCTGGTTAGAGCACCACCTTGACATGGTGGGGGTCGTTGGTTCGAGTCCAATCGAGCCTACCAACGCATTTAGCAGGACGCGTCGGGTAGGGTGTGCAAGCCGTCATCCCTCGGTTCGTTCCGTACAACTGCATACAAGGCGAAACATGATCCAGGCACCGCGAACTACCACCGCTTCGGAGCGACAGTAGTCAAGGTGCGGTTTTCGCCCTTTGCGGTCTGCCCAAGCGGTAGTCAGCGCAAATGAAAACGCGGCCTTGGCCGCGTTTTTTTTTCGTCCGCGTTTTGGTGTCGTGCGCGGCGACCCGGCTGAAAGCGCTTCGAAGCGCCGATTCGATAACCTGCCACGCCACCCGGCGAGGCGCACCACAGAATGACGACCGCCGCGAGCCTCAAAAGCGCGACGGTGACTCACAGGAGCAAGCATGATCGCAATCACGTTGCCGGACGGTTCCCGGCGTGAGTTTCCGGGCCCCGTCACGGTCGCCGAAGTGGCGCAGAGCATCGGTGCGGGCCTGGCCAAGGCCGCATTGGCTGGCCGCGTGGACGGCCAGCTGGTCGACACGAGCTACACCATCGACCGCGACGCCAAGCTGGCCATCATCACCGACAAGGACGCCGACGGCATCGACGTGATTCGCCATTCGACCGCGCACTTGCTGGCCTACGCCGTCAAGGAGCTGTATCCCGACGCACAGGTCACGATCGGTCCGGTCATCGAAAACGGCTTCTACTACGACTTCGCCTACAAGCGTCCCTTCACGCCGGAAGATCTCGTCGCCATCGAAAAGAAGATGACCGAGCTGGCCAAGAAGGACGAGAAGGTCACGCGTGAAGTCTGGAGCCGCGACGACGCCATCAAGCTGTTCGAAGGCATGGGCGAGAAGTACAAGGCCGAGATCATCGCGTCGATTCCGGAGGATCAGGAAATCGGCCTGTACCGCGAGGGCAACTTCGTCGACCTGTGCCGCGGCCCGCACGTGCCGTCCACCGGCAAGCTGAAGGTCTTCAAGCTCATGAAGGTGGCCGGGGCCTACTGGCGCGGCGACCACAACAACGAGATGCTCCAACGCATTTACGGCACGGCCTGGGCCAAGAAGGAGGACCAGGACGCCTACCTGCACATGCTGGAAGAGGCCGAAAAGCGTGACCACCGCAAGCTCGGCCGCGAACTCGACCTGTTCCACATCGACGAGTACTCGCCCGGCACGGTGTTCTGGCACCCCAAGGGCTGGACGCTGTGGCAGGAGGTCGAGCAGTACATGCGCCGCGTGTACCGCGAGAACGGCTACCAGGAAGTGAAGGGGCCGCAGATTCTCGACAAGTCGCTGTGGGAAAAGACCGGCCACTGGGACAAGTACCGCGAGAACATGTTCATCACGGAATCGGAAAAGCGCGAATACGCGCTCAAGCCGATGAACTGCCCCGGCCACATCCTCATCTACAAGCAGGGCATCAAGAGCTACCGCGATCTGCCGCTGCGCTTCGGCGAGTTCGGCGCGTGCCACCGCAACGAGCCCTCGGGCGGCCTGCACGGCATCATGCGCGTGCGCGGCTTCACGCAGGACGACGGCCATATCTTCTGCACGGAAGACATGATCCAGTCCGAAGTGACGGCCTTCACGACGCTGCTGCAGAAGGTCTACAAGGATTTCGGCTTTACCGAGATTCTGTACAAGTTGTCGACGCGCCCTGAAAAGCGCATCGGCTCCGACGAGAGCTGGGACCGTGCTGAGGCGGCCCTGGCTGAAGGTCTGCGTGCGTCCGGCTGCGAGTTCGAGTATTTGCCCGGCGAAGGGGCGTTCTATGGGCCGAAGATCGAATATGTGCTCAAAGATGCACTTGGTCGGCAATGGCAATGCGGCACGATCCAGGTCGACCCGAACCTGCCGGAGCGCCTGGACGCCGAGTTCGTCGGCGAGGATGGCGCGCGCCACCGCCCGATCATGCTGCACCGGGCCATCGTCGGCAGCCTCGAGCGCTTCATCGGTATCCTGATCGAGCAATACGCCGGCGCGCTGCCGACCTGGCTTTCGCCGGTGCAGGTGGCGGTGCTCGCCATCACCGATTCGCACGCCGAGTATGCACAATCCGTTGTGCAATCCCTGCAAAAACAAGGATTTAGGGCGATCGTCGATTTGCGGAACGAGAAGATTGGGTATAAAATCCGCGAGCATTCCATGCAGAAGGTCCCCTACCAGGTTGTGGTGGGCGACAAAGAGCGGGATGAAAATCAGGTGGCCGTGCGTGCCCGTGGCAACGTCGATCTAGGCTCCATGCCGCTGTCGGCGTTCGTTGAGCGACTGCAGAACGATCTCGCCAACAAGTCATGAGCTGGGCACGGCTTGTTTTTTTGCTTCTTTGAGGACATTCAACATCGCTACCGATAAATCTCACCGCATCAACCGCGAAATCACTGCGCCGGAAATCCGGCTGACCGGGGTTGAAGGGGAACAGATCGGCATCGTCAAGCTGCAGGAAGCTCTGCGCATGGCGGAAGAAAAGGACGTCGATCTGGTCGAGATCGCGCCGACTGCGCAGCCGCCAGTCTGCCGCCTGATGGACTATGGCAAGTTCAAGTATCAGGAGCAGAAGAAGGCCCACGAGGCCAAGCTGAAGCAGAAGGTCATCCAGGTGAAGGAAGTCAAATTCCGCCCGGGTACCGACGATGGTGACTACGACGTCAAGCTGCGCAACCTGAAGCGCTTCCTGGAAGACGGGGATCGCACCAAGATCACGCTGCGTTTCCGTGGCCGCGAAATGGCTCACCAGGAAATCGGCATGCGCATGCTCGAGCGCCTGAAGACTGACCTGGAGGAATTCGGTCAGGTCGAACAGATGCCGAAGATGGAAGGTCGCCAGGCCGTGATGATGTTGGCGCCCAAGAAGAAAAAGTAATGCAGTGGCGGCTGGACGATTCCGGCCGCGCTGAGCAGGTTCCTGACGGAAACGTCGGAAAACGCGATGGTCTGCAAAGCCCGTCGCGATACAACAAGTGAGTCCGGGTCATGCAAGTGTCGGCGCCAGCCGTCCACCTGGCTTCATGTCAAAAACGGAGTTGTTCCATGCCGAAGATGAAGACGAAGAAAAGCGCCTCCAAGCGCTTTACTGCCCGTCCTGGTGGCACGATCAAACGTGGCCAAGCCTTCAAGCGTCACATCCTGACCAAGAAGACCACCAAGAACAAGCGTCACCTGCGCGGTACCGAGGGCGTCCATGAGACGAACCTGAAGTCCGTTCGCGCAATGATGCCGTACGCCTAACCCCTGACTACGAAAGGAGAATTCCATGCCTCGAGTAAAACGTGGGGTCACAGCGCGGGCCCGTCACAAGAAGGTTATCAACGCTGCCAAGGGTTACCGCGGCCGCCGCAATAACGTCTATCGCATCGCCAAGCAGGCGGTCATGCGTGCTGGCCAGTACGCCTACCGCGATCGTCGCAACAAGAAGCGCGTGTTCCGCGCCCTCTGGATTGCACGTATCAACGCTGGCGCCCGCGAGCATGGTCTGACCTACAGCAAGTTCATGAACGGCCTGAAGAAGGCGTCCATCGAACTGGACCGCAAGGTGCTGTCGGACATGGCCATTCACGACAAGGTGGCATTTGCCGCCATCGTGAACCAGGTGAAAGCCAACGTCGCCTGAATTGGATTGGCCGGGCAGGCCGCTGGAATTGCCCAGCAGCGTGCCGGCTGGTCACCCTGACGGGGCTCTCACCGAGCCCCGTTTTTTATTCCGCGCATTCCGCGGACCGAATCCTCCGAATTCTTTTCGCTCGCCTTCCCATGTCACTGGATCTGGATCAAGTCGTCGCCGATGCCCAAAACGCGTTTGCCTCCGTGCAGGACAACGCCTCGCTGGAAAACGAGAAGGCGCGCTTTCTCGGCAAGTCCGGCGTGCTGACCGACTTGCTCAAGGGCCTCGGCAAGCTCGATCCGCAGACGCGCAAGACCGAAGGCGCGCGCATCAACCAGGCGAAAAGCCGCGTGGAAGAAGCGTTGAACGCGCGCCGGCAGGCCCTGGCCGATGCGCTCATGAACGCCCGCCTCGCGGCCGAGGCCATCGATGTGACGCTGCCCGGCCGCGACGTGGCCGAGGGCAGTCTGCACCCGGTGATGAACACTTGGGAGCGCGTCGCCAAGATTTTCGGTTCGATCGGTTTCGATGTGGCCGACGGCCCTGAAATCGAATCCGACTGGATGAACTTCACGGCGCTGAATAACCCGGACAACCACCCGGCGCGCTCGATGCAGGACACGTTCTACATCGACGGTCGCGACAGCGAAGACAAGCTCCTGCTGCTGCGCACCCACACCAGCCCGATGCAGGTGCGCTATGCCCGCATGCACGTCGAGAAGTACAAGCACCTCGACCGCATTCCGCCGATCAAGGTCATTGCGCCGGGGCGTACGTACCGCGTCGACAGCGACGCCACACACTCGCCGATGTTCCATCAGGTCGAAGGCCTCTGGATTGCAGACAACATCAGCTTTGCCGACCTGAAGGGCGTCTATACCGATTTCCTGCGCAACTTCTTCGAGCGCGACGACATCCAGGTGCGCTTCCGCCCGTCGTATTTCCCGTTTACCGAGCCGTCGGCCGAGATCGACATGGCATTCGGCAACGGTAAATGGCTGGAGATTTCCGGCTCCGGCCAGGTGCACCCGACCGTGGTGCGCAACATGGGCCTGGACCCCGAGCGCTACATCGGCTTCGCGTTCGGCTCCGGCCTGGAGCGCCTGACGATGCTGCGCTATGGCATCAACGATCTGCGCCTGTTCTTCGAGGGCGACGTGCGTTTCCTGCGCCAGTTCGCATAAACCTCGTTCGCTGATTCTCGTCGCCCCGTCCATCGAATTCTTCTTTTCGTCGCGCCATGCAATTTCCGGAATCCTGGCTTCGCAGTTTCGTCAATCCGCCGATCACCACCGATGAACTGTCCCATCGTCTGACGATGGCGGGTCTTGAAGTGGAAGAGGTCGACCCTGTCGCGCCGCCGTTCACGAAGATCGTGGTCGGCCATGTAGTGGAGGTGAACAAGCATCCGGACGCCGACCGCCTGAATGTGTGCAAGGTCGATGCGGGCACGGGCGAATTGCTGCAGATCGTCTGCGGTGCGCCGAACGTGTCGGTTGGCATCAAGGTGCCCTGTGCGCTGGTGGGCGCCGAGCTGCCGCCGGGCGAAGAGGGCAAGCCGTTCAAGATCAAGGTCGGCAAGCTTCGTGGCGTGGAGAGCTACGGCATGCTGTGCTCTGCCCGCGAGCTGAAGCTGTCGGAAGACCACGGCGGTCTGCTGATCCTGCCGGAAGACACGCCGGTGGGCGAGGACATCCGCAAGGTGCTCGATCTGGACGACCAGATCTTTGTCATCAAGCTCACGCCCAACAAGGCCGACTGCCTGTCGATCCATGGCGTGGCGCGTGAGGTGTCCGCGCTGACGGGCGCGCCCATCACGGTGCCGTCGATGGCGCCCGTGGCGGTGACGCTGGCCGACAAGCTGCCGGTCAAGGTGGAGGCGCCGGACCTGTGCGGTCGTTTTTCGGGCCGCATCATCCGCGGTGTGAATGCGCACGCGAAGACGCCGGCCTGGATGGTGTCGCGCATCGAGCGCGCGGGCATGCGCAGCGTGTCGGCGCTGGTCGATATTTCGAATTACGTGATGCTGGAGCTGGGCCGTCCGTCGCACGTGTTCGACCTGGACAAGATCCACGGCGGCCTGACGGTGCGCTGGGGCAAGGCTGGCGAACAACTGAAGCTGCTCAACGGCGAGACCATCACCGTCGATGAGAAGGTCGGCGTGATTGCCGACGAGCAGGCCATCGAAAGCCTCGCCGGCATCATGGGCGGCGACAAGACCGCCGTCACGCTGGACACGCAGAACATTTACGTCGAAGCCGCATTCTGGTGGCCGGAAGCCATCCAGGGCCGTGCGCGCCGCTACAACTTCTCGACCGATGCCGGCCACCGCTTCGAGCGTGGCGTTGACTATGCCACCACCGTCGAACACATCGAGCGCATCAGCGCGCTGATCCTCGAGATCTGCGGCGGCCAGGCAGGCCCGATCGATGACCAGATCGTCAACCTGCCCAAGCGCGAGCCGGTGCGCATGCGCGTGGCCCGGGCGGCGCGCGTGCTCGGCATCGCCCTTTCGCATGAAGTCGTGGCCGATGTGTTCAAACGTCTGGGCCTCACGTTCAGCGTGGAAGGTGATGTGTTCATCGTCGAGCCGCCGTCGTATCGCTTCGACATCGAGATCGAGGAGGACCTCATCGAGGAGGTCGCGCGCATCTATGGTTTCGAGCAGATTCCGGCCAAGCCGCCGGTTGCCGAAAACGCCATGCGCCCGACCAACGAAGCGCGGCGCACGATGCATGATGTGCGTCACGCCGTGGCCGCGCGCGACTATCACGAAGTCGTCAACTTCGCCTTCGTCGAGACCGCTTGGGAAACCGACTTCGCCGGCAACAGCAACCCGATTCCGCTGCTGAACCCGATCGCCAGTCAGTATTCGGTGATGCGCAGCACGCTCATCGGCGGCCTCGTCGACAAGGTGCGCTACAACCTGAACCGCAAGGCTTCGCGCGTGCGCATGTTCGAAGTCGGCCGCGTGTTCCATCGCGATGCCAGCGTTGCGGATGGCGGTCTGTCGGTGGCGGGCTATGCACAGCCGATGATGGCCGGGGGTATTGCCTACGGCCCCGCGAAGGAAGAGCAGTGGGGCGTGCAGACGCGCGGCGTTGATTTCTTCGACGTGAAGGGCGATGTCGAATCGCTGCTGTGGCCGCTCCAGGCGCGTTTCGAACGCGCTGAGCATCCCGCGCTGCATCCGGGGCGCTCTGCACGGGTGGTGCTGAATGGCCGCGCGATCGGCTGGATCGGCGAGCTGCATCCGCGCTGGTTGCAGAAGTACGATCTGCCGACCGCACCCGTGGTCTGGGAACTCGAGTTGGAGGCCATCACTGCCGTCGGTCTGCCGACGTATCGCGAAGTGCCGCGCGTGCCCGCCGTGACGCGCGACATCGCGCTGGTCGTGCGTCAGGATGTGGCGGTGCAGGACCTGGTCGACACGTTCGAAAAGGCGGCGGTTGGCACCCCGTGGCAGCGTTATCTGCAGGGCGTCGTGCTGTTCGATGAGTTCCGCCCGAAAGCGGCGACGGCGGCCATTGGCGCGCAGGAGAAAAGCCTTGCCTTCAGAATTACGTTGCAAGATACTGACAGCACCCTCCAGGACGACATTGTCGAGGCCGCCACACAGCAACTGATTCGGGCGGCCGGCGATGCATTCGGCGCGCGCCTGCGCGCCTGACGTCTTTGACGTCCGCGCTGCGCTACAGACACGAACGAACCTCTGTATCCGAGCTCGATCACGCAAGCGAATCTATGAACGATCAACACGCGCCCGCGTTGGCGGCTTCCCTGGGCGACCCGCTCGGTTCTTCTTCGGCACTCGCCGAGACGCGGGATGCGCGCGGCCACGATGTGCCGACACTCACCAAGGCCGAACTCGCCGAGATGCTGTTCGAGCAGGTCGGCCTGAACAAGCGCGAGTCGAAGGACATGGTCGAGGCGTTCTTCGACGTGATTCGCGAGGCGCTCGAGCAAGGCGACAGCGTCAAGCTGTCCGGCTTCGGCAACTTCCAGTTGCGCGACAAGCCGCAGCGCCCCGGCCGCAATCCGAAGACCGGCGAGATCATCCCGATCACCGCACGCCGTGTCGTCACGTTCCATGCGAGCCAGAAGCTCAAGGCGCTTGTCGAAGAGCGCGCCGAGCCGCTGCCGGTGAGCGCTGCGTAATTCCCTTCATTCCGTTTCTTTCGCCAGCCCTTCATGGCCGCCGATAAACACACGGAGCGGGTCAACCTGCCGCCCATTCCTGCCAAACGCTACTTCACGATTGGTGAGGTCAGCGATCTGTGCGCCGTGAAGCCGCACGTGCTGCGCTATTGGGAGCAGGAATTCACCCAGCTCAAGCCGGTCAAGCGGCGCGGCAATCGCCGGTACTACCAGCATCATGAAGTGCTGCTGATCCGGCGGATTCGTGAACTGCTGTATGAGCAGGGCTTCACGATCAACGGCGCGCGCAACCGGTTGGATGAACTGCGGCATGGCGCAGCGCCGGCCGAGACCGAAGCGCCGGAGAAGGAAGTCGCCGCCCCACAGCGGCCCGCCATCGGCGGTTCAGTCGATGTGCAGGGATTGCGCCAGGCGCTGATGGCAGTGCTCGATGTGCTGCGGCCGGACAAGCCGTAGACGGATACCGCCTTCCCACACATCGCCGACGCCGGATAGGCGGACATGAAAAAGCCCGCGTAACGTCATCCGTTACGCGGGCTTTTGTTTGGTCGGGGCGAGAGGATTTGAACCTCCGACCACCTGCACCCCATGCAGGTACGCTACCAGGCTGCGCTACGCCCCGAAGCCTGAAAGTATAACAGAGGCACCTCATCGGTGACTAGTGGGTTGCGCGCCGATACCTTGCCGGCGTCATTCCGAGTTGCTGTTGGAATGCCTTGTTGAATGCGGCTTCGGATTGGTAGCCCACACGTGCGCCGATCTCTCCGACGCTCTGGCGCGTGTGCGTCAGCTGATCGTGGCGGTGACCACGCGCTGCGATGGCTGTATCACGGTGCACACGGCGCAGGCGCTCACGCATGGCGCGACACATGACGAGATTGCGTATGCGCTGAGCGTGGCGATCTCGCTCAATGCCGGCGCGGCCCTGGTCTATTCGGCACGCGTGATGGACGCCGTGCAGGCGTATGAAAACGCCTGAGCGCCGAGCCGCACACTAGGGAAGGTCTGAACAACCCGCTCTGCCGCCCGGATTGCGGCATCGTGGCGCCGGCCTGGCGTCGCTTTCGAGCCGGATTTCGCCCGTGCAGGGCGGTTTTTGGCGGGTTTCC
>NZ_CAJPVG010000013.1 GCF_905397375.1 Ralstonia mannitolilytica
CGTCCTCACGCGACTGCCGACCCACAAGGCGGCCGACATCGCCGAACTGCTCCCGCATCGCTGGACGCCCAGCGCCACCTAGCTGGCAAGACGGGTTCACCGGGTGCTTACGCATGACGCCGCAAAATCCGATCTTGATCGGAAATTCCCTTTTGAATCATCGCCTTAGGATCATTCTGGCGAGAAATACACGAATCCCGGCCAACCCTCTTGATGGAAAGCGTCTGTGCGTGCTCAGCCAGATAGCGTGCAACGCTGTCGGCGCTGGCCGGCAGGAAGCCACCCCACTCTTGCTCGAAATGACGGATGGCGGACTGATAGCTGCGCCGTGTGTGATCGCGGGTCGCTGCCTGCAGATACCTGTCGATATCCGCCATTGAACTCTCAAATCAAGGTAGCGACTACGCTTTGCTCGATGCCTTCTGCGATCGGAGGTTATACGCGAAGCTGAGCACAATGATCAGCAAGATCGCCACCTGTGCGATCACCGTCTGCATGGACGGGTAAATCCCCAGCACGTCAATACGCGGCATCGAAATCGGCGTGATGTGCAGAAAACCAACCTTCTGCAACGCCGCAACGCCCTTGCCGATCAGCACCACTGCCAGGACCGCGACCAGAGCCGAGCTGAAGGCAAAGAACTGGCGGATCGGCAGGCGCGCCGAGGAGCGCAGCAGCACGACGGCGATGATCGCCAGGATCGCAATCCCGGAGCCCAAGCCGGCCAGCAGGTAGATGCCGTTCCCTTCGCTCCACAGCGCGGCGTAGAACAGCACGGTCTCGAACACCTCGCGGTACACCGTCACGAATGACAGCACGAACAGCATGATCGCCGAGCGCTTGTTCAGCGCGGAGGACAGCTTCTGCTTCACATAGGCCTGCCAGCGACCGGCCAGGCTCTTCTGGTGCATCCACATGCCCACGCCGAGCAGGACCACGGCCGCAAAGATTGCCGAGAAGCCTTCGGTCATCTCGCGGCTGGCACCGCTCAAATCCACCAGGTAGGTAGCGACGGCCCACGTCAGTCCACCGGCGGCCAGCGCAACAATCCAGCCGGCATGGACGTATGGCAGCACGTCGGTGCGTTCGGCCTTCTTCAGGAAGGCCATCATGGCGACCACGACAAGCAGTGCCTCCAGGCCCTCGCGCAGCAGGATCGTCAAGGCGCCCAGGAACGTCGACAGCGGGTCGTTGGTGCCACCCAGTGCATCCTGGGCTTCAGTCAGCATCGTCTGCAGATGCTGCGCGATGTCCCGTACCTGCTCGGCCTGACCGGTAGTGATCGCGTTGCGATACAGGCCCATCATTTTTTCGATGTCCTGGAACAGCGACTGGTTCTTGGCGGCCAGGGCCGGTTCGACCGGCTCGAAGCCGTCGAGGTAGGCGGAGAGCGCCAGGCGCGAGGCAGTCGCTTTGTCGCCCTGGTCGAAGGCGGCTACGCTCTCTTTGAGCTTGTCCTTGGCGATTGCGAGACTGTCTGCGTTGGAGGCGTTCAGCACATCCGGCGCGCTTCTCAAATAGGCGGTCAATTGCCGCGCGGCATCCGGGCTGATCGTCTTGGCCAGCAACGCTTCTGGCGTCTGGCTGAGCTTGGCGAGCGTCGGCACCGCGCTATGCAGCTCCGGGCGGGATGCCCACAATTTGGCGCCGGCTTGCCGGTCCGCATCGGAATAGGACAAGGTCGACGCAAAATAGGCCAGTGCCCAGCGATCATCGTCAGTGAGCTGCGCGAAGCTCGGCATCGAGGTGCCCTCGACACCGCGCGTGATGATCTGCTGGAGGGCGAAGACGCTGCGCTCCTGGGCGCGCTGATGATCGGCCAGGGCTATGGGGGGCGGGCTCAGCTTGGCGGCCAGCGGACCATCGGCGTGTCCGGTGTTGCCATGGCAGGACGCGCACTGGCTTTGATACAGCGTAGCTCCATGCTTCAGGTCGGGCACCTTGCTGGGCGCCATCGGCACCGGGTAGGCGGCCAGCAAGCTGTCCGCGAGCTTATGCGCCTGTTCACCGACGACGGTGGGTGCGGCCTTGTCGGCGATGAGCGTGCGCAACGCGCCAGCATCCTTGAGCAAGGCTTGCGTCTGTGGCCCCGCCGGCAACTCGGCAATCTGGCGCTGCGCCGCATGCGCAAACTCCTGCATTTCGGCGTACTCATCGGCATTGGCCACCTGGCCGTCCTTGACGGAGCGACCGTAATCGACCGCCAGATAGTCGAGTAATTGCCAGACCTGCTTGGTCTTGTCTTGAGTGGACAGCGTGTCGGCGTACGCGCTTGAAACCGATGTCAGCAGGTAGAACAGGATGAGGGTGACGACGCGCTGCAGTTGCATGAAGAGCCTACCGGCGAAGCGGGAGAAATGGCTTTAAATGAGAATGATTGTAATTCATGTTTCGTGACGCAGATGTCGCGCTGGTCAAAAAACATGCGGCCGAAGGGGTCACATAGCGAACCCGTTCGGCCATTCCCCTTCGTGTCAGCGGTGCGTGCCGTCTCCAGTGCACGTGCCGCTACCTTCGGACAACCCCTGCAGGATTCCGCAAGCTTCTGCAGCTCGCCCGTCGGAACAGGTCTCGCGCAGCGCGCACAAATGGTGCTTTAACACCCCCAGTGCCTCGATACGCCGCTCGACTTCCTCGATGTGCTTGTCCAGGAGGGTGTTCACCGCGCCGCAATCCTCGTCCGGTCGCTCGCGGTAGCGCAGGAGTGTCCGCACGTCGTTCAGCGGCATGTCCAATGACCGGCAGTGGAGGATGAACTGCAGCCGCTCAATGTGCCGCTCGCTGTACAGCCGGAAGTTGCCCGAGCTGCGGTCCGGCGGCGGCAACAGGCCTTCGCGCTCGTAGTACCGGATGGTTTGAATCGGGCAGGCCGTGCGCTTGGCGAATTCACCGATCTGAATGTTCATGATGTCGGGCCGAAGTCCCTTGACTCTATAGTAGCTATAGAGTGTGTACTTGAGTCCAATCCATTTCAAGCGACAAAGGGAGGTGCTGTGAGTGATTGCGGCTCCAAGGGGTGCGGTTGTGCTGCCACCAACGTGGTGACGCCGGCGGACGGCGATGCGGCGGCTGTTGACCTGAAACGATCCCGCTACCGGATCGACAACATGGACTGCCCGACGGAAGAAACGCTCATTCGCAATAAGCTGGCGGCGCTGCCCGGCGTGGTCAACCTTGAGTTCAACCTGATGCAGCGTTCGCTGGCCGTCCAGCACCGGCTGCCATCCCCGGCGCCGATCGAGCAAGCCTTGGCAGCCGTTGGCATGCGAGCGGTTCGCGCCGATGAAAGCCCCGCCGGGCAGAGCACAGTCCTGACCATTCGTCAGATGGACTGCCCGACCGAAGAAACGCTGATTCGCGGCAAGCTGGCGGGCATGGCGGGCGTGTCAGACATGCAGTTCAATCTCGTCCAACGCACACTCGCCGTTCAACACGCTGCCGATGCGCTACCGCAAGTGCTGGCTGCCATTCAGTCGCTTGGCTTCGATGCCGAGGTGCGCGACCGCTCTGCCGCAGCACCGCTTCCCGAACAAGATGCCGCGCCCACCAAATGGTGGCCGCTTGCCATTGCCGGCGCGAACGCCGTCTTGGCGGAAGTGGTGTATTGGCTCAACGGTGGCAACCATTGGGTGGTGGTGATCCTGGCGCTGGCCGCGATCCTGACCGGCGGGCTGTCCACCTACAAGAAAGGCTGGATCGCGCTCAAGAACCGCAACCTGAACATGAACGCCCTCATGTCGATCGCAGTCACTGGGGCGATGGTGATCGGCCATTGGCCGGAAGCGGCGATGGTGATGGTCCTCTTCGCCTTGGCGGAGGTCATCGAAGCCCGTTCGCTGGACCGCGCCCGAGATGCGATCCGGGGGCTGATGGATCTCGCCCCGGAGACAGCCACGGTACAGCGCAGCGACGGCAGTTGGTCCGACGTCGATGCCAAGACCGTGGCCGTTGGCAGCCGTGTGCGGGTCAAGCCGGGCGAGCGCATCGCGCTCGATGGCACGATTCTGCAGGGGCGGTCATCCGTCAATCAGGCGCCGATCACGGGCGAGAGCCTGCCGGTCGAGAAGGCAGCGGGCGACTCCGTGTTCGCCGGCACCATCAACGAATCCGGGTCGTTCGAATATCGCGTCACCGCAGCGGCAAGCGACTCCACACTGGCACGGATCATTCACGCCGTCGAGGCCGCGCAAGGCAGTCGAGCGCCCACGCAGCGCTTCGTTGACCAGTTCGCCCGGCTGTACACGCCCATTGTGTTCGCGGTTGCGCTTGCGGTGGCCATCGTCCCTCCGCTGGTCTTCGGTGCGACTTGGCTGGACTGGATCTACAAGGCCCTAGTTCTTCTCGTGATTGCTTGCCCCTGCGCGCTCGTGATCTCGACGCCGGTGAGCATTGTGAGCGGCCTGGCGGCCGCCGCGAAGCGCGGCATCCTCATCAAGGGCGGCGTCTATCTGGAAGAGGGACGCAAGCTGAAATGGTTGGCGCTCGACAAGACCGGCACGATCACGCACGGCAAGCCAGCGCAGACGGACGTCGTGGCCTGGAACGGTGCGGACGCGTCCGCCGCCCAGATCCTGGCAGCTAGCCTGGCTGCCCGCTCCGACCATCCCGTCTCCCTGGCCGTGGCCCGCGCGGCGCAGGACCAAGGCCTAGCCCTGCGCGACGTCACCGATTTTGCGGCCTTGCCCGGACGCGGCGTCCGGGGCCATGTCAACGGTGCGCTCTATCACCTGGGCAATCATCGTCTGGTCGAGGAACTGGGCGTGTGTTCGCCGGCATTGGAAGCACAGCTTGCCGTGCTGGAAACCCAGGGCAAAACGGTCGTGATGCTGATCGGCCAGGACGGCGTACGCGCGTTGTTCGGTGTGGCGGACACCATCAAGGACAGCAGTCGCCAAGCGATCAAGGAATTGCACGCACTGGGCATCAAGACTTTGATGCTGAGCGGCGACAATCCGCACACCGCAGAGGCGATTGCGCAGCAGGTCGGTATCGACGAGGCTCGCGGTAATCTGCTGCCGGAAGACAAGCAGCGCGAAATCGAGCGCCGATCCGCACAAGGAACCATCGGCATGGTCGGCGATGGCATCAACGATGCGCCGGCGCTGGCACGGGCCGATATTGGATTCGCAATGGGCGCGGCCGGGACGGACACGGCGATCGAAACGGCCGACGTTGCGCTGATGGACGACGATCTGCGCAAGCTCCCGGCGTTTGTACGACTATCCCGGTCCACGGCCGGGGTGCTGAAGCAGAACATTGCGCTGGCGCTCGGCATCAAGGTCGTGTTCCTGGCACTGACCTTTACAGGCCAGGCCACCATGTGGATGGCGGTGTTTGCCGACATGGGCGCCAGCCTGCTGGTGGTCGGCAACGGGCTGAGGTTGCTGCGCAAATGAATTGGAAGTTCCTCGTGTACGACTGGGGCGGCTGGAACGTCGCGCTATTCCACGCCATCAACTCGGGGATGCCAAGCGCCCTGGACCCGGTGGCGTGGTGCTTTAGCCTGATTGGCAACTACTGGACTGCGCCGCTCTTGCTGCTGGGGCTCTGGCGGTGGTCGATATCAGCGTCGAATCCAGCGCGCGCGTGCGCTGTCAGGCAACGCCTCGTCACGTTTGGGTTGGCCTTCGCGCTTGCCCTGCTGGCCGCTTCCGCCTTGAAGTGGTGGCTGGATTTCCCACGGCCACCGGCGGTACTCGGCCACCTCGTGCACGTCATTGGTGAGCCGGAACTGCACTACAGCCTGCCGAGCGGGCACTCGACGTTCGCAGCGCTTGTGGTCGGGGCACTCTGGCCCTTGGTGGGTTTTCGGGGGCGTCTCGCGTTGGTGTTCTACGCCGCGTTGGTCGGGTGGTCGCGTGTTGCCGCCGGGATGCATTTCCCGGCGGATGTGGTCGCCGGCTGGATGCTCGGGGCTAGCAGCGTCGCTATAGCAGGGTTGTTGCGCTCAGCATTGATGTCACGACAAGGCGCCCTCGTGAAGGGACTTTCTGGCTGATTCCGCAGCATGCAGCGGCGCACGACCGATGGGCCGTGCGCCGCCGAGGGTTTACTTGCTCCGCAAATCGACGACGGTCGGCTGACCGTCGACCATATCAAAGACGGCCCACACCGCTTGGCCCTCCTTGAAGTGCTGCAGTGATGCCTTGTCCTTGACGGCAAACGTCATCGTCATGGCGCCCATGCCGAGATTGTCGATGGCGCCGTGCTTAAGCGTGACCTTGCCGGTGTCGAGGTAGATCTTGCGGACCTCTGCTGCCACGGGCTTGGGCGCCTGCTTGGTTTGACCAGCAGGCTTCATGTCCATACCTTCCATCGGCGTGGCCGCAAAGGCGGCTGGAGTCGACGCCAGCGTCAGGGCGAATACAACAGCGGAAACGTAGTTCATCGTGAGACCTTGTCATGAGAGGGTGGTTGGGGAATGGATTGCCCGCTGCCACGCCTGCGCAGCAGCAGGTAGACAGCAGGAACGACAAACAGGGACAGCAACGGCGCGGTGATCATGCCGCCGACCATCGGCGCGGCAATGCGCTGCATGACTTCGGAGCCTGTGCCGTCCGACCACATGATCGGGAGCAGGCCAGCCAGGATGACGGCCACCGTCATGGCCTTGGGGCGTACACGCAGCACGGCGCCTTCCTGAATCGCTTCCAGTAGCGCTTGGGTAGAAGTTTGACCGTTTTCCTGCCGCTCGGTCCAAGCGTGTTTGAGATAGAGCAGCATGATCACGCCGAATTCGGCCGCCACCCCGGCGAGCGCAATGAAGCCGACGACTCCGGCCACCGACAGGTTATAGCCGAGCAGATACAGCAGCCAGAACCCGCCGATCAGTGCGAGCGGCAGCGTGCCCATGATGAGCAGCGCCTCGTCGATACGGCCGAACACGAGGTACAGCAGCACGAAGATGATCAGCAAGGTGAATGGTACGACCACCTGCAGCTTGGCACTCGCACGCTCCAGGTACTCGAACTGCCCTGACCAGCTCAGCGCGTAGCCCGCCGGCATCGGCACCGCCTTGGTCACTGCTGCCTGCATGTCCTTCACCGCCGAGCGCAGGTCGCGCCCCCGGATATCGACATAGATCCAACCCGAGAGCCGGGCATTCTCGCTGCGCAGCATCGGCGGGCCCTGCACGACGCGGATGTCCGCGACGTCGGACAACACAATCTGCTGGCCCCGGTCAGTGACAATCGGCAAACGCCGCAACTGCTCCACGGAATCCCGATAATCGCGCGGATAGCGGAGGTTGATCGGGAAGCGGGCCAGGCCGTCAACCACCTCACCGACATTATCGCCACCGATGGCGGATGACACGATGCTTTGCACGTCGTCGATGTTCAGGCCGTATCGGCCGGCGGCCTGTCGGTTGATGTCCACGTCGATGTATCGTCCGCCGGACAACCGCTCCGCTAGCGCAGAGGTGACACCCGGCACGGTTTTGACGGTCTCCTCGATCCGAGTGGTCAGTCGATCGATCTCCTTCAAGTCCGTGCCCGCCACCTTGATGCCGACCGGGCTCTTGATGCCGGTGGCGAGCATGTCGATGCGGTTGCGGATCGGTGGCACCCAGATGTTGGACAGCCCCGGCACCTTGACCACGCGGTCGAGTTCTTCCACCAGTTTGTCGGTCGTCATACCGGGGCGCCACTGGTCGTGCGGCTTGAACTGGATGGTGGTCTCGAACATCTCGATCGGCGCCGGGTCCGTTGCGCTGTCCGCGCGCCCAGCCTTGCCGTACACGCTGGCCACTTCGGGAACCGTCTTGATGAGGCGGTCGGTCTGCTGCAGGAGCTGAGCCGCCTTGCCGGCCGACAACCCAGGCAATGCTGACGGCATATACAGCAGATCGCCCTCATCCAGCGGCGGCATGAATTCGCCGCCTGTGCGCAGGATCGGCCAGGCCGTTGCCCCCAGCAGCACAATGGCGATAGCGACCGTCGCCTTGGGATACGCCAGCACCTTGGACAGCATTGGCTGGTAGAGGCGGATCAGCCAGCGGCTGAGCGGGTTCGATTGCTCGCTCGGGATACGCCCGCGGATCAGGTAGCCCATCAGCACAGGCACCAGCGTGACCGACAACCCAGCCGCTGCCGCCATCGAATACGTCTTGGTGAACGCCAGCGGCGAGAACAGGCGGCCCTCCTGCGCCTCCAGCGTGAACACGGGGATGAACGACAGCGTGATGATCAGCAGCGAGAAGAACAGCGCCGGCCCCACTTCTGCCGCCGATTCCCCGATCACGTTCCAGCGCTCGTGGCCTGTGAGTTCGCGGCCGGGGTTGTCCTCGAGCCAATGCTCCAGATGTTTGTGCGCGTTCTCGATCATCACCACGGCCGCGTCGACCATGGCGCCGACGGCGATGGCGATGCCACCCAGCGACATGATGTTGGCGTTGACGCCCTGGTATCGCATCACCAGGAAGGCCGCCAGGACGCCCAGCGGCAGCGAGACGATTGCCACCAGTGCCGAGCGCAGATGGAACAGGAACACCAGGCACACGACAGCGACGACGATGAATTCCTCGATCAGCTTGTGCGTCAGGTTGTCCACCGCGCGCTTGATCAAACCGGACCGGTCGTAGACAGGAACGATCTCCACGCCTTCGGGCAGACTGGTGCGCAGCGTGGCGAGCTTGGCCTTGACGGCTTCGATCGTCTCCAGGGCATTCTTGCCTGAACGCAGGATGACGACGCCACCTGCCACCTCGCCCTGACCGTTCAGTTCCGCGATGCCACGGCGCATCTCGGGCCCGAGTTGGACGGTGGCGACATCGCCCAAATGCACGGCGATGCCCGCATCGTTCGTCATCAGGGGAATCTGCCGGAAGTCGTCGAGCGTCTTCAGGTAGCCGCTGGCGCGGACCATGTACTCGGCTTCGCCCAGTTCCAGCACGGAGCCACCGGTCTCCTGGTTGGCACCCTTGAGCGCTGCCAGCACCTTGGCCTGTGTCAGGTTGAACGCACGCAGCCGGTCCGGCTGCAACACCACCTGGAACTGCTTGACCATGCCGCCGACGGAAGCGACCTCCGCGACGTTCGGCAGGGCCTTCAACTCGAAGCGCAGGAACCAGTCCTGCAACGCCCGCAGTTGGGCCAAGTCGTGCCGGCCGGTCTTATCGACCAGCGCGTATTCGTAGATCCAGCCCACGCCGGTGGCATCCGGGCCCAGCGCCGGTTTGGCCGCCGCAGGCAGGCGGGACTGCACCTGGTTCAAGTACTCCAGCACGCGCGAGCGTGCCCAATACAGGTCAGTCCCGTCCTCGAACAGCACATAGACGAACGAATCGCCGAAGAACGAGTAGCCGCGCACCGTCTTGGCGCCCGGCACCGACAGCATGGTGGTGGTCAGCGGATACGTGACCTGGTTTTCCACGATCTGCGGCGCTTGGCCAGGGAACGGCGTGCGGATGATGACCTGTACGTCCGACAGGTCGGGCAGCGCATCGAGCGGCGTGCTGCGCGCGGCCCACAGACCCCAGGCCGTCAGCATGACGGTCGCTAGCAGCACCAGGAAGCGGTTGCGGATGGACGCGAGAATCAGCCGTGCGATCATGGCTTGCCCCCCTGATCCGCGCCGGCCGGCTCGACCGAGGACAGGACTGCCATGCCATCGTCATGCAGTTGGAACCGGAAGCGCACACGGTCCCCAGGCTTGAAGCGCTTTGGCAGGCCGGAGGGCGGTGCGGCAAAATCCATTGTCATCGCGCTCCAGTGCGCGGACGGAATCGCGCCATGTGAGATCGTCAGGCCTTCGCTGGTGACAGCCTCAATGCGGCCGACGCCTTCATGCTCGATGGCGGCCGCTGCGGGCGCGGAGGCCGCAGGTGGCGATGCCATGCGTTGGGCGGTGCCGCGCAGGCTAGCTTCCGAATCAATCAGGAACTGCCCGGAAACCACCACCTTCTGTCCCGCGCTCAAACCGTCGGTCACTTCGGTCTGCCCATTGGCTTCGGCTCCGGTCTTGACTTCGATGGGGTTGAAGCCGCCATTGCCGGCGTCCACCATGACGATCGTGCGCGTACCGGTGCGAATCAACGCCTCCGTGGGGACCAGCAGCTTGTCCGGGCCGGCTTGCGCGCCAAACCGCACGTTGGCGAACATGCCGGGCAAGAGGCGGCGGTCCCGGTTCTGGAGTTCGACGCGCACCTTGACGGTTCGCGTATTGGCATTGACGTCGGGCAGGATGGCATCCACCTTGCCGGTCAGCGCGTGTCCAGCGATTGCCGTCGCCGTGGCCGTCACCGCCTGGCCCGGGCGGATGGCCGATGCTTGGCTCTCGGGAATCTCCGCCAAGACCCACACGGTGGACAAGTCGGCAATCTTGAAGAGCGTCATGCCGGGTGCGACAGCCATGCCGTCCCGGACCCCGACCTCGGTGATGACGCCATCGATGTCGCTGGAAATCGCCAGCCGTGGCTGTGGCTTGCCGGTGGATTCGACCAGCCGGATCTGCGCCTCCGTCATGCCGGCCTGGCGCATGCGCAGCAACGCTGCGCTGCGCAGGTCCCCCTGCAGGGCGTTGGCCGTACGCGAAACGGCCAGGTACTCCTCTTGTGCGGCGACCCATTCCGGCGCGTAGACGACGATCAGCGGTTGCCCGCGCTTGACCGGGTCTAACGTGGTTTTCGCGTACGCCCGTTCGACAAAGCCGGCGGCGCGCGCTTGAATGATCTCGATGCCGCGCTCGTTGATGGCGATATTGCCGGGCACTTCCAGCATGGCGTCCAGCCGGCCGGTCTTGACCTCAGCCGTGCGCACAGCAAGATTCTGTGCCACACGGCCATCAACCGTGACGGCGGCGCTCCCGCCGGCGCCATTCTCGTAGACGGGGGCAAGCGGCATGTCCATGAAAGGTGATTTGCCTGGTTTGTCGAAACGCTGGCCAGGTGCCATGGGGTCTTGCCAATAGAGAATCCGCTTGCCCGTCTTGGGATCGATGTCGCCCGCTTTGAGCGGGGCATCGGCGGCTTGGGCAGATGCTGCCGCCTGCGTGGGCGCGCTCCGCTGTCCCTGCCTCACGCCAAGGTAGTAGGTGGCGCCCATGCCAAGGCTCGCCAACACCAGACTGGCTGCAATGCGCGCAAAGATGGTTCGGTTCATGGTTGAACTCCAACGTTGGAGGTCGGCTGGTTTGCCGTGGGGAGCGGTTTGAGGAAGGCGAGCTCGGCCCAGAGTTGGGCCGTCGACGCTTCGAGCTTGAGACGTTCCAGCGCAAGGTCGAGTGCCTTGCGGCTTGCCTCGGCGACCGCGGCGAGCGAACCGCTTCCAGTCCGGTAGGACGTTAGCGCTGCCTCGGTTTGCGCGCGCGCTAGCGGGACGGTCGTGGTTTGATAGCGATCCAGGCGGCGTTGGTTCAGTCGCAACGTCTCGCGCTTGCCCAGAATCTGGCCCACCATGTTGCGCCGCAAGACTTCTGCTTGAGCGCGCGCGGCATTGGCTTGCGCCAGCTTGGCCGAGACCTCGCGGTCCTGGCGGTTCTTCTGATCCCAGGGAATCGGCAGGGAGACGTTCAACGACACCATGTTGGCGTAAGCCGGTCCGCGCTGGCTATACATCAGCTCCACCGTCACGTCGGGTGTCTTGGCCGCACGAGAGACACGTCCTTCAGCGTCCGCCATGGCGGCTTGCGCGCTGGCAGCGGCCACATCGGGCAGGGTATCGATGGCCGCGTCGTCCAGCGCGTCGAGCCACTGCGGGACGTCGAACCTGGGGGGCGCGGCGGGCGGGCGGCTGGATGCGTCGCCTACCCAGCGCCGCAGCATGGCCTTGGCAGACGCTTCCGTCGCCCGGGCCTCGTCGGTCCGGTCTTGCAACTGCTGCCGTTCAAGGCGTGCAGCTACGATGTCGGCGCGTGAGCCGCGATTGCCGCGATAGGCCGCCTCGGCTGCCTCGACCTGCAAGGCGACAGAGGCTGTTTGTTCCGCCAGCAGTTGAACGGTACGTGCGGCATACCAGCGGTCAAGCCAGGCTTGCGCTGTGCTGCGCTGGACGGCTGCCAGCGCGGCGACACGCTGTGTTTCGGCCGCGGAGGCCTCGGCGTTGAAACGTTCCGCACGGGCACGGCGCTTCTCGGTCCGCGTGAGCTCTTGCATCACGCTGACCGAGCGCATGGTCATGAAATCGGTGCCGATGGAGAACCGGTCGCTGCCATCGGCGGGAACATTGTTCACGCCGAATTTGAGGACAGGGTCGGGCAGTTGGGCTGCCGCCACGGCCATGTCGAGCGCCGACTGTACACCGGCGCGGGAGGTTTCCGCGTCGGCGGAGCGGGACGATGCCAAGCCGATCGCTTCCTGCAAGGAGAGCGCATCGGTCTGGCTATACGCCAGATGACTGCTTAAAAGCAGCAGGACGGCGAGCGCGAGCAAGCGCCCACCGCGTGGGGGAAAACGCAAAAGCATAAAGCCTCCGGAAAGCAACGACCACCTTGCCGGTTAGGCGGCAAGGCGTGAGAGATACGTCGCTTCGGAGGCTACGTGCGGAAACAGCAGTTCAGGATGGGAATCGGGGGTGGTGGTGCACGGGGCGCCACATCGGCGAGCAAGACCGATTGGCCGTCCGCCATGATGACTGGCTCGGCCGTGATCATCCGGATCAGGACGGGCAGGAAGATGGGAATCTGCGGCGATACGTGATTGGCCGACTTGGTGCCGCTCTGGCAGTGCTCAAGACAGAGGCCGTCATGCTGGTGCACATCCTGCTGCGCCTGCATGGCCATCTCGGGGCACGACTGCACCATGGCACCGGCGTCGGTCGCATCGGCCATGGTGGGCATGACCTCCGCTGAGCCGCGGCTTGCCGCACAGGCGTATGCTGCCGCTGCCAGTTGAACTGTCAGGAAAGCGATGACTAGGAATCCGGCGAACCACGGCCGGCGAAGCGATGCGCGCACGTTCTGCAGATGATGTGATTGGATCGAATGGTAACAGCGGCTACGCGCGATGTGCACGCGGACGCGGCTTATGATCGAACGGGTTGATCTGCCGCAAACGTGCCATCGCGCGATGGGCGTCCTGCCGATAATGCAGAACGCCCCACCGTGTTATTTCGGCGCTTGAATCATGTCTTGGCAGGGCTGCGGCATCGCAGGCATGCCAGCGCTTTTCTGCGCTTGCGCTGCGCGGATCTGCGCAAGTTTCGCGTTGCGAGCTTTCTCGATGACCTGCCAGTCTGGCCCGGCAATGGCCGTCAACGATGTCAAAACAGCCGCCAAGCCGACAGCGGAAAGAATGACCTTCTTCATGGTGATGCTCCAGTGATTTCACGCGGGGCCGGCATGAATGCCGGCTTAGCAATTTGCGTGGCGTATTCGCTTACGCCGCTATACGGATGCCGCACTGCAAAAAGGCGCGATCCGTAAAGCTAAATGGAGCGGGCTCGGGGTGGCCGTTCGAGCGGCACAGGAACTGCGGAAATATAGACAGGCTCCTGGGCGGGAACCAGGATGTGCATCCCCTTGGCGCCGAGCGGCATCGCTGGGCTGGAAAGCGCCCCGATCACAGCGCAGAAAGACACGCAAGGAGCGGTGTCCGTGCAGTCGGAACCACTCTGGGCATGGCCGTCACCGGTGATATGGCAGGGGTGTCCTTTCTCGGCTTGTACGACATCATGCGCTGTCGACAGCCCTGGCAGACCCACAGCGCCGTGCATCTGCATTGATGCCATGGGGAGCCCGCGCGCAGGCAACGCCACGGCAAGCAGCACGATCATCAGCATGCGCCAAAGGGGATTCATCGCGCGCGGATTTTTGTCAGATGTTGCGTAGGTTCAAGCTAACGGTCAGCAGGTATGCGTCACGCACGCCTGTTGACCAATTCTGGGCAGTATTCACCTTCCCACAATGGCAACGTCAAGGTTTCTTTGATGGTTCCTGCTGTTTGAGCATCTGGTCCATCATCATCTGCATCATGTCCATGCGGTTTTCCATCATGTTCATGCGCTGCTCCATGGGCATGCCCGAGCCGCCCATCATCGGCGCCGCACCGCCGGCCCCCATCCCTTGACCGCCCATCATGTCCATCATCATCGGGCCGCCCATACCGTGCATTGTCTGCATCGTGTCCTGCATGGCCTGCATGTGCTCGGCCATCAGACGTTGCCGTTCCTTCGGGTCCTTGGTCTGATGGATCTTGTCCATCTGGGCCTGCATCTTCTTCATCTGCTGACGGGCTTGCTCGAAGCGCTTTTCCGTATCCGCAGAGTTTGCCGTGGCAGGGGCAGTCTTCGCTGGGGTTGCCGCACTAGGCTGGCTCGCTGCGGCGGGGTGGTGCTCGTCAACGGCCCAGACCGATGCACTGGCGATCAGCAGCGCGCCTGCTACAAGAAAGCCAACATGCTTGTTGTTCGTCATGGTGCTGCCTCCTGAAATGATGGGATTTCATTTTGATATGCGATCGGTGGTCGCCAGTTGACGTATCACAACGAATTGCTCTCGCTTGACCCGTATCAACCTCCCGTTCCGGGCGTGGAACACACTGCAATCGTAGTTGTGCCCAGACCTAATCAAGTTAAACAATCAGCACATCCGAGGTTGGCATGCCAAGCGATTCCATCGGACACCATCGTGGCGATCAAGTGGTCGGTCGGCAGAGCGCGCTGCGCATCGCTCAACCGGTCGTCGATGCCGGTCGCGTGCGCGATCCGGTTTGCGGTATGGAGATTTCCCCTGCGCAGGCAGCAGCCAGCACGGAAGTCGGGCATCAGCGCTATTGGTTCTGTTCTCGGCACTGTGAGAAGACTTTTCTCGCTGATCCGGCGCGATATCTCTCGCATGACGCGCATGACGCGCATGACCACGACGGCGCGGCCCATGATCACGCGCCAACCGGAGTTGCTGCGGTGTCCGCAAGCACGAAGCAACTGGCCAAGGACCCCATCTGCGGAATGATGGTTGACAAGGCCACTGCCTTGTCCGCAGAGCGAGGAGGGCGAAAGTACTACTTCTGCAGCGAGAGCTGTCTGCACACGTTTGAGTCGCCGGAGTCCGAACTGAAGGCGATGAAGACGCGCGTCACCATTGCCTTGACCGGTGTGCTGGCGTTGGCGGTGTTACGCGCCGGGGCGTTTCTGGCCTTGGCTGCAGGTGCGACCCTGCTGACTTGGGCGCCCATTCCGGCGCTGCCTTGGTTCACATGGGGAATATGGCTGTTCCTGCTGGTGACCCCCGTACAGTTCATTGGAGGTTGGAGCTTCTACAAAGGCGCGTGGAACGCGGTCCGCACGCGCAACATCAACATGGATTTCCTGATCGCGCTGGGTACGTCGGTAGCGTACTTCTACAGCGTGGTCGTGTTGTTCTTCCCATCCTGGTTGCCGGTGAAGGTGGCCGAACGCGATGTCTACTTCGAGGTGTCCGCGGTCATCATCGCTTTTGTGCTGCTGGGCAAGTACATGGAGGAGATCATCAAAAAGAAGTCCTCCGCCGCAGTCCGTCGCCTGCTTGACCTCAAGCCCGCTGTGGCGCACGTGATTCGCGATGGCAAGGAAGTCGAGATTCCCGCCGAAAGCATCATGGTCTCGGAGCTGGTAGTGGTCCGCCCCGGCGAGAAGATTCCAACCGATGGCAAGGTGACGGACGGGCAAACCAGCGTGGACGAATCGATGCTGACCGGGGAGTCGATGCCAGTTGACAAGAAGCCTGGGGCAACGGTGATCGGCGGTACGCTGAACCGGTCAGGCGCCTTTACGTTCCAGGCGACCCGCATCGGTGCGGATACGGCGCTGGCGCAGATCATCAAGATGGTAGAAGACGCGCAGGCAAGCTCGGCACAGATTCAGCGGCTGGCCGACCAGGTGACCGGCTATTTTGTGCCGGCGGTCGTGGGCGTTGCACTGCTGGCTGTCATCGGATGGACGCTCGCGGGGCATTTCCCGCAGGGGCTGCTCGCCTTTATTGCCGTGCTTATCATCTCCTGCCCGTGCGCTCTGGGTGTAGCGACGCCTGCCGCCTTGATGGTCGGCGTGGGAAAAGGCGCGGACGCCGGCATCCTGATCCGCGGCGGCGAAGTGCTCGAACGCGCTGAGAAATTGACCACCGTTGTCTTTGACAAGACGGGCACGATTACGCGCGGCGAACCGACCGTGACCGATATCCTGCCGCTTGGGACACACCAGGAAGCCGAGCTGCTCAGTATTGCTGCAGCGGTCGAGTCCGGCTCGGAGCATCCGCTGGGCGAAGCGATCGTCCGTGCCGCACAGCATCGTGAGCTGGCGACGCGTAAGGCGAACAACATCCAGGCGCTGTCGGGGATGGGTATTCAGGGGGCCATCGACGGCCAGCAGGCCTGGCTAGGAAACCGGCGCATGCTCGCGCAGCAGGCCATCTCAGTCGATACGATTGAAGCGACGCTGGCCGGGCTGGAGGCTGATGGCAAGACAGCGATGCTGGCGGGGATCGGGCATGAACTGCTTGGCATCATCGCCGTGGCCGATACGGTCAAGCCAGAGGCGTCAGAGGCCATTGCCATGCTCAAGTCGCGCGGCATCAAGGTGGTTCTGCTCAGTGGGGATAACCAGCGCACCGCGCAAGCTATCGGGCGGCAGGTCGGCATCGAGCGCGTAATCGCAGAGGTCATGCCGGAAGACAAGGTCAAGACCATCCAGGGCTTGCAGAAGGACGGCGAGGTGGTTGCCATGGTCGGCGATGGGGTCAACGACGCGCCCGCGCTCGCTGCGGCGGATATCGGCGTCGCTATCGGCTCGGGCTCGGATGTGGCCAAGGAGACCGGCAGCATCATCCTGATCCGCAATGACGTACGCGACGTGGCGGCTTCCATCGAGTTGTCCCGCGCCACGATGCGCAAGATCAAGCAGAACCTGTTTTGGGCCTTCTTCTACAACACCATCGGCATTCCGGTGGCGGCTTTCGGCCTGCTCAATCCCATCCTGGCGGCGGCGGCGATGTCGCTGTCCTCGCTTAGCGTGGTGGCGAATTCGGCCATGCTCAAGCGCGTGCGGCTGACAAGTAAGGCGCAGGAGGTGCCGGCATGAAACCCGCTGTCTGGTTCTGTGCCGCCGTGGCGACGGCGCTGGCCGCCGCCATCCTCTATTGGTACGGAATCTCACTGTTCTCGGTGCTGGTTGCGCTGATTCTCCTGGCCTGTCCGGTCTGGGTGATCTGGATGAGTTTGCGTCTTTCACGGCAAACCAGACGAGAGGTTGAGGCGGCAGTGGAGCGGGAACTGAAATCGCGTAGGAAGTCGTAAGACGGAGGTGGAAAATGACCTGGCTTTCGCAAAACCTGATCTGGATCGTGCTGGGCGGATTGGTGGTGGTGTTCCTTTGGCGCAGCCAAGCGATGCGCTCCAGAGGCGGCGAGGGTGCCGGCATGATGCACGGCGCTCCAGATGCAAACAGTGACCCAGTGACCGGAAACCGGGTTGACCCGACCCACGCCATCACGGCCAATTTTGAAGGGAAGACGTTCTACTTCGAGTCTGAGCAATCTCGCGCGGTCTTTCAGCAGAATCCTTCACGTTTCGTCCACCAACACCATCGCCATCACGGCGGGTGCTGCTAGCCAGCCTTTTTTCAAGCCGATTGCCTGTGGACGAGGAGGCTCGCATGAATGATCAAATGAACCCTGAAGATGGGCCGCACGCGGCGCACAGGACAGTCTTCAGGTCCAGGTGGGTTTTGATAGGCTTCCTGCTTGTGATCGCCTATTTCCTGTTCACGGAACATCGGGCACACGTGATCCCGTTCCTGCCCTTCCTGTTGCTCGCTACTTGCCCGTTGATGCACCTGTTCATGCACCACGGCCACCAAGACGAAGGGGGCGAGCCGTCAACGCACGTACATCCAAAGGGAGAGTAACGATGCAGCACGACACACAATCCGGCTACGGGCTCTGGTCGTTGGTCATCATCAACTCGGCCATCTTCATCATCTTCGCTTTCAGCTTCACCAAGCCAAAGACCTCGCGTGACTGGCGGTCCTTCGGGGCCTTCTCGGCGTTTCTCGTGGCGCTGTTTACGGAGATGTACGGGTTCCCACTGACGATCTACTTGTTGCTGCCCTGGTTGAGCAAGCATTTTCCCGGTATCGATTTCCTCTCTCACGACGCGGGGCATTTGCTGGAGGTGATGTTCGGCTGGCGCGCTAATCCGCATTTCGGGCCGTTCCACATCCTAAGCAACCTGCTGATCTTCGGTGGTTTCATCATGCTCGCTTCCGCCTGGCGGGTGCTGTATCTGGCGCAGCAGCAGCACCGTCTGGCCACCGGTGGACTCTATACCCGCATGCGCCATCCGCAATATGTGGCGTTTGTCCTGATCATGCTCGGCTTCCTGCTGCAGTGGCCGACGTTGCTCACGCTGATCATGTTTCCAGTGCTGGTCTGGATGTATGTTCATCTCGCGCTGACTGAGGAGCGAGATGCGCTGGCCGAGTTCGGCCGGGCATACGAAGCGTATTGTGAGCGCACACCACGTTTCATCCCCCGTTGGAGCAGTGGTGCGTCGAAGGCGTCGTCTCATTGATCACGACATCCTCGGCAGGAGGCAACCCTTCGCAGCCGCTGTAACAGAGTCCGCCACTCTGATCCTCTTCTCCACGTAATGCACGTTGGCTTGGCTGGCGGCGCCCGAACCTTTCGTGGATTTCATGGGCACGCTTTTCCATGGCGTAGATTTCAAGCATCTGCCGGCCAACTGCTCACGTGATGGTCCCTTCTGTATCCCGCCATCATGTTTGTAGTACGGTTCTTTGCGGCGGGCGCCTTCTTTTAGTCGCCGCACAACGGCCAGTTAGGTCAAAGAGAAAGCGCTGCCCGCTGAGGCTCGCGTTGCTAGTGCGCTTGGCCGGCAAATTCGAGCGCCCGTTGATTGGGCCATTGCCCATGTCTGGATCATCACAACCGCCCATTGGATATGCAGCTAAGAGTCGCCGGAAACCTCACCGCACGTCAGTGTCGCAAGCGCTGCAAGCTTGGCGAACCGTTGCTTCTCCAACGTCGCAGTCACGATGGTCTGATGCCGGAATATAAGACTGCGCAAACGAGTAGGGCCAAGATGGCCCGTAAAGCCACTGGAATGCCGTCTCGGCCACCAAGTCGCGCACTGACCGACCTGTCTCAAGTGTGTGTGTCAGCGTGGCGCTAAGCGCTTCTTCCGAAGCGCGCCAGATATTGTCTTCCCCGGCTTTTCGCCTGGAGGCCCTCACGCCCGCAGCCATGGCGGCTACGAGCAACAGCCATGGTTGGAACCGCTCGGACCATGCATAGCGCGTCCAGCGCATCGGATGGCTCCATTTCAGCCATTCAGCGCTCCACGGCGTTGCCAGCGCGCGCACGGTTGGGCTCCAGAACTGGTCATACAGCCGTTCGTTGATTTCCGAGACGGCGCGCACATGCTCGAACAGGGCACGCGGGTATGGGAATTGAATGTCTTCGACGCGACGCGGCTCAAACGTGACCCCGCGTTGGGAGTTGTTCTGTGGCGGCGCATCGGAGTGTTCCGACAGCTTCATCTCGTACAAGCCGGGCGGCAGCGCCTCAATCGCATCGAGGCTTTGCAGGATCGCGCGATGCTCGTGACGCGCCACGCTTGCGGAGACGAAAATGCCGAGGTGTCCGACATGCGGGTTGGTGAGATACACGATTCGCTGGCCGGCGGCGACCAGAGCTTCCGTACTTTCGTACACGACGGGAATCCAGCCGAGCGCCTGGTGCGGTGGCGTGATGTTGTCGCCGTACGAGGCAAAGATGACGATCGGTTTGCAAATGCGCCGTAAGTCGACCGTGCACTTACCGTCGACATGCACTTCGCCGGTTTCCAACTTGTTGCCGACAAAAAGATCCTGGATGGTTGCGACCAGTTCTTCCCGGCTGAGAAAGTAAAAGCCATTCCACCAGCGCTCGAATTCCAAAAACCGGTCACCTTCACCATCCGGATCGGCGAAGACAGTGTAGAGCTTGGTCCAGAGCGCGGACTCAGGCTTGAGTGCCTCGAAGTTCTGTACCAGCCATGCACCGTCAAAACGGCCGTTGCCCAGATCGGCAAGAAAGTTTGCTGACCACACGCCGCCGGTGAACGCCCCGAGCAGGCGCATCGGGTTGACGCCTGCTTCGCCGGACCAGTACGAGAGCGGGGAGCCGTTGAGCACCGCAGGGCAGGCGACGCGCTCGCAGCAGTGGGCAGACAGGAGCATCACTTCCCAGCCGGCCTGGCAGTTGCCGTAGAGCACCGGCGCCTGCCCGTCATGCCGTCGCGCGACCTCCTCGACGAAGGTACGAAGCGCGTTCAGGACGTCGCCAAGGGTCTGTCCGCGGCAGGGGGCCGGGAAGAAGCTGACAAAGTAGACAGGATGGCCTTCGGCGAGGGCCATGCCGACTTCCGAATCGCGCTTGAAGCCCCCAATGCCCGGTCCGTGACCGGCACGCGGGTCGATGACGATGACGGGGGTTGCATCCGCCCGAACCTGTCGCTCCAGGTGGTCGGTGCCACAGCGCGTGATACGGAGCAGGGCATAGTTGGCCGGGCGCTCGAAGGTTCGCGCATCCAGTAGCAATTCGTAGTCGAAATGCAGCGGTGGCGGCAGGCCGGCCTCCTCATGGGCCAACATATTGTTGGCGCGTTGCCGCAGGATATCGATGAACAGAATCCACCGCTGCGTGACATCCACCCAGTAGTCCCACCCTTGCTCAAGAGGGGGCTCGGCAGGTGCCGGCTGTGGCTCGGCCTGGTGGTCCGGTTCGCTAACCAACCGCAGCGCCGGGGCTGCTACACCCGGCGCCGATCGGGCCGGACGTCGTTTGCGCTGTACCGTACGGTCTGTCATCACACCACCTCATCACTTCCTGTGAAAGTCGTGATGTCCGTCACCAGACAGTGCGGACACGGGCTGCAAATCATGCGGTGCAACTGCATGGGCCTTGTAGGCCAGCTTAGCCGCATCGGGCCGAACTTCGTTGTCGCAGGTCAGGTGAATTGAAGCGCGGGCTCTTTTCTGAGCCCGCGCGCAGACTTACTTGGTATCGGGATGGAAATGCTTGGACTTGTCCCTGCCCTTGGTGTCCTCGGCGGGGGCGGCCGCCGGCGCGCTGGCGGCGGAAGCGCCAGCTTTCTCGGCGACGTGCGAATGCGGTTTCATTTTGTGCGCGCCGGAGGCTTCGGATGCCATGGGCATGTCGTTGTCCGTGGCAAATACGCCGGCCGACATGGATGCGGCGGTTGCAAGCAGCAGTGCGGAAAGGATGGTTTTGCGGTTCACGTTGTGTCTCCTAGCGATAAAAGTTGGCGGTTCAGTTTTGCAGTCCATTCTGGGTGATGAGGGGCCACTATTGCACTGACTCCTGCTGGATAGCGACCGTGGCTTGATCCATGTCAAGCCGGATCGGCGCTCCATGTCTCATTTCACCCAGCCAATAGCAGGATGTTTGGTCTCGTACGCCATGCCCCAATGCTCTTGGGCAGGGGCGGTGGGTGCGGGGATGGTTTCCATGAGCGGGGTATCGGCAGTCTGCCAACTGCTTCCCGATGGGAAGCTGACCGGAAGGTGACTTTTCTGTCATGCATTCCAGTTGCTTGATCTTCAGGTGCATGTTTCTGGCACATGGGGGCTGAAATGGCGACGGGTAAGCTATTACCTGCTACGCAATTGGATCGAATATGCCTTGATCCAGGTAAAGCGATGCCGCCCATAAAGGTGTAACGTGAATTGTGCTTGGGGTTACACCTTGGGTTTCACGAGGAGGTGCACGATGATGGTTCACGGGTTCGACATGGCCGGCTATGGTCTCGCTCACTGGATCACGTTTGCCGTCATGGCGGTGGTATTGCTGTATCCCATCGGCCGAATCCTGATGCGGATCGGGTTGTCGCCTTTTTGGGCCATTCTGGTGCTGGTGCCATTCTTCAACCTGATCGGGCTTTGGGTGCTGGCATTTGTCGAATGGCCACGGCAAGGGTCTGGCCGTCCTGGCTAGTCGGATGCCATGAAATCGTTCAGCTGCCCGGATGGCACCATGGTTCGCAAGGCCATTCCCTCTCTGGTGTCCGCGTGCCTTGTGGCGTTTGCTGCCGCATGCATGGTGGGTGGGGCTTGGGCTGAGGAACCAGACGGCCGCACGCTCGTCGATCGCGTCGATACCCTGCTGTGGGGCAAGACGCTGCAAGGCGAGTTCCAGATGACGATCACCACACCGCGCTGGCAGCGCGCGCTTGACCTGCGCGCCTGGATGGAGCGGCCGCGGCGCTCGTTCATCCGCGTTCTGGCGCCGGCCAAGGAGGCCGGTATTGGGTCGCTGCGTATCGGCTCGGAGATGTGGAACTACCTGCCCAACATCGAGCGCACCATCAAGATTCCGCCGTCGATGATGCTGCAGCCCTGGATGGGCTCCGACTTCACCAACGACGACTTGGTCAAGCAAAGCAGCGCCGTGGATGACTACACGCATCGGGTTCTCCGCACGGAGGTGCTGAACGGCGCCGCGTCTTACGTGATTGAATCGATTCCCAAGCCGGATGCCGCCGTCGTGTGGGGAAAGATTCTCTACTGGATTCGGCAAGCGGATACGATTCCGCTCAAGCAGTATTACTACAACGAGCGCAACGAACTGGTGCGGGTCCTGACGTTCTCCGACGTTGGCCCGATGGGTGGCCGCACCATTCCGACCAAATGGGAAATGCGCCCCGTGAATGATCCAGGCCACGCAACCGTGATCGTCGTCAAGGCCGCGCGCTACGACCAGCCGATTGACGACGAACGCTTTACGCAGCGCAATCTGCAAAAGCCATGAATGCTGCAGCCGATACAGTCGTCAAGCTCGTAGGTGTCTCCAGGCTGTATCGGCAAGGTGCCAGCGTCGTGCATGCGCTGCAGCATATCAATCTGGAAATCCGCAAAGGCGACTTTGCGGTGCTGGTAGGGCCGTCCGGCTCGGGCAAGACAACGCTCCTGAACGTGATCGGTGGCTTGGACTCACCCACCGAAGGCCATGTCTGGGTCGACGGCAGCGAGATCGGGACACTGGGTAAAGCCGCGCTTTCGGACATCCGCTTGCGCAAGATCGGCTTCGTCTTCCAGGAGTTCAATCTGATTCCCGTTCTTTCCGCGCTAGAAAACGTGGAATTCGTGATGCTGTTGCAGGGGGTGCCAGAGATGCAGCGCCGGGACCGCGCCATGACGCTGCTCAAGGAACTGGGATTGGAAGGGATGGAGCACAGGCGTCCGCAGCAACTCTCCGGTGGGCAGCAGCAGCGCGTGGCGGTGGCGCGCGCCATCGCGGCCGAGCCGATCATCGTGCTGCCCGATGAGCCGACCGCCAATCTGGATTCCAAAGCCGGCGCCGCGCTCATGGACATGATGAAGGCCATGAATGAACGGCGCGGCGTGACGTTCGTGTTCTCCACCCACGACCCGATGGTGGTCGAACGCGCGCGGCGGGTCATTCGCCTGCGTGACGGCCGGATCGAAGCCGATGAGCGCCGACCGCCATGATGCTGCTGCCACTCGCCGTGCGCAATGTGCTGCGCAACCGCAGGCGTTCCGCCATCACCATCTCGTCGATCGCCATCGGCCTAGCGGCGATGATCTTCAACTGGGGATTCACCGCTGGCATGAACCGCGAGATGGTCGAGAACACCACGCGGTATTTCGCCGGCGATGCGCAGGTGCATCTCAAGGGCTACCACGACGATCCGATCCTTGATCTCGCCATGCCAGACTCGGCCCCCATCCTGCATGCCGTGCGCAACGAGGCTGGGGTGGCAGCCGCCAGCATCCGCCTGGAAACCAAAGCGCTGGCCAGCCGGGGCGACAAGTCGCGCGGCCTCATGCTCGTCGGCGTCGAGCCGGCAGACGAGGCGCAGGTGACGATGCTCTCGGACGCCATCGTGGCCGGGCAGCCGCTGACGACCGGCGCGCCCGGCGTGCTGATCGGGGAGATGCTTGCTGAAGCGCTCGCGGTGCGGCCCGGGCAGAACATCGTGTTCGTGGGGCAGGGCTACGACGGCTCGATATCGAGCGGAAAGTATCCGGTGCGCGGCATCTTCCGCAGCAAGATCGACGATCTCGACGGCTACGTCGCCGTGATGCCGCTGCCTGTTGTGCGGGAGTTTCTCTCCGCGCCCGGTGGCGCCACCGCCATCGCCCTGCGGCTGCGCGAGCGCTCGCGCCTGGAGCCGGTCAGCGCGGGGCTCGCCGAGCGCCTGGGAGATCGTTACGAAGTCGTGGGGTGGCCACGGCTGCTACCGATGGTAGCGGTCAGTTCGCGCTTTCACGAGGTCACGACCTACGTGGTGCTGTTGGTGTTCTTCGTGGTGGTCGTCTTCGCGGTGGCGAATCCTGTGCTGATGTCCGTGATGGAGCGCACGCGCGAATTCGGCATCATGCTTGCCGTCGGCATGAGCCGCACGCGCGTGCTTCGGCTGGTCCTGTATGAATCGATCCTTCTGGGCATCGTTGGCCTGATCGTCGGCAACGCCGTCGGCTGGACAGTGACGGCGTATTTCGCGCGCGCGGGTATCCATCTGCACGGTTTTGAAGCCGGGCTGCGCACGATGCCCGGGCTGTCCGACGTCGTCTATCCGGTGGTGAGCGCCGAGCGTGGCGTCGTGCTGTCAGTGGCGGTCTTCGTCATTGCCGGGCTGGCGGCACTGTATCCCGCTGCCAAGGCCGTGCAGTTGCGGCCCATCGAGGCGATTCGCGGGCTACCCGCTGCCATGCGGGTGTCGTCACGAAACACGGGCGATTCCCGCTTGCCGGTGTTCGTGCTGCTCGCACTGCGCAACCTGCTGCGCAATCCACGCCGCACGGCCCTCATGGCCGCAGGCGCTGCCTTCGGCATCGTGGGCTTTGTCTTCATCCTGGGGTTTTTCGACGGATTCTTCGACCAGACGATCGAGAACTCCACGCGTTATCTGACGGGGCACATCCAGGTCGAACGCAAGGGCTTTCGCAAGGATTATGCCCCCGAGCTTGCCATCGACGATGCCGTCTCGCTGCTGCAAGCCGTCCGGGGCACGCCTGGCGTGATTGCGGCTGCGCCGCGCACCCAGGTCCAGGCGTTGGCCAGCACGGCCTCGAAATCCGAAGGCATCATGCTCATCGGCATCGATCCGGTGGCGGAGGCTAAGGTCACGTTCATTTCCCGCACGGTTGTCCAGGGACGGGCGCTCATACCTGGCGCCGATCGCGAAGTCATGATTGGCCGCAGGCTCGCCGACAAGCTCGGTGTCCGCCTGGGCGAGAAGATCGTCGTCATGGCCCAGGCCGCCAACGGCGAGCTCGGCACGGCAGCCTACGGGGTGGGGGGCATTTTCTCGACGGAAAGTGCCAGTTTCGATGGCGCATTTGCTTTTGTCACGCTGCCAGCGGCGCAGTCGTTGCTTGCGCTCGGTTCACGCGTTTCCACCATCAATGTCCGGCTGGAGGATCGCGCGCACGTGTCCGCTGCCGTTGCCCTGCTACGCGCGCGTATCGGTGGCACCGACGTGACGCTGATACCGTGGCAGGAACTCTTGCCGCAGCTCGAAGACATGGTCCGGCTCCTGCGCGTGGTGAGCAGTATCATCCTGGCGGTGCTGCTTCTGGTGATTACCACGTCGGTCATCAATACCGTGTTCATGGCCGTCACCGAGCGCACGCGCGAGTTTGGCGTGATGCTGGCGCTTGGCACGTCGCCCGCCGCCTTGAGGCGCATGGTCGTATATGAGTCCATCGCCTTGCTGTTGATCGCGTCTGCCGTCGGGTATGGCGCCGGCATTGCGCTGGTGCTGTATCTTGGGCATGCCGGTATGGACCTGTCGAGCTTCTTCGCCGGATATTCCGCCATCCCCGGGTTGACCGGCATCGTTTATCCGCGCATTTTCGGTGCGACGGTGGTCCCGCCGGGTATTGCGCTGTTGATTGCCGGCGTGCTGGTTTCGCTCTATCCCGCGGCCAAGGCGGCGCGGCTCGATCCAGTGCAAGCGATACGCCATGTTTAAGCAAGCCGTGCCGTTCGGACTTCTGGCGGCTCTGGCCTTCGGAGCCTCGGCGCAGGAGACGTCGCAGTCCGGGTTGAAATTTTCCGGTTACTACAAGAGCTTGCTGGAGGAATCGGAAACCATCGTGCCCGGCGGGCAACGCTATCTGCTCGATCTCAATCGCCTGCGGCTGCAGTTGCAGGGCAAGCTCTCCGAGCACGTCGCCGTGGATCTGCAGTACGACAACGAATTGCTGTTCGGCAGCTACCTGCACACCGCACAGTTCGCAAGCCAGAGCAGTCTCGCGCCGGATCAGTACCTGGATCTCGACGGCAATTACCTGCGTGGCGGCTCGTACTACGGCCAGCACCGGCTGTATCGCGGCAACGTCACCCTGTCATCGGGCGACACCGATGTGCGCATCGGGCGGCAGCGCATCGCATGGGGAACGGGCCGTTTCTGGAGCCCGCTCGACCTGCTGAACCCCCTGAACCCGACTGCCATCGAGCGCGAGGAGCGCGTGGGTGTCGACGCGGTGCTGGCCGAGCACAAGCTGGGGCCCATCTCCCGCATCAGCGCTGTGTACGCGCCGGGGCACGGTGGCGCGGACTCCAGCGCGGCATTCAATTGGCACGCCAACACGCATGGCGTGGACTATTCCATTGTCGGCGGGCGCTTCGGCAATGAGCAGGTCGCCGGCTTCGATCTCGCGGGGCAGATCGGCACGGCGGGCATTCGTGGTGAGTTCACGCAAGTGCGTGCCAAGACTGGCTCGACCTATCAACGTGCCGTTCTCGCGCTCGATTATGCGTTTGCGAACACGCTCACGCTTAGCGCCGAGCTCTACTACAACGGCGCCGGCACGACCAATGCCGCCGCGTACGATTTCACGTCGCTGTTGACCGGCAAGATTCGCAGCGTTGCCAAGCACTATGCTGGTGGCTACATGAGCTACGAAATCACGCCGCTGCTCAAGTGGGAGGGCTATGTGGTGGTCAATTTGGACGACCATAGCCGTTTCGTTTCGCCCCTGCTGACCTATTCGATCAAGACGAATCTCGACTGGCAGATCGGCGCCCAGTTCTTTATGGGCAGCAGTGGCAGTGAGTTTGGACATTTCCATCACATCTACTACACGCAGATACAGTGGTTCTTCTAAAACGATAGTGCTTGCCGGCTGTCGACGTCCGGAAAGCTGGGCTCGGATGCGTGCATGGCGCGGCAATGGGGAAGGTGGGCAACGAGGAGAAGGAACATGGGCGTCATAACGCATGCGAATCCCGAACCAGCGGTGCGCGAGCGGGTGCCCGCTGAACTGCCACGGCTCTTGTACATCCTGCGCGCATTGGCCGGGGCAGGGTGGGCGCATTATGTGGAGCGGCTACGGATTGGCCGTGACGCACTCGAAGCTTCAGTTGAGGCGGTGCAAGCGACCGATCAGGATGCAAAGCGGCTGAGAGCTACGCTCGAAGGGCTGGGGCCCGCGTTCGTCAAGTTTGGCCAGCTTCTGAGCCTGCGGCGCGATATGTTGCCGGAGGTCTATATCGAGGAGCTGCAACGGCTCCAGGATGATGTCGCTGTTTTCCCTGGCGAGCAGGCGCGTGAGATTGTCGAGCGTGAACTGGGCAAATCCGTTCACGCGTTGTTCACCAGTTTCGATGAGACGCCCCTGGCTGCCGCGTCGATCGGCCAGGTCCATACGGCGCAGTTGATTGACGGCACCAGCGTGGTGGTCAAGGTGCAGCGCCCCGGCATCGAGCCCATCATTCATGCCGATGTCAGGATCATGCGCTTCTTGGCCCGTCAACTGGAGCGGTATGTGCCGGAGAGTCGCCGATTTGGCCCGGGCGATCTGGTGGAAGAGTTTGCCCGGCTCATCAACGAAGAATTGGACTATCAAGTCGAGGCGCGCAACGGCGATCTCCTGAGGGAGAATTTGCAGGATGATAAGCACGTCTTCGTGCCCCGCATCTTTTGGGAGCAGACCAGCCGACGTGTCTTGACCATGGAGCGCAGTTTCGGCAAGAAGCTTACGCATATTCCGTCGTCCGAACAGGAGAGCCGACGGCGCGTGGCGCAGGCGCTGATGGCATCGTTCTTGAAGCAGGTCTTCGAGGACGGCTTCTTTCACGGCGACCCGCATCCGGGCAACGTATTTTTGCTGGAGGACGGCCGGCTTTGCTTTCATGACTTTGGCATCATGGGACGGCTGTCCGCCTATGATCAGGAAGCCTTGGCCCAGTTGATTCTCGCCGTCAGTTCCGGCGAGGTGTCATGGATGGTGGATGCCTATTTCGAGATGGGGGTGGCGACCGAGGGGGTGGATCGTGAGGCATTTACCCGCGATGCTTCGCAGGCACTTGACGCATACTACGAAGCCGCCGGGAAAGGCTATTCGTTCGGCGAAATTGTCCGCCAGTTTGCGCTGCTCAGCCAGCGCCATCGGATCAAACTGCCGCGCCAGTTTCTGCTGGTCTCGAAAGCGTTCATGCTGGTCGAATCGCAAGCGTTGACGCTCGCCCCGGACTTCAACGCACTCGCGTCCTTGCGGGAATATGCGCCGCATTTGCTCGGCCGCAAACTATTGCAGGGGGCGAATGTACAGACCGAGTTCAGCAGGGGATTCCGCACCTTGCGCGCGCTGCATCACGCCGCCGCCTTGCTGCCCGACATTCTGAACCGCACGGTGGAGGCGCTCAGCAGCGGTAAGGCGACGCTGCATATCAAACACGACCAGTTGCAAGGATTGGAAGCGCATATCGACCGTGCAAGCAACCGGCTGAGCTTGAGCTTGATTATTGCGAGCGTCGTGATTGGCTCCTCAATCGTCATGGCGTTCCACAGCGGTCCGCACTATGCGGGCATTCCAGTGCTGGGGCTTCTGGGTTTCGTCGTCGCCAGCGTGATGGGCCTCGCTTGGGCGGTTGCGATCCTGCGATCAGGAAAGTTCTAGAGGCGCCGCTACAAGCAATGGGGCCTCGAAAGCAACGATGCAGCGCTCCGCTAAAAGACGGCGATGGCACCCGTGGCCAACTCCCGTATCAGCGCTGGAAGCGCCGCCAAATGCTGCGCGGTCAGCTCGCGAACTTGCCGCTGCCGCGCAGCGGAGAACCCACCCGCCGCTGCAAGGTCGATCGCCACCAACTGAGGCTGGTCGACCGGGTGGCCGATTGCCGAGAGCAGCCTGACCGTCACTTCATCCACGCCTTCGATGTCGGCATGAATGCTCGCCGCCAATCGATGTGCCAGCACGTTGTAGAGCTTGCCGACATGCGCGGCCGGATTCTTTCCCGCTGCCGCTTCCAATGACATCGGGCGGTACGGCGTGATCAAGCCGTTGACGCGATTGCCGCGGCCGACCTCGCCATCGTCGCCGTGCTCCGCACTTAACCCGGTCACGGTCAGGTAAATTCCGCTCTCGTCAAGCGTAGCTGGGTCATCCAGGGTGTTGATCCCGATATGGCACGCCGTCGGCAGACACCCAGCCAGGTACGCTGCCAATCGGCCCTTGAGTGTGAAATAGTCTTCAATACTTCCCACGTCTCGGTCGACGAGTGCGAGCGCCACGGTAAGGCCGAAGTGCGCGCCCAGCCGGTGCCCCATGATCTTAAAATCCGCCCCAGCCGCATCAAAGGCGCTGCGAAATTCGTTGGAGCGCAGGACGCGCGCAGCGCAAAGGACCGTGTCTTCGAGTCGGGAGCGGGGTGCGTACCCGACGCCGAAGGAGGTGTCGTTGGCCAGCGGAAGCGCCGCCTGCTGGATAACACGCTGAAGATTCGGCGCCGAAGGCCTCAAAACAAGCTCGATGCCGATGTCATTGCCTGCCTTTCCCAAGGTTGCCACCAGGTATTCGCGGATGGATTGCTCGACGAGTGACGTGGCCGAAGCCGACGGCAACTCGGTCACGGGGCCGCAGACGATCAGCCGCGCGGGACGCAGAACTTTGCCGCCGCCGAACCGTGGCTGGCTGATGCCTCCGATTAACAGCGCCTTATCCAGGTTGAAGTGCTGAATCGCTCCGTATGCTTGCAGATAGGCTCGGGATAGGGCGCAGGCTGCCGCCTCGACGGCGCCATCGCACAGGCTGTCCGGATGGCCGAAGCCCTTGTGCTCGGCAATTTCGGTTTGTGTGGCTTCCAGCGTCGACGTGGTCGAGATGGAGAGTGCAATTTCGCCGACAGTCCGCATGATAAGACGCTCCTGCCCAAATCCGATTGGGTCATTCTATTCACTGGCAGTCCAGTTTGGTATTAAGACCGTCCCCTCGGGGGTCGCGATTGTGGGCCTTGAGCGACATCAACAAATTCGCCGCCCGAGTGACTAGCATGGAAACAGGACACCCGGAGCGGCATGGGCTCTTGTGTGGCAGGAACGGCATGGTTGGCCCATGCGCGGTGTTCCCATGCCTCCGGGGCTAAGAATCTCGAAAATGGAGGTGTCTGATGCGAGCAGCATGGTCAGTCGTTGTTGCGGTAATTTTGGCAATCAGCCTCTCGGGGTGCGGCTATAACACCATTCAAGCGCAGGATGAACAGGTCAAGGCAGGCTGGTCTGAAGTCGTGAACCAATACCAGCGGCGCGCCGACCTGGTACCGAACCTGGTCAACACGGTCAAGGGTTACGCAAGTCATGAGAAAGAGGTGTTGACGGAGGTGACTGAGGCTCGCGCGCGTGTCGGCGCCATCCAAGCCTCGCCTGCGTTGCTCAATGATCCGCAGGCGTTTGCCCGATTCCAGTCGGCGCAGCAGCAGTTGACCGGATCGCTGTCCCGACTCCTTGCCGTGTCGGAGAACTACCCGCAGTTGAAGGCAGATGCTGGGTTTCGCGATCTGCAAGCACAGCTTGAGGGGACCGAGAACCGGATCACCATTGCACGAAATCGGTACATCCAATCGGTACAGAGCTACAACGTGACCGTGCGCTCATTTCCATCGAATCTGACCGCGAAGGCCTTCGGCTATCAGGAGAAGCCCAATTTCACCGTTGCCAACGAGACGGCCATTGCCAAGCCGCCCCAGGTGGAATTCGGTTCGCCGTCCGCCAGTGCGCCGGGGAGCTCCAAGTGAACCTCCTCAAAATCGCGCGTGGCTTGCTTGTGGCAGCGGCTGCGCTCGTCTCTTTTGGGGCGGTTGCCGAAGTTGCCGTGCCACCCTTGACGGCGCGGGTGACTGACCAGACCGGCACACTCACGCCTGGGCAACTAGCAGAGCTAGAACAGACGCTGCAAGCCTTCGAAAACAAAAAGGGCGTGCAGATCGCTGTACTGATCGTGCCCAGCACACTGCCCGAAGCCATCGAACAGTATTCGCTGCGCGTGGTCGAGCAATGGAAGTTGGGGCGAAAGCGCGTCGACGACGGCGCACTGCTGATCATCGCTAAAGACGACCGCACACTTCGCATTGAAGTCGGGTACGGGTTGGAAGGTGTCCTAACCGATGCGACAAGCAAGCGCATCATTAGCGAAGTCATCTCGCCGCGGTTCAAGACTGGCGATTTTTATGGCGGCGTGAAAGACGGTGTTCAGAGTATGCAAGCCGTGATTGAGGGTGAAGCACTGCCGCCCCCCTCACGGTCGACGCGCGACGGAGGCGTATCCGTTCGGTCCTATATGCCTGTCATTCTGGTGTTGACGTTGGTGTTTGGCGGCGCGCTGCGAGACTTCCTTGGCCGTTTTCCGGGGGCGGTTGCAGCGGGCGGCGCCGTCGCCCTAGTCGCTTGGTTGCTTTCGGGCGCCATTTTTGTCGCGTTTACGGCGGGAGTGATCGCGCTCATCTATACGCTATTGGGTCCGGGCATGGTTGGGCACGGAGGCTCTTGGTCTACAGGCTCACGCTCGGGCCGCGGGGGATTCGGCGGTGGCAGCGGCGGTTTCGGCGGTGGCAGCGGCGGTTTCGGTGGAGGCGGCGGTGGTTTCGGTGGTGGTGGTGCCTCGGGAAAATGGTGATGGAAAACATCAAGCGAATTCTTTCCCATCTACTGACGACGCACTGGCGCGTCAGGCGAGCGTTCCCGCGCAAGGCGATGCGGGCCATCGGGCAAGCGATCGCTCAAAGCGAGTCGTCCCATGTCGGGCATCTGTGCTTTGCCGTGGAAGGCGCGTTGAGCTTCTCTGCGCTATGGAAGGGGGTGACGGCGCGGGAACGGGCTCTTGAAGTCTTTTCGCAACTGCGTGTGTGGGACACAGAGCAGAACAACGGCGTCCTGATTTATCTATTGCTGGCGGACCGCAGTGTCGAGATCGTTGCCGACCGTGGCATTCACGCGCGGGTTGGTGCTCAAGGATGGCAGGCGATCTGCAGCCAGATGGAAGCCGCGTGTCGGCGCGCCGAATATGAGCGCGGTGTGATCGACGGGATACGATCCATCACGCTGCGCCTGACGCAGCATTTCCCGGCGCGCGACCGGCGCGAGCAGAGGTTGCCCGGCAAGCCGGTCATCCTGTGAAGACGCAGAAATCTCTGTTTGATATTTGCGAAGTCGCGGTAGGAGGTGAATATGTTGTCTCTGCGCTCATTTGTTCCCTACGCTGCGGTGATTTGTGTCTTGGCGCTGCCGTCGGTGGAAACGCTCGCGCAAGCGCGGCTCGAACGTGAGGGCGTCGTCCTCTACTGGGGGTTGATTCCCGCCGCCATCGCCTCGGAAAGGCTCGACTTGGAGGAGTCGCATGGCGCACCTTCACCGGGAGGCGGCCGCCCTCACCACTTGCTAGTGGCGTTGTTTCGTGCCGACGGCTCCCGTATCACAGATGCCGTGGTGCGTGCGCAACTCAAGGAAGTCGGGATCGTTGATTCGCCGCCGAAGTATCTGACGCCCATGGTTATCAACGGCCAGGTTTCCTACGGCCAGGTGTTCACCTCGGTGCTGAGTGGGCGCGTGTATTTCCGCGTACTGGTGAAACTTGTTGACCGAACGAATGACATCGAATATCGGATTTCGGTCTCGCCTCCGCACATCGGCGGAAGTGAACCTTGATACCGGATGGAGCATGGCCGATACTGTGCCGACCAATGCATCTCGGCGGATTCGCCAAGCCTGTAAGACGATGATTGGACGTCGAAAAGGTCAGCAGCGACCAAGACCTGTCAACTCAGGTTGAGGGCCATGATCGCGTAGACATTTCGTAATGCCTCAACTCGACGAGCCACCGGTGGCCGGATAGCGCGTGTCGCCCGTCCATGCGCCGTCCGAGTAGATCTCAAACTTTCCAGCCTTGGCGCCATCAGTGTACGGATCGCGCGCGTCAGCAGCCCGCGCCCCGTCGGTGTAGACGTCGCGCTGAGCGAGGGCCCCGTTGCTGGAGGTTGCTGCGCTGGAAATGTTCGCGCCGAGAGAAATCAGCGCGGCTGCGATCAAGACGGTCTTCTTGGTGTGGTTCATTGCATTCTCCTGAAGTGGTTGGACTCAAAGGACTTGCTATGGGAGCCACTATAAGAATCCGCCCCTGACCGAGCGATGACGACCACATTACGAGAGCGTCATTCGGGCAAAGGATCGCGCAATAGTCGCGCTGATCCATGTCCTCCTGAATTCGACCATACATCGGAGGGCGCTTGACTCACATCAACCGCGCAAAATTGGCAGGTGCTTAAGCTTGTTCACCCGTTCGTAGGTTCAAAATGTGGTTGTCTGCCCATTTGAGCGTTTCGTAACAACGAAACCGCCATACGGCTGATGACGCTCTGGAGCGTTACTCCCGTTTCCATAGCCAACGCCGGAGGTGCGCATATGGCAAAAGGCAAGTCGAAGAAAAAGACCACTTCATCGGACGCCGAACACGTAACTGGCTTATCGTCCAGCCAGGCGCGAGTCGATGCTGCCAAAGGAGTCCAGGGTCGCGAGGACTACGAGGCGCAACTGCACCTGCTGCAAATTGAATTGGTCAAGCTTCAACGGCATTTCATCGGGTGTGGTGACCGCATCCTTGTCCTGCTGGAGGGGCGGGATGCGGCAGGCAAAGACGGCAGCATCAAACGCATTATCGAATTTCTCAGCCCCCGCGAGACGAGGGTGGTAGCGCTGGGTAAGCCGTCAGATCGCGAGCGCACCGGCTGGTATTTCCAGCGCTACGTGCCCCATCTTCCTCTCGCCGAAGAGTTTGTCCTCTTCAACCGCAGCTGGTACAACCGGGCAGGCGTTGAGAGCGTGATGGGCTTCTGCACTGCTGAGCAGTATGACGAGTTCATGTACTCCGTGCCCCACTTCGAGGAAATGCTCGTCAATTCCGGTATCAAGCTGCTTAAGTACTACCTCGACATCAGCAAAGCCGAGCAAGCTCGCCGACTTGCCGAGCGGCGCCGCGATCCGCTCAAGCAGTGGAAGACGAGCCCGGTCGACGCCGTGGCGTTGAAGCATTGGGATGCCTATACGACGGCACGCAACGCCATGCTGATGCATACGCACACGGCTGCCGCGCCATGGCACATCGTGCTCGCCGACGACAAGCGCACGGCCAGGCTCAACTTGATTCGTCACATCCTGTCGCGGCTGCACTACGCGGGCAAGAAGAACAAGCTGGTCGCTCCCGATCCTGAGGTCGTGTTCGAATTTTCGAAGGAGTGCCTCGATGCGAAACGTCTCGCATCCTGATGCTATCCAGCAGACGCAATCGATAAGGAGGAGACGCTTGAAGGTCGTCTGCGTGAGCGATGAAGGCAACTGAGCAATGCTACGCCTGAGCCTGCAGTCCGGTCTGCTCCGTGCCCTAACCCGGCGGGCCGACTCGCGCGCGTTCCCACTGGTGGTTGCCGGGGCAGCACTGGCGGCGGAACTGTCGATGTCGGTTCCATTTGCCAGCCTGCTGATGGCCGCAGTCCTGTTGGCGCCGCGCCGCTGGGTGTCCATCGCGACTTTGGCCAGCCTGGGGGCCGCTGTTGGCGCTCTCGTGCTGTACCTCGTCTTTCATCACCTGGGGTGGAACCGGTTGTTCGCTGCCTACCCGGACGTGGTGCGATCCACCGCGTGGCGTGATGCGACCCACTGGCTCGAACACTACGGCGTCGTATCGCTTTCGGTCATTGCCGCATTACCGGTGCCTCTCACCCCCGCTCTCATGTTTGCGGCGATCTCGCGACTTCCGGTCGCAGAGGTCATCGCCGCACTGTGGCTCGGCAAGTTGGCGAAATACCATGTTTACGCCTGGCTCGCCTCGCGATTTCCGGATCGGCTTGTGCGCCACGGCCGGCGCCATGTCGATACGTTGCGGGCAGTGCTCGGCAACGGCACGAAGGCTGACGGTGGCACAACCCCCACGCGGGGAGGGCGTCGGTAGCTCAATACACCATCGGGGCGCCTGTCTCACGTGGTGAACGCATTGATTGCCGGCAGCCGGCCGCGCTTTGGCGTGGTTGCGTTCTTGGCATGCCATGGCATCAATCTTCGCTCTATGTGCCTTGCGTTTTTTGGTCCGGTTTCCCCGTTGCAGTTGACTCCTCGATATTCGCGACGGGCTTGGGCGGAGGCATTGGCGTCACCTTCGCTGACAAAAACATGTCCAGGTCTTGGCGGTCAACCACTTCCTTCTCGAGAAGTAATTGGGCCAGAGCATCGAGCTTGGTCCGCTGTCCTTCCAGCGTCGCTTGTACGCGATGACTTGCTTCTGCCAATAGCTTACGGACTTCAGCATCAATCATCTGTGCGGTGCTCTCGCTGTATTCATTGCGTTCGCGCTGCATTAGCCCCGTCCCAGCAAAGAGCGGGTTCGGCATATTCTCGTACGTGGCCAGGCCCAGCTGGTCGCTCATGCCAAACTGGGTAATCATCTGCCGAGCCATGTCGGTTGCGCGCTGCAGGTCGTTCTGTGCGCCCGTGGATACGTCGCCGAAAATGAGCTGTTCCGCAATACGGCCACCGAGCAAGACATCGAGCCGGTCAAGCAGTTCGCTGCGCTTGAGCAGGTAGCGGTCCTCGGTTGGGGTCTGTTGCGTGTAACCCAACGCCGCAACGCCCCGCGGAATGATGGAAACTTTGGAGACACGGTCAGCCAGCGGCCGATGCTCCGCGACGATGGCATGTCCTGCCTCGTGGAATGCGATAGTTTCCTTCTCCTTCGGATTCATCACGCGGTTCTTTTTTTCCAGGCCGCCGACGATCCGGTCAAGCGCCTCGTCGAAATCTGCCATCTCGACCATTTGCTTGCTCTTGCGCGCGGCAAGGAGCGCGGCTTCGTTAACCAAGTTGGCAAGATCGGCACCTGCGAACCCCGGGGTCCGTCCGGCGAGTTTAGTCAGGTCGACCTCAGGAGCGAGGACAACGCCCTTGACGTGAACTTTGAGAATCTGCTCCCGTCCCTTGAGGTCAGGCCGGTCCAGTGCGACGTGGCGGTCAAAGCGACCGGGGCGAAGCAGGGCGGGGTCCAGTATCTCGGGTCGGTTTGTGGCGGCCATGATGATGACGCCTTTGTTGCTATCAAAACCGTCCATCTCGACCAGAAGCTGGTTCAGTGTTTGTTCGCGCTCCTCGTTGCCGCCGACCGCATTCAGTGCTCGCGTCTTTCCGAGTGCGTCAAGCTCATCAATGAAGATGATGCAGGGGGCTTTGGTTTCGGCTTGCTTAAAGAGATCGCGGACCCGTGCTGCACCCACACCAACGAACATCTCGACGAAGTCGGAGCCGCTCATGCTGAAGAATGGCACGCCGGCTTCGCCTGCCACGGCCTTTGCCAATAAGGTCTTGCCAGTGCCCGGGGCCCCAACCAGCAGCACGCCCTTGGGAATTTTTCCGCCCAGGCGCTGGTACCGCTGAGGATCTTTCAGGAAGCTAACAATCTCCGACAGCTCCTCCTTGGCTTCGTCGATTCCAGCCACGTCGGCAAAAGTCACGCCGGTCTCCTTTTGCATGTAGACCTTTGCCTTGCTCTTGCCAATTTCCATCATGCTGCCGGCGGCGCCGCCCACGCGCTTGATGAGAAAGCTCCAGATACCGAAAAAGATGACGGCCGGCACAACCCACGAGAGGATCGTGCTCAGCCATTTGTTGTCGGGCTGCCCGACGAAGCGCACCTTTGCCGCTTCGAGCTCCTGCACCAGCTCAGGATCGGCCACTCGAAGCGTGGAGAAGGCGTGGTCGCCCTTTGCCTCTCGGCGGATTTCCTCGATCTGCTGCTTGGCAAGGAGATTGTCGATACCTTCTGTCGAGAAGGTTCCGCTGATAGCCTGCTCACCAATAGCCACGTCCTTGAGCTTGCCAGCCTTCAGTAGGACCTTGAAATCGCTGTATGGGATCGTCTCGACATGCCCCGACACGAAGAGCGTCTGGATTGCAAGCATGGCCAGTATGGTCACGAGCACGTACCAGAGGGAGAACTGTTGCTGTCGCGGTTCCATGGGATTCTTCTCCAAGTCGACCTTATTGAAAGTGAGTCTGGTCTCCAATGCTGGGAAGGTTGGTGGGCGGCCTGGGTAGGCGCCGGACAACCGCGCATTGGTATGCGTTCCCAGTATTGACGCTTGGAAATCGCCGAGGTTGACCTTCATCAACCCGCGACATTGGGGCCGCGCGCGCGGGCGCAAGCGCCGTGGCTTCTCCATGGTTGTGCCCAGCCGATAGGGGATGTGTCGCGGAAAGCAAACATGACAAATCCATTACGGCGGCATGAGACTCAACAGCAACTTGCGCTGGCGCAAAGTATCGATCGCATACCCACCTAAAGTATTCCCAAGTCGCGTTGCTCATTGAGCATCCACACAGAATCAGAGGATTCCATGGCTGAGGTAACGAAGAACGAGCACCGTAGCGCATACCTGGTTGGCAGCGGCATTGCGTCATTGTCGGCTGCCGTGCTGCTGATTCGCGACGCAGGCTTCAAGGGGGAGAACATCCACATCTTGGAGGAACAGCAGGTGGCCGGTGGTGCGCTCGATGGCTCCGGTGATCCGCACAAAGGCTATGTAACTCGGGGCGGTCGCATGTTCACCGAAGAGACTTATGTCTGTCTGTGGAACGTGCTCGACAGCATTCCGTCGCTGGATGATCCGAAAATCAGTGTCAAGCAGCAGGCCTGGGCCTTCAACGCCGAATGGCGCTCGGATTCACACGCCCGGCTGATCGACGGGCAACGCCGTATCCTCGACGCTGCCGATCTGGGTTTCAACCTCCATGACCGGTTGGAGATCATGCGATTGCTGGCCACGCCAGAAGGGCTGCTGCATACGCTTCGCATTGAGGACTGTTTCTCGCCGCACTTCTTCGAGACCAACTTCTGGGCCATGTGGCGTACGACCTTCGCCTTCCAGAACTGGCACAGCGCGATCGAACTCAAACGCTATATGTTGCGCTTCTTGCAGGAGTTCCCGCGTATCCACACGTTGGCCGGCGTACGGCGCACGCCGCTGAACCAGTATGACGCGATCGTGCGGCCGATGGAGCAATGGCTGAAACAGCAGGGTGTGGTGTTCGAATATGGCACAAAGGTGGAGGATGTCGACTTTGTTGAAACCGGTGACGGCCGGCGAATTGGACTGCTGCGCGTGGTGCGCGGCGGACAGCCGATGGCCTATGACGTGCGGCAAGAGGATCTGGTGCTCATCACCATCGGCTCGATGACCGCCGACGCGTCTTATGGGGACGACCACCATGCACCGGAACTGGTGCGCGACAAACGCGATGGCGCCTGGACTCTGTGGGAGACCATGGCCCGTAAGGAACCTGGGCTCGGGCGGCCGAATGCGTTCTGTGGCAACGTCGACGAAAGCAAGTGGGAGTCGTTCACCTTGACGATGCGCAGCCCGGCGCTTGTGCACCGGATTGAGACCTTTACCGGCAATGCGCCAGGCACCGGCGGTCTGATGACGTTCAAGGATTCGAGTTGGCTGATGTCGATCGTCGTGCCTCACGCGCCGCACTTCGCCGGACAGCCGAAAGACATGTACACCCTGTGGGGCTACGGGCTCTTCGTGGACAACAAGGGCGATTACATCGACAAGACGATGGCCCAGGCAACCGGCCAGGAAATCCTCACCGAGCTGCTGCACCATTTGCATTGCGAGGACATTCTTGACGAGGTCTGTCGTACCACCACTGTGATCCCGGTGATGATGCCGTACATCACCAGCGAATTTGAGCGCCGCGAGCCTTCGGATCGGCCGCCAGTGATCCCGCACGGAGCGAAGAACTTCGCGCTGCTTGGGCAGTATGTTGAGATCCCTCAGGACGTAGTGTTCACCGTCGAATATTCGGTTCGCGGCGCGATGCACGCGGTTTATGGGCTGCTGGGCTTGAAGAACGAGATCCCGGCCATTTACCACGGGATTGCTGACCCAGGCGCTGCGTTTGCGGGCCTGAAGACGTTGTTGAGTTGAACCGTCGGACGGTTTACGGTTGATTTGTATCAACCGGAGGTTGGACATCCGCGCCTAGGCTGACTCTGTGTGACCGTTCCTCTCTTTGGGCAGAAATCATGTTCTTCCACTCCCGACATCTACGCCGCTGGGCAGCTCAAATGCTACTGGTGTGGCTGTTGGGTCTGGCCGTCGGCATCGCAAACGCGTGCGCTGTCGCGGATGCAGGTAAGGCCGCAGCGCCGGCATCTGGCCACGTGTCAGCCCACAGTCATGGACACCATGCGGATGCCGACGATGATGGCTGTGACGATAGCGGCAAGATTGCCTGCCACAGCTTCTGCGAAAAGTCCTCAACCAGCATTCCCCGTGTGCTGTCGGATCATGACAAGCCTCTCATTCCGGTGGCCGTGCCATTACCGATGAGCATGGCATCCACGCCGGAGGTGGACCGCTGCAGTGTGCACCGTCAGTCCAATCCCCGGCCAGCGGACAAGTTCGCGTCTATACCAATCGTCTTCCTCCGGTTGACGCTATAGCGCTCTGTCGCTGTTTGGCAGTGCGCGGCTTTGTCTTACGTATCGCCTTGACGCGCATCCAGTGCGGACACCGCCAAAGGTGCGTTGCAACACGCCGTTCCATCGTCAATGCACTGAACAAAAGCGGCCTTGGTCGGCATTCGCCCCGAGCGTCTCGATTGCGTTCTTTCTCTACTGCCGGAAAGTGTCTGGCGCTGTGTTGAACGCAGTCGCAGTGAGATTTTCAACGTCACCTCCTAAAAGGATTTCTTCCATGGACACTATCGAACTGAAGATCAAGGGCATGAGCTGCGGCTCTTGCGTCTCGTCGGTTACTCATGCACTGCAGCGAGTGCCTGGTGTGGATGCCGTCGACGTGGATCTGGCGCGCGGTATCGCGCGCGTCAGCGGTAACGCCCAGGCCGCGCCCGCAATGCTGGCCGCGCTGGCAGCAGCCGGTTACGAAGCCGAGTCGCTTAGCACTGGCGCCGGAGCGAAGACGGAGCATGCCCACCATGGTGACGTCCCAACCGGCACTGCTCACAAGAGCGGTGGATGCTGCCACTGATAGACCGCTAGGAGGGGCGGCCGGGCAGTGCACCGATCGGCGTCCCTAACCTTGACCTTGCGAAGGAGTTCTCATGTCGTCGCTTCGATCTCTCTCCAGGCACCGCCAGTCGGGCCGCATCGGTTCAGGGGCCATCTTCATTGCGTTTGCGTTGATTGCCCTGTTCTTCCTGTTCACCGAGCACCGGGCACATCTGTTCGGCTGGTTGCCGTTTCTTCTACTGCTGGCTTGTCCGCTGCTGCACCTCTTCCACGGGCACGGTGGCCATGGAGGGCACGCAGGTCACGAGGACCAGCCGCGCGGTTCCGATTCCGGAAGTAGCCGCCCATCGGGGTCGACGGCCAGCGAACAACCGCCCGTTCAGGGCGCTCAGCATCACCACCACTAAGTTCTTCTCAGAGGAGCGCCATCATGGACCAATCGACACCTCCCGCCTATGGCTTATGGTCGCTGGTAATCATCAATTCCCTCGTTTTCATCATCTTCGCGTTCAGCTTCGCCAAGCCACAAAGCCCGCGCGACTGGCGTTCGTTTGGCGCGTTCTCTGCGTTCCTGGTGGCGCTATTCACCGAGATGTACGGCTTCCCGCTGACGATCTACCTCCTGTCGGGTTGGCTGAGCGCGAAGTTCCCCGGCGTGAATTTCATGTCGCATGACGCTGGCCACCTGCTGGAGGTGATGTTCGGCTGGCGCGCCAATCCGCATTTCGGGCCGTTCCATCTGCTGAGCGCTATCTTCATCGGCGGTGGCTTTTGGCTATTGTCGGCCGCTTGGGCGGTGCTTTACCACAACCAGCGGAGCCATACGCTGGCGACCACCGGCGCCTACTCCCGTATCCGGCATCCGCAGTATGTGGGCTTCGTTTTGATCATGTTCGGTTTTCTACTGCAGTGGCCGACCATCCTGACACTGCTGATGTTCCCAGTGCTGGTGGTCATGTACGTGCGTTTGGCCATTACGGAAGAGAAGTGGGCGGAGCGCGAATTTGGGGAGGAGTGGGCGCACTATGCGTCGCACACCCCGCGGTTCATCCCGAATTTTGGCGACAAGCAAGCGGATCGCCACCACCACGCATGACAAAAAGGGGGAGGCGATGAAGCTCAGTTTTCACGGTGCGGCCGGCACAGTGACCGGCTCAAAGTATTTGGTGGAGCATCAGGGGCAGCGCCTGCTGGTTGATTGCGGGTTGTTCCAGGGCTACAAGCAGTTGCGATTGCTGAACTGGGAGCCGTTGCCGTTCAGCGCCGCCGACATCGATGCGGTGGTGCTGACACACTCCCATCTGGACCATGCCGGTGCGTTACCGTTGCTCGTGAAACAGGGCTTCCGGGGCCGGATTCTGGCGACGCCCTCGACAATCGAACTATGCGGTCTGCTGTTGCCCGACAGCGGGAGAATCCAGGAGGAGGACGCCGCCTATGCGAACCGGCATCACACCTCCAAGCACGCCACGGCTTTGCCGCTGTACACGGAGGACGACGCACGTCGCGCAATGGAACAGTTGCACCGATTGCCTTTCGACCAGTGTGTGGACGTCGTCCCCGACGTTACGGTGACCTTGCGCCCGGCTGGGCATATTCTCGGCGCGGCCTCGGCCGAACTGACAGCGGGGCAGACGACAGTGCTGTTCTCCGGAGACGTTGGCCGCCCCGACGACCCGGTGATGCGTGCGCCTGCGCCGGCTCCCAAGGCAGACTACATCGTTGTCGAATCGACTTATGGGGACCGGCTACACGAACCGGTACCCAATGCGCAGGCCGTGCTCGGTGAGGCGATTGCTCGCACAGCACACCGTGGCGGCATGGTCGTGATTCCGGCGTTTGCGGTGGGGCGTGCACAGTTGCTGCTGCATTTGATCCACAAGCTGAAGCAACAGGGCGCGATTCCAGACCTGCCTGTTTTTCTCGACAGCCCGATGGCAATAGATGCAACCGAGATCTATCACCGCCATCACGCCGAACATAAGCTGTCGCTCGAAGATTGCCTCGGGATGTACAAAGCTGCGCGCATGATCAGGACCCCGGAGGAATCGCGGGCGCTGGCTGGGCTGGCCCTCCCGGCTGTGATCATCTCGGCCAGCGGCATGGCCACCGGCGGCCGCGTGCTGCACCATCTGAAGCATCTGGCGCCGGACCGGCGCAACACCATCATCCTGGCCGGTTATCAGGCTGGGGGGACACGCGGCGCGCGGCTGCAGGCTGGTGAGCGAAGCCTGCGCATTCACGGTGAGGACGTCGCCGTGCGTGCCGAAGTGATTTCACTGCAGGGCATGTCGGCGCATGCCGATGCAAGCCAATTGATCGAGTGGCTGGGCAGTGCGCCAGCGGCGCCGCGCTCGGTGTTCGTCACCCATGGCGAGCCGGGGCCGGCTGATGCGATGCGCCAGCGCATCGAGCGGGAACTTGGGTGGTCCGCCAGCGTTCCGTTGTTGGGACAGCACGTGGAGTTCGATGTATGAGGAACCCTCGCCACAGGGCAAGTCTTGCCGTGCGTCGGATGGGCATCGAGACGCAGCAGGAATATGTCGTCTACATGCATCGAGACTGCCATGTTTGCCGCTCCGAGGGTTTCGAGGCGCAGACGCGAGTACTGATTAGCCTGAACGGACGCTCGATCATCGCCACGCTGAACGTTGTCGATCCGACCTTGCTGGAGTTGGGGGAGGCGGCGCTTTCGAACAGCGCGTGGCGAGCGCTGGCGCCCGCGCCGGGCGACCGGATCACGATCTCGCATGCCCCGACGCTGGACTCAATGAGCCAGGTGCGGGCGAAGATCTACGGCCACAGGCTCGACGCGTCGGCTCTGGACTCGATCATTAGTGACGTCGCCGCTGGCAGCTACCCTGGGACACATATCGCCGCTTTTCTAAGCGCCTGCGCCGGCGGGCGGATGGATTTGCAGGAGACGATCGATCTGACGCGAGCGATGCTGGCCGCGGGCAAGCGGCTCGACTGGGGGCATGCACCGATCGCGGACAAGCACTGTGTGGGTGGATTGCCGGGAAACCGCACGACGCCGATTGTCGTGTCGATCATCACCGCGGCCGGGCTCACGATGCCGAAGACGTCGTCAAGGGCCATTACCTCGCCGGCTGGCACCGCCGACGTGATCGAAACGATGACGCCGGTGGCGCTCGATTTGGAGCAGATGCGCCGCGTTGTCCAACGCGAGGGCGGCTGCTTTGTCTGGGGAGGCTCGCTGGCGCTCAGCCCGGCCGACGACATGTTGATCCGCGTCGAGCGCCCGCTGGACCTCGACAGCGACGCGCAGCTCGTGGCATCTGTGCTGTCGAAGAAGATCGCTGCCGGCGCTACCCACTCCGTGATCGATGTGCCGGTCGGGCCGACCGCCAAGGTGCGCAGTGACGCAGACTACGAGTGCCTGAAGCAAATGCTGGAGCAGGTAGCGCAGGCCTTTGATTTGCACTTGCAGGTAGTGCGTACGGACGGGACGCAGCCGGTGGGCCGTGGCATTGGTCCCTCACTGGAGGCGCACGACGTGCTGGCAGTCCTTCAGCGTGCCGAGCGCGCGCCCGAGGATCTGAGCGTGCGCGCTGTCGCATTGGCTGGACAACTGTTGGAATTTTGCGGTCACAGCGAGCCGGGTACTGGCGTCTTGGTCGCTCAGCGGTTGCTTGATAGCGGCGCCGCGTGGGCCAAATTCCAGGCGATCTGCAAAGCGCAAGGGGGCTTACGCGAGCCGCAGCGGGCGCGGCTACGCGAGCCTGTGCTGGCCGAACGTGACGGGATGGTACGTGAGATCGACAGCCGGCGGTTGGCTCGCGTGGCCAAGCTCGCCGGGGCACCGAAGGCACCCGCTGCCGGGCTCGAACTGCATGTCAAGCTGGGGGATCGCGTCGAGCGAGGTATGCCGCTGTTCACCGTGCATGCCGAAGCGCTCGGCGAGTTGGACTACGCGTTCGACTACCTGGAGGCTCACCCGCTGATCGATGTGGGAGATTCGAGATGACGCCACTGATTTTTGCCATGCCGGGCAATGAAGCGATGGCAGAGAAGCTGGCTTCGGCGTTGGGCGCAGAGCGCGGGACTACGACGGTGCGGCGCTTTCCGGATGGAGAGTCGTATGTGCGGGTGGAGTCTGCCGTGGAGGGGCGGCGGGTCGCCATCGTCTGCACGCTAGACCGGCCGGACGACAAGCTGATTCCGTTGCTGCTGTTGGCGGCGGCCGCCCGGGAGAACGGTGCGACCGACGTTGGTCTGGTCGCACCTTACCTCGCCTACATGCGACAGGATAGTTGCTTCCAGCCGGGTGAGACGGTGAGTGCACGGCATTTTGCAGCCTGGTTGTCGCGTGGATTTGATTGGCTGGCAACAGTCGATCCCCACTTGCACCGCATCACCAAGTTGTCGCAGGTCTATGTAATCCCAACGCGTCACGTCCACGCGGCGCCGGCTGTGGCGGCATGGCTGCGCGCCCATGTGACACGCCCGGCGCTTGTGGGCCCTGACGAGGAGAGCAACCAATGGGTGGCCGATGTCGCAAGCAGGGCGGACGCGCCCATGGTGGTGCTGCACAAGGTCCGCAAAGGTGACCGGGATGTCGAGGTTTCGGTGCCGGATGTGGAGCGCTGGCGCGACCACACGCCGGTGCTGGTCGATGACATTGTCTCCACCGGTCGCACGATGGCCGAGACCATTGGTCATCTGCGGCGCGCGGGCTTGGCCGCGCCTGTGTGCATCGCGATTCACGCGGTGTTTTCAGGCAACGCGGTTCAGGATTTGGAGTCCACTGGGGCCGGGCTGGTGGTGAGCTGCGACACGGTTGTCCATCCCACCAATGGAATCTCCGTTGCCCCGGACCTAGCGTCCGCGGTTCGTGAACTCATGCAAGACCCCGGGGGTGCCACATGAGTGCCAAGACTCCGCACGTTCACTTCGAGATAGATCTGGCCGGATTTTGCAAAGCCGCGATTCCGATGTCGGGTTGGCGCTTCATCGTGTCAATTGGCGGAGAGGACCGCGACGAGCCATCAACCCAACGGGAGGGCAAGAGATGAACAGCACCAAGGCATTTATTGGCAGCGTTCCTTCGACCGACACCGAGCCGGCGCTACGCATCCTGCGTCGGTTGCTCGCTGGGATGGAGAAGCCGCCCGCACTGCGGCTGTGGAACGACACGCTGCACGGGCACGATACGGCGGTCGATTTCACGTTGGTGGTGCGGGACCCCAGCCTGTTGCGTCAGTTGGTGGTGGCGCGCAGTCCCCTTTTATTGGCTGACGCGTACTTTCGGGGCGTGCTCGACATCGAGGGAGACCTGTACGGCGCGCTCCGGTTGAAGAACCATTTCGAGTCGATCCAGTTGTCGTGGCGCGACAAGCTCGCGCTGTTAAAGGACGCGTTAATGCTGCCCGCTCCGGACCTGGGTGAGATCAAACCGGATGCGGGCTTCGCATCCCGGGTCGCCCGGCGCTTCGCGCACCGGCATTCGCGCCACAGCGATCGCGCCGCGATCTCGTTCCACTATGACGTGTCCAACAAGTTCTATGGGTTGTGGCTGGACGAGGAGCGGGTGTACTCCTGCGCCTACTTCGAGCAGCCCTCCGATTCGCTGGACACGGCGCAGCGCAACAAGCTTGAGCACGTTTGCCGCAAGCTGCGCCTGCGGCCCGGCGAACGGCTGCTGGATATCGGCTGCGGCTGGGGGGCGCTCGTATGTTGGGCCGCGCGCGAGCACGGTGTGCACGCCCACGGCATCACCCTAAGCGAGCGACAGCTCGAATACGCCCGCGAGCGCATTCGGATCGAAGGGTTACAGGATCGCGTCACGGTGGAGTTGCGCGATTACCGTGATCTGGAAGGCGAGGGTGTCTACGACAAGGTTTCCAGCATCGGGATGTTCGAGCACGTCGGCCTGCGCAACCTGCCGGCCTACTATGCGGTGGTGCGTCGGATGCTCAAGCCGGGCGGCCTATTCTTGAACCACGGCATCACGCACGACGAGGAAGGGTGGAACAAGACAGCTGCCACCGAGTTCATCAATCGCTATGTATTTCCCGACGGCGAGCTTGATTGCATCAGCAACATCCAACTCGGCATGGAGCGCGCGGGCTTTGAGATCCATGACGTCGAGGGACTGCGCCCGCACTACGCGATGACCTTACGGCACTGGGTGCATCGCCTGGAGGCTCAGCGCGATGCGGCGATCGCTGAAGTTGGAGAAGCCGCCTATCGCGTCTGGCGCCTGTACATGGCGGCCTGCGCGTTGGAGTTCGAGGCCGGTGGCTCCGGCATCTATCAAATCCTGGCGTCCAATCGCCACCCGGGTAAATGGCCTGTGCCGATGACACGGCGTGATCTGTACCGCAGTCGACCGCATTGGGATTGGGGGAACTAGCGCTATGTGCTTTTCCGCGACGGCCAGCTTTGGCTCCGGCACGCTACTGCTGGCAATCGGCACCGTGACGCTGCGTATGGCGCGCTGCCCGGCGGAGCGCCCTTATGCCGCCATCCCATTGCTGTTTGCGATCCAGCAGCTTGTCGAGGGGGTGGTCTGGCTCAGTTTTGGTGGCCCCGCTTGGCTTAACTTTGTTGCTACGCAGGTGTACTCATTTTTCTCCCACGTACTGTGGCCGGTGTACGTCCCCTTAGCGGCATGGCTGCTAGAGCCCCGGGGTCCGCGCCGCCGAGGGTTGTTGGCCTTTGTGGTTATGGGTCTGGCTGTGGGTGCATACCTGTTGTACAGCCTGGTGGTCAACCCGATTCAGGCGCGCCCGATGGCAGGCCATGTGGACTACCAGTCCCCGCATTTCTACATTGTCGCGTCGATGACGCTGTACCTGCTTTCCACGACGGTGAGCCTGTTGCTCTCCAGCCATGTTTGGGTCAAGGTGTTCGGGGCGCTCACGCTGGCCGCTTCGTTCACCGCCTACGTTTTCTATGCCCATTGGTTCATTTCGGTGTGGTGCTTCTTCGCCGCGCTGCTGAGTGGCGCTGTCGCACTGCACTTCATCGCACTGCGTTCGATTCCCCAACAACGGATTCCCTCATGAGCACAACCAACACATTCGAGGTGGCAGGGCTACTATCGCCGCTGGCAGCGCGCGGCGTCGAAAAGCACCTAGCGCAGATGCCGGGCATTGAGCATGTCTCGGTCAACGCGGTGGCCGGATCGGCCACGGTGACGTACGACCAGGGGCGCATTGATCCGGAACGCATCCGGGCGGCAATCCAGGACTGCGGGTACCACTGTGCGGGCGAAATGTTGCCCCGGCACATGTGCGGGCCGATGGAGCATGCTGTGGCGCCGGCACACGCGCACGGCCATATTCAGCACGAGCATCCTGAGCGGCACGTACATGCCGCTGGTGGGCCGGCCACAGCGGAGGCGCCCGTCGCGCACGACCACGCCGCGATGGCTCACGGTGGCATGGATGCAATGGCCCACGAGATGGGCCATGGCCCCGGTATGGATGCCAAGGGGATGGCGCGCGACATGCGCAACCGTTTCTGGGTCTGCCTGGCGTTTACGGTGCCGATCTTCCTGTATGCCCCGATGGGCATGGATTTCATCAAGCTGAAGCCACCGTTCGGCCTGGATTTGGGGCTGTGGCTGTTCCTGCTCGCCACCGCTGCGGTGATCTACCCCGCGTGGCCGTTCTTCGTCGCCGCCGCGCGTGCGTTGCGCAATGGCGTGCTCAACATGGCGGTGTTGGTGGTGCTGAGCGTCGGCACCGGCTACGTCTTCAGTGTCGGCAGCACCTTCATTTTCGGCGGTGCGCAGTTCTATGAGGCTGTGTCGGTGTTGCTGGTGTTCATTCTGCTGGGCCACTGGCTGGAGATGCGCGCGCGCGCAGGAGCGTCGGAAGCCATCCGCGCGCTGATGGATTTGGCCCCGCCAAAGGCCACTGTCTTGCGCGCCGGCAAGGAAGTGACTGTGGCGACCGCCGAAGTGCTGCTCGACGACATCGTCCTGGTGCGTCCTGGCGACAAGATTCCGGTTGACGGCGAGGTGCTCGAGGGCGGTTCTCAGGTGGACGAATCGATGCTCACCGGCGAGTCGATGCCGGTGAAGAAGATGGTGGGCGACAAGGTGATTGGCGCGACGATCAACAAGAGCGGCAGCTTCCGTTATCGTGCGACCAAGGTGGGTGCCGACACCGCGTTGGCGCAGATCGTCAAACTGGTGCAGGAGGCGCAGAATTCCAAAGCGCCAGCGCAGTTGCTGGCCGACCAGGCCTCACAATGGCTGGTCGTGATCGCCTTCCTGATCGGTGTGGCCACTTTCGCTGTCTGGTACTTCGTGCTCGGGCAGCCGGTACTGCTGGCACTGACACTCACGATCACGGTGTTTGTGATTGCCTGCCCAGATGCACTGGGGTTGGCGACGCCGATGGCGGTGATGGTGGGTACCGGCCTGGGCGCGATGAACGGCATCTTGTTCAAGAATGCTGCGGCGCTGGAGGACGCGACACGGCTAAATGTGGTGATCTTCGACAAGACCGGCACCCTGACGCTTGGCGAGCCGGAAGTGGTCGATATAGCGGTGGCCCGGGACGTAACGCCAGACGACCTGCTGCGCGTTTCAGGCTCGGTCGAAAAGCTCTCCGAACACCCGCTTGCGGTCGCGATCCTCAAGCGTGCCGGCGCACTGGCCTCCGAAGCGGTGACGGATTTCACCAACATCGATGGGCAGGGCACGCAGGCGGTGGTGGCCGGTCGGCTGGCCCTGCTCGGTAATCGGCGGTTGATGGAGGCCAATGGCGTTGACCTTGGCGCGCTCAAGGCAGATGCCGACCGTCTGCAGGGCCAAGGCCGCACCGTGGTGCACGTCGCACACGGCGGTCGCCTGATCGGTTTGATCGCGATCGCCGACGCAGTGAGGCCGTCTTCGGCCGAGACGATCAAGGCACTGCATGGCCGCGGGGTGCAGGTCGCAATGCTAACCGGTGACAACCGTTCGACCGCTGAGCGCATTGCGAAGGAATTGGGCATCGACATCGTGCTGGCCGACGTGCTGCCGGGCGACAAGGCCGCAAAGGTCAAGGAACTGCAGGGGCAGGGCAAGAAGGTCGGCATGGTGGGCGATGGCGTCAATGATGCTCCGGCGCTGACGCAAGCCGACGTGGGCTTCGCGATCGGTGCGGGCACCGATGTCGCGATGGAGAGTGCCGATGTGGTCCTGATGAAAAGCGATCCGCTGGATGTGGTCGGTGCGATTGAACTGTCCCGCGCGACCTTGCGAAAGATGCATCAGAACCTGTGGTGGGCGGTCGCCTATAACGTAGTGGCGTTCCCGTTGGCGGCCGGCGTACTCTACCCATTCACGATCAGCCCCGAGGTGGCGGCGATTACCATGTCGGGCAGCTCTGCGCTAGTGGCGATTAACGCGCTAATGCTCAAGCGAACCCGGCTGACTGGAATCCGACGCGCAAGCGCGGCGACGGTCCACAACGGCGTGACCGCTCCGGTGGCCGCTCACGGCGCGGGCTGAAGGCATCATGCTTAATCAATCGTCCGCCACTCCCGCACCCCTCGATGCGCGGGCCGTCAGGCCAGCGTTGGTCGTGCTGCTTGCTCTGGTATTTGTTGTCTCTCTCGGCTATGGAGTCGGGCTGCCGTTGCTGCAGTTGTATCTGGCGCAGTACCTGCCTGGTGCGACGCGGCAAACGCTGGCGTGGCACGTTGGCATGCTGGGAGGAATCTACACGCTCGCGCTGTTCATCTTTGCGCCGTGGTGGGGCCGCCAGTCGGATCATCGTGGGCGGGCGGCGGCGCTGACTACCGGCTTCGCTATGTTTGTGCTGGGAACCGCGATGGTCGCGCTAATACCCAGTCTCATGGCGATCTATGGCGGTCGATTGATCGCCGGGGCGGGGGCAGCGGCTATCGTGCCCGGTGCCCAGGCCTATGTGACCGACATCAGCAATACCGAGGACAGGAGTCGGCGCTTTGTGCTGATCGGTAGTGCATCGTTCGTTGGCTTTCTCGCGGGCCCCGCGTTCGGTAGTTGGCTTGCCGGGCCGCTGATGGGCATGCCTGCAGGCCAGATGCCCAGTATGGTCAACTGGCCCGCGTTGGTGGTCGCATCGGTCGGACTGCCACTTCTGTTGGCGGTTCGCCGCTGCCTGAGCACGACCAAGCCGATCTTGCTCGACAGCGGCTCGGTGCAGATGACCCGGCAGCGCAAGCGCTTCGTTGCTGTATCGATGCTGTTAGCCCTGCTGGCGTCCTTTGCCGCAGGTACCTTCGAAGTCGGCTTCAGCCTGTTTGGTGGCCAGACACTGCGCCTACCCAACTCGATGATTGCGGTGATGTTTGTCACGTGCAGCCTGGCGATGCTCGCCGCGCAGGCTTTGCTGCTGCTTCCGGCAGTGCGCAAGCATATCGACCATCGCTGGGTTGCCGGCGCATTTGCCGGCTCAGCGGTGGCACTGGGCTTTGCCGCACTGGTGCCCGATGCCGCCGCGCTTGGGCTGCTAATCGCCGTGGTGGCTACCGGCGTCGGCATGATTGGACCGGTGCTGTCTTATGAGTTGCTGGAAGGTGACCGTAGTTTCGCTGGGTCGCTGTTGGCAAGGCAGGCAGCCGCAGGCAACCTGGGGCAGGCACTAGGTTCGGTGAGTGCCGGTACCCTGTTTGGATGGAATACGTTCGCTCCATTTTGGGCAGCGGCGGCTGTGTTGCTGCTTGGTAGTGTGGCTGCACTGCGTTGGTGGGGCGCGGCGCGGCAGGCTGAACGTCAGCCAGAGCAGCGCAGCTTTCAAGCAGAAGGAGAAAGGCAGACGAGGGAAGGGCGGGGCGCATGAACAACAATGAAAATTCCTCGTGCTATGTGCGCGCATTGTGCTTTTGAGGCCGCTTTCCAATGGCAGCGCACCGAACCGGCAATTCGTGGATGGTGTAACACGTGACGGCGGATGTGACCTATCAGCGCCATTTGCTCCTTCCAATTGAACTGGGGTTCAAAGCCGTTATTGCATAGCTCGACAGGCTTGCGCGCATTCCTCACACGCACGTGCGCAAGTTTGACAGTGGTCGTGTGCATGCTTCGCGCACTCTGCGCCGCATTTCTGACAGATGGTTGCGCATAATACGCAAACGGCTTTGGCTTGGCTGCTGCCGCGTGCCATATAACCAACGGCAGTCTGGCACAACTCCGCGCAATCGAGATCCAGGCGAATACAGTCGGCAAGTTCCGCCGGGCTTGGCTCGTTGAGGCAAGCCACAGCACAGTGCAAGCATGTGACCTGACACGCGTTACAGGCGTCGAGACATTCTTGATAGGTTTGGTGAGACATCGTCGTTCTCCTGGGTGGTTGGCGTACCGACATGGCATGCGCACCCACGAGAAAGCAAGGACGGCGCCTTGTGCCAAAGAGGCGGGGCACGTTGAGTCGCAAATGGCCAGATCTGTCCGAACCGTAATCGGACCGCCATGTGGCGGTCATGTGCGCTTTCCGCCAGTGGCCCATGGTGAACCGAAGTGTTCGCGCTCTCGGCGGAATGCGGTCGGCACGTGGAGACGCGCGTGCGCCACGACGACCACAAGGCCATGTCGCGGGGGTGTGCCGGATCGCATTGGGCAGCAAATCACCAACGTAGCAGCGCCACAGCAAAGTGGTCTAGAACTAGCCTCTGGTGGACGGTGTCGAGCCGGTGCCGAACCCGTACACCTCTATGCGTCGTGACATCACCCAGCGGGCGCTACCGCGCGCACCAACAACTTCGGTACGCATTGCCATATCGTGCTGTTTTGGGACACCGATTACCATCTCATCGCACGCTAGTTGCTCGTGGGTGGTCTGACCTGCATCAACAGGCTCCGTGTGCAACGACTTAAGCTAAATGCACATTCCCAAGAAACGGAGGTGCGCCATGTCCGCAAGTCGCCGCGCATTGCGAGGCTCAGTCACCGTCCTGTTCGCGATTCTGAGCGAGATCGCTCTCGGCCATCCAAAGCTGGTTTCATCGAGACCAGCGAACAATTCTGAAGTGGCCGCCCCAAAGCGAATCGAATTGAGATTTTCAGAGGAACTTGTATTCCCGCCTTCGGGAGGTAATCTAGTTATGGCGTGGCTGCCGGGCCGGGCGCTTCACGGGCCGATGAAGATTCCGGCTGAAGTATCGCGTGGCGGAGACGCCAAGACGGTCGTTATTCAGCCGACTCAACCTCTCATGGCTGGTTCCTATCGCGTTGACTGGCAAGCGGTCTCATCCGATGGGCATCCTGTCAATGGCAGGATCGTATTCCGAGTACGATGAAGCGCCGATCCTCATCGTTTGAGTCCATCGGAGTGGCGCGCGAAACCGGCGGCTGTTTCGGTTTGCGACCCAAAATGCCCGCCAAGCCCGGCTTGGCAGTAGTCGCCGCAGTGTGCAAAGAACTATACAGACAATATTGCGGCATCGATGCAACGCGGTAGGCGGATAGAGAACCGTGTGCGCCCGTCAATGCGCGCAACGGTGATGGTGCCGCCGTGCGCCGCAACGATCGCTTTGGTGATGGCCAAGCCAAGGCCGGCACTTTCCGACTCGGGCCGCGCGCGCGATTTGTCCGCCCGGAAAAAGCGCTCGAAGATAAATGGCAGCAGCTGCGGCGCGATCTCGCTGCCGTCGTTGTCTACCGAAACCGTCATGCCGTCGCGATCATCACTGACCGAGACGACCACGCGGCCATGTCGCGGGGTGTGCCGGATGGCGTTGGAGAGCAGGTTGCTCAACGCACGGCGCAGCATGAGCCGGTCTCCTGTGACGTGTCCATCGCCCCGCGTTTCGAGCAGGACAGCCTTGTCTTCTGCAAGCGCGTCATAGAAATCGAACAACGCGCGGATTTCGTCAGCGATGCGGATGTCTTCGGCGCTTGGCAGCGTCAGGCTGTGCTCCATCTTGGCGAGGTACAGCATGTCGGACACCATGCGTGCCAGGCGCTGCAGTTCCTCCGCATTGGAGGTCAGCACATCGCGATACTTCGTGCCCTCGCGCGGCTGGGATAGCACGACCTCCGTCTGCGTGAGCAGGTTCGTGATAGGCGTACGCAGTTCATGGGCGATGTCGGTCGAGAAGTCCGACAAGCGGCGGAAATCGTTCTGCAGGCGCTCCAACATGCCGTTCAGGGTCGCGGCAAGGTCCGCCACTTCGACTGGCACGGTATCAACAGGCATGCGTTCATCGAGCTTGTCGGCAGTCACCGTGCGCGCCCGCGAGGCCATGGTGCGCAAAGGCGCCAGGCCTCGGCGTGCAGCCCACCAGCCGAATAGGCCCGTGGCCAGCGCTGCGACGGCGATATAGAAAGCGAGCGTCCCGCGGAAGGTGTGGAGGAAGTGGGCGTGAATGTCCGTGTTGATCCCCAGCAGGACATCAAGCTCGCCCGATGATCCATCTCGCAGTGGGATGGCCGCGTGCATGCCCCGATATTGCTGACCGCCTTGCGCCCAAACGAGGGTTTCGCTGGTATGCCGCAACTGCGCCAGCGCTTGCGTTGCCGCTTGAAAATCGAAATCCTGGGTTACGTACAGCATGTGCCCGTCCGAACCCTGGATACGAGCTACGAGATCGGTGCGATGTTGGATTGCCTCGCGGATGCGTTCGGGGACCTGTTCGGCGGGACTCGATTCGACAATCTTTTCAATGACGCTGACGTTCTCGCGCAGCGCGGTGTAGTCCTCCACCGCAAAGTGCTGATCCATGGCCAGCGCAATCACCACGCCCAGGCCCAGCAAGACGGCTGCCGAACACAGCGAGAAATACGCGGTGAGCCGAGTGGTCAGGGAGAACTGCCCCATCAGGCCGCGTCCTCGGGCGCTTCCAGTACATAACCCATGCCGCGTACCGTTTGGATCAGCTTCGGCTCGAAGTGGTCGTCGATCTTGGCGCGCAACCGGCGAATGGCGACGTCGATCACATTGGTATCACTGTCGAAGTTCATGTCCCAGACCTGCGAGGCGATCAGGGAGCGAGGCAAGACCTCGCCACGGCGGCGGACCAGCAGCTCCAGCAGGGAGAACTCCTTGCTCGTCAGCGGGATCTTCTGGCCTCCGCGTGAGGCACGACGGCGAGCCAAATCCAGCACAAGGTCGGCCACTTGGATTCGGTCGGACGAGACGGCACCGGTTCCCCGGCGCAGCAGCGTGCGGACCCGGGCTAGCAACTCAGCAAACGCGAATGGCTTCACCAAGTAGTCGTCGGCGCCCATTTCAAGGCCTTTGACGCGGTCGGCCACGCTGTCGCGGGCGGTCAAGAACAACACCGGCACCGCCTGTTCCGCAGCGCGCAACGATTGGACGATCTGCCAGCCATCCACGTCAGGCAGCATCACGTCCAGCAACAGCAAGTCGTAGTCGCCCGACATGGCCAGATGGCGGCCGTCAGTACCGTTGCGTGCCAGATCGACCACAAAGCCGGCTTCGGTCAGGCCTTGCTGCAGATACTCTCCGGTTTTGGGCTCGTCCTCGACGACCAACAGTTTCATATCGCGCCTGAATCACTTCCTATGATTTATGGGCTGTAGAGTACCGCGCTGCAGGCGGCATCACACCAAGATGACGGATTTGTAATGTTTCAGTCAGGTCGGGGTAGCCTGGCGCTGGGTAGCCTGCACCCACCTTTCAGAGTCGGACATTTTGTTAAGGAAATCTCGATCATGCGCAGCAATCGTGCATCCGGCCTCGTGCTACCGAACCTGCCGCGGCGGCGGTTTGTGCAAGGTTTGGCTGCCGGCGGTGTCATCGCCGGTTTGGGCCTGGGTGGTTTCACTTCGGCGGCATCCGCTGCGTCCACCGCGCTGGGGACCGCACCAGTGCTGCGCGGCACCGAATTCGACTTGGTGATCGACGAGACGCCGGTCAACTTCACGGGCAAGCCGGCTATGGCCACGACCATCAATGGCATGCTCCCGGGGCCCACGCTGCGCTGGCGCGAGGGTGACACCGTCACCTTGCGCGTGACCAATCGCCTGCGCGAGCCGACGTCAATCCACTGGCACGGCATTGTCCTGCCGTTCGAGATGGATGGCGTACCGGGCATCAGCTTCCACGGCATTCCGCCCGGCGAGACCTTTACCTACCGCTTCAAGGTGCGACAAAGCGGCAGCTACTGGTACCACTCGCATTCGGGCTTCCAGGAGATGACCGGGGTCTATGGCGCCCTCATCATCGATGCCGCCGGCGGTGACGCGATCCGGGCCGACCGCGATTACAGCGTGCTGCTGTCGGACTGGACCGACGAAGATCCGATGCGCGTCCTCTCCAAGCTCAAGACGCAGGGCGACTACTACAACTACCACCAGCCTACGGTGGTGGACTTCTTCCGCGACGTTTCCAACGATGGCTGGAAGGCGGCCATGGAAAAGCGGGCCATGTGGAACCAGATGCGCATGAACCCGACCGATCTGGCCGATCTCTCCAGTGCAACGCTCACCTATCTGACCAACGGCGTCACGCCGGCCGGCAATTGGACGGGCCTGTTTACGCCGGGCGAGACTGTGCGGTTGCGCTTCATTAACGGCTCCGGCAACACGTTCTACGACGTGCGCATCCCGGGGCTGAAACTCAAGGTGGTTCAGGTCGATGGGCAGAACATCGAGCCGGTCACGGTGGACGAATTCCGCTTCGGCCCCGGCGAGACTTGCGATGTGCTGGTCGCGCCCAAGGACGACGCCTACACCATCTTCTCGCAGTCGATGGACCGTACTGGTTATGCACGTGGCACGCTGGCTGTCTGCCGGGGCTTGCAGGCTGCAGTGCCTGCGCTCGACAAGGTGGAATGGCTGTCCATGGCTGACATGATGGGTGACATGGGCGGTATGGGTGGCATGAGCCACGGTGGCATGTCGGGCATGGACCATGGTGCGATGTCCGGTATGAACCACGGCGGCATGCCCGGTATGGATCATGGCGACATGCAGATGATGGACGACACTGGCATGACCATGATGGACTCCGGCGGCATGCAGATGATGGACCACAGCCAGCATGCGGAATCCGGCGGAGCGGCTAACAGCTTGAAGGTGCCGAGCAAGACAGCACGGCACGCGCGCACGGAATACGGTCCGAGCACCGATATGCACGTCGACATGGCGCGCACCAACCTGGACGATCCCGGCGTCGGTCTGCGCAACAACGGGCGCCGCGTTCTGGTGCTCGCCGACATGCATACCATCGGCGGTCCGATGGATAAGCGCGGTCCGGAGCGCGAGGTGGAACTGCACCTCACCGGCAACATGGAGCGCTACACGTGGTCGTTCGACGGCGTGGAGTTCGGCAAATCGACACCTGTGCACTTCCGTTATGGCGAACGGCTGCGCGTCATCCTCCACAACGACACGATGATGACGCACCCCATGCACCTGCATGGTATGTGGAGCGAACTGGAAGCGCCGGACGGTACGTTCCTCGCGCGCCGGCATACCATCCCCGTCCAGCCCGCCCAACGGATCAGCTTTCTCGTCACAGCGGACGCGCTGGGTCGCTGGGCCTGGCATTGCCACCTGATGTTGCACATGGATGCGGGTATGTTCCGCGAAGTGGTGGTGGTCTGATGCTCGACTTTCACAGCGGATTGATCATGCACAAGCACGTAAGAACACTGTTGACTGTGGCGCTGGCTGCCGCCGGCATCGGCGTTGCCTCGGCCCAGGAAATCCAACTGATGAACGGGGAGACAACCCCGGCGTCCCAATCTGGCGCTCAGAATACTGGCAGCTCAATGCAGGGGATGGACCACGGCTCGATGCAAGGCATGGACCACGGCAGCATGAAGATGCAGGATGGTTCGGCGCCGCCCGACGCACGCGATCCCGATGCTTACTCGGGCGGATACCAGCTCGGCACCGGCAAATACGCACTGGGCGATCCCCGCCACATGATGATGATGGCGGACGCGCACAACTTTGGCTCAGTGCTGGTTGACCGGCTGGAGTGGGTGCACGGTAACGATGCCAATGCAACCGCCTACGAATTGCAAGCCCGGTTCGGCAGCGTGTACAACAAAGCGGTCCTAAAAGCCGAAGGCGATGTCTCAAAGGGGCGCTTCGAAGAGGCGCGCACCGAGTTGCTGTGGAGCCATGCCGTCACAACGTTCTGGGATACCCAGCTCGGTGTGCGGAATGACACGGGTTTCGGCCGACCCACACGCAACTGGGTGGCCTTCGGCGTGCAAGGTCTGGCTCCATACTGGTTCGATGTCGAGGCCACCGCCTATGTGGGCAATAGTGGACGCACGGCATTGCGTCTGTCCAGCGAATACGAGCTGTTGCTGACCCAGCGGCTGATCCTGCAGCCGCGCATCGAAGCCAACTTCTATGGCAAGCGCGATCCCGATCTCGCCGTTGGCAGCGGGCTTTCCAACGCGACGGTGGGCTTGCGGCTGCGCTATGAGTTCAGCCGCCAGTTTGCGCCCTATATCGGCGTCGAACGCAGTCAGGCATTTGGCGGTACCGCCAACATGATCGAAGCGGCCGGTGGGCGCCGCGGCGACACCCGTTTTGTTGCGGGTGTGCGCCTCTGGTTCTAGTTTTCTCAACTCCCAACCACAAGGGTGTTTCTATGTTCACGTCTCGTTTTGCCACCAAGGCCATCATTGGCACGTCCTTGGCGCTTCTGGCTTCGGCCGCGTTCGCGCATCCCAAACTGGTCTCTTCGACGCCCGCCGATCAGGCGGAAGTGACTGCGCCGACGAAGATCGAGCTGAAGTTCTCGGAGACCCTCACGACACAATTCTCCGGGGCCAATCTCGTCATGACGGAGATGCCCGGCATGTCGGGGCATAACCCGATGAAGGTTGGCGCAAAAGTCTCCGCCGGCGACGACGCCAAGACGATGGTCATCACGCCCGCACAACCGCTGACGACCGGGACGTACAAGGTGGAGTGGCGCGCGGTCTCGTCGGATACCCACCCGATGACGGGGAATTTCACGTTCAAGGTGAAGTAAGGCCATGGCGGACGATTGGCTCAATATCGCCCTGCGCTTTGGGCTGTACCTGGACTTGACGATCCTTTTCGGGGTCTCGCTGTTCGGGGTCCAGGCGTTGCGACCCGATCACCGGGCCACGGCGATTGCGCGCCGATACGTCCGTGCCGTCGGAGTCACTGCCGCATTGGGCATCGTGCTGTCGCTCTGGAGCTTCGTTGTCATGGCCAAGGCGATGACGGGGGCCACCGAGTACGCTGAACTCACCAGCCATGTCTTCAGCATGATGCTGACCACCACCGCGGTTGGCCTGGCCTGGATGGCGCGATTGGTGGCCCTGGCCGGATGCTTGGTCGCCGTTGCGCGTTTGCGGAAGCACCCAGCGCCTCACTTCGGCGTGTGCGCCGGGCTGGGTGCGGTGGCTCTGCTAACGGTCACTTGGGCCGGGCATGGGGCGATGGACGACGGTGTGAAGGGATACCTTCATCTCACATTTGATATCGCGCACGTTTTGGCCGCGGGCGCCTGGGTTGGCGCATTGGCAGCGTTTGTGCTGCTGGCGTCGACAAGACAAGCGGCCTCATCGGAAACGGTGGAAATCCTTAGTCACACATCCAATGGCTTCGCGCGTCTTGGGACGCTGATTGTTGCCACGCTGTTTGCGACAGGGACGTTCAACTATTTTTTGATCGTTGGGCCGACGATTAACGGGTTGTTCACCACGCCATACGGGCGCTTATTGTTGATCAAGCTGGCTTTGTTCGCGCTGATGCTCGGACTGGCCGCAGCCAATCGTTATCGGCTGAGCCCACGGCTTGCGGCGGCGGTTAGGGCCGCAGACCACGTCCACGCGGTGATAGCACTGCGCCGCAGTCTGGTCATGGAAACCAGCCTTGCCATACTGATTTTGGCGTTGGTCGCTTGGCTTGGTGTGCTTTCGCCGCCTGGAACCTGATACTGCTTACCTGTTTGCCGGAGGAACCATGATGATGAAATCGCCGACTGCCAAGCCCGTGTCCGCGACAAGACGGTCCCTGATTGCAGGTCTGTTACTGCTGCCTGCCGTAGCCCTGGCGCAAAAGGCCGGATCGAAACCCGTGATCCAGGTGTGGAAAACGCCGGGTTGCGGCTGCTGCAAGGATTGGCTTGCCCACTTGCGGGACAACGGGTTCGACGTGGTTGCACATGACGTCGAGGAAACGGTGGAAGCCAGGCGAAAGGCTGGCATGCCAGAGCGCTATGCCTCTTGTCACACGGGCATCGTGCAGGACTATGCGCTGGAAGGCCATGTTCCGGCACGCGAAATCAAGCGTCTGCTGCAGGAGCGCCCGAAAGCGATCGGGCTGGCGGTCCCCAGCATGCCGCTCGGCGCCCCTGGCATGGATGGGCCGGCATACGGTAATCGGCGCATGCCATACAACGTCCTGCTGATCGGATTGGACGGACAGGCCACCGTGTTCCGCGCATACAGCTGATGGGGTGTGACCGTCTCCTTGGCACCCGCAATCGTGCCACCGGTCAGAGCGTTTTGGCGATGGCTTCAATCGGCTTGATACCTGCGCCGAACCGGGCCATGGTTTCCCGGTGCTCGGTGAGGCTGGTGTAGGGCACATATCGGATGCCAAGTTCCGATACGCGGCTGAAGGCGGGGCGTGCAAGTTGAGCGCGCACGTCGGCCTCTCGTCCATCCGGCGCAACCAGGAACAGGTGTTTCTTCGCCGGCTGTTCTGTGCCCAGGGCTAAATCAAGCAGTCGCACGATGCCTGAGTAGATCGAAGTGGTGTGTTCGACCTCGAAGGCGGCTTCCACCTCCAGCGAAGCAGCGTTCAGCCAAACGACGTCGATAAGGGGCACGGTGTCGGCACCCGCTACCAACAGCGAGTTCGGCAACGTTGCCAGGCAGCCATCGCTGAGCACGCCGCCGTTGTAAGGGCGGCTACGGTCGTTGGTTGCCACCCATACTGCGAAGCCCAGTGCCTTGCCGAGATCGCGCAACCAGCCTTGCACCTCTGTATGGGAGGCATCGTCGGTTCGTCCCGCCTGAAGTTGTTTGGCGAAGGAGGCCGCTTCCTCGCGCGCCTTGGCCAGATTGCTCTCCCACTCAGCGATCGTGGCAGCATCGCCTTCTCGCGGCGGCGCCGGATAGCGCTCCATTCCGATATCGAACAGCAGTCCGGCAACTGCGCCCAAATCGTTGGACAGGAGGTCGCGGTAGCGACCATTCAGGGACAGCACACCCTCGCGCATGGCCAGGTAGTGGTCCCATTTCCCGAGCTTGACGCGAGAACCCGTCAGCGCGTTGTATCCGTTGACGATCGCGGTGTTGAAGGGAACCGCCAGCGTCGGGTGAATGAAGTACAGCAGGTTGGCGACGGCCGGGCCCAGCCCCTTGATGCCGTGTTGGTTCAACTGCTGAATCGCTTGAACCAGTTCTTGTTCGGTGTCGCAGCAATTGCACGTATGCAGCAGCCTGGCGAACGCTCGCTGATGATCGGCATTCTCATAGATGTCCGGGATGCGCAGTTTGGGCTTCCAGAGGAAGGCATGGTCCGCCCCCTTGAAGATCTGGCGCTGCTCTGCAATCGAGGAGACCACGGTTTCGAGGGGGGACCCGCGATAGGCGTTGCCGAATGTCCCAGCTTGAATCTCATTGACGACCGCGCCGATGCCGCGCCGAATGGAGCGGAAGTTCTTGAGGCGCTCCGGCCAGAGAAACCACGTCTGATATGTCCCGTCCCTGTCAGCTTTCCATCGCTCAATGAGCGTTCTTGTCAAATCGGTCATGCACGCCAGTGTTCTTCAAAAGATCGGAGTCTATCTTCTCAAAGAATGCGTTCAATTTGTCGCTCGTATGCGCGTCTTGTTTCGATAACCAGCGTGCTGGTGCCGGGAATGCTGTATGGGCGCAAACTGATTTCGGCGGACACCCTGGAACGTGCACCGCAGGCGTCAGGTGATACCAGTGTGGCTCACTGAGAGCAGGGTCGGTGGCCGTACGGCCAATTGCGAAGGTGTATGTTTTTGAAGTGTACGTTGCCCCTTGAATCCATAGAGGCGCGCTCCACCGCTTGATCCTATGACCTATTTTCTTTTCAAATCAGCACCTTAGATCGGATGTGGCGGATTTTTTACGAATCCCGGCCATCCCTCAATACAGCCCACTGAACGCGGCCAGCAGATACAGCGGCAACACCAGCGTGCCGACGACGGTGTGCACATCCCACCAGCGGATGCGCCCCGCGCGGCTCCACCGGATCATGAGCCAGCTTCGCCAGTTCGCGACGCGTTTCGGCCACCGCAGATAGAGGCCGGACAACGCCATCACGACCAGCGCGATGGTGCTCGCCCCGACAATCTGCTTGCCCACTTCGTCCGCCAGCAGCGTGCGGTGCAGCAGCTTGACGGTGGCAAAGAAGCGCTGGCCGCGCGCCTCGGGAAGCAACGTGCCGGTGCCGGCATCGATGTAGCGCAGTTCCCCGCGGCTGCTGCCGCCGCGCTTGCCGGGCGGCCAGGCATACCAGACGCGCCACGGCTCGGTGGGGTCGGATGCGGCGGTGATGAACGTGACGGGGCGCTGCGGCATGGCTGCGCGCGCCTGTGCGGCCACCTGCGGCAGCGTCGGGGCGGAGCCGCTGCGCGCGGGCAGGGTGAGCACGCCGGGATTGAGGGCGCGCAGGAGTTCGTCTTCGTACGCCATCAGCGCGCCGGTGGCGCCGACGATGGCCAGCACCACGCTGGCTGACAACCCGATCAGCCAGTGCAGGCGGAAGAGCACCCGTCGCAGCATCGCCATTCGCCTGTTGGACGCTTACATCTTGTACCGCACGCCGAGCAGCGCCATGCGAGGCGCGCCCGGCATGTTGTAGTGCTCGGCGCCGCCGTGGGCCGACACGTAGTACGCGCGATTGAACAGGTTTTGCAGGTTCAGCGTGAGGTCGACGTGCCTGCTGCGGTAGCCTGCGCCGAGATCGACCGTCATGTAGCCGGGCAGCGTCGTCAGGTTGTACTGCGACGCATAACGCGCGCCTTCGGCACGCACGCCGCCTGCCACGTAGAAGCCGTTCGGCAGATCATGCTTGAGCCACAGCAAACCGCTATGCCGCGGTGTGAGCGAGGGTTGATTGCCCGTGACGGCCGTTCCGGCGCTCCGGTCGTATGGGTTGTCCAGGCGGCCGTTCAGATAGGCATAGCTGGCGATCAGGGACCAGGTTTTGACGATTTCACCCGTGAACGACAACTCCAGCCCGCGCGTACGCTGTGTACCGATAGGCACGCCGAGGCCAGAGTTATCCGGGGCTGCTGCCGTCAGGTTGGTCTGCTTCATATCGAACAGCGACGCCGTCACACTCGCGCCGGCCGACAGGTCGTACTTGGCGCCGATCTCGTAGTTGGTGGTCCGCTGCGGAGCCAGCGCACCGCTGTTCGGGAAGAACGTGAAGCTGTCAGCCAGCGGCTGGAACGAGCGGCTGTACGACGCGTACAGCGAGAGTGGCTCGACCGGGTGGTACACCACGCCCAGGCGCGGGCTGACCGGCTTGTCGGTCCGTGCCAGATCCTGGTTCTTCGGCGTGAGGTCGTCGCGGCTTTGCTTGAGGATCTCGTAGCGAAGGCCGGCGAGCACCGTCCATTGCGGCGAGAACTTGATCAGATCCTGCACATACGCGGCATACGTTTCGTTGTGCGAGAGGCCGTAGTTGGTGGGCGTGGCGTTGGCGGGCACCGTGGGCAGCACCGGCAGCACGGGGTTGAACAGGTTGACCGTGAAATTGCCCGGGGCCGCGGCCACGCGGTCGCTCTTGTCCTGGTAGCCGAGCTCGATGCCGTACAGCAGCGTGTGCTGGATGCCCCAGGTCTCCGCCTTCTGCGTCAGTTCGTTCTGCCAGACCGTGCCGCGATCGCTGCGGTTGCGCTGGTTGACGCTGAGCGTCACGGTCGGGATCGGGCCGTCGTTGACGCTGCGCACGGTCGTGTAGTTGTTGCGGCCGAGCGAGTACTCGTAATTGCGCACCACGCTGTGGAACGACCACTTGTCGTTGAAGCGGTGGTCCAGCGTGCCGGTCACGCTCTTGACCGTCGATTCGACATTGCCGGCGCCTGCATCGGCCGAGCCGTATCGCGTCTCGATGGGCACGTTGGCGGGGCGGCCGTGATAGGCGGGCACGCCCTGGTCTGCGATGCGCTTGTCGTGCAGGTAGTCGAACTGCACCGTCAGCTTGGTATCCGGCGACAGGTTGAACAGGAACGACGGCGAGATCGCCTGGCGACGCAGGAAGTAGTCGTTGCGGAAACCGCCCGAGTCTTCCACCGCGCCGGTGATGCGTGCGCGGATGGCGTCGTCATTGATGGAGGTGTTCAGGTCCAGCTCGGCGCGTTTCTGACGCTCGGTGCCCACCAGTACGCCCACTTCGGCCAGCGGCGTAGCGAGCGGCTTCTTCGTGACACGGTTGATGATGCCGCCTGACGAGCCGCGCCCGTACAGCACCGCAGCCGGGCCCTTCAGCACTTCAATGCGGTCGATGTTGGAGAGGTCGCGGAAGTAGAGGGAGTCGTCGCGCAGGCCGTCGACGTACTGGTCGTTGATCGACGAGAACCCGCGGATGGTCACCTGGTCGCGCTGGGCATCCCCAAGCGAGGCCGACACGCCCGGCACGTTGCGCAGCGCCTCGTTAAGCGACGTCACGCCCTGGTCCTGGATCACCGCGTGCGGCACCACGTTCACGGTTTGCGGAATCTCGCGCAGCGGCACGGGGATCTTCGTGGCCGTATTGGCGATCGGCGTGTCGTAGCTGGCCGTGCTGCGCGTGCCCTTGACGGTCGAGGTGGGCAGCGTGCCGGCGTCGGCTGCCGCAACCACGGCGTCTGCAGCGGTTGCCACGTGGGCCAGCGGCAGCGTTCCAAGGACGGCCAAAGACAGGCGAAGACCCTCTCGACGAAATTTCGGCGGCATTACAGTTCCCGTAAAGTGAAAGTCGCGCCGACAGGCGCACTGGCGACGCGATCCCACCCCCGGAATGCTGTGGCGCGTCTTCAAAATGTGAAGCCGCAAATAATAATGAGAGTAATTCTTATTTACAAGAGACTTAGAAGTCGTTTTTGACGATGGGCAACGTTTGCTGATGCCAAGCGGGGCAATTCCGTACGCAAAGGTGCGCAGGTTGCCGGCACCAAATTGCGTTCGGGACGTCTCATTCGCTCGCGTTCCGCCTTTTTCCTGACATGTCCCATCCTCCACACGAAGCACCGCTGCGCGTGGCCCTCGTGGGCTACGGCTATGCCGGCAAGCTGTTTCACGCCGCCTACATCGACGCCACCCCGGGGCTCCAGCTGCACGTGGTCGGCTCCAATCGTCCGGACACGGTGCTGGCCGATCGGCCGGACGCCGTGGTGTGCGCGCCCGAGGCTGCCGTAACGCATCCCGAGGTGGATCTCGTGGTGATCGCCACACCCAATGACCGGCACGCCCCTTTGGCCGAAGCCGCGCTCCGGGCGGGCAAGCACGTGGTCGTCGACAAGCCGTTCACCGTGACGCTGAGTGAGGCGCGGCATCTCGCCCGCGTTGCCACTGACACGGGCCGGTTGCTGTCCGTCTTTCAGAACCGCCGCTGGGACAGCGACTTCCTTGCCGTGCAGGCTGCCATCGCAGGCGGGGCCATCGGGCAGCCAATGCACATCGAGGCGCATTTCGACCGCTACCGCCCGCAGGTGCGTGCGCGGTGGCGCGAGCAGGCCGGGCAGGGCACGGGCATCTGGTTCGACCTGGGGCCGCACCTCGTCGATCAGGCATTGCTGCTGCTGGGCCTGCCCGACGCCGTGAGCGCATCGTTCGCGCGCCAGCGCGCTGGCGCCGAGACGCCGGATTGGGCGCATGTCGTTCTGCATGCCGCAGAACGCCGCGCCATCCTGCACGCCAGCATGCTCGTGGCGGGCGGATCGCCGCGCTGGACGGTGCACGGCACGCGCGGCTCCTTCATCAAGCGCCGCATGGATCAACAAGAGGCGCAACTCCTTGCCGGCGTGGCGCCCGGCGCGCCCGGCTGGGGCGTGGATGACGACGCTGGTGTGCTGATCGGGGGCGCCACGTCCGCACAGAGCGATATGCCGACGCCCAGTGGCGATCAGCGTGCCTTCTATGCCGCGGTGCGCGATGCCATTGCGGGGGCGCGGCCGAACCCCGTGCCGCCCGTACAGGCGGTGGCGGTCATGGCGGTGCTGGAGGCCGCCGTGGCCGCGGCGCAGACCGGTGCGACCGCGGTGCCGGACCTGACCGATACGGAGCGCGCCGACTGGGGCGCCGCGCGGGAGGCGGCTTCGTGAACGGCGTGGTGATCCTGTTGCTGGTGGCGGGCGGGCTGCTCGCCGTGGTGGCGCTCGTGCAGATGCTCGCCTCGCGCCTGACTTTGCCGGAGTCGACGCTGCTGGCGCTGGCCGGCATCGGCATCGGCGGGGCGTATGTGGGCTTGCAGAACACCGCACCCACTTTCGCGGCCACGTTCTTTACACCGCTCATCAACCCCAGCTGGCCGGCCGAGGCCTATCTGTGGCTCTTTCTGCCGCCATTGCTGTTTCAGGCGGCGCTGTCGGTGGACGTACGCCGCATGGCGCCCGACGCCGCGCCGATCCTCATGCTGGCGGTCGTGGCCGTGGTGCTCGCCACGGGCGTGATCGGTCTGGCGGCCGCGGCCGTGGCGCCGTTTGGCATTGTCACGTGCCTGCTGCTCGGGGCCATGATCGCGACGACCGACCCGTCCGCGGTGATCGCCGTCTTCCGCGATGTTGGCGCACCGGCACGGTTGATTCGCCTGGTGGAAGGCGAGGCGCTGCTCAACGACGCGGCGGCCATTGCCATCATGGGTGTGCTGCTTGCCATGCTGACCGGGCACGGCGGCGAGGCCAGTATCGGGGCCGGCTTGCGCGAACTGGCCCGGGCATTCGGCGGCGGCGTGATGTTCGGATTGATTGCCGGGCGCATCGCCGCGTTCCTGCTGCCGGCCCTGCGCGGGATCGCCCAGGCCGAAGCCGCATGGACGCTGGCGCTGCCTTACCCGCTGTACCTGGTGGCCGAAGACGTGCTTGGTGTGTCGGGCGTGGTGTCGGTGGTGTGCGCGGGGTTGGTGATCGGGGCGCTGGGGCGCACGCGCCTGACGCCGCGCAACTGGTCGCACCTGCAATTGATCTGGGAGCAGATTGCCGCGCTGGCGGGCGCCGTGGTCTTCCTGCTGGCCGCGGTGCGCGTGCCGGAGCTGCTGCACGGCGTGGAGTGGAGAGACGCGCTCTGGCTCGCGGTGATCGTCGCCGCTGCGCTGGCGGCGCGCCTGGCCGTGCTGTTTGGGCTGCTGCCCGCACTCGCGTGGCTCAGGCTTTCCGCACCGGTCAGCCATGCCTACAAGCTGGCGATTGCGTGGGGCGGCCTGCGCGGTGCCGTGACGCTGGTGCTGGCGCTGGGCGTGGCCGAGAACCCGGCCGTGCACGCTGCCGACCGCCATTTCGTCAGCATCCTCGCGACCGGGTTCGTGCTGGTGAGCGTGCTCTTCAACGGCGCGACGCTGCGCTGGGTGATGCGCCAGCTCGGGCTCGACCAGCTTTCGCCGCAGGAGCAGGTGCTGCAGGGCCAGGCGCTGAACGTTTCGACCGAAGAGGTGGAATCGACCATGCGCCGCATCGGCGGGCACTTCCACTTCACGGCCGGCGCCACGGAGCAGGCGGTGCAGGCATACCGCCGCGAGGTGGCCGCTGGCGCCGCAGAGCTGAATCTGGAAGAGGCGCTGTCCGAACGGGAGCGCCTCACCATCGGGCTCGTGGCCCTGGCCACGCGCGAGCGCGAACTGATTCCCGAATACGGCAACGGCCTCATCTCGATCCGCAACCTCGACGCGATGATGCGCAATACCGCCGACATGATCGACGCCGCGCGTGCGGAAGGGCGGCTCGGTTACAAGCGCGCCTCGCGGCGCATCCTCGCCAAGCACTTCGGCTATCGCCTGGCATGGTGGGTGCACCGCGTGCTGCATATCGACCGGCCGCTGGCGAACGCGCTGGCCGATCGCTTCGAGCTGCTGGTGTGCCGCCAGACGGTGCTCGAACGCCTGCGCGCCTACAACCGCACGTCATTGCAGCCGGTGCTGGGCGAGCGCATGGCGGACCTGCTCGACGGCGTGCTGATCGCGCGCATCGAAGCCGCTGAAGAAGGCCTGGCCGAACTGCGCGGCAATTTCGGCGACTACAGCGCCGCGCTGGAGAAGCGCCTGCTCCTGCTGTTCGCGCTCCACATCGGTCAGAGCAAGATCGACACGATGCTGGCCGAAACGGTGATCTCGAAGGAGGTCTACAAGCAGATCAGCGGCGTCATCCATCGTGCGTGGACGGCGGCGCTGCCTCGTCCGTCGCTGGCCTTGCGCACGCAGTCGTAGGTGCATGGCACCCCGCGCGGCCGGCTCGTGCCGCCTGCGCAGACGCCGCAGGCGACATTGATCTGCTTACAAGCGCTTGGGGGGCCGTTCCACGTGCAGATGCCGGTGAACGTCATGGGTCGCGAAGCCCGAATCGCCGGTCGGCATCGCCAGCCACTCGGGGTGCGAAAGCGACTCGCGGATATCCGCCAGGCCCGAGGCCCAGTGCTCGCGCATGGTCGCCGGGCCGAACTGGATGTCCTTGCCGGGGCCTTCGTCTTCCTTGGCGGCGTAGATCAGGTGGATGACGTTGTAGCGCTTCGTGCAGGCCAGCTCCTGCGCGTGCTTGTACCACTGCGTGCGGCCGAATTCCTTCTCGGGCAGGTGGTCCAGCATCTGGCGCACCAGCCGCCGCGTGGATTGCGAGCGCTCCATCCAGTCCGTAATCAGGCGTGTCCGGCTCGAGTACTGCAGATCCTTCTGCCGGCTGGCCACGCCGATCATGGTGTCGGGCACCGGGCCCACGGCGCTCCACAGGTCCACCTGGAACACCAGCGTATCCTTGCGCGGCTTTGCGCCCAGCACGTAGGAGAGCGGCGTGTTGGAAACGACACCGCCGTCCCAGTAATACTCACCGTCGATGAGCACGGGCGGAAAGCCCGGCGGCAGCGCGCCTGATGCCATGAAGTGCTCGGCGCGCAACCGGCGTTCGGTGTTGTCGAACGCTTCCAGGTTGCCCGTGCGCACATTGACGGCACCGACCGACACACGGATGCCGCCATCGTTGATGCGGTCGAAATCACACAGGCGCTCGAGCGTGGCCTTGAGCGGCGCGGTGTCGTAGTAGCTGGCGTCGAGCGGGTCGACTTCGCTGGCGGGCAGCGGCGGCGGAACGCGCGGCGTGAAAAAGCCGCGCTGCCCTTCGAGCAGCGTGTCGGCAGCCTGCATGGCGGTCAGCCATTTGCGCAGGTGCGTGTTGCCGTCGAACCAGGCGTTCTCGAGAATGTCGGGCAGCGGCGGTGAAAAGCCCGGCTGCGTGATCGTCTGCCAGAACTCGCGCAGCTTCGCGTGCCGATCCTTCGGCGCGTTGCCGGCAATGATCGCCGTATTCAGCGCCCCAATGGAGATGCCCGCAATCCAGTTCGGCACGATGCCGGCTTCGTCCAGTCCTTCGAACACGCCGGCCTGGTACGAGCCCAGCGCGCCGCCGCCTTGCAGCACCAGCGCGATGTTCTCGTATTCGGGAAGCACGATGCGCTGCGCTGTAGTGAGCGGCGCATCTGCGGGGCGTGACGACTCTGCCGGCGTGGGCCGCTTGGTTGCGGCCACGCGTAGTTTGGGTGCGGGCATATCTCCTCCAACCTCCTTGCGGGTACTTGGATTTACTGCATGAACCAGCCGTGGCTCACCACGAAGGATTGCCCGGTCAGCGCGGCACTCGGGAACGTCGCCAGGAAGCGCACCGTCTCGGCCACGTCCTCCACGGTGGTGAACACGCCGTCCACGGTATCACCGAGCATGACCCTTTTCACGACATCCTCTTCGCTGATGCCGAGTTCCTTTGCTTGCTCGGGGATCTGCTTTTCGACCAGCGGGGTGCGCACAAAACCGGGGCACACCACATGCGAGCGCACGTTATGCGCCGCACCTTCCTTGGCCAGCACCTTGTTCAGGCCAAGCAGCGCATGCTTGGCCGCCACGTAGGCCGACTTGAGCGGCGAGCCTTCATGCGAGTGCACCGAACCCATGTAGATCACCACGCCGCCACGGTCGTCCTTGTACATGTGGCGCAGCGCTGCACGCGTGGTCAGGAACGCGCCATCGACGTGGATGGCCTGCATCTTCTTCCAGTCGGCAAACGAATAACTCACGAACGGGTTGACGATCTGGATGCCGGCGTTCGAGACGAGGATGTCGACCGAGCCGAGTTCTTCGGCCACGCGGTCAATGCCGCTGTCCACGGCTTGTTCGTCGGTCACGTCCATGCGCAGGCCGATGGCCTTGCCGCCGGCATCGGTGATTTCCTTGGCGACGGCCTTGGCGCCGTCTTCGTTCAGGTCAACGATGGCGATGGCCGCGCCCGAACCGGCGAGCGTGAGGGCGATCTGCTTGCCGATGCCGCTGGCGGCACCCGTGACGACGGCGACTTTGCCTTTCAAATCAGACATGTGTGTACTCCAAGGGGTGGCGGGAAAGGAATGGCGTTGGGCAGGCGTTACTTCGCGAGGTAATCGAACACGACTTCGCCCATGCCGAGGGTCAGGTCTGCAATGATGTGCCGCGCTTCGACAATCTCCAGCACGGGCAGTTCGGCCACGGGCGCCAGCGCATGGTGCGCCAGTTCGAGCGATGCGGGGCCGGTCCACGCACCTTTCATGTCGATGTCGATCATGTAGTTGCGCGACAGCTCGCAGATGCGCGCGGTTTTGCCGTCCACGTGCGGAATGATCTTGAGCAGGAAGTTCGGGCGCTCCAGGCGGCGTTTCTGTTCGGCCAGATCCAGCTCGCGGTGCTTGTAGCCCATGGTGCCGGTCGCCACGCGCACGGGGCCGTAGTCGAGCGTGCCGATCAGCGTGTCCTTGTCGGTCACCAATCTGGGCGAGGCGAGCTTCTTCGGGAAGCCCCACATTTCGCGGCCGCCGGCCAGGGGCGGATGGTCGTCCAGGTACATTGCCAGCGTGTACGTGCCAGGAGTGCCTTCGTAGGTGACGGGGATGACCTGGCCGCTTTCGGTGTAATCGCCAAAGCCGGTGGAATCAGCCATGCGGATGAACTCGTAGGCGACGAGCGGTTCGGGCACTTCCAGCGGCTCGGGCACCATGGCGCGCAGCTTGGCGGGGTCGGTGCGGTACGTGATGATGAAGAACTCGCGATGGATGAAGCGATACGGGCCGGGCGGGTAGGCGGGGCTCGTCAGCGGCATCGCAAAGGCGGTTTCGCGGATGGTCTTGATGTCCATGGCACTCCTTGCGCAGGTTGGACTGCAGGTCGCGTTGGGAATCGATACGGCGCAAGAGAACGGTAGACGACAGCGCATCGTGTCGCGCCTTTGTGACGCTGCAACTTTCCGTTCACGCCAATTTCACGTTTGAGTGCCGGTAACGTGATTGATTGCATGCAATACGTCATTGCGCCGCATGCAGCGTGCGCCTGTCAGGCGTGCGAGAGGAATTCCCAGAGCGCCGGTTCAGCGGAATACGCCACGTTGAAGCGCAGCCACGGGCTCGGCTCGTCATGCGGCCGGAAGTACTGGCCGGGCGCGAGCCAGATGTTGTGGTCGATGGCCTGATTGGCTAGCGTGGCGGCATCTGCATGGCCGGGCAAACGCGCCCACAGGAAGAGGCCGCGGCCCGGCGTATCGAACGGCTCGGCACGATGCTCGCGCATGAGGGCTTCGACACGTGTGTGGGCCTCGCCCAGTCGCGCGATCAGTCGCGCCACGTGCTCGGCATAGACGGGCCGGGTGACGAACGCATGCACGATGCGCTCGGTAATTTCGGACGAGGTGAGCGCCACGGCCATCTTGGTGCGCGCCAGTTCGCGGGTGATGGCGGCATCCGCCACGACGTAGCCGGCGCGCAGCGAGGGCGAGATCGTCTTGGAGAAGCCGCTCACGTACAACGTGCGGCGCAACCCGTCGAGCGCGGCGAGCATGGGCGCGGCGGGATCGGCGAGCTCGCGGTGCAGGTCGTCCTCGACGATCCACAGGCCGTGCTGCTCTGCCAGTTGCAGCACACGGTACGCGTTCTGCGCCGTCATGGAAGAACCGGTGGGATTCTGCAGGACGGAGCTGGTGAAGAGCGCGCGCGGGCGCTCGGCCTCGTCGGCGCGCAGGATGGCTTCCAGTGCCGCCGTGTCGAGCCCGTCCGGCGTGCGCGGCACACCGACCACGCGCAGGCCGGCGAGCTTCAGTACCTGCAGGACGTTGCAGTAGCCCGGGTCGTCCACTGCCACCACATCGCCGGCCTTGAACAGCGTGCGCACGATCAGGTCCAGGCCCTGTGTGGCACCGCTGGTCAGCAGCACCTGTGAGCGCTCCACCGGCAGCCCGCGCAGCGTGAGCGATTGCGCAACGTGCTCGCCAAGCGGCGCGTATCCCAACGGATGCCCATAGCCGGCCACGCGAAGCGCCGAGACGCGGCTCACCGCGCGCATCGCTTCCTGCACGCCGCGCTCGTCCAGCCAGTCGTTCGGCAGCCAGCCGCAGCCCGGCTTGACGGCGATCGAGCGATCGGCAAACACATCCGACAGCAGCCACGCAGCGTTGAGCTTGGGCGGCTCCCAGCGCGGCGCAACCGGCGCGGGCTGGGCCGGCGTGCGGGCGGCCACCAGGTAGCCGGAGCGCGGGCGCGCCACGATGGCGCCCAGGGCGGCCAGCCTGGTATATGCCTCCGCGACGGTGAAGGTGCTGACCTCGTGCGCCTGGGCGAGCTTGCGCACCGAGGGCAGCCGGGTGCCCGGCAGCAGGCTGCGGTTGTCCACGGCCGCGCGAATGCCTTGGACGATCTGGTCGACCAACGTACGCTGGGGATGATGAGGATCCAGTTCGAGCTGCATGCTGCGATGCGACATGAGAAGGAGGGCGGACCTATACAGTTTCTTATAGATCCGTCATCTGTGCATGTCGGCGTGGCGCCCGACTCTGTACAGTTTGCGTCAACCGCTGGTTCGCCAGCTTGCGCCTTGTCGCTTCATTTTTCCGGAGACGCCGATGAAACCCGCACCGCACCCGCTGGAAACCACCGACCTGTCCTACTTCTGGATGCCGTTTACGGCCAACCGCCAGTACAAGGCCGCACCGCGCCTGCTGACTTCTGCCCAGGGCATGTACTACCGCGACGCCGGCGGCCGCGAGGTGCTCGATGGCACGGCGGGTCTGTGGTGCGTCAACGCTGGCCATGCGCGCAAGGAAATCGTCGACGCCATCGCCGCGCAGGCCAGCACGCTCGACTACGCGCCGACCTTCCAGATGGGCCACCCCCTGGCCTTCCGCGCGGCCGAGAAAGTGGCCGAGATCATGCCCGAGGGGCTCAACCGCATCTTCTTCGTCAACTCCGGTTCGGAAGCGGTGGATACGGCGCTCAAGATTGCGCTGGCCTACCACCGCGCGCGCGGTGAAGGCCAGCGCACGCGCCTGATCGGCCGTGAGCGCGGTTACCACGGCGTGGGCTTCGGCGGCATTTCGGTCGGCGGGATCTCGCCGAACCGCAAGGCGTTCTCGGCCAACCTGATCCCGGGCGTGGACCATCTGCCGCACACGCACGCGCCTGAGCACAACGCGTTCTCCAAGGGCCAGCCGGCGTGGGGGGAGCACTTGGCCGACGAGCTGGAGCGCATCGTCGCTCTGCATGATGCGTCGACCATCGCCGCCGTGATCGTCGAGCCGCTGGCGGGGTCCACCGGGGTGCTGGTGCCGCCCAAGGGCTATCTGCAGCGTCTGCGGGCGCTGTGCGACAAGCACGGCATCCTGCTGATCTTCGACGAGGTCATCACCGGCTTCGGGCGCCTGGGTGCGGCCACCGCGGCAGAGTTCTTTGGCGTGACGCCGGACTTGCTGACGATGGCCAAGGGCATCAACAACGCAGCGGTGCCGATGGGCGCCGTGGCCGTGCGCCAGTCGGTACATGACGCCGTGATTGACGCCGGTGCGCCGGGTGCGATCGAGTTGTTCCACGGCTACACGTATTCGGCGCACCCGCTGGCAGCGGCCGCAGCCGTCGCCGCGCTGGATCTGTATCGCAGCGAGGGCCTGTTCGAGCGTGCCCGCGCGTTATCGCCGGCCTTCGAGGCGGCGGCGCATTCGGTCAAGGGCGCGCCGCATGTGAAGGACATCCGCAACCTGGGGCTGGTGGCCGGCATCGAGCTCGAATCGCGTCCTGGCGCCGTGGGTGCGCGCGCCTACGAAGTCTTCCTGAAATGCCTGGAGCGTGGCGTGCTCGTGCGCTACACCGGCGACATCCTGGCGTTCTCGCCGCCGCTCATCATCGAAGAGGCGCAGATCGCGCGCATCTTCGACACCGTTCGTACCGTTCTGCAAGAGGTAGCCTGAAATGAACCGACCGATTGATCCTGCCGTGACGGAATCCGTCGTCAGCCATTACATCGGCGGACAACGCCATACCGGAAGCGGCAACCGTAGCGCCGATGTGTTCAACCCGGCCACCGGCGCCGTGAGCGCGCAGGTGCTGCTGGGCGGCAAGGCCGAGGTGGATGCCGCCGTGGCCGCCGCGCACGCCGCCGCGGCTGCCTGGGCCGAGACATCGCCGCTCAAGCGCGCACGCATCCTGTTCAAGTTCAAGGAGCTGCTGGATCAGAACCAGGACGCGCTGGCCGCCGCCATCACGCGCGAGCACGGCAAGGTGTTCTCCGACGCCAAGGGCGAAGTCACGCGCGGCATCGAAGTCGTGGAATTCGCCTGCGGCATCCCGAACCTGCTCAAGACGGAGTTCACCGACAACATCGGCGGCGGCATCGACAACTGGAACCTGCGCCAGCCGCTGGGCGTGGTGGCCGGCATCACGCCGTTCAACTTCCCGTTCATGGTGCCGATGTGGATGGCGCCCGTGGCGCTGGCGTGCGGCAACACGTTCATCCTGAAGCCCAGCGAGCGTGACCCCAGCCCGAGCCTGATGATTGCCGACCTGCTCAAGCAGGCTGGGCTGCCCGACGGCGTGTTCAACGTCGTGCAGGGTGGCAAGGACGCCGTCGACGCGCTGCTTGCGCACCCGGATGTGCAGGCACTGTCGTTCGTCGGCAGCACGCCCATCGCTGAGTACATCTATACGGAAGGCACCAGGCACGGCAAGCGCGTGCAGGCGCTGGGCGGCGCGAAGAACCACCTGGTCGTCATGCCCGATGCGGACCTCGACCAGGCCGTCGATGCGCTGATCGGCGCGGGCTATGGCTCTGCCGGCGAGCGCTGCATGGCCATCTCCGTGGCGGTGGCCGTGGGCGACGTGGCCGACAGGCTCGTGCCGCGCCTGGCCGAGCGCGCGAAGGCGCTCAAGATCGGCAACGGCATGGAAGCCGACAGCGAAATGGGGCCGCTCGTCACTGCCGCGCACAAGGCCAAGGTGGAAGGCTACATCGCCAAGGGCGTGGAAGAGGGCGCGACGCTGGTGGTGGACGGACGCGGCCACACGGTGCCCGGGCATGAACAGGGCTTCTTCACCGGCGGCACGCTGTTCGATCACGTCACGCCGGAGATGACGATCTACAAGGAAGAGATCTTCGGTCCGGTGCTGTCGGTGGTGCGCGTGCGCGATTTTGCCGAGGCCGTCGACCTCATCAACGCGCACGAATACGGCAACGGCGTGTCGTGCTTCACCAGCGACGGCGGCGTGGCGCGCGCGTTTGCACGGCAGATCCAGGTCGGCATGGTCGGCATCAACGTGCCGATTCCGGTGCCGATGGCGTGGCACAGCTTTGGCGGCTGGAAGCGATCCCTGTTTGGCGATCACCACGCCTATGGCGAAGAGGGCGTGCGTTTCTACACGCGCTACAAGAGCGTCATGCAGCGCTGGCCGGACTCGATCGGCAAGGGCGCGGAGTTCGTCATGCCGACGGCAAAGTAACGGAGGCGTCCGTTTTGAAGAAAGGGAGGCACTGCCTCCCTTTTTCTTTGCGCGATGCTGCGTGAAACCGGCACGTCATATCGGCCGGATATTGACCGCGATGGGCTCGCCATCCGGCCCGATCTCGATATCGAAACTCACACGCTGGCCCTCCTGCAATGTTGGCGAGCGTGAGAACCGGATTTCCGAATCCCGAATGAAACTCGGGGCAGCGTGCATTTCTGCAGCTGCCCCGGCGGGCGGATCATATTGAACGGCGTGATCTTCAATTCGGCTGGCCATTGCATTCTCCCGAGAGGGGTTTCGTCAAACCCGGGTGCCGCTGTTTAACGGCGGCAGCCCTTCGACCGCTGGATGGCAAACACGTACTGAACAACCCTTGCAACCTGATTCCTTGGGGCCTTCCGACCGGTACACACTCTGCCCGAAGAGTGCGCCCGTCCTGCAATCGTGATGACGATCTTGGCTCTGCCTGCGCCCCGGCCTTCGGATTAAGCCGCCTGGATATTCGAGGCTTGCTTGCCCTTCGGGCCTTGGGTGACTTCAAACGACACCTTTTGACCTTCCTTCAGGGTTTTGAAACCCTGCATGTTGATCGCGGAGAAATGAGCGAAAAGGTCCTCGCCGCCATCATCCGGGGTAATGAAGCCAAAACCCTTTGCGTCGTTGAACCACTTGACGGTACCAGTAGCCATGATCTTGAGTCGTGAAGTTGAGAAATCGATCGACTGCCGGCCAAAACCACACAGCAGGCAGACCCGGCCAAACCAGCCAAACGATCGTTTGCTGAATATATGCTTGGCGCGTCTCCCCGTCAAAGTGTGTTTTTTTGGAACGTTACGTTTTGCAAGGTAAGCATGGACGGTGCCAGCCTCGCCATCGGTGCAAACACTCGCGCAAAAACGAGCGTTTTCACCTAAGCTTCAGTGGCGTCTGCGGCACTCCACCGAGCCGGCGGGGGTTCAAGTGCCGCAGATGGCGCACGGAAATTGCGTGTGCTTCCGCCGTTCCAGTTGCAAGCCGCCCATGACGACAGCCGCCGCCAGTACAACCACAAAAAAACCCGCGTTGATGGCCACCATGATGGGTGCGATCGGCGTGGTGTTCGGGGACATCGGTACCAGCCCCCTGTATGCACTCAAGGAGTGCTTCAACCCCGAGCACGGGGTTCCGTTTTCTGACCAGACCGTCTACGGCATCCTCTCGATGCTGTTCTGGGCGATGACCCTGGTGGTCTCGATCAAATACGTCCTCTTCGTCATGCGCGCCGACAACAACGGCGAAGGCGGCATCCTCGCGCTGACGGCGCTGGCGATGCGCGCCAGCAGCGGCAGTGCGCGATTCACGCGCACCCTCATGCTGCTCGGCCTGCTGGGGGCCGCCATGTTCTACGGCGACGCCGTCATCACGCCGGCCATTTCGGTGCTCTCGGCCATCGAGGGCATGGAAATCATGGCGCCCGCACTACAGGCGTGGGTGCTGCCGCTGGCGCTCGTCGTGCTGATCGGCCTGTTCCTGCTGCAGAAGCACGGCACGCATGTGGTCGGGCGGCTGTTCGGTCCGATCATGCTGCTGTGGTTCGTGCTGCTCGGGCTGCTCGGGTTGATCTCCGTCGTGCAGTCTCCGCAGATCCTGGTGGCGCTCAATCCGCTCTATGCCATCGAATTCGGATTCCGGCACACCATGCAGGCGTTCGTCGTGTTCGGGTCGGTGTTCCTGGCGCTGACCGGCGCGGAGGCGCTTTATGCCGACATGGGCCACTTCGGCGCGCGCCCCATCCGGTATGCGTGGTTCTACATCGCGATGCCGTGCCTGCTGCTGAATTACTTCGGGCAGGGCGCCATGCTGCTGCGCGAGCCGAGCGCCGTGCAGAACCCGTTCTTCCTGTTGATGCCGGGCTGGGCCGTGGGGCCCATGGTGGTGTTGGCCACGGCGGCCACCGTCATTGCTTCGCAAGCGGTCATTTCCGGGGCATTTTCGATGACGGCGCAGGCCGTGCATCTTGGCTACGCACCGCGCATGAAGATCCTCTACACGTCTGACGTGGAAATCGGCCAGATCTATGTGCCGGTGGTCAATTACGTGGTGCTGGTTCTGGTGGTGGCGGTCGTGCTGGCCTTCGGCAAGTCCGATAACCTGGCCGCCGCATACGGCATTGCCGTCACGACGACCATGGTGCTGACCACGGGCCTGGTGACGGTCGTCATGCGCAATGCCTGGAAGTGGAGCCTTCCGGTGGTGGCCGGCCTCGGCGCGGTGTTCCTCGCGGTGGACCTGTCGTTCTTCAGCGCGAACCTGCTCAAGATTGCAGCCGGCGGGTGGTTCCCGCTGCTGCTGGGCGGCCTGATCTTCTTCCTGATGGTGACGTGGCATACCGGCACGCAGTTGCTGAAGGCACGCAACGTGGAAGGCGGCATTCCGCTCGAGCCGTTCATGGAAGGCCTGCTGCGCCATCCGCCGCACCGGGTGGATGGCACGGCCGTCTATCTGACGCCGAGCATGGATTTCGTGCCGCTGGCGCTGCTGCACAACCTCAAGCACAACCACGTGCTGCACGAGCGCGTGCTGTTCATCCACTTCCGCACGCTCGCCGTGCCCTACGTGCAGCCGGCCAAGCGCCTCTCGATCAAGACGATCGGCGACAACATCTACGCGGCGGTGGCGGACTTCGGCTTCAAGGAAACCCCGGCAGTGGACGAGATCGTCAAGAACGTCGGCGAGCGCCTGGGCGTGGTCTTTGAAGATATGGAGACGTCGTTCTTCATCACGCGCGCCACGGTGGTGCCATCGCCGTTGCCCGGCATGGCGATGTGGCGCGAGGCGCTGTTTGCGTGGATGCAGCACAACAGCGCCAAGCCGTCGGATTTCTTCCGCATTCCTGCCAACCGGCTGGTGGAGCTGGGGAGCAAGGTGGAGATCTAGCGGCGCCTTCAGGCAAACCGCGTCACGCTATCCCCACGGCAGAACGCCAGCAACGCCAACTGCCCGGCCTGGGCGTGGCGGATCGCCAGCGAAGACGGCGCGGAGATCGTCGCCAGCAGTGGCACCTGCAGCTGCACGCACTTGCGTGCCAGCTCGTAGCTTGCACGACTGGTCATGACGATGAATCCGTCTGCCGGGCGGATGCCGAGTCGCGCCAGCCGGCCGATCAGCTTGTCGAGCGCGTTGTGGCGCCCCACGTCTTCCAGCACATGCAGCGGTGTGTTGCCGTCCGCAGACACCCAGCCGGCGGCATGCAAGCCACCGGTGAGGGCGTTGGCCGGCTGATGTGCCGTCATCGCATGCATGGCGTCCAGCACCTGCGCGTCGGCAAGAGACGCCAGCCATGCGGGTGGCGTCAGCGGCGCCGGTGCGTCTTCAAAGGTTTGCAGGCTTTCAATGCCGCACAGGCCGCAGCCCGTGGGGCCCGCCAGGGCTCGGCGGCGCGCCTTCAGCCGCACGAAGCAGTGCGAGGCGATTTCCGCGTGCACCTCCAGCCCGTGCGGGTGCGTTTCCACATCGGCTCCACGCCAGTCGGCACGGCTGTCGATGATGCCTTCCGAGAGCGCAAAGCCGAGTGCAAAGTCCTCCAGGTCTGTCGGCGACGCCATCATCACGGCGTGCGTGATGCCGTTGAAGACGAGCGCGACCGGGGCTTCATCGGCGACGGGGGTGGTGGCGGCTTCGTGCGTGCCGGCGCGCGTGCGGCGCGTTGCGGTAGTGGAAACGACGGGCAAGCCCGCGGGGTGACGGAGGAGGGCGGTCATTCGGTCAAATCAGGCAGCGCGCGGCCCGCGTCAAGCAACACGATGAGCCAGCGCGTGTCGTCCATGGCGACGCGCAGCAGGCCCGCATCGGCCAGCGGATGCAGCGCGCGCAGCACCGTGCTGGCGCGCTCGCCCACGCGCTTGGTCAACCACGGAAGCGACACCGGCTTGCCGGCATCGGTTTCGCGCAATGCGGCCAACAGTGCCAGCTGCAGCGCAGACCACGCGGCCGTCGTTGGCATCAGGCCTGGGCCGTGGAGGCTGCCTGCGTGCCCGTGCTGCGTTCAGCCTGGCTTGGCACGAGCATCACCGGAATCGATTTCGACGTCGGCGTGCGCGCGTGGTCGGCCACGGACGACAGCGGCACCAGCGGATTGGTCTCCGGATAATACGCCGCCAGGCACCCGCGCGGAATGTCATACGCCACGAGGCGGAAGCCATCGGCGCGGCGCGTGGTGCCGTCTTCGGACAGCGTCACCATGTCGACCCACTCGCCGTCTTTCATGCGGATCGTGCGCAGGTCTTCCTTGTTGATGAAGACGACGCGGCGCTGGCCGAACACGCCGCGGTAGCGGTCGTCCATGCCGTAGATGGTGGTGTTGTACTGATCGTGCGAGCGCACCGTGGCCAGCGTAAAGACGGTCGCATCCGCATGGCGCTCGCGCGCGCGGTGCACCGGCGTATCGGTCGGGATCGCGTGCGCATGGAATTCCGCCTTGCCCGACGGCGTGTTCCAGACACGCTCCGATGCCGTGTTGCGCAGGCGGAAGCCGCCGGGCACGCGAATCTTCTCGTTGAATCCGGCAAAATCGTCGAACACCGCTTCGATGCGGTCGCGAATGCGGTCGTAGTCTTCCACCAGCCAGCGCCATGGGATGGGGCTGTCGGGCAGCGTGGCCTCGGCCAGCCGCGCCACGATGGCCGGTTCCGACAGCAGGTGCGGCGACGCCGGCGGATTGATGCCCGCCGACATGTGCACCATGCTCATCGAATCTTCCACCGTCACGCCTTGCGTGCCGCCGGCCTGTTGGTCGACTTCGGTGCGGCCCAGGCACGGCAGGATCAGTGCGGCCTTGCCGTGCACGATGTGGCTGCGGTTGAGCTTGGTGGTCACGTGCACGGTGAGGTCGCACTGGCGCAGGCCGGCCCACGTGGCAGCGGTGTCCGGCGTGGCCGCCGCGAAGTTGCCGCCCATGGCGAAGAACACGCGCGCCTTTCCACTGCGCATCGCCTCGATCGCGCCGACGGTGTCGTAACCGTGCTCGCGCGGCACCTGAATGCCGAACACTCTCTCGAGCCGATCGAGAAACGCAGGCGCGGGCTTCTCATAAATGCCCATCGTCCGATCGCCCTGCACGTTGCTGTGGCCGCGCACGGGGCACGCGCCGGCGCCTGGGCGGCCAATGTTGCCGCGCAGGAGCAGCAGGTTGACGATCATCTGGATCGTCGCGACCGAATGCTTGTGTTGCGTGATCCCCATGCCCCAGCACGCGATGACGCTGCCGGCCTTGATGTACGTATCGCCGGCCTGGCGGATTTCGTGTTCTGGCAAGCCCGATTCGGCTTCGATCGTTGCCCACGATTCGGCACGCACGTCAGCGGCAAAGGCGTCATAGCCACCGGTGTGCTGGGCGATGAAGGCGTGGTCGATGATGGCCGGCTCACCGCGGCTGCGGGCCACGTCATCGCGCTCGATCACGTGTTTGATGATGCCCTTGACCGTTGCCAGGTCGCCGCCGATGCGCACCTGGTGGTATTCGGTGCTGATGCGCGTGGAGCCGAGCGTCAGCATCTCGATCTTGCTTTGCGGATCGGCAAAACGCTCCAGCCCGCGCTCGCGCAACGGGTTGAAGGACACGATGCTCGCGCCGCGCTTCGATGCCTCACGCAATTCGCCCAGCATGCGCGGGTGGTTCGTCCCCGGGTTCTGCCCGAAGATGAAGATCGCGTCGGCCTTGGTGAAATCGTCGAGCGTGACGGTGCCCTTGCCGACGCCGATGCTGCTCCGCATGCCCGTGCCGGAGGGCTCGTGGCACATGTTGGAGCAGTCGGGGAAATTGTTCGTGCCATACGCGCGCACGAACAACTGATAGAGGAAGGCCGCCTCATTGCTGGTGCGGCCGGAGGTGTAGAAGATCGCCTGGTTCGGATCGGGCAGCGCGCGCAGGTGCTGCGCGATGAGCGCGAAGGCGGCGTCCCATTCGATCGGCACGTACTTGTCGCTGGCCGCTTCGTAGACCATCGGGTGCGTGAGGCGCCCTTGATCTTCCAGCGCGTAGTCCGACCACTCGGCGAGTTCGCGCACGGTGTGCTGTGCGAAGAACTCCGGCGTGGTGCGGCGGGACGTCGCTTCTGCAGCCACGGCTTTGACGCCGTTTTCGCAGAACTCGAAGGTGGATGCGTGGTCGCGGTCCGGCCAGGCGCAGCCGGGGCAGTCGAAGCCGTCAGGCTGGTTGGCCGACAGCATGGTCTTGGCGCCCTTGGCCGCGATGCCTTGCGACAGCAATTGATGCGCAACGCTTTTAAGCGCGCCCCAGCCGCCGGCCGGGTGACGGTAAAACTCGATCTTCTGGTGCTTCATGGGTGGCGGGGCGGCGACTTTAAATCACGTATTAGGAGAACAGAACGGCAGCTTTTTGGAGTGTAATCCAAACCCCCCAGCCCAACGGCAGCCCCACGGCGGCCCAGGCCAGCACCACGGCCACGGCCGAACCCGGATGCGCCTTCCATTCCAGCGACGTTTCCGGCGCAGCCACCGACGGCGTCGGGCTCTTGCTTGCCGCAGCGTGACGCTGCTCGTCGAGTTGCGCTTCGGTCATGAAGTGCTTCGCGTTGACGGGGCGCACCAGCAGGTTGCAGATGAAGCCGAGGATCAGCAGGCCGGCCAGGATCATCATCGTGATGTCGTACACGGCTGCGCGTTCCACGCCATGGGCGATCTGGTATTCGCGCAGGTAGTTCACCAGCACGGGGCCCAGGATGCCGGCCGTCGACCACGCCGTGAGCAGGCGGCCGTGGATGGCGCCCACCATCTGCGTGCCGAACATGTCGGCCAGATAGGCCGGCACGGTCGCAAAACCGCCGCCGTACATCGACAGGATCACGCAGAAGGCCAGTGCGAACAGCGCGATATTGCCGGTGTGCGAGGTCCACGGAATCGATGCGTACAGCACGAAGCCGAGCACGAAGAAGACCGCGTACGTCATCTTGCGGCCCAGGCGATCCGACAGCGATGCCCAGAAGAAACGGCCGCCAATGTTGAACAGACTCAGCAGACCCGTGAAGCCCGCGGCGATGGCTGCGATCTGGCCTTTTTGCGCGGCTGTCAGGTCCATGAACGACGTCGTTACGCCCAGCAGCTTTCCACCGAAGACTTCCTGCAGCAGCGGCGAGGCCATGCCCAGCACGCCAATACCGGCCGATACGTTCAGGCACAGCACGGCCCAGATCAGCCAGAACTGCGGCGTCTTCAGGGCTTCATTTGCGTGGACGTGGCGTTGCGTGACCATCGTGTCCTTCGCCTTGGCGGGCGAGGGCGTCCAGCCGGCCGGCTTCCAGCCCGTGGGCGGTACACGGTAACCGAGCGCGCCGGCCATCATGAAGACGAAGTAGATGCCGGCCAGCACGATAAACGTTTGCGACACACCCACAGATTCTGGCGTCGCAAACAGCTTCATCAGGCGGTCAGCCAGCGGGGCGCCGATCATTGCGCCGCCACCGAAGCCCATGATGGCCATGCCGGTCGCCATGCCGCGCTTGTCCGGGAACCACTTGATGAGCGTCGACACGGGCGAGATGTAGCCCAGCCCCAGGCCGATGCCGCCGATCACACCCGAGCCCACCCACAGCAGCCACAGCTGGTGCATCTGGATGCCGAGCGCGGAAATCAACAGCCCGCCGCACCAGCACACGGCCGAGACGACGCCGGCCTTGCGCGGGCCAACGCGCTCGAGCCAGCCGCCCCACATGGCAGCGGATGCGCCCAGGAACACGAAGAACAGCGTAAACATCCAGCCAAGGCTGGAGACGCGCCAGTCGCAGGTGGTGGTGAACAGCTCGGCGATCAGCGAGACGTCGGCGCCACAGGTGAGCGGCTTGGTGATGCCCAGCGCGCGGCCAAGCGGCAGCCAGAAGACGGAGAAACCGTAGGCCATGCCGATGCACAAATGGATGGCCAGCGCGGCAGGCGGAACCAGCCAGCGGTTGAAGCCAACCGCGGCGACGGTGCGCTCGCGTGAAAAAAATGGATGCAGGACTGCTTCGGACATCGAATCCCCCCGGATAAGTTGAGTGCCCGTGTTGTGACGTAATGCGGTAGACGGCCGCACAGGTCGTAGCCGGTACGTACCCGCCGGTTGCAGAGGCACTGCGCCGACGTTGCCCGCGACAATAGAGGTGCGGCGTGCTTTACATCAATAGCTGATGTTGCCCGTTGTATTGCGGATCACGCAACGCACAGCCGAATTGTGTCTTTTATGCGACCGGGAACATAAATGATGCCGCGCGTCGCCGCCGTTGCGGCAGGCCCGCTCCGGAATAACGTTGACGAGGCGGGGAGGCGCAGCGCTGCGCAAAGGGCAGGCCAGTACTTCGGAGAGTGCCGTGGGGGGGGCGGATGCAACGACGCGGGTACCGGTCACGCACCCGCGACCGGCGCATCGGGCCACACACAGTCGCGGGCCGCTTGGCGGAACTGGTCTACCAGGCCGCGCAACGCGGCGAGGCCGGTGCGCATGGCCGCTGTGCGTTCGTGATGCGGCCCGACGCCTTGCGCCGCGCGCTCGATGGCGCGTGCCGCATCGCCGATGGACAGATGCCCCAGCATGCGCGCGGAGCCGACGATGCGGTGCGCCGCCTCGATGATGTGGGCGTCTTCACCGCCGCGGATGGCCTTCTCGAGATTGCAGAGGTCCTGTTCGACCGTGTCCGAGAACAAATCGATGATGAAGCGCCATTGCTGCAAGTCGTTGCCGAACAGTTCGGTGAGGGCGGCGATCACTTGCGCGGGGAGTCTGGCGGCGATGTCGGCAGGCGTGGAGGCTGTGGGTTGCATGGTGGCGTAGAGGCGATCAGGGCATACGCACTGTGCCCGCCGAGCCTGCATGCAGCCATCGGAATAATCCGATTCAGCCGGCACCGGAAACAAATCGGGCGCACCGTCGGCAGCCGGCGCGCCCGCTTGTGTTGATTACCGCCGTCGCATCAGGGCAGCATGGCCGCCGTCGGTGTCACGTCGGGCTCGCGCGGGGGCGTACCGCGATGGCGGTGCGCCCACGTGAACACCACCGGCAGAACCAGCAGTGTCAGGATCGTCGTCGTCACCATGCCACCGACGATCACCAGCGCCAGCGGACGCTGCGCCTCCGAACCGATGCTGTGCGACAGCGCCGCGGGCAGCAGGCCCAGGCCGGCCAGCATGGCCGTCATGATCACGGGCCGCAAGCGCAGCGCAGCGCCTTCCACCGTGGCTTCGCGCAGGTTTTCGGATTGCGCCAGGCGGTTGACGTACGAGATCAGGATCACGCCGTCCTGGATCGCAATGCCGAACAGCGACAGAAAGCCGATGCCGGCCGAAATCGACAGCGTCTCGTGGGCGATGTGCAGCGCCAGCAGCCCGCCGATGGCGGCAAACGGCACGTTCAGCACTACCATCAGCGCGTCCTTGAAGTTGCCGAAGGTGCTGTACAGCAGCAGGAAGATGACGAGGATGGTCAGCGGCACGATCACCATCAGCTTGCCCTGCGCGACCTTCATCTCGTTGAACTGGCCGTCCCACTTGACGGTGTAGCCCTCGGGCAGGGCGACGTTGCTGCCGACCACGCGTTGCGCCTCATCGACCGCGCTGCCCAGGTCACGCCCGCGCACGCCAAACTTGATGGCGATGTAGCGCTTACCGAGTTCGCGGTAAATGAAGAACGGGCCGTCGGTCATTTCCACCTTCGCGACCATCGACAGCGGGATGCGCTGGCCGTCCGGCGTGTCGATCAGCAGTTCGCGGATGGCGTCGTACGATGCGCGGGCCTGCTGGTTCAGGCGCACCGCGAGCCCGAACGATTTCTCGCCTTCCAGGATCTGCGTGACCGGCGCGCCGCCGATGGCGTACTGCACGAGGCTCTGTACATCGCTCACGTTGATGTTGAAGCGCGCCGCCGCCTGGCGGTCGATGGACACGTTCAGCGTCGGCTGGCCAAGCTCGCGGAAGATGCCCACGTCCACGAGGCCCGGCACTTTCTTGAGCTGCGCCTGGATCTCGTTGGCCTTGGCTTCGAGCACGTTGAGGTCGTTGCCGAACAGCTTGACGGAGTTCTCGCCCTTCACGCCGGAGAGCGCCTCGTCCACGTTGTCCTGGATGTACTGCGAGAAGTTGTATTCGATGCCCGGGATCTTCTCCAGATGCTTTGACAGGCGCTCGACGAGCTTGCCCTTGGTCATGCCGTCGGGCCACTTGTCGGGCGCGGCAAAGTACAGGCCGTACTCCTGGTTGAATACGCCCGTGGAATCGGTGCCGTCATCCGGGCGGCCGATCTGCACGGAGACCTGCCTGATTTCCGGCTGCTTGACGAAGTACGCGCGCAGATCATTCGCAACCGAAGCCGAGTAATCCAGGTCCACCGTATTGGGCAGCGTGATGCGCAGCCACAGGTTGTTCTCTTCCAGCGTGGGCAGGAACTCCGTGCCGAGGAAGGTGGCGCTGTACAGCGTGAGCAGAAGCGCCGCGATAGCCGTGGCGAACACCGCCATCGGCCGTGCGATCAGCTTGCGCAGCAGCGGCTTGTACCAGCGCAGGATCGCCGTGATGAACGCGGGCGAATGCGGATGCAGCGTCTTTCCGAAGACGAACGACGTGGTAGCCGGCACGAACGTCAGGCTCAGCACGATGGAGGCCATCAGCGCAAAACCCATCGTGAACGCCATCGGCTTGAAGATGATGCCCTCCACCCCGCCGATGAAGAACAGCGGCGAGTACGCCACGATGATGATGCCCGTTGAGAAGATCATCGCGCGCTGGACTTCGCTGGTGGCCTTGACGATGGCGTCGTCCAGTTTCTGGGCGCCTTCCTCGAGGTGACGCATGATGTTTTCCATCACGATCACGGCCGCGTCGACGATCACGCCAAAGTCGATCGCCCCGAGCGAGATCAGGTTGGCCGGCACATGGAAGTGTTCCATGCTGATGAACGACACGCACAGCGCCAGCGGAATCACCGCGGCCACCACGGCCGCCGCACGCAGGTTGCCGAGGAAGACGAACAGCACCGCCAGCACCAGCGCAATGCCCACCACCAGCGTGTGTTCCACCGTACCCATGGTGATGTCGAGCAGCACCTGGCGGTCGTAGAACGGCTTGACCTGGATGCCCTTCGGCAGGATGCCGTTGTTGAGCTCGGCCACCTTTTCGCGCACCTTAGCCAGTACCTCGCTGGCATTGGCGTCGCGCTTGAGCAGCACGATGCCTTCCACCACGTCGGGCTGGTCGTTGTATTGCACCTGGCCCAGGCGCTGCACGTTACCGACCTCCACATCTGCGATATCACGCACGCGCACCGGCACGCCGTTGTTGGCGGCCACCACCACGTTGCGGATGTCGTCCACCGTCTGCAGCAGGCCGACGCCGCGCACGACGAACTGCTGCTCGCCGTCGCGCAGCAGGTTTCCGCCGGTGTTGTTGTTGGCATTGCCGATGGCGGTGATGAGCTGCGACAGCGTGATGGCGTACGACTGCAGCTTCGCCGGCGACGGCACGATGTGATACTCCTTCACCTTGCCGCCGAAGGAGCTCACATCTGCGACGCCCTGTACGTGCTTGAGCTCCTTGGTGATGTCGTAGTCCTGGTAGCTCTTGAGCGTAGTGAGGTCCACGCCGTCGCCCACGAGGCGAAAGCGCATGATCTCGCCGGTCGCGTCCGAGTCGGGGCTCAGCGACGGCTGTACGCCGGTCGGCAGGTTGGCGCTGGCCAGGTACTGCGAAAAGTTCTGTCGCGCCTTGAAGCTGTCGGTGCCTTCCTTGAACTTGAGCGTCACCACCGACAGTCCGAACAGCGACACCGAGCGGAACGACTGCACATCGGGCACACCAGCCAGCGCATTCTCGATCGGGATGGTGATCTGCTGTTCAACTTCCGTCGTGCTGCGGCCCGGCCATTGCGTGATGGCCTGCACCGACAGCGGCGCCACGCCCGGATACGCCTGCAGCGGCAACTCGCGAAATGACAGCACGCCCGCCACCAGCAGCGCGATCGCCAGGAAGACGATCAGCAGCCGGCGCTTGAGGATGCCCGCGATGGGGTTGAAGCCCATGCCTACGCCCCCGCCTTGACGATCATCTCGTTGAGCAGCGCGGCGCCGCGCACGACCACCTGCGATGAGGCATCCAGCCCCGCCGTGACCGCAAAGTTGCCGTCGGTACCGGTGTCCTTGCCCTGTACCTGGACGCGCTTGAAGTGCCTGGCGTCGCTCTGCACGATCACGTAGTAGCTGCCGTGGTCTTTCACCAACGCCGATTTGGGCACCACCGTGGCCAGGCCGCTGCCGGTCTGGATGCGCGCCGTGGCGTACATCTCGGGGCGCAGCAGGCCGTCGGGGTTAGGCACGTCGCAGCGCACCGTGAGCGTGTGCGTGGCCGGATCGATGTTGGGCGCGATAAAGCTCACCCGGCCCGTGAACTCGCGCTGCGGATAGGCGGCGGTGTGCAGCGAGATCGGCTGCCCGATGCGCACGCTGGCAATGTCGTTCTCGTACACATTGCCGGTGAACCAGAGCACACGCGTATCAACGATGCTCATGAACGAATCGCCGACGTTCAGGAAGGCGCCCGGGTCCATGTTGCGCTTGACGATGGTGCCCGAGATGGGCGCGCGCAGCGTCAGGTGCTCGGCCGGTGCGCCGCGCCGGGCGATCTGCGCGACTTCCGCGTCGTTCAGGCCCAGCACGTGCAGGCGGTTCGCGGCGGACTGCGCCGTCATGTCGGCGTCGTCCTGCAATTCCTTCATGTTCGAGCTTTTGAGCTGGCGCGCGGTATTCAGTGCGAGCAGGTATTCCTTCTGCGCAGAGACGAAGTCCGGCGCGTACAGCTCGGCAATCGGCTGGCCCTCGCGCACCTGCGCCCCTTCGAACTGCAGGATCTGGTCAAGCCGGCCGGCCACGCGAGCCGAGGCCAGCTTCGTGCGCTCGGCGTTGTAGGCCAGCTTGCCCGGCGTCGACAGCTCCACCGGCACCGCCAGCTGGCTGACCTGCGCCACCTTCACCTGCTGCGGGTCAAAACCGCCTTCGGGGATCTCGACCGAGTCGGGTTTCGGGCGCGCGGGCGCGTTGCTCGCCAGCGTGGAGCCGGCGCCCAGGGTCGGCCTCGTCGTGTCAGCGGGGGCAGCGGCCGGCCACTTGCGCCCGACCACCACGCCCACGGCAACGGCAGCCGCAAGGGCGATCACTGAAACGACAGTGGCGAGGGGAGAGAACGTCTTCATGGTCTTATTGAGCTTGAACGGGCGATCGGCCCGTGGCCGCGAGCAGCGCGTGATAGGCCTGCAGGGCCGTGGCCTGGGCCTGGGCGACCGCCAGCTCGGCGTTGCGCAGCGCGCCCTGGGCGGTGAGCAGATCGTTGAAGTCGGCGTTGTTGCTGGCGTAGTTCGTCATCGTCACGCGATACGCCGCCAGCGCCTGGGGCAATTGCCGCTGCTTGTTGAAGTCGAGCTGTGCAAGCGTCTGGCGCAGCGTGTTGTAGGCCGTATCGACCGCGAGCAGCGTCTGCTGGCGCACCGACACATCGTTAGCCTCGGTGGCAATCTGGCTCTCCACCGCCTGGTTCACGCCGTACTTCTCTTTGGTGAAAAACCAGAACGGGATGATCACGTCCAGCTCGATCTGGTAGCTGTTCGGGCGCACGCCGTAGGGCGGGTTGTCGGTGGTGACGGTGGCGATGACCTGGAAGTCGGGCAGGTAGGCCTTGCGCGCCAGCGTCACGCTCTTGCGCGCGGCGTCCATCAACTCGGCCGATGCCTTGATCGACGGATGCTCGCGCAGCGCCTGGTTCTCCAGCTCGGGCAGCGGCACTTCGGGCAGGTGCACGGATTCGTCGTCGGCGCGCAGCACGAGCGGAAAGCTCGGCTCCTTGCCGATCAGCGTGTTGAGCGTCTGCAGCGTGCTGTCGTACTGGCGCTGCGCCGCGAACAGGTCATTCTGGGCGCTGCTCTGCATCACCTGCGCGTTGAGGTAATCGGCGTACGCCGCGGCGTTGTTGGCGTAGCGCACCCGCGCGATCTGCTTGACCTGCTCCAGGCGGGTGATGGTCAGCTTCTGCACATCGATCTGCTTCTGCAGCGCGATCGCCTGGTAATACGTGGTCGAGAGCTGCGCATACAGCTGCAGGTACAGTGCATCGGATTGCGCGTTCAGCGATTCCGCCTGGCGGTCGGCGATCTCGGCGGCCAGCGCCTTCTTGCCCGGAAATGGAATCTGCTGCGTGAGGTTGTACTGGCTGCCGCCCGCGCGGTTGACGGCCAGCGGGAAGCCCTTCGGGATGCTGTTCCAGATGTAGCCGAGCTGCGGGTTGTTCGGCGCCGCCAGTTGCGGCGGGATCGACTTGGCCGACAGGTAGTTGTGGCGCGCCTGGATGAGCTGCGGATTGTTGCTCTTGAGTTCCTGCAGCAGCTCAACGAGGTTGAAGCCCGGGCCCGTCACGCCGGGCACGGATGGCTTGATCGGCGGCATGGCCGCCACCGGCAGGCTGGCTGCCGCGGGTGCCGGCGCAGCGCCCCATGCAGCGGCAAGTGGCAGGCACGCCGCCGCGCACAGCACGGCCTTTACCAGCGGATGGAACGCAACCCGATGTTTCACTGCAACTGACTCCCCTTGTAACGGGAGCGTTTTTACTGGCGCGATCTTTCAAGCGCCTTTCACGACTCAGCCTGTCGTCACGACGCATGAGACCGCCCGCAAACCGCCCCCGCAGCGGCAGTCTGCGACAGTCATATGACAAAACAAGGCGGCCGCGGGGCGGGCTCAGGTGGTTGCGAGAGGGCAGCGCATGCCGACGCGCGCGGCAAGTGCGTCGCGCATGGCTTGCAGGCTCGCGATGCGGGCGTCGATGGCCGCCAGCTTGTCCCGAAGCAGGGCCGCGACGGCCGCATCGGTGTCGGGCTGCTGCCACACCTGCGTCATCCCGTCGCCAATTTCAGCCAGCGTGAAGCCGAGTTGCTGGGCCGTCCGCACATAGCGGACGAGCTCCACGGTCTGCGCCGGGTAGGCGCGATAACCGTTGCTGCGCCGCCGTGCACGGATCAAACCGCGCGCCTCGTAAAAACGCAGGCCATCGCGCGATACGCCCGTCGCGGCAGACAGGTCGCCAATGGAAAGCTCGTCTCGGTGTGGGGGCAGGGGCGGGTGTGACATGGCGCTTTGACAAGGATCGGGACTTGACCCTTGAGCGTACACCAGCCTTTAACGTGGCGGCTCATCCACTTTACAACCGGAGTTTCGCCATGGTTTCCGAATCGACGTTCGTGCGCCTCGTGCGGGCCAGCGGCTGGTACGACCTGATCGTCACTGCGCCGTTTGCCACGCCGTGGAGCTTCATGCTGCTGCACCACGCGCTCAATGCGGTGGCGGGCGTGCTGGGCATTGCCGGTCTGCCGCCGTTTGAGCCGGCCCACATGCTGATGGCCAACCTCATGGGGTCGGTGGTGTGCGTGTGGTCTGTGCTGCGGATACGCCACCCCAGCGTTGCGCTGGGCCGGTATGACGCCGTTGCGCGCACCCTGTTTGCAGCCTGGCAGGGATACGCATTGGGCTCGGGCGCCACGCTGCTGGTGGTGCCGTTCATGGTGGCCGAGGCTGGTTTCGGCCTGCTGCAGGCCATGCCGGTGCGGCGCGTGCCCGTCCACACCGGGGCGCAGACGGCCTAGCGGGCAGCCGGAGCGCTGGCCGGTGCCTCGGGCGGCAAACCCGCCGGAATCAGCGGCCCGCCGCCCAGCACCTGCGAGCGCGAGAGCACGCGCAACTGGTTATCAAATTTGGCCGGGTCGACGAAGCGCTTGACGTCGTCGCCCGCACGGCGGGCCATCTCGGGCGTATCGACCCAACCCGTGAGCGTGACCTTGCCTTCCGGCGTGGTGTGGATGCGGATCTGGCGCGGGTTGAGGGCCGTGTCGTAGTCCAGCGCCGCCTTGACCTGGTACGCCAGCAGCGAGTCGTCGGTCATGCGGGCGCCGGTGCTGTTCGGGCTATCGCCCCAGGCGCAGGCTGTGAGCAGGACTGCGGCGCCAATGGCAGCCAACACACCGGCCGAGGCCGCGAAGGGCAACTGAGGGAAGCGCATCGATGCTCCTGAAGAGATGACGGAGAGCCACATGATAAGCCCGCCGCCACCGCAATCCGCTTAACGCAAGCGGCGTTGCCAAAGGGTCTGTGCCGCAAGCCCACCCGGTCCGATGGTCGCCACGAGCGCAATCAGCACGCCCCACACGAAATGAAATTCGATGGCCGAGCCCGACAGATTGGCCCAGTACGACACCGCCGCCACCACGTTGACGAAGAACAGCCCGGCAGCCGCCAGCCTTGGCACGATGCCGGCCAGCATCAGAGAAGGGAAAACCAGTTCGCCGAACGTGCCGAGCGCTGCTGCCAGTGCGGGCGGCAACAGCGGCACTTTGTATTCCTCGGTGAAGAGCAGCACGGTCGTGTCCCAGTCGTGCAGCTTGGTCAGGCCGGAGCGGAAGAACACGTAGAAGAGATACGCCCGGGCGATCAACAGGATGACCGAACACAGCGTGCTTTGCGGACCGGCAAGCCGGTCGAACGACGCGCGCAGGCGCGTAAGCGGGGCAAACGTCCTGGTGAGGGTGTTCATGGCGTGTCTCCAGTAGACGAGGGTGTTGGGGAGGCAGACAGTGCGAGCAGCCCCGAGCGATAGAGGCCGGACAGGCATGCAGTCAGATCAAAATTCGGGCGCTCGGCCAGGGTGGTTTCGAGCGCGGCCTGAAGCGAGGTCTCCGCTTCGCAAGCGGCGAGGAAAGTGGCGGTCGGGGGATCGAAATCGAGCACGGCAACGCGATGCCCTCGCACGGCAATCGCTGCGGCTTCGCCGACGCCCAGGTCGATTGCACTGAGCGCGAGGGTTTCGCCCGGCTGGTGCGCGCGCCAGATCGACACCACGGGCCACCGCGACGCCACCCATTGCGCACCCTCCACCAGCCCCGCGCGGATGGTGTCCGCAGGCTGCGCGAGCAGCGTGGCGTCCGCCGCTTCAACGTGCGCGTCCGGGGCGTAATGCGCCCAATGCACGCACCATTCCAGGCGTGCGACATCGGCCAGATAGGGCACGCTGTGCGCCAAGGGCGATTGCGCAATGACGGCCGGCAGCGCGTTTCCGTAGCGATGCAGGTTCGGTGATGTGGAGGCCTGCACGGCAAGCGTGTCGCGCACGAGTGCATCAAAGCAGTCCTCGCCGACGAGCGCGCGGCAGACGGGGTAGGCTCCCGCCAGCGCGTTGCGCAGAATCGCCAGACGCGCGTTGCGGTAGATGGCGATGCCGGGTGTTTCTTCGTCGGTTGCGGCGGCCGTCAGTGCGCTGATGAGGTGCGCTTCCCAGTCAGGCAGTCGCATGGCGTGGCTCCTGCATGACGGCGTTGGCGTGGCGATCGAGCGTCGCCTGGGCGCGTGCCACTTCGTCCAGCAACACTTGCACGGGCGGCAGTTCAGCGTCCCATTCGATCAGCGTGGGACGCGGGCCGTGCTTGGCAATCCACGCGTCGTACAACGCCCAGACGGGTGCATGCACGGGCGCGCTGTGCGTGTCGATCAGCATGCCGTCTTCCACGCTGAAGCCCGCCAGGTGAATCTCGCCGACCAGCGTTGGGTCGATATCGGCGAGCACCGATTTGACGGTCACGCCGTGGTTGACGCTGTTGACGTACAGATTGTTCAGGTCCAGCAAGATGCCGCAGCCCGTGCGCCGCGCGAGGGCGGTCAGGAACGCCCCTTCGGAGACGGCGTCGTCGGCATCGACCAGCGTGCGGCAGTCGATGTACGCGGCAATGTTCTCAATCAGCAGCGGCCGCTTGAGGATGTCCTGTGCGCGCATGACGTTGGCGCAGACGATCTCAAGCGATTCGCGGGAATAGGGCACGGGCAGCAGATCGTTGACGACCTGTGCGCCGCTGCGGTTGAAGCACAGGTGCTCGGAAATCGCGGCAGGCGCAACGGCGTCCGCCAGGGCAGCGATGGCGCGAACGTGTTCGACGTCCAGCCCATCTGCGTTGCCGAGCCCCATGCCCACGCCGTGCAGGCTCACCGGCTGGCGCTCTCGCGCGGCCAGCAGCGCTGCGCGTGCGGGGCCGCCATACAGATAGTTCTCGCTGTGCACTTCCGCCCACGGGAAGCGGGCTTCCCCGTGCAGCAGGGCGGGAAAGTGCGGCGCGCGCAGGCCTGCGCCGGCGCAGGTTGGCAGAGCAGTCTGCATGGCGGTCACCCGGCGTCGCGCGTTACTTGGACGCAGGCTGCATCGTGCCGCCCATCTGCGCGCAGGTGCCGGCCGGCACGTACTTCCACGACATCGGGTCTTTGTCGATCTTCGACTGGCCGGCGCAGGCGTGGGCGCTGCCGGGGCTGGCGCAATCGTTCTGGCCGGCCTTGGCGACGCCGTAGCACTTTTCCTTGCCGGCAGCGTCGGCGGCCTGCACCGGCGTCGACAGTGCGCCCAGCGCGAGCAGGCTACCCAGGGCGGCGGCGATCATGGCGTGTTGTTTCATGGGTGTTCTCCTTGATTGAACAGGTGTCGTTGAACGGCTGGCAGGGCGAAATCCCTCGCCGTACGGTGCACTGCGGCATCGCGCAGATGTGTTCCGTGCACCTTCGTCGGCGCATGACAGCGTTCCTGACACGGAGAACAGAAATTTTTTTGAGTTTTTTTTTGGGAAGGGCAAAGAAGGCGAGACGAACCGCCAAGAAAAAAGCGACCCCAACGGGCCGCCTTCAGGCTGGACAGGAAAAATTTACCGGGCGTGCGCAGCGCGTGTGCGTGCCGCCTTCTTTGCGGCAGCGGAACGGCCGGCTGCGCCCTTGGTGGCGGCGCCTTTCTTGGCCGCCGCCGAGCGCTCGCTGCTCGACCGCTTCGACGCCGCGCTATGCGCCTGCTTGGACAGCGACGACTTGGATGCCGCCGAATGGCCTTCCTTCTTCAGCGTCCGTGTCGTGGTCTTGCTGCGCTTGGCCGTGGATTCCTTGCTCGCACTGGCGTGGCTAGTCTTCTTGCCGCCAGTCTTGCTGCCGGCCTTGACGTCGTGTTCTGCCTTCTTGCGGGTGGCGGCTGACGCCTTGCCTTCCCCAGGCGGCTTGACGGCAACGCCGGAGCGGCGCGCCTTGGACAGCCCGATCGCAATGGCCTGCTTGGTGTTTTTCGCACCGTGCTTGCCTTCGCGGATGTGATCCATCTCTTCCTTCACGAAGTTGCCTGCCTGCGTCGAGGCGGCCTTGCCGTGGCGCTTGTCGGTGCGCGCACGTTCTACGGTCTTGCGTTCCGGCATGATGTCCTCCGTTGGGTTGGAGCGTCGGCCGGGCGGAGCAGTGGATCAACAGGACAAACCGGCCGCGCTTGCACTTGCAACCACGCAACAGGCGTACCCGCACGGCGCGGGCATCAGCCCACGCGGAAATGTTCGATGCTCTGTCCTGCGTTGACGGCGCGCTGCAGCCAGTCTGGCATTTCGCCGGTGCCGTCCCAATGCTGGCCGTCGGCGCTCATGTAGACCGGCCCGGCGGGCGGGGGCGGGGCTTCGAAGCAGCCGTGCGCCTGCAAGTCTTCGACGGACAGATCGTAGGTTTGCATTTGCTCCTGGATCCAGGCAATCGCGGCTTCGCGGCCTGGTTCCGGCGGGTGACCTTCCTTCATCTTGTGCGTATGTCTGGAGTTCTTCTGTCCGCCGGCTGCCAGAGGAGGAGAGAGGCAGGCGCAGGGCGCGCCGGGGCGCCAGCGGAAAACGCACAAGAATAACAGCAGTTTGGCGCCGCTTCATGGCGGAGCCAAACTGCGTCCCGAGCCTCGCGCTACTGGGCGGCGGAACCCGTGTGCCCGCGCAGCCACCGGTATGGAGACCACCCGAGGTTCATGCCCGCGGCCGCCAGCAGGATGGCCGCCGCCCCCAGGAACTGCGCAAGCTGCAGCCGATGCCCGAAGGCGACGATGTCCACGATGATCGCCACGATCGGATAGATGAACGACAGCGAGCCGGTCAGATGCGTCGGCAGCCGCTGGATGGCGCCGTAGAGCAGGATGTACATGAGCCCCGTATGCACGACGCCGACGGTGATGAGGATCACCCATGTGTGCGCATCGGCAGGCGGATGCGACAGGTTGGCGAGCGGCGCCAGCATCAGCACGCCCACGCACACCTGGATGAGCGCGATCAGGTGCGGGGGGGTACCGGCCAGCTTCTTTGTAATGATGGCCGCCACCGCGTAGGCGAACGCGGCGCCCAGCGCCAGGGCAATGCCCGTCAGGTAGTCCGATCCGGTGCTGGCCGCAGGCCCCACCTGCACGATCAGCACCACGCCGATGAACGCGATGGCCAGCCAGGTCAGCTTGGTTGCGGTCAGCCTTTCCGACAGGAACAGCGCGCCGAGCCCGACGAGCATGAACGGCTGCGTGTTGTAGACCGCCGTGGCGATCGAGATGGACGCCCGCGGATACGCTGCAAACAACAGCAGCCAGTTGATGACAATGGCCACGCCGCCCAGCGCCGCGATGCCGGTGCGCCGCCACGTGATGGCCCCGCGCAGCAAACCGAGCGCCGTACAGACCGCCAGCAGCGCCAGCGCGCCAAACGCGCAGCGCCAGAACACCACATCCATCACCGGTTGGCCCGAGCGGACGACGAACCAGCCGATCGTTCCGGAAATCGTCATGGCGGCGGTCATTTCCACCGTGCCGCGTGTCTTGTCGTTCATGTGGATTGCCTCGTATGTCGATGTTGGAAGGATCGCATGCGACTGGGCTGCCTTCCATGTGTTTTCTGAGGCAAAATTCCGCTTCCTGCTAATGAAATAAGGCAAAAGTCCTCTGGAGGCGCGATGAACGCAATCGACGACGTGGACCAGCGGATCCTGGACGTTCTGCTGACCGATTCCCGCATCTCGCTCAAGCAGCTGGCGGAGCAGGTCGGGCTCTCGGCGCCGAGCGTGTCGGAGCGGCTGCGGCGGCTGGAGGAGCGCGGCGTGATCCGGCAGTACACGGTCGACCTCGACCCGAAGGCGCTCGGCTACCCGCTGCAGGCCATCGTGCGGGTACGGCCGATGCCCGGCAAGCTGCATATCGTGCAGCGGCTCATCGAAGAGATTCCGCAGATCAGCGAATGCGACAAGGTCACCGGCGAAGACTGCTTCATCGCCCGGCTCTTCGTGCAGTCCATCGACCAGCTCGACCAGATTCTCGACCGCGTGGCCGATCACGCCGAGACCAACACCGCCATCGTGAAGGCCCAGCCGGTACGCCGCCGCGCACCGCCGGTGGCCCGGGGTGGCTGAACCGACCGGCGGCGCGGCAGCGGTGCGGCGGCGCGATTCCGCCTGCCCCCACGCGGAACGTTCGGCGTGCATCGGCGGCGCGGTGCGTCAATACGGGGATGAGGCTATAGTGCGCGAGCGCGCGGCCTGATAACGTTCGCGCGCCAATAACACGCACGCCGGCACAACCGGCGTCCATGAAGGTACCGAAGGAGCTCCTATGCAGAATCCAAGAACAGGCATGCGGTGGATCGTCGCCGCCATCGCGTCGGTCAGCATCACAGCCGTCGCCCCGTCGTACGCCGCATCCGTGGCGCCGGTGGCCGCAGAAAACGGCATGGTCGTCTCGGCCCAGCATCTGGCCACCAAGGTCGGTGTGGATGTGCTCAAGCGCGGCGGCAATGCCGTGGACGCCGCCGTGGCCGTGGGCTACGCGCTGGCCGTGGTCTATCCGGCCGCAGGCAACCTGGGCGGCGGCGGGTTCATGACCATCCAGTTGGCCGACGGGCGCAAGACCTTCCTCGACTTCCGTGAAGTCGCGCCGAAGGCCGCCACCGCAAACATGTACCTGGACAAGGACGGCAACGTCATCAAGGGCGCCTCGACCAAGGGCCACCTGGCCGTGGGCGTGCCGGGCACCGTGTCGGGCATGGAGTACGCCCGCCAGAAGTACGGCACCATGCAGCGCGCCGCGCTGGTCGAACCGGCCATCCACCTGGCCGAGAAGGGCTTCGTGCTCGACCAGGGCGACGTCGACATGCTGCATACCTCCACCAAGGACTTCCAGGAAGACGCCGCCACGGGCGCGATCTTCCTGAACAAGGGACAGCCGTTCCAGGTGGGCGAGAAGCTTGTGCAGCGCGACCTGGCCAAGACGCTGCGCGAGATCAGCAAGAAGGGCACCGACGGCTTCTACAAGGGCTGGGTCGCCGAGGCCATTGCCGCATCGAGCAAGGCCGGCGGCGGACTGATCACGCAAGAAGACCTGGCCAGCTACAAGACCCGCGAACTCGCGCCGGTCGAGTGCGACTACCGCGGTTATCACGTGGTGTCGGCCCCGCCCCCGAGCTCGGGCGGCGTGATCATCTGCGAAATGCTCAACATCCTGGAGGGCTATCCGCTCAAGGAACTGGGCTGGCATTCCGCGCAGGCCACGCATTACCAGATCGAAGCCATGCGCCACGCCTATGTGGACCGCAACAGCTACCTGGGCGACCCCGACTTCGTGAAGAACCCGCTGGACCGCCTGCTGAGCAAGGACTACGCGGCCAAGATCCGTGCCGTGATCGACCCGAAGAAGGCGGGCGTGTCGAAGGACATCAAGCCAGGCGTCGAGCCGCATGAGGGCAGCAACACGACGCACTACTCGATTGCCGACAAGTACGGCAACGCCGTGTCGGTCACGTACACGCTCAACGACTGGTTTGGCGCCAAGGTTACGGCCGCCAAGACGGGCGTGATCCTGAACGACGAGATGGACGACTTCACCGCCAAGGTCGGCGTGCCGAACCTGTACGGCCTGGTGCAGGGCGAAGCCAATGCGATCGCCCCGGGCAAGCGCCCGCTGTCGTCGATGAGTCCGACCATCGTCACCAAGGACGGCAAGCCCGTCATGGTGGTGGGCACGCCGGGCGGCAGCCGCATCATCACGGCCGTCATGCTCACCATGATTAACGCCATCGACTACGGCATGAACGTGCAGGAAGCGGTGGATGCGCCGCGTTTCCACCAGCAGTGGTTGCCGGACGTGACCAACGTCGAGCCGTACGCACTGTCGCCCGACACGCGCAAGATCCTGACCGACATGGGGCACAACCTGGGTGCACCGCAGCCGGCCAACCATCTGGCGGCGATCATCATCGGTGCGCCGTCGCTGGGCGGCAAGCCGGTCGGCAACAACCGCTTCTATGGCGCGAATGACCCGCGTCGCAACACGGGGCTGGCAGCCGGCTATTGATCGGCATTGCAGCACCCGCAGTACGAAAAAAAGCCCGCCGAAACCTGGCGGGCTTTTTTTGTTTGCGATCAATGCAGCGGGCAATCTCGCGCGATCACGTCGCCCACCATCGCGGCGGTGGCGCCAGACAGCGTCCAGCCCAGATGCCCGTGGCCCGTGTTGTAGAACACGCGCGCGTGCCGCCCACGGCCGACGCGCGGCATCATGTCCGGCATCATCGGGCGCAAGCCGGCCCAGGGCACCACACGCGATGTGCCAATCGCAAAGTTGCGGCGCGTCCATGCCACCAGCGGTTCGATGCGGTCCGCACGGATGTCGCGGTTGTAGCCATTGAACTCCGCCGTGCCCGCGACGCGGAAGCGGCCTGCGCCCAGCCGGCTTGTCACGATCTTCGCGCTCTCATCGAGCAAGCTGACCCACGGTGCGCCTTGCACGCTGGCGTCGTCGTCCAGGTGCACCGTGATCGAATAGCCCTTGACCGGATACACGTTGATGCGATCGCCCACCAGCTGGGCGATATGCCGGCTGCCCACGCCCGCGCACACGACCATCGCATCGGCGGCAAGGTCCTGTATGACATTCGCCGCGCTGGTGGAAAGGCGGTCATCGAGCGTGGTTTGCAACAGCAGGCGCACGCCGCTTCCGGTGGTCTCCACATCGCGCACATCCACGCCGTGCATGAACCGCACGCCGCGCTTCTCACACGCCTGCGCCAGGCCACGCGTGAACTTGTGGATGTCGCCCGTGGCGTCGGATGCGGTGAAGTAGCCGCCGTAGTAATTGCCGCGCAGCGTCGGCTCAATGGCGGCAATCTCCTCGGGGCTCACGGCGTGGCGCTCAAGGCCGCCGGCGACGAGCAGGGTGTTGGCCTTGCCTGCTGCCGCAAAGCTGGCCTTGTCGTGATAGACGTGCAGAATGCCGCGCTTTTGCAGGTCGAAATCGATCTGCTCCCGTTCGGCCATCGCAAACAGATGCTTGCGTGCCTCGATGGCCATGCGCGTGGTTTCGATGGTGTTGCGCCGGTAGTGCGCGATGTTGGCGACGAACTCGCCGATCCAGGAGTATTTGTGCCACGAGGGCTTGGGGTTGAGCAGCAGCGGAGCGTCGTTGCGCAGCATCCATTTGATGCCCTTGAGCAACGTGCCGGTGCTGTTCCAGACTTCAGCGTTGCTGGCGGAAAGCTGGCCGCCGTTGGCGAACGAGGTTTCCATGGCCGGATACAGGTGGCGGTCGAGCACCGTGACCTGATAGCCGAGTTGCGAGAGCGTGTAAGCGGTCGTGACGCCGGATATGCCGGCGCCGACGATGACGATGTGCGTCATGGCGATCCCTATGGAGTGATGTCATGACCGGACGATCCGGTCGGCTCACCCCATCTGTCTTGGGACCTGAGAGCTTGGGCATCAGCAGCGCTGGCGCCTTCCCCTTCGGTGGGCGCGCGCGTGCACGCCTCTCTCCAGATTCGCAGTCGACGCCACAGTCCTTTTGCCTGAGAGTTTCCGGGGTGGTTGCTCCATCGGCGCCGGGCGGTGCGCGTATGCGCGTTGGGCCCGGTCTCTCCTGCGGCGTGTTGCAGCTGTCGTTGGTGCGTCAGCCGCGCCTGCGTGCTGCCGGTGTGGGCAGCGGGAGGGAGTGTGTCATGGGCTCTGCCGTTCGGCAAGTCGGGCCGTACCCGAGGCAACCGCAGGAACGGGTGGGGTATCGTCCTTCAGGTCGACGCCGCTGCGGCCGAGCGCCAACGCGCCGTTGAGCAGGAACACCAGCCGGCTCGCTGCCTGGTCATAGGACAAACCTGCCGGCCGCACATTGGAGATGCAATTGCGCTCAGCATCGGAGCGGCCAACACGCGGCGCGTAGGTCAGGTAAATGCCCAGGCTGTCAGGCGAACTCAGCCCCGGCCGCTCACCGATCAGCATCACCACCTGCCGCGCGCCCAGCAGCGCACCGATCTCATCCCCCAGCGCAACGCGGGACTGCTCGGCGATGGCGACTGGACCGATCGACCGGCCGGCCGGCAGACGCTCACGCACGCTGCAAAGCAGCGGCACGGCATGGCTTTGCACCGCCAACGCGGAGAGCCCATCGGCAATCACGAACACCACATCGAACGGCTGCGCTGGCCGCAATGCGCTGAGTCTTGCGCGGCTGGCCTCGTCAAGGCGGCGGCCAAGGTCGGGACGGCGCAGATACTCGGCGCGATCCGCAGCCGCGCTGTGCGCCGTCACCGCTGTGAAGCCCGCTTCCCCAAGTGCGGCCGCCAACGCTGCGCTATCGAGCGGCAGGTGCACGGCATCGCGCGCCTGGGCATGCGCTACGCCGAATGCCAGCACGGCGTCGGTCGTCTGGCTGTTGCCGGCGCGGCCCAGCGCGATACGGGCGTCGGTAAAGGCGCGCAGGTGCGCCCACGTATTGGGCTGAACGAGGGGGTGTTTCGGCATGTTCGGCTTCTCCACCGAGTTCACAGTGCGTGAGCCAATTGCAGCAGCGGTTGCCGCGCCGTGGCGTCTTGCAGGCGGCCGGCCGCATCGACGATGCCCATGCTTTGCAGCCACGCCTCGAACTCCGGTGCAGGCCTCAGGCCGAGCGTATCGCGCAGATAAAGGGCGTCATGAAACGACGTGCTCTGGTAGTTCAGCATGATGTCGTCGGCGCCCGGCACGCCCATGATGAAATGGATGCCCGCCACGCCAAACAGCGTCAGCAGCGTATCCATGTCGTCCTGATCGGCTTCTGCGTGGTTGGTGTAGCAGACGTCGCAGCCCATCGGCAGGCCCATCAGCTTGCCGCAGAAGTGGTCTTCCAATCCGGCGCGGATGATCTGCTTGCCGTCATAGAGATACTCCGGCCCGATGAAGCCGACGACCGTATTCACCAGCAAGGGCGAGAACGCCCGCGCTACGGCATAGGCCCGCGCTTCCATCGTTTGCTGATCGACGCCGTGATGCGCGTTGGCCGACAGCGCGCTGCCCTGGCCGGTCTCGAAATACATCGCGTTGTTGCCGACCGTGCCGCGCGAGAGGCTTTGCGCTGCGTCATGCGCTTCGCCCAGCAATGCGAGGCTGATGCCGAACCCCGCATTGGCTTGCTCGCTGCCGGCCACCGACTGGAACACCAAGTCCACCGGGGCGCCTTGGTCAATCGCGCGCATGGTGTTCGTCACGTGGGTCAGCACGCACGACTGCGTGGGAATGGCGTAGCGGTTGCGCAGCTCATCCACCAGTTGCAGCAGCGAAACGATGGCGCCGAGATTGTCGCCGGCCGGGTTGATGCCGATGGTCGCGTCGCCGCAGCCGTAGAGCAGGCCATCGATGATCGACGCAGCAATGCCTTTGGGATCATCCGTCGGGTGATTGGGCTGCAGCCGGACCGACAACCGGCCCGGCAAACCGATGGTGTTGCGAAAGCGCGTGACCACGCGGCACTTGCGGGCCACGGCGATCAGATCCTGATTGCGCATCAGCTTGCTGACCGCGGCAGCCATTTCCGGGGTGATGCCAGCGGCGACGCTGGTCAATGTGGCGCTGTCAGTCTCGTGCAGGAGCAGCCAGTTGCGAAACTCGCCCACGGTGAGCGAGGCGATCGGCTCGAAGGCCCGCGCGTCGTGCCGATCGAGAATCAGGCGCGTGACCTCGTCGTCTTCATACGGCACCAGCGCTTCGTTGAGGAAGACCGACAGCGGCACGTCCGCCAACGCCATCCGCGCGGCCATGCGTTCGCCCTCGGTGGCCGCGGCCAGCCCCGCCAGGTAGTCGCCGGAGCGCGCTGGGCTAGCTTTGGCCAGCAGCGTCTTGAGATCGTCGAACACATGACGCTGTGCGCCAATGGTGTGGGCAAAGTGCATGATGGGATACGCGGCAGAGTCCGGTGACGGTGACGGTGACGACGAGGCCTATCCTGCCACTTTAGTGGCCTTCCAAGCCATGGCGGCAATGTTCTAATACGCGTTCCTTGAACATCGAGATCCCGCCCCGATGACCGCTTCCGCCACACCGTCCCGTACACATCGAGCGGGCTCTGCCATGGAAGTGCTGACGGTCTTTCTCAAACTGGGCCTCACGAGCTTTGGGGGCCCTGTGGCGCATCTGGGGTACTTCCGCCGCGAGTTCGTGGAACGGCGCCGCTGGCTCGATGACGAGGCCTTCACCGACCTCGTCGGGCTGTGCCAGTTCCTGCCGGGGCCGGCCAGCAGCCAGGCGGGGGTTTCCATCGGGTTGCTGCGTGCGGGCTGGCTGGGCGGGCTGGCTGCATGGTTCGGTTTCACGCTGCCTTCTGTCTTGCTGCTGCTGGCCTTTGCCATGGTCGCGCCCAAGCTCAATGGCATGCTCGGAAACGGGCTCGTTCATGGGCTCAAGCTCGTGGCCGTCGCCGTCGTCGCGCAGGCGGTCTGGGACATGGCCCGGCGGCTGTGCCCGGATCGCAGGCGCGCCGCCATCGCGCTGATCACCTTGGCATTGCTGGCCCTGCTGACGACGGTCTACGCCCAACTCATCGTGATCGCCGTCGGGGCTCTCCTTGGCTGCGCGTTGTGCCGCCCTTCGCAGCCGGTGCCGGCAGCGCAAGGAGGAGCAGGGCAGAGGTACGCATTCCACGTCGCGCATGCAGCGAGCATCGGCAGCCTGATGTTGTTCTTCGCGCTGCTGTTAGGCCTTCCTGCCCTGACGCAGGCGTACCCGCTGCTGCCCGCCGAGGTATTCGGTGCGTTCTACCGTTCAGGCGCGCTGGTCTTCGGCGGCGGCCACGTCGTACTGCCGCTGCTGGAACAGCAGACCGTCGCCACAGGCTGGGTGACATCGGCAGACTTCCTGGCCGGCTACGGCGCCGCGCAGGCCGTGCCGGGGCCGCTCTTCACCTTCGCGGCGTTCCTGGGCTGGACGATCGGGCCCGGGCTGAACCACTGGGTGGGCGCCGCACTCGCGACGGCGGGCATCTTCCTGCCCGGGTTGCTGCTGGTGGTGGCGGCGTTGCCGTACTGGCAGGCACTGCGCGCTCGGCCATCCATGGCGGCATTGCTCGCCGGAGTGAACGCAGCGGTGGTCGGACTGCTCGCCATGGCGCTTTACTCGCCGGTGTGGGTGAGCGCGGTGCGTTCGGGCCGGGATTTCGCCATTGCGGCGGTCGCGCTGTTGCTGCTCACGCGGTGGAAAGCGCCACCGTTGCTGGTGGTGGGGCTTTGCGCTGCGGCGGGCATTGCGCAGGCGGCATTTGGGTGAAGACGGTGCCGGCCGGCCATGTCAATGAGGCGGGGGAGAGCGTCCGGGCTCACACCTAGTATTTAACATAATATAGATTATGCGAGAAAAGGTACCCAATTCTCCCGATGCGAACGGTGCGCGTGTCAAGGCAGACCACCACCTCCGCAGAGCTGTTGCGCGCCGAACACGCGCCGGGATTTCTCTGTGCATTCCGAAACGCATTGCATAGACTCCCTTTTCAGGCCGTCTCCTCACCTTGTTTGAAAGGCAATGCATCATGTGTCGCTGGCTGGCGTATTCGGGCAACCCCATTCAGATGGAGACGGTGCTGTTCCGGCCCCGGCACTCACTGATCGATCAGAGCCTGCGGGCGCGCCTTGGCGGCGAGATCACCACCAACGGTGACGGCTTCGGCATCGGCTGGTATGGCCGCCATTCCGAGGTGCCGTTCCGCTATCGCTGCCTGCATCCCGCCTGGAACGACACGAACCTGCGTGAAGCCGCCCGCGCGATCCGCTCCCCGATGTTCATCGCGCACGTGCGTGCCGCCACCGATACGCCCGCGCAGGAAACCAACTGCCACCCGTTCCGCTACGGCAGATGGCTCTTCGCGCACAATGGGCTGATCCGCGAATATCCGGTGCTGCGGCGCGCGCTGATGATGGAAGTCGCGCCGGAACTGTTTCGCTGGATCGAGGGCTCGACCGATTCGGAGATCATGTTCTTCCTCGCGCTGACCTTCGGCCTGGACCGCGACCCGCGTGGCGCGCTGGAGCAGATGGTCGGCCTGATCGAAGACATCGGCCATCGCCACGGCGTGGAATACCCGCTGAACATGACCGTGTGCGCCACGGACGGCACCCAGATCGTCGCCGCACGCTACTCCAGTGAGCGGGAATCGCGCTCGCTCTTCCACAGCACCTCGTTCAAGCACCTGCACGAGCTCTATCCCGAAGGAACAGCCATCGACGAGGCGGGCGAGGATGCGTTTCTCGTGCTGTCCGAACCGCTGATCGACCTGCCCCACGCCTGGGCCGAGATTCCGGAGGAAACCATCGTCATCGCGAAGGACGGGGTTGTGCAGCACCACCGGTTTGTCCCCCGGCGGCCGGGGCCAGACTTTGCCCTGCCGGCCAACCAGGCGTCTTACGGGCGAGCGGCCAGCTGACGCACCTGAGGAAAGTGGTCACAGCACCACTTCTGCCTCGCTGCCTTCCTCCGCCTTCCACTGAAAGCTCCTGACAAAACGCTGTCAGGAGCCCTGCGCTACCCTCCCCGCCCGGGATTCGTTTCATGCACGAAGCGGATCTCAAGAATCCGTTACAGTTTACGGCTCGAATTCTGATTGCCAGGGCGGCGCGACCGTGTCTCTGCGCTGGCAATTTCCCCTACCTCCAAGGAACACCCTCCATGTCCTCCGGTGTCATTCGCCTGCGCGGAGCCCGTCAGCACAATCTCAAGAACCTCGATCTGGACCTGCGCACGGGCGAGATGACCGTTGTCACCGGCCCGTCCGGCTCCGGCAAGTCCAGCCTGGTGTTCGACACCTTGTACGCGGAAGGCCAGCGCCGCTACGTCGAGACCTTCAGCGCCTACGCGCGCCAGTTCCTTGACCGCATGGACCGGCCGCAGGTCGAGCACGTGGAAGGCGTGCCGCCCGCCATCGCCATCGACCAGACCAACCCGGTGCGCAGCTCGCGATCGACGGTCGGCACGATGACGGAGCTGAACGATCACCTCAAGCTGCTGTTTGCCCGCGCGGCGCAATTGTTCGATCGGGAAACCGCGCTGCCCGTGCGGCACGACACGCCGGAAACCATCTATGACGAGCTGCTGGCACGCACGCGCGAGGCTGATCCGCGCCTGGTCGTGACGTTCCCGGTGGAGCTGCCGGCCAACACGAGCGCCGAGGAGATCGCGCAGTGGCTGTCGGTCAGCGGCTATACGCGCGTGCAGGCCGAGCGCGTGAGCGGCGAACGCAAACTGCTCGACGTGGTCGCAGACCGCTTCCGGCTGCAAGGCACCGAACGCGCCCGCGCACTGGAGGCGATCGAGTCGTCGCTCAAGCGCGGCGGCGGCCGGGTCAACGTCTACGTATTGCCCGCCGACGATGCCGCCGAGCCCGAGATCTGGCGCTTTTCGACCGGCCTGCACTGCCCGGAGAGCGACCTGCGCTACGCCGATCCGCAACCCGCCCTCTTCTCGTTCAACTCTGCGTATGGCGCGTGCGATGCCTGCCGCGGTTTCGGTCGCGTGATCGGCGTGGACCTCGGCCTCGTCATCCCGGACGAGCGCAAGACGCTGCGCGAAGGCGCCATCAAGCCGATGCAGACCCCGGCCTGGAAGGAGTGCCAGGACGATCTGATGCGCTATTCGGCGGCGGCCGGCATTCCGCGCGACACGCCCTGGGCTGAACTCACGCAGGCGCAGAAGGATTGGGTCATCCATGGCGACCCCACGTTCAAGCGCGGCGGATGGAACAAGCAGTGGTACGGCGTGCGCCGGTTCTTCGATTACCTGGAATCGAAGGCGTACAAGATGCACATCCGCGTGCTGCTCTCCAAGTACCGCAGCTACACGACCTGCGAAACCTGCGGCGGTGCACGACTGAAAACCGAGTCGATGCAATGGCGCCTCGGCACCAAGGAAAACGCCGATGCCGTGCTCGCGCCCGAACACCGCTTCATGCCGCGCGGCGTGACCTGGAGCCGCGCCCAGCTCGAAGCCTTGCCCGGGCTGACCGTGCACGACCTGATGCTGCTGCCGATCGAGCGCATCCGCCGTTTCTTCGATGAACTGACGCTGCCGTCCACGCTGCTCGACGACGCGCTCAAGCTGCTGCTGGACGAGGTGCGCACGCGCCTGGCCTATCTGTGCGACGTCGGCATCGGTTACCTGACGCTCGACCGGCAGAGCCGCACGCTGTCGGGCGGCGAAGTGCAGCGCATCAACCTGACCACCGCGCTGGGCACGTCGCTCGTCAACACGCTGTTCGTGCTGGACGAACCCAGCATCGGCCTGCACCCGCGCGATCTCGATCGCATTGTCGAAGCCATGCAGCGCCTGCGCGATGCCGGCAACACGCTGGTAGTGGTAGAGCATGATCCATCCGTGATGCTCGCGGCCGACCGCCTGATCGACATGGGCCCCGGCCCCGGCGAGCGCGGCGGCACGATCGTCTTCGACGGCACACCGGCGGCCATTCGGCAGGCCGACACGCTCACCGGCGCGTATCTGTCGGGCAAGCGGCGCGTGGCCGATGCGACGGACTGGCAAGCGCGTCCCGTGGAGGACGCCACGCCGCGGCTCGTGCTGGAAAGTGCCACGGAGCACAACCTGCGCGACGTCACGGTCGAGATTCCGCTGCAGCGCCTAGTGTGCGTGACCGGCGTGTCCGGCTCGGGCAAATCGACGTTGATTCAGGACGTGCTGCACCCAGCCCTGGCGCGGCACTTTGGCAAGGCAACCGAATCGCCCGGCGCATTCCGCGCGTTGCGCGGCGCCGAACAGATCAGCGACGTGGTGTTTGTGGACCAGTCCCCGATCGGCAAGACCGCGCGTTCGAACCCGGCCAGCTACGTGGGCGCGTTCGATGAAATCCGCAAGCTGTTCGCCAAGGCGCCGATGGCGCTGCAGCGCGGCTACACGGCCGGCACGTTCAGCTTCAACTCGGGCGACGGCCGTTGCCCGACCTGCGGCGGTTCGGGCTTCGAACATGTCGAGATGCAGTTCCTGTCCGACATCTACCTGCGCTGCCCCGATTGCGACGGCACGCGCTATCGCGCCGAGATCCTCGAGGTGAAAATCGCGCGCGCCGGCCGTGCATTGTCCGTGGCCGATGTGCTCGAGCTGACGGTGAGCGAAGCCGCCACCGTCTTCGCCGATGACGCTGATGTGCTGCGCGTGCTGCAGCCCATCGTCGATGTGGGCCTGGAATACGTGAAGCTCGGCCAGCCTGTGCCGACGCTCTCGGGCGGCGAGGCGCAGCGCCTGAAGCTGGCGGGCTTCCTCGCCGAAGCCGCGCAAACGGCCCAGGCGGCCGCACGCAAGCGCGTCAAACCCGATGCGCCTGCCAATGCCGGCCGGCTCTTCATGTTTGACGAACCGACCACCGGGCTGCACTTCGACGACATCGCCAAGCTGATGCGCGCGTTCGGCAAACTGCTCGACGCCGGGCATTCGCTGATCGTGATCGAGCACAACCTCGACGTGGTGCGTGCGGCGGATTGGATCATCGACCTCGGCCCCGAAGGCGGCGATGCCGGTGGCCTGCTCGTGTGCGCCGGCACCCCCGCTGCGGTCAAGGCGTGCGCCGCTTCGCACACCGGTGCGGCGCTCAAGCAATACGAGGCCAGCATCGGCAAGCCCGAGGCCACCGAAGGCGTGCCGCTGCAAACGGCACTGGCCGACCGCCGCGCCAAGCGCACGGCGCTGGCGGAAGTCCAGGGCGAGAACGTCGTGCGCATCGTCCACGCGCACGAGCACAACCTCAAGGGCCTGAACGTCGATATTCCGCACGGCAAGTTCAACGTGGTGACGGGCGTGTCGGGTTCGGGCAAGTCGACGCTGGCGTTCGACATCCTCTTCCACGAGGGGCAGCGTCGCTATCTTGAATCGCTCAACGCGTATGCGCGTTCCATCGTGCAGCCAGCGGGGCGGCCGGAAGTCGATGCCGTCTACGGCATTCCGCCCACCGTGGCCATCGAGCAGCGCCTGTCGCGCGGCGGCCGCAAGAGCACGGTGGCGACCACGTCCGAGGTGTGGCACTTCCTGCGCCTGCTGTATGTGAAGCTGGGCGTGCAGCACTGCATCCACGACGGCACGCCGGTGTCGGCGCAAAGCCCGGAGGCGATCTTCGCGCAGCTCATGCGGGATCATCGCGGCCAGCACATCGGCCTGCTTGCGCCGCTGGTCGTGAACCGCAAGGGCGTCTACACCGACCTGGCCAAATGGGCCAAGGCGCGCGGCTATACGCACCTGCGCGTCGATGGCGAGTTCCTCACCGTCGACCCATGGCCGCGCCTGGACCGCTTCCGCGAGCACACGCTGGAACTGCCCGTCGGCGACATCGTTGTCGCCCCGGAAAACGAAGCCGCGCTGCGTGCCTTGATGGAACAGGCGCTGGAATACGGCAAGGGCATCATGCACGTGCTCGCGCCGCTCGACGGCCTGCAGCACGCCATGCACAACGGCGACACGGCGCATGTCGGCAGCGTCAAGGTGTTCTCGACCAAACGCGCCTGCGCGACGTGCGGCACCAGCTACCCCGAGCTGGATCCGCGCATGTTCTCGTACAACAGCAAGCACGGCTGGTGCGCGAGCTGCGTCGGCACGGGGTTGGCGTTGACGCGCGAGCAGCGTGCCGCGTTTGACGATACGGTGCTCGGCGGCGACGACCGCGGCCGCGAGCAGACACTGCCCTCGGAGGAAGTCGATCCGGAAGGCATGACCGACCTGCCCTGCCCCGACTGCCACGGCACGCGCCTGAACCCGACGGCGCGCGCGGTGACCTTGGCCGACAAGCCCATCGTCGACATTGCGCAGTGGACGGTCAGCCAGACCCGCCGCTGGGTCGAGGGCCTGGACCTGACCGGGCGCGACGCCGACATCGCCCGCGACGTGGTGGCCGAGATTCACAGCCGTCTGTCGTTCCTGGAGGAAGTCGGCCTGGGTTACCTGAGCCTGGATCGTGCCGCGCCGAGCCTGTCGGGCGGCGAAGCGCAGCGTATCCGTCTGGCGGCGCAACTCGGCAGCAACCTGCAGGGGGTCTGCTACGTGCTGGATGAGCCGACCATCGGCCTGCATCCACGCGACAACCAGATCCTGCTGGACGCATTGCGCAAGCTGGGCGACAAGGGCAACACGCTGGTGGTGGTCGAGCACGATGAAGACACCATTCGCCGCGCCGACCACATCATCGATATCGGCCCCGGCGCTGGCAAGCGCGGCGGCACGCTCGTCGCGCAAGGCGGCGTGGCAGACCTGGCAGCCCAGCCGGACTCGCTCACGGGCCGATTCCTGTCGCAGCCGATCGAGCACCCGCTGCAGCCGCGCCGCCAGGTGGTTGCGCCGCGTGCCGGCAAGCAAGCCGTGCCGGAGCAATGGCTGACGGTGCACGGTGCCAAGCTGCACAATCTGCGCAACGTGACCGCGACGATGCCACTGTCGCGTCTGGTGGCGATTACGGGGGTGTCAGGCTCGGGCAAATCGACGCTGGCGCGCGATGTGTTGATGACAAACCTGCTCGATGCGGTCGGCCGTTCGGTGCTGTCTTCGCCGGCAACCCGCCGCGCACGGAAGGCCGCGCAGGCTGAGACGCCTGAGGCGAAGATGCCGCGCAAGCTCGACGTCAAACACGACTGGCATGGCTGCGACAGCGTCACCGGCTGGGAAACCATCGACCGCGTGCTGGAAGTCGACCAGACGCCGATCGGCAAGACGCCGCGCTCGTGCCCCGCCACGTACATCGGCGTGTGGGACACCATCCGCAAGCTCTTTGCCGACACGCTGGAGGCCCGCGCACGCGGCTACACCGCCTCGCGCTTCTCGTTCAACACCGGCGACGGCCGCTGCCCCGCCTGTGAAGGCCAGGGCGTGCGCACCATCGCCATGAGCTTCCTGCCCGACGTGAAAGTCGCATGCGACGTGTGCCACGGCCAGCGCTTCAACCCCGAGACGCTGGCCGTCACCTGGCGCGGCAAGAACATCGGCGAAGTGTTGACCATGGAGATCGACGAGGCGGTCGAGTTCTTCGGCGCGATGAACAGCATCGCCCACCCGCTGCAACTCATGAAGGACGTGGGCCTTGGCTACCTGACGCTGGGCCAGCCGTCGCCCACGCTATCCGGCGGCGAAGCACAGCGCATCAAGCTCGTCACGGAACTTGCCAAGGTGCGCGACGACATCACACGCCGCGGCCAGAAGGCCCCGCACACGCTGTACGTGCTGGACGAGCCGACCGTGGGCCTGCACATGGCCGACGTGGCCAAGCTGATCCGCGTGCTGCATCGGCTGGCGGACGGCGGCCACAGCGTGATCGTGATCGAGCACGACCTCGACGTGATTGCCGAGGCGGACTGGATTCTCGATCTCGGCCCGGAAGGCGGCGACGGAGGTGGCACGATCGTCGCGGCTTGCGGGCCGGAGGCGCTCACGCGGGTGAAAGCCAGCCATACCGGTGCGGCACTGGTGCCGGTGCTGGCGCGTGGCAAGCAGGTCGATCCGAGCAAGGAGGGTGAAACGGTCTAGGCTGCGCGTGGCGGTGTCCACCTTGGGCCGTCAGCGCTGCCCAGCGCCTCGTGTGGGGCAGCCCTGCCTTCCGCTGAAAGCAGAGTCGCCCTGTTTTTAGGTGGACAGGGCTTTTCAGTTCGGGGGGTGATGGTTCCGCTGCGAATGCCGGCCGTCGGGGCTACGTAGCGCATACGACTTGCTGCGTTGGTGTGCAGTGGACCGAGGCTGTCCTAGACCGCACGCATTTCCTTATCGATGGACGGGCGCTCGCATGCCCGCAAGCGCCGGCCTCGAAGCTGCCAAGCCTCCAGTTCTACTGTTGTGGCTTTCCCCACAACGGGTTTTTGTTATCAGAGCCCAACACCTGGGCGAGCACTTCTGCATCGCCGTCGCTCGCCACCGGAGCGCCCTTGCGCGCGCGGGTAATCTTGGCTCGCTTGCCGTGCTTCTTTGCGTGCACGGCCTTCTTGATTCCGCTTTGCGGGGCATTGCCTGATGCCGGCTCGGTGGTGGTGTGCTGGGCGCAGGTGCCTGCGGTCATCCAGGCGGTGGTGAGGAGGGCTACGGCGAGTTTGTATTGCACTTGCATTTGGCAGAGTCGATTTAAAGGGGACCTGTCAGCAATTTCGTGTTCAAGGCATAACATGCTCCCAAGGAGACCTTATGCCTGGCAAACCGAAGACCAAGCCGGCCGATCTGCCGGCGATCCCCGCCGAACTG
>NZ_CAJPVG010000014.1 GCF_905397375.1 Ralstonia mannitolilytica
CGCCACGGCGGCGGCGTCGGCGGTGGCGGGCGGCCGGTCGGCCAGTGCGCGGGAGCCGGCGGCCGTCACCTGGCCGGCCACGTCGAACAGGTCCTTGATCGACACCGGCAGCCCGGCCAGCAGCGAGGGCACATTGCCTGCCGCGCGTGCGGCATCGGCGGCACGCGCCATGGCGAGCGCGGCTTGCGCATCGAGGCTCACGTACGCGGCACCACCGGAGGCGCGGTGCGATTCGGCACGCTCGAGCGCGGCTTCAGTCAAGGCAACGCTGGTGGTGCGGCCGGCAGCCAGGTCGGCGGCGAGTGCGCGGATGGTGTTGGGGCGGGGCGTCGTCATGCGGCAATCTCCGGTGGGCGCTTCAGCCTTCAACAGGCAGGGTGTGGACAGCATAGCGATGGCGCAGCTCGCTGCCCGACACCGGGTCGATCAGCGCCATGTCGAACGCCTCGCCAAAACCGAGTTCGCCGATGATCGGCTGCGTGCCGCAGAACATGGCGGTCCCCACCGGCAGCGTGTCGGCGCCGGTGTAGCGGCGGATGAGGTCGCGCGGGTCGAGCATGCGCGTGACGCTGCCTTCCTGGTACAGCGCGGTCTGGCCGTCGCGTGTGCGCCAAGTCTTCATCTGGAGGCTGTCCCAGTGGTCGGCCAGCGCGTCGAAGCGCCACACGTCGCGGCTCACGGGCTTGGCGCACATCTGCTTGGAGACCGTCACGCCATAGGCTTCGACCTTGCGGTCGGTATGGTCCGACCCGATGCCGACCAACAGGCCCATCGGCGTGGAATACAGCACGAATTCCGCTTCACCGGACGAATCGGCGCCGGGAATCTCGACGCGCGCATCGGTGGTCAAGAGCGACGCCGACACGCGATAGAAGCACGGCACGCGGGCTGGGCGCGCCACGCCGATCGCTTCGAGTTCGGCGATGTGGTGTTCGACGGCCTCGGCGTCGCGGCCGGTCCAGCCGGCAATGACGAGGTGGTCGACAGTCACGTCGATGGGGCCGTGGCCCATGAGGTTCAGGTGCAGCGTGGTCATGCGGAATCCGGAAGAAGCGGGAAAACAAGCCAAGGGGGAATCGAAATCAGAGCGTGCGGATGATCGTGCGGCGGAACTCGTCGATGTGCTCGCGGATGGCCTCGCGCGCGGCGGGCACGTCGCGGCGCTCCAGCGCATCGAGCACGGCAAGGTGTTCGTCGTACACGTTCTGCAGGTGTTGCGGCTCGGAAAGCGAGAGGAACCAGAAGCGCGCCTGCTTTTCATGCAGCCCGCGTAGCAGTTCGGCCAGCACGCGGTTGCGCGAGGCAGCCGAAATGGCGAGGTGGAACTTGAGGTCGAGCGCCGCGAGCGCGGCAATGTCGCGCTGCTCGATCAGGGCCGGCGACGCATCGACGATGGCGCGCATGGCTTCCAGGTCGGCGGGGTGGGCGCGCTCGGCGGCGAGCGTCACGCACAGCACCTCGTTGGTCGCGCGCACTTCGATCATGTCGAGCACGTCGTTGAGCGAGAGCGGCGTCACCAGCACGCCCTTGCGCGGCAGGATCTGCACCAGCCCTTCGACTTCGAGCCGATGCAGCGCCTGGTGAATCGGCGTGCGGCCGAGTCCGAGCAGCGCGCCGAGCTGCGCCTCGTTGAGCGGCTCGCCGGGGCGGAACTCGCACGCCATGATGCGGCGCTTGATCTCGGCATAGGCGAGCTCGCGCATGGCCGCGCCCTTGGGGGCGTGCGCGGCCGGTTCCACTGCAAACGGGGCAGGGTTGGCGGCGCCGGGAGAAACCAGCTTGATCGGGCGCGACATCGCAGAACCTCGAATCTGTAAAAGTCGAGTGATGGTATTGTGATATCTCACAGAGCGTCAAGCGATCGCGCCATCGCTCCGGGCTAGGGATTGCCCTGATGCACGCGGTCTGGCCATCCGGAAAAATTGTTATAGACTGCAACAAAAATTTGGACGGAGACAGCCATGAAGATCGCCATCATCGGGGCGGGCATCGGCGGGCTCACGCTTGCGTTGATGGCGCAGCGGCAGGGCTTTGAGGTCGAGGTATGGGAGGCGGTGCAGACGCTGCGGCCGCTGGGCGTGGGCATCAACCTGCTGCCGCACGCGGCGCGCCAGCTGTGCGAACTCGGGCTCGAAGACACGCTCGGCGCGCTGGCGATCCGCACGTCGGCGCTGGCGTACTACAACCGCTTCGGCCAGCCGATCTGGCACGAGCCGCGCGGGCTGGCGGCGGGATATGACTGGCCGCAGTTCTCCATCCACCGCGGCGAATTCCAGATGGCGCTGGCCGATGCCGTGATGGAGCGGCTCGGGCGCGACGCCGTGCATCTCGGCCACAGCTTCGAGGCGGTCCGGTCGACTGGCGAGGGCGGCGGCCCCGTGCGCTTCACGCTGCGCGACCGCGCCAATGACGCCATCGTCGAATCGTCGGCCGACGTGCTGATCGGTGCCGACGGCATCCACTCCGCCGTGCGCCGTCAGTTCTACCCCACGGGCGACGCGCCGCGCTTTGCCGGCCGCATGCTGTGGCGGGCCGTCACCGAAGGGCAACCGTATCTCGATGGCCGCACGATGTTCATGGCCGGCCACCAGGACCAGAAGTTCGTCGCCTACCCCATCTCCGAGCCGCTGCGCCAGCAGGGCCGCTCGCGCATCAACTGGATCGCCGAGCTGCGCGTGCCCGACGAGGCGCCGCCGCGCAGCGACTGGAACCGCGAAGTCGACCGTGCCATCTTTCGCAGCGCCTTTGCCGACTGGAAATGGGATTGGATCGACATCCCCGCGCTCATCGACGGCGCGCAGGCCGTGTACGAATTCCCGCTCGTCGACAAGGATCCGCTGCCGCGCTGGACGTTCGGCCGCGTCACGCTGCTGGGCGACGCGGCGCACCCGATGTACCCGATCGGCTCGAACGGCAGCGCGCAGGCGATTCTCGACGCGCGCGCGCTGATCGATTGCCTGCTGAGCACACGCGAGATCGGCATCGCCCTGCGCGAGTACGAGGCCGATCGCCTGCCGCGCACGGCCGGCATCGTGCTGCGCAATCGTCTGAACGGGCCGGAACAGGTCATGCAGCTTGCGCACGAACGCGCGCCGCAGGGCTTTGCCCGTATCGATGACGTGATCCCGCGCGCCGAGCTGGAAGGGATTGCGATACGCTACAAGAAACTCGCCGGTTTCGATCCGCAGTCGCTGCGCGATCAGCCGCCCATGCCCGCCCGCGGCGGCGCGCCGGCCTGACGACAACACCACCAGAAAAGAAGAGGGGACCATGACCATTCGCCGCACCATCTGCGCCGCTGTCGCGCTGCTGCTTGCGACCACTGCCCATGCCGACGTGGTCGTGGGCGTGAGCCTGTCGACCACCGGGCCGTCGGCGTCGCTGGGCATCACGCAGAAGAATTCGCTGGCGTTCTACCCGGACAGCATCGGCGGCGAAAAGCTGCGCCTCGTGGTGGTGGACGACGCGTCGGACCCAACCACCGGCACGCGCATGGCACGCAAGCTCGTGACGGAAGACCACGTCGACATCATCGTCGGCTCGTCGGCGGTGGCGCCGTCGATTGCGATCGCCGAGGTCGCGACCGAATCGCACACGCCGCAGTTGTCGCTCGCGCCGGTCGAGCTGAAGCCGGGCAAGGGCGACTGGACGTATCGCCTCGCGCAGCCGATCTCGCTGATGGCCGAGGCGATTGCCGCGCGCATGGCGGCGTCCGGCGTCAAGACCGTCGGCTTCATCGGCTTTGCCGATGCGTACGGCGAGAGCTGGCTCAAGGATTTCACCGCCGCCGCCACGCCGCGCGGCATCAAGATCGTCGATGTGGAACGCTATGCGCGCGCCGATACCAGCGTGACCGGGCAGGTGGCCAAGCTCGTCAGCATCAAGCCCGATGCGATCCTGGTGGCCGGCGCCGGTACGGGCGCTGCGCTGCCGCATACGTCGCTGCGCGATCGCGGCTATGCGGGCCCGATCTACCAGACGCACGGCGCGGCGACGAAGGACCTGATCCGCATCGGCGGCAAGACGGTCGATGGCGCCATCCTGCCGGCGGGCCCCGTGATCGTGGCCGAGCAGCTGCCCGACAGCCATCCCAGCAAGAAGACGGCGCTCGAGTACGTCACCCGCTACGAAAAGGCCAACGGCCCGGACACGCGCACCCAGTTCGGCGCCCACACGTGGGACGCGCTGCAGGTGCTCAAGCGTATCGTGCCGGTGGCGCTCAAGCAGGCCCGGCCGGGCACGCCCGAGTTTCGTCAGGCGCTGAAGACGGCGCTGGAGTCGGAGCGCGACATCGTCGTCTCGCATGGGGTGCTGAACTACACGGCCGCCGACCACTTCGGCTTTGATGCGCGCGGCCGTGTGCTGCTGACCATCGAGCACGGCAAGTGGAAACTGCTGAACTGAAGCGCGCGTGCGCGCATGGTCAAGCGGCACGCCGCCGACGATCATCCCGAGACTCCGCCACCACCGCCAACGCCATGCCGCGCACGCCCAAAGCCGACGATCTCTACCCCGCCGTGGCCGCATCCGGCCACTTCAACCCGCACCTCGCCGATGTGGAATATGGCGCCCTCGACGGGCTGGTCGGCTATGCGGTGCGGCGCGCGCAGCTGCACATCTACGAAGATTTCGTGCGCTCGCTGCAGGCGTGGAACATCACGCCGCCGCGCTTTTCGGCCATGACCGTCATCGCGCACAACCCGAACCTCAAGCTGACGGAACTGGCGAACATCCTGGGCGTGGCGCGCTCGGGCGCGGTGCTGCTGGTCGACACGCTCGAAGAGATGGGCATGGTCGAGCGCCAGCCGTCCCCGAAGGACAAGCGCGCCTTCCGGCTCGTGCTGACGGCCCGGGGCGCGACGACGCTGGAGGACATCACACGTGCCGTCACCGAGCACGACGCCCGTGTGACGGCACATCTGTCGGGCGACGAACGGCGGACACTGCTCGCGCTGCTCAACAAGCTCGCCGCGGGGCCGGCCGCCGCGCCTGAATGACGAACGGCCCGCATGCGGGCCGTGTCCGGTTTGCCAGGGCGGATCAGCGCTTGTCGGCGTCCATGGCCTTCTGCCACGGATCCTTCTCGGGCGGGTAGAGCGAATCGAAGTATTCGCGCAGCGTGCAGATTTCCTGGACGATCTCGAACGGAAAGCCCTGCCGGCCGCCGCGGTCATCCATCTGCAGGCTGTTCAGGTAGCGCCGGCAGCCGATGAAGTCCACCCACTTGGCGGCGATCGTGTTGATGATGCGCGGGAACCTGCGGCCCAGCTCGATCGGCCGCACTTCGTCGGGCAGGGACGCCAGCCAGCGGATCGCCTCGCGGTTGAGCGCGAAGTCGTCGGGGCCGGGCTGCTTGCGTTGGGACGCGGGATCTGGGGTCATATCGTGCATGCATCCATGAGGGCCTGATCACACTGGAGCCGCATACATGGCCGGTGTGCACCCACCCTGGGCTTAGTGTACGCCGCTTGGCGCCGTCTGCCAGCCCGACACGGGAGGGTCTTGACGCTTTACCCGTTTGAATCGAACAGCCACGCCGCGAGCCTCCCCTTGGCCCTGGGGCATGCGGTCCGCGCCACATTCGCCCTCAAGTTTTGCCGGCTCGTGCCGATAAGCCAAGCGCGGCTCGACTCGCTGTGGCCCAGAGCACCCACGTCAAGGCGAGGACGGCGCCAGCGCCGGCAGGCATGCCGCCCCTTATTTCAATCAGAAAACCGGACTTCGAGCCGAGGTAGGCAGGGTATGAAGCAAATCGATGCGAGCCAATTGCGTGTCGGCATGTTTGTCATGAAGCTGGGTGGGTCATGGCTCAAGCATCCGTTCTGGCGCACGCAGTTCCAGCTGTCGAACCAGGGACAGATCGAGGACATCCGCAAGGCGGGCATCACCGAGGTCTGGATCGATCCGGAACGCGGCGAAGACGTACTGCCTGCTAACCTGATGCCGACCTCTGCGCCAGCGGTACCCGAGCCTGAACCACTGACGCGCGAGACCCTTGCCGCCCGGCCGCCGATTACACCCACGTCGCTCAAGGAAGAGTGGAAGCACGCTCAGCAGCTGGTGCAGAACGGCAAGGCCACGCTCGGCCACATGTTCGCCGAGGCCCGCATGGGCCGGGCGCTCGAAACCGAGAAGGCGCTGCTGCTGGTGGACGACGTGTCGAATTCGCTGGCACGCAACTCGTATGCGCTCATCGCCCTGGCGCGCCTGAAGACGAAGGACGACTACACGTACCTGCACTCGTTTGCGGTCTGCGCGCTGATGGTCGCGCTGGCCAAGACGCTGGGCCTGCCTGAAGACGAGATCCGCGAATGCGGGCTGGGCGGGCTGGTGCATGACATTGGCAAGTCGGCCATGCCGCGCACGCTGCTCGACAAGAGCACGGCGCTCACCAAGGACGAACTCGCGCTGCTGCAGACGCACGCCGTGGGCGGCCACCACCTGCTGGTGGGCACCGGGCAGTTCAGCGAGATCGCGCGCGAGATCTGCCTGCACCACCACGAGCGCATCGACGGCAGCGGCTACCCCGACGCCCAGAAGGCCGACGGCATCAGCCTGTGGGCCAAGATGGGCGCCATCTGCGATGTGTACGACACGCTCACCTCGAGCAGCCCGTATCACCATGCGTGGTCGCCGGCGCAGGCGCTCAAGTACATGATGGCGCGCACCGACACGCAGTTTGACCGCACCATCTTCCAGGCCTTCACGCGCAGCGTGGGCATCTACCCGGTGGGCACGCTGGTCAAGCTGCGCACCAACCGGCTCGGCGTGGTCGTCAACCAGAACGAGGCCTCCGCGCTCAAGCCGGACGTGGTCGTGTTCTACTCGGGCAACACCAAGACGCGCGTGCGCCCCGAGCGCATCAGCCTCAGCAAGTCGGACGACGCCATCGTCAGCGTGGAAGACGCCACCACGTGGGGTTTGTCCGACGAGGAAGTCTCCGACATGTGCCTGGTCTGAGCGCGCGGCTCAGACGTCTTCCACGGGCGGTTCCTTGCGGTCGGGGTTATCGGGCCGCGTGTCGGGCGGAACGAGCTTGTCGCCGGGCTGGCGCGGACGCTGCTCGGGCGCGGCGCTGGGTTTGGACGGGGCCGGCGGCTGCGTCGTGTCGGTTTGGGTGCGGCCTGGCTGGGTGGGCATCGCGCTCTCCTGCGGGTGGGGATGCCCCGTCTTCCAGCACGCCGCGCGCCTGGCAAGCCCCCACGCCGTATGTGTATTTTTATTAACACGGACTTCAACAAACTTCATGGCACACCCCTCTAAAGTGGGGTACGTTTGAGTCGTTGTTCCTGACGTTGCCGAACCTGCGCCGCAGAGCCAGAGCGTGGTCGGCCATCCGCAAACGAACGATTCAGTCTTCCGGGGGGTGACATGAACGTTTCCAATCTGCTGCACGCGGCGTCGCATTGGGTGTTGCAGTCGCGCGCTTTCAGCATCACGCAATCGGTTGCGCACCATCGCACGCCAAGCGATGCGCTGTCGCACTGGAAACTCGATATCTGGCACAAGAGCGTGCCGTTCCTGCTTGAGGGCGGCCTCGCCGAGCCGGCGCATCAGCTGTTTCCGAAGCATCTGCCGCACGCTGATTGGGTCGATGAACTGCACCACCATCTAAGCCAGCTTGTGGGCATGCGCCGCGAGCATTGCAAGGTCGATATCCGCGCCGTGACGGGGCTGGCGCAGTCGCCGTGCTCGGTGCATTCGTTCCCGAGCATGCTGGTGTTCGCGCATCAGCATTGCCGCCGCATTCCACACAGCACCGACGCCGACTTTGCTGCCAACCGGCGCCACGTGTTCCGCTACGCAGATCAGGTCAACGTGTTCCGTGCCTACGACTTTGCCGGCGGCGAACTGTTCTACATGAACGAGTGGGGCGCGCACCATTTTGCTGCGCTGGTCTTGCAGGCGCGCACGCAGAACCGCGAACTGCTCGTCGACGCCGAGGTGCGCCACGTGCGCTCGGCGCTCGGGCTGCGCCGGCTGCTCGACAGCTTCCACGTCATCGGTGCCCGCCGCCAGGCGCAGCAGCGCTATGGCACGCGCCTGTCCGAGGCGCTGGCGAGCCACCAGGTGCCGCATCGCTGGATGCATGGCCGCCGCGAGACGGAAGGCTTCGAACTGTGCTTCCTGCCCAAGTCCGACCGCTTCGCCAACTGCGTGGGCGAGCAGCTCGTGCGTGACGGCTGGTTCGACTACGGCGCATGGCTGGCGGGGCTGCGCGACGCCGCCGAAGTGGGCGCACCCGCGCAACGCGCCGGGGCAGCCCGCAAGACGCGGGCCAGCTGGAAGCGCGTGTCCGTGCCGGGCCTCGGTTTGCCGACCGGTCTGGCTGCGGGGTTTGCGCACACGCGGCTGTAACACAAAGGCGCTACGGTTGCGGGTTGTCCTGCCCCCCGCCTGACGGATTGCTGAATCAGGCGGCCGGTGTCAGAATTCGCAACTTAGTTGCATGTTGGCGCGCGATGCCCTATCGCGTCGGGCGCCGGCATCTGCGTCCCTGACCGTGCGTTCGTTCCGCTCCTCCTTCCTCCAATTGCGTTGGCTGGCCTGCCTGCTGACCGCGTTCCTGCTGTTTGGGCAGCAGGGCGCGCTGCGGCATGCGCTGTCGCATTGGGGTGAGGAAGCCAGCGGCGGCCCCCGCATTGTCAGTACCGCTGCGGCCACGCCCGGCGGCACCGAGCGCAGCCCCGCGCAGGAACATGCCGTCTGCCTGCAATGCGCAGCGTTTGCAGCGCTTGCGGCCGCCTTGCCGATGCTGGCGGCGATGGGCCTGGCCCATACCCGGCGCTGGCACTTTCCGCGCATCGGTTTCCGTGCAGGCGCGCCGGTCTTTCCGGTGGCCGTGTGTTCGCGCGATCCTCCGTTCCCCCTTTGATTCCTGCCTTGCCCGTCGGCTCCGTGTGGTGATGCGCGCGCGAGCCGCTGTCTGACGCATCCGCTCGATTCAAAGGTCTGTCCATGATTCCGTTCCAGCCCGCCAAGCTGGTGATGGCGCTTGCCGCCGTCCTGCCACCTTTTGCGGCCGCTCCCGCCTTCGCGCAGGAAGCCGCCCCGCCTGCCGCCAACGCCGGCAACGCCGCCACGCCGGCCGGCAGTGTCCGCGACCTCAGCGAAACCCGCGTGAGCGCTAAGCGGCTCGATGCCGCGCGCAACGCGCTCTCGCCCGACACCGGCAGCTCCGTCTACAAGTTCGACACCGACGACATCGCCCGCCTGCCCCTGGGCGATGCGACCCCGCTCAACCAGGTGCTGCTGCAGGCTCCGGGCGTGGTGCAGGATTCCTACGGCCAGCTGCACGTGCGCGGCGACCACTCCAACCTGCAGTACCGCATCAACGGCGTGATCATTCCCGAGCCGATCAGCGGCTTCGGCCAGATGCTCGACACGCGCTTCGCCAACCAGATCAACGTGCTGACCGGCGCGCTGCCGGCGCAGTACGGCTATCGCACCGCCGGCATTGTCGACATCACCACCAAGGGCGCTGCCTCCGACGAGGACGGCGAGCCCAAGGCCTTCGGCGGCGAGATCGGCACGGTGCTCGGCAGCAACGCCACGCACGAGGTCAACGCCCAGATCCAGGGCACGAAGGACCGTTTCAGCTATTACCTGTCGGGCGTGTTCCTGGAGAACAACCTCGGCATCGAAAACCCCACGGGCAACCGCAACGCCACGCACGACCACACCACGCAGAACAAGTCGTTCGGCATGCTTTCGTACCTGCTCGACAACGACAGCCGCGTGAGCTTCATGTTCGGCACGTCCAACGGGCGCTTCCAGATTCCCACGCGCCCCGGGCTTGCGCCGCAGTTCACGCTCGATGGCGCGGTACCGCCGGCATCGGAGGCGCTCAATGCGAACCAGCGCGAGAAGACCGACTTCCAGATCCTGACGTACCAGCAGAAGGTGTCGTCCAGGCTGGACTACCAGGTGTCGGTGTTCCGCCGGGCGAGCCGCATCGACTACATGCCCGATCCGATTGGCGACCTCGTCTACAACGGCGTGGCTGCCGACATCACGCGCCGCAACGAGGCGTACGGCGTGCAGGGCGATGCGAGCTACAAGCTCGGTGACAAGCACACGCTACGCTTCGGCGTCTTCGCGCAGCGCGAGCGCTACGTGGCCGACAACACCTCCAGCGTCTTCCCCGCCGATGACACCGGCGCGCAGACCAGCACCACGCCGTTCACGATCGTCGACAACCACAGCGGCAGCGGCACGACCCTGGGCGTCTACCTGCAGGACGAGTGGAAGCCCACCGACAAGCTGACCGTCAACTACGGCGCACGCTACGATCACGTCAATACCATCGTCAGCGAGCAGCAACTGAGTCCGCGCCTGGGCGTGACGTATGACCTGACGCCGCGCACGCGCGTGCATGCCGGCTATGCGCGGTACTTCACGCCGCCACCCACCGAGAAGTTCGATACCACCTCGGTGCAGGCCTTTGCCGGCACGACGAACGCGCTGCCGTCGGATGCCAACACGGCGGTCAGGTCGGAGCGCTCGAACTACTTCGATATCGGCGTCTCGCACCAGGTCACGCCGCACCTCACGCTCGGGCTCGATGCGTATTACCGCGACGTGCGCCATCTGCAGGACGAAGGCCAGTTCGGCAACGCGCTGCTGTATTCGGCGTTCAACTTCGAGCGCGGCCGCATCTATGGCCTGGAAGGCAGCGCGAACTACCGCAACGGCAACTTCGGTGCGTACCTCAATGTGGCCGTGTCGCGCGCGCAGGGCAAGGGCATCGAGACCGGCCAGTTCAACTTCGACGCCGAGGAGCTGGCCTACATCAACAACCACTGGGTGAACCTCGATCACGACCAGCGCCTGACCGCGTCGGCCGGCGTGTCGTATCGGTATGCCGGCACGACGTACATGACCGATGTGCTGTTCGGCAGCGGCCTGCGCAACGGCTTTGCCAATACCGACCGCCTGCCGGCCTACTGGCAGATGAACGTGGGTGCCGCGCGCGACTTCAACCTGCCGATGCTCGGCAAGATCAAGACGCGCCTGACGGTGTTGAACGTCTTCGACCGCAGCTACCAGCTGCGCGATGGCACGGGTATCGGCGTGGGTGCGCCGCAGTTCGCGCCGCGCCGCACGTTCCTGCTCTCGGTCAGCAAGCCGTTCTAACAAGGCGGGCCGGCGCGCGAGGCTGGCCCGCGCGGTCCTTACATCGGCGGGACCATCCCGTCCTTGCCCACCAGCACGCGCTGCGCCGTCAGCGTGCCGTGCGCGTCGGCGCGTACGAACATGACGACGTGCGCGCCGGCCTTCAACGCATCACGCCGGCCCGGCGCGAACGTGACGATGGGCACGTCGGCCGGCACCACGATGCGCTGCTCTCCATCCTTGTACTTCACCGACAGCGTGCGGCCCTGGGCCGCCGTCACCGCGCCGGCCTGCTCGACCGTGCCGTTGGTCATGGTGCTGTCGGGGCCGAGGTCGTATGGGCGGTGGCCGTCGCCGGTGCCGCGCATGGCTTCGGGAAACACATGCACTTCCAGCGCGCGCAACGTGCCGTCCGGCTGCTTGACGGCGGCCGTGCCGATGTAGCTGCCGGGGCGGATGGCTGACGGCTCGGTCGGCGCGACTTCGGTCACGCTGAGGTCCGCCGGCAGCGCCACCGTGGCCTGGTTGCCGGCGGTGTCCGTGACGTCGAGGGCGTTGCCGTGGACAGCGTCGATGGTGGCACGCACGCGGGCCGGGGCCTGCGCATTCTGCGCGGAGGCCGCCATCGGGAAGGCGGCGGCCAACGCCGCTGCCAGCGCGGCCGTACGAAGGATGAGGGGAAGACGGATCATCGGGAGGGGCCAGGATGTACGCCCGGCGCGGGCGCGGCGGGCCGCTGCCCGGTTGCGGCGGCCGCCACCAGTCTAGACGCGATGGCTGCCGCGTGCAGACCCATGCCCTTCGCTAGCTGCGGTGCTGACCCGGCACACGCTTGCCTTTGTAAGTCGGGCGGTTCCGGCGCATGTCGTCGGACCAATCGGTGCCGCCGGATGGCGACTGCACCGGCACATCGCGCGTGCCGGGCTGCGGCTCGATGGGCGCTTCGTCCAGGTCGACCGCGTCGGGGGCGTCGGCGTCGTCGTTTTCACCGGCCAGGCCGGTGGCGTGCTCGAAGGCTTCGTCGTCGAGCAGCGTTTCCACGCCCGGGTCGCGCACGTCGCGCACCGTGTCCGGCATCAGGTCGCCGCCCTCGCGGGTGACGAAATCGTGGCCCGCGGCGCGGCGCTCGCCGGTGCCTGTGGAGTCGGTGTCGCTGTCGAGCTCGACGTCGCCCAGGTCTGCGCCGGCCGTGCGGTTGGCCGCGTTGCCATGCGGGTGGACGGCGGGGTCGTCGTCGAAGCGGTCTTCAACATCACTGCCGAGGCCGGGGCCGCCGACCACGTCGCTGCCCGTGTCCGAACTGTCGGATGGGCCGAGGGCTTCGGTGCCGTGGCCCTTGCCGGTCTGAGCAGGTGCTTCGCCAGTGCGATACAGGTTGCTGGTTGCCATGTGGGATCTCCATGCATGCGAGTGCGCCAGGGCGCGACACCGCAGTTCCAGCAAGGCGGATACCCGCGCGCGCCAACCGGGAGGACTGCTCTGCGCTGTGACGGCGGCACGCGGGTTGCGTGAGGTGTGCGCTGCGGGCACGTCGCCTGAGCGGCCCGCAACCGACAAGGAGTCCGACGATGAAGCAACATGCACAGCAACAGCACAAGCCCACTGCCGAGCCGGCTGACCAGAAGGGCATGCACCAGGGGAACCGCCACACCGAGCACAGCCAGGCGCACGGCGGCACGAAGGACAGTTCAGAGGCGGACCGCGCGCTGCGCTCGCCACGGCAGCACAGCACCGACCAGTCCATCAAGCGCGCCGCGCAAACGCCCACCGAAGACGGCCGCGCCGCCGCGCAAGCGGGCCAGATGCCGCAGAACCAGCAGCGCCTGGGGCAGCATCAGAACAGCCGCAAGCAGCCATGAGCACCGAGAACCGGCCCGGCCACGGCGAGCAGGCGCACCCGGAGCCGTCCGCGGACGAGCCGACCGCCCGGCCCGCGGCCCCGGCGATCCCGAGCGAAAGCGGCGTGGGCGAAGAAGACCCGGGCGACTTCGAGAACGCGTCGATTCGCAAGGATGACGGCAAGCGGCCCCAGGCGCCGCATGCGCCTCCAGGCGAGCGTCGCTAGCGCGGCGTCCTGCCATTGACCACTCAGCCACGCGAGACCCTGCGTGGCTGAGTCGATCTTGCCAGCCACTGCCACATCTGCAGCCAAGTGCGCTGCAGCGCAGGGTGAGCAGGCGGTACCACGCGCAGGTGGACGCCGCTGCGGCCTGCGCTATGCAGGCGCCACCAGCCCGAGGTCTCCAGCATATGCGCGCGCCCGGCGTCGACCGTGTGCCGCACGGGGGCTTGCGTACGCGATGGAGGTTCGAGTTGCGCGCGACCTTCGAGCACGATCAGCGTGGTCCCGGCCGCGAACCAGTGCAGGCCGTTCTGTGCGGCACCGAGGCGCAGCGCTTCGAGAGAGGGTGTCGTCGTTGCCATCATGTCGATCTCCTGAACATGAAGGCAGCGTAGGGTGGTGCGCCGTGCCGCAACAGGCACAGAGCCGGCCGTGTGGGACGCAACAGCGGCGCACCGGCGTACATCTGTTGCGGTACAGTTTTGTGCTCTCTGTATCTGTTGCGGTGTGGCCGTGCCCGGCATGATGTGCCGTGCACCTCACCGTGTTATCGCCCGCCATGTCCGTCGCCGAGTTGACTCCGCCGCCCGCACAGCCGCTGTATCGCACGTTGGCCGATCACTACCTCGGCGCCATCCGCAGCGGCGTCCTCGCGCCCGGCGAGCGCATGCCGTCAGTGCGCACGTTGATGCGCACGCACGGTGTGAGCCTGTCGACCGCCCTGCAGGTATGCCGGCATCTCGAGACAGAAGGCTGGCTCGAGGCGCGGGAGCGCTCCGGCTACTTCGTGCGCCAGCCGCGCCGCGCGTTGCTGGCCCCCGTCAAGGAGCCGGAGCTGGCAACGCCCGACCCCGCTGCCTACGTGGGCGTGCATGCGCGCGTGTCGGCCATCGTGGCGCGCGGGCAGCAGGCTACTCTGCGCGTCGACCTGTCGGGTGCAAGCGGGGCCGCCACCTTGTATCCATCGGCAGCGCTCAACCGGATTGCCTCGCAGATGCTGCGCCGGCATCCGCTCCTGCTCACGCAGGCTGTGCGACCGAACGGGCATCCCGAGTTGCAGACCGCCGTGGCGCGCCGGGCGCTGGACATGGGCGTGCAGATTGCGCCGGACGACGTGGTGGTCACGCACGGCTGCATCGAGGCAGTGAATCTGGCATTGCGCGCCGTCGCCCAGCCCGGCGACACGGTGGCCGTGGAATCGCCCACGTATTACGGGCTGCTGCAGGTGCTGGAAAGCCTTGGCATGCGCGCGGTCGAGATTCCCACCAGCCCGCGCACGGGCATGTCGATCGAGGCGCTGGAGATGGCGGTGCAGGCCTACGGCAACATCCGGGCGGTGGTGGTCGTGCCGAACCTGCAGAACCCGCTGGGCAGCATCATGCCCGACGCGGCCAAGCGGCGGATGGCGGCGTTTTGCGATGCGCATCGCATCGCGCTGATCGAAGACGACACCTACAGCGCACTGGCCGACAGCCCCACGCCGCTGAAGGCAATCAAGGCATGGGACCGCACAGGCAACGTCATCTATTGCGCGTCACTGAGCAAGGTGCTGGCGCCCGGCCTGCGCCTCGGGTGGATGGCGGCGGGCCGCTGGCACGAGCGCGTGCAGATGCTGAAGTTTGCACAGTCGCGACCGAACGAGTCGTGGTCGCAGGTGATGGCCGGGCGCTTCATCGCATCGGGCGCGTACGACCGGCATCTGCGCACGCTTCGGCAGACCTTGCGCGAGCAGCGCGAGCGGATGGCGGAGTCGATCGCGGGATGCTTTCCGGCCGGCACGCGGCTGTCGGTGCCGGCCGGCGGTCTGGCGATGTGGGTGGAACTACCGGCCAATGTGTCGTCGGTGGCGCTGTTCGATGCGGCGCTGGCGCAGGGCATCCGCATTGCGCCGGGGACGATGTTCTCGAACCTGAACCGGTTCGATCATTACTTCCGGCTGTGCTTCGGGCTGCCGCCTTCGGCTGACCTGGAAGCGGCGCTCACCACGCTCGGCCGGCTCACGCAGCAACTCGCCGAGCGCTGACGCATCGCCTTACCGGCACCACGCCGGCACGGAGGACGGCGATTCGAGCCCCTGCACGCTCTGCGCAATCTGCGCCGACCACTGCTGCACCAGGCGCTGCGTGGCGGACACCACGGCATCGACGCCTGCGTTCTGGTCGCCGGCCACCGGCTCGGTCAGCGCGGTCTGGCACGTGAGTGCGGCGGCTGCGGGCTGCGCCATATCCGGCTTGGCGACGTCGCGCGCGACCCGCCAGGTCAGCAGCGCCGCGACGCGCTGGCCGGGGCGCGCATCGTAGCTGCGCATGTCGGCAGTGATGCGGTAGAGCGGCACGCCGGCGGGCGCCGCGCCGCCGCCGACGTCCACCGCGGCCAGCGCCGCCGCCAGATTGACGGACAACGCATCCCGCAACTCCGCGCCGAACGGTGCGGCCCAACGCTGTTGCTCGAGCGCCTGCACTTCGCTGTCCGATGTGCGCAGCACGATCTGCGGCTTGTCGAGGCGGTCGGGCACCCGCACGCCCGAGAGGCGGAAGGCCCGCTCGAAGCGCACCGTGTCGGCGGCGGCCGGGCGCGCCGACAGCGTGTGCAGCGTCGGCTCGGGCGAGGCGCACGCCGCTACCATTGCAGCCGCGCCAGCCGCGCAGGCCAGGCGCACAGAAGAAGACAGCATCGTCGTTTGCATCGGCATCATTGCGCGTCCTTTGCCTTGCCGCGGATCAGCGCTTCCGGGTGGCGGTCCAGATAGTCGGTCAGCACGCGCACGGACGCGGCGGCCTTGGCCACCTGTTCCAGCGTATCGCGCGCATTGCGTTGCAGCGGGGCATCGTCAGAGAAGACCTGGCGCGCAGAATCCAGCGTGCGGCGGGCCTCGGCCAGCGTCTCCTTCATCTGCGGAGCGAGGTCGCTGTTGACGGTCTTGGCCAACTGCTCGGTCTGCTTGAGCGTGGCGTCGAGCGTGGTCAGCGTGCGGTGGACGTCCTGTCCGATCTGCTCGAACGGCACCTTGTTGAGCTTCTTGGCGATGCCGGCAATCTGCGCCTCGAGGTCGTCGGTCGGGTTGTCGGCAGTCGGGAAGACGTACGCACCGTCACGATCGCGCATGCCGAAGCGCGGCGGAGTCTTGTCGCGGTCCGCTGCGTCGATGAAGTCGAGGTTCACGAACTGCTGGCCCGTCAGCAGGCTCGCGCTCTTCAGCTGCGCGCGCATGCCGTTCTTCACCAGCACATCGAACTGCGTGCGGACGTCTTCGGCGGCGTGCTGCGGATTGTCGTCGCGGATGTCCATGCCGAAGCGGGTCGGGTACAGGGTAGCCGTCACGGGCAGCACGAACTCGTGGCGCTTCTTGCTGTAGTGGATGCCGATCGATTTGATCTCGCCCACATTGATGCCCTTGAACTCCACCGGCGCCCCCACGTTGAGGCCGCGCAGCGAGCGGTGGAAGTACATCACCACGGTCTGCGACAGGTGTTCCGGGTCCTTTAGCGCTGCAGTTTCGTTGCGCACGAGCTGGAACTGCGCGTCGGACGCAGCCGGTTCGTGATCGGCTTCCTCGGGCGTCTGGAACGCGATGCCGCCGAGCGCCACGGTCAGCAGCGATTGCGTATCGACCTTCAGCCCATTGGCGTCGAGCTTGAGGTCGATGCCGCTGGCGTTCCAGAACCGCGTGCCGCGTGCCACAAACTTGTCGAACGGCGCGTTGACGAAGATGTGCAACGTCACGCCCTTGCCGTCGGCGTCGATGTCGTAAGCCGTCACCTGGCCCACGCGCACGCGACGGAAATACACCGGCGCACCGATGTCGAGCGAGCCCAGGTCGGGTGCGTGCAGCGTGAATTGTTTGCCGGGCGCGTCGGCCGAAATGGCCGGCGGTGTGTCGAGGCCCCTGAAGACGGATTTCTTCTCTTGCGAGCGGCCGCCGTCCACGCCGATATAGGCGCCGGAGAGCAACGTGCCGAGCCCCGAAATGCTGCCGGCCGCCACGCGCGGGCGCACCACCCAGAAGCGCGTGTCCGATGCGGCGAACGCCTTGCCGTCATGCGTCAGTTCGATCAGCACGACGGCGCCGGAGCGGTCGTCGGTCAGCCCGACCGCCTTGACCACGCCGATATCGACGCTCTTGTATTTGACGCGCGTCTTGCCGGCCTCGATGCCCTCGGCCGAGCTGAACGTGACGGTGACCTGCGCGCCGCGCGCCAGGATCACCCGCGCCATGAGTGTGGCGCCCACCACGAGCGCCACGATCGGCACCAGCCAGATCAGCGAGGGCAGCCAGCGCTTGCGCTTCGTGCGGCGCGGCGCCGGAATGTTTTCGTTATCGACGGGGTCGGTCATACATCGGTCTCTTCGGGATCGGGCTCGTCGATGACGTCCCAGATCAGGCGGGGATCAAAACAGCGGGCGGCGAACATGGTCAGCACCACCACGGCGGCAAACGGGCCGACACCAGGGCCGGGCTTGATGATGGCCAGCGTCGAGAGGTGCACAAGACCTGCGAGCAGCGTCACCACAAACACATCGAGCATCGACCACCGGCCGATGATCTCGACCAGCGCATACAGGCGCGTGCGCAGGCGCGGGTTCCAGTGCCAGCGTTGCTGCACCGAAAGGCACAGCACCGCGAGGATGCCGAGCTTGGCCAGCGGCACCAGGAAGCTTGCGATGAACACGATGATGGCCAGGTGCCACGAGCCCGACGTCCAGAGGTAGACGATCCCGCTCATGATGGTGTCCTGCTGCGTGCCGAGGAGGGTGTCGGTAATCATCACCGGCAGCAGGTTGGCCGGCAGGTACATGGCGGCTGCCGCAATCAGCAGCGCCCAGCAGCGCGCCAGGCTGTCGGGCTTGCGCACGTGCAGGGGCGACATGCAGCGCGGGCAGACTGGCGCTGGGGCGGTTTCGTCGGGCGCGTCTTCGTGGGTCAGCACCGCTCGCGTGGCGGCCTCTGATTCGGGCATGCGCGCCAGCAGGCCGCAGCGCTCGCATGTCACCAGGCCATGCGCGGCGGCGCGCAGCGGGCGGGCTTGTTGCGCCGGCTGTGCGGAGGCAGGCGTGGTGGCGCTGCTCATGAGCGCTTCTCCCCAGGCCGGGCGGCGGCATCTACGCCCGTGGGCGCGTCCACTTGCGAGCCCGGCGGCAGCGTCAGGCCGATCTCGCGCCAGAACGGCCGCAGGTCGATCGACAACGCCACCGTCAGGAACACGGTCAGCGCGGCAAACGCCCACAAGCCTGCATCGGCTTCCAGCGACACCATGCGTGCCACTTTGATGAGGGCCACCACCACGCCCAGCATGAAGATCTCGACCATCGCCCACGGGCGAATCAACGCTGCCGCGCGCAGCACCAGCGCGGCGGCCGGATGCTGCCGCCCGCGCCATCGCGCGATGAGCAGCGGCGCCAGCACCGACATGTACATCAGCGGAAAAAACACCGTGGTGAGCGCCACCAGCACGGCAGTGAACAGCATGTCGTAGTCATACAGCGCCACGATGGCACCCCAGAGCGTGGTGGCGTGCCGGTTGCCGCCGCCGTTCATCTCGGCAATCGGAAAGATGTTCGCGACGATGTAGACGATGAGGCCCGTCACCACCAGCGGCAGCAGCACCGACAGGCGCTCGCTCTGGTTGCGGTACAGCTTCACGCCGCAGCGCGTGCAGTGCGCCTCTTCATCGAGCGCAATGACTTCGTGGCGATGCAGGGTGTCGCAATGCTCGCAGGCGATCCAGGCATCCGGATCGCCCGGCAGCGGTTGCGCGACCGGGGCGGCCTTGGCGTCGAGGGCATCGCCCGCTGCGCGCCATGATCGCGGCAGCGGGAAGGGGAATTTCACGGTTAACAGCTCCATCGTCGGGCTGAAGGCGCAGCGGCAGCGTTGAATTCACGCGGGACGGCGCACCGACAGTCGGGCAGGCGATTATACATACAGGGTTGAATGTATAGCTGAGTGCCGGCTTCCGCATTTTGACGCACGGTCACAAGCAAATATCCCGCCAATCAGCGCGTTCGACGATGGGCACCGGGTGATGGCGGAACGGCCCTTGCTGAGTTGGAGGGGCACATCCTCAACCTCAAAGGAGCCATTCATGACGTATCTCCGTGCATCTTCTCTTGTAGTCGCGCTGGCGCTGGCAGGCGGTACCGCGGCGGCGTATGCCCAGACGGGGGCGGCCCAATCGAACAGCACGGCGGGGGGCAGCACCATGTCGCCGGCCGGCGGTACCAGCACCGACGCAACGGCCACGGGCACGGGGGGCACCGCCGTCAATGGCGGCTCGACGGGCAGCGGCCGGGACGCCACCCGTAATCGCAATGCCACCGGCAAGCAAGGGCGCTCCGGCAATACATCGTCGCGCTCCGGTTCCAGCGGCGGCTATGGCGGCAGCGCGAACGATTCGACCGGCAGCACGACCGGCGGCGGTTCGGGCGGGGTCGGGGTCGGCGCCCCGGGTACCGGCGGCTCGATGGGCGCGCCGGGCGGGGGCAATGGCGGCGGTGCTGCCGGCTCGGGCGGTGTCGGTGGCGGCGTCGGTGGCGGAGCAGGCAGCGGGGGCGCCGGCGGCGCCGCGGGCGGCGGCGGCGGTGGGAGCGGCCGCTAACCGCCCGCTAACCGCCCGCTAACCGCCCGCTAACCGCCCGCTAACCTGCTGCTAACGCAGTTGCGCTGCGTGATGCAGCAGGTGATCTTCGATGAAGGTCTCGATGAAGTAGTAGCCGTGGTCGTAGCCGTGGTGGCGGCGCAGTTGCAGCGGCTGCCCGGCTGCGGCGCACGCGGCGGCAAAGTCTTCCGGATACAACTGCTCGGCGAGGAATTTGTCGGCCTCGCCCTGATCGATCAGGATGCCGCCCGGAAACGGGCATGAAGCCAGCCGCATCAATTGCGTAGCGTCGTGCGCCGCCCAGGCGGTGCGGTCCTCCCCGAGATACCCGGTGAAGGCCTTGATGCCCCACGGGCACACCGACGGGTGCGCGATGGGTGCAAACGCCGACACCGAAGCAAAGCGCTCCCGATGGCGCAGGGCCAGCGTCAACGCGCCGTGGCCGCCCATCGAATGCCCGAAGATTCCGATGCGTCCGGGTGCCACGGGAAACGCCACGCGCGCAATGTGATGCAGCTCGTCCGCGACGTAGCTTTCCATGCGGTAGTGCTCGCGCCACGGGGCCTGCGTCGCGTCCAGATAAAAACCGGCGGCGATGCCGAAATCCCAGTGGTCGGCTTCGCCGGGGACGTTTGCGCCGCGCGGGCTGGTGTCGGGCCCGATCAGGATGAGCCCCTCGCGTGCGGCCACGCGTTGCGCGCCGGCTTTGATGGCGAACGTCTCTTCCGTAGACGTCAGCCCGGCCAGATAGAACAGCGCAGGGCACCGCGTGCCGGCCAGCGCCTGCGGCGGCAGGTAGGCCGAGAAGCGCATCGGCAGCCCAATCACCGCTGAGTCATGCCGATAAAACCGCTGCACGCCGCCAAAGCAGGCGTGCTCCGAAATCAGTTCAAGCGCGGGTGTCGGACTCGTCATCGCGTGGCGCCTCAGTACAGCACGACGGAGCGGATCGACTCGCCGCGCTTCATCAGGTCAAAGCCCTCGTTGATGCGATCCAGCGGCAGCGTGTGCGTGATGAGGTCGTCGATGTTGAGCTTGCCTTCCATGTACCAGTCGACGATCTTCGGCACGTCGGTGCGGCCTCGCGCGCCCCCAAAGGCCGAGCCTTTCCACTGCCGGCCCGTCACGAGCTGGAACGGGCGTGTACTGATCTCCGCGCCGGCCTCGGCCACGCCGATGATGATCGACTGGCCCCAGCCCTTGTGCGTGCACTCCAGCGCCTGGCGCATGACCTTCGTGTTGCCGATGCATTCGAACGAGTAATCCGCGCCGCCGTCGGTGAGCTGGATGATGTGGTCCACCACGTTTTCCACATCGTTGGGGTTGATGAAATGCGTCATGCCGAACTTGCGTGCCATCGCCTCGCGCGCGGGGTTCAGGTCCACGCCGATGATCTTGTCGGCGCCGACCATCTTGGCGCCCTGGATCACGTTCAGCCCGATGCCACCCAGACCGAACACGACCACGTTGGCACCGGCTTCCACCTTGGCGGTGTAGACCACCGCGCCCACGCCCGTCGTCACGCCGCAGCCGATGTAGCAGACCTTGTCAAACGGTGCGTCGGGGCGGATCTTCGCCAGCGCAATTTCCGGCACCACGATGTGATTCGCAAACGTTGACGTGCCCATGTAGTGGAACAGCGGCTTGCCATCGAGCGAGAAGCGCGACGTGCCGTCCGGCATCAGGCCCTTGCCCTGCGTGGCGCGAATCGCCTGGCACAGGTTCGTCTTGCGCGACAGGCAGAACTTGCACTGGCGGCATTCCGGTGTGTAAAGCGGAATCACGTGGTCGCCCGCTTTCAATGACGTCACGCCCGCGCCCACCTCCAGCACCACGCCCGCGCCTTCATGGCCGAGGATCGCCGGGAAGATGCCTTCCGGGTCGGCACCCGAGAGCGTGTAGTAATCGGTATGGCAGATGCCGGTCGCCTTGATCTCGACGAGCACCTCGCCGGCACGCGGGCCTTGCAGGTCGACTTCTTCCACGGTGAGCGGAGCACCGGCTTTCCAGGCGATGGCGGCTTTCGTTTTCATGCGCATTCCTTTTCTGAAGTGGAGCCAGCCCGACCCGGGCAGCGTAGTGAGTGCGATTGTAGGACGATGTCTGCCGCGGCAACGTGCCAGCAACGTCATGTTCGGCACATCAGACTTCAGATTTTCTTACGACGGCCGTTTCTTGTGCGACGGCAGGCCGACAGGGCCGCGTGCCGCATGCCTTACATGGCGGAACCCCCGCCATGGGCCTCGTAGGAAACCATACCGTGCTTGCATCCATCCGTACTCGCATTTTGCTCACCTGCGTTGCCATCGTGGTCGGCGCATTGACCTTCGCTGGCGGTCTCAACTATCTCGTCACCCGTTCGTACAACGAAGAATCGGCCCGGCTGAGCCTGCAGGCGAACGTGCGCGGCCGGACTTCCGCCATTGACGAGTGGGTCGCCACCAAGACGCAGATGGTTGCGTCGCTGCAGGACGTCGCGCTCAGCGCCGATCCAGTTCCGCTGTTCAAGGCCGTGCATCAGGCTGGCGGCTTCATCAACATCTATGTCGGGTACCCCGACAAGTCGTACAAGTTCTCGAACCCTGAGGGCATTCCGCCCACCTACGACCCGACCGCGCGGCCTTGGTACAAGCAGGCGGTGGAAGCAGGTAAGCCGGTGGTGACGCCGCCGTACGTGAGCGCGAGCACGGGGCAGCTCGTTGTAACCTTTGCGGTGCCTATCCTGCAGGGTGGCGCGCTCAAGGGCGTGATCGGCGGTGATGTGGCCATGGACAGCGTGATCGCGAACGTGAAGTCCATCCGGCCGACCCCTGCCAGCTTTGGCTTCCTCGTCAATGCCGCAGGCAAGATCGTCGCGCATTCCAACGACAAGCTCACCCTCAAGCCGGCGACCGAGTTGTCCGCGGCGCTCACTGAGAGCGCGCTGGCCGCATTGGGGCAGGTCGACAAGCTCACGGAAGTCACGATTGACGGCGTTCCCAAGCTGCTCTGGCGCCAGGGCGTGAAGGGCACCGACTGGAGTCTCATCGTTGCGCTAGACGAGTCCGATGCCACTGCCGGCCTGCGTTCGCTGGTGATGACGTCGATTGGCGCGCTGGTGGGCGTGGCCATCGTTGCGGCACTCATCGTGGGTGCGATGACGGCACGTGCGTTCCGCCGCCTGTCGATGATCCGCGATGCCATGGACGACATCGGCTCGGGCAGCGGCGACCTCACCAAGCGCCTGCCGTCCGACGGCGAAGACGAAGTCGCCCAGATCGCGCGTTCGTTCAATACCTTCGCAGACAAGCTCACCGCGGTGATGCAGCAGATCCGCCTGGGCAGCGATTCGGTGCGCTCGGCCGCGCAGGAGATTGCCGCCGGCAACGCAGACCTCTCGCAGCGCACGGAAGAGCAAGCCAGCTCGCTGGAAGAAACCGCATCGAGCATGGAAGAGCTGACGAGCATCGTGAAGCAGAACGCCGACAACGCGCGTCAGGCCAGCCAGCTTGCCGTGACGGCGTCGGACGTTGCTACGCGCGGCGGCGAGGTGGTCGGCCAGGTCGTGCAGACCATGGGCGGCATCAACGAGAGCAGCAAGAAGATCGCCGACATCATCGGCGTGATCGAAAGCATCGCCTTCCAGACCAACATCCTGGCGTTGAACGCCGCGGTGGAAGCGGCACGTGCCGGCGAGCAGGGCCGCGGCTTTGCCGTCGTGGCCAGCGAAGTGCGCAGCCTCGCGCAGCGCTCGGCCGGTGCCGCAAAGGAAATCAAGGCGCTGATCCACGACTCGGTGGACCGCGTCGCCAACGGCACGGCGCTGGTGGACCAGGCCGGCGTGACGATGGCGGAGATCGTCGATGCGGTGAAGCGCGTGACCGACATCATGGGTGAGATTTCCGCCGCGTCGGAAGAGCAGAGCAGCGGCATCGAGCAGGTCAACCAGGCCGTCAACCAGATGGACCAGGTGACGCAGCAGAACGCCGCACTCGTGGAGCAGGCCGCCGCCGCCGCGGAATCGCTGGAGGAGCAGGCCCGCAACCTGAACGAGGCGGTGGGGATGTTCCGGCTTTCGCACTGAGTGCCGCACAGTCGCAACGGTTGACGAGGCCGGGCCCGCTGCTGATGCGGGCGCCCGGCCTTGTGCTTTGCAGGCTATTGCGCAGCGGTCGACAGGTCCGGTGAAGCAGGCGGCGCGTCGGTCATCACGCAATTGCGCCCGGCCAGCTTGGCGGCATAGAGCAAGCGGTCGGCGCGCCGCAGCAGCAACTCGGGCGAGGGCCGGTCGGCGGTAGGCACCACTGCCACGCCAAAGCTGGCCGTCATCCGGCAAGGCGGCTGCGCGCCCGTCGGCACCCTGACGTCGGCAATGCGGCGGCGCAGGCGTTCGGCCACGTCGCGCGCCTGCGCCACGCTGTCTGCCCACACCATCACCGCGAACTCCTCGCCGCCGATGCGCGCCACCACGTCGGCCGAAGGCCCATCGGTGCGGCACAGCCCGGCAACGGTACGCAGGGCCTCGTCGCCCACGCCGTGGCCGTAGGTGTCGTTGATCTGCTTGAAGTGATCGACATCGAACATGATGAGCGCCACCAGCCTTCCCTTCGGTTGCGGCGATGTGCACATCGCCTGGGCGCGGTCTTCGAAGGCGCGACGGTTCAGCAGTTTGGTGAGCGGGTCGGTTTCGGCCATGCGCGCCAGTTCCTCCATGAGGTGCGCACGCTCGATCTCCAGGCGGCGGCGCTCGATGCTGTAGACGCGCAGTATGCGAATCGCCTCGAACATCGCGCGGATCTCGCGCCGTGCGTAGCCGGTCGGGATGTGCACCCCGAGGTTGCCGCGCGCGATGGCGTCGATCAACTGCGTGGCCCGTACGAACGGCGCCACCACATCGCGGCGGAACGACACTGTCATCCACGCCAGCGCCCCCAGCGCCGAGAGTACCGCCGCTGCCGAGCCGATCAGCACGAGCAGCATGGCGCGCCGGTGCTTGCGGATCTCCTCTTCGGCCACGCGCAGCACGCTGTCGCGGAAATCCGTGATGGCGCGCATGGTCGGCACGTAATGCTCGGCGAACTCCGCCGTGGAGATGTCCGCGCCGCCGGGCCGGCTGGCCTGTTGGCGTACCGCATCGACATAACGCAGGCCCTCGACGAAGTACTGCGCATTCAGGGGGGTCGTGACGTGCTGCGTCAGGGCGAGCCGGCCGTTGGTGCGCGTGTCGATGAGGTGGCGCAATTGCTCGATGCGCCCGCGCGTCCGTTCGATGGCGAACTGCTCCTCCGGCGTCAGCGCGCGCCGCAGGGCCAGCGCGCCGGTAAAGCGGGAGCCGAGCTGGCCGGCGTATTCGCGCAGGTCGGCGGCAAGCCGCGCCAGCAGCAGGCAGTTGAGCGCGTCCGGGTCGCCACGCCCGACGGTGGCCGTCCGCAGGTTCACCACCGGAAACAGCTCGGGGATGACGGCGATCATGCGGTCAACGGCATCGGTCAGCGCGCTGCTTTCGCGGGCCCGCAACGGCAGGGCGATCAGGCGGTCGACGTTGGCGCGTGCTGCCGCGAGGCTGGCGCGGGCGCCTCGCGCGGCGTCGGTGTCGGCGTCGCACAGGCGGCAGTGTTCGGGGCGCAGCACGTCGAGCAATTGCGCCAGATGCGCATCGCTCGTGGCGCGGGCACGCAGCAGGGCGGCCTGGCGCTCGGCCGGTATCGGCAGGTCTTCGCCGAGCACGCCGTTGGTCGGGCCCCGCTCGGCCGAGATCTTCTCCATGGTCAGCAGCACCACGCGCAGCGCCTCAAGGCTGTGCGCGGCGGCGTCCGCGCGACCGTAGGCGAGCCACGCATAGCCCAGCAGCCAGCATGACAACGACAGCACTGGAACGAGGACGATGGCGACCGCCGTGCCAAAGCGCCTGTCCATCGACATTTCAGAAGACATGACCGAAAGCATGGGCGTCCGGACGGGCACTTCGGAAGGCGGTGCCGCACAGGCCACACTCCGCGCGACCGGCAAGACGCAGGCATCGTGATGGGCGCATTGAAACGCGCCCGGGCCCCCAGAGTGCAAACAAATGAAAATCGACTGTGGCGGAAATGTAAGCGCCCCCACGGCAGGTGGGTTGACTGCATGCGCGGCCTTTTCTGGCGCGTGCGCGTGTCTGCCGGGTCCAGTACTGCCGCGGCAGCTATGACAACGGTGCCTGAGCGGGCATACTCGGTCCTGAACCTCCGCCGAGCGCGGCCTTGCCCCGATACACCCACGTCGAACGATCATGGATAGCGGACACGACCGACAGAAATTCTTCTACCTGCTGCTGTTTGCCGTCACTGCCGGCCTGTGCTGGATTCTTTCGCCGTTCTTCGGCGCGGTGTTCTGGGGCGTGATCCTCGCGATCCTGTTCCAGCCGGTGCAGCGCTGGCTGGTGCTGCGTCTTGACAAGCGCCACAACCTCGCCGCGCTGGCTACGCTGGTACTCATCATCCTCATGGTGATCCTGCCCGTCATCTTCGTGGCGGCCACCATCGTGCAGGAGATCACGGTCGGGTATCAGCAGTTGCAGACCGCGCAGCCCAATTACTCGCGGTACCTGCAGCAGTTCATCCAGGCGCTGCCGACGGGGCTTCAGAACCTGCTCGCCAAGGCGGGCCTGACCAACATCCCGGGCATCCAGAAGAAACTTGCCGATGGCGCGGCGCAGATCAGCCAGTTTGCCGCGGCACAGGCGCTCAGCATCGGGCAGAACACGTTCCAGTTCGTCATCGGCTTTGGCGTGATGCTTTACATGGTGTTCTTCCTGGTGCGCGACGGCCCGGCGATCGGCCGCCACGTGCGCCGCGCGCTGCCGATGGACGAAGAGCACAAGCGCCTGCTGCTGACCAAGTTCACGACGGTCGTGCGCGCCACGGTCAAGGGCAACATCGTGGTGGCGCTGGTGCAGGGCCTGCTGGGCGGCTTCATCTTCGCGGTGCTCGGCATCGAGGGGGTCGTGCTGTGGGGCGCGCTGATGGCCTTCCTGTCATTGCTGCCCGCCATCGGGGCGAGCATCGTCTGGGTGCCGGTCGCGGTCTATTTTCTGATGACCGGCGCGGTCTGGAAGGGCGTGGTGCTGATCGCGTTCTGCGGCGGGGTGATCGGCCTGGTCGACAACCTGCTGCGGCCGCTGCTGGTAGGCAAGGACACCAAGATGCCCGACTGGGTCGTGTTGATCTCGACGCTCGGCGGGATGGAACTGTTCGGCATCACCGGTTTCGTCATCGGCCCGCTCGTGGCCGCGCTGTTCATGGCCAGCTGGGACATCTTCGTGCGAGCGCAGGGCGAGTGACGCCGGCCGCGCGGGGGTGGCACGGCCGGCGCGGCGCTCAGTTGATGCGCTCGGGGCTGGGCGTCTCGCGCAGGATCCTGCGCCTGCGTCGCTCGTCCGGGTTCAGCGCTTCCAGGAACGATTGCCCCCTGTCCGTCAGCTGCGCGCGGCGATGGCCCTCTGCGGACTTCTCGAGCATGACCAGCTGCCGCTCGAGCAGCGTATCGAGCTCCGCGCGGTTCATGTCGACCTGCTCGGGCGACTGGCTGACGAGCATCAAGGTGGCGAATTCGTGTGGACTCAGCATCTCTGTCTCCTAGCAACAATCCAACCGTAACCAGGGGGCACGGTGCCAATGCGCGTGTGAACGCGAAACGGTGCAGCAGCTGCTGCGCGGTCAGCCGGCGCTCACCTCGATCCGCCGCGGCTTGGCTTCGTCGCGGCGCGGGATCGTCAGCTTGAGCACGCCATCGCGCAGTTGCGCGTCGATGCGCGATGCATCGAAGTCGGGGCTCAGCACGAACGTGCGCGCGAAGTGCGGGTGCCGGACTTCGCCGTGGTGCAGCCGCAGGCCGGCTGGTGTGGGCACGACGAGATCGGCTTCGATGGTCAGTGTGCCGTCCTGCACCCGCACGTCCAGCTTGTCGCGTGCCACGCCAGGCAGGTCGGCGTACAGCGTGATGCCGTGGCGGTTCTCGAAGATGTCGACAGGCGGCGCCATGTGCGTCTGCCGCGCTGCAGGCGGTTCACGATCGTGATCGTGCCGGGCCACGGCGCTGTTGCCGGCTTGCGCGTGCGTGGCCAATTGGGTGGTATCGCTCATGATGTCCTCCAACATGCCGGTGTTCATTGCACGGTGATCGAACGCGGCTTCGACGCCTCCGATTTGCCGACGCTGATGGTCAGGCATCCGTTGACGTAGCGCGCGCTGACCTTGTCCGGGTCCACGTCCTGTGGCAGCTCGATCACGCGGCGGAAGGCGCCGGCGAAGCGCTCGTCGGCGTAGACGCGCGTCTCATCCGACGAATCCATGTCGGGGCGCTTGCGCTCGCCGCTGATGGTGAGCAGCCCCTTGTCGATCGACACGTCGATCTGTGCGGGGTCGAGCCCCGGCGCGAACGCGACGATCTCGACCGACTCGTCGGTGCTGCCGATGTTGATGGGAGGAAACGCGCCGATGCGCGTGGCGCGCAGGCTCGCGGGGAACCCCGCGAAAAGGGTGGCCATCTGACGTTGCAGGCGATCGATTTCGCCCAGCAGGTCGGTGCCGAAAAACATGTCGCTCATGATGGGCTCCTTACGGGCCGCACGGAAGCTGAACCGGACTACGCGCTCCAGTTCGTCCGTCCGCGAGCAGGCCCACTGACAAACAAATCGAAACACGCAGCGCGTGAACCGCGACTGCCTGAGCAACACCTAAAATAGGGCGGCAAGCCCGGTTTTCAAGAGGCCGTTGGACACGTCATTGGGAGGCTTCATGGAGCTTTTCGACGCAGTGCACGAACAGATGGAAGCGGTCGGTCTGCCGCTCGTGGCGGTGACGGTGACGGCGGTGCGGCGGGTGAACACGCCGCTCGTGGCGATCCTGCATTGGCACGGGTTCCGGCGCGCCAGTCCGCTCGTGTTGCCGGGGGTCGACATTCCACCGCGCCCAGTGCCCGGCTCGGCCCTCCAGCTGGGACAGCCGTGGCATCGCTTTGAAGCTGTGGATGAGGCGCTGCTCGACGCGGCGTGGCAACTCGGCGCGTGGGATCTGGAGCGCGTGGAGCAGCGCGGCTGCAACGTGGTCGGCGCCTCCGCCCGCGAAGCGCTCGCGTGCCGGCAGGCGTTCGGCGATTACCCCGACAGCGCACCGGATGAAGCGCTTGTCGACGGCGCGCCCGACCGCGGCGAGCTGATGCAGATGGCCGCAGACGCCGGCTACGTGCGCTGGCTGTTCCGTCCCGTCAAGGGCGGCCTGTGGCGCGCGCTGGACGAGCCCGACGACACGCTGGAGTCCGATGGCGGACGGCGCCCGCCGTGTCCCGTCATCCCCGAGCCGCGCGGGGGCCGCGGCCGCAAGGTCTACCGCCTGGGCGAGGTGCGGCGCATCCTGCTTCTTTGAAACATATTGTTACAAATTCGCGAATTTGCCGCCCCTTGAAGGCGGCGCGGAGCGCCTCTATTTCGCAATCCGCCAAGTTCTGGCACGGCTTGCGCGCCCCTCGGCCATCCCGGTCCGGCAGCGGTGCGGAGCCGGATTCCTTTTTGGTGATCTGTTATCGCTCAGGAGATGGAAATGAAGATTCGTCCCCTTTACGACCGGGTTATCGTCAAGCGAATCGAGCAGCAGCGGACGACGGCCTCGGGCATCGTGATCCCGGACTCGGCCGCCGAGAAGCCCGAGCAGGGTGAAGTCATCGCGGTCGGTACCGGCCGCCTGCTGCAGGACGGCATGCAGCGTGCACTGCAGCTGAAGGTCGGCGATCAAGTCATCTTCGGCAAGTACGCCGGCCAGACCGTCAAGGTTGACGGCGAGGAGCTGCTCGTCATGCGCGAAGAAGACGTCATGGGCGTGGTGGAAGCCGACGCCGAGGCAGCGCGCAAGGCTGCCTGAAGCCGCTTACCGGTCGCGGATCCCGCACACTGACCCGCCGTTCCGCGACGCGTTGAGTCAACGACTTACCCCGGAGCAACGAACATGAGTGCAAAAGACGTCAAATTCCACGACAGCGCGCGCGCCCGCATCGTCAAGGGCGTGAACGTGCTTGCCGATGCCGTGAAGGTGACGCTCGGGCCCAAGGGCCGCAACGTCGTCATCGAGCGCAGCTTCGGCGCCCCGACCATCACCAAGGACGGCGTGTCCGTCGCCAAGGAAATCGAACTGAAGGATCGCTTCGAGAACATGGGCGCGCAGATGGTCAAGCAGGTCGCCTCCAAGACCGCCGACATTGCCGGTGACGGCACCACGACCGCCACCGTGCTCGCCCAGGCCATCGTGCAGGAAGGCATGAAGCATGTGGCCGCCGGCATGAACCCGATGGATCTCAAGCGCGGCATCGACAAGGCGGTGAGTGCCGTGCTCGACGAGCTGCGCAACCTGTCCAAGCCGATTTCGACCAACCGCGAGATCGCGCAGGTCGGTGCCATCTCGGCCAACTCGGATGAAGCCATCGGCAAGATCATCGCCGACGCCATGGAGAAGGTCGGCAAGGAAGGCGTGATCACGGTGGAGGACGGCAAGTCGCTCGAGAACGAGCTGGACGTGGTCGAGGGCATGCAGTTCGACCGCGGCTACGTGAGCCCGTACTTCATCAACGATCCCGAGAAGCAGGCGGCGTATCTGGACGACGCGCTGATCCTGCTGCACGACAAGAAGATCTCCAACATCCGCGACCTGCTGCCCATCCTGGAAGCGGCATCGAAGGCTGGCAAGCCGCTGCTGATCGTTGCTGAAGACGTGGAAAGCGAAGCGCTGGCCACGCTGGTGGTCAACGCGATGCGCGGCATCCTCAAGGTGGCGGCGGTCAAGGCGCCCGGCTTTGGCGATCGCCGCAAGGCCATGCTCGAAGACATCGCCATCCTCACCGGCGCCACGGTCATCTCGGAGGAAACCGGCAAGCAGCTGCAGAAGGCCACGCTCGAAGACCTGGGTCGCGCCAAGCGCGTGGAGGTGCGCAAGGACGACACGATCATCATCGACGGGGCGGGCGACCAGGCACGCATCGATGCACGCGTGAAGTCCATCCGCGTGCAGATCGACGAAGCCACGAGCGACTACGACCGCGAGAAGCTGCAGGAGCGCCTGGCCAAGCTGGCCGGCGGCGTGGCAGTGATCAAGGTTGGCGCAGCGACCGAAGTGGAAATGAAGGAGAAAAAGGACCGCGTGGACGATGCGCTGCACGCCACCCGCGCGGCGGTGGAAGAGGGCATCGTTCCGGGCGGCGGCGTGGCGCTGCTGCGTGCACGCTCGGCGGTGGAAAACCTCAAGGGCGCCAACAGCGACCAGGACGCCGGTATCCGCATCGTGCGGCAGGCCCTGGAAGCACCGCTGCGCGCGATTGTCTCCAACGCGGGTGAAGAGCCGTCCGTGGTGATCGCCAAGGTGCTCGAAGGCAAGGGCAACTTCGGCTACAACGCCGCCACCGGCGAATATGGCGACCTCGTGGAAGCGGGCGTGGTCGATCCGACCAAGGTCACGCGCACGGCGCTGCAGAACGCGGCATCGGTTGCCGGCCTGATCCTCACCACCGACGCGACCATTGCCGAAGCGCCGAAGGAAGAGAAGCCCGCGGCTGCGCCGGCACCGGAGCTCGACTACTGACCTGAGCAGTTGTGCTGCCATCCACCGGTCGGCTCGCCGGCCGGTGCAACTGCACTTCGGCATCGCAGGCTGTTTGCCGCGGTGCCGTTTTTTTTTGCGCCGCCGAATACCGCACGCCCCTGTGGTCTTACCGCGCGTCGTGCGTGCCTTGTACGTTCTGCCCCTTCGCAGCGGGCGCCGCCGCACCGGTGTAGAAACCATCGAGCGCGTTGATCTCCGCATCCGTCAGCCGATGCGCGAGGGCGCGCATGATCGCGCCGTCATCATTGGCCCGTGTGCCCGCGCGGAACGCATTGAGCTGCGCGGCCACCATGCCCTTCGGATGCCCCGTGAGCGGCGGTAGGACCGGACCGCCGCCACCGCCGGATGCGCCATGGCAGTCGGCGCATGCGGGCAACGCGCGCGCGTTCTCGCCGGCCCAATGCAGCGTTGCGGCCGGGCCGGATGTTGGCAGCGTCGCCCCGGCGGGCCGCGGCAACGCCGCGTAGTACCGTGCGACGGCCGCGATATCGCTGTCGGCAAGTTCGTTTGCCACGGGCTGCATGATGGAAGACTGCCGCGCGCCGCTGCGGTAGTCGAGCAATTGCTTGACGATGTACTCGGCCGGCAGGCCTTCCAGCGTGGGAAACGGCTGCGGGGCAGGCGAGTTCGACCCATGGCAGCTCGCGCACGCTGGCGGCACGGCACCGTTGCCCTGCGTGACCAGCAGCCGCCCTCGTGCGGCGTCATCGCGCGGCGCGCCGGCCAGCAGCGCGGACCACGCTGCGGGTTTCGGTACGAAATCCGTGGCGCGGCGCACGACCGGCGCCGGTGGTTGGCCCCTCTCTTGCGGGGCCTGCGGTTTGCGCGGCAACGGCATGCCGCGGTCTGACAGCACGGCATAAACGGCCACGCAAAGCGGCAGCGCAATGCCGAGCGAAGGCAGCAGCCACAGCGCGGTGGGCAATCGGCGCGATGGGGGCCGGCCGGCGCTCATACCAGCCCCTTTCCTGGCGACTTCAGATAGCGCGTGTTGATGGCCTCCGCAATCCAGTAGGCCATGGCGCCGACGGTGCCGGTCGGGTTGTAGTTGGAGTTCTGCGGGAAGAGGCTCGCCCCGGTGACGAACACGTTCGGCACGTCCCAGCATTGCCCGAAGCGATTCACGACGCTGGTGGCCGGATCGTCGCCGATGGCCGCGCCGCCGGTAAGGTGCGTGGACTGATAGCTCGTTGCCGTGTACGGGCGCTTGCGCGGGCCGGGCTCGGTGGCGACCACGCCGTGCATGGTCTTGCCGATGGCATTGCCGCGCTCGGTCAGGAAGGCCGACATGCGGATGTCGTTGTCGGGAAAATCGTAGGTGATGCGCAGCAGCGGCTGGCCCCAGGCGTCGCGGTACGTCGGGTCGAGGTCGAGGTAGCCGCCGCGCGTGGGCATGGCCGAGCCGGTGATGGTGATCGATGCGGAGTGGTTGTAATAGCGCTTGACGGCCCGCTTCCATGCGCTGCCCCATTGCGGTGTGCCGTGCGGCGTCGGGTGGTAGCCGATGGGCGCGCCGCTGACGACCTGGATCTGGATGTAGCCGCCACCGACGAAGCCGTGCGGCCCGTGGTCGAAGTTGTCGGCGCTGAAGTCGTCCATCGTCACGGCCGCCGCGCCGGCACCCATGAACGGGTTGAGCCAGGTCTTCTCGTCAAAGAACAGGTTCACGCCCGAGGTGGTCTGGTGCGTGTAGTTGCGGCCCACCACGCCTTGGCCGGTGGCAGGGTCGTACGGCCTGCCGATGCCCGACAGCAACAGCAGCCGCACGTTGTTGATGCTGAATGCGCACAGCACGACCATCTCCGCGGGCTGGAAGACCTCCTGCCCGGCGGCATCGACATACGTCACGCCCCGCGCGTGCCGGCGGGCCTGGTCGAGCTCCACCCTCAGCACATGCGCATTGGTGCGCAATTCGAACGTGTTGAGTTTGAGCGCCGCCGGCAGCACGCAGACCTGCGGCGACGCCTTCGCAAAATGCTCGCACCCGAAGTTCGAGCAGAAGCCGCAATACACACACGGGTTCATCGCCAGGCCTTCGGTGTTGACATACGCGCGCGTGCACAGCGCAGACGGCTGGATATACGGGTGATAGCCCAGCGCCGCCGCGGCCGTGCCGAACAGCGCCGACGCATACGGCACCTTCATTGGGGGGTTCGGATAGGGCCGCGAGCGCCACGGCTCGAACGGGTTGCCGCCGGGCTGCAGCTGGCCCTTCAGGTTGCCGGCAAATCCGGAGGCGCCGATCAGGTAATCGAAACGGTCGTAGTACGGTTCGAGCTCGTCGTAGGTGAGAGGCCAGTCCTGGGCGGTGAGGTCGGCGTCGAAGATGTGCTCGCCGTAACGCTGGCGGTAGTGGCTGCGCAGTTTGAGATCGGTCGGGTCGAACCGGTAGTACGCGCCGGACCAGTGGTTGCCCGCGCCGCCCAGATGCGTGGCCGGATATGCAAACTGCCAGCGGCGCATCGGCAGCGCCACCTGGTCGGTGCGGTTGCGGAAGGTGAAGGTTTCGGTGGCCGTGTCCTGGTGCAGCGCATGCCGGCGCGTGTACTTCAGTTCGTCATGGATGGCCGGTGCCTGGAAGTCCGGCGACGGCCAGCGCGGCTGCCCGCGTTCGAGCACAACCACGCGCGAGGCGCGGGCGGCCATCTCCTTGCCGATGATGGCGCCCGTCCACCCGCCACCGATGATGACGGCATCCACTGCTGGCAGCGTCTTGCTCATTCGCCACCCCCGTTGGCGGCCGGCTGGCTGCGGCATACCGCGTTGCCGGCGAGCGCAACGAAGGCCACGGGCTGCGCCTGCACCTGGGACTGCGGTGGCGGCATGGCATGCCCATGCGCCGTGGCGATCGGCACGGGCGGCCGCGTGTAGGGCACGTTGTGGCGCTCGATGTCGTTGGCAAAGCTGGCCATCGCACCCGGAAAGCCGACGAGCTTCCAGCCGACCATGTTGCGGTTGCCGCCGTAGACGGGGTCCGAGAAGAAACCTTCGATGGCGCCGTCAAGCAACGCCTGGAAGAACACCGCGCTCGGCACGGCGCCCAGGTCGAGCTTGCCGGCTTCGGCCTCGCGCAGCATGGCGTCCTGCGTGGCGACATCGAGCTGCGCGAAGCGCCGGCCGCCATAGCGGCTTGCACACACCCGGTCCAGCCCGGCAAGCCCGAGGCGATAGCATTCGGCCGGCGTGAGCGCCAGCTGGTAGCCCTGTTCCGGCGTGCCTTGCTGGAAGGGACCGTGTCGATAGAAATTGGCGCCCTGCCCGAACGTGCCCGCCAGTTGCCGGTCGAGAAACGTCGTCACGCCGGCTTCCTTGGCGCCGGGGCCGAGTTCATCCGCCGGAATCAGCCGCGCGACGATGGCATCGACTGCCGCACGCTCGTCGACGTTGAAGAAGAGACTCACGTGTTCCGCCGCATCGGAGCCTGGCGTGGATGCGGCGGACTGCCCAGGCGATGGCCTGGTTGTGGGCGGATGCTGCGCGTCGGCAAACACCGCCGTCGAGACCGGAAGCGTGATGCCCAGGGCCTTCAGCAAGCGGCGTCGAACCGGTTTGAAGTCGTCGTCCATGTCTGCGCTCCGTGTTGCGGGGTCTTTGCTTCCCGCACGCGCGGGGCCGCGCAGCGTTGCAGCAAGAAGCGTGACAACGCCGCGCGCGAGCGGCACGCCGGGCACGCGCACTGCTTGTGTGCCGGCACGACATGGAGGCCGACATGCGCACGATGCAGCCAACACGGAAGGCAGCCGCCTTGTGGCTCGCGCTCTTGTGCGGCGTGGACGCAGCATTCGCGCAGGTACCGCCGGCGCCGGGGGCCGCCACCGCGCCCCTTGCTGCGTCGGACGCACAGGCCACGCATGGCAAGCGCGGGCCGCGCACGCATCCAAAGGACGCTCGGCTGCCCACTGCGGCAGCGCCTTCCTCAACGGATGGCGCCGGCACCTCTGCAGGCTCGCGCGGCTCCGGTGGAAGCGACGGCCTGCCGGGTACCGGCGCTGCAGCCGGATCGGGCGGCTCGGCCGACATGCGCGGTGAGCCCGTGCGAAAGCCATGATGGGAAGACGACGTGGAGCCACGGTCCAGTCCGTTTCGCTACGCGAATCGCACCGTGAAAGACGCCCACGTCGGCGCTGCCGCACCAACGGCAGCCGGGCGTAGCAACCTGCACAGCAATCCTTAGAGAGACTGTCGCGCAAGCGACGGTCCGATTTCGTTCGCTTGTGGTCTTCATGGCGGGCCGGGCGGGGAGACCTTCGGGTCCGCCGGTCGTTCTCTAAGGGCCGGTTTGCTACCCGCGCCGCCAGGCCCGCCACCCCGTGTAGCAACCAGATGGGGAGCCAGCCTCCGATCCAACTTGGAGAGGCCGACATGCCATCTGTCAAAAGCGCGCACCGCCCCGTGTCGTACCCGTCTCCCCCGGCATCACCACCCAGCCCCCGCGCCCACGTCATCCGACACAGGCAGGCTCACCAAGAACCGCACCGACCTGAACGGCGCCATCGCGGCACAGGCGTATCTCCTTGGCGGCCTATCAGACGTACAGGCCGTTTATGTGGCTGTCCGCAATGGGTCGGAAGCGGCAGCCGGTCTTCGAGGGAAGGGGGCGCGGACGGGGGAGAGTTCAAGGTTGAGTGAATCTCGACAAACACCCCGGGCAATCCCCGTTCTTGAAATCGTCATACCCCATCCCTATAATTAGCACTCGCCGGGCAGGAGTGCTAACAACGGGCTCCGGCCCCCGATGCTTTCCCGATGCGCCGCGCTTGTGCGGCGCGTTTTTGTGAATAAACACTCACTTTGCATTGAGGAGTTTGTATGAACCTGCGTCCTTTGCATGATCGCGTGATCGTGAAGCGCCTGGACAACGAGACGAAGACCGCTTCCGGCATCGTCATCCCCGACGCCGCCGCAGAAAAGCCGGATCAAGGCGAAGTGCTGGCCGTCGGCCCGGGCAAGAAAGACGACAAGGGCAATGCGATCGCGCTGGATGTGAAGGTCGGCGACCGCGTGCTGTTCGGCAAGTACGCCGGCCAGACCGTCAAGGTGGATGGCCAGGAAGTGCTGGTCATGCGTGAAGAAGACATCATGGCCGTGGTGGCAAAGTAAGCGTGCGCTCGGTCGCAACGGCTTACCAGTAAACGGTTTTCCTTGCTCGCACAACGGTGCGGGCAACACCCAAGATTTCGGAGATTCTCAAGATGGCAGCTAAAGACGTAGTGTTCGGCGATGCCGCACGTGCCAAGATGGTCGAAGGCGTGAACATTCTCGCCAACGCCGTGAAGGTGACCCTGGGCCCGAAGGGCCGCAACGTGGTGCTGGAGCGCAGCTTCGGTGGCCCGACCGTGACCAAGGACGGTGTGTCGGTCGCCAAGGAAATCGAGCTGAAGGACAAGCTGCAGAACATGGGCGCGCAAATGGTCAAGGAAGTCGCTTCCAAGACCAGCGACAACGCCGGTGACGGCACCACCACCGCAACGGTGCTGGCCCAGTCGATCGTGCGCGAAGGCATGAAGTACGTTGCCGCCGGCATGAACCCGATGGACCTGAAGCGCGGCATCGACAAGGCCGTGGCAGCCGCCGTCGAAGAGCTGAAGAAGATCAGCAAGCCGACGACGACCAGCAAGGAAATCGCCCAGGTTGGTGCCATCTCGGCTAACAGCGACGAATCCATCGGCCAGCGCATCGCTGAAGCCATGGACAAGGTCGGCAAGGAAGGCGTGATCACCGTGGAAGACGGCAAGTCGCTGGCCGACGAGCTGGACGTCGTGGAAGGCATGCAGTTCGACCGCGGCTACCTGTCGCCGTACTTCATCAACAACCCGGAAAAGCAGGTTGTCCAGCTGGACAACCCGTTCGTGCTGCTGTTCGACAAGAAGATCAGCAACATCCGCGACCTGCTGCCGGTGCTCGAGCAAGTGGCCAAGGCCGGCCGTCCGCTGCTGATCATCGCTGAAGACGTCGAAGGCGAAGCCCTGGCAACGCTGGTGGTGAACAACATCCGTGGCATCCTGAAGACCGCTGCCGTCAAGGCTCCGGGCTTCGGCGACCGCCGCAAGGCCATGCTGGAAGACATCGCCATCCTGACGGGCGGCCAGGTCATCGCTGAAGAAGTCGGCCTGACGCTGGAAAAGGCAACCCTGAACGACCTGGGCCAAGCCAAGCGCGTCGAAATCGGCAAGGAAAACACCACGATCATCGACGGTGCCGGCGATGCCAAGAACATCGAAGCGCGCGTCAAGCAAGTGCGTGCCCAGATCGAAGAGGCGACCTCGGACTACGACCGTGAGAAGCTGCAAGAGCGCGTGGCCAAGCTGGCTGGCGGTGTTGCCGTGATCAAGGTTGGCGCTGCCACCGAAGTCGAAATGAAGGAAAAGAAGGCCCGCGTGGAAGACGCGCTGCACGCTACGCGCGCTGCCGTGGAAGAAGGCATCGTGGCTGGCGGCGGTGTTGCGCTGCTGCGTGCCCGCGCTGCCATCTCGAACCTGCAAGGCGACAACGCTGACCAGAACGCCGGCATCAAGATCGTGCTGCGCGCGATGGAAGAGCCGCTGCGCCAGATCGTCACCAACGCTGGCGAAGAAGCGTCGGTCGTGGTGGCGAAGGTCATCGAAGGCAAGGGCAACTACGGCTACAACGCCGCCACCGGCGAGTACGGCGACCTGGTCGAAATGGGCGTGCTGGACCCGACCAAGGTGACCCGCACCGCGCTGCAGAACGCCGCTTCGGTTGCATCGCTGATGCTGACGACGGACTGCGCCGTGTCCGAACTGCCGAAGGACGATGCAGCTCCGGCAATGCCGGGTGGCATGGGTGGCATGGGCGGCATGGACGGCATGATGTAATTTGCCTGTCCGGCAGACCGGCCCGACCGCTGGATCTTCCGGTGGTCGTTCCAGACAAGAACCCCGTGGGTGCGAGCCCGCGGGGTTTTTTGTTGCCCGCGCGCCGGCGCTTTGTTAAGGCGCTGTTAACGGTGCCGGGCGGCCGGTTCGCTACAATCGGCCCACCCGTGGCCAAGCGGGACATCACAACAACTCAGGGAAGGGAACAAGATGAACGACATCGCCAGCGAGTCCGTCCTGGGCAGCGCGCCCGCTCCGGCAGTCCCGCGGCCGCTGCGCCTGCGCTTTATCGGCAGCGGTTCGGAATACTTCCGCATCTGGATCGTCAACCTGCTGCTGACCATCGTCACGCTGGGCATCTACTCGGCCTGGGCCAAGGTACGCACGCTGCAGTATTTCTATCGCAACACGCAACTGGCAGGGTCGAGCTTTGATTACCACGGCAGCCCGATCGCCATTCTCAAGGGCCGGGCGATCATCTTCGTGCTGGCGTTGGCGTTCAATGTGCTGAGCCATTCGTCGCCGGTGCTGGGCTTGGTGTTCCTCGTCTTGCTGGCGGCGGTGTTCCCGTGGCTGCTGGTGCGCTCGCTGCGGTTCCGCATGGCCAACTCCAGCTATCGCGGCCTGCGCTTTGCCTTTGCGGGCAAGGATGCCGAGGGCTACATGGTATTCCTGGTGTGGCCGATCCTGAGTGTGTTCTCGCTGTATCTGCTGGCGCCGCTGGCGCATCAGCGCTTCAAGCGCTATCAGCACAAGAACACGCGCTTCGGCACCACGCCGTTTGATTTTTCCGGCACGCCGGGCAACTTCTACGGCGTGTACCTGCGCACGTTCGGCCTGGCGGTGCTCGCACTTGTGGTGGCATTTGGCGTCCTGCTGCTGCTGGGTGTCTCGGTCGGCAAGGGGCATGGCAGCGCCGGCCGTATCCTCGCCATCGGGCTGACGGTCGTGCTGACCTACGCGGCGATGCTGTTTCTCACCCCGTACTTCATGTCGCGCCTGCAGAACGTGGTGTGGAACCACACGACGCTCGGTGCGCACCGTTTCCAGAGCCAGGTGGGCGCAGCGAAGCTGTTCTGGATTTTCATCTCGAACGCCGTGCTGACCGTGATCACCGTCGGGCTGTTCACGCCGTTTGCACGCGTACGCACGCTGCGCTACAAGCTCGATTCGGTGACGATGCTGGCGGCCGGTTCGCTCGATACCTTTGTCGCCGGCGAGACCGCCAAGGTCGGCGCGCTGGGCGACGCCGCCGTGGATTGGTACGACATCGACATCGCCCTGTAACCGCGCAAGGCCCCGCCCGTGATTCTCGCCACCTACTTTGACGGCCGCACCTCGCGCGCGCAACCAGTGCGCCTCGCCGTCGAGGCGGGCGAGGCGGTGCTGTTCGACCCCGAGGGCACGCCATTGCGCCGTGCGCCGCTTTCCACGCTGCGGGTGTCGGAGCGCGTCAAGCATGCGCCGCGCCTGATCACGTTTGCCGACGGGGCCTTCTGCGAGATCGGCGACGCGGCCGAACAGGCGGCGCTCAATGCGCTGCTGCATCGCACGGGATATCACGAAGGCTGGGTGGTGCTGGCGCAGAACAGCTGGAAGCTTGCTCTGGGTGCGCTCGTGGCGATGATTCTGGTGCTCGTGCTGGGCTACCGGTACGGCCTGCCGTGGGGCGCCAAGGTGGTGGCGAACCTCGTGCCGCAACGTGTGGAGACGCAGCTCGGGCACGGCACGCTGCGGGCGCTGGACGAGCGCTGGCTCGAGCCGAGCAAGCTGCCGGCAGCGCAGCAGCAGCGCATCCGCGCGCGCTTTGCCGCACTGCGCACGCCGCACGAGGCCACGCACACCTACAACATCGTGTTCCGCGACGCGGGCAAGCTGGGCGCGAACGCCTTCGCGCTGCCCGGCGGCGACATCATCTTGACCGACGCCCTGGTGACGCTGGTGGGCGAGGGCGATGGTCTCACCGGTGTGCTGGCGCATGAGGCGGGCCACGTGGAGTACCGCCACGGGCTGCGTCAGCTGATCCAGTCATCGGCGATCGGCGCCACGGCGGCGCTGCTGTTTGGCGATGTGTCCAGCATTCTGGCCGGCGTGCCGGCGGCGATGCTCACCCTGCGCTACTCCCGCGACTACGAGCGTGACGCCGATCGCTACGCCGCCAGGATGCTGCAGGAGAACGGCCTGTCCGTCGGTGCGTTTGCCGACGTGCTGCAGGCACTCGAAGACAAGCACACCGGCACGCGCAAGGCGGATGCCAACAACAAGCGCGATGCGGCCCGCGATGACGACGCCTCGGCGTTCTTCTCGTCGCATCCGCTCACGCGCGAGCGCATCGAGACGCTGCAGCGTTTTGATCGGACGCATGGTGCCAGCGACGGCGAGGCCGACTGACGCACCGGCGTGCCTTCAGCGGAACGTCCAGCACCGGTGCAGCACGAAGGTCAACGGCGGCACTGTCGCCAGGATGGCCGTCAGCCCGATCCAGTAGCTTTGGCCCAGCGTCTGGGCCGTCCAAGAGATCGCCAGCGTCAACGCGAGGCCCAGCAGCGAAACGGCGTAGAAGCGCAGGAAATTGGCGCCGCCCGGCTTGGCCGAAAAGCTCCACAGCGCATTGAGCAGGTAGGAGCACACATTGGCGCACACAAATGCCACGCCATTGGCTGTCACCTGAGACGCCGACACTCCGTTGATGAGCGCGGTGGCGATCGCCACGTGCACGCCGGTGGCCACCACGCCCGACACCCCAAAACGGAAGATGCGCATCAGCATGGCCGGATCCGGCAGCCAATGCGCCAGAGGCGGCGGCAGCCTGCCAGCCAATGCGGCCATGACGCAGGATTCGGTTTGTCGCATGATGTGGCTCCGTTGCTTCAGCGGCGCGTGGCGTGGCTGCGTTGGCGTTCGCCTTGCGGCTGGCGTGTGCGCGCGCTGGCAATCGGGATGACCTGCCGGCTGCCATTGCCGGGGACGCGGCTGCGCGGCCGGCGCTCCTGGTAGCGGCGTTTGACGAGATAGATCGGTCGGCCCTTCGCTTCATCGTAAATGCGGCCGACGTATTCGCCGATCATGCCCAGGCCGATCATCTGCAGGCCGCCGAAGAACAGCATCAGCGACAGCTCCGAGGCGTAACCTGGGACCACCACACCGAAGAGCATCGTGCGCACGATGATGAAGGCGCCGTAGCAGAACGCCAGCGCGGCCACGAGTGCGCCAAGGTACGTCCAGCTGCGCAGCGGCAGCGTGCTGAAGCTCGTGATGCCTTCAAGCGCGAAATTCCACAGGCGCCAGCCGGAAAACTTTGACGTCCCCGCGCTGCGTTTCTCACGTTCGTACTGGACGATCACGGTGCTGAAGCCCACCCAGGCGAACAGGCCTTTCATGAAGCGATGCCGCTCGGGCAACTGCTTGAGGGCATTCACCACGGCGCGGTCCATCAGGCGGAAGTCGCCGACGTTCTCCGGCAGCTTCAGGTCGGAGAGGCGGTTGTGGATGCGGTAGTACGCGGCCGCCGTCACGCGCTTGAGGAAGGAGTCGCATGCGCGATTGGCGCGCTGTGCGAGCACGACTTCTGCGCCGTTGCGCCAGTGTGCGACCAGCGCCGGGATCAACTCGGGTGGATCCTGCAGGTCAGCATCGATGGGAACGACGGCATCGCCCTGCGCTTCGTCGAGCCCGGCGGTGAGCGCGGCTTCCTTGCCGAAGTTGCGTGTCAGGTCGACCACGCGCACGCGTGGGTCGGCATGCGAGACGGTGACGAGCTTGGCGAGTGTATCGTCGGTACTGCCGTCGTTCACGCACACGATCTCGAACTGTACGGTGCTGATCGATTCCAGGATCGGCACCACGCGGGCGAAGAAGAGGTGCAGCGCATCGCCTTCGTTGTAGAACGGTACGACGAGGGAAAGCAGAGGCGCGTCGTGTGGGTCTTGATGATTCGGTTGCATGACTTCCCCCAGAACTCTGATGACGATATGCAGACCTATGACGGGTCTGTCGACGCTTATGCGGTGGTGCGTGCGTTCGCCGCTGCCGGCATGGCTGTCGCAGCCGGCAGGCCGGAGCTGGCGCTGGTGGCGGTGTGCACGCGTGCGTGCGTGAGCGTTCGGTGCACGGTCATCGCCATCATCGCCACCAGGAAAAACGGCCCGACCTGCGGTAGCTGGAACAACGGATTGGTGAATTCGAATACCGGCAACAGCCATGCCGCAACCAGCAGCCCGCGCTCCATGCCCGACAGGCCGAAGCGAATGCCATGGCTGACGTAGCCCGCGATCGCCACGACGAGCCACGTGAGTTCATACGCCCGCACATAAGGCGAGATGAGCAGCGTGGCGGTTGCCAGCGCAGCAACACGCAGCCCGGTATCGCTCGTGCGGCGCCACACGATGGCGGCGGCAAGCGCTGCCAGTACGGCCACCGACATTTGAATCGCATAGGCCAGCTTGATACCGATGCCGGCTGCGCGCGCCGCCGCGAGGAAAGTCGGCATGACATACCACGCGGTGCCGCCGTGTTCGACGAGGTTGGTCTCGGCCCAGTGCGCGCTCCGGATGAAGGCGGGCACGGTGTCCCAGCCGCAGACGGCAACGCTGATGGCGGCGAACAGAACCGCGGTGACTGCCGCGCTGGCCATCGTCTTCCATGCGCGGGTGACGAGCAGCACCACTGGAAACAGCAGCGCCAGTTGCGGCTTGATGGCGAGCAGGCCCATGGCGATGCCGGCCAGCACGGGCCGCTTGTCGAGCCATGCCACGGCCGTAGCGGCCAGCCCCGCGGTGAGCATGGAGTTCTGCCCCATCAGCACCGTCACGAACACGGCCGGCGAGCTGACCACCGACATCCACGCGTGCTGGCGCGCATCCACCTTGTCACCAAGCAGCCGGGTTGTGGCCTTTACATACAGGCCGCTGGTGGCGAGCATGAACAGCAGATAGCTCGGCCACAGCGGCAACAGCGACAACGGCAGCACCACCAGCAGGAAGGTCGGCGGATAGAGCCACGGCAGGATGCGCTCGCTGCCCGCTTCCAGCGTGCCGAACTGGTTGATCACCACCATGATCTTGTCGATGTCGTAGGCGTCGAGCGGGTGACCATGGAGGGCGATGTGCGACGCGCCCCAGAACACCGAGAAGTCCGACCCTGGCCCGGTAATGCGCGTATCCGTGAAGCCGTTCGTCACCCACGCACCCAGCGTGAAGATCAGCAGGAAGACAGCGAGCGCCAGCTTGCTGCCTTTGCGCACGGTGCCGGCGTTGATCCAATGACGATCGGCCACCGGCTGCGTGTGTTGCTGTTGATTCGACTGGACCATGGCGCCTTCTCCGTGAATGGTCTGTGAGCCTAGTTTGCGAGGCGCGGCGGCACATAGGCGCCGTAGTTCGTGCCGGAACCGCCGCCACTGACTTTCGTGTTGGTAGTGAAGTTGCCCTCGATGTAGGAATGCGATCCGTTGGTGACGACCTTTGTGATCGTGAAGCCGGCAAACGCCACCACAGGCGAACTTGAGCCGGGCACAACGTTGGCCACCACGGGCATCGTCACGGTGTACGGAAGCGACGGGATTGCGTTGTAGACGCTGGTCTTCACCCCGGTTGAGATGTTGATGCTGTCGCCAACGTTGATCGTTGTCGGGTTGCCGCTGCTAACCAGTCCCTTCTCGGTGTTCGCATCGGTAGGGCCGTTGAAACCCGTCCACTCGCCACTGGCGCAAGTGCCACTGCCCGATCCATAACTGGTGTTGATCTGAAGGACCTTTGGCTGGCCGGTCGCCGGGTCGTTGATGGGCTGGTTGGTGGTGGAGTTCCAATACAGATCGAACAGGCACTTGTTGAGTGCCACCGGAAACAGCGCCCCCGGGTTGGCCGTGCCCGGCGCGGCAATGACAGCGACCGCCGTGGCGCGGATGTCCGCCGTGCCGCCGCCAAACACCCACGTCAACCAGCCTTTGACGGCGCCACCGTTGACGCCCGATGCGCGCGTAATGGTCACTTGCACGCCTGGCACGTCGTTCTTCCCCGGTGTGATGCTCTGCGCTTGCATGCCGGCCGGGGTGCCGGTCAGATTCCAGTAGCCGGCCGTGACCGTGCCGGTGGCGAGCTTTGTGCCATCGGAAGCATTGAGCGTGACGGCGTTGGTGCCCTTGGTGACGGCGTTGCTCCACTGCGGCGTGGGGCTGATCGGGTTGAGCCCCGCCGCGCCTGCCAGCGCCGCCGCGTCCGCCGCGTTCTGCAGCTCATTGCGCACCACATACAGGTGCGCCACGTCGACGGCGATCGCACCCATCGACAGGAAGACAACCAGCAGCATCGGGGCAATCATTCCGACCGCGCCGCGTTGCCGTAGAGAGAGGGCTTGCTGGGTCATGGCATACCTCGCACAGTGCAGGAGCTGCGGGCTATTCGCAGAGCATGGTGGTCTGGGCGCTCATCGCCAGCGATCCTGTAAATGGCGCCAGCTTGCCGAGCACGAGGCCCGTGAACGTGTACGACACCGTCACCGTGAGTGGATTGCCGGAGGCCGAGCAGGTCGTCACCGCGCCCACCGTGCAGTTGGCTGCGGCACCGAACGTCACCAGTCGGTTCTGGCAGTAGTTGGTCGCCACGCTCTGGATCTTCGTGCTCGTGGGCACAGGGTTGCTGAACACCACGCCCGCGCGCGCGGCCTCGCGGCTGGCGTTGGTGATGACCGCCTTGTCGTACCACGCCGCGCCAAATTCGACGATGCCGAACACCACCAGCAGCAGGATCGGAAAGACCAGGGCGAACTCGACGCCGGCCGCGCCGCGCATCTTGCGCGTGCGGGCAGGGCGGTGCGCGGTACGTTGGGAGGCACGGGAGCGCATGATGGTCTCCTTGAAGCGATGGCCGGTCGGCTCTTTCAATTCGATTTACTGTTGGGCCGCGACCGAGCGCAGTGCGCCGATCACCTGGATGGCGGCGGGGCCCAGCAGCACGACAAACAGCGACGGGAAGATGCAGAAGATCAGCGGGAAGAGGATCTTGGTGCCGATCTTGGCGGCGCGTTCTTCGGCCAGCATGTGGCGCTTGGTGCGCAGCATGTCCGAATGCACGCGCAGCGATTCGGCCACGCTGGTGCCGAAGCGGTCGGCCTGGATCAGCATGGCCACCAGCATGCTGACGTCTTCCACGCCGGTGCGGGCGGCCAGGTTGCGCAGCGCTTTTTCACGTGCGAGGCCGGCCCGCAGTTCGAGTGTCAGCAGTTCGTACTCTTCGGCCAGCGCGGGGCGCGCGGTCCGCATTTCTTCCACCACGCGCAGCACGGCGGCATCCAGGCCGAGGCCCGCTTCCACGCACACCATGATGAGGTCCAGGCTGTCGGGAAACGCTTCGAAGATGTCGCGCTGGCGGCGGCGGATCTTTGCGCGCAGCACGATGTTCGGCAGGTAGAAGCCCAGCAGCGCGGCACCGAACAGCACGCTCAGGAATTCGTTCTGATGGTTGGCGTCAAAGCGGCCCAGCAGCACCACCGACAGCAGCAGCGGCAGCCCGATCGCCAGCAGCGTCTTGATGCCGAAGTAGATGGCGGGTGCATCCGGCGAGCGCCAGCCGGCATGCACGAAGCGCGTGCGCAGGTCGGAAGATTCCCAGCCATCCTTGGGTAGCGACGCCTTGGCCAGCGGCTTGGCGATCTGGCTGATCTTGTGCAGCCAGTCGTTGGAAGTGTCCTGCGGCACGAGGCTGGGCGCTTCACGGTCGATCTGTCCGAGACGCCGCTGCAGCGCACTCGGCCGCAGCACATTGAGCGCCACCAGCACCGCGCCAAAGACGATGATGAACGTGCCGCCAAGCAAGACTGTCTGTGCGATGTGCATGTCCGTCCGGGGTTGCCCCCGCCTCCGAATTCTGTTCTGTGCTCTATGGCGCCGTGTCGTGTCAGATGTGGATGCGTACGATCTGGCGGATCCACAGCACGCCCACGCAGGTCATCACAATGGCCGACCACATCATCTGAATGCCCGTTGGGTCTTTCCACAGCGTGGACATCAATTCCGGGTTCAACTGGTAGACCACCAGTGCCATGCCCGGCGGCAGCGCGGTCAGGATCCAGCCGCCGAGGCGGCCCTCTGCCGACAGCACGCGCACCTTGTCGAGCAATTGCAGGCGCTTGCGAATGAGGGAGCCCACGTTGTCCAGGATCTCGGCCAGGTTGCCGCCGGATTCGCGCTGGATGAGGATGGCGATCACCAGGTAGCGCAGGTCGTCCACCGGCACGCGGTCGATCAGGCCGGCGAGTGCGTCGTTCAACGAGACGCCGTAGTTGATCTGGCTGAACACCATCGCCAGCTCGGCGCCGATCGGCTGCGGCAGTTCATCGCCCGCCATCTCCAGCGCGCTCGGCAGCGAGTGGCCGGCACGCAGCGCGCGGCTGATCAGGTCGGTGGCTTCCGGCAGTTGCGCTTCGAGCTTCATCAGCCGGCGCGTGCGTCGATGCAGCACGTAGAACAGCGGCAGCGAGGCGCCCGCAGCGGCCAATGCGAGCGAGGCGACCCACGGCGGATTGAGCGGCGAGATGCCGATGAACACCACCACGGGCACCGCAAGCGTCAGCGCCAGAAACCGGGCGACGGACCAGTCCAGCCCCGATTGCAGCAACAGCAGGTCGAGCCGATTGACGCGTGGCAGCCGGCCGAGCAGTGCCGCCACTTCGGGCGATTCCGCCAGCACGCGCTGCTTGAGGATGCTCTCGTCGGCGCCGTGCCGTGCGCTGCTGAGAAGCGCCATCTTCAGCCGCTGGCTCAGGCGCTTGGCGGTCTGGCTGTGGCGGCTGTCCCACCACAGATACGCAGCGGATACGCCCAGCACAATGGCCACGAAAACCGAGAGCGTGAAACCGATCACCATGGTGTCCATGTCGGTTCTCCTTTAGACCTCGTATTGCACCGAGGGGTCGTACAGCGTCTCGGGCAGATGGATGCCGAAGGCCTGCAGACGTTCCGAGAACTTGGGCCGCACGCCCGTCGCGCAGAAGTGGCCCTTGATGCGGCCGTCCGCGTCGATGCCCTTGCGGCGGAAGGTGAAGATCTCCTGCATGTTCACGACTTCGCCTTCCATGCCGGTGATCTCCTGCACGCTCACCAGCTTGCGATTGCCGTCGGTCAGGCGCGTCACCTGAACGACCACCGTCAATGCCGAGGTGATCTGCTGGCGCATCGTCCTGGGCGGCAGTTGCAGGCCCGCCATGCTGACCATGTTCTCGAGACGCGTGAGTGCGTCCCGCGGTGTGTTCGCGTGAATGGTGGCGAGCGACCCTTCGTGGCCCGTGTTCATCGCATGCAGCATGTCGAGCGCTTCGGCACCGCGCACTTCGCCGAGGATGATGCGATCGGGCCGCATCCGCAGGGCGTTCTTCACCAGCGAGCGTTGCGTGATCTCGCCGCGGCCTTCGATGTTGGCGGGGCGCGTTTCCAGGCGCAGCACATGGTTCTGGCGCAGTTGCAGTTCGGCCGCATCTTCAATGGTGACGATGCGTTCGTTTGCCGGGATGTAGCCCGACAGGATGTTCAGCAGCGTGGTCTTGCCGCTGCCCGTGCCGCCCGAGATCAGGATGTTCAGCTTGGCCTTGACCATCGCATCGAGCAGCTGCGCCATTTCCGGTGTCATCGTGCGGAAGTTGACCAGGTCCTCGATCGTCAGCGGGTTGACGGAAAAGCGCCGGATCGACAGCAGCGGCCCATCGATCGCCGACGGCGGAATGATCGCGTTGATCCGGGAGCCATCGGGCAGCCGCGCATCGACCATCGGGCTCGATTCATCGATGCGGCGGCCAACGCGCGACACCATCTTTTCAATCACGCGCATCAGGTGCGCGTCGTCGTGGAACGTCACGCTGGTCAGCTCGAGCTTGCCGCGGCGTTCGACGTACACATACTTGTGCGTGTTGACGAGGATGTCGGAGATGGTCGGGTCGGCCAGCAGCGGTTCGAGCGGCCCGTAGCCGAGCATCTCGTCCTGCACGTCGGAGACGAGGCGGCGGCGTTCGCTCTCATTGAGCTGGTGCTTGCCTTCATCGACGATGCGCTCGACCAGTTGCGCCAGCTCGCGCTTGATCTGCTCGGGCGTGAGCTGCTGCAGGCGGCTCAGTTCCACGCGGTCGATGATGATCTGGTGCACGTCCTGCGCCACTTGCTGATAGGCCGCGCTGGTGTGGCCATTCGAGCCGTTCGCGTTCGTCACGCGTTGCGGTAGCGCCTCGCCGGCTTGCTGAAAGAGTTGTTCTCGCAGTGACATGATGGGCTCCACGCGATCGAGGGTTAGAGACGTGTCGGGCGCCTGTCAGGCCCGCACCGGCGCCGGTACATGGTTGGCATGGCCGAACAGCTTGCGCAGCAGGCCGTCGCGCTGCGGCTGCGTGGCAGGGAAGAGCTGCCGCGCCATGTCCGTCAGCGCGCGGCTGATCGGGCTGTTCTCGGCCACGTCCAGGACTGGGCGGCCCTCGTTGACAGAGTCGCGCACGGTGGCCGGGTCATACGGCAGCACATGCGAGACCGGCATCCCGAAGGCGCTTTCCAGGGTGTTCTGCGTGAAGGGCACGCGCTTCTCGTACTGATTGACGATGAGTTTCAGCCGTTCTGCGCGATAACCGAGCGAGTGGCAGATCTCCATCAGCCGGCGGCCGGCACGCAGGTAGGCGAGATTCAGTTGCAGCACGGCGTAAATCGCGCTGCTGTGGTCCAGCACCAGGATCGACGCCGGGTTGATGTCCTGCCCGAGGTCGAACACGACCACGTCGTACATCGATGCGGCGAGCGTCAGCAGGCGTTCCAGATGCATCGCCTTGATCTCGCCGGCCTTGATCGGGTCACCCGCGCCGGCCAGCACGTCGAAGTCGGGGCCGACATGCGTGACACAGGTATCGAGCAGGGCGGCATCGAGCCGGTCGATCTGGTTGCAGACATTGGCCAGCGTTGCCGGCGGGGTCTGGTCCGTCACCAGGAAGGCGGCGTCGCCGTATTGCTGGCAGAGATCGACGAGCAGCACATGCTTGCCGTGCCGTGCGCTGAGCACATGCGCAAAGTTGGCGGCGGTGAAGGTGGTACCGCTGCCGCCCTTGCACGACAGGAACGACAGCACCTGGCCCTCGTTGCGCGAGCCGGACAGCGCGTGGCTCGTGCAGCGTTGCAGCTCGTCGCGAAACTCGTGCGCGTCGGGCGGCCACGGCAGCACGCACTGCACACCCGCGCGCATGGCCCGCATCAGCAGGTCGGCGGACGGGTTTTCCGTCAGCAGCATGCAGAGCGTGTCGGGGCGGTCCGTCGTCAGGCGGCGCAGCTGCTGGATGTCGTCGGCGCTGAAGGTGGCAGCCTCCAGGATCAGCAGATCCGCGCCCTGCGCAAGCCCTGGCTTACCGAGTGCCTGGGCGGGCGCGGCGCACGTGCGGTGAACGACGTGGCTGGTGGCCTGTGCGATCAGCCCCGCGAGGTATTGCAGGTGCGATTCGTCGGCGGATACGAGAGCGATCTTGGCCATGGCCGGGCTCCTGTGAGCGTCTGGTGACGCGCCGCGGGTGGCGGCGCGTTTTCCTCTTTCAGCGTTCTTGCGTGGTGCGATCTACCGGTCTTCCGAACTCAGGCTCCTGCCCGATCCCACACCCACCGTGAAGGCGCTGACATCGGCCGACGGCTTGACGAACTGGGTGTTGTAGCGGTCCATGGCGGCGGTGGCGGCACGTCCGTCCACGCCCGTGACCGGGTTGGTGTTGGCCGATGCACTCGGGTTGAGCGTCTGCATGGCCCGCACCGAGCGGACGGCCTCACCGAAGTGTTTGTCGTACTCCGGGGTGGTCGTCATGCAGCCAGCCAGGGTGAGGGCGATTGCGCTGCAGCGTCCGGCCCGCGCCAGCTTCGAGGTGATGTTCATGATCGTCTCCTTGAAGGTTGCGATCGGGTCAATCGTGGAAGGGCTGTTCGCCCATCGACACGAAGCGGCGTGCCTTCGGTGCCGGCGCGATGGGAGCCGGCGCGGGCGGTGTGCCGTTGTGGGCCGGTGCAGCAGGTACCGTGGCGGCTGCGGGGGCTTGCGGTTCGGCTGCGGTGTCGGCTGCAGCCGAAGCGCTCGCGGTGGGGGCTGGCGCTTGAACAGGTTGGGCTGCGGGCGCTGCAGGTGCAGCTTCGGCAGCCTTCGGTGCCGGCAGTGAGGAAGCCGGGGCGGCCATCGCGGCCGGTGCCTTGACCGGCTTGGCCTTGTGCCCTTCCATGTTGCCGTTGAGCAGGATCTCGCCCGTGTTGACCTGACCGAACGTATCCGTCGGCAGCGGGTAATCGGCGGGCAGCGGCTTGACCAGGCGCGGCGTGACCACGAACACCAGCTCCGTCTGGTCCTGCTGGAAGCTTGTGCTGCGCGCCAGCGCACCGATTACCGGCAACTCGCCGACACCGGGGATGGCCTTCAGGCTGCCCGTGATGTTGTTCTTGATCAGCCCGCCGATGGCAAAGCTCTGGCCGTCATGCACCTGCAGCGTGGTGGAAGCGCGCCGCGTGGTGATCAGCGGCAGGATCTGCGTGTTGTTGGTGTTGGGTGAGGTCACCGATACACCGGTCGGAGAGAGCTCCGAAACTTCCGGTGAAACCTTCAGGTTGATGCGGCCGTTTTCCATCACCGTGGGCGTAAAACGCAGGCCCACGCCGAACGTTTCTTCCTGCAGCACGATGGTGGAGACACCGCCCACCGCAGCCCCTTGCGCGACAGGAATGAAGATCTTGCCGCCGGCAAGGAAGCTCGCTTCCTGACCGCTGATCGCCATCAGGCTCGGCTCTGCCAGCACCTTGACGAGCCCGTCGCCCTTCTGCGCATCCAGGGCGAACTTCAGCGGCAGGCGGTTGTTCTTGCTGAAGTTGACGATGTCGTTGGAGCCCGAGAGGAAGTTGGCGAGCGCGCCGACCGACCAGCTGCCGAAGGCACCGGCCACATTGAGTGCCGAGCCCATCTGGTCGATCAGGGTCTTGGAGACTTCCGCCACCTTCACTTCCAGCATCACTTGTTGCGGGGCTTCGACCGCCATCATGTTGATGATGCGTGGGCTGCGCAGCGGCGCGCCATTCTGCCCGCCTGCATTCATCTGGCCGGTGGCTTGTTGACCACCGCCGCCTTCTTCTCGCACGGGGCCGCGCGCCTGACGCGTGACAAACGCATTGGCGATGTCGACGATCTTCTGCGCCTGCACCGAATCGCTCACCGTGCCGCCCAGCACGATGCTGTCGGCGGCGGCAGAGACTTCAACGTTCTTCGCGCCCGGCACCAGGCGGCGCAGCGCGGCTTGCAGGCCGGCCGGGTCTGCGCCCACCGACACATCAATGACCGTGCACGATCCGCTGCGGCCCTGCACGATCATGTTCGTGGAGCCGACTTCCAGCCCCAGCACGTACAGCGTCTGCGGCGACACCAGCATCGCCTGCACCACGCGCGGGTTGCCGACGGTGCGGCTGCGTACGGCTTCCGGCAGCTGCACCATCGTCGATTTGCCGATGGGGACGGTCACCTCGCTGTGTTCGCGCATGGCGCCGGTGCAGTTCGGCCCCTTGGGTGCCGAATCGCGGCTGGCTTCTGCGTTGCTTGCGCTGCCGATGGTCAGCTGGATCGGCCCGCTGGCCGACATGTGCATCGGCTTGGCTGGCGCCGCCGCGTTGTTGGTCAGGATGGCGGATTCCACACCGACCTGCGCGTGCGCCGAACCTGCCCAAAGCCCCGCCAACATGGCCACTGCGGTTGCAGTCGCCTTCATGTACGTCCCCATGCAGCGTGTCTCGCCGCGTTGCGTGATGAGTCGGTTCATGGTGATCCCCCAGATTGGTTGTTCTGCAAGACAAGGCCGGTTATGTGTTGCCTGAGACCGTGCCCGAGCCCTCTTCCTGGGGCCTTTGGTCTGTTCTTCCTGTAGTGTTGTTGATCGTTGCCCGTGACTTTTGGGTGATGCGCTTCGCTTCAGAAGCACTCGGCGCCGCGATCCACGCCGGCAATCACGCCGATGCAGTTGCCGGGCGCGCGCTGCGCAGCAGCCACGCGGCGTACCACCTGCACCGTCTTGACCACCGGCACTGCCACGGCCGCCGTGATCTTGGGCTCCTTGAGCAGCGTGCTCTTGGTCGCGCCGGTGGTGTCGGCGGGTTGCGGGTCGATCTGGTTGCGCAGCACCAGCGAGAGCGTGCCCACGCTGCGTGCGAGGTCGAGCTTCTCGGCTTGTTCCGGTGTGACTTCCAGCGTGACGGCGTTCACGACCTTGGGCTTGGTGTCGTCGCGGTTGACCTCTTGCGCGACGGCCAGCACCAGGATCTTTTCCAGCACGATCTTCGAGATCGACTGATCGGACCGATCGCTCGCCGCTGCCTTGCCGTCTTTGTTGTCTTGCAGCGTGTTGACGATGATGTCGACGTAGCTGCCCGGCAGCGCGAAGCCCGCCACGCCCACCACGTCATTCACCCGTACGGTGATGGCGCGCTTGCCTTCGGCAATGACGGCCGACAAGCCGCCTGCCGTGCCCTGCGGCGTGAGCTTCGATTCCAGTACCGGCTCGCCGCGCGTCAGGCTGGCGCGCACGACGCGGCCGCTGAGCGCTTGCGCGTCGGAGATGGCGCCGGGCGGCAGGCTGGCGGTCGGCCAGTCCACCACCTTGATGAAGTCTGGCGACAGGCGCTGGCCGAGGTCAATGTCGGCGGCGGCTACGGCCACCTTGGTGATGCCGCTGCTGCTTTGCTGCGTGAGCCAGCGCGAGGCGAAGACCACCGCCGCAAGGCCGGCGATCGTGGCGATCAGCAACATGGAGAGAATGCGCAGGTTTTTCATTTCCCAACCCCACTCAGATGGTTCTCAATCCCACCGCCACCTGGTCCGAAGACACGTAGCGGGCATGCACGGCCGGCCAAGGCACCGGTCAGCCGAAGAAGAGGGGGAGGCGGGCGGTGCGTGCCAGGATGGGCGAGGTCCACAGGCGTGGCGATGGGGCGCCGCGCAGGTCCTGGCTTGCCCGATGGTGCGACTGGATTGACGCATGTCACTTCTCCCCGGTCCCGGACCGTTCTTGCGTGGTCCTTGATGCCTTGTGTGTCTGGCGCGTGCCTGGTGGCGTTCATTCCGTCAGGCTGGCTGCGGCGACGCCGTGTGCTTGTCTTGCACCGCATCGGCACGCGTCAGGGGTTCCCCCCTCGGCTACAACACTCCCCACTTCACCAGCAACGTGCCCGCGGCAAACGCCACCGCGTACGGCAACTGGATCGTTCCGCTGCGCTTGCCCCCGCTGTCCGGCGAAGGCACGGCCTTGCCACCGAACGGCAGCGACATCAGCAGCGTTGAAACTCCTGCCAACGAGCGTTGCGCGTCACGGCGCAGCAACACCATGGCAAGCGCGAGCACCCCGCCTGCCAGAAAACTCACGAAGGCAATGTGGAAGGCGCCGAAGGGCCCCATGAAGGCACCGATCGCGCCCATCAGCTTCACGTCGCCGGCGCCCATGCCACCGAGCAGATAGACGCCGATGCACAGGCCCATGCCCACCGCTGCGCCACCGAGCCAGGCGAGCGCGCCAGCGGTGAAGCCCTGTGTGAGGCATTGCGCGAGAAGCGCTGCCACGAGGCCCGATGCCACCAGCCAGTTCGGGATGCGGCGCGAGCGCACGTCGCTCGCCGCGGCCATCACGATGAGCACGATCAGGCTGAGGTTCGCCAGGGCGCTCAGGCTTGTCAGGGTGGTCATCTCGGGTTCCTCTCGGGCGATTGTTCTGGCTGTCCGCGCGGCAGCGGGTGCCGCGGGCCAGCGTGTATTCGGCCGGATCAGGCCCGGGGCTGCCGGACCTGACCTGGGCGCACTGGCACTGCTCAGGCGGCGGCCGTCGACAGCTGGGTTGCGATCGAATTCCAGATGGCGCCGACCGCGGTCTTGACGGTGGTGCCGTAGGTCACCATCACCAGAGCCACAAAGGCCAGCAGCAGTGCGTATTCCACGCCGGCTGCACCGTCTTCTTCGCGCACGAAACGCTTGATCATGGCTTTCATTTCAATCTCCTCACGTCATGGTTCAAGGAAAGGCGCACCGCTGAAGATCGGGCGCTGGGTTCTGGCCAGACAAGCCGGCCAAGGCCAAACCAGGGGTTCCGGAGATCGTGTGCGCACACCGGTGCCACACCGGCGCGAAGGCCAGCATGTTCCGGAGCACGACAACACCAAGAGGCTCCCCCGACTTCACCAGTTCTCAGGGCTCGCACCGGCGTGGCCGCTGGTGGTCGCTCGCCCGGACATCGCCGCAAATCGCAGCAGGTGCCCACTGGGCGCCGTGGGCTGGTCCACCATTCCTCCAGGGACCGGCTCACGCCTGAAAGTGCAACAACTTCGGTGTTCGCCACAGGCGCTCCCGGCGGGTTGCCGGTCCCTGCAGCCGGCTGGCCTCTTTGTGCCAGCGCGTTGACAACTTCCCCGTACGTCTTCTGTTCTGTTCTGTTCTGTTCTGTTCTGTTCGCTGCGCTGCTCGTCCGGCATGCGCTGTGTGCGACTGGCCCGTGCGGCGATTGCGTGCTACCCAGGCCTTGGAATATCAACCACCCGGACCACCGCCCTGCGAGCCCGATGATCCGAACCCACCAGGTGTCATCAACACCGATACCGCGTTGCTCCAGAAATCGCCCACGCTGGTTTCGACGCTCGCCATGACGCTGACCAGCACCAACGCCGCCATCACCATCAGTAGCGCGTACTCCACAGTGGCCGCGCCGGTCTGGCAGTGCTTGATGTGTGCGTCCCTGGTTTTCACATCGCACCCCCCCAAGGTGTATGGCGCTTATGCTCTTTTGTTCCTAAACAGGGCCGCGCTATGGCGGCGGAAGCCACAGAGCGACGAGCGTGCCATTGCAGCCAAGTCCTTGATTTTCAAAGGGTAGGGACGCGGGTAAGGGCGGGGACGCGACGAAGCGGCGCGCCTTGTTTCCCCGGGCACCGGGCGCGCTTTGTGCGCGATGCGATATAGCAAACGGTTACGCACTTTCGATTTGCGCAAACGCCAAACGTGAAAGTGATGCGAAGGCGCTGTATGCGCAAACAACCCGCGGGTTAGCCCGCATGCACGTGGACGCTGTGAATGCGTGCATTCCTGCAACATGGCGGCCTTTGACGAGACACGCTCCGGTGCGTGGCAGCCGACCGTGGCGGCGCGGGTGCGGGGCCGCTCTGGATAGGGGTTCAGGGAAGAGGGGACAGCGTGATCGGTCAGACAGCCTAGAGCGGACGGTGGGCCTGACCTCGATGCCCGATGCGGTGGCGTCGGGCGGCTCATGCGGAAGGATTAGGCGCACGGCCGACAGCGATGGCGAGTGGGCGCCGGTCAAAACGGTTTCAGTCGTGAAACACGGCGGACGCGGCAGCAGGCGAAAAGGGCTCAAGCGCAGAGCGGTTACAGCACGACCGGCCGATCGCTCAACTCATTCGCGCGCGGCGCACCGTCGGACGGCGCATGCGTGGCCAGCAGGTCATTGATCTGCGCCAGCGCTTCCAGCACGGGTGCCATCGACACACGCTGCGCAAAGCCGCCCGTGATCGTGTCGCAGATGGCGCGCCACGTGTGCGCGTCGACTTTGGCGGCGATGCCGTGATCGGCCAGGATCTCGACCGCGTGGTCGGCGAGGTTGATGTAGAGCAGCACGCCCACGTGTTCGCGGGTGTTCCACACCTCCAGCAGGCCGAACAGCGTGCGGGCGCGCTCGCGTGGCGTGATGCCGGCCCACGCATCGCGCACGGGAAGGGCGCTTTCGATGACGACGCGCACCTCGCCGCGATGGCGTTGTTCGCCCTCTCGCACGGCCGCTTCGAGCTGCTGCAGATCGGCGAGCGGGAACGCGCGCCGCGCGCGCGACGGCGTCGTGAGCAGATGGGCCAGGGCCCGGCGGGCGCCGCGATGGTGTCGGGTATGGGAAGCCATGGTCGCGTCGTCTGTCGTTACCAGTTGCCGGAGGCGCCGCCCCCGCCGAAATCGCCACCGCCCCCACCGCCGAAGCCGCCGCCCCCGCCACCGAGATCACCCCCGCCGCGTCCCCAGCCACCGCCCAGCCCGCCGCCAAGTCCGCCGATGGCGCCCGGGCCCCAGCCACGGTTGCCAAGCACCACGCGCGAACCGGGCCGCCCGGGCAGGCTGCCCGTCACACGGCCTCCCGAGCGCATGGCCGCGCTCAGCACAAAGAACACGATGATCGCCAGCGGGAACAGCACCGGCAGCCAATCTCCGATGCCGCTGCTCTGCTGCCGCTTGGCGCGCTCGGCGGGCGGCAGGTTTTCCTGCGCGATGACGGTCTGGATGGCCGAGATGCCCGCCGACAGCCCGCCATAGAAGTCGCCCTGGCGGAAGTGTGGCGCCATCACGTCCTGGAGGATGTGCTTCGATTGCAGGTCGGTCAGCGAGCCTTCCAGCCCGCGCCCGACCTCGATGCGCATCTTGCGCAGCGATGCCGGGTTGTCCTTGGCGATGAGGATGATCGCGCCGTCGTCCACGCCCTTGCGCCCGGCCTTCCACGCTTCGGCCACCCGAATGCCGTAGGCCTCGATCGGCTCGGGCGCGGTGGTCGGCACCATCAGCACGAAGATCTGGCTGCCGCGCTGCTGTTCGTAGTCGGCCAGCACCTGTTCCAGCGCGCCGCGCTGCTCGGCGCTGAGCGTGCCGGTCAGGTCGGTCACGCGCGCGGCCAGCGGCGGCACGGCGACCATGTCGGTCTGCGCGCGCGCGGACAACGCTGCCATCAGCCACAGGGCCGCTGTCAGCAGGAGGGCGAAGAAGGCACGCACGCGCATCGGCATGGGGGGCAGGTTCAAGTGCTTGTCAGAACTTCACCGCCGGGGCGGTGGAGATGCCCTTCTCGTTCTCGACCGTGAAGTTCGGCTTGACCTGGTAGCCCATCACCTTGGCCGTCAGGTTGGTCGGGAAGCTGCGGGCCAGCACGTTGTAGTCCTGCACCGACTTGATGTAACGCTGGCGCGCCACGGTGATGCGGTTCTCGGTGCCCTCGAGCTGCGATTGCAGATCACGGAACGACTGGTCGGCCTTGAGTTGCGGGTAGTTCTCCGACACCGCCATCAACCGAGACAGCGCGCTCGAGAGCTCGCCCTGCGCCTGCTGGAATTTCTTGAACGCCTCGGGGTCGTTGAGCGTTTCCGGCGTGACCTGGATGCTCGTGGCGGCCGCCCGGGCGCGCGTCACGGCCTCGAGCGTGTCCTTTTCGTGCGAGGCATAGCCCTTGACCGTGTTCACCAGGTTCGGGATCAGGTCGGCGCGGCGCTGGTACTGGTTGACGACCTCGGCCCAGGCGGCCTTGGTGGCTTCATCCTTCGACTGGAAGTCGTTGTAGCCGCAGGCCGACAGGAGCGGTGCAGCCAGCACGGCCAGCGACAGCGCCAGCGCGCGCAGCATCGAGAAACGCGTCGAGCGGAAGGTCAGGGCAGGGGTCATGAAGTCCTCTTCTGGATCGAACAATCGGCAACAGATGTGGCATGAGACCGACATCGTCTCACGGCGTTCCGGCCCTCTCTAGCTTATGCGCTTGACGCTCCGGTCACACATCAGTACGGTATTGGGACATTTTTGACAATTTCCATGCGCGTGATTTCCCCTGCCTCGTCGAACCGCACGGCACCGGCCTTCAGCCGGTCGGTTGCGTCGACGCTCGCACGCGCCAAAAAAGCCTCCAAACAGCCGCTCGTCTGACCGGAGCGCTGTTCCGTCAGATGGGCGACGGAACAGCGGACAACCAGCGGTTCGACACGGTTGATCTACTCACCCGCATCTCGCGGGCCTGCCTTCCCGATGCTCTCCTGACGGTCTTCGATCGGTCGTTGATTCGTCCAGGAGTGTTGTCATGCTTGAAAACCCGTTCACCCCCTCGTCCGCCAGCATGCGTCCGTCGTACGCGGGCATCTGGGTGCCCATCGTCACGCCGTTTGCCGAGGATGCGGCGCGCTCGGTCGATTACGGCGCGCTGTATGCGCTGGTCGTGCGCTATCGCGGCCTGGGCGTCGCCGGCTTCGTCGCGTGCGGCAGCACGGGCGAGGCGGCCGCGCTCACCGATCAGGAGCAGGCCGACGTGCTCGATACCGTGCGTGCCGCCGCCGATGGCCTGCCGGTCGTGATGGGCCTGTCGGGCAGCGCGCTGGCACCGGTGCACGAGCGCATGCTGCGCCTTGCCGGGCATCGTCCGGCCGCGTTCCTGATCCCGGCGCCTTCGTACATCCGCCCATCGCAGGCTGGGCTCATCGAATACTTCACTGCCCTGGCCGATGCGTCGCGCGTGCCGGTGCTGCTGTACGACATCCCGTATCGCACTGGTGCCACCATCGAGACCGAAACGCTGCTCGCGCTGGCCGCGCACCCGAATATCCATGGCATCAAGGATTGCGGCGGCGATGCCGACAAGACGCAGCGCGTGATTGCCGACGGCCGGCTGCAAGTCTTGGCGGGCGAGGATGCCCAGGCATTCGGCACGCTGTGCGCGGGCGGCGTGGGCGCGATCATTGCGGCCGCCCATGTGCGGACCGAGCTGTTTGTGGAGATGGCGCGAGCCGTGCATGAACAACGCCTGAACGATGCGCGGCGCTTGCATCATGCGCTGGCGCCCGTGATCCGCTTGCTGTTTGCGCAGACGAACCCGGGGCCGTTGAAGGCTTGGTTAGCTGCTGAGGGGTTGATCAGGAATGTTGTGCGGGCGCCGATGGTGGGGGCTTCTGAGGGGCTTGGGAGGGAGTTGGTGGAAGTGGTTGGGAGGGTTTGAGTTTTTTTGTTGTTGGTCCATCCCTGTTTCGTACCCTGCCGGGCACGACCTATTTTTCTTTGTCTTGCCAAAGAAAAGTAGGCAAAAGAAAGGCGCGCCCGAGATGGCGACCCCCCTTGAATTTGTGTAACCGGGCGGAGACGGGGAAAACTCGCTGCGCTCAGACAGTCCCCCGTCTTGTTTCCGCCCGGGCAAGACAAAGAAAGTGAGTCGCCCCCGGCAGGGGTGAAACAAGGGATGCACCAACAACAAAAAAAGCACAAAAAAAATCAAACCCCCTTAAACGCCCTCCGCGCCGCCGCAAAAGTCGCATCCAAAACCGCATCATCATGCGTCGAGGAAACGAACCCCGCCTCGAAAGCCGAAGGCGCCAGATACACGCCTTCATTCAGCATCGCGTGGAAAAACGCATTGAAGCGGCCCACGTCGCTCTGGGTCACTTCCGCGAAGCTGGTCGGCACGCCTTCGCGGAAATAGATGCCGAACATGCCGCCGACGCTGTCCGCGGCAAACGGCACACCCGCTTCGCGTGCAATCTCGGACAGCCCATCGACGAGCTTGCGTGTCTGCGCGGCCAGGCGGTCGTGGAAACCGTCGGCGGCAATCAGGCGCAGGGTGGTGAGACCCGCCGCCACGGCCAGCGGGTTGCCCGACAGCGTCCCGGCCTGGTACACGCTGCCCAGCGGCGCCAGGAAACCCATGATGTCGCGCCGGCCGCCAAACGCCGCAGCGGGCATGCCGCCGCCGATGACCTTGCCCAGGCATGTCAGGTCCGGCGTGATGCCGTACAGCGCCTGCGCGCAGCCGAGTGCCACGCGAAAACCCGTCATCACCTCGTCGAAGATCAGCACGGCCCCGTGCTCGGTGCATAGCGAGCGCATGGTCTGGTGGAACTCGGTGCTGCCGCGCACGAGATTCATGTTGCCGGCCACCGGCTCGACGATCACGGCGGCGATTTCGTTAGCGTGCCGCGCAAATGCCTCGCGCAGCGCGCCAACGTCGTTGTACGGCAGCACCATCGTGTGCTTGACCACGTCTTCGGGCACACCGGCGGACGAAGGTGCGTTCTGCGTGGTGTCGGCAAACGTCAGCAGGCCCGAGCCCGCCTTGACCAGCAGGCTGTCGGCGTGGCCGTGGTAGCAGCCTTCGAACTTGACGATCAGGTCGCGGCCGGTAAAGCCGCGTGCCAGCCGCAGCGCGCTCATGGTGGCCTCGGTGCCCGACGATACGAGGCGCACCTGCTCGATCGATGGGACCAGCTTGCAGATTTCCTCGGCCATGACGACTTCGGCCTCGGTCGGCGCGCCAAACGAGAAGCTGTCGGCCGCCACCTCCTGCACGGCGCGCACGACGTCCGGATGTGCGTGGCCAACGATCATCGGGCCCCACGAGCCGACGTAGTCGATGTAGCGCGTGCCGTCGGCGTCCCACAGGTACGGGCCGGCTGCCTTGGCAATGAAGCGCGGCGTGCCGCCCACGGAGCGGAAGGCCCGGACGGGCGAATTCACGCCCCCGGGGATGGTCTTCTGGGCACGTTCAAACAGGGCAGCGCTACGGGAAGGAGTCGACATGGAAACGAGTGGAATAGAGTGGCGCCACGCGAAATGGCGCAGCGGCGCGGTTTGAAGTCGGATATGCAGTGGTTTGACGCAGATGCCAGTCGGATGCAGTCAAACGCCGCGCCGCCGCCGTGCGTGTTCTGGCGTGCCGGGGCGGGTTTGGGTACCATCTGGCCTGCCATTTTAATAGACGGAACCACCGAAGCTTTGCCCTATGGAACAACAGATTGAATACAAGACGTGGATGTGCCTGATCTGCGGCTGGATCTACGACGAAGAACAGGGTGCGCCCGACGACGGCATCGCCCCCGGCACGAAATGGGAAGACGTGCCCATCAACTGGACGTGCCCCGAGTGCGGCGCGCGCAAGGAAGACTTCGAAATGGTGCAGATCTGATCCGGATCTGACCTGTCCCACGGCCGGCAAGTGAGCGGTTGCCCTCTTGCCAGCCGCCAGATATCGGCAAGTGACGCATCCGAAAGGTCTCGTCGCTTCCATGCCACAAGCGGTCGGCGACAAGCCGGCGCCATTGACGGCGAATAGGTGACTTGTCACACTTCGTCAAATTCTGAGCTTCACACTTCATAAGCGGGCCGGGGGGCGTAGTTTTGAAGTCGTCGCCAGCGTGGCCGTTCGGGCGCGCTGCGCGGCGATTTGCCGCGATCCATCCGGTCAGAATGTCGTGGCGACCCGTGGTCGCGCAATGCGAGAACATGATGCAAACCGCGCGGGTGGAACAACTGACCGACTCCCAACCGCTGGCGTCTTCCACGCTGGCCAGTGCTGTGACGCCGCTTGCGGGCTGCAAAGTCCTGGTGATCGACGATTCCAGCACCATCCGCCGTACCGCGCAGATCTTTCTCTCCCAGGCCGGCTGCCAGGTCGTGCTGGCCGAAGACGGTTTCGATGCGCTGGCCAAGGTCGGTGACCTGAAGCCCGACCTCGTGTTCTGCGACATCCTGATGCCGAATCTCGACGGCTACCAGACCTGCTCGCTCATCAAGAAAAGCCCGAAGTTTCATGCCACACCCGTGATCATGCTGTCTTCGCGCGACGGAATCTTCGACCGTGCGCGCGGCCGGCTGGTCGGGGCGGTGGATCACCTCGCCAAGCCCTTCACGAAGGAAGCGCTGCTTGAGGCGGTCCAGACGCATCTGCCCGCGGCGCCAGCCCAGGCCCTGGCCGCGCAGTGATGGCATCTCCCTTAACGAAGGACTGTTTGTATGGCAATCAAGAAAGTGTTGGTGGTCGATGATTCTCCGACCGAAGCGCTGCACCTGTCGGAGATCCTCGGCAAGAACGGTTTCAAGGTGACGGTTGCGGCCGACAGCGAGCAGGCCATGGCCAAGCTCGAGGCCGAGCCGTTCGACCTGATCCTGATGGATGTGGTGATGCCCGGCCAGAACGGCTACCAGACGACCCGCGCGATCAAGAAGGACGATCGCTTCAAGGACGTCCCGGTCATCATCTGCACGACCAAGGGGCTGGAGACCGACCGCGTGTGGGGCATGCGCCAGGGCGCGTCGGACTACATCGTCAAGCCGGTGAAGGCCGAAGACCTGCTCGACAAGATCGCGAAGCTGGCGCAGTAACGCCGCAGCAGCTTGTTCAACCTCGCGACGCCAAGTCGGGCGCGCAGCACAGACGCAGCACGGAGATGAGCCAGACGTGAACGAACAGCGCACCAACCTGACCTCGCGCCAGCGCCTGCACGAATACCAGGCGATGCTCGCACGCCGCCTGCAGGAGGCGCGCGCCAAGTCGTCGGCGGAAGGCTTCCTCGGCGTGCAGGTCGGCGAGCGCCACTGGCTTCTGTCGCTCACCGACACGGGCGAGGTGCTCGACTACCAGGCGCCCACGCGCGTGCCGCTCACGCAGCCGTGGTACCTCGGTCTCGTGAATGCGCGCGGCAACCTGCTCGGCGTGATCGACCTCGGCCTGTTCTGCGGCGAGGCGCCCACGGCCGCGGGCCCCGGCGCCAAGATCGTGGTGCTGTCCAAGGACCCGCAGCGGGCGTGCGGGATCGTCGTGCCGCGTGTGGCGGGCTTGCGCAGCCTGACCGATCTGCAGCCGGCTGACGTGGCCACGGAAGAGAGCCGTCCGTGGCAGGGCCGCGCCTGGCGCGATGCGCAGGGCACCCTGTGGCGCGAGCTCGATGTGCGGCAGTTGCTGGCCGATCCGGCCTTCCTGCAGGTGGGCCGCAGCCGCGCGTGACCGTGCGGCATACGTAGTACCGACCGGGCCGCTCGATCGGCCCGGCAGCACACAACAAGCGATTGGGCGCGTTCGCGACGGGAGCGGGCGCGCACAGGGCAAGAGGTGCGGACCACGCCAGGCATGACAAGGCGTGGACGCGGATGGGAAATCCATGCCGTCGATCCCAACCAGACGGGGGCGGCGTCGACAAGACAAGAGGGGTCCTATGGGGTTCAAGTGGTTCAACGCGGGGCGCAGGGCAGGGGCGCCGGAGGTTGCAGCGGAAGGGGCGTCGGCCGCCTCCGTGCAGTTGGCGCAGTCCGACAATGCGCCCCACGTGGATGACGACGATCCTGCCGGCCCTCCCACGCAGCTGGGCCGCACGCCCATCGACGCCGTGGTCGGCTGGATGGAGCGCGTGCCGTTTGCGGCGCAGCAGCGTGTCTTCACGATCGGCCTGGTGCTCGGCCTGCTGGCCCTGCTGATTTCCGTGTACCTCGATAACCGCCAGGCAAATAACGGCTCCGTCCAGATTGAAATCGCCGGCGACACGCTGATGCACTCGCAGCGTCTGGCCAAGGCGGTGCCCGTGGCGCTGCTCGGTAACGCCAACGCGTTCGCCCAGCTCAAGGAGAGCCGCGCGCGCCTGCAGGACAATCTCGACGCGCTCAAGAACGGCAACTCCGATCGCGGTGTGCGCGCCACCTCGGGCGGCGACGCCCAGGCGCTGCTCGACAAGTCCATCGAAGAATGGAAGCGCAGCGAAAAGAGCGCCCAGGCGGTGCTCGCGCAAGAGAAGACGCTGGTGGCGGTGGGCAAGACGCTGAACGTGTTCAACGCGTCCAACCCCGAACTGCTGGAAGAAGCCGAGCAGATCGCCTCGATGAAGCTGCAGACCAACGCGCCGGCGCGTGAAGTGGCCGCCTCGTCGCAGCTCGTGATGCTGACGCAGCGCCTCGGTAAGAACATGAACGAGTTCCTGGCCGGTGAAGGCGTGAACCCGGAAACGGCGTTCCTGCTCGGCAAGGACACCAACACCTTCCGCGAAACGCTGAACGGCCTGCTCAACGGCTCCGAAGCGCTGCGCCTGTCGCCCGCCACCGACCCCGAGACCAAGGGTTACCTGCAAGAATTGTCGACGCGTTTCGACAACGTGCAGAAGACCACGCAGATCATCCTCGAGAACCTGCCGGGCCTGATCGCCGCCAAGCGCGCGCAGCAGCAGATCTTCAACGACAACGAAAAGCTGCGTGCCGACCTGTCGGATCTGCAGTCGGCGTATGCGAGCAGCGTGCGCAACCGCCCGCTGACCCTCGGCGCGGTGGTGCTGTCGGCCATCCTCACCGTGGTCTGCCTGGCGGGCCTCGCTGCCCTGTACCTGCGCGATTCGCGCGTGCGAACGATGGAAGCCGAAGCGCGTCAGCGTGAAGCCGAAGAGCGCCGGATGGTGGAAAAGCGCAACAACGACGCCACCCAGGCCGCCATTCTGCGTCTGATGAACGAGCTGCAGGACATCGCAGACGGTGACTTGACCAAGCAGGCCACCGTGTCGGAAGACATTACCGGCGCCATTGCCGACTCGGTGAACTACACCGTGGAAGAGCTGCGCGAGCTGGTCGGCCGGGTGCAGCAGACGGCCGAGCAGGTGACGCAGGCATCGTCGGCGGTGCAGAGCACGTCGGAAAGCCTCGTGGCCGCATCGGAAGAACAGTCGCGCCAGATTCGCCAGACTGGCCAGTCGGTCGTGGAGATGGCGGACCGCATTACGCAGGTTTCGCGCGGCGCAGCCGAATCGGCCAACGTTGCACGCGCCTCGCTGGCCGCTGCCGAGCAAGGCCAGCAGGCCGTGCAGAACGCGATCTCGGGCATGAACGACATCCGTGACCAGATTCAGGAAACCTCGAAGCGGATCAAGCGCCTGGGCGAATCGTCGCAGGAGATCGGTGAAATCGTGGAGCTGATCTCGGACATTACCGAGCAGACCAACGTGCTGGCACTGAACGCCGCCATCCAGGCGGCCTCCGCTGGTGAAGCCGGCCGCGGCTTCTCGGTGGTGGCAGAAGAAGTGCAGCGCCTGGCAGAACGTTCCGCCGAGGCAGCCAAGCAGATCGGCGCCCTGATCCGCACGATTCAGACCGACACGCAAGACGCGGTGCACGCCATGGAGCGCAGCACGGCGGGTGTGGTGGAAGGGGCGAAGCTGTCCGATAACGCCGGTGCCGCACTGGTGGAGATCGGTCGCGTGTCGCGCCAGCTTGCAGAGCTGATCGAGAGCATTTCGCAGACGACCTCGCACGAAGCGACGCTGGCTTCGGACGTTGCGCAGAACATCGAACAGATCCTGCACATCACCGAACAGACGTCCAACGGTACGCGCCAGACTGCGCAGTCGGTGCGCCAGCTCACGCAGCTTGCCGAAGAACTGCGTGACTCGGTGGCGCGGTTCCGCATCGCTTGATCGGCGTCACGTCGTCACTGGATTTCGGGCGGGAGCGCCAAGCGGTCAACGCGGCAACCGCCACCTGCTTTTTGGAAGCACACATGCGTCATCCATCTTCCGCCCAGCCCGAAACCGCTTCCTTTGAGGCGGCTGGAGCCCCTGCGCGCGCGCCGTCTTCCGTGCCGGCGCGCGACCTTTCTGCGCTCGCCTGGGTTGTGCCCAACATGCGCGCCGCGCTGGACGACGCGGTGCGTGAGTTCGGCGAATACGCGGCGGACGTCATTGCCCATCCGGAAGTCCTCGGCGCGCGCGATACGACGTCGCTGCGCCTGGCCGGCCAGTACCTGCACCAGGCTGCCGGTGCGCTGCTGATCGTCGGCCTGCGCGGTGTGGAGGTGTACTGCCAGGCCGCCAAGCGCCTGCTCGAAGCCGTCGATGCGGGCACCGTGCCGGCCGATGTGCAGACGCTGGACGTGTTCTCGCGCGCCGTGCAGGCGCTGCAGGAATACGTGGCCGACCTGATGGCCGGCATGGCCGAAGAGCCGCTGCGCCTGTTCCAGCCGTATCAGGCCGTGCTCGCCCGCCTGGGCGAAGAGCGCATCCACCCGGCCGACCTGTGGGCCGACGAGTTGCGCCACCTGCCGGCGCTGCTGCTGCCCTCGCGTGACCTGGCGGGGCTGGCGCGCCTGCGCCGCAAGTTCGAGCTGGCGCTGTTGACCGCGCTGCGCGCCCCGGCCGGCGTGGATGGCCCCGACGCCGACCCGGCCGCCGCTGCCGCCGCGTACGCGCCGCTGGAAGACCTGCTGCACAACATCCGCGCACTCGAGCGCGAACCGCGCCGCGCCGGCGACGACCTCCAGCGCGATCTCTGGCTCGTGCTGGCGCTCACCTTCGGTGCGCTGCGCGCGGGCCTCGTGCCGGCCGACCTGATGGCCAAGCGGCTGGCCGCGCGCGTCAACCTGCTGCTGCGCCAGTATTCGCAGAACAACATCCAACTGCCGCAGGGCCTGCTGAACGACGCCCTGTACCTGCTGGCCGGCATGGCCTACGGCAACGCGCCTGCCGCGCCGGTCGGGGACGACACCCTGGGCCCGGACATCGTCGCCTGCGTCCAGGCGTTTGCGATTCCGCCCACGCACGCACCGGCCGGCGCCCTGCATACACGCCAGTACTACGCGTTGCTGCCCGCCGATGCCAGCGAGACGCTGCAGCGCGTCGGACGCACGCTCGACGCGCTCAGCCAGCAGCCTACGCCCGACGCCGAGGAACTCCACGCCGCGCTGCAGACGCTCGCGTTGCATACCGACACGCTGGGCCAGCCCGCATTGCGCGATCTGTCGCAACGGCTGGCAGAGGCGCGCGGTCACGACGTGGTGCCCACGCTGCAATTCCTGTCGCGCATGCTGGCGCGACCGTGGGCGCTGCATGGCGAATCCGGCGACCTGCGCAGCGCCTGGTTTGCCGCCCGCTGCGGCGAACTGGCCGAGCATGTGGGCGCCGTTGAGCGCGATCACGCCGAACCGGCTCCCGCCTGGCTGACGCTGCTGGCCCACGAAATCGCGCAGCGCCGCACCCGTGCCGAACAGGTCCGCGCGCTGCAGACGCTGCTGGCCTCTGCCGAAACGCACCTCGATGCGTTCGAGCGCGAGGGCGACGAGGGCGGCAGCCTGAACGAGGCTGCGCGGCTGTTTGGCGAGATGCACAACGCCTTCGCAGCGCTGGACGCCGGCGAGGCGCTCCATGCGACCGCGGCCGCCCAGTCCACCATCGTCGCGCTGCAGGCCACCGGCAGCGGTGCAGCCGCCGATCGCGAAAGCCATCTCGCCGCGCTGGCTGCCAACGTGAGCGGCCTGCAGAGCCTGCTCGACGCGCTGTCTGCCGGCACGGAGCTGAGCAGCACGCAGATCGACGAGATCGTCATCGAAGGTCGCCTGACCCCGACCGAGCGCGAGACCGCCTGGCGCGCGTTCGCATTCGATGCGGAATCGGGCATGCTCACCCGCCGCGAAACGCATACCGACGTGCAACCAAGCAGCGCGATCGAGGCCGATACCGCGTCGCCGCTGCACGCGCTGCTGGATCGCCTGCTGGCCAAGCAGCCGGTTGACCCCGCCGACCCGTTGGCCGCCGAGTTGCGCACCGCGCTGCAACAGGCGCGTGACGCCGCCGCGATCGACGACGACCCGGCCCGCCGCCGCCGTCTGGAAGAGGCGCTGGCCCAGTTCGATGCCTGGCAGGTGGGCAGCGCCGGCGCGCTCGAGCGGCTGCAGGCCGCACTGGCCGCGCCGGTGGCCGTGCCGGCAACGGGCCCCGCGCCCGCCGTGCCTGCGCGTGACACGCAATCCATCGATGCCGAACTGCTCGACATCTTCCTGTCCGAAGCCGAAGACGTGCTGGCCGGCGTGCGCACCGATCTGCAAGCGTTGCACGCCGCCGCGGATGCCGGCACGGGCGGTGTGGCCGCCGGCTCCGACCTGGATCTGCTCACGCAGTTGCGCCGGGCATTCCACACGCTCAAGGGCTCCGGCCGCATGGTCGGCCTCACGCGCTACGGCGAAGCGGCCTGGGCCATCGAACAGGTCATGAACGTGTGGCTTGCCGAGAGCCGCGTGCCCACGCACGACCTCGCTGCGTTGCTCGCGCGCGCCGAATCGGAACTGTCGGCATGGGCGGCGGCCATTGCGCAGTCGCCGCAGGCCGATCACCCGATCGAACCGCTCGTCGCGGCGGCCGAGCGCGTGCGCCATGGCGGGCCGTTCGTGTGGCTCGAGACCGTGGCGCAGCCGCAGGAGGCGGCGCCCGCCGCGCCGGTCAACGATGCATCGTCGCTCGTCTGGGACGAACCGGCCGCTGCGGAGCCCGAGGCTCCGAACGTGCAGGCCGAAGGCTTGCAAGCGGAATCCGAAGACGCGGACGTCGAGTCCGGCGCTTCCATCGCCGCATTCACGGCGCCGCCCGCCGACTCGGACGCCGCGCCCGCCGCAGATGGCGACGCCAAGGTGATCCCGTTCCCATTCGCGCAGACCGGCGACCCCGAAGAGACCCCACACGACGACGGCGTGAAGGAGATCGGGCCGGTGCGCATCAGCGTGGCGCTGTACAACGTCTACCTGCAGGAAGCCGATGACCTGATCCGGCGCCTGGGCGTCGACTTTTCGGAATGGCGCCACGAAGGCCGCACGCCCCCGAGCGAGCTGGCCCTGCGTGCCGCGCACACGCTGCAGGGCAGCTCCGCCGTGGTCGAACTCGAGCCCGTGCGCCAGTTGGCCGATGCGCTCGAGCAGGTGCTGCTGAACCTGCACAGCCGCCCGGTGGCGATGCACCCGGGCGATTTCCGCCTGCTCGACCAGGCCGTCGAGCGCATGCGCGGCATGCTGCATCAGTTTGCCGCCAGCGTGTGGCCCGATGCCGACGAGTCGCTGCGTCGTAGCCTGGGAGAGCTTTGCGAGCGCGTGCTGGTGCGCCCGCGCCTGCCGCTGGAGCCCGCGCCGCCGGTGTTGACCGACGCCGAACAAGCCGAGAACGAAACCGCCGGCCTGGCCGACGAAGCCGCATTCGAGCCGACCGGGATCACGCCGTCGCTCGTGCCGGTATACGAGGCGCCCGCCGCAGAACCCGCCGTCGCCGAACTCGTGCGGCAGGCGCCGACCGACGCACTGGACCCGGCGCTGCTCGAAATCTTCCTCGAAGAGGCGCATGTCGCATTGCCGGAGCTCGGCCAGCAACTGCGCACGTGGGAAGCCGCACCGCAGGACCGCGCCACCGCCGGCCTGCTGCTGCGCAATCTGCACACCGTGAAGGGCAGTGCACGCATGGCCGGCGCCATGACGCTGGGCCAGGCCGCGCATGAAATGGAAAGCGCCATCGAGGCCGGCCTGCGGCAGAACCGGGTGGACGACGCGCTGTTCCGCAAGCTCTACGTCTGGTTCGACCGCATCCAGGCGCACGTCGATGCGCTGGGCGCGGGCAACGTGCTGCCGCTCGATGCGGGCCTGGCCGATGCGGCTGAGTCGCAGCAGGTCGCGCCCGACGCGCAGGCCCCGTCCGGCGCGTCGATGCTGCCGGCCGTGGCCGCGACGACCAGCGTGGACCTCGCCGGCACGCGCAGCGCCGAAGCCGAAGCCCTGGAAGTGGCCGAACGCCAGCGCGCCATGGTGCGCGTGCAGGCGCGCGCGCTCGATGCCCTCATCAACGACGCCGGCGAAGTCGGTGCGGCACGTGCGCGTCTGGAGTCCGAGGTCGATGCGCTCAAGACGTACCTGTCGGAACTGAACGACAACGTCGCGCGTTTGCGTGCCCAGGTGCGCGAGATCGAGATCCAGGCCGAAACGCAGATGGAGTCGCGCATTGCCGACGCCGCCGCGCACGCCGAAGCGTTCGACCCGCTGGAGTTCGACCGCTTCACGCGCCTGCAGGAACTCACGCGCATGATGGCCGAGAGCGTGAACGACGTGGCGACGGTGCAGCAGAACCTGTTCCGCGGCTTCGATCAGGCTTCGCTCGACCTGGAAACGCAGGCACGCCTCACGCGCGGCCTGCAGCGCAGCCTGATGCGCGCGCGCATGGTGCAGTTCGATACGGTGGCCGATCGGCTGTATCGCGTGGCGCGCCAGGCCGCCGCCGAAACCGGCAAGGAAGTCCGCCTGTTCATCAAGGGCGGTACGGTGGAGCTGGACCGCAGCGTGCTGGACCGCATGGGCGGACCGCTCGAGCACATGATCCGCAACGCCGTTGCGCACGGCATCGAGCCCGCCGACGAGCGCCGCGCCAAGGGCAAGGCCCCGGCCGGCGAGCTGACGCTGGAAGTGCAGCAGGAAGGCAACGAGGTCGTGCTGCATTTCGTGGACGACGGCGCGGGCCTCAACCTCGACCGCATCCGCGCGCGGGCGCTCGAGCGCCAGTTGCTGGCCCCCGACGAGGAAGCGAGCGACGCGCGCCTGACCGAGATGATCTTCACGCCGGGCTTTTCCACCGCCGACCAGGTGTCGGAGCTGGCGGGCCGCGGTGTCGGCATGGACGTGGTGCGCGCCGAGACCGTCGCCCTGGGCGGCCGGATTTCGCTGCAGACCACGCCCGACGTCGGCACGCGCTTCACCATTCACCTGCCGTTGACGACGGCGATTACGCAGGTGCTGCTGGTGCGCGTGGGCGAGCGTGTGTATGCGATCCCGTCGGGCATGATCGACCACGTGCAGCAGCTGCGCCCACAGGCGCTTGCCGAGGCGTACAACGCGGCGGCGCTGCAATTGCCGAGCGGTCCGGTGCCGTTCCATTACTTCGGCGCGCTGCTTGAAGAGGCGCAGGCCGTTACGGGTGGGCGCAAGTATTCCCCGGCCGTTGTGGTGCGCAGCGGTGCGGACCGTGCCGCCGTGCACGTGGACGAAGTGATCGGCAACCGCGAAGTGGTGGTCAAGCACATCGGCCCGCACCTCGCACGCCTGGAGGGCATTGCCGGTGCCACGACGCTGGGCGACGGCGAGATCGTCCTGATCTACAACCCGGTGGTGCTCACGCAGCGCTTCGAGCGCGAAGCCGCCGCACTGGGCCTGCCGCAAGCCGACCAGGAAACGACGGGCGCAGTGGCCGAGCTGCAGCGCAACGGCAGCACCGATGCAGTGCCGGGCCTGGCCACCGCGCCGATCGTCATGGTGGTCGACGATTCGCTCACGGTGCGCAAGGTCACGCAGCGTCTGCTGACGCGCTCCGGCTATCAGGCCGTGCTCGCGCGCGATGGTGTGGATGCGCTGCGTCAGCTGCAGGAGATCACGCCCGACGCGATGCTCGTCGACATCGAAATGCCGCACATGGACGGCTTCGACCTCACGCGCAACGTACGCGCGGACGAGCGCATCGGAGCCACGCCGATCATCATGATCACCTCGCGCACGGCGGACAAGCACCGCCGCTACGCAGCGGAGATCGGCGTGAATGTCTACCTCGGCAAGCCGTACAACGAAGAGGAGCTGCTGCAGCATCTGCGCACGCTGATCGGCGAACGCGCGCCGGCCGCCAACCTGGGGTGATGCCCCGCCGCGCGGGAACGACAACGGGCAGGTGTGTTACCGGCCCGTTGCGTTTGGTGCGCGCTTCACTCGTTGCCGCTCTTGCGTAATGCAGCCGCTTCGGCGCCCGACGTGCGGTTTGCCTTGGTGATCGCGTAGCGCTCGAGCGTAGCCGCGCGTGCGCCCGCGTGGTCGACGATGGGCCGCGGGTAGGTCTCGCCGAGCACGACGCCCGCTGCCTTCAGCACGTCGGCGGGCGCGGTCCAGGGCGCGTGGATGTACCGGTCGGGCAGCTTCGCCAACTGCGGCAGGTACTTGCGGATGAAGCGGCCCTGCGGGTCGAACTTCTCCGATTGCGTGACGGGGTTGAAGATGCGGAACCACGGTTGCGCATCGCACCCGCTCGATGCCGCCCATTGCCAGCCGCCGTTGTTGGCGGCGAAGTCGAAGTCGTTGAGGACGTCGGCAAAGTACTGCTCGCCGCGCCGCCAGTCGACGCCCAGGTCTTTGATCAGAAAGCTGGCTGCCACCATGCGCAGGCGGTTGTGCATGTAGCCGCTCTGGTGGATCTGCAGCATGGCGGCGTCCACGAGCGGGTAACCGGTGCGCGCCGCCTTCCACGCCGCGAAGCGCGCCTCGCCGGTTTCGCCGTCTACCCAGCGGATGCGGTCGAACTCCGGGTGGAACGACGCTCCATCGGCCAGGTCCGGGCGGTGATGCAGGATCATGAAATAGAAATCGCGCCAGATCAGCTCCGACAGCCACGTTGCCGCACCCCGGCTGCCACGCAGCATGGCGGCATGCGCGTGCGCGGCTACTGTGCGGATCGACACGGTGCCAAAGCGCAGATGCGTCGACAGGTAGCTGGGCCCGCGCAGGGCCGGGAAGTCACGCCGCGCATGGTAGTCGTCCATGCGGCCTTCGAAATCGTCGAGCAGCGTCTGGGCGCCGCGCATGCCGGTAGGCAAGGCGATGTCGGAGAGATTCGAGCGCACGAAGCCCAGCGCTTCCAGCGAAGGCGTGGCGCGTGCAAGTGCGTGCGGCTTGGCGAGCGCCCCAAAGTACGGCTCCGTCGGATACGCGCGCACATCGAACGGCGAGAGCGCCGCCAGCCACGCGTTCTTGTAGGGCGTGAACACGCCGTATGGCTTGCCCTGGCCGTTCACGATTTCACTGCGCTCGAAGATCACCTGATCCTTGAAGTCGAGCCAGGCGCACGGCTGCTGCGCCAGCGCCTTGCGCACCGCTTCGTCGCGGGCTTGCGCTTGGGGCTCCTCGTCGTGGTTCGCGAAAACGGCCTGCACGTCGAGCTGGCGGGCGATGCGCGGGACGGCCTCGCGCGGGTGGTCGTGCACGACGATGAGGTCGCCGCCGGCCTCGCGCAACACGCTACGCAGTTCCTCGACGGAGGCAAGGATGAACTCCACGCGCCGGTCCGCCTTGAGGCCGCGCGCAAGTAGTGCATCCAGGATGTCGCGGTCGAACACGAACACGCAATAGACTTCGCGGCAGTGGCGCAGGGCATAATGCAGCGCCGCGTGGTCGATGTGCCGCAGGTCGCGCCGGAACCACACCAGTCCGCGCTCGAAATGCGCTCCAATGTCATAGGGTTGGCGGGGTCCGGTGGGCGGCATGCTGTGTGGTCGGTGGGTTTCGGATCGGCCGAGCGTATCGCAAAATCGGCGCGCTTTTTCTTTTTCACGTTGTCGTCATGGCTGATTCTCCTGCCCGTCTCCCGCTGTACCGCATCCTGCAATCGCAGGGGTTTGGCACGCGCCGCTATTGCAAGGACCTCGTGCTGGCGGGGCTCGTGTCCATCGACGGCGTCGAGATGGAAGACCCCGACGCGCTGGTCGATACCGCCGGGCTGGTCCTCGACGTGGACGGCGAGCGCTGGACGTACCACGCTCGCGCTTACCTGATGCTGAACAAGCCTGCCGGCGTGGAGTGCTCGCAAAAGCCGAAGCATCATCCGAGCGTCTACACGCTGCTGCCGGTGCCGCTGCGCGAGCGCGGCGTGCAATGCGTCGGACGGCTCGATCAGGACACCACCGGCTTGCTGCTGCTCACCGACGACGGCCAGTTCGTTCACACGCTCACCAGCCCGCGTCATCAGGTGCCCAAGGTGTACGAGATCACCACCGCCGAGCCCGTGACCGATGCGCAGGTCGCCCGGCTGTGCGCCGGCGTGCTGCTGGCCGATGAAGACGAGAACGTCGCCGCCGCCTGGGCCGAGCGCGTGGACTCGCACCACCTGCGCATGGCGCTCACGCAGGGCAAGTATCACCAGGTGAAACGCATGGTTGCCGCGGCTGGCAACCACGTCGCCGCATTGCACCGCAGCGCCATCGGCGGACTGTCGTTGGGCCACGATCTGGCCCCTGGCGCGTGGCGCTGGCTGGAGCCGGCAGACCTGGAGGCGCTCAATGCCACGCCGGCACGCCCCGATAGCTCGGGTGCTTGAGCCGCCACAAAAAACCCTGCGCCCCGCGCCGTTTCCTCCAAATGGAAGGGGCGATGACCGGGCCCTTTTGGTAAACTAGCCGCATGGCCTCGCCGGACGCACCCATCAATCTCACGAACCAGTTCCTCATCGCTATGCCCGGCATGGCGGACTCCACGTTTTCCGGCACGGTCGTGTACATGTGCGAGCACAACGAGCGCGGCGCGCTCGGCCTCGTGATCAACCGGCCCATCGACATCGACTTGGCGACGCTGTTCGACAAGATCGACCTCAAGCTCGAAATCCACCCCCTCGCAGAACAGCCCGTGTATTACGGCGGCCCGGTGCAGACCGAGCGCGGCTTCGTCCTGCATGACGCCACGGGCGCGTATTCGTCGTCGCTGGTGGTGCCGGGCGGGCTGGAAATGACCACCTCCAAGGATGTGCTCGAAGCCGTCGCCCAGGGCGGCGGGCCGCAGCGCTTCATCCTGACCCTCGGGTATGCCGGCTGGAGCGCCGGCCAGCTGGAAGACGAAATCGGCCGCAACGGCTGGCTGACCGTCCAGGCCGATCCCGACATCATCTTCAACGTGCCGGCCGAGGAGCGGTTTGCTGCCGCGCTGAACCTGCTCGGCATCAACCCCGCCATGCTGTCGGGCGAGGCAGGGCATGCCTGAGCCCGCATTGTCTGCGGGTCGGGCGGTCCACGCCGGCGTGCCGGCCGAAGGCACCTTGCTGGCATTCGATTACGGCGAAAGGCGCATCGGCGTGGCGCTGGGCAACACGATCTCGCGCTCGGCACGGGCGCTGGAGACGATTCCCAATCGCTCGGTCGATTTCCGCTTTGCGCAGATCACGCGCCTGGTCAACGAATGGCAGCCGGTCGGCTTCGTGGTCGGCATGCCCGTACACCCCGATGGCGAAGACCAGCCGATGATCAAGCTCGCGAAGCGCTTCGGCAATCAATTGCACGGCCGCTACGGCCTGCCGGTCAGCTGGGTGGACGAGCGCTATTCGTCGATCGCCGCGCAGGATGCCGGGGCTTCCGACGATGTGCTCGACGCCGAGGCCGCGCGCATCATCCTCCAACAGTTTTTCGACGAACTCGCATGACATCGCAACAGATCGATGCCGAGGCGCTGTACCAGAGCCTCGTTGCACAACTGCGCACGCGCATGGCCGAGGGCCACACCTGGTCGATCGCCGGAATCGTGAGCGGCGGCGCCTGGATCGCCAAGCGCCTGGCGCATGACCTCGGCTTGTCGGAATACGGCGTCGTCAACGTCGCCCTGCACCGCGACGACTACGCCAAGAAGGGCCTGCACGCCAAGGCGCAGCCGACCACGCTGCCATTCGACGTGAACGAGCGCCGCATCCTGCTGGTGGACGACGTGCTGGCCAGCGGCCGCACCATCCGCGCGGCCATCAACGAACTGTTCGACTACGGCCGCCCCGCGGCGGTGGAGTTGGCCGTGCTGGTGGACCGCGGCGAACGCCAACTGCCTGTGGCGCCGGATTACATCGGTGAACGCGTCTCGCTGCCCGCCAACGAATCGCTTGTGCTGAGCGAAACGGGCGAGGGCAGCGCCGCGCGCTTCACGTTCACGCGCGAGCCCAAGGGTGCCTGAGCTTGCGCGTTGCATCGCTTCTGCTTTGTCCTGTCCTGACTTGACCTGACCTCGTCGCTTTTCGTTTCTCATGCCCAAGACTTTCGCCAACCCGCAGCTCACGAAAAACGGCGAGCTCAAGCACCTGCTGTCGATCGAGGGGCTGTCGCGCGACATCCTCACGCACGTGCTGGACACCGCGCAGCAGTTCGTGTCCGTCTCGGACGCCGACCGCGAGGTCAAGAAGGTGCCCTTGCTGCGCGGCAAGAGCGTGTTCAATCTGTTCTTCGAGAACTCCACGCGCACGCGCACCACGTTCGAGATCGCGGCCAAGCGGCTGTCGGCGGACGTGATCAACCTGAACATCAACGCGTCGTCCACGAGCAAGGGCGAATCGCTCCTGGACACGATCAACAACCTGTCGGCCATGCAGGCCGATATGTTCGTCGTGCGGCATGCAAGTTCGGGCGCGCCGTACCTGATTGCCGAACACGTTGCGCCGCATGTGCACGTGATCAACGCCGGCGATGGCCGCCACGCGCACCCCACGCAGGGGCTGCTCGACATGTACACCATCCGCCACTACAAGAAGGATTTCTCCAACCTGACGGTGGCGATCGTCGGTGACATCCTGCACTCGCGCGTGGCGCGTTCCGACATCCACGCGCTGACGACGCTGGGCTGCGCCGAAGTGCGCGCCATCGGGCCGCGCACGCTGCTGCCGAGCGGCCTCGAACACATGGGCGTGCGGGTCTTCCACAGCATGGAAGAGGGGCTGCGGGGCGTTGACGTCGTCATCATGCTGCGCCTGCAGAACGAGCGCATGAGCGGTGCGCTGCTGCCGTCCGCGCAGGAGTACTTCAAGGCCTATGGCCTGACGCAGGAGCGCCTGGCGCTGGCCAAGCCCGACGCCATCGTGATGCACCCAGGCCCGATGAACCGCGGCGTGGAGATCGACTCCGCCGTGGCCGACGGCGTGCAGTCGGTGATCCTGAACCAGGTGACGTTCGGCATCGCGGTCCGCATGGCCGTGATGGGCATCGTGGCTGGCAACAACGACTAAGAAACCGATGAAACTGCATATCAAAGGTGGCCGCCTGATCGACCCGGCCAACGGCATCGACGCGCAACAGGATCTGTACATCGCGGCAAGCAAGGTCGTGGGCGTGGGCCACGCACCGGCGGACTTCCATGCCAACAAGACGATCGACGCGACGGGCCTGATCGTTTGCCCGGGCCTGATCGATCTGTCTGCCCGCTTGCGTGAGCCGGGCTTCGAATACAAGGCGACGCTCGAGTCGGAAATGGCCGCGGCGATGGCGGGCGGTGTCACGTCACTGGTGTGCCCGCCGGATACCGACCCGGTGCTGGACGAGCCAGGCCTCGTCGAGATGCTGAAGTTCCGCGCGCGCAACCTGAACCAGGCGCACGTGTATCCGCTCGGCGCGCTGACCGTCGGCCTGAAAGGCGCGGTGCTGACCGAGATGGCCGAGCTGACTGAATCGGGCTGCGTGGGCTTCTCGCAAGCCGATGCGCCGATGGCCGACACGCAGGTGCTGATGCGCGCGCTGCAATATGCGCAGACGTTCGGCTTTACGGTCTGGCTGCGCCCTGAAGACCCGTACCTGGGCAAGGGCGGCGTGGCGGCGAGCGGGCCGCTGGCTTCGCGCCTGGGTCTTTCAGGCGTGCCGGTGATGGCCGAGACGGTGCGCCTGCATACGATCTTTGAACTCATGCGCAGCACCGGCGCACGCGTGCACCTGTGCCGCCTGTCGTCGGCCGCCGGCGTCGAGCTCGTGCGCCGCGCCAAGGCGGAAGGCCTGCCTGTGACGTGCGACGTGAACGTCCACCACATTTCGCTGACGGACGTGGACATCGGCTACTTCAATTCGCAGATGCGCTTCGTGCCGCCGCTGCGCTCCGGCCGCGATCGCGACGGCATCGTGCGCGGCCTGGCCGACGGCACCATCGATGCGATCTGCTCCGACCACACCCCTGTGGACGACGACGAGAAGCTGCTGCCGTTCGCCGAGGCCTCGCCCGGCGCGACGGGCCTCGAAACGCTGCTGCCGCTGACCCTGCGCTGGGCCGCCGAGCACAAGGTCGAGCTTCCGAAGGCTCTCGCGCGCATCACCAGCGAGCCGGCCCGTGTGCTGGGCTTGCAGGCGGGCTCGCTGGAAGTCGGTGCGATGGCCGATGTGTGCGTGTTCGACCCCGAGGCGACGTGGAAGGTCGAGCCGCGCAGCCTGCGCAGCCAGGGCAAGAACTCGCCGTACCTCGGTTTCGAGTTGGCCGGCCGCGTGCGCGCTACGCTGGTCGCGGGCCATCTCGCCTATGACGCGCAGTGACGGCGGCATGAGCGACGTCGCGCCCGAGGCCACGTCTTCGGCTCCAGCGGCGTCCGTGCCGCAGCGCAAGTTCGTGCTGCGCAAGCTGCGGCTGCTCGTGCATCTGGCCGAAGGCATCGTCACCTGCGCGCTGCTCTTCTGGTGGATCGGGCCGCGCGCCAAGCAGGCGCTGATCCAGCGGTGGTCGCGCAAGCTGCTGGCATTGTTCCGCGTCTCATTGGTCGTGCGCGGCGAAACCGCCGACGCCAAGGACCTGGCCGGCTCGATGCTGGTGTCGAACCACGTGTCGTGGCTCGACATCTACGCGATCAACAGCTGGCACCCGCCGCGCTTCGTTGCCAAATCGGAGATCCGCTCCTGGCCGGTGATCGGCTGGCTGTGCGCCCAGACCGGCGTGCTGTTTGTCGAGCGCGCCCGCAAGCGCGACGCGCACCGCATCATGCACGCCATCGCCGACGCGATGCGCGCGGGCGATGTGGTGTGCGTGTTTCCGGAGGGCACGACGTCGAGCGGGCTGCAGCTGCTGCCGTTTCACGCCAACCTGTTCCAGGCGCCGGTGACTGCCGGCGCGCCGATCCGTCCGCTGGCGCTGCGCTATCGCGTCGCCGCCACGGGCGAGTTGACGACGATCCCCGCGTACATCGACGACCTGACGCTGCTCGATTCCGTCAACGCCATCCTCAACGGGCCGCCGCTGGTGGTGGAAGTCTTCGTGGGGGCCGCGATGGCCCCGGAGATGGACCGTCGCGCGCTGGCCGCGCACAGCGAGCAGGCCGTCGCCGCGCTGATCCACCGCGCGGGCTAGGGCGTTTCAGCTACTTCGCCTTGTGGGCGAGTGGGTCCTGCGCCTGCTCGCACGACACCTGCACGACGCTTCGATCGGCCGGCGCCAGCGCCAGCTTGGCCGCTGTGAGCTTACCGCCCCACACGCAGCCCGTATCCAGGCCCATCACGTCGTCGCGCATCACCAGCCCGCGCGTCGACCAGTGTCCAAAGACGATCGGCGTGCCGCGTGTGCGGCGACCGGGCACGTCGAACCACGGCATGTGGCCGTCCGGCGCGCCGTCGGCATCCGTCGTCTCGAACTCCATCGTGCCGTCGGGCTTGCAGAAACGCAGGCGGGTGAGGGCGTTGATCGTCAGGCGCAAGCGGTCCATGCCGACGAGATCGGGGCTCCACTTGTCGGGCTGGTTGCCAAACGCGTCGGCCAGGAAGGTCTTCCAGTGTGCGCTGCGCAGCTCCCGCTCGACTGCGCCCGCGAGCTCCAGCACGTCGCCGGTGGTCCATTGGGGCAGTACCCCGGCATGGACCATCAGGAAGCTGTTCTCGAAGATCGCCAGCGGTTGATGGCGCAGCCACGTGATGAGCTGGTCGCAATCCGGTGCGGCCAGGATGTCGGCGATGGTGTCGCGCTTGCCGGGCTTGCGTACGCCGGCAGCGACCGCCAGGAGATGGATGTCGTGGTTGCCCAGGACGGTGCGGGCCCGCCCCGCCTCGCATAGGGCGATCACCTGGCGCAGTGTGGCCAGGGAATCGGGGCCGCGGTTGATAAGGTCGCCGACGAAGCGCAGGGGGGTGTCGGGCGGCAGCGCGGCCAGGAGGGCTTGGAGGGGGGAGCAGCAGCCCTGGAGGTCGCCGATGGCGTGGGGAAGGATTGACACGATAAGAATGTGGATCAAAAGCCGCGCATTGCCCCGGGATGGGATGTCTACGTCCCAAGTGTTACAAGGCGCTACAGAAACATTCGGCCGTTTGGCAGGGGCAACCCTAGCGTCGGCTAGAATACGCCACTTCTTATTGCATTTAACAAAGTCGATCGTTCTCGCACCTCAGGCGCGGTGCGGGCTTAGCCCGCGTGCGCGAGTCGCGCGACAAGGAGCACATAATTTGTCCCATATCCTCGTCACTGGCGGTGCCGGCTTCATTGGGGGTAATTTTGTTCTGAACTGGTTGGCCAATCCCGCTGCGGATGGCATTGTCAACGTTGACAAGCTGACCTACGCCGGCAACCGGAAGACGCTCGCCAGCGTGGAGCGCGATCCGCGCCACGTATTCTCCCAGACGGACATCTGCGATCGTGCGGCGCTCGATCAGTTGTTCGCACAGTACAAGCCGCGTGCAGTGGTTCACTTTGCTGCCGAGAGCCACGTGGATCGATCCATCCACGGCCCCGGCGAGTTCATCCAGACCAACATTGTCGGCACCTTCACCCTTCTGGAAGCTGCGCGTGCTTACTGGGGTGGACTCGACGACGAAGCCAAGGGTGCATTCCGCTTCCTGCATGTTTCGACGGACGAGGTCTTTGGCTCGCTCGGCCCGACCGACCCGCAGTTCTCCGAAACCACGCCGTATGCACCGAACAGCCCATACTCCGCGTCCAAGGCAGCATCGGACCACCTCGTGCGCGCCTATCACCATACGTATGGGCTGCCGGTCCTGACGACCAACTGTTCCAACAACTACGGTCCGTACCATTTTCCGGAAAAGCTGATCCCCCTGATGATCACCAATGCGCTCAGCGGCAAGCCTTTGCCGGTGTACGGTGATGGGCAGAACGTGCGCGACTGGCTGTATGTGGGCGACCATTGCGCGGCCATTCGTGAGGTGCTCGCACGTGGCCGCCTGGGCGAGACGTACAACGTGGGCGGCTGGAATGAGAAGACCAATCTCGACGTCGTTTATACCCTGTGCGACCTGCTGGATGAACTCAAGCCAAAGGCGACGGGCTCCTATCGCGATCAGATCACCTTCGTAAAGGATCGCCCTGGCCACGACCGCCGCTACGCCATTGACGCACGAAAACTCGAGCGTGAGCTTGGTTGGAAACCGGCCGAGACTTTCGAGACCGGCTTGCGGAAGACTGTTCAGTGGTATCTCGACAACCAGGCGTGGGTGCAGGACGTCGTTTCGGGCGAGTATCGCAACTGGGTGGCGAAGCAATATGCTCCATAGTGCGCATACCTCGCCAACGCTACTTGTCACAGGCAGTACTGGGCAAGTTGGGTCTGAACTCACACGCAGTCTTGCCCCGCTAGGAAAAGTTCACGCATTGGATCGCATTGGGTGTGATTTTTCACAACCTGCGCAGATCCGAGAGGCGGTGGAGAGTATTCGGCCCGATATCATTGTTAATGCGGCTGCCTATACTGCCGTCGATGAAGCGGAAACCGATGTAGACGCGGCTTATGCCATCAACGCGAGGGCACCACAAGCGCTTGCGGAAGCGGCAGCGAAATCGGGTGCACTGTTGATCCACTATTCAACCGATTATGTATTCGACGGACAGAAGCAAGAGCCTTATGTCGAGGATGATCCAACGAATCCCCTCTCCGTCTACGGCAAGAGTAAGCTAGCCGGTGAGAGTGCGATTACCAAGATTCACGAGCGACACTTAATTCTACGCGCGAGTTGGATATTTAGCGTTTGGGGTAATAATTTCTTCACCACGATGCTCAAGCTGGCCGGTGAGCAGGCGCGACTTCGAGTCGTAGCAGACCAACATGGTGCCCCGACATCCGCGAGCCTGATCGCCGACGTGACCGCTCACTTGGTCGCTCAATATCTTCGGGCGTGCGGCGATGTTCGTTTTCCCTATGGTGTCTACCATCTTGCAGCCGCAGGTGTGACTACGTGGCACCAATATGCCCAACTAATCGTGGAGCGCGCGCTCACAATTGGTCTACTACACGAGGGCAGGGCTCCCAGTATTGAAGCGATTCTCTCCAGTCAGTATCCCCGCGCCGCTCCGCGGCCGGAGAATTCGCGGTTGGCAACAGATAGGCTACAAACGACGTTTGGTTTGACACTGCCTCGCTGGGAGGAGGGACTTGAGCAAAGCTTGAGACTACTGGCGGTTTCACAAAATCTAATGATGGAGCGGAGTACGCGTTCATGAACAATCGCAAAGGCATCATCTTGGCAGGCGGCTCGGGAACACGCCTATACCCTGCAACGCGAGCCATCTCAAAGCAGTTGCTGCCGGTTTATGATAAACCGATGATTTATTATCCGCTTTCCACACTAATGCTGGCGGGTATTCGGGATATTCTCATAATCTCCACTCCGCAAGATACGCCTCGATTTGAGCAACTGCTAGGTGATGGTAGTCAATGGGGTATTCAATTGCAATACGCGGTCCAGCCATCGCCGGACGGCTTGGCCCAAGCTTTCATCATTGGTGAGAATTTTATCGGCGGCAATAATTGTGCCCTGGTGCTAGGTGATAATATTTTTCATGGTGGTGATTTCGTGTCACTGCTGGCGCGGGCGACGGAGAAGGTTGAAGGTGCAACAGTATTCGCATATCCGGTGCAGGATCCGGAGCGCTATGGCGTGGTGGAGTTTGATGCGAAGGGTAGCGCTATCAGTTTGGAGGAGAAGCCTCGGCAACCCAAGTCGCGATACGCTGTGACCGGATTGTACTTCTACGACAATCATGTCGTGGAAATTGCCAAAAGTATTCGACCCTCGCCTCGTGGGGAACTAGAAATTACTGACATCAACAGAGTCTATCTTGCGCGGAAGCAGCTTGATGTCCAATTGATGGGACGGGGATATGCCTGGCTCGACACGGGAACACACGAATCTATGCTTGAGGCGGGGCAATTCATTCACACAATCGAGCACCGACAAGGGCTCAAAGTAGCGTGCCCAGAAGAAATTGCCTATCGGTTTGGATACATCGACGCTGCAGCCTTGACGCGTTTGGCGGAGCCTCTTGCTAAGACCGGCTACGGCGCGTATTTGCTGCGTTTGCTCGAGGAGCAATTATTTGGAGCAAGGCAACCCAAATGAAAATTATTCGAACTGGGATTCCCGATGTGTTGGTGATTGAGCCGCAGATTTTTCAGGATGACCGGGGGTACTTTTTTGAGAGTTTTCATCAGGGAAGGTTTGATCAGGCCATTGGACGGCCTATTAGGTTTGTGCAAGATAATCAGTCGAGATCTAGGCGAGGTGTTTTGCGCGGATTACATTATCAAATTGACCGTCCACAGGGGAAGTTAATACGAGTTTGTGACGGTGAGGTGTTTAGCGTCGCTGTGGATTTGCGTTTGAATTCTGCGACGTTTGGCAAGTGGACAGGGGTATTATTGTCCAGTCAGAATTTCCACCAACTTTGGTTGCCGGAAGGTTTTGCGCACGGATTCTATGTGCTTTCAATGTGGGCAAATTTACAGTACAAGTCTACGGAATTCTGGTATGCCGAAGGGGAGCGCATTATTCGGTGGGATGATGCAGATTTGTCAATTAGATGGCCATTGGTGGGGAAGCCTATTTTATCGAGTAAGGACTCGTTCGGGGGTTCCTTTCGTACGGCAATTAAATATAATTTTCCCTAGGTTGTGTGATGGAAATTAAATTTGTGCCTCTGCAGGAGCGGAGTGATGATAGGGGTTCATTAGTTATTTTGGAAGGAGGGGTGAACTTTCCATTCCCGATTCGTCGTATTTACTATGTTTTCGGTGCGGATGGGACTGTTAGAAGAGGCTTTCACGCTCATAAGAAATTAAATCAGTTGGCGATTGCAATTCAAGGATCGTGCCGCTTTCATTTGGATGATGGACGTGAAAAGTTGGATTTAACTCTGGACAATCCGGCGCTAGGGTTAATGTTGCCGCCTATGCTGTGGCATGAGATGTACGATTTCTCGCCGGACTGTCTGTTGATGGTGGTGGCGGATGATCTCTATGATGAAAGTGATTACATTAGAGATTATAATAGCTTCATTGAGGTGAGTGGGAGATGATTCATTCACTCAGCGACGTTCAGGCTACAAATATTGGGGAAGGCACCCGAATCTGGCAGTTTGTAGTTGTGCTGCCCGGTGCGAAAATAGGGTCTGAATGTAATATATGCTCTCATTGCTTTATAGAAAACGATGTGGTCATTGGGGATCGGGTAACGGTGAAATGCGGGGTGCAGCTATGGGACGGAATGGTTGTTGAAGACGATGTTTTTATTGGTCCCAATGTGACGTTCTCGAACGATAGTTATCCGCGCTCCAAACAGTATCCAGAGATTTTCAAGAAAACCGTTATTCGGCAAGGAGCTTCTATCGGTGCCAACGCTACCATCCTACCAGGCATTACAGTCGGTAAGGGGGCCATGATCGGTGCGGGTAGCGTCGTCACGAAAGACGTACCTGAATTCTCTGTTGTACTAGGAAACCCCGCAAAAGTGATTCGATTTTTGTCATGAATATTCCTTTCCTCGATCTCAAAGCAATTAACCTGAGCCATAGGCTACAATTGGAAGCGGCATTCGAAAAAGTGCTGCATTCCGGTTGGTATATCTTGGGGCAGGAGGTGACGGCCTTTGAACAGGAGTTCGCGCAGTATTGCGGCGTTATGCATGCTATTGGAGTAAGCAATGGACTTGATGCCCTGCACTTAATTCTGCGTGCGTACGGTATCGGAACCGGAGATGAGGTGATTGTTCCTGCCAATACCTACATCGCGACGTGGCTTGCTGTTACCTATGCAGGTGCGAAACCTGTGCCGGTAGAGCCGGTAGAGGGCACTTATAACATTGATCCTGCATGCATTGAGCGCGCGATTACGCCAAGGACGCGAGCCATTATGCCGGTCCATCTGTATGGACAGCCGGCAGATATGGGGGCCATCATGTCAATTGCCAGCAAGTATGGTCTCAAAGTCATTGAGGACGCTGCGCAATCGCATGGAGCGGTATTCCAAGGCCATAGAGCTGGAAATCTGGGTCATGCAGCAGGATTCAGTTTTTATCCAGGCAAGAATCTGGGCGCGCTTGGGGATGCAGGGGCTATTACAACCAACGATGACGAGCTTGCGGATAAAGTCCGTCTTTTGTTGAATTACGGCTCAAGGAAAAAATATCATAATGAGATACGCGGCTTCAATTGCCGGCTTGATGAACTGCAAGCTGCGTTTCTACGTGTCAAGTTGCCGCATTTAGATGCCGAGAACGCTCGGCGTCAATCGATTGCTGAACAGTATCAAACGGCTTTTCGGGAAACCGAACTGCTGCTTCCCGAAATCCATCCATTTGCCACCTCAGTTTGGCATCTCTATGTAGTACGTCATCCGAACCGAGAAAAGCTTCTGCAGTCGCTCAATGAGAAGGGGATTGGAACCATGATTCACTATCCTATTCCCCCTCATTTGCAGGACGCTTATCGGGATCTCAATTACGGCCTTGGTTCGCTGCCGATCACGGAACGTATTCACGAGCAAGTGCTTAGCTTGCCAATGGGGCCGACTATGACGGACGAGCAGGTCCAAACAGTGATTGTCGCGGTGAAATCGAGTCTCAAGTGAAACGCTTGCTAGGTGTGACTGCACTCAGCGCAATCCTATCCGCGTTGCGTATGGTAAGCGGGTTCGCCATTGCGAAAGTCATCGCCGTGTATACGGGGCCTAGTGGGATGGCCATGCTCGGCCAAGTACAGAGTCTCGTGGCGGCGCTTAACGGAATCGCCGCCGCTCCTGCTGGTAATGGCGTTGTGCGCTATACCGCTGAACATCATTCATGCGGATTTGATGCGTGCGCGCCGTGGTGGCGGGCAAGCTTGCGTTGGATTCTGTGGCTGCTCGCTTCGATGATGCTGCTGGTGTGCTTCGCTGCCGTACCGCTGTCCGCATGGCTGTTCGCGAATGACCAGTACTTTTGGCTGATCATCGTTGTAGCAATGGTTTTACCGCTGTCTGTGCTGAATGCGCTACTTGCTTCGGTCATCAATGGCTTACAGGACTACACGCGCTATATTGGTCTGGGCTTTCTTTCAGTGCTTGTTGCGACTGCCGTGATGCTGGGAATGATTGTCGCTTATCGATTGACCGGCGCTCTACTAGCAGCGGCTGTTTTTCCCGCCCTTTCTGGCTGCATCATGCTGGCCGGAAGCGCGCGACAGCCTTGGTTCAGGTTGGCCTACTGGGTCGGGAAAGTTGACCGCAAAGCATTGAGCGGTGTCGGAGCCTATGTGGCCATGGCAATTACAAGCGCCATCTGTACACCGGTCGCCTTGGTATTGATACGTAAAATTCTCGTAGCCAGTGCCGATTGGAATGAGGCGGGACAGTGGCAAGCGGTTTACAAAATATCTGAAGCATATTTAGGGATTATTACACTGGGGCTTAGTACATACTACTTGCCGCGCTTATCGAAGCTGCAAGGTGACGAGGTTCGACGCGAGGTTATTGATACAGCGAAGATAATTATTCCAATTGTTATGGCTCTAGCGGTTGCCGTCTATTTGCTGCGTGATTTTGCAATCGAACTCCTATTCACTCGAAAATTCCAACAAGCGAGGGACTTATTTGGTGTGCAATTGCTCGGTGACGTGCTGAAAATCGCGAGCTGGTTAGTCGCTTATCCCATGTTATCGAGAGGTGCTGCGCGCTGGTTTATCGCGACAGAAATTACATTCTCTTTTTTGATGGCGATTCTGGCTTGGTTGTTGGTGCCGAAATATGGTGCTCAAGGCGCTAATCTGGCGTACGCGCTTAATTATTTTCTATATCTAATATTTTTGTTATGTAACTGGAAGAATGTCATGAATCCGAGGGTGGTTTGAGTACGGCATTTTTTTGCGCAGATGGAGTTTTGGGTTTGGGGGTTCCATTAACCACGAGTCATCTTTTCCGTCTAGCAATGCATACCAAGTGAGATAATTGCGACCCTCTAAATCAGGGTGCATGATACCATCCTTTTCGGCGCTATTCTTGGAATATGAATATACTTTTGATTGGAGAGTACTCATCGGTCCATACAGAGCTGTCTAAGGCACTGACAAAAAAAGGGCACCGAGTTACCACCATTTCGGACGGGGACGGCTATAAGAACTTTCCGGCTGATATCCTGATTAAAGAGCCACCCACTTCCAGTGTTGGCAAGATCATTCGTAACTTCTCTGATTTCCTTGGCGTCAAGGGATTTGTTCTCTATTTGAAAAATCGAAAGGCGCTCTCTGGGCTTAGGGATTTCGATGTTGTGCAGATCATCAACCCAGTCGCCATTCAACCTTTCGGTTCGATCGCAAACATTTTATTTTTAAGGGATATTTTTAAGAACAATAAAAAGGTATACCTTGCGGCGTTAGGCGACGATTTTAGTTGGGTAAGTGCATGCTTGCGAGGAAAGTTCAATTATTCCGCCCTTGATCGATTGAGGTTGAGGACAGTGGTGGAATATCGATATTCGCTGCGATATCTCTATGGGTTAGGCTATAGAGCATTGGACCGGTTTGTTAAAAAGAGATGCAGCGCAATAATACCGGGCCTTCTGGACTACTATCTTGCGCACGAAGGAGAGCGGCGAGTTTGTGGAGTCATCCCGCTCCCAATTGATGACGAATTGTTTGTTGCGCCAACAGCAGCAGATAGGAAAATAAAGATCTTTCACGGCTGGCAAGTTGGCAAAGAAAATAAAAAGGGGAATGATATTCTCGACGCTGCAGCGCGTAGAATCGTTCAGGAGTTCGGCATAAATAGTGTAGAGTACACAGTCGCACAGAATCTCCCCTATTCCGAGTATATTCGGTTATTTCGGGATTGCGATATATTTTTAGATCAAGTGTTCAGCTATGACCGTGGTGTGAATGGTGCATTGGGTATGGCGCTTGGGAAGGTCGTGTTTTCTGGCTTTGAAAGAGTTGAACGACACCAGAAAGCAAGGCATGTGCAAATAAAGAAAATTGGCGTTAATGCGATTCCAGATGCAGACGCGATAGCAGCGTGCTTGCGAGAACTAATCGAGGACCGGGAGCTTATGGCTTCGATAAAGAAGCAGGCTTATGATTTCGCGTCGATGGAATATAGATCGAGTCGGGTTGTGGATAAATATATCAACCTATGGAATTCGGCCTAGCATGTTTTTCTACATAGTCTTGCAACTGTTCCTGGCTATCCCGCTATTGGTCGTCAAGCAAGCGCGGTTACCTAGAGCATTGACCGCGCTGTGCACACTTCCATTATTGTTTGCGTTGTCGCAGAAAGGGTTGGTAGGCACGGATACCTATACCTATGTCAAGATTATTGAAGACATAAATCTGGGCCTGCCTTTGGGCTATGGGTACGAGCCTGGATTCGTGATGCTTGTAAGGCTGATTCTTACGGTTACAGATGATCCCATAGCGGTAATTAACACTATCTCCGTGGCGTCGGTTGCGATTATTATATTTTCTATTCTGAGAAGTGATAATGTAAGGCAAGATGTAATATATTCTGTTGTTTTTTCCTACATAATATTGGATGTCGGAATGAACTCGATCCGATTTGGAGCGGCGCTCTCGCTATTTCTTCTAGGGGCGTCCTACAAGGAACAGAGTAGAATCCGCTCTTGGTTGCTTTTTTCCATCGCTCCGTTCTTTCAATTCACTGTCGTCTATTTGATATTTGGGGTTTTGTGCTTAGATTTTATGGAAGGTAAGCGGACGCGTGGAAACCGGGTGTTGCTATTTTTTTTCGGTGTACTTTTTTTCCTCGCGATTATTATTCTTTTCTGGGAAAACGTGAGAGAGAAGGTATCGATATATTTTGATGGTGGGTTTTCCTCTCCGGGCGCTGCATCGGGACTTGCGCCGTTTATTATGTCGTTGATATTGGTTTTTATTTCGTTTGTCGAACAAAAGAAAAGAATTGCAGCTATTCCATTTGCTGTTGCCGCAATTTGTTTTGCATTGGCTCAATATAGTTATATGTTTCTTCGTATTCTGCAGATGAATCTTGTCTTGTTGGCAATGGTGGTGGCTGCTACACCAGTGGGTATGGTAAAGCCGGCTAGGCACGGTCTAGTCAATTTCTTGGTCGTTGTTTTATTTTTCTTGGGGTGTTCATTTAAGATAAAAAATTTTCTAGATGAGCAGGCCGCCGGGTTGAGTGAATCGCCGTTTATACCTTACTCCACAAAGACGTCATTATGATTTCCGTAATAATGGGTGTTTGTGCTGTTGATGATTATTTAAAGCTCGCTTTGGATAGCATTACAAAACAAACTTACCAAGATTTTGAGCTGATAGTGATTGCGAATGGGCCTAGGCGGGACCTCGTGAAATTGGCTGTGGAACAACACTGTGGAGGTCTGGGCAAGGTGAGGGTCTATACAACTCCAATTGGCCAGCTATCTCATGCGCTGAATATTGGTATTGGGTATGCGCGCGGCGAATATATTGCTCGCATGGACAGTGACGATGTGTCTCATCCAGAGCGCCTAGAGCGGCAGTTACGTTTTCTCGAAGAACGAAAACTAGATCTGGTTGGCTCAGATATCAATTTAATAGACGAAAGCGGCACTCATATTGGAGTGCGTATTTATCCTAAAGGCGATGCTATTGATCGAAAGCTGCCGTTCTCCAATCCTTTTGCGCATAATACAGTTTTAGCCAAAAAGAGTGTTTTTATCGAGGCGAGAGGATATAACTCTGGTTTTAATTCAGAGGACTATGATCTGTGGCTTAGGGTAAAGCGACTTGGGGTTAGATGGGATAATATTCCTGAGGTCTTGTTGGATTATAGAATTCACAGTGGCGCTTCGCAGAGAAGATTGCTTGGATATGCTGAATGTACTGCTTTGGCGGTACGTGAATTTATTTTGGATAAGTCTGTGATTAATTTATTCGCCATTGGGTTTCATTTCTTCAAATCCTTGGTTAGGGCTAGAAAGTAGAGGGGTATGGAGAAATTACTTTTTTAACAGTGACCGAAATCACCGCCGTTGAGCAGCTTACTGTGTCGGCTAACGATGTAAACCGCTGATTTACGGCAATCTGCAGTCACTTGGACACTTCGGAGCACGTCATAATTGGCCTGCAATCAGACACTGATGCTGAGGTTAGGCGCCTCGCACAGCGTCGGCTCTTACATATTTTAGACAAGAATCTGATGCTGCGTTGGCAACACCTGCTGACGCAGCCCTCATTCTTGGTTTTAGATTAGTGATTAGAGAAATCGGTTTTTTGAGTACAGCAGCGGTGGTATCGAGAAGCAGGTAGGTTGCCAGCGCAACGCAAAAACGCGGGAATGCTGTTGCATTATGGGAAATATCCCCTGCGCCCCTGTAGGAGTGGGTGCGGTGTTATTTTCAAGGAAACAATTTCGCTATGGTGATTGGTCGAAAATCGAGAAAGAGCACGAGCTCATGTGGGCATTGAGTAATGCCGTTCAGTTAAGGTCTTTCCGAAGATATCGAAGGCCGTAACGAGCAGGACGGGCTTTGACGGCCCGATCGCATTTGCGGTGGGGCGGTTTACATTCATGAAGCGGCTTGAGGTGCTCGCGTAGGTGTTCGAGAACGGCGGGGAGCTTAGCTAACGCTGGCTTGCGTGAAAATGCCGGTGAAAATCTGCTCACGTCACAATGAGAGAAACGACGATGAGCACGAAGATGAAAGGACACATCAAGCGTTGGACGGTCAAGCGCGAGAGCGCTGGTGCTGGGCATCATCAAAGGGGAGAAGACGCTCGCGGAGGCTAGCCGAGCCGCCGATCTGTCGCCCTCCGAGATCGAGCACTGGGTGGACAACGGCAAGCGCGGCGTGGAGACCGCACTGGGAGCCACCCCGCTTGACATGAAGGAGCAGTACGACGGCAGATCAAGGATTTGCAGAAAGCAACCGGCGAGGCGCATGCTGGAGCTGCGCACCAGAAAAAAATGCAGTCCCTGCTGAGTGAGGACGACAAATATCGAGATGATCCGCCAGGGACTGCAGGCCGAGGGCATTACTGTCTTGATCTCGAAGTTGTGCCGTTGATTTGAGCTGCCACGGCGCACCGTGTACTACCCCGACGTGAAGGCGGCCCCGAAGGTGCAAGCCCCGATTTGTAGGGCCGATCAAGGCGATGCTTGAGGAGCCGCCGTCATTCGGCTACCGCACCGTCGCGCATCTGCTCAGGTTCAACAATAATACGATACAGCGCATCTTCCAACTGATGGACTGGCAGGTTCGCAAACGGCCCGTTGGCTTGCCCGACGCGTTCAGGCCATGCTGTCAAAAGCCACGGCCGCGAACGAACGCCGTTCGACCGACATGTGCCGCACCTGGACTGGACGCGACGGTTGGGCGACCCTGGCACTGGTGATCGATTGCCGCATGCGGGAGTTGCTCGGCTGGCATCTGTCGCGCAGCGGCCGCGCCCGCACCGCATCCAGTGCTCTGGAGCATGCGCTGATCGCCCGGTTCGGCACGCTTGGGCGCGTGCCCAAACCGTTCCTGCTGCGAAGCGACAACGGTCTGGTCTTTACGAGCCGCAACTACGGAGCCCCGAAGCTATGGCCGGACCTGTCAGCAATTTCGTGTTCAAGGCATAACATGCTCCCAAGGAGACCTTATGCCTGGCAAACCGAAGACCAAGCCGGCCGATCTGCCGGCGATCCCCGCCGAACT
>NZ_CAJPVG010000015.1 GCF_905397375.1 Ralstonia mannitolilytica
CTTGTAGTACGCCTGGCGGCTGATGCCGATGTATCGGCAGGCCCGCTCGACACTCAGCCCTTGGACAGCACCGTCGAGCGACCCTGGATTGCGTACCGCTGCTGCGCCTGCTTGTAGCTCAGTTCGCCTCTTTCGACCTGCTCCACGACCGACAGCGTAAAACCGAGACTGTAGTCCCGCTGCGTTCGCTTCTTTGCCCCTTGCATCTTGACTCTCCTTGCTCCACCAGGAAAAAGTGTCAACCTTATTCAGGACGGGTCAGCCAACAAAAAAAGCCGTTCAGCGCATACTGAACGGCTTTTCTGCTCTTCAGGGCGGATCAGGCCGAGGGCGGGGGCACGTAGCCGGAAGCCTGGTCGGCGCCTTCACCAAAGAAGTACTTTTCCGTTTGCTTGAGCAGGTACTGGCGGGCGCGGGAATCCGCCATGTTCAGGCGGTTTTCGTTGATGAGCATGGTCTGGTGCTTGAGCCAGCCGGCCCAGGCTTCCTTCGACACGCTTTGCCAGATCTTCTTGCCCAGTTCGCCGGGCAGGGGCGGGAAGTCGAGGCCTTCGGCTTCCTTGTTGAGCTTGACGCAGTGGACCATGCGGGCCATGGGGTTCCTCTCTTTGACTCTTGTGGCGGATGCGTCGCCATGGGGCGCGCGCGAATCCCGCTATTGTAAGGCGCGCAGCCGGTTCGCCTGCGATTCCGGCACGCCGCTCGGGGACATACCGCGGCTCAGAGCTTCTTCATCAGCACCATCGAGCGCCGCTGCCAGTTGTACAGCTTGCGGCGGTCTTCCGGGAGATCGTCCACGCTGGCGCGCACGAAGCCGCGCTTGAGGAACCAGTGTTCCGTGCGCGTGGTGAGCACGAACAGGTGCTTGAGGCCGATGGCGCGCGCGCGCGCCTCGATGTGCTTGAGCAGGCGTTCGCCGTCGCCGGTGCCCTGGCTGTCGGGGGACACCGTCAGGCACGCCATTTCGCCCACGCCTTCCTTCGGGTACGGATACAGCGCCGCGCAGCCGAAGATGATGCCGTCGTGCTCGATGACCGAGAAGTTGGCGATGTCGCGTTCGAGCAGGCGGCGCTCGCGCGGCACGAGTGTGCCGTCTGCTTCCAGCGGCTCGATCAACTGCACGATGCCGCCCACGTCGTCCAGCGTGGCTTCGCGCAGGTATTCCAGGTCGGTGTGCGAGACCATGCTGCCCACGCCATCGTGCAGGAAGAGCTCCAGCAGGATGCTGCCGTCCAGCGCGAACGGAATCAGGTGCGCGCGGCGCACGCCCCCGCGCATGGCCTTGACGATGTGCTGCAGGTAGTACGCCACGTCGTGCGACAGGCTGCCGTCGCGCAGGCGCTCGATGGCCATCTCCATCGACAGATCCTGCTGCAGCTTGCCCACCCGGTCCACCAGGCCTTGCACTTCAGTGATGAAGATCAGCTTGTCGGCCTTGAGCGCCGCGGCCGTATTGGCGGCCACGTCTTCCATCGACAGGTTGAACGCCTGCCCCGTCGGCGAGAAGCCCAGCGGCGAGAGCAGCACGATCTTGCGGTTCGACAGCGATTGCTGGATCGAATCGGCGTCGATCTTGCGCACGAGCCCGGTGTGCTGGAAGTCCACCCCGTTGACGATGCCGACCGGCCGCGCCGTCACGAAATTGCCGGACACCACCGAGATGCGCGCGCCGGCCATCGGCGTGTTGGGCAGCGCCTGGCTGAAAGTCGCCTCGATATCCAGGCGCAGTTCGCCCGAGGCCTCCTTGGCCGATTCAAGCGCCGCGTTGTCGGTCACGCGCACGCCGTCGACAAACTGCGTCTGCACGTTGCGCAGCGCCAGTTGCTCTTCCACCTGCGGGCGCGAGCCGTGCACCAGCACGATGCGCATGCCCATGGCGTGCAGCAGGGCGACGTCGTTGACCAGCGAACCCAGCATGCCGGCCTTGACCAATTCGCCGCCAAATCCGATGACGAAGGTCTTGTCGCGGAACGCATGGATGTAGGGCGCCACGGCACGCAGCCAGTCGACAAACTGCTGCTGTTCTGGCGTGGGTGCAATCGGGGCGACGTCGGGGGCTGGCGTGTGGGCGACCAGCGAAACACTGGGCGGAACGCCGGCGGCGGGGGCGGAGGAACGAGCGGTCACGGGCGGGGGCAGGGTAGGCGCAGAGCGCGGCCGGTGCAGGAAAGATGCGCGGATTATAATCCCGGCCGATGTCAGATTCCCACGCCCGGCCGCGCTCTGCGGCACCCTCCCGACCGCAGCCCCACGACGCCAACCGGCCTGCACGCCAGCCGGGCGGTGATGGCCGCCGCCCGCGCCGCCCCACGCCGACGCCGGAAGCGCTCGCAGCCGCCCTCGAGGCCCGCCGCGCACGCGCCAATCCCGTTCCGCCGATCACGTTTCCGGAAGCGCTGCCCGTGTCGGCCCGGCGCGACGAAATCGCCGGGGCCATCGCCAAACACCAGGTGGTAATCGTTTCCGGCGAGACGGGCTCGGGCAAGACCACGCAGCTGCCCAAGATATGCCTGTCGATCGGGCGAGGCATCGGGGCGGGTGGCACCGGGCTCATTGGCCATACGCAGCCCAGACGGATTGCCGCCACGTCGACCGCCAAGCGCATCGCGCAGGAGATCGGCACGCCGGTGGGCGAGCACGTCGGCTTTCAGGTGCGCTTCAACGACACGCTCTCGGCGGGCGCGTCGGTCAAGCTGATGACCGACGGCATCCTGCTGGCCGAGACGCAGAACGACCCGCTGCTGCGCGCGTACGACACGATCATCATCGACGAGGCGCACGAGCGCAGCCTCAACATCGACTTCCTGCTCGGCTACCTGAAGCAGTTGCTGCCGCGCCGGCCCGATCTGAAGGTGATCATCACCTCGGCGACCATCGACGCCCAGCGGTTTGCCGAGCACTTTGCGGGGCCGAAAGGGCCGGCGCCGGTCATCGAGGTCAGCGGCCGGCTGTATCCGGTCGAGGTGCGCTATCGCCCTGTTCAGCGCGACGAGAATGACAAGGACCGCGACCTCTATGACGGCATCGTCGACGCGGTGGACGAACTGGCCCGCGAAGGCCCCGGCGACGTGCTGATCTTCCTGCCCGGCGAGCGCGAGATCCGCGAAGCAGCCGAGGCGCTGCGCAAGCACCATCCGGCGCATACCGAGATCCTGCCGCTGTTTGCGCGGCTGTCGGTGCAGGAGCAGGAACGCGTGTTTCGCCCGTCCAACGCGCGGCGCATCGTGCTGGCCACCAACGTGGCGGAGACGTCGCTCACGGTGCCGGGCATTCGGTATGTCGTCGATACGGGGCTGGCGCGCGTCAAGCGCTATTCGTATCGGAACAAGGTCGAGCAATTGCAGATCGAGCCGGTGTCGCAGGCCGCGGCGAACCAGCGCGCGGGCCGTTGCGGCCGGGTGGCCGACGGCGTGTGCATCCGTCTGTATGAAGAGGCCGATTTCATCGCGCGGCCGCGCTTTACCGATCCGGAGATCCTGCGATCGTCGCTGGCGTCGGTGATCCTGCGCATGAAGGCGCTGCGGCTGACCGACGTCGAGCAGTTTCCGTTCATCGAGCCGCCGCTGGGCCGGGCGATTGCGGATGGCTACCAGCTCCTGCAGGAACTCGGCGCCGTCAACGACGAGAATGCGCTGACCCCCCTGGGCAAGCAGATCGCCCGCCTGCCACTGGACCCGCGTGTCGCGCGGATGATTCTGGCCGGGCGCGACCACCAGTGCCTGCGCGAAATGCTCATCATTGCGAGCGCGTTGTCGGTGCAGGATCCGCGGGAGCGCCCGCAGGAGTTGCAGCAGCAGGCCGACCAGGCCCACCGCGAGTTTGCCGACGAGAAGTCTGAATTTCTCGGTTGGGTGAAGTTGTGGAAGTGGTTTGAAGAGGCGGTCGCGCACAAGAAATCGAACAAGCAGTTGCAGGAGAATTGCCGCGCGCATTTCCTCTCGCACGTACGGCTGCGAGAATGGCGCGATGTACATTCGCAATTGCACACCACGGTGGCGGAGCAGGGCTGGAAGCTCAACGAATCCGAGCCGACGTACGAGCAACTGCATCTGGCGCTGCTGACGGGCTTGCTCGGCAACATCGGCGTGCGCATTGAAGAGGCCGACGGCAAAGGCCGCGAATACCTGGGCGCACGCGGCATCAGGTTCTTCCTGTGGCCCGGTTCGGCCATCGCACGCAAGGCCGGCAAGTGGGTGGTGGCGGGAGAGCTCGTGGAGACCAGCCGCCTGTTCGGCCGCACGCTCGCACGCATTGAGCCGGAGTGGGTCGAGAAGGTCGGCGCGCACCTGCTGAAGGTGTCGTGGAGCGATCCGCATTGGGAGAAGAAGGCCGGCCAGGTGATGGCCTTCGAGCGCGGCACGCTGTACGGCCTGCCGATCTACCAGCAGCGCCGCGTGCATTTCGGGCCGATGCAGCCGAAGGAGGCGCGCGAGCTGTTCATCCGCCGGGCGCTCGTCGATGGCGAATTCGAGACGCGCCTGCCCTTCTTTGCGCACAACCAGCGCCTGGTGCGCGAGATCGAGAATCTCGAGCACAAGTCCCGCCGGCAGGACGTGCTGGTGGACGACGAACTGATCTACGCGTTCTACGACAGCCAGATTCCGGCGGACGTCTACCACACGGTTTCGTTCGAGCGCTGGTATGCCGAGGCGGCCAAGGGTAATCCGAAGCTGCTGTACCTGAATCGCGATGACCTGATGCGGCACGAGGCGGCCGGCATCACCACCGACCTGTTCCCCAAGACGCTGCCGATCGCCGGCATCGACATGGGCCTGACGTACCACTTCGAGCCCGGCAGCCCGCGCGACGGCGTGACGCTGACGGTGCCGCTGTATGCGCTCAATCAGGTGCCCGCGCAGCGGGCGGAATGGCTGGTGCCCGGCATGCTCAAGGAGAAGGTGCACCTGCTGCTCAAGAGCCTGCCGCAGAAGCTGCGCCGCCATTGCGTGCCGCTGCCCGATTACGCGGCCGGATTCGTCTCGCGTGTGAAGCTCGGCGACGGCGATCTGCTGGACCGCCTGATCGCCGACGTGCGCGAGCAGACCGGCACGCCGCTCAAGCGTGCCGACTTCAAGCTCGAAACGCTGCCCGCGCATCACTTCATGAACTTCAAGGTGATCGACGAGCACGGCCGCCAACTCGACATGGGCCGCAACCTGGCCCAGCTGCGCGCGGAACTGGGCGGGCGGGCGCAGCAGACGTTCCAGTCGATCGCCGCCAAGGACGCGGCCGTGGCCGGCGCGCAGGATGGTGCCAAGCCGGCCAAGAGCAGCAAGGGCGACGCACCCTCGAACGCTGCGCTGTATTCGGGTCTCACGACGTGGAATTTCGGGGCATTGCCGGAGTTGCTCGAAATCCGCAAGGGCAACCAGACGCTGTTCGGCTACCCGGCACTCGTCGACGCCGGCGATCACTGCGACGTGGAAGTCTTCGACGACCCCGCCGAGGCGGCACGCATCCACCGCCTGGGCCTGCGCCGGCTCTTTGCGATCCAGCTGCGCGAGCCGTTGAAGTACCTGGAGAAGAACATCCCCGGCCTGTCGCAGATGGCGATCCAGTTCATGAACCTGGGCACGCAGGATGAACTGCGTAACCAGATCCTGGACGCCACGCTGGAGCGCGCCTGCCTGCAGGACCCACTGCCCACCGATGACGCCAGCTTCGGCGCCCGCAAGGACGAGAGCCGAGCACGCCTTACGCTGCTGGCGCAGGAGATTGCGCGGCTGGTGGGCGCCATCCTGGCCGAGTACGCCCACCTGCCGCGCAAGCTGCAGATCGCCAAACCGTTTGCCGCCGCCTATGCGGACATCGACGCGCAGTTGAAGGTGCTGATGCACAAGCGTTTCATCGAAGCGACGCCGTATGCGCAGCTGACGCATTTTCCGCGCTACCTCAAGGGCATCGCCCTGCGCATCGACAAGCTCAAGGCGGATCCCACGCGCGACACGCAGCGCATGCACGAGATGGCCCCGCTCATCCAGCAATACCAGCGCGCCGAGAAGGCGCTGCGCGTGCAAGGGCAGGGCGGCACCGACCCGCGCATGGAAGAGTTCCGCTGGATGCTGGAGGAGTTGCGCATCGCCTTGTTCGCGCAGGAATTGCGCACGCCCGTGCCGATGTCGGTCAAGCGGCTGCAGAAGGTATGGGAGTCGATGCAGCGGTAGCCCGGCTGTGCATTGTCTTGCGCGCTGAAAGTTCCCATTTTCTTTTTTGATTTGTGTCAGCGACCGCCTGAGGGCCGGCGTTAGAATGGCTGGCTAAGTCGCTGAATCTTCTCGTTATGTCCGCTGTGCGCGCCTCGTTTGCCTCCCGCTGGTTTTCCACGCTTGTCCTGTCGGCCGCCGCCCTGGCGGCAACGCATGCCGCGCGTGCTGAAGTCGTCACCGTGCTCAATTCGGGAGACGCCAGCGTCACCCTGATCGACAAGGACACCCGCAAGGTGCTGGAGACCTTCCCCGTCGGCAAGGAGCCGCACCACCTGATTGCGACACCAGACGAGAAATCGCTGATCGTGGCGAACGCGGTCGGCAACGATCTGGTGTTCCTCGACCCGATCACGGGCAAGATTCAGCAGCGGGTGCCGCGCATTGATGACCCATACCAGATCGGCTTCTCGCCCGACCAGAAGTGGTTTCTGACCACCGGCAACCGCCTGGACCGGGTCGACGTGTACCGCTGGGACGGCCATGCGCTCACCATCGCCAAGCAGATTCCCGCCGCCAAGACGCCGAGCCACATTGCGTTCACGGCCGACAGCAAGATCGCCTTCATCACGCTGCAGGATTCCAACGAGGTCATGGCCATCGACCTGCCCACGCAGACCGTGATGTGGCGCATGACCATCGGCTCGGCCCCCGCAGGCGTGTGGGTCACGACCGACCAGAAATACCTGCTCGTCGGCATGACGGGCGCGGACTACGTCGAAGTCATTGACTGGCGCAACCGCACCAGCGTCAAGCGCATCCAGACCGGCAAGGGTGCACACAACTTCCGCGCGCTGGGCGACAAGCGCCATCTGTTCCTGTCGAACCGCGTGTCAGGCACGATCAGCATCGTCGATCAGCAGACGCTGACCAAGGTGGGCGACATCACCGGACTGCCACCAGGCCCCGACGACATGGAACTCACCGCCGACGGCAAGCAGCTCTGGGTGACGTGCCGCTGGGCCAAGCGCGTGGCCATCGTTGACGTTGCCAGCCGCAAGGTGGTGGAAGAGATCAAGGTCGGCCGCTCGCCGCATGGCATCTACTTCCGTTCGCGCGCGCCGCTCATCTGAGGCGTGGTCATCATGAAGCCCGGCCTGATCCTGCGTACGGTGGCTGCCGCAGCGGCGCTGAGCCTGTGCGCGATCGCCACGGCTGCGCCGGGTGGGGTCAACGCCGGCGCCTGCAAGGGCACGGTGTACCTGACGTTCGACACGGGCAGCATGAGCCAGGCGCAGCTGATTGCCGACACGCTGCGCCGCCACCGCGTCCACGCCACGTTCTTCCTTGCCAACGAGAAGACGATCCACGGCGACAGCACGCTCGATGACGGATGGGTGCCGTACTGGAAATCGCTCGCGGCCGACGGCCACGCTTTCGGTACGCACACCTTCGATCACGTCTACTACAAGGGCGAGGCTGGCGCCGGCAAGGTCCGCTTCCGCCCGCAGTTCGGCGAGCAGGGCGGCCGCAGCGTCGTCTGGGGCGAGCCCGAATTCTGCGCCGAACTCAAGCGCAGCGCCGAACGCTTCAAGGCCATGACCGGCCAGCCGATGGACCCGCTGTGGCGCGCGCCCGGCGGCCATCTTTCTGCGACGACGGAACGCTGGGCCCAGCAATGCGGCTTTGCGCATGTGGCATGGGCGCCGGCGGGCTTTCTCGGCGACGAGCTGCCGTCCGAGCGGTATTCGAATGCGGCCTTGCTCGACAAGGCGCTCGCGAGCCTGCGCGATGGCGACATCACGATGGCGCACCTGGGCATCTGGTCGCGCAAGGACCCGTGGGCGCCCGCCGATCTGGAGCCGCTGATCACCGGCCTGGAGCGCAAGGGTTTCTGTTTTGCCACCCTGCGCGATCATCCGCAGTACAAGGCCTGGTTTGCCGCTCACCCGGCGGCACACTGACATGTTCGACTGGATTGCCGACACCTTCACGCAAGCGCAGGACCTGCTGTTTCAGCATGTCGTGATGCCGCTCACCTATGCCATCGGCCTCGGCGGTTATGTCGAGGATGCCTACCCCGGCACCGAGTGGCTACTGATGGGTCTCCTGCAGATCGCCGTGTTGCTGCTCGTCTTTCGTCCGCTGGAGCGTTGGCGTCCCGTAGAGCCGATGCACGATCGCAAGGCCGTGCGCGCCGATGTCATCTATACGCTGTTCCACCGGCTCGGCTTTTTTCCGCTGCTGATGTTCTTCACGCTGCAGCCGCTCATCGATGCGCTGGACGGCGAGCTGCGTTTCTGGGGCTGGGCGCACCTGAACGTGGAAGACTGGTGGCCGGGCGTGACGTCCATCGCCATCGTGAGCTTCCTGGTCTATCTGGTGCTGTTCGACCTGCTCGACTACTGGTATCACCGGCTATCGCACAAGTTCCACTGGTGGTGGAGCCTGCATGCGCTGCACCACAGCCAGCGGCAGATGACGCTGTGGTCGGACGACCGCGCTCACATCATCGACGACGTGCTGCGCGGCGCGGTGTTTGCCATCGCGGCGCTGGTCATCGGCGTCGAGCCTTCGCAGTACGTGCTGCTGGTCGCCATCTCGCAACTGCTGCAGAGCCTGCAGCACGCCAACGTACGTTTGCACTTTGGCTGGCTCGGCGAGCGGCTGCTGATCTCGCCGCGCTTCCACCGGCTGCACCACGCCATCGGGCTGGGGCACGAGGTGCCCGGCAAGCCGGGTGTGCTGGGCGGCTGCAACTTCGGCGTGCTGTTCCCGTGGTGGGACATGCTGTTCGGCACCGCCGTCTTCTCGCCGGAGTACCACGCCACCGGCATCCGCGATCAGCTTCCGGCGCCGCAAGGCCGCTCACGCGACTACGGCCGCGGCGTGCTGCGCCAGCAGTGGCTGGGCATCAAGCGGCTTTTCGGCCGCGCCTAAGTGCGAGCGAAGCAGCGCGCGCGTCATGTCGGCGCGCTGTGCTAGGCTGTCCGCTCGCAGATTCTCCGATTCCCGCATGAACGACCTGATTCGCTCGTTTGGCCGCGCGCTGCTGTCGCAACTGCATCCGCGCATGCTGTTCCTGACCGTGCTGCCGTTTATCGTGGCCCTGGTGGTGTGGGGCGGCGTTCTGTATTTCGGCTGGGATGCCATGAACGGCATGGCCCGGAGCGCCGTCGAAAGCTGGGCCTTCATGGGCTGGATCAAGAGCGGCCTCAGTGCCATCGGCATGACGGGCCTGTGGTCGGCCGTCGCACCGCTGCTTGTCATCACGTTGCTTGTGCCGGTGATCGTCGTGTCGATCCTCGTCTTTGTGAGCGTGACGTCGGTGCCTTCGGTCATGCGGTTTCTCGATCGCAGCTACCCGCAGCTCGAACGGCGCAAGGGCGGCTCCATCGCGGGTAGCGTGCTGCATGCGCTGCTGTGCACGGCCGTGTTCATCCTGGTGGCGATTCTTACGCTGCCGTTGTGGCTGATCCCTCCGTTCTTTGCCCTGATCCCGCCCTTGCTCTGGGGCTGGCTCACGTATCGGCTGATGACCTACGACGCGCTGGCTGACCACGCCAGCGCAGACGAGCGCCGAGCGATCATGCAGCGCTACCGGCTGCCGCTGCTGGGCATCGGCATTGCGGTCGGCATGCTGGGCTCGGCGCCGACACTGCTGTGGGTGTCGTCGGTGGTGACGATCGTGCTGTTCCCGATCATCGCCATCGCGGTCATCTGGCTGTATGTGCTGATCTTCATCTTTTCGGCGCTTTGGTTCGGGCACTTCTGCCTGCGCGCGCTCACGCGGTTGCGCGCAGAGGCACCCCCTGCACGCCGGGTCGAGGCATCGGTCATCGACGTGCACACCATTGAGCTGCCCCGCGACTAAGCAACAAGGACTGACATGGCTTTCGGCATGATCATCATCGGCGACGAGATCCTCTCCGGCCGCCGCGAAGACAAACACCTGCGCAAGCTGATCGAAGTGCTTGGCGAGCGCGGCCTAGCACTGGAGTGGGCCGAGTACGTTGGCGACCAGCCCGCGCGCATCACCAGCGTGCTCAAGCGCACGTTCGCCAGCGACGACGTGGTGTTCTGCACCGGCGGCATCGGTGCCACGCCCGACGACCACACGCGTCAATGCGCCGCCGCGGCGCTCGGCGTGCCGCTGGAGCTGCACAGCGAAGCGCGCGAACTGATCACCCAGCGCATCATCGACACGGCCGGCGGCGATCCCGTCAAGGCGGATATCTCCACGCCCGAAAACCAGCATCGCTTCAAGATGGGTGAGTTTCCAAAGGGCGCGCGCATCATCCCGAACAGCTACAACAAGATCCCCGGGTTCTCTGTGGCGCATCACCACTTCATGCCGGGCTTTCCGGTGATGGCGTGGCCGATGATGGAGTGGGTGCTCGACACGTATTACGCCGACCAATTCCACAGCGCGCCGCGCGAAGAGCGATCGTTCCTGGTGTTCGGCCTGCCGGAGTCGCGGCTGACACCGCTGATGGAGCGCATCGAAGCCGAGTTCGACGGCGTGAAGGTCTTCAGCCTGCCGAGCGTCGGCGATGCGGCCCGCGGCGAGCGCTATGCCCGCTCGCACATCGACCTGGGGGTAAAGGGGACGCCCGAGGCCGTGGCGCGCGCCTACGCGGTACTGCGAGAAGGCGCGCTGGCGCTCGGCGGCGAGATCTTCGAGGCGGACGCCGCAGCGGCCTCCTGACCAGGCCCGAGCCGGTTTACGCGCCGTGCCACGGCAAGCCGCGGAAGCACCAGCCTTCCACGGTCTTGCGGTGGCCTTCACTGTCCTTCGCGCCTTCGAAGCCTTCCAGTACGTCCATTGCCAGCGTGTAGCCCGCTTGTGCAGCGGCGGCGGCGGCGTGCTTGGAGCGTGCAGCGCTGCGGCACAGGAACAGCACGGGTGCGTCCTTCGGTACAGCCGCTTCCAGAGCGTTCAGGAAGTTCGGGTTGCGCACGCCGCCCGGATACTGGTTCCACTCCACATGCACGAACTGGCCCGGCGCAACATCTGGCGTGCCCACCCAGTCCAGCTCGGCGCGCGTGCGCACGTCCACCAGCCGGGCCTGCGGGTCGGCAGCCAGGAGCGCAGCAGTCTCCTGCGGTGACAGCGCCCCGAAATACGGCAGCTGATCGGCCTGGCGGCGCGCGGCGGCGGCTTCCAGCAGGGACTCGCGAGTGAGTGTGGTGGCTGTCATGGCATCGGACGGCGAAATGGAAAGCGATCATTTTAGCGCTGGGCCCCTGTGGCGCGGGCGAAAATCCCCGTAATGGTGCCATCATGGTTCGCTCGCACTCAAATAGTGCTGATTCGGTTTTTATGCACCGCCTTCGTGCATTGGCTATGCTGGTCAGACAGCCTGCCGGCTCACCGTGGTGCGGCGTCGGAGCCGGGGCGGTCCGGTCGGGAACGCGACTCTCCCGCCCGGGGCCTGGGCTCCTGCGGGCCTGCACTGTTTGCGGGAGCGCATGCCCCTCGGCGGACGGAAATTGGCATGGTTTCTGCTAAGATTCCCGCGGTCTTTTTCAGGGGCGTCGGGCCATGCCGGGCGACCTTGCCAGAAAGAAGATGTTTCGGGGGTGAGCGCGAGTTGCAGCCGATATGGCAGCGATCCGTCACACAACCGGCTCACAATGATTTGCGTTATCGCGCTACCAGGAGAATGGCATGTCCCAAAGCATTGCAGACGTGATGAAGCTCGTGAAGGAAAACGACGTCAAGTTCGTCGATTTCCGCTTCACCGATACCAAGGGTAAGGAGCAGCACGTCTCGGTCCCCGTTTCGCACTTCGGCGAAGACAAGTTCGAAAGCGGCCACGCCTTCGACGGTTCGTCGATCGCCGGCTGGAAGGGCATCGAAGCGTCGGACATGCTGCTGATGCCGGATGCCAGCACCGCCCACATCGACCCGTTCTACGAAGAGCCGACGCTGGTGATGACCTGCGACGTGATCGAACCGTCGGACGGCAAGGGCTACGACCGCGATCCGCGCTCGATCGCCAAGCGCGCTGAAGCCTACCTGAAGAGCTCCGGCCTGGGCGACGCCGCCTACTTCGGTCCGGAACCCGAATTCTTCATCTTCGACGGCGTGACGTGGAACGTCGACATGCAAGGCTGCTTCGTGAAGATCCATTCCGAAGAAGCACCATGGTCGTCGGGCAAGGAGTTCGAGCACGGCAACTCGGGCCACCGTCCGGGCAAGAAGGGCGGCTACTTCCCGGTTGCCCCGATCGACACGTTCCAGGACATGCGTTCGGAAATGTGCCTGATCCTGGAATCGCTGGGCATTCCGGTTGAAGTGCACCACCACGAAGTGGCTGGCCAGGGCCAGAACGAAATCGGCACGAAGTTCAGCACGCTGGTGCAACGCGCCGACTGGACGCAACTGCAGAAGTACGTGATCCAGAACGTCGCGCACACCTACGGCAAGACGGCTACGTTCATGCCGAAGCCGGTCGTGGGCGACAACGGTTCGGGCATGCACGTTCACCAGTCGGTGTGGAAGGACGGCCAGAACCTGTTCGCGGGCAACGGCTACGCAGGCCTGTCGGAATTCGCGCTGTACTACATCGGCGGCATCATCAAGCACGCTCGCGCGCTGAACGCCATCACCAACCCGGGCACGAACTCGTACAAGCGCCTGGTGCCAGGCTTCGAGGCTCCGGTCAAGCTGGCCTACTCGGCGCGTAACCGCTCGGCTTCGATCCGTATTCCGTACGTGGCGAACCCGAAGGGCCGTCGTATCGAGACCCGCTTCCCGGATCCGCTGATGAACCCGTACCTGGGCTTCGCTGCGCTGCTGATGGCCGGTCTGGACGGCGTGCAGAACAAGATCCACCCGGGCGAAGCTGCCGACAAGAACCTGTACGACCTGCCGCCGGAAGAAGACGCAAAGATCCCGACCGTGTGCTCGAGCCTGGACCAGGCCCTCGAGTACCTGGACAAGGATCGCGAGTTCCTGACCCGCGGCGGCGTGTTCTCCAACGCCATGCTCGACGCCTACATCGAGCTCAAGATGGAAGAAGTCACGCGCTTCCGCATGACGACGCACCCGCTTGAGTTCGAGATGTACTACTCGCTGTAATGTGCCGCTGCCCCATGCGATGCAACCGTGGGGCAAGGACATGACATCGTTGAGGGAGAAGGGCGGCGCAGGTCGCCCTTTTCTGTTGGCGCGAGGGGTTTTGTGGCTAGAATGAGCGTCCGCCGCGTTTGCCGAACAGCGGCGCCCGATCGACGTTTCAGCCAGGTTCCACTCATGTTCCGTCCTTCCTCACGCATCGCATTCGGACTGCTTGCCACCGCTGCCGCGGTGCTTGCCACGCTGTCCGCGCAGGCCCCCGCGTACGCCGATGACGTCTATCTGTGCACCGGCCCGAACGGCGTGCCGGAGTACCGCAACAGCGGGAACGTCAAGGGGTGCCGGAAACTGACGCTGCCCGACGTGGTGACCGTGCCGGGGACGCGCAGCCCGCGCAGTGCCGGGGCCGCTCCGGCGCCGGCGCAGAGCAACGGTTTCCCGCGGGTGGACAGCGCCACGCAGAAGGCGCGTGACGGCGAGCGCCGCCAGGTGCTGGAAGCAGAATTGGCTGAAGAGGAGCGCAAGCTCCAGGCGTTGAAGACCGAATACAACAACGGCCAGCCCGAGCGCCAGGGCAACGAACGCAACTACCAGAAATATCTGGACCGCACCGCGCAGTTGAAGAGTGACATCGAACGCAGCCAGGCGAATGTCGACTCGATCCGCCGGGAGCTGGGCAATCTAAAGGAGTAGCTGAGTGACGCGTCGACTGATTCCCAAAGCGGCACGCCGCGATGTCCAGGAACAGACGACGCCTTCCGCGCCGTCGGCAGGTGTTCCCGAATCTCTCGACGGGCTGCCCTCCATTCCGTTTTCGCATGGCGCACCCCCGTCGTACCCCGGGCTCGACGCGGTGCCCAATCCCGTCCTCTTCGTCCGCCATCCGGCGCTGACGATCTTCTACGCCAACCCCGCCGCGGAAGCTGCCCTGGCCGTGTCACGTCGCCAGCTGGTGGAGATGTCGCTGCACGAGCTGTTTGCGGAGCCGTCCGAGCTGGCCGAGATGATCGCCACCGTGGCGGGGCGGCAGTTCGACGCCAAGCGCCGCGATGTGTCGCTCGAGCGCCTGGGCCAGGAGACGCTGCACGCGCACGCCGTGGTCGGGGCGATCGACTTTGCGCCGGGCGCGGTGCTCCTGGAGTTGCTGCCAAACGAGCAGAAGATCCGCAGCGAACGCGAGGAGCGCTTGCTGGACCTGTCATCCGCCAACAAGGAACTGATCCGCAACCTCGCGCACGAGATCAAGAACCCGCTGGGTGGCATCCGCGGGGCCGCGCAACTGCTGGAGTTCGAACTGCCAGAGCGCTCACTGCGCGAGTACACGCAGGTCATCATCAAGGAATCCGACCGGCTGCAGACGCTGGTTGACCGCTTGCTGGAGCCGCACCGGCACCCGCATATCGTGGGCGACGTGAACATCCACGAGGTGCTGGAGCGCGTGCGCTCCGTGGTGCTGGCGGAGTTTCCGCAAGGGCTGCGTATCGTGCGCGACTACGACGCGAGCCTGCCGGAGTTCCGCGGCGACAAGGAGCAGCTCATCCAGGCCGTGCTCAACATCGTCCACAACGCGGCGCATGCGCTTGGTCCCCGCATGGCCCAGGGCGATGCGGAAATCATCCTGCGCACGCGCGTCGCCCGCAAAGTCACGATCGCAAAACAGCTTTACAAGCTGGCATTGGACTTGCATGTCGTGGACAACGGTCCTGGTATCCCGGACGACATCCGCGAACGCATTTTCTTTCCGCTGGTGTCGGGGCGGGAAGGCGGAAGCGGGCTGGGCCTGACACTCGCGCAGACGTTCGTGCAGCAGCACGACGGTCTAATCGAGTGCGAGAGCAGACCGGGGCAGACCGATTTCCGTATTCTCGTGCCGCTGCATTGAAGCGGCGCGAGGGATCAGGCGAGACGAAGTCAAGCAGACGAACCAACACATGAAGCCAATCTGGATAGTCGACGACGATCAATCCATCCGCTGGGTCCTCGAAAAAGCGCTCGCGCGTGAGAGCTTGCTCTCGCGCAGCTTCACCAACGTGCGCGATGCGCTCAATGCGCTCGATGAAGAGACGCCGCAAGTCCTGATCTCCGACGTACGCATGCCGGGTGGCTCCGGGCTCGATCTGCTGCAGACCATCCGCGCGAGGCACCCGGGGCTGCCCGTCATCATCATGACGGCGTATTCCGATCTGGACAGCGCCGTCGCAGCGTTCCAGGGCGGGGCGTTCGAATACCTCGCCAAGCCGTTCGACGTGGACCGCGCGGTCGAGCTCATCCGGCGCGCGCTGGAAGAAAGCCTGCGTGAGGAAGAGATCGACGACCGCCTCGGCGATGCGCCCGAGATCCTGGGCCAGGCGCCGGCCATGCAGGATGTGTTCCGGGCGATCGGCCGGCTGTCGCAATCGAATGTGACCGTGCTGATCACCGGCGAATCGGGCACGGGCAAGGAGCTGGTGGCGCGCGCGCTGCACAAGCACAGCCCGCGGGCGAGCGGCCCCTTCATCGCGCTGAACACTGCCGCGATCCCGAAAGACCTGCTCGAGTCCGAGCTGTTCGGCCACGAGCGCGGCGCCTTTACCGGCGCGCAGACCATGCGCCGCGGTCGCTTCGAGCAAGCGGAGGGTGGCACGCTCTTCCTCGACGAAATCGGCGACATGCCGTTCGACCTGCAGACGCGCTTGCTGCGCGTGCTGTCGGACGGGCATTTCTATCGCGTCGGCGGCCACAATCCGCTCAAGGCCAACGTGCGCGTCATCGCGGCCACGCACCAGAACCTGGAGACGCGCGTCAAGGACGGCCTGTTCCGCGAGGACTTGTTCCACCGCCTCAACGTGATCCGCCTGCGCCTGCCGGCCCTGCGTGAGCGCCCGGAAGACATCACGCTGCTCGCGCGCCATTTTCTGCAGAAGAGCGCAAAGGAGCTGGGCGTCGAGCCCAAGCGCATGTCGGATGAGGCGCTGGCGCATATCGCGACGCTGCCGTTTCCGGGCAACGTGCGCCAGCTGGAAAACCTCTGCAACTGGCTGACCGTGATGGCGCCGGCGCAGATGATCGAGATCAAGGACCTGCCGGCGGACTTGGTGCGCGGCAGCGCGCAGATGCTGCCTGCCACGGGCGAGGGCGCGGCACGGCCGGTCTTCGTCAGCGAGCCGTCGCACGAGCCGTATGGCGCGACTGCGGCCAGCGACGTGCTGACGACCACCGTCGCCGCGGGCGCCTCGTCGACGGCGGGTTGGGAGCGCGCCTTGGCCGGCGAAGCCAAGGCCATGCTGGAGGCCGGTCAGCCCGACGTGATGGATCTCCTCACGCGCCGCTTCGAGAAGGCCATCCTGGAGGCGGCCCTTGGCGTCACGCGCGGCCGCCGCGTTGAAGCCGCGACGCGCCTGGGCATCGGGCGCAACACCATCACACGCAAGTTGCAGGAGCTCGGCTTCGACTGAAGCATCATCGAAGCCGGCTGCGCTGAATATCGTCGAGCTTGGCGATTGGGATTGGGCGGATTTCCGATGAGGGAATCCGCCTCTTTTTTTGCGTGAATGCCGTCGGGCGCTCAATGCAGGCTGTGCTTGAGCTGCGAGAGTTCCTGGTGCGTGCGCATCACCGCGGACTGCACGGTCTGGTCGACGTTGCTGGCGTTCTGGCAGGCCATCTTGGCGCGGTCGGAGCAGGCCTCGAGCTTGTCGACCGCCTCAATGAACGTCTGCTCGTTGCCGTCCTGCACACGCGAGTGACACTCGCGGGCTTGCTGGTCCAGTTCCTGGATCGACTGCTTCAGCGACTGTGGCACGTCCTGGTGCGTGGAGCACGTCCGTGCGAGTTCGGCGATGGTGTTCTCAGCGTGTTCGAACCGCTGCCGCAGTTCCTGGGTTTGCATGGGGAACCTCCTGTCGGGACGTTGAAAGGGCGCTGCCGCCGTCTGCACCGTTATGAGGCCGTCACGTGATGCAAAGCGGTGCAACGCCCAATTTCGGCGCAAGCACCGTGCCGCGTGCGGCAGGGAACGCAGGAGTGGTCAGGCGCGCGGCGCGGGCAGGGATGGCGGCCGCGCGGCAAGAATGCGCTCCGCCACTTCAGCGAAACCGCCGCCGCCTTCGGCCACGGTGAGGTAGGCGGGCGGCATCGGCAGGTGATCCATCACGTCGACCACGTTGGCCACGCCCACGGAGAGCGGAAAGAACTCGAACATCGCCGCATCGTTGGCCGAGTCGCCCACGAACACCCAGCGTTCGCGCTCGACGTGCAGGTCCATGCCGAATGCGCGGCGCGCGAGCGACACGCTGGCGCTGAGCTTGTCGTGCTTGCCGAACCAGCCGTTGACGTGGATCGAGCTCACCGTTGCATGCATGCCGTGCGTGCGCATGATGTCGACGATGTGCTGCACGGCGTGCGGGGGCAGCGGCGGGACTTGCTCCGCATGGTCGACGGCGAGATCCGCGGCATGCCACGCCTGGTCCGACGCCAGCGCCGAGCCCGGTACCGCGCGCCGGATCTCCGCGCCCACCTCGCGGATGCGCTCGAGATTGCGTGCGCGCGTCTGGGCATCGTCGACGAAATCGGTGGCGAGGTGCCCGCGCGAATCGACGCGCATGGCGAACGCGCCGTTCTCGCCGATCACCGCATCGACGGGCCACAGCCGCGCAATGACCTCGCACCACGCGATCGAACGCCCCGTCACAGGTACAACCTTGATGCCGGCGCGGTGCAGTCGCTCGAGCGCGGAGTACGTCAGCGCGGGGAGCTTGCCCCGCGTTGTCAGCGTGCCGTCCACGTCGGTGAAGACGCCGACGATGTTGCGCAGTGCATCATCGGGAAGCTGGCGCAGCGGTAGCGGAACGCGCCGTGCGGCAAGGACCGGCGCGGTTTCAGGCGAGTCGGGGGCGGCAGGTGTGGTGGGCGGAGCGAGCATGCTGCAAGTGCAAAAAAAGCGGGGAAAGATTGCCTTCAATCCATTCTAACGGCGCTTTGTCGGCAAGCTTTGGAGGGATTTCCCGATGTCTTTGTGACAGAAAGAGACGTAACATCCCGCTGTCATAAAAGTGTCCGACCGTTCGTTTAGAGTCGGCGCGCCGTGGGGCGGAGCGAGGCAGCCCGCCAGAACGTCGTAATACAGGAGAAACAATGACGATCAAAAGGATTGCGGGGGCGGCGGCAGTGCTGGCCGCGTGTACGTTTGCGCAAGGCGCGTACGCAGTGACGGAAATCCAGTGGTGGCATTCGATGGAAGGCGCCTTGAACGACAAGGTGAATGAGATCGCCAACAAGTTCAACGCGAGCCAGTCCGACTACAAGGTCGTGCCGGTCTACAAGGGCCAGTACGATGAATCGCTGGCTGCGGGCATCGCGGCCTTCCGCGCCGGCAATGCACCGGCCATCCTGCAGGTGTTCGAGGTCGGTACCGCAACGATGATGAACGCCAAGGGCGCCATCGTGCCGGTCGCCAAGATCATGAAGGACGCCGGCGAGAAGTTCGACCCGAAGGCCTACGTGCCGGCCGTGGCGGGTTATTACACGTCGAACAAGGGCGAGATGCTGTCGTTCCCGTTCAACAGCTCGACGACGATCATGTATTACAACAAGGACGCCTTCAAGAAGGCCGGCCTTGACCCCAACAAGCCGCCCGCAACGTGGCAGGAAGTGGCCATCGACGCAGCCAAGCTGAAGGCGGCCGGCTACTCCTGCGGCTACACGACGGACTGGCAGTCGTGGGTGCATCTGGAGAGCTTCTCGGCGTGGCACAACGTGTCGTTCGCCACGGAGAACAACGGCTTTGGTGGTGCAAAGGCTCGCCTGAACTTCAACGGGCCGGTGCAGATCAAGCACATCGAGAACCTGCTGGACATGCAGAAGAAGGGCTACTTCACCTACGCCGGCCGCAAGGACGAGCCGAAGGCGAAGTTCATCGCCGGCGAGTGCGCCATGCACACGGGTTCGTCCGCGGCGCTGGCGAACATCCGCAAGAACGCCAAGTTCAGCTTCAGCCCCGCGCCGCTTCCGTACGAAGCCGGCGTGGCGGGTGCCCCGCAGAACACGATCATCGGCGGCGCTTCGCTGTGGGTGATGGGCGGCCACAAGGCCGAGGAGTACAAGGGCGTGGCGAAATTCTTCACGTACCTGTCCCGTCCGGAAGTGCAAGCCGACTGGCACCAGTCGACGGGCTATCTGCCCGTGACGCTGGAAGCGTATGAGCTGACGAAGAAGTCGGGCTACTACGACAAGAATCCCGGCGCCGACGTAGCCGTCAAACAGATGATCGTCAAGACGACCGACAAGTCGCGCGGCATCCGCCTGGGCAATTTCCCTCAGATCCGTCAGGTGATCGACGAGGAGCTGGAAGCCGTCTGGGCCGGCAAGAAGCAGCCGAAGGAAGCGCTGGACGCAGCCGTTGCCCGCGGCAACGAGCTGCTCGCCCGCTTCGAGAAGACCGTCAAGGAATAAGCGCAGCCCTGCGCTTGTCGTCAACCGCCGGCCTTGCTAGCAGCAGGCCGGCGGTGCGTTTTTGGAATGTCGCATGGAAAAACGCGTCGTTTTCCGATCGCGCTGGCTGCCGTATGCGCTGGTGGCCCCGCAGATCGTCATCACCCTGGTGTTCTTCTTCTGGCCCGCAGGGCAGGCGCTGTATCAGTCGCTGCTGCGCCAGGACGCCTTCGGCATCAACCTCGAGTTTGTCGGGCTGGAGAACTTCCACGACCTCATTGCCGACCCGAACTATCTCGGCTCGTTCAAGACCACGGCGGTGTTTGCCATCGGCGTGACGCTGGTCGGGCTCGGGATCTCGCTGGCGCTGGCGTACTTTGCCGACCGCGCGCTGCGTGGGGCCACGTTCTACAAGACGCTGCTGATCTGGCCGTATGCGATTGCGCCGGCCGTGGCGGGCGTGCTCTGGAGCTTCCTGTTCAACCCGTCGCTGGGGATCGTGTCGTTCGTCATCCGCAAGATGGGCGTGGACTGGAACTTCGTGCTCAACGGCAACCAGGCGCTGCTGCTCGTGGTCATCATCGCGGCGTGGAAGCAGATCAGCTACAACTTCCTGTTCTTCCTGGCCGGGCTGCAGAGCATCCCCAAATCGCTGATCGAGGCAGCGGCCATCGACGGTGCCGGGCCATGGAGGCGCTTCTGGTCGATCATCTTTCCGCTGCTCTCGCCGACCACGTTCTTCCTGATGGTCGTAAACGTCGTGTATGCGTTCTTCGATACCTTCGCCATCATCGATTCGGTCACGCAGGGCGGCCCGTTCAAGGCGACCGAGACGCTCGTCTTCAAGGTGTACCAGGACGGCGTGCGCGGGCTGGACATCGGTGGCTCGGCGGCGCAGTCGGTGATCCTGATGGTGCTGGTGATCGTGCTGACGATCGTGCAGTTCCGCTACGTTGAACGCAAAGTCCAATACTGAAAGGAGGGCACACTTCATGATCGAACGCCGTCCATTCCTGGACTTCCTCACCCACGTCGTGCTGATCCTGGGCGTGATCGTCGTGGCGTTTCCCGTGTATGTGGTCTTCGTCGCCTCGTCGCTGACGGCCGAAGACGTGCTGCAGGCGCCGATGACGCTGATTCCCGGTCCGCACCTCATCGACAACTACAGCGAAGTGCTCACGCACGGCATGGGCAACTCCGCCACGCCGGTCGGCACCATGCTGATGAACAGCCTCATCATGGCGCTGGGCATCTCGCTCGGGAAGATCGCGATCTCCATCATCTCCGCCTTCGCGATCGTCTACTTCCGCTTTCCGCTGCGCAAGACCTTCTTCTGGCTGATCTTCGTCACGCTGATGCTGCCGGTGGAAGTGCGCATCCTGCCGACATACAAGGTCGTGTCCGACCTCGGCATGCTGAACAGCTACTTCGGCCTGACGATTCCGATCATCGCATCGGCGACGGCCACGTTCCTGTTCCGGCAGTTCTTCCTCACCATTCCGGACGAGCTTGCAGAAGCCGCGCGCATCGACGGCGCCGGCCCGCTCAAGTTCTTCTGGGACGTGGTCCTGCCGCTCTCGCGCACGAGCATCGCGGCGCTGTTCGTGATCCAGTTCATCTACGGCTGGAACCAGTACCTCTGGCCGCTGCTCATCACGACGGAAAAGAACATGACGCCGATCGTGCTGGGTGTGACGCAGATGATCTCGCGCTCCGGCGATTCCGCCACCGACTGGAACCTGCTAATGGCCGTCGTGATGCTCGCCATGCTGCCGCCTGCTGCCGTGGTGATCGGCATGCAGCGGTGGTTTGTGAAGGGCCTGGTGGAAACCGAGAAATAAAAGAATCGAAGACTCAAGATGGCAAAACTGTCTCTACGCAACGTCCAGAAGCACTACGCCAACCTCCAGGTCGTGCACGGCATCGACATGGAAATCGGCGATGGTGAATTCATCGTCATCGTCGGCCCCTCGGGCTGCGGCAAGTCCACGCTCCTGCGCATGGTGGCGGGCCTGGAGCCCATCACCGGCGGCGAGGTGTGGATCGGCGACCGCGTGGTCAACGAACTGGAACCGGCCGAGCGCGACATCGCGATGGTGTTCCAGAACTACGCGCTGTATCCGCACATGAGCGTGTTCGACAACATGGCATATGGGCTGAAGATCCGCGGCTTGCCCAAGGCAGATATTCAAGCCCGTGTGGAGCAGGCCGCGGGCATTCTCGAACTTGGCAAGCTCCTCGATCGCAAGCCGCGGCAGCTCTCTGGCGGCCAGCGCCAGCGTGTGGCCATGGGCCGTGCGATCGTGCGTGAGCCGGCGGTGTTTCTGTTCGACGAGCCACTCTCCAACCTCGACGCCAAGCTGCGCGTGCAGATGCGCCTGGAGCTCAAGGAGCTTCACCGCCGCCTGCGCACCACCAGCCTGTACGTCACGCACGACCAGGTCGAAGCCATGACGCTGGCCGACCGCATGATGGTGCTCAACGCTGGCCGCGTCGAGCAGATCGGCACGCCGCTGGAGGTGTATTCGCGCCCCGCGAGCACGTTCGTGGCAGGCTTCATCGGTTCGCCGCCGATGAACCTGGTGCCCGTGTCACGCCATGCCGGCGGCGGCACGCAGATCCGCGTGGATGGCGCGAAGGAGGGTGATGCCGCGGCAACGCTGGGCCACCTGCCGATGGGCTTGCACCTGCCCGAGCGTGCGCTGATGGGCCTGCGTCCGGAGCATATCGAGCCATGCTCGGCGGATCAGGCCATCGCCTTCGTCGATGTGCGCGTGGTGGAAGCGCTGGGCGCCGATGCGTTCGCGTACGGCTCCCTGGCCGGGCACCCGATCGTCGTGCGCCTGGAACCGCACGCGACGGTGAAGGCAGGCGACAAGCTGCCGATCACGGCCTCGGCCGATCACCTGCACTGGTTCGACCCGCAGACGACGCGCCGCATCGAGGCCCTGGCATGAGCGACGTGCGCCCCTTGCCGGCTTGGCCGTATCCGCGCGCGATCGCGCACCGTGGCGCAGGCAAGCTCGCGCCGGAAAACACGCTGGCCGCGTTCCGCCACGGCGCCTCCTTCGGCTACCGCATGTTCGAGTTCGACGTGAAGCTGTCGGGCGACGGCGTTGCGGTGCTGTTGCACGACGCGACGCTGGATCGCACGACCAGCGGCACCGGCCGGCTCGATGCGTTCACGCTCGACCAGATCGTCCAGCTGGACGCCGGCGGCTGGCATAGCGCTGCCTACGCCGGCGAGCCGGTGCCGACGCTTGCGGCCATCGCACGCTATCTGCGCGCCAACGGCTTGCTCGCCAACATCGAGATCAAGCCGGTGCCGGGCGCGGAATGGCGCACGGGGGCGGCGGTTGCGCTCGATGCCCGCGCGCTGTGGGCGGGCGCGGACGTGCCGCCGCTGCTGTCGTCATTCTCGGAAGAGGCGTTGGCCGCCGCGCGCGATGCCGCGCCGGAACTGCCGCGTGCGCTGCTGCTCGACAAGCTGCCAGCGGATTGGCTGGCTCGCCTGCGTGCCCTCGATTGCGTGGCGCTCGACGCCAACCACCGCGAACTGACGCCGGAGATCATCGCGCAGGCCCACGCGGCAGGCTTCCGCGTCTGTTGCTACACCGTCAACGACGTCGACCGCGCGCAGCGGCTGTGGAGCGCCGGACTGGACGGATTGATCACCGATTGGGTGGACCGCATCTCGCCGGCCGGAATGTGATCAAAGTCATGCTTTCGACGCGATAAAGCAACGTTTCATTGTCGCGTCAAAGAACCGGAATATTGATCATAAACGTGCTATGCTTCCTGTCCGTGAAGACTTAGGTCCTTCCCGCACAACTTGTCTGTAAAAGCTGTCTCGGTCCCTCCTTCCCGCCACGCGAGATCCGGTCCGACCAGGTGATTTCAGGCGATTCAAAGTTTGCGATCCGCTAACCGGTCAAGCCGTGTCGCGGAAGGTTGATGAACCCGCTGAACTCCGGCAGACCCGGAGAAAAGTGAGCGCCCCATGACTGAGCTGTACAAGCAGTACCTGGACACCTCGTACCTGTCCGGTGGCAATGCCGCCTACGTTGAAGACCAGTACGAAGCGTATCTGCAAGATCCCACGTCCGTTAGCGAGGCACTGCGCGCCTATTTCGATGCGCTGCAGAACGTCCCCGCCGTCGACGGCTCGAACGCCCGGGATATCCCCCACGCCCCGATCATCACGTCGTTTGCCGAGCGCGCCAAGCAAGGCCCGATCCGCACGATCGTCGCCTCTGCCGACTCCGACATGGGCCGCAAGCGCGTGGCCGCGACGCAGCTGGTTGCCGCGTACCGCAACGTGGGCCTGCGCTGGGCCGACCTGGATCCGCTCAAGCGCCAGGAGCGCCCGCCGGTTCCGGACCTCGACCCCGCTTTCTACGGCTTTACCGAAGCCGACCAGGACATCATCTTCAATGCCAGCAACACGTATTTCGGCAAGGAGTCGATGAGCCTGCGCGAGCTGATCAACAACCTGCGCGAAACCTACTGCGGCTCCATTGGTGCCGAGTTCATGTACATCAGCGACCAGGCGCAGAAGCGCTGGTGGCAGGAGCGCCTGGAGTCGATCCGCTCCAAGCCGACCTTCTCGGCTGAAAAGAAGAAGCACATCCTGGAACGCCTGACGGCCGCCGAAGGCCTCGAGCGCTTCCTCCATACCAAGTACGTCGGCCAGAAGCGCTTCTCGCTCGAAGGCGGCGAGAGCTTCATCGCGGCGATGGACGAACTGATCCAGCACGCCGGTGCCAAGGGCGTTCAGGAAATCGTCATCGGCATGGCCCACCGCGGCCGTCTGAACGTGCTGGTCAACACGCTCGGCAAGATGCCGGCCGACCTGTTTGCCGAATTCGAAGGCAAGCACGTGGACGACTTGCCGGCCGGCGACGTGAAGTACCACAAGGGCTTCTCGAGCGACGTGACCACGCCGGGCGGCCCCGTGCACCTGTCGCTGGCGTTCAACCCGTCGCACCTGGAAATCGTCAACCCTGTCGTGGAAGGCTCCGTCAAGGCGCGCCAGGAGCGCCGCGGCGACAAGACCGGCGAGCAGGTGCTGGCCGTGCAGGTGCACGGTGACGCGGCCTTCGCCGGCCAAGGCGTCGTGATGGAAACGCTGAACCTCGCCCAGACGCGCGGTTACGGCACGGGCGGCACGATCCACATCGTCATCAATAACCAGATCGGTTTCACGACGTCGGACCCGCGCGATTCGCGCTCGACGCTGTACTGCACCGACGTCGTCAAGATGATCGAGGCGCCGGTGCTGCACGTGAACGGCGACGATCCGGAAGCCGTCGTGCTGGCCATGCAACTGGCCATCGACTTCCGCACCGAGTTCAAGAAGGACGTGGCGGTCGACATCATCTGCTACCGCAAGCTCGGCCACAACGAGCAGGACACGCCGGCAATGACGCAGCCGCTGATGTACAAGAAGATCGGCCAGCACCCCGGCACGCGCAAGCTGTACGCAGACAAGCTCGTCACGCAGAACACGCTGAAGCCGGAAGAGCCGGACGCGCTGGTGCAGGAATACCGCGCCGCCATGGACGCCGGCAAGCACACGGTCGACCCGGTCCTGTCGAACTTCAAGAACAAGTTCGCCGTGGACTGGATGCCGTTCCTGAACCGCAAGTGGACGGATGCCGCCGACACCGCCGTGCCGATGGCCGAGCTCAAGCGCCTGGCCGAGCGCATCACCACGATCCCCGAGCAGTTCAAGCTGCACCCGCTGGTGGAGAACGTCGTCAACAACCGCGCCAAGATGGGCAAGGGCGAGCTGCCGCTGGACTGGGGCATGGGCGAACACCTCGCCTTTGCGTCGCTGGTGGCATCGGGCTACCCGGTGCGCATCACCGGCCAGGATGCCGGCCGCGGTACGTTCACGCACCGCCACGCTGTGCTGCACGACCAGAACCGCGAGCGCTGGGATGCCGGTACGTACGTCCCGCTGCAGAATGTGTCGGACAACCAGGCACCGTTCACCGTGATCGACTCGGTGCTGTCCGAAGAAGCCGTGATGGGCTTCGAGTACGGCTACTCGACGGCCGAGCCGAATGCACTCGTCATCTGGGAAGCCCAGTTCGGTGACTTCGCCAACGGTGCGCAGGTCGTCATCGACCAGTTCATCTCGTCGGGTGAAGTGAAGTGGGGCCGCGCCTCGGGCCTGACGCTGATGCTCCCGCACGGCTATGAAGGCCAAGGCCCGGAGCACAGCTCGGCGCGCCTGGAGCGCTACCTGCAGCTCTGCGCAGACCACAACATGCAAGTGGTGCAGCCGACCACGCCGGCGCAGATTTTCCACCTGCTGCGTCGCCAGATGATCCGCCTGTTCCGCAAGCCGCTGATCATCCTGACGCCGAAGTCGCTGCTGCGCAGCAAGGATGCCGTCTCGCCGCTGTCGGACCTGGCCAAGGGCCACTTCGAGACGGTCATCGGCGACACGGCCGAAGACCTGAACGCGGCCAAGGTCAAGCGCGTGGTCGCATGCTCGGGCAAGGTCTACTACGACCTCGTCAACGCCCGCAAGGAGCGTGGCCTGACCGACACCGCGATCATCCGCGTGGAACAGCTCTATCCGTTCCCGCACAAGGCGTTCGCGGCTGAGCTGAAAAAATACCCGAATCTGACCGAGGTGGTGTGGTGCCAGGACGAGCCGCAGAACCAGGGCGCCTGGTTCTTCGTGCAGCACTACATCATGGAAAACATGACAGAAGGTCAGAAGCTGGGCTACGCGGGCCGCCCGGCCTCTGCATCGCCGGCAGTGGGGTACTACGCGAAGCACAACGAGCAGCAGAAGGCGCTGATCGACGCAGCATTCGCCAAGCTCAAGGGCTTCGTGCTGACCAAGTAAGCGACGCGCGCACCAGGGCGGCAGCTTCGGCTGTCGCCTTGGCGCATCTCCGCTCCCGATTTCACCGTTTACCGAATAGAAGCGCCGCGTCGCAAATGCAATCGAGCGCGCGCACATGAATCCAAGGAACCACTGAAATGGCTATCGTTGATGTCAAGGTCCCGCAGTTTTCCGAGTCCGTTGAAGAAGGCACGCTGATCTCCTGGAAGAAGAAGCCGGGCGAAGCCGTGGCCCAGGACGAAATCCTGATCGAAGTCGAAACCGACAAGGTCGTGCTGGAAGTGCCGGCGCCGGCCGCTGGCGTGCTGGCCGAGGTGCTGGTGGCGGACGGCGCGACCGTCACGTCGGAGCAGCTGCTGGCCAAGATCGACACCGAAGGCAAGGCTGGCGCTGCCGCCCCGGCCGCCGCCGCACCGGCGCCTGCAGCAGCTGCACCGGCTCCGGCCGCCGCTGCGCCGGCACCGGCTGCCGCAGCCACGGGTGGCGTGGCCATGCCGTCGGCCGCCAAGCTGATGGCCGAGAACAACCTGTCGGCTGGCCAGGTGGCCGGCACGGGCCGCGATGGCCGCATCACCAAGGGCGACGTGCTGGGTGCCGTGGCCGGTGGCGCCAAGCCGGCTGCTGCCGCGGCTCCGCAAGCCGCACGTCCGGCGCTGCAGCAAGTGGCGGCGCCCGTGGACTTCGCTGCCCTGGGCGACCGTCCGGAAGAGCGCGTGCCGATGAGCCGCCTGCGCGCCCGTATTGCCGAGCGCCTGATCCAGTCGCAGTCGACCAACGCAATCCTCACCACCTTCAACGAAGTCAACATGAAGCCGGTGATGGACCTGCGAGCCAAGTTCAAGGACCAGTTCGAGAAGACCCACGGCGTGAAGCTGGGCTTCATGTCGTTCTTCGTGAAGGCGGCTGTCCACGCGCTGAAGAAGTACCCGATCCTCAACGCCTCGGTGGACGGCAACGACATCGTCTACCACGGCTACTTCGACATCGGTATCGCGGTCGGCTCGCCGCGCGGCCTGGTGGTGCCCATCCTGCGCAATGCCGACCAGATGAGCCTGGCCGACATCGAAAAGAAGATCGCCGAATTCGGCCAGAAGGCCAAGGACGGCAAGCTGACGCTGGACGACCTGACCGGCGGCACGTTCTCGATCTCGAACGGCGGTACGTTCGGCTCGATGCTCTCCACCCCGATCATCAACCCGCCGCAATCGGCCATCCTGGGCGTGCACGCTACCAAGGAGCGCCCGGTGGTCGAGAACGGCCAGGTCGTGATCCGTCCGATCAACTACCTCGCCATGTCGTACGACCACCGCATCATCGACGGCCGCGAAGCCGTGCTGGGCCTGGTGGCGATGAAGGAAGCGCTGGAAGACCCGGCCCGCCTGCTGCTGGATCTGTAAACCTGCCCACGGTCCTGTTGCGCGACCCGATCTTGAACCTGCGATGTTCACCGTACCCATGTACGGTTGCACGTCTCGGATCAACTTCGGGCCGCTCGCAACGGACGTGAACAGGTTGAAACCGATTGTTGACGTTTCCGCTTGAGTGGAAACGACGGACCAAAGGATTTCTCCATGAGCAAACAATTTGACGTGCTGGTGATCGGCGCCGGCCCCGGCGGCTACATCGCCGCCATCCGCGCTGGCCAGCTGGGCCTGAACGTGGCGTGCTGCGAAGGCAATGCCTATGACGATCCGAAGAGCGAGCCGCGTCTGGGCGGCACGTGCCTGAACGTGGGCTGTATTCCGTCCAAGGCGCTGCTGGCCTCGTCCGAAGAATTCGAGAACGTGAACCACCACCTGGCCGACCACGGCATCACGGTGGACGGCGTCAAGGTCGACGTGGCCAAGATGCTCAAGCGCAAGGACGACATCGTCGGCAAGATGACCAAGGGCATCGAGTTCCTGTTCCGCAAGAACAAGGTGACGCTGCTCAAGGGCTACGGCAAGTTCGTCGGCAAGACCGACGCCGGCTACCAGGTCGAGATCGCGGGCAAGGCCGGCACGGAAGTCGTGACTGCCAAGCACGTGATCATCGCCACGGGCTCGAAGGCGCGCCACCTGCCGAACGTGCCGGTGGACAACGTGACCATCGCCGACAACGAAGGCGCGTTGAAGTTTGCCGAAGTGCCGAAGAAGCTGGGCGTGATCGGCGCTGGCGTGATCGGCCTGGAGCTGGGCTCGGTGTGGCGCCGTCTGGGTGCCGAAGTGACGATCCTCGAAGCGCTGCCGAGCTTCCTCGGTGCGGCGGACGAATCCGTAGCCAAGGAAGCCAACAAGCTGCTGACCAAGCAGGGCCTGAAGATCAACGTCGGCGTGAAGGTTGGCGAGATCGAATCCTCCGCCAAGGGCGTGAAGGTCAACTACACCGACGCCGCCGGCGCTGCGCAGGTGCTGGAGTGCGACAAGCTGATCGTCTCGATCGGCCGCGTGCCGAACACCGACAACCTGGGTCTGGAAGCGATCGGCCTGGCGACGGACCAACGCGGCTTCATCGAGGTGGACGACCACTGCGCGACCAAGCTGCCCAACGTGTGGGCGATCGGTGACGTGGTGCGCGGCCCGATGCTGGCGCACAAGGCTGAAGACGAAGGCGTGGCGGTCGCCGAGCGCATCGTCGGCCAGAAGCCCCACATCGACTACAACTGCATTCCGTGGGTCATCTACACGTACCCGGAAATCGCATGGGTCGGCAAGACGGAGCAGCAGCTCAAGGCCGAGGGCCGCGAGATCAAGGCCGGCCAGTTCCCGTTCATGGCCAACGGCCGTGCGCTGGGCATGGGCGCATCCGATGGCTTCGTCAAGGTCATCGCCGATGCGAAGACCGATGAGATCCTGGGCGTGCACGTGATCGGCGCCAACGCGTCGGACCTCATCGCCGAAGCTGTGGTGGCGATGGAGTTCAAGGCTGCGTCGGAAGACATCGGCCGCATCTGCCACCCGCACCCGTCGATGTCGGAAGTGATGCGCGAAGCCGCGCTGGCCGTCGACAAGCGTCAGCTCAACATGTAATCGCACGCCGCCAGGCGAGCACACGGTGCCCGGTCATCCACAAGATGCCGGGCATCGGTCCATTTGAGCCGCTAAAAGGCCGGCGCTACGCACTTTCAAGCAGATGAACGTCCAGGAAACCTACCGACAGGAACTGAAGGCACGGGGCTACCAGCCCGACGAGGCGCAGCAGCGTGCCGTCGATCGCCTGCAGCAGTGCTACGACGAATGGGTCGCCTACAAGGCTCGGCGCTCGAATGCCCTGCGCAAGATGCTGGTGCGTCCGGACCTGCCGCGCGGCGTCTACATGTGGGGCGGGGTGGGGCGCGGCAAGTCGTTCCTGATGGACGCGTTCTACAGCTGCGTGCCCGTGGTGCGCAAGACGCGGCTGCACTTTCACGAGTTCATGCGCGAGGTGCATCGTCAGCTGGAGGAGCTGCGCGGTCGCGCCGATCCACTGGACGAACTCGCACGCCGCATCGCAAAGCGGTACCGGCTGATCTGCTTCGATGAGTTCCACGTCAGCGATGTGGCCGATGCAATGATCCTGCACCGCTTGCTGGACCAGTTGTTCGCCAACGGCGTGCAGTTCGTGATGACGTCGAACTATCGGCCTGACCAGCTGTACCCCGACGGGCTGCACCGCGAACGCGTCCTGCCCGCGATTGCGCTGCTGCAGGAGAAGCTCGACATCCTGAACGTCGACGCCGGCGTCGACTACCGCAAGCGCGCGATGGAGCAGGTGCAGGCGTATCACACCCCGCTGGGCGCCAAGGCCAACTCGGCGCTGCGCGATGCGTTTGCCGCCGTGGCCGAAGTGCCGGACGAATCGCCGGTACTGCATATCGAACATCGCGAAATCCGCGCCCAGCGCAAGGCGGGAGGCGTGGTGTGGTTCGATTTCGCCACGCTGTGTGGCGGGCCGCGCTCGCAGAACGACTATCTGGAGATCGCCTCGCGCTTTCACACCGTCATCCTGGCCGATGTGCCGAAGATGACGCCGCGCATGGCGTCCGAGGCGCGCCGCTTCACCTGGCTGATCGACGTGTTCTACGACCACAAGGTCAAGCTGCTGATGTCGGCCGAGGTGCCCGCCGACGAGCTGTACACCGAGGGCCAGATGGCCCACGAGTTCCATCGCACTGTCTCGCGCATCATCGAGATGCAGTCGCGCGAATACCTCGAGTCGCCGCGGCGCGACATCGATACGTCACTGACCTGACGGCACCTCCGCCGCCGCGTGCCGGCCGATCAGTGCGGCAGCGGCGGATTGCGGTGCGACGGCGGCACCGGGGCCGGGCGCAGGCTCGCGCCAAAGAAATCTTGCGGCGCGCGCTCGGTCTTGCGGTTCACGTTGCGGAATGCGCCTTCCACGAGCATCGGCGCGACGTCGCTCACGTCGGTCTGCGCAGCGATGGTCACGTCTTCTGCAAAGCCGCGTTCGCACAGTTCGCGGCCGGACACCGAATCGAGCAGCCACGTCTTGATCATGCCGGTCTGCGATGCTTCACGGTAGATCGCGCGCGCCGCCAGCGCCTCGGGCGACAGCGCCTGCGGCAGGAAGCCCGCCACCGTTTCCGACAGGTGATGCACGATGGCCCCGGCTGCGAGCCAGTCTTCAAGGGCTGGGCGCAGACTGCCGTCCGCCCAGCGCTCGCCCGAAGCGACGACCGCCACGCGCCGGCCCAGGCGCGAAGCGGCTTCCGCCACTGCGCGCGCATTGCGCAGGCAGCCCGCGAATGTCGGCGTGGAACCCGTGGCCAGCGCCAGCGTTGCCCCGTTGGGGGACGGCAGGACGAGGCTGCTGCCCGCCGGCAGTCCACGCAGTGACGCCGGCGAGAGCGTATAGCCCGGCTGGCTCCGGTTATTGCCCGCGAGCATGGCGCCGGCGCGCCGGGCAAACGTTTCTGCACTGCCATCTCGCCAGGGGTATGGATAGATACGTGCGCCGCGCGCCACGGCGACGTCCACACAGGTGCAGAACGACAGCACGTCGACCACGATGACTGCGTCGCAGTGCGGCGCCAGGGCAGAGGCCCCGTGCTCGCCCCATTCACAGTGGATGTTGTACAGGCTGAATTCGGTTGCCACGTCGCGCCCTCCTGTTTGCCCGGTGCAGTTTTTTACTATAGGCGCCGATTCATTCTTGCGTGAGGGTGACCAGCCGCGGCGAGTGCAGTAATCGCCGCAAATGCTCCCACGCCTTGAATCGCCAAGCCTTGATACGCATCAAGGGCCAGCACGCCGGGGCCCGCTAGCATGGTCTTCATCATGAGGACCACCCTTGCCCCCAGCCCCTCCCTGCCGGTCGATGGCGGAGGGTCGCTTCGCCTTGCGGGGGCCTCGAGCGTCGCTTGCTATCACTGTGCGGCGCCGTTGGAAGGGGCGGCTCCGCTGCGCGCTGATATCGCCGGACAGCGGCGCGACTTCTGCTGCGCCGGCTGCCAGGTCGTCGCACAGACGCTGCACGCCTCCGGCATGGGGCACGTCTACGACGGCCCCATCGCATTTGCCAAGCCGATCGACGGCGAGCGCCGCACCGAGGCCGAAGCCGTGTGGGCGACCTATGATCTGCCGGTCATGCGCGAACGCTTCGTGCGTGCGCGTGCTGATGGCACGGAAGAACTGGCTCTCGTCCTGGTCGGCATGCGTTGCGCGGCCTGCGTCTGGCTCATCGAGCGTGCGTTGTCGCAGGTGAAGGGCGTGCGTGACGTGACCGTGAACTACGCCACGGAACGTGCGCGCATCGTTTGCGATGCCGGCGCCACGCAGTTCTCCAGCGTGTTTGCCGCCATTGCGGACGTCGGTTACGAGGCATGGCCGGACCAGCCCTCGGTGCGCCGCACGGCCGAGGCCCGTGAGCGCCGCAGCCTGCTGATCCGCCTGGGCATTGCCATGGTCGGGATGATGCAGGTGATGATGTATGCGTGGCCGGTGTATCTGCATGGTAGCGATATTCCGCTTAGCCAGACGCGCCTCATGCAGTGGGCAAGCCTTGCGCTGACGGTGCCCGTGATGCTGATTTCGGCGCGGCCGATGTTCGTCAGTGCGTGGCAGCAACTCCGCCACGCGCATGTCGGCATGGATGTGCCGGTCGCGCTCGGCATAGGCGCCGCCTTTGGCGCGAGCGTGTTGGCCACCGTGCGCGGTCACGGTGAAACGTATTTCGACTCGGTGACGATGTTCGTCGCCTTCCTGCTCGCGGCGCGTTATCTCGAGCTGCGCGCCCGGCAGAGCGCAGTGTCCGGCGCCGAAGCGCTGGTGCGCCAGTTGCCGGCCACGTGCCGACGGATCGACGCGGCGACAGGCGCCCTCGAGACCATTCCGGTGGCGCTGCTTCAGCCGGGCGATTGCGTCGAAGTGCGCGCCGGCGAAGTCCTGCCGGCCGACGGCGCCATTGAGCGGGGCGCTACCGAGATCGACGAATCGCTCCTCTCCGGTGAAAGCCTGCCGCAACCGCGCGATGTCGGTGCGACGGTGCTGGCCGGCAGCTACAACGTGGCCAGTGCCATTCGCGTGCGCGTGGGGCGTGTTGGAGCGCAGACGCGCCTGTCCGCGATTGTCGATCTGCTCGAACGTGCGTTGACTGACAAGCCGCGCATTGCGGAACTCGCCGATCGGGTAGCGGGGCGCTTTGTGGCGGTCGTGCTCGGCTGGGCGCTGTTGGCTGCAGTGGCGTGGTGGTGGATCGACCCGTCACGCATGTTTGCCGTCACGGTGGCGGTGCTGGTGGTGAGTTGTCCGTGTGCGCTGTCGGTGGCAACGCCTTCTGCGCTGGCAGCAGCCAGTGGAGCGCTGGCGCGGCGCGGTGTGCTGGTCACGCGCGGCCACGCCATCGAACACCTCGCCGCCGTCACCGATGTGCTGCTGGACAAGACAGGCACGCTCACCGAAGGCCGACTGCGCCTGGTGCGCATCGAGACCTTCGCCGACGTCGATGCGGAATCGTGCCTCGCGATAGCCGCGGCCATGGAGCAATCCGAAAACCATCCGATCGCGCAATCGCTGCGCTCGGCCGCGTCCGGATGGGCTGCCGAGCCCGAGGTGTCGGCCGTGACAAATGTGCCTGGACAGGGCGTCCACGCCCGTGTCGGAGACAGCACGATGCGCTTGGGTGTGCGGTCGTTCGCGGCACGGCGTTATGCGGATGAGCCCCCGCGCTCGCTGCGCTATGGCTGCGAACCGCCGATGCAGGAGGCACCGCCCGATGCGGCGTGCACGTCGGTCTGGCTTGGCCGCGACGGGTCGCCGCTGGCGTGCTTCACGCTGGCCGATGTGCCGCGCGCCGATGCGCGTGCCTGCCTCGACGCGCTGCGTGCGCAGGGGCTGTGCCTGCATCTGGTGTCGGGTGATTCGCCTCAAACCGTGCAGTGGTGGGCGAACGGCCTTGGCATAGACCATGCCGTCGGCGGTGCCAGCCCCGAAGACAAGCGTGCCTATGTGCGCAGGCTGCAGGCGCGAGGCGCACACGTGCTGGCCGTGGGCGACGGCATCAACGATGCGCCGCTGCTCGCGCAGGCGCAGGTCTCCATCGCGATCGGCTCGGGCGCGCCGCTCGCGCAGGCCGGCGCGGACGCCGTGCTGACGGAGCCGCGCCTCGTCGCCATCAGTGAAGCCATATCGATCGGACGCCGCACCATGCGCGTGGTGCGCCAGAACCTCGGCTGGGCGTTCGCCTACAACGCGATCAGCATCCCGCTTGCCACGCTCGGGTGGCTCTCGCCGCTGGCTGCGGGCATCGGCATGTCGGTGTCGTCGCTGCTGGTTGCGCTCAACGCGTGGCGCCTGTCACGCGCGGCTTAGGCGGGCTCATGGAAACGCTGCTTCTGCTGATTCCGCTCTCGCTGATGCTGGTGGCGGCGATCGTCGGTGCGCTGTGGTGGGCTGTGGGTTCCGGCCAGTACGACGACCTCCGGGCCCCCGCTGAATCGATCCTGCTCGACCCCGACACGCCTGCGCGCGACGCCGTGTCGCGAGATGGAACTTCTTGACAGCGCGTGGCCCGCAGCCTTGATGCACGTCAAGGCCGGGTGGCCGCCCGCTTCTTAACATGGTCGTATTACACCAACACTCTTGGGGAGCAAGCATGGAATCGTCCAGCGCGTTGCGGCACACCCAGACCTTCAATTACCGCGTAGTGCGCCAGTTCTCGATCATGACGATCGTGTGGGGCATCGTCGGGATGGCGGTCGGTGCGCTGATCGCGGCCCAGTTGATCTGGCCGCAACTGAATTTTGGCGTGCCATGGCTGACGTACGGCCGGCTGCGTCCGCTGCATACCAATGCCGTCATCTTTGCGTTTGGCGGCAGCGCGCTGTTTGCCACGTCGTACTACGTCGTGCAGCGCACGTGCCAGGTGCGGCTGATTTCCGACAAGCTCGCGGCGTTCACGTTCTGGGGCTGGCAGGCGGTGATCTTGGCAGCGGCCATCACGCTGCCACTGGGCATCACCAGTTCCAAGGAATACGCCGAACTGGAATGGCCCATCGACATCCTCATCACCGTGGTGTGGGTGGCCTATGCCATCGTGTTCTTCGGCACCATCGTCAAACGCAAGACCAAGCACATCTACGTGGCGAACTGGTTCTTCGGCGCGTACATCATCACGATTGCACTGCTGCATATCGTCAACAACGCAGAGCTGCCGGTGTCGCTGTGGAAGTCGTATTCGGCCTATGCGGGCGTGCAGGACGCGATGGTGCAGTGGTGGTACGGCCACAACGCGGTGGGATTCTTCCTGACCACCAGCTTCCTCGGGATGATGTACTACTTCGTGCCCAAGCAGGCGGAGCGCCCGATCTATTCGTACCGTCTGTCGATCGTGCACTTCTGGGCGCTGAACTTCACCTACATGTGGGCAGGCCCGCACCACCTGCAGTACACCGCGCTGCCGGACTGGGCGCAATCGCTCGGCATGGTGTTCTCGCTGATTCTGCTGGCGCCGTCGTGGGGCGGCATGATCAACGGGATCATGACCCTCTCGGGTGCCTGGCACAAGCTGCGCACCGATCCGATCCTCAAGTTCCTGGTGGTGGCGCTGTCGTTCTACGGCATGGCGACGTTCGAGGGCTCGATGATGTCCATCAAGACCGTCAACGCGCTGTCGCACTACACCGACTGGACCATCGGCCACGTGCACTCCGGCGCGCTGGGCTGGGTGGCGATGATCACCATCGGCTCGATGTACTACATGATTCCGCGCCTGTTCGGCCAGCAGCGCATGTACAGCACGCGCCTGATCGAAGTGCACTTCTGGGTGGCGACCATCGGCGTGGTGCTCTACATCGCTGCCATGTGGGTTGCCGGTGTGATGCAGGGCCTGATGTGGCGCGCCACCGAGGCCGACGGTACGCTCACCTACAGCTTTGTCGAAGCGGTGAAGGCAACGTATCCGTTCTACGTGATCCGCTTGCTCGGGGGGCTGTGCTTCCTCGGCGGCATGCTTCTGATGGCCTTCAACGTGTTCAAGACCATCCAGGGCAGCAAGGCGGTCGACGCACCCATTCCTCAACCCGCGCAGGCACCGCTGGTCGCGGCACAGTGAGGAGACGAACATGAGCAACGCATCCAAGAAGTTCTTCTCGCACGAGACACTGGAGAAAAACGTCGGTCTGCTGATCGCGCTGACGCTCGTCGTCGTCAGCATTGCCGGGCTCGTGCAGATCGTGCCGCTGTTCTTCCAGCATTCGACCACCGAGCCGGTCAAGGGCATCGCGCCGTATTCGCCGCTGCGGCTGGCCGGGCGCGACATCTACATCCGCGAAGGCTGCGTCGGCTGCCACTCGCAGCAGGTGCGCACGCTGCGTGCGGAGACCGAGCGCTACGGGCACTACTCGCTGGCCGGAGAATCGGTGTTCGATCACCCGTTCCTGTGGGGCTCCAAGCGTACCGGTCCGGATCTGGCGCGGGTGGGCCAGCGCTATTCCGACGACTGGCATCGCATCCACCTGCGCGACCCGCGCGAGGTGGTGCCTGAGTCGAACATGCCGTCTTACGCGTGGCTTGCCAAGACGCCGCTCGACAACCGCGACATCGAAACGAAGATGCATGTGCTGCGCCAGCTTGGCGTGCCGTACACCGATGCGCAGATTGCCGGTGCACGCGAGCAGCTTGCCGGCAAGACCGAGGAAGACGCCGTGGTGGCCTATCTGCAGGGCCTCGGCGTGGAACTGCGCAACGTGGGCGATGTGGCCGCAGCCGCCGCGCCGTCCACGGTGGCGGCAAAGGAGTAAACCATGGCCATGTTGAGTGCAATCGCTACGGCAGTGTTTCTGGTGCTGTTCGTGGGCATCTCCTGGTGGGCATTCTCGGCGCATCGTCGCGCCGCCAATGCCGAATCGGCGATGCTGCCCTTCATGCTGCCTGATGAGGCTGAGGTCGCCGGGGCGAGCATCGATGCGTCGCACCCGCGTCAATAAGGACACCCAATCATGAGCGACTTCATTTCCGATTTCTGGGGGTACTACATCGCGGCGATAGCCCTGGTGGGCATCGCGTGGTGCGTGTGGCTGCTGTTCTCGCAGCGGCGTATCCAGATCGCCCCGGGGCAGAAGGCGGGCGACGATACCGGTCACGTATGGGACGGCGACCTGCGCGAGCTGAACAATCCGCTGCCGCGCTGGTGGATGTGGATGTTCCTGCTGTCGTGCATCTTTGCCGTGGCGTACCTGATCCTCTATCCAGGGCTCGGTGCCTATGGCGGCGTGCTCGGGTTCTCCACGCGTGGCGAGCTGGCCGCGCATCGGGCCGCGGCCGATGCGCAGGTACGGCCCGTCTACGAGCGCTACGCGAGCATGGACATCAAGCAGATCGCCGCAGACCCGCAGGCGCACGAGATCGGCCAGCGCCTGTTCCTGAACAACTGCGCGCAGTGCCACGGCTCCGACGCCGGCGGCTCCAAGGGCTTCCCGAATCTGACCGACAACGACTGGCTGTACGGCGGCGATCCGGACACGATCCTGACGACGATCACCAAGGGGCGGCAGGGCACGATGCCGTCGCTGGCTGGTGTGGTCGATGCCAACCAGGCGGTGAATGTGGCGAACTATGTGCGCTCGCTCTCGGGCCTGTCGTACGACCCGATCAAGGCAGCGCGCGGCGAGCCCACGTTCAAGTCCGTCTGCGCGGCCTGCCACATGGCCACCGGCAAGGGCAACCAGGCACTGGGCGCGCCCAACCTGACCGACCGCACGTGGCTGTACGGCAGTTCCGAAGCGACCATCGTCGAGACCATCCTCAAGGGCCGCAGCAACACCATGCCGGCACACGAGAACCTGCTGTCCCCCGAAAAGATCCGCATGCTCGCCGCCTACGTGTGGGGCCTGTCGAACACGGGCGCGGGCGCACGGCCATGAGCGATCGGGAAGCCGCCTGGCGCCCGATGGCGCCGGCCACTGCAGCCGCGGGCGCAGACGAAGGCCCGACCGAGCAGATGCTCTATGAGGTCAGGCGCAAGATCTACCCGCGCGCGGTGACAGGGGCGTTTGCCCGCTGGCGCGTCTGGCTGGTGCTCGCCACGCAGGCCGTCTTCTATGGCTTGCCGTGGTTCCAGTGGAATGGCCGCCAAGCGGTGCTGTTCGACCTGGGCGCACGGAAGTTCTACCTGTTCGGCCTCGTGCTGTGGCCGCAGGACGTGATCTACCTGACGGTGCTGCTGGTGCTGTCCGCGCTGGGGCTCTTTCTGTTTACGGCGGTGGCCGGGCGGCTCTTCTGCGGCTATGCGTGTCCGCAGACGGTCTACACCGAAATCTTCATGTGGATCGAGCGGCGCATCGAAGGCGACCGCTTCGCCCGCATCCGGCTCGACGGCGAGCGCTGGAGCCTGCGCAAGCTGCGCCTGAAGGCAGCCAAGCACGCCGCCTGGCTGCTGATCGCGCTATGGACGGGCTTCACCTTCGTCGGCTTCTTCACGCCGATCCGCGAACTGGGCCTGCAGGTGTGGACGCTCTCGCTCGGGCCGTGGCAAATGTTCTGGATGCTGTTCTACGCCTTCGCCACGTGGGGCAATGCCGGTTTCATGCGCGAGCAGGTGTGCCGCTACATGTGCCCGTATGCACGCTTCCAGAGCGTGATGGTCGACCGCGACACCTACGTCGTGACCTACGACACGCAGCGCGGCGAACCGCGCGGCAGCCGTTCGCGCAATGCCGACTTTGCAGCGCAAGGCCTGGGTTCGTGCGTTGACTGCAGCATCTGCGTGCAGGTGTGTCCGACCGGCATCGACATCCGCCAGGGCTTGCAGTACGAGTGCATCGGGTGTGGTGCCTGCATCGACGCGTGCGATCAGGTCATGGACAAGATGCGCTATCCGCGCGGCCTGATCCGCTACACGTCTGAGCGGGCCATGCTCGAGGGGCTCAACCCGAAGGAGGCTCGCCGGTACATGCTGCGCCCGCGTGTGCTGGTGTACGCGACCATCATGGTGGTGCTCGTCGCCGGCTTTGTTGCTGCGCTGGCCATGCGTCAACCGCTCAAGGTGGACGTCATCCGCGATCGCGGTGCGCTCGCGCGCGAAGTGGATGGCGGCAAGATCGAGAACGTCTATCGCCTCCAATTGATGAACGCTTCCGAGCAGCCGCTGCACGTGACCATTGCCGCAGAAGGGTTGCCGCAACTCGACGTGCAGGGCGCTCGGGGGGAATCCACCACGTTGGTGCTGCCTCCCGCAGCCAACCGTCTGCTGCCGGTGCGCGTGCGCCGACCGGCTGATGACACGGCTCCCGGTTCACACAAGATTCAGTTTGTCATCCACGCAGACAATGACAGCCACAGCCTCGTGCTGCGCGAGCCGTCCAGTTTCATCGTGCCGCGCTGAGGCGGCATCTCAACAGGAGGCAACGATGCATGCAACGCAATCTTCCTCGTCCGCCCGGCCGTGGTGGCGCGAACCCTGGCCGTGGCTCCTGATGGCCGGCCCGTTCGTTGCCATGATCGGCTGCGGCGTGACCATCTGGCTGGCGGCATCGCACCCGGATGCGGTGATCCACGACAACGTGGTGCGACGCGGGCTCGTCGTCGAAAAGCCTGTCGCGGTGCCGGTCCATGACGTTCGCGGAGGCGCTCGATGAAGCGTCGGCTGCTGATGTGGATCCTGTGGCCGGCGTTCCTGTGCGCCGCGCTGGCCGAGTTGGTCGTGTTCGCGGTCGTGAACCCGGCCGACCTGAGCTTCTTTGGCGAGCAGATCACGGTATCAGACGAGGCCGTTTATACCGTGTCGTTCTTCGTGTTCTGGCTGTTGTGCGGATTGTCGAGCGCGCTCACGCTGTACGTGTCGCCGGGCATCGGCAAACTCGAAGCGCATGAACACCCGCTCGTGTAAGAGGGGCGGGCGGTGAGTGGCAGCTTAGGCAGCCTGGCCGCTCATCACCTGGCGCAGGCCTGCCAGGTCGATCAGCTTGACGTGGCGTTGGCGGATCTGGATGAGCCCGGCCTCGGCAAAGCGCGAGAACAGCCGGCTCACGGTTTCGAGCTTCAGGCCCAGATAGCTGCCCAACTCTTCGCGGCTCATGCGCAGCACAAACTCGGTCGAAGAATAACCGCGCTGCGCCGAGCGCTTGGAAAGGTTCAGCAGGAACGCCGCCAGCCGTTCTTCCGCGCGCATGGAACCGAGTGTCAGCAGCATCAGGTGATCCTGCGAAATCTCCTTGCTCATGATGCGCAGGAACTGATGCTGCAGCGAGGGCAGTCGGCGCGAGAGCTGTTGCAGGTCGTCGTAACGCACGACGCACACTTCGGTGTCTTCGAGTGCCGTGGCGTCCGATACGTGCCGCATCTCGCCAATGCCGTCCAGCCCGACGATCTCGCCCGGCAGATGGAAACCGGTGATCTGGTGCCGCCCGTCTTCGAGCGTCACATGCGTCTTGAGCGTGCCGAAACGGATGCCATACACCGCTTCGAGCGGCTCGCCGAGCGCGTAGAGCGTCTGTCCTTTCTTGATGCGGATGCGCTCTTCGACGAGTTCGTCCATTTTGCGCACGTCATCCGAGCTCATTCCCACCGGCAGGCAGATTTGCCCGAGAACGCAGGTGGAACAACGCGAGGCTTGGTCGGAGAGGGCGATTCGTGTGAGCACAGGGCGCAGTGATTGTGATTATCAGGAGGTCGGGATGAGTAATGCGTTTGGCGCAACTGGCGCCCATTATAGCGGCGGCCTCCCCGTTATCGGGCAGCTCCCATTCCGTAAAGCGCACGATTTGCCGCGGATTTGTCGCGGTAAAACACCAACCTTGCGCCATATCAAAATTACCTCAGAAAAATGACGGCGGCTGTCCTCACGAGTGTCTTCCTGATTGCGCTGCTGGGCGGCGTGCATTGCGTGGCGATGTGCGGTGGTATCGCGCTGGCCGCAGAGCGTGGCGTGGTGGTGCGCGTGGTCTCGCGCCGCCGCCTGTGGTTTGAGCAGGCAGTCATGCATGCCGGACGATTGACCATGTACGGCGTGCTCGGTGCGGCCATGGGAGCGATGGGTGCAACGGTCTGGCGCCAGCAGTGGCTGCCCATTCAGCGCGGTCTGTTTGCGTTCGCCAGCGCATTGCTGCTTGCCTACGGGTTGCTGCTGCTTGTGCGATCGGGCGGGGATGCGTGGCGCAGTTCGCGGCTCGAGCGCGTGCTCGGCCGGCTGACCGGCAGCGTATCTGGCGTGGCTGCAGCTTTGGGTGCCAAGCTGCGCGGGCAACCGCCGCTCGTGCAGCGCTACGTCACCGGCCTGGCATGGGGCCTCGTGCCCTGCGGCATGGTGTACGGCACATTGGCTGTAGCGTTGTTGGCTGGCAACGCGGCGTCGGGCGCGATCGTCATGCTCGCCTTTGGTGCCGGCACACTGCCCAACCTGCTGTTGATGTCGGGCGTGGCGGGCTGGGCACGCGAGTTCTCACGCAGGCGCTGGGCGCGCCGCCTGGCCGCCGCCGCCATTGCCGCATTTGGCCTCGCGGGGCTTGCGCGTGCGATGTGGCTGCCCGAGATGCTTTCTTCACACGGCTTTTGTCTTGTGCTGTAGCCGTTTGAAGCACGGGCCAACCGCCATCCGGCGCAGGGGATGGGCGCTCAAGATCTTCCTGGTTGCGGCGCCGCGCGAAATTGCCCTACAATCGACAACAGTTCGACTCGCCAGCCGCGCACATCAACAATGCCAAGCGCGGCGCCCAGCGATGCCATCCAGCGCAAAGGCCGCGAGAGGCCGCCCTGGACAGTCGATTCGGGCAAGCCGCCATTCTTCGTTGGCGGCCGCCCGGCGCAGTATCCGCCCCTCGCGGCGGCGGAAGAAATTGCCCTTGTGGTGCCTGACCGGCACCGGATCAACTCGCTCCTCCGGCCCTATTTTGCGGGCACAGCCACTGCGTTTCGGTGCAAGGCCCAATGGCGTCATTGGCCCTCGCGCGCCGGGCCCGGGTGGGCAACAGCATTCAGAAATGCCGCGTGCTTCGCGGTGGGACGACAAACCTCAAGCGTGACGGCAACCGGCCGCGCGCGAGCAATGACGAGCCGCTCAACCCGATGAATACCCAAGAGGCGAAGATCGTCCTCGAGACCGCGCTGATCTGCGCGCAGGACCCGTTGCGAGTCAATGACTTGCGCAAGCTCTTCGACGAGGACGTCTCGGCAGACACGATCCGCGTGCTTCTCGAAGAACTGCGACAGGACTGGCTGAATCGCGGTGTGGAGCTCGTTGCGCTGGCCTCCGGCTGGCGCCTGCAGAGCCGCCCCGAGATGCGCGTGTACCTTGATCGCCTGCATCCGGAAAAGCCGCCCAAGTATTCGCGTGCAGTGATGGAAACGCTGGCGATCATCGCTTACCGCCAGCCCGTTACCAGGGGGGACATCGAAGATATCCGCGGCGTGACGGTCAACACGCAGGTCATCAAGCAGATCGAAGACCGCGGCTGGATCGAGGTGATCGGCCATCGTGACGTGCCTGGCCGTCCGGCGCTGTACGCAACCACCAAGCAATTCCTCGACGACCTGGGCCTGCGTTCGCTCGACGAGCTGCCGCCGCTCGAAGATGCGCGTGCCCAGGCGCAAGCCAGTCTGCTGGAGCAAGGCGCCATCGAGTTCGACGGTGGCGCGGGCGGCGCGGCTGCAGTGGACGAGCTGACGGCGCTCGTCAACGGGGCGCCGGATGACGGCGCCGCCAACGCGGGCCCGGCGGTCGAGGCCATCGAGGCGGCCGAATCGTCGGGCGTGGCCGAGGCGGAACAGGCCGTCGCCGAAGCGGTGCCCGAAGCGCAGGCAGAAGCGGAGGCCGCCCATGTGGCCATGCCGGCCGACGCCGCAGCGCAACCTGAGCCGGAAGTCGATGAAGACACGCCGGTCGACGAACACAAGGCAATGGCGGAGGCACCTTCGGCCCCCGCCAACGAACACTCTTAATGCCGCGCCAGCCGCTCAGTCGGCGCGTGGCCTGAACCCCCAAATTTGAAAGACGTTGTGAGCACCGAGCCAGATTCCATGGATACACGTATGCCGGCCGACGCCGACGCGCAGCCGCCCCGACAAGAAGGCAGCGACGGCGCCGAATCGTCCGCGCCTCGTCGCAAGGGACTGCGCCGCGGTCTGCGCAACCTTGTCGCTTCGCGACGCCAGCAGCAGGACAGCCGCCCGGAAGGTGAGGGGGCGGATGCTGCCGCTGCGCCCGATGCCGACCAGTCGGCGCAGCCGCGCAAGAGCCGCGCGCCGCGCACGCGGAAACCCAAGGAAGCCCCCGCTGAGGTGGCGGCAGCAGAGGGCGCTGCGCAGCCCGAGCCTGCGTCAGCCGAGGGCCAGGACGAGCGCAGGGGCCCGCGGGGCCGCTTCGGCAAGAACCGCCGTCGCCAGAACGATGGCCAGCAAGGCGCCGAGCGTACCGAGGGCGCGGCTGGCAAGAACGCGGGCGGCCGCGCCAAGGGGCAAAACCGCAGCGGCAAGCCGCAGGGCAAGGCTGGAGCGCAGAACCAGAACCGCGGCGGCAAGGGCCCCAAGGGTGTCAAGGGCGCCGAGGATGTCTTCCAGTATGTCATTTCGGGCGCGTATGACTCCGAGACCGACGCGGGCGGCAATCCGCAGCCGCCGAAGGTCCGGGAGCTCACCGCCGAGGACGACGCCCCCAAGCTGCACAAGATCCTGGCGGATGCCGGCCTGGGCTCGCGCCGCGACATGGAAGACCTGATCCTGCAGGGCCGTGTTTCCGTGAACGGGCTTCCAGCGCACATCGGTCAGCGTATCCTTCCGACCGATCAGGTGCGGGTCAACGGCAAGCTCATCCAGCGCAAGCTGCCCAACAAGCCGCCGCGCGTGCTGCTGTACCACAAGCCGGCCGGCGAAATCGTCAGCCAGTCCGATCCGGAAGGCCGTCCGACCGTGTTCGACGCGCTGCCGCGCATGAAGACCGGCAAGTGGGTCGCCGTTGGTCGCCTGGATTTCAACACCGAAGGGCTGCTGATCTTCACCACCTCCGGCGATATTGCGAACCGTTTCATGCACCCGCGGTACGGCGTCGAGCGCGAATACGCGGTGCGCACGCTTGGTGAGCTGACGGAAACCGACCGCCAGAAATTGCTTCACGGCATCCAGCTGCAGGACGGCGAAGCGAACTTCCTGCGCTGTGTTGACGGCGGCGGCGAGGGTGTCAACCACTGGTATCACGTCGCCTTGACCGAAGGCCGCAACCGCGAAGTGCGGCGCATGTTCGAGGCGGTCAACCTGACGGTGTCGCGGCTGATCCGCACGCGCTACGGCAGCTTCGTGCTGCCGCGCGGCCTCAAGCGGGGACGCTGGCAGGAGGTGCCGGCCGAGGACGTGCGTACGCTGATGAGCACGCTAGGCATGAAGGTGCCCGCGGCCGGCTCCGGTGAGCAGAACCGCCAGGGCAATCGTCGCCGCCAGCCGGCGCCCGTGCTGATGGGGCCGATGTCTTCCGGCTTCACCGGCGAAGCGAACTTCCAGTCGCGCGGCCTCGGGATCGAGAACGGCAACCGCGCGCTGCCGCCGCAACGCCGGCAGTCCAGCCCCCGGCAGCCTGATCCGATGCAGACCTCGATGGGCTACATCAACGTGGGCGGCCCCACCACGCTGACTGCGCGCACCCGCATGGGCGGCCGCCCGGACGGGCGCGGCCCAGGCGGGGCGATGCGAGACGGAAACCGCGTGCCAGGCAACAAGCGCCCGGGCGGAAAAGGCGGCGGCATGCCGAACGGCAACAAGGCTCGCGGCGGCAAACGTGGCGGCAAGCGCTGAGATGGCGTTGAAGGGCGTTGTGTGCGGAATTCGCCACGGCGCCCGCCCGAGCAGCCATGGTGGGCAACTTTTGCGTTTTGCCACAAGACGCAGTACAATGCGAGTCTAATCAAAGGTCATCCTGCAGAAGATGGGCGAATGATATGGGCGTTGCGCCCATTTTTTTTTGCTTCGGCAGGTTGGCAATACCGGGACATTCTTCAGGAAAAACGTGCATCTGACTGATCTGATTGAGAAAACCCTCGCCGCCATGGGTTATGAACTGGTGGAAGTGGAACGCGCGCCGGCAGGGTTGCTGCGTGTGTATATCGATCAGGCGGAACGCGGCATCGTCATTGAAGATTGCGAAAAAGTGAGCCATCAGCTCACGCGTGTGTTCGAAGTTGAAAATGTCAACTACGAGCGGCTCGAAGTGTCCTCGCCGGGGCTGGACCGCCCGCTGCGCACACTGGCCGACTTCACGCGTTTCGCAGGCCTCGAGGCCAAGGTGACGCTGCGCCTGCCGGTGGGTGGGCAGAAGAATTTCACGGGAATCGTTCAGGCTCCGACGGGAGAGCCCGGCCAGGAACGGATCGGCCTCGAATTCGAGGGCAAGGATGGCCCGGCGCTGCTGGAATTCACGCTGTCGGAACTCGACCGCGCCCGGCTCGTGCCCGTGCTGGACTTCAAAGGAAATCGAAACAAAGGGAACAAGCAATGAGCCGCGAAGTTCTGTTGCTCGTCGATGCGCTTGCGCGCGAAAAGAACGTCGACAAGGATGTGGTGTTCGGGGCGCTGGAAGCTGCACTGGCTTCGGCGACCAAGAAGCGCTTTGAAGAAGACGTGGATGTGCGCGTGGCGATCGACCGTGAGTCGGGCGAACACGAAACCTTCCGCCGCTGGCTCGTCGTTCCCGACGATGCTGGGCTGCAGGAGCCGGACAAGCAGATCCTGCTGTTCGAAGCCCGGGAGCAGGACCCGGATATCAATGTCGACGACTTCATCGAAGAGCAGATCGAGTCGGTGGAGTTCGGCCGCATTGGCGCCCAGGCGGCAAAGCAGGTGATCCTGCAGCGCATCCGCGATGCGGAGCGCGAGCAGATCCTGAACGACTACCTGGATCGCGGCGAGAAGATCATGACCGGCACCATCAAGCGTGCCGACAAGAAGGGCCTGATCGTCGAATCCGGCCGCGTCGAAGCGCTGCTGACGCGCGACCAGATGATCCCGAAGGAAAATCTGCGCACCGGCGACCGCGTGCGTGCCTACATCCTGAACGTCGACCGCAGCGCACGCGGCCCTCAGATCGAGCTCTCGCGCACGTGCCCCGAGTTCCTCATCAAGCTCTTCGAGAACGAAGTGCCTGAAATGGAACAGGGCCTGCTCGAGATCAAGGCCGCTGCGCGTGACCCGGGCGTGCGTGCGAAAATCGCGGTCGTCGCGCACGACAAGCGCATCGACCCGATCGGCACCTGCGTCGGTGTGCGCGGTACGCGCGTGACGGCTGTGCGCAATGAAGTCGGCGGCGAGGCTGTGGACATCGTCCTGTGGTCGGAAGACCCGGCGCAGTTCGTGATCGGTGCGCTGGCGCCGGCGCAGGTGCAGTCCATCGTCGTTGACGAAGAAAAGCACAGCATGGACGTGGTGGTCGACGAGGAAAACCTCGCAGTGGCCATTGGCCGCAGTGGCCAGAACGTTCGCCTGGCGTCCGAGCTGACCGGCTGGCAGATCAACATCATGACGCCGGCCGAATCGGCACAGAAGCAGGCCGAGGAAAGCTCCGTGGTCCGCAAGCTGTTCATGGACAAGCTCGACGTGGACGAGGAAGTGGCCGACATCCTGATCGAAGAGGGCTTCAGCTCGCTCGAGGAAGTTGCCTACGTGCCGCTGCAGGAAATGCTGGAAATCGAAGCGTTCGACGAAGACACCGTCAACGAGCTGCGCAACCGCGCCCGTGACGTGCTGTTGACGATGGAGCTGGCGAAGGAAGAAAAGGTCGAGAAGGTGTCGCAAGACCTGCGCGACCTCGAGGGGCTGACCCCGGAGCTGATCGGCAAGCTGGCCGAGGGGAACATCCAGACGCGTGACGACTTGGCCGAGCTGGCCGTAGACGAACTGGTCGAAATGACCGGCGTCAACGAAGAACAGGCCAAGGCGCTGATCATGAAGGCGCGTGAACACTGGTTTTCGTGAGCCGCATAAACGTTGATCGTTCTATCGCATCCTCACTGAAACCAAGCATCGAAAGGGTTTGAATGGCAAGCACAACAGTTGCCCAACTCGCTGGCGAATTGAACCGTAGCGCTTCGGCGCTGCTGGAACAATTGCAGGCCGCGGGCGTGCAAAAGGCGACGCCGGAAGACGTCATCACCGAATCGGACAAGACCCGTCTGCTCGACTATCTCAAGCGAGCACACGGCAGCGCCGAGGATGGCGCGCGCAAGAAGATCACGATCACGAAACGCGAAACCAGCGAGATCCGCCAGGCGGATGCCACCGGCAAGACGCGCACCGTGCAAGTGGAAGTCAAGAAGAAGCGCGTGCTCGTCAAGCGTGATGAGCCGACTTCGGCGGCCGCGGACGCGGAAGCCGCACCGGCTGCTCCGGTGGTCGATGCTGAAGAGATGGCGCGCCGCGAGGAAGAACAACGCCGTCAGGCCGAGTTGCTGGCCCGCCAGGAAGCCGAGCTCAAGGCGCGCCAGGAAGCGATGGAGCGCGAAGAGGCCGAGCGTCGCGCGCGCCAGGAAGCTGCCGAAGCGGAGCAGAAGCGCCAGGCTGAACTCGCCGCCAAGAAGGCGGAGGAAGAAGCTGCAGCCGCCCGCGCCGCAGCCGAAGCGTCGGACGAAGCCCCGCGCCGCAAGGCCGAGGAGGACGCCGCACGTCTGGCGAGCGAGCGCGAAGCCGCGCAGAAGGCCGCCGACGAGGCCCGCGTGGCCGCCGACAAGATCAAGGCTGAAGAGGACGCTGCACGCAAGCGCCGCGAAGCTGCCGAGGCCGAGGCGCGCGCCATCCGCGAAATGATGAACGCGCCGGCGCGCGTGCTGAAGACGCCTGCCGAGCGCAAGGCCGAAGAAACGAAGAAGGCCGAGCAATCGGGCACGCTCCACAAGCCGGTTAAGCCGGCGGGCGAAGCGCGCACCGCTCCCGCTGCCAAGAAGGCTGCTGCACCGGTATCTACACCTGCGGCCGCACCGTCCGGCGACAAGAAGGGTGGCCGCGGCAAGTCGGGTTGGCAGGAAGATTCCCGCGGTGGCAAGCGCGGCGGTCTGAAGACGCGCGGCGACACCGGCGGTGGTGTGGACGGCTGGCGTGCGGGTTCCAAGGGTGGCCGCAACCGTCACGGCGACGACAATCGCAACGCCTTCCAGGCGCCGACGGAACCGGTGGTGCGCGAAGTGCACGTGCCGGAAACCATCTCCGTGGCCGATCTGGCGCACAAGATGTCGGTGAAGGCCGCCGAGGTCATCAAACAGATGATGAAGCTCGGCCAGATGGTCACGATCAACCAGGTCCTGGACCAGGAGACCGCGATGATCGTGGTCGAGGAAATGGGCCATCAGGCGGTTGCTGCCAAGCTGGACGACCCCGAAGCACTGCTGATCGAGGGCGCTGAGGAGCAGACGAATGCCGAGGCGCAGACCCGTCCGCCGGTCGTGACCGTGATGGGCCACGTCGACCACGGCAAGACCTCGCTGCTCGACTACATCCGCCGCGCCAAGGTGGCGGCGGGCGAAGCCGGTGGCATCACGCAGCATATCGGCGCGTACCACGTCGAAACGCCGCGCGGCGTCATCACCTTCCTCGACACCCCGGGTCACGAGGCCTTCACGGCCATGCGTGCACGCGGTGCCAAGGCGACCGACATCGTGATTCTGGTCGTGGCTGCCGACGACGGCGTCATGCCTCAGACGAAGGAAGCCATTTCCCACGCGAAGGCCGCTGGCGTGCCGATCGTGGTGGCGATCACCAAGGTGGACAAGCCCGAAGCGAACCCGGACCGCGTCAAGCAGGAACTGGTTGCCGAGAGCGTGATTCCGGAAGAGTACGGCGGTGACTCGCCGTTCGTGGCGGTGTCGGCCAAGACTGGCCAAGGCATCGACGACCTGCTGGAAAACGTGCTGCTGCAGGCCGAAGTGCTGGAATTGAAGGCGCCGGTGGATGCTCCGGCCAAGGGCCTGGTGGTCGAAGCCCAGCTCGACAAGGGCAAGGGCCCGATCGCGACCGTGCTGGTGCAGAGCGGCACGCTCAAGCGGGGCGACGTCGTATTGGCGGGCACGGCCTATGGCCGCGTGCGTGCGATGCTTGACGAGAACGGCAAGCCGGCCAAGGAAGCCGGTCCGTCGATCCCGGTGGAGATCCAGGGCCTGTCGGAAGTGCCGGGTGCCGGCGAAGAAGTGCTGGTGCTGCCGGACGAACGCAAGGCACGCGAAATCGCACTGTTCCGCCAGGGCAAGTTCCGCGACGTGAAGCTGGCGCGCCAGCAGGCTGCCAAGCTGGAAAACATGCTGGAGCAGATGAGCGAAGGCGACGTGAAGACGCTTGCGCTGATCATCAAGGCCGACGTGCAGGGTTCGCAGGAAGCACTGGTGCATTCGCTGCAGAAGCTGTCGACCGACGAAGTGCGTGTGCAGGTCGTGCACGCCGGCGTGGGCGGCATCAGCGAATCCGACGTCAACCTGGCAACCGCGTCGAAGGCCGTCATCATCGGCTTCAACACGCGCGCCGATGCGGGTGCACGCAAGCTGGCCGAGCATCAGGGCATCGACATTCGCTACTACAACATCATCTATGACGCTGTGGATGAGGTGAAGGCGGCCATGTCGGGCATGCTCTCGCCGGAGAAGAAGGAAGAAACGACGGGCCTCGTCGAGGTGCGCCAAGTCTTCCATGTGCCGAAGGTCGGTGCGGTGGCCGGCTGTATGGTGCTCGATGGCATCGTCAAGCGCAGCTCGCTGGTGCGTGTGCTGCGCGACAACGTGGTCATCTTCTCGGGCGAGCTCGATTCGCTCAAGCGCTTCAAGGACGACGTGAAGGAAGTGAAGGCCGGTTTTGAATGCGGTCTGTCGATCAAGAACTTCAACGACGTCAAGGAAGGCGATCAGCTCGAGATCTACGAGATCACCGAGGTGGCGCGTACGCTGTAATGCAGTGGCCGGGCGCTATGGCGTCCGGCACGAATTTGCGACGGTGGCCGGGCGCGTCCCGCGCCACCGTTTTGTTTTTTGGGGCGGGCTGACCATGATGCCGGCACGCTCATGTGAGGAACCACACTATGCCGAAGAAATCCGGGTCGGCCTCGGGCCGCAATGTGCGCATCGCAGACCAGATCCAGCGCGATCTGGCCGAACTGATCCAGCGCGAAATCAAGAACCCCGCGATGGGCCTGGTGACGCTGCAGTCGGTGACGCTCACGCCGGACTACGCGCACGCCAAGGTCTATTTCACGGTGCTGGGCGCCGAACCCGAGGCCGCCGCCGCCATCCTGAACGAGAAGGCCGGTTATCTGCACTCGCTGCTGTTCAAGCGTCTGCACATCCACACGGTGCCGACGCTGCATTTCCACTTTGACGGCTCGGTGGAGCGCGGGATCGAGATGTCGCGCCTGATCGACGAGGCCAACGCCACGCGAGCCAAAGACGACTGATGATGGCTGAGCAACCCGCGCCCAAGCCGGTGAAGCCGCCGCGCCGCGACGTGCATGGCGTGCTCCTGTTGGACAAGCCGATCGGCTGGTCGAGCAACGATGCGCTCGTGCGCGCCAAGCGTCTGCTGTGGGCCAAGAAGGCCGGGCATACCGGAACGCTGGACCCGCTCGCCACGGGCCTGCTACCGCTGTGCTTTGGCGAGGCGACGAAGTTTTCCCAGGATCTGCTCGAAGCCGACAAGACGTATGAAACCATCGTGCGGCTCGGCATCAGGACAAGCACCGCTGACGCGGAAGGCGAGGTGCTGAGTGAGCGCCCGGTATCGGTCACGCCAGAGCAATTGCAGGCGGCCGTCGCCGGTTTTGTCGGTGAGATCGACCAGGTGCCGCCGATGCACTCTGCCTTGAAGAAAGACGGTAAGCCGCTGTACGAATACGCCCGTGCCGGCCAGACCGTGGACCGCGCCGCGCGCCGGGTGACGATTCATGCCATCGATGTGCTCGCAACGGACCTGGAGGCCGCAGAGCCGACGGTCACCTTGCGCGTGTCGTGCAGCAAGGGCACCTATATCCGCACACTCGGCGAAGACATTGGTGAGGCGCTGGGCTGCGGCGCGCACCTCGTTGCGTTGCGCCGTACGCGGGTAGGCGAGCTGACGCTAGACGGTGCGGTGAGGCTGGAAGCGCTGGACGCTGCCACGGAGGACGCCCGCATCGCCTTGTTGGCGCCGGTGGACGCGTTGCTGCAAACGCTGCCCCGCCTGGAACTCGATGCTGAGCAGAGCCGCCGTTTTCTGCATGGCCAGCGCCTGCCCTTGCACTTGACGTTGCCGAACGCCGATCACGTCCGCGTCTATGGCGTACGCGATGGCGCGGTTGCATCGCTGCTCGGTGTGGCGGTGTGGCGCGGCGGGGTGTTGCGCCCTGAACGCCTGGTGCACCTCTGAGCGAATCCGGACAAAAAAACCACGCGTTGCTGCGTGGCTTTTTTGTTGACGCGATGGCCGCCTCAGTGTGCCCCGGCCGCAGCCTCTGCCCCGCCCGCCGACTTCGCCGGCTTCGTCAGCCAGATGAAGACGATCAGCACGATGAACAGCACCGCCGAGATCCAGAAGATATCGTTGGCGCCGAGCATCGCGGCCTGTTGCGAGATCACCCGCTCGATCACGCCGTTGGCCTGCAGGTTCGGCATGCCCAGTTGCGTGTACTGGTTGATCGACGAAGCATAGGCAGGGTTGTACGGATTCGCATGTTCGACCAGCTGCGCGTGGTGCAGGGCAGACCGGTTGTCCCACACCGTGGTCGAGACCGACGCGCCGATACCGCCAAACATGATCCGCACGAAGTTCGACAGGCCCGATGCAGCCGGAATCCGCTCGGGTGGCAGGCCCGAGAGGATGATCGACGTGAGCGGGATGAAGAACATCGCCATGGCCGCGCCCTGGATGAGCGTCGGAATCATCAGCGTCCAGGTGTCGACCTGCGTCGTGAAGTGCGAGCGCATCCAGAACACGAGCGCGAAGGTCATGAACGCGGTGGTTGCCACCCAGCGGGCGTCCATCTTCGGCAGGTTCTTGCCGATCACGGGCGAGAGGATGATGGCGAAGATGCCCACCGGGGCCATGATCAGACCCGCGTCCGTCGCGGTGTAGCCGACGATGGTCTGCAGCCACAGCGGCAGGATCACCAAGTTGCCGAAGAACAGCCCGTACGCCACGGAGATCGCCACCACTCCGGCGCTGAAGTTGCGGCCCTTGAACAACGTCAGGTCCACCACCGGATGATCTTCGGTCAGCTCCCAGACGAGGAAGAACGCGAAGCCTACGACCGCGATGACCGTTAGCAGCACGATCTCCGTCGAGTTGAACCAGTCCAGCTCTTTGCCGCGATCAAGCATCAGTTGCAGCGAGCCCACCCACAGCACGAGCAGCGCGAGACCGATCTTGTCGATCGGCAGGGAACGCGTGGGCGATTCGCGGTCCTTGTAGATGACCCAGGTCGCATAGGCGGCCAGAATCCCCACGGGGATGTTGATGTAGAAGATCCACGGCCACGTCATGTTGTCGGAGATCCAGCCGCCGAAGATCGGCCCCATGATTGGCGCAACGAGTGTGGTCATGCCCCACAGCGCCAGCGCCATGGAGCTTTTCGCGGGCGGATACGTCGACAGCAGCAGCGATTGCGACAGCGGAATCATCGGGCCGGCCACTGCGCCCTGGATGATCCGGGCGGCAATCAGCATGCCCATGTTGGGCGCCAAACCGCACGCCCACGACGACAGTACGAACAGGATGATCGACGTGACGAACAGGCGCACCTGCCCGAAACGCTGCGTCAGCCACCCCGTGAGCGGCACCGAGATGGCGTTGGCCACCGCGAACGAGGTGATGACCCACGTGCCCTGGTTCGGAGCCACGCCGAGGTCGCCTGAGATGGCCGGGATCGACACGTTGGCGATGGACGAGTCCAGCACGTTCATGAATGTCGCCAGTGACAGCGCCACCGTACCGATCGCCAGTTTGGCGCCGGTCAGTGGCGGTAGCGGCTTGGGCGCGGCGGTTGCCATGCGTCAGACCTTGGGTGCGGGTTGCGAAGTGCGTGATGCGGCGGCCGGTGCGGTGCTTGCCGCGCCGCGGCCGGCGTTGGCGGCGATGATGCTGGCGATGACCTGGTCGGCTTCCTTGCCGGCTTGGTCGTACACCGTCGTTTGCAGCGGAGAGGCCGTCGCCGCGGTAGCCAGTGCCTGGCCGCCTTCGTCGTGGATATCGACCTTGGCTTCCATCGACAGGCCCACGCGCAGCGGATGCTCTTTCAGTTCCTTCGGATCGAGCGACACGCGCACCGGCAGGCGTTGCACCACCTTGATCCAGTTGCCCGTGGCGTTCTGTGCCGGCAGCAGTGAGAACGCCGAGCCCGTGCCGGCCGAGAAGCCGACCACCTTGCCGTGGTACGTCACGCTGCTGCCATACACGTCGGCCACCAGTTCCACCGGCTGGCCCACGCGCATGTGGCGCACCTGCACTTCCTTGAAGTTCGCGTCCACCCACAACTGGTCCAGCGGCACGATCGCCATCAGCGGCGTGCCCGGCGCGACGCGCTGGCCGACCTGCACCGAGCGCTTGGCCACATAGCCCGTCACCGAGGCGGGCAGGCTCGTCCGCGCATACGCGAGGTAGGCCTCGCGCACCTTGGCTGCGGCCTGCAGCACGTTCGGGTGACGCTCCAGCGTGGTCTGCTCGGTCAGCACGCGGTTGCCCTGCAGCTGCTCCTTGGCGGCTTCGAGCGCAGCCTGCGCAGCCTGCACGGCGGTTTGCGCGTGCGAGATCTCTTCTTGCGAGACCGCGCCCGTGCCGGCGATTTGCTTGCGGCGTGCCAGGTCATCCTTGGCCTTGGCGAGGTCGCTTTCGCGCATGGCGAGCGTGGCGGTGTAGGCGCTGGTGTTCGAATACAGCGTGCGCACCTGGCGCACCGTCTGCGCAAGCGCGGCTTCGGCCTGCTCCAGGGCGACGCGTGCGTCCGCGCGGTCCAGTTCGATCAGCGGCTGGCCGGCGGTCACGAGTTGCGTGTCGTCGGCGCGGATGGCCACCACGGTGCCCGCCACTTGCGGAGTCACTTGGACCACGTTGCCTTGCACGTACGCATCGTCGGTCGACTCGAACCAGCGGCCGTAGAGGCCCCAGTAGAGACCGTAGCCGACACCGGCCACCACCAGTGCGGCGGCCAGCGTGGTCAGCATGCGCTTGCGTTTTCCGTTGCCATTGCCGTTCGGGGCGGCCGCCGGCGTCGGCGCGGGGGCAGCGGACGGGGCGGCTTGGGGCTTGTTGTCACTCATGATGTTGGCTCGAAAGAATGCGTTGGAACGTTGGGTTCTGGAATCCGGGTCAGCTGTTCGACGTGGCCTGTGCACGCTTCGCGCCAGGCAGTTCTTCGGCGGTATAGCCGCCGCCCAGGGCCTTGATCAGGGCCATCTGTGCGTCCAGGCGGCGCGCCTGCAGGTCGGTCGCGAGCTTGCGCTGCTGCAGCACGGTCGTCTCCGCGTTGAGCACGGTCAGCTGCGTGCCGAGGCCTGCGCTGTAGCGCGTGCGTGCGAGGCTGTAGGCACGTTCTGCCTCACTGAGCGCCGTGCGCTGGATGGCGATCTGCGAGTCCAGGCTGTGCAGCGCCGTGATCTGGTCGGCCGTGTCGTGCAGGGCTTCGGTCAGCGTCTGGTTGTAGCTCGCGACCGCCGCGTCATAGCTGGCGTACTTGCCGCGCAGGTTCGCGCGCAGCTTGCCGCCCTGGAAGATCGGCAGCTTCAGCGCCGGGCCGATGCCGAGTTGACGCGACGCGCCGAGCAGCAGGTTTTCGGGCGCGATGGATGCAAGTCCGAGGAACGCCGTCAGGCTGATGTCCGGCAGGAACTCCGCCTTGGCCACGTCGATGTCCTTGGACGCCGCCTCGACGCGCCAGCGCGCGGCCACGAGATCCGGGCGGCGGCCGATGAGGTCGATGGTCAGGTTGTCCGGCAGCCGCGGCGTGGGTTGCGCCAGCAGTGTCGGGCGCGTGATCGACTGGCCGCGGTCGGGGCCCTTGCCCAGGAGCGCGGCCAGCTGGTTGCGCGCCAGCGTGATCTGTTCGTCGACCTGCTCGAGTTCGGTCTGCGCCGCTGCAACGTTGGCGCGGGCCTGCGTCGTTTCGACCTGTGTATCGAGGCCCGCACGCAGGCGCTGGCCGGCCAGCGAGGTCAGGTCCTTACGCTGGGCGATGGTGCGTTCGGCCACGTCGCGCTGTGCATAGAGCGCAGCCAGCTTGGCGTAGGTGCGCGCAACGGTGGTGGACAGCATCAGCCGCGCAGCCTGGCTTTCGGCCTCCATCGCTTTGTCGTCGGACAGGGCGGCTTCCAGCGCGGAACGGTTCTTGCCCCAGAAGTCGAGGTCGTAGCTCACACCGAGCTGGATCTTCGATTCCGTGAACCAGCGGCCGGCCAGCGGCGTGCCTTCGAACATGTCGTACTCCGACAGGCGCTGGCGCGTGGATTCCGCCTCGAGGCCCACGCTCGGGTACAGGTTGCCGCGCACCACGTCGGCCATGCCGCGCGAGGCGTGCACGCGGGCGAAGGCCACTTGCAGGTTCGGGTTGTCCTTGATCGCCTCGTCCACCAACGCGCGCAGTTGCGGGTCATTGAACTGGTCCACCCAGTTCACCGACGGCCATTGGCCGCCCTGCGACGGAAGTGTCCGGGTGCTGGCCAGTTGCCCGGGGGAGGTCAGGGTCTGCGTGCTGTGCGAATTGCCGAGATTGGCGCAGCCGGCCAGCACGGCCACTGCGATGGCGGAAAGCGCCACAGCCATGCTGCACGCAGGCCGACGGCCTGGGAGCGGAGGTGCCTGGGTGGCGGAGGTCGAGGCGTTCATGTTGGTTGATAGGTCAAGCGATCGGGAGAGACGAAAACGTGGGCATCCGGATTCCAGACGTCAGTGTTGGCTGGCGCGCGAGCGGCTGCCTTCGGCGCCGGCGCCGTTATCGAGGATGCGCTTGAGCAGCGTGCGCAGCGTGTCCACGTCGCCCTGCGTGAATCCGGCAAAGAACCGGTTCAACACATGCGTATAGATGGCCGGCATGCGGTCGGCCAGCTCACGCCCTGCCTCGGTCACTTCCAGGTGAACCACGCGGCGGTCGGACTCGCTGCGCACGCGCTCGATCAGGCCGCGCTTTTCCATGCGGCTGAGCATGCGGGTGAGCGAGCCGATGTCGGTGTTCAGTTCGCGGCCCAGATCGGTGGCCGTCTGGCAGCGCCCGTTGGCTAGCAGCACCAGGCAGCTGGCCTGCGAGTGCGTGACGTCCATCTGCGCGACTTCCTGTTCGATCGCCATGGAGAGTGCCGTCTTGGCACGCCCGACGAGGTAGCCCACGCTTTCGCACATGCGGTAGTCCTCCACGCGGAACAGGGCTCCAGCGGCAGGGGTTTCGGTGGTGCGGCTTGTCTGTTCGGACATCTTATGTATGTGCAATCATTGTCGGGACAAATATACGAATCGATGCAGCAAACAGCAAGGTACTGAATGTGCGATTTCAGTTTTGGAAATAATAAGTGAGCGAAACGTCTCTCGAGCAACATCGGCTCATAGATTCATCAGGGGGTGTCACGTCTTGCGCATTGCAGCATGCTAGAATGTCAGGTTATTCCGCGAGCGAATTTCCGGGCTCGCGCCACGTCTTTTCGAGTTCACATCCCATGCGCGCGCTTCGCAACATCGCCATCATTGCCCACGTTGACCACGGCAAAACCACGCTGGTCGACCAGCTCCTCCGCCAGTCCGGTACGTTCCGCGAGAACGAGCAGATCGCCGAGCGCGTGATGGACTCCAACGACATCGAAAAAGAGCGCGGCATCACGATCCTGGCCAAGAACTGCGCGGTCGAGTACAACGGCACGCACATCAACATCGTCGACACCCCGGGCCACGCGGACTTCGGTGGCGAGGTCGAGCGCGTGCTGTCGATGGTCGATGGCGTGCTGCTGCTGGTCGACGCCGTGGAGGGGCCGATGCCGCAGACGCGTTTCGTGACGCGCAAGGCCCTGGCCCTGGGCCTGAAGCCGATCGTCGTGATCAACAAGGTCGACCGCCCGGGCGCGCGTCCGGAGTGGGTCATCAACCAGACCTTCGACCTGTTCGACAAGCTCGGCGCGAACGACGACCAGCTCGACTTCCCGGTCGTGTACGCCTCGGGCCTGAACGGCTATGCCGGCCTGACCGAAGACGTGCGCAGCGGCGACATGAAGCCGCTGTTCGAGACCATCCTCGAGAAGGTGCCGCAGCGCGACGACGATCCGAACGGCCCGTTCCAGCTGCAGATCATCTCGCTCGATTATTCGAGCTATGTCGGCAAGATCGGCGTGGGCCGCATCACGCGCGGCCGCGTGCGCCCGCTGCAGGATGTGGTGGTCAAGTTCGGCCCGGAAGGTGCGCCGATCAAGGGCCGCATCAACCAGGTGCTGAAGTTCCGTGGCCTGGAGCGCGAGATCGTGCCTGAAGCCGAAGCCGGCGACATCGTGCTGATCAACGGCATTGAAGACATCGGGATCGGCTGCACGGTGTGCGCACCCGAAGCACCGGACGCGCTGCCGATGCTGAAGGTAGACGAGCCGACCCTCACGATGAATTTCTGCGTGAACACCTCGCCGCTGGCCGGCCGCGAAGGCAAGTTCGTGACGAGCCGCCAGTTGCGCGATCGTCTGGAGCGCGAACTCAAGTCCAACGTCGCGCTGCGCGTGAAGGAGACGGGCGACGACACGGTCTTCGAAGTGTCCGGCCGTGGCGAACTGCACCTGACCATCCTGCTGGAAAACATGCGTCGCGAGGGCTACGAGCTTGCCGTGTCGCGCCCGCGCGTGGTGTTCAAGGAAATCGACGGTGTGAAGTGCGAGCCGTTCGAGCTGCTGACCGTGGACGTCGAAGACGCGCACCAGGGCGGCGTGATGGAAGAGCTCGGTCGACGCAAGGGCGAAATGCTGAACATGGAATCCGACGGCAAGGGCCGCACGCGCCTGGAATACCGCATTCCGGCACGCGGCCTGATCGGGTTCCAGGGCGAATTCCTGACGCTTACGCGCGGCACCGGCCTGATGAGCCACATCTTTGACGAGTACGCACCGGTCCGCGAAGGCGGCGTCGGCGAGCGCCACAACGGTGTGCTGATCTCGCAGGACGACGGTGCTGCGGTGGCGTACGCACTGTGGAAGCTGCAGGACCGCGGCCGCATGTTCGTGTCGCCCGGCGACGCGTTGTACGAAGGCATGATCATCGGTATCCACAGCCGCGACAACGACCTCGTCGTCAACCCGATCAAGGGCAAGCAGCTGACCAACGTGCGCGCCTCTGGCACTGACGAAGCCGTGCGCCTGGTGCCACCGATCCAGATGTCACTGGAATACGCGGTCGAATTCATCGCCGACGACGAGCTGGTCGAGATCACGCCGAAGAGCATCCGCCTGCGCAAGCGCCACCTGAAGGAGCATGAGCGCAAGCGTGCTGCGCGCGAAGAAGCGGCCTGATCGTCAGTCGATCTGGCAAGAAAAACGCCCCGGAGCCCGGGGCGTTTTTTATTGCGCTAGGAATGCGAATCGGCGGTCGGCAATATCGCCGTGGGCTGGCTGCGCGGGCTGCGCCACTCGGGCGGCTTCCACAGGTAGCGGATGTCCCGGTCGCGGAACACATCGGCCCACATGTCGCGCCACTCGTGAAAGGTCAGGGTGATCGGGTTGTGCGTATGGACCTGTCGGGTAATGCCGAAGGCGGGCGGCTCTTCCTCTGGGACGAAGCTGCCGAACATGCGGTCCCAGATCGTCAGCACGCCGGCGTAGTTGCGGTCGATGTACTGCGGGTTTTTGGCGTGGTGCACGCGATGCACCGACGGCGTATTGACGTACTGCCCCAGTCGGCGCCAGAAGCCGGCGTAGCGCGAATCAAGGGCGCCCAGCCGTGTATGCACGAAGAACTGGAACGCCAGGTTCAGCCCCACGGCGAGGATCACCCAATCGGGCGTGAAGCCGATCCATGCGAGCGGAATCCAGAACAGCCACATGCCTGAAATCGGATACGTCAGGCTCTGGCGGAATGCCGTCGAGAAGTTCATCCCTTCCGACGAGTGGTGCGTCACGTGCGAGGCCCACATCCATCGCACGCGGTGGCTCGCGCGGTGGAAGAAGTAGTACAGGAAATCCTGCAGCAGCAGAAGCAGCACGAACGACCACCACGTCTCGGGCACGGCGCGCAGGCCATGGCTGTAGGTCCACACATACACCGTCTTGATCATCAGCCACAGGAAAAACGCGTCAGACGCCTGGTGCATGAGCGCGAGGCTGGCGTTTGAAACGGTGTCCTTGAGGCTGTAGACGGACGGATCGCGCTTGCGCCAATACCACGCCTCCGCGCCGATGGTCAGCAGAAAGGCGGGGGCAAACGCCAGCAGGATCAGGCCGGGGTCGAAACCGGACGCGCCGGGGGCGCCATTGGCAGGGTTCATGGGATTGTTGTGATGTGTGTTGTCTCCAACCGGCAGGTATACGCCCAACAGATTCGTCGGAAAAGAGGGGCCGTTAGAGCGTTCCCTCGCAATCGGGCATGCTCGTGTACAGTGCGTCCCGTTATTCCCAAAACAGAACACGAGAGACATGGAATCCACCGTTTCCCAGGCGCCCCAGTCCGATGTGCAACCGAACGTGATCGCCGAAGTCCGCGGCGGCATCGGCTGGCTGACGCTGAACCGGCCGCAGGCGCTCAATGCGCTGTCGCTGGAGATGATCCGCGCGATGTCGCACGCGCTGCTGGCCTGGCAGCATGATCCCGAAGTCCATGCCGTCATCCTGCGCGGCGAGGGCGGCAAGGCGCTGTGCGCCGGGGGTGACATCCGCTTCTTCCACCGCGCCGCCACGGCCGGCGACCCCCAACTCGTCACCTTCTTTACCGAGGAATACCGCCTCAACCACCTCATCTTCCGCTATGCCAAGCCCTATATCGCGCTGATGGACGGCGTGGTGATGGGCGGCGGCATGGGCATCTCGCAGGGGGCCTCGCTGCGCGTGGTCACCGAGCGAACGAAGATGGCCATGCCGGAAACCAACATCGGGCTGTTCCCTGACGTGGGCGGCGGATGGTTCCTGGCGCGCGTGCCGGGCAGCGTGGGCGAATACCTGGGCGTGACGGGGCAGGTGATCCAGGCGTCGGATGCGCTGTCGGTCGGCTTGGCCGACTGCCACGTGCCGGCCGGGACGCTTGCGAGCGTCGTGCAGCGCCTGCGCGACGGCAACTGGACGAGCGCAGGCGAGGTCGCAGCGTGTTTTACCGACGTCGCCACCGAGGCGGACGTCGCCCACGCGGTCATCGTGCCCCATCGCGAAGCGATCGACACGTGTTTCAGCCAGGGCACCGTCAAAGCCATCCTGGCCGCGCTGGCCGCCAGCCCCGATGCTGAATGGGCTGCGAAGACGGCCGCCCACATGGCCAAGCGCTCGCCGCTGATGATGGCCGTGACACTGGAGTTGATCCGCCGGGGCCGCCATACCACGCTGGCCGACGAACTGCGCCGCGAGCTCGACATGATGACTCACGTGTTTGCCGAAGGCGATGGCGTGGAAGGCATCCGCGCGTTGGCCGTCGACAAGGACCACTCGCCCAAGTGGAAGCACGCCAGCATCGACAGCGTGCGCGACGACGAAGTCGCGGCGTTCTTCGTCTCGCCGTGGCGGCGCGAGGCGCATCCCTTGTTGGGGCTGTCGGACTAGAACCGGTAAACTGCGCGCCTGAGTTGAAACGCTGATCTTGTTGTGACTGCTGAACGCCCTGAGTTGAACCCGCGCCGACTGTCCGTCGCTCCGATGATGGCTGGACGCACGGTGGTGGAAATTTTCTCTTGTTTCAATGGGTTGGTCGGTTTGCTCGGTGGGTTGTAGCACTTATGTAGCATTCCTCCTTTCGAGTCCGTGGCGCTGTGGAGCCGTAAATTTGGCGGAACAATTGCACGACGCGAGGTCGCGCCGCATGTGTGGCGCGTTGCGGTGACAGTAGGTATGACCGCCTGGCCTACTATCGGAAGCAGGACTAGCAACTTGTCATCACCTCCCCATCAATGGCCGATGCTCTCGACTTTTCCAAAAAGTACGAATTCCTGGTTGACGTACTGCCGCCAGATGGAGACCCGCTCACAGGCGCGAAGCTGACGTTTGGTGGGGGAGACGTCGTCCACTTAGTCTTTGGCGATATCAGGGATTCAGCGCGGTTCGAAGCTCCCGAGATATCGCGCCTGTCCGTGCCAACAGGCGATGGCGATTTGTTCACGCTGTGCGAGTGCGCCGTCCGTGCAAACTCTGCGTTCGCAAACTTCATTGTTGCAGGAGAGATCACGGATGGCTTTGATCGGATGTCCGTCCAATACACAGAAATCTCGGAATGGTTCTTTTTGGGGCAACGCATCGTTGGAAACGTCGGCGATAGCCTTACATGGAGCAACGCGCCGCCCCCTTAGCCGGCTCCAGTGGAGCACTACCTCAGTCCATTACTTGGCTATCGGCATGGTGAACTCGGCGCCCTTGGCAATCGAATCCGGCCAGCGTTGCATCACGCTCTTGTAACGCGTGTAGAAACGCACACCCTCTTCGCCGTAGGCGTGGTGATCACCGAACAGCGAGCGCTTCCAGCCGCCAAAGCTATGCCACGCCATCGGTACCGGAATCGGCACGTTGATACCAACCATGCCCACCTGGATCTGACGTGCAAACGCGCGTGCAACGCCGCCATCCGTGGTGTAGCAGGCCACACCGTTGCCAAACTCATGCGCGTTGATCAGGTTCACCGCCTCAGCAAGGTCATGCACGCGCACCACGGAGAGGACCGGGCCGAAGATCTCTTCCTTGTAGATCGTCATGTCGGGCGTGACGTGGTCGAACAGCGTGCCGCCGGTGAAGAAACCCTCGGCGTGGTCGTCGACAGTATGGCCGCGGCCATCCACCACCAGCTGCGCGCCTTCCTCCACGCCCTTGGCGACGTAGCCTTCCACCTTGGCCTTGTGTGCTGCTGTCACCAGCGGCCCCATTTCGCTGGCCGAGTTCATGCCGTTGCCGATCTTGAGAGCCTTGGCACGCTCAGCGAGGCGCGGGACGAGCTTGTCAGCCACATCACCCACGGCCACGGCCACCGAGATCGCCATGCAACGCTCGCCAGCCGAGCCGTAGCCGGCACCGATCAGCGCGTCGACGGCTTGGTCGAGATCCGCATCGGGCATAACCACCAAGTGGTTCTTCGCGCCGCCCAGGGCCTGCACGCGCTTGCCGCGCTTGGTGCCTTCTGCGTAGATGTACTCGGCGATGGGCGTGCTGCCGACAAACGAGATGGCTTGCACATCCGGATGCTCCAGCAGTGCATCGACGGCATCCTTGCCACCCTGCACGACGTTGAACACGCCATCCGGCAGGCCGGCTTGCTTGAGCAGGTCGGCAATCATCAAGCTCGGGCTCGGGTCGCGCTCGGACGGCTTCAAGATGAAGGCGTTGCCGCAGGCCAGTGCTACGGGGAACATCCACATCGGCACCATCACCGGGAAGTTGAACGGCGTGATGCCGGCCACCACGCCCAGCGGCTGGCGCAAGTTCCAGTTATCGATGCCGCCACCGATGTTGTCGGTGAACTCGGTCTTGAGCAGGTTCGGAATGCCGCAGGCGAATTCCACCACCTCGATACCGCGCGTGACTTCGCCCTTGGCATCGGAGAAAACCTTGCCGTGTTCGCGCGTGATGGCAGCGGCTAGGGCATCTTGGTGCTGGTCGAGCAGCTCCTTGAACTTGAACAGCACGCGCGAGCGCTTGAGCGGCGAGGTTTCGGCCCATGCCGGAGCGGCAGCGTGCGCGGCAGCCACAGCCAGGTCCACTTCTGTCTTGCCGCCCGTCAGCACTTGAGCCGAGATTGCGCCCGTTGCAGGATTGAAGACCGGGGCGGATTGTGCGGAAACCGGGCAGACGTGCTTGCCGCCGATGAAGTGGCCGACGGTCTCAAGTTCAATTGTTTGGCGATTCATAGTGATGGTCCTTCTTTCTCTGTATCAAATGGGGTGGATTCGCCGGCCATGTACTTGCCGATGATGTGGATCTCCGCCGCCACAGCGGGAACCTCGTAGACGATGCGGCCCTGACTCATGACGACGATGCGATCGACAAGTTGGAGCAATTCATCCAGGTCTTCGGAAACCAGCAGGACGGCAGCCCCGGCGTTGCGTGCTTCAAGGATTCGATTGTGTGTTTCTTCGCACGCGAGGAAGTCCAGGCCGAACGTGGGATTCGATGCGATCAGCACACGCACGTCCTGTGTCAGCTCTCGTCCCAGCACCGCACGCTGCACATTGCCGCCCGACAGCGTGTTGACCCGCACGTCGAGACCGCCCGCCTTGACCTTGAACTGCTTGACCAAGCGTTCGGCCTGTTCCTTCAGCGCCTTGCGATCGAGGAGGACGCCTTTGCGCAGTGGACGGCGATCGAAGTTGCGCAGCGCAAGGTTTTCCGCCAGCGACATGCGGGGAACGCACGCGTTCTTCAGCGGCTCTTGCGGTAGACCATAGACGCCCAGCTTGGCAATTTCCTTGCGCGATCCATGGAAGAGGGTTCCGTCCACTCTGATCTCACCAGCGCTACTACGCTGGCCCATCAGGGCTTCGACCATTTCCATCTGGCCATTTCCCGATACGCCTGCAACACCGACGATCTCGCCTTCGTTCACGCACAGGTTCAGTTCCTTGACCGCGTCGAGACCGATGTCGCCCTTGACCGTCAAGCCCTTGATTGCGAGAGCCGCGTGCTCCTTGCACGCTGGCCGTGGGCTTCGCTCAGTCTTGAGCGCCAGCGTGGTGCCGACCATCGCCTCGGCGAGCTCCTGATTCGACAGGTCCTTGACGGCTCCTTGCTTGACTGCCGCGCCCTTGCGCAGGATCGTGACGTCGTCGGCATAGCGGCGAACCTCATCGAACTTGTGGGTGATCAGGATTGCACTGAGCTTTCCTGAGGTCGTGAGCTGCCGGACGTATCCGAGGACTTGCTCAGCCTCGCCCGGGGTCAACACAGACGTCGGCTCATCGAGGATGAGCAGGCGCCGGCCGAGATACAGCTGCTTGATGAGTTCGGCCTTCTGCCGCTCACCGGCCGACAACTGAGACGTGCGGACGTTCAAGTCGATCGAGAACGGCAGGGTCTGCGTGATGGCGGTCAGGCGCTCAAGCTCCCGCCGCCAATTGATGAACCCAGGCAACTTGGCTGCACTCGCCACCAGGTTCTCGGCGATGGTCATCGACGGAACCAGGGTGAAGTGCTGGTACACCATGCCGATGCCAAGCTTGTCGGCATCCTTTGGCGAGGTGATTTGCTTTACCTCACCGTCGATGACGATCGAGCCCTCGTCGGGCTGATAGAAGCCGACAAGACATTTGACGAGCGTACTTTTGCCTGCGCCGTTCTCTCCGAGCAGGGCATGCACGGTACCTGCGCCGACAGTCAGGGAAACATGATCCAGCGCTGTGACAGGGCCAAAGCGCTTGGTCATGCCGGATATTTGTAAGTTGAGCGCGTTCACGCTGATCTCCTCTTGCTATTCCTTTGGCGGTTGGGGAACCGAACTAGCGATGCAAGCTCAGTTCGCCAGGCGCATCTGCGAAGGGCGCGGAGCGCGACGTCGACGCGATCATGATTGCCAGCGTCAGCACATACGGGGCGGCGTTGAACAGGTAGTAGTAACCCGTGATGCCCATGCCCTGCAGTGCAGGGCCGATGGCACCGGCGCCACCGAACAGCAGTGATGCACCGAGTGCACGCAGCGAGCGCCAGCGTGCAAAGATCACCAGAGCAACGGCCATGATCCCTTGGCCACTGGAGAGCCCTTCGCTCCAACTGCCGGGGTACGACAGTGACAAGAAGCTGCCGCCGACGCCTGCCAGGAAACCGCCTGCCATGGTGGCGAAGACTCGCGTGCGCAGAATCGGAAAGCCCTGCGCTTTCGCGGCGTCCTCGCTGTCACCAACGGTGCGAAGCATGAGCCCCCATCCTGTGCGGTTCAGGAACACGTAGATGGCGAAGGCGAGGAAGATGCCGACGAAGAACAAGGCGTTCACGTTCAGCGCTGCCCGCACCTGCGGAATGTTCGACCAGAAGCCCAGATCAATGGACGGCAACGGTGGCGCCTTGGGTTCAACGAGTGGCTTGCCCAAGAAGAAAGCGAGACCCGTCCCCAACACCATGAGGCTGATGCCGATGGCGGTATCGTTGACTCGCTTGATGCTGCAGAGCGCACCATGCAGGGCCCCGAACAGCATGCCCGCGATGCCCGCCGCAAAGACGCCTAGCCACGGCGATCCCGACCAGTAGGAGATGCCGTAACCTGCCATGGCACCCAGTACGAGGTTGCCCTCCAGGCCTAGATTGATGCGACCGGATTTCTCCGTAATGCACTCGCCAAGGCTGACAAACATGAAGGGCGTGGAGACGCGGATCGCGCCGCCGAGGATGGCTAGTGGCAAGCTGGCCCAGCCGATAGAAGTCGCGTCCATGGTTAGCTCCGGTTCGACCCGTTGTGTTTCTGCAGGAGTGCGTCGCCCACCAGCACGCACACGAAGATCAGCCCCTGAAACACCAAGATGCTGGCGTCCGGCAAGTCGAGTCGGCGCTGCAACAGGCTGCCGCTTGCCTGCAGGCCACCGATCAAGCAAGCGACGGGAATGATGGCAAGGGGGTGCTGCCGAGCCAGGAAGGCAACGAGAATCCCGCTATTGCCGTAGCCGACAATGAGCGAGGAGTTGGCGGTCCCTTGAACCGCAGCGACTTCGATCGCGCCAGCAAGACCAGCCATGCCACCCGCAACCGCGGCTGTCCCGATCACCCATCGGTTGACCGAGAGGCCGACCAGCTTTGCAACCTTGGCGCTACCGCCCACGACCCGCAGAGAGAAACCCCAGACCGTGTGACGCATTACGAAGTACGCCAAGACCGCCAACACGACACTGATCGCCAGACCAGCATGCACCTCGATGCCAGGGATCGAAGGGAGCATGTAGCTCGGGTCAATCGGATGGGTCGAAGGCTTGTCTAAGCTAGCGGGATCGCGCAGCGGACCTTCCGTCAGGTGATGGAAGATCGCGATGGCGATATACGACAGCAGCAGGCTGGAGATTGTCTCGTTCAGCCCGCGGTACTGGCGCAGTGCACCCACGATCGCGAACCAAAGGCCACCGACCATCGCGCCAGCGCAGAGCATGGCGATCTGCATCGGGAGGGAAGGCGCTCCCACGAACGGCAGCGTGATCACGGCGCCCGCAAGTCCACCCAGGGCCAAGGCACCCTCCGCGCCGATCACAACCATGCCTGCTTGCGCCGGGAGGGCCACAGCAAGGCCGGTCAGAATCAACGGGGCTGCGCGCGCCAGCGTGTCTTGCCATGCGAACCCGCTCCCGAAGCCGCCTTGGTAGATCAACCCAAAGACTTCGAACGGGTTCTTGCCATACAGCGCCACGAATGCTGCGAAGATTGTCGACGCGATAAGTAAGGCGGCCACGGGGAACGTCACGCTAGCGTGTAAGCGTTTAGGCTTGGCGATCGCTGCGGTCGGTTTTATCGTCATTGTCGGTTCCATGGCGGCTCCTACACCTCTCCGGTCACGCCTTCAACCAGGTAGTTGATCGGGTCCAATGCACGATCGTTGTCGCGATAGACGGTGCCTGCGGGAATCACGACATTGCCCTTGTTGTCCTTGATCGGGCCCGCATAGATCACGCGCTTGCCAGCCACCATTTCGGCATGCACGCGCTCCACCGCATCACGTACTTTCTGCGGAACTGCCTTGCCGAACGGTGTGTAATTGACGAACTTCTCTGCCAGCCCGCCGCGCAGATAGTGAACCGGCTTTTGGCCGGCCCGCACGCCCTTGATGAACTCCATGTAGGGAACAATCCAGTTCCACTCTGCTCCGGTGAGGAAGCCCTTTGGAGCAACGTCCGCTTGGCTGGTGTGATAGCCCACCGACATCACGCCACGCTTCTCCGCTGTCTCGACAACGACCTTCGGGCTGTCCACGTTGCAGGCGATGACGTCAACGCCCTGATCTGCGAGCGAGTTGGCAGATTCGGCTTCGCGCACAGGCAATACCCAGTCGCCAGTGAAGATCACACGCACCTGAATGGCGGGGTCGACCGAGCGCGCGCCGAGGGTGAATGCGTTGATGCTGCGCAGGAGGTTCGGGGTCGGCTTGGCGGCGACCACGCCCAACTTCTTTGTTTTGGTCATGTTGCCGGCAGTCACCCCAGACAGATATTGGGCCGCGAAGATGTAGCCGTAGAAGGTACCGACGTTCTCTGGCATGCCTGGCGTCCAGATGCCGCCGGTATGCGCAAACGTGATATCCGGATACTTTTTGGCCATCTCGAGAACGTGCGGCTTGAAGTAGCCGAACGAAGTCGCAATCACGAGCTTCGCGCCGTCTTGCCGGATCATCCCCTCCATGCTTCGCTGTGCCGCGATCGTCTCCGGCACACGCTCCTCTTCCACCACCTTGATACCCGGTACTTTCTTCAACTCCGCGGCAGCGAGCGCATGCGACTGATTGAAGCCATAGTCTTGCTTCGAACCCGAGTAGAGGATGCCGACCGTCAATGGGGTATCGGCTGCGAACGCGAGATCATTGAGAAGTAGAGAAGGAGCGGCGCTCGAAGCCGCCACGAGTTTGAGAAACGTACGCCGATCAAAACCGGAAGCGCTCATGATGGTTCTCCTTTGGTAGGTACAAGTTCTTATTAGTTGAGTGGAAGGGGCGCGCGCAGGCCGGGCGCGTTGGATAGCAAAAGATCGGCTTCGAGCTCGCGCTTCTGAGCGTCGGAAAGCGGCCGAATCGGTGTCCTGACGGGGCCGCCCGCCATGCCGATGAGCTCGCACCAGTACTTCAACGCTGCGTTGGGCATGTGGCCGCGAATGAGCGGATCCATGACCCATTTGTTGAACAACGGCCGCAGGTGCGAAAGCGCTTCGAAGTCCCGAATCACCTGGGCAGCATCGGCGCCGGCATCGAGCTTTGCGATGTAGTCGGCGATTGGGCAATGTCCCGGCACCTGATAGAGGTACGGCTCCGGGTCGGCATAGAGAATCGGTTGCCCATACTGGAGACGGTTCTGGAAGTAGTGCTCCTCCAGCGGATCAGAGACCACCACGCCATTGCGTGCCGCTGCTCGCAACGCGGGGTTTTCACTGTAGGCGGTGGTCTTCAGCAGCTTGATTTGGGGTAGCTCGCACAGCTCGGTAAAGGAGGCCGGCGAAAGTGCACTGCCTGCAGCCGTTGCTGCGTTGAACAGCACGATGGGCATGTCCAAGCGCTCGCAGATGAACCGGAAGTACTCGAGCTGTTGTTCTGCGGAACGCGGGCCGGAAGTGGGCACCATCAAAACGGCATGGTCAACGCCGGCAGCTTTCGCGTGCAGGCCGAGGTCCAGCGTCTCGCCGATGGATGCACCGGTCACGACGACGGAAACGCCAAGCTTGCCGTCCGCTTCATCGCACAACACTTCCACGACGCGCTTGCGCTCTTCGAGCGAGAGCGACCAAACCTCTCCCATCAGGCCATTGCAGAAGACGCCACGCAGTCCGATCTCGATGTAGCGCCGGGCGTTGTGGCGCAAACCGGCTTCATCCAGTTCGAGTGAGGGCAGGAACGGTGTGTGAATGGCAGCCCACACAGGCGTGGGGGAAAGATTGGGCAAGCGAAAGGTCACAGTGGTCTCCAAAGGGCTTTCGCCCGAATCATCCTATTTATCATGATAATTAGAACAATTCAGATCATATATAGTGGATCGTAGAAATCAAGGAGCCGTTCACGCCCCGATCTGGTGCGAAACAGGTTTTCCGCCAAAAATTCAAGGAGTTATGTCGTGAGACTCAACGACGAAGCTGGGGTATACCCGCCTATTCGCACCCGGCAAGTAAAGCGGGCAGACCTGGTGACCGAGGACATCAAACGTCTGATCACGCAACGAAACCTGAAGCCTGGGGATCGACTTCCGAACGAGCGGGATCTGCAGGAACTCTTTTCGGTGAGTAAGAGCACGACCCGAGAGGCACTCAAGTCGCTGGAGGTTCAGGGCTTGATTACGGTGAGCCCAGGTCCTTCTGGCGGCGCCACGATTCGGGAAGTACCCCTTGAACGGACGTTGCAGCTCATTCAGAACTACCTGTTCTTCAAAGACGTCAGCATGAAGAACATCTACAACGCACGCCGGCTGCTGGAACCCGAACTGGCAGCGGGGGCGGTGCCATTCATTACTGAGCGGCAACTGGCTGCGCTCGAGAACAACATCGAAACCTGCGAGCCAGCCTCACAGGACAGCGGTAACCTGCTAAAGCAGCGCCAGGCGGATCTTGATTTTCACGACATCCTTGCTGCCGCAAATCCGGATCCTTTCCTCAGCTTTATCTGTCAGACGATCAATGAGTTGCTTCGGCGCCTGGTTGTATTCAGCACTGACACGCCAGCCGAGGAACACGTGAAGTTCGGGTGCGCGAACGTCCGCTGTCATTCAGCGATCCTCGAAGCCATCCGACAGCGCGATGCGGACAAGGTCAGGGAGCTGATGCGCGAGCACATGGAGGAGGCTTCAGGCTATGTAACTCGGCTCAACGGTCGTCTGGATGGCCGGCTTATTCTGGATTCGGAGATTGCTGCCAGGCCATTGAAGCTGGAGCCGCGTTGACGCTGTGGCCTTAAAGAGCGCGCATTCAACGATTTGATTGTGGATACAGCCGCAGCCACTTCTTCGCCGGCGTGGACTGACGGCTTTTGTGCGTCTTTTGCCAACTGTACCTTTCCGACCGCTATCGACCAGAAGCCGCTTCCATCGGTCTTCAACTGATCCTCCTCAAGCCAGCACGTACTCACCGAGGGTTTCCGGAACGGAACATCAATAGTTCCTAAATAGCTCCGTGGTTGCAGACTGGAATCGCTACAGTGGGTGCCATCCTGTAGTGCACAGACCGCACCGACGGTCTTGCCTGCGCGGGAATACGATGCCGATACCGGCGCCCCCGGACCCAACGCTCGATAGAAGCGCGGTCATGCGACAAAGGAGACAACCATGCAGCGCCCCCTGACAGCGGACAGCGCGCCGACTGCCATCGCTCAACCCGATCAAGACACCCGCGCCGCCGCCGCGCTCTCTGCACGGATGGACCGCCTCCCCATCACGCGCAACCTGTGGACGCTGGTGCTATTGATCTCGCTGGGCGGATTCTTCGAGGTCTATGACCTGATCTTCACGGGCTACATCGCACCGGGCATGGAGAAGAGCGGACTGCTCAAAGCTACGACGGATGCGTTTTTTGGCCTGCATGGCATGGCGGGCTTCATTGCTGCCACGTTTGCCGGGCTCTTCGTCGGCACCTTCGGGTTCGGCTGGTTGCCCGACCGCTACGGGCGCCGCACGGTGTTCACCGTATCGCTGCTGTGGTACTCGATCGGCTCGGCCATCATGGCCTGCCAGCAAAGCCCCGAAGGCCTGCTGATCTGGCGCTTCCTCACCGGCATCGGCGTCGGCATCGAGATTGTGACCATTGACAGCTACGTTACCGAACTCGTACCGCAGCACATGCGCGGCCGTGCAATGGCGTTCAATCAGATGGTGATGTTTGCTGCTGCGCCAGCGGCCGCCATTCTGTCGTACTGGCTCGTGCCGACCACCGTACTCGGCATCGAAGGCTGGCGTTGGGTGGTGCTGCTGGGGTCAGCCGGTGCGGTGCTGGTGTGGTTCATCCGCCGCGCCGTGCCGGAAAGCCCCCGCTGGCTGGCCATGCATGGCCACGGCGATGAGGCTGACGCCGTCGTCCGCCAGATGGAAGCCGCCGCCGAGCGCGAATCCGGCAGCACCTTGCCGCCGCCGCTGCAGGCCGTCGCGCAGCCGCCGCACCGCCGTGCATCGTTGGCTGAACTGTGGCGCCCGCCGTATCGCTCGCGCCTGATCATGCTGATCGTCTTCAACTTCTGTCAGGCCATTGGTTACTACGGCTTTGCCAATTGGGTGCCGACGCTACTCATCGGGCACGGCATCACTGTCACCAAGAGCCTGCTGTACTCGTTCATCATCGCCATCGCGCTGCCCGTCGGGCCGCTGCTGGCCATGGCCTATGCCGACCGCATCCAGCGCAAGTGGCTGATCGTCGGCGCGGCGTTTGCCGTCATCGTGTTTGGCGTGACGTTCGGGCAATTGAAGGACCCGCTCGCACTGATTGTGCTGGGTGTGCTGATCAGCCTGGCGGGGCAGACCATCTCGGTGTGCTACCACGCCTATCAGGCCGAGCTGTTCCCGACCTTTATCCGCTGCCGCGCCAACGGCATCGTGTATTCGGCCAGCCGCATCGGCGCCATGTTCTCGGGCTTCCTGATCGCATTTCTGCTGCGCCACTTCGGTGTGCCGGGCGTGTTTGCCGGGATCACCGCGTGCATGCTGGTGGTCATGCTGGCCATTGGGGGCTTTGGCCCGAAGAGCAACGGCGTGCGACTGGAAGAGCTGTCGCACTAGCCTTGTCGGAACGCTGCAGCCCTCACGACGCGGAACGGGTTTTCCGCGTCGTTTTCTTTTGCCGGGCAGTCGGTGCCGGTTCGGCCGCGGCAGTCGAATCGCACGCGGCCAGATGCTCCACGAGCAGGCGTGCCGCCGGCGACAGCGACTCCAGATTGCGAAAGCACACCGCAAAGCGGCGACGCGCCCAGGCGTCGCTCAACGGCACCACGCGCAAGCCGAACGTCGCGACGAACGGCTCGGCAATCTCAGCCGGCACGATGGCCAGGCCCAGGCCCGCGCGTACGCAGCGCAGCGATGCATCGAAGGTTGATACCACCGCCCGGTATTTGATTGCACGCCCCAGGATCGCCGCATAACGCGCCAGCATCGTGTGCACGGCCGTCTGCGCCGGCAAGCCCACGTGATCGAACTCCAGCGTGTCTTCAAAGCGGCAATGCTCACGCGTTGCCAGCGGGTGCGCTTCGTGTACGGCCACGGCCAGGTGGTCGGCACGGTATGGCCGCGTTTCGAACCCCTCCAAGTCGGCCGCATCCCAGCAGATGCCCAGCGGTGCGGAGCCCTCGCGCAGCGCACGCACAATGTCGCTGCTCAGGCTTTCCTCCATCGTCACGCGGATGTCGCGATGCTCGGGGCGATTGAGGAATGCGGCGATGTCGTCGGGCAACGATTCGGCCATCGACGATACGGTGGCCAGCAAGCGGACCTGACCGCGGATGCCGCTGCCATATTCGGCCATGTCACGCGCCACCCGGTCGGCGGCAGCCAGCATGGCGCGGGCGTGCGCCAGCACGATGTCGCCCGCCGGTGTGGGAATCACACCGCGCCGCCCGCGCTCGAGCAGGACCGCGCCCACCGTGTCTTCCAGTTGCGCCAGCCGCTTGCTGATGGCCGACGCCACGATGTTCTCCTGCTCGCCCGCGCGCGCCATATTGCGCGTCTCGCACACGGCAACGAACAGGCGCAGGGTGGTGAGATCCAGGTCACGCATGGGGGCTCCGCGAGGCATTCCAATTGGGAATCAACGTGCCGGAAATCCTAGTGTTGACCGGTTCAAAAGGAAACCCTGGAATGCCCGTAGGCCCGCTTCCAGGCTTTCCCATTCGGAACGAAAACGTGCGTATTTGATCGCTGTAGCTTCTGTACAGAACGGCATACAGTCAGAACATCGATTGACGCCTGCCTGACGCAATGTCCCTCATGAACATCCCCCTGCCCACCACCGCCGTGATCCGCGAAGTCGGTTTGCGAGACGGGCTGCAAAGCACTCAGACGATCCTGCCCACCGAGCACAAGCGCGCATGGGTCGAGGCCGCCCACGCTGCAGGTGTGCGCGAGATCGAGATCGGCTCGTTCGTGCCCGCGCGCCTGCTGCCGCAACTGGCGGACACCGCCGAGCTCGTCGCCTACGCGCGCACGCTGCCCGAGCTGTTTGTCTCCGCGCTGGTGCCGAACCTGCGTGGCGCAGAGGACGCCATCGCCAGCGGCGTGGACCTGATGATCGTGCCGCTGTCGGCCAGCCATGCACACAGCCTCGCCAATCTGCGCAAAACGCCCGACGAGGTGGTGGACGAGGTGGCGCGCATCCGCGCGGCGCGCGATGCCGCCGGCGCCAAGACTCTGATCGAAGGTGGTGTCGGAACGGCGTTCGGCTGCACGCTGCAGGGTGCGGTCGAACCCGATGAAGTCCTGCGCCTGATGCAGGCCCTGCTCGATGCCGGTGCCGATCGCGTCAGCCTGGCAGATACCGTGGGCTATGCCGACCCCGCTGCCGTGTCGCGCCTGTTCGAGCGCGCCGTCGCCATTGCTGGTGAGCAGTTCTGGTGCGGCCACTTCCACGACACGCGCGGCCTGGGCCTGGCCAACGTCTACGCCGCCATGCAAGCAGGCGTGACACGCTTTGACGCCAGCCTGGGTGGCATCGGCGGCTGCCCGCATGCGCCCGGCGCCAGCGGCAACGTCACCACGGAAGACCTCGCCTTCATGCTGGAGAGCATGGGCGTCGGTACCGGGCTCGACATCGGCCAATTGCTGTCACTGCGCGAACGCCTGAGCGACTGGCTGCACGGCGAGACGCTGCACGGCACGCTGTGGCGCGCCGGCCTGCCCAAGACCTTCCATCTGCATTCTTCCCAAGCGGCACAGTCCGCCATCCTGGCCTGACGAACATGCATCACGACAACACTTCATCGCTGCCCCTTGCCGGCATCCGCGTTCTGGAATTCACGCACATGGTCATGGGCCCCACTTGCGGGATGATCCTGGCCGACCTCGGCGCCGAAGTCATCAAGATCGAGCCGCCCGGCGGCGACAAGACGCGCAATCTACCTGGCCTCGGCATCGGCTTCTTCCGTGCGTTCAACCGCAACAAGAAGAGCGTGGTGCTCGACATCACCACGGACGAAGGCCGCGCCACGGCGCGTGAGCTTGCCGGTCAGTGCGATGTGGTGCTCGAAAACTTCCGCCCCGGCCTGATGGAAAAGCTCGGGCTCGACCATGCATCGCTATCGGTCGACTATCCGCACCTCATCTATGTGTCGCACAAGGGCTTTCTACCGGGACCGTACGAGAACCGCCTCGCGCTGGATGAAGTCGTGCAGATGATGGGCGGGCTGTCGTACATGACCGGGCCAGTTGGGCGCCCCTTGCGCGCAGGCACCTCTGTCAACGACATCATGGGCGGCATGTTCGGCGCCATCGGCGTGCTGGCGGCGCTGCGCGAGCGCGACCGCACCGGCAAGGGTCAGGAGATTCAGAGCGGGCTGTTCGAGAATTGCGTGTTCCTGGCATCGCAGCACATGCAGCAGTACGCCATGACTGGCGAAGCGCCACCGCCAATGCCCTCGCGCGTATCGGCATGGAGCGTCTACGACATCTTTACGCTGGCCGGTGGCGAGCAGCTCTTCATTGGCGCAGTGAGCGACAAGCAATTCACGACGCTGTGCCAACTGCTGGGTCATCCGGAGTTGCTCGACAACCCGCAGTACGCCAACAACACGCTGCGCGTAGCGGTGCGTCCACAACTGCTGCAGGAGCTGGGCGGCATCCTGGCCGACCACGATGCGACCGAACTCGCGCCCAAGCTGGAAGCGGCTGGCATTCCCTACGCGCCCATCGTCCGACCGGATCAACTGCTCGACGATCCGCACCTCAAGGCGAGCGGCGGTCTGGTGCCGATGCAGATGGACGACGGCTCGACAGGCCCCGCCGTATTGCTGCCGCTGCTGATGGGTGGCAAGCGACCAGGCGTGCGTCGCCCGTTGCCCAAGGCAGGCGAACACAACGACGAAATCCTCTCCGGGTTGGGCGCACACGCCGCCTGAGGCACACCGGGCTGCGCAACAGGAAAGGGCGGCTGAAGCCGCCCTTTTTTAGAGGCTTGACGGATGTGTTGGATCCCCACGCAGCCCTGGGCTACGTGAAGCATAACGAAGCGGAACGTTAGGGAGCTCAGTCGAGCAGGACCAGATCGCTACGGTAAAGGGCCGCGCGCTCGATGTAGCTCTGCGCATTGGCGCGCAGGTTGCGGACCTCGTCATCGTTCAGCTCGCGCACCGCCTTGGCGGGCGAACCAAGAATGAGCGAGCGCGGCGGAAACGTCTTGCCCTCGGTGATGAGAGCACCAGCAGCCACCAATGAATCAGCGCCAATTACAGCGTTGTTTAGCACCACGGCCTGAATGCCGATGAGTGCGCCATCGCCGACGGTACAGCCATGCAGCATGGCCTGATGGCCGACCGTCACGTTGCAACCGATCTGAAGGGGGTAGCCCGGGTCTGTATGCAATACCGCGCCTTCCTGGATGTTGCTGCCGATGCCGATCGTGATCGGCTCATTGTCAGCACGCACCACAGCGCCGGGCCAAACGCTGACGTGGTCAGCAAGCGCTGCGCGGCCGATGATCGTGGCTTCGGCCGCAACAAATGTGGTGGCGGCAATCTGAGGGGCGTGTTCGGAAAGACGGTACAGGGGCATGAGCGAATCTCTCGGCTAGCGTTTGCGATCTGCGTACTGTAGAGAATCCCACGGTGCACTATCGCGCTAATTTGGAACGAAAAGCCGCACGTTTCGGAAACGCTGGTGAGGATGGCCCAAGGGGCCGATTCGGCGCTAGCCGTTATGGCTCTGTTGGTCCACTCAGCGTAGACGCAAGCTAACTCTGTCACCTAGGCGCCTGACGTTTGCCTCAAAAGCTGGACAGTTCAGAGCTACAGGTTGGCCAGGTTCAGGTCTTCGAGCGACCCACGGGGGGGGGGGCAGCGGGGAAGGGTGACTACATTGGTTTGCCAGCATTTTGCTGGGACTTCCAATTTTGTGGCGTGGTTAAGCCAAATTGCGCGGTTCGAGTCCCCTGTAGGCATATCACTTTGCCGCGGACTCATTGGCCAAAGGCGCAACAATCGGCAGCCAGCGCCATCCCTCAAATCGATTTCCGACGTGCCTGAGGTGCGTGTATCGTTTCAGGCTCGACCAGCTTCGGTGTCCAGTCACTGTCGCGACGTGAGGAATGTTCCAGCCCATCTCAAATAGGCGGCTGGTGCCTTCGTGTCGCAGGTCATGGAAGTGGAGGTCTTCGACCCCGAGAACGTGGCCGGCGCGAGTAAAAGCGGCAGAAATGGACCGGTGGTTGTAGGGAAAAATCCGCTTGTCGCTTGTTCGCGGCTGTGCGAGGACGATGCGCAGGGCCTCGGGAGGTAAATCGCACCAGGTGTCGTTTCCAATTTTCTCGCCGGGATGCTTCATATCCCGCACCAGTACGCGGCTTCCCGCCTCGTCCAGGTCGTCCCAGCGGATAGTCGCAATTTCCTCTTGCCTGCGCGTAGCAAAGAGAGCGAACGCGATGATGGCCGGCATAGGAATTGAGCTGGCTCCTCGCTTGGCTCCGATGCTGAAGTGCTCCATGTACAGATCGAGTTCCTCAAGCGTCGGGCGTCGATTGCGCTGCCTGGACCTGTCAGCAATTTCGTGTTCAAGGCATAACATGCTCCCAAGGAGACCTTATGCCTGGCAAACCGAAGACCAAGCCGGCCGATCTGCCGGCGATCCCCGCCGAACTGC
>NZ_CAJPVG010000016.1 GCF_905397375.1 Ralstonia mannitolilytica
CGTCACGTCGGCCACGTTCGCCGCCGTGCATTCCACGTGGTGCACCAGACCGGACGCGTCATCCACGCCGATGTGCGCCTTCATCCCGAAGAACCACTGGTTGCCCTTCTTCGTCTGGTGCATCTCAGGGTCGCGCTCACGGCGGGCGTTCTTGGTCGAGCTGGGAGCAGCAATGAGCGTGGCATCCACGATGGTGCCGCTCTTGAGCATGAGGCCACGCTCGGTCAGGATGCGATTGACCGTCTCGAGGATACGCTGGCTCAGGCCGTGTTGCTCCAGCAGGTGGCGAAAGCGCAGGATGGTGCTCTCATCCGGCACGACATCCACCCCCAGGTCCAGACCAACAAAGCTCGCCAGCAGCGGCGTGTCGTACAAGGCTTCCTCCACCGCCGGGTCCGACAGACCAAACCACTGCTGCAAAAAATGAATCCTCAGCAGCTTCTCTACCGCAAAGGGTGGCCGCCCACCCTTGGGACCCGCCTTCGGCGCATACGGCTCGATGAGTGCGACCAACTCTGCCCACGGCACCACACGGTCCATCTGCTCCAAAAACGCACGCTTGCGGGTGCGCTTGGCGCGCAGCTCAAAGCCCGTATACATCGGCGCCTCCAGACTCATCTGCTTCATGTCGCTATTGTCCCATCCCGGCAGTCTGGCAGGAAGGTTTTGCAGACCTTCCCTAAGGGGGTCGCCAAGCCACGCCGCATGCGTGGACGGGCAGGCCTGTTGTGACAAGGAAACGGGCAGACGCAGAACTTTGCTCCGGCAAGCACGAAAAACCGGGGCAGGTCAAGCATGTCTGCTAGAATTCGCCTGCAAATTCAAAGGCTTACCATGCTCTATCCCGAATTGTTCAAGTCGTTGGAAGCGGTCCGCTGGAATATGGAAAAGGATATTCCGTGGGACCAGTTCGACGCGTCGCTGCTGACCGACGCGCAAGCGCAGACCATCAAGATGAACGCCATCACCGAGTGGTCTGCACTGCCCGCCACCGAGATGTTCCTGCGCGACAACCGCCACGACTCCGATTTCTCGGCGTTCATGAGCGTGTGGTTCTTTGAGGAGCAGAAGCACTCGCTGGTGCTGATGGAGTACCTGCGCCGCTTCCGCCCCGAACTCGTGCCGACCGAGGAAGAGCTGCACAACGTGCGCTTCGAATTCGACCCGGCCCCGCCGCTGGAAACGCTGATGTTGCACTTCTGCGGCGAGATCCGCCTGAACCACTGGTACCGCCGCGCGTCCGAATGGCACACCGAGCCGGTCATCAAGGCCATCTACAGGACGCTCTCGCAGGATGAGGCTCGCCACGGCGGCGCGTACCTGCGCTACATGAAGAAGTACCTCACGCAATTTGGCGACAACGCGCGCAGCGCATTCGCCAAGATCGGCGTGCTGATGGCCTCGGCCCGCCGCACGGAAAAGCCGCTGCACCCGACCAACCTGCACGTGAACAAGGCGCTGTTCCCGCAGGACACCGTGCAGTCGCGTCTGCCGAACCCCGACTGGCTGGAGCACTGGCTCGACGAGCAGATCAAGTTCGACGCCGGCTGGGAAAAGAAGGTCATCGAGCGCATCCTGCACAACATGGGCCTGCTGTTCGAGCGCACCTTCGAGACCGTGCAGGACCTGAACCGCTACCGCAAGGAACTGAACGCGCGCCTGCTCGGCTCGACCGAACAAGCGGCCTGATCCTTGCCATTGGCAGCCAGCGGCCCATCGATGCGATGGGCCGTTTTGTTTTCCTCTCCGATTTCGCTCTCGCCATGACCGCTCGCCAGCCCGCGCCCGCCTTCGAACAGAAGATCTGCGACCCCGCCGATGTGGAAGCTCGCGTGGCGGGGCTGCCGCGCCCGCTCGTGTTCACCAATGGCGTGTTCGACATCCTGCATCGCGGGCACGCGACGTATCTGGCGCAGGCGCGCGCCCTGGGAGCGTCGCTGGTGGTGGGCGTCAATACCGATGCGTCGGTGCGCATGCTCGGCAAGGGCGACGACCGCCCGCTCAACACGCAGGACGACCGCCTGGCCGTGCTGGCCGCACTCGAATCGGTGAGCCTGGTGGTGCTGTTTGCCGAGCGCACGCCGGTCGAGCTCATCCGCCGCGTACGCCCGGACATCTACGTCAAGGGCGGCGACTACGACATCGATGCGCTGGAAGAAACGCGCGTGGTACGCGGCTGGGGCGGGACGGCGCTGGCGATCCCGTTCGAGCATGATCGCTCCACGACGGCGCTGCTCAAGCGCGTGCGCGCAACGTCCTGAGCCCTCAGCGCGACGCCGTCACCGACGCGCAGGCGCGCAGGTCTTCGGCGCCCAGCGTCTTCTTCAGGTTCGCCAGCTCGGCCGCCACACTGGATGCGGCATCGGCGGTGGCCGTCACGCGCAGCGAGGCCGGTGCGCCAAGCCGCCGGGTTTGCGTCACCACCGCGGTGCGCACGTCCTTGGCGCGCAGTTCGTCCAGCAGTTGCTGCGCCCGCTCCCTGTCGCGGAACAGCCCCAGCGACACCACAAACGTATTGCCTTCCTGCACGATGGCGGAGTCCGTCACGTTGCGGCGCTTGAGCTCGGCGATCTTGCGCTCGGCGTCTTCGCGCGTGTCGCGCGCCGGCATGTGAACCCACCAGCGGTTGTCTTCCTGGCGCGTGATGCGCTCCACCTGCACGCCCGCCATTGGCCTGAGCTGATCGAGGCCGCGCGTGGCCTGTGCGTCGGTCAGGCCGATGAGTTCGGTGCAACTGCCGGCGGTGTCCGCAGCGGCCACGGCCGTACGTTCGATGCTGGCTTGTGCACCCGATGCGGCGGGTGCCGATGCCGCGGGCGCCGATTTGGGTACGCCTGACGACGATGCCGGTGCCGGCTCGAGAATGCGGATGTCTTCGGTGCGGATCTGGCGGCGCATGCGCTCGGGTTCGCGCTCGCTCTCGAACCAGGCCTGCGAGACGTCCGGCCCGAACACGCCGGTGTTGGCTGCCAGCAGAACGCCGTTGACGAGCAGCAGGAGCAGCAGGGCGAGGCGAAGCGTCATGGTGCGTACGGACGGGGATTCAGGCGGTGGTTCGGAATGCAGGAACACGGCGACGGCAACAACGGCAAGACAACGGGGACAGGGCGGCCGTTCATGCCAGCGTTGCCGCGCCCTCCCGGTTCGCGCGCGCCAGCACCTGCAGGCCAAGCAGCACGAGATTATCGTGCATCTGAAACGGCATGCGCAGATGCGGCGCCAGTGCGGCACGGGCGCCGCCGCTCAGCACGCAGCGTGCCGGGCCGGGGTACTGGACCTGCAGCGCCTGCCACGTCTGCGCGATCGCGCCCGCCTGCGCCGTCACGCAGCCCAGCGCGATGGCGTCCTGCGTGTTGTCGGCCCAGGGCGGCGCGACCACGTCGCTGGCGCTCAGATAGCCGACATCGACTTCCGGCAACTGCGCGGTATTGCGCGAGAGCGCGCGCATCATCAGGGTGAGGCCGGGCAAGATCAGGCCACCCGCAAACAGCCCGTCGGGCGTGACGACGTCGAGCGTGGTGGCGGTGCCGGCCGTGACCAGCAGCAAGGCTGTGTCGGGCCACAGGTGGCGCGCCCCGACCGCTCCCACCCAACGATCGGTGCCGAGTTGCGTGGGCTCGCGATAGCCGTTGCGCAAACCGGCGGCGGCATCCTCCGATGCGGCAATGCGTACGCGCGCGCCATCGAAGACGCGGGCGATGCGCGCCGTGAGCGCATCACGCAGCGCCGGGCCGGCCACGGCGCTGATCCATACCTCGGGCGGGGCGACTCCGGAGGTGTGGCAGTCGCGCCAATCCTCCACCAGTTCGGCCAGTTGATCGTGCGCACGCGCGCCGGCGTGCTGCCATGGCGTGCCGCCTGGCTCTTCGGGCAGCGCATCGACGCCGCTGGCGATCCACGCCCACTTGATGCGCGTGTTGCCCGCGTCGATCAGCAGCAACGGACGCGCGGCCGCAGGAGGCGTCTTCAGGCGCGTCATGGCTGCGCGTCCTCGGCGGCGCGCAGCGACACTTCGCCACTATGGATCCATTGCACCCGGCCGCCGGATTCGATGGCGAGCCGCCCATGCGCATCGATCCCATGTGCCACGCCTTCGAGCACGACGGCGCCGTCCTGCCACAGACGCACGCGCTGGCCGGCAAAGGCGTCGCGCGCAGCAAACGGCGCCACGAAGGGCGCCAGCCCCAGCGCGCCAAACCGCTGCAGGTGCTCACCCAGCGACGTGAGCAGCGCCGAGAACACCGCGTTCGGTTCGGGCGCGTCCACCAGTTCTTCGACGCCCGAAAGGCCCCGGCCCAGCTCGGTTTCCAGCACGTGTGGCCGCTCCAGGTTCAGGCCGATGCCGATGACGGCCCAGGTCTGGCCCGGCGAGCAGCGGACGGTCTCGACGAGGATGCCGGCCAGCTTGCGCCCGGCAATCTGCACGTCGTTGGGCCATTTGAGCGCGAGGGCCTGCGCGCTGCCGCCGTGGGCTTCGGCATATGCCGCCACGGCGTCGGCAACGGCCACGCCCACGGCCAGGCTCAGACCGCCGAGCTGCGCCGGCTCGCCGGCAAAGGCGCATGCGACGGAAAAGGTCAGGCCGTGGTTGCCGCTCCACGGACGGCCCTGGCGGCCGCGGCCGGCGGTCTGGTGCTGGGCTGCCAGCACGCGCGCGCCTGCGAGCGGCGCGAGCCCGGCCTGCGCCGCATGCCCGGGCCAGGCCGCATCGCGCACGGCGGCCATCAGGTCGGCGTTGGTCGAACCGGTGGAATCGACCACGTCGATGGGCCAGGCAGCCGCGGGCCCGGTGGGCCGGATGTGTTCGCGTGACAGGCGCCAGCGCGCAGAAGGTTCGGCAAGAGACATGAACAGAGCAGGCGATCAGGTTTTTGCGCAGGAATGCGGGCATTGTACGAGCGCGGCCTCCAAACCGGGGCCCAGCGCTTGCTACAGGCGGCGCGCACGCCGCACAGTGGCCCAGAGTGTGACAGTGCCGGGCGGCGCGTTGGCTACAATTCGACCGATACCCGGCATCACCGCTTACGGAGACCCGTTTGATCACCTGCCGTACACCTCAGATCGAGGTACGTGTCGTCGATGGCCGGTCCGTCGCCTTTCTGTCCGGCGACTGGACCACGCTTGCCCTGGCCGAGCGTGCCGGCGTGCGCGGTGCGCGCCAGCAGATCCGCGCCGGTTTGGACAACGCAAACGCCTGGTGCCTGACCGAGGTGGGCCGCATCGACCACTTTGGCGCCCAGTTGCTCTGGCGTGCCTGGGGCAACCGCTGGCCCGAGCATCTCGACGCCCGCCCCGACCAGCGGCGCATGATCGACCGCGTGGCCAAGCTCGACCCGGGCGGCTGGAAGAAGCGCCTGGCCCCGCGCATCAACCCGGTGGCGATCCTGGGCGCCGGCATGCTCGACTTCTTCAGCCACGCGCGCGACGGCATCGCCATGGTCGGTCAGCTGGTGTTCGATTTCGGCCGCTTGCTGCGGGCGCCGCATCGCGGCCCATGGCGGGAGATTTCCGCCAACATCTACAGCACCGGCTACAAGGCGCTGGGCATCACCGCGCTGGTCGGCTTCCTGATCGGCATCGTGCTGAGCTACCTGTCGGCCAACCAGCTGCGCGTGTTCGGGGCGAGCATCTTCATCGTCAACATCCTTGGGATGGCGATCATCCGCGAGCTTGGCCCGGTGCTGGCGGCCATCCTGGTGGCGGGACGGTCGGGCTCGGCCATCACGGCGCAGATCGGCGTGATGCGCGTGACCGAAGAGCTCGACGCGATGCGCGTGATGGGCATCTCGCATGGTTTTCGGCTCATCCTGCCCAAGGTGATCGCGCTGGCGATCGCCATGCCGCTGCTGGTGGCCTGGACGGACCTGCTGGCCCTGGGTGGCGGCATCCTGGCGGCCAGGTTCCAGCTCGACATCAGCCCCGCCTATTTCATTACGTCGCTGCCCGACGCGGTGCCGGTGGCGAACCTCTGGCTCGGCATCGGCAAGGGCGTGGTGTTCGGCATGCTGATCGCGCTGGTGGCGTGCCACTTCGGCCTGCGCATCGAGCCGAACACGCAGAGCCTGGGCGAGGGCACGACCACCTCGGTGGTGGTGTCGATCACGATCGTGATCCTGGCCGACGCCGTGTTCGCCATCCTCTTCAAGGACGTGGGCTTATGACGCGGCCACGCCATTCGCACGGCGAGCATGCCGGGGCGCCATCGCAGCCGATCACGCCGGCACGCGAACGCGTGATCGAGGTGCGCAACGTCACCAAGCGATACGGCAACGTCACGGTGCTCGACAACATCGACCTGGACGTCTTCCGCGGCGAGGTGCTCTCGATCGTGGGCGGCTCGGGCAGCGGCAAGACCACGCTGCTGCGCCAGGTCGTGGGGCTCGAGAAGCCGACTTCGGGCACGATCCACATCTTTGGCGAGGAGCTGACGTGCCAGGTCGGCAACGACCTGCAGTCGATGCGCAACCGCTGGGGCATGCAGTTCCAGCACGGCGCGCTGTTCTCTGCGCTGTCCGTGATCGACAACGTGGCCCTGCCGATGCGCGAGCTGCGTACGCTGCCCGATGCGTTCGTCACGCGCGTGGCGATGCTCAAGCTGCAGATGGTGGGGCTCAAGGCCAGCGACGCCGACAAGATGCCGTCGGACCTGTCGGGCGGCATGATCAAGCGCGTGGCGCTGGCGCGGGCGCTGTCGCTGGAGCCGGAGCTGGTGTTCCTTGACGAGCCGACTGCCGGGCTGGACCCGCGCGCCTCGGACGATTACGTGGCGCTCATCCGTGAGCTGCGTCGCGAGCTGGGGCTGACGGTGGTGATGGTCACGCACGACCTGGACACGCTGGTGGCGCTGTCCGACCGCATCGCGGTGCTGGCCGACCGCAAGGTGCTGGCCGCCCAGCCCATCGAGCAGATCATTCAGATCGACCATCCGTTCATCAAGGAGTACTTCCTGGGTGAGCGGGGCAAGCGGGCGCTGATGGCGCTGGGCCCGCAGATGACCGAAGCGGTGGCTGCCGCCACGCTTGCCGTGCAGGAGGATTGATGGAAAACAAAGCCCACGCATTTCTGGCCGGGCTGTTCACGATCGGGTTGGCGATCTTCGTGGCGCTGGCCGTGATGTGGTTCAACCGCGACCAGACCGTACGCGTGCCGTATGACCTGGTGACGCGCTCGACCGTCAACGGGCTGAACCCGCAGGCCGCGGTCAAGTATCGCGGCCTGGACGTCGGCAAGGTCGACACCATCCGGTTCGACGACAAGGTCCCCGGGCAGATCGTGGTGCGCGTGCTGGTCGACAAAGATGCGCCCATCACGACCACCACCTATGGCCGCCTGGCCTACCAGGGCGTGACGGGCCTGGCCTACGTGCAGCTCGATGACCGCGGCTACGACAACAGCGGCCACGCACCCAGCCCGACGCATCTGGCAACGTCTGACAAGAACCCCGCGCGCATCCGCATGGAAGCGGGCTTCCTCGATGAACTCGACAAGCGCGGCGACCAGATGCTCTCCAAGCTCGATCAGACGCTGAATTCGCTGTCGATCCTGTTCGACGATGAACATCGGCAGCAGATCACGGCGTCGCTGCAATCGTTCCAGTCCACCATGGACAGCTACAAGGCACTGGCCCAGCGGGCCGAGCCGACGGTGCGCAAGCTGCCGAAGATCGCCGACAACCTCGATGCCACGCTGCTGGCAACGCGCAGGCTGACCCAATCGCTCTCCGATCCGAATGGGCCGCTGATGGGCACGCTGGCCGGCGCGGGTGCGGATCTGTCGGCGGCCACGCAGTCGATGCAGTCTGCCGCCAACGTGCTGACCTACGAAACGCTGCCGCAGCTCAATGGTTTCGCGCGCGAAGCCCGTCAGGCCGTGCGCGGTTTCGATCATGCCGTGTCGGATTTCAATGCCCGGCCGCAAAGCGTGCTGTTCGGCCCTGCGCCCGGCGTGCCGGGGCCGGGTGAGACCGGCTTCACCGCACCGGCCGCCCGCGTTCCGGCCCAGCCCTGAGGAGTGTTCATGCTGACGTTGCCTGCTGTATTGCGCCGTGCGATGCCCGCGGCCGCCCTGATGGCGCTGTCGCTGCTTGGCGCGTGCTCCAGCACGCCCGCGGGCCCGACCGCCCTGTACGACTTCGGGCTCGCCCCCACCGCCTCGGCCGGTGCCCGCCTGCCGAACGCGCTGCGTGTGGCCGAGGTGGCCGGCCCCGGGTGGATGGACGGCAACGCCATCTACTACCGCCTGGCGTATGCCCAAAGCCAGCGCACCGATGCGTACGCCAACAGCCGCTGGCTGGAGTCGCCCGTGAACCTCTTCGACGCCCGCTTGCGCAACGCGGCGGCCGCACGCGGGCAGGTGGTCGGCTATCCGACGCCGGACGTGCCGACGCTGCGTGTCGAGCTGGTCGATTTTTCGCAAGTGTTCGATCGACCCGATGCGAGCCGTGGCGTGGTGCGTCTGCGGGCGACGGTGTCGCTGGCGCGCACGGTGATCGGCCAGCGCGTCGTCCAGGCCGAGGCACCCGCACCGAGCGCCAACGCCGCCGGCGGGGTGGCGGCGCTCACGCAGGCGTCCGACCAGGCCATCGGCGAAGTGCTCGACTGGGTGGCAGGTCTGCCGCTGCCGGCCGGTTCTTCGGCCGCTTCGGGCGGCATGGGCACGCACCGGCGCTAAGCTATCGGCCGGATGGGAACCCTCCGTGATGTGCGGTATCGGACGCTATCATGGGCGGCTTCTCCGGGGCACGTCCGCTTCTCTTCTCCAGACTGCAGCTTCCTTCGGTGACGGACCTCCACGCGCAACCTAACCCTCAGGCCCCGCATCGCCATTCGCCGCTCGCGCGGGCGGGGCTGGGATGGTTCGTGCTGCTGGTGGTCTACGCCAGCCTCTATCCGTTTGCCGGATGGACGGACACCGGCGTGTCGCCATTCGCCTTTCTCAGCGCGCCGCTGCCGCGCTACAACACGGGCTTCGACCTGCTCACCAACGTCTGGGGCTACATGCCGCTGGGCATGCTGACCGTGCTGGCGGTGCATCCGCGCATCACCGGCTGGCGGGCGGTGTTGCTGGCCCTGCTGGCGGGGCTGCTGCTGTCGGCCGCGATGGAGGCCATCCAGACGTATCTGCCCACGCGCATTTCGTCGAACGTCGATCTGGCGACCAACACGGTCGGCGCATGGCTGGGCGGCATGGTCATGGCGCCGTTCTCGGCGCGCCTGATCGACCGGGGCGGGCTGCGGCGCCTGCGCCGGCGCTGGTTTGAGCCGCACGCGACGTTGGCGATCCTGCTGCTGCTCGTGTGGCCGTTCGCGCAGATCTTCCCGCAGGAATTCCTGTTCAGCATGGGCGGCGTGATCCGCAGCATCCTGCTCGACCCGTCGCCGGATGGCTTCATGGTGAGCCTCGTCAACGGCTGGTTTCCCGAGCTCTTCGACTGGCAGGACAGGCTGCAGGCCCACCCGGAAGCCCTGCAGCGGCAGGAATTGCTGGAGGCGCTCATCACGGCGTGCAGCTGGATCGGCACGGGCCTGCTGGCGACGGTGGCCATGCGGCGCGATGCGCCCGTGCTCCGTCTGCTGGCGGCGCTGCTGGGCGCGGCGCTCCTGGTGAAGGCGGGGGCGACCGTGCTCCAGTTCCCGCTGGGCGGGGCCTGGGATTGGCTCTCGTCCGGCGCGCGCTTCGGGCTGGTCGTGGGCTCACTCGTGCTGGTGCTGCTGGTGCGCCTGCCGCGCTGGCTGCGCGGCGCGCTCGCCATGACGCTGCTGATCGCTCTGATTATCCTGTCCAACGTTCTGCCGCCGAGCCCGTATTCGTGGGTCTCCGCGCAGGCGTGGCGGCTCGGGCGCTTCGTCCATTTCAACAGCCTGTCGCAGTGGATCGGCTGGCTGTGGCCGTTCCTGGGGCTCGGCTATCTTGCATGGCGCGCCGAGCAGGCGCAGATCGAGCGGCGTGCCAGTCGGCGTCCCGACTGAGCACTCACTCGTTCGGACGGCGCCTTGGCCGCCGTCATGCAGCCGACACGATTCCTTTCTACCTTAGCGCCTGTTGAGCGACGGGCGTGCGCTGCATGCGCAGACCGTCCCGTGTCATCAGGAGGTCATCCGTGTCTGCCAGCCGCGTTGCCGATCGCCCGTTGCGCCGCACCGCATGCCTGACGGCTGCGGCGCTTGCGCTGAGCGGCTGCGATGCCGATCCGCACGTGCCGGCCATCGTGCGCGCACCGGCCCCAGCGCCGGCACCGCCTGCCGCTTCGGCGCAGGCCATGGCTGCACCGAATGGCCTGGCACCGCCCGTCCTGCACACCGTCGACTGAACGTCGTCCGCGCATTCAGCCGCCGCTGCACCGTGTTGTTCCCCCAACCCCCCCAGCACAGACACCAGGTAGAGAACATGACCTCCAAGAGCCGCCGTGGTTTTCTCCGCTCCGCCGCCCAACTCGCTGCCGCGTCCGCTGCGATGGGAGCCGTACCGCAGGGCATCCGCCAGGCGCTGGCGATACCGGCCCACAACGCGCATCGCAGCATCCAGGACGTGCAGCACATCGTGATCCTGATGCAGGAGAATCGCTCGTTCGACCACTACTTCGGCACGCTGCGCGGCGTGCGCGGGTACGGCGATACGCGCACGATCACGCTGCCCAGCGGCAAGAGCGTATGGCATCAGCCGCTGGCCGGCGGGGCGGGCGAGGTCCTGCCGTTCCGGCCGGGCGCGCCGGATCTCGGCATGCAGTTCCTGCAGGACCTGCCGCACGGCTGGAACGACACGCACGGCGCGGTCAACGGCGGCCGCTACGACGGCTGGGTGCCGCACAAGGGCACGACGACGATGGCGTATCTCACGCGCCAGGACATCCCGTTCCACTACGCGCTGGCCGACGCCTTCACTATCTGCGACGCCTACCACTGCTCCACGCCCACCTCGACCGACCCGAACCGCTACTACATGTGGACGGGCTACGTCGGCAACGACGGCGCGGGCGGCGGCCCCGTGATCGACAACGCGGAAGTCGGCTACGGCTGGTCGACGTATCCGGAGGTGCTCGAAGCTGCCGGCATCTCGTGGAAGATCTACCAGGACATCGGCACGGGTCTCGACGCAGCGGGCTCGTGGGGCTGGACGAGCGACCCCTACATCGGCAACTACGGCGACAACTCGCTGCTGTACTTCAAGCAATACCAGAACGCGCAGCCCGGCAACCCGCTGTACGACAAGGCCCGCACCGGCACCAACGTGTCGGCCGGCGACGGCTACTTCGACATCCTCAAGCGCGACGTGCAGAACGGCACGCTGCCGCAAGTCTCGTGGATTGCCGCGCCGGAGGCGTTCTCCGAGCACCCGAACTGGCCGGCCAACTACGGCGCGTGGTACATCGATCAGGTCCTGCAGATCCTGACGTCCAACCCCGAGGTGTGGAGCAAGACGGCGCTGTTCATCACGTACGACGAGAACGATGGCTTCTTCGACCACCTCGTGCCGCCTTTCGCGGCATCGGGCGGCAACGGTCTGTCGACGGTCGACACCACGGGCGAGTATTTCCCGGGTAATGCCAAGTACGGCGCGGGCAGCTACGGCCTGGGCCAGCGCGTGCCGATGCTCGTCGTGTCGCCGTGGTCCAAGGGCGGCTTCGTCTGCTCGGAAACGTTCGACCATACGTCGATCATCCGCTTCATCGAGCAGCGTTTCGCGCGCACGCACGGTGTCAGGTCACCGAACATCTCGAAGTGGCGCCGTGCGGTCTGCGGCGATCTCACATCGGCGTTCAACTTCGCCACGCCCAATGACGTGGTTCCCGCGCTGCCGAGCACCGCTGCCTATGCCCCCAAGGATCGCCAGCGTCATCCCGATTACGTCCCGCTGCCGCCGCTGGTGCAGGCCGTGCCCAAGCAGGAGCGGGGCGTGCGCCCGTCGCGCGCGCTGCCGTATGAACTCTTCGTGCGCGGCCGCCAGGATGAGGCGGCGGGCAAGTTCCAGCTCGACTTCGTCAACACCGGCGACGTGGGCGCGGCGTTCCTCGTCTACACCGCGGGCAGCGTAGATGCGCCGCGCACGTACACAGTGGAGGCCGGTAAGCGCCTGTCGGACAAGCTGCCCGTGGCGGCGGGCGGCGCGTATGACTTCACGGTGCACGGCCCGAACGGCTTCCTGCGCCGCTTTGTCGGCAGGCTCGCCTTGTCAGGCCTGCTGCGTCCGCACGGTCGCGCACTGGAGGTCAAGGAGGGCTACGACGTGGCCAACGGCAATCTGCAACTGCGCCTCATCAACCACGGCCGCACGTCCACGGTGTTCACGGTGAAGAGCGCCTATACCGGCGAGGCCGTGCAACGTGAAGTGCGCGGCGGCGACGATGCGTCGCTGTACCTGGACCTGCGCAGCCAGCACGCGTGGTACGACGTCACAGTCACGGCCAGCACCGATGCCGGCTTCGAGCGCCGCCTTGCCGGCCACGTCGAGACGGGCCGCGCCAGCGCATCCGACCCGGCACTGGGCGCCTGAGCCGCGCGCAAGGAGACGGCGGGTTCACCGGCCCGGGCATCGAAGCCGCCCAATGGACGCCGCGCCATCGTGCGCGGCTTTTCTTTGCCTGAAAGCGGGGAGCGCCAAAGGACGTCCCAGGCGAGGGGGCTCGGTGTGGCATCGCCAGACCGTCTGTGTGCATGTGACGGCACATTGACGTTGCGGCGATCAATTGTTGGTTCTTGGGGAACAGTCTTTTCTTCGAATGATCATTTATTCGTATCAGACAACGATCTATTCTGGTCTCAAGCGCAACGAACCCAGCGCAACCGAACATCAAGACAAAGGAACCGATCATGAACGCCAATCTCGCAACCGCATTCTCCCGTCGCAGCCTGCTGGCCCTCGTGGCTATGGTGTCTGCCTCTGCCGCGCTGCTGTCGGCTCACCCGGCAGCTGCCGCCGTGCAGGGCAGCGCAGATCCGTACACGCAAGGCGCCGTCGCCAAGTACGACGTCTACACGCAGGGCGCTGACCGGCAGGCCGACACCTATGGCTACCTGTCGTGGAAGAACGACCGCTTCGATCCGTACACCCAGGGCGCCGCTGGTAAGGCCGATGCATACACCGACGGCGCACTGGCCAAGGCAGACCCGTACACCGATGGCGCTGCCGGCAAGTTCGACGTCTACACGCAAGGCGCCGACCGCCAGGCTGACACCTACGGCTACCTCTCGTGGAAGAACGACCGCTTCGACCCCTACACACAAGGTGCCGCAGGCAAGGCTGACCCGTACACCGACGGCGCCATCGCGAAGGCCAACCCGTACACGGACGGTGCCGACCGCCAGGCCGACACCTACGGCTACCTCTCGTGGAACGGCGATGCCTCGTATCCGAAGGACGCCGCTTCGCAAGCCTGATCGGGCCGCGCCAAAGCAAAAGGGCCTTGGGTTCTACCCCAAGGCCCTTTTTGTTTCCACGGCGCTCCGGCTGTAATCAGACCACGCCGGCCTCGTGCGCCTGCTGGTCGGCGTGGTACGAACTGCGCACCATTGCACCGACTGCGGCGTGGGTGAAGCCCATTTCGTACGCCTTCTCTTCGAACATCTTGAAGGTGTCCGGGTGCACGTAGCGCAGCACCGGCAGATGGTGGCCCGACGGCGCCAGATACTGGCCGATGGTCAGCATGTCGATGTCGTGCTCGCGCATGTCGCGCATGACTTCGAGGATTTCCTCATCGGTTTCGCCCAGACCGACCATCAGGCCCGACTTGGTCGGCACATTCGGGTTGCGGGCCTTGAAGTCCTTCAGCAGCTTGAGCGAGTGCGCGTAGTCGGCGCCCGGGCGGGCCTGCTTGTACAGGCGCGGCACGGTTTCGAGGTTGTGGTTCATCACGTCCGGCGGGCAGGTCTGGAGGATGTCCAGCGCCTTCTCCAGGCGGCCGCGGAAGTCCGGCACCAGCACCTCGATGCGCGTGCCCGGCGACAGCTCGCGCGTGCGCGAGATGCAGTCGACGTAATGCTGCGCACCGCCGTCACGCAGGTCGTCGCGGTCGACGCTGGTGATGACGACGTAGTTGAGCTTGAGCTGCGCGATGGTCCTGGCCAGGTTCTCCGGCTCGTTCACATCGAGCGGGTCCGGGCGGCCGTGGCCCACATCGCAGAACGGGCAGCGGCGCGTGCACTTGTCGCCCATGATCATGAACGTGGCGGTGCCCTTGCCGAAGCACTCGCCGATGTTCGGGCAGCTGGCCTCTTCGCACACCGTCACGAGGTTGTTGGCGCGCAGGATGTCCTTGATTTCGTAGAACCGCGAGTTGCCCGTCGCCGCGCGCACGCGAATCCACTCCGGCTTCTTCAGCTTCTCGGCCGGCACGATCTTGATGGGAATGCGCGCGGTCTTGTCGAGAGACTTCTGCTTGGCCGTCGCGTCGTACGGCTTGTTCGTCAGGGCGGGAGCGGCAGCGCTCTCGGTATGGGCGGCGGCTGCGCCGGTGGCGGAATCGGTCATCGTGTTCTCCGCACGAGCCTGGGGCGCGTGCATGTCGGTACGGCGTGCCGGCTGCTAGGCGATAGCGGCTTCGGCGGATTGCGCTTGCGCGCGTTGCTGCAGTTGCGCGACCAGGGCGTTGGCCAGTTCGCGGGAAACGGGTTGCCAGTCGTCCGCACTGAGCGCACGTCCGGATGGGCCACGGGCGCCGGCGGTCACCATGTCGACGGTCTCGAGGCCGGCATAGCCACACGGATTGATCTGCGTGAAGGGCGAGAGGTCCATCGCGAGGTTCAGGCTCACGCCGTGGTAGCTGCAGCCGTTGCGGATCTTCAACCCCAGCGCGGCGATCTTCGCCCCCCGGTGCGGCCCGTCCGACAGGTAGATGCCGGGGGCGCCAGCCTTGCGTTCGGAGGCGACATTATACGTGGCGAGCGTGTCGATGACGGCCGCCTCGATGGCGTCGACGAGCGCCTTCACGAAGAGCCCGCGGCGGCGCAGATCAAGCAGGAGATAGGCGACGACTTGGCCGGGGCCGTGATAAGTGATCTGGCCGCCACGGTCGACTTTCACCAGGGGGATGTTGCCCGGGGCCAACAGATGTGCCGGGTCGCCGGCCAGCCCGAGCGTGAACACCGGCGGGTGCTCGACCAGCCAGATGGTGTCGGGGGTGTCGGGTCCGCGCTGCGCGGTGAACGTCTGCATCGCGTCGAAGCAGGTGGCGTAGTCCTGCAAACCGCGTTCGACGATGTCAATCGGAATCATGTCGCGAAGTGTAGCGCAGGGCCGCCGACGTCGCCCGGCGCCTTTGCCGCAGTCGCTTGCAGGGTCTGGCAAAAAAAAACGATGCCGGCGCGATGGGAGGCATCGGCGCCGGCATCGGGCTTTTGCGGCGCGCCGCAAAAGGAGGCTGAAACAGATTCGCGCTTCTGCGCGCCGGTCAGGCCGCCACGACGGGGGTATCGGCGTGCTCGTTCCAGCCGAGCGCGGCGAGCGTGTGGCGCCAGCCGTCGGCGAGGTGCCACGGTTTGCGCGGCATGTGGCCATCGGCGGCTTCCACGGCCAGCGCCACGGGGCCGCGGGCCTTCGGGTCCACCGAGACGACGATTTCCTCGCCGCGCTTCACGGCGACGCTGCCGCCCGCGTGCAGCCATTCATCGCCGGCCTTGTTCTCGTGTGTGATCCAGACGTCGCGTCCGTGGGCTTGCTCGACGCGCAGGTTCTGGTTGGCAGGCATGCGCAATGCCACCACTTCGCCGGGCTGCAGGGTGAATACAATTTTTGTTAGTACAGCTTTCATGATCGGCTCCTTCACGGCATCGGGATGGGCCTTGCCGTGAAAGGAAGTCTAGGCGCTTGGTTGCCTGGTAACAAACGATATATATTGCGCTTCTTGATAGTGCTGTTCACATAAGACGCCACGAAAAACCGGAGGGAAATGATGACGGAGACCCGCGAACCGATGCGCCTGCCTTCACTCGGGGCGTTAAGGGTGTTCGAGGCGGCGGCCCGCTATGAGAGCTTCTCGCGCGCGGCGACGGAGCTGTTCGTCACGCACGGTGCGGTCAGCCACCAGATGCGCACGCTGGAGGAAGAACTGGGGGTGCCGCTGTTCGAGCGGCGCGGCAAGCGCGTCACGCTCACACATGCCGGCCGCGCCTATGCCGAGCGGGTGCGCGAGGCGCTGGACCAGATTGCCCAGGCGACGCATCAGCTGCGCGCGGGCAACCGCGACAACCGACTGGCGATCAGCACCATGCCGTCGTTCGCCGCGCGGTGGCTGACACCGCACATCGGCACGTTCATCGAGAAGCATCCCGAACTCGAGGTGGAGCTGTTCTCGAGTCCGGCGCTGGTCGACTTTGCCCGCGAAGAGGTGGACGTGGCGCTGCGCATGGGCTCGGGCAACTATCCGGGGCTGTATGTCGAAAAGCTGCTCGACGACGTGTTCTTTCCGGTCTGCAGCCCGTCGTTCAACGGCGGGCGCCTGCCGCGCACGTTGGCCGAGATGGCGGGGATGACGCTGCTGCGCAGCGAGGGCGAGGCGTGGAAGCCATGGTTCGACGCGGCCGGCATGGAAGGCTTCGTGGAGCCGCGCGGCGGCTTGATGTTCCAGGATTCGTCGCTGCTGCTGCAGGCGACGGCTGCCGGCCAGGGCATTGCGCTGATCCGCCCGACGCTGGCCTTCAACGACCTGATGACCGGCCGCGTGGTGCGCCTGTTCGAGACGACGATCCCGTGCCCGTGGAATTACTACTTCGTCTGTCCGCACAGCGCGCTGCAGACACCGAAGATGCAGGCGTTTCGCGCCTGGCTGCTGCCCGAGATCGCGGCGTTCAAGCTCAAGCTCGAGCGGTTGATGGCCGACAACAGCGTTTGCCTCGGGCACGTGGCCAAGGGGTGATGCCGCCTCGGCGCGCCATGCAAAAACGCCCCGGCAGGACCGGGGCGTTTTCCTCGCGATGCGCGAGCGCGCTTCAGAGCACGATCTTGACCATCGGATGGCTCGTCAGTGCCTGGTAGAGCGCGTCGAGCTGTTCGCGGCTGGTCGCGCGCACGATGACGGTCAGGCCCAGGTAGTTGCCGCTCGAGGACGGCCGCTTTTCCAGGCGCCCCTCGTGAAACTCGGGATCATGCTGGCGGACCACCTCGATGATGGTCGCGGCAAAGTCGTCGTGCATGGGCCCCATCACCTTGATGGGGAAGTCGCTCGGGTATTCGATGAGCGATTGTTCGGGCGGGATGTGGCCCGGCGGGGTGGAGTTCGAAGAGGTCATGTCGAAGTAAATGGGGTCGATTACTTCTTTTTAAACCACAGCTTGACCGTGTCGATGGCACGGCCGATGAAGCCGGCCTCGGGCACGCCATCGAGCGCGACCACCGGGAATTCCGACACCACGGTCGAGCCGTCCATCACCTTGACCGTGCCGAGCTGCTGGCCTTGCGCGATCGGGGCGACCAGCGGGTCCTTACGCTCGAGCACCGGCTTGAGGCGGCTGCCGGCGCCCTTGGGTACGGTGATCCACTTGTCTTCCAGCACGCCCAGCTTCACGCTCTTGGCCTGGCCCTTGTACACGTCGGGCGTCTGCAGCGCTTCCTTGGCCGGGTACAGGCGCACGGTGTCGAAGAACTGATAGCCGTAGTTCAGGACCTTCAGGCTTTCCTGCGTGCGGACCGCGTCGCTCTTGGTGCCGATGATGACCGACAGCAGGCGGCGGCTCGCGCCCGGCACATCGGGCAGCGGGCGGTTGGCCGATGTGACGAGGCAGTAGCCGGCCGACTTGGTGTGGCCCGTCTTGCCGCCATCGACGGTCGGGTCCAGCCACAGCAGGCGGTTGCGGTTGGGCTGCTTGATGTTGTTATAGGTGAAATCCTTCTGCGAATAGAACTTGTAGTCCTGCGGGAAGTTCTTGATCAGCGACGCGGTCAGGATCGACAGATCGCGTGCGGTGGAATAGTGGTTCGGGTCGGGCAGGCCCGCGGCATTCATGAAGTGCGTGTTCTTCATGCCCAGGCGTTCGGCTTCGCGATTCATCAGCATCACGAAGTTGGTCTCGGTGCCGCCCACGGCTTCGGCGAGCACGAGCGCGGCGTCGTTGCCCGACTGCACGATCAACCCCTGCGTCAGGTCGCGCACCGACACGGGCTTGCCTGGCTCCAGGAACATGCGCGATTCGTCGGTCTTGACGCTGCGCACGGTCTCGGTGGGCGTGATCATCTGGTCGTACTTGAGCTTGCCGTCGCGCACGGCCTCGAACACGAGATACGCCGTCATCAGCTTGGTGAGCGAGGCGGGCTCGATGCGCTCGTCCATGTTCGCGCCGCCGAGCACCTGGCCGCTCGTCACGTCGGTCAGCATCCATGCGCGCGCGGCGACCTGCGGCGCGGGCACGGGCTGCGCGGCTGCCGGCAGCGCCGTGACGAGCACTGTCGCGGCCACGGCGGTGACAGCGGCGGAGTGGAGGGCGGAAGCGGTGAAACGGGTCTGCATGTCGGGTCCTGCGGTCTGCTTGGGTTCAATGACGCCACGCGCCGGGGGAGGCGCGGCATCCGGAAAATCGAAAAGGGAACGTTACGGCCGTGGCGCCCATGCGCCGGTAATGAGCTGCTTGATCAGATGCAGCTTGCGGTGGAAGAAGTGATCGGCGCCCGGGATGACGATGACCGGCAGCTCTTGCGGCCGCGCCCAGTTCAGCACGTCGATGAGCGGCACGGTGTCGTCCTGTTCGCCGTGGATGATGATGGTGTCGGCCGGCACCGGCGCGACATCCCAGCGGGAAGTGGCGGTGCCCACCAGCGCCAGGCGCTCGGCGGGCGTGCCGGCTTCGGCCAGGCGGCGCGCCACCTGCGAGACGACAAAGCTGCCGAATGAGAAGCCGCCCATCGCGAGCGGCAGCGTGGCCACGTCGGCCGACCATTGCGTTTGCGTGCGCATCCAGTCGAGCACGGCCAGCATGTCGTCCTGTTCGCCGATGCCGTTGTCGTGCGCGCCCTCGGTCTTGCCCACGCCGCGGAAGTTCAGCCGCACCGTCACGTAGCCGAGGCTGACAAAGGTGCGGGCGAGCGTCTGCGCGACCTTGTTGTCCTTGGTGCCGCCAAACAGCGGATGCGGATGGCCCACCAGGGCGAGGCCGCGCGGCGCACCCTCCGGTTGGTCGATGGACAGGTCGATCTGCCCGACCGGACCAGGGATCAGGCGTTCTTGGGTATGCACGTTCATGGGAATGCGGGTCGCGTCAGGCTCAGGCGGGGCGATCGACCATCAGGCGCTCGACCGGTTTGCCTTCGATCAGATGGCTCTGGATGATCTCGTCGATGTCTTCCTTGTCGACAAAGGTGTACCAGACGGCCTCGGGGTAGACCACCATGACCGGACCGAGTTCGCAGCGGTCCAGGCAGCCGGCCTTGTTGATGCGCACGCGGCCTTCGCCGTTGATGCCAAGCTCCTTGCAGCGCTTCTTGGCGTATTCCTGCATGGCCTTGGCGCCGAAGTCGGCGCAGCAGCGCGAGCCATCCTCGCGTTCGTTCAGGCAGAAGAAGACGTGGTGCGTGTAGTGGCTGCTCATGGGCGACTGCGCGGGCGGTGATGATGGCGCGCGGGCAGGGCGTGGAAGAGATCCAGGCGCCGCGCACACATGTGGATTTGCGTAACGAGCCGGCATTATACGGCCCCGGCCCGGCGTCTCCGCGCCATGTGAGCGGGCGGTGCTGCGTCGCAACACGTTATCCGGATGTCTGGACGGGGCTGTGCGCGGATTCCGGGATTGACGACGCATGAGCCGGGTGCCATCGTAGTCACACCCAGCCGGCACAAGGGTTGGCGCGGCGTCGACACGGAAATTTCACATTGGCATAGCCCTTGCAATAAGGAGCGACCTGCCACGGGAGCCGCCGGAAACATCGGCGTAGCGAGGCAGGAGAGAGACCACATCAGGGCGGGTCGGACCGGGCGAGCAACCGAGCGCACGGCCGGTCTGTGACACTCGAGGAAGACATGAAAAAACCGTTCTACAAAATCCTGTACGTACAGGTGCTGGCGGCTATCGTCATCGGCGTTCTGCTCGGCCATTACTCGCCCGCGCTCGCCGTGAAGATGAAGCCGCTGGGCGATGGCTTCATCCAGCTCATCAAGATGGTGATCGGGCCGATCATCTTCTGTACGGTCGTCTCCGGCATTGCCGGCATGCGCGACATGAAGAAGGTGGGCCGCGTGGGCGGCAAGGCGCTGATCTACTTTGAGATCGTCTCGACCTTTGCGCTGGTGATCGGTCTGGCCGCGGGCCACATCTTCAACCCGGGCGCGGGCTTCAACGTCGATGTCAACACCATCGATGCCAAGGCCGTGGCGCAGTACGCCGCCAAGGCGCAATCGGCGAGCACGGTGGACTTCCTGCTCAACATCATCCCGAGCACGGTAGTGGATGCGTTTGCCAAGGGCGACATCCTGCAGATCCTGCTGATCGCGCTGCTGTTCGGCGGTGCGCTGTCCGCCATGGGCGAGCGCGCGCAGATCGTGACCGACTTCATCGACCAGATCGCGCACGTGTTCTTCCGCATCGTGCACGTCATCACCCGCGTGGCCCCGATCGGCGCGTTCGGCGCGATGGCGTTCACCATCGGCAAGTACGGCGTGGTGTCGCTGGTGCCGCTGCTCAAGCTGATCGGCACGTTCTACCTGACGGCCGTCATCTTCGTGGTGGTGGTGCTGGGCATCATCGCGCGGCTCACGGGTTTCAGCATCTTCCGCTTCGTTGCGTACATCAAGGAAGAGCTGCTGATCGTGCTGGGCACGAGCTCGTCGGAATCCGCGCTGCCGCACCTGATGGAAAAGATGGAGAAGCTGGGCTGCTCGAAGTCGGTGGTGGGCCTGGTGGTGCCGACCGGCTATTCGTTCAACCTGGATGGCACGAACATCTACATGACGATGGCGGTGATCTTCATCTCGCAGGCGCTGAACATCGAGCTGACCTGGACGCAGCAACTGACCATCCTGGCGGTGGCGATGCTGACCTCCAAGGGCGCTTCGGGCATCACCGGTGCAGGCTTCATCACGCTGGCCGCCACGCTGGCGGTGGTGCCGACGATTCCGGTGGCGGGCATGGTGCTGATCCTCGGTATCGACCGCTTCATGAGCGAGTGCCGCGCGCTGACCAACATCACCGGCAACGGTGTGGCCTGCGTGGTGATCTCGGCCTGGGAGCGCGAACTCGATCGCGCCAAGCTGGCCCGTGTGCTGTCGGGCGACCGCAGCGACGAAGGCGTGCCGGCCACGCCGGCGGCCTGATCGCTCGCCACGGGCAGTGCCTGCGGGCGCCCCCGACTGAAAGCGTATGATTGCGGGGCCTGTCCTTCCAGACGGCCCCGCTTCCATTTGGAGCGCCTCGTGACACGCACGACGGCCGGCGCGGCAGCGGAAGACATGGCGACAGTGTCCGCCCAGCTCCCGCCGATGTCCGATCCCGATTTCTCGTTCACCAGCGCCCCCGGCTCCCGACGCGGGTTCTGGTGGCTGGTAGCGCTCGCGCTCGTGGTGGTGATGGCGCTGGTGTGCGCGACCACCTTTGTGGTGACGTGGAACCGCGGCCTGGCACAAGCGCAGCAGGCCGCCGGCGGCCGGGTCGACCGCTACGCTGCCAACCTCAAGAGCACGCTCGACCGCTACGAATACCTGCCGGCGCTGGTGGCGCTGCATCCGTTCATCCACGATCTGCTGGCCGATCCGACGCCGGCCAACGTCGACCGCGCGAACCGCTATCTGCGCGAAGTCAACGACCGCGCGCACGCGACCGCCACGTACGTGATCGACCCCAGCGGCAAGGCGCTGGCCGCATCGAACTACAACCAGCCCGACAGCTTCGTGGGCGCCGAATATCTGTTCCGGCCGTATTTCCAGCAGGCGGTGGCGGGCCATGTCGGCCGGTTTTACGGCATTGGCATCACCCGCGAGGAGCCGGGGTATTACATCTCGCAGCCGGTCATGCAGGACGGCCGCGTGATCGGCGTGACCGTGGTCAAGCTCAACCTCGAATGGTTCGGGCGCGCGAGCCACGATGCCTCCGAACCGGTGATGGTGGCTGACGAGAACGGCGTGATCTTCCTGTCGTCCGTGCCGGCGTGGCAGTACCACACCGTCGAGCCGCTCACGCCCACGCTGCAGGCGCAGCTGAAGGCCACGCGCCAGTATTTCCGCAAAGAGATCAAGCCGCTGCCGCTGCAACCTGAGGCGCCGGGTTTCCTGAGGCTGACGGGGCAGTTGCCCGAAGGCGCCGAGCTCATCCGCATCGGGGAGCGCGCGAATGCGACGCGCTATCTGCAGGTCTCGCGCGACCTTGTCGAGCCCGACTGGACGCTGATGTACCTCACGCCCGTGGACCCGGTGATGAGCGCCGCGCGCAGCGCCACCGTGGCCGCTGCCTTCGCCTTCGCGTTTGCGTGCCTGCTGCTGTTCTACTGGCGCCAGCGTCGCCTGCGCATGATGGAAATGCTGCGCAGCCGCCGCCTGCTGGAAGCCGCCTACGACCAGCTCGAGCGTCGCGTCGAAGACCGCACGGCCGATCTGATGGCCACCAACGAGCAGCTGCAGCACGAGATCGTGGACCGTACGCGCGCCGAGGCCGAGCTGCGCGCCACGCAGGATGAGCTCGTGCAGGCCAGCAAGCTCGCGGCCCTCGGCCAGATGGCCGCCGGCATCACGCACGAGCTGAACCAGCCGCTGGCGGCGCTGCGCACGTTCTCCGACAACACGCGCATCCTGCTCGAGCGTGGGCAGCACGCCGCCGCGACCGACAACCTGCAGGCCATTGCCGACCTGACCGAGCGCATGGGCAAGATCACCGCGCAGCTCAAGCTGTTCGCGGGCCGCACGCGCCGCAAGGTGGTGGATGTGCAGGTGCGCGTGGCGCTCGATCACACCCTGGCGCTGCTGCGTCCGCGCCTGAGCGACGTCGCGGTGGAGCTGCATTGGCGCATCCCCGAAGCGCAAGCGGTGGTGCGCGCCGATGAACTGAAGCTCGAGCAAGTGCTCATCAACCTCGTCGGCAACGCGCTCGACGCGATCGGCGCCAACGAACCGGCCTGCCCGGGCCGCATCGACATCGACGTCGGGCCTGCCGAGGGCGCGCCGTCACAGCTGAGTATTGCGGTGCGCGACAACGGCCCGGGCATTCCGCCTGACGCCATGCCGCACCTGTTCGAGCCGTTCTTCACCACCAAGGAGATCGGCCAGGGGCTGGGCCTGGGCCTGGCCATCTCGACGAGCATCGCGCGCGACTTTGGCGGTTCGTTGTCGGCTACGAATGTGCCCGGCGGGGGCGCGCAATTTACGCTGACACTGGTACGCGCCGAGATCGCCTGCGCGGCATCCACCTGATTTTTTCTTGCGAACACGACCCATGTCCGAAGGCTTGACCGTTCTGTTCATCGAAGACGACCCGCCTGTGCGCCAGGCCACCGCGCAGAGCCTGGAGCTGGCCGGCTTCAACGTGCAGGCGTTTGGCAGCGCCGAAGAGGCCGTGGGCAAGATCGACGCGAACTTCCCCGGCGTGGTCGTGAGCGACCTGCGCCTGCCGGGCGCCAGCGGCCTCGATGTGCTTGCGCACTGCCAGTCGTTTGGGACGGGGATCCCCGTGGTGCTCGTCACCGGCCACGGCGACATCACCATGGCCGTGCAGGCCATGCGAGACGGCGCCTTCGACTTCATTGAAAAGCCGTTCCCCGCCGAGCGCCTGACCGAGACCGTGCGCCGCGCCGTCGAGCGCCGTGCGCTGGAGCTGGAAAACCGCGCGCTGCGCCGCGAACTGGCTGGCCCCGCGGCGGGTACGCGCATCATCGGGCGCTCGCCTGCCATGGGCGCGGTGCGCGCGCTGATCGAAAACGTGGCGGCGACCGACGCGCCGGTGCTCATCAACGGCGAGACCGGCACGGGCAAGGAGCTCGTCGCCCGCAGCCTGCACATGCTGTCGCCGCGCCATGACAAGCCCTTCATCGCGCTGAACTGCGGTGCCGTGCCGGAGCAGATTTTCGAAAGCGAGATGTTCGGCCACGAAGCCGGCGCCTTCACCGGCGCGGGCAAGCGGCGCATCGGCAAGCTCGAGCACGCCTCGGGCGGCACGTTGTTCCTCGATGAAATCGAGAGCATGCCGATCGCGCTGCAAGTCAAGCTGCTGCGGGTGTTGCAGGAAGGCGCGCTGGAACGCCTGGGGTCGAACACGTCGGTGCGCATCGACGTACGCATCGTGGCAGCCGCCAAGGGCGACATGGAAGCGCTGATCGAAGCGGGCGGCTTCCGGCGCGACCTGTACTACCGCCTGAACGTGGTGGCCATCGACCTGCCGCCGCTGCGCGAGCGCCGCGAAGACATCATCCCGCTGTTCGAGCACTTCCTTCTCGAAGCCGCGGTGCGCTACCAGCGTCCGCTGCCGATGCTGGCCGAACGCCAGCGCCATGAGCTCATGCAATCGAACTGGCCCGGCAACGTGCGCGAACTGCGCAATGCGGCGGACCGGCTCGTGCTCGGCGTCGGCCGCACACCCGTGGTGACCGATGCATCGGAAGACGGCATGCCGCTCAAGGAGCGCGTCGAGCGCTACGAGCGCACGGTGATTGCCGAGACGCTGGCGCGCACCGGCGGGTCGGTGCACCAGGCGGCGGATATCCTGCAGGTCGGCCGCGCGACGCTGTACGACAAGATCAAGCGCTACGGCCTCTGAACGGCGTCGCAGAAAAGAAAACGCCCCGGGCGTTTTTGCTGTGCGCTGACGGCTCAGGCCTGCTTGGCCAGCGTCTGCTTGAGCAGCGCATCGAACGACGACCATTCCGGCTCGCCGACGTAGCGCTTGAGGATGCGCCCGTCGCGGTCGACGAGGAAGGTAGTCGGCGTGAGCTGCACGTCGCCAAAGGCCTTGGCCGCAGAGCCGTCGGCGTCCATCGCGACCTTGAACGGCAACTGGCGCGTCTGGCTGAAGTTCATCACGTACATCGGCGCGTCGTAGCTCATTGCGACGGCCACGTATTCCAGGCCCTCGCCCTTGTACTTGTTGTACGCCTGGACCATGTTGGGCATTTCCTTGACGCACGTGGCGCAGCTGGTCGCCCAGAAATTGACCAGGTAGACCTTGCCCTTGAGGTCTTGCGTGGACAGCTTCTGCCCATCGAGCAGCGTGAACGTGGCGGCAGGGACCTGCTGCGACGGCGAGAATGCACGCCAGCCGAGCCAGCCGGCGACGGCCAGCGCGAGCAAGGCAACGGGCAGCAGCCAGCGACGGCCACCGGAAGCGGCGGGCGCGGCATGGGCGGAGGAGGTCAGGGGCGAGGCCATGTTGGCAACGGCTCCGGAATCAGTCACAGACGGCTATTGTAGGCCCGGCGCGCGTGCGCCGCATGCCGGCTGCGACAATCCGTGCATTGCGGTTCCTGCGTCACTTTTCTGCAGCGAGCGCTGCCTCATACAGGGCGAGGTCGGCGGCCGAAAAGCAGCAGAACGTGATCGCATCGAGGCCGGCGCCATGCTCCCGCGCGGTGCGCACGGCAATCGGCGCGGCCAATTCGGGGGGAAATCCGTACACGCCCGTGCTGATGCACGGAAATGCCAGGGTGCGCACCTCATGACGGCGGGCGAGTTCGAGGCTGTTGCGATAGCACGCCGCCAGCAGTTCGGCTTCCTGCCGGCTGCCACCGTGCCAGACCGGCCCGACGGTATGAATGACGTATCGCGCGGGCAGGCGAAAGCCTGGCGTGATCTTCGCTTCACCGGTACGGCAGCCGTGCAGCGCGCGGCACGCTTCGAGCAGTTCGGGCCCGGCTGCGCGATGAATGGCCCCGTCGACACCGCCGCCGCCCAGCAATGTGCTGTTGGCGGCGTTCACGATGGCATCGCAGTCCAGGGTCGTGATGTCGGCGCGGACGGCAATGAGGCGGGGACTGGGCATGGCAGGCATCCGGAAGCGGGCGGGCGTCTCTGTCCGATAATAGTCCGCTCCAAAAGACGCAGAACGACGAAGGAGGCGATGTGACCATCACGGCAAAGGCGGTGAGGATGGGTTTGGGTACCGCGCTGTGTGCGCTGCTGATGGCCTGCTCGCCCAAGTACGACTGGCGCACCGTGCATTCCAGCGAGGGCGCCTACGCGGTGGACTACCCCGCCAGGCCCACGACCGACGCCCGCCCCGTTGCCGTCAACGGCCAACGGCTGCCGATGACGATGCAGGCCGCCAGCATCGAGGGCACGCTGTTCGCCATTGGCGTGGTCAAATTGCCAGCGGACGACCCGGTCTGGCGCCAGCACGCCGTGGAGGCGCTGCGCAGTGGGCTCGCAGCCAACCTGAAGGGCCGCGTGGAGGTGCGCGACATCGCCGTGAAGACAGCCGCGCAACCGCCGCTGTCATTGCCGGCGGTCGAGTTGATCGCGCAGGGCGCCGGCGGTGATGACCCCGCCCCGCGCCGCCTGACTGCGCGCGTGGTCGCCACCGGCAAGCGCGCGTACCAGGCCGTGGTGCTCGAATCGGGCGACGCCGCGCGCGATGCGCGCCAACAGGAACAGGTCGACCAGTTCCTGGCGAGCTTCCACCCGTATTAGCGGGCCCAAGCGAGCTGCCGCACGCCGGTGCACAATCGTCGTTCTCGTCCATACCAACATCACGGGGAACCACCATGACGTTGCAAGTCTGGCTGGCCTTTTTCCTGGCCTCCTGGGTGATTGCCATTTCACCGGGCTCGGGCGCGATCCTGAGCATGACCCACGGCTTGACGCATGGCGTGCGCCGGACGTCGGTCACCATTGCCGGGCTCGAGGTCGGCCTCGTGGTGATCCTGTTCATTGCCGGAGCCGGGCTCGGCGCGCTGCTGGTGGCGTCGGAGCATGCCTTTACGGCTATCAAGATCATCGGCGCGCTGTACCTGATTTACCTGGGCATCGTGCAATGGCGCACGCCCATCCACATCGGCAAGCCGGCGGACGGCGAAGCGGTGCGGCGGGCGGGCAGCGGGATGCGGCGCTTCCTGGCGGGGCTGCTGACCAATCTGACGAACCCGAAGGGCATCCTTTTCATGGTGGCGGTGCTGCCGCAGTTCATCGATCCGGCCCGGCCGCTGTTGGCGCAGCTCGGCATCCTGGCGGTGACGATGGTGTTCGTCGACCTGATCGTCATGCACGGTTATGCGCTGCTTGCCTCGCGTGCGCAGCGCCTGTTCCGCAACCCGCGTGCGCTGCGTTGGCAGAGCCGCTTCTTTGGCGGCATGTTGATGAGCATCGGTGCGGCGCTGTTCTTCGTGAAGCGGCAGACGGCCTGACGCGCACCATGACAGCCGGATCGCCTTAGTCTGCCTTCACCCCGCGGCGATACTGGATCGCCTCGCCCACGTGGTCTGCGTCGATCTGCTCGTCGCCTGTGAGATCGGCGATGGTGCGGGCGAGCTTCAGTACCCGGGCGTACGCGCGGGCAGACCACGAAAAGCGTGTCATCGCATGCCGCAGCAGGCCGTCTGCTGCATCGGTGCGAGCGCAGTAGAGGTCGATCTCATGGCCGGCCAGTAGCGCATTGCGTTTGCCCTGCCGCGCAAGCTGCCGGGCATGGGCGGCCGACACGCGCTGGGCCACACTCGCGGTCGGCTCGCCGGGCGGGCCATCGAGCAGTTCTTCCTGCGACGGCGTCGGCACCTCGATCTGCACGTCGATGCGATCGAGCAGCGGCCCGGAAATGCGTGCCTGGTACCGCTCGACCTGATCGGGCGTGCAGCGGCACGCGCGCAACGGATGCCCGCGGTAGCCGCACGGGCACGGGTTCATCGCGGCAATCAGCTGGAAGCTGGCAGGGAAGTCGGTCTGATGCGCCGCGCGCGAGATCGTGATGTGGCCGGTCTCCAGCGGCTCGCGCAGGACTTCGAGCACGCGGCGCTCGAACTCGGGCAGCTCGTCGAGGAACAACACGCCCTGGTGGGCCAGCGAGATCTCGCCCGGCCTCGGCGTGTTGCCGCCGCCGACCATCGCCACCGCCGAGGCGGTGTGATGCGGCGCGCGGAATGGCCGGACCTTCCAGCGTTTGGCGTCGAAGCCGCGCGTGGTCAGGCTCATCACGGCGGCGGCGGAGAGCGCTTCATCGTCGCTCATGTCCGGCAGCAGGCCGGGAAAGCGCTGCGCGAGCATCGACTTGCCCGTGCCCGGCGGGCCGATCATCAGCATCGAATGGCCGCCCGCTGCAGCGACCTCCAGCGCACGGCGGGCCTGCGGCTGGCCGCGTACGTCGGCGAGGTCTGGGTAGCGCACATCGACATCCACAGCGGCCGGCACGGCTGGCACCAGCTTGCGGTCCGGCGCGCTCAGGTGGTCGCACACCTCGATGAGCGTGCGCGCAGGCAGCACCTTGGTGCCGCGCACGAGTGCGGCTTCAGCAGCGTTTTCGGCAGGCAGCACGAAGGCGCGGGCAAGCGGCGCCTCGCCGTCAGCCGCGGCGGGGTGGCGTGACAGCGCATACGCCATCGCCAAGGCGCCTCGGATCGGCCGCAGGTCGCCAGACAGCGACAGCTCGCCCGCAAACTCGTGCGCATCGAGGTGCGTGTGCGGAATCTGCCGGCTCGCGGCGAGGATGCCCAGCGCGATTGCCAGGTCAAGTATTTAGGCGCGTTCCTAACAGTTAGGACTCGGGCCAAGAATTTTTGCGCGCTGGAACCTCATTTCTTGGCACGTCCCATATCCACGACATTGCTACCCTGCAACCTGGCCTTCAGCTCCGCAATCTCATCGAGCAACATGTCATTAATTGTGGCCAACTTCCTGACCTCCTCCTCGCATTCGGTTATCACCCTGCGGGCTTCAACATTCTTTTGGAGCGCATGTTCCAGCTGCGATTGCTTCCGGCCAGCGGCTGCTGAGGTAGCGGAACCGTTCCTGCTCCTTATCTGCTCAGCAATGTCGGGATAGTGGACATGAATAAGGGTGTGCGAGACACCCACCTCTGCGGCAACAGCAGCAATGCTGAGGCCGCGTGGATTTGTTTTCGCTCGCCCGTGTTCTATACGAAGAATGGCAAGCTCAAATTCCTTCCGGCGTACCTGGGCGCTTTTCCTCGTGGTCATTCGCGTCGCCCCCGTCTAAAGCTAGCCAAGCTGGGCTAGTACGTCTTCGCAGCGTGCAACGTCCCTTTGCACTCTAGCGACACCTCCTGGTCCGATGTCAGTTAGTGTTCCCAACTCATTGAGATGAGCCAGGAGACCGGAGTAGAACACTCTATGTTCCTTCCCAACCACGCCGTTTTCGCAACCAGCACCGCACCGCGTTTTGTCGAAATTGTTCCCTACGCATAGATGGTCCGCCGTACACCAGGCGTGACCATTGCTTCGAATCGCTGTGCTTGTTGCGATGGACCGCACCATGTCGGCGCGAGACTTGAACATGGTCACGGCCTCATCACTCTGGCGCCATGCGACCAGGTTTTTGCCGTAGCCACCAGTAAGCGGTTCGGAAGGGTTGAGCCAACTATCGACCACCACGAACTTTATATCGTCCAGCTCGTCTCTTATTTCAAGAAATAGAGACATATCCTGCGATTCGTTCAAGGCATAGCCTAAGGTCATCATTATTGACCAGTGCTTAAAATGCTCACGAAGATAACGAAGGTCGCCAAATTTGCTGTGTGCAACGTAGTTGGCGAACTTTCTGCGGAACTGATGAGTTGTGGGAATCCAACTTAAACCACATGATTCAGCGAATTCACGCAAGTCATTGTTGAAGGCTTGCGTGGCCAGAGTGCGAACCAGGTTACCATTTCGAGTGTCAGCTCCGAGAAATAGCGATTCAGCATGTTCCCTTGCTTCAGCGATGCGAGAGTCCATCTCGTCGAGAGCGTGGTAACTCTGTATCTCAGCACGTATTCTCTCCTGATAGGGTGCAGCCCATTGTTCCAGAACTCGGATTGCCGTGATTGCTGCTTCGGGGACCATCCACTCGGTTAGCCCTTCGTAAGTCTTATTTGATTCGGACCGGAGCCACCAATACCGTTCGCCATCATCCCCGACCGTGGAGTAGTAGGCTCCCGTCTTGAGGTTTGCCAACTCATGTACACGGCAACCGCTTAAGCTCGCGATAATTATGTAGCACGCGATGCGTATATCTTTGAGTTGAAGCTTAAAATCCATAAATGTGCCACTGAATCCCGCATTGCTTAGTGCTGGGGTTTTCAGCATAGTGAGATATTTCTTTGTCGGTTGCTTTTTGTTTTTAGCGTGAACAGTGTCGAGGTTGGACCTAATTCTCAAAAGTCGTGCCGCATCCGTGACGACGCCCCAAGCCTTATTGAAGAGTGCTGTGAACACGTCGTCAGGCATCAGTGGGGTGCGACGGGTTGGCTCACCGATTTTTTTCTTCTTGAGTTTCACGTCAACATTGCTGGAATACGTAGTGAGAGGCGAAGGCGTCGGGTCATCTGTGAATTGAGATAGGTCGCAGATAGCTCTAGCGGTTTTTATCTGCTTATCGACTGTTCGGCGGGAGTATGGTTTGCCGGTAGCCTTATTCTTTTTGGTTTCGATTTTTCGGAAATAATTTGCTAGAGCCAAGTCAGTAACGCTGGACAGGCTTGTAATTTTGATTTTCGCAAGATATTCGAAGAATGATTTTGCGTGGCGGAAAAACTGCACAATGGTGGCGCACGCAGGGGCTCTGCCACTGCCAATTGCGCCGCGTCTTATGTATCTATAGAGGATAGCTTTCGCCGTTTGTCGATACGCTTCGGGGAGGGATGTGAAGTCAATTTTGGTATCTGATTTTCTTGTATTTCTGCGTGCGAGGGTAATCCACCATACATCGTCTCCGTAGCGGCTGATAATTTGCACTAGACCTTCGGTCACCCGTAGGGAGATTATTAATTTATCTCTATCGGATTTCCTGAGTCCCGCCGTTCGATTGGGTTGGGATGCGAAGTCATCAAACACCCCGTTTGGTGTGATGGGTTTCATTGTGTTGATATTTGATTGATGTTTTGGATAACTAAATCGTGCTTCCAGAATGGATGCGGATTTTCCCTGGCTAGATTCTTGGCTTCGTTGACGGCCTTTATGGGGAATAGTTTCTTGGAAATTCCGTGGCTTATTATGTCCCGGTCAATTAGCCGAACTATATGTGAAAGAGACTTTCTCCATTGTCGAGCGTCCATTCGCGCGCGCTCTTCGTAGATACGCCAATAGAAGCTGAAAAGTCTGTGCAAATCATCCGCGGTCACTACGTAATTTTTGCATCGCACACAGTTGAGAAAATTCATGCAGACTTCTTTGCCATTCTTGGGGGCATACTGTCCATCTTTTACGTCGGTGCAGCCACCGATAGGAGTCCGTTTTGTTGAACCTAGGGTATCGGTCGTCAACTCGTGTGTAAGCACAATTCCTAGGAATCGCCAGTTCTTCTTTGCATCCTCTCCAGGCCTAAGATAGTTAATGTCGGTCACTGCAATGCTGCTTCCGGACGCCGTCGCTGTGGCCGCAACATCACCATCCAGGATTTCATATATTCTGTTAATGAAAGTTTTCCGAAGCCGTCCTACGTTCAGTCTTAATGGCTTTCCATCGCTGTTTACTAGCTTGTAGATATTTACTAGGCGGCGGATGGCGATGGCGAGAGTGCTTGGTGTTAAAGCGCTAATATCGCCAGCTCTGACAAAATTGGTTGTTGTTCGCACTCGATAGAGCCAGACTCTATTTCGGAAATGCGCGGGTGATTTGGCCCGCAAGGACGCGGATAGCTCGATTACTCTGCGGACGAGTTTTGCCACTGTTGGCCGCACCGCTGGTAGCGAATCCACGATGTGACCGTCGGTGCTGCCATCCTGGACAACAATCCCCCGTGTGGAATGTCCGCGGCGCTTAAAGAGGGTCAGAAATGACATGCCGGACTTCGGATGCGGTCTTAAGCAATCAGGTGTCATTTCTAACAGTGGCGTGGTGTTTGCCCCTGTGTGCAGCGCGATGATTAGATATGCATAGGCCAATACATCGCTGGTTGGTTCAGCTGAGCTATCGAATATTGGCATAACCGCAGTTCTTAGCGCGACTGCGACAGAGGCTCGTTCAGCCTTTGTTAAAGGTTTTTCGCCCTTATTGCCTTTGTGGCTGCCGGGGAATGGGTTGCGAGGAAAAGTGGATTCGTCGCCGCCAATAACTTCCTTGATGAAGCCACGGCGACATAGTTCCTTCAGAACTGGCTTGGTTGCGGTATATTGGTTTTTTTGGAAAGTTTCAGAGCCACCGTTACTTTTAATGCAACCAATATACCCGTCGATGACATCTCTATTGATGTCATCGAGTGCGAGGTCACGATTCAGCGCAAGGCTCAATGTGCAGAGATAGTCGAGGAAGTGACGTAATCCAGTTTTGCAGTAAGCTATGACGGTTGATGTTTCAACTTCGCTATCTTGGCCAGCAAGGAATCGTTCAATCTGCTTTTGACAAGCGTATGTGATTATATCGATTCCAACGCCATACCAACCGGTGAATGCAAAGGTGCGATAGCGAGAGCCGGCTGGGAACTCAACTATTGTGTTTTGGACCTCCAGTGCTTCCGGAGGTATCTTGATGATTTCATCGGTTATTTCGTACTGTAAAACCGGTATCGATAGGTCTGTTTTTTTGAATTGTTTCCGTCTTATCATGGTGTCATCGACCACGCTTCAGATTCGAGTTCTCTGTCATATTCAATGATTGCCGAGATTGCCAGCTCGTTAGAGCAGTGCAGGTATATCTCTGTGCTTCTGAGCGACTTGTGGCCGAGTTGACTTTTTAGAAAGATTAACGGTTCAATGCCCGATGATTTGCGGGCGCGTTGAAGGCTTGACAGCGTATGGGTTGCGTATGTGTGTCTCAGAATGTGGGGGTGGGCTTGAACGTCAGCACGGCGACCAAGTTCGCAAACTATTGGTCCAATCCCCTTGCCATCGGCGGCGTACGGTTTCCCGTCCTGGTTGAGCAACAGGGGGAGTTGCGGCTCATTGTTGAGAGAGGAGCGTTCACCTCGGTAGTGGATTGCATACCGGTGGAGGTATCTCATCAAGTTTCGCGACACCACTAAATCGCGCGGCGTTGAGCCCTTCGTTCGCATGCCGGAGCCATCTTCGGGGTCAAGGTGGAGCGTAACGTTGGGTTCGGTGGTTCCAAGGTTGTCTGGGTCAACTACGTAAGACAGAGGAAATGTCGCGAGCTCCAGGCGACGTAGACCGGTCCGGAGCGCGAGGTTCACTAATGCGTGATGGTGGGGATTGTCAGCTGCCCGGAGAAGGCGCCGCGCCTGGTCAAGAGTCAAGTAGCGGACAAGTGTCTTGTGCTTCTTAGGCATGACAGACGGAACTTGTACTTCACCGCCTGAGCGGTCAATGTGCGCCAGGAATTCCGCGCTTTTGCCGATGCGTCGGAGTTCGTATGCATAAGGCAAAGCGTCCACCCATTGCTTCCGCACTGCATACTTGTAGAACTCACAGACATACACAAGGCGTTGTCTGACCGTGTTCCGAGCCAGATGGCATTCTTTAAAGGAATAGTCTCGATAGGCAGCGACGAGATTCTTTTGCTCGCCTCGCTTGACGTCATCCCACTGGAGGCCGTTCGCCTCTAAGAAACCGAAGTAGTCGTAGAGCGCTCGAGCTATCGCCTCCCACGACCTCTCTGATTCGATGGTGCCTCTCAGTAGATAGACGCGCAGGAATTCGTTGACAGGCTCGCAACTCCGCATGTCCTTCCAGAGCAATATCGGGAATCCCGGTCGCCTCACGCCCGCAATGGTGAAGTCGCTTGTCGATGAAGTGAGTCGCATCTGTCGGACCTCCGATGTTGTGGCGCCACCGCCAACCATGGCAGACCAGTCGAGTGCATCCGTGGCGACTCTAAGCTCGGTGAGGCTTCTTCGCGAAACGCGAATAAGGTGCTGCTCGTCACACCATGTGTTCTATGGTGCGCTCGGTTACAATTTTTTTTCGTAGTTGGCGGACCCCGAAGGAGGCGCGTCGCTTGTCGTAGGCCGTCCGTCGGAGGTCTGTAGAGCAGGCTAACAATGTCTTTCAAGCGCTGCACCATTCTCTGCCTCAAGTATCTCGGGCCGCTGCGCTTTTCGCCATGGAGCGCTGATAGGTCCATGAGAGCAGGTTGGCGGCAAGCGTGGCATCCCGGAGCTCATATACCGCAAGCATGGCACGCGCATAGTCGTCTCTGGTGACATCCTGAAACGTCAGCGGAGCGCAGTTGTGAAGCAGCAACGGGATATTTGCTGCGAGGCGGCTGGTTAGTTCGTTGCCACTCTCGAACGGCTGCAGGTAGGCCAGTTGAATCCACAGAAACAAGGCAGCTTCGACTGGGTTCTCGATGCGGGCCGCTTTATCCACGATGGAGTCCAGCATCGCCTTGATGACGTCAGGCTCCTGCATTGGCGAGTAGAGCGTGCCGGCAATGCCGAGCGGACCGTTGCGGATGGCGCCAAGTGAGCTGCTATCTGGAACCAAGTCCTGCATGAGAATCGCGTGCAGGTTTTGGACGGCTAGGCTGGAGAGCGGCTCCTTCGGAGGGCAATCGATAAGAAAGTCGACAGCTGCTTTGTGGTTGAGCAACATCACGGTGACTACGTTGCAACGTACGGAGCCGCCATTGAGCAGTTCCTCGGCTGCGTGCAGGCTGTAGCGGTTACCCTGCAAGCGGGATGTGTTCCAAGCCAGGTTGACGAGCGATTGCGCGAAACCATCACGCGCCTCGATGCCCGCAGGCTGCGCCTCGCGCCGGCGGCCTAGACGACAAAGCGCCTGGGCCATGTCGGGTGGCATCAGCCACGACTCATTGGGAACGTAATGGTCGACAAACTCGCGCTGGTACGAGGCGGGGCCTCGTGCTGCCAGCGGAAGGTCGAGTCGGCGAACAAGCTCAATTCCTGTTGGCGACCATGTCGGGTGTTGCGTCGAGCCAGCTTCGGGAGTCCTCATTGTCGGCCTGTATGAACTACTCGTTACGGTGAAATCTTCATTCCGTTCCTTGCTCAGCGTCACCGACAATGGCGCCACGAGCGCTGCTTTTCATCTTCCTGGGCTTACTCGCACGCTGTCTGGGCATCGCTTGGCGCGTAAGCATCAATGGGTTGATGGTGGGGACAGGCGCAATCACGTCGAGCCATCCTTCGCGCCCCAAGGACTTGAGCACGCGGCATAGCGTGTGCAATGACGAACCATTGCCCGTCTCAAGGTTTCGAAGAGCTCGCACGCTGATGCCGGCGCGTTCGGACAGAGTCGCTTGGTCAATATTGCGGTGAATTCGGTAGGTCCTGAGATAGCCGCCTATCTCGGCCTCCATCTCCTTCGGGGTGAGGTGCCTGCGGGCCATGGTCCGTCCTATGCTGACGCTGGCCATGACTGTGCATGTGATGGCGATGGAAAGGCAGCACAGGAAGTCATCGTCGGCTATGGTTGCAAGTCATTTTCCCAATCCTCCAGGTAGCCAGTTACTGACGCCGGATGCGAAAAATCGAGTAAGGTGAAGTACGACCGCCAATGGTTAATGGACTTGAAGAGCTCTGTGCGTACGCGCGTCATAGTTTCCGGCGTTGCCGCTTCATTCATGTCAGCGTCTGTAGTTTGCCAAAGGCGATGGCTGTACAAGAGGTACTCAAGGTCCGCGTCTTCCTCGAGGCCATCCACAGAGTAGGCGTAAACCACCTCACCGTCCTGGTCCTCGGGAGTCTGCTTCAGGGCACAACCCTTCTCGACCCATTGCAAGCCAAGCGCAACCGCATCCTGTAGGTCATTGGAGAAGTACCAGGTCCCTTCGTGGGAAGAGTCTTCGACTGCGTATATTGGATTGCCAAAGCGCGTTCGACTGGTCAGGAGTTCATCCGGAGTGCGGCACGTTGCCTTGCCCAAGGCGTGAACCGTTGGCGGAATGTCTGTGACGACCTTTTGCTGCCAGGCCGCAGGTGTGGATACATGGCCGCAAGGCACAGCGTTGCCTTTCTTCTGACGAGATGACATGTGGCTATCTCCTGATGCGTGGCCCCAAACTAGAGGCCCCACTCCTACCATTGCAGCAGAGCCTTAATTCGAAGGATGAGCCAATCCAGTTCTGCGAGCGACACCCATCCCATACGGGCTATTGCGACCCACACCTGCCCAAGCGCGTCCTCCGCCGAATTACCGGGAAACTTCGCTGCCTCGTCCTGGGCGAACGGAAGTAGCTGCTTAGCTAAAGCCTCGCAGAAGGCCCAGCGGTCATACCTCTCCTCAGTCGTCACCCATGCAACGTAGCCGCGCCAAGACAACGTAGCGTCGAATGGGTGTTGCGCGCTCTGGGTCCCAATCGGAAATGAGGGCTGAGGGAAGTCCTCCGGCACATTGTCCAGACTCATATCTCGTGCCCTAGCGCTCGGAGTAGGTTCGCCAGGTGCCTTTGCATGCGGAAAGTCAGCGTTTCGTTACTCATGGCACTTGAACGGGAGGCCGTCGCAAAAAAATGGGCACTTTGTCAAGTGCTCGTGCAGGCCGAGCTGCAGATTCAATTCTACGAATTTCGTAGAGAAGTGCAATGCGAATTCTGCGATATTCGCACTATGGGAAAAAAAGAGCCGGTTACTGTATTCGGGCTGCGCTTGCGGCAGGCAAGGCTGCGCGCAGGCATTCCCCAGTACGCACTCGGCGTTGCCATCGGCTTGGATGATGCAATTGCGAGCGCGCGCATTAGCAGATATGAGAGCGGGGTGCACGAACCGCCGTTCGAGGTGGCGCAAAAGCTTGCAAGAGTGCTTAAGGTCTCAGCCGCATACCTCTATTGCGAGGACGACGACCTAGCGAAATTTGTTCTTACTTGGCCGTACCTCAATCGGACAGACAAGAAGAAGATTGGGCACGTCGTCGAAAGCAGGCTGGTCTCGAAGGGGCTACTCGAGAAAAGCTCTTGACCAGCAACGACGCTTTGCGGCCGAGATAGCCCTTCAACCAAGGGACTCCGCCACTATGTCTTCTAGAGGCACAGTTCTGCCGTCTAAGCGACGCTATGTCCGTTTGGAGGCAAATTCTTGCCGGTCTTTCCCTGGGGGCATATAGGCGGCAGGTTGGAAGCTGGCGTGCTTGCAGCGTTGCCGGCGACAAGCACGCAAATCGGCGCAAATGAAAGTTGGGTTTTGGGTTAACCCCGTGTGGACAACTCCGCTGCCCACAGCACAGGGCTGTGGACAGCCCCTTCGGGGTACCGGACTTGACCACACTCGCATACTGACGCGCCCCTTCGGGGCTTGCCATATATAGGAAAAAAGCCAAAAAAGAACCATCGTTGTCGCTGGCCCCATAGGTCTGCCGGCCTCCTAACAGTTAGGACGGGGCATAACGAAGCGGCCGGATTCCTTGGGGAGGTCCGCCGGCGCGAGGTTGACGGTGATGCGACGCGCCGGAAACTCGAAGCGACTGTTCTGGATGGCTGCGCGCACCCGATCCTTGCTTTCCTTCACCTCCGTGTCGGGCAGGCCGACGATGGTGAACGACGGCAACCCGTTGGCCAGGTGCACCTCCACCGAAACGGCCGGTGCATCAATGCCCGACAGCGCGCGCGAGCGCAGAACGGCGAGGCTCATCGCGCCGCCCTCCGGCAGAGATCACGGGCGTGGTGCGGGACAGAACATCGAAACATGGCGTGACGGTGTGCGACGTAAGACGAGCCCGTCACTGTGCCAGCCGGCCCGTGCCGCCGTATCGCAATGCATCCAAATTTGACGATCGGGGCGCATAAAAAAACCGGAGCCTCGGCTCCGGTTCGGTTTGTTGGCAGATCGGAATCAGGGGAACGCTGGCATAGCCGTGTCCTCCCCGCTGAAGTGGCCCTCGGGATGCGTCTTCTGCAGCAGCGCGCGCACTTCGGGCACGCGCGAGCGCGGCACATCAACCATCAGCAGGATCTGCCCATCCTCCACCGCTTGCCTGAACGGCTTGAGCCGGCTGTTGGGCACGGAGCTGCCGATCATGCTGGAAGCCCAAGCGCCGAACAGCGCGCCAACCACCGTGGTGATGCCCACCATGCCCCACTGCGGCCCCTCGCCGATGATCGGGAAGAGCGCGGCCACCACGCCCGCCAGCACGCCCGCACCACCGCCCACCACCAGCCCATTCTGGGTGGCGTGGACAATGTCGGAGGTCTGAAGCAGGTTGGCCTCATGCAGGCCGGTGAGGTCGGCGCCTTCGCGGGCGACAAAATGGATGTGGCGCTCGGTGATGCGCGCCAGCAGCAGGTCGTTCATCACGCGCCGGGCGCTGGCCGCGTCCGGCAATAGAAAATAAAGGCGATGCTGCATGATCTTTCTCCTCAAGCGTCAGCCTTACAGGAGTTCTAGATCAGTTCGCCAGCCGCAACAAGGCGGTTTTCGCTGTGCGCCGCAGCAGGGTGAGCCTGCCGGCACAGCGGCGCGCCGCAGGCGCGCTTGGCGCACCACCGGCCGGGCCCCAGCGGTTCACTGGTCGGCAGGCGCGGTCGACTTGAGTTGCGCTTCGAGCGCCGCCACGCGGGTTTCCAGTTCTTCGAGGCGGGCACGTGTGCGTGCCAGCACCTGTGACTGGATGTCGAACTCTTCGCGCGTGACCAGATCGAGCTTGGAAAAGCCCTGCGTCATCATCGCGCGCACGTTCTTTTCGATGTCGGCGGCCGGCGAATTGCGCAGCGCCTCGTTCACGCGGTTCTGAAAGTCGGTAAAGAGGTCGGTGGGTTTCATGTTGGATGCTCCGTGGATCGTGCTGGCTGCGCCAAGCCGGTGCATGCACCGCGACTGTGCGGAAGACATGCTGTGCCGTGGTGCGAAAGCCCCGGTCTGGCGCCTGGTTTTGGGGTCGCCGGCCTGGATGGTACCGGGTGTGCGCCCTGAACGGCACACCGCCCGGCAAATCTCGCTGCGATGCGGCATCGGCGTGGCCGGCCAAACGGGGACAGAGCCAGTCCCTGCCGCCCGGAACCGCGCTTGCGGGCGCGTCGCACAGGACTGAAATCACTCTATCACATGGCTTTTATCGCGCCATGTCCGCAAGCGGCCTGATGGGCTGAACCCGCCTGGGAGGCGCATCGGCGGGGAGCGCTCCCCCCGTCGGCGGACCCGTCCCCGATTTCCCTGCGCCCGCATGTCGCCATTCGTGGTGGCGCTTCGCGCCACCGCTCGGTCCATCCGCCCTGCTCAACATGGCATGACAGTTGCAGAACCGGTGCGATTTTTTTCCATTGCCGTTGCGACTTTCTAAAGGGGGAGAGCCGTCATGAAGACGTTTGCTTATGCAGCCAGTCTGGTGCTGCTGACCGGTGCCGCTGCCGGTGTGTGCCAATCCGCCGTGGCCCAGACCGCTCCGGCGGCCGATGCTCCGGCTGCCGCGCCGGCGCCGGCCGCGCTGACGGCCAACGTCACGCTGGCCAGCCAATACCGCTACCGCGGCATCATGCAGACCAACAACAAGCCTGCCATCCAGGGCGGCTTCGACTACGCGATCCCCGGCGGCGTGCTGCCCGAGGGCTTCTACGTCGGCAACTGGAACTCGTCGATCAGCTGGCTGAGCGATTCGAATTCGAACGTCTCCGCGCCGATCGAGATGGACTTCTACGCCGGCTACAAGACCGAGATCATCAAGGACGTGCCCATCGATGTGGGCGTGCTGCAGTACTACTACCCGGGCAGCTACCCGAGCGACTACACCCGCCCGCACACCACCGAAGGCTACGCGCAGATCGGCTACGGGCCGGTCACGTTCAAGTATTCGCATGCGTTCTCGAACCTGTTCGGTACGCCCGATTCGCACCACAGCCAGTACTTCGATCTGTCGGGCAACTTCGATACCGGCTTCTGGGGCCTGACGCTGAACCTGCACGTCGGCTACCAGCAGGTGCCGCACCAGACCGTGCGCGCTTCGTACGCCGACTGGAAGGTCGGCGTGACGAAGGACTTTGGCGGCGGCTGGGCGGCCTCGCTGGCCTACATCGACACGAATGCGTCGCGCGCGTTCTATACCAACACACGCGGCAACTACATGGGCAAGGCCACGGCCTTGCTGTCGATCACCAAGACTTTCCAATAACGATGCGTGGCGGCGCCTCCGGGTGCCGCTGTCCGAGGAGGAATCCAGCATGAAACTCATCATGGCCATCATCAAGCCGTTCAAGCTCGACGAGGTCCGGGAGGCGCTGTCCGAGGTAGGGGTCTCGGGCATCACCGTGACGGAGGTCAAGGGCTTCGGACGCCAGAAGGGCCACACCGAGCTTTACCGCGGCGCCGAGTACATCGTCGACTTCCTGCCCAAGGTGAAGATCGAAGTGGCCGTACCCGACGACGTGCTGGAGCGCGCCGTCGAGGCCATCGAAAAATCGGCCCGCACCGGCAAGATCGGCGACGGCAAGATCTTCGTGGCCGACGTCGAACAAGTCATCCGCATCCGCACCGGCGAGACCGGTGGCGACGCGCTGTAAGCCCCCATCTGCCAAGGAAGAGGTCAAAACATGAAAACCTGGTTCACTCGATTCCTGACGGCTGGGGCCGTTGTCGCGGTGCTTGCGGGCGCCGTGAGCTCGGCACCGGCCGCTGCGCAGGACAAGCCTGCCGCAGAAGCCTCGGCACCGGCCGCGGCTGCCGCCCCCGCTGCAGCATCCCAGGCCGCAGCGCCGGCGCCCGCCGCCCCCTCTGCCGCTGCCGCACCGGCTGCCGCTTCGGCGCCGGCGGCTGCCGCGCCTGTGCCCAACAAGGGCGATACCGCGTGGCTGCTGGTCTCCACCGCTTTCGTCATCCTCATGACGCTGCCGGGCCTGGCTCTGTTCTACGGCGGCCTGGTGCGCAAGAAGAACATGCTCTCGGTGCTGATGCAGTGCATGGGCATCTTCTCGCTGGTCATCATCCTGTGGGCGCTCTACGGCTACAGCTTTGCCTTCACGGAAGGCAACGCGTTCTTCGGCGGGCTCGATCGCCTGTTCCTGAAGGGGCTGACGCCGGACTCAGTGGCCGCTACCTTCAGCAAGGGCGTGGTGGTGCCGGAGTACGCGTACTTCGCATTCCAGGGTGCCTTTGCGGCGATCACCTGCGCGCTGATCATCGGCGCCTTCGCCGAGCGTGCGAAGTTCTCGGCCGTGCTGCTGTTCGTGGTGCTGTGGTTCACCTTCAGCTACCTGCCGATCGCGCACATGGTGTGGTTCTGGCCGGGCCCGGACGGCTTCACCGATGCCAAGGCGGCTGAGGTGATGACGGCCAAGTCGGGCTGGCTGTTCCAGAAGGGCGCGCTCGATTTTGCCGGCGGTACCGTCGTGCATATCAACGCCGCCGTGGCAGGCCTGGTGGGTGCCTTCCTGTTCGGCAAGCGCATCGGCTTCGGCCGTGAGGCGCTCAAGCCGCACAGCCTGACGCTGACCATGGTGGGTGCCTCGCTGCTGTGGTTCGGCTGGTTCGGATTCAACGCCGGTTCGGCCCTGGAAGCCAACGGCAGCGCCGCCCTGGCTTTCGTCAACACGCTGCTGGCCACCGCCGCTGCCGTGCTGTCGTGGAGCTTCGGCGAATGGTTCGGCAAGAGCAAGCCGTCGATGCTGGGTGCTGCTTCGGGCGCCGTGGCGGGCCTGGTCGCCATCACTCCGGCCGCTGGCTTTGTCGGCCCCATGGGCTCGATCGTGCTGGGCCTCATCGCCGGCCTGCTGTGCCTGTGGGGCGTGAATGGCCTCAAGCGCATGCTGGGCATGGATGACACGCTCGACGTCTTCGGCGTGCACGGGGTGGGCGGCATCCTCGGCGCGCTGCTGACCGGTGTGTTCGCCGCGCCGAGCCTGGGCGGCACCGGCATCTATGACTACGTTGCCAACAAGGTGGCCGATGATTACTCGATCGGCGGCCAGTTGTGGATCCAGCTGCAGGGCGTGCTGACCACCGTCATCTGGTCGGGCGTGGTGGCCTTCATCGCCTACAAGATCGTGGACGTCATCGTCGGCCTGCGCGTGCCGGAAGAGGAAGAGCGCGAAGGCCTGGACATCACGTCTCACGGCGAAACGGCTTACGAAGACTGACCGTCCGCGCATCTCCAGAAGACCCGGCCATGTGCCGGGTCTTCCTCATTGCAGCGCGCTCCACACCACTGGACGGGGGCTTTGAGCCGTTCCCGGGCCGGCGCGTCCTTAATTCCGATGTAAAAAACCTTCAATTGCCTGTCGTTATGCGCGCGCTTACATTGCAGACGTGGTTTCCTCCACCTGCAGAACGCTCCCCGTATCTGTCAGGCTATTCCCCAAGCGCGGCAGCCCCGCGCTTTTTTTTTGTCCGCGTTTTTGTGTGGCTTTGCGCACTGCCGCGGACTGGCTCTTGCGAATCCCCCTCCCGGCCGCATATCGATAGCCCGCTATCGTCTGCAAGCTATTGCCTATTCCTCTACAATCGGAGTGGGCGATAAATAACATCAATAGGAAGGGTATGGTTCCGCACTTGATCACCGCGCTGAACGGGCCGCTGCTGGAGCTCGAGCAGAAGATTCTTGACGCCACGCCCGCCATCGAACGCTGGTTCCGCCTCGAGTGGCAGGAACACACGCCGCCGTTCTACTGTTCCGTCGATTTGCGCAACGCCGGCTTCAAGCTCGCGCCCGTCGACACGAATCTCTTCCCGGGCGGGTTCAACAACCTCGCGCCCGAGATGCTGCCGCTGGCCGTACAGGCCGCCATGGCCGCGATCGAAAAGATCTGCCCCGACGCCAAGAACCTCCTGCTGATCCCCGAGCGCCACACGCGCAACATGTTCTACCTGCAGAACGTGGCGCGCCTGTCGCAGATCATGCGCCAGGCCGGGCTCAATGTGCGCCTCGGTTCGCTGTCGGACGACATCACCGAGCCCACGCCGATCGATCTGCCCGATGGCCAGCGCCTCGTCGTCGAGCCGCTCAAGCGCATCGGGACCAAGGGCCGCCGCCTGGGCATGGACGACTTCGACCCGTGCTCGATCCTGCTGAACAATGACCTGTCGGCCGGCGTGCCGCCCATCCTCGAGAATATCAACGAGCAATACCTGCTGCCGCCGCTGCACGCGGGATGGTCGCAGCGCCGCAAGACGAACCACTTCGGCGCCTACGACGAGGTGGCCAAGAAGTTTGCCAAGCTGATCGACATTGATCCGTGGATGGTCAACCCGTATTTCACCAAGTGCAGCGGGCTGGACTTTCACGAGCGCGCGGGCGAGGAGGAACTCGCCCACGCCGTCGAGACGGTGCTCAAGAAGACGGCCAAGAAGTACAAGGAATACGGCGTGACCGAGACCCCGTACGTGGTGGTCAAGGCCGACGCCGGCACCTATGGCATGGGGGTCATGACCGTGCGCGATCCGTCCGAGGTCAAGGGCCTGAACCGGAAGGAGCGCAACAAGATGAGCGTGGTCAAGGAAGGCCTGGAGGTCTCCGAGGTGATCGTGCAGGAAGGCGTGCACACCTTCGAGAAGATCAACGAGGCCGTGGCCGAACCCGTCGTCTATATGATCGACCGTTATGTGGTGGGCGGCTTTTACCGGGTACACACGGGCCGCGGCGTGGATGAAAATCTGAACGCGCCGGGCATGCATTTCGTGCCGCTGCCGTTCGCGTCGACCTCGCTGCCGGACAGCCACGCCAAGCCAGGCGCCGGTGAGCCGAACCGTTTCTACATGTACGGCGTGGTGGCGCGCCTGGCCTTGCTGGCCGCGTCGCTCGAGCTCGAGAAAACCGATCCGAACCCGCTGATCTGATCAGCGACCACGCTGTAGAAGGAACCGCCATGCGCCTCCTGTTCATCGTCGATCCGCTGTCGACGTTCAAGATCTACAAGGATTCCACCTTCGCGATGATGCGCGAGGCGGCGGCACGCGGCTATGCCATATACACGTGCCTGCAGTCGCAGCTCACGCTGTCGGGCAACGTGGTGGAAACCGTCGCGACGCCCATCGCGCTGACCGGCAATGAAGACGACGGGCACGACTGGTACCGCGCCGGCGATGCGCGCCTGCTGCCGCTCACCGGCTTTGACGCCGTGCTGATGCGCAAGGATCCGCCGTTCGACATGGAGTATGTCACCAGCACGTGGCTGCTGGAGATTGCCGAGCGGCAAGGCGCGCGCATCTTCAACAAGCCGCAGGCGATTCGCGACCATTCCGAAAAGCTCGCGATTGCGCAGTTCCGCGAGTTCACCGTGCCGACGATCGTCTCCCGCGACGCAAAGCGGCTGCGCGACTTCCACGCCGAGCAGGGCGATGTCATCTTCAAGCCGCTGGACGGGATGGGCGGCACGGGCATCTTCCGCGTGGGGCCGGACGGCATGAACCTCGGCGCCGTCATCGAGACGCTCACCCACAACGGCGCCCGCACGATCATGGCGCAGCAGTACATCCCGGCCATCCGCGAGGGCGACAAGCGCATCCTGCTGATTGGCGGATCGCCCGTGCCGCATTCGCTGGCGCGCATTCCGATGGCGGGCGAAGTCCGCGGCAACCTCGCCGCCGGTGGCACGGGCAAGGCACAACCGCTGTCCGAGCGCGACCAAGTGATCGCCCATGCGCTTGCGCCGGTGCTGTGGCAGCGCGGCCTGTTGCTCGTCGGGCTGGATGTCATCGGAGACTATCTGACCGAGGTGAACGTCACGAGCCCGACGTGCTTTCAGGAAATTACGCAGCAGACGGGCTTCAACGTGGCGGGCATGTTCATCGACGCGCTGGAGCGCGCGGTCGGCAAGGCGAGCGGATTGGCGCGCAAGCCGGCCTGAAATCGCTGGCGGGCCGCACGATCGGCTCGAGGGGCCCTGATACAATCGGATTCACACCGATTCGCATTTCCATCATGGCAGGGATTCTGATCATCGCGCACGCGCCGTTGGCTAGCGCCTTGCGTGATTGCGCTGCACACGTCTATTGCGGCCAGCCCGAACGGCTGGGTGCGATCGACGTCCTGCCCGATGCCGAGCCGGCTGCCGTGCTGGCGCAGGCGCGCGAAAAGCTCGCCGAGCTCATCGAAGGCAACGGCGCGCTGGTGCTGACCGACATCTTCGGGGCGACGCCCGCCAACATCGCCTCGCGCCTGGCCGATCCGGGCCGCGTCCGCGTGCTGGCCGGCGTGAACCTGCCGATGCTCGTGCGCGCCATCTGCTACCGCTCCGAAAAACTCGAACAACTTGCCGCCAAGGCTCTGGCCGGCGGCGCGCAAGGCGTACTGCAGGTCGGCTCGACAGCCGTCCAGAACCAGGTTGCCAACCATCCGGACAAATATGCTGCAGAGGGATATCACCATCATCAATAAGCTGGGGCTGCACGCTCGCGCCTCCGCCAAGCTCACGCAGCTCGCCAGCAAGTTCGACAGTCAGATCAAGATGTCGCGCAACGGCCGCCAGGTCGACGCCAAGAGCATCATGGGCGTGATGATGCTGGCCGCAGGCATCGGCTCCACCGTCACGCTGGAGATCGAGGGCCCCGACGAGCAAGCCGCCATGGACGGCCTCGTCGCCCTGATCAACGATCGCTTCGGCGAAGGCGAATAGCCCGCCGGTCCAACTCCACGCCGCCATCCGGCCAGCGCTCTATGCCCTTTACCCTGCACGGCATCCCGGTCTCGCGCGGCATCGCCATCGGCCGTGCCCACATGCTGGCGCGTGCGGCGCTGGACGTGTCGCACTACCTTGTCGATGAAGACAAGCTCGACGCAGAGGTCGAGCGCCTGCGCAGTGCCCGCGCGACGGTGCGCGCCGAACTGATCGCGCTCAAGCGCGACCTGCCCGCCGATGCGCCCGAAGAGATGGGCGCCTTCCTCGACGTGCACGCGATGATCCTGGATGACGCGCTGCTCTCCCAGGTGCCGGAGACGCTGATCCGCCAGCGCCGCTACAACGCCGAGTGGGCGCTCACCACACAGCTCGAAGAGTTGATCCGCCAGTTTGGTGAAATCGAAGACGAGTACCTGCGCGAGCGCAAGGCCGACATCGAGCAGGTCGTCGAGCGGATTCTCAAGGTGTTGGCCGGTGCGCCCGCGCTGGCGCCGGCGCCGGTGGCAGCCGGCTGCGATCCGGATGCCGGCATGATCGTCGTCGCGCATGACATTGCGCCGGCCGATATGCTGCAGTTTCGCGGCCAGACCTTCGCGGGCTTTGTCACCGATCTCGGCGGACGTACGTCGCACACGGCCATCGTCGCCCGCAGCCTTGACATCCCCGCGGCCGTCGGCGTGCACAACGCGAGCACGCTGATCCGGCAGGACGACATCGTCGTCATCGACGGCGACAACGGCATCGTCATCGTCGATCCGAACGCCTCCATCCTCGAGGAGTACCGGCACCGCCGCAGCGAAGGCGAGCTGCAGAAGAAGCGCCTGGAGCGCCTGCGCCACACGCCCACCGTCACGCTCGACGGCACGCAGATCGACCTGCTGGCCAATATCGAGATGCCCGAAGATGCCGCCGCGGCCGTGAAGGCGGGTGCCGTCGGCGTCGGGCTGTTCCGCTCCGAATTCCTCTTCATGAACCGCCGCGGCGCGCTGCCCGACGAGGAAGAGCAGTTCCTCGCGTACCGCACGGCGGTCGAATCGATGAAGGGTTTGCCTGTCACGATCCGCACGATCGACATTGGCGCCGACAAGCCGCTGGACATCCGCGACGACCTGTTCGAGACGGCGCCCAACCCCGCGTTGGGTTTGCGCGCGATCCGGTGGTCGCTGTCGGAGCCGGCGATGTTCCTCACGCAGTTGCGCGCGCTGTTGCGTGCCTCGGCGTTCGGGCCGGTGAAGATTCTCGTGCCGATGCTCGCGCACGCCCGCGAGATCGACCAGACGCTGGAGCTCCTGGCGCGCGCGAAGGCCTCGCTCGACGCCGAGGGCCTCGCCTACGATCCGACCGTCAAGGTTGGCGCCATGATTGAAATTCCGGCGGCGGTGCTGATCCTGCCGGTGTTCCTGCGGCGCATGGATTTCCTCTCGATCGGCACGAACGATCTGATCCAGTACACGCTCGCCATCGATCGCGCCGACAACGCGGTCGCGCATCTGTATGACCCGCTGCACCCCGCCGTGCTGCAGCTGATCGCGCGCACGATCCGCGAAGGGCATCAGGCCGGCAAGCCCGTATCGGTGTGCGGCGAGATGGCCGGCGATGCCGCCATGACGCGCCTGCTGCTCGGCATGGGGCTCACCGAGTTTTCGATGCATCCGTCGCAGCTCCTGAGCGTCAAGCAGCAGATCCTGCGCGCCGACCGCCCGCGACTCATGCGCGAGGTCGACCGCCTGCTGTGCACGTGCGAACCCGCCGAAATCCAAGACGCGCTGGGCGCCCTGGCGCGGGCCTGAACGGCCAGGGCCAGCGGCGGCGGCCGTTGTGCCGCCGCATCGCCTGTCCTGCGGTCATTGTTCCCTAAGTGATTGAAATTCCACGTCTTTCATCGAAAAGACGGCTTGCGCGCACCCCCAAGACCCCGCCTGCCGAATGGGGTCGAACAAGAATTGTTCTCATTACCATTCTCTGTTATTCTGGCCTGACAGCGCGTTGTGAGCGCTGCGGAGGAGCCCCGTGTACGTCTGCATCTGCAACCAAGTGACCGACCGCGAAATCCATGGCGCCGCCCGTCTGGGCGTATCGACCCTGGACGAACTCGCCGAGACGCTCGGCGTGGGCACGTGCTGCGGACAATGCCGGGACTGCGCCAAGCAGGTGCTCGCCGAAGCGGTGAGCTGCATCCCCGTCGATCAGGTGTTGGGCCGTGCCAGCACGCATGCCATAATCGAGCGTCGCGACGAGCCCGTCGCCAATGACCAGGCCATTGCGGCCAAGGCGTTGGCTGCCTGATCCCTTGCCTTTTTACCGCCGCGAACTGCCGCCCGGGCCTGAGCCTCGGCGGCATTTGTTGCTTGCTGGATCAGAACGCGGGCTCGTCTTGAACGGACGCCGGCGCGCGTCCCTCACCAGCAGGAGCCCCGAGAATGAAAGGCGATAAGAAGGTCATCCAATATCTGAACGCCCAGCTCAAGAATGAGCTGACCGCAATCAACCAGTACTTCCTCCACGCGCGCATGTATGGCCACTGGGGGCTCAAGCGCATCGGGGACCACGAATACAAGGAATCGATCGGCGAGATGAAGCATGCCGACCGCCTGATCGAGCGCATCCTGATGCTCGACGGCCTGCCCAACCTGCAGGACCTCGGCAAGATCTTCATCGGCCAGGACACGAAGGAAATCATCGAGTGCGACCTGAAGCTCGAGCGTGCCGCGCACGGCACGGTGGTCGAAGGCATCGCCTACTGCGAATCGGTCAAGGATTACGTCAGCCGCGAGATCCTGGTCGACATCCTGGACGACACGGAGGAGCACATCGACTGGCTCGAAACGCAGCTGGAGCTGATCGACAAGGTTGGCATTCAGAACTATCTGCAATCGCAGATGGAGCCCGAGGGCGAGTAAGACTCGACGGACGGCGAAAAGAAGGAGGCCTCAGCCTCCTTTTTTTATTGCGCGTGCTCGGCGCATCAGTGCGCGTCGCCGCAGACCGGACACGACGACTGCCGCCCGATGCGCATCGTCGTCCATTCCATCGATAGACCGTCGAGCATCAGCAGACGGCCAGCAAGCGAACGGCCGATGCCGGCGACGAGCTTGAGCGCCTCGGCCGCCTGCACCGTGCCCACCATCCCGACCAGCGGCGAGAACACGCCCATCGTCGCGCACGCCACCTCGGGTGCCGGCTCGTCGGGCGGGAACAGGCAGGCGTAGCACGGTCCGCCTGCGCGGCTGTCGAAGACGCTGATCTGCCCGTCGAAGCGGATGGCGGCTCCCGACACAAGCGGCACGCCTGCCCGTACGCAAGCGAGGTTGGCGGCCTGGCGCGTGGCAAAGTTGTCCGAACAGTCCAGCACCACGCTGACGCCGCCGAGAAGCGCGCCGATGGCATCCGCATCGAGCCGGCGCTGCACGGCATTCACGCGCACGTCCGGGTTCAGCCGCGCGATGGCTGCCTGCGCCGACGCCACCTTGGGCTGCCCGACCGACTCGGTGGTGTGCAGGATCTGGCGCTGCAGATTGGTCAGGTCGACCGTGTCGTCGTCGACGATGGTCAGCGTTCCAACCCCGGCCGCCGCCAGGTAGGGCAGGGCTGCGGCGCCGAGCCCGCCCGCCCCGATGACCAGCGCGTGCGCCTGCAGCAGGCGCGTTTGCCCTTCGATGCCGATTTCGTCGAGCAGGATATGGCGCGAATAGCGCAGCAGTTGATCGTCGTTCATGGCGGTGCAATGAAAAAGGCCGTGCAGTGCACGGCCTCGTAAGTTTGCCAGTGTTCGCCGGGTTGCGTGTCAGCGGGCGCCGGTGGGTTCCGGGGCCGGCTGCACGCTGCTTGCCGGGCCGCTGGGCTTGGGCGCAGCCGGCTCGGAAGCCGGCGCCGCCTTGCCCTTGGGCAGCTTGGCGGGCTGGCTCGATTCCTTGGCGGCCGGCGATTTCACGGCCTTGTCCGGCACGGTCGCGGCTGCGCTTTCCAGCACCGACTTCGAACGCTTGACCGGCTGGCCCTTCAGGTCGGCAATGGCCTGCTGCAGCATGAAGTCGTCGGCCGAGCCGAACTCGATCGGCTTCTTGTTGCGTTCCTTCTCGCGCTGCTCCGGCGTCTTCTTGGCGTTTTCTTCTTCCAGGCGGCGCAGCTCTTCGACGCGGCGCTTTTCGCGCTCCGTCATCTCCGCTTCTTCCGACTCTTGCTTGTTGTGCAGGTGGCGCTCGGTATCGATCTCGCGGGTGATGAGCGCGTCGTCCGGATCGCCTTCCGGATTCTGGTCGACCGGGATATCCGGGCGGATGCCCTTTGCCTGGATCGACTTGCCCGATGGCGTGTAGTAGTACGCGATGGTCAGCTTGATGCCGGTGTCGTTCGACAGCGGGCGCACCGTCTGCACCGAGCCCTTGCCGAAGGTCGTCTTGCCCATCGTCTTGGCGCGGTGGTGATCCTGCAGCGCGCCGGCCACGATTTCCGAAGCGGAGGCCGTGTACGCGTTGGTCAGCACGATGATCGGCACGGTCTTGAACTCGGGGTCCAGGTTGGCGAGCGGATCGGAATCGAAGTTGCTCAGGCGGTAGTTGGCGAACGTCGTCTTGTACGTGCGCTTCGCGTCCGGCACCTGGCCGTTCGTCGAGACCACCGTCACGTCCGGCGGCAGGAACGCGGCCGACACACCCACAGCGGCCTGCAGCACACCGCCGCCGTTGTTGCGCAGATCCAGGATCAGGCCCTTGAGGTGGCCGTCCTGCTTGGCCAGGTCGTTCAGCTTCTTGGCCAGGTCCGGCACGGTGCGTTCCTGGAAGCTCGTGATGCGCACCCAGGCAATGCCGTCGCCGAGCAGCTTGGCCTTGACCGACTGCACCTGAATTTCAGCGCGGGTGATGGTGAGCGGGAACGTGCGCTCTTCCTTCTTGCGGTAGATGGTCAGCGTGACCTTGGTGCCCGGCGCGCCGCGCATGCGCTTGACGGCTTGCTCGAGCGGCATGCCGCGCACCGGCTTGTCGTCGATGCGGGTGATCAGGTCGCCCGGCTGCACGCCGGCGCGGAAGGCCGGGGTGTCTTCGATCGGGTTGATGACCTTGACAAGACCTTCCTCCTGCGAGATCTCGATGCCCAGGCCGGCAAAGCGTCCCTGGGTGCCCTCCTGCAGCTCCTGGAAGTCCTTCTTGTCGAGGTAGGCCGAATGGGGGTCGAGGCTGGCGACCATGCCCTTGATGGCTTCGGTCAGCAGCTTGTCGTCGTCCACCGGCTCGACATACTCGCGCTTGATCTGGCCAAAGATGTCGGCCATGAGCCTGAGCTTCTCCAGCGGAAGCGGCCCGACCGTCGCATTCTGCGCGGTGGCGGAGAGCTGAAGCGTCGCCAGTACCCCGGTAACGAGGCCGATGGCGATCAAGCTGATGTTCTTGAGCGAAGTTCGCATGTGTCGGGAGCGGACGGTGGGACGGTAGATAAACATGACCCGGGACGGCTTGCGCACATCCCGGGTGTCAGGCTTTGACAGTATAAAGGCGTTGAGGTGCCGCAGCGCCCGTTACGGATTATTTGGACTTGCCCTGGCTGGCCACCGCCGCGAGCGACGCGGCAATTGCTTCCTGGTCGCCCAGGTAGTAATGGCGGATCGGCTTGAGGTTGGCGTCCAGCTCATACACCAGCGGCGTGCCGTTGGGGATGTTCAGGCCGACGATGTCGGCGTCGGAAATGCCGTCGAGGTACTTCACCAGCGCGCGGATGCTGTTGCCATGCGCTGCAATGACGACACGCTTGCCGCTCCGGATGGCCGGCGCAATCGACTCTTCCCACAGCGGCAGCACGCGCGCCACGGTGTCTTTCAGGCATTCGGTCAGGGGCACCTGCTCGCGCGTGAGGCCGGCATAGCGCGGGTTGCCGAAGGCGTCGTTCTCGGCCCCGGGCTCGAGGGCGGGCGGCGGCGTGTCGTAGCTGCGGCGCCAGATCAATACCTGCTCGTCGCCGAACTTGGCGGCCGTCTCCGCCTTGTTCAGGCCCGACAGCGCGCCGTAGTGGCGTTCGTTCAGGCGCCATTCGTTGCGGGTCGGGATCCACATCAGATCCATTTCGTCCTGCACATGCCAAAGCGTGCGTATCGCGCGCTTGAGCACCGAGGTGTAGGCGAGGTCGAAGGTGAAGCCGGCTTCGCGCAGCAGTTTGCCGCCTTGGCGGGCCTGGGCGACGCCCGTATCGGTGAGGTCGACGTCGACCCAGCCGGTGAAGCGGTTCTCGAGATTCCACGTCGATTCGCCGTGGCGGATGAGGACGAGCTTGTGCATGACTGCCATGATGAGAAGTGAGAAAACCTGCGCGCGCGGCCTGCGGCGATCTGTCGACGCCTTGACGTGCGACCGCTGAAACCGGCTATTTTATAATGCCGCCGGCATTGGCTCTCCGAACCGTTCGGACGAGGCCCGACCGACCCATCCCAGGAAACCGATACCGTGAAGTTTTTCGCCGATTACAACAACCTCGCCCTGCTTGCCATCGCCATCGTTTCGGGCGGGCTGCTGGTCTGGTCGTCCGTCCAGCGCCGCATTGCCGGCGGGGGCGGCGCCAAGGTCAGTGCCTCGACGGCCACGCAGCTCATCAACCGCCGCAACGCCGTGGTGGTTGACGTGCGCGAGAGCAGCGAGTACGCCGCCGGCCATCTCCCGCAAGCCAAGCATGCGCCGCTTGGCGAACTCGAAGGCAAGGCGGCCGGCCTTGCAAAGAACAAAGAGACCCCCATCATCCTCGTATGCCAGACCGGCCAGCGCGCCGGGCGGGCGCAAGCAGTGTTGAAGCAGGCCGGTTACAGTGAGGTCTATTCGCTCGAGGGCGGATTGGCCGCCTGGCAGCAGGCAGGCCTTCCGGTCGTGAAGTAACGAAAAGACAACGAGGTTTGATGTTATGGCGCACGTGGTCATGTACAGCACCACCGTCTGCCCCTATTGCGTGGCAGCGGAACGACTCCTGAAGCAGCGCGGCGTCGAGCAGATCGAAAAGATCCTGATCGACCGCGAACCCGGCAAGCGCGAAGAGATGATGGCGCGCACGAACCGCCGCACCGTGCCGCAGATCTACATCGACGATCGACACATCGGCGGCTTTGATGATCTGTCCGCGCTGGACCGCGAAGGCGGCCTGGTGCCGCTGCTGGCCGCCTGACTTGGCGACGCGCTCGCCACACAGAACGCCCGGCCTTGACCGGGCGTTGTATTTTTAGGTGTCCTCGCAATGGCCTGCACCATTGCCTCATGTACCATACGCGTCTTGCACGGCGGACGCGTTCCGCCAAGCACTGACCACATCCATTTTGAAGGCGAGTCATGAGCGACCAGCAACAACAGCAACCGGGCCAGGATGGCCAGCCGTTCTTCAACATTCAGCGCGTCTACCTGAAGGATCTGTCGCTGGAGCAGCCCAACTCGCCGCACATCTTCCTCGAGCAGGAACAGCCGACCGTGGAAGTGCAGGTGGACGTGTCCGCTTCGCAACTGGCCGAGGGCGTGTTTGAAGTGGTCGTCATCGGCACGGTCACGACCAAGGTCAAGGAAAAGGTCGCCTTCCTGGTGGAAGCCAAGCAAGCCGGTATCTTCGACATCCGCAACGTGCCGGCCGAGCAGATGGACCCGCTGCTGGGCATCGCCTGTCCGACCATCGTGTACCCGTACCTGCGCTCGAACATTGCCGACACCATTGGCCGCGCCGGCTTCCAGCCGATCCACTTGGCCGAGATCAACTTCCAGGCGCTGTACGAGCAACGCCTGGCTGCCGCGATGGAAGAGGCGCAGGCCCAGGGCGGCGGCGCCGGTCTGGTGATGCCGGACGGCTCGAAGGCCACGCACTGAACACGGGCCGCACCGCGCCTGAAGCCCGCGCCGGCCACACGCTCGCGCGGGTATTTTTTTTGCCTGACCGATGTTGAATACGCGCATGCGAATTTCCGTTCTGGGTGCCGGCGCCTGGGGCACCGCCCTCGCCAGCCATGCCGCGCAATCGCACGATGTCGTGCTGTGGGGCCGCGATGCCAGCCTCGTTGCGCAGATGGCCGCCACGCACGTCAATGCAACGTATCTGCCGGGCATCGCGCTGCAGGCAATGCTGCGGTTTTCCGATGACCTGCAAGCGGCGCTCGACCACGCAGCGGGTGACGACGCACTCGCCGTCATTGCATCGCCCGTGGCGGGCTTGGCCGATCTGACGCGTGCCGTTGCCGAGCATGGCGGCGTGAGCAACGTCATCTGGCTGTGCAAGGGCTTCGACCCCGAGACGGGAGCATTGCCCCACGCCATCGTTGCAGAGGTCCTTCGCCAGACCGGGCGCAGCGATCTGGCAACCGGTGTGCTGTCCGGCCCCAGCTTCGCCAAGGAAGTCGCACAGGGCCTGCCGTGCGCGATGACCGTCGCATCGACCAACGACACGCTGTGCGGGTTCACGCAGCGCGGCTTTCACCATCACGCCATGCGCGTGTATGCAAGCGACGACCTGGTCGGCGTGGAGGTGGGCGGCGCGGTCAAGAACGTGCTCGCGATCGCCACTGGTGCCGCGGACGGCCTCGGCCTGGGCCTGAACGCGCGCGCCGCGCTGGTCACGCGCGGGCTGGCCGAGATGACGCGCCTTGGGCTTGCGCTTGGCGGCCGGCCGGAGACTTTCATGGGACTCACCGGCATGGGCGATCTGCTGCTCACCGCCACCGGTGATCTGTCACGCAACCGGACAGTCGGGATGCAGCTTGCGCAAGGCCGCACGCTCGACGACATCCTGCACAGCCTCGGTCATGTTGCCGAGGGCGTGCGTTGCGCACGCGCGGTCGCGGCACTGGCTCGTGACCGGGGCGTCGATATGCCGATCACGTTTACCGTCTGCGAAGTCCTGTTCGAAGGGCTGGCGCCCGCGCGCGCGGTGGAGCGCCTCTTGCAACGCGACGCCAAGTCGGAGTCCGCGCGCTAGGACGGGGTGCGGCGCTGTGTGTTCAGGCGCCGCCCGCGAATCCGTTCTGCCGCCACGCCTCGAAGACGACCACCGCCACGGTGTTCGACAGATTCAGGCTGCGGTTGTTGGGGCGCATCGGCAGGCGGATGCGCTGTGACGCCGGAAACCACTCGCGTCGTTCTTCGGATAATCCGCGCGTTTCGGATCCGAACACGAACCAGTCTCCGGGTTGGAAGGCCATGCTGGCAAACGGCGTCGAGCCGCGCGTGGTGAGCGCGAACATGCGGCTGGGGTCAGGTTGCGCATCGCGCAGGAAGGCGCCCCAATCAGCATGCACGCGCATCGTCGCGTACTCGTGGTAGTCCAGGCCTGCGCGCCGCATGCGCGCGTCTTCAAGCGGAAAGCCCAGCGGTTCGATCAGGTGCAACTGCGCGCCCGTGTTGGCGCACAGGCGGATCACGTTGCCCGTGTTGGGCGGGATTTCGGGCTCGACGAGGACGACGTTGAACATGGCTGCGGTGGCGGGAAAACTCCGGCGGCGAGCTTATCCACATTGGGAAGGGTTGTCACGCCGCCACAGCGTTCGGTGGCGGGCGCGACAGAATGTCGCATAAGCACGCCGTCACGGCGTGCGCAAGGCCACGACATTCGTGACGCGCAGCGCGCCCGCGCGTTTGAGTTGCGTGGCGATCTCGCCGAGCGTGGTGCCGGTGGTCATCACATCGTCCACGACGCCGACATGGCGCCCGGCGATGCGGGCCGGCTCGGCGACGACAAACGCACCGTGCAGGTTGGCGAGCCGCTCGGCGCGGTCCAGCGTGGCCTGAGCGGGATTGTCGCGCACGCGCTGCAAGGCGGTGGGCAGGGCGGCGATCTGCAACTGCCCCTCCAGCCGCCGCGCGATCTCCCACGCCTGGTTGTAGCCGCGCAAGCGCAGGCGTGCGGGGGCGAGCGGCACCGGTACCAGGACGTCCGGCAGCCTACCCGGCGCGGCGCGCAACGCCTCCCCGAGCCGACCTGCCAGCCAGCCGGCGAGCGGCAACTGGCCGCGGAACTTCAATCCGGTGACGAGATGGTCGAGCGGCCAGCCGTAATCCGCAAGGGTGACGGTCGCATCAAAGTCGGGCGCGCCGACGAGGCAGGCGTGGCAATGGCGGGCAAGATGCCGCGTTTCCAGCGCAATGGCGCACTGTATGCAGCGGCGCCTGCCGAGCAGCGGGGCAAGGTCGTCCATGCAGCCGGCGCAGACGAGCTCGCGCTGGACCGCACCGCACACAGCGCACGCGCACGGCAGCAACTCCCGCAAACCGGCGCGAAACCATGCAGATAACGCGTGTTTGAGCATCAAAAAACCGCTATCTAAGCCGTTTGGCGGCCATGGCGCCATCGGACGGCGCCTCAAACTGCGCGCCGGTATACTTGGCAACCGCAGTTTCCCGCTGGTTCTTTGATGTCCGATCCCATCCTCGCCCGTCCTGCCGCCCTGCGGCGCGCCTTCGACCGCCGCGCCGCGCGTTTCGCCGACGTGGATTTCCTGCTGCGCGAGGTCGGCAGCCGCATGCACGATCGGCTGTCCTATATCAAGGCCACGCCGTCGCGCGCGCTCGACCTCGGATGCGGCCTCGGGCAAGGGCTGGCGGTGCTGCGTGCGCAGTATCCGGATGCGCAGATCTGCGGCGTGGACTGGTCTGCCGCCATGCTGGCGCAGACGCTTGACCCGCAGCGCACCGATGCCGGCTGGCTCGGTCGCCTGCTGAAGAAGCGCCCCGTATTCGATTTCGCCCAGGCCGATTTTCGGGCGCTGCCGTTTGCCGCTGCGTCGTTCGACCTGCTCTGGTCGAACTTGGCGCTGCACTGGGATCCGGCGCCGCACGCGATCTTTCCGGAGTGGCACCGCGTGACGTCGGAGGGCGGGCTGCTCATGTTCAGCCTGTTCGGGCCCGATACGCTGCGCGAGCTGCGCAGTGCGCTGGCGGGCATCGACGCGGGCGTCCACACGCTGCGCTTTGTCGACATGCACGACATTGGCGACATGCTCGTGCACAGCCGCTGGTCCACGCCCGTGATGGACATGGAGCAGCTCACCATCACGTACGAAACCCCGCAGGCGCTGCTGGCCGATGTGCATCTGCTGGGCGGCATGGCGGGGCTGGCCGATGAAGCGGGCCGCAGCCTCGCCGGTGCGGGCCTGCATACGCCGCGGTGGCGCCAGCGGCTATTTGACGCGCTCGACGCCCAGCGCAATCCGGACGGGCTCATTCCGCTGACCTTCGAAGTCGTTTACGGCCACGCCTGGAAGCTCGCGCCGAGCCCCCGGCAGGCGCTGGACGAGCAAGGCAGGGCCATGATTCCGATCGACCAGATCGGTCGCAAACCGCGCGCCTGAAACGCTTCCGCGGCCAACAACGGTATTGACGGGGTCTTGTCAAGCCGGGACTTGCATAAAGGCGCTTTGCCTTGTTTGGGGTCAATTGCAAACATATAATGCGCCAGTTTGTCGCAGCAGTCCCCCAAAGGCCTATCCCGTTTTTTGCCACGGGCGAACCGTACGGGTATGCATCCGAGGCAGGAGTGGTTCAATGCACGACATTGGAATCGCGCTCCAGCCAGCGTGCGGCGCCTCCAACATCCCGGAATCGCCGCGGAAGAACTGGCTCATGAAGCGAAACTGCTCGCTTTCACCTCGCCAGGTCGGCTGGTTCTACCTCTCGATTGTCATCCTCTCGTTCGCGATCGCTTCGTTCTTTGCGTGGCAAGGCGCCTGGTTGGTGTTGCCTTTCTCGGGACTGGAGGTCGCGATTCTCGGATGGGCATTGCTGTACTATGCCCGCCACGCCTCCGATTACGAGCACGTCTGGCTGGACGACGATGCGCTGGTGATCGAGCAGGTTTTTGCGAACCGACGGATTCGCCACGTCTTCAACGCACGCTGGGCGCGGGTGGAGCTGGAGGATCCGCTGCGAGAGCAGGTCGCGCTGTGTTCGAGCGGGCGCGTCGTGCGGGTGGGGAGGTTTCTTGATCCTGCCGGCCGGCGACGTTTCGCAGACGAGCTTTCCCGGTGTTTGGAGCTTGGGCCGCCACCCCACGTTCCGTGAGCCTCGCGCCGGGGCAGAGTGGAATCTGTAAATTGTGGGACAACGAAAAATGAAAATGTTGAATAAGACATTGGCAAGTTTGCTGGCGGCAGGCTCACTCCTCGCCCTCAGTCAAACGGCCCTGGCAGTGGAAGACATGCCGGGCGGCCCCGCAGTGCGGCAGCTCAATCTCGCGCCCCCGGTCACCAAGATCGCTGCCGAGATCCATTGGCTGCACTGGATGATGCTGATCATCTGTATCGTGATCTTCATCGGTGTGTTCGGGGTGATGTTCTACTCCATTTTCAAGCACCGTAAGTCGGTCGGCCACAAGCCTGCGACGTTCCACGAAAGCACCACGGTTGAAATCATCTGGACCATCGTGCCGTTCCTGATCGTGATCGGGATGGCGCTGCCGGCCACCAAGGCCGTGGTCGCCATGAAGGACACCACCAATTCCGACCTCACCATCAAGGCCACCGGCTACCAGTGGAAGTGGGGTTACGACTACCTGAAGGGCGAAGGCGAGGGCATCTCGTTCCTCTCCACGCTCACCACCCCGCGCGACCAGATCAACAACCAGGCGCCCAAGAGCAACACGTACCTGGTCGAGGTCGACAACGAACTCGTCGTGCCGGTCAATCGCAAGGTGCGCATCGTGACCACGGCCAACGACGTGATCCACTCGTGGATGGTGCCGGCATTTGCCGTCAAGCAGGATGCGATTCCGGGGTTCGTGCGCGACACGTGGTTCAGGGCGGAGAAGGTCGGCGTGTACCGCGGCCAATGCGCGGAGCTGTGCGGCAAGGAACACGCCTTCATGCCGATCGTCGTGCGTGTGCTTTCGCAGGATGACTACACCAAGTGGGTCGACGGCAAGAAGAAGGAAATGGCCGCCAAGGCCGATGACCCGAACAAGACCTACACGCTGGACGAGCTGAAGTCGCGCGGCGAGAAGGTCTACGCCGCCAACTGCGCGGTGTGCCACCAGCCGAACGGCAAGGGCGGCGGCCCGTTCCCGGCGCTGGACGGCTCGAAGATTGCGAACGGCCCGCTGGCTGAGCACCTGAACATCGTGCTGCACGGCAAGGCTGCGATGCCGCCCTGGGCGTCGGCGCTCAACGATGTGGAGATCGCCGCCGTCGTCACCTACGAGCGCAACAACTGGGGTAACCACACGGGTGATCTGCTGCAGCCTTCGCAGGTGAAGGATGCGCGCGGCGGCAAGATGCCGGAAGGCGGCGGCGCCAAGACCGCTGCAACAGAATCCGCCGGCAAGGTGGCGTCCCAACAGGCGACTGCGGCGCAAGACCGCAGCGCCGGCTGATTGATCGTCTGCGTGACGAACCGAACCCAAGGAGTTCTTCGATGAGCACCGCTGTTACGCACCCGCAAGATCACGCGCACGGTCATGGAGACGACCACGCGCACGACCATCCGCACGGCTGGCGCCGCTGGCTGCTTGCGACCAACCACAAGGACATCGGTACGCTGTACCTGCTGTTCTCGTTCATGATGCTGCTCTCGGGCGGCACGCTGGCGCTGCTGATCCGCCTGGAGCTGTTCCAGCCGGGCCTGCAGTTCTTCCATCCGGAGCTGTTCAACCAGTTCACCACGCTGCATGGCCTGATCATGGTGTTCGGCGCGATCATGCCGGCCTTCGTGGGCTTTGCGAACTGGATGATTCCGCTGCAGGTCGGGGCCTCCGACATGGCCTTCGCGCGGATGAACAACTTCAGCTTCTGGCTGCTGCCGCCTGCGGCGATCCTGCTGGTGGGCTCGTTCTTCGTGCCGGGCGGTGCCACCGCCGCGGGGTGGACGCTGTATGCGCCGCTGTCGGTGCAGATGGGCCCGGGCATGGACATGGCCATCTTTGCTGTCCACATCATGGGTGCCTCGTCGATCATGGGCGCGATCAACATCATCGTGACCATCCTGAACATGCGCGCACCCGGCATGACGCTGATGAAGATGCCGATGTTCTGCTGGACATGGCTGATCACGGCGTACCTGCTGATCGCCGTGATGCCGGTGCTGGCAGGCGCGATCACCATGGTGCTGACCGACCGCCACTTCGGCACGAGCTTCTTCTCGGCAGCCGGCGGCGGCGACCCGGTGATGTACCAGCACATCTTCTGGTTCTTCGGGCACCCCGAGGTGTACATCATGATCTTGCCGGCGTTCGGCATCATCAGCCAGATCGTGCCGGCCTTCGCGCGCAAGCCGCTGTTCGGCTACAGCTCGATGGTGTACGCCACGGCGTCGATCGCCATCCTGTCGTTCATCGTGTGGGCGCACCACATGTTCACGACGGGCATGCCCGTCACCGGCCAGCTGTTCTTCATGTACGCGACGATGCTGATCGCGGTGCCGACCGGCGTGAAGATCTTCAACTGGGTGGCCACGATGTGGCGCGGCTCGATGACGTTCGAGACGCCGATGCTGTTTGCGATCGGTTTCATCTTCGTGTTCACCGTGGGCGGCTTCACGGGCCTGATCCTGGCCGTGGCCCCGATCGATATCCAGCTGCAGGACACCTACTACGTGGTGGCGCACTTCCACTACGTGCTGGTGGCCGGTTCGCTGTTCGCGCTGTTCGCGGGCTTCTACTACTGGGGTCCGAAATGGTCGGGCTACATGTACAGCGAGACGCGCGGCAAGATCCACTTCTGGGGTTCGATGATCACCTTCAACCTCACGTTCTTCCCGATGCACTTCCTGGGCCTGGCCGGCATGCCGCGCCGCTATGCGGATTACCCGCAGCAGTTCGCCGACTTCAACGCGATCGCGTCGATCGGTGCGCTGGGCTTCGGCCTGATGCAGGTGTATTTCTTCTTCTTCGTGGTGCTGCCGTCGTACCGCGGTGGCGAGAAGGCTGCCGACAAGCCGTGGGATGGCGCGGAAGGCCTGGAGTGGACCGTGCCTTCGCCGGCGCCGTTCCACACCTTTGAAGAACCGCCGCTGGTCAAGTAATGCAGGTGTCGCGGGGCTGGCCGGTGCCGGCCTCGCGATCCTCCGGACAACGATGTCGAATCCAGAAAAAAGCCCAACGCCCGAGCAGCGTGCCAGCAACCGGCGTCTCGCGTTCATCCTTGCCACGATTGCGTTGGTTTTCTTTCTGGGTGTGATTTTCAAGCGCGTCGTGTTCGGCGCATAGCCGGCCGCGGCAACACCGATCGCTGAGCGAGACCGCACATGAGCCAAACGCCGGCAAAGCCGGAGCCCTCCGAAGACACCAGCGCTGCTGACCGCGGGCTGAACCGGGCCATGCTCGGCAAGCTGGCCGTCGTGGTGGTGATGATGTTCGGATTCGGCTATGCGCTCGTGCCGCTGTACAAGAAGATCTGCGAGGTCACGAACATCAACGTGCTGACCACGCGCGATTACGACGGCGGGGCGCTGCGCAACACGCAGGTCGACCAGACGCGCACGATCACGGTGGAGTTCGATTCGAACAGCCAGGGGCCGTTCCGCTTCCGCCCGGTCCAGAACAGCATGGAAGTCCACCCGGGCGAGATCAGCCAGATCGTCTACGAGGTGGTGAACAAGGAGCGGCGCACGGTCGAGGCCCAAGCCATCCCGAGCTATGCGCCCAAGCAGGCCACCGAATTCTTCAAGAAGATCGAGTGTTTCTGCTTCAAGCAGCAGACGTTGGCCGCCAACGAATCGCGCGAGATGCCGGTGGTGTTTGTCATTGATCCGGATCTTCCGAAGGACGTGAAGACGATCACCTTGTCCTACACTTTCTTTGAAATCGGCAAGCCGGTGGCGCAGGCGCCCACCGTGCCCGGTAGGGGAACGTGAGGACATGGACGAACTGAAAGAAGCGACCCGACGGCGCGCATCCTTCGCGCAGACGATGAAGGCGGTGTTCTGGTCCTTCTTCGGTGTGCGCAAAGGCCAGGATCACGACCGCGACATGGCGCAGCTGAACCCTGTGCACGTGATCATCGCGGGCGTTCTGGCGGCGGTGCTGTTCATCGTCGTGCTGTTGATGATCGTGCGCGCCGTGGTCGGTTGAGCGGTGGGTTGAGGAGACGGCCTGCGCAGTCGGTGGTGAGGCGGTGAGGCCGGGCAACATCGAGTGGATTCTTAAAAAAACAGAGCTGGAGAAAAAGAGATGAGTGCGAATCGAGCGAATGCTCCGTACTACTTCGTGCCCGGGCCGTCGCGGCATCCGATTTCGGCGAGCGTCGGCCTGCTGATCGTGCTGCTGAGCTCCGCAGCGTGGGTGAACGCCCAGCCGTGGGCGCCGTGGACGTTCCTGATCGGCCTGCTGTGGTTCCTGTTCGTGCTGCGCGCCTGGTTTGCCGACGCCATCTCGGAGTCGGAAGGCGGCCGGTATGGCGACCGCGTAGACGCCTCGTTCCGCTGGTCGATGAGCTGGTTCATCTTCTCGGAAGTGATGTTCTTCGCGGCGTTCTTCGGTGCGCTGTTCTATGCCCGCACCATCTCCATGCCGTGGCTGGGCGACCTGAACAACAAGCTGCTGTGGCCCGACTTCAACGCGATCTGGCCGAACGCCGGCCCCGCCGGCACGGTGGCACCGTTCACGACGATGGGCCCGTGGCCGATCCCGACGATCAACACCGCGCTCCTGCTGACCTCCGGCGTGACGCTCACCTGGGCCCACCACGCGCTGCGTGAAGGCAAGCGCGCGCAGGTGATCCAGGGTCTGCTGCTGACGATCATCCTGGGCTTCACGTTCATGGGCTTCCAGGCGTACGAGTACATTCACGCCTATCACGAACTCAACCTGAGGCTGACCTCGGGGATCTATGGCTCGACGTTCTTCCTGCTTACCGGCTTCCACGGTTTCCACGTGACGATGGGCGCGATCATGCTGGCGGTGGTGCTGGGCCGCGTGATCAAGGGCCATTTCACGCCGGAGCACCACTTCGCGTTCGAGGGCGCCGCGTGGTACTGGCACTTTGTGGACGTGGTGTGGCTTGGCCTGTACGTGGTCGTGTACTGGCTATAAACCGAGCGTAGGATTGGGGCGGCCTCGCGCTGCCCGATGATCCTGCCAAGACAATGCCGCAGACGGGACACCGCTGCGGCGTTTTCGTTTTTCTGCCGGCCGATTGCGCCGCTACTGGCCCATGGGAATGCCGGTGCTGTGGATCCAGCCCAGCCGGTTGGCCACCAGGATGAAGATGAACAGCGCAATCGAAAAGCCGACGCGGAACATCAACGAGCGGACGGTGCGGCTGCTGTGGCCCTTGTCGCGCATCAGGAAGAACAGTGCGGAGGCAAGGCTGCTGAGAATCAGCAGGAACGCGATGGCAACGACGATGCGCATGGAGGCGGATAGGTTGGAAACGGGCGTGGTGGATTATCTCACCGAGGACGCGCAATGACCGTGCGCGTGCCGCTGCGCGACTGGTTTGCGCCCGTGCCGATGATCGCCGGTGTGGCGCTGATCGCCCTCACGTGCGCGCTCGGCCGCTGGCAGCTCCAGCGTGCGCACGAGCGCATTGAGCGGCAGGCGCGCATCGTCGCCTTGCAGAATGCGCCGGCCCAGCGCATTACTGCGCAGCCGGTGGCAGCCGATGCGGTGCTGTATCGGCCGGTGCTGCTGCGCGGCACGTTCGATGTGGCGCACACGGTGTTGCTCGAAAACCGGCCGCATGTGACCAACGGCGTGTCGCGCCCGGGCTTCGAGGTGCTGATTCCGCTGGTGCTGGAGGGCGCCGGCCGGCGCGCCGTGCTCGTCAATCGCGGCTGGCTGCCGCGCGATCCGGTCGACCGCACACGCATTGCGCCATACACCACCCCCGCCGGGGAAGTGCAGGTCGAAGGGATGGCCGTGCCGCATGCCAGCCGTGTCTTCAGCCTGGGCGGAAAGGACGCCGCGGATGAAGCCGGCCAGCGACTTAGGCAGAATATCGACCTCGACGCGTTCGCGCGCGAAATCGGCATGCCGCTGCAACCGTTCGTGGTACAGCAGGAATCCGACGCGCAGGACGGCCTGGCGCGCGATTGGCCGCGCGCCGACCTGGGCGCCGACCGCAATTACGGCTACGCATTCCAGTGGTTTGCAATGGCCGCTGGGGTGCTGGGGCTGATGGTCTTCTACGGCGTGCGACGCTATCGTCGCTTGGCGGGCGCTTCAGAGCCCGCGTGAATACGAACTCGCGTTGCGGCTTAGTGCCGCAGCCACATGGATTGGGAATCACATGGTGAATCAGGAAACCGCGCCGGGCACGCTCGAAGCCCCCGCCGACCCGCGCATCGACGCACGCACACGCCGGGGCCGCTTGATGATGCTGTTCCTGCTGCTGGTGTGTGCGTCCCCGGTGATTGCGTCGTACCTCGCCTATTACGTCTTCACGCCCGCCGGCGGGAAGGCGGCGTATGGCACGCTGGTCGACCCGCAGCGCCCGATCCCGGCCAACCTCATGGTGCAGGACGAGCACGGCGCCGAAGTGCCGCTCGCGAGCCTCAAGGGCAAGTGGCTGATGGTGTCGGTGGACGGCAGCGCCTGCGACGACAACTGCGCGCGCAAGCTCTTCACCATGCGCCAGCTGCGCATCGGCCAAGGGCCGGACCGCGACCGCATCGTTCCCGTCTGGCTCGTCACCGACCGCGGCGACATCGACCCGCGCCTCGTCCAGGCCTACAACGACGACTACGCCGCCGTGCGCTTCCTGCGGGCGCCCCAGTTGCCCGGGAACTGGCTGACCGATGGCAAGACATTGCCCGCCGATCATCTCTTCTTGGTGGACCCGCTTGGCAACCTGATGATGCAGTTCCCGAAGGATCCCGACCCGAAAAAGGTCCGCGGGGACCTCACGCGTCTGCTCAAGTATTCGCGCATCGGATAAGCCATGCTGTTGCAACTCGCTTCCATCGGCATCCTGATCGCGCTGATCCCGCTGTGCTACGTGCTGGTCAAGGGTGACCGCAACAAGTATCGCAAGCTGGTGTGGATCACGGCGTTCCTGACGCTGGACCTCATCATGTTCGGCAGCTTCACGCGCCTGACCGATTCGGGCCTCGGCTGCCCGGACTGGCCCGGCTGCTACGGCACGTCCAACCCGTTCCACGCGCGCGACGACATCCATGCTGCGCAGCTTGCCATGCCCAGCGGCCCGGTCACGTGGATGAAGGCGTGGATCGAGATGACGCACCGCTACTTTGCGATGGCGGTGGGCGTGCTGATCATCACGCTGGTCGTGGTGGCATGGGTCAAGCGCCGGGAGTTGAAGCAATCTCCGTGGTATGCGACGGCCGTGCTCGCGCTGGTGTGCGTGCAGGGCGCATTCGGCGCGTGGACCGTCACGCTGAAGCTGCAGCCGGCGATTGTGGTGACGCACCTGCTGCTGGGCATGTCGCTGCTCGCGTTGCTCATCTGGCTCGGCTGCAAGAACGATGCGCCGCGCCAGGTGGACGAGCGTGCCGCTTCACTGCGCGCGGCGGCCGTCGCCGGCCTCGTGCTGCTGATCGTGCAGATCGTGCTGGGCGGCTGGGTCAGTACGAACTATGCGGTGCTCGCCTGTACCGACTTCCCGCTGTGCAACGGCCAGTGGGTCCCGCCGATGGATTTTGCGCACGGCTTCACATTCTGGCGCCAGCTCGGCCGTACCGCCGGCGGTGAGTTCATTTCCCACGATGCGCTTGTCGCCATCCACTGGACGCACCGCGTGTTTGCCGTGGTCGTGCTGAGCTACCTGGTGTGGTTCGGGCTTCGTGCGCGGCGTATCGACGGCATGGGCCGCGTGGCGACCGTGCTGCTCATCGTACTGGCGGTGCAGCTTGGCACCGGCCTATCGAACATCGTGCTTGGGTGGCCGTTGCTGGCTGCCGTGGCGCACAACGGTGGAGCAGCGATGCTGCTGCTGCTGATGGTGCGCCTGCATTACCTGATCGGGCTCGCGCGGGCGCGCGTGCCAATGCCTGCGGCAGTGGCCGCCGTCTGACCGTTTCCCATGAATACCGTGGCTTCTCCCTCGACTTCCACTCAACTCCCCGGCTGGCGACATACCGCGGCGCAGTACGCAGCCCTGACCAAGCCGCGCGTCACGCAGCTCGCCGTGTTCTGCGCCGTCATCGGCATGTTCCTGGCCACGCCGGGCATGGTGCCGTGGCCGGTGCTCATTGGCGGCGCGGTCGGCATCTGGCTGTTTGCCGGTGCCGCCTTCGCGATCAACTGCCTGGTCGAGCGCAAGATCGACGCGATGATGCGCCGTACGGCCTGGCGCCCGTCGGCCAGCGGCGAGCTGGGCACGCGGCAGATCCTGGTGTTCTCGGTGGTGCTGGGCGGTGCAGGTATGTGGACGCTGCACGTGTTCGCCAACGACCTGACGATGTGGCTGACCTTCGCCACCTTCATCGGCTACGCGATCATCTATACGTTGCTGCTCAAGCCGGCCACGCCGCAGAACATCGTGATCGGGGGCCTGTCCGGTGCGATGCCGCCGGCGCTGGGCTGGGCCGCGGTCGCCAACAGCGTGCCGGCCGAGGCGTGGATCCTGGTGCTGATCATCTTCACCTGGACGCCGCCGCACTTCTGGGCGCTGGCGTTGTACCGCCGCGCCGACTACGCCAAGTCCGGCCTGCCGATGCTACCGATCACCCACGGCGAGAAATACACGCTGCTGCACATCCTGCTGTACACGCTGATCATGATCGCCGCGACCATCCTCCCGTTCGTGTATGGCATGAGCGGCTACATCTACCTCGGGACGGCGCTGCTGCTCGGCTTCGGCTTTCTCGCCTATGCGTGGCGCATGTACCGCAATTACTCCGATGCGCTGGCGCAGAAGACCTTCCGCTATTCGATCGTGTATCTCTCCATCCTGTTTGCCGCGCTGCTGGTGGACCACTACTTCAAGTTCGGCCCCACCCTGACGCCGGGCGCGACGCTGTGACGCATGCCCACATCGGCAAGTGAGTGCCGCAGGCGTTACGCTAGGCGGCCTCCTTTCAACCTGACGACCATGCTTTCGTTCCGACCATTCCGTGCCACGCTGTTTGCCGTGCTTGCAACCGCCGTGCTGGCCCTGGCCGCGTGCACCGACAAGCCGGCCTTCAAGAATCTGGACATCACCGGCTCCAAGAGCTTCGGCACCGATTTCTCGCTCACCGACCACACCGGCAAGCGCCGCACGCTGCAGGACTTCCGGGGCAAGGTCGTCGTGATGTTCTTCGGCTACACGCACTGCCCCGACGTGTGCCCGACCACGCTGGCCGAACTGCGCGCCGTGATGGATACCCTCGGCAAGGAGGCCGACCGCGTGCAGGTGCTGTTCGTGACCGTCGACCCCGAGCGCGACACGCAGGACCTGCTGGCCAAGTACGTGCCGGCGTTCGACCCGCGTTTCATCGGTCTGCGCCCCGCCAACGAGGCCGAGCTGCAGAAGGTCGCGAAAGACTTCAAGGTGTACTACAGCAAGGTGCCCGGCAGCTCGCCGGACAACTACACGATGGACCACACCGCGGGCAGCTACATGTTCGATCCGAAGGGCAACCTGCGGTTGTTCATCAAGCACGGCCAGGGCCCCGAGCCGATCGCGCACGACATCAAGCTGCTGCTCGACTGATCCGCGCAGCGGCCGCAGGTGCCCAAAGAAAAAGCCCGCCAAGTCTGGCGGGCTTTCTTATGGCTGGAAGCGGCAATTACGCAAAGGCCTGCAGGGCGCCCTTCATCTTTTTCATCGCTGCGGCTTCGATCTGGCGGATGCGCTCGGCCGAAACGCCGAACTCGTCTGCCAACTCGTGCAGCGTGGCGCCGCCCGATCCATCGTCGTTCACGTTCAGCCAGCGCGCTTCGATGATGCGGCGGCTGCGGTCGTCGAGCTTGGCCAGCGCCGTCTCGATGCCTTCGCTTTGCAGGCGGTCGTGGCTGCGCGCTTCGATCACGCGGGTCGGCTCGTTGTGCGTGTCGGCCAGGTAGGCGATCGGAGCGAACGACTCTTCGCCGTCATCCATCTGGCTTTCCAGCGCGATGTCGCCGCCCGAGAGGCGCGTTTCCATCTCGCGTACCTCGGCGCCCTTGACGTTCAGCTCGGCGGCCACGGCGTCGATCTCGTCGGACGTGAACGTCGCCTGCGCGTCCTGCTTGTGGCTGCGCAGATTGAAGAACAGCTTGCGCTGCGCTTTGGTGGTGGCCACCTTGACCATGCGCCAGTTCTTCAGGATGTACTCGTGCATCTCGGCCTTGATCCAGTGCATTGCGTACGAAACGAGACGCACGCCCTGGTCAGGATCGAAGCGCTTGACGGCCTTCATCAGGCCGATGTTGCCTTCCTGAATCAGGTCGGCATGCGGCAGGCCGTAGCCGAGGTACTGACGGGCGATCGACACCACCAGGCGCAGGTGCGAGAGCACCAGGCGGCGGGCGGAATCGAGATTGCCGGTGGCGCGATAGTCGCGCGCGAGCTGTTGTTCTTCTTCGGCAGACAGCATCGGCACCCGGTTGACGCTCTGGATGTAGGCGTCGATGTTGCCCAGGTTGCCGGGGAACGCCAGCGCCCACGCGTTGGCCGACGGCTGCGTGGCGATGGCGGAAGCGGTGTTCACGGGAATGATTGCGTTCACTCAGGACTCCTGTCGAAATCCAGTGGAGGTTTGGAGAGGCATGTTAGCACTCCAACCGGATGAGTGCTAATAGGACTTTTTTGAGCGGTTGATAGTTCCCGTAAATTAGAAGATTTGCTCCGATAGTGTGATGTTTGCGCCGCAGCAAATTGGGCGGCGCACCCTGTCATAGACCGGCCATCCGGCCATCGGTTCGCGGCTATGCTGCCGTGTCACGGCCACGTGACTTGGCCCAGTACAGGCCTTGGTCCGCCTCACGCAACGCGGCGTCCGGGTCGCTTATTTCGGGCCCCGGGCAGGCCACGCCGATGCTCGCGGTGACGTGCACCACCATGTCGCCGGGGAGGTGAATCGGGGGGCGGATCGCGTTGATGGCCTTCTGTGCCGTGTGCAACGCATCCTCGGGCGCGTCGATGGGGTCGAGAAGGATGATGAATTCGTCACCTGCGAGTCGGGCCACCGTGTCCGTGCGGCGCACGGCACGCTGCAGCCGCTGGGCGACCTCCACGAGGACCGCATCGCCGGCGGCGTGGCCGTAGGTGTCATTGATGCGCTTGAAGTGGTCGACGTCGAGATACAGCACGCCCAGCGATGCGGGCACGCGGTGGCGGCGTTTCAGCGCCGCCCGCAGGCGTTCGTACAGTTCGTAGCGGTTGGGCAGGCCGGTGAGGGCATCGAAGCGCGCCATGCGCGAGAGCTCCATCTCGCTGCGCTTGGCTTCGGTCACGTCCTGGACGAACGCGTAGATGCCGTAGCGCCCGTCGGCGGTCTCGGCCGCGTCTGGCACAAGCTGCCCGCGGAGGTGTCGCGTGGGGCTGCGCGTCCCGCTCGCGTGCGCCTTTTCGTACCACGGCGCGGTGATCTCGAACTCGACCGGCTCGCCGCGCACCGCGCGCTGCAGATAGGGCGCCAGCAGGGCATACGTGCCCGGTGTGAAAACCTGCTCGGCCGGCTGGCCGCAGACCTCCTCCGGCGTGCGCTGCAGCCAGCGCGCGTGTGTGACGTTGCAGAACGTGAAGATGCCATGCGGATCGATGTACGAGACGAGCAGCGGCGCGTTGTCGAGCACCAGCTTGAGCGCGCGTTCGCTGCGCGCCAGGGCCTGCTCGGCCGTGGTGCGTGCGGTCAGATCCTGCAGGATCGAGAAGTAGCCGCGCAGCATGCCGCGGTCGTCGTAATCGGGGGAGTAGTGGCCGCTCAGGTAGCGCGGCACGCCGGTGCGCATGGACGTGATCTCGAACTGCACCGGATAACCGGCCAGCACCTCGGCCATGTACGGCAGCAGCGCGCGGTAGTCCTCTGGCGTGTAGATATCGCTGACGTGGCGTTCAAGCAGTGCCTCTTCGGTGCAGTCGAACGCTTCGAGCATCGTACGGCTGGCAAAGCGCAGGATGCCGTCGGGATCGACGTAGCTCAGCTGCGCCGGCACGTTGTCGGCCACCAGGCGCAGTTGTTCGCGGCTGGCGCGCAGCGCGTCGCGGCGGCGCTCGAGGTCTTCGTTTGCCGTGCGCAGCGCGCGCTCCGAAGCGGCGAGCCTGTTGGCAAATGGCCGCACCGTCAGACGGATCACCAGCACGCTGCCCAGCATCACGCACACCATGAGCGCTGCCAGCCGCTCGAATTGCGCGCGCATGGGTGCGTAGAGTTCGGCGCTCGCGATCTTGCTGATCAATGCCAGGCCGGTATGACCGATGGGCGTATAGCTGAACGAGGTCGGCATGCCGTGGATGTCCTGCCATTGGCCGTAGCCCGCCTGGCCTGCCAGTGCCAGGCGCGACGGCAGCGGCCGACGGTCCACCGTCAGGGCCGGCAGCTCGAAGACGTACGCATCAAAGCGCTGCGGAAAAGACATCGCCCGGCCACGCGCATCCAGCCCTGACATAGCGAAGGTTTCCGTCGTGCCGGCATCGCGCACGCCGGCGTAGCGGGCCGTCATTTTGGCCAGCGGCTGCTCGGCGACCAGCCAGCCGATGTGCGCGCCATCGGCCATGACCGGCGTTTCGGTGCGCATCGCAAAACCGTGTACCCATTGCAGCGAAACGCGCTCCGGGGCCAGCCCCACGTGCAGCGGTATCGACAGTTCCGGACCGCGCACCGGCGCACCGAGGCTGACTACGCCGTCGCCGCCGAGGGTGCGCAACTGGAGGTATGAATAGCCTTGGTCGCGATACGCCTGCAACGCGGTGGCGCCGCGCAGGCGCGCCGCGGTGTCGGCTGGATGGCGCAGTGCCTCCTGGACATGCGTCGCCGCCGCGATGAGGCGCGGACTTTCGGCGCGCAAGGTGAGCACCTGATCCAGTTCCTGTGCATAGCTGCCGAGCGCCCGTGCCCGCGTCATGCCAAACATCACGCTGGCGCTGTCGACCTGGATGATGAACGCCGTGATCGTGGCGCCAAGCCCCGCCAGCATCACGCAGGTGCCGCTGATCCACACGATGGTGTCTTCCGGCGACAGTCGCATGCGCAGCAGCCCCGGATTCCGCGCCAGCGCCACGCAGAGCACGCCCGTCACCACCACGAGCGTACAGACCGCGGCCACGTCCGATGCGCGCCAGCGCAGCCATGCGGGGTAAAGGTACTCCAGCGCCATCGCACGGCCCAGCAGGTCCACCGCGCAAAGCAGCATCGCCACGCCGATGAGGCCCCACAGCCATCGCGTGCGACGGGCCCGCCGCAGTGTGGGGACGAGGTTCAGTGCCATGGCCGATGCCGCCAGCGCCAGCGCGTGGCTCGGATGCATGCCGCCGATCCAGCCAGTCACCCATTGCCGATCGAGCCATGCATGCAGCCCCGGAAAATCGAGCGAGACGGGCCAGCCCGTGACCACCTCCGCCAGGCGCAGCCCGCACAGCACCACAACGGCACCGCTCAAGAGTCGCGCTGCCGGGTCTGCCCATCGCGCGCCCGGCTGCACCGTGCCAGCGACGAGCGCGCCCAGCCCCGTACCGAGCAGCGTCAGATACAGTCCCGTGGCAAACACCATCAGCAGTTGGTCGGTGCCCAGCTTCACCGCCCACGGCCAATGCTGCAGCCAGCCCGCCATCACGGTCAGGCCGACAAGAACGAGGAGAACGCCGATGCCGCCGGCAATGGCGACAAGCGGCCGGCGAGAAACCATGGAGGTGACGCGTGAGCGGAGCTGTGGCAGGACGGATGTCTTCTAACCGGAAGAACGGCGAAAAACGGCGCCGCTTGAGGGGGGCGCGCCCATCAAGCCCCCTGCCCGGCCATGCCTGCCTCCGGATGTGCTTTGACAGCAACGCCATGCGGTGCCCAGCGCACGTGCCATCGCCGCTCCACAAGTTGGCTACACTGCCCGGACATCGCAAAAACCGTTACAGGAGCCGCCATGCCCATCGTTGTCAGCAAGGACACCGAAGGCCTCTTCCGCCACAAGATCACCTTCCCTGAAGGCACGATCTACACCGACGTGCCCAGGCCGGCCGGCGAGGGCAGCGCGCCCGACCCGCATGCCTACTTCGACGCTGCGCTGGCCAGCTGCAAGGCGCTGACCGTTACGCTGTACGCCCGCCAGCGCAAGTACCCGCTGGACGCCATCGACGTGGCAGTCGAGCATGACGGCAGCCAGGAGCGCCAGGGCCGCTACACGCTGCGCACCGTGCTCACTCTGCATGGCGAGCTGACCGACGAACAGCGCGCCGACCTGCTGCGCGTGGCCGGCAAATGCCCCGTGCACAAGCTGATGACGGAAGTCGAGATCAGCATCGACACCGAACTCGCCCAACGCGGCTGAGGAGAGCGTTTCCATGACAAGCATCCAGCACATCATCGGCCCGCACGTGCGCGACCTGGGCGGCTTCTCGGTCAAGCGCGTGCTGCCTTCCGCGGCCAAGCAGACGGTCGGGCCGTTCATCTTCTTCGACCACATGGGCCCAGTGGACTTCGCCCCCGGCGAGGGCATCGACGTGCGCCCGCATCCGCACATCGGCCTGGCCACCGTCACCTACCTGTTTGACGGCAGCATGGTCCACCGCGACAGCCTCGGCAGCGTGCAGACCATCGTCCCCGGCGACGTGAACTGGATGACGGCCGGCAGCGGCATCACGCATTCCGAACGCACCCCGCCCGGGGTGCGCCAGCGCGGCGCCCGCCTGCATGGAATCCAGACCTGGGTGGCGTTGCCGAAGGATCAGGAAAAAGTCGCGCCAAGCTTTGCACACCACGCCGCCAGCACGTTGCCCAAGCTCGATTGCCCGGGCGTGCAGGGCGTGGTGATTGCCGGCGATGCGTTCGGGCTGACGTCGCCGGTGAAGGTGAATTCGCGCACGCTCTACGTGGCGCTGGAACTCGCGGCCGGCGCGTCGCTGGTGATCCCGCCCGAGCATGCGGACCGCGGCCTGTATCTCGTCGAAGGCGCGGTCACGATCGACGGCGAGGCGCTCGACCCGCACCACCTCGCCGTGCTGGAGCCGGGCGGCGACGTGATGCTCACCGCGCAGGTGTCATCGCGCGTGATGCTGCTGGGCGGCGACCCGACCGACGGCCACCGCCACATCTACTGGAACTTCGTGGCCAGCGACAAGGCCGACATCGAAGACGCCAAGCAGCGCTGGGAGAGCGACGCCTTCGCCCACGTGCCCGGTGAGACGGAGCGCATCCCGCTGCCGTCCAGGTAAGCGGCAAGACAGAGCGATCGATCAGGCAGTCGGCGCGGGGCATGCACACCGTACGATCGCGCGGACCTGCTTGGCGATCGGCTCCGGCACCGGCGCCTTGCCGTCGAGCACGGCTGCAATCCACTGCGCCGTCGCTGCCACATCGGTGCCGGCGGGCAACGCGGGCGGAGCATCGCTCGAACCTTCCACCGCTTCGATGACCGTTTCGTGCGTGCCGTCGTGCAGCCACTCCACCGCGCTGCCGCGCCGCGCGTCGGCCACGGCTTCGCCTTCGGTGCCGCGTGCGAGCAGCACATTGGCCGGATGGCGCAGGAAGTAATCGGTGAGCGTGTCGCGGTACTCCGGGTGCGTGTAGCTGACGAGCCGCAGGGCCTCGTGCGGCGCATGTCCGCCGATGGGCTGCAGCATCTTCACCACCGTGTGCGCAGAGTTGCGCAGGCCGACGATCTCGCGCTTGTCCAGTAGCGCCGACAGCTCGGGCGAGAGCACGTCGATCGGCACATACGCGAGGCGATCGTTCTCGAGGCGCTCGCGCGCTTCGTCCATGTGTTCGCAGATGGGCCAGCCGAGCGCGTCGAACAATGTGGCCGTGGTGATGCGGCCGTCGAAGCGGCGGATGCCGTGCACCAGCACCGGCACACCTTCGCGCGCCAGCAGCCTGGCCAGCAGCGGCACAAGGTTCGGCTGGCGGCGGGCGCCGTTGTAGCTGGGGATGATGACCGGCAACGCATGCTGCGGCGTGTGCGGTGCCGGCAGCGGCCGGCAATGCGCATGCGTGGCCTCCAGCATGCCGTCGAGTTCTTCCGGGGTTTCGCCCTTGATGCGGTAGGCCATCAGGATGGCGCCGAGCTGCACGTCGGAGATGCGGCCTTCCAGCATGGCGGTGAAGAGCGCACGGGCGTCGTGCTTGACCAGGGCGCGGGCGCCGTCTGCGCCGCGGCCGATTTCCTTGATGAACCGGGCGGCGGGGAAGGGGCCGTTGGCGAAGGCGTCTTCAGTGGCGGTGTCGGGAAGGATGGGGGGAGCGGGCATCAGGAAGCTGGGCGGGGTGTTTGTGTGGGTTTGATCATAGCGCTGGGGTTTGCGCTGGCGCTAGCGTGGGGCGGGGAGTGTTCTTTGTTGGTGGGGCATCCCTCGTTTCATCCCCTGCCGGGGCTGAGTCACTTTCTTTGTCTTGCCAAAGAAAGTAACCAAAGAAAGGCGCGCCCGAGATGGCGACCCCCTCCTTGGATTTTTGTAACCGTGCGGAGACGGGAAAAACTCGCTTCGCTCGGGAGTGTCAGGATTTCCGTGTTCAAGGCGGAGTTGAGAATCACACGGACGGTCGAGCGAATCGATCGGCGTAGAGGATAGCGAACTGGTTCATCGCCTGCTTCCAATCAT
>NZ_CAJPVG010000017.1 GCF_905397375.1 Ralstonia mannitolilytica
CTTGTAGTACGCCTGGCGGCTGATGCCGATGTATCGGCAGGCCCGCTCGACACTCAGCCCTTGGACAGCACCGTCGAGCGACCCTGGATTGCGTACCGCTGCTGCGCCTGCCTGTAGCGCAGTTCGCCTCTTTCGACCTGCTCCACGACCGACAGCGTAAAAGCCAGACTGTAGTCCCGCTGCGTTCGCTTCTTTGCCCCTTGCATCTTGACTCTCCTTGCTCCACCAGGAAAAAGTGTCAACCTTATTCAGGACGGGTCACAAGCAATAAAAAAGCCGGCTCCGAAGAGCCGGCTTCGATCTGCGGCAGCGCAGCGTTGGCTCAGGCGGCCAGCAACTGGCGCAGCACGAACGGCAGGATGCCGCCGTGCTTGTAGTAGTCGACCTCGATCGGCGTGTCGATGCGCAGCAGCAGCGGCACACGCTGCGTCTCGCCGTTGGCGCGATGGATCACCAGGGTAACGTCCTGTTGCGGCCTGATTTCGCCTTCCAGGCCTTCGATGTCGAAGGTCTCGTTGCCCACGATGCCCAGCGACTGCGCCGAGTCATTGCCCTTGAACTGCAGCGGCAGCACGCCCATGCCGACCAGGTTGGAGCGGTGGATGCGCTCGAAGCTGCGCGCGATCACGGCCTTCACGCCCAGCAGCTGCGTGCCTTTGGCGGCCCAGTCGCGCGAGCTGCCCGTGCCGTACTCTTCGCCGCCAAACACGACCGTTGGCGTGCCTTCGGCGATGTACTTCATGGCTGCGTCGTAGATCGACATCTGCTCGCCGCTCGGCTGGAACAGCGTCTCGCCGCCTTCCACACGCGAGCCGTCGGCCTTCGGGGGGATCATCAGGTTCTTGATGCGCACGTTGGCAAACGTGCCGCGCATCATCACCTCATGGTTGCCGCGGCGCGAGCCGTAGCTGTTGAAGTCGGCCTTGAGCACGCCGTTGGCCAGCAGGTACTTGCCGGCGGGCGACGTTTCCTTTATCGAACCGGCCGGGGAGATGTGGTCGGTCGTCACCGAGTCGCCGAACACGCCCAGCGCACGTGCGCCCTTGACCGATGCCGATGCGGCGGCCGGCGTCATGTCGAAGCCTTCGAAGAACGGCGGCTCGGCAATGTACGTCGACTTCGGCCAGTCGTAGACCTGGCCCTTCGTGCCCTTGACGTTGGCCCACAGCTTGGACGGCTTCTTGACCTGCTCGTAGTTGGTGCGGAACGTGTCGGCGTTCATCGCGAACTTCATCAGCTTGGCGATCTCGTCCGAGCTCGGCCAGATGTCGCCCAGGTAGACGTCCTGCCCCTTCTTGCCCTTGCCGACCGGCTCGGTCATCAGGTCGCGCGTCACGTTGCCGGCGATCGCGTATGCCACGACCAGCGGCGGCGAAGCGAGGAAGTTGGCGCGGATGTTCGGGTGAATGCGCGCCTCAAAGTTGCGGTTGCCCGACAGCACGGCGGCGGCCACGATGTCGTTCTTCACGATGGCTTCGTTCAGCTCGGGCGTCAGGTCGCCGGCGTTGCCGATGCAGGTGGTGCAGCCGTAGGCCGTCACGCCGAAGCCCAGCTTTTCGAGGTACGGCAGCAGGCCGGCAGCCTCCAGGTACTTCGTCACCACGCGGCTGCCCGGGGCGAGCGAGGTCTTGATGTGCGGCGCGACTTCCAGGCCGGCTTCCACGGCCTTCTTGGCCAGCAGACCGGCTGCCAGCAGCACGCTCGGGTTGGAGGTGTTCGTGCACGACGTGATGGCGGCGATCAGCACGTCGCCGTTCTTCACGTTCACGCCGTTGCTCGTCGTGTAGGTCTTGTCGAGGTCGGCTGCGTCCTTGTTGAAGCCGTTCTCGGCCACCGGCCTCGAGAACAGCGACGAGAACGTCGACTTCACGTTCCCGATTTCGATGCGGTCTTGCGGGCGCTTCGGGCCGGCCAGCGACGGGGCCACCGTGCCGAGGTCCAGCGTGAGCGTCTTGGTATAGTCGATCTCGCCGGCCTTCGGGATGCCGAACAGCTTCTGGGCCTTGAAGTAGGCCTCGAACGCGGCGATTTCTTCTTCAGTGCGGCCGGTGCCCTTGAAGTACTCGACCGTCTTTTCGTCCACCGGGAAGAAGCCCATCGTCGCGCCGTATTCCGGCGCCATGTTGCCGATGGTCGCGCGGTCCGGCAGCGACAGGCTGGCCGTGCCTTCGCCGAAGAACTCGACGAACTTGCCGACGACCTTTTCCTTGCGCAGCATTTCGGTGATGGTGAGCACCAGGTCGGTGGCTGTCACGCCTTCGCGCAGGCGGCCCTTGAGCTCCACGCCGACCACGTCGGGCGTCAGGAAGTACACCGGCTGGCCGAGCATGCCGGCTTCGGCTTCGATGCCGCCCACGCCCCAGCCGACCACGCCGATGCCGTTGATCATGGTGGTGTGGCTGTCGGTGCCGACCAGCGTATCCGGGTAGTACACGCCGTCCTTTTTATGGACGCCGCGCGCCAGGTATTCCAGGTTGACCTGGTGGACGATGCCGAAGCCCGGCTGCACCACGCCGAACGTATCAAACGCCTGCATGCCCCACTTCATGAACTGGTAGCGCTCGTTGTTGCGCTGGAATTCCAGCTGCATGTTCAGGTCGAGCGCCTTCTTCTCGCGGAAGTGGTCGATCTGCACCGAGTGGTCGACCACCAGGTCGACCGGCACGAGCGGCTCGATCTTCTTGGGGTCCTTGCCCATGCGCGAGGCCACGTTGCGCATGGCGGCGAGGTCCGCCAGCAGCGGCACGCCGGTAAAGTCCTGCAGCACCACGCGGGCGACCACGAACGGGATTTCGTCGACGCGCTCGGCGTTCGGCTTCCAGTTCGCCAGTTGTTCGACGTGCTCCTCGGTCACCTTCTTGCCGTCGCAGTTGCGCAGCACGGATTCCAGCACGATCCGGATCGACACCGGCAGGCGCTCGATCGCCACGCCCAGTTCCTTGCCCAGTTGCGGCAGGGAATGGAACTTGCCGGTCTGGCCGCCGTTGATCTTGAATTCCTTGAGTGTTTTATTCAGGTTGTGGGGCATGGCATGACTCCAAGGCTTAGGGATGCGCGGGGCGCTTGAGGGCGTCCGTTGCAGAGACGTCAAATCAACCAGTCAAATCACGTACAAACCAACTCCAGCACGACTGCCGCGAGCGCCTTGCCGTCGTCGGTCGGACGGCGATCGCGCTGGCGATCGGCGCGTGCGGGCGGTCGTGATGTTCGTTGCACTGCATGTCCTCCACGCATGGTCCTCGGCGACACCTCCATGCGTGGGTGACGGCATCTTTGTCATCTCCGGCCGGCTGGCAGCCGAAGATGGGCCGCGGCGGGATTCCGGCCGCGATGTTCCATGCGTCAGAGCCTGGGCGGCAGGTGCGGGACCGACACGGTCGCGCACTGGCCCGTCGCCCATAGCCACTGGCGCAATCCTGCGCTTACTGCTTGGCCGGCTGGGCGCCTTCCGGAGCGGGCGCCGGGGCGGGTGCCGGAGCAGCGCTGTCCTGCATCATCAGCGGCAGGCCCGCCGGAGCGCGCAGGGCGCCGGCTTGCGTCGGTGCCGGAGCACCGGCCGCCATTTCGGCGGTCTGGCACTCGTCCGCCAGGCGGTGGCCTTCATTGCGGTCGAACAGCATCGCCTTGGACGGAATGACCACCAAGTCCATCCCCGTCTTCTGGTCGAAGTAGCGGTCGGCGCCGGTGCGGGTCATCTGGCGCGGCAGCTGGTAGTTCTTGCCCTTCCAGTGCAACGTGATGATCTGGTCGCGGGCCATGTCGCCCTTGATGTACAGGTCATTGCCGAGCTCGCACTTCCACTGCACGCCTTCGGGCTGCTCTGCAGCGGCGACCGGAGCCGCTTTCTTGGCAGCCTTCTTCTTGGTCGGAGCCTTCTTCTTGGCGGCCGGCTTGGCGGTGGTCGAAGTCTGGGCGGTTGCATACTGCGATGCGGCCAGCGACAGAACGCCGGCGCAAGCGCCCACGATGAATTTGTTCATAGGGTTTCCTTCGGTAAGACTGGATCAGGGAGGCGGCTGTCCTGGCCGGGATGGCCCAGGCGTGGCGCGCACCGGCCGGTATTTTGACCGATTTGGACGCCGCGCCCAACGTTCTGTTGCATGCGCGTGCCACGCACCGTTTCCGTCCAGCCTGCCTCGCTGTTTCGTCTTCCGTTCTCCTTGTCTGAGGGGTGGATAGGCTGCCCGGCTCAACCGCGGTTCTGTGCGAACAGCGCGTCGAGCCTGGCCTCGTAATCGTGGTAACCGATGCTTTCGTACAGTTCCATGCGCGTCTGCATGGTGTCGACGACGTTCTTCTGCGTGCCGTCGCGCCGGATGGCGGCGTAGACGTTCTCCGCCGCCTTGTTCATCGCGCGGAAGGCGGACAGCGGGTACAGGATCATCGACACGCCCGCCGAGGCCAGTTCCTCGCGCGTAAACAGCGGCGTCTGGCCAAACTCGGTGATGTTGGCCAGCACCGGCACCTTTACCGCATCGACGAACTTGCGATACATCGACAGTTCCGTCATCGCTTCGGGAAAGATGGCGTCCGCGCCGGCCTCGACGCAAGCCACGGCGCGCTCCAGGGCGCGGTCCAGGCCTTCGACGGCCAGCGCATCGGTGCGGGCCATGACGACGAAGCTGGCGTCCGTGCGCGCGTCGACGGCGGCCTTGATGCGGTCCACCATCTCGTCTTTCGAGACAATCTCCTTGTTCGGGCGATGGCCGCAGCGCTTCGCGCCGACCTGGTCTTCGATATGCATGGCCGCCGCACCGAACTTGATGAGCGACTTGGTCGTGCGGGCGACGTTGAATGCGGAAGCGCCAAAGCCGGTATCGACATCCACGAGCAGCGGCACATCGCACACGTCCGTGATGCGGCGCACGTCGGTCAGCACGTCGTCCAGGCCCGAGATGCCCAGGTCGGGCAAGCCCAGCGAGCCGGCCGCCACGCCGCCGCCCGACAGGTAGATCGCGCGGTAGCCGGCGCGCTTGGCGAGCAGGGCGTGGTTGGCATTGATCGCGCCGACGATCTGCAACGGCGATTCTTCCGCCAGGGCCTGGCGGAAACGCGCGCCTGCGCTGGTTTGCGGGGTGGCAGTCATGTCGGGTCTCCTTTTTCTATCCGAAGAAACGCGCGGCAGCTTCGGCCGGCATGTCGACGCCCGTCGCGTGAGCGCGTTGCAGCACGGCCCACCAGTACCGATAGCTTGCGCGGTCGTGCAGGCGGCCGTCATGCTGGATCGGTCCCCACGACGCGTCCTGCGCTGCGGCAAGAATGGCGGCCGCGTGTGTCACTTCTTCGTGCGACGGGCGGAATGCGGACACGATCGGCGCAATCTGGTCCGGATGGATACTCCATTTGCGCAGGTAGCCGAATTCGCTGCGGGCGCGCGCAGCGTCGCTGCCGGCGCGTTCCGGATGCTTGATGTCGGTGCTGACGTTGTGCGATGGCACCTTGCCGTGCGCGTGGCACGCGGCGGAAATCTCGGCCAGCGCGCGGCGGATCAGCGGATGCTCGAACTGTTCCGGCGAGCCCATCGCCGCGCCCGGGATCGCGCCGTTGTGCGCCGAGACGAAATCCATCAGCCCGAAGCTCAGGCATTCCACCTGCACCAGCGACGCAATGTCGAACACCTGCGCGAGCGCGCCATGCGTTTCGATCAGCACGTGGATGGGCAGGTGCCGCGCAATGCCGGCTGCCCTGGCGGCCTGGTTCACGCGATCGGTCACGCGCGCGACTTCCACCACGTCGCGCACCTTCGGCACGGTCACGTAAGCAAGACGGCTGCCTGCCTGGCCCACGAGGATGTCGACGTCCTGCGTCCACGCGTCGTGGTTCGGGTCGTGAATGCGGACGCCGACGCGGTTGAAGTGGTTGTCGTCGCTGTTGATGAGCGCGGCGGCGAGTTCGGCATGCGCGCGCTCCTGGCCGACGGCGGCGCCGTCCTCGCAATCGAACGTGATGTCGAACACCGGGCCAAGGGCTTGTTGCAGGGCGAGCGACTTGCGCATCAGCCTTTCCGCGCCCGCGTAGTGGTCGCAGACAGGCAGTTGCGCCGGCATGGCATCGTCCTGGAACAAAACCTCGGTGGGATGCACTGCGTTGTAAGGGTTGGGTGGCATGTCCTGCGTGGCGCCAGGGTTCGGATGTGAAAAAACCGGAGGGTTCGCTGGCGACCGCCTCCGGTTTCTTCGTCAGATCATGCGATCAGCCCAGCAGGTGCTTCACGCCATCCTGCTCTTCCTGCAGTTCCTTGAGCGTGATGTTGATCTTGCCTTGGCTGTACTCGTCGATCTCCAGGCCTTCGACGATCTTGTATTTGCCGTTCTCGGTCGTGACCGGGAAGCCGAACATCACGTCCTTCGGAATGCCGTATTCGCCGTTGGACGGCACGCCCATCGTCACGATCCTGCCGTTGGAGCCGAGCACCCAGTCGCGCACGTGGTCGATGGCGGCGTTGGCAGCCGATGCAGCCGAGGACAGGCCGCGCGCCTCGATGATGGCGGCGCCGCGCTTGCCGACGGTCGGCAGGAACACGTCGTTGTTCCATACCGGGTCGTTGATCATGTCCTTGACGCTCTTGCCCTCGATGGTGGCGTAGCGGTAGTCGGCGTACATGGTCGGGCTGTGGTTGCCCCACACGAACAGCTTTTCGATCGAGGACACCGGCTTGCCGGTCTTGGCGGCGATCTGCGACAGGGCGCGGTTGTGGTCCAGGCGCAGCATGGCGGTGAAGTTCTCGCGCGGCAGGTCCGGCGCCGACTTCATGGCGATGTAGGCGTTCGTGTTGGCCGGGTTGCCGACCACCAGCACCTTGACGTCGCGCTTGGCAACGGCGTTCAGGGCCTTGCCCTGTGCCGTGAAGATCTGCGCGTTGGCGGAGAGCAGGTCCTTGCGCTCCATGCCCGGGCCGCGGGGGCGGGCGCCCACCAGCAGGGCCACGTCGACGTCCTTGAACGCGGTCATCGGGTCGGAGTGGGCTTCCATACCGGCCAGCAGCGGGAAGGCGCAGTCTTCGATCTCCATCATCACGCCCTTGAGTGCCTTCTGGGCCTTCTCATCGGGGATTTCCAGCAGTTGCAGGATGACGGGCTGATCCTTGCCCAGCATTTCGCCGGCGGCGATGCGGAACAGCAGGGCGTAACCGATCTGTCCAGCAGCGCCGGTCACTGCGACGCGCATGGGTGCTTTTGCCATGAGAACTCTCCAAACGGTAGTGAAAGCGGATCGCACTGCGCGCGGCGGGCATCCTGGCGGGATGCGAGTGCAGCCTCGCAGGCATTGCCGGCAACGGTCGGCGCCTCATGGGCGGACGGCTCGGAATCGGCAAGAGCCTCGCAGTTTACTGCGTCCGCATGGCGATGTGGAAACACACTTGCGATTGACCTTGGGGCCGTCGTGGCATGGGTGCGCCTCGTCGCCCGGAACAGGCGCGAGTGTAGGCCCGGCCTCAATTCAAAGTCAATCAATCTTCTGTCTTATATAAGACATAAGACATTCTATAAACGGGCTGGACGCCTTTGTCGCTTTTGTGGTGAAATCGGCGGTTATGTCGAGCACATCAAGCCCTCAATCCGCTGCCATGCCGCCGTCTTCGGGCGGTGAGGCGGGCGCGTCGCCTGCACCTGCGGGCACAGGGGGCGGCTCACCCACGTTCAGTCCGCTGTACCAGCAGATCAAGACGCTGATCCTGCAAAGCCTGCAAGCCGGCGAGTGGAAGCCCGGCGAGATGATCCCCAGCGAAATGGAATTGGCGGCCCGCTACAAGGTCAGCCAGGGGACGGTGCGCAAGGCGATCGACGAGTTGGCAGCCGAAAACCTGGTGGCACGGCGGCAGGGCAAGGGCACGTTCGTCACCACGCATTACGAAGAGGGCGTCCAGTTCCGATTCTTGCGCCTGATGCCGGAGCAGGGCGAGCAGCACTATCCGAGCAGTCGTGTGCTCGAGTGCAAGCGCCTGCGCGCACCGGCCGAGATCGCGCGCCTGCTCGAGCTCAAGGCCGGCGACAGCGTCGTGCAGATCCGTCGCGTGCTGTTCTTTTCCGGCGAGCCCACCGTGTTTGAAGAGATCTGGCTGCCCGGCGCGAGCTTCAAGGGACTGACGGCCGAGAAGCTGACCGAGTGGAAGGGCCCGATGTACGCGTTCTTCGAGGCGGAATTCGGCGTGCGCATGCTGCGTGCCACGGAGCGGATCCGCGCGGTCGCGGCCGATGCGGCCACCGCCGAGCTGCTGTCGGTGACAGCCGGCTCGCCGTTGCTGTCGGTGGAGCGCGTCTCGCACACGTTCGGCGACAAACCGGTGGAATTGCGCCGTGGTCTCTACGTCACGACGCGGCATTACTACCAGAACGAATTGAATTGACGACGCGGTGGAGTCGGGGCCGGCTTCCGCGGCCCCGACAGCGTCGTGATTTGTGTGGCGCGCAACAGCGCATTGCGCGTCGTGAAGGCGGTGTAGAGAGGACAATCGCCCCCGTGTCACGCCACTGGCAGGCGAGGGCAGGAAGCACAAAAGTGGAGCGCGGCGGATGGAATTATTGGTGCGCTGCGCAACAAAAGCGCGCTAGAATCTCGCGGATTTGTGCAAAGCAGTTTTGTTTGTTGATTAGCCAATTGGGGTCTGACCATGGCAGAAGCCATCAAGAAAGCCAGGCCGGAATTCAGGAACATCGGTTTGGGCGACATCGCCCGCTACCGCTTGCCCTGGGCCGGTAAGGTGTCCATCCTGCATCGTGCCAGCGGTGCGCTGATGTTCCTTCTTCTTCCGTTCGTGCTGTATCTGTTCGAGCAGAGCATCACCTCGGAAATCAGTTTCGCCAAGTTCTCGGCGCTTCTGTCCAACGGCTTCGCCAAGGTCGTCGTCCTCGCACTCATCTGGGCGTATCTGCACCATTTCTGCGCCGGCATCCGCTACCTGATCCTTGATCTGCATATCGGCATCGACAAGACGTCGGCTTCCAAGTCGGCTGTCAGCGTGCTCATCGTGAGCCTGCTGCTGACCGTCGTGTTCGGCGCCAAGCTGTTCGGCCTGTTCTGAGGAGCGTCTGATGGCAAATAACAATATCGGTCCCAAGCGCCTCGTCGTCGGCGCGCACTACGGCCTGAAGGATTTCCTCGCGCAGCGTGTCACCGCCGTGATCATGGCGGTCTACACCATCGTGCTGCTGGCCGCCTTCCTGCTCTCGAAAGACACGTCCTATCAAAGCTGGGCTGGGCTCTTCGCCAACCAGTGGATGAAGCTGCTGACGTTCCTGGCGCTCCTGTCGCTTGCGTATCACGCCTGGATCGGTGTGCGCGATATCTGGATGGACTACGTGAAGCCCGTGGCAGTGCGTTTGACGCTGCAAGTGTTGACGATTCTGTGGCTCGTCGGTTGTGCGGGCTACGCAGCTCAGATTCTCTGGAGGGTTTAAGACATGGTCGCAGTCAAGACTGGGCTGCCGCGCCGCAAATTCGACGTCGTGATCGTCGGTGCGGGCGGTTCGGGCATGCGTGCATCGCTGCAGCTGGCAGAAGCCGGCCTTTCCGTGGCCGTGCTGTCCAAGGTGTTCCCCACCCGCTCGCACACCGTGGCGGCGCAGGGTGGCATCGGGGCGTCGCTCGGCAACATGAGCGAAGACAACTGGCACTATCACTTCTACGACACCGTCAAAGGTTCCGACTGGCTCGGCGACCAGGACGCGATCGAATTCATGTGCCGCCAGGCACCGAACGTGGTCTATGAGCTGGAACACTTCGGCATGCCGTTCGACCGCAACGCCGACGGCACCATCTACCAGCGTCCGTTCGGCGGCCACACGTCGAACTACGGCGAGAAGCCCGTGCAGCGTGCCTGCGCTGCGGCTGACCGCACCGGCCACGCGCTGCTGCACACGCTGTATCAGCGCAACGTGCGCGCCAAGACCCACTTCTTCGTCGAATGGATGGCGCTGGATCTGATCCGCGACCAGGAAGGCGATGTGCTGGGCGTGACCGCGCTCGAAATGGAAACCGGCGAGGTCTACATCCTCGAAGCCAAGGCGACGCTGTTCGCCACGGGCGGTGCCGGCCGTATCTACGCGGCCTCCACCAACGCCTTCATCAACACGGGCGATGGCCTGGGCATGGCCGCGCGCGCCGGCATCCCGCTGGAAGACATGGAGTTCTGGCAGTTCCACCCGACCGGCGTGGCCGGCGCGGGTGTGCTGATCACGGAAGGCGTGCGCGGGGAAGGCGGCATCCTGCGCAACAAGGACGGCGAGCGCTTCATGGAGCGCTATGCCCCGACGCTGAAGGATCTGGCGCCGCGTGACTTCGTGTCGCGCTCGATGGACCAGGAAATCAAGGAAGGCCGCGGCTGCGGCCCGAACGGCGACTACGTGCTGCTCGACCTGACCCACGTCGGCGCCGAGACCATCATGAAGCGTCTGCCGTCCATCCGGGAGATCGGCCTCAAGTTCGCCAACGTGGACGCGATCAAGGAGCCGATTCCGGTGGTGCCGACCATCCACTACCAGATGGGCGGTATTCCGACGAACTATCACGGCCAGGTCGTGGTGCCGAAGAACGGCAACCCGAACGAAGTCGTCAACGGTTTCTACGCCATCGGCGAATGCTCGTGCGTGTCGGTGCACGGCGCCAACCGCCTGGGCACGAACTCGCTGCTGGACCTTGTGGTCTTCGGCCGTTCGGCGGGCAACCACATCATTGCGCAGAACCTGAAGAACCGCGAGCACAAGCCGCTGCCGGCCGACGCTGCCGACCGTGCGCTGGAGCGTCTGGCGAAGCTGGATTCGTCCACGTCGGGCGAGTACGCGCAGGACGTGGCCAACGATATCCGCCGCAACATGCAGTCGCACGCGGGCGTGTTCCGCACGCAGGCGCTCATGGACGAAGGCGTGCAGCGCATCATGGAAGTGGCCGAGCGCGGCGCCAACATCCACCTAAAGGACAAGTCCAAGGTGTTCAACACCGCGCGCGTCGAAGCGCTGGAAGTCGCCAACCTGGTGGAAGTGGCCAAGGCGACGATGGTGTCGGCGGCTGCCCGCAAGGAATCGCGCGGTGCGCACGCCCACAGCGACTTCCCGAACCGCGACGATGACAACTGGCTCAAGCACACGCTGTGGTACAGCGAAGGCAATCGTCTCGATTACAAGCCCGTGCAGATGAAGCCGCTGACGGTGGAAACCGTGCCGCCGAAGGCGCGTACGTTCTAACCGGCCGGCTCAGATAAGGGACCCGCAAAAATGAAGCGAATTTTTGAAGTCTATCGCTACGATCCGGACAAGGACGCAGCCCCCCGCATGCAGACCTACGAGGTAGAACTCGACGGCCACGAGCGCATGCTGCTCGACGCGCTGGTCAAGCTGAAGAAGCTGGACGAGTCGATCGCGTTCCGTCGCTCGTGCCGCGAAGGCGTGTGCGGCTCCGACGCCATGAACATCAACGGCAAGAATGGTCTCGCCTGCCTCACCAACATGCGGGAGCTGCCGGAGAAGATCGTGCTGCGTCCGCTGCCGGGCCTGCCCGTGGTGCGCGACCTGATCGTCGACATGACGCAGTTCTTCAACCAGTACCACTCGATCAAGCCGTACCTGATCAACGACGAGCCGCCGCCCGAGAAAGAGCGTCTGCAGTCGCCGGAGGAGCGTGAAGAACTGGACGGCCTGTACGAGTGCATTCTGTGCGCGAGCTGCTCGACGTCATGCCCGTCGTTCTGGTGGAACCCGGACAAGTTCGTCGGCCCGGCCGGTCTGCTGCAGGCGTATCGATTCATCGCCGACAGCCGCGACCAGGCGACCAGCGAGCGTCTGGACAACCTGGAAGATCCGTACCGCCTGTTCCGCTGCCACACCATCATGAACTGCGTCGATGTGTGCCCGAAGGGCCTGAACCCGACCAAGGCCATCGGCAAGATCAAGGAATTGATGGTGCGCCGCGCGGTGTAAGCCGCGAGTCAGCGCCGTTTGGCATCGTGTGTCGCCGGAGCCGGTTTCCGGCGACACACTCTTCAGAAGCATGATTGCTGTGAATACTCCGACGTTCTCGCACCAGTCCGATCCGCACAAGCGCGCGCGTCTGCGCTGGCGTGCCCGGCGCGGTCTGCTGGAGAACGATATCATCGTCGAGCGCTTCTTCAACCGCTACGAGACGGAACTGTCGGATGACGACGTTGCCGCACTTTCGCAGTTGTTCGACCTGCCCGACAACGACCTGATGGATCTCCTGCTTGCACGCAAGGAGCCTGAAGGTGCACTCGACGTGCCGCAGGTTCAGCACGTCCTGACCTTGCTGCGCTCGGTCTGAGTCCGGCGCGCGAGAGGTTGCCGCAAGACGAATCGGTTGTGCCGCCCCCTGCAGGCATCCGTGATCCGTCTGGCGGGAGTCTCCCGACTTCATTTTCATAAACAGCAGAGAAGGAAACCGACATGACGCCGTCCGATGTGAAAGCCACCCTATCGTTTTCCGATGGCTCGCCCAGCGTTGAGCTGCCGATCTACAAGGGCACGGTTGGCCCGGACGTGATCGACATCCGCAAGCTGTATGGCCAGACCGGGAAGTTTACGTACGACCCCGGCTTCATGTCGACCGCGTCGTGCAACTCCAAGATCACCTACATCGATGGCGACAAGGGCGAACTGCTCTATCGCGGCTATGCCATCGACGATCTGGCCAGCAAGTGCGACTTTTTGGAAATCTGCTACCTGCTGCTCAAGGGCGAACTGCCGAACGCCAAGCAGAAGCAGGAGTTCAATGACACCGTCATGCATCACACCATGGTGCATGAACAGATGCAGTACTTCATGCGCGGTTTCCGCCGCGACGCGCACCCGATGGCTGTCCTGACCGGTCTGGTGGGCGCGATGAGCGCGTTCTACCCGGATGCCGCCAACATCAACGATCCGCGCGAGCGCGAGATCTCGCAGATCCGCCTGATCGCCAAGCTGCCGACGCTGGTGGCCATGGCATACAAGTACAACATCGGGCAGCCGAACATCTACCCGCAGAACGACCTCTCCTACACGGGCAACTTCATGCGCATGATGTTCGCCACGCCGTGCGAGGAGTACAAGGTCAATCCGGTGCTGGAGCGTGCGCTGGACCGCATCTTCATCCTCCACGCAGACCACGAGCAGAACGCCTCCACGTCGACCGTGCGTCTGGCAGGTTCCTCGGGCACGAACCCGATCGCCGCGATCGCTGCCGGCATTGCCTGCCTGTGGGGCCCGGCGCACGGCGGTGCGAACGAAGCCGCACTGAACATGCTGGAAGAGATCGGCACCGTCGACAAGGTTCCGGAGTTCATCAAGCAGGTCAAGGACAAGAACAGCGGCGTGCGCCTGATGGGCTTCGGTCACCGGGTGTACAAGAATTATGATCCGCGCGCCAAGCTGATGCGCGAGACGTGCCACGAAGTGCTGCAAGAACTGGGTCTGCAGAACGACCCGCTGTTCAAGCTCGCCATGGAACTGGAAAAGATCGCGCTGGAAGACGAGTACTTCGTCAGCCGCAAGCTGTATCCGAACGTCGACTTCTACTCCGGGATCGTGCAGCGCGCCCTGGGCATCCCGACCTCGATGTTCACGTGTATCTTCGCGCTGGCCCGCTCGGTGGGCTGGATTGCGCAGTGGGAAGAGATGATCACCGATCCGGAGTACAAGATCGGCCGCCCGCGCCAGCTGTTCAACGGCGCCGCTCTGCGCGAAGTCCCGGCGCTGGACAAGCGCTAAGCCAGCGTGTCCTGGCAAAAACCCCGCCCGGGAAACCGGCGGGGTTTTTTGTTGTCTGCGCGCAGCCAGGGCTTTCGCGAAATGGCGAAACCCCCTTTCGCCAGTCACGTCCTGCGCCCGATGCACCGGGTGGCATAATCGGTCACTCCCCACGAAACTGCTCGCGCAGCCGCCAGGCATGGCGCGTTGTGCACGGATCGCATCATGGCCAAGACGCTCTACGACAAACTCTGGGACGATCACGTCGTTCATACCGAGGAAGACGGCACGACCGTCCTCTACATCGATCGCCAACTGCTGCACGAAGTGACGAGCCCGCAGGCGTTCGAGGGCCTGAAGCTGGCGAACCGCCCCGTATGGCGCATCAGTGCCAATCTGGCCGTGTCGGATCACAACGTGCCGACCACCGACCGCTCGCACGGCATCGCCGATCCGGTCTCGAAGCTGCAGGTCGATACGCTTGATGCGAACTGCGACGCCTACGGCATCACGCAGTTCAAGATGAACGACAAGCGCCAGGGCATCGTGCACGTGATCGGGCCGGAGCAGGGCGCGACGCTGCCGGGCATGACGGTGGTCTGCGGCGATTCGCACACCAGCACGCACGGCGCATTCGGCGCGCTGGCCCACGGCATCGGCACGTCGGAAGTCGAACACGTGTTGGCCACGCAGACGCTGCTCGCCAAGAAGAGCAAGAACATGCTCGTGAAGGTGGAGGGCACGTTGCCGAGCGGCTGTACCGCCAAGGACATCGTGCTCGCCATCATCGGCAAGATCGGTACGGCCGGCGGCACGGGCTACGCCATGGAGTTCGGCGGCTCTGCCATTCGCGCGCTCTCGATGGAAGGCCGCATGACGGTGTGCAACATGGCGATCGAGGCTGGCGCCCGCGCCGGCATGGTCGCCGTGGACGACGTGACGCTGGAGTACATCAAGGGGCGCCCGTTCGCGCCGCAGGGCGTGGAGTGGGAGCAGGCCGTCCAGTACTGGCGCACACTGCATTCCGATGAAGGTGCTCACTTTGACCGCGTGGTCGAGCTGCGTGCTGAAGAGATCCGCCCGCAGGTGAGCTGGGGCACGTCGCCTGAAATGGTGGTCAGCATTGAAGACCGCGTGCCGGATCCCGAGAAGGAAAAAGACCCGAACAAGCGCAACGCCATGGAGCGTGCGCTCGAATACATGGGCCTGCAGCCGAACGTTGCCATCAGTGATATCAACATCGACAAGGTGTTCATTGGATCGTGCACCAACAGCCGCATCGAAGACATGCGCGCCGCGGCCTGGGTCGTGCAGAAGCTGGGCAAGCGCATCGCTTCCAACGTGAAGCTGGCGATGGTCGTGCCGGGCTCAGGCCTCGTGAAGGAACAGGCCGAACGCGAGGGGCTCGACAAAATCTTCAAGGCGGCGGGCTTTGAATGGCGCGAGCCGGGCTGCTCGATGTGCCTGGCGATGAACGCTGACCGCCTCGAGCCGGGCGAGCGTTGTGCATCGACGTCCAACCGCAACTTCGAAGGCCGTCAGGGCGCTGGCGGCCGCACGCACCTGGTGAGCCCGGCGATGGCCGCCGCGGCCGCGCTGGAAGGGCACTTCGTCGACGTGCGCAAGCTCGCCTGAGTCGCAGCAGGAAGGAATAGGAAAGAAGCGATCATGGAAAAATTCATCGTTCACACCGGCCTCGTGGCGCCGCTTGACCGCGAGAACGTCGACACCGACGCCATCATCCCGAAGCAATTCCTCAAGTCGATCAAGCGCACGGGCTTTGGCCCGAACCTGTTCGACGAATGGCGCTACAAGGACGTCGGCGAACCCGGTCAGGACAACAGCAAGCGCCCGCTGAACCCGGATTTCGTGCTGAACCAGCCGCGCTATCAAGGCGCGTCGATCCTTCTGACGCGCAAGAACTTCGGTTGCGGCAGCTCGCGCGAGCACGCACCGTGGGCACTGCAGCAGTACGGCTTCCGCGCCATCATCGCGCCGAGCTTTGCCGACATCTTCTTCAACAACTGCTTCAAGAACGGTCTGCTGCCGATCGTGCTGACGGAGTCGCAAGTCGACCACCTGTTCAACGAGACGCAGGCTTTCACCGGCTATCAGCTGACCGTCGATCTGGACAAGCAGGTCGTCGTCACACCGGGCGGTACGGCATATCCGTTCGACATCACGGCGTTCCGCAAATACTGCCTGCTCAACGGCTTTGATGACATCGGCCTGACCCTGCGCTATGCAGACAAGATCAAGGCGTTCGAGGCGCAGCGTCTGGCCAAGATGCCGTGGCTCGCACACAGGCTCGTCGGTTGAGCTGACGATAGAACAACAAGGAAATACGCATGACCAAGATTGCAGTGTTGCCGGGTGACGGCATTGGCAAGGAAATCGTCGCCGAGGCAGTGAAGGTGCTCAAGGCGCTGGGCGAGTCGTTCGAGATGGAAACCGCCCCGGTAGGCGGTGCGGGCTACGAGGCCCAGGGCCACCCGCTGCCCGAAGACACGCTCAAGCTGGCCAAGGAGGCCGATGCCATCCTGTTCGGCGCCGTGGGCGACTGGAAGTACGACACGCTGCCGCGCGAGCTGCGCCCGGAGCAGGCGATCCTTGGCCTGCGCAAGCATCTGCAGCTGTTCGCCAACTTCCGCCCGGCCATCTGCTATCCGGAGCTGACCGGTGCCTCGAGCCTGAAGCCCGAGATCGTGGCCGGCCTCGACATCCTGATCGTGCGGGAGCTCAATGGCGACATCTACTTCGGCCAGCCGCGCGGCGTGCGGGCCGCGCCGGACGGCCTGTTCGCCGGCGCGCGCGAAGGCTTCGACACCATGCGCTACGCCGAGCCGGAAATCCGCCGCATCGCGCACGTCGCCTTCCAGGCTGCCGCCAAGCGTGGCAAGAAGCTGTGCTCCGTCGATAAGGCCAACGTGCTCGAGACGTTCCAGTTCTGGAAGGACATCGTCACCGACGTGCACAAGGAGTACCCCGAGGTCGAGCTGTCGCACATGTACGTCGACAACGCGGCCATGCAGCTCGTCAAGGCGCCGAAGAACTTCGACGTGATCGTCACCGGCAACATGTTCGGCGACATCCTCTCGGACGAGGCGGCCATGCTGACGGGCTCGATTGGCATGCTGCCGTCGGCGTCGCTCGATGCCAACAACAAAGGCTTGTATGAGCCGTCGCACGGTTCTGCGCCGGACATCGCGGGCAAGGGGATCGCCAACCCGCTGGCGACGATCCTGTCCGCCGCGATGATGCTGCGCTATTCGCTGAACAAGGCCGAGCAGGCCGATCGCATCGAAAACGCCGTCAAGAAGGTGCTCGCCCAGGGCTATCGCACGGGCGACATCCTGACGCCGGGCTGCAAGCAGGTCGGTACGGTGGAGATGGGCGACGCGGTGGTCGCAGCCCTGTAAATGAAACGCGCGTTGCGGTGCCGTCACATCCGGTCCCGCAATCGTCGTTTTTTCGGTGGACACATGTTGCAGTGCATTGTGTGGCCGCCAAATCGTGTATATTTTTGCAGATGATCTCGATCGCGCTTCCCGTCCTCGTACTGGGCATTCTGGGCACCCTGGCTATCTCCGCCAAGGGCACCGCCGCGCGCGCTCGCATGACGCCTGTCGAGATTCGCACGACCACCAAAATCATTACCAAAAAAACGATCTTCTGATCGTCCGTCGTGCCCGTTCGCCTTCCCCGCGCGGTCACGCCGGGCGACTGAGGCGGGGAAAATCACTAGAGGTTCACAATCATGAAGGTAGGTCTCGTCGGTTGGCGCGGCATGGTCGGCAGCGTGCTGATGCAGCGCATGCAGGAAGAGAAGGATTTCGACCTGATCGACACGGTGTTCTTCAGCACCAGTAATGCCGGCGGCAAGGCGCCCGCATTCGCCAGGACGAGTGCGCCCCTGGCCGACGCCAACGACATCGAAGCACTGAAGGCCTGCGACACGATCATTACGTGCCAGGGCGGCGACTACACGACCGAAGTCTTCCCGAAGCTGCGCGCTGCCGGCTGGAACGGTTACTGGATCGACGCCGCCTCGACGCTGCGCATGGAAGACGATGCCGTGATCGTGCTGGACCCGGTCAACCTGTCGCTCATCAAGAACGCGGTGGCGGCTGGCACCAAGAACTTCATCGGCGGCAACTGCACCAACTCCATCCTGCTGATGGGCGTGGGCGGCCTGTTCCGCGAAGGGCTGGTCGAATGGGTCAGCTCGATGACCTACCAAGCAGCCTCGGGCGGGGGTGCAAACCACATGCGCGAGCTGCTCAAGGGCATGGGCGTGATCCACGGCGCCGTGGCTGATGAGCTGGCCAACCCGGCGTCCGCCATTCTCGATATCGACCGCAAGGTTGCCAAGACGATTCGCGAATACGTGCCGACGGAGTTCTTCCCGGCGCCGCTGGCCGGTGGCCTGATCCCGTGGATCGACAAGCAGCTCGACAACGGCCAGTCGAAGGAAGAGTGGAAGGGCCAGGCCGAGGTCAACAAGATCCTGGGCACGGCGCAGACCATTCCTGTAGACGGCCTCTGCGTGCGCATCGGCGCAATGCGCTGCCACAGTCTGGGCCTGACACTCAAGCTCAAGCGCGATCTGCCGCTCGAAGAGATCGAACAGATCATCCGCTCGGGCAACCCCTGGGTGAAGTGGGTGCCGAACGACCGCAGCATCACCGAAAAGGAACTGACGCCGGCTTCCATCACGGGCAGCCTGCAGGTCGGTGTGGGCCGTGTGCGCAAGCTGAACATGGGACCGGAGTACGTGAGCGCTTTCGTGATCGGCGACCAGCTCCTGTGGGGGGCGGCTGAACCGCTGCGCCGTACCTTGCGCATCCTGCTGGGCAAGTGATCGGCCCTTTACTTTTATTGCCAGACCAGGCTGCGGCATGTGTCGTTGCGGCCTGACAACAGAATGTGCGTTTTTTCCTCCAACGCCGCGCGGCCTGCGCGGCGTTGTGCCATCTGGATGCCCACTGCTTGTAACGTTGGTACACAATAGCGGCCAGCATTGCGGCAAGACAGCCGTCCCCCCGTGTGTGGGGTGGACGAGGCCGGGGGAGGGGTTGGCGCCGCATCGGAGCACACGCATTCCGGGGGGTACGTCGGGTGCTTCAGAATCGTGCCAATCCTGTCGATTGAACAAAAATTGACGGCGATTCTTATCCACGCATTTCACCTGTTGGGTGAACTTGCTGCGCTAACTCGTTGATGTTAAGTTCGTTTGCACATTACAAAATAACGGAGTCGAAGGTGAGGGTGAGCCAATACCGCCGGAGAGAATCGTCCCATCGCAGTCCTCGTTGGTCGGCCGTCGCATTTGCCGCCGCGACCCTGCTGCTGATCCAACCGACGGCGCAGGCGGCGGGCTTTGGTGCGCTGCATGTGCGTTCCAGCCTCGGGCAGCCGCTGCAGGCAGAAATCGATCTGACCGGTGTGACGCCCGAAGAGGCGCAAAACTTGGTCGCCAAGTTGGCTGCTCCTGACGCCTATGCCCGGGCCGGCCTGACATACAACCCAATCGTCTCGTCGCTGCGCGCGTCGCTCGTGCGCCTGCCAGATGGCAATTACGTCGTGCGCCTGCGTTCGACGCAGCCTGTGGCGGAGCCGTTTGTTGACGTGCTGATGGATCTGAACTGGGCAAGCGGCCACGTGTCGCGCGCCTACACCTTCCTGCTCGATCCGGCGGGCTCCAGCAATAGCACCCAGAATTTTGCGCCGACGCCTGTCGTGCAGGCCACGACACCCGGCGCGGCAGAGCCGGCCCCGGCGACCCCGCCGCAGGCAGCGGCGCCTGCCGCATCCACGGCGGCTCCGGCACGTCAGAACCGCCCGGCTCGCCAGGCCGCACGTCCGCAGCAGGGCGCACCCGCCGCCACGGCCCCAGACGCTGCGTCCGGCGGCGCGTACACCGTGCAGCGGGGCGACAGCCTGTACGACATTGCGTCGACAGCGGCCCAGGGCCAGGACGCCGTGTCGCTCGACCAGATGTTGCTCGCACTGTATCGCAACAATCCGAACGCGTTCATCGGCGGCAATATCAACCGGCTGCGTACCGGTTCGGTGCTGAAGGTGCCGTCGCAGGCCGAAGCCCAGAAGGTTTCGCCGCGTGAAGCGCGCCGCGAGGTCGTTGCCCGCACGTCGGGCTTTGCCGGTTACCGTAACCGGCTGGCCACGGCTGCCGAGGCCAACGCCGCCACGGATACCGATTCGGCCCGCCAGCAGAGCGGCAGCGTGTCGGCTCGCGTGCAGGATCAAGCCACGCCTGCAGCCAGCGGGCGCGACGAGCTGCGCCTGTCGAAGGCAGAGCGTTCAGGCAAGGCGGGCGCTGCCGCGGCCCGCGACGAGGAACTCGTCGCCAAGGAGCGTGCGCTCAAGGAAATGGAATCGCGCGTTGCACAGTTGGAGAAGAATCTCGCCGACATGCAACGCCTGGTGGAGTTGAAGAACGCCGAGCTGGCCAAGGCGGCCGCCAATGCCGCCAAGCCGGCCTCAGCGGCGCCGTCCGTGGCGGCCGCCCCTGCGGTGACGGCAGGCAATGCGCCTGCGCCGGCTACGGCAGCTGCAGCATCCACGCCGGCGCAGGAGCAGCCGGCCGCGGCAGCGCAGGCCGACACGCCGGCCGCTTCGTCCGTAACGGCGGCGGCTTCGGCACCGGCGGCAGCCTCGGCGCCGGTTGCAGCCGCGTCCGCGCCGACCGCTGCTGCAAGCGCACCGGCAGCAGCTGCGTCCGCGCCTGCCGCCGCACCGAAGAAGGCACCGGTGGTCGTTGCGCCGCCGCCCGTTGAGGAAGAATCGTTCTTCTCGACCCTCCTGGGCAACCCGATGGCACTGGGCCTGGGCGGACTCGTGATCGCGCTGCTGGGTGGCCTGGTGGTGTATCGCCGCCGCCAGCAGAAGCCCGACCAGGCACACGGCTTCCAGGACAGCCTGCTGTCGCAGGAAAGCACGGTCATGGCCGGCGCCAATTCGCTGTTCGGTGCAGCCGGCGGCCAGAGCGTCGACACGTCGCAGCACAGCGTGTTCGGCGCGGATTTCCGGATCGGCGGCAGCAACGAGAGCAATGAAGTCGACCCGATTGCCGAGGCCGACGTCTATATCGCCTACGGCCGCGATGTGCAGGCCGAGGAGATCCTGCGTGAGGCGCTGGAGCAGCATCCTGACCGCCAGGCCATCCGCCTGAAGCTGATGGAGATCTACGCCAATCGCCAGGACGCACATGGCTTCCAGACCATTGCCGAAGAGATGCTGGCGCAGGTCGGTGCCGGCTCGCCGGAGTGGGCGGAGGCGGCTGCGATGGGTCGCAAGTTCGACCCGGCCAACCCGCTGTACCTCACGGTGCAGGGCGACGGGCAGCATCCCGCCGCAGAAGCCCAGCCGGCGCCCATCCACAGCGGTGCGGCCGTAGCGGGCGCTGCCGCGCTGGCCGGCGTGGGTGCCGCGGTTGCCGCCGAAGCGTTCAGCCCGACGGTGACCGGACAGACTACCCGCCGCGGCGACGACTGGACGACATTGTCGCCGGATCTGGACCCGTCGGCTCCGTCGACCAAGGCGCCGCAGCTGGCGGACCTGGAGCTGCCGCTGGACTCGTTCCCGGCCCCCGCGGCTGGTGAGCCCATCACCGCGCCCGCCGAGGCCTCGGACATCTTCAAGACGCATGCCGAGCCCGAAGCCGATCTGCCGCAGTTCAACGCGCATGCCGGCGAGGCCTATCAGCCCATCGCAACGCCGCCGCTGCACATGGATCTGTCGGACCTCTCGCTCGATCTGAACCCGACGCCGCCGGCTGAGGAAGCCGCCGCTCCCGCCGCATCCGCTGACACTGGCCTGCCGAGCTGGGCGCAGCCGACCGATCTGTCGCAGGCGCCGATGCATTTCGAAGCCGAGCCGCATCACGCCCAGCCCGCAGACGTGGCCAACGACGAACCGCAATCGGCGATCCGCCTCGACACCAACCTGCCGCATACCCTGTCCGGCGAAGGCGGTACCGACGGCGTGCGCGATCTGCAGATCAAGTTCGACCTGGCCAAGGCCTACATCGAGATCGGTGATAAGGAGGGCGCACGTGAACTGCTGCAGGAAGTGCTGGACCTGGGCGATCCGTCGTTCCACGCCGAGGCCCAGGCCCTGATGCGCCAGATCGGCTGACGCACCGCCTGTACGCCATCGACGGCGCCGGCAGGGTGGTATCCTGCCGGCGTTTTTCTTTCCGCATGAGGATTCACAGGGCATGACGCGCATCGCGCTCGGCATCCAGTACGACGGTGCCGCGTTCTCGGGTTGGCAGTCGCAGCCGCACGGCAACACCGTGCAGGACGTGCTCGAAGCCGCCTTGCGCCAATTTGCGGGCGTGCCTTTGCAGACGACCGTGGCCGGCCGCACCGATGCCGGCGTGCATGCACTGGGGCAGGTGGTGCATCTCGACACCGACCTCGTGCGCGACCCGTTCTCGTGGGTGCGCGGCACGAACGCCTTCCTCCCGCCGACCGTTGCCGTGCGCTGGGCGCAGCCGATGCCGGACGATTTCCATGCGCGCTTCTCCGCGCATCGCCGCACGTATTACTACGCGCTCACGTTCGGGCCGACGCGTGCGCCGCTGCTCGACGGCAAAGCCGGCTATGTGACATTGCCGCCTGGGCAGTCACTCAATGTGGCCGCGATGAACGAAGCCGCGCAGGTGCTGGTCGGCGAGCACGATTTTTCATCCTTCCGCGCGGCGGAATGCCAGGCCAAATCGCCCGTCAAGACGATGTATTCGGCGGAAGTGCGCGGTGAGGGCGAATGGGTGTTCGTGCGCATTCGCGGCAGCGCCTTCCTGCACCACATGGTGCGCAACATCATGGGCTGCCTGGTGGCGATCGGGCGCGGCCGCCAGCCGGCATCGTGGATGGCCGATGTGCTTGCAGCCCGCAGCCGTGTGGCGGCAGCCCCGACGTTCATGCCGGACGGGCTGTACCTGGCCGAGGTGGGCTATCCTGATGCGTTCCAGCTGCCGGCGTCTCCGGCATCGGCCAGCCTGTTCCGCGGCGTGTTCGACGAGCACGCCGGGCTCTGAATCCGCCATGTCTCTCCACCGAACCCGCATCAAACTGTGTGGCCTCACCCAGCCGGCCGACGTCGACCACGCCGTTGCGCTCGGTGCCGACGCCATCGGGCTGGTGTTCTATCCGCCCAGCCCGCGCTACGTCGCCACCGACCGCGCGGCTGAACTGGCCCGCCGTGCCGGGCCGTTCGTGACCGTCACCGGCCTGTTCGTCAACGCCAGCGCGGACGACGTGGCCCGCGTGCTCGACCAGGTGCCGCTCACGCTGCTCCAGTTCCACGGCGACGAAACGCCCGAGCAATGTGCCGAGATTGCGGGCAAGGTCGGGCTGCCCTGGCTGCGCGCCCTGCGTGTTCAGCCAGGGGCTGATTTGGTAGAATTCGCCGATCGGTTTGCCGCTGCCCAAGGCCTGCTGCTCGACGCATTTGTCGAGGGGTACGGCGGTGGCGGCCACGTCTTCGACTGGACCCTGATTCCCCCGCAATGGCTCTCGCACTCCGCACTGCCAAGCGCCGCTCCTCGGCTCGTTTTGAGTGGTGGGTTGAGCGCGCAAAACGTCGCTGGCGCGATTGAGCGCGTGCGGCCCTACGCTGTCGATGTCAGCAGCGGAATCGAGGCCGCACGGGGCGTGAAGGACCACGCCCGCATGACTGCATTCGTGCGTGCGGTCCGCGAGGCCGATGCTGCCCTGGGCGCGTCGGCGCAGGCCTGAGCCAGGTCGGCCGGTCTCTCGCGGTTCGCGCTTCCTGAATTCTTCCGCCGATGCGCCCTTGTTTGGTGGCTGCGGCGGACGCCTCGAGAGATTGCCATGTACAACCTGCCCGACGCCCACGGCCATTTCGGCCCCTACGGCGGCACCTTCGTTGCGGAAACGCTGTCCCACGCGCTCGATGAACTGCGCGACGCCTATGCGCGTTACCAGCACGATCCCGAGTTCATCAAGGAATACGAGTACGAGCTGAAGCATTTCGTCGGCCGTCCGTCGCCGATCTATCACGCGCGCCGCCTGACCGAGCACTGCGGCGGCGCGCAGATCTACCTCAAGCGCGAAGACCTGAACCACACCGGCGCGCACAAGGTGAACAACGTCATCGGCCAGGCGCTGCTGGCACGGCGCATGGGCAAGCCGCGCGTGATTGCGGAAACGGGCGCCGGCCAGCACGGTGTTGCCACCGCCACGATTGCCGCGCGCTACGGCATGGAATGCGTCGTCTACATGGGCAGCGAAGACGTGCGCCGCCAAGCTGCGAACGTCTACCGCATGAAGTTGCTGGGCGCGACCGTGGTGCCGGTGGAATCGGGGTCGCGCACGCTCAAGGACGCGCTGAACGAAGCGATGCGCGACTGGGTGACCAACGTGGCCGACACCTTCTACATCATCGGCACGGTGGCGGGCCCGCACCCGTATCCGATGATGGTGCGCGACTTCCAGGCCGTCATCGGCGAGGAGTGCAAGGTGCAGATGCCCGAGATGACGGGCCGCCAGCCGGACGCCGTGATCGCCTGCGTGGGCGGCGGCTCCAACGCCATGGGAATCTTCTATCCGTACATCGACCACGCCGGCGTGAAGCTGATCGGCGTGGAGGCGGCGGGCGAGGGCATCGAGACGGGCCGCCACGCGGCATCGCTCACGGGCGGGTCGCCGGGCGTGCTGCACGGCAATCGCACGTACCTGCTGCAGGATGAGGACGGCCAGATCATCGAGACGCATTCCATTTCGGCGGGTCTGGACTACCCCGGTGTCGGCCCCGAGCACGCCTGGCTGAAGGATGCGGGCCGCGCCGAGTACGTCCCCGTCACCGACAAGGAAGCGTTGCAGGCCTTCCACGACCTGTGCCGCATGGAGGGCATCATCCCGGCGCTGGAATCGAGCCATGCGCTCGCGTATGCCTGCAAGCTGGCGCCGACGCTGCCGAAGGACAAGATCCTTCTGGTCAACCTCTCGGGCCGCGGCGACAAGGACATGCACACCGTCGCCGAGCTCTCCGGCATCAAGCTCTGAACCTGAAGGCATTGGCACCCGCATGACCGAGCGCGCCATCGACGGCATCTTCAACGAGGACTGCATTGCCGGGGTCCGGCACCTGGCTGACGGCAGTGTGGACCTCGTCATCGCCGATCCGCCGTACGGGCTGGGCAAGGACTACGGCAACGATTCCGACAAGCTGTCGGGCGATGCGTACCTCGCCTGGTCCGAGCGCTGGATCGACGCGGTCTTGCCGAAGCTGGCGCGCAACGGATCGCTCTACCTGTTCTGCACGTGGCAATACGCGCCGGAACTGTTCGTGATGCTCAAGCGGCGCCTCACGATGATCAACGAGATCATCTGGGACCGCCGCGTGCCAAGCATGGGCGGCAGCACGCGCAAGTTCTCGTCGGTGCATGACAACATCGGCTTCTTTGTCGCTTCGCGCGATTACTACTTCGATGTCGACGCCGTGCGCATCCCGTACGACGCCGAAACCAAGAAGGCGCGCAGCCGCAAGCGTTTCGAGGGCAAGAAGTGGCTGGAGGTCGGCTACAACCCGAAAGACGTGTGGAGCGTGTCGCGCCTGCATCGGCAAGACCCGGAGCGCGCGGAGCACCCCACGCAGAAGCCGCTGGAACTGGTCGAGCGCATGATCCTGGCAAGCTGCCCGCCCGGCGGTCTGGTGCTCGACCCGTTCCTGGGCAGCGGCACGACGGCCGCGGCGTGCGCGCGCCTCGGCCGCCGCTTTGCCGGCTTCGAGATCAACGCCGAGTACTGCCGTGTGGCGCGCCACCGCGTCGCCGCGGTGCATGCTGCTGCCGCCAACGCCCAACCGACTGATTCGCAGGCGCCCGACACCGTCAAGGTTGCCTGACCCACTGATCCTGCCATGTCCCGCATTGCTCAAACCTTCACGCAGTTGTCCGCGCAGGGCCGCAAGGGCCTGATTCCGTTCATCACGGCGGGCGACCCGTACCCGGAGATGACCGTCGACCTGATGCATGCGCTGGTCAAGGGCGGCGCCAATGTCATCGAACTGGGGGTGCCGTTCTCCGACCCGATGGCCGACGGCCCGGTGATCCAGCGTGCGTCCGAGCGCGCATTGGCCAGGAAGATCGGCCTGCGCACCGTGCTCGAATACGTACGTGCGTTCCGCGCCACCGACGCGACGACGCCCGTGGTGCTGATGGGCTACGCCAATCCGATCGAGCGCATGGGCGCAGACGCGTTCGCCAAGGCGGCATCGGAAGCCGGCGTCGACGGGGTGCTCGTGGTCGACTACCCGCCCGAGGAGTGCGAGGGCTTTGCCAAGACCATGCGCGATGCCGGCATCGACCCGATCTTCCTGCTGGCGCCCACCTCCACCGAGGCACGCATTGCGCAGATCGCCCGGGTGGCGAGCGGCTACATCTACTACGTGTCGCTCAAGGGCGTGACCGGCGCTGCCACCATCGATCTGGACGCCGTGGCCGCGCGCATTCCGCAGATCCGCCAGCACGCGCGCCTGCCGGTGGGTGTCGGCTTCGGCATCCGCGATGCGGCAACGGCACGCGCGATCGGCGGTGTGGCCGACGCGGTGGTCATCGGATCCCGCATTGTGCAATTGCTGGAAGAGGCTCCGCGCGAACAAGCGGTACAATGTCTGACTGATTTCATCGCAGAGATCCGGCAGGCCCTCGATGCTTGACCGCCGCCCCGATCTTCGCGACCCCGTATTCAAGGAGCACGCATGAGCTGGCTGGACAAACTGCTTCCGCCCAAGATCCAACAGACCGATCCGTCGCAGCGCAAGGGCATCCCGGAAGGCCTCTGGATCAAATGCCCCGCTTGCGAGTCGGTGCTGTACCGCACTGACGTCGAAGCCAACCTGCACGTCTGCCCGAAGTGCGATCACCACATGCGCATCGGCGCGCGCGCGCGGCTGGATGCGTTGCTCGACGCAGAGGGCCGGTACGAACTCGGCCAGGAGATCCTGCCGGTCGACGCGCTGAAGTTCAAGGACACCAAGAAGTACCCCGACCGCATCAAGGCGGCCATGGACGATACCGGCGAAACCGACGCCATGGTCGTGATGGGCGGCGCCATCCATGCGCTGCCGGTGGTCGTGGCCTGCTTCGAGTTCGAATTCATGGGCGGCTCGATGGGTTCCGTGGTGGGCGAGCGCTTCACGCGCGGCGCGCAGACGGCGCTGGAGCAGAAGGTGCCGTTCATCTGCGTGTCGGCCACGGGCGGCGCGCGTATGCAGGAAAGCCTGCTGTCGCTGATGCAGATGGCCAAGACCACGGCGATGATCCAGAAGCTGGCCGAGGCCAAGCTGCCGTTCATCAGCGTGCTCACCGATCCGACCATGGGCGGTGTGTCCGCCAGCTTCGCCTTCATGGGCGACGTGGTGATCGCCGAGCCGAAGGCGCTCATCGGCTTTGCCGGCCCGCGCGTGATCGAGCAGACCGTGCGCGAGAAGCTGCCGGAAGGCTTCCAGCGCGCCGAGTTCCTGCTGCAGAAGGGCGCCATCGACATGATCGTCGACCGCCGTAACATGCGCCGTGAGATCGCCGAACTCCTGGCCCTCCTGCAGAAGCAACCAGCCGACGCGCTGGCCTGATGCGCGACATCCGTTCATCGAAGCGCGGGCGATGAGTCCGCGCTTCTTGTTTTTGCGCGGCCGGTTCCGCGCGCATTCATCGCATGCAGACTTTCGACACTCTGTCTGACTGGCTTGCCCATCTCGAAACGGCGCACCCGGTCGGCATCGACATGGGCCTGGCTCGCATCAGCCGCGTGCGCGACGCACTTGGACTGCAGCTCAAGTCCGTCGTCTTCACCGTGGGCGGTACCAACGGCAAGGGCTCGACCTGCGCGATGCTCGAGTCGATCCTGCTGGCGGCGGGCTACAAGGTCGGGTGCCACACGTCGCCGCACCTCATCGACTTCAACGAGCGCGCCCGCGTGAACGGCGAAATCGCCACCGACGCAATGCTGCTGCCGCATTTCGAGGCGGTGGAGCGCGCGCGCTGCAGTTTCGAGACACCTGTCAGCCTGACGTACTTCGAATTCACCACGCTGGCGATCATGCATCTGTTCGCCAATGCGGGGCTGGATGCGGTGATTCTGGAGGTGGGGCTCGGCGGCCGGCTCGACGCGGTCAACATCATCGACACCGATTGCGCCGTCGTCACCAGCGTCGACCTGGACCACATGGCCTATCTGGGCGATACGCGCGAGGCGATCGGTTTCGAGAAGGCGGGAATTTTCCGCCCGGGCAAGCCGGCCATCTGCTCTGATCCGGTGCCGCCGATTTCGCTGGTCAAGCACGCCGAGGCCGTTGCCGCAGACCTCTGGCTGATCGGCCGCGACTTCAACTTCCAGGGCGACAAGCAACAATGGGGCTTCAGCGCCCGAGGCCGGCGGTGGTCAAGCCTGGGGTACCCGGCGCTACGCGGGGCGAATCAGCTTCTGAACGCGTCGGCCGCGCTGGCTGCGCTCGAATCGGTACGTGACCGGCTGCCGATCTCGGCGCAGGACGTGCGCCTGGGGCTGTCGCAAGTGGCGCTGCCCGGCCGGTTCCAGGTGCTGCCGGGCCGCCCCGCCGTGATTCTCGACGTCGCGCACAATCCGCATGCCGCCGCGGCGCTTGGCCAGAATCTCGAAAACATGGGGTTCTTCCGCTACACCTACGCGGTGTTTGGTGCAATGCAGGACAAGGACATCGCCGGTGTGCTGGGTCACATGCTGGACAAGGTCGACCATTGGTGCCTGACCGACCTGCCGACCCCCCGTGCGGCGTCCGCCCAAAGCCTAGCGGCGGCCCTGGCCGACGCCGGCTTCCGTGCCGGCAAGGATACGAGCGTCAGCACGTTCAGCGATCCCGCCACGGCCTATCGCAACGCCATGGAGCGCGCAACCGAGGATGATAGAATCGTGGTCTTCGGATCGTTCTACACCGTTGCCGGCGTGCTGGCGGAGCGCAAGAGTCGCGCGCACTAAACCCGGGTGCCCCATGGGACTGCTTTCCATCTTTTCCTCCCGCAGGAACGCTGAAGGCGAACGCTCGCGCGGCGTATCAGCGAATGCCGCCGGCAGTGCCGCGGATGTGGCGCGTGACGCGGTCCGCGAGTCCCGTGCGTCGTCCAAGGCCCGCAGCCGGGCATCGCGTCGCGATGACGACGATGACGGCCTCGACCCTCAGCTCCCGCAGAAGCAACGTGCCCGCCGCCGCCTGATCGGTGCAGTGGTGCTGGTGGGCGCAGCGGTGATCGTCTTGCCGCTGGTGTTCGACGCCAAGCCGCGTCCGGTGACGGATGCCGTGGCGGTGCAGATCCAGGACCAGCCCGTGGACCGCGGCGCCAACGCTTCGAGCGATGAGCCGAAGGTCGCCAGCCGGCGCTCCAGGCCGCGCGCAACGCAGGATCAGGCGCAGGCGCTGGACCAGGGCGAAGAGGTCGTGGCCTCCACCGATGCCCCCGCTCCCAGCACCAACGCCGGGGCCCCGCAGGCCCAACCCGACGCCAAGCCGACGCCACCCAAGACCGTGGCAAGCACGACGCCGGTGCCGGAACCCAAGCCCGCCGCGAAGCCGCCCCAGCAGGCACAACAGGCCGCCGCGCCGGCTGCCGATCCAAAGGACGGCAAGTTCATCCTGTTGATCGGCGCCTTCGCCTCGGAGGAGCGTGCCCACAACTGGCTCAGCAAGCTCAAGGCCGACAAGATTCCGGGATACATCGAACACAGGAAGGTGCCCGAGAAGGGCGATCTGGCGCTACTGCGTGCCGGCCCGTTCAAGGACCGCGCCTCGGCCGAAGCCGCGCAAAAGCGCGCCGAACAGATCGGCCTGACGCCCAAACTCGTTCAGCAATAACGCCATCGCCATGCGGCCAAGCGCGCACTCGCCAGACGCAATGACCCGCTGCGCCATCCGGACCACGTACGTGCCGATGCAGGCCGCTGTCTGATGCAACCGACTTTCTTTGACTACGGCGTGCTGTTCATTGTCGTCACGTCGGCTTTGGTGGGGCTCTTCCGCGGGCTGATTCGCGAGGTGCTGGCCTTGCTCGGCTGGTTGTTTGCCGCATGGGTCGCGTATTCGTTTTCGGGGGTGGCGGCAGGGTGGATGCCCGAGTCGCTGCCGGGCGGGCCGGTCGCACGCACCGTGCTTGGTTTCGTCCTACTGTTTATCGTGACGGTGATTGCGACGTCGCTGGTGGGCGCGCTGCTGTCGGCAGTGCTCACGAGCGCGGGGCTCAAGCCGGCAGACCGCGGCCTGGGCATGGTTTTCGGGCTGGCGCGCGGCGGGGTGATCATCCTCGTGCTGATGACGGTGGCGGGCTTCACGAGCCTGCCGGAGCAGCCGTTCTGGCGCGATGCCATCACGCGGCCGTATGCGGAGCAGGCGGTGCAGGCGGCCAAGCCGCTGTTGCCGCCGGACGTCGCGAAATACGTCCACTATTGATTCGGGCGGCTTGGCCACAAGCTGGTCGTCCGGCAGGTTTTTTCGGCGCCTGCAACGGGTGTGGGCGCCACCAATACGTTCTCGCTGGAGATCGACATGTGCGGTATCGTTGGCGTGGTTTCGTCCACGCCTGTCAATCAGCTGATCTATGACAGCCTGCTGCTGCTGCAGCACCGGGGGCAGGACGCGGCCGGCATTGCCACCGCCTCAGGCAGCACCTTCTACATGCACAAGGCCAACGGCATGGTGCGCGACGTGTTCCGCACGCGCAACATGCGCGGGCTGCCCGGCACGAGCGGTATCGGCCAGGTGCGCTATCCGACGGCCGGTTCTTCCAGCGAAGAAGAGGCCCAGCCGTTCTACGTCAATGCGCCGTTCGGCATCGTGCTCGCCCACAACGGCAACCTGACGAACTCCGATCAGCTGCGCGAAGAGATGTTCCGGCGCGACCGCCGCCACATCAACACGCAGTCCGATTCCGAAGTGCTGCTCAACGTGCTGGCCGATGAGCTGCAGCGCGCGAGCAACGACATTCCGCTCGACCGCGATTCCATCTTCACCGCCGTGGCAGGGCTGCACCGGCGTGTGCGCGGCTCGTACGCCATCGCCGCGGAGATTTCCGGCTACGGCGTGCTGGCTGTGCGCGACCCGTTCGGCATCCGCCCGCTGGCGCTGGGCAGTCAGGAGACGCCGGACGGCAAGATCGAGTACATGGTGGCGTCCGAATCGGTGGCGCTGGAGGGCATCGGGTTCAAGTTCGAGCGCGACGTGGCGCCCGGCGAGGCGATCTTCATCGACCTCGAAGGCAACCTGCACACCAAGCAGTGCGCCGAGAACCCGCAGCTCACGCCGTGCATTTTCGAGTATGTCTACCTGGCGCGTCCGGACTCCCGCATAGACGGTGTCTCGGTGTACGACGCGCGCCTGCGCATGGGCGATTACCTGGCCGAGAAGATCAAGCGCGAGGTGACCGAACGCATCGACGTGGTGATGCCGATTCCCGATTCGTCGCGTCCGGCTGCCATGCAGGTCGCCAACCGGCTCGGCGTGCCGTATCGCGAGGGTTTCTTCAAGAACCGCTACGTCGGCCGCACGTTCATCATGCCGGGCCAGGCCGTGCGCAAGAAGTCGGTGCGCCAGAAGCTCAATGCGATGGCGATCGAGTTCAAGGACAAGAACGTGCTGATCGTGGACGACTCCATCGTGCGCGGTACCACGTCCTCCGAGATCGTGCAGATGGCGCGCGATGCGGGCGCCAGGAAGGTGATTTTTGCCTCGGCCGCGCCGCCCGTGAAGTACCCGAACGTGTACGGAATCGACATGCCCACGCGCGGCGAGCTGGTGGCGCATGGCCGCACGCACGAAGAGATCGCCAGGATCATCGGTGCCGACCAGCTCGTGTACCAGGACGTGGAAGACATGAAGCGCGCCGTGCGCGACGTCAACCCGGCGCTCAAGGAGTTCGATGCGTCCTGCTTTGACGGCAAGTATGTGACCGGTGACATCGACGAGGCGTACCTCGACCGCCTGGAAGCGTCGCGCAACAGCTCGGCGGCGCGCGGCGACCAGGCGCAGAACGATGATCCGCGCACGCAACTGCACCTGCAGCGCTCGGCCGTGAACGAATAGGCCGTCTGCGCAGCCCAACAAAAAGCCCGTCTTCGAGACGGGCTTTTTGTTGGGCGTGCGCCGGCGCGCTTCACTTCAGCATGCGACGGCGCAGCAGCCACAGGCACAGCCACAGCGCTCCCACGGCGTACAGGAGCAGCACCCCCAGATGCACGAGGATGTGGTCGGGCGTGCGGCCGAGCATCAATGGGCGGATCAGTTCGACGGCGTGCGGCAGCGGCAGGACATTCGTGACGGCGCGCACGGGCGCGGGCAACTGCGAGAGCGGAAAGAACACGCCCGAAAGCAGCATCATCGGCGTGATCACGAGCGTCTGGTAGAACATGAAGAAGTCGTAGTTGGGCGCCAGCGCCGTCATGTTCATCGCCAGGCAGGCGAAGGTGAACCCCGTGAGGACGACAACCGGCAGCGCGAGCAGCGCCGCCGGCATCGATGCATAACCGAGTGCGCCCGCCACCAGCATGATCGCCAGGCCAGAGAGGACCGACTTGCTTGCCGCCCAGATCAGCTCGCCGAGCACCACATCGCCGAGCGTGAGGGGCGCGTACAGGATGGCCTCCCACGTGCGCTGGACGTGCATGCGCGAGAACGCCGAATACATCGCCTCGAAGCTGGCCGACATCATCGTGCTCGAGGCCACCGTGCCGGCCGCCAGGAAGGCAATGTACGAGACGCCGTCGACATGCCCGACCAGCAATCCGAGGCCCAGGCCCAGGCCGAACAGATAGATCATCGGATCGGCAAGGTTGCCCGCCATCGACGGGATGGCCAGCTTGCGCCAGACCATGAAGTTGCGCAGCCAGACGGTCTGCCAGTTACGGAAGTTCAGCGGCAGCAGCGGCTGCGGGTATGCGCTCTGCTGTGCGACGCGGGGAGCGGTTTCGGTCGACATGGGGAAGTTCGTTCGGTCAGGCGTCAATCACGCATTTCGCGGCCGGTCAGGCGCAGGAAGACGTCTTCGAGATTGGCAGGGCGGTGCAGGTAGCGCAGGCCTGGCAGCGTGTGCGTCTCGGCCTGGGTGCGCAGCGCGGCGACTAGCGGTTGCGGATCGCGTGCGTAACAGAAGAGCGTTTCGCCGCTGGTCTCGACACGCTCGGCCAGCGGTGCGAGCAGCGCGCGCAAGGTGTTGAGGTCATCGCCGTAGACCTCCACCACATCGCAGCCGATTTCGCGGGCGATCAGCTCGTGCGGCTTGCCTTGAGCGATCTTGCGGCCGTTGTCGATCACGCAGAGCTCGTCGCACAGGCGCTCGGCTTCTTCCATGAAATGCGTGGTCAGCAGGATGGTCTTGCCGGCGGCAAGCAGCGAGCGCAGCCGCTCCCAGATCAGGTGCCGCGCCTGTGGATCGAGCCCCGTGGTGGGCTCGTCCATGACGAGGATGTCCGGATCATTGATGAGCGCGCGTGCCACGGTCAGCCGGCGCTTCATGCCGCCCGACAGCGCCCGCACTGGCGCGTCGGCCTTCTGTTCGAGCCGCGCGAACTCGAGCAGGGCCGGGATGCGTTCGCGGATCACGGCGCCGGACAGCCCGAAGTAGCGTCCAAAAATGCGCAGGTTTTCCGAGACGGAGAAGTCCGGATCCAGGTTGTCGAACTGGGGGACAACGCCCACGCGCATGCGTGCGCGGTGGGCAAACTCCGGGACGCGCTCGTTGCACAGGAGCACGGTGCCCGCGTCGGGCATCGTCATGCCGAGCAGCATGCGCAACGAGGTGGTCTTGCCCGCGCCGTTCGGCCCCAACAGCCCGAAGCACTGGCCGCGCCGGACGCTGAAGCCGAGGTCATCGACGACGGTCTGGTCGCCGTAACGCTTGCGCAAGCCATCAACGCTCAGGATCGGTGTGCTGGCCACGCCAGAACCCGGTTGCTCGTATCGCACGTCGCCTCCGTCGGAAAACGCTGATTATGCGCCGGCCGGTGTCGATGCGTACGCGCAAGCGCACCATGGGATGGGGACTCTCAGGCAACAAAAAGGCCAGGCGGATCGCCTGGCCCCAGTTCGCAGCACACGCTCGAGGGCGCGACGGATGGCGGGTTACTTGGTGGCGGCGTTACCGATCACGCCACCCAGCGCAGCACCGCCCAGTGTGGCGCCTGGACCGCCCCAGATGGCCGCCCCGGCGACACCACCTGCGGCCGCGCCCAGCGCCGTATTGCGCTGCTTTGGCGTCATGTCCGCGCATCCGCTGACGGATGCCATTGCGGCCGCCAGGATCAAGGATACGAAGGCACGCATGACGAACTCCTTCTGTCGTTTGTGTACCTGTATTGAAGGGCACGTTCGGGCGAATGTGCAGCCATCGTTGCCTGAAAACCGTGTCAGCCGATTCCGACGTGGCGAGCACGGCGCCGTGCGCAAGAGTTCCCGGTATGTCAGCGCGCCTTGGCGGGCTTCTCCTGGCGTTCGTACTGGAATTCGGGCATCGACTTGATGGCGTCCTTGGTGGCGCCCGGCAACACGATGCGGCCCTGGTCGTATTTGAACTGGTTCACAGGGATGGCGACGTCATGGCGGCCGAGGCCGACAAAGCCGCCCGCTCCGACCACCGCAAACGACACCGCGTTCTCTGGCGTCACGATCAGGTCGCGCACGCTGCCGACCTTCTCGTTGGCTTCGTTGTAGACCGGCTTGCCGAGCACCTGCTTCTTCACGCTCACGCCCTTGATGACGGCATCCAGTTCAGTGACCGAGACCCCGAGCGTAGCGTGGCCCGCGACTTGCGCAGAGACCTGCGGTGCAGCAGCAACGAACGCGGTAGCGAGCAGGACAGCGGTGAGACGTTTCATCATGACTCCACGGTCGGTTGAAGAACGCCTGTCACTGTATGCCGCTGCGGCTGTCCGACCCAGGCGAAGCGGTCCGAAACCTCTGTAGGACAAACGGGGGATGCCAAAGAAATCGGCATCGCAGGCGGCTACACTGAAACGCCCGGCCCTTGCCGGATGTATGGATCGATCTCACGACGGAGAACCCGACATGATGACTCTGGAGCAACTCGGCATCCTGCAACGATCGCAGCTCGAGGCTTGGATGGCCGTCACAGAAGAGACCTTTGGTGGGGTCAATCGCCTGATCGCGCTGAACCTCCAGGCCTTCAAGGCCGGCTTGGGCGAGACCGAGCAATGCGTGCAGGAGGCCGTGGGTGCGCAGGATGCCGCGCAGTGGTGGAACGCGCAGGCGCGCTATCTCCAGCCGGCCGGAGAACGGGTTTCCGGCTATACCCGCAACGTGGTGGAGATCGGCATGGAGACGCAGAATGGCATCGCCCGCGCGCTGCAGCGTCATGGCGATGAAGTGCGCCGCCAGTGGGGCCATGTCGCAGAGAACCTCGCCGATGCCGTGCCCCCGGGCGCGGAGGCTGCCGTGAAGTTCTTGAAGGCGTCGGTGGGCCTCGAGGTGGCGGCCGCTGAAGCCGCTGAAGGGGCGGCCTCGCAAGCCGCAAGTGACGCTGTCGCCAAGACGGGCGCTGCACCTTAGGCGCCCAACACAGGCGACACCCGTCGGCACTGGGCCGACATCGATTTCGGCACTGTCCTACAAGACGGTGCGGGCGGGTTTGGACAGCCGGCCCGTGCGCCTGTTTCTACACTTCCTACATGTCCATCAACATGTAGGAGGTCATCATGTCCTATCTCGTTGCGTGGCTCTTGGGTGTCCCCGCGGTCGTGTTGCTGTTGATCTGGCTGTTCGTGCATTGACAGCCGGCTTCCTCAATGCGAACCGGAGGACACATGACTTTCCGAGACGACTGCAAAATCGAAGTATCCGCGTATGAACTCTCGCCCGATGCATGGCGAGCCGAAGTCAGCATCGTGCACATGAGCAGCGGCGAAGTGCTGTTGCCGCGAACCACCGTGCGCGAATCGTCGAACACCTACCCGAGCGCCGGGATCGCGCTGGAGGCAGCGCGGGCCTATGCCGAGGCGATGATCGCCTGCGGGCAGTTCGACTGCAGCCCCGCGCTAGACTGATCGGCAGGGGTGCCCGCAGCGCCCGCGCCGTTACGTTCTGTTACCAAATCGCGGGCGCCGTATCACCTGTGTGCGCGGCCCTGAATAGAATACAGATACCGTATTCCGCGCCGGCTACGGAACTTGCCCGGCGCACCAGCAGCAGGTGATGGAAATGATTCGACGCAATGTGCTGTGGATTGCAGGTGCGGCCGCACTCGCAGTGCTGGCCGTGCCGGGAGTGGCGTCGGCGCACGTGAGCGTCGGCATCGGGTTTGGCGTGCCGGTTGCGCCGGCTCCTGTGTATGTGGCTCCGGCTCCGGTGTACTACCCGCCGCCTCCGCCGGCCTACTACGCGCCGCCGCCCCCGCCGCCTGTGTACTACGCGCCGGCGCCCGTCTATTACGGTCCGGCTCCCGTCGTGGTGGGTGCGGGCTGGTACCGCTGGGGCCCGCACTATCGCTGGTACGACGGGCGCCATTGGGGGCGCTGGCGCTGAACGGCGCGATGATGCAAGGCCAAAGGCTCCTTCGGGAGCCTTTCGTTTTGGCCGTGCGCGATGGCATGGCATCTGCGTGGAGATGGAAGGACGATGCACGATCGCCGCCTCGCGACAAAGCAGCGCGGGGCAGAACCGATGGCGCGTCTGTCCGCTCGATATGGCATCCGCATGAAACGGTGCGGAAGGTGTGTGCCGGACGCCGGCGCACGGCATGTTTGCAGTACTCGTCGAAGGAGTCTTCATGCAAGTCAACACGCAACGCTTTGCAACCCGTACGCTGCTCGCAGTCGCAAGCGGCCTGGCCATGGCTGCAGGTGCGGCAGTCGCGCACGCTGGCTCGGTCGATCCATACCGGCCCGCACAGAAGGTCAGCCGTGCTGATCCCTACACGGATGGCGCCAAGGTGAACCGCGCAGACCCGTACACCGACGGCGCCAGGGTGGGCCAACGCGACCCGTACACGGAGGGCGCACGGGTGGACCGCCGCGATGCCTTTACGGACGGCGCGTGACGCGTCCTTCTGCAATGCAACATCAGGCCCGGGGCATACCCGGGCTTTTTGTTTGCACATCTGCATTGGCGGTGGCGCGTGTTAACGTCCACCCCAAGGAGGGCTGGCGCACGGCCCATCTGCGACGATACTGAAAGCACACCAGGTATCGGCTCAGTTGCGTCGGAGGCCGCGATCCTGCCGTGGAACCGACGCATGCCGGTGGCATACTTTTGCTTCGCGCGAAGTGTCGCGCATGTGCACTACGACAACCAAGGAGAACGTCATGAAAACCAAGCCCTGCCTGTGCCAGGACGATGTCACGAAGATCCTGGATGCCGCCGAGAAGGAAGCGCGGGCGCATCAATGGGCCGTGACGATCGCAGTGGTGGACGATGGCGGCCATCTCATGGGCTTGCGCCGCATGGACGGCTGTGCGGTCATCTCGTCGTATATCGCGCCGGAGAAGGCCAAGACGGCTGCGCTCGGCCGCCGCGAATCGAAGATCTACGAAGACATCATCAACAACGGCCGCGTATCGTTCCTGTCGGCGCCGCATCTGCAGGGCATGCTAGAGGGCGGGGTGCCGATTCTTGTCGAGGGCGTGTGCGCCGGCGCCGTTGGCGTGTCGGGCGTGAAGTCCGCCGAAGACGTACAGATCGCCAAGGCGGGTATTGCGGCTGTGCACGTGATCTGCTGACGCGCGTCGGCAGCGCATCGAGCGAAGGCAAGAGAGGGCGCGGCGCAGGTCGCGCCCTGTTTGTTTGAGGCAGGGAATCCGGGGCAAAGAACGGCTTGGCTGGCGTCGTCCGGCAGATGGGTCTGGAATCTGCCAACGCGAATTGACGATGGCTGGCTACGGCCGAATGTCTCCTGAGAGAGACGTCCCCACAAAAGTCGTTGCGTGCTACTTGGTCAGGATCAGCTTGCCGAAGCGCGTGACGCGCAGCGTGTACACCGCGCCGTTGTGCTGGATGGCGACGGCGCTCTGGCCGGCAAACAGCTGCTCCGACGTCATGACACGCGTGTCGCCGACGAGGGAAGCCGCCGGTGCGGCCGCCGGCGCTGCGGGTGCCGTGTTGGCGCTGGCTTGGCGCGTGCGGGCCACGATGACGTGGCGACGGCGCGTCACGGTGCGTCCTGCATCCTGGTGTTCAGCGGCGTTCATGGCGGTGTCCTGATGAAAAAGCGTTGGCTGGCAAGGCGCTGCAGTGAATGCGGAGCAGTCTAAATGAGAATCGTTATCATTACAAGTCGAATTCTTACGTGGCTGCTCGCGGCCAGCGCCAAAAAGAAAACCGGGCGTGAAGCCCGGTTCTGCTCAGGTGTGGCCCGGTGCCTCGCGTAGCAGGCGCGTACGCTCATCGGCCAGTTGCGCGCGGTAACGCTCGTAGTGGCGAAGGATGTCGGCGATGATCTCGTTGTCCCGCAGATATTCGATGTCGTAGCCTTCGCGGCCGTCTTCGAAGAACGTCACCGGTTCGTGCACGATCGCGGTTTCCGCCTCGGCCGCCTGCCGCGGTGTGGTCGCCGGCAGCAGCTTGGCAACGACGCGTACGCCGTAGACGAAATCGCGGTGCGATGCGTCCGGAATGACCAGGCGCACGCTGTCTTCCGCTTCGCGCACATGTGCCTCGATGCCGCGGGCGCGCAGTTCATCCACCACGTCGTTCATGGCGGGCCGTACGTGTCCGGCGAGGAAGGCGCGGACGTCGGCCTCGGTGGCGGGGTGGACCATCTGCGCGAGGCGCCGCCGCCAGTGCTGGCCGCTCCAGAACGACGTCGCCGGGCCAAGCTCGCGGGAATAGTGCGCGCGGTCGGCCAACATGCCGCGCCACAGCCCGTAGCACAGCAACACCATGATGATGGCCACGGGCAGCGCGGCCACGAGCGTCATCGCCTGCAATGCCTTGAGCCCGCCGGCGAGCATCAGGATGGCAGCCGTCGCACCCAGCACGGCCGCCCAGAACAACCGTTGCCACACGGGCGAATGCGCGGCACCGCGTGAAGCGATGGTGTCGATCACGAAGGCGCCCGAATCGGCCGACGTGATGAAGAACACCGCAATCAGCACGATGGCCAGCCACGACAGCGCTGTGCTGCCCGGGAAGAAGTCGAAGAAGCGGAAGAGCAGCGCATCGACATTGGTGGCCGTTTGGGCGAGCTTGCCCATGGCGGCATGCGTGTCGAGCCAGATGGCGGTGTTGCCGAAGGCCGTCATCCACAGCAGGTTGAATAGCGTGGGGGCGATGAGCACGCCAATCACGAACTGACGCACCGTGCGCCCGCGCGAGATGCGCGCAATGAACATTCCGACGAACGGCGACCACGACATCCACCACGCCCAGTACTGGATCGTCCAGTTGCCGAACCAATCGCTGGCATTGGGCGGCGTGTACGCGAACGTGCGGAAGGACAGGCTGACCAGGTTCGACAGGTAGTCGCCGACGTTCTCGCTGAAGGCCTGCAGCAGAAACACCGTGGGGCCGGCGATGATGACGAACGCCAGCAGCAGGAACGCCAGCGCGAGGTTGAGTTCGGACAGCCGGCGTACACCGTTGCCGAGCCCCGATGCCGCCGACGCGCCGGCAAGCGCAACGACGCCACAGACCAGCACGACGCGGAACGTATCGGAGTCGGTCTGCCAGCCGCCCACCAGGTGCAGGCCCGCGCCCAGCTGCAACACGCCGTAGCCGAGCGTCGTCGCAATGCCGGCGACGGTGCCGATGAGCGCGAACGCATCCACGCCATGGCCGAGCGCACCGTTGATGCGCTCGCGCAACAGCGGATACAGCCCGGAGCGCATCGTCAGCGGCAGGTTGTAGCGGAAGGCGAAGTACGCCAGTGCCAGGCCCATCACGCCGTAAATCGCCCAGGCGTGAAAGCCCCAGTGGAAGAACGTGGTGAGCATGGCCTCGCGTGCGGCGAGTGCGGTCTGCGGGTTCGCGCTCGGCGGCTGCAGGTAGTGCTGCATCGGCTCGCCGACGCCGAAGTACATCAGGCCGATGCCCATGCCCGCTGCAAAGAGCATGGCCGCCCAGGAGACGAAGCTGAATTCGGGTTCGGCCTCATCGGGGCCCAGGCGGATATCGCCGAAGCGGCTCGCCGCCACGATGATGAGAAAGGCCAGAAAGCCCGTGACGGCCAGCGTGTAGAACCAGTCGAAGCGTCCGGTCACCCACCGTTGTGCGGTGCCGAACACGACGTCGGCCAGTTCGGGGCGAACGGCGCAGAGCACGAGCAGCAGCACCAGGGCAGCGAGGGCCGGCACGACAACTTGGGGGACGAGGGTGATACGTGGGGAGGTGGCGGGGGATTCTGAAGCGTGGGACATGCGTGCGTTGAACGATCCTGTCGACGAACTGAGGAGGGGTCACAAGTACAGCCCGCATCGTGTTGTTGCAAATATGCGGGCCCTGAAATGACGAACCCCCGTGCGGGGACGGGGGTTCTGTCGCATGCGGTGCGGCTATGCGAGCGCAATCAGTTGCGCTGCGGCTCCGTCACGAAGCCGATGCGCGCGAGGCCGCCTCGCTGGATGGCGGCCATCACCTGGGCGACGCGCTCGTAGCGCACGTTGCGGTCGGCGCGCAGGTGCATCTCGGGCTGCGGCTGCTGCTGCGCGGCTTTTTCAATGTCAGCCTGCAGCGTGGCCTCGTCGACCGGCTGGTTGTTCCAGAACACCTGGCCCTGCGCGTCGATCTCGACATTCACGCTTTGCGGCTTGGCATCGTCGGGTTTGTTGGACGCGCGCGGCAGGTCGATCTTGACCGCGTGGTTGATCACGGGAATGGTGATGATGAAGATGATCAGCAGCACCAGCATGACGTCGACCAGCGGCGTCATGTTGATCTCGCTCATCACCTCGTCATCGCTGTCGAAGGATCCGAAGGCCATGATGACTCCTTACTGCTGCTTGACCGCGGCCAGCCGCACGCTGGCGTCGTCGCGCGAAGCGCCCGGACGCAGGCGCGCGCCGGTCACGAAATACGCGTGCAGGTCGTGCGCAAAGCGGTTCAGCTTGGCGATGATCGCCTTGTTGCCGCGCGTGAGCGCGTTGTAGCCGAGCACCGCAGGAATCGCCACCGCCAGGCCGAACGCCGTCATGATCAGCGATTCGCCCACGGGGCCGGCCACCTTGTCGATGGTCGGCACGCCTACGGCGCCAATGCCGAGCAGCGCGTGATAGATGCCCCACACCGTGCCGAACAGGCCGACGAACGGCGCGGTCGAGCCCACCGACGCGAGCACCGCCAAGCCCGACTGCATCTGGCCGACCGATTCGTCGATGGCGCTCTTGAGCGAACGCGTGATCCAGTCGGAGATGTCCATCACGTCGTGCAACTGCGGCTGGCTGGCGCGGTGGTGCTGAGCGGCTTCGCGGCCCGTCTGCGCAAGCACGTAGAACGGGTTGTCCTTGGGCGAGCCCAGCGTCTGCATGGCGTGGTCGAAGTCGTCGGAGTGCCAGAAGCGCTTTTCAGCGCCCTGCGCCATCGACTTCAGGCGCACGATGTCCCACGCCTTGGTGAGGATGACGATCCACGAGGCGAGCGACATGAGCAGCAGCAGAATTGCCGTGGCGCGGGTGACGACGTCGCCTTGTGTCCAGAGGTGGGAGAGACCGAGTTCCTGCATGATGAATGTCCTGAATGAGCGAAAGGCAGATCCGGTGGGATCGGATTAGTTGTCGAGCTTGAAGACAAACGGCTTGTTGGCGACCACGGTCATGGCGCGGCCGTTCTGCTTGTACGGGCTGCAGCGCAGGTTGCGCGCGGCATCCAGTGCGGCGCGGTCCAGGCGCGGCGAGCCGCTGGACGTGATGACGGCCGTATTGGTGACCACGCCGTCCGGCCCAATGGTGACCTTGACCACCGCGCGGCCTTCCTCACCCATCTTCTGCGACATGGTGGGGTAGGTCAGCGGCGGATCGTTGCACTGGATGTCGTTGATCCCGACGCTGATGGGGCCGGCGGGGGCCGGGGCTGGCGCCGGTGCCGCTTCCACGGGCGGCGGCGGAGGCGCGGGCGGTGCGGCGGGGACAACGGGCGCGTTGTCCGATGGCGGCAGCGTGGGCGCTGGCATGGGAGCGGGCTTGGGCCGCGCCACGGGCTTGACGATGTTCACCGGCTTCGGAGGCGTCGGCTTGGCCGGCTCGGGCTTGGGCGGCTCCGGCGCACGCACCGGCTGCGGCGGCGTGGCCGGGATGAGGTTGACCTGCAGCTCCGGCGGTTCTTCCTTGTGCGGCGGCGGCTGGATCAGGCCGAGCTGAATCAGCATCAGCACGCCCGCGTGCAGCAACAGCACGACCACCAGAATCTTGAGAGTACGAGGGTGAATCATCAACGACCGGGAATCGAAAGCAGAAAAAGGGGTGCGATGCGACGGTGGCGGGATGGACGCCGAAAACGGCCAGCAACGTCAGCGCTTGCCGAAGACGATCAGTGAAACCCCAATGCTGATGAGCAGACTCAGGAGCAGTTCCATGGCGCCTTGCGTTGAGCCGGCGGGATCGCCGTCGGCATGACAGGCATTTTAGGCCTACAAGTTGCAACAGTGTTGCGATAAGTGGCAACGTTCTGTTCAAACGCAATCGCAACGACAGGTAAGAGTATAAACGATAATGATTCCTATTTGAGATCATTTCCTCGCCGCCCGTGGGGTGAGGCGCACATCCAGACGGCTGATAGCCCGGTGGCGCGCACGCAGGCGGTGCGGCCCGGATGGCGCCGCGGGCTCGCAACTTGCAAACACAGGGGTCGATCCGGGCTCCGCCGTGTGCGCAAACGCGCTAGGATGAAACCCATCCAAACACGGTGGCGAACCGGCCAACCGTGACCGACGCAAACGGGGAAGAAGGGGGCGACCATGGACGAAGCCAACCTCAGCATGGACGACGCCGATGACGACGGCACGTTCGTCCCCACGGGCGGGCGGCAGCCGTCGCTGCTGTCGTCGCTCGATTCCATGTGCGCGCAATTTGCGCTGCGCACCGTCTGCGCGATGGGGTTGCGGTTCAACCTGCGCACGAACATCAACGACATCCTGACCGTCTGTGCACCGGAGCTGATCTGGCCGGTGACGGTCATCCACCGCCTGCAGCGCTTCCTGGCGGCCCGCTGCGCCGACATGCCAGGCTGGCGGGCCGTCGGCAAGCTGGATCTGCCCACCTTCATGGATCGCCACGGCCAGTGGAGCAGCGCCTTCGACGAAAGCTCGCTGTTCTACTACCTCGATGAATACGTCAAGCACCACGCGAAGGACATGTTCACGGTCTTCGGCGCCTCCTGCCAGGCGCTGGGCGAGCGGCTGTCCGGCGAGCGCGTGCTGCTGGTCGGCAACATCGACATGCTGGCGCGCGTGCTCGGCCTGCCGCCGCATGAGCGCGCGCTGCTGCTGTTCGCCTCGCTGGTGAAATACAAGCGCGATCTGCGTGCGGTGATGGTCGACTGCAAGGTCGCGCACAGCCAGGAAGCCTTCCAGTTGCTGGCCAGCCTTGCCGGGGCGAGTACGGCGGAGGTGGCGGCGTCGTTGCGGCCGGGGTCACGGCTCGAGACGCTTGGTCTGATCGAGCCGCCGCTGCCGGAGAACAGCGTCACCGATCTGGGCGACCTGATGCGCATCTCCGACCGCCTGCTGCATGTGCTGCTGGGCGATTACGCCAGCGAGGCGGAGATGATGGCCGTCTTTACGCGCCCCGCGCCGCCGACCACGCTGTCGCAAGCCGATTACCCGCATGTCGAGACCGATGCGCGCTACCTGACCGCATTGCTCGAGAACGCCTCGCGACAGCGCGCGACCGGCGTGAACATCCTGCTCTACGGCGCGCCCGGCACCGGCAAGACCGAGCTTGCGCGCGTGCTCGCGCGTGATGCCGGCTGCGACCTGTACGAGGTGGATTGTCTGGACAAGGACGGCAACAGCCTCACCGGGAAAGACCGCTATCGCTCCCTGCAGGTGTCGCAGGCGTTCCTGCGCGGGCGGCCCGGCGCGGTGCTGCTGTTTGACGAAGTGGAAGACGTGTTTCCCGGCCCCACGCGCGAGCTGATGAGCCTGTTTGGCCACGAAGAGCCGCGCGGCTCGGTCAACGGCAAGGCGTGGGTCAACCAGACACTCGAGCAGAACCCCGTACCGGTGATCTGGGTATCGAATTCCATCCGGCAGATCGACCCGGCGTATCTGCGCCGCTTCCAGTTCCACCTGGAGCTGAAGGTGCCGCCGCCGACCGTGCGCGAGAGCATTATCCGCAAGCATCTGGAAGGGCTCGATGTGTCGGATGCGTTCATGGCGAAACTGGCCGCGCGCAAGACGCTCACGCCCGCGCAGATTGATTCCGCCGCGCGTTTTGCGCGCCTGACGCAGCCGGCCATGGAGGAATCCGCAGAATCGCTGATCCTGCGCCAGCTTGATCACGCCGACCAGGCCATGGGGCTGCGGCCGGACGTGCAGGCGCATCGCGTCGTCACCGAATACAAGCTGGACTATCTGAACCTGGAGACGCGCTTTTCGGTCGAGCGCATCATTGACGCGCTGCGGGCGCGCAAGCGCGGCACGCTGTGCTTCTACGGGCCGCCCGGCACCGGCAAGACGGTGCTGGCCGAACACATTGCCGGCGAGCTCGATGTGCCGCTGATGATCAAGCGCGCGTCCGACCTGATGAGCAAGTACGTGGGCGAGACCGAGCAGCAGATTGCGGCAATGTTCGCCCGGGCGGAAGAAGAGCGCGCGCTGCTGCTGCTGGACGAGGCCGACAGCTTCATGCAGAGCCGCCAGGCCGCCGTGCGCAACTACGAGGTCTCCGAGGTCAACGAGATGCTGCAGGGCATGGAGCGCTTTGACGGCATCTTCATCTGCACGACCAACCTGTTTGATCGCATCGATGAAGCGGCGCTGCGGCGCTTTGCCTTCAAGATCCGCTTCAAGCCGCTGATGCGGCAGCAGCGTGAGCAGATGTTCATTGCCGAAGCGCTGGGAGGAAAGGCCGAGGCGCTCAAGCCGGTGTGGCGCGAGATTCTTGCCTCGCTCGACATGCTCACGCCCGGGGATTTTGCGGTGGTGAAGCAGCAATCGGTGCTGCTCGGCGAGGCGCTGGAGCCGGAGGCCTTCCTCGCACAGCTGCGCCAGGAGCACTCCATCAAGCCCGAGCTGCGCGAACGCCGGTCGATCGGCTTCACGCAGCGCTGATCAATCGACGATAAACAGCTTCGCGCCGATCTTCGTGGACGACCGGTGCGCCTCGGCATCGTCGCCGACCTGGTAGCTCATGCCGGGTCTGAGGGTGAACTTGCGGCCGTCCTGCAGCGTGGTTTCCAGCTCCCCCTCCAGGCAGAACAGGACGTGCCCCTTCTTGCACCAGTGGTCGGCCAGGTAGCCCGGTGTGTATTCCACCATGCGCACGCGAATCCGGTTGCGTTCGTCGCCAAAGTCGCGCGTGCGCCAGATGGCGAGACCGGTTTCTCCGCGATGTTCGGTCGGTTCGACGGTAGACCAGTCCGTCGTGCCGAAGGGGAAGGGGGCCATTTTCATCGCAATGTTCCGGTGTGTGACGAGAGGCCTTGATGGTAGCAGTGGCTCGAGTGCTCATCACGTCTCAATCGAGGTGATCTACGCGCGGCTTCTGGGCACGCCCCGACGGCATTGCGCGGCCGTCAATAATGGGGACGCCGGCTCGCCATTCCAATGTTGATGCGGCGTTGCAGCACGCCGCCGATGACCGCCCAGCAATGTATGCAGAAATTGCATGGTGCTATGCAACATCGACATAACGATGGCCATGCGCTTCTCTAATATCGTCGCTTTTTACAAAGCGTGACGAACGTGGGCCGCCTTGAACGCTTGGCCGCCCCATGAGATCCGCGTCCTGCGCGCAGCCTGTGCGGCCCGCGCCATCCTTGGAGAAAGTCTTGAACACCAAACGTCTGACCTCGCACATCGGGGTCGCCATGCTGCTGGGCATCGCCGTGGGCTGGGGCTGCCACGAATACGCCAAGGACGCCGCGGCGGCCAAGGACATCGCTTCGTACTTCAGCATCATCACCGACATCTTCCTGCGCATGATCAAGATGATCATTGCGCCGCTGGTGTTTTCGACGCTGGTGACTGGGCTGGCGAGCATGAGCGGCGGCAACGCGGTCGGCCGCGTGGGCCTGCGCGCGATGATCTGGTTTGTGTGCGCTTCGGCGACCTCGCTGGCGCTGGGCATGGTGCTGGTCAACTTCTTCCAGCCCGGCGTGCACATGAACTTGCCGCTGCCGGAGGTGACTGCCACGTCGGGCCTGAAGACCGGCGACTTCACGCTCAAGGCCTTCATCACCCACGTGTTCCCGCGCAGTATCGTGGAGGCCATGGCCACCAACGAGATCCTGCAGATCCTGGTGTTCTCACTGTTCTTCGGCGCTGCGCTCTCGACGATGAAGAACCCGATGGAAACCGTGATCGGCCGCGGCCTGGAAGAGCTGACCAAGCTGATGTTCCGCATTACCGACTACGTGATGCGGTTTGCACCGCTGGGCGTGTTTGCCGCCATGGCCGCTGCCATCACGGTGGAAGGCGTGGGCGTGCTGTGGACGTACGGCAAGCTGATCGGCGAGTTCTACCTGGGCCTGGCGCTGCTGTGGGCGATCCTGTTCTTCGTCGGCTATGTGCTGCTGGGCCGTTCGCTCGGGCGCCTGCTGGGGCTGATTCGCGAGCCGACCATGCTGGCGTTTGCCACGGCGAGCAGCGAATCGGCGTATCCGAAGACGATGGAAGCGCTGGAGAAGTTTGGCGTGCCCAAGCGCGTGGCCAGCTTCGTGCTGCCGCTGGGCTACTCGTTCAACCTCGATGGCTCGATGATGTATCAGGCGTTCGCGGTGCTGTTCATCGCGCAGGCGTACAACATCCAGATGAGCTTTACGCAGCAGGTCACGCTGCTGCTCGTGCTGATGCTCACGAGCAAGGGCATGGCCGGCGTGGCGCGCGCCTCACTGGTGGTGGTGGCGGCCACGCTGCCGATGTTCCATCTGCCGGAAGCCGGTCTGCTGCTGATCATCGGCATCGACCAGTTCTTCGACATGGGCCGCACGGCCACCAACGTGATCGGCAACAGCCTGGCCACGGCCGTGGTGGCGAAGTACGAACCGGCTGAAGAAGAAGGCGAGGGCGAAGTCGCCGCGCAGCCGAACCTCGGCTAAGGCCCAAAGTAAAAACGCCACCTACCCAGGTGGCGTTTTTTTATTCAGCTTGCGAAGCGAGGGAGGTCGCTGCAGGGGTGAGCGGCGCATCGCCAATGTCGACGCGCTGCGCCATGGGCGCCTCTCCCAGCAATGCAGCCACCATGGCTTGCAGCGGAAGCACGTCGCCGGTGCTCATGAAGCGCGGCGAAGCAGCCCGGCCTGACGCGTGCAATCCCGCCGCCGCCAGCGTGCGGCCGAGATGGCGCGCGACGGCATGTCCTGTGTCGATCAATGTCAGCCGGTCGCCCGCAATCTCGCGGATGGCATCTTCCAGGAATGGGTAGTGCGTGCAGCCGAGCACCAGCGTGTCGGCATTCGCATCGAGCATCGGTTGCAGATAGGCCTGCAGCAGTTCGAGCACGGCCGGCGAATGGGTATCGCCGCGTTCAATCAGCGGGACGAGGCCGTAGCCGGGTTGGCTCAGCACTTGGCAATCGCCGGAGGCAGCGGCCAGCAGGCGTGCGAATTTCTCGCTGCGCAGGGTGCTTTCAGTCGCCAGAACGCCGACCACACGGCTCTTCGACGTGGCAACCGCCGGCTTCAAGCCCGGCTCGACGCCGATCACCGGCACCGCGAGTTTTTCGCGCAGCACGTGCACGGCCTGCGCCGTGGCGGTGTTGCAGGCGATCACCAGTGCCTTGCAGCCTTGATCGACGAGCCATTCGCACACACGCAGCGTGCGATCGGCAATGTATTCGGGTGATTTTTCCCCGTACGGGGCATGGCGGGAATCCGCCAGGTAGAGAAGCGATTCGGCCGGCAGTTCGGCGCGAATCGCGCGCAGGACGGAGAGCCCTCCGAGGCCGGAATCAAAGACTCCGACCGGTGCCTGCGCGCGTGTGGTCATGTTGCAGCGATCAGGCTGCGGCGACGGGGATCTTGCCGATCTTCGCCTGCCATTCCGCCGGGCCGGTCTTGTGGACCGACGTGCCGGAGCTGTCCACGGCCACAGTGACCGGCATGTCCTTCACGTCGAACTCGTAGATGGCTTCCATGCCGAGGTCTTCAAACGCCAGCACCTTGGCGGCGCGGATGGCCTTCGACACGAGGTAGGCCGCGCCGCCCACGGCCATCAGGTAGGCCGACTTGTGCTTCTGGATGGCCTCGATGGCCGCCGGGCCGCGCTCGGCCTTGCCCACCATGGCGATCAGGCCCGTCTGGGCGAGCATCGTCTCGGTGAACTTGTCCATGCGTGTGGCCGTGGTCGGGCCTGCCGGGCCGACGACTTCATCGCGCACGGGGTCGACCGGGCCGACGTAGTAGATCACGCGGTTGGTGAAGTCGATCGGCAGCTTCTCGCCCTTGGCGAGCATGTCGGCGATGCGCTTGTGCGCGGCGTCGCGGCCGGTCAGCATCTTGCCGTTGAGCAGCAGCGTCTGGCCCGGCTTCCACGAGGCGACTTCTTCCGGCGTGAGCGTGTTCAGGTCGACGCGCTTGGACGTTTCCGTGTTGGGCGCCCACTCGACCTTCGGCCATTGCGACAGGTCCGGCGCTTCCAGCTTGGCGACGCCGCTGCCGTCCAGCGTGAAGTGCGCGTGACGCGTGGCGGCGCAGTTCGGGATCATCGCCACGGGCAGGTTGGCTGCGTGGGTCGGGTAGTCGAGGATCTTCACGTCCAGCACGGTGGCCAGGCCGCCCAGGCCCTGCGCGCCGATGCCCAGCGCGTTGACCTTCTCGTACAGCTCGATGCGCAGTTCTTCCACGCGGTTGCGCGGGCCGCGGGCGATCAGGTCCTGGATGTCGATCGGCTCCATCAGCGCTTCCTTGGCCAGCAGCATGGCCTTTTCAGCCGTGCCGCCAATGCCGATGCCCAGTATGCCCGGCGGGCACCAGCCGGCGCCCATGGTCGGCACGGTCTTGAGCACCCAGTCGACGATCGAGTCGGACGGATTCAGCATCACGAACTTCGACTTGGCTTCGGAGCCGCCGCCCTTGGCTGCGACGATCACGTCCACCGTGTCGCCCGGCACGATCGACATGTTGATCACGGCCGGGGTGTTGTCCTTCGTGTTGGTGCGCTTGCCGGCCGGATCGGCCAGCACGCTTGCGCGCAGCTTGTTGTCGACGTCGTTGTACGCACGGCGCACGCCTTCGTTGACCATGTCTTCCAGGCTCATCGTGGCGCCGTCCCAGCGCACGTTCATGCCCACCTTCAGGAACACGGTGACGATGCCGGTGTCCTGGCAGATCGGGCGCTTGCCTTCGGCGCACATGCGGCTGTTGGTCAGGATCTGCGCGATGGCATCCTTGGCCGCCGGGCTCTGCTCCTGCTCATAGGCGCGGCCCAGAGCAGTGATGTAGTCCATCGGGTGGTAATAGCTGATGTACTGCAGCGCGTCGGCAACGCTCTGGATGAGGTCTTCTTGACGAATGACGGTCATGGTGGGGGACCAACGTATAGGAATGAAAAGCCGGTGCGGCAGCGCAGTGGTCGGTGGCCGTCACTGCCTGCCTGTGACCTGGACGGCGGGCGCCGCAGGCTCAGAACAGCCTGAGATCATACACCCAATGTCGGGCACGGATTGTCCGAGCGCGTTCGTCGGAATCGCCGCGCCGACAAGGGCGCGGCGTCAATGTGCGTCGGCAGCCTCGCCGTGCGGATGCGCGTGCGAAACGATGCGGTCCACCCAGGCCATCACCAGCGCAGAGACCAGGAACGCTACGTGAATCACGACCTGCCACAGGATCGTGTGGGTGTCCTTCTGGGGTGCATCGATGAAGGTCTTGAGCAGGTGGATCGACGAGATGCTGATCAGCGCCATCGACAGCTTGACCTTCAGCACGCCGGCGTTCACGTGGTCGAGCCACTCCGGTTCATCCTCATGGCCCTCGATGCCGAGCTTGGACACGAAGATGTCGTACCCGCCGATGATCACCATGATCAGCAGGTTGGAGATCATCACCACGTCGATCAGCCCCAGCACGGCGAGCATGATCTTGGTTTCGTCGAGCTCGTTCATGTGCGAGACCAGGTGCCAAACCTCGATCACGAACAGATAGACGTAGGCCGCCTGGGCAACGATCAGCCCCAGGTACAGCGGCAGTTGCAGCCAGCGGGAGAAGAAGATCAGGCGCGGGATCGGGCGCAGCGGAGCAATGGGCGACTTCATGAGGCAAGCGGGCAGTTGGACGAAAAACTGCGCGATTGTAGCGTTTCGCGATGGCGAAATCGCTTACACGGCAACGCTCGCGATGTGCTTCACTCGCGGTCGAGCGACGGATCGAGCGGATCCAGTGGATCGACCACCCGCCGCCGCACCGGGCGGCGCGGCCGTGCCGGCCAGCTTGCGATCAGGATGCCCGCCACCACGCATGCCAGCGCCACACCGTGCGCCCAGCCCGGGGTTTCGCCCAGCGCGACGATGCCGTACGTGGCCGCCGCAATCGGCAGCACGGAGGTGAACACGCCGGCCAGGTGCGCCGGCACGTGGCGGATGCCCTTCATCCACAGCCAGAACGAGAAGATGCTGGCCGACAGCGCATACCAGAGCACCAGCCCCCAGATCGGCAGCGGCACACTCGACGCGTCGAACGTCAGCAGCGGCACCAGCCCGAGCGGCAGCATCAGCAGGCCGCCGATCAAGTGCGTGTACGCGCAGATCTCGATGGCGGGCAACGTTTGCGTCAGGCGGCGCGACAGGATCACGTAGATGGACTCGCACAGCACCGCACCCATCACCAGCGCATTGCCCAGCAGCGCCTGCGTGGCATCGGCCGGCGCGGCGGCGGACGATTCGCCGCCACGATAGGCGTTCAGGATCGCCACGCCGGCCACCGCCAGCACCACCGAAACGAACGTCCGCCGCGATGGCCGCTCGCGCAGCACCAGCCACGACAGCAGCGCCACCGTGGCCGGAATCGTGCTGGTGATGATGCCCGCGGCCAGCGCCGACGTGAGCTTCACCCCGTTGAGCATCAGGAGCGTAAAGCCGAACGTGCCGAAGAACGCCTGCAGGAAGAGGTTCGTCCACTCGCCGCGCGTGACGCGCCGCATGCGCGACGGCCTGTACCACGGCGCCATGCAGACAATGGCGATCAGGAATCGCAGCAACGCAAACAGCATGACCGGCATGACGGCGACGATCGATTTTCCGAAGCCGACGTTGCTGCCGACCAATGCCATGGCAGCGATGAGAAAAAGGGCGTGAATGGGCACGATGGTGGTTCGGTGGAAACCGGCACGGGACGCGGCTTTCGGGCCGGCCATGTTGCGTTGCGGTGGGTGCCGTAACGCGGGGTGACGCATTATAGTAATGGCCTTCACATCGGTTTGCGCCGCGCAAATGCGTAAGGCTGGAGTCAGGTCCGGCGCTTAGATTCGCCGCAAAACGATTACAGACATCGCTATCAGGAGACATCATGGCTGGCATTGAATCTGTCCTGCAGGAAACGCGCGTGTTCAACCCGCCCGAGTCCTTTGTCAAACAGGCCAACATCGCCGGCATGGATGCATACCGTGCCCTGTGCGCCGAGGCCGAGCGCGACTACGAAGGCTTCTGGGCGCGCCTGGCGCACGAGCACCTGCTGTGGCACAAGCCCTTCACCAAGGTGCTGGATGAATCCAACGCACCGTTCTACAAGTGGTTTGAAGACGGCGAGCTCAACGCCTCGTACAACTGCCTCGAGCGCAACCTGGAAAACGGCAACGCCGACAAGGTCGCCATCATTTTCGAAAGCGACGACGCCAAGGTCACGCGCATCACGTATCGCGAGCTGCACGCGCGCGTCTGCCGCTTCGCCAACGGCCTCAAGGCCCTGGGCATCAAGAAGGGCGACCGCGTGGTGATCTACATGCCGATGTCGGTGGAGGGCATCGTCGCCATGCAGGCGTGCGCGCGCATCGGGGCGACGCACTCGGTCGTGTTCGGCGGGTTTTCGGCCAAGTCGCTGCAGGAGCGCATCGTCGACGTGGGCGCCGTGGCCCTCATCACGGCCGATGAACAGATGCGCGGCGGCAAGGCGCTGCCGCTCAAGGCCATCGCCGACGAAGCCCTGGCCATGGAAGGCACTGAGGCCGTCAAGCACGTGATCGTCTATCGCCGCACCAACGGCAACGTGAACTGGGTCGAAGGGCGCGACCGCGCGATGGATGAAGTCGAGGCGGGCCAGCCCGACACGTGCGAAGTGACGCCCGTGGGCGCCGAGCATCCGCTCTTCATCCTCTACACCTCCGGCTCGACCGGCAAGCCGAAGGGCGTGCAGCACAGCACGGGCGGCTACCTGCTGTGGGCGCTGCTGACCATGCAGTGGACGTTCGACCTCAAGCCGGACGACATCTTCTGGTGCACCGCCGACATCGGCTGGGTCACGGGCCACACCTACATCACCTACGGCCCGCTGGCAGCCGGCGCCACGCAGGTCGTGTTCGAAGGCGTGCCGACGTATCCGAACGCCGGCCGCTTCTGGGACATGATCCAGCGCCACAAGGTCAACACGTTCTACACCGCGCCGACGGCGATCCGCTCGCTCATCAAGGCCGCCGAGGCCGACGAGACGATCCACCCGAAGCAGTACGACCTCTCCAGCCTGCGCCTGCTGGGCACCGTGGGCGAGCCGATCAACCCCGAAGCCTGGATGTGGTACCACACGAACGTCGGCGGCGGCCGCTGCCCGATCGTCGATACGTTCTGGCAGACCGAGACCGGCGGCCACATGATCACGCCGCTGCCGGGCGCCACGCCGCTGGTGCCGGGCTCGTGCACGCTGCCGCTGCCCGGCATCTTGGCGGCCATCGTTGATGAAACCGGCGGCGACGTGCCGAACGGGCAGGGTGGCATCCTCGTCGTCAAGCGTCCGTGGCCTTCGATGATCCGCACCATCTGGGGCGACCCGGAGCGCTTCAAGAAGAGCTACTTCCCGGAAGAGCTGGGCGGCAAGCTGTATCTGGCCGGCGATGGTTCGATCCGCGACAAGGACACCGGCTATTTCACCATCATGGGCCGCATCGACGACGTGCTGAACGTCTCGGGCCACCGCATGGGCACGATGGAGATCGAATCGGCGCTCGTGGCGAACCCGCTGGTGGCGGAGGCCGCCGTGGTCGGCCGCCCCGACGACATGACCGGTGAAGCCATCTGCGCGTTCGTGGTGCTCAAGCGCTCGCGCCCCGCCGGCGACGAGGCCAAGCAGATCGCCACCGAACTGCGCAACTGGGTGGGCAAGGAGATCGGCCCGATCGCCAAGCCGAAGGACATCCGCTTTGGCGACAACCTGCCCAAGACGCGTTCGGGCAAGATCATGCGCCGACTGCTGCGCTCGCTGGCCAAGGGCGAGGACATCACGCAGGACACGTCCACGCTGGAGAATCCGGCCATCCTCGACCAGCTCAAGGAAGCCCGCTAACCCGCAGCGCGGCCCCGATCTTGGCCAGCGACTCGCAGCACGACAGCCGCTTTCGCAAGCGGCTGTTTCTGTATTACGGGCTCTACACCGTAGGGTTGCTCGTCTTCATCCTGATGATGGCGGCGATCGAACACGCGCGGGGACCCGGCGTGTGGCTCGGCTATGTGTTCCTGTTCGTCACGATTGCCATCTATGCGTGCATCGGGCTGATCTGCCGCACGGCAGACCTCACCGAATACTACGTGGCGGGCCGACGCGTGCCCGCCTTCTTCAACGGCATGGCCACCGCGGCGGACTGGATGAGCGCCGCGTCGTTCATCGGCCTGGCCGGCATCGTCTTTGCCTCCGGCTATGAGGGGCTCGCCTATGTGATGGGGTGGACGGGCGGTTATTGCCTCGTTGCCTTCCTGCTGGCGCCGTACCTGCGCAAGTTTGGCGGCTACACGGTCCCCGATTTCCTCGCCACGCGCTACGGCAACGGCGAGCGCGGCGGCAGCCCGGTGGTGCGCGGCATTGCGGTACTGGGCGCGACGCTGTGTTCGTTCGTCTACCTCGTCGCGCAGATCCAGGGGGTCGGGCTGGTCGTCACGCGCTTCATCGGTGTGGAGTTTTCGGTGGGCGTATTCTTCGGGCTGGCGGGCATCCTGGTGTGCTCGTTCCTGGGTGGCATGCGCGCGGTCACGTGGACCCAGGTGGCGCAGTACATCATCATGATCGTGTCGTTCCTGGGCGTTGTCGCGCTGATGGGCTGGCACCAGCATCACGACCCGGTGCCGCAGCTTTCCACCGGCCGCCTGTTGCAGCAGATCGACAAGGAAGAGCGCCGCATCGTCCACGACGCCGCCGAGCAGGGCGTGCGGGAGCACTTCCTGGGCGAGGCCCAGGCGCTGCAAGACCGCATCGCTGCATTGCCGCAGTCGTTCGACGACACCCGTGAAGCGTTGAACGCAGAATTGAAGCTTGCCCGCGAGCGTAACGCCCCGCTGCGCGAGATCAAGGCGCTCGAACGCGAGCGCGAGGCATTCCCCGCAGATGCCGCGGCCGCCGCGATCCTGTGGAATCAGAGGCGTGAAGAGGCGTTGGCACGCAGCCGCGTCCCGCCGCCATCGACGGAGCCGTTTCCATCGGCGTCGGAAGCCGAGCGCGGGACACAGCGATTGAACTTCGTGCTGCTGGTGTTCTGCCTGATGGTGGGAACGGCGAGCCTGCCGCACATACTCACGCGCTTTCACACCACACCGTCGGTGCGCGGGACGCGCAACTCGGTCGGGTGGACGCTGTTCTTCATCGTGCTGCTGTACATCTCTGCGCCTGCGCTGGCGGCGCTGGTGAAGCTCGACCTGCTGCAGCATCTGGTGGGGGCGTCGTTCGGCGATCTGCCGCAGTGGGTCGTGCCTTGGCGCAAGGTCGATCCGCCTGTCTTCGCGTTGCGCGACATCAATGGCGACGGCATCGTGCAGTGGGCCGAGGTGATGATGCAGCCGGACATGGTCGTGCTGGCCGCGCCGGAAATCGCGGGGCTGCCGTATGTGCTGTCGGGCCTGATTGCCGCAGGCGCGCTGGCGGCCGCGCTGTCCACCGCGGACGGCCTCCTGCTGACGATTGCGAATGCGCTGTCGCACGATGTGTACTTCCACATGATCGACAACACCGCCAGCCACCAGAGGCGCGTGACCGGCGCGAAAGTCGTGCTCCTGGGCGTGGCATTGCTCGCCGCCTACGTGACGTCGCTCAAGCCGGGCAACATTCTCTTTCTGGTGGGTGCCGCGTTCTCGCTGGCCGCTTCGTGCTTCTTTCCGGTGCTCGTGCTGGGTGTGTTCTGGAAGCGCACGAATCGGGCCGGCGCGATTGCCGGCATGCTCACCGGCCTGGCCGTGAGCGTGTACTACATCTTCGTCAACTACCCGTTCTTTACGCGCATGACCGGCATCCTCGGCCACCCGTGGTTCGGTGTGGACCCGATCGCCTCGGGTGCGTTTGGGGTGCCCGCCGGCTTTGCCGCCGCCATCGTCGTGAGCCTGCTGACGCGGCCGAACCGGCCGGTGGTCGACAAGCTGGTGGGCTATCTGCGCGATCCGCTGTAGACGCAGCCGTAACGGCCCGCCGCCTGTCAGCGCGGGCCGCATGACGACGAGCGCTGCGCCGTGCCGCCTCAGGCGACGCGGAAGAACGATACCGCCGCGCTGAGTTCCTGCCCTTGGTCCTGCAGCGACTGCGAAGCGGCGGCCGCTTCCTCCACGAGCGCGGCGTTGCGCTGCGTCACTTCATCCATCTGCGAGATGGCCTGGTTGACCTGCTCGATGCCTCGCCGCTGCTCCAGCGAGGCCGCGGCGATCTCTTCCATGATGTGCGTGACCCGTGCCACGGCCTGCGTGACCTCCGACATCGTCGCGCCAGCCTCGCACGCCAGCGTGGAGCCGTCCTGAATGCGTTCCACCGACGAGGCGATCAGTTCCTTGATCTCCTTGGCCGCCGTTGACGAACGCTGCGCCAGGCTGCGCACTTCGCTGGCGACGACCGCAAAGCCTCGGCCTTGCTCGCCTGCGCGTGCGGCCTCCACGGCGGCGTTCAACGCGAGGATGTTCGTCTGAAATGCAATGCCTTCGATGATGCCGGTGATGTCGGCAATCTTGCTCGAGCGCTCGCTGATGTCCTGCATGGTCGATACGACTTGGCCAACGACCGTGCTGCCCTTGAGTGCCACTTCCGACGCGGTGGAAGCGAGCGCGGTGGCGTGCTGCGCATTCTCGGCGTTCTGCTTCACGGTGGACGTCAGCTCTTCCATGCTGGCCGCCGTTTCCTGCAGCGACGACGCCTGCGCTTCCGTGCGCTGGCTCAGGTCGGCGTTGCCGGCGGCAATCTGTTTGGCGGCGCCCGCGACGCTGCTGCTGCTGTCGCGCACCTTGTCGACGATCTCGGTCAGGCGGCCGTTCATGTCGCGCAGGGCGGAAAGCAGGTGGCTTGTCTCATCCTTGCCGCGCACATCGATGCGGCTGCTCAGGTCACCGCGCGCCACCGTCCGGGCGACATCGACCGCCGTGCGGATCGGCTGCGTGATCGACCGCGTGATGACCAGGCCGGCAATCACGGCCAGCAGCACCGCGCCGATCGACAGGCCGGTCAGTAGATTGCGCTGGGCGACGTACTGCGCCTCATACGCCTGCACGAGCTGCTCCTGACGTTCGTGCGTGTAGGTGGCATAAGCGTCGGTGGTCTTGATGAGCGCAGCCAGCAGCGGGCGGCATTCGTTGTCCATCTTCTGGACGGCCTCATCGCGTTTGCCGGCCAGCACCAACCCGAGGATGTCGGTGGCCACGGGGCCGTACTGCGCTTCCACGCGATTGATGTCTTGTACCAGCGAGCGCCCGCGGTCGGTCGCGTCCTTGGCGCTCGCGATCATGTCGTTGAGTTGCTTGAGCTTGTTCTTCACGTCGTCGTGCGCGCGCAGGACTTCTGCCTTTTCCAGGTCCAGGTCTTGTTGCGTCACCACGAGAACCAGGTTGCGCGCGGCAATGGCGCGGCGGTCGACCGCCGTACGCACGTCGTTGGCGACATCTGCGCGGGCGCTGATGCCGTGCACATAGCTCGAGAATCCTTCGGTCGACTCGGACAGCGCCCGTAACGACATGCCCGATACCACGACAACAATGGCTGCCAGCACGCCAAAGCCCGTGGTGAGCTTGGCCTTGATGGTCATCTGGGAAAGGTTCACAGCGTCCTCCGGCTTGCTGAATGAATGGAGATGCGGTCGCGCACCGGAGCGGCTCGAAAAGGACGGTCGACGACCACGTTTGTTATCTGCAGGGTCTTGCGTACTCGTGGAAGATGCAGGTTATGTCACGGTGAGACCGAATCGTCTTTGTCCGACTTTTCGGTCTACCCGGGGTTATCGGCATTCAAAAGAAAATCCTGAATAGCTTTCTCATGCGCGTTTTTGCTTAATGCATGTGAGGGGATTGTGTTGCCGGTGAAACCTTATGTGGCAAGGGCTGGGCTTGCCGTCATTCCGAATCGTGCGATGGATTATGCGGCTTGGGCGGCGCCAACGTTTTCCTACCGTATTTGAGTTATTTAATGTCAGTTATCCTTCTTTTTATCCGCATCACTTGCTGTGCGTAGTTTTACGTATGGATTTAGTCCGTTACGTAATTTGGTGGTGTCAGGTGTGTAAAGAAAACGGCCCGCCGAAGCGGGCCGTGTGATTGCCAGAAGCGGCTTTTGCTACAGCGCGGTGGCGGGCACCACGGGCAGAACCACGTGGGAGGGGCGGGCCGCATCGCTATAGACGGTCAGCACGCCGATCAACGAGTCGAGCAGCGTAGGCAGCGGCGGCACGCCTTGCGGGAGGTTGCTTGCGCCCACCGCTACGCGCAGCTTGTGGCCTTTGGCGATGAGGGCGCTGGTCGGAACACCTCCACCGGCACCATGACGGCCTGGCCCGGCACGATCGGCTGGACGGAGCCGGTCGTGAACGGATGCCATGGCTGGATCATCAGGCCGTTCATCGTGCGTGAACGGCTGCCGTCCACCGCGCGCAACGAAGCCGTCTGGAGCCCATCGGTGTGCGGCGTAACGTTTCCAGCGGCGTCCACGTCGTCAATGCGTACCGAGACGCCGGCGTCCAGCGCGGTGCTCGATATCCATACATCCGCTTCGGGGAAAGTGCCGGTCGCGGCTTTGCCGGATGCGTCGGCGGGCAGCGTCACGTATGCCGCCAGCTTTGTGCCGTCGGGCATCGTGATGTACTGCGTGGCTTGCTTGGCAACGCCTGCGTAGCGCGCGGGCGGGGTGTAATCGTCCCACTTGGCGCCGGCGTTGCTGGCGATGGACGTTCCTGGTTGCACCGGCGTGGCGCGCGTGCCACGCGTGGTCCAGTTGACAGCGGCAGGCTGTGCCGGCTGCGTGGGCTGTGTGGGTTGCGTGGTGGTGTTTGAATCGGCGGGTGTGCTGTTGGCGACGGCGGAACCGTCACCGCCGCCGCAGCCCGACAGCGAGAGCGCCGCGCACAGCAGCGCGGACATGAGCATGCGGCCGTGCCGCACGCGTGGGTTGCCCATCTGCATGGGGGTCTCCTCTTGAATGCTCTGGTTGTGTTTGTCTCGGGGGATGGCCGGCGCGCCGAGGGTGGCGGCACGCGGCCGATCGCTCCGGGTGGGGAAGCGAAGCAAGCGAGTAGGCCGACGCAGAAGAGGGGTGGGTGACACGACCGACCGCGCGCCAGCGGGCTTGGGCGCACGGGTCAAGTACCAAGCATGCCTGTGGACGCGTTCCCCGCAGATGGCGTGGTGCCACCGTGCGAGGCGCGTGATTGGGTTGTGGAACGCCCGAGCGTTACGTAACGTTCCGCGTAACGAGCCGGCCGGCGGGGCCGTGTTCAGATGAGCATTCCGCACCCCACCAACGTAGGGGTGCTGTCCGCCAACCCGCGTCAGGAGGGCACTTCAAACAGATCAAAACGACAACGCATGCATGCACGAACCGCGAATGGAGCGGCCGCCGGGTATTGGCATGGACGTTGCATCGTCAGGCTGCACGCCCGGCACAGGGCACCGCGAAGAGATCGCAAAAACAGCACAGAGCGCAAGGGGGCCATCATGAATCGCACCGTTCAAGACATCGAGATTGCCGCTGCCATTGACTCGGACCTGCTTCGCCGCCGCGAGCAGTTTGCCGGTCAGCCCTCCGCGTGGCGTGTGTGGTCCGAGGCTGCGCACGTTGCCACGCTGAATGAACGCGCACGCAACGCGTTTATCGAACACGTGGCAAACAGCCGTGGTGCCGATATCGCCTTGCGCCTGCTGCTGAAAGCCCAATCGATTCGCGATGAGGTTACGCAGACGCTGATGGTGGGCGAGACGACCGCCACGCTGCATTGAGTTACGCGAGAGGATGCCGACCGCGCAGACGCGTCGGCGGTGGGATGCAAAAGGCCTTGTCGGGAGACTGGGTCTTTTGTTTTTGGGCGATGGAAGGTGCCGCAGAAATGAAAATGCCCGCTTGAGCGGGCATTTGTGTTCTGGCGGAGAGAGGGACCGCTCAATGTGGGCCGGAAAGCCGCGCCAGATATGGCTCCCCATCTAAAAAATCGCCCCTACCCACAACCCTACCCACAATCTGGCCGAGACCCCCAAAAATTGGGCCGAGTTGCCGGGATAAAGCGGGGGCGCCCGCAGTGGTTACCCGTGCGCTGCAGCAGCGGTTGAGCTGATCTGCGACGACGGTCTGCCGGCCCTGGCTGCAAGCCATTTGTTGATGTCTTCCTCCAGCCAGGCGCTGCGGTTGGGCGCGAGCGGGAAAGGCTTGGGAAACTGCCCTTTGGCCACCATGCGATAGATGGTGGACTTGCCGAGCGAGACCTTGTCGGCGACCTGATTGATGTTCAGAGCTTTCATGCTGCAGTTCCTGTGTTGCTGTGTTGCTTGGAAGACGGTGACTCGAACACCCAGCACTTGACCGTCTCGGGCCGCTTCGGCTGGAGCGGGTATTCGCGGTTGTGGTGGGCGTTGATGGCGCTGTTGACAGCGCGGATGTCGACAAACTTGCGCTGGCGCGAGGTCTTGAGCACGCGCTTGAGCTCCGCGATCGGGGGCAGCTCGATGCGGCGTTCGCCGGCGACCTGTTCCATGTGCTGCAGGTTGATGGCGATGAGGCCGTCGCCGCGTGCGTGGTTGAGGATCGGGCGCTCGTCGTCGGCCGACTCGATGTACTCGTACACCTCCCAAAACTGCTGGACGTGCTTGTGATCCGCGCTGATGGCCTGCTGGCGCGCAGCGGCCATGCGGCCCAGCTCGTCCAGGGCGGCGGCGTGCTGCTCGTCGGTGAGCGGCAGCACGTGGCGCATGCTGTCGACCATGGCCATGATCTGGGCGTGGTTCTTGGCGATCCGGACGGTCTTGATGTCGGGGCGCGCCATGAGCGCCTGCTCGTGGGCCGATACACGCGCGGCGAAGGTTTCCAGCACCTTGGCCTCGGCCATGACGGTGGCCAGGAGGAAGGCGGATACGTCCTCCACCGGGATGCGCTCGAGCGCCTCGGCGGCGGCGCGCGTGGCTTGGGTCTGCGCGGAGCGGTCGCAGTAGACGTGGACGATCCGCTGCAGGACGGCGTCGCTGGCGCTGACCTCGGCGTTCTGGCTGATGACGATGGCGCCACGGAAGGGCGGCTCGTACGTTTCATTGCCGCCGTTCTTCATGCCGCGCGCGCGGGTGCTGCGGCCGTTGTAGGCAGTCTTCAGCTCGTCCCAATCGAAGCCGCGCTGCTTGGCGCCTTCGTCGCCGCGGTCGCCCTCGATGAGCACGACGGGCAGGTTGGCCACCTGGGCGAAGTTGCGCGCGCGGGCGGCCAGCGATGATTTGCTCGGGTCGAAGCCTTCGTAGTCGCGCCGGCCGCAGAGCTTCCAGAGGAACTCAATGAGCGTGGTCTTGCCGGCGCCGGGCTCGCCCACCAGCTCCAGGAAGGGGTAGCTTTTGTGGTCCTGGCGGATCTGTTCTGCGAACAGGCTGCCGAACCAGAACGCCAGCGCAACCAGGCCTTTGGCGCCGAAGGCCTGCCACAGCAGCGGCAGCCAGGCGGTCTGCAGGCTTTTCACGTCGGTGTTGAGCGACAGCGTGGCGGCCTGGCTGATGGTCTTGATGGCCAGCTTGCCGATGTCGAAGAAATCCTCGTCGTTGAGCTGGTAGAGCTTGCCGTCTTTTACGGCCACGTCGCCATAGACGTAGCAGCCGTATTCCTTGGTGTAGCCCACAAAGTCGATGGTCTGCACCGTGGCAATGCGGGCGAGCTGCTTCTCCAGGTATTCGTCGAGCTGCTGGCCGCTGCCGGTGTACATGGCGCCCGGCGCCACGCCCAGGAGCCGCTTCTTGAACTCGCTGCTGCTGGCGATCTGGGCGCTGGTGAAGGTGGCCTTTACGGGCTGACCATCGTGCGGGAACGTCACGCGGAAGTAGTACCAGGACTCATCCGTCTGCGGGCTGGCCTGATAGTACAGCGCCGTCGGCAGGCAGTTAGCGATGGGCTGCACGATGCAGGCGAGCTGCAGCGCGTGTTCGCGCACTTCGTCTTCCGCCATGTCTTCATGCAGCTCGCGCACGGTGGAGCTTTCACGCTGGAAGGCTTCCAGGTCCAGCTTGAACCAATACAGGCGGTTGCGGTGCTCGAAGGGGAATTTGGCATCGCCCGTGCGGTGGTACATCAGGCGCGCCTTTTCCGACGGCGTGGCAGCGGTGAAGAGGTCGCCCAGGTAGCGGTATTCGTCCAGGTCGCGCTTGGAGAGGCGGTCGCGCAGGTGCAGCTCGTTCCAGTCGAGCTTGGTCTTGCCGGCCTGCTTGGGCAGCGCGGCCGATGCCGACCAGCCATCTTCCCGGGCGCGCTCCAGGTGCTTGAGCGTGTAACGGCGGCCGGCGGCGTCGTTATCTAGGGCGAACACCAGGTGCGGGCGACGGTGGCCGCCGGCGGCGCATTGCTCGGCCAGTGCGGCCAGGGCGGCGGTCGGGTAGTGTGAGCACGAGAACGTGGCCACAGCGGCCACGTCGTGATGCATCAGGGCGATGGCATCGAAGATGCCTTCCACCAGCCAGAGCTCCTTTGGGGTGGCCGGAAGATTGGGCGGCTGCCACCAGGTGCCCGCGTAGGAGCCATTGAACGTGGCCTTGCGGTCGCCAAAGCGTTCAGGCTGGTCAATGATGCGCTCCCAGTAGCGACCTTCGCCCAGTGGAAAGCGCACGGTAGCGCTGCCGATCTTCAGCTCGTGGCTGTAATAGCTTTCCTGCACGTACCAGCCGGCGATGCGCGACAGGTCAAAGCCGCGCGCGTCGCGCAGGTAGGCGTCGGCCGCCGCGTGCGGCGCTTCCGGCGTCTTGACGTAACGGTCGCTCCAGGAAGAGAACAGGTCGGGATACAGCTCTTTGGCGTGGAACTCGGCCGCGCAGTTATTCAGGTGGTTGCAACGCACCATCCACGGTGCGTCTGCAAAGGCCCACAGCGAGCGTTTGCCGCAGGAGGGGCACGTGCCTGCCTCCAGCTTGTTCGATCGTTCCTTGAAGCCGTAATCGCGCACCAGGCGCGAGGTGATGGCAGAGGAGAGGGCTGGGTTCATGCTTCGATGGTGGAACGGGTAACTCAGTCGTCTGTGTCGTCGGCGGCGCGACGCTTGAAGTCGACGGCCGGCTGCGCCGCGCGGCGACGCAGGCGCGGCATCATGGCCGCCGCTGCGGCCACCACAGCGGTGCGCAGCAGCGGCGGCATGGCGTCGTACGGTGTGGTCAGGTGCAGGAAGCCGTGCATCCAGCGCACGTCGTCCTCGGTGATGGCGCGCTTATCCATGCCGGCGCCCCCGCATGACAAAGCCGCACCACACGCCGCGCCCATAGCAGACGGCGAAGAACACCGACGCGGTGAACATGCCGGCCTCGCCGGTAACGTGCGTGAGATACAGCCACGCCGGCTGCCCCAGCAGGCCGACCAGCGCACCCCAACGCTGTGTGTTGGCGCTGTAGTTGAGCAGAGCCACCGATACGAACGCGGTGAGCAGCATCCAGAGATTGACGAGGGCTAGCATCAGACGACCTCCACCAAGATGCCGTAGCCCATCACGCCAGCGACGACCAGCGCACCCCCGATGCACGCCACAGCAAGCCACAACAGCGCACGCGCAAGGCCGTCGAAGCGCTCCGGATGCGCGGCGTAGCCGATCAACGTCGGGTCGTTCTTGCAACGCCAGGCAAAGAGCAAGCCAACGGCGACTGCCTGCACGGCGAGGGTGGCAAACATGGCAACCAGCTGCAGGACCTTCATGACGACCTCCCTACCAAGCGGGCCGAGCCGGCGCACGCCGCCAGGCCAAGCGCTTCAGCGGTGCGCATGCCGGTCAGGAGGGCGTCTGAGCTCGATGCGGCAATGGTGTGGAACGACAGCCGACGGCCGCCGGCGGCAACGCGGACGAGGTAGGTTTTCATGCCGGCACCTCGTCGAGCGTCGGCATGGTGACCGGATCGCCTACGGCCAGCGCATGCGCGCCTTGCGCCAGATGGATGGAGAGGTGATGGCGGTTGCCATCGTGCAGCGTGATTTCAATGCGCTGCGTGGCAAAAACGAGCGGACCAGTTCCTACAACCGTCTTCGCAAACTTGACCGGTCCCACGCTGATGGAGGTGGCTTCACAGAGAGTGGTGACGACTGATGACACGGGCAACTCCTTTTCTTGGGCAAAAAAAGCCCCCCGCACCCCGTACGGGGAGCGTGCAAAAGTGGGTGCGAGGGGAAGGGGGTAACTGAAGCTGCTGGCGCCTATTCGGGCAGCAGGCTCAATTGGCCGGTGCCGTTGGGCAGCACGCGGGTGCGGCCAACAGGCAGGTAGGCCAGCGGGTTGGGGTTAATGCTGGGCGCGATGGTGCTGATGATCGACAAGATGGCCTTGCCGGTATAAGCGCAGTGCTCTTCAGGGCAGCGCACGTAAAGCTCGCGCGACGTGAGCGAAACGGCGCGGCTCGTGCGGATATGCAGGCGGGTGCCGCAGTGAGGGCAGAGGTGCTTCATTTGCTCACCCCCTGCGGCCGGCTGCACTCGCCAAGCCCTTGGCGTGCGCATTCGCAAAACATGCCGACCTCGCCCAGCGTTGCAACGGCATCCATGTACTTGCGCGTAACAAGCACGTAGCCGCAGACGCCAACGAGCGTATCCAGTTTGTCGATCAGCACGCCTTGCTCGCCGCTCAGGAAGCGGCTCATGGCGCCTTTGTCCCAGCCCATGGTGTGCTGCACCTCTTGCCGCGATGGGCCGGAGAGCTTGCGCCGCAAGGCGTGTTCGATTCGGTGTTGGGCGTGCATGGTCAATCCTCCACAACGGAAGTTGCGTGCCGTTGCGGCACGTCTTGCTTAAGCTTGTTGGAGCTCGGCTGGGCCAGCGCGCTGAGGATGAGAACGCGGCCCATGTTGCCGAGCGACCGGCCTTCAGTGGCGGCGCGCGCTTTGAACTTCTGAAGCTCCTCGGGCCGAAGGCGGATATAGACGGGCTTGTCAGTCACGACGCCAATTGGCGCGCGACGTTCTGCGACATTTCCACGGGGCATGGCGGATATACTCGTGAAAGAGAATCTTGCATAACATGAGCATTCTAGTAATCAAACGAATATCTATGAAGTCAATTTGTGTCAAATTGGTCTTCAAATGAATAATCGATTAATAGCCGAAAGACTCCGTGAGGAGCGCAAGCGCCTAGGTCTTACACAGGAGCGGTTTGGCGCGGAGGGAGGCGTCGGAAAGCTGGCGCAGCTCAACTACGAAAAGGGGGAGCGTTCGCCGGACGCCGCCTATCTTTCTGCGGTCGCGCTTCTCGGCGTTGACGTGTCATATGTGCTCACAGGCGAACGTGTCCGGGTGGCTATGACGCCTGACGAAGCGGCCTTTCTGGCAGCGTATCGGGCACTCGATGCACGCGGGAAAGCTGCGGCAATTGGAGCGGTCGCGGGTCTTTCTGTGCCGCCGCATTCAGGGGGCGCAGGCCATCAGTCCCAGGTAGTTGTCGGCGGCTCCTACAACGTGCAGGTCGGCACTGTGCGCAAGCAGAACGAATCGCGCGTGCCGAAGAAAGAAAACCGAAGGGCGCAACAGAGGGAAGACAAATAACTATGAACGCACCGCAGCAAAGTATTGTTGGCTTGATCGTCCATAAGCTCGTGAAGGAGCGTCAGGAAGATGCCCAGGTAGTGGAGCGGGAAGGACCCGTCGCCGTCAACGAGGCTGTGCAGCGCCTTGTTACAGAGATCCACCGCCTCTACTCAGAGAAGACGGCGAAGGGATACGGCAAATTCCAGCTCGACGAAGACAGCTTCCCAATGCCGCGCTTGGCACGCGAGTACTTTATTGACCGGACGCTCAGCTTCTACGATCTATCGGTTCGGATGATGAATGTGCTTAAGGACCGCGCGGATACTGCACGGTTGTCTACTGGCGGGTACTGGCGCCAGCGTTCACGAGTTTGACCACGGCCGAGTTGAGTGCAATGCATGGAGCGGTCGATGCTCGTTGGGCAGCGCTCAAGGTCTGACGGACGCAGAGTCACGGCGGCTTTCATGGCTTAGGCGTAGGTCGTCAGCGTGTTTTCCCATTGCTGCGCGTGCTTAGGAAGGTCTGAACAACTCCGCCCGATTGCGCGACAATGCCTCACCGTGATCGGGGTGAGTGCGATGCAGCTGTCGTTCGGTGATGCCGAGGGTCTGGGGAGCCGCAAGCGC
>NZ_CAJPVG010000018.1 GCF_905397375.1 Ralstonia mannitolilytica
CTGCCCCCGCTGCCGCTGCAGCGCCGGCGGCTCCGGCACCTGCCGCTGCGGCGCCGGCTGCCGCCGCTGCACCGCAAGCCGCTGCCGGCGACGTCGGCAAGAAGGTGTATGAATCGACCTGCCAGATGTGTCACGCCGCCGGCGTGGCAGGCGCCCCGAAGTTCGGCGACAAGGCCGCCTGGGCGCCGCGCATCGCCGAGGGCAAGGCGAAAATGTATGACATCGCGCTGCACGGCAAGGGCGCGATGCCGCCCAAGGGCACGTACGCCGGCTCCGATGATGACGTGAAGGCCGCCGTCGATTACATGGCCGCTGCCGCCAAGTAACGGCCGCACTTTCCGCCAAGAAGCCCGCCCCGCGCGGGCTTTTTTATCGGCTGTCGCGGCAGCGTTGTATGGCCGGCACTTGGTTTGCTACGTCGATTCTCGATGTGCGGAGAACGCTGCAGCCCGCGGCAGCGCCCCGCACGCGCCAACGATGATGCACATGGAGGTTGCGATGCGAAAAGCGCAAATGACGCCGGCCTGCTGGGTCGCGGCCGTGCTGGCTGTGGCCAGTTCGACGGTCGTGGCGGCGGACAACTGGGTCAAGCTGGCTCCGCTGGCCGACAACGCCGGCACGCTGTATCTGGACAAGGACTCGATCGAACACAACAAGGACGGCACCGTGCGCGCCACCACACGCGATGCCTATGACGCGCCGCGCAAGCTCTCCGACGGCAGGGCCTATCAGTACGACACGCGCACGTCGCTCTACGACTGCAAGAACGACCGCATCCTCCCCGTGAGCGCGCTGATCCAGGACAGCCAGCACGGCACGGTGCTTACCAAGACCATCGACGGCCCGCGCTGGGAAGCCATCGTGCCGCATTCCGAAGGCGAGGCGATCCTGCGCGCCGTGTGTCAGAAGTAAAGCCGGCGCGGGAAGGGCCGGGCGCTATTGGATGGACGCTGCCGGCGCCAGGTCGACGCGTAGCGTCCCATCCGCATCCATGCGCGTGGTGCCGCGCGCGGCGGCCTCGCGGTAGTGATACAGGTCGAAGCGCAGCGGCCCGCGCGTCGACGTATCGGTGACGAGCACGCGGCTGTTGGTCACCAGCACGTTGTACATCTTCAGGTCACCGGACTGGATCCAGATGCGGCTCTCGGCATCGGTCGGAGCGGGCGCGCACAGGGCCGGTGCCGGGCCAAAGCCGAGCACGAGCCCGTCGGGCGTCACGCGCGCCGTCTTCATCTGGCCGATCAGCCGGGGCGGCGGGAAGACCGTGTACTGATCGAGCACCATGGTGTTGCCCTCCAGCTTGGCGCCGCCGCGGTCCAGTGGCGCGAGCTGCGACAGCTGCAGCCCCAGCGCCTTGAGCAGCGCCAGCGTCTGGATGCCCATCACGCGCGCCTCGGTCGGCGTGTAGACGAGATAGCGCGACTCCTTCAACTCCAGGGTGCCGCGCATGCCGAACGGCATCCACACGCCGGGAACATGGTTGCGCAGCTTGAGCCCGCCCGATACGTCGAGCACACCATCGCCCGGCGTGAGCGACAACGCATTGAGCGAGCGCGGGGAATAGTCCAGCAGGTACGTATTGAACAGCGCGTCGAGCGACGCCTTGGGTACCGTCACATCGCCGCCGAGGATGCGGATGTCGAACTGGCCCGGATCGTCCAGATCGACCGCCTGCCCCGGCGTGCGCGGCACGAGTTGCGCGGTGAGCTGGTGCACGTGAAAGCCGATGTCGCCAGTGATGCGGAAATCGACATTGCGCATCTGCACGACGGGCGGTGCGGTGCCGGAATTGCGGGCCACGGCCGGGCCGCTCGCGTTGGGCGCACCGGAGGACGGATCGCAGCGCTGCGTCCATTGCTGGCGCGCGGTGTCGAGCGTCTTGCGCTGGGCGCTAGCCATGGGCGCTTCGGCGGCACGGCCGAGGGCGCTCGCCACGAGGGCGGCCAAGCCGAGTGCCACCAGCGCTAGGCGCAGCGTCAACGCGGCGAAGGTGAGGGCGGAGGCGATCATGGCGCGGTCCTCCGGGCGAGGTGTACGGCAGGCCTGGCGGTTTTCGGCGTCTGCCCCGCGGCGAGCGTGCCGAACGACGGCATCCGCACGCGGATGCCGCCATCGGGCGAAAACCGCAGCGAGCCGGCCACGAGCTGGTCGCGGTAACGGTACAGGTTGAAGACGAACGGCCTGGCCGGATCGGCAACCACGATGTCGATGCGCGCGTTCATCGGCATCGAGCGCATGAAGCGGATGTCGCCGCCGCGGAAGAGGATGTACGGGCGCTGCGCATCGGAGGCGTTGGCCAACGGCGGCATCTGCGGACGGCCGTCGCCGATCTGCATGACGAGCCCGTCGCGCGTGACGCGGATGGCAGAGAGCTTGAGGTCCAGCGCTGGCGGCGGAAACAGCCTGGGCACCTGCATGACGATCTCGCTGCCGGCCAGCTGCACCGACGGCGTGGATACCGGCAGCAGGTCGGCCAGTTCGATGCGCGCGGCGCCCATCAGCGGGCCCGCGTCCTGGCCGCGCACCTTGACCACGTTGGGCCGGAACACGATGGTCTGCGGGTCGCGCAGCACGAGCGGGCCGCGCAGCTCGATCGGCACCCATGCGCCGCGGCGGCGCATCTCGGCGTGCATGTCCAGCGCGTTGTCCTCCAGCGAGAACCTGAAGTTGCGCAGGGGCGGGTCACTGCGCGGCCCGCGCGCAAAGACCACGGTGTTGAACAACGCGGCCATGCTGTCGGCCGTCACGCGCACCGTCCCGTTCACTGGCTGCAGCGTGTACGACGACACATCATCGAGCCACACGGGATCGCCCGCCTCACGTGGCACCATGCGTAGCGCCAGTTCATCGATCACGAAGCCCACACCGCCGTCGAAGCGGAAATCCACATGCCGCAGATACGAGATCGCATCGGGCTGCCCCGAATCGCGCAACGTCACCGGCCGCACCGCGCGCGTGGCCAGCGCTCCGGCCTGAAACGGCGCCCGCGCCTGCGCCCGGGCATCTTCCAGCTGCTTGGCCTTCTCCGCCTCGATGCCGCCGTGGTCGTCCCCCGCACTGGCACAGCTCTGCAGCAACAACGCCGTCATCAACACCCCGGCAACCCGAAACCACCCGGCCCACCCCTGCCCGCCGACGGTTTGGCCGTACCCTGCCCTATGGGGCGCCTTGAATTTTCGTAGGCGGGCGGAAAAAAGAGGGGGAACTGTCTGAGCGAAGCGAGTTTTCCACGTCCCCTCTGTGCGACACAAATTCAAGGGGAAGTCGCCATCCTGGGCACGCCTTTCTTTGCTTACCTGTCTTTGGCAAGACAAAGCAAGTAGGTCGGACCCGGCAGGGGACGAAACAAGCGATGCACCCATACCGCCCGCAGACGGCGAGCCGAGCAGCCAACGCAAATGCAACACCGATTCCCACATCGACGGTCTCCTCGTCGTGAGAGGCCGGAAACCACCCGGCGACTGGCGCGTTCATGGCGATCCGTCACCTTGCCGCGCTCGTGTAGAATTTTTTCCATGCCCGCCCGCAAACCAACCGGCGATGCCGGTCCGCCCGCTGCTCAACCTGCCCGTGAGTTCACCATCGATGAACTCGCGCGCGCGGCTGACACCACCGTCCGCAACGTCCGCTCGTACCAGGACCGCGGCCTGATCGATCCGCCCGAGCGTCGCGGGCGCGTGGGCATTTATACGCAGGCGCATCTCGGCCGGCTCAAGCTCATCAACCATCTGCTGGCGCGCGGCTACACGCTCGCCAACATCCAGGAACTGCTCAAGGCCATCGTCGAGGGCCACGACCTGCGCTCGATCCTCGGGCTCGAATCGGCCATCAGCAGCCCGTGGTCGGACGAGGCGCCCAAGCACTATTCGCTGCTGGCGCTGGCCAAGCTGTTCGGGCGCTCCATGTCACGCGAGGCGCTGGGGCGGGCCATCTCGCTTGGCCTGCTCGAGCCTGACGGCCTGGGCTATCTCGCGCGCAGCCCCAAGGCGCTGATGGCCGGCGCGCAGATGGCCAAGGCCGGCTTCCCGCTGGTCGAAGTGCTCGACATCATCGAGCGTGCCCGGCCGCATACGCAGGCGGTGGCCGATGACCTGGTCTCCATGGTCGTGCGCGAACTCGACAAGTACGGCAGCGATCTGCCGCCGGTCGAAGACGTGCCGCGTCTGGTCGACGTGATCTGGCGCATCCGCCCGCTGGCGCTGGTGGCGGTCGAAGCCGAGTTGATGCGCGCGCTGGAGATCGCCGCCAACAAGTACCTCGGCGACCGCGTGGCGCAAGTCATCGAGCACATGCACGAGCCGTCGGGCCAGTCGCCCGCGTCGGACAAGGGTTAGTGTCTCCGGCGCGCCCATGCGTCGGGTGCGCCTTATCTATTTCTAGTTTGATCCCGATACCACGGGTGCCGCAGGCGTTTTGAATGCCTGTTCAGGAACCGGCCGCGCCGGCTGTCGACAGCTTGCGGCGGATCGACGGCGACGGTGCTTCGCCATGGGCTGCGGCATAGGCTTCGATCTCCGAGATCAGCTTGGGCAGGCGTTCCAGCGCGGCGCGGTTGTCCTCGTCCCACGGGTGGAACGACGGCCGGAAGAAATCGAAGAACTCGGGGATGATCTTGCGCAGCGGCGCCGGGTGAATCCACAGAAAGTGGAACGCTTTGCCGAGGCCCAGGAATTTGTGCTTGATGGTGCGGTCGGCAAAGATCAGCCGCAGGTGCACGTAGAACACCATTGCCCAGAAGGTCAGGGTCGTCAGCACCATCGTCAGCGTGCGCGTGAGGTAGCGGCCCACGCCCGGCTTGATGGCGAGGTTCCATACGTCGTAGCTGACGGCCTTGTGCTCGGTTTCTTCCATGGCGTGCCACAGCCAGACCTGGCGGTAACCGGGCTCGGAGTTGCGGCCCAGGCCGTCTTCATTGGCGAGCACCTGGCCGGCCAGCATGGCGGTGTAGTGCTCCAGCGCCACCGTCACCGCCAGCTGGTGCGACTTCGGCGTGTACTTGCGCAGCAGGTTCAGGAACTTGCCGACAAAGCGGTCGATGCGCGTGGCGGGCAGGCCGGCGCGATCGAGCAGGTCGTTGTACAGCACGTGCTCGCGCGTGTGCATGGCTTCCTGCCCGATGAAGCCGGCCACGGCCTGCTTGAGTTCGGGATCGGTCACCAGGTGGCGGTAGTTGCGCACGCTGTCCATGAAGAAGCGCTCGCCGGTCGGGAAGAAGATCGACAGCGCGTTCAGGAAGTGGGTCACGTGCGGGCCTCGCTCGTGCCAGTTGCTGATGCGATCAGCCGGCAGGTGAGGATGCACGTCGCGGCGGACTGGCATCATGGGCGGTTCTCCTGGAATGTGGTTTCTGAAAGGCGCGTCGATGCGCGCCCCTGATCGAGGAATGCACAGAGGTCGGTCCCCACGCGGACGGGGTCTTCCTCCATCGGGATATGGCCGAGCGCCGGGTACATGCGCAGCGTGGCGCCGGGAATGCGGCGGGCGAATTCGCCGGCATGCGCGGGCGGGATCCACCGGTCGCGCTGGCCCCAGAGGATGAGCGTGGGCACTCGGATCGAGGCCAGCCCGCTGGTATCGACATCGTCAAAGCGGAACTTCGGCACCATCTTGCCGATGGCCTGTCGTGCACCGTCGGCATAGAAGAAATCGGCGTAGCGGCGCAGCGTGGGTTCGGACACGCGCGACGGGTCGCCATACACATCACGCGTGGCGGCGCGGATGATCCCCTCGGGCAGCATCCACGGCGACGTCATCCGCACGCCAATGTGATTGAACAGATCGATGTAGATCGGCAGCTTCATCGGGAAGCCGGCGGAGTCGATCAGCACGAGCTTCTCGACGCGGCCCGGGTGCCGCACGGCAAAATCCCACGACACCATGCCGCCCAGCGAATTGCCGATCAGCGTGAGTTTCGACAGGCCGAGCGTGTCGACAAACGCGTCGATGAAGTCGCGGTACAGCGGCAGCTCCATCGTGCGCGGGCGGCCCTGTGCATCGCGCAGCGGGCCGGTGATGCCGAACGGCGGCAGGTCGAGCCGGATCACGCGGTAGCGCCGCGTGAGCTGCGGCAGCACGCCGTCCCACGTATGCAGCGACGCGCCAAAACCGTGGATCAGCAGCAATGTGCCTTCGGCGTTGGCAGCGCCTTCGTCGGTGTAATGCACGCGCGTGCCCATCAATGGCAGGTAGCGCGATTGCGGCTTGGCGTAACGTGCGATCAGCACGTCGCGGCCGATGCTGCGCAGGCCGATGCGGCCGGGGCGCAGCATCGCGCGCGCGACGTGCAGCAGGTTCGCGCGCGGGGGGCTGGCGAACGTTTCTCCGGAGACCGCATGGAGCGGCGGGTGGGACGCGACGGTCTTCATCGATCGGCTCCGGGGCTATTTGGCGCGGGCGGTGGCGGGCGCGGTGTCTTCGCGCAGCGCCTTCTTGCGGGTGCGGCGGGCTTCGCGCACGACCAGCGCCTGGTAGGCGGCCGGCAGAATGCGCGCCATGGCGTCGGCGGCGTAGGCGTCGGGCCCGATCAGCACGCGGCGCTTGTTCTTGCGCACGCCGTCGAGGATCACCTGCGCAGCCTTCTCCGGCGTGGTGATGAAGAACTTCTCGAACTCGGCCTTGCCTTGCTGCTCGTCGCGCACGAGAAAGCCGTTCATGCTCGGCGACACGCGGCTCGACTTGGCGATGTTGGTCTTGATGCCGCCCGGGTGCACGCACGTGGCCGACACGCCGCAGTTCATCAGGTCGAGCTCTTGCCGCAGCGCTTCCGTATAGCCGCGCACCGCGTACTTGCTGGCGTTGTACGCGCCCATGCCGGGCTGCGCGAAGATGCCGAAGATGCTCGACGTGTTGACGATGTGCCCGTTGCCGCTCGCCTTGAGCAGCGGCAGGAACGCCTTGGTGCCATGCACCACGCCCCAGAAATTGATGTTCATGATCCAGGCGAGGTCATCGTCTTCCATGCCTTCGATCGTGCTCGACAGCGCCACGCCGGCGTTGTTGAAGATCAGGTTGACCTTGCCGTGCGCGGCCGCCGCTTCTTCGGCCCAGCGGTACACCGCGCCGCGGTCGGCCACGTCGACGGCATGCGTGGTCACGCGGATGCGGTCGCCCTCATGTGCGCGGATGAGGTTCACGGTCTGCGCGAGCGCCGCTTCGTTGCGATCGGCGAGCGCGAGGTGGCAGCCCTCGCGCGCCAGCGCCAGCGCCAGCGCGCGGCCGATGCCCGACGCGGCACCGGTGATGGCGGCAACCTGGTTGTTGAATGACTTCATGGCGTGTCTCCTGATGGCCGGTGCGCGTCAGAGGTCAGGCGCGGTCGAGCGCTTCTTCGTTGGGGGTGTTCTGGACGGCGGCGGGCACCGTGCGGGCGGGGATGCGCAGCGGCACGCCCTTGGGCACGGCCATCGGGCGCGTGCGGTAGTCCGCCAGCCGGAAATGGGCCGTGGCGCGGCGAAACTGCCACGTGAAGCCCGGCCACAGCGTGGTGTTCCTGCCGGTCTTCGGATCGAGGTACCAGCTCACACAGCCGCCGGCCGACCAGATCGCATGCGAGAGCTTCTTCTGGATGCCGTCGTTGAAGCGGCGCTGCACATCGGGGCGTACGTCGATGGCCGCCACGTTGTGTGCGCGCATCGACTTGAGCGCGTCGACGATGTATGCCACCTGCGACTCGATCATGAACACCATCGACGAATGGCCGAGCCCCGTGTTCGGGCCCACCACCATGAAGAAGTTGGGGAAGCCCGCCACCGTGGTGCCAAGGTAGGCCTCGGCGCCGTGCCTGTCCCACACGTCGACGATGTCGGCGCCCTGGCTGCCGAGCAGCACGCCTCGCGGGAACGGGTCTGTCGCATGAAAGCCCGTACCGAAGATCAGGCAGTCGACCTCGCGCCGCGTGCCGTCGGTGGTGACGATGGCGTTCGGTTCCACGCGCGCGATGCCGGTGGTGATGACGTCGACGTTCTCGCGCGTGAGCGCCGGGTAGTAGTCGTTCGAGATCAGGATGCGCTTGCAGCCGATGGTGTAGTCGGGCGTCACCTTCCGGCGCAGTTCGGGATCGGCGATGCGGCGCCTGATATGGGCACGCGCCATGCGCTCGACCGCCTTCATCAGCTTCGGGTGGATCACGAAGCCGAGCACGCGCGATTCGAGCACCCAGTAGATGCCGGTGCGCACCAGCTTTTGCGTGAACGGCAGATGGCGGAACAGCCAGTGCTCCAGGCGCGAGACCTTGCGGTCGGGCTTGGGCAGGATCCACGGCGGGGTGCGCTGGTACAGGTCGAGCCGGCCGACCTTGGGCGCGATCTGCGGCACGAACTGAATGGCCGAAGCCCCCGTCCCGATCACGGCGACGCGCTTGCCGCGCAGGTCGTAGTCGTGGTCCCAGAGCTGCGAGTGGAACGCCTTGCCCTGAAATGTCTCGATGCCGGGAATGTTCGGCCACGCGGGGCGGCTCAGTCCGCCCATGCCGGAGATGAGTGTACGCGCGCGGTAGCGGCGCCCGTCTGCCATCTCGAGATTCCACACGCCGGCGGCATCGTCGAAAGCGGCGCGCACCAGTTCGTGGTGGAAGCGCACGTGCGGCCGCACACCGAACTGGTCGGTGCAGCGCTCCAGGTACGCCCGGATTTCCGGCTGCGGCGAATACATGCGCGACCACTCCGGGTTCGGCGCGAACGAGAACGAGTACAGGTGCGACTGCACATCGCACGCGCAGCCCGGGTAATGGTTGTCGCGCCAGGTGCCGCCCACCGAGCCGGCCTTCTCGAAGACCAGGAAGTCGTCGATGCCGTTCTGCTTGAGCTGGATCGCCATGCCCAGGCCGGCAAAGCCCGTCCCGATGATGGCGACCTCGATGAGGGCAGGGGCGTCGGGGCGGTGCGGGGCCGGCGCAACGGCGTCGGCGCGCGGGAAGTCGGTCCGTGCGTTCACGTGGTGTCTCCGTGGGCACCACTGGGGCGCCTCTTAATGTGACATTGGTCGATGTCATCGTAGGAGGCGCTTCTGGCCGAGTCAATCGACCGATTGGAACACTTCGTCTAAAAGCGGTGCATGCGCCGCTTGAAACGGTTTTCCCTTATGAATCCGTCACTTGCGTGCGGTGCAGCATCGTGCCGCATGCGGAGATGAATGCATCGAGCAGCGCGTTGATGTGGTCGAGGAGCCGCTTGACTCTCGCCCCAGCCGTCCGGACGTCGGCGTGCGTGCCGTGGTGCACGGCGTCGCGGAAGGCTGCGGCCACCGCGTCCACGCACGCGTTGTGCAGCAGCGCCAACGCACCGCCCGTGCGGTGCGACCACTCGCGCAGCTCGGCGCGATCCATTGCATCCAGCAGCGGCTCGAGCCGCTGCGCGTCATCGGTCAGCGACGACAGGAACACGCGCGCCAGGCCCGCGGCGGCGGCGTCCGTCCCCAGTGCGGCGCGCAGGTCGTCGAGCGCCAGCGCGAACGTTTCTTCCGCCGGAGCCTGCGCACCGGCCTGCGGGCTGAGCAGCGCAGACAGCGCCTCCTGCAGCGTGGCGAGCGTGGTCGGCTTCAGCAGGCTCGCATCCATGCCCACGGCCCGGCACCGTGCGTGCTCCTCGGCGAGCGTCGTTGCGGTGATCGCGATGATGGGCAAGCGCGGGCCGCCGTCTTCTTCGCGGCGGATGTGCCGGGCCAGGTCGAAGCCGTCCATGCCGGGCATATGGCAGTCCGTGAGCAACGCGTCGAAGCGGTGTTCGCGCAGCCGCTCGAGCGCGACGGCGCCATCCTCGGCCAGCGTCACCCGGTAGCCCAGCAGGCGGAGTTGCTTGGCGATCAGCTCGCGATTGATCGGGTGGTCTTCCGCCACCAGGATGTGCGCCCCCGGCGCTTCACTGGACGTGGCCTTGGGGCAGGGGGGCGCCGTGGCGCTCGGCGTGCGCCCGCGCTCGGGTTGCGGCAACGCGCGTTCGCACGCCTGCACGAAGGCATGCCAGTTCAGCGGGTTGACGCTCAAGGCGTTGCCCGGTTCGGCATAGCCGGCTTCGAGCATGAGGCGGACGGCGCCGTCGCGCGCATGCGCCGATAGGCTCAGGACGATGTCGGCGGTGGCGTCGTCGGCCGCGGTGACGCGCAGGCCCGCGGCGACCGCGAACGCCGTCAGGCTGTGCCGCAGGGCCGCATCGTCCACGGCAATGGCAATGCTGCGCCCGCTCAGCTTGGGCAGGGCATATCGCGCCTTCAGGATGGGCACGGCCAGTTCCAGCGTGACGGCTGTGCCGTGCCCGGGCGTGCTCTCCATGACGAGCTTGCCGCCCATCAGCTCCGCGAGCTGCCGCGAGATCGCCAGGCCGAGGCCCGTGCCGCCGTAGCGCCGCGTGGTCGTACGCTCGGCCTGCACGAACGGCGCGAACAGCGTGGCCTGCACCTCCGGCGAGATGCCGATGCCCGTATCGGCCACGCAGATGGCGAGACGCGCCGTGTCGCCGCTCACGCCCGCGCACGTGGCGCACAGCCGCACGCTGCCGGTGTCGGTAAACTTGATGGCGTTGGAGAGCAGGTTGAACAGAATCTGCCGCACGCGCACGCTGTCGACCGAGACGCTGGCCGGCACGTCGGCCGCCACGTCCACTCGGACCGACAGCGATTTCTCGTGCGCGCGGCTCGCCAGCAGGCCGACCGTGCTGTCGAACATCTCGCGCAGATCCGTCGCCGCGGGCGAGATGTCGAGGCGGCCGGCTTCGATCTTCGCGTAATCGAGGATGTCGTCGAGGATGTGCAGAAGCGCACGCCCCGAGTCCTGCACCAACGAGACCATCTGTTTCTGCTCGCCGTCGAGCCGGGTCTGGCGCAGCAGTTCGATCAGGCCGAGCACGCCGTTCATCGGCGTGCGGATCTCATGACTCATCATCGCGAGGAAGCGGTCTTTGGCATGCAGTGCCGATTCCGCCGCGTTCTTGGCGGCCTCCAGCGCATCGGCCTGCTCGCGCTCCGTGGTGACGTCGCTCAGGTAGCCGTTCCAGACCGTGCGGCCATCGGGCTCGCGATGCGGGATCGAGCGCGCGTGTAGCCAGCGCACCGCACCGTCTTCGCCCACGTGGCGGAATTGCTGATCGAAGGGCGTGAGGTGCTGCGCCGAGACGAGCACCATGTCGAGCATGCGCTGTCGGTCGTCTTCGTGAATCAGCATTTCGGGCGTGGAGAGGTAGCCCAGCAGATCCTGCGGCTGGACGCCCAGGGTTTCGTGCGCCTTGCCGGCTACGTAAGTGATGCGACCGCGGCTCTGACCCGGTGACAGCTCAAACTGATAGACGAGGGCCGGCAGCGATTCGGTCACCTCGCGCAGGCGCCGCTCGAGGCGTTCGGCGCGTGCCTGCGCGTCGCGGATCTCGCTGATGTCGACCAGCGACGCCACGGTGCCGGCCGGTTGCCCGTCGGGCAGGTGGAAGGGTTCGATCCAGTACAGAACGTTGCGCGATGGCCCGTCGGGTGTCTCGATGATGAGTTCTTCGCGCGTGCTCTCGCTGTTCTGTTCGGCGCGCCGGTTGATATCGGACAGCGGCGACGTGTTGTCGGGCGTATGGAGTCCCAGCTCCTGCGGCGTACGCCCGAGCAGCGACGCGGGTGTCCGGCCGAACATGGTGCAGAACGCCGCATTCACGGCCACGTAGCGGTGCGCCGCATCCTTGGCGACAAGCGGGAACGGCACGGCTTCCATCAGCGCGCGCTGGAAGCTCAACTGGCGCGCCAGGGTCTCTTCGGCGAGGCGGCGCTGGCGGTTTTCGCGGCGCAGCTGCGTCTGCTTGATGAACAGCGCCGCCAGCGCCAACAGCACCAGCGCGGCCGCCGGCCCGAATTTCGCCAGCATGGCGGAGGCTGACGGGCCAAGCTGGTAGCTGACCGACAGCCACTTGTTGCGGATGCTGACCTGCTCGCCCTCGGGCATGGCGAACAGCGCGCGATTGATGAGCGGCACCAGGGCCGCATAGCGCGGCGAGACCCCCACGCCAATGTTCTCGATGGTGTTGGCCGAGCCTGTGACCTTGAGCTCGCCGGGAAAGTGATGGCGGATCACCGCATCGGCCACGGGCAGGTTGGCGATCGTGAAATCCGCCTGCCCTGTCGCCACCATGGTCAGCGCGTCCTTGACGGAGTCGGCCGGCACGATGCGGATCTTCGGCACGTTCCGGTGCAGCAGGGCAGCGAGGGAATCGCTGCTCGGCAGCGCCACCGTCTTGCCTGCGAGTTCGGCAAGCGCGGCCACGGTGAGCGCCTCGTTGCGTCCGACGATCACCATCGGCGTGGCGTCGATCGGGTGGCTCAGTACGAAGCCCGGCGGGCGGGCGTCCTGGTCGGACATGCCGAGCAGGATGTCGATCTCGCCCGCGCGCGCCTTCTCGAGCGCCTCGGTCCAGTCGTGTACCGTCACGCGCTCGAAACGCAGGCCCAGCGTGCGCCCCAGATAGCTCTGGTACTCCGGCAGGATGCCGAACACATCGCCCTGGACCTCGCTGAAGGTGTACGGCATGTAGTTCGGATCGGCGGCGTAGCGCAGCGGCGGCAGGGCGGCCAGCATTGCGCGTTCTGCGGCCGACAGCGGCAGTGCCGGCCTTGCGTTGGGCTGAGCGATCCAGCGCGCGCGCAGATCGGCCATGGTGCTGTCGGGTAACTGCGCGAGACGGCGGTCGAGATAGCGGATCAACGTGGCCTCGGAGCGGGGCGCGGCAAAGTGCAGCGCATCGACGCGCTGGTTGACGAGCTCGACGATCGACAGCGTCCTGTACCGCATCTGCGACAGGAGCTCCCGCGTGGTATGCGTGATGCCCACATACGTGTCGGCCGTGCCGTGCCGCACGGCGTCGAGCGCATCGGCGGCCGTGGGCAGGCTGAGGAGGTGCACGTCGGGGTGTTCACGCGCCAGCTCGTCTTCAAGCGGCGAACCCTGTTCCACCGCGATGCGCATGCCGGCGGAGAACGCGTTGCGCGCCACCTGCGGATTGTCGCTGCGAGCCACCACGGCGGTGGCGCGCTCGAGGTACGGGGCCGAGTATTCCAGGCAGTGATCGTACTGCGAGCGCGGCGCCACGCTCATGACGACGTCAACATCGCCGCGGCACGCAGCCATGAGCAGTTCATCCCGGCGCTGGAACACACGGGGCACCACGCGCACCTGGTCTTGCGGAATCAAGTGCATGAGCAGGTCGCCCGAGAAGCCCGTGAGCCGGTCGGCCGCCACCCCTTCGAGCGGCATCATCGTCTTGCCGATCACGCCGACGGTGATCTGGGGCGGCACCTGGTTCACGCTGTGCACGGCATGTGCGGCATCCTCGGCATGTGCGTCGGTCAGGCTGCCGGCCCAGGCCAGGACGGCCGCGCACACCAGCGTGCCCACGCCCACGCCGAGGCGGATGCGCTGCCGCATCGAGGCAGACGGTGTTGCGCGCGTGCCCGCCATCGCGTCAGCCCTCTGCGCTGCCGAGCAGCCCGTGGCGCACGGCAAAGTCGAACAGCGCCGCCTCGGTATGCAGGCCCAGCTTGCGCATGGCGTGCTGCTTCTGCGTGCTGATGGTCTTGACGCTGCGATTCATCTGCACGGCGATCTCGGTCACCGTCTTGCCCGTGACGTAGATGCGCAGCACCTCGAGCTCGCGCTTGCCGAGCAGGGCGATCGGGTCGTCGGCCGGGGGTTCCGCCGCGCGCGCGCGGCGGATCAGCTTGGCATCGAGCTGCGGCGAGAGGTAGATGCGGTCGTGCAGCGCCGCCTGGATCCCTTCGAGAATGTGCTGCGGCTCGTCTGCCTTGCTGACGATGACCTTGATGCCTGCGCGCAGGATGTTGCTCATCAGCGCGCGCGTCTCGAGCATGGTCAGCACCATGACGCGCAGGTCCGGGTAGCGGCGCGCGAGGAACTCGAGCAGGAGGATGCCGTCGCCGTAGCGGCTGCCCGGCATGGCGTAGTCGGTGATGGCAAGGTCGCAGCGCACGCGGCCGAGCAGGGCGAGCAGTTCGTCGGCGTTGCCGGCCTCGCCGACCACCTCGAAACCGCCGGCCGCCGACACGAGGCTGCGCACGGCGGCCACCACGCCCGGGTGATCATCGGCAATGACGAGTTGAATGGGATGCTGCATGGGGGCGAATCTCCGAAGGCACGTAACACGCGGCAACGTGTTGGCCGCGCTGCTGAGAATCGCTGATGCTGCAGGCCGGGAACATCGGAAAAGTCCTATTCATTGGCGCCGATCTGCGCGCTTCTGGTGCAGATCTGTGCAAATCTGTTGGACCCTGCTCAGCCTGCGCCGCCAGCCCGTGCCGTGCGCCGCGCAGGGCGCGTGGCACAATGCGGGCGGTTTCCGGTATCGACCTCCATGACGTCAAATCAGCCGACTGCGCCGTCCGCCACGGCACGCCAACAAGGCGCCGAACGCTCCACGCTGGTGAGCGCGGGCGTGAACTGCCTGCTCTCGGCGGGGCAGATCGCCGCGGGGCTGTGGTCGCATTCGCAGGGCCTGGTCGCTGACGGACTGCATACGCTGTCGGACTTGATTGCCGACGGCATCGTCTTCGTCGCCAACCGCAACAGCCTCAAGGGGCCGGACGAAGACCACCAGTACGGCCACGCGCGCTACGAGAACGCCGCATCGCTGGGGCTGGGCCTGCTGCTGGTGGGGGCGGGCGCCGGCATGATCTGGGCCGCGGTGCAGAGCCTGCGCTCGCCGCAGGGGCCGACGCCCGTACATGGGCTGGCATTGGTGGTGGCCCTCGTTGCGCTGGGCGCCAAGGAAGGGCTGTTCCGTTACATGCTGGCCGTGGCCAAGCGCATCGGCTCACGCATGCTGATCGCCAATGCGTGGCATGCGCGTTCCGACGCGGTGTCGTCGCTGGTGGCGGCCATTGGCGTGGCGGGCAACCTGCTCGGCTATCACTGGCTGGACCCGGTCGCCGCGTGCGTGGTGGGGCTGATGATCGGACGCGTGGGCGTGCGCTTCGGGTGGGAGGCGCTCAACGACCTGATGGACCGCGCGCTGCCGCCGGCGCAGGTCGAGGCCATCCGCGCGAGCCTGGCGGCCACGCCGGGCGTGATGAACGTACACGATCTGCGCACGCGCGTGACGGGCGACCAGGCGCTGGTCGACGCGCATATCGAGGTGGACCCGCGTGTCTCTGTGAGCGAAGGCCACGCGATTGCCGTGCGGGCGCGCACGAACGCGCTGGCCGCCCATACGGCGATGGCCGTGCTCGACGTGCAGATCCACGTCGACCCGCGCGAGCGCATCGCCACCGACCCGGGGCCGCTGCCTGACCGCGACGCCCTGCGCGCGGCCCTGGCGCAGCTGCTGCCGGCCGGCACGCCGCTGGACGCCCGCCACTGCGTGCTGCACTACGTCGATGGCGCCGTGGAGGTGGACCTCATCCTGCCGGCTGCGCTCGCCGCCGAGCGTGCCCGCATTGCCGATGCCATGTACGCCCGCTGGGGCGGCCTGGTGCGCCTGCGCGTGCTGGCCAGCGACGCGTGAATCGTCACCGGCACTGATCGGTCGCGTTGGCGGGCTGCGCCTTGTTGGGGTCGAAGTGCAGCTGCTCCAGGCCTTGCTCCGTCAGCGATAGCCAGTCCAGCGTGCCCGAGGTGCGCAGCAGGCCGATGCTGCCAACCGGGCGCCAGCGCGCGGGCTTGCCGTCGGCGTTGCTCAGCGTGCCCGACAGTGTGAGGGAATCGGGGCCCGCCTGCAGCTGCAGCAGCCGGCCATCGGCGGCGGGGGTGTAGGCGGTGCGGTCGTTCACGGCGATGCCGGCCTCGCGCACCGTTGCCGGCATGCATGGGATCGAGGCGCGCACCTTGCCCGTGCTGTCGATCAGGTCGGCAAAGCCATTGCCCTTGGCCACCCCCACCAGCAGGAAACGCTCGATGGCGGGCATCCACGTGACGCTGTACGTGTAGTACTGCACGTGCTGGTGCAGCAGCTGCTCGCCGTTCACGCGGCCGGTGGCCGGGTCCAGGATGGCGATCTTCAGGTTGGCCTCGGTGCGATCGGGCACGAACTGCTGCCAGGCCAGCAGCGCATGGGTGCTGCCACCGGCCACCATGGGCCACCATTCGCGGCGCCCGTCGGCGATGTCGACGCTGTGCAGCCGGCGCCCGCGCCCGTCGTAGACCTTCACGTAGACGCCGTTGCCGCTGCCGAGGTTGTCCACGCCGCCGCCGTTGACCCAGCCATCGGAATAGAACACCACGAAGCGGTCGCCGACCGCCGCGATGTGGCCCGAGTGCCCGCCGGATTCCACCTGCTGCGGATACGCCTTGATCGGGCGCAGCGCCGTGTCGTAGATGCCGAAGCGCTGGTTGACGTTCTCGGGCGCATTCCAGCCGTCTTCAAACGACACCATGACCTGCCCCGCGCGGTTGCGGGCGACGCTCACCGGCTCCTGCGCCTCGGGCTTCTGGATGAAGATGCGCGGCGTGTCGAGCTTGCCCGTATCGGCGTGCCATTGCGCGACATACACGTCGTGGGGCCAGCTTCCGGAGCGGTCGGCACCGCGCGGCGGCAGGCCCGATGAGCTGAAGAACACGTTGAAGGTATTGGGCGCGCCGGCCGGCACCGCGCCAATGCCATGCATGTACTGGCGCGGGTCCGGCGCGCCGGCGGCAATGGCGGGCAGGGCCAGCGCGCAGGCGCAGCCCAGCAACGTACGGCGCAGGAAGGATGATCGAGACACGTGACACTCCATTGCAGGGGGCGTCCACAGCGGTGAACAGGCCCGGGGTGCGGTTTTCAGAACCGGTTGGGCCGCATGCGCGCGCCGAAGTTGCTGCGCGAATGGGGGAGACCCGTTTGGAGGAGCCCCGGGGGCACTGCACGCCGTCGGCCGGCAATCAAGTTTCGGCGCCGGGTGCCGTTTTTCCCGGGCAAGAGCGGAATCCCATCCGCCAACCCGCCAGTCGATCAGCGAGAACAACATGACCCAGCGTGTCGATGCGCGATGGCGTGCCGAAGTGACGCAAGCGCTCCGCACAGTGCAGGCACAAGTCGGCGCAGCGCCCCTCGGCCTGCCACGCGAGCGGCTCATCGCCGCGCTGGCAGAGGCCATCTGGGCGCAGCGTGCCGCGTACGCTCGCGTGCGCGAGACGCTGGTCGCTCCGCCCGTACTGGCCGACGAATCGATGTGATGCCCCGGCGCCCGGTGGCCACGGCTTTCTTCTGTAGGTGATGTGATGCGGTACTGCGGTTCGCTCGATCTGGACCATCTGCTGCGCCAGCCGTTTGGCGAGCTGGGCCGTCTTGTGCGCGACCGCCACTCCGGTCGGCCGCTGCCTCCGGTGGAGGTCGCAACGCGCGCCGTGCTGCTGCGCGCCGCCGGCTACGAAGTGATGCCGATGTGCGCCCACCACGATCATCGCGGCTTCTGCCTCGGGCACGCAGACCAGCCCATCGGGATGTAAGTGCGAGGCCTACGACGCCTACGCCACCTGCGCGCACCGTCACGCACACGCTGTTGCGATCGCGCATCACAAGGCCGGAAAATGGGTCATGCGCGTGGAGCGGGAAGCACCCGCAAAGCGTTGCCCAGCGCACCTTTGCGGGAAATCCGTTGCCAAAAAGCAAACGGTAAAAATGACTTACATTCCCGTCCTTTTTCGGCCCATGGTTCTGGTGCATCCTGAACCAAGATAGGTCGCACGGACGGCCTGTCACGCAACGTCAGACCGGAAGGGAAACACCGAATCGGCGACGCATGCAGACCTGGGGTCAGGGGAAAGAACATGAAGACGCAATATCTCAGCAAACAGGAAATCTACGATGGCGCCGTCCGCCATCTGTTCGGCCAGGGCGGCGCGGCGATCCTTCCGCGCGGCGGCGCGGCGTACCGGGGCCAGGGCGGCCGCTGCTGCCCGATCGGCAACCTGATCGGCGTGCAGGACTACACCACCTCCATGGAAAGCGTGCCGGTGCGTTACATCCTCAAGCCTGCCAACGAGATTCCGCGTTACATGGACGCCGGCGTCGTGGCGCTGCGCCGCGCGCTCAAGAAGGCCCGCATCGACGTGGACGACCGCGACACCGTCGAGTTGCTCTCCAAGCTGCAGAACGCGCATGACGTGTTCGGCACGTGGGAGTGGAAGGAACGCCTGCATTCGATTGCCCGCCAGTTTGGCTTGAGCGGCGCGCTCGTCGATACATTCTGACGCCAGACCGGCACCAGATCACCGCACATAAGGTGACACCCATGCAAGGGAAGGGGACGTTCCTCGCCATCGAGGACATTTTTGAACGCGTGCGCACGCATCTGCTCACGCAGCGCTGCCGCTCCGAAGACGCCGACGGCGAGCCGCGCTATCGTGGGCTGGACAACCGCCGCTGCGGTGTCGGCATCCTCATCGACGATGCGGTCTACTGCAGCGCCATCGAGCGCCTGGGCGTGAGCCTGCTGCGCGTGCCGAGCGATGACCCGCTCGCCTGCGCGCTGCGCGCCTCCGGCATCAACGTGGACGACGACCGCGTGGTCGATCTGCTGATCGATCTGCAGGACATCCACGATCTGCACGCCGTCGAAGGCTGGCCGGCCGCGCTCGAAGACGTGCGGCAGCGGTTGCCGGCCTGAACGCACCGCGCCATCGCATCGACCCGGCCTCGTGCCGGGCTTGTCATTGGCCGGCATCGAGCTCCGGATAGTGGCGAAAGATGCCCATCGTGTTGAACGGAATGCGCCGTGGCGATGCCAGATACGCCGCGATGTTGGGCAGCGCGGCCACCCGATCGTGCAGCGCCACGAGGTGCGGCAGTTCCCGCTCGTAGCGCCGCATGTGGCGCGGGAACGCATAGCGCAGCCCCGCCACGATCTGGAACAGCGATAGATCCACGTACGTCAGCGCATCGCGCACGGCCCAGGTCGGGCCGGCGGGGTTGCGATCGAGTACGCGCTCGAAGTAGCGCAGGAACTTGGGCGCGCGATGGGCGAGGAAATCCGCCGCGCGGCGCTTGGCTTCGGCTTGCTGCTCTTCGTAATAGGCACCTGCGGCGATGGGGTGGTGCGTGTCGTGGATCTCCACCACGAAATCGGCGAGGGTGAGCTGCAGGCCGTGCGTCCAGAGGCCTCCGGCTTCGTCGTGCGGCGCCAGGCCGTAATGCTGGCCGAGATAGAGCAGGATGTTGGCCGTCTGCGGGATCACCAGGTCGCCCACGACGAGGAACGGCGGCGCGAAGGGCGGCGTGGCGATCCCGGCGTCGTCGAGAAAGGCCTCGATGGCGGTTTCGTCTTCACGGCCGACGTCCACGTACGGCACGGCGGCCTGTTCGAGCGCGAGGCGGACGAATTCTCCGCGGCCCTGGATTTCGGGCCAGTAGTAGAGCGTGGTGGTGTCCATGGTTGGGCCAGAAGCATGCAGAGGCTGGCGCGCAGCAAGACCGATGCCGCGCCCCGTGCGTCGCGCGGCACGGCAAGCACGGCGCTTGCGAACGATAATAGGCGCCTGCCCCGCGCGCCTGTTCCCACCGCCCTCACGTGACCGATTCTTCCGCTTCCGCAGCCGTGGCGCCCATCGAGCCCGCTGATCCTTCCCGCTGGCTCGTGCGCGGCCACCCCGGCTATCTGCGGGCGAACCTCGCGCTGTTTGCAGCGGGGTTCTCCACGTTTTCACTGCTGTATTGCGTGCAGCCGCTGATGCCGCTGCTGGCGCACGACTTTGCCTTGACGCCGGCGCAGACGAGCCTCGTGCTGTCGGTGTCGACGCTGCTGCTGGCGTTTGCGATCCTGTTTGCGGGCTTGCTCTCGGAGTCGATCCATCGCAAGACGCTGATGGGCGTGTCGCTGCTGCTGTCATCGGCGCTGACGCTGGCGGCGGCCGTCCTGCCGGGCTGGCATGGGCTGCTCGCCACGCGGGCCGTGCTCGGCATCGCGCTGGGCGGGGTGCCGGCCGTGGCGATGGCGTATCTGGCGGAAGAGGTGCATCCGCAGGGCCTGGGCCTGGCGATGGGGCTGTACGTGGGCGGCACGGCGTTCGGCGGCATGGCCGGACGTGTGCTCACGGGCGCCGCCGCCGACTACGCCGGCTGGCGCGCCGCCATGGGCTTCACCGGCGCGCTCGGCCTGCTGGCCGCCTTGGCGTTCCTGTGGCTGCTGCCGCCGTCGCGCCGCTTCGTGCCGCGCCACGGTGTGTCGCCCGGCGACCTGTTCGACACGCTGGCCGCGCATCTGCGTGAACCGGGCCTGCGTGCGCTGTTCGCCATGGGGTTCCTGCTGATGGGCGGATTCGTCACGGTCTACAACTATGCGAGCTTCCGGCTGCTCGGTCCGCCGTACGCCCTGAGCCACACTGCGGTGGGCGGCATCTTCATGGTGTATCTGCTGGGGATCGGCGCATCGACGTGGTTCGGACGGCTGGCCGACCGCCATGGCCGGGGCCGCATGTTGATGGCCGGCACGGCGTTGATGACGGCCGGCGTGCTGCTGACGCTGGCCGTGCCGCTGGCGCTTGTCATTGGCGGCATTGCGCTGCTGACCTTTGGCTTCTTCGGCGCGCATGCGGTGGCCAGCGGATGGGTCGGGCGCCGCGCGCAGCGGGCCAAGGGACAGGCTGCGGCACTGTATCTGCTGGCGTACTACCTCGGCTCGAGCCTGATCGGCACGGCGGGCGGCAAGCTCTACGCCCCGTGGGGCTGGGCCGGCGTGGTCGCGCTGGTGATGACGTGCATGGCGAGTGCGCTTGCCACAGCGGCGTGGCTGTGGCGGCGTGCACCGCTGCCGCCTGGCGCCAGGCGATAACGCCGACGCGCCCGGCGCGAATTCGCGTATCGTGCCGTGATTGTTGTCTGCACGATCGCGCTTTCTTTCGTCATGCCTACTCGTATCCTGTTCTGCTGCCGGCGATGGTGGATCGCGGCATGGTTTCTCATGATGGCCGGTACGGCGCAGTCGGCACCGGTGCCGTTTGCCAGGCTTGCCGGGCTGCCGACGTCCACCTCCGCTGCCTCGGCGCCTGCCGCCGATCCTGCGCAGACGCGCCAGTCGCTCGATACCGTCATCACGCTGCTCGACAACGACCAGCAGCGCGCCGCGCTCGTCAACGAGCTCAAGCAGCTGCGCGACGGTGTGGCGGCCCAGCAGCATGCGCAGGCCGAGCAGGCGCCGGGGCTGCTCGGCGCGGTGGCTTCGCTCATCGAGAACGGCTCGCTGCAGGCCGACGTCGAGGCCGGCGCTCCGCGCTACTGGCTGCGCCGCATCGAAGCGGCCAGCGGCGACGTGAGCCTCCTCCTCGCCCCCGACAAGCGCGCGCGTCTTGCGGCCGACTTTGTCGGCACCGTGGGCATCTGGGCGGCGATTGCCGGCGGCCTGCTCGGGCTGGGCTGGGTGTTGCGCCGCGTCTTCGGCATTCAGGCGGGGCTGGGGCGGCACCCGACCACGCGGGCGCTGTTCATCGACGCCTTGCGCAAGATCGGCCCGTGGGCCGTGTCGTTCGCGGTGCTGATGCGCCTGGGCGAGAGCGCCTCGCCCGGCTTCGTGCTGGCGGTGGTGCTGGCCTACGCGATCGTGTGGGGCGCGATCATCACGGCGGGCGTGGCGATGCTGTTCTCGCTGTTTGCCGGCAGCGCGCACCGGCGCGTGGCGGTGGAGTACCTGCTGCGCCGCTGCATGTGGCCGATCTTCCTGGCCGCGAGCCTGGGCGCCTGCGGCGATGCGCTGGTGGATCCGCGCGTCGCGCTGGTGCTGGGTGGTGCGCTCAGCCTGCTGCTGGCCACCGCGTGCAACGCCGTTTCGTCCCTGATGCTCGCGGTGGGCGCGCTGTGGTCCCGTCGCGCTGTCGGCCAGTTGATCGCCAACCGCCCGCTCGAGCTGCGCCAGGGCGAGCATGCCGGCAACCAGCTCCGCAGCCTGATGGCGACGCTATGGCCGGTGCCGGTGGTGCTGCTGGCCGGCGTGACGTTGCTCGCCACGCTGACCATGCCCGACAACGTCGACGCCGTTTCGCGCCGTGCGGTGATGACGTCGCTGCTGCTGGTGGCAGCCCTCTTCCTGACGGTGGTGGTGCGCCCGCGCGCCAGCTGGCGCCTGCGCCTGCGGATGGCACGCACGTCGCCGTATGTGGAGCGGCTCAAGCAGTTCTTCACCGCGCTGCTGCAGCTCGGCATCTGGATCGTGTTCGTCGAGCTGGCGCTGCGCGTGTGGGGCCACACGCTGGTGGAGGTGACGCACAGCTCCGTCAACGGCAAGCGCATCGCCGATGCGCTGGTCGGGCTCATCAGCACGGTGTTTGCCACGTGGCTCGTGTGGATCCTGCTCGATACGGCGATCCTGCAGGCGCTCTCGCCGGCCACCTCGCGCGCGCAGCCGAGCACGCGGGCGCGCACGATCCTGCCGCTGCTGCGCAACGGGCTGAAGGTCACGCTCGTGGTGACGGCGGGCATTGGCGTGCTGGCCAATCTCGGCGTGAACGTGACGCCGCTGGTCGCCGGCGCGGGGGTCATCGGCCTTGCGGTGGGTTTTGGCGCGCAGTCGCTGGCGCAGGATCTGATCACCGGCATCTTCATCCTGATGGAGGACACCATCAGCGTGGGCGACGTGGTCGATGTGGGCGTGGCCTCCGGCAGCGTCGTCAACCTGACCATCCGCACGGTGCGCCTGCGCGACGGCACGGGCGCCGTGCTGTCGATCCCGTTCAGCCAGATCAAGACCGTGCGCAACCTCTCGCGCGACTACTCGTTTGCCGATTTCGAAGTGCGGGTGGCCATGGATGCCGATCCGCAGAAGGCCATCGAGCTCGTGCGCGCTGCCGCGGACCAGGTGGCCGGCGAACCGCGCTTTGCGTACACGCTGCTGGGCGGGGCCGAGATTTTCGGGCTGGACCGCTTCGAGGGCGGCGCGATGATCGTCAAGGGCCGCTTCAAGACGCTGCCGCAGAAGCAGGCCGATGTGCTGCGCGCCTTCAACGTCGTGGTGAAGGACACGTTCGACAAGGAAAAAGTCGCGCTGGCGACGCCGGCGACGGTGCTGCAGACTTCGCCGGCGTTCGAGGAGTGGATGACGCGGGTTGGGCCGGCCGGCGAGAAGCGCGAGACGGCGGCGGTGGCGTCGTCCGCACCGCCGGCCTAGCGCGCTACAGGCGCGCGATGGCCAGACCGATCGCCAGCAGACTGCCCAATCCGAAGATCGTCCAGCCGACGGTGCGGCGCTTGGTGGTCAACACCCACAGCCACAGGCCTGAGATCGACAGGAAGATCAGGCAGCCGGCCAGCGTATCCACCAGCAGAATCCACGGCACCGTCATGCCGACGCCCTTGTGCAGGTTCATCAGCGTGCCGAGGAAGCCGTTGTCGGTCTGGCGGATCGCTACCGAGCGGTTGCCAGCCCAGTATTCCGCCTGGATCTGCGTGGTGGCGCTGCCGAAGTTGAATGTCCATTGCTCGGGCTGCATCAGCGGCTTGGCGGCGGCGGTCTCGCCGTCCTTGCCCTTGGCGGGGCGCTCGGCCCAGGCCACCGGCTTGGCCTTTTCCACGCGCACGCGGGCGGCCGGCTCCGGCAGTTTCAGCGCCTGCTGCAGCCAGGCGTTCATGGCCTCCGGCGTGGCCGGCACGGGGTCAGGCAGCGCGATCTGCGTGTTGGTGCGCTGCTGCGCCACCGGCAGCTTCATCACCGCGCGGTGGTTCAGCCAGATGCCGGACACGCCAAAGATCAGCCCCATCACCGCACCCCATAGGCCAAACCAGCCATGCGTCTTGCGCAGCCAGCGCACGACCGTGGCGCGGCGATTGGCCGGGTGATCGGCCTTGGCCTTGGCAGGGCGGGCGGCCGGTTGGGTGGAAAGCGGGGGATGTGACAGGTCGGTCATCGAGCACATTGGCGGCGCCACGGCCGCCGGACGAAGGGCAAAATCGACCGGCCAATATAGATGAGAATGATTCTCGTTGCAATGCGGCGTGTCTTACAACGTCATACGCTCCAGCGCCCGCCGCGACGCCTCGTCGGCCGGATAGAAGCACTCGATGCGCATCTCCTGCAGCCCGGCGTCGCGCGGCGTACCCAGCGTGGTGAGCGTGGTGAACAGCGAGATCGTCAGGCCATCGCGCTGTAGCGTGACGGGGAGGAACGGCGGCGGGTCGCCGGCATCGGACGCGGGCCCGGTCGGCAGGGGCGCATCGGCCGCTTCGAACAGCGCCGGCTGCAGCGCCCGGATGTCGTCCAGCAGCCGCTGCGTGGCCGGGTCGATGGCGTGCAGCGCCAGCTCCTGCCGAACGCGCCGGGCCAGGTAGCGCCCAACGGCCTCGCGGTTGACGATGGCCGGCCACAGCGCCGTCGGGTCGAACACCAGCTTCATCATGTTGACCGCGCCGGGCGCGCCTTCGGACCGGTCGTCGCCGATGGCCCAGCGCATCAGGCGGCGGTGGGCGGTGTTGGCATCCAGCAGGTGCCAGAAGCGGTCGAGCACGATGGCCGGATACGGCGCCTGCTTGTCGAGGATGAGCTTCACCGCGTGGCGCACGGCCTGCATCATGGGGGAGGCCTCGTCGGCCGGGGCGCCCAGGCCCTGCTCGGGGTAGGCCGGTGCGAAGCCCGCGGCCAGCAGCATCTGGTTGCGATGCCGCAGCGGCACGTTCAGCTCTTCGGCAAGCTGCAGGATCATGTTGCGGCTCGGGGCCGCGCGGGCCGATTCGAGAAAGCTCACGTGCCGCTGCGACACGCCGGCCGCCAGCGCGAGGGCCAACTGGCTGTAGCCGCGCCGGTTGCGCCAGAAGCGCAGCAGTTGCGCAAAGCGGGAGCCTGCCGCCTCGGGCGGCTCGGCGGGCACCGGGGCACTGCGGGCTTCATCAAGCATGGCGGGCGTGTCTTCGGACTGGCGCGGGTTCATGGCGGTATTGAAGCAGACGGAAGTAGGTGCCGCGATTACCTGTCGCGTAATTGTGACCCCGCCGGGCGCCGCCAATACTGCAGGCACCTCGACCCGCCCAGTGGAGTGCCCATGCAGCGCGATCCCATCGACTACCCCGCCGATGCGCTTCCCACCCGCGAAGACCACGTTCGCACCGCCGACGGCTGGACGCTGCCGGTGACCGTCGCCAGCCCCGGCCTGGGCGCGCGCGGCACGGTGGTGATCTGCTCGGCGCTCGGCGTGCCGCGCCAGTTTTACGATGCCTTCGCGCGGGCGCTGTGCCTGGCCGGTTGGCGCGTCGTGACGTTCGACTATCGCGGCATCGGGCCGGCGCTTGCGAGCGGCCCGGGCGTGCCGCGCTTTGCCGACTGGGGCCGATACGACATCGACGCCGTGCTGAAGTGGGTGCGCGACACGCTCGTCCCCGAAGGCTGCGGCGGCCGCAGGCTGGTGGTGCTCGGACACAGCGCGGGGGGCCAACTGGCGGCCCTGGCCCCACACATCGTGCATGCCGATGCGCTCGTGCAGGTGGCGTCTTCCCTGGCCAATGCGCGGCTGTGGCCTTGGGGCGGCGGGCTGGGCCGCGTGCAGTTTGCGTGGCTGCTGCACGTGCGGATTCCGCTGGCCGTGCGGTCCGCGCGCGGCGGCTGTCTGCCGCTGTCGAGCATCGGCATGGGGCCGATGGAGATCCCTTCCACCATCCTCGCCGACTGGGCCAGGCTGGCGCGTCGGCGCGGCTACGTGTTCGCGCCGCGCGCCGGTCTGGACACGTCCCGCTACGCGCGGCTGAACGTGCCGCTGCTTGCCTGGGGATTCGACGACGATGCCTTCGCGCCCGCGCGCGCCATCGATGCGCTCGTCGCACAGTTTCCGGCCGCCCGTGTCACGCGGCGGCAGGTGGGTGGCGCCGCGCTGGGCGCCAAGGCCGTCGGCCACATGGGTTTCTTCCGTGCGTCGTCGGGGGCGCCGTGGTGGCGCGAGACCATCGCCTGGCTCGATGCACTCGCCTGAGCGTGCCGCCTCAGAAGGTGTAGACGATCCCCGTGCCGCCAAAGTAGCTCTGCCTGGTCTGCACGATCGGGCTCCTGGCGGCGTTGCCGAGCAGGCGCGTGGCGCCCACGGCGGTCTGCAGTGCCCAGTGGCGCGAGAAGGTATGCCGCCACGCCACCGTGACGGAGACGGCCGTGGCGCCGCCCTTGGCGTCGTACTCGGCAAAGCCGCTGTTGGCCGACTGTTGCGGCGTCACCCCGAAATAGGTCTGCATGTACTTGCGCGAGCCGAAGTGCAGGCTCGGGTTCACGCTGATCGTGTCGTTGCCCCATTCCACGACGGGTGTGTTCAGGTCGAGATGCCCGGACCAGCCGCGCTCGCGGTGGCTGACCGGCACTTCCAACGTGGCGCTGGCGGTGGCGTCGCCCCACACCTTGGTGCCGACGGTGAACACGCCCAGGAACGCGCCCTTGATGTCGCCCATCCCCTTCAGGTGGTCCGAGCCTGCGCGCCCGTAGCGGTTGCGCTCGGTGCGGCCGGCGTCGTACGACAGCGCGGCCGACGCGAACATGCCGTTCAGGAAGCGGATGGCATAGCCGGCACCGCCCTGCAGCGGGTCGATGAACCAGCCGTTGCCGAAGTCCGCCCGGAAGCCTGGCCCGGCGGTCACGGTGTACTGCTTGCTGCCTTCGTAGCGCGGCGCCGCCCCCACGTTGAGCGACAGCGAATACGACGCCTCGTCGGCATGGACCGGCGACGGCAGCCACAGGCCGGTCAGCATGGCCAGACACGGCACGGAAAACCGCAGGGAAAGACGGGAGAGACGTTTGGACACGGTCGGGACCTCTTGAAGGATCTTCGGAAGAAGGAAGAGCCCGCAGTCTGGCCAGTGGCCGCCCGCACGTCTGTCTGGAAATTGCCGGGAAGTTGTGCGCAATTGTGTGCGAGTGTCTGCAAGTTTTTCCGGGCCAACCACTCGCAAGGCAGCGCGCATACACTGCCGGCCATCAAAAGAACAAACGGGGGTATGAGCGATGACCGAGGGGCCGCTCAAGACCAAGGTGCTGCTGATCGAGGACGACGATCGCCTCGCGCAGCTTGTCAGTGAATACCTGGGCAACTACGAATTTGCGGTCGACGTGGTGCGCCGCGGCGACATCGCCGTGGCCGCCGTGCGCGAGCACCAGCCGGCGCTGGTGATCCTGGATCTGATGCTGCCGCACATGGACGGCATGGAGGTGTGCCGGCGCATCCGGGCGTTTTCGCGCGTGCCGGTGCTGATCCTGACCGCCCGCGTCGACACGTACGACCAGGTCGCGGGCCTCGAGATCGGCGCCGACGACTACGTGCTCAAGCCGATCGAGCCGCGTCTGCTGGTGGCCCGCGCGCGCGCATTGCTGCGCCGCGCGTCGCCGGCCATGTCGACGTCCGAGCCGGCGACGCCGCGCGACGACACGCTGGTCTTTGGCGAACTCGTCATCTCGCCGCCGAACCGCACCGTCACGTGGCGCGGGCAGCCGGTCGATCTGAAGACGGCGGAGTTCAACCTGCTGCTGATCCTGGCGCGCGCCGCCGGCACCGTGCTCAGCCGCGACGACATCCTCAAGCAGCTGCGCGGCATTGAATTCGACGGGCTGGACCGCACGGTCGATTCCGGCATCTCGCGCCTGCGCCGCCGCTTTGGCGACGCGTCGCCCGAGCCGCACAAGATCAAGACGATCTGGGGGCGCGGCTACCTGTTCAGCCCCTCGGCCTGGGAGGATTGAGCGTGTTCAAGTCATTGTTCAAGCTGTATGCGATGGTCGTGCTGGCGGCTGCGCTGGCGCTGGTCGCCGTCAACAAGTCGTTCGTCCTGCTGTTTCATGACACGCTCACGCACGGCGAGCGCGAACTGCGCAAAGGCTACGCCTTCGCCCTGCGGGAATACCTCGATCGCGCCGGCGACGCCCGCGAGGCTGCCATCGCGCGGCTGAACGACAACGCGTGGGAGAGATTCGATGTCGTCGATCCGGCCGCCGTGCCTGCGTTGTCCGCGCAACAGCGGCGCGACCTCGCCCAGGACAAGCTCGTGCTGCTGACGAACGGCAAGGACTACTACCTGCCGCTGCGGGACGGCGCCGTGCTGCACGCGCACGCCGACGACATCGACTACAGCCATATCAAGGCGATGGCCTACGGCCTGATTGCCATTGCCGCGCTGCTGCCGCTGATGCTGTGGGTGTGGTCGCACTGGCGCGACCTGCGCACGCTCGAAGAGGCCGCACGCGCCTTTGGTGCCGGCAGGTTGTCCACGCGCGCCAATCTGCGCAAACGCTCGAACGTGTATGCGCTGGCGCGGCAGTTCGACGACATGGCCGAGCGCATCCAGGGCTCGATCCAGCACCAGCGCGAGATGATGAACGGTATCTCGCACGAGCTGAAGACGCCGATCGCGCGGCTGGAATTCGGCATCGCGCTGCTGCAGTCACCGCTGTCCGACGATCAGCGCGCCGTCCGCGTCGATGCCCTGCGCCGCGACGTGCGGGAACTCGATGAACTGGTGACCGAGCTGCTTGCGCTGAGCCGCCTCGAGCAGGGCGCCACGCACCTCGTGCTGATGCGCGTGGCGGTGGGCGAATGGCTCGACAGCGTGGTCGGCAGCGTTGCCAATGACGTGGCCGATCGCCAGCTCGCGCTGGTGGTACACGCCGATGCCGCACCTACGCACCATGTATGCGACCCGCGTCTGGTGGCACGCGCGCTGCTCAACCTGATCCGCAACGCCGCACGCTATGCGCAGCACACCATCATCATCCGGGCCGAAGCGGGCCCGGCAGGTGCGCTGTGCCTGACGGTGGAGGACGACGGGCCCGGCATTCCGCCTGCCGACCGCGCGCGCGTGTTCGAACCGTTCCTGCGCCTCGATGCGAGCCGCGATCGGCACACCGGCGGCTTCGGCCTCGGGCTGGCGATCGTGCGCCGCATTGCGCTCGTGCACGGCGGCGAGGTGCACCTCGACGCGGCGCCCGGTGGCGGCGCACGCTTTGCGGTGCAGTTGCCTGCGATGGCGATGCCGCTGATTTAGCCCCGCGGCTTCGCGGCGGCTCAGTTGGGCTCGTCGCTGCCGGGCCGGTGCAGGAACGCGCTCGGGCTGCTGCCGAAGGCGCGCCGGAACATCGCCGAAAACGCGCTCTGGCTGTTGTAGCCGAGCGCCTGCGCCACCTGCGCGAGCGGCATCCCCTGCGACATCATCGGGATGGCGCTGGCGAGCACGGCCTGCTGTCGCCATTGCGAGAAGCTCACACCCAGTTCATCGCGGAACCGCCGCGCCAGCGTGCGCGTGCTGGCGCCCACGTGGCGGGCAAGATCGTCAAAGGTGAGCGATGTGCCGGGGTCGGCCATCACGCGCTCGCACAGGGCGCGCAGGCGCTTGTCGGCGGGCATCGGCAGATCGAGCGGCAGCGGCGCACTACGGCGCAGCTCGTCGAGGATGAGCGTGGCGAGCGCCTGCTCGCGCGCCGCGGGCAAGGGCTGGCGCACGTCCATCGCGGCAATCAGCTCGCGCAGCAGCGGCGAGACCTCCATGACGCGGCACTGCGTGAGCGTGCCCGTCACCACCGACGGGTCGGCATACAGCGTGCGCAGGAAGGCGGCCTCCACGACCCACACCTCGTGCTCGATACCCGGCGGAATCCAGATCGCCCGCGAGGGCGGCACGACCCACGCCGTATCGCCGGCCTGCACGCGCAGCACGCTGTTGTGGCTGTACGCCACCTGCGCCCACGGATGCGTGTGGCGCGGGAAGCGCGTGTTGGCGTCCATCTGCCGCGTGTAAAGCCGCACCGGCCGTGCCGGCGTGGGCGGCGTGCGGCCTTCGATGTCGGTGGGCAGGATGCGCTGCGGCATGGCGGGTTTGCGACAGGGACGATCCGGCGAGTCTAAAACGGCTGGCGGGGCTTGTCGAAAGCCCCTGCGCGATGGCAGGCTATCGGCCGCGTCACCGTGTTGGACGCCATACAACGACAAAGTGGATCGCAGGACGGACAACCGCCGCGATCTCGACAAAACGCCGCCGCCCATGAGGCCGCGGTGAAGGGTGCGAATCATGCAAACGGGAAATCACGCGCGCTGCCGGAGCGCGCGCTGGCTGGCGGGCCTGCGCCGGCCATGGGGCGCCGTGCTTGCGGCGGGCGCCATGCTGTCGGCATCGGCCGCCCAGGCCGATATCAGCGTCATCCAGTCCTTGCCGCTCACGGGCTCACAGGCCGCGACGGGGCGGGCGCTCCACGCCGGCGCGCGGCTGTATTTCGACTGGCTCAATCTCGAAGGCGGTATCAATGGCGAGACCATCCGCCTGGTCGCCCGCGACGATGAACAAAAAGTCGAGCAGACCGTGCGCAACGTGCGCGACATGGCGCGCATCGACAACCCTGTCGCGGTGCTCACGGTGGTCGGTACCGCCAATGTCGAAGCGCTGATGCGCAACCGCGTGCTGGCCGAAGCGAACCTGCCGCTCGTCGGCCCGGCCACCGGTGCCTCGACCATGACCGGCGACCCCCTCGTGTTCCCCATCAAGGCGAGCTACCAGCAGGAGATCGACAAGATGGTGAGCGCGCTCGTCACCATCGGCATTACGCGCATCGGCGTGCTGTACCAGGACGATGCGCTGGGCAAGGAAGCCCTGGCCGGCGTGGAGGGCACGCTCAAGGCCCACAAGCTGGCGATTGCGGCCACCGCCTCGTACCCGCGCAATACCGCAGCGGTGGGTGCGGCTGTCGACAAGCTGCTCGACGCCGATGTGCAGGCGATCTTCCTTGGCGCCACTGCCGAGCCGGCCGCGCAGTTCGTCAAGCAATACCGCGCGCGCGGCGGCGGCGCGCAACTGCTGGGACTGTCGTCCATCGACCCCGGCATCCTGCTCAAGGTGGCGGGCATCGATGCGGTGCGCGGCTATTCGCTCGCGTTGGTGATGCCCAACCCCGGCAAGGCCGTGAACCCGATCATCCGAGAATTCAACCGGGCGCGTGCCGTGGTGGGCGCCAAGGATGTTGAGCCGTCGTTCCGGGCAGTGGAGGGGTTTGTTGCCGCCAAGGTACTCGCTGAAGCGATGCGGCGTGCGGGGCCCAAGCCTACGCGGGAGCAGGTGCGTCGCGAACTGGCGCACCTGCGCAACTTTGATGTGGGCGGTGGGTTTGTGGTGGATTTTTCGGACCGGTCTCGGCCTGGGTCGCACTATGTGGAGTTGGGGGTGGTGGGGCCTAATGGGTTGGTGATTCAGTAGGGGTTTTGGGGGGTGGGGGTTTGTTGCTTGATTTTGTTGCTGGTGGTGCATCCCTTGTATCGGCCCCGGCAGGGGGTGAAACAACGGATGCACCACAAACAAAAAAATCCCCCAGAGCCAACACCCCAGGGGACCTCCATACACAGCATTCAGCACCAGCCAATCAGGACACAGTCGCCGCCCCATGCACATGCTTGCCGGCCGGCTTGACCACCGCCAGCGTGGCAATCAACCCACACAGCGCAGCGAACGACACCCACACGCCCGGCATCGCCTTGTTGCCGGTGGCGTGGATGAGCCACGTGGCAATCGCCGGCGTGAAGCCGCCGAAGATGGCGGTGGCGAGGCTGTATGCCAGCGAGAAGCCCGTGGTCCGCACGGCCGGCGGCATGATCTCGGTGAGGGTAACGACCATTGCGCCGTTGTAGCTGCCATACAGGAACGACAGCCAAAGCTCCACCGCCAGCAGTCGCGCGAACGACGGTGCGCCCACCAGCCACACCATGGCCGGATAGGCCGTCAGCAGCATCAGCACCGTAAAGAGGATCAGCAGCGGACGGCGGCCGACGCGGTCGGACACCGCGCCCATCACCGGCAGCCAGAACAGGTTCGATGCGCCCACGCACAGCGTGACGATCAGGCTGTCCATGTCGGACAGGTGCAGCACGCTCTTGCCGAAGGTCGGCGTGTACGCGGTGATCAGGTAGAACGACACGGTGGTCATCACGACCAGCAGCGTGCCTGCACCCACCAGGCGCCAGTTCTCGACCATCGAGCGGAAGACCTCCGCCATGTCGGGGCGGTGCTTGCGCTTCTCGAATTCTTCCGTCTCGCGCAGCGAGCGGCGGATGATGAACAGGAACGGCACGATCAGGCAGCCGACCACGAACGGGATGCGCCAGCCCCATGCGCTCACTTCAGTCGGCGGCATCGCCAGCGAGAGCAGCACGCCCAGCAGCGCGGCAAACATCACGGCCACCTGCTGGCTGCCTGACTGCCAGCTCACGAAGAAGCCCTTGCGGCCCGGCGTCGCGATTTCGGCCAGGTAGACCGACACGCCGCCCAGCTCCACGCCCGCCGAGAAGCCTTGCAGCAGGCGTCCGATCAGCACGAGCAGCGGCGCGGCCAGCCCGATGCTGGCGTAGCTGGGCACCGCCGCGATCAGCAGCGTGCCGCATGCCATCAGCGCGAGCGTGAGGATCAGCCCCGCGCGGCGGCCGTGGCGGTCGATGTACGCGCCGAGGAAGATCGCGCCCAGCGGGCGCATCAGGAAGCCCGCGCCAAACGTCACCAGCGAGAGCATCAGCGAGAGGAACTCGTTGCCGGCCGGGAAGAAGGTGTCGGCAATGGCCTTGGCGTAATAGCCGTAGACCATGAAGTCGTACATCTCCAGGAAGTTGCCGCTGACCACCCGGAAGATGGCGCGGGCCTTGGATTCATTGGGGTTGTGGGTATGCATGATGTGTCTCACTCAACAGCTTGGGTACAACGTGCGGACGAGCCGGACAGGGCTGCCCGGATCGCCTCGTAGAACGTGGTGATGTGGTACGGCGTGCTCGACGGCATGTCGGCGCGCAGGCGCTGGCCCGTGGCGTCGATCACCTCGTTCCAGCCGTGCGCGTGCAGGAAGCGCGCCGACCACGCCGGCAGCATCTGCGCGAGCATCGCACCGTGCGTCCCGGTGCACAGCGCCAGCGCGCGGCCGTACTCGGTTTGCGCCCAGATGCGCTGGCTCGCGTCGCGCGGCGTGCCGTCCAGGTTGAGCGCCAGGCAGACGCCATGGGTGTCGGCATCCACGCCCAGGCGGCAGGCGCTGTCGACGGCGCGGGCCAGCGTCTCGGCCAGCCGGCGCCCGGCGCCGGCGCGCGAGAACACCTCGGCATGCGCGCGCACGAGGTAGAACCATTCGAACTGGTGGCCGGGCTCGATGCGGTTGTCGGTGTTCGGCGCGTCGATCGGCAACTCGGTGATGCTGCCGGTGTGCGTGTCGATGAAGCGCGCGAGGATGCCTTCTGCCAGGGCGTGCACGCGGGCTTCGGCCCAGGCGGGCGCCTCGCGCAGCGCGGCGGCGGCCAGGTACGCCTCGGTCAGGTGCATCACGGGGTTCTGGGCGACGCCTGACACGGTCTGGCTGAAGGTGGCGTCCATTGCTGCCACGGGTAGCGGCGTCGTGCCCACGTGCGTGAAGCGATGTGTGATCACGTCGTGCGCGTCGCGCATGAGCGCGGCGGCACGCGGGTCGTCGCTCACGGCCAGCCAGTGGGCCGCCGCAAACAGCACGAACGCGTGCGTGTACAGATCCTTCGTGGTGTCTTGCGGCGCCAGCGCGCTGTCGATCGCGAACACCCACCCGCCGTGGAGGGTGTCGCGAAACCGTGTGTCGAGTGCGTGGCACAGAGCGGCGGCGCGTTCGGCGCAGACATCGCGGTGCCGGGCGGAAAGCTGCGTCGCGCGGGCGAACGTGTACAGCTGCCGCGCACACGCCATCGCCCGGTAGCGCGAGGCAGAGGCAGGCACCAGCGCATCGCTGCCCTGGACGAGCGCTTCATAGCAAAGGCCGGCCTGTGCATTCCAGCCGGGGCCGAGCCACATGGGCAGCAGGACGTCGTCGTAGTACCGGTCGAAGGACTCCAGGGCAGCCGCAAGCGCGGCGGACGGCTCGGCCGGATCGGGCTGGGCGGGCGAGGAGGGCGTTGGAAACATGTGCGCCGTGATGATCGTGGCGCCGGGCCTCAGCGGTGCGTGCCTCGGCCGGCGGGAGCGGGAGTCAGTTCACCATAGGCGACGCACGGGCGTTCCACGTGTGAACGGACTCGGGATTGTGCTCCAACTGGCCGTGCGATGCCACGCCGATCTGTCCGAAACGTGCCATTCCCGGCCATGCCGCAGGGTTGTGGGGCCAATGAAAGGTTCGACCGGGAGACTGGCCGGGCGCGGTGTGCGAAGATGAGTGACCCCTGGCTCCGCTGTCTTCCATGCATCGTCGCGACCTGCTCAAGCAGTTGGCCGCCGGGCTCCTGGCCCTGGCACCTGGAATGTCCCGCAGCGCCCCCGGCGCGTCGGAACCGTTTGACGAAGCCCGCCTCCTGGCGCGCGCCCGGGCCTTGGCGGCCCGGCCATACCGGCCGCGCGGCACACAGCTTCCGCCCGCCGTCGCCGCGCTCGATTGGGACGCATATCAGTCGATCGGCTATCGCCCGGATCATGCGTTGTGGGCCGCGCAGCAGTTGCCGTTCGAGGCGAGGTTCTTCCACCTGGGCCTGTTCTTCAAGTCGCCCGTGCGCCTGTATGAAGTCGTGGACGGCCGGGCGCACCGCATCGCCTACGACGCGGCGATGTTCGACTACGGCAAAAGCGGCCTCGACCACGCATCGCTGCCCGCCGATCTCGGTTTTGCGGGGTTCCGGCTGACCACCCGCGCGGACCCGACGCGCGACGTGGCGGCGTTCCTGGGGGCGAGCTACTTCCGCGCGGTGGGCGGGCAGTGGCAATACGGCATGTCGGCGCGGGGGCTGGCGATCGACACCGGCTTGCCGCGCGCCGAGGAGTTTCCGGACTTCACCGAATTCTGGCTGGTGCGCCCAGCGCCCGATGCCGACGTCGTGCGGGTCTATGCGCTGCTTGATTCGCCCAGCGTGGCCGGCGCCTACCGCTTCGACATCCGCCCCGGCGACACGCTCGTCATGGATGTCGGCGCCACGCTGTTCGTGCGCAAGCCGATCGAGCGGCTCGGCATTGCGCCGCTCACCAGCATGTTCCTCTACGGCGAAAACGACCGCACCGACCGCGCAGGCGATCGCCACAGCGCGGCGCGACGCTGGCGCGCGTCGGACTGGCGCCCGGAGATCCATGATTCCGACGGCCTGGCCATCTGGCGCGGTTCGGGCGAGTGGGTCTGGCGCCCCTTAGCCAATCCGCCCATGCTGCGCAGCCAGCGCTTTGCCGACGACAGCCCGCGCGGCTTCGGCCTGCTGCAGCGCGACCGCAATCCCGATCATTACCAGGATGACGGCGTCTTCTACGAGAAGCGCCCAAGCGTGTGGGTCGAGCCCGCGCATGGCTGGGGCGAGGGCGCCGTCGAGCTGGTCGAGCTGTCTGCCAACGACGAAACCTTCGACAACATCGTCGCGTTCTGGCGGCCGGCGGTGGCGCCCGTGGCCGGGCAGGAGATGGCGTTCGGTTATCGGCTGACGTGGGGCGCGCAGCCCGCGGCGGCCTCGCCACTGGCGCGCGTGGTCGCGACGCGCACGGGCATTGGCGGCGTGGTGGGGCAGCCGCGCAAGTACTTCTCGTGGCGGTTTGTCGTGGACTTTGCCGGCGGTGAGCTGTCGCGGCTGGGGCGCAGCACGGCGGGATCGACTGTGGAGCCCGTCATCCGCGCCTCGCGCGGGCGGGTGGAGATTGCGTCGGCGCGGCCGCTGGCGAGCATCGATGGCGTTCGGGCGATGTTCGATGTGGTGCCGGATGCGAGCAATGCGCCGATTGAGTTGTCGCTGACGTTGCAGTCGGGGGAGCGGTTGCTGTCTGAGACTTGGGCGTATCAGTGGACGCCGCCGGTGGATCGAGGCGTGTGAGCGTCGTTTCTTCGGGCGTCGGCTTTTATGGCTGGTGCCGGTCTATCCCTTGTTTCACCCCCTGCCGGGGGCGACTCACTTTCTTTGTCTTGCCAAAGAAAGTAAGCAAAGAAAGGCGCGCCCGAGATGGCGACCCACTCCTTGAATTTATGTCGCAGGGAGGGGAAGGGAAAAACTCGCTTCGCTCAGACAGTTTCCCTTCCTTTTTCCTCCCTGCAACAGAAATTCAAGGCGCCATCTAGGGCATCAACGGCCAGACCGTCGCTGCCTTTGGTCAGTTGGTTAGTCGCGGGGCGGTATCTTGCCGAACTTCTTTGCCATTTCTGCCCAGCCTTCGGGGCCCAGCCGTTCCATCGTCGCGATATTGCGTTCGTAGATGTCGGCTGCATCGGGGACGGCTGCGGCGGCGCGGGCGATGCTGTCTTCGCGCAGCAGATGCAGGATGGGGGCCGGCGCGCGGTTGGTGGCGTTGGCGATGTCGTCCGGTGCGGCGTCGGCGAAGACGAAATCGGGATGGAAGCTGGCCAGTTGCAGTTCGCCTTCGTAGCCGGCCTTGGCGAGCAGGGTTTCGGCGCGCTCGGTGAGGGTGTGGAAGCCCAGGAAATCCGCCAGCGCGGGGACGATGAGCAGCGTGGTGTCGATCTGTGCGGCGGGGGTGGTGCGCAGCAGCTCGGCTTCGGCGCGCAGGTGGTCGAGCACGTCGCCGTCCAAGGTGGCGCGGCTCACGACGTAGCGGACCTGCTGCTTGACGTGCACGGCCTTGGCGAAGGGGCAGAGGTTCAGGCCGATGACGGCGTCTTCGAGCCAGCGCTGTACGCGGGCGACGTGGTCGGCAGCAACACCGGCGTCCAGCGGGAGGGCGTCTGCGGGTGGGTCGAGCAGGGTGAAATCAGACGTGGGTTCAGGCACGGTGCGGCGGTGGCAGGAATGTCAGCGCGCAGTGTAGTCGATGGCCGGGAGCGCTTCTTGCGGCACTGAGGGTGTTGTGTATTGCAACACCCGGCGCGTGCGCTTTGAAGCGCGTCGAGACCGCTTCCGGTGTGCCTTACGCGCCACCGATGCGGTCAGACCTTCCCATGACCGTGTAAAAAGAAAGGAGCCCAACCATGATGGAACTGCGCCCGACCAAGACCACACTGAAAACCGCGCTTGCCATGGCGGCCGCCCTGGCTGCGTCGGCGGCTTTCGCCCAGATGACGCCGGCACCGCAGACTTCCCCGCAGACGACCGGCACCGTGCAGACCGCGCCGGGCGGCCAGGGTCCGGCCACGTCCTCACCCGACCCGCTGGTGCAGAAGCGCATCGAGGACAAGGCCGCGAATGACGAATACAAGGCGCGCAAGGCCGACGCCAAGGCCGCCTACAAGGAAGAAAAGAAGGCCGCCAAGGCCAACCGCAAGGCCCAGCGGAAGGAGGCCCGCGCCGAGCGCAAGGAAGCCATGAAGGAGCAGGGCGGCCCTGCCCAGACGCCGAACAGCGAAGGCAAGTAAGCCGCTCGCGGCACCATGAAGAAAGGCGACCCTCGGGCCGCCTTTTTTTTCTTGCGTGGCACGTCGACGTCGGCGTCAGTGGCCGCGCGTGGTCGGCAGGCGGACCTGGGCGACGGCCATTTCCCATTGGGCGATGCGGTGCGCGGCCTCGTCGCGGCTGATGACGGGGTGGAACGTGCGGGAGGCGCGCCATTGCTGCGCGACTTCCGCTTCATCGCGATAGAAGCCCGTGGCGATGCCGGCCAGGTAGGCCGCGCCGAGCGCCGTGGTCTCGATGATCTCCGGACGCACGACAGGAATGCCGAGCAGGTCCGCCTGGAACTGCAGCAGCAGGTTGTTGGCCGAGGCGCCGCCGTCCACGCGCAATTCCGAGATGGTGGAGACGGCGTCGCGCGTCATGGCCTGCAACAGCGCGGTGCTCTGGAAGGCAATCGACTCCAGTGCGGCTCGGGCGATGTGGCCGATCGTCGTGCCGCGTGACAGGCCAACGATGGCGCCCTGCGCGGTGGGATCCCAGTACGGCGCACCCAGCCCCGTGAACGACGGCACGAACACCACGCCGCCCGAATCCGGCACCGAGGCGGCCAGGCCTTCGACGTCTGCCGAACGCTGGATGGCGCGCAGGCCGTCGCGCAGCCACTGCACGACCGCACCGCCCACGAAGACGCTCCCTTCGAGCGCGTAGCTGCGCGTCGTGCCGCTCTGGCAGGCGGCCGTGCTGATGAGGCCGTTGTGCGATTGGACCGCCTTGTCGCCGGTGTTGAGCAGCATGAAGCAGCCGGTGCCGTAGGTGTTCTTGGCCATGCCGGGCTTGAAGCAAGCCTGGCCGAACAACGCAGATTGCTGGTCGCCGGCAATGCCGCCAATGGTGAGCGAGGCGCCGAGCCAGTCGGCATCGGTCTGCCCAAATTGATACGCGGACGGATGCACCTCGGGCAACAGGCTCGGGTGAATGTCGAGCGCGCGCATCAGGTCCGCATCCCATTCGCCGGTGTGGATGTTCCACAGCATCGTGCGGGACGCGTTGGATACGTCGGTCACATGCAGGCGGCCGCGTGTGAGCTGCCAGACGAGCCAGCTGTCGATGGTGCCGAAGGCGAGTTCGCCACGCGCGGCGCGCTCGCGGGCGCCATCCACGTGGTCGAGAATCCAGCGCAGCTTGGTGGCCGAAAAATACGGGTCGATGATCAGCCCGGTGCGCTTGCGCACCTCGTCTTCCAGGCCCTCGGCGCGCAGGCGCTCGCAGATGGCTTCGGTGCGGCGGTCTTGCCAGACGATGGCGTTGAAGATCGGTTTGCCCGTGGCGCGTTCCCACACCATGGTGGTTTCGCGCTGGTTGGTGATGCCGAGCGCGGCCATGTCGGCGGCGGAGAGCTTGGCTTGTTCGAGTGCGGCGCGGCAGGTGGCGAGCTGGCTGTTCCAGATGTCGAACGGGTCATGCTCGACCCAGCCGGGCTGCGGGAAATGCTGCGGAAACTCCTGCTGGGCACTGGCGACGATCTGGCCGGCGCGGTTGAAGACGATGGCGCGTGAGCTGGATGTGCCCTGGTCGAGCGCGAGGAGGTATTCCATAAGGCAGATTCAGGTGACCGCCGGGCCGGAGTGAACCTGTCCGGCGGTGGGTAAAACGGAAGCAGGCATGGTAGCCCGCCGGCCGATGGTTGGTCGACCGGCGGGCATGCGAATTAACGCACCTTGCCGGCCTTCCAGGCTGCGAGCAGCTTGTCGTAAGCCACCGTCTCACCCTTCGGACGCTCGTTGTCGAGCTTCTTCCACGGGGCGTGTTCGGTCGACAGCCACTTGTTCGGATCGCCCTCCGGGTTCAGCTTGGGCGCGCAGTTCTTCATGCCGGCGCGCTGCAGGCGGGACATCACCTGGTCCATTTCCTTGGCGAGGTTGTCCATCGCCGCCTGCGGCGTCTTCTCGCCCGTGACGGCCGTGGCGACGTTCTTCCACCACAGCTGTGCCAGCTTCGGATAGTCGGGCACGTTGTTGCCGGTCGGCGTCCAGGCCACGCGGGCCGGGCTGCGGTAGAACTCGATCAGGCCGCCGTACTTGGCCGCGTTCTTGGTGAAGTAGTCGCTGTGGATATCGGAGTCACGAATGAACGTGAGGCCGGTGATGGACTTCTTGAGCGACACGGACTTCGACGTGACGAACTGCGCGTACAGCCACGCGGCCGCGCGGCGCTCGAACGGGGTGGACTTGAAGAACGTCCACGAGCCGACGTCCTGGTAGCCGTTCTGCATGCCGTCCTTCCAGTACGGGCCGTGCGGCGACGGGGCCATGCGCCACTTCGGCGAGCCGTCGGCGTTCACGACCGGGCCCGGCTTGGTCATCGGCGCTGTGAAGGCGCTGTACCAGAACACCTGCTGGGCGATGTGGCCTTGTGCGGGCACCGGGCCGGCTTCGTTGAAGGTCATGCCGGTCGCCTCGGGCGGGGCGTACTTCTTCATCCAGTCGATGTACTTGGTGAGGGCGTACACGGCGGCCGGGCTGTTGGTGGCGCCGCCGCGCGAGACCGATGCGCCCACCGGCGTGCACTTGTCCTTCTCGTCGACGCGGATGCCCCATTCGTCGACCGGCAGGCCGTTCGGGATGCCCTTGTCGGCGGAGCCGGCCATCGACAGCCAGGCGTCGGTGAAGCGCCAGCCAAGCGACGGATCCTTCTTGCCGTAATCCATGTGGCCGTAGACGCGCTTGCCGTCCAGCTCCTTCACGTCGTTGGTGAAGAAGTTGGCGATGTCTTCATAGGCCGTCCAGTTGACGGGCACGCCCAGGTCGTAGCCGTACTTGGCCTTGAACTTGTCCTGCAGGTCCTTGCGGGCGAACCAGTCGGCGCGGAACCAGTACAGGTTGGCGAACTGCTGGTCAGGCAACTGGTACAGCTTGCCGTCCGGCGCGGTGGTGAAGCTCGTGCCGATGAAGTCCTTCAGGTCCAGGCCTGGGTTGGTGAATTCCTTGCCTTCGCCGGCCATGAAATCGGTCAGCGGCATGATCACGCCGTAGCGGTAGTGCGTGCCGATCAGGTCGGAGTCGGAGATCCAGCCGTCGTAGATGCTCTTGCCGGATTGCATCGAGGTCTGCAGTTTTTCGACGACATCGCCTTCCTGCATGATGTCGTGCTTGACCTTGATGCCGGTGATCTCTTCGAAGGCCTTGGCCAGCGTCTTCGATTCGTAGGCGTGCGTGTCGAGCGTTTCCGACACGACGTGGATCTCGGTGACGCCCTTGGCCTTGAGCTTGGCGGCGGCGTCGATGAACCACTTCATTTCCGCCATCTGCTTGTCTTGCGACAGCGTGCTGGGCTGGAATTCGCTGCTGATCCATTTCTTGGCCTCGGCTTCACCGGCATGGGCCGCGCCGACTGCCAAGGCACTCGCCAGTGCAATGGCACTGATCTGTAGCGTCATGCGCCAGGATGTTTTCATCGGTATCTCCTCGTGCTTTTGTTCTCCCCGCAGCGAAAACATCCGACATTCCGACGCGGGGAGCGTGGTGGAATGCGTGTGCCCGACCGTCAATGCGGGCGTGGAAGCGCGGCATTCTGCCGACACTTCCGGACTTGCGAAATCGAGACTGCCCTCTAAGCTCGTGCGGCCCTCAGCCGCGCCACATGATCAGAACCAGCACCACCATCGAGGCGACGAAACCGCCCCAGGGCGTGGTGCCCTCCGACGTCAGCCCGACCCACGCCAGATTGATGTAGGCGGCAGTCAGCAACCCGATGAAGAGGCGGTCGCCGCGCGTGGTGGCAATGGGCAGGAAACCCTTGCGCTCCACGGTCGGCCGGACCACCTCCCATACCGTCATGCTGGCCAGCATCAACGCGATGCAGCCGAAGAAGATCGCCACCTCGGGCGTCCAGGCCATCCAGCTGAACATGTCCTTGTCTCCCAAAGCGAATTACACGCGGCCCATCGCGAAGCCCTTCGCGATGTAGTTGCGCACAAACCAGATCACCAGCGCACCGGGGATGATCGTCAGCACACCGGCTGCGGCCAGCACGCCCCAGTCCATGCCCGAGGCCGACACCGTGCGCGTCATCACCGCGGTGATGGGTTTGGCGTCGACCGAGGTGAGCGTGCGCGCGAGCAACAGCTCCACCCAGCTGAACATGAAGCAGAAGAACGCCGTCACGCCCACGCCGGCCTTGATGAGCGGCAGGAAGATCTTCAGGAAGAACTTGGGGAAGCTGTAGCCGTCGATGTAGGCCGTCTCGTCGATCTCGCGCGGGATGCCCGACATGAAGCCTTCGAGAATCCACACCGCCAGCGGCACGTTGAACAGCATGTGCGCCAGCGCCACGCCCAGGTGCGTGTCCATCAGGCCGACCGTCGAATACAGCTGGAAGAACGGCAGCAGGAACACCGCGGGCGGCGTCATGCGGTTCGTCAGCAGCCAGAAGAACATGTGCTTGTCGCCCAGGAAGCGGTAGCGCGAGAAGGCGTAGGCCGCCGGCAGCGCCACCACGGTCGAGAGCACCGTGTTCATCGTCACGTAGATGATGGAGTTGATGTAACCCCAGTACCACGACGGGTCGGTGAAGATGATCTTGTAGTTGTCGAACGTGACGAGCTTCGGCCAGATCGAGAAGCCGGCCAGCGTCTCCTCGTTGGTCTTGAGCGACATGCTCAACATCCAGTACAGCGGCAGCACGGCAAACGCCACGTACACCGCCAGCGTGATCGCCCGGGCGATCTTGCGCTTGTGCTCGTTGTTGTTGTTCTGCTTAGGCATGGTCGTCTCCCACGGCCGTGCTGGCGCTGCCCATGCGCTGCATCCAGTTGTAGAGGACGAAGCAGAACAGCAGGATGATGAGGAAGTACACGATCGAGAATGCCGCCGCCGGGCCCAGGTCGAACTGACCAACCGCCTTCTGCGTCAGGTACTGCGACAGGAACGTCGTGGCATTGCCGGGGCCGCCGCCGGTCAGGACAAACGGCTCGGTGTAGATCATGAAGCTGTCCATGAAGCGCAGCAGCACGCCGATCATCAGCACGCCGCGCATCTTCGGCAGCTGGATGTAGCGGAACACGGCCAGGCGGCTGGCGCCGTCAATCTCGGCGGCCTGGTAGAACGCATCCGGAATCGACCGCAGGCCGGCATAGGCCAGCAGCGCCACCAGCGGCGTCCAGTGCCACACGTCCATGATGAGCACGGTGATCCACGCGTCGAACGCGTTTGCCGTGTAGTTGTAGTCGATGCCCATCTGGTTGAGCCAGTAACCGGCCAGGCCTATATCGGAGCGCCCGAAGATCTGCCAGATCGTTCCGACCACGTTCCAGGGAATCAGCAGCGGCATGGCGAGCACCACCAGCGCGGCCGACGCCTTCCAGCCTTTGGACGGCATCGACAGCGCCAGGCCGATGCCCAGCGGAATCTCCACCGCCAGCACGCACAGCGAGAAGATCAGCTGGCGGGTGAGGGCGTCCTGCAGGTCGCCGTCACGCAGGATCTGGCGGAACCAGTCGACGCCCACGAACACGTGCTGCTCGGGGCTGATGATGTCCTGCACCGAGTAGTTCACCACCGTCATCAGCGGCAGGATGGCGGAGAACGCCACGCACAGGAACACCGGCAGGATCAGGAACCACGCCTTGTTGTTGAGCGGCTTGTTCATCGGCCGATCCTCTCGTCGTTGCAGTAGTACAGCGTCTGCGGCGCATCCAGGCGCAGCCACACGCGCGATTCGGTCACGCTCACTTCGTTCGGCAGCTTCGCCTTGACGGGCAGGCCACCGGCCTCGCCGAGGCTTGCGGTCAGCAGCTGGTGCGTACCGAGCTGCTGCACCTGGTGCACGCTGGCGGCCACGGCGCCCACTTCACCCGGCGCGGCCAGCTGGACGAACTCCGGGCGGATGCCGAGCTTCAGCGCGCCGTTGGCGCTCTTGAGCGCGGCGAGCGTGCCGGTGCTCACGGACAGGCGCTGGTCCCCCAGCGCAAGCACATCGCCATCCACCATCACCGGGTAGAGGTTCATGCCCGGGCTGCCGATGAAGTAGCCGACGAAGGTATGGTCCGGCCGCTCGAACAGGGCTTCCGGCCCGCCTTGCTGCACGACTTTGCCTTCGGTCATGACGACCACCTCGTCGGCAAAGGTCAGCGCTTCCACCTGGTCGTGCGTCACGTAGATCAGCGTGAGCTTGAGCTGCTGGTGAATCTTCTTGAGCTGGCGACGCAGTTGCCACTTCAGGTGCGGATCGATGACGGTGAGCGGCTCGTCGAACAGGATGGCCGCCACGTCCTTGCGCACCAGGCCGCGGCCCAGCGAAATCTTCTGCTTGGCGTCGGCCGCCAGACCGGAGGCGCGGCGCTTGAGCGCGTGCTGCAGCTCGAGGATCTCGGCCACTTCCTCCACGCGCTTCTTCACTTCGGCTTCCGGCGTCTTGCGATTGCGCAGCGGGAAGGCGAGGTTGTCGAACACGGTCATCGTGTCGTAGATGACCGGGAACTGGAACACCTGCGCGATGTTGCGCTCGCGCGGACTGGCGTGCGTGACGTCGCGGTCGTCGAAGAGCACCTGGCCTTCGGACGGCGTCAGCAGCCCCGAGATGATGTTCAGCAGTGTCGACTTGCCGCAGCCCGACGGGCCGAGCAATGCATAGGCACCGCCGTCGCGCCACGTCATGTTCATCGGCTGCAGCGCGTAGTCCGACAGGCTTTGCGGATTGGGGCGGTAGCTGTGCCCCAGGTTGCGGAATTCAATGCGTGCCATGTGCGCCTCCCTGCTTGGGCGCGCTCACCAGCTTGCCCGCTTCGTCGAACAGGAACAGTTCGGCCGGATCGACAAACACGTCCAGCGCCGCGCCCAGTTCGAACTGATGCACCCCCGGCAACTGCGCGACCAGGCCGATGGTGTTCGATTGGCCGACGGCCTGCGCCCGTACGTGCAGATACGTTTCGGACCCCGACAGCTCGGCCAGTTCCACCGTGCCCGGCAGGGCGACCGCGCCACCGTTGCGCGGCGACAGGCGGATGTGGCTCGGACGCAGGCCGATACGGCAGCGCGCGCCGGCCGGCATCGGCAGCGGGCGCGTCCAGCGCACATCGATGCCTTGCGGCAAGCGGATGTGGTTGCCTTCGGCCACGGTGGCGTCCAGCACGTTCATCGGCGGGTCGTTGAAGATCGCGGCGGCATCCACGGAGACCGGCACCTCGTACATCTCCAGCGTCGGGCCGTCCTGGAGCACACGGCCCTCGTGCATGACGATGGTGTGGCCGCCCAGGAGCAGCGCCTCCTGCGGCTCGGTGGTGGCGTACACCACCGTTGTGCCACCGTCGGCAAAGAGCGAGGCCAGCTCGGCCCGCAGTTCTTCGCGCAGCTTGTAATCGAGGTTGACGAGCGGTTCGTCCAGGAGCACCAGCGGCGCCCGCTTGACCAGGGCCCGCGCCAGCGCGCAACGCTGCTGTTGCCCACCCGACAGTTCGGCGGGCAGGCGCTGCAGCAGGTGGTCGATGTGGAGCTTGGAGGCGACGGCACGCACGCGCGTATCGATCTCGCCCTTGTTGATGCCCTGCAGGCGCAGCGGCGAGGCGATGTTGTCGTACACCGTCATCGCCGGGTAGTTGATGAATTGCTGGTACACCATCGCCAGATTGCGATCGCGTACGCCCACGCCGGTCACGTCCTGGCCGTCCACGAGGACGCGGCCGGTGGTTGGCCGGTCCAGTCCGGCCATGATGCGCATCAGCGTGGTCTTGCCAGCCTGCGTCGGCCCGAGCAGCACGTTGATCGCGCCGGGTGCCAGCCGCAGGCTGGTCGGGTACAGATGGGTCTGTGCCCCGACCACAGCCGTGACCTGGTCCAGTTCCAGAATCAATTGATGTCTCCCGTCTTACTGCTTTGATTTCTTGGTTGCTTGCGTCGGGCGCCCCGGCCCCGCGGCTTCAGGGCGTCCGTTGCGCGACCGGCGCTGCGTCGCTTTCCGGCAGATGCCGCGCCAACCAGCCTTCCAGGCGGCTGCGGTCGGCTTCGCCGGCGTGCAGCCCGAGTTTCGTCCGCCGCCACAGGATGTCCTGCGCCGTGCGGGCCCATTCGTGTTCGATCAGGTACCGGATTTCCGCTTCATACAGGCCCGGCGTGACTTCCGTGCCCAGCTCTTCGAGCCGCGTGGCGCCCGCCAGCAGCGTGTTCACGCGCGTTCCGTACTGGTGTGCATAGCGCGTGGCCAGCTGCATGGGCAGCCATGGCAAACGTTTCTGCAAGCGCGTCACGAAGTCCGTGAAGGTGTACTCGGCCACCAGCTGCCCTGGCGCTTCCAGGTCGCCGCCCGGCAGCGAGGCCGTGGCGGTCCACGACGGATTGCCGGCGGCTGGCAGGTGCGGCGCCAGTTGGTCCAGCGCCTCCTCGGCCAGCTTGCGGTAAGTAGTGATCTTGCCGCCCCACACGTTGATGAGCGGAGCGCTGCTACCGTCGGCGCCGGTCTCGCATTCGACGAGGTAGTCGCGCGTGATGGCCGACGCGTTGGCGGCGCTGTCATCGAGCAGCGGTCGCACACCCGAGTACGTCCAGACCACGTCGGCCGGTGTCAGTTGCTGCTCGAAATAGCGGTTGGCCATCTCGCACAGGTATTGGATTTCATCGGCATCGATGGCGACCTGGTCCAGCGGGCCCTTGTATTCCAGGTCCGTCGTGCCGATCAGCGTGAAGTCGTTCTGGTACGGGATCGCAAAGACGATCCGCCCGTCGGGGTTCTGAAAGATATAGGCGAACGGGTGGTCGAACATCCGCCGCACGACGATGTGGCTGCCCTTGATCAGGCGCAGGCCGCGCGTGCTGGGCAAGGCGTGCGCCGAGCGGGCGAACTCCGCCGCCCAAGGCCCCGCCGCGTTGACGATCGCCTTGGCGCGCACCGAGCGGATGCCCTCCGGCCCCGCCAGAGACGCATGCCAGCCGTCGGCGCGCCGCTCGGCATTCAGGCAGCGCGTGCGCGTGAGGATGTGCGCGCCGCGGTCTGCGGCGTCCCGCGCGTTCAGCACGACGAGGCGGGCGTCGTCCACCCAGCCATCGGAATAGACGAAACCGCGCGTGTAACCGGGCTTGAGCGGCTTGCCCGCCGGATGCTGCCCAAGCCTGATCGACTCCGAGCCGGGCAGAAAACGCCGTCGCGCGAGATGGTCATATAAGAAGAGGCCCGCGCGGATCATCCACGCCGGGCGCTGCGCCGCGTCGTGCGGCATCACGAACCGCAGCGGCCACATGATGTGCGGCGCCATGCGCAGCAGCACCTCGCGCTCCTGCAGCGCCTTGCGCACCAGGCTGAATTCGTAATATTCGAGGTAACGCAGCCCCCCGTGAATCAGCTTGGTGGAAGCCGAAGAGGTGTGCTGAGCCAGATCGTCCTTTTCGCACAGGACCACCGAAAGCCCACGGCCCACGGCATCGCGCGCAATGCCGACCCCGTTGATGCCGCCTCCGACCACCAGCAGATCACAGTCCAGATGCGACGCGTCAGTGAGTTGCATGGGTTGGAATCTGTTGATTTTCGCGCCTTTCCTTGCGAATAGTGACGCGTTGGCGGATAGTTTAGTGAAGGGCGAAAATAAAGCAACATAGGGAATCGCCTAATCCGCTCACATATGTTCGTTTGTGTTCATTTCGTGACTTGATGCTTCCGCGACACCGCCAGATCCTCGAATACGTCCGCCAGCACGGCGATGCCTCCGTCGAGACGCTTGCCCGCGTGCTTGGCGTCACCACGCAGACCATCCGCCGCGACATCCGCCAGCTCGAAGACGAGCGCCTGCTTGCGCGCTACCACGGCGGTGTCGGTCTGCCGTCGTCGGTCGAAAACATCGACTACGACCAGCGCCAGGTGCTGCACATCGAGGCCAAGCGCCGCATCGCCGATGTCGTTGCGCGCCATGTCGAGCCCGGCCGCTCGCTCATCATCAACATCGGCACGACCACGGAAGAGATCTCCAAGGCACTGGTCGGCCGCAAAGGCCTGCGTGTCATCACCAACAACCTGAATGTGGCGTCCATCCTCTCGGGCAGCCCGGATGCGGAGGTCATCGTCGCCGGCGGCCTCGTGCGCAACCGCGACCGCGGCATCGTCGGCGAGGCCACGATCGATTTCATGAAGCAGTTCCGCGTCGACATCGGCATCATCGGCGTCTCCAGCATCGACGAAGACGGCACGCTGCTCGACTACGATTACCGCGAAGTGCGCGTTGCCCAAGCCATCATCGAGCAGTCGCGCGAAGTCTGGCTTGCCGCCGACCACTCCAAGTTTGGCAGGCGCGCCGTGGTCCGCCTCGGCCACGTCTCGCAGATCGACAAGTTCTTCACCGACGTGCCGGTGCCCGAACCGATGGCCGAAGTCTTCCGCGCCGCAGAAGTCGACGTCGTCGTCGCCAGCGAGGCGCGCTGACTCAGCATCGCCCGTCCCCAGTTTTTGCCCGGTCGACTACAGTGGAATGACAAGGCGCGCACCCTGCGGTGCGGCCTGTCCTGTCGTTGCGTCCACCCAGGCAGACGTACCGTGAGCAAGCACTCACATGCGGCAATTCGTCCGATCTTCGCCCACATCGTCGATGAGCACGTCGCTTCGTTGCGGGGCACCCTGTCCCGGCTCGCCGCGCCGAACCCCACGGACGAGGACCTGCACCAGTTTCGCGTCACGCTGAGGCGGCTTCGCTCGGCGTGGGTGACCTTCGGCCCGGTGCTGCCGTGCCGCTTCATGACCCAGTGGAAGCCCCGTCTGCGCGCGCTGGCCGCATCGACCGGCCCCGTGCGCGAATGGGATGTGCTGCTCTCCGACTGGCTGCCCGCCGCCCGGCATGGTCTGGCCGCTGACGATGAGGCCGCCCGAGCATGGCTGGACGAGGCCGAGCGGAAATCCCGGGAGGCCCGTCGCCGGGATTGGGAGTCGCTGCGGGCTGAGCTTGCCGCCCAGGATGTGCCGCAGGCGCTGGTGGACCTCGAGTGCGCGGTGGCTGCGTTCAAGCGGGACGGCGGGGCCGGTTCCCAGCCGCGTTTCGCCCGGTCGCGCGCTTCGGCGCTAAGAAAGAAGCTGATCCGCCGCGGTCGCCGGCCAAACCGGGCCTCGGCGCCGCGCCTGCACCGCGCCCGGATTGCAGCCAAGCAGTGGCGCTATCTCTATGAGGCGTTTTATCCCGCACTGGGCGTTTGCGCGCCCAAGCGCTATCGCGCGCAGTTGCGCAAGCTGCAGGATGCCTTGGGCGAAGTTCACGACGCTGAAGTTGCCCTCGGGCGCATGGCGCGGTTGGTGAGGGCCGCGCCGCCCGCCTCCATAGTGAGCACCTTTCACAAGCGCGCCGCTGCCGCCCGCAAACGCGCCGCCAAGTCACTACGTTGGGTGCGCGATCACCGGGCGCCGTAGGCCGGCAAAAAAGTGCGGAAAGACCACACAGGAAGAAAGGGCTTGCAGAGTTCGGAAAACCCCCCTAATATTCGCCCCTCGCTGCACGACGCAGCGCCGAAACGAAAGCGACGGCGGGGCGTGTGAAGCGGTGGAGAAGTAGAAGTGGTGCGGGTTTCCGGGTGGTT
>NZ_CAJPVG010000019.1 GCF_905397375.1 Ralstonia mannitolilytica
GAACCCCGTCGCGGCACCGGCATCGCCGCCACCGCGCCGTGAGTCCCGCGCGCCGGCCGCCCCGGCGGCCCCAGCCGCCGACGATGGCCCACCGCCGTGGGATGAGATGCCGGGCGAATTCGCGTCGCCGTCTCTGGAGGACATCGACGCGGCCTTTGCAGGTTGGGACGCGGCCTCCAGCGCGCGGCCCGGCACGCCCGAGCCTGCACGTCCGGCGCAGATTCAGGCGCCGGCGGTTGTATCGGCTCCTGCCCGGGCCAAGGTTGCGGAGCCCGTGGCGGAGGCGACGCCCCCGGATCTGAGCGCAAGCGGGCTGCCCGCATTCGATGGCAATTGGCCCGCGCTGGCCGCGCGCCTGCCGATGCGCGGCCTGGCCCAACAGCTGGCGTATCAAAGCGAACTCGTGGCCGTGGAGGGCGCGACGATGCGCCTGCGCGTACCCCTGCCTGCGTTGACCGAGGCCGGTGTCGTCGAACGGCTCGAGGCTGCGCTGAGCGAGCATTTCGGTACGCCCGTGCGCGTGGCGTGCGACATCGGTGCCGCACGCGCGACCGCCGCCGCTGTGGACGCCGAGCAGCGTGCCCAGCGTCAGCGGGACGCAGAAGAGGCGATTGCCGCCAACCCGTTCGTGCAGGCGCTCGTCCGGGATTTTGCCGCTCAGGTGATCCCCGGTTCGATTCAACCGCACGCGCACTGACCCGCATTCAGGATTCCACACCCAACACCGGCGCGCCTGCACGAGCGGCACGCCCTGCATGACCCATTCCAAGGAGCAACGACCATGATGAAAGGCCAGATCGCCGGGCTGATGAAGCAGGCCCAGCAGATGCAGGAAAACATGAAGAAGATGCAGGAACAGCTCGGCCAGATCGAGGTGGAAGGCGTGTCCGGCGCCGGCCTCGTGAAGGTGGTGATGACCTGCAAGAACGACGTGAAGCGCGTGTCCATCGACCCGAGCCTGCTGGCCGAGGGCGAAGACAAGGACCTGCTGGAAGACCTGATTGCCGCCGCCTTCAACGATGCCGTGCGCAAGGCCGAGGCCACCACGCAGGAGAAAATGGGCTCCGTCACGTCGGGCCTGGGCGGCATGGCGGGCATGCTGCCGCCGGGCTTCAAGCTGCCGTTCTAAGCCGCTGCGCCATGGTGCTGGAGTCTGCGCTGCTGCACGTCAAACCGGGTCAGGAGGCTGCCTTCGAGGCGGCCTTTGACGAGGCGCGCCACATCATCGGCGCGATGCGGGGCTTTGTTTCGCTCACGCTGTCGCGCTGCCTGGAAAAGCCGGGCGACTACCTGTTGCTCGTGCAGTGGCAGACACTGGAAGACCACACCGTCGGTTTCCGGCAGTCCGCCGAGTACCAGCGCTGGCGCGCGCTGCTGCATCACTTCTATGAGCCGATGCCGGAAGTGCTGCACTACACGGCCGTGACGGAGCATCCGTGATGCGCGCGGGTCCGGGTACGCCCTCGGCGTTGCAGATGCTGGTGGAAGCCTTGCGCGTGCTGCCGGGCGTGGGCCCGAAGTCGGCGCAGCGCATGGCCTACCACCTCCTGCAGCATGACCGCGAAGGGGCTTCGCGGCTGGCGCAGGCGTTGGCCGAGGCAACGGAGGCCATTCACCACTGCAGCCGCTGCAACACCTTTACCGAGCAGGAAGTCTGCGAGACCTGCCTCGATCCGCGCCGCGATGCATCGTTGCTCTGCGTGGTCGAAACGCCTGCCGACCAGATGATGATCGAGCAGACACTGACCTATCGCGGACAGTATTTCGTGCTGATGGGGCGGCTCTCGCCGCTGGACAACATCGGCCCCAAGGAAATCCATCTCGAACGCCTGCTCGCCCGCGCGACCGACCCGGCGCTGGGCGGTCCGTGCTCCGAGGTCATTCTCGCGACGAACTTCACCAGCGAGGGCGAGGCCACCGCGCACTACATCGGCGAGATGCTCAAGGCGCGCGGCATCAGGGCGACGCGGCTGGCGCGCGGCGTGCCTGTCGGTGGTGAACTCGAATATGTGGATGCGGGCACCATCGCCCGCGCGGTGCTGGATCGGCGCCAGCTCTAGGCTGACGCCCGGCCGTCAGAATTCGGTATGCAGGCGCGTGCCGAAGAAGACCGCCGGGCCGCGGTCCGCGTTGTAGCCGGGGTTGCGGATCCACTGCACGTCGGCGCTGATCCACAGGTGCTTGGCCGCCTGGAAGCTGTAGAACGCCTCGACGATCTGCTCGGGCGCGTAGTTCAGCTTGCCATCGCCCAGAAAGACGCCCATGCCGCCTCGCTGCAGGTAGCGGCGATGATCCGGCGACAGCATGTTGATGGCGGCCGCTACGCCGACCGTATCGTCCGTGCGGCCCTACTTGCTGCCTTTGACCAGTGTGCCGAATGACACCGAGCGGTCGATTTCCGTAAACGCATAGGTTTCCGTTTTGCCATCCGCCCACGACGCACGTGCGAATACGCCGATGTCGTCGTTGATCTGCTGTTCGGCGCCGACGCCGATGCCGACCTTGGCGTGCCCGCGCCGCACGAGGTTGACGTCCGGTGCGCTGCCGGTCGATTGGCCAAGGGCGATGGCGTCGTCATAGCGCGCCATGTCGGCCTTGTTGCGGAAGAGCATGACGCGCAGCTTGCCCGGCTGCCCGGCCAGCGTGTGGCTGCGTTCCACTTCGAAGACGTCGCCGTAGTGCCGGCCGATACGCGTATCGAGCGCCAGGCCGTTCGATTCGGCCGGCTGGATGAAGCGGCCCAGGCGGTAGGCCCAGTCGCCGTCGTAATACTCCAGCGCGGCGCCCCAGGTGTAGCCACGGGCGTCTGCGGCATAGTCGAACGCGCCATGCGTAAGGAACGACCAGTTCAGGAACTGCGTGCGCGGGTCATGGGCGTACGTCACGCTGTCGAATACATCGAGCACCGAGAAATTGCCTGCCGTGAAGACGAGCCGCCGCTTGTCGACGGGGCCGGCAAACTGGTTCATGTCGGGCTCTTGGTCTTCGCTGCCGCCGCCCAGGCCCACGGTCTGGCGGAAGAACGCGCGTGCCCGATACACGGTCGGGTCGGGCCCGGCCGTCTTGGCCAGCTCGCCGTTGCTGAAGCCGGCCAGCCCGTGCAGGCCGGAGAAAGGCTGTCCGAACGCGATTTCCGGGTTGATGTGGACGTCCGCGCCCTTCCACAGGCGCATGCCGAGGTCGAGCGTGGTCGTGACCGAATAGCTGGCAGTCGATCGGCCCGACAGGCTGTTGGGGCCGCTGTACGGCGAATGGAACGACAGGTCGTGCTGCCACACGTACGTGGCCTGGCCATGCACGGCGAAACGGTCCGGATCGCTGATCGCCCAATGCGTTGCGTCGTCGTCCGCAAAGGCCGGGCTGGCGCAGAGCATCAAGGTGGGCAGGGCGGTCAGGCAAAGCAGGCGTGATGGGAACAGCAGCATGGCAGGAAGCGGTGAGAACGCCGTTAGAATCCTTCTGCAATCAGACGGTCTGTGAACGGCCAAAGTCCGCCATGTTAACCACGGGCGGGTGACGGCCGCATGAAACAGCATGGAACGTGCCGCGATCTGACGTCTGATGTTGCATCTTTTCCACCTCCAGCTCCCACGATGAACCTCGCCCGCTTTGATCTCGTCACCCTCGGCCTGTTTGTGGCGGTGGCCCGGCTGGGCAGTATCTCGGCCGGCGCACGGCAGTCGCATCTGGCGGTAGCGGCGGCCAGCAAGCGGATTTCCGACCTCGAAGCGGCCGTGGGCGCGCCGCTGCTGTATCGCCACGCAGCGGGCGTGGAGCTGACCGAGGCCGGCCAGGCGTGCTTCCGCCATGCCGTGGGCATCCTCCAGGACGTCGAGCGCATGGCGGGCGCGCTGTCGGACTTTGCGGCTGGCACGCGCGGGCTGGTGCGCGTGTGGGCCAATACCTCCTCGATCACGCAGTTCCTGGCCGACGACCTGGCTGCCTTCATGCTGGCCAACCCCGCCATTCGCATCGCGCTGGAGGAGCAGGACAGCGGCGATATCGTCGCGGCGCTGCGCGAGAACCGCGCAGACCTTGGCATCTTCGCGGCCGGCACGCCATGCGAGGGGCTGCAATGGTTCGACTACCGCGAGGACGACCTCGCCCTCGTGACGCCGCGCAACCATCCGCTGGCCGGCCGCAAGCACGTGCATTTTGCCGATGCGGTGGACTTCGATTTCGTCAGCCTGCCGCCCGGCACGTCGCTCGCGGCGCAATTGCTGGAGGAAAGCCAGCGCATGGGCAAGCCGCTGCGCCTGCGCATCCAGGTGCGCAGCTTTGAGGCCGTCTGCCGCATGGTCGCCTCCGGGCTGGGCGTGGGCGTGCTGCCGCGCATTGCCGCGCAGGGGCACGTGTCGAGCCTGCCGGGCGCGGGCCTCGCGCTGGTGCCGCTGCAGGACGAATGGGCGCATCGCCGTCTGCTCGTGGGCGTGCGCGACCCCGGTGCGCTGACCAGTTCCGCGCGTCTTCTGATGACGCATCTGCTCGGCAACCCTGCTGCGCTCTGAATTCAACGCTTTCCATACCGATCCATGTCGACTCAGGTTTTGCAGAACATCCGCGTGCTGGAACTCGGGCAACTCATCGCCGGGCCGTTCGCCGCCAAGACGCTCGCCGATTTTGGCGCGCAGGTCATCAAGATCGAGCCGCCGGGGCAGGGCGATCCGCTGCGAAAATGGCGGATGCTGCATGAGGGCACCTCGGTCTGGTGGGAAGCGCAGTCGCGCAACAAGCAGTCCGTCTGCGTGGACCTGCGCGTGCCGCAGGGGCAGGACGTGGTGCGCAAGCTCGCCGCAGAGGCCGACGTGCTCATCGAGAACTTCCGCCCCGGCACGATGGAGAAGTGGGGGCTGTCGTACGAAGCGCTGTCCGCCATCAACCCGAAGCTCATCATGCTGCGCGTGTCGGGCTACGGCCAGACCGGACCGAAGCGCGACGAGCCCGGGTTTGCCGCGATTGCCGAGGCCATGGCAGGCCTGCGCTACCTGACCGGCGAGCCGGGCCGCCCGCCCTCACGTGCCGGCCTGTCATTGGGCGACACGATCGCCGGCCTGCATGGTGCGCTGGGGGTGCTGCTGGCCCTGTACGAGCGTGACGCGCGCGGCGGCAAGGGGCAGATGATCGACGTGGCCCTGTACGAGTCGGTCTTCAATCTGACCGAGAGCCTGCTGCCCGAGTATTCGGTCTTCGGCGCCATCCGCCAGCCCGCAGGCGGCGCGCTGCCGGGCATTGCGCCGTCCAACGCGTATCGCTGTGCCGGCGGGGAGTACGTGCTGATCGCCGCCAATGGCGACAACATCTTCCGCCGCCTGATGCTCAAGATGGGGCGGCCTGATCTCGCTGACGATCCTTCCCTTGCCCGCAACGACGGCCGTGCCGCGCGCGCCGAGGAGATCGATGCCGCCATCAACGCCTGGACGGCCACATTGGCCATCGGCGACGTCCTCGCCGCGCTGCATGAGGCCGAGGTGCCGAGTGGCCCGATCTACACCGTCGCCGACATTGCCGCCGACCCGCATTACCGCGCACGTGGCGTGATCGAGACTGTGCGCACGCAGTCCGGCATCGACGTCGAAATGCCTGGGGTCGTCCCGAAGCTCTCGGCGACGCCAGGGGTCGTGCAGGCCAGCGCTCCGCGCCTGGGCCAGCACACGCGCGACGTGCTGCGCGGCCACGGCCTGACCGACGCGCAGATCGACGCGCTGGTCTCGCAAGGCATCGTGGCTGAGGCGAACGGTTAAACAGCTAGGACGATCCCGCATATTGGGTTGCAAGCCATTACGGTAATATCGCCGCCAGGGCAGTGAACGCCGCAGAACAGGAGACGAGCATGGGGACACGAGGCATCGGCCGTTGGACGAAGTGGATTGGCGCGGCGTGGTGCGCAGCGAGCCTGCTGGCAGCCAGCCCCGCCGTCCTGGCGCAGGGCAAGCCTGAGAGGAGCAAGGTCACCATCGCGGTGGGCGGCAAGGCGTTGTTCTACTACCTGCCGCTGACGATCGCCGAACGCCTCGGCTACTTCAAGGATGAAGGCCTGGACGTGGAGATCGTCGACTTTGCCGGCGGCGCGAAGGCGTTGCAGGCGGTGGTTGGCGGCAGCGCCGATGTGGTGAGCGGCGCGTATGAGCACACGCTGGTGCTGCAGGCCAAGGGCCAGGCGTACCAGGAATTCGTGCTGCAGGGTCGCGCCCCGCAGATCGTGCTGGCGGTCAACAACAAGACCATGCCCAACTACAAGTCGATTGTTGACCTGAAGGGCAAGAAGATCGGCGTGACGGCACCGGGCTCGTCGACCAACATCATGGTGAATTACGTGCTGGCGCGCGCCGGCATCAAGCCGAACGAGGTGTCGATCATCGGCGTGGGGGCAAGCAACGGCGCCATCGCCGCCGTGCGCGCCGGCCAGATCGACGCGCTGGCGAACCTGGACCCGGTCATGTCGATGCTCACGCAGAAGAACGAGGTGCGCGTGGTGTCCGATACCCGCACGCTGGCGGACACCAAGGCGGTGTTCGGCGGCAACATGCCGGCAGGCTGCCTGTATGCGTCCACCGCGTTCATCCAGAAAAACCCCAACACCACGCAGGCGCTGACCAACGCCATGGTGCGGGCGCTCAAGTGGCTGCAGAAGGCGGGCCCGTCGGACATCGTCAAGACCGTACCGGAGTCGTACCTGCTGGGTGACCGCGCGCTGTATCTGGCAGCGTGGGACAAGGTGCGCGAGGCCATCTCGCCCGACGGCACGATGCCTGCCGACGGCCCCGCGACGGCGCTGCGCACGTTGTCCGAATTCGATGCAGAGGTGAAGGGCAAGGCGATCAAACTTGACCAGACCTTCACCAACGCCTTCGTGCAGAAGGCCAACGCCAAGTACAAGTAAGCCTCACAGGCTTTCGGCAACGCGCCCGGTTTCTGCCGGGCGCATTGTTTTTGGACCACACATCATGTCCCATCCAGCGCTTTCGTTCGATCGGATCACCTGCACCTTCATCTCACCCGACAAACCGGGCCAGCGCTACACCGCCGTCAAGGACACCACGCTCGATGTGGAGGCCGGCGAGTTCGTCTCCGTCGTCGGACCCACCGGTTGCGGCAAATCCACGTTGCTGAATCTCGCGGCGGGGCTGCTGCAGCCGTCGTCCGGGCAGGTGCGCGTGTTTGGCGAGCCGCTGGTCGGTATCAACCGCCGCGCGGGCTACATGTTCCAGTCCGAGGCCCTGATGCCTTGGCGCAGCGCGCTCGACAACGTGCTGGCGGGGCTGGAATTTCGCGGCACCCCGGACAAGGAAGCACGCGATCTGGCGATGTCATGGCTGGCACGCGTCGGCCTGGGCGGGTTTGAAGACCGTTATCCGCATCAACTGTCGGGGGGCATGCGCAAGCGCGTGAGCCTGGCGCAGACGCTCGTACTCGACCCCGACATCATCCTCATGGACGAGCCGTTCTCCGCGCTCGACATCCAGACGCGCCAATTGATGGAGAACGAGGTGCTGGACCTCTGGGCCGCCAAGCGCAAGGCGGTGCTGTTCATCACGCACGATCTGGACGAGGCGATTGCGATGAGCGACCGCGTCGTCGTGCTGGCCGCAGGGCCTGGTACGCATCCGATTGGCGAATTCGTGATCGATCTGCCGCGCCCGCGCGACGTGGCAGAGATTCGCGACCAGGCGGGTTTTGTCGACCTGCACGCGCGCATCTGGGATGTGCTGCGTGAAGAAGTGCTCAAGGGCTACGCGCAGCATCGCCGCGTGGCGTGAACCGAATCCGATCGATCGTACTCATGGCAAATCGTCCGCTTTCCTCTTTCTCGCTGCGTGCGTGGCAGCTTGGCCTGCTGGTCGCCACGCTGGCTGTCTGGCATTTCGCTACGCGTTCGCAACAGGTCGCGTTCTTCTTTGGCGAGCCGATCATCGTGGCCCAGCGCATCTGGGCGTGGTTCGTGACCGAGGGCGATATCTACCTGCACCTCGGCGTGACGCTGGCCGAGACGGTGCTGGCCTTCGCCATCGGCACGGCGACAGGCCTCGGCGCAGGGCTCTGGCTGGCTCTGAGCCCGGCGGCGTCTGCCGTGCTGGACCCGTACATCAAGGCTGCCAATTCGATGCCGCGCGTGATACTGGCGCCGATCTTCGGCGTGTGGTTCGGCTTGGGCATCTGGTCAAAGGTGGCGCTGGCGGTGACGCTGGTGTTCTTCATCGTCTTCTTCAACGTCTACCAGGGCGTGAAGGAGGTGAGCCCGGTGGTGCTGGCCAACGCACGCATGCTCGGAGCGTCGCAGCGGCAGCTGCTGCGTTTCGTCTATCTGCCGAGTGCCACGAGCTGGGTGTTCTCGTCCCTGCATACGTCGGTGGGCCTCGCGTTTGTGGGTGCGGTGGTGGGCGAGTACCTCGGCTCGGCGCGCGGCGTGGGCTATCTCATTCTTCAGGCCGAGGGCACGTTCGACATCAACACCGTATTTGCGGGCATCGTCGTGCTGACCGTATTTGCGCTCGTGCTCGACTGGCTGGTGGGCCTGGTGGAAAAACGCCTGATGCGCTGGCAGCCGAAGACGGGCGAGACCGAAAAACTCTGACCGTCCGCACATCCCATCGACCCTGCAGAAAGCAGGGTCATGCAGCTAGACGGTCGGTCTACTATAATCCAACCCATCATGAGCAAGCACCCTGAACCCGCCACCGCAGAAGGCGCCGAAGCCCGGCACGACACGCGCGACCGCATTCTGGCCGCCGGCGCCGAGCTGATCCTCGGCCGCGGGTTCTCGGCGGTCGGGCTGGCGGAGATCCTCGGGCGTGCCCAGGTGCCCAAGGGCTCGTTCTATTACTACTTCGCGTCGAAGGAAGACTTTGGCGCGGCGATGCTCGAGCGTTACTTCCAGGATTACGACGCGGGTGTCGTCAGCCTCTTCAACGACACGCGGCTGACTGCACGCGAACGCCTCCTGCGCTACTTCACCGCCTGGATCGACTTGCACGAGCGCAGTGCGTGTGAACTCACCTGCCTGGCCGTCAAGCTTTCCGGTGAGGTGTCGGATCTGTCGGAGCCGATGCGCAAGGTGCTCTCCGCGGGCATGAAGCGCATGGTCGCGCGGATCGAGGCGGTCATCTGCGCCGGTGTGGCCGATGGCTCGCTCCCGCCCGTGGCCGATGCGCATGCACTGGCCGAGAGCCTGTACGGCATGTGGATGGGCGGCGCGCTTCAGGCAAAGGCTCACCGGTCCACGTCCCCCTTCAGGAGTTGCCTGGCGCAGACCGAAGCACTGCTGGCGCCCCCGACGCATTGATCGCGAGGCACGTTCCTCGCTTTTTTAAACGTCCGGTTCTAGATGACCGGTCGAATAGTCAAACCCTGCTGTCCTTTTTGTAGGAGCCGAGATGCCTCAACAATTGCTGTCCCCCATCCAGGTCGGTCGCACGACCCTGGCCAATCGCGTCGTGATGGCGCCGCTCACGCGGTCCCGCGCAGGCCAGCCTGGCGATGTGCCCACCGAGTTGAACGTGACGTACTACGCGCAGCGCGCCACGGCCGGCCTCATCGTAACGGAAGCGACGCAGATTTCCCGCCAGGGCCAGGGCTATGCCTGGACGCCCGGCATGTACACCGACGCGCAGGAAGCCGGCTGGAAGGCGGTGGTGGACGCCGTGCACGCCAAGGGCGGCCGCATTTCACAGCAGCTTTGGCACGTGGGCCGCATTTCGCACACGCTGCTGCAGGAGAACGGGCAGGCGCCGGTCGCGCCGTCGGCCATTGTCGCCAAAGGCGCCCAGAGCTTCGTTGTGCAGCCCGACGGCACAGCCGCCAACGTGCAGACCAGCGAGCCCCGCGCCCTGGCCACGGAAGAGATCCCGGGCATCATTGCCCAGTACCGTCAGGCTGTGCTGCGCGCGCGGCGCGTGGGTTTCGATTTCGTCGAAATCCATGCCGCCAACGGCTACCTGCTTCATCAGTTCCTGTCGACCAACAGCAACCAGCGCACCGATCAGTACGGCGGCTCACTCGAGAACCGCGCGCGGCTGATCCTCGAAGTGGTCGACACCGCCATCGCGGAAATCGGCGCCGATCGCGTGGGCATTCGCCTGTCGCCGCACTTTGTCGCGCATGACATCGCCGATGCGCAAGCCGAGGCCAGCGCCCTGTATCTCGCGCGCGAACTTACCAAGCGCGGCATCGCTTATCTGCACATCGCCGAGCCCGACTGGGCAGGCGGCCCCGAGCTGTCCACCGACTTCCGTCGCCAGTTGCGCGATGCGTTCAAGGGAACGCTCATCGTTTGCGGCAACTACACCGCGCAAGAGGGCGAGCAGATGATCGCTTCCGGCCTGGCCGATGCGGTGGCATTTGGCCGGCCGTTCATCGCCAACCCCGATCTGGTCGCACGCTTCCGCGCCGGTGCGGAGCTCAACAAGCCGGACCGCTCGACCTTCTACGGCGGTCGGGAAAAGGGCTACACCGATTACCCCACGCTGGAAGAAGCCGCCTGATCCGGTATCGCCGCAAAGACAAAACCGCGCTGGGCAACGAACCCAGCGCGGCCCTTGTTCCGTCTGCGGTGCGAACGCTCAGGGTTGGATCACGACCTTGCCTGTCACCTTGCGCGCCGCCATGTCGAGCAGCGCCTGCGTGGTCTGCTCCAGCGGGTAGCGCGCCGAGATGTGCGGGCGGATCTTGCCTTCGCCCATCCACCCGAGCATCTGCGTCATGTTGGCCAGATTCGCCTTCGGCTCGCGGCGCGCGAATTCACCCCAGAACACGCCCACCAGCGATGCGCCCTTGAGCAACGCCAGGTTCAGCGGCATCTTCGGAATCTCGCCGTTCGCAAAGCCGACCACGAGATAGCGGCCGCGCCAGGCGATGGAGCGGAACGCCGGCTCCGCATAGATGCCGCCGACCGGGTCGTAGATCACGTCGGGGCCCTTGCCGTCGGTCAGTGCCTTGATGCGCTCGCGCAGGTCTTCTGTCGAATAGTTGATGAGTTCATCGGCGCCGTGCTCTTTGCACACGGCGAGCTTTTCGTCGCTCGATGCCGCGGCGATCACGCGTGCGCCGATGGCCTTGCCGATCTCGATGGCGGCCAGTCCGACGCCGCCGGCGGCGCCCAGCACCAGCATCGTTTCGCCGGCCTTCAACTGCCCGCGGTCCACCACGGCGTGGTGCGACGTGCCATAGGTCAGGGTGAAGGCGGCAGCGGTGTCGAACGCCATGCCGGGCGGCATCGGCATGACGACCTTGGCCGACGCCTTCACCTGCGAAGCAAACGCGCCCTGGCCCAGGAAGGCGATCACATGGTCGCCGGCCTTCACATGCGACACGCCTTCGCCCACCGAATGCACCACGCCCGCGACCTCAGAGCCCGGCGTGAAGGGCAGTTCGGGCTTGAACTGGTACTTGTTCTGGATGATCAGCACGTCGGGAAAATTCACTCCCGCGGCCTTCACATCGATGACGACCTCTCCGGCGCCCGGCGTGAGATCGGGCAGGGTTTCAATGACCAGCGATTCGGGCGGGCCCCAGGTCTTGCAGACGACGGCTTTCATGAGTGTCTCCTCGACAGTCTTGCGTTGGATTGTTCGCCATCTCGCATGCATCGCACGCGATTCCGTCTGGCAGTGTAACCGAATAAAAGCACGATCGTTCGATTTGATCGGGGCGCCTGCCGACTCGGCGTGCAGATGCATTTTTGCGGATGTGTACAACGTTCCCGGAGCGCGAACCACGCACGCCGCTCGGTTACAATCCGCGCCATGCATATTCTCATTGCCAATGACGACGGTTACCTCGCGCCTGGTCTCGCGGCGCTCGCCCGCGCGCTTCGTCCGCTGGGCCGCGTGACCGTGGTGGCGCCGGAACAGAACCATAGCGGCGCATCCAACTCGCTCACGCTGCAGCGGCCGCTCTCGGTGTTTGAAGCGACCGAAGGCGCGCAGAAGGGCTTCCGCTTCGTCAACGGCACGCCGACGGACTGCGTGCACATCGCGCTCACCGGCATGATCGAAGAGAAGCCCGACCTGGTGGTGTCCGGCATCAACCAGGGCCAGAACATGGGCGAAGACGTGCTGTACTCCGGCACCGTCGCGGCCGCCATCGAGGGTTATCTGTTTGGCATCCCGTCGATCGCGTTTTCGCAGGTCGACAAGGGATGGACACATCTCGATGCCGCCGAGCGCGTCGCGCGTGAAGTCGTCGAGCGATATCTCTCCGACCCGCTGGAGGGATCGGTCCTGCTCAATGTCAACATTCCCAACGTACCGTACGGCGAGCTGGCAGGCTGGCGCGCGACGCGCCTGGGTAAGCGGCACCAGTCGCAGCCGGTGATCCGGCAAGCCAACCCGCGCGGTGAGCCCATTTACTGGGTGGGCGCCGCCGGCGACGCCAAGGATGCCAGCGAAGGCACCGATTTCCATGCCGTTGCCCACGGGTTCGTTTCGTTGACGCCGCTGCAGCTCGATCTGACCGATACGGCGCAGCTGCGCAGCGTGCGCCGCTGGCAGACGCCCTGAGAGAGACGGTGCCCCATGTCTGAACGCCCGCGTGATCGGCGCTTTCCGTTGACGCTCGACGCCGTCGTCGAACGCAAGCCTGCGGGCCGTCAGCGCGAGACGCGGATCTCCTCCGGCGTGAGCGCCATGTCGAATGCCGGATCGCGACCGGCGCCGGCACGTACGGTGTCGGCCGAGCGGGCGCCGCAGGCACCGTCGCCTGCGCCCCAACGCGTGGCGGGCGTGGATGCGGTGGTCGGTGCGGTCGCCGCCAGTGCGGTGCAGGCGCGCACTCAAGCCGCGAATGCAGCGGCGGGGGGGATGGCGTCGGATCGCGCGCGGCAGGCGCTGGTCGGCCGCGTTCGTGCCGGCGGCGTGACCGATGCACGCGTGCTTGCCGCCATCGGCACGGTGCCCCGGCACCTGTTCGTCGATGCCGGTCTGGCGTCTCAGGCGTATGAGGATTCCGCCTTGCCGATCGGGCATCAGCAAACGATCTCGAAGCCTTCGGTGGTCGGCCGGATGATTGAGCTGCTGGTGCGCGAGCGGCCCCGGCGCGACGGCGCACCGCTGGCACGGGTGCTCGAAGTCGGAACCGGCTGCGGTTATCAGGCCGCGGTGCTCGCGCAACTGGCCGACGAGGTCTACTCGATCGAACGCGTCCGACCGCTGCACGAAAGAGCCAAAGCGAACTTGCGACCACTCCGTGTGCCAAACATCCGTCTGCATTACGGCGACGGCATGCTGGGGCTGCCGAAGGCCGCGCCGTTTGACGCCATCATCCTGGCCGCGGCGGGGTTGGAGGTGCCGCAGGCGCTGCTCGACCAGCTCGCTGTCGGCGGCCGCCTGATCGCGCCGGTGGCAACTGAGCGCAATGGCGGCCCCGCGCAGCAACTCATACTCATCGAGCGCCGCAGCCGCTTCCAGTTTCACAGTACCGCGCTTGAAGGCGTTTTCTTTGTCCCGTTAAAATCAGGAACTGTTTAGCATGTTCACTTCCCGGAGCTCCATGAACCGTCCAAGCCCCGCACGCGCCGGCCGGCTCGCTGTGGCGATGGTGTCGGCCGCACTGCTGGCGGCTTGCGCATCCTCCGGCAATCAAGCCCCTGTCCTCGACCGCACTTCGCGTGCCGGCACCAGCGGCGCCGCATCGCAGGAGCCGCCGCCTCCCGGCTACTACCGCGTCAAACGCGGCGACACGCTGTACAGCATCGCCCTGCGCAATGGCCAGGCCCCGCGCGATCTTGTCGCATGGAACAACATCGCGAATCCCAACCAGATCGAGGTCGATCAGCTGATTCGCGTGGTGCCGCCCAATGCCGACGTGAGCAGCACGGGCGCCGTGGTCACGCCGGTCCGCCCGGGTACCACGACCACGCAACCGAGCGACTCGGGCCCGGTCACGCCGCCGCCGGCCACGTCGAGCCCGCCTGCTGCCGGGGCAAGCGACAGCCCCATCGCATTGGTATGGCCGGCGCACGGTCCGCTCGTCAACCGCTTCGACGACAAGGCCAACAAGGGCATCGACATCGGCGGCAAGCGGGGTGATCCGGTGCTCGCTGCCGGCGACGGAAAAGTGATCCACGTTGGACCCTTGCGTGGGTACGGGAATCTTGTCATCATCAAACACAACGACACGTTCCTGACCGCCTACGGCAACAACGACAAGGTTCTGGTCACCGAGCAATCCACGGTCAAGAAAGGGCAGAAGATCGCTGAAATGGGCAGTACCGATGCGGACCGCGTGAAACTTCACTTTGAAGTGCGCCGCAACGGCAAGCCGGTCGATCCGATGCGTTTCCTTCCGCCTCAATAGAGGAATGCATGCCGCGCCAGAAAGCCGCCACGCCCGCCACCCCCGTCGATGAAAACGTCGATGCTGTAGAGGGCCAAAGCACCCGTAACGGGCGCGGGGGGCGGCGTGCTCGCGGTGCGGCGCAACCTCCGACGGAAGACATTGAAGTCGCCGAGACGCTGGTCGACGAGGCGCCTGGCGCTGAATCGGCCGACCTTGCCGATGTGTCCGACAGCATCGACGAGCCCGAGGAAGACGAGGAAGAGTCTGGCGAAGCCGAGGAGGCGGCGCCGGAAGAGGATTTCCGCAAGGTGCTGCAGGCAGAGCTGGCTGCTGACACGGTCCAGCACTACCTGAATCGCATCAGCATCAAGCCGCTGCTGACGCCGGCCGAGGAACTCCATTTCTCGACGCTGGCCAAGGCTGGCGAGTTCACCGCCCGCCAGGTCATGATCGAGCGCAATCTGCGCTTGGTCGTGAGCATTGCAAAGGGTTATCTGAACCGCGGCGTTCCGCTTCTCGACCTGATCGAAGAGGGCAACCTCGGCTTGATGCATGCCATCGAGAAGTTCGATCCGGAACGCGGTTTCCGCTTTTCGACCTACGCGACATGGTGGATCCGCCAGAGCATCGAGCGCGCGATCATGAACCAGGCGCGCACCGTCCGCTTGCCGGTGCACGTGATCCGCGAACTCAACCAGGTGCTGCGCGCCAAGCGCCATCTTGAGAAGGGCGGGATCGACGGCCGCGACGCGAGCCTTGAAGATATCGCCCACCTGCTCGGCAAGACGACGGAAGAAGTCCAGGATGTGCTGTCCCTCAACGAGCACACGACTTCGCTGGATACGCCGTTTGACCTCGATCCTGGCACCAGCCTGCTCGACTTTCTGTCGGACGAACACGGCGCGTCGCCGGACCAGGAAGTCGCGCATCGCGAGTTGTCGCAGCTGATGAAGTCGTGGCTGGCTCGCCTCTCCGACAAGCATCGCTATGTGGTGGAGCGCCGCTTCGGCCTGAACCATATCGAGCCCGCCACGCTGGAAGAGCTCGCCGCTGAAATGGGGCTGACCCGCGAACGCGTGCGCCAGATCCAGCAAGAAGCGCTGGTCAAGCTCAAGCGCCACTTCGCCTCGCAGGGCGTGCGCAAAGACGCGGTGCTGTAAGACCGCCTCTCTCTCCCTCAATCGTTTCGCAGCTCCAGCAGCATCGGCTGGTGGTCTGATGCCCGTGTGGCGCTATTGACCTCAACGCGCAGCACGCGCGCCTTCAGCGGGTCGCTGATCAGCATGAAATCGCATGCGTAGGCCGGTTCCGTCCAGCCGGTGCGATCGTAGACGCCGAAGGTGGGCGGTTGCGGTGTCGCGCCATGGGCAATTTCCCAGGCGTCATGCAACGCTGGCGCTTGTGTGAGCGGCACGGTGGCGAGCCGCTTGGGGGTGGAATCCGGTTTGCAGTTGAAATCGCCGCAGATGACGGTCGACATGGTTTGTGCCAGCGGGCGGAACGGGCCGATGGCCGACTCGGGGCCGAGCTGCTGCGCCTCGCTTGCGCGCGCGCAGCCCTCGGCGTGAACGGCGCGCAGCGCATCAACCTGTGCCAGGCGCTGAAGCTCGGAGTAGTACTCCAGGTGCGTAGTCACGATGCGCAACGGACCGAAAGGTGCTAGCAGGATCGTCTCGATGGCCATGCGGGGCATGAACGGCGTAGCGTCGGGCGGGCAAGGCAGCGCGTGCCGGACGACGTGGAGCACCGGCAGGCGGGAAGCGATCGCGTTGCCGAAGCGTTGCACGTGCTGGCCGTCGTGCCGCTCCAGGGCGAAGCCGCCGATGACGCTGTACTCCCTGCCCAACGCATCCGTGAGCTCGCCCCATTGATCCGGACCCGGCTGGCCGGGCAGGGCGGTGAACCCGGATGTCAGTTCCTGCAGGCATAGGACGTCAAAGCGGCTCATGCGGTGAGCCTCGTCCAACTGGCGCGCAAGATCGACATGCCCGTCCACGCCGCGGCCCCACTGGATGTTCCACGTCAGGATGACGGTGCTCATGGTGTCCTCCGGTATCTTACAATGCCGCCCTTGTCCTTTTATCCGCCCAGGCTCGCCCGTGTCTCAAGCTGCACCCAACGTCACGCCTTCGTCTCCTGATCCGGCAACCGGTGCGCCCGCCAAGGCGCCGCGTGGCCGAAGGAAGCCCGATATGCCGGTGGCTGGCCCGCTGGACGTCGTCTCGCTGGACAACGAGGCGCGGGGCATCGGACGTCTGGCCAATGAAGACGGCACGCCCGGCAAGGTCGTGTTCGTAGAGGGCGCGCTGCCGGGCGAGCAGGTAACGTACCGCAGCCATCGCGTGAAGCCGTCGTACGAGCAGGCGAGCGTGGTGAGCATTCTGCGCGCATCGCCGACGCGCGTGACGCCGCAATGCCAGTTCTTTGGCGTGTGCGGCGGTTGCTCGATGCAGCATCTGGACGCGCGCGCGCAGGTCGCCATCAAACAGCGCGTGCTTGAGGACGATCTGTGGCACCTGGCCAAGCTGCGTCCGGACGTTGTCTTCCGGCCGATTGCCGGACCGGATTGGGGCTATCGCTATCGTGCGCGTCTGACGGTGCGCCACGTTGCCGCCAAAGGCGGCGTGCTGGTGGGGTTTCATGAGCGCAAGAGCAGCTATGTGGCTGACATGACGTCGTGCGAGATTCTGCCGCCGCACGTCTCGGCGCTGCTGGTGCCGTTGCGCGAACTGGTGGGGCGCTTGTCCATCGTCCAGCGCATGCCCCAGATCGAGCTGGCGGTCGGGCAGGATGTGACCGCGCTGGTGCTGCGCGTTCTGGAGCCACTCACGTCCGCCGACGAAGCCGAACTGCGTGCCTTTGCCGACCGGCATAACGTCCAGTTCTGGCTGCAGCCGAAGGGCCCTGACACGGTCTACCCGTTCTATCCGCTGGATCGCGCGCTGACGTACACGCTGCCGGAGTTCGGTATCACGATGCCGTTCAAGCCGACGGATTTCACGCAGGTCAATCACCAGATCAACCGGGTGCTGATGTCGCGGGCGTTGAAACTGCTCGACGCGCAGCCTGGGGATCGGCTGCTCGACCTCTTCTGCGGGATCGGAAATTTCACGCTCCCGATGGCCACGCGCGCCCGCGAGGTCATGGGCATCGAAGGCAGCGAAGCCCTGACCACCCGCGCTCTGGCCAACGCCAAACACAACGGTTTGGACGCGAAGACCTCATTTGCCTGCCGCAACCTGTTCGAAGTGACGGCCGATGATATCGCTGCGCTGGGCAAGTTTGATCGCTGGCTGATCGACCCGCCTCGGGAGGGGGCGCTGGCGGTGTCCAAGGCGCTGGCCGAGTTGTCGCAACGCGGCGCCGATGCGGCCGACCTCCTGCCGAAGCGGATCGTCTATGTGTCGTGCAATCCGTCCACCTTGGCGCGCGATGCGGGTTTGCTGGTGCACGAGGCCGGCTATCGGCTTGCGGGGGCGGGCGTGGTGAACATGTTCCCGCACACGTCCCACGTGGAGTCGATCGCTGTATTCGAGCGGGGCTGACCCCCAGGCACGGACAAAGAAAAACCGGCGCACCGGGCGCCGGTTTTTTTTCGCTATTGACTGCGACGAGGTTCAGTCGCGATTGCCGCCGAAGATGCCGAGGATCGCCAGCAGGTTCGTGAAGATGTTGTAGACGTCCAGATAGATCGCCAAGGTGGCGGTGACGTAGTTCGTTTCGCCGCCGTTCACGATGCGCTGCACGTCAAACAGGATGTAGGCCGAGAAGATCGCAATGGCCAGCACCGAGATCGTCAGCATCATCGCCGGCAACTGCAGCCAGATATTGGCCACCGAACCGACGATCAGCACCAGCACGCCCATGAACAGCCACTTGCCCAGGCCCGAGAAGTCGCGTTTGCTGACCGTGGCCACCGTCGCCATCACGCCAAAGATGATCGCCGTGCCGCCAAACGCCGTCATGATCAGCGACGCGCCGTTCGAAAAGCCCAGGATCATGCCGATCAGGCGCGAGAGCATCAGCCCCATGAAGAACGTGAAGCCGAGCAGCAGGGCGACGCCCACGCCGCTGTTCTTGAAGCGCTCGATCGCATAGAAGAAGCCGAAAGCCACCGCCATGAAGACGACGAAGCCGATCAGTGGGTTACGCCCCATCAGGTTGAAACCGGTGGCGACGCCGATCCACGCACCGAGGATGGTGGGAATCATGGAAAGTGCGAGCAGCCAATAGGTATTGCGCAGCACGCGGTTGCGGACGGCCAACGCGCCGGCGGTGCCGGAAGCGCCAAAACCGTACGTGTTGAGTTGGTTGTCCATGCGAACTCCTTGGGTAAATGACATTGCAGACAATGCGACGACGCACCGAATGTGGCATCCGAGGTGAGCTTTTGCAAGCCGCATCGTCCCTACTTGGAGGAAAGAGCATGCCACGCGGTTCCAGCATTCGGGCGATCCTGACGTCGCAGGACGGCCGGCGGAGGTGCTTTTCTGGGCGCACGGTAAGGCGATGCTAAGCCTGCACCCTCCCGCCCGACCGCAGACGGCTTGAGTGATTAACGAGGCTCTCGCGAATGCTGCTCTGGCAAGGGACGGTTGCACCGTTTGCCATCCAACCCTGCCGCTCGCGTGCTAGAATCTAACGTTTATCTTTGATGTAACACCTTCATTTTTTGGAGTTTTTGATGGCGATCGAACGCACCCTCTCGATTATCAAGCCGGACGCCGTGGCCAAGAACGTCATCGGCCAGATCTATGCCCGTTTCGAAGGCGCTGGCCTGAAGATCGTCGCGGCCAAGATGGTCCACCTGTCGCGCGCTGAAGCCGAGCAGTTCTACGCCGTGCACAAGGAGCGTCCGTTCTTCAAGGATCTGGTCGACTTCATGATCTCGGGCCCCGTGATGGTTCAGGTGCTGGAAGGCGAAAACGCCATTGCCAAGAACCGCGACCTGATGGGCGCAACGGACCCGAAGAAGGCTGAGAAGGGCACGATCCGCGCCGATTTTGCCGACAGCATTGACGCCAACGCCGTGCACGGCTCGGACGCTGCTGAAACGGCTGCCGTGGAAGTGGCTTTCTTCTTCCCGGGCCTGAACATTTACAGCCGCTAAGCGTCAACGCTAGACTGGATTGGCGGTTTTGGGTTGCAACTCATGAGCGATGTGGTGAATCTCCTCGATTTCGACGCACAGGGCCTTCTCGCGTACTGCGAGGGCCTGGGCGAGAAGTCGTTCCGCGCCAAGCAATTGCAGCGCTGGATTCACCAGTCCGGCGCGTCTGACTTTGCCGAGATGACCGATCTCGCCAAGTCGCTGCGCGAAAAGTTGGCAACCCGGGCCGTCATCCAGGCGCCGGCGGTCATTTCCGATCACCTCTCGTCGGACGGCACCCGCAAGTGGTTGGTCGACGTGGGGCAGGGCAATGCCGTCGAGACGGTCTACATCCCGGAAGAGACGCGCGGCACACTGTGCGTGTCGTCTCAGGCCGGGTGCGCCGTCAACTGCCGGTTCTGTTCGACCGGCAAGCAGGGGTTTTCACGCAACCTCACCACGGGCGAGATCATCGGGCAGCTCTGGATGGCTGAATTTGCCATGCGCAAGCAGCTCGGCCGCGGTCCCAAGGATGACCGTGTCATCACCAACGTCGTGATGATGGGCATGGGCGAGCCGCTGCTGAACTATGACGCGGTGGTGCCGGCGCTGTCGCTGATGCTCGACGACAATGCATACGGCCTTTCGCGCCGTCGGGTGACGGTGTCCACGTCCGGCGTGGTGCCGATGATGGATCGCCTGTCACGCGATTTGCCGGTGGCGCTGGCTGTGTCGCTGCATGCGTCCAACGACGCGCTGCGCGACGTGCTCGTGCCGCTCAACAAGAAGTATCCGCTGGCCGAACTGATGGCTGCCTGCCGGCGCTATCTCGAGTTCGCGCCGCGCGACTTCATCACCTTCGAATACTGCATGCTCGACGGCGTCAATGACACGGTCGAGCACGCCCGCGAACTGCTGCGCGTCGTGGCCGACGTGCCGTGCAAGTTCAACCTCATTCCGTTCAACCCGTTCCCGGAGTCCGGGTTGAAGCGTTCGAACAACGAGCAGATCCGTCGCTTTGCCCAGGTGCTGCTGGATGCCGGCATCGTGACCACCATTCGCAAGACACGTGGCGACGACATCGATGCCGCCTGCGGTCAGCTGGCGGGTGAGGTTAAGGACCGTACGCGCCTCGCGGAGCGCGGCAAGTTCGGCAAGATCGTCCCGGTTCCCGTGGTCGGAGCCGACTCCACTGAACGTATGGGTACCGCATGAAGCGTTGGTCGACTGCTGTCAGTCTGGTCTTCACGCTGGCAGCCGCCGGGTGCGCATTGCCGCCGCCGGCCCAGACGCAAGACGTCAAGACGCTCTCCGATCAGACCGATAACACCAGCCGGCGTGCCGCGATCCGGCTGCAGTTGGCGACGCAATATCTCGAGGCGGGCCAGGCGGCGACGGCTCTTGATGAAATCAAGAACGCCATCGCCATCGATCCGAACGTGCCAGGCGCGTATCACATCCGGGCGCTGGCTTACATGAACCTCGGGCAACACGAGCTGGCCGACGACAGTTTCCGACGGGCGTTGGCGGCCGCACCCCAGGATGGCGACTTGCTGAATAACTACGGGTGGTTCCTGTGCTCGCAGGGCGGCAAGCCCGAGCAGGGCATGGCGATGCTTCGCCGGGCGATCGAGGCACCCGCGGCGGGCAGCCCCGCCAAACCATGGACCAACCTCGGTGTCTGCCAGATGCGACAGGGCGATCTGGATGGCGCAGAGAAAAGCCTCACGCGCGCCACCTATATCGACGCCAACAATCCGCTGACCAACCTCACGTTGGCACAGCTCTATTACAAGCGCCGCGAATACGCGCGCGCCATGCCGTTCATCGAACGCGTCAACGGCCGCGGCAACCCGACGGCCGAGAGCCTGTGGTTGGGCGCGCGCATCGCCCGCCGCCTCGGTGACATCTCGCAGCAGAACGCATGGAGCGCGCAGTTGCAGCGCCGCTTCCCAAATGCGCCCGAAGAGGCGGCTTTCGAACGAGGAGCATGGGATGACTGAACGCGACGCGGCAGGTGCAGCCGATCTCTCTTACGGTACGGCGCCTGCCTCGAATCCCCCTGCCGCATCACCGGAGCGTGACGAGGCATTGCGTGAGATTGCCGAGCGGCTGCGCGCTGGCCGCGAGCGCCAGCGCCAGACGGTCGAAGACCTGGCGACGCGCCTCAAGGTGGCGCCTGCCAAGCTGTACGCGGTGGAGTCGGCAGATCTTGCAGCCTTGCCGGACATGACGTTTGCCAAGGGGCTGATCCGCGCCTACGCGCGTGCATTGCAGGTCGACGTCGACGATCAACTCACCCGCCTGAATGCGCGGGCGTCGGTAGCCAACATCGGCTTGCGACCGGAGGGTGGCCTGGGCGAGTCGTTTTCCGACAAGCCGAGCTTCGCCAGACGCCGCGGGGGTGGCCGCTGGCTCATTGGCGTGCTCCTCGCGGTACTGGTAGCTGGCGGCGCGCTGGCCGGCATGGACAAGCTCAAGGCGTGGCTCGCCACGCAGACCGCTGCAACGCAGAGCGCGCAGTCCGGCGAAAAGGAAGCGCCGGCCGGCGACCAGCCTGCACCGACGCGGGCGGGTGAGGCCCCTGCGCCCGCTGCTGCACCAGAAACGCCGACCGCTTCGATGCCCACGCCGCTGGCGCCCGCTGCACCGGCCGCGCCGGCCTCCGGTGTTGTGACGGCGCCGCTTGCGCCACCGCCCTCGCTGCCGCGCTCGGACAATGGTGCCGCGCCGGCAGCGGCTGCCGGCGTCGTCAAGGCGGCAGTTGTCAATGTCGATGCACCGGTGTCCGGGCCGGCGAGCGAGGCTGCCAAAGCCGCCGATCAACCGGCTGGCAATGGCACGGTGTCGGTCCGCTTTTCGGGCGCGTCGTGGTATGAGATCAAGGACAAGTCCGGCAAGACGATCGGCAGCGGGCTCTCCAAAGAGGGCGATGCACGCGAACTGACGGGGACGCCGCCGTTCAAGGTCGTCTTCGGCAATGCCGAGGCGGTCGAGTCCTTGACGGTTGGCGGCGCGCCGATCGATATCCAGAAGTACGCCCGCAACCGCGTGGCGCGGGCTACGTTGCCCTGAACCGTTTTATGTTTGAACGGTGCGTCGCCTGAGTCGGCGGCGCGCTTTGTCTGACCATGGAAATCTCCACGCCTCTCGATTGCGCTCCCGCCTTGGCCGGCCCGTTGCCGCGCCGGAATTCGCGCCCGGCAGAAATCCGCTGGGGTGATCGCATTGTGCGTGTGGGCGGCGATGCGCCGGTCTGCGTGCAATCCATGACGAATACCGACACCTCGGATGCCATCGGCACGGCAATCCAGGTGAAGGAGCTCGCGCGCGCGGGGTCGGAACTCGTCCGCATCACGGTGGATACGCCGGCCGCAGCCGCAGCCGTGCCGGCCATTCGCGAGCAGCTCGATCGCATGGGCGTCGATGTGCCGCTGGTGGGCGACTTCCACTACAACGGGCACAAGCTGCTGCAGGATTTCCCCGAGTGTGCGCAGGCGCTGTCGAAATACCGCATCAACCCGGGCAACGTGGGGCAGGGCGCCAAGCGCGATACACAGTTCGCGCAGATGATCGAGATCGCGTGCCGCTATGAAAAGCCGGTGCGTATCGGCGTGAACTGGGGCAGTCTCGATCAGGATCTGCTCGCCCGGATCATGGACGAGAACGCCAAGCGCACCGTGCCCTGGGACGCCCGAGCCGTGATGGTCGAGGCGCTGATCACCTCGGCGATCCAGTCTGCACGCAAGGCGGAAGAGCTCGGGTTGCCGGGCAACCAGATCATCCTGTCGTGCAAGGTTTCGGCGGTGCAGGATCTGATTGCGGTCTACCGCGAGCTGGCGCGCCGTTGCAATTACGCGCTGCATCTGGGTCTGACGGAGGCCGGGATGGGCAGCAAGGGCATCGTCGCTTCGACCGCGGCGCTGGCGGTGCTGCTGCAGGAAGGCATTGGCGACACGATCCGGGTTTCGCTGACACCGGAGCCCGGTGCGCCGCGCGAGAAGGAAGTCATCGTGGCACAGGAGATCCTGCAGACCATGGGGCTGCGCAACTTCACGCCGATGGTCATCGCATGCCCCGGGTGCGGCCGTACAACCAGTACCGTGTTCCAGGAACTGGCCGCGCGCATCCAGTCGTACCTGCGCGAGCAGATGCCGATGTGGAAGGTGCAGTACCCCGGTGTCGAAGAGATGACCGTGGCCGTGATGGGCTGCATCGTCAATGGCCCGGGCGAGAGCAAGCACGCCAATATCGGCATTTCACTGCCGGGCACGGGCGAGTCTCCGGCAGCGCCGGTGTTCGTCGACGGCGTGAAGGTGAAGACGCTGCGCGGCGAACGCATCGCCGAAGAGTTCCAGATCATCGTCGACGAATATGTGCGCACCCATTACGGGGCGCAGGCTGTGACGGCGGCATAAGCGCCCACAGCACAATCGACTGGCCGGCACCGCAGAGGCGCCGGCTTTTAACGTGACATCATGAGCGATACCAAACAACAACGCGCGCAGAAGATCGCGGGCGTCAAGGGCATGAACGACCTGCTGCCCAGCGACGCGCCGCTGTGGGAGCACTTCGACAACGCCGTGCGCAGCATGCTGCGCGCCTATGGCTATCAACAGATCCGAACCCCGATCGTCGAGCACACGCAATTGTTCGTGCGCGGGATCGGCGAGGTGACCGATATCGTCGAGAAGGAGATGTATTCCTTTACCGATGCGCTCAATGGTGAGCACTTGACGCTGCGCCCGGAGGGGACGGCTGCGGCCGTGCGCGCGGTCATTGAACACAACCTGCTGTACGACGGCCCCAAGCGCCTCTGGTACACCGGCCCGATGTTCCGCCACGAGCGGCCCCAGCGCGGCCGCTATCGCCAGTTCCATCAGGTCGGTGTGGAAGCGCTCGGTTTTGCGGGTCCGGACATCGACGCCGAAGTCATCCTCATGTGCCAGCGTCTGTGGGACGACCTCGGCCTGGTGGGGCTGAAGCTCGAGCTGAACTCGCTTGGTCAGGCGGAAGAGCGCGCCGCGCACCGCGCCGATCTCATCAAGTATCTGGAAGGCTTCCAGGACATCCTTGACGAAGACGGCAAGCGGCGTCTGTACACCAATCCGCTGCGCGTGCTCGATACCAAGAACCCTGCGCTGCAGGACATGGCTGCCGGTGCTCCCAAGCTGATCGATTACCTGGGCGAAGCCTCGCGCGCGCACTTCGAGGGCGTGCAGAAACTGCTCAAGGCCAACAACATTCCGTTCACGATCAATCCGCGCCTGGTGCGCGGGCTCGATTACTACAACCTGACCGTCTTCGAGTGGACGACGGACAAGCTGGGGGCCCAAGGCACGGTCGCAGGTGGCGGGCGATACGATCCGCTGATCGAGCAGATCGGCGGCAAGCCGACCCCGGCATGCGGCTGGGCCATGGGCGTCGAGCGCATCATCGAACTGCTGCGCGAGGAGAAGCTCGAGCCTGAAGCGCAGGGCTGCGACGTCTACATCGTCCACCAGGGCGACGAGGCGCAGGTCCAGGCCCTGGTGGCGGCCGAGCGGCTGCGTGATGCCGGACTCGACGTCATCCTGCATGCCTCGCCGGAAGGGCGCAACGGCAGCTTCAAGTCGCAGTTCAAGCGCGCAGACGCGAGTGGCGCATCCTATGCGGTTATCATTGGCGACGACGAAGTCGCTCAAGGCGTGGCACAGATCAAGCCGCTGCGCGGCGATCCTGCCACCGATGCCCAGCAGACCGTGCCGTCGGACCAGCTGGTCGACCGCCTGATTGACGCCATGGTGGCGAATAGCGACTAACCCACAATCCCTCAAGCTCTGCGAAGCATGGCCTACGATCTCGAAGAACAGGAACAATTAGAGAGCCTCAAGCACTGGTGGCGCGACAACGGCAACATGGTGACGTGGATCGCCATCGTGGTGCTGCTGGCCGTGGCCGCGTGGTTTGGGTGGAAGAACTGGCAGCGCAAGCAGGCGGGCGAGGCTTCCGTGCTGTACGAGCAAGTGCAGAAGGCTGTCGAAGGCAAGGACGCCGAGAAGATCAAGCGCGCCGCCGCCGACATGGAAGACAAGTTCGGTGGCACTGCGTATGCCGAGATGACGGCGCTGGCGGCTGCCAAGGCGCTGTACGAAGCGAACGACGTCGCCGCAGCCAAGGCCCAGCTGCAGTGGGCCGTCGACCATGCGCGCGACGACGAGTACAAGGCGCTCGCCAAGCTTCGCCTGGCGGGCCTGCTGCTCGATGAGAAGGCCTACGATCAGGGCCTCGCGTTGGTGTCGGGTGAGGCGGCCCCCGCGTTTGCAGGGCTGTATGCAGACCGCCGTGGCGACCTGCTGACGGCACAGAACAAGATCGAAGACGCGCGCACGGCATACAAGCTGGCGCTCGAGAAGTTCGGTCCGGCCGACGCGGCTGCGCGCCAGATCGTTCAGTTCAAGCTCGATGCCCTGGGCGGTGCCTGATCGGCCTGACCAACGCGCATTTCAACGCATAACACAAGGATTCCGATTTCATGACTTACGCACTTGAGCAGGGTGGTGTCGCGCGCGGTGTCGCGCATTCGGCGCGCGTTGCAGTGCTGGCACTGGCAGCCACGGCTGTCCTTGGCGGCTGTTCACTGTTCAGCAGCAAGAACAAGCATGAGCCTGCCAAGCTGCAGGAAGTCCAGCAGGTGCTCGCCGTGCGTCAGGTGTGGAGCGTCAGCGTCGGCAAGAGCGGGCGCTATGTCATGCAACCGGTGGTGGCTGGCGGCAACGTCTACGTGTCGTCTGCGGGGGGCACGGTGACGGCGCTGGATGGGGCGAGCGGGCGCACGTTGTGGCAGGGCAAGGCCGACGTCGACCTGACTTCCGGCCCCGGCAGCGATGGCACGTTGACCGCCGTGGCAGGTGAGAAGGGCGCCGTGATCGCGTTCGACGAGAAGGGAGCGCAGAAGTGGAAGATCGCCGTCAACGGCGAAATCCTCACCGCACCGCTGGTCGGGCAGGGCCTCGTGGTCGTGCGTACGACCGACGGCCGCATCCTGGGGCTGGATCCGGCCAATGGCGAGCGCAAGTGGATCTATCAACGCTCTCCGTCTGCGCTGAACCTGCGCAGCAGCCTGCCCATGGTCTTTGCCGGCGACAGCATCATTCTCGGCTTCCCGGGTGGCAAGCTGGGTGCGCTGGGCGCAAGCAACGGTGCCCTGCGCTGGGAGGCTGCGGTGTCCTATCCTCGTGGTGTGTCGGAAATCGAGCGCCTGAACGACGTGACGGGTGCGCCGTCCATCAACGGCCAGCAGCAGGTGTGTGCCGCCAGCTTCCAGGGCCGCGTGGCCTGCTTTGATCTCAGCAACGGGGCACCGCAGTGGGCACGCGATTTCTCGTCGCCGACCGGTGTGACGCAGGCGGACCGCGGGCTGTTCGCGGCCGATGAGAAGTCGGTCGTGTACGGCTTCAACGCTCAGAATGGCGCAGACCTCTGGAAGAACGACGCGCTGCTGTGGCGTGATCTGGGTGCGCCGCTGGCTTTCGGGCACACGGTCATCGTCGGCGATTCGGAAGGCTGGCTGCACTTCCTGTCGGCCGATGATGGCAAGTTTGTGGCCCGCGTGAAGACCGATGGCAGCGCCATCAGTGCGGCGCCTGTGGTGGCCGGGCAGACGCTGGTCGTGCAGACGCGCGGCGGCGGCGTGTACGGTTACCTGCCGAAGTGATGCCGGCCGTCGCTGCATGGCGCGGCGGCGGCAAGCGAATCACATGGGGCGGCGATGCCGCCTCGGATCTGCGCCCGCGTGTCCCGCGGGCGTCTTGCATCTGTGCCATCCGTGCCGTCGGCCGCGCAGGTGCCAACCGCAGTTGCAACAACCCGAATTTGCCGTGGCGCCATTCGCGCGCGGCACACAAGCATGAAACCAGTCATTGCCCTCGTGGGGCGGCCGAATGTCGGCAAATCGACCCTGTTCAACCGCCTGACGCGTTCGCGTGACGCGCTCGTCGCGGACATGCCGGGCCTGACGCGCGACCGCCACTACGGTGAGGGCCGCGTAGGCGAACGTCCGTTCATTGTCATCGATACCGGCGGCTTCGAGCCCGTCGCCAAGGAAGGCATCGTGGCGGAGATGGCCAAGCAGACGCGCCAGGCCGTGGTCGAGGCCGACGTGGTCATCTTCCTGGTCGACGGCCGATTGGGCCTCGCGCCGCAGGACCGCGTGATTGCCGACTACCTGCGCAAGACCGGCCGCCGTATCCTCCTGGCCGTGAACAAGGCGGAGGGCATGAAGTACACCGCCGTGGCCACGGACTTCTATGAGCTGGGCCTGGGCGATCCGCACGCGATTTCGTCGGCGCATGGCGACGGTGTGCGTGATCTCGTGGACGAAGCGTTGGATCTCGCGTTCGCTGAGCGCCCCGAGCTTGCCGAGGCAGCGGACGCGCACGATCACGGCACGCGCATCGCCATCGTCGGCCGCCCGAACGTGGGCAAGTCGACATTGGTGAACGCGCTGATCGGCGAAGAGCGGGTGATCGCCTTCGACATGCCCGGCACCACGCGCGATGCCATCTACGTCGAGTTCGAACGCAACGGCAAGCCCTATACGCTGATCGACACGGCAGGGCTGAGAAAGCGCGGCAAGGTCTTCGAGGCGATCGAGAAGTTCTCGGTGGTCAAGACGCTGCAATCCATTGCAGACGCGAATGTAGTCGTGCTGCTGCTCGACGCGCAGCAGGACATCTCCGACCAGGACGCGCACATCGCCGGGTTCATCGTCGAATCGGGCCGCGCGCTGGTGATCGGGGTGAACAAGTGGGACGGCCTGTCCGGCCATGCGCGTGACCGCATCAAGCACGATCTGGAGCGCAAGCTGCAGTTCCTGTCGTTTGCCAACGTCCATTACATTTCCGCCAAGCAGCGCACGGGCATCGGCGCGTTGATGAAGTCGGTGGACGACGCCTATGCGGCCGCCATGATCAAGCTGCCGACGCCCAAGCTCACGCGCGTGCTGCAGGAGGCGGTCGAGTTCCAGCAACCGCGCCGCGCAGGCGTTTCGCGCCCGAAGCTGCGCTATGCGCACCAGGGCGGCTCCAATCCGCCGATCGTGGTGATCCACGGCAATGCGCTGTCGAACATCCCGGAAACCTATCGACGCTACCTCGAGGGCCGCTTCCGCGATGCGTTCCAGCTGAAGGGCACCCCGCTGCGAATTGAATTCCGCACGAACAAAAACCCCTACGCCCAATCCAAGGATTGAGCACCGGGCAGGAGGCGCTCGACAAGAGGAGCGTGTGACGAAGGGGCGATCAAAAGGGGGACCCGCCGACCGGCTGAGCCATTTCACATGGCGGAGTCGCCGGTTTTCCGTTTGCTTTCCCTGATTTCTAAGGCTAAATTCTCGAGACATGGCGCCTCAGGCGCCATCGGCGTCGTTTGGACGCGTCTGGCCGACTCTTTTGACGAACTTTTTTTGCGTCGCCTGCTTGAACCAGGGCTTCCGAGCCCCATAACCCATCACTAAACCTATAAATCTGGAGTGTGCCATGAGCAACAAAGGGCAATTGCTACAAGACCCGTTTCTGAATGCGCTGCGTAAGGAGCATGTGCCGGTGTCGATCTATCTCGTCAACGGTATCAAGCTGCAAGGCAATATCGAGTCGTTCGACCAGTATGTCGTCCTCCTGCGCAACACCGTGACGCAGATGGTGTACAAGCATGCGATCTCCACCGTGGTGCCGGCTCGTGCCGTGAATTTCCGCGTGGACGAAGCGTCCGACGCCTGATTCTGCCTCGCTCCCGCCGCCGTCCGCGCGGCGGGACGCTCCCATCCCTGCTTCTCCCGTACTTCATTTCCCCGCTTGGCATCTCATCCCACCTCCAGCTCGGAGCCGACACGCGCCATTCTGGTCGCCGTCGATTTCGGCAAACACGATTTCCAGGAAAGTCTGAGTGAACTGGCGCTGCTGGCGTCCACGGCCGGCTCTGACCCGGTGCGCGCGGTCACGGGCAAACGTTCCCGGCCCGATGCCGCACTGTTCATCGGCGCCGGCAAGGCGGAAGAGGTCAAGATCGCCGCAGACGAAGAAGATGCCGAGATCGTCATCTTCAACCATGCCCTGAGCCCGGCCCAGCAGCGCAATCTTGAGCGCTTCTTCGGTCGCCACGTCGTGGACCGGACCGGCCTGATCCTCGACATCTTCAGCCAGCGCGCCCAGAGCCACGTCGGCAAGGTGCAGGTGGAGCTCGCGAGCGTGCGCTATCAGGCCTCGCGGCTGGTGCGGGCTTGGAGCCACCTGGAGCGCCAGAAGGGCGGGATCGGCATACGTGGCGGCCCCGGCGAGCGTCAGCTCGAACTCGACCGCCGGATGCTGGACGAACGTGCCAAGCGGCTCTCGGCAGAGCTCGACAAGCTGCAACGCCAACACGATACGCAGCGCCGCGCGCGCAGCCGCAACGATGCGTTTTCGGTTTCGCTGGTCGGCTATACCAACGCAGGAAAGTCGACGCTCTTCAATGCGCTGACCAAGGCGCGCGCCTATGCCGCCAACCAGTTGTTCGCCACGCTCGACACGACGTCCCGGCGGCTCTATCTGGAAGGGCTCGGCAACGTGGTGCTGTCGGACACGGTGGGGTTCATTCGCGATCTGCCCACGCAGCTGGTCGCGGCCTTCCGCGCCACGCTGGAAGAAACCGTGCACGCCGATGTGCTGCTGCATGTGGTGGATGCTGCCAGCGCCGTCAAGCATGAGCAGATGGAGCAGGTGAACCGCGTGCTCGAAGAAATCGACGCCAGCGGCATTCCGCAGATCCTGGTGATGAACAAGATCGACGCCGCCGAGGAACTGCGCGCCCAGGGCCCACGCATCGAACGCAACGAAGCGGGGGCGGTGCGCCGCGTGTTCGTGTCTGCCATCGAGGGCGCGGGGCTGGATCTGCTGCGCGAAGCGCTGGTGGAAACCGCCATTCGCCTGCGCGAGCATCCGGCGCCCGACGGTGGTGAATTCGATCCGCGCTTCGACAGCCGTCGCGATGCGTCTTCGGAGCAGCGTGACGAACTGTCGCAAAGCTTGCGGCGCCACGGCGCTTCCGCCGAAGGTGACGAACAGGGCTGATAGAATGCCCCGTTACTCTTTCGCAGTCAGACAATCAGGACAAGCCCGACCGCTCATGCCCGAGATTTCGACCCAGCTTTCTTCCATGGTCCCGCCCAAGCCGGTGCGAGGCTTGTGGCACCGCTTGCGCGTGCTGCTTTCGCTGAATGATCCCCGCTGGGGTCGCGGCGACGACAATGCCGAGCGCGAAGACAAGGACGAACCGAAGCGTCAAAGCAAGCCGCCCCAGGATGGCCCGCCTGACCTCGACGAGCTGTGGCGCGACTTCAACCGCCGGCTGAACAACCTGTTCGGCCGCAAGGAAGGCGGCAACGGCAACGGCGGTCCGACGCCGCTTCGCCCGGGTAGCGGGCGCGGTACCTCCGGCCTGGGCATCGGTGTGCTGGTGGCGGTGCTCGTGGGCCTGTGGCTCGCGAGCGGCTTCTTCATCGTGCAGGAAGGCCAGACGGGCGTGATCCTGCAGTTCGGCCGGTTCAAGTACCTGGCGACGCCGGGTATCAACTGGCGCCTGCCGTATCCGATCGAGTCGCACGAGATCGTCAACCTGTCGGGCGTGCGTACGCTCGAGATCGGCCGCACCACGCAGATCAAGGACACGAATCTGAAGGATTCCTCGATGCTCACGCAGGACGAGAACATCGTCGACGTGCGTTTCTCCGTGCAGTACAACATTGCCGATCCGGTCGAATACCTGTTCTACAACCGTACCGATCGCGGCGGCGATGAGGAACTGGTGACGCAGGCCGCCGAAACCTCCGTGCGCGAGATCGTCGGTCGCAACAAGATGGACGCCGTGCTGTACGAGGGGCGCGATGCCGTGAGCCGCAATCTGGCGGAGTCGATCCAGCGCATCCTGTCGGCCTACAAGACTGGCATCCGCATTCTCAGCGTGAACGTGCAGAGCGTGCAGCCGCCTGAACAGGTGCAGGCCGCGTTCGACGATGTGACCAAGGCCGGACAGGATCGCGAGCGCGCGATTTCCGAAGGCCAGGCGTACGCCAACGACGTCGTGCCGCGTGCCAAGGGTACGGCTGCGCGGCTCGTTGAGGAAGCGCAGGGTTACAAGGCCCGTGTGACCGCGCGTGCCGAAGGCGATGCCGCGCGCTTTGCCTCAGTGCAGCGCGAGTACGCGAAGGCGCCGCAAGTGACGCGCGACCGCATCTATCTGGAGACCATGCAGGACATCTACGCCAACGCGACCAAGGTGATGGTCGACCAGAGCAATGGCAGCCTGCTGTATCTGCCGCTGGACAAGCTCATCGCGCAGACGCAGGGTGGCTCGCATCCGCCCACGACACCCGGGGCTTCGCCGCAGGACAGCGGCTCGGCGCAGAGTGTGCCGACGCCTTCCAATCCGTCACCGGCAACCGACGCCGACTCGCGCTCGCGCGAGGCGCTGCGCAACCGTGACCGCGATTCGCGCTGAGAGGAGGGCACATGAACCGTCTGATTTCCGCCTTCGTGGCGCTGGTCATTGCCCTGGCGATATTGTCGTCGGTGGTATTCGTGGTGGATCAACGGCGCTACGCCGTCGTGTTCGCCTTTGGTGAGATCAAGCAGGTCATCAAGGAGCCGGGCCTGCACTTCAAGCTGCCACCGCCGTTGCAGAACGTGGTGTTCATGGACAAGCGCCTGCAGACCATCGATGTGGCCGGGGCCGACCGCTTCATCACGGCCGAGAAGAAGAACCTGCTGGTGGATTGGTTCGTCAAGTGGCGAGTGTCGGATCCGCGGCTGTTCTATGTCAGCTTCAAGGGCGACAACCGCCTCGCGCAGGACAGCATGACGCAGAAGATCAACTCCATCGCGCGCGATGAGTTTGCGCGGCGCACGGTGTCCGACGTGGTCTCCACAGACCGCGAAGCCGTGATGCAGAGCATCCTCAAGGGCGTGCAGGAGTATGGAAAGTCGGTCGGCGTGGACATCATCGACGTGCGGCTCAAGCGCGTCGACCTGCTGGCGAGCGTGACCGAATCCGTCTACCGCCGCATGGAGGCGGAGCGCAAGCGCGTGGCCAACGAGCTGCGCTCCACGGGCGCCGCCGAAGGCGAGAAGATCCGCGCCGATGCCGATCGCCAGCGCGAGGTCGTGCTTGCCGATGCGTACCGGGATGCCCAGAAGATCAAGGGTGAAGGCGATGCGCGCGCCGCCGACATCTATGCCGAGGCTTTCGGCCGCGACCCGCAGTTCGCCGCGTTCTGGCGGAGCATGGAGGCGTACCGCGCATCGTTCCGCGATCGTAAGGACGTGATGGTGCTGCAGCCGAACAGCGATTTCTTCAAGTACATGCGCAGCCCCAACGGCGGCAACGCGGCGGCGCCGGCTGCCCAGACGGGGCGCCATCGCTAGTACAATGCGCTGTTGATCGATTGAGGCGGACAGACCCCGGCTTGCCGGGGTTTTGTTCGTTCGCCCCCTGTATCCCATGGAAGAGTCACTCCCCTCCGTCTTGCTGGCTGCCTGCGCGCTGGTGCTCGTGTTCGAGGGCATCCTGCCGTTCGTGGCGCCGCAGGCCTGGCGCCGTGCTTTCCAGATGCTGACCGAGCTGCCCGATGAAAAGCTGCGCGTGGTTGGCCTGGTGTCGATGGCGGCGGGGCTGATCCTGCTGCGGCTGCTGCATCGCTAGCCAACTTCCTGCCTTTTCACGAATTTCCGCTGACCCTCGATTCCCGAGCGAGACCGCCATGCCGACCAATTGGTTGCTGCCTGAATCCATTGCCGACGTGCTGCCTTCCGAGGCGCGCAAGATTGAAGAGTTGCGCCGCCGCATGCTCGACCTGTTCCGCACCTACGGCTACGAGCTCGTCATGCCACCGATGCTGGAGTACATCGAGTCGCTGCTCTCGGGCACCGGCCACGATCTGGATCTGAAGACCTTCAAGCTCGTCGATCAGCTTTCGGGACGCACGATTGGCTTGCGCGCCGACATCACGCCGCAGGTCGCCCGTATCGATGCCCACCTACTGAACCGCGCCGGCGTGACGCGCCTCTGCTATGCAGGGTCCGTGCTCCATACGCGTCCGAGCGGCTTCCACGTCACGCGCGAGCCGCTGCAGATCGGCGCCGAAATCTACGGGCACGCCGGTCTGGAAGCCGACCTGGAAATCCAGGATCTGATGCTGGCCGCGCTGTCGGCGGCCGGCTTGGCGGACGTGCGTCTGGATCTGTGCCATGTGGGTGTGGTCGCGGCCTTGCTCGAGCAATCTCCCGTGGCGTCCAGCATGCGGGATGATCTGTTCGCCGCGCTCGCGTCCAAGGACGCGCCGGCGCTGCGTGCCGTTACGGCGGAGTTGCCGGTCGCGCAACGCGATGCGATCAACCTGCTGCCGTCCCTGTACGGCGGGCTCGATGTGCTCGATCTGGCACGTAAGCGGCTGCCGCCCCTCCCGGCGATCAGCCGTGCGCTGGACGATCTGGCGACGCTGGCCGAGCGCGCCGGCGGAGCTACGGTCAACATCGACCTGGCCGACCTGCGCGGTTACCACTACCACAGCGGTGTGATGTTCACGGCCTACGTCGCCGGTGTGCCGAACGCCGTGGCGCGCGGCGGCCGCTACGACAAGGTGGGCCAGGCATTCGGCCGTGCCCGCCCGGCAACCGGCTTCTCGCTGGACTTGCGCGAAGTCGCCGGAATTTCCCCCGTCGAGGCGCGCGCCGCCGCCATCCACGCACCCTGGTCTGGCGACGCCAAGCTGCGCGAGGCGATTGCCGCGTTGCGTGCGGCCGGCGAGATCGTCATCCAGTCGCTCCCAGGTCATCCTGAGGATCTGGATGAGTTCGCCTACGACCGCCAACTGGTGGACGAGGGTGGCCGCTGGATCGTCAAGCCCCGCAACGCTTCAGCCTGAAGGTGTTGCATAACGTTCTGTAAGTACCCTGCAATTTCGGGGAAGCCCCCGGCAACAAGGGTAGAATACGTTTTTAACCCATCTGCAAATTCAACATGTCCGCACCAGCAGTGAGCCAAGGACGCAACGTCGTCGTCATCGGCACCCAGTGGGGTGACGAAGGTAAAGGGAAAATCGTCGATTGGCTGACCGATCATGCGCAAGGCGTGGTTCGTTTCCAGGGCGGACATAACGCAGGCCACACCCTCATCATCGGCGGCAAGAAGACGATTCTGCGTCTGATTCCATCGGGCATCATGCGCGATGGTGTTGCGTGCTATATCGGTAACGGCGTCGTGCTCTCGCCCGAGGCGCTGTTCAAGGAAATCGACGAGCTGGAATCGGCCGGTGTGCAGGTGCAGAACCGCCTGCGCATTTCCGAAGCGACCAACCTGATCCTCCCGTACCACGTTGCCATCGACAAGGCGCGCGAACTCAAGCGCGGCGCGAGCAAGATCGGCACGACCGGCCGCGGTATCGGCCCGGCATACGAGGACAAGGTTGCGCGCCGCGCGCTGCGTGTGCAGGATCTGTTCGACCCGGGCTATTTTGCTGAGCGCCTGCGCGAGAACCTGGACTTCCACAACTTCGTTCTCACGCAATACCTGAACCATCCGGCACTGGACTTCCAGCAGACGCTGGACGAAATGCTGTCGTACGCGGAACGTCTGAAGCCGATGGTGGCTGACGTGTCGGCTGAGCTGTTCGCTGCCAACGCCGCCGGCAAGAACCTGATGTTCGAAGGCGCGCAAGGCACGCTGCTCGATATCGACCACGGTACGTATCCGTTCGTCACCTCGAGCAACTGCGTGGCGGGCAACGCCGCTGCCGGCGCCGGCGTGGGTCCGGGCCAACTGCATTACATCCTTGGCATCACAAAGGCGTACTGCACGCGCGTGGGCTCCGGCCCGTTCCCGAGCGAACTGTATGACGCTGACAACCCGGCGCGTCAGGACCCGATCGGCGTGCGCCTGGCCAATGTCGGCAAGGAGTTCGGCTCCGTCACGGGCCGCCCGCGCCGCACCGGCTGGCTCGATGCCGCTGCGCTGCGCCGCGCGATCCAGATCAACGGTGTGTCGGGCCTGTGCATCACCAAGCTCGACGTGCTCGACGGCCTGGAAACCATCAAGCTGTGTGTCGGCTACACGCTCGACGGCAAGGAGGTCGACATCCTCCCGCGCGGGTCGGACGCCGTGGCGCGCTGCCAGCCGATCTACGAAGAGTTCCCGGGCTGGAACACCTCCACCTTCGGCCTGAAGGAATGGAGCGCGCTGCCCGAAACCGCGCAGGCCTACCTGAAGCGCGTCGAAGAAGTGGCCGGCATTCCCATTGCCATGATCTCGACGGGCCCCGATCGCGACGAGACCATCCTGCTGCGTCATCCGTACAAGGACTGACGCGCGCGTACCGTCCAGATTCGCCCGGTGATTCGCCGGGCGAATTTGCATTGGGCGGCGCGCTTTTGTTGAACATAGAGAACACGACAGCGGCATGCATGCCGCCTTTACGTTAGGAAGAGGAACACGATGAACCAGCCGATCAACGACGACGCGCACCTGTGGGTGTCCTGGGATGACTACCATGGCCTGATTGAACGTCTGGCGCTGGTCGTGCACGAGTCGGGCTGGAAGTTCGACAAGATCCTGTGCCTGGCACGTGGCGGGTTGCGCGTGGGCGACCAGCTCTCGCGCATCTACGACCTGCCGCTGGCGATCCTGGCGACGAGCAGCTATCGGGAGGCGGCGGGCACGCAGCAGGGCGACCTGGACATTGCCCAGTACATCACGATGACGCGCGGTGAATTGTCCGGCCGCGTGCTGCTGGTCGACGACCTGGTCGATTCTGGCGTCACGCTGGAGCGCGTCGGGCGTCACCTGAAGGAGCGTTATCCGGCGGTGACGGAGGTGCGTACCGCCGTGCTGTGGCACAAGGCATGCTCAAAGATCAAACCGGATTACGCCGTGCAGTTCCTGCCGACCAACCCGTGGATCCACCAGCCGTTCGAGGAATACGACACGCTGCGCCCACACAACCTCGCCGCCTGGATCAAGCGCGGCAAGGCGCGTACGGCCGGCAATGGAGAGGCGCCCCCGGTTTGATTCGGCATTCGGTGGATGTGAGGTTGGAGCGGGAGGGTTGTGCGGCTTGCGTCGTGCGTGCCACTTCGGTAACCTCACGTCACGGGCTGCAACATTGGCTCGAAACCCGCGCACGGATTGGCTTTGCAGTATCGCCAATTGCAGCGTGCGCGGTCAGTTGAAGCGTGGCGTGCCTTGATCGATGCGCCAGGCGTCGAACCCACCCAGCGTCTGGGGCTGCTGAGACCGGTGCATCCGGCCGGGCCCCGGCACGATAGCCGAGACACAATGCCTCTCGCCCTTCGCGGAATGCCGCGTCAGCTACTGAACAACGATCTGGCTTCGGAAAAGAAAAACGGCGCAACTTGCGTTGCGCCGTTCCTAAACTCTGGTGCCCAGGAGAGGACTCGAACCTCCACGGAGTTACCCGCTAGTACCTGAAACTAGTGCGTCTACCAATTCCGCCACCTGGGCCGGTGTGCGTGTACCGAAGCTGCAATTATTACGGGTTTTAGCGAACCTGTCAACACTCTAGAAGAAGAAATTGAATCAACCGACTTATCCGATCCCGAGCCGCGAGGAAATCCTCGGTGTGCTGCGCACGTCGGGATCTCCGCTGTCTGCCACCGATATTGCCAAGGCGCTGTCGGTCACGCGCAAGGAGCACGACGGCTTCATCAAGCGTCTGACCGCCATGGAGCGGGATGGTCAGATCGAACTCAACCGCAAGGGACACTACGAACTGGCGCACCAGCCCAACTTCATCGAAGGCCGCGTGATCGGCCACCGCGACGGCTACGGCTTCTTCGTTCGCGACGATGGCGAGCCCGACATCTTCCTGCCCGAGCGCGAGATGCAGAAGGCCATGCACGGTGACCGCGCCCTCGTGCGGGCCGTTGGCTACGACCGCCGTGGCCGTTCCGAAGGCCAGATCGTCGAGATCCTGCAGCGGGCGAACAAGCGCATCATCGGCCGCTTGCTTTCCGAGAACGGCACGCTGGTGGTGGCGCCTGAAGACAAACGCCTGGGCCGCGACATCCTGATCGCTCCCAAGGGGCAGGGCAAGGCCAAGGTGGGCCAGGTCGTGAGCGTTGAGATCCTGGAATATCCGGATCGCTACGTGCAGCCGATCGGCCGCGTGGTCGAGGTGCTCGGCGAGATCGACGACCCGGGCATGGAGATCGAAATCGCCGTGCGCAAGTACGGCGTGCCGCACGAATTCTCCGAGCCGGCGCAACGCGAGGCAGAGGCACTGCCCGACGTGGTGCGCGAATCCGATCTGGCCGGCCGCATCGACCTGCGCGACGTTCCGCTGGTGACCATCGACGGTGAAGACGCGCGCGACTTTGACGATGCCGTCTATGCAGAGCCCATCAAGATCGGCCGCGGCAAGGGCTGGCGCCTGATCGTGGCGATTGCGGACGTGTCGCATTACGTCCGGCCGGGGCATCCGCTGGACGCCGATGCGATTGACCGCGCGACTTCGGTCTACTTCCCGCGCCGCGTGATCCCGATGCTGCCCGAGAAGCTCTCCAACGGCCTGTGCTCGCTGAACCCGGAGGTCGACCGCCTGTGCATGGTGTGCGATGCGGTCATCACGGCCAAGGGGCAGATCAAGGCATTCCAGTTCTATCCGGCGGTGATGCATTCGAAGGCGCGCCTGACCTACAACGAGGTCTGGTCGATCCTGTCGAACGTGAAGGGCCCCGAGGCTGCCAAGCGGGCGCCGCTGGTTCCGCATCTGCAAGACCTGTACGAGCTGTATCAGACGCTGCTCAAGGCGCGACGCGAGCGTGGCGCGATCGACTTCGACACGACCGAGACGTACATCGTCTGCAACGCGCAGGGCAAGATCGAGCAGATCCTGCCGCGCACGCGCAACGACGCGCACCGGCTGATCGAAGAGTGCATGCTGACGGCCAACGTCTGCGCCGCTGAAATGCTCGAGAAGTACAAGCACTCTGCGCTGTACCGCGTGCATGCGGGTCCGACGGAAGAAAAGCTGCAGGCGCTGCGTGCCTTCCTGAAGACGAGCGGTCTGACGCTCGGCGGCGGCGATAAGCCCGAGGCGGCCGACTATGCGGAGCTGATGGAGAAGATCGCCGCGCGCCCCGACGCGCCGATGCTGCAGACCATGCTGCTGCGCTCGATGCAGCAGGCCGTCTACAGCCCGGACAATATCGGCCACTTTGGCCTGGCATACCCGGCCTACGCGCACTTCACCAGTCCGATCCGGCGCTACCCCGATTTGCTCGTGCACCGTGCCATCAAGGCGATCCTGCATCACACGCGCTATGTGCCGTCGCTGGCGCCCGGCGTGCAGCTGAACAGTGCGCTCTCGCCCAAGGCGCGCCGCCTGCAGGCCGAGGCCGAGAAGGGCATGCCGGCCGCCGTCGTGAACAAGGCCAAAGCGGAGGCGATCTGGCACGAGCTCGGCGTCCACTGCTCGGCCAACGAGCGCCGCGCCGACGAGGCTTCGCGCGATGTGGAAGCATGGCTCAAGTGCTACTTCATGCGCGACAAGCTCGGCAACGAGTTCTCGGGCACCGTCAGCGCCGTCACGTCGTTTGGTATCTTCGTGCAGCTCGACGAGCTGTATGTGGAAGGCCTGGTCCACGTGACGGAACTCGGCAGCGACTACTTCCAGTACGACGAGGCACGCAACGAACTGCGCGGCGAGCGGACCGGCATCCGCTATCGGCTCACAGACCGCGTGCGCGTGCAACTCCTGCGTGTGGACCTCGATGCCCGCAAGATGGATTTCCGTCTGATTCAGGAACCTTCGACCAAGGCGCTGCGCCCGGCCAAGGTGACGGGAGCGGCCGAAGGCGTCGCGACGCGTCAGCCTGCCGTGGCCACGCCGGCGCCGCCGGTTGGCCGCAAGAAGCCGCGCCAGCTCGCGGCGCTGCTGGGCGGGACGGCCAAGCCCGAGGAGTCGTTTGACGAGACGCTCGACCGCGTGTTCGAAGAGCAGCCGGTATTCGAGCCGGGCGCACGCGCGTTGCCGCCGGGCCATGCGCATGCCAAGCCCGCGCGCAAGAAGCAGGCAGCACGCCCCGCCAAGTCCAAGGGCAAGACCGCCGCGCCGCGCAAGGCCGCGGCCAAGTCTGCGCGCAAGACGAGGGGGCGCTAAAACGGCCGGGGAGTGAGGGCGGACGGGTACAATCGCGCCATGTCTAAATCCAAACTCCTCATCGGCTTTCACGCCGTCACTGCCCGGCTGCGCCACGACGCGAAGTCGATCGACGAAATCTACTTCGAGGCCAACCGCCGCGACCGCCGCATGCAGGATTTCCTGAAGGCGGCGGAAGCTGCGGGCGTGCGGCTGATTCCCGCAGACAACAATCGTCTGCACGGCATTGCCGGCACCGATCGCCACCAGGGCGTGGTGGCGAAGGCCGAGGCGCTGTCGCTGGCGCTCAATCTCGATGAACTGCTTGACGGCATCGAAGGCACGCCGCTGCTGCTCGTGCTGGATGGCGTGACGGATCCGCACAATCTCGGCGCGTGCCTGCGCGTGGCCGATGCGGCGGGTGCCCATGCCGTGATTGCGCCGAAGGACCGCAGCGTCGGCATCAACGCTACGGTGGCCAAGGTGGCGAGCGGTGCTGCCGAGACCGTCCCCTACATCACCGTGACGAACCTGGCGCGCACGCTGCGCGAGCTGCAGGAGCGCGGCGTGTGGGTGATCGGCACGGCTGACGAAGCTGAACAGGATCTCTACCAGGCGGACTTCAAGGGCCCCATCGCGATCGTGATGGGCGCCGAGGGCGAAGGCATGCGTCGCCTCACGCGCGAAACGTGCGACACGCTGGTCAGCATCCCGATGGCGGGCAGCGTGGAGAGCCTGAACGTCTCGGTCGCCAGCGGCGTGTGCCTGTTCGAGGCCGTACGTCAGCGCGCGGCGGCATCTGCCAGGAAGTGATGCGCGCAGACTTGCCGGCCGCACGCGACGCGGCCGCGCTGGCCCAGGCGCAGGCCTGGATCGGTGCGGCCGAACACGTCATGGTGCTGACGGGTGCGGGCGTGTCGGCGGAATCCGGTGTTCCCACCTTTCGCGATGCGCTGACCGGGCTGTGGTCCCGCTTCAACCCGGAAGACCTGGCGACCGAGGCCGCGTACCGGAAGCACCCGCGCATGGTGTGGGACTGGTACCAGCAGCGGCGAGAGCGCGTGCTGCAGGCGCAGCCGAACCCCGCGCATTTGGCGATCGCCGCACTGGCCAAGCGCAAGACGGTGACGCTCGTCACGCAGAACGTGGACGGTCTGCACCAGCGCGCGGGCAGCGTCGGTGTGGTCGAGCTGCACGGCAACCTGTTCGCCGACAAATGGCTGGGCGGCTGCGGCAAGTGCGATATCGCCACGGCTGAGCCTGGCAGGCCACCGCGCTGCGCAACGTGCGGTGCGATGCTGCGCCCGGGGGTGGTGTGGTTTGGCGAGCCGCTGCCGCTCGTGGCGAACTACCGTGCGGAAGAGGCGGCCAGCACGTGCGACGTATGCCTCGTGGTGGGGACGTCCGGCCTCGTGTATCCGGCGGCAGGGTTGCCCGGGCTGGCGAAGGATCACGGCGCCAAGGTCATCGTCGTGAATCCCGAGCCGAGCGCCCTCGATGAGACGGCCAATCTGGTGATCCACCAGCCGGCGGGCGTGTGCCTGCCCGCCATGCTGGCTTGAGCCGGTTCCTTACGCTGCCGCACGCAGCGGTTCAATCAGGGCTTCGAGCTTGATCGCGTCCGCGGCAAACAGGCGGATGCCCTCGGCGAGCTTTTCCGTTGCCATCGCGTCGGCGTTCATGTGCCAGCGGAACGATTTCTCGTCGGCCGGCAGACGCGCGATGTTGGCCGCGTTGGCGTGTTCGGGCGACAGCTTGCGCTCGACCGGCGCATCCGATTGCTGCAGTTGCGCGAGCAGCTCGGGGCTGATGGTCAGCAGGTCGCAGCCGGCCAGTTCGATGATCTGCGAGGTGTTGCGGAAGCTGGCGCCCATCACCTCGGTCGGGTAGTCGAATTTCTTGTAGTAGTTGTAGATGCGCAGCACGGATTGCACGCCCGGGTCGTTTGCCCCGCCTTGGGCGACCGGGTCCCAGTTGGCGCCGGCGTCTTTCTTGTACCAGTCGTAGATGCGGCCGACGAAGGGCGAGATGAGTTGCACGCCTGCTTCCGCGCACGCCACCGCCTGCGCGAGCGAGAACAGCAGCGTCATGTTGCAGCGGATGCCTTCGGCGCGAAGCAGGTCCGCCGCGCGGATGCCTTCCCAGGTCGACGCAATCTTGATCAGCACGCGCTCGCGCGCCACGCCGCGCGCTTCGTACAGTGCGATCAGGTGCTTGGCCTTTGCGACAGTGGCTTCGGTGTCGAACGACAGGCGCGCATCGACCTCGGTCGACACACGGCCCGGGATGATCGACAGGATCTCGCATCCGAAGGTCACCAGCACGGCATCGGTGATGTCTTCCACGCTGTCGCTGCGGGCATCGCGCACGGCCTTCTCCAGCAACGGACGATATTCGGCCTTCTGCACGGCCTTGAGAATCAGCGACGGGTTGGTCGTCGCGTCGTGCGGCGCGTAGGCGCGCATGGCCTGGAAATCGCCCGTGTCGGCGACGACGGTGGTGAACTGCTTAAGTTGATCGAGCTGATTCATGATCCGACGAAGTGCATGCCAGCGAAGCACTGGAGGTGGAGGGATGAATCGATTGTACTCCGCACGTTTCGCTGCGCCAGCCGGGGAGGGCCGCCCAGGCGATCCGGTACACTACCGGGTTTTCCGATCCGGACCGGTTTCTTGGGGTATTTGCGATGACGCAGGATGAACTGAAAGCGTTGGTGGCGCAGGCCGCCGCAGATTACGTATTGGCCAACGTGCCCGCGGGCGCCGTGCTGGGTGTCGGCACGGGTTCGACGGCCAATCTGTTCATCGATGCGATGGCACCGCACAAGGCGCGCTTTGCCGGCGCGGTGTCGAGCTCGGAGGCCTCGACGCGTCGCCTGCAGGGCCATGGGTTCACGGTGCTCGATCTGAATGAGGTCGACGCTATTCCCGTGTATGTGGACGGTGCGGACGAAATCGATGCCTCCGGCGCGATGATCAAGGGCGGTGGCGGTGCGCTCACGCGGGAGAAGATCGTCGCTTCGGTGGCCGATGTCTTTGTCTGCATCGCCGACGGCAGCAAGCTCGTCGAGACGATGGGCGCGTTCCCGCTGCCCGTGGAGGTGGTGCCGATGGCACGTGCGGCCGTTGCGCGTCAGCTTGCGGCGCTGGGCGGCCAGCCGCGCCTGCGCATGACCAAGGAAGGCCAGATCTACAAGACCGACAACGGCAATGTGATCCTGGATGTGGCAGGCCTGCGGATTGCCGATCCGAAGGCGTTGGAATGCACCGTCAACGACATCCCGGGCGTAGTGACGGTCGGCCTGTTCGCCAAGCGCGGCGCCAATGTGCTGCTGCTCGGTACGGAAGCGGGCGTGCAGCGCCGCGATTTCTAGGGCCCGCATGCAGCGCTGACACGGCGCAGCCTGTCAAGTCCTGATATAGGTTGACACTCAGTTCAGCCACTAGACGCCCGATGCACCGCATCGGGCGCTTTGTATTTCAGGGCCTGATGCGGCCGCTCATGGTTGCAGATGTGCACGGACTGGGCCACTATGCGCTCGGCCTGCTGCAGATCGGCGGGGCGGCTGAGCAAGGACTGGCCCTTGAGGATTCCGTTGACGCGCTCGGCCAGGGCGTTCTGATAGCAGTCGTAGCCGTCGGTCATCGAGCATGTCAGGCCGTGCCGTTTGTGGATGCGCTGATACTCGCTCGAGCAATATTGGATGCCGCGATCCGAGTGGTGCACCAGCTGCTGCTTGGTCTGGCGCGTCTTGAGCGCCATCTTCAGTGCTCGGCTGACCGACTCGGCATGCAGGCTCTCG
>NZ_CAJPVG010000020.1 GCF_905397375.1 Ralstonia mannitolilytica
CTTGCGGCTCCCCAGACCCTCGGCATCACCGAACGACAGCTGCATCGCACTCACCCCGATCACGGTGAGGCATTGTCGCGCAATCGGGCGGAGTTGTTCAGACCTTCCCTAACCAGCCCTGAGAACGCTTTGACGATCCTCCTCTTGTGGTTGCTGCTGGCGATGCGCTCAAAGTGGTTCGGAAACAGCAGGTAGAGCAGCATATGCCGAAGCTGCTTGGACTCCGCATCCTCAATGCTGTCGACAAACTCCTGGAAGAGCCAGGGGTCTGCCGCGATCACCGCCTGCCGGTCTGGCGGCAACTTCTTCCACGCGATGGCAACATCGATCAGGAACGCGATCTCGAATGGTCGACGGGTGTTGTAGCCCTGACCGCCACTACCGATCCCATTCGAGAAGGCGGCGGAGACCGGATGTGACTCCGGCAAGCTGTCGCCCGCCCATCCAAGGACCTCGTTGACGACCTGGCGCTTTCGTGCGCCGCCGACGTTCGAAGGAAACAGGAAGTAGACACAGAGGATCTCCGCCGCCAGCCGAATCACGTCCTGCCCCGCCTGGCCGATTTGATCCTTGAACTTGACGATGAAGGAGCGGTCGCCATCGTCCGGAGTGGCGACGAAGGCCTCATGAATGCGGTCCAGAATTTCTGGACGCCAGACAGACGCGCCGTCGAAAAGCAGGGAGCCGTCACGCAGGAGGCAGTTGGCGCGGAACGCATCCGCCACAGGAAAGATCTTGCTGGTGTCGTGTTCTGTGTAGCGGGCCAATGTCGTAACCCCCCCTTAAGCGGACAGGTCAAGAGTTGAACTTCTGGCCTGACCGCTCTCCCGGGAAACAATTCATATGCCGGCAAGACGCCGGTGCTCTTGAAGCGCCGCGCGGCTGGGAAACGCGAGACGACGCCCTAAGTTGAGACTCTGTCCTCTAAGCGTCTCATATTCGGTCCCATTGAGATCACTGGATACCACGATAGCCAAGGTTTCATGATCGACAGCTAGAAGACCAAGATCGAATAGCGTGTGCAAGTCAGCCCGAAGCAATAGCCCATTGGCTAAGTGGTTCGTGCCGGGCCCCTGATAAGGAACGATGTGGGCAGCTTCGAGGGCAGGCACGACAGTACAACCCGACATAGCACAACACCCATACGCTCTCAGTAACTGGTTTCGAAACTGTGCTTGACCCCGTCGAATTGCAATCTCGCGCGCAACCCGTTCGCGCCCATCTGCTATCGACGCTGGATCGAATGTCGTCGGCAATTCGACATCCACGGCGTCAACCGGAGCGGCCCCCTCCACCTCCGCTTCTGCGACAAGGTCAAGCATCGAGCGTCCCGTCGTCTGTTGAACAACAGGAGGGGGCGCACTCGGGTGATAGGTCGCCTTGTAGTTGTTGAGGTAGTCGAGGAAGCGTTGCGGTCTCATGGCGACCACATACTCGCCGTGCTGATTGCGGCCGACTGCAATCCCGTTGGCGAGAGCCTCATCAAGAAGCGCTTGACGGAATTGCTGGCTGTCTGATGCTCGGGCACTAGACGCACCGGCGGCCAACTTGCTATCGACCTTCTCGGTGACCCGGCGTGAAACGCCATATGGATTGAATGCAACGATTATTGGCTCTGGCGTGTATTCGTCGCACCAGCCTAGAACCACTGTCTCGGGGTCATCCGATGCATGAATCGTTTGGGTGCCGCTAGCGATTGCCTGAATACGGCGTTCGTCTGCTGGGCGGACAATTCCGGTTGCCCGACCGTTATCAGTAACCTGCCATGCATAGAGCTTCAACGGTCGAGGGTAGTTATCGACGCTGCCGATGCAGCCTTGATAGGTGCTTCGGCTGTCTAACCGAATCGGTACTCCTGCCGCCTGCAAAGCAGCAAGGATTTGCGGGATTGCGGTCATGCAAGCTGTTCATCCAAGTGACAACAAGCTTATATTCTAGATTGTTGCCACCATAGATTCACCCTTCCACGCCCCTCGCCTGGTGGGGCTGATCTCCGCCCCCAACCGGCTGCATGAGGCCCCCGAAGTCGACCAGGTCTGGGAGATCACGCAGCGGCCAAGAACGATGCGTCCGCCGGGCTCTTCGTCATTTCGTGTGGAACCCAACAGTCACAATGACTCCTGGTCGTCGAGCCCGGTGGGCATGTGTGCAGGCCGCTGGCCGGCCTGTGCACATGTCCACGAGGCGTGTTTGATCAGGAGGATGAGTCCATGGGCATTGCCGTAGAAGCTCTGTTCACCAGCGCGCTGGGCTTGCAGCCGCCGTGGGTCGTCGATGACGTCAGGCTCGACACCGCCAAGCGGCGTATCGACTTCGAGATCGGCTGCCACACCAGCAGGCTCGCCTGCCCGGCATGCGGTGCGGCCACGCAACCGGTGCACGACCGGCTGCGCCGATCCTGGCGGCACCTGGACTTCTTCCAGTTCGAGGCCTGGCTGCACTGCGACGTGCCGCGCGTGGCCTGCGGTGCCTGCGGCAAGACCACGCAGGTGGCCGTGCCCTGGGCGCGTCCGGGCTCGGGCTTCACCGCGGCGTTCGAAGCGCTGGCGCTGACCTTGTGCCTGGACCTGCCGGTGCGCCAGGCCGCCGAGTTGCTGCGCTGCAAGGACAAGCGGCTGTGGCGGCGCATCGAGTTCTACGTCGCGCAGGCGCGTGCGCTGGAAGACTTCTCCGGCGTGCGCACGGTGGGCATCGACGAGACCAGCCTGCGGCGCGGGCAGCACTACATCACCGTCGTGCACGACCTGGATCGCAAGCGGCTGCTGTTCGCCACCGAGGGGCGCGAGCACCGCACGGTGGTGGAGTTCGCCGAGGATCTGAGGGCCCATGGCGGCGATCCCGCCCAGGTGCGGCACGTGTGCATGGACATGAGCGCAGCCTACGCCAAGGGCGTGGCGCTGGCGTTGCCCGAGGCGCAGATCAGCTACGACCGCTTTCACGTCGTCTCGATGGCCATCGATGCGATGGACCAGGTGCGCCGCGCGGAGATGGCCACCGACGCGCAGGCGGTGCGAGCCGCGCTGGGCACTGGCCAGCGTAAGACGCTCAGGCAGCTGCTGTGGGGCATGCGGCGCAACCCCAGCAGCTGGAGCGCCCGCCAGATCCAGGCGATGCACTGGCTGCAGCGCTCGACGCTCAAGAGCGCGCGGGCGTGGCGGCTGAAGATGGCGCTGCGCGAGGTGTACGCGCGGGCCACAGCGCACAACAGCATCGAACAGGCCGCTTCCGATCTGGGGGGCTGGCTGAGCTGGGCGCGGCGCTGCCGGCTCGAGCCGTTCAAGAAGCTGGCGGCCACGCTCAAGGAGCGGTTCGACGCGGTGGTGCGCGGCATGGTCGATCACCGCAGCAACGCTTTCGTCGAGGCGATGAACGGGCTGCTGCAGCAGGCCAAGCGCGCCGCGCGCGGCTTCAGGACGAGCCAGAACTTCATCGCCATCGCCTACCTGCGCATGTCCAAGCTCAAGCACCTGCCGGCCAGTCCGTTCGCGCCAGCCATGCCGACATGACGCGAAGCGTTTCCACACAAAACGGCATAGAGCCGTCCGCCGCCCGTTGCGTTGTTGACCGAAATCACCTGCGCCCAGGACAATAATCGTCTTGACACGAGAAGAGCAACCTGATGGCTACTCCGCTACCTACTCAAGACATCCTCGGCGTCTTTAAAGCGCTCAAGGATGATATTCAGACGACGCTGCTTACGCCCCGCGGCCTTTCCATCAAGAGTTGTGGCACCAAGGCGCTGGCCCTGGGCGAGCCGACGAGCCAGACAACGGGGTTTTGGAGCAACCCGCAGGCTGTTACTAGCAAGCCTCCTCGGTGGATCGTTCAAGTCGAGGAGCAAGGAGATGGAACGTTTGCATCGAGGTTTGCAACTGATGCGACAGGTAATCCCTTTCCGATGGCCAAGACGATCGGCTACATCAACAATAGGGACGGTTCGTGCGCGGTGTGCGCGTTTCGCGTGCTGCCCGCACTCAAGTCTGCGGGGTCAGGAAGCTGGCAGTTTCCGCAAGGTTGGGAGTACCTTTTCGTCATTGCTTTCGCGCGACCACTTCCTGCCGGTACTTCCGGCGATGCGCTCAGCGACTTCAATCCGGCTGCGAGCACGATCGACTTCGGCGGCGGCGCAGCCAAGCGCAACTACCCCATCGCATTTCGGGCGCTTGTAATGGTACCCGGAGCAACTGCAGCCGTTGGCAGCGCGACCTATGACGTTGTCGGTCAATCAATCGCCGGTCTTGCTGGTGCCGATCTCTACGATGGCACGCAAGACGCTGAGAGAGACCGCCTCGTCGCCAACCTTTCGGCTGTGTTTGCCGCAGCGCCGTTGACGGGGCCGTTTTCTCTTCCCGAAGACACGTCTCTCGTCGGCATTGATTCGTCCATCTACCGGCAGATTGAGGCGGCCGTCAACTCCGGAAAGCGCCACATCATCTTCTATGGACCGCCAGGTACCGGCAAGACGACCCTGGCCGAGTACTTGGCTCGTGAGCTTTCCGAGCGCGACGACGGTGACGGCTCCTACCTAATGCTTACCGCATCCTCAGCATGGAGCGTGCAAGATCTTGTGGGTGGCTACCAGCCGTTAGGCGGAGGGGCAATCGGCTTCATCCCCGGCGCGATGCTGAGGAACTTCGACAAGCCCACCATCATCGATGAACTCAACCGCTGCCCGATTGACAAGGTTCTGGGTCCACTCTTCTCGATTCTCTCTGGGCAGTCGTCGGTGTTGCCATGTCGAGCGGACGCAGCAGATCCGACAAGTCCCTTTCACGTCGTCTTGCCTGAACCGCGCTCCGACATGGCACCGCACGAGCATGCCCCCGAACCGGCTTGGCGCCTGATCTGCACGCTCAACACCTACGACAAGACGCAACTGGGCCAGATCTCCTATGCGTTGAGCCGTCGCTTCGCGTGGATTAAGGTTGGAGCGCCGTCGGACCTTGAGGCTTTCACGGTAGAGATGTCTCGCCGACTGGGCCTTACCGTTCCCGACCCGATACCTGCGAATCCGGTTGCGGCAATGTGGCGGGCGGTCAACACCGCGCGCGAAATTGGCGGCGCGCCAATCGTAGATTTCTTGAAGACCCTGCGGGCCCTCGATCATGGAGTTGACGCGTTCGCCCCGCCGGCTGGCGCGGCCGCGGACGCATTTCTCTCCGCGTTCCGCATGTGTATCTTGCCGCTCATGGACGGGCTGTCCCCACGAGAGGCATCTGATTTGGCAGTCAGCGTCGCAACGGCTTGGGCTCTCGACGCTTCAAGAGCGGATCGACTGAGTATGGACTGCAGGGAGTTCTCTGCGTGACGCAACAGGAGCCGGCACTTGAGGCAACGTGCCTTCGAGGCCTCCTTCGATATCTCGGCTCCGGCCCCCGATCACAGTATCGTGGGCCTGTTACCGACTTGACTCGAGATGACGTCGACGCGCTCTTGATGTGGTGGGCGCTGTCAAAACCAGTGGGTGCGCTGGCCTCCAGATGCGCCAGCAGACCTCGTGAGATTTCGCCGTCGTTCGAAGAGTTCCGAAGGGAAGTATCCGGCGAACTGCCTGGACCACCAGATGCGGCTGCGTCCGCACTGCTGCAAGCAGTCACATGTGATTCGGCCGCATTCATCGTCAATGAAGCGTCCGGGACTTGGCTGTCGGGACCGAATCGTGTGCTTGCCAAGACACTGGACAGTGCGCGAACGGCACTTCGGTCTGCGGCTCTTCATGCCCGAGGCGGGCTGTTTGAAGGACCGGCTCAAGAGCGGCTGAGCGTAATCGATGACGCACTACGGACAGCACCGCTTCGAGAGATCTTGAATTCGCCTGCGGGTCGCGCGAGGCTTAACGCTCACGACCGAAGGCAAGCCGCGAAAGCACGCGCACCTCTGTACCGCCTGGCATGGGACTGTGCTTCCACCGCGACGGCCATCGAGAACCTGGAGCCCGAAGCAATAGCAGCGCTACTCCAGTGTGAGTTGCTCCCGAGGTTGGAAACATGGCGCCTGTTCGAATTGGCTTGCCTGCTCGATGTGGCTGCCGCATTGTCGGCCGTTACCGGCGACTCCTGCCGACTCGATATGTCGTTCGCCACGACTCGACCTGCTGCGCGTATTGGAAACCTTCAAGTATGGTGGCAACGCGCGATTGCGGCGCGCTCACGCCCATATCTTGATGAAGGGGAGCGCAAGGCGGCGGATCTCGCAAGTTCACTCGGGGTCAATGCCGGTACCGCGCGCGCCGACCTTACGGTCGAACGAGACGGGCGCGTCCTCGGCATTGTCGAGTGCAAGTGGTTTGGCAACGAGGCGTCAGCGCCCGGAGCGATTCTGGAAGCATGTGGGCAGATCGTTGGCTATGCCCGCGACGCGGCCTGGCGCCAACACGAAAGTGCCGACGACCTTTTGACGCGAAGCGTGATCGCTCTGGCGCGCCGCGGCCCTGCTCCCTTGCGACTAGGCCACGGTCCGATCGGCTGTGTTGGTCTTGACGACCTTGGTGGAGACGCGCTTTACCCTTGGGCCAGCCTGATCGCCGCTGCTTGAATGGTCTCGCTGCTGCGACCTTGCGGCACCACCGTCAGCCACGAGCGGGACCTCGCGCTCATCAACCGCAGCCGCACACGGTGTGTGGATGACGTAAGACGATGGCTTACCAGCACTCAGGCAATCTTGCGTGCCCTGGAATCTGGACATTGCCCCTTCGAGGTAGGCTGCATTCATTTCGACGCAAGCCCATCGGCGGCCTAGCGCTTCTGCCACCGCCCCGGTGACGCAAGATCCTCCGAAGGGATCAAGAACAAAGTCACCCGGATCGGTCGTCATTCTGATGAAGTACTCGGGCAACGCTGCCGGAAACCTCGCAGGGTGAATGTCTAGACCCTTATCTCTGCAGTACTCCTGATACGCGCCTGTCGATTCGGTGTTTGCGATTGCCAGCAAATTTGGGGGAACCGAGCCTCCGTTATCCTTTCCGAACTTCTCCGAAATCACGTGCCCGGATGGACGTGTCTTGGCTTGATAGCCGTTCTTGATGAGCGACTTCATTGACTCGCTGTACGGCGCGAGAACTCGTCGGTTGCTGGCTTTAGGAAATGGGGTCTTGGAGAGCCACCAGACGCAGTTCACTGCGTCTTTCGGCCGAACGCGGCGGACGTTGACCCACTCGGCGGGCGTTGGAAGTTTGGCCGGGTTCCACCAATAGTGCTCCAGGGCAAGGTGAAAGCCGTATTCCTCGCAGAGCATGATCAAGAGTTCGAAGTGGTACAGGGAGCGTGTCGGCGTTCCCGGCTTCCAAGCCCCGCCGATGTCGATGACGAGACTCCCGTCATCCCGAAGAATCTTCCTGAAGCCCTCCGCGAAAGGTCGAAACCAGTCGCAGTAGGCGTGAGCGTCCTCATTCCCGTACGATTTTTTACGGACCAAGCCGAATGGAGGCGAGGTCATGATCAGATTGACGCTATTGGGTTCCCTTCGCTCCATCCAATCCAGCGAGTCACCGTTCCACATGCTTCCCAATGCGGTGCGGTGGTATTCGGTCAGTGGACGGGGAATACGCTTCACTTGCGCCTTTGGAGTTGCAGACTGGATGTCTGCACGTGCAAGTGCCCGCAGGTAGTCACTGATGGTCTTGTATCCCAGGGTCTTCACCCGTTCTTCTAGCGCCGCCTTCTCTGCAGCGCTCATACGTATCGACGTGGTCGTTTCTCTGGGTTCTGACACAGTTGGTCGAGCCATTCCTGACTCCTCGCGTTAATGTTGTTCAGCCAGGCCGACGTAACACGAAACCCAGCCTTGTTTTCGCATTACATTATGCCTCGGCGCTCGGAGAAACGCAACGCCAATCAGGGGCTCCGCGGGGCGTTCGGCATTGGTCTGTCAACGAGCAGGCTACCCTCAGCATGTCGCCTTGCAACGAGCCCCGGCAACACCTTCCCGCCGCCGTACACCCACCGGCGAAGTTCAGCGGCGGCAGTCGTCCAATCCCGCTGGTTGACCCGCCGCCGCAGCGTCGAGGTCTGCAGCCGCCCCGCGCCGAGGTTGAACGTGAAATCCACGATGGCTGCGAGCCGGTTCTCGGGCTCCGTAGCCAGCACCGGGCAATAGCGCAGTGTGGCGGCGAGCGCCACCTTCAGATCCTGGGCGAGGTAGGCCTCGGCCTCTGCTTCGGTGATCGGCGGGTGCTTCGGATCGCAGAGGTGACCATAGCCGATCGTCGGATAGCCGGCCGGACAGATGTACGGATAGGCGCGGTTGGGATCGTGCTTGGGCACGCGGTGGAAGCCCTCAAAGCGCTTGGCCAACTCGATGGCCGCTTGCGGCACGGGGATCACGGCCGCACCCGGTCGAACACGCGGCCGAGGAACCAGAAGTTCAGCACCCCGGCCCACAGGGCCTGGTCGGCCTCGGTCCAGGCCGCCTGGATGGCGGGGATCCAGTCCGCCCCGGCCTCGATGGCACCCACGAAGGCGGCAGTCTTGGCCGCGCAGTACAGCGCCATGAACCAGTAGGTGATGACGGGCCGCACGCTGCTTGAGAGCGCATCGGCCCAGCGCGCGCCCGATCGCTGTCCCTGGGCGGCCACGGCCTCGCGCAAGGCCTCGATGGCCCCGGTATTCCACGCCGCATCTGCACTCGCGCCGATCTCGGCCATGCGGCTTGCCCCGCGCAGTTTCTCGAACTCCAAGGCCTTGTCCTGCATGGCGAGTTCGTGACTGCGCTCGCCCTTGCGGTCGAGCCACTTGAGGATCTCCGGCGCGAGGCGGAAGGCCCCGCCCAGCAGCCCACCGAGCAGGGTCTCGATCATTGGCCACCTCCCATCAGCTTCAGCTTGAGGGCGCCCCCGACCAGCAGGGCGGCGAGGATGGCGGTCGTGGCCACCTTGATGGTGGTCTGCCATGCCGTGCGGCGCGCGTCGCGCCAGGCTTCGAGCAGATCGCGCAGTTCGCGGATGTCCCTTGCTGCGTTGCCATTCTCGAGGCCGAGGTGCGCGAGCACCCGCTCGGCCCCGCGTTCGGCGGCGCGGTCGAGCAGGTCTTCGAAGTCCTCGCGGCGCAGGAGCAGCATGTTCTCGACGAGGGCGGGAGCTTGGGTCGGTTCAGTCATGGGCGGTCTCCAAAAACGACGAACCCGCCACGCGGGCGGGTTCGGGGATGACGGATCGGGGTAAGGGTTCAGACGGAAATGCCGGCGCTCCAGCCGACGGCCTTGTAGACGGCGAGCCTGTCCTCGGCGGCAATAAAGGCCAGCCAGCCGACCTTCGGGGCGTGGTACTCCCAGGCACCATTGACCCACACCGCGATCTGGTCGGTTCTGCCGGCCCAGGCGCCGGTCGCACCGGCCGGCACGATGTAGCGCTCGCCGTCCGTGGGACTGGCGGGCGGCGCGGCCGTGGTGCGGCTCGTCACCGACAGGCCCACGACGGCACCCAGGCGCTTCAGGTTCGCGTCCATGCCGGTGTGCCAGCCGGATTCGCCCAGCGTCCAGCCGTAGGCGAGGCCCAGGTTCGGATCGGTCTGTGGCATGGGTTCAACTCCTCTCAAGGTGGGTCATCGCCCGCCGGTCAGGCAGAGCGCGGCGGTGGTGTTGGTTCGGGTGCTGCCGCCAGTGGCGGCCGACGAGGGGCAGGTGCAACACGCTGCCCTGCCGGGCCACGAGGCGGGTGAGCAGCCAGTCGGTGCCGGCGTCGAGATCGGCGATGCGTGTCAGCACCGGCTCGACGGCGCTTCGGCGCATCACGATCAGGCCGTGGACGTGGCTGGCCGAGTGGGCGTGTTGCAAGGCGCTGTAGGCCAGTCGCCGCACGCCGAGGCTGTCGCCGTGCTCGTCGATCAGGGCCTCGTCGGTGTAGGCCAGCACCGCCTGCGGGTAGGCATCGAGCGCATCGGCCAGGTGCGCGAAGGCGTGGGCCTCGTAGCGGTCGTCGGGATCGACGAAGGACACGAGCGGCAAGGTCCCTCGCGCGAAGCCCGCCGCGCGGGCCCTCCCGACACACCCCGGGATGCCGGGCAGCAGGTGCAGGCGGATCGGCGCGCCGGCCAGGCTCGCCAGACACTCCTCGCGCCAGTGCCCGGGCTCGTCGAGGGTGAGCAGGTGCACGTCGATGCGCGCGCTCATCACACCCCGCCCCAGTGCTGCCCCCAGCGCAAGCCGTAGCCCGCGCGCTCGACGGTGCGCACTTGCGCCTGCCAGCTCACGAGCCCGTCGCACTCGGCCTCGATCTCGACGGTGACGCGGTCGCCCGCGACGCCGGCGTCCAGGGCGGCACTGGCCACGTCCCAGGTCCAGGTGTTGCCGGTGAGGCCGGTCTCGCTGCGCACGAGGGTGCCGTTGCGGTCTCTGATGCGCACGGTGTAGGTTGTGCCCGGCTCGGGGCCGATGTCGCCCTCGTCCTGGCGCACGAGATAGGCCGTCTGGAGAAGGCGGTCGCGGTGTGCCCAAGTCAGGATCAGGTCGCCGGCGACCACGGCCGGCTCGCGCTGGCCGTTGAGCCGGATGCGCCCGGGTGGGTACGGCCGCGCCTGGCGGCCCGCGAGCACGAGGGGCGCACCGTTGGCAGCCAGCACCGCATCCCCTTCGGCGCCGGAGGTGCGCGGGATGGCGACGACGAAGACCGACTCGCCCGGCGCGCGCTCGGTGGTCTCGGCGGCCAGCCATTCGCCCACGCCCACCAGCCGGGTGCCGGCCGCGTGGGTCTGCGGCGTGGTGTCGAGCACCCCGCGGGCGAGATCCACCGTGCCCGCGGTGGCATCGAAGGCGAGGATCGCCACCGCTTCGCGCGGGGCGCCGGCCGCATCGACCAGGTAGGCGTAGTCGCCGACCGCGAGGCGCTCGGGCTGGGCCAGCGCCGTCACGGGCACGGCCAGCGCATCGGCTTCGCTCGCCGGCAGCGCCTGGCCGAGCGTGAGCAAGGGCGCGTAGTCCTCCGGGGCCACCGCCTCGAGCTCACTGCTCGCTGCTCCCGTGGCGAGCTGCCAGTTCAACTGCCCCGTGCCGCCCGCGCAGGCCAGGGCCCCCACGTAGGTGTCCGTGTCGGTGAGGGTGGCGAGATCGGCCCGCGACAGCCGCCGCGCGAGTTCCCAGTACGGCACCTCGACCGCCAGCACCAGGGCCGGCGGCAGCGCCTCCAGCGGCGGCTCCTCGAGGCGCGGCGGGGTGGGCGTGAGCACGGTCTGGCCCATGCCGAAGACGTCCTCCACGGCCTCGATGCGCCATTCGGTGGCGCCCAGCGTGCCGGTGTCGATGCCGGTCACGCGCACCACCATGCGCTCGATGCCCAGGCGTGGCCAATGCAGCAGGAACACCTCCCCCGGCAGGGGCGGACGCTCCAGGGCGCCGGGGACGATGGTCAAGGTCATGCGCGCCAGGGGCGAGCCGAGTGCGCGCAGGTCGCGCAGCGCCAGCCGCGCGGCCAGCGGCCCGTGGTTCACGCCCGGATAGTCGCGCCGCTGGTTGATCACCCCGCCTTGCAGTTGGATCGCGGCGAGGTTCTCCACCGTGACGGTGGACTCCTTGGCCGTCGCCCAGTCGGTGTAGACCACGGTGATCTCGTTGGGCAGTTCCCCCCACTGCGCGCGCTCGAAGCGCTCCACGCGCACGATCTCGTCGGGGCCCAGCACCGGCAGCCCGTCGATCCAGTAATCGTCGCGCAGGAGCTTCAATTCGAACGTGCCTTGCTCCGGGTCGAGGTAGAGGATGCCGCCGACGTGGTCGAGCACCTGGGCGATGAAGGCCTCGATCGGCTGCTGGCGCGTCCAGACCAGGTTCAGGCCGAAGCCTTCGGCTTCGAGCGCCCAGGCCGCGTTCCAGAAGCTTGCGCCGAGGGTGGACGGCGGATAGCCCATGCCCCAGTGCGGGTCGGTGAGGCACTGCACCAGGATGTGCGCCGGGTTCATGCCGACGGTGAGATGGGTGCCGGTGTCGGCATCCCAGGCCCGCACCTCGGCGTTCCAGGGCATCCAGGGTTCGTCGTGCCAGCCCGCCGTGAAGCGTCGCACCCGCACCGCCCAGGGCTTGAGGTAGGGGTTGTTCGCGGCGAACAGGATCTTGCGCGCCACGAGCGACAGCACCCCGCGGAAGGCCGGGATCGCCGCGCCCAGGCGGCTCATCAGGTAGTCGTTGCGGTCTTGCGCGGCACTGCCTGCGAGCACGTCGAGGTCGCCCACCACGCCGCCTTCGCGTTCGTCGCCGCCGAAGAGCGTGGGCCGATCGATGCGCAGGCGCCCCAGCCCATGGCCGCTCGGCAGCGGCACGCGGCTCGCGTCGCCCCAGGCGCTGCGGTCGCCGACCTGGATCTCCTGCACCGCATCCACCGGCCCCTGGCACAGCACCAGGTGCATGCCGATCCGGTAGCGGTAGCCGACGGTCTGCTTCTTGCGGCGGCCGCCCATCAGCGCGGCTCCTCATGGCAGGCCTGCGCGACCTCGACCACGCGCCGCGCCATCGCGTCGCCGGTGGCCAGCAGCACGGAGGCGGGCAGCCCCCGGGCGAGGAAGTCACGGAAGTCCAGGCCCTGGCGTGCGAACCAGGTGCGCGTGCCGTGCACGCACAGACCGGCGGCGCGCACGTGGGCGATGGTGACGAGGACGTCGGCGCTCATTTCTTGCCGCCCTTCTTCTTGATCGGTTCGGCCTCCAGGTCGCCGTACCACACGACGTTGGCGCCGCGCAGCAGCACTGCGCCGAAGACGACTGGGATCGGTCGGCCCTCCTCGGCCGTGGGCGCGTCGAGGTCGGAGAGTTCGGCGGGTTTCGGGGTGGGCGGTTTGGGCGCGAGGGCGACGGAGACCAGCGCGGCGACGACGATGACGGCGAGGTACCACATGCAATCGATCTCCTTAGAAGACGCCCGTCGAGAACGGGTTCTTGGTGGGGATGAAGGGAAATCCGCCGTAGTTGTCGAGGTTGTTAAAGCGCGCGGCGCAGGTGGACACGCTGTGATCGCAGCCGGCCACGAGGTCGACGAGCGTCTGCGGCGCAAGCCCCACCGGGTAGAGCAGTTCCACGCCTTCGGTCGATTCGCTCACGATCATGTGGCGCGCGCCTGCCGGCGTCTGCAACCAGCCGCCGGCGAGCATGCCGGCCACCTCGGGCGGGAGGCTCGCCAGTTCCACCTGGCGGCCTTCGGAGCGGATCACTTCGGCGGTGGCCGAGATCGGCGTCGCCCCGCACGCGGCCGAATACAGCACGTGCGAGCAGGCGCGGCTGTAGAGCCGCCTGAGACCAATGCGCTTCAAGCTCACCTGGGCGGACTCGCAGCGGATGCGCGCAGAGTCATCGGCCACCTCCACCCCGAGCACGCGGCCCATCCAGCGCGTGCCGGACAGCCACCAGGCATCGTCCCAGTCGGCGCGCTGCGCCACGCGCAGCCGCACCGTGGTCGCCTCGCCGGTGAGGGTCGCCTGCAGCAGATGCCGCACGAGGGCGTGGTCGGGCGGCAGCCTCAACTCCAGCGCCGACTTGGCCGCCTCGGCCCCGAGCGCGAGCGCACTGCGCTCGAGGGGGCAGCGCTCGTAGCGCTGGCCGCCGATCTCCACGTCGAACTCGTGCGGGGTGAGGTGGAAGCGGCCGCTCGCGCCTTCGAAGGCGTAGAGCTCGACCTCGGACAAGGGCCCTTCGTTCATGCTCAGGACGGGGTGTAGGTGATGCGATCGTTGCCGCGCGGCTCGGGCAGCAGGCGCAGGGTCAGGGGCATCTCGACTGCTTCGGGCGTGTGCCAGTACAGATCGACGGCGTCGTGGTCGAGCCGGCAGCGGGCCAGACGCAGGACGCGGCTGCCGGCGGGCACCGCGGCATCGAGGCCCGAGCGCAAGACGAGCACGCCGCCGGCGTCTTGATGGAACGCGCCGGTGAGGACGGCCTGGCGCGTGCCGTCGGGGTGCAGGATCAGCGCGGCGGCCGGGCGGTGCCAGAAGGCGGCGCCGGCCTCGGCGTCCACGCGCAAATAGCCTGCATCCGCATCGGCCTCGTCCTGCACGCGCAGCACCGGGGCCAGCCCGTCGGGCAGCCAACAGGCACCGAGCCGCCCCTGGGCGCGGTACAGCCGCGCGCGCCAGCGGGCGATGTCCTCGCGCCCCGTGGCGAGATAGCGGCGCTGGAAGGTGCTCGTCGGCCACGGGTCGTCACGGCGCACCCAGGGGTCGGCGGGCGAGAGGTCCTGACGCGTGACCGCGCCATCCGCCGTATGGGTGGGGTCGTCGCGCCAGTTGCCATCGGGCCAGACGGGCAGGCCGTCGAGCCAGGGATCGTCGAGCCGCCCTTCGTCGGGCAGCGGCTCGAAGGCCACCTGCGCGGTGACGCTGCCCGCATCGAGGCCGGGCACCCACTGCGCGAACTCGGCCGGCTCCACCGCGAGGCCCTCGACCAGGGGCAGGACGGTCGCCCCTGCAGGAACCGCCCGTGCCAGCGGCTCGGTGAGCCACAGGCGCTCGGGCTCCACGTCGGCCAGTTGCAGCACCTGCCAGCAGTCCGCGGCCATCAGCAGCGCGAAGCGACGATCCGCAGGCCAGTGCAGGCCGTCTTCCTCCAGGCGCAGCTTGGCTGCGGCCGGCGCGAAGCCCGCCGCATCCACCGGCGTCACTGGAAGCAGCCGCGCGCCCCTGTCCGCCGCCGAGGTCAGCCGCACCGCGTGTTGCGGCAGCGGCCACCACGCGAGCCGGCCCAGATGGTCGGCCAGCCAGTCGGCCACCAGCGCGTCGCTCGCGCGAGCGTGGCCCACGTGGTAGGTCAGGAAGCGCCGCGGCACGCGCCGCAGGCCCTGTCTCGCCTCGTTGCCGGAGGCGAGCCGCGCCACGCCGGTCTTCCACTCCAGCCGCTCGATGAGGGGCTCGGCCCAGTCGTGGCGGAAGGCGAACACCCCGCGCTGGGCCTCGGGCCAGGGCGTCTCGCCGAAGGCCTCCATCGCTTCTGTGACCATCGCCGCCGCGGCGGTATCGCGGCGCAACACCTCGACCCAGAGGGCCGGGGCGTGCAGCGGCGGTGCGTGCTCCGCCAGCGCTTCGACCCACAGCGTCGGCAGACGAGCGCCCGGCAGCGGCTGGGCCGAGGTCTCGGCCAGCGCCGTGGCGGCCAGCGCCCCGAAGGCCGCGCGCGAGATCGCCTCGGCCCGTTGCTCGACAACGCTCACCCCCGGCGTGGGTTGGCCACCGACCTCGGCCACCACCTCAGGCAGGATCCGATCCGTCATGCCGACTCCAGCCCGAACTCGGCCGTGTTGAAGGCGCCTTCCGTCCACTGGACGTTGCCGTTCGGGTTGCGCTCGAACACCGCCGTGTGCCAGGCCAGTTGCTCTTGCAGGACGATGTCTGGCCCGACTGCGGTACTCGCGCCGCTGGCCACGAGCCCGCGCACGCGGCCGGTGCCCGCATCCGTCTTGCGCGCGAGCAGGGTCACCTGCACGCCGTGGATCGCCGGGGTGGTCATCACGGGCAGCGCCTCGACGTCGAACGTCTGGCGCAGGCCCGCCGTGGCCGCGCGCAGCGCCGTCGTCTCATCGCCGTCGCTCGCCGCAGCCCAAGCGGGCAGTCCCGCGGGCTCGACCGTCCATTGGTTCAGTGCGCCGTTCGCCTGGGCTTTGAGCGCATCCACCCGTACGTCGCCGAGGAAGGTGTTGTTGATCGTGCCCGAGGTGTCGGCGAGGTAGAGGTCGTCCACATCGACGGTGACCGGGCAGGGTTGGCCCGGCACGCTGCCTGCGAAGGCGGTGAGCAACTTCCCGCCGCCCTGGGTGGTGTTCTGCGCCGACAGGGTGATCGCGAGCACGCCGTTGAGGCGCACGTTCAACGTGCCGTTGCTCGTGCCCTGCACGACCTGCAGTTCGACGTAGTGCCACCCCCGCACGGCCGCCGTCATGACCGAGGTCGAGATCAACTGGTCCCAGCCGCTCATCCCCGATCCCGTCCGCCGGTAGAGCTTGAGCCGGCCGTCCTCACCGATGCGCACGAGGTGCGCCACCTGCGCGGTGGTGTCGCGCACGCCGAGCAACACCGGCTCCTCACCGGTGTTCTCGAACGGCGCCACGCGCAGCGCCGCACCCACGATGAGGCTGGTGCGCCCGGTCTCCAGGTTCTTGACGTAGCCGCCGCCGGCACCTGCCGGCAGGCGCAAGGCATAGGACGCGGGTCGCCGGCCCTGGATGCGCGTGGCCTGCGGCGACAGATACGCCGCCTTGCCGCGCGCGAGCCACGGATCGCCGAAGGGGTCGAGTGCCTGCGGGTCGTAGTGATCGAAACCGTCGATGAAGAGCAAGGCCATGGCTATCCCTGGAGCGCCGCGCGCACCGCACGCGCGTTGCGCCCGATGATGTTGAGGATCACCCGCTCGCCGGCGGGGGTCTGCAGGTGGTCGTGGGTGACGGCCGGGTCGATGGCGTTGACGATGCGCACGGCCTGGATGACCTGCGGCGCGGCCGGCTGCACCTGGACCTGGGGCACGAGGCCGCCTGCGGCCAGGGCCAGCCGATGGCCGTCCCACGCAGGAGGAGCCTTCATGCCGTTGATGGCATCGAGGAACGCCACGCCGACGCGCCGCACGGCGGCCGCGCGCACCACGTACTCGCCGGCGGACAGCCGCGCCGGGATGGAGTCGGAGGTACTGGTTCCAGGACCGCTGACATAGCCGCCCACAGCGAACTTCTTGATGCTGCCCATCAAGGCCATGACGGCGGCCACCATCGCCGCCATCGCGGCGATCGCCAGCCCCGGGCCCACGACCGGAATCGACGCCTGCGAGGCCGCCGCGCCAGAGCCCGCCTCGGCGGCGTTGGCGCTGACCTTGGCCGCCGTCTCGGCCTGCTTGGTGGCCACCGACTGGGCGGCGGCCGCCTGCTCGATGGCCGCTTCTTGCTGGGTGAATCCCAGCTTCATCGCGAGCATCCGCGCCTGCATCGCCACCCACTGCTGGAAGGGCTGGATGACCAGGTGCTGCAGGAAGGCGTCCGAGATGCTGCGGAAAATGTTGGAAAGCCCCTCGCGCAGCGTCTGCGCGCCGGTGACCATGCCTTGCAGGGCGTTGCCGAAGCCTTCGCCGATGCGGTTCCACAGCGGCGCGAGTTCGTCGGCGACGAGCCGCGTGCGTTCCAGCTCGTTGCGCCACGCCTGCACGCGGATCACTGCCTCCGGCCCGATGGCCGCTGCCGCCTGCTGCATCGCGGGCAGGAGGCGCTGCATCTCGGCCACCGACTGCTGTTGCAAGGCCACGATCTGCTGGCGGGCCTGGGCTTCGGTGAACAAGCCCGCCTGGGTCTGGATCTGGATCGCCTCCTGGGCGTTCCTCAGCCGCTCGGTCACCTGCCGCCAGGCGGCTTCGAGCGCGGCGAGGTTGGCCTGGGCGGCCTTCACGTCGATCAGCCGGTCGATGAGCGCGACGCCGTCGGCGTCGCTCTCGGCGGCCAGGCGCGCGCGCAAGTCGCGGTAGCTGCGCGCGATGGCCGATTTGCGGTCGGCATCGGTCGCCGTGCCGGTGAGCTGGGCGAGTTCCTCCCGGGCCTGTGCCAGTGCGTCGGCCAGTTCGCGCTCGGCCTGCGCCGCGGCTCTCGCGTTGGCCTGCTCGGTGTCGGCGCGCTTGTTGTTGAGCACGATGAGCTCGGCCTCGAGCCGCGCGACCTCGCCGCGGGCCCGCAGGCGCTCGTTCTCGTTGCCGCCACTGGCGGCCAGCTGCCGACTGCGGGCGAGTTCCTGCTGCTTGCGGGCGATCTCGGCGTCGAGCGCCTGCTGCTCGAACGCGGTCTTGCGCGCGTGGTACGCGCGCAGCGAGATCAGGCGATCCTCAAGCGATGCATCCAGCGCGGCTTGCTGGCGGCTCAGGCCATCCTTGAGCAAGGCGAGTTCGGCATCCAGCTGCGCCTTCATCAGCGCGGTCTGCGCCCCGGTGCTGTCCTGCGTGGGCTTGGGTCTGGCCAGCCGCTGCAACAGATCCGGATCGGCCTGGATGCGGGGCGCCCGGACTTCGATGGGCTTGGGGGCGAAGAGGCTGTCGCGAAACGCGGCCAGTTCGTCCAGGCGGCGCACGAGGCTGCCCTTGAGCTCGGCGATGATGGCGCGGGCCCCGGCGGTGTTGCCGCGTAGGGCCTGCACGGCGGCGGCCAGGCCGGCGCCGATCGCCTCCCCCAGGGCGACGAAGGCCTTGCCGACGGTGGCCGCGCCCAGCGCCAGGGTCTTGAGCACCAGCACCACGCCGTCGAGCACCGCGCGCAAGGCGCCGCCCTGCTTGGCCGACTCGACCATGCCGGCGGCCATGTCGTTCATCGCCGGCAGGAAGGCCTCGATCACCCGGTTGGCGATGCTGGTGGTGGCCAGCTTCACCTTGGCCAGGGCGTCGTTGAAGGCTTCGGCCTGCGCGGCGGTCTCGCCGCCGATCTGCACGCCCAGCGCCTCCATCTCGCTGGTCAAGGTCGCGATGCCCTCGCGCCCCTGGTTGAGGAAGGGGATCAGCTCGGCACCGCTCTTGCCGAAGAGTTCGACGGCCAGCGCCGACTTCTGCGCCCCATCGGGCATGGCCTTGAAGCGCTCGGCCAGATCGAGCAGCACCGCGTCGGTGGCCCGCAGCGTGCCGTCCTGGTTCTGGAAGGCCACGCCGAGCGCGGCAAAGCGCCGGGCGGACTCCTCCGAGCCCGTGGCCGCCTCGAACATCGAGGTGGCGAGCTTCTTGAGCCCGGTCTCGAAGGTCTGCGCGGCCACGCCCGAGAGTTCGGCCGCCGGCATCAGGATGGAGAGCGCCTCCACCGTGATGCCCACGCGCTGCGAGAGCTTGTTCAGCGCATCGGCCGACTCCAGCGCCGACCTGACCATCGCCCCGAGGCCCGCCGCCGACAACGCGACGCCCAGGTTGGCCAGCACGCCATTGACCCGCCGCGCGGCGTCAAGCAGGTCGCCGAGGTTGCGTTGAATCGAGCCGAAGGCCGCGCGCGTCTCGTCGACGGCGCGGATGAGGATCTGGGCGCGGGCGGTCATGGTTCTGGACGGGTGTCTGGATCAAGCCTTCGAGCCCTTGCGGGCTGGGCGGTCGATGTCCTGGCCGAGGGGTTGGGGATGTGGTGCAATGCAGCCATGTCTGAGCTGACCCTTCGCGACCTGCCTGATGTCGTGCTGAGTGCCCTGCGCCGGCGCGCGGCACGGCGCGGGCGCAGCCTCGAAGACGAGGCATGCGCGATCGTGGAAGCAGCCGTCCGAGTCGAAGAATCCCCGGCGCTGGGTTCACTCCTGATCGATGTCGGCCGAGACTTGCGGCTCACCGATGAAGAGGTGGCACTGCTTCATCAGCGGGACCGATCCCTGCCTCGTGAGGTGGCATTCGAATGAAGGTGGCGCGCGTCACTAACGAAAAGAAGAACCTCAACCGCCTGGCCGGGGAGTTTCTGGTCGCCTCGCGCCTGACCCAACGCGGCTACATGGTGACGCTGCAGTGGGGCACGACCATCGGTTACGACATCCTGGTGTTCGACAAGGTCGGCAATGTGGCCTTCCTCGAAGTGAAGTCCTCGGCGCAGTACTCCCGCCGCTGGATCCTGCAAAAGAAGTACGCCGAGCCCAACACCGAGGCGATCCCGCTGGAACGCCGCTTCATCTGTTGCGTCGATCTGGCCCATGCCCAGGGCGAGCCGAAGGTGTACGTTTTTCCCGCCGCCGTGGTGGCCAAAGGGCTGCATTACTACTTCAGCGGCAAGTTTCCATACAGCGACAGCTACCACCTCTCGCTCGACTTCAAGCCGCAAGGCCGAACCAAGGAGAACGGCGTGCAGACCGTGGGCGAGTTCATCACCGCCGAGCGCTATGTCGATGCCTATTCAACCCTCGGCATCGAGCCGGTCACTGCTTGAGAACGAACGAGTAGGCGACATGGACCAGGGCGACCCCACCCCCAAGAAGAGGCGCGCGGACGGGCAAGTCACCGGCCTGGCTGGTGAGTTCTTCGTCGCGGGCGAACTTCTGAAACGCGGTCTGCAGACTTCGATCACCTTCGGCAACGCCAAGGCCATCGACATCTTCGCGCACAGCGAGTCCTCGGGCGTGACCTACACGGTGCAGGTAAAGGCCCTCCGGCAGCGCAATTACTTCCCGATCAAACGCTCGGCGATCGAACCTCATCACGTCTACGTGTTCGTCATCCTCAACAAACCGGGCGATGCCGTGGACTACTTCATCGTCGAAGGCCAAATCCTGGCCGAAGCTGACGGCGATCTCGGTAGGTACCTCGACGATCCCAAGTTCCCCGGCATCGGTTGGCGCTCGCTGGAGCCTTTCCGGGACAACTGGCAGATCTTCAAGTAATCACATCCCTGTGGCCGAATTCCCGCTCGATCGCCCGCGCCAAGGCCGGCAAGGCGCCTTGCACGCCTGCCGCGAGATCGAACCGGCGCTTCAGATCCACCCGCCGCACCAGCACGGCGATCGGAATCTCCTGGCCGCGCTGCAGGCGCTTGACGCCGCTGCGCTCGCGCTCGGCACGCTTGAAGCGGCCAAGCTGCGCGGCGTTCTCCCGGAGGTTCTCGGCCATCAGCAGCACGCGGCCGTCCTTCTCGACGAAGAAGGCGTTGCCCGAGCGCATCAGGCCGTCGATCACGGCGTTGAAACGCTTGGGGCCGATGCGGGTGGGCAGCAGCGGGATCAGCATCCGGCCCGTCACGGTGCCGCCGTGCGTGTGGATGCCCAGCCAGGGGATTCGGCTTCCCACCCACAGCGCGGGCAGCCGTTCGGGCTTCTGGTCGAACACCTTGGCCTGCAGCGAGGCGACGAAGCTCGCGCGCCGCACCTGGAAGGCGCTGCGCATCTGGGCGCGGGCGGCCTCGCGCACCTCGCGGCCGCCTACAGCCATCCCCTTGGCCACCGCCGCCTGGATCGCCCGCCGGCGTTCCGCGCTCCAGGCGGAGAGCCGCCTCGGATCAAGCAGTCCCTCGGTGGTGAGCGTCAGTTTCATGGCTGCACGTCCTCCCACAACTCGCGCTGCAGCCGCTCGATCGCCGCCCGGTCGCCCTGGGCCGCCACCGCGTGCAAGGCCAGCCGCAAGGCGTTCTGCCTACGTTCCAGCCGACCGTGGGCGGCCAGCAACCCGCGCACTTGCGCGAGGGTGTAGCCCATCACCTCGGCGTGGCGGTGGCCGGCGGCGACGAGCCGGGCGACGGCGTCGTCCCAGCCGAGAGGATCGGCGCCAGCCGCTCGCCCGAGCGCGCGATGCTCGGTGCCACCCGCCGCACGAAAAAATCCGCGTTCACCTCGAACACGGCGCAGGCCAAGGTCACGGCCTCGTCGAGCGCCAGCCCTTCGATCCAGGCGCGCTCGCGCCGGGTGGCGAGCGTGAGCAGCTCCAGCACCTCCTCGCCGTGCCGGGCCAAGAGGTCGAGCCAATCCGGCTCGGCCGAGAGGTCGGCCGAGAGATCGGCTGCGATGGGCCGCACCGCGGCCAGCAGGCGCGGCAACTCGCCCAGGCGGATCGGCGTGAGCTCGACGGCGGTGCCGGCCACCGTGACCACCTTGGGCACGGGCGGGAAGGTCTCGAAGTCGGGCATGGTCGCGTTCCTTTACAGCAGCACCAGGCGGCCGAACTGGCCGAGTTCGCCGTCGGCGGGCTTGGAGAGGTCTGCCAGCACCTGGCCGGAGAGTTCGAACTTCAGCAGTTCGTCGGTGATGATCGAAAGCTCCTTGGCCGGGTTGATCGCCACGCGATAGAGGTCGATCACCACCTCGCGGTTGGCGTCGGCGGTGTTCAGGCCCTCGAAGCGGATCCAGCGCTCGGGCAGCGGCCGGGTGAACATCGCCGTGCTCTGCGCGGCGCCGTAGGCGTAATCCACGGTGAAGGGCTCGACATAGGGGCCGCCGGTCGTGGCGTCGAGGATCAGCACCGAGCCGTGCCTGGCGTGCACCTGGACCTGCGTCGCCGGCAGGGTCTTGGGCGGGCTGTCCGAGTCCTGGATCTGCACCGCCGAGACGTTCTGGTGCGCGAGCGGATAGAGGCTGCCCGCGGTGACCGGGTTGGGCAGCGCCTCGCCCGTGACCGTGCCCGGTGCCACCGTGGTCGAGTGGCCGTAGAGGGCGAGGGCGAGGTTGCCGCTGCTGAGCTCCTCCAGCGTGCAGGCGAACTCGCCCTTCTTGGTCTTGATGAGCTGCAGGTCGGTCAGGCGCTGGCCGGACTGCGCCTCCTGGTGTTCCAGCGTCTCCACCGACAGCGACACCTTCAGTTCCGGCACGTTGCCGACGAAGGTGAGGCCGGCGGGATTGCCTGCCGAGTCGCGCGCGCCGATGTAGACGCGTCCCTGTCCAGAAAAGTAAGCCATTGCCGTGCCTCCTCAGCGATCGGCGATGTGTCCGGACAACGCGCCGTGTCGGCGCGTTGCGGCGAAGGCTAATGCCCGCGTAGCGGGCGTTAAGCGAAGCGGCCGAAGCCAGAAGTAGGCCATGGTCAGTCTCCCGTGGAGGTTGCCGCGGCGGCGGGACCGTCACGGCGCGAGGGTTTGAGGGATGCGGCCGGCGTCGGGGAGTCCGGCGTGACGAGCCGGGCCACGCCCTGGGCGATCAGCCAGCGGGCGCTGGCCTCGGGCAGGTCCAGCCGCGCGCCTGCGGGCAGGCGCCGACCGGCGTGGGTGTGGGGTTGGAGCAGTTCGATGGGCATGGGGGTCATCCCGGGGTCGTGAGGTCGGTGAGGACGGTGCGGTAGCGGATCTCGTAGCGCGCCGGCAGCATCGCCGTGCCGGCATCGAGGTCGTCGGCGTCCCAGTCGGCGTCGAGCTCGCGCACCGCGAGCGCCAGGCCGCCCAGGTTCGGGTCCGCGAGCACGGCGGCGTGGGCGGCGACGATCAGCCGGTCGGCCGCGTCGAAGGCGTCCGCGCCGCGCGCGAGCGCGACCAGGCGCACGGTGAGCGCCCGGTCCACCAGCCGGTTGGCGTGCGCGGTGAGGGCGTCGCCCTCGACGAAGACGAGCAGTGCCGGGCCGGCCTCCCGGGGCAGCGGTGTCGCCGGCTGGCGCAGCACGGGTGCCGGGGCCAGGGCCGCCCTGAGCCGATCGATCAGGATGCGCAGCAGGCGCTCGCGCACCGAGTTCATGGCAGCCTCGCGAGCTGGGCCCGGCACTCGCGGCCGTCGCCGAGCGCCCTCACCTCGCGCACGCGGTAGGGCTCGCCGGCGATGGTGACCACGTCGCCCGGGGCGAGCGCCAGGCGCGAGGCCGCGTACTCGAGCTCGAAGTCGCGCGAGAGCGCCAGACCGTCGAGCACCGTCTCGTCCGGCGCACGGAAGGCGCAGTACACGGTGGTGGTGCCCACCACGACGGGCGTCAAGAGTCCCGCGCGCTCGGCGGCGTCGTACAGATCCTCCACACGGACCATCCGACAGGCACCCTCAGACGGTGAGCTTGACCAGCACGCCCGGCCGGTGGCACATCGGCAGCGGGTTGCTCTGGGTGTGCAGATCGGTGCCGCGGTCGAACTTGCGCGGCTCCTGCTTGGCGTAGAGCGGCTGGCCGAGGGTGCCCACCGTCTCGTTGAAGTCGGCCGGGGCGAAGTAGGTGGCGAAGGTGTCCACCGTGCCCAGCGGGAAGGCGTGCGCCTCGCCGGCGGCGATGAAGCGGCGCACCGTGCCGTCCGGGCTGCTGGCCTGGCCGCGGTATTCCTCGAAGGTGAGGCCGGCGAAGGTGAAGCCGGCGCGCACGTCGTTGATGAGGATGGCGCCCTGCTGCCAGTTCGTGTAGGCCTCCTTGACCGATTTGTGGCCGGTGAGCGCCCGAAAGAACTCGGGCGAACACAGCACGTGCACGCCGGTCATGAACTCGCCCTTCAGGTTCTCCTCGATGTGGGCCAGCACCTCGTAGCAGTGGCCCTTGACGTCGCTGCCGGCATTGGCCAGGTCGAAGGCGATGGTGGCCTGACTGAGCTCGAACTCGTCGAACAGGTCGTAGATGGTGCTGCCGTCGGCATCCAGGATCTGGCCCTTGAGCGCGCCCATGCGCAGGTGCTCGAGCGTGATCGCGTGCTTGTTGCGCATCGTCTCCAAATGACGCGCGAGCACGCCGGCGATGGCCTCCATCTCGGTTTCCGAGCCGAAGGCGCGGATGCCAGCACCACGTCGTCGTGCGGAATGTGCGGGATCACGAAGGAGCGCAAGGCGCGCCGGCCGCGTTCGCCCACCGTGCCTGGCGAGCCAGGCGGCCGGGTGGGCAAGAGGTTCAGGCGCCCGGCGTACTCCTCGATGACGACCTGGCGCGTGCGCACGGGCTTCGGGGGAAACAGGTTCAGGGCTTCCAGCCGCCCGTAGCGGTTGGGAATGAGGTTGATGGCGGCCGTCAGGCTGGCCATCGAGAAACCGGGAGCATCGAAGGGATTGAGCATCGGGGTCTCCAGAAATGCCAAACCCGCCAGATGGCGGGTCAGCGGGATGGGGTTCGGTGTGAATCGGGTGCCGGTCGGCTGTCGGTCAGGCGCCGTCGCGCACCACGATGCCGCGCGCTTCGAGCTGGGCGATGGCCGCCGTGCGCTGCGCGGCGGACAGACCGGTAGGCCAGATGAGAGCTTGCCGCGCGACGATGGCATGGCGGGCGATCAGGATCGCGTCCTCCCGGTCGATCAGCGTCGCATCGACCGCGTTGCCCAGGACGCCCGCGGCCACTTCCGTGCCGTCGGTGGCACTGGGGTCGAGGGCCGCGAGCTTGCCCGTGGCCGTCATGCGCCCGACCACGGTGCCGAGCGGCAGGTTTTGCCCGGCCGCCACGGTCGCCTGCTCACGCGAGTACAGGTTCGGCGCCTCGTACTTCAAGAGGTCGCCGAGGGTGGGGGCTTGGGTGAGCGTGGGCATGGTTCACTCCCGGGTGACGAGTTTCTTGACAGCGGCGACCACGGGCGAAGCGGCCGGGTCGGCGCCAGGGGCGGCCCAATCCTCGGGGCCGTGGGTCGAGCGCACGGCGGACTCCGTGCTGCGCTCAGCGCGCGCTTCGATCAGGGCGCGGCGTACCGCGGCCTCGGTACGGCCCGCGGCGATGAACTCGGCGGCGCGCTCGGGGCAGCCGGCGATCAGGCACAGCTCGGCGATCACTTTCGCGGACTGCGCCGCCTCGCGGCGGGCTTCTGCGGCCAGCGCCGCGACGGTGTCCGGGCCGAGCGCCTCGGGGATGTGCTCGGGCACGTTCTCGGGCTTACCTTCGGGCGTGCTGTCGAGTGAAGCATCGGCTGAGGAATGGGTGGGGGTGTCGGTCATCGCGGGGGTTCCTCGCAAAGCGTTCGCCTTCCCGGTCGATCTCTGGCGCGGCGGGGAAGGCAAACGCCGCGGGGTGGCAAGCTGTCGGTCGAGTTCGGCCAGCACCGCAGGCAGCGTGGCCACGCCATCGGCCAGGCCCGCGTCCATGGCCTGCGGGCCGAAGAAGAGCGCCGCATCGGTCGCGCGCACCGCGTCTTCGGACAGGCCGCGCATCGCCGCCACGTGCGCGACGAAGAGCGCGTGGAGCCGGTCCACCTCGGCCTGCAGCGCCGCGCGGGCGGCATCGTGTAGCGGCTCGTGCGGCGAGTAGTCGTTCTTGCGGGCGCCCGCGGTGATCGCGGTGTAGCGGTAGCCGTCCCGGGCGTCCTTGACCGACTGGTCGACGTGCAGCGCGATCACGCCGATCGAGCCCACGCCGCCGGTCTCGGTGACGAAGAGCCGATCGGCGGCGCAACCGATGGCGTAGGCCGCGGAGAAGGCGGCGTCGTTGGCCACGGCCCAGACGGGTTTGAGGCCGGCTGCCTCGCGCACGCGGCGGGCAAGCTCGAAGCAGCCGCCCGTCTCACCCCCGGGCGAGTCGATGTCGAGCACGATGCCGGCCACCAAAGGGTCGTCAAGAGCTGCCTCCAGCCGCGCGCCGATCTCGGCATAGCTCACCAGCCCCGAGGCCGCCTCCAACCCCAGCGTGCGCTTGACCAGGGTGCCGTGGATCGGGATCACGGCGATCGAACGCTCCGGAAATGCCGGAGGGTTTGGAGCCCTCGGCAGCGGCGGAGCGAGTTGCGCATCCGGGCCGGCCAGCGGCAGGCGTTCGGCAAGCACCGCGAGGATCACATCGAGCTTGGCGCGCTGCACGAGCAAGGGCGTGCCGAACAGGCGGGCGGCGAGGTGCGGGAACATCGGTGTCAGTCCTGAGGATCGGTGTCGGGCGCGGGGGACGGCACCGGGGTGGCTGGTCTGTCGTGCCGGGGGTCGGAATCGAAGACCAGCCCCAATTCATCGGCGCGTCGGTTGTCGGCAGCGATCTCGCGGTCGATGTCCTCGGCGTCGTAGCCGTAGGCCGAGATCGCCTCCGAGCGGCTCATGAGCCCGGCGCGGATCGCGAGCTTCAAGGCGTTGAACTCCTTGAGCGGATCGACCCATTGCCAGCCCTGCGGAATCCATTTAGCGGCGAGGAACTCACGGCGCCGGCGCGCAAAACCCGGCAGCGACAGCGCGCCTTCGAGCACGGCCTGCGCCATCCAGGCCCGCCACACCGGGCGGCACAGCTGGTGCACGATCACCCCGTGCTGGATGGCCTCGCAGCGGCGGCGGAACTCCAGCAGCCCCGCGCGGATGCTGGAGTAGTTCACCTGGGTGAGATCGCCGGTGAGCATCTCGTAGGTGATGCCCATGGCCGCGGCCACGGCCCGGAACTGCTGGCGCATGAACTCGCCGTAGCTCGAGCCCACGTCCGCCGGCGCCGAGAACTTGATGTCCTCGCCCGGCTCCAGGATCTGCAGCGTGCCGGGTTCGAGCCCCGCGAGCGCCACCCCCTGGGCGTCGGGCAGCCCCTCGCCCATCAGGCTGTCCTCGGGGGCGAGCCGCGTGATGAAGCCGGCGAACATCGCGGCGGTTTTCTTGCGCACGAGCTCGGCGTCGTCGTACTGGTCCAGTTCGTGCAGCTTGATGAGGGCGCGGGCCAGCCACGGCTCGCCGCGGATCTGCCCCGGGCGCAGCGGGCGAAACAGGTGGATGACCTCGTCTGCGGGCACGCGCACGGTGTCCAGCCCTGCTGCGGCAGCCCCCGTGCCCGACATCGGGGCGAGGCTGCCGTCGCCCGGGTGCGAGCGGGTCAGGTGGTAGGCCACACGCCGGCCCAGCCGGTCGAACTCGATGCCGGCACGGATCACGTGGCCGGAAGGCAGGTCGCGGTGGAGCGTCACCGGCAGGTGCTCGGGCTCGAGCAGCTGCAACTGCAGCCCCACCGGCAGGCCGTCCTCGGGGCGGCGCCAGCGCAGCCGGATCAGGCACTCGCCGCCTTCGAGCATGGCCCGGCAGGCCAGGGCCTGCAGGCCGTAGAAGTCGGTCAGGCCCGCCGCGTCGGCCTCCTCCACCCAGTCCCGCCACAGCGCGTGGATGGCCTCGCGCAGCGCCGCATCCTGCACCATGCTCTGCGGCTTGATGCCGGTGCCGATGGCGTTGGCGACGAACGCCTCGATGCCCGTGGCCGCCCAGGCATTGCGCCGGGCCAGATCGCGGCTCTTGGCGCGCAGCTCGCCCTGGGTGTAGGCGAGTGCCGCGACCGCCCCGGGGTTGCCGACCTGCCAGGCCACGGCCCTGCGGCCGCCGCCTGCGCCGTCGTAGGTGGGGCTCGTGCCGAGCAGCCGGCGCTTGAGGGTATGCCACCAGCCCATGGTCAGGTCCCCTTGGCGGTGGTGACGCGGATCTGCCGCGGCGCACCGGGCCACAGCCCCGTGGCCACGGCCTGTTCGAAGAGGTCGCGCTTGACCGCGCGGATGGCGGCCTGCAGTTCCTCCACCGAGCGGTACTCGACGGTCTTGTCGCCGAAGCTCACGCGCTTCTCGCCCTTGGCGAGCGCGGCTTGCAGGGCCTCGAGGTCGGCTTCGGTGTAGGCCATCAGCGGTAGACCACGAGGTTGATTTCGGTGGAGTCGGCAAAAGCGCCGGCCGCGCTCGCGCAGCCCACATCGACGTGCGTCGGCGTCTTCTCGTCGGCGGTCGCGCGCACGATCAGCAGTCGCTGCGTGCCGCTGTTGGTGTTGCTGCGGGCGAGGCCCGCCCAGCAGTAGTTCGCATCCGGCAGCGGTGTGGCAAAGCGCACGCGGTAGCGGCCGGCCGCGCTGCGGGTCACCCCGGCCACGTTGTGGGCAGCGCGCACGACGATCTGGTTGCCGTCATACCCGAAGCACACCCAGGCCCGGGCCACGCCGGGGTGGGTGGCGTCGATCTTGGTCCGGACCTCGAGACCGATGCGGCTGGCCAAGGCGGCGACGCGCGAGGCCAGGCTCATCAGACGAGCGCCCCTTCGAAGACCGCGACGAAGTCGGTGTCGGTGTTGCCGATGTCGCTCGCAGCCGCCGCGCCGATGTTGCTGCGCGCCTGGGCGGCTTCGGCGGCGGTGAGCGTCTGCGCCGCATCGAAACGCACCCGGTGGTTGACGGCGGCCAGCAGCGCGTCCAGGCCGCTGGTGCCGTCTTGCAGCAGCTGCTGGATCTCCAGCAGGGTGTCGTAGGCGGCGTCCGCCCCGCCCAGGATCTCGGCTTTCAGCGCATCGAGCAGCGTGACGATCTTGCTCGACGAATAGGTGCTGGTGGTGGCGACCTGCGTGTCGTCGATCGCGCCGGACGCCAGCACCGCGGCCTTCAGTTCGTTGATGGCCGCCACGAGGCTCGTCTTGTCGGTGGTGGTGAGGGTGGCGAGGTTGCCGGCCTTGGCGCGCACGTCGTTGAACTCCTGCGCGACGCGGATGACCAGGCTTTCGATGCGGGTGGCAAGGGACATGTTTTCTCCTTCGGGTGTCGGGACGGCCAGCGGGATCAGCGCAGCCAGGGACTGCGGATCACGCGCCGGCGTGATGGGGTTGCAGAAACGGCGAGGCCACCTCGCTGGGTGGCCTCTTCAGGGTTCAATGCAGGAATCGGCGGCGGCGCATCTGGCGCAGGCGCCAGCCCCAGTTGCCGCTCCAACTCGCGCCAGTGGCGTTCCTCGAAGCGGTCCAGTCCCGCTGCGCTCGCGGCAGCCCGGGCGTAGACGTAGCAGTCCAGCGCTTCGTTCCTCTCGCGCATCTTCTGCCACTCGCGCACCGGGTAGCCGTTGCGGTCGCGGCGGGTGATCAGTTGTTCGGCGCAGAGCTGCTGCAAATACTCGGCATCGATCTTGGGCAGGTGCAGAAAGCCAGCCGGATAGACCGGGGTCGATCCGTCCTCACCCACATCGGCGTTCTTGCGCAGGTTGTTGTAGAGCTCGAGCTTGGCGATGCCCACCGTCACGCTGTAGACCTTGATGCCCCGGCGCAGCCGCTTGCCCGAGAGCGAGACATCGACTGCGGTCGGCGTGCCGATCAAGGCGGCCCCACGGGCCACGCCTTTGACTGCCATCACGCGCGGATCGCGGCAGGCGCGCACGAAGGCATAGGCTTCCTGGGTCGCAAAGCCCGTGTCGAGCGCGAAGCGCGCCAGCGGAACCTGGTTGCCGGATTCGTGCGTCCATGTCTCGTCGATCAGCTCGGACAGCCGCTTCCACACTGCATCGCGGGCCGTGTCGCCCATCAGCACCCGGTGCTCGACGAGCCACGCTTCCTTGCCGCGCCCGAAGGCCCAGACCGAGACCTCGATGCGGTCCTTCTGCACGTCGGCGCCAGCGGTGAGCAGCAGGCCGCCTGCGGGAATGGTGCCGATGGCGTAGTCCTCGCGTCGCTCCAACAGGCGTTGCCAGTCGGGCGCTTCGCCCTCCTCGACCCAGGTCTCGCCCAGTTCGGTGTTCTTGAAAGTCTTGATCGCCGCAGCCGAGCCGGACTCCTTGCCAACCGCCGCCTCCCAAGCCGCGGCGATGTCGCGCCAGGACCGCCAGCCCACCGGGCTGTAGAGTGACGACAGGTGAAAGCCCGCCGTCTTGGCACCGGGGGCCATGGCCCGCCACTCCCCATGCTCCAGCATCCAGGTCTTGTGGTGCTCGGCAATGGGTGTATCGCAGGCCTCGCAAACGTAAGCGGCGGTGTCCGGTGCGCCCTTGTCCCAGCGCAGCTGCTCGAAGCGCAGCCACTGCCGGTGCCCGCAGTGCGGGCAGGGCACGACGTAGCGGCGCTGGTCACTGGCCTCGTATTCGCGCTCGATGGCGCTTGCGCCCGAGATCGTCGGCGTGGAGACGATGAAGATCTTGCGCCGGGCAAACGTTCGGGTGCGCGCCTCGGCCAGCGAGATCGCATCGCCCTCGCCCTCGACGTCCAGCGGATAGCCGTCCACCTCGTCGAGAAACAGGTAGCGCACCGGCATCGAGCGCAGCCCGACCGCGCTGTTGGCACCGGTCATCACCAGCACGCCGCCGCGGAACTCCTTGGCCAGGATGGTGTTGCCCGAGTCGCGTGAGCGCGCCGGGGCGATGAGTTCGGACAGCACCGGCGACTCCTCGATCAGCGGGTCGATACGCTGCTTGGAGTTGCGCTTGGCCATCTCGACCGTCGGCCACACCGCCATCATCGGCCCCGGCGCGTGGTGGATCACGTAGCCGATCCAGTTGCTGCCCATTTCGGTCGCACCGAGTTGCGCCGCCTTCATGAACACCACCCGCTCGATGGGCGAGGTGGGCGAGAGGCAATCCATGATCTCGCGCAGGTAGGGCGTGCGGCTGGTGCGCCAGCGCCCCGGCTCGGCTGAGGCTTTGCTCGAGAGCACCCGGTGGCGGTCGGCCCACTCGGAGACGGTGAGCAGCGGGTCGGGCGTCAACCCCTCGCGCCAGGCGCGCTCGATGACGTCCCAGCCCTCATAGGCGAACTCGTCCATCACAAATTCGTCGGGAACGAATTTGGACGCGCGCCAGCGCGCCCGTCAGGGTGAAACACGGGGACGTGTTTCATCAATCGACCCGAACCTTGAGTTCCCCGAGCTCGGCGAGGTGCTCGCGCACGGCGGCATCCAGGGCCACGTGCAGGGTGTGAGCCTCCACGCCGAGCCGGGCCGCCATCTGCGCCGAGATCCGCGCCGGCCAGTTGAGCCAAGCGTCGCGCTCCGTACGGGCGAGCTTGAACACATGCGCGATGGCCTGGTGGCGATCGACCAGTTCGCCCTTGAGGCGGGCCAGCCGCACCTTGTTGGTCTGCGCCTTGACCACCTCGTTGACCGTGCGCGCCTGCACGAGCGTGGTGCCGCCTGCGGGCAGGCCGGTGGCGAGGTTGGGGGCCGGATCGTCCGCCACCCGCACCTTCGCGGCCCGGGCGCCCGTTCCTGCCTTCGGCGGCTCGGAGTTCCGGGTCCAGTCGCGGTCGGCCCGGTCCGGGTCGATGGTGCCGTCCGCCTCGGGCGTGATGCGTCCGGCGCGGATGGCCTTGTGCACGGCGGTGTCCGATACCCCACGGTGACGGGCGTAGGCGCGAATCGAGATGCCCATGGCCCTTTCGATCAAGTCATCGTCAGTTCTTGGCCAACATCCGCAGAAAACGCTTGGCTTCACGGGCGAGAAGCGCGTTCATCACCTCACCCGATCACACCCTCCGAAGGAGCCACCCATGACCACCATCACCCTGACACCGACCCAGCACGCCATCCTGGCCCACGCCATCGAGCACCACGGCGGCCGGATCGACGGGTTCCCCGAGCACATCAAGGGCGGCGCGCGCCAGAAGGTGCTGGCAGGCCTGGCCAACCGCGCCCTGATCACGACCGATGGCAGCCACTGGTTCGTCGCCGCCGAGGGCTACGACGCTCTGGGGCTGCCGCGCCCCGGCGCGAAGACGCCGAGCGCGGGTTCGTTCGAAGCCCGTCTCGATCAGATCATCGCGAATGCGGAAGCGGCGACAGCCGCCGCGAGCGATCCCGAGATGGAAGCCGCCGTCACCGCGGCGGAGGCCGCGTGGACGCGGGCGAAGGACGAGGCACCGCGCCGCACCCGCGCCGACAGCAAGCAGGCGCAGGTGATCGCGATGCTGCGCCGCCCCGAGGGCGCCACGATCCGCCAGATCATGGATGCCACCGGTTGGCAGGCGCACACGGTGCGCGGCACCCTGGCCGGGGCGCTCAAGAAGAAGCTGGGTCTCGCCATCGTCTCCGACAAGCCCCAGGGCGGCGAGCGCGTCTATCGCATCGTCGCGCAGGACGCGGCCGCCTGATCGAACACCACGCCATCGGCCTCGCGGGTAGCCTGCTGGCCGGTGAAATCCTGCCAGCGGCGTACGATCACATCCACGTACTTGGGATCGAGCTCGATCAGCCGCGCGATGCGGCCGGACTTCTCAGCGGCGATCAGCGTCGTGCCCGAACCCCCGAAGGGGTCCAGCACCACATCGCCCGGGCGGCTGGAGTTGCGGATCGCGCGTTCGACCAGTTCCACTGGCTTCATGGTCGGGTGCAGGTCGTTCTTCTGCGGCTTCTTGATCTGCCACACATCGCCCTGATCGCGGTCGCCGCACCAGTGGCGCTGCGCGCCTTCGGGCCAGCCGTAGAGGATCGGCTCGTACTGGCGCTGGTAGTCGGCGCGCCCGAGCGTGAAGGTGTTCTTGGCCCAGATGATGAAGGTCGACCAGTGGCCGCCGGCGGCGCGGAAGGCCGCCTGCAGCGTGTCCAGTTCGCTAGAGGACATGGCGACGTAGATCGCGCCGCGGGTGTGCACCATGATCAGCGCCAGCGCGTCGTAGAGGAAATCGTAGAAGCCTTCGCCCAGCGCATCGTTGAGGATGGGACGGTGTTTGCCACGCAGTTTGTCTTTCGCGCTGTTGGCGTAATTGACGTTGTAGGGAGGGTCGGTGAACACCATGTCCGCTTGTTCACCGTCTGGGAACAGGCGCGCATAGGCCTCGGCGGTGGTCGCGTCGTCGCACACCAGCCGATGGGGGCCGAGCAGCCAGACATCGCCCCGCTTGGACACCGGCTCTTCCGGCATCGCCGGGATGGCATCGTCTTCCGTCCGGCCCTCGATCTGTGGTTCCTCATCGGCCAGCAACGCGGCCAGTGCATCGGCGTCGAACCCGGTGAGATCGAGGTCGAAGCCTTCGTCTTGCAGTGCCTCCAGCTCCACGCGCAGTAGCGCATCGTCCCAGGTCGCCAGCTCCGCGAGCCGATTGTCGGCGAGCACCAAGGCGCGGCGCTGGGTCGGTGTAAGGTGGTCGAGCACCACCACCGGCACGGTGGCCAGGCCCAGCTTGCGCGCCGCGGCGAGCCGTCCGTGGCCCGCCACCAGCACGCCGTCGGCACCGGTGAGAATGGGATTGACGAAACCGAACTCGGCAATCGATGCGGCGATTCTCGCGATCTGCTCCTCCGAGTGCTGGCGGGCGTTGCGCACGTAGGGCAGCAGCTTGGTCGTCGGCCAGTGCTCGATGCGATCGGCCAGCCAGCTCATGCAGTGACCTCCGCCGTCTCGCCCAACCGCTCGGCGGCGACTTCGGCGAAGGTCCGGCCGCTGCCCTCCAGCACCGGCGCCGTGCCCGGGTGGTGCTGCAGCCAGCGGCGCAGCGCGACGTCCACGTACTGGGGAGCGAGTTCGATGGCGCGTACCGGGCGGCCGGTGAGTTGGCCGGCCAGCAGCGTGGTGCCCGAGCCCGCGAACGGCTCGAAGACGATCTCGCCCGCGTCGGTGTAGGCCTCGATGAAGAACTTCGGCAGGCCCACCGGGAACACCGCCGGATGATCGATGCCTTCACCGATGCGGCCGCGCTGGCGCGTCACCTCGACGACCGAGTCTGGGATGCGGAACGCCTGCGTCGGCTGCCCGGCGTGGTTCCAGGCGCCGACCTTGCCGTCCTTGCTGCGCATCGCGGTGGACGATCCGTCGGCGCGCAGGTGCGTCTCGTGACCGGCCCACTTGCAGGGCACGATCTTGTTCGGCTTGCGCGAGCGTCGGTTGAAGTGGAAGACGAACTCGTGGCGGGGCGCCAGCCGCCCGGCCCAGTCGCCGGGCACGGTCACCGCCTGGTCCCACACGTACCAGCCGAAGCGCCGAAAGCCCTGCGTGCGCATCCACTCGATCCAGCCGTCCCAGTACGGCTGCCATTCGTTGTCGCGATGGACGAGGCCGAGGTTGACCAGCATCTGGCCGTCCTCGCGCATGGCCGTTTGAGCAGCGCCGAACACGCTTTGCATCAGTGCGTCCCAGTCCGAGATGCCGCCGGTGGTGTAGTCGCGCTGGTTGGCATACGGCGGACTGGTGAACAGCAGGTGAGCGCGATCGCCCTCGAGGAGGCGCACGACGGCGGCCGCGTCGCGGCTGTCGGCGCAGATCAGGCGGTGCTCGCCCAGGAGCCACAGATCGCCTGGCCGCGTGACCGCCACCGTGGGCGGTGTGATGTCGTCCTCGTCCGCATCCGATGACTCGCCGCTCACTGCTGCTTCATCCTCGGCGACCGGCTCTTCCTCGATGTCAGCCAGGAGTCGCTCGATCTCGGCATCATCGAAGCCGGTGAGCGCGAGGTCGTAACCCGCCTCCGACAACTCGGCCAGTTCCAGCGAAAGCAGTTCCTCGTCCCATTCCGCCCAACTGACGGACCTGTTGGCGATCAGCCGAAAGGCCTTGATCTGAACATCGGAGAGTTCATCGGCCAGGACTACCGGGACGGTCTTGAGGCCGAGCTTGCGCGCCGCCTTGAGCCGCAAATGTCCGTCCACCACTTCACCCGTGCTGCGGGCCACGACAGGAATCCGGAATCCAAACTCCACGATGGCCGCAGCCATCCGGTCGACCGCGTGATCGTTTTTTCGCGGGTTGCGTGCGTAGTCGATCAATCGCTCTATCGGCCAATGCTGCAGGTTTAGCTCAGATGCAACCAAGTCTCACCTCGGACAATGTGATGGATGACATGGCGAGAAACGTCAAACTCGCGCGCCAGACGGATTTGCTCGCCACGCCTTCCCGAGTAGCGGCGGCGAATCTCTCGCACCGCACTGTCTGTCAGCGTGGTACGCGGGTGCCGTTGCCCTCGAAATACTGGAACATGGGCTGTGCCATGCACGAAGCTGTCGGCCACGTTCTGCGCATGCGTGGCCCAGCGCAAGTTGGTGATCGCGTTGTTGTGGCGATTGCCGTCGGAATGCGCGACTTCGTGCAGCGGGCTCGGCGGCGGGCCAAGAAAAGTCAGCGCAACCAAGCGATGGATGCCGGTCTTGAGTCCCTTCGCGCCAAGTTGTACGTACCAGTAGCCATATCCCGCCAGCCACGGCTTGAGCACATGACCGGTTCGCGTGTTGCGAACGGCGCCGAGACTGCAGACCTCGTAGCGGGTGTCGCCTGGAAACGGACGCCACTCGCCCCCTGTCGCCACGTCTGTCATCAGCGGTGATCGGCAGAAGTCTGTTCGTTGCATCAAAGGCCAGCGGCCCGGACGGGTGAAAGGAGGAAAGCCCCCTCACGGGCCGCGAGGGTCGCTGCTGCGTTGAAATGAAAAAACCCGCCGACGTTCAGACCGTGGGCGGGTTTCGTAATGCGTACTGGATGGTGGCGGGGTGCAAACTGCAAACCATGCAAACCCCGGTTTGCACTCTGACGCTAGATAAGCATCGCGCTCGCGCCCCCCGCATGGGCTATTGGCCAGGAAGGACCCGTCGATGCCCGGGCGGCTTCCTCGACCGACGCCGCTGTCCAGACCTTAGCCGAAATGCTACCCCCAAACGGGCGGATCTGTTGCAGTGGCGAAAGCCGCATTTCGCCGCCGATGCGCGCGGATGCGCGACCGCACCCGCCAAATCACGCCAAAACACGCAGGCGCAATGGCGGTGCGCTCGTGCCCCGCGACTTCAGAGCACGGCCTCCAGCCCTTTGCGTTCGATGAGGTCGAGCAGCTTCTGCGAGGGACCGCTGGGCTTCTTGTCGCCCACTTCCCACTTGCGCACGGTCGAGACGCTGGTGTTGAGGACCGATGCCAGCACGGCCTGACTCAAGTGCAGGCGTTCGCGCAAGGCGCGCACTTTCTCAGCGTCGTATTCATGCACCGGCTCCAGGCACAGCGCGTCGTACTTGCGCATCTTGCGCTTGTCGATGAAGCCCAGGCGATGCAGGTCGCGCGCCGTTTCGTGAACGGCTTCGAGCAGGCGGCTCTTGGACTTAGGCTCGTTTGTCATGGCAAATCTCCTGCAATGTTCCGTCGGCAACGGATTCATCCAACTGGCGCGCGGGACGGGCCAGCAGATCGGCGGCCAGATCCTGCAGCGCTTCCAGTTCCTCGTCATCGATGTTGGCCCGCTCGTTTTTCTCGAAGCCGTAGACGAAGAACCAGCGATCGCCCTTGTTGGTGGCGATCAAGGTGCGCGCGCCACCACGCTTGCCGCGGCCAGCCAAGCCCACGCGCTTTTTCACCACGCCACCGCCCAGGTCGGCATCGATGAGGCCCGCGGCCATCTCCTCGACCGCTTGACACAACCCGGCGTCTGTCAGTTCGGTCTTGCGCATCCAACGAGCGAAGTGGCGCGTCTTGAAGACTCTTCTCATTAGCGAAGTATGCCACTTAGTGGCACCATGTGTCGAGAAGTTCCTTGCTCTCCGTTCAGACGGTCGGCCACGATCGAGAGCGCCCGCTGCCACCGCCGCCAGGCGGTGGTCCGGTCGCAGCCGAAGCGGGCGCAGATGTCGCGCCAGCGGTGGCGCTCGGCGCGCATCCATACCAGGTGGCGTTCCTCTTCCTCCAGCCACAAGACCCAGCGCATGGTCTCGAGCATGCGCTCGATGGCCTCGGGGCTGGGCGGGAAGCGCCGGATCGAGGGTTCGGCCCCCAGCGTCTCCCAGGGCATGCGCCGGATCGCGGGCCAGGTGTTGAAGTAGCCCTGCACCCGCACGGGCGGCAGGCGGTGGGCGGTGATGGCCGCCTCCCGGAAGCGTTCGGCCACACGCTCGACGGTCCACTCAGCCATGGCGCGCCTCCCGTGCACCGTAGAGCCGCTCGCCGATCTGCCGGATCAGCTCGCGTTCCATCCAGTCGAGCCGGTCGTCCTCCAGGGAGACGACGAGCAGGCGTTGCTCGCGCCAGCCGCGGCGCTTGCGCGTGCAGTTCGAGATAGGCCTGGTAGAGCGCCACTTGCGCGGCGTAGACCGGGCGGGCAGACGCGAGCCGGTGCTTCTCCAGTTCCCGCCACGACTTGGCGCTCAAGGCTTTGTTCTCCCACAGCGCCGGGTAGCCGGAACCGAAGCCCAGGTCGGGCCCGGCGACGAGCACGCCATCGACGTGGCCCTGCAGGCGCCCGTCCAGCGCCGAGAAGCCGAATTGCTCCCCCGCGTCGTTACGCGTGCGCAGATCGAAGCCCGCCGCGCGCAGCCATCCGACCATGCAGTCCTCGATCACGTGGCCGCGCTCGAAGACGCGCAGCAGGCGGCCGTCGGTCTCGCGACCCGGATCGACCGGAGCGTCGGCGACCTCGTACTGCAGCGCGCGCTCGCAGGCGGCCCCGAGGCGCGAGGCGCCGAGGTAGGTGCGGCGAGGCTGCGCCGCGCGAGACTGCTGCAGCCCGGCATCGATCAGCGCCGTGAGCTGACCCGACAGGCTCTTGGAGGCGTTGAAGTCCATCATCGCCGCGCCTCCTTGGGTGCTGCCGTGCGTGCCGTCTGCGCTTGAGCCTTCGGCTCCTCCCACGGCAGATCGTCCTCGAGGTCGGCGAAGGGGTCGGACACCGGGTCTTTCAAGCCCCGCACCGGCGGATACTTGGTCGCCTCGTGGTGCTCGACCATCGCGTCCGTGTAGCAGGTGACGATGGCGTCGATCACCTGGAGCGCCTCGGCCTCGGAATACTCGCCCAGCGGCTTGGCAAAGCCGATCTCGCCCGCGACCTCGCCGAAGGCCTTGAGGCACTTCTTCATCGCGGCCAGTTCGACGTCAGACGGGTCGATCATGGCCACCTCCGTCTTGGGCGTGCGTCCTTCCTGCACCCGCAGCCACTGACCGTAGAGCGCGTGAAACGCCTCCTGGCAACGCCGCGAGCAGAACACCCAGTCGATCGGATAGCGCCGGGCGTCGCCCACCGGATGCCGAAGGTCCGAGTGGCCGTAGCCGCGCGCCTGTCGTTTGCAGACCCAACACTTCACTGACCCTCCTCTCACTGCGCCCAGGCGGGCTTGCCCGGCATGGCGGGGCGTTGCGGGTTGACGGGCGGCGTCGTGCGCGGCGGGGTTGCTGCGGCGGGCGCGCCGGTGGAACCACTGCCGGGGTTCTTCGGCGGCAGCCCCATCAGCCGGGCGTAGTCCGGGTGGTCGGGCTCGACGGCGCTCTTGACGACGTTCTTCAACTCGCCGCGGCCGTCCTTCTCGACGTCGATGCGGGCGAGGAACTCGATGCCGTCGAGCTCGTGGAAGCCCTGGATGCGCCGCGCGGCGGCGGCCTGCGGGCTCATGTCCTGGGGATGGACATTGCGGGCGGAATTGAGCACGGCGCGCACGAAGCTGCGCCCCATCTGGCCCCAGGCCGGGCCCTTCGGGGAATGCAGGCCGATGTTGCTCCAGAGCTTGCGCCGGGCGTACTCGCCCTCCAGCACGACGAACTCGGCCGCCAGATACACCGAGCCGGACTCGTTGCTCTGCGTGGCGTAGCCGCCGGTCCAACCCTGGGCCGGGTCGTCAAAGCCCCCGGGCTTGAGCGTCATGCGCACGCGGGCGAGCGTGCCCTTGGGGATGAGGTCGAAATTGGGCTGCTGCTGCGCGTCGTTGAAATCGTTCCAGGCGGTCATGGCTTACTCCTCGAAGGCGGTGGCGGATGGCGGAAGGCGGGTGGCGGCGGCGCACTTGTCGATCAGCGCGCGCAGGTTCGGCGGCTCCAGCAACTCGAGCTGGCCGCTGCGGTCCTTGGCCGGATAGCCGTAGGGGTTCACCGTGTGGCAGACGAAGGCGCGGTAGGACGATCCGTCCTCGGCCTTGATCTCGGCCAAGGTGACCACCTCGTCGACGATGCCGGGCAGTTCCGCGGCGGTCTTGGCGCCCTCGATCTGCGGCACGAAGACCTTGCGGTTGAAGTCGTCCAGGCGCTCGTCGAGGATGGCCACGAACACGACGTGCTTGCCGCGCGCGTGCTGCAGATGGGTCAGCGCCCCGATCAGTTCCGAGCCGAGCAGGCCGTAGGCGCCCCGGGTGTCGGGCTTGCCGGTGCGCTCGCTGTAGGCTTGCGGCTGGGTCTTGGCCCAGATCAGGGCGAGGCGCGCGAGCACGGTGATCGAGTCGACGAAGTAGGTGTCGTACTTGGCGAGTTGACCGGGATCGCCGTAGCGCTCGCACACATGCCGGTAATGCGCCTCGGAGTACGGCGCATCCGCCGGCAACGCCGGGTTCGGGCCGGCGAGGAACACCACGAGATCGCGGAACTCCGGCCAGGTGGTCGGGCGCACGCAGTCGCCGCGCCAGTCCTTGACGGCCAAGTCGCCAGCCTCGAGGTCGACGAACAGGGTCGATCCTTCCGGCAGCGTCTTGAGCTGGCTGGTCTTGCCGATGCCGCTCTTGCCTAGAAGCACGAGCTTCACGCCCTGCTTCTCGCGCAGCCGCTGATCGGCGGTGATGATGGGAAGACGTCGCTCCATCACTGCACCTCCAGCAATACTGCGCGCAGTGCGCGAAGATCGAGCCCGGTCGTGGCTTCGATGACGGCCAAGGCGTTGAACATGCCTTCGGTCTCGGACAGGCCTGTGCGGCGCCCCAACTCGACGTGTGCATCCAAGAGACGACTGGCTTCGAGCGTCAATTCACCTTGGGAGGTGATCCCAAGTCCGGCCGCGATATTGCGCATCAGCTTGTTGCAAAGAGCCCACGCACTGCGGTGTCGTGCTGCGTAATCCTCCGGCACGGTCCATTCGAGTGTCTGGGCTTCGACTGCCCGACGCACGGTGGACAAATCGTTCGGGAGAACTTCCCTTCGTCCGTCGTTGCCTAGCCACCGTAGGGCACCAGACTCGACGGCCCGATAGTTGAAGTGCGGACGAGTGGTCAGGCTGCGCCAGATCGATACGCCGTAGCGCGCGGTTTCAGTGCGGTGTTGGGCCAGGCGCTGCGCCAGATTGGTCGTCGAGCCAAGCTTGCAAGTGCCGTTGGAAAGGGCCAACACGTAGACATAGCCCAACCCATCGGCGCGGGGCAGCGACGAGGCAAAGGCCAAGGCTGCGTTCACGTCGTCGTCGATAAGCCAGAAGTCAGGCGCTCGCATGGCCAGCCTCCTCATCGATCGACAACCGGAACGTGGGCTTGCCGGGCTTGACGGTGCGGGCGGCCTCGAACCCGGCGCGCAGTGCCGGCGGCCAGTTGGAAAAGCGCGATTCCGAGACGGAGTACTCGACGTCCAGGTAGTCCTCGACCTTCTCGCCGGCGGCGGCGATGCGCCGGGCGATGGCGGCCAGTTGCGCCTGGTCCCAGGACACGCGCTTGGGTTGGTCGACGGTCACGCGCAGCGAGCCGTCGTTGAGGTGGATGACGCCGAAGTCCTTGCCGGCCTCAATGCGCGCGGCCTTGGCCCGTTCGCCATAGGCGGCATCGAGCGCCGCGTCGAACTTGGCGCGGGCCTGCTTGAGCCAGGCGAGCGCTTCGTCCAGGTGGCGGCTGATCTCGGCCTTCTGGGCGGGCGGAAGTTGAGCCAGCTGGCCGACGGACATCGCGGCGATGTCGGCGGGGTAGAGGGTCAAATCGCTCATCGCATCCCCCTTCAGCGCGCCGCGCGCTCGGAGGTCGAGTCGTGCAGGGCACCACGCTCGAACTCGATGACCGACTCCAGGGGGTAGCTGACGCGCTTGGACAGCTTCAGGTAGCGCGGGCCACGCCCTTCGCTGCGCCAGCGCTGCAGGGTCTTGGGGCTCAGCCCCCAGCGCTGCGCGAGCTCGTTCTCGTTGAGGACCCGACGATCGCCGGGAGACAGACCGTTGATCGCATCGACCGGCGACCGGGTGATGGTGCTTGCCGTTGTCGGCATGGAAGCCTCCTATGACGCTGTTGAGGAACAGGTGTCATTGCAGGCTTCTGGTGGCGAACCTTGGAGGGACCGAATGGCGAACCACGAAGGAACTTCTGGTTCGCCGATGGCCACAAGCACGAACGGCGTGCACGCGGCTCGCCTGGCCGGACTGGATTGGGATGAGGGGGGTGCGACACAGGCTCCTTCGCACCGATGGAGCGCCGACGGGTCGTGCGGCGTCAGCGCCGACTGGACGAATGGCAGACTGTGGTGTTGCGGCCCTGGGACTTGGCGGCATACAGCGCCTCGTCGGCGTGTTGCAGCACCTCATAGAGATCGGCATCGTCGCTGAGCGCAGCGGCGGCGCCGATGCTCACCGTCACTGCCAGTCCACCGGGCCGGGCGCGGGCGATCTCCTCATGCGCCCGCGCGGCCACTACCAGCGCTTGCGAGACGTCCGCGTCGGGCAGCACCAGCGTGAACTCCTCTCCGCCATAGCGAACCACGGTGTCGCTTTGCCGCGCGCAGCGTCGCAGGCACTCGGCCACCCCCGCCAGCACCGCATCGCCCCGCGCATGGCCGTGCTGGTCGTTGATGGCCTTGAAGTGGTCGATGTCGATCATGAGCACCGCATATGGCCTCCTTGGTGCCGGGCGCGATGCCAGCGCCTGCGACAGCGCCTGCAGGCTGCGCCGGTTGCCCAACCCGGTGAGGGGATCATGGGCGGCCAGTTCGGACAGGGTGCGGTTCTCGGCCTGCGTCTGATGGATTTGCCGCTGGAGCTGCCCGTTGAGCAGGCGCAGCCGCGCGTGCGCCTCCTGCAACTGCTCGGCCTGGGATTGCGCGCGTTGCCGGGCCTGGATCAGCGCTTGTTCGAAAGCTTGGCGATCCTCGGCGGCGAACAGCAGCCACAAATACTGCGGCTCGGCGTCGTGTTCCATCCGCTTGGCGCTGACATAAGCCCCCGAGCGCCGGCCGCCTGGCTGCCAGTAGGCAAAGATTTCGACGATGAGGCCGTCGCGGCGCAGCGTGGGCCAGACGTGGGTTTCGAAGAAGATACGGCCGGCGGGCGTGAGCCAGTCGGTCATCGTCACGGCAACATCGCCTTGCGCACCCGGATCGGGCAAGCCCGCCCACTCGGCCAGCCGAGCGTTGTAGCGCCGCAGCACGCCCTGGCCGTCGGTCACCCAACAGGGCGCGGGAATGTCGCTCAGGGGGACGTGGCTCATCAGGGGGGGGCGGCTGGGCTCGCGCCCCGCGCTAATCCTTCAACACTCCGCGCACCGCCTCGATGACCAGGTGGGGGTGGCTCATGTGGGCGCAGTGCCCGGTGACGTCGAGCACCTGCAAGGTGCTGAGCGGCAGATGGGCGTGCAAATACTCGCCCACCGCCAGCGGCGCCAGCGCGTCGCGGGCATGCTGCAAGATGAGGCAGGGGGTGCTCACCCGAGGCAGATCGGCGCGGTTGTCGGCAAAGAAGGTGGCCTCGGCGAAAGTCTTGGCCATCACCGGGTCGGTGGAGCAGAAGCTCTCGCGCAGTCTGGCGCGCGATGTGTCGCTGTCGCCGGCGACCACGGGTGCCAAGAAATCCGCCCAGCCCATGTAGTTGCGCTGCATCAGCTCCAGAAGCTCTTGCAGGTCGCTGCGCTCGAAGCCGCCGACGTAGGGGGGATCGTTGACGAAGCAGGGGTTGGGGCCGATCAGGACCAGGTGCCGGAACCATTGCGGGCGCTCGATGGCCGCCAGCATGGCGATCGAGCAGCTCACCGAATGCGCCACCACTACCACGTCGCGGGTCAATCCGGTGGCCTCGCACACCTCCAGCAGGTCCTGCGCATAGCCGCGCAAATGGCAATAGCGCTGCACCGAAAACGCCGACGGATCGGAGCGGCCCGAGCCGACGTAGTCGAACAACACCTGCCGGTGCCGGCCGGCGAACGCTGGCGTGATATCGGCCCACATGTCTTGATGGCAGCCAAAGCCGTGGGCGTAGAGCACAGGGGTGCCTGGGCCCGCATGGTCGGTGACGTGATTGCGCCGCAGGATGTTCGTCATGGGTTTGAGCTCCCCCTCGAAGGACAGGCCAGCGTCAAACTGGTCGCGTTTCCCACGCCACTATCTTATGGGAAGAACGGAGGTCGTCATGAAAAAACGGCTGGCATGGTCCTGCCTCGCGCTCGCTCTCGCATCGAGCGCTCCGGCGACGGCGGCCCCCAAGACCGTCACGCTTGCCGTGCCGGGCATGAACTGCGCCGCCTGTCCCATCACGGTCAAGAAGGCGCTCGGCAAGGTGCCGGGCGTGGCCAAGACGGACGTGAACCTCGACAAACGACAGGCGACCGTGACGTTCGACGACGCGCGGGCGAATGTAGAGGCG
>NZ_CAJPVG010000021.1 GCF_905397375.1 Ralstonia mannitolilytica
CCAGGTGCTGCAGGCGCTGTCGCACGCGCAACCGCCGCCTGAACTGGCGCCGCGCGGGCGCGGCAATGCGGCCGCACCGGCTTCGGCGCCGGCCGCCGCCGCACCGGCACCCAAGGGCAGCAAAGGTGCCAAGCCGGCCGCCAAACCCGCGAGCGCAGCGCGCTGACCGCGCTTGAGGAGCACACCATGGAAAAACTGGACAAGCGCCGCGTCTTCAACATCATCAAGTCGCTGTTTACGGGCTTCGACAAGCCGCTGGCGCTGATCGTCTTCCTGCTGCTCGGCACGGGGCTGATCGCGCTGTACTCCGCGGCCGTCGACATGCCGGGCCGCCTCGAAGACCAGATCCGCAACATCATGCTGTCGTTCGTGCTGATGTGGATCATCGCCAACCTGCCGCAGCAGACGCTGATGCGCTTTGCGGTGCCGCTGTACACGGTGGGCGTGGCGCTGCTGATCGGCGTGGCGATGTTCGGGCTCATCCGCAAGGGCGCGCGGCGCTGGCTGAACATCGGCGTGGTGGTGCAGCCCTCCGAGATCATGAAGATCGCCATGCCGCTCATGCTGGCGTGGTACTTCCAGAAGCGCGAAGGGGTGATCCACTGGTACGACTATTTGGCCGCTGCGGTGCTGCTGCTCATTCCGGTTGGCCTGATCGCCAAGCAGCCGGACCTCGGCACCGCGCTGCTGGTGCTCGCCGCGGGCATCTACGTGATCTACTTTGCCGGCCTGTCGTGGCGGCTGATCGTGCCGGTGCTGGTGATTGCGGTGACGGCGATCACGCTGGTGGTGTCGTTCGAGTCGCGCATCTGCGCGCCGGGGGTGAACTGGCCGATCCTGCACGACTACCAGCAACACCGTGTCTGTACGCTGCTCGACCCGACCACCGACCCGCTCGGCAAGGGCTTCCACACCATCCAGTCGATCATCGCCATCGGTTCAGGCGGCGTGACGGGCAAGGGGTGGCTCAAGGGTACGCAGACCCACCTGGAATTCATCCCGGAAAAACACACCGACTTCATCTTCGCGGTGTACTCCGAGGAATTCGGATTGGTGGGCAACGGCGTGCTGCTGTTCCTGTATCTGCTGCTGATCCTGCGCGGGCTCTTCATTGCGGCCAACGCCGGCACGCTGTTCGGGCGCCTGCTGGCCGGGTCGATCACGCTGATCTTCTTCACCTATGCCTTCGTCAACATGGGCATGGTGAGCGGCATCCTGCCCGTGGTCGGTGTGCCGCTGCCGCTCATCAGTTATGGCGGGACGGCGCTCGTCACGCTCGGCATGGGCATCGGCATCCTGATGAGCATTGCCCGACAGAAGCGCTTCGTGCAGACATGAAAAAACGGCCGCCCAACGCAGGCGGCCGTTTCTGTTTCAGGCGGCAATGGCCTCTTCGCGCAACAGGCGCCGCAGGACCTTGCCGGTTGCCGTGGCGGGCAACGCGTCGTGGAACTTCACCCGCCGCGGCACCTTGTACGGCGCCATGTTCTCGCGCGACCACGCGATCAGCTCGGCTTCCGAGAGCTTGACGCCATTCATAGGCACCACGTGCGCGCACACGACCTCGCCCTTGTCGGGGTCGGGCAGGGGCGTGACAGCCACCTGCCGGATGCCCGGATGGCGCGAGAGCAGCGCTTCGACTTCCTCGGGAAACACGCTGTAGCCCGACACCTTGATCATCTCCTTGATGCGGCCCTGCCACTGCAGGTAGCCGTCGGCGGACACCTGTCCGATGTCGCCGGTATGCAGGAAGCCGTTGCGCAGGACGGCCCGCGTGGCCTCGTCGCGCTGCCAGTACCCGCGGAACACGCCTGGGCTGCGGATGGTGATCTCGCCAGGCTGCCCGGGCGGCAGCTCCACGCCGGTGTGCGGGTCGACGATGCGGACTTCGGTCTGCGGGACGATCTTGCCGTGCCAGCCCCAGCGCGGGGCGTGCGCCGGCGTGATGGCATCGCAGGTATGCGTTTCGGACAGCCCGTATGCGGCCTCATAGGTGCGGCACTGCGGGCCGGCAAACGCGCGCCACTGCTCGGCAATCGCCTCGGTCAGCGGCACGCCGAAGCTCGTGCACGGGTTGGTCGTGAGCGATTCCATGCGGTACTGCGCCGCATCGGGGTGCGCCATCACCGCCAGGTTCATCGGCGTCATGCTGTACCACCACGTGACGCGGTAGCGGTCGATGGCCTGCAGCACGGCAAGCGGGTCAAAGCGGTAGAGCAGGATGGTGGCTGCGCCGGAGTACAGCATCGTGTTCATGCCCATCAGCATGCCCGCAATGTGCGAGAGCGGCGCCACGGCCAGCATCACGTCGGAGGCCTGGATGCCGCCCACCTGCACCGTGACCGCCGTCTTGTACAGCGCATTGCGGTGCGTGAGCATCGCGCCCTTCGGGCGACCGGTGGTGCCAGAGGTGTAGACCATCAGCGCCACGTCATCGAGCCCCACCGGGATGGCGGCCACGGCGTCGCGCTCGGCTACGTCCACCGGCTCGGCCATCAGTTGCATCAGGTCGAGTTGGGCGGCGCCGGGCGTGTTCCTGGGCGGCGGCGCGGATGATGCATCGGCGGCGATCAGCTCCGGCGGAACAGCGAGTGCCTTGCGGCAGGCGGGCTGTGCCGGCTGCAGATCGGCATAGCGCGTGGTGATGACGGTGACGACCGACGTGCCGGGCCGCGCAGCCTCGACGATGGGCATCAGGTCTGCCGCCGCCACCAGGATCTTCGCGCCGCAATCGGCGAGCTGGTCACGCAGCTCATGCTGGCGCGACAGCGGGCCGCACGGCACCACAATGCCGCCCAGCTTGGCCGTGGCGAGGTGCGCGATGATCGCCTGCGGACAGTTCTGCAGAAACAGCGCGACACGGTCGCCGCGCACCACCCCGAGGCGTTGAAGCTGCACCGCCAGCCGGGTCGAAAGCTGATCCAGCTCGCGCCAGCACATCGTGCGGCCGTACCAGAGGAGGGCGATGCGCTCGGGGGTCTGCTGCGCGTGGAGGGCGCAATACCGGTGCAGCGGCATCTCGCCCGCGGCGTAATGGACCGGTTCGCGGTTCTGAATGGTCATATGGTGTCTCCTCGGCCTTCGGTGTCGCGCGGCGACGCCTTGGCCGTGATGGCGGCCCTCGTGCCGGGGCGCTCATGCGGGTTCGGTTTCGGGGCATCCATGGTGCGAGTATGGCTAAACCGCATGGCGGCCGCTGCACCGATTTGCGCAAAACCGCGTTCCACCCGAAGGCGGCCTGTCGTACGGTCGTCCCAAGCCGATCCCACAAAAATCTACCGCTCGGTATAGAGTTTCAGCGCAAATTCGACGGGGCGTCAATCGGTGAGAAGTCGGATATTCCGCCCCGGCAATGAAATGTCACAAACATAAGGACTGCGCTCATTCTCACATGAGCGTGCACTCACATTTAATGACCGCGCCAAGGCAATGAATTGCGCATACCAACATTAAAAATTTGCCGTCACGACAGATTTGTTCTATTTTTGACAACAAATTATGTGAGAGGTTGGAATGGATCGTTTGCAGTCGATGCGGGTGTTTTCCAAGGTCGTGGAGCTCGGCAGCTTCGCGCGCGCAGCCCAGCATCTGTCGATGAGCAATGCCGTGGTCACGCGCTACGTGGCCGACCTGGAGGCGCACCTCGGCACGCGTCTGCTCAACCGGACCACGCGCAGCCTGTCGCTGACGGACGTGGGCGAAACCTATCTGCAGCGCTGCCAGCAGATTCTGCTCGACATCGACGAGGCCGAATCGCTGGCCACGTCGCGCAGCCAGGCGCTGGTGGGTGGCCTGCGCATCGTCGCGCCGGTGATGTTCGGGCTGCACGTCCTGCCGATGCTCCTCGCGCGCTTCCAGCAGCTGTACCCCGAGGTCACGTTTGACGTGGCGCTGTCGGATCGCCCGATCGACATCGTCGAAGACGGACGCGACGTCGGCATCATGGTGTCGGAACTCGGGCTCGGCTCGCACCTGGTGGCGCGCCGCATGATCTCTGCGGAGATGATCATGGCCGCCACGCCGGCCTACCTGCGCCAGCATTCCACCCCGCAGCGCGCAGAAGACATCGCCGATCACCGCGTGATCGCCATGTGGCACCCGCAGCTGCGCCACGAGTGGGAGATGACCACGCCCGACGGGCAGTCGATCGCCGTGCCGGTGCAGCCGTCGCTCGTCACCAGCAATGCGGAACTGATGCATCGCGCCGTGCTGGCCGACATGGGCATCGCGGTGCTGTCGTCGTACATGGCGCGGCCCGACCTGGAGTCAGGCCGGCTCGTACGCGTGCTGCCGCAGTACAAGCTGCCGCAGCGCTCGCTCTCGCTGGTGTACCCGAGCCGCAAGTTCCTGCCGACCAAGGTGCGCACGTTCATCGACTACATGCTCGCGCAGGCGATGGAAGTGAAGCACAGCGAAGCGCGCGCCGGACGCGCATTGAGCGAAGCCGCATAAGCCACGGCAGGCCGCGCAAACAAAACGGGAGGACACTGTCCTCCCGTTTGCATTAGTGCCGAGTGGCGCGTTCAGGTGTCGCTCGTGCTCGCCTCATCAGCCTCGGCTTCGGCGGCCTTCTTGCGCGCTGGCGTCTTCTTGGCGGCGGTCTTGGCGGGTGCCTTCTTGGCCGCGGCCGTGGTCTTCTTCGCGGCCGTCTTGGCGGCGGGCTTGCCCTTGCCTTCACCGCGCGGCTCGAACTCGAAGCCGATCTTGCCGTCCGGCTGCTTGACGAGGAACGCCTTGAAGGCGCGGCCCGTGCGCGCCGACTTGAACCCGGTCAGCAGGTCCGTCTTGCCCTCGGTGAGCAGCTTGTGCAGCTGCTCGCGGCTGATCTCTTGCTGCAGGATGATCTTGCCGGTGGTGAAGTCGCACGTCTTGGGCTGCGCCACGGCGTTTTCACACACGTACTTCAGGCCGTGCTCGTAGACGTTGCCGTTGCACTTCGGGCAATGGCCGACGCTTTCCTGGCCGGTGAAGTCGACGGGTTCGCCGTCCTCTTCCTCGTTCTGGCCGAAGTCGAACTCCATCTTCCAGTGGCCGTCTTCCTGAACCAGCTTCAGGATGGCGGCAAACGGCCGGCCCATCTTGCTGCGGAAGCCCTGCAGCGGGCCGATGGTCTTGTTGGTCAGCAGCTCTTCCACCTCGTCCAGCTCGAACTGGCGACCACCCGGGATCTTGCTGATCGAGAAGTCGCAGTGGCTGCACGCGAAGCGGCGGTAGTTTTCCTTGACCACGTGACCGCATTGCGGGCACGGCGTGGAAAGCGTCGCGTAATCGCCGGGGATGGTGTCGCTGTCGTACTCCTTGGCGCGCTTGACGATCTGCTGCGTCATCTGCGCGATCTCGCGCATGAACTCGTCGCGTGCGAGACGGCCACGCTCGATCTGTGCGAGCTTGTGCTCCCATTCGCCGGTTAGTTCGGCCTGCGTGAGTTCTTCAACGCCCAGGCCGCGCAGTAGCGTCATCAGCTGGAACGCCTTGGCCGTGGGGATCAATTCGCGGCCTTCGCGCACGAGGTACTTTTCGGTTAGCAGCCCTTCGATGATGGCCGCGCGCGTGGCCGGCGTGCCCAGGCCCTTGCCGGCCATGGCCTCGCGCAAGGCGTCGTCGTCGACGAGCTTGCCGGCGCCTTCCATGGCCGACAGCAGCGTCGCTTCGTTGTAGCGTGCGGGGGGCTTGGTGGTCAGGCCCACCGGCTCGACCTTGTCGGTCTTGACCTTTTCGCCCTTGGCGACGGGCACGAGGTTGGCGTCGTCGCCCTGCGACTCACGGCCGTAGATCACCAACCAGCCGGGGTTGACCAGCACCTTGCCTTCGGTCTTGAAGTGGTGGCCGGCCACCTCCGTCACGCGCGTGGTGACGAGGTATTCGGCCGCCGGGAAGAACACCGCCAGGAAGCGGCGCACCACCAGGTCATACAGCTTCTGCTCCGGCTCCGACAGGTTCTTCGGTGCCTGCAGCGTCGGGATGATGGCGAAGTGATCGCTGATCTTACTGTTGTCGAAGATCCGCTTGTTGGGCCTGACCCACTGGTTGTCGAGAATCTTCTTCGCGTGCGGCAGGTAGTTGTGCGAACTCTCGGCCAGCATGTCGAGCGTCTTCTTGACCGTGCCCATGTAGTCTTCGGGCAGCGCGCGGGAATCCGTCCGCGGATACGTCAGTACCTTGTGCTTTTCATACAGCGCCTGCGCCAGCCCCAGCGTGTTCTTGGCCGAGAAGCCGAAGCGGCTGTTGGCCTCGCGCTGCAGGCTCGTCAGGTCGAACAGCGCCGGCGACATCTGCGTGGACGGCTTCGATTCTTCCGTCACGGTGCCCGGCTTGTCGCGGCACGCAGCGACGATGCTCTTGGCCTCGGCCTCGCTCCACAGGCGCGAGTCGCGCTGCTCGGGGTCGAACTCGTTCTTCTTGAATTTCGGATCAAACCAGCGGCCTTCGTACAGGCCCGCCGCGGCGATGAACTCGGCGCGCACTTCCCAGTAGTCGCGCGGGACGAACCGTTTGATCTTCTCTTCGCGCTCCACCACGATCGACAGCGTGGGCGTCTGCACGCGGCCCACGGTGGTGAGGAAAAAGCCGCCGCCTTTGCTGTTGAAGGCCGTCATGGCGCGCGTGCCGTTGATGCCGACCAGCCAGTCGGCTTCGGAGCGGCACCGCGCGGCGTCGGCCAGCGGCATCATTTCTTCGTCGCTGCGCAGCTTGGCAAACCCGTCGCGGATCGACTGCGGCGTCATCGACTGCAGCCACAGTCGCTTGACCGGCAGCTTGGTGTTCGCGTGCTGCGCAATGAGGCGGAAGATCAGCTCGCCCTCGCGCCCCGCGTCACAGGCGTTGATGAGGCTCGTCACGTCCTTGCGCTTGATGAGGCGTGTCAGCACCTTGAGGCGCGACTCCGACTTGGCGATCGGGCGCAGATCGAAGTGCGGCGGGATCACCGGCAGGTGCGCAAAACTCCATTTGCCGCGTTTGACCTCGTACTCCTCCGGGGCGGCGATTTCGACCAGGTGGCCCACGGCCGACGAAAGGACGTAGTCGTCGCTTTCGTAATACTCGTCGTGCTTGGTGAAGCCACCCAGCGCGCGCGCGATATCAGCGGCGACCGACGGTTTTTCGGCAATGATGAGGGCCTTGGACATGTGAGCGGATCCTGGCGATCGCATGCAATCGATAAAAAGAAGTCGCTGATCTATAGCGACCGTTCGCGTGGGTTTTGTAGAGTCTTATGGCTTCGCGGGCCGACTTTCAAGTGCTGCGGGCGCCTGTTGGGGCACGCACCGGGGTCCTGTCAAAACGGTTCAGCCCCGAATTTGGCCGCCAATCATAAGCGCGGTTCCTTAGGGGGTGCAATAGAGTGGCGCATGCAGCGCATCGCGTTGTCAAGCGCCGTCCTCACGTCAGTTCCAGCAGCCAGGCGCGCAGGTCCGGCGCATCCCGGACGGCCGGAGCAGCGGCCAAGTCCCGCGAAAGCAGCCCCTCCACCACGCCCGCATGTGGCAGGACCGGGCCGAAAAACAACACATCGCCGGCGTCGTCCATGCGCTGCACCAGCAGGGTGGGGAAGTTTTCGACGTCGAAATCGCCCAGCGCATCGGCGTGGTCTTCCACGTCCACCCAGACGAAGCAGCATTCCGGATGCCGCACCGCCAGATCAGCGAACGTCGCTCGATAGCTGCGGCACGTGCCGCACCACTCGGCGCACAGGCACGCAACCAGCCACCGTCCGTGGTGGATGTGCTCGCGCAGCGCTGCGATGTCGGTGTCGGGAGAAAGGAGCGGCATGTCGGTCGAACAGTCGCGCCTATTGTAGGCACGCTTTCACGGAAGCCGCAGGAAGCGGCCGCCGGGCTGGCGCTCGACGCGGCCGTCCAGTTCGAGGGCCAGCAGTTGCGCCGACAGCGCGGCAGCGGGCTGGCCGGTGCGCTCACACAAGGTGTCCAGGTCGACAGGGTCAAAGCCGAGGGCATCAAGCAGCGCGGTTTCGGCCGCGTTTGGCGGGGTGCGTGCGGCAGGCGCATGCGCAGCGGACGCCGGTTGAGCCGACGGCGGAGCCGATGCTGCGGGCCTGGTACGGCGCTCCGGTGCGGCGGCGCTCGCCCAGCCAAGTTCGTCGAGGATGTCGGCGGCTGTCTCCACGAGCTTGGCACCCTGCTTGATCAACAGGTGGCAGCCCTTGGCCAGCGGCGAGTGGATCGACCCCGGGATCGCGAACACGTCGCGTCCCTGCTCCCCAGCCAGCCGCGCCGTGATGAGCGAGCCCGACTGGGCGGCGGCTTCCACGACCAGCAGCCCGCGCGCGAGCCCGGCAATGAGCCGATTGCGGCGCGGGAAGTTCTCGGCCCGGGCGCCCATGCCCAGCGGATACTCGGAGATGATGAGCCCCGCCTCCGCAATGCGGTGCGCCAGCGCCCGGTTGCGCGCGGGATAGACGATATCGAGCCCGGTGCCGACCACGGCGATCGTGCTGCCCGGGCCGGCCAGCGCGCCTTCGTGCGCCGCCGCGTCGATCCCGAGCGCCAGTCCCGACACCACCGTCACGCTGGCCGCCGACAACGCCTGCGCAAACGCCCGGGCGTTTTCGATGCCGGCGGCCGTGGCGCTGCGCGCACCGACCACGCCGACCGCCGCCGCCCTGAGCAGCGAAACATCGCCCTTCGTATACAGCAGGGTCGGCGGATCGGGCAATTCCAGCAGGCGGGGCGGATACCCGCGATCTGCGAGCGTGAAGACGGCGTTGCCGGGCGTATTCGCCCACACCACGGTGCGCTCGATCAGTGAAGCCAGCGCTGCATCGGGCTCGGCGAGCAACGCCCGCGCGTGCCGCTCCGGGACCACCTTCACCAGCGCCGAATACGGTTGTGCGAAGATGTCCTGCGGCAAGCCGAACGCCGCCAGCAGTTGCCGGGCGGCTACGGGCCCAACGCCAGGGGTTTCGGTCAGACGCAGCCACGCGGCCAGTTCAGCGGGGTCGCGGGTGCAGGAGAGGGTGTCGGTGGAATCGGCCGCGGCGGACGCCGCGGCGTGCGATACATCAGTCAAATCAGGGACTGCGGTAACGCGTGGTCAGGGTTGTTGCGACATCGGATTGGTGGCCGTATCGCCCACCTCCACGGTGTTCGAGGCGTCAGTCACCAGCGCATAGGCGACGTGCGGGAAGACGCGGAACACGAATGCCAGGCCGTAGCGCTCCTCCGGCAACACCACGCGCTCGTTGCCGGCGGTCGGATCCTTCACCACGCCGCCCGCACGGGCCAGTGCCAGCACATGACCGGGTTCCAGCCCCTGCTGGCTGCCGATATTCAGCACGACAACCTGGTCGGTGCCGCCAAAGCGCACGCCGCCGGTCACCTTGGCGACCACGCCGTGCACGTCGCCCTCCGGTGCATGCGGCACATAGCGCACAGGCACGCGCGGCGGCAGCGGCATCAGCTGCGTGCCCACGCCCATTTCTTCCTTGGACGACAGCACTTCCATCTTGGTGGCCGATTGCGGACCCGCGGCAGCGCGCACCACGCGCAGCGTGCCGAGGAAATCCGCCTCGTAGCCGAGCACCTTGCCGCTGACGGGATCCTTCAACGGCTTGACCGGGCGATATGCCTGCCATTCGCTGCCCGGCTGGCCGCCTTCACCTGCGGGCAGACCGCGCGCGTAGGCGCTCTCGCCCTTGCCCAGATAGACGCGGCCTTCGGGCAGCGCAAAGATGCGCGCCGGCGTGGCCAGCGTTTCCTCGTCCACGACGATCGGCTGGGTGAGGAACGGCTCGATCACAGCGGGGGGAATGCTGGGGATGGCATCGCCGTCCTGGCCCGACACGCGGGTATGCGGCGACAGGCGCACCGTGCTGCCCTCGGCCGAGGCTGGCGAAGTCGACAGCCACGCCCGGCCGTTCGCGTGATGCAGATACAGCACCTGGCCCGGATAGATCAGGTGCGGATTGCGGATCTGTTCGCGGTTCATGCCCCACAGTTCCGGCCACCGGTACGGGCGCTGGAGGTATTTGCCCGAAATCGCCCACAGGGTGTCGCCCCGGCGCACGGTGTATTGCGCGGGTGCGTTGGCGGCCAGCTCGGATTCGGGAATGCCGGCCTGGGCAGCCGCTGTGGCCTGGGCCTGTTGCGCCGGCGTCACGACGCGCTCCGCCGCGTGCGCGCCACCTAGGCAGAAAAGCGTTGCCGCGGCAACCGCCGAGAAGGCGCAAACGTAAGGCTGGCGCGGTTTCGTGGCGGGCTGAGAGAGCATCGGTGTGTTACGATGGCGCATTATTCTTTGAAGAATCGGCGAGTGGTCCGCGTGGTATTCGACGCTTGGCCGCCGCCACTGCACGCGTACTGTCGGCGCAGCAATCCGGGGGGTATGGCATCGAACGTTCGTCAGGCTTTTTCCTAAGCCATGTGGCGGATAGCGCCCCCGATTCTGCATGACATTCCAAGCGATCGCAATTGAAGGCAACCCCTCGTTAGCGTGGCCTTCCGCAACCGTTGTTGCCAAGCATCATGGCCCTACTCAATATCCTGCAATACCCTGACCCGCGGCTGCACAAGGTGGCCAAACCGGTTGCCGTGGTCGACGACCGCATCCGCAAGCTCGTGGCCGACATGGCCGAAACCATGTACGAAGCCCCCGGCGTCGGCCTGGCCGCGACGCAGGTCGACGTGCATGAGCGCGTGATCACCATCGACGTCTCGGAGACGCGCGACGAACTGCGCGTGTTCATCAACCCCGAGATCGTGTGGGCCAGCGCCGAGCGCAAGGTCTGGGATGAAGGGTGCCTGTCGGTGCCTGACATCTACGACAAGGTCGAACGCCCCGATCGCGTGCGAGTGCGCGCACTCAACGAAAAGGGCGAAACCTTCGAACTGGAGGCCGACGGCCTGCTGGCCGTGTGCATCCAGCACGAAATGGATCACCTGATGGGCAAAGTCTTCGTTGAATACCTCTCGCCGCTCAAGCAGACCCGCATCCGCTCCAAGCTGAAGAAGCACCAGCGCGAAGTGGCGCACCAGCGGTGAACGCCGTTTCATGCCAGCCGATGCCGACGCGCCCCGTCGCCCCGTTCCGCTGATGCAGCCCCCCCCCGTCGGCACGGGCGCCCGCACGCTACCGGCCTTGCTGTTGCGACACTGGCGTGCCGTCGTCGTGCTGATGCTGTGTGCATACTTCGTTGCCGGCACGTTCTGGCGCATGCCGTGGAAAGCCGACGAGCCTTACTCGTTCGGCGTGGTGCTCAACATCATCCAGCAGGGCGACTGGGTAGTCCCGAATGTCGCCTTCGAGCCGTTCGTCGAAAAACCGCCGCTGATGTACTGGACGGGCGCGCTGGCCGCGCTCGCGCTGCCCAATGTGCCGGCGCACGAGGCCGTACGCGTGGCAGTGCTGTTCTGGATGGCCCTCACGTGCTGGGCCGTCTGGCGTACCGCGCGGCTGCTGCGCGGCGAGGCGCGCGACTGGCGCCAGCGCGTCGGCACAGCGCTGGCACGCGGCCGCCCGGGGCCGACACTTGCAGCGCGTCGCCAGGCCGGCCTGGACGCCGGTGGTGCTGCGCTGCGCGACTACGCACTGGGCGCGCTGCTGCTGTTTGCGGGCTGCATCGGGCTGGTCGAGCACGTGCACAAGTTCATTGCGGACGTACCGCAATTGGCGGGCACGGCGATCGCGCTCTATGGTCTCGTGCGCTTCGTCAAGGAAAGCGAAACGGACCGCACCGCAGGCGTCGACGCGCTGCGGCCGGCGCTGTGGTTCGGCACGGGCATCGGCGTAGCGTTCCTGGGCAAGGGCGTGCTCGTGCCCGGGCTATTTGCGCTGACGGTGCTCGCGGCGATCGCCCTGCTGCCCGACTTCCGCCGCCGCCATGCCTGGCGGTTCTATGGCCTGTCGCTCCTGGCCGCGCTGCCGTGGCTCGTGATCTGGCCGGCAATCTTCTGGCATGAATCCACAGACCTGTTCATCGAATGGTTCTGGGTCAACAACGTCGGGCGATTCTTCGGGTTCTCGCATCTCGGCGGCGAGAAAGGATCGCTGGCAACGACGCTGCGCTCCATACTGCTGACCGGCACGCCCGCCGTGTGGCCGGCCCTGGCCGTGGTGGCGTTGTCGGTGTACAAGCTGGTGCGGCTGCGGGGGCGCGGCGTACGCGCGGCCTGGCTGCTGCCGTACCAGGGGCACCTGGTGGTTGCGCTGTTCCTGTTGTTGAGCATCGCCGTGGTGCTGCGCTCGGCCGTGCTGCGCGATGTGTACCTGATGCCGCTGCAACCGGCGATGGCGCTGCTGGGCGCACCGATGCTGCTGCTCGTGCCGCCGGTTTGGCGCGCCCGTGCCTGGGGCGCAGCGGTGGCGCTCTTTGGCGCGCTTGGCGTCGTGGTGTGGGCCGTGTGGGCCGCACTCGTCGTCGACGGGGGGATGCTGCTGCCGGCCTGGCTCTCGAAGGCGCTGGGCCGCGTGCTGCCCTTGCCCTATGACATGCTGGTCCACCCGATTGCCGTGGCAGCGGCGGCGGCCGTCACCGCCGTGTGGGCGGTCTGCGTGTGGCTGCGGCCAGCGCGCTCCGGCGTGGTCGCATGGGCCGCCGGGCTGGGCCTCGTATGGGGCCTGCTGGGCACCCTGCTCATTCCATGGGTAGACGACGCCCGCAGTTACCGCCCGCTGTTCCAGGCCATCAAGCCGGTGCTGCAATCTGCCCAGGTCTGCGTGGCCACGCGCGGCATGGGCGAGAGCGAGCGCGCGCTGATGCACTACGAAACCGGTGTCCGCCCGGTCAAATGGCTGCTGGGCCATAGCGGCCACGGCGATGCCCACCGGCCCAACCCCGAGGCCCGCACCTGCGACCTGATGCTCGTCCTCGACAAGGCACGCGAGAACCGCAGCCGCCAGCCCAAGGGCGCCGATTGGGAGCTGGTCTGGCGCGGCAGCCGGCCAGGCGACACCAACGAGACCTTTTCGCTGTTCCAGCGGCGCGGCAATGGCGGCACCGAAGCCTTGCCTTCGCCCGAGCCCATCGTCCCGCTGACGGACACACCGCATCGCGGGCACCGTTGAACCCCATGCGCTCCGCCATCGCGTATGTAGCGCGCTTTTTTGTTGCTCCTGTTTTGCACGCATGACAACCACCCTTCGCGTAGCGTTTGCTGGCACACCCGAATTTGCGCAGACAGCGCTGGCGGCGATCCACCAGGCCGGCTTTCCCATTGTGGCCGTGTTGAGCCAGCCTGACCGGCCCGCAGGCCGCGGCATGCAGCTGCAGGCCAGCCCGGTCAAGCAATATGCGGTGTCGCACGGGTTGGAGCCGATCCTGCAGCCGCCCTCATTGCGCCGCACGGGCAAGTATCCACAGGAAGCCGCAGAGGCCATCGAGGCACTCGCCGCACAGCGCCCCGACGTGATGGTCGTGGCGGCCTATGGCCTGATCCTGCCGCAGGAAGTGCTCGACCTGCCGCGCTTTGGCTGCATCAACATCCACGCATCGCTGCTGCCGCGCTGGCGAGGCGCCGCGCCCATCCACCGGGCCATCGAAGCCGGCGATGCGCAATCCGGCATCACGCTCATGCAGATGGATGCCGGCCTCGACACCGGGGACATGATCGCCATGGAACGCGTGCCCATCGGCCCGGCGGACACCACGGGCACGCTGCACGACACGCTGGCCGCACTGGGCGGCCGCATGGTGGTGGAGGCGCTGTCGCGGCTCGCGCGGGACGGCCAGCTGCCCGCGACGCCGCAACCTGCCGAAGGTGTCACGTATGCCGAGAAGATCGCCAAGGACGAGGCGGCGCTCGATTGGGCGCGCCCATCTGCGGCGCTGCTGCGGCAGGTGCATGCGTTCAATCCGTTTCCGGGCGCATCGGCCGCGCTTGACGGCGTGACGATCAAGTTCTGGCAAGGCGAAGCCCTCGCCGATCGCCCCACCGACGCAGAACCGGGCACGGTGCTCGCCGCCAATGCCGACGGCGTGACCATCGCCTGCGGCACCGGCGCACTGCGCGTGACGCAACTGCAGAAGCCCGGCGGCAAGCGCCTGCCCGCGCGCGAGTTCCTGCAGAGCCTCGCCATCCAGCCAGGCCAGCGGTTCGCGTCCCGCAGCTGACGCGCATCCATATATAGAGAGAAGAGACAAGAGGACTCCGCCATGACGACGCTGGGCATCGTGAACCTGCCGCTCTTCATGCTGGCCGTGTTCCTGCTGAATGTGACGCCGGGGCCGGATACGGCCTATATCGTGGGGCGCAGCGTTTCGCAAGGGCGGACGGCGGGGCTGCTCTCGTCGCTCGGGGTATCGGCCGGCTGCTGCGTGCACGTGCTGGCGGTCGCCTTCGGGCTGACGGCCGTGCTCGCGGCATCCACGGTGGCCTTCACCGTGATCAAGGTGGTGGGCGCGGCGTACCTGATCTACCTCGGCGGCCGCATGCTGCTGGCACCGCCCGCGCGCGACGACACCCTCGCCGAAGCCGAAACCGCCGAACCGGCCAGGCGCCCGCGCCCCCTCAAGTCGCTGTTCATGCAGGGCTTCCTGACGAACGTGCTGAACCCGAAGGTGGTGCTGTTCTTCCTGTCGTTCTTCCCGCAGTTCGTGGATCCGCATGCCGGCCACAAGGCGCTGGCGTTCCTGGCGCTGGGCGCGGTGTTCGTCGTCATGTCGACGGCGTGGAATAGCGTGGTGGCGTGGGTGGCGGCCAGCGTCACGCGCCGCGTGGCGGGCAAACCCGGCATCAAGCGCTGGCTCGATCGCGTGGTCGGCACGGCATTCATCGGACTGGGTGCGCGGCTGGCCTTCACCACGCGTTGACCAAGCAGGCTCCAACTGCGGCAAAGTACCGCGCAAACATCGCACAAACCCTTGAATTTTCAGCGAATATCTTGATCTAAGAAACTCGCGAAACCCTCGACCCACAGGAGCCACGCCCTCATGTTCAACTGGATCAAGACCTTCATGCTGATGGCAGCGATTACCGCGCTGTTCATCGTCATCGGCGGCATGATCGGCGGACGCAGCGGGATGATGCTGGCGCTGCTGTTTGCGCTGGGCATGAATTTCTTCTCGTACTGGTTCTCCGACAAGATGGTCCTGCGCATGTACAACGCGCAGGAAGTCAACGAGACCACCGCGCCGCAGTTCTACCGCATGGTCCAGGAGCTTGCCGGCCGCGCGGGGCTGCCCATGCCGCGCGTGTATCTGATCGACGAAGCACAGCCCAACGCCTTCGCCACGGGCCGCAACCCCGAGCACGCCGCCGTGGCCGCCACGACCGGCATCCTCAACATCCTGAGTGAGCGCGAACTGCGCGGCGTGATGGCGCACGAGCTGGCCCACGTGCAGCACCGCGACATCCTGATCTCGACCATCTCGGCCACCATGGCCGGTGCGATCTCGGCGCTGGCCAACTTTGCGGTGTTCTTCGGCGGGCGCGACAGCGAAGGCCGCCCCGCCAACCCGGTCGCCGGGATTGCCGTCGCGATTCTTGCACCGCTGGCCGCGTCGCTGATCCAGATGGCGATCTCCCGCGCGCGCGAGTTCGAAGCCGACCGCGGCGGCGCGCAGATCAGCGGCGATCCGCAGGCGCTGGCCTCGGCGCTCGACAAGATCCACCGCTATGCGGCCGGCATCCCGTTTGCCGCCGCCGAGGCCCACCCGGCCACCGCACAGATGATGATCATGAACCCGCTGCACGGCGGCGGCCTGGCCAACCTGTTCAGCACGCACCCCTCGACGGAAGAGCGCATCGCGCGGCTGATGCAGATGGCGCAGACCGGGCAATACCCGGTCTGAGGCAGGCGCAGGAGGCCGCTTCCTTTATACTTTCGCAGTCCGCACGAGCCCGCCCATCGCGGGCTCGTTGCATTTTGTCCGCCTGATTTTTCCGCTGCCCCGATGCGTCTGCCGCCAGACTCCCTTGCCCACGCCTTGTCGCTTGCCGCTACCGCACTCGGCAAGCTGCGGCAGGGGACGGCATTGCCGCAGGCCATCGAGGCCGTCTGCCAGGGTCAGCCTGCCCCGGCACGAGGCGCGGTGCAGGACCTCGCCTACCGTGCCACACGCTGGCTCGGCAGCACCGACTGGCTGATCCGCACGCTGATCCCGCGCCCGCCCGCCGAAGGCGCTGCCAACCTGCTGCGCGTAGCGCTCGCACAATTGCTGGACACTGCGCAGCCGTATGCGCCGTTCACGGTGGTCGACCAGACCGTGCGGGCCGCCTCGGCCGATCCGAAGCTCGCGCACGGCAAGGGCATGGTCAACGGCGTGCTGCGACGATTCCTGCGCGAGCAAGACGAGCTCGTCGCCGCGATGCAGGCCGACCCGGTGGCCACCACGAACTATCCGGCATGGTGGATCGACGCCGTGCGCAGCGCGTACCCCGGCACGTGGCAGGCCATCCTCGCGGCCGGCAACCGCCGCCCGCCGATGGTGCTGCGCGTGAACCCGCGCCGCATCGCCGTGGATGTGTATCTCGCCCGGCTGGCCGAAAGCGGCATCGACGCCGAACGGATCGGCGAACAGGCCGTGCGGCTGGCCCGTGCCGTGCCCGTGGCTGAGCTGCCTGGGTTTGTCGACGGCGACGTCTCGGTGCAAGACGCCGGGGCGCAACTGGCGGCACCGCTGCTCGACGTGGCGCCCGGCCAGCGTGTGCTCGACGCCTGTGCCGCGCCCGGCGGCAAGACCGGCCACCTGCTCGAACTGGCCGACGGCCTGGACGTGACGGCACTGGAATCCGACGCCTCCCGCGCCGTCCGCATCGACGAAAATCTGGCGCGTCTGGGCCAGGCGGCCACCGTCCGCGTGGCCGATGCTGCCCAGCCCGATACATGGTGGGACGGCCGCCCGTTCGATCGCATCCTCGCCGACGTGCCATGCTCAGCGGCCGGTATCGTCCGCCGCCATCCGGATATCCGCTGGCTGCGCCGTCCGGCCGATCTGAAGGCACTCGCCGCCCTGCAGCGCGACATCGTGCGGGCGCTGTGGGCATGCCTCGCGCCCGGTGGCAAGTTGCTTTATGTGACCTGTTCGATTTTCCCGACGGAAGGCGAAGACCAGGCCCGATGGTTTGAAAGCCATCTGCAAGATGCGATACGATTGCACGCGCCCGGCCAGTTGCTGCCGGCCTTGCCCGAGTCGGCGCCCGCTGGTGGCTTCGGCGCCGGCACCTCGCCCCTGCCGCTCGATCACGACGGCTTCTTTTACGCGGTTTTCCAGAAACGGCCCTGATCAACGACCGTTGTGACTGTCATCCTTCGCCCATCGATCCGGCTGCTGCCACCCCGGTTCCGGCAGATTCTGCAACGGCTGGTCGTTCTGGGCATGCTGTTCCTGTGGTGGCCGGTCATGGCGCCTGCGCAGACCATCGAAGTCAACCGCGCCCAGCTGGAATATGCCGATGGCGGCTGGAATCTCTCCGCCGATTTCGACTTCGATCTACCCGGCAACCTCGAAGACGCCGTCAACAAGGGCATCGCGCTCTACTTCCTCGTCGAGTTTGAGCTGATCCGCCCGCGCTGGTATTGGTTCGACGACCATGCGGTGAGTGCCACGCGCGTCGTCCGGCTGTCGTTCCACCCGCTCACGCGCCAGTACCGCGTCTCGACCGGCGGCCTGCAGGTGCCGTTCTCGCGCCTGAAAGATGCGGTCGACTTCCTGCAGCACGTGCGGGGCTGGCGCGTGTTCGAGCAGCGTGCGGTCAAGCCCGGCGAAACCGTCCAGGCTGAAGTCCGCATGCGCCTGGACGTGACGCAACTGCCCAAGCCATTCCAGATCAACGCCGTCAACACGCGCGACTGGAACCTGAGTTCGGACTGGAAACGCTTCAGCGTGCTGGTGCCCAACGAGCTCCCCTCAGCACCGGCGCCGGCACCGGCAACGCCGCCGGCCAGTGCGCCGGCATCCTCGCCGCCCGCCTCTGCCGCCTCGGGCCTGTCGCCCAACCCGGGCTGGGGCATGACGGCCACGCCGTCCAACGCCACCTCGCTGCTGGCGCCCGCCAAATGATCTTCGACCGCAGCTACAAACGGCTGCTGTATCAGGTCGTCGCCGGCACCATTGTCTTCCTGGCGATCGTGCTGGTCGGGCTGCTGGCCGCCGCGTCGGCCAACACCGAATTCTTCGACCGCTATTTCACGCTGCTCTACAAGGTCAACCTCGTCATCGGGGTGCTGCTGGTGGTGATCATTGGCGGGCTGATGCTGGCGCTCGCGCTGCGCGCGCGGCGCGGCAAGTTCGGCACGCGGCTGATGACCAAGCTCGCGGTGTTCTTCGGGGTGGTTGGCGTGCTGCCGGGCGTGCTGATCTATCTCGTCTCGCTGCAGTTCGTTTCGCGCAGCATCGAATCGTGGTTCGACGTGAAGGTGGAGTCGGCGCTGGAGGCCGGCCTGAACCTCGGCCGCTCCACCATGGACGCCGCGCTGGCGGATCTGCAGAACAAGGGGCGCCTGATCGCCGAGCAGCTCGGAGACGGCTCGGCCTCTGCCACCACGCTCACGCTCAACCGGCTGCGCGAGCAATTCGGCGTGCAGGAGGCGACCATCTTCACCACCAGTGGCCGCGTGGTGGCCACGGCATCGAGTACGTATGACACGCTCGTGCCGAGCCTGCCCGACCAGGCCGTGCTCGAGCAGGCGCGCTCGCCCGGCGGCTATGCCAGCCTCGAAGGCGGCAGCGACTACGACGGCGACAACGGCCCGGCATCGGCCCCGCGCGCCGGCAATCGCCGCAACGATCTCTACCAGTTGCGCGTGGTCGTCGCACTGGGGACGGCCGCGCGCGAGGAGTCGGGGCTGCGGCTCGGCACAGCGGGGCGCAAGTGGGCCGGCACGGGCCTGCTCGCCGACCGCACGCCGGAAGACGCCGGCAGCCCCTCGCGCGGCTTCGGCCTGGTCGGCGAAGCGAGCCGCGAAGAGCGCTTCCTGCAGCTCGTGCAGCCGGTTCCCCAGGCGCTGGCGCGCAACGCCGATGCCGTCCAGCACGCATACCAGGAGTACCAGGAGAAGGCGCTCGGCCGCACGGGCTTGCGCAAGATGTACATCGGCACGCTCACGCTGACGCTGTTCCTGGCCGTCTTCATTGCGGTGATGCTGGCGCTGCTGCTCGGCGCACAGCTGGCACGGCCGCTGCTGATGCTGCTCCAGGGCACGCGTGAAGTGGCCGAGGGCGACCTCTCGCCCAAGCGCGAGCTGCATACGCGCGACGAACTCGGCCTGCTCACGCAGCAGTTCAACCAGATGACGCGCCAGTTGGCCGACGCGCGCCGGGCAGTGGAGCAGAATCGCGCGGCACTCGAGCAGTCGAAAGCCTATCTTGAGAGCGTGCTGACCAACCTGACCGCAGGCGTCTTCGTGTTCGACCACCGCTTCGTGCTGCTGACCGCCAACCCGGGTGCCGAGCGCATCTTCAAACAGCCCTTCGGCGCATGGGTCGGACAGGCCCTGGGCGGCATCGCGCCGCTGGCCGCCTTCGCCTCGATCGTCGAGCAGGCCTTTGCCGAGCACGATGTGAGCGCTGCGGCGGGCGCCGCGGCCGCACACTGGCAGAAGCAGGTCGAAATTCCCGTGGAAGATGAAGACGAGCCGCTCACGCTGCTGGTGCGCGGCACGCGGCTGCCCGGCCCGTCTGTCGGCGCGCACGGCACGGAGCGCGGCTACGTGGTGGTGTTCGACGACATTTCCGACGTGATCTCGGCCCAGCGCTCGGTGGCCTGGGGCGAAGTCGCGCGGCGCCTGGCGCACGAGATCAAGAATCCGCTCACGCCGATCCAGCTCTCCGCGGAGCGGCTGGAGATGAAGCTCTCGCCCAAGCTGTCGGAAGCCGACGCCGAGGTCTTGCGCCGCGGCGCCAGCACGATCGTCAACCAGGTCGCGGCCATGAAGCGCATGGTGGATGACTTCCGCGACTACGCGCGCACGCCACCAGCCATGCTGCAGGAGCTCGACCTGAACGCGCTCGCGGCCGAAGTGCTGCACCTGTACGGCATCGATCACCCTGACCGCCACGAGCACCCCGTCATCGAGGCGAGGCTCGGCGCGGGCCTGCCGCTCATCAAGGGCGACCCGACGCAGTTGCGCCAGGTCATCCACAACCTGCTGCAGAACGCGCAGGACGCGGTGGCCGAGAACGAAGCCGCCGGGCGACCTGCACCGCATGTCATGTTGCAAACTGACACGGTAGAATACGACGACGCCTCGGGCGCGCGGCGGCAGGCCGTGCGGCTTGCGATCGCGGACAACGGCGGCGGGTTCTCTTCCCGCATCCTCAACCGCGCCTTCGAGCCGTACGTCACGACCAAAGCCAAGGGCACAGGATTGGGCCTGGCCATGGTGAAGAAAATCATGGACGAGCACGGCGCGCGCATCGAATTGCGCAACCGCCCGTCCCAATCCGGGGGCACCGAGATCATCGGCGCCCAGGTTTCCATCCTGTTCGTAAAACTCGCGTAGCGCGGACGGCGATCCCGCCGCACATAGAGGAAAAGCATGGCCACCATCCTCGTTGTCGACGACGAAATGGGTATCCGGGAGTTGCTCTCCGAAATCCTCGGAGACGAAGGGCACGTTGTCGAAGTCGCCGAGAACGCGCAGCGTGCGCGCGAGTACCGCGCGAATGCAACGCCCGACCTCGTCCTGCTCGATATCTGGATGCCGGACACCGACGGCGTGACGTTGCTCAAGGAGTGGGCGTCGCAAGGTCTGCTGACCATGCCCGTGATCATGATGTCGGGCCATGCCACCATCGACACCGCTGTGGAGGCGACCAAGATCGGCGCGCTGAACTTTCTCGAGAAGCCGATCGCGCTGCAGAAGCTGCTGGCAGCCGTGGAGCAGGGCCTGTCGCGCGGCAAGGAAAAGCCACGTGCACCGGTGGCCGCAACCGCACCGGCCGCCTCGCTGGCGGGCGCAGCACCGGGCACGGCCGCCGCAGGCGCAGCCGCCACCGCAGAGCGCGCTGACATGAACGGCGCCCCCGCTCGCGCAGCCGAAGGCGGCGGCATGCAGTTCTCGTTCGACATGCCGCTGCGCGAAGCACGCGACCTGTTCGAACGTGCCTACTTCGAGTATCACCTGCAGCGCGAGGGCGGCAGCATGACGCGCGTGGCCGAAAAGACCGGCCTCGAGCGCACGCACCTGTATCGCAAGCTCAAGCAACTGGGCGTCGAACTCTCGCGCAACAAGAGCGAGCCGGCCGCCTGATTCCCGAATCCTTCACCGATTGCTTGACGGCGGGGACCAAATCCTGCCATACTTGCGCTTCTTTGCTTGGCCCGGTAGCTCAGTTGGTAGAGCAGCGGATTGAAAATCCGCGTGTCGGTGGTTCGATTCCGCCCCAGGCCACCACTTTTCAACGCCCAACCTCTATCGGTTGGGCGTTTTCGTTTCCGGGTTCCCCGACGCCGCGCGGGGTTCGGCGGCGTTCTGCGTGTGCCACGCAGTGAAGCCGCACCGCCCGAAAGTCGCCCAGTTCGACTCTCTTTTGCTCTCTCTTCTCTCAAAACCGGCGCCAACTTCTTGGCGGAAGCGCACGCAGGCGGCCTCGTACGTCAATGACTTGCGCGTGCGTCACGGCCAGCGGTTGTCCATCGTGCTTGGATGAGCAAGGCATCAAGCCTGCACGGGGCTCAATGCTGCAGCACAGGGCATCGAGTACAGCCCCGGGCGCCCCTGCACGACCTGGACGAGGGCCCGGTATGCAACGAGTGGCCCTTCGGCTTCCGGCTTACCCTTGTCGCGCGTCTTGACCTTGAACACGTCGATGGGCTTGTCGCTGTTGAGCCCGGCGCGCCGCATGATCTGGTCGGCGGTGCGGGGCTCGCCCTTGAACGACCACAGCGCGTCGAACACCGCGGCCTGAGCCTCGGTCAGCCGGATCGGGCCGTGCGGCCAGTCGGGCAGCGTGACCCAGCGGAAATCCGCCGAGAAAGGCCCCTTCACCGGCGTCGTTGGATCGCTGGCCTGC
>NZ_CAJPVG010000022.1 GCF_905397375.1 Ralstonia mannitolilytica
TGCCGACTGCAGGACGCTGCGCGTACCTGAGCCTGGTGACGGACGCGTACTCACGCAAGATCGTCGGCTACCACGTGCACGAGAGCCTGCATGCCGAGTCGGTCAGCCGAGCACTGAAGATGGCGCTCAAGACGCGCCAGACCAAGCAGCAGCTGGTGCACCACTCGGATCGCGGCATCCAATATTGCTCAAGCGAGTATCAGCGCATCCACAAACGGCACGGCCTGACATGCTCGATGACCGACGGCTACGACTGCTGTCAGAACGCCCTGGCCGAGCGGGTCAATGGAATCCTCAAGGGCCAGTCCTTGCTCAGCCGCCCCGCCGATCTGCAGCAGGCCGAGCGCATAGTGGCCCAGTCCGTGCACATCTACAACCATGAGCGGCCGCATCAGGCCCTGAAATACAAAACGCCCGATGCGGTGCATCGGGCGTCTAGTGGCTGAACTGAGTGTCAACCTATATCAGGACTAGACATTGGCCTATCAAACAAGGTGACGATGTCCCACCCGGCGCGCATGCTTTGGTACAGTGTGCCGATTAGGCCGCGCGGCATGATTGCCCCGCGGCGCCGAGGCGCCCTCCGCCGCCTGACCGTTTCCCTGCTGGAGTCCCGCACCCATGGCCCAAGTGGTACTTGCCCTCATCGTCGTGGCAGCCGCCGTCTTCTATATCCTGTTCAAGGCCCCCCAGACCGACGCGCAGACACCGGCTGCGGCCGCGCCCGCCGTAGCAGTTGCCCCTGTCCCAGCGCCGCCGCCCCTGGCGCCCCCCGCTGCATCCGCGGCCGAAGCACCGGCAGCACCGGCAGCACCGGCAAGTACGCCGGCTGCCTCGGAGCCGGCCGCCGCTTCGGCGCCCGCAGCGAGCGGCAACGTCGCAGCTGGCGCCTCGGTACCCACCGCCAAACCCTGACGTTTTCGTCGTAAGGGTTTCACCGATAGGCATCGTACGGTGGCGTCCGAGGGTAAAATAATGCCCCTTCATTCTTCCAACGACCGGTACGGCACAGCATGGCAGGATTCCGCTCCAAGGCCCCCCAACGTCTTTCCCCCGATGCAGAACGGCTTGTGGCCGACGCGCTCGCGCTCGACGCATCGGGCAGTCGCATCGAAGACGTGTATTGGGAACAACGGCTGTCCGAACGTCTTTCGCGGCTGCTCAAGAACGGCAGCCAGACGGCGCTCGACGCCGCACTCGATCATCTTTTCAAGCACAACGAAGAGGCTTCCGACGTGCTGGCCGAGCAGGCCGAAACGTTGGCCGAATCGGCGGTCGTGAGCTCAGGCGGCGTCGAGTATGACGCGCTGCTCATCGCGGCGCCCATCCTCGCGCATACGCGCTACGTCATTCCCTCCGGCGCCATCAAGCCGGAACTGGCGCAGACCCTGCAGGTGCACCTCCAGGCGCACGTGATGGCGTCGAACGCCCGCGTGGCGCTGGCGCCCTACCTGTACAGCATCGACCAGCTGCCGCGCACGCATTCCGATACCTTTGCGCTGACGCACAAACTGACCGCCTATGCGCTGTCGGGTCAGCCGCCCAAGGTCGATCTGCGCGACATGCCCGAAACCGCACCGATCCTTGCAGACCCGCGCTATCTGCTGGCCATCGTCGTGGCGCAGCACGGCCAGCCGCTGTTCCGCTGGCAGGAAGACGCCAAGGAACACCACGCCGAGCGCTCCGCATGCCTCGAGCAATGGCGCCAGCAAGTCACGCCGACCGTCTCCACCCTGATGCCCGGCTGCGAGTTCGAGCTGCTGCTGCCGGATGCGTTCTTCCTGTCGTGCCGCGAATCCGACAAGCGCATCCGCCCGCTCACGGTGCGCGCCGCGGTCAACTACCTGCAGGGCGCGCTCGACATGCCGGCCAACCGCTTCGGTGCGATCATCGGCGCATTTGGCGAGGAGCAGATCGAGGAATACCGCGTGGCCTTCACCGTGCGCGGCGAGAAAGACCTCATCTACGGCATTGTCTGGCCCGTCTATGGCCGCGATGGCGGTGCGACCGACCTGACTGCAGAGGGCGAACCGGGCAGCCCCCTTGAGCAGATCTGCGACGAACTGCGCGCATGCGGCATTGAAGACATCTTCCGCCACGGCCAGCTCTTCGAGCCCGAATACTGCGAAGACTGCGGCGCCCCGCTCTATGCAGACCGCGCGGCCGAGATCGTCCACGCAGAGATGCCCGAAGACGCACCGACGCAGCAGCCGCTGTTCCACTGAAGCCGATGCAAGCAAGCCACCTCCGGGTGGCTTTTTTTACGCCACGCCGGCTCATATGATTTGTCGGATTGCGCAGCACGCGCTTGCGCGGCCTGCGGCACAATGACGAACCCGCCACCTGGCATCACCGCCCGAACCCGAGGAGCTCCCCGATGGCCCATCGCCCCTTCATTCGCGCCCTGATCCGCGGCCTGGCCGCATGCGCACTGGCTGGCAACGCCGCTGCCGCCCTGGCCGACGATCTGCGCATCGGCCTGTCCGCCGACGTGACGTCCATGGACCCGCAGTGGAACAATGCAGGCCCGAACAACGCGATGGCGCTGCACGTCTTCGAGTCGCTGGTCTTCCTGGACAAGAACGGCCGCTACACGCCGGGCCTGGCCACGTCGTGGAAGCCCATCGACGCCAACACGTGGGAGATCAAGCTGCGCCCCAACGTGAAGTGGAGCGACGGCACGCCCTTCACCGGCGAAGACGTGAAAGCCTCGATCGAACGGCCGGCACGCCTGACCAACAGCCCGGGCCCGTTCACCAGCTATACGAAGTCGATCACCGACGTGCAGATCGTCGATCCGCTCACGGTGCGGCTGAAGGTGTCGATTCCGAATTACGCGAGCATCCCGAACGACCTCAACAGCCTGCCGATCCTTCCCAAGAGGGTGGCCAATGCTTCGCAGGCGGACTTTGACGCCGGCCGCGCGATGATCGGCACGGGGCCGTTCCTGTTCGATCACTTCACGCGCGGGCAGGAAATCGTGCTGAAGAAGAACCCGCACTACTGGGGCCGCGCGCCGCAGTGGGACAAGGTCACCTTCAAGATCATCACCGACAACGCTGCGCGCACGGCTGCCCTGCTTTCCGGGGACGTGGATGTCGTCGAGGCCGTGCCCGCTGCCGACGTGCCGCGCATCAAGCAGAACCCGAACTTCCACCTCGAGCAGCAGGTGTCGTGGCGTACCATCTTCTGGCAGATGGACCAGGGCCGCGACGTCTCGCCGTTCGTGACGGACAAGGCCGGCAAGCCGCTGACGAAGAACCCGTTCAAGGACCACCGCGTGCGGGAAGCGGTGGCGCTGGCCATCAATCGCGATGCCATCGTCAGCCGCGTGCTGGAGGGCCAGGGCGTGGTGGCGTCCAGCATTGTGTCGCCGCAGATCTTCGGCCACCCGGGAGGCAAACCGATTGCATACGACCCGGACCGCGCGAAGAAGCTGCTCGCCGAGGCCGGCTACCCCGACGGCTTCGGGCTCACGCTGCACGCCACCAACAACCGCTATCTGAACGACGCACAGGTCGCACAGACCACCGCCCAGCTGCTCACGCGCATCGGCATCCAGACCAAGGTCGAGACCCTGCCGGTGGCGGTGTACTTCTCACGCGCGCGCCAGGGCGAGTTCTCCTTCATGATGCTCGGCTGGGGTTCGGTGGCGGCGGATGTGGCGCTGCGCAGCATTCTCGGCACGCCAAATCCCCAGACCGGTTACGGGTCGTGGAACTGGGGCCGCTACAGCAATCCGGAACTGGACAAGCTGGTGCAGGCGTCGCTGTCCACCGTGTCGAGCGAGCAGGCGCACGAGCAAGCCGCCAAGACCGCCACGCGCTTCGCACAGCAGGACTACGCGATCATCCCGTCGCACCACCAGTTGGCCACGTGGGCAATGCGCAAGGGCATCCGGTATGAGGCGCGCACCGATGAGTGGTCGCTCGCGTGGCTGTTCACCAAGCAGTGATGGGGGCAGCGCAACGTCGTAACGCGCTGTTACAGCTAAATCGCCTCGAATGCCGCACTGGAGCGCATTCGGGTAAGCCGCAGGAACTTTCGTCCCGGGCTTTCCTCTATCATGGCGTTTTTCCATGCCGACACCCTGTAACACTCGAGATGTTGCGACCCAAACTACTCTGTCTCGGCGTCGTCGCCCTGCTGGCCGCCTGCTCCAACCTGCAGACCGAACCGACCGACACGTCGGCACAGGCGACCGCCACCGCGACGCCGAGCACACCGGCCGTGCAAGCCAAGCCGGCCCCGCAGCCCGCACGCACCACGCCGCCCATCGTCTTCGACGCCTCTGACAGCGAGACCACCACCACAGTGAACCTGCCGCCCAAGGACAAGATCAGCTTGTCCGAATACCGCGCGCAGACCCGCGACCGATTAATCAAATCCGAGAACGCCCGCCCCGATGTGGCCGACTGTGCCGCACACGCGAGCTGGATCATCCCGCGCTCGACGAACTTCGACCAGTTCCGCCTGCCGACCGGCGCCCTGTCCGAAGGGCAGGCCAAGGTTGAACCGTGGGACTCGCGCTTCTCGTCGAGCAAGCAAGGCGCGATCAAGGTCTCCAGCGTCGTGAGCTTCAGCGCCGCCGTCCACAAGCGCGGCACGGGCAGCGACCAGTGGGAGCCGGTCAAAGTCCGCTGCGGCTACGACGAAGGCATGATGCTCGCGTACGAGCTGCTCGATGCGAATGGCCAGCCGTTTGCCGCCCCGGCGGCCGCACCGTCGTCCACGACGGTGCGCACCCACTGCCGTCGCGGGCACCGCTGCACGAACGCTGCCGTGTCGCACGGCAAGTCTGCCGCCAAGGGCAAGGGCGCGGCAAAGTCCTCGGTCAAGGCCACCAAGGGCAGCACAGCCAAGACCAAGTCGACCACGGCCACGAAGTCCACTGCCAAGTCGGCTGCCAAGAAAACGACGAAGAAGAAGTCGTCCAACTAAGCGCGTCGCGCCGCCCACCTGGCGGCGCCGCGCTGGTCTTCAGCCCAGATATTCGAGGATGGCCTGCAGCATGGCCGCGCCCAACGCGGCGCTGCGGGCGCCGTTCCAGCCGACGCGCGCGTCGGGCAGGTTGGCGTTGTCCTTGAACGGCATTTCGAGCGTCAGCGCCAGGCACCGGTACGTGTGGCCGATGTACTTGGAGGCGAGCTTGAGCGCGTCTTCGTTGTACTTGCTCGCCTCGTAGCCGTATTGCGTCTGGAAGTCGGGCGACGCGCGCAGGAACGCTGCGACAAAGCGGTCCTGGTCGGCACGCTGGGCATCGGTGAAGCCCGGCAGCATTTCACTGCCAGCCACGAATACGTAGGGCAGCGCCTCGTCGCCGTGGATATCGAAGAACAGGTCGACGCCGGTCTCCTCGATGGCCCGGCGCACGCACAGGACTTCAGGACTGCGCTCGGCGTCGGGCTCCATCCACTCCCGATTCAGGTTGGCGCCGGCCGCGTTGGTGCGCAGGTTGCCCAGCGCCGACCCGTCAGGGTTCATGTTCGGCACGATGTGAAACACGGCGCGCTCGGTGAGCAGTCGGCCCACTGAATCCCCGCCCCATACGCCCTGCCGCGTGAGGCGGGCGACCAGACCTTCCACGAACCACTCGGCCATCGTCTCGCCGGGATGCTGGCGGGCGATGATGCACACGTTCTTCTTGCCGGGCGCTGGCTCGCCGACGGTGATGCACGTCATGTCACGACCTTGCACCGTGCTGCCCAGGCGCTGCGTGCGCACGCCGGGCTTCGTTTGCGCCGCTGCCACCAGCGACAGGTGACGCTCATCGGAATACGGCTCGAAGTAGGCAAACCAGATGCTGTCGTGCTCGGGCGTCACCTCGATGGTCATGGTCCTGCCGTCATAGCGCGTCGGCACGCGGAACCAGTGTTCGCGGTCGTATGAGGCGACGGCCTGGTAGTCCTTCCAACCCGCCGCATAGGTGCATTCGCCCGCATTTTCGAACGCGAGCTGGCACGCCTGGCCCTGCACGCCCTGCAGGCGGAAGTGGAACCACTGCGTGAAATCCGCGTGCGAATCGCGGCGAATGCGCAGGCGGATGGCATCGGCGCGGGCGACATCGACGATTTCGATGGCGCCGCTGTCGAATACGCTGGAAATGTACGGTTGATTGGCAGTCATGTCGGATCCTGTCATCAGGTGGGCTTGCGGCGGAAGACCCAGCGCTCGTCGTCGGAATCGGCAGTGGCAAAGGCATAGCCGTCGACGTCGAACGCCTTGAGCTTGCGCGGATCGGTGATGCGGTGCTCGATCGCGTAACGCGCCATCAGGCCGCGCGCGCGCTTTGCGTAGAACGAGATGATCTTGTACTGGCCGTTCTTCCAGTCCTCAAACACCGGCGTGACGATGCGCGCCTTGAGCACCTTGGGCCGCACCACCTTGAAATACTCTTCCGACGCGAGATTGACGAGCACGGGATCGTCGTCGGCCTTGAACAGCTCGTTGAGGGCGAGCGTCACGTCGTCGCCCCAGAAAGCGTAGAGGTCCTTGCCGCGCGGGTTGGCCAGGCGCGTGCCCATTTCGAGGCGGTATGGCTGCATCCAGTCGAGCGGGCGCAGCACGCCATACAGGCCGGAGAGGATTCGCAGATGCTTCTGCGCAAATTGCAGATCGTCGGCCGACAGCGAATTCGCATCGAGCCCGCCGTACACGTCGCCATCGAAGGCCAGCGCGGCCTGCTTGCTGTTCTCGGCGGTGAATTCTGGCGACCAATCGGCATAGCGCGTGGCGTTGAGCACGGCCAGCGGGTCGGAAATGTGCATCAGCGTGCCGATCTGGGCGGGCGACAGCTTGCGAAGCACTTCGATGAGTTCTGCGGAGCGCGCGATGAAATCGGGCAGCGTGTGGGTCTTGATGCGCGGCGGCGTCTCGTAGTCGAGCGACTTGGCCGGCGAGAGGACGATGATCATGTCAGAATCGCGGTTCACAAGTCTTGAATTGTATCGAATGGCAGACGCTGCCGCCCTCGCTCCTTCGGCCCCCGCCCGCCCCTGCGCCGCGCCGCGCGTGGTGCTGGACTCCAACATCTGGGTCGACATTCTCGTCTTCGACGATGCGGTTGCGCGCCCCATTCGCGCGGCGCTGGAGGCAGGCCGCCTGGACGCCATCATCAGCCCGGCCTGCCGCGAGGAACTGCGACGCGTGCTCGGCTATCCGCAATTCGCGCACTACGCCGTCGATGCGCAGGCCGCGCTGGCCTGGGTCGATCGCGTCACGCGCCCGGTGGCAGACCCAGAGGAAGCGGCCCGCGCAAACGGCGAAACGTTCGTGCCGCGCTGCAAGGATCGCGACGACCAGAAATTCCTCGCGCTGGCCGATGCCGCAAGCGCCACGTATCTGGTCTCCAAGGACAAGGCCGTGCTCAAGCTCAAGCGGCGCATGGCCAAATATTGCGACGTGGCGGTGCTCCCGCCCAAGCAGTTTGTTTCGGAAGTCCAGTTGTAAGACAGTCCTCGCTCAAGCTGAAGTCATGACCACCGCTGCCGCACGCCCCGCTGAAACGCCCGCGCCCATCGCGTCCCTTCCCCCACTGCCCTCGCGGCTGCCGAATGTCGGCACGACCATCTTCACCGTGATGTCGGCGCTGGCTGCTGAAAAGCAGGCCGTCAACCTCGGCCAGGGCTTCCCGGATTTCGACTGCGACCCGCGCATCGTCGATGCGGTGTCCGATGCGATGCGCGCGGGCCTGAACCAATACCCGCCGATGACGGGCGTGCCCGCATTGCGTCAGGCCATCGCCGCGAAGGTCGCCAAGCTCTACGGCCACGCGTACGATGCCGACCGCGAGATCACCATCACCGCGGGCGCCACGCAGGCGCTGCTGACGACCGTGCTGTGCTGCGTGCATCCCGGCGATGAAGTCATCGTGTTCGAGCCGACATACGACAGTTACATCCCGTCGATCGAGCTGGCGGGCGGCAAGGTCGTGCCCATCACGCTGAACGCGCCGGACTTCCGCATCCCGTTCGACACGCTGGCCGCTGCGATCACACCGCGCACGCGCCTGATCATGCTGAACACGCCGCACAATCCGACAGGCACTGTGTGGCATGCGGACGATATGCAGAAGCTGGCGGAAATCCTCGCCCCGACCAACGTGCTGCTGCTCTCCGACGAGGTGTACGAGCACATGGTGTACGACGGCGTGCCGCATGCATCGGTGGCGCGCATTCCGGAGCTGGCGCGTCGCGCTTTCGTGGTGTCGAGCTTCGGCAAGACGTATCACGTGACGGGCTGGAAGGTTGGCTACGTGGCCGCGCCGGCCGCACTCATGGCGGAGTTCCGCAAGGTGCATCAGTTCAACGTGTTCACTATCAACACGCCGGTGCAGCACGGGTTGGCGACCTACATGGCCGATCCGCGGCCGTATCTGGAGCTGCCCGCGTTCTACCAGCACAAGCGCGACCTGTTCCGTGCGGGTCTTGCGAAGACGCGATTCAAGCTGCTGCCATGCCAGGGCACGTATTTCCAGTGCGTGGACTACAGTGCCATCTCCGCTCTGCCGGAAGCAGAGTTCGCCACGTGGCTGACGAGCGAGATTGGCGTGGCGGCGATCCCCGTGTCGGCGTTCTATTCGCAGCCGCACGAATCAGGCGTAGTGCGGTTTTGCTTTGCCAAGAAAGACGAAACGCTCCAACTGGCGCTGGAGCGTCTATCGAAGGTGTAACGCCGCAACGGGCATTCAACGCTTGCTGGCGTAATACGCCAGCATCTGCTCCGTGTTGACCTTGCGGTCTGCGTTGACCTTCTGCACATTCGGGTTCTCGGTCATCTTCGCCAGGTACGGCTTCACGCCTTCGATCTGCGCGAGGAGGTCTTCGCCGTAGATGATCTTGCAGGCGGAGCTCACCAGCGGGAAATGCACGATGGCCGCGCAGTCGGCAATGGTGAACGTGTCGCCCGCCACATACGGCGCGAACTTGAACAGCTTGGCCGCCGCCGGAATGTTCTTCTGCAGCTGTTCGCGCGTTTTCGCCTTCAGGTTGTCGCTGATCTTGCCGCCGAAGAACGCTTCGGGATACAGCTGTCGCGCGACCAACTCCAGGTGCAGCTCGAGGAAGGTGACGACCTCGCGCACCTTGGCCGCCTTGAACGGGTCTGCCGGAATCAGCGGGCGCTGCGGATAGCGCGATTCCAGATAGTCGATGATGACCTGCGATTCGCACAGGCCCCCGTCTTCGCCCACCAGGTACGGCACCTTGTGCAGCGGCGAGATCTCGCCGTCGGTCTGGTCCGGCCAACGCAGCGATTCCTCGAACGGGAGGCCCTTCTCCATCAGCGCGAGCTTGACCTTGTTGTAGTAGTTGCTCGCAGAAAAACCGTATAGCGTCAGCATGTGAAGCAGTCTCCTTGGTGGATGGGTGCGGCCTGTCATGGTTGGCGCGGATGCCAAAAATCGCACGCTCGTGCTATTTTAGCCAGACTTCTTTCGATCGCAGCAGGTTTTCCATGCAGACTCTCGGGATTGTGGGCACCGGCGCCATGGGCCGTGGCATTGCGCAGATCGCGGCCCAGGCCGGGTTGCGCGTCAAGCTGTTCGACGCCAACCCGCAAGCCGTGGAAGCGGCGCGTACGGCACTGGCGGATACGCTCGCCAAGCTGGCCGCCAAAGGAAAGATGACGCCGGAGGAAGCCGACGCCACCGTCGCGCGGCTCGTTCCCGCCGCCGCCCTCACTGATCTGGCCGACTGCGATCTCGTGGTCGAGGCCATCGTCGAGAAGCTCGACGTCAAGCGTGACCTGTTCCGCCAGCTTGAAGACATCGTGCGCCCGGACGCGATCCTGGCATCAAACACGTCTTCGCTGTCCATCACCGCGATTGCCGCGGCATGCAAGCACCCGGAGCGCGTGGCGGGGTTCCACTTCTTCAATCCCGTGCCGCTGATGAAGGTGGTGGAAGTGATCGCCGGCCTGCGCAGCGCACCCGCCACCGGCGATGCCCTCGCCGCGCTGGCCAAGCGCATGGGCCACACGGCCGTGCGCTGCATCGACATGCCCGGCTTCATCGTCAACCACGCCGGCCGCGGCATGAACACCGAGGGCCTGCGCATCGCCCAGGAAAGTGTGGCCGGCTTTGCCGACATCGACGCCATCATGCGCGAGCAAGCCGGCTTTCGCATGGGGCCGTTCGAGCTGATGGACCTGACGGGGCTCGACGTTTCGCACCCCGTGATGGAATCGGTCTATCGCCAATTCTATGACGAACCGCGTTATCGGCCGTCGCAGATGACCGCCGTGCGCTTGGCGGGCGGCATCCTCGGCCGCAAGACCGGCGAAGGCTTCTACCGATATCCCGACGGGCAGAAGCAGGTGCCTGCCGAAGCGCCCGCGCCGGCTGCGCGCCCGTCTTCCGTCTGGATCAGCCGCGCGCACGAGGCCGGCCACGCCGCCGCGCAACGCCTGATGCTGGACCTTGGCGTCACGCCCGAGGCTGGTGCCAAACCTTCAGCCGATGCCCTCATCATCGCCACGCCGCGCGGCCTCGATGCCACGGCATGCGTGGCGGCCGAAGGGCTCGACGCACGGCGCACCGTGGCGCTCGACACGCTCTACCCGTTTGCCGCCGCCAAGCGCCGCACGCTCATGACCACGCCCGCCACCGATGCGGCGTACCGCGATGCCGCGCACGGCCTGCTGGCTTCCGACGGCGTCCCCGTCACGGTGATCCGCGATTCGGGCGGCTTTGTCGCACAACGCATCGTCGCGTGCATCGTCAACATTGCGTGCGACATTGCGCAGCAGCGCATTGCCACGCCGGGCGACATCGACCTCGCCGTCACGCTGGGCCTGGGCTACCCCCAAGGGCCGCTGGCGCTGGGGGACACGCTCGGCACGACCGCCATCCTGGAGGTGCTGCAGAACCTCTACACGCTCTACGGCGACCCGCGTTACCGCCCGAGCCCGTGGCTGTTGCGTCGTGCGCGTCTGGGCATGTCGCTGCTTACGCCTGACGCCTGATTGCCGCTTACCCTCACGAGGCCACCATGACCGCGCAATTGCTCTCCAAGCGCATCGGCTCGACGCTGGTGCTGACGTTGTCCAATCCCGACGCGCGCAACGCGCTCGACCCGGTGATGTACACCACGTCGATGGAGGCGATGGACCGCGCCGCCAACGACAACGAGATCCGCGCCATCATCTTTACCGGCGCGGGCAACGCGTTCTGCGCGGGCGGCAACCTGAACCGCCTGCTGGAAAACCGCAGCAAGCCGAAGAGCGTGCAGGAAGAAGGCATCGACGCACTCAACCACTGGATCGAGACGATCCGCACGTTCCCGAAGCCGGTGATTGCCGCGGTGGAAGGCCCGGCAGCGGGCGCGGGTTTTTCGCTCGTGCTGGCGTGCGACTTTGCGGTGGCCGCGTCAGACGCGAAGTTCGTGATGGCCTATGTGAACGTGGCGCTCACGCCGGATGGCGGAGGCTCCTGGCATATCGCGCGCTTCCTGCCGCGCCCGCTGGCGAGCGAGATCATGATGCTCGGCAAGCCCGTGACCGCGGAACGGCTCGCGCATTTCGGCATCATCAATGAAGTCGTCAAACCCGGCGAGGCGCTCGACCATGCCCTGGTGCTGGCCGAGAAGCTTGCTGCGCAATCGCCGCATGCGGTCGGTCGCATCAAGGGCCTGATCGCCAATGCGGAAGACGCCTCGCTGCACGACCACCTGAGAGCCGAGCAGCACAGCTTTGTCGAAGCACTGCATCACACCGATGGCAACGAAGGTATCTCCGCCTTCCTGCAGAAGCGCAAACCACAATATCGCTGAGCATGGTCCCCTTCCCGACGCCCAAGCGCCGGCGCGTCTATCTGATGCGCCATGGCGCCGTGACGTACTTCGATGAGACCGGCCGCCCCGTGCCCTCGCCCGAGGCCGTACCGCTCAACGAACTCGGCCGCAGCCAGGCCACCGCTGCGGGGAAGATCCTTGCCGCGGAGAACATCGTCTTCGACCGCGTGATCGTCAGCGGCCTGCCGCGCACCGTGGAGACCGCGCAGCGCGTGCTGGCCGAGATGCCCGCGATGCAGGAACGCGGCATCGCGCTGGAGGCATGGCCCGAGCTGCAGGAAATCCGCGGCGGCAAGCTGGCGGAGATTCCCGAACATGAAGTCGCGCAAGCCTTCATCGGTGCGTTTGAAGGCACGGTGCATGAAGACCGTCGCTTCCTGAACGGCGAAAGCGTCGGTGAATTCCTCGACCGCGTGATCCCGGCCATCGCACGCCTGCGTGCCCTGCCCGACTGGGACACCATCCTGCTCGTGCTCCACGGCGGCACCAACCGCGCGATCCTCTCGCATGCCATCACGGGCGGCGAGCGGGTGTTCTTCGGCAACCTCGCGCAGACCGCCGGCTGCATCAACGTGCTCGACGTGGGCGACGCCCCAACCGACTGGGTGCTGCGCATGAGCAATTTCTCGCCGCCCTCGCCCGCACACCTCGGCTCGCGGCTGACGACGATGGAGGTACTGCTACAGCAGTACCTGCGCCATCGCCAGCCGACCTGATCTTTCCTCGACACACAACAAGATTCGGAGACACACCCATGGCACAAACGGAGCAGCAGGATTTCTCGGCCTTCGAAGGCACACGCCCGGTGGCGGAACAGCAGAAGTTCGACGTCGGCGCGCTCGAAGCGTGGATGCGCGAACATGTGCAGGGTTTTACCGGCCCGCTCAGCGTCGAGCAATTCAAGGGCGGCCAGTCGAACCCCACCTTCAAGCTGATCACCCCGTCGCGCACCTACGTCATGCGCGCCAAGCCCGGGCCGAAAGCAAAGCTGCTGCCGTCTGCACATGCCATCGAGCGCGAATACCGCGTGATGGACGCACTCGCCAAGACCGATGTGCCCGTCGCGAAGATGTACGCGCTGTGCGAAGACGAAGCCGTGATCGGCCGGGCGTTCTACATCATGGAGTTCGTGCAGGGCCGCGTGCTGTGGGACCAGGCCCTGCCCGGCATGGCGCCGGCCGAGCGCACCGCCATCTATGACGAGATGAACCGCGTCATCTCGGCGCTGCACACCGTGGACTACGCCGCCATCGGCCTGGCGGATTACGGCAAGCCAGGCAACTACTTCGCGCGCCAGATCGAACGCTGGAGCAAGCAGTACAAGCTGTCGGAAACCGAGTCGATTCCGGCGATGGACAACCTCATCGCCTGGCTGCCGCACCACGTGCCGCAAGAGGCACAGGAAGTGACCAGCATCGTTCACGGCGACTACCGGCTCGACAACCTGATCTTCCACCCGACCGAGCCGCGCGTGCTGGCCATCCTCGACTGGGAGCTGTCCACGCTGGGCCACCCGCTGGCCGATTTCAGCTACCACTGCATGAGCTGGCACATCGAGCCGGGGCAGTTCCGTGGCGTGGCCGGGCTGGACTTCGCCGCGTTGGGCATCCCCACAGAAGCCGACTACATCCGCCAATACGAACAACGCACCGGCCGCCGCATCACCGGCGACTGGAACTTCTATCTCGCCTACAACATGTTCCGCATTGCCGGCATCCTGCAGGGAATCATGAAGCGCGTGGTGGACGGCACGGCGTCTTCCGCGCAGGCGCTCGAAGCCGGCAAGCGCGCCCGGCCGATGGCCGAGCTGGGGTGGAAGTACGCCCAGCAGGCCGGCGCCTGACGCACGGCTCAGGCGTACCCGCGGGCCTCGTCCAACGGGCCGGACTGGCGGGCTTCCAGTTCCAGCATCACCGCGCCGGGCATCTGCACGAAGATCTGTACGGCGGTGCGCTCCGGGTGCCGGCGCACCTGATACGGCAGACCGCTCGCGCGCACCTTCGCGAGCACCGTCGATGCGTCCTGCTGCGTGCGGAAGCAGATGTGCGAGAACACCATCTCGGGGGCATCGCCCTCACGATCCACGAGGTGCACCAGCGCATCGTCGCCCTGGTACAGCCACGCCCCGGGAAACGGAAACGCCGGGCGCGGCCCAGGCTTCCAGCCAAGCACGTCTTCGAAGAACTTGAGGATGGGCGAATGGATCGACCCTGGGCCCGCCACGTGAAAGTTCACGTGGTCGAATATCCAATCGCTGCCGGCTGTCATGGGATGCCTCCTTGCAATGACCGTAAATCGATCGCGGCCATTCTTTCATCAAACAAAAACAAGACAATCTGGCTATGCTTTGACGATTCTCCAAACGCGCTTTGACAATGATCGCCCTCGACGACCTGCGCCTGCTGGTGCGCATTGCTGATGCCGGCAACCTGTCCGCCGCAGCACGGCAGCTTGGCTGGCTGCCCGCCACCGCCAGCGCGGCGCTCAAGCGCGTGGAAACCGAACTCGGCGCACGCCTGTTCGAACGCACCACGCGCAGCATGCGCCCGACCGAGGCCGGTCAGCGCTATCTGGGGTATGCCAGGCAAGCCCTGGAGGCACTGGACGAAGGCGCGGAAAGCCTCGGCCAGGACCGCACCGAGCTCTCCGGCCCGATCCGCATTGCGGCCACATCCGACCTGGGCCGGCACATCCTGCGCCCTTGGCTCGACGCCTTCTGCGACGCACACCCTGGCGTGCGCATCACGCTCGTGCTCGGTGACCGGCTTGCCGACCTGATGCGCGAAGACCTCGACCTCGCGCTGCGCTACGGGCATCTGCAGGACTCGGCGCTGGTGCGGCGGCCAATGGCGATGCATCCACGCGTGATCGTCGGCGCGCCTTCGTATTTCAACCAGCACGGCCGTCCTGCGCACCCCAGTGATCTGGCCGACCACCGCTGCCTCATCATGCTGCGCAACGGCGAGCCCGTGACGCGCTGGCAGCTCACCCATGCAAGCGGCCCGGCTCCTGTCGATGTCCGTGGCGACTTTCAATGCGATGACGGCGCCGTCGTGCGCGATTGGGCCGTGGCCGGACGCGGGCTCGCATTCAAATCGTGGCTCGATGTGGCACAGGACGTGTACGCCGGCCGGCTGGAAGTCGCGCTGCCGGCCTGGAGCCACGCGCCCACGCCACTGCAGCTGGTCAGCCTCGCGCGCCGCCATCGCCCGGCGCGGCTGACCGCCTGTGCCGATTTTCTCGCGGCGCGCTTTGCCGAATTCAGCGCGCGTTATCCGTTCCCCTCGGCAAAAGCGGCGACGGCATCGTCCAGGGCCACTTCCGCCATCGCGGCGAAGACATGATCGCGTAGCCAGCGGCTGGCTGCGTCCTGGTCGCTGCTGGTGTGCCAGTACAGGTAGAGCTCCAGCGGCGGCACGTTGAACGGCAGCGGCAGCATGACGTTGCCATATGGCTCGTTGGCAATGCGCGCATACCGGACCGGCAGCGTGGCCAACAGGTCCGTGCAGCTCACCACGCGGCACGCAGCCGGATAGTGCTGGCAGCGCAGCCGCACACGGCGCTCGTGGCCCAGCCGGCGCAATTCCACATCTTCAAGGCCCGCCCCGCGCCGCCGTGACGACACATGCACGTGCTCGCATGCCAGATAGCGCTCCAGCGTGAGCGGCCCCTGCGTGACCGGGTGGCCGGGGCGCGCCAGCACCACCATCGGATCGTTCAGCAGCGGCGCATGCCGAATGGCGGGCGATGCGGGCAGCAGGATGTCGGCCGCTGCGTCGATCGTCCCGGCCAGCAGCTCCGCCTCCAGCTGGCGGCGGTCTCCACGCACGGTCGTCAGGTCGATGCGCGGGGCCTCCTTGGCGATGGCCGCCATGAGCGGCGGCAGCAGTGTCGCCTCCAGCGCGTCGCGCATCGACAGCGTGAAGCGGCGTTCACTGGTGGCCGGATCGAAGCGCGTGCCCTCGCGCAGGGTGCGCTCGAAACCCTGCAGCGCGGTGCGAACCTCGGCGATGAGCGTGCGGGCCAGCGGCGTCGGCACCATGCCTTGTCCGCGGCGCTCGAACAGCGCGTCGTCGAACAGCTCACGCAGCCGGCCCAGCGCGTGGCTGACCGCCGGCTGCGTCAGGTTGAGCGTACGCGCGGCCGCAGTGATGCCGCCTTCCGTATAGATGGCATCGAAGACCACGAACAGGTTCAGGTCGACGCGGGAAATATGCATGACATTGATGAACGGCAATCCACGAAATTCATTTTTCTTATTGTAGGCCAAGGCTTATGCTGGGCGCATGACGATTGCCCAGTCCGCACCCACCGTCCCCGCCGGCTTTGAAACGCTGACCAGGCCCAGCCCCTTCCTGACGATGCTCGGGCCGGTGTATGCGCGTGGCATGGGCCCGTCGATGGTGATGGGCTTTCATGTGCTGGCACACCACCTGAACCGGCGCGGCATCCTGCACGGCGGAGTGGTCGCCTCGCTGGCCGACGCGGCGCTCGGGTATTGCCTGGCAGAGCCCGGCGAAGGCACCGGAGGCGCGCTGGCCATGTCCACAGCCAGCCTGACGGTGGATTTCATCGCCTCTGCCGGAGAAGGCGACTGGATCGAGATCACCCCGGAAGGGTTGCGCACGGGCAGCAAGCTGGCCTTTGCGCAGGCCCTTTTCCACTGCGGCGACCGGTTGGTTGCCCGCGCCAGTGCCGTGTTTGCAGTGCTCGGCGGGCGTGTCTGACGCATAGCCGAGCGTCTGGTCTGAACTGATTGATGGCTGCCCGTTCGAGGCGCTTGTTCGATGTACTGAGGAGACACCATGAATTTCGATTACACGCCCAAGGTCAAGGAAATGCAGGCACGCCTGCTCGAGTTCTTCGACCAGCACATCTACCCGAACGAGCACCGCTTCCACGAAGAAATCGAAGCCAACCGCCGTGCCGGCAACGCGTGGATTCCGACCAAGCTCATCGAAGAACTCAAGCCGCTGGCACGCAAGGCCGGGCTGTGGAACCTGTTCCTGCCGCGTTCGCCGCGCGCGCCCGAAGGCCTGTCGAACCTCGAATACGCGCCGCTGTGCGAAATCATGGGCCGGGTGCCCTGGGCGCCGGAAGTGTTCAACTGCTCCGCGCCCGACACCGGCAACATGGAAACGCTGGAGCGCTACGCGTCCGAAGAGCTGAAAGACCGCTGGCTGGAGCCGCTGCTGCGTGGCGAGATCCGCTCGGCCTTCCTGATGACCGAGCCGGCCGTGGCCTCGTCGGACGCCACCAACATCGAATGCCGCATCGAACGTCAAGGCGACGAGTACGTCATCAACGGCCGCAAGTGGTGGTCGTCGGGCGCCGGCGACCCGCGCTGCGCCGTCTACATCGTCATGGGCAAGACCAACCCCGATGCCGGCCGCCACGAGCAGCAATCGATGATCGTGGTGCCCGCCAACACGCCCGGCATCACGGTCATGCGCCCGCTGAGCGTGTTCGGTTACGACGATGCACCGCACGGCCACATGGAAGTCGACCTCAAAGACGTGCGCGTGCCGGTGGGCAACATCCTGCTCGGTGAAGGCCGCGGCTTCGAGATCGCGCAGGGCCGCCTCGGCCCGGGCCGTATCCACCACTGCATGCGCAGCATCGGCGTGGCCGAGCGCGCGCTCGAACTGATGTGCAAGCGCTTGAGTTCCCGCATCGCATTCGGCAAGGCCATCGCGCAGCACAGCGTCTGGCACGAACGCATTGCCGAAGCCCGCTGCATGATCGAACAGGCCCGCCTGCTGACGCTCAAGGCCGCGTACATGATGGACACCGTCGGCAACAAGGTCGCCAAGGCCGAGATCGCGATGATCAAGGTCGTGGCCCCGAACATCGCCTGCCAGATCGTCGACTGGGCGATCCAGGCACACGGCGGCGGCGGCGTGTCGGGCGACTTCCCGCTGGCCTCAGCCTACGCACACCAGCGCACGCTGCGCCTGGCCGACGGCCCGGACGAAGTGCACCGCGCCGCCATCGCCAAGCTGGAACTGGCCAAGCATCTGCACCTGAAGGACGTTGTCGACATGCCGGTCACGCGCGGCGCCTGATACGCCGCACGGCCGTACCGTTCACTCCTTAACCCCGCCTTGAGCGGGGATTTTTTTGCCCGCTGCCCGGCGTCTGCGCGTTTCTGCGTTCTGTGCTGGAATGGAACACTTTGCGGGCTGCTGGTGGCCCGCACCTCTCTTCCCGGTCAGAAGCCAAGGAGCGAACTCGATGATCGACGTCTATAGCTGGGCCACGCCCAACGGGCACAAAGTGCACATCATGCTGGAAGAATGCGAGCTGCCTTACCGCGTTCACGGCATCAACATCGGCGCCGGCGACCAGTTCAAACCCGACTTCCTCAAGATCAGCCCCAACAACAAGATCCCGGCCATCGTCGATCAGGATGGCCCGGACGGCAAACCGATCTCGCTGTTCGAATCGGGCGCGATCCTGCTGTACCTCGCCGGCAAGACGGGCAAGTTCCTGCCCGACGACGTGCGCGGCAAATACGAAGTGCTGCAGTGGCTGATGTTCCAGATGGGCGGCGTCGGCCCGATGCTCGGCCAGGCGCACCACTTCCGCATCTACGCGCCCGAGAAGATCGAGTACGCGGTCAATCGGTATACGAACGAAGCCAAGCGGCTGTATGGCGTGATCGACAAGCGCCTGGGTGAATCGAAGTTCCTCGGCGGCGCGGATTACTCCATCGCCGACATTGCGACGTGGCCGTGGCTGCGCAGCTGGAAGAACCAGGGGATCGAGCTGTCGGATTATCCGAAGCTGCAGCGCTGGTTTGAAGCGATTGAAGAACGCCCCGCCGTACAGCGCGCGGTGAAGGTGCTCGCCAAGGAACGGCCGGCTGTGCAGGACGACAAAGCGAAGGAGATTCTCTTCGGGGCGACGCAGTACGAGCGGCGTTGATCTGGCGTTTTCCTTTTGCTGGAAGGGCTGCCTTGTTTGGTGGCCTTTTTTGTTTTTGTTGACCCGTCCTGAATAAGGTTGACACTTTTTCCTGGTGGAGCAAGGAGAGTCAAGATGCAAGGGGCAAAGAAGCGAACGCAGCGGGACTACAGTCTGGCTTTTACGCTGTC
>NZ_CAJPVG010000023.1 GCF_905397375.1 Ralstonia mannitolilytica
CGCCAAAAACACCTCGCGCCGCGTGCGCTTGCGGCTCCCCAGACCCTCGGCATCACCGAACGACAGCTGCATCGCACTCACCCCGATCACGGTGAGGCATTGTCGCGCAATGGGGCGGAGTTGTTCAGACCTTCCTTAAATAGGCCGCCAACTCGTCGAGCGCGAAGACGTCTCGCTGGGCGGTTTTCACAGCCCACCGCACACTACCGTTAGTTCGCTGCTCAATCGTTGCAGGTGCTTGGAAACAATTGCGATGTGGTGCCCTGGTGTGTAGATTTCAAGGGGACGCCACAAGTACTCTTGATTAGCAATGTCCCTCAGCCCACCTGATCATCTGCAACGGGCAAGCGCACGTACGCGCCGCTGCGATGATCAGGCGCGGGAGGGTGGTTTTAAGATCGAATCGGCGATTGAAGCAATAAGCCACTTCGGCAGTCGTCGCTGCGGATCGCGTTCCGCGAATCGCTGCCGTCAGAGCCACTCGCCGAACTTTTCCACCTTGTCGTCGCCGGCCTGCGGTCGGTCAGGCAAGACCAAGTGCTCGTATCCCTGCCTGACGGCCTGGTCTCGGATCGCGTGCACCCGGGAAACGGCATCTACGAACTCCTGCTCGGTCAGCTTGTGAATGCGATCTGGTGCCAGTAACTCGCGCAGCTCAGACGACTACTCCTGAAGGCAACGACAGCAGAGCGGCCCGCTCGCGCCCGGTCAGTGCGCGAGCGGGCGCGCCAGCGCCTCACGCCAGGCCAGCACCAGCGGCGACGGCGGACGGCCCTTCAGTTCCACGCGCCACAGGAGCCGGACCAGCTTGGGTGCGCCTGATAGCTTGAGGGCAGCCACTTCACGCAGCGCCAGCAGCTCGCGCACCACGCGCATCGGCAGCAGTGCCACCCCCAGGCCGGCCGCGACGGCGCGGGCGATGCCTTCGTTGCTGCCGATCTCTATGCATCGCTGTGGCCGGATCGCGAGTTCGTGCAGCAGCCGGTCGGCCACGTCGCGGGTGCCGGAGCCCGGCTCGCGCAGCAGCCAGATCTCGCTGCTCAGTGTGGCGGCGGTGAGGCGTCGGCTGCGCGCCAGCGGCGAGTGCACGCCAGCGACGACGCACAGCGGCTCCTCGCGCCACGTGTGCGCTGCAAGACGCGGGTCGTGCACATCGCCCTCGACCAGACCGATGTCGATGCGGCAGTCGAGCAGGGCCTCGCAGACCATCTGCGTGTTGCCCTGAACCACTTGCACATCGACGGCTGGATGGCGATGCACAAAGTCCGCCAGCAGTTGGGGCAGCCAGTAGGCACCCACGGTGGTGCTGGCCCCCACCCGCAGGCGACCGCGCTGCAGCCCCACGCGCGCCTGCACGTCTTCGATCGCGGCCCGCTCCAGCGCAAAGATGCCCCGTGCATGCTCGAACACCGCCGCACCGTCCGGCGTCAGTTGCACGCCCCGGGCGCTCTTGGGGCCGCCCGCGCCACGTTCGAGCAAGGGTAGGCCGATCTGGCATTCCAGCTCGCGCACGGCTTTGGAGACAGCGGGCTGGCTGATGAACAGGGCCTCGGCCGCGCGCGAGAAGCTTCGCAGCTCAGCCACAGTGAAGAACACGCGCAGCAGGTGAAGATTCAGTCGCATAACTTAAAGTTACGTTTTCTTGAAAAGAATGTATTGGACTCATGGTACCAGATGCAGGAAGCTGACGTGCATCGCGGCGCTCATAGCGGTCTCTAAGCGCCAGCCAACGTTTTCCGTGAAGGAGTCCGACCATGTCCACCTCGTTGTCCGCCACGACCTCTGCGCCTCCGACCTGGAGGACGCGTGCCTGGTGGCAAGGCCTGGCGCTGGCGGGGCTACTTGCCGCCGCCGCCATGGTGGCGGCGCAGACGCCTTGGGCGGGGCGCTGGGGCCTGTCGGCGCTGACGCTGGCCATCGTGCTGGGCATCGTGGCCGGCAACACGTTCTTTCCGGCCATCGCCGCGCACACGGCTGCCGGGGTCGATTTCTCCAAGAACCGGCTGCTGCGCGCGGGCATCGTGCTGTACGGTTTTCGCATCACCTTCCAGCAGATCGGCGCCATCGGCTGGGCCGGCGTGGTGATCGATGCGCTGATGGTGGCGCTGACCTTTGTTCTCGCGCTGCAGCTGGGCACGCGCGTGTTCAAGCTGGACCGGCAGACCTCGATGCTGATCGGCGCGGGCAGCGCGATCTGCGGCGCCGCCGCCGTGATGGCCGCCGAGCCGGTGGTGCGCGCGCAGGCGCACAAGGTGTCGGTGGCCGTGGCCACGGTGGTCGTGTTCGGCACGCTGGCGATGTTCGCCTACCCGCTGCTGTACCCGTACCTGCACCTGTCCGAGCAGGCCTATGGCGTGTACGCGGGCTCGACGATCCACGAGGTGGCGCAGGTGGTGGCCGCCGGGCGCAGCGTCAGCGAGCCGGCCGCCGCCACGGCCGTCATCGTCAAGATGCTGCGCGTGATGATGCTTGCGCCGTTCCTGCTGGCGCTGTCAAGGGCCGACCGGGCCGACGGACAGGGTGGCGCGGCCCGCATCACCATTCCCTGGTTCGCGCTGGTGTTCATCGCCGCCGCCGGCGTGAATTCGCTGGGGTGGCTGCCGCCGCAATGGGTCGCGGCCCTGGTGCAGCTCGACACCGTGCTGCTGGCCATGGCGATGGCCGCGCTCGGGCTGCGTACCCACGTGGGAGCCATCCGCCAAGCGGGCCTTAAGCCCTTGCTGCTGGCGGCCACGCTGTTCGGTTTTCTGATGGTCGGCGGCTATGGTGTGAACCGGGCCGTCAGCCACTGGCTGGGGTGAAGCATGCCGCGATGAGGCGATGAGTTTTGCGCCCAGGCGGGAATAAACCGGCCGACGCTCCCGTATACCTCAATGTCAACCTCATTTCTTCCACCCACGTACTAAGGACTACCGATCATGAAACGACTCACCGCCACCGCCACCGCTTTCGCTCTCGCGACCCTGTTCAGCGGCACGGCGTTCGCCGGACCCGCCGACGACGCCCGCACGCACTTCCAGGCCATCGGCTCGGGCGATCTGGCCGCGCTGATGCGCGGCTATGCCGACAACGCCCACCTCACCTGGGTTGGGGGGCCGCTGGACGGCAGCTACGCGGGCGCCGATGCGATCCGCGGCGTGTGGGAAAAGTTCACCAAGTCCCAAGGGGCCTTGAAGGTGTCGGTCGACAAGGTCGAGGAAGCCGCCAACCCCAGGGGCGCGACCGTGACCGCCAATGTGCAGTTCGAGGGCAAGCAGCCAATCAAAGTGCGCTATGTGTTGATCTACCGCGACGCGAAGATCGTCAACGAAACCTGGCAGATCGATCCGAAACTGGCGGTCGCCAGCTACTGATCGGCCACACAGGCCCCGGCGCGATGAATGCGCAGGAGGTGTCACTGACCGAGGCGGGCGCGCTTATGGTCGCCGCCCTGCCGCGCCTGCACCGCTACGCCTGCGCGCTCGTGGGCGACCGCGCCGCTGCCGACGACCTGGTACAGGACACCCTGGAGCGGGCCTGGGCGCGCATCGACAGTTGGCGGCCGGACGGCGACATGCGCGCCTGGCTGTTTAGCATCCTGCACAACCTGCATGTGGACCAGCGCCGCCGGCCCGCCGTGGCGACCGTGCCCCTGCATGACGAAGCGCTGGCGTTGCCGGTGAGGGCTTCACAGACCGATGGCCTGGACATGAGAGATCTCGAAACCGCGCTGCGGCAGATTCCGACCGAGCAGCGCGAGGTGCTGCTGCTGGTGGCGCTGGAAGACATGAGCTACGAGGAGATCGCGCGTACGCTCGGCGTGCCACTGGGCACCGTGGTGTCGCGCCTGTCGCGTGGGCGGGCTCGCCTGGGTGGCGTGATGGAGGGGCGTTCTCAACCCCAGACTCTGAAGGTGGTGAAATGAACGCATTGCCCATCACCGAAGCCGATCTGCAGGCTTATGTCGATGGCCTGTTGCCCGAATACCGGCGCGCCGAGATCGAAAGCTACCTGGCAGAGCGCCCGCAGGAGGCGCAGCGCCTGCAGGCCTACCGGCAAGACAAGCAGGCGATCAAGGCGCTGTACGGGTCGCTGCTGGATGAACCCGTTCCCGACGTATTGCTGCAGGCTGCCCGTGCGCCGCGCACGCGCTCCGCTGCACCCCACGCGGGAACGCGCCTGTCGCGCTGGTCGCTCGAACGCGTGGCCGCGGGCTTTTCACTGGTGTTTGTGGGTGCAGGCGCAGGCTGGCTGGGGCGAGGCGCCTTGCAACCGCCAGAGATGCTCGCCCGATCGACCCGTGGACCGGCGGCCATCATCAACGCGGCGGCCGGCAGCCTGTCCCGGCAAGCCGCCATCGCGCACGTGGTCTACAGCCCCGACGTGCGGCGCCCGGTGGAGATCGGCGCCGACCAGGAAGACCAGCTGGTCGCCTGGCTGTCCAAGCGCCTGGGCGCAAAGATCCGCCCCCCGAAGCTGGGCGCGCTGGGCTACGAGCTGATCGGCGGGCGCCTGCTGCCGGGATCAAGCGGCCCGGTGGCGCAGTTCATGTACCACGACGCCACGGGGCAGCGGCTGACCCTGTATGTCACCCACGAGCAGGCCGCCAACCAGGACACCGGCTTCCGCTTCGCACAGGAGGGGCCGGTCAACGTGTTCTATTGGATCGACGGCAAATTCGGCAATGCTTTGTCGGCCGGTATCAACAAGGGCGAGCTCGCGCGCATCGCAACAGCCGTCTATTCCCAACTGCAACCGAGCTGAACGCATGCAGACCCCCGCCTTCACGATCACGTTGCTCTCGAGATCAACCCGCCCGCTGGTGTTTGCTGCCTTGGCCATGTTGGTAGCTTCACCGGCGCTGGCGCAACACGCCCACTCCCACCCGGCCGCAACCCTAATGCAATCCCCGCCGGCTTTCGTGGCGAGCACGGCCAAACCTTTCGCCCAATTGATGGACGACGCGATGGCGGTGATGGAGCACGACATGCGCGCCGCGCCGATGAACGGCAACCCGGACCACGACTTCGTCACGATGATGATTCCGCACCATCAAGGCGCCATCGACATGGCCAAGGCCGTCCTCCTGCATACCCAGGACCCCGAGCTGCGCAACCTGGCGCTGTCGATCATCACCGAGCAACACAACGAAATCCGGCTGATGCAGGCCTGGCTCGCACGACATGCCGACGGTGCCGCCACCCAGGACGCAGCGGGCAACCCATCCCACTCCACCAGCACAACACAAGGAACCCGGTGATGAAACGACTCTCCCTCACTCTGCCGCTGGCATTGTTCAGCAGCATCGTGCTGGCCGCGCCGGCCCCCGCCGATCGCGTCTACACCGCCGACCAGAACACCAACACGGTGTCGGTGATCGATCCTTCGTCCAACACGCTGCTGGGCCAGATCCGGCTGGGCAACGTGCGGCCGGAGGTGCTGTCGCCGTTGTACAAGGGTGAGCTCAACGTGCACGGCCTGGGCTTCTCGCCTGACCACAAGACCCTGGTCGCGATTTCCAACGGCTCCAATTCGGTCGCCTTCATCGACACCGCCACCAACCAGGTCAAAGGCATCGCCTACATCGGCCGCTCGCCGCACGAGGCGTTCTTCACGCCGGACGGCAAGCACGTGTGGGCGGTCGTGCGCGGCGAGAACTACGTGTCCGTGATCGATGCCGCGACCTTCAAGGAAGTCGGCCGCATCGAAACCGCGCCCGGGCCGGGCATGGTGCTGTTCCATCCGCAGAAGAACATCGCCTTCGTGGTGCACAGCTTCACGCCGGAGGTGGACGTGATCGACGTGCCCACGCGCAAGGTGATCAAGCGCATCCCGGTGGTCAGCCCGTTCTCGCCCTTCCTGCAGTTAACCCCGGACTTCAAGGAAGTGTGGATGACGCACAAGGACGTGGGCAAGGTGACCCGCATCGACACCGATACGCTTCAGGTCAAGGGCGTGATCGAGACCGGATTCATCACCAACCACCTCGGGTTCGCCAAGACCGCACGCGGCACGCTGGCCTACGTGACCATCGGCGGCGAGAACGTGGTGAAGGTCTACACCACCGACGCCACGCCCAAGCTGCTGGCCACCATCCCGGTGGGCGCGCTACCGCACGGCATCTGGCCATCCGACGATGGCACGCGCATGTACGTGGGGCTGGAAAACGGTGACGCGGTGGACGTGATCGACACCGCCACCGACCGGGTGATCGCTCGCGCACCCGTGGGGCAGGCCCCGCAGGCGCTGGTCTATGTGTCGAACGCCGTGCCCAGCGGCACGGGCACAGCCCACCTCGTGCCCCGCGTCAACGACGAGCCAGTCAACATTACGCTCAAAGCCACGCAGGGAGAGGCCCGCGGCTTCGTCGTGGCGCGCAACCTGGGGCTGGTGGACGCTCTGGAAGTCTTCCTCTTCAAGCTCAAGCCGCAAACGGTGTACAACGTGTATGTGAGCAGCCAGCGTTCGCCGATCGCGAGTTTCAAGACCAACCCCGCCGGGGCGGCCAACGGCACGGTGATCGGCCCGCTGCGAGACGCGGTGACCACCATGTCGTCGAAAACGCCTTCCGTCGCGCAGATTCTCGTGGTCGAAGGTGATGCGGCGGCGCAGGCGTCGAATGCAGTTCTGGTGAGCGCCCGATAGGGCGCGGTTTCCCATCTACTCGAAGAAGGAGACAAACATGGAGCGTGACGACACCCCCCCCTGGCCTGCGCGCCGCCGTGTGCTGAAGACCTTGGGCGCCATCGGCGCCGGTGCCGGCCTGATGGGTCCGACCGCCGAGGCGCTTGCGGCGACTGCGGGTCGCGTCGTGTTGCCGTTCGACAATGGCGAGCGCGAGTTGGTGGCCTTTCCGCAGAAGCGCCCGCTGATCCTGCTGACCAGCCGGCCGCCGCAGCTGGAGACGCCGTTTTCGGTCTTCAACGAAGGCGTCATCACGCCCAACGACGCGTTCTTCGTGCGCTACCACTGGAGCGGCATTCCCACCTCGATCGATCCGCAAAGCTATCGGCTGCGCGTGGGCGGCAAGGTCAACACGCCGCTGGAGCTGTCGCTGGACGACCTGAAGCGTCTGGCCGACCCGGTGGAGCTGGTGGCGGTCAACCAGTGCTCCGGCAACAGCCGCGGGCATTTCACGCCGCGCGCCAACGGCGGCCAGCTGTCCAATGGCGCGATGGGCAACGCACGCTGGACAGGGGTGCCGCTGAAGAAAGTGTTGGAGAAGGCCGGCGTGCAGGCCGGTGCCGTGCAGGTGAGCTTCAATGGCCTGGACCATCCGCCGCTGCAAGGCGAGAGCCCGGACTTCGTCAAGGCGCTCGCGGTCGACCACGCGCTCGACGGCGAGGTGATGCTGGCCTGGGCGATGAATGGCGAGGACCTGCCGATGCTCAACGGCTATCCGGTCCGGCTGATCGTTCCCGGCCATTACGGCACCTACTGGGTCAAGCACCTGTCCGACATTCAAGTGCTGGACAAGGCGTTCGACGGGTTCTGGATGAGTACGGCCTACCGCATTCCCGACAACGCCTGCGCCTGCGTGGAGCCGGGCAAGGCGCCAGCCAAGACCGTGCCTATCAACCGGTTCAACGTGCGCTCGTTCATCACCAGCCTGCGCGACGGCGACAAGGTGCGCGTTGGGCGCGAGACGGTGGTGCGCGGCATTGCCTTCGACGGCGGCTTCGGCATCACCGAAGTCGCCTTCTCCGCCGATGGTGGACACACCTGGACGGAAGCCCGGCTCGGCAAGGATTTGGGCAAGTATTCCTTCCGCGAGTGGAGTGTGGCCTTCAAGCCGAGCAAGCGAGGCGCTCATGAACTGAAGGTGCGCGCGGTCAACCGCATCGGTCAAAGCCAGCCGCTGTCCGCGTTGTGGAACCCGGCCGGCTACATGCGCAACGTCGTCGAGACCACGCGCGTCGTCGCGGCATGAGGAGAACAGGCATGAGCACAAAACAACGTTACTGCCTGCGCGTTCTCGTGGGGATCATATCGGCGACGGCCGCGCTGCCTGCCGCTTTCGCGCTGGACATCACGCTGCCCGCTGAGACGGCCGCATACAAGCCCAGCGAGCTGCCGGGCTACCGGCTGGTGCAGCAGAACTGCATGACCTGTCATTCGGCGCAATATGTGCAGTACCAGCCGTCCACCTCCCCGCGCAGCTACTGGGAAGCCACGGTGAAGAAGATGAAACACCCGTTCGGTGCGCCCTTCTCCGACGAGGACATTCCGGCAATGGTCGACTACCTCGTCAAGACCTACGGCGCCGAGCAGACCACCGCTGCCACACCGGCACCCGCCATGGTGGCCGCCGCGCCGCCCCCGAAGACCGCTGCACCGGCAACCCCCACTACCGCTGCGTCGCTGCAGCCCGAAGCGCTGCTGAAGGCCAACAATTGCACCGCTTGTCACGCCGTCGAGCAGAAGGTCGTGGGCCCTGCGTTCAAGGAGGTCGCGGCGAAATACGCCGGCAAGGCCGATGCGCTGCAGCAGGTGGCCGCCAACATCCGCGCGGGCGGCGCCGGCAAGTGGGGCACGGTGCCGATGCCGCCGTACCCGGGACTGACGCCGGCCGAGCTGGATACGCTGGCGAAGTGGGTGCTGAGCCGCTGACGCCGGTCCGCGTTCCTCATCCCGCCGCCAGGCGTTCGCGCACGCGAGCCAGCCGCGCCGCGGCGTCATCGGCCACCTCGCGCACCTGTGGGTTGCCGCTCAACGCGACCATGGTTTGCGGATCGATGAACGCGACGGTGCTCAGCCCCGGCGTGTCCTCCCGCACCACCACGTTGCAGGGCCTGCCCAACCGGGCGTTGTTCCTGGATCGGCTCAAGCAAGCGCTGGCGAGCGCCCAGCGCCACGGACAGCGGGTGGCGCTTCTGTTTTTGGATCTCGACCGCTTCAAGGAGATCAACGACACCCAGGGGCACGCCATCGGCGACCGGGCGCTCATCGAGATCGCCCGGCGGTTTCAGGCCGCATTGCGAGAGGAGGAAACCCTGGCGCGCCTGGCAGGCGACGAGTTCGTCGTGATTGCAATGGGGGCCAACCAGTCGGCCGCGGCCCTCATCGCCGAACGTATCCAAAAAGCGCTCGCCGAACCTCTCGCAATCAATGGACGGTTTTTTGCGCTCAAGGCAAGTATCGGCATTGCTTTCTATCCAGAAGATGGACGCTCGGCCGAGGAGCTGCTCAAACACGCCGACATCGCCATGTACCGGGCCAAGGCCAGCGGCGGGGGCTATCGCTTCTACCGTTCGGAGATGGGTACGGATTTGGCGAGGAAGCTGGAAATCGTCCATCGCCTGGAAACCGCGCTTGCCGCCGGACGGTTGCAACTCCACTATCATCTCCAGGTGCATTTGCCCAGCGGCAAAATCGTAGGCGCCGAGGCACTGTCGAGATGGCATGATGCGGATTGGGGCATGGTTTCCCCAGCCGAATTCATCCCGATCGCGGAAGAACGGGGATTGATCGGTACATTGGGCGAATGGGCGCTCGCCGGGGCATGCCGCCAGGTGCGGCATTGGCAGGAACGAGGGTGTCCGCTGCCCGGAAGGGTCGCGGTGAATGTGGCCGCGAAACAATTTGAGGACGACGATTTCGTTGACCGGTGTCTTAGGATCGCTCGCGAATCCGGTGCAGCGTCTTCTGCAATCGAGCTCGAGCTGACCGAGTCGGGCATGATGCGCGACCCGGAACGTGCCGTGGAGGTCACGCGCGCCCTGACCTCGGCCGGGTTTGCGCTGTCCATCGATGATTTCGGCACCGGGTATTCCTCACTGGCTTACCTCAAGCGATTTCCCGTTCATAAACTGAAGATCGACATCTCGTTCGTGCGGGACATGCTGACCGATCGCAACGATCTCGCCATTGTGTCCGCCATCGTTGCCATGGCGAAGAGCCTCGGCCTCAAGACCCTGGCCGAAGGTGTGGAAGAGGCAGCGCAGGCGGAACACTTGCTGGCATTGGGTTGCGACGAAGCACAGGGGTATTACTTCGCCCGTCCGGAGCCGGCCGAGGTTTTCGCGCGCAGGTGGTTGCAAAGCGCATGTCCGAGTCATGATCTCGGTCAGGACGTGGATCGCCAAGAGCAAGGCCACCTCGGTACATAACGGCAAAGCCGCTCCATGGCGCCGGGCCCCGGCGCATGATCACGCCCCCGAGTTCTCTCAAACTCTTCGTAGCGTTCACGCTGATCCGTGATCGGGAGCCGTCAGCCCGGTCGGTTCAACAGCGATCGGGGCCGTTGCCTCTGCGAAAGCGCACAGACCAAAGGCACTTGGGCTGGTTCGCCCCAAGGGTTCTACCCCGTTTCCAGGACGGTTTGATTAAGGCCTGAAACTCCCGGTCACGCCGGGCAACTCTACGACGCATTCTCGGGTTGTGGAACCGCTCGAGGTAACCGAACACATCAGCCCGGGCCTCGTCGCGCCTGGCAGCCCTTGGCAGAACGGATTCGTCGAGAGCTTTAACGGCAAGCTGCGGGACGAGCTGCTCAACCGAGAGTGGTTCCGCAGCCGCGCCGAGGCGAAGGTCCTGATCGAACGCTGGCGGCAGTTCTGACCTGAGTATGGAACTTGTAGCCAATCAGGCAGTGAGTCCGGGGTGGATGGTATCGCGCCGATGAAGGCGGTGAGCAGCGGGCCGCCACCCCGGATGGTGTCCTGCGCGTTCATCTGAATGGCGAGCACGCCGTTCAGGTGCACCGACAGCACGCCATTTCCGCTGCGAGGCGCGAGCGCAGATCGCGGTAGCTGCGGGCAATGGCCGCCTGCCGGTCGGCATCGGTCGCCGTGCCGGTGATCTGCGCCAGTTCCTCACGCGCCTGCGCCAGGGCATCGGCCAGTTCCCGTTCGGCCTGCGCGGCTTTGCGGGCATTGGCCTGCTCGATGTCGCTGCGCCGATTGTTGAGCACGATCAGCTCGGCTTCCGCCTTGGCGACCTCCGCTTTAGGGAAGGTCTGAACAACCCGCTCTGCCGCCCGGATTGCGGCATCGTGGCGCCGGCCTGGCGTCGCTTTCGAGCCGGATTTCGCCCGTGCAGGGCGGTTTTTGGCGGGTT
>NZ_CAJPVG010000024.1 GCF_905397375.1 Ralstonia mannitolilytica
CCGCCAAAAACCGCCCTGCACGGGCGAAATCCGGCTCGAAAGCGACGCCAGGCCGGCGCCACGATGCCGCAATCCGGGCGGCAGAGCGGGTTGTTCAGACCTTCCTTAGCGCGCCGTGCGCTTCGCGCGACTGTCCCGCGGCGTGCCGCGATGTGATCGACGATGCGCTGCCGTCGTCCTGTGTGGGGCGGGCCGGTCGGTGCCGGCGAGGTCTTCAGTATAGGAAGCCCGGCCGCCGCCGCGGCCCCGGGGCATTATACCCTAGACTGAAGACAATCGACGCACTGCCGCTTTCGGAGGCCTGAGATGTTGTATTCCGCCATCGTTCCAGCACGCCGACGTCACCTGCAGCGGCATATGGCCGGCGTGCTGAGCCGGCACCAGCTGCTGATGATCGCCATCATCATTGCGATCGGCGTCATTGCGCTGCTGCTGCCGCGCACGGGCCACGCCGCCCCGGCTGCGGCCACGGCGCAAGACCCGGCACCGGCCTGCCCGGCCAGCCTGAACTTTCGCGTCAACCGGCTGCAGGACGACGCCCGCCAAGACCTCTGCCAGTACGCCGGACGCGTGGTGCTGGTCGTCAACACCGCAAGCTACTGCGGCTACACGCACCAGTACGAAGGGCTGGAAGCGCTGTATGCGAGGTACCGCGACAAAGGGCTGACCGTGCTCGGCTTTCCGTCCAACGACTTCCAGCAGGAACCCGGCAACAGCAAGCAGATCGCCGATTTTTGCTACAACACGTACGGCGTGAAATTCCCGATGTTTTCCAAGACCGCCGTCGTGGGCGCAGGGGCGTCGCCGCTATACACATGGCTGGCGGCGCAGACGGGTCAGCCGCCCAAATGGAATTTCCACAAATATCTGCTGGACCGCAACGGCCGCGTGGCCGCCGTGTTCCCGAGCAGCGTTGAGCCGACCGACCCGACCCTCGTCAAACGCATCGAGGCGCTGCTCGCCGAACCGGCACGCGCATCGCGCTGATCACGCCGCTCGCATGGTGTCGGGCATCGCGCCGTAGAGAAACGCGGCAAGCTCGTCGCGGCGCGCCTGCACGTCGCGCTCGCCGAGGGCGATCAGCTCCTGCGTGAACTCGGGCTCGAACAGCAGGTAGCTGGCGAACGCCGCGCCGCGGGCCTCCGTGCCGCCCAGCGGCTTGAGCAGCGCGCGCACCGTGCCCGGCAGGCGCTGCACGTGGCGCAAGGCAATCAACTCGATGCGCTCGGACGGCGCCATCACCAGCACCTCGATCTTGCGCCAGCCGTCGCGCGCGTCGGCAATCTCGGGGTTGCGGCTGACCATCGCGTTGATGTGCTGCAGCCGTTCGATGTCGGCCGACAGTCCATCGAGGAAGATGCTCGCCAGCGCCTGCCCCGCGATCTGCGCAAGCGACGGATAGCCAGACGCCGGGACCGTGTCGTACCACCCCGGCTGCGAACGCGATGCGGCCCCCACTACAAGGATGCGACTCGCGCCAAGATGGATCGCCGGACTCAGCGGCGACATCTGCCGCATCGTGCCGTCACCGAACCATTCATCGTTGCCCTCGATCTGCACCGGCTCGGCCGGAAACACGAACGGGATGCTCGAAGACGCCAGCATGTGTGCCACGCCGATCTGGTCCGCGACCGCAATGCGCTGCGAGCGCCGCCACGGCAATACCACGTGCGGAGACTGATAGAACGTGACGTGGCGCCCCGTCGTGTACGACAGCGCCGTGATGGCCAGCGCCCGCAGCGCTCCGGCCTCGAACGCAGCCTGCACCTGCCGGCCGTCGTGCTGCGCGTCGAGCAGCTCGCGCAGCGGCGTGTTGTCGAACAGCGCGCGCGGCGTGCGGCCCGTCATCCAGCCGAAGGCCAGCGCGGTGAGCCAGCGTGCGCCGCTCGAGCCCACGCGGCCGACGTCGGTGCGATACACGCGGTCGGCATGCAGGTTGCCCCACAGTTGCGTGAGCGCTTCCGCGGCCTGCGTGAAATCCTGCGCGCCACGGGCCAGGCCGAGGCTGTTGATGGCGCCTGCCGAAGTCCCGCAGATGATGTCGAACGGAGTGCGGGCCACGCCGGGCGCGTACTCGCGCGCCAGTGCGGCGATCCCGCGCAGCACGCCCACCTGATAGGCCGCGCGCGCGCCGCCGCCCATCATCAGGAGCGCGGTGCAGTCTTGCGACATCGGCATCGATCAGGAATTGCCGTTGGCCGGCTTGCGCGGTGCGGCCTTCGCCGGAGCCTTCTTGGCGGCGGTTTTGCCAGCCGGCTTTGCCGTCTTGCCCGCAGGCGCCTTGGCCTCCGACCTCGGCGCCGGCTTGCTGCCCGCCTGCTTCGATTTGGCCGGTGCCGACGGCGCTTCGATGTCTTCCGGCGCCGTATCGAGCCCTTCCGCGCCGGGTGCGCCGCCGAACCCCGGGAAGCCGCCCGGGAAGCCCGGCATCAAGTGTTGCGGCATCGGCATGGCCGCAGCTGCGGAGCTGGCGATCTGGTTGAACTGCTGCTGCAGCATGTTCCACCAGGGCGACGGATCCAGAGCCGCGGCGGCGGCACGTGCCGCGGCCTGGGCATGCTCGGCCGAGCGGGCGCTCTGCGCGCGGGCTTCGGCCTGATCGTCGTCGGTGTCTTCGGCTTGGGCTTCCGCCTCGGCTTCGGCCTTGTCTTCAGGCGCGGGGGCCTCAGGCTGCGCGGGCTTGGCGGTGGCGGCGGTGTGCGGCCAGGCCGGCTTGGGCTCGCCGTCCGGCGGCGATGCAGCCGGGGTCAAGCCATCGAACGCGCTCTTCATGGCTTCCGGTGACAGCGCGGCGCCGAAGGTCTGCAGCGCAACCAGCGTGGCCCGCTGCACCTCCAGGCCCTGGATCGCGGTGCGCAGCAGGCTCGCATTCAGCTGCAGCCAGCTTTCCACCGCGCGCAGATCGTGAATGCGCTTGTCGAGCTCCTCCAGATCCATCGGCGGCGCCGCGAAGCTCGCCATGTTGGGCATCCCGGCACCGGGCATGCCGGCAAAGCCGCCCCCCCAGAGCTTGCGCAGGAATTCGAAACCGCCTTCGGCAAAGTTGGGCATCTGGGTGAACATGGTGTCTCCTACGAAATCGGTGTCAGGTCGCATCAAACGTGGGTGGACGCTTCTGGCGCAGGCTCGCAATGCCTTCGCGCACATCGGGGCCTGCAAACCCCATGAATTCCAGCGCCAGCGACGTATCAAAACTCGGGCCGGCCAGGCGCAGCCAGTTGTTCAGCGCGTACTTGGTCCAGCGGATGGCCGTCTGCGAACCGGCGGCCAGGCGCTCCGCGATCTCGAAGGCGCGGTTGACGAGGTCCGCCTGGTCCACCGCCAGCGACACCAGGCCGATGCGCTCGGCCTCCTCCCCACTGAGGGATTCGCACAGCAGCAGGTAGTACTTGGCCTTCGCCATGCCGCACAGCAGCGGCCACACGATCGCCGCATGGTCGCCCGCCGCCACGCCCAGGCGGGTGTGGCCGTCCACGATGCGTGCGTCCCTGGCGGCGACGGAAATATCGGCCAGCAAGCCGGCCACGAGGCCCGCACCCACCGCCGGTCCGTGCATGGCGCTGACAATGGGCTTGTCGCAGTTGATGACGTTGTAGACGAGGTCGCGCGCTTCGTGCCAGACGCGCGTGCGCACGTCGAAGTCTTCGGCCATCTGCTCGACGAGGTGAAGGTCGCCGCCGGCGGAGAAGCCCAGCCCTTCACCGCGGATGAGCGCCACGCGCACGGAGGGCTCGGCCGACACGTCGCGCCAGATCTCGGCCAGTTCACGGTGCAGGCCGGCGTCAGCGGTCGACAGCTTGCGGTTGGCCGACTGTGCCGCGCCCATCACGATCTCGAGGATGGGGCCGTGCTGGACGAGCGTGAGCGCCTGGTAGCGCGCAAAGCGGGGAGCGAGAGAGGTCATGAGATCGGCGTGTGTGGATCAAGCATAGCGGATGCGCTCGCGCGCGCAACGCGGCAAGCGCGGCACCGTCAGTTCGGACGATCGGCCAGGTGCCATTGGCCGCGGCGGATCTGCGCCATCACGCGGGCACGCTGGTCGAGGCCCACGTGGTCTTGCGGGCTCATGTTGACGACGCCGGTGCTGGTCGGCAGGTCGCGCACCTGTTCCAGCGCGTCGCGCAGGGCCTCGCGGAAAGCCGGCGTGCCCGGCTTGGCGCGCTTGAGCGCCACGGGCACGGCGCGCTGCAGCAGCAGGCCGATGTCACCCGTGTACGCGGCAAAGATCGACACGCTGCCCTTGCCGAACGCGGCTTCGTAACGGCGTGCGAAATCCAGCGCCTGCTTCCTGGCCGGGTCGGCATCCGGCAGTTCGGCGGCGACCATCACGGGCCCGGTCGGCACGTACGCGCCTTCGCAGTCCTTGCCGCACAGCTTGACGAAATCGTTGTTCGAGACGCCGTGGTTGAAGTAGATCTTACCGGTGTAGCCGCGCTCGGCCAGCGCGCGGGCCGGCAAAGCGGCGGGTGTGCCGGAAGCGCCGATCACCACCGCATCGGGCTTGCCGGCCAGCAGGTGCAGCACCTGCGCCGTCACGCTGTTGTCGGTGGGCGAGAAGCGCTCGGTATCGGTCACGCGGATGTGCTTGAGGTCGGCAAAGCGCTGCACCTCGGCCAGAAACGCCTCGCCCAGCGCGTTGGCAAAACCGATGTACGCGATGGTCTTCACGCCGTGCGCGGCGGCGTGCTCGGCAATGAGCGACGCCATGTGCGAATCGGAATGCGGCGTCTTGAAGACCCAGCGGCGCCGCGCATCCATCGGCTCGACCAGCCGGGCGGACGAGGCCAACGAGATGACCGGTGTCCTGCCCTCGGCCGCCGCATCGATCATCGCCAGCGTATTGGGCGTGGTGGACGAGCCGACGATCACGTCGACGTTGGATTCGCTCATCAGCTTGCGCGTGTTGGTGACGGCGCGCGTGGTGTCGGACGCGTCATCCAGCACGATCACGTCGACCTTCTCGCCGCCGATCTCGCGTGGCCACAGTGTGGTGGCGTTCTTTTCGGGCAGGCCCAGCGAAGCTTGGGGGCCCGTCGCCGAAACCGTCACGCCGATGCGGATATCCGCCAGCGCGGTGCAAGACAGCAAAGCCAGACCAACCAGTACGCCAACCTGTCGCTGCATGGGTGTCTCCCGTGGTTTGGCGAAGAGCGTAGCGGTTTTGCAGCGGTTTGGCGATGCGGGCCAGCCCGGGCAGCTGGCGTTCAGGCGGCCAGCGCCGCGATGCCGGCGCGCGGCAATGCGTCCTCCATCAACGCGCGCATCGATTCGAGCACGGCTGTCTGCGGCATCAGCCCGAAGTTGTGCAGCGCCATCACGTGATCGACGCCCATGTCGGACAAGCGCGCGAGCTTGTCGGCCACCGCATCGGGCGTGCCGAACAGCGACAGGCCGCTGGCGAGCACGTCGTCATAGGTCTGCCGGCGTGCATAGAGCCGCGTGGCGACGTAGAGGTCGAACGCATCGGCCGCGGTGGCGCGCACGGCAGCTTCCGTAGGCCCGACGTGCGTGTGCAGGGCGACCGCCGCCATGCCGCGCGCATCGGCGATGCCGGCCTCGGCCAGGCCGCGGCGGTAGTCGTCCATCAACGTGCGGATGTCTTCGAAGCGCTCCACCGACGCGTATGGCACGAACAGCATGCGCCGCCCCTGCCGGCCGATGTGATACGCCACCTCGCGCCGCAGGATCGCCACGTGGATCGGCACGCGGGCCTGCGCCGGCAGCACATTGAGGCGCACGTCGCGCAGCGTGTGGAACTGGCCTTCGTGATGCACGCGCTCGCCGCAGAGCAGCCGCTCCACCAGCATCAGGGCCTCGTCAAACCGCTCGCGCTTGACGGCGGGGTCGACGTCGTAGCCCTCGAACTCGTGCTTCAGGTATCCCGAGCCCACGCCGAGCGACAGCCGCCCGCCCGACAGCACGTCGACCATCGCATAGTTCTCGGCCACCGTGGCCGGATGATGAAACGTCAGGATCGAAATGGCGGTGCCCAGACGCAGCCGCTGCGTCTGCGCGGCCAGGTGCGAGAGAAAGACCGCCGGGTTCGGTACCGCGCCGTACTCGTGAAAGTGGTGCTCGGCCACCCAGAAGGTGTCGTAGCCGAGCGACTCTGCGTGGCGGGCCTGGCCGATGACGTCTGCGTAGAGTTGCGGCAGACTGCGATGCCGGTCCGGATAGTGGTCCTGCACGGAAAAGATCGACAGCTTCATGGCGTCTCCTGGTCCTTTCAGCGCGCAGGCCGCCGCGCCGATTTGTATCTTTTTGCGTAACGCGTATCTTATAAAGCGACATCCGAGACTTCAAGATGGCCATCGAAGACAGCCTGCCGCCCGACGAACCGCCCGTGGAAGACGCCGCGCCCGAACGCGCCAGCGCCGGCATCCAGTCCGCCGAAATTGCGCTGACGGTGCTCTCGGCGATGGCGCGCACCGGCGGCGCGCATGCCGTATCTGAACTCGGCCGGCAGCTCGGCATGCCGCGCGCGAAGGTGCACCGCTACCTGGTCTCGCTCGAGCGCATGGGTTTCGTGGAGCAGGATTCCGCCTCCGCCCGCTACCGGCTCGGCACGCAGGCGCTGCAGGTGGGGCTGTCGGCGCTGTCCGACGTGGATTTCGTGCGTGAAGGCAGCAACCTGCTGCCCAAGCTGGCCGAGCGGCTGAACGAAAGCGTGTTCCTGTCGGTGTGGACGAACCGCGGCCCCGTGATCGTGCGCTGGGAAGACGGCGGCCGCCCCGTGACCGTGAACGTGCGGGTGGGCTCGGTCATGCCGCTGCTGAATTCCGCCACGGGCCAGGCCTGCGCCGCGTGGGTGCCGGAAATCCAGATCGTCCCGCTCATCGACCGCGAACTGCGCGGCCCGGGCGCCGGCAAGGCTGGGCTGACCGACTGGCTGAACTGCCGCGCACGCTGGCAGACGGTGCGGCACGAGGGCGTGGCGCGGATCGCCGGGACGCTCGTGCACGGCATCGATTCGGTGGCGGTGCCGGTGCTCGATTCACAGGGCAAGCTGGCCGGCGCCATTACGGCGCTGGGGCTGTCCAGCGTGTTCGATTCCAGCCTGGAAGGCGCCCCCTCGCGGCTGCTGCGCGAGGCAGGGCGGGCCTTGTCGTTGCGCCTCGGTTACCACGGCCAGGCCTTGACGACCGGCTCCGCGCCGGCCAAGCGCGGGCGCCGCGCGAAAGCCGCCCCCGAATCGGCTTAAGGCTTACGCCTGCGTGCCTGGCGCGATGACCTCCTGGTCGATCGCCCCGAAGATCGACACGCCGTTCGCGTCGAACATCTCGATCTTGACCGTATCGCCGTAGCGCATGAATTCGGTCGTGGGTGCGCCCGCTTCGATCGTCTCCAGCATGCGCTTCTCGGCGATGCAGCAGTACCCCTTGCTGCGGTCCACGTTCGAGATCGTGCCCGAGCCGACGATGCTGCCCGCGCGCACGTTGCGCGTCTTGCAGATGTGCGCGATCAACTGGCCAAAGTCGAACACCATGTCGGTGCCGCAATCGGGCTGGCCGACCTTCCTGTTGTTCCAGTGCACCGTCATCGGCAGGTGGACCTTGCGCTCGCGCCAGGCGTCGCCGAGTTCGTCGGGCGTCACCGCCACGGGCGAAAACGCCGTCGCGGGCTTGCTCTGGAAGAAGCCGAACCCCTTGGCGAGCTCCGCCGGGATCAGGTTGCGCAGCGACACATCGTTGGCCAGCACGATCAGGCGGATGGCCTCGCCGGCGGCGGCCGGGTCGGCGCCCATCGGCACGTCGCCGGTGATGACGGCCACCTCGGCCTCGAAGTCGATACCGAACGCCTCGCTGCGGCAGACGATGGGGTCGTGCGGGCCGGCCAGGTCATCGGAGCCGCCCTGGTACATCAGCGGGTCGGTCCAGAACTCAGGTGGCATCTCGGCGCCGCGCGCCTTGCGCACGAGTTCGACATGGTTCACGTAGGCCGAGCCGTCGGCCCACTGGTACGCGCGCGGCAGCGGCGCCATGCAGTTGGCGGGGTCGAATGCAAACGGGTGGCGCGCGCGGCCCGCGTTGAGCTGCGCGTAGAGTTCCTGCAGTTGCGGCGCGTAAAAGGCCCAGTCGTCCAGCACGCGCTGCAGCGTGCCGGCGATGTGCGTGGCGAAGTGAGCGGTCTTCAGGTCGCGCGAGACCACGGCGAGCTGGCCGTCGCGCGAGCCATCCTTGAGGGTGGCGAGTTTCATGGGCGTCTGTGCAGAGAAAAGCTGCGCGGATGCTACACCAGCATCGGCTAAACTGGGCTGAACCGACCCATCACGCCCGACCATGCCGACGCTGCCCGCCGACACCGACCTCGACCTGGAGCCTGATGCCGATGGCGAACCGGATGCGCCCGCGCGCTCGGGCATCCAGTCCATCGAAGTCGGCTTCCGGCTGCTGGAGGTGCTCACGCACACCAACGGCCCGATGATGCTGCGCGACCTGGCGCGCGCCGCCCCCATGAACCCCGCCAAGGCGCACCGCTACCTGGTGAGCTTTGCGCGCCTGGGCCTGGTCACGCAAACGCCCGAAGGCCGTTATGACCTCGGCCCCTTCGCGCTCGAAATGGGCCTGGTGAGCCTGAACCGGCAAGACCCGATGCGTCGCGCACGCCCCGCCGCCGCCGCGCTGCGCGACGAGATCGACCACACCGTCGGCCTTGCCGTGTGGGGCAACCTGGGGCCGGCCATCGTCCATTGGGAAGAAGCCAGCCACCCGGTCACCGTCAGCCTGCGCCTGGGCGACGTCATGCCGATGCTCAATTCGGCCACCGGCCGCGTGTTCGGCGCTTACCTGCCCCGCGCGCAGACGCTGCCGTTCATCCAGCGCGAGCTGGAACGGGCCGCCGCGCGCGAGGCCGATCCGGAGCTGCCGCGCACGCTCGAGGCGTACGACGCCATCTGCGCAGAAGTGCGCGCACATGGCGCCGCGCGCATTCATGGCGGCGTGCTGCCGGGCATCAACGCGATGTCGCTGCCGGTGTTCGATGCGAATGCCCAGCTGTGCCTCGTCCTGATTGCCCTCGGCGCGCAAAGCACGTTCGACACCAGTTGGAGCGGGCCGCTGGAGCGGCGCTTGCGGCTGGCCGCACAACAGCTTTCCGCCGATCTTGGATACGTTGCCGCCCCCGCCTGAAGCGTTGAATACCGACCGTACGCAGACCCGCCGACGCCGCTCTCGCCGGCTCGCGCTCGTGCTGCTCGCCGTGCTTGTGCTGCACGGCATCGCGGTCCTCTGGATCGCGCGCAGCCATGAGGTGACGTGGCCGCCGGCACAGGAGCAGATCATCCCGGCCCTGTTGCTGCAGCCCGAGCCGGTGAAGCCACCTTCCCCCGCGCCTGCCGCCGCGCAACGGCCCGCACCGCGCCGGCCGCCGCCGGCCGCGACC
>NZ_CAJPVG010000025.1 GCF_905397375.1 Ralstonia mannitolilytica
CCCGCCAAAAACCGCCCTGCACGGGCGAAATCCGGCTCGAAAGCGACGCCAGGCCGGCGCCACGATGCCGCAATCCGGGCGGCAGAGCGGGTTGTTCAGACCTTCCTTAGCTCTGAGCCGGAGGACGAGGACCGCGCGATCCTGGCCATCAGGGGAGAGCTAGAGAAGCTGTTGCCGAACCAGCAACTTGACTTCTACGCTCCGAGCGATCGCTGGACCACGCTGCATCTGACGCCATCGTGGCCGCCTACGAGGTGCTTCGCCGCTGGCTTGGCGTACCAGACGAGCAATGGATGCCGGCACGCGCAAAGGAACTCATCCCGCAGCTGATGTCCGTCACTGGTGCCCGCCCGCGCGTGCCGACCAAGGCCGAGCTCGACCGGATTCGCTACACGCCGATCACGGCGGGCTTTGCGCCCATTGCAGAACTCTCCCGCCAGATTGCGAATCGCAGAGGCCTTGCCGCCGACGTCGATGCCAGTGGCGAGACCAAGGGGGTCTTGCTTGACGTGGCCGAATTGTGGGAGATGTATGTGCTCAGCGTGCTGCGCAAGGCTGCCGCGCCGCTGACCGTGACTCACGGCGCCCGGGAGAAGGCCGCCACCAAGAAGATGCTCCATAGCGACGTCACCGGCCAGGGCTTGGGCACACTGATCCCGGACGCGATCCTCCATGCCGGAGGGCAGGTTCAAGGGGTGGTGGATGCAAAGTACAAGTCGCTGCATCCGTCCGCAAGCGCGCCGAATGGTCCGCAGCGCGAGGATCTGTACCAGATGGCCGCGTACCTTGGCCGGTTCATTCCTGCAGTCAGCAGGATGTCGTGGGGCGTACTTGCGTACCCGCTGGACCCTGCACGGCCGTCGATCCCGCCGGCCGAGCAGTTCAGCCCCTGGAGTCTGGATGGCGGTAAGAAGGTCGTCTTCACCTCCCTACCACATTCCGCATCCGAGGCGGTCACCAAGATCCGCGCATTGATCGCCCCGATGACCTCGGAACGATCTGTCTGGCGGGCGCAAGCCTAGCCGGGCATCGACTTGATGCGACAGTCCATTTGCGACCTGCGCGCCGGCCTCGCCGAAGTTTATGCCGGCCCCGGTCAACGCCCTCAATTCCCAACCTGATTAGCCCCGACCCTCAGCCGCCAGTCGCAGGATGTGCGTCGCCCACCGCCGAGCATACGGCCACCTGAAGGCGACGAGGTGGCGTCATGAGCATCAATTCCGTGCAGTTCCAGGCTGGCCTGTCCATGGCCGAGTTCATCGCCCGCTACGGCACCGAGGCCAAGTGCTACCGTGCCCTGTACCAGTGGCGTTGGCCGCAAGGCTTCCGCTGCCCGGCCTGCACTGGACGGGCCCGCTCGCGGTTTCGGCGCGGGACGACGGTCTACTACCAGTGCCGCGCCTGCCGGCACCAGACCACGCTGACCGCCGGCACGATGTTCGAGGGCACCAAGCTGCCGCTGCGCACCTGGCTGCTGGCCCTGCACCTGCTGACCGCGACCAAGACCAACCTCGCCGCGCTGGAGCTGATGCGCCACCTGGGAGTCAACTACAAGACCGCCTGGCGGGTGAAGCACAAGATCATGCAGGCCATGGCCGAGCGCGAGGAACCCCGGCGGCTCAATGGCTTCGTGCAGATCGACGATGCCTACCTCGGCGGCGAGCGCAACGGCGGCAAGCGCGGGCGCGGTGCCGAGGGCAAGCAACCCTTCGTGATCGCGGTGCAGACCGACGCCCGCTTCGCCGCGCCGAGCCTGGCCGTGATCGAGCCGGTGCGCAGCTTCGACAACGTCTCGCTCGAGGACTGGATCGCACGGCGCCTGGCGCCCGGGTGCGAGACCTATACCGACGGTCTGGCCTGCTTCCGCCGGCTCGAAGACGCCGGCCACGCCCACACCACGCTGGACACCGGCGGCGGCCGTGCCGCCACCGAGGCGCCGGGCGCGCGTTGGGTGAACGTGCTGCTGGGCAACGTCAAGCGCGCCATCAACGGCACCTACCACGCCATCCGCCAGGCCAAGTACGCGCGGCGCTACCTGGCCGAAGCCGCCTACCGGTTCAACCGTCGCTTCCGCCTGCATGAGATGCTGCCGCGACTGGCCACCGCCATGCTGCGCTGCAAGCCTTGCCCCGAGCCGGTCTTGCGCGCTGCGAGCAATTTTCATGGCTGAGGGTCGGGGCTAATCAGGATTCCCAACATTTCCGCTACATTCCTACCTCGATGTAGATGCCGGTTGGATTCCGTTTAGGGAAGGTCCACCACCATTCAACGCCCAACCGGCTCCGGTTGGGCGTTTTCGTTTTCAGGTTCCGCGAAACAACGCGGGGCGGCGACCCGTTCTGCGTGTGCTGCCCTTCGTCGCCAGGTCGCGAAGGGCCCACCCGGTTCGACTCTCTTTCGCCCTCTTTTCTCTCGAAATCCGCGCCAACTTCTTTGCGGAAGCGCACGCAAATGGCCTTGTGGCCCAGTGACTTGCACGTGCGTCACTGCCATCGGTTGTCCATCGTGCTTGGATGAGCAAGGCATCAAGCCTGCACGGGGCGCTGTGGAAGGTAGCTCCCTGGGCAAGTGCAATCGAGGGGGGACGCTGCGTAGGGCCGCGTGCCCCCCATCCTGCAGCGTGACCTGATTGAGTCAAGGCCGGGTTGTCATGCAGGCAGTTTGGCTGCAAGCAGTTCGACCTTCTCGATATTGGGCGGAGAACTGAGCAAGGTCGCGGCGTTGGCCATCAAGGCCGCGGCGATCTGGCCGTTCAGATGTGCTTGGCGACCTGCCTCATCGGCAAAGGCATCGAACACACCAAACGTCGAAGGGCCAAACTTCAATGCGAACCAGGCCGTGGTGCCGGACTCGGCGTTGGCGAGCGGCAGTGCGCTGGCCAGGAAGTCGGCAAGCGCAGCCTCCTGGCCGGGTTTGGCTTCGAGGCGAACAAACAGGGCAAGCTTGGTCATGATGTATTCCTTTGGGCAAATGGAAAAGTGGGTGAAGGGATCGACGAGACTGCAGTCTAAGTCTTCATCACAGCCATCTCTATAGGCAATAATGACAACTTTGATGTCATTATTGCCATGAAACTCCACATCCTTGTTTGTGATGGCGTGTTTGATCTGGGGCTTGCGGCGCTCACCGACACAGTGGGCTTGGCCAATGCGATGGCGGGCTCGCTGCCACAGGCTCCCGCGCACATAGAGCTCACGCTGGTGGGCGTGCGGCGTCGCATCCGAACTGCGCAAGGCTTGACGGTCCCCGTGGTCCCTGCGCATGGTGTGCCGGAACCAGACGTCGTGCTCGTGCCCGCGTTTGGCGACAAGATGCCTGACACGCTCTCGGCTCGACTCACACGCCCCGATGTGCCCGACGCGGTCGCGGCGCTACAGCAGTGGTCCACCGCTGGCGCGCACCTAGGTGCCGCTTGCTCCGGTAGCTTCTTGCTTGCAGAGAGCGGCCTGCTTGATGGGCATCGTGCGACGACGTCATGGTGGCTGGGGCCGATGTTTCGGCAGCGCTATCCGAACGTCACGCTGGACGAGTCACGCATGATCGTGGACTCGACACGCTTCACCACCGCGGGTGCCGCTTTGGCCCACGTCGACTTGGCCTTGCGCATCATCCGGGAGCGCAGTCCAGCGCTGGCGGCCCTGGTGGCACGCTATCTGCTGGTCGAGGCACGCAGTTCGCAAGCCGAGTTCGTGATTCCCGACCACCTTGCGCATGCCGACCCGGTGGTGGAGCGCTTCGAGTGCTGGGCCAGAAGTCGGCTCGCGAAGGGGTTCTCGCTGGCCGAGGCGGCGAGCGCCGCGGGCACAAGCGAGCGCACCTTGGCGCGGCGGCTGCAAAGCGTTTTGGGTAAGACACCGCTGTCGTATTTCCAGGACCTGCGCGTGGAACATGCCGTCCATCTCTTGCGCACCGGAAACGCGAGCGTCGACCAAGTCGCCGCGCAGGTCGGGTACTCGGATGGGGCGACCCTGCGGGCCCTGTTGCGCCGCAAGCTGGTCCGGGGTGTCAGGGAGTTGCGACGCGGTGGATGACCAGAGGCGTTTGGTGTATGTACAGCTGGAGACCGCCGGGAAACTGACGCAGGCCAAACGGCGCATTTGGACCTGACAAAACTACTGCCCGCAACGGCACGCAAGCTCCAGTTTGACCCCGGACACCGTTTTGCTGGCAACGCCGTGGTTGAGCAAGGCATCAAGCCTGCACGGGGCCCAATGCTGCAGCACAGGGCATCGAGTACAGCCCCGGGCGCCCCTGCACGACCTGGACGAGGGCCCGGTATGCAACGAGTGGCCCTTCGGCTTCCGGCTTGCCCTTGTCGCGCGTCTTGACCTTGAACACGTCGATGGGCTTGGCGCTGTCGAGCCCGGCACGCCGCATGACCTGTTCGGCGGTGCGGGGCTCCCCCTTGAACGACCACAGGGCCTCGAACACTGCTGCCTGAGCCTCGGTCAGCCGGATCGGGCCGTGCGGCCAGTCGGGCAGCGTGACCCAGCGGAAATCCGCCGAGAAAGGCCCCTTCACTGGCGTCGTTGGATCGCTGGCCTGCGGGTCTGGCGGCTCACCCGGCAGGCCGATGAGCGCGATGCCGCCACCGTAGAGGGTGAAGCGATCTTCCAACGCCCACCACTGCACGCCCGGCCCGAAGGGCGCACCGCGCGTTTCGCGCGGTTTGGGTGTAATCACCCGAACGTCGCCACCGGTCACGCGCACCCGATCCAGCAGCGCTGGTTCTTGCCACAGCCTCACGATGTCGCGTGCGAGCAGCACCGGCGCGCGCCGGGATTCGCCCAGCCGCCACACGCCGTCACCAAGGTCGTCGATGCCGTCGCGGCTGTCGATCGCAAGGGCCAGGCGCAGCTTCTGGCGCAGCCAGTCCTCGTTCAACCGCAGCGCTGCGCCGTCCTGCGGCGAGACCGGCACCGGCCCGCAGTCCGGGCAGCGGCACAAGCGTCCGCCGCGCCCGTCGCCGAACACCGGCGCCCGATGCAGCGCACAATGCGGGCACAGCACGCAAGATTGATCAGTCACGGCCGCCTGGATCGCGCGGCCCAGGTGCGGCAGCAGCGCCACCTCGCGCGGCGACAGGGTGGCGCGCAGCACCGGCATGCCCGCGGCGAACAGCCGGCAGACGAACTGCCAGCCCTCGTGTGCCGACATCTCACGCGTCCTCGGGAGTCGTCGCCCTGACCGTGCCCGCGGCGAAGGGTGCCTCCTGTGCGCTCAAGGTCTGGCCGGGGCGCAGGATGCCGATGCGTACCAGGTAGCGCTCCAGCTGCGCTTGCAGCTTGGCATCGAACTGGTGCAGGTTGAGCCGCCCGCGGCTCGTGACCTCGATGGGCACCACGCGCGCCCGGGTGCGCCCTGGCTCGGGAGGGTAGTACAGGTTGATCTGAGCCGCCAGCACCGCCCAGCGGCCTTCCAGCGGGCCCGGCAGTTGATCGCGCAGCAGTTCATGCACCGAGCGGTGCTGACTGGCCTGCATGGCCGTGCACTCGATTTTCAGATCTCCCTCCGGACTCAGCAGCGTGAGCGACTTCAGCTGCACCAGCGAGAAGCCGTCCTCGAACACCTCCGGCACATCGAAGCCCGTGCGCAGCGCCGACAAGTCCAGCGCCGGGGCCTTGATACGCTCGGGCGTGGCCTTCACCCCGAGCACATGCTCGGCGAAGGCCTCCACCAGCATCTGCTGCACCTTGTGACCGCCGCGCGCCAGGGTGCGCACCACGCCCGTGGCTTCGGCGTACTCCAACACCATGTGGATGTTCGGGTTGCCCACGCGCTGCTTCAACACCACGCCCTCGAACTCCAGGCGCAGCTCGGCCAGGTCTTTGACGTGCACCGTCAGCAGGTGGATGCCGGGGCTCCTGGGCACGAGATAGGCCACACAGCCCTCGCCGCACTGGCGCTCGCGCTGGTAGTAGGCCGAGATCGCTCGACGCAGACCGGCCAGTGCGGCGTCCGTCGGGATCGCAGGGCGCCGCACTCCCAAGTCGTATTGCTGCGCCTGGGCGCTGTGGTGCGCCCAGAAATCGAGATCGCTGGCGCGTTCGAACAGCGCCCGGTGCCGCACGTACAGCCAGAACGAGCGATGCAGGTCGCTCTGGCACAACGCCAGGCCCGTCACCACGGCGGGATCGGACAGCGCCGCCTCGAACATCGCCTGGCCGCCCGCGGCATCACCCAGCGCGACGCTGGCCACCAGCTCGGCCGTCAGCCGGTCGCGCGCCGAGGTGTCGCCCCACGTCATGATGGCTTCAATCACGGCCCGGTTCGGCGGCTCGTGCGGCTGTGCATCGAGCGCTGGCGGCACCGCCAGCCCATGGCTGGCGAGAAACTGGTGCAGCGTCTCATCCGGCGGCAGCGCCTGCAGCACGTCGACATAGGTCTTCTTCATCGCGTCTCGGTCCTTTCCTTGAGGTGACGTCGGAGGTCTGCTGACCGAGGCTTCGGGCACGCGGGCCGGCGACGGCTGACTGAACTTGTGTCACGCCAAAGTAAAGCAGCGTGATACAGCGCGATTGTGTCCCGGCCTGATCCGCTTGTCAAACTGCATGGCACATCTAGCGGCGTTTGGTATCACAGGGCTATACTGTCGGATCGCATTCCAACACTTCCCGTGATTCGAGACGGGGCATCGCCATGGCTTCCGCGTTTGGATCTCGCCTGCGGCGATTCCGCGAGGCGAAGAAATTGACCCTGCAGCAGGTGGCCGACGCGGTCGGCTGCACCAAGGCTTACATCTGGGAACTGGAGATGAAGGAGGGCCAACGCCCCTCGGCCGAGCGCGTGCAGGCGCTGGCCAGGGTGTTGGGCGTCACGATGGAGGACATCATGGGTGAGCCCATGCCCCAGGTCCCCGAGGCCAGCCCCGAGGATGTGGCCTTCTTCCGGGCGTACGCCGGCATGACCGAAGCTGAGAAGGACCGGGTGCGCCAAGCGCTGAAGATCATCTTCCCGGACAAGGATCTGCCGGAAAGCAAAAGGTGAACACGCCCCCGGCCCTCAACGGCGCGATCGCCGCCAACAAAGTCCACCACTGGTTGCGGGCTTGGTATGGCGCGGACGTGCCCGAGGCCGTCGATCTCGATGTCGTGCGGCAGATGCTGCCGACCACGCCCTACGGCAAAGGGGTTCGGGAGATTCGTCCGCCGGTGCAGTTCAACGACGATGCCTTCGAGGGCCTGCTGGCGCGGGACCCTGATGACCCTGAAGTCTGGGGTATCGCCTACAACGGCACGGTCAGCCCGCAGCGCCAGCGATTCACCATCGCTCACGAGCTCGGGCACTTCGTCCTGCACCGCGACCGGCAGCCGCGTTTCAACTGCGACAAGGAAAGCGTCCACTCCGGCCACGAGACCATGCGCCTGATCGAGCGCGAGGCCGACGACTTCGCCAGCAATTTGCTGATGCCCGGTGATCGGCTGCGCGAGTGGATCTCGAACGGACGCATCGATCTGCACGTCCTCAGCGCCATTGCCAAGCGCTTCCAGGTCTCGTTCGAGGCGCTGTGCATCCGCTTCATCAAGTTCACCCCGCAGCGCGCGATCCTGGTCTACTGGGACAACGGCTACGCGAAGTACGAATGGCGCAGCAGCAGCGCCGTGAGAACCCGGGCACGCATCCGGCGCAGCGGCGATCCGCAAGAGCCCTTACCCGGCACGCTCGCCGCCGACGCGAGCGTCGAGCAGGCATGGGATGGCGTCGAGATGTCCGCCGCGATCTGGTGCCCGGAGGAAGCCCCCCACATGAAGCTGCGCGAGTTC
>NZ_CAJPVG010000026.1 GCF_905397375.1 Ralstonia mannitolilytica
AAACCCCCCTAATATTCGCCCCTCGCTGCACGACGCAGCGCCGAAACGAAAGCGACGGCGGGGCGTGTGAAGCGGTGGAGAAGTAGAAGTGGTGCGGGTTTCCGGGTGGTTGAAGTTGTTGACCGGCTGGATGTCGCGAAGAGGTTGGCGGCGAGTTGAACGAAAAAATTTCTTCAGCAAGTTGTTGACAGCGACGAAAAAGCTCTGCATAATCTCGTTTCTCTGCTGCAGACAACGCAGCGACGCGATGAACAAAGTTGATCGCGAAGTTCTTTAACAAGCAAACAGCCGATAAGTGTGGGCGCTTGATGACGGATGCGACGAACGCGAGTTCGTTAGCTTACAAGTTATGAAGTGCTCGCACAGAAGTAAGGTTTGAACGAAAGTTCAAGTCAGATTCTGAGAGTGAGCGACCGCTCGTAAAGAGCGAAACAGCAGATTGAACTGAAGAGTTTGATCCTGGCTCAGATTGAACGCTGGCGGCATGCCTTACACATGCAAGTCGAACGGCAGCGGGGGAAAGCTTGCTTTCCTGCCGGCGAGTGGCGAACGGGTGAGTAATACATCGGAACGTGCCCTGTAGTGGGGGATAACTAGTCGAAAGATTAGCTAATACCGCATACGACCTGAGGGTGAAAGTGGGGGACCGCAAGGCCTCATGCTATAGGAGCGGCCGATGTCTGATTAGCTAGTTGGTGGGGTAAAGGCCTACCAAGGCGACGATCAGTAGCTGGTCTGAGAGGACGATCAGCCACACTGGGACTGAGACACGGCCCAGACTCCTACGGGAGGCAGCAGTGGGGAATTTTGGACAATGGGCGAAAGCCTGATCCAGCAATGCCGCGTGTGTGAAGAAGGCCTTCGGGTTGTAAAGCACTTTTGTCCGGAAAGAAATGGCTCTGGTTAATACCCGGAGTTGATGACGGTACCGGAAGAATAAGGACCGGCTAACTACGTGCCAGCAGCCGCGGTAATACGTAGGGTCCAAGCGTTAATCGGAATTACTGGGCGTAAAGCGTGCGCAGGCGGTTGTGCAAGACCGATGTGAAATCCCCGGGCTTAACCTGGGAATTGCATTGGTGACTGCACGGCTAGAGTGTGTCAGAGGGAGGTAGAATTCCACGTGTAGCAGTGAAATGCGTAGAGATGTGGAGGAATACCGATGGCGAAGGCAGCCTCCTGGGATAACACTGACGCTCATGCACGAAAGCGTGGGGAGCAAACAGGATTAGATACCCTGGTAGTCCACGCCCTAAACGATGTCAACTAGTTGTTGGGGATTCATTTCCTTAGTAACGTAGCTAACGCGTGAAGTTGACCGCCTGGGGAGTACGGTCGCAAGATTAAAACTCAAAGGAATTGACGGGGACCCGCACAAGCGGTGGATGATGTGGATTAATTCGATGCAACGCGAAAAACCTTACCTACCCTTGACATGCCACTAACGAAGCAGAGATGCATTAGGTGCTCGAAAGAGAAAGTGGACACAGGTGCTGCATGGCTGTCGTCAGCTCGTGTCGTGAGATGTTGGGTTAAGTCCCGCAACGAGCGCAACCCTTGTCTCTAGTTGCTACGAAAGGGCACTCTAGAGAGACTGCCGGTGACAAACCGGAGGAAGGTGGGGATGACGTCAAGTCCTCATGGCCCTTATGGGTAGGGCTTCACACGTCATACAATGGTGCATACAGAGAGTTGCCAAGCCGCGAGGTGGAGCTAATCCCAGAAAATGCATCGTAGTCCGGATCGTAGTCTGCAACTCGACTACGTGAAGCTGGAATCGCTAGTAATCGCGGATCAGCATGCCGCGGTGAATACGTTCCCGGGTCTTGTACACACCGCCCGTCACACCATGGGAGTGGGCTTTACCAGAAGTAGTTAGCCTAACCGCAAGGAGGGCGATTACCACGGTAGGGTTCATGACTGGGGTGAAGTCGTAACAAGGTAGCCGTATCGGAAGGTGCGGCTGGATCACCTCCTTTAAGAGCGTGCATCCTAGTTAGGCGTCCACACTTATCGGTTTGTTTGATGTTACAGCCAAGGGTCTGTAGCTCAGGTGGTTAGAGCACCGTCTTGATAAGGCGGGGGTCGTAGGTTCAAGTCCTACCAGACCCACCAAGTTACGGACGGTGGAAGTCTCTGCCGTGACTGGGGGATTAGCTCAGCTGGGAGAGCACCTGCTTTGCAAGCAGGGGGTCGTCGGTTCGATCCCGTCATCCTCCACCAATACCTTGTGGTAGCCAAACGCAAGCATCGACGCGGTGATGTCGATGGTGTTTGCGTTTGGCCTAGCCAAGACGAGCGTAAAAGTTCGGCTGTTCTTTAACAATATGGAATGTAGTAAAGGTGTCGCGGTGCGTTGATGAGGCGCACAGTCAAAACGCGACACTGGGTTGTGATTGTATCAACCAGTATTACCAGAGCAATCGAAAGATTGTCTTGGAATACGGCACAACGCGAGAACTCAGCCTATAGCGAGACATACTCGTTATAGGGTCAAGCGAATAAGTGCATGTGGTGGATGCCTTGGCGATCACAGGCGATGAAGGACGTAGTAGCCTGCGAAAAGCTGCGGGGAGCTGGCAAACAAGCTTTGATCCGCAGATGTCCGAATGGGGAAACCCGGCCCGTATGGGTCATCTGTTACTGAATACATAGGTAACAGAAGCGAACGCAGTGAACTGAAACATCTAAGTAGCTGCAGGAACAGAAATCAACCGAGATTCCCAAAGTAGTGGCGAGCGAAATGGGATCAGCCTTGTACTCTTTAGCAGTATTGTTAGCAGAACGGAATGGAAAGTCCGGCCATAGTGGGTGATAGCCCCGTATGCGAAAACAGTATTGTGGAACTAGGTGTACGACAAGTAGGGCGGGACACGTGAAATCCTGTCTGAAGATGGGGGGACCATCCTCCAAGGCTAAATACTCGTGATCGACCGATAGTGAACCAGTACCGTGAGGGAAAGGCGAAAAGAACCCCGGGAGGGGAGTGAAATAGATCCTGAAACCGCATGCATACAAACAGTCGGAGCCTGGAAACGGGTGACGGCGTACCTTTTGTATAATGGGTCAGCGACTTACATTCAGTGGCAAGCTTAACCGATTAGGGAAGGCGTAGCGAAAGCGAGTCCGAATAGGGCGTTCAGTCGCTGGGTGTAGACCCGAAACCAAGTGATCTATCCATGGCCAGGTTGAAGGTGCGGTAACACGTACTGGAGGACCGAACCCACTAACGTTGAAAAGTTAGGGGATGAGCTGTGGATAGGGGTGAAAGGCTAAACAAACTTGGAAATAGCTGGTTCTCTCCGAAAACTATTTAGGTAGTGCCTCGTGTCTCACCTTCGGGGGTAGAGCACTGTCATGGTTGGGGGGTCTATTGCTGATTACCCCGCCATAGCAAACTCCGAATACCGAAGAGTGCAATCACGGGAGACAGACATCGGGTGCTAACGTCCGGTGTCAAGAGGGAAACAACCCAGACCGCCAGCTAAGGTCCCTAAATATGGCTAAGTGGGAAACGAAGTGGGAAGGCTAAAACAGTCAGGAGGTTGGCTTAGAAGCAGCCACCCTTTAAAGAAAGCGTAATAGCTCACTGATCGAGTCGTCCTGCGCGGAAGATGTAACGGGGCTAAGCCATATACCGAAGCTGCGGATGCACGTAAGTGCATGGTAGGAGAGCGTTCTGTAAGCCTGTGAAGGTGTCTTGTAAAGGATGCTGGAGGTATCAGAAGTGCGAATGCTGACATGAGTAGCGATAAAGGGGGTGAAAGGCCCCCTCGCCGTAAGCCCAAGGTTTCCTACGCAACGTTCATCGGCGTAGGGTGAGTCGGCCCCTAAGGCGAGGCAGAGATGCGTAGCTGATGGGAAGCAGGTTAATATTCCTGCACCGTCGTATGATGCGATGGGGGGACGGATCGCGGAAGGTTGTCCGGGTGTTGGATGTCCCGGTCCCTGCATTGGAGATGGCACTTAGGCAAATCCGGGTGCGTGATTCAAGGGTGTGGGGCGAGCGACTTTAGGTCGCGAAGCAATTGGAAGTGGTTCCAAGAAAAGCCTCTAAGCTTCAGTCATACGAGACCGTACCGCAAACCGACACAGGTGGGCGAGATGAGTATTCTAAGGCGCTTGAGAGAACTCGGGAGAAGGAACTCGGCAAATTGGTACCGTAACTTCGGGATAAGGTACGCCCTTGTAGTTTGACTGGCTCGCGCCAGAAGGATGAAGGGGTTGCAATAAAATGGTGGCTGCGACTGTTTAATAAAAACACAGCACTCTGCAAACACGAAAGTGGACGTATAGGGTGTGACGCCTGCCCGGTGCCGGAAGATTAAATGATGGGGTGCAAGCTCTTGATTGAAGTCCCGGTAAACGGCGGCCGTAACTATAACGGTCCTAAGGTAGCGAAATTCCTTGTCGGGTAAGTTCCGACCTGCACGAATGGCGTAACGATGGCCACACTGTCTCCTCCCGAGACTCAGCGAAGTTGAAGTGTTTGTGATGATGCAATCTCCCCGCGGCTAGACGGAAAGACCCCATGAACCTTTACTGTAGCTTTGCATTGGACTTTGAACCGATCTGTGTAGGATAGGTGGGAGGCTTTGAAACCGGGACGCTAGTTTCGGTGGAGCCGTCCTTGAAATACCACCCTGGTTTGTTTGAGGTTCTAACCTTGGCCCGTGAATCCGGGTCGGGGACAGTGCATGGTAGGCAGTTTGACTGGGGCGGTCTCCTCCCAAAGTGTAACGGAGGAGTTCGAAGGTACGCTTGGTACGGTCGGACATCGTACCTAAAGTGCAATGGCAAAAGCGTGCTTAACTGCGAGACCGACAAGTCGAGCAGGTGCGAAAGCAGGACATAGTGATCCGGTGGTTCTGTATGGAAGGGCCATCGCTCAACGGATAAAAGGTACTCTGGGGATAACAGGCTGATACCGCCCAAGAGTTCATATCGACGGCGGTGTTTGGCACCTCGATGTCGGCTCATCTCATCCTGGGGCTGTAGCCGGTCCCAAGGGTATGGCTGTTCGCCATTTAAAGAGGTACGTGAGCTGGGTTTAAAACGTCGTGAGACAGTTTGGTCCCTATCTGCCGTGGGCGTTGGAATCTTGACGGGGGCTGCTCCTAGTACGAGAGGACCGGAGTGGACGTACCGCTGGTGTACCTGTTGTCTCGCCAGAGGCATCGCAGGGTAGCTATGTACGGAAGAGATAACCGCTGAAAGCATCTAAGCGGGAAACTTGCCTGAAGATGAGGATTCCCTGGAGACTTGATCTCCCTGAAGGGTCGTTCGAGACCAGGACGTTGATAGGCTGGGTGTGGAAGCGCAGTAATGCGTTCAGCTAACCAGTACTAATTGCCCGTGCGGCTTGATCCTATAACCGGTATGTTTCCGGCTGGGTCTGCCTTGTGCCGATACACACAACCCCTACACACTACATTCCATATTGGCGATGTTGAACACCGCGTCAGCAACGCAACAAGTCATAGCCTGGTGACCATAGCGAGTCGGTACCACCCCTTCCCATCCCGAACAGGACCGTGAAACGACTCCGCGCCGATGATAGTGCGGATTCCCGTGTGAAAGTAGGTCATCGCCAGGCTCTCCCTCAAAACACCCCAGCTCCCGCGAGCTGGGGTGTTTGCTTTTACGCGTCCCAAACGCAGCGCTCCCCATCGCCCCAAGAAAAAAGC
>NZ_CAJPVG010000027.1 GCF_905397375.1 Ralstonia mannitolilytica
GTCGCTGTCGGTGGCGGGATGGCCAGATGGCGGAAAGGGGCGCGCGCGCAGCCGCAGCAGGGCGCAGGCCAGCAGATCGACGACCTCTTGGTGCGCGTGCCGAGGCCGATCAGCCTCGAGGGCCGGGGAGCGGGGTTCGAGTTCGTGCATGGTCGGCGTTTCGATGGAAAACGCCGACCATGCTAGGAATCAAGGGGCTTCGCGTAACGGGTTCTGGCGGGGATGCGCGGGCTTGCCCTGACCGATACTTCAAATGCAACCACGCCATTTGAACGGGAGGCGCGCGCCGCTGCGGACTTTGGACTTCAGAACAACAGCCTTCCGATGTCGCTGGCTGCGTTCAGCCCACCTCGCCAATCACTACCGCTCTTGGGCAGCGTGAAGGTGTACCGGTCGTCCCCCTGAAAAACGAGCTTGAAGTGCTTTCCATCTTCTGAGATGGAGAAACCCATGTCCTCCAACTCGCGTCTCAATTTTCCGTCAATGGTGCTCGTCCCTCGGAGCAGTCTCTTCAGTTGCTCTCGACGACCTTCAAGGGGATTCTCCTCCAGTCGGTTGGCTTCGAGGATCGACCTCAGCACATGTTGTCGGCGACTGTCGTGCTGAACCCGGGTGGCGGCATCTTCGATCGCGTCGAGGAGTATGCCGAGGACCTCGTTCGGATAGAGATCTCGCTCCCGCCCAAGCCTGAGCAGGCCACCACTCGCGGTCCCTGCACGAGCCTCATACACCCGGAGTTCGTTCCGTAGGCGTTGAATCTCACTTTCGGCCTCTTCGAGGCGCTGATTCTTGGCTTCGATCTCTTGGTCAAATTTCTCGACATACTCGTCGATCGCCTTGGAACCCGAGGCTTTGAGCGACAGAATGGCCTGTCGTGACGCGGTTTCACGGACGTAAGCCCAAGTGCACCGGGCGATCGGACGTCGATTCAGTAACGCAGCCCGGACTTCATCTTTGATGGCGCCCGCCAGATGACCCGGTGTCGAGTAATCGCCGCCCAGGAAGAAGGCTCGACGCCCGCCACCCTCGGGCCAGCAGATGCCGATCGTGCCGCCATAGACGTTCTCGGAATCGACTTCGAGTTGCAGGCGCACGGAAAACGGCCTGTTGGGCTCGACGACGACATGCGCCATGCCCGACAGGTCTGCTGCGAGACGATTAACGTCAAGAATGTACCCGCCTTGAAACCGTGCGCTGACGTAGACGATGGGAAGTCGGCAGCCGGCGTCGCCGCGAATCAGCTTGGCGGCAAGATCAATGTCGGTATTGGTCAGTATGTGCGCAGTATCGCGAATCGGCAGAGGACCATCCGCTGCTCCGCCAAGGGATTCCAGCACGGTCCTTACCACGACAGGTTTCTTCGCTGACGGCAGCCGAGCCGCGGCATGCTGAGACTCGCACTCGACACGAACACCCACCCAGGCGTCGGACGACGTTCTCGAAAACACGACGGTCGTCAGCCATTCCAGATCATTGTCGTGCCTGCTGTAGCGGATGCCGGCGAGATCGACGTCGGGCGAAGTGGCAAGGAGCGATTGAACTTTCTCTTTTCCGTTCTCGACATGCGCCTCGTCCTTCTGTAGCAGATCCCGAAGCATTTCGGCAGACAATCCAGTATGCGGAGACCCGGATATCCAGGTCACCATCGCCTGAAGGAAGTCCACGGTGGTTCGATCCGCTTCAACTGGAAACTCGGTGGCAAACGAAAGCATGGATGCCTCCAGAACGATCTCTACACAGCCTACTGTCGCCAATTTACGGCATCGAGAGTTTCGCCATCCTGCCAGGATCGATCCCAAGCGCGCGGCTCGGCACTTTCCAACAGCAGCAGGGTCAGGACGCGATCTCTCGAGGTGTAGCTGTGCTTGAACTCGCGCAGCTTCATGTGGGGGGCTTCCTCCGGGCACCAGATCGCGGCGGACATCTCGACGCCATCCCATGCCTGCTCGACGCTCGCGTCGGCGGCGAGCGTGCCGGGCAACGGCTCTTGCGGATCGCCGCTGCGCCGGATGCGTGCCCGGGTTCTCACGGCGCTGCTGCTGCGCCATTCGTACTTCGCGTAACCGTTGTCCCAGTAGACCAGGATCGCGCGCTGCGGGGTGAACTTGATGAAGCGGATGCACAGCGCCTCGAACGACACCTGGAAGCGCTTGGCAATGCCACTGAGGACGTGCAGATCGATGCGTCGGTTCGAGATCCACTCGCGCAGCCGATCGCCGGGCATCAGCAAGTTGCTGGCGAAGTCGTCGGCCTCGCGCTCGATCAGACGCATCGTCTCGTGGCCGGAGTGGACGCTGTCCTTGTCGCAGTTGAAACGCGACTGCTGGTCGCGGTGCAGGACGAAGTGGCCCAGCTCGTGCGCGATGGTGAATCGCTGGCGCTGCGGGCTGACCATGCCGTTGTAGGCGATACCCCAGACCTCAGGGTCACCGGGGTCCCGCGCCAGCATGCCCTCGAAGGCATCGTCGTTGAACTGCACCGGGGGACGAATTTCCCGAACCCCTTTGCCGTAGGGCGTGGTCGGCAGCATCTGCCGCACGACATCGAGATCGACGGCCTCGGGCACGTCCGCGCCATACCAAGCCCGCAACCAGTGGTGGACTTTGTTGGCGGCGATCGCGCCGTTGAGGGCCGGGGGCGTGTTCACCTTTTGCTTTCCGGCAGATCCTTGTCCGGGAAGATGATCTTCAGCGCTTGGCGCACCCGGTCCTTCTCAGCTTCGGTCATGCCAGCATAGGCACGGAAGAAGGCCACATCCTCGGGGCTGGCCTCGGGGACCTGGGGCATGGGCTCGCCCATGATGTCCTCCATCGTCACGCCCAGCACCTTGGCCAGCGCCTGCACGCGCTCGGCCGAGGGGCGTTGACCCTCCTTCATCTCCAGTTCCCAGATGTAGGCCTTGGTGCAGCCGACCGCGTCGGCGACTTGCTGCAAGGTCAATTTCTTCGCCTCGCGAAATCGCCGCAGGCGAGATCCAAACGCGGAAGCCATGGCGATGCCCCGTCTCGAATCGACTGTCAGTGTAGAAAACCAGACCGCAAGTATAGCCACGAGATACCAAAAAGCGCCAGACGTGCCGCGATGATTGACAGGCGGAATGGGGCGGGACACAATCGCGCTGTATCTCGCTACTTTACTCCGGCGAGATGCCCGTTCGGTAACCCCGTCGCCGGCCCGCGTGCCCGATCCATCGGTCCGCAGCCCTCGACACCTCTTGCGGAAAGGACCGAGAAGATGAAGAAGACCTTCGTCGACGTGCTGCTCGAACTGCCGGTGGACGCGACCCTCAGCACGTTCCTGGCCTCGCACGGCCTGCCCGTGGCCGACGATTTCGACTGGGAGGACACGCCGCGCACCTCACAGGCGCTGGTGGAGGCCGTTCGCGCCTGGCCCGACGTCGCCGCCCGCGACCGTCTGATCGGCAACCTCATGGCCAGCATCCAGTTGGCCGACCCGGCCGGCAAGCAGGCGATGTTCCAGGCTGCCGCCGGGGACGGCGCCGCGCTGCTGGGTCTCGTGGCATGCCGGAGCGACACCCACCGCTCCTTCTGGCTGTATGCCAACCACCCGGCGCTGTTCGAGCGGGCCTGCGAGTTCGACTACCTGGAGCGCCACGGATCGCAGGCCCAGCAGCACGACCTCGGCGTGAAGCGCCGGCCGAACACCTCGGATGCCGCGCTGATCGCGCTGCGCCAGGCCATCTCGGCCTTCTATCAGCGCGAACTGCAGTGCGGCGATGGCAGCGTGGCTTACCTGGTGGAACGCAGCCCCGGCGTGTTCCTGCTGACGGTCCACGTCAAGGACCTGGCCATGCTGCGCCTGGAGTTCGAGGGCGCCCATCTCACCCGTCGCGTCGGCAACCCGAACATCCACATGG
>NZ_CAJPVG010000028.1 GCF_905397375.1 Ralstonia mannitolilytica
GTAAGCACCCGGTGAACCCGTCTTGCCAGCTAGGTGGCGCTGGGCGTCCAGCGATGCGGGAGCAGTTCGGCGATGTCGGCCGCCTTGTGGGTCGGCAGTCGCGTGAGGACGTCTTTCAGATAGGCGTAGGGATCGTGCCCGTTGAGCTTGGCCGATTGGATCAGGCTCATGACGGCAGCCGCGCGTTGACCGGCGCGCAGTGAGCCTGCAAACAACCAATTGGAGCGACCCAGGGCAACCGGCCGGATCTGTCGCTCGACGTGGTTGTTGTCGATGGGCACCGTCGGGTCGTCGAGGTAACGCACGAGAGCCGGCCACCGCTTGAGGCTGTAGTCAATGGCCCGCGCGATCGCCGAGCCGTCTGGGACGCGGCGTCGCTGTTCCTCGAGCCAGGCGTGCAGCCGCTCTAGAATCGGGCCAGCCCTTTGTTGCCGCGCTGCCAGGCGCTGGTCTGGCTCAGCATCCCGCACTTGCGCCTCGATCTCGTACAAGCTCACCATGTAGCGCAGTGCCTGGCCCGCCAATTCGCTCTTGTGCTTGTCGTGCAGTTCAAAGAACTTGCGCCGCGAATGGGCCATGCAACCGATCTCAGTGACGCCACCGTCGAAGCTGGCCTTGTAGCCGGCGAAGTCATCACATACCAGCTTGCCTTGCCACTGCCCCAGGAACGCGCGAGCGTGCTCGCCGCTGCGGCTGGGCGCAAACTGGTAAATCACCGCGCGCATCTTCTCGAACTCGCTCGGCGCATAGGCCCACAGGTAGGCGCGGTGCGTCTTGCCATTGCCGGGCGCGAGCATCTGCACTGGCGTTTCGTCGGCGTGCAGAACACCGTGGCTCAGAACCTCTTCTTGCAGGGCGTCCACCAGCGGTTGCAGACGCACGCCACAGATGCCCACCCACGCGCCCAGTGTCGATTGCGGGATGGCCAGACCGGCGCGCGCATAGATGCGCTCCTGCCGATACAGGGGAAGGTGGTCGCCGAACTTGGACACCAGCGTATGTGCCAGCAGTCCGGCCGTCGGGATGCCTTTGTCGATGACGTGGGGTGGCACCGGCGTCTGCACCAGCGTCTCACACTGATCGCACACCCATTTGCCGCGGATGTGACGCTCCACGGTGAACGTGCCCGGCGTGTAGTCCAGCTTCTCGCTGATGTCTTCGCCAATGCGCTTGAGCGCACACCCACAGGTGCAGGTCTCTGCGTCCGGCTCGTGGTGGATGTCGGTGCGCGGCAACTGCGGCGGCAATGCCTGGCGCTTGGGCTTGCTCTTGGCTTCAGATTTGGACGACGGCAGGAGCGCTTCCAGTTCGGTCTCAATCGCCTCGAGGTCTGCGTCAATGGCTTCGTCCAGCAGACTCGCCTGTTCAGATGTCAGTTGCTCGCTGCGCTTGCCGAACTTCCAGCGCTTGTGGATGGCCAGCTCGTGTGTGAGCTGGTCGATCTTGGCTTGCCGGTACCGCAACTCCCGGTCCTTCTCGCCGACCTGGGCCATCAACTGCGCAGCCAGTGTGCGCAGTTCGTCCGGGCTCAGGGCATCGAGGTTGGTGGGTAGGTTCATGCGGCGAGTCTGCCAGAACCCCAAGTCCTCTGGAAGGAAG
>NZ_CAJPVG010000029.1 GCF_905397375.1 Ralstonia mannitolilytica
GTGCCGTGCCCACCAATCCAGGAGCGTGGCAGAGGTAGTTGTTGCGCCAGCTGAGCGCCAGTCTCAAGCTGAAGGAAAGCCCAGCAGCCGACGCTGCTCGCCCCAGTCGCGCGGCAGAGAATCGTGCCGGCCACGCAGGGTCTGCAGGTTCAGATGGCGGGGCTGGCGTCCGTCCAGGATGGCCTCGACGATGTCGGGGGCCAGCAGGGTCATGCGCAGCACCTCGGCCGCCCAGCCTGGCTCCAGTTTCAGCGCGCGCGCCAGGTCGGCGGTCGTCGGATAGACGCCTTCGTCGATCAGCCGCTTCCAGTAGAAGGCCTTGCCGAGCGTCTTGATCATCGGCGCATCCAGGCCGCCCGCGGTCGCGGCGGCGGACTCGGGCGTCGGCGGGATCAGGAGCTTGCGGTTCTGCCGGCGCTTGATCGTCAGGGGCACCAGGGTCACCCGCTGCCCGTCGCTGACGTAGCTGCGCGCGTCGTTGCCGACCTCGACCCGGATCGCGCGGCGGCGGGAGTTCGGCGTCGGATCGGGAGGCGAGCGGGTCATGCCAAGACCTCCTCAGCAGGCGCGCGGCACTCGCCGACCAAGGGATGCGCGCCGATCTCGGGCCCCAATCCCAACCAGCCATCCTCGCGCCAGAGGATGTCGAGTCCGTGCTCATGCAGTTGCACCCGCTCGATCAGCAGCCGCGCGATGCGTTGCTGCTCGGCCGGGAACAACTGCGCCCACACGTCGCCGATGCGCCGCATCGCCACCACCACCTGCGCTTCATCGAGGGCAGCACCGGCCGGGTGGCGCTGGCACGCCCGCCAGGTGCCGATCAGCACCTCCGGCGCGGCGAGCGCCGCGTGGATCTGCGCGAGCACCGCGTTCTCGATCTCGGCCGCGGGCAGATGGCCGACGTCTGGGGCGTCCGGCGCCAGGCTCGCGCCCGCGTTACGACGCTTGTGCAGGTAGGGGACGTAGTAGCGGTAGGTGCGTCCGCTCTTCTTCTTGACGAAGGTGTGCAGCATGCGCTGGCCGTCGGGCGCGAACAGCAGGCCCGCGAGCAGCGCCGGGTGTTGGGCCCGGTGTTCGCGCGGCGCCTGCTTGCGGCGCGCGATGAAAGCGTGCGCGGCGTCCCACAGGTCTCGTGGCACGATCGCTTCGTGTTGGCCGGGATACCACGTGCCGTGGTTGCGGATCTCACCGAGGTAGATGCGGTTGCGCAGCAACGCGAAGATGTATTGCTGGTCGATGGGTCGGCCCGTGCGCCGGCGCCCGCCTTGGGTCACCCAGGCCTTGGTGGTGTGCCCCTGGACCGCCATCTCTCGCACCAGCCGCGCAGCCGAGCCATGCTCGGCGTAGCGCAGGAAGATGTCACGCACGAGAGCGGCCTCGCGTTCGTTGACGACGAGCTTGCGATCGACGACGTCGTAGCCGAGCGGCGGCATGCCGCCCATCCACATGCCCTTCGCTTTGG
>NZ_CAJPVG010000030.1 GCF_905397375.1 Ralstonia mannitolilytica
GTGCCGTGCCCACCAATCCAGGAGCGTGGCAGAGGTAGTTGTTGCGCCAGCTGAGCGCCAGTCTCAAGCTGAAGGAAAGCCCAGCAGCCGACGCTGCTCGCCCCAGTCGCGAGGCAGCAGGTCTTGGCGGCCACGCAGCGTGTGCAGATTCAGATGCCGGGGCTGGCGTCCGTCCAGGATGGCCTCGACGATGTCGGGGGCCAAGAGGGTCAGGCGCAGCACCTCGGCCACCCAGCCGGGCTCCAACTTCAGGGAGCGCGCCAGGTCGGTCGTCGTGGGATAGCGCCCCTCCTCGAGCAGCCGCTTCCAGTAGAAGGCCTTGCCGAGCGTCTTGATCATCGGCGCATCCAGGCCGCCCGCGGTCGCAGCGGCGGACTCGGGCGTCGGCGGGATCAGGAGCTTGCGGTTCTGGCGGCGCTTGATCGTCAGCGGCACCAGCGTGACGCGCTGGCCATCGCTGACGTAGCTGCGGGCATCGGTTCCGACCTCGACGCGGATAGCGCGCTTGCGCGGGTTCGTCGTGGTGCTCATGCCGGTGTTTCCTCGGTCTGTGCGCTGGATTCCTCGACCAGCGGATGCGCGCCGATCTCGGGCCCCAATCCCAGCCAGCCGTCCTCGCGCCAGAGGATGTCGAGTCCGTGCTCATGCAGTTGCACCCGCTCGATCAGCAGCCGCGCGATGCGTTGCTGCTCGGCCGGAAACAACTGCGCCCACACATCGCCGATGCGCCGCATCGCCACCACCACCTGCGCTTCATCGAGGGCAGCACCGGCCGGGTGGCGCTGGCACGCCCGCCAGGTGCCGATCAGCACCTCCGGCGCCGAGAGCGCCGCGTGGATCTGCGTCAGCACCGCGTTCTCGATCTCGGCCGCGGGCAGATGGCCGACGTCCGGGGCGTCCGGCGCCAGGCTCGCGCCCGCGTTACGACGCTTGTGCAGGTAGGGGACGTAGTAGCGGTAGGTGCGCCCGCTCTTTTTCTTGACGAAGGTGTGCAGCATGCGCTGGCCGTCGGGCGCGAACAGCAGCCCCGCGAGCAGCGCCGGGTGTTGGGCCCGGTGTTCACGCGGCGCCTGCTTGCGGCGCGCGATGAAAGCGTGCGCGGCGTCCCACAGGTCTTGCGGCACGATGGCTTCGTGTTGGCCGGGATACCACGTGCCGTGGTTGCGGATCTCGCCCAGGTAGATGCGGTTGCGCAGCAGCGCGAAGATGTATTGCTGGTCGATGGGTCGGCCCGTGCGCCGGCGCCCGCCTTGGGTCACCCAGGCCTTGGTGGTGTGCCCCTCGACTGCCATCTCTCGCACCAGCCGCGCCGCAGACCCGTGCTCCGCATAGCGGCGGAAGATGTCACGCACGAGAGCGGCCTCGCGTTCGTTGACGACGAGCTTGCGATCGACGACGTCGTAGCCGAGCGGCGGCATGCCGCCCATCCACATGCCCTTCGCTTTGG
>NZ_CAJPVG010000031.1 GCF_905397375.1 Ralstonia mannitolilytica
GGAAGATGTCACGCACGAGAGCGGCCTCGCGTTCGTTGACGACGAGCTTGCGATCGACGACGTCGTAGCCGAGCGGCGGCATGCCGCCCATCCACATGCCCTTCGCTTTGGAAGCGGCGATCTTGTCGCGGATGCGCTCGCCGGTGACCTCGCGCTCGAACTGCGCGAAGGACAGCAGGATGTTGAGCGTCAGCCGCCCCATCGAGGTGGTGGTGTTGAACTGCTGCGTGACCGAGACGAAGGAGACGCCATTGCGGTCGAACACCTCCACCAGCTTGGCGAAGTCGGCGAGGCTTCGCGTCAATCGGTCGATCTTGTAGACGACCACGATGTCGATCCTGCCGGCCTCGATGTCGGCCAGCAGGCGCTTGAGCGCAGGGCGGTCGAGATGGCCGCCGGAGTAGCCGCCGTCGTCATAACCCTCCTCGACGGCGATCCAGCCCTCGTGGCGTTGGCTGGCGATGAAGGCCAGCCCCGCATCGCGTTGGGCCTCCAGGCTGTTGTACTCCTGGTCCAGTCCCTCGTCGGTGGACTTGCGGGTGTAGACCGCGCAGCGCCTCGATGGCGTGACGGGACCAGGCGTCGGCATGGTCGACGGGGATGCGGGCCATCGTGATCTCATGCCGGCTCCTTCTGGCCGTGCTTGGTCTTGAGGCCGAAGAACGCGGGGCCCGACCAAGGCGTGCCGGTGATGTGGCGGGCAATCGCCGTCAGGCTCTTGAACCGCTGCCCCTGATACTCGAAGTCATTGGGCCCGCGCACCAGGACGCGGTGCTCGACGTCGTCGAAGATCCGCGTGAGCACCGTGCCCGGCAGCAACCGACTCGCGTCGTGGCGAAGCTGGCGCGGCAGGATGCCCGTCTCACCGATCTCCTCGAGCTTGCGGCGGGTCGCGGGCTTCAACCCGCCGAAGGCGCGCTCCTGGATCCTGTAGGCGAGCCGGCTCTCCAGCCACGTGCGGTGGTGATGCTTGGGCCGCTCCTCGAAGTACTCGTCCCACAGCGCCCAGAGGCTGTCCATCGGCAGGTGGGGCAACTGGGCGACGCGGGCGGCGACGGTGGTCGGGTCTGCAGGGCTTGCGTGTGTCGTCATCGGCGAACTCCTCGTGCGTGATCGGGGTTCGCATTCACGCGCTGTGGACCGCACAAGCCAAGGCCAACCGAGTCGCTGTCGGTGGCGGGATGGCCAGATGGCGGAAAGGGGCGCGCGCGCAGCCGCAGCAGGGCGCAGGCCAGCAGATCGACGACCTCTTGGTGCGCGTGCCGAGGCCGATC
>NZ_CAJPVG010000032.1 GCF_905397375.1 Ralstonia mannitolilytica
ATACCACTCGAAAAATTATGCTCATGGCCATCGTTTTCGGAATGGCTAGGTTCGTCCCCGAGCGGTTGAATCGGCTGCGGATCAAACCCGGCCCTGCGAATCACTTCCAGCGCTTGCAGCACAAGGTCTGCTGGGGCATCAATAGCCAGTGTCCGCGCATCGAGTTGAAAGCTTAAACCACGTATGCCGGTGATAGGTTCTAGGGCTCGCCGAATCTCAGATTCTTCAGAGGCGCAGTCCATGCTGGAAATACGAAACACAGTCGCACCTGTTGGCGTGTCGTCGATTACCGGTGCGTGGGTCTGCACAGCGGCAGGCGAGCAATGCTTGGCACATCCGCGACTCTCCGACGTAGCAGAAATTTCATCAAGCTTGGTATTTTGGTTCATGAGGGCTCCTATTGTTCCGTCCATTAGGGAAGGTCTGCAAAACCCCGGCGATGACCGTCGGATGTGAGACAGTATCGACATGAAGCAGATGAGCCTTGGCACCACCGGATTCGAACGCAAGACCAAGCGTACACGCAAGCGCGAGTTCTTGGACGAGATGAACCTGGTGGTGCCGTGGGCCGCACTGGTGGCGCTGATTGCCCCGCATGCACCGGCGCGCAGCCCCAAGGGCGGACGCCCGCCGTTTGCTGTCGAGACCCTGCTGCGTATCCACTTCCTGCAACAGTGGTTCAACCTGTCCGACCCGGCCATGGAAGAGGCGCTGTACGACACGCCGATGTTTCGCGAGTTTGCCGGGCTGGACATGGGCGAAGAGAACCTGCCCGATGAGAGCACCATCCTGCGGTTCCGGCATTTGCTCGAAGAGCACAACCTCGCGTTGCAAATCCTGGCCACCGTCAACGCCACGCTGACGGCCAAGGGCTTGCTGCTC
>NZ_CAJPVG010000033.1 GCF_905397375.1 Ralstonia mannitolilytica
CGGGAAGTGTTGGAATGCGATCCGACAGTATAGCCCTGTGATACCAAACGCCGCTAGATGTGCCATGCAGTTTGACAAGCGGATCAGGCCGGGACACAATCGCGCTGTATCTCGCTGCTTTACGCTGGTGAGAGCCCTGTTCGGTAACCCCGTCGCCGGCCCGCGAACCCGCCCCTCGGTCCGCAGCCCTCGACACCTCTTGCGGAAAGGACCGAGAAGATGAAGAAGACCTTCGTCGACGTGCTGCTCGAACTGCCGGTGGACGCGACCCTCAGCGCTTTCCTGGCCTCGCAGGGCCTGCCCGTGGCCGCCGATTTCGACTGGGAGGACACGCCGCGCACCTCGCAGGCGCTGGTGGAGGCCGTTCGCGCCTGGCCCGACGTCGCCGCCCGTGATCGTTTGATCGGCAACCTCATGGCCAGCATCCAGTTGGCCGACCCGGCCGGCAAGCAGGCGATGTTCCAGGCCGCCGCCGGGGACGGCGCCGCGCTGCTGGGCCTGGTGGGATGCCGGAGCGACACCCACCGCTCCTTCTGGCTGTATGCCAATCATCCGGCGCTGTTCGAGCGGGCCTGCGAGTTCGACTACCTCGAGCGCCACGGGTCGCAGGCCCAGCAGCACGACCTCGGCGTGAAGCGTCGGCCGAACACCTCGGATGCCGCTCTGGCCGCGCTGCGCCAGGCCATCTCGGCCTTCTACCAGCGCGAACTGCAGTGCGGCGACGGCAGCGTGGCTTACCTGGTGGAACGCCGCCCCGGCGTGTTCCTGCTGACGGTCCACGTCAAGGACCTGGCCATGCTGCGCCTGGAGTTCGAGGGCGCCCATCTCACCCGTCGCGTCGGCAACCCGAACATCCACATGG
>NZ_CAJPVG010000034.1 GCF_905397375.1 Ralstonia mannitolilytica
GCCCCGGCGTGTTCCTGCTGACGGTCCACGTCAAGGACCTGGCCATGCTGCGCCTGGAGTTCGAGGGCGCCCATCTCACCCGTCGCGTCGGCAACCCGAACATCCACATGGTGCTCGAGTATGCGGTGGCCACCGGAGTCGTTCGCACCCTCGTGCGCGGTGGCGCCAAGTACCACCAGATGCTCGTGAACGCCTTCGCCGAGCACCTGCTGGGCATCAAGGTGGACGCGCACCGCATCAAGCCGCCGACGCTGGACCTGTCGGTCTTGCGCCTCGGCTTCGACGTGCCGCAGGCCGTGGCGGACGGTTTCGTGGCGCTGCAGGTCAAGTCCATCTCGGTGTTGAGCCCGAGCACGGCACTGAAGCTCGATTGCACGGCGATGGCGTCGAGCGAGCAGCGCTGCGTCACCGAACTGCTGCGCGAGGAGTTCCCCGGTGAGGACCCGCTGGCCCGCGGCTGGTTGATCACGGCGGCACGCATCAACCTGTACTACCCGCCCGAACCCGGAAAGGCTCGTTCCAAGGTCGTCACGGTCGAGGTGACGCGTCGCGGACGGCTGAACCTGCACAAGTTCGATGCCGCGTTGCAGGCGCAGTTGGAGGGCTACCTGGTCTCGCTGGGCATCTTGCAGCCCGGCCAGACGCTGAACGTCCGGGAAGCGCCGCCGGAAGCGGACACGGCCAATCCTGAGCCG
>NZ_CAJPVG010000035.1 GCF_905397375.1 Ralstonia mannitolilytica
CGTCACGTCGGCCACGTTCGCCGCCGTGCATTCCACGTGGTGCACCAGACCGGACGCGTCATCCACGCCGATGTGCGCCTTCATCCCGAAGAACCACTGGTTGCCCTTCTTGGTCTGGTGCATCGCCGGATCGCGCTCGCCCGCCTTGTTCTTGGTCGAGCTCGGCGCACTGATGATCGTGGCATCCACGATCGTGCCACTGCGCAGGCTCAGGCCCTTGCGCTGAAGATGGGCGTTGACCTGCTCGAAGAGCTTCTCGGCCAGCCCGTGCGTCTCCAACAGCCGGCGGAAGTTGAGGATCGTCGTCTCGTCCGGGATGTCGGCAAGCCCGCCCAACTGCGCGAAGCGGCGCATCACCGGCGTGTCGTACAAGGCTTCTTCCATCGCCGGGTCGCTGAGCGCATACCACTGCTGCAGGAAGTGGATGCGCAGCATCGTCGCCAACGGATAGGGCTGGCGACCGGGACGGCCCATCTTCGGGTAGTGCGGCTCGATCAGACCCAGCAGCGCCTGCCACGGCACCACCTGCTCCATCTCCGCCAAAAACACCTCGCGCCGCGTGCGCTTGCGGCTCCCCAGACCCTCGGCATCACCGAACGACAGCTGCATCGCACTCACCCCGATCACGGTGAGGCATTGTCGCGCAAT
>NZ_CAJPVG010000036.1 GCF_905397375.1 Ralstonia mannitolilytica
CACGAGCGACGCTTCAAGGGTTTCGACGACAAGATCGTCGCCATGTACGCCCGGGGCATGACCGTGCGTGAAATCCAGGGCTTCCTGCTGGAGCAATATGCAACGGACGTCTCGCCCGAGTTCATCAGCTCGGTCACCGCCGAGGTGATGGCCGAGGTCACCGCCTGGCAGGCCCGGCCACTCGATCCGATGTATCCGGTGGTGTTCTTCGATGCGTTGCGGGTCAAGATCCGGGAAGACGCCGTGGTGCGCAACAAGGCCGTCTATCTTGCGCTGGGGGTGCTGCCCGACGGCACGCGTGACATCCTGGGCCTGTGGATCGAGAACACCGAAGGCGCCAAGTTCTGGATGAAGGTGTTCAACGACCTCAAGACGCGCGGCGTGAATGACATCCTGATCGCCGTGACTGACGGCCTCAAGGGCATGCCCGAAGCGCTGGCGGCCGTGTTCCCGGCGACCACGCTGCAGACCTGCATCGTTCACCTGATCCGCAACAGCCTCGATTACGCGAGCTGGAAGGACCGTCGTGAGCTGGCTGCCGCGATCCGGCCGATCTACACAGCGCCGAGCGCGGAGGCCGC